>LR632930.1:0-4800000 GCA_902167325.1 Chitinophaga pinensis | reverse complement strand
ACCCCACCGGGTACCGTACCTGCGCTGGATGTGGTGGAGATCGATGAGAAGTATAAAGGACTGGGCAACTACCTCCTCGGTAAAGTATTCGTAGCCGATAATCTCACCACCATCAGTTTCGGCGAACTTCCTGAACAGGATGTGCTGATCACCGAGAAGTCGGGTAAGATGCATCGCGGGAAGTACAGCATGAACGGAGGTTCCGTAGGCCTGTTCGAAGGAAAGAAACTGGGCCGCGCCAAGAACCTCGAGAAGCTGGACGCGGAGATCCGCGAACTGGAAACCGCCGTAGGCAGCCTGAAAGTACAGCTGCAGGCTAAGCACGACGAAGTGCTGGGTTACAACAGCCAGCTAAACGAAAACAAGATCAACGCCGCCCGTGAGCGCGTCAATCAACTGAATAATCAACTCTTTGGTCTGCAAAACCGCATCGAGAACTTCCATCATCTCATTGAGACGGGTAATAAACGCCTCGCTGAAATGGATGCCTCCCTCGCAGCAAACGAGCAGTCCATTTCCACCGTGCGCGATGAACTGGATGGCCTGAATAACCGGGTGCACAGTTTGCACGATAATATCGTGGCGGCTGAGAAGTCGAGCATGGAAGCAGAGCAGCAGTTTAATCAGGCAAGCGTACAGTATAATAACCAGAACCTCCAGCATACGCGCCAGCAAAGCAAGGTACAGGCGCTGCGGCAGGAACTGGAATTCAAACGCAAGCAACTGACCGACCTGCACGTGCAGATCGAAAGCAACCGCAAACAGCAGGAAGATACCGCAGGCAACATCGCTGCTGCAGAAGACAGGCTCACTACTTCTGAAGACGGACTGATAGAACTGTTCCGCCGTCGTGAAGAAGACGAGAAAGCAGTAAATGAAAAAGATCAGGAATATTATAACTTCCGTAACCACCTACAGGAACTGGAAAGCGTGCTCCGCTCCAAGCAGAAAACACGCGATATGCTCGATCAGCAGCTCAACCAGATCAAAGACAAGGTGAACGAACTTAAACTGCAGCTGGCCTCCATGAAAGAGCGCCTCAGCGTGGAGTTCAAAGTGAACCTCGATGAGATTCTGGATGAAGACCGTACGGGAACGCAACCTGTGGAAGAGCTGCAGGCCAATGCGGAAAGGCTGAAGAAGCGCCTTGAGAACATGGGTGAGATCAACCCTACCGCCATCGAGGCATATACCGAAATGAAGAAGCGCTACGAGTTCATCCTCGAACAGAAGAACGACCTCGTGAGCGCCAAAGAATCGCTGCTGGCTACTATTCAGGAAGTGGAATCCACCGCCAACCAGAAGTTCCTCGACACGTTCAACCAGGTGAAGGAAAACTTCATCCGCGTGTTCAAAGCCCTTTTTACGGAAGAAGACCAGTGCGATATGATCCTGAACGATCCCACCAACCTGGCGGATACCGGTATCGAGATCATCGCGAAGCCTAAAGGCAAGCGGCCTGCGGCAATTACGCAGTTGTCGGGCGGGGAGAAGACCCTTACCGCTACGGCCCTGCTGTTCGCCATTTACCTCATCAAGCCCGCACCGTTCTGTATCCTCGATGAGGTGGACGCTCCGCTGGATGATGCCAACGTAGGTAAATTCACCAATATGATCCGTAAGTTCTCCGATAACTCACAGTTCATCATCGTAACGCACAACAAGCAAACGATGGCGGCGGTAGACGTGATTTACGGGGTAACCATGCAGGAGCCAGGTGTGAGCAAACTGGTGCCGGTAGACTTCCGGAGCCTCAACTAACGATTATTGCGAACAAACATAGCAACAGGCGCTTCTTTACCGGAGCGCCTGTTGTCGTTTAATTTCCGTTCGTAAAACAGCCGTATCCGGCACAAAGATTGTAGCCCAACACCAAACCGGGTACATGAACTTACAGCCGAAAGATGAATTGAGTGAGCAGGAAGTGGAGAAAGGCCTGAGAAAGGTAGTATGGGACGGGTTGTTTTCGGAAGCGATGACGACGCTTACAGGTGGTGCGTTCATCATTGCCATGGCACTCCTGCTGGATGCCAACAACCTGCAGCTGGGTTTGATCGCTGCACTGCCTACGATGGTCAATATGTTTCAGCTGATCTCCATCTGGCTGGTGCGGCAGTTCAACAACCGGCGGGCTATTACGGTTATATGCTCCGTGCTGGCGCGCTTGCCGCTGGTGCTGGTGGGATTGCTCACTATTCTTTTTCCCGGTTACATCTCCTTACATCTGCTTATTCCGGTACTCTTTTTCTACTACTTCTCCGGTGCCATTGCCGGTGCCAGCTGGAACTCCTGGATGAAAGATCTCATCCCTGACAATCAGCTGGGAGCCTTCTTCGGCAGGCGCAGTTCGTTCATGCAAACGCTCAACGTGGTGTTGAGCCTGTTGCTGGCGCTGGGACTTGATTTTATGAAGGATTTCTACCCCGAATGGGAGCTGCAGGGGTATGGCGCCATGTTTGTGCTGGCGGGCCTTTCCGGGTTAATAGGCGCCTCCATGCTGGCGGCAACTCCCGAGCCGAAGAAGATACTGCCACGTGAAAACATCTTCGTGATGCTCCGCCGCCCCCTGCGCGATCCCAACTTCCGGCGGCTGCTGGTGTTCAACTCCGCCTGGGTGTTTGCAGTCAATATCGCTTCGCCGTTCTTTAATGTGTTTTTGATGAAAAGCATGGGGCTGCCATTGTCTTACATCATCGGGTTCACGATCCTGAGCCAGTTGAGCAGCATCCTTACCATCCGCGTCTGGGGTAAGTTTGCGGACCGGTACAGTAATAAAACGATCATCGCCATTGGGGCGCCGCTGTATATCATTTGTCTGCTTGCCTGGTGCTTCGTGGGCATCTATACTGCCATGTGGCCCAACCTGCTGCTGCTGGGGCTTATTCATATCCTCATGGGGTTGTCGAATGCGGGGATCAACCTCAGTCTTACCAACATTGGCCTGAAGCTGGCGCCCACGGCCGATGCCATCATCTATCTTTCAGCCAAAAACATCATTACGGCCGTCTTTTCCGCCCTCGCGCCGCTGGCAGGTGGTTTACTGGCCGATTACTTCACGGGCCGCCATCTTAAAGTGGAAGCGGAGTTAGGTGGTCCCCGGTGGACGAAATCCCTCCACATCATCGAGCTGCAGGACTGGAATTTCCTCTTCTTATTCGGCGCACTGCTGGGGTTTGTAGCGGTGAATTTACTGGGTAAAGTGAAGGAGCAGGGTGAGGTGGAGAAGGATGTGGTGGTGCGGATTATGCGAAGCTCTCTGCGCAACAACCTGAAAGACAACTTCGTAACGGGCAGTCTCATGAACGGATATACGCAGCTGAAAGATGTATTCAGGAGGAAGTTTTTTTGATATATTTACAATAGCCGTGATGAAGACGGTATTTGTTAATACATCCGGCAATAAATTCCCTGTTTCATGAAATATTTGCTACCTGTTTGTATGTTACTCGCTTCCTGCGCGACTACTCCTGCGCCTAATGATAAGGAAGCCATGCCTCCGTACCCCATGTCTCCTGACAAAGCCGGGGATTTTCTGGAAGGTTATTACAATGCTAAAGATTCGGTGAATTTCGGTGTGTTTTTCGAACATTGGAACAGCGCACAGCAACCGCGTACGGATTTCGCCAGCGAAACGGAGAAAGCCGCTTATGAAGTATTTGCACAGGTTTTTCAGCCGGATAAGCATATTGCTTTGGGGGCATGGGAGCCTGGTGCCGATGGGATCAATACCGGCCAGCCTTATGTAGTATTACCTGTGGAAATGCCTGTTGAGGTAGCAGGGAAGCCGGATACACTTCGGAGCTTCCGCCCTGCATTGGCAAAAAGTAGCGGGAAACCTTTGTATCAGGAAGCAGGGTATGATTCCGTGCTGATGCGCTTTCTTCGAGGTCCCGGGTCTGCTGAAGCAGCAGGGAGTACCTACGAAAGAACAGACTGGTTGCGGAAATGGATACCATTGATCATGAAGCGCGGTGGGGAATGGTACATCCTCAGCCAGCCCATCATCAACCGGATCAGTTTCGATCAGTCATTGCAAAAGGCTACTGTCAGTTTCAGGATGGGTTACCAGTTTGGAGAAGCCGTTGTTGTGAAGAAAGGGGAGAAGTGGGAGCTGGAAACGTCTCAGGTTACTGCGGTGGAGTAGTTGTTGCAACCGCTGATCAATTTTTACATCGTTTTACTTTTCAAAGCGAGGGTCAATGGGTAATGGTGTATTGCGGTTAAAATAATATCAGAAACGCCTATTTCGCCCTTCAACCACTGTTCAGTGATCCTTCAGTCATCCTTCAGTGAAGCATATCCCTTCCCTAAGGGACCACTGAAGGATGACTGAAGGGTGGTAGTACAATCAATTAAGAATGAATAAGTTATAAAATGGCCCGAAAAGCCGTTTTTGATAGTTTATTAACCCGGTAATGCAATACGTCCGCAGTAAACGCGCACTCTTCAGCAGTACCGCAGATTGCCATTGATACTGTTGTTACCTGCCACAATCGCATATTTGGCCTTTTGCGGCGTATCTTTGCCTGCCAATTCATATTTTGACTATAGGGGCAGGATTTGTATATTATCGGCTAAATACAATCGATTTCTAAGCATGCAGGGAGGCTTTCATTCAACGGTTCGTAAGTTATTAGGAATAACCCTCTTATCAGGGGTGCTGGCAGCCTGCCAGCAAAACGGGAAAGGCGGTAAAGATGATTCCCTCGCCATGCGCAGGGAATTCGCGGAAAGCCCCGTGCTTTCACCATCGGATGCCCTCAAAGCTTTCCGGACGGAAGCAGGATTTAAAGTCCAGCTCGTGGCTGCCGAACCACAGGTAGTAGTACCCGTAGCCATGACCTTCGATGAACGCGGCCGCATGTGGGTCGCGGAAATGACCGGCTATATGCCCGATACCTCCGGTACGGGTGAAGACATCCCCAATGGCAAAATAGTAATCCTTGAAGATACCAATGGAGACGGTTCAGCAGATACCCGCACCATCTTCCTCGACTCCCTTATTCTCCCACGTGCCCTCTGTATCGTAGGCAACGGCCTCCTGGTAGCAGAACCGCCCCGCCTGTGGTATGTGGAGATCAGCAACGATAAACCCGGCCGTAAAACCCTCGTGGATTCCCTTTATACCGAAGGCGGGAATGTGGAGCATCAGCCCAACGGTCTCCTCCGTGCCATGGATAACTGGATATACTCCGCCAAGTCCTCCAAACGATATCGCCTGCAAAACGGTAAATGGCTGAAGGAAGAAACCCACTTCCGCGGGCAATGGGGTATTACACAGGATGATCAGGGAAGGCTTTACTTCAACAACAACTCCGAGAACCTGCTGGGCGACTACTTCTCCCCGGGCCTCGGCCGCAATAACCCCAACCAGCGCCGCGTGGCAGGCTTCGATGAAAACATCGTACCGGATAATCGTACTTACCCCATCCGTCCAACCCCGGGAGTGAACCGCGGGTATATGAAAGGGGTGCTGGACGATAGCTTGCGCCTCGTCAATTTCACCGCCGCCTGCGGACCGGTGATTTACCGGGATGTTCTTTTCGGTGAAGGCTACAATGGCAACGCCTTCGTGGCAGAGCCTTCCGCGAATCTCATCAAACGCAACCTCCTGCACGACAGTAGTGTGTTCGTACGCGGTAAGCAGGCTTATCAGGGAAAGGAATTCCTTGCCAGTACGGATGAGCGCTTCCGCCCCGTAAACCTTTACACAGGGCCTGATGGCGCGCTGTATGTACTGGATATGTACCGCGGCATCATCCAACACAAAACTTACCTCACACCTTACCTTAAAAACGAGATCGGGATGCGCGGGTTAACCGATCCGCTAAACTGCGGCCGCATCTACCGCATCTTCCCGGAAAACAAAAAGCCGGAAACCTTCCGGCTAAATAACGATCCTGCTTCATGGGTAGCCGCATTGGATCATCACAACGGCTGGATACGTGATAAGGCACAGCAAATGCTGGTGGATTTAGGCAAATCCGATGTAATTCCACAGCTTCGCGTGCGTTTGCAACAGCCGGGCATCGGCCGCATCCATGCCATGTGGGCACTGGAAGGCCTGCAAGCCCTCACCGCTGCAGATCTGCTGCCGCTACTGGATGTAAAAGACCCGCAATTGTTCATGCAGGCCCTGGCAGCAGCACCTTCCGTACTCAACGCCGCAAATGCGCCACTCCTGCGTACCAGTCTGGCTAATGCCGCCACTACTGAACAAACCGCAGCCATGGCTGCCTATGTGCTGCCTTACTTCGCTAAATACGATGCTTCCGGTGCTCAATCCATCCTCAGGAACATCTGGCAACAATTCCCGAACGATAAGATGGTGGCGGATGCGGTGATCAGTAATGTGAAAGACAAGGAACAGGCATTACTCACGGCCATTACCACCTGGAGCAGCGATACGAATCTGATAGTACGCCGTAGACTGGAGAAAGTACTGGTGGATATCACCAATCACCGCAAGGCACGGCTCGATGAAGCCCTCGTACGCGAATACCCCCGCGGTAATCTCCTCTTCAAAACCATCTGCCAAACCTGCCATGGAGCAGATGGCGATGGCATCCAGTCGCTCGCGCCGCCGCTCAACCACTCTGAGCTGGTGACGGGAAAGAAAGAACGTCTCATCGCCATCGTGTTATACGGACTCACCGGGCCGGTGCAGGTAAATGGTAAAGTGTATAAGTCTCCCGAGATCAATGGCGATATGCCGGGCATTGCCAGCAACGACGAGTTCTCCGATGGCGACATCGCCCAGCTGCTCAGCTTCATCCGCAATGCGTGGAGCAATAAAGCGGATAAAGTGACAGAAGGCGAAGTACAGGCCGTTCGCAGGAAGTACAAAGGCCGTCAGAAGTCGTTTACCATGGAGGAGCTGCAATAGCCCTACAACGCAAAATGTTTTCCTGTAGCCACGTTGCGGAACTCTCCGCTGTTTTTCTGCGCCTGAATGATATCGATAATGCCTGCTGCCGAAGCTTCGGGCAGGAGGGGAGCCTGATCGCCACCCAGTTTGGTACGTACCCATCCCGGATGAATGGCAGTTACCGTTATTTTCTTTTCTGTTAAACGCTGTGCCAGCATTTTGGTGTAGATATTCACCGCGCCTTTAGACATGCGGTAGGCGGGGCCGTTGATGGCTACCTCCGTCAGCAGCGCCATGTCTGTCGAAATATTCACGATCTGTCCGCCGGGAGGCACCAGGCCCACTACCGCTTCGGTGAAAAACACGAGGCCGGTTACGTTGGTGGAGAAGGTGTTTTCGAAAGAGGCGCGTTCGGGCACGGTATGGAATACATCATCGGCCACGCCGGCGTTGTTCACCAGCAGGTCTATAGATGTAGCCATGCGGGTGATGGCCAGTTTGCAGGCTTCGATGCTGGCGGGGTCGCGCACATCGAGTTGCAGGCAGTAGAGCTGGGGGTGGCTGAGGGCATCGATGTAACCGGTACGGGAGGTGCCGATCACGCGGTAGCCCTGCCCGAGCAGTTTGCCGGCCAGTGCCAGCCCGATGCCTGCGTTGGCACCGGTGATGAGTGCAGTATAAGGTCGCTTCATGAGAGAGGTTTGCCGCAAAATTATCCTCCGTAATGGGCCATGAGCTACGCATTATCCCGTATTTTTCCATTTAAACTTATCTAAGTAAAAATCCCTACCACATAACCATGTGATACGGCTCCGCTAACGCATGCATTTTCAGCACTTGATAAGTAATATTGTGGTTAAGACCTCAAAAAAGCCAAATTAGTATGAAGATCAGGCTGGGAATTGCCGACGCTCACCAGGTGATCGGCAAAGGGATAGCGGCCATGCTTTCACCACATGCGCATATCGAAACCGTGTTTTCGCTCACGGACTGGCGGGAGCTGTCTCACGAAATGAACCGTGCGCCGGCAGACGTGCTGCTGCTGGACCTTCACATGCCGGAACAGAATGTTTCCGCATTATGCAAAATCATCCGGAGGGATTTTCCCGAATGCCGTATCGTAGGCATGTCAGGCTCGCAGGAGGCTGTGCAGGTGAAGCAGGTGATGCGCGCCGGAGCAGCCGGCTATCTGTTGAAGAGTATGGACGAAGAAGGCCTGCTCTCGGCTGTGGAAACGGTATATGAAGGGAAACAGTATATCGATGTTAAAGTGAAATCGATGCTGCTGGAGGATCTGTTTCAGCACAGGAAAAGAGTGCGGAAGAAAGATGTGCTGACGCGGCGCGAAACGGAAATACTCGAATTGATTGCCCGTGAATTCAGTAGCCGGGAGATAGCGGAGAAGCTGTTTGTCAGCCTGCGGACCGTTGATACCCATCGATTCAACATCATACAGAAGTTGCAGGTAAAGAACGCCGCAGGACTGATCAAGGAAGCTTACAAGCGCGGGCTTGTCTGATTATTTCTGAATGGTGAAATCGACCTTGTCACCTACCTGTACATGAAATTTGTCGGAGAACCCGGCAATGGTTTCCACCACATATTGCGCCGGCTTCAGGGAAGGCACACCGTCTTCACTGAGGGGTGTAGTGTATTTGCGGATTGAAACGATCTCTTTATTAGCGTCCACATACATGATATCGAGGGAGATGTAGGTGTTCTTCATCCAGAACGATTGCTCCTGAGCAGACTCGAAGATGAAGAGCATACCCTGTGTATCTTCCATGGATTTTCGGTTCATGAGGCCAAGTGCTCTTTCCTCGTCTGTTTGCGCCAGTTCAATATCGATCGTTCTGATCGTATCTCCTTTTGCTTTACTGATAAAAGACAATACGCCTTCTTTGGTGAACACGGGTCCGTCTGCCCTGGGTGTTGGTGTAGTAACGCCGGGAGTAGTGGTATCACCACCTGCGGAGGCGTTTTGTTTCTGTTGCCCGCTTTTCGGCTGGCATGCTGCCAGGTACATTGCGCCGGTGAGGGCCAGTACCAGGTTGAGTTGCTTCATTTTACGGAATTTTGAGGATTGAAGGTAGTAAAAAAGCAAAAGAGGAAAAGCATGGCCTTTCCTCTTTCTGGAATATTAACAGTTCATTCAGTTCGATAATTCTTCATCAGTGAATTCCACATTAGTGAAATCAGCGATTTCGTTATACACCGTATCGCGCTCAATAGGAGCCCTTCCGGCCTGTCGGATGAGCATGGCCAGCTGGGCGGTGCTCATGGCGGGTGTTTGTTCTTCCGCACCTGCCATGGAGTAGATCTTGGTGGTATCATCGATCGTACCATCGAGGTCGTTTACACCGAATGCCAGCGTGAGCTGTGCGGTGCTGCGGCCAAGCATGGGCCAGTAGGCTTTAAGGTGGGGGAAGTTATCCATGTAGAGACGGGCCACGGCATACATCTTCAGATCTTCCACGATGGAAGACTCCGGTACGTTTTCCATCTCATTATCCTTGTTACGGAACTTGAGGGGGATGAAGGTGTTGAAGCCATGGGTTTCGTCCTGCAGCTGGCGGAGTTTCTCCATATGATCTACCCTGTGCCAGTATTCCTCGATATGGCCGTACAGCATCGTTGCATTGGTGACCATGCCGGTATTATGCGCGGCTTTATGGATAGCGAGCCATCCTTCACCGTCTACTTTATCATGACAGATCTTTGCACGGATATCGGGGTGGAAGATTTCTGCTCCGCCGCCGGGCATGCTCTGCAGGCCTGCTTCGTACATGAGGCGCATACCTTCTTCGGTGCTCACTTTGGCTTTGCGGAACATATAGTCCAGCTCCACGGCGGTGAAACCTTTGATATGGAGATCGGGCCGGTGCGCTTTGATCTTGCGCATGAGGTCCATGAAGAAATCGAGCTGCATTTTGGGATGTACGCCGCCCACGATATGGACTTCGGTTACAGGCTGGCCATCATATTTCTTCACGATGTCGAGCATTTCATCGATGCTCAGTTCCCAGCCTTCTTCCCTGTTTTTGTATAGTTTGGAGTAGGAGCAGAATCTGCAGGTAAATACGCAGACGTTGGTAGGCTCTATATGAAAGTTGCGGTTGAAGTACGTTTTGTTGCCGTGCATCCTTTCGCGAACGTGATTGGCAAGGGCGCCCAGCAATCCGATATCTCCTTTTTCAAACAGCACGATGCCATCTTCCTGCGTAATCCGTTCCTGCGCCAAAACCTTATCTGCAATGGTTTTCAGCTGCTTATCGAGTGTTGTTGCTGCAAGGAGGGCGGCAAGCGCCGGTTTCGGTCCTAAGTTCGTCGTCATTTTGCTTTCACTATTTTATAAGTCCTCACCTGTTGGCTGTAAAATAACTTTACAAAGTAAACACCATTTGCCGCATTTACCAAATCAATTGTCACCCTGTTACCGCTCCGCTGCAGCGATTCCCGGCGGTAAACCTGGCGCCCCATGGCATCATAAACCGCGATGCCGCGGAGGTCTTCCGGCCATTGGAGGAATTCAATGAAGAAACGCTCCGAAAAAGCGTTTGGCCATATGAGGATGCCTTTCTCGCGTAGGTCGGGGTGAACAGGGCTGGTTAGGAGCTGGATATTGTCGAGGTACACGTTATTTTCCCAGTTGGAAGTGTTGCGGAACGCCACACGGAAGGGTCTTCCTTTCACGATATGTGTAAGCTCCACCGTGTCTTTCCGCCATTCACCGGCTGCCGGGTAAAACTCCGCATCGGCAGGCGTGCGGCGGGTAATGAGCGTTTCACCCCATTTCTTGTATCCGGTAGGTTCGAAGGTTACGCCACAATCGAATGTGAGCATCACTTCCAGCGTATCCCAAAGGTTATCAGGCGTGTTCACCGGCGTGGTGGTAGCTGCCGCGATGTCGAATATCAGTTTCACGGAATCCGCACCGGGAGCGCTCATGAGCGGCCCGAGGAGATCATCCGTTGCATGGTTCGTATCATAGAAATAGTTGCGCAACACTACGGAATGCCCGCTGCCACTGCCATAATCCGCCCGCTGCCAGGTAATGCCACGGTCCGGGTTCAGGATGGTAAAGCCCGCAGGAGGGAAGGCTGCGCCTTCGAAGCCCTCAGCTGCCGGATACCCCGCTGGTGCTGCATAAGCCATGGATGAAGTGGCGGTATCGTTATCCGTCTGCTGATCGGCCACGCCGTTAGGAAGGTGGGTATATACTTTAAAGTCAAAGTTGCCCGGCGCCACATTGAAAGCCGGCAGTGCTATGGTAGTTTGCGCGAGGGAAGCCAGGTTACCGGTCCAGTTAAAGCTCACAGGCGCCCCGTTGCCCACGGTGTAACGGATCACCACATTGGTGAGCGGTGCAGACCCACGGTTTTTCAGCACTACCGAAGGAGTTTGCGATACATCGCAGAGGTAGCCAGACGGGCGCTCTACAGACAGTATGGAGGCATCGTTGGGCAGCAGGTTCACGGGCTGGCAGCCGTCGGAAAACATCAGCGATGTACGCTGTGTTTCAAGGGAAGTGCGCATCCGGTCCGATTGGCCGGAGGTAAAGAAATGCATGCACGCATCGTTCGCATAATCCATGTAGTTCATGTACATGATCCCCGGCGCTGCGGGGGTGCATACATCGGTGAGTACGCCGGCCGGACAATCATACGTTTGTTCGCTCTGGGGTGGTGTGTCGGCCACCTGGTCGTCGTCACAGGCAGCGGATTCGTCGTTCCCCCAGATGTGGTATAGATGCAGGAAGTGCCCGATCTCATGGGTGAGGGTGCGGCCGAGGTTGAAGGGGGCGCGGGCGGAGCCGGAGCTGCCAAAAGCCCGGTAATGCACCACAACACCCTGCTCATCCGGAACATACAATTGTGGGAAGGTGGCTACGCCGAGGTAGTTTTCATCCAGCTCACATACCCAGATGTTGAGGTAGCGGTCGCTGTCCCACGCTGCGGCCCCGCCACTGGAGGTGTATTTCACGCTGGCTGCGGCGCCGGTGATGGGGAAGGAGCGGTTGGAGACGGTGCGTGTGATTCCGTTGGTAGGGTCGCCATCGGGCGTGCGTGCCGCGAGGCAGAACTGGATCTCCGGATTGCCGGTGAGGCCCTGCCATACGGCGGGTACCTGCGAAACATCGGTATTCAGGGCGAGATAGTCGAGGTTGAGGGAGGCGAGCTGACCGAGGATCTGGGCTTCGGTTACCACGGTCGGGTCGGGCAGTACGATATGCACCACTACGGGGATAGTGACGCGCGAAAACGTCCGGAAGGGAGCGGGCTGGCTTTTATCGCGGCGCAGAGATTTTTCCATTTGCCGGAGGGTTTCCTGCAGCCGTGGGGCGGAGCGGAGCTTCTTTTCGAGAGCGATATCCGTTCCGCATTTGCGTTGTGCGAAAGCGGCGGTAGACGTAGCCAGCAGGGCGATCAGGATAAAAATGCGCAAGCGGTATTGGTTATAGGTGATAGTGATATGATCAGACGTAAAAGTAATCAGATTTCCGTTAGCTCAGTGCTCCGGCTATACACCCGCACATCAGGCAGGCAATGGTGCCGCCAATGAGGGCTTTCATCCCCAGTTCCGTGAGGTTCTTCCGCTGATTGGGTGCCAGCTGGCTGATGCCCCCGATCTGTATGCCGATAGACGCGAAGTTGGCGAAGCCGCACAAAGCGTACGTGGCTATCAGCATAGATTTAGGATCTGTGATCACACTGGCTTCCTTCATCTGCGTCAGCGACTGGTAAGCCAGGAATTCGTTCAGCACCGTTTTGATGCCAAGCAGCTGGCCCACGGCCAGTATATCCGCCGAGGCTACGCCAATGAGCCATGCCACGGGGGAGAAAAGGTATCCGAGCAGCATTTCGAGGGAAAGGGCCTGGTACCTTCCGCCGCTTATGGTGGCGATGTAGGGGTTCAGGTTGGTCTGATCACCTACCCAGCCCAGCATGCCATTTACGACATACATCATGGCAGTGAACACGATGAGCATGGCACCTACGTTCACGGCCAGCTTCAGGCCGTCGGTAGTACCCATGGATATGGCATCGAGGAAGTTATCGCCCAGTTTCTCTTTGGGTATCTGGAGATCTTTCTGGATGAGGTGATCCTGAGTTTCAGGGAAGAGCAGCTTGGCGCAAACGATTGCTGCGGGGGCGCTCATAATGCTCTGGCTGAGCATATGGAGGGAGAAGTATTCCTTGGCCAGTTCATCGGTACCGCCGAGCATTCCCACATAAGCAGCCATCACGCTGCCTGCCGTGTTGGCGAAGCCACCCACCATGATACACATGATCTCGGAACGCGTCATTTTATCGAGGTAAGGCCGGATCATGAGGGGCGCTTCGGTTTGCCCGAGGAAGATGTTGGCGGCAGTGGAAAGACTTTCGGCACCGGAGATTTTCATTTTATTCAGCAGGTAAGCGAAAACGTATACAATTTTCTGCAGGATGCCGAGGTAGTAGAGGATAGATGACAAGGCCGCGAAGAAGATGATGTTGGGAAGTACCTGAACGGCGAAAATATATGCCCAGGAACCTGAAGGGTCTGCCAGTTTCCCGAACATGAAATCGGTCCCTTTATGGCTGATGTTGATGAGATCCACGAAAGCGGAGGATACGGTGCCGAGGGAGCGGCGGAACACATCCTGCGGGCACCATTCCATGTAAACAGAGAGGGTGAGCAGGAAGCACCCTGCCAGCACGGTCCATTTCAGTAACTCGCGGTTGCGTTTGGGCAGGAATCGGGCCATCAGGAGGATGGGTACGAGGCCAATAGCAAAAGCCACGGCAGGCAGGGGGTATTGGGGGCTGCGGATGATACCGAAAAAGAAGCCCGCCAGCGCCACGAGCGCCAGCAGCCAGCTCACCATATCTGCCTTCAGATCAAACCCTTCCTTCGACTTCCGGATGGCCCTGCGGATAGAGAAAACGGTGATGGCAATGCCAAAGAACAACCAGAAAACGGGTTGCCCGCCCGCCCGTGTGTCCAGCACCCCCATGGCGAACATGATCTGGGCTATGAGCCCCATCCCGACTAGTTTCCAGTTAACGGCTCTCCGGTTGTTGCTCAGGAGGTAACAAACGAGCACAAGAAACGTCATGCCCAATGTCCCACGGGCAATGTTTTCCCAATGTAACATGTTGTTAGAAAGTAAGATAAGGTCAAGACAAGAGGTGATACAACCGGCAAAATAAGGAAAGTAAATAATATATATTAAAACAGGAAAAAAAATAATATCTTTCCGCCGCCGAATAATTTTGAATTGTTTAGTAATGCGATTGTACCTATACCTCATTTGTTTACTCCTGACATCCTTCACAGTAAATGCCCAAACTGCCAGCTTTACTGCTCCTGATACAGTTTGTGTTGGCACTACCGTCAATATAACTGATCAGTCCAGTGCCGTAGGCTCATGGTTCTGGAACTTTTGCTCAGGCAGCCCTTTCCGGACGCCGGTACTCACCAATCTGGGAAATTTTGGCACTAATCTCAACGGTCCGGCCCACAGTGTGCTTGTGGAAGATGCAGGCAGGTTCTTTGTATTCGTGATAAACAACTTTGACCGTAATGTGGTACGGTTGGATTTTGGGAATAGCCTTCTCAATACGCCAACTTCAACCCTGCTTACCCAATTCACCGGCTTTATGCCCGACAATGCGGAAGGTGTGCAGGCTGTGGAAGATGCTGCCGGCAAACACCTGATCGTGGTGGGTGGTAACTCTATGTCCGTCCCGAAAATTGTGCGGCTGGATTTTGGCACTTCCTGGAGTAACACCCCTTCCGGTGGCGTGGACTGGGGGAATACTGGTAACGTGCTTGCTTATCCCTACGACCTTTCAGTTATACAGGAAGGTGGCAGGTATTACGGTTTCGCTACCAATCAACAGAATAATACCATTACGCGTTTTGAATTCGGGGCTGATTTTACGGTAACTCCTGTCATGGTCAATCTGGGTAATGTGGGCGGGTTCATGTCAGTTCCATATGGAACACATATGCTGAAAGAGGGGCCCAATTGGTATATGTTCGTCGCTAACCGGAACAATCACCTCATACGATACGATTTCGGTACTTCCATCACCAATCCTCCTACGGGCACTGATCTGGGGACTATGGGCGGATTGCTGGATGAGCCGCGAGACATTGCAGCTTTCCAGGATTGCGGGCAAACGTTCCTGCTGGTTGTTAATAACGGCAATAATACCCTTGTGCGGGTAGATCTTGCGGGAGGGATAACAGGGGCGGCGACGGCCACCTCCCTGGGCAATCCGGGTAATACGCTGAACTTCCCCGCTTCGATATCATCTATCTTCAGGACGGGGAACGATCTTAACGCGTTTATCCCTGATGTGGGAACCGGCGGTATTACCCGCCTTACTTTAGGCAGCTGTAATAATTCATCCATCCCTAACTTCAATGGCCAGGCGCCTCCGCCTATTACGTACAACCAGCCGGGAACCTATACCATTAACCTGATGACTGATCTGGGAACACCCAATCAGCGGAGCTTCTGTAAAAATATTGTGGTGCTGGCACCGCCGGTTGTAGACCTCGGGCAGAACAATATCGTGATCTGTAACGGCTCCCCGGTATCGCTGGATGGTGGCAGCGGCCCGCATAAACGTTATAGCTGGACTACCGGCGAGAACACGCAGCTGATCACCGTAAATACTACCGGCACTTACGGTGTTTCCGTATTTAATGGCGGATGCACTGTTACGGATGATATTTCCATTTCCATCACATCGGCCATAACCACTACCGGCACACCCGTGAACATCGATTGTAATACGCCCGGAGGCAGTGTGGAGGTAATAGCATTGGGTGGTACCGCCCCCCTTACTTTTTCATTGAACGGGGGCATGGCAGGTACAAATAACATTTTCAATAATCTTCCCTCCGGGCAATACAGGGTGAATATCCTTGATGCCAACGGTTGTTCGGGACTTTATACCTTCCAGATCGCTGTGGATATGTCCCGTATGCTGGCTACCAGCGCTACGAGTTCGGACCCTACCTGTGCCGGCCGTGATAACGGAACTATTCTTGCGCAGGTGAGCCAGGGTACGCCACCGTTCCAGTTTGCGCTGGGTACGCAGCCTTTTGGCAATGCACCGGATTTCACCGGCCTGGGACCTGGAATTTACAAAGTGTATATCAGGAATGCTTTCTGCCTCGACAGCCAGCAGGTTACGCTTACATCACCAACGCCTTTATTACTGCCATTCCAATCCTGGCAGGATACCTGTAATCGCCAGCAGGGCTGGGTGCAGCTGTCTCCTTCGGGCGGCACACCTCCTTATACGTATAACTGGAATGGAAACCCGCTCACGGGTACGGAAGTGAATTTCCTAGGCACAGGTAATTACCTGGCGCAGGCGGTGGATGTGAATGGCTGCATAAGCACGGCGAACATCTTTGTAGATAACCTGAGCCGCGGCAGAATTAACATACTGACTCCTGATACCATTGTGAGTATTGGAGACGAGTTTATGCTGCGGGCTTCCAATGGTACCGATTACATCTGGAGCCCGGTAGATGCCGGTGGCGTAGTTTGCCCGATTTGCCCGGAAACCCCTGCCCGGATCTTTACGCCTACCCAGTTCATCGTCCGCACACTGTCGGGCGCTAACTGTATTATGGCAGATACCGTAAGTATACTGGTCGATTATTCCACAATGTTGGAAATGCCGAATGCCTTTACGCCAAACCAGGATGGGGTGAACGATTTCTTCCGGCCCAAATCTAAAGCTGTGGTTGCCTTTAGCATGCAGATCTATAACCGCATCGGGAACTTGTTATTTACCACCACCGATCACCGCAAAGGATGGGATGGCAAGTACAATGGTGAGATACAGCCTATTGCTACCTATGTATATGTAATTAAGTTCGGTTTCTGGCAACCCGATGGGAAACTGATCATGTATGATAAGAAAGGAACGTTTGACCTGATCCGATGATGAAACGGTCCTTCATTACCCGCAACTACAATTATTCCCATAAAAAAAGCCGTCCTGATAACAGGACGGCTTTTTTAATATGTTCAAACCAGATTAGAGGTTTGCCTGAATTTTCTTATCCAGAACTGCTTTCGGAGCGGCACCCACTTGCTTGTCTACCACCTGGCCGTTCTTAATGAACAGGATAGCGGGGATGCTGGTGATGCCATAGTTCATGGAAACCTGCGGGTTGTTATCCACGTTCACTTTACCGATGTTCACTTTGCCATCGTAGTCTTTCGCGAGCTCTTCGATAACCGGACCGATTGCACGGCAGGGACCGCACCATTCTGCCCAGAAGTCAACCACGGTCAGTTTATCCGAGTCAAGAACATTGGATTGGAAGTTCGCATCTGTGAATTCTAAAGCCATTTTTTATAGATTTAAAAGTTTATAATTTAATGATTGGTGAATTGGTGATGAACTATATGCAAAAACCAATCCGATGTAAAACTACTGCATTTTTGGCATCCCATGATATAGGATTTCTCTACTTACTTATTGGCAATATCTATCCAGACATCCAGATCTGGTTGTGTATCAAGCCATTGTGACAATTCATCATTCATTTCAATATGCTTATTGAAGGTGTGCATACGTACTGACAGGTTTTCGTCACGGTCCACCAACTGGAAGTAGATTTCGCTTTTACCCGGGTTTCGTGCCACATTGTCGGCAAGGAAATCTACCATCTCCGAAGTCAGGAACTGGGGCATGGTGATAAGACCGATTTTCTTCGTCTGGTTCCTTTTCACTTCCTGCAGGAGCTGCATGCTGTTGATCTTGAATTCGTATTCATTCTCATTAAAGCGCCGGGGTTTAAAACCGCCGTTTACATACAGGCAAAGGCCCTGTTTGAAGTAATTGGTGAATTTCAGGAAGTCTTCACTCCACAGGGCAAATTCGAACTTGCCGGAATAATCTTCCAGCGTCATGATGCCGAACTGTTTATTGTTCCGGGATATTCGCTCAATGGCACCGCTGACGTATACGGCCATGCGGAAATCTTTTGCTTTACCCTTATTGTTATCTGATACGCCGCTGATCTTGTTCTGATACTCAGTGATATCAGACAAGGGGTTCATATGGTAATGCCGCAGCTCAAACTTATAATCATCCAGCGGATGGCCGGATATGTAGATGCCGGTTACCTCACGTTCGTTGTTCAGTTTAATGGTGAGCGGCCACGGGTCGCAGGGAGGGATCTTCGGGGGTACAATTTCCGCCATGAGGGTATCCCCGAACAGGCCTCCTGAAGAGGAGTTTTCGGCAGATACCTGTTGCCCGAATTTCACGATCTTCTCCAGTCCGGTAGAGTTGTCACCATCGGGCTTATGGAAATACTGTGCCCTGTGCATTTCAGGGAAGCAATCGAGCGCACCGGACATGGCCAGGGCCTCCAGCGACTTTTTATTGACCGAGCGCTGATTTACACGCCTGATCATATCGAAAATACTGGTGTATGCGCCTTCTTTCTCCCTTTCTTCGATAATGCTCTCGATAGCGGCTTCACCCACGCCTTTAAGACCTGCGAGGCCAAAGCGCACCTGGCCTTTCCGGTTAACGGCAAAGCCTTTATAGGATTCGTTCACATCCGGCGGCAATACGTCCAGCCCCATGCGTTTACATTCTTCCATGAAGAAGGTGATCTTTTCCATGTTACTGGCGTTATTCAGCACGGAAGCCATGTATTCGGCAGGGTAGTGGGCTTTCAGGTAGGCGGTCTGATATGCCACAAATGCATAGCAGGTAGAGTGGGATTTGTTGAATGCGTAGGATGCGAATGCCTCCCAGTCGGTCCATACCTTATCGCACATCTTCAGATCATGGCCATTCTGTTTACAGCCTTCCATGAACTGGGCCTTCATTTTGTCCAGTACGGCCTTTTGCTTCTTACCCATGGCTTTACGGAGGATGTCCGCGTCACCTTTGGAGAAGTTGGCCATCTTCTGGCTGAGGAGCATTACCTGTTCCTGGTATACGTTAATCCCGTAGGTTTCCGCAAGGTATTCCTCCATTACAGGTACGTCGTACGTTACCGGCTCCAGTCCGTGTTTACGGCGGATGAACAGGGGGATATACTCGAGCGGCCCCGGACGGTACAAGGCGTTCATGGCAATAAGGTCAGCGAATTTATCGGGCTTCAGTTCGCGGAGGTATTTCTGCATACCGGGGCTTTCGAACTGGAACGTGGCGTTGGTTTCGGCACGCTGGTATAATTCGAAGGTCTTTTCATCATCGAGCGGAATGTTGTCGATAATGATATCGATACCGTGATTCTTTTTGATCATTTGCAGGGCGCCCTTGATGATGGTAAGGGTCTTCAGCCCGAGGAAGTCCATCTTGATAACGCCTGCGCTTTCGATCACGTTACCTTCGAACTGGGTTACGAGGAGGTCGGAATCTTTTGCGGTGGTAACAGGGATCAGCTCCGAGAGGTCCTGCGGGGCGATGATGATCCCCGCTGCGTGGATGCCTGTGTTACGCACAGAGCCTTCGAGTACGCAGGCTTCGCGAAGCACTTCGCCCTGGAGGTCTTCCCCTTTGATGAGGTCGCGCAGCTTCTTCACGTTTTCGATGTCCTCGGGGCCGAGTCCTTCCTTGTCCTGCAGGCTTTTATCCCCTTCGAGCGGGGCGTTGAAGATCCTGGAGAGCTGGATGCCGGGTTTATCGGGCACGAGTTTGGCCAGGGCGTTGGAATCCTGCAGGGGCAGGTCCATTACACGCGCCACGTCTTTGATACTCATTTTGGCAGCCATGGTACCGTAGGTGATGATCTGCGCTACCTGTTGCTTGCCGTATTTGTCCACCACATAATCGATCACACGCTGACGGCCTTCGTCATCGAAGTCCGTATCAATATCCGGCATGCTCTTACGTTCGGGGTTCAGGAACCTTTCGAACAGGAGATCGTACTTGATGGGGTCGATGTTGGTGATGCCGATGCAGTAAGCCACGGCGGAACCTGCTGCCGATCCGCGGCCCGGGCCGATGAATACGCCCAGCTCACGGCCCGCCTTGATGAAGTCGGACACGATGAGGAAGTAACCCGCGAATCCCATTTTCTCGATTACATCCAGCTCGAAGTTGAGCCTTTCTTCCACTTCGGCAGTGATCTCGGCATACCGGCCGCGTGCACCTTCGTAGGTGATGTGGCGGAGGTACTGATCCTGCGTGAAGAATTCTTTGGGAATGGGGAAGTTGGGCAGGAGGATATCGCGCTTCAGGTCCAGCAGCTGCACCTTGTCCACGATCTCATTGGTATTATCGATGGCCATGGGAAGATCTGCGAAGAGCTTCGACATTTCATCGGTGGACTTAAAGTAGAACTGATCGTTATAGAAAGCGAAACGTTTGTTCTTGGTCGTCACATCGTCGTCCGAGAATTCCTTCATGGACGGTGTGCTTTTCTTTTCGCCGGTGTTTATACAGAGGAGGATGTCGTGCGCATTGGCATCGGCCTGATCCACGTAATGAGAATCGTTGGAGGCGATGATCTTTACATTGTACTTGGCAGCGAAGCGCACGAGTACTTCATTGACTTTTTCCTGTTCGGGGATGCCGTGGCGTTGCATTTCCACGTAGAAGTCTTCCCCAAAGATGTCGAGCCACCATTTGAATTCCTTTTCGCCTTCATCTTCACCTTTTTTGAGGATGGTTTTGGGAACGGAGGCGCCGAGGCAGCAGGTGGTGGCGATGAGGCCTTTGTGATATTGGAGGATAAGCTCTTTGTCGATACGGGGATATTTGCCATACAGGCCTTCCATGTAACCGAGGGAGCATAGTTTGATGAGGTTGCGGTAACCTTCATCATCTTTAGCCAGGAGTACCTGGTGGTAACGGATATCTTTTTCTTCGCGGGTAAACTGGCGTTTGTGCCTGTTTTCCACCAGATAAAACTCGCAGCCTACAATAGGCTTCACTTTCAGGCGTTTATCTTTTGGATCTTCGGGGTTAAGCCTGTTATTATAGGCTTCAGCCACAAACTGGAAAGCCCCGAACATGTTACCGTGGTCTGTGATGGCAAGCGCGGGCTGGTTATCGCCCATCGCTTTTTTGTAGAGCCCCTTGATATCGGCGGCTCCGTCCAGCAGCGAAAACTGAGTATGCACGTGCAGGTGTGAAAACTTCATCGTCGGATCTTATATTGAGGTGATTTTTTCAGCGATTGCCAAAGGGCAAAAATCGGATTTTTTTTATATTGCAGCCAATTTAAAAAAAGAAGGAATGTTGAGAAGAACGGGAAAATGGATGTTTAGGATGTTACCTGCAGGTGCTTTAATGCTGGGAAGTTGTGCAATGCTGAAGAAGCAGCCACAGCAAACCACGGCGCAAAAGCCCGCGGAGAACCAGCAGATAGAGTTTATCGACGGCATTGCCGTTACCCGTGATCCTAAAACTTCTTCCCATACGAGTAAAAACCGGCAGACCCGCCTCCGTGAAAATCCCGGGCATGTTAACAGCATTGAAGAAGCCCGCTGGTGGCAGTTTAAATACGCCCAGCTCCTCGATCTGCCTGTTGAAAACGTGGTAAATGAGAAATTATTCGGATTTATAGAAGAATGGTGGGGTGTACCTTACCGCATGGGTGGCAGCAACAAATCAGGAATCGACTGCTCTAATTTCGTGAACACCCTCATGTCTGCAGTTTACCAGATCAACCTGGTGGGCAATTCTGTTCAATTATTCAATCAGGTGAGCCGTTTGGCCAAACGGGCCGAATTGCAATCGGGCGATCTGGTGTTCTTCGCCATCAACCGCAAAAAGCGGATCTCACATGTGGGAATTTACCTCTATAACGACCGTTTCGTTCATGCATCTTCCAGCAATGGGGTCATGATCAGCGATCTGCGGGAGCCTTACTGGGTAAGGTATTATGCCGGAGCGGGACGTATTAACTGATCCTACGCGCAAATATATTCAGCTGCTGTTCATATTCCCGGCCACAATCACCCGGTATGAAGGGGTGCGCCACATTATCGGCCGCTTCCTTGATGTAATATTCAAACCCACTTTCTTTCAGTATTTCCAGCATATGCGTAAGCTCATGGCTTTTGCCGATCTGCCCATGATATTCGAGGAAAAGGCAACGCACATTGTGGAGATACGGGGCACAGTCCAGTATCACAGGGTATTCCGCACCTTCAATATCAATTTTCAGGAAATCTACCGGTTGCTGTAAAAGATCGGCCAGGCGGCGGCAGGGAACAGTGATAGTGCCTTTCGCATTCTCCTTGATACGGCTACCCTGACCTCCTGTAGATTCAAAAGTGATGCTGCCGGTGTGTGTCCATACGGCTTCCCGGAAAATTTCCGTGCCGGTGAGCTGATTGTCGTGCACGTTTTTTGTGAGCAGTTCGATGTTATGGGTGTCCGGTTCAAAGGCCATAATTCGCGCTTGCGGGTATAGCCGTTGGAAATACAGTACGCTGAGTCCTATGTTGGCGCCGCAATCGATAATGAACGGAGCTTGGGAAGCTGCCTTAAAACGGTAAATCTCTTTGGTAATGATCTCGTCGAACGAATGCAGGAGTTCCCAGGATTTGGTGAACCATATCCTGCCGCTTTTCCAGCCGATATGCTGCAGGGGGCCCTGGGGCAGGTGTTTCAGGTATTTGACCGTCCAATATGAGAGCTTTTCGCTTCCGGAATTATTTGTACGGAATTTTTTCAGAATACCATTGACGATTTGCCCCATTATGGAACCGGAAGTTGCGTTGTTTGAGGAGTTGGCCATGTAATATGATCGATAAATATATCTTTGCAAAATATAGCTTTTACATGAATAAACCGAGGGTTTCCATATGTATACCGGCTTACAAACAGCCGTTGCTCCTGGAAAGATGCCTGCACAGCCTGCGTTTGCAGGCGTTCACATCCTTTGAAGTCATTGTTACCGACGATTCACCGGACGAGGCTGTGGAAGATCTGGTGCGGGATTTCAGGGCAGGCTTTCCGCTGCGGTATGAAAAGAATCCCTTTCCGCTGGGTTCCCCTGCAAACTGGAATGCCGGCCTTAGCATGGCAACAGGAGAATATGTGAAGATCCTGCATCATGATGACTGGCTGCGAAGCCCCCAGGCACTGGGGGGATGCGTGGAAGCGCTGGATAGCCGGGCCGATGCCTCCCTGGTATATTCCACCAGCGTAAACATATACCCAAATAACAGCGAAACCTTCAATACTACTACACTAGCCCGGCTGGAGCGACTGAACCGCCAACCGGCCTCGCTGCTTCTGGGCAACTTTATCGGCGCCCCCAGCACTGTGCTCTTCCGCCGGTATCCAGGTCTTTCTTTCGATCCCGCGCTTAAATGGCTGGTAGACATTGATTATTATATTGAACTCCTGAAGCGGGGACCGGCATTGTACATTGAAACACCGCTCGTTAATATTGGTGTGCATGAATTGCAGGTCACCAATGCCGTGCAGGGAGATCCGGGCGTTGTGTTGCCGGAATGGGCGCATGTATTGGGTAAAGACCCGGCTTACGCCAGGCAGGGATGGAAAATGTATGACCTGCTGTGGAGGATGCTGCGCAACTTCGGTATCCGTGATCAGCAGGAGCTGGAAAGATATTGCAATCGTACCCCGGTACCTGCCGTTTTCAGGCAGATCGTTCGTGCACAGGCTAAAGTGCCTGCAGCTGTGCTCCGTAACGGGCCCGCTTCCAAAGCAGTGATGTCGGCTGCATGGGTGCGTAGCCTATGGCTTTAATTTACTCCTGATAAATTTATTGAACGCCTCGGATACATCGTCTGACAGGCGGAAGATAAGCACTGCACTGCCATACAGTATGGTAAAGGCTGCCGTGCGCATGATAAGACTGATATAAAAATTGGATACGTCTATCAGCTGAGCCACCCAGTAACAGGCCAGGCCAAGCAGGATGATGTAGAGGGTGCGCAGTGAGAATGGCTGCAACTGGAAGCGGAAATACAGAAAGCTGAAACGGATAATTCCGAACACGGCGGCAGAGAGTAAATTGGCCATGGCATTACCTTCGATACCAAAAAGGCGCAGGAACCAGATGTTGAGCGGAATGGCCACGGCTCCAGCCGCGAGATTGGAATAAAACTCCACCCGCCAGTAGTTAGAAGTTCCTGTAACCTGGCTGGCCACCCCAAAACTCATATCCATCACCGATTTCATGCCCAGGAACAGGATCACCGGCTTGCCCGCATAATAAATGGGATCCAGCCGGAGGATGCCGAATGCGTTATCTACGTTGAGCCATATCAGTCCAAACAATAAAACTGCATAAGTTAGCATGGTGTTGCTGGAACGGCGGTATATGCTGCCGATAGACTGCATATCTCGGTTCTTCCATGCAGCGGCCAGCACCGGAATAGCGATGGCCACTACGTTACGCTGCGGCAAGAGGATAAGCGTGCTGATGTAGGTGCTGAGCTCAAATACAAATCCGAGATCCAGCCCTTTCTGGCTGGAAATGGAAAGGTTATCGATATTGGCGGCAATCACGTTGATGACCGAGCCTATGTACAATGTAGCGTTGAAAGTGATTAACTGTTTCGCCAGCCGCCGGGTAACGTTGCTGATGGAAAAAGAAAAAACCAGATCGCCCTGCCTGTACAGATACCGCAAAAGCAGGAGCAGGAGTACGCCATATACAATCGAGATGAACTGTACATAACGCCCCAGCGAAAGCACTCCGAAAATGAAGAAGAGGCTCAGGATCAGGTATTCCACCCGAAGGCCCACTTCTTTCAGCAGGATGGGGTATACGCTCTTGAACTGGTTATAGGAAAAATTTTCGAATGCGGAAAACAGGAGGAAGAAAAGAGAGAAGGGGATAAGGTAGAAATAGTAATCCACCACATAGGCACTCTTGGTTCCGAACTTGCGGATAATGAGGTCCTGAAAAATAAAGAAGCCGCCTGTGCAGAGCAAAAAACCTATCCCGCAGAGGATGAGCACCATCCCGAATATATCCCGGCGGGGGGGAGGCAGCAGATCCCGGTACCAGGGATAGAACTTGTTCATCACAGTGATGGACCCTAGGTTTGAAAGCGCAAAAACGATGGTAGCCACACTGATAAAGAACCGCGTCAACCCCATCACATTTGGATCTACGAGCTTAGCGCCGAGGATTGTCGTGATCCCCCCGATGCCAAATCCAATGAACGTAATGATAGACGTGCGGATACTCTGACTGCGGATAATTCCCATATTTCTTCTTTCAAACTTAACGGCGAATATAGAATGATTTTGGATTGCCGCACGAAATATTAACTTTGATTATTAATCCTGTGCCGGATATCCGTACAGTACAAATTATCCCTGATCCCAATGCCTTTCCGGAAGATTTTACCATTTTTCCTGCTTTGCTTCCTTCAGCTCCCGGCTTATGCACAGTTTGCAGACCGGGGCACGGGTAAGCTAAAGCCCTATATCTGGTGGTTCGACTGGAATGGATTTACCGTGGCCAACGGGACCACAAGAACCTTCACTACCGACGATGGCATTGTGGTCACTATCCGTTTCAGCAACGTATCCGGGGTGGGCCTCCGGCCGGATGTCATGAACACCTGGTATGGCGCGGTACTGCATAACCTGTACGAGTTTTCCAATACTGCCATGCGGCCTTCACTGCACAGCGTAGCCACCAACGTTACGGCCCGTTTCGATATGGAGGTTACTGCTACACGGAATGGCGTGGCTATCCCTTTTACATTCATTGCCGCCGATGCAGAAGCTTCCATGCCGGAAGAAGTGACACACTTTACCACTTCAGGTGCGCCCTGGCAAACAGTGGAGTTCTTTGCGAATGTGTTCGGCGTGGTAAGTCCTCTTACGGGCTGCAATACCCAAACGATCCGGATATCCAGTACTTTCGGCGGTGGTACCGGAATGGGGCAAAACCCAATGATGGCCACTTATTCCGACGGTACCATACCCCTGCGGGTCAGTACATCCCTCGAAAGGTCTACCGGCGCCACCGGAGGCATGGCCGTTACATTCGGGATACTGTCACCTATAGACCGGGGTGATCTTCCGGCACCATACCCCTCCGCACAGCACGCAATTGCTTATACCGCAGTCAACGGTTGCACCCTCACATTGCCCGGACCCGCACTGGTACCTGCATCCGACCTCCACTTCGGCAGCATCATCGCGGATGCGGATGCCGTGGAGGGTATCGATGATAATATCGATGGGGTGGATGAAGACGGGATATCCGTATTTCCCGAATACAATGGCAGCACGGGCAACTATACCGTTAGCCTCACCCTCGTGAACCAGACCGCCGCTACAGCGTATGCCAGCGGGTGGATGGACTGGAATATGGATGGGGCCTTCAGTGCTGCGGAAAGGGTAGTGGTAACCGTGCCTGTTGGTACCAATCTGGCGGTGTTTAACTGGGCAGGGTTGCCCTATTCACTGGCAGATGGAGGTTTCGCCCGGATCGGTTTCCGTTTCAGGATTGCAGGTACCCGTGTGGCTGTGGAACAGGTTGCCGGATTTACAGCAGATGGGGAAGTGGAGGATTATTACCCACAGATCGTGCAAACCTGTAACAATACGAAAGTGAATGCAGGTACGGATATGGCTATTTGCCAGGGCCGTAATGCCCAGTTTCAGGCCACGGGGGCGCTCACCTACCGCTGGGAGCCAAATCCGCGGCTGTCCTCCCTTACTATCCCGAACCCCTCAGCCAACATCAACACAAATACCTCATTCTTCTTATATGCAGAGCATGCCAATGGCTGCCATAGCCGCGATACGGTGGCGGTGCGCGTAGATGCCCTGCCGGTACTGAATGTAACGCCGGGCAACTTCAACGTTTGTGCGGGTAACCCGGTTACCTTTACTGCCACGGGCGCAGACCAGGTAACATGGAGCGACCATACCGGTGCACAGGTGGGCACGGGCAATACGCTGACTGTTACCCCTCAGCTCTCGGCTCCGTTTACCGCCGTTCTCCGGGAGAACCTGTGCGGACAAACCGCTACCATCACGCTCCCTGTAATGGTAACGCCCCGCCCGGTAGTGGATGTTATCCCGCGCAATGTGACCGTCTGCGAAGGCCGACCGGTAACTTTTTACGCCTCGGGAGGGGGAACCTATACCTGGACCGATGGTCAGCAGAATGTAGTGGGTACGGCGAGCCAATTGGTGATGCAGCCCACTGCCAGCGGTAATTATGCCGTGCGGATAGTGAACACGGTATGCGGAGTGTCGGAATCCTTTAACCTGTCGGTAGCCGTCCGGAAGCCGGGCAGTATGTCCGTTACACCGGCAAATGCATATGGTTGCAAAACCCACCCGGTCGTATTTACAGCAAAGGGAATGGACGAAGCCATTTGGGAATCGGAAGACGGAACGGTGATTGGCAGGGGTGACAGGCTGGCGACTGCAATTACCTCCAGCACCGCCTATCATGTTACTCTCCGTGATAATGTATGCGGTACGGAAGAACGTGTGACCCTCCCTGTTACCATGCGCCCGCCGCCGGTGCTGAGCATTATCAAAAGCAACGATATCAACTGTATGGAAGGCATTGCGACCCTGTCGGTTTCTGGCGCAGCAACCTACAACTGGCTTCCTGCGCCGGGGATTACGGATCGTGCAAATCCCGTCCAGCAGGTATCGCCTGTGGAAACCACCAAATACTACGTGGCTGCGGCCGACTTCTACGGATGTATCAACAACGATTCCATTACGGTAGCAGTGTCATTTACAGGGCCAAGGCCGCACTTTCAGCTGCCTAATGCATTTACGCCTAACAGCGATGGTGTGAACGACTGCTTTGGCGTGAAAACGGCAGGACCGGCCACCCGATTTGAGCTGTCGGTTTTTGACCGATGGGGGAATGTGGTTTTCCGGACCAACAAAGCCAACGATTGCTGGGATGGTACTTACAGGAACGTACCCCTCGATATCGGCACATTCGTATATGTACTGCGCATTGAATCCGAATGCGGGCCTGTGGAGCGGAAAGGAACGGTAACTTTACTCCGCTGATCGGATTAATGATCGAAAAAGGATAATTTTGCGCCAAAACCAAGCCATCTTGATCCTTGTTCAATTAAAAGGCGGGCTGGGCAACCAGATGTTCCAATACGCCGCAGGCCGTGCCCTCGCCCTGCGCCATAACGTTCCGCTGTTCCTGGATAAGGGAAGCTACGAACCCCGTCAGGAAGGAATGTATGGGCTGGATGGATTAAAGATCCGTGCCGGTATTGCCACGGAAGATATGATCCCGCAACCCGGTTTCGCCGGTAAAGTATTCAACCGGCTTGCGCCCGCATCCATGCGCACCTTGTTCCGGGAAGAACATTACCATGTTGATCCTGCCTTCTTTTCTCTAAGGCCTCCCGTTTATCTGAAAGGCTACTGGCAAAGCTGGAAGTACTTCGAGGCATCGGCTTATGTGATCCGGCAGGAGTTTGCTTTCAATATTGAATTCTCACCTGAAATACTGGCCAAAGCAGCAGCATTGCGTAACAGCAACAGTGTGGCCATGCACTTTCGGCGGGGTGATTATACCAGCAGCTCAGCGGCTACTTACCATGGCATTTGTGAGCCGGAATACTATCAGCGGGCTGCTGCACGCTACCCCGGCGCAACTTTTTATATATTTACCAACGATCCGGAATGGGTGCGTAACAACCTCCCGGCAGGAATATCTTATGAGATCCTGAGCGGATCGCTGAGCAGTACACAATATGAAGACCTTTTCCTCATGAGCAGCTGCCGGCACCAGATCATCGCCAACAGCAGCTATAGCTGGTGGGCGGCCTGGCTGAACCGGTACGAAGGCAAACAGGTAACCGCCCCGAAGAAGTGGTTCCTGGCGGAAGGGATTAACGATGCAGACCTTGTTCCTGCAGACTGGACCAGAATTTAAAGCATCATGGCAATAGCACCGCTTATCTCTGTCATATTACCCGTTTATAACGGCGGCCCTTTTCTCCGGCAAACGCTGGAAGCGCTGCTGGCCCAAACACTGGGAGATTTTGAGCTGATTGTGATCAACGACGGGTCTTCCGACGACAGTGAGGCCACTATCCTTTCCTTCAACGACTCCCGTATTCAATACCTCCCGCAAACCAATCACGGTTTTATATTCAGTCTCAACCGCGGCATCGCTGCCGCAAGGGGTAAATACATCGCACGGATCGATGCAGATGATGTATGCCTCCCCGAACGTTTCGAGCAGCAGGCAGCATGGCTCAACGCACATCCGGAAACCGCAGTGGTAGGGTGCTTCATCACTTTCATCGATGAAAACGGGAAGGTGACAGGGGAGTGGCCTGAAGACAGGGCCTGTGCCACCCATGCACAGATAAGCGCCAAACTGCCTTATGCCAACTGCATCGCCCATCCCGGCGTAATGGCGCGGGCAGAGGTGTTCCGTGAATATCCTTACCGGAAAGAACAAAAGCATATCGAAGATTATGACCTGTGGTTGCGGCTCGAAGGCGATGGCAAGGTGATCGAGAAAGTACCCGTACCATTGTTACTGTACCGGGTACATTCCGGATCAGTGACCGTGTCGGTCATTAAACGGAGTAACATTTTCCTGCGGCATTTTCATTGTAAAAGGCGTTACCTCGCATACAGAGTTGGGCAGGGCAAATGGAACGGATTCGATTGCCGCGTTTTTGCCGGTATGTGCCGCGATGGGGTAATAGCCTTTGTTAAATTCCTGAAACAACGTAACGCCCATGTATAAACTGTTCATCCTCAAACGGCGCCTCGAAGCCCTTGTGATTTTCCCCTTTGCATTGCTGGGGCGGATGATCGCCCGGATGCGGCCCCTGAAAGGTGAGCACGATATCTTCCTCTTCTTCCCGTTTTACCATGTTGGCGGGGCGGAGAAAGTGCATGCACAGATCACGCAACTGTTCCCCGAAAAGCGCATCCTCGTTTTCTTCACAAAGAAATCGCAGGGCAGCGCATTGTTCGATGCATTCAAGGCTCCCAATGTGGAGATCAGGGATATATCTGAGTACACCGATAATAAGTTCATGTACTGGAACAACCTGATCTGGCGGGGGATTATTGCGGAGTACATCCGCAGGCAGAGTATAACGCCGGTAGTATTTAACGGACAGTGCAATTTTGCATATAAACTCTCGCCCCATCTGCCACGGGAAGTACGGCAGATAGAGCTGATTCATTCCTATTGCAGCTTTTCCTTCATCCGCATACCCTTTCTGCCTTTTTACGAATCTACGGTCATGATCAGCCGCGACAGCATCCGGCAGCATCTGGAATTGTATAATCGCTACCGCATTCCGGCAGCGTATGGTGAACGCATCCGCCTCATCATGAACGGCATTCCCATCCCTGAAGAAGTGGCTCCGCTCCGGGAACTGACAAGGCTCCTGTATGTAGGCCGTGGAACGGAAGAGAAGCGCCCCTGGCTGGTAGCAGCCATTGCACAGGCAGCAGGTGAACAGGCGGGGATGCTTGGCCCTGTTGAAAGCGCTATCCCCGATGCGTTGAAAATGAACTGCCGGTTTTATGGTGAGCAGTCGGAAGCAGATGTGATAGATACCCTGTACCGCAAGCACCGTATCATCGCCATCACCTCCACCCGCGAAGGTTTCCCCATGGTGATCATGGAAGCCATGGCGCGCGGCCTCGCAGTGCTGGCTACCGATGTGGGGGATATTCCGTATCATGTGGCACACGGCGTACACGGATGGCTGATCCCGCATAACCAGTCAGAAGCAGCCATTGTTGAGGAAGGGACGCGCCTCCTGCAGGAAGCACGGCCGGAAGCACTGGCCGCCATGCGGGAAACGAACATCGCCTACGCCCGCGAACATTTTAGCCTGGAAGCGTTTGCTGCCGCATACCGCAGCCTTTTGTTGAATTAATATGAAGCCATTATCCGTCATTATCATCACTTATAACCGGCCCGAAGATCTCGGTCTGCTCGTTCGCAACCTCGCAACCCAGCAGGGGGCGGATGCACTGCTGGAAGAAGTGATCGTTATCAATAACGCCTCCACGGCCGATTACAGTGAAGTGAAATCCTTCATGGCAGGGTACCCTTTTTTTAAGTACATAGATTCCCCTGAGAACCTCGGTGTGGCCAGAGGGCGCAATCTCGGCATCTCCATGGCCAAAGCGCCTATCCTCGTTACTATCGACGATGATGCCTGGTTCCGCGACGATACCGCGCTGCAGACGATAGCAGTAGCATTTAACAGTGGCTACCTGCCTGGAAATCATGCCGGCATCCTCTGTTTCAAAGTTCTCTATGCCAGCACCGGCCAAATGCAGGTGAACGCCTTCCCGCATAAGCAATTCAAAAAGTATCATAACAAACCGCACTTCCTCGCACCCTATTTCATCGGTTGTGGTCATGCCATCCTGAAAGAAACCTACGATGCCGCAGGGTTGTATCCGGAAGATTTCTTTTACGGTATGGAGGAGTACGACCTTTCGTACCGGGTGATCGACAAAGGAATTTCCATCGCTTACTTATCCGACATTGTGGTGATGCATAACGAATCGCCCCTGGGGCGTACACCCCATGCAGATAAGATGCGCATGCTGTGGGTGAATAAAGCGAAGGTGGCGTACCGTTACCTGCCGCGTTTCTGTTATTTCAGCACAGCCCTTATGTGGTCACTGGAATATTTGAAGAAAACCCAGTGGGACTGGAAAGGATGGGCTAAAGGATGGAAAGCCATTTTCAGTATTCCCCGTCATAACAAACGTACTCCTGTAGGCGCGGAAGCCCGCAATTACCTCCGCAAAACGGAGGCGCGGTTGTGGTATTAATATGCTCCTGGCGATACATTTAAAAGCCCGGCTATCGAATGATGGCCGGGTTTTGTTTTAAACACAACGGCCCGGCCATCATTCGATAGCCGGGCCGTGTTTATTGTAATGTGTGGAAAGCTTATTTAGCAGTTTCCTTTTTGGCATTCGCCTTTCGCTGGCGGATGAACTCGAAGGCAATGGCAAGTGCCAGCAGTACCAGCATGGTAATGGAGGATGCCGCAGTAATCTTGTTACCGAGGTAATAAGATTCCGGTTCAAACTTCATCACGATGGCATGATCGCCCGCAGGTATCTTAGCTGCGCGCAGCAGGTAGTTCACCCGCAGGATCTCTTCTTCCTTCCCGTCTATCGTCAGCTTCCAGCCGGCCGGGTAGTAGATGTCGGAGAATACTGCGAGACCGGCTTTGCTGTTGGAGCTGGTGTAATGCAGCTCGTTAAGTCCGTATTTGGTGAGTTTGATGTGGCTGGCGGAGTCTTTCGCGGGCGTAAATCCGTTCAGGGAAGCACGGAAGCGCTCGTCTATCACGGCTGCGTGGCCTGTAGGCAAGCTGTCCAGTGTTTTCATTTCCACGTCAGCATTCTTCGCCCAAACGAGACTGTCCACAAACCAGGCATTGCCCAGTGCTGCGGGGTTCTGCTGGTAAGAGAGCTGGCCCTCCTGGTTCTGGAAAATAACGTATTTGGTATTGAGCATGTTGATGACGCCCGGAGTGCCTTTGCTCAGCTGATGCTGGATGAGGTCCTGGTAAAGGGCGAGCTTCACAGGGCTGTAACCGCCCACGCTCTTATGATGGTACGAGCTGATGGCATCTTCGAAACGGGCGGTATTGAACACGCGGTAGTAAGGATCGGGATCTTTTTTGATCTCATTATCTACCGGAGATGGCGCGAAGATGGCACTGTAGTCAGACGGAGTAACATAGTTTTCCTTATTAAGGATACGGTAGGAGACCCACATCTGATCGATGGCAACGAGTCCTGCGAGGATAGCCAGTACCGGCGTAGCGGCAAGGCGCCCTTTCAGCCATGCCCAGCAAAGTCCGAAAGCGGCAATGATAAACAGGAGGCTACGCAGGGCATCGATCCGCAGCAGCGAAGCACGGTCTGCCTTCAGGGCGGTGATCAGCTGATTGAGCATCTCCTGATTCTCTCCTACGAACTGGCTGAAGTACTGTAGCGCAAAGTCTTTACTGTGGGTGAAAGAGAACATACCGAAGGAACCCAGCAGGAGCAGCAGGGCAAGTCCGCCGGTTACATACAGTGCTTTTTTAAGGTTCTTCAGCGCCAGTACTTTATCCTGCGCATCATTGATGAGCTGGTTTAAACCCCAGCAGGCGAAGAAAGGTACAAGCACCTGCGGTATCACCAGAGCCTGTGCCGGTGCGCGGAATTTATTGTACAGGGGGAGATGATCGAACAGGAAGTAGTTGATGAACGATAGGTTATCGCCCCAGGCGAGTATCACACAGATGATAATGGAGGCAACGATCCAACCTTTGTTGAAATCCTTCACGATAAACAGGGCGAGTACGAAGAAGAAGAGGATGATAGCCCCCCAGTACACACCACCGTCGGTCATAGGCTGGCCACCCCAGTAACGCGGCATCTGCTCTATCAGTTGATCGGCCTGCGACTGTGGAACGCCCATATTCACCAGTTGTTTATGCATTTCACCATTACCGGGAAGCGGGCCAGTGGTAGGACCGCCATACAGGTTAGGCGCTACGATGGTGAGGGTTTCCATAATGCCTTCGCTCCAATTGAAAGCATAGCTTTTATCCAGACCGCCTTTGGTTTTATCGCTTTCCTGACCGGCTTCTGGCGTAAGTTCGCTATGGCCGCCGCGCATGGTGTATTTACCGAACTCGGTGGTAGTCCACAGGGATACCGTGCTGGGCAATACCGACAAAATACCGAAGCCCACCAGCATGCCGGTGGCTTTCAGGAATTGCGGGAGTTGCTTATTACGGACAGCATGCACGAGGTAGGCGATGCCGATGCAAAGGCATACGATCAGCATGTAATACAACATCTGGTAGTGCCCCGATGTGATCATGAGGCACAATGTTATACAGGTAATGATGCCGCCGATGAAGTATTTACCCCGGTAGGCGAGGAGGATGCCTGCCAGCAACGGCGCCATGTAGGTGATGGTGAACATCTTGGTATCGTGCCCGGCAGCGATGATCATGGCGTTATAAGAGGTGAACCCGAAGGCTATGGCGCCCATTATGGATATCCACCAGCGGAAATTCATGACAGAGAGCAGGAAGTAAAACCCGATCATGGCCAGGAAGTAAAAGTTCACAGGCTTGGGCAGGCCCAGCGTAGCGATCTCGTGCAGGTAATACGTATAGTTATCCTGCGTCATATAGATCTGATACGTAGGCATACCCCCGAACATGGCGTTGGTCCATATGGGATTGATGCCGGTACTGTCATGGTAAGCACGTGCTTCCTGCGACATACCTTTCCAGGATACGTTATCGGTCTGCCGCAGCTCCATGCCATCCAGCACGGGCGAGCAGAACAAAAACGCCAGTCCGAGGAAGATCAGGATGGCATACACATGTTTCAATAGGCCTTTTAGCCAGCTTTGTTGCATCGGGTTTTTCCGGTTTAGTTTTTAAAAGAATCCAAAATAACTGTATTTTATCCGAAATTTCAATATGAGGCTCGTCCGCTTTCTCATAAAATTGAGCTTTATCTGTAATATTTGCTTCCTGCTTGGCTATGGCGTTCGTATGATGGGCGATCCCGAGGCCTGGAGCTTTCTTACCAAACACATTACCATACTGGGCTGGCTCGTGGCTGCGCCCCTGAATATCATCACCATCCTTACCACTATCGTAATGCTGTTGTTGAAAAAGGTACGTTTTGCCGAAATTCATCCATATGTATTTGTTTTGAATGTTTTAATATTGCTCATTCAATTCGTTTCCCCCATATGATTACCAATATCCTGAAAGACAAACCAACCCGTGTATTTATCATTCTCGCCGGCATTTTCGTAGCCAATGCCCTTATCGCGGAGATTATCGGTGTCAAGATCTTTTCCCTCGAAGCCACTTTCGGCCTCAGTCCGGTCAATATCATGATCTTTGGCGATACCTACAGCTTTAACATGACCGCCGGGGTGCTCCTGTGGCCCGTGGTGTTTATCATGACCGATATCATCAACGAATATTACGGGGTGAAAGGTGTGCGCTTCCTCTCTTACCTTACAGCTGCACTGATCGCATTCGCTTTCATCGTCTTTTACATCGCCATACGGCTATATCCGTCAGATTTCTTCGTGACCAGTAAGGTAACGGCGGGTGTTCCGGATATGGATAAAGCATATGGACAGATCCTCGGGCAGGGTTCCATGATCATCATCGCTTCCCTCACGGCTTTCTTATTGGGACAGCTGGTAGATGTGATCACGTTCCACCGGATCAAGAAAATGACGGGTGAAGGTAAGATCTGGCTGCGTGCCACGGGTTCTACACTCGTTTCCCAGCTCATCGATTCGTTCGTAGTACTGTTCTGCGCATTCTATCTTTTCCCCATTATTGTAGGGGAGAAGGAAATGGCATGGCCGCTGGGGCTTATTATCAGTGTCTGCATCATCAATTACATCTATAAATTCACGGTGGCCATTGTGCTGACGCCGGTTATCTATTGGGTGCATGGTATTATTGAAAGATACCTTGGCCACGATCTGGCGGCGGAAATGAAACGGGCAGCCATGAACAGGTAAATACATACGCATGTCTAAGTTTACGGTCCGTGTATACGGGATCATGATCAATGAAAAGAAACAGGTACTCGTGTCTGACGAGTACATCCGGGGTGGTTATTACACCAAGTTCCCCGGCGGCGGCCTCGAGTTTGGAGAAGGTACGCTGGAATGTATGGTGCGGGAATGGAAAGAAGAACTGGACCAGGACGTGGAAGTAGTGGAGCATATCTATACCACAGATTTTTTCCAGATCTCCGCATTCGATAATGTGAACCAGATCATTTCCATTTATTACCTCGTGAAACCCGTATCAGCCTTTGTGGCGCCATTATTGGTTGAGCCTTTTGGCTTTGCTGTTCCGGAGGGTGCAGATCAGGTGGAAGGGGTGAGATGGGTGGATTGGGACGCGTTTTCCTCAGCAGCGGTTACACTGCCTATCGATAAAGTACTGGCGGATATCGTAAAGGTGAAATACTAGAACCACTTTTTCTTCATGAAATACCAACTCATAACGATGGCGGTGATGATCGCGATGGTTACGGGTATGTAGAAGGCGTACTTGGAATGGGCGTAGGGGATCTCTACGTTCATTCCGTATACACTGGCCACGAGTACGGGCAGGGTGAGTACGATGGTGATGGACGTGAGGCGTTTCATCACGAAGTTGAGGTTGTTGGAGATGATGCTGGCAAAGGCATCCATAGTGCTGGAAAGGATGTTGGTGTAGATATTGGCCATTTCCAGTGCCTGTGAGGTATCTACGATAAGGTCATGCAGGAATTCCTTTTCGTCTTCGTTAAGACCGAGGAAGTTGGTACGTTCCAGCTTCATGAGCAGGAGTTCGTTACTGCGGAGGGCAGTCACGAAGTAAACGAGGCTTTTCTGTATCCGCATGAGGTACAGCAGCTCTTCGTTCCGGTTGGAGTCGTATAGTTTTTGTTCGAGGAGGTTGCGGCGCTGGTTGATTTCCTTGAGGTAATCGAGGAAGTTCATGACCACTTTCTCAAAAATCTTCAGTACCATCATGTTCCGCTTTTCGGGATGGCGGTTGTGGAAGGTGTTGAGGAATTTTTTGATAGCCGCGTTATCGAACGAGTTTACGGTAACGATCTGGTTGTGGGTGAGGATGATCACGATGGGGATGGTAATGTAAAAGGCATCGCTTTCGTTGATGGAATTGTTTTCCGTAGGGGTTTTGAGAACGATGAGCTTTACATTGTCTTCCAGTTCATACCGGCTTTTTTCGTCGATATCGAGGGAGTCGGTCAAAAAGTCCAGGGGGATATCGAGGTTTTCCGACAGTTGTTCGAACTCCGATTGCTTGAGCGGCGGGGTAATATTGACCCAGGCACCGTTATCCGGCTCCTTGATTTCAACAGTGCGGGAATCGATATTTATGAAGTACTGGATCATCCGGGCGCAAAGGTAACGGAATTAATCTACCAAAAGCCGGGGGGCTAAATATTAATATTTCCTTCAAATACAGGCGTGGCGGGGCCGCAGAGCCAGATGTCCTCAAAGTTGCGCTCGCCCGTCCGCAGGAACCGTACTTCCAGATGCCCGCCCAGTGTTTCCACCGGAATAGCGTATGAACCGGCTTCATTGGGGGAGGCGGTAAGTGCTGCTGCGGTAACACCCGTTCCGCAGGAGTATGTCTCATCTTCCACACCGCGCTCGTAGGTGCGGACAAAAATACCTTTATCCAGCTCCTGCACGAAGTTAACGTTGGTACCCTTTTCCGCGAAGCGTTCATTGTAGCGGATGGCCCGGCCTTCTTCGTACACATCCACTTCCTGAATGTCGGTCACGAAGCGTACAAAGTGGGGTGATCCGGTATTGAGATAGAAATAAGTATTGCCATTTTCCACGAGGTCCACATCCTGCATTTTAAGCTCCACCCAGCCGTTTTCCCGGAATTTGGCATCATGCTCACCATCAACAGCGATAAAGCGCAGGGTTTCGCCCGGGATGCCCATATTACGGGCAAATGCCGTTAAGCAGCGTCCGCCATTGCCGCACATACTTCCTTCGCGGCCGTCGGCATTGTAATACTTCATCCTGAAATCGTAGCCCTCCTGCAGTTCGAGCATCATCAGCCCGTCTGCCCCGATGCCGAAGCGGCGGTCGCACAAATGTTCGATCTGTTCGGTGGTAAGGCCGGAATAAGCACCGTTACGGTTGTCTACGATCACGAAATCGTTCCCTGTTCCCTGGTATTTATAGAAATGAATCTGCATGATAGTGCAAAGTTACACATTGTTCGCGGAGGATCAAACGGTGATCAGCGGCAACGCCGTGGCAATGAGTTTTTCTACCGCCGCATTCCCGTCTGCACTGAATTCCCCCCGTACACGGTTGGCAACGATGGCACTGAGGGAAAGACAGCGGTGCCCCAATACGCGGCCCAGCCCGTAAATACCGGCGGTTTCCATTTCGAAGTTGGTAATTTGCCGGTTCTCGAACCGGAAGGTACCCAGCTGATCGATCAGTTCCGGATGGGAGAGGGCGCCCCGGAGTACGCGGCCCTGCGGTGCGTAGAAACCCGGACAGGTAACGGTTATGCCTGTATGAAACCCTTCCCCGAAACGTTCCAGCAGCTCGGGTGCAGCTTCGAAAAGATAGGGCCTTGCGGCATGTGGTTGCAAACGCACCTGTCCACGGAAGGCTTCCAGCAGCTGGAGTTCTTCTGGCGTATTATGCCAGGTGTACCAGGGGAGCAGGTTATCCAGTCCGATGGCGTGGGAGGAAGCCACGAAGCTGTCTACCGGTATGTTTTCCTGCAGGGAGCCGGAAGTGCCGATGCGGACGATGCGCAGGCTGGTGAGTTCTTCTTTCACCTGCCGCCTCTGGAAATCGATATTGACGAGGGCATCCAGTTCGTTGAGCACGATGTCGATATTATCGGTACCGATGCCGGTAGAAACCACGGAAACGCGTTTATCGCCGAAGTAACCGGTATGGGTAACGAATTCGCGGTGGCGGTATTGACCTTCGGTGCGGTCGAAGTGCTTTGAGACGTTTTGAACTCTCTCCGGATCACCGACGGTGATGATGATATTGGCAATTTCTTCCGGTTTTACGTCCAGATGATAAACTGCCCCGCGGGCGTTGAGAATCAATTCTGAAGCGGCTATTCCTGTTGACATACCTCGTTTTTTTTTATCCGTAATCAAATATCTTGTAATCAGATTTGGCAAATATCTAAAATTTACTACTTTTGCAGTCCATCAAAAACGGATGGAAACAAAAAAGGTACCGTGGCCGAGTGGCTAGGCAGAGGTCTGCAAAACCTCGTACAGCGGTTCGAATCCGCTCGGTACCTCTTCCTCTACGCAAACCCGCCTTCATGGCGGGTTTTGCTTTTTCAGGATGCGCCGGTTGTGCAGTAAGTGTCTCATCCCCCGGCATATACCATACCAACACACTGCGAATTTACATCACACAACAACTTTCTCTGTCAGTTATCAGCTTCCCCACGGTACAACAAGCGGAACAGAACAAAGGTTTTTCCGCTGGCTTGATCGTTCAGCCTGCCATCAATTCACCTATTCAGGGTCAATTTGAATTTCACCATTCTGAACGGGAGGAATTGAACATCCTTAACGTTCAGCATGTTATTTATACAGGCTTTTGCATGTACCTTTATATGAAATGATGCTCCTGTAGAAGTGATTTTCCTGTAATTGCAGCAGCTGTAAATACCCCCCTCTTCAGCTATCCGATGATATTATTTTAGCAACCTCAGATACGCATCAAGTCCACCTCAAGTCCGCCTCAAGTCCACCTGATATCCGCACTTAACTCATGTTTCACGCAGTATTGACCCGTATTTCCCGCCATGTTCCCTGCCGCTAACACCCTTCAGGTAAGATACTATCAATGCTACCGCTATCAGGAACCTCCCCAGGCGGCAACCTCTCTGTATGAATAAGTTCATCTCCCCCTGTATATCCATACTGATCCCATATTCATATGCTTCTGTAGGCTTAATTGGTACTTACTGTATCCTTAAAGTATACTTAATGTATATAAAACGCATCGAAACCCTTTGCCGTAAAGGGTTAGGTACCATTTTATTTACATTACATATACATACCAGTACTCTTACAGTATCCCGGAAGTATGTTTTCTGATACCCTGAAGTACCCCAGATTTATTACATAATCTTTCATATGCTTTCATTATTTATTACAAATACTTTTGTTTATGTAAATAATTTACTATTTTAAGGTTAAATAATATTGAATCAGCGGCAGGCCAGCTTCATTCCCGAAAACTTTCCAATTACTTAACCGTGCAGTTGAACCCGGAGGCCCGGCACAGGTGTATTTTGGGCTATCGATCATGTGAACCCGGAAACCCATATCTCTTTTAACCAGTTAAAACGGCACATTTTCAAACCCTCAATATCAAATTCCATGAAAACAATCCTGAAATTGACCCTCACGGCCATGTCCCTGTTATGCCTGCCCATGTTGCTCAAAGCACAAAGCAGCAACATCGTTGACGTCATGAACGCCCAGAAAGAAATGGACCGGATTAAAGCCGGCAAAGCAGATCCCTGCAACACGTATTACATCACGGGTATGTCTTCCAGCTCCAACGGACTGGGCGGTGGAAGTACCCTCTGCAATCACCCTTATGATTTCGACGACTACGTAAACACCTTTCAGGCCACGCTGAACCAGCCGTTCTGGGTAGGCGACATAACCCTGCATTACCAGGTATGGGATGGTTTCGGCAACATCGTTGCCAGTGGTAACATTTACAATTTCTCAGAAACCAATGCCTATGCATTACCGGCTTCCATGGCGGTAGGGTACTACAGCATCATCGCAACCGTATCGGTAAGCGGCTGTCCGGAGGAGAGTGAGTATTATGAGTTGGGAATTGAATACGCGAATTGCGGCGGGAAATGACGGTGTTTTTCTACTGATAGTGAATGGCCGCCTCCTGATGGGGGCGGCCATTTTTGTAAGGTGGGCAGCACAGGATTCGAACCTGTTGTGTTTCCATGTTCCGGTTTTTCAGACCGGTGCCACTCTTCGATTATGGCGGGTTGCCAGTAGTGTGCCCCTGGCAGGAGTTGGACACACAAAATATGTTGAAGGGATGTGCCGGAAGAATTATGCTATTGACGTAACGCTGCATATCCGGAAGGGAAGAATAATGCAGAACAATAAAGCCCGCTCCTGAGATGATCTGCAATGAATTGAGTAAACAAATTATAGCGGGTTTTCAGGTGCTTTATTTACAACATCGCTTATAAAATTTGTGTATTTTGCAGAAGATTTGTCTGAAAGGCTTATGCTGTTTCCTGAAAGCTGAAAATGGAATAAAAGCAGTTTTGGCTGGACGGTGAAAAACCAATAATTTGCCTGCAGGTTAACTCTGACAAGATCCGCTATTACAAATTTGAATACAAATCTATGCAGCCAATGTTGGAAACCTTGTTTTAAACAGCAGAAGTCTTACAGGCGGATGTTGGGAGCCTTTTGATTCCAGTTAAGATTAAAAATGGGAGACGTACATTCCAAAGAAGTAAGGAGTTATAACATGAGTAGAATTAAAGGGAAAGATACGAAGCCCGAAATTCTGGTCAGAAAGTTCCTTTTTTCAAAAGGGTTCAGGTATAGGTTACATGATAAAAGATTTCCGGGTAAACCGGATTTGGTTTTACCCAGGTATAAAACGATTTTATTTATACATGGATGCTTCTGGCACGGGCATACAAACTGCAGGTATTATGTTATTCCTAAAACGAGAACGGAATGGTGGCTGAACAAAATAAACGGAAATATTAAAAAAGATGCAGACAGTGTTGTTTTGCTGCAACAGAAAGGCTGGAGAGTAATAATAATATGGGAGTGTGAGCTGAAAGCAGAAAAGCAGGAAGAAACACTACAACAACTATTAATGCAATTAAAATCGGATGAGTAACTTTAGATTTATTGATTTGTTTGCCGGAGCCGGAGGGCTGTCAGAAGGTTTTATTAAAGCCGGCTTTGAGCCTGTTGCGCATGTTGAAATTGATGAGGCAGCCTGTTTTACCCTCAGAACACGTTCAGTGTATCATTATCTTAAATCAGTAAACAAATACGACACATATATCAGGTATCTGAAAGGGGAGATTAGCCGGAAAGAATTATATTCTTCCGTGCCTTCAGAAGTACTTGATTCAATAATCAATTTACCAATAGGAGCAGACCATAACCCCATAATTCACAGAACAATTGAAAAGCAGTTAAAAGGTCAGTCAGTAGACTTAATTATAGGTGGCCCTCCCTGCCAGGCGTATTCTCTTGTAGGACGGGCACGTTCACAGAATGGAATGAAGGGAGATCACAGGAATTATTTATATGTACATTATGCGAAATTTCTTGAGAAATACAGGCCAAAACTTTTCGTATTTGAGAATGTACTTGGATTAAAATCCGCAGGTAACGGAGTGTACCTCGAAAACATGAAAAAACTCTTTTTAAAAAAGGGGTATCACATGCGGATTTTTAATGTCGAGGCTAATAGTTTTAATGTACTGCAAAACCGAAAGCGTATAATTATTATTGGCTGGCAGGATAACCTGCAATATGATTTACCGGACCTGGAAGAAATAGACACCAATACAGGCCATAAGGTTAAAGCAGTTTTCTCGGATTTGCCTAAAATACAGGCCGGAGAGGATACGGGAAAATATTTAAAGTACAGATCTAAAATTAATGATTATCTGAATGAAAGCTGTATAAGGAACGGGATTGATGTTTTAACCCAGCATACGGCACGTCCTCATTCAAAACAGGATAAGGAAATCTATAAGATAGCAGTGGGGAAATGGAATGAGAAAAAGGAAAGATTAAATTATAATGATCTCCCTGAACGTTTAAAAACACATCAGAACAGACATTCTTTTTATGACAGGTTTAAAATTGTTGCGGCAGATGAGCCATACTCGCAAACAGTTGTGGCGCACATTGCAAAAGACGGGCATTATTATATTCATCCTGATATTGAGCAAAACCGGTCTATAACAGTCCGGGAGGCCGCAAGGCTTCAGTCTTTTCCGGATGACTATTATTTTGAAGGAGTAAAGGAAGGAATGAGCCGGACTCCTGCATTTAAACAGATTGGCAATGCTGTTCCTCCATTAATGGCATTTGAAATTGCGAAACGTATAAAGGAAACTTTATGTCAGAAAAGGAAATAAAGGATGATTGTCATAAGATTTTATCCCCACCCCCGGTATATTTCATTAAGTCAATATCTGAGCAGGGATATTCACTTTCCACGGCCGTTGCCGATCTTGTAGATAATTCGGTTACCGCCGGTGCGAAAAGAGTTGAACTTCTCATTAATACGAATGTTACCCCACTGAGGCTTTTTATTGCAGATGATGGCTGCGGTATGACTGTTGAAGAGATTACTTCAAACATGAGATTCCCCAGTGCCGACCTCGATGCACCACGTGCAGGGAATGATCTTGGCAGGTTCGGCCTTGGCCTGAAAACAGGCTCTTTTTCCCAGGCCAGGAAATTCACACTGGTTTCTTCGAAACAGGGTATGTTATACGAGGCACGTACCTGGGATGTAGAGTATTTGAAGAAGACAAAGGACTGGACACTACTTATTGAAAGCGATGAGGCAACCGGAAATTTCCTGAAAGACTTTTATACGCAGAGTTTGGATTTCCACTCCCGAAGTGAAGTTTTTGTTCCCCGGACGCTGATTGTCTGGGAAGACTTGTATAAACTGGAGCGTTTAAAAAAAAGATCCGAGATTAATGACGAGCTGGAAGAACTGCGTAGTCATCTCGGCCTGGTATTTCATCGCTTCCTACAATCCGGTAAATTAGAGATCCGACTGAATAATTCCATGATTGATGCGTTTGATCCCTTTCCTGTCAACGCTCCGGGTGTTCAGCTGATTGCTGAAAACTATTGGCAGTCTACAGATACCTTTGTCCGGTTTCAAGGTATTATTTTACCCAAACGTGCAGCTGCTGAAGTAAAGGAAGGTCCGACTGTGTGGGCCCCACATGGCCGGACACTTGAAGAAACACAGGGGATCTTCGTTTACAGAAACGAGCGGTTGATCAGTTACGGAGGTTGGCTCAGAACAATTTCCAAGTCTGTCTCACTTCAGTTCGGACGTATTAAAATAGATATTACAAATGCCAACGATAGTGAATTTCATCTCAATGTTGCCAAATCATCTCTGAAACTGCCATTTGGTCTGAAAAGAGCAATGTCTGAAATGGTAGCGGGTGTTGCCGCTCAGGCTGCAAAGGAGTTCCGTGAGAGGCTGGCTTCAGGTATTATTAGAAATACTGCAGCAAAAAGCGGACTATCGCTAATCACCAGATATAGCAATGCTGCAGGCCCGGTACTCGGAATCAATCATGATTTTGAGCTTATCCGCGAATTGGAAAAGAATCTTGGAAGTGCTCAGCTGGACCTGCTGAGAACCATTACGTGCCTTCTGGAAAAGAAACTAAACCAGATCTGGAAAGGGGATCTGCTGTCTTCGTCAGATGTTGACAGTGGCCTCAGTGCTGAAGATAAAGAGAAAATAGTCAGGTTATGGAAGCATTACAAAGAGTCCGGATATGCGGAGGGGGAAATCCGGGAGTTCCTTCTGGAAAGTTTTACACATAATAGCGATACTGTAAATTTTATCAACTCCTTAACCTGAATATATGGCTTGGGAACATTTGTCAGATATCATAAAAAGGCGTGCTGAAAAAGTTAAACGTGATCAGGGTTCAATTACAGTGAATGAATTGAATCATCAGATAGAAGTCCATTTTGAGTCATTGAAGAACAACCCCGATTTTGATTATGAATTCGACGGTGCCGATACACAAAGACTGTCTGAATGGTTAGATAATATTAAATTGAGGTTGAAGTCCGTAATTGTAACTACCAGTGATTCCGACAGCGTTTTAGATGAGAGTGAACATTATGACCGGTGGATAGGACGCCGCGAACCGGGAATTACCTGGAATTACTTTAACCGCTATAGTCATTATCTCCGGACTATTGACCGGCCAATTGATGTAATACAGAATACAGAAAGAAGCACATTCGCAATAATTGAACGGCTGGGAGATCCCCGCAAAAATATTGAGCAGTTACAGAAAGGCCTGGTGCTTGGCGCTGTGCAATCAGGGAAGACGGCAAATTTCAACGGTGTAATTAACAGAGCAATAGATGCAGGGTATGATATAATTATTGTTTTTTCAGGAATAATGGAAGATCTCCGCTTTCAGACTCAGAAACGTATCAATAATGACGTCATCGGCCTGGGAGAGGTTGGAACGTTGATTAATCAGGATGTTGGAGTAGGGAAAATTCAGAAGTTTGGACGGGATGGAATCTACCAGATCAACTCAATTACAACATGCACCGCAGATTTTCGTAAGTCAATGGTTGACAATAATTTTGACTTCACAAATCAACGCATACTGGTTTGTAAGAAAAACGTGTCGGTATTGACGAATCTGATTTTTTGGTTGAAATCATCTTTGCCGGAAGGATTGAACCAGTTGGCCAGGAGTGTAATCGTAGTTGATGACGAAGCAGATAATGCTTCACTGAATAATCTTGGCTTCAAAGGTGCAGAATATGCCAGTAAAGTTAACGGGCATATACGTGCGTTGCTGGATCTGTTTAAACGCAGATCCTATCTTGGATACACTGCTACACCATTTGCCAATATACTACAGGATCAGCATGGGGCGAGAACAGAGGATAATGCATGGATAATCAAATACCGTTACCAGGGAGATGTCCGGGAACTTCAATGTACTCTGTCTCCGGGACTGTTTCCGGATAAATTCATCTATAAACTTGCTACACCAAGCTCTTATCTGGGGCCACGCAGGTTTTTTTCAAGCGGAAGTGAGCAGGAAGGTGACTATAAGATACCCCTGATAGAAACAATTCCTGAGGCACAGCATAACGGGAACTTTGTATTTGGAGATAATGAAGTAGCGTTACCCAGGTCATTAACAGACGCGGTTGACTGCTTTGTATTGTCTGTTGCACTCCGGAACGCCCGGAAATCTGTATTGGATATTATGCCTGGTTATACACCACATCAGACGATGCTGGTGCATATTTCCAGGTTGATCAGTGAACAGAATGAGGCCGCAGGACGTATATCTGAATACGTAGACTATATCTCCAAAAAGCTTAGTGATGAGAGTATCAGAGATCCTGATGGTATTTATGAAAAATTCCGTCTTCAATGGAATAAGTTCTTTGCTTATAAAGTTGCGAATATCCGTTCCTATCTTCCGGAGGAGTACAATTCAGATGGGCTTGTACCTAAAAACTGGGATGATATATCAGCTCTGTTACCTAATGCAGCAAAGAATATCATTATCAAGGCAATCAATTCCCAAACAGGAGACAAACTTGATTATTCTGAAAAAGAGGCCAGAAAATATATAGCAGTCGGAGGTAACCGGCTATCGAGGGGATTTACTTTGGAAGGATTGACTATCAATTACTTTGTCCGGGATACAAACCTGTATGATGCTCTTTTGCAAATGGGGCGCTGGTTCGGTTACAGGCCAGGATATATTGATGCCTGCCGTCTTTTTATTGATAAGGCTACTGAAGTCAAGTATAACTTCATAACGACTGCACTTTGCGAGTTGGAAGAGCAGATCGATAATATGGAAATTCAGAAAAAATCGCCTAAGGAGTTTGAGTTGCGTATCCGCAAACATCCGGATATACTCCAGATCACACGCGCTTCAATATTGAGAAATGCCAGAGAAGTCCGGTATTCTTTCCAGGATATTGTTCATCAGTCTGTTCACTTCAGTATCGGAAAAAATACGCTGGAAGATACCTGGACTTCATTCAGGAAGTTGTATCATGAAATGGATTTTAACTCAATAGAAGACCAGGGTTTCTACATCTTTAATGGCAGCAAGCATGATCTTTACCGCTTTTTTGAACTCTCTTCTGTATTCCTGCCAAACTCCTTCAAAAAGGAGGATATGATACGGTATATCGATATGTGCAATGACCGTGGGTTACTGACAAACTGGAAGATTGCGATCAGGCGAAAGGGCTCGGGTACGGGAAGGCGTATTCAGGTGGATGGATTGGAACTTACTTTAACGAAAAGGAGTGGCCCCCGGAAGGATAACGAGTTGCTGTATTATAATGAATTGAAGAACGAGATGTTATTTACAGCATCCGGGAAATCTATGAACATTATGACTTCCGGATATGACGAATCTCTGGGACTGACACAGGAAGTTATCAGGAGTGCTGAAGCGGAATTCAGAGAGCACAAAAAGAAAAAACTGATTGAAAGAGAACGAAGCGAAGCCGAAGCAGATGAGAAATCAAGAGATACGTCTATTCCAGGTTGGATATTCCGGAAAGTGCGTTCAGAGAAACAGGGTTTATTGCTAATCTATCTGATAGATCTGCATGAGGTTTTCCATGATCCTGAACTTAAGGCAGCTGCCGCAGAAAAAGGAATAAACCTTGATATTCCGCTTATAGGTTATGCAGTCAGCTTCCCGGAGATCGATAATGATCCGGGAGCTATTTATATGGCTAATGAGTATATCCGTCAGGAAGAACCGGAAATACGCAATGAAGACAACGAAATTCCGGATGATATTAATAACACGGACATAAACGATATCAATTAATGGAACTTCAATGGGATGTTTTACTGAATGATGATTCGCGTTTCCCTCGATTGTTGTTTTTTGGCGAATTTTCTGATGAACGTTTCCGATACGGAATTGATGTGCATATGCATTATTGCCTGTATTTCTATTTTAATAAGTCAGGTGGTAATGTTCCGGTTGATCCGGTGGTAAGGGCTAATATTTCACTAGAGGAAACTACTGATGATGGCCGGCCGGTCCTGGTTATGACGTTATTGAATGACGACGCAAGAAACCTGTTCAGTGATCTTATTATCAGTATTGTTACGCAAACCCGGCTAATTGAACCCGGCTTGGCAAAAGCCGGATTTATAGCGATCTGTAACGAATGGTTCGATTTGTTTGAACCGTTATCAGGTCAGCTTTCACTACCTGAACTGCAGGGTATTTTTGCCGAGCTGTATTTCCTCAGATATTTACTTACTACGTCGAAACTTCCTTTTAATGATCTGCTATCAGCCTGGAAAGGTCCATATGGTAAAGGTCACGATTTTGAGCTGAAAGACACACATTTTGAAATCAAGAGTGTTACTGAATCACGCTCTTCAGTGACCATTTCCAGCGAATATCAGTTAGACTTTCTGAGCGGGCAGAAATTGTTCTTAGGGATATTTGAATTCAGCTCAAATGCTGCATCATTTACAACAATATCATCACTGGTTGGTAGCATTGTAGCCATATTGCGCTCTGTTACCGGAACCAGAATGAATCTGTTCTGGTCACCATTAGGTAAAACAGGGTTGCCAGTACAAGGACTGGAACAATATGATCATTATCAGTTTAACATCATACAGACGACCTGGTACAACTGTTGTCTGCAGGGTTTTCCCTCAATAACCAGGTCTGGGTTGCCGGATGCAATTCAGTCGGTCAGGTATGAAATAGCACTGAATAATATCCGGGATTTTGCAACTAAAGACATAACACCAAACATATGACGCTGAACGAACTCAACTCTTTCTTTGGGACATTGCTTAATAACATAACGTCGGAAGATAATAATATTAACCGTCAGGAACTCCTGGCATATGTATTACCGGCACTAAACCTCGCAAGGTTGACTGACTCTGAAGAAATCAGCGAATCTTATTTTTTGAGAGACAGTGAGAATGTTGAAGTAGATGGGTACCAGATTAATGAATCAGGTGAACGTCTTCAGTTATTTATATCAAATCTGGTTCTTCCCGGAGGCGATTACATGATCCCCAGAAAAGACTACTATGATCATATTTTTGCCAGAGTGAAAAATTTCTTTAGTCGCTCTGTCCGGAAACAACTGACTGATGTTCAGGCAGGAGATCCGGCGGCTGTCCTCATAAGGTCGCTTGAAACAGCTGAATTTCAGGAGCAGATTGATGTGCTGGAAGTATTTCTTGTCAGCAATACGATTTCAATAGAAACACGTGGTTCGCAGTCTCCAAAGAACTTTCTATTCAGTGATGATGAAGTTTCAGTCACTTATACTTTGAATAAAGAGCGGAAAACAAAAAAGGTCAGAGTTATTTATCAGCTGATTGACTTAAATAAAATATACAATTTCGAAATCAGTGAAGGTACAGCAGAGCCTATAGTTATTAATTTTGACCGCCCATTACCAGCCATTCAGGCAGCAGATGATACTGGTATATTCAAATCGTATCTTGCGGTTCTTCCTGCAACATTGCTGGTTCAGCTTTATCATAGTTACAGCTCCCGGCTGCTTGAACGGAATGTACGTTCCTTTCTTCAATTTAAAGGAGTTAATAAACAGATTAAGGATACCATTAGCAAGGAGCCTGAGAAATTCATTGCTTATAATAACGGGCTTACTGTGACTGCAACAGCTTCAGAGATAATCCATTCGGAAGGTATTTCGATGATTCGCTCACTCACTGATTTTCAAATCGTTAATGGTGGGCAAACGACTGCTTCCATTTATTTTACCAGCAAAGAAGGAATAGATATTTCGAAGGTAAATGTAACAGCGAAAATCAATATAGTAAATACTGATGACAGGAATAGTCTGGATGAACTGATTTCTAAAATTTCACAATATTCGAACTCACAGAATAAAGTTTCAAGTGTAGACCTTAAATCCCGTAGTCCGCATCTTGTAAAGATTAAAAAACTTTCTGAAAGCATCACCGATCCTTCTGGTACTAAATGGTTTTTTGAGCGAATCAGGGGTGATTTTAATACAATGTTAAGGGTAAACCCTAAGCAAAAGACACAGATAGAACGAAATTATCCGAAGCAAAAGAGGTTAAGTAAAGAACAGGTTGCTAAGTACTATGTTGCCTGGGGCACAAGCCCGTTTCTCGTTCGGAAAGGTGGTGAAAAAGTGTTCCGGGATTTTATGGATTTCATTCAGCTCGATCATAATGAAAAACCAATGAATCCTGAGAATATGGGGAGAGCATTTTATGAGGATCTTATTGCCAAGGCGTTAATGTTTAAAGGTTTTGAACAGATTTATGGTGCGGGTGAGGGAGCAATAGGGCAAATCCGTTCGTCAGTTGTACCTTATGCCTTATCACTTCTCTATAAGATGACGATAGTGAAAAGGCAAAATTATTTTGATCTCGGAGCTATTTGGTTAGCACAAGGGATACCAGATGATCTTAAAGCCTTTTCCCGCAAACTGCTTCAATCAGTTCATGAGTGGTTGAAAACGTACAGCAAAAGTGACGATGTTGGTGAGTATGCGAAAAAAGAAGAGCTTTGGAATGATATTTCGGGTAGCACTGAGTTCGCTGCATTTGAAAACTCGCAGGAAGTTAAAGCAATTCTGGCGAGATATAAACTCGCTGAATCTGACTTTAAGAAGCGATATCTCACAGTGCAAACATTCGACTTCTCTCTTATAAATGAAAATTGCAGAATTCATTCAAACGGAGCTCAATTTTATAGTTCTATGAGGCTCAAATTTTACAAAGAGTTATCTGTTAATGAAGAGCTGAAAACGGAAGAACTAATTCAAAAAATACAGGTTAAACATAATCTCTCTCAGGAAATAGTTGATTTCGAAAATCAACTGACAAAGAAGATCCGCTCACTGGACCCGGATTTCTTTATTAATGTTAAAGCTGAAAATATCAATTTAATTAATGGAATTGGTAAAGTAGCAAGCATATATAATAAAAACGCTAACCGTATTAAAGAGGCATTTGAAGCTGAAACATTTAAGTTAAAAGACAAGGGCATTCAGGAGCAAAAGGCAAATGCATTTAGAAATGTTGGCATTAATCTGAGTAGGAATGAGCAACCACTGATCGCTGATTTGTATAAAATTGCTGATTCTCTCAGTTAATTTCAAAGAGTCCTTTAAAGTTATACGAGAAACCCTTGGTGGAAGCTAATGTAGAATAGCAGTTTTGAACTCTCTAAGTTCAAATATTGAAGCCGGTTTATACTACACGAAACTGATACCCTTACGTACATACGAAACAAAGCCCGTGCGCAAATGCGTCACGGGCTTTTCGGATTCAGAGTAGCATCTACCGTTGGCAGATTTAGTTGTTATTTAGTTGTGTATACGTCAATTTCTGAAAGGAATGCTTTCTGGATAGGCCCTGCCAGTGCGGTTACGCGCAGGTATCGCCATGTGGCGGATGAGGGCACGGGGTAACTCTGTGCAGTACGCGTGGTGGGCACGAATGCGAGGTTATCACGGAGGATGGTCCAGGCGGTGCCGTCGGTGCTGCCTTCCAGTTTAAACTTCGTCATACCGTTTGCATCATTCTGCCGGGCAATGATGTCTATGGTTACGAGGTTGATGGCTTTTTTCATGTCCACAGTAATGGAATGGGGGTAGGGCAATACCGCCGGGCAACCCTGTGAACTCCAGTAGGTGGCGGTTTTGCCATCGAGCACTAATCCTGCCGTGGCGGTTTCGCAGGTGGTTTCTTCGCTGGATGCGGTGGCGGTCCACCCGGCACGGTCGGCTTTTACGACTGTGGATTTATCCTGAAAGAAAACTGCGTCTGCCTTGCCGCAACCGGCAGCAATAATGCAGGCGAGGATGTATAGATAGAGATGTTTCTTTTGCATGCTTTACGGATTTTGGGTGAGGTTGGGGTTCACCAGGCGCTCACGGTTAGGGATGAAATAGATCACCCGGTTGTCGGAGGGCAGGATGGTTTGCTGGATGTTGGTGCTGGGCGTGTTGTTCAACGAATGCGTACCGGGATAGTTCCTTTCCAGTGTACGGTTGTTCCTGAACTGATCATATGCACGGTGCCCTTCGAAAGCCAGCTCCAGCCGGCGTTCTTCCAGTACGGCATCCAATACTGATTTGCCTGCAGCAGCAAGACTTACAAGGGTATGCAACCCGGCTCCTGAAAGCCCTGCACGCTGGCGGAGCGTGTTCAGATCATCAATAGCCAGCTGGGCGGTGCCTGCTCCCTGTTTGGCATATGCTTCTGCACGGATGAGGTACATCTCAGCAAGGCGCAAGTATACGGGAGAGCTGAGGTTCACGAGACCTTCCTGGTAATTGTACTTGTTGATGTAGTACATGGGCGTGTTGGGATTGAGGCGCGTGTTCATCCGCACATCGGCTACCGGCGCGGTATAAGGCCAGGAAAGCACACCGCTGGCTGCATAGGGAGATATAAATGCATGCCGCATATCGGTAGGATGCTGATCGAGCAGGGCCATGTATTCGGTAGAGGCATATATCTCACCCCATCCGGTTTGGCCCTGACCGCCTTCGCTGAAATACATGGAGCCAATAGCACTAAAGTCGCGGTTCTCGGCTTTGGTATGACGGATGCAAAAGATGGTCTCTTTGTTGTCTTCCGGGGTACCACGGAAATAGTTCTTGTACGAATCGCCGGTAAGCAGGTTATAGCGGCCTGAATTAATTACGAGGTTGGCGAATTCAATGGCTTTGGCGTTGTTCCCCATGTAGAGGTACACCCTTGCCAGCAGCGCCTGTGCTACTTCTTTCGAAGCAAAGTTGTTGTTCTTCTTTTCAGACAGCAGCTCTGCTGCTTTGGTAAGATCGGCTACCACCTGATCATATATCTCTTTCACGGAATTACGGGCGGGCAGCTCTGTGGTGGTGCTTTCGAGTACAAGGGGTACGGCTTCGTTGGCGCCGTTGCCCTGCGGATAAGGCCTGCCGAAGATGCGTACAAGGTTAAAGTAGATCATGCCTCGGAGGTAAAGGTTTTCTCCCTTCAGCTGCCGCATGCCTGCGGAAGCACCATCGGGCGTGAAAGCGATCACTTTGTTGGCGGCATTCACCACACCGTAAGATTGCCGCCATACGTTATTGACGTGCGACATATCTACCAGGTGCGTATATCGGTAGGCATTAGATAAGGCATCAGAAGATGTTTGTGCCTGCGCGATATTATCGCCCTGATATTCGGTGAGGAAGTGAATAGAGCGTACGTAATCCGCGTTTTTGAGTACTGCGTAAGTGCCGATGGTAGCGGATTTAACGTCCGCCTCGTTTTTCAGCGCGTCGTCTTCGTTCTTAGCGGTAGACGGCTCAAAGGTTTTTTTGCAGGCGGAGGTTACCGTGAGGGCAAGCGCGCCGGCGAGGAACAGGAAGCGGTATGTTGATGTCATTGTTCTCATTTTTAGAATCCGATGTTTACACCCAGTAATATTTTCTTGCTGATGGGGTATTTAGTCCCGGAAACACCTTTGGTGAAGCCGTTGGCGTTCACGAAAGATACCTCGGGGTCCATGCCGGAAAAGCTGGTGCCCGTCCACAGGTTATCGCCGCTCAGGAAGATGCGTGCGCTGCCGATCTTTACGCGGCGCAGGAGGGATTCCGGCAGGTCGTACCCGATCTGCACGTTGCGCAGGCGGATGTAGCTGCCATCTTCCAGGAAGCGGGAAGATGGTTCGTTGGATGCTTTATTACCACCCAGCAGCGGCTTGGGGTGTGTGGCAATATCTCCCGGTTTGCTCCAGCGGCTCCAGCCTTCAGACAGTACCATCTGGTTATAGCTGTCGTAGATACCATCGGAGTCAAAGAACTGGCGTGAGCTGTTGAACACCTGGTTGCCGTATACGAAGTTGAAGAAGGCGCTCATATAAACCCCTTTATAGCTGAAGGTATTAAGCATACCGCCGGTGAACCTGGGTGCGGCGGATGTGCCGGTATATTGCAGCGTGGCGGCGTTGTAGCTGTTGGTATAGGTGAGATAGTTTTTACCGTCTGCATCGGTTACCACGCGCTCCCAAAGCGGATCGCCGGTGGCAGGGTCTACACCCGCCCAGATGCGCATATACCATTTGTCCATATCCTCGTTGAGGCCCACCGGCTGGTTGGTACCCGGACTCGCAAACTTATCATTGCCATTGAGCTTGGTTACCTTATTGCGGTTCATGGCAAAGTTGAGGCTGGTTTCCCATTTGAATTCGCCCACGAGGTTCTTGGTATTCAGGTTCAGCTCCACGCCACGGTTACGCATAGACCCGATGTTTTCCATCACACTGGTATATCCCGTTGTCAGCGGCAGGGGGCGCAGCATGAGCAACGACTTGGCCTGTTTGTTATAGAAGTCTGCATTCAGCTCAATACGGTTGAAGAACGATATTTCGACCCCGAGGTTGTTGACCATGATCTTTTCCCAGGTGAGGTTCGGGTTGGCTTTCTGGAAGGGGAAAGAACCATTCTGTCCGGCATAGGAAGCCGTTTGATCGTATTGGTACAGTCCAAGTGCCTGGTAGTTCAGGATAGGAGGGTTACCCACGGTACCATGGCTGGCGCGTACTTTCAGGAAAGTGATAACAGGGTTGCCTGCCAGGAAGTTTTCGTTGCTGAGGATCCAGGAAGCGCCTACCTGGTAGAAGTTACCGCCCGGTTTGTTGTTACCGAATTTGGAACTGATATCGCGTACGAAAGAGGCGAGGAAGAAGTAGCGGTTATCGAAGTTGTAATCGCCCTGTACCAGCCATTTCTGGAAGCTGTATTCATCGCGTCCGCCGGTAGGGGTAGATTTGGCTTCTGTTGCCGTACTCATGGCAGTCATGCCCGCAGGAAGCCCGCGGCCGGTGATGCCATTGTTATCGCCATAGTATTTTTCTGCTTCGCCAACGCCCAGAACGGAGAGGTTATGATCGCCCCAGCTGTTTTCGTACCGGAGACGGTTAGAGCTGAGCAGTGTGTTGTTGTAGCTAATGCTGTGCGCGAGGTAACCTTTGTCTGCGGTCCCTTCTTTGGAACGCTGGTCGTAGTACTCGGTGGATTTGAAATTGTAAATGTTGGCGCGGTTATAAGTGCTGAAGGTGAGGTGCTTCGTAATGGCGTAATCCAGGTTCAGATCGCCGTTGAAGGTCATGGCACGGTTATAAGACTGGTTGTATTGCAGAGAATACAGGAAGTTGTGCTGCTCACGCCCGAGCCACCCGGTGCCGCTGCCGAAGCGGAGAGAGCCGTCGGCATTATAAGGCTTATCCCAGGGCAGATTGGTGTATGCACCATAGAGCGTGCTGCTGTGGTGGTTGTTGGCTTTCTCATAGCTGCCATTGAGCAGTACGGCCATTTTGATCTTGTTGGTCAGCTTATGGGTAATGTTCACCCGGAAGTTGTAGGCCGATTTGCTGTTGGTGAGCAGGGTACCTTCTTCCTTAAAGAATGTCCCTGCGGTATAGAACTGCGTCTTTTCACTGCCGCCCGATGCGGAGAGGGTATAGCTCTGCGTCATGGCGGTGCGGAAGGCCACATCCAGCCAGTCTGTATCGGTATTCAGCACGGTGTCTGACCGGGTGGTGAAGGTTTTCTGATAATCGTACAGGTCGCGGCTGTTCATGAGTTTGAAATTGCCGTTGTCTGCCTTGTTATAGCCTACTACGGTGTTAAACTCGATGCGTGTTTTACCGGCCTTGCCCTGGCGGGTGGTAACGATGATAACGCCGTTGGCTGCACGGGAACCATACAATCCTGTTGCTGCCGCATCCTTCAGGATGGTAACGGATTCTACATCGGTAGGGTTAAATGAGCCGCCGATGTTCCCGTCTACCACGATGAGCGGGTTGGGACTGCCGGCGAGGGTGCCCTGTCCGCGGATGGTGATGCTGTTGCCGGAAGCTGGATCGCCTGAGCCTGAGCTGACCACCACACCCGCGGCTTTGCCCTGGAGGAGGCTGGAAAGGCTGTTGCTCGTTACGTCGCGGAGCTTCTCGCGCGATACGGTGCTTACCGCACTGGAGAGGTACTTCACGTTTTTGGAAGAATACCCTACCACGGTAACGCCTTCGATGTCTTTACTGGCGGGTATCAGCTGCAGGTCGAAGGAAGTTTTGCCCTGTACCGGTACATCGCGCGATTCGAAGCCGATGTAGGAGATGAGCAGGTGCGCATCGTCGGGGATATTATTGATACTGAATACACCGTCGGAATTAGTGGTAGCGCCGCGGGTAGTGCCTTTCACCTTGATGGAAACACCGGGCAGCGGTACGCCGCGGTCGTCTGTGATACGGCCGGTCACATTAATAGGAGGTGGCATATCCGGTAGCTCATCAACCGGTTTGCGGGATATGATGATCACTTTATCCTCGATGGAGTAATCCAGCAGCTGGCTGCGGAGCGCTTCTTTGAGGAAGGCTTCCAGCGGTTGGTTGATGGCGCTGATGTTAATGGTGGCACCATCGGCAACAATGCTTTTGTTATAGAAGAAAACGTACCCCGTTTGCTTCTTAACAGTGGCAAATATCCGTGCCAGCGGTACATCGCGGCCGGTAAAGGTGATGGTTTGCGATAGGCTTTTTGCGCTGACATGCATGCACAGGGCAAAAAGACAAGCGGCGGTTAATTTCATCGTATTCACGATTGTGGTGAAGCGGCTGCTCCGGTGCCTCCCGGAACCGTGCCCCGCCTTACATAGATTTTGGCCTGCCTTCCGGTGGGGGCACGGGAAGACATTCTTACAAAAAGTCCAAAAATTCATACTTTTGTAAAGGTTTAAGAGTGGAGTAAATAAGAAGCTTGTTCCAACGGGCTATACTGTTTATCCGCCTGAACTTATTCGAGGGAAGTGCTGCAAACACTTCCCTTTTTCGTTCTGCAGGGGACAATACCTTGCCTCACCGTCGTCGACGGCGCTTTGTTGAGCGTACTAACATGGCATTATGTTTCTTTCTGCGTGGTTGTTGCTGTTACCTTGATAATTACGATATCTGTTACACTGTTACGGCAATACTATCAGCCGTTTCTTATCCTCTTCGATCCTGAATTTTATGTTGACTTTGGTTAATATCTTCGTTACCTGCGAGAGTTGCAGCGACTGGGGTAGTTCGCCTTCAAACTGCTGGTCGGGCACATTGCCTTCGTAAATTACTTCTATATCGTACCACCTTGCCAGTTGGCGCATTACTTCGCGGAGCGGAGCGTTCTGGAAATTGAAGTATCCTGATTTCCATGCTATTACCTGATCCAGATCTGGTGACAGAATAGTCATGCTGCCGTTCTCATGCGGAATACGGGCCTGCTGGCCGGGGGTAAGTACTCTTGAGTTATTGCCATTGCGAACCCTTACAGAACCTTCGAGGAGCGTGGTATTGATATGCTGCTCATCCGCATAGGCATGAATGTTGAATTCGGTGCCCAGTGCCTGTACATCCGTTTGACCATTGATGGTCACAAAGAACGGGTGATTCGCATCTTTCGCTACTTCAAAATATGCTTCCCCGGTCATTTCCACCCGGCGCTCACTGCCGGTAAAGGCAGTAGGGAAGCGGAGGGAAGATCCTGCGTTCATCCACACCTTAGTGCCATCGGGCAGCAGCAGCTGAAACTTACGGCCGCGGGGTGTGGTCATAGTATTATAAGTGATGTCTGCCGCCTTAGCAGCATCGTAGGCGAGACGGCCGTTTTGCAGGGTGATCTGCGTACCCTGCTGACTGGCTACCAGTCCGTTGCCCATGGAGTCGAGTACAATCTGCTGGCCGTTGGCCAATGTGAGGATGGCGCCTTCCTTACCGGGAGCCACATCGGGCTGGCGGTTCTCCTGTACGATGGTTGTGTTGTTGCTTTTCCACAGCTTCATGCCGAAGGGGATGGCAATGGCGAGTGTTAAAACTGCGGCTGCTGCGTACCACCAGCGCATCCTGTGTACAGGGGCGCTATTGTGGCGGTGGAGGATTCGGTGGGTGATGGCGTCTTTTGTTTCGTCAGACATGGCCATGCCGGGTTGCAGGTTATCCCACGCTTCCCTGAGGGCAGGAGTAAGCGCTTCAACGCCCTGCCTGTCCAGCAGTTCAAGTAACGCTTCTTTATCGGCGTCGGTAGCCTGGTCGCTCATCCAGCGGTCCAGTAATTCCTGCAGTCTTGACGAATCTGTTTGCATAGTGGTATAATAGGGACAACGGTAAAAAGGAAAAGGGGCTACCGCCCGGGAATATTTTTCAGGATTTTTTTCAGATAGATGAAAAGATGCAGATGGCGAGGAGGGTAGAGATCCTGCTGGTTACATACCGCACAATGGATTGTGTGGCGTACTGGATATACTTTTTAACGGTTTCACGGGAGAGCTGCATTTCCCGCGCTATCTCATGATACTTCTTTCCCCCTCTGCGGCTGAGCAGCCATGCTTTTTGCTGCTGGGAGGGCAGCTGGCGGATGGCTTCCTCCACAATATCGAGATCTGGCTCCTGCGGTGGCGGCACATCTTCTTCCCCCCGCGCCAGTTCCCATTCCATAGCACGCTTCCTTTCACGCATCATTTTCTTGATAGCATTGAGGGCATGGTTCCTGGCGATCACGAACAGGTAATTACGGAAATTACGGACCTCTGCCAGCGTTTCGCGGCTGATCCATATTTGCAGAAATATATCCTGTACCACTTCTTCCGCCAGCTCACGGGATTTGGTGAGTTGCCAGATGTAAGCATAGAGATGGTCGGCATATTGACGGAATAGCTCACGGAATGCGGCTTCATCCCCACGGGATACTGCCTGTAACGTGTCACTGATATCTACTACCTTGGTTTGCAACGCAGCATGCTTTGTTGGTGACTGTAAACATATAAAAAAAGCCTGATGCGGAACGCATCAGGCTATCGAAAAATTACAATACCATCAGAGTTTGCGTAACCAGATATTCCGGTAGCTCACGAGATCGCCATGATCCTGTAACCCAATTGGCAGCTCGCCATGCTTTTCGTAAAAAGGCTTGCCGATGTAGAGGGTTTTGCCGAGCAGGGCGTAATTGTTCTGTACCAGCACACCGTTGTGCAGTACGGTAACGCGCGCGGGCGATTCCACCGTACCGTCTGCCTTAAAGCGGGGGGCGGTATAAATCACATCATACACTTGCCATTCTCCCGGAGGGCGGCAGGCATTGGCCAGGGGAATAGCCTGTTTGTAAAGGCTGCCCGCCTGACCATTGGAGTAAGTTCTGTTGTCATAGTTATCAAGTACCTGCAGCTCATATTGCTCCTGCAGGAAAATGCCGCTGTTGCCACGGCCCTGGCCTTCGCCTTTCACTTTGGAAGGTGAGCGCCATTCTATATGCAGTTGGAAGTCGCCGAACGAAGCTTTGGTTTTAATGCCTCCTTTGCCCGGTGCCACGGTCATAACGCCGTCTTTAATAACCCAGGGGGCTGCGGAGCCGTCTTTGTCAGACACCCAGCTGCTGAGGCTGGAACCATCGAACAGTACGATAGCATCAGAAGGAGCGCTGGTACCGGTGCCGGGAGTTACTTTGGGAGGTACGGGCTCCCATACTTCGGTGTCCTGTGGTTTGGCTTCCTGTGCGGAGGCGTGGATGGCGGGCGCAAGAAGGGCTGCGCAGAGCATGATTCTCGTTGTCCTGTACATATCAGTTATTTGGGAAGTTTGTAATTGTTATGATATTCGGGTGTAATAAGGGCGTTGGCTGCTTTATTGTTGAACCTGCCTTCTTTTGGTTGCCAGTAAATCTTTTCTCCGGTACGGAAAGCGATGTTACCCATCTGGGCATTCACTGCCACGTTAGCACCGGTACGAATGTCGCAACGGAGATCATCCAGCTTGCGCGACTTGATCACCTCCAGCCAGTTTTTGGTATGCTTATCGAGGCCATTATCATTTGCTTTAACCCGGCTGATGCTTTCCATCTTATCCTTTTCTGCAATTACTTCCCAGCCACCACGGTCTAATACAAGCGTGCCGTTATTACCGATGAAGGCAATGCCATGGTCGCGTCCGTATGGACCGCCATTAATACCGGTAGCATGTTCCCACTGCATATTGAATCCGTCGAATTCATAAACGGTGGTAAGTGTATCGGGTGTTTCGGCAGCATCGTCAGGGTAAGCAAATTTACCCCCTGCGGCTATGATGCTCTTGGGATTGGAGGCTTTCATGCCATAGAGGGCGTAATCGATGAGATGCACGCCCCAGTCGGTCATGAGTCCGCCGGCATAATCCCAGAACCATCTGAAATTGAAGTGGAAGCGGTTGGCATTGAAGTCGCGCATCTGAGCAGGGCCCAGCCATGACTTATAATCTACCCCGGCGGGAGGTGTGGCGTTGGAGGCAATAGCCACTGGCTTCATCCAGCCCATGTAAGCCCATACTTTCACGAGGCGTACTTTACCCAGCTTACCGGAGTGTACAAAGGCGATAGCATCGTTAAAGTGGTTCATACTGCGCTGCCATTGCCCTGCCTGTACTACGCGCCCTGTTCTTTCCTGGGCGTTTACCATAGCGCGGCATTCAGCGATGGAGTTGCCGATGGGCTTTTCAACGTAAACATCTTTCCCGGCAGCGCAGGCGTCTGTCATCTGCAGGCAATGCCAGTGGTCAGGGGTACCGATCACAACGGCGTCGATGTCCTTATTTTCCAGGAGCTTACGGTAATCGCCATAAAGGGCGGCTTTCTTACCGGTCTTTTTTTCCAGCTCACCGGCGCGCCTGTTGAGCACGTTGGAATCTACATCGCAAAGTCCTACTACATTGGTTTCGGGATGTTTTAACAGGGCATTGAGGTTGCTCCAGCCCATACCATTTACACCGATCACCGCAATATTAACGCGGTCGCTCGGCGCTATGGCGCGTAACGAAGAGGGCAGGAAGGCCGACCCCGCAAGGAATGCGGAAGTGTTGAACAAGAAGTTCCTTCTGTGCATGTTTTCATGTTTTGACGTGGAAAGAAATCGAAATATGCAGACAAGATAAAAAATTCCCGTTATAGTTCTCCGTCGTCTTCCGGATCTTCCGTTGTACTGAAATTCATCATGGTTCCCAGCAGGTCGGAGAAGCGGGTAGCGTTTTCGAGCGACTTCTTACTAAGCAGCGAATGGGCCGCCAGTCCATGCAGTACCATTTCCATCATCAGCAGCTTTTCGTGCTTATTGGCATGAGGGAATTGCTTTTCCACCAGCTCTTCAAGGCCGGTTACCTGCATCAGTGATTTGGCATAATCCTTATCAGAAGCATCCTGCAGCAGCTGGAGGGCATTACCCGCATCAAACCACTGGATCACCGGGCGGTAGGGGTTAGTGTCCGGTCCGCCGGCTTTACGCTTCTTAAAGGTTTCAGGGTTGGGGAAGTATTGGGCGAAAAGGGTACGGAGACTTTTATCCAGCAGGTTGAGGGCTACCTGTAGAGGGCCTTCCTGCTCGCCTTCATATACCAGCTCAATTTTACCGGTGATGGCAGGTACAATACCCTGAAGGTCGCTCACGCGTACGTAGGTTTTAGCCTCATTATGTATGAAGGTGCGCCTTTCCGCTGCGCTCACCGCATTCTCGAAAGCTGCTATGGTAAGGCGGGCGGATACACCACTTTTCTTGTCTACATATTCACTGGCCCTGGCTTCAAATGCTACCTGCTCAATGAGGCGCTTAATGAGGTCGGGCATGGTCACTTTACCCTGCTGTTCTGCATGCACAGCGGCTTCCTGCTCTGTGATAAGCAAACTGTTTTCCAGCGTTTTAGGGTAGTGGGTAATGATCTGGCTCTCGATCCTGTCTTTCAACGGGGTTACGATGGCGCCACGGTTGGTATAGTCTTCCGGGTTGGCGGTGAAAACAAAGAGCATATCGAGCGGCATGCGCACTTTAAAGCCCCTTATCTGGATATCGCCTTCCTGCAGGATGTTGAACAGTGCTACCTGTATACGGGCCTGCAGGTCGGGCAGCTCGTTAATGACGAATATGCCGCGGTTAGAGCGGGGAATAATACCGAAGTGGATCACCCTTTCATCTGCATAGCTGAGCTTTTCGTTGGCCGCTTTAATGGGGTCTACGTCGCCAATAAGGTCAGCCACGGATACATCGGGTGTGGCGAGCTTTTCGCCATAGCGGGCTTCGCGTGGGAGCCATTCTATGGGTGTTTTATCTCCCATCTCCGCTACCAAATCACGGGCGTAGCGGGAGAGGGGCTGGTAAGGATGGTCGTTGACTTCGGAGCCTGCCACAATGGGTACGATTTCATCCAGCAGGTCTATCATCTGGCGGGCCATCCTTGTCTTTGCCTGGCCACGGAGGCCGAGGAAGAGGATATTGTGCCGGGAAAGCAGTGCCCTTTCGGTGTCGGGTATCACGGTGTCGTCGTACCCGATGATGCCGGGAAAGGTGCTTTCTTTCTTTTTGAGTCTGGCGATAAGGTTTTGTCTGATCTCTTCTTTGACGGACTTCATCACGTGTCCGCTTTTCTTCAGCTCGCCGAGCGTCTTGATTTTTTCCATGTCTTTATAACTTTTTCCTTTTTCCGTTCTCGAAATCGTGGAACAGGAACTGCCCCAGATGGTCGGTACCGGAAAAAAATGCTTTACCGTTGTTGGTTTCCGTGAATTCGTTAACGAATTGCTGCAGCCAGGGATCGGTGGCTACCATGAATGTGGTGATGGGGATTTTCAGCTTCTTGCATTGGGCAGCGAGGTTGAGGGTCCGGTTGAGGATCTTCCTGTCCAGCCCGAAGCTGTTTTTATAGTATTGCTTACCCTGTTTGAGGCAGGTAGGCTTCCCGTCAGTGATCATAAAGATCTGCTTGTTGGGGTTGCGCCTCCTGCGGAGGATGTCCATCGCCAGTTCCAGTCCTGCCACGGTATTGGTGTGGAAGGGGCCCACCTGGAGGTAAGGGAGGTCTTTGATCTCTATCTGCCAGGCATCGTTACCGAAAACGATGATGTCGAGGGTATCCTTGGGGTAGCGGGTGGTAATGAGTTCACTGAGGGCCATGGCCACCTTTTTGGCGGGTGTGATACGGTCTTCACCATAAAGGATCATGGAATGTGAGATGTCTATCATGAGGGCGGTAGACGTTTGGGTCTTGAAATCCGTTTCCCGGATCTCCAGATCATCCTGCTGCATGGAGAATACATCGATGCCATGGTTGATCTGGGCATTGCGGATAGATGCCGTAATATCTATCTGCTCCAGGGCATCGCCGAAGGCATAGGGCCTTGTTTCTGCGTTCTGCTCATCGCCCTGCCCCGATTTACGGATATTATGGTCCCCGATACGGGATTTCTTCAGCTTCCCGAATATTTCCTCCAGCGCCCGCTTTCGGATGGTTTGTTCCGTTTTAGCGGTGATGGAGATAGTGCCTTCTGCCTCGTTGTCCCGGAGGTAACCTTTGTCTTTCAGATCCTGAATCAGATCCCCGATGCCATATTCCTCACTGGTAAGCTGGTATTCCTTATCCAGTTCGGTAAGCCATTGGAGGGCTTCTGATACATCGCCACTGGTGTAAGTCAGCAGCTGGGTGAATACGTCCAGCAGCTTTTCGAACGATGGTCCGCTGTTGTCTGACGGGTTAAACCGGGTGAATATAAACCCTTTCATAGCGTACTAAATTACGGAAAAAGGGGATACAGATTCGTTTGTCACGGAACGATCAGGAGGCCAAAATACTGCCGTTTATCCCGCTGTGCTTGTAAATATCATTAGGGTCGTGTATTTTGGACACTATTACAACGGTCAATTTAAAATACACGTCTATGATCTCAATTCGAAAATCACTGCTGTCTCTGGGTATGGCGGCTTTGCTGTTTGCACAGCCTGCCCTGGCACAGAAAAAGGAAGCTAAGCTGGGCTGGAAACTCGGTGCGCAGGCGTACTCCTTCAATCGTTTCACTTTATCCGAAGCCCTCGACCGGCTGGATTCCTGCGGACTCCAGTTCGTGGAGTGCTATCCCGGCCAGACAATCGGCGGCGGTATTGAAGGGAAAATGGACTGGCGGATGGATGCGGCTAAGCAGCAGCAGGTGAAAGACTTACTGAAGAAGAAAAAGAAGACCCTCGTGGCCTTTGGTGTGGTAACGCCCAACGGAGAGGGAGAATGGAAAGAGTTGTTCGAATTTGCGAAAGCGATGAACATCCAGATCATCACGTCGGAGCCCCGTGTGAAGGATCTGGATGCTGTGAGCCGCCTGGCAGACGAGTACAAGATTAAAGTGGCCATCCACGACCACCCCAAACCGAGCCACTACTGGCACCCCGACACTGTGCTGGCAGCCATCGAAGGCCGTAGCAAGTACCTGGGAGCCTGTGCTGATATCGGCCACTGGGTACGTTCCGGTCTTGATCCGGTAGAATGCCTGCAGAAGCTGAACGGTAAGATTTTCAGCCTGCACTTTAAAGATCTGCATGAGAAAAGCCCTAAAGGCCACGATGTACCCTGGGGAACAGGTGTATGCAACATCGAAGGCGTACTGGCTGAGCTGAAGAAGCAGAACTTTAAAGGTCTTTTCAGTGCTGAATACGAGTACCATTGGGATCGTAACTGGCCTGAGATTGCTGAAGGCGTGAAGAACGTTCGTGGTATGATCGAGAAGTTATAAGGATTTTTACTATTTTGAAGACGCCGGGCATTGTGTCCGGCGTTTTTTTATTGCCCTTACCTATGTACTTCCTAATCTTCATAATCTATCTGATCCTGTTGCTTGTGTCTGTTACAGCCATCACTTTTATGATTTGGTGGATAGTTGCCCCCTTTTTTCAAAATAACCGTAAAGCCCATGCCCGTGGTCTCCAATTCCTGACTTACTTTGGCCTTGTATCTGGCATATTACATCCTATTGGATGTATTCTTGTTCGGGAAGACCATTGGGCAGTTTTTGGATATATCATTCTATATGTACTATTCTGCTTATCAATAATCCTGGTGCTGTTGCTATCGCGGAAATACTCAAAACTCTGGGGAAGCTTTATAATCTGGCTCATGATGATCGCAATAATCTGGTTTGATGAGATATTAGATGGGTGGATAATGCCCCTAATCAACAAGGATTACCAGTCTATGGCATTGTCTGCTTCCACTTTGGATTTTACATTGGGAATCGTGATTATTCTGTCAATGATATTAATAGGAATTACTTACTGGTATGCAATGAAAGGCCGGAAAGAGGCGTAACGGGTGCCCTCAGTGTGATGCTATCCCTACATAAACTTATCACAGACAATTATCCTTCCTTTTTAAATGCCTTTTACCCATGGAACTGTATTACACTTTTGTAAAATGGCTCGGTCTGTTGTTGCTGCCTGCATGTGCTTTCACTTATGCATTTTTTTTTGTGATTACCGACTTTGCAAGGTATTGCTACCTCCACGCCAGGAGCCTTACAATTACCGGGTGGACTGCATGGTGTATGGCTATGCTCTTGTATTTTCCCAGCCTGTTGATTACTGTAACTATACCACCTGTTATAGTGACACCCGATTGGCTGTGGCTGTTTTTCTCTCTCCTGGCTATGCTGCTTTTACTTATTAAACAACTGCATCTGCAGTTATGGAAGGGAAGACTGTTCCTTTTTCTGCTGATGCTGCTGAACTTCCAGGAATTCATTTTATACTATTGGATTCTGCCGTGGTTTGATAGAGACATTCTGCCTTCATACTGGACACCTGCACAATTTAACTGGCAGCGGATTATAATCATTTCGCTGCTGATGATAATTGTTATTGTAAGCTTACATCGCCGCAGCAAACCTGAAGAGCAATAAATAATAACGATCAGAGGTAATTAATAAAAAAGCCGGTTGACATATCGTCAACCGGCTTTTTCTATGGTAGTATACCTTATTGCTTTTTAGGAGAATCCTGTGGAGCAGGGGCGGGAGCATTCCCGAACTGCTGGCCTCCTTCTACCTGGCGGGCACTGTCACCACCGAAGTCTTGCTGCCATTGCGTAAGCATAGCTTTGAACTGTTCGGCACGACGGGCATCATCCTGCAGGTCGTTGGTGAACTTGGAAGCAGGGAGGGCACGGTAGTAGCGCATCTGCTGATCCAGATCTTTTACGATCTGACCGGTGATTTCCTGTGCTTTCTTTTTATCGCCGGCGATGTAGTAAGCGTATACGATCTCCATGCTCCAGAGGTTGTGCATGTTACCGGGCGAGGTCATCGCGTAAGGCATGTTACCGGGTAGGAACATCGTATCCTGACGGCCGAGGATGTTGAGGGCTTTATCTTTCTTGCCTTCCTTCACGAGCGCTACGGCCACTTTGGTATGGGCGTTACGAACGGTCTGCAGCATACGGCGGTTAGGCTCATCGAAGTACACACCGGGTACGTTTACACTGCCATACTGGAATTTCTCCATAATGGTGCTGTAAGCACGGTTAGTATTCACCTGATCGTTCAGGCCGGGCAGCATCTCGTCAGAGGTCTGGCGGCGGGTGGGCGACAGGCGGTAAGTAAGACCTTCCACAGAAAGGAAATCATTAAAGCCAAGATCCACAGGGGAGGTAAAGTAGATGGGGCGCTTCCATTCGTTGGTAGCGATGATATCGTATACGGCGAGGTCGTTCTTGAAGATCATTTGTTTGCTGATCATGAACGGAATCTGTGCTTCGATACGGGCGCTGTCTGCAACATCTACGGTACCGTTTTTCAGTACTGTAGCCTTATCTACCGGGATGAACAGTTTCTGCGTGGGCAGATAGTTCACTTTCTCGCCGGTGTTCAGCGGTACTTTAGCGGCATCGCTGTCGTCTCCGAGGAATCCGATCACTTCTTTCAGGTTGTAGAAGCGGTCCTGCGGTACTTTACCATTGTCGAAGAACATTACATAGTTGCGGTTTTCACCACGGTATTGTTCTGATGTAAGGGTCATGGGGATGGCAGGGCTCTGATTGGTGGCATTGCGCTGTTGTTCAATGTACCAGTCTACCCCGAGCAGGCTCAGGTTAATAACCCTGATATCCTGACGAATTCCTTCCACTTCCTGTGCATACCAGAGCGGATAAGTATCGTTATCACCCACGGTAAAGAGGATGGCGTTGGGTGCGCAGGACTCGAGGTAGTCTTTCGCTACGTCACGGGCTATTACTTTTTTGGAACGGTCGTGATCATCCCAGCCTTGCTGTGCCATCAGTACGGGAGCGGCAAGTAAGCTGATCACTACTGCCAGCACTGCGGCGGCAGGCAGTTTCCGTTTTTCGAAGAAGGTGTAGATGCTCATTACGCCGAGGCCGATCCAGATGGCGAAAGCGTAGAAGGAGCCAACGTAAGCATAGTCACGCTCACGGGGCTGGTTACCTGCCTGGTTGAGGTACAGTACGATGGCCAGACCGGTGAAGAAGAACAGCAACCCTGCAATCAGCGCATCTTTCTTGTGGCGGGAGTAATGGAAAAGGAATCCAAGTACACCCAGCAGGAAAGGCAGGAAGAAGAAGGTATTGTGTGCTTTATTGTTTTTCAGGCTGTCGGGCATTTCAGACTGGTCGCCCAGCATGAGGTTGTCGATAAAGGGAATACCGGAGATGGTGTTACCATCACGCGGGTTACCGAAGCCCTGGGTATCGTTCTGTTTACCTACGAAGTTCCAGCCAAAATAGCGCAGGTACATGAAGCTGACCTGGTATTTGAGGAAGAAGGTGATGTTGTCACCGAAAGAGGGTTTTTCACCATCTCTCAGGCCGAGGAATGCCTTATAGTAATCGGCATGGCCCTGATCATTGGAAGCGTCCCATACACGGGGGAACAGCATCATGTCTTCAGGCTTGTATACGGGTACCTGCTTTTTACCGGCTACGATGTATTTGTTACCGGCGCGGGCGTAGATATTATTTGTCTCTTTATAAGTTTCCGGGCGGGCGGTAAACACCTGACCGTAAATCAGGGGGAAGTCACCATATTGTTCGCGGCCGAGGTAGCCTACGAGGGATACGGGATTGTCTACATTGTACATGTCCACGGTCGGGTTGGCCGAGGATCGGATCATGGTGGTGATGTAGGTGGAGTAACCCATCAGGAGGAAGAAAATACAGGAATTGACGAGCTGAATAGGATGTCTGAGCTTCGCGTAGTCGAACTTCTTACCAAACACCTGAATGATGTAGGGGAGGCCGAGAACGATGATGGCGAAGATGACCCTTCCTGCTTTGGCTGCTCCGCTGCCGCCTTCAGGGAAAGCAGGGATAACCAGTACGGTGGCGATGAGGACGAGGGGAGCATACAGGCCCACTTTCGGTTTGAAGTAACCCACAACAAGGAGGGCGAGGATGCCTACGAAGTAGAAGGTGAAACCGGAGAAGAAGGGCAGGCTGAGGGAGTTTACGAAGTAAACGTCCATCATACCGGCTACTTTAATGGTATCCTGGATAACGAATTTCTGTACAGCACCGGTGATAAGGCAACCGATAACAAAAGCCCAGAAAGCACCGCTGGTGCTAACGTTTTTGCTTTTCCGGAAGTACCAGATAAGCACCATGGCGGGGATGGTAAGGAGGTTGAGGAGGTGGACACCGATGGAGAGGCCCATCAGGTAAGCGATCAGCACGATCCAGCGGTCGCCGGATTCTGAGTCTGCCGCATGTTCCCATTTCAGCATCGCCCAGAAAACCACGGCGGTGAAGAGGGAAGACATAGCGTATACCTCACCTTCCACAGCGGAGAACCAGAAGGAGTCGGAGAAAGTATAAGCCAGGGCACCTACAGCACCGGCACCCATAACTACTATGAGCTGTGCCTGTGTGAGTACGCCACCGTTCTGGGTATAGATACGGCGGGCGAAGTGCGTGATGGTCCAGAAGAGGAACAGGATGGTGAAGCCGCTGGAAAGCGCACTCATGATGTTGATACCCAGTCCTGCGCTGCCGGGAGCAAAGGGCAGGGTAAAGATCCTGCCGATGAGCACGAACAAGGGGGCGCCGGGAGGGTGGGGAACCTGTACTTTATAGGCCGCGGAAATAAACTCGCCGCAATCCCACAGGCTACCCGTGGCTTCCATGGTCATTAAATAAGCAATACAGGCGATGATGCACACGACCCAGCCTGTAATGTTATTAATCCTGTTAAAATTCATAAGTCGATTTTAGATAATTCCGACAAAAATAGAAAATCTAACCAATTAAGCTAATTGGCGGAACAGTTTTAACTTTTTATAAATACTTTAACAAATCTACAAGTTTGCGGAAGCGATACGGTCGAGGCTCCATGCTTCCGGTTTGCCTGAGAACCAGGGCTTTATGGTAGCCCATGTTTTGGCAAACAGATCAGAGTGGCGGTATGCATCCAGGGCATCGGGGCCTGTCCAGGTACTGTAGGTGCAATATACACCCGGACGGGAGCGGTCTTTCCAGAGTTCCAGATGTGAGCATCCGGGAAAGTGGCGGATATCATCCCTCAGGGTCCCGAAAAGGGATTCAAAGGCCGAACAGTGGGCGTCGGCGAAAGTAAGTTGTACGATTCTGATCATTATTCGAAGAGGATTCTGACGGTCTGGTAGAACGACAGCTGTTGATAAGCCCCCTGCTGCAACTGGTCTCTTTTGAAGCCCTGGAGGCCAAAGAGGCCGGCGGCGTTCCCTTTGTTCACGGCGATCTCGAGGTAGCCTGCGGCGTTAAAGAGTGCGAGCTTCTGACCTTCTGCCACATCCGCATAGGTTTCGCTGAGCTGGGTGATCATTTCATCCCGGCGGAAGAAGATGGCAAACCGGCGGCCATTACGCTGGGCATGGAACTGTTCGCGGGTGATGTTGACGATTACGTTCTCGAAGTTATCGATATGGAGGATCTGGCCTTCGATATAATCTTCACCGGTGAGGGGTTGCAGGTTATTCTTCACAACAATTTCCGGAGCGGGGGTACCGAACTGTGCAGGTGTTTCCCCGCCGAAGAGGCGGGCAAGCATACGTGCCATTACGCCTACGATGCCGAGGGTATTGCGTATTTCTGCAGATTCGAGGGAGATGCGGTGTACTTCTTCGGGCATGCCTCCGGCGATCATGGTTATAATTCCATTATCTGCACAGCAGATGTACTGCCCCTGGTGGCGTGCCAGCAGGATGTGATCCGTTTTACGGTCGAACAGGTTGTTGAGCACGAGGTGAACGGTGTCAGCAGGGAAGTATCTGAAAGCGCTGCGGCAGATGTAAGTGGCCTGCGGGAGGTTGAATGGTGAGATGTGGTGTGAGATGTCCACGACCTGGGCAGTCGGACAATGCTGCAGTAGCAGGCCCTTTATGGCGCCTGTCAGGTAATCCTGCAATCCAATGTCTGATGTCAGCGTAACGATGGGCATAATGAGTTCAAACGAAGCTCTTATCTACAGGGGTTTGATTCCTGCAAAGTAAGGCTTTATTTCAGTGCAATGATGAAAAAAAAGGAATTAAATAAAACGGTGCAAAAGCGGGGCCAGACTCGTCAGGAGAGGGGCGAACCGGGTTCTTTCCGGAAGTGGTTGAACACCAGTTTGTCCGTAAGTCCGGGGAGTAGTTTACTGAGGAAAACAGTTAGCTTGCCCTGCGAAGTCAATACCAGCGTCCTTTTTCGTTTAGCGATGGCCCTCAGCGTGTGTGCAGCCACGGTATCGGCACTCATTAGGCTCCCTTCGTCGAGCGGGGTTTCCTGCTGGGAGCGTCCGCTTTTATCCAATGCGGTGTTCCTTATGTTGGAAGCAGTGAAACCGGGGCATATCCACATCACGTTGACGCCTGTATGCAGGTTTTCGGTCCTTAGCGCCTCCAGGAAGCCCTGCATGGCGAATTTGGAGGCCGAATAACCGGTTCTGCCCGGCAGGCCGCGGTAGCCCGCAATACTGCTCACACCCACCACTGTGCCTTTCTGTTCCAGAATGGAAGGAAGGGCGTACTTGGTGCAATACACAGTGCCCCAGAAATTGATATCCATCAGGGTTTTCAGCACATCAGGCTCCGCATCCCTGAAAAGGGCACGCATACTGATGCCTGCGTTGTTGATGAGGATATCGATCTTCCCGAACTTTTCCAGCACACTCCCGATAAAAGCTTTGCAATCCTCCTCACGGCTCACATCGGCCCTGAACACATGCAGTGAAGGTTCCTCCGCCCTGAGAGCGAGGAGCGTTTCCTCCTTACGGCCGCAAACTGATACGTTTGCGCCTGCACGGAGGAATGCCAGGGCTAACGCCTTGCCTATACCTGAGGTGGCGCCGGTGATGACTACGGATTGGTGCTGGAAGCTTTGCATGATGCAAAAATAATGGGCCGGGCCACAACAGAAAAAAAATGTTAGACACAGTGAATAAATAAAAATCTGCGTGGGCGTAGGTTTTTCACGATTATTTAGTATAAAACGCTGACCAGCAGCGGGTATCAGTACTTCAACTTTTACTTGAAGCAAGCGCATGGCCCGTTTGGGCGTCATATTCATGCATCGCTCCGGGGTTAGGAGCGTATATGCGATTCTCGGCGCGTTAGTGGAGGTGGGCAATTAAATGTGAAGTGGTTCCCCCCGAAGAAAGAACCACCCCTTTTTTTGAATTTTTTTTTCGCTTACGCACTTTTATCAGTGGCTATGCCCGCTTTCTTCCCCGTTCGTCATCTTAGCCATAAGGTCGGTAGCTCCTTTTACCACAAATTGTGCCCCTGCATCCACACCAGCAGGCAGCGATACTTCTGTATATCCGCCTTCTGTTACTCCTGCCATCACTGCCACCCGCTTAAAGTGGTTTTTCGCTTTCTCCGCCACAAACACATATTGTTGGTCGCCTTCCAGCACCACCGCTTCTGCAGGGAGGGATGTTACCTCCGCAGCACCCGTTTCAACCCAGGCTTTGAGGAAAGTGCCGGGCATCATTTCTCTGTCTTCACGGTCGAGATGGCAATGCACCCTGATGGTTCTGTCCCGGTCAATTTCCCGGCCTATAAGATGTACCGTGGCCATCCGCTCTTTTGTTTCGTTACTCAGCTGAAACCGTACTTTCCGGCCGATTTTCAGCCGGGGAATGTCTTTCTCAAACACCGTCAGCTCTGCATGCAGGTGCTCGGTATCCACAATCTCGAACATAGGCTCGTTGGCAGGCACGTATTTCCCGATGTTGGCGTTTACTTTGGTTACATATCCGCTGATGGGCGCCACAATGGGGATGGCCCTTACGATATTGCCCTTATCCAGTTCCGCGAAATGTATATGAAGGAGAGTTAGCTTCTGGCGCAGCCCTTCCAGCCTGAACTTCATTGTTTTCCGCTCTGCATCCGTTTTCTGGAATGTCTTCTTTGCGGTTACTTCCTCACGGCTCAGTTCCTCCTGGCGGGCATATTCCTGGTCGAGGAAGCTCAGCTGGGTTTTTGTTTCGAGGTAATCCTGCTGGAGCTGGATGTAATCGGGATGCTCCATTTCCGCGATCACCTGCCCCTTACGTACCCAGGAGCCTTCGAGCAGGCCGGTATTCCGCAGAATACCCCCGTATGGGGTGGATACGCTGAGCATCTGCTGGGGCGGCACGTCGAGCATACCGTTCACTTTGATGCTGCCGCTGAGCTTACGGGGCTGGAGCGTTTCCATGGTAAGTCCGATGGTTTTAGCCTGTGCTTCGGTGATCTCTACTATATCTTCTTCATGTTCATGACCCTGTGCTTCCTTTTCAGGGGCTTTCTCAGCAGCTTTCTTATCGGCATTGCCGCAGGCGGCGGTGAGGAAAACGGTCAGTATTAAAAGGTATCGTTTCATGTTGGCGTTATTTATTGCCGGCGAGGTATTGCAGATGCAATATGCGCTGGTTGTAATTGTTCAGGGTTTCGAGGTGACTGGTTTGTGTTTCCATGGCCGTGCGCAGGCTTTGCAGGTATTCCACATACCCGATTTCCCCGCTGGCATAGGCTTTACCGGCATGGGCCGTCATCAGCTTTGTTTGTGGCAGCAGGGAAGCATCGTAGTACCGGAGGGTTTCTTCAAACTTGCGGGCTTCTCCCATACTTTCACGGAACATACCATTATAATTCTGCTGCTGCTGCTCATACCGGAATGCGGCTGCCTGCTGGTGCAGGCCTGCTGCCTTTATTTTAGCGGCCTGCGGCTTAAACCATAATGGTATAGCGATGCCTGCCTCGAAGCCGTTGAACCGGTCTGATTTGGTGGCCATGGTGGCACCGGTAGCGTTCATGGGGGTGCCAATGAGCGTTTGGGTGAAGAAGCCCACTGTCAGGTCTGGCAGCATCTTATTTTTTTCTACCTGCTTCCTTTTTTCCATCACTACGGTTTGTTCCCTGAACCATTGCAGGCCGGGGTTCTGTGCAACGGCTGAACTGTCGGCCCCGGCATTGAGTGCTTCCAGCGGATGTATTTCCACTTTCACGGGAGCTTCGCTGTGCATGAGGGTCTGCAGCCGTGTTTCGTATATCCTGATATCGGCTTTCACCTGCTGTATTTGCGTCTGGAGCAGCTGGCGCTGGTTTTCTGCGGTGGTTTTCTCCAGCAGATTGCTTTCCCCGGTTTTGAGCTTAACACCTGCTGCCCGCTCAAAGCGGACGTACACGGTATCCTGCTCTTCCAGCCGTGTTTGCAGGGCATGGAGGTATTGCAGCTGATACCAGGCAGCCTTTACCTGGTACACGAGGTTGTTTTCATCAGAGGCCAGCTGCAGCTCGCTGCTCCTTACATCGGCCCCTGCCAGCTTCGCCTGCGCCCCTAAGAGGGTGGGAAAGGGTATCTGCTGGGATACGTTGATGTTGTTATCGTTCCGCACATAACTGTTATACTGCCCCCTTTGCAGCGTTACACTGGTTTTGGGGATATCGAGTGCGGTAGTCTTCAATTGCTTTCCCGCACTGATATCGGCACGGGATGCCTGTAATCCGCGGTTTTGCGTAAGGGCCTGCCGGATACAGGCTTCCAAAGGCAAACCGGGCTCCTGTGCGGATGCGCCTGCCGGCCATGCCAATGCCAGCAACGGCAGCCACAATAACGTTTTTATAGCCATGGGCTTACGTTTGATGCGTTCAAAATAAATATAGATAATGGGCAGTACGATGAGGGTGAGCAGGGTAGAAGATGCCAGCCCCCCTATCACCACAGTCGCCAGCGGCTTCTGTACTTCCGCTCCGGCAGTGCCGGATAACGCCATGGGCAAAAAGCCCAGTGAGGCCACGGAAGCTGTCATGAGTACGGGGCGCAAACGAATGCGTGTGCCCTGTAGTACCACTTCCTCCAGATCGTCCATCCCTTCTTTCCGCAATCGTGTAAACTCTGCGATGAGTACAATCCCGTTCAGCACGGCTACACCAAACAATGCGATAAAGCCTACGCCTGCCGAGATGCTGAATGGCATGCCCCGCAGTACCAGCGCCAGTACACCGCCGATGGCCGACATAGGGATGGCCGTGAAGATGAGTACGGCATGTTTTACACTGTGGAAGGTGAAGAACAGCAGCAGGAAGATAAGCCCCAATGCGAGGGGTACCGCTATTGATAAACGGCGCTGTGCTTCCTGCAGGTTCTCGAACTGACCGCCGTAAGTGATGAAGTACCCTGGGGGCAGCTTCACTTCGGTGTTTATCTTCTCCTGCACGTCTTTCACCACACTGGCAATGTCGCGCCCGCGTACATTGAACCCGGTGATGATCCTCCGCTTGGCGGATTCGCGCTGTATCTGGTTAGGACCGGGCTTAAAGGTGATATCTGCCAGTTGCGCAAGGGGTACCTGCCGCCCGTCGGATGCGCTGACAAATACATTCCGCACATCGTCGATACTTTCTCTGCTGGCCTGATTAAAACGTACCACCATATCGTACCGCTTTTCGCCTTCGTATACCAGTCCGGCCGACTGCCCCGCAAATGCTGCGTTAATAGCCTGGTTGGCGGTGGCTACGTCGATGCCGAATTTGGCGAGCTGGTCGCGGTTGAGGGATACCACAATCTGTGGCAAGCCGGTTATCTTTTCGAGATACAGATCTTCCGCCCCCGCGGTCTGCGACACAATAGCGCCTACCTGCTCATTGAGTCGTGTGAGGGTGGCCAGATCTTCCCCGAATATCTTGATCCCCACATCCTGCCGAACCCCGGAGATCAGCTCGTTAAACCGCAGCTGGATGGGTTGTGAGAACCCGAAATTCACACCGGGGATGGCATCGAGGGTATGTTGCATCTTTTCCACGAGGTCGTCGCGGTTGGTGGCGGTGGTCCATTCGGATTTGTCCTTCATGATCAGCATTACGTCGATCGCTTCCATGGGCATGGGATCGGTAGGGATCTCTGCCGAGCCGATCTTCCCGATCACTTCCAGTACTTCAGGGTATTCCTTCAGCAGTAATTTGGATGCGAGGTTGATCTTGTCTACCGATTCCTGTAATGACCGGCCCGTACTGAGCCGCATTTCTATGGCGAGGTCGCCTTCTTCCAGCGTGGGGATGAATTCGCCACCGAGGCGGGAGAAGGTGATAAGACTGGCCACAAACAATACGATGGCGATCACCGTTACCAGCAATTTATGCCGCAGGGCGCCACGTATCAGCGGATTGTAAACGCGCTGGAAGGCATCCATCATCCTGTCGGAAATGGTGCGTTTATGGGAGATGTTTTTATTGAGGAAGAGGGCACTCATCATGGGCACATATGTGAGCGAAAGGATGAAAGCGCCGAGGATGGCGAAGCTCACGGTTTGCGCCATGGGCCTGAACATCTTTCCTTCAATACCCACCAGTGCAAGGATGGGGAGGTATACGATGAGGATAATGATTTCCCCGAAGGCAGCGGCATTACGGATCTTGCTGGCTGATGTGAATACTTCATCATCCATCTGCTGCTGATTAAGCCTTCTTACTTTACTAAGCCCGAGATGGTGCAGCGTGGCTTCCACGATGATCACCGCACCGTCCACGATCAGTCCGAAGTCGATAGCACCAAGGCTCATCAGATTGCCGGAAACACCGAAGAGATACATACAGATAATGGCGAAGAGCATGGCCAGCGGTATCACTGAGGCTACGATAAGCCCTGCGCGCAGGTTCCCGAGGAAAAGCACGAGCACGAAGATCACAATGAGTGCCCCTTCGATCAGGTTTCGGCTTACGGTGGAAAGTGCCCTGTCTACCAGGTCACTCCGGTTGAGATACTCCTTAATTTCCACGCCTTCCGGCAGTGATCCGCGGATCTGTTCAATGCGTTTTTCCACGTCTTTCACTACGATGCTGGCGTTTTGTCCTTTCAGCATCATCACGATACCACCTACGGCTTCGCCGCTTTTTTTATCGGTGTTATGCACGAGCGCACCATAACGGATGGCAGTACCGAAGCGTACTTCGGCAAGGTCGCGGATGAGGACGGGGAAGCCCTGTGCGGTTTGTATGACGGGTATCCGCGCGATATCGTCGAGCGATTGAATCAGCCCTTCGCTGCGGATAAAATAAGCATTGGGCTTTTTATCGATGTAAGCGCCGCCGGTGTTCTGGTTATTCTTTTCCAGCGCTGTGAATACATCGTTTATGCCTACCCGGTAGCTGGCGAGTTTATCGGGATCGAGCGCTATTTCGTATTGTTTGAGGAACCCTCCGAAGCTGTTCACTTCTGCTATGCCGGGCGTGCCAAGGAGCTGCTGGCGCACGATCCAGTCCTGTATGGTACGGAGTGCGGCGGCATCGTACTTGGATTCGAAACCGGGCTTGGGATCGATGGTGTATTGATAAATTTCACCCAAACCGGTGGAGATGGGCGACATTTCCGGGGTGCCGATGCCTGCGGGAATGCGGGCTACGGCTTCTCCCAGCTTCTCGTTGATCTGCTGGCGCGCCCAGTATATATCCACGTTATCATGGAAAACCACAGTTACTACAGAAAGCCCGAACCTTGAAATGGAGCGGATCTCCTTCAGCTCCGGGATGGTGGCCATGGTTTGTTCCAGCGGGTAAGTGATGAGTTTCTCCACTTCCTGCGGGGCCAGCGATGGGCTTTGCGTGATCACCTGCACCTGGTTGTTGGTGATGTCCGGAACGGCATCCACCGGCAGGCGGGAAAGCGCATAAATACCCCACGCAGCCATGGCGAGGGTCATCAGCCCGATGATCAATTTATTCTGAATTGAAAACCGGATAATCTTATTAAGCATTGTTGCAATTGGGTTTACAGGCGCACACGGGCATATGGATGCGTATGGCCTTACACGTTAGACTGAATCAAATGGAGCGTATCTGGTTCAGGAAACCCTCGGCGGCTGCCAGGGAGCGTTGGGGTAATCGCGCACGGGTGGACAAACAAACACCTCCGGAACTACCGGGAGGGCTGTTGTGCGGGAAAAATACAAAGTAGTGTGAGGGAGAGAAACGCTGACGGCGCAGCAGTAGCATGCGCAGAAAGGCGAACAGAGATCAAAGCAGTTTGCTTTTTCCGTACCGGGCATGTGAACTGCCGTTTGGGAAGTTTCCTCATGTTCATGCGGAGCACTATCCGAACAGGGTGTACCTGCGCAGAGGAGTATCCAGAAACTGAGGAATAAGCACAATGCTTTCATACCGGCAAAGCTATTGAAAAAGGCTAAAGGGCGGACAGGAATTTTTACAAGGTGGTTGCATTTCAGGAGCCGCTGTTGAGGTACGCTGCGATCTTTTTGCGGATGAAGGCAGCTTCTGCGGCAGTAGGCTTGCCATGGAGGGCTTTTCGGTAGTGCAATAAGGCTGCAGGCACATCACCGCCATCTGCGTATATCCTTGCCAGGCCTGCATGCAAGAGGTGATGATGCTGCATGAAAGGATCATTGCGGAGTACTTCCAGCATTTCCAGAGCAGCACGTGTTTGTCCTGCGAAATGCAGTGCAATGGCATGGTTCAGGGTTACAAAGGGCGATGGGGCAATGGTACCCAGCTGCCTGTACAGGCCTGCGATCTGCAGCCACGGTGTTGCAGCAAAGGAGTTTGCAGTGGCGTGGAAGTATGCGATGGATGCTTCGAAATGATAAGGGCTTTCGCCGGGTGAGGCGGCAGATTGTTTGAGGTAATCGGTGGCCACATGGATCATGTCATGATTCCAGCGGCGGCGGTCCTGCAGTTCAAGTTCCAGCAGTTCGCCCATGTCACCTGTTCGTGCCTCCCAGCGTGATAGCTGGAAGAGCATAAGGGCGTAGAGGGCTTTGGCATCAGGGATGCGGATCCGTGCACGGCGGATGGTTTCGCGGGTAAGACTGAGCGCGTCTTCACAAAGCGTTTCATCGAGTATTTTCCAGCCTTCGGTGAATACGATGTACAGCACTTTCAGTGTAAGCTGCACTTTTTCCGCACTCCACCACACAAAACCGGAGCGGAAAGCGATATCTCCCGCGCGGAGCTGCTGCCGCTGGCGGTACAGCACTTTGGATACACTATCGGCTTCCATACCCAGCAATTCACCGATCTGCTGCACCTGCAACCCGAAAACATACCGTAATGCGGTGATCAGCTGCACTTTAGGCGGGAACCGGGCATGCATGCAGGCGAAAAGGAGCCGCAACAGTTCGAGGTCGCCATCTGCCGGCGGGCCTTCAGGCGCGGGGGCGGAGGGGAGGTGGGTAAGGGGGATGACGGTGCTTTTCCGTGTATGCCTTCTCCGGCTCATGTTGCGGACGGCGGCATAGAGCCATGCTTCCGGCTGATCGGGGATACCGTTCTTCCAGGAAGCGGCTGCGGAAGTGAAGGCCTCCTGCACCATATCTTCCGCATCGGCGAGGCAAAGCGCCCTGTCCATCAACAGCAAATGGCTGGTCATTTTCCCAAAGCTTTTGCGGTAAATCCGCTGCAGGAGGCTTGTCAATTGCATATCACGCGCATCAGGCATAGATCATCAAAGGTCGGACTTCTATGGCTATTTTATCGTCATTCAGCGAAGGACAGGTAGCTGCGATCCGGGCTGCTTCTTCCAGATCGGTGGCCTGAATGAGGAAATAACCGCTGACTGATTCACGGGCTTCGGCGAATGGCCCGTCGGAAGCGATATGATTTTTGGTGATATAGCGGGTATCCGGCTCGAGGGGTTCACCAGAAAGGAGGTTTCCGCCGGCGGCCAGTTCTTCGGCCCAGGCCGTCATAGCCGCAATATCGGCCTGTAATTCGGCTTCATCCATCTGCGCAAGCCGGGCCAGGTCTTCCCGGATGAGGAACATAAATTTTTTCATGGTGTGCATTGTTTTTCAATATAGTGCCTCCCGCGTCAATAATCCGGACAACTTCCCGTAATTATTTTTTCCCGGCTTCCGGGAAGGGTAACCTTTCCGGAAGTCGGGAAAGGGAAGGGATAAGGCAGGATGTATAGTATGGTGAGCCGCAGATAAGTTGTATTTGATTCGTAGTTAAGCCGTAGATAAGCCGCCCTTATATAGGGGCGGCTTATGGGCGGGATATGGGCGGCTTAAAGGCGGCTTATCTCTACCGGAACCTGGCTTTTAATATGCAGGAATGTTGGCTATTAAGTGGCGGATGGGCGGGTTAAGCTCCCGGTGTTTTAAGGGGGATTTTGCCTTAGCAGGGCATTTTCGGAGAGGAATGCCGGACGATGGGCTTATAACCGGCTAAAACGGGCTGTATGTAAGAAGGGGGCGTTGCTTTGGTGATGGGTATAAACCCATCAAAAACCAGGGGCTATACCGTGGGCAGGCGGTATTGCCAGTAGGGGACCTCCCGCTATGGGCTGAAGCGCTCATTGGTGAATGTTTTCAAAACCCGGTACGTAATACGGACAGACAGGCTGCATTTATTGGGATGCCGGAGGGTAAAACATGTGGTATAGATGCAGATCTGCTGCCGGAAACTGCCATTTTACTAATGCAGGATTATCTTAAAGCTGTACGAATTTGTCAATGCTATAGCGGCTTTCAGACGTTTAATCCGGGCCTGAATACTAAGACTATAGTTGTCTTGTTGCTTTCATTTCCCATTATGTAATGCTTCATTTCTCGAAAGCGTTGCCTATACAGTGGTTTAGCTTGCTAAACACCCTGCTTTTTACATTCTTTATCAATTGAAATCGATTTCTTAAATGGATGTAATCGATTGTTGAAGGATGAATAGATGAAATGAATTTATCTATCCTTTCATCCATTTTAAAAAACTTTCGTTAACATTAAAATAATGTGGGAAAAGAATGGGAAATAAAGTCTATTTAATACTTTTAAACTGTCATTAGGATCTAATACCATATGATTTTGATGGACTTTTAAGAAACTTTAACATTTGACGTTTAATTTGTATGCAAAACACCCTCCATGCTTGACGGGAATTATCTGCCGATGTATCTTTCTATCCAACTTGTATATCGTCGATCGTATTTTCCGCAGGAATGGATGATTATCCCTTCATAACACAAACCACGTTTAACATGCATTACTATTGTGACAATTCTGTATTTCGCAGCCCCGGCTGATCCCCCTTTTTCCTGATTTTCCAACGGCCCCGCTAACGGTATGATGCAGTAACCTAACAGAATACACGAAATGAAAAAAATACTGCAGGGCGAAAAAGAACCGGCTGGAAAATCGGTTTAGCTAAAAGGGTTTCACACGTTTTTATATCAACAGACAGTTTTGACGGCATACTGTCCACAGGGCTTTACTCCGGCCTGCCATGGATATGCTATGCCACTTCCCGCCATTGCCTGCGCAGTAGCGGGCAGGGGATCTTATTTCACGTATAAAAACCAATTGCTCCACTATGACATATTTCTACCCATGCTCCCGCAAGAGTCAGGCCTTCCTGCTCGCGCTGCTGTTGATGGGAACCGGCGCCGCCGCTCAGAAAAAGGTCTTCGGAAAAGCAGACAGTACCAAATCTGCCAGTCCTGAAGCAGCCGAGCGTTTGCGGCATCTCCCCGTTTCCGCACTCGACAGTGCCGGTTATATCCGGAACACTGCCATGATGCTCCATCAACAAGGTGCCGCATCATCTCCCGATCTCGATCAGGCGCGCAAACTCCCTTACTTCAGTGTTAACTCCATACTGGCCGGCCGCGCCACCGGTGTGGATGTACGCATCCCCAGCGCAGAACCCGGCAAACGCAGCGCCCTCTTTATCCGTGGCGCCTCCGGCCTGCTCCTGAAGAATGGTGATGTGTTCGCCGCACAGCCACTTTATGTGATCGATGGCATGCCCATTCAATATGATCACGCTTTCGCTTACGATATCCAGCGCTTCGATTTCAACCGCATCGGCACCGAAATCGATCCGCTCGCATTTATCGATGTCAATGACATCCGCACCATCCAGGTACTGAAAGATGCCGGCGCCTCCGCCAAATACGGTCCTGCTGCATCTGCCGGTGTCATCGAAATATCCACCCGCGGCCCACGTATGGGTGAACTCCGGGTGGAAGTAAACGGGTATGCGGGCATGTCCCTCAAACCCTCACAGAAAGTAATCAATGGCCGCTGGGAGCGCGACTTCCGCATGCCGTTCTACGATAAATACGCCACGGCCGAACAATACCGCAGCTTCCCCGCTTACCTCGCAGATTCCACCAACGCCCAGTACTACGGTGCTGCCGATTGGGACGAATCTTACTACCGCAATGGCTGGATGACCGGCCTGCACGCCGGCGTTAGTGGTGGTACCCGCCTTGCCAGTTTCCGTTTCGGGGTTGGACAATCTACCCAACAAGGGCAGGACAATACCCTCGCACGCCGCTACAACGTGAACTTCGGTATCAACATCACCCCGGTGAAAAGCCTCGACTGGAGCACCTATCTCAGCGCTGGCATGATCAACCGCAAGCGTAACCAATCGCTCCGCGACCGCATGGGTGATCAGGATTATATCCTCAACCTCGACCGGCCGCCATCCCCCAACAAATCGTTGCTGGATGAATATTACGGGTATCTGGAACAAGGGGTGGACCGCAACCGCAATACCAATGTGAGGGTGCTGAACAACCTCACGTATACTTTTGCACCGTGGCTGAAATTCAACTCCCGCTTCTCCATCGATTACGGACAGAATTTCCGCGACCTCTTCATGCCACGTACCATTAACGACGGCAACAACTTCGCTTCCAACTTCGACGGTTTGCAAACCCGCATGACGTTTGATAACTCGCTGGAGTTTGCCCGTTACTTTAACAAGCACCACCTTTCGGTTACCGCAGGGCAGTACAACCAGTGGGACCGCTGGCGTTATATGTACGGTAAGGCTTACCGCGGCAAGAGTGATTATATCAAAATCTATCAGCCCAGCAGCCCCGGAGATCCTAATAACGGATCGCATAACCTGAGGTTGACTGCCAACTTCAAAGACCGTATCCGTGCTGCACTGGCCAGCTTCTATGGCAATATCGGATACAGTTATGCTGACAAATACCATGTATCGCTGTACCTCCGCCAGGATGGTAGTTCTTATATCACGGAAGACAATCGCTGGAAAATGTTCCCCACCGCTACCGCATCGTGGGATATTAACAAAGAAAATTTCCTGAAGGATTCCAAATCGCTGAGCACCCTCCGTTTGCGCGGGAGCGCCGGCAGAATGGGTAAACTCTTCTCGCTCGATTATTACAGCGGAGGCCCGGTATACAACGTGGAAATAGGATGGGAGGGTACGCCTAACCTGTCTACCTACAACGCATTCCCTGTACTCAATGCTGCATATGAACTCGGTTATGTTGCACCCGGTATCGGTTGGGCTTATACCGATCAGCTCAATGGCGGTGTTGATTTCGGATTCCTCAACGACCGGATCAGGGCATCTGTGGATGTGTACGCCCGTACTGACCGCGACCTGCTGCTGAAAACGCCCGTTACACAGGAATATGGATATTCCGGTATGTGGCAGAACGGGATGGATATCCGTAACTCCGGAGTGGAACTGACGCTGGAAGCTACCATCCTGCAAAACAAAACATACGCCTGGTCATCGGCCCTCAATGCTTCCTTCAACCAGAACAATCTGCTGGCACTGCCCGGCGGGCAACAGAGCGTTGTACTGAATAACAGGAAGTTTGAAGTTGGTATGCCGGTAGACCGTTTCTGGGTATTGCAGAACGAAGGCATTTATGCCACGGATGCTGCTGTGCCCGCAGGTATGAACTACCAGGGCATACCCATGAAAGGTGGAGACCCTGTATGGATCGACCGGAACGGTGATAACACAATCGACGATAACGACCGTATCATGGAAGGATCCCACAACCCCAAGATTCAGGGCGGGTGGGCTAATACTGTGCGGTACCGCAATATGGAACTGAACTTCCTCATGAGCTATGCATTTGGCCGCAAACTGATCAACGAGAACCTGGCTGCGCGTTTCGATTTCGCAAACCGCGAAGGAGCTGATGATATCGGTGCGGTGAAGGAAGTGTTTTTCTGGGCAGAGCCGGAAGGCGACCTCGACCGCATTCCCCGCTACAATCCCTGGAGCCCGGTTAGTCCTTACCAGGTAAACCAGACGCTGTTCCTCGAAGATGCATCTTTCGTGCGCCTGCGCTCCATCACCTTTACCTATAACTTCCAGTCGGCATTTCTGAAGAAGCGTGGTCTCGACCAGCTGCGTGTATACGCAACCGGTAACAACCTCTTTACCTGGACGAAATACCGTGGCGGCGATCCTGAAGCATTCAGCTATCTGGGCTATGATCAGGGCGGCTACAACTGGGCGCAGCCTAAAAGCTTTACGCTTGGCTTCAACTTACAGTTCTAATGCAAAAAAGCAATCTCATGCGAAAAATATGGATAGGCGGCCTGCTCTTGCTGATGGCCGCCGGTTGGTCGTCCTGCAAAAACATGCTGGACATCGAAAGTACCCGTGCGGTTACGGAGGAGAATATGTGGGCCTCGAAGAATGATGCGTGGGCCGGCAGCTTCGCCTGTTACGGGCTGCTCCGCGCTGCCATGTGCAACGAAAACTCCTACTGGGCACATGGTGAACTGCGTGCAGGGCATTTTACCATTACCAAACGCGGCGACCTGCAGGCCGTTCGTAAAAGTCTCCTTACTTCCAACTACGTAACCATGGATACCTGGCGCGACTGGCGTAAGTTCTACGCCATCATCGCACAGTGTAATATCGCCATCGCCAAACTGCCCGGCATCCCGGCGCTTGACGAGCGTTATTCTTCTACGGAAATGGAGCTGGACCTTGCGCAGGTGCGTTTCATCCGCGCGTTCACTTACTTCTACATGGCCCGTATCTGGGGCGATGTTCCGCTGATCACGGAGCCTGTACAGGGCGACTTTGCCACTGTGCCCCGTACAGAACAAAATGAAGTCCTGAATTTCGCCTATAATGAGGCCAATACTGCCATCAACAAGCTGCCCTGGCAGTTCGACGGTGTAAGCCCCGAACAGCCCGGTAACTACCGCGGGCAGGGGGTTAGCCACTGGCGCAGTATCCTTACTACCAAAGGTGCAGGCCTTACGCTAATGGCGCATATCCGTGCCTGGCAGAAAGATTATCAGGGCGCAATGGATGCACTCACCATCCTGCGGAACAACCAGTCTAAAACCGGTTATGCCCGTGTGTCAATAACCGATCTGGTGAGCAACGGCGGTACTTTCCGTGGCAGAAGGAATGAGAATATCCTGCAGATGGATATGAACTTCGACCATGCCGAGATCTCCACCACCGGCCAGATCGAAAACTGGACCCTCCGCGCACCGGACGTCACTAAAAAGGAAGCGGAAATATACGTGACGAAAGATAGTATCCTGAACATCTTCCCGCAGGCATCAGACCTTCGCATTCTTAACTTCTTTACCGACATGGGTTCCATGCAGCCGATGTTCTACAAGATGAAAATGCTGAACGATGCGGTGAAGAACCCCACACTACGGTTCTTTAACTCCGCCATCGTGATCTTCCGTTACGAAGAGCTGCTGCTGCTGGAAGCAGAGTGCCAGGTAAGGCTTGATAATCCCGGTCCGGCCCTCACCATTCTGAACGATCTCCGTGGCGGGCGTAACATTACACCGCTTGTGAATACCCTCACGAAAGAGCAGATGCTGGAGGAAATATTCCAGGAGCGCCGCCGTGAACTCATGGGCGAAGGATGGTTGTGGTACGATCTGGTAACCTTCGGAAAAGTGACGGAGTATACTGGTCTCTCCGAAGCTGATATCCAGAATGGTGCCATCTACTGGCCCATTTCCCGCGCTGCACTCAGCCTCAATCCCAAACTCACCCAATTTAATTACTGGAAGTAAAAACCGGATATATGAAAAAGTTTTCCTTCAGTATTCCTGTTATAGCCGGCGCGCTGCTGGCCACAACGTTCTCCTGCGAAAAGAAGAACGTTGAATTCCGCGACATGCGCCCGGTAACGGAAGTGAACATGTCTACTTACGATTTTATCAGGAATGCCAACAAAGGCGGCCTGTACGATACCCTAATCTATCTGCTCGATAAAACCGGTCTGGCTGATAAACTGAAATCCGGTAAGCTGACCTTCTTTGTACCGCAGGATTTCTCCATCCAGGCTGCCATGTACGATCTCAACTTTACCCGTGAAAAGCGTGGTGAGCCGGGAAACTGGACGGTAGACAGTGTGCGCCTTGGCATCTGGGATACCCTGCTCTCCCGCTATATGCTGGATGGCAATTATACCCTCGATACACTGCGTTATGCCGATGGTATGAACCTGACAACGCCCTATGGCTATGAAATGAACGGGAAGGCCATTGTAACCACCGCTTCGGGTATCGAAGGCGGAGGGTCGTCTGTGATACAGTATTCAGATAAGAACAACAGCCGTATCATGAAAAACTGGGTACTGGCCACAACGGAATCTGCTAACCTGAAAACCACTACCGGCATTGCGCATATGCTCGAGGCCAAACACATCTTCGGGTTTTCTTCCTTCACACCGATGGCATACCCGCCCATCCGCCGTCCTTACTTCGAACGGCCACTGGAACTCCCGGGGCATATCGAAATAGGATATTACGATCGTGGTGGGCTGGGACTTGCGTATCACGATAACGACGTGTCGCAGAGAGGTACCTCGGCCTTCCGTAAAGATGAAGGTGTGGACCTCGACAACTGCAGCGAAGGTTTGTATAACACGGGATATACCAATATCAACGAGTGGGTGAAGTTCACGGTGAAGATCAATTACACAGGCTCTTACCGCATTGCCTGCATGGTTGCTTCTCCAAATGATCACGGCCGCCTTCGTATTGAACTGAACGATGTGAACATATCCGGCAGCATCGTGGTGCCTAAAACCGGCGGTTACCAGACCTGGAGAACCGTGGAAGTACCCAACATCCAGCTGACGGAAGGGGAGTACACCCTCCGTCACTTCCTCGAAACTGGTGGTTATAACGCTGGCCGCTTCGCTTTCCTCCCGAACGACCGTGTGCCTTATAACATACAGCCCCACAGCATTCCCGGTGAGATCTTCGCCACTGAATTCGACTATGGCAAACCCAATGAGTCTTATTTCGATACCGATGCCGGCAACAAAGCCAACGGTAAAGCCGAGCACCGTGTGTTTGAAGGGCCTGACTGTGAAAAAGTGAACGAGGCTACCGGTACCTACGCCATCAGCCATGGTGTGAAAGGGGAGTGGCTCACTTATTCCGTGGATGTGAAGCAAACCGGCGATTATAAGATCGTGTTCCGCACCAGCGGTACCGGTACTGCCGGTAAGTTGCACCTGGAAATGGACGGAGTGGATATCACCGGCAACGTGAACGTGGTAGCCACAGGCGCTTATGCAACGTATAAAGACCTGAATGGCCCTGTAGTGCATCTTACCGCAGGCCGTCATATCCTGAAATATGTGAATGACAATGCCGGGTTCAATGTGTACAAATTCAAATTCATCGCCCAATAAAAACAGTCCGAATGCAAACGAATAACTCACGGGAATGGAAGCGCCTTTTTACCGCCGCTTCACTTTTTACCCTGCTGCTGGGTGCCACCGGCTGTTATAAGAACCTGCTGCCTGATGAAAAGGATCACCTCAGCACCAATATGAACTATACAACGGAAACGTTTATCGCCAACCTCGGCAAAACCAACGTTTTCATCAATGTGTTTAACGCCGATTATTCCACCCAGCCACTGGAGTTCACTATCGAGAACGTGCGCAAAGGTGATAAACAGCCCGCGCCTTTCCTGCGCGACCTCGTGGATACCCGGCAATGGAAAACATGGTATAACGGAACGGAGAAAACGATCGCAGAGATAGAAGCGAAGACCTTCGTTCAGAAGCGCCCTATCCTCGATATACGCCCCAATTCCGGAGAGATCATCTTCTGGAACGTGGATTCTTTCAAAGTGCCTTACGATATGTATTACTTCGACGTGCGCGTAAAGAACAAAGGAGGAGAGCGCCTGTTCTCCAACCTGACGCTCGACCTGCGCCGGCCGAAGCCATATGATCCTTATATCTACGATGATATCACCGGTATCCAGAAACCACTGAACAGCGGCGGCGTTGTGAAAGCGCATGACGTAAGGAACCTCCGCGACTATCAGCAGCGGATACTTTCTAAAGACAGTGTGGATGTATACTTCGTGAAAACAGGTAATGCGAAGAACACCGTATCGTTCCGCTTCTTTAACCGAGACTCCACCGTTATCCCGCTTACCGTATTCGATATGCAGCGGTGGGACAGCCTGTATTATTACAGTCCCATGGCCGATATACGGGTGAAGTTCGGATTCAACCAGCGGTTTGATAGAGACAGTACCATCGTTACCTATGATATTCCCAATCCTTTCCCGGTGTTGACCGATGTATCCGGCGGGCTGGATATGGCATCGCTGTACTTCGATTATAAGCGGGTGAATTTCGGCCGGCAGGAGCTGGGCTTTGTGGCGGTAAGGTTCGCCATACTGGAGCCTGGAGAATGGACCGTAGCCGTGAAGTTCAGGCAAACGCCCAAATTCGAAGACGACTGATATCGTAAACACCAAGTAAAACAGAAACTGATATGCGAAATATATATCTAAAAGCGATGGCGCTGTGTACGGTCTTCCTGCTCTTCGCAGGCAGCATCGCCCTGGCGCAGCAAAAGATCACCATCAAGGGTAAGGTGACGGATGTGCAGTCGCATTCCGGCATCCCCGGTGTCAGCATCCTCGATGCTACCCTCAAAAAGGCAATCGCCATTACGGATCATAACGGTAACTATTCTGTAACCATTGAATCGGATAAATCTCTCCTCTTCCGTTTTATCGGATATGAAGATAAAACCGTAAAAGCCAACAAGGCAGAGATCAACCTTACGTTGGCGCCTGCAGAGAAATACCTGAAAGAGTCCGTGATCGTGGGGTATACCACCCGTAGCAAAGGTTCCGTAACCGGTGCCGTATCCATGATCGATAAGAAGGATATCCAGGACGTACCGGTAGCCAACCTCGAGCAGCTGCTGCAGGGTAAGGTAGCAGGGATGAACATCCAGAACATCAGTGGTGCACCCGGTTTCGGTGGCTCCATCAATATCCGCGGTATCTCCCAGCTGAATGTTTCCGGCAGTGGCGATGAGGCTTTCCTCTCCAGCTCCAATCCGCTGCTCGTGATCGATAACGTTCCGATCGATTATGATGGCGGCATCGACCAGTCTATGTTACAGCCCGGTGCCGCTACCGGCCCGCTGGCACTGCTGCCCCCGGAAGATATTGAGTCCATCGAAGTGTTTAAAGACGCGCAGGCCGCCTCCCTGTACGGATCACGTGGTGCCAACGGTGTAATCGTGATCACCACCCGCCGTGGTAACTCCGCCGTTCCCATCATCAACTTCAACAACAGCATCTTCCTCAATACCCCGCCTAAATTAAGGCCTGTATGGGGCGGTAACCTCGAAAGAGACTTCCGTACATTCACCATCCTCAATTACAGTGAATACGACTTCCTCGCGAAGCTGCAACTGGCCACTGCCCAGTTCATCACCGACAGTCTGAACGGATTCTACAATAACAGTACCGACTGGCAGGGGCTGTTTTATCAGAAAACCATCAACTCCAATAATAACCTGCAGATCAGTGGCGGTAATGCGAAGATGAACTATAAGGCCAACCTCGCTTACCAGATGAACCAGGGTATTATCAAGAACACAGGGTTCAATAAATACACGGCTAACATGCAGTTGAACCTGCAGCCTAACGACAGGCTGCGTATCAGCGGTCAGCTCTTTGGTGCATTGGGTCAGAAACAGCGTGGCAATGGTGGCGGCCTCACTGGTAACGGTGCGGGTAATGCCTTCTCCAGCTCCCTGCTGCCGGGCCCCTCACACTTCCTCGAGTTCCCGGAACTGAGAGCATACCTCGAGAACGTGGACGATAACAACACCGTGAACATCCGTTCTTACCTCAGCGTGGAGTATGAAGTGATCAAAGGCCTGCGGCTTACCTCGGCCACCTCTTACGACTATTACACTGATACCCGCGACCGTTTTAATCAGGCCTTCAGTAACAATAACCAGACATTGATCTATGGTTTCGTTGCCCGCAGGGGAGAGCTGAACACCCGTAACGGCCTTGTCTATAACTTCACCACCAACCCCGATAACAGCGAAAAAGCACACAACCTGCTGGTGAGTGTGTTTACAGAAGCCAATATCAAGGAGCGGGAAGATCATATCCGTGATATGCGGAACGGTCCGAGCGATTTCTACTGGGGCCCCCGTGGTTACAGTCCCCGCTTCTATCCCGGTAACCCATGGAACAATCCCGGAGGCCATAACGTGAATGGTACGCATGAAAGTGCCACATTCCACGCATTGTCTTACGCCGGTGTGATCTCCTACAACTACCGGACGAAGTACAACCTTGACCTTTCGTACCGTGCGGATGGTAACTCCAATTCTGGTACCCAGAGCCGTTATTCCATCAACCCGTCTATCGGTGTGCGATATAACTTTACCAAGGAATCCATCTTCCAGGATCTGAACTTCATCGACTACGGATCTATCCGTGCATCGTACGGAATCAACAGCCGCCCGGCTTCTACCCGGGTAAACTCACTGGGTTATTACAGCATTTATTCTGACTATAACAACAACCCCGCCATCGGGCCTGACTGGGGTATTATGCCCAACCCTTACCTGCAGTCGGAAAAGGCATTCCAGTACAACTTCGGATTTGACGCGAGTGTGCTTAAAGGCAAGCTCAGTGTTACTTACGATACCTACTTCAAGAAGTCTTACAACATCCTGCAGGATCAGTTCCTGTCTGACGTGAGCGCTTATAACAGGATCCAGGTGAACGGTGGTGCCATCGTGAACTATGGTCATGAGCTGGTGATCTCCGGCAGGCCGTTTACTTCCTCGAAGGCCGGTGGTTTTCAGTGGAACATATCGCTCAACGGTGCCATTGCACGGAGTGTGATCACGGAGCTGCCCGCAGGCATTCAGATGTCGCGCTACAACGATGGTGGTCCTTTCTACATTGACCTTGCACGCAAAGTGGGCCGCAACCCCATGAGCAACTACATCTACCAGACAGAAGGTATTTATCAGTACGACAGTGAAGTGCCGGTAGATCCCATTCGTGGTGTGCGCTACAAAACCAACCGTGGTAACGGTACCACTTACTTCCAGGCAGGTGATCCGCAGTGGCGCGATGTAAACGGGGATTATTTCCTCGATGACCGTGACGACAATATGATTTCCGGTAACCCTGAGCCGCTGATCGTAGGTGGCCTCTCGAATACCTGGAGCTACAAGAACTTCTCCCTGAACATTTATGCATCGTACCTCGCCAAACGTACCATCATGAACACGGCTATGACTGCCCGCCTCATGAAGCTCACGCAACCGGCGAATATCGAGTACAGCGGAGATCTGGGAGGTTCCGTGAATATCTATGACCTCGACAAAATCGATTACTGGAAGAATCCCGGCGATAAAGCCAAGTACCCCAACATTTACTATGTATGGAGGAACGGTCAGATCCAGCCATTCCGTGCAGACCAGACGCTGTGGGAAGAAGACGGTTCTTACTTCAAGATCAACCAGATCACGCTGGGTTATACCTTCCGCGATTTTGCATTCATGAAGAAGGCTAAGCTCCGTTCGCTGCGTGCATATGCCACCGCATTCAACGTTGCCATCTTCTCCAACTATTCCGGCCCGAACCCGGAAAACGTGAGCCAGCTGGGCCGCGACAACATCAATGGCTATCCTTCCGCGCGGAGTTACACCGCGGGTTTTACAGCCGAATTCTAACGAAGAAAAAAACTGATTATGAAAAGGTGGTTTAAAATATGGTGTATAGCAGGCGTCATTGCGGGAGCCGGACTGAGCGCCTGTAAGGGTTTCCTGGATGTAAAGCCCAACGACCGTTTCACGGGGGCAGATTACTGGAGGAACGCCAACGATGCCCAGATGGGTGTGAATGCGGCCTATTCCCAGATGCGGGACCAGTACACTAAATGTATACAGTACAATTTTGCGGACTTCCGCCCCGGGAATTATGATTTCTGGAATAAGAACAACTTCAGGGCTATTTCCCAGAACCAGCTCCGCAGCTCGCTGGTAAGTGGTACCGACGGTTCCAACGTGCCCCGGGAATCATGGGAAACCTGGTACCGGTCCGTTGCTTCTGCTAACCTGGCAGTGGTAAGGATTAACGGTATGACTTCCGACCAGATAGGCGACGTGGAAAAGGAACAGCTGGTGGCAGAAGCACGGTTCATCAGAAGTTACGTGTACTACTGCCTCGTGCAGAACTATGGTAACGTGCCTTTCCAGTTCTCTCCCTATGAGATTGATATGAAGCCGAAAATGAACCAGGTGCAGATCCTTGATTCCTGTATCATTGACCTTCGCAAAGCGGCACAGGCACTTCCTGTTGCGTACAACGACCCTACTTACCGGGCCGTGCGCGCAACCAAAGGCGCGGCACTTACCCTCATTGCACACATGTACATGTGGCAGGCCGGGTTCGATAAAGCCCGTGCAGAAGAGCTGAACCGCAATGCTGCCAGCGTATGTAAAGAAGTGATGGATCTCGGGGTATATAAACTGCTGACCTATTCTGAAGAAACCATGCACGACATCTTCAAAGGCCGTTCCGAAGAAGGTATCTGGGAGATTTCCATGGACGTGAACTATGGTAACGTGACCGGTAACTTCCTCGCCCAATGGGTACTGCACCAGCCCATCCTTGGTACGGCTACCAACCTGTACGGCGGCCTCGGCAGTGAAATAACCATTAAGCGGGAATACATGGATATCATGTATCCTCCCGGTGAGTCCGACAACCGGTTCACGCTTTGGTTCGACGATCCGTACAATACGGTAAATCCCCAGTCGCAAATGTTCCTGAAATTCTCCAGCGTGTCTGACCCTGTCGCGCGCCGGTTTGATGCTAACATGATCATCTTCCGTTATGCCGGCCTGCTGTTGCTGCGTGCAGAAGCACTTGCCAATACGGGCGACGATGATGGCGCACGTGCCCTTCTCAATGAGATCAGGCTCCGTGCACAGGCTGCTGATTATATTGGTGCCGGTGGCCAGCCATTGAAGGATGCAATATTCCTCGAAAGGGTAAAAGAACTCTGGGGTGAGGGCCATCGCTGGTACGACCTCGTGCGCACCGGCCGTGTAACCGACATCTCTCAATGTGAGAACGTACTTACACAGGATGAATTTGACCGGGGCGCCTGGACATGGCCCACCCCCATTTCCGCCATGCGCAAGAACCCTAAGATCACGCAAACCGCCTACTGGGCACAATAACCTGACAAACATGATGAGTATGAAAAAAATATTCGCCTGCATGTTGTTCCTGGCCGCCGGATGCATGCTGTTCTCCTCCTGCAAAAAGGATGATTACTATAAAGACGGAGGCCTGGCCAACCCGATTTATAACGGTACCATTTACGACTACCTGACCGAGAAAACACTGTACTTCGACAGCGTAAAACATATCATTGATCTGGCTGGCATGAAAGACATGTTTACCAATGACACGATCACTTTCTTCGCCTTTACCGACGATGCCATTAAAGCTGCGATGGATGATCTGAACGCCCAGCGCTTCATGAACCAGGAAGATTCGGTAAAGATGGAAGACCTCGGTGCCGAAGTATGGAAACAGTTTATCAGCATGTACATCCTGCGCGGCAAGCGCCTCGCGGGATCGTTCCCCCGGATGGCACGTGATAACATCCGCGCATTCCCCGGTATCAACTATATCATGCTGAACGGATATATTCTGAACATCGGTCTCGAATACACGAACTATCGCGGTGTGGAAGCCATCGGCCCAAGGATTCTCTACCTGACAGATGTAACCTTCGACCCAAGGGATTTCCGGAATAACAGTAACGTACGTGTAGCTTCCAGCGACATTCAGCCCCGTAATGGTGTGATACATGCGCTGACCTATCTGCATGTACTCGGCTTCCGCGGCGGTGAATTCAGACGCGTGGCGCTCGATTATTTAAGGACCAATGAATAACTAACACTCATGACACACAAAATATATCTGGGAATGCTGTCGCTGGCGCTGCTCGCCGGTATGGCAGCCTGCACAAGGGAAACGGTGAACAGCGACGGGCGGAACCCATATGGCGATCCTGTACTGGCTTCCATCATATTCGCTGATAACTCCGTACGCCCCGCCAAGGGCTTTGTGAATGATGAAGTTCTCGTGCGCGGAACGGGGTTCCTCAAGCATAAAGACAAACTGGAGATATCCTTCAACGGCGAGAAAGCCGAGATACTGGAAGTGACCGACTCCGCCGTGAAGGTGCGTGTTCCTGCATTCGCCAGCTCGGGTAACATCAACGCCAAAGTAGGCGATGAATTCTATTTCGGCCCGTTTTACAACGTGTTCGGCCCGCTGCAGATGGATACGGTGTTCCCCAGTTTGCGGGGTGCAAACGGTTTGATCAACACCATCATTGCTGCCAATGACGGGAAGTGGCTCATCGCCGGCCGTTTCAATAACTACGACAACGCTAATAAGACCGGTGGTGTAAACCGCATGGCCCGTGTGCTGTCTGACGGTAAGCTCGATAACGATTTCGAATACGGCTGGCAGACTGGTCCGCAGGGCGATGTGAATACAGCGGTGTATCTGGAAAACGAGCAGAAGTTCCTCGTGGCAGGATACTTTAACCGTTATGCCCGTACCCAGAACGTGTACAGCATTGCCCGGCTCAACTTTAACGGAACAAACGACTCCGCGCTTATCGAACTGCCATCCCAGAACATGGCAGTAGGTTCGTCGCTGGCAGGGGGTGTTCGCGGCTCCGTGTATAATATGCACGTATTGCCCGATGATAAGATCCTGCTGGTAGGGGATTTCCGTTACTATGTAAAGCCTAATTACAGCCTTACATCCAGCGTTGGCTTAGATTCCATGCATCTCGATTCCACGTACGTGCAGCATATGATCCGCCTGCATCCCGACGGGGTGCTGGATTCATCCTGGAACTACGACCTTCAGGAGCATCGTGGCCTGAATACCGTGAACGGACGTATCTACAAATCGGAAGTACTGCCTGATGGCAAGATCCTCATTGCAGGTAACTTCACCAGTTACCAGGGACAGCCTGCACCGCGTATCGCCCGCCTGAATGCGGATGGTACATTGGATGCATCCTTCAATCCCGGTTCCGGAGCCGATCTGCTTATTTATGATTTCTATGTTCAGCCCGACGGGAAGATCATTGTGGCAGGGGGCTTCAACCGCTTTAACGGCGTGCCGGCCAACAGGGTGGTAAGGATCATGCCGGATGGTGCGGTAGACCCCGGATTTAGCGTAGGTGCGGGGCCGGATGGTAATAAGATCGATCAGATCGGTCTGCTGCCGAATGGTGCCATTATCCTCACGGGTACTTTCCGGAAGTTCGGCAACCTCACGCGTAATAACTTCATCGTGCTGAATGCAGACGGATCGGTACATCCTACTTACAATACCATCGGCGGGCTGCGGTATGCCACAGCTTCCGATAATGGTTCTGTAACGGAGATACTGCCCGTAAAAGGACAGAATGCGGTGATGATGGTGGGCAACTTCGATATGTTCGACGGCCGCCCAGCCAACAGGATCGTGAAGTTAATGTTTGAATAGAAAGCGTCTGTAGGGGACAATAAAGCAAAAAGCCATAAGATCTGATCTTATGGCTTTTTTTGTTGCGCGGGGCGATTATTGCTGCGTTTGTTATTTCCGTTACGGGAAGGGCCTTTTCTGCCTCCTCCTCCGCCTCTGGGAGGTCCGCCGCCACGGTTACCGCCTCCGCCACCTCCACCGCCTGATTTGCGGGATCTGGGGGTGTATTCGGGTACGGGACCCAGCTCGGGGGGGACAGTGGCTTTTACCACTTCGTGGCCCAGCAGCTCTTCGATGCGGGAGAAACGGCCCTGTTCCTTGGGACTGATGAATGTATACGCGGTACCATCTGTAGCGGCACGTGCGGTACGCCCGATGCGGTGGATGTAATCCTCGCCATCGTTGGGTACGTCATAGTTGATCACCAGGTCAATGTCTTCGATATCGATACCGCGGCTCAGTATGTCTGTAGCCACAAGTACGTTGGAACGTTTGTTCTTGAAATTCAGGAGGGCCTGCTCACGGTGGTCCTGCTCGAGATCGGAATGTATTTCTTCCACGGCGAACTTCGCACGTCGGAGTACTGCTGCCAGTGTTTTTACATTCTGCTTGCGGGAGCAGAAAACGATTACGCTTTCTTTCGGGCGGCTGGTGAGGATGTGTTTAACGAGGGGCACTTTCTGCTCTTCATGTACCACAAAAGCTTCCTGCTTGATGCGTTCCGGCGGTTTGGAAATGGCAATATTCACCTGTATGGGATCCTGGAGGATCTTCAGGGCGAGCTTGCGCATTTTATCCGGCATGGTAGCGGAGAAAAGGAGGGTCTGCCTGTCTTTCGGGAGGAAAGAAATGATCTTCTCGATATCGTCGTGGAAACCCATGTCCAGCATGCGGTCGGCCTCATCGAGGATGAGATATTTCAGGCCCTTCAGTTTTACATAACCCATGTTGAGGTGGGCGATCATGCGGCCGGGGGTGCAGATGACCACATCGGCCCCGGTGGAAAGCGCTTTCTTCTCAATGGCGAAAGAAGCACCGTCGCCACCGCCATACACCGCAATAGAGCTGATGTTGGTGTAGTAAGACATGCCTTCGAGTGCCTGTGCGATCTGAACGGCCAGTTCCCGGGTAGGAACGATGATCATGGAATTGATCTGATGGTCGTCGTGCGTATGTGTGAGAAGATTCTGAATGGTGGGAAGCAGAAAGGCGGCCGTTTTTCCGGTGCCCGTCTGTGCCGAGGCGATCAGATCCCTGCCGGATAAAATGACGGGGATAACTTGTTCCTGAACCGGGGTAGCGGTTTTGTAGCCCATCGCATCTATACCATCCAACAGATCATCGTCAAAATCAAATTCGTGAAAATACAATGTATATATGCTTTTTAATATAGGTAAAAAGTAAAGATAAGCATAAATCCGGCACTGCGGGCACGATTCATCATTAAATCCGCCACAATTACGGTTTTGGCAGCATTATAAAGCCGGAAGCTGCTGTGGTAGCGCTTCCGGCCGGGTATAGGGATGAAAGGGCGGGTCATGGTGCGGGCGGTCTCTGCTGCATGGCGGCCAATACCTGTGCCTGATTTGCACGCATTTTGCTGATGCGGCGGCCGCGGAAGAAGAGATAGAGATTGAAGAAGAGCATCACGCCAAGGTAGATGCAGAAGCCGCCCAGTTTAGTGCTCAGCACTTCCAGCATCGTTTGCTGCGTAGCTACTTCCCGCCCGATGGTCATGATGTAAAATGCACAGCCCAGGTTCAGGAGATAGAAGCCTGTTTCAAACAATTTGTTGGTAGACAGGGCAATCTCCGCTTTACCGTTAAAAATATCCATCATAAACACCCTGCTGTTGCGGAACAGCGTGCGGGCTACGAACCAGGTCAGGAATATAACCGCAGGCAGGTATACGAGATAGGCGAGGAAGTGATAATTGGTTGTCATGGTAAGTGGATTTAGGAATGAGGTATGGATTGTTGTTTTTTGCCGATGTAGTAAATGGCCGCCATGTTGCAGTAATGAATGAATGCAAGGGTGAGGATGATACGGCCCGTCATCACCGTTACGCTCGTCAGCAGCCCCGTCCAGCTCTCCACACGTTCCCATGTACTGATCATCACCGCGGCATATCCCAAATTAAGGAGATAGTATCCCGTGAGCAGGAGGCGGTTGATAGCATCCGTCAGCAATGCATTGTTCTGCAAAAGATAAAGGATGAAAGCCCGCCCGTTCCGGTAAAAGATCCAGCCCACCCATATGGTGACAAAACCTGTGATGCAGCCATATATGAGGTAAGCAAGCGTATTCATCGTTTTGCGGTTTGATAGAACAAAGGTATATGAGTATATTGAACTTTCAAAATGTATTGAAAGAAATATATTCTAATGTTGTGAGGGAATGAATCCGTTTCCCGTAGGTTTTGATCCGTTTCGCGTATCAGATGGGAGGGGAGGGTGGACTATCTTTGCGGCGACAAAAACAACATCATGAAAAAGTTAACCCTGCTATTCCTTACAATTATCCCCTTGATCCTACTCGCAACCGCTGCAGGCAAGCGTTCCGGCCGGCCGAAGCAGCTCCCGGCACCGCAGGCTGCAGTAAAAGAGACCATCACGGCCACCAGGCCTTTTCATATCGAAGGCAGTGTATTTCACCTGCCTGCGGGCATCACACTCGTAGAGCGTTCCATGAAAGGGCACGATGCTTTGGATTGCTCCTGCGAAACGGCGCACCAGGTACAGCGTTATGGCGATGGCTGCCTGGTACGCCTTCGCTTCAGCCTACGCAACCATACCGCAGCAGATGTGAAAGTGACGCTGCCGGCAGGACTGGTATTTCTGAATAAGTACAATCGCTCCAACGATGCTTTGCTGGCGCGGCCGGTAGTGCTCACGGTACCGGCTGGTGCTGTGGCTGCCTACCACCTTGACCTGTTCGGCTTGAACGAGTCTATCCCCACACCCGGCCCGGAAGGTCCTTACCGTTTCGGTCCCGTATCGGGGAACTACGATCTTCAGGCGCTTTTAATGACGCTGGAGAGCAAATCCCTGGCCGATGTGCATAGTCTTGCCGTTGCCCAGGATGCTATATGGGAGGTTACAAATGGCCATATCCTGCATGCGGCTCTGGCAGGAAAGATTGCTCGGCTGCCCTGATGCCGTGTGAAAAATCAATGAAACTGAGCACGATAACTGCCGGTTTTCGCCGCAGCGGCCGTTCCCTTGCCGGAGCGGCCTTTTACATTGTACCGTATTACAATTCCAGCCTCACAAACTGTTAATATGCTACCGGATTTGGTTGTTCTTGCTTCAGTCAGCCTTTATCCATCCTTCCAACCTCCATCACAATCCACGTCTGGAAGGAGTTTGGTTAAATGATGGTAGTGCAATAGATTGATAATGAATGAATTGAGATGAAATAAATAATATGATGTAATTAAGTATTTCTGATAGTAAATTAACTTAAATGTAAAGCCCGGCAGTTGAAACAGGAGATATTGTAAAGAGGGTTATGTGTGCTTTCGTACATTCGTTTTTTTTGGAAAGGAGTAACGGTTGATGTTGATGAATCGCTCTTATATGCAAACCAATTCTTTTACATCAACCAAAACCCCCGCTATGCCTGGAATTTTACGCGCCCTGCTGCTTTGCAGCCTTCTTCCGGCCGTTACCCTTGCGCAGTCGCCTCCCAAAAGAGAGCTACGCGGCGCCTGGGTGGCTACCTATCTGAATATCGACTGGCCCAATAAGACACAAACGCCTGCCCAGCAAAGGGCTGCATTTATTGCCATTGCAGACCATCACCGTGCTACAGGCCTCAATGCTCTGTATATACAGGTACGCAGCCAGTGCGATGCGATGTACGCCAGTGAACTGGAACCCTGGTCGGCCGACCTTACCGGTACTCAGGGCGCCCCGCCTTCCACCTTCTGGGATCCCATGGCTTTCGCCATCGAGGAATGCCATAAGCGCGGCATGGAGTTCCATGCCTGGATCAATCCCTACCGAGCCGCGGGTAACTCTAACAACCTGCCTGGCTTCGCAGCTACACACGTAGCCAAAGCACATCCGGAATGGCTGCTCAGCCAGGGTTTGCTCCGTGTACTCGACCCCGGACTGCCGCCCGTTCGGGATCACATCTCTGCCGTGATCACAGACATCCTGCACCGCTATGATGTGGATGGTATCCATTTCGATGATTACTTCTATCCGCCCAATGCCCCTGCAGGCACCGCGCCTTACAATGATTCCGCCACTTTTGCCAATTACCCCCGTGGTTTTACCGTGAAAAACGACTGGCGCAGGGATAACATAAACCTCCTCATTCAGCGGGTGTATGACAGCGTTAAAACCATCAAGCCCTGGGTGAAATTCGGTGTGAGTCCTTCGGGTATCTACCGCAACAGCACCAATCCTGAAATAGGTTCGCCTACGGCAGGACTGGAACATTACACCACCCTCTATGCAGATACCAAACGCTGGCTGCAGGAAGGCTGGGTGGATTACATTATGCCACAGGTGTATTGGTGGATCGGGCAACCGGGAGCCAACTATGGCGTAATCGTTCCGTGGTGGAATAATCAGGCAGCAGGCCGGCATATTTACATCGGTCTTGCCGGATATAAAATGGGTGATGCGGCAGCCGGTGCGGGATGGACGGACTCCACCCAGATACCCCGCCAGATCAGGATGAACCGCAGCCATGCCAATGTATACGGCCAGTCTGTTTACAATACCACCAGCATGCGTGTTTCCACCCGCAAGGGCTTCCGCGACTCCCTGCGCCTCTTTATGTATGCGAAGCCTGCATTGCTCCCGGCCATGAAGTGGCGCGACAGCATTGCGCCTGCAGCGCCGTTCGGATTATTTGCAGAGCAAACGGGTGATGATGTGCGCCTCATCTGGTGGCACAACGGCGATCCGCTGGATCAGCAGAACCGCGCGCGCCAGTTCGCCATCTATCGTTCCTCCACACCGCAGATAGATACCAACTCGGTAGACCAGCTGCTGGCAATTACGCCGGTAGATTCTATCGGGTATACGGATACTACTGTTTTGCCTAACACTACCTACTACTATGCTGTAACGGCGCTCGACCGTTATCACAATGAAAGCAGCCGCTCTGCGCTGGCCGCTAACCTTGCGCCTACTATTCAGGGACCGGGTAACCAGTGGCTCTTTGGGGATGCAGACTGCAGTGCCCCTATACCCGATTACCGCGATTCTGTAACGGTGGATAATCCGGAAGGGGTAACCATCGAACAGTATCCTGTGCCGGGCAGCCTTGTAAGGCATAATGATCCGGTGCATTTTATTGCTACCAACCTCGGCGGGAAGTCTGACACGGCCTCTATGTTCGTTCAGCTGAAAGATACCCTGCCGCCGCAGTTGGGTGAGATTACTCCTTCACCTGCACTGCTGCAAACGCCTAACAATAAAATGATCACTGTGGGGCTGAACTATACGGTGGCGGACTGCAGTCCTGTGCAGCGTACCGTAACCGTTACCAGCAATGAGCCTGATTCCGGCAGTCCGGATTGGGAAGTGGTGAATGAGAATACGGTGAAGCTCCGTGCACAGCGTAACCCGCTCGGCAACGGAAGGGTGTATACGATTACAGTTACTGCTACCGATACCGCAGGGCGTGCCAGTGTGCAAACCAGCTATGTGTTGGTACCATCCAGCAAACCGTGGACACATGGTAACGGTCTTGCGGCTACTGTGTTGCCGAATCCTTCCTTCCATCAGTTTGTGCTGGTGCTGGTGAGTAAATCGCAACAGCCCATCAACATCCGTGTGTACAATAGTGCCGGCCAGCAGGTGGAAGCCCGTCAGGGACTTGCACCTAACAGTACTGTTACACTGGGCAGCAATTACCAGCCGGGTATTTACTACATCGAAATCATTCAGTTTAACGTGCGCCAGGTCTTGAAAGTAGTCAAGCTGGGGCAATAAGGTGTCTCCATCCAGAAATGCAAAGCAAAACAGGGCTGTCCGAAAGGCGGCCCTGTTTTCATTTTAACTTAATCGCCGTATATTCCGTACATGCAATTTACCCGACGGGAACTGGGCGTTGCGGCCTTTGCTGCCATTACCGCCTTCTGCGCTTACACCGCCATCTTTTCTTTCCGGAAAGCCTTTAACGTAGGGGCTTTTGCGGGGCATTCGCTTTGGGGCATGGATTATAAGACCGTGCTGGTAGTGTCTCAGGTATTTGGCTATATGCTTAGCAAGTTTTACGGTATCCGTTTTATTGCCGGATTGCAGCGGAAGAACCGGCATTGGCTGATACTGGGACTTACAGGATGGGCCTGGATGGCCTGGGCCTTCTTTGCCCTTGTGCCGCCGCCTTATAACTGGTGGTGCCTTTTCCTGAACGGCTTTCCGCTGGGGATGTTGTGGGGTGTGGTGTTCTCTTACATCGAAGGGCGCCGTACAACGGATATGATCAGTGCCGCGTTGGCCGTGAGCTTCATCTTCGCATCCGGCCTGGCCAAGAGTGTGGCGCAATGGGTGATGGAAGGTTGGGGGGTGAGTGAATACGGAATGCCGTTCGTGGTAGGGTGTATTTTTATGCCTGTACTCATTGTGTTTGTGCTGCTGCTGGAGAAAATACCGCCTCCGGGAGATGATGATAAAGCACAGCGGATGGAGAGGCTGCCTATGCCTGCTGCAGACCGCAGGGCGTTATTGAAGCGCTTCTGGCCGGGGATCACGCTGCTGGTGATCGTCTATATCCTCGTTACCATCCTCCGTGAAGTACGCGACAGCTTCATGGCAGATATGTGGCGCTCATCCGGAGAGCCTTTTCAGCCGGGTGTATTCGCAGGTACAGAAAGCCTGATATCCATCGTTATCCTCATTATGATCGCCGCCATGAGCTGGCTGCAGCATAACTTCCGCGCTTTCTTTGTAACCCAGTGGATCATGCTGGCGGGCTTCGCACTCACGCTTTGCGGGGCTATGCTCTTTTCTGCCGGACAGCTGGGTATGTATGCCTGGATGCTCATAGCGGGACTGGGCCTCTACATGGTGTATATCCCTTTCAACAGTTTGTTGTTCGATCGCTTCATTGCCGCGTTCCGGTTTACGGGGAACGTAGGTTTCCTTATCTATATCGCAGACTCCTTTGGTTACCTCGGCAGCGTGGCCGTGATGCTCACAAAAACCGTGTTCCGGCTGGAACTCAACTGGCTGGATTTCTATACCGGACTGGTGAAGATCGCCGGTGTGGTTGGCTTACTGGGCACAGCGCTGGCCATGTACTGGTTCCGAAGGAAATACCGGGAAAGCGTTGCGCAGCTACAGCAGCCAGATTAGCAAAAGGGTAATGAGTGCAGGTAATGCCTGAACAAAGAAGATACGTTTGGTAGCGGTAAGCGCTCCGTAGATACCCGCTATGGCAACACAAGCGAGGAAGAACACCGCCACATGCTGCTGCCAGGCAGGATCGTGTATCCATATGCTCCAGATGAGACCTGCCGCCAGAAAGCCATTATACAGCCCCTGATTAGCCGCCAACGCTTTGGTGGGTTCGAACATCTCCTTCGGGATCTGTTTAAATACTTTGGGTGCCCGCGTGGTCCAGGCGAACATTTCCAGCCAGAGGATATACAAATGCTCGATCGCGATCAGGGTAATCAGAATAAGAATGAAGATTGCCATAGGGTAGTGCTTGTTTCCTTCAATTTACCCAATTTAATGCCGGTTTGTTCAGCCCGGCATAAAAAAGGTCGGTCCCCCCCCCCTTTATTTCGTTATGATAAAGAATTTCTTTTTAGGGCTTTTCGCAGGAACGAGCGTTTTGATGGCTTCTCCTGCTTCGAGTGAACGATCGGCCTCAATAAGACTGGCGCCGCCTTCTATCACCGCGCGGTATGCTTTGGCGCGTTCTGTGGCATCGGGCAGCTTGTCGTAAGTAGGCGCTGCGGATATCATGCACATCACGCCCCGTTTGTTAAGGTTAGCATAGAGCGGCTTGAGTTCGGGCTTGTTATCCGGGCCTACATATGCCATGATATGCGTCCAGGGGATGTTTTCCTGTTCGTACTCTTCCAGTGCTTTCTGTGTTTTTACGAATGCTTCGAATACGATTTCCTTGTTACGCTCATGGTACCATTTTGCTTCTTTAGCGGTGTGAACGGTAACCATTACATGGCCTTCCGCTTTGTTCCTCCGGATAATATCGGCCGTCATCCGGAAAGGCACATCCTTTTTGTCGAGGATGAGAACGGTTTTCCCGCGTGCCCATATGATCGCTTCTTCCAGTGTGGGGATCTGGAAATTGGTGAGATTGCCTTCCACATCTTTCAGGCGGAGTTGTTTCAGTTCCGCGAGGGTATAGTCGCCCACCTTACCGGTACCATTTGTAGTGCGGTTGAGGGTGGCATCGTGCATGAGTACGATCACGCTGTCTTTCGTTAGCCGCGGATCTATCTCAAAAGTAGCGGGCGTATATTTTAGCGTGTTTTCCAGTGCTTCGATACTGTTTTCCGGGAAGCCTTTGTTGATGCCGCCGCGGTGGCCGCTCACGAAGGGGATATCGTTACCGGTGTATTTGAAGAAGGAGCGCAGCTCTTTCGCGTTTTTGATCTTCAGCACATGCAGGCCGGATTGGGCAAAGGAGCCGAATGTGCAGCAAAGCATAGCGCTGCAGAAGAGAATTCTTTTCATGCTGTCAGAATTTGGCATTGAGGTGTTGTAAGGTGAAGGCGCCATCCGTATCGAGGGTGAACATGGTAACAGAAGCGTTCTCCTGCACCAGCATCCGGTAATTGCGGAGCGGCATGCCCAGTTTATAAGACAGGTATAATCTGTTGACGCCATTGTGAGCGGCTACGAGAATATTACCAGTGGGATGTTTGCGGTGAATGTCGAGGAAGAAGGCATCTACCCGCTCAACAATTTCTTTCCCGTTTTCGCCGGTACCGCCTGCGCGGAAGCGGTAGGGGTCTTCCATCCAGCGGTGCCAGTACTCCGGTGCTTCCGCGATGAATTCCTCTTTGGTTTTATGTTCCCATCCGCCAAAGTCGGCTTCAATCAGCCTTTCGTCTTTGCTGACATAAGCGCCCGATGCGATGTTAGCCGTCATAAAAGCACGTTCCAGCGGGGAAGAGTACACGCCGTCGAAAGCGATATCTTTCAACTGATCGCGCACTGTCTCCGCCTGCGAGATGCCTTTGGCGGTCAGCGGAATATCGGTACGGCCGCAGTAGCGGTTATTGTCTGCGTTCCAGGCGGTTTGCCCGTGGCGGAGCAGGTAAACGTTAAGCATATCCTTTGTCTTTCAATTTTTTCCTGAATAACTGGTAGCCTTCTTTATACGCTTCAGCAAGTTCTGCTTCCGGCAGCATGGTTTTTTCGATGTGTGCCATGGCTGCTGCGGCTTCGGTGATGCTGCCGTAATACGTTTGTGAGGCGGCGAGTATGGCAGCGCCTGCGGCACCGCTTACTTCCTGCATCTTGTGAACGGGCACTTCCAGTACGGATGCCCTGATCCTGAGCCAGAGGGTGCTGTTGCTGGCGCCTCCGGCGGTATAGACTGCTTTTACCGTTTCCCCTGATAGCGATTCAATCATCTCATACGCCATCTTTTCGATGTAAGCCACGCCTTCCATGCCGGCAGCGAATTTCTCTGCGCCTTCCAGTGTTGCCGTGGCAAATGCTTTTGCCTGTGGTGCTATGAACGGGAAGCGCTCCCCGGCCTGCTCCAGCGGCCAGTACAGTTTACCCGTAGGGATAAGTGCTGCGGCCTGTCCGTTGAGGGCCTCGGGGTTATTCCCGAAATGCTTTGGTATCCAGTCGGCCCCGGTATTGCTGGCGCCGCCGGGCATCCAGTAGCCCTGCGGGTGGCGGTGGTTGTACAATCTGCCAAGCGGGTCGTACACGGGCTTTTCCGTAACCCCTTTCACTACGAGCGTTGTGCCGATGGTGGTGTTCCAGGCACCGGGTGTAACTGCACCGGAAGCAATCTGTGAAGCACAGCCGTCTGTCATCCCTGCCGTTACGATCACGTTATCGGGCATTCCGGGCAGCTTTACGGCCACTTCACCGATGGGTGCTCCGGAAGGTACCACTTGCTGCAGCCATTCACTTTTAAGCGGTAAATGGCCCCAAATATATTCCGGCCACCGTTCGTTTGCTACGTCGTACCCTGATTTTAACACATTGGTAAAGTCGGTGACATTGAAGTTGCCCGTCAGTTTACCGGTAATGAAATCTGCTGCGTGAATGAATTTGTATAACCGTGCGGCCTTTTCGGGGTATTGCTCCGCGAACCATACCATTTTCGGTAATCCGCTTGTGGTGTTGAATGCCGTGTAACCTTCCGGGTGGTATTTCTCCGCGAGGGCTTTGCAGCGTTTCCCTTCTTCCGCCTGCCTTCCGTCGCTATACATGATAGCGGGGTGAAGGGGAGAGCCGTTTGCATCGATGGGGATGATGGTGCCGGAAGTGCTGGTTACGCCTATAGCGCGCAGCTTTGCAGCGGCGGGTTGCTGCAGGAGTTTGGTGAGCAGTCTTTCACAGGCAGCCCACCACTCTACGGGCAATTGCTCCTCCCGCGAAGCTTCGCTTAACGGAAAATGCTCTCCATGCGATGCCAGCATATGGCCATGTTCATCCGTGAGGATGGCCCTGGCACCCTGCGTGCCCACATCCAGTCCAATAAAAGTATGTTCCATGAATGATGGCTGTTGTTGTGACGGGTTAGTTCATGTTCCTGAAGTAATCCCGCGTTTTTTCCCATTCCGCATAAATAGCCGCGTAATGCGCCTGTTCCTGCGGGTGTACGGTTTCAATAGCGGCGTCCATTTGTCCGTCGATGCCCAGTGCTTCGTTGCAGATGAGCGCGCCGCCTACTGCGGAGGATTGCTGGAACCCGGTACGCATCTGTACCTTTTTACCCGTGAGGTTGGCAATGAGCTGCCGCAGGGTGAGGCTCTGCAGTCCACCACCGCAACCCCAGATGTAATCGGGCTGATGGCCTGCCACTTCCGCGAGGATCTTGTAGTTCTTCACGATAGAACATGCGATGTCTACCATGGTGGCCCAAACAAAGGAGCCGCGGGTAAGCAGGTGGGAAACGGGGGCGGGGAAGATGAAGCCGCCCCTTGTGAGGGATACTTCTTCATCGGCCAGCAGGGAACCGAGACTGGCCATGCAGAAGGTATGCCGGTTGTCTGCCAGTTCCTTTTCGATCACATCATACCCTTCGTTGGGATAAAAGATCTCTTTGAGGCGCTGATAGTTGAGTCCGGTAACGCCCGCATTCGCTTCGAATACGAACCGTTCCTGTACGATGTCTCTGCTGGTCCAGGTACGTTCTTCGGTATCGAGGGTATATTCGCCGGTGAGTTTAACGATGGGGGTGGTAGTGCCGGAAACGATGACCATATCATCTACTGCCGGCCGCGTGCTTTTGATGGCCAGCTGTGTGTCTCCGCCGCCAACGATCACGATGGCTGCCGGGGCTATTCCCAGTTCCTTCGCTACTTCGGACTTAATGGGTCCCAGTATGGAAGCGGACGTACGCAAGGGTGGCAGGAGAGAAGCCTGCAGACCGAACATCGTGCAGAGTTCATTACTCCATTGCTGCTGCGCCACGTCGAACAGGAGGGTTTCCGATGCCTGTGAGTGTTCGTATTTGGCGATGCCGGAGAACTGGTACTCTACCCAGTCGGAAATACTTAGGAAAGAGACGGTTTGCGCCCAGATGGCAGGTTTCCTTTCGCGTATGCCCACCAGTTTGAAGGCGGAGAACAGCGAAGTAGGGTAGCGGCCGGTGAGCTGATATATGCGGCTTTTATCGGTGAGGATGGATTCCCATTCACGGCCGCGGTGGTCGATGTTGGGAAGGCCTGTCAGGGCTTTGCCTTTTGCATTGAGGAGTACGATGCCTTCACGCTGACTGGTTGCGGTGATAGCGCGTATCTCGGCATGGGGCGCTGCGGCAAGGGCTTGCTTTGCGAGGCGGAGGATCTGTTGCCAGAGGGCCTCCGGATCAAAGTGCAAGGCATCCGGGTAGAGCGGGTCCTTTTCGTACCGGATATCTTCCCGGGATACGCCGAGTACCTGTCCGCCGGGTGTGGCGAGTGCTACGCGCACATTGCCTGTGCCGATGTCTGCTATGATGTATGCGTCTTGTTTAACCATTGACGGGAGTTGGAAGGATTTGTCTGTTAGCCAGTTCGCGTATCTGCCGGTTTCCGTTGGCGAACCACTGCGAAAGGGCTTTGTTCATGATGGCTACGTGATGATCTTCTACTTCAAACGTAGCACCTGCAATATGCGGTGTGGCAATTACATGCGGCTGGTCGATGATGCGGTAGTCGATCTCATCCGGCGGTTCATTGTCGAATACGTCGAGTACGGCGCCGCGGATAGACTTCGTTTCCAGTACCGCAAGCAGATCTTCTCTTTTCACCACAGCCGCACGGGCCGTATTCACAAAAATGGCGTCTTTTTTCATCAATGTCAATACGCTGCTGTTGATCATGTTCTTCGTTTCTTCGGTAACAGGCAGGTGAACAGATACCACATCGCTGGTAGCGAACAGCTCTTCGAGGCTGCATTTGGTATAAGCGGGGTCGTATTCCGTAACGTATGGGTCGAAGAATTGAATATTGCAGGGGTAGTTCCGGATCATACCGGCTATGAGTTGTCCGATAGCGCCAAAGCCTACCATGCCCACGGTTCTGCCCGCCAGTTCATTGCCTTTGAAGTGCAGATAAGAATCGTGTGCGCCGGCCTGCCAGTTGCGGCCTTTAAGCCAGTTGATCCCCGGGATGGTATTGCGCAGCAGCATGATCACGTTGGAGATGAACATTTCTGCAACCGCCTGTGCGTTGCGGGCGGGCGTAAAGAGTACGGGGATGCCGAGGGCGGTAGCTTTGGCAACGGCCACATTGCTGGGGGTGCCGCGGCATACGCCAATGAATTGCAGTTTTGGGAATGCTTCTATCACTTTGGCGGTAACGTGGTCGTGTTCCGTAATGAGCGCGTCAGCTTTGGATTCTGCCAGCAGTTGAATCAGTTCACTTTCGTTCCAGGCACGGCCATGTGGTTTCCAGGGCCTGTACACGGTTTCTCCGAAAAGTTGCTCTACTTCCTGAATGCCTTGCTGATGGTAAGGTGCTGTGATTAATATGCGCATGCTATATAGATTGAAATGCTTCTGCCGGTTGTGTATGATGAATAGTTTTTGCGTTGTTGGGTAGGGTGATGAATCGGGTGATGATGGCGCTGATGACATAAAGTCCTGCGAGGATCCAGATCACGCCTTCTTCGCCGGCGCTGCCGATGAATAGTCCTACGATGGCGGGGCCTACAAACACAGGAAGTCCTGCGCCGAGGTTAAGGATGGCCATGGCGGCGCCTTTGTCTTTCTTCACCAGCGAGGGCACCAGTGCGGTAAGGGGTACATATCCTGCCAGCAGCGCCCCCCAGAGAATGCCTGCCAGCATCACTGCCCAGTAGCTGCCTTCCCAGATCTGCGGGGCGTAATAGAACAGTAAAATGCTCAGTGCGCAGCCTACGCCGCCAAACCACATGATGGTGTTGCGCCATCCGAAATGGTCGCCCACGAAGCCGAAGATGAGATTAAAGATGATGTTGGAAGTGAAGATGGTGCCCCAGATGGTGAGCCACTCCGTGGTATCGAACCCGTGCCTTGCCATATACATGGGCAGGAATACGGGGAAGGCGAACTGGGCAGTGGTGTTGATAATACGGACGATGCCGCCCAGTAATACTTTCGGCTCTTCTTTTACGATGGTAAGCCCTTTGATGAGTTCCTGTACTTTGGAGCCACCGTCAGACTGTTTCGCAGGTTTGCTGCGGTTGAGCAGGAGCGCCAGTACGGCACCGAGGAGTGCCCAGAAGAGGGAAGTCCACAGGGTATTGAGGTGCCCGAACTTAGTGATGGCCCAGCTGGAATAGTAAGCGCCCAGTACATTGAGCCCGCCGGTGAACACGAACCAGAACCAGCCTACGGCGCGGCCAAGCTGTTGCTGCGGACTGCTGTACGCGATCCATACGAGGAAGGAGTAGGCGAAAAGCGGGTATCCGAAGCCGCGGAGGGCGTAGGTGAACAGCATTACGGGCACATTCAGTTCAGGCATGCCTAAGCCTACGAAGCCAACGGTGCCCAGGCAATAGAGTAATAAGCCGAGCGCCATGGTGCGGCGCACGCCAAATCCTTCGGCCAATACGCCTGAAAACCATGCGGAAATAGCGATGGTGATGCCATAAACGGTGAAAAGGGTGGCGGATTGCTGAATGGTCATGCCGTGATCTATGAGGTAAGGGCTTAGCCAGCCCTGCTCGATACCGTCGCCCATCATGAAGATCATTACGCCGAGGTAGCCCCAGATGAGTTGGCGTGGAATGCCTGCTTTTTCTAAAGTGGTCATTGTTATCAGTTGTTCGTGGAAATAAAACGGAATGGAATTGAAACTTCCTAAAAGTAGAAATTAAACTTAATTAAACAAATATTAATTGAAATAAAGTTGACGGGCATTTTTAATGCACCCTGCAAATCAATGGTTAACATTAATATAAAGGAGGCTATTGCAGTTTGTAATGCAAAAAATGTACATTTGGTGAAAGATAATTTAACATTAAGAAAGCCGCCACGCATATGAACATCACGGAAAGGCATCAGCTGATTCTCCAGGAATTACAGGATAAAGGGAAAGTAGACATTCAGGAACTGAGCGATATGCTCCAGGTTTCGGGCGTCACCATCCGGAAAGACCTCAAGCTGCTGGAGGAAAAGAAGCTACTTTTCCGCACCAAAGGCGGTGGCTCCACACAGAACCCCTACGCCATAGAGCGCCCTATCAATGAGAAGGAATTTATCCGCATGGAGGAAAAGAAGAAGATTGCCCGCGCCGCCATGGAACTCATCGGTCACAACGATTCCATTATCATCGGCTCCGGCACCACGGTATTCGAACTCGCCCGCATCCTTCATCCTTCCAAACATATCACCGTTATCACCCCGGCCCTCAAGGTGGCCCTCGAACTCTGTAACCGCCCGAATATAGACGTGCTGCAGATTGGCGGCCTTATCCATCAAAGCTCCTCAGCCGCCGCAGGCTCCTTTGCGGAAAGGCTCCTGAACGATATCTCCTGCGGAGTATTGTTTGTGGGAGTAGACGGGATCGATCCTGAATTCGGTCTTTCCATCACCAACCTCGCCGAAGCAAGCCTGAATATGAAGATGATCGGTTTGGCCCAAACGGTAGTGGTAGTGGCCGACAGCTCAAAATTCGACCGCCGCGGCATCGGCCGCATCTGCAGTCTGGAGCAGGTAGATTACATCGTTACCGATAACCAGGTGGATTCCGCTACGGTGCAGATGCTGCAGGACCGTGGTGTGAAAGTGATCCTGGCTTCCTGATTTCCCATTATTAAATACGGAATTTGAGTATATTTACGCACTTTGGAACGTGTGTGAATTACCTATTTGTGTATGAAACACCACGTAAAATAGCCTTCAGTATATATTAGCAGCATATTCCTTTTTATTTTCAGAGCAGTCGGGTGCATTCCGGAATAATTTCCGGGACGATGCCGCTGTGCGTGTTGCAGCTTCATACATGTCCGGGAATATTTAACTGGTGTGCAGCCTCCTGTGAACATTAATTTCAACCGGTTTAGAACACCAGTTATGCTTCGTTACCTCTCTTCATTCAGCCTTCGACTGCTGCTGCCCGTCGTCGTAGCCTCTTTCGTATGCCTTTTTGCCTGCCGGCAAAAGGAAGCTCCTGTTTCTCAGAAGGGAATAAATGTAACCAACGGTGATACCGCTGCAGTACGCGCACTCCTTCGCTCCGCTCAAAGTATTCCTGATTCAACACCCGGCGCTGCATTGTTACTGCTGGACTCCGTTCATCGGTTAAGCATTGCCGCCAACGATACATGGAGCACCGGCATGAGCCGTTACTATAAGGCGCAGTTACTCTTCGATACGAGCGGTTACCTGCCAGGAAGGGAGTTGTATGTGAGTGCGCTGGAAGCATTACTGGCTGCCGACAGCCTGGAAAATGCCGCTAATGCGGCAACCGGGATCGGTAATACCTTCCTGCAGACAGGCCCGCCGGATTCTGCCGTGAAGGCATATATGCAGGCACTGGACTTGTTTGCCAAAGCAAACAAACCCAACAGTCGTGCACAAACGTACAGTGGACTGAGTACGGCTTTCAGTCAGCTGGGGCAGCGGGAGAAATGCCTGGAATATTCCGGTAAAGCAGAGCAGCTTTTCCGTGCCGCCAATGATACGCCCAACATCATCCGCAGCATGATCAACCAGGCCACACAGCTGAACTATCTGTACCGTTATGAAGCATCAGTACCCATGTATCAGCGTGCAATTGCCCTCAGCGACCGGTCGGGGTTTGTGCTGGGGCGGTTTTATGGACGGCTTGCAATGGGGGATTATTACACGACGCAGTTTAAATATGATTCAGCCCTCATTTACCTGCGGGCGGCAGAAAAGGTGGTGGCAGAAAACACAGTTGCCAAACAATATATGAGCATCCTGTATGCCACCATGGGCCGGGTGTACTACATGCAGAAGGTATATGCCCCTGCACGGGTATATTTCGGGAAAGCCCTGGAGATCTCCGGGCAGCTGGGTAACCTCGATATGATGATCAAGCAATACCGCGTGTTCACCAAAGTGAACATTCTGCTGGGGTTGAAGGATGAAAGCATTAAAACCTACGATCTCTATACCGATTACCGAGACAGTATGCAGGATATTCAGGTTTCTGCTTCGGTAAACGAAATGGAAACGAAATACCGCACGGCGGAGAAGGATGCGGAGCTGGCCCGCAAGGAGCTTGACCTCGCCCGTCAGCAGCTGGATATCCGTAACCGCAACACCGGGCTATTCATACTCTCGGGAATACTATTACTGCTCCTTGGCGGTGGAGGCGCCTACCTGATGCATGCCCGCCAGAAGCAGCAACTGGCTGCACAGAAGATCCTCACCCTGGCCCGTGAAGCGGATCTGGAAAAAGCAAAGGCTGCCATGGATGCGGAAGAGAAGGAGCGTGCCCGCATTGCCCGCAATCTTCACGATGGCGCAGGCTCCATCCTGTCCGGCGTGAAACTCTATCTCTCCTCCCTCGAAAATCAATACAGTGAACTGGCAGGCTCAAATGCCTACCGCGATACATTAGGACTGCTCAACGAAGCCGTGTCGGAAATCCGGGAAACATCCCACAACCTCCTGCCTAAGATCCTCCACCTCAACGGCCTTCATGCTGCCATCAGCGGCTATTGCAACAAACTGGAAAGGAACGAACGCTTTGAACTGGAGTTTCAATCGTATGGCACGCCGGAACGGTATAACCACGACTTTGAACTCATGGCCTTCCGCACCTTCCAGGAGCTTATCAGCAATGTGATCAAGCATGCCGATGCCTCGCATGTACTTGTACAACTGACATTCCGCCACGGCGCTTTTTCCATAACTGTGGAAGACGATGGGAAGGGGATGGGTACGCAACAGGTATCTGATGGTATCGGGATGTTTGGCATCCGCTCGCGGGTTGTAGCTTACAAAGGAACGATGGATGTAGATTCCTCGCCGGAGGGTACTTCCGTTAGTCTCGAGTTCCCCGTTCCCGCAGTTCAATTAGCTTAAAAAATATTGTGTTACATCATTTTACGCTCTTCATTACCATGCAAAACCGTCCATTCCAAAACCGAACATTTTTTCAGGGGCTTGCCGCCGTACTGTTGTGCCTGCTGCCGCTCCTTTCTCATGCACAAACATTGCCGGAAATACACCGGAGAAACCTCACTAAGATCGAGCATCATAAGGAAGATACGGCCCTCGTGAAATTACTGGTAGAATATGCCATTGATCTACAGGAAGTCAATGATGATACGGCCATGATTGTGCTGGACAGAGCACTTACCTTAAGCCACAAACTGAAATACGATGGTCAGATGGGGCTTATCAATTGTGCCAGAGCTACCAGTTTCATCAACATGGGGCAGTTTGATTCCTCAAGGGTGTATTACAGGATAGCACTAGGATACATGATCGAAGAAGGGAACTATACCTATGCCGGAATCTCCTGGACCGGTATTGGTAATGCTGAGCTACAGACAGGCAGGCTGGATTCCGCAGCACATGCATTTCTGAACGGACTGGATTACTACCGCAAATCAAAGGATACTTTCCGGATGGCGGACGGGTACAATGGGCTATCTATTGCATTCAGCCAGATGGGGCAGTTGGATAAAAGCCTGGGGTATCTCAAACAGGCCGATTCATTATATATGAACAAGAAAGATTCCATGAACCATGTTAAAATGCTCATCAATATAGGTGATAAATACGGGCGCCTGGGCCGTCCTGCGGAAGCAGCGGTTTCCTTCCGGGAAGCCATCCGCATCAGTGACCTTTCCCGGTTTCAGTTTGGCCGCTTTTACAGCCGCGTAGCCGTAGGGGAACTGTTCGCCAATAACAAAACGCATATTGACTCTGCTCTGTTATTCCTCCGGCAGGCTGAAGAACTTTCTAAGTCTGTTAACATCCCTTCTCTATACATCAGTTCCATGCAGGTAACGTTTGGTTTGGCCCATTTCGAAGCCGGACAGTATCCCATTGCACGGGAATACCTGATGCGTGCAGAACCAGCCCTGCGTGAAGTAGGGCATGTTCAGACACTGATGCAGCATTTTTTATTGCTTACCAAAGTGAATATGAAACTGGGCCTAAAAAATGAATCACTGTCTGCTTTGAACGATTATATCATGTACCGCGACAGTGTTCAGAAAACAGATGTTACCGGAAGAGTGAACGAACTGGAAACGAAATACCGTACTCTGGAAAAAGATAAGTCACTGGCGGATCAGCAACTGGCCATCACGAAGAAAGATCTGGAGATACGGAATAAGGGAATGATGATGACCGGCCTTGCAGGGGGATTACTGCTGGTAGTAGCCCTTGCAGCAGGACTCTTCGTCCACTTCAGGCAAAAGCAGCAGCTGCAGTTGCAGGAGATGCGGTTAATGCAGAAGGAGTCCGAACTGGCCATGGCACAGGCCACCATGGAAGGGGAAGAAAAAGAGCGCGCCCGTATCGCGCGGAATCTGCATGATGGTGCAGGCTCCATCCTGTCTGGCGTGAAATTATATTTATCGTCGCTGGAAACACAGTACAGTGAACTTTCCGGCTCAGCTTCCTACCGCAATACCCTGGGGCTGCTTAATGAAGCAGTTACCGAGATCCGGGATACATCGCACAATCTCATGCCGAGGCTGCTGTTTGAAGACGGACTGGAAGCCGCTGCTCACGCCTATTGTGATAAACTGGGCCGCAACAACGCATTGGAATTCGAATATCAATCTTATGGGGAGCCTATGCGTTTCAATACTCATTTTGAACTGATGGCATACCGCATGCTGCAGGAATTGCTGGGGAATGTGATTAAACACGCGGAGGCTACGCATGTGATGGTGCAGTTGAATTTTAGTCCGGATGCATTCTCTATGACGGTGGAAGATAACGGGAAGGGGATAGACGAACCGAAAGAAGGTGCCGGGATCGGATTGTACAGTCTGAAGGCCCGCGCGGCGGCATTCCGCGGAACGATGGAAATAGACTCTTCACCGGATGGTACTTCCATCTACCTCGAGTTTCCCATCATACCGCATACCGGCCCGGCGGCCGGCAGCAATTAATCAGCCATGTCTAACTTGCTTCATACCATTTTCCGATACTGCCTCACGACGGTTGTTTTCCTGCAGGCAATGCCGCTGTGTGCGCAATCCATCCGGGAATTGCAGGAAACGCACCGTAAAAGGATTGCAGAAGCCGGGAGCGATACTGCGCGGGTAAACCGGCTCATCAGATATTCCATCGCCCTGTTCGATGTACTGCCCGATTCGGGATATGCTGTTACGCACGAGGCACTGGCACTCAGTGAGCGAGCGGGTTATGTGTATGGCATTGCACGGGCTAACCAGATGCTCGGACAGCTGAGCCTTTTCGCGGGACTATACGATTCCAGCAGAAAGGCTTTCGGGCGTGCGCTGAAGGCGTACCGGCAAATCAATGACAGTTCCAACATGGTGAGGGTATTAACGGGATTTGGGTATAATTACATTGAGTCCGGGAAATCGGATTCCGCTGCGGAGCATTTTCTGGAAGCCATTAAAATGGTGCCTTATGCGGATTCATTGGTAAAGGCGCATCCCTATAACGGGCTTTCCCTTGCGTTCTTCAACATGGGCCAGCACGAGAAAGGCATGTATTACAACCGGGAGAGCGGGCGGATGTATGCCCTCCGGAAAGATACCGGCAACTGGATCAGGACGATTATCAACCGGGGCGATCTCATGGAAGATATCAACCGCCTCCCGGATGCACTGGCCGCCTACCACGAAGCCATGAAGCTGAGCGACCGGAAGGGCGATGCCCTCAACCGGTACATCAGCCGTGTTGGGATCGGTGAGATACTTTCTGCCAACCCCGCAAAAAAGGATTCTGCTTTTGCCTATCTGAAAGCGGCAGAGCAGATATCAAAAAGCATCCAGATTGTACCCCTGCACCAAAGCACACTCTACATGGCGCTGGGCAAAGTATACTATACGGCGGACGATTTTACGAAGGCGGAATATTATGGCAAAGAAGCACTGGTGTATACCCGCCGCTCCGGACAGGTATCTGCCCTGATGGAGAATTTCCTGCTGCTGACGCGCATTTATATGCAGCTGGGTAAAAGCCCTGCTTCGCTGGAAGCACTGGCGTCCTACGTGATGTACCGCGACAGCCTCCAGAAAACGGATGTGGCTTCCAAAGTAAATGAGCTGGAAACGAAGTTCCGCACGCTGGAGAAAGATAAATCGCTGGCGGAACAGCAGCTGTCTATTACGAAGAAAGACCTGGAACTCAGGAAAACCGGTCTGCTTATGACGGGCCTCGCAGCAGGACTGATACTCGTACTGGCCCTTGCCGGTGGCCTGTATCTCCATTACCGGCAGCAGCAGCAATTGCAACAACAGCAGCTGCAATTGCTACAGAAGGAATCGGAACTGGCCATGACACAGGCATCGATGGAAGGGGAGGAAAAGGAGCGCACCCGCATAGCCCGTAATCTGCATGACGGGCCGGGAGCTACTTTGTCGGGCGTGAAACTGTACCTGTCGTCCCTCGAAATGCATTACCGGGAACTGTCAGGTTCCGCATCCTATCACGATACGCTGGGCCTGCTTAACGATGCGGTGGCGGAGATCCGGGATACCTCACACAACCTCATGCCGAGACTCCTGTATGAAGCGGGACTGGATGCTGCCGCCCGCGCCTATTGTGATAAAATGGGGCGTAACCATGCATTGGAGATCGCTTATTATGCATTGGGGGAGCAGGCCCGCTTCCATCCGCCATATGAACTGATGATCTATCGTATGCTGCAGGAGCTGTTGGGGAATGTGATCAAACATGCCGCGGCATCCCGCGTGATCGTTCAGCTGGAATGCCGGCCCGATCTCTTTACCCTGATGGTAGAAGACGATGGGAAGGGATTCAGTATAACAAAAGAGGATGCAGGGATGGGATTATACAGCATCAGATCCCGCGTGGCAGCATTCCAGGGCTATATGGATGTCCAGACCTCCAATGCCGGTACCACCATCAGCCTCGTGTTCCCGGTACACTTACTCTTTGCCGGATAACAGCTGCTGCTCCCTTGGTTGAATTTTGCTTTTGTCTGACCGTTTTTTAGCATATCCCCGGTTTGGATTCCAAACCGCATTGTCCGGTTCATTATTTTTTATATTATTGTTAACACATGCGGAATGACATCGCAACACCAGTCCACGATACACGCCTTGTCATACTCCACATCCACGATTAAGAAAAAGCATTACACGTATGATCTGATACAACTATCATTCAGATTCCAGCAACAGGTATTACTGTATTTAACATGCCGCAGCAGCAGCCCGGCAACATGTCTATTGTCTGATTATTAAAACCAGTTTGAATCGCATTCAGTTTCCGCTACCAACAGGAAACTTTTTTTAAGAGCCAAATTACAATCGATTGAATCTTTGCTTTTCATAGCCTTAAAAAGCTGTGTGGGAAAGCTATATGCCTTGTATTTCTCCCATTTTTCCTTCCACATTTTAATAACTGAACAAATGAATGTTAAGATGCTAGACCGCTTGCTAAAAAGATGCCTGTTGGCCATGGTGGCCACCTGCATGTATGCCGCAGCAAGCGCCCAGTCAGTAACAGGCCGTGTTACGGATGTAGGGAACGCCCCGCTGGCAGGCGTTTCGGTACGCAGCAGTGATGGCGCTAAAGCCACGCAAACCAATGAAAAAGGGGAGTTCTCCCTTGCAGTAGCTGCCGGCACCGTCCTCAAACTGAGTTACATCGGCTTCAAACCACAGGAGATTACCTACAACGGCAGTCCGCTTCAGATCATCATGGAGCGCTCGGCAGAAACGCTCATTACCGATGTGGTGGTAATAGGCTACGGTACTGCCCGCAAAAAAGATGTGACAGGCACCACCGCCCGCGCCAACCTCGCAGCTTTCAAAGAATCTCCCAATGTCAATATTCTTCAGTCTCTGCAGGGTTCCGTACCCGGACTGAATGTGGGCGCCGTAACAAAGGCGGGTACCAGTCCTTCGGTTACCATTCGCGGCCGCACCTCCATCAGCGGAACCGCCAACCCGCTTATTGTGCTGGACGGGATCATCTTCCGCGGTAACCTCAATGATATCAATCCGGCAGACATTGCATCGGTGGATGTTCTCAAAGATGCCAGTGCCACGGCCATCTACGGCTCTCAGGCATCCAACGGGGTATTGCTTATGACCACCAAAACGGGCCGTGCCGGCAAAAAGCCCACGGTATCGTACAACGGCGCGCTCACCCTCTCTCAGGTATCCAACAAGGATATGCTGCCCATGGATAAAGACGGCTTCCTGCAGTTTGTGGCCGACCGCTGGATCAGCGAAAGCCGCACCGGTACCGATCTCACCCAGCCTAATCCCAACTGGGACGTGCTGAGCAGGCTCTCCGCCGAATCTGCCAAAGGCTACCAGGCCGGCAGGGTCACCAACTGGTGGGATTTGCTCACCAACAAGAATCCCCTCATGCAGAACCATGATATCAGCATCGCAGGCCGCTCGGAATCTACTTCCTACTTTTTCTCGCTCGGTTATACCAACCAGGAAAACGTGGTGGTGAACGATAACTATAAACGCTACAGCTTCCGCGTGAACCTGGAGAACAGGGTAACGAGCTGGCTGAAAGCAGGTGTGCAGGCCAGCTATGGTATCAGTGATTATTCAGGCGTGTCACCCACGCTGAACAACATCATGCGTTTCACTCCTTACCTTGCTGCCTACGATTCCACCGGGAAGCCCGTGCGGTTGCCGGATGGTTCTATCCTCAACCCGCTCCTTGAAAAGGAACAGAACAACTTCGACAAGCGCCGCAACCTCTTCGGCCTGTTGTATGCGGATGTTACCATCCCCTGGATCAAAGGACTCAATTACCGCATCAATTTCGGCAATAACTATATTACGGAGCAGCAGTTCAACTTCAACCTGTACGGAGCTAACTTCACCGGCAGCGGCAGCAAAATGAACTCTTCGGAGTATAACCAGACGCTCGATAACATCATCAGCTACCGCAACGAGTTCGGTGACCATGGCATCAACGCCACGTTTGTTTACGGTTATGAAAAGCGTAACTACGAACAAACCAATGCCAATGCCAGCAACTTCGCCAACCCGGCCCTCGGGTATAACAGTCTCGAAGCCGGACAGCCCAGCCTGCAAACCGTAAACTCCGATGCGTGGAAGGAAGCGAGCCTGTACCAGATGTACCGCCTTATCTACTCCTACAAAGACCGCTACGTACTCACCGGTACCGTCCGCAACGATGGTTTCTCCGGTTTCGGTCCTGAAAACAAAACGGGTGTTTTCCCTTCAGCAGCCTTTGCATGGCGAATTATTGAAGAACCCTGGGCAAAAGAAAGACTGGGACCGGTAGATGATCTGAAGCTCCGTGTGAGCTATGGCTCCAACGGTAACCGCACCGTAGGCCGTTACCAGACCCTTTCCCGCATGAATGCTTCTGTAGCCAACGGGTACCTCTTCGGAGATAACGCGCTGGCGCAACAGGGACAGGGCATCGCCAGTCTTGCCAACAGAGGCCTTAAATGGGAAACCACCAAAACCCTCAACTTCGGGCTGGATTTCTCTCTCTACAGCGGCCGCCTTTCCGGGGAGGTGAACTACTACACAGCACAAACTTCCAACCTGCTGTATACGGTGAATATACCTTCCATTAACGGGCAGACCAGCATTCCTTTCAACATCGGCAAGCTGGATAACAAAGGCATTGAGCTGGCACTGAATGGTACGCCTGTTAAAAATAAGGACTTCAGCTGGGACATCAACGGCAGCTTCTCCCTCAACCGCAACAAAGTGGTGAGCATTACCGGTATTGATGCGAATAAGGACGGACGCGAAGATGACCTCGTGTCTTCCAAGATATTTATCGGCAAACCTTATGGTGTGGCATACGATTACAATATCATCGGCATGTGGCAGGTAGCGGATCATAACGCAGGCAGTATCCCCGGCGGATTTACTTACGGAACTTATAAGGTGGAAGATGTGAATGGCGATGGAAGTTATACGGCATCGGCCGACCGCAAGATCCTCGGTTACTCCGATCCCTCTTACCGGTTCAGTATCCTCAACACCCTGCGCTACAAAGCATTTGAATTTAAAATGTTCGTGAACTCCATTCAGGGTGGCAGGAAGTATTACTACGGCCAGCCGGGTACCACTTTACCTAACCCGGATAACATGCGCTATAACAACTTCTTCAAGTTCGATTACTGGACGCCGGAAAACCCCGGTGCCCGCTTCCGCCAGATCGGTTATTACACCACCGCCCTCGGAGAAACGTTTTCGCCTTATGTACAACGGAGCTTCGTACGACTGCAGGACGTAACGCTCAGTTACACCCTGCCTGCCTCCATCACACAGAAGCTGAAAGTGAACCGCCTGAGCGCTTACCTCAATGGCAAGAACCTGCTCACATTCACGGATTGGGATGGCTGGGACCCTGAAACGGGTACCGGGCTTGATATCTCCGCTTACCCCGTACTCAGGAGCTATACTGTTGGTTTAAATGTTGAATTCTAAACACCGAACGCATGAAAAAGATCTTCAGATACGGCTGCATGACCGCACTCGCCATCATGTCTGCCGCCAGTTGCAATACAAAAGAATTTCTGAAAGAAGAACCGCTCGATTTTTATACGCCCGACAATGCACTTAAAACCAGCGCCGATTTCCAGTCGGCCGTGAACTACCTGCATAACCGCATGCGGCATATCCTGTTCGGCGGCATCAACCTCGATGCGAATTTCTCGCTCCGCTATGCTACCGACTTTGCCGTGAACGCCACGGATTACAATCCGCCGGTGAAGCTGAACGATTATAAGAACACCATGGTGCCCACGTTCAACGTGGTGGAAGTGATCTGGCAGAATGTGTATACCGTGATCTCCAACGCCAATGTGGTGATCAACCGCGCACCGCAGGCCACGGGCCTTTCCGAAGCCGACCGTAACCTTTTTAAAGCACAGGCCCAGTTCTTCCGCGCTTGGGGTTATAATATGCTGGCCAACCTCTACGGTGGTGTGCCCATTATGACGGAGGAAGTAACCATCCCGCGGACAAACTACGTACGCGCCACCCGCGATGAGGTGTACCAGCTCTGCCGCAAAGACCTCACGGAAGCGATCGTATTCCTGAAAAACGTGGAAACGGTGAAAGATGGTGCAGTGAACAAACAGGCAGCACAACATCTGCTGACAGAAGTATTGATCTCCCTCAAAGCATACGACGAGGCGATAGCTTCCGCCACACAGGTCATCAACCACCCTGCCCTTTCGCTGATGACAGCGCGCTTCGGACGGCGGTCTGATAAACCCGGCGATGTATACCGCGATCTGTTTGAACTGAATAACCAGAACCGCACCAGCGGCAATAAGGAAGGCATTTTCATTATCCAGACGGATTACCTGAACCCCGCATCTCCCGCGCGCGACGTGATACAGTGGGCCATCATGCCCAACATCACCAACCTGCGGGTAAACACTTCCGTGAACGGGGCGCCGCCTACCAGTCAGCCTGCCATGCTCGGCTTTAACGATCAGCTGGCAGGGCGGGGTATTGGCTGGATACGGCCTACCAAACACTTCCTGTACACCATCTGGGGCGATCCCAACGATATCCGGAACAGTGAGTACAACATCGTCCGCGATTTCAGGATGGATGGCGTGCCTGTCAACTCCGACGCATATGGTAAATGGTATGTGAAAGACGGCTTCAAAGCCAAAGCCACCAACTTCAACGATACCATCCGCAACTGGTACCCCATCCTGAAGAAAGCCACTTTCTCGGAAGGTGATTTCCCCATTGAAGTGGTGCAGAAAGATGCCAACGGCAATCCCATCATGTCTCCCTTCGGCGGCCGCATGCTGTTTAATGCAAGCGGAGATGTATACAGCAAAGATGCTTACCTCATGCGCCTTGCAGAAACTTACCTGCTGCGTGCTGAAGCGTATATCCGCAAAGGAGATGCCGGCAGTGCCGCCACCGATATCAATAAAGTACGCTCCCGCTCCAATGCCGCTGATGTGGATGCAGGTGATGTGAATATGGATTACCTGCTCGATGAAAGACTGCGGGAATTGTATGTGGAAGAGCTGCGGATGGTAACGCTTTGCCGGATGGGGCTGTTATACGACCGGGATAAGAAGTACAATGAGAAATCGGGCCTTACCATCGAAACCTATCATAACCTGTGGCCGATCCCGTTCTCGGAAATTGAAAGGAATACCGACGCGAAGATTGATCAGAACACCGGATATAAGTAACCGGTAGCAATAAAGCATTCACGCATCCGCAGGCCCGCGAGGGTTTGCGGATGTCGTTTATATGGATGATCTGATTATTACGTAACTTCATTGCCGGATGAGACGACCCAGCAGAAAACCCGGAGAGCCGGATGTGAGCTTCAGGCAGCGAATGGCAGCATTAAAGAATCTGCCTGCTTTTTTCAGATTGGTATGGCAGACCAGTCCATGGATGACTACCTGGAACATCCTGCTCAGAGCCTTACAATCGGCCACGCCCTTAGGATTACTATACATCAGCAAACTAATTATCGACGAGGTGGTGCGCCTCGCACAATCCCATGGAGATACGGGCTACCGTTACCTCTGGGAGCTGGTAGCTGCAGAATTTGCCCTCGTTATTATTTCAGGAGCGCTGGGCAGGGCTATTGGGCTGGTAGACGGACTGTTGGGCGAGCAGGTGGCCAACCACACTTCCGTGCGCATCATGCAGCATGCCTCCACGCTCGATCTCGATCAGTTTGAAGATTCCGAGTTCTATGATAAGCTGGAACGTGCCCGTCAGCAAACCGCAGGCCGTACCGCGCTCCTGAGCCAGGTGCTCTCGCAGGTACAGGATGTGGTGACCATGATATTCCTTGCCGCAGGCCTGCTCACTTTCAGTCCCTGGCTGATATTATTGCTCCTCGTGGCGGTACTCCCTTCTTTCTTCGCGGAAACGCATTTCAACGACCGCTTTTATGCATTGGCCTGGGGCGAAACTTCTGCCCGCCGGGAGCTGGATTACATACGCTTCCTCGGTGCCAGCGATGAATCGGTGAAGGAAGTGAAGATATTTAACCTGAGTCATTACCTCGTGAACCGCTTCCGCCAGCTGGCCAATAAGTTTTACAATGATAAGCGCCGCCTTTCCATCCGGTACAACATCTGGGCAGTGGTGTTTTCACTGATCGGCAGCGCGGGATATTACGCGGCATATGTCTTCATCATTCTGCAAACCGTACGCGGACAACTGACCATCGGTGACCTTGCTTTCCTCGGTGGCTCGTTCCGCCAGCTACGGGGTGTGCTGGAAGGCGTGCTGATGCGTTTTACCAGTGTAACGCAGGGAGCCATTTATCTGCGCGACCTCTTCGAGTTTTTTGAGATACAGCCCCGCATCACCCATCCTAAAAACGCCCGTCCTTTTCCGAACCCTATCCGCGAAGGATTTGTGTTTGAAAATGTAGGGTTCAAATATTTAAATTCCACCCGCTGGGCTAACCGCCATCTCAGTTTTACCCTGCATGCCGGGGAAAAGCTGGCGCTGGTAGGGGAGAACGGGGCAGGTAAAACCACCCTCGTTAAACTCCTGGCCCGCCTGTACGACCCTTCCGAAGGCCGCATCCTGCTCGATGGGCATGATCTCCGGGAATATGATCTCAACGAACTGCGTATGCAGGTAGGCGTCATCTTCCAGGACTTCCAGCGGTACCAGATGACCTTCGCACAAAACATCGCCGTGGGCAACATCGCGGAAATAGAAAACGCTGCGCGGATAGAACAGGCCGCGGAAAAAAGCATGGCGGATATGTTGTACCCCCGCCTCCCCGGTGGCTTCAGCCAGATGCTGGGGCGCCGTTTTGCAAATGGCGTAGAATTATCCGGTGGGGAATGGCAGAAAGTTGCGCTTGCCCGTGCCTACATGAAAAACGCACAGCTCCTCATCCTCGATGAACCAACTGCCGCCCTGGATGCCCGGGCGGAGTATGAAGTATTCCAGCGCTTCGCAGACCTTACCCGAGGTAAATCTGCCGTTCTCATTTCGCACCGCTTTTCCACCGTCCGTATGGCCGACCGCATATTGGTGCTGGAAGGTGGCGAACTGCTCGAAATTGGTACGCACGAGGAGCTGATTGCTAATAAAGGGCGGTACGAAGAATTGTTTACACTACAGGCGGCCGGTTACCGGTAAACTGATCATAATCATATTTCGTAAAACGATTCCGGCGTAGGTTTGCGCCATGGAAAAACAAGCATCCGGGCAGCAGCATGCCCGCTCCATCAAACGTTTCCGTATCATCGCCTGGCTCGAAGGACTTTCCTTCCTCGCCATCCTCTTCATTTCCATGCCGTTAAAGTACATCTGGGAACAGCCCTGGCTCAACCAGCAGCTGGGTATGGCCCACGGCCTGCTCTTTGTGCTGTACGTGGTACTGGCCATTGAAATGAAAATGGCGCTGCAATGGTCCCTGAAAAAGACCGCCATTGCCCTGGGTGCTTCCATTGTACCTTTCGGAACCTTTTTCATCAACGAAAAGTGGATCCACCGCCCGTAGTATTCTCTATCTTTCTTTAGTATATTTAGGCAAGCAAAAAAGGGGCTGTTTCTTCTGAAACGGCCCTTTCTCTTTATTCCAACCCCTACTGTACATGATCAGATTGAATAGTTGGGGGAGATGATCTTCATCATTTAAGGCAGTTGTGTCTATATTGATGGTATATTACCAGAAGGTAGTTAGCGGCAGGGAACATGCAGGGAACTCCGCATGAATACAGCGTGAAACCTAAGTTAAGTGTGGAGAAAAGGTGGACTTGAGGTGGACTTGAGGTGGACTTGATGCGTATGCGAGGTTGTTAAAATAATATCATCGGATAGGCCGAGAGGGGAATGGTGAAATACCAATTTACAGGACTATTGTTAATTCTGTAGAGCTATTCCAGGACGGGACATACTTAAAAGATACTTAAGGGTTACATAAGGGTTACTGTAGGCGTAATGTAGGTATGCGATATTCAAAAATATCTATAACCCTTTACTGTATTGGGTTTCACTAAATGGGTACCCGGTGTTTAGTACAGAATGAAGCTTTTCATATACAATGGCGCGAGTATAATATCAGTATTTAGTTAGAATATAAAGACTTTAACCCCCTGGTAAGCCATTATTAAGTTATCATGAAGGGAGGTTAAAGCCCTGCGTAAAAAAGGCCGCTCCATGGTGTGAAGCGGCCTTTTGACCTAATGAGTATACCTGGCATTACATTTCAGGCTCGTCTGCACTGGGTCCGTAGCTGCCGGGGATGGGTACTTCCAGCAGGCGGAGGTAAACGCCCAGCTGCGCCCTGTGGTGCACAATCTGGTTGTAAGCCATGCGGATCACTTCCGATTTGGGATTTACGGCGTGGATCTGGTCGCCGGTACGCAGGGTCCAGGGTTTGCCGAAAGTGGATTCATCTGCGCTTTCGAGGCTGGAATAGCCTTCTTTCAGTGACTTCTCATGGATGTCGAGGATTTCTTGTGCGCTGCTTACCGGTGTAGGCGTCCAGTCCATACCTGCAAAATCCAGCTCATCGGTTTCTACCGCCATCTTTGCCCAGCTGGGGAGCTCCGCGATATGGATGGCAAGGGTGCGCATATCCATGCTTTTGGGATGCGGGCGCCAGTCCAGCTTGTCAGACGGAATGCGGCCCAGCATTTTGCGGGTGGTTTCGGCCTCGCGGGCCATTTCTTGCAGCAGTGTGGGAATAGTTGCCATAATAATCAGGTTTTAATTGGTTTGATGAAACAAAGATGCGATGGGGGTTTGACAGCCTTATGTCAGCAGGGTTCAACTTTTTTTCTGTAGATTGGGAAAAATTATGTGTTCCATGCGTATTGCAGTTCTGTTGTCTTTCCCGGTTATCATGATCGCCTGCCAATCGGCCCCTTCCAATCAGCAATCTGCTGAAAGCGAAGCCAGCGCGCATTGTTACCGGAAAGTGACCGGGCGCGACACCTTTGTTTTACAACTGGTGGTGAACGATGGAGATGTAAAAGGGGTGCTGGAATATGATTTCCATGAAAAAGACGGCAATACCGGAACGGTAGACGGTGCTTTGAAGGATAATATTTTCAGGGGTACCTATCACTTCAAAAGCGAAGGCGTTACGAGCGACAGGCCTGTTATCTTCAAAATGATGGGCGATCAGTTGTATGAGGCCCTGGCGGACAGTGCCGATGCCAACGGCGTACCGGTATTTGCGGCAGACGATGCCCGTCTGCACTTCGATCCTTCTCCTTACACTAAAGCAGCCTGCGAATAGGCTTTTACAGCGGACAATTTTCGTGGTAGTTGATAAGCCGGATGGGTTTCTTTTCCATCTCGAAGCCGTCGTATGCCTGTAAGATCTCATCGAGTACAGCATGTATCTCTTCCGGATCGTTGAGGGTAACGAGGCGGCTGCGGTATTCCTTGATGCCGGGGAGGCTTTTCAGGTACGTGAGGTAATGGCGGCGCATATTGTATATGCCTGCCACAGGGCCTTTCCATTGCAGGGATTTCACCAGCTGCTGCCTGCACACTGCAATGCGTTCTGCCACAGTAGGGGCGGGTAATTCTTCACCGGTATGGAGGAAGTGGCGTATTTCCCGGAAGATCCAGGGATGACCGATGGCGGCGCGGCCTACCATGATGCCGTCTATGCCATATCGGTTTTTATATTCCAATGCTTTCTGCGGACTGTCGATATCCCCGTTGCCGAAGATGGGTATTTTGATGCGGGGGTTGTTCTTCACTTTGGCGATGAGCGACCAGTCGGCCTCGCCCTTATACATCTGGCAGCGGGTGCGGCCGTGGATGGTGAGGGCTTTAATACCGGCATCCTGGAGCATTTCTGCCACCGTTTCGATGTTTTTGGTATCGTCGTCCCAGCCGAGGCGTGTTTTGACCGTTACGGGGAGGGAAGTGGCCTTTACAACGGCAGCGGTAAGCCTTTGCATCAGCTGCATATCCTTCAGTACACCGGAGCCAGCGCCCTGGGCTACAATACCTTTAACGGGGCATCCGAAGTTGATATCGAGGAAATCGGGCCGGGTAAGGTCTACGATATGGGCCGCCATGGCCATGCGCTTTTCATCGCCTCCGAACAGCTGTACACCTGCAGGGCGTTCTTCATCGAATATATCCAGCTTACGGCGGCATTTGGCCGAATCACCGATAAGCCCTTCACTGGAAATGAACTCCGTATACAGGAGATCGGCTCCGTTTTCCTTGCAAACCACCCGGAACGGCGGATCGCTCACATCCTCCATGGGTGCAAGTAAAAGCGGGAATTCCGGCAGCGTTATATGTTCGATTCTTACCATCGCGGCCGCAAAATTACGAAAAATCAGGTATTCCGGCCTTTTTCACCGGGATAGAGGTACTGCACCGTATCACTCTGGATACATTCTTTGGTACGCAGGTCAAGGGCAGTGAGCCTGCCATTGAATCCGGCTCCCGTATCCACATTCCATACATTGCCGGCATGCATGGGCATGAACTGGCCGTAGTTGATGGTAGGGGTATGCCCGATGAATATTTCACTGAAGAGGCGCAGGCGCTTGGGATAAAGGATATCCGTAGTACTGAGCTTAGGGTCGAGGGAAAGCGCCATTTCCCATAAGGTACGGTCCCACATATAGTTATACTGATACCGCTCGTAATCGGGCCCGTGCATGGATGCGAAGCCGGCGTGGATGTAGAGGCGGTTATGCTCGTCGGTATAAAATTGCCGCATGCGGCGGTAGAATGCCAGGTGTGCTTTGCGGGCTTCGGGCAGCAGCTTTTCATAGCTGGCTACGGTAGCCTTTCCGCCATGCTGCAGCCAGAGTTCGGATGCAGGCTCTCCTGCCAGCCACGATTCGCACCAGGCATCGTGGTTACCACGGAGGAAGATGCAGGTACAGCGTTGTTCCAGCTCCATCATGTAAGCGATGGTTTCGGCGGACTGTGACCATCCGTCTACATAATCGCCCAGGAATATCAGCCGGTCGCCGGGAAGGGGATGTATCTTTTCTATGATCTGGTGCAGGGCTTTATAAGCACCGTGAATATCGCCTATCGCAAAGGTTCTGCTCATGTGGCAGCGAATTTACGCTATTTGCCGTTATCCTGTTTGTTACGAAATGGCGTTAAGAGGGTATACACCGATATATCGAGGTACTGACCGTTGAAATACTGCGCTTCCCGGAAAAATCCTTCCTTCACAAATCCTGCGTGGTTCAGCACTTTCTCACTCGCCACATTTACCGGATCAATGATGGCTTCCACGGAATGCAGGTGGTATGTTTCAAATCCATGATGCAGCACGGCGGCAAGGGCTTCGCGGATAATGCCTTTGCCATGATAACCATCGTGCAGCATATAGCCCACCTCTGCGCGGTGAGCAGCCGCATTCAGTTTCACATACCCGATCACGCCGATCACTTTATCTTCTCCCTTCAGTGTAATACCCCAGTTAATGGCCTCGTTCAACTCCGCCAGTTTCAGGAACCGGTCAATGAGTTCCTTCGCGTCTTCTATCGAAACGGCACGAACTCTCGGGATGAAATGCATCAGGGAAGGATGGCTGCGCAGGTAAAGAATCTCATCGGCATCGCCATGATGGATTTGTCGTAATACCAGTCTTTCTGTTGTAATGTCGGGAATTGGGGTGAGTTGGAACGTAAGCATGCGGCAATTTAACGCAAATCATGCTTCCATAGACAGCTCTTTCTTGTAATTGGTAAAATTCTTCCCCGAAGCGTTCTTAAAGTATTTCGAGAAGTGCGATTTGTCTTCAAACCCCAGGTGGTACGCGATTTCCTTCATGGAATAATTCTCCCGATGGGTGGCCAGCATGCGCGCTTCGGATAGTATTCTGCGGCGGATGTGCTCACTGGCCGTTACGCCTGTCAGCTCCTTGAGCGTGGTATTGAGGTGGTTGGCGGTAACGTGCAGGTTGCCTGCGTAATCGGTCACTTTTTTGAGGAGGATGAAATGCTGGTCGAGCTGTGCGAGGAATTGCCGTACCAGTCCGGTTTTACGGTCGGCCGAATAGCCTGTGCGGGGAGCAGGCAGGCAGCGTGCAATCTGGCGGAGGAGTATTTTCAGGTAATCACGGATCATGTCTAACCGGTATGGCCGGTCGGATTCCCATTCGGTGCGGATGAGCTGCAGCAGTTCAAATACTTCGCCCCGTTGTGCAGGCTCCACCCGCAGCACGGGTTTACCCGCTGCACCCTGCAGGCATAGCTCGTACACGAGGGGGATGTAGTGGATGAAGTCGTGGGTGAATGTGAAGGAATGCCCTTTGGCATCGCGGGAGAAAGCGCCTTCGCCGGATGCGGCACTGCGGATGAAGTAGAGGCCCTCGGTTTGTGTGGCGGCACCTTCGAGCAAACAGGCCCCCTGTGTGAGATGCACCAGCTGAATTTCGTTGGACGCACCGCCCGTACGGGCAGGTAAGGGTTGCAGACGGAAAGATTCGTTATGACTTGGTTGCATGGGATTGGATTTTGGCAGGATAAGAACGATTGCTGTGCCAGAAGAATGTCCGTGCTCTGAAATTGCCTGTGGATAAGGATTTGATAACATGCTGAAATTTTTGTGGTAAGATATGCTCCCCGATATGCCGATGCCGCCACGAAATATCATGGCGCAGACCGTTGTGGTTTATTATCTTCAGCCCATGAAGCACTGGATCTGCACCAGCCTTCTCCTGCTCGGCGTTTTTTCGCAGGAGGTGGCCGCACAGCGTAAGAAGCCCGCGGGCAAAAAGCCGAATATCATCCTCATCTATGCCGACGATCTGGGCGTTGGAGAAGTAGGAGCGTATGGTCAGCAAAAGATCAAAACCCCGCACCTCGACCGGCTGGCTGCACAGGGTATGAAGTTCGACCGGTTCTATACCAGCACCCCCGTATGTGCTCCTGCACGCTGTATGCTCTTGACCGGCCGCCATGGCGGGCATAGTTACATCCGTGGCAATTATGAAATGGGTGGTTTTGCTGATTCGCTCGAAGGCGGGCAGATGCCCCTCCCCGAAAATACCCTCACCGTTGCCCGTATGCTGCAACAGGCCGGGTATAAAACGGGTGCCATAGGCAAGTGGGGCCTCGGCATGCATACCACCACCGGCAACCCCAACAAGCAGGGCTTCGATTATTTCTACGGGTACTACGATCAGAAACAGTCCCATAATTTCTACCCCACTCACCTGTGGGAGAACGGACGTTGGGACAGTCTCAGTAATCCTTCCATCTACGTTCACAAAACACTGAATCCTGCTGTTGCCACAGATGAGGACTTCAGTCAGTTCAAAGGAAAAGAATACGCTATTGATAAAATGACCGGCAAGGCACTGGATTTTATCCATCAAAATGCAGCCGGACCATTCTTCCTGTATCTGCCTTACACCCTGCCGCATGTATCGCTGCAGGCGCCAGACAGTGCCGTGCAGGCCTATGTGGGGCAGTTCAACGAAAAGCCCTACTACGGCAACAACGGCTATGCCTCCACCAAATATCCCCTCAGTACCTACGCCGCCATGATCACTTATCTTGATACACAGGTGGGTATTATCCTCGAAGCCATCCGTAAGCAGGGGATAGACGGGGAAACCGTGATCCTTTTTTCCAGTGATAACGGCGCTACTTTCAACGGTGGTGTGCAGCCTGCTTTCTTCAACAGCGCTGCCGGCCTGCGCGGCCTTAAAATGGATCTCTACGAAGGCGGCATCCGCGAACCGCTCATTGTACGCTGGGCCGGGAAAATACCCGCCGGCAGTACCTCTTCCCTTATCTCCGTACAATACGATCTGCTGGCTACCTTCGCGGACATAGCGGGCATCCCCGTTCCGGAGAACGATGGTATTTCACTGCTCCCGGAAATGACGGGTAAGTCCGCAAAAACGGCTACCCGTGAATACCTCTACTTCGAGTATCCCGAAAAGGGCGGCCAGCTCGCCATCCGCATGGGTAAATGGAAAGCAATTAAAACCGGGTTGAAGCAGGACGCTAAGAAACAATGGGAACTCTATGACCTCGATACCGATCCCGCTGAGCAGCGCGATCTCGCCGCGCAGCATCCGGCACTGCTTACCCGTTTCGATGATATTGTGAAGAAAGAGCACCGTCCGGCCCATATCAGGGAATGGGAACTGCTGGATGTGAAGTGGCCGAAAGAAGGGAAGTAACAGTCAGAGCAGGATGCACCGGGACAGTTGATCCCGATGATTTTTTATATTACGCTTCATGAAACGCGTTTTCTTCCTTTGCAGCCTCTTTGCCGCACTGCAATCCTTTGGCGGACAGCCCGCCGGTCTCCGTTGTGAGCATCTTACCAATCCCATCGGAATAGATGCCGCACAGCCACGGTTTACATGGAACCTCAGCAGCGGTGCGCAGGCCGCCTTTCAGGTAACGGTACGTGCCGGTACCTCTATCATCTGGACATCTCCCGTAGTGCAAACGGATGCCGGCTTTCTCCGGTATGCGGGGCCTGCATTACAACCGTTCACCGCTTATGAATGGACCGTTACCGTTCATGATAAAGATCAAACCACCGCTTCCGCCACTGCGGGATTTGAAACCGGTATGCTGCAGCAGCAGGCGTGGAAAGGCGCATGGATCAGTGATGTGAATGATGTGGATCTTAAACCCGCCGCTCTTTTCAGGAAGACGTTTAAAGCGGAAGGGAAGATCCGCAGTGCAAGGGCCTACATCGCGGCCGCCGGTTTATATGAACTCTACATCAACGGTCAGCGTATAGGTGATCACCGCCTCGATCCCATGTACACCCGCTTCGACCGCCGCAATCTATACCTTACCTGGGATGTTACCCAACAGCTGCAATCCGGAGAGAATGCTATGGGCGTGATGTTGGGGAACGGATGGTATAATCATCAGTCTACCGCCGTGTGGGATTTCCATAAAGCTCCCTGGCGTGCAAGGCCCGCTTTCTGTATGGATGTGCGCATTACGTATGAAGACGGGCGGGTGGAAACCATCTCTACCGGTAAAGACTGGAAAACCACTACCGGCCCAGTCATCTTCAACAGCATTTATACCGCCGAACATTACGATGCAAGGTTGGAAAAGGAAGGATGGGCTGCCGCACGTTACAACGATAAAGACTGGAAAAATGTACTCCTCCGTGCCGCACCTTCCCTGAACGTTACCGCGCAGGCCATGGCTCCCGTAGCTGCCTGCGATACCCTCCCTGCCATTACCTTCCGTAAGTTCAGTGATACACAGTATGTGTTCGGACTGGCACAGAACATCTCCGGCGTTTCGCAGATAAAGGTAAAAGGCTCTGCAGGTACCATTCTGCGGCTGCGGCATGCGGAACGGTTAGACTCTTCAGGCCATACGGATCAGTCGAACATCGATGTGCATTACCGGCCCACGGATGATAAAGACCCTTTCCAGACAGATATCTTCATCCTTTCCGGCAAAGAGGAGGAAACCTTCATGCCGCGCTTCAACTACAAAGGCTTCCAGTATGTGGAAGTGGAAAGCAGTAAACCCGTGGAACTGAAAAAGGAAAGTTTAACCGGTTATTTCCTGCATAGCCGCGTGGCACCGAAAGGATTTGTACATACCTCCAACCCCGTGATGAATAAGATATGGGAGGCAACCAACAACTCGTACCTGTCTAACCTTTTCGGATATCCTACTGATTGTCCGCAGCGGGAAAAGAATGGCTGGACGGGCGATGCGCATCAGGCGATAGAAACCGCACTCTATAATTTCGACGGCATCACCGTATACGAGAAATGGCTCAACGATCACTTCGATGAGCAGCAACCCAATGGTGTGCTGCCTTCCATTATTCCCACCGGTGGCTGGGGGTATGAATGGGGCAACGGTCCGGACTGGACGAGTACCATTGCCATCATCCCCTGGAACATCTATCTCTTTTATGGCGATACCACGCTGCTGGCGCGTTCGTACGATGGTATCCGCCGCTATGTGGATCATATCACCGATATTTCCCCATCAGGCATCACCACCTGGGGGCTGGGCGACTGGATACCCGTTAAGTCCAAAACGCCCGTACCCTTTACATCCACGGCTTTCTATTATGCCGATGTGGTGATACTTGCCAAAGCTGCGAAGATGCTGGGGAAGACGGCGGATCATGCTAAATACACTGCACTGGCGGCATATATCCGTCAGGCGTTTAACGACCGCTATCTGAACCGGGCTACCGGTATCTATGGCCAGGGCGTACAAACCGAGCTGAGCGTGGCATTGTACTGGGGACTGGTACCAGATTCCCTGCGGGCTAAAGTAGCGGCCAATCTGTACAAAAGGGTAGCAGCCGATAATTTCCATCTGGATGTGGGGCTTATTGGCAGTAAAACCATCCTCAATGCCCTCAGTGAAAACGGTTATGCCGATGCCGCGTGGAAGATTGCGGCGCAGGAAGATTATCCCAGCTGGGGATGGTGGGTGAAGAACGGGGCCACTACCCTGTACGAGAACTGGCCCATCAATGCCAAAAGCGATATTTCCCTCAATCATATCATGTTCGGAGAAATAGGTGCCTGGCTGTTTAAAGGCGTTGGCGGTATATTCCCGGACGAAGAAAAGCCCGGGTTCCGGCATGTAAAGATGATCCCTCATTTTGTGCAGGGGCTTAACCAATTCGAAGCACATCACGATGGCCCTTACGGCCGCATTACCTCTTCCTGGAGCCGGAAGGGTCGTACGGTGCGGTATACGCTTACCATTCCGCCGAACTGTACTGCTACATTACAGCTGCCGGGGAAAGGTGCCATAGCCGCCGGGCCGGGTACGCATACCTACGAAGTAAGGGAGTAGTACCTGGCAGGGTCAAAATAGCATCTGTATAAATCAATACGAAGCAAAAGGTAATGTACATTGCGTGGTATATTCACGCTATGACCCGTATGTTTTGCCGGCTGCTGCCGGTTTTATTGCTACTCATTAATCTCCCGAAAGCGGATGCGCAAACCACGCCACCTCCTTCCCGTGTTACCGATGTATGGATCGTGGTGAAAAGCCACTTCGACCTCGGTTTTACTGACCTGGCGGAGAATGTGTTTGAACGTTACCGGACCGAAATGATGGATAATGCACTCGGGGTAATGGCCGCTAACCGGTTGTTGCCTGCGGAGCAGCGTTTCGTGTGGACCGTTCCCGGATGGCCCCTTTGGGCGCAGATGCTGGGACCGAAACAAACACCAGAGCGCAGAGCGAAGATTGAACAGGCAGTGAGGGAAGGTGCGCTGGCTCCACATGCACTCGCATTTACTACCCATACAGAATCACTGGAGCCGGAAGAGGTTGTTCGGGGTATGGGTTATGCAGTGCAGGTTGCCCGTAAGTACGGCAGACCGCTACCGATAGCCGCAAAAATGACGGATGTTCCTTCGCACAGCTGGGTAATGCCCACGATCCTGCGGCATGCCGGAATCAAATTTCTCCACATTGGCGTGAACCCTGCCAGTCAGTACCCCCGCGTGCCGCAATTGTTCTGGTGGCAGGGGGCCGACGGATCGAAGGTGTTGTGCGGATATACCATCGATTACGGCAGCAGCTTCCTGCCGCCCGATAACTGGCCCTGCCGCAACTATTTATCGATGATCATGGCGGGTGATAACCACGGTCCTCCGAAGCCGGAAGATGTGGAGAAATGGCGGAAAGAATATGAAAAGAAAATGCCTGGCGTAAAGGTGCACTTCGGTACGCTGGACGACTTCGCCAAAGCAGTACTGGCAGAAAAGCCGGAACTGCCTGTTGTGCGGGGCGATATGCCGGATACCTGGATCCATGGCCTCATGTCTATGCCACAGGCCACCATCGCGGCAAGGAATGCCCGTCCGCTGGAATCCACACTGGAAGCATTCGACACCCAGCTAAAGGCATGGGGCATTGCTACAACGGATGTGACCGCGCCGTTGTATAAAGCATATGAACAAAGCCTGCTGTATGGAGAGCATACATGGGGTATGAATGCGGAATACGGTCCACGGCGGTTGTATGGCAACGACTGGAAGAAATGGATGTCCGATATGGAAAAGGAACCGCTGCCACCCGGCGGCGATTATTCCCGCCTGCCAAGAGGCAGCAAACGCAAATGGATGCAGTCGTATGAAGATCATGCGGCTTATGCCAAAAATGCGGCCGCCATCGTGCATGGTGAAATGGATAAAAGGCTGCTGCAGCTGGCGGCAGCTGTCAGTAAAAAAGGGGTATTAATCTATAACCCGCTTCCCTGGAAACGTTCCGGCATGGTGGATGTGAACGGCAAAAGTGTTTATGTAGCCGATGTGCCGGCTAATGGATATACAACTGTTTCCATCGATACGCAACAAGTGCAGAAGCAGGCTGCTGATGTTTTGGAAACACCTTATTTCACCATCCGCTTCGATCTGAAAAGAGGGGGTATTATTTCCTGCATCAATAAGGCTACCGGTGCGGAAATGGCAGATACTTCCGGGGGATATGTGATCGGGCAGTTCCTCCATGAAAGATTCAGTTCGAAAGAAGTGTACGACCGCTTTTTCTATAAGTACTCCCGCATTCACGATGGCTGGGGACTGAATGATATCGGTAAACCGGGTATGCCCGACAGTACTGTTGTGCCATATAGCGCTTATACACCTGTATCCTGGCAGATGGAGTCATCCACATCGTCATCGGAAGATGTAGTGAAACTGACCGCGAAAGAAACCGCAGGACTGGCCAAAGGGTATACCATTACTTTTTCATTCCCGAAACACAAACCGTATATCGATGTCAGCTGGACTGTGAATGGTAAAACGCCTGATAAGCACCCTGAAGGCGGATGGCTCTGTTTCCCGTTCCGGGTACCGGATGCAAAGTTCCTGATGGGCCGTCCGGGTGCGCCGGCAGACCCTGCGAAGGATTTTGTGGAAGGTACCAACCGTCATTTACAGGCAGTGAGTACAGGTGTACTAATTACAGGAGCGAAAGGGGGAGCGGGTGTTTGTCCGATTGATGTACCGCTGGTATCACTGGGAGAACCGGGGCTGTGGTGGTATAGTCAGCAGGATGTACAACGCCGGCCCGCGGTGTTCGTAAATCTGTATAACAATATGTGGAATACCAATTTTCCGTTATGGCAGGAGGGCAGCTGGCGTGTAAGGGTGCGGCTGTGGCCGGCAGGAGAAAAAGACGGGGAGAAAGAACTGGCCGTCCGGTCCTGGGAGGCTCGGCTGCCATTAATGAGCGTTGCCACAGCAGGTGGAGGAACATTGCCCGCCACCGGGGAAGGTTTGGAAGTATCCCGGAAAGGGGTACTGGTAACTGCATTTGGAAAGAGTGCATTATCAGGTGGGAAACAAACCCTCCGGATATGGGACCAGTCAGGTGAAAAGGGTATGGTCTCCGTCCGTTTCCCGCGTACCATGAAGTTCCGTACGGCCACACCGGTAGATCTTCGTGGTGAGAGAAGAGGGGCGCCGGTGCAGTTAAAGAATCATCAGTTACGTTTGGAGCTGCATGCATATTCGCCCGCCAGCTGGTTACTGGATTAAAGCAAGGCTATGGTGAAATGAAAAGCCAGCCGTGCACGGTACCTGGCAGGTGAAGGGTTTTTAAAGTAATTCCTTGGCGTGGCGGATGTTGCTTTTGATGGTTTCCCATACTTCTTCAAATTCGCCGTTCAGCATCAGCTTCGTCATAGTGGCCGCCATTCCGCGCACCTGTGCCAGCTTTATTTTAGGCGGCATAGCGAGGGCATTGGGATCGGTCATGATGTTCAGTAATACAGGGCCTGTTTGTTGCAGCGCCTGTGTGATGGCATCCGTTACCCGGTCTGGCTGCGAAACAGTGATGCCGGGTATCCCATAGGCCTGTGCCAGCATGGCAAAATCAGGATTGTGCATATCGGTTTGCCAGTCGGGCAGGCCGGCTACTTCCATTTCCAGTTTTACCATGCCCAGAGAGCGGTTGTTAAACACCATGATCTTTACGGGGAGTTTGTATTGGGCAATGGTGGCAAGGTCGCCCGTGGTCATGGAAAGGCCGCCATCGCCACACAGTGCTATTATGGTGCGTTCAGGCGCACAGAGTGCTGCGCCAATAGCCTGAGGTAATGCGTTGGCCATGGAGCCGTGGTTAAATGAACCCAGCAGGGCGCGGCCCCCGGTAGAGGAAATATACCGTGCCGCCCATACGCAGGTCATACCGGTATCTACCGTAAAAACCGTATCCGGTGGAGCCTGATCATCGAGCGTGGCAGCTACGAACTCGGGATGGATCTTATTCTCGTTGCCCACATCTTTCACATAAGACTGCAGACGGTCTTTCACCTTTGCATAAATCTTCAGTTCATCTTCGAGGAAATCTTTATTGCTCTTCTGCTGTAGCAGAGGCAGCAATGCGGCAATGGTTTCGCGGATGGTGCCATGAAGCCCCTGATGCAGGGCGGCTCTGCGGCCCAGCCGTTCCGCCTGCGCATCGATCTGGATCACACGGATATTATCGGGGAGGAAAGGCGTGTAGGGGAAATCGGTCCCCAGCAGCAGCAGGGTATCGGCATGGTGCATGGCATGATAGGCAGATGGCAGCCCCAGCAGGCCGGTCATGCCTACTTCGAAGGGATTATCGTGCTGCACGGCCATTTTGCCCCGGAAAGAGTATCCTACGGGTGCCTGAAGGGCATTGGCAAGGTCGAGCACTTCGCGGTGGGCACCGGCTGCACCGATTCCGCAGAATATGGTGACTTTCTCACTGTCGTTTAATGTTTCGGCTAACTGTGCCAGCTCTCCGGGAGAAGGGATAATACCCGATTGCGTGAGAAAGAGCGTATTGGATGTTTCTGCTTTCACGGCGTCCATTTCTGAAACATCGCCCGGCAGTCCGAATACGGTTACTCCGCTGCGGCTTACGGCAGTTTGCATGGCCATCTGCAGCATGCGCGGAGCCTGTGCGGCGGTGGTTGCCATTTCACAGTAATAGCTGCAATCGCTGAACAGCTTATGGATATTGGTTTCCTGGAAGTACCCGGTGCCGAACTCTCCCGTAGGGATGGCGGAAGCTATGGCCAGCACGGGTGCGCCGGAACGGTGGGCATCGTATAGCCCGTTAATAAGGTGCACATGCCCCGGGCCACAGCTGCCCGCACAGCAGGCTATCTTACCTGTGAGCTGGGCTTCTGCACCGGCTGCATAAGCGGCGGTTTCTTCATGCCGTACATGGATCCACTGGATACTGCCATCCCGCCGTATGGCATCATTGAGATGGTTGAGACTGTCGCCTGTAACGGCGTAAATCCTTTCCACACCTGCGGCGCGGAGCATTTGTACGATCTGTTCTGCAACGGTTTGGGCCATGGGTTGGGTGTTTTCTCAATTATAACAGGCATTTCCCGGAATGGTTCTCTGCCATGGCGGATTCGAAAATCTTGGTAAGCGCCAAGATTTATGTTGCGGGTAAGGAGCAATTTTGTGGCGTAATCAAATCAAATCCATCTAACATGAAGCAACAAAAAACACTCCGCATCCTTTCCCGCATTTATATTTTCTTTTCCGCGGCCAGCTTACTGTACGTGAGTATCATGGCATTTCTCAGTCCGCAGGCTGTGATGGATCTTGTACAGGTAAAGCTGCCTAACCCCGATTCTTTCAGTTCCATCCGCGGTGTATACGGCGGAGTGGGTTTAACCATTGTGATTATGCTGGTGCGCTGGGCGCTCCGTGATGAGAAGCAGGGCCTGGTATTCCTGACCATGCTGTGGGGCTTCTACGCTTTATCGCGCCTGATGACCCTGGGCATCGAGGGGCCGCTCGGCGCATTCGGGCAGCAATGGCTTATGACGGAAACCATTCTTTTTGCCTTTGGAACAGTGTTGCTACTGTTCCAGATGAGAGCCGCCCGCTTAGCAAGGGCGTAAACGATCTGCACATAGGCATGTGTGCGGAGAGATCCATACCGGCGGGCGCATGGCCTGCCGGTTTTTTTATGTCTGCCGGTTCCACCGGCATCTGCATGACATAATAGATAACCATATCCATGAGGGGTGTCAAAATAACGGTGGTATTAGTCAAAATCATTCAAGTTTATTGGCTGGTTCATTGATACTTTTCGGTAACGGTAAGATGGAACTGTAAAGCCGCCAACAAAAACTTTAACCTTTAACCGTATGATGAAAGTCTCGTTTGATCAGCCACTATATCGGTAAGCACGGTGTTTTTCCCTTATATCAGAACATAAGCCTGGTACTCATGTACGCACCCGGCTGGCTTTCCTGCCGTTAGTTCCCTAAAATATCCATATGACGCTTTAATTGTTTTCCACGTGAATTATTGCCATGAAAACCTGATGGAATTGGTAGCGGAAGGTGATGAAAATGCATTCCGGTTTCTGTTTGAGTCTTATTCAGACCGTGTATTCGGTGTAGCATTGGCTTACACCAGGGTACCCCAGATGGCGGAAGAAGTTGTGCAGGACATATTCCTGAAACTTTGGACCAGGCGGTCGGAGCTGCCATCCATTTCAAAACTGGAATCCTACATATTTATTATAGCGCGTAACCATATCCTCAACCTCCTGCGCAACATCGCCCGCGAGAAAGCTATGCTGCAGGAACACCGCCATCAATGGGAAGATGTACATGCGGCCGCAGCTGAAACAGTATATATGCACAAGCAATCGCAACAGGTCTTCGAAGAAGCCCTCCTTCGGCTGCCTCCACAGCAGCGTACCGTATTCATGCTTCACCGGAAACACGGCCTCAGGCTGCACGAAGTGGCAGACAGGCTTAGCCTCTCCCGTAATACAGTACGGAACCATCTCGCCAGAGCGATGGCCTCCATCCGGGAATATGCAAAGTTGCACGGACTGGATATTACACTCCTTTTACTGGCTGCGGAAAAATATTTTGAATAGCCGCTGGTACACCCTGCCCGTTTCCGTGTCTTTATAATTGATAACATACCTGATTGCACATGAACGACGATAACCGGCAGTACCCGGAATGGAAAGAACTGCTGGAGAAATACCTGGCAGGAAGCCTTACTGAGGAAGAATCGCAGGCGTTTTACGAAATGCTCCCCCATCAGGACGATCAGTTAGCCGAAAGCATTACGGCAGATTTACAGTCCGGCAGGTTCGACGGGCAGCTGAGTGCTCCTATGCGTGAGCAGCTTTTCCGCAGACTGCCTTTGCATAATAGCAGGCGTAAAACCATATTGCGGCGTATGCTGCAGATAGCTGCTGCAGCATTAGTGGCCGGGGTAGCAGTTATGTACTGGCCGGCCGGCCGTTCCGGAGAAATGCGCCCTGTTTCAAAGGCCGTTGTAAGCCATGCAGCGGCAGGCAGCGGCAAAGCAACACTCACGCTGGGCGATGGCGATATCATTGTACTCGACAGCGCTGATAATGGTATGCTGGCCCATCAGGGAGCCGCCTCCGTGACGAAAATGCGTAACGGCATGCTGACATACTCGGGAGATGGGGTGTCAGACGGAGAGCAGGTATATAATACAATCACCACGCCGAAAGGAGGGGTATATACCGTGCAATTGCCGGACGGAAGTATCGCCTGGCTCAATGCAGCATCATGGATCCGCTTCCCGACAGAATTCGGCAGGATCAGGACTGTGGAAGCCGGAGGAGAAGTTTACTTCGAAGTAGCGAAACGGGATGGTGCGCGATTCGAAGTACTGTTTAACGGATCAAAAATATCGGTGCTCGGCACAAAATTCAATCTGCATGCCTATAAGGATGAACAGGCTACCACCGTTACGCTGCTGGAAGGTGCCGTGAGATTTTCCACAGGGGCTGACAGTGTGCTTTTACGGCCGGGCCAGCAGGCTGTAGCGGGAGACGGGTGTTTCAGGACCATCCCGGATGCTGATCTGGAAGCGGTCATGGCCTGGAAAAACGGCATGTTCCATTTTGATAATCTGCCGCTGACTGATATCATGCGCGAAATCAGCCGGTGGTACGATGTGGATGTGCTGTATCAGGGAAATCCGGTAGTAAGGCGTTTCTCCGGAATCGTCAGCCGCAGCGCGAATATCAGGGACGTGCTCAGGTTTATGCAGCTGGCGGGTGTCCGCTTTGAAATAACAGGAAGGAAAATTACAGTCATACAATAGTTCAATAACACATATCGTACAGTGACCCAAAAAGAAAACCGCTCCGTGAGGAAGACGGAACGGCTATTTGTTTGGGCTGTGCCAACCGGCAGAACCGGCCGTAAACATAACTGGTAAAGTTTATTCCACCACCCAAATCACCGCGGAGTAATTAGCATCCGCGGCCTAAAACAAATGTATGCATTTACAACCAAAGTCGTACCGGCCCGGAGGGTACGGTAAGCGCTTCATTTCAAAATTAGCCATGAAATTAACAGGGGCATTATTATTTACCGGGATCTGTTTGCAGGTAAGTGCCAGCAGCTTCAGCCAGCAGGTTACCCTGTCGGGGAGGAACCTGCGGCTTAAACAGGTTTTCAGGGAAATCAACCGGCAGACCAGTATGCAGTTTTTCGTTGAAGATGAATTGTTGAAAGACGTAGGGCGGATTGATGTAGATATCCGAAACAAACCGCTGGAGGCTGCGCTTAAAACCTGCCTCGAAGGGCTTGCGCTGGACTATGCCATCGTAGACCGCACTATCGTCATCACCAAAGCAGTTGCTCGCCCGGAGGCGCCGCCAGGCAGCGATGAAATTGCCATCATTACCGTCAAAGGCACGGTGACAGATGAGCATGGCATGCCCCTGCCTGGCGCCACGGTAAAGCTGAAAGGCACGGTGAAAGGTGTTGCTACTGATCCATCGGGCCGTTTCTCCCTCGAAGTGCCGGACAAAGGTGCCGTGCTGGTGGTGTCTTACATCGGTTATGAACCAAAGGAAGTACCCGTAACCAGCACCGCCCCTATATTGGTGGCGCTAAAACCGATCGAAGGTAAAGTGGAGGAAGTGGTGATAGTGGCGCACGGCCGGCAAAAGAAATCGGAAGTGGTGGGAGCTGTTACGACCATCAAACCTGCCGAGCTTAAGATCCCCGTCAGCAACCTCACCAATGCGCTCGCCGGCCGCCTCGCTGGTGTGATCGCCTTTCAGCGCAGCGGCGAGCCGGGCTTCGATAATGCCGACTTCTTCGTGCGTGGCGTTACCACCTTCGGTTACCGGAAATCGCCCCTCATCCTCATCGATAACATCGAATCCTCGTCTACCGACCTGGCAAGGCTCCAGGTCGATGATATCGCTAGTTTTTCGATAATGAAAGATGCTACGGCCACGGCGCTGTACGGCTCCAAAGGGGCCAACGGCGTAATCCTTATCACCACCAAGCAAGGGCAGGAGGGAAGCGTTACCCTGTCTTTCCGCGCGGAAAATTCCCTCTCCCAATCTACCCGTAACGTGGAGATGGCTGACCCCATCACTTACATGGAACTGGCCAACGAAGCCATTTTAACGCGTAATCCCCTTGGCGGTTTGCTGTACTCCAAAGATAAGATCGAGAACACCCGGAAGGGCATTGACCCCGTCGTGTTCCCTTCTACAAACTGGCAGAAGATGCTGCTGAAGAATTCCACCAACAACCAGCGCTTCAACCTCAGCCTCAGCGGCGGCGGCAAAGTGGCGCGGTATTATGTTTCCGGTTCCATGAACATCGACAATGGCATCATGAAAGTGGATAAGAAGAATAACTTCAACAGTAACTCCAAACTCAAATCCTATTCCATCCGCAGCAATATCAATATCAACCTCACGCCCACCACGGAAATGATTGCGCGCCTCTCCGGCAGCTTCGATGATTACAATGGCCCGCTGAAAGGAGGTGCCGATATTTATGCGCAGATCATGCAATCCAATTCGGTATTATTCCCTGCCTATTTTGAGCCTACAGACGAAACGCGGTATGTGAGGCATATCATGTTCGGAAACGCATCGGAAGGCAAGTATAATAATCCTTATGCCGACCTCATGAAAGGCTATCAGGAATCCAGCCGCTATAACATCAACGCGCAGATCGGGCTGAACCAGAAACTGAACTTCATCACCCAGGGCCTGTCTGCAAGGGGAATGATTAATGTACAGCGGAACGGCGCGTTTTCTGTTTCGCGTTCCTATAATCCGTTTTATTACATCGCCTATAACTACGACTACGCAACAAAAAACTATTCCATCCGCCCCATCAACCTGGAAGACGGACAGTCGGACGCACCGGCCGGTACGGAATACCTGGGGTATGAGGAAGGGCCTAAATCTCTGTCTGCCGATTTCTACAGCGAGCTGGCGGTGGATTACAGCCGCACGTTCGATAAAGTGCATAGTCTTGGAGGCACACTCGTAGGCATAGCAAAGAGCAGTCTTACCGGTAATGCCGGCTCCCTCCAGGGTTCGCTGCCCTTTCGCAACGTCGGTCTTTCCGGACGTATGACCTATGTTTTCGACGGCCGTTACGCCGCGGAGTTCAACTTCGGATACAACGGATCAGAGCGTTTCCATAAATCCCATCGTTTCGGGTTCTTCCCGTCTGCCGGCGTGGGCTATACCATTTCGGAAGAACAATTCTGGGAGCCTTACAAAAGCTGGATCCCCAAGCTGAAACTGCGCGCCACATATGGCCTTGTTGGGAACGATGCCATCGGTGACCCTACAGACCGTTTCTTTTATCTCTCCAATGTGGATATGAAAGCCGGTGGCCTGGGCATGACCTTCGGCACCCTGAAGAATTACTCGCTGTCGGGCATCGGCATTTCGCGGTACGCCAATAACGACATCACCTGGGAGCAGGCCATGAAAACGAATATCGGATTTGAAATGTCTTTGCTGGGGAAAGTGAACATCGATATGGACATCTATCGTGAACGGCGCTCCAACATCCTCATGGACCGTGCTTCCGTACCCACTACCATGGGCCTTTCCGCAGTATCACGTGCCAATGTGGGTAAAGCGCACTCCCAGGGAGTCGATTTTGCACTGGACTTCACACACCAGTTCACCCGTAAATGGTGGGCAAAGGGGATGGCCAATTTTACTTATGCTACCAGCGCCTTTGATGTATATGAAGAGCCTCAGTATAAAGAAACCAATAAACTGCACACCGGCCGCTCACTTAGCCAGCAATGGGGCTACATCGCCGAGCGCCTCTTCGTAGACGACCTCGATGCCAGGAACGCACCCCGCCAAAGCTTTGGACCTTATGGCGGTGGAGACATCAAGTACCGCGACCTGAATGGAGACGGACAGATCACCGAGCTTGACCAGGCCCCCATCGGCTTCCCCACAACGCCGGAGATCGTATACGGCTTCGGTGTGTCTTCCGGTTTCGGACGTTTCGATTGCTCCGTCTTTTTCCAGGGCCTCGCACGTGAATCGTTTTGGATAGACGCGGATAAGACTTCGCCCTTTGTAGGGGAGCAAAGGCAATTGCTGAAAGTATGGGCAGATAATCACTGGAGCGAAGACAACCGGAATATTTACGCACTGTGGCCCCGCATGAGCATAGATAAAAACGAGAACAATATCCAAACGAGCACCTGGTTCATGCGCAACGGGGCTTTGCTTCGGATCAAGTCCGCAGAAATCGGGTATACGCTGCCCGCGCATATCATGAAAAGGCTGCGCCTCACCAATGCCCGTTTTTATGTGAACGGGAACAACCTCGTCACTTTCAGCAAATTTAACCTGTGGGATGTGGAAATGGGCGGTAACGGACTGGGATACCCTATTCAGCGGGTATTCAATGCCGGCGTGATGCTGTCACTCAAATAACCCGTGAAAGTTTCCACAACATCCTGACATGAAAAAGATAATTACCATGAAGATTATACGTATACTGCTGCTGGCCTGCCTTGCCACAATGGGGTCCTGCAATAAGTTCCTGGACATCATCCCCGATAACGTGCCCACGCTCGACCAGGCTTTCCAGCTCCGGGCAACTGCCAAAAAATACCTGTTCACCTGTTACTCCTATATTCCGCAATTGGGCGATGTGAGCAGCAACTATGCCATCCTCGGCAGCCGCGAGATTTCATCGCCTTACCCTGGTTCGCAATCGGGCGTCCGTAATTCCATCATCGAGCTGGCATACGATTACCAGAACATTGTGAACCCTATTGCCAATTACTGGAGCGGTGGCGGAGACAGGGGCGGTACCCCTTTGTTCGTAGCCATCCGCACCTGCAACACTTTCCTTGACAACATCCACAAAGTGCCCGATATCCAGGAGCACGAACGCAAACGCTGGATAGCCGAAGTGAAAACGCTGAAGGCATATTACCATTTCTGGCTCCTTCGGATGTACGGGCCCATTCCGATCGTGAAGGAAAGTTTGCCCATTTCTGCGAATGTGGAAGAAGTGCGGGTGAAACGGCAGCCGGTAGACGAAGTGGCGGCTTATATCGTGCAATTGCTCGACGAAGCAAAGGCCGATCTTCCACTCATCATCACCAACCAGCGGGAAGAACTGGGCAGGATGACGCAGCCCATAGCCCTCGCTATCAGGGCATATATCCTGATGCTGAACGCAAGCCCGCTTTTTAATGGGAATAGTGACTATGCCGGGTTTGGCCACCAGGCAGGGCAGGCGCTGTTTAATCCCAACTTCAGTCCGGAGAAGTGGACCCTTGCGGCCAAGGCCTGTGAAGAAGCCATCGCGTCTGCACATGACGCGGGCTATAAACTGCACCGCTTCGTGAAACCCTTTGATTTGAAGGATATCAGCGATTCTACCCGCATTTGCATGGACATACGCGGTGCAGTAACGGAAGAATGGAACTCCGAAGTGATATGGACACTCACGCATAGTTCTACAGGTGGTTTGCAGCGGCAATGCGCTCCGAGGAACGATGTATATTCCTATACTATTTCTCTTTGGGCGGCCAACATGAAGGCCTGCGAAATCTTCTATACTAAAAACGGCGTACCCATCGACGAAGATCCTTCCTGGGATTACGCCAACCGTTACACCACGCTTAAAACAGTTCCTGCCACCCATCGCAGTATCCTGAAACCGAACTATACCACCTCGTCTTTTAACATTGACCGGGAATTTCGTTTTTATGCCGATCTCGCATTCGATGGATCATCCTATTTCATGAAGCAGCGCTCGAGTGAAGACAACCTGCTGTACATTAATACCATGTGGGGGTCTTCGTCTTCCAACGGTCTTTCCCGCACATCGTTCACAGGCTACTGGCCGAAGAAGATAGTGAGCTGGAAAACGAGTGGCGACGGCGGTTCATATGCACCTGATGCCTATGCATGGCCCGCTATCCGCCTGTCTGCCCTCTACCTTATGTATGCAGAAGCGATAAATGAAACAGAAGGCCCCGGGGCAAAAGCTTATCAGTATCTGGACAGTGTACGCGCCAGAGCGGGGCTGAAAGGTGTGGTGGAATCATGGGCCAACCATTCCCGTAATCCGTCGCGGCCTGCTTCCAAAGAAGGTCTCCGTGGCATAATCCAGCACGAAACCATGGCCGAATTTATTTTTGAAGGGGAAAACTACTGGAATATGCGCCGCTGGAAACGGCTGGACTATATGAACCGCCCTGTAACCGGCTGGGACATCCAGCAGAATACCCCCGGCATGTTCTACCGGATGCGTACGCTGTATACGCCCAACAACACTTACCGCGAATTTCTGGCGCCGATCGCGGAGCACGATCTCAACGTAAACCCTAACCTCGTGCAAAACCCGCTTTGGTAATCCCGTATTTCCAACATCAAACAATGTATCATGAACAAGCCATTCCGTTTTATTACATATAGCCTGCTGTTGATGGCCGGTATGATCGTATCCGCCTGCCAGAAGCAGACGGGCACCGACAGAGAACCCATTTACAAAAACGGTAAAAAGCCTTCGCCCGTAAAGAACGTGCGCGTTACCAACTTCCCGGGAGGCGCTACCATTGTGTACGACATCCCTGCTGAAGCGGAGATACTCTACGTGCAGGCTGATTTCAGGATCAATGCTACCGCGTTCCAACAGGTGAAATCATCTTATTACACCGATACCATCGTGGTGAAAGGCTTTGAGCGCGAGGGCGATTATAAAGTAACGCTTTCTGCGGTGAGCCGCAGTGAGGTGAAGTCCGACCCGGTGGAGGTTACCGTTCACCCCGGCATCCCGCCTTACCAGAGTGTGAAAGCATCGCTCAAAGTATTTGGTGATTTCGGTGGGGCTAATATAGCGTTCGAGAACCCTACAGGAGGGGAGATCGCCATCGTGTCGCTAGTGGACACACTGGGGAAAGGTGAGTATGTATATACCCATTACACGAAGAATACTGCGGGGAACTTCTCGGTGCGCGGCTTCCGCTCGGGAGACCGTAAATACGGCGCCTGTGTGCGGGACCGGTGGGGCAATACTTCCGATACCGTTTGGGAAACTGTAAGGTCTATGAACGAAGTGGAGCTGGACCGTACCATCATGAATGAACTGGTGTTGCCCGGCGACCAGACGGCCTGTTGCGGCTCCAATCTCAATGTACCGCTACGGAACCCTTACCGCGCTGCTGATTATTCCTTCTACGGTGTTAAAAACGCCAACGATTCCATGCCGCCGCGGATCACGATAGACATGGGCAAGCCGGTGGTGCTGAGCCGCTTCCGGTATTACATGCGCAAAAACGGCGGGGCCGAGTTCAGGAACGGCACGTTGCGCTTCTTTAAGCTCTACGGCAGCATGAACCCCAATCCCAGCGGTGCGCTCGACGGCAGCTGGACGCAAATAGGCGGCGTGTATGAGCTGATAAAGCCATCCGGTTTACCGTACGGCCAGCAAAATGCGGCTGATTATGAGGTGATCGACAGTGGTTCCGAATTTACCATGCCACTACCGGCCCTTCCCATGCGCTACTTCAGACTGGTGTTGCTGGAAACCTTCAGCGGTGGCCTCGGAATGGAAATTTCCTCCCTCAAGTTCATGGGAGATTATCTATGATCCCGATTCCTGACTTTAAAACGATCCGAATGAATAAAAAATATTTGCTGCCGATGCTGGCAGTTATGCTTATGGCGGCCTGCACAAAAATGGACCACGCCTATGCACCTTACCTGGAAAATGGCGAACAGCTGTACCCCGGTGTGCCGTATCAATTGGAAACACATGCAGGGAGAGAAAGGGTAGAAGTACAGTTCACCCAGTCGAAGGATCCCAATATCATCCGTTACATCCTGTACTGGAACAACGGCCAGAAAAAAATGGAGGTGAGTCCGGATAAACAAAATGCAGTCATGAAAGTGATTGTGCCGGGACTTGCAGAAGGTGATTACACGTTCGATATCGTTTCGGTGTATAAAGCAGGCAATACCTCCACGCCAAAGTCCGCCATCGTGAGCGGGCAGGCGTTGGGCAGCAGGTTTGAATCAGAACTCTTTATCCGGAAGATACAGGCGTCCAACAGCCGGAAAGGCTTTGCGCTGCAATATTTCGAATCCGATGCCACCAGCAAGTATACTGACGTGACGTATAAGGATGCTGGTGGTATAATGCGGCAAAAACGGCTTACCAGTACAACTGCCCTGTTTGATACGCTGGCGGATATCCATCCATCGGCCGTTTCCCTGGTTTTCCGTACTGCCTATGTTCCCTTAAAATGTATTGATACGTTTTATGCGGAAGCTACGGTACCTGTACACCCGGCTTCCGGCAGCTTTGTCTGTACCGGTACGATGATCGATTATACGAGTGCATCGCTCACCGGGCCATACCCCTGGAACGTTACGTTGCGCCAAACGGGGGCGCGCACGCTGGAGCTGGTGGACGAAGACCAGACGCACGACGTGTTCCATAAGATTCTCAGCGGCGGTTCTCCGTCGTACTACGGTTCTTTTGGCCTCGTGTTCACGACAGACGGGGAGAACAATGTTACCGGGGTCGTAAATAAATACGGGCAGCCTGCATCCAACGGCCGTTCCGCCGAGCTGGACCCTTCCGGCATCAACAAATACGATCCGGTGGCAAAAGTCTTGCAGGTGAAATACTGGATGAACCAGCCCGGTTCCACGCACCGGACCCTGTTCGATGAAACGATGACCATGAAGTGATGAAGTTTACCGCCACTTTTTTTCACCATTCATAGTTAAAATCAAATGAAACCAAAAATCCATGCCCGCAAGTTATTGCTGGCCCTGCTGATCTGCAGCTCAGCCATTGTTTCCTGTAAGAAGGACGCTGCGCCCGAACCTATAAAAGATAAAATCCGCCCGGAACAGGGGCGGATGAACATCAATTCGGGGAGTATAGAACACCTGGGGATGGACCTGTGGTATTCGCAGAATGGCCCTCCTTACATACTGGTGTCCTGTGTTTACTCAGGTGGTGCCAGCCAGCTTGAAACCACGATCTCCTACAATGGGCATACCGATCAGGGGATTATGTGGCCGAGTGGGTCAAATACATCCGCATACTTCCAGCTCTCGCAATACTATGTACCTACAGGGCGGTATACCGTTTCGGTGAAGGTGGATGATAATATGGGAAACGTAGCCACTACGAGCATCAGCGTAAACCCGCCGCCTACTGGTAGTTACACTCCCATGAAAGGCACCTTATCAGAAATGAGAGGCACGCAGATGCTGGAGCAATGGTCTAATATTACGCGGCATTATTTCAGGTTTAACTGGGTTTACAATCCCATCAATTATCTCTATAATAACGAAACGGTGTATGTGGGGATGAAGTTTTACGATAGTCAGGGGAATTATAAAGGGGCGGTTACCGGGAACATGCAAACGAACATGCAATCTTTTATGGATGTGGATATACCCACAGCTATCGTGGCGCAAGCTACCCAAATGAAGATGCTCGCAGGGTCAAGTTACGAACAGGTAGATCCTTTTAATTATAATGAGCGGTTCGAAAACCTGCAATACCTTATGTCGATTTCGTTTTCATCCTACGATATAAATAAAGTGAGCACCGTTTTCAGGGATAAGTGGATCCCGGTCAACTAGTGGCCGTTTTATCCAAGGCGTAAATAATTTGCACACAGGCATGTGTGCGGAGATATCCATACCGGCGGGTGCATAACCTGCCGGTTTTTTGTTACTGCCGGGGAGATTGGGTAGCTGCTATTGTTATTAAATTATGAAGCGTATGATGAGGGATCTTTGAAATGCTTACGGGTAAATGGTTTGGTAGTGTGACTAAAACGGCCTGCGATCTTCAATATTAATAAATCATCAATTCTGCCTAAGGTTGTATCGGGGAATAATGGAAAGCGTTTACTTGCGCCCAACCCAGATCGTGAGATCCTCCATTATGCCTATCAGCTCCCGGCAGCCGTATCTGCGATTCCCTGAAAAGGGCGCAGTACCCGGATTGCAACAGATCACCCGGCAGATACCTGCCGAATACAAATCACTTCTTTACCCGTTCTCGGAAGCATGGATGGAATTTTCTCCCACTGCGGATATCCTGCACCAGGTATTACACGTAAACGGTTATACGGTTTGCAATCATATGTTCATGGCACATGAAAATGTGGTGCTTATGCCTGAATCGCCGGAGGCTGTCAATATGCTGCATTTCATGCTCAAAGGCAGCATCCGCTGCAATGTGGAAGGCGCAGGCGCTCTTTGGCTGAGGGCAGGACAGTTTGGCTGCTTCTCCATCTCTTCCGGATCGCATGAAGTGTGGCTGGAAAAGGGGCAGGTGTATGAATCTTTTCACATCGATATTTCCCCTGCAAGGCTCACTGCACTTGCGCCCCATCATCCTGCTTTCCGTACAATGGAATCGGCCGGGGGCACTGCATTTGTTACTGCAGGTACTGGCATTATGCCGCAGCGTGCTTATACGCACATCGATGGCATCCGCAAAATGCAGCCGGGGCATGGTATGCATGAGGTTGCCCTTTCAGCCCGTATTGATCTTCTTATTGCGGAAACACTTCCGGAAGCACAGCAAAACGGCTGGTATGGGCATGAAGGAGATGAAGCGTTGTTTACCACAATCCGTGCTTATATGCTTCATCACCTCGCCGAACCCTTACTTAACAGTGATATTGCATCGGCTTATTGCATCAGTGAATCCAAACTGAAAACCGGTTTCAGACAGCGTTTCGGAGAAGCCCCCCAGGGCTGGGTGCGCCGCATCCGCATGGAAACCGCTTCCGAACTCATCCGCAACAGCACTTATTCACTTCACCAGATCGCTGCCATGGTAGGGTATGCCGATTACAGTAATTTCTCCCGCCGCTTCCACGCTCACTTCGGTCATCCGCCCAGTTACCTGAAAAGACAATAAATTTGTCTTTTCGGCTATTTTATCTTTTTGTTAAATCATGGAAATTTATAGAGGAGACACAGGTACCCTTAACCCGATAAGTATTTCAATATCGAACCGAAGCTTTAGACAAAACCCTTTACAACCCGCTTTTCCATGACAACAGATACGCTGGAGCGACTGCAGCGCATAGACCATCTTATCCGTACCAAAGCCACCGGTACTCCATCCAGACTGGCAGAAAGGATAGGTGTATCGGAGCGTTGCCTGTACAAATACCTGAATCTCATGAAAGATTTCGGGGCACCGATTAAGTTTTCGAACGTTCGGCAAAGCTATTACTATGATGAGGACGGATCATTCATAGTGTCTTTCGCTTTCAAGAAAACGGCGGGAGCCACCTGCCTGTTGCTGGTAACTTTAAACCTGTAAGCCAATGCAAACGCAAGCCATTACTATCAGCGCCTCCGTGGGTCCAGATACTACCGCTAAACCTCAGAAAGCAGAGAAAATTGGCGGGAAACGTATCGGATATTATTACATCATTCTGAAAAGCCTCAAGGAAAGCAGGAAGAACGATGTGGTGAAGTGTTTTTATATCAAAGGGCTTACCGATTTTGGATATTGTGTGATAAAAGAGGGCTCTGCGGGAGATTCGAAAGATAAAGACGGGCGGGATATTCAGGACAGGCTGAAATGGCAGCGGGATCTGCACGGCCGCTTAGCTAAAGTGGTGAGGATGCCGCGCCTGCTGGGCGAATTTGAAGAGAACGGTAACTATTACCTGGTAATTGAACACATTAAAGGGAAACCACTGCATAGTATCGTCAGCAAAAGCAGGAGCCTGCGGAAGAGCCTGCTGGAAGGCGGGGGTGAAGGGAAGGCCGTAATGTCGTATCTGCGGCAGGCTGTTGCCATCCTGCATGAGTTACACAACCGCGGTATCGTTCACCGCGATGCTACTCTCAATAATTTTATGGTGATGCCAGCCGGGCGAGTGGCCATCATTGATATGGAACTCAGTTATTCACTTTCCGGTGTTGCTCCCGATCCGCCTTTCGCCCTTGGTACTTTCGGGTATATGTCGCCCGAACAGGAAGCAATGGCCCCGCCAACTATTAAAGAGGATATTTTCGCTATCGGGGCAATGTTGTTATATGCCTGGACGGGCATATCTCCCTACAAATTCGTGGGGATGCCGGAAGAATGGCTCCGCAAAGTTCTGGAATGTTGTGTTCCTGATACTGCAATAGCCGCATTAATACTGCAATGCATGCAGGAAGATCCGGACAGGCGGCCGGATACAGCTGGTGTATTACAGGCGTTGAATGCGCATGCTGCCGGGAAACCTGTTAAAGGAAGCGTGGGTAATAAGGCGGCATGGTCGCCTGCACAGGTGCACGATGCATTGGTGTCAGGGATACAGGCATTAGGAAGTCCGGTAATGAGTGATCCTGAGAAAGGATGGTTTGCGGAACATATGACGGAGCCTGCGGAGCATTCCAATAACATTCGCAGGGCATGGTATGCCAGTTTCAACCGGGGGGTATCAGGTGTACTGTATTTTGCAGCAAGAGCGGGGAAGGCAGGTCTGAGTGTAGACGAACTGAAAACACCCATCCGGCAGGCGATTGAACTGATCAGGTTTAAGTATGTCGAAAACCTCGTTCAAAGCAATACAGGCCTTCACTTCGGTTCTGACGGAGTAGCTTACGCACTTGCAGAAACGGTACATTGCGGCATACTGGAACCTGAAGCAGCTTTACGGGATTATTGGCCGGGTATGCTCTCTCGCACCTCCGATAAACTATCCCTGATGGAAGGCAGGGCGGGGCAGGGAATTGCGCAGCTGGGCTGCCTGCCGTGGACAGGTCCGGAAGCGCTTTATGGAACATCCGCATTTATTACCGGTCAGCAATTACCCGATGGCAGCTGGCCATTATCGTCGAAGAAACAAAGATATTATATGGGAGAAGGTCAGGCTGGCATTATCTGGTATCTGCTCAGCGCCTTTGAGAGAACCGCAGACCCCCACACACTGGAAGCCGCGATTGCTGGTATGCGTTATTTACAACACCGCTGCCGGAAAAGTACCATTGTGCCCCTGACATGGAAAAAGGGAGATGATCATGTTTCTGATCATTGGTGGTGCGAAGGCAATCCCGGTATGGCTTTGATGTATATGAAAGCCTGGAACCTTACCGGTCAGCAGCAGTACCGGATTATGGCGGATCAAATGCTGGCCGGGCATGAAGAAGGCCGATTCTGGAAAGGCCTGAGCCTGTGCCATGGTATTGCCGGACTGGGAGAAACTTACCTCGAAGCATACAGCGTGCTGAAAGATGAACAATACCTGTTGAAAGCGCAGGAATTAGCGATGACTTTAATCACAATGATGCGGCTGCGGCCCTATGGAGGGTATTGGTTTGCTGATAGGGAAAGGCATCCTGTGGCAGGATTGTTTGTAGGGAATGCGGGTATACTTCACTTCCTGCTCCGGTTACTGCATCCGCATAAGTTTAGCTTCCCGGGGCTGGTTTAATCTTTTTTACTGTCTCCTATGGAAGACCAGCGATTGTTTGTGCGCCGTAAAGGCATTGGGTACGACCGGTAGTCGTGCTTTTCATTTTTGAAGATCCGCGCCGTACCTGCATGTGCATTCACCAGTACGAGGGTTTTGGCGAACAAGATGGTCTTTAGCTGCTGTAGTTGTTCATAGGAAATACTTTCAGGATCCATTCGGATGATTTCCCTGCATGCAGCCGGGATCTTTTCCAATAGCGGGTTTACGGCAACATCATCGAGCCCGCATTGCAGAATGGCCGTATCGCTCATTTTAATACGCATCTGCTTCGTTAACAGCCAGCGGTGCAATTCTTCATTGCCGTCGTACAGGATGGTATAGCGGCTTACGGCATCGTGTGAAGGAGGTGCATATTGTGGCTGGAGCTTGCGCCATGGGCCATCCATGTTTTCCATATCCTGGCGGGCCGGGATGAAATGCACATATCCGCCTTTGCGCAGGGCTTTTGAGTCGAGACCATAGATAAACCATAGCAGCCGCACGCTTTCCTCACTGCCGGTAAGGCAATTACCCATGAGTGCAAGATGCCCGTCCTGATATATCCAGTTGCCGGTATCGTCTATTATCCGGCATTTTCTGAGTAATCTCAGGTTGGCTGCAAAATCACCGGCTATTAATGATAGAACCGTAACAGAGGATGGTACGAACCAGTTTTCAGGTTCCTTAGCCATGGGGGGCTTCAGCCGGATAGAGAACCGGGAATTGCTGTCGTGATCGTTCGGGTTGAGGATCGATATTTTAATATGTGCTGCCATTATGGATGATTTAACCGGTACCCCCTGAAAAACTCCTGCAGATCGCCTTTAATGGTATGCGGCCAGCCATCTATTTTCCGGTATACTTTCCCGCCGGCCAGGAAATAGAATACGGGATTGTTACTGTACAATTCCAGCCTCCCAGCCATGTTTGTACTATCAAAATGCAAACCACGGGTAACGTTCGGAATGCTTTTGTAGCCTGCGCTTTTGAAGTAGCTGCGCATCATTTTCCTGCCTCCGTTGGCAGAAAGTATGATCTCATGCCTGGGTAGCAGCTTTTTCCGGAAATAAACGATGCTGTCTATTGCTTTATCCCTGCAGGAAGGGCAACTGGCTTCCATGGGCAGTATCATCACAGCAACAGAGTCGCCATACAAAAGAGAGTCGGGGAGTAGCTGGTTGAGATCCCTGTACAGACTTTCCTGGCGGGATGGAACTGTGATAGTGGTGTCGCGCGGCTCCTGCTTTACGGAAGCATGGCAGGCGGTAAGGAGGATATAAACAGATAATATGATGATGTGATTTTTCATATCAGTGACTGGCAGATTGGCGGGTTTGGTATTCCAGGCGGATGAATGCTAACTCACTTTCATTCCTTGCAGGTATGCGTGCGTAGATTTTTCCATTGGGCGTAAAGAATGTTTGCTTCAGTATGACTTCTTTTGGGAATTCTGATTCCCCTATGATCCTGAATTGCCTGTCGAGGATAATGAACCGGTAGTTTCTTTCAGTTTTCTTTGCACGGAAATCTTCTTCCGGGATACCCGATCTGGCAATCCGGAGGTAGCGTTTCTGGTAGGGGTCAAAGTATACGCCGCCATAGGAGTCGGATATTAGATATTTGTGGCGCTCTTCTGAGGGGTGGGTAACATTGTCTTTCCTGGAATACAGGACGGGCTTTTGCTGGTACCTGCTTTTAGCGAACCAGGCATGGGTCTGTCCTTTGAGATCAGATTCGTATAATACTGTATCTGCATAGAAACTGAATACGAACCTGCCGGAGTCATTGACACAATGATTATACTGTAGTAGTTTTCCGACATAATAATGTTGCAAGTAGAGATCAGGCATCTCCTGCATTGTCTGATAAGTGTTTCCTGAAAGATCTGCTACCCACAATACTCTCCAGTTGCGAATCGCATCTCTGGAAGCGCTGTTAATTCCTGCATATCGGTTCAGGTAGATATTTCCATCGCGGAAAACCGGCGGGTGTATGGGTGTAATATCCGGAATGGTAGGCTCCTTGCCGGTGTTGTAAGCAATGCGATGATGGATTTTAGCAGTACTGTCTAAATGGTAAAGCGTATCCCGTGTCAATATCAGTATGCTGTCGTAAGTATGAAGGTAAGCCGTCCGGATACTATTGGGAGGGAATCTTTTTTGCAAATCCATCCGCCAGACCAGCTGTCTCGAAGGGTAATCGAATTCGTTAATGGAACAGGACCGTTCATCAAAGAATGAAAAGCGGGTAGAGTCATGGAGCTGCCTTATACTCATTCCTTCCAGATTATCGAACGTGTCTTCATCCAGCGGAAAGCTGAGTGTATCAGTAGTAAGTGCGAGTTGTACTTTGTCGTAATCCGGTTCCTGGTAATGATAGGCAGGTTGCGGGCTTTGCGTATTAACGCAGGAAGCCAGCAGCAGGATAATACAGGAGAATAGGGCAGAGGTGCGCATGCCTGAAAGGGTTAAAAGGGATGTGATCCGGAATGCAGGGAGCAGCAAACAGACCCGGGTAACATTTCGAAGGCCGAAATGTTACCCGGAGATTGAATGCTGAATTATAATTGGATAAATCCGGTAGTACCGGTACCGGTAGCCACGCCATTGATGGCAGTTTTGGAGTTCGGAACCCCAACGGCGCTGGTTGCAGAAACGCCACCTACTCTCCATTTGGTAAGAGAATAGTCACAATTCAGTGCATCCTCTTCCAGGGGGATACGGCAGGTTACGTTTGCCTGTCCACCAGTAGAGAAGGTAATGTGACCATTATTGGCTACCATTCCGGCAGCGGCGCTTTTCTTAGCGGGGATAAATGCCGCAGTAATTGCGGATACAGCCAGCAATGAAAGGCTGAGCATCGAATACTTTTTCATGATCGTAGTTTTTTCGGGTTTTGAATTAATATGTAGTAAACAATGGCCATTGTCGATTTCTAACGAAATTAATCGGCCCCGCTGTACATTTCGTTCAGTACCCGAAAATTGATGACGATCAGGGTTGAATGGTCAATGGATGCCGCTGTCCGTCGACAGTAATCCTGTAATACTTCCCTTTTTCCACCAGCAATCCTTCCACATCCCCGCTGGCATGATGGGTGTCTATATTGATTACTTTACCGCCATAAAAACCGGAAACGTCATCTACAATCGTATGACCTGTAATGATCCTGTCAGCACCATAAAAATGCAAAGTGCTGTCAATGGCAGAAGATGGTGTTCTGTCAGTTTTCTTTTTAGGATGGGGATAGTATTTCCGGTACCAGAGTGGTGAAGTTTCCCGGAATAGTAACGAATCGGTATATGGTCCTTTGGTATTCATTTTCAGATATTGCCTGCAAATCAGATTGCAGGTGTCTATTGGGAGTCTTAACTGGTTGATTTCTGGGCTGATGCCTCCATGTACGATAAGATGGGGGCCTATTTTTTCCATCATGTTTCTGCTGCGCAGCCATCTGCCCAGCTCACTATCCATGCCATAAACCTCATAGTAGTGCCTTTTCATGGCAGCAGCATTAATCATGTACTTATTCCGGACATAACCATAATCGCCTGTCATATTCATCATTTCATGATTGCCCAGTATGAAATGAAGGCCTCCTCCGTCTTGGGTGGCTTCGTTTTCCAGTTTATACAGCAGCCAAAGTACTTCGTTAACCTGGCGCCCGCGGTCCATAAAATCCCCGGCAACTACAAGGCGGCCATTCCCGTACGTCCAGCGGTAAAGGCTGTCCATTACTCCGTGAGCCATCAGGAAGCCTGTGAGTGCAGGCAGATTTCCCTCCATGTCCGATATCACGATCATTTTATCCGGCTGTTCATATGTGGCAGGAGGTGAGGAGATAGCCGGTTTCAAGGGGAAAGTAAAGTGTTCCCCCATATTGGTCCCTGTAACCTGTAGGTGGGCATTTAAACGGCCATGTATGGTGTCGGATTTGATCCTGTTGGTAGTGAACCGGTGAACGATCACGGAATCTCCGTTATAAAACACATATGGGCCATCATCCATGTTAACGATTTCCGCGCTGATAAAATCCAGAATGGCAGCTGTGGTATCCAGAATGCCCTGTGGCAGTCTGGTTCTGATTTCCAAATGCTCATAATCCGGTTTGTAAGAGTACAGGGTTTGTGTGCGTAGGGGAAGGGCGGAATGAATGTTTAGTATGTAATCGAACCGGTCTTTTGTCCGGGGTGCATATAGCGCTGAGGCACCTTTCGTGACGGGATGTGTTTTCTTCCATTGCTCATAGGTCAGACTGTCTGTTTGTACCGTTCCGAAAAATACACCCGGATGGCCTGCAAACTTATTGAGCAGTACCATGAAAAGTGAATCGGGAGAAGGTTGGGCAAATGATATGGAGGATAGAACAACTACTTTGTTTCCCAGATCTTTCCTGTCGATACGGTTCCCTTTTTCATCTATTAGCCGGAAAGACCGGAAGAACCCCATTTGCGCCCCATTACGTGTAAACTTCGCTTCTTCCCGTTCTATAAGCTGCAAAAGAGAACGGTCGGATAGTTTGGGGGCTACAAAATTTTCCTTTATTTCATCTCCAATATCGTTGTCGTTGTGAAGGTAAATGTTGTTCAGCAGGTAATAGACCATGAACTGATCTTTCACCTGCGGACTAAAAAGACTGTCTGCATCGCGGAGGTAAAGGCGGTAAGTATCCATGTCATCTTCGTTCACATTCTTACCGGAGGTGAGATCAGATTTGTAATACTGGATGCCCTTCAGGAATTTGTAGTAGTATTCAATCTTGGGTGCTGGATGATTCCAGGTGAAGAGGTGGCGCTGGTTATCATTTTGCAGGTATTTCCTGTACATCGAGCGGATCTGTTCGTGACTCAAACCGTACTTTTTACGATTCCACGCAAGTAACATGAATTGAGACGTGCGTTTGTCTTCAACGCCAGCCAGCAGGGAAGTTTTTATCATCGGCCAGTTGGGAGAAGGGTATAGGTGGCTGAAGCTGTCTACGGAGCGTTGAATTATGGCCGTTTGCTGGTCAAAATACCGGTTCCAGTCATCATATTCCCGAAGGTCTTTAGGTGCTCTTAGGGTGGGGTTATCTGATGGAGGGATTAGAATGTTGTTTGCCGGAAGAATAATATCGTTTAACAGACGGAACCTTTCACTCCCGGGGCCCGTAACCCGGAAGCCGTTGCCGTCTGCTACGATTTCAACTCTGTCGTCCGGAAATAGATAAGCAGAGTAATTCTTACCCTGTGGAGATCTGATGATGAATACGATGCTTTCAGCAGATTTTATTTCCCATGCTGCCTGATTTGCACCGGTGTTAAAACGTAGTGTATCCCATTTTGCATAGTTGTATTTCACCATGGGCTGGCAGGTGATAATGAGTGAATCGGCATGGGTGTTTCCCTGCAGCCGCATACTGATGCGTATGGGCGATTTTTTCGGTGTTTCCTTCGCTGATGCGGTAATGCCGCAGCACAGGATCAAAAAAATAGTCGATTTCAATACTGAAGTCATAATGTTTTATTTATTGTTTAATAGCCGGGGTTCTGCGTAATTCCCTGCGTTTTAAGATCCAGTTTAGGAATGGGTGCAACGGTGCGGTTGTCAGGATAATTGAGTCGTGCAGCCGTAAGAATGGCGGGGTCAGTACGGATGATGTCCATTTTCCATCTGCCCAGATCAAACAGCCGGAATCCTTCGAAAGCAAGTTCCCGCCGGCGCTCGTATTTTATAGAGTCGAACAGGGCTGCCCCAGTTGGATGTATATCTGCAGCACCCGGCCTGGCACGCAAACGAACCATATTGAGATATGATTGTGCAATAGCAGTTTGACCGAGGTGGAAACCGGCTTCCGCGGCATTCAGTACAACTTCCGAAACCCGTATTACCGGCTGATAGTAAGAGCTATTAGGTTCAGTGGCATTAGGTACCACATCAATGGGGAATTTGGTAATGATCCGGTCGCCGGACACTTCCTGTACCCATGAAGCACGAACGTCAGTAGCATCTCCCTGCAGTTGTTCCGTGATATCCCGTGTAGCCAGAAATTGAACCGCCTGGCGGTAATACATGCCCGGGAAAAAGCCTCCGCCGAAATAGCCAGAAGGGATGCTGCTGCCGGGTAACAGCTGGAAGTATGATTCGGAACCGGAAATGGTGAGCTTCCTGAACATGTCATCCGGGTAGCCATTGCCGACTGTTAACAATGGGTTTTTAGGGATCACCTGCTTTGCGGCATCCAGCGCTTCGCTATATTTTCCTGCGAAGAGGTTCACCCTTGAAAGGAGCGCGTTGGCCATGTCTTTTCCGATGACAAGGTTACTGTCTGCCACAGGACGTAATAACAGCACTGCCTTCTGAAGGTCTTCCCGGATGTTCTGATATACTCCGGCTACTGAGGTTCTTCCATTCACGGGTTTCGTCCAGTCGGAGCCTGTTACATAAACGATGCCGGGATGAGATCCATCGGCGGTAAAATTGATGGGTTGGGCTAGTAGGTTCACAAGTATAAAATGGCAAAGACCGCGCAGTGTTAAAGCCGAACCAGCCAGGTGATCGGCCCATGTAGGATCTTCCTGCCGGAATGCTGTACTTTTCTCAAGTACGAAATTAGCGTTACGGATTACGTTGTAAAAGTAATAGACCATGGCGTTCAGGTTCACATCCGACGGGCTTATCAGATTGGCTGCATAATCGTTCGCTTTCATTTTCCAGGCGTATGCATCGATCAGTGATGCGCCACTGGTGGAAGGCTTAATATTGTCTGCGGCATATTCCGGGTATACCGTAGTATAGGTGCCATATGCTTCGCTCAATTGGAGGAAAGTGCCGTGCAGTTGTTCCTGACAGGCTTTTAGATCTTTTGTATATGCTTCCCTTGGGATGATGTCGCGAGGGGCTACGTCCAGAAAAGATTTTCCACAGCTGCAAAAGAGCGCTGCAAGGAAGAGGATAGCAGGTATATTTCGTGATTGCATGTGGGATAATTTTTAGAATGAGGTATTGACGCCAACAGAGAAAGTACGGGCATTAGGATACGCGAAGCCGGTGCCGCCGCCGGGGTTGATGTTATCCGGATCAACGTCTTTGGCAGTGCTCCAAAGGGCAAGGTTATTTCCCTGCGCAAATATTCTCAGGGATTGCATTCTGAGAACGTTACGCAGCCGCTCAGGTACATCCCAGGATACTGACGCCATCTGGAACCGCAGGTAATCAGATTTGTAGAGGTAGCGGGTGGAATGAGCTGCGCCATTGTTCGGATTGTTGAAGATCCGGATGGGATTGTCAGAAATGTCTCCCGGTTTTTGCCATCGGTCCATTACACCAACTGGTGCGTTCAGGAAAGCATAAGTACCGTCGGAGTAATAAAACTGCCGCTGCTGGTTTAAGAAGTACCCGCCATATTGATACTGGAACTGGAACATGCAGGTGATGCCTTTCCAGGACAGTGTGTTTGTAAGGGCGCCGAATGCTTTGGGCTGTGATTGCCCAACAATTTGTTTGGGGGCGATGCTATAGTCGGTGGTGGGTTTACCGGTTGAATCCTGCCACTGCGGTAATCCGTTTTCAGGGTTAACGCCGGCCCATATGGGTAGGAAGTAGGAATTGAATTCATATCCTTCACGCGCCGTCATGGTGGGGTCGAATGATATGCTTTTGAAATCGCCGGAAGACTTTATCAGCTTATTGGAGTTTCTGCTCCAGTTCGCAGTTATCCGCCACTGAAAACTGGCATTTCTTACAACGTCGGCACTTAGGGATAATTCCACACCACTGTTGCGGATATCGCCAATATTGTCCTGCACGGTAGGGTAGCCGGTAAAGCTTGGCAGATTTGTTCCGAAGATGAGATTGCCGGTAAACTTGTAGTAATAGTCGGCGTCCAGGTTAATGCGGTTCTTCAGTATGCTTAATTGCAAACCGGTATTCCATTGCCTTGTTTTTTCCCATTTGATGGCCGGGTTACCCGGCATAGAGGCTGGGACCAGTGCAGATTGGAAGAGATACTGGCGGGGTTCCAGCAGGTCATATTGTAATTGAGGACTCAGTGCTCCGCTGTTACCGGCGAGTCCGATACTGCCACGCAATTTCAGGAGGGAAATAAAAGGTGCGGTGGGTTGCATGAAGTTTTCGGAGGAAACGATCCATGCGCCTCCGGCCGACCAGTAATTGCCCCAGGGGTTATTGTTCCCGAATACGGAGGCACCATCTCTCCGCCAGCTGCCCGTTAAATAATATCGCTCCCGGAAGTTGTATTGAAGATGTGCGAACTGTGACAGCATGTTCTTTTTGGTGGTATTGCCGGCAAAGCTGCTGAGGTAATATCCCTGGCTTGAAATATCATCCAGGTATGGGTTGGTGTATTTGTCTCCCCCTGCTACAATGATCCTCGTTTGCTTTTGATTCTGCATCTGTGCTTCCTGTGCCACCATTACTTCCAGTCCGTGATGTTGCAGGAAATGGGTATTGTAACGTAAGGTGGTGGTAGTAATGAGGTTGGCACTGCGAAGATCGTGGTCCGTTATATTCCCAAACCGCGATGCTGTAAAGCGCGGATCTGCTTTATCTTTTGCCTCCGTTTGCATATAATCGATCCCTATCAGGGAAGCAAGGCTGAAGTGCCTGAGAAAGGTGGCTTCGGCATTGAAAGTTATCAGGCCATGATAAGCTTTGTTCCGGCTGAAATTCAATTCTGACCTGGAGATTGGGTTGGAAACGAGGCCGGAACCAGTAAGGCTGGCACCATGACGGTATTCCATAAGATAAGCGCCGTTTTCAAGATACACCGGCAGCAGTGGGGAGATAATATCACTGAGGGAAGCACTGGGTGTTTCTGCCTGCCGGGAAGACAGGGATTGCTTTGAATACGACAAAATAGAGTTAAGCCCGAATTTGAGCCAGGATACCGGTTTATTATCGAGATTGATGCGGAGTGAAGTACGGTCGAACCCGGAATTGCGTAGGATTCCATCCTGACGGGTGTATTCGAGATTAATGAAGTACCGCTGCAGCGGTGTTCCTCCCGAAACGGAAAGGTTATTGCTGACGGTAACGGCAGGATGACGGTACATGAGTTTGTTCCAGTCGGGAGCCGGATAAAAGGATGTGTCGCCGCCATGGGAACGATAGGGGAATTTGGTGAAGAGGTCTTTTCTGATTACCGCATCGGTATATGTGTCCGGGTCCGTTTGGCGGTAGGTTTCTGTCAAAAGCCGGAGATATTGCTCCTGATTCATCATTTTGGGGCCGATGTTTGAACGGAATGAAAGGTCGGTCTGGTGGCTGAATTGAAAGGTGGTGCTATGAACGCGGCCTTTTTTGGTGGTAACAAGTATGACGCCGTTACTGGCTTTAGAGCCATAAAGCGCAATAGCCGCCGCGTCTTTCAATACGGTGATTTCCGCAATGTCATTAGGGTTGATTTGTGCCAGGGGGGTGGTAGCAGGTGTTTGCGGCTGATTAGCGCCCATGTAGTTGAATGGGTCCTGGGAAACAGGCATGCCATCGATCACGATCAGCGGATTACGGACGCTGGAGCCACCGAGGGCTTCTGTACCTGTAGATATACCCCGAACGATCATATTGCTAAGTCCTGCCCCCGGCTGCCCTGACCCGCCTGAAATACGCAGGCCGGGAACGAGCCCCTGTAGGCTTTTGTCGAACGATCTGTTAGGGAGTGTCTGAATCTGTTCCCCTTTTACTGTGCTTATAGCACCGGTTACTGACCGTTCTGTGGCAGTGCCGTAGGCTATCACCACGGCTTCATCCAGCTGACTAACGCTGCGTTCCAGACGTATGGAAAGGTTGCTCTCATTGCCCACAGCAATATCGCGCGGTTTGAACCCTGTGAAGCGGGCCTGGAGTACCACCGATCCTGATGGTACACCTGGGAGTGTGAAAGCACCGTTTACGTTGGACAGCGTTCCGATGTTAGTGCCCTGGAGCTGTAATGTGGCACCCGCCAGGGGGGTGTTACTTTCATCAGTTACTAGACCCGTTATTGCCCGTGCTGCCGGTAGTTTTTTTATGGGTTGTGAGTTCTTCAGAACGATCGCTTTTTCCATAATGGACCAGCTGATGCCGCGGGCGGCAAACAATTGTTGTAACGCTTCTTCCAGTCGAACAGCCTGCAGGTGGATGCTTATTTTTTCCTGCAGCCGGATGATGTCGGTATTAAACATAAAATACAACCCCGTCTGATCTTCGATAGATCGCAGGATGGATTTCAGTTCTGTTTGATGCACCTTCAGTGTTACCTTGTATTCCGGTTGCGCCGCTGATGCGGACAGATACAGGCATAGCAAGGCACATAGCATTGCGCAACTGCGCAAAGCCTTGGCAGGAGATAGTTTCATGAGGTTCGGTTGTTAAGCGTTAGTTAAGGATGTAGTAGCATTTTATTCTCGGAACATTCGCGGTTTTCTATAAGACAGGAAAAAAAATAAGTTGGGGTAACGTTGCAATTTGAACTTTATGTTAACCCTGATGTAGTATTTTTATATCGTATTTTCTGATCCTGATTTCTGCTCCCGGTTTAGCGGGGATTTTTCTCCAGCATTAAGTTTATTTTATCATTCAACGGGCCTGTGCCGGACACCAATTATCACAGTAATTTGGCCGGCCGGTTGCTACAAAATATGCTATGACCTCAGCAGATCTGCCCAATGAATTGTTACTGATGTTGCAACGTGGAGATGCCGACGCGTTCAACTATATTTATACTACCTACCGTAAATGGCTGTGGGTAGCGGCTTTGGGCATGCTGCAAAATGAAGCAGACGCGGAAGAGGTAGTGCAGGATTTTTTCATGGACTACTGGCAGAAGGAAAGGCAACGCGCCTTCACCGATATCGGTCATCTGAAAGGTTTTTTATACATCAGTATCCGTAACCGCTGTTTAAACAGACTGGAACGGGATAAAGTGATGCGCAGGCGGCAGTCCGACCTGTCGTTTTTATCCGGACAGGTGGAAGCTACCGACCCTGTGGAGGTAAAGGAACTACGCGAACGGCTGAAAGCTGCCATTGGCAAATTGCCGCGTGTGCGCGGGGAAGTTTTCCAAATGGGCTATATGATGCACCTCTCTCGCCGGGAAATAGCCGGAGCTTTGCAGATCAGTGAGGAATCCGTAAAGAAGCATATGATGCTGGCGCTGCGAGATCTGCGCGGCATGTTGAAATAACCGGCGTACCGTTCACCCGTGCGCGCCGGTTTTGTGTTTTTTGTAATAGCATGAGCATGGCAGATGAATATTTATTGCAATTAATGAGTGAAAAGCTGGCAGGGATTATTTCGCCGGAGGATGAACAGTTGCTGCAAGTCAGGATCAGCACTGACCCTGCCGTACGGCAGGCCTGGGAGGTTTATTGCGCCCGGTTCAGTGCCTCGGATATCCGTGAGGGCTTTCCCCGGGCCGATGCCATTGCCTGGCAAAAGGTACCGCAGCGCAGGCGCCCTCTCCTTAAAAATCTCGCTTTCATTACTGCCGCAGGTGCTGTAGCTGCAGGTATTTGCTTTTTCATCTTTCGCCCGGCAGCCATGGTTGCTCCGGATCCGGTAACTGCCGGTGTGCGCCTGGTAATGGCCGACGGCCGTGAGCTGCATGCGGAAGCTGCTCCACAGGCCAAGGGGATAAAGATGGACAGTTCCGGCCTGCAGGTGGATGAGGCAACGGTAACCGTGCCCTCCTCAGCCATGAACACCCTGTACGTTCCCCCCGGCAAATCATACCGCGTAATCCTGCCAGACAGTACGCAGATCCGGGTGAATGCTTCTTCCACGTTGCGCTTCCCTTCATCCTTTTCCGGAAAAAGCCGCAGGGTAGAGCTGACGGGCGAGGCTTTTTTTGAAGTGGCGGCTGATGCGCAAAGACCATTTATGGTACAGTCGGGCGGGGGAGAGGTTACCGTACTGGGTACTGCATTCAATATCCGGGCCTACAACACCGGGGCGGGCAGCGTTTCGCTGATTAACGGCGGCGTGAAAGTTCGCCACGGTAACCGGGAAGTGATCCTTACTCCCGGCCGGGAAGCCGTATGGTCGGATTCGGAGGTGCTGACGGAAAGGGCATTCCGGATAGAAGAAGTTACTGGTTGGAAAGATGGTGCTTATTACTTCGATAGTGCCCCGCTAACAGCCATTGCGGACGTGATCAGGCAATGGTATGGGGTGGAGGTCCGGGTAACAGGGGAGGCCCGCTTTTCCGGCCGTCTGGACCGCCAGTTACCGCTGGCCGCATTTCTCCGCCAGCTGGAAGCTACCGGCACATTCTCTCATGCCTACCTGCCAGACGGGGCCCTTGACCTCACCGCCAGGTAAGTATGCAGGATGTAGCCGGGATCCTCCGCCATTGCCGGAAGTTTTACCGTCCGCCCCTCAATCCCTCCGTTCATGTAAGTTATACACTAACCCTGGTTGCCCTGGTTGCTATTGTTTAGCTAAAAGGTTTTGCCAACCCAATCCCGCCCGTATCCGGCATGTCAAACGTTTTCATGCTAAAACGATATAGCCTCAGGGTTGCAGAAATGGCGCGTTTACACTTTACCACCTGTGGAATTTCATTTACCGGCAATCAAACTATAGTTATTTTGAGCGACTATGGTACAAAAGTCAAATCGCAGTTTTGTAAGCCGGTCGATGATCGGCTTTTTGTATGCATGCGGCGCCGGCATGATGCTGGCACAGCCTGCTGCGGCGCAGTCCGGTAAATGGGCGCTGACGGATCTGTCGGCCTTCCGCCAACCCGGCGGCACCTGGCAGATCGCAGGCGACGTTTCCGGCAAAATCAATAAGCCCAACGCCCTTGAAACCGTTAAAGGTTCCGGCGTACTGGTAAACCTCCCCGGTAAGAAGCAACACGGACAGGACCTCTACTCCAATTCCGAATACGGAGATATCGACCTGGAACTGGATTATATGATGGCTGCCGGCTCCAACTCCGGCATCTACTTCCAGGGCCGTTATGAGCTGCAGCTGTTCGACAGCTGGGGCAACCCCGCTCCCAAGGCTGCAGACAATGGCGGTATCTATGAACGGTGGGACGATAGTAAGCCCGAAGGCCAGCAGGGCTACCAGGGCTATGCTCCCCGTATGAACGCCAGCAAGGCCCCAGGCCTGTGGCAACACCTGAAAGTATCGTTCCAGGCTCCCCGCTTCGATGCTTCCGGCAAAAAGATTGAAAACGCCCGCATCATCCGTGCTGTACTCAACGGTGTGGTGATCCACGAAAACATTGAGCTACAGGGCAGTACCCGTGGCGCCAACGGTGCAGAAGCCGCCAAAGGTCCCCTGCGCATCCAGGGCGATCATGGTGCCGTTGCGTTCCGCAATATTTCCATCACCGACTACTCTACTCCAAAGCCTTCACTGGCAGGACTGGAATACACCGTATATAAAGCTGCCACCCCAAGTGAGTTTGACCCGGCTACTGCCAAGGCAGAAGCTAAAGGCACCAGCGCATCCCTCACGGCAAATGCAGGTCCCTTCGCACATGGCTACCAGCTCCGTTACACCGGTAAGCTCTCCGTACAGGAAGCCGGAGAATATAATGTAGGCGTTGCTGCACAAGGCGGCGCTGCAGCATTGAAAGTAAATGGTAAAGAAGTGGCAGGCTTCGGTGGCAACGGCAGAGGTAAGGTTACCCTCCCCGCCGGTGCTTCCGACGTGGAAGTGCTCTACGCCCGCACGGGCGACTGGGGCGTACCTTCCCTCAACCTGATCGTATCCGGCAAAGGACTGCGTGAAACCATTTTCGGTGACCCTGCTCAGCCAGATGATACCGATCCCATTCTCCTCGAAGCAGACCAGACCACTTTGCTCCGCAGCTTCATGGATGTACCCGGTGCCGCCAAGGTAACGCACGCCGTTTCCGTAGGCAGCCCCGAAAAAGTACACTACACTTACGATCTCGATAATGGCATGCTCATTCAGGTATGGAGAGGCCGCTTCCTCGAAACCACACCTATGTGGAACGATCGAGGTAATGGTACCTCCCGCCCGGTTGGTGCCCTTCAGCGCTTCGGTTTACCTGCCTTTGCCCTCAACCGTTTGACGGATGCAGACAAAGCATGGAGTGCAGACTCGGCAGGTACCAGCTACCGCCCTAAAGGATATGTGCTGGATGAAAAGGACCGTCCTACCTTCCGCTACCAGATCTTTGGCAGCAACGTGTCTGACGCAATCCGCATTCTGCCCGACGGTTCCGGCTTTACCCGCGACCTCGAAGTATCTGACCCGGCAGGCGACCTCTTCGCCAAACTGGCCGAAGGTGCTACCATCGAGCAGGTGGAAAAAGATTTGTATGTGGTGGATGGAAAATCCTTCTACCTCCGCCTCACGGACGCCGGCGGCGCCAAACCCGTTGTGCGTACTTCCGGCGGCAAACAGGAACTGATTGTTCCCGTTCGCGGCAAGCTGAGCTATTCCATCCTTTTCTAAACCATCGACTGAATAATCGCAATGAAGCATATAATTAAAAAAGCGGCGATGTGCCTGCTGCCACTGATGGCGCAACTGTCTTCCTCCGCGCAGGAAACGCCGAAAGAAGAAGACTATTTCCGCATCCTGAAAGTAAGCGCACCGGAAGGTACCCTGCTTGAAGTAGGCGGCCTCACCGTACTGCCAAACGGCGACCTTGGTGTGGCAACCCGCCGTGGCGACGTATTTATCGTTGAGAACCCCGGCAGCCGCCGCCCGCACTTCCGTAAGTTCGCCAGCGGTCTCCATGAGATCCTCGGCCTCACTTACAAAAATGGCGACCTCTACTGCGCCCAGCGCGGGGAGCTTACCCGGCTTTCCGACACCAACAACGACGGAAAGGCGGATGTATACGAAACTGTTTATGCCTGGCCGCTTTCCGGTCACTATCACGAATACAGCTTTGGGCCTAAACTTGCGCCTGACGGCTCTTTCTTTGTATCCGGCAACGTAGCATTCGGCAACGAGGAATGGTGGCGTGGTGAAAGCCGCGTGCCCTGGCGCGGATGGGTGATGCACATCTCTCCCGATGGCAGCCATATGGAGCCATGGGCTACCGGTATGCGCTCTCCCTGCGGTCTCGGAATGATCGACGGTGAACTGTTCTACTCTGAGAACCAGGGCGACTGGATGGGTTCCGGTGGTATCTGGCAGGTGAAGAAAGGCGACTTCGTGGGGCACCCCGCAGGTCTCCGCTGGGCAGATATGCCTAATTCTCCCATCAAACTGAAGGATGAAGATCTGTACAAACAGGTAGACCAGCGCCGTATCCGCAATGAGCAGGGCCGTATGGTGAAACCTGAGAACGTTGTGAATGAAGAATTCAAGACGCTGTACGAAGTGAAGAAAGCCATCCCGCAGATCAAACTGCCGGCAGTTTGGTTGCCTCACGGTGTACTGGGTATCTCCAACTCCGAGATCCTGCCAATCCCTGAGAATACTTTCGGGCCTTTTGCCGGACAAACGCTCGTGGGCGACCAGGGCCAGAGCAAGATCATGCGTGTGGTACTGGAAAAAGTGAAAGGTGAATATCAGGGTGTGGCGTTCGATTTCAGGACCGGTTTCCAGTCGGGCGTACTGCGTATGGCCTGGGGAAAAGACGGCTCGCTGTATGTTGGTGAAACCAACCGCGGATGGGGTTCTGCAGGTGATGCCAACGAAGGTTTGCAGCGCCTTGTGTGGAACAACCGCATCCCCTTTGAAATGCATACCGTAAAAGCCATGCCCGATGGTTTCGAAATCACGTTTACCCTGCCGGTAGACAGGAAATCGGCTTCCGACCTGGCTTCTTACTCCATCGAAAGCTTCATTTACAAATACCACCCGGTATATGGCAGTCCTACCGTTAACTCCGAAAAGTGCGAAGTGAAAGGTGTGAAAGTTTCGGAAGATGGTATGAAGGTGCGCCTCATCGTGAACAACCTGCGCCAGTACTACATTCACAATATTTCGGTGGATGGTGTGCGTGAGAAGGACAACTTCTATTCTGCCGTGCATCCCAACGCATATTACACGCTGAACAATATTCCTGACGGCGCAAAGCTGGCCATGAGCGAAGTAAGCACCCGCAACTCCGCGAAAGAAGCAGAAGCAGCTGCTGCAAAAGCGAAAGCCGCTGAAGCCGTTAAATCGAAGGTAGGTGGAACTAAGCCTGTTGTAAAGGAAGGTGAAACCGCAGCCGTAAAAGCCGCGCCCAAAGTGCCTACTTACGAAGAGGTGAAGCCCCTGCTGCTGAAGTACACCTGCGCTGCCTGCCATAATGCAGACAAGAAGCAGGTAGGTCCCGCATTCAAGGACATCGCAAAGAAGAAGTACACCAACGATATGATGGTGAAGCTGATCTATAACCCGAACCCGGAAAACTGGCCCGGCTATGCTACCGAGATGCCGCCCATGCCCCAGGTTCCCCGTGCCGATGCCCTCCGCATCGCCAGCTGGATCAACTCACTGAAGTGATAATTTAATTCGGAATGCAATACCCCGCGGCGGAAGACCTTCAGGTTTTCCGCCGTTTTTGTTTCAGGATGAGATTTTTTTTCTCACCGGATTCACCCCTGGGGGTATGTTTTTGCATTATAGTTATGACCTACCTTAATACTGCTTAAGATTTTTTCTCCAAGTTAACTTTTGATTTTAGGGCGGGAGCGCCCAAACAAGACATGTTGCTAACTATGAGGACCCCGTTTTACATTTTTTTCCAATTGGCTTCAGGCAATTCAGCCACCGCACTATTGAACCGTTTAAAATCAATGTGGTATGGATATGCCGTTACTGCCAACCAAAACGCTCTGGATCGATTCTCCGCCTATGGAATCATTACCAGTGGCCAGCATGCCCAAAGATCAGCTCAAGGGCCTTTTACCTTTCGCACGGGTATATATTGATGATAATGATGCAGATAAGGATGACTGTAAGATTGTAACGCAGGAGATCCCGCTGGGGCTGCTCTCCATGTGGTTTCACCACGTGGCACCCAGCGCATCCATGATCCTGTTCCCCCAAACACCTTTCCGTAATGTGATCCTTCATGTAATGCTGGGCAGCCCCGTTCGCGTACTGATGGGGAATGGCCGGCTTACTGACCTCCGTGACCAGCGCATGGATCTGTTTAATCTGTCTAATTACCTCAACACCGTTCCGCTGGAAGAAGGGCAGTGTTTCGACAGCTTTCACATCAATTTCAGACCTGATGCAGCCGGTGAACTGGTAAGACAGTTTCCGGAACTGAATGACCTTATTACAGCGGACATCCTGCAGGGAGAAGGGCGGCTCAATACCCGGTCGGTCTTCTTCAATGAAGTATGCCAGCGTACACTGAAAGAAATCCTTTGCTGCAAACAGATAGGCGATACCGCAGAGTATTTCCTGCGCAGGCAGGCGGTGAACATCCTCACCGTTTTCCTACGGACCATGCAGATGGGGAGTGCAGCCTACCGGCTGTCTACCAAAAACCGGTTAAAGACGGCGGCCTGCTACCACTTTCTCCGCAGGAACTTTACCCGGCAGCATTCAGCGGAAAGTTTGTCGCAACGTTTTTCACTGGAGCCTGATCTGCTGGAAGCCTGCTTCTGCGCCCGTTATGGCCGTACCATACAGGAGTTTATCCTCGACCGGCGTATGAATGTGGCGTACCATGCACTGATGCGGACTAAAGCGAGCTTCTCCATGATTGCCGCAGATACGGGATTTGAAACCGTGGCGGCCTTCCGGATTGCTTTCAGAAAATATTACAGGGTAGAGCCTGTGCACCTGATAAAGGCGCAGTAAGGCACACCATTTCCTATGATAAGACCAGTATAGTATCCGCGTGACGGATAACTATGTAAGGGGCTTGTCCGGCAGGGCAACCCCTTTTTTTCTACACGTAAACCGCTTTCTTACAAACAATTCGGGGGGAAACAGGGTTATAATGGGAGGTTACATGAAAAACTATCTGATGTGTTACAACCCTCATTTCCGCACCCTCATACTGTTCGGGTGCGTACTGACCGTATCCGCCTCTGCGCAGCAACAGCCTTCGTACGAACAGTTGGGTGACCGCTACTTCGTGACCTGGCAATTCACCAAAGCCGCCCCGGTATACGACAAACTGGCCCGTCAAAAAAGGGCAAAGCCCTATGTATTTTACCGCCAGGGATATTGCGCGGAAATGACGGGCAACGCACCGGCCGCCATAGCCGCTTACCGTAACTGTCTTGCCCGGGACCCTGTGGGAGACAGCCTCTGGATACGAATTGGGGACCTCTTCAAAATGCAGGAGCAGTACGATTCCGCCCGGCAGGCATATGCCCGTTACCCCGCAGGTGGCCCGCAGGCTGCAAGGGCGAAGGTGAGAATGGACGGGTGTGATTCCGCACAGGTATGGCTGGCCAACCCGGAAACGGTACGCATCCGGAACGAAGACCGCATTAATACCACCTTTTCCGACTGGGGCGCTTTCCGCCATCAGCAGCAGCTGGTATATACCTCTAATTTTAACCGCCTCAACAGTGTAGACCAGCATATTTCCCGCCAAACGAATGAGCCTTACTTCGCGGTGTTCCGCTGGAACGATGCAAAGGCCGATGCCAACCGGGTAGATGTGGACGATCTCGCGCAAGTGCTGAATGTGAGCCGCTTCCATGCGGGTCCGGTTAGTTACCCTGCAGTTGGAGACACGGCATACCTTACCGTGAGCCGCCCCGGAAGACCGGAGAGCGAACGGATGGGGTGGAAGCGGGCATTGAGAGTAGGTACCCGGCGGCTGGAGCTGTTCCAGATCTCCGGTGAAACCATTACGCCTTTCCCCTATAACGATCCCGCGCATTATTCCACTGGTCATGCAACGCTGAGTATGGATGGTAAAACGCTCTACTTCGTATCTGACAGGCCGGGAGGCGTCGGCGGCACCGATATCTGGTACACTAGCCGGGGCGCCAATGGCGGCTGGGAAGCACCCGTGAACTGCGGGGCGGCCATCAATACTTCCGACGATGAATTGTTCCCTGTGTTCCAGCCCGATGGCGGACTTACTTTTGCCAGCGAAGGGCATGCGGGTATGGGCGGACTGGACATATTCCATACCACAGGCAGCTTAACAGGATGGACCACACCGCGTAATATGCGCCCGCCCTACAACTCCGGCCGCGATGACTTTCACCTGATCGTATCGGATACCCTGAATGGATATTTCGCATCCGACAGGCCGGGAGGGAAAGGCAGTGATGATGTGTATACCTTCGCTATTATTCCCCCGCCACCACCACCACCTCCGCCACCACCGCCTCCTCCGAAGAAAGGAGATGTGTTTGTGCTGAATGATCTCTACTACGACTTCGACAAGTACGCCATCCGTTATCCGGATGCCACGCATGTGCTGGATTCGCTGGCCATCATTTTAAGGGAGCACCCCACCATGCGGATATCTCTGGAATCGCATACAGACAGCAGGGGTAATGATGCCTATAACATGCGCCTCTCCGAACGCCGTGCAGAATCTGCCGTGCAGTATCTCGTACAGCAGGGCATAGCGCGGAACAGGCTGGAGTGGAAAGGATTCGGGGAATCGAAGCCGGTGAACCTGTGTGTGAATGGCATGCAGTGTACAGAAGAAGAACATCAGGCCAATCGCCGCACCGAAGTGAAAATACTGGAAGAGTAAAATCAGTATGTGCATACAACAACAAAAGGGCCGTCTCAATTACATGAGGCGGCCTTTTGCATTTGTAATCAGTTACTCAGGCATTGGGCTTTTGCTGCACGGCGGAACGCAGGCGGGGATACCATCTGCGGTACGCATACCAGGTGAGGGCTGCGGTGAGCAGGAGGGGCCAGATGTTGAGGAAGAACAGCAGCACGGCGCGGAAGCCTTCCAGTCCATTACGCAATGCGAGCAATGCATCTGTCCGGAAGTAACTGCGGGCCAGGCGCTCGGGATCGGGAACAATGCTCACGATGGCCAGATCGGGCTGGTGGAGGTAAACCGTGAGCGTGGAGAATGCCACCTGATTGTCGATGCCGAGGTTTTCGATGGTGCGGGATATGGCTCCTCTCTGGGAATCGTCTTCATACTGGCGAACGTCCAGTTCCTTGTTTTGTTTTGTATGGTTCACGGGGCGGTCCTGCGTGCGGGCGGCATCGTTCAGGAGTTTGTTCTGAAGATGGGTGAGGGCAACATCTTTGTCGCTGCGGGTACGGGAATCAACAAACATGGCCATGCCGGTAAGCGCATTCACCACAGAATCCATCATACTAACTGGTACGCGCAAACGCATAGTGGCTTCCGGTGAATACCAGGATACACGGCGAAGGGAGTCAGTGGTGTAGCGGGCGGAGGTTTGATGGCCGGGTAATTGTTTGATCTCGCTTTCTTCCACGATGCCACCAGCGCGGGTTACGAGCTGTTCCATGCGTACCGCGGTTTGCACTACATTGTCTACCCGCAGGCGAAGGTCTGCAGTTTTAATACGCTTTTCCGGAATGTTAGATGCAGTAGCAGATGCATCTTTCGCAGCGGCAGTTTCTGCTGCATCTGCCGGTGCGGTAGTAGTGGCAGATGCAGCAGGTGCTTCAGCATGCTGCTTGTAATTGCCTGCACAGGCATAAAGGGTCAGTACGGGCAACAGCGCAGCTGCCCACAAAATGGAATGACGTTGCATAGAGTGGTGGATTTAACCTTTATACGCAACGCTTCAAAAAAGTAACCTTAGCGAAATGTTAAAATCAGTTGCGGGCCTGCAGGCCGAAAACTTTCGCGAGCAGCCGGAACGATTCCATCCGTTCATCCTGATTCTCGGCGATGGTGCTGATCACGGCTTCGTCCACTTCATACGTTTCGCACATGGCAGTGATCTTCGCTTTCACTTCTTCAGGCGATCCGCACACCATACGGCGGCGATTGTAGTTTACGCGCAACTGCTCATCGGGCATGTATTCGATTTCACGAATTGCTTCGTAGGAGGGCAGTGCGGTATCACGGCCGCGTTCTATCTGCATGAGGCGGTAATCCATGATGGTTTGCCAGCGCTCTACAATTTCAGGACTTTCAGAAGTAAAGGCGAATATGCCGAAGTTGGCGAGAGGGGCAGTGAGTGTGGCGGAAGGCTTGAATTCTTTCCGGTATTGATGCACAACCTCCGGTCCACCGCTGGGATTGATGAAGTGCGCGAAGGAAAGTGCGGTACCAAAATGAGAAGCTACGCCGGCACTGCCGCCGGAAGAGGTAAGCAGCCAGATGGGCGGTGCGGTTTCCGTTTGCGGCATGGCTTTCACTTTTTCATACAGCGTGCCTTCGGGCGCATTATCTGTCAGGAAGTGTTGCAGGTCCATGATCTGCTGCACAAAATCCTTGTCGCTGAAAGTGTTCTGCGGATTAAGGATGCGGGAAGTGAGGCGGTCGCCCCCGGGAGCGCGGCCTACTCCCAGATCGATACGGCCGGGAGCAAGGGCTTCCAGCATGCGGAAGTTTTCTGCTACTTTCAGGGAGCTGTGGTTGGGAAGCATTACGCCGGCGGAGCCGAGGCGGATGTGTTGGGTATGTGCGGAGAGGAAGGCCAGCAATACTTCCGGTGTTGAGCCGGCGATGGTGGCGATATTGTGATGTTCCGATACCCAGAACCGGGAATACCCCAGTTGATCTGCCAGTTGTGCCAAAGCCATGGTTTCCAGCATGGTGTCTCTTACAGTGCTGCCGGTCCGGATAACGGACTGATCCAGCACACTCAATTTTATCTGCGTCATCTGCTGTCGGGTTATATCCTTCCCGGCAAAACCGGGGTATAAATGTAGGATTTATGGGGGATTTGGGGATTAACCGTTTTTTCCTAGATTTACATCGGACCAGACAACCAAAATTTAAGATCGCATGGATAGCAATCTATCCGGGGCGGAAATACTGGAACGGATGAAGAACGGCGATGAGCAAGCATTTGCGTCAGTTTACCGGCAGTATCACCCAGCCCTTTATCTCTTTATTCTGCGTTATTGCAAGGTACCTTCGCTGGCGGAGGATCTTGTGCACGATGTTTTCCTGAAAGTCTGGGAAATCCGCCACCGCATCCAGCCCGATCTCCCATTCGGTGGTTATTTATACCGCATCGCCCGTAATCATGTATTAAAGACCCTTCAACGGGCCGCTACTGACCGTAACCTGCGGGAGCAGATCCTTTTCCAGCTGAGTGCCGTTACCGGCAGCCAGGCCGAGCAGGAGGTGCAAAGCAGGGAATACGACCGCCTGTTCCACGAAGCCCTGAAACAGATGCCCCCGCAACGCCTGAACGTGTTCCGCCTCTGCCGGCAGGAAGGGCGTACGTACGATGAAGCGGCGGCCATACTGGGTATTTCCCGCAATGCAGTGAAGAAGCATATGGTGCTGGGTATGCGTTTTATCCACGATTACATGTTCCGCTACGGCGGTATTTCCCTCTCGCTCGTATTTTATTACAAAAATTTTTTTCCGGACGGGGTACCCTCTTTTTAATTTCAGGGATATAATATGCAGGTACCACGTTAAAGGCGCCTGCTGATATGTCTACATCCACGGACCCGCACGAAAAACTGCTGCAACGATACCTCGACGGCCAATGTACGCCCGAAGAGGCGGCCATGCTCATGGAATGGCTCCGGCAAACCGGCTCGCACCGTAAAGTGCTGCTGCGTATGCAGGAAGAGTTTCATGAACTGGTAGCGCATCGCCCTGAAATATCCCCTGAGATCAGTCAACGCATGGAATCCCGGCTGCTGCACAGCATCCGTGGTACCACCGTACGCCGTATGCCCGTTTACCGCTGGGTGGCAGCTGCTGCCGTACTGGTACTGCTGGCCGCTGGAGGCGCCTTCTTCCTGTCGCGCCCCGCGAAGGCTCCCCAACAATCCGCACAAGTCATTACCCGCTCCGCTGCCGATATAGCCCCCGGTTCCAATAAGGCGGAACTGACGCTGGCCGATGGCTCGGTGGTAACGCTGGACAGTGCGGGTAACCAGGTGATCCGTCAGGGAGAAACCACCGTTCGCCAGCAACACGGACAGTTACATTATTCATCCGGCGATCAGCTGGCCGCTGCAGGTTACAACACTCTCACCGTTCCCCGTGGTGGACAGTTTCACATCGTACTCCCCGACGGGAGCAGGGTATGGCTGAACTCTACCTCTAAGCTCCGTTTCCCGACTGCTTTTCATGAAAACCAGCGCATCGTGGAGCTGGAAGGGCAGGGGTATTTCGAAGTGAATAAAGACGCGCAGAAGCCCTTCATCGTACAAACCCGTTCTGCAAAAGTGGAGGTATTGGGTACAGGGTTCGACGTTATGGCATACCCCGATGAAAAGACCATGAACACTACCCTCGTGGAAGGCGCCGTGAAAGTGAAGGAAGTGCGGCTGCGCCCCGGTCAGCAGGCCCGTCTGGAACATGCCACGGGCACTATCACCGTTGCCCCTGCGGATGTGCAGCAGGCGATTGCATGGAAGACGGGCTTCTTTGAATTCGACAACGCCGATATCGACGATATCCTGCGCCAGGCGGCGCGGTGGTATGATGTGGAGGTGGTGTATAAGGGCAAACCTAAGAACCTGTACTTCGGCGGGCGCATAAGCAGAAACCTGCCCCTGTCGGAGCTGTTAAAAATGCTGGAGGCCAACGGGGCACGGTTCAGCATGGAAGGAAGAAATCTCATTGTGCTTTAGCATATCTCTTTACCATTCAACATCTTAAACCAAAACTAAACGCATCGTTATGAAAACACATTCCACCACATGACACTAACGGACACCCTGCAATAAAAAAGCCGGAAGCGCTCGCAACACTTCCGGCACGTTCGGGCTGTCCGAAAAAAGACTTCTACAGAACTTTTATCTCGTAATTCCCAAACACTGCAAAAGTATGAAATTTAACTTTAGCGGCGGAGCTTCCTTTGTCCGGTTTGTTCGCGCTGTTTATCCCGCATTCCACGTAGCCCAAAGGTTTGGGCCAGGAAAGGAAAGCTTCGGTAAATTCTGCATTGTTATGAAACTCACCACCTTTTTGCTGCTCGTTGCCTGTCTGCAGATCAGCGCCAAAGGATTGTCGCAGCAGATCACCCTTAAAGAGCGGAATGCGCCCCTGAAAAAGGTGCTGAAAGAAATATCCCGCCAATCGGGACTTTCGATCGTGTACGACGAAAGTCTGCTCGCCGGCACCAGCCGCGTAACGATCGATATCCGTGAAGTACCGGTGAAACAGGCAATGAACCTGCTGCTGCTCAACCAGCCCGTGGGCTTCACCATGGAAGGGCAGAAGATCGTTATCCATCCCATGAGCGGCCCGGTCCCTGTGGCGGATACCACGATCCCGGTAAGCGGACAGGTGACCGATAATAAAGGCGCTCCACTGCCCGGTGTTACCGTTCGCGTGAGTAACACCACCATCGGTACCACTACAGATGCCAACGGTCGCTACACCCTCCGCGCACCCGGTAAAAGCGCACAGCTGGTATTCAGCATCTTAGGCTATACTTCCCGCACCATGGTAACCGACGGTGGTACCGTTAATGTGGAGCTGGCCCTGTCAGAAACCTCCCTCACGGAAACGGTGGTGGTAGGTTACGGTACCCAGAAGAAGGCCGTGGTAACGGGCGCTATTTCCTCCGTACGTGCCAAAGATCTGGAAGGCATGCCTATCAACCGCGTGGAGCAGGCGCTGCAGGGCCGTACTTCCGGCGTAGTGATCGCTTCCAACTCAGGCCAGCCCGGTTCCGCAGCTACGGTGCGCATCCGTGGCCTCACCACGTTCAACAACAACAACCCGCTCTGGGTGGTAGATGGTGTGGTGGTTGATAACGGCGGCATCGGTTTCCTGAACCAGAACGATATTGAATCCATCCAGGTGCTGAAAGATGCCGCTTCGCAGGCTATTTACGGCGCCCGTGCCGCTACCGGGGTAATCCTCATTACAACCAAGAAAGGCCGCGTAGGAAAGCTGCTGGTGAACTACAACGGCTATTACGGTGTGTCTGCACCAGCCCGCAAGCTGAAGCTGATGGATGCACGCGAATATGCCACCATGATCAACGAAGCCAATGTGAACGACGGCGGTACCCCCACGCATGCCAATCCGGCTGCACTGGGTAAAGGGTCCGACTGGCAGTCCACCATCTTCAACAACAGCGCCGTTCGCCAGAACCATGAACTGAGCATCAGCGGCGGCAGTGAAAAATCGACCTTCTATACCTCCTTTGGTTACCTCTCGCAGGAAGGCATCGTAGCCAGCGATATATCCTCCTACAAACGTTTCAACGCACGTTTGAACTCAACCTATAAACTGACGCCCTGGCTTACTTTCGGGGAGAACGTAGGGTATTCCTACGACCGGTCTGTTGGGCTGGGTAATACCAACTCCGAATTCGGCGGTCCCCTCAGTTCCGCGATCAACCTCGATCCCATCACGCCCATCGTGGAAACGGACCCGGCTAAGATGAATGCCAGTCCGTATAACAACGCCGGTGTGCGCAGGAATGCACTGGGACAGCCGTACGGTATATCCTCCTCCGTAACGCAGGAAATGTCGAACCCGCTGGCGTACATCTCCACCCGTTTGGGCAACTACAACTGGGGCCACAACATCGTGGGGAACGTATACCTCGAGGCAGAACCCATTAAGGGTTTGAAAGCCCGTTCATCGGTAGGGTCTAAACTGGCCTTCTTCGGGCACGACGATTTCTCACCCGTTTCCTACCTCAACTCATCCACCGTGCGCAGCATTGCGATCTTCAACCGCCGCAACGCCAACATCTTCTTCTGGAATATTGAAAACACGCTGTCTTATACCCGTGATTTCAATCTGCACAGTGCCACGATCCTCGCAGGCCAGGGTGCCTACAAGGAAGGCGGCGAGCGCTCCACGGAAGTGTTTTTCGATGATGTTCCCGCTACCACTTTCGAAGAAGCATCCCTCAACTACAAAGTGGCCCCTTCCAAACGCAGGGCCGATGGTGGCGAGGGTATCGACCACCTCGTTTCCTCCCTCTTTGCAAGGGTGAACTACAACTACGATGAGAAATACATGGCAGAAGCCATCATCCGCCGCGATGGTTCTTCCCGCTTTGGTGCCAACAAGAAATACGGTGTGTTCCCTTCCTTTTCGCTTGGTTGGGTACCCAGCCGCGAAGGCTTCTGGCCACAGAATGATGTGGTGGATCTGCTCAAATTCCGTGGCGGATACGGTGTGGTAGGCAGCGATGCCATCGGCGATTTCTCCTTCCTGCCCACTATCGGCAGCGGGCGTAACTACACTATGGGGCCCGGTGCAGACGGATTGGAAGGTTCCAGTCCAAATGCCCCTGCTAACCCCGATCTGAAGTGGGAAGAAACGCATCAGACCAACATCGGTTTTGAAGCTTATCTCTTTAAGAAACTGAATGTGCAGTTCGACTGGTTCAAGAAGAACACGAAAGACATCCTCATGCAGCGCAGACTGCCCTGGTACGTGGGTTCCGTGAACGATCCCAACGCCAACATCGGTGGTATGGAAAACGCCGGTGTGGAACTGGAACTGTCGTACAACGAAGAGATCGGAGACCTTACGCTGAATGTGGGTGGTAACGTGAGCTGGATGCGTAACAAGGTGACTTACCTCGGTGAGAACCGCACGTTCCTCTACCTCGGCGCTGCATCATTCCAGAACATGGGTAATATTACCAGAGCGGAGATCGGCCGTCCGTTCAACGCATTCTATATGTTCGAGCACATGGGCATCTTCCAGAATCAGGGAGAGATAGACGCGTATGTGAACAAAGGCGGACAGAAGATCCAGCCCCTTGCCAAACCCGGCGATTTCAAATGGAAAGATATTAACGGAGACGGACAGATCACCGACGACGACCGCGATTACATCGGCAACCCCATGCCTAACTGGACGTATGGTATGACCATCAACGCCGCCTACAAAGGCTTCGATCTCGTGATCTTCGGACAGGGAGCAGCGGGCAACCAGATCTTCCAGGGGCTGCGCAGGCTCGATATCCTGAATGCCAACTGGCAGCAGAAATCGCTGGACCGCTGGCATGGAGAAGGCACCTCGAACACCCACCCGCGCATGACCTTCACCGATGCCAATAAGAACTACTCCCGCGGCTCGCAGTTCTACCTGGAAGACGGGGATTATTTCCGCATCAAGATCCTGCAGCTGGGATATACATTGCCCACCGTACTGGTGAAAAAAGCAGGATTCGAAAGAGTGCGGGTACATGTGATGAGCGAGAACCTGCTCACTTTCACGAAGTATACCGGCTACGATCCTGAGATCGGTGGCGGCATCCTGAGCATCGACCGCGGCATCTATCCGCAGGCGCGCACGTTTATGTTCGGCCTGAATTTTACCTATTAACCGCAAAAGAAGACTGACACATGAAAGCGAAATACTTTCCCATCATATGCACACTGGCAGCCGGTTTAACACTCGGTTCCTGTAAAGACAGCTGGCTGGACCCCGCGCTGCGCGGTACCAACCTCGAAACCAACTTTTATAAAAACGAAGGCGAAGCGTTCAAAGGGCTGGTAGCCGTATACGATGTGGTAGGCTGGCAGGGCGGGGGATACGTGACCCGCACCGGTATGGCCGATGCTGCATCAGACGATCACTTTGCCGGTGGCGGTGCCGCCAATGATATAAACGATTTCCAGGTGATGACCCGATGGGATCTTACACCGGAAATTGGTCCGCATAACGACCTCTGGCGCAAAGGTTATTCCGGCGTATTCCGTGCCAACAAGCTGCTGGAGAAACTGGGTGCCGTACCCATGGACGCCAATAAGAAAGCGCGCTTCATTGCAGAATGCAAATTCCTCCGCGCGTATTTCTATTTCGATCTGATCAGGATGTTTAAGAACATCCCCCTGCTGCTGAAGCCACTGGATGTAAACCAGATGTTTGATGTTACGCAGGCACCGCCGGCGGATGTATGGGCGCAGATCGAGAAAGACCTGAAAGAAGCCATCGCGGAAACCAACTTCCCCGACCGTATACCACCCACCGAAGAAAAGGCCCGTGCCACCAAAGGCGCTGCACATGCACTGCTCGGTAAAGTATACATCTACCAGAAGAAGTGGGCCGAAGCTGCCGCGGAACTGGCGCTGGTGAATGGTACGCCCGGCGTGGAGAACCCCACTTACGGTTATAAGCTGCTCACCAACTTCGGTGACCTCTGGAAGTCTACCCTGCCTTTCAAATTCAACCAGGAATCTATCTTCGAGATCTCTTATACCAATACATCGCAGGGTGTGTGGGATTGTGTGGCCTGTACGGAAGGCAACGTGCTCAACATCATGGTAGGGCCGCGCAGCTATAACCGTTTAACACCCGATGCGCCGGACTATGTATCCGGCTGGAGCTTCCTGACGGTGACCAAAGAGCTGTATGCAGTCATGAAAGACGATCCCCGTTTTCCATATACCATTGCTGATCTGAAAGCACTGTCTGCAGCAGGTAAGGCATCCTATTCACCGGGGCATGATGATACGGGTTATTTCCTCGAGAAGTTCGCCGGCCGCGTGTCTAACCGCGTACCGAGCGGAACGCCTGAACTGAACTTCCCGCAGAACCTCTACGATATGCGCCTGGCGGATACCTATCTGCTGGAAGCGGAGGCACTGGTAATGAATGGTGGTGGCGGTGGTGCGGGTACCCGTGCCTATGCGCTCCTGAACGCCGTACGTGCAAGGGTTGGGCTTACTCCCATTGTTGCCACGATCGATAACATCTTCCTTGAAAGGAGGCTGGAGCTGGCGGGAGAAGGGCATCGTTTCTTCGACCTTATCCGTACCGGCAGAGCAGAAGATGCGTTGAAATCACGCGGGTTCAATCCCCAGAAGCATTACGTCTTCCCGATCCCTTTCAACGATCTGCAGAGCACCAAAATGGAGCAGAACAAGGAATGGGGCGGCTCCAAGTAATCCATCATCACAAAACAAGATCTCATGAAATGCATTCCATATATCGCAGCGGTATTACTCATGGCCGCCTGCACACCTGATTCCGGCGGGGGCGACCTCGGTCCGCTGCCACAGGTTTCATTTACCGCCACGCCCATGCAGGGCAAGCCCAACAAGATCATCGTTCAGAACACCACTCCCGCTACATTCCAGTGGCGCTGGTATAACGGACTGGGCACGGCATCCGTAAGCAACCGTTCAAAAGACACGCTTACGTTCGCCAAGAAAGGGGAGTACGTGATTTCTCTGCAGGCTTTCGGTAAAGGCGGTTTTGCTTCGGCTTCGCAGAAAGTGGTGATCGCCAGCGATGCACCTAAAACGGAGATCCTCAAAGGAGGAGATATGGAAGCGGGTGCCAATGCACACTGGACCATCCTCAACACCGGCGGCATGCAAACCGCTATTGAGTTTCTGAACGGCAAACTGGTATTCTCCAATACAGACGCAGGTTCCAACGGCGCCATTTACCAGGCAGTGACTGTGAAGAAGGATGTGGAATATACCTTTTCCGCCAACGTAAAAGGCAGCGGCGCCACCAATACCTGGTTCGAAGTGATCATTGGCACGGCATTGCCCGAACAGGGGAAAGATTACAGCGGTACCAAATTCGTGTCGCTCAATACCTGGGCGGGTTGCGGTAAAGTTCCTTTCGATGGTGACATTGCCGAGATTGGTTGCGATGGCTCCGGCACCGGTAAAGGCGGTATCATTAAGTTCAGCACGGCAGGTACCATTTACCTAGTGATCAAAGCCGGCAGCAGCGGGGGTAACCTTGGCACCGGCGGTATTGCCATGGACAATGTGAAATTTCTGGAAGAACAGTTATAATTTAACCCTGCGGGACCGGATGTACCGGTCCCGTTTTTTCCCAAGCTTACATGAAAACGATCCACTTTCTGCCGGTAGTGCTCATTGGCCTCCATATGTTTGCCTGTGGCGGCAAAAACAATCAACCCGCACCGGTACCCTACATCCCGCCATCACCTGTTGATAAGAACTGGGCTTTTGAATCCACACCCGTATGGGCCGATGAGTTCGATTACAACGGCCTGCCCGACCCTGCCAAATGGGGCTACGACCTCGGCGGCGGCGGATGGGGTAATAACGAGCTGCAGTATTATACAGACAAGTTGGAAAATGCACAGGTGGCCAACGGCCTGCTGTCTGTCATTGCCAAAAAGGAAGATATGGGCGGCCGTAACTATACCTCTGCCCGCCTCGTGTCTAAAGGCAAAGGTGATTTCCTGTACGGCCGGTTCGAAATCAAAGCCAAGCTGCCGCCGGGCAAAGGCACCTGGCCTGCGATATGGATGCTGCCTACAGACTGGGCTTATGGCGGATGGCCGAAGTCGGGCGAGATCGATATCATGGAACACGTAGGCTACGATCCCAACAAAGTACATATGAGTGTGCATACGGAATCTTATAACCACAGTATCAATACCCAGAAAACCGCTACGCGCACCGTGGAGAAAGCCATTGGGGAGTTTCATGTATACCGGGTAGACTGGACGCCTTATGCCATCCGTGGTTATATCGACGGTACGCTGCTGTTCACCTTCCTGAATGAGAACAAGGGCTATGCCGGATGGCCGTTCGACAAGAAGTTTCACTTCCTCCTTAATGTGGCCGTAGGCGGTAACTGGGGCGGACAACAAGGGGTAGACGACTCCGTTTTCCCCGCCACGATGGAAATAGATTATGTACGCGCGTATAAAATGATTGATAAATGATGGTACCTGTAAAAACCTTTCTGCTGATCTTTGTATGCTGTGTATGCAGCTGTAAGGGCAGCGACGGTCCTTCGCCCGGTCCGCAGGACCCTCCGGGGCCTGGTTCTTCCGATGTAGCCCTGTGGCTTACAAAGGGCGATAAATCGGCATTATTTGCCAAGCAGCACGTAACCCTCAACTTCGGCACACAGCTCAATGCATGGCCTAATATCACGGTAGATGAGGAACAAACCTACCAGGAGATCGACGGGTTTGGGTATACCCTTACCGGCGGCAGTGCCACGCTCATCAACGCACTGCCCGAAGCACGTAAAGCCGCTTTGCTGGATGAACTGTTCCGCTGGGATAGTACGCACATCGGCGTCAGTTACCTGCGCATCAGCATCGGTGCATCGGATCTGAGCGCCACTACCTTCAGTTACAACGATATCCCTGCGGGGCAAACGGACCCCACGCTGGCCGGGTTCTCCATTCAGCCAGAGAAGGCCGATCTCATACCGGTGCTGAAGCGGATACTGGCCATCAACCCGCGTATTAAGATACTTGGGTCTCCATGGTCGCCGCCGGTGTGGATGAAATCGAACGGGAGTTTTAAAGGCGGGAAGCTGTTACCGCAGCATTACGCGGCCTACGCACAGTATTTCGTGAAGTATGTGAAAGCCATGCAGGCAGAAGGTATTGTGATAGATGCCATCACCCCGCAGAACGAGCCGCTGCATCCGGGCAACAATCCCAGTCTGGATATGCAGGCTAATGAGCAGGCCGATTTTATCGGTAACCACCTTGGCCCTGCTTTCCGCGATGCGGGCATCCTTACCAAGATTATCTGTTACGATCATAATGCAGACCGGCCCGATTATCCGGCTACGGTATTTCAGGATGCCAAAGCCGCGCAGTTTACGGACGGGTCGGCCTTTCATCTCTACGGCGGACCCATTACCGCACTCACGGAAGTACACAATGCATTCCCTGAAAAGCATATTTATTTCACCGAGCAATGGGTGGGCGGCCCGGGTAACTTCCCGGAAGATCTGAAGTGGCATATTGCCAACCTCATCATTGGCGCACCCCGTAACTGGAGCCGCAATGTGCTGGAGTGGAACCTAGCCGCCACGGCAGATTATAAACCGCATACCCCCGGTGGATGCACCACCTGCCTCGGTGCGGTAACGATCGGAAGCGATTACACGAAGAATGTGGCGTATTACATCATTGCCCATGCCGCCAAGTTCGTGCGGCCGGGATCGGTACGCATTGCGTCCAACATTCCGGGAACGCTGGAGAATGTGGCGTTCCGTACACCGGATGGCAAAAAGGTGTTGATTGTACTGAACAGCGGCAATACCACACAGCCGTTCAATATCCAGTACAAGGGCAAACAGGTTACCTCAGAACTTGCGCCCGGTGCTGCCGGTACGTACGTTTGGTAATCCGCATTAACCTGCGTGTTTAGAAGGTTGGATAAATGGTAACGAAAGCCGGGACGCAATTGCGCCCGGTTTCTTTTTGCCTATAAGTTGAGCCAGTACACCAGTTTCAGCACCAGCGCCCTGTTTTTGACGTAAAACGGTTCGGGCAGGTAGTTGTCGGTATACACGATAAACAGGTCGGAAGCGGGCCTGTAACGCCATTGGAAGCGGGTATTCACGTTCATGTTCTTCATCTGCTCGTTGTATTGCACAAAGCCGGTAAAGAACAGGGTATTGGTCATGGTTACATCCACGCGCGGCCCCACCAGCCAGAAGCCGTTGTTGCCCCAGGGCCTGGGCAGGTTCAGCTGGTTGTAGTTGGCGCTCATGGCAATACTCACATAAGGCTGAAAACGGTAACCCAGTTCACCCGTTGCCGTAAAGCGTTTGCCGCCTGCATAATAACCGCCGTAACGGGCGCTGAGGGCGTAGGTGAGGAGGCTCTGGGGTTTGGACACATAATCGGCCCCTACAGTGTTCCAGCTGTGTTTGGAGAACGCCTGCAGACTATCCTTCCCCTGGTTCAGCGGATCGAACGGCTGCAGCAGCTGAATGTAAGTAGTGCTGGCCCATACGTTGAGCGTATTGCGGGCACGCCATACCATGCCGTAGTTCAACATCAGCTCGTTGTCCGTCCTGTCCATTTTATCCGTGAAGAAGTTGGTGGACGTGAGCTGCGGACCATGGCTCAGCAATGCACCTGATTTCGGAAAAAAGAGGCGGGTGGCGGTAGGTGCAAAACGGATGTAGCCCGTACGCGGTACGTAGCCCACTTCCGCTTTATAGTTCCTGCCCACGTATTCATGCTGCCAGCCAATGCTCCAGTTTTTGCTGGTGTATTGCAGGTTGGCGGCATGTGCCCAGTCGTTGCTGCTGAGGCCGGGGGAGAAGGATTTTAATACCAGCGCCTTGCCCGTCCAGAAGTTGTTGGCGGAAGCGAGGTTGTATTCCATCCCGAAGTTGCGGTTGTACCGCGAGTACACGGGATCACCGGGTTGTACCTTATCCGGGTTGTAATTGATGGATTCTTTGTTGATGAGCAGCATGCCTATGTTGGAGCGGGAGAACACCCTGCGCTGCAATGCTGCCACCGTGAAGTTCTGTGCGGGGAGGGCCGTGGCCGATTGTTTGCCGGTTTGCATATTCATCACCCCCAGCCGCCAGTTGCGGTTCAGCTTACCACTCAGGCGGGCACCGAAGTGGATGGGGGCACCCAACCCAATACGCCTGCTGAAAAAGGGGCGGAGGGTGCTGTATCCGAAGTTGGTGAACTGGTCGCCGTTCTCGAGGAAGAACTGGCGGCGTTCCGGGAAGAAAAGCTCGAAGCGGTCGAGGTTCGTTACCTGTTTGTCTACGTCTACCTGCGAGAAGTCGGGGTTTACGGTGAGGTCGAGGTTGAGGGAGGATGTGATCGCTATTTTGGCATCCAGTCCCGCATCGCGGCGCCATTTGGTAGGAGTGCCTGCATCGTAATTCTTGTTGATACCGCCCAGTACGTATGGAATGAGCGAAATATTAGGGCCGGGGTTGGGTGGAACTGTGTCCCATTCCAGTGTTCCCGTGTATGCCAGTGATGCGGAGGGGAACTGGCGGGGTACAGGTGCCCAGCTGCTTTTTTCGGTGGTTTTAAGGTCATTCCTGCCGAAGTTGATGCCCCACTTGGTAATCCCCTTTTTATACCGGATGGTTTTGAAGGGGATGGATGCTTCGAAGATCCATTTGTCGGGGTAATTCTTTACTACCGAAGTCCATTTATTATCCCAGCTGAGATCTACACGGCCACCGTCGTACATGAGTCCGTCCCACTGAGCGCCTGCGGCATTGGCACCGAAGGTGAAGCCGTTGGTCTGATCATCGAAAGGGTCCATGAACAGGAGGAAGTTATCGTTCTTGAGGAACGAGAAATCGCGGCGGAGGCTTTCTACCATATATGGACCGGGCGCGCCGTTGTGGTTGATAACGAGGAGATACAGCTGCTGGTTATCATATGCCATTTTCACGTAGGTGCGCACATTGGCGACGCTCGTGTCCATGGGGAGGATCATGAAAAAGTTGGAGGCGGAATCTGCATCCCGCCATGCCTGTTCGTCGGCAATACCGTCGATCTTAATGGAAGAAGTGGCCTTGCGCATTTGCAGGCGATACTGATCGTTCTTCTTCTGTGCTGCCGCCTGTATAGTGAATATGCAGCCTAATAAGCATGGAATTATTCGTCGCAATGTGTGATGTGTTTCCGGGTTAGGGCGGCTAAAGTACATAAAAGGTGACCGGGTTGTATCTCCGTTCATGTAAAAAGGGATGTGAAGGAATGGGGAGCATCAGAATCTGAACTGTGCATGGAGAATGTACCGCGTAATAAAGGGGCTGGCAGGTGCGTGGAAGTGTGTAAGTAAACAGGAAGAGGGGAGCTACAGTACGGGGTGTGGCTGTCTACAGTACGTGAACAATACCTGAAATGGCAGTCTATCACGGAGATGAGGTGGACATGAGGTGGACATGAGGTGGACATGATGCGGACTTGATGCGGTAACGTATTGGTAATGAGGTGTTTGGGATAACATACCTGAGGGGGTGGTTCGGGCGGCTGCAGCCCGGGGCAGGTTAGTGGTTTTTAGACTCATATAAATTGATAATGAGTTGATTATGACAAAAGTGCTTCATTTTGGCGATCAGCTCTTCCCATTGAATGAGGGTTGCTGATTGTGAAGTTAAAAAGCTTATAAGAGCATAACCCGTGCCGGATCATGGGGAAAAAGGGGGATTGTGAGAAATTCGTGTGAAACCTCCGCAATTTAGTTACAGGGGTATAAAACGAAAAAGACCGGCTAATGCCGGCCTTTTAATCCTCTACTGAAAACACTCACACGATTCTTTTCTTACACACTCATGTTCTTCTGTTGATTCTTAACTTAAATCGTCTCGTTATATATCGTCTTTAATGTAAACGCTTTTGAAAACTCATCGAACCTCGCCAGTTCATCGTTGCTGCGGAATTGCATATCCAGCTTTTGATGGAATTGTCCGTTGTCGGGAAATGCCTGTTTCAGATTACCGATCGTCAGTTCCATAACATCACTTCCGGGGCGGGTGCTGAAATAGAATTTCGTTTCTTTTATCCTGCCTTTGCCTTTCGAAGTTTCCACTTCGCGGCTGTATATCGGGAAGCCTGCGGCATCCAGGATCTTATATGCATTGTTTCCTACAAAACGGTAATCCTGCTGATGCTTGTCGCGGTAACCGTATAAAAGGTTTTTATCGAGCAGCATTTGCTTATCTCCGTTCACCACTTTCACTTTACCATGCTGGAACGGAACATCTGCTTTAATCTTATGGTGTGCGGCACCGTAGCTTACTTTTCCTTCTGCAAAATCTTCCGCCGAAAGATAGAGGCCGGTTTTGCCGGATTGTGCTACAGCCGGGAGGCTGAGAACACCTAACATAGCGACGGTCAAAGTCCGGAACATACGCTTCATGCTGTACTGTTTTGGTGTAGGGCAAAAGTACTATTGAAGCGTTCCGGCATCTATGATAAATGTCATGCCCGCAAGGCTTTTGCTTTTTTTTAACAAATCGTTTATGGAAAAGGATAAAATAGTGCATCCGGAAGGTAAAATAGCACGGCATGATACAACGCATAGCACTTTTTCTCATAGCATTTACTGCCCTCGAAGCACAGGCGCAGGAACCCCATTATACAGGGTCCACTATTAAATCCGTTACGGTGTATAGCCAGGGCGCGGAAATGTTCCATACTGCCAAAGTATCCATCCCTAAGGGCGTGAGCCGCGTGGTAGTGGGTAAAGTGGCAGCCCGCATCGATGAAAGCAGCATACAGGTGAGCGCTCCCGGAGCGGTAACCGTTATGTCTGCAGGATTCGGTCAGAACTTCCTCCCCGATGTGGTGGAAAAACCTGCTTTCCGGCAGCTGGCAGACAGTCTGGAGAATGTGAAACTGGCGCTTTCCAAACTGGCCAATACCCGCAAGGCGCAGGAAGGTACACTGGCGTTGCTGGATAAGAATCAGGCGCTGAGTGGTAACAACGCGAATGTGGCGGAATTAACGAAGCTGGCAGATTATTATGCCGCCAAACAGATAGAATTGCGCAACAGCATTTTTGCACTGGAAGAAAAAGAAGCAAAACTGACGCAGTTGCGCACCCGCATCCTGCAACAGATGAAAGAGCTGAACGAAAACCCGGAAGCCGCCGGCGGACAAATCGTACTGCAACTGATGGCCCCCGCCGCCGTGAGTGGTACCCTGGAGATCCGTTATGTGGCATTGGATGCGGGTTGGAATACTAACTACGACCTGAAGCTGGAAAACATCTCCAAACCCCTGAAACTGATGTACAAAGCCAACGTGCGTCAGCAAACGGGACTCGACTGGAAGAATGTGAAACTCACGCTGAACACGGGTAACCCTTCCAACAGCGGGGTAGTGCCCGAACTGGCAACCTGGTTCCTGCAGCAGCAGATTGATTATACGAGATACAAGAATGAGGTGAATGCTGCATTGTATGGCTCCCGTGCGATGGAAGAAGTGGCGGTAGTAGGTTATGGTGAACAAAAGAAATCCGCTGATATTAAGATCCGTGGCGTAAGCACCATGGCCGCGCCACCTCCTCCGCCTGCAGCAGTGCCTGCATCCATCGTGCAGCACCAGACCAGTGCCAGTTTTGACATCGATATCCCTTACGACATTGCGGGTAATGGTGAAAACCATTCCGTGGTACTGAAGGAAATGGATATGCCTGCCAGCTATCTCTACTATTCTGTTCCCAAGCTGGATCAGGATGCGTTCCTCATGGCGAATGTGACAAATTTTGCAGCCTATAACCTGCTGCCCGGCGAGGCTAATATCATGATCGGCAACCTCTATGCCGGTAAAACATGGATCAACCCGCAGGCAACGGAAGATACGCTGAAAGTAAGCCTCGGCCGCGACCGCCAGGTGGTGATCCGCAGGGAACTGATGGCGCAGATGAGCGGCACCAAACTGATCGGCAGTTCCGTAAGGAAAACATATACCTACGAGATCCGGGTAAGGAATGGCAAGCAGGAAGCCGTGAAGCTGCAGCTGAAAGACCAGTACCCCATTTCCACGGATAAAAACGTGGAAACCGACCTGTCTGAGTCTTCAGGTGCCACAGTGAACGCAGAAACCGGGGAGCTGGCATGGGAACTTGACCTGAAGCCGGGAGAATCCAGGACACTGCGCCTCACCTACACCGTAAAACATCCGAAAGGAGTACAATATCAGGGTTTATAAATGAGCCTTTTCATGGGCGGAAGCGCGGGAGAGATCCCGCGCTTTTTTTATCCCGGGAGGCTGCTAATCAGCCATCTGAAGTTAACTGTCAGGGGAGAATAAAGCTGGTAAATGAAGGGTTAAAGAAGGGTTAAAGAAGGGTTAATGAATATGTACTGTATATAAAAGGATACCAAACCCGCTACTGTAGGGGTAAAGTACCCATTAAGTACCCTTTTGGTAAGCCATAAAAAGGGGGAAAGAAAGGTGGTAATAAGCCCTGAATTTTCATGGTTTGCAAGGATATTCCCAGTACATTTACGTAGCTAAAGGACCTTCGTTCGTTAACCCGTAAAAAGCATCCAAAAAATTCATTTGAACAGGATATGAAGTTACACATCAGGCCGGAAACAGCGGCAGAATTCCCGGCTATCTATGAATTGAACGCCCTTGCCTTCGGGCAGGATAATGAAAGCCGGCTCGTAGATAAGCTGCGCGATACCCTGTATTACATTCCGGAACTTTCCATCGTGGCATATGCAGGTGAGTACCTGGTAGGGTATATTTTACTGACCCGTTTACCATTGAAGGGAGACGATGGACAGGATTACGAAACCCTCGCCCTGGCACCCGTTTCCGTTACACCGGCTTTGCACCAGATGGGTGTTGGCGGACAGCTGATACGCCATGCACTGAAAGAAGCCGCCGCGCTCGGTTATGAGTCGGTGATCGTACTGGGGCACCCGGAATACTACCCGAAGTTCGGATTCGAACCGGCTTCAAAATCCGGTATCCGTACTACTTACGAAGTACCGGATGAAGCATTTATGGCGGTGGAACTGGTGCCCGGTGCCTTGAATGGGAAAGCCGGACAGGTGGGATACCCCAAAGCGTTTGAAGAAGTAGGATAATATATCAGTATATTCCGATACAATAGAAAAGCCGGTCAGGAAATTCCTGCCGGCTTTCTTCGTTCTGGATGATTCCCGTTCAAAAATGATTTATGGCGCGGCTTCCAGGCACACCAGCTTCCCGTCCATCGAAGAAGCCAGTACAAGGTTGCCGGTAAGTGGCTGTACAGTGTTAACGAGGCAGTTGGAAAACTGGTGCTTCCAGCGGAGGGAGCCATCAGTAGCCGAGAGGGCGCTCACGAGACCTGATTGTCCTGCTATGAATACCATACCGTCTTTCTCCATTATAGGGGTAGGACAAATTTCGTACCCCAATTGTACGGGCGACTGCCAGATGAGCTTACGCGCTCCTGCTTTGGCATCGAAGGCGAGGATGTTTCCCTGCATGGATTTGGCGTAAATATGAGCGCTGTCTTCCGACTGGCCCAGTGCTTCGCGTACCCACTGCTGATCATCGCGGTGGCGCCATACGGTGTTACCGGTTTCGGTATCGATAACGGTCATATACCGGTCCGGCGAAACGATCCATGCGCGGCTCATGGAAGCCACGGGCCATACTGCTGCGGGAGAAAACATGCGGTTGGCGGACCCGTTGGTCCATTCCCATACAGGCGCGCCGGTTTGCGCGTTCAATGCATAAAACTGGTTGCCCCAGGTGCCAAAGAGTACTTTATCTCCATACACCAGCGGCCGGGTTTCCACAAATCCCTTTATGCCGGGGTGGTCCCATACCTGCTCGCCGGAAAGGATGTTCCATGCCCTGCAATGCCCGTCGGACCCTGCAATGATGGCCAGTTCTCCCGAGCGGGCGGGAGATGATACGATAGCCATGCCCGTTTCCTTTATCCATGCGCGTTTGCCGTTGGAGAGCTTCAGGCAGTATACCTTTCCGTCGGAGCAGGGAACCACTACATGGCCAGCGTGTACAAGCGGGGTAGCATATATTTTTCCGCCGGTTTTATAGCGCCAGCGGATCTTGCCGGTCTGCAGATCGGCCGCTTTAATATCGCCGTTGGTAGTTGTATAGATGACTTTGCCATCAGCCACAGCTACTGCACTGCCCATATCCCCGTCTTCCTGTATCTGCCATTTTACTTTCACATTCGGGAAAGAATCGTTTACACGTTTGGCGGCATCGTCAGTAATGGGAGGGTATTTGGCGGAGGCATTGGCGGTAAGGGGCATACGGTGCCATGCAGGGCGCGTTTCCGTAGCCGGACGGCGTTCTTCGAATACAATGGAATCGCGCAGGATGGATACGATGTTATATCCGCCCACCGCATCTTTTGCCCGAAGGTTAGAGCGGCACATAACGTTGGGGATGGCGGTGCGGGTATAAATGCGGTTGGCATGACCATGGCCGCAGAGCATGAGCTGTACGTTTTTGTTGCGCAGCATTCCGTATACATCGAGCCAGTTGTTGAGTCCTTCGTCGAGGGGATAATGGTTGACGTAAACGATGGGCATGGCAGCAGGAGTACGGTCCAGCGTTTTGCGGAGCCATACCATGTTCTCGCGGGGAACCTGTCCGGGTCCCATGCGCATATTAGGGCCGCTGTTGGTGCCAATGAAGCGGTAGCCTTTATGATCGAACTGAAATGTTTCGTTACCGAATACGGTGCGGAAAGAGTTGCAGCCGCTTTCCGACCATTTGGTATCGTGGTTGCCGGGGATGATGTGCCAGGGCTTCTTCAGCTGGTCGATCGTTTGTTTGGCCAGCTTCAGTTCCGCATCAGAACCAAACTCGGTCACATCGCCTGAAAAGATCACGAAATCGATCCCGGGGAGCTGGTTAAGGTCGCGGATGGTACGTTCCAGATCTTCCAGACCGGTTTGTACCCCTACGTGTGTATCGGTTACGAGTGCGAAGCGGAAGAGTGTATCCTGTGCGGTAGCTGCCCCGGACAGCAGCAGTGCGCCGAGGAGCCATACAAAGCATGTTTTCATGCTCCCCAAGATACCACGCCACTTCTGGAAATAAAAAGGGCAACGCGGTAACGGCAGGAGGGCGGAAGTTTGTCTGTGCCCCATACAATAAAAAGCCCGCGGCTTTCAGGGCCGCGGGCATTATAACTTTTGAAGTATGTATTACCGGTTGCTTCTCCTGATCATGGCGAAGTTCACCACCCACTGGAAGGCGATGAAGCCGAACAGGTAGATGATGGACCAGAGCGTGAAGGGATCGCCCGTAATGAAGCCGGCAGCGATGGCGGCTATTGCCATGGCGCCCAGTCCATAGATATAGAGCTGCATCAACAGGGGCTGCTTAAAGGTTTTGTTCCGTACGCTGAGGGGTATCATGTAAGAGATGCCCGCGTAAGTCATCACCAGCCAGCCCGCTCCGCCTGTGGCAATCAGGCCAATGGCACCAATCACGGCTACTGCAGCACTTACTGCCACACCATTGGAAGCGCTGATCTCTTTCTCGTCGAGCATGTATTTGCCATACTTGTTGAAGCGGAGGAACAGGTTGCTCACCGGTTCCATGATCCATGTGGTGAAAGCGAATGCGATAAGGATATAGACGATGGGCATCAGGTAGGGCGATAGCTCCGGATTTGCCTGCGCAGTGCGGCTGAGCAGCTTTGTTACGAGGTATAGGCCAATGATAAAGGCCCATTGGTACTTCTCGGAAAGCTTGGCCATGAAGAAAGCGTATTTCAGGAAGAGGCGGTACACGAGGTAGCGGCTCTTCAGGGCTTCAATCATACCTGTTTGCGCCATTTGCATGGACGGGTCTATCCGGAGTGCTTCCCGGAAGTGTTCCAATGCTTTTTTTGCATCTCCTTTTTCGAGGAGGCCCCAGCCGTAGTTGGCATGGGTGTACGGGTTCTCCGGATCGTGCCGGAATGCGTCTTCGATGCCTTCGAAAGATTCCTCTTTGCGGTTCAGCTTCAGCAGCGCCGTGCTGCGGGCATTGAGGGCGTATACGTTCTCAGGGTCTACCTGCAGGGCCTGTTCGGCATAGGAGAGGGCTTCGGAGAACTTCTTGCGCTGGTTCAGCAGCATGGCATACATGGCGTAGTACCCGGCTTCCTGCGGATCGAGGCGGATGGCTTCGCGAAGGTCTGCTTCCGCGGCATTGTAATCCTCGTTATTGAGGTGGATGCGTGCGCGCTGGTAGTATAACCGGTCGTCGGCAGGGTCAAGTCCGATGGTGTCGTTCACGATCTGCAGAGCTTCGGCATGTTCATCCAGCTGGATCTTTACTTCAGCCAGCAGCCCGAGGGCGTTTGTATCCATGGGATAGCGGGCCAGCGTTTGCTGGATGGCAGTTTCCGCTTCGCGGTATTTTCGATGCTGCAAGAGGTATACAGCGCGTTCAATCAGGTTTTGATCCATGTCATTTCATGTTTTTCAGGTAGAGGAGGATATCGTCATACAACCCTGCCTCATTGGCATACAGGGCAAAATTCTTGGCTACGGAAAACCATTCGCGCGTACTGGCACGGTGGCGTTTTACGGCACCAAGGAGATCCTTTGTGCGGATCGGTTGCGGAACACCGTCTTTGAAGGATTCTTCCAGTTTAGCTTCCACCGCCATATCGATCACGGCTTCAATATCCGCTCCGGAAAACTCAGGCATCTGTTTGCTGACGGATTCATACTCGATCTGCTCCACGGGCTTGCCCTGCAGCTTTTTCTGCAGCATGGCGGTACGGGCTGCCTGATCCGGCGGCGGTACAAATATCATACGGTCGAACCGGCCCGGTCGGCGGAAGGCGGGGTCCATATGCCAGGGCGTATTGGTTGCCCCGAGGATAAGGATGCCGGAATTATCATATTCCACACCATCCAGCTCCTGCAGGAACTGGTTGATGAGCTGCCGGCCTGCGGATTGCTTCATGTCATTCCGGTTGGCGCCAATGGCATCTATCTCATCGAAAAACAGCACGCAGGGCGTGTTGTTACGGGCGTACTCAAATATCCGGTGCAGGTTCTTCTCGCTGTTGCCGAGGTACATATCAAGGATCTCATTGAGTCCTACGTTAATGAAACGGGCATTTACCTGTCCGGCTGTAGCCTTTGCGATCATGGTTTTGCCACAACCGGGAGGGCCGTAGAGGAGAATGCTGCCGCCCGTCTTTTTCCCGTAAGCCTTGTACAGCTCAGGGTGCTGCATGGGGCGGATGATCTTTACATCGATCTCTTTCTTCACATGATCCATACCGCTAACATCCGTGAAAGTGATGTCGGGCTTTTGCATGAAAGTGGTGAGCTGGTCGTCGTCATAATCATCGTCATCGTCGGATACATCACCGGAAAAGCTGCGTACCCGCAGCTGGTTGTCCAGCTCCGGATCGGAGAATTCGGGATGCATATCGAGGAGCTGCTGATAAGTACGGATGGCGGTATCCATATCGTTCTCTTTCAGCGAGGAGCGGGTATAAAGCAGCAGCACATCCAGGTTATCGGGCTGGGTGCGCATGAGATCTTCGAGGATCACATTGCAGGTGGCGTAGGCGCCTTTGCGGTAATATACCTTGGCGAGGCCAATGAGGGCTTTATCGCCGGGAGCTTTGCCGAGTGCTTCCCGGAATTCCTGCTCAGCTTCATCGAACCGGTCCATTTGCAGGAGCGTTTCGGCAAGGTGGAGCCGCAGCGGCACATTGTCGGGCGAGTATTTTAGTGCTTCGCGAAGACTATCAATCGTTTGTTGTGACATAATGATGAAAACAGGGATATGATCAGATCAATAAAACATCAATTCGGTGGGCCATCACGATATTGGAATCGGGCGACCAGGAGAAAACGGTGAAATTCCCGTCCTGCGAGGCTACCAGTGCCTGAGCATCGCGCTGATCGTATACGAACTGCGCGGCAGAGAGGTGCCGGGTGCCGCCAAGGCGGGAAGGATGCATGAGCATGGGCTGCTGATCGGTAACAGGCTCCGTGAGCAGAATTTCTTCTACAGGATGGGAATCTCCTGCGCGGGTGATCTTGGCACCAAAAGCCAACAGCTCGTGGCGGTTATTGATGACGGTAGCACCATCTACCGCGGTGAGTCCGGTCACGTATTCCACTTCACGGCGGAGCGCGTTCTGCCAATAGATCTCACTGGTAGCTTCCCCATCCTGCCGGATAAGGTCAGACACACCGCTGAATGCGGGATAAACCGGGTATTGCAGCGGATGAACGATGGAGCTTTTCCATTTATCCTGATTGTGTGGTGTTACGAGCAAGGTGCCTCCGCGGCGGTGTGCCCGCATGGATACTGCGATCTGGATCAGTACGTTGACAGGGTGGTTCCAGAGTGGGGAGGCATGGATGCCAAGCAGGGAAGTGAGCATGGTGGGACAATCCGTACGGATACCGCATTGTTCGTTCACCACTTTCACGGAATCGCCCTGTAGTACGGCCACATTAATAAATTTGCCGAGGCCTGCTGCGCGGCGGTGCTTCACGACAAGGAGTCCCGGTTCCGATACATCCAGCACGAAGCAGTATTTCGGGAGGGATAAGGTGGTGCCCCAGATATAGAGTTCCCCGTTTTCTTCCCAGATACCCACATGTACGCCGGCGCGTTCCACACCGGGAGCGAGTTTGGCGAGTACTTTGGGGGAATAGGGGAGCCTGTGCTCGAAAAGCAGTGGTTTGCCCGCCTCAGAGGGCTGCAGGTAAGCGATGGATATGCGGGTAGGGAGGCCTTCCTCTTTCCGTAAACTGGCCCAGAAAGCCACGTCGATGATCTGCTCTATCTTACGTGCTGTGGGCACGCTTGCCAGTCCGTCGTCTTCCTGCTGCACACGGGCTTTATCCTGGTGCCGCAGGAAATGCGCTTCAATTGTTCCGGCTACATTTGCAGCTGCCTGATAGGTGCTGCCATTCTTCCATTCCATAAACACGTTTCTTGGAGGTGCTAATTTAGACATTTCCGGGGCAATCGGGTCATTTCCCTCTTCCTTTACCGCAAATGGCAGGAATGCGGCCCCGCATACCTTACCCAAACCAGTAAATTATGGCAGGTTTTACATCTTTCGCCGGATACCGCATTTATTTTTACCTATCTTGTTTTCCTATCGCCGACACCCTGTCATGAAGAGCGCCATTACCCTTATTTCCTGTCTGTTTCTTGCGTTGGTTCCCGCACTGGCACAAATTCAGCAGCCATACATTCTGAACGGCTCCGCTACCCAGCAGAGCTGTAACTGTTATGTGCTTACGCCAGACCAGTTGCAATCCAGCGGCTCTGTATGGAATAAGAATAAGATCAGCCTCCTGCAATCTTTCGATTATACTTTCGAAATTAATCTCGGTTGTAAAGATCAGAGCGGAGCAGATGGCATCGGGTTCATTTTGCAGACGAAGGGTACCAACCTCGGCGGACTGGGACAGGGGATGGGATTCCATGGCATTACTCCATCTGTAGGCATACTGGTGGATACCTGGCATAACAGGGATGAGAATGATCCTGCCTTCGATCACGTATCTATCCAGATCAACGGAGAATCTGATCACAGCGCACCGGAGAACCTTGCCGGTCCTGCTCAGCTCATTGCCGGGCAGGATAATATAGAAGATTGTAAATGGCATCTGTTCCGCATCCGCTGGAATGCCACCACACATCAGTTGGAAGTGTGGGTGGATGGAGATCTGCGGGTGAGTGCCGTGAAGGATCTTGTGGGAGAGGTGTTCGGAAATGATCCCATGGTGTTCTGGGGATTTGCCGGTGCTACCGCCGGAGCATCCAACCTGCAGCAGTTCTGCGCAGCGCTGCATCCTGATTTTCAGTTCGATAACGGGCAGATCCTGTGCGATGGTACTCCTGTTACATTCAGGGATAATTCCAGCACATTCGGGACCATTACCCGCTGGTATTGGGATCTGGGAGATGGTACTATTTCCAGGGATCCCCTGCCGCCTGCACATCTGTATGCCAAAGCAGGATTGTATGATGTGAAAATGGTGATAGAAGATAACAGCGGATGTATTTCTGATACTTTGAAAAATACCGTAACCATTGGCTCGTATCCGAAGCCCGGCTTCTCCCCGGGCAAGCTGTGCCTGGAAGATCTGTTGCAACTGAATAATGAAACGGTCATTGAAGTTGGTTCTCCCGGTACCTGGGCCTGGGATTTCGGCAGTGGTAAAACCAGCAGCGTGAAGAATCCTGTTGCGCCATATACGGTTCCCGGTACGTATCCCGTGAAGCTGGATGTGGTAAGCCTCGAAGGTTGTGCCGCCAGCATCACGCAGAATGTTACCATTCATCCTTTCCCCACTATTGCCGCCACGGCAGCGCATGCATGTATAGGAGAGCAAACGATCCTGCGGGCGGAAAACCTTACGCCGGCTATTCCCATGGCAGGTTGGGCATGGGAAATACATAACCACGATACCATCGGGAGGAAAAACACTTCTTACCGGTTCAACCAACGGGGGAAATATCCCATTACCGTGCAGGCCATCTCTTCAGAGGGTTGTTCCGCACCGCCGGTGCTGCTGGAGGCGGTGGTAACGGATATCGGGCTGGAAGCAGGGCGCGATACCACCATTGCCCGCGGACAGCCGCTGCAGTTGCATGCCATAACATACGGAGATAATCTGCAATACCAATGGTGGCCTAACGTGGCACTCAGTGATGCAGCGTCCCCGCAAACGATCGCCGTACCGGATAAGGACCAGTTGTACCGCCTTACCGTACGCTCTCCGGAAGGTTGTGTGCAGGAAGATGCCCTGATGGTGAAAGTATATGCCGGCCCTGAATTCTATGTACCCACTGCCTTTACCCCGAATAACGACGGGGTGAACGACCGCTTCCGAGTAATTGCCCCGGGCGTACCCCAGTTATCGTTTGTACGGGTGTGGGACCGCTGGGGAAGAACCGTGTTTGAAACACGCGCCCTGTCTGACCCATGGAACGGGGAAGTGAACGGGAAACCCGCTGCTGCGGGCACGTATGTGTGGATGGTGGAAGGCACGGATTATACCGGCAGGAAATTCAGCCGGCAGGGAACAGTGACCCTCATCCGCTGATTCCTTATTTTTGCAGCATGTTGCAACTGAAAGCTATTCACCATATCGCCATCATCTGTTCGGATTACGAACGCTCCAAACGATTTTATACTGACCTGCTCGGGTTTACGATAGTAGCGGAACATTACCGCGCAGCCCGCGATTCCTGGAAGCTGGACCTCGCCTTAAACGGAACTTATTCCATCGAACTTTTTTCCTTTCCAGATCCGCCGCCGCGTGTATCCTCGCCGGAAGCGAGGGGGCTTCGCCATCTGGCATTCGCGGTGAATGATGTACATGCCGCTGCAGCATACCTTGCCGCAAATGGTATTACCTGCGAGCCGGTACGTACAGATGAGTTTACCGGAAAACAGTTCACTTTCTTCTCCGACCCCGACGGGTTGCCGCTGGAGTTCTACGAAGCCTGATGTACTTTAGCCCAGCAAAGCTGCCGGGTGCTTCCAGGGCCCCCGGTAAGGGCGCTGGAGTAAGCGGGTAGCTTCCCGGTCATTCAAGATAATTCTTTTGGAAGGGTCGTATACTAAGGGGCGGCCGGTTTGCATGGAGATGTTGGCAAGGATGCAGCTGGCGGTACTGATGTGCCCGTCTTCAATATCTGCTACCGGTCTTCCTTTACTGGTAATGGCTTCGAGGAAGTTCAGCATGTGCAGGCGTGTGGCAGGTGCGGCGTTTAGCTCTATACCTTTTTCATTCACATCTTCAGGATACTTCTCTTTTTCAAATACCACATCTTTGTGGATGGGTTCTCCCTTTCCCTGTGGCGTAAAGTCGTAAGACATGGTGCTGGCCCGCAGGGTGCCTTTCTCCCCATACAATGTAAATGCCCAGGGGTATTTGGGATCTGCAGGCGTGCCCCAGGTGCGGTGCTGCCAGGTGCAGTTGAGTCCGTCGTATTCAAAAATGGCTGTCTGCGTATCTGCGATGTTGGATTTGCCTTCTTTCTGTACATAAATACCTCCGGTAGAACTGATGCGCTGCGGCCAACCCAGTGCCAGCATCCAGCGAACAGTGTCAAACATATGAATGCACATATCGCCCATAATGCCATTGCCATATTCCATGAAAGTACGCCACCAGCGTGTATGGGGCATACCATCAAAAGGGCGGAGCGGGGCAGGGCCTGTCCACATCTCATAATCGAAATATTCCGGAACAGCCTGTACGGGAGGATTACCGTTGGCGCGCATATGATAGTAACAGCACATTTCCACATGAGAGATCTTGCCCAGTAATCCTGCGTCCACAATATTCTTTTTCGCCTCAATCAGATGCGGGGTGCTTTTACGCTGGGTACCTACCTGTACCACTTTTCCATATTTCCGTGCTGCGGCTACCATGGCTTCGCCTTCCAGCACATCCACGCTGATCGGTTTCTGCACATAAACGTTAGCACCGGAGCGCACTGCTTCAATAGCCTGCAGGGCGTGCCAGTGATCAGGAGTACCTATCAGCACAATATCCATTTCCTGTTCGCTGAGCATTTTACGGTAATCGCGGTAGAGGTGTGGTGTTTTACCTGACTTCTGGCGTTGTGCCACAAGGTTGGCGGCTTCCTTCAGCAGTTGTTCATCCACATCGCAGAGCGCCACTACTTCAACGGGGGCTACCTGTATAAGGCGGAACAGATCGCTTTTGCCATACCAGCCTGTGCCGATGAGGCCTACGCGGTATGGTTTGGAAGGGTTCACAACATCGAGTCCGTATGCACCCAGTGCGGAGAGTGCAAGGGCTGCAGTTGCGCCTTTGAGAAAGTGGCGGCGGTTGATATGGAAGGTGGTCATGACGTGGAATTTTTAATGACTGATCCCAATATACAAAAAGGAAGCGGTCACCGCAACCGGCAACCGCTGTTCTTTAATTTAGCTAAAGGGGATCGTATATGCTATCATCAATCTTTACTGATCTACCTGATCCTTCGCCGGTTCGTTCCGTTCAAACCCAGTGTAACCCTTGTTCTGGTTAATGACACCGGTGGTATTCGCCTGAATGGAACGCGCAGGCACTGGCCACAGCACGTGGTACGGACTGATCGTGTATTTATCACCGTGGTTCGTTACGATGCCAAGGCGATAAAAGGAGTTCCGTTCCATGATGCGGTCGTAGAAGAAGTTGTCGTCCGAGAATCGGTCCATCGTGTAAGACTTGCCATTGTAAGCGGGCTGTCCTGTTCTGGCGAAGATCAGTGCCATGCGGGTCAGTTCCGTTTTGCGCGGTTCTTCAAAGTAAAGCTCACGGGCACGTTCATCGAGGATGGTGCCGATGGTTACGGTACCTGCAAAAGGAGCACATCCGGCACGGGTACGAACCTGGTTCAGATCATCCGCGGCAAGTCCCTGCTGGCCTTTCCAGTAATAGGCTTCCGCGCGGAGCAGATAGGTTTCTGCAAGGCGGAAAATATACCAGTCGGAATGACCGCCCTGCATGGGAGAGTTTTCCGTATCAGGGATGAAGATCTTGTATTGCGGCCATCCAAACCAGCAGCGGATGGTATCGGTGCAGAGCATACCGCCGGTGTTGTTGAACAATTGCAGGGGCTTCAGGTAATACGGATCGTTTTTCTTCTTCAGTTCAGGATCGTTATACACGAGGTCTTCCATATTCATCCAGTTGCCCTTGGCATGCCGGAGATCGTTGGGATCGTCCCATATCTCGTAGAGGCTGTATGGAGTAGGCCTGCACCGCCCGATGCCGCGGCCATAGAGGTTGCTCTGTACAAACTCCGGACTGGTATTGTCGTTGGTGCCTTTCAGGCCGGAAGGGGTGTTGATGTTGGAGCCCCAGAACGGTACTGCCTGACGCATGATACGCATGCCACCATCGTATCCGCCATCTCCAAACCGGTCTATCACTAAAAAGAGGCCTTCTTTATTTTCTCCGAGGGATTTATTCTCCGGCCGGTGGAGATCCCAGATCACATTCTTTTTGGTGGAGCCAAAAGGCTGGCGCATGAGGGAATAAGCTCCGCCGTTGATGATAGCGGAAGAGGATGCAATGGCATCGTCAAACTTACCCAGTGCAAGGTTTACCTTGGTGAGGAGGTGCAATACAGCTCCCTTGGTTACTTCGCCCCGGTTCACATTATCGCTCACCCAGCCTTTGGCGGAGTCAAGGTTCTCTTTAATGTAAGTCAGTATCACGTCGCGCTTCACGGAATAGAAATCTGTGCGCGGTACATTCACTTCCTTCATGGGTGCGGGTACATCGCCAAACTGCATGGTGAGGCGGTAGTATCGGAGTGCGCGGTGGAAATAGGCTGCTCCTAATATTGCATTGCGCTCGGCTGTGCTGGCATAGGTGGCATTATCGATCCGGGTAATAACGGTGTTGGCATATTTAATGCCCTTGTATCCCTCGTTCCAGTAATGGTAAATGCGGGCACGGTCTGCATTGTTCTCATTGGCACCATCGGGTGTGATGAGAAGGTTGAGGTCCTGCGGCGGGCCTGATTTATCGGTTACGCCTTCCACAGACACTTCTGAGAAAAGCATTTCGGTGAGGATGGGCGGGTTATCGCCATAATATTCGATGCGGGCATTGCGGGCGCAGGCTACGAGGGCGGCGCGCATGGCATTGGCATCTATGAACGTTTCATCCGGCTCGTAGAAGGAGAGTGGTTTGGGTGTGAGCCAGTCTTTGTTACATGCCGGCGTAATAGTCACGGAAGCGGTCAGCAAAGCCAGCAGCGATATATGAGAAAGGTTTTTACGCATGATGATGAAGTTTTACCGGTTTAGAATGTGGCATTGATGCCGAGTGTGTAGTTCCTGGCGGGCGGGGTATTGCCGTATTCCGCATCCCAGAACATCCAGTTGGGCTGGTAAACGGCGGCATTGGCCACGTTGGCGTACACTTTGAAGGTGCCGATCCCTACCCGTTGCAATAAGGTGGAAGGTACCGTGTAGGCGAGGGCTACAGTACTCAGGCGGATGAATGATGCCTTGCGGTAGTTGGTGAACGATAAGCTGCCGTTGTTCGAGAACAGGCGGGCATGATCATCGATCTGGTTCTCCGGTGTCCAGTAGGGTATCACGTAAGAGTTCTGACGGTCAATGAAGCCGGTATTGTTCTTGGCCTGATTGTAAGGTTCCATCTGGCCCCAGTTGCTGTACAGCATGAACGAGAGGTCGAAGTTTTTGTAGGTGAACTCGTTGCGGAGCGTCCACTGGAAGCGGGGAGCGCGGTAGCCGATGAACTGGCGGTCGTCGTCCGTGAACTTACCATCGCCATTGGTGTCCTGTAATTTGAAATCTCCGGGCTTAACACCATATTTGGCCGCTTCTGCCGCTTCTGATGTTTTCCATACGCCCAATACTTTCATATCCCATACTTCATCGATCTCACGGCCTATGAACCAACGATTGGCGCGGTCGTCCAGTTCTTTGTAAGTAACGTTCCCGTCTTTATCCCGCACCGGCATCGGGCCGTAGAGGCTGACGATCTTGTTGCGGTTCAGGGTAAAGTTCAGCGTAGTGTTCCACTGGAAATCGTTCTGCTTTATGTTCACACTCGTCAGCCCGAATTCAAATCCTTTTACCTGAACTTCCCCGAGGTTATCGATCAGGCTGGTATAGCCTGTTACGTCAGACACGATGCGGTTGATGAGCAGGTCTGTAGTGATGCGTTTGAATACATCGATAGAGCCGGACAGCCGGGATTTGAACAAACTGAAATCAAGTCCGACGTTGTAAGAGGCCGTTTTCTCCCACTTTAATTCGGGGTTGGGCATGCGGTTGCCATACAGCTGCGTCACGATCACGATGTTGCCGTTGGGCATGATGTATTGGTATTTGCCGGTGGTAAGGTCGCCCAGGGTCTGGTAGCGGCCAATATCTCGGTTGCCGTTCACGCCCCAGGTGAGGCGGAGCTTACCGTAATCCAGCCACGGAAGATCAATGAAAGATTCTTTGGTGAACACCCAGCCCAGTGCCACGGCAGGGAAGTTGGCCCTGGGGTTGCGAACACCGAATGCGGAATAGCCGTCGCGGCGTAATGATGCAGTGAGGAGGTATTTCTGTTTGTAGCTGTAGTTGATACGGCCCATAAGCGCATCGCCCGTTGCCAGTGAGTCGAAGCTGCTGATGATGGGTTTGATGCCGGAGCTCATATCGTGCCACCCGAGGTTATCGTTGGGGGCAAAACCTTCATTCTCCATCTGGTTGCGCCAGCTCTGGTATTTCTCGCTGTTGTAAAGGAAGGTGACATCGAAGTCATGATCCCCGAAAGTCTTGTTCCAGCGCAGGATATTATCGAGCTGCCAGTTGTAGAATGTTTCCTGCCGGCGCACGGCATATCCTTTACGTGCGGCATATCTGAAGTCTTTCGCCATGTTGTGATTGAAATAGCGGTTCCATTCGAAGTTGGGGGTGAAGTTCACCTGATAGGAGAAACCCCATCCCAGATCGCCTTTGGCATAGAGGCTCCCGAACAATGTGTTGTATTTCTGTTGGCGGTCGGTATACACATTATTGAGGAATGGATTGGTATTGTTGCCCACATCATCATTAGGACTATCGCGCAGCGTAACACCGTCGTCTTTATACTTCTGTCCCCATGGCGATGCATTGATCATCTGTCCCCAGTCTACCGGCACCTGGCTTTCATCGCGGTCTGCAAATTGCATATTAACGCCTACAGTGGCCCATTTGGCAGCCTGTGCTTCCACGTTGATGCGGGTACGGAAAGTCTTGAATTTATCGCCTGCTATCACCCCTTCGTTGTTGGTGTAACCTGCGGAGATGTAATAGGATATGGCATCTTTCTTACCACTGATGCTCACGGTATGATCGTTCCGCAAACCACGGTGGAACATCTGATCATACCAGTTGGTTTCATTACCGGCTTTATAGTTGCGCACTTCAAGGGAGAGCAGTTTCAGGCGGTTGAGCCATATATCGATAGAATCGCCTTTGGCACCGTCATAAGCTTTCCACTGATCGATGGTGATGCTGGAAGGCAATGTGCGGGGATCATCGAAGCGGTAAGGCTGTGCATTGGCGTTCATGCTTTTGAGCACATCCGTCCGCCATTTCACGAAACCTGCGCCATCATAGAGTGGCTGGTTCATGGCGAGGGTTGCCATGCCGATATTACTGTTGAGGGTAACGGTAGGCTTGGCTTTCGTACCTTTCTTGGTGGTGATGAGCACCACGCCTTTGGCAGATTTGGCACCAAATACCGCGGCAGAGCTGGCATCTTTCATCACATCAATGGTCTGTATATCATTTGGATTGATATCGCTCAATGAACCGGGATATATCACACCATCTACCACCAATAGCGGTGCGTAGCCTGCATTGAGGGAAGAGCGGCCGCGTACTACGAGGTCGCCGCCGCCTTTAGCGGAGTTGGAGGAGGTGACAGAAAGGCCGGGGATATTACCACGCAGCGCATCCTGTACGCTGGCGGGGTTTTCGTTTTCCAGTTTGTCTACTTTTACCTGTGAAACCGCACCGGTAACATCGGCCTTTTTACGGGTGCCATAACCTACTACCACCAGCTGATCCAGCTCGGTGGCGTTGTCTTTGAGAATGATATTCCAGCTGGTGGTGGAGGCAACGGGTGCTTTGAAAGACTGGTACCCGATGAAGCTGAAAACAAGCACGGCATTATCGGGCACATCTTTGAGGCTGAACCGGCCCTCTGCATCGGAGGTGGTGCCTTTGGAGGTGCCTTCCAGTGCAATGGTAACGCCGGGAAGTGCGCGGCCAGACTGGTCTTTAACGGTTCCGCTCACATCTTTAGTGAAGCGGGCGTAAGTTATGGAATCGGTTGCATGCATGCCGCTGGCAACAGGAGTTCCGGCTGATAACGCGAGTAGCAGGGCGCAACAGGCCGGGGAGGGCCAATAAAGGCTCCTTCCGATACGCATTGTCATGGTAGATCAGAATTAAAGATTTAGAAATGGTAGTATCGACGTGTTAGTGTTAAATGTTCTGTGGAATCGTAAATAGAGTGGCGGGTAACTAATACCAGTTTTTAACGTGAAAAAATAAATTACCGTAAACGTGATTTTTCAATGTTCTTTTACCAAATTAGTATTTGCAATCGATTTAACTTTACAGGAAGGTTGAAAAAAGTCTATTACAACGTTTGAAATCGTTTTTTTGAATTATGAAAAGGGGCGTAACGATCAAAGATATCGCGAGGAAATTGAATATGTCGGTGTCGACGGTTTCAAAAGCATTGAATAACGATGCCACTATCAGCAGCTATACCAGCGAGCGGGTGAAGGCGCTGGCGAGGGAGCTGAACTATGTTCCCAACGAAGCTGCGCGGCATTTTAAGCTGAACCGTACGTTTACGCTGGGGCTTATAGTGCCGGATATCCTCGATCAGTACTATGCTTTCGCGGCAAACGGTGTGGAAGCGGGTGCGGAAGAGAAGGGATATCATGTGATGCTGGCACAGTCGCGGGAGGATGAGCAGAAAGAAGAACGCATTATCGACCTCATGATCCGTAATCGGGTGGATGGGGTAGTAGCCGCTATCTCTAAAACGCGGACAGATATGGCGCCTTATCAGAAGCTGCTGTCGATAGGTATACCCGTGGTGTGTATCGGCCGTGAACCTGCTGCACCGCAGTTTGATTTCGTATCGAGCGATAATATTGAAGGCGGCCGGCTGGCAACAGAATTCCTGATCAGCCAGGGGCATCGTAATATTGCACACCTTCGCGGCCCGGAAGGGATGCGTACGGGAGAGGCGCGTTATCAGGGTTACCGCCTTGCGCTGGAGCAGCATAACATTTCCCTGCGGGAGGAACTTGTGGAAGTAGTGGATTTTACCCGGGAAAATACGGATGCTGCACTGGCACGCATGCTGGCGCTCGAAACACCACCTACCGCAGTATTCGCTTTTAAAAACTATGTAGCATTGGATGGCATTGCTTACTTAAAGAAGTATCATCCTCATCTTGTAGATAAAATGGCTTTCACCGGATTCGGAAACCTGCCCATTCTCAGCTATCTCGATCATAAACCAGTGGCTTCCATTGAAGAAGGGTCAAAGGAAATGGGATTGGAAGCAGTGAGACAGTTGTTTTCACGGATAAGCGAAACAGAAGGAGAGGCCTCGCCGGCAAGATATATACAGCTGCCATGTAAGCTGGTGGTACACACTTAACCCAATCAATTTTATGTTGTACGAACTGCAGGCCCGCGCCGAAATGGAAACCTGGAAAGTGCGCATGCGGAAGGCTCCGGGTGTAATGCAGCGACTGTCTAAAACCCTGCAGGTACGCATTAACCGTATTATTCCTGAAAAAGTCCATAAAGCAATTACGGTTACGATAAAACAAATGGTGCGCGGGGTATTGTATGGTTCGTCTTATACGGTACCGCACAAGCAGGCATTCCCTTCATTTGCAGACATGGAAACTGCCGTACGGAAGCGGGTAGATTTTTACAAGCATACTGCGGCCGCGGAAGGCGGGGTAACAGGAGCGGGAGGGATATTGCTGGGATTGGCGGATTTCCCCATCCTGCTGTCTATGAAACTCAAACTACTGTTCGACATCGCTACGATGTATGGTTACAATGTAAAAGATTACCGGGAGCGCCTGTACATCCTGCATATTTTCCAGCTGGCCTTCAGCAGTCAGGATCACCGCCGGCAGGTGTTCTCCCGAATGGAAGACTGGGACCTGCAGGTGGCGGCTTTACCGGAGCAGGAAGAATCTTTCGACTGGAGGACCTTCCAGCAGGAGTACCGGGATTACCTCGACATTGCTAAGATGGCACAGCTCATGCCGGTGATTGGGGCTGCAGTGGGGGTAGTGGTGAACTACCGCCTTGTTACCAAACTGGGAGAAACCGCTATGAATGCTTACCGGATGCGGCTGCTGCGGTAACAACTCAACAAATGAATGATTTTCGGGAATAAACATCACTTCCGTTTATCAATAGTTCTTTTACTGGCTGCCTGCCAACAGCCGGAAGTACCTGTACAGGAACCGTTGTTATATCCTGAAGAACAGGTGACTGCATTCAAATACTGGTTGAGTGGCTCACTTTCGAGGCTGGATGTACAGGATGGGGTCACGTTTACAGTGGGAGATGATTCCCTAAATCTGCATGTGCGCTGGCCGGTGGATACTACGGTAGACGGTAATCGCTGGCATGATCAGCCAAAGCTGTCGGCTATCATCTGAATGAATACGCATTTCCCCGGTTGCCCACCTCTTATATGAGGAAACGGATGAATTGGAGAGCCTGGTCGTTACTACACGCGATGCAAATATCGAATACAAGTATATCCGTGGACGGTTTTCAGAGAAGGAGTCACAGGAATGGCAGTCCGGTAAAGATTCACTGCTGCGCCGGACGCATTTTCTATGGGAGGGCATCAGGCTGATTAAGAAGAATTACTGACTATTTCAGGGCTGCAGCTTGAGAGATGCCATGCCGGTGGAGGTATCGAATGGAACAGAACTATGGGCGTGGGTAATGAGCCATAGATTATCCTGGCGCGTATAACAGGCGGTTTCACGCCACCACATATCCAGTTTCCCAGCCTGATGTGTTTCAGCAACAATATGGTTCAATGTAGCGCACCAGGCAATGTTGTTTTCTGCGGCCGCATGCAATACCCGGATCTCAAAATCAATGATCGTGGCCAGCGTTCCGAACCACTCTTTAAGCCGGTTCCTTACTGCTTCGAGGCCCTGATGCTGTAGTTGCTGTACCACATCAAAAACGATTACCTGTGGATGATAAAAGGCTAAGGTGCCTTCAATATCGTGGTTGCGCACAGCTTTTTCCCGGGCTTTTATAGCATTGATGATCTCCATGAGCTAATGTTATTAGTATGCCTGTTAGCCTCAAATATCTTTCCAAACCTTAAAATTCCTGTCTACGTCTTTCAGACCTTGGTGATCTGGTTAATGCGCCATATGTAAAACGATTACTTGCAGGTATCCCTCCATCATCTTTCCGAAATAAATAAAGAAATATTTGTGTAGTTAAATAGCTACGCGTATATTTGTAGTCAAGTAACTACTGATTAGCAACCTGACTATTTGTAACACATCCTTAAAAAACGCACAATATGAATTCCCAGATCGATAAGTACATCAGCAGAAATCCGCAATGGGAGAAAGAACTGGTAAAGTTGCGGAAGATAATCCTGGATTGCCATTTGAACGAGGAATTGAAATGGGGTGTGCCCTGTTATACATATGAGGGTAGTAACATCGTGCTGATGCATACTTTCAAGGAATATTGCGGACTGTTGTTTCACAAGGGCGTATTGTTGAAAGACCCTGAGGGTATCCTGATTCAGCAAACAGAGAACGTACAGTCTGCCCGGCAGGTACGGTTCACGAAAGTGGCTGATGTTACGAAGTTGGAGAAGGTGTTGAAAGCGTATATATTCGAAGCTATAGAACTGGAAGAATCCGGGGCGAAAGTACCCTTCAAAAAAACGGAGGAGTTTAAAATGCCGGATGAATTTAAGAACAGACTGAAAGCAGATGCAGAACTGAAAGATGCGTTTGAGGCCTTAACTCCCGGGCGCCAGCGCGGATATCTGTTACACTTTTCTTCCGCCAAACAATCCAAAACACGTGAATCGAGGATCGATAAGTATATCCCATGGATTATGGAAGGGAAGGGGCTGAATGATGAGTAAGACCAGATAGGCAGCATCAGATTCAGTAATACCATCTGGCAAAGCTTCAGGAAGAACTCCCGGAATTCTTTCTTTTCCTCCTGCATAAGCGAATAAAGTTCCAGCTGATGCTTCCGGTTCAGTGAATCTGCCTGGCCGGGATGCCATGTTTGCTCAGCTGCCTCCTGGAGCGGCGTTTGCAAATTGCGAACATTTGCATCAAAATCTTTTAGTGTAAGGATAGTACCTATTCCGGTAATAGGTACCAGTATTATCATAAGCGCCAGTGCAATCAGCCGGAACCGGTGTTTCAATTGTGCCGATGATCTTGCAAGGGCAGAAGGGTTTTCCAAACCAATGGACATAAACGATTGTAATTGGGTTACAAAAGAGGAGCTAAACGGGTGAAACTACCCGCTTAACGGGCCGGAAGGATTTAGCATATTCCAATGAGGGTGCAAGTATCTCTCGCGCCCGGTCCGCTTCTACATCAAGGGCAACTATGATCCTGCCATTCATCACTTCATTTAAAGCTCATTCAAATAATGCGATCGCTTCCGCACCGAGTCTGTAGTATTCCGGATATTAGATTTTCTCATTAGTTCTTTTACATAAGACCTTTCATGGCAAACACTGATCTCCATGGTTACCGTTTTTTGTGAATGATTAATTTTCCCGACCAATGTAAGTGTTAATCCAATTCAAATAATTGTTTGCAGCGTGTTCATCCTGTTCATATTTTAAAATGGTATATAGTCCATAACAGACGTATTTTCTTCTTCGCTCCCCGTAATTCCTCTTTGATTAATTCCCCCAATTCACCGAAATTCGCGCCAGATATGAAAGTCTGTATTGCGGAAAAACCGAGTGTTGCGCGCGACATCGCAGAAGTGCTGGGCGCCAAAACCCGGAAAGATGGGTATTATGAAGGAAACGGTTTCCAGGTTACCTGGACCTTCGGGCACTTCTGTACCCTGAAAGAACCGCATGACTATTCCCCGCACTGGAAATACTGGTCGCTGTCCGACCTGCCCATCATTCCGAACCAGTTCGGCATCAAGCTGATCGAGAATGCCGGGGTGCAGAAACAGTTCCGTGTTATTGAAACCCTCATTCAGGCTTGTGAAGAGGTTATCAACTGTGGTGACGCCGGGCAGGAAGGGGAACTCATCCAGCGCTGGGTGCTGCTGAAAGCCAAATGCGCCGCTCCCGTTAAGCGCCTCTGGATATCGTCACTCACCGAAGAAGCCATCCGCAACGGCTTCCAGTCACTCAAAGAAGCTGCCCAATACGATAACCTCTATGCTGCCGGAAGCGCCCGTGCAATCGGAGACTGGCTACTTGGCATGAATGCCACCCGCCTTTTTACCAAAAAGTTTGCACAGGGCAAAGCCGTACTCTCCATTGGCCGCGTTCAGACACCCACCCTTGCCATGATCGTTGCACGGCAAAAGGAAATCAACGCCTTCGTATCTGCCGAATACTGGGAGCTCAAAACCATCTATAAAAAAGTAGAGTTCACGGCTGCCATCGACCGTATTGTACAGGTGGAACGTGCTGAGAAAGGACTCCTTTACCTCAAGGAGCACCCTTTCGAAATCACATCTTTCGAGAAAAAGGAAGGAAAAGAAGGCAACCCGCGCCTGTTCGACCTCACCGCCCTACAGGTAGAAGCCAATAAGAAATACGCCTATTCGGCAGACGATACCCTGCGTTATATCCAGAGCCTCTACGAGAAGAAACTTGTAACCTACCCCAGGGTAGATACCACGTACCTCTCGGAAGACCTCCATCCCAAGATCGCAGGTATCCTCAAAGACCTTACCCCTTACGCAGCCCTCGTGGCACCGCTGCTCGAAAAGCCCATCCCAAAGCTCAAATCAGTATTCGATGATAAGAAGGTGACGGATCACCATGCCATCATTCCCACAGGTATGTACCCGGAAAACCTGCATCTCGACGAAAAACGTATCTACGACCTCGTAGCCCGCCGCTTCATTGCTGCCTTTTACCCGGAATGTAAAATCTCCAATACCACGGTGCTGGGAAAGGTAGGCCAGGTGGAGTTCAAAGCCACCGGTAAGCAAATCCTGGAGCCGGGATGGAAAGAAGTATACGCCAACGATGCACCCGCTCCCAAAGATGGTGATGAGCCTGCGGAAGAAGGGGAGAAGATCCTTCCTGTATTCGAGGTGGGAGAAAGCGGCCCACATACGCCCCGCGTTCATAAAGGGAAAACCTCACCTCCCAAGCCCTACACCGAAGCAACGCTGCTCCGTGCCATGGAAACCGCCGGAAAGCAGGTAGAGGATGAGGAAATGCGCGAGGCGCTGAAGGATAACGGCATCGGCCGGCCGTCTACAAGGGCCAATATCATCGAAACACTCTTCCGCCGCAAATACATCGAAAAAAAGAAAAAGAACATCTTTGCCACGCAAACCGGTATGGATCTCATCGATACCATCGAAAACGAGCTGCTAAAAAGCCCCGAACTCACCGGTACCTGGGAGCGTAAACTGCGCCTCATGGAAAAGGGGGAATATGCCATGGATACTTTCCGGCAGGAGTTGACAGATATGGTGATCGCCCTTATCCGTGATGTAAAGAACAACACGGGCAAATCCATTTCCATTGCTTCGGAAGCTCCGCCGCAAAAAGAGAAAGACAAGGATGCCGCCCCTCCGAAGCCACGGGCGCCTAAAAAAGCCGCAGACCCCACTGCTGCAGTTTGCCCCAAATGCAAGGCACACCCCGTTAAGAAAGGCAATACCGCCTACGGCTGCGCCAACTTTGCTGCCTGTGGCTTCAAGGTTCCTTTTGAAGCTTTCGGGAAAAAACTCTCCGACAAACAGCTGGAAGACCTGCTGACAAAAGGTAAAACCGGTAAAATCAAAGGACTTGCCACTCCGCAGGGAGAACAGGAAGGCCGTATTGCACTGGATGAACACTTTAACCTCATCATCCAGGCTTCCTGATTATTTTTACAACCATCTGCGAATCCGCGTGTTATAGAGTAGTGAGCCGGTACACCCGGCTGCCTAAAATCGCTATGTATGGCAAAACACTACCCTGTTTGTTTGTTATTTTTAGCCATCCTCCTATGTGAAAAAGCTCAGGCTCAGCAAGATGTGCAGTTCAGTCAGTATGTATTCAATATGCTGAACGTAAACACAGCCTACGCAGGTTATCGGGGAGGCACCAGCTTTAACGCTATTTACCGCCGTCAATGGGAAGGTTTTCCCGGAGCTCCTAATACCATGGGAGCTTCCATCGACTGGCTTACACCTGCTGCGGAAGACAGGATGGCGCTGAGCGCTAACTTCCTGCACGAAGAACTTGGTCCGCAGAAAACCACTTCATTTAATGTAGGATATGCCTACCGTATTCCGCTGGATGAGTCCGGCGCCAAACGCCTTTGTTTTGGTATCGGCGGGGGCTTTACCCAATACCGGCTGGATGGCACCGTGCTCACGTATGTAGATGAACATGACAACAGCATCCCCATAGCCAATGCCTCGCATCTGGAGCCGGATGCCAACTTCGGCGTGTTTTATTATACGCCCACCTGGTATGCCTCGGCTTCCATCAACAACCTCCTGCAAACAACAGGTGTTAAAGGCTTTAACTGGAATGATGAATACTTCCGTACCCTTGAGCGCAAACCGCATCTGTATCTGGGTGCCGGTACAGTGCTCAACCTGGCGGAAAACTTCAAACTGAAACCGTCTTTTCTCTGGAAAGATGATTTCAAAGGGCCTAGTAATGTAGACCTTTCCTGCTTCCTGTTGATGCATGATCTGGTATGGATAGGCGGTTCTTACCGGACAGGCGTCAGGATTTGGGATGCTTCGGGTAAGGATATGGACCTCACCAACCGGGATGCTGCTTCTGCCATGGTAGAGTTCATGGCTGCCAAATGGCTCCGGATCGGATATGCTTATGATTTCACGACAAGCGGGCTAAGGAATTACCAATCCGGCTCCCACGAAATTTCCATCAGTCTATTCATGCCGAAGAAAGGGAATAGGGAAGTCAGTCCAAGATATTTTTAATGGGTTAGCTGGTTACCATGCAAACTGTTGCCGGTCTGTTCAGAACAAGGTTGTCTGAGTAGGCCGGTTTTTTTGTTGGGAGGATTTGGTCAGGGAAGAGGACGGGAGTTGTACCTGCTGTTGTGGAATGGGAAGCAGTTTAGGTATTGGTGCTTCAGACGGATCGATATGGAACACGGGTGTTTCCGCATAGCGGCCCGCCACTACGATCTCGGTACCATTGGCATGTCGGGTAAAAAGGGAATGTACGAGGTCGGGATCGTTATTATCCTGTGAAAGGTGAGACAGCAGCACGTGGCTCAGGTGCCTGGTGCGGTGCTTCAGAAATACTTCCAGCGCTTCATGATTGGAGAGGTGGCCATGGCCACCCCTGATCCTGTTTTTAAGAAATACGGGATAACGCCCTTTATCGAGCATTTCCGTATCGTAATTCGTTTCGAGGAAGGCGGCATGGCACATGGAGAAGTGGTGTGCCAGCTCGCCACAGGGCCGTCCGATATCAGTAAACACACCCACCCGGGCTTGCCCGCAGGATATAAGGAAACTGTGCGGGTCTGCCGCATCATGATACTTGACGAAGGGCTTTATCTGCAAACTGCCGATCTGGATTGGTTCCGCAGCGGAAAATGTTCTCCCGGCAAGCTGCATCCCGCTGTGGCGGAGGGTGGCTTCGGTGATATATACAGGAAGATCATGCTTTTTACTTAATACGGGTATCCCGCGGATGTGGTCCACATGCTCGTGGGATACGATGATGGCTTTCACTTTCCCCATATCCAGCCCCAGGCGCTCCATCCGGCGCTCCGTTTCCCTGCAGGAAATGCCGGCATCCACCAGCACCGCCTCCTGGCTGTTGCCGATGTAATAACAGTTTCCGTTACTGCCCGAATTGAGTGATGTGAAATAAAGCGACATGCTGTGCAAAGAAAACGAATTCAGTGCAATTCACCCGGGTTTTGATTCAATAGCGCGTCAGCAGTGCAATATCGCCCAGCTGGCGGAGGGCCGGCTGGTCCGTGAAATATACGCGTCCTTTCTTATCCACTACTTCCCAGGCAATGTCGTTCACGATATCATCGTTAATCCCGGGTACAGTGGCATCCTGCGCAAATTCGAAGCCCTTGCTGGTAATGCCGATAGGCTGACTGAAGTCGTTTTTCACCATGAGCAGTTCTCCCCGCCCTTCTCTGGCTGCACGGTAAATCTCCTGCATGTCGGTCAGCACCTTGCCGCTGGGGATGCCTGCCATTAATTCGTCAATAGCAGCGGCGCGACGGGCTTTCTGCAGATCTTTCACGACGGGCCATGCCTTATCCGACAAATAATGGATATCGGCCTTTCCTGCGTCTATGGTGAAATGACCGGAATATATCAGCTGCTGATCGGCTACTTCCAGCAGGTAATCGAAATTCTCCCGGGTAGCGGCCACGATGATCTCCAGCGGATGGGCAGACTGCACTGTTATCATGGATTTATCCACTTTATTGAGGAACTCCCTTACCTGGTTATCGACCTTCTTTGAGTCACTTCTGGCCTGGCGGTCGGTGATATAGTGCGGGTTGTCGCGATAAGGGAATCCGTGCTGTGTGACTTCGCCATAGATACGGTCGTTCAGTGCCTCGTACAGCTCTACGCCCGTCTGGCTGAGGTGCAGGATGTAATAATCTTCCGAACGGTTGTAGGCTTTGATAATATCGCGGAGGGCAAATTCTTTGTCGAGGTACACTTTGTTTTCCCGCGGAGGCCACATGGTGCGAACGAATTCTGCTGTGTTGGCAGAAACGAATACGTACAGTCCGAAATCATTGAGGCGGTTATCTATCTGCGACTCCATGGAGTGGAGGTTCTTTAACAGCTGATCCACGCTGCGGCGGTCGTATTCCTTCAGCAACCGGCTTTCCGCTTCGTTGATAAGGTTCTTCAGCAGGATGGCGTCCTGCTGGTTGTCGGGGTGTGTGCGGTGGGTTTGCAGGGCAATGGAGATACATGGCCCTTCCTGGTTTTGCGCCAGTTTATGCATTTGCTCTTTCAACATGGGAATTCGGATTGTTCAGAAGGAGAACAACCTTTCCGTACATTTTGTTCGTGCAGGCAGAGATCAGCGGGTTTGCCCGTTGCCTGTCACGATCCATTTCTCTGTTACGAGCTTTTCGAGGGCGAAGGGACCACGGGCGTGGAGTTTCTGGGTGGAAATACCGATCTCTGCGCCCAGTCCGAATACGCCTCCGTCAGTAAACCTTGTGGAGGCATTGACGTATACTGCGGCTGCGTCTACTTCCTGCTGGAAGCGTTCGCCCAGCGCCGTGTTTTGCGTGAGGATGGCTTCGGAGTGTTTGCTGGAGTATTGGCGGATATGGGAAAGTGCTGTTTCCGGTCCGTCCACCGTTTTTACCGAGCATTTAAAATCGAGGAACTCCCGTCCGAAATCGGCTTCACTGGCATGCTGCAGATGCGGATATCCGGCTTTTTCGAGGATGGGATAGGCTGTTTCATCCGCAAAGATCTCCACGGCGTAAGCGGCCAGTGATGGCGCGAGGAGGGGGAGGAACTCCGCTGCGATGGATTGATCAACGATCACTGTGTCCAGCGCATTACATACAGACGGGCGGCTTACTTTGGCATTGGTAACGATCTTTGCCGCCTTTTCGAGGTCAGCCGTGCCTTCCACATAAGTATGGCAGACGCCTGCACCAGTTTCGATCACCGGTACGCGGGAGTGCTGCCGCACGAAATCGATCAGCGACTGGGAGCCGCGGGGGATAATGATGTCTACATATTGCACGGCCGTCAGCAGCTCGGTTACGAGGGCGCGGTCGGTAGGCAGGAGCACCACGGCATCCGGGTCCACAGCATGGGCTTCGAGCGCCTGGCGGATGAGGGATACGAGGATGGTATTGGTATAGAAAGCATCGGTTCCGCCACGGAGTACGGCGGCGTTGCCGGAGCGGATGCAGAGGGCTGCCACGTCTACCGTTACATTGGGCCGCGATTCATAAATAACACCCACCACCCCCAGCGGAGCAGTCACCTTCTTTACAAGCAACCCGTTTTCCAGCACTTTTTCTGACAGCAGTTGTCCCGAAGGGTCGGGCAGGAGGGCAATGTCGTTCAGGCTGCCGGAGAGGTCGGAAATACGTGCTTCGTTGAGCAGCAGACGGTCTTTCCGGGGATCTCCGTCGGGCATCTGGCCGAGATCTTTACGGTTCTCTTCCATGATGGCGGCGGCATTTTCCATCAGCAGTACGCCTATGCGGCGAAGGATGGACTGTTTAACCGTATCGCCGGCAGATTTTACGGAGCGGGACGCCTGTTGTGCTTTTTCGAGCAGGGGTATGATGGTGGACATAATTGTTGTTGTTTAAAGAATCACGATTTCATCGGCATGGGCCACTTCTACGTTCTTTTCACGGTTGCCGCCACTAATGGCATCGGAGCTTACCTTGGCGCGGGCAACGGCAAACACATCTCCTGATTCGCCTGCAATTTCGATTACTTCACCGCATTCGAACTTCTCCAGCACGGAACGTACGCCTACAGCGAGCAGACTATGCCTTTTTTCGAGGGCTTTCTGTGCTCCGGCATCTACCTGTATCCTGCCGGTTACAAGGCTGCCGCTGGCCAGCCATTTGCGGCGTGCGGGCATACTGCAGGGTTGAGACGGGCACAGTGTTCCTGTTTTTCCTTCCGTAGCGAGGGCAATGCCATCCGGCGTGCCGATTCCGAAGATCACGACCTGGATGCCCATCCGGGTGGCGAGGCGGGCAAAAGTCAGTTTGGAAACCATGCCGCCAAGGCCAAGACTCGATTTGCTGGTGTCTGCCAGGGAAAAGGCGGCTTCATCGATCACGGGGATGACGGGCACGATCTTCTTTGAGCGGTCCAGCACGCCGCCCACACTGGTGGAGAACAGCAGCATGGATGCGCCGAAACCAACCGCTATCAGCGTAGCCAGTTCATCGTTATCAGAGAATTTCAGTTCGAGGTCACTCACCACGTCGTTTTCATTGGCGATGGGGATGATGCCGCTGGCCCAGAGTTCTTCATACGTTTTGTGCAGCTGGAGAAACTGGTTGCGGTTGGAGAAGTGGCTCCGTTCGCAGAGGCTCTGCGCCACGGGGATGCCGTATTGGGCGAAATACTGGGTGTACTTATTGAGCAGTAGCGGGTTACCAATGGCTGCAGCGGCTTTACGCTCGCTGATGGTGCCGGTGTATTCTTTCAGGAAACGCTTACCTGCGGCTACAGCACCGGACGATACCAGTACCACATTGTAACGGTCATGCACGGCTGCCACCTGCTTGGCGATCTCCGCTATCACGGATTCATTCAGCTCCCCGTTGTCGCGGGTAATGGAGGCTGTACCAAATTTTATGACGAGGATCGGTTTGTTCGTATTTTTCATTGCGGGCATAAAAATATTCAAACCCGGCCGTTTCTGCAAGCAGCAATATAGAAGCACTGGTTTGTACGGCTGCCATAGTGCAGGCACTATGGCCTGCAATTTCAGTGCAGGGTAGGGGCACACTTCACCAGCCACCGCTTTATGCGGCCCCTACTGGTTGCGGTAATACTTGATATTGATGGGGTTTTTTATCTGCAGGGATATTGCTCTGAGTGCAGCTCACAGCTGTCGAGGAAGATGCTTACGCTGTGACGGTCGAAGCCCGGCAGCAATATCCGGTCAATGCTGATCAGCCCGTCTTTCACCATTTTCAGCAATCTGAATTCATAAAACATACGGGTCAGAGATGAAATACGCACTGTTTGCTTCAGCTGCTCAAGCACCGCCATGCCATCGGCCACCGTCAGGTAGTCGATAAAACAAAGTGGCCCGCCGGGCGTGATGTAAAGAATACGTGATTGCATGATGGGTAGGTTTTTCTGATGATCTGATGAGTGCTGTTAGCCTTATTCTGAATAGCGTTGGAAGGTTCAAGATAACACTTTTGTGGGAGATTACTGCTGTTTTTAACAGAACTTTAAAGCTGTTGGGTTTGTTGGGTTTGTACCCATCGTTTATGCTAATTTCTTTAGCTAATATTGCTAAAAATATTAGTAGTCATGTATGCAGTTAACCACCGGAACGGCTTATCTTTTTACGCCGTCCGCGAGACCGGAGAGATCAAAGTCCCCTATGTCTGGACCCCGCTGAAAGCAGGATTCCCTTCCCCCGCGCAGGACTATATGGAAGAAGACATCGACCTCGTTAACCTCCTTGGTATGAACAAACCCTCGGTTTACATCGTGCGGGTAGACGGAACGTCCATGACCGACGCACATATCCCTGACCGCAGCTACCTGGTGGTAGACCGCTCCCTCAAACCCATGCCTAACGATGTGGTGGTGGCCGTCCTTAACGGCGAGTTCACCGTTAAAACCCTCGTGAAATCATCTTCCGGATGGATGCTCTATCCCGAAAACGCCATGTACGACCCGATCGTGATCCGCGACCACGATACCTTCCAGGTATGGGGGGTGGTGGCGCAGGTGGTGATCGACAGGAAGGAAATGCGGCTGCGTAAATGATAATGCCATGGTAGAGCTGGAAGAAATAGCACTGGGAGGGCTTTTTTACCGCAACGGTAAAGTGATGCAGGTCCGCGAAGAACACTTCGCGGCACTCACAACGCTGCTGCCAGAGCTGCAGGCCATCCCCATAGATCCGCAACGCCTCTGGAAACTGGGATTCTCAAGGTATGTGAACACGGGCGTCAGTTATAAAGACTGGCAGGGCGTGCGCCTCTATCTCAAGCCAGCCACCCTTAACCGGTGGATGGTACAGTTCGAAGGCGTACCCAAAGCGGGGTTTCTCCTGTACATCCACCAGGTGCAGCGGCTGTGGTACGATCTGTTCCAGGAACATCTGTACCAGCCGCCCAAGGCCAAAGCAGAAAAGCGGCATGTGGAGCCGGGAGCGGGGTATACCAGGAAGCTGGTGAAAGATCATGCCATCTCGCATTACAAGAAATACGAGATTACCGTAACGCAGCCGGCGGATCAGCCCTACTATTTCACGTGGGATTGCCGCCTGCTGTTCCGCACCGGACAGTATACGGTGTGGCGGGTCGATGAAAAGAACCCGCTCTTTGCCCTTGGGGGCCGTAACTGGGGCCTTACCCTGCTGTTTGGTACTGCGGGTGAAGAAGAACGTATTCAGGCCGGGAAATGGCTGAAAGCTTATATGCAGGAAAAATAAAACCCTCCAGGGTCGGGGAGTATACGGCACCGCGCCCGGAGGTGCCGGACCCTGGCCCGTTTTTAACAAGGCAGAATGTGTAATGAGTATATTTTGAAGCAATCCGCCGGGTCCCTGATCACAGGGACCCGGCTTTTTTATGCCCCGCGCCGTTTGCCTGAAGAGATCAGCAGTACAATACCCGCCACTGCAGCTATACCGCCTGCGTAGGTAGGCCATCCGATCCAGCGGTTTTCTTTCTTGGTGATCTCAATAGGGCCGGCGTCAAGGATCTCCTTGTCGGTTTCCACGTAAAAGCCGCGGAAAAGGATCATTACAATGCCGGCGATGATGAGAATAATACCTAATGCTTTCATAATCCGTGTTTAGGATAATGGGGCAAAGGCTGTGCCATGGGTAATGTGTGGATTATTTGCGCGCCATGAGCCGGAGGTGCTCCGAACTGATCGTCTGGTAAGTTTTTGGGGTAATGCCTTCCACTTTCTTGAACATACGGATAAAGTAGTTCACATCGGTAAACCCGCACAGCTCGCTCACGCGGCTTACCGTATTGTCGGACTGGCTGAGGAGGCGCTTGGCAAGGGTAATGCGCTCCCTGTTCACATATTCCAGCGGTGTGATGCCGAACTGCTCACGGAACCATCGGAAGAAGAGGTTGCGGCTCAGGTAGGCCTTTTTGCTCAACGTATCTACCGAGATGCGCTCCGTAAGGTGCTCACGGATGTAGTTGAGTACAAAGTGCTGGCGGCTCTGGTTATTGCTCACGGCAGATTCTGTCATCACCTGTGTGAGGTGCTGGCTCTGCATGAGGCGGATGAGCAGTTCCTTCAGATTAAGGTCCGCAAAGATATCCTTACTGTTGTCAGCACTGCAGCAGATACGGATGAGCTTATTGATCAGTGCGGAAATCTCATCGTCGTTCTCAAAATGATATTGATTGAAATGCAGCTGCCAGGTACGCCGTTCATCGGGCGACTGGTAATAGCTGTTCAGATATTCGATGGTGCCACGCACATACAGTGCATCAATAGCGAGGGCAATACATTGTGTGGGATTGTCGAAGGTGGCTTCCGGGAAGTCGATCTCCATCTTTTCGTTGGCGGGATAAATTACCGTTTCGCCGGGCAGATAGTCGAAGCTGGGCTGGTTGGGGAGGTGCATGACCTTTTTCCCGCGGACCATACTGGTGATAATGAACTCATTGAATTGCATGGGAACGGCCCAGGCGGTTTCAAAACATTCGAATACGTTCAGCTCACAGTTGTTAAGGTTAAAAACGCGACGGTTTTCCACCAGCGTTTTCAGCATTCTGGAGGGCATCAGCTCAATATGCTCTAACAGGTATTTTCGGGCCATAGCGATATCTAACTATTTCAAAATAAGGGATTTTTCCCGAATGTGGCATGAAGTCAGGTACAATCGTGCTAATAATCAGTACGAACGTAAACGGGTATCTCTCTTTTTTGTGAGAATTTAGCATGATGATGTTCGAAGCAATGCAGCATAATCCTATGGCAGACATCAGCGCGGATTTCTTGTTCTAATACTGTCTGATATGACTAATCCCAGAATTGTAGCCGAGGAACCGGCTATACAATTAATCCGGCAACTTGTTACACGTTTTGGTCCGTTGGAATTCCGGATCAGTGGAAGTTGTGTCGAAGGCTTTGTTCCCCATTGTATTCACGGCAATGAATCGGAGCAGGCAGAAAAGCGTTACCCTTACGGAATGGTGGAAGGATGCCCCGTGTATATCCTTACCGATCCGCCTTCCGGCGATCAATCGTATTTCGTGTTAAGTATTCAGAGAGGAAAAACAACCCCCGGCTCCCTGGAAGCTCCCGGGAATGTACGTTTCTCGCTTTCTAAAAAAGTATGGAAGTACGAAAACGCAATAAGCCCCCACATGTTCAGTTACCTTTTTGGTTACAGCGGCAACTGGGGCTGATTTTTGTACCTTTGCGCGGAAATTTACACGCATGAGGGAAGACGCTCAATACAGAAAAAATATCACTCCCGGCATCGAAGTCGGCATTATCCTGAAGAAAGACCAGCGCAGTGGCAGGGTTACCTACGGCATCGTCCAGGATCTCCTCACTTCCGCGGCTTACCATTCCAGGGGAATTAAAGTCCGGCTGGAAGATGGACAGGTAGGACGGGTAGTGGAAATTCTATAACAAACGTTGTTTGTCCGCAACGGAAACCATGCTTCTGGCAAACGGATTCGGCCCGTCACTTTTAGTGGCGGGTTTCCGTTTTAAACTTCCCCTCCATTCTGCTGTTATGTACATTATGACCCATATACAATCCATCCGCCTGCTGGCGGCATGCGCCCTCACGGCCATCGCCATGCAGGCCTGCATCAAATCAGAGCCGCCCAATCCCGAGGCGGACATTGAATCCTTCACGCTCCCGGATTCCCTGCTCACAGGAGAAGTTTTCATCGATCAGTCGAACCGCAAGATCCTGCTCTATCTCGAACCCGAAGCATTCGACAAAGGTGTGGCACCTGTTATCACCACCACCAAAGGCGCTAAAGTATCACCCGCTTCCGGCGATTCCATCTTTTTCACAGGTGGTGAAAATGTATACACCGTTACATCCGCCAGCGGCGAAAACCGCAAGCAATACACGGTAGAAGTCGTATCTATCGGGGAGTGGGACTGGGCATTCGAGAAATGGCTCATCCACGACAAGGATAAGTACCAGTATGTGATAGAAGAGGATGGTGGACAGGTATGGTCGTCCGGCAACCCGGGCGTTGCGCTGAGCGGTGTTCCCAAACAGCCTGACGGGTATCCGTTACGGGCCACGGCAGATTCGGAGTCGGGCACCTATGCTGCCGAATTAATTACCCTGAAAGGCACCGTACTATCCAATCTCGTGGGCATCAAGCTCTTCGCCGGTTCCCTGTTCCTCGGCAATTTCGATGTGAGCAGCGCCTTCCTCGAACCATTGAAAGCCACCCAGTTCGGACAGCCATTTACGGGTAAGGCTACACGGTTCACAGGATATTACAAATATGCCCCGGGTGCCAGCTACCAGGATAAGGAAGGGAACATACTCCCGGGAGTAACGGACTCCTGCGCTATTTACGCCGTACTCTACACGGGCCGTACCCGGCTGGATGCTACGAACATCCATACGTCCGACCGTATCATCGCTACCGCCAAACTGCCCGACGGCTCAGGCCGTGGCCATTTCACCCGGTTCGATATTCCATTTACCTACATTCCCGGCCGCTCTGCCACTAAAGAAATGATGATGGCCATCGTGGCCTCGTCCAGTAAAGACGGCGACCAGTACCGCGGCGCTATCGGCAGCAGGCTTGTGGTCGACAGTCTTGCCATCATCCAATAAACTACCAGCATGAACATCAGAATCTTTATAATATTCCTCGCCGCTTTTATAGCCACCGGCGCACAGGCACAGCACCTGGAGCATCGCATTCAGGCGGGCTTCAATATCGGAGCTACCGCACCGGTAGGCCTTCCTAACACCATCCGCAAGATCAATTCTTATCGCCCGGAGTTTTGTCCTTCCCTCGGTTACGAACTTTCGTGGCGCCCCACGAAAGCGTCGGAATGGGGAGCGGCCGTTGGCGTGAAGCTCGATTACAAAGGCATGACCACAAAAGACGAAGTCATGTATTTCCATACCATGATCACCATGGAAGATGGTTCCGGGAAAAGTGAGTTCGAAGGCGCTTTTACAGGGAAAAATAAAACCACCGTGCGCAATGCATACGTCTCTTTCCCCATCAGTGCCACCTATACGCCGAACGATAACTGGCGCCTGCACCTGGGAGGGTATATGGCCTGGCTGTTCAGCGCCAACTTCTATGGCAATGTGAGTGATGGTTATATCCGCAACGGCAGCTCACTGGGGGAGAAGGTGAACGTCAGCGAAGCATCATTTGATTTCGGAACGGATATGCGCCGCTTCGATGCAGGATTGCAGGGCGGAGCAGAAAGAAGGGTAGGTAAAAAGCTCCGGGTAATGGGTAACCTCTCCTGGGGATTAAGGCCTGTTTTTCCCTCCGATTTCAGGGGGATGGACTTCCCGATGTATAATATTTTCGTTACGCTGGGGGTAACATATCGTATCTAGGCATAAGGATTGTAGATTTGCGGATATGAACACATTTCACATACGCTATCAGAGCCACGACATCCCGGTCACACTGGAAGAAGAGAACCTGTTTCTGGTTTCGCTGCCGTGGAAAATGCTCTACCTTGTGAGGAAAGAAGACAATGAAGGTGCCACGCACTGGTTTGAAGAGGGAGCAGACAACGAAACGCCGGAAACGAAAGAAATCGGTACAGCTATAGAAATGACCGGCCGGGCAAGCGAATAACCGATTCGCACAAGCCCCATCAACAGCGCATGCAGTTACCTGTATGCGCTGTTTTTATTTTAATCCCCTTTCTGAAAAAATATTTTTGTGTAACCGATCGGTTACCTATATTTGTAACCGATTGGTTACATAAAGCACCGTAATTATGAGAAGAGACGTATTTCAGGCAATATCTGACCCTACAAGGCGAGACATCATCCAGCTGCTGGCAGGCACCCCGCTGCATCTGAATGCCGTGGCGGAACATTTCCCCATCAGCAGGCCGGCCGTATCCAAACATATCCGCATCCTTACCGAATGTGGCCTGATCGTTATCCGCCAGCAGGGGAGGGAACGGTATTGCCATGCCGACCTGGGACCTTTGAAAGAGGTGCGCGACTGGACGGCTCAATATGAAACCTTCTGGACACAGAAACTCGACGCGCTGGGCGATTTTTTAGCACAGCAACCGGAATAGTATTATTCTAAAACCTAACATAGAAACGCATATGAAAAAAGAACCGCTGATTGTGGAACGTACCTATCCGGCAACGCTACAGCAGGTATGGGATGCCATTACCAACCCTGTTAAAATGAATCAATGGTATTTTGAAATGAAGGGCTTCAAAGCTGTGAAGGGAACGGAGTTCTCGTTCGACTGCCCTCATGAGGATACCGTGTTCCGCCATCTCTGCGAGGTTACCGAAGTGGTGCCGCAGCAGAAGATCGCCTACACCTGGCGGTATGCGGATTATCCCGGCAATTCGGAAGTAAGCTGGGAGCTGTTCCCCGAAGCGGGTGGTACGCGCCTTGTACTCACGCATTCCGGGCTTGAAAGCTTCCCGCAGGATCATCCTTCCTTTGTACGGAGCAGCTTCATGGAAGGCTGGGATCATTTCGTGAACAAGCAACTTCCTGCATTCCTGGAGAAAGCCGCAGAACAGGTAGCGCAGTAAAAGGAAATGCCGGCTTTAAGGGCCGGCATTTTTTCTTCGGCTGACAAGGCCGTCTATCAACATGGTACGTTATTTCACAGTTTCTTCCACTGATCCGCAGGTCAGCATTTCGTCACCGAAATAGGGATTGCGGATGTCTTTTGATTTGCTGATCCAGCGGCCGCCTTTATTGTCGAAGGCCATGGGGCAGAATTCTACATGCAGCTCTCCGCTGTTCATGCCCGATGCCTTCACCAGCCCTATAAATGAATCGTTGAGGGAAGAGTAAGCTACGCGCTGTGCATCTATGTCAGCAGCAGCACCGATGGCTTTAGCGCTTTCCGCGAGTTTGCCGGATGCATCAGCAGCAGGGGCGCCTACTTCTATGGCAGCAGCTGCCACTTTCGCGCCGGATACATCGCCTTTCACGAGGGCTTCGGTCAGTTTCTCATAATGTTCCAGTACGGCGTTCAGCGCATCGTTTTTCAGGGAAACGGTAGCGGTGGCTGCAGTGGTTACGGTGGCGGTGGTGTCCTCCGGTTTTGTTGCGTCAGCCTGTTTGGGGGCGTTACCGCCGCAGGCGGCCAATGACATCAGGGCGGCGGGAAGGATCCATTGTTTCATGTGTCAGGTGTTTTTTGAATGATGAATATGATGATTTTTTTTTAAACCGGTTGTTTTCCTCTCTTTAAAATGTATTCGCTGTACAGCAGATACGCGCCTGTTACCACTACTTTCTCGCCTTCTTCCAAACCTTCCATGATTTCTACGGAACGGTTCGTTTCCATACCTGTGCGCACCTTTCGGGGCGTAAACGTATTCTTCGGCTTTTCGATCCAGATGTGCGCGGTAGCGCCATCGCGGATCACTGCGTCTACAGGCAGCTGTAATGCTTCGCTGCGCGACTGTACGGGTAATACAACAGTAGCGGCCATGCCCGGCTGCCAGCGCGCATCCGGGTTGCGGATGCTGCCGCGGAGCTGCAGGGTTTGCTTACCGGTTTGCAATGCGGGGTACACAAAATCCGCCTGAATTTCCTGCGGCTCGTTTTCCCATCCCGGCACAGTTACCTGCAGCGTTTGCCCTTTCTTTATCAGCGCGGCTTCTGCAGGATAAATATCCGCTTCCACCCACAATTGACTGTAATCTTCCAACTGCAATATTACGCCGCCTTCGGAAATGTATTGTCCTTCGGAAACGGAAAGCTGCGTTACCAATCCTCCCTGTTGTGCATGATATGTCACCAATGGCCGTGGTGCGCCGTCTTTCAGCAGCTGTGCGATATCTTTTTCACTTTGGCCATACCGCTCCAGTTTCAGTTTTGCGCCTTCCTCAATCTGGCGGAAGCGTGCATCGTCCGGGAACTTACGGACCTGCGCAGCTGCCAGCAGGTATTCTGATTGCAGTGTGGCGAGGTTTTCGGAATAGATGGCATACAATGCCTGGCCCTTGCTGACCTGCACGCCGGTTTCGCGGACATACAGTTTATCGATACGCCCTGCAATGCGGGAAGATACAACACCGGTTCGCTGCGGATCGGGCATCAGCCGTGCATTGAGACTGCGGGTTTGCGTTAACATGCCTGCACCTGCTGCTGCCGTGGTGATGTTACCCAGTGCAACCTGACTATCCATCAGCTGCAACGATTTATTGGTGTTGTTCTTATCGAAAGGCACGAGGTCCATCGCGCAAACGGGACAGGTTCCCGGTGCGTTCTGTACCACCTGCGGGTGCATGGGGCAGGTGTATGTTTGCGTGGCAGCGGCCGTTTTTTCTGATGCCTCACCGCATGCGGCAAGCAATACCGCGGGCGATGCGGCCGCTATGGCAATGGCTCTGAGGAAATGTTTTCTTTCCATATGCTTTCAGTTATGGATGTGATGGTTGGTTATTTGATTCCGGCCTGATGAATCCTTCACTGTCCGCAATATATGCGGCATTGGAAGCGATACCCTGCACGTTGGTTAGCAGCTGCGTCATTCCGCCCGCCTGTGCCCCGGTACGCACCGTAACGGCGCGGTAACCGGAGGGACCATGCTGAAACACGATGGCTTCCTTCCCCAGCCGGATGAGGGCACTGTTAGGTACCCAGCTGCCTTCTTTGAAAAGGACAGGCAGGTAGGCGGTGAGTAATTGTCCTACGGGATATTGCCCGCTGAGGTATACCCGCGCCCTGCTGAATTTTTCACCATTTGCATACAGCGGTTCCATCGTGCCGATGGTCCCGTTCCTTAATTCACCTTCCGGTCCCATACCACCGATCAGCAGCCTGCTTCCGGGAGCTGCGGCCGCGGCTATTTCTGCCGGCAGTGCAAACTCGGCAATCATACGGCCGGTTTTGTAAATGGTGAAAATGTTCTGTCCGGCAGATACGTATTGCCCTTCCCGCAACATGACCGGTGTGGCTGCAGGAGCAGGCGCTGCCGTGGCAGCTGCGGGAGCGGCGGCACTCATATTGGCCATGCCGTCTCCACCTGCAGGTGCTGCTGCCGGTGCGGAGGATGCAATGGCGGCTGCGGCTTCTTCAAGTATATAGCCGTCTGCGTTACTATACAGCGGAATGGTTACGCGCACCTGTTTAGTACGCAGTACTTCCCGCACGGCGCTTTCGGGCATGCCCATGAGCAGCAGCTTCTGTACGGCGGCTTTTTCCATGGCGGGGTCGCCACTGAGGGTGAGCATTTCCCGCTGTGCGGCCACCAGTTCGGGTGCATATATTTCCAGTACCAGCTGGCCTTTGCGTACAGGCTGGTAGTTGTAACGGATGTGCAGCTTTTCGATGCGGCCTGCTACCCTTGCGGGCAGTATGGCCCTGTCGCGGTTATCGTAGCGCACCACGCCGGGCGCTTCCATCACCACGATCCTGCTTTGCGGGAGGGGATAGAGCAGCAGCAGCGAGTCGGCATACTTTCCGGAAGCAGCTTCCTTTTTTTCAGAAGGCGCTCCGGCGCCGCAGGCTGCCAGTACAGCGGCCATAGCGGCCACTGCGATATTAACGGTATAGCGCTTTTTCATATTCCACGATCATTTCGTAACGTTTCAATTTTTCGTCCAATACTCCGGCCTCGGTCATTGTTAGCGCTTCCCATGCGTCTATGACGGCGGGCAGCTGCAAACGGTTTTCCTGGTAGGCGGCGAAGCCTGCATCCAATGCCTTGCGGAGGGAGGGGATGATCACGTTTTCCATGGAAGTGATCCGCCTGTCCATTTGCCGGATCTCCGCCTGCATGCCGTACAGCATGCCCTGTGTTTCCTGCAACATGGCGCTCCGCTCGTTTTCCATGGCGGCAATATTCTGTTCCATGGATTTGATCTCCGAACGGTACATGCCTCTGGACCATGGGGCGATGGGTATGCTAAGCATGCCCATCACACTGTAAGCCTTTGGCATGGCTTTGTCCAGCGGCACCATATGATCGAGCCGTATGCGGAAGTCGGGCTTCTTCTCCGCCTGCATGGAGCGGATGCCCAGCTGCATGGTGCGGATGTTTTCTTCCATCTTCCGGATGTCGTACCGGGCTACTGCGATACTGGCGGTATCATGCCCTGCGGCGGGTGTGAACTGCGGTTCCCAGGTAGTGTCTATGGTAAACTCCGTCATACCCGGCTGGTTCATGAGACTATTGAGCCACGAACGGGATTTGATCACCGCACCTTCTTCCATGCGCAGCATATTGGCATTTTCTTCGAGCCGGGCTTCGGCTTTGAAGCTGTTACCGAGTTGCGACTGGTTATACGGATACCGGAGTTTTTCGATCTCCAGCATCATCCGCATGATCTTTTCATTGCGGCGCAATACCTGTTGTTTCCTTTCTGAGATCACCCAGCTGTAATACAACTTGCGGGCCTGTGCGCGCAGCTCGTTGAGTGTAACACCGCGTGCCGCGGTTTCCGCATTACCCTGTGAGGCGATGTAGCGCTTGCGGGCCTGTAGCTTTGCCGGGTTGGGAATATCCTGCTCCAGCTGCAGCATAAGGCTGCCTTTATCGCGCCCGTCCATTATCATCTGCCCGGGGTAAGGCGTCATGAAAGTTCCCACGCCGGCCATGGGTGCCATCCAGGCGGTAGCGGCGTCCGCACTGTGGCGGTAGCCTTCGGCCTTTTGGGCATAGCTGCGCAGCAAACGGTTGTTACCGTCGATGCGGGTGAGGATACTATCCAGCGGCAGCTGTTGCGCCACCGCTGCCTTGCTGCCAAAGAGCAGCAGGATGCTAATGGCCGGAAGGATGTATTTCCAGCTTGCCGTATTTACGTAATTCATATTCTTTCGTCATTAGGAAGATGAGCGGCGTTACCAGCAGAATGTGTGTGGAGCTGGTGAGCACGCCACCGATCATGGGTAATACAATTGGCTTCATCACATCGGTGCCTACGCCGCCGGCCCACAGTACGGGTACGAGGCCAAAGAGCGATACGCACACGGTCATAAGCTTGGGCCGGAGCCGCTTAGCTGCGCCATGGATCACGTATTCACGCAGGTCGTCGCGGGTAATGGTGGCGGAACTGTTGCCTTTGAGTGCAACGAGTTGCTGCATGGCGTCGTTCAGATAGATCACCATCACGATCCCCGTTTCCACAGCTATGCCGAATAGTGCGATGAAACCTACGGCCACGGCTACTGACAGGTTGGCCCCCCAGATCCAGATGATGTATGCCCCGCCGATGAGGGCGAAGGGTACGGTGATGAGACTGAGGAAGGCTTCCCGCACGGAGCGGAAGGCGAAGTACAGCGAAGCGAAGATGATCACCAGTACGATGGGCGCTATCCATAACAGGGTGCGCTGGCCACGTACAAGGTTTTCATACTGTCCGCTCCATTCGAGGAAATACCCCTGCGGCAATAACCCTTCCTGACCGCGCAGCTGCTTCATGGCATCTTCCACGGTGCTGCCAAGGTCGCGGCCACGTACGTTGAAGAGCACGGCACCGCGGAGCATGGCATTATCGGATGTGATCATGGGCGGACCGCTCTCCAGTTCCACATCGGCTACCGCACTCAGCGGTACTTCACCGAAAGCGGGAGAGGCGAGGGGTATGCGCCGGATCTGGTCAAGACTATTCCTGTAGTCCTGTGCCAGCCGCAGACTGATAGAGAAACGGCGCCGCCCTTCAATGGTAGTGCCGATAGGTGCCCCGCCCAGTGCGGTTTCTACGGTCTGGTTCACATCGTCGGCACTGAGTCCATAGCGTGCCAGATCGTTCCTGCGGATATTGATGCCGAGGTATTTACCGCCGGTTACAGGCTCCACATATAGGTCTGATACACCGGGTGTGCCTTCCAGTGCCTGCCGTACCCGTTCAGATACGCTGGCTATGCTATCGAGCCGCTGGCCATATACTTTCACGCCTACGTCTGTCCGGATACCGGTAGAGAGCATGTTGATCCTGTTGATGATGGGCTGCGTCCATCCGTTTACCACACCGGGTATCTGGAGGAGACTGTCCAGCTCACGGATAATGCCTTCTTTGTTCTTTCCTTCGCGCCATTGATCTCTGGGCTTCAGCATGATGATGGTTTCGATCATACTGATAGGCGAGTTATCAGTAGCCGTACTGGCTCTGCCGGCCTTGCCTAACACTTTGTCAACTTCCGGTACCGATTTGATGAGGCGGTCCTGCACCTGCAGGATGCGTTTGGCTTCGGTATTGGAAATGTCCGGCAGGGTAACGGGCATGAAGAGGATGCTCTGCTCATCGAGCGGGGGCATAAACTCCGTACCCAGACTTTTCAGCAGCGGTATGGCCACAAGCAACGCGGCGATGTTGATGGCAAGTGTAGTTTTGCGCCACCGCAGCACCACGCGGATGATGGGTTCGTAGATACGTTCGAGCGTGCGGGTAACAGGGTGTGCACTGTCTGGCCGGAACTTTCCTTTCATGAAAATGGAAATGAGTGCCGGCGCCAAAGTGATCACCAGCAGGGCATCCACGATCATGATGAACGTTTTGGTAAAGGCCAGCGGATGGAACAGCTTGCCTTCCTGCCCGGTGAGGAGGAACACGGGGAGGAACGAAGTGATGATGATCACCGTCGCAAAGAACACCCCGCGCGACACCTGTTTGCCCGATTTGGCGATGATATCCAGCCGTTCTTCTTCACTGATCCAGGAAGGCTCGCGGCGGAATAACCGTTTTATGAATTTCATGATGCGTTCGGTTTTTGTTCGGACTGCCACTGGGCATACCGTTCGGATAAATGTTTGTACGCGTTTTCACTCATGATGATCCCGTTGTCTACGATCACACCAATTGCGAGGGCGATGCCTGTGAGTGACATGATGTTGGACGAGATGCCGAACGCGTTCAGGAGTATAAAGCTGGCGGCCAGCGTAATGGGGATCTGGATGAGGATGCTCAGCGCACTGCGCCAGTGAAAGAGGAATACCAGCACTACCAGCGATACCACAATCATTTCTTCGATCAGTGTATGTTTGATGGAGCTGATGGATTCCCGGATGAGTTCGCCACGGTCGTACACGATATCGAATTTCACGTTGGCAGGCAATCCGCGCGATACTTCTTTCATCTGTTCCTTCACCCGTTCTATAACTTCTGCCGCATTTTCACCATACCGCATTACCACGATACCGCCTACACGTTCCCCTTCTCCGTCCTGGTCAAAGATGCCGAGGCGTGGCTCGCCGGTCATTTGAACGGTAGCCACATCGGCTATGCGTACGGGTGCACCGTTCACGTTCTTGATGGCAATCTGTTCCATGTCAGCGATGGAGCCGAGGTAACCGGTGGTTTTAATGATATACCCGATATCGCTCATCTCAAACTTCCTGCCGCCGGATTCATTGTTGTTGCGGCGCACGGCGGCAATAACATCCGCGGGGGAAAGTCCGTAGTAAAGGAGTTTATTGGGATCGGCAGTAACCTGGTATTGTTTCTGGAAGCCGCCGAACGAAGCGATTTCGCTGACGCCTTTCACGTTTTGCAGGGCGAATTTGATGTACCAGTCCTGCAGTGCCCTTTGCTCGCCAAGGTCTACACCCGGCGCTTCAAGGGTATACCAGAGGATGTGGCCTACGCCGGTACCGTCTGGTCCCAGTTGGGGTGTTACCCCTTCGGGAAGTGTTCGGGAGGCGGTGCTGAGTCTTTCCAGTACACGTTCCCGTGCCCAGTATACATCCGTGTCGTCTTCAAAAATGACATAGATGAAGCTCATGCCGAACATGGAGGAGCCGCGTACATATTTGATCTGCGGGAGGCCCTGCAGGTTGGTAACGAGCGGGTAGGTGATCTGGTCTTCCACCAGCTGGGGGCCGCGGCCCATCCATTCGGTGAATACGATCACCTGGTTTTCGGAAAGGTCGGGGATAGCATCTACCGGATTTGTTTTTACGGCATACCATCCCCAGCCGAACAGTACCGCCGCCAGTATCAGTACGGTGATACGGTTGCGGACGGACCATTCAATGATCCTGTGAATCATAAGTAAGAGATTTATTAGTTACGCTCGTACCGGCAGCAGCCTGGCAGGTTCTGGTATACGGAATCAGTTGCTTTGAAAGGACCGGAATCGTGGCCGGACTGTGCAATCTTTTTCCGTACATCATCTTTCTTCACAGTGGCCGAATCATATTTCACGGTCATTGTTTTGGCTTTAACATCCCAAATGGCGCTGGTTACACCGGGGATCAGGGCTGCTTTTTCAATACGTTTTTTACACATGCCGCAGTTGCCGGAAACGGTGAACGAATCGGTCTTTACAGACTGGCCAACGGCGGTTTGCGTGGCGAATATGGACAAAGGAAGGGCTAAGAAAGAGAGAATCTTTTTCATGATGGGTGATTTGAAATGTTGTAAAATCGGATCTGGTTGGTGATTGATACGAAACGGTCAGGGAAACCGGTATCAGATCCGGAAGTGGCAGTGGAGAATATGCGCGGGAACATGCGGCAGGGGCGGGGGAGCGGTTGCTGCCACGGGCGCGGGGGAAGGGATTTCGTACACCGGTAATGTAGTTACGGGAAAGGCGATGGCCTGAGATACGGCCTGCATATCCTGCACGGCCTTGGCGGCTATCTGCTGATCTTTCTCCAGCTTAACGGTGTGGTGTACATCTTTGCAGCACTTCTTGCAGCAGGAGCTGCCGCATTCATGCGCTTCCTCATCGTGCCAGAGGCTCACGTCCACCAGCTTTTCCATGCAATAGTGCATATGGAAAGTGGCGCCGGTAGAAGTGCTCACATAGAGCAGGGCCAGTATGACGGTGAGGAATTTTTTCATGTACCACAAATGTATGCGACGCCTCCGGCAGAAGTGTTACATAATTTTGCAAAGTTTTATATTTCTCCTACCTGATGCGTTTCAGCCGCACTTCGCGGTAAATTTCAAACGGCACTTCCCGCGCGCAGGCGGTACCATCTTCCTTACAGTTCAGTTTAAGCTGCAGCTTCAAACCGTTCTCCATCACAGCTTCGCGGATATACCCGCTTTTACGCTGCACTGTACTGCGGATGATAAAGTACTCCCGGCCATACTGAAAATTCATCAGGCCCTGCCCGGCGGGGAATTGCATCTGGAAGTTGTTGAGGGTATCTCCGGCAACGGGTTTTTCCATGCCCGGCAACAGGGATGTGAGGCAGGGTACCGCCGGCGGCATAAAATTGGTTTGAAGTTGGATCGTGGATTTGTCAAGCCCCGTCATTTCCACGGAAATTTGCAGGCAGTCTTCCCCTTTGAGGATGGTAGAGCCATTAGCAAAATCTCCTTTTACCGGGTATTGTTTGGCCAGCCGCATACCCGGGCGCACGAGTTCCGTAGCACGGGATTGTTTACCCACGGCCACATAGAAAGTGTTGAAATCAGTAATAGCCCCGGTCATAGCGGCATTGCGCAGCGGAGGCATGGGTAAGGCCCCGCCGTCGTGCAGTGATATGCGGTAAGCAGGTGTAGCCAGCGCATCGGGCGTATGATCTGTTGTATCTCCTTTTGCAATGCTGAAGTTAGACAGCCAGCGTACTTCTTCCCAAGGCACCCCGGCACTATCCACAACGGTGATCTCGCAAACGGCATAGGTTACGGCGTTTAGTGTGCCTTTACGGTAAGCGGTAGTTTCCAGTTGGTATTTATACCGTTCGCCGGTTTGGTAGGTGCGTTTTACAGGAGATTGGGCGGCAGCAACTGCCGGTAGCAGGAACAGGGCAAGGCATAAGCGCATATAAGCAGGGTTGAGGGGGTAAGATGGTATTTCTTAAAGATACGAATCTCCGGATATCGGAACAGCCCCCGGCAGAAACCATGAAAATATACTGTAAACAACTGTCAATTAATAAAATTATTTATGTGCATAATTGTGCAGTCTCAATAAGGTCCTCCGGCATCCTTGCTGTATACTTCAGGGCAGTTTACTCCGTATAAAAGGCGTATTTCAGTAATAGATAAGCCGCCCTTAAGCCGCCTATAAGCCGCCCATATCCCGCCCATAAGCCGCCCCTATATAAGGGCGGCTTATCCCCGGGTTAACCGCGGGTTATATACGTTATACTGACAGCTTATGTACACGGGAGGCATGTGGTTGACAGCCGGCATACACGCCTGAAGGGTGGGGTTACCCGGGAAAAGGATCTTCGTTATATTGCAGCGCTAAATTTTATCCGGATGACGACAACGCAGGAATCAACGAACCAGACCGTGATCAACGCTACGGTGGTATATGTGAAACAGGAACTGGCCGGCGCCGAAGGGGGGCACGACTGGTGGCATATTTACCGGGTATGGCAACAGGCCCGGCAGATTGCGCTGCATGAAGAAGTGGACACACTGGTGGTAGAGCTGGGGGCTTTGCTCCACGATATTGCGGATTCAAAGTTTCATGGCGGGGATGAAGAGATAGGGCCGGTGAAAGCAGCGGCCTTCCTGCGCAGCCTGGGCGTAAGAGACGCTGTGATTGAACCCGTTACACAGATCATCCGGCATATATCGTTTAAGGGCGGTAATGAGGCGCATACGTACTGGTCGGCCGAGCTGGCAGTGGTACAGGATGCCGACCGGCTCGATGCTTTGGGAGCCGTAGGTATAGCCAGGGCTTTCAACTACGGTGGCTTCCGCAACCGTGCGCTGTACGATCCGGCGATTGCGCCGGACATGCATATGACGAAGGAAGCCTACAAAACGTCGGCTTCCCCCACCATCAATCATTTCTATGAAAAATTACTCCTGCTGAAAGACAGGATGAATACCCCCACGGGCAAAGCCCTCGCGGAAGAGCGCCATGCCTTTATGGAGCTGTACCTCGCACAGTTTTACCGGGAATGGAACGGACAGGTGAAATAACCTACACTACGGTTCGGCAATATTTCCGGCGGTACTCCTGCGGGGTGAGTCCCGTTACCTTTTTGAATACGCTGCGGAAGGTTTTGAGATCGTTGTAACCCACGTCATACATGAGCGTGCTGATGTTCTGCGCATTGCTTTCGAGGGCCTTCTTGGCCGATTCGATCTTTACGCGCTGGAGGTATTCTAACGGCGTGTTGTTGGTAGCACTTTTGAACCGGCGGATGAAGTTGCGCTTGCTCATACTCGACTTCTCCGCGATCTGCTCCACTGAAATTGGCAGGTGATAGTTTTCTTCGATATACATCTGAGCGCGGAGGATCTGATCGTCTTCATGCCGCCGCTGCCCCTGGAACACCATAAAGTGCGCCTGGTTCACACGGTCGATATCAATGGAGAAGATCTTGCTGAGCGCCACGCCCATTTCCTTATGACAGAATTTCTCCACCATATACAACACAAGGTTGAGGCTGGAAAAAGCACCGCCACTCGTATAAATACCGTCTTCGTCGGTGATCACTTTGTCTGACAGTACTTTGGCATCGGGGTAACGGGTTTGCATGTCGGGGATGGCCTGCCAGTGGCTGGTGCAGGTTTTACCGTTGAGGAGTCCTGCTTCGGCAAGAAAGTAACTGCCTAAACATAGGCTGGCTACTTCGGCACCCATATTCCGCATGTCCGACAACCAGGGGGCTATGCCTGCGTTTTTAGCCAGTACCTGATCGGGCCGGCCGTGGAAGGCGGGTACGATCACCAGGTCGGTGTCTTTTACATCTGCCATGGATTTGTAGCAGAAAAACAGGGCGGGAACATTCAGCTGGATGTGTTTCACTTTCTCACTCACCAATTCCACCTTAAATGGAGGCTCCTTGCCCGCCTGAACTGATAGCGCATTTGCGCCTTCAAACACATCCAGCACGCCGGCAATGGCCGAGAGGATGGCTTCTTCGTAAATGACGAGGGATACAGTTTTCATGGTGTTTTGTGCATTAACGCTGGTAAAGTTAATGGATTACCTTGTCACAAAACACCCCTCTTTTTGGCGCAGATCCAACCTGCTACACCAACATATTTGTATGATTATGAAGGCTTTATTGTGCTAACGTATTGATATGTAATAGTACGGAATGATGGCATGAATACCACCTGTCTCAAATGCCCCTGTTAATGCAGTAACAGTCTTGTTTGCGGGCATAGGGGTATAATGCGCCGGGGCACCCCTTTCGCAGGAGCGCCCCGGCCTTTGGCGTGAAAGCGCCTTATCTCGCAAAGAAATTGTAGAAGTTGAAATCCGTCATTGGCGCATCTTTATAGCCCAGTCCGCGCCCGATGGTTACGATCTGGCCACGGTGGTAAGTGCTGTGGTTAAATACATGCAGGCCGTACTGCACCAGCGGCCGGAAGCCTTTTACCCAGGGAGAGTCGTAGTAAAGTTCGCCGGTAGCGGCATCATCTTCCAGGGTATCGGTAAAAGCCACGAGGCGTTCGGAGGTTTCCAGCAGTCCGTCGAGGATAGACTCGAAGTCGCCCTCATAATGATCGGTATCGATCGGGTTATATTCTTTCTGGCAAATCATAGACAGCCAATAGTGTTCCGTTGCCCAGATGTGCAGCAGGGTAGCGCGTATACTGCTGAAGCTGGACGGAACAGTAATGGTCATATTCTCATCAGGCTTGGTACGCAGCCAGGTGGCAAGCGTGGTATTGGCCCAGAGGTTATAAGAGGCAAAGTCCTGCAGCAGGGAAGATACAGACATGGTAGCGGGGGAGGTAGCGAAAGCGGTTTGCATAATCTTGGTTTTTTTGTTTGTTAAGTCAAAGGTCCACCCCCAAAATGACAACAGTGTGTCAGCAGGAAAAAAGAAAAAAAAGATATTTTACTGCTGACATAAGGTTGTCACAACCCCGGTGTTGCTTTGCATCAACAAACAAAACACCATCACCATATGAACACTACTATCCAGGCTGCGGCCTCCGTATTAACGCCCGAACAGATCCGTGCCCACTGGCAGGGCCACCGTGGTCTTACCCGCCGTGTGATCGATGCTTTCCCTGAAAAGGAACTATATGAATACAGCATTGGCGGTATGCGCCCCTTTGCCGCCATGGCTATGGAACTGACGCTGATTGCTGCGAAGGGTATCAACGGCTTCCTCACCAATAACTGGAACGAGGCTACTTCCGAAAAGATCTCCCCCCGTGTAAAGGATTATACACCTCCGGCAACCAAAGCGGAGCTGTTGCAGCTGTGGGATGATGTAACGAAAGAGATCGACCGTATCTGGCCGCAGATCCCCGCAGAGCGCTGGAACGAGGTAGTGAACGCTTTCGGGTATGGTGAGCAGCCCATGTACGGCTCCTGGCTCTATTTCCTCGATAATGAGAACCATCACCGCGGACAGGGGTATGTATACCTCCGTTCCCTCGGTATTGAACCGCCCCCGTTCTGGGACCGTTACTAGACCTGACAAACTATGCAATAACAGCAGGAGCCTCCATGTGGAGGCTCCGTTTTTTTATCTCAGATTGCTCAATGCTTTATCTTATCAGGGTAATTGCGGCTCCTGCAGCATGTCAGGGATCTCCATGGTGGCTGTTTCATACTTTCCTGTCTCGATCTTCATCGGTACCAAGCGCCCGCGCCACATTTTGGCAGTATTGTCATAGACGGCTACGCGCTTGTAATAGGTGATGCCGGATTTTCCCCATGTGGTCAGCACCGTATCCAGGGGACCCTGACGGATGTTTATAATATTATCGAGATAAAGCGGCATCGCTTCGTTTTTATGGATGATGAGGCGCAGTTTGTAAGGATAATGCCGGGTGGCGTAAACGCTTACTTCATCTCGCTGGCTAAATTGTATATTTTCCACGGGATCGGAAATAATACTATCGTTCAGAGCGGCTTTCACGATGTAACTATATTTCATATTGGCCCTGTAATTGAAACTAAATCTGCCGTTTGCATCGGTGGTCGTTTGCGCGTTTGTATAACAAACGGGTGTAGCCCCCCAGCGGTCTTTACATTGCATGAGCACAACGGTGGCATGGGGGATAACGGAATCATCCGTGAAATCTTTCAGCACTCCGGACACGGCCATGTCCATTTTTGAATCTTTCTTGCGGCAGGAAGAAAGAAGTGATAAGGAAATCGCTGATAGCAGGAGGAAGGGTATATACTTTTTCATGTGAATCATTTGGAATGATGGACTGCTCATATTGTTACATCAGTTTATTAAAGGCAACTGGATCATATCGTCTACGGATTGGAAGGGGCGAATGGTTTGGGATATTTACAGTTTAGGCAATTGCATCATGTCAGCGATTTCGTGCGTAACGGAATTTGTTTGATCGCGGGTGAAAGTCAGTGAAACTTTTTGGCCGCGTGCATAGCCTGCCACCGAATCCATTACTGCTATGGTTATAACCCTTGGATAGTTTGGGTTTCCGAAGAAAGTGAATGTCGTATCATGTATGCCGGCGCGCATTTTATAAGAATGCACCCATACGGGGCTTTTGGATTCATTCTTCCGGATAATGAGATGTAAGTTGGTTTTAGCCAGTTTGAATGCCGTCATCTGCACCTGGTACTTTTCCCAGTCGGGATGGGTGGCTGTCATTAATGTGCCTGTCCGGAGCGAATCCGTTTCTTTCATGATCAGGTAATAATCCGTTTTTTTTCGGCCTTTATAAGTAAAGCTGAATGAGCCATCCGGCCTGGTCAGTGTTTCCTGGAGCACGATACATTCCGAAGTGCCTTTCCGGGGGCATTGCTTCAGTTGAATTTTAACGTTACCCAAAGGTTCTTTTGTTTCTGCTTCGCGCAGTACGCCTTGAACTGTGGCAGACAGCATGGGATTGGATTTACGGCAGGATGTAAATGCCGTCAAAAGAAAGATTGCAAGGAAAGAAAGGGCGTAAAATACTTTCATAAGCGGTGGTAACAGGTTAAGGAATTGTAACTGAAACGGGGCGGAAGGAAAGAATGTTACATTTTTTACAGATATTGTCCTCCCAAACCCACCATGCCATGCAGCTACGGCCTATATTCATCCTGATCCTGATCGTTTCTTATCTGAAACCTGCAGCTCGCGCCCAGCAGGCACCCATCAGTGTGCAGGATGCTCCTTTAAGGGTGGTGGTAGCCGGTATATCCCACGGCCATGCCGGTTGGATATTGGGGCGGATGGATAAGAAAGATATCCTTGTAACCGGCATCTGGGAGCCTGATACCGCCCTTGCCGCCAGCGCTGCCCGCCAATATAAGATTCCCGCTTCCATGTTCCACCGCAACCTCCCCGCGCTGCTCGACGAAGTAAGACCGGAAGCCGTACTGGCCTTTGGTTCGGTACACAGCCATCTGGAAGTGACGGAAGCCGCAGCTCCACGGGGCGTACATGTAATGGTGGAAAAGCCTTTGGCCGCCAGCCTGACCCATGCCCGTAAAATGGAAGCCCTGGCCCGGAAACACGGCATCCACCTGCTCACCAATTACGAAACCAGCTGGTACCCCTCCGTCCATAAATCCCTCCAGCTAACATTGGATAGTAACCAGACCGGTACCCTCCGCATGGCGCGTTTCAACCACGGCCATCAGGGTCCTAAGGAAATAGGATGCAGCAAAGAGTTCCTGGCCTGGCTCACTGATCCCGTGCTGAACGGAGGCGGCGCCCTTGTAGATTTTGGATGTTACGGTGCCAATATCATGACGGCACTGATGAAAGATAAAGCGCCTGTTTCCGTTACTGCGGTAACCCGGCAGTTTAAACCCACGGTTTATCCGAAAGTAGATGACGATGCCACCATTATTGTGGATTATGGCAGCGCACAGGCAGTAATCCAGGCCTCCTGGAACTGGACCTTCAACCGGAAAGACATGGAGCTGTATGGCGATAAGGGTGCCATTGCAGCGCCGGAGTCTGCCACGCTGGTGCTCCGTAATACCGGCGGTAAGCAGGAGCAGCGTACCATCAGCCCGGAGGAAGCAAAGGTGATCACCGACCCCTTCGTGTACCTGGCCGCGGTAGTGCGGGGTAAGGAAAAGGTGGCCCCCTGGAGCCTCTATTCCCTCGAAAACAACGTGATGGTGGTCCGCATCCTCGAAGCGGCTAAATTGTCCGCAAAAAGCGGTAAATCAATAAAACCCTGACAACAGGCATGACATTTGCCTGCGATTGAAAACGGATGTTAACAAACCGACACCTGAATTTGTAATAGTATTGGATAAAATGCAGCACATGGAACCGAACGATCAACCGGAGAAGCCACTCATTTCCAGTAAAGTAGATGCTTTCTTTCTGAGCATTTACGATATCTTCCGATTTATCAGCCGCTTTTTCAGGGAAGTGCTGCGCCCCCCGCTGGAAGTACAGGAGTTTATCCGCCAGTGCTTCATGGTAGGCTATAAATCACTCGCACTGATCAGTTTGACCGGGTTCATCACCGGCCTCGTTTTCACCAAGCAAAGCCGCCCCTCGCTGGCAGAGTTCGGTGCCACTTCCTGGCTGCCTTCTCTTATAAGTATCGCCGTAATCCGTGCACTGGCACCCCTCGTTACCGCACTCATCTGTGCGGGAAAGGTAGGTTCCAGCATCGGGGCCGAGCTGGCGTCCATGAAAGTGACGGAACAGATCGATGCCATGGAGGTATCGGCCATCAACCCGTTCAAATACCTCGTGGTAACCCGCATCCTCGCCTGCACCGTCTGCCTCCCGCTGCTCATGTCTTACACAGCCGTGGTAGGTATGATGGGCTCGTACCTGGACATTCACCTCAACGAGCAAACCAGTTTCATCGCCTTCATGAACAAGGCCTTCGCCAATATTTCCTTTCTCGACCTGGCCTCCTCCTTCTTTAAATCTGTCTGTTTCGGATTTACGATTGGGGTGGTAAGCTGCTACCAGGGCTTTAACGCCACGCAGGGCACCACCGGTGTGGGAAAGGCAGCAAACGTATCCGTAGTAATATCCATGTTCCTCATATTCATCGAAGAGGTGGTGATCGTGCAGATCGTGAACTCCATCCGGTAAAATCAACGTATGAAACCATTTACGCCAGAAATAGACTGGAACGATAAAGTCATCAGCGTCCGGGGACTCTACAAATCCTTCGGAAGCAACCATGTGCTGCGCGGCGTGGACCTCGACCTGTTTAAGGGCGAAAACATCGTGGTGCTGGGGCGTTCGGGTACAGGGAAGTCGGTACTCATTAAAATCATTGCCGGGCTGCTAAAGCCGGATGCCGGTACCGTCAACGTTTTGGGGCAGGAAGTTCCCGAACTGGGATCGACAGCACTCCGTGAGCTGCGGCTTAAAATAGGCTTCTGCTTTCAGAACGGTGCGCTCTATGATAGTATGACCGTTGGCGAAAACCTTGCCTTCCCCCTCAAGCGCAACAATCCTAAAATGTCGGCCGACCAGCGCCGCCGGCTGATTGATATCGTGCTGGATGCGGTAGGACTTTCGCAGACAGTAAATCAAATGCCTGCAGAACTTTCCGGGGGCCAGCGCAAGCGTATCGGCATCGCCCGCACGCTCATCCTCCGGCCGGAGATCATGTTATACGACGAGCCTACGGCGGGTCTCGATCCCATCACCTGCACAGAAATCAATACACTCATCAACGAAGTACAGAAAAGATTCAAAACCAGTTCCATTATCATCACGCACGATCTTACCTGCGCACGGGCCACCGGCGATAAGATTGCCGTGATGAAAGAAGGGGCGTTCATCCGGAAAGGAGATTTCGATGCGGTGTTCTCTGAGAACGACGACGAGCTGATCCGGGAATTTTACGATTACAATTTCATTCAGTAAGCCATGAACGATAAAAGCACAAAAAGAGGGGTCATTGTAGGCATATTTGTATTTGTCGGTATGCTCATTTTCTTATCGGGGATCCTCATCCTCGGCGGACAAAAGAAATCCTTCATCTCCAGCCTCGGCGTCATCGCCGTGTTCCACGATATCGGCGGCCTCTCTAAAGGAGACAACGTATGGTATTCCGGCGTAAAGGTGGGCACCATCAAATCCATCAGCTTCCTGGGGCACGATCGTATACAGGTGCGCATGGAAATTGAGAAGCGCTCCCGTGATTTCATTCATAAGGATGTGACCGCGAAAGTAAGCTCAGACGGACTGGTCGGTAACAAGATCGTTGCCCTCACCGGTGGTACTGCCGGCGTGCCTCCTGTAGAAGATGGGGATACCATTGCCGTGGCCACCTCCATCAGCAGTGATGAGATTATGGAAACGCTGCAGGTAAATAACAAGAGCCTTGTTGAGATCACCGGTAATCTGAAAACGATCACGAAGAAACTGGCAGACGGAGAAGGTTCGCTGGGCAAACTGATCTCCAGTGATACGGTGTATAACGATCTGAAAGGCGCCATCGCCAGCTTGCAGCGCACTACACAGAACACGAGCCGCATTACGGAGAACCTTACAGATTACACTTCCAAGCTGCAACGGAAAGGCTCGCTCAGTAATGATCTGATCTCTGATACGGTTGTGTTTTCAAAACTGCGGGCATCGAGCGGACAAATTGCTTCCGCCGCCAACAGGATGGATAGTGTCATGAACAATCTGCAAGCCGCCAGTGCCAGTGTGAACAATAACCTGCAAAGCACTAAAACGCCTGCAGGCCTGTTGCTGAATGATGAGAAAACAGCACAGTCGCTGAAAACCACTATTCAGAACCTGCAATCCAGTACTTATAAACTGGATGAGAATATGGAAGCGCTGCAGCACAATTTCCTGCTGCGTGGTTTCTTCCGCCGCCGCGATAAAGCTGAACTTAAAGAGCAGCAGCGTCTGGAAAAAGAAGCCGCTAAGCAGCGGAAAGATTCCATCAGCAACGCCCAATAACGTACCTGTAACTGTTTTCTATAATAGGAACGGCCACCATGAGGTGGCCGTTCTGCATTTAGGTTATTCCTTCTTTTTCAATAATGCCATGGCCAGCAGCATCAGCGCCACGCCGCACCATTGCAGGATGGTCACTTCCTCGTGCAATAACAGGCAGGAGCATAAAATGGCAACAGGCAGCTCGGCAGACATCACCAGCGAACTCATAGTTGCGCCGATCTTCGGGATACCTTTCGCAAAAAGCAACGGTGGTATAATGGTGCCGAAGAGGGACAGGAAGGCCGTCCACTTCAGGATGCCTGTACCTGGTGATGGGTTAAAGACCAGCGTTTTCGCATTCACAATGGCAATGGCGATTGTGGCCCCGGTCATCATCACAGCGCTTTTACGAACGGGTGGTACATCCTTTCCGGTGCGGCTGTTGGCAACGATGAACACGGCATATAGGAGGGCGGAGAGTAATCCCAGCGCTATACCTGTGCTGAAGCCGGGCTGTATCTGCATGGCTTCGCCGGGCTGGAAGGTGGTCAGTATACCGGAGGAGAGGAGTGTGCCGGTAAGGATCAGGGCGATGCATTGTAATTGCCGGCGGGTGGGCGTTTGGCGGAACAGGAGCCAGTCGAGCAATATGCCCATCCAGACGAATTGCATCAGTAAAATAATCGCCAGCGAAGCGGGGATGTATTGTACGGAGGCATAGTAAACAAAAGAGGTAAGGCCGATGGAAGCACCGGTAGGCAGCAGTTGCCAGCTGAGCCGTAAGCGCGTTCTTTCATACAGGAGGGAGATGATCCACAGCACGCACATGCCTGCCAAAGCCTGCAGGAAGGCAATGTGCGCAGGGCCATAACCTTCGCGGTAGGCGAGTTTAACGAATGTGGAGAGCATGCCGTAGCTGCACGCGCCGGCAAATACCATGAGCATATATCTGGTCATTGTTCTTGGGTTGGGGGATGCGGTACATCCCGGATACAGGTGATGTTCCGGCGCAAAGGCCGGAAATGAGGAATAGACGGGCATCGTAAAACCACGCCTGTTAAATAGCGGGGAATGCTGTATCAGACAACCCTTGCGGGCATAGCGGGATCATGCTGCGCCGGTTGGGCAGCTGTACGGATAAATCGCCGGTTGATTATCTGCGTTTACAGCAGAATGGCGGGGGGAGGTGTGCTGGGATATTGAAATTGCATATTGTGTCGATGGTTTCGGGTTACAAGATACTTAAAAATCACGGATAGATCAGTAACGTGCCGGCATGGGAACGTTGCGGTTGTACTTTTTGCGGTATTCTACCGGTGAAAGGCCGGTGGTTCTTTTAAACAGGGTACGAAAAGCCTTGTTGTCGGAATAACCTACTTCAAACATCACTTCGGTGATATTCTTGCGGCTGGTTTCGAACCCTTTCTTCGCCGCTTCTATCTTTACCCGCTGGATGTATTCAGTGACCGTATTACGCGTGGCTTTCTTAAAGCGCCTTTCAAGGCTGCGGCGGCTGATGGCGAAATGGGAAGTCAGCTGGTCTACAGTAATACGCTCTGCGAAATTCTCTTCTATATAGGATTGGATATCGCGTACGGAATCATCCGGATGGTCTTTCTGCCCCGTGAACATAATGAAAGCGCTCTGGCTGCTGCGGTCTATTTCAATGGCGAAATACTTCGACAGCAGGATGGCGATATCACGGTTGGTGTATTTCTCCACCAGGTGAAGCAGGAGGTTGAAAAATGAATTGGCCCCTCCGCTGGAATATGTGCCCTGCTCATCGGTAATGATACGGTCGGGTACCAGTTCCACATTAGGGAACATATCCCGGAAAATGGGTTCAGACAACCAGTGGGTGGAACATTTCTTGCCATCTACCAGTCCGGTTGCTGCCAGCAGAAATGCGCCTACACAAAGACTGGCTACTTCCGCACCATGTGCATGCTGCTCCCTGATCCAGGGCAGAAAGGCGCTGTTGGTGTGAATTACTTCATCCATATCTCCATTAACGGCGGGGATGATGATGAGGTCAGTTTTGCGGACATCAGCGATGGTAGCGTCCGGTTTCACGGTAAAGTACTTATCGTACACCTGTGCATCGCTGTTCATGCCTACCATTTGCACGGTAAACAGGGGATCTTCACCCGATTGGAGGAGAACGTCGTTGACCTGCGAGAATACGCGGTTGGAGCCGTCTATACAGCCCAGCGCTACTGCGCCCTGAGGAACGAGGATGGAGATGTGCTTCATAATTCAAAAATAAGTGAAATAATTGGCGCATTACACCCCGTATTTTGCCTTTTTTGCACCCTGTGCATGTGAACCGGGAAGGCTATTTTTGCGTTATCAAATCCTCCACATGGTAGAAGTATTTAAAACGGACGTAGATTCGTCAGTAACCGCCCGGCAGCTCATTACTGCTATTGTGCAGGAGCTGGACGGCTGCCGTGCGAACTTCGACCTTGAAGATTGTGACCGCATCCTGCGCGTATGCCGGGAAGCCGGCCCGGTGGATGCGGAAACAGTAATAGCCCTGTTACACCGCTATGGATATGCGGCACAAGTGCTGGAGGATACGGTTATTCCAACTTTTACACCATAAAACCTGCTATCATGGCACAAATGAATCCTTATCTTAACTTCAACGGCACCTGCGCGGAAGCATTCGAGTTCTACAAATCCGTACTGGGCGGCGAATTCACTCCCCCCGGCATTATGCGGATGAAAGATCAGCCGCCGTCCGAAGAGCACAAGGTAGACCCTAAAGACGCTGAACTGGTCATGCACGTGGCCTTACCCGTTGGCAGCAACATCCTCATGGGCAGCGACTGTCCTCCAGCATGGGGGCCGGTTAACCAGGGCAATGCCAGTGCTATTTCCCTCACTACGGCAGATGATGCGGAAACCAAACGTGTTTTCGAAGGCCTTTCCGCCGGAGGTAAGGTTACCATGCCCCTCGCGCCTACCTTCTGGAGCCCTTCCTTTGGGATGTTCACCGATAAATTCGGTATCCAGTGGATGGTGGGCATGGAGCATAAGCAGTAGTAATTTCCGTTATTTAAGCGCAACAAGTTATTAAAAAAGCCTCCCGGTGTTCGGGAGGCTTTTTTAGTTGTTGCACCACTTACCTGCAGGTCACCACCCGGTGAATGCTGGAGACATTGCTGTATTTTTGCAGTTCAAACCGGAACAATGGAATTAGGAATCAGCTCATTTGGAGAAATCAGGCCGGAAGGTGTGGCAGGCAGTGCCCGCGCGTCTTTCCTGGCAATGCAGGAACTTATTGCGGAAGCCCGTTTGGCCGACCAAACGGGGCTGGATGTGTTCGCCCTCGGTGAGCATCACCGGCCCGACTTTATCATTTCCGCTCCTGAAGTAGCCCTGGCAGGTATAGCTTCTGTAACGGAACACATCCGCCTGTCCAGCTCCGTTACAGTGCTTAGTTCTGCAGACCCTGTGCGTACTTTCCAGAACTTCGCCACACTGGATCTTGTTTCCGGTGGCCGTGCAGAGATCATGGCTGGGAGGGGTTCCTTTACGGAATCGTTTCCGCTGTTCGGTTACAACCTCAGTGATTATGATCAGCTGTATATCGAGAAGCTGCAAATGCTGTTAGAGATCAATCAAAACGAAATCATTACCTGGAAAGGTAAATACCGCGCTCCGGTTACCAACCGCGGCGTATATCCCCGTCCATATCAGGCGTCTTTACCGGTATGGGTGGCGGCGGGCGGTACGCCTGCTTCCGCAGTAAGAGCGGGTAAGCTGGGATTGCCGCTGATTGTGGCTATCCTTGGCGGACGGCCCGCACAGTTTGTGCCTTTTATGGAGCTGTATAAAAGAGCGGCGCAGGAAGCAGGGCACGATCTGTCTAAACTGCAGTTCGGTATCAACAGCCAGATGTATATAGCGGAAGATTCCGAACAGGCAGCCGATGAATTCTGGCCTTCTTACGAAGCCCTCATGAACCGTGTGGGGCTGGATCGTGGCTGGCAGCCTATTACCCGTGAACAGTTTGAATACCTCCGCCTGCCCGACGGACCGCTCTTCGTAGGCAGCGTACAGGAAGTGACGGATAAGATCCTCCACCAGCACAAGCTTTTCGGGCATACCCGCTTCCTCGGCCAGCTGGTGAAAGGATACATCGCTTCTGAAAAAGTGCTGCGCTGTATCGAATTGTTCGGTACCCGGGTGGCACCTGCCGTGCGCGAAGCACTGGGTGTTCCTAAACGGGGGTAGGGGCTTGACTGGCAGGGGATAATTCCATACCTTGCATGAGATCAAAACAGGAAATGGTGTCTTCCTGAACCAAACCGCTGCACAACAGCTGATGGCGCCTGCAAATATTAACCGGTTCAGGCCGGAGGCATCAACTATTTGTAGGTATGCGTAACAACGATTTCCCCGCTAATTTAAAAACCAGATTCTACTTTGCTTACCGGCTGCTGATAGCCATACCCGTTTCCCTTGCATGCGGTGCTTCCGTAGCCCTGTTCCTTGCTTTGCTGGATGTGGTAACCAGTACCCGGATCGACCATCCCTGGCTGCTGTATTGCCTGCCTTTCGCCGGGGTTTTCATCTGGTGGATGTATAGCAGACTTGGTAAAAACGCGGGCGCGGGCAACAACCTCATCATCGATGAAATCCATGAGCCGGGCGGGGGAGTACCATTGCGGATGACGCCGCTGGTGCTTATCACCACCCTTATTACCCATCTCTTCGGCGGCTCTGCCGGCCGGGAAGGTACCGCAGTACAAATGGGCGGGAGCCTTTCCCAGCGTATTGGTAGATGGATGGGGCTGGATGAGGAAGATACACGGATCATACTCATGATGGGTATTGCCGGTGGTTTCGGCGCTGTATTCGGAACACCCATAGCCGGAACAGTGTTCGCGTTGGAAGTACTGGCCATCGGGCGCATGAAAGACTTTAATGCGCTGATACCCTGTTTCCTCGCCGCCTTCCTGTCTGATCAGGTATGCCTTTTCTTCGGTATAGAACATACCCAATACCGCATCGTCTTCACTGCTGCATTCAACTGGCTGCTGCTGGCACAGGTACTTATGGCAGGGGCTGCATTCGGTCTTGCAAGCCGTTTCTTTTCCTACCTGATACACCAGATAAAAGATACTTCCGGGAAGCTCTTCTCCGGAGCACCCTGGCTGGTTCCCTTTGCGGGTGGTTGCATCGTGATCGTATTAACTTATGTGGCCGGTACCCGCGACTACCTCGGGCTGGGTGTATATGCTGCAGCTCCTGAAGGCGTGTCCATCGTAAACGCATTTACGGCAGGCGGAGCGGATGATTTCAGCTGGCTGTGGAAGATCGTATTTACCGCGGTAACGCTGGGCATGGGCTTTAAAGGCGGGGAAGTGACGCCACTGTTCTTCATCGGCGCCACGCTGGGGCATACCATCGCCATTTATTCCGGCGCCCCCATTGATCTTATGGCGGGGATTGGCTTCATTGCTGTATTTGCAGGGGCTACCAATACACCCATTGCCTGTACACTCATGGGCGTGGAACTATTCGGTGCAGAACATGTGGTATATTTCGGAGCGGCCTGCCTGATGGCATATTTCTTTAGCGGGCATACCGGTATATACAGCGCACAACGGATCAATATTCCTAAATTTGGGCACAGCATAAAAAGAAGCAAAAAGTAAACCCGGCATCACTACCACCATGAAAACAACCAATTACTTTAATACTTTCATTGAAGTGGCGGATGATTGTCCGGCTGCTGAAGGAGAGGTTCCCACTACAAAAGGTGATAAAGTAACCATAGCTTCCTATCAGTTCGATATGATCATGGCGCATCCCTACCAATACACCTCTGACGATATCATTTACAACCAGTACGCCGATAAGGAAGGCCTCAAAGGCCAGGCCCGTAAAGATGGCCGTGCCGAATATTTCCAGATCGGCCGTGCCTGCCTGCGCGCATCACCACTGGGTAAGCGCTATGGCTGGGGCATTCATTACGACGAGCAGGGCCGCATTGCCCTCTATGCCAAAGGCACGCCGGAATATGAGCAATACAGTAAAGACGCGAAACTGCAACACACCAAAGCCATGCGCTCTAAAAAAGCCTAGATCAGGGTATCCATTTCCGTAACTGTGCTAATTGTTCCCTCGCCTGCTCTGTGCGGGCCTGCCTGCTTTTGCCTGCCAGTGTAAGCACATCACTGATGAAGTCGAACAGTCCTGTATCGGCCTGCCTGATGGCAGGGTGCGTTGGCTGCTGCGATGCGTTCTGGTATGCGGTTTCCACTTCTGTAAATCCGGCGGCTGTAGGGTGTAATAAATGCAACCCCAGCAGCAGGTGTGCTTCCGTCATGTATTTGCGGTATGCTTGCCCATCGAGCGGGTCTATAGGGTGCCGGCGGTGTGCATGAAGGATATCGCGAAGCGCTTCTTCCGTTATCTTTTTAGCAGGACCTTTCGCTCCGGTGAGCGTTAAGGCATTTTGCATGAGGTAGTAACAGCCCAGGCTATACGCTTTGGCGCTGTTGGCATTCACTTCCGCGGCTTCACGGTAGCAGTCTGCCGATGCACGATATGCGGCTTTCTTTGCTTTGCCTTCGCTGAGGAATGCTTTGCGTTTGTAGGCGCTGCCCAACAGGTGCAGCCTTTCTGCCGTGGCACCCATGTTACGCAGGAAACTGATATCGCTGATGATGTGATCCGTCTGCTGCCGGAAGGCTTCCCGTTGTAAGGGATCTGAGTGGATGGCTTCGTTTTCCTGGTATTGCTGCATGAGGTGCGCCAGCCTAACAGCACAATATCTTTCCACGGTAGCCCCTGAAAAACTGGCCGGCTCTGCCTGCAGTAATTGGGTGAACAGGCCAATGGCAGATGCATATTCCCTGAGACTGGCATACAGCAATGCTTCCAGCTCGGTGATGGCAGGGGTACGGATCTTATTCTCATCTACCCGGCGGCAAATATCTTCTATCTGCCGCAGGGTGCTTTGGGTATCTCCATCACCGAGGTCAAGAGTGGAGAGGATGTTGGATAGCAGTATTTCCGCATCATCCGCCAATAGCAGGGGGCCATGTGATTGTGCGGCATGCCCGCGCGGTTCCATCACATAAAACGGATCGCCGTAACACTGGTAAGCGCCCCAGGTATTGGTGCGGTGGCCATGCAGATCAAAAATATGCCTGCGTGCTGCTTTCACGGCATCGCCGAAGGCTTTCCCTTCAAACATTCCTTCGTAGAACTTCTCTGTAAAATCCAATGCGGCAGCATCATCTACGGCCCATCCTGCCACAATTACTGCGCGTACACCATTGTTGATGAGCTGTGTGCCGAAGTTGGCGGCCAGCTGGTAACGTTGCTGGTGAAGGGCTTCTGCGCCGCTATCCATTGCACCGAGGAAGCAGCAGTTCACGAATACGAATTCCGGAACGGTAGGTATCTGGTGGAGATGGGAAGTATTCAGACAGGTATCTGCCCCTATGAGCATTCCGCTTTTCAGGATATCCGCAGTATCGAACACACCATGCCCGGCGAGGTGAATGATCTTGTAATCGCGGGCGAAGAGGGTAGACAGGATGTCGGCATCGGATGCATTGAGCAATGGCCAGGTATTGTAGGCCTGTGCTTCCAGCAGCTGCTGCACTTTGGCGCCTTCGTGCCGGGCACCGGGAAGCTGACTGTATGTGCCTTTCAGGTCGGGGTCGGCAACGATCAATGCCGTACGCGATACAACGGGATTGATGCGGATGCGGTAGTCGCGGGTGGCCAGCTGCCGCACCATGCCTGCGTTTACACTGAGGGGGAGTGTATCCGTCAATGCGTCCTGCAACAGCTCCCATGGATAGGCTGCAGTTTCCGTGTCTACGATCCAGTTGATATTGCTCTGCCGTTTTACCTGCTCTTTAAAATCATTAGGGATCAGCATTTCAAAGATCGACTTAGCCAGCTGCGGGTTCCAGCGGTTTTGTCCGCTCATGGTGTTGAGCAGGGAAAGTATGCCGCTGCGTGAGATGTGAAGGATGCGCTCTTCTTCCCGCGCTGCGTCGGTAGACATGGTGAAGCGTAACCCGCCGCTACCATCCGTATTCTCTCCATCGTTCATCTGGCGTACCTGTATGCGCGTCCACCAGTCGCTGGTATTATCGATCAGCATGCGCTCCCTGCTGCCGGGGCGCTTCACGATGGCGCGGTTTTTCCAGAGCACATGCAGCTGTTGTTTCTCTTCTTCCGCGATGTGGTTAATGGCCATAAAGCAGCTCATGGCCCGGTCGCGGAATAGTTCAATGAATTCTATTTCACCGATGGTAATGGCGTTGTCGTAGTTATCACGGATCTTATCATTGGCTTCCTGCACGCCGGTGATCACGGCACGTACCGCGCTTTCAACGCTAAGTCCTCCATATCCGCAACCAATGGCCAGTGTACTGATGCCCACGGTGCGTTTATGGGTAGCCACGGATTCCGGCACTGCAATCGGACTGTTAAATATCGAGAGGTATTTGAGTACGGCTTTCTCCACAGTTTGTGCCAGTAGCCAGGGCGTCAGTTCTCCCTGCCTTCCCAGCCCGGCTACAATGGCTCCTTTGAAGGGAGCGGGCTTTTCCACGATGAAGGTTTCGCTGCTGCCGTTTTCACCGGGGTAAAGGCCGAGGCCATGGCGCCTTGCCAGTTCTCCCTGCAGATACCGGTTGATGGATTTTTCAGCAGAGAAAAGCCCGTCGTTCAGAAAGTGCCCCACCAGTACCGGGTGCGCTGCGAATTTCAGATCGCCGTTGCTGAGGGTAACGGTAACGGGCACTGCGCCTTCGCGGTACACAGTGTCTTGCGGAAGGCCCAGCATGGAACGTTCCAGGTTTTCGGGAGACAGTCCGAAAGACACAGCGGTTTTCTGGGGCAGACTGCTCCCTATTCCCCTTACTACCGGCGGATCGTTACGGAGCAGGGTGGTAGTGCCTGCACGTAGTATCTCCCTGATGGCGGTAAAGAGGCGCTTATCGCAGGGGAGTGCGCCGTAAGGTACGTCGGTGAAATATACATCCCGGGGGGCAGGGAAGGATTCGGTTAAGCTGTCGGCCCAGGGAGCACTGCCATCTCCGGCAGGTGTACCGGTGAAAGTAAGGCGCCCGTCTGCTTCCATGCGGTATCCGTTTGGTGTGAGGTGCCCGGCGGGTGATTGTCCTGTTATATAAGCGATGCCATCGGTGCTGCAGTTTTTCATGCCATGCATCACGTCTTCCCGGTATTGCCTGAACATGGCAAGATGTGCATAGGAAGGCAGCGGCCATCCCGGCCGGTGTAAGGCCGTACGGAGTTTATTCCAGGTTTCCGGGAGGGCATAATCAGTTTGATGTGTTGAAAAGGGCAGGAGGCAGAGCAGGCCGGGGAGTCCGGCAAATACTTCTGTTAGTTCCGCCGTGGAGTGATGCAGATCGAGACCCGCCAGCTGGCGGATCACCGCATCTTCTCCAAACAATAATTGGGGTATCCTGTAACTGCCTCCCAGTGGACTCCCCAGTAGCAGCGCACTGCAGGTAAACTGCTTACGCAGGGCTTTCCATGTTTCCGGATGGCGGTATACCAGTTCACGCACGAGTAGGCCGCCCGTGCCATGGGCTACCAGCTGTACCTGATGGCCTTCCTGTAAAAGGGATTGTATCTTTTCTGCCAGCAGCGTGCCCGTTTCAATGGGTGAGCGCCGCCAGTCATATGGGAAAGTGAGTACATCATGGGTATCTGTCAATGCATCTGCCAGTTCACTGTAAGCCGAGGCAGGCAGGGCTTCGGCTACGATGCGTTCGTTTTGCATGGAGAGTTGCATAAGCTTTCCTGCAAGCAATGCGTGATAATCGGGCCAGAGCGTTTGGGTGCCATCGGTAAGCCAGCTGCCTAAAAGGCCCGGCAAGATGATGGCTACAGGTTTTTGTCCGGTTAGTTTATTCCTGATCAGTTTACCACCAGCGGCAATACCGGTGCGCAATGCATCTCCTTCCATTTGGGCGCCTGTACTGAAGCCTGTAACAGTGGCATTGCCATTGTATTGCAGCGCCAGTAAAAGTGCGGAGGCAGTGCCGTTGTTGGAAAAGTAATTGAAATGACTGGCGTTGCCGCTCTGATCCAAAAAGTACTGCACATGATGCGGCATCCGCCTTGCGCCGTTGTACATGGATGCGGTATCCACCACCAGATCGTTCCCTGTTCTGAAATACAGCTTGCCGAGTATGGCGGTTAGTCCGCGCCAGCTGGCGCCAATACGGCTCTGCCCGGATATGATGTATAAAGGGGAATCGATGAGTGCGGCAGGACCGGGGTTATTCAGCGCACGGATAAATGGAGAGGCGGGCTGCTGTGCTTCCAGTCCGGGTAAGGCCTCGGGATCACCCTTGGCTGCCACCAGTGCGCCCAGTAATGCCTTAAATGCCTGATAAACGGGGTGGAATCCGGTAGCCATACCCAGCAGGTTCATGATCACATTGCAGTAATGATCCAGCCGCTTAGATGCCAGCAAGGTACCACTGGCAGGGCATGCTACCCTTATGGTTTTAGTGACACAGATACTTTTGGCGGATAAGAGGTGATCCAGTTGATGAATGGCCGCTATATCTGCGGCACGTTTATGTTTGGCGAGGTAATCTTTTTCAAGCTGATGAAAGCCGGATGTATTGCTTCCGGAGTACCGTGCAAGGATATCTCCCAAAAGGCCGCCACGGGAATGGGTGACGAGGTGCAGCGCAGCACCTTCGGGCAGTAATGCCGCCAGCTCAGCCACGTTCTCCAAAGGTGACAGGGTAAGCGTACGGTGTTGGAAGGCCAGTATCCGCGGGCCATACATCCTGCGCATGCTTTGCCATATATCGGTGTTCTGCAGATCTCCGAAAGCCCCTGCAAAACTGGAGGCTGTGCCATGGAGGAAGAGCAGGTAAGGTGCGGTTTCCCCGGCGATCAGCGTGCCTTCATGTAATGTGAAATCATCCGCCACTATGAACAGCCCTAACTGTTCATCCGTTTGCCTGTTCTCCAGTTCCGATGCCAGATCACGGATGGCGGGAGCGGCCGCTTTCTTCACAAACACTTCCAGTAGTTTAACGGCCAGCATGGGCATTACACCCCGCTCGGGAAGGTCGGACGATAAGGTGGCGGGCAGGCGGTAAAAGGCATTTCCATCGCGCTGCTGTACGGCCGTTCCGGGGAAGAGGGCTTCCAGGGAGGGAGGGTCACAGAACCATACGGTATCATCATCGAGCGTAATGGAAAGAATGTGCTCATCCGTAATGGGGATGATATGCTCTTCCTGCGTGCCACGTGCTGCACCGGTGAGCTGATAAGTAGCCTGATGCTGAAGGCCGGGCACGCTGTTGACTGACTGGCTGCGCGTGCCATTTAGATGCAATTCGTTTATAGACATGTTCGTTCGTTTCCGGTAAACGGGATACTTTTTGGGGTCCTTATTGTTCGTTATCGTTGCTGATGGTCCGGCAATGCAAAGCGCGCCGCCGTGGGGTTATAGGCTGTTGCTTCGATTCATTCTTTATTTCATAGTACGCGCAGTTAATCGGACTGCCGGGTTCAGGGATATTGGACATGGTAAAGGGCTTAAATGCTTCAAATCAATCTGTCGTGAAATTAGTCAATTCTTTCCATAGCCGCTAAATAAGAAGGCCTGCCTCCGCCTGGTGAAGGCTTACAGATAGTTGCTCACTTCAAGGAGGTTACCATCAGGGTCACGGAAGTATACGGAGCGGATAGGGCCTGTGGCACCGGTGCGGATAACGCCGTAGGAGAGGATATGTATGTTGTGATGCTCCAGCGATTGCTTAACACTTTCAAGGGGTGTATCGGTTATAAAACAGAGGTCGGCCGAGCCGGGGAGGGGGAAGGTGGCTTTGGGTTCTGCTTCCGCACCGTGCTGGTGCAGATTGATTTTCTGATTCCCAAAACGCAGGGCTTTGCAGCCCTCTCCGAACGTCATGGTTTCCATGCCCAGTACTACGGTGTAAAAAGCACAGGTAGCGTCTATGTCGGCAACGGTAAGCACCAGGTGGTCGAGGCGGAGAATGTTCATGGCAACGGTTTAAAGGTTAAAACTGCTCGCCCCACTCGTGGTCGAAAAGCTTGCAGAGCAGGGCTTCCCGGCGGCGGTACGATTTTCGCGTTTCTTCCGCGACTTGCTCTTCGTCTATTTCTTCTTCACTCACAAAATACACGGCTTCTTCCGGCGGCTCAGTATCTGTAGCAATAAGGGAATACCAGAACTCTTCCTGCAGCGATTCTATTTTATATAACGCGTAACCGTACACGCTGAGCGCCTGGCCAATGTAATCCATGGCATCTTCCTGATCATCGCCATCCCGCATTTCCGCGAGTTGTTCCATTTCGGCGGAAGCGAGGATATCCATATCGGGGTATACTTGTTGCAGACGGTAAAGTACTTCCGACGCGTTTTCCTTCCAGGGGGCGGCGGCGAGGGGGAGGTTCGACAGATTGATTTCCCGCATAAAACCGGTTTAGTAATATGGTAAAGGTAAGGGGAGCAGGGGTAATGGCCAAAGCGGCTTTTTTTTACAACACGGCGTTGATGGCAAACAGCCGGCTGTCGCCCGCGTCATTATCCGCTACAAGGTGTAACAGTAGTCCTTCCGTCCGCGTTTTCTCGAGGCAGATGCCTTCTATCTTCTGGCCTGCGAATACGGGAGATACGGATGACAGGTTGATCATTTCATCGGGTGTTACCGCATCTTCCCGCAGCTTTTTACTATAGTCGCGGATACAGGCAAGGTAGCTGTCGCCGATGATCCCATCGTCGTAAGTGCTGGCAGTGGATTCGGTAGTGAACGTGAGGAGCAGGAGGTCGCGGTTGGGGATATAGCAGAGGTCAGACACGCCGCAGAAGCCCCGGCTGTTTTCCGGCAGGGTGATCTGCTGGAAATGGGGGAGATCCGCGCCGGCAGGGTTCCAGCAATCGGCCCTGGCAATCACAAGGGTGTTATGGGGCATACCGTGATGCCCCCGGTTAGCAAGGATAAGGCGGCTGCCTGCCATGGCGGCGCCTTCGATATTGATCTCTGGAAGCTTCTGGGAAAGCAGGTCCAGAAAATCATCGGCATACCGGGTATATACGATGGAAGTATCGCTGTTGCGGAAGGGCAGGGGCACGAGTATGATCTGTTTCCGTGTAGGCAGACTGGCGGAGCCGAAAGCGGCGAGGTACAACGCCTGTTTGTGCTTCATCACCACGGCAGATTCCAGGTCGGCCTTTTCCGGTTTGGGAATGCGGTACTGCGGATGTTTGAAAAGGGTAACGGAACCGGCTGCACGGTACTGTGCATCGAGGATACGCATTTCACGGGCATCGTCGCCCACTACATACAGGCGCCCGTCGGTAAAGGCAAGGGCGGAGCCGGACGGGAAATCAGGCAACTGCAGTTCGCGGAGTAGGGATATTGCGGGCTGGATTAGCATATCTGTAAATATACATTATTCGCCCCAGAGGGTAATGACCATACTGCGCGGCCCGCCATTATCCCGGTGCTCACAAAGATAGATGCCCTGCCAGGTGCCCAGTGCGGGCTGTCCGTTACGCACGGGCAGCATCACAGAACTGCCCAGCAGAGCCGCTTTCAGGTGAGCAGGCATATCATCGGAACCTTCGTAATCGTGTTCGTAGTCCGGATCGTTTTCCGGAACGGCTTTATTGAAAAACATCTCGAAGTCGCGACGCACCGTGGGGTCCGCGTTTTCATTCACGGTGAGTGAGGCGGAAGTATGCTGGATAAATACCTGCAGCATACCGGTCTTTACCTGCCGGATGGCCGGTATGGCCCGCAATACTTCTTCGGTGATAAGATGAAATCCCCTGCGTTTACCCGGCAATCGCAGCATTTCCTGATACATCTTCATGGTTTAGTGTCTTATACTGATCACACGAAAGGCTGTGCCTGCGTATGAATGCCCAAGATAGGCATTGCCACCGGGGCAACAAATTCGTTGGAAGCTTTTTTAGGCCTGTACAGCCCTCGCTTCTTTATCCAGCCCGATGCCTAATCGGATCGCACTTTCCACAGGGTTGTAATTATTTTCTTTATTGAAGAGCGAGAATGGTTTCTTCGGAAAAAGGCCCGGCTGCGCGAGGAAGCGCGGTTGTGTGCCGCGGTGTTTTTGCGCTGCATGTACAAGGAAAGGATGGCAGAGATAAACGGTACCAGCTTCTCCTGTTGCCACCGCTTCGGGCCGGTGGGCGGTATGACTGACTTTCTCTGCGATCTGGAGGGCGGTAAGTCCTTTGTCTCCATGCGGCCGGAGCATCTTCGCCACATCAAGGTGCGATCCTGCCCGAAGGCGGGTTGGCGCATCGTTTTCCCCGATATCGGAGAAGAGGAAAAGCATGAGCAATGCACGGCCTTTGGAATGTAGGTTAGAGCGCCATTTGAAGTAATTTCCCGGGTCTTTGGCAGCTTCATATCCGGGAAAGCTCACATCCACATGCCAGCCATCGTCTCCCACTTCATCATTACCGGGAAATCGGATAGGGAAGGTGCCCACACTCTGGCGCGGCGCCCAGCGTTCAGGGCCAACCAGCTGATCGAATGCGGCATGTAATACCTGCGTATTGGCAGCCTGTATGAATGGCTCCTGCGTATGTTCTCCCAGCCATACAACCGGTGCTTTCCATCCGGAAGGTGCATCGGGCCGGAGGTTCATCTCCTTCCACAGAATATCCTGCGCTTCCAGCGCCAGCTCACGGGGAAATGCGTTACTGAGGCGAACGTAGCCTTCCATAATGAATTGCCGGATATCGGCGTCCGATAAGGGAAGATTGGGTTGCGGCATATGACATGGTTTATATTCTAATTTACGCATTTGCCGCTAAGGGAACAACTATAGTAAGGGATTTCAGCCTTTCCACCATGCGAGCGCATGCTGTTCGGCCGCTTTCACAAAAGCGTCTTTTGCGGCGTTGTATTCATTGGTATCTCCGTACTCACGGGTAGACAGTTCAATCTTTAAAGCTGCGTATGCCTCCGTCATGGCGGCATTAGATAGGAGGTAATCCCTCAGCGCCACATGCCTTTTCCAATGATAGGTGTGCCGCACCATCACGTGGATATTCACCAGTGAGGGGATAGGGCCGCCGGTTACGAAAGGGTTGCCGATATCAATGAGGGAAGGCGGCGTTTCGCCCGGAGGCATGCCCAGTTGCGCGAAGAAGCGCCGGTATGGCATGGATGGCTCGTATTTGCGGAAGTAAGTGTAACCGCGGTTTGTCAGCGGTTGAATGGTTTGGTCGAGCAGCTCGTCGGACGCTACGCCCACCAGTATATCGATTACGGGTTTGGCGGCAAGCCCCGGTACGGAAGTACTGCCGATGTGGTCTATTACGGGAAACAAATGCCCCAGTGCTTCCGAAATTACGCGCTGGTGTTCCGCAAAGCTGGCCGGCCAGAGGGGATCATATGGAACGATAATGACTTTCATGTATCAGCTGTTTGCTGCGTCTTCAGCGATCATAGCGGCATACACTTCCTGCACATATTCTTTGTTGGCATTACCCCACTGATCCATGGCTGCAATAAGCGGAAGGGCAGACTCGCCTAAGGGCGTCAGGAAGTATTCTGCTTTCAGGGGGAAGCTGCCGGTGGTTTCTTTCCGGATCACCTGCAGGGCTTCCAGTTCACGAAGATGCATTTGTATCACACGGGACGGAGCTTCGGGGATTTCGCGCTGCAGTCCGCTGGGGCGGCGGATGCCCCGGGCAATGCTGTCGATAATGCAGGCGCGCCATTTTCCACCCAGTATTTTATTCGCCACATTTATACCGCAATCCAGGTTCTCGTAGATCTTCTTTTCGTACATATACGCTGCTTTCCGGAAAGGTAAGAATTTTCCTGCTGAACAGGGGGGGCGGGCGTATAGGGAACTTTTTATCCCTACCGAATCTTTTCTCCCTTATTGTTCAGGCTTCCGTTTCGCAGCACCTTTGTTCCATCAAAAACAACGAACAATGAAACAGGACACAAATAAGACCGCAGCAGTGCTGGGTCTCGGTATGATGGGCGCCACACTGGCAAAATTGCTCCTTGAAAGCGGATATGATGTAACGGTATGGAACCGCAGTGCGGATAAATCGGCTCCGCTGGCTGCCCTCGGCGCAAACGTGGCACCTTCTCCGGCAGCGGCAGTAAACGCCGCCAATGTGATCGTAATGTGTGTGCATGATTACGCCGCCGCAAACGCCATCCTTTCGCAAACGGAACAGGCTGCATGGAAAGGCAAAGTATTCGTACAGCTGACGAGTGGCAGTCCGGCCGAAGCAGACCGGGCTGAACAATGGACGGAAGCCCTTGGTGCAGGCTACCTCGATGGTGCCATACAGGCCGCTCCCCAGCAGATGGGCCGGCCAGATACCCCCATCTTCATTTCCGGTAAAGCTGCGGCATGGGAGCAGGCGCTGCCCGTCCTGAAAGTATTCGCCGGCGCTCCGGAATGGCTGGGCACTTCCGCCGGACTCGCATCTTCGGTAGACCTCGCCACCCTGTCCGGCATCTACGGTACCCTGATGGGCTTCTTCCACGGGGCACGCATCATGGAAAATGCAGGTTACCCGGTAGATAAATATGCTACGCTGCTGACGGGTATCCTCAGTACTTTCGGCGACTTCATCAAATACGAAGGACAACTCGTTCACGAAAACCGCTTCACTAAAAGCGAAAGCCCCATGAGCATTTCGGTGGATGCTACTGCCAGGATACTGCAGCAGGCAGACGATGCGGGCATCAACCGCGCATTCCCGGAATACCTTGCAGGCATGTTCCGGCAGGCTGCAGAAAAAGGACTGGCAAATGAAGAACTGTCGGCCATGATCAAAGTGCTGAGGGGATAGAACATCTTTCTTAAAGCAAGAAGAAAGCCTGTGCCCTGCACGGGCTTTTTTCTTGCCATGCTGATCCTGACCTGTGATCTGAATTTATCATGAAAAAGGATTTAGGTGTGGTTTATGGAAATACTCAAATACCGCTCATCTATAAAATTCCCGGCAGGCAACATGTTATTCACCGGTAACCGGAAACCGGATTTACCGCAATATGCGGTATGGATCATCCCGGATGTCAGCCATTTAATGTGTTGGTTTTTAGCGCCGGAATGTATTAAAAAGCAGCTGAAGTGTTTAAATCCGCTTCCGGGTTGATAATCCCTGATAATGAAGCGGGCATTGATGAAGGGACGAAATGGTGTCCGGAAATGAACGCTTTTTAATAAATAGTAAGCGCTTACGTAATATTCGTTTGCGGGAATATGAATTTGGATGAATTTCGCAGTAAATCATCATCTAATAATTATTACCCCCAATGAAGCTTCGATTTCTACATGTTGTTTGCAGCAGGGTGCTCCTGATCTTACTCATCGCCTGTCCGGCAACACTGCTGGCGCAGGATAGTGGCGATATCCACGGAAAGGTTTCCGGTGGCGAAGGCTTCCGCCCGGAAGAAGTGGTGGTGCAGCTCCTGAGCGCTGCCGATAAGAAGCTGGTGAAAATGGAATACGTGAATAAAGAGGGTACTTTCAGTTTTGGGAAAGTACGCGCAGGCCGTTATGTAGTGGCCATTCAGCACCTTTCTTACAACAGATACCTCTCCCCGGAATTTACGCACAGTACCGCTACAGACCTCGGCGGCATCCGGCTTGAATCCGCCACGCGCCAGCTGAAAGAAGCCAATGTGGTGGCACAGAAGCCCTACATCCAGCAAACATATGATAAAACGGTCATCAACGTTTCCAGCTCCATCAGCGCAGCAGGCAGCAATGCACTGGAAGTGCTGGAAAAGGCACCCGGCATCACAGTGGATCAGAACGATAACATCGCCATGAGAGGCCGCCAGGGCGTACTGGTGATGATCGATGGTAAACAGGTGCCCATGTCTGGTCAGGACCTCGCCAATTACCTCCGTAGTCTGAATGCCGCGCAGGTAGACCGTATCGACCTTATCACCAATCCTTCCGCCCGCTACGATGCCGCCGGCAATGCAGGTATCATCGACATACGGCTGAAGAAGGGGCGGAACAATGGCACCAATGGTACGGTGGGCCTCAGCGTTGGACAAGGCTCGTACGCTAAAGTAAATCCCAGCTTCAACATCAACCACAAGAAAGGAGCCTTCAATTACTTCGCTTCCTACAATTTCAACCACCGCCGCGATTATACGGACCTGTTCATTCACCGGAAGTTCTTTACCCGTGAAGGGGTGGAAACAGGCGGGAATGATTACGATAATTTCTTCGGGTACCGTTTCAATACACATAATGCCCGCGCCGGTATGGATTATCAGCCGGATGCGCGTACTACGATAGGGATCGCCGCCAATGCCATTGTGAATGACGGAAAAGTAGTTTCAGACAGCCGTGCGGTATCTTTCGACGCCGTGCAAACACCCACCGGTAAATTCAATACCATGGGTAATAATGAACTTCACCGCCGTAACTACAGCGTAAACATCAACGCCCGCCGCCTGCTGGATACTGCCGGCCGCGAACTCACTGCCGACCTGGACTATGCCCGCTACGGCAGCTGGGAGTATCAGAACTACCACACTTCCTATCTGAATAATAACAGTGTTCCCGTACGCTCAGACTTCCTCCTGTTCGGTGACCTGAACGGCGACCTCGATATCTATTCCGTGAAAATTGACTATATCCATCCCATTGCAAAATGGGGCCTTAAACTGGAAGGAGGCATCAAAAGCAGCTGGGTAAATACCGATAACGACGTGCGGTTTTACGACCGCAGTCATGGTGATTACATCCTCGAAGCGGATAAGAGCAACCGGTTTATTTATAAAGAGAATATCAATGCCGCTTACCTTAACGGTTCCGGTAAGCAGGGTAAGCTGAGCTACCAGTTCGGCCTCCGCATGGAACATACCGAAGCCAAAGGCCGCCAGGTGATCGGGGAGCAGACTTTCAACCGGAGCTACGTGCAATTGTTTCCCAGCGGCTATGTGGGGTACCAGTTCAGCAAGAACCATGATCTGGGCGTAACGCTGAGCAGGCGCATCAACCGTCCATCGTACCGGCAACTCAATCCCTTCCGCGTGTTCCTCGACCCGCTTACTTCCTCCGCCGGCAACCCGGAGCTGAACCCGGAAATCACGTCATCTTATGAACTGGTGTATACCTTCCACGAAGCCTACACGGCGAAGGCGGGTTATAGCAGAACGAAGGATAATATCCTCATGGTGCTGGCACCCGACAAAGAGCCGAATGCCATCCTGCAAACCAACCGCAACCTCGCTATCTACGATTATTATCATATCACCCTCGGCATACCTGTAACCGCGATCAAATGGCTGAACAGCAGCAATACATTTGTAGCCTATTACGGCAAGTACCGCGGTTATGTAGTGGAAACGGACCTAAACGAAGGACGGGTTACTTTCACCGCAAATTCCAGCAATACCATTACCCTGAACCCCAAAACTTCCCTCGAAGTAAATGCTAACTACCAAAGCAGCAGCTGGTACGGCTTCCTGGATGTGGCCGGCAGCTTCCAGTTTGGCATAGGCGCGCAGCGGCAGTTCTGGAATAAAAAGGGATCACTGAAACTGAATGTGAGCGATGTGTTCTACACTGGCCGGGTAAGAGCATTCACGAAACTGACAGGTTATTCCGAAGCCTTCCGGCAGTTCAGGGACAGCAGGGTAGTAACCGCCACGTTTACCTACCGCTTCGGCGGACAGGCACAGGGCGGCCCGCGGCGTAGAACAGGAGGCGCGGAAGACGAGAAGCGCAGAGCCGGATAAACCATTTCCCCAATACCTGCTAAGGATCCTTGCACGGAAGATCTTTCTTCCGCTGCCGGGGTCCTTTTTTATTGCCTCACTGCGGCTGGAATTACAGTGAAGTGTGCAGAAAGTTATCAAGTCGGGGCATTTCAGCGGAGTGCCGTTTCATTCCGTTGGCAGGAACCCTCATCTCAAAAGGCTGGAAGTACAGTTTTTTGGGTAAATAGTATCCCAACTCATAAAAAAGGATATTTTTAAGGCATGAATATCGTCCATGAACTGGAAGAACTGGCACTTGCTACCCGTCTTAAAAGATTGGGTGAGCGCCTGTCACAGGATGTTAGCCGGATCTACAAAGAATCCTCCCTCGATTTCGAAGCGCGGTGGTTCCTTATTCTGGAACTGCTGAGCCGCAGGAAGGCAATGGGCATTACAGAAATATCCGAAGCTTTACAGATCAGTCACCCCGCAGTAGTGCAACTCGCGGATCAGATGCTGGGCAATGGCCTGATGAAAGCCGCACCCGATCCCCGCGATGCCCGCAGAAGAATGCTTTCCCTCAGCGCCAACGGCAAACACATGTACAAACGCATTGGTCCCATGCTCAAAGTGATCAGGGAAGAAAACCGCAAATGGCTGCAGCAATCCGGTGGCGATCTGCTCCGCATTCTCGGAGAACTGGAGCAGTCGCTGGATAATAAAAGTATGTATCAGCGTATCCGTGACGGGCTTGCCAATGAAAGCTAAAAGGTTTTTCAGGCAGGGGTACCTGCAGCGGCATCTTCCAGTTCCTGAATAATGATTTTCTTCTGTTTCATCATTGCCTCCATGGCACGTCCGGCTTTTTCTTTGTCTTTGTGGTTGAATAACTGAATCAGTTCTACCGGCACTACCTGCCAGGAAAGCCCGAACTTATCTTTCAGCCAGCCGCAGTGGCTTTCCTCTCCGCCATCAGCTGTCAGCTTATCCCAGTAATAATCTACTTCTTCCTGTCCTTTACAGCTGATGGAAAGGGAAATGGCTTCCGTAAACGTAAACATAGGCCCTGCATTCAGTATCTGGAAGCGGGAACCCATTAATTCAATTTCTGCCACGAAGATCTTTCCGGCGTTGGGACCTGCCGAGTCGCCATGATGATTCACACTGATCAATTTGAAATCAGGGAATATGGATTTGTATAATTCCAGTGCTTCATCGGCGTTGTAGTTGAACCAGAGGCAGGGGGTGATCTTTTGCATAACAAACGGTTTTATTGGTAAGGAATGTAACTATGCAAACGTAATCAGATTTCAGGTAGCAAACCCAGTGCAAACGCGCCAATTTAAAGGGGGAATACGACAAGTTCCCCGGATTAATCAGTACATTCCTGTATAAACCCCAATCCCCTATGTGCTCGGCTTCCATATTCCGTTATGTGCTTCCCCTACCTCTTTTTTCTGTTGTAACATCTTTGTTTCTCAAGCGGCGCTGATATTACCGCCCCATCCCCATGATGTAAATGCCAACCGCGAACGCCAGCATCCCGGCATCGTGGATGGTCAAACATTGCCCCCGCGCAACAGAGGCGCAGGTTTCATGTTCTTCAACGATGAAGGTGATGAATGCGGCGGATTTGTATACTCGGGTGAGAAAGGCGCCAGTGATATGGGCTTTTCGCTGGACCAGTTAGCCAATGATCAGATCCTCCAGCTGCAATATGGCGATGAGGTGCGCAACGGTGCCCGTAAACGGCATTACGGCCTTAAAATGTGGGATCGTAATGATGAGATGACCACCGGCAGGCTCATGCATATGATCGACTCCTTAAAGGCATTTAACGACACAGCATTGATCTCCACCACCATTGCCCGCCTGCGTGCAGAAGGCCTCATTGGTCCGGAACGCCTCTTTGTCGGTAAAACCGATAACCGTTCCGTAGGCCTCTTCCTGCAGGACGACCGCGGCCGCCCACGCCTCACTATCGGGCTGGACTCCCTGAACAATGTCATCTTCCAGGCCTTTGACTCCGCGGGGAATGCCATGCCGCTGAGAACAGGAGGGTAAAATCATATCAAAATAGGGTATTTCACTCTTTTACCATCCTTCAGTGATCCTTCAGTCATCCTTCAGTGAAGCATATCCCTTCCCTAAGGGACCACTGAAGGATCACTGAAGGATCACTGAACAATCAATTATGGATCAATCAGTTATAAAACTGCGAAAAATAAGCGTTTTGATAGTATTTTAACATGAAAGGATCTGTCCCCCATTGCCGGATGAGCAATGCTGATAAAAGCTTGAAGCAGAAAAGGGAAAAGTGAATTCCGGGCGGTTTAAGGCTGAAAAGCCGGGGCCGAAAAGGCAAATAGCGGCTGATAGTGTTCCACAACAGGGAAGGGGTCGTAAAACTCGTGGAGGAGGGCTTTCCATTCCTGGTACATGGGATGCTCCCGGAAGCCTACGGTATGATGTTCTACCGTTTCCCAGTTCACCAGCAAAATGTAACGGTTGGTCTTCTCCAGACAGCGGCGCAGCTGGTGGCCCGCATACCCGTCCATACGGCTGATGATCCGCTGGGCGATCTCGAAATTATGCTCAAACGCTTCCACTTTTCCGGGAATTACGTCGAGGATGGCAACTTCCAGTATCATGAGTGCTATGATAATTTGGAAGTAATATATGAAAAAATATCAATAATTAGACTTCAAGGAGGATAGTGGCAAGCAGGCTGTACTCTTTCAGATGCATCCGCAGGTGCCGCAGGGCAAAGGTGATCTGGTTTTCCACGCTCCTGCGGGAGATGTTCAGCCGTTCGGCGATCTCCTGGTTGCTGAGGTGCTGCTCCCGGCTCAGGAGGAAGATTTCCCGGCACCGCCGTGGCAGTCCGTTCACATGCTGGCGGATCAGTTCCCTCACCGTTTGCTCCGCCATTTTCTCTTCCGCAGTATTCATGATAATGGAAGACAGGCCTTCCATCTGTTCGTTTTCCACCGTAGTTACAGGAGAGGATTGTTGCGCACGGAGCGCTTTGTAAACATGGTAACGCGTGGCGGTCATGATATAGGAACGGAAATCCCGGATATCCAGCGTTTCGCGCTTCAGCCACAGGTTCAGGAAAATATCATGGGCAATGGTTTCACTCGCTTCCCGGTCGTGCAGCAGCCGGAAAGCGGAACGGTACAGCGTACTGCCGTAACGGTCGAACAAGATCCTGTACGCCCTCCTGTCATGCTGCTTAACCTCCAGCCACAAAACGGCATCCGCCGTATTTGCATCAATCATGTTCATGCCCCAAAGTTGGTCCAATATTCAAAAATGCCCGCGTTAAATAATTATGAATGAGGGTGATGGATGAGGGGAAGCGCCACGCGGTTTGGCTTAGAGACGGGCAATTTACATTTTTTTCAAAAAGTATGTGTGTGCCATGTGATAAACGGCTCTATATAGGAAAGCGGCCCACGTATGTTATCGAAAAACGAGTTTATCGCACTGTATGAGAAATCGCTTCGGGGGGAATGTACCCCTGCCGAGCTGGATCAGCTGCGCCAATATAACGATGATTTTGAATGGGTGGAAGAAGGTTGGGACAGCGCCCAACAACAGCAGGCTGTATTTGCCCGTATCAACGATTCCATTGCCCGTGAGGAAAAGGTGAAGCGCCTCTTCCCCTGGAAAAAGATCGCTGCCGCCGCCGCCGTGGTGCTTGCCGCAGGCGCCGCTTACTTCCTCCTGCAGCCCGTTCAGGCTCCGCAGGTTGCCATTAATACAATAGTAAAAGATACCGCCAAAGCCCCGGCCATCCGCCCGGGTTCCAATAAAGCCGTTCTCATATTGGGTGATGGCAGTGAAATTGCCCTCGCGGATGCCGACTCCGGACAGATAGCCCGGCAGGGTGGCGCCCTCGTCAGCAAAAACGGCACCGGACAGATCGTTTATGCAGGTACCGGAGAGGCTGATGCCACGCCGGTCTTTCATACCATTTCCATCCCCCGTGGCGGCCAATATAACCTCACGCTGCCAGACGGTACCCGCATCTGGCTCAATGCTGATTCCAGACTGCGCTTCCCGGCCGTATTCACCGGTGCTGAGCGCGAAGTGGAGCTGGAAGGGGAGGCCTACTTCGAAGTGGCCCGCAACGAGCGCCAGCCTTTCCGCGTAAAAGCCCGCGGGCTCGATGTGGAAGTACTCGGCACCCATTTCAACGTAATGGCCTATGCAGACGAACCTGCCGTACAGGCAACCCTGCTTGAAGGCAAAGTGCGCCTGTGCAACGGCAGCAACGCGGTTGTGCTGAAGCCCGGCCAGCAGGGCCGCTTCACGGAAGAAGAGGGTATCAACGTCCGCAAGGCAGATACCGAACAGGCCATGGCCTGGAAGAATGGCATGTTCGTCTTCAACGACGAAGCACTGCCTTCCATCATGCGGAAAGTTTCCCGCTGGTATAATGTGGATGTGCGCTTCCGGAACCCCGGTACCGCACTTTCTTTCGCAGGCTCCATTTCCCGTTTCAAAAACGTGGAAGATGTGCTGCATATGCTCGCCCTCACCGGAACAGTACAGTTCAGGGTAGAAGGGAATACAATTATTGTTTTGAATTAATACGCAAATACATCGGTCAACCAGCTTTAATCAGTCAATCAGTAAACGTATGAAATCTCACGTCTCCACCGCGGGGAAACGCCGTTTTTCCCCCGGAAAGGCATGCAGGGTGATCCGGATCACCGCAGCCCTCGTGCTGTTCCTGTCCCTCCAGGCCGCCGCCGCAGCTTTCGCGCAGAAGATCACTTTGTCGGAAGACAAAGCTCCGCTCCGCGAGATCTTCCGCCAGATCAAAGCGCAGGCAGGCTATAACTTCCTCTTCAACACACAAATGCTGGCAGATGCTTTGCCCGTTACCGTGCATGTGAAAGATGCTTCCATCGAAGCAGTGCTGGACAAGTGTTTTGAAGGCCAGCCGCTTACTTACACCATCAACCAGAACACCATCGTGGTGCAGCGCAAAACCGTTCAGGTAGCTGACATCGGCGGAAAGGTGACGGATGAGAAAGGTGGCCCTGTTCCCGGTGCACGCATCTGGAACCAGACCTCCAACCAATCCGTGATCTCCAATGAAAAAGGGGAGTTCCGCATCGCCGCTTCGGAAGGTGATAAACTGGTTGTGAAAATGGTAGGGTACGAAGATGTGGCCTTCACAGCAGACGGGCGCACTTCCTTCTCCATATCCATCAAACCCTCCACCACCGCCCTCGACGCAGTAGTGGTAGTAGGCTATGGCACGCAGAAGAAAGCCAACCTCACCGGTGCGCTCAGCACCGTGAGCAGTAAAGACTTCGCCGGCCGGCCTGCCACATCGCCCATTGCGGCGCTGCAGGGCCAGATGCCCGGTGTAACCATCACCAACGCCACGGCACTCCCGGGCAGCGGCGGCGGTACCATCCGCATCCGTGGTGTAGGCACTCTTAACGACCCCGATCCGCTGGTGGTGGTAGACGGTATTCCCGGTGGCAACCTCAACATCCTGAACCCCGATGATATCGAATCAGTGACCGTGCTGAAAGATGCGGCCTCTTCCTCCATCTACGGGGTACGCGGCGCCAACGGCGTTATCCTCGTTACCACCAAGAAAGGCAAAGGCAACAGCAAACCACAGCTCACTTACGCTAATTACTTTGGTTTCCAGACGCCTACCGCACTGCCTAAGTTCCTCGGCTCAGTAGATTATATGACGCTGCAGAACGAAGCGAAAGTAAACGCCGGTCAGAACCCCACGTTTACCGATGAGCAGATAGAGACTGCCCGCAACGGCTCCGATCCTAACTATTTCGCCAATACGAAATGGATCGATGAGATCTATAAAGCCAGCGCCCCCCAGCAGAGCCATATGCTGAACCTCTCCGGCGGTGCCAATAACATCAACTACTACCTGTCGTATTCCTACCTGAAACAGGGAGGGCTTGTTACCGGTGATAACTTCCACGCCAAGCGCCACAACGTGCGCCTGCGGGTAAACACCACGGTATTCGACATCCTTCAGCTGGATGCCAACATCGGTTACATCGATCGTAACCAGACCGGTTCCAGCGCAGGGGTAGACTTTGACGCGGGCCCGCTTTATTCCGCCCACCAGATCTCCCCGCTGGTACCCGTCCGCTTCACCAACGGCAGCTGGGGCTACCACGGCGGTTCACAGAACCCCATTGCGGTAACTACAGACGGTGGTACCAACACCTTCACTTCACAGGAGATCACCGCCAACCTGCAGGCTACCCTGAACATCACGAAAGATTTCAGGCTCCGCGGGCAATACGGTCTTGTTAAATACAACTCGCTCCGCGATATCTTCTCCAAAACAATAAACTATTACAGTCCGGTTGATAACTCCCTCATCTACCAGACCAACAATCCCAATAAGATCGACAACCGCGATTACACCGGCCTGTTCCAGACCATTATCGGGATGGCGGAGTATGAGAAAACCTTCAACAAGGCACACTACTTCAAAGGCATGGTGGCCGCCTCGTCAGAAGAAAACCTGAGCCGCAACTTCAGCGCTACCCGCACCAACCTGCCCACGCAGGAAGTAGGCGGTATCAACCTGGGTACGCTCAACCAGCTCAACGGTTCTGATGCAGCGCAGAACGCCCTGCAATCCATCTTCGGCAGGCTTAACTATGCTTACAGCGATAAGTATCTGCTGGAAGGTAACTTCCGCTACGATGGCTCTACGCGCTTCGCCGGTCCCGTTCGCTGGAACTGGTTCTTCTCCGGCTCCGCAGGATGGGTATTCTCTAACGAACCTTTCTTCGAGCGCCTGAAAAGCGTGATCAATTTTGGTAAAGTTCGCCTGTCGTACGGTACACAGGGGAACGACAGAGTGGGAGAGGACTTCGCTTACCTCTCTTCCATCAACTCCGTGGCTACCATGCCTATCGGCAACGTGATCACCGTAGGCTACCGCCAAACGGGAGTTCCCAATGAACTGCTCACCTGGGAATCTGTCGTGAAGCAGGATATCGGTATCGACCTGGCGATGCTCAACAGCCGCCTTACCGTAACTGCAGACTATTACATCAACAATACCAACGACATCCTCCTGAAAGTTCCCCTGCCCGACGTATTGGGCCTCCGTGGCAAGTACCCCGCGCAGAACGCAGGTAAGGTTCGCAACCAGGGATGGGAGTTCATGGCCGGATGGCAGGATAAGGTGAAAGACTGGAGCTATGGCGCCAGCTTCAACATCTCCAATGTGAAGAACGAAGTGATCAGTCTGGGTAATACCCCCAGCACTCCCGGAGAGCGTATCCGTATGGTAGGTTACCCAATCGATGCGTTCTATGGCTTTGTGGCAGAACGTATTTCACAGGAGTCTGATTATACCTACGACGCTGCTACCAACAAATACACTCCGCTGTTCCCTTACGATGCGAGCTACCCCATGCAGCCGGGCGACCTCATGTATAAAGACCTGAACGGCGATGGAAAGATCACACCGGCAGACGACCGCGAGGTGATCGGAAATTCTATTCCCCGGTATACATATGGCTTTAAAGGTAACGTAGGTTACAAGGGAGTTGATTTCAGCTTCTTCCTGCAGGGTGTTGGTCAGGCCGACGGGTTCATTTCCGGTGCTGCCCGCCATGCTTTCATCAACGAAAGCTCCAACCCGCAGGAGATCCATCTCGACCGATGGACACCTAAGAACCCTGACGCCACGTATCCCCGCCTGGCATATGGATATTCCTACAACCAGCGGCTGTCGTCTTTCTGGCTTGAGAACGCGGCTTACCTCCGCCTGAAGAACGTACAGGTGGGTTATACTTTGCCCAACAACCTTACACAGCGCTTCCGTGCCGAAAGGGTTCGCTTCTATTTCTCGGCCGATAACATCTTTACGAAGTCAGACTTCTTCTACGGTTACGATCCGGAAACACCTCTCACACTCGGTGGTTTCTATCCGCAGGTGAAAACGTATGTATTTGGTTTAAACATCAACTTTAAATGATCATGAAAAGGATTTTTCTCAGCATATCCGCCATCCTGCTCATCACGGCCACCGGTTGCCGCAAGGACTTCCTGAACCGTACCCCGCAGGACGCGATCTCCGACGAAACCTTCTGGCAGAACGAAGAGCAGCTGACGCTGGCCGTCAACGCCCTGTATGCCAACATTAAGAATAACAACACCATTGCCATGGACCAGATGGGGGATAACTCCATCAATTCCTCCACCGGTGATGCATACCGTATATTCGGCAGCGGCAACTACGGCCCTGATCTCTCTTCCGTGAATGCAGAATGGGAATCGCAATACTCCGGTATCCGTGACTGTAACGCTTTCCTTGCCAACTACGAACGTGCCACCACGGTATCGGAGGCAGCTAAGAACCAGATGGCCGGCGAAGCCAAAACCATCCGCGCTTACATGTATATCAATCTCGTGATGTACTTCGGAGACCTCCCGCTGATAACGAAACCTTTGAATATTACGGAGCTTTACGGCCCGCGTAACCCTAAAAAGGAAGTGGTCGATTTCATTCTCCGCGAACTGGAAGAAGCCGCCGCCCTCATGCAACCTGCTATTATGACCGGCAGCAAGCTGGGCCGCCTCAACCGCGGCGCCGCCCTGGCGCTTAAAGCACGTATGGCGCTGTATGATGACCGCTTTGACGTAGCAGAAGATGCTGCTAAGCGGGTGATGGACCTGGGCGTGTACCAGCTCTATTCCACCGGTAAACCGGCTGAAGATTATTACAACTTCTTCACCTGGAAAGGCAAACTGGCCAATGGCACCAACAAGGAAACCATCATTGCCCGCCTGAACCTGCTGGATGTGAGCATGCACAACATCAGCCGCGAAACGCAGGTGCCCGACCAGTCGAGCCGCTATAACCCCACCAAAGCACTGGTAGATGCTTACCTCTGTTCTGACGGGCTTCCCATTGAAAAATCGCCCCTCTACAAAGAAGATACCTACAACAACATCTTCGAGAACCGTGATCCCCGGATGAAAATGACGATTCTGTCTCCCGGTGGGAAATGGGGTGGCCGGAAAGACGGGAATCCTAACAATACGGACCAGACTACTTTCACCGCGCCTAAGTTCCTGGCCGATAAACAGGGCTGTGTGACCATTACCGGTTTCTACTATACGAAGTATGTGGAGATCGCAGCGGTAGCAGCAGTTACCCGCGATGCCAATGATATTCACCTGATGCGTTATGCCGAGGTGCTGCTCACTTATGCAGAAGCGCGCTTTGAGCAGGGTAAGCTCACGCAGGCTGATCTGGATATCACTATCAACAAGATCCGTGAGCGGGTAGGTATGATGCCTATGACGTTGGCGCACATGGCCGCCAATGGACTGGATGTGCGTACCGAGATCCGCCGTGAGCGCAGGATAGAGCTGGCGCGGGAAGGACAGCGCTGGTATGATATGATCCGCTGGAAGCAGGGCGCCCTGCTGGCTGCCGATGTAAAAGGCATGAAGAAATCGCTGGCCATGGTGCCTTCGCATGTGGCCAACTTTAAGACCGACGCGCAGGGGTACATCCTTGTCATGAGCGGCCGCCAGTTTGTGGAGCCGAAGCATTACCGCTTCCCCGTTCCCCTGTTGCAGCTGCAGCGTAACCCTAATCTGCTGCCGCAGAACCAGGGCTGGGATTGATCCGTTACCATAAAACATTCTTCAGTATGAAATATTTGTTATCCGCCCTGTTACTGGCTGCCTGTGCAAAGAACGATGCGCAGGCCTTGCCGGGGCCGCAGCTGCCCGCAACGGGAAAACCCGCCTCAAAAGGGGATACCCTGCGGGTGATGACCTACAACATCCACCACTGCAACCCGCCTACGAAGCCGGGCTTCATTGATGTGGACGCCATCGCAAAAGTGGTGCGCGACCAGAACCCCGATGTACTGGCGCTCCAGGAAGTGGATGTGCACACGAAGCGGTCAGGTAACATCGATCAGGCTGCCCTGCTGGCAGAAAAAACGGGCATGTATGCCTACTTCGCCAAATCCATCGATCATGAAGGTGGCGATTATGGTGTGGCGATCCTGTCAAAATTCCCATTAACAAATGCCAGAACCATCCGCCTCCCCGAAACTTCCAACCCCGCGGCGGAAGACAGGGTAGTGGCGATTGCAGATATTACCTTCCGGAACGGGAAAAAGCTGTCTGTTGGCAGCACCCATCTGGATGTTAGTACTCCTGCCAATCGTGATGAGCAGGTGGCAGCCCTGAATGCCATTGCTGATACACTGGCGCTGCCGCTGATCCTTTCCGGGGATATGAACACCACACCGCAAACCACCGCCTTTGCCACGCTGCTGGAGAAATACCGCCCTTCCTGTACGGATTGCGGGTTTACCATACCGGTAAACACCCCCAAAAGGGTGATAGACTTCGTGCTGGCCGCTAAAAGGAGCGGATGGGTGCCTGTAAGTACCGCGGTTGTTAATGAACCATACCCGTCAGACCACCTGGCCGTTGTAGCCGAGTGGATCGTACGATAAGAACTTTTTACGGAAACCATGCATATAAACGGTATCCCGCCTTCCCCGGCGGTGATGCCGTTTTTTTATGCCGAAAGCTTACATTTGCGGTGTGAAGCATGGGTATGAACCGGATAATCCCTACCAGCACAGATTTTGAAAACTGGCATCCGATTTGTTTACAACGGTATGAACAGTAACGAATAAGGGCCCCCGGATCATCCACCCCCCCGACAGACGAGTAAGCCTACTGAAAGATGAACAGATCAACCGAAGGAATGACGGCCCCTTCACCGATGGAAACAAATACATATGCATTACCGACGCTTCCGGGCCTATTTACTATGCAGTGTTTTGATGTTGATGTGCTCCGCAGGGAGCTTCGGTCAGCTGAAACACATCAGGGAATTGCAGCACTCCCTTACTACCATCAAAGATAGTCTCGCTTATACCGATGTGCTGAATGAACTGGCGGATTACAATCATTACCGCCATTGGGACAGTGTTCTCCACTACGCGGAAATAGCCCAGGGCATTGCCGAACGACACAATTACCAGCGCGGCATTGCAGGTGCCCTCACCGGTAAGGGCGTGTATTACATGACCCGTAATAATTACCTCTCTTCCCGTTTCAATAACGATGCCCTGCGCATGTACCGCAAGCTGGGCGACAGTATGCGGGTTGCCCTCCTCCTCAATAATATCGCCATCAACTTTATATTCGACGGCAACTACGCCAAATGCGTAGCGCATTTATATGAAGCCGACCGCGTGAGCCGGCTGGCCAAAAAAGACACTATCCGAACCATCGCCCTTCTCAACCTCATCGAAATAGACAGCACGCTTTCCAAGCGCCAGCGCGATTCCATGCTCATCACCGCCCGGCGCATAGCCGAACATGGGAAGGATGAAATAATGCTCAGCGTGTGCCACCAGTTCGAAGCCAAACGTTTGTACGATGCCGGTAGTAAAGAAGAAGGACTGGCCCGCATGCACGAGATACTGAAAGAAGCAGATTCCGCCGGCAATTTCAGTAATATGGCCTATATCTATAACGACATCGGCCATATGATCCTCCAGATGGGGGGTGATACCAGCCAGGCCATGGAATCCTTTACGAAAGGACTGGAAATAGCCCAGCGGCAGCATTTCTTTTACATTGCCAGTTTGCTGATGCCCGAGCTGGCCTCCCTGAATGAAAAAACCGGGAATACCGCAATGGCCTATTATTACGCCCGCCTTCAGCTGGATCAGACGGCTGCATTATCGGCCGAACTACAGGCCTCCGGGTTCACCTATCTGGATTATCTCAATAATGAACGCAACCTCAGGGAAGCGCAGGCCCGCCAGTCGGCCCAGAAGCGTACAATCTATCTCCTCATCCTACTTACCATCGTTACGGCAGGGCTGCTCTTCTTCCTTTACCGTTCCGAGATAGCCAGCCGCAATATGGCACGCATTCAGCAGCAGCTGCGGAAGGAAACGGAGGCACGCAACCGGGAGCTGGAAGACTGGGATCAGTTCCATAATATGCTCATCTCTGTTATGGCGCACGACCTGCGTGCCCCATTTGCCAGCATCCTCAGTATTACGGAAGCTTTCAAAGTGATAGATCTGCTCTCACCGGAAGTGATCAAGACCATGATGGGCAGCCTGCAAAAGACTTCGGAAGACAGTATCCGGTTTATGGAAGGGCTGCTGTCCTGGATTGGTTCCAAACGGAAAGGGGGTAAGTACCAGGCAGAAGCGTTCAGGATCGCGGATGTGGTGCGTGAATCCAACCGCTTCTTCACGCAGGCACAGGAGGATAAGAATGTATGGCTGGAGCTGGACGAGAGCCTGGAAAACGAAAAAGTATTTGCAGAAAAGAATATGCTGGGCTTCATTTGCCGCAATATCCTTCACAATGCCACTAAATACGCTGCTACAGGCAAGCCCATTACGGTGCGGGCCTTTACGGAAGGGGATAGTGTAATTACTGCCGTTACCAATCACGGCAAGGAATTGAGCGAAGCAGAGATCAGGAAGATCTTCCAGCCCGAGCAGGCGGTAATGGCGAAGAAAGAAGGGCTGAAGGGTGCCGGTATTGCCATGATCATCAGTCAGGATATGGTGCATCGGATGCAGGGCCGCATCTGGGCGGAAAGCGAGCCGGGTGTGGGAACAACTTTCTACTTCTCACTGCCGAAGGCTGTATCAACAGAAAAAACGGTGGCGGTGTGATCTTACTTCACTCCTTTGATCCAATCGAGTATAGCGGCTTCAAGGCCGCTTTTTTTATGCTCAAGTTCTTGCAGACTGGTTATGGTGACCATCCGCCGCCCGTCGGTATAGCTGCCTTCCAGCACTCCATGGGTATCCGCTATGCGTGCGCCGGTGGGGAATACGAGCAGGATCTGGTCTGGTTTGCGAAGGTGCAACACCACGATGTCGCGGGCATAGGTTTTTGGGTCAAATGGCTCCATATCACCGGAGTAAATGAAACAGGGGGAGTTCCACTTCACTTCTTCGCCTACCGCATTATGTACGTTTAGAATGGCCTCACGCAGGGCAAGGATGACCGGTTTGAGCGGGTGGTTAACAGCATCGATCAATTCGGGAACTGTGAGGGTTTTGGAGGTTTTGGCCATAACATGGGTTTAAAATGAAAACATCCCGCCGTGAAGCCGAAGCGCACAGGCGGGATGAATATATGCTTTTTCTGATTGATCAGAGTTGTGCCAGCACCTGGTCGCCCATGGCGGAGGTACCGAGGATCTTGTCTTTAGCAGTTTTACTGTCTGCGATATCACCGGTGCGGTAACCTGCTTTCAGTACTTTATCCACTGCAGCGATCACGGCTTCGGATTCTTCTTTCATACCGAAAGAGATATCCAGCAGGAGGGCGGCGGAAAGGATAGAAGCCAGCGGGTTGGCTACACCTTTACCCGTGATGTCGTGTGCGGAACCGTGGATAGGTTCGTATACACCTGTGCCGTCACCAATGGAAGCGGAGGCCAGCATGCCCATGGAGCCTGCGATCTGCGAGGCTTCATCCGTCAGGATATCACCGAAGAGGTTGGCGGTAACCACAACATCGAAGCGCTTGGGATCTTTGATAAGCAGCATGGCGGTAGCGTCCACGAACTGGTGTTCTACTTCCACGTCGGGGTACTCCGGAGCAATCTGCTGGATCACTTCGCGCCAGAGGCGGGAGGTTTCGATCACATTCGCTTTATCTACAGAGCACAGCTTCTTACGGCGGGTGCGTGCGGCTTCGAATGCTTTACGGGCAATGCGCTCTACTTCGAAGCGGCTGTATTCTGCAATGTCGTATGCAGTGTCGCCATTGTTTTTACGGCCTTTCTCACCGAAATAGATATCGCCGGTCAGCTCGCGGAAAAACAGGATATCTGCCCCGCGGAGGATTTCGGGCTTGATGCTGGAAGCTTCCAGCAGCTCATCGAATAATTTGATGGGGCGCAGGTTGGCGTAGAGGCCCAGCTCTTTGCGCATTTTCAGCAATCCCTGCTCAGGACGCACCTTTGCCTTGGGGTCGTTATCGTATTTGGGATGCCCTACGGCACCGAAAAGCACGGCATCGGCTTTGCGCATCTTCTCCAGCGTTTCTGCCGGCAGCGGATCGCCGGTGGCTTCGATGGCCGCATGGCCAACAAGCGCGTCGTCGTAAGTGAAGGTATGGCCGAACTTAGCGGCGATCCTGTCCAGTACTTTCTTGCCTTCAGCAGTTACTTCCTGCCCGATCCCGTCGCCGGGAACGATTAATATATGCTTTGTTGCCATTCGGTAGGTATTGTTCTTTTACAGTAAGTTCAGCATTTTTTGCGTGGCCTTGATGGCGGAAACCGTCTGGTCACTGTCGAGCCCGCGGGTTTTAAACTCACGCTGACTGGCCAGCCGCCAGGTGATCACCGTTTCGCAGAGCGCATCGGTTTTACCGCCGGGCGGGATGCGCACGGTATAATCCGTAAGCAGCGGCAGTTCTTCTTTCCTTTTCTTGTATACCTTTTTCAGTGCGTTCATGAAGGCATCGTACTGCCCGTCGCCCTGCGCATGTTCCTCATACTGCTCGCCTTCCACGCTGATGCGTATGGTGGCAGAGGGTTTGAGGTGTTTGGCGTGGGTGAGTACATAATCTTCTATCTGCACCTTTTGCTCGATGGTGTTACTGTCGAGGATGTCGGAGATGATATAAGGAAGATCGGCCTGCGTAACCACTTCTTTCTTATCGCCCAGCTCTATGATCTTCTGCGTTACCCTCCTGAGATCCGCTTCCGACAGCTGGATGCCCAGCTGTTGAAGGTTGTTCTCGATATTGGCTTTCCCGCTTGTTTTGCCCAGTGCGTATTTGCGCTGGCGGCCGAAGCGTTCGGGCATGAGGTCGCTGAAGTAGAGTTTGTTCTTCTTATCGCCATCGGCATGGATACCGGCAGTTTGTGTGAACACATTTTCACCCACCACTGGTTTGTTGGCCGGTACGCGGATGCCGGAGAAGGTTTCCACGAGTTTGCTTACGCTGTAAAGCGATTTCTCGGCCACGGCGGTTTTCACCCCGGGCATAAAATCGTTCAGTACGGCGATGGCGCTGGCTAGTGGCGCGTTACCCGCTCTTTCACCCATACCGTTGATGGTGAGGTGTATGCCGTGTACGCCTGCACGCACGCCTTCGAGTACGTTAGCGGTGCCGAGGTCGTAATCGTTATGCGCATGAAAATCGAAGTGAAGCTTAGGATAGCGCTGCACGATCTCCAGGAGGTAGTCGTAAGATTCTGCGGGCGTCAGCACACCGAGGGTGTCGGGGAGCATCACGCGCTTCACGGGCTGGGTGGAGATGAAGTCGAGGTACTGGAACACGTATTCACGGGAATGCCGCATGCCGTTGCTCCAGTCTTCGAGGTATACATTCACATCAAGCCCTTTCTTACGGGCTTTCCTAATCACTTCCGCGATATCGGCAAAGTGCTGTTCCGGCTTTTTCCTGAGCTGGTGGGTGAGGTGGTTGAGTGAACCTTTGGTAAGCAGGTTCATCACTTTGGCACCGGTTTGCTGCATCCATTGGATGGATACGTCGCCATCCACGAAGGTGAGTACTTCCACACGGTGGAGGAGGTTGTTGGCCTTCGCCCATTTGGTGATAGCCTTTACGGCTGCCATTTCCCCGTCAGATACGCGGGCCGAAGCCACTTCAATGCGGTCTGCCTTTACTTCCGTCAGCAGCAGCTGGGCGATCGTAAGTTTTTCCGAAGGGGAAAAAGAAACGCCGCTCGTTTGCTCACCGTCGCGAAGCGTGGTGTCCATGATCTCAAGATAGCGCTGGGCAGACATTTAGTATTTGCTTTTGTCGGCGAATACGCGGATCTCATCCTTCATCGCCTGTAAGTAATCGATATCATCGTACCCGTTCATCAGGTTATGCTTCTTATAGCTGTTGATGTCGAAAGATTCGCTTTCGCCGGTGGCGGCGATGGTGATAGACTGCTGCTCCAGGTTCACGGTGATTTCCGCTTTGGGGTCAGCTTCCACGGCGAGGAAGATCTTATCGAGGAACGTGGGAGTTACCTGTACGGGCAGGATGCCGATGTTGAGGGAGTTATTCTTAAAGATATCGGCAAAGAAGCTGGATACCACGCAACGGAACCCATAATCATATATCGCCCATGCGGCGTGCTCACGGGAGCTGCCGCTGCCGAAGTTCTTCCCGGCTACGAGGATCTTACCGGTGTAGATGGGATTGTTGAGAACGAAGTCCTGCTTGGGAGAGTCGTCGTTATTGTACCGCCAGTCGCGGAACAGGTTATCGCCGAAACCCTTACGCTCTGTAGCTTTCAGGAAGCGTGCGGGGATGATCTGGTCAGTATCTACGTTCTCGATGGGCAGGGGTACTGCGGTGCTGGTGAGAACGGTGAATTTATCGTAAGCCATTTTTTGTGTCTGTTGAGGATTGGAAGATTAAGCGATCAGGTCTCTCGGGTCGGTCACTACACCGGTTACCGCTGCAGCTGCTGCTACGAGCGGACTGGCCAGCAGTGTTCTTGCTCCGGGACCCTGACGGCCTTCGAAGTTGCGGTTGCTGGTGCTAACGGCATATTTACCGGCGGGGATCTTATCGTCGTTCATGGCGAGGCAGGCAGAGCATCCGGGCTGGCGCAGCTGGAAGCCGGCTTCGGTAAGGATGTCGAAGATACCTTCTTCACGGATCTGGGCTTCCACGATGTGGGAGCCGGGAACGATCCATGCGGTAACGTGGTCGGCTTTCTTACGGCCTTTCACGATGGATGCGAAAGCGCGGAAGTCTTCGATACGCCCGTTGGTGCAGGAGCCGATGAACACATAATCTATTTTCTTGCCGATCATGGCATCGTTTTCATGGAAGCCCATGTAGTCGAGCGATTTCTCGTAGCTGGCTTTGCTGCCACCCACTACTTCCGCGGTGGGGATGCGCTGGGAAATACCGATGCCCATACCCGGATTGGTGCCGTAGGTGATCTGCGGCTCAATGTCGGCAGCATCGTAGTTGTAAACCACGTCGAAAGCAGCGCCTTCGTCGGTTTTGAGTGTTTTCCAGTAAGCGAGTGCGGTGTCCCACGCTTCGCCCTGAGGGGCTTTTTCACGGCCTTTGATGTAGGCGAAGGTAGTTTCGTCCGGTGCGATCATGCCGCCGCGCGCGCCCATTTCGATGGACATATTACAAACCGTCATACGGCCTTCCATGCTCATTTCGCGGAAAACCTGTCCGGCGTATTCAATGAAATATCCGGTGGCGCCTGCAGCGGTAAGTTGGGCGATAATATAGAGCACAGCATCTTTAGGAGTTACGCCTTTACCGAGTTTGCCATTCACATTGATGAGCATTTTCTTCGGTTTTGGCTGCATGATGCATTGGGAGGAGAGCACCATTTCCACTTCGGAGGTACCGATGCCGAAGGCGATGGCGCCGAAGGCTCCGTGAGTGGAGGTGTGGGAGTCGCCGCAAACGATGGTCATACCCGGGAGGGTGATACCGTTTTCCGGCCCTACCACATGAACGATACCGTTCTTAGGATTGCCGAGGCCCCAATGGGAGATGCCGTATTTGGCGGAATTGGTTTCGAGTGCTTTCAGCTGGTTGGCAGACAGTGGGTCCTGAACCGGAAGGTGCTGGTTAATGGTTGGAGTATTGTGATCCGCAGTGGCGAAGGTCTTGTTCGGGAACATAACCTGTAGCTTACGGTTTTCGAGCCCAAGAAAAGCCACGGGGCTGGTTACTTCGTGGATAAAATGCCTGTCAATGAAAAACACATCCGGCCCGTCTTCAATTTTCCGGACTACATGCGCATCCCATACTTTGTCAAATAATGTAGCGGGTTGTTGGCTCATTTTTTACGATTTATGTAATGTAACTGTAAAATTGTTAAAAAATATTTACATTTTCTCGATTATTTCTGCGAGTAATCTAAGAATAAGGGCTATTTGACAAACTAATGAAGAAACTACCGGGGAATGTGTGTCATGGAACTGTAAATCAATGCTGGTAGCATGTTAATGTTGGGAGCATACACTGACAGGGTATATTCTTTGTAGGGAAAATAAAGGGAGTAATGATGTCATATGTAATGGGTATGTATTCCCATATTTGGTATCAACAGTTCTACATTTTGTGAATTGTTTATGATATATGGTGTTACTTTCTCCAATCCGAGTAAATCTATTTAATTTCCTATGTAAAGTTGAAAATTTGTGAAAGACAACCGATATAATGCAGTCAGGACATTAATCAAAGCCAGGGAGATAAAGAAATTCACAGATATCTTCGAGATCATCCCCGTCACTATAGTAAGTCAGGATGCAGGGATACATAAGAACACGCTCTACCGTAAAGTGAAATTACCGAATCTCCTGACCATGGATGAAGTATTAAGTCTTGCCCGTGCATTCGAAATAGAAGTGCCTGAGATCATTCCTGTAATCGTACAAAGTATTGCCGAAAACCAGGACAAACGAAAAGGAATCGTAAAGGATATGAAAAGAATAAACGGGAGGAGTTAACTCCCGAAAGCTACTCCTGTTCACACCAGCCCATCCCCCAGTTAACAACCGCTAATGCAAATCTGGCTCTGATTACAATTGATATAACGTTATCGTATTATCTTATTAACTGTATTTAATTTTTTCTGTGTCTTCAATAATCATATAGGGGAGGACAGACTCTGCGCGCCATGATTCAACGTTGCAGGATCTCACATGAATGTATCATTGTTGACTCCAAAACCCCCCTTGAATTACACGAGACCTGCGTTATCCGCAGGTTTCGTTATGCAGTGCCGGTCGAAGGAATTGAAATGCCACGCTGATTTACATTCTTCTTACTCTTTCAACTGCCGCACCGGATTCGCAAGGGCCGCGGTAATAGTTTGCCATGCAATGGTGGCCAGCGTTACCCCGAGCATACAGGCACCTGCCAGCAGCAGCAGGCCGGGCTGCATATCGATCCGGTAAGCGAAGCCTTCCAGCCAGCGCTTCATCAGTATCCATGCGATTGGCAGGGCCAGCAGAACAGCTACACCCACAGGCCGCAAGGCATCCCGCACAAGCAGGAGCATTAGCTGCCAGGCTTTGGCTCCCAGTACTTTGCGGATCCCCATTTCTTTGCCGCGGCGCTCCGCCGTAAAGGCAGTCAAACCAAATAAACCAAGACAGGATATTAAAACCGCCAGCACGGTAAAGTACCCAGACAGTTGCGCTGCCCTGTTCTCAGCCAGGTATTGCGCTTCATAATCTGCATCCAGGAAGCTGTATTCGAAAGGCAGCTGGGGATTCCAGCGCCTGAATAGTGCAGTTATGTGAGAGAGCGTGGCTTTGTTATTTCCCGGTGCCAACCGAACCATAATAGTATTATACAGCGGTTCGAGGCGGATCACTACAGGTTGTATGGTTTCATGCAACGACTGGAAATGAAAATCCTTCACTACACCGGCCACTTCCACAGTCCTGGCGCCAAACATAATTTTGGTACCTGAAGGCGCACTAAGGCCCAGGGCTTTCACGGCAGCTTCATTCAGGATAATGCGGCCGGTATCTGTCGGGAATGCTGCGGAAAAACTACGCCCTTCCTTCATTTGCATGCCCAATGTTTCAAGTAGACCGTTTGAAACCTGCACAGAGCGGAACATCACCGTATTCTTCTGCGCATCCGTTACACCGATAGAGGCTGCTCCTCCCAGCACGTGCCCTACAACCCCGCCTGCATTCACCACACCGGGCGTGCGCCGCAGTTCGGCAAGGAAAGCCTCTTTATGTGCGGCAATACCTCCTTCTGCTTCAAAATGTATCACCTGTTCCCGGTTGAAGCCGGGGTAACGGTGTTGTACGTACGATAACTGCCGGTGCATCACCAGCACGCCCACTATAAATAAAACAGACAACGAAAACTGGAATACTACCAGTGCCCGGCGTGCCCATTGTCCGCCTGCCATTCCGGGCAGCTTACCTTTCAGTACTGCCACCGGGTCGAAGCCCGACATATACAACGCCGGGTAACTTCCGGCCAGCATTCCCGTTAAGAGAGCGATTGCCGGCAGCATAAGCAGCACCCTGGTATCAGCAGGGAAGGAGAGTTGTTTTCCCGTAAGGGTATTGAATGATGGAAGTAACAGGAATACGATTAACAAGGCAATACACAATGCGAGGAAGCTCATCATCACCGATTCCCCCAGAAACTGAAGCGCCAGCGTGCGCCTGCCTGCACCCATCGATTTGCGGATACCCATTTCCTTCATACGCGTAGCAGAACGCGCCGTGGAAAGGTTCATGAAGTTGATGCAGGCAATGAGGAGGATGAAGATGGCAATGCCGGTAAAAAGCCGCGGGTAAGTGATGCGGCCACCGGATTGTACCCCGTTTTCGTATTGATCAAAAAGATAACCATCCGCAAACGGACGGAGGAACATGTTCCGCGCCGTACCCTGACTGTTCCCCTGAAGCAGCCTGCTGATATCCTTATTCAGCGCAGGGATGGATACCCCGGGTGCTGTGCGTACATAGGTCAGGAACGGACCATTACTGTTGCTGCTGTTCAGCGTGCCGGTGATCTGCATGATGGCTTTAAAAGCATCAAATGCAAACACCACATCAAAATGACTGGAGGCCGGTGCTGCAGGCTGACCGAAAACCCCTGAGATCACGCTTTCCCTTTTTGTATCATCGATCTGCCATTCCAGTGTTTTACCCATGGCCGCTTCGGGCGACTGATACAAGCTCACTGCCAGTTCCCGGGAAATAACCACTCCATTGGCTCCATTGAGCGCAGAAGCGGCGGAACCTTCAAGGAATGGGTAGGAGAAGAGCCGGAAGTAATCGCAGCTGGCAAAGATGCCCGGAGTTTTAAGCACTTTATCACCTGATGATACCAGCACTTTTGAGAACCACGACGGTGGTGTACTAACCGCAGCCAGACTAATACCGGGAACATTCGCTTTCAATGCCTCGGCCAACAGGGCTGCGGTTTCCGGGGTTGTACGCAGGCCTTCACTATGCTGCCGGTGCTCCATTACCTGGAATAGCTGGCTTTGCTGGTCGTGGAAGCGGTCGGTAGCCCATTCGCCGGATACCCAGAGGAAGATCAGGATAGTTCCTGCCAGTCCTGCCGAAAGTCCGGTAAGGTTGAGCCAGGTAAACAGGCGGTGCTTCAGGAGGTTGCGCCAGGCAATTTTAAGGTAGTTCCGCAGCATAAAGGAGGTATTAAGCAAATGGCATCCCGCGAAAGGGATGCCACAATATCATGCATTGCTTCCAAAATATATACGTATAATCATTTCAGTTATATGTCCGGTTTTGTACAGGAGGTTGTCCGGATTATGACAGGTGATATTACTGAGTGTCGTTCTTCCGGAACCAGCGGTCGAGCAGGTTTTTTTCTTTTATGGATGCATCTTTTTCCCAGATCTCCATCAGCATACCGGCATTGGGTTTGGAGTAGGGCGGCGTGTGTAACCGCATCAGCTCCCGCATACCTGCATTCACCCGGGCTTCTCCCATTACCTGCGTCAGCGTATCCATGGCGAGGGCGCCTTTCTGATACGATACCCAGAACTGGTCTGCTGGTTTAATAAGGGGAAGATCGTTCCCGCTGCGCATACCGAGATAGAGCTTCCTGTCTGCCGCGAGGTACCGGAGGTGTTTTTCGCGGCCGTACACCTGTTCCAGTACACGGCTTTCCACATGCTTGGCCATCGTTTCCGTGAGGAATTTGTAAGAAGAATCACTACGCGGTGTGAGCAGATCGGCCCACCACTGGTGCGCGGTTTCGTGGGCAGCGGTGGCGAAGGCGAAGTTCACTTTGGCAGTGTCCCGATAATATGCCGTGAACAGTACCTGCTCTTTGGCAAACATTAGTCCCGGATAGGCAGTAGCGGCGCCGGGGTAGTGAGGGATTTCGGCCATCACCAATGTGGTGTTGGGATATGGCGCGTAATTGGTTTCGCAGTAATCCAGTGAGGCGCGCATGCCATCGAGTATAGCGGGTAGGTTGGCGGTGTGGGAAGGATGGTAGTATATTTTCAGGTCACGGCCTTTGTGATGCAATGTTTTTTCTGCGTAGCGGGCCGAGCTGATGGCGAGTCCTTCTGTAGCCGGACCATCCGTTTCATATTGAAAATGCGCTTCTCCATCCGACTTCCAGCTGCGGATGAGCCTCCCCGGCGCCAGGGCCGTCTGATCCTGCGCAGTGGTAATGGTAGTACGGTACTGAATGAGGTGGTAAAGACTGTCGGGCGCGGAGAATACAATCACTTCGGGTAGCTGTGCTTCAGCCCTCGCGTTACGCCCTTCCAGTGCATAGCCTGCATTGTAACCGAAATAGGGAAGGTACTTGCCGAACTCAATGTAACTCCCATTCCGCGCCACAGCATGCTCACTGTTAAACTTAACAAACCCCGAACGGTCTGCCTCCAGATGGAATGCCACACGCATGGAATCTCCCGGCTGCAGGGGCTTTGCCAGCAGGTGCCGCATTACCTGGAATCGGGCGTTATCTTCAATCACCTTCGCATTCGGAATAGTAAGCTCCCATTCCTGCACTTCCGGACTAACCCCGGTTAGCAGGGTATCAATTACCGCTGTGGAATTGTTGCGGATGATGTATTCCCCATCTACCGAATATTTCCCGGAATTCGGAAACAGGTGGATGTGGGTAGTGACAGCGGTGATATCAGGTGTATGTTCCGATGTGAGGGGAAGGATGGTTTTCTCATAGCCGATACTCCATTTGTCGGAGGCATCATTACTGGTATAGTGCCCGTCTGTATGCATCCGCTTGTATATATAGCCACCGGTGGAAAGGAAAACCAACACACATCCCAGCAAAGCAATTAATGCAGCGGGTTTCCATCCAGATAATAATCCTTTCAGGCCCTGCTGCCAGGCCTTTATGGTCAGTATTGCCATTGCGGCGGCCAGTGATCCCCAATACAACATCTTCCATCCAAATACCAGCGCTATACGCCCAAACCCATCCATGTCCGACCATTTGAAATCAGGTGGCAGGGTATAGCGTAACATCGGATGCTCCGTACCGAAGCGCGATCCGAATAATACGGGCAATATCACGGCAAAGCACACCAGCATACCGGCGAACTTGTGTCTTACAATGGTGAGGATAAATACGGCCAGTATGCCATGCAGCGCAAGGGGAAATGCTGTGTACCAGTATAATGAGGCAAAAACGCCCCATTGCAGCGGTAAATCACTATAAACTGATTGAATCACTATGCCCATACAAATGTTCACGGTCACCAGCACCACAGCCATCACGGCCAGCGCACCACATTTACCCGCCCAAAGTAATGCGGGTGGTAAGGGGGTGCTTTGAATGATACCATCTATCCGGTAACTGCGTTCACTGAATACCAGCTCGGCGGCGTAGAAAATAATGAGCAATATGGCGGGGCGTACGGCCATCAGGTCCTGCACGATTTGCCCGGTTCCGGCGCGAGACCGGATACCGTACATGCCTGAAAACAGGGAGCCCTGCAGTTCCACGGTCATTAAGAAAGTCCATAATGCAAGTAACAGGAGAAAAGGTACATGCAAACACACTGCTTTTACTTCCAGCTTTAACCGGGCGCCGAATGCTGAAAGGAGGTATGGTAAACCGGATGTTTGCGTATATACGGTAGCGTAATTAACGGGGATCACATCCTTTTCTTTTACTACTTTTTCTTTAGTAGCTGCAGGAGCCGTATTAAGCCGGAAGGCGCGGTAGCATAGCAGCAGTATCCCTGTGGTCAGCAAGGCCCATACGGCACGGTTAAGGAGCAGTGTGCCGGTGAGGGGAAAGAGCTGCGTATTCCGCTGCGCGTCCGTCCAGTTGCGTGTGCCGCCGAATAAAGGGGCAAGGCCATAAGGATCTGTAAGCGCAGGCAAAAGGCCCTGCCCATCGCCGGTGGAGCCTGCCAGGAGGGGGGAACCACCCATGATGGAAGCGGCGAGGTAGAGGATGTATAAGAGTACGCCCCCTGCATACACCGCCTTCGCATTCCAGCTGCGCATGGCAATACTGAAAAGGATCACACAGGTAAACAACACGTTGGGCAAACCGAACACCAGCAAAGGGTACAGGTAATGTTGCAATTGGAAAGCCCCGCGGTAAGCATTGCCCAGCGTCATACTGCCGGCCCATATACCAATTGTGGCGAGGCATAACAGGGTGAACACTGCCACAAAAAGCCCCGCGAATTTAATCCCGAAATACTGCGCTTTGCGGATGGGCGTTGCAAAGATGAGCGCATCCATCCGGTAAGCTTTATCCCGCAGGAGCGGACCGGCACTGAAAACCGTGGCGGCGAAGATGGTGCAGAGCGATAACAGGCTTATCACCACAGTGATGGCATACGGTGAATTGCGGAATACTCCGTCGCCCCCGAAATTACCCCGTACCGTAACAAGCCCCAGCCCAAAGAAAGCTGCCGCTGCCAGCCACCAGGCAATTTGCCGGAAGTGATATCCGGTTTCGAAAGTGAGTAGTTTAGTTAGCATACCACCGCCTCCTTTTCCGGGCGCATGGCTCCGTCCAGTGCTGCGAAATAGACCATCTCCAGTCCGGGTGCAATTGGTTCAAAACCTTGTCCGGGTTCTGTATCAGATAATACGAATACCTGTTTCCTGCCTGCGGAAAGCCTTACGGATATTACGTTCCATGCCTGCTGGTGCGCCGCTACGGCATTGTTTTCTACCGTTTTGCGCCAGAGCCTTCCACGGAGGGAATCCGTCAGCTCAGCGGGTTTGCCGCGGAGGATGATACTGCCTCCGGAGAGGATCGCCATATCCGGACAAAGGTCATGCACATCTTCGACGATGTGGGTGCTCAGTATCACTACAATGTTTTCCCCCACTTCGCAGAGCAGGTCGTGAAAGCGGTTGCGCTCCAGCGGATCGAGGCCTGCGGTAGGCTCATCAGCAATCACCAGCTGGGGATTACCCAGTAATGCCTGTGCGATTCCGAAGCGCTGCCGCATACCACCGGAAAAAGTGCTTACGGATTGCTTGCGGACGTGGTAGAGGTGCGTTTGCTGCAGCAGGGCATCCACCTGTTCGCTGCGTTCTCCGGCATGGGTAATGCCTTTCAGCACGGCGAGGTGATGGAGGAGGGAGAGGGCGGAGGTGCGGGGATATACGCCAAAATCCTGCGGGAGGTAGCCGAGGCGGCTGCGGAGGAAAGCCGGTTGACGGAGGATGTTGGTACCATCGAACAGTATTTGCCCTGCATCAGGCGGTTGCAGTGTGGCGATGGTGCGCATTAAGGTGGATTTACCGGCACCATTCGGACCAAGCAGGCCGAACATGCCGTTGGAAATGGAAAGCGATATTCCGTTCAGCGCGGTTACCGTGCCATATCGTTTGGTAAGCTGGTGAATCTGGAGGCGGGACATATCAGTCGTTTTTAATGTACCGGCAAATTATCCGCTTCCTTTCCGGCAGAAAATTGAATATGCCGAACACATCAGCGCACATGACGAAGGGTATATATTCCGGGATTTTATGGAAGCCTTTCTTTCGTCATCAAAACCAGTGCGTTCGTCATTATCTTTTGCCCAACATCCTGAGATTGTTTTCTTTTAACAGGCATGATAGAAACAGCACAACCGGAAAACGGACTGATAAATATGCGGCGGCTGGAATACTGCCTGCTGGCCGGGTGGGTTGCCTGGGTGGCAGCCATTTATACACTGGAAGCACCCGGCGGCCGTTGGGGAATGTATTTCCTGCTGATCGCACTGGTGGCTCTGAGCCAGTTACCTGCCATCATATATATTCGGCTGCGGAGCATCTTCGCATCACGCAGCCCGTGGCAACAGGTACTGATATGGTTACTATTGCTGCCTGTGGCACTTTTCAGTCTGGCTTTGGGTATGGAAAGCCTCCACATCCCCGGGGTCCTGAACGGGTGTTTCGTTATCGCGGCTATTGGAACCATGGTGCTGGAAGTGGTCGTAATACTTCATACCCTCGCACGACGAAAGGCGGGGCATACCCGCTGGTTCAGGCGCATCAGTCTCGAAAAGGCCCTGATGTTCACCATTGCACTGATTGCGGTAACGCTGGCGGCAATGGCCGTGTCCAGCATGGATAATCCGAAGTACCACGAAACGGGCTTTCTGCTGATAGGGTTCGAGTTCAGTCTTCCGGCGATCATCCGCCATTGGTGGACCTTCATTTCCTTCGCCCTGCAGTTCACTTTCATGTACGCCTGCGGGTACCTCTTCTTCTTAATCAACAGCCGCATACTGGTGGCGCAGGTGTTACGCAGATATGGTATCGTGTTTTATGCCGGAGGGCTCCTGGCAGTGGCGGGACTTTGCTACCCCATAGTAGCGCAACTGCTGCTGTGGCTGCCCATAAATCAAACGCTGGGAGGCATCTTTCATTCCAATCCTTTTGTGATGGAAAACGCATTCGCAGCCATCATGATCATGCTGATCAGTTTACCGTTGGTAGTGGCCCTCCAATGGGGAAGGCAGAACAGTAAAATTGCAGCGTTGGAAAAAGAGAAAGCGCAGGCAGAGCTGGATCTGCTGAAGCAACAGCTGAACCCCCACTTTTTCTTTAATACGCTGAATAACCTGTATGCCCTGAGCCTGACCCAATCCGGGAAAACACCGGATAGTATCCTGCGCCTGTCGGAGCTGATGCGGTATGTGATCTACAAAGGGAAGGAGGCGGAAGTGAAAGTGGAAGAAGAAGCGCAATACCTCGAAAACTACATTGGACTGGAAGAGATCCGCCTGAAGCGGCAGGCCGATATCCGGTTTGAGCAGGATATACGATCTCCTGCACGTACCATTGCCCCGCTGTTGCTGGCTGTACTGGTAGAGAATGCCTTCAAACACGGGGTGGAGCCTTCTGCTGAAGGGGCCATGTTGCATATACAGCTGTATGCAGACGACCGGCAGCTCCGTTTCCGCTGTGAGAATTCCTTTGAACCGGGAGTTGAAAAAGTGCCCGGCATAGGCCTGGGTAACCTGCGGCGGCGACTGGGTTTGTTATACCCCGGACGGCATTCACTCCAAACCGGCGCAAAAAATCATACATTTATCGCGGAACTTATTATTGAATTTCCATGAGTTTGCAATGCCTCATAGTAGACGACGAGCCCCTTGCGCACGACGTTATCCTGCAATACGCCCGCGATGTTCCTTTCGTGGAGATCGTTGGGCAGTGCCACCTGGCCACGGAGGCGCTGGCTTTTTTGAACCAGCGCCCGGTAGACCTTATTTTCCTCGATATCCGTATGCCGCGGCTGAATGGGCTTGATTTTCTGCGCACGCTGCAGCACCGCCCCCTTGTGATCATCACATCGGCATATGAAGAGCATGCGTTGGAAAGTTTCGAGCTGGAAGTTTGCGATTACTTATTAAAACCCTTCCGGTTCGACCGGTTCCTGAAAGCAGTAAACCGCGCACAGTCTATGTACAATATGCGCCAGCCGGGCGTACATCATGTAACGATCACGGAGCCGCAGGGAGTTGTTGTGACGGAAGCGCCGGGGCATCTTTTCATTAAAAGCGACCGCAAATGGGTGCAGGTGGAGCTGGAGCAGGTGCAGTACCTGGAAAGCCTCGGCAACTACGTGAAAGTCTGGGAAGCGGAGCGTTTCCTGCTCACCCCGCGCACACTGCAAAGCTTCGAAGAGCAATTGCCGCAGGAAAACTTCGTCCGTATCCATAAATCTTTCATTCTCAACCGCCGCTATGTTCGCGCCATCGAAGGCAATATCATTCACCTGAAATCCGGTAAGCAATTACCGCTGGGAAAGAATTATAAGCATGTGGTGAAGGAGTTGTTGCAATAGCAATTTATCCTGTAATCCGGTAAGCAATTCCTGTATGGGAAGAACTTTACGCATCTGGCGAAGGAGTTATAGCAATAGCGTATCTTTAATAGCATTACCTATGGATATAATCCTCGAAATACTGGCAGAAGTATTGATCCTCACGATCTTTCAATTTCCCGGCGCATTTATCCGTTGGGTGGTGACAGGTTGCAGGCGACCGTTCAAAGAAGTGCTGGCCGATGATAGCTACATTAATGGGATGATTGGATTAGTTGTGATTGCATCCCTAATTGCCTGGATAGTTTTATAATTCCATTACATATAAACACCTATGAAAACTTACCTGAATTTCTTTACCCTCATCACGTTATTACTTTGTATCAGTCCCCGCTCAAGTGCCTGCGATTGCCTCATGAAACCCGTAACCGTGAATGCGGATGAAAGTAAGTATGTGCTGATAGTCCATGTTACGAAAACGGAAGATGAAGCAGAAGGATATTACAAAGGTAGCAAAGCCACTGTATCCGTTAGTGAAGTTTTGAAAGGAGATGTAAAGAAAGGGGAGGTGCTGGCTTTTGAAGACAAAGATTTATCTAATTGTACCTTCCTTTTTGAGGCAGGTAAATCCTACCTGTTATTTGCTTACCGGCAAGGAGATAAATTCACCGTTTACCGCTGTACGCACTCTGATGAATTAATGAATTCTAAAAAGAAGCTGAAAGCCATCCGGCGGCATTTGAGGCGGAGTGTATGAGGTATTTCAAGCCCTTTATTTCAGCTACCGTGGCCCAAAAATGGACCCGTACCAGGCCCGAAATTGAACCCGTATAAATTACTTTCGTGAAAATCAACACGGAAAATAACGCACCCCCAACAAAAAAACGGTAGAAATCGACCCCGGAAAATCCCGTTTTTTGACGTTTTTAGTATTTTAAAGCCTCAAACTGCTGATCCCAAACCTCGATAAGCCGTACAGTTAAGGGAGGATATGGCCCCATTTAAAGTGTGGGGTTTAAAACAGAGGGTCAGGAGTGCTTCAAAATCACTCCGATGATGAAGGGGTGGAGAAACGGGCAAAAAAGCCTGAAAAAGGCATTTAAAACCATATTTAGCCCCATTTCTGATAGCGGACTGTAACCCGTAAAGGATTTTTTCCCCTTCCAGTAAAGTGAAATCATGGCAAGGCCAGGTTATATTCCCTTCAGATCTCCTTCATGGTTCATCCACATTTACTCCACGGTTACTTCAGGGTTACTTCACAGTTACTCCACAGTTACTTCAGGGATACTGCGTAGGTAATGTAGGTTTTGGGCACTTAGCAATTTTATCAGGGTATCGAAATTTTCCGGGTCTAATTTTGGGACATGGTAAATTTCGACCCCGTCAGTCCTACCTCCAAACTGGCAGTTAAGAGTTTTAACGTTTTACGTCCTTAATTGATGGGTTTAAATAAAAGAGGACCATAATTTGAATATCCGCTCCTTGCTCCACTTCACAACTGCCTGCCGCACCCATACATTTTGCTCCTTCCATTCATTCAATGTATTATCGATCCTGATCGCGCAAGCGGCCGGTAAAAGGTAAATTAAAAAGGCAATGATTGCCTGAAGCACAAAAGGCATGTGCATTGCTCCCATAAATTAGGAGCATTCCTGCGGATAATGATGTTTGTTTCACTATTTATTATCCCCGGCTTCCTTTTCTTCCAGCAGCCTGAATAATTTCTCGTTGATTTTATCGAGGTAAAAAATGATGTCGTTTATCCTGAAGATCCAACGGAGAATCAAGACCTGCAGGAAGAAAAAGAGAAGCGCAAAGATGGCAAGTGAGATGGGTGTGAGATCATTCATAATGTAAGCTTTATTATTAGTGCTATAATAAGGCCGATCTACTGTATACATCCCAGTCTTTACATATAAAACACATTAAACTTATGCCCGTCAGGGTCCGCAAAAACGAAACCGTAATAACCCTTCCCGAACTCCACCGGTGGAGACACGATCGTTCCCCCTGCTTCCCGAACCGCTTTCTCCCAATTATCCACCTCTCCTTTAGTATCCGCAGATAAGGTGAAAATGATTTCATTGCCTGACCGGTAATCAATGATAGGGCCAAACATGGCGGGTTCCAGAATATTTTGCAAAAAGAAATGAATAACAAACTTATCATCGCCGAAGAAGAAGCTGGTCAGCTGGTCCGATGAACCGTTAGATGTAAATCCAAGCTGATTATAGAAGGCAGTAGTACGGTCTAGATCCTGTACACCGAAATTGGCCCATATTTTCCTGGTTTTCATACACAAAAGATTTTGTGGTTATAGTCCTTAAAAGTAGACTTTAAGTATATCAGTCAGGGTAGCAGTTTGTGTAATGTTATGGGGGTTTTTCTGCCATCCTTAATGCTGAAGTACCTCCACAAACGGTGTTCCATATTCCTGTCCATAGCTCTCCCGGTACTCTTTGGCGAACTTCTCATAGGCATCCCGCGCTAAACTATGACGGCCAAGATGATTGAGACTGCGGCATTTGAAGGCAAGGGCCTCTTCATTCAGGTTATCGAACAGGAAGATGGCATTGGCGCATCGGAGGATGAAATCAGCCTCGGTATGCTTATCGGCCTGGGTCATGTATTTCAGCAGTATGTCCGTTACCGTTCCCGCTATGAGGAACTTCACATCATCGAGCCATTCATAATGGGTGGTACGCAGGAACGCGCCGCGCTGAATGATCTCCAGCAGGGAAGATACTGTTGCCTTATCCGGTGCATGCTTCAGTTGCTTGTACGCTTCATAATCGATATACGCCGATGCTTCCAGTACCTCCAGCTTCCAGCGGCCAGACTCTTTACCGATATGAAACCCGCCTATCTTTTCCAGTACACCCTTCAGCTTCACGAGGTTCACGGAAAAGTTGTTCTTCGCATCTTTGGGCGATTTATCACTCCACAAGCCTTCATATAAGGATTCTGAAGCAATGCCTTTACCATCTTTCAACGAATACACCACCAGCAGCAACAGCAGTTCTTTCAGCAGGGGGGTAAACTGTTTGGTGATATCATTCCCTTCGCGGTCGAAGGCTTCGAATTGCCCGAACAGGAATATAGCAGAACGTTCCGGTAATCCGGGGGTGCTTTCAGTAGGCAGCTCAACGGGCAGTTCACGCGGAACCTCAGCCGCCGGAAGCCTCTTCCGCTTCTTCAGGAATAACCCGATAGCAAGCCCCACGGGAATGAGCAACAGCCAGTATTTCCAGTTGGAAGGCGCAACCGGTACCACGGGCACCAGTGCATTGGGCGGAAAGTCCAGCGACCAGGCACGTACACTGGACATACTGTCTTTTCCGTTAAAGATCGTAATGGCAATCAACTGCCTGCTAAGTGGACTGTAATACAGATCCGCGAACGATCCTACATCATAAAACTGGTATGGTAAAGAATCCCCCATAAGCTGAAACTCCGGCTTCGACAGGGACCCGCGTACCAGCTGGAGGCTCGACTGAAAGCGGTCCGTAGGGTAGATCAGTCCGTAGTATGTATGGCTGGAAGAATCTATAATGAGACTATTCGCAAAACAAAAGTGATGCTCCGGCTGCGGCAGGGTGTACAGGTGTTTAAACTGCCCTGTGCGCACACTATAAGCCAGCATATCGTAAGTAAACCGCGGATTCACGGCCTGGTCACCGGTGTTACTGCCATACCCGCCAATGATGAAAGCAGTATCACCGGAAGCATTAAGCCCCAGCCCCGCGAGGTAGCGCGGTGTGAAGGGATCGCCGGAAACAGGCACCGAATCCCACTGTTGTTCCCGAAGGCGGTAGCGTTGTACATTGTTCTTGTAATGCAACTGTCCGTATCCGCCGATGACGTACAGACTGCTATCCAAAGGAGAATAGAACTTATTGGCCTGCCACCATTCCGTGAGCAGCGTGGCATGGAAGGTATTGCTCCACCTGTCTGCCCCGGGCGTAAGCTCCGCCACCTTCTTTTCATCGATATAAAAATTCAGCAGCCGGTTACGGTGATAGTCGTAAACCGACTGGTTACCCGCCGGAAGGATCGTATTGCCGCGTGCCGCCTGCTTTGCCTGAAGGGCACCGCTGCGGAAGGAGTAGGTGAACAGGGTATCATCCGTCACAATGTACAGGAGATCGTCCCGCTCATTGTACGCTATGCCGGGAGTACCGGAGGTAGACAGGGTTAGGCGGTTCTCCCATTGCTGGTGCCTTGGTTTGATCCATACCGGGTTGGCCGCTCGTGCAGGTACACCATTTTCCATATCATAGGCATCCTGACCTGATGATTCGGAGAGGGGATAGAAGCGTGCCGTAGTACCGTTTTCCAGCAGCTTCACATCGCGGAGCCGCATAGGAGGCACGTCTAAAGTCTGGAAGCCTTCGTGCTTGATAGCGCCAAAGAAGATACGGCAGCAGGAGCCTTTTACAAATGGCATCTTACCACTGCCTGCCGGCTTGCCGTTGAAGAAGAACGATGCCATGCCAGAGGACTCGTCCAGCACCACCCGTAACTGCAGCCACTCGCCTGCAAGGAGGGAACTGTCCAGCGGGGCGCTGCCCGTGATCTTTTCCCCGATCACGAAATGGATGGTCATCGTTCGCTGGTTATACACCAGGTCAATGTTCTGCCGGTCTTCCGTCAGCATCCTTAATATATACCCGAAATACGTCTCTAAATGAGGGCGGAACGCCATCTGAAATGAAATCTCCGTTTTACCGCCTTTCAGGCAGTAAGGGGTACCGGGTGTTAGGTCGAGCGCCGTACGGTGCTCAGGCACCACTTCGTGGCTGGAAAACTCCAGTCCGTGCGACTGGCTCATCGCTACATACCCCTGGCACAAACAGGCTATGATACAATATATATACTTCCTCATGGGAGGCGGCAAATCTTGGTTGAGTGATTACGTGGATGTCTGTTTTACACTTTTACATATTCTGTATCCGATCCGTCTTAAAGGAACAAAAAAATGAGGAATAAACGCATTCGGGAGATAGGTTATTCCATCTTATCGCATCATTAATTTGCTTTTAACCCGTAAAAGGAGCGAGGGTTGATGAAATTAATATAATCGTTAATGATATGAAACCAATTAGTTGTAAAGTTTTTCAAAATTAATTTCCCGGTTAATGGAATCGTTAATGGGTTTGTTAGTGGGTGCCGGGTTACTTGCATCATCATCAAACCATTCCACGACGTTCATGAAAAAAATGATGCAAATTCTGCTGGCGGGTGCCTGGGCATTGGCGGCATGCCATGCAAAGGAAGGTTCGGAACCTGAACACCTGCAAAGCATAGATCCCTCCATCGGGTCAGTAGGTACCCTGCTGGAACCTACCCGGCCAACCGTGCAGCTCCCTAACCAGATGATCCGGTTTACACCGCAGCGGAAAGACTGGCTCGACGATCAGATCTCCAGCTTCCCGCTCAACATCGTATCCCACCGCCTAGGTCAGGTGTTTTCCCTTAAACCTTCCGTAAAACCGCCCGCCCCGGAGCGCTGGAACGAAAGGCTCACCTGGGACCATGATCTGGAGATCAACCGTCCATGGTATTACTCCACTTACCTGATCGATGAGGAAATTACCGTTGAGTTCACCGCGGGGAAGAAAACGGGCATCTACCGTATAAAATACCCGCAGGCTGGCAGCAAAACACTTTTACTGGGCGTATATAATCCCGGTCCCTCACAATGGGAGCTGTTGCCCGGCAACCGCGTAAGGGGTATGGAAACCTGGCAGGGCGATGTGAAGGTATACATGTACGGCGCCTTCAGCGAACCCGTAACCCCCGTATTACAGGAAACCTCCCGCGCTGCGGTTACCTTTCCCGCTTCTGCGCGCAACGTTGAATTGCGTTATGGCATCAGCTACGTAAGCCCCGAACAGGCTAAAAAGAATTTTGAGCAGGAAGTGGAAGGTGTGGCTTTCAGCAGGTTTGTTGACGAAGGCCGTGATGTATGGGACCGTACCATCGGACAAATCTCCGTGGAAGGCGGTACCCCCGCACAGCGCCGTTCTTTCTACACCGCCCTGTACCGTTGCTATGAAAGGATGACCGATGTAACCGAAGATGGACAATATTACTCCGGTTACAGTAAGCGCGTGGAAAAAGCAGACCGGCCTTTTTATGTGGACGACTGGTCGTGGGACAGCTACCTCGCGCATCATCCCCTCCGCATCATCCTCGATCCGAAAGGGGAGGAAGACATGCTGCAGTCTTACGTAAAAATGTACCACCAAAGCGGCTGGATGCCCACCTTCCCGGTGCTCTTTGGTGACCATGCCTGTATGAACGGCTTCCATTCTTCCATTGTGATCCTCGATGCATGGCGGAAAGGTCTGCGCAACTTCGATATCAAAGAAGCATATGCCGGTATGCGGAAGAACGCGGTAAGCGCCACCATGCTGCCCTGGCGGAATGGAGATAAAACCCCGCTCGACGATTTCTATCATCAGCAGGGTTACTTCCCCGCACTGGCTCCCGGTGCTAAGGAAACGGAAGAAAAGGTACACGGTTTCGAGAAACGGCAGGCCGTGGCAGTTACACTGGGTAATGCCTACGACGATTGGGCTTTAGCCCAGCTGGCCGGTGACCTCGGTAATACTGCCGACACTGTGCTCTTCGCACCAAGAGGCCGCAACTACCGCCACCTCTGGCACCCGGAAAAGAAGATGTTCCTGCCGAAAGACGAAGCCGGCAAATGGATTCCCATCGATGCGAAGTTCGACGGTGGCATGGGCGGCCGGGAATATTATGATGAGAACAACGGGTGGACCTACATGTGGCAGGTGCAGCAAAACATCCCCGACCTTATTCATCTGAACGGCGGTAAAGCAGCCTTTGAAGCGCGGCTGGACGGATTGTTCCGCGAAGGTCTCGACCGTTCCAAATACGAATTCTGGAGCAAATTTCCTGATGCCACGGGGCTTGTGGGGCAATACTCCATGGGCAACGAGCCGAGTTTTCATATTCCATTCCTCTACAATTTCACATCGAGTCCATGGAAAACGCAGAAGCACACCCGCTTCCTGCTGGACACATGGTTTAAAGACAACATCTTCGGTATCCCAGGTGATGAAGACGGCGGCGGCATGTCGGCCTTCGTTGTATTCGCCAGTATGGGTTTCTACCCGGTAACACCGGGGATTCCGGAGTACACGATTTCCAGCCCGGTTTTCCGGAAAGTATCCATCCGTTTGCAGAACGGTAAAACATTCCGGATATCGGCGCCAAAGAGTTCCACCGTCAACAAGTACATCCAAAGCGCCCTGTTCAATGGCAAGCCGCTTTCAAGACCCTGGTTCACCCATGCAGCGCTTACTGCCGGCGGGCACCTGGAGCTGGAAATGGGTCCGCTGCCTAACAAGAAGTGGGGCGCTGAGTAAACTGAACAGCCATTTTTTCACCAAGATCAATGAACCCTTATGCACTATGCAAACAAGTTTCCGCCGTAGTCTCCGCCCTATAGCCTCCCCGGCTATTCCAGGAGTGAACATCATCCTTTCCAATATGAACAGCATGAAAACATTTACGTTATGAAGAAAATCCATGTACTACTGATGCTGCTTTTCCTGCTTCCCCTCCACCTGATCGCGCAACAGAAAACGATCAGCGGTAAGGTGAAGGAAGGGAAAGACGGTACCCCGCTTCCCGGCGTGAGCGTCTATACCACCGACGCTGCCGGTAAACGAAACGGCGTCACTACAGACGCCCGGGGTCAATACCTTATTCAAACACCTGCCAATGCCACCACGCTCACCTTCGCGTTCCTCGGCATGGTCACTCAAACAGCAACCATCGGCAACCGCACCGTGATCGATGTTACCCTTAACTCCACCGAAGAGCAGCTGGCTGGTGTGGTAGTAGTCGGGTATGGTGTAAAAAGGAAAGAAGTGGTGACCGGTGCCGTGAGCAATATCACCGGCAAAGAGATCCAGACCACTACCAATATCAGTCTTGCCCAAAAACTGCAGGGTAAAGTAGCCGGCCTCCAGATCCGCCAGCTGGGTGGTGAACCGGGTACCTTCAACAACATGATCAACATCCGCGGCTTCGGTACCCCGCTCTTCGTAATCGACGGTATCGCACGCGACGGTGCAAACGAATTCCAGCGCCTCAACCCGGATGATATCGAAAGCGTGAGCTTCCTCAAAGATGCTTCGGCCGCCATTTACGGCCTTCGCGCTGCCAACGGGGTAGTGATCGTTACCACCAAGAAAGGCGCTTCCGGCAAAGCGAACTTCAACTATGCAGGGGTGGCAGGCGTCATGAAACCTACCGACGTACCACGCATGGCCAACGCCGGAGAATGGCTGCAGATGCGGAATGAGGCCGATATCTTCAGTCTGGGTACGCCTTACTTACCCAAAGATGAACTGCAGAAATGGATAGACGGTGCCCCCGGTTACGAAAGCACCGACTGGTACGCCGCAGCCATGAAGAACACGGCCATGCAGCAACAGCATAACCTGTCTGCCTCCGGTGGTAATGACAAAACACAGTACTTCTTCAGCTTCGGATATGCAGATGAAAACTCCCTGCTGCGCAGCAACGATATGTGGTACAAGCGCTTCAACCTGCGCTCCAACATCACCACCATGTTGCACCCCAACCTGAAAGCAGAACTCCTCATCGCCGGGCGGTACGATAACCGTACCGTGCCGGGAGAAAACTTCTTCAACATCTTCAAAGGTACCCGCGTATCCCTGCCTACAGACAGGGTGTATGCCAATAACAACCCCGAGTATCCCAGCGTGGTGGCCCCCAGTAACCAGAACCCGGTGATCCTCAGTCAGCGTAACATCACAGGCTACAACGAAAGCGTTACCCGCAACGTAATGGCTACCGGCTCCCTCACTTACACGGTGCCTTTCGTGGAAGGACTGAGCCTCCGCGGCGTGGCGGCGTATGACCTTACCAGTTATGCCAATAAAGACCTCAGCAAATCGTACGACCTCTACAAATTCGTGAACGGTCAGTACCTCCGCGAGCGCCAGCGAGATGCCAATGGATCTATCTCCAACAACTACGGCAATGGCAACCGCGTAACACTGCAGGGCCAGGCTAACTATGTTCGCACCATCAGTGGCGATCACAATGTGGCGGCTACGCTGGTAGTGGAGCAGCAGCAATATTGGGGCAGAGATGCAGGCCTGCGCAGGTATTATGATTTCTATACCAACGACCAGATCGACCGCGCCGGCCGTGCCCGGATGGAAAACTCCGGGATGGAAAACGAATTCGCTAACCTCTCGTACATCGGCCGCCTGTCATATGACTACAAGCGCAAGTACATCGTGGAATTTGCATTCAGGGAAGATGGGTCATACCGTTATCATCCGGACCGCCGCTGGGGATTCTTCCCCGTGGTTACAGGCGGATGGCGCCTGTCTGAAGAACCATTTATTCAGAAAGCACTCCCCGTTGTTTCCAACCTGAAACTGGATGCCTCGTATGGACTGGTAGGAGAGGATGCGGGCGCACCGTTCCAGTACATCGCCGGGTTCTCTACAGAAGGCGGCGGATCGTATGAGTTCGGAAACGGATCGCTCACAAGCGGCGCTTCATCTCCCGGTATCACCAACGAAAAGCTGACCTGGTTCACTTCCCGCATCATCAACCTCGGCATCGACCTCGGCCTGTTCCGCAACAAATTCACATTAGAGTTTGACGTGTACCGCCGCAACCGTACCGGATTACTGGCACGCAGAAATGTGAGTCTGCCCAATACCTTCGGCGGCTCCCTGCCGGATGAGAACCTCAACAGCGACCGTGTGCAGGGCTTCGATTTCACGGTGGGGCATAACAACCGCATCGGGGAATTCCAATACAACATCTCCGCCAACTTCAACTACTCCCGCATCATGAACCTCTACCAGGAAGGCGACCTGCCGCGCAACAGCTACGAACGCTGGCGCAACGGGCGTACCGACCGGTACAACGATATCGTGTGGGGGCATACTTATCTCGGGCAGTTTGGCACGCAGGCTGAAATAGATAAGTACCCCCTTCAGGGCGGCGACCTCGCCAACTCCCGCGAGCTACCAGGTGATTTCAAATACAAAGACGTGAACAACGATGGAGTGATCAACGATGGTGATCTGCTGCCCCTCTGGCTGGGACAGAACGGTACCAATGATAACCAGAACCCCAGCGGCAAGAACCCCAAGATCAACTACGGTTTTTCAATCGGGGCAAGCTACAAAGGATTCGATCTGAACCTCCTGTTCCAGGGTGCTGCCATGTACACCGTGCGCTTCAGCGAAGTATATGCGGAAGTGCTGGCTTTCCGCGGCAACACACCGGCGTATTTCTTTGACCGCTGGCACAAGGCCGATCCTTACGATCCCAACAGTCAGTGGATCGCCGGTAAATGGCCCGCCACGCGCTTCAACCATAACGTGGGCATGATGTACGCCGAAAGCTCCGTATGGCGCCGCAATGCTTCGTATCTCAGGATGAAGAGCCTGGAACTGGGTTATACCGTGCCTGCTCAGCTGTACCGCAAAGCAGGACTGGAACGTATTCGTGTATACGCCAGTGGCTTCAACCTGTTCACCTTTGCCGATTCGTTCGTAAAGCCATTTGATCCGGAAAGACTGGAAGGTCTCTTCAACGCCGGGTTCAACTATCCGCTCATGCGCACCTACAACTTCGGCCTTAATGCAAACTTTTAAAACAGGACTTTATGCAGACTTACCATAAAATATTGACATGCCTGATGGTCGTGCTGCTCTTCAGCTGCAAGTCCGTACTGGATCTCAAGCCTACCGACAAGATCCTGGCCAAAGACCTCTTCGGTGATCCCGAAGGCGTGAAACTGTACATGGCCAACTTATACTACCAGCTGCCTGTGGAGGATTTCGCGTTCTTCCGTGCCGGCTTCAATCAGAACCATCAGGATCCCAATAACGGTGGCTTTGCACCCGCCATGGTTACCGACGAAGCCGTGCATTCCGAGTTCGGCGACTTCGTGGGTGATGGTGATTTCCATTGGTGGGATCAGGGCTACAAGCTCATCCGTGATGTGAACCTGCTTATTGATGCCATTCCAACTTTGGATATCATCGAAACCGAGCGCAAAAAGCTGACGGGTGAAAGCGCATTCATCAAAGCATACGCTTATTTCGCACTGGCGAAGCGTTACGGCGGCGTTCCGCTCATTAAAGCTACCCAGCAATACACCGGCGATGTGGAGGCCCTTAAAGTGCCCCGCAGTACCGAAAAGGCTACATGGGATTATGTGATGGAACTCTGCGATCAGGCTATCACTAACCTCGAACCGGGAGATGGGAAGAACCGCAGGGCTACAAAGTACACCGCTGCCGCTTTAAAATCCCGCGCTGCCCTGCATGCCGCATCAGTAGCCAAATTCTGGAACCGCGCACCCATGTCGGGGAATGCGGTAACGGATAAACTGGTGGGGATGACGGCCGCCGATGCCGCAGGATATTACACCGCCTGCATCCAGGCCAGCGAACTCATCATGCAATCAGGCGCATTCGCACTGTACGGAGCCACACCGGCATCTCCGGAAGAAGCTGCGGAAAACTACCGCATGTTGTTTCAGAACCCTAACGGTGGCGATAAGGAAACCATTCTCATCAAAGGGTTCACGCTGCCTGGTAACTTCACCGGCCATAACTATGATATCTGGTTTCAACCCGCGCAATCTGCCAACGGATGGCCGCACCCCGGCCGCATGAACCCCACGCTGGATCTGGTAGATACCTACGAGCGGTACGACAGGCCGGGCCTGGCATCGCCCGTGGTAACCACTACCGAAGGGGATGTGACGGACTATGGCGGTTTCAATCCAGCTCTCCACTACCTGCAGTTCGATTCTCCGAACGATATTTTCAAAGGGAGAGACGCACGCCTCTGGGGCACGGCCATCCTCCCCGGAACGGGATGGAAAGGCACGCCTATAATTATTCAGGCGGGTTATGTACAGCCAAACGGACAGGCCGTGATCCGCACCAAAGCGGAAACTACGATTAACGGTATCACCTATTACACCTATGGTGCAGCTAACACCTCGCAGTACTCAGGGTTCGATTCCTATGGAGGAAACAATACCCGCACGGGCTTCTCCTTCAAAAAGTTCATGAACCAGAACGCACCTGTTATGGCAGGCTGGAACCAGAGCACCACCGATTTCATCGAGTTCCGGTATGCGGAAGTGCTGCTTAACTATGCAGAAGCAGTAGTGGAAAGCGGTACGGGTAATGTTGCAGAAGCCGCCAAAGCATTGAACGATATCCGCCGCCGTGCCGCACACACAACTGCTATCCCACTCACAGCTGCCGCGGTACAGCGCGAAAGGAGAGTGGAGCTGGCTTTCGAGAACAAACGCTTCTGGGATCTCATCCGCCGCCGCGAGTTCCATACCGAATTCAACAACCGCCTGCTGCATTCCATCCTGCCCCTGCAGGACCTCCGCGCACTGCCTTCCACCAAGTTCATCTTCGTTCGGGTAGTAGTGCCCAACAGCAATCCGAAAACATTCGCAGAGCGCTCGTATTACCGTTACATCCCCGGTATTGCGGGGAACGGACTGGTACAAAACCCGCAGTATTGATCAGTAAAAAACTAAGATTATGAAAAGAACCGCTTATATTTTAGGCATGCTGCTCATCGCATTCTCCGCCTGCAAAAAAGATAACTACGACGGACCAACGGCCACGCTCTACGGCAACATCTACGATGCCGGTACCAAAACGTTGCTGGAGCAGGATATCATCCGCGGGTCTGTAGTGGAGATCAAAGAACACGGATGGGAAAACGTGCAGCCCCAGTGGCTCATTTTTAAAGTAGACGGTGCATATGAAAATGCGCTGCTGTTTGAAAATAGTTACTCCGTAGCGCCCGTGCGTGGCAACTTCATCCCCGTAGAGCCGCAGGATGTGCGTATTGCCGGGCGTACCCAGCTGGATTTCAGCGTTACGCCTTACATCCGGATCGTAAACCCTTCCATCACACGAGCCGGTAACATTGTAACGGCCACCTTCACACTGCAACAGCAGGTAACTAACAATGTCCGCAAAATAGGGTTGTATGCCCACAGCGATTTCCGCGTAGGAGAGCCATTGCGCCTCACGGCGGCGGAGCAGGATATCAATGCCGTTACCGATCCTGCACATGTATATACGCTCACCATCGATCTGCAGGCTCCCAACATCCGGGATATCCTGAAGCCGGGTAAAACGTATTACTTCCGCATCGGTGCGCTGATAGACGCTACTGAATCCAAACCCAATTATGCGAAAGCCGTGGCTTTTGATCTGTAAACCTTTTGCCTGCGGAGGCACTCGTCTCCGCAGGCATGCATCGCTTCAGCATCACATATGAAAACCATTCTTTTATCCGCGCTCGTACTCATCGCCATGAGCTGCTCAAAAAACGGCGGCTCCCGTGGCCAGGAACCACCACCACCGCCACCCGTAAAGGAAATCGTGTACGACGAAACCGGATGCCTTTACACCGCATACGATAACCTCGTGATGGCAGGCTACCAGGGCTGGTTTGCCGCCGAAGGGGATGCCTCCGAAAGAGGCTGGTACCACCTCGGCCTCGGCTCCTGCGGCGGTTTTAAACCCGGCTGTTCGGCGGTAGACTTCTACCCCGATATGGCTGAATACACACAGAAATATAAAACACCTTTTAAATACCCTGACGGATCGGATGTGTATATGTACAGTCCGTACGATGAATCCACCGTAGACCTCCATTTCAAATGGATGAAGGATTACGGGATAGACGGGGTGTTTATGCAACGCTTCGTGGGTGAGGTGAAGAACACCAACCCAAAAGGCAAAAGGCATTTCAATAAAGTGCTGGAAAACGCCCTCAAAGCCGCGAAGAAATACGGCCGCGCCATCTGCGTGATGTACGACCTCAGCGGATGTGCGCCCGAAGATGTGGCTTACCTGGAGCAGGACTGGAAAGAACTGCAAACCATCTTCAACCTGTTCGACAACAAAGCCAACCCCACTTACCTGCGGCATAACAAAAAGCCGCTGGTGGTGATCTGGGGAGTAGGCTTCAACGACAACCGCAGGTATACCACCGCTAATGTGGATGCGCTGGTAGACAGGCTGAAAGGGCCGGAGAAACGCGTGTCCGTCATGCTGGGGGTGCCATACTACTGGCGCAGTATGCGGAACGATACGGAGAACAATCCCGGTCTGCATGCCCTCATCAAAAAGTGCGACATCGTATTGCCCTGGGCCGTAGGCCGCTACAGCAGCGGTAACTACGCACAGGTGGCAGGTGTGGAGCTGGCGGCAGATATACAGTGGTGTAAAACCAACAATGTTACCTACGTGCCGCTGGCTTTCCCCGGCTTCAGCTGGGGTAACCTGAAGAACGACCCCGGGCAATACAACAGCATCCCGCGACTGAAGGGCGACTTTCTCTGGCAACAGGTGGCCGGAGCAAAGATCTCCGGCGCACGTTCCCTGTACGTGGCCATGTTTGATGAAATAGACGAAGGTACTGCCATTTATAAATGCGCCAGGGAAGGGGAGTTGCCTCTGCATGGCGACCGGCGCTTCATTGGCCTCGATCCCGAACTGGCCAGCGATTACTACCTCTGGCTCACCGGCCAGGCAGGCCGCTGGTTCCGTGGTGAAGGAGGCTTTGGAGCAACGAAGCCGGTACGCCCTTAGCGGCACATCTCTTTCCTGGTGTTACACACGTATATATGCCCCCTCGGCCCGCTCACGGGCTGGGGGGGCTTTTCGTTTCAAGGGGGCATTCCGCCATTTCGATCACCGGAAATCCCATTCTATCCGCTTCCGTGATGGCAGATACAGGCAGGTGGCTACTTTTGGGTATTGGTAACCCCTAACATAAATCGCCATGCTGAAAAAAATTATCATCGCAACATTAACGGTAGGCCTCGTGGCCTTCACCACCAATACCATCATTTCCCGGTTAGGCGTTTCTGATGAAGACGCACAGAAATCCATTTCCCGCGGAATGTACACCGGTAAGCTCGATCTCATCGCCATGTACAAAGCCAAACAGATCCCTGCCGGCGAACGGGCCGCTGCTGTGAAGGAAATGGGCGATTACATCAAGGCATACGTTATGTCTCCGGAATACAAGGAAGCTTACGTGGAAGGGTGGGAGAAAGAGGCCCCGCAAGATGCGAACGGCAAGCTGAGAGCCACCATCAAAAAGAGCGAGAAGGATTACAAGGATATGGAAGAGATCCACAGGACTGCCGAGCCGGAAAACAAAGAAGGCTATGCTGCCGCACTCAAAGCCATGAAAGACCTCCTCGACGCCCTGAAAGATCCCAAGCATAAAATGCATAAGATCTATGTGCAGTCGATCGTTGGTGCTGTACCCGGCCCGCCTACCGCCGCATTCAAAGCAGAGCTGGCTAAGTTCGAACAAACCTATCCCGGAACGGTAGAAGGTATGCTGAAGCTGCGCCTGAAATCCTTCCTGACGCTTACATCAGATATCGACTTCAATGCCGCACTGGTGAAGAAAGGCAATAAAATGATCTTCGAAGATCCCTTACTGGAAAAGAGGAGCCGGGAATGGAAGATGTGCTTCCGTGCCGGCCCTGAAACCATAAAAGCCGCCCGCGCTTACGCAGAGTCCTGGCTGAAAGAGCTTCCTTAGTTTTGTAGCAATCAAAACGGATGTGTACAAGGGGCGCCACTGTGAGGGGGGCGCCCTTTTTGTTTCATTTAACAGCGAAATAACGGCAGGAGGCATTAAGTTTGTCTTTATGGAAAGAGAATACAACCGTATGAAACCATTGATCGTAAGTTTGCTGGCCATTGGCCTGTTTATCGCACCATGCGCCCGGGCGCAGCAACCCATCCTTACCGGGGCCGACCAGGTGAAGGCATACCTCCCCCTGCTGAAAGGAAAAAAGGTAGGGATGATGGTAAATCCTACTTCCATTATTGGCAGCACCCCGATCGTAGACAGTCTGCTCACCCTCGGTGTAAAGATCAAAACCATCTTCGGACCTGAGCATGGTTTCCGCAACAACGCCAGCAATGGGGCAGAGGTAGCAGATGAGATCGATCCGCAAACCGGTATCCCCATCGTATCCCTTTACGGTAACCGCCGCAAGCCTACTCCCGCGCAGATGGCGGCCATTGATGTGATGGTGTTTGACCTGCAGGATGTAGGCTGCCGTTTCTATACCCTCATCAATACCCTCCGCGAGATTATGGAAGCCTGTGCCGACGCCGGCAAGCCCCTCATTATCCTCGACAGGCCTAATCCCAACGGGTTCGTAGACGGGCCGGTGCTGGATATGAAGCATGAATCAGGCATTGGGCGGTATCCCGTTCCCATCACCCATGGCATGACCATCGGTGAATTTGCCCGTATGATCAACGGGCAGGGCTGGATGCGTAACAAGAAGAAGTGCAACATCAAAGTGATCACCGTAAAGAACTACCGGCATGATATGGATTACGTACTGCCCGTAGCGCCATCGCCCAACCTCAATACCGCAGAATCGATCGTATTGTACCCTTCCCTGTGCCTTTTCGAAGGAACAATCGTAAGCCAGGGCCGTGGCACGATGATGCCTTTTACAGTACTGGGAGCGCCCGCGCTGAAGGGGAAGTATGATTTCACCTTCACGCCCAAAAGCATCCCCGGCAAAAGCGAAACGCCGCTACATAAGGATCAGACCTGCTATGGACTCGATCTCCGCACGTTCGATATCACCCCCTGGCGCAAACGCGGGCAGATCAATATCAGCTGGATGATTGAAATGTATAAAGCTTATCCCAACAAGGCGCAGTTCTTCGACAGGAGTTATAGCCCTGCAATAGGCAGTATAGAATTCCTCGCCGGCACAAGCACCTTCAGACAACAGATAATAGCCGGTGTGAGCGAAGCCGAGATCCGGAAAAGCTGGGAACCGGGGCTGCGTAAGTACAAACAAATGAGAAAACAATATCTCCTGTACCCTTGAACCATACATAACAGCCAACTTGCAGGCAAAGGCCCGGAAACGGGCCTTTTGCTATTATTTTACAGAAGTAAAAATAGTTGTTAAAAGAGATGTTAAAAAAAACAAAAAAAAGAAAGTTTATCTGATATATTTGTAAGGAACAGTAATTAAAACCAATTTCAAATCGGACAAATCAGACCATTTTATTGAAAACACAGCAGTGAGAGGAAACCCGTGAAGCGCAGAACATTCAGCTGTAAACAGAACAGGCAATTACAGAAGAGCAAATAATCAATTAACAGGATCAAATCGAATCGAAGTATGAACCTAACAGACAATTACTACCTAATTAGCTAGTTTTTACCGTTACATACAGCAGTGAACCAGGCTTGAATCAAACCGTTATGCATTAGCCGCGGAAGCTGTATGCCCGGCAATCAGCAATCAACATCAGCTTATGTGCCATAGGACAATATGCGCAGGCGAATGATTATTACCATTTTCAGAGGAACAAATCGGATCGGAGTATGAGGCATATGTCTGACAGAGAGGCGTATCATTTCCATGAACCGGAGTGAGCGGCCGCGTATATAACCATTTACGGTAATCTACCCTTTTAAAAGATTGTAAAACGACGTGTATAACGCCGATCGGCACAGCCATGCCTGCAACCGATTGCGGCAATATACCCGTGTATAAAAATGTCCATTATGCTATGCTACTCAAGGGGTCCCTGATGCAGGGTAACCATTCATCTTACAACTCTTTTTTGCTTATATACAAATCAAACCGATATGCTATTCCATCCATCGAAATCATTGCGGCCCCATGGCTGCAACCAGACGGTTCGGCGCATTACAGGGCTTGTCCCGGCCGCACTCTCTGCCTGTCTGCTGATGGGCTTCGCTACTACCGGCATTGCCCGTGCGCCATATGAGGCCGCAGCATTTGACAGGAAAATCACCGGCCGTGTTACCGACGGCACCGGCGGCGGCCTCCCCGGTGTTACCATCGCCCTCAAGGGTGCTGCCACCGGTACTGTGACCAACGTAAATGGCGAGTACAGTATTAACGTACCCGACAACAACGCCGTGCTCGTTTTCCGATTCGTGGGTTACGACACACAGGAAATCACCGTAGGCACACAGGCACAGGTAAATGTGGTGCTGGTTACTGCTTCCAAAGGACTGAACGAGCTTGTGGTAGTAGGTTACGGCACTCAAAAGAAAGTAAACCTCACCGGTGCCATCACCGCCGTTAGAGCAGAAGAACTGGTGAACATGGCTCCCGCCAACCTCTCCAACACACTCGCCGGTCGCGCGCCGGGTGTAAACGTTACCAACACCTCCGGCCTTTCAGGCTCCACAGCAGGTATCCGCATCCGCGGGGCTTTTGCGGAACCACTGTATGTGATCGACGGAGTGGTACGCGACAAAGAAGCGTTTGACGCGCTCGAGGCTGCGGAAGTGGATCAGATGAGCTTCCTGAAAGACGCTGCCACTGCCGCCGTATACGGTTCCCGCGCCGGTAACGGTGTTGTACTTGTAACCACGAAGAAAGGTACCGCCAGCAAACCGGTATTCAGCTTCCAGTCTAACTACACCACCGCGCGCCCTACCAAAACGTTACTGTCCGATTTAACCACTGCAGCGGATGAACTCACTTACCAGAACCGCGTGGCGCAGTTCCTTGGAACACCGCAGCCTAACGGACAGGATGAGTTCGATTACTTCAAAGACAAACGCTATAATGTTCACGATTTCATCTGGCAGAATCCAAACAGCCACCGCCACTCCCTGAGCGTATCGGGCGGCAGTGAAAAAATCACGTACTACTCTTTGCTCAGCTACCGTGGTGAGCAGGGTTCGTATAAAAGCCTCGACAACAGCAAGGTGAACCTCCGCAGCAACGTTACCGCTAAAGTGACGGATGCGATCAAGGTAAACCTCAACATCGCGGCTAACCAGCAGAACCTCGACCGTTTCTACTGGCCCTTTACCGGTGATGATGATTTCGATGTATCCGATCTCTACCGTGTTACCTTCAACTGGCCTAAAACATTCCCGTTCTATACGGAGGCCGATGGTACCCCGGTGAACCATGTTACTGACTATCCTGTGCAAACACCCATGGGCAGCTGGCAGGCATGGAGCGTAATCGATCAGGTAATAGGCAACCGTTACATCAAAACACGCAACCGTCAGCTCAACTCCATTCTCGGTATCGACATCGATCTCGGGAAATATGTAAAAGGGCTTACCACGAAAGTAACCGGCAGCTACCTCGCGGAAGACTATACCCGCAAGCGATTCCTCACTTACCAGAAAAACTACGTGTGGAACCCGAAAGATCCGGATGGCAACCGCTTTATCCCCGCCGCACCGGACCCGAATAAGACCAACACCTTCACCTTCAGTTCCAACCAGCCCTTCCTTGATTATAACCTTTCCAACTGGTGGAGCTATCAGCTGAACTGGTTTGTAAACTACAACCGCACCTTCGGTAAGCATGGCATTGATGCATTGATGGTATTCGAGCAATCTGAGAATGGCGGAACCATCGCTTATTCCCGTGGGGAAAATCCTATCACGGCGTACGATCAGTTCATTGCTTACCCGGCAGACCGTCAATTCCGCAATGCCAGCGCCAAGGATTCCACCGGCGCCCGCCAGTCATGGATCGGCCGTGTGAATTATAATTTTGCCAGCAAGTACATCGCAGAATTCTCATTCCGGTATGATGGTAATACCCTGTTCCCGAGCCACAGCCGCTGGGGCTTCTTCCCGTCTGTATCTGCCGCATGGCGCATCTCTGAAGAAAATTTCTTCAAGAATGCCATCAGCATATTCGACGATCTGAAGATCCGTGCTTCCTATGGTACCACAGGTAACGACCTCGATGTAAACAACAATCGTATTCCCGTATTTGGTTTCCGCCAGCGCATGATCAACGGTAGTTCCTATATGTTCGGCGACCGTTTGTACCAGGGTGTTCAGCCCGGTGTAACGCCCAACCCTGATCTTACCTGGGCTACTTCTACTTCTTACAACGCAGGTATTGAATTTACCACCCTGCGCGGCCGCTTCAACGGTACGGTGGACGTATTCATGCGGAAAGAGAAAGACATCCTCGGCTCCCGCCTCATCCGCCTGCCGGATAACTACGGTCAGTCGCTGGCACCAGAGAACTATGCAGCCCGTTCCTGGAGAGGGGCGGAGCTTACCCTCGAATGGCGCGATAAAGCTGCGGATGGTAAAATCAGCTACTCCGTTAATGGCAACCTCGGTTATGTGAAAGACCAGTGGGATGTGTTGGATGAAGATGCCGCACTGGGTCCCAATGGCCTGCGCAACTTCGAATCCCGCATCGGCCGCTCGGAAACAAGGATCATTGGTCTTAAATCACAGGGACTCATCCGCACACAGGAACAGCTGGACGGATTGCTGGCTAAAGGATTCAAACAATTTGGCCGTAACCCTTACCTCGGCGCTATCCTGTTTGAAGACATCAGAGGGAATAACTTCGCACCCGGACCTGATGGTAAAGTAGATGCCAATGATATGCAGCTGCTGTCTGACAATGCCACCCCCCGCGTGAACTTTGGTCTGGGCCTCAACCTGTCCTACAAAAACTGGGCACTGCAAACCTTCTTCCAGGGTGTTACCGGGTACGACCGTGTGATCAGCAACCAGGAAGGTGCCGGTATGCGTCAACATGGTGGTAGTGTTCGTCCTTATTACCCCATCTGGGCAGGTGATGTATGGACGCCGGAAACCCCCAATGCAAAATACCCTCGTCCCGTTGGCAGCAACTGGCAGGAGTCCGGCAGCGTGGCTACCGACTTCTGGATCCGCAGCGGCGCATACTTCCGCATGAAGATGCTGAACCTCGGTTACAACCTGCCTAAACCGTGGGTACGCACTATCGGACTTACCAGCGCTCAGCTGTATTTCAACGGTACTAACCTGTTTGCCTTCTCACCCATGAATGAGTTCCATGATCCGGAGCAAAAGAACTATGATTCTTATCCTCTCATGAAAACCTTCACCATAGGTGCAGATATCAGATTCTAGTAAAAAGTATGATTATGAAAAAGACATTATTAGCAATATTGCTGCTTGGAGGAATGTTCGCATCCTGCAAGAAAGTGCTGGATATAGACGACCTCGAAAGTTACAGCCCTGAACAGGTCTGGAACGATGAGAACCTGGCCAACGCCTTCGTATCTAACCTCTATCCCTTATTCGGGAACTGGAGTACAGGGCTTGAACAGAAAAGCGAACAGATGGCAGGTATCTTCTTTTTTCCTGACCGTATCACCATCAACAACGATGAGTTCAAACGCTGGGATTATAACCGCATCCGCCTCATCAACGAAGCCATTACACAGGTTGTGAAAGGCTCATTGAAGCAGGAGGTGAAAGACAGGATACTGGGTCAGGCGCTCTTTATGCGTGCGTACATATACTTCGATATGGTGGTGCACCATGGTGGTGTTCCGTATGTCACCGTACCGCAGGACCGCTATAAGGACGATCTCTTCGTGCCACGCAACACCACAAAGGAATGTTACGATCTTATTATCAAAGACATTGATGATGCCATCGCTAAACTGCCCCCGAAAATAGCCACTTCTTCTGCTGATTACGGCCGTATCGATGGCGGTTTTGCACTGGCATTTAAAGCTAAGGTACTTCTCTACAAAGCCTCTCCGCAGTTCAATCCTTCCAACCCCTGGGGCAATGCCTACTGGGCCGAAGCATATACCGCCAACAAAAAGGCGTATGATGATATGAAGTTGCTGGGCTACAAACTGGCTGATGATTACAGCAACATTGCGCTCGTGGAGAAAGGAACGGAAACCGTTTTCGCGGTAGTGAACCAGTATCCCAACAAAACCACAGAATGGGATAATGGTGTTCGCCCCGGTTCTGAAAGCCGTGGCCCGGCATCTGCAGTGCCCACCTGGGATTTCGTGAAAACCTTTCCCATGAAAGATGGTAAGAAGTATAATGACCCTGCCAGTGCATACCACAAAACAGATGCGGTGTTCCTGCAGAACTACTGGAAAGACCGTGACCCCCGTTTCAATAAATCGGTGGTTTGGAATGGTAAACCCTACGCTGTGTCCGGTAAAACTGATAAGCGCCAATATACCTCACTGGGCATCGCTCATGAGCTGGATGACTATGGCATCAATCCCAAAGCACAGATCAACTCCACGAACCTCGACCGTTACACCGGCTTCTTTGTATTGAAGAATAGCCTGCTTCGCCTGAAACAGGCGGAAGTACAGCAGTACGATGTAGACTTTGTACTGATGCGCTTCGCGGAAGTGATGCTCAATTATGCGGAAACTGCGAACGAAACCGGCCGTATTGCCGAAGCGCTCGATATCCTGAAGCAGATCCGTTTGCGTGCAGGTATTGAACCGGGAGCGGATGGTAATTATGGCATCGCAGCCACTACCCGGGAGCAAATGCGTGAAGCCATTCTGGAAGAAAGGAACATCGAGTTCTGCTTCGAAGGCCAGCGTTTCTGGGACCTCCGCAGGCTCCGTAAGCTCGACCGGCTTAACAATATCACCAAATGGGGCGTGGAAGCAATCGCCATCAATCCGGATGGTACAGACATGCTGATCAGCGAGGCCCGTACCAAAGCCAATGCCAATCAGCTGACGGAAGAAAACTTTAAATACAGCCTGCTGCAGGTGCCGCGTTCCGGTGTGAAAGTGACAACCGTGCCGGACACGTATTATTTCTTCCCCATCAAGAAAGACGTACTGGACCGTAATCCTAAACTGCAACAGAATAACAACTGGGGTGGCACATTTAACCCCACTATGGAATAATTCGTTTCAAATTGATAATCAGAAAGACCGCAATATTTTTTGCGGTCTTTTCTTTTGTAAAAGTTTCCTTAATTTCCATGACTTAAACCATTGATTATGAAATTCGGAACCATTATTACCGCAACTGCCATTATTGCGATGACAGCCTGCAACAGCGGTACATCGGAGCAGTCCTCCAAAGATTCGGTACCCGCAGTACCGGAAAAAACAGTGGAAGAAATACCTGTGGAAGAAGGCCCGCCACCCGTTACCGGCGTAGTGCAGGAAATAATTCAGGGGAAAGACGGTTATACCGCGAAGATCAAAACCGCACAGGATTCCGTGTTCTACGTCACCATTTCACAGTCTAACCTCAATGATCACATGCAGTTCCGCACCGCCAAAGCAGGAGATACCCTGCGTGTATCCGGTGAGCGCTGGGAAATGGATGATAAAACACAAATTACCGTTCGGGAATTCAGGTAATATTTTGCTATTGATTTTTGCGTAAGTAATGCAGCGCGCGCAGGGCATTCACACAATGGTTGCCCCAATGTCCCTGAAAGCCGAGATGCAGTGCCCGGCAGGCCATCTCCACTTCAGCTGAGGTGCGCGCCTGCTTTATCACATGCAGCTCCCGTTTCAGATCTTCATAAATATCCTGCAGATCATCTGCCAGCCACCCCAACCCCAGTTCCGGCTCCTCCATGGCCGTGATAAGGGGATTGTATGCTTCCCAGTAGTAAGTATTGATACCCAGCTCACTGAGCAGGATGCCGATATTGTGAAAAGCAGGATCATCAATATCATCGGCATCGCTCACATCGGTTTTTTTGATGGGTTGTAAGCTAAGCCCGGTTATGTACAACTGTGTCAGCAGCGGGCGTACCTGCTGGCAATAATCAAACGCAACCTTTCCGGGTTGCTCTGTAAGGTCAATGAACCGCTTGGCGGCAAAAAGGAAGTCCTGTGTGCTGTCGAGCAACAGATAGGTTTCAGTTTCCGGCGTTACCACGCCGGAAGGATAAGGGAACAGGGTTGACATAGAATGGGTATTATACTTTTCGTAGAATCACATAGTAGTTGGGGTCTGCTTCAAAGGCCGATCCGTTTTTCAACGGCATCGTTTTCCACTCCGTACGCGGCTGCAGGGTAAGGGTTTTGGTACCCGTCTTCACTTTCAGCGGCATATCGAAATCCTTTACATCCGTTACCCAGCGGTATTTTAATTGTCCGCCCCCGATACTGTATTCCAGCACCGGCGGTTGCGTATAACGGAGGTACTGATCGTATACTTTATCGAAGTTGATGCCCGATTTCTTATTGATGTATTCCTCTACCTGCGCACCGGTTACGGTCTGGTGGCGGAACGTCCTGTTCAGTCCGCGGAGTATCTGGCGGAAGCGCCCATCGTTCCCGATGATCTGGCGGATGGTATGCAACATGTTGGAGCCTTTGTAATACATGTCTCCGGAACCTTCTGCGTTTACGCCATATGGACCGGTAATGGGAATATCGTTGGCGATGTTCTTACGGATACCCTGCAGGTAAGTATTGCCCGCAGCTTTGCCATAGCGGCATTCCGTGAAAAGAGTTTCGGAATAATTGGTGAACGATTCATGCACCCACATATCCGCGATATCTTTCGTGGTGATATTGTTACCAAACCATTCGTGACCGGTTTCGTGGATGATGATGAAGTCCCATTTCAGTCCCCATCCGGAGCCTGACAGATCTTTGCCACGGTAACCCATTTTATACTGGTTGCCATACGCTACCGCGCTCTGATGTTCCATGCCGAGGTGAGGCGTTTCCACGAGCTTGTAAGTGTCTTCATAAAAAGGGTAGGGTCCAAACCAGTGCTCGAAGCATTGCATCATGGGCTTTACCACGCCAAAGTGTTGTTTGGCTACCGGCAGGTGGTAATCCAGTACCCAGAATTCGAGGGGGAGGGTGCCGGCTTCGCCTTTGAAGGTATCGGAGAAATGAGCGTAGTGGCCGATGTTAAGCGCTACGTCGTAGTTATTGATGGGGTTGGTCACGAACCAGGTGAAGGTGCTGGTGCCATCTGCTTCGTTCTTTTTGGAACGGAGGCGGCCGTTGGATACGTTGGTAAGTCCGGCAGGTACGTTCACGGCTATCCGCATGGAATCGGGTTCTTCACTCTGATGGTCTTTGTTGGGCCAGAATACGCTGGCGCCGAGGCCCTGGCAGGCACTGGCGATCCAGGGGCGGTTGAGGGAATCTTTCTTCCACACGATGCCGCCATCCCAGGGAGCGTTCTTTGCTTCACGGGGCTTACCGCCGAAAGTGAGTGCGATCTGTTTGATTGTTCCTTTGGGCTGATCTGCCTGCATGTTGATGAAGAATGCGTTGCCGTCACTGGTAAAGGAAAGTTCTTTACCGTCCTGCACAGCTTTCAGCAGTTCCATCGGCTGCTGAAGGTCTATCTGCATCTGCTTCCCTTCACCGGTTACCCGGTAATGGATCACATTGCTGCCATCGATGGATTTGGATGCCGGATGTACGCGAAGGGAGAGGTCGTAATAAGTTACATCCCACCAGGTACGTCCGGAGCCGAGGGTTCCGCGCAGGGTGTCTTGCCGGGAGAAGCGGTTTTGCTGGCTGAAAGCGTTGGTAACGGAGAGCAAAGTCAGCAGGAAAGGCAGCAGCCTCGTCATAACAGGGTAAGTTTAAACGGCAATATATTTCAATTGGGGAAAATGCAGCGTCCTTTTTTTGACGGACGGTTGCATAGCCTTGTCATTCCCCCGAATTCTCATTATCTTGATGCCTCCGTTTTATGAGATATTCCGTATTCTTCCTGCTTATACTACTTTACGCCTGCGGCGAGCGCCGCGGCAGCGGTAAAATGGTGTTCCGCTATAACCAGGAAGGCGGCATCCCCACCCTCGATCCCGCATTCGCTAAAAATCAGGCTATTGTGTGGGCGGTGCGCCAGGTCTTCAATACACTCGTGGAAACGGATAGTCTGCTCAATATCCGCCCGTCTCTCGCTAAAAGCTGGGAAGTATCGCCCGACCGGCGGGAGTATACCTTCCACCTCCGTACCGATGTGTTTTTCCATGATCATGCATTGTTCCCCGGCGGCAAAGGCCGGAAAATGACGGCAGCCGATGTGGCGTATAGTTTTAAACGCCTCATGGACCCTGCCACCGCCTCTTCAGGTGCCTGGGTATTCAATGGAAAAGTAAACCCGGAAACAGGATTCACTGCGGTAGATGACAGTACCTTCCGCCTCACGCTTTTACAACCCTTCCAGCCGGTGATGGGCATCCTCAGCATGCAATATTGCAGCGTGGTGCCGAAAGAGATCGTAGCGCATTACGGAAAGGATTTCCGGAAGCACCCCGTTGGTACCGGCCCTTTCCAGTTCTTTTTCTGGGACGAAGGGCAGGGGCTGGTACTGCATAAAAATCCACGCTATCATGAAACCGATGCATCCGGTAAGCGACTGCCGTATCTCGATGCCGTGCAGATATCGTTTGTAGACAGTAAAGGGACGGAATTCCTGCTGTTCCGGCAGGGACAGCTCAGTTTTATCAATGAGATAGACGCCACTTTTAAAGACGAAGTAATTACCCGGCAGGGAACGTTGAAAAAGGAGTGGGAAGGGAAGATCGTGATGATGAAAACACCGTATCTGAACACGGAGTATTTCGGTATTGTGATGGATGAAAGCAAGCCGGGGGTGAAGAACAGTCCGCTGCACGATGTTAGAGTGCGGAAGGCGGTGAATTATGGGTTCGACCGGGTGAAGATGATCACTTATCTGCGTAACAACAAAGGCATCCCTGCCACATCGGGTTTTGTGCCTGCGGGATTGCCGTCTTTCGATACGGCTGCAGTGCGGGGATATTACTACGACCCGGTGCGGGCGCGGAAGCTGTTGGCGGAAGCGGGGTATCCGAACGGGAAGGGGATGCCGGGTATTACGCTGGTGTCGATACCGCTGTATGCAGATCTGGCGGATTATGCGGCGCGGCAGCTGCAGGAGCTGGGAATTAAAGTGCAGGTGGAAGTGATGCAGCGCGGTCCGCTCATTGATATGGTGGCGAAATCGGCCGTACCGTTTTTCAGGGCCAGCTGGATCGCGGATTACCCGGATGCGGAAAGCTTTCTGGCGATGTTTTACAGTAAGAATCCTGCGCCGCCGAACTATACACGGTACAATAATCCGGCATACGATCAGCTGTACGAACGGGCACTGGCGGAAACGAATGATTCGTTACGGTATAAGCTCTATCAGGAGATGGACAGGATGATCGTGGCAGACGCACCGGTGATCCCTGTTTTTTACGATATGGTGATGCGTTTCAGGCAGCCTAACGTGCTGGGTCTCAGCAGCGACGGGCTCAATACACTGGAGCTGCGGAGGGTGAGGATTGTAGAGGGGAATAGGGGCACGCATCAATAATTAAAATATTCATTAAGAAGGGGTTAATTTTCCGCGCGCCTGCGTATAATTAGGTAAGCCCGGATTAATGGGTTACCTTTGCGGTTCAATCTTTTCAACACTAAAATTGAGGTGTACATGACTGCGATACTGATCTTCTTTTTTTCACACTGGTTTCTCAGCTTATTCTTCCATACATTTTTCCTCCACCGTTATGCTTCCCATCAGATGTATGATGCGAGCAAAGGGTGGGAGCGCGTATTTTATTTCTGCACCTGGTTCTTCCAGGGTTCTTCTTACCTGATCCCCCGTGCTTACGGTGTGATGCACAGGATGCACCACGAGTTCAGCGATACCAAAGAAGATCCGCACAGCCCGCATTTCTTTAAGGACGTATGGCATATGATGATCCATACGCGTGAAATATATGCTGCTTTCTTAAGCGGTAAAAAACTGCCTGATGCGCAATTCACGAAAGATCCGCTGCCTGTTTGGGCGGCTATGGATAAATTCGGTGACCACCGTGCAACCCGCCTTACATGGATTGCGCTGTACATCGCATTTTACGTGATCTTCGCCGGCACTACCTGGTGGTTGTACCTGCTGCTGCCGATCCACTTCCTGATGGGCCCTATCCAGGGTGCAATCGTGAACTGGTGCGGTCACAAATATGGTTACAGCAACTTCGATAATGGTGATCATTCCCGTAACTCCGAACCCTGGGGTATCTTCCTGCTGGGTGAGCTGTTCCAGAATAACCACCACAAGCATAAAGACAGTGCTAACTTTGCAAAGAAATGGTTCGAGTTCGATCCTACCTACCCGGTAATGCGTGCGATGGACTTTGTGGGCATTATTAAATTGCGCCAAACGGCTACCGCGAAGATCGCAGTGCCTAAAAAGAACCGCAAAGCTGCTTAATTAAGGCTGAGAGTGACAATTTTTATATTGGCGATGGAGCAATCCATCGCCTTTTTTTATGCCCGGCAGCACCGTCCAAAATTTATTTTCACTTCTTGTAAGTAATTTTCCATAATTACCGGTCCTTTCTCTGACAACGGTTTCCACGCCGTTCCATCAGCCAAATCAGTTATAGGGCATATGCCAGACAGCAACCAGCACATACGGGAGTTGCAAGCGGAAATTGCACGTTATGGCAGCGAACAGGCCTTTGCTTCGCTGTTCAGGCTGCTGTATGACCGTTTACTACGTTTTTGCATGCAATACGTTCACTCCCGGGAAGCCGCGGAGGAAGTAGTGTCTGATGTATTCGTGAAGGTATGGGAGAAGCGTGGGCAGCTCATGGAAGTGGCGAACCTGGAAGTGTATCTGTTCGTTGCGGTGCGGAATCATGCTTACCATTACCTGGAGAAGTATTCCAATATGCGGGTCACCTCTTTAGAGAACGGGGAATGGGAGCTGGCAAACGGGAGTGATCCCGGCAGTGATATGGAATGGAAAGAGATGATGCTGCTGCTGGATGCCGAAGTAAACCGTTTACCGGACCAATGCCGCAAAGTGTTCAGGCTGATCAAGGAAGAAGGGTTCCGCTATAAAGAGGTAGCCCAGATCCTCAACATATCCCCCCGGACGGTGGAAACGCAATTGTTCCGTGCAGTACACCGGCTCCATGAAGCAGTAGGTCCCTGGCTACCGGAAAAGCTCCGCCGCGGCGGTAAACTACCCCCGGCAATTGGATTGCTGCTGTTGATACTGGAAGGCTGGATGCGATAATTGAAGATATTCCATTACAGGATTGAAAATATTCACTGATAGGTAAGGCAGGGAAGGAGTGGGGGAAGAGGAGGGTTACTGCAGGGATAAAGCGGGGTGAAAGGTAGCCAAACCGGAGGCATGGGTAAATTGATGGAAAGGTCACGGGGAAACACTGGGATTAAAAGGCATAAACCTTCAGTGATCCTTCAGTGAACCTTCAGTGATCCTCCAGTCAAACACCCTCAAACCTATACCACCACTGAACACCACTGAAGGATCACTGAAGGATGTCAGTAGCATGTCAGTAGGTTTTGCAAAACGGCTTCCACGGAATGAGAACCCTGAACGAATTGGTAATAAAGGGTTTAGGATTAAAAACGACCACGAAAGCACCAAAGTGAAGGTTGAAAGAATAGTCCAATAAGGTGAAAAGGAAATTCAGAGTAAATGGAAGCATAACCCGTGAAGGCTGTATGCAAAAGTGAAGGTAGGCCGATAGCAGGCAAAAGATAAGGTTAGGAATTGATAAACAATAAGATGTGCAGGTTATCCCTCACAGGCAATTACCCAAAGCACCGGAACAGGCAAACAGTTCCCATGTAGTATGATGACGAACGAAGAAAGAATCATCCGGCTGCTGGCTGCCCGGTTAGCCAACGAGGCTACCGAAGCGGAATTGCGCGAACTGGAATCCCTCCTCGCGGAAGACCCTGCTTTACAAGCCCGTGCCCAGCTCCTCCAGCGCTATTGCAACAACGCCCCGCTCCATACCAGCGCAGGCACCGAGCAGGCTCTGGAGCGTACCCTTTCCCGCATCAGAGGAGGTGAGCCCGTCGCATCACCAACCTCAGACAGGAGGGGAGCACGCTACCGGTGGTATGCCGCCGCCGCAGTATTCCTGCTCATCGGAAGCACCTGGGCTTTATGGGGTCCGTCATCTAACAGGAACGATGTCACCGAATTCTATCCGGAAACGGATACCGTCCGCTGGATGCACCGCCAGAACGCCAAAGCCATCCGCGCAGTACTCGAACTGGCCGACGGTTCCAAAATATGGCTCAACGCAGATTCGAAGATCTCTTATCCGGAAAACTTCGGTCCCCACAGCCGTGAAGTATTCCTCACCGGCGAGGCCTTCTTCCAGGTAACCAGTAATCCCGGCAAACCGTTCACCGTTCACCTGAACAAAGGAACCATCCGCGTACTGGGTACCTCCTTTAACGTGCGCGCCTACGATAATGAGCCTGTTAAAACATCCGTTACCACCGGCAAAGTAGCCTTCATTCCAAAATACACCGATGCCGACCGTAAGCCGGACACCTTTTACATCACCCCCGATGAAAAAGTTACCTGGAATGATGCATACGAACGGCCTGAAAAAGCCATCACTTCCGGAGAAGAAGACCGTGCCTGGACAGACGGCGGCCTCGTTTTCCGCGATGCCCCCCTCGAAGATATCTGCCGCGAACTGGAACGGACCTTCGGGAAGAAAGTACAATTCGATTCCGATGCGCCCCGCCATTACCGGATGACCGGCGCATTCCGGAACAACAGTCTGCCCGAAATACTCTTCTACCTCTCCAGATCTAAAAATTTCCGATATACGATCACCGACAGCACTTTGCTGATCAGTGAATAAGCACCCGTTCCTTTTATCACCACATTTAAACGTTATGAAAGTAAGACCGCTATGCAAGCCGGGTCCCTTCCGTTCGTTGCTCCGCGCCGCCGCCTTCTGTGCTGCACTCCTGTGTATGCTCGACCTCCGCGCGCAGGAAGCATGGGCTGCCAGCACCATCCGCCAGTCGGCGGATCAGGCAAAGGACAATCCCCGCAAACAAACGGAAAACCGCCTCAGTCTACAGGTCCGCGATGAGAAACTCTCCTCCGTCCTCGACCGTATCGAACAGCAAACACCCTATGTGTTTGTGTATTCCAATGACGAGATCGCCATCACCCGGAAAATTACCCTGCATGTGAAAGACAGGCAGCTCAACGAGATCCTCGACATGCTCCTCTCACCGCTCAACATCCGGTATGAGCTTATCAGTAACAAGATTATCCTGAAACAGGGAAACGTAACAGCCGCCGTGTTCGGGCAGCAGGAAAACATCACCGTTAAAGGCCGGGTGGTGGGCGAAAACGGCGAAGGTCTCCCCGGAGTAAATATCCGCCTCAAAGGCAATCCTGCTATTGGTACCGTGACAAATGAAAATGGCGGCTTCACCCTCCAGGTTCCTGCTGGTAGTGCAGACGGTACGCTTGTATGCACCTACGTGGGTTACCTCCCTTCCGAAGTACCCATCGGCGGCCGCGCCGAAATTACCGTGCTGCTCCGTACCGATACCAAAGCGCTCAGCGAAGTGGTGATCACGGCATACGGCTCCCAGAAAAAGGGACAGGTAACAGCTGCTATCAGTACCATTTCCACTAAAGACATTGAGAGCCGTCCTGTTACCAACATGTTCCAGGCACTGCAGGGTACCGCGCCCAACCTCACCCTGCAACAGGGTACCGCTGAACCCGGTGCTTCCCTCATCCTCAACATCCGCGGCGTAGGCTCCCTTACCGATAACGCTCCCCTCATCATTATCGATGGGGTGCAGACGAGTAAAGACGGACTGCAGAACCTCAATCCCTACGATGTGGAAAGCATCTCCGTATTGAAAGATGCAGCATCTTCCGCCATTTACGGATCGCAGGCGGCAAACGGTGTCATCTACATTACCACCAAACGCGGCACAAAAGATCAGCGGCCCTCGGTGCAATACAACGGGATGTACGGATTGCAAACGCCTACCGCACTGCCCCGCCAAATGGAAGGCTGGGAATACATGACCCTCAAAAACGAGGCGCTCGTGAATTCAGGGAAAACGCCTCAATATGCACCGGAGCAGATCAGTCACTGGAAAACACGGGGTTCCGAACCGGCGTATCTGAAAGAGATGATCCGGGATAAAACACCCCAGCAGAATCACAGTCTGAGCCTCACCGGCGGCGGCAAAAGCACCAGCTACCTCATATCCCTCGGGTATGTGAATCAGGGGAACATGCTGGCCAATAAATACGTGCCCGATGATCTGAACCTCGGCTACCGCCGCTATAACGCCCGCGCCAATGTGAGCGTGGAAGTGAGTAAATATGTGCAGGTGAATGTGAACATGGCCTACAGCAAATCCTGGTTCAACCGCCAGCAGGCCGATATCGGTATCCTGATGCGCGATGCCATGCGTACCCCGAGGATCTATGCCGTGAAGGATTCTCTGGGCAACTTCGTAGTGCCTGCGCTCAACAGCAACAACGTTATTGCACAACTGGTGTATGGCGGATACAACCGCACCGAGCGCGATAACCTGCTGGGCGGGGTAGATGTAACCATCACTCCCCTGAAGCATTTCAGGATCAACCTCAACGCTTCCGGGAACTATACCATCAACAGCCACAATTACCGTCAGAACAAATATAGCTACGCCCCGTACTATACCACGGCCAATCCGCCGATATATAATCAGCAGTCGATGGCCCAGTATAAAGACCTCACCACCAACGTATACGCCACTGCGGAGTATGAAAACACTTTCGCTAAAGACCATTACGTGAAATTGCAGGTAGGGGGCAGAAGCGATGCGGTGAATGAGTATTACGGTCTGCGTGCTACCCGGTACGGCACCACCAATCTGGACGACGACTGGAGCATTGGCGGCGGCTACATCCCAAAGCCTGATGGCACATTGGACTATGCCACCATCGGTACTTACAACGAGCTGGTAAACCCCAATCTCTTTGCACTCAATTCCCTGTTCGGCCGGTTCAACTACGTGTTTAAAGACCGTTACCTCGCAGAGTTCACCTGGCGGTACGACGGGTCATCTAAATTAGCGCCCGGTCACCGCTGGCAATTGTTCCCTGCATTCTCACTGGGCTGGCGGGTTACCGACGAGCCTTTCCTGCAGGATGTACGGGATAAGTTCGGGAACCTCAAACTCCGGTATTCATGGGGTAAGGTGGGTAATTCCAATATCGGCGGGTTCAACTACCTGGCCCGAGTGTCCATCAACCCGAACAAATATCCGTTTAACAATACCGCCAATCCCGGTGCCGACTTCTCACCTTACAACGAGCTGTTGGAATGGGAAACTTCCGCCATGGCTAACTATGGAGTGGATGCGGAATTCCTGAATAACAAGCTGTCGGTTTCCTTCGATTACTTCGATAAGCGTACCACCGGTATTTACCTGTTCCAGGAAGTGCCCGGCACGGCAGGTATCGGATCAAGCCTGCAGAATGCCGGTGAAGTGATGAACAAAGGATGGGAAGTAACTGTAACCTGGCGCGCCAAAACAGGGGCATTCAATCATACCTTCAGCGGCAATGTGTCCGATAACCTGAACAAAGTACTCCGGTTCGGACAGGAATCCATACGCGGGTCCGACTTCAGCTATATCATCCGCGAAGGATTCCCCATCGCTTCGTACTACGGGTATAAATCCAACGGACTGTACCAGAACCTCGACGATCTGAAGGGTGCCCCCAAAGTACCGTTCGCATTTAACCAGCAGGTGATGCCCGGCGATATCCGGTATGTGGATCGTAACAGCGACGGAGTGATAGATGCAGACGACCGTTTCGTGTTCGGCAACCCTTTCCCCCGGTACACCTTCGGACTGAACTATAACCTTACCTGGAAGCAGTTCGATTTTACCATGTTCTGGCAGGGAGTGGGTAAACGCTCGCAGTTCCTCCGGGGTGATATCGTGGAAGCCTTCCACAACAACGAAGACCACGCCATGGTGCAGCACCTCGACCGCTGGACGCCCAACAATCCCGGTGCTTCCTATCCACGGCTCACCATCGGTACCGCCAATGCCAACAACTTTGCTTATTCCGATTACTGGATGTTCGATACCAAATATATACGCCTGAAGAACCTGCAACTGGGATACTCGCTGCCTAAATCGGTTACCGACCGGTTGCGGATACAGGGAGTACGGTTCTACCTGACGGGGCAAAACATGCTGACCCTTATGCCTAAACGCTTCCGGGAAATCGGGGTAGATCCGGAGTTCACCCAATACGACGATAAGATGGGGTTCTCCAACTACAATGCCATTGCAGGGCGTAACTATCCCAACGCGGCAACCTACGCGTTTGGACTCGACATCAAATTCTGATAAACACATCGTTATGAAACAATTGATCTTCACCATAGCCTGTTTTGCCCTGTTTGCCAGCTGCCGTAAACTGGAGCAGCCCAATACGCGGGAGTTCACGGAAGAAGCTTACTGGCGCGATGCACAGGATGCACAGGATGCGCTCACCAGCTGCTATGAGAACATGTACGGCGACGGGTTCTATTTCGGGAACGAGGCCCTGAGCGACAATGCCTACGTTGCCGGAGGCGGTTTCAGCGGGGTATCGCTCATCGCCGGAGGCAGTTACGACCCCTCACATGCAAGGGTCCGCGAAGAATGGGGGTACCATTACCGTGCGGTCCGCAAGTGTAATGTGGTAGTACTCAACATCACCAAGGTGCCTAATATGGATGAAACACTACGCCGCCGTATAGTGGCCGAGGCCCGCTTTATCCGCGCATGGGCTTATTTCAATATGGCCGACTGGTACGGAAGCGTTCCTTTCTACCTCGATCTCATATCCGTAGATGCCTCCAGGACCATCGCCCGTACCAGCCGGGATGAGGTCATCCGTTTTGTACTGGAAGAGCTTACTGCCATCCGCGCCGATCTTCCGGTGAATGTGGATTATGCGGAGAAAGACAGGGGCCGTATTACCCGTGGGGCTGCCATAGCCCTCGCTGCAAGGGTAAGGCTCTGGAAAGGAGAATGGGACCTGGCCACACAGGAATACGCCTTGCTGATGAACAGTACACGAAACGGAACGTACGGATTATTAGGTAATTACGCGAACCTGTTTAAACCAGCGAATGAATTCAATAATGAAGTGATCCTCGATCTGCAATACGGTGGTGGCCGCACCTACAGCACCCAGCGGAGCTTCCTGCCGCAAACGGTAGCCCTGCTCAGAAGCGTGCTCGTACCTACGCAGGACCTGGTAGACGATTACATTATGACCAACGGAAAAGGTATCCGCGAAGCGGGTTCCGGATACAATGAAAACGATCCCTACACCAACCGCGATCCCCGGTTCAATGCCACCATCATTCATCATGGCGCAACGATCGTGGACTTTGAAGGGCGTACCCAAACCATTCTTACACAACCGGGTTCCAACCCCGCCACCAATAGCGTGGACGATCAGGGCGCTTCACCCACGGGCTACTACTTCCGGAAGCATTATGATCCCACCGCGCCTAACTATAACTCAGGACTCAACCTGCCCATGATCCGGTATGCCGAGGTGCTGCTGGGCTTTGCAGAAGCTAAGAACGAAGCCGGCCAGCTCGATGCCGATACCTGGAACAAGACCATCCGCGCCCTGCGTATCCGTGCAGGCTTTACCGATGCCGGGGCTACGGAATACCCTGCAGGCGCCACTAAGGAAATCCTGCGGGAGATCGTACGGAGGGAAAGAAGGGCGGAACTGGCTTTTGAAGGCATCCGTGCTTTCGATATCCGCCGCTGGAAAACTGCGCAAACCGTGCTGGCCAAACCGGTTCGCGGCATTAAAGTAACCTCAGGGGCTTTCAACAGAGACCCCAACGGATACATCATCGTGGAGAACCGCCGCTTCGAGAACCCGAAGCATTACCTCTGGCCGGTACCCACCGCTGAGCGCGATCAGAATAAGAACCTTGGCCAGAACCCCGAATGGTAAATCATTTCAAACTACATCAATCGCACTGTCATGTTTAAGTATATCTCCACAGTTACAATGCTCGCCGCGCTAATGGCCGGCGGGTGCAAAAAGGACGAAAATTCGCTCAACACCAATATCAAAACGGTGGAAAAGCTGAACGCCCCAGTTAATAACAAATTCACCAAGCTGCAGCCTGCCACCAGTGCCACCGTACTCTTTGAATGGGACCAGGCCCGTGCGGAAGACGGCTCCCTGGTGCTGTATGAAGTGGCATTCGATAAGGAAAGCGGGGATTTCAGTAACCCCATTGCCCGGATACCTTCCGATGGCGGCGGTGTGCAGAATAAGCTGAACCTTTCACATAAAGACCTGAACAGTCTGGCCGGTAAGGCAGGCATCCCCGCACTGGGTACCGGTAAGCTGAAATGGACGGTGCTGGCTTCCAAAGGATTCAATATCCAGCCCGCCAAAGAAACAAGGGTTATCGAAGTGGAGCGGCCGAACGGCTTCGCCGAGATTCCGGTGGATGTGTTCCTCACCGGGGATGCTACCGAAACCGGGGCCGATCTCTCCAAAGCACAGAAACTCAAATCCGTAACTGCCGGTGTATTCGAGATCTATACTTCCCTGAAAGCCGGGAAATACAAATTTACAGACCGTAACAGCGGCACACCCAACGTGTTTTCCCTCGATAATAGTCTTATCCGTGAAGGAGGTGAATCCACACAGGCAGGGGCCACTAAAGTATACCGCCTGCGGCTTGATTTTAATAACGCAGCAGTAACCGTTACCGAGATCACAGGCATCGGTCTGTGGTTTGCTCCGGATGATAAGATCATGTACGAACTCAGTTACACCAATAATGGCACCTGGTCATTTACGGATAAGGTCATCACGTTCAAACAGGAAGGCTGGGGCCGCGATGAGCGTTATAAGTTCCGCCTGAATGTGAAAAATGCCGCCGGAGCCGATGGACAGGAATGGGTCGGCAGCTCCAATGCCGACAATAACCGGCCTACCTCCACAACGCCCGCAGCCTTCTGGGAATTGAAACCCATCACCAATAACGACCGCTGGAATTTCTGCTACAAGTTCAAAACCGAGGTAGATACCAAAGCCTGCGATGTGCATGTGTACTTCAGGGCTGATAAGGCGTATACTCATGAAGTGATTATTAAATAACAAACACGCAACATGCTGAAAATCATTAAATATAGCGCCTCGCTGGTTTTGCTGGCCTTATCGTTTTCCGGCTGTTTGAAAGAGCCGGTGGATGATGGGCCGGGACCCGGCGCGGGTAAAAAGAACTACGTTTTCAACTGGCCGTCGATCGCGGATTCATCGTACAATTCACTGGTAGCCAACTTCTATAATGCCTCCGGTAAGTACTACAATGAAAACCACACCGGCGCCAATACCTTTCATTACTGGCGAAACGCCCATGCGCTGGATGTGCTGCTGGATGCTTATATCCGTAAGAACGATCCGCAGATCAAAGCCCGGATGGACGAGCTGCTCGAAGGCATGAAAACCCGTAACGGCAACACCTATATCAATCATTTCTACGATGACATGGAATGGATGGCACTGGCCTGTATCCGTGCTTTTGAAGTTACCAGCGATGCGAAGTACAAAACTGTGGCGGAATTGCTGTGGACAGATATCAAAGGCGGCTGGGACGATACCTGGGGTGGCGGTATTTACTGGAACAAAGAGCGGAAGAACAAAAATACCCCGGCCAATGCACCCGCCGGGATCATAGCCGCCCGTATGTACCAGCTGAACCGTCACCCGGAAGATCTGGACTGGGCACGGAAGATCTACCAATGGCAGAAAACCAACCTTGTAGACCCCGTAACCGGGCTTGTCTGGGATGGACTCGATGGTACAGGCACCAATAAAAATTGGAAATTCACTTATAATCAGGGCGTTTACATGGGCGCTGCCGTAGAGCTGTATAAGATCACCGGTGAGCAGGTTTACCTCAACGATGCCCTTAAAACCGCCAATAACTCTCTTACGGGCGATCTTACACAGGGGAATGTGATGAAAGATGAAGGCGGTGGTGATGGCGGGCTTTTTAAAGGCATCCTGGTGCGCTATATGTTGCTGCTCATTACCGACGGCAATCTGCCGGCAACGGATGCCGGTAAGTTCGTGAGCTTCCTGAAAGTGAATGCGGAAACCCTTTGGCTGCAGGCCACGGTAAGGCCCCAGGTGCTTTTCGGCAGTAAATGGAATGCCACAGGCTCCACGATCGACCTCAGCACCCAGTTATCCGGGGCCATGCTCATGGAAGCTGCGGCTCAGCTGAAGGCGAGGGGCCTCATCGAGTAAAGTACCTGTACATCCCATTTTCTTACATACCGTGGGTGGATCAGAGATGGTCCACCCGCTCTTTTTCAGAAAACCCAGGCCGAAACGCCTGTAAAACAGCCTTTACTGAAAATGGCCATCCATACGTTCTCAATACTGTATGCTTGCTAAGCTACTTATGGCATTTTCAGCCGGAAATGACAATGGGCAATCCCTGCATGACCTTGGCCAATGCATTTTCTATTTGGTCAGGATACGGTTACAGTACGAATAGGCGGGTTTTATGGTATTTTTTATGGGTGAGGGCCGATAGGGGGCTGAGATGGCGATATTCGGGGGAAACTGGATTTTTCCCGGATATATGACAATCTCAGGCAGGGTTATTGATGTGGAATCATCATTAAGATCTCCGTTAATTAAATTCACATGGCAGATTGATTGCGAAATATTTAACCCCTGAGATTCTACTTGAATTACTCACTCGTATTGTCATCATCTTCAGCGCGGAAACCCCGGAATTAATCCTAAGTCATTATGCAGGGCGCTGAGAATCGCGTACAAGGATCTGCTTCGGGATTCCGGCAAATCATGGCAAACCATAAGACATTGATACTGATCTTTTACCGTTCTCTCACTTAACTTATTCTATACTATAATTTATGTTATGTTAAATAAGATTATGCGAAATAATGGCCTGCCTTCCTATTTCCAATCCCTTAGCTTGTATGTACCTGTAATGGTACTTTCTACCAACCGCATATTCATGTGAGCGTTTCATCATCCGTGTATCCTATTCCCGAAAACGGTCTATTTTTGCATTTCCCAATAATCCCCCAATGGCCTACAAGCACAAAATTATCAGGAACCCGTTTACCGGTCAGGAAATCCGTTTCCTGCAAACTGCGGCCGATACCGCCGGCACGCTGCTGGAAATGGAATCCACATATACACCCGGTTCTGTGGAGCCGCCCATGCATTATCATCCTGTGCAGACCGAACATTTCGAGATTTTAACCGGTGAAATGTCCGTTAAGATCCATGGGGCTACCCGGGTACTGAAAGTTGGAGATACGCTGGAAATTCCTCCCAATACACCCCATGCCATGTGGAACCACGGCACCATTTCTGCCACCATCAACTGGCAGGCCCGCCCGGCTCTGAACATGGAAGAATTCTTCGAAACCCTGATGGGCCTTGCAGCAGATGGGAAAACCAAACCGAATGGCATGCCCGGACTCCTGCAGATATCCATGCTGATGAAACGATTCTCCGGTGTAATCCGCATGATTAAGCCCTCATTCCCGGTACAACGGGTAGTTTTTGGGGTACTTTCTCCCATAGCCCGCTTACTGGGGCACAGATCGGTTTATGATAAATACCTGAATTAAAGCCTTCTGACCCGCAGGTACAGTTTGATTAAACCCGCCTGCCCGGTACATCAGGTGTTTGGGGATACTTTATCCCTTAGCGCCGGTCAACTACCTAATGAGTTATGCCTTTAATGAAGGCTACAGAGATACTTCGGGATCGTACTTAAACTCAGGGATTTTCCGGAAGGCTTCTCTCTCCTGTTTTCAGCCAGATAATTTCACCTTTTAGACGGTATCCGGCAGTCGGTTTTAAACCAACCTGGCAATGATGGTCACTGGTGCTTTGCGGAGCATGCGTGATCCGGCATTTCAGCCCTCTAAATCTTCACTTTGCAGCTGAAAAGCTGAAATTCCCCCTTTTTCAGGGGGAAAACAGCCTTTTACAGCCTTTCGCATTTATGGATATTTGAATGATCGTTTTTCTCTTATGCTTAAGACCGTTCACATAGAAGCTCCTGCCCATAACGGGTTGTTCTCCGTCCAGATGGATATCGGTGTGAATCAACCCGGCGCGCCGGTGTTGCATATCTCACTGTGTGTTTGCCCTGATACCCGGCAGCTGACAGGTACCGGCCAGATTCTGGCGAATGCGCACCCTCATTCTTTGGGTATATCGTACCTGAAGGGCTATTATTTCGCCACACCGGTGACTGCTGATGTGGAGTTCCCTAATGTGCTGATCATCATGGGTGTGCCCTATCTGGCCCCCCGTTTCAGCAGCGCTGTGCCCCAGCCCAACATGGAAATCTTTCTTGAACTGGATAATGCCTGGAAATCAGGCTTCTGTACGTACAAATACGAATCCGACGGTGCCTGGTATACTGTGGCCAGCGTACCAGCCGGATTCATGGAGCCACGGATGCTGGCATCTGTCGTCTAATTGCATTTTTGCTTCCTCTGATCCCTATTCAATTACTTCAGTTTTCACTTAGTAACACATGAAACGAGCACCGGCGCAGGTTCTCCTGCGCCGGTTTCCACACTCCATGCAAACAAATATATCCCCGGCCCATTATCTGGACCGGGGATTTTTAGTTGTAACCTGCAGGAATACTTTAAGAAGCTTCACGTTTCGTGTGTTCAGGGGGCGTACAATTCGTTTTTGATGGCGAAGAGAACGAGTCCAGTTCTGGATTTGATGGCCAGCCGGTCGAAAAGCTCCTGGCGGTAGTTGTCGATCGTATGCGGACTTAGTTTCATTTCTGCGGCTATCTCCTTGTAGGTTAATTCGGAACAGCAAAGCCGGAGGAATGTGATCTCGTTATCACTCAGCTGCACCTGCAGGGCGCCGGGTGTTGGGTTATCCTGTATGCTGCGGAGCATTTTGGCGGAAATGAGTTCATTTAGGAAGTACCCTTGTTCATGGATGGTGCGGATGGCCGTTACCACGTCAGCAATGCGGGATTCTTTTACGAGGTAGCCCCCTGCCCCGTTCTTGAGCATTTTGATAATGGGTTTATCGTCTTCAAATGTGCTAAGTGCCAGCACTTTAACATCCGGATAGTGCTGTTTGAGCCATTGGGTGGTTTCGTATCCGTCCATCACCGGCATGTTGATATCCATCAACACTACGTCGGGCGCGGTGGTGGCGGCAAGGCGCTCTTTCAGGTCGGACCCGTTGGCAGCTTCGAATGCGACCTTTATTTCCGGGTATTCAGACAGCAGGCTGGTGAGGCCCTGGCGGAAAAGCGTGTGGTCGTCTACGATAGCGATGTGTATGGTGTTATGTTGCATGGTTCGGATTTAATCGGGGAACGGTAATGGTAACGGAAGATCCTTTTCCGGGAACGGACCGTATAACGGCCGCGCCCCCTATCATTGCGGCTCTTTTGCGGATATTCTGAAGTCCCATACCCGATGGTTGTGCAAGGGCGGCCTCCACATCGAAGCCGGCGCCATCATCGATGAGCCTGAGCGTAAGGGTCTGATCCTGCCAGCTTTGCTCCACGGTAACCGAAGTTGCGTTAGCATGACGGATAATGTTGTGGAGCGTTTCCTGGAAGATGCGGAAAACGAAAAGCTCTGTTTCCGGGTGTTTGGGCATACCGGTGAGGTTGCCTGTGCGGTGTATCTGGTACCGGCCGGATTTTTCCAGCCAGTCGAGTTCAAAAGCTATGGCATGAGGCAGCCCCTTTCCTACCAGCTCCTCGCCGTGCATGAGGCGCGACAGGGCACGGATCTCGCGGATAGAACGCCGGGCGAGTGCTTCCGCGGCGGCGATCTTCTCTGCTGCTTTGTCTTTATCAGACAGGTCAACGGCGCTGAGGGTAATGGTCATCAGGCCCAGCAGCTGGTTGATATTATCGTGCAGGTCGTTCCCGATGGTTTTGAGTGTTTGTTCCTGCACCTCCATCTGTGTCTGCATCAGTTCGGTACGGAACGCATGGCGCATGCGCTCGGTTTCTTCCTGATGCTTCTTTTTCCGGGAGTTGTATACGCTGACGTACACGATGAGAAACAGTGGAGCGATGAGGAAGATGGCACTTACCCACCCGATCAGGGGTATTATTTCGTTTGACGGTATCTGCATATAAAAGCGTAAGTCCAGCTGCCGTACAGCAGCACGTTCAGCACTTTAAAAATAACATAACGGAGTGAAAAGCGGATGCCCTCAACAGAAGATGCTTCCATCAGATACTGGAAGAAGATATAGGTGGCAATACCGCCGAAGTAGAACATAAGCGTGCCGCTGGCCCACCAGAAAGGCGGATGGGTGGAAAGGCGGACGTACCCGTCGCTGCGGAGCACAAGGTAAAAATAGTACAAACAGCCTACTACCATTACGATGGAAAGCAGGATGGCCGTTTGGGGGGAATACGATTCAAAGCCGCCGTTGAAGGATTCTGCCAGCCATGCGGCAAGGAAAATGGCCCCCCATGTAATGGGCGCCCATAGCCTTACGCCGTAAGGTTTCATCAAATGGTACAGGAAGGTAGTGATGGCGAAGCATTCCGCCAGCATATAAATATTGTATAGGGGTGCATTCGGCTTTTGGAGCACGGTTCTCAGGTAAATACCGCCGGTTTCCACGAGGCACACAATCAGGAGGTAGAACGGAAACCGCCTCCACACCGGGTCCTTGTCGCCACGAAGGCAGACAAGGGCGGTGAGGAAGCAGATCCATTCGGCTACCGTATTGACGGTCAGATATTGCATTATTTGTAGATGTATTTTTTAGTGCTGTCGACATTGGGAGCCAGCATCAGTGCGCCGCGGTTGAAGCAGTTTTTGGGCGGCGGACACATTTCACCGTTATTCTCCGGATCATCTTCATCCGGGAAGCCGGTGAGGATCATGCCTTTGGTAGGCCGGTGATCCGGGTTGACCTGTATATGGTCAATGTGCTTTTTCTTTTCCTCCCGGGTGGTTACCATCACAAAAGTGGTATGCCCCCAGTAGGGTTTAATGGGAATGTGGCCGATGGTACCTGCCTCTTTGGGCAGGAGATATTCATCAGCATAATTCGCGAGGTAGAACCGTACACCGCTCATTTTATCGCGCTGCATCACGCATAGCAAAGCATGGATACGCTCGGTGGAGAACCAGACGCTGCGGGTATGCGCGGAATCGGGCGGCAGGTTGGCACCATACCGGGCAATCATGGCAAAGGCGGTGTCTACCGTCATCAGCGCATCTTCAGGCACGATGGTTTTGGAATTGCAGACATACTCCGAAGAGTCTGTAGGGTGCGGCTTGCCGCTACCACCACATTTGGAATCGGCCCACCAATAGCCTCCGGCAAGTCCTGCGGCGAGGGTAATGGCTGGGATCAGAATGGATTTTAATGTACTCATATAGGTAAAAATTGCATGCAGGTGGGAACGCCGGGATTCACATTTTCGGTTTTCATGGTGAACTAAAATAGCGCTTTTCACTACAATAATCCGAAAATCCACCGCTGTAAATTTCGGTACTGCGACGCTTAGCAGGTAGGCCATTTTTGGCCCCCGGGGAAGCTGTTTTCGGGGTGGATGCAGGGATTATCAGGTAAAACTCAGATTTAGCTTTGTAAGGTAATAAACTGGCATCTAATTTTTTGCATGCAGGTACTTCAATTTATACCGTAAGTAAATAGCTGGCAATCAGGGCTTATTTCACATTTAATTGCAAGTAAAGATTGATTTACAACGCCTTAGCTTCGTATTAAATGTAAGGTATGCAGTATTATTTATTTAACAATCAGTTCAAAATAGCGCTTTTATAAGTAAGGATTCCTATCTATAAAAAGCCCTTTTCTGACAGCCGGGAGTTTTCGTACATTGTGGGCATGAATCTGGAGAAACTGCAAACCTACTGCCTTTCCCTGCCCGGCACTGCCGAAGGATTTCCGTTTGGGGAAACCACACTAGTCTTTACCGTGATGGGTAAATTGTTCGCCCTTGTGGATGTGGATGCTTTTGAAAGCATCAACCTCAAATGTGACCCTGAAGAAGTAGAAGAACTGAGAGAGCGATATGATGCAGTATTGCCGGGGTATCATATGAACAAGAAACATTGGAACACCATTCTGTTTGATGGTTCCATTCCTGACAGTCTGCTCCTTGAATGGGTACGGAAGAGTTACGACCTTGTTGTAGCCAAACTGCCCAAAAAGACCCGCGAGCAGCTTGGATAATAAACAACGCCGCCGCAACCAGGGAAAGTCCCGTGCCGCGGCGGCGTTTGTAAATATGGGTTTTAACCCAGCGTTTCGTTAATGAGGAGGATCGTTTTGCCTTTGCTTTTGCCCGTACGGCTGTCTGCAATGGCCACAGGTGCCTGATCGAGCGGTATGCGCCTGTCTACCGGTACGGTTAGCTTCCCATTATCTACCAGGTCGCGGAGGGCATCGAGGGAGGTGGGTGAGCCTTTGGTCTCGAAGTTGCCACCTTTCAGGCCCTGTTCATGCAGGTGGTCTTTATCGGCTACGAACTGTGTGGTATATGCCCGGCCGCCTTTCTTTACGAGCGGCAGCATTTTCTCAAAGCCGGCTTTATTACCCACGAGGTCGAACAGGGCATCGGCCCCTCCGGCAAATTGTTCTTCGACCGGTGCCTTTTTGTAATTGATGGTTTCTGCTGCGCCCAGTTGCTGAATCCTTGCAGCGGCTTCCTCATCCGATACAGTGGCGATGACATGAATTCCTCTTTCCTTTGCGATTTGCGTGATGAAAGACCCTACGCCGCCTGTGGCACCTATCACCAGTAACTTCTGACCTTCTGTAAGGCCGGCCCGTTCGATGAGCTGCAGGGCGGTCATTCCGGAAGTGGGTAATGCGGCGGCATCGGCCAGTGAAATGGAATGCGGGGCTATAGCGATAGCAGCCGATTCCGGAACGGTCACGAACTCGGCGTACGACCCTTCACCTACCGGGGAATGCAGCATCTGTCCATATACATGGTCGCCCGTTTTGAAGCGTTCCACGCCTGCGCCAACGGCTTCCACCACGCCTGCGCCATCTACGCCGAGGATCATTGGGAATACATGGGGCATTTGTTCTTCAAGGATACCGTCGACCATCTTCCAGTCGAACGGGTTGAGTCCTGCCGCGGCGAGCCGTATGCGGATGGTACCGTCTTTCAGGGGTGGTTCGGGCAGGTCCATTACCTGGGGGATGCTTTTGAACTGGTTGACTGCTACTGCTTTCATAAGATGTTGATTGGATGACAAAGTAGGTAATTTACTGTTGCGCACAAAAAAAGCGTGTACCGGTTCTGATACACGCTTTTTAAATGCAGTTATGTGCCTCAGCGGGGTTTGCTGGGTTTACGGCCGCCACCATGAGAGGCTTTGCCTCCCTTGCTGGCTATCTGGCGTTGTTTTTCTTTGTCCATGGCAGCAAAGCCCCTTCTGCTGGGTGTTCTTTTGGGAGTTTCACCATGTGCGGCAGCGTCACCGTCGGCTAATTCCGCTTCACGCTGATTGCGTCGGTCTCTTACGTCCTGTTCGTTTTCGTCGTATCCTTCCAACTTGTAGTTGGCATCGTCATTAAATTCCTGTTTACCGAAACGTTCCTGCCTGTTGGCATCTTTCATCAGCATGTTTTCGTGATGTTTCTCCTGCATGTCAGTAGGTTTTGTTCGTGTGACCATAATTTAAGGATTTGATATGGTTATGTGAATCAAATGCGTGTATATCAACTACATATGATAATTACCATGCCAACGGCAATTTGGGCTTATATATATTATTCCTGGTAATGAAGTAATCATTGATTCACAGCAATATGTATACAATTATGTGATTATCACCTACTTGTTTGCGTAATAACAGTAGTGTGGAAATATTGCGGCAGTTTGTGTGGAGTGGAAAGTTGGGGGGCAACAAAAAAGGCAAGGGTTACCCCTTGCCTTTTTCTTATTGGTTGAAACCTGATTACAGGCTTTCCAGTTTCTTTTTCACTACTTCTACTTTATCGCTCATGTTTTTGATAGCGTAGATTTTCTGAAGGGCGTACAGTGCGCTTTCGAAAGTGCGTTTGTCGCTGGCTTCGAGGTTGCTGCCCATGGCGGTGAAGCCTGCGTCAGCTTTTTCGAAGAAAGGCAGTGCCTGGTCCATCAGACCCTGTACTTTGGTTTGCAGTTCTTTCGCTTTGGGTCCTGTTTGCTCTTTGCTGGTGAGTGCGTTCAGCTCTTTATTGCTGGCAACGGCGCGGTTGAAGTAAAGGGCACCGAGCTGGAAGTTAGCGGTAGCATCATCGGCTTTGAGGGCCAGTGCTTTTTTGTACGCTTCTTCCGCTTTGTTCATCAGCGCGTCGTAGTTGGCGGGCTTAGCAATATCGTTGCCTTTCTCGTCGCGGGGATTGGCTACGTTATCGAGACGGATGGCGTAGTCGAGCACGAGGTTGAAATCGCTGGGGTTTTCGCCCACTTTCTTCTCGAGCATGCTCAGCAGATCGTCGGTTTTGCCGGTTTTGGAATAATAGAGCATTTCCATGTCGTTAAAGCGCTTATCAGCCGGGAAGAGGCCTTTGGCTTTTTCGATGGTACCGAGCCAGTTAGCGTTATCGCCACGCTCTTCGTACTGTTGTGCGAGTACAACGTAGAGGGCGGGTTCAGTTTTGAACTGGAGGTCGGCTGCTTTCTTCAGCAGGTCGAATGCGTCATCTTTTTTACCGGCCTGCTGTGCGGCATAACCGGCGTAAAATACCATGGCAGTATCGGTGGGGATGGTTCCGCCGAGGTTTTTACCATTGTAATAGTCGCGTACTTCCACTGCTTTCTTGAAGTAAGTGAAAGAGGAATCCCACTTCTGGTCGTTCAGGTTACCATAACCGGCGTTGCCGATGGTGGCGTACACGTTGAACATGCGGTTATTCATTTCCAGGAGTGCTTCCGGCAGTTTGGGGTTGAGTTCGAGTGCTTTTTTGAAGGACTCGAAAGCAACTTCCGCATCGGCTGCGCTTTTGTTTTGGTAGCGAGGGCTTCATAAATTTTGCCTTTCACGTACCATGTGCGTGCGTCGTCTTTCGTTTTTTCGTGCGCAAGGGCCGCTTCGATATCGGTTTTCGCCTGGTCGATTTTATCGTTCTTCAGGAATTCATCTGCACTATTCACTTTTGCTTTCTGCGCCATGCCTGCAAATCCGGCGCCGCAAAAGAGAAGCGTTACAAATAGTTTTTTCATGTGGCTCAGGTTTTTAAATAATTATCGTTAATTGTTAGAGGTTTATTCTTCAGTGGGTGCTACTTCTGCAGCATCGCCTTCGGCAGCTTCCGTATTTTCGCCGGCAGCTTCATTTTCTGTGCCTTCAGCAACTACGGTACCTTCTGCACCTTCAACACCTTCTTCACCTTCGGGCACAATGGCTTCTAATTCTTCCTGCTCATCGAGGCGGGCTACTGCGGCGATCTCGTCGGACTCATCCATACGGATCAGTCTTACCCCCTGCGTAGCGCGGCCTGCTTCACGTACATCGCCCACCGCCATGCGGATGGTGATACCGGATTTACAGGTGATCATGAGGTCATTGGTTTCGGTAACGTCCAGGATGGCGATCAATGGACCGGTCTTCTCGGTAACGCTGATGGTTTTTACCCCTTTACCCCCGCGGTTGGTGATACGGTATTCTTCGATATCGGTCCGTTTTCCGAATCCTTTTTCGGAAACTACCAGCACGGTTTTCGTTTTGTCTTCCTTATCAACACAAATCATACCAACCACTTCATCTTTCTCATTATCAACCTCGATACCCCGAACTCCGATTGCACCGCGACCCGTGTCACGCACCGTATTTTCAGGGAAGCGGATAGCGCGGCCGCTCTTCACAGCCATCATGATTTCGCTGTTACCGTTGGTCAGTTTGGCTTCCAGCAGCTGGTCGCCGTCGTTTACGGTAATGGCGTTCACGCCGTTTGTACGGGGGCGGCTGAATTCTTCCAGCAGTGTTTTCTTGATGATACCGTTACGGGTGCAGAGCACGATGTAATGGTTGTTGATGAAGTCTTTATCACCGAGGTCTTTGATATCGATGATCGCGCGGATCTTATCGTCAGACGGGATGGTGATGAGGTTCTGGATTGCACGGCCTTTGCTGGCTTTTTCACCTTCAGGGATTTCGTAGACCTTCAGCCAGTAGCAGCGGCCTTTTTCCGTGAAGAACAGCATGGTGTGGTGGGTGGAGGCCACGAACAGATGTTCGATGTAATCCTCATCCCGGGTTTTACCGCCGATGGCGCCACGGCCGCCGCGTTTCTGCTGGCGGTAGTCGTATGCGGAGGTACGTTTGATATAACCGAGGTGGGAAATGGTGATCACCACATCTTCTTCAGCGATAATGTCTTCGATGCGCATTTCCGCTGCCAGGTACTGGATTTCGGTTTTACGCTCGTCGCCAAATTTCTTCTTTACTTCTTCCAGTTCGGTTTTAATGATTTCCATACGGAGACCTTCATCACCGAGGATCTCTTTCAGGCGGTCGATGAGTTTCATGATTTCATCGTGTTCTTCGCGGATCTTATCGCGTTCCATGCCTGTTAAGCGCTGGAGGCGCAGTTCGAGGATGGCTTTAGCCTGGATCTCACTCAGTCCGAAGTTGCTCATGAGGCCTTCGCGCGCAACGTCTGGTGTGGCGGAGTTACGGATGAGGGAGATAACGGCATCGAGGTGATCGAGTGCGATGAGATAGCCAGCGAGGATGTGGGCTTTCTTTTCTGCTTCGCGGAGTTCGAACTGGGTACGGCGGGTCACCACTTCATGGCGGAACTCGACGAATTCTTCGAGCAGTTCCTTGAGGTTCATGATCCGGGGACGGCCTTTTACGAGTACCACATTGTTGATACCGTAAGAGGTTTGCAGTTCGGAGTATTTGTAGAGCTGATTGATGATCACGTTAGGGATCGCTTCACGTTTGAGGTCGATCACGAGGCGCATACCTTCGCGGTCGCTTTCATCGCGTACATCGGAGATGCCTTCGATCACTTTATCATTTACCAGCTGTGCAATTTTCTGGTGGAGTACGGCCTTGTTCACCTGGTAGGGCAGTTCGTAGATAACGAGCTTTTCCTTACCGGTCTTGGAGGTCTCAGAATTGATCTTACCACGTACTACTACCCTTCCGCGGCCGGTTTCGAAGCCTTGTTTAACGCCTTCAAAACCGTATATGGTACCACCGGTCGGGAAGTCGGGGGCTTTAATGTGTTTGATCAGCTCTTCGATGGTGATGTTCCGGTCAGCGATCATGGCGATCAGACCGTCGATCAGTTCGGTGAGGTTGTGGGGCATGATATTAGTGGCCATCCCTACCGCGATACCTGAGGCGCCGTTGGCGAGCAGGTTGGGGATACGGGTGGGCAATACCAGGGGCTCCTGGAGGGTATCGTCAAAGTTGAGCGTGAAATCTACTGTATCCTTTTCCAGATCATCGAGCATGGCTTCGGCGAACTTTTGAAGACGCACCTCGGTATAACGCATGGCCGCAGGCATGTCACCGTCGATAGATCCGAAGTTACCCTGCCCGTCGATCAGCATGTATCTGAGCGACCATGGCTGGGCCATACGAACCATTGTATCGTATACGGAAGAGTCACCATGCGGGTGATACTTACCCATTACGTCTCCAACAACACGGGCAGATTTCTTGTAAGGTTTGTTGTGTGTATTCCCCAATTCATGCATACCGAAAAGCACGCGGCGGTGAACCGGTTTAAAACCATCCCTTACATCCGGCAGCGCGCGGCCCACGATCACCGACATGGAATAGTCGATGTACGCAGTCTTCATTTGCTCCTCAATGTTGATCTGAACAATTCTACCGTCCTTTTGATTGCCTTGATTGTCCGTGTTCTCTATCATTATGTTATTGGTTTACAGGTTTTTCTGTCTCCTTAAATAAAGAGCAAATATAACGAATTTGAGCCGTATTCAGGCCGTTTGGGGGCGGAATGTGAATAAAAATGGCCGAATTATGCTACTTTCGCGTCATCTCCGGTAAATGTTCTATATATCTTAAAATAGATATATACCAGCCGATTTCAAATTGGCAAGCTATTTGTTTATAACCCTATGAAAATCAACCCTTATAGTCGAATGCAAGCAATTCGGGGAGTTTCGGGAAAACCATACTTATCTGAACATTCGCCGGAATTTATTGTTTTCGTTTGGTAGTTTTTAACCACAGAGTCTCATATGAAGCATGTTCTATTGTTTGGCGCCGGCAAGTCAGCGACTGTTCTGATCGATTACCTGCTGGCCAATGCGCCCCGGCAGAAATGGCACATAACGGTAGTAGACAGCGACCTGATGCTGATCAAATCCAAGATAGGCAAGTCGTATTACGCCACTGCGGCGGCTATTGACGTGAAAGACGCATCCGTGCGCCAGCCACTCATCCGGGAAACCGACCTCGTCATTTCCCTCCTGCCTCCCGCCCTCCACATCGTGGTGGCGCGCGACTGTCTCGAAGCCGGCAAGAACCTCCTGACAGCATCCTACATCGATCCGGAAATCCGTAAACTGGAAAAGGAAATTGAAGCGGCAGGTCTCCTCTTCATGTACGAAATGGGCCTCGATCCCGGCATCGATCACATGTCGGCCATGAAACTTATTCATTCCATCGAAAAGAAAGGCGGCCAGATATCCTGCTTCCGCTCCTATTGCGGTGGACTCATCTCCCCTGAAAGCAACGATAACCCCTGGCAGTATAAGATCTCCTGGAATGCCCGCAACATTGTGCTGGCTGGCTCCTCAGGCGCCATATACCGCGAAAAGGGCAAGGTGAAGGAAGTGGAATACGAACAACTGTTCGACCAGTCCAAAACCATTCAGGTTCCGGGCCTCGGCAAGCTCGCCTGGTACCCCAACCGCGATTCTCTCAACTATACGGACATCTACAACCTGTCTAACGTGCCCACCTTCATGCGCGCCACCCTCCGCTACCCCGATTTCTGCGAAGGATGGAATGCCCTCGTACGCCTCGGGCTTACGGACGACAAGAAGAAGCGCCCTACAGATAAAGTCCCCTACTTCGCCTGGGCGTCACAGCAGGTTAAGGTTGACGACTCCCTCAGCCACGAAGAAAACATTGCCCAGTTCCTCGGTGTCAGCAGCAAGAGCAAACTGATCCGCCAGCTGAAATATTTGGGCATTTTGAACGGGGATTTGATTAACTTAGGGGAACAAACCAACGCGGGTGTTCTCCAGCATGTTCTCGAAGCCCGCCTGAGAATGGAGCCTACAGATAAAGACATGATCGTAATGCTGCACGAAATCGAGTTCGAGCGCAGAAACATGACCACTAAGTTATCCAGTTATATGATCGTGCAGGGTGAAGATAACCTGCGCACCGCTATGGCAAAAACCGTTGGACTGCCCCTCGGCATTATGGCCAAACTGGTCCTTTCCGGACAGGTTAGCCTTACAGGCCTGCAGATACCCGTGATGCCCGACATCTACAATCCCGTCCTCCGTGAACTGGAGGAATTCGATATCAGGTTCGAGGAAACTTTCGATTGAGCACACAAATCATTACACTTCGGCCAAAGATTCAACCCACTCCCATACCTGGATCAAGTCATTTTCCTATGACTACTCCTTATCGAGGAGGTTGAACATGTGAAAGAACGCGCCGTCCTGCAGTAAGCGGGACGGCTTTTTTCACCCAAATAAGAAAGGCAGCACCCTGTGCTGCCTTTCTTCCTATATACCAATGCTGTATTACAACTTCAATAACTCCTTCAGCTCCGCAATCCCTTCCGTGGCCGGCTTTTCGATCAGCGTCCAGTTCGCGGAATCACTCACCGGCGGGATCTTTTTGTCGATGATAAACCGGGGTACATCGGCCCGCAGGTAATTTACGAGACCGGCTGCCGGGTATACATTCAGCGAGGTACCTATCAGTACAAACACATCGGCCTGTACGATCTCCAGTACAGCGGGCTGAATCATGCTCACATCTTCCCCGAACCATACCACGTGCGGGCGGAGCTGCCCGCCATCTGGTGCCATCTGCCCCATCTGAATATCTTCGAGGATATCGAACAACTGTGTTTCATCGTATTCGCTGCGCATCTTCAGGATCTCGCCATGCAGGTGCAGCACGCGGGAGGAGCCGCCGCGTTCGTGCAGGTCGTCGATGTTCTGGGTAATGATCCGTACATCGTACCATTGTTCCAGTTCGGCAAGCCCGGTATGTGCTTCGTTGGGTTTTGCGGCCAGCACATCTTTCCGCCGGAGGTTATAGAATTCCTGAACGAGGGAGGGATTTTTCTGCCATCCGTTGGGGGAAGCTACTTCGTAAACGTCGTGGCCTTCCCAGAGACCGTCGGAATCCCTGAAAGTGCGGAGCCCGCTTTCTGCGCTGATGCCTGCGCCCGTAAGCACGACCAGTTTGGGTTTCATGTTGCGTCGGGTTTAAGAAAGATATAAAAAGAAATGGCAGGCTTACATGCCCGCCATTTCCATGATTTTCTCAAATTCTTCGGGCTTCACTGTGCCTACCGATAAACGGCCTAGGCGGATGAGGTCCATCGTGGCAAGACTTTTCTCCGCCTTGATCTGTGCGAGGGAAACCGGTTTTTTGAGCTTCTTTACCGGTGCAAGATCTACCGCCAGCCAGGCGGGGTCGGGTGTGGTGGGGTCCTGATAGGATTCCTTTACCACTTTGGCGATGCCGACGATTTCCAGTCCTTCGTTGCTATGGTACCACAATACCTGATCGCCCTTCTTCATGCTGCGCAGGTTATTGCGGGCGGCGTAGTTGCGGACGCCATCCCAGAACGTCACTTTATCTTTCACGAATTGGTCCCACGAATATTTGAAGGGTTCCGATTTCACTAACCAATATTGCATTCAGAATCTTTTATGAAAGCGGTTTACCAGCCGCTGGCCAGTACGTCCGCGATGTGCATGATTTTAATTTTTTGTCCGTGTTTACGGATGTAGCCGTCGAGGTGCATCAGGCAGCTGAGGTCGGTGGAGATGAGGTAATCTGCACCGGAGTCAGTAGCGTTGTGTACTTTCTGTTCGCCCATACCGAGGGAAATGGGTTTGAACTTCACGGCGAAGGTGCCACCGAATCCGCAGCAGGTTTCGGGTTCAACCATTTCACGCATCTCGAGACCTTTCACGTTAGCGAGCAATTGACGGGGACCTTCCTTGATACCGCATTCACGCAGGGCGCCGCAGGCATCGTGGTAGGTGCCTACTCCTTCGAGGGTGGCGCCGAGGTCTGTTACCTTGAGAACGTCTGTCAGGAATTCGGTGAATTCGTAGAGGTTCTTACGGAGGAGTTTTACATCGTTATGTGCGGCGGAATTATCGAAAAGTTTTCCGTAATAGTTACGCACGAATCCTGTGCAGGAGCCGCTGGGGGCAACGATGTAATCATATACGTGGAAATCCTTCAGGAATTTGGTAGCTACAGACCGGCATTCGTCCTGGTAACCTGCGTTGAAAGCGGGTTGTCCGCAGCAGGTTTGTTCAGTATTGTAATGAACAGTGCATCCCAGTTTCTCGAGTACTTTCACCATGTTGAAAGCGGTTTCCGGGAATAGCTGGTCTACGAAGCACGGTATGAAAAGATGTACGTTCATGCTAATGGGTATCAGTTTGGGTAATGAGCAGACAAAGTTACGGGGTTCAATGAAAGTATGCTGCCGTTAACTTCGCTATTATCGGGCACTTTTTGCCAACTGCCGTTGAAATCCGATCATTTTCATGGCGGTGAGTGCTGCTTCTTCACCTTTGTGGCCATGAGCGCCACCGAGGCGTTCGGTAGCCTGCTCTACCGTATTTACGGTGAGGATGCCGAAGATAATGGGAACGGGAAGCTCGAGGTTCAGCTGCAGGATGCCGTCGGTAACGGCTTTGCATACGTAATCGAAGTGCGGTGTTTCTCCGCGGATGACGCAGCCGAAAGCGATGATGGCAGAGGGCTGTGCGCCGGTGGCGCGGGTTTGTTCCCAGATCTGTTTGCAGGCGAAAGGCAGTTCGAAAGCGCCGGGCACGGTGAGGGTGCGGTGGGCGATTTTATTTGATTCGAGGGTGCGTTCGCAGCCGGCAACGAGTTCATTGGTGATGAAATCGTTCCATTCTGTTGATACTATAACAACACTGGCATTCTCCAGTGGAAGAATGCCAGTGTTGCTGAGTAAAGTCTGATTGTATACGGACATTTCCCGGATTATTTCACCACGCCCAATCTCGCCAGGTATTTCTCCATTTCGCGGCCTTCGTTGGAACGGGGGTATTTTTGTTTGATTTGCTGATACACAGTTTTCGCTTCGTCGGGTTTGTTGGCTTTTTCCAGTGCCAGGCCTGCGCGGAGCAGGTACATGGGGGAAGTAACCTCGTTTTCGGAAGCGCCTGCTTTTTTGTAGTAGCTAACGGCGTCAGCTGCGTTGTTGAGTTCCATGTAAGCGTCTCCGATGAGTCCGTTTGCGATGGAAGACACTACGATATCTTTGCTGCTGAATTCTTTCAGCTGGTCGATACCTTTCTGGAATTCACCAAGGCGAACATGGCAAACGCCTGCGTAGTAGTGCGCGAGGTTACCGGCTTTAGTGCTGCCGTATTTATCGATCACCTGCAGGAAGCCGTAGTTGTTACCGTCGCCATTGAGCGCTTTGCTCAGGCTGTCTGCCGCGAAGAAGTTCTGCGCCTGGAAGATGGCAACCTGTGCTTTCTCTTCAGCAGGCTGGCTTACGAAACGCTTGTAACCGAAGTAAGCGGCCACGCCGATCGCAAAGCCTATTACAACTGCGTTGATAACATTCTTGTTCTTTCCGTAGAAGTCAGTAGCCCTGTCTGCAGTAGCCTGCAGGTCAAAGTCCTGGTTTTTCACTGCCGTTGCGGGCTGTTTGGTGTTTGCTTTATTTTCTGCCATGGTTGTTTGCATAAATAATATAAGTAGGTAGACAGGGATCTGATTAATCTACGATGAAGGGATAATCTTCCTGCATGTATACGTCTTTCAGCAGCTCGTTATCATCCGGCCAGGGGCTTTCTTCCGCGAATTTCACGGATTCTTCCACTTCTGCTTTCACTCTTTCGGTGATGGCTTCGATGTCGGCAGCGGTTGCCCATTTGTTGTCGAGCAGTGTTTTTTCAACGATAGACAGGGGATCTCTCTCTTTGTATTCTTCCACTTCTTCCTTGGTACGGTATTTAGCCGGGTCGGACATGGAGTGGCCGCGGTAGCGGTATGTTTTGATTTCCAGCAGGGTGGGTCCGCCGCCTTCACGGGCGCGGGTCACTGCGCGGGAGATGCCTTCGTGTACAGCTTCGCAGCTCATACCGTCGATAGAATCGGCGGGCATTTCATACGCGTCAGCCAGTTTGTAGATGTCGAGTACGTTAGAGGTACGTTCAACAGAGGTGCCCATTGCGTAGTGGTTGTTCTCGCAGATGAATACTACGGGAAGTTTCCACAGCATAGCCATGTTGAATGTTTCGTGCAGCATACCCTGGCGGGCAGCACCGTCACCGAAGAATGCCAGCACGGCATTGTCGGTTCCCAGATATTGTTCAGCGAAAGCCAGACCAGCGCCGGTGCCGATTTGTGCACCTACGATGCCGTGGCCGCCGAAAAAGCCATGTTCTTTAGAGAAGAAGTGCATGGAACCGCCTTTACCTTTGGAGCAGCCGGTAGCTTTACCGTACAGCTCGGCCATGCAGGCCTTGGCGGAAATTCCTTTTGCGATCGCCAGTGCGTGATCGCGGTATGCGGTGATAAACTTATCGCCGGGTTTAGTGGCCGTCATCGCCCCTGCTGCAATTGCCTCCTGACCGATGTACAGGTGACAAAAACCGCGTATCTTCTGCATTCCGTATAATTGCCCTGCTTTCTCCTCGAAGCGACGCAGTAACAGCATCAATTCGTACCAGTACAGATATGTCTCTTTGGTGAATTTCGTTTTCACGTCTGTTAAAGTTTGCACTATTTCTAAATTTGTTCGCAAATATAACAGGAAAATCTGCAAATTCAAGCAATTTTGCAGAAGGATGTCCGAACTGCTTATGGCATACGGGCTTCCGGGGAATCAAACCTATCAGACAGCTTGTTGACAATATCCACTATAGCACTCACACAGTTCAAGAATTATTCGTACCGCAGCTTCCGGTTCAACTCCCGCATTGTGGGCATCACCGGCCGCAACGGTTCAGGCAAAACCAACCTGCTCGACGCCATATATTATCTCTGTTTCACCAAAAGCTATTTCAGCACTGCCGAAAGCCAGAACGTGCAGTATACCATGAACGGCTTCCGGCTCGAGGCCTCCCTCCTGCGCCACCAGCAGGAAGAGAAAATTGTGTGTACGGTGAAAGACGGTAAGAAAGACATCGCACTCAATGATGAACCGTATGAACGCTTCTCCCGCCATATCGGCCACTTTCCCGCGGTAATGATCGCGCCGGACGATGCGGAGATCATCCTTGGGGGCAGTGAAGACCGCCGCAAGTGGCTGGACGGACTCCTTTCACAGCTCGTTCCCGGTTATCTCGACCATCTCCTTGCCTATCATAAAGTGCTACAGCAGCGCAATTCCCTGCTGAAGACCATGGCGTCCATGATCCACTCGCCCGATCCCCTGCTCGATATCTTCGATGAACAGCTGGTACAGCACGGCACCCCGGTGTACGAGGCCCGCAAGGCTTTCCTCCCCGCGTTCATCGACCAGGTGCAGGACCGGTACGATTACCTGGCGGGCAGCCATGAAACAGTGGCCTTCCGCTACCACAGCCAGCTGCACGGGCAGCCTTTCGCCACTTTACTGGCTCAGTCCCGCCTGCGGGATAAGCAGGTGCAGCGCACCACACAGGGCATCCACCGGGATGATCTGTTGTTTCTGCTGGACGAGCACCCCATGAAAACGAGCGCCTCGCAGGGCCAGCGCAAGAGCTTTCTGTTTGCTCTTAAACTGGCGCAATACGAGGCGATCCGTGCGCACAAGTGCTTCCCTCCCATCCTGCTGCTCGATGATGTGTTCGAGAAGCTGGATCAGGAAAGGGTTTCCCGGCTTATTCAACTGGTGCTGCAGCCCGATTACGGGCAGGTGTTCATCACCGATACGCATGGCGACCGCCTGCGTGAAGCATTTGCGGCCTGTCCGGATGCGATCCAGCTCATTTCCATGCAGGAAACACTCCCTTAGCGCCGCATAAGGCCGCCGATCAGGGAGATCAGGAACAATACAATAAAAATAAAGAAGAGGATCTTAGCGATGCCTACAGCGCCTGCCGCAATGCCGCCAAATCCGAATATAGCCGCCACAATGGCGATAATGAAGAAAATAACTGCCCAGCGTATCATAATAAAGGGTTTAAAAGTGAAACAATGCTTCTATATGGAATGTTTTGCAAACATCATTCCATGAATGGCGTATGTCATTTAACAGTACTTTCACAGCCCTATTCCTGTAGCTTTGCGCAAATTTCACCACAATATGCGGCGTTTCTCGGGTCCTTTGACCTTCATTTTCATTACTTTATTAATTGACTTCATAGGATTCGGGATCATCATGCCCGTAGTGCCAAAGCTGATAGAACAACTGATCGGCGGCAATGAAAGCGATGCATCGTGGTATGGCGGCTGGCTTACCTTCGCCTACGCCTTCATGCAATTCTTCTTTGCCCCCATCCTGGGAGGCCTCAGCGATAAGTACGGCCGGCGGCCGGTATTGCTGCTTTCCATGGCCGGTATGGGGATCGATTACCTGTTTCTTGCATATGCCCCCAATATCTTCTGGCTATTCGTAGGCAGGATATTTATCGGGATTACGGGCGCCAGCATGACCGCCGCCTCCGCCTATATCGCCGATGTAAGTACCCCTGAAAAGCGCGCCCAGAACTTCGGGCTGCTGGGCATGGCCGTAGGCATCGGTTTTATGCTCGGACCGGTAATCGGGGGGCTGGTCAGCCACACCTGGGGACTGCGGGCGCCATTCTTCCTTACGGCGGGGCTTTCCCTCCTGAACGCGATATATGGCTACTTCATCCTCCCCGAGTCGCTGAAACCCGAGAACCGCCGGCCTTTTGAATGGTCGCGCGCCAACCCCTGGGGCGGTCTGCAGCAAATGAAGAAATACCGGTACATCTACCCGCTGCTGGGTTCCGTAGCCCTTATCTATACGGCTATTCACGCCATCCAGAGTAACTGGACGTACTATACCATGTTTGTATTCAATTGGTCTGAGTCGATGGTGGGATATTCTCTTTCCTTCGCGGGGCTGATGCTTATTATCGTACAGGGCGGGCTGATCCGCATCGTATTGCCGAAGCTCGGGTATCACCGGGCGGTATACATCGGGCTTTTGATTTATGGTACTTCTTTCCTGCTATTTGCCCTGGCTAAGGAGGGATGGATGATGTTCCCGATCCTGGGGCTATACGGCCTTGGAGGGATATTCGGGCCAAGTCTGCAGGGCGTGATCTCCAACCAGGTGCCGCCCAATGAACAGGGGGAGCTGCAGGGTACGTTTACCAGCCTTATCAGTTTAACGAACATCATAGGACCTTTGCTGATGACGGGCCTGTTCCACTTCAGCACGCAGGAAGGGGCACCGGTCTACTTTCCGGCGGCGCCTTTCGCGATGGCTTCAATTCTTACCCTTCTGGGCGCAGTACTGGCCATCCGGGCGTTCCGTAAGCATAAAAGTGCGGCCGCAGCGGCCTGATCTATTTGCGGAGAAGGGCGAAGGCGTGGCCCCAGCTGCCTTTACGGAAACCGATGGCGCACCATACAACGGCCATGGCTTCGAGGTGGCGGCTCATGGCAATGTCTCCCGTATCAATCACATCTTTCCAGCCCAGCTGCCCCAGAATGTCGGTAACCGCCAGTTTGGCGAGATCATCGTTGCCGGCAATGAACATGGCGGGCGTGCCCTCTGTAAAAGAGGGTTCCACCATGCTTTGGTTACCGATGGTGTTGAGGGCTTTAACGACGTGCGATTCCTGCAGCCAGCGCTGTACCTGCTCCCCGCCTGATTTGGCATGGCCGGTGGCGAGGTGCAGGCGCCCCTCCGTGTCGGGCCCCTGGCCGTCGAGCGGATTGGTTACGTCGATCACTATCTTTTTCTTGAAATTCCAGATCCCGGCCAGCTCTATGGCGGATTTGGTGCCGGTCCACCCGGTGCATAGCACCACGATGTCCCCGAAAGCGGCAGTTTCCGAGTAGGTGCCCGCTAAGATGGCAGCGTGTTCCGCCAGCCATTGCTGCAAGCCTTCCTTTTGGGTGTGCCGGGTCCCGATCATCACTTGATGGCCGCGCTGCTGAAAGCCGGCGGCCAAAGTCAACCCAACGTCGCCCGACCCGAGGATGGCGATCTTCATACAGACAGATTTGCTTCTATTCTAATTTAAGCAAATCCTGCGGGATTATTGCAGGTAGCTCAAAAAACGCTGTAGTCCCTGCCGCTTCGACGGCGTAAGCCGGTAGCTGATGTTCTGGGTGTAATACACCGTCAGGTCATAGTGGGGATATGCGTTTTCCGCCACAACAGTGGGGATATTGTTCAGTCCGATGGCATTGGCATCGTTAAACTGCTGGATGAACTCTACAGGCAGCGGCTTGTTGCTCACCCAGGCGGCAAATACGAAAGGCAGGCTGGTAAACCGGATCCAATGCTCAGCGAGGTCGTAAATGAAGGGAGACACGAGGCGCTGGCGCAGGGCGCGGTCGCCAATTACCAGCCCGGCATCGGTTCTTTTGATAAGCCCTTCATATGCATCGGCGGTTTCCACCAGCTCCACATCCAGTTTCCAGTATTCGCGTACCAGAATTTTGAGGAGGGCTACGGAAGTACGGGATTGATAATCAAGGTAAATGCGTTTTATCTCCTGCAAGGGCACCTCGCTGAAGAGGCATACGGATGCAACCGGACTTTCCGCACCAATGCAGAAATCAGAAATTATATGAGATTCCTTCAATTTCGGGATAATCGCTACCGGAACCAGTCCCACATCTACCGTTCCATCTATCAGCTGACCGGCTATTTTAGCCGGGTAATCCACCGTCAGTTCCATGTTCCGCAGTACCTGGTGTTCCCTGAATCCGTACAACAAAGGCTTTGTATTCAGATAACTTACTGCTGCTACTTTTACTTTCCGTTCCAATTTCTGTAATTTTGAGCCTGCTAAATTAAAGTAATTCCCGTAATTACCTGCTTTGGGATAAACCGGGGGCTTTACTGACAGGATAATAATAACATGATGCAATTACAAGCTTTAACTGCTATTTCCCCGGTAGACGGGCGTTACAGAGGTCAGCTCGAAGAACTGGCCCCTTATTTTTCCGAATATGCGTTGATTCGATACCGTGTACAGGTGGAAGTGGAATACTTCATCGCCCTGTCCGAACAGAAGCTGTTCACCCTTCCCAAAGCCAAGCTTCCCGCCCTGCGCGCTATTTACCGCGACTTTACCGTGGAGCAGGCCCAGCTGGTGAAAGACACCGAGAAAGTAACCAACCACGACGTGAAAGCCGTGGAATACTTCCTGAAAAATGAACTGAAAGCACTCGGACTGGAAGATAAGCTGGAATGGGTTCACTTCGGCCTCACCTCTCAGGACGTGAACAACACCGCCACCCCCCTGCTCTGGAAAGATGCAATTGAGCATGTATACCTCCCCGCTATCTCCAACCTCATCATTCACCTGAAGAAGCTGGCGAAAGACTGGAAAGCCATCCCCATGCTGGCCCGCACACACGGCCAGCCCGCTTCGCCCACCATTCTCGGTAAAGAGATACAGGTGTTCGTGGAGCGCCTCGAAGGCCAGATCAAACTGCTGGGCGAAATCCCCTTCGCAGCTAAATTTGGCGGAGCTACCGGTAACTTCAACGCCCACCACGTGGCTTTCCCCGCTATTAACTGGGAGAAGTTCGGTAACAAGTTCGTAAACAACAACCTCGGCCTGCAGCGTATGCAGTATACCACCCAGATCGAGCATTATGATAACATTGCAGCCCAGTTCGATACGCTGAAGCGTGTGAACAATGTGCTGGTGGATTTTGCGCGCGATGTGTGGACTTACATTTCCATGGACTACTTCAAGCAGAAGATCAAGAAGAACGAAGTAGGTTCCTCCGCTATGCCGCATAAGGTGAACCCCATCGATTTCGAGAATGCCGAAGGTAACCTCGGTATCGCCAACGCCCTGTTTGAGCACCTGGCTGCCAAGCTGCCCATCTCCCGCCTGCAGCGCGACCTTACCGATTCTACCGTACTTCGCAACATCGGTGTTCCCTTCGCGCATAGCCTGCTGGCGCTGAAAAGCCTCGATAAGGGCCTGAACAAACTCATCCTCAATACTGCCAAGCTGCATGAAGACCTGGAGCACAACTGGGCTGTGGTAGCGGAAGCTATTCAGACGGTACTGCGCCGTGAGAACTTCCCGCAGCCGTATGAGGCTTTGAAAGAGCTGACCCGTGGCGGAGAGGCGATCACACAGAAAACGATGCATAAGTTCATCGACGGACTGAAGATCACCGCCGCACTTAAGAAAGAGCTGAAAGCCATTACGCCGCATAACTATACCGGTATCCACTAATGGATGACAAGGCCATTATCCTGTTCGATGGCGTGTGCCGTTTCTGCAATGGCAGCGTCAACTTCGTACTGCGGCACGACCGGAAAGATCATTTCCGTTTCGCCCCCCTGCAATCCGAAGCCGGACAGGCCTTACTGGCCCAACATGGTATAGACCCTTCCAAAACCGACTCTTTTGTGCTGATAGAAGGCCGGAGAGCCAGTTTAAAGAGCGCAGCGGCCCTGCATACCGCCAGGCACCTCGGCTTCCCTGTGAGCCTCTTATGGGCGTTTATCATTGTTCCTGCATTTATCCGGAATGCGGTGTACGACTGGATAGCCCGGAACCGGTACCGCTGGTTCGGGAAGATGGATGCCTGTATGGTGCCCGATGAACGGGTCAGGCGTAAATTCCTCTGATTTTGGACTTACCAACATAGAAAAAGCCGCTTCACTACCGTGGAGCGGCTTTTTTATGGCCTTATCCTATGCTTTAGCCACTATAAAAAGCCGTTAAAACCTGCTTACATGATAACTTAAGCATGGTTTAAAGGGTACTTAAAGTCTGAAAAAGGCAGGTTTATTTAGGACTGCTAAACAAAATGGCCAATAATGATATTTAATTAACGACATTCTGATACTATACTCGCATTTCTGAGTTGGGAGTGCGTCAATCTGTACTAAACATTGGGTACCCTTTTTTTGAAACCCAATACAGCAAAGGGTTAGAGGCACTTTTGAAAACCTTATACCTACATTACCCCTACATTATACCTGAAGTAACCCTGAAGTATATGTGAAGTAAAGGTGGAGGAGCTGTGCTTCAGAGGTGAAGGTAAGGCGAAGGAAAGGTGGGGTAAGCTGGCATAAATGCGCCTGTTTGGAGGATTTGGGTATTATGGGTAAGAAGAAAGCCCGTCCTGGTGGGGACGGGCTATGTGTATAGGCAATTCTTAATAAAGTGATGTTCCCTGGTATGCTTTTACATCGAATGTTTCATCGGACAAGTCCTTCACAAGCCCTTTCAAAAAGGATAAATCCGTACTCAGAAAGTCAATATTAAAATGACCTGATATCTTAATAACTAACGGTAGTGTATTGTGTGAAATATCCAAATCTTTATACAGAAATACATCATCCTGTAAAACAACTCGCGGATATGCAATTAACTCCGGAAAGATTGCCAGCAATTCATCTTGTGTAAATATCAATGCACCGCTAAATTTATTAAGAACTCCATATTGAGCGAATAGTGCTCTCAAGGAACTTAAATTGTCCCCTTTTTTTGGTAGCCATTTCAGGTCTTTATCATCATGATTAACAATCCAAAGTGACTTACTATCAAATTTCAAAATAATCCTCTTCAACAAACTTTCATAAGCCTCAGTTTTTCTAGCATTTGTCTGCGCTTCGCTATTAGCTGATATTTGAAATGAAACACCATACCACACTACAGGTGACTGCGTTTCACCGCTTAAATAATCAATATATAGTTCCCTGTCATAGGGAAGAATCTCATTTACTTCTTTTATAAATTTCATCTTACTTTTTTATGCAATTAATTTACCTCTAATTCCCCCATTTGGGAAACTGTTTAACAAAATACTGGTTTAAGGGGTAAAAAGAAAGCCCGTCCTGGTGGGGACGGGCTTTGCATATAGGCAATCTATTGCTTATTTGGAAGGTGCCGGGGGCGGCGGGGGAACTGCGCCAGGTGCGGGCTGAGCAGCAGCGGGTTTCACGTCCAGGAGTTCCACGTCGAAAACGAGGATGCTGTTCGGTTTAATGAAGGGACCGGAGCCGTTCAGACCGTATGCGAGGGAAGACGGGATCACGATAGTGGCTTTAGAACCCACTTTCAGCTGAGCCAGTGCATCATCCCAGCCTGCAATTACGCGGCCTTCGCCTACGTTGAATTTCAGGGGCTCCAGCGGCATGCCGGGGCGCAGGGTGCTGTCGGTATTGGAATCAAACTTGGTACCATCCAGCAGTTTACCGGTGTAGTTTACGGAAACTTCGTCGCCGGCTTTAGCCTGTACGCCTGTACCTGCAACGGTCTCGGCGATGTAAACGCCTTTGGGAGATTTGCGGGTGTTCAGGTTGTTTTTCTTGATGTATTCAGCGATTTCCTTTTCGTCTTTCTCGTTTTGTTTAGCGGAAGAGTACTTGCTGTCTACCACGAACGCAACTTTCATTACGTCGCCTTTTTTAGCCATGGGAGGCATTTGGGGCATGGAGTCTACAGGCAGCATGAACACGGCGGAGTCACCTTCGGTCAGCATGGCGAAACCGTCCATGAGATCGTACTTGTTCATTGATTTCTGCAGAACGAGGGGCATACCGGTAGGTGCCTGCTCGCGGGAAGACATCAGGAGAGAGTCGTTCAGGTAAGAAGAGAAGTGCACCACGATGGTATCGCCTTCTTTCAGCTTATCGCCTTTACCTTCTTTAGGAACGGTGAAGTCAATGCCACCCGGGGTCTTTCTCGGGCCGCTTTTACCGCAGCTGGCCAAAGCGAGGCCTCCCAGCGCAACAAGTAACAGATTGTTTGTTTTCATCTTAACGATTGAGTTTATGAACGTGTGTGGGACAAGCCATTGTTAAGTGGCAGGTCCAGGTTATTGCAAAATGTCTTCGTTTTCGTGCATAGCTCTGATAAAGCGTTGCACGGTGCGGTCGAGCGGATCGGAGCTGCGGCCTCCGGAGGCGTTGAAGTGCCCGCCTCCTTCGAAGTATTTCCGGGCAAAGGTATTTACGTCGAAATTGCCTTTGGAGCGGAAAGACAGCTTTACTTCCGAGTTCCGGTCGATGATCAGCGCTGCTAATTTAATGCCTTGGATGGATAAAAGGAAATTTACCAGTCCTTCTGTATCCCCTGTCTGTAAATCGAACCTTTTCAGGTCGCTGTAAGGGATGGCCATCATGGCGGTATTGGCTTCATAAAACACTTCCATCCGGTTCAGGAGGCTGTGGCCGATGAAACGGAGGCGGTTTTCGAGGAAGTTATCGTAAATGGCCTGGTGGATGTATTCATGTTCCAGCCCTCTTTCCAGCAGATCGGCCACCATACGGTGTACGCGGGCGCTGGTGGAGGCGAAGCGGAAAGATCCGGTATCGGTCATGGTACCGGCATAAATACACTGGGCAATGTCGTTATCGATATAATGTTCATCTCCGAGGCGGTAGATGATCTCGTAAACGAGTTGTGCGGTAGAGGCGGCGGAAGTGTCGCTCACGCCGAAGTCGAACACGGGCTGGGGTTCCAGGTGATGGTCGATGAGGACTTTCACGCACTGGAGCTTTTCCAGGTGGGACTCCATGTTTTTGGTGCGGCTCATGGCGTTGAAATCGAGGCAGAAGAGGATCTCGGTGCCGGTGAGGGCTTTGAGGGCTTTTTCGTTCTGCGATTCGAAATCGAGGACCGTTTCGCACCCCGGCATCCATTTCAGGAAGTCAGGGAAGTTGGTGGGAGAAATAACGGTAACGTCGTGACCTTTGCGCCGCAGGTAGTGGTACATGGCCAGCGAAGAGCCCATGGCGTCGGCATCCGGTTTCTGATGCATCGTGATGATTACCTTTTTGGGGCTTTCTAGCAGTGGCTTAATGTCCTCTATCGGCTTCATTCCGGAAACTATGTTTTTTTAAGGTGCTTCCGCCTTGTGAGCGGCTCATTTTCGTTTAGGCAAATGAAGTGCGAAGTTCACCATTTGAGCCAGAATTTCAAAATTTTTTACGGGTAATCAAAATGTGATTACTTTTGCGGCGCAAAAAGGCAATAACTCACGTATAACGACTAATTACCAATATGAGCAACAAAACTTTCACCATGATCAAGCCCGACGCTGTGTCTAACGGTCACATCGGCGGCATTCTGGACAAGATCTGCGCAGCAGGCTTCCGCATTGTAGCGATGAAACAACTCCGTCTTTCCGCTGAGAAAGCCGGTGAATTCTATGCAGTTCACAAAGAGCGCCCTTTCTACGGTGAGCTGGTTGAATTCATGAGCAGCGGCCACATTGTAGCAGCGATCCTGGAAAAAGACAACGCAGTGGAAGATTTCCGCAAACTGATCGGTGCTACCAACCCTGCTCAGGCTGAGGAAGGTACCATCCGTAAGATCTACGCTGAGTCTATCGGCCGTAACGCAGTTCACGGTTCCGATTCTGACGAAAACGCAGCTATCGAAGGCAATTTCTTCTTCTCCGGCCTGGAGAAGTTCTGATATTGAACGCATTTAGCATGAAAAGCGCTCCCGGTTTCCGGGGGCGTTTTTTTTGTGCCCTTCCCTCATTTCAGGTATTTATACGATACCCTGCCTTAGCCCCCTGCCCTATTTTTGCATCATCATCCCGCATCTGAGCGGAGCATTTCTGTCAATTTCCCTATTAACGGATATCCCCCTGTTAACTATGAAGGCCCCTGCAATGAGGGGCCTTCTGCTGCTGTTAAGGTCTATCCTGAATTCGCGTATTTCTACGATTGCCGGAAAACTGTTGCCGGCGTACTTTCACGTAACCCCTTATCCACCGAACCAAAAACCATTTATATGAAACCTCTTATCTCAGGACTCCTGTCTCTTTTCCTCTTTACCGTTTTTTCCTGCAAGAAAGGCGACCAGGGCCCTCCCGGAACCGCGAATGTGATGTATTCTGCCTGGGTTACCACCAACCCCTGGGTAGCATCTACTACTTCCGCAGGCTCTGGAAAGAAGACCTATTACTTCGATATTACCGCTGCCGGTGTTACCCAGCAGGTGCTTGATCAGGGTACGGTGATCGTATTCGCCAAATTCATAGCTGACCCCGATGGCCCCGGTTCCATCAAGCAATTGCCCAGCATCTACTATAACATTGGCGGGGCTGATGTGCAATACCGTTTTCAGTCGGCCCTTACGTTGGGAAAAGTTCGCATTATCTGCGACATTATTCCAAACGGTATTCCCGCCAATACCAATTCCGTCCGCTATGTCATCATCCCCGGCGGTGTGAGCAGCGGCCGGCAGATAAACCCGCGCAGCCTCAGTTATGAAGAACTTTGCAAAGCTTATAAAATACCCCTGTAAGCAGTTCCGGAATGCAGAAGGCTCCCATACGGGGAGCCTTCTTTTTTACCTTATAATCTATAAATCCCAAACCGGAACGCCGGTCATTTAAGGCTGTTTCAGTGCTGCAAAGTGTGATGTTTATTCAATCGTCATCATTACCCTGAACTTCCCGGTCACGCGCGTCCAGGTTTTCAACATAGTGGAACGTATCCCGAAGTGACTTCCGGAGAAGGTGCCGGTTATAAATCCATTGGCGATACTGGTGACTTCCACGGTGCCGGGGCTGGGTATGAAAATTACAGGATCGGTTTCCGGATCGTCATAAAAGGCCGACCATTCCTGGTTTTTCATGGTAATATGGCACTGAATGTTGGGAACATTGCCCATGGTCCAGTTAAAGCTGCCGGGTGTATTAAAACCATCGATCCTGAAAGTGATATCTCTGCCATCTATTTCATTTGTATTGGCGAAAAGATGCCATGCGCCATTCACCCGCATGGCAGGTGCTGCGTATAACTTATGGGTTGTGCCGCCGATGTTAAACTCCACTTCGCCAGCCGTAACCCTGATATCTGTTACGAGTATGTATTTTTTCTGGTCAGGTCCTTTTATTTCCACACTAATGGCAACGGGATTCACAGGATGGTCTGTCCAGTAATTCGCGGCTGCATAAGTAGCCTTTGCTCCATTGGGCGTCAGTGTTCCGTAATCGGAAGACAGGGTCCAGCCCTTTATATCACTGTCTTTTACCCTGATTGCATCGATATATGTTTGTTTAGTCAGTGGAGCCAGCAGGTCTGGTATTATAGCCACCACTTCCAGCCGCGTAGCGGTGCCCATTTCCAGCAGGTTTACGTGCGCGCGCAACTCCATGGCTTTGAACCATTCCCAGTCACTGAAGTGCGTGGTTTGGATGGAAACTGTTTTTTGTGTTGCATTTACCGTAGCGCCGGGCATGGCCACCCAGTTACCCTTATCGTTACGGAAGGCAATGCCTACCGCTTCGGGGATGGTGCCGGTGAGCAGACTGTCGCCCCCGTTAATCGTGAGTGTAACGGGCTTGGCGAAGGTGAGGCCATGCGGCTCTAAACGATATCCTTTTGCAGAGCCGATGGGATTGGTACTCGTGATACGGGTGATCTTAACAGTCTGGTCTGCAGTGAGTGCGCCTGCAGGAATGTTGATGGTAATGCCTTTGTCGTTGGATGCGAGTGATCCTCCTGCTGCGCCGATCACTTTCTGGGCAACGGGCGTTCCGTCAGGTACACCGGCTTCCGTTACCACGGGTACACCCGGTTCAGGAACAACCACTTCTTCTTTAGGAGGATCTTTTTTGCAGGATAACAGGCAAAGGCAAAGCATTACCCATCCGAATTGGATGAGCCGCAGTTTGGTGTTGAGCTGAATTACTTTCATGATGCGCTGAATTGATGAGGTTATAATCGTGGGGTGAACATTCGATTCCGGGGTAAATGTAAAATGAGACTGCCTGCCGGGCATAATGAAAGGGGGTGAAACAACCTGCGGGTATGGCGGAACATCGGATGATCTGTCTGTAAAGCTGCGTAAACTGCTGAAATGTATAACCTTGTTATAAATGAAACAGCAAACAAAAGCGCCCCCAGTTACGGGAGCGCTGATGCTTTGCAATTATCACTATCACTATATAGATATCGGGATAGTTTTAAAATGGAACAGGAGAAATGATATCCACTTTCGTAGGCACACGGAATTTCCCTTTAATATGAATGGTTCTCCATTTCTCGGAAATTGTGGCTGTAGGACTGGCCTTTTCCACTTCGAATTCGCCCGTGTAATACCCGTCATGGGTATGGTCGGTATAAACCTTCACGTAACCCGGACTTATTACAAGATCCCTGTCACCCTGCTTCGGCAGATAAGAACAATCATAATATGCCCCATTGTATAAGAAGTGGATTCTTACCAGATCAGGGGTAAATGTTTTCCAGAGCCAGGCTCCTGTAGTTCCCAGAGAGAGCGGCCATTCGATCCAGATTGGTGCACTGGCAGTGCTGGGGGTGGCGTTGCCATATATCGCCGTATAGACAGGACCTGCCTGCCCGCCGCCCAGGTTGTACCTGAACCTTTGCGCCACGCCCCTGTGTACTATCTGGGTTTTTCCACCGTTCACACTGAAGGAGATGTAACCATGGGTGGTGGTCACTTTGGTATTGAGCGTTACAGTATTACTTCCGCTTTTTACATCACAGGATATAGTGGCGGTTTCCTGGGCTGCATCGGGTTTGAAGGCGGGAGCAGTGTAGGTGGCCTTTCCTCCTTCCGCCTGCACGGTGCCCAATCCGTTCGTTACCCTCCAGTTGCTTACATATTGGGAGGGCATTTCGATGAAACCGGGTACTGGTATTTCTTCTTTTACCAGCGGTGCCAGCAGGTCTTCCGCATAATAAACGATCAGCTTTGATTTGCCGCCGGGAATTACCAGGCCGGGGTTTGCAGTCATCATTACGCCAGACACTACCGTCCAGTCACTGAAGTGTGTGGTTTCAATGGAAACGGTGCGTGCTTCGGCATTCACTACCGCTTTGGGCATGGCCATCCAGACGCCTTTTTTGTTTTGATAAGCTGCAGTTGCAAACCCAAGGCCAAGGTGGGTACTGTCGGTCATATTAATCCTGAACTGGAGCGTAACCGGTTTGGCGAAGGTTACTCCTTCAGGCAGGACACGATAGGCCATGCCATGGGTACCCGGACAGTTATTACTGATCTGCTGAACGCTCACCTGCTGGTCGGAAGTGAATGCGCCGGCGGGGATGATCACTTTCAGATAACCGTCACTGGAAAATATTTGTCCACCTGTTGCGCCGATGGTTTTGGTTTCAGCAGGCGTATTATCTGGTGTACCTACTGGTGTTACTACATCGGGTTTGGGAGGCTTGGGGCCAGGTACTTCGGTGCCGGGGGTATCGGATTTTTTGCAGGACGCCAGGAAGGCGATGGCCATACAAATGATCCCTATTCGTTTTAATAGCATGAGCTGTGTGATTTTGCAATTACAAAAGTACATGCGGGTGAATGGGAAGATAGTGGTTGCACCTTCAGCTGCGTATCTAATATTGTGAGTTGTGGCTTTACACCGTTAAGGCAAAGATGTTGAGCGGTGAATGGTGTATTCCGGCGGCCGAATTAATAAAAAAGCCTCCCGGAAACGGGAGGCTTTTCGCCCATCTTAAAAATAGGATGTTATTGAGATGCCTTCATCACGTAGAAAAAACCTTCTAATTTATGCGTACTGGTAAAATTGTAAGCTTCTCCGGCTTTCTCCACTTCGAACCGGCCGAAAATGTACTGATCGTCTTCCTCGTTTGCAGATACCTCTATAAAGCCGGGGCTGGTAAGTGTGGGACCTAATTCAGTTTCTTTGTAATAAATTCCCAGCTTCAATCCCAATTTATCGAACAGTACAGAATTGAAGTCGGAAAGTGGTGCCTTGCCGCCGTTCCGGGGTACTTTTGCGGTGATGTACAGCAAATCCCTGACACCGGGTCTGGATACGTTTTGCATAAACCAGGCACCATCAATGTAGGATGCGGGTCTTACATTCGGATAATTGTACCATTCGCCACCGTCTATCCTTACCTGCATAATAATCTGCACTATTTCGATCCGGGCCATTAGAATGTACCGTTTCCCATTGTCCGGGTTTAGTTCTACCGAAACTGTGGCGGGAGGTGTTACATGATCAGCCGCCGTATATACTGCTTCTGCTCCATATGGCGAAAGGTCGCCATTGCCCATCAGGAGCCATTCTACGATATACGGCTCCGCAGCCAGCCGCTTTTGCAGGATAGCTTTACCGGTGGATGGTATCGGTTCGAAGAAATCTTCATTACAAAATACATACATCGGGGTGCTGCCCGATACCGGGACTTTAGGGAGGTACACCAGCAGCTCCAAAGTTTTGAACAGGCTCCAGTCTGAGAAATGGGTGGTGCTGACAGTAACTTTTTTGGCGGCAGTGTCCGTCACCACGGGCAGCGCCCACCAAATACCTTCATCGTTCTGGAATGCGATCCCCAGTGCCTCGGGGATGGTGCCGTTCATGGTTTTCTCATCATAACTGAAAGAAACCGATACCGGTTGGGTGAACTGGAGGCCATGCGGTAACAGGCGGTAACCTTTGTTGGCTCCCATGGGATTGGTGTTCGTAATCCGCTGGATGCTGATGTGCTGGCTGGTGGTGAGGGCACCGGCGGGTATAGTTACTTTTACCTTGCCGTCGGTACTGGTGAGTTCTCCTCCTGCAGATCCAATGGTGGTTTGGGCTATTGGAGTGTCATCGGGTGTGCCTTCGGGCACGGGATCTCCTTCTTCCGAAAGGGCCGACATTTTCTGGTCTTTAAGGATGGGAGATTTTTCAGGCTTCAGGCTGGCAGGTTTATGGCAGGCCGCGAAGAGCAGTACCATGCAGCATAGGGTCAATAATTGTCTGTGCATTACTGTTTTATTAAGGGTTAAGGAATCAGATTAAGGGATGGGTTCGGGATTGTATTGTATTAAATATACCGGACTGGCCTTTTGTGGTGAAGTACCTTGCTACGGGATGTCGGATAAGAAGGGTGTGCGGTTGGGTGATATGCGTGAAGTGGCCGGGGATGGATTCCGGGCATAAAAAAAGGCCTCCCGCTTCCGGAAGGCCTTAAACCAATCTTAAAAATAAAAACTATTCGAGTTCCACCACCAGATCGTCCTGTTGCACCATGGTGCCTTCGCGCAGGTGGATGGATTTTACTTTCGAGTCGCGTGTTGCCGTAACCGTGGTTTCCATTTTCATGGCCTCGATGATAAACAGCGGGGTGTTGGCACCGATGCTGTCTCCGGCTTTCACCAGTATCTTAGACAGTTTGCCCTGCAGCGGGGCACCTACTTCGCTGGTAGCATTGCTCACCTTTTTATTGGTGGGCACTTCACTTTTCACGGAGCGGTCGCGCACCTGCACGCGGCGGGTATAACCGTTTAGCTCAAATACTACGGTGCGCATGCCGCTTTCGTCGGCCGGGAGCACATAGAGGAGCTTAACGATTATGGTTTTACCCTGGCCCAGTGTGATGAGGATTTCCTCGCCCAGCTTCAGTCCGTAGAAGAATGCCGGTGTCGGAATAGCCTCTACGTTGCCATATACCTGTGCATGTTGATAGTATTCTTCGAATACTTTCGGGAACATGTGGTAGCTGAGGTAATCGAGGAATTCTGCGTAAGGGTATTTGAGCTGGAAGGCAGCGAAATCGCTGTCGAAGTCAACCGGCGCGAGGTGTGCGTTGGGTTTGCCTTTCAGCGGCTCCTGCCCTTTCAGCACGATCTTCTGCAGTTCTTTAGGGAAGCCGCCGTAAGGCTGGCCTATCTCTCCTTTGAAGAAGCCCAGCACGCTGGCGGGGAACGCCAGGTTGCGGGTGCCGTCCATTACGTCGGCAGCAGTAAGGCTGTTTGCTGTCATAAACAGCGCCATATCCCCTACTACTTTGGAGCTGGGCGTTACTTTCACGATATCACCGAAGAGGTCGTTCACCACAGCGTAGTTGTGTTTGATGGTCTCCAGTTTTTCGCCGAGGCCGAGGGACTCTGCCTGCTGACGCAGGTTGGAGTACTGGCCGCCGGGGATCTCGTTTTCGTATACCTGTGCGGTACCTGCCTTCATGTCTGACTCGAAGGGGTAATAGTATTCGCGCACATCTTCCCAGTAGTTGCTGTATTCGTTGAGGGAAGCGAAGTTCATGGGTTGGCTGCGTTCGTGGCCTTCTAGGATGGCGGCCATGGCATTGAGGTTGGGCTGTGAGGTAAGCCCGCTCAGGGAAGCGATGGCGCAATCCACTGCATTCACGCCTGCTTCGATGGCTTTCAGGTAAGTGGCGGCCTGAACGGAAGCGGTATCGTGGGTATGCAGAACGATGGGGAGTTTCACCGCGTCTTTCAGGGCACCTACCAGAACGGTGGCGGCCTGTGGCTTGAGAAGACCGGCCATGTCCTTGATGCAGAGCATGTGCGCGCCGGCGTCTTCGAGGCGTTTGGCGAGGGAAACGTAGTAATCGAGGGTGTACTTCTTATTGTCCTTGTGCAGGATATCGCCGGTATAGCTGATAGCGGCCTGCGCGAGGGAGGTGGTATTGTTGCGCACGAAGCCGATGGAAGGCGTCATGGCATCAATATCGTTGAGGGAATCGAAGATGCGGAAGATGTCGATACCGTTCTCCGCCGCTTTCTCGATGAATTTGGCGATGAGGTTTTCCGGGTAGGCGGAATAGCCTACTGCATTGGAGCCTCTGAACAGCATTTGCAGCAGCACGTTGGGCATGGCTTCGCGCATGAGCTGGAGCCTTCTCCAGGGGCATTCGTGGAGGAAGCGCATGGCTACGTCGAAGGTGGCACCGCCCCATACTTCCATGGAGAAGAGTTGCGGGTTATTGCGGGCATAACCTTCTGCAACGGCGAGGATATCCTTTGTACGCACGCGGGTGGCGAGGAGGCTCTGGTGTGCATCGCGGTAAGTGGTATCGGTGAAGTATACCGGCTTCTCGTTGCGGAGCCATTGGGTGAAGTTCTCTCGGCCCATGGTGATGAGCTTGTTGCGGGTGCCTTCGGGAACGGGTGCCAGCGGGTCGAAGGAAGGCACGTGAGGTACCCGGAACTTGCGGCCGTCATGCTTGCCTTTAACGTCTACATGCCCGTTTACCGTCACGTCTGCCAGGTACATGAGGGTTTTCGTGGCGCGGTCGCGGATGGGCGACAGCTTGAAAAGCTCGGGATGCTGGTCAATAAAGCCTACCGTACAGTTTCCTTTACGGAAAGTATCGTGTGTAATTACGTTTTCTAAGAAGCGGATGTTTGTTTTCACCCCGCGGATGCGGAACTCCTTGAGCGTACGGTGGAGCCTGCCAGCCGCGCCTGAAAGCGTACGGCCGGATGCGGTCACCTTTACGAGCATGGAGTCGAAGAAGGGCGAGATCTTTACGCCGGAATAGGCGCTGCCCTCATCGAGCCGTATACCGAAGCCTCCCGCGTTGCGGTAAGCGATCACGGTGCCGTAATCAGGGGTGAAGTTGTTCTCCGGATCTTCTGTGGTAACGCGGCACTGGATGGCGAAGCCATTGAGGCGCACATCGTCCTGGTTCTTGAGGAAGATCTCGGGGTCGGATAAATGATGGCCTTTGGCGATGAGGATCTGCGACCGTACGATGTCGATACCGGTTACCTCTTCGGTAACGGTATGTTCCACCTGAATACGGGGATTCACTTCGATGAAGAACACCTTGTTCTGCCGGTCTACCAGGAACTCCACGGTGCCGACGTTATTATATTTTACTTCGCGGGCGAGGGCCAGCGCGTATTTATATATTTCTTCACGGGTTTCCTGGGGGAGGTTGGGCGAAGGCGCTATCTCCACTACTTTCTGGAAACGGCGCTGAACGGAACAGTCGCGCTCGTAGAGGTGCACGATATTGCCGTAATTGTCGCCCATGAGCTGCACTTCGATGTGCTTGGGTTCTTCGATGAACTTTTCGATGAAGATGGTATCGTCACCGAAAGCTTTACCGGCTTCGCCCCTTGCTTCGAGGAAAGAGCGTTCCAGCTGGCTTTCTTCCCGAACTACGCGCATACCACGGCCTCCGCCGCCGGAGGCAGCTTTGAGGATAATGGGGAGACCAATGCGAAGGGCTTCCTTCTTCACGGTTTCCACGTCGTCCAGCTTCACCTGAGAATCTTCGATGAGGGGAACGTTTACGCGGCGCGCCAGTGTTTTGGCGGCTACCTTGTCTCCCAACTGGGCCATTACTTCGGGATCAGGCCCTACGAAAATGATACCCTCTTCGCGGCAACGGCGTGCGAAAGTAACGTTCTCGCTAAGGAAACCGTAACCGGGATGGATGGCATCTACCCCCTGCGACTTAGCGAGGTGGATAATACCCTCGATATCGAGGTAAGGCTTCAGCGGGTCATCGTCTTTCCCGATCTGGTAGGCTTCGTCTGCCTTGTAACGGTGAAGGGAGTAACGGTCTTCATAAGTAAAGATCGCTACGGTTCTGATCCGTAATTCCGATGCTGCTCTTAAAATCCGGACGGCGATCTCGCCGCGGTTGGCCACTAACAGCTTGTGTATCCTTTTGAGCGATGAATCAGACATAACTGTGGTAAGTTCAGACAATCAATTTAACATTTATGCTAAAAATCAGCGGGTATAAAAGTAGTAAAAGAATGCAGTTTTTCCTTCGTTTATTTCTAATTATTCAAACTGATTTGTGAAATATATTCAAGAAGCGGCGATTTTATGGGCGTTTTATCCAATTTAGGCAGGTTAAATACTATAATTGTTTAATACAAAGACATATGTGAAATCATTCCGCTATTTTTACGCCCATGTGGGATGCATCGATTAACGGGTTCAGGGCACACCTTCGGGTGGAGCGGTCGCTGTCGCAAAATACCATTGAAGCATATGAGCGGGATGTAAGGATATTGACCCGATACCTCGTGCAGGCGGAGAAGCCGGTTTCCCCGGATGCCATTACCCTTACGGAGCTGGAAGGATGTGTGCGCTGGGCGGCGGAGCTGGGGATGACGGCCAGCAGTCAGGCCCGTATGATATCCGGTATCCGTACCTTTTTCCGGTACCTGCAGCTGGAAGACCTGATCCCCCACGACCCTTCCCAGTTGCTGGAGGCCCCCAAAACGGCCCGTAAGCTGCCGGACTTTCTCAGTGTGGAAGAAATCGATCTCATCATCTCCCTGGTGCCTACCCTCGATCCCAAGGGTACAAACCCCGATTTGGTACAGCGCAACGTGGCTATTCTGGAAACGATGTATTGCTGCGGGCTGAGGGTGAGCGAGGCGGTGGGGCTACAGCTGAGCCAGCTGCATTTTACGGAAGGGTATATCAGGGTGTTGGGGAAGGGAGATAAAGAAAGGCTGGTACCCATTGGTAAAACTGCGATGGAGCATATTAATATATATATACAGCAGTACCGGCAGTTTTATAAGATAAAGAAGGGGCACGAGGATATCCTGTTCCTGAACCGCCGGGGCCAGGGGTTAACGCGGGTAATGATCTTCCTCATTATCAAGCAACTGGCGATGATGGCGAATATTAAGAAGAACATTTCTCCCCATACCTTCCGGCATTCCTTTGCCACGCACCTGGTGGAAGGCGGGGCAGATCTGGTGGCGGTGCAGGAGATGCTGGGGCACGAGAGTATCACTACCACGGAGATCTATACGCACCTGAACCGGGAGTACCTCCGGGATATGCTGGTGCAGTTCCATCCGGGGTTTCACCGGTAAACAATCATGGTTATTTGCTGAAGAATGAAGGCTTATATAACGCCCGGCGGTCTGGTGACCTTACCGGGTTGGGGGATATATAGGGATCTGTCTGTACGTTGGGAAGGAAAAAAAACAGCTACCCTATGAGGCTTGGGGGGGCGGGCAGCTGTTTGTTGATATTTGGGGCTTTCCAACATTGGCGGTACTAATACGAAACATACCGGCCCTTATGCTGGGTTCTGACCTTTCCGGAGATGAATCCGTTGATCCATCCGGTGAAGGTGCCGGGTTTTCGGGGTTGGGTTGCAGGCCTGGCGTGCAGGTTCTGCCGCGAGCAGTGGGCGATCCGCAGTCTTTCCGGGCGCTGTGCTTTTGAACCGTCTTCTTCGAGAACGGGAATACCGCGGTCGAAGATCCTGAAGTAGACGTCCGGTGAGTCGGTGATGCCGTAGCGTCCATCGCGGATGATCTGCATCATGCGGCTACCGGTGAGCTTATCGCGGGAGAAGTACAGTTTGTACTTACCCAGCTCGTTGGTGTAGCCGCGGCCCAGCAGTTGATCGTTGAGGGCGTTGTAGGCTTCGACTCTTACGGTTCTCAGGGCTTCGCCGGTGTCTGCATGGCGGACGGTTCCGGCAATGGCCCAGGCGCCAAAATCGCGGCGGATGGCAGACCATTTTTCGGCAGGCACCACGTACGCAAAAGCGGCGAGGTACTTGTCGCGGTCTCTTTTCCAATGTGGCACGAAGGTGCTCAGATGATACTGTGCCCTTCCATCTCTGGTGTTGCGTGCTCCGGGCACACTGTTGAGGCAGATGTCGAGTTCCAGCGGTTCGGTGAACAGGTGGAGCTCGTCCCAGGACAGGCAGAAATTACCGTTACTGTCCAGTTCGGCTTCAGCGAGGAGGCGTTCCGATTTGGCGCGAACCTCGGTACCGGGGATCTGGTGCAGATCTTTGAAGATTCCGCGGGCCAGAACATCGGGGTCGTGTGGGCCTTCGGGCAGGTAAATCCTGATGCGCGCGTCGGCCAGGGGTTCCATACACTCCTCACAGATCAACGCAGAGATGTTGCCAATTAAAAGGTAACTCATAGCGATTGCACTTTTGGTTCTTTACATTTTGGGGGGTTACGCTCTGTTACTATCCGGTTTGGGGCTTCCGGCTGCCCTCTGCATACTAACGAAACAAACTATGGTAGAAAGGCCTTCTGTTGCACTGTCTACATGGTCAATAGTCCACATCGCAAAGGTTGAGAGAATTAGCTCCTTAATCAAGCGTTCAACCCCGCGAAATACCGAATGCGTACTTCTACGCATTTTGGAGGGGAGATTACGGATAATACCGCTTCCCTCCGCATGCCCTAATCACCCCAAATCCGCAATGGCAGTAATTTCTCCTGATATTCAATGCCCAACAGCCATAAAAAGGATTTATGCCCGGGGAGTAGGAGAACTGCGTTTTTATGATAATTTTACCCGCGATATTTTCAGTTTCATTATTACTAACGCAAAAAATTTAACAATGGCAAAATTCAGTAAACAGAGCGGAAAGTTCATTTCCCTCGCAAAGGGCGCAAAGCTCACGAAGGAGTACCGGATAGATCAGGTGGAACGGAAGAAGCACGCCGAGCCTCTTATGTCTCAGTTCTTTGGTGCCGATAAGCTCCAGCAGCTGCTGTCTAAAGAAGGCGCCGTAGGTATACGTGTGTATTATGGTCTGGACATGGATGGTGATGGCAAACGAGACAAGAAGTTCGTAGTTGTGGCAACCGATGAAAATGGCGATGATATGCTCACCCCTGCTACCCGCACACTGGATAAAGATACTGGTCCGCGCGACGGCGACATTCTCACCAGCGAAATACTCTGCCCCTTTGATTGCGCTAAAGCAAACCCCCTGAACACTGACACCGACGAATCCAACGGATAAAGCCTACTAAGTGCCGCTGCATCATTATATTTTTTACTTCATGATGGGGATCGAAATCCTGCTTTTGATCCCCTTCACTTTAAACTACCGGCTGTTCGATAAAGAACAACGTCTCATTTACGTGTATCTCATCTATATCGTGATACTGAACGTTGGAGCCGATCTCCTTTCCCGTATTTTTAAACATAACCTTGCCTGGCATTCCATCATGTCACTGGTCGGTTTCTATATTTTATCTTTCTATTACAGGAAAATCCTCAAAAAGCCCTTTACCAAAAAGATTATCGGATGGCTGATCCCGGTCACCACCCTCGTATTTGCCCTAGACTTCTTCTGGATCGGAGGCCCTAACGGCTTCAGTTCCATCTTCGTTGCCTTCCGCACTTTCGTGCTCATCGTTTACGGTATCCTGTTCTTTATGCAACTGGTCCGCGACGAATCCCTCATTGAGCGCTCCATTTTAATCACATCGATCCCGGCATTCTGGTTTAACTCCGGTTTGTTTGTGAATCATTGCTGCAGCTTCCTCCTCTACCTCTCTTTCAACATCCTATTAAACGACGAGCCCGGCCCGGAAATCATCAATATATTCCGGATAATACAGGGCCTCGTATGGGTTGCGGGCATAATTCAGGTGATTGTTTTTTATATTGGGCTCCAAAAACTCAAAAGAGCGAGATCATGAACACGCTGCACTTAATTCTGGCGGGTACGATCGTCATGATGAGCCTGGGTATCTTTGTGGTCATCATGGTGGTCTTGCAACAAAAGCAGGTGATACAATATAAGCTGATCCTGAAGGATAAAGACCTTCAGCTGCAGAAGGAACGCCTCGTGGCCGTGCTGAAAGGACAGGAAATTGAACGCAAAAGGATTGCGGAAGACCTGCACGACGAAGTAGGCGCCCAGCTGTCTGTCCTCAAACTCAGTCTCAACCACCTCCAGCAGCTTGCGGGCAACGGAGAAAAAGAGAAGATCAAGGAAACCAAGGAGTTTGCGGATACCATCATCCAGCAGCTCCGCTTCATCTCCCAGAGCCTCCACCCCACTACTCTCGAAAACCTCGGACTCAGCCATGCGTTAGACTCCTTTGCCAGCATCATGAACAAGAACCGGCAGATCGGCATCCTGTTCAGGACCGATGGCAGTGACTACCCGGTAGACCGGGAAAAGGCACTGAACGTGTACCGCGTGGTACAGGAGCTGATGAACAATATCCTCAAACATGCCGAAGCCGAGAAAGTACTGATAACCTACCAAAGCACCCCCCAGCTCCTCACTATCCGGGTGGAAGACGATGGAAACGGCCAGCTGATCGAGAATTTTGAGAGTTCCCGGCATAAGACGGGCCACCTGGGTTTAAAAAATATCGAAAGCCGTTTGAATATTATCGGGGGAAACATCACCTTTGTACAAAATCCGCCTAAAGGCACCATTGCCGAAATCAAGGTGGAGAACTATCAGCCTGTTGCTTAGCCATCACTAAAAAATAAGTATGCTGCTGCCGATAAAGGTCGCAATCGCAGACGACCACAAGATTTTCAGGAGCGGGGTCATCAATACCCTCACCCCTTACGAAAACATCAACGTCGTATTCGAAGCGGAAGACGGTGAACATTTATTGCAAATCATGCAGGAACAGCAGCCTGACGTGATCCTTATGGACCTGAAGATGCCCAAAATGGACGGAATCCAGGCTACCATTAAAGTCAGGGAAAAATACCCGCATGTAAAGATCATTATCCTCACGATGTATGAAGACGATAACTTTATCGTCCATCTCGTAGAGAACGGTGCCAACGCCTACCTGCTCAAGAACAGTGAACCGGAAGAGATCTACGAAGCCATTTGTACCACGTACGAAAAGGGGTTCTATTTCAACGAAAATGTGAACCTGGCCCTCCTCAAAAAAGTACTGCATAAAAACAAGCAACAGTTTAAGCCTACCTTCAAGAACGAAGTGCAGCTGACAGACCGTGAGCTGGAAGTGCTGAAGCTGATCTGCGGTGAACAGACCACGCAGGAGATCTCCGAGCAGATCTATCTCAGTCCCCGTACGGTGGAAGGACTCCGGCAGAAGCTGCTGGAGAAGCTGGGTGTAAAGAACACCGTGGGCCTCGTACTTTATGCCTTCCGGAACGGGCTTATCGAATAAGGAATACGCAATTATTCATAAAAAACAACAAAATCAATATGAAAAAACTATCCGCGTTCCTCACTGCCGCGGCTTTCGGCGTGATGTCCGTTACAGCCCAGGCACAGGTTAAGATGCCCGCGCCCAGCCCTGGCCAGACTATCAAGCAGGACTTTGCCCTGTCTTCTGTTGAAGTAACCTACTCCCGCCCTGCGGTGAAAGGCCGTACCATTATGGGCGACCTGGTGCCTTACAACAAGATCTGGCGCATGGGTGCCAATGCCGCTACCCGCATTAAATTCGGAGAAGACGTAAAGCTGAACGGCAAACCTGTGCCCGCCGGCGAATACGTGATCTACGCCATCCCCGGTCATAACAGCTGGGAAATCATCATCAACAAAGGCCTGAAAAACTGGGGTATTGATGGTTACAAACAGGAAGAAGATGTGGCCCGTTTCACTACCGAGCCGCAGGAACTCCCCTTCCCTATTGAATCATTCATGATCACCTTCGGCGATGTTCGTCCGAATGCGATGACGATGATGTTCCTGTGGGACCGTATCATGATCCCTGTAGAGATCACCGCTGATATCGACGGTAAGATCATGGCCTCTATCGAAGAAGGTATGAAAACCGACAAGAAGCCTTACTTCCAGGCGGCTATGTACTACTTCGAGTCTGGCCGCGATGTGAACCAGGCTATCAAGTGGATGGACGCTGCGCTGGCTGAACCTAACAATGCCAAAGCCTTCTGGATGTACTACCAGAAAGCCCGCATGCAGGCTAAAGCCGGTGATAAAGCCGGTGCTAAAGCCACTTCCGCCAAATCCACCGAACTGGCGAAAGCTGCTAAAAACGACGACTACGTAGCCCTCAACGAAAAGCTGATCGCTACCCTGTAATCTGCAATTACTGCATAAAAGAAAGAGGATGTTCCATTTGGGACATCCTCTTTTTTATGGGTCATACACTGGTCACGCATGGGGTGCGATGAAAGGCGTACATAAAACAAAAGAGGATGCCCGTTTAAGGCATCCTCTTTCTTTATAACTTATCTGCCGAATCAGGCAGGTGTATTTTCAGTTGGTTTAGACATTAAAGGCTGCAGGATAGCAGCAAAAGCCATTACCAGTACGCAACCTATGAGGTTGAGCCAGAGGAAAGACACCACATCGAGCTTGTAGATCACGATCACACCCAGCTCTGCAGCCAGCGCTCCCCAGAACACCGCATGCCCCCTGACCCACTTCATGCCAAACGCAACAACGAAGATCCCGAGGATGGTACCGTAAAACAACGACCCCAAAATGTTCACCGCCTCGATCAGACTGCCGAGGTTAGTAGCAAACAACGCCACGGCAATAGAGAACACCCCCCAGATGAGCGTCCAGAATTTGGAGGCACGGAGGTATTGCTCATCGGTAGCATTAGGCTTGTACATGCGCTTGTACACATCCACCATGGTAGTGGATGCCAGCGAGTTGAGCGCTGCGGCGATGCTGCCCCAGGATGCGAGGAAGATAATAGCGATCAGCAGGCCTACCAGCCCTTTGGGTAAGCTGTTCACCACAAAGTGCAGGAAGATGTAGTTGGTATCGTTCGTATCCGCAGCGGGATTCGATTTCTTAATAAGGTCTTTGGCTTCGCCCCGGATCTTGTCTGATACGGCTTCAGAAGCTTTGAGGCTGGCCTGAGCATCTCGGATAACCGTTTCATTATCGGTATTAAGCGCGGTGGCAAGGGCTTTTACCTGTCCCTGTTTCACGATGTCGAGGGAATCGTAGCGTTGCTCCAGCACTTTCATCTGCGGGGCGTACTCTGACTGGTGTACCTGGCGGATGAGGCCTTCGTTGAAGTTGAGGGGCGCTTTGAAATACAGGTAAAACACGAAAACCAGTGCACCTATCAGCATAATAAGGAACTGCATGGGCACTTTTACCAGTCCGTTCATGAGCAGGCTCATACGGCTCTCGGTAAGGTCGCGGGCGGTGAGGTAGCGCCCTACCTGGCTCTGGTCGGTCCCGAAGTAAGACAGGGCAAGGAAGAACCCGCCTATGACCCCGCTCCAGATATTGTACCGGTCTTTCAGGTCAAAGTCCGTCACGATCACATTCAGCTTACCCATTTTCCCGGAAACATGCAATGCTTCGGAGAATCCTATCTCCGGCGGCAGCAGTTTCACCACCATATATCCCGCAAGGAACATCCCCAGGAAAATGATCCCCAACTGGAGCGACTGCGTATACGATACGGCCTTGGTACCGCCGTACATGGTGTAAATGATGAGCAGTCCGCCCATGAAGATGTTGGTGTAGTAAATATTCCATCCCAACAGTGACGACAGGATGATAGACGGCGCATAGATACTGATCCCTGTGGAAAGGGCGCGTTGCAGCAGGAAGAGGAAAGATGTGAGGGTGCGTGTTTTCAGGTCGAACCTGCTCTCGAGGTACTCGTAGGCCGTATACACTTTCAGCCGGTGATAGATGGGTACAAACACAGCAGAGATGACCACCATAGCGATGGGCAATCCGAAGTAATATTGTACGAACCGCATACCGTCGGTATACGCCTGTCCGGGTGCACTGATGAAAGTAATAGCGCTGGCCTGTGTGCCCATAATGGAGAGCAGCACGATGTACCAGGGCACGGAACGGTTTCCGAGGAAGTAACTGTCGAGGTTTTGCTGGCCGCGGCTTTTCCAGACACCATACAGGATAATGATGGTGAGGGTTAGCCCCAGCACAGCCCAGTCGGCATAACTCATGAATAGTGTTTGGTAAAGAAGTAAAAGAACGCAACCAGTGCCACCAGCCATCCTAATACAAGGATGTACCAGGAGCGCCAGCGGCTGAACAAAGGTGGTTTATTAATATTTTTATCTTCCATCATTATTGCGTTTAGACAATAATCCGCCTCCCAGCAGTCCTAATGCGAGGCCTATCAGCAGTCCGATATGGACCCGCTTGATGAGGAACCCGATGGCCAGCCCGATGGCGATACATAGCCCTGCTGAAATCGTAACTCTGTCTTTTCTCATGCTCATAATCAATCCTGTTTAGCGATCAGGTTCACAAATAATCGGTAAGCGCCCGGCACGCCTGCAGGCAGCTGGCGGAAGAACGAAAGACCGGTATATACGTATTTCCCTTTCCCGTAACGGGCCACGATGGTGGAGCCGGTCATATCTTTCTCACCGGGGTCTTTCATGGAAAAAGGTTGTACATATTGCGCATCGGCATTCGCCGGGAAATACAATCCCCGCTCCTGCACCCATCCGTTGAAATCTGCGGTGGTGAGGGCGTTGGGGTGTTTCATGAGGTGGTCCTGCGGCGTAAGGAATGTTACGGCAGCGGCTTCGTCGGTCACCCTGTCGCGCGACAATGTAAAGGGGAATGGTCCCATCTGGTTAGAAACCAGACCGCCGTTGGTGTTGTATTGGATCAGCAGCGTACCGCCGTTTTTCACGTATTCCAGTAAGCGCGGCTGCCAGTAACGGAGGCGCTCCTGCGTATTGTAGGCACGCACGCCGGTGATGATGGCATCGTATCCGGAAAGATCGCCCTGCATGATCTCTTTTTCGCCAAGGAGGGTAACGGTATAACCGATCTGGCGGAGGCTTTCCGCTACTTTATCACCGGCACCGGGGATGTACCCGAGGTTACGGCCGTTGTACTGCAGGTTCAATGTTACCAGCCGTGCTTCTGCCGGCGGGAACAATGTAATGGCGGGGATATGGTCGTAAGCGATCACCGTCATGCTGTTCGTGTACTCCTTTCCGTTAAACTCCACGGCTACGCTCATGGTGTCGGTCAGTTGCTGCCCGTTCACTTTCAGCGGTTTCACCATGAACACCACTTCCATCTCATCCCCTTTCTCTTTCAGGGTGAAAGGAATGGAAGGCTGATCGGCTGTGAAGCCCTGCGGGAGGCGGAGCTTTACTTTACCGCTAACACCGGGCTGTATGGCACGGATCTTCACGGGAACTGCCTGCGCCGTAGCCTGTGTGTAAATGTATACCTGGTTCTGAAGGTACGCCACCACAGGGGGCGCCATCACCAGCGGACTGTACACCTCCCCTTTCACAGGATCGGTGAATTTGTAGATGAAGGGCCTTTGTACCGTAATGGTCTGATCTCCGAAGCGGAGGTAGAAGGTGGCGGTGAGCGAAGGTTTGTTTTCGGGGAAGCCTACCATGCCATTGTCGCGGATGATGTAGGTGCCCAGCGGGTGCGCGTCCTGCAGCCAGTAGGGTTGCGAAACGGGTGTTTCCGCAGGGATAGGAAAATCGGCCGGGATGGTATTGAACTCATTGAAGGCGAGATCCCTTGCCAGTGCGGTATTCTCGGTACCGTTGTACGTCACTTTTTCGAGGTGTACGGGTACAGTACTGCGGTTGATGATCTGGAGCTGGCTTTTCATGGGTCCGCCGGGAATTACTTCGCCGGTAGATGAGAAAGCTTCGGCCCAGATGCCTGAGCAGCCGATGATGAGCTGCTCCAGCTCCTTCAGCTTCTGTGTTTTCCAGTAGCTGCCGGGCAGTGCCAGCAGGCTTTTGCGCATGGCTAACAAGGCAGGTACGCTGGCGGAGGGTGCTTCTGCGCGGTAGTCTTTGATGATGGATTGCATCTGCTGCGCAATGGCATCGCTGCCGGGTACGCGTGCCCAGGTGGTATTGATACCGTCCATGAGGTCTTTCTTCGGAGCATCGCCCTGAATAGTCATGAAATACTCGGTGGCATTACCACGGCCTGAAGGCACGCCGAAGCCCTGGCTCTTGTGCTGGCTGCGGCTTTCGGCGGCAATTTCGCCATATCCCTTGCCGAGGAGCGCGTTGTAAGCGCCAACCTGCATTTTGAACTGGTCTTCCGAGATGGTATTGTTGCTGCCGAAGTTGAAGGTGTTCCACAGCAGGCGTTTGGCCTGCCATACTTCTACGGTTTTCAGCTGTTCGGGGTATTGACCGGGATCTGCCGCGGCTTTGAAGGCTTCTGCAGCCAGCATGGCCGATGCAGTGTGGTGGCCGTGGCCGGCGCGGCTATCGGCCGGGAAGCGGCAGATGATCACATCCGGACGGAACTTGCGGATCACCCACACCACGTCTCCCAGCACCTTTTTACGGTCCCAGATGGTGAAGGTTTCTTCCGGGTTCTTGGAGAAGCCGAAATCGTTGGCGCGGGTAAAGAACTGTTCGGCCCCGTCGATACGGCGGGCGGCCAGCAGTTCCTGTGTGCGGATGAGGCCCAGCAGCTCTGCCTGCTCGTTGCCGATGAGGTTCTGTCCTCCATCGCCACGGGTCAGGGAGAGGTATCCGGTGCGGTATTTCCCTTCGCGTGCCAGGAAGCCCAGCAGGCGGGTATTCTCATCATCGGGATGGGCTGCTACGTACAGTACGCTGCCGAGTGTATTTAGTTTCTGGAGCTGCAGCTGGATATCGGCTGCATGCATCACCGGGGCAGTTTGCGCTTTAGCGCCGGAAACAGCCAGCAGTAAGGCGGTAGCCAACCCTGCGAGGGTTCTGAAGTTCAACATGAAGTAGTTACCGGGTTTTGTCAGTCGTCAAAAATAGGGATTATATAAGCATTTGGGTTGCCGCTGGTGGATTAAATCCTGCTTCCCGTAATGGACTATTTATCAGCCTTTTGCTGCATAAGGTATGCCTGCAGTGGCCAGCCTACCCCGTTATCTGCCGCCAGATTGGATAGTATCACCACCGCTTTCTGCCCGGCACTTTCAATACTGATATGGGAATTGAAACCGCCGGTTTGGCCGCCATGGTTCAGTACGGTATGCCCTTTCCCGATCATGATATGCCAGCCCATGCCCATCCTGGCAGATTTGTCTTTAAAGGTTTCTGCATGGCTGAGGCGGATGGCATTGCCCAGGGTGCCTTTGCCGGGGTTGATATTGGCACTGGCATAGCGCAGCATGTCTGTAAGGTTGGAGCTGATCCCTCCTGCCGGCGTTAGTGCGCTCAGTACCCAGGGTTGTTCCGTTTTCCGGCCCATGTTATAGCCCTGCGCCATACCGTTTTGCTGATTTCCGTCCAGTGTAATTGCAGTATGTTTCATTTTAAGCGGCCGGAGGATGGTTTTGTTGAGCAGCTCCCAATATGAAACACTTTCATTGCGTGCCAGCAGCTGTCCTAACAGTCCCGCGGCGATATTGGAATAAGCATATTTCACGCCGGGTGCCTCGGTGGGCTTGTAATGGTTCAGGAAATCGTAGAGCTGCGGTTGCTTGAAGTGCCCGTAAGGCTGCTGTACTGTAAAGCCGGGATATTTCATTACCGGCTCCCAGCGCGGAATGGCGGAGGTGTGGTTAGTGAGCATGAGCAGGGTAACGGGCTTGCCTTCGAACCAGTTGAGTTTAACCGTGTCAGGCACATATTTCGAAATAAGATCCTCTCCTTTCACTTTACCGCGCACGATCTGGTCGGCCAGCAGGATGCCGGTGAATGTTTTGGTGAGGGAGCCTATCTGGAAGTAAGTATTGTTATCCGGCAGTTTACCGTTGCCGATAGCGGTTTCGCCATAGGCGTAGGTGTAAGTGTTCTTACCATCGATCACCCCTATCATCAGCCCCACGCACTTGTTCTGGGCAAAAGCGGCACGCACGAGCGAATCCACCTTCCGGTCGAGCGGGGTTTTCATAGGGTTATTGGATTGCTGGCAAAAGGTGACCAGTGCGGGCAGCACGAGAAAAGCGGTTAATAACGCGCGAAGCATGGGATGGGATTTATTATTTCTTGAACATGAAGTACACCGCTCCGAGAAGCAGTGAAAAAGAGATGAGATAATTCCAGCGGAGTGGCTCTTTCAGCCAGATCACCGCGAATACGCAGAATACGGTGAGGGTGATCACTTCCTGCACCATTTTGAGCTGAAAACCATTGAATCCGTCCAGGTACCCCATGCGGTTGGCGGGCACCATAAAGCAGTATTCGAAAAAAGCGATGCCCCAGCTCACCAGTATAACCTTCCAGAGTGGTACACTCGTGTCTTTCAGGTGGCCATACCAGGCAAACGTCATGAATACGTTGGAAACAAGCAGGAGTAAAATGGTACGCATGCCCTAATTTACAGTTTTAGGAATAAAAAAACTCCCGGCATAGCCGGGAGCGTGTAAGAATATTTTGAACGGTATTAATTCTCTTTTTTAGCCAGTAAGTAGAGGACGGCCATGCGGGTGGCCACCCCGTTTTCTACCTGGTCGAGGATAATGCTCTGGCCGGAATCTGCCACGTCGGAACTAAGCTCCACGCCGCGGTTGATGGGTCCGGGGTGCATGATTACGATGTCTTTACCGAGACTGTCCAGCAGCTTGCGGTTCACACCATAAGCTAAGGAGTATTCGCGCAGTGTGGAGAAGAGCGGCATGTTCTGCCTTTCCAGCTGGATGCGGAGTACGTTGGCCACATCTGCCCATTTCAGGGTTTCTTTGATGTCGTAAGAAACGTTTACGCCGAGGGCGTTGCCGATGTGTTTGGGGATCAGCGTCGGCGGACCAACCACGGTTACCTCAGCGCCCAGTTTTTTCAGGCAGTAGATGTTGGAGAGAGCTACGCGGGAGTGCATGATATCGCCACAGATAGCGATCTTTTTGCCTTCCACGCTACCCAGCCTTTCGCGGATGGAAAAGGCATCGAGCAGGGCCTGTGTGGGATGCTCATTGATACCGTCTCCGGCGTTTACGATGGGTACGTTAATGTGTTTGGCGAGGAAGTGAGGCGCTCCGGTGGCCGAGTGCCGCATCACCACCATATCCACTTTCATGGAGAGGATGTTGTTGACGGTATCGATGAGGGTTTCACCTTTCGAAACGGAAGATCCCGAAGCGGAGAAGTTCATGACATCGGCACCCAGGCGCTTTTCCGCCAGCTCAAAAGAGAGCCGCGTTCGCGTTGAGTTTTCGAAAAATACATTAACGATGGTGGTATCCCGCAAGGTAGGTACTTTCTTGATCGGGCGCTGCAATACTTCCTTGAATTGATCAGCAGTTTGAAATACGAGCTCTATATCCTGACGTGTCAGTTCACGTATACCCAGCAGATGTTTAACAGACAGTGACATTCTAAGGTGCAAATATATGGGTTTTATGCTATCAGCACAACTTCGTCTTTACCATCGCGTTCATTCCAGAGCACTTTTACACGCTCGGTAATAATCGCGTCGATCGTGCGGCCCGTATAATCGGGCTGAATGGGCAGCTCGCGGCTGAAACGACGGTCGATCAGCACGCACAGCTCCACTTTGGCAGGCCTTCCGAAGTCCAGCATGGCATCCATGGCGGAACGGATGGTACGGCCGGTGTACAGCACGTCGTCGATGAGGATGACCCGTTTATTGTCGATGGAAAAATCCATGTCGGTTTCGTTGGGGAGATGGAGCGTTTTACCGCTGTTATAATCATCGCGGTAAAAAGTGATGTCCAGTTTGCCATAGGGAATATTGGCGGAGGGCACCAGCGCCTGCAGATGGCGGTAGATGCGGTCCGACAAAAAGATACCCCGCGGCTGAAGCCCGATCACCACCGTGTCCCGGAAGTCGAGGTGGTTCTCCACCAGCTGGTGGCTCAGCCTTTCGATCGTAATCGCCAGTTGCCGGTCTGTCAGTATTGATTTCAAATGAGATGAAATTTAAAAGTCAAAAGTAAGGATGAAGGACCGGAATAAAAAATGATTGCCGAAGCGGGTGGTTAACGTACATTTGGAAGGTAAATCTTTTCGGCCATGAAAATCATAAAAACCATGCTCCTTACTTTCGCGCTGTTCGGCCTTTTTTCCGATTCCCAGGGCCAGATCAAGAATGGTGAAACCGTACCCGACTTCTCCCTCCAGGATCAGGACAACCATACATTCCGCCTGGCGGACGCCCTGGCCAAAGGGCCTGTGGTGGTGTATTTCTATCCGAAAGATGATACACCGGGCTGTACCAAGGAAGCCTGTACTTTCCGCGACAGCTTCTCCGCATTCACTGAAGCGGGTGCTACCGTGGTAGGCATCAGTTCCGACGATGTAAAATCGCACAAGAAATTCGCCCTGAAGCATAACCTCCCCTTCACCCTGCTGGCAGATGAGAAAAACGAAGTGCGCAAGCTCTTCGGAGTTCCTAAAACCATGATGCTCCCCGGCCGCGTCACTTATGTGCTGGACCGTAAAGGCACCGTAGTTCACCAGTTCAATTCCATGAGCCAGGCAACGCAGCATGTGGAGGAATCGCTGGCAGCGATTAAGAAACTGTAGATCTTACAGTACGACATTTGGAAGAAGCGCTCCGTTAGGGGCGCTTTTTTTATGCCCGGTATTTAATGCAGGGATTGGAGGGTTATAAGGTATTAATGAGAGCAGTCAGAGAGCAGTTACAAGCTGGTTACAAGTTAATTACTAGTTAGTTAGAGGCAGTTATCTACGGGTCAACTACGGGTGAACTATGGGACAACCAGCCACTAACTCCGTACCAAAGGTGGACATGAGGTGGACTTGATGCGGACATGATGCGGATCTGATGTGCTGCTGATTGATTACATGTAACAGGCCTGTGGGAAGAAGAAAGGGTGCCTTTGGCCCATGGAAATGGCTGGCGGAGGAATGGCCTGCCGGGTAAATTGGAGTTCCGTATGTATTGAAAATGAATTATTTATAACAAAATATCCTTGTATGGCTTTGTATTACTCCCTTGGGATGTGATCTTTAGTCTTCTTAGCGGGGGCATTGTAGTAAGGAGGCTCCGGCGGTAATATCATCAGCTTCTTACGGGGATGTGATTTGGGAAGGATCGCATCCTGTGGCTGCTCCCCTGTCACTGCAATGATATCGGCAGCATTGTACTTCCGGTCGTAAGAGATACCGTCTTTCAGGAAGGTTCTTACCTGCAGGGTTATCAGCAATGTGCCATTACCCGGTACGTTTACGTTCAAATCCGCCCCGTCAAATGGTTGCTCCAGGTCGATGTGCACCACGTCAGCATCCATGCCCGTAACGGTGCGGGTGGCGAAGTTTATCCGGGTGGCGATGAGTTTTATCTCCATCCGTACGGCATCGCCATAGTTTAGCAGCTCCTGCGCCGCAATATGCAACTTCCCATCTGAAGTGAGAACAGGCTGCTGCCCGAAGAACTTTTCAATACCGGCGTGCACATTGAAGCGGAAGCCTTTTAGCCCGGCGTGGTTATTACGGCCCGCTGCTACAATGGTGCTGTTCATCCGGTTCACAACATCACCATCACAGAGGATGTCTATGTCAGGAGCCACCGCATGGCGGATAAAGGCGCCTTTACGGCTGGCAGCACCAAACCATTTAGCAGCCTTGCGGGTGTTGGCAGTTTGCCGTACCGTTTCCGGCATCGAGCGCAAACAGTGCTTCCCGTTCCGCTTGTAAGCGATTAGGTTACCTACCTTTCCGGAGAAAGTGATAACTGAATTTAAAATAGCCATAGAAGGACTTTTTTGTTGCATATAAATGCACATATCCCATGCCAGAGGGGCTTCCAGATGGGGGCTAAAAGGGCGTTTGTGCAATATTGGTGTATAATTAAAGCTATTGGCATAAAAAAAGCCGCCCTTTTGGGGCGGCTTTCCTGTAAAATGTATGCCATACTACGCTTCCTTCAGGAAGGGGTAGCGGTAATCTGTGGGAGAAACGAGTGTTTCCTTCACGGTACGAGCGCTGAGCCAGCGGTACAGGTTCAGCTGGGAGCCAGCCTTATCGTTGGTTCCGGAAGCACGGGCACCGCCGAAAGGCTGCTGCCCTACTACCGCACCGGTAGGTTTATCGTTCAGGTAGAAGTTGCCTGCTGCATTTACCAGTTTCTTGGTGGCCAGCTCAAGCGCGTAGCGGTCTTGCGAGAAGATGGCGCCGGTGAGGGCGTATTCGCTGGTACCGTCTACCAGTTCGATGGCTTCTTCGAATTTATCCGCCTCATAAGTGTAAATAGTGAGTACAGGGCCGAAGATCTCTTCGCACATGGTCACATATTTAGGATCGAGTGCCTCGATAACAGTAGGCTCAATGAAGTAGCCTTCTGCTTTGGAATAGTTACCACCCGCAACGATTTTCGCTTTGGGGTCTTTCTTCGCATTATCGATATACGTGGCGATCTTGTCGAAAGAGCGCTCGTCGATCACGGCATTGATGAAGTTGGTAAAGTCTTCCGTGGTGCCCATTTTCATGGTCTTCAGCTCTGCTGCCAGCTTCGTCTTAATCTCTTCAGCGATATTGCTGGGGAGGTAAGCGCGGGAAGCAGCGGAACATTTCTGTCCCTGGAACTCGAAAGCACCGCGGGCAAGGCCGGTAACCACGGCGTCTACGTCGGCAGACTTATGTACGAGTACAAAGTCTTTACCGCCGGTTTCACCGACAATACGGGGATAGGTCTTGTATTTGGAAATGTTGTTGCCGATGGTCTTCCACATGGTCTGGAACACGCCGGTAGAACCGGTGAAGTGGATGCCTGCGAAGTCGGGGTGTGCAAAGCAGATGTCGCCAATGGTAGGCCCGTCTGCATACACGAGGTTAATTACACCGTCTGGCAAACCTGCTTCGATGAGTACTTTCATGAAGAAGCTGGCGTGGTAAACGGCTGTATTAGCGGGTTTCCAAACCACTACGTTACCGCACATGGCGGCGGAAGTGGGCAGGTTACCGCCGATGGCGGAGAAGTTAAAGGGAGTAACCGCGAGTACGAATCCTTCGAGGGGACGGTATTCCAGACGGTTGTGCACGCCGGGAGAGCTAACGGGTTGCTGGCGGTAGATCTCGGTGAGAAAGTGCACGTTGAAACGGAGGAAGTCGATCAGTTCGCAGGCGGAGTCGATCTCTGCCTGATAGGCGTTCTTGCTCTGGCCCAGCATGGTAACGGCATTGGTATGTGCGCGGTACTTGGTGGCGAGGAGTTCGGCAGCTTTCAGGAAGATGGCGGCGCGCTGTTCCCAGGGTGTATCGGCCCATTGCTGGCGTGCTGCCAGTGCGGAAGTGATCGCATCTTTAACATGGCTGGCATCTCCCGCGTGGAAGTGGCCCAGCTTATGTTTGATCTCATGCGGGGGACGGATATCCACCGTTTTGCCGCTGCGCACTTCTTTACCGCCGATGTACATGGGGATGTCCATTTCCACGGCTTTGAAGGCGGCAAGTTGTTTCTTCAGTGCTGCTTTCTCGGGGGTGCCGGGACCGTAAGTTAGAACCGGCTCGTTGGTTGGTGCTGCAAAGTCAAAATAAGCATTGTGCATGGCTTAGTTTGTTGTTTCGGTTATCAATATTGTTCACGCAGGCCTGGTGTCAGCCTTTTTCGTCTTCTTTCTGCATCATGAGGTAAGCCTTGATGAACCCGCCGAGCTCGCCGTCCATTACTGGTCCAACGTTGCCGACTTCGAAATCTGTACGGTGATCTTTGATCATTTTGTAAGGATGGAACACATAGGAACGGATCTGGGAACCCCATTCGATCTTGCGCTTGTTGGCGTTGGTGGCGTTCTTCAGTTCTTCCCTGCGCCGGATCTCTTCTTCATACAGCCGGGATTTCAGCATGGTGAGCGCCTTTTCACGGTTCTCCCCCTGCGTACGTGCCTGCTGGCATTCGATGATGATACCGGAAGGGATGTGTTTCAAACGCACCGCAGTTTCCACCTTGTTCACGTTCTGACCGCCTTTACCGCCTGAACGGTAAAACTCCCATTCCAGGTCTGCCGGGTTCACCGTTACTTCGATCGTATCATCTACCAGCGGGTATACGAAAATCGATGCGAAGGAGGTGTGCCTGCGGGCATTGGAATCGAAGGGTGAGATACGTACCAGCCGGTGAACACCGCTTTCCGCTTTGAGCAGTCCGTATGCGAAATCCCCGTCAAACTCGAGCGTTGCAGATTTAATACCTGCACCATCGCCATATTGTACGTCGATCTCACTGACTTTCCAGCCCTGCTTTTCTCCGTACATGCGATACATCCTCAAAAGCATCTCGGCCCAGTCCTGGCTTTCGGTTCCGCCTGCTCCCGAGTTAATGGTGAGCACGGCCGGCATCTCGTCTTCCGGTTGGTTGAGGGTCGATTTAAACTCCAGCTCATCCAGCGCTGTAAGGGCGTTGGCATAAGCCTGGTTCACTTCTTCCTCGGTAGCTTCGCCTTCTTTCTGGAAGTCCAGTAATACGGCACTGTCCTCGATAGCGTTTTTCACGTTATCGTGGAGGTCTACCCAAAATTTGTTAACCTTGATTTCTTTGAGGATGGCGGTCGCCCTTTCGTTGTCGTCCCAGAAGCCGGGAGACAGGGTCATTTGCTTATCATTTTCTATTTTGTCAATACGGTCCTGGACGTTAAAGAAAACCTCCCAGGACGTAGAGACGGTCCCTCATATGCTTAACTTGTTCTGTTGTCATAAGTCCGCAAAGATAAATTATTATTAACGAAATACGAAAAGGGAAATCGTTGGCTAATCAATTCATTTTTAATGCGTAAATTAAGTTTGGAAAGATTTTTGCGCGAGAATGTCATTCTAAACCCTACCGCATGGAAACCCGCACGAGCATACTGCACTACCGGCAGCAGGCCTTCTTCAATCTGATAGCGCTTTTGGTCGTTATCGGCGTGAATGTGATGGCCAATACGGCCACGCTGAATGGCCGCACTACCGGAGAAGTGTCTGACAGTTACCCCAACCTCTTCACCCCTGCGGGTATTACCTTCAGCATATGGAGTATTATTTACCTCGGTTTGCTCGCCTTCGCCGGCTACCAGCTCTGGCTTGCCTTTGCTCCCGGGCATGATGCGGAACTGTCCCGGGTAATGACACGGATGGGAAGGTGGTTCCTGCTGAATTGTCTCGGTAACGCCTGCTGGCTTTTCGCCTGGCATTACGACCTCATATGGCTGTCGGTACTTATCATGGCATTCATCCTGTTTACGCTTGCCCGTATCCATGCCCGTTTCCGGATCGCTGATCCCGATGCGGCCCTTGCGGAGAAAGCCTTTATCTTCTTCCCTTTCGGTATTTATTTCGGGTGGATCACCATTGCGCTCCTTGCTAATATTACCGCTTTAGGAGTGGCAATGGGGTGGACGGGCTACGGCGTTGGCGGTGTGTACTGGACCGTTATCTGCATGATACTCGGCACGCTGGCAGGCCTTTTCATGATCTTCCGGTTCAATAACATTTGGTATGGTATAGCAGGCATATGGGCTTTCTACGGCATTATCCTGAAGCGCGATGCCGTGGCCAGTGCAGACTCCCCTCCCATTGTAGCAGCGGGCACCATAATTATGGCCGTGCTTGCCCTGTCTGTCATCATGCAACTGCTGAGAAAGCGCAGTCTTGTCTGATAAAACCTTCCCAACTATCGATCCCGCGCCGTACTTTTGAGCGCATCAAATTAAAAGCCCGTATCATGTTCCCAAACGTACAGCCCGACGCCACACATGCCTGGCAGGAATTAGAAGCCCACGCCGTATTAATGCGTGAAACGCCCATGCGCGACCTCTTCGCCGGAAACCCCGACCGCTTTAAGGAGTTTTCGCTGCGGCTGGAAGACATTCTGTTCGATTTCTCTAAAAACATCATAACCGGTCTCACCCTCCACCACCTCGTTGAGCTGGCAAAGGAATGCGGACTGGAAGAAGCGCGCACCGCTATGTTTGCCGCTGAAAAGATCAACGTCACCGAAAACCGCGCCGTACTCCACACCGCCCTCCGCAACCTTTCCGGTACACCCGTAATGCTGGATGGTAAGGATGTAATGCCCGAAGTAAACGCTGTGCTGGCGCAGATGGAAGACTGCTGCCGCCGCATCCACTCCGGCGAATGGAAAGGTTATTCCGGCAAAAAGATCCGCTACATCGTAAACATCGGTATCGGTGGTTCAGACCTCGGTCCGGTAATGGTGACCGAAGCCCTGAAGCCCTATTGGGTGGAAGGCATCCAGCCTTACTTCGTATCCAATGTAGACGGTACCCATATCGTGGAAACACTGAAGAAAGTGAAGGCCGACGAAACATTGTTCCTCATCGCCTCCAAAACCTTCACCACGCAGGAAACCATGACCAATGCGCATACCGCTCGTGAGTGGTTCCTTGCAAATGGCGGCAGTGAAAAGGATATTGCTTTGCATTTCGCAGCACTTTCCACTAATGAGAAAGCAGTCACCGCATTCGGCATCGATCCTAAGAATATGTTCGCTTTCTGGGATTGGGTAGGCGGCCGTTACTCGCTATGGTCTGCCATCGGCCTGTCTATCGCCCTTACAGTGGGGTATAATAACTTCCGCGACCTGCTCGGTGGTGCCCATGCGGCCGACCAGCATTTCCGGGACACGCCGCTGGAAGATAACATCCCCGTACTCATGGCGCTTATTGGCCTGTGGTACGGTAACTTCTTCGATTCTGCATCCGAAGCCATCCTCCCCTACGATCAGTACATGCACCGCTTTGCGGCTTACTTCCAGCAGGGGAACATGGAAAGTAACGGTAAGTCTGTTGCCCGCAACGGCAAGTCGGTAGAATGGCAGACCGGTCCTATTGTGTGGGGAGAACCCGGCACCAACGGTCAGCACGCTTTCTACCAGCTCATCCATCAGGGAACGAAGATGATCCCCTGCGATTTCATCGCACCGGCCATCAGTCATAATCCTGTGGGCGATCATCATCCCAAACTGCTCTCTAACTTCTTTGCACAAACGGAGGCGCTGATGAACGGGAAAACGGAGGAAGAAGTAGTAGCCGAAGGCACGGCCAAAGAACTGGTGCCTTTCAAGGTGTTCAGCGGTAACCGTCCTACCAACTCGTTCCTCATCAAAAAGATCACGCCGCGCACGCTGGGTATGCTCACAGCATTGTACGAGCATAAGATCTTCGTACAGGGTGTTATCTGGAACATTTACAGCTTTGATCAGTGGGGTGTTGAACTGGGTAAGCAACTGGCTAACCGCATATTGCCCGAGCTGCTGGAAAATGACGAAGTGACTTCACACGATTCATCTACCAACGGGTTGATCAACGAATACAAACAAATGCGTCAGTAACGGCGTTTTTAATACGTATAACGGCCGCCGGGGTTTCCCGGCGGCCGTTATGTTTTCAGGCAGTTAAGTAAGCTGTAATGCGGCGTTATGGAATATTTAAAGTAAGGGTACCTTAATGTATATAAAGGGGCGCTTTTCCGTTACAATATTGGGTTTGACTACGTTTTATATACATTAGATATACAGTAACCCTTCTTTAACCCTGCAGTTACCCTTGTGTAAGGCATAAAAAAACCTCCGCGAATTGCGGAGGTGAAATTTCTTTATCGTTGACAGGGAGAGAAGAAAAAGAAACTACCATTTGTCCACGTCTTCAGAAGAAGGAGCTGGTGCTTCTGCTTCTGCGGTAGCTGCAGCGGCGGCTACTTCGGAACGAACAGCGGCAACGGCTTCCTGGGCATCGGTGTCCTGCTCGTCTTCACGGGAGTCGGAATAGTCGTGATTATAAGCATCAAAGTCAAAATCGGGCATCAACTCGGTTTTTACGTAGTTGATGGTTTCAGTAAGGGCATTGAGGAACTTGTTGAAGTCTTCTTTGTACAGGAATACTTTATGCCTGTCGTAGCCATTGTCGTTGAAGCGTTTTTTACTTTCTGTGATAGTGAGAAAGTAATCGTTTCCGCGCGTGGTTTTTACATCAAAGAAATAAGTTCTCCTTTTGCCCGCTTTCAATCTCTTGGAAAAGATGCTGTCATTGTTTCTTTCCTGTTGATTGTTGTTTTCGTACGCCACAGTTGATAGATTTAAGTGTTAACGAATCAAATCCTGTTTGAGTGATCAATAATCAACAAATATACTATTGTTTTACAAATATCAAAATATTTTTAAATGATTTTCAAAAATCATCTTATATTCCGCGCAGGAGGGCATTACAGCAGTTTGCAACCCTATGGAAATTACTCACTTACACGTTCTTCTTCACCCGTTTGCTGACGTGCATACAGCTCTGCGTAATAGCCGTTTTTTGTCATTAATTCTTCGTGTGTACCCATTTCTGCAATCCTCCCTTCGTCGAGCACAATGATCTTGTCGAACGCAAAGAGTGAAAAGATGCGGTGCGTAATGATGATGGCCGTTTTATCCTGCAGGTATGCATAAAGGTTGCCGATGATCTCCTTCTCCGTACGGGCATCTACCGCCGAAAGACAATCATCGAACAGCAGTATGTTCGGTTTGCGGATAAGCGCCCTGGCAATGGATACGCGCTGTTTCTGACCACCGCTGAGCGTTACCCCTCTCTCCCCCACTACTGTCTGGAAACCTTCCGGAAAGCCCAGGATATCCTTTTCTACAGATGCCTGCCGCGCGGCCTGTTGCACCGCTTCATCGTTCGCAGTCGGCTCCCCGAAACGGATGTTGTTGGCAATGGTATCGGAAAACAGGAACACATCCTGCGGTACGTAAGAGATCTGTTCACGTAAACTGTTCAGCTTCAGCTCGCGGATGTTATGCCCGTCGATCTGAATGGCACCTTCCTGCGGGTCGTACATCCGTAGCAGTAACTGCGCCAGTGTGGTTTTACCCGAACCGGTACGCCCTATCACCGCTATCTTCTGACCGGGTTGAATATGCAGGCTGAAGTTCTTCAGTGCCTGAATACCGGTATGCGGGTATGTAAAGCTTACATTGTTGAGGCGTATATCCCCGCCCAGCTTCACTTCCCTTGCATCGGGCGCATTCTTAATCTGCGGTTCCAGTAACAGGAACTCGTTGATACGCTGCTGCGAAGCGGCCGCCCGCTGGATCATTGAGGCTACCCATCCGATACTGAAGAACGGGAACGTGAGCATATTCACATACAGTACAAACTCCGCAAGGTTCCCTATGGTAATGTTCCCTTTGATCACCTGCATACCGCCGATAAAGATGGTAAGGATCACACTGAGTCCGATCATAAGGGCCATGGCAGGCTGATACAATGCGTCGGTTTTAGCAAGACTGATACTGCTTTGCTTATACGCTTCACTCGCTTCTTCGAAATGCCCGGCAGATGCTTCTTCCTGCACATAGGATTTGATCACCCGGATGCCGGAATAGTTTTCCTGCGCTACCGATGTGATGTTCGATAACTGTGCCTGAATACGTTCGCTCTTCTTGTGTATGATGCGGTTTACGGAATAAATGGTAAGTGCCAGCAGGGGCAGCGGACTGAGCGTATACAGCGTAAGCATAGGGTTCACGGCCCACATAAGCCAGATGATCATCACCATCATAATGATCGTACGGGTGGCATACATCAGGGCAGGACCAACGTACATACGCACGCGGCTCACATCTTCCGTGATACGGCTCATGAGGTCGCCCGTACGGTTCAGCTTAAAGAAGTGAAGATCCATCCGCTGATATTGCTGGTAGATGGCGTTCTTGAGATCGTATTCGATGTACCGGCTCATCACGATGAGCGTTTGCCGCTGCAGGTACATGAAGAATCCGCTGAGGAGTGCCAGGCCGAGGATGGACAGGCCGTAAAAGGCCAGGGTCTGACTGAACACTGCCCGGAAAGCGCCTTTCAGACTGGTATCGCTCAGTATGCGGTAGCTTTTCAGGTTCTGCTCCAGCAGGTCGAAGATCTGGCGGACCAGGATGGGCTGGAAAACGCTGAATACGATGGAGACCGAGGTGAACAGCATCCCCAGCAGGAAGCGCCACTTATATTGAACGAAGTATTTGTTTAAAGCTGCAAGGTGTTTCATAAAAGCTATACAAATGTAGGGAATGACCAGTAACACTCATCATTTTCATTTTTCCGGTATCGAGCGGCGGCTTATTTTTAGTCAAACCTTGCTATATGCCAACTATACCCGGCGCCTCACCCCTGCGCGCCTCCGACCGTTTGCAGATCATCGACAGTCTGCGCGGTATTGCCCTGCTGGGCATCCTGCTCATGAATATCCTCATATTCGGATTTCCTGATCACCGTAGCGAAAACCTGCTGCTCCACAACGAGCTTTCCGGCCCTAACTACTACACCTGGTGGGTAACCGGCTTCTTTTTTGAAGGCACCATGCGGGGTATTTTCTCGCTGCTCTTCGGGGCAGGCTGTGTGCTGCTGCTGGACCGGCTGGAGAAAAGGACCGATCCCCTCACGCCCCCGGCAGACATCTACTACCGCCGCCTCCTCTGGCTCCTCGCCTTCGGTATCATCGACGCCAATGTGCTACTCTGGTCGGGCGATGTGCTGTACGTGTACGCCCTTGGCGGTATGCTCCTCTACCCTTTCCGCCGCCTGAAAGTGCGTACCCTGCTCATTATCGCCGCCGTGGGACTGCTGATCGGTACCCTCATGGCTACGGCCGATCTGTATGAGAAAAAGGAACTCCGCACCAAAGGAGAACACGCCCTTTTGCTGGAAAAACAAAAGGCAAAACTGACGCCCAAACAAGTGAAAGAAAAAGAAGCATGGGAAGCGCATCAGAAGAAGCATACCCCTGAAGCCCAGCGCAAAGAAGATGCGGAACAGATCACTGAAATGCGAGGTAACTACGGCACGGTACTCGCCTGGTCGTTTCCCCGTAATGCGCATTTCCAGCTGCTGTCGCCGTACGACCTCTTTTACTGGGACCTTATAATTTGCTTCTTCCTCGGTATGGCCCTCTTCAAAGCGGGTGTGCTTACCGGCGGGAGATCTCGGATGTTTTATACCGTGCTGATGCTGACGGGTTATGCCCTGGGGCTTTCCATTCAATATTGGGAAATGCGGGAAGTGCTGAATATCCGTTTTGACGTGACGCGCCTGGCAGACAGGGTGTACCTCTCCTGGTACGAGATCCGCCGGGTGCTGGTGTTGCTCGGGCATATCGGGCTTATCATGCTGGTGTATAAAGCCGGTTTCGCGAAGAAATTCTTTACCGGTATGGCCGCCGTCGGACAAATGGCTTTTACCAATTACCTCATGCAGAGTCTGCTGTGCGGACTGTTCTTCTACGGCTACGGGCTGGGCTGGTATGGTGCGCTGGAAAGATATCAGCTGTATTATGTGGTGGGCAGTGTGTGGGTGATCCAGATCATTTACAGCAACATCTGGCTGAGGTACTTCCTGTTCGGGCCATTGGAATGGGTATGGCGTTCGCTCACGTACTGGAAGCGCCAGCCTTTCCGGCGGGGCGTGCCCATGATGCAGATGGCATAAAATGAAAAGGGAGCAGTGTTGAGCTGCTCCCTTTTTTATTAACCCAGTTTCTGGAGGGTTTCGAGGATGATCTTTTCCTGATCGTCCTTGCTTACATCTTCTTTCTTAAACTGCTGGCCGGTGATGTTTTCGAACAGCTCGATGTAGCGGTTGGTTACGCTGGCAACGAACTCGTCGGTCATTTCCGGTACCTGCTGGCCTTCCTTGCCCTGGAAACCGTTTTCCATGAGCCATTCGCGTACAAACTCCTTGCTCAGCTGCTTCTGTGCTTCGCCGGCTTTTTGTTTTCCTTCGTAGCCTTCGGCATAGAAGAAGCGGGAAGAATCGGGGGTATGGATCTCGTCGATCAGGTAAATGGTATCACCGATCTTGCCGAATTCATACTTGGTATCTACGAGGATGAGGCCACGTTTAGCTGCCAGCTCACGCCCGCGTTGGAACAGGGCGAGGGTGTATTGCTCCAGCTTTTCGTAGTCTTCCCTGCTCACCAGTCCGGACGCGATGATTTCCTCGCGGGAAATATCTTCGTCATGGCCTTCGTGGGCTTTGGTAGTAGGGGTAATGATGGGGGAAGCGAAGTAATCGTTCTCCTTCATGCCATCGGGCATGGTTACACCGCACAGTTCACGTTTGCCGCTTTTGTAGGTGCGCCATGCATGGCCGGTGAGGTTACCGCGAACCACCATTTCCACGGGGAAGGTTTCGCATTTCAGGCCCACGGTAGCGCTGGGCAGGGGTACGGATTTAACCCAGTTGGGCACGATGTCTTTGGTGGCGTCCAGCATAATAGCCGCAATCTGGTTCAGTACCTGTCCTTTGTAGGGGATCGGGCGGGGCAGTACCACATCGAACGCTGAGATACGGTCGCTCACAAACATTACCATCCATTTATCGCCGATGGTATACACGTCCCGTACCTTACCTTTGTAAAAGGCCGTCTGGTTAGGAAATTTAAATGCAGATTCTAACATTCCGGTTTATTTTAATAGATTACCTGTTTTCTGAGCTGCAAAAATAGGCCAGCCGGCATTAAAAAATCAAAGCTTTTTTTATGGATTCCCAAAATCCTTCCTATCAGCCCATAGATTGTAACTATTACGACCGCCTCGAAGCCTGGGCCACCCTCCATGAGCCGGTAATCCTCGAATACCTCGACGAGTCCGGGCAGCCCCATATAGAAACAGCCGTTATCCGCGACCTCTATGTCCGTAACAAGGCAGAGTTTTTGCTGACGGAGGCCGGTAGGGAGCTGCGGCTGGACCGCCTCATAGCCGTCAACCACCTCCCCGTACCCAAAACCTGTTAAAAGCGTATGAGCGAACTGCATATAGAATTCCCGATGATCATTAAACTGGCTGTTGCCATGCTGGCAGGGTTCTTCCTGGGGCTGGAAAGGGAAATACAGCGCAAAGCGGCCGGGGTGCGCACCATTACCCTTATTTGTATGAGTTCCGCACTCTTCAGTATGCTCAGCATACATTTCGGGGGCATGCAGTCGGGCGATCGTATCGCCTCCAACATCCTCACCGGCGTGGGCTTCATTGGTGCCGGGGTTATTTTCCGGGGCGGGTTTACCATAGATGGGATCACTACCGCCGCCGTTATCTGGATCTCCGCCGCCATCGGCATGGCCATTGGCATAGGCAAATACGACCTCGCGGCCTTTGCCGTGTTCTTCACTTTATTTACGTTATGGGGATTTTCTTACGCAGAAAGGTTCATCAGCAGCAACCGGGAAAGACAGTACTATGCCATCCAATACTCTGAAAACACTCTTAGCCCGGAGGCGATAGATGCCCTCTTCCGGTCGTTCAGCCTGAAGGCATTGGCTATTTCCACTACCAAATCCACTGAAAAGGAAACCGGGCGGATCGTATATGAAGGTAAATATGAACTCACCGGTTCCACGGCTCATCTGAAAGCCATGAACGATGCACTCCTCGCACACCGGGATGTGATCCGGTTTGAAGTGGAGCCGGCGAAATAATCACTTCTTCCGGGTCGTCATCAGCACCACCCCTGCAATTACAACAGCCGATCCGGCCATAGCATGAGGGGCCAGTGTTTCATCGAGGAATACCCAGCCGAGGAACACTGCCACTACGGGGTTTACATAAGCATAAGTAGCGGAAACCTGCGGCGGTGCGTTATTCACCAGCCAGCTAAAGGCTGTATACCCCACCAGTGAGCCAAATACCACGAGGTATCCTATCGCCAGCCAGGTACGGCTGGTCATCTCTCCCAGCGTATGCCAGTCTTTTTGTTCGAAAATTACACTCAGTATCCCGGTCACTACGATGCCCGACAGCATCTGGATGCCGGAGGAGGTCAGCTGTGGCGGTGTATCCAGCCGGGGGCTGAGCAGGGAGCCGTATGCCCAGGCGATGGAGCCGGCAGTAAGTACGGCAATGGGCCATAGCGGGTAATCACGCACCACATTATCGGGGTGCATCAGGTAAAACGGGTCAAAGATGCAGAAGAGACCCGCAAACCCAAGGGCAAGCCCACAGAGCGTTAGTGCAGAGGGCTTCTTTTTACTGAAGAACAGCCAGTCTAATCCAATGAACCATGCCGGCAGGGCGGCAATGAACAAGGCCACGAGGCTGGATGGCATGTATGCCAGGGCAAAAGCCACGGAGCTGTTGCCCAGCCCTATCAGCAGTACGCCTATGATAGCGGCATTGCGCCACTGGATGAGCGTGGGGCGCTTCTTTTCCACCGCGAACCCTATGCCCAGCATGAGGCTCCCGGCCAGAATGAAGCGGAGGACCGACAGCAGGAAGGGCGGCAGCACTTCCGTAGCGATCTTTACGCCAAGGTAAGTGGAGCCCCACAGTACGTATACGAGACAAAGCGCCAGTATGAGCCTGGACTTATTAGAACGTTGTTGCATGGTTTATGGCCGGGCATACCCGGCACGCAAAGCTACACTTCTGCCCTTACCTTACAAATACTTCGATCATGGCATTGGTAGGCCTGCGCGGAGCGTGGAACGAATCTATCTGGCGGTAATGCTGCTGCAGCTCGGTGCGCAGCGCCCAGGGGAAGAAGTTGTTCAGCGTTGGTGCATATTCATAAATAACGAGATCATAATGTTTGCTGCGCACCTTCTGCACGTATTCTTCCAGCTGCGCATTAAACATACCAACACCAAGGTGGTGCCAGAGCGGGATGTTGTGACCGGTTTCCTGCGTGTAGCCTATAGCGTGGTCCAGCGGGGTGAGTTCCGTGAGGTTCAGCACTTTGGCATCCTTGCCTTTCTTTACCTCAGGGAGCGCCATGATACGGTCGATGCCCGCCACGGTGGAAGGCGGCATATATATCTTGCGGAATTCCGGGAGGGATGAGAAGGTCCATTCGCTGGTGGGAACATCCGTTGTATCGAGGCTCACCATGAAATTATGCCTGTTCACCACGTTCTCTCCACCGGGTACAGGAGCCGTGGCCACTGGCGGGTTCAGCTGGTACAGGATGCGGGAAATGTATTTGAAGTAGCTGGCAGACCACCAGAGCAATACCACGGCGGCCGCGGCGAAGAAGGGCTTCCATTCATCGAACCGTACTGTTGTAAGATCATACAACCGGGTAAGGATGAACGCGATGGCGAAGCCGTGGAAGAAGATATTGTTATCGGGAGGCGTATAGCTTGTTACCTGGAACAGTGCTGCTTCCACGAGGATGCCGATGGTAAGGAGGAAGAAGAGCATCAGTCCGCGGTTCTGCCACAAGGCACGCGGGGCCTTCAGCGCCGGGATCATCAGTATTACGACGAGCACGAAGTAGAACTTGATCCATTGTGTTTCGATGAGGAGTACTTCGATGATATCCATGAACGACAGGCGCGATGAGTGCGGAGGCTGCCCGTGGTTAAACCAGTATCCGAAACCATGGCTGAGGAAGGGAACGATGAAAATACAGGCTACGAGTATATAGCTGCCGAGGAAGCCGGCCAGCTCCTGCCAGCGGCGGGTATTGAGGGTATGATATCCCAGCAGGGCAAGCGCCAAAAGCATGGCCAGTCCTCCCCCGTCCTGCTTCGTGAAGAAGCTGAGGAAAGTAAAGGCACCGGCGAGGAAGAGCGCCGGCCACTTCCAGCGGCCGCTTTCGAGGCCGCGTAACAGGAATGCAAGGCCTGCAAGCTGGTAAATGATAACGGTATTATTATACCAGGGCCAGAAGTTAACGAAGGAATAAGACAGGATGAAAACAAGCACGGCCAGTACCCTGACGGCAGTGGGCACACGCATTTGCTTCATAATGTACCTGAAACTGAGGCCCCCCACGATATTGAGGAATACCTGTGCTTTCACGAGGGAGATGAGGGCTGGCCCGAACAGTTTAAAGAAAAGAGCGGGAACCAGCCAGAACCCGAAGCCCAGCGGCAATCCGAAATCACGGTAAGGCACCTGGCCTTCTGACAGGCGGTACGCCCCTTCCCACGACAGGAAGATGTTTACCCGGTAAGGGAATGTGGCAAACAGTGGCACGCAGGCCAGTGCAATAATCATGAGACATTCTAATACCAGCGCCCGGCGTGGGGTCAGGAAGGGATTGGCCATGTATGGGATTGTTTCTGGGTAAAGGTAATATACCGTAACTTTAATTTAAACCAGCAAAACTAGCGACATTTCCTGATAAACATTGTATTTTACGCCTTGTTAATTGTCTATCCCCGTGCAATACTTGAAACTACTGCGGCCAAAACACTGGGCCAAAAATCTTTTCCTTTTCATACCTCTGTTCTTCGCCGGCGAGATTTTCGACGTGGAAAAACTCCAGGTCCTTGCCCTGGCCTTCTGCTGTTTCTCACTGGTTGCCAGCAGTATCTATGTCATCAATGATTATAAAGATATTGAGGCAGACAGGGCGCATCCCGAGAAAAAGAACCGTCCGTTAGCTTCCGGGGCCGTGTCTCCCGCAGCCGGACTGGCAGTATTCGTATTGGCGATGGTGCTGGGTTTTGCGGGGGCGTATCTCATCAGTTTCAAGTTCATGTTCGTACTGGGGATCTACTTCCTCCTGAACCTCGCTTATTCCTTCGGCCTTAAAAACGTATCCATTCTCGATATCCTTATTCTGGCTGCGGGGTTTGTGCTCCGTGTGAAAGCCGGTGGTGTTGCGGGAGATGTGGCTACATCGGAATGGCTGAACATCATGGTGTTCCTGCTGGCAGTATTTATGGCCATTGCCAAACGGAGAGATGATGTGCTGCTTAAACTACAGTCCGGGAAAGATATGCGCAAAGCTTCCAAAGGTTATAACCTCGACTTCCTGAATGCCTCGCTGGCACTGGTTTCTGCGGTGATCATTGTTTCGTACCTGATGTATACCATGAGCCCGGGTACGATGATCCACTTCAAAACCTACCGCCTGTACTATACCAGCATTTTTGTTATTGCCGGATTATTACGATATTTGCAAATAACTTATGTCGATAACGACACAGGTTCTCCCACCAAAATCCTATACAAAGACCGCTTTATTCAATTGACCATTCTCCTGTGGATCCTCAGCTTTTATGTGATCATTTATTTACCGACGAATAAAAGTTTTTTTGAATAATGCGAAAAAGCATAGCAAACTGGGGCAATTATCCCGCTTTAGACTGTGATGAAGTATCCTTCGCTTCTGAGGATCAACTGTTGCAGTACGTTAACGCCAACGATCATATCATTGCGCGTGGAAATGGCCGTTGTTACGGTGATGCGTCGCTCGGAGAGCACAGCATATCCACCCTGCGTTTCGATAAAGCCATCGGGTTCGATGAAGAGAATGGTGTGTTCGAATGCCAGTCGGGCCTCACGCTCGATCAGATCCTCGACATCATCGTTCCCCGCGGCTGGTTCCTGCCCGTTACTCCGGGTACCAAGTTTATCACCATCGGCGGCGCCGTGGCATCGGATGTACATGGTAAAAACCACCACTCCGAAGGCAGCTTCAGTAATCATATCATTTCCATGAATGTGCTGACCGGCAAGGGAATGGTAACCTGCTCCCCCGAAACGGAAACCGACCTCTACTGGGCTACCTGTGGCGGTATGGGCCTTACCGGTGTAATCACCACCGTGAAGTTCAGGCTGAAGAAGATTGAAACGGCCTACATCGCGCAAAAGCAGATCAAAGCAAAGAATCTCGACGAAGTAATTCGGCTGTTCGAAGAACACAAACATTATACGTACTCCATGGCCTGGATCGATTGCCTGCAGAAAGGCGATTCCTTTGGCCGGAGCATCCTCATCGTTGGCGAACACGCTACCAGGCAGGAGCTGAATGCCAAAGCCGCGCAGGCACCCCTTACGTTACCCAATAAAATGAAGCTCACGCTCCCTTTCAACCTGCCCGGCTTTGTACTCAATAACTTCACGGTTAAACTGTTTAACGCTCTTTATTACGCCAAGAACACCAAACGGGTGATCGAGAACGTAGTGCCGTATGAGCCTTTCTTTTACCCGCTGGATGCCATCCTTCACTGGAACCGCGGTTATGGGAAAGATGGCTTCGTGCAATACCAGTTCGTATTGCCGATGGATAAGAAGGACGGGCTGGTGGCTATTCTGAAAAAGATCAGTGATAAAGGATGGGGTTCTTTCCTCGCCGTACTGAAAACATTCGGGCCGCAGGATGATCTCATATCTTTCCCCATGGAAGGTTATACGCTGGCGCTCGACTTCCCCGTGCGCAAAGGGCTTTTCCCTTTCCTCGATGAGCTGGATGCGCTGGTGCTGGAATACGGCGGCCGCCTCTACCTCACAAAGGATGCACGGATGCAGGAGCGCGTTTTCTGGGACAGTTACCCTAATGCACAGCGTTTTCAGGAGATCGTAAAGGAATGGAACCCGGAAGGTAAATTCCGTTCCGCACAGTCAGACAGGCTTAATTTTCAATTCGCATCAAACAACGCCGGGTAATAGCAGACCCGATACGAACGATATGCCTACCGTACTCATTCTTGGCGCCGGCTCCGATATGGCCGTAGCCCTTGCCCGCCGCTATGCAGCCGCCGGTCACACCATTCAGTTAGCAGCCCGTAACCCCCAACAGCTGCGCCCCCTTGAGCAGGACCTGCGCATCCGCCACAGGATCGCGGCTACCGTACACGCTTTCGATGCCCTCAACTTCGAATCCCACGCCGCTTTTTACCAGTCGCTCCCCACCCCGCCCGATATCGTTATCTGTGTATTCGGCTACCTCGGTGATCAGGAAAAGGGGCAGCAGGACTGGAATGAGGCTTCCCGCATAATAAATACCAATTACACCGGCGCCGTGTCCATCCTCAATATTGCTGCAGAAAGCATGGCAGCCCGTGGTACAGGTACCATTATCGGCATCAGCTCCGTAGCGGGCGACCGTGGCCGGATGAGCAATTATCTCTACGGCAGTGCCAAAGCAGGCTTCACGGCGTACCTTTCCGGTTTGCGTAACCGCCTCTGGCATTCCGGGGTGCATGTAATGACCGTGGAGCCGGGCTTCGTGGCCACGCAAATGACGGAGCACCTTACCCTCCCGCCCCTGCTCACGGCCCAGCCTGCAGAAGTGGCGGAAGATATATTCAAAGCAGCGGAGAATAAGAAGAACGTATTGTATACCAAGTGGTTCTGGCGATATATCATGACAATCATCCGCAATATCCCCGAACCCATATTCAAAAAGAAGAAACTGTGAAGCAGGCGATCGCTTTTTTCGATTTTGACGGCACCATTACCCGGAAAGACACCCTTTTCGAAATCATCCGGTTCCATAAGGGCAAGGCGGCATTATATGCCGGCATGACCCTGTTATCTCCCCTGCTGGTGCTGTTCAAAATGAAGGTCATCAGCAATCAGCGGATGAAAGAGATTGTGCTGCGTTTTTACTTTAACGGCACCCCGGTAGCGGTATTCCAGGAGGAATGCGATGCATTTTGCCGGGAGCGCCTGCCGGAACTGCTGCGCCCCAAAGCGGTGAACGCCATCGCCTGGCACCTGTCTGAGGGCCATGCCGTGTACATCGTTACCGCATCTGCCGAAAACTGGGTGCGCCCCTGGGCCGAAACACTGGGGGTACCCGTATTGGGTTCCCGCCTCGCCATTCATGATGGCCGTATTACCGGGCTGCTGCAGGGCAAAAACTGCAATGGCGATGAAAAGGTATGCCGCATCCGCGAATCGGTAAAACTGACCCCTTACCAAACGATCTACGCCTATGGCGATTCCGGCGGAGACAAGGAAATGCTGGAGCTGGCACAGCACAAAGGCTTCAGGGAGTTCGAATAACCCCTGCTGTATTTTCCCCGCTGATACAATATTTCCCGCGCCCATCCGTCTACTCCGGCAGGAATCGTTAATTTCATAGTATGGAGCAACAGCAAAAGCGCGCAAAGATCTCGTTCGAGGGCATCCGGAAAGTATCCCGATTATACCAATATGCTAAACCCTACCGCTGGGAGTTTGCCCTGGGGCTTATCATGCTGATGCTTTCAAGCGCTACCAGTCTTGCTTTCCCTAAACTGCTGGGCGATCTTATCAACGTTGGCCAGGCCGGGGAGCTTCATCTGCACATCAACCGCATCGGGATGATGCTGGTGGCCGTTTTGGCTTTACAATCCATCTTCTCCTTTTTCCGCATCCGCATTTTTGTGTCTGTTACCGAGAAAACCGTGGCAGCCCTCCGCCAGGCTACCTACGGGCACCTCATCCGCCTGCCCATGAAGTTCTTTTCGGAACGGCGTGTGGGGGAACTGAACAGCCGCATTTCTTCCGATATTTCCCAGTTACAGGACCTCTTTACCACTACCCTTGCGGAGTTCCTCCGGCAGGTGATCGTGATTGTGGGTGGTATTGCCCTGCTGGCATATACCTCCTGGAAGCTGACCCTCTTTATGCTGGCCATTGTGCCTGCCATATGCATCCTCGCAGTGGTGTTCGGGAAGTTCATCCGCCGGTTCAGCAAACAGGTACAGGGCCAGATCGCGGAATCCAATACCATCGTGGAAGAAACCCTGCAGGGGATCTTCAACGTGAAAGCTTTTGCCAATGAGTTTTTTGAAATAGGCCGCTACAGTGCCAAAACCAATGAAGTGGCTAAAACCGGTATGAAAGCCGGGGTTTACCAGGGCTTATTCGTTTCCTTCCTCATCTTCGGACTCTTCGGTGCCATGGTTGCCGTGATCTGGAAAGGGGTACTCATGATCGGAAACGGTTTTGCCGTGGGCGACCTCTTCTCCTTTGTGCTGTATTCCGGCTTCATCGGTGGGTCCATCAGCGGACTGGCAGAGATCTTTACCCGCATCCAGCGCGCATTGGGTGCTTCAGAACACCTGCTGGAGATTCTGGATGTGCCGGAAGAAGATATCCATCTGCTGCCTCCGGCCGACCGCCGTCCGCAGTTCCGTGGGGAGATCCGTTTCCAGCACGTAGGGTTTCAGTATCCTTCCCGGAAAGACCTTCCCGTACTGCGCGATGTCAGCTTCCATGCCGAACCCGGCTGGCAGGTGGCCGTGGTAGGGCCAAGCGGGGCAGGTAAATCCACCATCGTTAACCTCCTCCTCCGCTTCTACGACCCGGTGAACGGGCATATTTATATCGACGGGCAGGACACCCGGGAGTACGACCTCTCCCTCCTGCGTTCCCAGATGGCCGTTGTGCCGCAGGATGTGTTCCTTTTCGGTGGTACTATCCGTGAGAACATTGCTTATGGTGACCCCACTGCCAATGAAGAAGGTATAATGGATGCTGCAAGGCAGGCCAATGCCTGGGAGTTCATCCGCCAGTTCCCCGAGGGCCTCGATACCATTGTGGGTGAAAGGGGTATTCAGTTATCGGGCGGGCAGCGGCAGCGTATCGCTATTGCAAGGGCGGTGCTGAAGAACCCGCGTATCCTCATCCTCGACGAAGCTACCTCGGCTTTAGACTCCGAATCAGAAAAGCTGGTGCAGGAAGCACTGGAGAAACTGATGGAAGGCCGTACCTCCATCGTGATCGCTCACCGCCTCAGCACTGTTCGCCGGGCGGATATGATCATTGTGATCGATAAGGGGCAGGTAGCGGAAGCGGGTACGCATGAAGAACTCATGCGCCGGTCTGAAGGCCTGTACCGTGGCCTCAGCGAACTGCAATTCACCAATTAGATCAGCTGAACCATGCGCGGAACGCCGCGGCTTTATCCTTGCTGACCATCACGGTGGGCAGGTTTACTGCTTTGAAGTGTAAGGTAAGGCGGCTGGTATCGTCTGTCCTGAAACCAGCGAGATATGCGCGGTTGGTGATAAACTGGCGGTTGGCACGGAAGCATTGCACAGGGTCCAGCAGCTCCTCGATCTCGTCGAGGGAACGGTAGTCGGTGATCCACTGGCGGCCATCGGCATGATGCAGATATATTACTTCACTTTTAGAGAAGCCCGCTATCTCCGCTAACGGGAACATGTATACGTTTCTGCCGGAATGCACCGTAAATGTTTCCTTGAAAAGCAGCTTCTGCTGCTGGTTTTGCACAAACTGCATCAGCTCTCCCATAAACTGCGGACTGGCGTACTTATCGCGCAGTAAAGCATATTTGCGGAAGGCAGCGGCAAGCTCTTCGGGGTCAACGGGTTTGAGGAGATAATCGATGCTGTTTATTTTAAACGCGCGGATAGCGTACTGGTCGTATGCAGTGGTGAAGATGACGGGTATGGCTGGCTGGAGGTGATGGAAGAGGTCGAGGCTGATGCCGTCAGACAACTGGATGTCTGCCAGCATCAGATCAGGCCCTGCCTGCAGGAGTAGCTCCGCCTCCCGCAAACTGGCTGCCGGGCCAAGTATCTGCCACGCCGGTTCCAGTTCCCTTACCAGTTTGATCAGGTGCGTGGCTACGAGTGGTTCATCTTCGAGGATCAGTATTCTCATTCGTTCGTGTTTTATAACAGCGGCAGCGCCACGGTGAACTGTGTTTCGCCATCTTCCACTTTCACTTCCCGCTCAGAAAGATAAGTATACAATTGCTTCAGTTGCTGAAGGCCTTGTTTATCAGAAGCCGCCAACTGCCTGCGGATCTGCTTGTTGTTGGAAATAACGAGGTAATCCTCTTTTACGTATATGCTGATCCGTAGGGGATGATCTGCATGTACTTCGTTGTGCTTGATGGCATTGTCCAGCAGCATTTGAAGTGTAACAGCCGCAATGCCCTTCTCCTTCGGCATTTCATTCATCTCAATATCAATCTCCAGCGAGGTGCCAAATCGTATTTTCTGTAAAGCAATATAATGCTGCAGCATCTCCAGTTCCGATTCCAGCATCACCACATCCTTATCCCGGTTTTGCAATGCATAGCGGTATACTTTGGAAAGATGGCGGATGAACTGCGAAGCCAGTGGCGGGTTGGATTGTACGAGGCTGTCCAGCGAGGTGAATGCGTTGAACAGGAAATGCGGGTCTACCTGGTTTTTGAGGTGGAGGAACTGCAATTGCGTCTTCTCCCGCTCCAGCCTTTCTTCCCTGATCACGCCCTCCTTCCAGCGGCGGGCGTAATACTGGCCGATGAGGGCGATATTGATGGTGACAGACACGAAGTTGTTGATGGTAGCCACCATGGCGGAAGTGAGCGGATCGATGTTTACCCGGAAGGAGTGTTGGATCACATAGAACACCGTACTGCGGATGCCCCAGATGAGCAGGGTGCCGATGGTGATCTGCAGGAAAACACGGCCTACGTCACTTTTCGTGAAAGGGAACACCTTATCCAGCAGGCGGTGAATAAGCGTGAGGATGGTCCAGATGAATTGGGTGATGATGATAACCGGTATGCTTCCCAGCAGGTGCTGCGTGACGGACATGGGGCGCAGGCCTTCGCGGATGGTCCAGGCAATGACCACGAACATGGCAGTGACGGCGATACGGAGGGCGTATTTACGGAGGAAGGCTTTCATCGTTTGCTAATTTAACAAGTGTTTTTTAATCCATGCGCCTTTCCATAGCCATAATCCGGAAAGAACGATGACCGGGAAGAACAGGAAGCGCACGGCATTGGCAGCTTCCGGCAGTTCGGCTACGGGACCGTAAATGAACCCTATAATAGGAATGCTGAACAGTATATGAATCCAGCGGATGAGTTTGCGTTCGGTAGATGCTTTCATGAGAAGGCGTATTACGGGAGGAAGGCGGACCTTCCTCCCGGTGAATGGTTACAACATTTTCTGACATTCGGCTTTGCCCCATTGCGGTGCCACAGCGGATGCGGGTGGCTGGTTGAAATGCTGCATGGCTTCGGAGAACAGGGCTTTGGCTTTGTCTTTATCGCCACCCCAGAGCGCCGGCGTGTGGTACTTGATGTGCCCGTCGAGGTACAGGGCACGCGGGTTCTGCGGGTCCATTTGACGGGCTTTGGCGAGGTATTTACCTGCAATGGGACCATACTTGCGCCCGTTACTCATAGGGTCCGCCTCTACCCTGCTGCGTTCAATGAAACTCTTCACGGTGTAGATCTCGGCCATGTCTTTGGTGTTGCCCGCAGGCACAAGGGCTTCTGCCCTGGCGATCTGTTCTTCTGCTATTGCGCTCAGTGCCATGGCTTTCTCTTTCTGCAGGAAGGCGAGCTTCATGTTGCAAACGGCGGCGTAGTAAAGTGGCAGCCATGATTTAGTGTCTGCGGAAGCCTGCCTTTGGAAGGTGTTCGCCAGTTCCTGGTATGCTGCCGGTGTTTGCGCGGCGTTCAGTTGGGAAACTGCCCCTTCCAATGGGGAGCTTTGTGCGTGCGCTGTAATGAATACAAACAGCGCAGCGGCGAGCGTGATGATCTTTTTCATGTTATGGGTTTTGTTACAAATTATCGTTGAGGTAATCTTCCGTACGGTCTATACCCAGACTCATAAAGATGCCTATGAAGTAATTACGTGTAGCCGGTAGTGTAATGGGTGATTTTGTTTGGCCGTTGTAACTGAAATCATAACCAAACACCTGCCTGGTTCCCAGCACATTGTTGACGCCACATGCAATTACGGTGAAGTCTTTCTGCTTCCATTTCGGGAAAAGCGACAGCATATGCGCAAAGCCCAGGTTCACTACGTTATACGCCCGTGTGGTGCCCTGCTGGCGGATTTCATGGTTGGCGGTGAAATCGTAGTACGGCCTGCCCGCAGCCACAGACCACGACACATTTACATTGGTACTTATTTTTTCGAAGAACCGTTTGGCTACTACCGACAAGGTGTGTGGTGATGCGAAATCAGGTTGAAGCGGAACGGGATAATTGAGATGATCCCTGCGGGTATGCAGGTAACTGTAGCTGACCCAGTAATCGAAATTTGAAATGGACTTCTTATCCCGCCAGAACATTTCCAGTCCATTGGCATATCCGCTGCCGCTCATATCTGTGGAAGGGTATGTTTTCAGCAGCCGGTCGTAGTGCTTGTAAAACCCTTCCGCCCGGAAGATCCTTCCGTTTTCTTTACGTGTATAATTGAGGATGTAATGCGATGCACGGGCTTGTGGCAGTGAAGGTGCTTCCATCCGCCAGCGCCTTTCTGCCTGCTGGTAGTAAATGCCATAAGCGGCATTGATCTGCGAACGGGCGCCCGTTCTTACTGCAAGGCTCACCCGCGGTGCGAGGTTCCCGCTTTGGGAAAGCCGGCTATACTCCCACCGTGCCCCTGTACGGAGCGCCAGTGCATGGTGCAGCCGCCATTCCCCTTCCGCGAACCCGGCATACAGTTCATCCAACTCCCCGATCTGCGCTTCCGCACCTGCCAGTATAAGGTGCCCGCCTTCAAGGTAACGGGTGAGTACAGCTTTCCCTTGCAGAGAGCGCTCCCGGCCGCGGTATTCACTGAACTTACCGGTGTACGCGGCTCCTTCAGGATGGGTGGGTGTTTTATCGATGTTGGTCATGCCCCTGCTGATATCGGCACTATTGTAGTTGAGTGCCCCGCCGAGATCGAGGCGCCAGTGTTCTCCGGGGCGGCTCCTGTGACTGATGTTGAGGTAGAGGTTCCGGTCTGTGGTGGCAAAGCGGTTCAGCAGTGCGGCGCTGTCAATGTCTTCGCGATACAGTTCCGACTCGTGGTAACCGAAGTTGGCGTAAACCTTCAGTATGCCCGTTTTACCGGTTTTCATCCTGTAGTTGGCTTCGGTAATGGAATAGGCCGGTCCCGTAGCGTATTCGGGATTCTGTGGTACTGCTTTGGCGTAGTATTGCCAGGTCATATAGCGGGTGCTGAGGCCCAGACTGCTCTTCCCGTTCTTTGCCAGCTTTTGTACACCGGCTACGGCTACCATGGGTGATATGCCGATTACTGCGGAGGATTTCTCGGGGAGGTCCTGCGTTTCGAGGATAAGGGCGCCGCTGAGGCCCTGTCCGTATGCGGCGGAGTACCCGCCTGTGCTGAAAATGATGCCGTCGAACAGGAAGGGTGAGGATATCCGGTTAAACTGCGGCAGGCCGGGCAGTGTGGCGAAGTAAGGAGAAGGCACGAGGGTACCGTCTACAAACTGGCGCGTTTCCATGCCGGCACCTCCCCGTACAAAAAGTCCTTCGCGCTCCCCGATCTGCTGTGCACCGGGTAATGTGCGGGCTGCATTGGCCACATCGCCCCCGTTACCGGCTACGGATACCACGTCCATGGCGGTCATTACCGCGCCTTTGTTCTTATCACCGGCAGAAAATGCCCCGGCGGAAATGACTACCGGCTGTAAAGATGATGGGTCTTTACCCATCACAATGCTTGTTTCAATACCTGCACGGGCATCTGCGGTGGCGGTTTTGTATCCGATGTAGCTGACGGTCAGCCGGTAAGGCGGTTGTGCGGTGGTGGCGAAGCGGAAACGGCCTGTACTGTCTGCCGTGGCACCGTCGGCCGTACCGTTGAGGGATATGCTGGCCCCTTCGAGGCCACGGCCGCTTTTGTCTGTCACGCGGCCAATAATCTGCTGCGCGTTGGCGTTATAGGTGGCTAACAGCCCTGTCAGGCATAAAAGGCAAAACGTTTTCATATCCGTTGCTTTTTTGTGCAAATTAGCCGGACGGCCCACCGTGGCCCAACGCGATGCAATGAAGCCGAAAGAATTTACATGGAGGCGGAAAAAGCAGGCTTTCCGGGTTTTCTGACAGCGGGGAATTGGGTATTTTTGAGCGGCCGGAAACTGAATCCCCCGGCCCTGGCGCTAAATCTTTACTTTGACGACGATCTCTTTCCGGCAGTTCCTGCAAACTGCTTTTCAGCACGGACCATACACCACAGACGATGTTATTGCGGCAGTACTGCCGCTTTTCCGCGATGTGCAGGCCCTGCATAACGAAGGCATGGTGGCCCCATTCGGCAACGATACCGCCATCCTCGCCACCGCCCGCACCCTCCTGCTCGATGCTTCCGCGGCGCATCCGCCACTGGATGCCTCGGGGAAAGTGCAGGCGCTGTTCGACGGGCATAACCCCAATTTTGAAGTGATCGATAAAGTGAGGCTCCCGGAAGGACAAGCAGCTGAATCGCTGCGGGTACACGCTGATACAGATAAACCCCTGCGCCACGCCGCCTACATCCCCGGATACCGCAGCTACGAAATGCTGCTGGGGCATCACGATGAGCAAACGGATATCTTTTGCCTCGGCCTCGTGCTGGCAAGTATTGCCCTCGGCCTCGATCTCTACGACCCGGCCAACCTCCCTGTGCTGGTAGCCCAGCGGGAGCGCCCCCTCTTACATAAAGCCCTGCACCCCGCCCTCGGTACCCTCATCACGGAAATGACGGAGCTGGAGCGCAGTCTCCGTACCCGCGATCTGCAGGAAGCCATCCACCGCCTTGAAAACTACCGCGACTTTGATCCTGAAAAGCAGACCGATCTGGCGCAGGTGGCAGGATGGGTTACGCACGACCGCAGCGAGAAGCAGCAGTTCATTCTCCATAAACTCCGCAACCGCCTTTTTGATATCAGCCGCCGTAACCGGCTGTTGTTCTATAAAGCCAATTCCCGCTTCGCCAATCTCACCTTCGGCAGCGTGCCCATGGTGTTGCATCACCAGAGCATCCGCTCCGAACTGCTTTTTACCTGGAACAGCGATATCGAAGCCAAAGTAATAGCCATGGGCGATCTGCCCCTGAATAAATACCTCCGCTTCGAAGATCATCCCTACCTCCCGCCCGTTCTCAACAAGATCAGGCTGGAAGCGCAGCGCGATGTGCAGGAATTCGGTTTCTCGCAACTGAAGCTGGTGGTGGCTTTTCTGAAATGGCACAACCTGGCGGAAGACCCGCAGGAAACGATCCACAGTCCGCTGTTATTGCTGCCTGTGGAACTGAAGAAGAAGAAACAAACCGGTGGCGATCAATACGTGCTTACCGTTACCGAAAACAATGCCGAAGTAAACCCGGTGCTGGCTAACCGTTTGCGGGAACTGTTCGGCATCGAACTGCCCGATAGTGTGGATCTCGAAGAGATGAACCCGGAAACTTTCTGCGAGCACATCCGCCGGCAGGTGGAAGGTGCCAACCGGGGCATTGTGCTGCAATACCTCCGTAAACCACGCATCCGCCTCATTTACAAAGAAGCCCGCGAAACTGCGGAACAATACCGGAAGAAGACGGCAGGTGCTGAAGTTCCTAAACCACAGGAGCCTGCCCCGGAGAAAGACGAAGTAACGGAAAAGGAACTCTTTGAATGGGCCGAAGCAGAAGCCAACCCCTACCGCTGGGAGTTTGATACCTGCCAGATGGTACTGGGGAATTTCAATTATAAGAAGATGAGCCTCGTGCGCGACTACAACGCCGCCATTGAGCAACACCACCGCCATGGGGTGTTCGATCATCTCTTCAGTGATCAGCCGCGGCCACTGCAGGAAGAAACAGAACTGCCTGTCCTGCCCGAAGAATGGTTCCATGTGATACAGGCCGACCCTACGCAAACGCGCGCCATCTTACAGGCCCGCGAAGGCGAAAGTTATATCATACAAGGCCCTCCCGGCACGGGTAAGAGCCAGACCATCACCAACCTCATCGCAGATTTTGTAGCGCGGGGTAAAAAAGTGCTGTTCGTGTGTGAGAAGCGTGCAGCCCTCGATGTGGTGTTTCACCGCCTGCAGCAGCAGGGCCTTGCTGAACTTTGTTCGTATATACATGACAGTCAGGGTGACAAACGGGCTTTTATCAAAGACCTGAAAGCCTGTTACGAAGCTGCCCTGAAACCGGATACCGACCTCCATTCCATCACCGTTAAGCGGGATGCACTGTTACATAACCTGCGCCGCCAGTTGCAGCTACTGCAGGAGTTTCATGACACCCATGCCGGTGAAACCGACTCCGCCGGTGTGCCGGTGCGTACACTTATAGAGCGGCTCCTTTCACTGAAGCCGTTGATCCCTGCTACGGATGCGGAAACGGAGGAAGTGGTGCCGGGATATCTGCAATGGCTGCAATACGGCAACGTGGTGGAACAATTGGGTCAGGCACTGGAGGAAACCGGTGCCGAACCGGTGTTTGCCAGTCACCCGCTGAGCCGGGTGCATGAAAGCATCTTCTCATCCCCCCAGCCTATTGCCACCCTCAAACAATTGACGGGTAACAGTATTACCCTGCTGGAAACGCTGCAGTCTGCCCGTGAACATGCGGGTAAGCTCAATGAGCTGAAAGGCTTAGTGTTACAGGCAACTTTGTTATTGCCTTTAGCCAACGCAGGACTCTTGCGGCTGGTAGATCCGCAGCATCCCGATGCCGTTACATTTGAAAGAAGACTGGCGGAAGTGAAGGCATTTCAAAAAGCTGCTGAACAGGCCACGGCGCAGAATACCGGATGGCATCAGAAGTTTTCTGTGGAAGATACCCTTGCTGGGATAGAGATAGCGCGCAGGTACGAAGAGTCGTTCTGGCGTTTCCTTTCCGGCCAATGGCGCAGATTGAAGAAGGCACTCTATGCGCAATACGACTTCTCCGCCCGCACGGTTCCCCCATCCGCAGTAACAGTATTAGAACAACTGCGCGGGGAGTACGAGGCTGCTCATAATGCCTCTCAGGCACGGAAAGCCCTTGAATCCGATTACCAGATATCACAAATAGAAATGACCTGGCTCGCGGTGGAGCGCCTCCGCAATAAACTGAACGAGCCATCACTGCAATACCTCCTCCATCATCAGCAGGCGGCAGATACCGTGCGTACCCTCGCTGCTTTGCAGGAGCCCCTGCTGAAGCTGGAAACGTTGCTGTCGCAAACCCTTGCCGACCCGGCCCCTCAGCCTTTCGGTGAACTGGCCGACCTGTTAGAAAGTATCCGTCTTAATGCCCCTGCGCTGGAAGAACTGCTGCCGGTGATGGGTAATTACACAGCATTGCCTGTTGATTTCAAAGCCGCCCTCCGCCGCCTTCCCTGGACGCCGGGAGAGCTGGAAGCCGGTATGGCAGGTAAATCGCTCCGTCAGTTGTACCGCGCTAATAAGGCATTTGCGCAGGCCGGTGCGTCCGCAGTAGAACAGGCGGTGGCCACGGTGAAGCATTGCTACAGCGAACTGCTGCAACTCAATGCCGCTTACATCCGTGCCAACATCCGCCGCCATTTCCTCGACAATGTGCAGCGTAGCCAGAAAACGGATGAAACGTATATGGAAGGCCGTAGGATTCTGGAAAACGAGTTCTCCAAATCCATGCGTTATAAAAGCATCCGCGAACTGTGCTCCCGCGCCAGTGGTAAGGTGCTGCTGGATCTGAAGCCTGTATGGCTCATGAGTCCGCTGAGTGTAAGCGATGCCTTCCCGCTGGATCAGCCTTTCTTCGACGCAGTTATCTTCGACGAAGCTTCGCAGATCACGCTGGAAGAAGGGGTGCCCGCTTTATACCGCGCTCCGCAAACTATTATTGTGGGTGACGAAAAGCAGATGCCCCCTACCGATTTCTTCTCTGCCCGTACCGGTGACCCTGATGATCTGGGAGCGGATATGGTAGATGATGAATTGCTTAGTGCGGATGCCGACAGTCTCCTTACGCAGGGTGCGCGCAAAATGAACAGTTACCTGTTAGGATGGCACTACCGCAGTCATTTCGAAACCCTTATCAGCTACAGCAACCACGCCTTCTACGACGCGGCGCTGCTAACGATACCAGACCGCAGTGAGCATGCCGTGCAGCGCCAGCCCATCAGTGTGGCCGCCCCGTCTGATGCCATGTTCAACATCAAAGCACTGTTCGACCGGAGCATCAGTTTTCACCATATTGCGCAGGGGGTGTATGCTAAGCGCGGTAACATTGCTGAAGCAACCTATATCGCCCACCTTGTGCGGGAACTGTTATCGAAAAAAACGAAAGACAGCATCGGCATCGTGGCCTTCTCGCAGGAGCAACAGGGCGCCATCAACGCCGCGCTGGAAAAGCTGGCTGAACAGGACCCCGCATTCGACGATCTCCTCGATGAAGCCGTGGCCCGTACGGAAAACGGACAGTTTACCGGTCTCTTCGTGAAGAACCTCGAAAACGTGCAGGGCGATGAGCGGGATATCATCATCCTCAGCGTATGCTATGCACCGGATGCGCGGGGCAAAATGTCCATGAACTTCGGTCCTATCAATAAGAAAGGCGGTGAAAAGCGGTTGAATGTAATCTTCAGCCGTGCGCGGAGGCATATGGCTATTGTAAGTACCATCCGCCATTCGCAGATCACCAATCTCTATAACCCCGGTGCCAACTTCCTCTCCCGTTTCCTGCAATATGCCGAGCAGGTTAGCTCCGGCAATATGAAGCAGGCCCGTACGGTGCTGGATGGGTTAACCACGGCCCGTCCTGAAGGGCGTTTCCGCAGTGGTGATACCGTGGTGCTGCAGGAGATCCGGGAGGCATTGGAGAAGGAAGGGCTCACTGTATCCGAACAGGTGGGCCAGAGCGGCTTCCGTTGCTCATTGGCCGTGAAGGTGCGGCCGGATGATGTGCAGTTTGCCCTCGGCATACAGGTGGATGATGAAGCCTGGTACCAGCACGATAATGTACTTGAGCAATACTACCAGCGCCCTGCAGTGATGGAAACCTTCGGCTGGCGTACCATGACCGTTTACGCGAAAGACTGGCTCTCCGAGCCTGAAAAGGTGACGGAAGACATCCTGAAGCGCCTCGGCAAACAGGCAGCCGTTAACGGCCATTCTGCTGTTAAGGAAGATGCATTACCCGAAGGCACTGTTCGCCTGCTGAGTGGCGAAGGCAAACAGGAGAAGTTCTGGGAGATCAACGCTTCTGGTGCCAAAATCATCATCCGGCATGGCAAATCGGGCACAAAAGGCCAGATTGAGGTGAGGACATGCATCAACGAGCCGGATGCGGAAAAAGAGAAGGGAAAGGCCATTGCTGAGAAAAAATCAGCGGGCTGGAGGGACTTGTCTGCCAATTAAAACGAACTACTGTATACTTCGCCAGCCGGGAAAAGGAGCAATTGTGTGATTTCACGGGAAAGTAATTCCGGAAAATGCCCCGATTATTTAGCGTAGCTATACAAAACAGCTAAAAATGATACTTTTTGAATGTATTTCTGATATTATACTCGCATTTTGGCGTTGGTAGTGCGCCAATCCATACTAAACAATGGGTACCCTTTTTTTGAAACCTGCTACAGTAAAGGGTTATAGGCCTGTTTGAAAAACCCATACGTGCATTACCCCTACACTATCTGTGCTGTAACTGTGGAGTAACTGTGGAGTAACTGTGGAGTAACTACGGCTTAGCCGTGCTTGAGCTGTGGAGGCAGATCGAAGTAAGGGTGAGGTAAATATGAGGCTGAATTTCTCGTATGTACGCAATACAGGATATAGTTTGATAGTGTTTTCCCTGGTGCAGATACCCATTAAGTACCCATTAAGTACCCTTTAAGCTGGCAATAAATGCTCTTTTGAGCATACTATGGCAAATGGATTGGGTCTTTAAACGGGCATTTGTACCAGTCTGCCGGCGTTGGTGTTGGCGTAAGTGCGTAAAAGGTTGAGGATGAATTCATTTTCGGGGTATTGGGTGAGCCAGTCCTTGAGCATAACCGTATCCGATACCGCCACATCGCGGGGAACGTAGCCCATGCCGTAGAACTTCCCTTTTTCCATGAGGATGCAGCTTTGCTCGGTGGCCTGCCGGCCGGCGTCGAGGATGAGGAACGAGGGTTGTTCGGACTGCAGGGCGTCTATGGCTTCCTGTACCCGTTTATTGTATTTCTCCGGCTTCTCCTTCTTTTCGCAGGCACCTTTGCAGGTTTTTTCGGCTATGCCGGTGCAGGGGGCCGGACTGGTTTGCAAAAAGCAAAGCTTGGGACAGAGTTTGAAATCGCGGATCAGCTGGCGGAGGCGGGAATGGCCTTCGGCCAGCAGGTTGAAGGCGAAAATGGGGTTGCTGTACTTCCTGCGCTTTTCAATGGCCAGGCGCAGGTATCCCTGCTGGTCTTCAAACGTATAGAACCCGAATTTTGATTCCACACGCTTCTGCGCATTGTTGTATTGCGGCCACAGGCGCCTGATCTCGATAGATTCAAGGATGAAAGCCATCAGCTCGGTACCGGTTTTCTCGAATGTGATGGTATGGATGTTCCGGAGGAACTCCTGCCGCTGACGGCCGGCGCTGTTGCCCGTGAAATGACTGGTTACCCTTTTGCGGATATTCCGCGCTTTCCCCACATATACCACTTTTCCTTTTTCATTATGGAAGTAATATACCCCGGGGGTAGATGGCAGATCGTCTACATACTCCTGTGAGAGGTGCAGCGGCAGCCATTTGTCTTTGGAGCGGGCGGTGAGTGCCTGTGCGATGAAGCCCTGTTTATCAGCAGCCAGCATCATTTCGAACAGGCGTACGGTAGCGCCTGCATCGCCGGAGGCGCGGTGGCGGTTCAGGATTTCTATGCTGAGCTGGCGGCAGAGGTTGCCGAGGGAGTATGACGGGAAGCCGGGGAACACTTTACGGCTGAGGCGTACGGTGCAGAGCTTCTTTGCCTGCAGCTTATAGCCGCAATGGTCCAGCTCATGGCGGAGGAAGGAATAGTCGAAATTGACGTTGTGGGCGATGAAGATCTGGCCCTGCAGGAGGTTGAAGACGTGTTCGGCGATATCCTCAAAAAGAGGGGCATCGGCCACCGTTTCGTCGGTAATACCTGTCAGTGCCTGGATGTACCGGGGAATGGGGATACCCGGGTTTACCAGTGTTTCATATTTACCGGTGATCTGCATCCCGTCGTGCAGGAAAATGGCTACCTCCGTGATCTTCCCCGCGCTGGCGTGCCCACCGGTAGTTTCGATGTCTACAATCGCATACATAGGGCAAATATACTGCATCGTACGCAGTGTATTTGCGTAGCCCGTTCCTGTACTGCGGGAAATACTCATTTTCAAAAACCGGTAGCATTACGCATATGAATCAAAAAACACCGTGATATTTTTGCAGCCGTAAATCCCCAAAACGTCATTAAAAAAATCGTCAACATGAAGAAATTTGTTTCAACCCTGCTGCTTTGCGGCGCATTGAGCGGAGCCTACGCCCAGAAAAAGTTAAACGTTGTACAGGCAGGAATAGGATTTGGGAACTCGCTGGATTATGTTTCCGGCGCTAAAGGGATGCCCACCCTTAATTTCACCTACGAGCGCATGCTGCCCTTCAAAGCGGGCCCTGGTACTTTCGGTGCGGGCATCACGGCATCTTACCGTAAAGTAAACTGGAAAAGCACGTATGCCGATTATGAAGGCGTGGAAACCAATGCAAAATGGAAACACAGCAATGCCATAGTAGCATTACGCGGTGCTTACCACCTCAATGCAGACATTATCAAAGTTGAAAACCTGGACCTCTATGGTGCCGTTCAGCTGGGCGTGCGCTTCTGGAGTTCCAAATATACCGCCTCCGGTGATTATGGTGAAGGCCTCACCAATTCAAAAGATACCGATGTGCATTTTGGCCTCGTAGCCGGTGCCCGGTACTACTTTACGCCTAATTTCGGGGTGTATTCCGAAGTGGGTTACGATGTAACCTGGATCAAGATCGGTATTGCAGGAAGATTCTAATCATAATAACGGGAACTAAAGACTTAGTAAAATGAAGAAAATTGTATCAACATTCCTTTTGCTCTGCGCCATCATCAGCACTTCGCAGGCACAGGATAAAAAGAATTTCATTCAGGCCGGCATTGGCTTCGGCAGCACTTACAATTATGGTAGCGGCGTAAAAGGTATGCCCACCCTGAACTTTACCTATGAGCGTATGCTGCCTTACAAGGTCGGTCCGGGTACGTTTGGTGCAGGTATTACCGTTGCTTACCGCAGCGTGAAATGGAAAGACGGATGGAGAGATGCTTTCCCTACTGAAGATTACGGTGACTACAAGCAAAGCAACATGGTGATTGCCCTGCGTGGTGCATACCACCTGAATCCTGAAATCCTGAAAGTAGACAACCTGGATCTGTATGGTGCCGTGCAGCTGGGTGCACGACTTTACAGAGCGAAGTATACCCAAAACAGTGAGTCGATGCCGATGCCGGATGTCAATGATACCGATGCGCATTTCGCCATCATCGCCGGTGCGCGTTACTTCTTTACACCCGGCTTCGGCGTGTATTCTGAAGTAGGGTACGATCTGGCCTGGATCAAACTGGGTGTTGTAGGAAGATTCTAGTATCAACCGCTATATTTTTTATCGTTTCCTATGTTTTTCTCCCGGCAGGTGACGCCGGGAACTAAGGGCAGCCTGCTCCCGGCAAGGGGGCGGGCTTCCTTTTTTTATGGCACCTGCCGGATGTACTCCGGCAAAACAACTATTGCCCTGATTCCCCGTCAGTAGAACCAATTACCCACTCTGTAGGAGCAGCGCCCTACCCGCTCCTGCTGTTTGTACCCTTGGAGGATGGACCGGTATTTGTGCCTTTATCCGGGTAATTACTCACCAAAACCGTTATACCATGCAACATACACCCGCACCGCAGGACAAACGGCCACCCACAGGTAATAATCCGTTGAATACCGACTTCCAGCCGGGAGGCGAAGATGAAAAGTGGCCGGAAGATCCGCAGACGGAATTATTCGAAACAGAGAACGACCCGGACGCGCCCCGGGAAGATCCTTACAGCGATCAGGAAGAGATCGGAGATATCGACAGTGAGTGGGAAAGTGTCATCATGGATTATAAAATTTATTAGTCACCATATTTTTATTGAATAACCATTAAACATCTGTCACATGAAATCGATGATCACTCCCCTGAGCCTTAACGAAAATGGCTGTTTCCATAAAGGAGACAGCCATTTTTTTGATGGGTTAGTGATCCGGAGATTTGCTCTGTAAGGATTACCCGTGCGCAGTGTTGTTGGTGGCAGGGATCCCTTCCAGATGCTGTTTAAAACGTTTTATATCATGCCTTACCAGCTGTGCGAAGGCGGGGTTCATCAGCCTTGCGAGGCTGGTGCCCATAAACCCTGCGGGTGGCCGGTAAGTGAAAGTTATCAGTAGTTCTGTACCACCGTTTTCCGTATCCCGGAAGCGTACTTTGCCTGAATTAGCGACCTCTGCCCCTTCTAGCGAACGCCAGGCCAGCTCTTCGCCGGGCTTGTCTTCCGTTATCTCTGCATCCCATTCCATCGTCAGATTGCCGGCCAGCTTGATGGTCCAGTGCGAGTGCTTCGCATCCAGAATTTCCACATCATGCAGGTGCGCCATAAACAGCGGCAGGTTAGCCAGCTGGCGCCAGTAAGCAAATACCTCACTCCGGGGCCTTTCTACAATCAGCGAGGTGCGGATGTTCACAGCGCGGGCATGCCTGGGCCGCTGCTCATCGTCGATGGCCGCAGTAATGGGGCAGTTGCCGGAAAGCCCCCTGTATAAGAGGTACCCGCCTACCAGAATGCGGCCCAAACTGCCCAGCGGCGATTTTTTGAGGTTAGCCACACCGAGGTACAGCAGGGAGGCACCTGCTGCGGAGGAGATGATCCTGCCGGTTTTAGATACGTTGATGACGGTCGTTTTTTCGTAAAGTGCGCCCGCACGCGGACGGTTATTATTTTGATTCATATGCTGATTTAAAACAGAGATACTGCAGTTATAACAACGCAAATAACAGCAGTGTTCGGAAAAGCAGTGATTTGGGTGGCTTAAATACACTACACTACAAAAATAGTTCCAGCCGGTTTAATCGCCCTTGCCCAATTTCAGTTTCACCTTGCCATCTTCCCCGTCTACCGCATGGAGGTTCACTACAATACCCTTATTCCTCCGCTTGCGAAGCTCTTCTGCATCCGTTACCAGTTCGTCTTTTTTAGGGTTACGGAGGGGCACTTTCAGTTTAATATCGGTGCCTTTGGGGATGCCGTAGGTACCTTCCACTTCAATGTTCAGTACGCTGGACGAGATGAGCATGGGGTGTATATAGATCTTGTTGCCTTTGATATCGAGGGTGTTGCGGATGTTTTCGAAGGTTATATTACTCATATCCCGCTTGCGGAAAATAAATTTCCCCACGTTCATCAGCGGTTTGAAATCGATCAGTGCGCCACGGTTGAGGTTAAACGTAACAGACCCGTTCATGGAATGGGGTTGAATGCTGATATCTTCCTTCATGCCCCCTGTCATTTTCGCTTTCGCGGAAAACACGCCCCGGAGGTTCTGCGCGGTAATGCCATCCTGCCCGAAATTCTCGAAGGCATGGAACAGCTGGTCTACCTGCACCTGCCGGATATCGGCATCCACATTAAACCGGTCTCCTTTCGCCTGCTGAAGGATGGCGCCGCTGAGGAGCATTGTTCCGCCTACGGCCGATAGCCCTATCTTATTAAATCTTACGCCCTCCTGCCCCATCTGCACATCGGCCCGCACATTGCTGGCGTTGAACTTGCGGTAGCGTACCTTGTCCACTGCCACTAACATGTGAACACTGGATGCTTCCAGCATGGTATCCAGCTGGCGAACGAACCGCGCCCGCATGTGCTTGTTATGCTTCGTTTGGGCGTGATTTTTATGTTTAGCCCTGCGGCCGAATAGCGACTGGAATTCGTTGAGGTTGATCAGCGGACTGCGCACGTTCCAGTTGAGCACGAGCTTTTCCGGTGCGGCAAAGTAGAGGTTCAGGATGTTGAGGATGCTGCCGTCCATCTCCACCGTGCTGGCACCGGATTGTGCGCGGATGTCCCGCAGATGGAGGTTGCCCTGTGAAAATACGAGGGTGGCGTTGCAGTTGGAAACGGGGAGGTTACGGGGTACATAGGTAAATGCGCCGTTCCGGATACTCACGGAGCCTTCCAGCGATCCGGGGATGGTATCTTTCTCATCCCACGATCCGGCGTATTGCAGGTCTACGGTTGCCTGTCCGGATGTAAAAGAGAACAGGTGATGATCCAGCGCATGGGTAAGGCGTACCAGCGGGAAGCTGGATTTGAAACGGCCGGTAAGTACAGGCGTTTTCAGGTTCACGACACGGATGGTATCTGCCGTTACGGGGATGCTGTCGTATGCTGCGGAAAATCGGTATACACTGAGCCGGGAGTTAGCATCGTTATGCCCTTGTCCGGCTACGAGTTCGTTGAGGAATGAGCCGTCGAAATTGACTTTATGCAGGGCGAGGTTGGCACCGGTGAGGGTATTATCTCGCACCTGCCAGCTTACATGTACATAAGGTGTATCGCGATATTTCATATGCCCGCGGATCTCTGCTGTTACATTCAGCGGCTTTTCCATATCAATGGGCGACAGCTTAGCCGTAATGTTCGGTGTTACAAGTGAAGTAGCAAATTTGAAAGGGATATCGTTTGCCTGGATGTTGAGGCGGAAGGCAGGCGGCTGTTCGGAAAACACGAATGCACCTTCCAGCTGCATGGGCTGCTCATCGAACCGGATGACCTGCTGCGGTATGCGGAGGATCTTACTGGAAGAGAGGAATTGCAGGTCCATGGGTCCTGAGAGTATTTTGTTCTTCGCGTAGCTGCCTTTGGTGGTATTGAACTGCATGTCCTGAATAAGAATGCGGGGATCGATGCGGGCCTGCCATCCGGAGTCTGTGGTATGCATACGGCCATCGAGCTGTTTAACATCGAAGCGGAAGAACTTCATTTTCTGTTTGTTCTCCAATGTGAAGCGGATATCCTTCAGGGCAAATTCGCTGATTACGGGAGATTGCTTTGTGGCAGTGGTATCTTTCTTTTCCCTGCCCTGCAACAGATATCCGTTGGAGTAGCCAAGACTATCGGTATAGAGATAAATATCCCCGTTTTCGAGGCTTATTTCGCGGATAGAAACCTGTTTGCGGATGAGGGCGAAGGTGTTCACCTTCAGGTATACTTCACTGAGCCGGAGCAGCGCGTGGTGGTGACGGTCATACATGCTATCTTTCAGCATCACATCCTTGAGTGTAACGGATATCTGCGGGAAACTGCGGACCAGCGAGGGTTCCATGTCACGGATCACAAGGTCGCCATTGAGGCGGTCGCTCAGCTGGCGGGTGATCTCAGCAAGGATATCGGCCTTGCGGCTGCGGATAACAAGCGCAAGCACGAGCCAGAGAACGATCACCAGCAACACGAGGCTGCCGGCGGAGAGCAGGGTAATTCTTAACCAACGGGGCATGTATGGGCAGTCGATTGTTTGACTAATAAAACATTTTTACTTCGTAAATTGTTGCAAATGGCATTTAATTACGAATTTGGGCACATGTTAGCCGTATTCATTCCCGTAGCCCTGGTGCTTTTTCTGTTCTGGTGGTTTTACCGCCGCAGGAAGCCGGCCGCCGGCGCAGTTCCCGCAGATACCCGCAGTTTGCTCGATGAGCATGTTCGTTATTACCGGCAGCTCACTGAGCCGGAGCAGCAGCGTTTTGCGGAAGAAGTAGAATCGTTTTTAGGGCATATCCACATCGAAGGCGTAGGCACGCCGGTAGATGATCTTGATAAGGTGCTCATCGCCGCAAGTGCCGTGATCCCCATCTTCAGCTTTCCAGGATGGAAGTACCGTAATCTCACCAACATCATCCTCTATCCTGAAACATTTGATGAGCATTACCAGTTCGAGGGCGACCGCCGCAATATCCTCGGCATGGTTGGCTCGGGTCACATGAACGGACAAATGCTGTTATCCCGCAGCGCCCTGCGGGCGGGGTTCTCGGAACACAGCGGGCAATCCAACACTGCTATTCATGAGTTCGTACACCTCGTAGATAAAACGGATGGTTATGTGGATGGCCTGCCGGAATCCCTGCTGCATAACAGCGCCAGCCTTCCCTGGCTGCAGGTGATGCATGAAGAGATCCAAAAGATCGAGATGGGGCATAGCGAGATCAATCCCTACGCCGCTATGAACCAGAGCGAGTTCCTCGCGGTAACGGCAGAATACTTCTTCGAGAAGCCGGAAAGCATGCAGGAGCATCATCCGGAACTGTACCGCCTGCTGAGCCAGATGTTTAAGCAGGACCCTGCTGCAAGGGAGTCTTAATCTATTCCAGCCCCATCGTTTGCTGCACTGCACGGCCTTTGCTGACGCGGGCTATCTCTGCTATCAAACCCTCTCTGCTGGCGGCAGTTACGTTCACCAGTGCAAAGCGGCTCCGGGTGGTAAGGGCGTTCCAGCGCCATTCAAACTGCGACACCGTTTGCAGGGAACCGTTATCGTACCACCATGCGGTATATAAACGCTCCGCTCCTTTTTCAAGGGTGCCGGCAAACAGGGAAATACCTTCTATCTTTTCTTCCTTCACTTTCTTAAATGCAAACCCGCTCCCCTGCCAGCATATGGTGGGGTGATGATCGGTGTAATAGCAATCCTTAATCTTCTTGATATATACCAGTGCGCCATCATGCTCCAGTTTGGTAACATCATCCTTTAATGCAGTGATGGCATACCCCTGCACGGCAGGTGCCTGCGTGGTAAATATGCTTTCCCTTGGCAGCGTGGTTTTATAAGCCAGCAGGAAGATGCATGCCGCAAGTGAGAGGTGCGCCTGCAATACCATATATCGCGGATGCGGCGGGTGCTCCGGGCGCTCAGGAGGTACTTTCCCGAAACGGTTTACGAGGCGTGGCGCGAGGTAGAATACGGGTACGAGTACATAGAGCACCAGGCAGAAAAGCCCCATCACATCATGCATGATATTATCCGGCAGGATGTGGAACTGTACCAGCAGTACAATGCGGAAGAGGTTGCTGCCGGTATTGAGGATTAGGATAAAAGCCATCCAGGCCAGCAGCAGATAGATAGGCAGGCTTTTACCGGTTTTACGCTGTGCAATGCCGATGGCAGCGATGCCACAGAGCAGTGCGGTAATCATCATGCTAAGCCCCATACAGGCGGGGTCTACAGAGAACTCCGTGCCGTTCAGCATCAGCATGTTGCCTTCGGAAGTAACATCCCGTCCCGCCAGCTGCAATATGCCGCCGGCGAGCCGGGTGAGGTGTAATCGGATAGGGAATGTAAAAATGTTGGTCACGTACTGGAACACCGGCGCCATAAGCATCATAGCCATCATGGGCAGGGTGTTGATTTTTCCGAAGAAGCTGTCTGCCAGAAAGCAGAAGGCCAGCACCAGTGTGGCAAAGAGCATTGTTTTGGCCGGTACGATCCAGGCGAGCAGGCAGCAGGCCAGGGCTGCGTAGAAGTAACGAAGACTGCGCTTCTGGCCTGCATCCGCCCGCAGCACGACCGGCACCGTCACTGCGCCGAGGATAAACCCGTTGGAGCCCCACTCCATATAATCATCCAGGGCATACAGCGCGATGCCGGCGTACAGGGCCGTCCATATCAAGGCTGGTATTAAGCGTTGTAGACGGTCCATCTGCGGCGTTTAAGGTATATGGATACGGATAAAACTGCGATAATGATCAGCGCCCATTCATGCGGCTCGGGCACAGCGCCGGTGCCGTTGATGGAAGCATTCTTCAGACTGTTGCCGGAATCTGCGATACCGAAACGGTCGTAGTCTTTTTGTGTTTCGAGAACGATGAGGCTGCTCAGCGGCGATACCACATAAGCTTCCTTAGCCGCGGCCACCAGGTGCTCCTGCCCTGCGCTGCCGGTGATAAGGCCTTTGCCGGTTTGCTGGAGGATGTGGTTGTAGGCGAAGAGGCGCATGAGGTGGTCGGGCGCGGTGCCGGTGGCGGAGCTGTCGGCCCGGCGGGTGATGGCTGCACCGGCTTCATCGATCACTACTTTGTCTGCCGTTTCTGCGTCTTCCGCAAAGAGGCTTTTGTTGAGGAGCATCTGCAGATGATCTTCCGTGCCTTTCTCATACCGGAAAGCGCGGGAGGCTTTGAGGCTGGTGAGGTAGGGAGAAAGTTCATTGCCCAGATTGAACAGGCGGATTTTAGGGAATACAGGATCTGCCAGTTTAGTGGCCAGCTTTTCGCGGAAGCCGCTGCCTTCGATGTCTGTCAGCATGGGAGAAGCTCCCGGGCTTTTAGTGACAACTATTGCGCCTGCAGGGTCGGTTATCAGGTGGAAGGGGAACAGACTGAAGCGGTCGTGCAGCTGTTCGTCGAGGATTTCGAGGAAGTTGTTGTTGGTTACCGTCACAAACTTATCGCCTGCAAAGGCTTTCACGGGGATGTTGCCTGCCATGTCGAGGATGCGGGCAATGTCTGAAGTGGTCCATGCATTGTTGATATCAAGGTAGATGGCGGTGGTGGGTATGGTAGTGCGGTTGATCTTATACGGTTCTATCGTGTAAGCATTGCCGTTGAAAGCAAAGGTTTGCGGCTGCAGGGGGATGTCTGCCAGTTCCAGTTGCCAGTCGGGCTGGTACCCTCCTTCCCTTTCCAGCAGGGATCCTTTGCGGGAGAAGCCGGTGGGCCTGCGATCTGTGAGTTCGGTGCCTTCGGTTTCAATGCCAACGTATTCGGTAGCGCGTTTGAATACGGGTCCGCGGAAGGCGATGTTTTCGTAGATCATCTTGCCGTTATGCGATTTGAGCGGAGCGGTAATGCCGATCTTGAAGATCCGCGATTCTTTGGGAACCACAGGGAATACGCGGACGGATACCGTGTTACCTTCCTGCCAGCGAACTACAGACGGGTCGCGGACTTCCACGCCCACGATGGTTTTGTAGGCGGTGTCTGCTTTCTCTTTGGTGGTGAGGATGGCTTTTTCTTCTTTGCCGTTGATCCACAGGGACAGCGAGGTAACCACTCCGCCTTCGGGCAGCTGGAAGGAGTAGATGGCTTCTCCATCGCGCCAGGGAGCGGCATTGGTGACGGTCAGCGTCTTTTCTGTGTAAGCGAGGTGCTGTGCGGGCCAGAAGCGTATTTTGGTATGTACGTAGGTGGTGGAGAGCATATCGCCAGACCATAAGCGGTCCTGTGCTTCGTGGCGGCCGTCGTAGAGGGCTTCGAGTATTTTAATACGATCGTCTTTGTCCGGCCGGAGCAGCGGGGCAACGCTGCTGGCGATGGTTACCAGCGGGTCGTGATACTGACGGTCACCGAAGTTGCGGCCGGGCATATCGAATCCGAAGAATTCATCCATGATGCGGGTTTGCTTGTAGATGAGATCGGTTTTCAGTACGCGGTCGGTAATGAAGCCCGGTTGCACACGGCGGCTGGTTTCCACCCATGCGGGCAGGTTGTTGCCTCCTTCGATGGCGGAGCGGTTGTAGATGCGGTTGATCTCCTGCACAGTATTACTGTAAAAGATGCAGAAAATAGTGATGGTGATAAGGGAAAGCGCCACCCCTGTGAGGGCGGGCTTTCCCATTTTCAGGCGTCGAACGGCGGCGATCGTGTTCCAGAGTAACAAAGCAGGAATGAAAGTGTGAAAACCGAGGCCGAGGGCTAATGTACCCGCCAGGCCAATAAGGTAAATAGGTACGAGGTATAAAGCGAGGTATGCATATAAAGAACAGGCCACTCCTGCAACGATGCCTGTAGCGGTGCGGGCCCATACGGGCATCATATCAGCATAACGGAAAGCGAGCAATGAAGCGCCGGTAATGAGCAGTAATACGGCCATCCAGGGCGTGGTTTCTTCAAACACGGAGATTTCGCGGTTGAGGGCGTAGCAGCTGATGAGGGCGGATAATAATATAACTGTACCCATGTCTTTCCGGGAAGCGTGATGCCTGTCTGTAAACCAGTAACCCAGCAAACCAACGAATGCAATGCCGGCATGTACTACGAAAAACGCGAACATCACGCCATCGCGGGGCGCCTGCAGCGTGCTGCCGATGAAGAATAATATGAGGCTGAACATCAGCGCAGAGAAGTACCCGAGGTACCGGTAATCTGTGAGTCGTTGTTTAAGGGATAGTTCTGTTTTCATGTTTGAAAGTACTTTGTAGTTCAAAGTGTAAGGGTGAAAAAGAAGGGAGTTGCCTCCCGTACTTTCTACTTTGTAATGCAAAGTAAATTCAATTATCCGGATAAAACAATAGCTGTTATAAAATTTTCCCGGTACTGGTTTGAGTTTATTCTTACAGCAATCCTTCCACTTCCACTTTAATCACGGAGGCGATATCGTTGGTGCCTTTTGCAGGAACGGTGATGGTGGTGCCGGAGCCGTTCTTGGCCGCAGTCACCTTGCCATTGGCGCCTATCATGCCGGCTTTGGTTACCTTGCCGGAGAGGCCTTCCACTTCCAGTTTCCCGTTTGTTGGCCATTGGAATACAGAGAGGTACAGCGTGGTGGTGTTCTTATGCTGCTTCTTCGTTACACGGCCCCATGCCTGTACGGGCAGCGGACTGGCCTTGGTGCCATAGATTGCTTCGCCGTTTACTTTCATCCACGCTCCTATTCCTTTCAGGCGCTCGATGCTGGCATCCGGGAAAGTACCTTCTGCAGTGGGTCCTACGTTCAGCAGGTAGTTACCGCCTTTGGAAGCGATATCGATGAGGTTGCGGACCATGGTTTCCACGGATTTCCATTTGTGGTCATAGCTTTTGAAGCCCCAGGTACCGTTCATCGTCATGCAGGTTTCCCAGTCGCGGCCATCGAGTTCGCTGAGGTTGGGGATCTTCTGTTCCGGTGTTTTATAATCGCCCTGGAAGTTGGGGCGTTTGAGACGGTCGTTGGAGATGATATTGGGCTGCAGCTTCAGGACGGCGTCGAGTTGCTGCGCGGCTTCGTCGGTCATATTGGTGGGGGTATCCCACCAGATAACCGCTACATCGCCGTAATTGCTGAGCAGTTCGCGCACCTGGGGTACTGCCACCATATCAATATACTGCTGGAAGGTTTTGGTTTCCTGTGCGGGGTCCCAATGGCCGTTGTGGGCTTTGGAGTAAGCGTTCACAGCGTTGCTGTCGGGGTTCGGCCAGCCTTCATGCATCTCCTTCCGGGCAGCGGAGCCGCCGGGGTTATTCCAGTCCTGCGCCTGGCTGTAGTAGAAACCCAGTTTGATGCCATGCTTGCGGCAGGCTTCTGCGAGGGGTTTGAGGAGATCTTTCTTGTAAGGGGTAGCGTCTGCAATATCCCATTCCGAGGCTTTGGAATCGAAGAGCGCGAAGCCATCGTGGTGCTTGGCGGTGATCACGATATATTTCATCCCCGCGTCTTTCGCCATCTTTACCCATTGCTCCGCATCGTATTGCGTGGGGTTGAACTGTTTGGCATACCCCTGGTATTCGGCCAAGGGTATCTTGCTGCGGTTCATGATCCACTCCCCGCCACCGCGGTTCATGGGGAAGCCTTTATAAGTACCGGCAGGTACGGCATATACACCCCAGTGGATGAACATACCGAAGCGGGCTTCGCGCCACCATTGCATGCGGGCGTCTTTATCGGATTGTTGAGCGAAAAGGCTTTGTACGCCAAGCAGCGCAGCCATCAGGAGAGCAGTTTTCTTCATGGAATTCTTATTTAATGCAAACGATTGCACTTGGGCAAGTTCGGATAAATATAAACGCTGCGTTAGGGGGATTTTACCGGATGGTGATGTTTTTTTAACGGGAGGCGGTGAGTACTTTGCCGAGGAGGATGTCGCGGTCGTGTTGCGTGCCTACGGTAAATATATGCTCCCCGAAGGCGGAGAAGCCTTCCCGCTCGTAGAGGGCGCGGGCGCGCGGGTTATGTTCCCACACCCCCAGCCAGATGGTGCGCATGTTCCGTTCCTCTGCCAGTTCCGTGGCGAAGTGGAGCAGTTGCCTGCCAATGCCCTTACTTTGCCCCGTTTGGAGCACATAGATCTTTTCCAGCTCACAGGCAGGCTCGGGTAAGATGGTACCGTTATCGGGCTGTTTGTTGAAGTTGAGCTGCATGAGGCCGGTGAGGATACCGGCTTCTTCCGTTACATAGTATTCGGTTCCCTCCTGCCGGAAGGCTTTTTCGACAGCGGCAGCACTTTTATGCGCCGCAAGAAATGCTTCGAAATCTGCAGCCGGATATGCGCTGCGGAAGGCATCAGAGAAGGTTTGGTGTTCCAGCGCAGCCAGTGCGGGGAGGTCCGTTTCTGTGGCGCGGCGGATATACGTGTCCGTCATACGCGCAAATTATGCTATTTTTGCACCGGAACCTCAGAAATAATTATGTGGAAAACCTTGCTAGTCATACCCTTGTTAATATCCGTACAGGCATCTGCCCAAACGGTGAAGCGCGAGGATTTCATGATCGACAGCGACCCCGGGGTGAAGATTTTCGTCCGGGAGATCACTGTTAAGAAACGCAGCCGTAAGCCGCCCATTTTGCTGCTGCACGGCGGAGGTTCCGGCGCGGTAGCCTCGTTCGACCTTCCCGTGGAAGGCGGTTCACTCGCCGAAGATCTCGCTAAAGAAGGGCAGCATGTGTTCATCATGGACGCCCGCGGCTGGGAAGCCTCTACCCGCCCCGATTACGACACCCTCCGCCGCTGGACCATCACCGCATCATCCGCCGAAGTATCGCACGACATCCATGCCGTGATCGACTTCATCCGCGAACGCACCGGCACCAAGCAAGTAACGCTCTTCGGCTGGGCCACCGGCGGACAATGGATGGGTTACTACTCCTGCATTTACCCCAACCGCGTAGCGGCCCTCATCATGCTCAACAGTTTGTATAACGAGAAAGCGCACTGGGATTTCACGATCCCCTTCCGCTCCCCGCTCGATACCTCCCAATTCAATTACGCCTCCTCCCCCGTGCTGCGCCGCGCCACCAAATCCCAGCTGCTCGACAACTGGGACCGCTGCATCCCCGACAGCAACAAAGCCAACTGGCGCGATCCCGCACTGGCAGAGCTATATGGTAAAACATCAGTAGGCTTCTATACAGACAGTATCCTGGCCGTACCCGGTGGTTACCGCGCAGAGGCGTTCTACACCGCACAGGGCAAAGGCCAGTGGCATGCAAAAGACATTCTCGTTCCCCTCCTCTACATCCGTGGTAAATACGACAACTGGAGTCGTCCGGAGGATCTGCTGGCGTTGCAGTTACGTTTAGTGAACAGTCCGCGTAAGCAGTTCGTTACATTACCTGAAGGAACGCATCATGTATTCCTTGACAGGCCGGAGAAAGGGCGTGCGCAGCTAATTGAGGAAATTACCAATTTCAATGTGCGCCGTAAGTGAGGATGAATGAGTTGCGAAAAATATTTTCATGTGAAAATTTGGAACGGATTAATTTATTCCTATCTTTGCAATCCCAAAACGAAACGGGAATGATTCTGTAGCTCAGTTGGTAGAGCAATACACTTTTAATGTATGGGCCCTGGGTTCGAGTCCCAGCGGAATCACAAAGGTACGAGCAATCGTACCTTTTTTCGTTTTAATCCGTTCACCAGCACGGATATCACGAAATAAACGGTACAAGTTTGTTCATAGATGTTCTAATCGTTCGGGGACCTATTCGGAGACCTATTATTCGGTCGTAATTTAGGTCCCCTACTGGATGATCCGCTTCAACAGTTTTAGGCTATTTCGAAACCTAAAAATTTGAATGAGATGAAGGTCAATGAACATCTTTCAATTTTATTTTTTCTGGTAAAGAAAAAATCGGACAAGGCTGGAAGAGCGCCAATTTGGGCCAGAATCACCATTAACGGCCAGCGTTCTGAAATTTCCCTCGGGCAAAAAATTATCCCCCTCTACTGGAACCAGGAACACCAAAACGTGGATTTAGATGTGCACCCTGATAAAAAGTTAGCCAAGCAAATATCGCAGGCGGTGCAGCGATTTTCGCGTTTGACGCACTAAAAAAGGCTAGGTTCCCCAAACTAGTTTTTTTAGTTTATACCGAATAAATAGATGTGTTTCTTCACGTCAATTTGCTCATCTTAATGTTGTCGATAATTTCGCTTGAAATGACGATTAACCGTTCTTGAATTGCCATAGTTAGGGAATCCAAGTCATTAAAATTCGGATTTTCAATTAATACAGCCTCAAGGATAGAATATTGGGGCTTCGTCGTCCTATCCTTGTTCCATTTGGTTGCCTTGAAATATTCCCAGTATCTTCCCTGAATGGTAATTGTCTGCCCCAAAAGCCATATTTCAAATTGCATTTTTGTATGGTTCAGCACCAAACCTAATTTAAGCTTTCTCTTTTTCAAAAAGTCGTTGGAATAATAAAAGTAAGTGTAATCCATATAACCTTGAAACAAGCTTCCAAACGAATAGGTTTCGGAAAGATTCCTTGACAATGTTGTTCCGAGTGTAGTTACATACTTTACTAGTCCGGTATATGCTTCCTGAATGTCGCCTTTTTTAAGCTGCTTTACATAGGAGTTTACATAGTAATTAAAATCTTTCATTTTTTATTCAATTAGTTATTTTTCGCTTACCGTCAGGCTTGCCTAAGTTAGGTTATTGCCCGCAGATTTATACTCAAGGTCGATCAAAACCACGCAAGTAAAATTTGCAATGGCACAATTAAAATTTGTATATAATGAGCACATTTCGATTTACAGGTTTTCTTTATTTGCAGCCTTCATCAGCGTAAGCCGTTCCCATAATGCTGCCGGCTTCGGAAACATAACAACGACATGCAATACCCCGAATAAAAGCGCCCCCGGTATCAGTTGTCCTGCCAGCCACGCGAATTGCTCATATGCTTTCACACCTGGGAACCCATGCCGGAATGAAATTCCTTCAGCTCCGATATCTAACTTCAATGCCAGGAACACCGCTATGGATGCAAAGTGAAACCCGTTCACAAAAAGGTGAATGATATATTCCCATCGCGGGAGGCCGCCCATAAAAGCCCGGCTGTCTTTCTCCACGAAGGCATCTACACCCAATGTAATTAGATCGATTACAACGAAAGTGACGCCAACGTAGAATGCTGCGGTAGTTTGTTGCAGAAAAAGGAAATACAATATTAAGGGGAATAACAGGGCGCGGATGGTATGGGTAATATGTTCAAACCGGCTTTCCTTATGCCGGTACAGGCGGTATTTGAAGATATGCAGGTAAATCCCGTCGAAGGTAGCCAGCAGGCCGAAAAGCAGCAACATCAGCGTTGCGATGGTAAATCCGATTTCCATTTCATTCTATTTTACCACAAAGCTATCCGGAGGCCAGCATATTCCATTTGACATTTGTCACAAAATGGGCGCACTCAATTCCCGACGGATGCGGCTGATCGTTTCCCGCGAAACTCCAAGATAAGACGCGATATCCTGGATAGACGCCCGCTGCACGATGTGCGGTTGTTCAGCCAGCAACCGTGCGTACTTCTGGCGCGCCGTCTCGTTATTCAATGTGGATGCATAGCCTTCGAGTTCGAGATAGGCTTTTTCCGTCATAACGCGGCCGATCTCCTGCCAGTCCGGGTATTCCCTGTAAAGAGCATACAGATCTTCCCGGCTGATCACCAGCAGCTCGGTTTGTTCGATGGCGTGCATAGACAGCCCGGAGGCCGACTGTGTGATGAAACTCCGGAACGACGTGCTCAGACTTCCACCGGCGCAGAAACAATAAGTCGTTTCTTCCCCTTTGCCGTTGATATAAAAGGAACGGATGATCCCGGAGCGGATGAAGGCTGCATGACGGCAAACGGTTCCCATTTCCACGAAGAAATCTCCCTTGTTCAGCGTAACGGGCGCAAAGAACTTCTCTGCCGCCAGCAGCGCCGCTTGTGAAACGGGTCCAATCCCCCGAAGGAATGATTTCAAATCTTCCATACTGCACTATTTCAGAAAATTTACAATTTCATCAACGGTCTTCTTCGCAGTCCTGCCCACACCGATTAACGTTGCGGAGGCGAAGCCCGTCCAGTTTCCATAACCTACAAGCCACAAACCCGGGACTACCGTTGACCGGGTACCTTCCGTTTCCGCTTTGCCATCCGGTAACACCGGTAGCATCGGCTGCAGGTGCCGGAGTGCCGGTTTGAAGCCGGTACAGAAGATAACGACATCCACCGGCTCCGACCGGCCATCTTTCCACCCGATACCATTTTCCGTGAAGTGATTGAACGCCGGGACCGCGTGTAACACATTGCGCGCGCGGGCATCTTTCACGGAAGGCACCATCACGATCTGGCCGAGTGATGGCGGTTTGAAATCCTTGCCCTGCTTGCGTGCTTCGTATTGCTGTGTAGCTGCGTCGAACAGGTATTTACCATCCACTTCATCCGGGAGGAACGATGGTGGCTTCTGTGTCACCCATAGCGTGTCGGCAACCTGCGACAACTCCGCGAGTATCTGGGCGCCGGAATTGCCCTCTCCAACCACCGCAACACGTTGGCCCATGAAGGCCCCAGGCGAACGATACTCGGAAGAATGGATCACTACGCCACCGAATTTCTCCCGCCCTTCGATTGCCGGAATGATTGGATTGGTGAAACTACCCGTCGCACTCACAACGGCCCTGGCGTGAAAGATGCCGTGGGAGGTTTCCAGTAGGAAAAAATTGTCTTCCCTGCGCACAGCCGTCACCCTGACAGGCCGCTCCACCGGAAAACTGTATAGCTGCTCATATTCGCGCAGGTAGGTTATCGTTTCGTTCCTGCTGGGATAATACCCTGCACCACCAGGCGCGATCACACCTGGTAGCGAACTCCACTGCGCGGGAGAAAACAGGGATAGCGACTCCCAGGCATATTGCCAGGAGCCGCCGGGTGTTGGTTCTTTATCCAGCAGGAGGAAGTCCAGCCCGGACCTGCGCAGGTAGTAAGCAACTGCAAGAGCGCTTTGCCCGCCACCGATCACAATCACGTCATATACTTTTTCCATGTTCGATATATTAGTGGGGCCTTTCCTCGTAAAATCCCGTCAATTCCGTTGATTTGATTTGTTCCAATCCTTCCATTCTTTTCTTGCCCTATTCAGCGCCTCAACGAAGGCTGGGTTTTTATACCACGCATTCAGGAGGTGCCAGCTGATAACTCGCGAAGCCTCATTATCACTCGGATAATGGATGCCCATCAGTTCCCTCGACCAACGTACTTCTTCCGCCATTTTCAGAAAGTCGGCGCGCCGCTCCGGGATGATCTCGGCAAAGAGAAAGGCTTCCGAAAACGCCCACAACGAATGACCGCTGGCATATGAAGGCGAAGATATCCGGGCCAGCGGTTTCAGTGCAGGTTCCAGGTGGTACGGCCGCGCACGTTTGAAATGCCATTTCAACCGAAACTCCGTTACCCGGATATCCTGTATGCAGTTGAGCAGCAGCTCCGTGGTAGCGGGGAAATGCTTATTGTTGTACCATTCCCCCACAGGCGAGGCGATGTAAAAGAGTTGTTTCCTGTTCTCCTCATAATCAGGGTCTTCCGGGTTCAGGATATTCGGCCAGGAGCCGATATTGGCGATAAATTGTGCCCGTGTTATTTCCTGTGGCGTCCTCTTCTGCTGTAGCCGGAGCAGGTAGTCCAGCTCGGCCCTGGTCTGCTCGGAACTGTTGGCCGGCGGTGCCACAAGGCCCGGCAAACTGGCTTCCAGTTCACCACTAAGATACACCGTGCGCCACAATGAATTACTCTGCGCACCTTTTCCGTATTCTGCCCATGGATAACGGATCGAATCCATCCATGCGCGGGCGTTGTAGCGTAAAGGGGGCAGCTCCGACAGCGTTTTGTAGTGCTGGCTCATAGGCTCCAGCGGGTGAAGGGAGTTGCCTGCAAACCGGAATGCGGCCAGTATTATGAATACAATGATCAGGGGCAAGGTGAAAAGCGTCTTTCGTTTCGATAGCTTGTAGTTCATTTTGAATGTTTGTCTGTGAAAAATGATTTTCTATATGACGGGCTATTCAAGAAAAAGACGCAAAGTATTTTAAGGTTCAGTCTCCGCCACAGCAGGAAACGATGTTCCCATATCTATCAAATTCAAAATCGCAGCATTCCAGGATGGCCGCGCGCAGCAAGTGCTTCGACCTTTGCACCCGGGACTTCAGCCCCGAATATGAAATTCCCAACTCTGCCGCCAGTTGTTTCTGCGACACACCTTCGATCTCCGTTTTCACCAGCGCGTCGCGGTAGATCGGCGGAAGGGTCCGTATCATCCTGCCCACGAATGACTCAGATAACCGCGCCACCAGGTCGATCGGCTCGTCTACAGGCGCCGCCAGGTGTTCCGCCTCGGAGGAACCGGTGAAGGCTTTCCCTTTCTTTCTGAAATAATCTGCAACGGCATTGTCTGCTATCTTCATCACATACGGAACCACGTTTTCCGCCTTTGAAACCTGCGGTAAACGTTGCAGGATTTTCAGGTACACATCCTGCAGGATGTCTTGGCAGCAGTCGGCATGGTTGACCCGGGAGCAGATGCGCTGTTCCAGCTTATCTTCCAGCTGCGGGAGAATGGGCAAAAAAGTCTGCATATTAATCGCATTAAAGAAAAGGGGCCTAAAAGCCCCTTCTCAACATTTCAGCATATTCATTCGGTAGAATACTATTCTCAACGGCTTTGGCTGCCTTTTCCACGTCGTAATCGAAGCGGATGAACTCCACTTGCAGGGAATTGCGATCATGGATGGACAGGTTTTCGTCGATGTGCAACATCACGTAACCACCGCGCGGGTCGCCGTCCTTCGGTTTGCCTACAGAGCCGGTATTAATGGCGTGGCGGCATTTGGGTGCCTCATCGGGCTCCGTGCAAATGATCCGGTGGTAAGGTTTATGCGTGTGCCCGAAACAGAGGATATCGGCGTTGGCGTCGGTAAGGATGCGCAGCATGCTCTTTTCGTCCCGGTCTTCGAAAAGATACTCGTTGATTTTCCGGGGACTGCCATGCACCAGCATGAGGGTGAGCGTATCGTTGTTCAACTGGAACTCGACGCGGATATGCGCGGGCAGGGTGCGCAGGTACTTGCGTTCATCATCGCCAACGAGGGAGTTGGTATAGGAAATGGAAATCTGGCCCATATCCTTGTCCTCCGTGGTTTTGTAAGCGCAGCCGCATTCGTTGCTCATCCGGCCAATGCCCTGGTCGTAGTTGCCGGCGATGGTTGGGATACCGCGTTTGCGGATAGACTGTATCACTTCGTTCGGCCAGATGTTATAACCCACCAGATCACCCAGGCAGTAAATGGCGTCAGGCTTGCGTTTGTCCACGTCGGCAAAAAAGGCTTCCAGCGCGGGGAGGTTTGCGTGAATATCGGAAAACAGTGCAATTTTCATTTGTTGCGGTTTAGGCAGTTACAGTTTTAACGTGAGTATTCACAAATTGCTCGAAATAGTTGCGGATGATCTGCCGTACCTCGCGGAACTGCTCCGTGATTTCCGTTTCCGTGCCGGTGGCTTTCGCCGGGTCGGGGAAATTCTCGTGAAACTTTTGTGCGCGCGACGGGAATACCGGGCAGCGTTCTTTCGCGTTATCGCAAACGGTAATCACATAATCGAAATCGATACCGGCGTATTCTGAAATATTGTTGGATGTGTGCCCGGAGATATCGATACCGTCTTCCGCCATCGTGGCGATAGCGCGGGGGTTCACGCCGTGCGTTTCAACGCCAGCGCTGTAGATTTCGGCATCGTCGCCCGCGAAATGGCGGAGATAGCCTTCCGCTATCTGGCTGCGGCAACTGTTGCCGGTGCAAAGAACAAGGATCTTATTCATTTGGAATAGTATGTTTTGAGATTATGCCTGCAATGCTTTTTCTTCCGGATTGCCGTACCAGCGCTTCCTCAGCCAGAATGCCACATTTACCAGGGCAATGAGGGCAGGTACTTCTACCAGGGGGCCGATCACGCCGGCAAATGCCTGTCCGCTGTTGATGCCGAACACACCAATGGCTACGGCAATCGCCAGCTCGAAGTTGTTGCCCGCCGCCGTGAAAGCGATGGAGGCGTTTTTCGAGTAGTCGGCGCCCAGGGCTTTCCCAAGCAGGAAGCTGACGAGAAACATGATCACAAAGTAGATGGCGAGCGGGATGGCGATGCGCACTACATCCATCGGTATCTGTACAATCAGTTCCCCCTTCAGGCTGAACATCACCACGATGGTGAACAACAGCGCGATCAGGGTGATCGGTGAGATCACGGGTATGAACTTCTCCCGGAACCATTCTTCGCCTTTCAGGCGTATCAGCACAAAGCGGCTGATGATGCCCGCGGCGAACGGAATGCCGAGGTAGATGGCTACGCTTTCCGCGATCTGGCTGATCGTTACGTTAACTTCCAGTCCCTTCATTCCGAATACTGGTGGTAGTACGGTTATGAAGAACCATGCGTACACGCTGTATAAAAGTACCTGAAACACACTGTTCAGCGCTACGAGCCCGGCGGCGTATTCCCGGTTGCCTTCCGCCAGTTCATTCCAAACAATTACCATGGCGATGCATCGGGCCAGGCCGATGAGGATCAGGCCGATCATGTATTCGGGATACCCGTGCAGGAAAAGCAACGCAAGACCGAACATCAGCACGGGGCCGATCACCCAGTTGAGGAGCAGCGATGCGCCGAGGATCTTCGTATTGCGGAACACTTCGCCCATTTTGCCGTAGTTCACCTTTGCCAGCGGCGGGTACATCATGAGGATGAGACCGATAGCCAGCGGGATGTTGGTGGTGCCGGTAGAGAAGGAATTGATAACGTCGGCGCTGGAGGGGATGAAATACCCGATGGCAACGCCGGCCAGCATGGCGAGGAATATCCAGAGGGTCAGGAATCTGTCCAGGAACCCGAGACGTTTACGGCCGGCGGCCGGCGTGCAGTCATTTGCAGACATATTGTGCTATTACTTTTTGTTGGTGATTAAGCTGGTTAGCAACATCCGGAGCCGGGCGTGCAGCAGTTCTCCACCGGTTTTTCCGCGTAAACAGTGATGCTGAATATGCCTGCCTGTTGTGACTTGAATGCTGCCAGTTCTTCCGGAGTAAGGTATTTTTCGAGGATATCGTCAGGGATGATGATAGCCTTTTCTTTCTGAATTGTGATGTTCTGGAAACCATTTTGTGAAATCAGCTCCAGGTAGACTTCCTTCTGACTGGCGCCGGACACGCAACCGGCGTACATCTCGGCGGCTTCTTTCAGGGAAGCGGGAAGGTTGCCGGTAAGCACCACGTCGGAAATGCTGAAGTGGCCGCCGGGTTTCAGCACGCGAAAGATTTCGGAGAATACGCCGTTTTTGTTGGGTACCAGGTTCAGCACGCAGTTGCTCACTATCACGTCGGCCACGTTGTCGCTCACAGGCATCTGCTCAATATCTCCCTGGCGGAACTCGACGTTATGAAAGCCGCGGACTTCCGCATTATGGCGGGCCTTGGTGATCATGGCGTCTGTAAAATCGATACCGATAACCTTACCGGTTTCACCGGTTTCGGCACGGGCGATGAAGGCGTCGTTGCCTGCGCCGGAACCCAGGTCTATCACCACGTTGCCGGGCTGAATCTTGGCGAATTGGGTGGGCAAGCCGCAACCGAGGCCGAGGTCAGCGTCAGCGTTGTAGCCTTTGAGTTGGGTATAATCTTCGCTCATGATGTTATACACTTCATCTGAGCAGCAGGAAGCGCCGCAGCAGGAGGCAGCATTGGTATCTTTATCCTGCAGGGCAATATTTCCATATTTCTCGCGTACGAGGTCTTTCAATTCTTGATCTGTAGGCATTGTTAAAAGTTGTTCGTTTAATTGCAATATAGCGATGTATGAAGGCAAAAAAATATCAACAGCAGCCGCCCTCGGAAATACTGCTATCGAAGAATTTGTCGAAAAGATTACGGTATTGCATCCAGGTCTTTGGATTGATACAGTAGCAGATGGAGGTACCTTCCACGGTGCCTTGTATCAGCCCAACGGCTTTCAGCTCTTTGAGGTGCTGGGAGATCGTTGCCTGTGCAAGACCTAGTTCTTCCACCAGATCGCCGCCAATGCAGGCGTTGATTTTCACGAGATGCTGCAAGATAGCGATGCGGGCGGGGTGCGCCAGCGCTTTGGCCATGTTGGCGATGTCGTTTTGCTGTTTGGTGAATAAACCGGTCTTCGTAACTCCCATAATATTGCAATATTACGATGAAGGTTTGGGTTTGCAAAAAAATATTTAGGGATTGTTGCGATTGGGGGATAGAAATGATATAATACATTGATTCATAATAATATAGAATGCGACGTTTACAGTTTTATTATTCTTCGTAAGTTCGATTCAGTGTTACCCTAAAATGGTCATGTCTACAAATAATTAATTGACTTATGTATGTAGCGAATGTTTATCGTGTTATGATAGCGTCACCTGGAGACGTGCAAAAGGAAAGAGAGATTGCCCGGAACTTAATTAACGAATGGAACACCCACCATAGCAGTTACCGGAAAATTGTATTGTTACCATTATTATGGGAGGATAATTCTATACCTGCATCTGGTGACAGCGCGCAGGAGATAATTAACGACCAATTATTACAACATGCAGATCTCGTAGTTGGAATTTTCTGGTCGCGTGTAGGATCTGATACTGGCAAAGCAATTAGCGGAACAGTTGAGGAACTGGAAACGCATGTAAGTAAGGGTAAGCCGGCAATGCTATACTTTTCCTCCGCCGATTTGCCCCAAAAACATGTTAGAAATCAGTTCGAGGCATTAGAGGCATATAAAAAGGAAGCATTTAAATCAAACTTATGCTGGTCATATAACACTCCGTTTGATTTTGAGGACCAATTTAGAGCGCATCTAACTCAAAAGCTTAATGACCCTGCTTTTCTAATGAGTGATGGCGTGGTGGAGAATGTACAGGCAACGGTCTATACTGCCGCAAAACAAGTATTATTGACAGAAGAAGCGAAAGAGCTACTTCTGGCAGCAGCTCACTCTAAAGATGGAAGAATAATGGAAAGCGAATCTAAACAGGGATTATCCATAACAGTTAATAATAAGCAGTTCGTTACCGACACTTCAGCGCGCTATACGGCAAAGTGGCGGGGAGCGGTTGAATATTTAAAGAGTGGAGGGTACATCAGGCAACTGATTAGAAAGACGGCTTATACTCCTTCGGCTGTTTATGAAATAACCGATTTGGGCTTCCAGAAGGCAGATACATATCTTGCTGGCAGATAATTCAAATAGTTGAACTCCAATAATTTGTTTTAATTTGTACAGAAGAATAAAATGTTCTTTTTTTAAAATTGTTCGAAATCATTCACCCGGCTAGGGGACCTTTTCGGGGACCTATCGGAGATAAGAATATCTAAAAGGCCTACTGGCATGGGTTTCGCTGAGATTTTAAAGATCCCGGCGGAATCACAAAGGAGCGAGTAATCGCTCCTTTTTTTGTTTGTATACGTGCAGTAGCACGGATTAAACTTTCTTTTGCATCACTTTTTTAGGACATGACAAAGAAATCATCAAAGAAGCCATCTCTTAAAAGAGACAGCTTCTTTGATAATACAACTTTTATTTCTGCGTGATAAATTTCCCAACAATAAGTAAATCACCGGGAACATAAACTTCCTTGAGATTAATATAATTGTTAGATGGAAACAGGAGGTTTTTTAACGCAAAAACAGAAATACTGTCAAATTTAACGTTGATTTTTTCTGATATCCGGTCCGGCACTTTCTTCTGTAGTTCTGCATTCACTCTACTCTCCAGATTATCACCACCACAGGGCCCCCCACCTGAAGTTTTTGCGTCCAATACAACAGCCATATTATTTTTATTAACTTGTATCCCTTGATCCCGGCCAGATCCGGTAATTTCAACAGGTAATTTTGCATTGACTTTCAGATTCACATCAGTACTGAGCTTCTTCTCGGAAGTTCGACATGTGTAGGTACAGTCCTCGACATTTTCGACATAAGCAAAAGTGCTTTTTCCTTCATAGCTCATCTCCATTTGTCCTATTTGTGATGGGGTTATTGTCATATCTGTCAGCAACCAATTGGTGTCAGATTTGTCCGGCCAATATCTATAATTTATCCTTGTGGTTGGGTTCGATCCTGATAAGATTTGACGGTCGAGCGCTTTTAAGCTAATTGCAGCGGTAACGGATGCCTGCATGAATTTCGCGCTCCAGGCTTTGCCCTTTCCATGATCTACACCTTGTATTCTCCAGCCGTTAACAATGCTGCCAGGGAGCAGACTATTAAAGAAAAGCTTGCTGCTAATCATCAGGCTGCATTCCGAATCTGAAGGTATTCCATCGTGAAGGATGTTTAAGCTTGCCTGGCCGGCACTTTCTACAGATCGATAATTTGTTTGAATAAATAACCTTAGCATTGCATTTTCGGTTCCCTTTGTAAAAACCTTTAATAGGAATTGATGAGGTCTTAAATCCGGCAACGTTGATATGCCTGTCAGGTCCAGAGAGTTGAGGATAAAATAAACGGAATTCGACTTAAAGTAGGAATTTACCGAATCACTAAACGTAAAGAGATCGTCAGGATTCATTACTATATTCATGTTTTTGGGCTCAAAGGTTCCCTTACTCATATCCAAAACAACACTCATTATGATGTTTTTATCACTATTTACCAATCCTTTCACTGCTTCAAGATTAATGAAAGTAATCAATTTCGAGTTTGCTATTGACATCTTATCGTTATAAATGTCCAGTTGTAAATACTTTCCACCATCTATTTCCTTTATATCCTTTTCGGAAAGATCTTCCTCTTCTGCTCGATTCTTTAATATTTTTCGGATTTCAGGAGTATTTTCACCTATGCGTCTAAATCCCTCAGTCACAGAGCCTGATTCAATTTGCATTTCCAGTTCACAGGCTCTCTCACTATTTGTAAGAAATTGTAATTTGGGATAACTATACTTCATAGTAAACCTCTTCAACGTAAATACAGTAATCTTTCCTTTACTTTCTGTCCCCGATTTTGTTGCCGGCTCTACGTCTATTTCGTTTTTGAAGGTTGGGTTATTTTTGAGTTCTTCGAATTGGGCCTTGAGTACGGCATTGATTTTTGCTAAACTCATACTAAAAACTACATCCCAACCATTAAGTACCGTTTTCCCGTGCATCTCTGAAAGCAGCTCCGTAATAGAAGATTTTGCACCAGCTGACCGCAATTGTCGCTCATAAAGACTATCCGTCAAGCGGGCACTTGCCTCATGAATTCGCGCCTCCAGCACAAAGGTTAAGGTAAATTTAGCCTTTAAACCAATGAACCTAAGCTCTTTATTTGTTCCGCCTTCAGGAAGCGAAATATACCAGGTCGAAAATGGTGTGATTGGATTTACATCTTTTGACCAACTATCTCCCTTGTCACTAAATAAAGGCTTATTATCCTGAACCTCATACTCGTAAATACGTGTCCGGCTTATGGTGTTAAATGTCATAAGGGTACGGTCATAATTACGATCATAGAAAGGACGCCCCCCATACTTTAATTCCAACAGGTAATTGCCACTAGTAGTACTTTGGATCCCATCAATCTTTGCTACTACAGCCATTACACGGGTATTTACGTATTTATAAAAATCCTTCTCCGGAGTGATGGAAAATCGATAACTCTTCCCATTTCTAAGGTCTGCAACCGGCACCTCTACTTCTATTGCAATAGGGGTTGTGGTGGCCGCCTGGTATTTACTCCACTCTTCTTTGGCCGCTATGGTATTATCATTCTGAAGGGATATAGCCTGATATATACCGAACGTATCAAAAGAATTAATTACTGTTGGTGGTTGCAGGAAGGTGTATTGAAGCGCCTGATCCTGAAGGGTAAAGGATTTGGAAAGTATGCCCAGCATTTGTGAACGAATCATGGACAGACTACCGGTAAGCCCTGCTAAATCAATATTTGCTTTATCCAGGCTTCCGATACTTGCGGGATTAAGGTTTTTATTCAGTTTTTCCATCATCTGTACATGATCATCGATCTGCTTCTTCTGCTGTTGCTGATCGTAAATTTCCCGCGCAATCTGATGATAATTGGCCTGCGCTGTGGTGTGTGCTTCTCCTTTTAGAACCAGAACCGCAAATTCAGCGAGTAATGCCCCCTTCTTTTCATCAACACCCGGATCTATAGGCGCACTGGACAAAACGCCCTCTAATTTAACACTCAACTGATCCCATTCGAGATTAGCCGAAATGATATCAGAGAGGCCATCAAAGGTTTTTTGCATGTCATTAAGACTACCAATCCCCTCCTTCACATTATCATAAATCTCCACCGCTTTCTTTACAATATTAAGCAGCCTTTGAATCCGTTCTGCCAATACGGCTAGTGCCATTATACCATCAGGTGCTTCAGTGGGAATTGAAATCATAGACCTGAGGCTGAATAGATCTTCCGCTACCAACATCCCGAATTTTACGGCCTCCTTTACTTGCAAGCCTTCTAAAGCAGTCCTGAAATCGCCAACCGCATTATTGACCTTATTCTGTTGATAAATTAATTGTGCATCAAGTTCATTAATGAATTCCAGCTGATTTTTTTTCTCCTCTTTTTTTTGCTTGATAATGGCATCATAATAGCGGGAAAGGGCTTGCTGTTGGCTAATACTGGCATCAATGTAACCTGCCAGGAGTTTCCCTGATGATACGATGTTCTCATTCAGTTTATTGGCAACATCAATGATTAGCTCCTGCGTTTTCCTGGCCGAAATTTGCTGATGATAACTATCAATAGTTTTGTCAATTTCAGCAATGTAATCTAAAATTTTGCCGACCTGGTTTTCATAGTCTTTAGCTGGTAAGACAGGTACAAAGCTACCTAATGCATTGCCATTATCGACATGTGCAAAATCCAGCGCCCGAACCCTTAACTCCAGCATTTCTTTATCCTTGATATTTTCCGGTATGATCGCGCAAATCCATAACAGGCTTTCACGCAATAAATTCCTGACAGGATTATTTCTGGCAATAGCGGTAAGTTTGGCAGATGAAAAAGCATAATTGAATTGTAAGTTCTGCCTTAAACGAGTTAGTTTAGTTTCCTCAGGTGCCTTTCTGCAATCCTGATCGATCTTCACATAAAAACGCCCATTCGCTCCGTTGGTAGTTTGATAACGCAATCCATCAACAATTGTAAAATGCTCGGTATTTGCAGCATTCTGAACGAGTAGTCCGCCATAGAATTGCTGTGCATATAATGCGAATGATTTCCACCCATTATTAGAAAGCTGTATTGTTGTGGTATAGGTATCCGTTTCCAATGCATACACCTGACCACAAATCAATACATCTGTACCCGGTATAGAAATATTGCTACTGGTATTATTACTTATCAGATTACTATAAAGTGTAAAGCTTTTAACCTGTTCTTCGGCTACAAAAGTTAAAGTGGAAAGATCTAATCCTGGTCTGTAGGCATTGATAGTTGGAGTGGCGATATTAGTTAGAAAGCCGGGGAGCTCGTTCTCCTGCTGTAAGGCTTTTGGATCATATTTAGAGTAGTTGTCAAAATGCGGTTGAATGGCTGATTTATAAATTTGTACAGCTGCTGCCGCGAAAACCCGCCTCCATATCTGCCTGCGACTATATTCAACTAACAGCGTCAGCGAAGTTAATTCTTTGACTACTTCTGTCTGGTCAGTAAAGCCAGTATTTAGTTTATTTAAGTTTAACGGGCGACCATTCTCAAAAACACTGAAAATACTGTCTGCTTCCGCATAAATTGTTTCCTTCCAGTCTCCCTTTGCCAGGGTTTCTGTGAGTTTTTTACTTTGACTAAAACTCAAAATTTTACCATACTGCGTAACATAGCCGTAATTACCCGACTGAAATTCGCTCGTGAATTGCCTGAATGTCACGGCAGTCACTCCTGATAGATTTCCCGGATTCTTTGCATATCTTTCTTTTACCCGCTTAAACTGGCTGCCTTCAATCGCGTACACTTGAAAAATCACATCTCCCAATGTCAACGTTGAAATAAAGTGGGTTCCATTCCTGGCAAAAAGGTGGAGATACTCCTCCGCATCTGCTTTTGTTACTTCATCGGATGAAAACGCGGCACCTCTTATTTTCATTCGCTTCAGGCTTGCAGCCGCCCTGGTAAAATCATCTGTTATTCCCAGTTCCTCAGGAATATTGACAGGATTTGGATGGACTAGAATCCCGGATTGCACTCCTGGATGCACCTCTTTTCCATCGATACGTTTCAGCTGTACCAAAGCATATCCGGTATTAGGTTTAGTTAAGTCTACCCCTAATGTATTGGAAAGGATCTCCAATGCTGTTTCCCGGTCTTTATTACCTAATAATAATGCTCCTGCAGGCATGGTTGCCTCTTTGGAGCCATCCGATGGGTTGCATACTTTGTAAGGTAGCAATGTGTCCATTAGCGATTCTCCGTGGTCGTGCAGGGATACAAATGGAAAACTCCACTGCCCCTTTTCAACCCCGAGTCTTGCGCTCTTAAAATTCGTTGATACGGCAGGCAGCATAAACAATGCATCATTACCCACGCCTTTAGACAGCCAATTGGGGTTATAGCCGCATAGCAGGTTCGTTGTCGAACCTAATTTTTCAATAGTACTTCGCATAAAAATTTGGTGTTTGGTGTTTGGTGTTCGGTGTTTGAGTTTTGGTGTTCGGTGTTTGAGTTTTGGTGTTTGAGTTTTGGTGTTTGAGGTTTTGGTGTTTGGGGCAGATATTTGAAATATGACGTTTGAGGTTTGGAAAAATTACTATATCCGGCAAGAGATTAAACAAGTAAAATCCAGAATAAAAAAGCCAATTAAATCGGATGATCTAAATGGCTTAATATTCTCAAATCTCTATGGTTCAGCTGGGAGCACGTTTTATCTTCGTAATGCCTTGTAAAGTCTCTATTTGAAAGTGCGAGCTTTTATTGCTGGTTGTTAGGCTAACCTGATTATGTGTAACCGTTACCGTCATGAGTAATGATAGGAAAATTAGTGTAGACTTACCGTTTCTTATATCTCCAATGATAATAACAATTCTCATAATTAAATGATAATTGGGGTATCATGTAATCTACATATTTTTCTGAATCAGACAACTGTTTCATCCTCTGCCAAATCAAATAATTCCATCAGGCAAGTCTCTTTCACCAACGAGTATGTTATTTATCCCTTACTAAGTTTATGTACCCTCTTCCGCCTCGTTATCACTCTTTCTTCCTCAACCCACACCTGATCCGTTTTACAAATAACAATTCTATCCTTCCAAACCTCAAGACGAACAATTGCGCCCATCTCAAACCCCGCTTCTTCCAGCCATCTGCCGGCTAGCATTAGCGAGGTGGTATCAATAGATCCGGGCTTCCGGGAAACAGTAAGGTGGCGTGTGGGGTAAAGCTTTGCAATAGTTTTCTCATTTTTCATAACTAGAACATTTAAGTATATAAATATACCGATAAGTGTGTTGCTGAAAATAACTATAAGGTACTATTATAAGCGTTTAAGTATATTTTAATGTATAGAAAATGTACCTATAAGTATTATTATATATCTTATAGTGGTATTACGGCCGCCTTTTAGGATATTCGCTTATCTTAAAACTCTAAACCAAAGATTATGTCATTTGGACAACGCTTATCCATTGTGCGGAAAAAGAGAAATATGACCCAAAAAGAAATTGGGAAACACGTTGGGATGGTCCCCGATCTGGTAAGTCGTTACGAACGCGATGCCATCGTTCCCTCCATCGAAACCGCCGCCAAATTCGCCAAAGCCCTCGATATCTCTCTCGACTACCTTGTCCTGGGTCACGAGCCACCGGAAGCAACCACACCCGCAGGGATCAACCAGAAGCTGCAACAGGTCGAGACGCTGCCAGATGCAGATAGAGCACATGTTTTCGCGGTCATCGATGCATTCCTCATTAAGCAGCGCATCAACGCACTAATGGGTTAAACTAATGGTGCAATCACAATACATCCGCGATATTCTTACGCTATTGTTAGACGATGATGAGTATGCCTTATTAAGTCAGCAGGTAGAATATATAAAGGACGAAACCTTTGACTACACCAATTCAGGCGTTTTCGTAAACTTCAAACATGAAGAACAAGGGCTAAATTATAAGCAAGACAACCAACATATTAGACTAAATGGAGTATTGATAAAATCAGATGAAATTGATATCGCAGCCGAAGCATCCCTTGTAATAAATGACGGCCTGATTGATTACCTGGAGATCTGGTCTTATGGAGATATATACCCATCTGCTGATTTAACGCATTATACACTGGAGCAACAATGGAAAGATGAACCGGATAGAAAGAAGATTGTAAGATAAAAACATAGACCCTATTCATGGTATAAACTCCCCCTACTCCCCAAAATCCCTGACAAAAGTCAAGATTTCCCAACCCTTGACGCACCGTACTCCCCCACTCCCTATATTTGTCCCGCATTAAGCAAAAAGGTTTGTGAATGCCCGAATAGTTCAAGCGCTCATCAACACCGATGATCCTTGCACCTTACCCCACCATATCCTATAAATCATACCCACTACTAACATACAAAGGTCCCCGCTGCAGCAGGGACCAGGATACGCCGGCTTACGGGCTTGTATTACTCGTTCTTAACAGCCCCTGGCGGCTTGCACCGGGCTCACCTTGGTTACGGGCAAAGCATTGCAGCCAATGCCCGGCAAAGCCACGGGGAAGTTGTTCATAGTTAATTTTGTCAGCGAATTGGCCGGATACGAATGATCACAACCTTTCCATTCAGCATACAGAAATTTGGGAAATTGTAAATATCCCTTGAAAATCGATGGGAAAATCGGAAATTGCCAGGTACCAACATTGGAAAAAATGGCAAGAAAAATTACCAGCGGCCCAATCAGAGATAAAGAAAGAACCAAGAATAAACTTTTAAAGGCAGTCGGCGCTATTTTGAAAAAAGAAGGTTTTCCCGGATTAAATATCAGCAAGGTGGCTTCGAAGGCAGATGTAGACAGAAAACTTATTTACGAATACTATGGAGATTTAGAGAATCTTGTACAAGCGTATTTGAATAACAAGGATTACTGGAAAGTTAACCTGGTGAATATCGATGAAATAATAGAAGGAAGCAGGGAGGATTTCGGTAAGCAGATCGCCTATTCTGCGTTAGAGGGTCAGTTTGATGCTTTAATGGCCGACAAGGAAATGCGAAAGATAATCACCTGGAGCTTGTGTGAGAATTTCAAACCATTGACGGATCTGAATATGGAACGCGAACGCCTGGGCGAAGCACTTTTCAGCAGTATCAGTGATAATTTTTTCAAGGATAAAGAAGTAGATATCAGGGCCGTACAAGGACTGCTGATCGGGGGCATTTACTATTTAACGCTTCAGGCCAAGATGAGTGGCCAGACTATGTGCGGGATAGATATCAACACAGCGGAAGGAGAGGAAAAAATAAAGAAGACCCTAAAGCAGATTGTTGAATGGGCTTTTTCTTGATGGTGCCAGCGAAATTATTTATTCCCAAGCCCAGGGCGCTGGAGCCAATTGTGCCGTGTAACCCGGCAATTGTTTAGTTTCTTTACCTGCTATCTATTTGATTTTTCCTGTGGCCCCTTTCATCAGACAGCCTTTCCGGGCAAAGTTTTTAACTACCGCAGAATTGCCTTTCTCAGCATAAATATCATCTTCAGTTGCCGGCAAAATTCGCCCTGTATGAATCAGGTCGTTTTTGTTTTTTTAAACAAAAACGCATGTAGGTTGAATTATGGGTGTAGAAAATACCCCAGGCTCTCCTGGGGTATTTTGAGGAAGGGAACCCCACCTGCTGCTCGCTATCAAGATTGAATTTTAAACTTTGTTCTGGATCTGTATGCGATTATAGACCATTAAAGCAACCATTGCTGTCTGCACCAGCAACAAAATCATGTTGAGCTACACCGTACATTTGAGAGTATGTTGCGGTGCTGGGGCCTGATACGTAAATAATCCACATGTTACCACATGCGTCTTCAAAGAGGAATCTTCTTTGGATACGGAGAAGACCTTCCTTGGTTTTGCTTTTGGTAGTGGATACGATGAAATCGTTTTTGTTCTCTTTCGAATTTGATTTTAATGCTGCCTTCTTGGTTACAACAGGAGAGGTCGATTTGGGTGTTGAATGGTTTGCTGAACCGCTAAACCAAATTGTTGTGCAAATTAATACACCAAGTAGATGTTTCATGTTTTGTGTTTTAAGTAATGAGTGACAAACAAAATCTATCAAGAGGCAGAGGATGGCGTTACATCACCTTCTTCTGAATGCGAAGGTAGAAATTAAATATTAAATCACACAACTGTGAAATAATAACCTAACAATTATATATATTAGTGTAAGTGTTATAGATTAATGGACAGTATGTTATCTATCATTTCGACGCATCACTTTTTTTCATCTCCACTCCCAGGGAATTTTCCCCTTAACCGGATAATTCTCCCTCACTGAAGAATTTTCCGGCAGGGCCATCGGCGCCGCTGCTGCTATGCCCTGCTTCCACAGCCAATTATATATCTTAATGGTACAAACCGTTTGGCATTTAGGGATTTCATTTAGAATCTTAAACTTTATACTTTGTCATTAGGACAATGCCATTGTGCGTAAAAAGAGAAATATGACCCCAAAAGACGTTGGAAAATCCGCGATATTCTTTCGCTATTGCTAGACGAGGATGAGTTTCTCTTATTAAGAAAGCAGGCAGAATATATAGAAGAAGAATACTCTGAATACACAAACTCGGGTGTGTTCGTAAGTTTTAAACATGCAGCGCAAGAATTGACTTATAAGTTTGATAAACAGCAAATCAGGCTAAATGGAGTATTGATAAAATCAGATGAAATTGATATCGCAGCCGATGCATCCCTTGTAATAAATGACGGCCTGATTGATTACCTGGAGATCTGGTCTTATGGAGATATATACCCATCTGCTGACTTAACGCATTATACGCTAGAGCAACAATGGAAAGTTGAACCAGATAGAAAGAAGATTGTAAGATAAAATCATGCACATATTCATGGTATAAACTCCCTCCTACTCCCCAAAATCCCTGACAAAAGTCAGGATTTCCTCACCCTTGACGCACCGTACCCTCCCACTCCCTATATTTGTTCTGCATTCGCTAATGGATTTGCGAATTCCCCATAGATCAAGCGCTCATCCACCCGATGAACCTTGCACCTAACCCCACCATGTCCTAAAAACCATAACCATTACTAACATACAAAGGTCCCCGCTGCAGCAGGGACCTGATTACACGTCGTTTATGGCATGTATTACTCGTTCTTAACGGCCGTTTGACCAAGACCGGCCATTACCGTTCCTGCGATGGCTACGCCACCAACAAGTTGGCTAATGAACGCGGGTAATGCAACCGGCAATCCGAATACCGCGGAAGCAATAGCGGTGAGCAGGATTCCGATGTTCCGCACTTTCTGAAAGAAGGACGGCGTCGGAGCTGTGAGGCGATTGATAATCTCCATAATTCTTGAAATTTAAAAGTGAAGAAATGAATCAGTTAAACCGAAAGATCGACACCGATCATTTTCATCAGCTTAAACTTGCTTTTGTACAGCTGCACCAGTTTCTCATTGTCGGTCGTAAAAAAGTCTACGAGGGCAACTACGAAAACCGGGTCCTTGGTGTTTGCCGGGATCTTCACCGTCAGTGTCTGCGCTGCCTTTGCGATGTTTTCTATCGCCATTTCGGCAGAATCGGCATACGACGCTACCGATGGTTCACCTGCTACAAAATCCACTGCCGATGCGGCTACCCTGATCTTGTAATGCGTCGCTTTCTTAGGAGACAGTATCGATTCTGCAGGAACATGTTCCGGCAGTTCTACGGTTACTGTACCGGCGGCACGGTCTACCGTATACACCGGCTGGAAGCGGACAACGTTACGGAAGGCGTTGTCGGTCGTGAACTCGAAGGATTTGAAGAGTTCGATGTTGCCGTCCAGCAGGTTGCGGCTTCCCTGGTCGTGCTGCAGGTCCGATTTTACAATCATTTTGCAATGCGAAGCCAGGCGCTCGTACAGATCCGAAGTGGCATGCGGCGGAGTAATAGTTGCAAAAGCGCTTTTGATCAGCGACGCGGCTTTAGTAGCTCTTGCGAAATCCCGGGCATTGGCCCTCGCGAGTTCAAAGCGTGGATCGTTGGCGTATTGTTCGGCAGTTATTCCGCCCTTTCTCCGTAGCGCATATTCACCGTTTCTTTTACGGTAAAATGTCATCTGCTGGGTTTCTCCCATCATTTGGAGAAGCTTGTTTTGATTTGCTTTAGGCATAAAAGTGATTTTTTAAAGTTTTGATAATCGGCATTTTCAAAGCCATGCCAGTAAGGCTTACACATGATCATTGTGTGTACGATCGTAATTACAAACCGAAAGTAAACAGGTAGGATTTTCCGAAAAAATCCGACCGCCGTTGCTGCCGCTATTTGCCGCATATTGCCGCATTTAACCGCATGTTGCCGATCGGCGCCGTTGCTGCCGGATGTTGCCGTTTTTGCCTGTTTTTACTTTCATAAATCAACTTTATATGAAAGAGTCTCCCAGGAGGATAGTACTCACCACAAAGGATATACAGCTGGTATTAGGGAAGAAGGATCGTTCCGCCAGAGATTTTATGCAACTACTCAGGGAACATCTGAATAAAGCACCATTCCAGGTTGTTACGATAACCGAGTTTCTTGAGTTCGTAGGGATACCGGAGTCGGAAATAAAGGGGCTGCTGTTTTAGGGAGATGGGCCGGCCGCTAATCGCGCTGTAATCGTTTTCTAATTGCGCTGTAATCGCGCACTAATAGCGCGCTAATCGTACTGTAATAGCGCTGTAATAGCGCTGTAGCCGTACGCTAACAGTACTGCAATCGCACTGTAACAGTACGCTTGCAGTACTGTTACAGCGCTGGATTCCCGCTGACATGTTTGTGAGTGAAAAAGTTTTTACCGGCAGGTGAACCAATTCACGCCGGAATACGTTTTGATGAGATTGATATGCGCTCCACATGTAACTATCCGAATTCCCTTCGTTGACCATGCTAACAATCAAAACAAACTTATTATGAGAACATGGTTGCATTTGGCCAAAGTTGGCCTTGCCGAAAAAGTATCCGGAAAAAAGGAAGCCAGAATGTTCGCTGGCTTGTTTGCGTTTTTTAAAACCTTACTACCCGATATTTCAAACGAGTTGGAGCAGGAGATCAGGAAGCGATGTGTAGTGGTCCGGTTTAAGAAAGGTGCCCAATTACTTGATTTCAAACAGGTTTGCGGACATTGTTTCTTTGCTGTGAAAGGGCTTGTTAAAGCCGTAAGGGAACCTGGAAAAGTGGAGCGGATCAATTGGTTTATGGGCGGAGGGGATGTGATTATCTCTGTGCAGAGTTTCTTCACACAAACACCCAGCAACGAACAATTAGTGGTGATGAAAACCACGGAGTGCATCGCATTGCATAACGATGATCTGCAATGGATCTACAAGAATTACATCGAGTTCAATATTATTGGACGCCTGCTGGCAGAAAAGTATTACGGCACTTGCGATGAAAGAGCCAGTTGGAATGGTCTCTCCGTCGCAGATAAGTTAGAGGCGCTGTTAAAAGAGTATCCAAATATCCTGCAGGAGGTACCCAAAGTCGCTGTAGCAGCTTTCCTCGGCGTTCACGTGGCTACGATCTCCCGTTCGGTCAATTCCAGGTCAAAGGTGAAGAAATCATAACTTTAGTCAAGGTTTCCAGTGATTTTTGAATGATTCTTTGCGTGTAACTTTGAGATGTTAAGTATCACAAAAGGCAATACCCCATACTGACATTTTCTATCAACCCAAACATGTGTTATGCACACCTGCAGTAACAAATAGTTCAACATCAACAGCATGGCATCCCCCGCTATCCGCATTTGCTTCTGCCGTACATTTCGGCGTAGTAATTGTTGTAAGGCATTTTATGCCATAACGAAAATGGCAATTTGTTTTCAATAACCTTTAATAATACCACAACGTGAAAAATTGGGAACACTTAATTCAAACAGGAATGGCGGAAATGGCTCCGCCTGAAATCGCAGAACCCGCATTAGACGAAGTAATGGCTCGCATCAGTCAAAGTGATACTGTGGCTTCAGACAGGCTGATGAGAATTATCCGTAGTCATTTTAATGTTGTTCAGTTTAAGAAAGATGCTGTGATTATCGATTATGGGCAAAGAAACCGGCAGTTAATGTTCAGGCATAGCGGAAGCGTGAGAATATTTATGAAGATTAATAAAGCATGGTCTAAGGAAGGCTGGGTATCGAATCATAAGGATACCATATTTGTTACGCAGCCACCGTATTCTAATCGTCCCAGCACTAATAAAATGGTTGTGGAGGAGCCTGCCGTATTTGTAACATTACCTTGGGATGATCATGAGTATTTATCAGGAAAGTACCGGATATTTTCGTGTTTTGCACTTTATACTGCGATGTCATTCAGCAAAGAGGTTAATCGGCGGTTTCGAACTGCCTGACGGGTTTAGGGTTATACATTTGGATAATAAATAGGATTTGGTTGCGAGAGGGCTTTTCCAGGCCTTCTCTAATTCTTACCATGCACCTATAGATGCCTTAAATAATGAATGATAACACTAGGTATAGCTCCAACAAATTCCAGACAATGTCCCAATACCGGTAAGATCAAGTATGCCCAGGCAGGATACTTATATTTCCGGCTAACGGGTTTTGTACAGATTTGTAAGGCCGGCAACAACTTATCCCGATAATTCCATAAAATCAAAAAAGTGAGGAGTAAGTAAAATGGCAATCTTATAGTAAAGAGCGTGTACAATCCCATATGACCGACAGCCTAGCGTAGGCCCTGTTCTGATTCTCGAACTGCCCACCCCATTTGATGGAAAACGCTTCGAGATCGTACCGCACCTCTTTTTCGATGCGCGCGCAACATCCAGGAACGAGCCGAGGTCGGTACCGCGGAGGTTCAGCCTTACGGTCAGGTGCCGCTTGTTCATCTCACGGGTGATGATGATTTCGCCGCTGCCGGTTTTGACCGTGGTCACCTGCGACAGCGGTATCTTTGCACCGGTTTGCGACGTAAGCATGAGGTTGGCGATCTTTTCCGGTGAGTTCCGGCTTTCTTCACTGTAGCGGCAAATCACATCATACACCTTGTTACCGGAAAAGACCTGGGAAATCGCTTTCCCACCGATCGCTACCTCTATCAGTTCGCTCAAATCGGCAACGTTCACACCGTAACGGGCCATAGCCTCGCAATCTGCCCGTACCTGCAATTGCGGCAGCGGCGGTTCCTGATCGATGGCGAGGTCTACAGCGCCGGGCACTTTTTGCAAGGTATTCAGCACGTCTTCCGCGATGCTGCGGGTTTCACGGAAATCTTCCCCATATACTTTCACTACCAGCTCCCTGTGCGCGCCTGTTAGGGGACCTTTTCGCGGACCTATCGGTGATAAGAATATCTAAAAGGCCTACCGGTGTGGGTTTTGCTGAGATTTTAAAGATCCCGGCGATATCACAGAGATGAAAGTCTACGAAATTACAGCCGCGCAGATCGCATGATCAGCGCGGCTTTTCGTATTTTGGCAGGTGTTGCTATATGCGAGCGCGAGGATTTCTTTCTGGGCTGCCAGGTGGAGCCGGTTAAATTCGACAACATGTCAGCAACCATCACATGGCGCACGGCGGAAATCAGTCAATTCGGCCTTTTCCTCAACATGGTAGAAGATTTCCTGAACGTAACACCTTAAAATTGGTCCGGCTTACAGATTATTTTACCGTCTTCCATCTGGATAATCCGGTCTGTGCGTGAAGCAAACTCCTGGTCGTGAGTAACGATCAGTAATGTTTGGCGGTATTCATGGGCCAGTCTGCGGAAAATATCGAAAACGACTTCACCGTTCTTTTTATCCAGGTTACCGGTAGGCTCGTCACCCATTATAATGCAGGGATCGTTGATCATGGCCCTGGCGATAGCCACACGTTGCTTTTCGCCTCCCGAAAGTTGGCTGGCTTTCCTTTGCGCCAGCGCACCGATGCCAAGCATGTTGAGTTTGGTTATGGCCCGTTGCGCTACTTCATTGGGTGAAAATTGTCCGAGTTTAAGACCGGGTAGCATCACGTTCTGCAATACGCTGAATTCGTTGAGGAGGTAATGGAATTGAAACACGAACCCAATTTTCCCGTTTCGGACCCTGGCCAGGGCGGCTTCGCTTTTTCCGTTCATCAGCTCCCCGTCTATGAAGAGTTCTCCATCATAATCTGTATCCATTGTAGAAAGGATGTATAAAAGCGTGGATTTCCCGCAACCCGATTTTCCGGTTATGGAAGCAAATTCGCCTTTGTTCACACGCAATACGATTTCGCTTAAGACCTTCACCTCTACAGGGTCATGAAAGTTCTTGCTGATGTTACGTGCTTCAAGTATAATCTCTTCCATGATTATTTTCCCCTGATGATGATTACCGGATCAATGGTACCCGCTTTCCTCGATGGCAACCATCCTGCCAGCCAGGTGAACAGCAAGGAAAAAACGGCGCCGGTAATATAAATAAATGGTTCATAACTGACAGGATAAGTAGAGATTGTCGGCAGCGAACTGGTCCTGAAAGGTACCTGGTCGATACCTGCCGATAATAGTCCTCCCAGCAGTAACCCTGCCAATCCCCCAAAGGCACCGATACTCAATGCCATAATGGTAAATATCCGCCTCACGTCCCTTCCGGAAAACCCGGTGGCTTTCAGTATAGCAATCGTATCCATTTTCTCATAGATCATCATATTTAATATGTTGTAAATACCGAATCCCGAGACTGTGAGTAAAGTCACCCCTACTACGTAAGAGATGAGCGAGCGGATAAAACTGCCGGTCTCGAACTCCGCACTGACCGTCTGCACATCCTGCGCGCTGGTATTGAATTGCTGTCCGTAAAATTTCGCTAAAGCCGGCGCATCTTCCATGTTCATCAACCTGATCTGTATATCGGTTACATAATTGCCGGTTTTTCCGGACAACTTCCTGGCTGTTGCCAGTGAAGTAAAACTTTGGATACGATCGAAGTCCTGAATACCGGATTGCCATAAAGCCACTACTTTAAGGCTGAACTGCGCGCCTTCAGGCGTAATCAGTTGCACCCGCTCCCCGATGTTTGTCAATAATCTTTCCGCCAGCGCTTTTCCGAGGATGATACTGTTCGGTACTTTTTCCAGGTTGGAAGGGTCGCCCGATTGCACATAGTCTGAAAAATGAAACAATGCGTCTTCCTGCAAAACATCAATTCCATTCACAGCTGCCGCAATATCCGAAGGGCCTTCATTGAAAAATACCTCCATGGTTACTTTTGGTGCGATCCCGGCCACACGCCCGTCTTGCCGGAGGGCCTCCATGATCGCAGCGCTGTTGCGTATCTCCGATTTGCTGTCTTTCGACTTGATGGAATGGATGAAATGATGACCGGCCCGATACGCAGGCTTCAGCATTACCGGTTGTATGTCTGCAGGTTTTAATTCGTTATATAGCCGGATGTGGGGAGTGCGGTTCAGGAAAAGGGAATCCAGCATTCCGTTCAACCCTTCCATGAATCCAAGTAACGCCACGAACATACCGACGCTGAATGTCACCCCGATGGCAGCCACCAGCGTCTGTCGCCAACGAGCCTGCAATAATGAGCGTGCTATGCTGATAGCCAGTTTCATTTCTCTGGTTTTAGAATGATGTTTTCAGATGTTATGCCACCGGTGATCTCTACTTTCTGATAATCCATCAGTCCTGTGAACACCCGCTGCTTTTTGCCGTTCTTCAACAGCACGAAATTCCCGTCCACCAAGTAAGACCGGGGTATGGTCAGTACCTGCTTTCTGTGCGCGACAATAATATTGGCCTCACAGGAAAGGTTGGGAAAGAGGACCTGTGGTAGCTGAAGAAAGCGGGCCTCTATGGAAAATGTCTTCGTTCGCTCGTGCATGAACGGTTTCAAGGATTCCACCACCGCATCAAATACCTGACCTTTATTGCTTTCCATAGAAACTGCTATGTGCTGGCCTCGCCGTATTTGGGCTACATCATATTCGTCTACCTGTAACTCGAGCAAAAAGGAATCCGGGTCCCCGATAACCGCAATGGGTTGCAGGGTATTTACCATTTCTCCTTCTTCCAAGTACGTAAAGAATAATTTCCCGCCATGTTCGCTTTTAACAGTATGATCATTGGCCGCAGATCTTGATATCTCCAGGTTCTTCAGTGCCTGTTTCTCACTAAACCCGATCTCTCGCCACAGCTCCTCGTAACGCAAGCTCGCTACTTCATAAGTATTTCGTGCGCTCTTCCAGGCAAGTTCCCGCTGTTCCAGCGCATTCCTGCTTCCGATCTGTTGCGCCCACAGGTTCCGTTGCCGCTGCAGATCTACTGCATACTGGTCCATCCGCATCTTTGACTCCTCTACTTCGATCCGCAGTTCCGCTATCCGTTCGCTATTAGCTTTATGCGTGGTATTTTGCGCCACGATGGAAGCGTTTTCCGCCTGGAGGCGCGCCGTTTCTCCCCTCACTTCGAGAATGGCCTGCCTGTCTCCTACCATATCGCCTTCTCTGACAACCCACCTGGCGGCGATACCGTTTACTGTCGAATATACATCATACTGGTTTTTACTTTTTATTACTCCTGAAGCATACACCGATTCGGTAATATTTTCGACCGCTGGGCGAACCATTTCCCGGCGCCCGGCGCATGAAATACATGGTAACGTAAGAAAGAAGAAGATGGTCACTTTCATATTCAGCATGCAGTCAATAACCCTGCTATTTTAAAAGTAAGGAGAATTCTGTCTGCAAACCATGATGGCCGTAGGGATTTCCGTTGATCTTCATCAGCCATCAGGACTCACTTTTCGATCCTTGCCAGCTCTATCCTATTATGATTTAACAGTAATGGGAAAAGGACATCAGTAAACTATAAGGAAAAGCAGGAACGTTTGCCAGATCTTATCAGAATCTGGATCAGAATATGTGCTGCTGCGCCAAATCCGTAAATCCCGATTGGATTCGTTGTTTCCGGCAGCATCCGGTAAGATCTGTAACCGATAAGCCCGGCACAAAGCAATGGCGCATTTTCCGGACGTACCGTATGTTCGTGAAGTTCAAAGCAAAAAGATTTTCAAATGCTACGGTGTATTCAGCAAAACCACCATCTTTGGTATATCCGGTAAATAGTGCCCCTTCACATAAGTTTTCCTTTCCCTCTATGCAATATGGACAGATGCCGCATGCGTGTGCAAGCCAGGCAATGCCGATAAACATGCCGCTCTTTAGTTTTCTGGTGAGGCTTCCGCAACTTACTACTTGCCCGATAATCTCATGACCAGGGATAAGCGGGAATTTTGCTTCATACAGTTCACCATCCATTATATGCAGGTCAGTCCGGCAAACACCGCAAGCGATCACCTTCACCAGTACTTCCTCCGGTCCCGGCACGTCGCACAGCAAGAGCGGAAGGTGAGGTTGTGTTAATACCAGCGCTTTCATCTTTGCGGGAATTTGTTCTTCACTGAATTGTGGAGTGTGCATCGTATATCAATTGAAAGTTTCTTTCATGACATGTATTAAATGCGGACCACTCCAGCTACCATTTACTAACAACCTTCTTACTGTAAATCCGGGCGATACGCTCATTTTCTTTCCCGTTAACTGGAAGGCTGCCTTGTAACCGGCTTCCTTTACCTGAGTCACAATAGTTTCGTTCCAGATGCCATAGGGATATGCAAAGTAGATAACGGGAATGCCAGTAATCCTTTCCAGCGTTGATTTGGATTTACTGAGTTGATTGATGGCATCCGGAATACCCTGGTTTCCCGTGATATGTGGATGGTCCCAGGTATGGCTGCCGATCCAATGGCCGCGTTTGTGCATAGATTTGATCTCTTCAGCAGATAAATAACCTTTCTTGCCAATGGTAACGGTCATGACGAAAAATATGCCTTTAAAACCTGTTGTTTCAAGGATCGGCGCAGCAGTCTTGAAATGAGCAGCATGGGAATCGTCGAAGGTAATTATGATCGGTTTGGGAGGAAAATCTGCGCCGTTAATGAGTTGTATGGGGTCGGGTGTTCGATAACCGCTGTCATGCAGGCTTTGCAATTGTCTTCGGAATGAGGCTGCGTCAATGTAAAGATTGTTACCAGGCCCGGTTGCCTCCAGATTATGATAGCAAAGTACAGGAATTTGACTTCCCACAAGGAGGTTCGAATTTACCATCGACTGCAAGAGAAGAATAATGACCCACATACAACCGTTTTTTTTACATTTTATAAACTCAGCTTGTCTTCCGTGGTAATTTGCCGGAATAGTCTGTCGGCATCCTTTTTCTGGCAAAGTCCGGTTCCCTTTACAAGGGTAGCTGCCGTTCCGCTGGCGATCCCGTATCTGACTGCATCGGAAATCCCGCTACCATTCCGTAATCCCCAAACGATGCCGGCCACCATACTGTCTCCTGCGCCAACGGTGCTTACCGCTTTGGCGACCGGAGCCTGTATGCGTTCCTCCAGGTCGGCCGTAACCAAAATGGCTCCGGCTGCGCCCATAGAAATCACGACCACGGCCGCCCCTCCGGCAGTGATGATTCGGCGGGCGGCCAGGATGGCTTCCGGTTCGGTGAGTTCCTCCTTATTGGCTAGTGCAGCCAGTTCCCCGAGGTTGGGTTTGATCAGGTAAACGCCTGCCATGGTGGCCTGCCGTAGCCCGTCTCCGCTTACATCAGCGATGAGAAGACTATCGTGGAGATCAGCCAGGGCTGCCAGCTTCTGCATAAAGTCGGGGCTGGTGCCATCTGGCAGGCTGCCACTGATAACTACGTATTGCGCCCCGGACATCAGGTCGGCCAGTATGTTCAGTAACGCGAGGTTTTCAGCGTGGGAGATTTGGGGACCGGGTAAAACAAACCGGTATTGACGGCCGTTCGAGATATCCGAAATATGCATGTTTTCCCGTGTCTCGCTTCCAATGTCAACAGGCGAAGTGGGGATGCCGTCCAATTCCAGCAGATGCGTCAGCCTGCTTCCTGTGCAGCCTCCTGCAAGATAAACGGGTAATACTATTTCACCGAACCGGTGCAGCACACGGGCCACATTGATGCCGCCTCCGCCGGCTTCCAGTACAGGATCGGCGCACCGCAATTTCTTTTCAGGCTGCAGCGATTGAACGGTTGTACTGATATCAATGGCGGGATTGAGCGTAATGGTGATAATCGGGTACATATGTTTGCAGGGTTTAGTTAAGTCCGTTGTTCCTGTATGCATTTGCCAATCTGGTAAAGCAGTTCCGGGTCGAAGTCTTCCTGGTGGGTAATGGCGCGGAGACCGTCGTGTTCATCTCTTTCATAGCAAATTTCAGTCCCTTCCAATACCGCAGCTATCTTCTGGGCAAAGCCATGGGAGGTGATCCGTACCGGGATTTCCCACTGTTTCCCTCCGAATCTGATACTGATTAAAAAGCTTTCCATTTCCATGAGTGAAAAAGTTGAAAGTTAGCTAATGAACGTAAGTGATGTAAAGATCGTAGATCTTCAGCAACATCCACATGAGGAAATCTCTCGCTACGGGCCATCCCAGCCAGGCCAGCAGCAATACAACACCAAAAGAAATCTCCCGGGAAGAAAGGATGTGTTCCACACTTGCAGGCTTAGGATAAGCGGGGGCATGATGAATTGCATGTGCCATAACGGTGAGTTTTAATTAAATTAAAGCTAAGTAGTTTCCATAGCCATTTCAATGACAGGGAGCCGGTTTCGGGATGATCGATATCATCTGTAACATAGGCCGGAGATCATCGGATACGAGGGGTAGTTAAGGTAGCTTGTATGTAAATCTTACGTTATGGCAAACCTTTTTTCTCCCGCATTCTTCATGATCAATGGTATTTGCCTGCTGATTCTGTTCTTTTCGTTTCGGCGACCCGCACAAGCGGCAATTGCATTGGGGGTGATATTCATCTTTACTGCTGTCATCAACATCATTATGCTGATCGGATGGCCGGAGGCCTTTCTGAAACTTTCGACGGTGGTGGTGTATGATTGGTATGTCCGTGTCATCAGCGAATCATTCCGTGCTAAAGAACAAATGATCGTAATTTCGATTACGCTGGCCCAGTTGCTTATAGCAATTGCATTGTTCAGCACAGGAAACTGGCGCACAGCAGCGCTCTTCTGTGCTTTGATCTTCTTCTGGGCCATCGCCCCGTTCGGTGACGCTGCCGCCGTTCCTGCCCCTATGATTTTATCAGGCGCTTGTCTTGTTATTCTATTCAAAACGAATAGGAAACAATTAGCGAAATAGTTGCATGGAATTACTTTATACATTATGATCAGAACACTTTGTAAGCTATTGTGTTGTTTGTTTAGATATAGAACTACATTTACAATGTTAGATCTTATGTTGTTCTGACTCAAGCAATACCCCATGCCTACAATTCTTGTTATAGAAGACAGCCCCGACGTATTAGCTAATATCACTGAAATTCTCGAACTGGATAATTACGATGTACTGAATGCTAAGGATGGATTAGAAGGAGTCAGGGTTGCAACAGAAAAGAAACCTGATCTTATTATCTGCGACATTTGCATGCCGTTACTGGATGGTTATGGTGTTTTGCATATGCTGCAGAAGCGAGAGGAAGTCTGGAATACGCCTTTTATTTTCCTCAGCGCCATGTCAGCCAGATCCGAGATACGTAAAGGGATGGACTTGGGTGCCGACGATTATATCGTTAAACCCTTCGATTCATTGGAGCTTTTGCATGCAGTGGAAATGAGACTGAATAAAAGTAAAAAGCTCCGGTCCTCCTTCTCTCCCGACATATCGGGGTTACAGTCGTTACTGATGGTTGCCAACAGCACCTCTTTACTGGAGGAGCTCCGGGAAGGCCGTAATACCAATACCTATAAAAAGAAGCAACTCGTCTATTCGAAGGGCAATCACCCGGCATACCTGTATTTTATCAACAAAGGACGAGTAAAAACCAGCCTGCACAATGAAGAAGGAAAGGAAATCATTACGCGGGTATATGGACCCGGTGAGTTCCTTGGATATAAAACCCTGCTGGAGAATAAGGTTTACGACGATGAGGCGGAAGCCATAGAACCAACAGAGCTGGCCCTGATCCCGCGGGGTGATTTCGAATCGCTGGCTTACAGCAATATGGATGTGGTACGGAAGTTTATACAGCTGCTAACTACCAACCTGTCTGAGAATGAACATCATTTACTGGGCATGGCTTATAACTCCCTCCGTAAACGAGTGGCTGATGCTTTAATATACCTCCACGGCAAATGCAGCAGTATGGGTGAATTAAACCCCGGACTGGACATCGGGCGGGATAATATCGCCGCCATTGCCGGCGTTGCCAAAGAATCACTCATTCGAACGCTGGGAGATTTTCGTGACGAAGGTTGCATCGATATCCAAAATGGTGCTATTTATATCAGAGATATACGGAAGCTGGAGCGCATGGTGAACTGACCGATTGATATCCATCAGTAGCAGCCATGACGGGCGCCATTGAACAGCTTTTCCATATAGCCTAATTTTCAGGAAATCTTTACCATGAGCGATCAAAACAACGGCCAGCCTTCTGCGGCTGAACGGAGCGCGCAATTCAGAGAAGAACGGGTTTTCCTCGAAGGGCCGCGTTCACGTATTCGTGAGTTGTTTTTCCTGCTGAAAATCGTTTGGGAATTTATCCGTGGTTTCCGCATTTTTCACTTTTCCCCTCCATGTATTGCAGTTTTCGGCTCCGCGAGGGTTCAGCCGGGTACACCACATTACGATCTGGCGGTTAAAATGGGCGCCGGTATCGCTGGATTGGGATTTGCTGTTATGACCGGCGGAGGCCCCGGGATCATGGAAGCGGCCAGCCGTGGCGCCCGGGAAGCGGGTGGCATCGCTTTGGGTTGCAACATCAGGCTGCCCATGGAACAAAAACCGAATCCATTCCTGAACAAGTATTTCACTTCCCGGTTTTTTTTCGTCCGTAAAGTACTGATGTTCAAATATTCCTATGGTTACATTATCATGCCTGGTGGCATAGGAACTCTGGATGAACTCTTTGAGGCGCTGACCCTCATTCAGACTAAAAAGGTGCTGGATTTTCCCGTAGTGCTTTTCGGCAGCCAATACTGGGAACCTGTCAATAGCATGCTGAACCGTATGCTGGAGGAAAAAATGGTGGCTCCGGGCGATCTTAAACTATTTCTGGTAACCGACGATATTGGGGAAGCAATTGGTCATCTCCGCCAGACTGTCCTGTTGAAATACCAGGCGAAGCGTACAAGGATTTTTAAGAAATTTATATTTCTGGGAGAATAGCTCAGGCTGTCAGGGATGTGTAACGAACACCCAGGTTTGCATTAAATCCAATGCATCCTCCGCTGTGCTTTCGTTGAAATACCGGGACAGTCCGCTCCTGCCGTAGGCACCGAATGTGACCAATGAATGTTTTTTGAATTGAAGGCAGACTTTGAGCGATTTAGAAGCATCGCCGCTCAGAATCCTGTATTCCACTTTGGGGCAATATAATTCCAGGTACCTGCGCAGCAGCAGTTCATCTGGTATGGATTCCTTACTGGTATCATTCACATACATCACAGTCACCTTTCGCGAAGCAAAGGGCAGTAAAACCTGGATAAACGAGCGGATGGCGTACATGGAAGAATATGATCCATTATATGCAAATGACACCTCTTTGACTACTTGCATTTCAGCGGGCATAATCAGGATGGGGCATTGCGCTCTGATCAGTAATTCGTGGATGAATTGGGATGACGATGCTGCCGGATCAGCAGAAATAATGAGTCCGTGGCTGACCAGCATCAGGTCGGCAAACCGGCTGGCATGGAGCAATTCCTCCAGCATATTTTCCGTATATGTGTTCAATGCTATATCCATTTTCCTATCCTGGCAGGCAGTACGTAAATTTTCCGTGTTCTCACTGATATGTTCCTGCCTTTGATACAGTAACGCTATCGTTACTTTCCCCTTCGTAATCCTGGCGATATACTGAATGGGGTCTAATTGAGATGCTTCGAAACTCAATCCGTCGATAACTGCAAGTAAACTTTTCATAAAACCAATTTACTTAAAGACAAGGGTATTGCGGATGATATCCGGCGGCTTAATCTGGGTTTTTATCACCATTTTCCGTGATGGGCATCATTGTGGAGGTATTCTGAAACAGTTAACTTTTAGAAAATATTCCACCATGAAAAAAATACTCTATTTGGCGGATGCTTACAAGATAGACCGGCATCCGTTGGACTTCGCAGGGTTCGTCTGTCATTTGCTGAACGCGCCACTATCGGCATTGCTTGTGGAGCCTCACTCCCACGATGCAGGGTCAGAAAAGGCGTTGCGGGAGGAAATGATATGCAGCGGAGGGCCAGTTGATCGCGACATGCCCATCGGTGAACTCAGGCAGGAGTGTGTAAGCCGGAACCAGGTTGTTTTTAAAAATGCCTGTGAAGAAGCCGGTATCAACTTTCATACTATGCTGATCAGTGATCACCTGGCAGATACGATATTGCTGGAATGCCGGTATGCAGACCTCCTGCTCATTGACCCTGCTATGAGTCTGACAATTGCCACTGCCGGACATCCGCCGTCGTTCGTGAAAAATATACTCTCACAGGCAGAATGCCCGGTAATTCTTGTACCGGAAAGGTTCGATGGATTGGAGGAAATCGTTTTTGCATATGATGGAAGCCCATCTGCCGTATTCGCCATCAAGCAATTTTTCGCGATTTTCCCCCGGTTGTCGGACAGAAAAGTTACAGTGATGACAGCACATGGTGAAACACCGGTTCCGAAAAGCGAAATACAACGCATGGGGACCTGGCTGCGAGAGAATTTTCAGCATGTAGATTTTGTAAATGCCGGGGAGGATAGCAGGATGGCAATCCTTGAATATGTGCTTGGTAAAGAAAAGCTCATGGTGGTAATGGGTGCATATGGCCGAAGTGGTTGGTCGTCATTCTTTTCATCCAGTCATGCAGATCCATTGGCTAAATATGTTTCGAAAGCCCTGTTTATCAGTCATCCGTAAAGAAATGCTTCCGGCTCATTTAGGCCGGGAGATTATTTTGCGCCGGAAAAGTTCCCGGGTAAGTACTTTTCCGTACTCGTGAGCCATCCGCTCTCGCGAAGCCGGGTCGAATGAAACAGACTGCAGCGCAAAGACCCGCGTTCCTTCCGTCACGTCATACAAATTGCTTTCCCAGGCGTACCGGGTTTCTACCCGCTGCATTTCAGGGGCCAGCAGCCAGTAATACTCGTTGGCATATTGATTTGTGAGCAGGTGGTACAGGCTGGCAGGCAGGAATACACCTTCCGTTGTTTTGTTGATAAGGGAAATGGTCAGTACCGCATCAATGCCTTTGTCAGTGAATTGCTGCGTTGGCACTTTTTCTTCTGTCTCCAGGAACGCAAATGCATCGAATCCCTGGAACGAAGTAACCGCAGTTACGCCCGCGTCCGTAAGATCGCCGGCCACATGAGATTCCATACGCTGCCGGAGGGCGCTGTCGGGCATCATCCCCAACACAAGTATTTTCCTGTAAGTTTTCGGCGTTTGAGCAGGCGCCTGCCGGTAACCGGTAAGTTGGGTGGAATAACAGGCTGGCATGAGTACTGCAATGAAGATACATAAGAATACGTTTTTCATGTTTGTTCGTTTAAATCGATGTCAGGGATGCCGGTTATTGGGGCTTCGTATTTGCCTAATTCTTCCATTTCCTCCAAAGTACGGTCGTCTGTTTCGGTGGTTTCCAGCCATATATTGCCGGATTTCCGGAACACCTGGGCACTGAGGCCCAGCAGGTGGGCAAACTGGTGCTCCAGTTCTGCAACTGTTGTATACCCGCCTATATCTATCCACGCAGAACAATGTATGTCGCGGATTTTGTCGATATGCGTGTCGGGATGTACCCGTTCTGTGCGCGGACTCCCTTCATGTAAACCGTGCGGCTGGTGAAAAAACTCCAGCTTCAGGTGCGGGTAACGGAAGTGAAATTCATCCTGTATCGACCTTACCAGAAACTCTTCCGTGACGAACATTTTCATAAAACCGTATTTTGAGGGTTGAATAATGATGTTCTCATTAGCCGTGCCGCTTCAATTACCGGGGCCAGATTTTCCCTGCTCACGTGATTATAATCCGAGATCTCGATTTTCTTTCCATTCCTGGCTGCGAACCACGCCCCTATCCGCAGCATAATTTTATCTTTCAGCGACAGGAGCCCGAAACTCAGCCTTCCGGGCAGATAACAGCAGGAGGCGTTTGCCCGTAATTCGGCCGGAACGCATTTTTCGTAATAAGATCGCACTTCTTCCAGCTTGTCAGGCACGCCGCCGGCAACAATAAAGAAGATGAGTTGCTTTCCCTCCAGCAGCGGAATGTTTGATCGTAACCACTGTTTTATCTGTAACTGCCCGATATAAACACTGGTGCCGATAATGATACAGTCGGCCTGGGTGATCTGATCCGGCCGTACGAAGTCCGATTTAACAACGGGGTAATTTAATGCGGCACCCAGCCAGATGCTGTACTGCATCGTTGCGCCATACTTACCCTTGTAAACAATAAGCCCTTTCATAGATATAAAGTTTTATGGGTGAGTGATGAAGACGGGAATATTGGCTGTCCGCAGAATTACATCTGCGTCACTATGATGGAAGAACCGGGAGGTTTTGCTTCTGCCATACGCCCCCAGCGTAATAACGCCGTTTGTATTGTGCAGTGTAAGTCCCAGCAGCTCCGCGGAAGGCTTACCTTCCAGCGTGTGATAGGTAACTTCTTCGTAGTGATGGTTCAGGTATTCTTTGATAAGTTTACCGTACGGGATTTTCTTTTCTTCATCCTCCGTTATATACACAACCTTGACCGGGGTTTCACTCAAACTGTCGCTGAAAAGGTCCGTAAACTGGCGGATGGCGAATGTCGAGGAAAAAGTACCGTTGTAGGAGAATATGATCTCCCGGATATAATGTGTCGTTTCCGGCATTACCATTACCGGGCACTGTGCTTCCACCAACAGGTCTTTAACGAATCGGGTGGGATTTGAGTCTTTTATGACAGAAAACGTTGTATCGCAGCGCACGAGTAACAGGTCGGCGAACCGGCTTTCTTCCAGCGCTTCCGCCAGCGGAACACCCGGAAGTTCACGGATGATCACATCCATACCGCTATCCCTGCAGAAATCCTGCAGGCGTTTTTTGTTTTCCTGAGATTTTTCTTTTCTTTCCTTCATGCTATCGGCGAAAATAGCCTCATAATCCAGTGTGCCGGATTCCAGCGTTGCGTAATGGATGGCTTCGCCCGCAATGTTTTCGAGGAACAGGATGGTTAATGTTCCGCGTGCCTTGTCGGCAATGTATTTATAACTTCTCAACTCATGTTCAGAGAAGTGCAGGGCATCAACTGTTGCAAGTATCTTTTTCATGATGAAGGTTTTAACGAAAGTTAAGTCATAACACTGCCTGAAAGAATGACGGCGGGCGGCGTTGAGATGACACTGGTCATCATTTTTATGACCGGTGTGCGATGAATAGCGGGAACTGATGGTCTATGATAGCACCTGCTGCAAAACTCCGTCTGAACATCATGGAAAGGTCCGTTCTGCCGAATGCACCGCACACCAGCAGCGAAGATGGACGTTCATTCAACCATTCGCCAAATTGCTTTCTTGTGGTGGATTCCAGCAATTTTACCGTGAGGTCAGGAAAATGGCGCGCACAAAGTTCCAGTATGTAGTCTTTTTCCGGCAGGCCGCTATGTTCTTTCGTGGTGGTATAAACCAATGTCGCCGGCATTTTGACCAGTTCGGGGAATAGTAGCACGAATTGCCGGATGGCGTAAACCGAATCCTCGCTGCCATCGTAGGCCAGTACAATACGGTCCGGGAAAGAGAAGTCTTCAGGAACTACTATCACAGGGCATTCTGCTTCCTGCAACGTCATTCGCAGGTATTCATTGGGCCGTTCCATTCCATAATGGCGGTAGAACGATTCTCCGCCGATCAACAGCAGGTCAGCGAAGCGGGATTCTTTACGGATTTCCGGTATAGCCCGGCACCTCCCATTGCATAGCTCCAGCTGGACGACAGGTCGATCTGAGGTAAAAAAGATCCCACCAGTAATAGCGGCGATAATTTATTAAGGCCAATGGCAAAAGCCAATGCGCCTTCAGAAAAATTGGTACCATCGAAGGCTATAACAATCTTTTTCATATAATGTAATTTGATTATTGGTATTGAATATATACCGGAGAGGGCTGCAGCGATAGTACTTCAGCAGGTTGCATCAACCTTCCGCCCGTTGCGGGGTCTACCCTGTAAAAAAGCTTGAATCCGGTAAACTGAACTGGCTTTCGCCCAATGAAGGCCCCATAGGTATCTTTTTTCTTCGCCGGCGATCCAAATCCGTCCATATTCATCACAAATTGCACTTCCGGCCGGCGTATGATTGCCTGTGAATTGGTGACCATTGCCTGAGTGAATCGATGAACTACAAGAATTTTTGGCGGTAGCTTGTTTTCACGGACGAGGTCAGCCAGGAAGGCCGAAACAGAATTAATCGTTCCGGCATCCATTGTTCCTATAGTGGAACACGGCACCTGCCCGTAAATCATATTGTACTCCGGATCGAGGCCAAGGTGGACATCCGGTTGTGAGAGGTAGGCGGTGAGCGTTTTAACTTCGGTCAGGGCCTGGCTATGGCCGGTCTGGATGTCAAGGAAAACGAGGGCACCGTTCCGCCGGGCCATAGTAAGGACTTTGTCGATTTCTGAATGCGGCATCCGAAGGCGGTACTGCCCGTCTTTTCCCCTGGTGCGCTGGGCTGTGACTGCAATGTAGTGCAGTGCAGGAACTGCCGGCATCAGCGAATCGGCCGATTCCCACTGTTTAATTTCTAAAAAGAGCTTTTCGAAAAGGTCGGTTTCGGGCAGGGCGCCAAGTATTCCCATGGCCGGGGCGTAGAGATTCCCGTAATACGCCACGATCCTTTTGTAGGGTAAGATAGCCCCGGGAAGCGGCGGCGCGTCTTCACCGGTTGGCCACCAGTTATGGGCAGCCCCGTGCGCCAGGTGCCTTAATGCGCCGTGCCATACAGCGGTGTCTGGTAACAACGAATCCGGGGCAAGTGGCGCAATCGGAATGGTTGTGTCCATGTTTTCCCGCCCCAACTGGCGGATCACTTCTTTCCGTTGCGTGCACGCCAAGAACAACATGCCGGCGGAAAGTAGAAAGTATGTAACAGGGAACTTTGCCATGGATCGTGGATTTACTGGAGTGAAGCTAATGCAACTGCATCGTGTGGCAAATGACCAATAAACGGGATCGGGATGATATTCATGCGGTTCAGGCAGGCAGATGCTGATAACGATCAACGGAGACTGGTACTGCCGTCATCGGCAAGGCCCTGGTTTGTTTGTATTTTGTATGAAACGAATTGTATGGAAGATGTTAAGGATATTCAATACGTCCGGAAATCGGATGGCAAGATGGTCGCATTTTCGGAGAAGAAACTCCGCCATTCCCTGACCCGTTCGGGAGCTACGGATGTAACAGCCGACGGGATCATCGCTTCCCTGCGAAACAAACTTTACCCGGGGATTACAACACGTGAAATATACGACCAGGCTTTCGGGATGCTGAAAGACCTGATGCGCCCCGCCGCCGCGCGTTATCATCTGAAAAGGGCAATTCTCGAACTCGGGCCTTCAGGATTTCCCTTTGAACAGTTTATTGGAGAGCTCTTCAGGAGACAGGGGTTTGCAGTGGAAACCAATCAGTTCTTAACCGGATTATGCGTAAAACATGAAGTGGACGTGCTGGCAGTCGCCGGCAGCGGGAAAAATTTTATTGAATGCAAATATCACCAGGCAGGCATTAAATGCGATGTAAAAGTGGCGTTGTACGTTCATGCACGCTTCCAGGATATTGCGCGTGCCGCCGGGAACAGGCAAGCTGAAAAGTTGACCGGGTGGCTTATCACAAATACCCGGTTTTCCTTCGATGCCTTGCAGTATGGGGATTGTGCCGGTCTGCGGTTAATGTCATGGGACTATCCCGCTGGCAATGGCCTGAAAGATATAATCGACCGCGAACAACTGTATCCCGTTACATGTCTTACCACCATGAGCCACTACGAAAAATCCCGGTTGTTACATGCGAACCTGGTTTTGTGCAGCGATGTATTAGGACGGCCGGAAGTGCTCGAAATGGCATCTGTTCCTGCCGGTAAGATCGCCAAAGTATTGGAAGAAATTGAAACGCTTTGTAACAAACATAAGCATGCCGATATAAATTGATATACTTCGGTATGCAACAAAAAGCCCTGCCGGTAACGACAGGGCTAATCCCGGGAATGATTACTTACTTTACAGCAATATTTACGCTGGGTGTAGGTTTGGATTCCTCCTTTTTGGGCAACGTGATTTCCAGAATACCGTCTGTGTATTTTGCTTCTATGCTGCCCGCAATCACCGATTCAGGAAGTTCGAAGGTGCGGGTGAAGCTGCTGAAATTGTATTCCTCTTTGCGGTAATTATCTTTTTTCTCTTCCCGTTGCGATGCTTGTTGGGAACTGATGGTTAATGATTCATCGGTAACATCGATCCTGAAATCTTCTTTTTTCATGCCGGGTGCTGCCATGGCTATTTTAAATGCACCCTTCTCCTCACTGATATTCACTGCCGGTACTGTCAGGAATGGTTTGTTTTTTTTACCGTTCGTGTCCAGCCAGCCGGTGAAGAACTCATCCCAAAGGGCGGGAAACATTGTGTCGGGTTTTAAAGAAAGCGTTTTCATGGTGAATCAGATTTATTAGTGAAGATGAAATTTTATATAGGAAATTTAATCAGGAAAAACCCGGTAAAGAATGATGGAAATGCGCCAGATACCTGATTGATATCATACCAAACACTAACCGGTTTTTTCAGATCCGGTTGTTAAAGAGTAGTGTTTCATTTTCAATTCAGCTTCGAATACCATCTTACGGCCGTGGGAAAACGCATCCGGTGTAAAAGATATACTGGAAATATCATTTGCAACGAGGAATGATGCATAACCGGGTATATCGCTGGGAGCCTGTCCACAGAACCCTACCGGCACACCTGCATGATTGGCAGAACGTATCATTTGCGCTACCATAGATTTGCAGGCGTAATCCTCTTCAGAATATGTACCTGATAGAATGGCGGAGTCGCGATCAATACCGAGGACCAGCTGTGTAAGATCGTTGGATCCGATAGAGAAGCCGTCGAAGATCTCCGCAAACCGGGCGGCGTCCACAACGTTGGACGGTATTTCCGCCATGACATAGACTTCGAGTCCGTTGATGGAGCGCTCCAGTCCATACTCCCGCATTACTTCCAACACTTTTCTTCCTTCGGCAACAGTACGGCAAAAGGGTATCATGATTTTTACATTTGTTAGCCCCATTTCATCCCGAACCCTGCTAACGGCCCGGCATTCCAGTCCGAACCCTTCGCGGTACAGGGGGTGATAGTACCTGGAGGCACCGCGGAAACCCAGCATAGGGTTTTCCTCCTTTGGCTCGTATGCCTGTCCCCCAATAAGTTGGGCATATTCGTTCGTTTTGAAGTCGCTCATCCGTACGATCACCTCTCTCGGGTAAAAGGCAGCCGCCACCGTTGCTATGCCGGAAGCAAGGCGGTCAACGAAGTAATCCGATTTAGTTTTGAAACCGGCAGTCAGCTTTTCGATCTGCAACTTCACCTGCTGGTCGGATATCGCTTCGAAATTTACTAAGGCCATGGGATGTATTCTGACGGTATGCGTGATAATAAATTCCATTCGAAGAAGGCCTACTCCGGCAACCGGCCGGGTGGCCAGCCTGAATGCCTGGTCAGGGTCACTCAATATCAGCATAAGCCTGGTGCGTTCCGGCATTTGCCCATATTCTTCCGAACGGGAGACGGTTTCAAATGGGAGCTGTCCTTCATAAACGATCCCGGTTTTACCCTCACTGCAGGATATGGTAACAAGCGCGCCATCAGGTATAACAGTAGTGGCGTTCCCTGTGCCCACAATAGCTGGTACTCCGGATTCACGGGCTACGATAGCGGCGTGGCTTGTACGTCCGCCTGAATTGGTGACGATGCCGCCTGCTTTTTTCAACAGCGGGTCCCAATCGGGCGTAGTATTGGCAGTTACAATTATATCGCCCTGTTGCAGTGCGTCCGCTTCCTGAGGGGAGTGTAATAACCGGGCACGGCCGACGGCAATACCGTTGCCGACCGCTTCGCCCTGTGTCAATGCTTTTCCTTTAGCGTTTAAATGATATGTTATTTCATTAGCGCTGTTGGCAACAGTATGTACTGTTTCAGGACGCGCCTGCAGGATATAGAGATTTCCGGATGTTCCGTCTTTAGCCCATTCGATATCCATCGGGCTGTTGTAATGTTTTTCAATAGCGAGTGCCCAGTTGGCCAGCAGGTGAATCTCTGCTGTGTCAAGAACTGTCTGAGCGCGAAGGGCTTCAGGAGTGACGAAGTGTTCGAGTTCGCCAGTGGCCACATGTCTGAGTGTTGTTTCTTTCTTGCCGGTCTTCTCCTGGAAAATGGCCCGTTTATTTAGCTGCAATGCTGGTTTGAAAAGATAGAACTCATCCGGCTCCACGGTTCCCTGTACGATATTTTCACCCAACCCCCATACGCCGGTTATAAGTATGATTTCCCGGTTGCCGCTTTCCGGTTCGAGCGTAAATATCACACCCGAACTTCCGGTATCGGCATCTACCATTTGCTGAATCCCTACTGATATAGCTACCGATTTGTGTTCGATACCCCGTTCTTCCCGGTATTTAATAGCCCTGTCTGTAAACAGGGATGCATAGCACCGGCGCACGGCATCCAGCAATGCATCTTCGCCACTAATATGAAGAAATGATTCATGCTGGCCGGCGAAACTGGCAAAAGGCAGGTCTTCCGCTGTTGCGCTGCTGCGAACAGCCACTGCCTGTAGCCTATTGCTGCTCATCTGCCTGTAAGCCTTTAATAATTGCCCGGCTACTGCTGCGGGCATTACGCCAGTTAACATCCTGTGACGAATTTCCTGTCCCAGCTGGTGCAGATTGGAAAATTCTTGCCGGTCAAGGTGCTGCAGCGTCTGAAAGCAGTCCCAAAGCCTGTTAAAGTCAAGAAAGGACCTGAACGCAGCGGTGGTAAGGGCAAATCCGGGTGGCACCCGGATGCCTTGTTCCGAAAGCATGCCGGTCATTTCACCCAGTGAAGCGTTTTTTCCACCAACTTCAGGTAAGTTGGCAAGGCGTATTACCGAGAAGTCCATGATATAATTTTCCATAATCAGTTTTTTAAAATTTTTACTCCAGGCGTCCGGGAAAGCAGCAATCTCCAATCTTCCCATTCTTCGATGTGATCAGCGGCAATTTTCGCTATGGCTACAAAGGGAATGAACAATACCATTCCTGCCACGCCCCAGATAATGCCACCTGCTAATATTGCCACGAGGGTAGCCCAGGTGCTCACATTCAGCTGTGCGGCCACCACTTTCGGGAAAATGATATTGGCTTCCAGGTATTGGACGAAGGCGAATATGCCGATCACCCCCAGCGGGTACCAGATAGATTCATGGACTGTCCAGGCCGCGGAAATAGGTAACAGGGCGCTAACGATGATCCCGAAATAAGGGATGATGGTCATAATGGCTGTTAACATGCCGAAAAGGATAGCATGCGGTATCCCGAGGATGAGAAGGCCGATGCTGTTAAGGATGCCTACGATCAGGTAAACGATGACCATCCCTTTGATATAATGGAAATAAGTGCGGATAACTTCCGGCAAAATCACTTCCAGCCTGTTCCCGTATCGGTCGCCGGCTATTTTTATCAGGAACCTTACGAACACCTGCCGGTGGTAAAGAAACAAGGCGGCGAATACAGGGGTCATGAATAATGTGAACAGGGTATTGACGGTAAGATTAATCGTCCCGCGCAGCATTGGTCCCATAAATCCGGCAATCTGGCCGGCCTGGTCGTGCAGCCAGGTATCCTGTGCCTCCAGCGTAAACTGGAGATTCAACGCCAGCCATTCCCTGAGCGCCTGCAACAAAGATTCGAGTTTGCGTACCAATAGAGGCCAGTCGCCGGCAAAGGCCTGCAGTTGCCAAAGCAGGAGCCCCGTCAGCATAGCGAACAGTACCATTACTATCAGAAGGGAAACCGTTACTCCCAATGTTCGGGAGGCGCCGTGGTCTTCCATTTTCCTGCAAACAGGGTACATGATCATAGCAATCAGCAATCCCATAAAGAATGGGATGAACAACGTTTTCCCGAAATACAGTAATGCGGCCCCGAGGAATATGATCTCCAGGATTCTGGCCAGGCCGTTGGTAGAGTGTATCGAGGTCATACAGGTAGTTTAGGTTGAACGATTGTAAGCTTTGGGCGTATAGTCCAATTTCCCCATTTTTTAGGTCCTGGTAAATGACAGGCATCGCCAAACAGATGATTCAAATCAATGCCGGATGGCGGCCAATGACCGCAATCATCAGGCAATTGACGGAGGTAATTACCCGGCAATCCTAGAAGCCGTACATTTATAAAAAGGAAATATATGCCTGAACAGGTAACCGATTTACCCCATCCGGAGGGTTTGCGCCAGGCTGATGTAGCAGCGTTACAGGCGGAATACGGGAAGAACGCCGTTAAAACGGTGAATCGCCGGTTCCTGAAGATCATCTTCGGCATTGTGGCGGAACCCATGTTCATCCTGCTGGCTGTGGCCACTTCCATCTATTTCATTGCAGGGGAATATGCGGAAGGCGGAATGATGGTAGCTGCTATCTGTATAGTGACTGCCATCTCCATTTTCCAGGATGCGCGCAGCGAGCAGGCGCTTAAAGCCCTTCAGTCCTATACCCGTGAGGGCGTTAAGGTGATCCGGGATGGGGTGCAAACAACCATTGCGGCGGAAGATCTCGTTCCGGGGGATGTGTTCATGCTCGAAGAAGGAAACCTTGTGCCTGCGGATGCGAAGCTGATCTCCGGAAATGATTTTACGGTCAACGAGTCCGTCATTACCGGGGAGTCTTTCCCGGTGCCGAAGGAAGCGGTTCAGGGAAATGATATCATTTACCAGGGAACTACCGTCAATACTGGGATGTGTTACGCAGTGGTGGAGTCCATTGGGGGCCAGACGCAGTTAGGCAAACTGGGCAGGGCGGCCGGCGAATTGAAGAGCCCTAAAACGCTGTTACAGCAACAGGTAGGGAAATATGTAAGGCGACTGGCAATTTTTGGTATCAGCGCCTTCCTTGTGATTTGGCTTGTCAATTATGAACGGAGTGGTTTGGTATTGCAAAGCCTGCTCTTTGCCCTCGTTTTGGCAATGTCAGCCATCCCGGAAGAGATACCCGTTACTTTTTCCTCGTTTATGGCGCTGGGGGCGTATCAGCTCAGCAAATGGGGTATCATTTCGAGGAATCCGCAGGTAATCGAAAACCTGGGTGCTGTAGATGTGGTTTGCCTTGACAAAACGGGTACCATTACAGAGAACCGCATGTCTGTCAAGGAGATTTACCGTTTTGAAAATGAGGTGCTGGAACGGGTGACAGCATCCGTACATACACAACAGGTTTTGCTTTACGCTATGTTCGCCAGCGAGCGGGTACCGTTTGACGCTATGGAGAAGGCGATTTTGGAATCGGCACAGCTTTCGGGTGCCGATAAACTGGCCGGTGATGCCATGCAGGTGGCCGAATATCCTTTGGGTGGCCGTCCACCCATGATGACGCATATCTACGCGGGCAACGGCAAACGTATTGCCGCAGGCAAAGGAGCCATTGAGCGGATACTCCAGGTCTGCAAATTGAGCGAAACGACGAAGGCGGAAGCCCTGGCAATTGCCCATACCGAAGCATCCAAAGGGTACCGGATCCTGGGCGTGGCCAGCGCAGTATGCCCGGAAGGGGAATTGCCGGCATCGCAGGATGATTTCCCGTGGCGGTTTGAAGGGTTGCTTTGCCTGTACGATCCCCCACGCGAGAACGTACCGGGGGTGATAGCCGGACTGCATAAAGCCGGGATATCCGTAAAGCTGCTGACCGGCGATTACCTCGAAACTGCCCGTAACATTTCCGGGCAGGTAGGCATTCCCGAAGCCGGGAAAAGCTTGACGGGGGCGGAAGTTATGGCTATGGCCGATGATCAGTTGTACATGGCAGCCCAGGAAACCGGTATTTTCGCGCGGATGTTCCCGGAGGCGAAGCAACGTGTGGTGGGTGCATTGCAGCAAAAGGGTCATATCGTTGCCATGATTGGCGACGGGGTGAATGATGTACCCGCACTAAAGATGTCCGACATCGGTATCGCCATGGGGCAAAAAGGCGCAGAAATGGCGCGTTCGTCTTCCGACCTGGTCATAACAGACGATAACCTCGCCATGTTGACCGAGGCAATACGGCAGGGCCGTAAGATTTTTGTCAATCTGAAGAAATCCATCCGCTACATCATCACCATTCATATCCCCATTATCCTCACGGCGGCTTTGCCACTGATATTCGGATGGCCGGTCTACAATATCTTCACGCCGGTCCATGTGATTTTCCTTGAGCTTATTATGGGACCTACCTGTTCATTGTTCTTTGAGCGGGAACCAGTGGAGCAGGATATCATGGACAAAGGACCGCGTAACCGGAAGGATGGCATCATGAACCGTTATGAGGTAGGTATTAGCATTTTGCAGGGGCTTATAGTGACTTTGGGTATCCTTGGGATTTATTATGTCAGGATGCAGCAACAATTGCCTGCGGAGGAAATACGCACGGAAGTATTGACCACCCTGTTGTTTGCCAATATCTTCCTGACTTTTACTAACCGTTCTTTTACCGCAACGATCGCCGAAACTATCCATTACCGGAATAACCTGGCGCCATGGGTGCTGCTGGCGTCTGTAGCTTTCACTTTGGTGATCCTTTTTGTACCGCAGGTACGGGAAGTATTCGGCCTTGTACCCTTGACATTGGGATCACTTGGTATCTGTCTGGCAGTGGCATTTGCAAGTGTAGCATGGTATGAATGCTACAAGTATTTGAAACGGAAGTAGCTTGCGATTGGTTTGCGCTATTTTACTTTCAACAGTTTTGCATTGATTGCCACGATGATAGTACTCAGGCTCATCAAAACGGCTCCCATCGCCGGGCTTAGCATGAACCCGGGGTAGAGTACGCCGGCAGCGAGCGGGATCGCAATAACGTTGTATCCCACGGCCCAGGCAAGGTTCTGTATCATTTTACGGTAGGTAGCCTTCCCAAATGCAATCATCTGCACCACATCTTTTGGATCGCTATTCACCAGTATAATATCCGCAGTTTCAGCGGCTACGTCTGTTCCGGACCCTACGGCAATCCCAACATCGGCCATTGCCAAAGCCGGTGCATCGTTAACGCCATCCCCCGTCATGGCCACCACTTCTCCTTTATCCTGGAACTCTTTTACTTTTTGCTGCTTCTCATGCGGCAGCACGTTTGCCAGATAACCGTCCATTTTCAGTTGCTTTGCAACCGCTGCAGCTACTTTCTCATTATCACCGGTTAAAAGAAACGATTTGATCCCCATTGCTTTCAGGTCGGCAATGGCTTCTGCTGCGGTTTCGCGGATGGCATCTGCAAATGTGATGATACCTGCGGACGCATCACCGATGAGAACGAAATTCACCGTGTCGGTGGACTGGTCAATATCACCCGGAATGTCCGGCACCGGCTTATGCTGTTGCTTGAAGTAATTAGGACCAGCCGCTACAACAGTTTTGCCGTTCACGTTACCGCTAACGCCGATGCCCTGCATGTACCTGAAATCCGTTGTGCTCCACAAAGCGAGTTGTTTTTCTTTCAGCTTCTTCATCACGCCATGCGCTATGTGATGCTCCGAATTCTGCTGGATTGCGGCGGCGTACTGCAATATTTCGTCTGCAGTAAATTGCGGATCCAGCGGGATGATCCGTTGCACTTCGTGGGAGCCTTTCGTTAGTGTGCCGGTTTTATCGAATATGATTGTGGTCAGCTTACGCGCGTTTTCAAAGGCAGTGCGGTTGCGGATAAGCAGCCCATGCATGGCGGACAGTGAGGTGGAAATTGCCACAACCAGCGGAATGGCTACGCCCAATGCATGAGGACAGGAGGTTACCATCACAGTTACCATTCTTTCCAGCGCGAAAGAAAGTTCATGCCCTGCCATCAGCCAAACAATGAAAGTTACCACCCCTACGCTGATGGAAATGATGGTAAGCCATTTAGCCACCTTGTTGGCGAGGTTTTGCGTGTTGGATTTGGCACCTTGCGCGGTTTGCACCATATTGATCACCTTATTGAGGTAGCTGTCTTTACCGGCGCCGGTTACCTGTACTTTCAGCGCACCGTCTCCGTTCACCGCACCCCCGATCACCCTGGCGTCTTTTCCTTTCTTTACAGGCAGGCTTTCGCCCGTAAGCATGCTTTCGTTTATTTCCGAGCTTCCCTCCAGGATTACACCATCAGCAGGAACTTTCTCTCCCGGCTTGATAAGGACCACGTTCTTGTTCTGCAGGTCCTGCAGCGGAATATCGGTTATCTCACCGTTTCGTTCCACATGTACCATTGCGGGTAGCAGCTCAACGAGGGATGCCAGCGCACGGGAAGCCGCCATTTGTGACTTCATTTCAAGCCAGTGGCCCAGCAGCATGATATCTATCAGCGTTGCCAGTTCCCAGTAGAAATCCATGCCTGGCAGTCCGAACACTACCGCCGTACTGTAAAGGTAAGCGGTAGTAATGGCAACGGCCACCAGCGTCATCATACCCGGGTTACCCGACTTCAATTCCCTGACCATTCCCACCAGGAAAGGCCATCCACCATAAAAGAATATAAAGCTGCTCAACGCGAGCAGCGCATATTTATCGCCGGGGAAGGTAAAAGTAAAGCCAATCCATTGCTGAATCATATGTGACAGTAACAGCACCGGCACGGTAACGGCCAGGCATATCCAGAACCGCTTGAGAAACCCTTCCGTATGATGTCCGGCATGCTCGTCGTGGCCACCTGTGCTGTCATGCTGTTTATGATGCGCATCCTTCCCGGAGTTCATAGTTACATGGTCGTGCCCTGCATGTGCAGTGGAATGCCGGGCCGGCTCATTGCCTGTCTCGTGATGACCGTGATGCTGATGATGGCTGTGCTCGTCTTGCATAAATTAGCTTTTTTATGATTGTGAGGTTGTGCTGAACTCCGGTTCCGCGTGTTCGCCTCCGATCCGGATGTTCCCGAAGCAGTTGAAGGCAAGGCATAAGCAAAAATGGAGGAGCAGGCCTGGAGGCGCTATCATCCATTCCTTAACAGTCACGGTGTCGTAAAGGTTCGGAAAGCAGATGACCGGGGAATGCAGGCTTAAGTAAAAATGCGCTGGTTTTAAAGAATAAATTTACTTTTACCACCGGAAAATGTGGTTTCCTTTTTCTAACGTTTTAGACAGATATGAATACCTATCACTTCCGTTTCAATAACAGCAGGAATACCGCAACTATTCTGTTTTGGTTTTTTGCCACGTTGCTGACTGTTTCTCTGACGGGCATTGTTTTAGTAGTACATTCAGACCCGCTTTTCCCGGGCTGGTTATTGCTGATCTCCATACCATTAATGCTACTGGCTATTTACAGGCTGGTTATGGCGGCCTCCAAAAGGCAGTCGGAAGAGAACATTTCACTGAATAAAGAAGGCTTTACCAGTTCCTCTTTCGGCACTGCATTATTTGCGGAGATACGCTCTATCCGGGTCCCTGCCCGACAGATATCATTGTTAGGAGGGAAACAATATGACTTTTACAAACATTCCGAAGCTGATACTCCTAATCTCATAATATCAATCACGATGGGCGACGGCAAAACATTCAATTGGATATTGGGTGAATGGGGCGGACTTTACAACTCAAAAGAAGACTTTTCAGTTTTCTATAATTTTCTCACCGCGCTAACCGATCAGCTATATCAGCTTCATCACGCTAACGAACCATTTAACAGCTATTTAAAGATCCTTGATGAAAATGGTACCTGGGAAAAACGGGGTTAAGCATATCATGATGACCGGTATCGACGTACTATTAGCACACCCGCCTGCCTGGCAGAAAAGCCGGATCGGCATGGTAACGAACCATGCCGCATGCACCGCAAACTTCCGGCCTTCCCGGGAGGCTTTGCTGGCGAATGAGTTTAACATCGTACGGTTGTTTTCTCCCGAGCATGGACTCGAAACTACCGGTGAAGATGGCAGGGAAATGCCGGATGGAATTGACCGCCTGACAGGACTGCCCGTTACCAGCCTGTACGGTGGTAAACTGACTCCTGCTCATAACGACCTGTCAGGCATAGACATCGTGCTTTTCGATATCCCAGACATTGGTTGCCGTTTCTACACTTATCTCTGGACGATGACCCATGTCATGGAGGCTTGTGCCGCCCACGGAAAACATCTCGTGATTGCAGACAGGCCCAATCCCCTGTCTGGCAAACTGCACCTCGCTGAAGGCCCGTTGCTGGACGAAGCCAGCTGCAGCAGCTTCATTGGCAGGTGGAACATACCCGTGAGGCATAGCTGCACATTGGGTGAACTGGCGCGTTATTTCAATTCGGCCGGTAACATTCAGCATGCTTTACAGCTGGATGTAATCCCCTGTCAGCACTGGCAGCGGACGATGTTTTACCCGCATTGGAGTTCGTCTTTCATTCCTACTTCCCCTGCTATTCCCTGTTTTGAATCCGCTTTACTGTATCCGGGAATGGGGCTGCTGGAGGCCACCAATATCAGCGAAGGCCGTGGTACGGCAACGCCGTTCCGGGTAGCGGGTGCTCCCTGGCTGGACGGTCCACATATCGCGAAACTGTTCAATGAATATGCTCCCGAAGGGGTATACGCCCGGCCGGTCAGTTTTGTTCCGGCAGAAGGGAAATATCAGGGCCAAAAATGCAGCGGCGTTATGATGCATGTCAATGATCCGGCGGTTTTCAGGCCTGTGAGGAATGGATGGCTGCTGATACGGCTTATCCGTCAACTGCACCCCGATCATTTCAGATGGGCGCCCTACCCTACTCATGTGAACCGCAGCGGTACCCGGCACCTGGAGCTGCTGCTGGGAGTTAAAGATGCGGAATCGCTGGTGGCCGTACGGGGTGATGGAGGATGGGAAGATATCGAAAAGTATACGGACCCGGGAGATTGGGAAAAACGGATGGCGCCATACCTGCTTTATTAAAAGATTACTTATGCTGGTGAACTTGCCGAATGATTACAAATACCTGTCAGCTTCATTTATTTCAAGGTCATTAATACTGGCATATCTCTTTTTCATCAGGCCGTTCCCGTCAAACTCCCAGTTCTCGTTGCCATAGGCCCTGAACCATTTTCCCTCTTTGTTTCTATACTCATATTCAAATCTTACTGCTATTCTATTTCCGGCATGTGCCCAATATTCCTTTTTTAACTTGTAATCCAGTTCGTTATTCCATTTATTCGATAGAAACTTCACGATTTCCTGTCTGCCATTAACGAACACATTCCGGTTCCGCCATTCGCTGTCAATGGTATAAGCCATAGACACTTTCTCGGGATTCCTCGAATTCCAGGCATCTTCAGCCATTTGGATCTTTTGTTTTGCTGTCTCCAATGTAAATGGAGGTAAAGGATGTTTCTGTTCCATGTTAAAAAGTTTAGATTAAACTGTTGACGATTTTTTTAGATTTATTGACCAACTCATTCGATTTGAAAAGCTGGCTTTCTATAATTGAACTTTCAAATAGCATATAGATATGGGCCGACAGTAATTCATCCCCCAATTCATCATCAAAGAATTTTCTGAGGTCGCTTTTATGTGCCTGTATGACGGCAAGTATGCTATCCTGCTCTTTTGATATTTCCGATAAGATGTTTAAAAAACTACAACCCCTGAAATCTTCCTTTTCATTCATATACATGATAAAGTCAAAAGCATTTAATACCCTTTTTTTAGTGCTTTTAGACTTTGAGATGTATGCCATCAATTCCGCAAACCAATAATCATGTCTTGTATTCAGAAACGCCACACACAGGTCGTCTTTCGACTTAAAGTGCTGGTAGAAACTGGCTTTGGCAACATTGGCTTCACTGATAATCTGGTTAATGCCGGTGCTGTTGTAACCCTGCTGGTGAAACAGGACGGTCGCTGTATTTATTAATCTTTCTCTGGGAGCGTTCATCTCTTATGCTTTATGAAAACAAAAGTATAACATTCTGAACAAACAGACAAGTCTGTCTATGTATATTTATATTTTATCTATTATCTTTCAGCAAACGTTATTCTAATGCATAAATACCTCGCCAGTTTAGTGCTTTTTTTATTCCCGTTGGTTTCTGTAAATGCGCAGGACAGTCTTTGCGCCCCATCCGCCTTACGGGAAGATCTGCAATTCATCCGGAGCCAATTGTTTCAGGCACATGCCAATCCCTTTTCACAGCTTACAAAGGAACAGTACGGTAAGTTTCTCGATTCTCTGGAAGCAGGGTTAACTACACCGCTAACCCTCACTGAATTCCGGGATAAGGCTACTGCGGCCCTCCTTCCGCTGGACGATGAACATGCCGCTCTTACCCTTATCAGGCCCAATGCCGATCGAAAAACCGTGAATTGGGCCGACAGTGTGGCCACTAACATCAGTTACCGCCGGTATGGCAATACAGGTTATATCTTTGCGCGCTCATTCGGTACACGGGGCAATCAGGACCTTCCCGTCTACGAGCGTTGTATAGACAGTATTTTCGTGCTGATAAAGGAGGATGGTGTAAAGCGCCTGCTGATAGATGTGAGCAGTAATGACGGTGGTGCTTCAATGGTTGGCAATATGCTGATCAACCGCATCTCTGGCAAGCCTTACAAGTCTTATTCCATGAACTGGAAACGAAGCGATGAATATCTTGCAAAGATCACATCCTGGGGATTTAAAGATGAAGCATACCAAAAAGCCGCGCCCGGCGAAGTATTACATGCCGCTTCCCGCACGGTTACCCCTGAAGATGTGCCTTATCGCTTTAAAGGCAAGGTGATCGTTCTCATCGGGCCGCATACTTTTTCAAGCGCGATCCTTTTTGCCACACTGGTGCAGGATAACAAGATAGCTCCCCTTGCAGGTGAATCACCGGCAGCCGGTCACCCTACCCATTTTGGGGAGATGTACTCCGTGGTACTCCCGCATACCGGGCTGCAGCTGCGTTTTGGCGTAAAGGAATGGATCCGGCCGGCGGGACGTGGTGCCGTGAATAAGCTGGTGCCCGACTTTCCCTGTAAGCTCCCTGCGGATGGGGATTTCTCAAAGCTGATAAAGCAATTGCCGTGGTAATGCTGCTTACGGATCAAACCGGCAGTCCATAACTCCGCAGCTCCCCTTCTCCGGTAGTCAGCAACAGCTGGCCATGTACGATCATTACATTGATAATATTGCTGCTGTAATCATAGATGTAATCCGGGTTGGTAGTGGGGTTGCCATCGAGGTTATAGGCCGTAAATTCAATCCCTTCCGGCATTACCTCTGCCCTGCAGCGCAGCTCTTTCCTATCCAGCAATAAGAGCCTTCCGAATTGAGAAACGATGAGGATGCTGTTATCATCCACAAAGAAAACGCTGTAGTTGATATTGTCCGGTTCTGCGGCAGGGAAATCTTTACTCCCGTCGAATATCGCCTCCTGATCCTGCTCCGCTACTTTGGCGATTTCAGGGAAGGAATAGATAACCAGCGGACCGTCATAATGCGGTGCCATCACAAACTCCTTACCCGATGGGGCAAAGTTGCCCATGATCATATCAACGCATTGGGGAAGCTCAGTAAGGGAGATAGCACCATTCTTCAGCTGTACCTGTATCAGGACGGACCGCTCCTGTCCGGCGGCGGCTTCGAGGAGAAGGGTGCCATAGTTTGGCGTGGCGTGAAATACATAGGTGTATTGGTGGCTTTCCAGCAGCGGGTAAGTGGCCAATACTTCAAAAGTAGCGGCATCCATTACCTGCAGCTCATCGGTTTCATTATCCTCACCCGGTATAACATACCAGATCGTTTTATTATCTCTTGAGAAGAAACAGGCTGCTCCGAGGAACCAGCCCCAGGAACCATGGTTCACCGTATGCAATACCTGCGTCCCTTCCGCGTCAAGGATGCGAACATCGTTCATACCCGCAATTGCCATCAGGCGGCCATCCGAAGATGCGGAAAGCTTACTGCTTACATAATTAGCGTTATGGCCTTTGATGATCTTTTCCCAGACAATTTCAAGGCCGGCACTGAGCTTCGTAATCAGCGGCTGGCTCGCAAAGTTCATCAGGATCTCCCCTTCCGGCAAAGGCACTACATTAACGGGGTTGGCAGTAAATGTCAGTTTGCTCTTTAACGGCAGGTTTATATGCGAAAATTGACTCATGTCATCTTTTTATGAATCGCAAAGGTAATGCACAATCATCTTTTTTAGCAAATCTGAGGTAAGCTCCCCTGTTGCAGGAAATGAGTTGCTGTCACGGATAAGTTTATTTTATACTATATTCGTTATGGTTGGCTTAAATGGGGTCAACAGGCATATTTATAAAAGACTATGAATACAACCCACGTATGTAGCAATTGCGGGAAAGCCGCTGCAGGTAATTTTTGTCCGGAGTGTGGTCAGTCGTACCATGAAGGCAGGATTAATGCCCATTATTTCCTGCACGACATTCCGCATTCCATCTTTCATGTAGATAAGGGTTTCTTTTATACGTTTATCTCGTTATTTACCCGGCCGGGCAGCATGATTAAGGACTACCTGGATGGCAAGCGGGTGAAGTATTTCCGGCCTTTCGGATATGTGATCATCATGTCCACCATCTGTACATTACTGGTGAAATTGATAGCTGCGGGTATTATCAGCACTTATTTAAAGTACAATCCCGGTTATGTTCCGCAGGAAAAGGAAGGCTTTTTTAATCACTACTTCAGTGTTTTCATATTCCTCATGATCCCCTTTGCCAGTGTGATTACGTACCTATTTATGCGCCGTGGCAAGTACAACTTCTGGGAACATTTCCTCATCAATACCTATATAGCCGCTCAGCTGAATATCATGCAGGTATTGGTTTATCTGGCCGGATGGATCATTATGCTATTCACCCATAGTTTTGGTGAAATAGGCTATGGCATATTTATTCCCATATTCATGACAGCTTTCCTGTTCATTTACGGGTCTGTGTTTGGCTATTTAATGAGGGATTCCTATATCATGAAATGGCTGGTACCGCGGTTAGTGATCATGAATACCTTCCTCTTCTTCTTATACTTCTTCGGATTTCAGTTAACCGGTACCATGAAGCCCTGGTAGTATGCTTATTACCAGTTGCGTTGTACTTTAAATGTTCCTTTGATGCCGGCAATCCCAATATGCTCTCCTGTGGTGGTATTGACGATGCCCGACTGATCAATGGCGAATACACCCGTTACATACTTCTTTCCGCCGGATTCTATTTCTTCCACCGAAATAAAGCCGCCGCTATCCCGGGTTTCACTGCCATCTTCAAATACTGACACATACATCTTTTTAAGATCGGGTTCGGCATATTCAAACGTAACGTGTGTTTCCTCCTCTCCCAACATCGACCAGGGGTAGATGCCGTCCGCCTTCTGCCCGGGCTGTTTAGGCAGCAGGAAAACTATTTGTGGCAGGTCTTGTGATATCCGGAGGTTACCAATGGTAAACTGTCCGCTTTCATTCATAACTGCTGCCATGCCGGCATAGGTTTGCCATGGCTGGCCGTTGATGCTGATGTTGATCCCGTCAGTGATCAGGTAGATGGTGCTGATAAGGAGTACCTGCTTCCCCCGAACATTCAGTTCCAGTGTAACTGTTGCAGTGGTATTCTTACCGGAAACCGCATCCGGTGCTATATATTGCGCTTCAGCCCCCTTTCCTTCCAGCTTACCGGGGCCATGCAGGGTCCACTTAACGATATACTTAGGTTCAATGAGCAAAGGCTCGCCGGTACCGGCATTGGGGACTGTTAAGGGTACCAGCCAGTCATCTCCCTTGTCCGGGAAAACGTAGCGCACACCGCGCAGGGTAACCGATTCCCCGAGTCCTATGGATTTTACGACGGGTGTCAATTCCGTAGTTGCTATAAACCCCCAATCGCTGAAGTGATTCGTTTGTACTGAAATAACTTTTTGAACGGTATCATTCACGTTGCCACCCGGACACACCCATTGTCCTTTATCGTTCTGAGTCACTATTTCAATCCCCTCCAGGTTGCTCAGTCCTGCCAGTTGCCTGCCGTAATAAAAGCGCACCGTAACAGGCTTCTTAAAGGATTTACCATGAGGTGTAAGGCGATAGCTGTTTCCTTTGCCACTGATGGCGGTATTATGCAATGATTGTATGCCTATCTCGGTATCGGTATCAACAGCTCCGGCAGGGATATCAATTTCAAGCGTACCATCCAGGCTTCTTAATACCGCGCCTTCCACACCCACTGTTTGCGTAAGAAGATCGCCTGCTGCTTGTCCTACGGGCCTTTCTGCTATCTGTGGAGCGGCAGGTTTCGCATCGTCTTTTACAGGTTTACTGCAGGAGAAAAAAGCGGTTAATGTGAGCCATAAAGGCAACGTAAAGACTGCTGTAATATTTTTCATAATGTTGCTCTAAGTAGCGCAAAGCTACTATCACAACAGTATGCAGGTCTACGTGAAATACTGAGTTTAGGAGTTACGTAAATGCATGCGTGATTAACGAAGCCGCCCCAACCTTACAGCTGAGGCGGCATTTGTTTTGTAATTACACCACTGAAACCGTAAGCGCACCAGTGTTCCCGGGAAGATCAGTAGCCGTAGCTATGATGGTTAAGTCTTCCAGGGCTGCATGCGCCTGTGTTGCGGTATAGATCCATTGTGCCAGGTGAATGGGGTCCAGAATGGCACTCCCTTCTTCCAGCAGCTGGCTTGTTGAAGTCACGTAGATGCTTACCTTCACGGCTACTACCCTGAAATCGTCTTTTGCATAAACGACGATGGTAGAACCGGGCGAGCCATTGTAGCCGGAGGTATTCACCTTCTTGACTACTGGTGCTTTCAGGTAATCGCGTAAAGCCATGTTGTACGCGGTATTGCCAGCGGGAGCTTTCTTCTGATACTCTTTTTTCAGTTCAGCATTTCTAATAGCGCCGTAGGCGTACATGGCAGCGGAGCCGAATCTTTCACGCTTTTCCACCTGAGCTTCCGAACCTTCTGCATTCGGGTTGGTACTCGGCATTCTGGCGATAATAGTGCTGTTGCCATGTTTGCGGTAAACAAACTGTTTACCTACGTTTCCTCTTGCTCCCCTTACGAGGAGATTTTCGTTGATATTTGCCATTTGAGATTGTTTTTTAGTTGTGTTAAAAATTAGTTTGATTCTTGCCGATGCCATATCAGGAGAAGGTTTCCGGGGTCACTCCTCCCCTTCTGCCTGAGTGATGCTCCCTTTGTAGCGACCGACAATACAAAAGTATCCGGAAAGATAATCCGTTGAAAAAGTTTGTGATGGAATTCGATAAACCTTGTGATCTAATTCGATAAAGCTTGTGATAAGATGAATATTACACAGCTTTTTTTACTGTTTTTGCCCTATTCCCCACCTATTTTTGATCCTTTCTTCAGTAAACCTTCAGTAAACCTTCAGTGAACCTTCAGTGAACCTTCAGTGAACCTTCAGTCAAACACCCTCAAACCTATACCACCACTGAACACCACTGAAGGATCACTGAAGGATGGCAGTAGGATGTCAGTAGGAATTTCAAATCGGTAATTTCCTTATATTTGAACATAACCAATTAATGTACAATGGTTAACACCCAATTATATCGCTTATGATCAACCAATCTTTTTTTGTCAGGGATGAAGGGAAGTATGTAAGATTAAATTTGTCGGAAATTTTGATAATTGTAACTGACGGCAATTATATCCGGTTTTTTGGTGTGGATTACATGCACCTGGTACGCGGAACGCTTGAAGGAACGCTAAGCCTCTTACCCGAGGGCATGTTTGCCAGAACGCATAAGTCATTTGCAGTATCACTACTTCATTTACTGGAAGTCGAAAAGGAACAGGCAATCGTTGGCAATCCAAACTTTAAGGAAATTGATAAGGGCGCGATAAAAGTAGATGCGCATTATCTGCAGGAAACAACAGAAACATCGGTGAATATACGCAGCATAGCTGTACCTGTTGCAAAGCAATATTATACAGAACTGGTGAGCAAGTTAACTGTAATAAATAAGGCACAAACGAAGGTTCCACAGCCTGGCGCTACTAATGAACCTTAAACATATTAATCGTATAATCCAGTAACGCAATACCTCCCGGTTCCCCATGCCCCGGGATAATGAATTTCACATGGGGATACGCCTGCTTCACTTTCTCAACGGTGGCAGACCATACTTGCACATTGGCATCACCCAGGTAGCCTTTACCGGCATCCAGCTCCTTTATGAGGCAACCGCCGAACATAATATGCTCGCCCGGGAAATACCCTACCACATTATCTCTGGTATGGCCTTCCCCGAAGAATTTTGCAGTGACGTATTTACTACCCACTTTGAGTTTCAGGGAATCTTTGAAGCTATTCTCCGGTACCGCGAAGTTGTTTTCCTTCGCCAGTGCTATGGTTTTGAAATACGCGTAGGATGGGATGTGATGGTCGTGGAAGGCTTTCAGCCCACCAAGACAATCATTATGAAAATGCGTAGGGATAATGGCATTTATCCTGCAATGAAGCGTGCCTTTTATCCATTTGATGAGCAATTCAGCAGCCTTATCATCACTGGGCGTGTCAAAAACAATGGCCTCTTTACTGTTGCTGACGATCAGCCCGTTGCAGGGAACTTTTCCGAAATCCTGCGTTTGCAGGTAGGTGGTATGCTGGTAGGCGTTTGGGGATATCTGAGTTACAATCAGGGAATCTGACTGGTATATAACTTTTGGCTTGAATTCCTGCGCGTAAGCGTTGCATATCGTAAAGGAGAAGAGGAAAAGGAACAGTGTTTTTAGCATGGCTTAGGTTTTGTCCGGGTGGGCGTTTACATGGCTTATGGTTTAAAATTAAGGTTATTCCGGCAAGGCCACAAATTGAAAAAGGTACGGGAAACCGTACCTTTTTTCGTTTACATCTATTTTATCAATCAGATTCAGTTGCTTTAAGGGTTTGTGAATTCCAGCGTTCTGGAAAGCATTCTGCCATGGCCTTTCAGCACCAGCTTATTGGGATACAGCTCTACGATACCGTAGGCGTTCTGTCCGGCGGTTTCCACCATCCCTTCTACCACTACTACCGGCAGCGTGCCTTCATAGCAGAACGCCCCGGAATGATGATGCCCGGCGATGAGGGCTTTCACGCATTTGTAACCCGCTACCATGCCGAGTATTTCTTTGTCGTTTAAGGCAGTCAGCCCCTTTGCACAGCTCATGGGGTGGTGTGAAAAGATCAGGACCGACTCCCCTTTCTTTTGGGAAGCCTTCAGCTGATCTTCCAGCCATGCCAGCTGTGTGCTGCTGATGCCCCCGTTATAGTCTGCCGCCTCGTGGCCGGTAGCGGCTTTGTAATCGGCATACATCTGCTTCAGCGCCCCTTCCTTCCAGGTACCGGCTACATTGGCGTAGCTGGCCACTTCATTCGTGTTCAGCATAATGAACCGCCAGTTGCCCTTTTTGAAAGAGTAGTATTCTTCGGGCATGCCCAGCTTATCATGCAGTTTTTTGTTATCCTTTACCCCGGCGTAATCGTGATTACCGGGGGTATTGTATACCTTTTTATCGAGCCTGCTGAGCGATTTGAGTACGGTGTCGAGGTCTTTGGGATTCCGGTCAATGATATCGCCGAGGTTTAGCGTGAACTGCACCTTTTGCTGATTGATAGCATCCACGCAGCTGTCGAGCTTGGCGATGGAATTACGGTAGAACCGCGACCCTCTGGGTTCGCAATCGCAGTACTGGATATCGCTGATCAGTCCAAAGCGTATCACCTGCTTTGCGGATTGGCCGAGGCAGAGGTCTGCGGCCAGTAAGGCCATCAGGAAAATGCAGTATGAAGAGATTCTTTTCATGACTTAAATATAAGTACAGATTTACCAGGATGTATTACCATCCCGGATTGGGTGCCAGATTAGGATTGAGGGTGATTTCGTTCAGGGGGATGCACTCCAGGTAGTCGCGCTTCGGATTAAAACCATAACCATTCGGCATTTGCTTCACGAATGGATCAATGAAGCCTTCGGCATCGGTTTGGTATTTGATGGTGATGCCACCCCAGTCCGAAGCTTTCAACGGATACCCCAGCGGACGTTTACCTTTTACCAGTTTATGCGCAGCCCAGCGCCGCATGTCATCGAACCGGAAGCCTTCCGAACCCAGTTCCACGGTGCGCTCCCGGCGTATCTCAAACAGCTCGTCGGAGATGGCGTATCCGTAATCCGCGAAGCGCTGGCTGTTAGGGTCTTGTTGTGCTTTGAAAGCCGGCATCCCTGCCCTGAGCCTTAACAGGTTGATGGATTTCGCATAATCCACGGCTTCGCCCAGTTCTGCTTTTGCTTCTGCGTAATTGAGCAGGGCTTCCGCATAGCGGAATATGATGGAACCTGTTTCGCAGCTGGTATTCCAGGATACGCCGCTACCGGCCTGCGGGTCTTTAGGATCGTTACCTTTCCTGATCTGGAAGCCGGTATTATTGAGCGTTTCACCGGATTTATCGAGGAACGGCCGGGTAAACGTGCCTTTTCCAAAACTGTTATCCCACATCGTGGCGCCGGGCACCCAGATGGTTTGGGCCAGTCGGGGATCGCAGTCGGCTCCTATCCTGCTGAGGAAGTCGTTTCCTTTTACGGTTTGGGCAAGGGTGTGATAGTTATAGGGGTTACCGTCTTTGCCTAAGTAGTTATACACCTGCTGCATGGTCATGCTGATGCCCGCGGTACGGTCAGATACATAGATCTGGAAAGAGTGCGACATCTGCAGGTTAGCAGAAAAGGCTTTCCAGAGCAGCACTTCTTTGCTGGCAGATTGACTGGTAAGGGAAAACAGTTTACAGTAGTCGCTTTCAGGCAAGCCATTGGAATATAAAGCCAGTCCATATGCAGGCTTCATCAGTTCTTCGGCAGCGTCTACAGCAGCGCGGAGATACTTTGCGGGTGTAGCGCCGGGTGTGCCGAACTCCGTACCTGCGTGGTACTTCTGCCAGGTGCCTTCATAGAGCGCAACTCTGGACTTGAACAAAAGGGCGGCCTCTTTGGAGATCCTGTTGTTGCCGCCGGCAATAGCCTTAATGGTTCCGAGGTACTCGATAGCCTTATCCAGATGCCAAAGGATCGAATCGGTCACCAATAGCCTTGAGTCTCTTGGTTTGTACAGATCTTCGGAATCCATTTCCAGCGGGTGGGTGTACCAGGGCACATCTCCGTAAGCTTTTACTTTTTCGAAATATAACCAGGCTTTGAAGAAATGTGCTTCACCTACGTAATGCTTATACTTTTCGAAGGGGTCTTTGCAGCGCTGGTAATTCTTAAAGAAAACGTTCACGCTTCTGATATCCTCCCAGGTCCAGTTACCGCCGGATGTTACCGGTTGGTTGGTGCCATTCCACAAAGTGCTGGGAGATGCCGCTATCTGCATATCAGAGCCTCTCAGGCCATCCCAGCCTATATGGCCGAGGTAATTACCGAGGGTATTGTAAGCGGGTAATTTGGCGTAGAACTGAAGGGTGTAGTTTTCGAGATCCTTTGCCGTTTTCCAGTATGCATCGTTTTCTATATCGGTAAGCGGCGGTTTGTCCAGCAGGTCTTTATTGCAGGAGGCGCTCATCATTAACAGGGCGGCGGAGAATATATGTATGAGATGTTTTTTCATTGCTTTCGTTTTTGAATCTGCAGAAACTTGATTAGAAAGACACATTGAGTCCAAATGCCCATATCGCCTGTGCGAACATGCTTTTGCCATCTCCAAACTCACCGTTGGTGGCGGTTTCAGGATCAAAGCCTACCGGCAGTTTAGACATGGTATAGATGTTTTCACCGGAGAAGTAGAGCCTGGCCCTTTGCAGCCTGATCTGTCTTAACACGGCAGCAGGTATGGTATAACCCACCTGTACGTTCTTCAACCGGGCAAAAGCACCATTCTGCAGATAGCGGGTTTGCATCTGCTGGTTTTTGAGATACTGTGTACCATCGCTATACGGGCGGGGGAAGTAAGCTTCGGTGTTTTTACCTAAGCCGGAATAGGTGGTGGCGTCTTCATCGCGGTAATAGTCCATATGATGGGGGAATAATGAAGACTGGTTCCACCTGTTGAAGCCCCAGAAGATGTTGCCGGATAGCCACAGATCCCGTTTGCCGGTACCCTGCACAAATACGGAAACATCGAAGTTTTTGTAATTGGCGGTAAGGTTCAGGCCAAACTGGTAGCGGGAAGTGGTGTTGCCGATCACTTTCTGATCACCATGATCATTCACGGTGTTCTTACCCTTGTTGATCACACCGTCGCCATTGAGATCACGATATTCCACATCGCCGGTACGCCAGGGCTGACCGTTGATGAATTTCTGGTAGTTACTCGCGTTAATTTCATCCGCACGTTTCTGGTCCTGTATTAGTCCTACGGTTTCATATCCCCAGATCTCCCCTGCCCTTTTGCCGGTATAATCCGTGGTGAGGATGCCGGTGGGATTGGGATACTGGCTAACGATGTTCATGTAATCGAACACATTGGCGGAGATGGTATAAGAGAAATCATCCCCCGCCTTGCCTCTCCAGGAAAGGGTAAGATCCCATCCTTTGGTTTTAAGCTCGGAATTATTTTCACGGGGTACGGCGGCTCCTAATACTGCGGGAAGTGCTTTTGCGGGGCCGAGACGGTCGAATGTAAGCCGCTGGTAGTAATCGAATGCCACCTGCAGCCTGTTTTGCAAAAAGCCCAGCTCCACGCCCACGTTGGTGGTTTTAGACGATTCCCAGGTAAGGTATGGGTTCACGAGGTTGGGAGATGTGGTATAAGCAGGGCGGCCGCCGTTGATCATCCAGTTGAGGTTGGTCTGTACCCCCAGCAATGCCAGATCCTGATAGGCAGCAACGCCCTGGTTGCCCAGCATGCCCCAGGAAGCCCTCAGCTTCAGGTTGGACACATAAGGGCGGATTTCCTGCCAGAAGTTTTCACGGGATACGTTCCACCCGGCAGAAACGGATGGGAAGAAGCCCCATCTTTTGCCATCCGCGAACTTGGAAGTACCATCATACCGCACGTTGGATTCCAGCAGGTATTTATCGTCGAAGTTGTAGTTAAGCCTTGCAAAATAGCCTTTGGTACCCCAGTGGGTTAAGTTATCGAACGCCTGCATATCACCGGTTGCCGTGGTGATAGAAGGTACTTCAGGGGAAATCAGCCCCCTTTTCATGCCGCTCAGGTAATCGTACTTACTGGATTCCTGCTGGTAACCGGCCATCAGCTCTATATTATGCTGCGTTCCTAACAGGAGCTTGTACGAAGTATACAGGTTCACTGCCTGATAATTGGTGCTGGATTTGGATTTGGTGATGTACGATGGCACGGTCAGGGAAATAGGCACCATGGTTCCATCCACCTCATCTTCGTAGGCTACGAGGTTAACGCCGTCGTAGTCATTGGTACCATAATCAATGGAGTAATCCGCGCTGATCGTCCAGTTTTTAGTGGGTTTGATCTCTGTGGCAAGGCGCTGCATCAGGGTGTTGTCTGTCAGCTTCTGATAGCCTGCACGCATCTGCGGTACCCGGGACAGCTGGGAATACGCACCATTGGGTGATTTCAGGAATACCTCAGGGTGTGTTCTGAATATCTGGTGAATGATCATGCCATAGCCGCCTTCGCCATTGTAGATGGGGCGGTCCCGTACAATATTCGCCACGCGTGTGTTGGAGCTGATCTTCCACCAGCTGGTAAGGTTGGCATCCAGTTTGGCGGTCAGGTTATAACGACGGTATTTATCATCCACCATTTTCAGCGAACCTTTCTCATAGGCATGGCCGGCAGACAGATAATACGATATGTCTTTAGAACCGCCTCTTACGGAGAGGTTCTCCTGTGTTCTCATACCGGAGCCATAGTGAATGTCTATCCAGTCGTTATTGCCATTGGAAAGCTGGTAGGTCGACCATTTGGTGGGATTGGTAGCATCCGGCACGGTTTCCGGCAGCGTAGGGTCATTGATATAAGCCATGATCCGGTCGATGGTAGATTCTGCAAAGAGGCGTGCTACGCCCTGGTTATCGTGCATCTCGTTCATGGCCCTTGCAAAGGTGTAGGAATCCACCATGCGGGGTTTGCGGATAATAGTGGTAGGACCACCATTCGCTGAAAACTCCACCTGCGGCTTTTGATTGGATTTGCCTGATTTGGTGGTGATGAGCAATACGCCGTATGGTGCCCTGGCGCCGTAGATGGCGGAGGCCGCAGCGTCTTTCAGCACAGTAATATTTTCTATGGTATTGGGATCGAGGGTGTTGATATCACCTGCGGTACCATCGATCAGTACGTAGGGGGCGCCCTGTCCGCGTATCTGGATGGAAGGTGCAGCACCGGGTTCAAATCCGGAATTGCCGTAGTTGATTTTCACGCCGCTGACGGTACCGTATAATGCCTGCGATACATTACTCACCGGACGGTTCTGCAGCTTCTTCCCATCCACTACTTCCACCGCGCCGGTAAGGTTGGCTTTCTTGCTGGTGCCGTAACCCACTACAACCACTTCGTTCAGCTTGGTATCCGAAGAGGGTGCTAATTTGATCATCATGGAATTGTTGTTGCCCTCTTTGAGCAGCAGGTTCATTAACCGGTGCGTTTCATAGCCCATGTGGGAGAAGCGGAAAGTATAGCGCGAGTTGGCTACCAGCTTAGTGAACGTAAAGATGCCGCTGGTATCGGTAACGGTGGCGTAATGTTGTGTGGAATCGGCATCACTTTGGACGTATACATATACGCCGGGTATGGGAGATGAGGTTTCATCCAGCACTGTTCCTGTAACAGTCGGATTTTTCTGAGCCATCAGACTCATGGGGAATAGCCATAAGAGTAGCATGCACACGCCGCTTAGGCAGCGTATATTCTGTCTGATTTTCATACAATGTGTTTAGAAAATAATTGTTAATTAGGAACTACTTCATAACCTGGTAACCGGCCGGTATTTCAACTGTTTTCAGTTGGTTCATTTTGCATATGATAGTGAGTATTTTCCCCGGGGCGTCCCCTGTTGAGAAAGTACCGGTGAAATACTTGCCTTTAATGTCGTTGTCTGCATATTTAATATCGATGGAGAAGCTGCTTTCCATGTCCTTGAAAACGGTTTCCAGCGGCTCGTTCTCATAACTCAGTACCCTCCTGCCTTTTGCCTTGTTATCTGTTGAAGATGCAGCCGGTCTGGCGGATTCACCTTGCGCCGGGGTGCCCGATGCGTTGGAGATCTTCACGTTTCCGCCTTGTACCTGTGCTTTGAGTCCGTTTACGGAGGTGATGATGTCGAGGATGTTATTGAGGGAATCTTTCCCGGTGAATTTGCCGGTGAAATACATTTTACTGAGCGCTGACGGATCGTATTCTATGTGTTTGTTAAACACCGCTTCCAGCTGTTCAAATGCTTCGGGGAGGGATACGTTGTAGAACTCCAGTCCGCTGCCGGTGTTGACCCTGCTGATGGATGCGGGTACTTTGCTGTCTTTACCCGAGCTGTTAAACGATTCATTGTTGAGGGAAGCAATAATGTAATTGTTGGAACCGGCATTGATGATGCACTGTTTACCCGGGAAGAGTATGGTTGGCGGGAGGTTGGCGGTGTTCTTTAATGGTTTCACCAGCACCTTGCCTTCATACAGTCTTACATTGACTTTCCCTCCCGTTTGATCCACGATGAACTTTGTACCCAATGCGGTGGTGGAGATATTGCCGGAGAGTACGGAGAAAGGCTGCATAGCTTTTGCCACATCAAAACCCGCCTTCCCTGCAAGCAGGTGAATGGTCCGCTGTTCGCTGAAATCCGTGTTATACTGAATAGATGCTCCCGGGTAGAGTGTTACGACAGACCCATCGTGCAATGTCACTTCCATGACCTGTGCGGTAAGGTTTTCCATTGTGCGGGTGGAGCCGGCAGATGAGAAGGTGTTGGACCATAACTGGCCGGGAGTGCTACGCTCACCGCTCATGTATAACAAAGCGGTAACGATGAGCAGGATTCCGGCGGCAACAGAACCCCATTTCAGGAGGGAGCGGTATATGGTGGGCTTCCTTGTACGGCCGGCAATTCCATGCCAGATTTCCTGCTTTAATTGCTCATCTGTCCTAATTGCAGGATCGCCTGCAGCAGCGCTCTCCCATTCTTCCGGATGCAGCAGTTCATGGGCCAGATGCGGCTCCTCCTCCAGTATTTGTTCTACCAGTGCAGCTTCTTCAGCGGTACATTTGTTTGCTAAGAATTTCTTAATCAGCTCAGTTTTATCCATAACCCGGTATTGCTACTACATCTATAAGTACGCTGAGTCTGGACAAATTCCCTATCCTCAGGAAAAATAATTTGTTTCCGAAAGAACGGCCATGTAGATAGCGGCATGAAGGATTTTGCGGAGTTGCAGGTTGGCTTTATGTAGTTGGTTGTCAATAGTTTTGGTGGAAATGCCTAACAGAGAGGCTATTTCTTTATAGGAGTAGCCATGAATATGCTTCAGTTCAAAAATCTCTTTTCTACGGGGAGGGAGCGATTGGAGGGCATTATATATGTCTCGCCGGATCTCCCTGTTTTCGAGGCTGGTGTCTGATTGGGCCAAATCCGGTAAGATGTCTGACTGAACCAGCCGGGCGCGCATCCGGAGTTCCTGCCGGAGCCAGTCAATGAATATCTGTTTGGATTTGCGGAAGATCTGTTCGTTGAGTGATATCTGATCTGTGAGCTGGTGTTTATATTTCCATAGTTTAATAAAAACCAGCTGGGTTAAATCTTTAGCAGCGTCGTTATTACCGGTCTTCTTTGCCAGGTAGATATACACTTTCTCCCAATACATCTCAAAGACATCATTGAAAACCTGAACATCGCCTTCCTGTAAGGCCCTGACGCTATTAATATCCATATTAACCGTGTTGATCACAAGTTGGTGTTAATTGTGAAAGCTAATAACTACCTGCTATCGTGAAATATTGAACCTTGCTGAATGATTGAATGCTACTTATCAGTCTATACGTCAGATTTTGGTGTAAATCCGGTACGGGAATGTTAATCTGTCGTTTCTTGCCAGTGTATGCAGGTGTTCAAAAGTAGGTAATTAGCCGATAAAATTATTCATTAAAACCATATTTACGGAATAAACGGATCCTGATAACCATTTGGTAACGTTATTCACGGCCCGTTTCACGATAAGAATCAGGATGCTTATATTTGATGACAGCAGTTAAATTGCACGTTATGGAACATAAAGCCCTTTCGATCCGGCCGTTTATTGGTGCCAAAGATTATAACCTCTCCCGGAGCTTTTACCGGGACCTCGGTTTTCAGGAAACCATCTTAACGCCCAAGATGTGCCTGTTCACAAGCGGGAAAATTGCTTTCTACCTGCAGGATGCCTATGTAAAGGATTGGGTTGATAATACCATGGTATTTATGGAGGTGGGAAATGTGCATGAATTTTATGCGCAGCTCACCAGCCTGAACCTTTCCGGTAAATATGAGGGGGTACGGTTAATTCCCATCCGGGAAGAGCAATGGGGCCGGGAATGCTTCCTGCACGACCCTTCCGGGGTGCTTTGGCATATCGGGGAGTTTATTTAGTCCAGTCGGTATAGTTCATTTCAAATTTGACTTCCCCATTGGCGTAACTACCGGCCGGCGTCCAGCCCTGCAGGGTATAGAAACGCGCTGCACGGGTGTTGGGAGCTGTCCCTAAAACTATCTTTTCCTTCGTTTGCTGAAAATACCAGTCTATCATCAACCGGTGTAATTCCTTTCCTATTCCCTTTTCCGCAAAGGCCGGGTCAACAAATAACGCCCATACACTATTTTCCTGCAGATCTACAATGGAAAAGCCTACCAGCTGGCCATCCACTTCACAAACCCACCCCTTCCCTTTCTCCGTAATGTAAAACGCTACATCTTTATCAGGAACCAGGTCAGGATTGCTCAGGGTGTTCTCTTTTACCAGGTGCCTCACCACCTGCATCTGTTGAATGTCTGCGAGATTCGCCGTTCTGTAAATCATATTCATAAGTATTTCAGTGCTGTTAAATTAAGTATTCCAGTTTAATTATGGATACCTGCTGTTTTGCTTTGCACTAAGTTTGCCATAATTCAGCGTTTTTAGATTAGTTTACATTAAACAGCGCTTCCATAATACCCTGGCAAGTATCTTATATCAAATGGATAGATCAGCCTATTTCAATATCTTTTTCGACTGTGTGGCAAAAGTCAATCCGATGACGGAATTTGACAAGCAGCTTTGCTATGATCATTTTGAAGTGAAAGCGTTTCCTAAAAATACAATCATTGAGATTGCCGGAAGGATCCCTCAGTACCAGAACTTTGTTGTATCCGGCATCCTCAGGAAATTTACGGTGGATGCGGCGGGTTTGGACATCACCACCGCCATTAATCCCACGCCCTGCTTCTTCTCCTCCCATACCGCTTTAATGGAAAGGAAAATATCGGAAGAGAACCTGGAAAGTATTACCGATTGTGTTTTACTGCGCGTAAAAAGAGACGATGTTGATTACCTCTTCGAGCAGGGTAAAACCATTCATCAGTTCACCATTCTACTGTTTCAGCAGATCATGGAAGAGCAGAAACAGACTGCTTTTGATCTGGTGAATTTAACGGCAAAGGAAAGGTATCTGAAGTTTCTAAACAAATACCCTCACCTTATGCAGCAGGTGCCATTACAGCATATCGCTTCTTTATTAGGCATTACTCCTCAAAGTTTAAGCAGGATAAGAAAAGAAATTACAGCATAAATACCCTATCAGGTTATTTCTTATCATTTGGTAAACAGGATTGAATTTTCTCTCTCTAATTTTATCTGATCAATGTGTAGTGAATCATTGATTACGATACTATGAATGAAAAGGGATTACTTTCTTACCGGCTGTATTTTACCGCAGCAGTCACCATCGTAAACTGGGCATCTTTATTATGGAAGCATTTTCATGGAGGAGTGCCCGCGCATCACCTGTTGCACCGGCAGGATATGCCGCAGATTTCTGACTGGTGGAGCGGTTTGCTGATACCATTGCTTACACTGTTCCTCACTTATCGCATACAAATAAGATTGAGCCGGAACGAGGACTACTTAAAGTTCTCAACGGTTGCGCTATACCCCTTTCTCTCCGCCCTGTTTTACGGCATATTGCTGTCCTTAACCTTCTCAATGGGCTATTCTTCCATTACAGGATACCTGTTTGTAGGGATTCTTCTGTTGTCCTTGTTTTTCCCGGTGTACCAGGCCGCATATCTGCTGGGTTTTGTGCTGGGTATGACTATCACATTCGGAGCGGTTATTTCAACCCTTGCAGGGGTCATCTTCGCCGTTATTGGATTTATCCTCTATTTCTATGTCAGAGCAGCAGTAATATTCCTCATTAATAAAGCCAGGTTATGAACAAATTAGCCATTACAGTGATTGCAGTGCTTGCAATGTTAGTTGCATGCAAGAAAGATGATGATAAAGGTCCGGATAACTCCTCGCGTACTATCCGGTACGAGGTAACAGGGAATTTCACGGGTTCCCTGTACGCATCGTATACCACCGCTGCGGGCGGTACTGCAAATGAGCAGGTATCCTCCCTTCCATGGAACAAAGAGGTCAGTTACGGAACGAATGTTACGGCGGCTATTATTGCAGTGTCCGGGAATGGTGGCGTAGCAGGGCAGCAAGTAACGGTGGTGATCAGGCGTGGTGGTAATCAGGTGGGGGCGCCAATGGCGGTGGTGGCGAACGGCTCAGGAGGTTTTTCGAAGGCGGCGCCTGTTGTGGTCTTTTAAAGTTTACGACTCGCTCAGCATAAAGCTTAGGATAGGCGCGCATTTCTCTTTGCATGGTTTGTAATAAGCGCCGTGTTTCCAGGTGGCCGATTTGGGTGAAAGTCCCCACCAGAATTCCGCTAAGGCCAATGGTTCCATTTGATGGCGGAAGGCATGTTGCAGTAACTTAGGGCCTGCACACTCTCCTGCTCCTGCTGGTGGCTGTTTGTAACCGTGCTCAGTGAAGATATCGATCAGGTTCTTATAACGGCCCCCCTTGTTGCTGAAATTATACTGCTCCATGAGCTTTCGCTGCAGCTGTGTGGAATGGGCTTTGCGTTCTTCCTTTAGCAGTGTTATTGCCGGTTGGTGAGTATGGGCATCTTCCTGTTCCAGCCTGGCGATAGCTGCGTTTATTTCTGACAGGCGGATCATACCGGCATTGAGAAAGCCGCCGGTTATCAGGCTGTCGAACACCGGTTCTACAAACTTATTATGATGGTTGCCATTCGCCAGTTTACCTGAAAAAGCAGACAGGTAGCCCAGTGTTCCACCGGCAGCACGCACCACCAGTACGCCAAACATCTTCCCGATAACGGTGCCGCTGCTATTGCCGTCTAAACCGAAATTGTGTTTCCAGTCGTTTTGCAGCATAAGATGTTGCTGTAGCGAAGAAATAGCAATTTCGCAAAGGGGGTGAATTTCATCATCCGGGTTAAAGAAGGTTCCATTGGCCATAGCATTAGCAGCTTCCTGATCCTGAAATGGACAGAAAGCTGTGCTGGTTAATGGAGCCTGGTCTGTAATGGTTTGATGATAATCATCTCCCGGTTCGGTCATATACTCTTGTTACATTTGCTGCAGGCCTGTGTCTGGCAGGCATTAAAGCGGCAAAGTTACGCGATTTTGACATCATCCGGGGCTGGCAAATACCAGTATCATTAAGGATATAGCAATAAATTGCTTACATCTAACCCCTTTTATTTCAGGAGTTTCCCTAAAAGCCGGACTTTTTTCTATATATTCAGGTACCCAAATAATGGGAATGCATATACTATAAGTGTCATTGGATAACCTCAAAGATTTCCCCGGCTATGAAAAGAATTCTACTGATTACCATTTTATCAGCAACCTCCCCTGCTGTTTTTGCGCAGCGTTCGGTGCAGGTCTCTTTAGGTGGCGGTTTTAACAGCACCTCCTCTGCTTTAAAGGACAAAAACTTCATTGGTAATGGCGCAGCAGTACAAGCTGATGCGTTTATCCCCTTTTTAAGTAAAAACAATTCCAGGACTGAACTCGGTATTATTGCCGGAGGGAGTTTTATTACTTCCCGTAACCTCATGCCTGATATCGCCAGCCAGCAGGCACTGTATAAACTGCACAGCGGCAGCCTGAATATTACCAATGCACAGAACGGCAGTTCAACTGCTACAGGCTGCATAGGATCTGTGGGCTTACAGGCCAGTTTCGGTTTGGGACCGGTTACATTGTCGCCCTCCTTTAGTGGCGGCTATTTTGCGTTAAAACAGGGTGGTTTTACACAGCAGGCATCTGTAGAACTGAACGACGGATCGAAGCAAACCATCTCACTGTGGGATATGGCGGAAGAAAAGCAGACAGGTTTCGTAATGATCCCCCGGTTGAAGGTCAGTCATCGTATTTCCAAATCCTTCAGCGTGTATCTCTCAGCTGCCTATAACAGCGGTGGTGAGGTAAATTCCATGCAAAGAAGATTAAAGCCGCAGGGCGGGTTTAAAGAAGATAACACTTATGAACCCGGACAGCTTATATCGGGTAAGCCGGTAGATCAGTCCGAAGCCACTAATTACCGGGCATTCGCTTTTACTGCAGGGGTAAGTCTGCATGTGAACGGGAAAACGAAGCGCCCGAGAGGGAAAGTGACCAAACCGGGCGGTAACGGGTTAGCAATATCAGATTCTACCCGGAATCCGCTGTATGATGCAGGAGGCCATACATCCGTTAACCCCTTGGCGGGAATGGCAAAGCCCGGGAACCCCATTGGCGGAATCATCGTAAAAGGCGGCAAGAACCCTGGTGGTAGCTTCCTGGTGGTAACCAGTAACGATAACGGCCGGATCGAACTCAAAGGCCTGGAAGCCGGAGATTATGCCTTTATGCTTACTTCGCCTGATGCCCCTGCGGGTAAGAGCATCAATGAAAAAGGCGTGAAGCGCAGCGCTTCAGAAATGGCCCGGCCCGGCAGCCCCATTGGTGGTATCGTAGTAAAAGGGGGAAAGAATCCCGGTGGTAACCTTATGACGGTAATCAGTAATGAAAAGGGAAGTTTTGAGTTCACAGGACTCGAAGCTGGTGATTACGTATTTACATTGACTTCGCCTGATGCCCCTTTGGGTAAAAGCATCAGTGAAAAAGGTTTGAAACGGGGCGCATCGGAAGCGGCCCGGCCCGGCAGCCCCATCGGTGGTATTGTAGTGAAAGGCGGCAAGAACCCTGGTGGCAACCTTATGGTGGTAACCAGCGATGGAAATGGTGAATTTACATTCAATGGATTAGAAGCAGGTATGTATGCGTTCAGATTGAGCACACCGGATTCACCGCAAGGTAAAAGCATCAGTGAAAAAGGCCTGAAACGCAGCGCTTCGGAAGCGGCCCGGCCCGGGAATCCCATTGGCGGAATTATTGTAAAAGGTGGCAAGAACCCCGGTGGCGGAATGACGAACCTCGGCGTAACGGGTGATGGTGTAATAGAATTCGAAGTACTGGAAGCGGGAGATTATAAATTCATTATTCAAACTCCGGGGAATAGTTCGCAACCCCGCGCGGAATATGAAAGATCAGGGCTGAAAGATGTTCTTAAAACGAATGTTTAACTCGCTAATATAGATCCTGCATACGAAGCTTGCAGGATTCCCGATAACAGAAAGGCCTTCGTAAGAAGGCCTTTCTGTTATCGCAGGGTAGCTGCCTTTTGCTAAAAATGCAGGGGAACCGGGGGGAAGTTTTTAACGGGTTTTGTTTGCTTCAGATAACTGAATATGGCGTTGAGATCTTCATCCGTCATTTGGGTATAATTTGTCCATGGCATGGGCGGTAGTAAAGTGCGTGCTTTTTCTGCTCCTTTCAGTTTCCCATGCCGCATGGCGGTTTTAAAATTCTCAGGAGTCCAGCTGCCGATGCCGCTGGGATCACTGGTGATATTTAACGCGAAGCTGATTCCCCATGGGCCTGCGGCAGCTGTCATATCTTCATTAAACTGCGCAATGCCTTTTTTAGCCAGTGCTGTGTCAAAGGCTGAAATAGGGCGGCCGGAGGGGTAGCCGGAAAGCTGTGTTTCCGGGATTACTTCAGGACCCATTTTACCCATGCGCTTGGGAGAATGACAATCATTACATCCCCCGATGGTTACCAGGTATGCTCCCCGTTTAACCATGGAGGCGGAATCTGCAGTCTGACTGCCGGATGGATCGTTTTTAACTGAATTACAGGAGAAAAGCAATGCCATTAACGAGCACGCTGCAAATGCTGAGGCCGGGATTAATTTATTCATAATAGTTTCCACGTTAGTTGATAGGCAAAACTATCCCATTGCATCCTGAGTAGCAGGTGGAGCATGCCGCAGTCGTAAGTTACAGCGCGCCAGTCGCGGAAATCTGTGTTTAAATGGAAACAGGTATTCTATTTGCCGATCCAGTCTTTGAATTCGGCTACCTTATCCCTGCTCACAATGGAATCTTTGTCAAATGTGGGGGTAAGTTCCAGATGCAGCCTGTTTCCCGGGAAGTTCTCAATTGATTTGACGGATTTTATGGATACTAACGACGAGCGGTTGATCCGGAAGAAGTCAGCCGGCTCCAGCATTTCGTCCTGCAGTTCTTCCAGCGTATAATCAGTTATATACTTGCCATTGGTAAAGGTTTTGAAGAACGTAATCCTGCCTTCCCGGAAGAAATACGCGATTTCTTCCGTTTGTATACTTACCAGTTTATTCCCTGATTTTACGAGGAAACGTTTGCGGTATTGATGTTTGTCAAGGCTCTCCCGAAGGTCGTTCAGCAACTGGGTAACATTCACGGCAGGCGCGTTGCGGCTGGCGTAATGGGCCTGAATGGTTTTGTGCTTGTTAATTGCCTGTGCCAGTCTTTCGGGTTCTATGGGCTTCAGCAGGTAGTCTACACTATTTACTTCGAACGCCCGCAGCATATACTGATCGTATGAAGTAGTGAAGATAACCGGACTGTTCACGGTGACCTGATTGAAGATTTCAAAGCACTGCCCGTCTGCCAGCTCAATATCCATAAATATCAATTCTGGCGCCTGATGTTCCTTCAGCCAGCTTACGCTTTCAGTTATGCTCCGGAGGGTGGCAACAATTTCAATGCTGTTGTCTGTTCCGGCAATCATTTTTACCAGTCTTTTGATAGCGAGATTCTCGTCTTCAATGATAATTACTTTCATAAGTAGCGGGATTTATCAGGGGAAGCGTAACGGTAAAATACTGGTTGCCAGGCTCTACGGCAACACTGCGCTGTGACAGTAACTGGTATTTGCGTTGAATGTTTTTCAATCCTATTTTGTTAGACTGAACGGAAACCGACTTCGCCTGCTGGTTATTACGGACAACCAATTCTTCCAGATCATTGGTAAATATCTGTATGATAAGGGGATTGGCTTCCATAATTACATTGTGCTTCACGGCATTTTCGACCAGCATCTGCAGCGTGAATGGCGGTATCTGGTAATTGCTGTATTGTTCGGGGATGTTGATATCCAGTTGGATGGCAGATTCATACCTTGTTTTCAGCAAATAGAAGTACGACTTTAAGAACGTTACTTCCACATGCATGGCGGTAAGCTCATGCTCGTTGTTCTGAAGCAGGTAGCGGTAAACCCTGCACATTTCATACAAAAATTCTTCCGCCTTCTGCTGGTCTTCGGAAATGAGGGCGGATAATGAATTCAGGGAATTGAACAGGAAATGGGGATTCACCTGAGATTTCAGATTATCCAGTTCACTTTGCAGGGAGGCCTTCTTTGACTTCTCGGCTTCAATAAGGGATGCCTTCCATTTCTTTAACAGGTAGGTGGCTTCGAAGACTGCTGTGGCTATTATGTTCAATATAATACCCGCTAATGTGATACTTGCGAATTTTTCAGGCATATACGGCCGCCCGGCTGCACTGCAACACATCACCAGGATAAGGTAGTTAATGAAAATGGTAATGGGTATGAAAACGGCGAGCGTTACCAGTACACGCTGCGTAGTTTGGTTTATTTCTGGAAAGTAACTTCTGATGATGTACCCTGCTTTTGAATGTATAAACCAGGAGGCAGGCCAAACGCCCAATATGATGGCTGTAGTAGTAAGGAAAACAACCGGGTCAGTCACATACTCGTTCCCCCAGATGAGCATTGCGAGGATAAAGTAATAAGGCAGCACTATAAATAGTACGCTTACATCATAACGGGTAAGCCTGTTACCACGCAATGCATTCGTAAAACTGATTACGGTTTGTTTAGCCATGTGCGGACAAAAATAGGGAAAAGGTACTGGTTTGTTGCAGCTTCCCCTATACGTTGCTGAATCGGGCTGTTGGGTTATACCGTGCCGTCAGTGATAATTACGATTCAAACATCCGGAATAACGATTCGCGCATCAACCATAATTTACCTGCCTCCCTTTTATTTTCCTTTGCATGCAATATTTACCCCGGAAAAAACACAAGCATGCATTTTATGAAGCTAATTCATTCTATCCTTTTATTGACTTTCATCACATTGTTCATGGCCTGTAAGAAGTCATCAACTGAAATTGAGGATCAGGTTGTCAAGCCGGTTAAAAGAAACGCCGGTGCTATAATTGGCCCGGCCGTAACTAAAACCATCGGCAGCGGTGGCGGCACTTTGGAGGCAGACGGTGTGCAGCTGATCATCCCTGCGGGAGCAGTCAGTGCACCAGTCAACTTCAGCATGCAGCCTGTTGAAAACACATTAACCGGCTCATCCCGGAACGCATACAGACTGCTGCCGGAGCATATTCAATTCAAAAAGCCGGTAACCATTGTATTTAAGTATGATGCATCGGAAACCGCCGGCACCGCCCCTGCCCTGCTTCACCTGGTATACCAGGATTCGACCGGCTACTTCAGGATGATCATGGATACGGAAAGGGACGAGGCTGCGCATACGCTTTCTGCACATACCACCCACTTTAGTGACTGGACCTACGTTGAATCCCTAAAAATAGAAACCGACCGCAGTGAGCTAAGAGTTGGCGAACAGGCGCATTTGAAGCTGATGTATCATGAGGTTTTGCTTTCCTCACTGGGAATTGATCCGCCACTTGGAGAGTATGTAGAATACAATATCCGGTCACAGATACCCCGCATACAATGGAAAATGGCTGCAGGAGCAGGGAAATTGAAGCCGGATGGCATCAATTGCCTGTATACCGCTCCCGCCGCAACCACGGCGGTAAATCCCGAGCTGGTGAGTGTGTATGTTCCTGTATGGAATTCAGTGAAGAAAGATTACAGCAGGCAGGCCATTCTTACGATCCCCCTGACTATTATGGAAGACGAATACCTGAGTTATACCCTGGATGGTATTGTCCACAAGAACTTAACAGATGATTGTCCTTCTGATGATTGTCTCAGGATGGAAGCGGACAACTTTTACATTAATGCACAAATGAACGACGGGCAGTTTATCCTGATCCGGTTATTGGGTTATTCATTCGGGCAACGCTCCTACGTTTACGGGCTGGAAGACGATCAAAGTTATATCCACGTTGGAGGAATTGGTCAATGGGACTGGGCTACCAGTAAAACACCCTGTCCTACCTGCGATTTACAACATTCATCCGGAGGAGTAACCATTACGCGGTACGACGGTATCGGAGGTTATGTGGAAGGGAAGTTTACTGCAGAGTTATGGTACCAGGATGGTACTTACAACCCTCCGAAGAAGGAGATATCAGGGCAGTTCAGGATAAAGAGAAGAATAAACTGACAGCTTCTTTAACCTGGTTTAGACCAGTGCTGTTTCTATACCCAATGAAGAAGAGGAAGGTACGGGCAATCGTACCTTCCTGCATGTAAGGGTAAAACATACGGATCAACGCTGATAGCGCTATGTTGTCTTATTTCTTTTTAGGCGGAGGAGGCGGCATTTTAGGAACTTGCTGCTCGTACTGATATACCAGGTTGATTTTACCGTTTTTATCAAACCTCCATACTTCATGCAGCTCTTTGGTGGTTTTCTTTCCCTTGGCATCTGTGGCAATCTCGCGTGCCCATATCAATACCCATTCTTCATTTTTATCTTTGCTCCTGAGCGGCACCCAGGCGTGTACAGAATCAACGACTGTACCCATTTTACCTCTCACCTTGTTAGCCATTGTAAAAAGACTGTCGCGGCTACCGGCAAACATATAGCCGTCGGAGAAGATCATGGTGTCGTTTTCCGCGAAATCGTTCTTTGAATTGTCCATTGTGTTGTTGTCCCAGTTTTTGTACATTTTGAGCAGCGTGAGCGCATTTTTAGGATCTCCGATCTCAAAATCGGAGGAGTAATCTGGTGTGTAAGGATAATTCAGGACCTCCTGTTTGGGGGGAACTGCGTCAGGTTCCTTTCCGGCTTCCGACTTCGATTTGTCGGTGCCGATGTTGCAGGCTGTTGCGAAAGCAAGTGCCGCGAAGAGATACATCTTTCTCATAAAAGAAGTTTTCTAAGAGTTGAAGAATGTATAGGATAAGGTTAAAGGAAAGGAGGAGGAAATATGGAGAGGAGTGATGGATATAACTACTTCTAAGTTAAGCATTTTCAGGGGCAAGTCAAAAAGATACGGGGTAGCTAAAAAACGGTGCGTAATATATTGGATATCAATACAGTAAATACATAGATCTGTGCCTAATTAATAAAATGGATAACATAGATACCCCATGTCCCCATCGGAAATGTTCATTCGTCATAGTATTAAACAAAAGATATTATGATGAAGAAGACAGCTTTGCACATCATTTCCAGCGCCCGTGGGAGCGCCTCGTTCAGTAAGGGGTTAAGCTCAGCCATAGTTGACCGGTTAATCGGAAAGCAGGAAATTGATACCGTTATTGAAAGGGACCTTACCCGGGAAGCACCGCCTTTCCTGAAGGGGAACCTCGTGGGAGCGTTTTACAAAGATCCGCGAACGGCCGATGAGGAGGAACGGCAGCTGCTGCAATATGCCGATTCCGTTGTCAGCGATGTTAGTAAAGCCGATATCCTGATATTGGGTACACCCATGTACAACCTCGGTATGTCGGCTTTATTAAAGGCCTGGATCGATCAGTTGGTCCGCTTTGGGGTAACCTATGGTTATAATGAAAAGGGCGTCAGGAAGGGTCATCTGAATGGCAAAAAGGTGTATCTCGCTATTGCTTCCGGGGGCAGGATTGCAGATTGGCCGCCGGATAATGAGTTTATTACCTCCCACGTGAGGGCCGTGTTTAATGCGTATATTGGCGACACGGAAGTGCATACCCTCCGGGTAGAAGGTACCGCCATGCCGGGTTTTGAGGCCGACTATCAAACCATTGTAGCTAACTTATAAAAGAACCATATCATGAAAGAGTTTGCATTGATATTCAGATTAAACGACGTAGCCGACTTTAAACCATCTCCCGAGCAGATGCAGGAACGCATGAACTGGCTGGCGGGCATTGTTGCGCAGAATAAACTGGCCGACAAAGGGAATACCCTCCTGCCAACACCCGGCAGCGCCCGGACGGTGAAGCCGGGTAATGTAGTTACCGACGGGCCATTTACGGAGATCAAAGAATTTATCGTAGGGTTTGTGGTAGTTAGAACTGCCGATATTGATGAAGCGGTAGCCCTTGCCAAAGAGAACCCGATATTCAGGATCGGCGGTAGTATTGAAGTGAGGGAAGTATTAAAACAGGCATAGGTTGGATCAGCCAAATGTCTATACGGAGCTTCTCCCCCATTTGTTCCGGCAGGAATATGCCAGGATGACGGCCTTGTTGTGCCGTCATTTTGGTTTGAAGCATATTGAAATGGCGGAAGATATTGCCGGGGATACTTTCCTGCGGGCTTCCGAGCATTGGGCGCTCCATGGCATACCTGATAACCCAACCGCCTGGCTGTATACGGTAGCTAAGAATAAAACCAAAGACCATCTCCGGCGCATCTCCAACTTTGAGCATAAGGTAAAGGATCATGTCCGGGAAGATGAAGCGTTGCCGGAGCCGGATATTGAGATAGACAGTAAGATTATTGAAGACAGTCAGCTTGCCATGATCTTCGCCGTCTGCGATCCTTTAATTGCTTCAGAAAGCCAGATATGCCTGGCGCTGCAGGTGCTTTGCGGCTTTAGTGTGGAAGAGATCGCCCATGCATTCCTGGCGAAGAAGGAAACCATTAAAAAGCGGCTGCAAAGAGCCAGGGGCGACCTTCGTAATGGTAATTTTCAATTAAATGCGCTGAGTGAACAGTCTATCACCTCCCGGCTGGATACGGTGCTGAAAACCTTATACCTGCTGTTCAATGAGGGGTATTTTTCCAAATCGGGCAGTCAGCTCATCCGCAGGGAGCTTTGCGCTGAAGCAGTGCGGTTAACCCTGCTGCTTACGGGCCATGCATCTACGAACACCACCCAGGTTCAGGCGCTGCTGGCCCTGATGTGCTACCAAAGCTCCCGGTTGGAAGCCAGGTTGAATGCAAGCGGTGAGGTAGTCCTGTTTGAAGACCAGGACCGGCAGCTGTGGGATCAATCCCTGATTGACAGGGGGAATTACCACCTCATCAGCGGCTGTAATGGTGAAGAGGCCTCGAAGTATCACCTGGAGGCGGCCATTGCCTACTGGCATACCACCCCCACCGGCAATTACAAGTGGGAACAGATATTACCGTTGTACACCCAGCTGCAGGAGCTGGCATATTCGCCGGTAACCGCTTTGAACAGGGCTTTTGCTTATGCAAAGGTATATGGTAACCCCGCTGCCATAACAGAAGTAATTAAACTGGGATTTACGGACAATACGTACTACCATGCCTTATTGGGGCATCTTTATAGCGGTCTTGATAACGGTAAAGCAGTGGAGCATTACAAGGTGGCCATTCAGCTGAGCACATCACCGGTGGAGCGGCAAACACTGTTACAGGAAATGGGGCGGGTTGTGTAGGTATTTATTTGTAATCAAAAAATTATACTTTTAATTGTTAGCCTGAATGGATGGTGTTCACAAAACTTCAATCAGATGTTTCATCTTGCGGGAATTATCCTTGCTGTTTTTCTTGCTTTGCTGCTATTCACCAAAAAGGGTAAATCCCCTGCCGATTTGATCTTAGCGATCTGGTTAGTTTTGATTGGTGTTCATTTATTATGTTATTACCTCCTGGTTACCGGGATTTTGTTTCGTTTCCATATTTACTGGGAGTGGAGATTCCTTTACCTCTCATACACGGTCCTTTTTTGTATGGGTATGTGGCTACATTAACCGGGCAACGGAATAGTAGGCTCCCCGTATATTACCATTTAGTTCCAGCTGCGGCAGCCTACATCCTGCTGTCGGGCTTTTTTGTTCAGCCATTTGCACACAAGGTCTATGTTTATCAGCATCACGGTTTGGGATATGAAAAACTTACTTCCCTTATCCGGCTCCCGATTATCCCATCTGGAATAATATACGTTAGCTGGTCGCTCATTTTATTAAGAAAGCACCGTATCAATATATCCAGGCAATTCTCTTATTCTGAGAAGATCAATCTAGACTGGCTGGTGTACCTGACCATTGGTATGGGAGCCATCTGGCTATCCATTATATTCGGGAACGACATATCCACTTTTCTGCTGGTGGATGTATTCATTTTATTTATCGGGTATTTCGGCATTAAGCAGGCAGGCATCTTCTCCAACCGGGAAGAAGCTCGTGCTGTGATGGTGGCAGGTGCTGCTTTACCTGTTGAAATGGTAATTGAGGAATCTCCTGTAACGGATGCGGAGCCCCTCAAATACCAGAAAACAGCAATCGATCCCGCGCTCATGTCTACAGTTCACCAGGAACTCTCGCACCTGATGCAAACGGAGAGGCTTTTTAAAGATCCTGCGCTCAACCTGGATGGATTGGCGATGCGGTTAGGCGTTAGCAGCAATACCCTTTCCCAGGTAATTAATACCATGGAGCAAAGGAACTTTTACGATTACATCAACGATTTCCGCGTAGAAGAATTCAAGCGGATAGCCTTGTTACCCGAAAATAACCAGTTTACCCTCCTTTCCCTGGCTTTTGAAGTAGGCTTCAATTCCAAAACTTCTTTCAACCGGAACTTCAAAAAGGTAACAGGACGCTCACCCAAAGAATTCTGCCTTCAAGAAAAGATTAACCCGGCAGATCAGTCCTGAAAACCTCCCATCCTTCCTTTTGGAACTTCCCAATTGGCAAATATGAGCGACCACCTTACGTTTTGGAACGTTCCATAGCAGCCAGTCTCCTTCCTTTGCCATTAAAAAACAAGATGTTAAAGAAGGTATTATGGCTCCTGATGGCATTGTTGTCGGTTATTATGGGGCTTTATCCCAGCCAGTTCTTAATGGGAGGCAGTAAAGCGGGTATCTTAAAGATCAAACCTGAGGCGCTCTTTTTAAATCCCTTCTGGCAGGTGGGCTTTTATATGCACATCATTTTTGGCGGGCTGGCGTTACTGATAGGCTGGGTACAATTCAGTCAATGGATCAGAAGCAGGAGTTTAAAGTTCCACCGGCAAACCGGTAAGGTTTATGTGACGGCGGTGTTATTGAGTGCAGTTTCCGGGTTTTATATTGCTTTTTATGCTTCCGGAGGACTTCCGGTGGTATTGGGCTTTATGAGTTTAAGCTGCATATGGTGCTATACCACGCTCATGGGTTACATCCGCATCAGAAACGGGCAGGTGGAGCAGCATAAAAAACTGATGATCTATAGTTATGCGTGCTGCTTTGCGGCCGTTACGCTAAGGCTGTGGATGCCTTTGCTCTATAAAATAACCGGCAATTTCATGACGGCATATATGATTGTAGCCTGGTGGTGTTGGGCGCCAAATCTGGCGGTGGCTTATTTGCTTACCCGTAAACGGGCAGTGGTACCCTCCCCTGAGCATTCCGGTAATTAGTTAGGACGCTGGAGATCTATTACCAGCAAGCCGCGCAATGCGCGGCTTGCCTGTTATCATTTACCAGCTTCCAGTATCCTGGATGCTGTAGTGGTTTTAATGAACAGGATGGCATCAAAATCCACTCCGGGTTTGATGGGGCGTGCCCTGGTATCCGTCCAGTTGGCGTAGATATTTGTGATTTCCCTTTGCTGGCTGGTAAGGGGATTCGGTGTTTTGTTGAAGGGGATGTAGATGTTGGGGTTACTGGCTTTGGAGAACATCTCAGAAAACGATTCGCTACTGGCTTCAAAGTCATGGGCTGCCAGTCCTTCGTCAGAGGATATGACGGTTACGGACCCATTGAATGTATCAAAGCCCAGTACATAGAATTGTGCACCATAGTGTTGCTTCACATGATACCCCATCCCTCTGTATTGTGCGATGATGGTATCCTTGGCGATATGGATATTATGCGCCCAGAGAATGGTCTTTTGTTTGTGAGCCACCTGATCGGCAATCATGTTCTGCGCCATGAGCCTGTCGCGGTTGAAGGGATCTCCGGCGAATGCTTCCCGGTCAAAACCGTATACGCTTACCTTCTTAGTGGCCGGTTGCGTGTCGTTGTATTGCTTTATGGATTGGAAAAGGTGATAGATCTCTTCGGTGTTATACAGTACCATATCCTTCATCAGCTCCTTCAGGTTACCGGTGCCGTTTTGTAGGTAGGCATTGACAGGCTCCAGGTACTTGTCCTGCATCTCGAAGCCAATACGTTTATAATCCAGGTGCGTAATGAGGTAGGATATGATGCGCTGCTTTTGATTGTAGAACTCCCTGGTACCGTGGGAAGCTTCTCCCAAACCGATCACCATGTTGTTCTTTAATTCTGATCTGAGAAAGTGGAGATCTTCTGTGGATCTGGTTGTGTCTGCCTGCAGAATGTATGCATTTTCATTGATCCATTTAACGGTTGCATCCTGGGAGTAAGTGGTTATGCCAACGGCGATCAGGAGCATACTGATAATCAAACATCTACTTATCATCGTGATTTTGTGTTGAGCTGGTGGGTTTAAAATATTTACTTCGATAGGTAGATACAGATGTGTATGATTTCCATAAAATTAGCAAGATTCTTTTGAACTATTCCAGCCGGAAGTTGACGGGCAGGGTAAATAATGTAGTTGCAGGAAGCCCTTCCAGTTTGCCCGGCGTCCATTGCGGCATGCGTTTTACTACCCGCATGGCTTCCGCATCCAGTAAAGGATGGATGCTTTTACGCACATATGCATTGGTAATGGCCCCTTCTTTGGACACGGAGAAAGTAACATGCACGTTCCCCTGTATGCCGTCGTGCATGGCTTTTGGGGGGTATTTAATCATTCTGCTCATATAGCGGCGTAAACTATCGAGTCCGCCCGGGAATTCGGCAGGTAAGTGATAAACGAACCAGGTAGTGTCTTTCCCTTCAGCAGTGTAGCACTGTCCGCTTTTAAACTCCCCGTTTTCATATACGTCATCCCTCCTGCGGTTGCCGTTTTCCCAGTAGGTAAGGTGGTGGCCGTTCAGTTTTCCGGCGCTGTACAGTCTTTCGTCTTTCAGCTTCCCGGCTTTATAAGTTTTGGAAACTCCGTGCAGTGTGCGGGGGGAATGGTATGGCTGGTAGTTCACTTCCATCTCCAATGTACCGTCCATCGAATAGCCAAGCACCTTCGCTTTCGAAGTGTCGGCTTTGTCTTTAATGATCAGCTGATAAGATGCCGCGGAGTCTCCGGAAGGTATGATCTGGTTGTTTTTGGATACCCAAACTGTATCCTGTGCAATGGTGGCGGTGCATGCGGTAAGCGCAATGGCAAGGGCGGAAATGTGCTGCTTTATCATAAGTCAGGTGGCTAAAGTGGTTGTAATATAGGCAAAATGCGGTCTTTGCCTGTACCCTTTGAGAAATACTTAATATTAGGTATTTGGTAGTATTATTCAAATGGTACTTTTGTAACTTATTAATAATTAGAACTATGCTTTTTACCTCATACCTATCCCCCCAAAGGAACCCCGGAACTAAGACATCTTTCCCGGTAATGGTTTTGGTGCTGTTTTTCCTGGTGGCTTCAGCTGCCTGCAGTAAGAAAGGCGGCTCCGGCGGACAGGATAAAACTCCGGAAGAGCTGCTGGCAGAAAAGCGCAAAGCCGATGCTGCCTACAACAATAGCATCACCCCCGGGGTGGGCAACGTGTATTATGAAGAAAAGCTGATCCCCAACGCCGCCAATCAACTCGTATACAAGATCACCTATAACGAGGATACGCTGGCAGCCTACGGGAAGATCAATGGCAGCGGACAGCTGCAATACCTCACCTCCACCGTACTGGCCAAGAAAGGGAATACTGAGTTACTGGTAACGGAAATGTTCCCGGAAGTATCTAAAAGCAGGATGTATTCCATCATAAACGGTAAAAAGGGAAAGATTGTGGTGGAAATGAACCACATCTCTCAAACTAAAGTGGCCATGTATGTGCTGGACTTTAACTGGCTAACGGGGGCATCTACCGTAATTTCTCAATCCTATTTTGAAAACGGGAAGCAAACAGCCAGTTTCAGCGCCTTTAAAGAATCCGGGGAAGAGAAAGACCGTGTTTACAATTGTGATGAGCCGCAGCCTTCGGATGATATGAATAAGTCGGTAGACAATACGCTGGATTACTTCCAGTGTGGCGGGCATGCGTACGACAGCTACCCTGCCCTTGCCGCCATCAAAGCCGCTATTTTAAAAAGCATAGAATCCGTTAAGAATGCTACCCAGTATCAGAGCAGCCAGCAGGAAGTGAAAAGCATGGAAAGCAATTACAACTACCTGAATACTATATTCAAAAGCATCTCGGGTAAGATATCCGGATATAAGTTCGAGAAATCGATACTGGCAGGGTATTTAAGGAGCCTGGCAGCAGAGATCGCTGAGCTGAAAGCCAAGCTGAAGCCCGATGTATCGCTCCGGCCATTTGTGGAAGCCTCGGATCTGCAATATGATGAGGTGACAGATACTGAGATCAAACTCACCTTTACACTGATCGACAACGCAACAGGACTGCCCTACACCAAGAAACCCATTGGCATAGACATGGCCTTTGTGATACCCGGTACCAGCGAAGCGGTGTATATGGAAACCAAATTCACGAATACCGCTAACGGGTTGATCACTTTTAAACTGGACCCCACCACTTTACCCGAGTATGAAAAGTATACCAACCTCACGGCCAGGTATGCCTTTTCCGGCGACGACTGGAACCCCAGCGCTACCCGTGATATTACTTTGAAGTTCATCAAACCTAAAGTGGTGTTTGCTGATGGCAGCGCCATCCCCTACCAGGTAATGTACGGGTCGGGAGATAAGAAAGTGTTTAAACTGGTGAATGAAGATGGCAGGGATATCCCGGTTAACTACAACAACGTTACCCTGAATAACTCAAATGCCAAGGTGCGGTATACCATGATGAAGGGTACCAGTGACTTCGATCTCACTTTGCACAACGATGAAACCGGTGATCAGATTACAAAACTGGAAGTAATTTATAAGGGGAAGCTCCTGCAGGTGATCAATGCCTATGTAACACCTCCCTGCGGAACAGATCCCATCATCACGGGCGTTACTTTCGATTGCGATGCCAAGGGTATTGCCATTAAAGTGGCTTTCAAGGCAGATGGTACGGGCATTTTGCCTTATGATGGCGGCGGTGCATGCGATATGACGCAGACCTGTTATCCTGTGAGACTTTACTTCCACAGTCCGGGTGCGAGCCAGTTTGAAATTGCTGCAAACGGGTATCGTGCAGAGTTAGTATCGGGTACCGTAAATGAAGGCGTAGTGGCCATCTATATTAAGAATTGCGTACCCGGTAAGGGCGCCAGGGAAAGCCTTGACGCGAATTATCCCAATTACCAGTGGCAGGTACAGGTAATGAACCGTTGTAACAAACGGAGCGCAAGGGTAGCACTCTAAAATAGAATTCCAACAGGCTACCGCAGCTTCTTTTTGCGCAGATAGCTGACAAGGGCGCCGGGGTTATCGCTTTGCATACCCTGAGCGCCCTTGCCTATTACGGCATTCCATACTTCAGGGCCTTCGGAGGAGGATTGGGCATCCAGCCATACTGCCACATTACGCTTACGGGCTGTGGCCAATAAGGCTGCTGTGTTGATGTTATCCAGTACTGCCACGCTTACCGTATCGAGGAAGGCTTCCATTTGTGCTGGTGTGGTGAACGCTTCGGGTAAGCTGGTCATCAGCGGCAAATGTGGTGCAATGGCTTTCCAGGTGTGGTATTGTTCAATTTTGTTGAGGTATACTACCACCTGCTTTTCCATGCCGGCCTGTTGTATTTGCTTCCAGGTTTCGGTTACATCTGCTTCTTTGAAATCGAGATAGATATGGATCTTTCCCTTTGCGGCAGCGAGGGCTTCTGCGAAAGTGGGGATCTGGTATGCCTTACCGTCTTTGCTTTTAAGGGGCAATTGCCGGAGTTGGGAGAGCGTCATATCTGCCACTTTACCCTGTGCGGTAGTAGTGCTGTTCACGGTAGCGTCGTGTATGAGTACAAGGTGACCATCTTTGCTAGTGCGGAGATCCAGCTCGGCGTAGTCGGCCCCGCATTGGTAAGCTGCTTCAATTGAGGCGACGGTGTTTTCCGGGACGGTGACATGGTTGCCGCGGTGGGCGATAACAACCATTTTGTTTTTACAGACAGGAAGTTTGGGCGCTGTTGTTTGCGCGATCAACAATGTGTGGAATATCAGGGATGCTGCGGAGAGTACAAGTGTTTTCATATGGCTGTATTTAGAGATGTGCGAACAGGGTTTTTGTTATTATTTTCTAATAGTATAAAAAAGGTCCGGATTATCGCGGATTTTTTGCATAGTATGCAGTAGAATTAACTTTTCCGGCCTGGCAATTGTGATATGTATGTTTTGCATTAAGAATATTATGGAATAGCCATCCATATCAGGTTGTCTTAGGTATATAGAAAAAAACATTGCGTATATTAAGCATGTACAATACTTAAATAGCATAATTAGCTTTATTTGCATGTGAAATTAATAATCCAGTACGTTTTCGGAATTAGGTTTTAAAGACCGAAATTTGAATTGTTCCGAAACATGTAAATGAATTCCAAATGAAAGACGGTAGAAGAGAACTGGTTCGTTTTGCACCAAAGGGTAATAATAGTTTCATTGAAATGGTACAGGGAGAGGTAAATAATTATTTCCTTTCCAATAATATTTCTCCATATGCCACTACAGGCATGTGGGTGAAAACAGTCATTATGCTCTTTTGCTATTTTGCTCCCCTGGTTTCAATGATAACAGGTGTTGGCGCAAACAGTCTGTGGCTGTTCTGGGGCTTATGGTTCCTGATGGGCTGTGGTATGATTGGTATCGGAACTTCTGTGATGCACGATGCTAACCATGGCACCTACTCCCCTAAGAAAAACATCAACACCTTTATTGGGTATATCCTTGAGGTTATCGGCGGCTATACTGTAAACTGGAAGATACAGCATAACATACTGCATCATACATATACGAACATATCCGGGCTGGATGATGATATCAACGGCACTAAATTACTGCGGTTATCTCCCCAGCAACCCTTGTACCGCTATCACCGTTACCAGTACATTTATGCCTGGTGTTTGTATATGATCATGACTTTGTACTGGATGACGGCAAAGGATTATATACAGGTACTCGGTTATAAGCGGCATGATCTGCTGGTTAAGCAGAAGGTATCTTTCAGGCAGGCTATCTTCCAGATCACCTGGTACAAAATGTTCTATTACGGATATATTCTCGTATTGCCTTTATTGTTTTCCGGACAGCCCTGGTATTTTGTGCTGGTGGGTTTCCTGATCATGCATTTTACGGCCGGCCTGTTCCTCTCCTGCGTTTTCCAGCCCTCGCATATTATGCCAACTTCTGCCTTCCAGTTACCTGTTACAGTGAATGGGGTACATCATATGAAAGACAGCTGGGCAATACATGAACTGGCCAATACAACAGACTTTGCCCCCCGCAACCGTTTCCTGACATGGTTTATCGGTGGACTGAATTTCCAGATAGAGCACCACCTGTTTACAGACATATGCCATGTGCATTACAGGAAGATTGCCCCTATTGTAAAATCTGTTGCGGGTAAGTTCGGTCTCCCCTACCATGTGCAGCCCACTTTCCTGAAAGCCCTGAAAATACATGCCCGGATGCTCCGGGATCTTGGGAGGAAACCCCGTTAATACAAGGGAAGACCCGCTTTACCCGGTGCATATTCCGGTTAAAGCAGGACCCTTACATATTGATATAAAAAAAGGTGCGGATTATCGCACCTTTTGTATTGTATCCCTGTCAATTATATGCTATCCACATGGTTACTGCTCCTGTAGCTCCTGCTGCATAGCCCGTTCCTTTTCCAGTTTAACAATCAGTAATGACTTGATTACCGTAAAGCAATAATCCCGGGCTTCTGCGAATGAAATACCATAGCTGCGCCTGATATCCCGGATATCTTCCGGGAATCGGGATAGCAGCTGGTCGTAGTAATTATCCAGCACATCATTAGATGGCATCCGGAAATCCACCTTCACCTGGAACCTCCGGAGCAGCGCTTCATCAATAACCTCAGGATGATTGGTGGCGCAGATCAGCAACGACTTTTCAGGGTAATAATCGATGAGCTGGATGAGGGTATTTACGAGGCGGCGCATCTCTCCTACGTCTTTATCATCCGTACGGGCCTTGCCGATCTGGTCAAATTCATCGAGGAAGAGTACCGCGTTTTCGCGGGCAGCCTTGTCGAACACCAGCTTTAAGTGCTGGGATGTTTCACCGATACGGGCGCTTACGATATTGCTGAGGTTCAGAATAAAAATGCTTTTGTGCAGGGCGTTAGCCAGCGCCTTGGCCGTCATGGTTTTGCCGCAGCCGGAAGCACCGTGCAGCAGCAGCTTGTTATTGACGGGCAGGCCGTACTTGTGCAGTTCGCCAATGAATTGATGCTCCCTGATGAGCTGAAGGCACATCTGTTTGCTGCTGTCGTCCAGGAAAATGCTGTCTAACTGCACTTGTTCCCTGTCTTGAATGACCAGATCCATTACGTTCATAGCCTGCAAAATTCGGAAAATATATTGATTGGGGAGTTATTTCATTCCCGCACACTCTCCTGTCCGGAACCGGACATATTTACCCATATTCACAATGTTAAGATACATAGATACAAAGCGTTATATTGCTGGCATAGCCCTTGCGCCCCTCCTTTCGTAGTTATCAGTGCTGTAGATTACCCCTTCACCTAAACCGGCTGGTATGTTTTACAATTACCTCCTGATGGCGTGGCGCTCCATGATCAACGACCGCCAGTTTTCCCTGCTCAACCTGCTGGGCCTTTCCTCCGGACTGGCATGCGCATTACTGATCTGGCTCTGGACGGTAGACGAGCTGTCGGCAGACCGCTTCCATACCAACAACGCCCGTTTGTACCAGGTAATGCAGAACGTGCGACATGAGAACGGTATAGAAACCACCCCCAATACGCCCGGCCCCCTTGCGGCCACGCTGAAAGCGGACTTCCCTGAGGTGGAAGATGCAGCCACGGTGGTAACACCTTCCTGGTTCTCTGCGAAGGCCGTCATAGCCCAGGGTGATGCCCGCATGAAGGCCAGCGCGCAATTTGCCAGTACCTCGTATTTTAAAATGTTCTCCTACCCCATTCTGCAAGGCGATGCGGCGCGGATATTCAATGATACCCGCGCCATCGCTATATCCGATGAACTGGCGGCGCGCCTGTTCCCCGGTGTGGACCCTGTTGGCCGGGTGGCCGACTTCCAGCTGTATGAGTTTAGCGGAAAGTATGAGATAGCCGCGGTGTTCGCACAAACGAAACATGCTAACTCCCAACCTTTCGATATACTGCTCAACTACGACCTGTTCATTGAAAAGCGCCCCGGTATGAAGGAATGGAGCAACAGTGACCCAGCCACATATGTATTGCTGCGTAAAGATGCCAATACTGTGGCCTTCAACGGAAAGCTGGGCAACTTCTTCCGGGAGCGGGAACAATCTGACGGGCGTACATTGTTTGCACGCCGTTATAGCGATAAATACCTGTACGGCCAATACCGGAATGGTGTGCAGGAAGGCGGGCGCATTGCTTACGTAAAACTCTTTATGCTGGTGGCGGTGTTCATCCTCATCATAGCCTGTATCAACTTCATGAACCTCTCTACTGCACGGGCTGCCAGGCGATTAAAAGAAACCGGTGTCCGAAAGGTGGCGGGTGCCACCCGTGGGCATCTTGTACTGCAACACCTCAGTGAATCGCTGCTGATGAGCTGCTGTGCGCTATTACTGGCGTTGCTTTTTATTTGGTTATTACTGCCGGTGTTTAACCAGTTTACCGGTAAAAGTCTGGCGTTAAAGCCGGAGATGCCGCTGGTACTGACGCTTATTGCCATTGCGCTGATCACCGGCTTGCTGGCGGGTAGCTACCCCGCATTGTACATCTCCCGGTTCCGCCCGGCGGTAGCTTTGAAAGGGACGTTCGTGGCCGGCAGCAACGAGGCCCGGGTGCGGAAGGGCCTGGTTATCTTCCAGTTCGCACTGTCGGTAGCTGCTATTTGCGCGGCACTGGTCATCTACCGCCAGGTGCATTTCATTCAAAACAAACACCTGGGGTACGACCGCAGTCAGATCCTCCACTTTGAAATACCCCTTACATTCGACTCCGCAAAACTTGCCGCTGCGGAGAGCTTCCTGCACGAGCTTCGGCAGCTGCCGGGAGTATCCAGCGCGTCCAGCTATGGGCACAATCTGCTGGGGCAGCACGGCGAAGTGGGTGATCTCCAATGGCCGGGCAAGCCTGCGGGTAAAGGCGTGAATCTTGCCAATCTCGAAGTAGGCTTTCACTTCCTTCAAACCACGGGCATCCGGCTAAAAGCCGGGCGCTTCATGTCTGAGAATGCCAATGCACAGCGTGAGATCATCTTCAATGAGACAGCCATTAAACAAATGGGCCTGAAAGAACCCATTGGTAAAACGGTCAGGCTCTGGGACCAGGACCGCCAGATAGTAGGCATTGCGACCGACTTCAACTTCGAATCCCTCTACAACAACGTAGGTCCGTGTTTCTTCCAGACTTACCCTGTAATGCCTAACATCATCGTGAAGCTGGATAATATGGATCACACTGCCACCATTGAAGCCATCCGGCAGCAATATGATGCGTTCTTCAAAGGACTGGTGTTCGACTTCCGTTATATGAACGACGAGTATCAGGCCATTTATGCTTCAGAGCAACAGGTGGCGATATTATCGCGGTACTTCACCGGACTGGCCATCCTCATCTCCTGCCTCGGACTATTCGGACTGGCTGCCTTCACGGCCCAGAAAAGACAGAAAGAGATCGGTATCCGTAAAGTATTGGGTGCCACGGTAAGCGGTGTGGTGTTGCTGCTATTGAAAGACTTCCTCAAACTCTTGCTCATAGCGGTCCTCATCGCCTTCCCAATCGTTTGGTACATCATGCGCGGCTGGCTGGATGATTTCGCTTACCGCGTGCGCTTTGGGGTGGATGTGTTCCTCATTGCAGGCGGAATCATGGTGCTGATCACGCTGTTTACGATCAGCTATCAGTCTATAAAAGCCGCACTGGCCAACCCCGTGAATTCCTTAAAACAATAATGCAGATACAATATTAAAGCCGCTTCAATCCTTCGACTGAAGCGGCTTTTTGCTTTTATCAGATGTTGTTATTTGATGGAATACCTGATACCAAAATAAAACTCCCTCCCTCTCGTGGGGCCCCAAACCGACGACAGGTCGAAGTACGGGCCGAAGGGATTCTTTGCACTGATGATAGGATCGGGCTGACGGTAGTTGCCGATGTTCTCGCATCCTGCATAGAATTCAAGCGTGTTCAGCCGGAAGGTTCCCTGCATGTTCACCGTGGTATACGGATTGGAGAGAGCAGGCCTGCGGTATGGCTCCGGGTTACCTGCTGTGGAAGGCAGCCGCATATGGTCGAACCAATGGGCATTTACATCCGCCTGCCATTTGTTATTACGGGTGCGGTAAGATACGGCAGACATGAGCCTGTTACGCGGATTGAAAGGCAGCGCCACTTTCGCGCCGTTTTCTTTCCGGTACACATCGAGGTAATTGTAGGCAGCCCTTACTTCCAGCTGCTGCTGGAAAACGAAGAGCGCATCTACCTGCACGCCGTTGGAGCGGGATACGCCATCGAAGTTACGGATCACGATCTTTGAAGGATCGAGGTCATAGTCCGGGAAGAACTGGTTGCGGAACCGGGTCTGGTAGAAGTCTGCACTCAGTGTTCCTTTGGTAATGCCTTTCTCAAACTGCCAGGTATGACTTACGCCCCAGTTCATCGCTTCTTCCGGCCGCAGGGCTTCCGTGAACACGATGTTGCGGGAGCTGGTCAATATCACCGGCTGCTCACTGAACAGGTTCACCTGCCGCCAGCCGGTGCCTGCCGATGCGCGGAAGGTATGGTTGGGGTGGAAGGCGTATTTCAGCATGGCGCGCGGGGTAAAATACCAGCCTTCTTCCTGATGGCGGTCCATACGCGCACCGGTGATCAGCACCACCTTATTGTCTGCCCAATTGAACATATTCTCCGCGAATACGCCGGGTACGCGTAATTGCGTGAGATATTTACCGGCGTAGGTTTTGGAGGGATCCGGTACCGTAAACCGGATATCTTCCTTCACATCCTGATAGCGGTAGCTGACACCGTATTTCAGGAGGTGTTTGCTCCAGTTCACTTCGTGCTGCAGGTTGATGTATGCCATCTCCTGCCTGCCGGTATAGGCCAGCGTGCCGAACCAGGCGTCCTGCTGGTGCAAGGAGCCGGAAGTGTGCAGTGCAATGGCTTGCCTGTCTGACAGGCGATAGTTCAGTTTGGCGTAGGCTTCGGGCTGGTTGAAAGTAACATACTGGCCATAGATCTGATCGCTGCCCTTGTCACCATTGCCCTGATAGTGCTTTTGCCCGCCGATGCGCTGCTCGTTTACGAAACGCAGGCCGAACTGTGCGCTCAGCCCCACTTCTGCATCATTGCCATACTTCCATTTATTATACGCCATGTAGCGGGTGAGCAGCGGCAGGTCCAGGAAACCATCATTGTTGCCGTCGATACGTGCGGAGGGCTGTACGGAATGCAGTGCCAGCAGGGTATGCCATTTTTTGTTCTTTCCTATTGCCGTGGCGCCGCTGGCGTTGAGGTGCTTTTCCCCGAAGCTGTTGATATATGCATTCAGGTGTAGCTTATTCGCCTTGTCGGGGTGCCGGGTATCGAGGTTGATCTGCCCGCTGATGCTTTCGTAGCCCTGCAGTACAGACGTGGTGCCTTTGGACACGTAGATGTTCTCCACCACCGTACCCGGGTAGGTACTGATGCCGTAGGTGTACGTGAGGCCCTGTATCATGGGAAGCCCATCGATAAGTACCTGGTTGTATACCCCTGAAAGACCAAGGATGCGCAGTTCCTGGGAGTTGGTGACGATGTTGGTGGTTTGTGGTTGAACACTGGCCGTGGTGCCGAAGCAGCCGGCGAGGTCGCAGCAGGCGGCTTTGCTCAGCTCCTGCTGGTTGATGACTTCCAGCTTGTTGACGGATGTGCCGGAGATGAAAGCCCCGCGGCGGCCGGTAACGGTTACGCCGGTGAGATCGGTAGCTGCGCGTTTGAGGGTAATGCTCAGGTAAGCACGCCCGTCCCACACGATGGTATCGCTCCGGTAACCGGCAAAAGAAGCCACGATCCGCTTATCCGATGCTGTGCTGGCGGGCAGTTCATAGACACCGTTCTCATTCACGCCAGCTACCGTGCCACCGGTGATCCACTGAACGGTTCCGCCGGGCAGGATCTCCCTGCCATCGCCCGTTTCACCAAAGAGTTTGCCTTTGATGGTTTGGGCGTGGAGGGTTCCGGTAAGCAGGAGCAGCGGCAATAATGCGCGTAGTATCATTGCTTCGTTGCTTTGGCCTTCTTCTCCTTTTTCACGCGGTAGGGCGTGGTGGATTTATCGTCGCAGCCGGGTGTTTTCTCAATGGCCTTGTGGATGAGGTCGAGGGAGATGACATCGGCGTTATACAGGATAGTGAAGGCCGAAGATCCGGAAGCTCTTTTGGTGAACTCCACGGATTCGATACCATCCTGGTTGATCAGTTGCTTTTTGATGGTGGGCATATCGCCATCGCAGGTAAGGTTTACTACCTGCACAAGGGCTTTCTGCGGCTCATTGGCTTTGGTTTGAGCGAAGGCAGCAGGCATGACGAAGAAGAGGCAAATAGCCACGGTAAGAAAAGAAAATACGCTTTTCATGATGGTTTGATGAGTTATTGATGTGATGAACCGGATACCGGAATGTGCACGGTATCAGGAAGAAGGCCTTTACAGGCACAAACATTTATGTAATCATGAAAAGCGGGGCGGCTGCCAGAAGTCGGAAGCCGGAGGTGTAGGAAGAAATGCGTTGCCGCAGAATTGGTAGTTTGTAGGGGCAGGATGCGGGGCGTTGCCGAGGGAGATCTCCTGCGTGGTAACCCAGGCATGAATGCAGCAGGAACAGAACTGGAAGGGATTGCCTTCGTTGGTACAGCCTTTTTCTTTTTCCTGTTCTTCGCCTGAACAGGGATCGTCCGTAGGCTGATCGTGCTGGCAGCAACTGTCTGCCGGCTCACTGGCAAAGCCGGAACCGCCTGCTGAGGCACATACCACAACAAGTATCAGTAAAAAACTTATCCATTTAGTGAGTTGGCGCATCGATTGGATTGAGTTGCTGTATCAAATATACCAAATATTGCGATATAATCATGATGGCCAATAGTTGCCATGGCACTGTGTCTGCACAGCAGCGGAGTTACTCCTTTTCCATCCGGAACATGGGGGATTCGCCTGTTTCCAGATCGAAGAAGATGGTATACCTGCCTGCTTTGACTTGTATATCGGTCCCGTTCTCCTCCAGTTCCTTTCCGCCGGGCGCCGCTCCGTAATTGAGGGTCCAGTCGCTGTTGAAACGGAACTTTATCACGCCATCCTGAAGCGGAATATTGGTGGCTGTCCATATGCCATGTTTACCTTTTACGGGCAGCATGGGTACATCCGGACCGGTCCAACCGCCGGGCAGCGCACTTCCTGCAATACCCCAGCCTGCGTTGGTTTTAATCCCCACATGCCTGCGGCCTTTGCGGTATAGTATTACGGTGTCACAGGTGCCCGGCAGGGCGCCGGTGAAAGTAAGGTGACCATCAAGCCCGGCAACATTGAAACGCCCGCTGGAATCGGCTAATAGCAATACGGACTGCTGACCGGAGATCTGTGCCACGAGGCGCTGATGCACGCGGGTGACGTATAATGAACGGCCCGGCTCCAGCTGGTATGTACCGGCAATGGTGTGTAATCTTGCTGAATCCACGGTAATTGAGTAGGGAAACTGAAATCTTTTGCCAGACAGCAGCTGCAGAATCCCTTCCTTTATCACCGTGAGATCGAAGTTCTCTGCATTAGCGAGCAGCACAATACAGGTGTTGCTTTCAGGCAAACGTACCAGCAGGCTCCGGAAACCGGCCGCACCACCACTATGGCTAACAATCTGTTTGCCGTTTACTGTTTCATTGAACCAGCCGTATCCATATGAATTATGATTGACAGTATACGCCATCCTGGTTCCGGCCGCAGAAATAATGCGGTGCGTCTGCATCCCTTCATGAAACTTCAGGAGGTCCCCCACTGTACTCCAAACTCCACCCGATGATCTCAGTTCTTCCTGCGGATACAACCGGGCTTCCTTCCCGGAACCGGGATACAGGAAACGGTAACCTGTGGCTTTGCGGGCAGACTTTAACCCTCGGAAATCCAGCCCGCTTTCCTTCATCTTCAGCGGTCGGAAAATACCGGCATCCAATGCTTTGCTGTAGGGCAGTCCGGTCAGTTTTTCTATAATGAAGCCCAGCAGGTAATATCCTGTATTGCTGTACTGCCATTGACTCCCGGGCCTGAACCCCGGCCTGCGGCCGGAAAGAAAGCGTATCATCGCTTCCTCGGACGCTGTTGGCATCGTATAATCGTTGTTGTAGGGGTATAATCCGGATGTATGTGATAGCAGATGCCCGATAGTAATAGAATCTGCTGCAGGTAACGACGGGTAGAACCGGGAAAGGCGGTCTTCCGGCGAGAGCAGTTTCTTTTCTATCAGTTGCATTACCAATACTGCTGTCATGGATTTGGTGATGGAATAAACGGGATACCTCGTGGATGCGGTGTTCAGTGTTCCCGAGGCAATATTGCTATAGCCATAGCCCTTTGCCAGCAGGGTTTTCCCTTCCACGGATATCAGCACGGAACCATTGAAAAGCCCGGCAGCATTGCAGGCCGTCATGTATTGGTTCAATTGTGCAGGTAAACTGTCTGCCGGCACAGATCCCTGACGGGCAAACACAGGCAGCACTCCGGATGCGAAGCTTATACTGAGGACCAACATGCGCATTGCCCTGCAGGCCAATTGGAAATGGGCAGCCATTACTGTTTGAACTTATGGAGGACGAAGAAGTATGCCCCGAAACTGACAGACAGGCAACCGGATAATATGGCCAGCGAATGCATGCCCAGCGGCAGCGTATAGTAAATGATGGTACATGCCAGTGCGATACCTGCGAAAATGATCGCCCATTTTGCCATGTTGAATTTACCGGTATGCGCATCCTGGCTTAGCAGGCTTGTAATAATGGGTTCGGGTAGACCGCTTTCCGTTAATTTGTTTTTGATCCGGTAGTCCAGCAGCTGGCGGGAGAATGCCAGTATAAACCCCAGCAGAATAGCCGCAAAGCCAATGGCGGCGATAACATGGAAGATCTCCATGTTGATGTACGGGCCGGGGTTCCCTTGTGCCAGTGCAAATTGAGGAAGAGGGACCAATGCTAAAAGTAGGTATGTGTATTTCATAAATGCTGATTGTAATTATATCTGACATGTCAACCCTGGTTCGGTTGCAAAGTTTGATTGCTTTTTATCTGCCGCATTGTTTTCCGGTACCGGTCTACCTGAACCGCTGAGAGAAAAACTGCCAGTGTGGTCCCTCCAATCATCAGTAAGGCCGTTGTTTGTGCTTCCATGAGCGCCAGCCATGTAAATAAACCAGGAGTACCCGCCAGTAATGGGATACTAATTACCGCGATTAGCAGGATGCCCGCAATGGACCACTGTATGGCAAAAACAGTAGCAGAAGCCCGCTGCCGTGGAAGCCTTGCCATAACGGCATCGGCCACATGGAAGGGTGGTTCCGGAATGGGTTGGCTGAGTGTGGCGATGAGCATGCGGTATTGCTGTACCTGATCCATACAATGCGCACAATCAACAATATGCACATGTTTTGCACCGGGGGGCTGCATTGCATAGTCCTGTATCTCCGTATCGGTGGGATGTATATTCATAAAGCCTCCTTATTTTGAAAGTGGGTGGTAAGATGTTGCTGCATTAGCTTTCGTGCCCTGTAGAGGTAGCTTTTAACGGTACCTTCCGGCAGATCAGTAATTTGGGCTATTTCCGGAATGCTCATACCGGCCTGGTGGTACAGGGTGATGAGGGTGTTGTATAAAGGTGAGAGTTCGGTAATAGCCTGTTGCAGTATGAGAGTGAGTTGCCGTGCGGAAAGTAAGGAAAGCGGGTCGCCGGTAGCCTCGGGGATTTCGGCTGCCTCAATTGTTGCCGGGGCTACCAGCGGCAGGCGCTTTTTACGCAGGTGGTTGACGCAGGTGTTATAAGTAATACGGGCTATCCAAGTAGAGAGCTTTGCCTCATAGCGGAAACCGGAAAGGCTGCGGAAGGCTTTGAGGTACACATCCTGTGCGATATCCTGCCGGTCTTCCCGGAGAGACACCATGCCATTGATGATGTGTATGACGAGCTTTTCCGTCCGTTCCACGATGATCCTGAAGGCTTCCCGGTGGCCCTGGAGCACATGGTCGGCCACTTCCCTGTCGGACCAGTTATGGTATAGATGGTTCACGAGGTTAATAGACGCATGGTAAGGGAAACGGTTGCAGGAAGTAAGATAAAAATTTATTCCTGTGAAGCTGTTTATCCCGGCAGGTAATGCTCCAGTATTTTCCCGCTTGTATACGTGATGGTGTTCACGAGTTTCAGTGCTTTTTGTTCCTTAAAGATGGGAAGCCCCTGCCCGATGGCAACCGGGTTTCTGAAGATGTAGTATTCATCGATGAGATCCAGGCTGATGAGGGAGCTGACGAAGTTGGCGCCGCCGTATACCATGAGGTCTTTGCCGGGAGCTTCTTTCAGTGCTTTTACTACAGTGGCCGGATCCCTGTTCTCCATTTGTGCGTTTCTGCCCTGAATGGAGGTTTGGGTATGGCTGAAAATGATCTTGGGCATGTCTACCATACGTTTGGCGAGGGTGGGTTCATTTTTGTCTGCCTGTTCATCAACGGTTTTTTCCCAGTAGTCGATAAACCCGCGGGACATGACACGGCCCATGAGGATGGTATCGCAGCTGTCTGCCAGTTCAATCACTTTCTGAAGTCCGGCGGGGTCTGGTGTGCCGGATATCCACATCCAGTCAGTTTGTCCTTCGGGGCGGGCAATGAAGCCATCGATGGTCATGTGGATCTGTAACTTAAGTTTTCGCATGGTAACTGTTTTATGAAATGGTGGAATTGCCTGTATTGAATACAGGGGCTGATGATTCAAAGGTAAAGTGGGGAGATTATACCCTTCAGGGGGGATTACGACAATAAGGAGGCGAATCGCGACGGGTGGGCAGGGGGCAATAAAAAACACCTGCAGTATCTGCAGGTGTTCAATATATTAAACGTTACGATGTAACTGTTAATCGATCTTCTTAACGTTGAGCGCGTTGAAACCACGCGGCGTTCTTTCCCGGGTAAATGATACCCTGTCTTTTTCTTTTACAGGCTGCAGCAACTGGTTGGTGTGAAAGAAGATACTTTCCCTTGAGTTGATGTCGTCAGTAATAAATCCGAATCCCTTGGTGGAATTAAAGAAAGAAACAAATCCGGTTCTGGTGGCTTCTTCCGGCGGCCTCTGCTTAACTTTTGCCATGGCTGCCAGCTCGTGTAACGGAATGCTGTCAGTTCCTGCTTTAGGGGCAAAGGGCGTGAGGTTACCGTTCTCGTCTACGAAAGCCAGCATTTCTTCAAGGCTTTTGCCTTTGTCGTTGTTGGTCTTCCGGTACTCTCTTTTCTCGGCCTTGTCTAATTTCGCTTTCGCTTTTTTGTTATTCTTTTCCTTTTTTGAAAAAGTTTCACCCATTTTTTACTGTTTTAGTGATGCCGCATTATTGCGATAAAGAAACTTTATTAGAGAAGGTTTCCGCCTGGTTGTTACCCCCTGCGGGAAACCCTTCGATTGTTAAGTTAGTAGCCTGAACCGGAATAACGGTTACGTTCTACTTTAGGTCTTGCCTCGTTCACGGTGATGTATTTAGCATCGAGGTTGGTGTTGTTCAGGTCTTTGATAGCCTTTTCAGCACTGTCGGTATCAGGCATTTCAACAAAAGCGAAACCTTTGGACCGGCCGGTGTAGGCATCAATGATCACCTTTACGGAACGCACTTCGCCAAAAGGGGCGAAAATCTTACTTAACTCTTGCTCGGTAGTCTGGCTACTCAAATTGCCGACGTAAATGTTCATATTTAATAATTTTTAAGAGGGTTATTCGGCAGCTGGAAAAGCGTAGACTGAGGAAGAAGAGGAGTTATCCGGACTAATTCAGAAGTAGCTGAGGCAGTAGCCTGTTGCAATTAGGTAAAGGTACGACTATTAAACGACATTACCGGCCTTATCTTGAACTTTGCCCCTGAAAGCATCTTATTAGTTGTATTCATGTGGGGGAATCGTTATATTTATTCATATCCCCATAAATGGTACTATCTGCGCTCATCCAACGTTTCATGGCCACCGGCATCGTGCTTCTTTCCCTGAGCACCCTTCCCTCCTGCGCCCAAACCCGGCAAATTGCGGCCATAGACAGTATCCTGACCGCCCAAACCGCCCGCGACCAGTTCTCCGGTGCCATCCTGATAGCAGACAGCTCCGGCATCCTCCTTTCCAAAGGCTATGGCTGGGCCAACAGAGAGCGTAAGGTGAAAAATACCCCAGATACCCGCTTCAGCCTCTCTTCCGCCTCCAAAGTATTCACGGGCACGGCAATTACCGGTCTTGTCCGGGAAGGGAAGCTGCACTTCTCCGATACGGTGGGGATGTACATAAAAGGCCTGCCCGGCGGCCACACCATCACCATCCACCAGCTCCTGACCCATTCCGCGGGTGTGGACGACTTTTTTAAAGCCCCCGGGTTCAGTTATAAGCATATCCGCAACTGCACCGATATGCTGCCCTTCCTCCGCCAGCTGCCCCTTGCCTACCCTCCGGGCGACAGCTGCGCTTATTCCACGGGAGATTGCATTGTGCTGGGCGCAGTCATGGAAAAGATCACCGGGAAGCCCTTCCCCGATTACATCCAATCCGCTTTCATTGACAACCTGGGCCTGCAGCATACCAGCTTCACCCCATATTGGCAGCTGGATTCCACGCAAAAACAATACGCCCTCGGCTACCGTAAAACCGCCACAGGCTACACGCCGCTGGCGTACGACTACGATCAGGGATCTATCCCCCTATCTGCCGGAGGTGCCTGGAGCAGTGTAACCGACCTGTACAGGTTCAATAAAGCAGTATTCTCCGGAGAGCTGACAGGCAATGAACTCCTGCGGCAGATGACTAGCCGGCATACCTCCCAATGGGAAAACACCTATTTCGGCTATACCTGGATCACTTCTGTGAAGAAGGGGTATCACAGCATTGGTCACCCGGGGGATAGCTCCGGCTGGCATGCCATGAACGAATACTACCCCCGGCAGGGTTATATGATCATTCTGCTGACGAACTTCGGGAGCGTGGACCAATACGCGCTGACCAATATGTTTGAGGAAATCTTGTTTCAGGATGCCCTTTAGGAATCAGGTTAAGCTGTAGAGCAGCGATGCCATGACCGCTTTCACCTCTTGGAAGGTGCTTTCATCTGTTATCTTACCATCTTTCACCTTCGCTTTCACAAATGGGATCAGCAGCCGGGAAGCTTCCGGCAGGTTGGCTTCTATCACCAGCAACGTACCCGTAAGGGAAGCATGCGCCTGCTCACCCATAGACGATGCCGTGATGAGGGCCACCGGCTTTTTGGACAGCTCCATGGAAGACACCAGCCAGTCGAGCGCGTTTTTCAGGCTGCCGGGAACGCCCATGGCATATTCAGGGGTACAGATAAGCACCCCGTCGGCCGCGCGCAGCTGCTCCCGGAAGGCAGTGACAGCAGGGGGCGGTGTGTTGTTATCCAGATCCGGGTTGAAATGAGGCAGGGTTGACAGTCCCTCGAAGTGGGTGATGTTCGCCGTTCCGGCATATAGTTCCGCAATGATATGGATCAGCGTGTGATTGGTGGATTGTTGCCGGGTGCTTCCGGAGATGGCGAGGATATTAACGGGCATCAGGGGGGATTTATGAGGGTACAAATGTATCCCAATTAAGAAGGATTACGGGCAATTAGTTATCTTTCCCTTATGAAACCTGTACCGAATAAATTCAAACCCACTTTCCGTATGAACAAAGGCCTACTCTGGACGGGCATCGCCCTTTTCGTCCTTGTTATTTTCTTTTATACCTCCTGTACCCGCATCGATGCCGGGCATGAAGGCGTGAAAGTACAGATGTATGGCAGCGATAAAGGCGTGCAAGATGTTTCCCTCGTAACAGGCCGCGTGTTCTTCAATCCCTTTACGGAAGAGGTGCACGAGTTCCCCGTGTTCGTACAAACGGCAGACTATGAGCCTTTCACCGTGAACGCCAAAGACGGGTCGGTATTTACCGTAGACCCTACCATCACGTATAAAGTGATTGCCGGTCACTCCCCCGCGATTTTCCAGAAATACCGCAAAGGCATTAAAGAGATCACCTCCACCACGCTCTACAACTATGTGCGCGATGCCTTCCGCATACAATTCAATGAATTCACTACCGATAGCATGATATCTAACCGGAAAGGTTTTGAAAACGCCGTGCAGGCCCAGCTTTCTAGCGAACTCACCAAAGAAGGCTTCCACCTGGAGCAGCTGACCTCCGGCATCCAGTACCCCGAGAGCATCACCCAAGCCATCGACGCCAAGAACCGCGCCGTGCAGCAGGCCATGCAGGTAGAGAATGAGCTGCGTGTAGCGGAGGCCAACGCCCGCAAACTGATTGTACTGGCAGAGTCAGAAGCCAAAGCTAACCAGCTTAGGCAGCAGTCGCTCACCCCGTTGCTGATTCAGCAGCAGTTCATCGAGAAATGGGATGGTAAAACGCCGTTGTATGGTAACTCGCCTGTGATGTTTAAAACGGTGCAATAACATTTATATTCAATCCCCTATCTCATACCTATGTCTCAATTCCTTACGTTTAAGCGATTCCATACCGCTGAGCAGGCGGCTGCAATTATTTCCATGCTGGAGCAACATCACATCCCTGTGGAGTATGAAGAAGAAGTGCTGCTGGATAAGATATATGCCGGTCAGAACTTCGACCAGCGGCACCTGGTGAAGATCGCTTCCTCCGACTTCCCCAAAGCTGATGCCCTGCTGAAAAGCCAGATATCCGTATCGGCCGACGATGTGGAGCCTGATTATTACCTCTTATCCTTCACTACGGAAGAGCTGAAAGAAGTGATCATCAAAAAAGATGAATGGGGTGATTATGATTACCTCCTTGCCCTGAAGCTCCTCGAGAAGCGGGGTATCTCCTTCACGCCGGAACAGTTGGAGCAATTGGGTACCACCCGCATTGAAGCACTTTCACAACCGCAGGAGTTACCGCTGATTTGGCTGCTCATCGGGTACGGCTCTCCCTTGCTTATTTTTACCTCCTTATTCCTGCCATTTGCTTGGGCATTCTCTTTCCTGGGTTTCTTTATCGGAGGATTCGTGATGTTAACAAAGAAGACCCTACCGGATGGGAAGCGGGTTCATGCCTTTACAGAGGGGACGCGGAAGTTGGGGATGTGGATGATTGTATCCTGTGTGGTATTGACTGTGGCGTGTTGGACGGTGTTGGTGAAGGGGTTGGGGTGATACTTAATAATATAATTCACTGTTTTACTATGAATTATCAAAGAATTAGAATTATGATTTGTGATTCAATTAATTGGTTTGGCCGGCAAGAGCCCCCGGTGAAAGCGGCAATCATTGTTGGATGTATAACTATTTTCACAGTGATAATAGGCTTGATTTTTAAAGATTTATTGATCCCAATATTTCTAGAAAGAAGAAAAACAAGAGTTGAACGCAAGAACGTATTTAAAAACTATAAAGCACCTTTAGAAACCAGTGCTGAGTCACTAAAAGCACGATTGGACGAAATTTTTCGCACTAGGGCTCACCTATTGTGGAAAGATAATCCAGCGAACGATTTCTATAATTATAAATTTATAAGTACTGGTTATAGATTAAGTAGTTTACTAGGATGGATTTATGCTTTTCGTAAAGAAGAGTCTTATCTCCAGGTTCCTTCGAAAAAATTGCATACTCAAATTAAGAAAGAATTAAATGCATTTACAAAGAGTTTGGCTGATGGACAAGGTGTTGAAATGGATGTTGCAAATAGGTTTTTATTATTGTTTAAAATAAATAAAAAAGGAGTAGAACAAGGTGTTATTGAAAAATTCTCGGTCGAAATTGATCGATTAGTTCAATTAGCTATCAGTCCTGAAGGGAAAGAGTTGTTGAATGAAATTTCTGAAGAATACCAGAATAATTTCTTAATGTCACTTTCTCAATTAGTGGAAAAACTTTTTGGAAAGAAAATAGATGTTACAGAATTGATCGAATTGAATATTGTTCAGGAAGCGTCAATTAAATTAGGGCTAATCTATCGGGACTGGCAAAATGGAATTGGAGATCTTATGATCAAGTATAGCGATAAGAAATTAGGAAGGGCATATGATGTGATTAGCTTCCGAGAGTATGAGAATAAGATAAACAATAATGACAATGAGTATATAATTTGGTTTAATAGAACGATGCGTCTATTTAAAGAATTGGATGTTTCAGTTGACAATAAATTTGATAATAGAATTGAACAGTTGAGAAAAATTCAAAAGACACTTTCCGAGTTAATTGATGCTTTGAAAAAATGTCGTGTATAAAATTTGATTATTCTGAAATCCGTCAATGTGAGAGAATTGATAGATTCAAGGAATTGTTTGTCTTGAGTATAATCAGCTTGAAAGAAAGGTGGTTTGGATTGATAATTCGGTTAATAAAGCCCTTACTTCCAACAGCCCGGAATGGGTTCGAAGCATATTTATGGGTTGGGAATAGTTTATTTGGGAGTTAGGACAGAACATCCATTCGTATAGTGACTGCATATCCCCAATTATCATGAAGCCATAATTGTAGACCTCAAGTATTCCCATAATCTTATCACTAATAATTGGGCTGAAGACTTGTTCAGAAGCATGGCCATGTATTGTCCTTTCGGTTATATTCAACAACTTAGCCAGGGTAGCATAATCTAGCTGAAGCAATACCTTAATGGTGGTAAGCTCCCTCCTGCTGATCCCTTCAAGTGACTTCCTCTCCCTTTCTTGAAACGATAACTCAGAGAATTGCCGGAAGTATTCTTCTGGAGTAATTATAATAGTCTCATAGGTTTTCCTTGGCCGCCCGCGGCGCCCCTGATTGGTTGGTAGCATAACTTTTGGAATTAGTTGTAAAGAAAAGCACAATTAAAGGCTAGGCGGATTGAGGTTGTCATAGACAGCTTCGAAGAAATCGCCACAACGTTCTATAAAGAAAAGCATTTCGGCGCGGGTTTCGCCATCCCACATATCGGCATGTTTACTGCCCATTGCAGCAATTAGAAGTTCCCAGAGTTTGCTTTTGGCAGATTCGGAAGCGGGGTAACACTCAAAGAAGTCTGAGATGGCTTCGGCCGAATTTGGGGTAGAAGTTTCGAGGTTAACAAGTTTGCACATAACGTAAGTTTTTGAAGTAACACAAATTACTTTGACGCTATGCGGATCGGGAGCTTGCCACTTAATATAATGGCGCGGAACCCAACTCGCCACCGGCAAGGCCGTAGGAAGCCACTGGGATGGACAAGAAGGGCCCGCACCAATAAGGTACGAGCCTCTCCTTCTTCATCTCTCCCAGTTTGAATTTCCTACGTTCTGCCGGTGAGAATCAAAGAAGCAGCTCTTAATTTCTTGCAAGGCTGCAATATTAGCGAATATAGGGGATTATTTTTAAATTGGGGCGTAAGCCCCAAAGAAAGTTGAGGAAATTCGCCCATTTTTAGTATTTAGTTTTTAGAAATGGAAAAATTCAATGAAAAGGAGATATTAAAGAAGTTAGGAGCAAATATTCGATCGATTCGCAAATCGAAAGGATTAACACTAGAAGATGCCTCTATTCACAGTGGGGTTGATACTAGTGATATTGGTAAAATTGAAAGAGGAGAAATAAACTTGGCATACACTACATTATATAAACTATCCATTGGTCTGGACGTTAAGGTGAAAGATTTAGTGGATTATTAAAAAAATAGACCTATCATATTGATGAACTTAGTTTTGACGAATACATTCGTTGTATTTGTGGTATAATAGAATATTTAAGTACAAACCCATCAAATGCTATGATCATACAACGTTCTGAAATCAAAAGATTTCGTGGATTTGAAGATGTTGAACTTGATTTAGGAAGCCAGATTACTGTAATAGCTGGACAAAATGGAACTCAGAAAACTACGATTTTGGGGATATTAACCCAGCCATTCACGATTACTGATTCCGCAAATCCAATGCTAAAAGTGAAGCCCCTTTCTGGCGGGAATTTCAAATCGGCATTCGGTGAAAAATTTAAGTTGTCCGAAAAATTTGATAAACCGAAAGAACATGAATGGACACTTCATTTAAATCAATTAGAGGAGCCATTTATTGTAGAAAGTATTCCTAGGGGTACAAATGTTCGTTTTTGGAAGAAGGGTGATAGATCTGCGGGATCTGGATATATACAATTGCCTGTTATTTATCTTAGTTTGCAACGCTTATTGCCAATTGGCGAAGATGATAAACTTAAAGAAAGTAAGTCACAGAAATTAAATCCACAGGATATAGATTTTTTTCAAAAATGGCATAAGAAAATTCTTATCTCACTTGACAATATTCAAGGCAGTAATTTTTTAGAAAGTCCAAGTAAAACGACAGTTGGAATAAATACAAACCATTATGACTGGTGCCAAAATTCAGCCGGTCAAGACAATATTGGTAAAATCTTACTTGCTGTTCTTTCATTTAAGAGATTAATGGAAGATTTCCCTAATGATTATAAAGGGGGGATTTTAGCAATTGATGAACTTGATGCTACTTTATATCCTGCCTCTCAACTAGAATTACTACTTGCATTGCGTACATTTGCTGCAAAGTTTAAAATTCAGATAATATTTACTACTCATTCACTAACTATTTTAGAGAAAGCATGTGGACTTCAGGAAGAAAATATTCAAAAGCCCGCAACAAAAGATCAGATTAAAGTTGTTTTCCTCGAGAAACGAAACGCAAAAGTGAAAATTCTACAAGATGTTAGTTACAATTCAATTGTTCATAAACTAAATGTTACAGTTGCAAAAAAAGCGATAAAGAAGTTATTAGTTTATTGTGAAGATAAAGAGACTGAAATTTTTGCGAAAGGAATATTAAAAGGAAAAGCTACAAGTTTGAAGTTCTTTGAGGGTACATTTTCCTGTGCATTGCTAATATCACTCGTACAACAGAAAATCCCAGCATTTGAATTTCCACAAGGACTTGTGATTGTAGATGGTGATGTTAGAACTGATAGTTCTTCAATGAGAAAAGTAAGGAAACTAAACAACATAATACTTCTACCTGGCAAGGTCTCTCCTGAGCGTGCTTTAGCAAAATATCTATACGAATTGGATGATAATTCACCTATATGGACCAAAATTGATACGAATTATAGTAAACAGTTTTGCTTTAAAGGCTATGATCTTGATGAAATCGATGCTGATAGAGTTAAAGCCAAAGAATGGTTCAATAATCAACTTGAATATTGGGGGCACAATGGATATAAAGTCATTGATCCTTGGATGCAAGCAAATAGTGATATAGTTGATAAGTTTATTGATGAATATTCTGAGACATACAATAAATTTGCTGTTTTTAACGATTTGGAACAAGTATCATAAATGAATAATACACCACTTAGGTATCCAGGAGGAAAATCCTTGATGACTTCATTTATTAAGGACGTATTAGTGCTTAATGGAATGAAAAAAAGCCTGTATGCAGAACCTTATGCTGGTGGTGCAGGGGCGGCAATTAACTTGTTATTAGATAACGCTGTTGACCGAATTGCAATTAATGATGCATCAATTGGTATATATTCCTTCTGGTTTTACTTGCTGAATGAGAATGATAAATTCATTTCTAAAATAAAAGAAACAGTTGTTAACCTAAGAGAATGGCAAATTCAAAGGAGAATATTTAAGGGGGCAATTGAACCGTCTTTTGATCTCGCCTTTGCAACTTTTTTTTTATCGAGAACAAATCGGTCCGGTATATTAGCTGCAGGACCAATTGGAGGTCAAACAGAAGAAGGACAAGCATCGGCAAACTATAAGATAGATTGTAGATTCAACAAGGAATTTCTATTGGATAAGGTTAGGAAAATATACAAATTAAAAGATCGAATTGCAGTAAGTAACTTAGATGCCTTAGAGTTTCTCAAAAACATTAGAACGAAAAATGCTTTAATTTACCTTGATCCGCCATACTATAAACAAGGAAAGGCATTGTATCTTGATTATTATAAGCATGAAAGTCATGTGGAATTAGCAAATTTCTTAATGAAAAAGCATCCATACAAATGGTTGCTTTCCTATGATAATGTATTAGAAATTAAAAAATTATATAGTGAGTATGAATTATACTCATTTGATTTATGCTATACTGCGCATGAAGTGAAAAATGGCAGCGAGCTTCTAACACATTCAAAGAATTTATCACTCCCTGAACCTTTGATAATAGGTCGAACGAGGAGCGAGAACATCGTACTAAGCTCAGTTATTTGACAATTACTTTTTTAATTTGTACTTAAGCAAGGATATATAAATTTCACCATTGATGATCTAGTAAGGAAAAAATACATATAGGAACTCTTCCAAGGCACTATCTCATTAACTGTGTAAGTTTCAAAAATCGGAGTTTCGTATTTGTACCTATAACTTGATTCTATTTTCAAAAATAGTTAAAAACTGATGGAGGACAACGCCCCAGTTCCTAATAGGCATAGTCCATTTCTTTGTCACCTCCCTTAGCGCCAGATAAACGGACTTGAGCACTGCGTCATCCGTGGGGAAAGAAAGCTTGTTCTTGGTGTATTTCCTAATCTTCCCATTAAGGTTTTCGATCAGATTAGTCGTATAAATGATTTGACGGATCTCAATGGGGAAGTCGAAGAAAACGGTTAGTTCTTCCCAGTTTTCCTTCCAGCTTTTGATAGCATACCCGTATTTGCTGCCCCATTTCCCTTCAAAGCTCTCCAGAGCAGCCTCAGCCGCCTGGCGGGTAGGCGCCGCATAAATATCCCTCATATCTTGGGTAAACGCCTTTTTGTCTTTCCAGACCACATAGCGGCAGCTATTGCGGATTTGGTGAACTACACAGATTTGGGTGGAAGATTGGGGAAATACGGCCCGGATAGTCTGGGTAAAGCCATTAAGGTTGTCAGTTGCTGTAATCAGGATATCCTCCACCCCCCGAGCCTTCATATCGGTTAATACAGTCATCCAGTAAGCCGCTGACTCATTCTTGCCCAGCCACATCCCTAAAACTTCCTTATAACCGTCTTTACGCAGGCCTACGGCTATATAAATCGTCTTATTGATTACTTTACTGTTTTCCCGCACCTTGAATACGATTCCGTCCATCCAAACGATCAGGTAAACGGGCTCCAATGGGCGATTCTGCCAGGCTACGATATCCTCAGCTACCCGGGAGGTGATCCGGCTGATAGTCGCTGTGGATACCTCGAACTTGTAGACATCCTTAATCTGATCTTCAATATCGCTTACACTCATGCCTTTGGCATATAAAGACACAATCACCTCCTCGATTCCTTCCACCATACTTTCCCGCTTGGGAACTATCATTGGGTTAAAACTGGCGTCCCGGTCACGCGGCACCTTGATCTCTGACTCCCCGTAGCTGGTCTTAATCTTCTTCTTTCCATACCCATTACGGGCATTAGATGTGTCCGCCTGCTCATTCTTTCCATACCCTAAATGTCCGTCCAGCTCGCCTTCAAGCATCTTTTCAATAGCCCTTTTCTGGATCTTGCCCAGGAAGTCATTAAGTTGCTCGCCGGTCTTAAATTGCTTCAAAAAATCGTCTGATAAAAAATCCTCTGCTTTCATTATTCTGTGTAAAGTTTAAAAGTAAAAAAATCGGAGCTCTTACGAACTCCGATTTTCTATGTTTACACAGTTTTTGTTATAGTGTCTCTTCCAATAAATTAGGGCCTCAATAAATGAGGCCCTCTTTCATAGTATGTGTTTTTATTCACCAATTCTAAAAAATCAATTAGCCAGCTTACTTCGTTTTCTTAACTTCCTGATCTTCTTCAGATAAATCACGTCCACCTTGTCTTTGGAGCGCTCCATTCCTTTTTTACTCAGGATGAGGTGATCGATATGCAGGAAAGGCACCTTCACTGTTTGTATCTCCGCAATGGAAGCCATTTCCAGACATTCTTTAAAAGTGATGCCTTCCAATCCCAGGATCTTAGACATAACTTTCAATACAACACCGCATTTCAACCTAAAGGGTATACATACGGCAAGAAACCCCATAATCCCTGAAGAAAATGCATCCTCTTTAAATTCAATTTCAACTAATGCCTCTAAAAGTTTTGCACGATTAGCCGGGGTATTCTCCACCCAAAAATCCAGCTCATCTGTAAGCCGGTTATAGCCATGAAAACGTGTGGCAAAACCGCCTGTCATAATGTAGCGAACATTGTGTTTCTCCAATACCTTCCAGAAATTCAGTATCTCATCATACAGTATATCCATAATGCTTTATTTGTGTGTTACTTTCATCTTTTTTAATGTGTTACTCAATTTAATACTCCCGAGAAGCGACAAAAACTTCTCCTCATCAGAACGATAAATTTCTCTCAGCAATCGTTCCATCTCACTAGCTCCCATTAATATATCCTGCGTCACCGGCTTTGTTTCAGTAATCTTTTTTTTAGTCATAGCATTGGTTTTTTACTTTAATAATCCCGCCTTTAAAACGAGTAATCTACAAAAAGGGCTACCTGCAAAAACGTCCATTCATTAAACAAGGGGTATAAAATGGCCCCGGTAGAAACCGGACCCCAACAAAATTATCCATATCCTAAAAACCTACTCTTTCAGTACACCATCTGTGCTGTATACCTGAAGTATATGTGAAGTAACAGTGCTTCAAACCTACAGGAAACGTGAAGGGATATGGCTTCAACCTCACCCCTTCCGCAACTGTTCGCGCACTTCGTCTTCGTCCATCCCGGTGATGAAGCAAAACTCCCTCACCGTTACAAATGAACCCGGTGGCTTATTCAGCGCTACTCTTATCTGCCGCAGGAAATCCTGCGCAGAACGCTCGCATTTTGATAGCAGAATTTCTACATCCCGCGGATAAATGACGATCCTTTCTGGGAATAAACGATCCATAAAATGTGGATTAATTACATAATTCCGGCAAAGTCCGGCAAAACCGGCAAGGTTGTTTGTGTGGGTTTTGCGGGTCCGGTAGTTTCGAAGGGTAATTACAAACCAGTCACTGATCAGTGCAAACGCCTCAAGGGTCTGGCGATGTAAAGGCCCCCTTTGTTTAATCATTGAAAATTTAAAAACATGCCTTCTCAAACAGGTATCATTACCGTAAGAGGTACTACCGGAAACGTCACCTTCTACAAAAGAAAAAATGGCTACGGTATGCGTGCCAAAGGTGGCGTAGACCCAAAACGCATCCAGAACGACCCTGCTTTTATCCGCACCCGTGAAAACGGGCATGAATTCGGGAGAGCCGCGGCCGCCGGAAAACTGCTCCGCAATGCGCTCAATTCGGTCCTCATCCAGGTGGCAGACAGTCAGGTGGGCAACCGTTTGGCCAGCCTCTTTAACAGGGTCATCAAAACCGATACCCTCAACAACAGAGGCGCGCGTACCGTGCCCGAAGGGGAACTGGGCTTCTTCAAAGGCTTTGAATTCAACGCCAACAGCCCCCTCAGCACCACGCTCTACGCTGCTGTTACGGCCGCCATCGACCGGGTTTCCGGCGCTGCCACAGTGACTATACCGGCCTTCGTACCGGAAAAGTACCTGGCTACGCCAACCGGTGCCACCCATTACATCCTCACCGCCATCGGTGCGGAGGTAAATTTCGACAATGGCTCCAGCGTACATGCGCTGACTTCCTCTGGTGAAATGCCCATCACCGGACAGGAAATGCCTCCCGTGAACTTCGTGATAGACTTGCCGCCCAACAGCGCCCATCCACTCTTCCTGGCGCTGTGCATCGAGTTTGTGCAGGAGGTGAACGGAAGGTTCTATGGCCTCAGCTCGGGACAGTTCAACGCCATGTCTATGGTTGCGGTGAACAAGGCTGCCTGACGGATTTTGAATTGTTTTTTGTTTCATCTTTAAAACGGTTTTACAATGAGCATTTTCGAAAGAATCAAATCCCCCACTCCGCGGTTTTTCCAGGCCCTGCGGAACTGGGGACTGTTCCTCACCGGCGTAGGCATCACCGTACTGAGCCTGCCCGCCCCGCTCCCGGAAACGGTGAGCGCCATTGCGGGATACATGGCCCTTGCAGGTGCAGTGCTTTCGGGTGTGAGTCAAACTGCGGTGGAACAGGAATGATCCTGTCAGGCTCCCTGGCCAGTAGAGGCCCCGGCGTTATGCCGGGGCCTTTTTTGTGTGTTACCGCCGCTTGTCGGGCGATTGTTCGTCGAACGCCAGCAGGTTAAACATCTCCCGCATCCTGCTGCGGAGCCGGTTGCCGTAAGTAGCTTCCAGCTCCGCCGGGCCCAGGTTGGTGGTCACATGTGTAAGGATGCCCTTGTGCACGAAGGCTTCGTAACGGTTGAAAAGGATCTCTGCCAGTACGTTGCAATTGTTCGCGAAATAGCTGCCGTTGGGTTCGAGGCCCAGATCATCAAAGCAATAGGTACCGGCAATGAGGGAGCCGGGCATACTGCTGTAGCGGTGTATCATCCCATAACCCTGTTCATTGAAATGCGTCACCAGGTTGCGGCAGGATACGATGCCGAAAGACTTCGGGTCCCCCGACAGACTGCGCATGATGTTCAGCAGCGAGCTTTTACCGCAGCCGATGGGGCCGCAGAGGAGCAGCCCTTTGTGCAGCATAATGCCTTCTTTAGGTGCCAGGGCCTCGTCTGCCGTGAAATAGGTGATGATCTTCATGACAAGGGCACGGTCGGCCTCGTGGATGGCGTAATGGGGTCCGTAGAGGGCCTTCCCTTTCTCTTCAACCATATGCAGCAGCTGCACATAGTCAAAGCGGGTCTGTGTAATTTGAAGGTCCGGAGTTGAGCCGGCCGTTGGGTGTGTCATTGTTTCTGATTTTGAAGTGAGGAATGTTGGAAACCCATTTTTCCGCGGCGGCCTTCCAATTGCGGATGGGTAATCCGTTACTCTGGTGCCAGCCATTGGCCTCGTAGTGGTTGAAAAAGCGGGGAGCCTCCCGGGGATCGAAGCGCATTTGCTGGAAGAAAATGACCACATCCTCCGGATGTTCGGGCATATCCGGTTTTTCCGGGGTCACTTTCTTCCGATTTTTTGTTGGGGGTGCGCCGTTTTCCTTGTTTGATTTTTGTACTTGTTTATTAAAGGGGTCCACTTCTGACCCCGGTGCGGGATCATTTGCGGGCCTGTCCGGGGGCGCTTTCGGGCCTGCAGCAGGACTAATTTTGATCGGCAGGATACTGATCTGAGGAGCTGCTCCAATCGACTCTGAGCGATAGTAGCGGATGTATCCAAAGGCATGCAGATCCCGAAGGGCCTGTATGTAAGTTACCTTTGAGCCGATGTGACTGGCCTGCATTACATGCATACGGCTAATGGGGAACGGGTTCATGAAAAAATAGCGGTTCCAGATGCCGAACAGCGTCAGGTACAAACTGATGTGTGCAGGTTTCAACCGCTTGTCTGCAGAAGCTGTTGCTATGAACCCGTTCATATGCGTGAGGTAATTGGCCGGCAGGTGCTCCGGCATAAAACTTCTCTGCAAATTGAACGATGATTTAATGGTTAAGCATTGGGATCAAGTATGCGCTTGGCGTTGTATTCCGAGATAACGGGCTCGGCATGGAAGGCCGCAGAAAGAATATCGAAATTGTGCTTTTGCGCAAGTGGGGGCTGCAGGAATGTGCATGCGAAGTTGATGAGTACCGGCGGTTCCATTCCTTTGATAATCTCCTTTTCGTGCAGGTACCGGAGCAGATAGCCAAGTTTCTGGGTGGGCATGTTTAGTTGCAGGCGTTTTGTTTTGCCTTTGGGCGGTAATGCCTCTCCCATGAACCGTGCAATGCTCAGTTTGAGTTTAAGACCGTCGAGATGATTGTTCAACCGTTGCATCACGGCATCTTTCAGCGGGTCTTCATGGAGGAAGCCACCCTGCGTGTTTCTGTTGCGGCGCCTTACGCGGTTGATGATTTTTACCAGAGCGGGAATCTGTTCTTCCACAGGGAGGTCCTTTATGGGTTCTATCTCCCTGTCTGCCACGAATCTTGCATAATCCGGATCATTGAAGTTATGGTTCCAGATGTGCTGCCGCAGCTTTTTGACCATTTCCTCTTCGGGAAGTGATTGGTTGATGATAGGGTCTGCCCCGGCCAGTATTACCATCAGCTCCTGGAATTCGCAGTACCGCAGATCTGCATAAGGCAGTGCATTCTCCCCTATCTCGAAGCTACGCTGTAGCCACAGCATCTCTTCTATTACCCCCTGGGGATAAACTGTACCGCGAAACACAAGCTCCCACATATGTTCAAATTCATTGAACCGGTTAACGAGATAATAATCGGGCATGATCATTTCCCTGTTCATGAAATGCTTGAACAGATCGGCAATTTGCTCCAGTACTTCGCATAAAATTTCTGAAGCGGCATGACAAAAAACAGATGCGCCATCATTTAAAGGGAGTTCATCTTCCTCCTGTTCCATCAGATAGGTGCATGCGAAAACAACGTCTTCAATTTGCTCCTGCAGGTATTGTACAATCCTGAACATGACCTTATCTATCCGTGGCGACCTGAACAGTTTTTCGAGAAAAGCCTTGCAGGCTTCGGCGTCTTTTTTAGTGGTAGCGATCATTTCAGTGACTGCTCCTTCAGGAATGTTTACCGTGAACTGGCGGCGGTGAGATCGTGTTCCGCCAATGAATCCGATTGTTTTTGTAAAAATGGTTTTGTAATCCATTAGATTTCGATTTTGATTGTTAAATGTTAAGACAATACATTCCCCTCCCGCCTTTCAGGCAGTTGCAGTGCAAAAGATGATAACTGGAATTTGGAGGATAAGCGTTGCTTATCCGGGGTTTTTCACAGTTACATTGAGAGCCTCATTTTGAGAGAATGATGGTGTCAAATTTTAATATCAAAACGAATGTAGAGAACAATGCATATTCAAAAACTTATCCGAGGTTAAGTTCCAGAGTTTCCTTGGTGCCCCTTCTTAATTTTGCTAAAAGTCTGTTCTGTCATTTTCAGATAATGCGCCATCACAAAGTCACTCACGCGATCAAATAACCAGGGTTCATTTTTCAGCAGGTATTCATACCGGTTGGCGGCGGATTTATCATTTAGCTTTTTCCGCACGTCTGATTTTGCATGGTAATGCTCCAGCAGATGTGATTCCAGGATATTGAAAGCTTCATATTTCTTGCTGAGCGTTTTGACCATTGTCTTTGGCAGCACTATACACCTGGTATTCTCAAGTGCAACAATGGTTTCAATGCTCTTAATGCCCCAGCAATAACTTTGAACGGAAATAAATACGTCTCCTTCTTTCATGATCCATTCCACCAATTCCCTGTCTTCATCGGCTTCATACTTTATCATGGCTACCCCTTCCACAATAAAGGAAACACTGTCGCAATAATCACCATACCGTAGTATGGTTTCATTTTTCTTGTATTCTTTAATCTGGGTAGATGCCATGATATCATCCTTTGCCTGCTGTGGTAGATGATGGCCCATGCTTTCGAAAACGTCGAACATCATGTTGAAGTCGTTTTGGTGATTTTCCATTAGAATATTAAGGTTGATGAAACAAACAGATTTGTGGGTCGTTAAAGTGGAGCAGACCGAAAATAGGAAATATTGTGATTGAAAAATTAACAGCATGAAAATTAAATTATCATAAAAATTCTCCTGAATTGCTAATATCCGGTAAGTACTGGTCAATGCAGTTGTAGGCAGCCCCCCGGGTTTAACTTATTTTTATAGGTGATGCTACTCTTTATTATCTTCCAATAAGCTATTCATCCTACTATAAGACTACCTATAAAACAGACAGGTGCATGATTTCTAAGAAAAGACACGTTATTACTTTACTGATCTGCCTCGTACAGGCATCCTCCGCTGCCGCACAAACAAGTGCGACTGCAAAAATCTGGTATACCAAACCGGCAGACGCTTCCGTAAAAGACAATCCCGATGGCTGGGTGAGTGATGCCGAATGGCTGAAAGCCCTGCCCATCGGCAACGGGCACATCGGCGCCATGGTATTTGGTGATGTGAACCGGGAACGTATTCAGCTCAATGAAATGACGCTGTGGAGCGGCAGCATGGATGAAGGCGATAATCCGGAAGCAGCGAAGCACCTGCCCCAAATCCGGCAGCTGCTCTTTCAGGGGAAATACAAAGAGGCTACGGAATTGACCAATAAAACCCAGATCACCAGCGGCAAAGGCTCCGGGCATGGCAATGGCGCCAATGTACCTTTCGGTTGCTCGCAAACGCTGGGCGACCTCTGGCTCGATTTTAAAACCTCCCTGCCCTACTCCAGTTACTACCGGGAGCTGGATATCTTCAACGGCATCGCCCTCAGCAGGTTCACCCGCGACGGTGTAACCTATACGCGGGAAGTGTTTGCCAGTCACCCCGCAAAGGCGCTTGTGATCAGATTAACGGCCAGCAAGCCCGGGGCTATCCATTTTGATGTGACCATTAACCGGCCCGAACGTTTCTCCACCTCCACCCAGGGGAATGCCCTGGTGATGGAAGGTGTACTGAACAATGGCAGAGGTGGCGATGGTATGCGGTACAAAACTTACGTATCACCCGTACTTTCCGGAGGCACTGTGAAAGCAACCGGTAATAGCCTGCAGATAGCCAACGCTACTGCGGTAACCCTCATCGTTACCGTAAAAACCAATTACAGGCAGCATTATCCTGATTTCATCAATCCTGATTATGCAAACGAGTTGGATGACATCACCCGTAAAGCAACAGCGCAGGATTATGCCACTTTAAAGAAAGCGCATATCGCAGATTTCAGCGGGTTTATGAAGCGGGTGGATTTCAGGCTGGATGGTGCTGCGGACAAGATCCCCACGGATGAGCTGCTGCAGAAAAACTTTGAAACGAAGAATGAGCAGATCCTCTACCCGCTGTATTTCCAGTTTGGCCGGTACCTGTTGCTTTCCTCTTCCCGCGCGGGCGGCCTGCCTGCCAACCTGCAGGGCATCTGGGCCAATAAAATACAAACGCCATGGAATGGGGATTATCATACCGACATTAATGTGCAGATGAACTACTGGCCGGCAGAAGTGGCCAATTTATCAGAGAGTCATGTGCCGTTAATGGATCTGATCGCCTCCATGTCCGAACCGGGTAAAAAGACCGGCCGCATTCAGTATGGTATGAGAGGCTGGGCATTGCACCCCATCACTAACGTATGGGGCTATACTTCACCGGGTGAAAGTGCCAGCTGGGGCATGCACATCGGCGGCGGCGCATGGATCATGCAACACATCTGGGAGCATTATAACTTCACCCGCGATAAGGTTTTCCTCGCAAAGGCGTACCCGATGCTAAAAGATGCCAGCCTTTTTTACCTCGGCTGGCTCATGCCCCACCCCGTCACGGGCAAACTGGTATCAGGCCCCTCGCCTTCTCCCGAAAATACTTTCAAAGCGCCCGATGGTTCGCAGGCACAAATCAGTATGGGACCTTCGCACGATCAGCAGGTAATATTCAACCTCTTTGAAAACACCCTGCTCAGTGCGAAACTGTTAGGACTGAAAGACGACACTTTCCTTGCTGCCGTGCAAAAAGCGAAAGACGATCTGGCGCGGCCTGCTATTGGGCCTGATGGACGATTGATGGAATGGGCAGAGCCTTTCGAAGAAGTGGAGCCACTGCACCGGCACTTATCGCACCTGTTCGCTTTTTATCCCGGTAATGAAATCACCATGGATAAAACGCCTGAGCTGGCTGCCGCGGTAAAGAAATCCCTGGAAGCCAGGGGCGATGCCGGTGTTGGCTGGACCTACGCGTGGAAGATAGCCCTCTGGGCCCGCCTGCTCGATGGCGACAGGGCACTGTCTATCCTGAACAACCAGCTGAGGCCTACCAGTGTAACCGGTACTAAATACAGCGGTGGCGGCGGTACTTACTACAATTTGTTTGATGCCTGTCCGCCTTTCCAGATCGATGGCAACTTTGGTGTAATTGCCGGTATGGCCGAGATGCTGCTGCAAAGTCATGAAGACCATATTGCGCTGCTACCCGCCCTCCCCACTGCATGGAGCGATGGGCGTGTAAGTGGCCTTGTTGCCCGAGGGAACTTTATAGTGGATATGGAATGGGCCGGTGGAAAACTGAAGAAGGCGCAGGTGCTTTCCCGCTCCGGTGCATCCTGTAAGGTGAGGTATGCAGGTAAAACGGTTGATGTGCCGGTGAAGAAAGGTCAAAAAGTGTCTATAGAGAAATATTTCAATTAACGCTACGGAACAATCAACTATCAGAAGGGCCTCTTTACAGGGGCCTTTTTTGTTTACTGGCTTGCCTGCAAACCCGTAAGCGTTTGGTTGTGAAGCGTAAAGACGGAAAAATATGCCATATTGTTGTTGGGTATTTTCCTAAATTGTGCCACTATGCTCGAAACCAAAGTTTGTATCCTCGGTGCCGGCCCGGCCGGTGCAACCACTGCCCTGCAGCTCGCTTACATGGGCATCTCCTGCGTGGTGGTGGACAAAGCCGTATTTCCCCGTGATAAAGTATGTGGCGATGGCCTCAGTGGCAAAGTGCTCACCCTGCTCTCCCGAATCGATAAAGGCATTGCAGAACGCCTGCAGGCTTATGTTTTCAAAGAAGACAGCTGGGGCGTTACCTTCGTGGCCGTCAACCGCATGAGCATGAACATCCCCTACAAGCCCGGCTATCAAAAGCTACCGGATGAACCGAGGGGCTTTGTTTGCAAGCGCATCCACTTCGATAACTTCCTGGTAGAAGAACTGAAGCGGTGCCCGCAGGTGCAGCTGATAGAAGGCAAAGCCGTTACCAAATACGAGCGCCTGCCCGATGGGTATCTGCTGGCGGATGTAAGCGGTGCGTTGCAGATCAAAACCAAACTGGTGATTGCGGCTAACGGGGCACACTCCGGTTTTACGAAGGAAGTAGCTAAAATCCATATGGAGCCTGCGCATTACGTAGCCGGTATCCGGGCATATTACAGCGGCATCAAAGGCCTGCACCCCGATAACCTCATTGAATTACATTTCCTGAAGAACGTACTGCCAGGCTACTTCTGGATCTTTCCCCTGCCTAATGGTGAAGCCAATGTAGGCATAGGTATGCTGAGTGAAGTTGCCCGGAAAAGAAAAGCCAATCTGAAAGAGTTGCTGCTGGATGCCGTGCAGCACGATGAGGTATTGAAAGAGCGGTTTAAAGACGCTACCCTACTTGGCAACATCGATGGTTACGGCCTGCCCCTCGGCAGTAAGAAAAGGCGGTTGTCCGGAGAAAGGTATATGCTGGTGGGTGATGCCGGTTTCCTGATCGATCCCTTCACGGGAGAAGGCATCGGCAATGCCATGTACACCGCCCGCATGGCTGCCCAACAGGCTGCTGCCTGTATTGCAGCCAATGATTACTCCGCCACTGCTATGCTGGCTTACGATGCGGAAGTGTACCGCGTATTGGGACCGGAATTGAAAATGAGCACGCGGCTGCAGAAGCTCATCCGATTCCCGTGGTTGTTCAATATGCTGATGCGGCTGAGTGCGCGCAATAAAGAGCTGCAGGATCTGCTGTCGTGCATGTTCCATGAAGTGGACCTCCGTAAGAAGCTCGCTAAGCCGCAGTTTTATTTGCGGTTGCTGTTTGTGAGAAGAAGCACAGTTACCCGGTAAGGTTTTAACCCTACATAATGCAAAGCCGTCCCGTCAGTAAGACGGGACGGCTTTCGTTTTAAACCCATGAATGCATCGGGATATAAGGACAGCTATTTCTCCGCGGTATAGCCCTTTGTGGCGGCGAACTGGAGAATAGACTGGTTGATGGCAGTGCCAAGGTCATCTTTGGTAATGGTGGATCTTTTCTTCACCTCATCTATGTAAGCCTGGCGCTTTTTACCCAATACGGTAATCTCTTTCTGGATACTATCCCTCGCCTGACTTTTTGCGGCTATCACCTTCTGGATCTCTGCATCCGTTTTGCCCTGCAGTTCCTGTGGCAGTTCTTTTTTATCGATCACCTTCAGTGTGGATGCATCTTTCTGACTGCGCTCCACCAGATCCCAGCTCTCGTTGCTATATGCGGCTTTGGATTTGCTCACGGTACGCTCCACGGAATTGGATTTGGAGATGGATTTGGCATTGGCATCCTGCATGGCCTGGTTGCTTTTCTTCATACGGCCCTGTGAGCCGTAGCTGATGTAGGTATCGTTCAGGCGGTCGTTGCAGGCTTCTATCTGCGCATCGAAAGGGGTTTCAACATAGGCTACTTTCTCGTCTGAATTGATGTTGAAGTATTTGCCTTTTCCTCTGTCTGCCCCGTCTTTCCATTTGGTGGCGATACCTTCGCGGTTATCGCCGCAGAAGATGGTGTTGATATAGATATTTTTACGCAGGGCTTCTTCGGTAGCAGCGGTGTAAGGCTTTTGGCCCTGTGTGAAGGGTTCGTTGCCGGCAATATATATCAGTTTCATATCGGCTTCGTCTTTCCCCCATTCCAGCGCTTTCACGGCGGTGCTGATCACGGTGCCGCAGTATTCCTGTCCACCGTTAGTATAGAGGGCAAACAGCTTTTCGGAAAGTAGGTCGAGGTCGGTGGTTAAGGGGAGTACCTGCCGGATGTAACCGGAGGAGGATGAAAGGCCGTCGTTCCCATATTCATACAGCGCAATTTCGATGACCGGGGTTTTGCCCTGATACTTCAGGGTGGTGAGGGTGTTGATGATGTTCCATAACCGGGATTTGGCCTGGTCTATCAGCCCGTCCATACTGCCGGAGGTATCTAATAACAGGGCTACCTGAATGCGGGTATTGTCTGTAGGGGTGGCAACTGTTGGCACCGGTATCTGGGCAACCGGCATTTGGATGGCCGCTTTTGCCGTATTTTCCCGGTCAAGTGCTCTGATGTCGTATTTCCAGGCAAGGAGTCCGGTTGCTACTGCAAGGCCGGTAAACAGAACTGTTTTCATAATGCTTGAGTTAGATGATGACCTGAAATTAGCCGGTCTTTCCCTTCGAAAAAGCCCCACTTGGTGAAAGGGCTGCTCCACTGGGTGAAATATTCCCTTGCGGCAGGGAAAAGTCCTATTTTGCAGGGGAATATATTGCCATGGTACGCTACGGTTTTGTTATACTGCTATTGACCGGACTATTGGGTTCTTCCGGAACACTGATTGCCCAGGACTCCAAGGGGGAATCCAAAAGCAAAAAGGTGGCTCCCAGTCCCAAGTCCAAAGCCGCCAGAGAGCTGCAGGAATCCCTGTATGCCGACGATAATGAACTGGTTACCGCCCGCAGCTATGAAGCCCTTGGCAAGGAGTTGACGGATAAAGGGGAATACCCCAAAGCGGAAGACTACCTGAAGAAAGCCCTCGAAATCTACCTCCGTTTAAAACACCGCAACGCCGCCCCTGCCAGCAGGGCTTTGGCCAAGGTGCAGGAGCTGCAGAATAAGATAAAGCCTGCTATCAGTAATTACCAGTCTGCCGGCAGCCTTTCTGCAGACACCACGCTGGAACGCGCCAACTTCAACGATGCCAACCGTTTGCTGAACCCCAATAACCCGGGCCGCCAGTCGGATCTGGCGCAATCTAATGTGGAGATCTTCGAAAAGGAAGGTAAAAAGGATGAAGCGGCTGATGCTTACCGGAACCTGGGGAACAGCCTGCTTAATCAGAAGAACAATACCGGCGCCATCACCAGCTTTAAAAAGGCATTGGAGAATACCGATAAAACCGGGGATATATCCGTACTCAGTAAAGAAATATCCAAGGCGTATGTGGAAGATAACAACGTAGCTGAAGCCATTCAGGTGAGCGAAGGCATCCTCCAGAAGGCAAGGGAAGATCAGAACACGGAACTGCAGATCAACCAGCTGCAGGATCTGGCCCGTTTATACACCACCAGCGAGCAGCCCGATAAAACGGGTAAGCTCCTTGAAGAAGCGTACCTCCTTGCCTTTAAAAGCGGCAATACTTCGAAGGCGAAAGACTGCCTGCTGGCACTCACCAGCTATTACAAACGCCAGCGGCAGGAAGGGATCGCCATCACCCGGTACGATGATTTTCTGCAGAACCTCGATTCTCTTATCCGGACAGACAGTTCGCTGGTAGATGCCAGTATTTTCGATATCACCGAAGGTAAGATCAAAGACCTTGAGCGCGAGAAAGCCCTTCAGCTGGCCCTGATCGATAATAAGAACACCCTCAATTACTTCCTGATCGCATTCGTATTGGCGATGGGCGTGCTGCTCTTTTTCATCGTGCGCTCCTTACGGGCTATCAAAGTAAAGAACAAGAAGATAGCGCTGCAATCCCTTCGCCGGGAAATGAACCCGCACTTCATCTTCAACAGTCTTAACAGCGTGAATCAATACATCGCGGAGAACAACGAGATGGAAGCCAATAAGTACCTCACCTCCTATTCCGGTCTTATGCGGAATGTAATGGAACATTCTAACCGCGACTTTGTCACTTTAACCGTGGAAGCGGAGCAGTTGAGAAGGTACCTCGATCTGGAGCAGCTGCGTTTCAGTGACAAGTTCGTGTACATCCTCGATATCGATGAAGCGCTGGACCCTGATACCGTTATGATCCCCAATATGCTCATTCAGCCGCATATCGAGAATGCAGTATGGCACGGATTACGGTATAAGGACACGAAAGGCCTGCTGCGTGTGAGCTTCCGGAAGCAGGACCGGCACATTGTTGTAGAGATAGAAGACGACGGGATAGGACTCGCGAAGAGTATGGAGCTGAAGACTGCCCACCAGAAGGTACATCAGTCGCGGGGTATCACCAACACCCGGGAGCGCATCAGTTTACTGAACGATATTTACCATCTCCACATCCAGCTGGAGATGCAGGATATATCAAAGGCCGGTGGCACGGGTACGCGCGTGGTACTGCAACTCCCTTTAATGGATAAGCATGAATTTAACCGGAAAGATTACAGCAGTAATCGTTGAAGATGAAGCCGCTGCTATAGTGGCATTGCAGAACTACCTCGGGAAGTTTTGTCCGCAGGTAACGGTAATAGGCACCGCGCAGAACAGCCGGGAGGCTGTTGAAGTGCTGCATGTACTACAGCCGCAATTGGTGTTCCTCGATGTTGAGATGCCATTCGGCAATGCCTTCGATGTGCTGGAAGGCTGTCAGGATCTGCGGTTCGAGACTATTTTCGTAACGGCTTTTTCCGAATATTCCCTGCGCGCACTCAATCAGAGCGCAGCATATTACCTGCTCAAACCCGTTAGTATTGAGGAGCTGATACTTGCCGTAAACAAGGTGCAGCAGCAATTGCAACAAAAGCAATGGATAGACCGTAACCGTATTATCACCGAGAACGCCCGGGAGCACAACCCCGGTATGCAGCAGGTGATACTGCCCACGCTGGATGGGTTTGATGTGGTGAAGATGCAGGAGATTGTGCGGCTGAAAGGCAATGGCAACTTTACCGATGTATACCTCGCCGGTGGAAGTAAGAAAATGGTATGCCGCTTCCTGAAGCACTTCTCGGAAATGTTACCCCTGCCGTTTGTACGTGTCCATAAATCGCACATCATTAATATTCACTACGTGCAGTCGTACCACAAAGGTGCGGGCGGTTATGTGCAGCTGAACGACGGGTCGGAAGTAGAGGTTTCCCCGGCGTATAAGGAAAGTCTTCTCCGGGCTTTTCAATGAGCGGGTTATCTGGTCTAATTCAGGAATAATGGCTATATTATAGTGTATTAAACCCCTTTGAGAATGACCATTCTGGATTTTCAGGAGCAATTGCCCCAGGCTGTTTTACAAAAAGGAAAAGATTATTACCTGAAAGGTAAAGTATCTGACGTGCTGGAGATCAATGGCGAATGCAGTGCTGTGGTGGAAGGCCGGGAAGAATACGTGGTAAACATCAGTACCGCAGGCAATTATATCACTCATACTTCCTGCACCTGTAAGACTTTCAATTACTACGACCATTGCAAGCATGTGGCAGCTGTCCTTTTTGCCATGTATGGGGAAGCATTACCTGATCTGGATGAAGCGGAGCCTTACCTGTTGGGATTGCTCGATAAGTTACCTGCCGAAGACATGCGGTTTTTCCTGATGAAAGAATTGCTGGAAGATGATGCGCTGGCTGAGCGGCTGATGGAGTTTGCAGAAACGGCCATCGACAGCCACGGCGTGTATAAGCATGTGGATGCCATTAATCAGTCTTTCTTAGTCAGTAAAACGGAGAAGTACGATAAATACAGTAGTAACCTCCTCGGTTCCAAAGCCTCCACTCCTACGGAGCATCTCCTGAAAAAGGCCCGAACGGCTTACCAGTCGGGGGATGTTACTACCGCCTTCGATATCATATTTGCCGTTATCTCCAAACTGCCTGCATTCAATACGGATGAGCAGGATGAGGTCGGGCATTATCAAACGGTAGTGGAGGAAGCTTTCCTGCTGCTGGATGAGATCTGCACCACAACGGAACTGGATGGGTATAACCTGCGCCGGCTGGCCCGCAAGGCAGCGCAGGGCTTGTGGAGCGAGTTCTATACCATAGATGATTTTAGTATCCACTGGCTGGATATCCTTGTGAAGCATGGGCAGTCTATGATAGAAAAGGAGGAAATCCTGCGTATCATAGACAGTATTGCGGATAATGCCAAAAAGGAAGAGTATGGCGACAGCTTTGCCCGCCTGATGGCAGCACGGGAGGCCATTGCCGCTGGAAAAGGGCAGGCGGAGAAGGAGATCAAGGAAGTGCCGGTATCCACTTCAGGAAAGAAGAAATTACTTCCTATTCCGGAAGTAGCGCCACCCGCTGAAAAAAAGAAACCTGCCCCGCCTTCAGAAAAGAAACTGGCATATATGAAAGAACGCGCTGATCTGGAGGCGCAACTCCTGGAGCTGGAAAAGGAAGGCCCACAGAAGCAGTATCAGCAAACGCAGAAGGAACTGATTGTGCTCATGCAGCAGAACAATGATATATACGGCGTCCGCTTGTTTGGCAGCCTCTTTTATAAAGAGAGCGGAGATCCTTATTTCTATGAAGCCATTAAAACTACCTATACCAATCAGGACTGGGAAAATCTGGTTGCGGGCATTAAATAGCGGTAGTTACACTTTGAATACATCCCAGCAGATGGGGTTTCTTAATTGCTGATCGTCCAGTACGAGATCGCGTATGGCAGCTGGTAAGTGATTGCGTTGCCATTGGCATTCTTTTCTTCCTGCCGCATCTTTTTCTTTCTCTTCCACCGATGCCATTACGGCTCTGATAGCATATGCTGCGGCCCCCAGTTCATGGGCCGCCACGTGGGCTACGGCTACTGCCTGTCCGGCTGCCAGCGCCACCAGTTTAGTTGCTTCGGGCATTCCTTTGGCAGCGGCATTGGTAACAAATGCGGCCTTATGGGCTTCTTTCAGAGTGATCTCTCCCCTTATCCATGCCTGGGTGAATTTGATGGCTTCAGCGGGCCGTATAATGGCTGGATTGGCTTGTGTAAACAGGGGCAATACGTGTTCCACGCATTGGGCGGCCCATTCTGCCAGTAAGTGATGGTTTTCGTCTGTTAAGGAGCCGCCGCGGCGAAGACAACATCTTCGTTTTCCGCATCATCACATTCCAGTATAAATTCCCAGTTCAGGTCGCGGGCGATTGGTGTAAGCAATGCTCTGAAGTATTGTAAGCTGTCAGGAATAGTTTTAGAAGCCTGGATATCCAGCAAGGTACAAAGTTCATTTTCCAGTGATTCCGGCGTTCCGAAATTGCCATTCTTTGTGTAAATGCAGGCAATATTCACCCAGGGTTGACCCGGCTTTTCTTTGAAGTGATGTGATCCGGTCTGTATGAATGTGAAAATAGCCTTTTCTTCCGGAAGTAATATTTCCCTACCGCACAATCACCACCGTATTCTTATACATCTCCACCGTATCGTCTTTCATCTTCAGGTTAATGAAATACACATAGGTTTGTCCGCCGGAGGAAGGGTTGCCGTTTACCATACCGTCCCATCCATAGCGGCGGTCGTTGGCGGGAACATCATGTACCTCGAAGAGCTGGGTGCCCCAGCGGTCGTAGATAATGAAATCTTTCACGAGGGCAATATCCGGACTGCCGATCACATAGAACACATCATTTACCCCGTCGCCATTCGGCGAAAAGGCAGTGGGCATTTCTACGCGTTTGTTGATAAAGGTGCGGCTGTCGAAGGCGGCGGTATCGGTACAATAGAACTCATTGGTCACTTTCAGCAGGTACTGCATGGAAGAGCCGCTGCGGTTCAGTACCGGCTGCTCGCAGTTGGTGCAGGAAAGGCCATATCCCGGGCTCCACTCCCATTGCTTTACCACGCCGCCTGTTACTAATGGCTGCAGCTTTATGGAGGTGGCAGGGCGTACGGTGCTGCTCACCGGTGGCGCGAGGGTCACTGTAAAGGGTAAGCGTTCCGCATCGGCGGTATTGTTGGTATTATCGGTATCGAGGAAGGCCGGTGTAACGGGAGCACCCGGTCCTTCATCATTTACCCTTACAAAGATGCGCGTGGTGGCGGGGGTGGTTACCAGCGTAGTGTACTTCACCCACTCGCCTGCTTTTGTGGGCGAGGTACGCACTGTTGTCAGGAGGTTGGCACCGGCCGTGGCGGGGTCTGCATCATAGAATGTTACCGGAACACCGCCCCATACAGAGTCGTACCCGTTCTGCATATTCACTTCAAAGGTTAAGAGGTTGCGGGTATTGTCGTAGCACTGCACTTTAGACAGACGGACAATGAAATCCGGCGGCATGGGTTTGGACCACGCCGTGGATGTAAGCGCACAGCCGTATGGGTTTGTGAGTACCAGCTTCACCTGTGAAGTATCCATCACTTTCAGCGACGGGGCCGGACAGGCAGTGCAACTCAGCACCGATTGCCCCTGCGGTACGCTCCACTTCCAGGAAGCGGGTGTGAACTGCGCAGTGGTAAACGTCAGCGGATAGGTCCGTTTGCGCATCACCGTAGTATCTGCCGGTGAAATAAACATGGTGGAAGGATGATAAAGGGTATCCAGCGCGTTGTTGCCTGTATAAGCTTCCGGTTGCGGACTAATGCTGTTGACGATGCCGAAGAAGCGCCCGGTTAGCGGGCGTGCAAGGCGGATGCGGTATTCATTGCAGGCGCCTGCACTGTTGGTAGTAGTTATGTAAGTGTTGGCGAGGGGTTTGGCGGTAAGACTGCCGTCATAAAATGCCACGTCCAGTCCGGTTGGGATGTTGCCGGGGGCATAGGCGTTGCAAATGGTGTAACGCAGCTCCACACTGTCGCCCGCTGCGCATTCTGCAGCTTTTACCGCGAGGGAGTAATCATCTACCGGCGGGAGGTTAATGGTAACGGTGGCGGAATCGTGGCAACCGTAATTGCTCTCTGCCATCATTTGCTTAGTGGTAACGGTCCCTTTACGGTAGGGTGCCGTAAATTCCGTGGAAAGACAATCGGTGCAATTCAGGTAGTCGCCGTTGCTCCAGGTTACTTTCTTAATATCCCCGCCCCTGTCCTTCTCCGGTGCCAGGGTCACTTTTTCGCCGGGGAGCAGGGTATATACGTCAGGCGTCAGTTTCGTTTTGAAACGGAATTGCTTCACCATCCGGAAGTTATTGCCATAGGCTTTCTCTTCAAACCCGGTATTGGGCAGCACCAGCGGCAGCGGACTTCCTTTATCGTTCATCACTGCCACCACCGTATCGAAATCATGACGGCCGGGGTTGATGATGGTGGTTTCGAGGTAAGAGGTGCACTTGCCTTTCAGTACGTAAGGGATCTTGTAAGTGCCGAGGAGCTTAGCGCCCGGGAGGCGTGGGTCTTTATCATAAAAGGCAACGGGTGTGTTGATGGGGAACGCCTGGTAGCCGCTGTTATGGAAATAGAGTGTAATGCGCACCTGGTCGTCTTTATAGCAGTCCACACTTCTTACATAAATGGTACCGTCTGCCGTGGGATCGTCTACCGTAAAGGTGAAGGAATTAGTGGTATCGGTACAGGTGCCGTTGGTGGCTTCGAGGCGGATGGTGTAAACGCCGGGTTCCTTGAAGAGGTACTTCAGGTCTTTGGAGGTGGCGGCTGAATGTTCGGCCATCCCTTTGTTATTACTCAGGAGCCAGCGGTAGGCGGTGGCGTTTTCGGACTGGTTGGTGAACAGGATGCTGTCCATCTCCACATCTTCTTTGGAAGCGATCTTGCGCTTATCGGGATAGAAACGTGCCACTACGCCACAGCTCACCTGTACGGTGTTGTGGAACGAGGCAAAGCAGCCGGGAGTAGCGGTAAAGGCGCGCAGCTCCACGTAATAGTTCTTTTTCTCCGTTACCGTGTAGCTGAAATCGGTGGTTGTTGCTTCCAGTGTGCCGTTTACCCACCATTCATAATTGGTGGCGCCGGTGGTGGTATTGGTGAAGAGGATGGTGTTGCCGGTAACGGGGTAATCGATGCTGCGGGTGAACGCTGCGGTAACGGTACCTGCAGGGCATGGATCGTTGCAAACCGTGCTGCCGATCATGCCGGGTAAGGAGCTGGCAATGAAATTACGCATGCGCTCTGCCTGTCCTTCCGTGAAGGAGGATATACAGCCGGTGCCGCCGCCGTAGTCCATGATATTATCCGGAAGGTCGGGTACATCGGTTGTGAAGCCTGAAAGGGTATCGGTGTCGCAGCTGTTTTCGGGATCGGAGCAGGCGAAGCCGCCATTGATGGATTTATCGGGCGGGGTATCGCATACCATGTCGCCATCGGTAGTACAGTCGTTGTTTTTGCAGTCCATGGCTGCGAATGTGTGGATCAGGCTGAGGTAGTGGCCCATTTCATGGGCGAGTACGCCCACGCCGAGCCCCGCCACCACAATGTCGCCCCCTGCGCTGGCATAGCCGCCCATCTTTAGTCTGCGCCAGGTGCCGCATTCGAATTGCTGCATGAACTCAGACTTGATGTCATCCACCACCCAGATGTTGATATAGCGGGAGCCGTCCCATTTGCCCATATTGGTGATGTCTCCACCTTCCATGTCGGCATCAAATTCACCGAGGTAGCTTTTGGAGCGGAGGATGCCGGTGGTGCTGCCCCCGTTGGGGTCTGTTCGGGCAAGACAGAACTGTATTTTGGTGTCGGTTCTGCTGCCAATGAAGGCACCGGTTTGGCCGTAGATGTCGTTCAGCTCCTGCAGGGCGCTTTGTACATCGGCATCGGAATATTTAGTGGGATCTTTTAGTATGATATGGAATACAACCGGTAAAGTATACACCGGTGCCAGCGGACCTTTCGGCGTTTTCTTCATGCCCTGCTGCCGGATGCGCAGGTTCATTTCCGCTTCAAAGCTGCGGTAGGCGTTGTTTTTACGCATGCTGTTAAGCATCACATCTGCTCCGCAGGAATATGCGGAGCCGGTTTCACCGGCCTTTTCAGGTACCTGCGCATGTAGCTGCAAGGCAAAACTGAAACATATAAGTAAACTCCACAGTAGCTTAAATCTGTAAGGGCATGATAGCATAGGTCGTAATTCGGCTTAGTCAAATGTAAGAATGTATGCTGCGGCGCCCGACGTGTTCACTGACAGAAGCATTCTAAGTCTCAATAAAAAATAGCAGCGTAAAAATACTAATATATCCTGATAATGCAAACAGGATTGCGTGGGGTGCAATGACTTAACACACATAGGTTTGCATATAATTTTTGTTCCTGCTTAAAAGTACTTTAGTATATTCGTTCCAGAGAGTTAAATCTGGCATAGCTGCCCATAAAAGCGCCCATCGCTTTGTTGTGAGATAAATGAAGCCCTGTTTTTCATTCCTTCAACAGCAGCCCCGGCAAATAAGAGTGGCCTGTTTACCCGGCCCTGTATTTTATCAGTAAGAACATCCGTCAGCAATTCATTTCCTGTTTACCGGCAGGGAAACCATGTACTGTATCCCCCGACGGGGGGAAGCCATTAGCTATTTCCGGCGGCCTGCTGCCGGAGCGGGCTGTATGCTGTTTTGCCATATCTATTGTTAACACATAAATTTTAACCATGAGTAAACATTCTATTCAGATCAATTCCATCATTTGTACGGATACCTCAGAGTCAGGGGTAAAGGATTATGATGAGGTGTATCTTGTTTGTCAGTCGGATGGCGGTTACCCTATCCGCATACCTGCCGGCGTAAATGCCAGTGAAAAGATGACAGCCGGAGATGTATGGACGCTGAGCAACCTGGTACTCAACTATGAGTATGAGGTGCTGGTAACCCTCTGGGATCATGATCTTAATTATGATCCTAACTTTGCCACCTACCTGCAGAGCCACGATTTCCGGCCGGGTACCGGCGGCGGTTCCATTCGCCTTACGAACCATAACGGAGCCGATTATACTATTACTTACACCTACAAAGACTAACCACTATGAAAGAACTCCTGAAAATACAACTCGCCAATTATGTGGCGGATTTCAAGTCCATGCCCCCATCCGCAACACCTCCCGCAGCTGTGCCTGCCAAACCGGTACTGACCAGCAACCAGCAGCAGGTGTTTATTGAATCAGAAAAAGCCTGGAAAGCATACAGCGAATCGCCGGAGGGTAAGAAAGATCTGGCGGCCATGCAGGACATGGACCTCCCCACCCTGCGGGCATATGTGGCTTCCCTGCCCGATAAGCCCATATTCGTTAAACTGATTAAATGGATTAAGTCGTTAGACCTGCCAGACAGTAGTTTCACTATAGGCATTACCGTGGAAGCAGAGTTTATCATCGGCTTCTCGGGTACCATTGGCATTGCCACGGGTATCGGTAATTCCAATGGTGCGCAGGCGGCGGAGTTCCTGACCGTAGCGGTAGACATTGGAGTACAGGCCGGCGCTATGGCAGGCGTTCAATTTGGGTTGTGGAATGAGGCGCCGGCGGACCTTGGCGGTAGCCTGCAGGGTGTTGAAATTGATTTCGGACTGGAAGTGGAGTTCAGTGCCGGGTTCTACTTCAACACCTCCGGCCGGCGGGGTATAGCCATCACGATAGGGACTGGTATAGAAGACGGGATTTCCTTCGTGGAGTATTACACCTATATCCTCGGTGATCAGGGGGTAGACCCCTACCTCAAGCCCGTAGTGCAGTCCCGGAAGAGCAACTTCCTCATCATTGAAACCCTGAAATGCGTACACCCCTCCAACGATGGCAGTGGAGATGAAAATGAGGTTTATTTCACGTTCCAGGCCGATGGCGGTACCAATACCGTGTATCCTTACCCCACTTACAGTAATTTCTCCATGAAAGAAGGGCAGGTTTGGGCCTGTGGCCGTTCTGTATGGTTTAATTCCAGTGTGGCGGTAACGGTGTATGATGAAGATGCGGGGAACGATGATGATGTGGTGGGCTATTTCAGTATCATTTTATCCCAATTGAAGCTGAACGAGAGTATCACCTTCCACAGCACGAAAGATTACTCATCGGGCTTCGATGATGTGGAATATACCATCAATGTAAAACTGATTGCGCAGAACGTAGTATAGCAGCAGAATATTGCTGCAGCAGAAGTATCAGGCCGGTCCGGAAGCCGATATCGTACTTCAGGGCCGGCCCTTTTTATCTTTTCAGCCGGCGGCGGTTTGCACTTTAGGCTGGAAGGATGCGGCTCTGGGGATACCTTTCACACCCACCATCATTTGCTGTTCCGGGTCCCAAACTTTCAGTTTGAGGCAGGCGCGGATGTCTCTAGGGTGAAGCGATGTGGTGCCGGCATGCTGCAGCTCAGGGATGTTGGCCATGGCTTCAGGGAGTCGGTAAAATGGTATGCGTGCGTTCAGGTGGTGGATGTGGTGCATGCCGATGTTGCCGGCGAACCAGCGCATGACAGGTCCCATCACCATGTGGCTGGAAGATAAGAGGGCTGCTTTGTCATAGCACCATTCTTCCTTGGTGTTAAAGACCACACCGGGGAAGTTATGTTGTGCATAGAACAGATATGTGCCGATGCAGGTAGCGATAAAGATGGGTGCCAGTACCAGCAGTGCCCAGGCGGTTACCCCGGCAAAAATGATCACGATAGCGGAAGCCGCTGCATGGAGGAACAGGGCGATGAGTGCATCGTAGTGGCGCCTTGGACTGGCAATAAACGAGTTCGCGCACATGCCAATGATGAACATAAACAGGTAACCGAACAGGATCGTGAGCGGGTGGCGGGTAAACAGGTACATCCTCCGCTCTCCGCGGCTCATGGCGGCAAAGCCTTTTACGGTTGCAACCGGGTAAGATCCGATGCTGGCGCTGTACAGCTTGGAGTTATGTTGGTGGTGATAATCGTGAGAACGCTTCCAGATACTTTTGGGCGCAAGTATATAAAGACCGAACACCGTCATAATGGCTTCGGCAATTTTGCTGTTTTTAAGAATGGAATGGTGCAGGTAATCGTGGTAGATGATGAACATCCGCATGATCAGCAGGCCCGACAGTAAACTAAAAGCAATCCGTAAAGCAAGATAAGGCATCACCATGGTAGCGGTGAGTGAAGCAATGAGCAGGACCAAAGTGGATATGGTATGCCACCAGCTAAGTGCACGTTTCTCCTGAGCGTAAGGTTTGGTGGCTAATATGAGTTGTTTTCCTTCTAACATCGCGTTGGTTTAAGCTGTTGCTGTTTCGGTTGGTGTTGGTGTGTTGATTCTTTTATGTTTCCATCTCCTGTGCGACCATAACCAGGTGGCAGGCTGACGGATAATGTCGGCTTCCAGCCGACTGGTATGAATTTCCGTGATCTTGCCGGGTGCTGCTCCGGCAGGTTTATCTAACAGTACTTCGGCAGTAACCGTATAATATCCCCTTTTAATACGGGAAACGGAAACATATACTACCGGGTAGTTCATTTTAGAGGCAATGCGTTCGGTGCCGGTGAAAACCGGTGTATCCTGATTCAGGAAGTTTACCCATTGCGCGGTATCCGGCCGGGGCGACTGATCCGCGATCAGTGCCGTGGCATTTACTTCTCCCCGCAGCTTTACCATTTCCCGGAAAGTTTCCTGCATGGGGATGAGCCTGGTGCCGAAACGGGTACGCATCCTGTACATCAGTCCGTCGTAATGCTTATTCGCCAGCGGATGATATACTACATATAGCTGCTGCGGGCATAATAAGCTGAAAGCGTTGCCACCCCATTCCCAGTTACCGTAATGCCCCATCACCAGAATGATGCTTTTGCCATCGGCATGGAGGCGTTTGAACAGCTCCACGGTTTCAGGCGCTACAGAGCAATGCCTGAGCATAGTGGCTTTACTGATGGTCAGCGTTTTGAACGTTTCGAGGAAGAGGTCGCAGAAATAACGGTAATAATCCCGGCAGATCACTTCCAGCTCCTTTGCAGACTTGTCCGGAAAGGAATTAGCCAGGTTCTCTCTCACTACACTTTTCCGATATCCCACTACGTAATACAAAAGTACGAAAAACACATCCGACAGCAGATATAGCAACGGGAAAGGAAGAATACTTATGAAGTAAACCACCGGAAGGAGTAAGTAATAAACTATTATACTCAAAATGGCATTTGTTGTAGGATGCGTAATAAAGTACAAATTTACCAGTTTCTAACAGGATAGACGGAACTTTTTGGTTAATCCCCCATATAATGTTCTGTTAAATTTGACGGTAAATATATAATAAAGTTATCCACTATCATAGGGTTCAGTGCCAATTAGTTATTAGGATTATCTCAACGGGCATTAACAGGTACGAACGGAAATTATGGATTGAATGCAGAAGTAAGACATGTAATTTGGAGGATTCAGGGCTACTAATCAATGGGTTATGGGTAAAATACCGGTGGAATGACCTGCCTCACCAGAAATGATTATTGCCGGATGCAACCGGGATTCATTCACTTGAAATAGTTGCAGTTACCGCTAAATAAAAAGCCACCCCGGAACCAATGTCCGGAGTGGCTTTACAGTTTTATATCATATTACCGCTTGATAATCGATTCGCTTCTCCACTCTTTACCATCAAACACGCGCAGGAAATATACATCCGGCTTCAGGCCCGACATGTCCAGCGTGAGCCTTTGCGTACCTGGCCCGTACCTCGTTTGCCGCAGGATTCGGCCGGTTTTGTCAGATATCTGCACTTCACGGATGGAATGATCTGATGTTTTCTTCATGGTAGTTTCATCCAGCGCCACTTCTACCCTGCTGCTGACAGGGTTAGGCGTAACCGTAAAGGCGAAACCACAGCTTTGCACGAAATGGTAATACCCGGGCGACCATTCGCTCCAATCACAATTATTCCGCACCCTGAAGCGGAAGGTAACCACATAGGGCTGGGATTGGGTAGGGAACGATCCGGTAAAGCCTGCTTTGTTTACGATGCTGGTGCTGTAGCACGACAAGCTGCCCGAATTATAGCTGATGCTGTAGGAATACGGACTGGAGATCCAGTATTCCACCTCCTGGATATTTGCATCAGTACGCAAGGCGCAGCCTCCGTTCCCATTGAAAGTAACCCCGAAAGAAGGATAGCATGGGTTGCCGTTTTTGGTAAAATCAAAACCGTTAAGTTCGGGGGCCTGCACACCTATGGGGTTGGAGAGAACAACCGTATTGTTGCCACAGGCGGCTTCTGTAGCGGTGAGCATCGTCTGGCCGCAACCTCCCACCCTTGTAACTGTTACGGTATGGCCAGACCCTGACACAGTACCAACCGAGGTATTGGAAGAAGACCAGGATATTGCTCCGTTGTAAAGGAGGCCGTTATAGTATAATGAATAGGTTTGTGTAGGTGAATTGAGGTGGGGATCGCCATAAAGATCGAACTGTCCGGCCAAACCATTTAACCGGTGGACGGCAGAGGTGTTCGTGCTAAGGGCGTTGGTATTTCCGGGGTCCAGCCAGTTGCTGAGGCGGGTGGCATTGGTACCGCCGCCTGTCCAGGAAATGTCGAACCGGCCATATTCACCTACCGGTGACTGGTTACAGAAGCAGGTGTTGTCGGTTTGTGCGCAGCCATTCACCTGGTTGCCGTGCAGCTGCCCTACGATACGATGTGCGGGATCAAAAAGCGGTGCTCCGGAAGAGCCGTGCTGCACGATACCCACATCAAAAGTGGCTCTCCAGTGATCACTTGGGCCACCCTGGTAGGCTACGGAAACCAGCGGGTTGTTATCCTGACTGATCTTCATCAGATCTCCCCGTGGGTGGTGGATGGTGGTAGCGGAGGCGGCAGGTGTGGTACATCTTGTCCACCCGGCATAGTTGAGTCCGGAATTAACTCCCGGTGTCTGGGTCAGTTGCAACAGCGCGAAGTCAGTTTCAGCATGGTTGGCCCGCAGGGTGCAGCCGTTAAACTGCACATCTTCCACCCAGCCGCTGTTGCCATTACATACAGTACTCCAGGTCTGGAACTGAAATACCCAGTTGGGAACATTGCCCGCATCGAGGCAATGGTTAGCAGTCAGGAAATACGGTGTATTGGTATTGCCGGTGTTCATGATCAATGCACCAGTACAGGCTTCATCGCCATTTGCCACGATCAATGCAACGGAGTTCTTTTCGTTCTGCCAGTTATTACCTGTCGGACAGGCCACATTTACATTACAGGAGGCTGAGGACCCTGCGTTGCCAAAGTAATCGCCCCCGAAAGGAAGGAAGCCGAAATTTACTTTGTCTATCAGCAGGATGTTGTCTTTGATTTCCCCCTTTGGTACTTTAAGGGAAATGGTGAGCTGGTTGCTTTGGTACACGCGTGTAGCCCAAACCTGTTGCGGGTTGTTTTCTTTGGCAGTAATGCTGTCAGTAATCTCAAACTGGTTATGGATGCTTAACACTGCATTTCCTGACAGTCTGAATTTCCCGAACTGCAGGGAAAGGTTGAGGGCTTTCTCCCCTTTCAACGTGAGCAGGTAAGTTCTCGTGTTCCTTTCTTCCACCACTACTGCGGATTGTAACACATCTATTGCAACGTTAGCGGGCGTGGCGAATTTGCCGCTGTATTCACCATTTGTTTTGGGAGCGGCAGTCTTCAGCTGGTCGAACGATGCGGGGGCAGGTATTACATGCGGAGCAATGCCTGCTGCTCTGGCAGATTTGAGGGCGGAGGGAATGCCTTCCTTAAAATACTTCGTTTTAACCTGTGATAATGCAATCAGCGGAATGCAACAACATAGCATTCCCAATAGGAATAGTTTTTTGTAGTACTGTGTCATGGGCTTTGGATTGGGTATGAAAAATAGGTACATGCATGGATAGCGGAATCGGGTTATTGAATAAGGGTGCTGACTGTGGGTATAACAGGGTCACAAGGGCAAGGGCTCAAAGGGCAGTCGAAGCAATGATTTCATCAGGTCGTATCGCAATATAAATAAATATTTCCATCTAAACCACCGGGCAGGCAGCTAATCATTTTGCTAAAATGATGGCCTTGTTTCACCTGCTTATCCACTACTTTATAGGCGGGATGTACGGGTAACTTTATATATTTATTAATCGGGAAGGATGCTTTTGCCGCGTTGCTGCTGCAGGAGCATAAAATGAGCCCCGGATTGTATCGCAAATATGGAGCAATATAAAATCATCCTGCTGCTGCTGGGCATCATGATATTGATCAGCGCATTCGCCGACCGGAACAAGCTCGCCTCTCCGGTTCTCTTGATTGTATCGGGTATTGCCGTGGGGTTTATACCCGGTTTGCCGGTTATACAGATCAATCCGGAGATCATTTTCCTGATGTTCCTGCCTCCCCTCCTGTTCGATGCTGCTTACAACATGCACTTCGATGATTTTAAGCGGCACTTCCGGACGATCAGTTCCCTTGCCATAGGGCTTGTTTTTCTAACCGCGGCAGCCATCGCCGTCATGTCTTACTACCTGATTCCGGAGATGACCTGGCCGCTTTCCTTCCTGCTGGGAGCCATCCTCTCCGCCACGGATGCCGTGGCAGCCATCGGCATTACCAGGAATCTGAAGCTCACCCGCAATACGATGACGATCCTCGAAGGGGAAAGTCTTATTAACGATGCCTCGGCGCTGGTGGCTTACCGCTTTGCACTGGCGGCTGTGGCAGGTGGGGCGTTTATATGGATGAACGCCATCGGTACATTCATTAAACTGTTGGTGGGTGGTTTTGTAGCAGGACTGATCATGGCCATCTTAACCGGTTTTATGCTCCGCTACATACGGGGACATTTACTGTCAGTGCTGAGCGTAATACTGATAGCACCATTCGTTACTTACCTGATTGCGGAGGCGTTTCACTTTTCTGGGGTTATAGCCGTGGTGGTGCTGGCATTCGGGATATCAAAGATAGCAGTGGAGCGGTTCCCTGAAGCGGTAAGGGCACAATCCAAAACCATCTGGGAAGTGCTGGTGTTTATCCTGAACGGGCTGATCTTCCTGTTTATAGGGCTGGAGTTCCCGTTGGTGATAGATGCCATCGAGCATAACAAGATCCTCCCCTATTGCTTCTATGCATTGCTGATAGTGCTGGTAACGGTGATCGTCCGGTTTGTCAGGCTGTTCTTCATCCGCCGTAACCTCGAAGGGGTATTCCGCAGGTTGAAGCCGGATCATTCTCATTATACTTTCCTGCAATCGATCATGTTGAGCATCCAGGAGTCCTGGGTGATCGGATGGGCCGGTATGCGGGGGATAGTTTCCCTTGCCATGGCCATCGCCTTACCGCATACGCCTGAAAGCGGCATGGACCCGCACATGCGGAATGTGATCATTTTCATTACCACCGTAGTAGTGCTGATCTCTATCCTTGGACAGGGATTGGTGTTGCCAATGATCATCCGGAAGATGGAAGTGAAGGAATAACATTACTTACCATAATCGAAATCCCCATTTACACGGTTTGTTGTTTTAAAATTGATGAGTGTGCAAGTGGCTGATTTACAGTGGTGTGAGTTGAGTTTTCCGGAAATGGTCCTTTTTTAGCGGGAAGCTGATGAACCATGCAAATACATGTGTGTTGTTACAAAACAACCGCATCGATTTCTTCACCACTAATACGCAATTGTATGTCCGGATATCATGAAGACAAAGCCATCATCGACCTTTGCCTGCAATGTGCAGCAGTTTGTAACCACTGTGCCAGTTCCTGCACGCAGGAGCCGGATGTGGCGCATATGGCACGCTGCATACAGCTCGATATGGAATGCGCCGCCCTTTGTTATGCAACGGCACAACTGATGAGCCTTGGCAGTGGGCATGCTACCCGTTTATGCGTGATATGTGCAGATGCCTGTGATTCCTGTGCGGCAGCGTGCAGTAAGCACGATTCAAAGCATTGCCAGGAGTGCGCGGCAATCTGCCACAAATGTGCAGAGGCTTGTAGGGCTATGAATGATCGTTGAGGGTTGAAGTGCATGTATTTGATGCGGCAGCAGGTTTCCTGTTGCCGCATTTGTTTACGCTATTGACCCTGTGAAAAGCCCGGGGCAACCTGCCTTGAATCTGACCGGAACAGTGAATGAGAATGCCAGGAACGGTGGACTAAAGGTGGACTTGATGCGAACATGATGCAGATATGAGCTGTAGATGAGTTTGAGTAGATAACAGGTCTGAGTAAGGAAGAAAGGGTGCTTGCGGCCCATAGTAATGGCTGGCGGAGGAAGGGCCTGCCGAGTATATCCGGGGTTCGTATATTTTGAAAATGAATTAATTAGAACAAAATCTCCCGTTATGGCTGTGGGTTATTCCCGCGGAACGTGATCCTTGCCTTCTTTAGTAGGAGTGTTTATGTTGGCTGGCGCTGAGGGAAGAATGAGCAGCTTCTTACGAGGGTGCGATTTAGCGACAACTGCATCAGGTATCTGATCCCCTATTACGGCTATGATATCAGCGGCATTGAATTTCCGGTCGCAGGAAACGGCATCTTTCAGGAAGGTTCTTACCTGCAGGGTCACCAGCAGCGTTCCTTTGCCGGGTACGTCTACTGAGAGATCCGCACCTGAGAAAGGTTGCTCCAGGTCGATATGCAGTACATCAGCATCCATGCCCGTAACGGTCCGGGTGGTGAAATCGATCCTGGTGGCGAGGAGTTTTATTTCCATCCTGACGGCATCACCAAAGTTAAACAGCTTTTGTGCTGCGATATGCAACTTTCCTGCTTCCGTGAAAACCGGAAGCTGGCCGAAGAATTTTTCAGTACCGGCGTACCCGTTGAACCGGAAGCCCTTCAGGCCGGCGTGGTTATTTCTGCCGGCGGCTATGATGGCGCTGTTCATGCGGTTCACGACCTCACCATCGCAAAAGATGTCGATATCAGGTGCAACCGCATTCCGGATAAACGCACCCTTGCGACTGGCTGCGCCAAACCATTTCGCGGCACGTCGGGTGTTGTCCGTTTGCCGGACGAATTCCGGCATGGAACGCAGGCAGTGCCTGCCGTTCCGTTTGTAAGCAATGACATTGCCCAGCTTACCGGAAAATGTGATGGGAGAAGTTAAAAAGGCCATAAAAGGACGATTTTGTTGCAATTTAATGCACATAACTCGTGCCAGAGGGCTTGTTAGAGGGGCGCTAAAAGCGTGGTTGTGAAATATTTGTGCATAACTAGAAATGTTGCGGCACATTTTCAGGTGGTGGTGTGGCAATTGAAGTACAAACTTGTCTGCATAAGACCTGGCCACAAAAGCGTTTGTTTTCTTACCGCAAATGGATCTGATTCGCGAGATTTTATCAAACGCGTTTGTGATTTTAACAGGTAAGATCTTTGAAGCTCAGATACACGGAATTGGCGCGGCCAGTGTATCAGTCGGTTTCATGGTTTTTCCCTATTTTTATTGAAACTACCCCAAAATGCATGATGCGCTTTTTGCATTACTGAACAACATTTCCCCCATGACCGTTGGATTGACGGAACACCTGTCGGCAGTTTTGGTTTCCCGGGAATTAGCCCGGAATGAAGTGCTGTTGAAACGTGGACAGGTATGCAGTCATATCTACTTCGTGGAGCGCGGCATGCTGCATTGTTATTATGAAAGGAACGATGTGAAGATCACTGCCTGGTTCATGCAGGAAAACGACGTGATCATCTCCGCCAAAAGCTTCTTCCTGCAGATCCCCGGCGAGGAAAGCATTGTGACACTGGAAGACACTGTTGTGCATGGTATCAGTTTTCAGGAGTTGGAGGACATCTATGTGAAGTACCCTGAGTTTAACGTGGCGGGCAGGGTGTTGACCTCCAAATACTATATGCAGAGTGAAGAGCGACTGTATTATCTGCGAAAAGAACGGGCGCGCGACCGCTACCTCTTCCTGCTCAAAACCCAACCGGAGATCGTTCAGCGGGCACCATTAAAGCACATCGCATCTTACCTCGGCATCACTATGGAAACTCTCAGCCGTATACGTGCATCTATCTGAAACGAATTTGATTTATATCAATTTCCAAGGGGTTGTTTACCCATTACCTTGCCGGCATATTCTAATGCATATGAAAACACTTACCCTTTTAAGTCTGGCCCTGCTTTTTACCAGCATGCGTATAGCTGCCCAGATAAAGTTTGAAGGCCCCGGCGCTTTGCCATCAGCAGTAAGCAGTTTATACCGCTATTTCAAAGGTGCCCCAACAGCCACTAATCTGCCAGCAGAGCAATTACCCGGTGCTCCATTTTACAGTCAGGCTTTTGTTCAATTCTTCGACACGGCCGCCATGGCCAGTAAATTCCGGGAGCGGGACATCCCTCCTGTTCTCCAATATCAGGTGCTGTACAACATTGACCGGGGCGTTGACCAATTTCCGCCCGATTCCATCGTAGCCATGCACGCCGGTTATTATTACGCCCGTTATGGAGAAGGCGGATCGCATGATACGGTAGACATTCCCCGGCGGTATTTCGTTACTTTCCTCATAGCCGGGAAGTATTACCCCGTTCTCGATGTATGCATGAACGGTAACGGCCGTTTTGCCTACCTCCTGCCCATGATTTACTTCGATCAGCAGAAGGGCAAGGTGGTAGATGCCTTCCTCCGCAGGTACGCGAAGCCCTGAGCATTTCGTATCTTTATTATCATGACGTTATACCAAAGCGAGATCATCCGGATCAGGGAGTTATGCTATTCCAATACCCATCAGCTGCAAACGGTGATCGGTACCAAAAATTATATTGATCAGCACTTCGAAAAGGAGCTGAACCTGGATATGCTTTCCCACATCCGATATACGTCTAAATTTCACCTCCTGCGCCTGTTTAAGCGGTACTATGGACTCTCCCCAAAGCAATACCTGACAGACCGGAGGATTGAAAAGTCCAAGCATTACCTCAGGAGCGGCATGTCCGTTACCGAGAGTTGTTTTGCTGTGGGGTTCGAGAGTCCGGCCTCGTTCAGTACCCTTTTCAGGCGGAAGACGGGCATGGCACCCGGGGAGTTTCAAAAAAGAGCAACTTTCGCAAAGTGATTTACCGTCAGATGGAGGAACTTGTACCCAATAACCTTAAAACACCTGCAACATGCGCGTAAAAGTAATTGGCATACCCGTCCTCGATCAGGACAAAGCATTAGCCTTCTACACCGAAAAACTGGGGTTCATTAAGAAAGTGGACGTACCCATCAGTGAGACGAGCCGCTGGCTCACCGTAGTATCCAAAGAAGAACAGGACGGCACGGAAGTACTGCTCGAACCCGCCCCGCTCCATTTTGAACCTGCCAAAGTATACCAGCAGGCATTATACGAAGCAGGCATCCCCTACACCCAGTTTAATGTAGACAATGTACAGGCGGAATACGACCGGCTTGTGAGCTTAGGCGTAGCCTTCAGTGTGAAGCCCACTGAAATGGGGACCGTGAAGATCGCGGTGTTTGATGATACGTGTGGAAATAATATCCAGATGGTGGAGATGTTGTGATTACTGCTTTTTGCGATAAAGAAAATCCGCCCGGCAGGGACATATGGAAGCACAGTATAACATTGGTTTCTTTTATCGGGTTGGAGAAGTTGTTGCGCAGGATAGTAAGCAAGCCGTGAAATGGTTTACCAGATCCGCCATACAGGGTGATACGGAAGCGCAAAAGGATTTAGGCGTTTGTTACTTCTATGGAAATGGCGTGAAAGAAGATCATCAGAAAGCAGTTTACTGGTATAAACAGGCCGCAAGAAAAAATGATCCACAGGCAATTTATAATCTTGGCCTGTGTTACTTGTCAGGGGATGGTGTTCAGCTGTCTCACCGTTGGGCGAAGCACTATTTTCAGAAGGCCTTTAACCTCGGGCACAAAAATGCCGGAAAACAATAGAAGAAACTGACGGTTACCAAACGATCCTAATCCTCCCCTTCCGGAATCAACGTTTCCAGCGATGGCCTGTTCATCAGTGACAGGAAAACCGTTCTGTCCATCGTTTCCAAAACACCTCCCGGCGTGCGCCGGAAGCGCCTGCCATTCAGAAAACGGAAAACCATGGCCAGCGTATCATCCGGCATGCCGTTGATGGTTTCGCTGATCACGGTTTCATAACTGGTGCCCGGACGGCTGCTCTGCAGTGTTCTCCAGGTGGCGATGTCGTCTGCAATAAAGATATCAGCCATAATGCGCGACACGGCTAAACGCTGTTCGGGGCGCAGGATCATGCCTGTGAAGGTGCCAGTGCTGTCCATAATGAAAGTATGGGTATTCTCCTGCTGATATTGGCCCGTTTCGTTGAAGCCGGTTAAGCGGCTGAGGGTAACAGTGCCTGCACTGGCATAGATGCCCGAGCGAAGTGTGGAACTGTCTGCCGTGAATACCTGGTCGTTTTGCGGCTCGAAGAATATATACGAATGGATGTCGGCAGCATCGGTGGCTATCTGTACGGCATTAAAAGCATGGCCGGGAACGGTGGCGATGAAGATGGGGATGTGGAATTTCACCGGTACGGCGCCGACCTCTACCCGTGCCATGGATGATAAGCGGGAGGAGGTATCCGCATCTGAACGGGTAGCGGAGGTGTAACGGGTATACATCTGGGTGGCAAACCCCTGGCATACGTTCTCAAAGGTTTCCAGGGCTGTGGCGGTGGTTTCACAACTGCCGCCGGAGCTGGTGCCGCCTGCTCTATATGGGCGGCAGTTCGTTTGATCGAACTGGAGGATGTAGCGGACGAAGGTGGCCCTTGCGCCGGGAGAGTTCAGTACCGGCCAGATGGCGCGGCTTTCAGGCCATGCCAGAACCGTGGCGGAATATAGTCGTGAGGTATGCGGTTCGTTATTCAGGACAAATGCAGGATCGCTGAGCTGGTATACGATCTCCCCGGTAGAAAAGCCGTCTTCTTCCGTCAACCCATGCGAACGGCGGTACTCATCGGCCAGTTCTTCATGCATAGCGCCTGTATCCTGAGGAGTGCGTTGTATACGGGCTGGCTGTACATGTACTGGTGCTTTTTGCACTGTGGGCTGTGGAGCCGGACCGAAGAAAGAAGCACCCGGTGCCGGGAAAAAGGACGCGGCGGTTTTAACCTGTTGGGGGACAGCTGCTGATTTGTTGTTCATAGTCGTAACGATGTCGAGAGAAATGAACGGGGCTAATGGGGCTTATGCCTGATATGAGGCCGAATCTATTGGGGTTGAATGTGTATAATATACGAATTTCGGAGCGCCTGACCAAATGATGCATTTTGCAATTGGCTGGCTGTTAAGTTTCATTTCCTTTGATATAAGTCCGTGTGAGGTATTGCAAGTGTCCTACTCACCATAATCCATCCTTAATGCCCTGATATTCAGTTAATATATTAAAGACTGAACGTATTGCTCTGCTGAATTAAATCAAATGGAGCTGGTTTCGAAGTGTTACGAAAAGTGTTGCGGATAATTATTAAATAGTTTCGTTTTGTTGGAAATTGTTATCTTGATCATGATTCCCGTTGTGCAGCCCGGTTCCATTTAATCTATCACCAAGTTTCCACCCTAAAACGCAATTCACCCATGAAATCACTGTTTTTAGCCGCCGCGCTTGCTTTGGCGGCAGTATCCTGTAAAGAAGACCCGAACCCTGTAGCGCCCGCAGTCAACAGGCCCGCCACCCTCTCCGCAACGGAAGAAGCCCTGGCCACTCCAAAAGAGATCATTATCTGCGACCAGAAGAATGCCCGCATCATAATGGTGGATGTAGCCAATGGCAATGCCATCACCTGGGAATGGAAGGCGAATGCCTCTTACGCCATGATCCATACCACTGCCCAGGCCTGGTTCTCTAACCTCAGCGAAGCCAAGCTGGTATACAATGGCAACTACATCCTTGCCACTGCCTCCGGTGGTGGTGTGGCGCTGATCAATGTCAGCTCCAAAAAAGCCATCTGGTTCGATTATGCCGGGGGTAATACCCACTCCGCCGAACTCCTGCCCAATGGCAACATCGTGACAGCTTCCAGCACTGGTGGCTACCTGAAGATCTTTGTGACGGATTCTTACATCAATGATGCATCTGACCAGACGGGGCCTATCGCCTTCCCGGATGTACATAATGTGGTGTGGGACCATGCCCGGCAACAGTTGTATGCCGCGGGTAAAAACATCCTCCGTGTGTATTCGTACAACAACAGCTGCCGCAGTCCGGCACTCACGCTGAAGAAAACCTGGACCATGCCACAGGGCAACGCGCACGACCTTTTCCCCGTGCATGGCAGCACTACAGATCTCTGGCTCACCAATTCCAGCTACATCTACAAGTTTAATGTGGTAACGGGGGCTTTCACGCTACAGAAAACCCTCAGCGCAGTAAAATCTGTCACTTCCGGGCCATCCGGCTATGCTACCATTCTGGCGAGGGCTACCGGCGCAGGCGGGGAAACCTGGCGCACGGATCAGATCATCGATATCAACAACGCACTGGTGTATAAAAACACCGCGCTGGGATTGTATAAAGCCCGCTGGCGCCTCGTGAACCTGTTCAGCTATCCTTCGGGCGACAGCTTCCATGAATGCACGCACTAGCAGGGAAACATGGGCTGCATGAAAAAGCCGGGCTGTAATGGCCCGGCTTTTTCTATTTCAATAGATATCATCTACAAACGTACTGACCATATCCCTAAGATCGGCCAGCCGGAAGGGTTTCAGTAATACATCGTTAGCCCCTGCATCCCTTGCCATTTGCATCATCAGCGGATTGGTAGTGATAAATACAACAGGGATCAGGCAGGTCCGCGAATTGCTTTTTAGATAACGGCAGATGTCCAGTCCATCGTTACCGGATAATTGTTTGTCGAGAATGTAGATGTCGGGCAAAGCGTAGTTGCCTTTCAGCAGCAGATTGCTGCTATTATAACAGGTAATGGTATATTCAGGGGCTTCAAATAGCATGGTGAACATTTCCTGTATAGATCTGTCATCTTCTACCAGTATGATTTTCTTCATGTAACTTGTTTTGTACCGGCAGCATCATCCCGGGCAGGACAAATATTTATTAAGCACGTTTCCGCTGCAACTGCTGCAGGTTGAAAGGTTCTCCGGAAAATCATCTTCTTCAATAATCATGGCTGTTGGACGCTCATACTAAAGGTAGTCAGGTTAACGCCAACTACCAAAATATAAAGCATTTGGAAGCAATGGCTACTGCTGTTAGCCGGGCATAAGAAAGGCCGGCGAAGAATCGCCGGCCGGAAAAAGTATTGGACCATTTGAGGTATGACAGGTGTAGGGACGGAGTTCATAATTTTTCCAGTATCTCCGGTATCTGAGATTTCATGTAGAAGTTGAGCCAGGCTGCAATCTTACCGTCTTTCCCAATGATGATGACATGGGGGATACTGTTGATGTTGAGTAAGTTCTTAACAGGAGCATCCGGACCAAATCCTCCTTCCACGATTCCCTGCGTCCACTCCATATTCGTTTCTTCCATGGCTTTCCGCCACTTGTCTTTATTATCATCGAATGATATTGCCACAAACTCCACACCTTTGGGATGGTACTGCTCATAGTACTTCCGCATGGTAGGAATGAAATCTCTGCATGGCCCGCACCACGATGCCCAGAAGTCAAGTACCACTACTTTACCGGCCATGCTTTTGATGGAAAATGTTTTGCCATCGGGACTGGTCATGGTAAAATCGGGCATGTCTTTACCGGCTTCCGTGGTTTTGAATGCTGCCAGCTTCTTCCATATGGCCTGTCCGAATACAGAACCTTTCACTTCAAGGCTTAGCGGGGCATATCCTTTTTGCAGTTCCTGATATTCACGTGCAAAATGCTGCACGAGATAACCTGCGATGAGTTGATCCGGATGTTTGGAGGCGTAATCGAGCGGACCGGTTTCACTTTTCAGGTAATCGTTAAACTGGTCGTTGAGGGGGCCGCCCTTAATATGGCTGCTGTTCAGTTCCTTCAAATCAGCGTTTACATTGTATGCTGCATTTTCAAGAAGCAGCTTGACGGTTTTGGTGCTTATTTTCAGGAATACGAGACCGGGGGTTTTCACTTTACCGGAGATGGTAAACACGCCATCCACAATACGTACTCTTTCAGGTAAAGTTTCATGTACAGTTTCCGGGTTTTCATTTACCTCGAGGATGGTAACATATCCGCTGATGATGCCGGTAACCTTGCCCCTGATGACGTAGCCATCCCCGGCGAGGCAACTATAAGACAACAAGAGGCTTGCTGCCATGCTAAGAATCCATTTCATGGGATGAGTGATTTAAAACAGGGACCGCGCGTTTCCGGCGGCCCCCTGTATTAGAATAGCGAAAGCGATTTACTTAATGATCTCGGAGAGTTTCTTGTCGATGTCTTCACCGTAAAGACCCATTGCGAGGATCTTTCCATCGGGACCGATAAGTACATTGAACGGGATGGCGGAAGCGCCGTATGCCTGAGCAATGGGTTCTGCCCAGCCTTTGAGGCTCGATGCGTTGATCCAGTTGAGATCGTGGCTTTCGATGGCTTTGAGCCATGCTTCCTTCTTACTGTCCAGCGATACACCCAGCATCACCAGGTTTTTGTTTTTGAACTTGTCGTTAGCGGCTTTGAGGAATGGTATCTGTGGTTTGCAGGGACCGCACCAGCTGGCCCAGAAGTCGAGCAGCAGATATTGACCTTTGAAATCTTTCAGTGTGAGGACTTTGCCGTTTACATCAGGCACGCTGAAGTCGGGGGCGTCTTTACCGGGAGCCACAGCTGCAAATTTGGCATTTGCTTCTTCCGCAGTATTGGCCTTTATTGATACCGGGGAAGGATCCACGATGCCGGGGTTCAGGTGGCGCTGCACAATGCGGGATTCTTTGGCATGTTGCCCCAGTGTGGCGATCAGGGAATCCTTTTCAGCAAGGTTTGGTACAAAACAGGTGAGGATGTAACCAGCCACACCTGAGTTGGGGTTTTTACGCACCCAGTCCAGCATTGCCTTTTTACGGATAGCGGTGATAGAATCGCGTTGGCGGGCGAAGGAATTAGCGGCATCTTCGTCCCCTATCTCATTGGCTTTCATCAATTGCGCTTCCAGGTCATTCACCTGTTTGCTGATGCCTTTTACTCCGCTCGCCAGCTTCCAGACTTCCTGCCATTCCTTAACCCATTTATCGCCGGTAAACTTTGCGTCATTGATTTTCTTCCCCTTTCCGGTGATGTGCATCTTGCCGTCTTCAACATATACCAGCGTAATATCTGCCATAGGATCGGGATCAGTTCCGATCTTCAGCACATATATGCTGCCACCTTTGGGCATGGGCATGTTAAGGGTGAAACGGTGATTCTTAATGCGGGTGCTGTCGTATTCGCCGGAATAGGGTTCGTACAACTGGACCAAAGTATCATTAGGGCTGTTTTCCATATAAGCGGTGATCACCGCTTTCTTCTCATTTTTAGTAGAGAACTGCTGTTTGCCATCCTGGGCGAATGTGCCTAATGCAGGCAGACAGGCAAGGAGGAAGAGATGTTTTTTCATGGTCTCGATGAATGGATTTATATGTGAAAAGGATGCTTTACTTTTTTTCTGTAACAGGAGTTGATGCCATGTTTTCAAGGAAGGATAAGGATGCATCGATGTATACGTCCTGTGAGATGGCTTTCAGCCATTCCTTCGTATTGCCTGCTCCCTGTTCATCTTTCCGGAGATCCGGCCGGATGCTTCTGCTGACAGGCAACTCCACGGTTAGCGCCTTTGCTGCAGGCAGGGTTTTGGCATTGCGGATGTTCTTTTCGAACCGGGCAGTTTCACTATAATGCTTGCGGTATTCGAGGAACTGAAGCGGCACTGCGCTGGTGGCATGTTGTTTCATCGCTTCCATATTCTCGGTTACAGCGCTGAATGCCGGGTTTGCTGCCACCTGTTTACGGGCCTGCTCTACCACCCTGTCGTATCCGAATGAAGTACCTGCCATGTCGTAGGCCGGGAATTCGAGGGTGTCGCAGGGTAAACTGGATGAGAAACTGCGTTCCCGCTGTGCTTCCGGTTGCATTTTTTGGGAGAAGATGATATCGGGCCGGACACCGTTGAGCTGCGTGGAGGTGCCGGTAACGCGGTAGAACTTCTGGGTGGTGAGGCGTAGACTACCGTAGCTGATGTCTTTCGTTCCCAGTGCGGCATTGCCCATCTTCCCGATGTTAAGCGTCATTTGCGCGGTACCTTTACCGTAGGTGGATGAAGGCCCTACAACCAATCCCCGGCGCCGGTCCTGTATAACGGCAGCGAAGATCTCTGATGCGGAGGCGCTGTTTTCATCTACCATCACTACCAGCGGTCCATCGTAGGCTGGTGGGTTTGCGGGACCGTTATACCGGTTCACATGGGTTTGTGTTCTGAGCCAGGTAACGGGACCGCTTTCCATGAAGGTGGAGCTCATGCGGACTACTTCATCCAGTGATCCGCCGCCATTGCCACGGAGGTCTACGATAATACCTTCCACTTCCTGTTCTTTCAGCTTCTCCACTTCCAGTGCCACATCATTCGATGCACCGTTGATGTTATAGCCGGAAGGGTCGAGGTAAAAGAGGGGAAGGTAGAGATACCCGAATTTCTTACCGTTCTTTTCCATTACAGCACTCTTTGCCCTGTTCTCGAGGTCTATCACTTCTCCCCTTTTGAGTGCCACGGTACGGGCGGTATCTCCCGGCTGGCGGAGCATGAGTTTTACTTCCGTATCCTTTTCGCCGCGGATCATGCCGGTCACCTCTCCTGCCGTAAGGCCGGATACGGGAATGAGCTGGCCTTTGCCGTCGGAGATGGAAAGGATCTGATCATTTTCCTTTACTGCCCCGCTCCTTGCAGCAGTGCCACCCGGTAGCAGGCGCTTCACGAAATAGTCCGTTTCCTTCTCTGACAGTTCCATACCCAGCCCGAAGTAACGTGTAGTGATCTGTTGCTGTAATGATTTATCCGTCGGGCCGCTGTATACCGTATGCGGGTCGATCTCGATCATGGCGGCAGCTATGTACTGTGCGAATTTCTCATCTTCCGCACGGGCATTAGATGCCAGTCTGAACTGATCAGTATACCATTTACGGACCCTGTCGCGGGCTTTGGTTTCGGTGGCAGGGTCTGGTGCTGTGAGTGTTGCCAGTGTATCGCCTGCGGCGGTTTGCAGGTCCATATAATTACGGAGCACCTGGTGTTTGAGGAGCTTGCGCCACAGCTGCTCTTTAGTCTTCTTATCCGCAGGGTAACCGCGTTGGGTGGCGGAAAGGATGAAGCTTTCGGGCTGGTTGTAATCAAACCTGCCGGCGAGGATCTGTTCGCAGAGTGCCTTCGTTTCCTGCATCCGCTGGCGGTAGATGGTGTATACGGAGTCGAAGAATGTAGTTTGGGCGGCGTTCAGCTGATCATCCAGCAACAATTGCTGAGCGGTGAGCCGCTCCACATCTTCCCGGAGGAAAATGCTGTTGTTGGGGTCCAGCTGCCGGATGTAGCTTGCCCATACGGCGGCCGACCATTGATCGTCCAGTGCGCGGGGCGCGAAGTGTTTTGTTTTCACCTTGTCCAGCACGTTGCTGATCACATCACTGCGGAATTTCTTTACCTCAGCGTTCTGTGCTTTGGCGGAAATGGTGCATGACGCGGCCAGGGCCGCCAGGAAGAAGGGCCTGTATCTATGATGCATGATTCAATATTTTTATTCGGAAAATGTAACGGTAGCTGCTATGGCAACTGACCGATGGCCTGCAGATCTAACCCATGGATTCTTTTACAGTAATCGTTTACGATGTTGTATTTTTTGCGGATCAGTCCCTTCGTGTCCACACTGGGTTGAAAAAGACCGGCTTCCAGTTCTGCTGTTGTGTGGCTGGTGAGTAATTGGATATAGGCGAAATAATCCGCTGCCGCGCTGAGGGATGGGCCATCAATATCAGACACCACACCAAGTGAGTACCTGTTCACGACATTGACATATACATAAACAGGCGCCAGATCCAGGAACTCGCGCGGGAGGGTCACGTTGTTAGTCCGGAAGGCACGTTCCCAGTAATAGTAATGGAGGGACCCGCGCATTTTCTTTAGTTCCGCAGGTGTTTTCAGCTGTATGGTGCTATCGGCCCATCCGATGGCCAGCATACTCATGGTGCTGGCAAATCCACTGGTGGAGCGGTTGGTGCCGGAGCCGATATAGGACGCAAGCAATATCTTATATGGCATGGTTTCACGGAGGAAGCTTTCCGGGTAGTGCGCCATCAGCTGCTCCTGGAAAAAGCGCAGCGCATTGGCTACGTATGCAGGATTAGCATTGAATGCACTGTCTGGTTTCTTTGTCGTATATCCGTAAGCATAATCGGCCTGTGTGAAGCGGTACAGTACATAGCTGCCATATTTTTGGTGGATGGCCATAATGGCATCATCTGCCGGGGTATTGCCCTGCGGAAGCTTATAAGGGCTTTCGTAAGGCGTGGCTGTCAGTTTCTTTTCTTTCTGACAGGCCACCATGGTCAGTGCCAATATTGGAATGAGATATGATTTCATGTGAGATGTTTACGTTTAAGAGAATCAATCTGGCTGGCGGATGCCGGGAATAGCCGGGTTGCGTGAGAGGGCGGGGTTCCTGGTATGTGCTTCTTCCGGTATTGGAATCACATATTGCGGATCGCGCTTCTTCAGCGTGTAGAATTGCGTGGTGCCTACTTCCGGGATATAGTTATGCTTAATTTCCGGCATGCCGTAGCGGCGAAGGTCGAACCAGCGGTGGGTTTCTTCCCGGAACAGTTCGCGTCGGCGTTCCTTACGGCAGGAATCCAGCATAGCATTGCCCGGCTGCACTGTCCAGGGCTGGAAGGTAGAAGGGTCGAAACGTTTGGCGCGCAGAGTATTGAGGCTTTTTAATGCTTCGGTAGCAGCGGCCCCGTCTCCTTTTGTACGGTACACCTGAATGTATGCTTCGGCACGGTTGAGGTATGCTTCGGAACTGCGCCATGAATTATTGATCATTGTCAGGCCGGTAACAGAGTTCATATACGCATGCTTCAACTGGCTTATTTCCACGGCAATCCATTCTCTTAAATATTCCGGAATGATATTAAACGCTACTGATTTCCGGAGGTCGTTGTCATCGAATGAATTGTAAAGATCCCATGATACATCAAAAGTGGTCGTATATCCGGTATATAAAAATGGATATTGTTCCTGATAATTGCCATACGACCATATGGATTCCGGATTAAAAGGCCCGATGAGCTGGTTAGTTTCCGTTGGCGGGTTATTTACCCAGTCGCGGTAGTCCATCAGCTGGGGATGATATTTCAACACGGCATCGGCATGTTCAATGCATTTTTGCCAGTCTTCCATGTACAGATGCACCCTGCTGGCGAGCAGATGGATGGCGGTGTGGGATAAGCGGATAGGATCGTTGTCTTTTTTCTTCCTGTTGAGCAGGATGAGCGAACTGTCGAGGTCGCTGACGATCTGCTGGTACACTTCCTTCACAGTGTTCCTGCTGAGGTAAGCATCGGAAAGGTTGCCATCAAGGCGGATGGGGATGCCGGGTGATTGGTCCGGCGTTGTCAGCGAATCATTATAGGGCCTGGCATACAGGTTCACCAGCATAAAATGATACATGGCCCGCAGTCCCAATGCTTCTCCCTTGATCTGGTCTTTTTCGTCCGGGCTGCCGGTGGCTTTGTCGATGTTCTGCAACACCACATTTACGCCCATGAGCAGTTTATAATAGTTTCCCCATGCGTTGATCTGGGACGGGGTGATGGAGTTAGGCGTATTGTTGGTAAGAACAGACTGCCATTGATAAACATTCCTGATGTTTTCCAGTTGTTCCGGTGCCAGCACCTGGTTGGCTACACCCACATAGCACTGGGTGTCGTCGTCGAGGAAAACCGTCCAGTAACTCAGCAGTGAAAGCGGGTCGGGATAACCATCCGTAACGAGGATCTCTCCGAAGTCGGATGCGGATTTAGGGGTTACTTCCGATGGTGAATATTCCTCCAGGAATTTCTTGCACGATATCATGCAGCAGGCGGCGAGTAATATGACGGATAATTTCTTCATGGTCTTGCGTTGTAGGTGATGCACTAAAAGGTAGCGTTCAGTACGCCGGCGAACTGGCGCGTCATCGGTAATGCGGTTGTGCCGATACCGTCTATCTCCGGATCCTGGCCATTGAGTTTGGAATTGGCAATGGTGAACAGATTGTTGACGCTGACACCGAAGCTAAGGCCGCGTACCGCTGTGCCTGCGAGTTTACGGCCTGGCACTGTGTACCGCAGATTGAAGGCATTGCAGCGCAGGTAATTGTTCTTTACAGTCATCAGGTCAGACTTTTCGTAAGCCAACATCCGGAACTCGCGGATATCCGTAGACTGGCCGGCGAAAACACCACGTAGCGGGATATATGGAATTATTAATTGATTGCTGAGATCATTTTGTTCAGTAAGTACCGGAATGTTTGTATGCTGTTCATCTCCGGGTTTGCGCCAGCGGTCCAGCAGCAGGCGGTTACCATTGGAATGGGGGGATGGTACCATTTGCAGGCCGTCTGTAGTTGCAAAATAGGGATTCAGGCGTTTCACACTCCCCAGACTGATCAGCATGGATGCTGTTGCGGAAAAAGATTTGTAAGAGAATGTAGGCGCAACATTCAGCATCAGTTTAGGATCGAGTTGCCCGGAGTATACGAGAAAGGCATCCGGATCGGTAGTTTTTGCCGGTAGATCCAAATTGGAGAACTCGGGTCTGCCGGTGTTGTGATTCAGGCCTTTGAACTTATACGAATAAATACCGGAAACAGCCTTACCCGGCAGGTTTCCCGTTCCGGTGAAGAAATTGAAATAATTGAAAGTGGATACCTGATCAGACAGGCGGTTGAGGTTCTTGCTGGTATTCAGGCTGAGCGAAAGCTGGGTATTTTTGTTGCTGATCAGATGTGCCGTTAAAGCCAGCTCTATTCCTTTGTTGTACATGGTACTGCCGTTTCGGTACATGATTTCCATGCCATATTCAAGAGGGATGGGCAACATATCCACCACATCCACCGTCTTCTTCGAATACACTTCCAATTCCATTTTCAGGCGGTTGTTCAGCATTGCGAGGCTCGTGCCGATGTTCCACTGGTAGGTTTTTTCCCAGCGCAGGTCGGGGTACGGTAAAGATTTGATGGTGAGGTACGGCATATTGTTAGTCGGATTCAATTTATTGGGATTGTACTTTGCAATCAGGTTAGGGCTTACGGAAGACACTACGTTTCCCTGTGTGCCGAAGGAAGCCCTCACCTGCCAGTCGGAGATGAACATGCCTCGTGGGAACCAGCTTTCCATTGCCGCATTCCATCGGCCGGATATGCTGTAGTTAGGCAGGAACCTGGAGTTGGCGTATTGCCCGAAGCGGTTCGATCCGTCTGTCCGGATAGTACCGCTGATGATGTACCGGTTCATCAGGCTGTAGGCAATAGTGCCGTACATGGAGAGGGTATTCTTTTTGGTTAAATCGATTCCATTTGAACTAAGATAATACAAGCCCCGTGCGGTAGGCGAAAAAATGTTACCGCGGTCAGGATAGAATCCCGGCTGCGTGGAAAAACGATTATCACCGATTTCACTGCGTATTTCATTGCCCAGTGAGACATTGAACTGATCACGGTTTTCGAACAATCCCGTACTGTAATCGAGGCTGTTCCGCATGCCGAAAGTTGTATTGTTTATCGAGTTCGTATTCGCAATGCCGCCTGCGGGCAGGGTGGAATTTGAAATGTCGAGGGGCGTGGGTGTATAAGCAAGGTCCCATCCACGCAGCTGTGCTATGGCGAAGGTATTATGATCAATATAAGCCAGTCCTTCCGATGCATAGGTGATGACATTACTTGAATTCCGGAAGTACAATCCCCGAAATATCTTGTAGTCAATGTTCAGATTGAGTGTAGCCGAGCGGCTGGATGTAGTGTTGGAAGAATGCGCGATCTCATTATGGATATTATACATCATTGGCGGGCGGAGGCCGACAAATTCCGGCGGGGCTGATGCCATGATGCCCGTAGCCGCAGGGATAAAAGCATCCGGACTGAACAGGCGGCTGGTTTGCAGTGCATATCGCTGCGGGTTCACACTCGAATGATACGACCTGGCTTTGCGGTAATTGCTGGTGAGCGTTACATCAAGTGACAGTTTTTTATTAATCTGGGAATTGAGCTTGATCGAGGCGGAGTAGTTTTTTGCGCCGTCTTCTTTGGCAGCGCTTTTATTATCTCCATACATAACGGAAGCATAGTAGGTCGTTCTATCGTTTCCACCGCTGAGGCTGAGGGAATGATTCAGGCTGAATTCGTTGCGGAACAATTCCTTAAACCAGTCGGTATTGCGTGTTTCGAGTACACCTACCTGCCGGCCGAATTCCTCTTCGGTGATCTTGCCGGCATACAATGCCTGCTGCAGCCCTTCGTAAGAAAGGTATTCATCGAAACCACTGGTTTTAGGAGAATACACTACCTGGTCTGCTATCAATTGCCGGGAAAGTTCCACCCTTTCCTTTGAGTTCATCAGGTTCATTTTCCGGTAAGAAGGGCGTTGCTGGAAGGAGAAATCGGTATTGTAGGTAATCCTGACGGGCCCCTCCTTCCCTCTTTTGGTGGTGATCACGATCACCCCGTTGGCGGCACGTGTACCATAGATGGCTGTTGCCGCAGCATCTCTCAGGAAAGTAAGACTTTCGATATCATAAGGGTTTACACCGCTGATGGCATTTCCCATCATTTCGAAGTTGGATTTGGAGGAACTGCCGATCATATTGTTGAGTACGGCAGAGGATATGTCTACCGGGTCGGGTAGTATCATACCGTCGATCACCCATAAAGGAGCTGCGTTGCCCAGCAGTGTGGAGGTGCCGCGCATGCGCATTTTGGGTGAGGAATTGACGCTGCCGGAGGTGTTGATGATCATAAGGCCCGGTACCTTGCCCTGCAGCATTTTATCGATAGAAGGCACCCCTGGCTGCAGCACTTCCGCTGCAGAAAGCTTCATTACGGAGCCGGTTGCCAAACGCGGATCGATCTTCTGGTAACCGTTCACCACTACTTCCTGGATGGCCTGCACTACGGTATCCATTTTAAGCTGTACCATTTCCTGCTCGGTACGAACTGCTTTATATACCAGCGGCTTCATACCCATCAGGCTGAAGCGCACCTGTTCATTCTCACGGGGCATGAGCATGAAGATCCCGTCTGACTGTGTAACTGTCATTGCTCCGGATTCCAGTGCACGGATGCTAACGCCTGCCAGCGGCACTCCTGATGGACTCACCACCTGCCCCCTGAGTACCATATGCATTTCCTTAGGGTTTTGGATGTTAACTGCGGCGGCTACCTTTTCCTTTTTGGCGAGGATCACCCCGCCAAAGGCCACGGTATAGGTAAGGTCTGTGCTTTTGAGGATTTCCTTCAGCAGGGTTTCGAAGGATACCGACTGCAGGTTTACGGTAACAGGAGGCTGTTCCCTGATGTGTTCGTCGTTGTAAGTAAAGCGTATGTTCATTTGCTTCCGCAGGTCTTTCAGTACCCGGTTCAGCGAATATTTTTCTGCCTTGTAAGACACTTTACGTGCGAGGATATCACTGGCATCATTGTCTTGCGCGAAGGAGGACCCGGTGGTGAGCAGCAGACTGAAAAGTAGCAGTATGGCGGGTAAACCCGATAGTTTTCTCATGTTAGCTTCATTATTTTGGTTGCACTGAAATGGGCGCAATGCGCAGATAGAGGGAAGATCTGGTGAATGATTTATGGTTGCCGGGAGATGGTCACGGTTTTACCTTCTACTGCGAACCGCAGGTCGGTCCGGCTGGTTTGCAGTTGTGTGAGCACTTCCTGCAGCGTGGCAGGGCGTGGCATATCCAGCGTAAAGCGGAGGCTGGCAGTGGTGGTATTATCAAATTCAAATGCGTAATCGTAATAGCGCGAAAGGCTTTCGGTGATGGTAGACAGGGATACAGCGTCGTAATACAGATCACCTTCCACCCAGGCGAGGAAGTCGCGCGTGTCAACGGTTTTCTTCTGCAGGGAGCCTTCCTTCGCGAGGTAGGTCGACTGCTCATCTGGATGCAGGATGAGGGTTTGCGCTGCAGCCGCAACCTGTACTTTCCCGGTGCGGAGGGTGGTAATTACCGCGGCATCGTAATGCCTGATATTGAACGAGGTGCCCAGTACGCGGGTGGTCGTGGAACCGGTGTGTACGATAAAGGGCTGTTCTGTTTTACGTGCCACTTCAAAGTAGCCTTCCCCTTCGAGGTACACTTCCCGCTGGGGACCGTTAAAGGCGGCGGGGAAAATGAGGCGGGAGGTGGCGTTGAGCCATACACGGGTGCCATCGGCCAGCACCAGCCGGAAAGGTGTGCCGCGGGGGATCTCCAGGGTATCCATTCTTACAGGGCCTGTGGTGGTGCCTGCAGCGGTATAAACAAGGGAGTCGCCGGCAGCGTTGGCCTGAGCGATGTCGTTATCCTGAATGGTTTGAGCGGCTTTATCAAGCTCAATAACGCGGCCGTCGGCAGTTTTGAGGCGTACCTTTCCTTCGGGGAGCGCATCGGCGGTTTGGATATTGGGTGTGCCGGGCGTAAGGAGCCAAAGGCCTGTGCCGATGGTGAGGGTGATGCTGGCGGCAATGGCCAGCCGTATGATGCGGAGGCGGCGTAACCTGCTTTTGTTGCGCAGGGCGGAGAACTCCTGCCAGCCTTCGGCTATATTGAAATCTTCAGCAGCAAGGAGCGCACGGGCTTCCCGGGCGGCAGACATGGCTGAGAATTCTTCTTTCGTCATATCCTGGGGGATTTTTACTTCGTCTAATGATTCCAGTATTTTGTTCCAGTCCATTCCGGTATCGTCAGGAGGTAATTGCATACATTCAGTTTGAAGATTTAAAAGAACGAGGCCAACCGTGCCATGCACAGCAGCAGGGAAACAGGTTTTACCATCCATTTACATTCCACCCGCAGATATTGCAGCGCAAGCCTGATATGTGTTTTGACGGTGTTGACGGATACCCCGAGCTGCAAAGCGATATCCTTGTATTTGATCTTTTCCTGGTTACTCATAAGGAAGATCCTGCGGCGCTGTTCCGGCATCCGGTTCAGTACTTCCCATAATGCGTTGTACCGCATTTCTCTGGACACTCCGTCTTCCACCGTAAACTCCCGGGCAAGCGCATCCAGCACCTCCAGTTCTTCCAGCTTCACCCTGCCCGATTTCTTCAGGTAGGTGATGGCCGAATAGCGGATGGCTTTGGCGGCATAGCTTTTAAAGTCATGCGTAATCACAATTTGGTGCCGTTTGTTCCAGTACCCCAGGAAAAAATCCTGGACAATATCCCGGGCTGCATCCTTATCGTCTACCACATAGTAAGCTATGGTGCAGAGCGATACAAAGTGTTGCCGGAAAAGCTCCTCGAACGCAGCGTTGTCATCTGAAATTGGTTGATGCATATCCCAATACTTCTGTCAGCGTTATTCGTACCTGTCGATCAGCCGGAAGCAGCTTATCATACTAAGTTATTCAAAATCAATAGTTACATGTCTAATGCTTCCTATTTGCCCCGGCAATTCTTCCCGTGCCGGGATTGTTTTTGTCCATCTCTTACCGACATGTCTGACGAAAGGGCAAAAAGGGTGAATGGGGAAATGAAATATTTTTCTGAGGGGGATTTATGGCCTGAGGCCTGAGGGAGGATAGCGACGGCCGGTAATGATAAACGGAGGCAAAAGTAGGTAAGTTTCAGGGAAATGAGAAAAGGCCGCATGGGCGGCCCTTTATATTGTAAGTGGAGGATCAGTTGTTATTGCGGTACGCTACCGGTGTATTGCCTACCCGCTGCTTAAACAGCCGGCTGAAATGCTGGGGGTACTTAAACCCCAGTTCATAGGCAATCTCATTGATGGTTTTATCCGGGTCAGCAAGTTTAAACTTGGCAGCATCCATCAGTTTCGACTGGATGTATTCCTGTGCCGACTTCCCGGTTTCTTTCTTTACCAGATCACCGAAGTAATTGGGGGAAAGGTGCAGCTCCTGCGCGCAATAGGCCACTGAAGGCAGGCCCAGCTGCTGGGGAAGGTCTGATTGCAGGTAATTGTTGAGCAGCTGTTCAAATTTCTCCAGTATGCCCCGGTGTACCGTGTCTCGGGTAATGAACTGGCGGTCGTAAAAACGGGTGCAGTAGTTCAGGAACAGTTCAATATTGGAGACGATGAGCTGGCGGCTGTGCTTGTCTACCGAATGCTCCAGCTCATATTTGATCTTAGCGAAACAATCGAGCACAATCTGCCTTTCCCGCTCCGAGAGGTGCAGGGCTTCATTCGCCTCATAGCGGAAGAAGGAGTATTCGCTCATTTTCTGTCCCAGCGGGGTGCCGAGTAACAGATCGGAATGGAATACTAGTGCGTAGCCCTGTGGCTGATAATACTCCCCTTTGTTCTCCACGCCGATCTGCTGATCGGGCGCAAGGAATATAAGTGTACCTTCCTGATAATCGTAGTACTGCTTTCCATACCGCAGATCCCCGCACACCACATCCTTCAGGAAAATAGTGTAAAAGCCATAGCTCATGCGGGAATATTGCCGCGGCGCTGCCTTGGACAGGTCTATCACACTCACCAGCGGATGCAGGGTTTCGTGGTTATTGAACGCGTTGTACTGATGTACGGTGTCGAATCTTACGATAGCTCCCATATTATCGGATTTACTATCCAAAGGTAGGGTAAAGAGCTATCCGGCGGGCATGCAACAGGCTATAACAGTGATATTGGTAGACAATCCTGTAATCCATATACATCCGCCCGTTGTTTTAGGCCGACTTTTGCAGGGTACTACTACCCTATTATTCAACGCAAAAACTCATTTTTACATGAAAGCAGTCATTTTTACTTTTTTAACTTATATGCTTAGTATGCAGGCCGCTCTCGCCCAAACGGCAGGTGTGGAACAGGAAATACTGACCCTGTCGAAGAACAAGTGGCGGTGGATGTCGGAGAAAAAGACAGACACCCTTTCTGCCCTGTTCCATGAAAAGGCGGTGTTCGTTCATATGGGCGGTTCCATGAACCGGGATCAGGAGCTGGGTGTTATCCAGTCGGGCGGTATTCATTACAAGCAGGCTGATATCCATGAAGCATCTGTGCAGATCATTGGTGAAACCGCTATCCTGTTAAACCGGATCACTCTGCTGGCGGTAGTGGGTGGTAATGAAGTGACCAATCCCTTTGTGGTCACGGAAGTGTATATACGGCAAAACGGGCAATGGAAGCTGGGTTCCCTGTCATTCACGCGGCTGCTTACCCGGTAGGCTGCACTAAATAATTAACTGATGAAAATAAGAATCTTACAACTGATGATGTGTTTGTTCGGCAGTATAGCCGGTATTGCCGCACAAAGTAAGCAGGGCACCGATACTGCATTAAGCAATGGCCAGCAACAGATCGTAGCCATGGCGGCCCTGGCTGCCAGCGGGGAACTGCAGCAATTGAAGCCCGTACTCCATGCCGGACTGAACGCTGGTATCACGGTTAATCAGGCAAAGGAAGTGATGGTACATTTATACGCCTATGCCGGCTTCCCCCGCAGCATACGCGGATTGCAAACACTTATGGCAGTGCTGGAAGAACGGAAAGCGAAAGGCATCCGGGATGAATGGGGTGCTGTTGCTGCTCCGATTAATGACAGCCGCAGTAAATACGAACGGGGAAAGGAGGTGCTCGGCAAATTAACCGGCGCACCGCAAGAAGGGCCTAAGACGGGCTATGCCGCATTCTCTCCCGAAATAGAAGTGTTCCTTAAAGAGCACCTGTTTGCGGATATATTTGAGCGCGATGTGTTGACCTATGCCGAAAGGGAACTGGTCACCATTGCTGTGCTGGCCGCTATCGGAGGTGTGGAGCCTATGCTCACGAGCCATATGAATATCTGCCTGCATATCGGTATCACACCCGCGCAACTGCAACAGTATATAACGGTCATCCGCACCACCATTAGCGATACTGCAGCAGATAATGCAGATGCGGTTTTGAAGGAAGTCCTCAATAATAAAAACAAGTAACAGGATGATGAAACAAAGCATACCATTGGCAATAGTCTTCGTACTGGCAACTATACCCGGCGGGCATGTAATGGCACAGGCGGTGAAGAAGCAAAAGCCCCTCATGATTGCAGAACAGGGCAGCTTTACCGTGGGGGGAACCGTAAAAACGAATCCGGGTACGTATGACCCGATAAAACGTACCCCTGAAGGACAAACCTTCCACGGCGATCATGCATACATTTTTTACCAGAAACCGGTTAAAGCCAAAAAACTGCCGCTGGTGTTCTGGCATGGTATAGGGCAGTTCTCCAAAACCTGGGAAACCACCCCCGACGGACGGGAGGGTTTCCAGAATATATTCCTGCGGCGCGGGCATAGCGTATACCTCATGGACCAGCCCCGCCGTGGCAATGCCGCGCGCAGTATGGCAGAAGGTACCATCTCCCCTGTTCCCGATGAGCAGACCTGGTTTGGTACGTTCCGGGTAGGGATATGGCCCAACTACTTTCCGGGTGTACAGTTCTCAAAAGATACCGCCACTTTGGAGCAATACTTCCGGTCAATGACACCTAATATTGGTCCGATAGATACCAAAGTAGTGACGGATGCCACTTCCGCACTGGCCGATAAACTCGGGCCTATGGTGCTGGTAACGCATTCTCATTCCGGAGGCTTTGGCTGGATAACTGCGATGAAGAACGCCAACGTTCGCGCCATCGTTTGCTATGAACCGGGTTCCGGCTTCCCGTTCCCCGAAGGGGAAGTGCCCGCGCCCATCGAAAGCTCATCAGGCCCGCTGAAAGCAGAAACCGTTACAAAAGCGGAGTTTGAGAAGCTGACGAAGATCCCTATTGTGATCTATTACGGTGATAATATCCCTGTTAAGCCAGATCCCAATCCCGGGGCTGATGGCTGGCGGGCAAGGCTTGCCATGGCCCGGCTGTGGAGGGATGCGGTGAATAAACTGGGGGGCGATGTAACCGTGGTGCATCTACCTGAGATCGGCATTACCGGCAATACACACTTCCCATTCTCCGACCTGAACAATATTGCCATTGCGGACCTCATGTCTGAATGGTTACGGGAAAAAGGGCTGGATAAGTAACGCAATAATAGCCCGGGTTGCATACATAACAATCTGATAACCTTATGGTCACAATGCGGTCACAGGAACTTGATACTCTTGCGCGGTCTAAAACCTACATAGATTCATGCGTACTAAAATCAAGTTCCTGTTGCCGGTGGCTGCAAGCCTGGCATTTGCCGCCTGTTCCAAAGATGACGTAAAGAACCCCGATACCCCGTTGATGGAAGACCCCGCTTCTTTCGAAGAGATCGGGATGATCGATATCGGGACTAAGGGCGCTGCTGAAATCAGTGCTTACGATCCTGCCACCAAACGCCTGTTTGTGGTAAAGAACGATGGTGCCAACATGATCAAAGTGCTGGACCTCTCCGATCCAACTAAAATCACAGACCTGAAGAAAGACATCCTCCCTGCCGGAGGCGTCGTGAACAGTGTGGCCGTTTACAATGGCAAGCTGGCCGCTGCCATTGAAGGCATTAATAAAACTGCCGCCGGCCGTGTGGATGTATACAATACCAGCGATAACTCCCTGATCAAAACCATCACCGTAGGCGCTATGCCCGATATGGTGACTTTCTCCCCCGATGGTAAATGGATACTTACCGCCAACGAAGGTGAGCCTGCCACCGATTATGCTGCAGACCCTGTTGGCTCCGTTTCCATCATCAATGTTAACGACAACTACACCTTAACCACCCTCGACTTTAGCGGGTTTGCTCCGCAGCAGGCTGCCCTTGCACTCAAAGGTTTCCGGATCTTCGGGCCGGGTACCTTTGCACAGAACGTAGAGCCGGAATACATCACGGTGGCTCCTGATTCCAAAACCGCCTGGGTTACGCTGCAGGAAAACAATGGCATCGCCAAAATAGACCTGACAGGTAAATCCATCACTGAAATATTCCCCCTCGGCTTTAAAGACTACAACACCGATGCGAATGCCATCGATGTTTCCGATAAAGATGGTGGTGTTACTTTTAAGAAAGTACCCGTAAAAGGTATGTACCAGCCCGATGCCATGGCCGTATTGCTCAATAGCGCCGGTGTACCTTACCTTTTCACGGTGAATGAAGGAGATGTGCGGGAATGGGATGCTTATGCAGAAAATACCCGGGTAAAAGACCTGCAGCTCGATCCCGCTGTGTTCCCTGATGCTGCCGCACTGAAAGCAGAAAGCGCCCTCGGCAGGCTCACTGTAACCAAAACCCTGGGTGATGCCAATAACGACGGACTGTACGAGGCCCTGTATTCCTTCGGGGCACGCTCCTTCTCGGTATGGAATGGCAACACGGGTGCCCTCCTGTTCGACAGTAAAAATGAGCTGGATGTGAAAGCCAAAGAAGCGGGTATTTATGATGATGCCCGCAGTGATGATAAGAGCGTAGAGCCGGAAGGCATCGCTATCGGTACCATGGGCAACCGGTCCATTGCCTTTATGGGTTTGGAACGGGTGGATGCTGTGGCCATTTACGATGTTTCCAATCCCCTCGCTCCCGGCTTCCTCCATATCGTTAAAACGGGTGATGCGCCGGAAGGTGTGTTGTTCGTGGATGCGAAGAATAGTCCTTCGAAGAAAAGTCTCCTCATTGTGAGTAGTGAAGATGACGGGGTGATCAGGGTATTCTCCCCTAAAAAGTAACATCCCTTGCCATGATAGCAGTTGCCGGCTTCGCATTACGCGGGCCGGTTTTTTCTTTTGCGGGAAAGGGAGTAATTTTCCGTTATGAGCACCAAATCCCTCAAGATCAAAGTATCACCCGCTATAGGTTCCGTGTCCGCCAGGTACATGGCCCCTTCCAAACCTGTATGCGTCCTCACATTAGCGCATGGTGCCGGGGCGAATATGGATCATGTGTTTATGGAAACGCTGGCTACATCACTGGCTGGTGCAGGTATTGCCACACTTCGTTTCAATTTCCCTTTTACCGAACAACATAAGAAGCGGCCGGATACGCCGGCTGTGGCGCATGCCACCATTGCAGCGGCTATCGAAAAGGCGCGTTCCATCGCTCCGGGTATTCCCTTGTTTGCTGCCGGTAAATCGTTTGGAGGGAGAATGACTTCTCAGTACTTGTCCGAACATCCTGAAAGTCCCGTGAAAGGCGTTATCTTCTATGGTTTCCCGCTGCATGCTGCCGGTAAACCTTCTACTGACCGTGCTGCGCATTTACAGTCCATCCTCATCCCTATGTTGTTCCTGCAAGGCTCGAAAGATGCCCTGGCCACCTGGGAGCTAATTGAGGAAGTTTGCAGTGGATTACCCAAGGCAACGCTGGTGAAACTGGAAGGCGCGGATCATTCATTCAAAGCCGGGAAGAAAGATGTGATATCACTGCTTACGGCAGAAACGAAGCAATGGGTAGATGTTATTTTATAGCATAACAATATCCTAACGGTTAAAGCGAAAATCCTATCACTCCGGCAGCCCCTTATTCCGGAAATTACATATGTCTATTCCACGTTCTGCAGCCGGCGCCCTCCGGTGCTATGAAAGCTTTTATTAAAACCTCGATTCCACATGATGAAAACTTTACCCCTTGCAGTACTGCTGCTATGGGCTGCTTCAGCGATGGCAGCCATCATTCCCGTAAACACACTTCCTGCATTGCAGAGCGCTATCAACAATGCCTCCCCGGGTGATGTGATTGTTTTGGCCAACGGTGTGTACATGGCCACTTCCAACATTACCATCAACCGGCAGGGCACTGCAGCCCAGCCCATCACCATCACTGCGGAAACAGTGGGCGGTGCGGAGATCACGGGCACCGGCGGATTCGCCATTGCATCTCCTGCCGCGCACATCATTATCTCGGGCTTCCTGTTCACGCACAGTGCCGGAAAGGCCGTCATTGGCAGAGGTACTGCCTTCTGCAAGCTGATCCGCAATGTGTACCAGACGCCCGGCGAAGGTGATAACCTCAATGTACAGGGCGATGATCATGAGCTGGCTTACAACACTTTCCGCGATAAGGCGGCACTGGGTCAGTTCCTTTCCATTCATGCTTCCGGTGGGCCGGGTGCTTCGGGTAGTCAGGCTGCGCGCCGCATCTGGGTGCATCACAACTGGTTTTACAACCAGCGGCCCGGTGGCGGTAATGGCTCGGAAACAGTGCAGTTCGGACTGAGCGGCTTCAGTCTGTCTACCACCAACAGCATCATCGAATACAACCTGTTCGAAAAGTGCGACGGGGAAAATGAATCGCTGTCGGTGAAGGTATCGGGTATCACCATCCGGTACAATACTTTTCTGAACAGTCCGGCTCAGTTTACCCTGCGCCATGGCAACTTTGCACAGGTGTATGGCAACTACTTTCTGAATACTCCCGGCCTCCGCATCTTCGGGGATGATCATACCATTCACAGCAATCACTACGAGAACTGCAGCATTGCGCTTAACATCGGTAACGGCTCTGCAGAAGTATCCGAAGGCGGGGCGCTTACCTCGCACGACCGGCCCGATCGTGTGCTGATCGCTTTCAATACCCTCGTGAACAATGCTACCAACATCCGCCAGGCTCCCCGTACAAACGGACTGGGTTCTACCTACATTACCGGGGCTTATAACATCATTGCCAACAGTACTGCGCAGGCGGTGCAGATCCAGGGCCCCTCTCTCAACCCGGTATGGAAAGGCAATATCATCCACAACCTCACCAACAATGCGGGTGATATGCCTGACTCATCGTATATCGTGGCTGATCCTTTGCTGGCGCGTGATGTAACGGGTACTTTTCACCTGCAACCGGGTAGTCCGGCTATTGGCATGGCTACGGAAGTAATGCCGGGGATAGCGGTGGATATGGATGGCCAGCCCCGGAGCCTGCCTTATGATGTAGGAGCAGATCAACTGTTGGCCACACCGGTAAAAGCGCTGTTGATGGACAGCTCCCATGTTGGCACCCATGCCGGTGGCAGCATTCCTGTGGTAGGGATACAGTCTCCCCTGCCCGGTGCTATCCTGCAGGCTGGGATGCCTGTTCAATTTGATGTAGCAGTGATTTCATTGACAGATACCGTTGCTTATGTACGATACCTTGTGGATGGAGTTGAGTTTGCGGTAGACAGCAGCCGGCCGTTTAGTGTTGAATGGCAGGCCTCCTATGGCAGCCATATACTTTCCGCCTATGCGGTGGACGCCAGCGGCCGCAGCAGTGATACGGCATCGGTACAGGTTCGCGCCAACCCTGCAGGCGCTTCCGTGGCACTTACAGCACCGGTGAATGGCTCCTCGCATGTTAGTCCTGTTTATGTTGATCTGTCTGCCACAGCAATTGATTCCGTGTCGGCCGTACGGGCGGTGACTTTTTACAGTAATGGCGTATTGGTGGCTGTGGACAGCACAGCACCCTATGGCTACCGCTGGATGAGCCCGCCGGCCGGTAACCTGGTTCTGCAGGCACGGTCGGTTAATACCGGCTGGGATACCGCTTTCTCAACAGAAGTGCGTACCGGCATCCGGTATGGCCAGTTCGATGTTACGGACAATGGCGGAATTATTACCGGCCAATACCCCAATCCATCCAAACCCACGGAAGATCTGCCTTCCCTCATTGATAACAACCCCGCTACAAAATATTACCGTAGTGGAAGAACGGCCCTTTGGATACAGTATGCTTCTGCCACTCCGGCTATACTTGTAAGGTATACGCTCACTTCCGGGAACGACCGGCCTGCACGTGATCCGAAAGACTGGCGGCTGCTGGGTTCTAATGATGGTACTACCTGGGATACGCTCGATGTGCGCAACGGGGAAACCTTTGCCTCGAGAGGGCTGAATCAATCTTACCCGCTCGATGTGCAGAAGAAGGCGTATATGTATTTCAGGCTGGATATTACGGCTAACAACGGCGAGGCTAACACACAGCTGGCAGAATGGGAGCTGATCGAAAAGAAAGTGCAAAGCATCACATTCGACAGTATTCCCACACAGCGTTATGGAACAGGAGAAGTGGCACTGAATGCAACATCTTCCACCGGATTGCCGGTAACGTTCAGTGTAACGGATGGCCCTGCGGTAGTGGCGGGTAACAGTCTGCAGCTGCAGGCACCGGGCACCGTAACCGTGAAGGTTACCGCTGCCGGCAACGATAATTACTTTGCGGCAGATTCCGTGCAAACATTTGAAGTGCTGAAAGGATTACAGGAAATGAATTTCACCCCGGTTGGCGATAAGGTGTTTGGTGATACGGCATTTGTATTACATGCCGGTTCCTCCGTTGGACTGCCCGTTACGTATAGCCTTGTTGCAGGACCGGTTTCATTGCAGGATTCCATCGTAACGATACTCGGTGCCGGTGAAGTAACGGTTCGTGCCATACAGCCGGGGAATGATTTGTATGAGGCAGATTCGGTACAACAAACCTTCACTGTGCGGAAGGCATTACAAACCATCACTTTCCCGGCAATAGAACCGCAGCGCCGGCTTAAAACGGTAACGCTGGAGGCCACTGCATCCACCGGTTTGCCGGTTACGTATGAGGTAGTATCCGGTGTAGCGACTATTACCGGTAATTCGGTGAAGCTGCTGGATGAAGGGTTGGTTACGATCCGCGCCATTCAGGCAGGGAATGAAAACTACGACACGGCTACGGCGGAACAGATGATCCTGGTGCTGGGAGTAGAGTTGGTACGCGATCCTATAGACATTACCATCTACCCCAACCCTACCCGCGGTCCCATTAACGTGCGGCTCAATAAAAAGCTGAACCGTCCGTATACCTTCCATGTGATCGACCGGATGGGTAACCGGGTGGCGTATGCCTTTGTTCCTGCAGGCGCGGGCACTTCTACCGTAAGCCTCAATCTTTCCCATCTCCGCCACGATCTCTACTTCATCCATGTATCGGATGGGTTGAATAAAACCGTGCGGATGATTATGAAACTATAGTGAATAACAATGTGATGCCTTTGCACGCTGATTTTACGCTTCGTCACAATTTATTCATTGTCAATCAATTGAACCGTGATCCTCCATCCACCCTCCATCCAACCTCCTTCCGGCTCCAGTAAATAGTGGGTTTGGATGGAGGATGGATGGAGGATGTCAGTAGGGCGATACATCCCTTTTCGGTACGATATTAACGGATAGGCCTTGGGTGAGCAGGGATGGCCGCGATCTTTCCTGAAGTACAGGGTAAACAGGTGGTGTATGTTAGTCCTGATCCGGTGGCAGCAAGTAAGTGATGATTATATGATGCTGACAGGCAAGCGCCCGGCTGGCTTTGCAGGTTTTGTGAAAGCGAACAGCGCTGCTTTTGTAAAGTTAGAAGCATTGTCGTTTTTAACCCCTAACATTGTCGCAATTGCACTGCAGGCAGCCGGGTATTGTTGCCGAGATTTGTGTCATAATAAACCTCACGATATGAACAAGCATTTGATATCCGGCTTAGCAGTGGCCGTTGTACTGGTGGTGATGAGTTCCTGCCAGTCTGGTCCTAAGGAAGAACACAGCCATACCACCACGCCAAAAGACACAACAGCAGCGCAAACCCTGCAACCGTCAGACACCGGTTATGCAGCCGTTAACGGTCTTAATCTTTACTATGAAGTATACGGCGAAGGGAAACCCATAGTTCTCCTGCATGGCTCTTTTATGACCATCCCGCTGAACTGGGCGCATATTATTCCCCTGCTGGCGAAAGACCGTAAAGTGATAGTAGCAGAAATGCAGGCCCACGGCCGTACAAAGGATATTGCCCGCGAGTTCAGCTATGAAGGTATGGCCGATGATGTATCCGGCCTGCTGAAGCATCTGAAGATCGACAGTGCGGATATTCTTGGATACAGCATGGGCGGTGGTGTGGCCTTTCAGATGGCGGTACGTCATCCGGAGCAGGTGCGCCGGCTGGTAGTGCTCTCAGGCACTTACACGCACGATGGCTGGTGGCCTGAAGTGGAAGCGATGTATTCCACCATGAACGCGGATATGTTCAAAGGCTCGCCCATTGAGCAGCAATTCCTCATGCAGGGGAATGATTCCACCCAGTTCCCTGCATATTTGAAAAAGGTATTGAGTATAGACCTGAAACCATATGATTGGTCGAAGGAAGTCAAGAACTTAAAGATGCCGGTTTTCATGGCTATTGGTGATGCAGATGGCGTGCGGTATGAACATGCACTGGAACTGTTCCGTGCCAAAGGCGGTGGAAAGATGGGTGATATGCACGGTATGCCCCATTCCCGGCTGGCTATATTGCCCGGTACCACGCACATAGGCATGATGCAGAAAGCAAACCTCTGGGTGCCCATGGTAACCGATTTCATCGATGGTGATCTGAATGCACCGCCTCCCTCCTTCTAAAATGATACTTATAGCCGGAGAATACTTCTCCGGCTATATTATTTCTATGAACCCCTCTGTCCCATTCACCCGGATGCGCTGCCCGTCCTTAATCAGTTTTGTAGCCCCGTTAACGCCCACAACGGCAGGCAGACCATATTCCCGGGCGATAACGGCGCCATGGGTCATGAGGCCTCCCACCTCGGTAATGAGGCCGCTGATGGAAACGAACGAGGGCGTCCAGCTGGGGTCGGTGAAGGTAGTGACGAGGATGTCTCCTGCTTCCAGTTCTGCTTCTTCTATGTTCAGTATTACACGCGCACGGCCTTCCGCAATACCGGCGGAAACAGGGAGGCCTGGAATGGCTCCGGCCGGCAGGTTCTCATGGTTATAGTTGCCTGTAATGATCTCCCCGTCTGAAGTGATCACCCTTGGCGGGGTGAGCTTTTCATAAGTGTTGAATAATTCTTTCTCCCGCAGGATGCTTTCGTATTCCACTTCATGCGTGCGCACTGCTTCTCGGAGCGCTTCGAAAGTGAGGTAGTTCATGTCTTCCAATTCCCGCAAAATACCGGCCTCCACGAGTGTATGTGCCTCTTTCAGTAAGGCCTGTTTGTAAAGGTAGTAGCGGTTGATGATGCCGTATTTAGGGTATTCGCGATAGCCGATAAAGCCCCTTACCTGATCGATCATCCTTTTGGTTGCTGCTGCTTTTTCTTCCCCGTCTGGCAATTGCCGCAGCTTTGCCAGTATCTCCTGTTCTTTCTGCATGGCATCCTGCCGGCCCTGTTCAAATTTGCGGGCACCAGCCCCCGGTGTAAAGTTCCTGATGTTGTTGAGCAGCAATGGTAACAGGATGGCGGGCTTTTCGCTCCAGCGTTTTCTGGTGATATCGATCTCTCCGGCGCAGCGCATACCGTATTTGTCGAGGAAGGCAACGATGGCGTTACGGGCTTCCTTCCCTCCTTCCATTTGTGGCAATACATTCAGGAAATCATCATCGTTGGTATGTTGCAGGTATTGCACCACGGCCGGGAATGGACGGATCACATCCGCCACATCCATGAGGGCCAGACCCATTTCGGAGGTGATGTTGTTGGGGGCAGACAGGGTGATGGTATCGGCCACGTTCTTTTCTCCCAGCCATTCCTTCATCTTTTCATTGATCCATGCACTGGCGTTCATACCGGCCATGACAGCACCCATGTTCTGCGGGTCGTGCATCTCCTGTTTCATCTGCATGATGTGGTCTTTGATATAATCGAACACATCTGTGCCTGATCTGGTATTGATCTCTTCCCGCAGGGTTGCAACAGATGTATCTGTGCGGTTGATCAATACAGCTACTATTGCGGGATCAGTTGCTGAAAGTGTGAGATAATCCAGCGGAGTGGGTGCATTAAGACTGGTTTCATCTTCGGGCTGCAACCGGAGGAATTCGCGGTGATGAACGATCTCTGTCAGGGCGCCTTTCAGCAATGGGTCCGACTGGCCCAGTGTATCTATCAGTTTCCTGCGGCCGGCGGCGGTTTGGAGGATGGGGGTTACATCCACAAAGAGCCTGCCTCCGGCGGCACGCATATGAGCGCCGGTGCTGAGTTGCCATACAGAAAGGCCCAGCGGTTTCATGGCATCAGTCATCATCTGCTGATGGCCAACGGAAATGTATACATGGTTATCGGAGTCGTTGGCTGTCGGGATGGGAAACAGCGTAGTAATGGGGCGGCTCTGTACGATGTAGAACACACTATCCGCAAGGCACCATTCAATATCCTGTGGTGCGCCGAAATGTGCTTCTATCTGCCGGCCGGTTTGTGCCAGCCGTGTGATCTGTTCTTTTGTAAGTACAAAGTTACGCTCATGTTCAAACGGGTTAACGCCCTGCCGGTAAATCCCGTCATCTTCAGGGGATTTATTGCTGCTTCGCATGTTCACCGTTCCATCATCATGCACTTCATAGTTATCAGGATTCACGGTGCCTGCTACCAGTGCTTCGCCCAGTCCGCGGGCCGCATCAATGGATACCACTTTCCGGTTGGAGGAAATTGGGTCTGCAGTGAACATAACCCCTGCTGCCTGCGGTTGTACCATTTGCTGCACTATTACCGCAATATGCACCTGATAATGTCCAAACCCGTTCTGTATACGGTATAAAACGGCCCTTTCCGTGAACAGGGAAGCCCAGCAAAGGGAGATATGCCGGAGGATGGCTTCATCGCCGGTGATGTTCAGAAAAGAATCCTGTTGCCCGGCGAAGGAAGCATTTGGCAAATCCTCGGCTGTGGCGCTGGAACGTACGGCATAGGCACTCTCTTCGCCAAGCTCCCTGATGTACGCCGTTATCTCTGCAGCAATATCCTGCGGGATGGGGATGCCTTCGATGAGGGAACGGATACTTGCACTGAGAGACCGGATAGTTTCCCTGTCGGATGCTTCATAGCGGGTAAGTTTTTCCAGCAATTCCTGCAGTCCGGTGTGGTGGCCCGTGACCTTCTGATATGCTTCGGTAGTAACGCAGAAACCATTCGGCACGCGAATGCCCCTGATACGCGATAACTCACCGAGGTTGGCACCTTTGCCGCCGGTGAGCCATCCCATAGCGCGGTCTGTGTCCTGAAAACCAATGATCCATTTGTACATGTGTTCCTTCATTTCCGGGTTAGAGAATGATGTGCGGCAACTGCGATTGATATGGCTGTGAGGCTTACTGTAGCAGGGTTATGGCAGTTGCGCTGCAGTTTGAATATGAAGGTATAAATGTAGTGATTTCACATACTAAAAAAACACCTTGTTTTCCGGCGGGGTTGATGCGGAGACCAGCTTTTTTTCCTAACTTCGTTGCAACGGAAGTCCGGTTACCGGCCTGTTGTTAGCCTCCTCCTCAACGTATCAATCCAAACATTTTGTTCTTCGTATCCAGTACCAGTTTGTATGGCAGGAATAGTTTATTCCCCGTCATCCCTCCTATGCCCATGCGCCTCATTTGCGCCGCCTGTGCGGGATCGGTGCCTTCCATATAGGTAGCATTCCTGATTGGGATTTTCAATGATGCAATTTCTATGCTATCGCTGGTGGCCATCGTGTTGGCCATAAGCCATTTGTTCCATGACCAGGATTTGCTTTGCAGTACCGGTGTGCCGGGAATGGCCAATTGTTCGCAGGTAGCCTTGTCGGTCAGTAAGGAGTACATACTGGAGCCGGTATCGAAGAATAGCAGTTTTTGCTGACCAAGGATGGTGGATGGCAGCAGTATCCTCCTGCCCATATATACGAAGGTTTCCATCCTGATTTGACGCACTGTCTTTTTGGGTACAGCTTCGGCGATGGTAATCCTTCGTTTGGGGTAATCGATAACGGCTACATGTCCGTCGATGAAGTCTGCCCCGATGGTGCCGATGATCACTTTGGCTGTTGTGTTCCAGTTAATGCTGCTGCTGTCGAATTGCATGAAAGGGATACTGTGGGCGGAAACCGGGGTGTTCCCAGCTGTGAAATGGAAGATCGTTTGGAGACTATCAGCCCCTGCCTGCGGGTACTTTTCCCGGATGGCGTTCAGTTTATTTTGATAGACTATGGAAGCGGGAGCGCCAAGGTCGAACTGCATATACAACTGCCTGGGGCAACCCTTTAGCTTCACCGGGATGAGCATGGCGGCATGGGGTTCCCATTGGGCATGAACGGAATCTCCCTGCCAGTGGAAGGGTATTACGTGGGTGCCGGGAGTGAATGTAAGTTGACTGGCGGGAAGGGATTGTGAGAATGCGGGTGTAATGCAGCCGGTGAATATTGCCACAATTAAGAGCAAAAAGGCCTGCCTGATAGTTTGCATCATGCGTGTATTGTTTGCCTGCAAAGCTACATTCGGCAGGGAACCAATTGCCCGCCATTTACCCGACATTTGCACGACATTAACTGGTAATCAATGCGTTGTTGACTCCTTTGATCTGTCTGAAAGAAAGGATTATCTGTAAGGCATTCCACCCTAACATGATAAACAGTGGCCACAGGTAGTTGAGGAGAAATGGCTCGGAGAAGATGGATCTGCTGATGAAGTTGAACAACATGGTCAGTAACATCAGACCCGAAAGCGCTATGGACCAGTAGATCTGTCGCCTGATGACCTGCCGGGCAAATGCCTTTGCTTCCGGACTTTGAATACCTGATCTTTTCAGGAGCCATGCGGGTACCAGAAAGTGTACCCAGGGTATAACGAGGTAACTGAAACAGGAAAGGCATATCAGCTGAAGGGCGTGCGTTTCTTCTCCGGTATTTACCTTTTCCGGTGCGGGTAATGTGGTGATGGCTGTCCATTCTTCGAAAGGAACATCCAGTGCGGTGGCGATGGCCTTCAGGGTAAAAGCCCTTGGAATGTTTTCCCCTCCCTCTATCCGTTGAATGGTGCGCACGCTGATGTTAGTCATTTCCGCCAGCTGCTCCTGCGTGAAGCCTTTTACTTTTCTGGCTTGGGTGATTTTGTCGTGTAGGTCCATCTGCAAGGTGCTTTTAGCGGGAAGTAGTTACTGCAAGGTAGGAAAAGGGAACCAGACACAAAAAATCCCCCGTTAATAATCGTATTGATTATGAACGGGGGATGTTCAGGTATTGATTTTATATTACTTCCACCACTGATAATAATTATGCTTCCCGTCATATTCAAAGCCGCAGCGGGGATAGAGCGTGTTGCCGATATCGTTGGTTTTCTCTGTTTCCAGCATCAGGCCGCAGGCTCCGGTTTCATCGCACCATTGCTTGCTGCGGTTAATGAGGTGAACGGATAGACCGATACCCCGGTAGTCAGGATGTACGAACAGGTCGCTGAGCAGCCATTGCTTTTCCAGATGAATGTAGTGATACAGCTCGTACAGTTGCACGAAGCCCACGGGTTGCCCTTCTACATAGGCAAGGAAAATGTGAGACTGCTCATCTTGCAGCCGCTCCTGCAGGAAGCGCCTGCACCGTTCATAGTCTGCCGGCTGGCGGTAGAATACGCGGTACATGTCAAAGAGCAGACTGGCGTCTTTTAAATGTTCAAGCGTTGCTTTAACGAGTGTTGCTTTTCCTCCTTTTACATTCACTTCCTGTGAACTGGTTTCCGTTGCGGGTGTTGACATAAGTTGCATGTTTTAAAAACTGCCACAAATGTCTCCATTACTCAATTCGTTTTACTGGTCCAAAATCAACAAAAGTTGGTAGTCCAGATATTTAGAACCCTATTCCCAGCTGCAGGTAAAAGTTCCTCCCCTGCCGGGCGATGTTGCCCCAGTCGAGATGCTCGCGGTAGTATGCATCAAAGATGTTCTCCACGCCCCCGTTCAATTGCCAGCGGAAGCCTTTAGCCTGTCCGTTGTAGCCCATGCGGAAGTGGCAGAGATAAAACTCTCCGGTCTGCTTTTCGTTGGCGGCTTTGCTTACGCGGTTTTGCGCGGCGGCGGTTTCCAGTTCGCCCTGCAGCCATAAGCGATGGATGTTTTGTTTGACGGAAGTAATGTTGCGTAATGGTGCGATCATGGGCAGGGCATTGCCGGCGTTGTCGCGGGTATAGGCGTATTTGAGGACGGATACGATCTGCGTTTGCGGGACGGGGTTAAAGATAACGCTGCCTTCCGCACCGGTGAGCAGCGCATGGCCGAGGTTTTCGTACACCTTCACGCCTCTTGCGCCGGCGGTCATCACGCTGTACTTCGGATCGTACTTGCCGATGATATAATTGCTTACGCGGGATGCGTACCCCGTGGCCTGTACTTTCCATTTAGACTTGCGCCATTGGAGTGTAAGCTCCGCCTGTTGGGCCGTTTCCTGCTTCAGGCCGGGGTTGCCGATGTAATCGTACCCGTCGAACTGGTTGAACAGGTAGAAGCCGAACAGCTCACTGGCTGTGGGGGTACGGCCGTTCATACCCAATGAAACGGTGGCTTTCAGGTTACGGTGCAGGTTGCGCGACAGCTGAACGGAAACCGATGGGATGAAGTGGTTCACCGCCTGGCCGTTATATCCGAATACGGCGAGGTGGTCTTTACCTTCCTGTGTGGTGAGGGAGAAATCGGAATAATCCGCACGGGCGCTCACCTGCAGTTGGGTGATACTGTCCAACTGAAGGAGGTATTGCGCGGCTACGCCGGATTGTACCTGCCGGTTATCGGGCCAGGTGAGCATGTACATGGGGGAAGTACCTTCCTGGTACATGGTCATGGAAGCTTTGAGGGCGGTAACGGAAGCGTCTGCACGGAGGGTGAGCTGCTGGTTACGGCCGATGGATGTAGTGCCTTCGGCATACATGCCTGAGGTGGCGCTTTTTCCGGGCATGTCCATGTGGATGGGCACGTTGGGGCGATGGGTATCGTCCATATAGTGCTTTACCTGATTGGCGTAAAGTTTAGCTTCCAGTTTCTGCCAGCCGTTGCCCAGGTTTTCTTTTACAAAGGTAAGGGCGCCGATGCGGGCGTTGGCATAGCCTACATCCATCGGCAGGGCGGCGTAGCCGATGTTCCATCCGTCATCGGCCAGAAGGTCGAGTTTCAGGTAGGTGTTCTCGTTCAGCATGTATTTACCATGAATGGAGTAATTCACTTTTTCATACTGCGAGAAATCGACCCGTTTGCCGCTGCCATCGCGGTAGTTATTGCTTTTACGGTAAGTACCGGTGGCGGTGATACCCCATTTGTAAGTGGCGTAGTTCAGGTTAAGCGACTGGTAGTACGAACGGGCGGCGGAGTGGTAGCCGGAGTTGGCGGTACCGGAAAACACGCGCTCGTCATGACAGGTGGCTTCTGCCAGTTTCATGTTGATGCTGCCGCCAACGGATGAACCGTTCAGGAAGCTGCCGCCATTGGTGCGCACTTCAATGCTCTGGAGATTGGCCGGCTCAACGTAGATGGACGCAGGGTCCATCTTATCCGTACAGGCACCATGAATGCGCATGCCATCCAGCAGCAGGTTAACCTGGCCGCTGTTGAATGATCGGATAACAGGCTCCATGCCATAGCTGCCGCGCCGTACCATGGAAAGCTCCGGCAGCCTTGCCAGCACATCTTCCGTGGTGGCGGCTTTATTGGCACTGAAATATTGAAACAGGTTTTGCTGCTGGTTCTTTTGTTTGCCGGTCACTTTCACTTCCTGCAGCAATACCGTGCGCACGGTATCTTCTTTTACCAAACGCTGTGCATAGACGGTGGAGACGGAAAGCAGGCATAATATGCTGATGGGTATGACTTTCATAAAAAACGATTGAACGGTGAAAGCCTAGAAGTTTACTTCGAAGAAAGTATTGTCGTTGGAGATAGCTGCGCCTGCTTTGAAATCGAGGTTAAGGTACCAGAGGCCCGTCATGGTAAAGTTCACTTTGCCTTTGTAGTGGCCTTTGGTGATGTGAACAGGGTCTACGTTGTTGGGAGAGCCATGGCCCATGGTGGGCATTTCGGGGGTGAGTGCCACAGATAAGCTACTGTCCGCCGGGAATTCCATCATGCTCTTTGATCTGAAGATGGCGATCTCCATATCGTTTACGCCCACTTTAGGTGCGCTGGGTTCAATGTATGCCACGATGAATTTGGCATTGTCTACTTTGGATACGAAAGATTTGAGGCGGGCTGCGGGGGCGTTGGCGATGGTGACCGGGAGGATGAGTTTACCCTGTTTAGTGCCGTTGGTGATGTTTACCTCTACCGTCCAGCTGCCCATTTCTCCGGAGGGCATGGTGAAAACGAGGGCGCCGGTGAACAGACGGTCTTTGGCGGCAGTGCCGGGCTGCTCTGCGGGAGCGGAGTGTTTCATGGTGCCCATGTCCATCATCGGGAGCATGCTGAGCTGAGCTTTTTCGATGGGTGCTTTGGAGATGGAATCATACAGCGCGAAGTATACGGTGTTATAGCCGGTAGACAGGGCTTTTCTGGCGTACAGTTCCACTTTAACGCCTGCGCCGATGGCGAAGCCGTCTGCTATCTTCTGGTGCGGGATGGCTACAGGTGCAGGTTCAATATTGTCTTTGGAACAGCTGGTAACGATAGCGGAAAGGGCGATGAAGCACAAGGCGGGGAAATATCTTTTCATGACGAATGAATTGAAGGCGTTGTAATAATTTGAATGTGGTGATGGTGGTAACATCCCTGTTTCAGGCATGTACAGGCAAAGCATGGCCGGAATGCAGCTTTTCAGGCTGATTTGCGGAAGCTTTGCTCAAAGTGCGGGTGAGGAGTTTAAATGCTTGGTGGGCGGAAGCAGCTGCCCGGAAAATCGAAATTGTACTGATTGGGCGGGTACAGCGGGTAGTTAGGTTGAGCGGGGTATAATTCATTGCTGTTATTGGTCAGCAATATGGGTTCAATGTATACGAAGGCCTCTATGGCTTTAACGGGTGTTTTTTCGGAATGCTCTTCTTTCTCGGCTTTCTGAAGCTGTTTACTGAGGAAGCATTTACCGTCGCAATGGAGTTGGGGCTTGTTCCTGTTTTCGCAAAGTACGCCTGCTACGAAGCTTTTATTGGCATAGTAGGCGGAGAAAATGACGAGCGGACTGAAAGACTGCAGCGTCAGTAAGGAGATCAATATGTAGGTGATTACCTGCTTCACGATGCCCAAAGATACCTACGGGTGTAAACAATAAAATTGATTTTCGTCATCCTGCATGATGATGGATTTACATGCCAACGGCCGGATTTTTGGTCCGGCCGTTGGCTTTTTTGTCCGAATGTTGCGTATGTACGGATGCTGAAGGACTAAGTTTATTTAGGCTTGCTAAACAAAATGCCTGTTTTAGATACTTTATTAACGCATATCTGGTATTATGTTCGCTTTTTTGCGTTGGTAGTGCGTCAATCTATACTAAACAATGGGTACCCTTTTTGTGAAACCTGCTACAGTAAAGGGTTAGAGACCTGTTTGAAAAACGCATACGTGCATTACCCCTGCACTATCTGTGCTGTAACTGTGGAGTATCCCTGAAGTAACTACGGAGTAGTCCTGAAGGAGCCGTGAAGCAGCAGTGCCTGTATGCCGGAGCTGCCCCGGAGTTGTGTACATGTGGGTTTACACCTGTTTACCAGTCGTTCATCCCCTTCCCTTCCAGGATCCTGGGGATGAACTTGTCGATCCTTGCTTCCCGGGTTTTGGGTTGTTTGGCGGCGGTAAAGTGAAGGAGGTACCCCCGCTGGCGGCCGGGCGTAAGGGCATTCCAGGCCTTTTTAAGGGCGGCGTCTGCTTTCATCTTTTTTTCCAGCTCTTCCGGGAGTGGCGGGGGCGCCTGCTGGCGGAAATCCACCTTCAGGCCTGCTTCTTCCACTTCTATGGCTTCGAAGATGTATGCTTTGAGGATGGGTTCCAGTTCCGCGATGCGTTTGGTGTTGGTGAACTTAATCACCCTGCCGGATTGCGTGTTCTCTCCCGGTGCTTCCAGCAGGTGGTGCTCGTCTTTCAACAGCGCGCCTTTGAAGAAGCTGAGTACGCAATAGTCTTTCAGTCCGCCGATGATGGCGATGTTGGTGCCGTTATAGGCGTAACAGGGCGAGTGCCACTTCAGTTCTTCCACGAGCTGGCAATCGAGCACGATCTTTCGGATGGCAAGCAGTTCATCTTTCCACTTGTCCAGTTTAGCGAAATATGCATCTACGGCAGGGTTCATACGGAATAATTTAAGCTGCTACAGTAACAGGTTTGCGGTTGGCCGGCCGGAAGTAGTAAGAAAGCGCCGTGAGTAAGAGCAGGAATGCCGGCGGAAGGGTGTCAGCGATCGGGTCGCTTTTCACGATATGTGAAATAACGGCACCTGACATGGTGAAGAAGAAACCTGCGTATGCCCATTCTTTCAATACAGGATATTTGGGAATGAGGGTCACGATCGCGCCCAGAATTTTCCAGACACCGAGCAGGGTCATGAAATATGCGGGATAACCGAGGTGGTTCATCATGTCCACTTCTTCTTTCACTCCTATAATTTGTACGAGACCGGTGGATACCATGCCGAGGCACATCCAGATGGTGGCTATCCAGTAAATGATTTTGTTTCTTTTAGACATAACGGGAGTTATTTGGTGGTTTTAGTTAGGATTTCCTGTAAACGGTCGTGCGCCATATTGATGCCCCAGTGCATCCCCATTTTCACCATTTCATCGCGCAGGGCTGCGGATTTGTAGATGACGTGCATAATGAGCCTGCTGGTATCTTTCGTCAGCGATTCAAAAGTAAAGAATTCCAGCTGCGGGGGGAAATGGGTGTTGTCCATTTCAAAGGTGCGGGTGATCTTTTCATTGGGCACAAAGGCGTGGTATACGCCATTGGCAGAGAAAACAACATTACCGTCTTTGTCTTTTTTGCGGAACTGCCAGCTGCCGTACTTTTTGCTTTCGTGGTGTACCACTTCATTGTCCATCCATTGTTCGATAATCTCGGGTTCGGAATAGGCTGTAAAGAGCAGTTCGAGCGGCAGATCGAACTCCCGGGTGATGACGAGCTCCTGTTTGCCGTCTTCCACCGTAATTTTGGTTTTTCTTTCCATTACAGGTTATTTTTTAGGTTTATAGTTTTTCATGATGGCTTCGAGCTTGTTGAAGCGGTCGTCCCACATCTTCCGGAACGGCTCAATGAAATCGGCTATCTCTTTCATTTTTTGTGGATTTAGGTGATAAATGATCTCCCTCCCGTTCTGCTCCTGCTCCAGCAATTCGCATTCGGTGAGGATCTGCAGGTGTTTGGAAACTGTAGGCCGCGCAGTGTCGAAGTTGGCGGCTATTGCCCCCGCTGTCATGGCCTGCGAGGCTACCAGCAGCAAAATAGCCCTCCGCGTAGGATCAGCTATTGCCTGGAATACATCACGTCTTAGATTCATTGTGTAGCTATTTGACTACAAATGTACGTGTAGTTATTTAGCTACGCAAATTTATTTTTTGAATTGGAGGGAATGGGCGTAAATAAAACAGCCTCCCACAGGGGGAGGCCGTTTTTGCTTTATTCCTACGTAATACTTGCTATTTGATATCGAACCGGTCGAGGTTCATTACTTTGGTCCATGCTGCCACGAAATCCTGTGTGAACTTAGCCTGTGCATCGCTGCTGCCGTATACTTCTGCAATAGCGCGCAGTTCTGCGTTGGAACCAATCACGAGGTCGGCACGGGTGGCGGTCCATTTTGCATTGCCGGTGGCACGGTCGCTGCCGGTATACAGCTCTCTGTCTTCAGAAGCTGCTTTCCACGCAGTATTCATGTCGAGGAGGTTCACGAAGAAATCGTTCGTAAGCTGACCGGGCTTGTTGGTAAAGACACCGTGTTTGGAGCCGTCGAAGTTGGTATCCAGTACACGCATCCCTCCTATCAGCACGGTAAGCTCGGGCGCTGTGAGTGTGAGCTGTTGTGCCCTGTCCACCAGCAGTGCTTCGGTGGTTACGGTGTAAGATGACTTGCGGTAGTTGCGGAAACCATCGGCTATTGGTTCGAGGAAGCCAACGGATTCAATGTCAGTCTGATCCTGTGAGGCATCCATGCGGCCGGGAGTGAAAGGAACGGAAAGGGTTTGTCCGGCTGCTTTGGCGGCTTTTTCAATACCTGTGTTACCGGCAAGTACGATGAGATCAGCTATGGAAATCTGTTTGCCATCTTTCTGAGCGCCGTTGAACGCTTTCTGAATGCCTTCCAGTTTTTCAATCACTTTTTGGAGCTGCGGCGGATTGTTGACAGCCCAGTGCTTCTGGGGTGCGAGGCGTACACGTGCGCCATTGGCACCTCCGCGCTTGTCTGACCCGCGGAAGGTGGATGCCGAAGCCCATGCTGCGGAAACCAGTTCGCTAACGGTTAAACCGGAAACATTGATCTTATCTTTCAGGGCAGTTACATCTGCATCGGTTACCAGTGCGTGATTAACTGCAGGGATGGGATCTTGCCAGATGAGTACTTCTGCAGGTACTTCAGGGCCGAGGTAGCGGGCACGCGGACCCATATCACGGTGCGTCAGTTTGAACCATGCGCGGGCGAAGGCATCTGCGAACGCATCCACATCTTCGAGGAAGCGGCGGGAGATCTTCTCATATACCGGATCAAACCGCAGGGAAAGATCGGTGGTGAGCATGGTAGGACGGTGTTTTTTAGCAGGATCGTATGCATCCGGGATGAATGCATCGGCACCTTTGGCCACCCATTGGTGGGCACCTGCCGGGCTCTTCGTGAGTTCCCATTCGAAGCCGAACAGGTTTTCGAAGAAGTTATTGCTCCATTTTGTAGGGGTCTTGGTCCAGATTACTTCGAGACCGCTGGTTATGGTATCTGCTCCAACGCCGGTACCATAGCTGTTTTTCCAGCCAAGGCCCTGCAGTTCCAGTCCGGCTGCTTCCGGTTCTTTACCAACATTAGTAGCGGGTGCGGCGCCGTGTGTTTTACCGAAGCTGTGGCCACCTGCAATGAGGGCAACGGTTTCTTCGTCGTTCATGGCCATGCGGCCGAAAGTATCGCGGATATCTTTAGCGGCAGCGATGGGGTCAGGGTTGCCATCGGGACCTTCGGGGTTTACATATATAAGACCCATCTGCACGGCAGCGAGGGGCTTTTCGAGATTGCGGGAATGGATGTTGCCATCTGCTTTATCGTCAGACGATACCACGCCATGATCTTTGGGAACGCCGGGAGATCCGTCGGCATACCGGATGTCACCACCCAGCCAGGTGGTTTCTGCGCCCCAGTATACATCTTCTTCTGCTTCCCATTTATCTACCCTGCCGCCGGCGAAGCCGAAGGTTTTGAAGCCCATGGATTCGAGGGCTACGTTGCCGGTGAGGATGAGGAGATCGGCCCAGGATAATTTACGGCCGTATTTCTGTTTAATGGGCCAGAGGAGCCTGCGGGCTTTATCGAGGCTCACGTTATCGGGCCAGCTGTTAAGCGGGGCAAAGCGTTGTTGTCCGGAACCGGCACCACCGCGGCCATCGCCTGTTCTGTAAGTACCGGCGCTGTGCCAGGCCATACGGATGAACAGGGGACCATAATGCCCGAAATCTGCCGGCCACCAGTCCTGCGAGTCAGTCATCAGCGCATGAAGATCTTTCTTCACGGCAGCGAGATCGAGGGATTTGAAGGCTTCGGCATAGTCGAACCCTTCTTCCATCGGATTGGAAAGGGACGAGTGCTGGCGCAGGATATTCAGCTTCAGCTGGTTCGGCCACCAGTCGCGGTTTCTGGTGCCGCCGCCGCCAATATTCTGTTTGAGGCTCCCGTTGTGAAAGGGGCATTTACTGATGTCGTTGGATTCTGTTCCCATTTGTTGAATAGTTTATGGTATTGAATGAACAATTGTTGGCGTATTGTAGTTGAGGGTATAAAATTAAGTTATTGAAGATATAAACAAGATCGATTGAATCTATATGATGATTGCTTCCCTCTATGTAGTAATTAAAGCCACCATCCGGAAGGTAAACTAAATAATTTACCGCCGGCCGGTGGCGCAGATAAAGATTGTGTTGTTTATTCAGGACTCGCGGAACCAGGAGGCTTTGCTTCTGAATCCGGCATTGGTGCGGGTAAAGAAAAGGCGGTTGAGTTGTATCTGTATGATTTTCCCGGGAATCAGAAGGGCAACGGGGAAGCACTTATAAAAGGCTTTCTCTGCTGCTGCGGCTTCGTCTTCCACTACCCTGCCTTCGAAACGTACGCCGGCATTGTTGTGGACGGTTAACCCTTCCGTGAGGATAGTGCCGGCTACCGGAGTGCCGTGGGTAAAGCATGTGGCCTGCCGGCTGTCTGTAGCAGATTTGAAAACGATGGAGCTACTGGCTTCCATATATCCGTAAAAGCAGTTGAAACAGAAAGGAAGGCCACCGTCGTTCCCGCAAACCGTTGCTACTTGATGGCGGACGAGGAATGCAAGGATTTCCTTTACATCATTTTTCATGGGTCATTCGCCTGCGGCGGATTTCGTTATTGATGTTGTGAAGTTCGCGGCCCGACTGTCCGGCTACGGAAGTGTTCTCTTCCGCCCTGCGCAGCAGATAAGGCGTTACTTCTGCCAGGGGACCATACGGCAGGTATTTGGCCACCTGATACCCCAGTGCGGCGAGGTTAAAGGAAATATGATCGCTCATGCCAAACAGCTGGGAGAAATAAACACGCGGGTTGCCAGGGGCGATGTTCAGTGCTTCCATGAGGCGGATGGTATGGAGACAGCTCTCTTCATTGTGGGTGCCGATGAAAACTGCCATCCGGTGAATGTTGCAGAGGCAGAATTCCACGGCGGCGTTGAAGTCGTGATCGGTATCTTCTTTGGTTGACTGAATAGGATTAACATAACCGAACTTCCACGCACGTGCTTTTTCTTTTTCCAAATACGCACCCCTTACCAGCTTGGCGCCCAGCATATAGCCATTGTCTTCTGCATGTTGGAGCGATGTTTCGAGGAAGGGAAGCGTGCCATGGCAGTATAGCTGGAAGGTGTTGTAGATGTGGGCTTCCTTTTTATTGAAGCGCATCATCATATCTGTCGTCAGTTCATTTACCGGTTCCTGAATCCATGTTTCTTCTGCATCGATGAGGATGCGGAGGTTGAAGCCGGCGGCGGCGTTGCAGATGTTCAGGAGGCGTTTGTGCACGCGTTGCCATTCTTCCTGTTCTGCTGTGTCTAATGGCAGGTTGTAATGTTTCTTTTCGAGCAGGGCGAAGCGGGCTAAACTGGTAATTTTTACACTCACGAAAGAAATGGAAGGATTGCCGGCGGTGCGGAGGATGGCTTCGAGGATGGCATGTGCTGCTTTGTCGAAGTCTGCTTCGGCGTCTTTTTGTTCTGCACCGTAATCGAGTATGGCGGAAACCTGGTGTGTGTGGATGCGTTTGGCGGTGTTGATGGCTTCTTCCAGTGTTTCGCCGCCGCAGAACTGGCGGAACAGGGTTCCTTTAATCAGGCCTTTAATGGGCAGGTGCAGGGCCATGCATCCGTTTACGAACCGGATACCGGTTTTGGTGAGCCAGGGAGAGGCGATGGCGCTGAAGAGCAAACGGGCGTTATACAGTTCCCGGTTGCTGCGGTAGCGGAAGGCGCTGTCGGTATCCGAGAATAATTGTGGATCGGTCATATATGCAATGCGTTAAGTTGTTTATTCAGAGGTTACCAGCCCAGGAGCTGCTTCCCTGCTTCGCTGATGCGGTCTGCATTCCATTTTGGTTCCCATACGAGGGTAACGGTGGTGTCGAAACCCGGCAGGGCTTCGCCGGCTGCCACGCGGGTATGGCCGGTGAGCATACTGCCCATGGGGCATGCGGCCGATGTGAGCGTCATCTCTACCATAATTTCTTTAGCAGGACTGTTCACCCTGATGGCATATACCAGTCCCATATCAATGATGTTGACGCCCAGCTCGGGATCAATCACACGGCTCAGTGCCTGCAGCACGGCCAGTTTGGCGGTGTATTCAGGATCTCTGATGTCTATCTCCATTCCACTTCAGATTTTGTACAATAAACAAAACATGCCCTGCGTATATGATGGCGGCTGTTGTCATGAGGATAGCACCGGTGTAGAGTGATATTTCAAGGCGGAGGAGTGTGCCGGTAAGGAACAAAAAGAAGCCAGGCAGGTAGATCCAAAGCTGGGCTTTCACCCAATGTTCACTATAGAGGTCTGCCGGCAGGATGTCGGGCAACTCGTCCGGGGTATTGAGATGCATCCAAACCACGAATGGCAATGTTTTGAATGTTTGTGCCATGATGATGATACTGATGAAGCCCGCGAGGAATGCGAAGCCAAAGGCGGTGCCCCATCCCGGCGGGAGGCCCTGTTTTACAAAGAGGATCACCGCCAGCAGCAGTAAGGGAACTGCGATGAGCAGCAGGGCAATAAAAGTTTGCTGCATCCCCTGATCGAGCCGCTTGCGCATGGCACTTTTGCGGCATTCCCGTACGAAGCGGAAGTAATAGTACAGTGCGCCGGATATGAGTAATAAGCTAACGGGGGCAATAGTTGCGCCGGGAATAAAAAGACCCGCAACAAGGAACACTATGAGACCGGCATTCAGGAGATAGTAAGCCACGTTGAGCCACTGGTGGCGTTCATTACTGCTGAGCAGGAACATGGGAATGAGCTTTGAGCTAACGCCCATCACCAGCTGCAGGAACCATCCTGCCATGCCTACGGAGGCATGTACTTTCAGGTAGTGAAAGTGTAGTGCGGGCAGGAAGGCATAGCGGAGGTTGAGGAGCAGCAATAATCCCAGTGAGGCGGTGAGGATCAGCCAAAGCTGTGCGGTAAGCATGAATCGGGTGGCGGTACTTCGTTTGCCGGAAGCGAAGGTTTTGAATTGATTGAAAGCATGCAGCAGAAAAGAAAATACGATGAGTCCGCCACCCGCGAAGCTTTGAACGCCAGTTTTCATTTGCCAGAAAGCGGCCGTAAGCGTACCGGCGCCGGCCATGAGCATGCCCAATACAGCAAGCGGGATCTTTTCGTTCCAGAGGCGCGTTTCTGCGATGACGGGGGCCAGCTGGTTACTGGCACCGAGGATGATCATGGTAGCCCAGCCGAGCACGGCCATGTGGGTGATGGCGAGGATTTTAGGCTGGAAGTAATGGCCGGTGAATGATGCCGCTGCGGAAATGCACATAGCCGTTGCCAGTATGAATGCCAATGCGCCGGTTATGTAGTAGGGTACTACGGTCAGTCTGGATGGTATCTGTTCGGCAGGAGGCATCATGGTGCATCAGGGTTTGTAGATAATTAGCTGAACGCCCTGTTCGTGGGGCCGGTGTACGGCAGCATATCCTTTCTCTTTCAGTTCGGGCAGCAGGAACATGGGTACTTTTTTATGCTGCACGAAAAGCGCCATGCCTTCGGGCAGTAGTTCCAGCTCGCGGAGGATGGTGACCATGGGCTGCGGCATGGGGAGGTGGCGCACGTCTATCGTTCGCAGGTGGGCAGCATACTGCTCTGCCACCGCCTCGAACTTTTTCTGGTGTTCCGGTATGGGTTCAGGTATTCCTCCGGCCGGCTTCCGGAAAAAGGTATGTATTGTTTCATCTGCTCCGGGTATCACGGCAATGCCATAGCCCTGGCGGTCGAGGATGCGGATGAGGGGTGTTGGTTCAAAGGAGTTGATGAGCAGCATTACTTCCCCTGGCTCCAGCAGCATCAGCTCCTGCATAATGCGTTTAAAGGGGTCGTTTCCGGTGGCGATGTCTTGGCGTACATCGAGGGTGCGGTTAGGCTGATAATCGTGCGCTGGTGCAGGCATTGTGGGTGGGGCTGCTCCTCCTTCCGGGGTAACCATGAAGCCGAGGGGTTTCAGTTTGGCGAAGATATCTTCAACACTGCATTTCCCGATTCTGGCCGCATCGCTGATGGTAACGCGGGAGGCCAGTACTTTTCGCAGGATGGGGTTCTGCAGTTTTTTGAAGTGCGGGTTAATCTCCGCGATCCTGTCTATCACCCGCGTATCTGCAGCAATGAGCGCTGAGATGCGCGTGGAGGATGAAATGGTTAGCATGGGTTTCGTTAATTTTTAATGATCCAAAACTCATCGTCCCAGATGGAATTACCTTTTTCCCATTCACCATTGATCAGTTCACCGGATGCTTTCAGGGCTTCGGGTGGTGTGGAGGATTCTATCAAAGGAAAAAGCTGTCTTTCTTCAAATCGGATATGCAGTTCCAGCAGGTCGGAAAATGTTTTGAGCATTTCTTCATTTACCGGATCCTCTCCCATCTGCCCCACCTGTTTCCTGAGCAGCGCGTGCTGGGCGAGGGCTTCCAGCCGCATGGGATGCGTTTCAGGCAAAAGGATAAATGCGAATTCCTCTTCCAGTTTAAAATGCGGCTCCAGTTCGTTCGTGAAAGAATGCTTCAGATAGGCCACTATCCTGTCTATCGATATCTTATGATTCAATCCATACCTGATCTTCCAGCAGAGTAATAATCCGCTGTGATGGTCTCTGGATAACTGCATTAACTCAGGTGCGCGTTTCATGGCGTTTGATATTATGGTACAAAGATAACGACTAATAACTAATAAAGGACAAACTAGTCCGTAATAAGAAACTAATAAGCCTGGCCGCTGCCGGTAGTATTTCAACCGGCAGCGGAATCGCAGGCTTTCCCACAGGTAACCAGTATAAACTTTAATGCGGCAGACTGTCTGCCGGTATGATTTCATTTACTTCATCAGCACCACTGCTGCAGCTACAATTACTGCAAATACGGTAAGGATGGCGCGCCAGGCCGGGTGGGCTTTGCTCATTTCCATAAAGTAAAAGGCTACGAGCAGGAACTTCAAAACGGAAAGCACCATGATGACAGCTGCGAAACCGGACCATGTTCTGGCATAGAGCACGGTTGCCGACATCAGGACTACGGCCAGCATCAGTATGATCCAATTCGTGCGTAAGGTGAGGAACATGCGGGTTGGTTTAAAAGATGAGATATAAAACGGGAAAGAGTAAGAGCCAGATGAGGTCGCAAAGGTGCCAGAATGCTGCGCCTGCTTCGAGATTACCCAACGCTTCGCCCTGTGGCTTTCGCTGCATAGTCACATTCCACCAAAGCAGTATCACCATACCGGTGGCTACATGCACGAGGTGAAAGCCCGTGAGCATCCAGTAGAAATCAAAGTAGGTGTTAGTACCGAGTGTGAGCCCTTCTGTGGCTTTATGTTCATACTCCACCGCTTTCAGTACCATAAACACGAGGCCAAGAATCAGTGTAGCCAGTAACTGTTTTTTGCTGCGGGTTACTTCTCCCCTTCGGAAGAGATGCACGCATTTTGCCATGCAGTAGCCGCTGGTGAGCAATACCACAGTGTTAATCGAGCCGATGGTTATATTCAGCTGCTGTGCGGAAGTTTCGAATACAGCCCTCTCCTGCCCTGCGCTGTACATGAATATCACGATGGCGATGCCGAAAGTGAACAGTTCCAGCAGGATGATGATCCACAGCAGGATGCCTCCGGGTGGGTAAAAGAAGTCTTTCGTGTCTGGCGTTTCAATCACGTCAGCTGCTATACCTGATTCGTTCATATAGTTTGATTAATGTAGTGAATAGTGCCGCCGGTGAGGATATCACCTGGTAGTGATCCTGTCCGAACATCAGTGGCAGGTAGTACCGTGCTGCGGCTTCGATGGCCAGTGCATATGTTTGTACCCGTTGCGTGTTGAGTTCCCGTAAGGCCTGCTTTACATCTCCTATACCATATTTGCCTTCATAGCGGTCGTAATCGTTGGGCTTGCCGTCAGACAGCAGGATGACCCATTTATTACGCGCAGGCCGCTGTACCAGCAAGGCCCCGGAATGGCGGAGGGCCGGACCGATGCGGGTATATCCTTCGGGCTGTGGCGCGCCAATGGCACATTTGGCAGTATCCCATTTCTCATCGAAATCCTTCAGCGTTACGTAACCTGTGTAGTTGCGGGTTTTGGAATAGAACCCGCAAACGGAGAAGTCGATGCCGTATTCATGCAGTACTTCACCAAATAGGATAGCGGTCTGCTTGGCCACATCAATCACGCGGTTGCCATCGGCGTAGCTGTCGCTCGACAAACTGAGATCCAGTAGCAGTAACAGGGAAAGCTCCTTTTCTTTCTTCCGGTCGGAGATGTAAATGTTATCTGAAGGGGTGTGTCCTGCCATGAGATCGGCGTAGCGGTCGGTAGCCCTGTCAATATCGATCTGGTTCCCCTGTGGCTGCATGCGCTGCTGATGCCATTTGTTGTTGACCGCAGCGAGCATTTTACGCAGCTGTACCAGCACAGGACCGTTGCCGGAGATGGTTTGGGCGTAATAGTCGTGGTTTAACAGTTGTTGTCTTAAAGGATATACTTTGCTGAAAGATCTTTTGTAGATCTTCTTATAACAATCCCATTCATCATATACCACATATTGCCCATCGGCCGTGGTTTCGCGGCTTTCGGCGATGGAGGCGTTGCCGGTATATCCGGCTTCGTATACACTGTGCACGGTATCATTAACGCGCACGGTATATTTCATATTCAGTTCGTTGAGGGCATCGGCATGATCTTCCAGTTCATCGGCTCCGTCGAAATCGCGCCAGCTGCCGGAGAATTCTTCGGCGGTGTCTACTTTCTCGAAGTTGTGCGTCATCACATAATCTTCCTGCTGCCGGGTATCTATCGCCAGGTTCACCATTTCTTCTACAGGGCGTGCCTGCAGAATGGTGGGTGGTATTTGCTTTTCCGGGAGGTCTTCTGTTAACGCCGGGATGGGTGGTGCTTCGGGTGCGGAAGAGGCTTCTGCCATCCATTTGCCATAAAGCCACTGTTCGGGGAGGGTTTCCGGGTTGTCTGCCTCTTTTTCTGTCCGCAGCAGGTTGAATAGTTCGCGGCTGCCGGGGTATTCAGTGAACATATGTTCCAGTACCTGTGGCGCGTGTTGCAGGGCATATTGGGTAGCCGCTTCGTCTGACAGTGAGGCTGCTCCATACCAGTTGTGACCCAGCTGCTGCTGCATGGAAAGGTACAGCGTGCGGAAGAGATAGAAGGCATTGTTTGCCTCGCCGTTGTTATACCAGTTCCATTTCCCGGGCAGGAAGAAGCTGTCGCCTTTGTAGCCTCCTTCACGGATTGCGGGGAAGATCTCCACGGCACGGCCGGTAATGGCCCTTGCGAGGATGGTGAGGCGCGGCTTCAGGTGTTCGAGGTAAACGGTATGCCGGTCTGCCTCCGAAGCCGTTTTGCGGTTCCGGAAGTAGCGCATTACTTTCCCAAATATGTATTCGTCGAGTGCCATATCAGATCATAAGGTCGGCCAGGTTACACAATGCGGCAATGGTTTCTTCGTCGTCGGTAAGCGGCTCCACGATGGCGGTGCGTACGGCGAGGCGGCGTGGCAGTCCGCTGTGAATGAGGCGGGCAGCGTCTACCAGTAGTCGTGTAGAGGCGGTTTCTGCCAGTCCGAGTTCTTTCAGGTTCCGGATCTTCCCACCTATCTTCACGAGCTTACCTGCAATGCCTGCTTCAATACCCGTTTCTTCCATAAGGATATTTGCTTCCGCTTCTGCTTCCGGGTAACGGAAGGATATGCCGGCGAAGCGCTGCCGGGTGGAGGGCTTCAGTTCTTTGTACCCCCGTTGATATCCGGGGTTGAAGGATGCTGCCAGCATGAATTCGTCCGGTGCCTGAATGGTTTCCCCCAGTTTGTCGATATACATTTCCCGGCGGTGGTCTGTCAACGGATGAATGGCCACAATCACATCCGGACGGGCTTCTGCCAACTCATCGAGGTACAGGATGGCGCCGGTTTTGACGGCAGTTACCAGTGGCCCGTCCATCCAGACCGTTTCCGCTCCTTTGATGATGAATCGGCCGATCAGGTCGGTAGACGAGGTTTCTTCATGGCAGCTCACGGTGATCAGAGGCCTGCCGAGTACGGCGGCCATATAGGCCACAAAACGTGATTTACCTGTGCCGGTAGGACCTTTCAGGAGTACCGGTATTTTATTTCTGAAAGCATGTGTGAAAACGTCTCCTTCCTTCCCCGTTTCCATATAGAAGGGAGGAGTTTTCACTGTTTGGGTGTCTGATAATTGCTGGTTCATCTGGTTACTGGTTTTGGGCTGTTGGGAATTGTTACGGCGTTTTACCCGCTGCAGCGGTTTTGAAAGAAAAGAGTTTCGGGCTTACCTGTAGTTCGAGGAAGAACCAGTTATTGAAAGCCGATCTGCTCCCGCCTTTCAGTGCTTCCATGGTTGTGGTGGCCAGCATCTGTGAGTAGCCGCCGTTCAGCCATACGAAGTCAGCAATCTTATATCCCGCAGTGAGGTCGATCTCGGTGCCGAGATAGCTGTTCAGCTTGTTACCATCGCGGTATAGCCCCGCGGCAGTGGAGAAGTAATGTGGTGTGAGACGGGCTTTAAACCTTGGCTGTTCATATGCGAGGTGGACGTAGATGTCGGTGAGGCCCACGTTATTGGAGTGGTTGCCTGCAAAGAAGTAATCCATAAAACCGTTGAACTTGTGATTGGTGCCGAACCAGGGTGTGAAGCTTTTGATATCGTTACCGGTGCTGTTGGAATTTGTACCGGAGAGGTATTCTATCCCAATGCCGGGTACCCATCCGCCGGGTATTTTGTAGTGCAGATTAGCAGCGGCGTTCATGGCCATGAGGTTGTTTCTTCCTACTTTCCCGGTTTGGGCGTAGAAAGATGCATCGGCACTGAGGTGGTTATGTATGTAGGTAATCCTTGGCCCGAAGGTTTGGTTCCATGCTGATTTTTCTTTCTGCTGATCCATATAAGGCAGGGCCTGATTCAGGAAGAGAACGCTCCACCCCACCCGGGTAAGCTGCCCGTGGTACCAGAGAAATTGCATATGCCGGTATTGCTGGGGCACGGCGTATGTCTCCTGCACATTGCTTTCCCGGTTGGCACTGAGCGCCGCGCCCGCATGGAGGGTATGGGCAGCGGAAGGTGTGAATTTTATAAGTGCCAGATCATGGCTGCGTGCCTGCATCGTCCAGTCTACATTCCCGAGTATGCGGGCATCGTCATAATTCAGTTCCTGCCGCCCAGCTTTAATGGCCCAGTTGGAATTGATCGCCACTTCGGCCCAAGCTTCATGCATCTGGAAGTACTGATCTGTTTTTGCACCGGTGGCCACATCGCCCCATGTTCGTACGTTCTGTGGCGCAATCCGCAATTTAAGTTTGGGAGAAGTATAATCGAGGTTGATGCGGGTGCGTTGTGTAACGAAGTTGGCGGCTTTCAATGTGTCGTGAAACAGCGTGCCGTATCCATGCCGGTGCTCATATCTGAAGCGCAGATCGGCGCTGGCATCTATCTGCTGCGCACTGGCTCCAAAGCCGGAGAGCAGCAACACGCTCATGATTTTAAAAGTGTTATTCATGGCTGGCAGTTTTTATAATGGCTTCAATCGTTTCCCTGTTATTGACCCCGAGTCCTTCCTGCTGGTGAATGAGGTCGCCGGCGGGGTTGAAGATGCTGATGATATTGGAATGGGAGAAATCCATCGGTGAGATTTCCTTGTATTTAACAGACAGTACATTGGCAAATTCCCTCACGGTTTCAGGATCGCCCTGCAGGAAGGTCCATTCCTCTCCATCCATTTCTTTGGTGATGGCGAACTCCTTCAGCTTCACCGGTGTATCATATTCAGGATCGATGCTTACCAGTACATACTGTACTTTATCTTTCAGTTTCTCCGGCACCTTGCCCCTGATGGCGAGCATATCGGCCACGAGCCTGGGGCATGCTGCTTTACAGGTAGTGTATATCATAACCACTACCAGCACTTTCCCTTTAAGGTCGTGCAGCTGGATGGTGTTGCCTTCTTCGGTATTCCAAAAAGAGGTTAAGTTGAAAATGGACTCCGCGGAAACCGGCGCGGAAGCCAGCTCTGTTGCTGCTTTTGTATCGCCTTTGCCGGTAGCGTACTGCTGCCCGCAGGCAGACAGTAATCCCAACAGGGCGAGGATATATATGGTCCTTTTCATGATTTCGGATGTATTGCAGCGAGCGTCCGGAGTCACCCCCCGGTGAACTCCGGAGCTGCTGCCTGTTAACAATCAGAGACTAAAACAAACATCAAAAGTTTTCGGTCTCTCTTTTATCAAACCCAATTTTTCACCATCATTCAATTTTCATTACAGCTCTGAACCCCTGGTTCTGTACACAATAATTGGCTTTTAAGCTACCCCGGAAAGCGAAGCGCATAAAAGCAGCATAGTTCATCAGATCGCTGGCCCCAACGGAGCCACTGCCGCAGAACATGCCATTATCGCTTGTTACATCCCTTCTGGATTCTCCGGAGAGCATTACTTCGTTGAAATCGGCTGTCCATTCCCAGACCAGTCCGTGCAGGTCGTGTATTCCCCAAATATTGGCAGGGGTAAGTCCTGTCCGGTTACCGGATGTGTTGGGCTTTTCGTACCAGGAAAGGATGTGGCGGTTGAAGGATTCCTTCTTCCTTGCGTCTTCCGTGGTATCATCCGCCATAGCGGCGTATTCCCACTGATCTACTGTGGGTAGTGATTTCTCTGCGGCATCGCAGTATGCTTTGGCTGCAAACCACGAGATGTTGGTGACCGGCGCATCCGGATAGGTGCCTGTTGCAAGCGTGGTATCGTTTTCCCATGCCAACAGGTAATTGGCATCGGCATAGATGCGTTTAACGTTGGATCGCCGCCATTGCGGGTTTAATTGTACAAAAGCGAGATACCGGGCGTTGGTGACAGGGATCACATCGATCATGAATCCTTTAACTGTTACCGTGGTATCTTTCCCGCCATAGAAGGGAACATAGCTGCCTCCCTTCACCACTGCCATCTTCACGGTATCTTTCAGCGGTGTTGGAAAAGGCTCCCCGCCGGCGTACTGATGCGTCGTTAACACTATCGGCGCTGTATCCCGGGATGTCTGGCTGGAACAGGATACAGTCAATATCATCAAAATGCCTGCAGCGGAGAGCCTTGTATTTTTCATAGGAATGGTTAGTGACCTCTTTTAGCGGATACCATTGCTGGTTTGATCTCCTGTTTCTTGTTGCCCCAGCTGGCGTAGATGTAAGACAGTACGTTGGCTACCTCCTCGTCAGACAGTACCTGTGCGGGCATCACTCCGTTGAACTTAGCCCCGTTCACCACGATCTCACCGGTTTTACCGTGGAGTACAATTTCAATTGCACGGCCCACATCTTCATTCAGGTAATCTGATTTAGCCAGTGGCGGGAAGGCATTGGCGATGCCCTGTCCGTTTTCCTGGTGGCAGGCCAGGCATGTTTTGGCATATACCGTTTTACCCAGTGCAATCCTTTCTTCCAGATTGGCGGCCTTAGGTGCTGCGGGTGCATTTTCGCCCGGCATGTTCTGGATAGTGCCGCCTTCGGGTTGATAGATGCCTTCTGTCTGCTTACCGGAATAGATCTGTTTATTCTCATCACCGCTAACCGTCAGCATACCGAGGGAGCCTTTGTTAAAGGTGCGCGTCAGGGCATGATCCACGATCACGAAGGTGCCCGGCACTTCTACTTTGAACTCTACGATAGAAGCGCCGCCCGCGGGTACCAGTGTGGTTTGTACATTTTTATTGATGAGGTCGCCGCCTTCCACATACACGTTATCGAATATTTCACCGATCACGTGGAAGGAAGAGATGAGGTTTGGACCGCCGTTGCCCACATAGAGGCGCACGGTTTCACCAACGTTGGCTTTGATGGCATTGTCGCCCGTGAGGGAACCTACCTTGCCGTTGAACACCACATAATCCGGATGTTCATCTACCGCCTTCTGCATGTCGAAGGGTTGCAGTCCGGGGTCACCGTTCCTGCCTTTTGTGTAGAAATCGCCCTGCATAATGTAGTACTCTTTGTCTACCGGGGGCAGACCGCCTTCCGGCTCCACAAGGATAAGTCCGTACATGCCGTTGGCGATGTGCATGGCCACCGGCGCGGTGGCGCAGTGGTACACATACAGGCCCGGGTTGATCACCTTGAAGGAGAATACCACTTCATGGCCGGGCGCTACAAAAGAAGAGGCAGCACCTCCACCGGGACCAGTTACGGCATGGAGATCAATGTTGTGAGGGAGTTTGTTGTTAGGATGGTTTTTCAGGTGAAACTCCACCTCATCGCCCACACGGGTGCGGATGAAGCTGCCGGGAACGCTGCCGTTGAAGGTCCAGTAGAGGTATTTTACCCCGTCGGCCATCTCTCCTTCCTTTTCCACGATTTCCATGTTCACGATGAGTTTGGTGGCTTCCCTGTTGCCAACGGGTTTGGGCACCAAAGGCGGTGCGGTTAGCTCGGCCACGCTTTCGCCCGTAACTTTCATTTCTGTGGGCGGTGTTCCTGACTGTTTGTCTGCATGTTGCTGTGAACCTCCGCAGCTGCCCAGCAGCCACATGCTCACGAATGCTCCTGTCAAAAATTTGATCCTGTTCATAGTATAAGTTTTAGTTACTTCTTATCAGGAAATTGCGGCACGTTGCGGTGGTACTTCGAGTGCTTCGTCGGTAGGCCGGCCGTAGCGGATAAACTCCAGGATATACAGCGTAATGCCGGTGGCGAACATGGTGGCACAAAGGATCAGCACTACGAAGTGTACTTTGATCTCATTCTGCACATCCCCGAAATCCATTCCCATTTTACGTTCGAGATACACCTGGGCCACGCCTGCCACCCCAAAAGCGGCCGTCATGCCCAGCATGCCGATATTGGAGAGCCAGAAGGCATAGCTGCCCCTGGACGTTTCGTATAGTTTGCGGCCCGTAAGGTTGGGCATGGCATAGCTGATGAATGCCAGTACGATCATGGCATAAGCGCCCCAGAAAGCAAGGTGGCCGTGCATGGCGGTTACAAGGGTGCCGTGGGTATAAAGGTTCACCTGCGGCAGCGTGTGTGCAAAGCCGAGGAGACCGGCACCTACGAAAGCCACGATGGCGGTGCCTATAGTCCAGCTGAGGGCCAGCTTGTTGGGGTGTTTCTTTTCACCTTTCCGGTACATGGCTACGGCGAATAACACCATGCCGAGGAACGCCAGTGGTTCCAGTGCGGAGAAGATGCCGCCGATGATGAGCCAGGTTTTACCCGTACCGATGAAGTAATAGTGGTGCCCCGTGCCGAGGATGCCGGATATGAAAGTGAGGCCAACGATCACGTACAACCACTTCTCAATCACTTCACGGTCTACCCCCGTCAGTTTAATCAGCAGGAAGGAAAGGATACCGCCGAGGATCAGTTCCCACACGCCTTCTACCCAGAGGTGAACTACCCACCAGCGGAAGAACGCATCTACCGACTGGTTATCGAACCAGATCATGCCCGGCAGGTACAACAGCGCCGCGAAAACGAGTCCCATGGTAAGTACAAGTGAGGTGGTGGTCCGCTTGCGGCTTTTGAAAAGTGTGGCGAGAATGAGGCCGAGGAAGAGCAGTACGTTGATCACCACGAGGTAATCCAGTGGCCGGGGTATCTCCAGGAACTTACGGCCTTCCCAATAATTGAAGTGATAACCCGCGATGGCTACAACGCCCACTATGGCAAGGGATATCAGTTGTACATATGCCAGTTTCACACTCACCAGTTCTTCTTCCGCTTCTTCAGGAATAATGTAGTATGCCGCGCCCATAAACCCGGTCAGCAGCCAAACCACGAGCAGGTTGGTATGCACGGCCCGTGCGGTGTTGAAGGGGATGAAATCGTGCAGCACATCGTGCCCTACCCTTGCAAATCCCATGATGAAGCCGTATACTATCTGGAGAGCCAGCAGCAGCATGGCGAGGGCAAAGAACCAATAGGCTACTTTTTGACTTTTGTATTTCATGGTGCGCGTTATTTGGTGTTGAGGGTGGATTTATATTTCGGTTTGGGCGGAAAGCCATTGAGGTCAGTTTCCCCTACCCACTTCAGGAAGGCAATGAGGTCCTGCGTTTCCTTTTCATTGAAGCCATAAGCAACCATCTTGCGGCCACGCGGCTGCCAGGGAGTTTTAGACGACAATACCGCTTTGATATACGCTTCACCTCTGCGTTCCACTACTTTGGTAAGCTCCGGTGCATAATAGCCGCCTTCTCCCATAATGGTATGGCAACCCATGCAGTTGTTATTTTCCCAGAGGTGCTTGCCGGCGATTACGGCCGGCGTAATATTTTCTTCATGCGTTTTCTGCGGCACATCCCTGCTGAGGGTATGCCACGACAGCCCGATGAATATGACGAACGTCACAATAGTGCCACCCAGGAAGAATATCCGGGCGCTGCTCTTTGTTAGCATATATGTGGATTTTATAGGTGATGCATGCAGGGATACCGGCATAAACCGGATACGGTGGTCCTGATTATTCATGGAGGATGGTCTACACCGACTGTCTAATAAGGATAAGTATGTCCTTTAAGCGTGTAAATTTTTTTAGTTCTTCAATACCGACAGCTTTTGTGAGAACTCGATGGTAAGATCGTTTACCAGGGAGCAGTTCAGCAGTTGTACGATGTCGGCTTTAATGCCTTTATATAGATGGTGTACCGGGCAGGGATTGACTTCGGAGCATTGGTTAAGCCCCAGCATGCAATTATCGATCAATCCTCTGCCGTCGATAGCAGTAACGATTTGTAGCAGGTTAAGATGCTGCAGTGTTTTTTCCTCGATAAAGAAGCCGCCTTTCACACCTTTTACGGAGCTGATAAAGCCGCCTTTCACCAGTTGCTGTAATACTTTGGCAGTAAACGCCTCCGGCGAGTCTATGGCCTGTGCGATCTCCTTCACGATGGAGAGCTTGCCTTCTTTCGACCGCTGTGCGAGAAAAACGACCGCCTTGATACAGTATTCACAAGCTTTGGATAGCATCTTACAGATTTATGACACAAATGTAATCCTCAATTATATACCGGACAAGTTTATCCTCTATTATTTTGATATGATTTTTATCAGGTGGAATCATGACGAGGGGTATGATATTTACGGGCGTTGGTTAAGGGTTATACGGTGTGGTTGTGCGTAGATTTGTGTCAGTATTTAACACGATAATAATCAGTTGTCATGAAAAATAATCAGGCGGTGACCTGGGTGCGAATATGCCTGCTGAACCTGTTGGTGGTAGCGGTTTGGGGATTGCTGATCCGCTATAAGATTGCCTTTTCGCTGCCCTGGGCCGACCAGCGGAACCTCCTGCATGCCCACTCCCATTTTGCTTTTGGCGGCTGGGTATCGATGCTGTTGATGGTATTAATGGTAAGGGCATTGCCGCAGCCTGTTTCCCCGGGTATCCTGCGGAAGTTTAACCTCCTCCTCTCCGCTTCTTTACTATGCGCCTACGGCATGCTGATCACCTTCACCTTACAGGGGTACACCCTTTGGTCCATTGCTTTCTCCACCGCTTCCATGGTACTTTCCTTCCTGTATGCAGCCGTGTATTTCCGGGCTGTTCGTGGAACGGCTCCTTTCGCCGGGCGCAACTGGTTTAAAGCGGCACTCGTTTGGAATATGGTTTCAGCCATTGGTACTTTTTGCCTCAGTTATATGATGGCCACGCAAACCGCCACGCAACACGCTTACCTCTCTTCTATTTACTGGTATCTCCACTTCCAGTACAACGGCTGGTTCTTTTTCGCGGCTATGGGGTTGATGATCCATTACCTCGCCGGCCGTAACATCAGGCTACAGGGCGAAAATGTTGTATTCAGGGCGTTCCAGTACAGTTGTCTGCCTGCCTATGGGTTATCGGTTTTATGGCTGCATTTGCCGGGGTATCTCGTGGCCTTTATCGGAGCTTCAGCGTTGTTACAGGCATATGGCTGGGCGCGGTTCGCCGGGGCGGTATGGCTTTCGCGGCGGGTAATTGCTTCCGGTATGCAGCGGCTTCCGGTGGTATTACTGGTGATTGTGGCATTGGCGTTTTCCATTAAGTTTATTCTCCAAATTGGCTCGGCCATACCTGCACTTAACACCATGGCTTTTGGATACCGTACGGTAGTGATCGCATATCTCCACCTCGTGTTGCTGGTGGGGATCAGTCTGCTCCTGCTGGGGCTCGTGGTGGCAGAGGGGCTGTTACCGTTAAACCGGTTCATTAAGGCCGGTATTGCTTTCTTTGCCACGGGCGTTTTGCTGAATGAATTGCTGCTTGGTGCCCAGGGCATCGGGGCGCTGGCGAGTTTCCCCATTCCTGCCATTAATGAGCTGCTGCTGGCGGTTTCGGCCCTTATATGTGTGGGATTGGCAGTCATCAACCTGGCAGGCCTCCAATCCGCCAAATACAACCTCCGTACCATTTTCCAATAAACCGGCTGATGTACCTTTGCGCCATGTTAAGATCCCTTACCCAAAGAGGGCAACGCCTTGCCCTCCGTTGTTTATCCCGGACGTTTTTACTGTTTGTCCTGCTGGCGGCTGGTTTGGCTTCCAGTGCCCAACAAAAGCCAGACAGGTTGGAGTATCAATTACTCTGGCGTATCACTGGCCCAAAAACGGCCGCTCCCTCTTATCTGTTCGGCACTATGCACCTGGCCGATAAACGTGTTTTCGAGTTCAGCGACTCCGTGTTAACCGCACTGAAGAACGCGAAATCGTTTGCCATGGAGGTAGACCTGGACTCCCTCATGAGCTTCCTCCTCTCCCCTGAAGGTTTCATGCAGGAGACGCCTAATGAAATGCGTAAGATCCTCAGTGAGGACGAATACCACTTCGTGGACAGCCTCGTGCTCCTCAAAACCGGTGTGCCCATCGAGAAATTGAAGATGAAAAGCCTCTGGTTCATCGAAAAACTGCTCACCGATTCCGAAGAAGCCATACTGGGGGAAGATGAAAGCGGCGATACTGCCAGTTCCAACAGAAAGGAAAGTGCTTTCCTCGATGCCTGGTTTCATCAGAAAGCCACCCGCATGGGTAAACCCGTCCACAGTCTCGAACAGCTAAAGAACCAGACGCAGTTGCTCATGAACGACGGCAATTTTGAAAAGGACCACTTCCTGTGGGATATCGGTTACTGGGGAGATGGTCCTGATGGTGACGGCGGCCGCGAATCCATGAAAAGCCTGAAGAAAAACTACCTGCTTAAACTGGTAGACCTTTACTACAGAGGTAATCCCGATGAAATCATCAAAGACTTCAACAAGTCGGGGGCCGATTTTTCAATGATTCCCCGCAACCGTGAAATGGCGGATAACCTCGCTGCCATGCTAAATAAAGGAAGTGTGTTTGCTGCCGTGGGCGTAGCACACCTGCCCGGTAAATTGGGCATGGTGGAATTATTACGGAAGAAAGGTTTTACGGTAGAGGCTGTTCCTGCCTCATTTACAGGCGTGGCTGCCCGCGAACGTTTAACGCTTGACAGTCTCAAAGGTTATCCGCTCAACCGCCTAACAGACGGCTATAGCGTAACCCTGCCCGGATCGCCCAGCACCTTCCCTATTCCCAATATGAACAGGAAGATGTATATCGGCACCGGTACCACAGGAGAAGTGGGCTTCGCATTTTCTATCGATATTCCCCAGCTTACACGTGATGAAAACCAGATCGTAAAAGGCCTTATCGATGGCATGGCCCGCCAGGGAAATGCTACAATAGAAAAGTCGTACCCGGTTACCTACCGCAATATGCAGGGTGTAGAGGCCGTGATGTCGCAGGCTATGATCAGGTTTTACCTGCGTATTTTTATGCAGAATAACCGCGCTTTAATATTTATGCATGCAGCGCAGGAATCCGATGAACAGGGGCGTAACGACTTCTTCGAGTCTGTCCGTTTCTACGATATCATACGCCAGGCATCGGTATATGAAACGGTGAACCGTCCGGATTTTGGTGTTTCCGTAATGCTGCCTTCTGATGCCAATCAGGTAAAAGCAGGACTTGAAACCGAACGGCCGGAAGAAATTTATTCCGCACTGGATAAGCTCAATCAGATCACCTATATTTTCCGCATCATCAAAACTAAAAGAGGCTATTACAATACCAGCGATGCAACGATCATCCACAATCTCCGCGTGCTGGTCGCCTCCCAGGATTCTACAGCCCGGCTGATTGATTCTGCAGTTGTTACTTATGCAGGTCTGCCACGGCACGAGTTCACCTTCCGCCATGGTAGTGGTTTTATATCCAAACTGCACTACGTGGCCCGTGGTAACCTGGCGTACTCCTTACTTTGCACGTATGATGAGAAGAAGACGGACAGCCTCCTGCCCGGCCGTTTCCTGCATTCATTACAGGTATTACCTATTGGCAGCAGGAATGTTTCCGTGCCATTTACGTCGAAAGACGGCAGCTTTACTTTGCTGGGGCCTGAAAAGTTCGTGGGAGGAGACATCACAGAGGGTTCGAAGATTGAAGAAAGGATGTATTCCGCCATGGATAGCACCAACTATTCCATGTACTACATCGAGCAGTGCAAATTCGACAGATATTTCGAACGGGCACCTGATTCCCTCGCAAAATACCTGGTGAAAATAAACGACACTACTTTTAAAGAAACATCCCGGCGTATTTATACCGACGGTAAACTGAAGGTGTACGAAGCCGAACTGAAGAGTGACAAAAATGGATTACACTGGTATAGGAAATCCGTATTGGCAGGCCATACATTATTCAGCATTAACCTGATTGCACCCAATGAGCTGGCTAAAACGGATTATGCCAGAACATTCCTCGCATCTTTCCGCCCCACAGCAAAAGCACTGCAGGATACGCAATCCGTTACCTCACCGAAGATCCCTTTGCTGATGACGGACCTTCAAAGCCGGGATACCGCTCTTTTCAATCAGGCCAATGCCTACCTCGTTAATTATGATGTTGACAGTGCAGACGTACCCCTTGTATTGCAAACACTGGATAAACCGTTCCCGCTGGATACCGGCAAAGTAAATGCTAAGCTCATGCTGCTGGCAAGCCTGCCAAATTCTGTCGGTAACGTGATCATTCCCCATGCGGAAAAACTATATGACAAGGTCCCTGATGTGGATCAGCGTAAAACAGTGCTGCGCGTCCTCAGCCTGCTGCGTACTGATGAAGGTATGCAGTCGTTCCTGAAACTCGCGGCTAAGCTTCCGGAAGACATTCACAACGACAGGCAATCCATCAGCTCTCAGCTGGAGGGAGATAGCATTATTATCAGGTATCTCCCTGATTTGATTGATCTTGCCGCGAAATCGGATGTTTTCCTGCAGGAATTTGTGGCTCACTCCTATTACGATTCCATCTGGCTGGCACCGAAATTCGCAGAGTATGAACTACAAAAACTGGTACCGGGCATCGAAAGGAATCTAAAGCGATTGGCAGATGACTGGAAGAAGAAAAAGAATGATGACGAATACCTGACCTGGAATACCAATCTGTTCAGGAGCGCCTACGTACTGGCAACGCCCGGCATCAAACATAATGCACAACAAAGCTACCGTGAAATGATGGCTGGTAAAGACGCCAGTATGCGTGCCCTTGCAGCCAGGGGCCTCATGTATTCCGGTGTTAAACTGGCAGATAAGGACCTGAAAGCTATTATTGAGGATCCTGAATCGGGATATGGCTTTATCAACAAACTCAATGATCAGGGGAATGAGAAAATGATCCGCCATTTGCTGTCGCAGGAAACGATCGCAAAGGCTTATGTCAGCAGTTATTATTCGGAGGACTGGACGGTGAAGGAATGCAAATTCATTTCCCGCCACACGGTGAAGCGCAACAACGAAACGGAGTCCATGTTGTTATTCCATCTTCACCTGGATGACGAATGGAAGTATGTGCTGATCGGCCCTTTCTCACCGGTTGCTACTAAGCTGACTTATGAGCCGCACCAGTTTTACGAAGTTGAAAAAGAGATTGCGGAAGATAAGGTGAAGCTCTCCGAAGAGGCGCAACGCCTTTACACCGCATATTTCGAAGAAGAGGAAACTGCAGAAACTGAATAAAGTCATCTTACAGACTTACAGAAAAGCCGCGCCCGTTAAAGATGAGCGCGGCTTTTCAATTCCTGCGGTTTTCACTTTGTGGGAACGGGCTGCAATACAATTACCTGAAATGCATTAATTTAGGATATCACCTCAATCCAACACTGTATGCATACCGGAAAACGTTACACCCCGCTGGAATTCTTTACCTGGACGCTCAGGGATACGCTCCTGCTGCTGGGGATATCCGCTATTCCCACTGTATTGTACAATGCAGGAATGTCCTTCCTTGCTTTGCCCTGGCAGCCGGTTGCTTTTCTTGGAACCGGACTGGCTTTTATCATCGGGTTTAAGAACAATGCCAGTTACGGAAGGATATGGGAGGCCCGCCAGATTTACGGTGCCATTATCAACGATAGCCGGAGCTTCGGATACACGCTGCGGGACGCGCTGGGCGGAAAGCAATCAGCTGCAGTGAAGCAAATGTTCTACCGCCACTTTGCCTGGTTAACGGCTTTGCGCTTCCAGCTCAGGGAGCCACGCAGCTGGGAAAACATGCAACGGCATAGTAACCGGTCGTTTCAGGCAGATCATTATGCCATTCCGGAGAAACTGTCGCGGCTCGATGATGAACTGGCGGGATATTTAGCGGAGGATGAATTGAAATACATCCTCTCCAAAAAGAACCGCGCCACGCAGCTGATTGCCCTGCAATCCGAAACACTGGCCCGGTTGAGGCAGGAAGGTGTCATCAATGATTTTCAGTGGAAGGAATTGCAGAGCGGGATCATCCGGTTTACGGATGATCAGGGGAAGGCAGAACGTATCAAGAACTTCCCCTATCCCCGTAATTTTGCCTCTGTGGCCACCTATCTCATGTTTATTTTTATCTTCCTGCTGCCGTTCGGTTTGCTGAAAGAATACGCGCGGCTGGGCGATGGTACTTTCTTACAGGGCTATACCATTTGGCTCAATATTCCTTTCTCGGCCATGGTAGCGTGGGCCTTTCATACGTTGGATACTGTTGGGGAAAGTTCCGTTAACCCGTTCGAAGGAAGCGCCAACGATGTGCCCATTACACAAATCAGCCGGACGATTGAAATCGATATGCGCGATATGCTGGATGAAGCATCACTCCCCGCTCCCATTGTTCCGGTGAATAATATTGTGCTGTAGAGGATATTACGTGGCGGGCAGGAAACTGTCCTGTACTGTTATACCAACAAAAAGGCGCCTGCGTGGCAGTGCAGGCGCCTGAAGCTGAAATCGAAGGCCGGTTATTCCGTTTGTAAAGATTTTATGGGGTTGGTGAAGGCGGCTTTCAGGGAGTGGAAGCTTACGGTGAGCAGGGCCACTACCACCGTGAACCCTCCCGCCAGTGCAAATACCCACCAGGAAAGCGCAGTGCGGTAAGCGTAGCCATTGAGCCATTCGTGCATGCCAAACCATACGAGCGGGATGGCGATCAGTGCTGCAAGGCCGATCAGTACGATGAATTCTTTGGAAAGCAGCATCATCACACCGGCAGCAGAAGCTCCGAGTACCTTGCGGATACCGATTTCTTTGGCACGGCGGATGGTGCTGTAGGCTACAAGCCCCAGCAAACCAAGGCAGGATATAAATATTGCGAGAATGGAAAAGTAGAAGAACAAGGTGCCGAAGCGTTCGTCCTGCTGATACTGTAGGTTAAAGCCCTCATCGAGTACCTGGTATACGAACGGCCTGCCGCCTATTTGTGCATTCCAGGTTTTCTCTATGGCCGCCAGCGTTTCTTTCAGCTCATCCGGCTTTACTTTCACTGACATGAGTTCAAAGGCGCCAGGTTCTATGCGCATGCTGAGCGGCTGGATCTGCTGTTGCAGGGAGTGATAATGGAAATCTTTCAGCACGCCCACGATGGTGCCTTCGCGCCCCCATTGTTTAAAGCGCCTGCCGATGGCAGCCTGTGGCGATGGGTACCCCAGCATTTTAACCGCTGCTTCGTTCAGCAGCATGGCCTGTGTGGAATCGGTCCGGAATTGGGTGTTGAATGCCCTGCCGGCCACTATGTGCAATTTGTATTGCGGGATGAAATCAAAGTCCGTGAAGTAAAGGTCTACATTCGACTTCTGGAAATCGCCATGTACATTTTCAAGCTCGGAATAGGCGCTGGTATGCTCCCGCCCGGGAACACTGGAACTGCGGCTCACAGATTGTACACCCGGCAAACCACTCACCGCATGCCGGAATGATTCTGCTGCGGGGATGATGCCTGTGGTTAACACAACGGTTTGGTCCGGCTTAAAGCCCAGATCCTGCTGCCGCATGAAGCGCATTTGCTTATATACTACGATAGTGGCTATGATGAGCGAAAGTGAAATGGCGAACTGCGCCACTACAAGCCCCCTGCGCATGGTGACCCCTTTCTTGCCCACTGTTATCTTTCCTTTCAGGACTTTAACGGGTTTAAAGGATGAAAGTACCATGGCGGGATATGTACCAGCGAGGACACCGGTTGCCACAGCTCCTGCAAATAAATATAGCAGGCCGGAATTGCCCAGTAACATAGACTCGAAAATGGTTTTGCCCGCCAGCTGATTAAAAAGCGGGGCCAGCAGTATGCATAGCACTACCGACAGTACGAAGGCGAACAAACACAGCAGCACAGATTCCCCGAGGTATTGAACAATCAGCTGTTGCTGTCCTGCTCCCACTACCTTCCTCACCCCTACTTCCCGGGCACGCTCTGCAGCGCGGGCGGTACTCAGGTTAATGAAGTTGAAGCACGCGATGAGCAGGATCATCACTGCAACCAGCGTAAAGATCCGCACATTGCCCTTGTTACCGGTAATACCGCTGTATATGAAATGCCCCCAGTTAAGGTATACTTCTTTTAATGGGGTGAGGTGATAGGTATAATGCATCTGGTAATTGTCCATCATCTCCCCGATCCTTTTCTCAAGGAAGGCGGGGAACTTCGCCTGCAGGGCTTTATAATCTGTGCCCGGCTTCAGTAACAGGTAAGTGTAAGGTGAGTGGTTAGTCCAGTTGGTGAAAGCCTGCTGATACAATTGATTGAAGGTAGACATGGACACAATTACATCTGCTTTCAACTGTGAGTTTTCCGGCATAGTGGCCATTAACCCGGTAACGGTCACGGTAAGCAGGGAATCGTCCAGCGGGATCTGCATGGTTTTGCCAACGGGGGAAGCATCTCCGAAATACCGGGTGGCTGCTTCAGGGGATAATACCACACTGTTAGGTGCAGACAGCACCTGCGAAGGCTGCCCTTCCAGCAGCTTGAAATCAAATATGCTAAAAAAGGTGGAGTCTGCAATAATGCAATGAGGTTCCCGGAACTTTTTGTCGCCGCTCACCAGAATTGCTTCCATTACCGTAGCACGGGTATAGGATTCCACTTCCGGGAATGATTCTGCAATGGCAGGCCCGGCGGGGTAAACGGAAATGGCGTTGTTGATGGTTTCAGTGGGAGTGATCACATCATTGCGCAGCCGCACGATCCTGTCGGCCTTACTATGGAAGTTATCATAACTAAGCTCAAACCGGACGTAAGACAGGATAAAGAAACAGGCGGTAAGGCCTGCGGCTAGTCCGGCGATGTTGATCGCGGAGAAGGTCTTGTGCTTCCAGAGGTTGCGGAAAGCTATCTTGAAGTAATTATAGACCATAATGTATAGATATGCCCAGAGCGGGCAAGCACCTTGCCAGAATTGAAAGGGCTTGCCTGTTGCGGGTTGTGCCGGTATTTGAATGATGAAACTGTCCGGAATCGGACAGTTTTGCGACCGGTACCGGACATATATCTAACCCCCTGGCATGTAGTACATCATTGTTTCGGAACATAATGAATCCCAAGCATTTTCAGGTAATCTTCCAGCGGAGGGAGGCCTATTTCTTTTCTGCGTTTATTAACGCCTGCCTCATCTGTAATGGGGAAAGGTAATTTTTCACCCGAAGGACTGATCGTTATTTGAGTGCCATACAGCTGTGTACCATTTTCTCTCACAGAAATCCTGTCGCTAAGCAGTGCAAGATTGGGAGGTGGTATATCCAATGTTTTAGCCGCCTGTTGCAACATGGGCAGGTACTTCTTTTGGGTTTCCAGCGGTGCATGCTGAATGATGAGAAAAAGGGCATTGCACCCTGTAAAATCCACTGTATACTTATCCGGCCAGCCGTGCTTATCCAACAAGTCAGATACAAATGCGGTATTAGCGGAATCAATAGTATGCATGCGGGCTGCTACATCGTTTAATGCCTTTTTATTCTTAACGGCAATCTCGAACGCCCTCCTGGCATCCTGATCCGTTTTTATAAGCGATAGCAATTGATCCCTCAACTCAGGGTTGTACTTAGGCGCATGCTTTTCCTGGCTGGCGCGTATGCATTTGAGCGCCTGATCAAACCGTGGGTCGCTTCTTAATCCTTCAAATGCCTTATCTTTCTGCAACAAAGAATGATCAAAGAATCGTTGCGTCTCACAGAGTAGTTGTAGTGTTGCGATAGCGTCATCACTTTGCCCCGATATTGCATAAGCCCGTGCTGCGTTTAGGCGGTCTGGTACAGGGCCTTTCCCATTATAATTAGTGAATGCCTTCCTGTAATTGTTTGCCGCCTGCGAATAATTACCCGCCATCATAAGAGAATCAGCCAAACGCACATGATTGCTGAACTCTGCCGGTAAGATAACCGGTTTGTTTTGCGCAAATGCCGCAACAAAGCAAAACATTCCGATGATTATTGGTATAACTTTAATGCTGAACTTGTTGAGCATGTATACGGGGATTGAATATAAGATTGGGTTTCCTTTAAAGGGTTATCTATCAATACAGCCATGAAAAGTAAATGAATTCTCTGCAGAATGCTATCAATGCGCAGCCGGCAGTACCTAAATTTTTGTTAATTCCCCGTTCCCCTCCCCCGTTTGACCAGTACTCACAAATATTTTACGGTCTTAATAATCACGTTATCAGTAAGTTGATTTCCTATTCTTCTATTAGACTACTAAATCAGCAGGTAATAAGGAAATAGTATTCTGCCTTCGTCCTGTTCATAATCCCCGAGTAATGAAAACACGTAGATTATTTATCAGACCTTGTTGCGGCATCACCAACCAGCCGGACATGTCTGTCCTGCGCTAACGAATCCCATTCCGCAAGCTTAAAATTTTTATCAACCATGAAAAAAATCATGTTGCTGGCATTGCCTGCGCTATTGCTTTCCTATGCCGTATCGGCACAGTTCACACTAAAGGGGCTGGTCCGCTCGAAAGACGGCTCCCCGCTGCCTGGTGCCACTATTGGCATCAAAGGCACTACCTTCTTCGCCCAAACAGATTCTACCGGCCGTTACCTGCTCGAAGCCCGTCGAGAGCCTCCTTTTTACATCACCATCAGCTATGTGGGATACAAAACAAATGAGTTGCACATCGGCCGGAACACCGGACCCGAGCTGGATGTGATCCTCGAAAAGAACGATGCCCTCTCCGAAGTGGTGATCATCGCACGGCGGAGAAAAGAATCCCTGCAAGCCGTGCCCATTCCTATTTCGGTAGTGGGTGGTGCTCAGGCCGAAGATGCAGGGCTTTTTAACGTAAACCGCCTCAAAGAACTGGTGCCTTCCGTTCAGCTGTATTCTTCCAACCCGCGTAACAGGACGGCCCGCTATTATAGCGGGCCGTTCCTTTTTTATACCCATCCGGGGAAGATATAATTACCCCCTGCCAAAGTGGTTATTAGCTATTGTCCTGTTGCCCCGTCTTCGGAATTTTGTCTCCGTTAACTTATTTCTTTTTTTTAGTCCATATCCGGATAAACGACAGTAACGCTATCAGTATTAAACAACTATCCTTTCACTGTAAAACTCAGTAGTTATGTCACCTCAGGCTAGAATCTACGCCAGCGGCTCCTTCTGTTTCGGAGAATCCGTGGCGGTTAATAATCTCCTTGCGGCACAATACCCTGCCGTTATTCTCTGGTCGCTGCATGTGAATTCCTCCGGCGATCTCATCATGAACAACACCCAAATCGTTTCTAACGGAGTATATGCGGAGGCGCAAACGATGAACCTGCCTTCCCGCCTCGCTACGTTGTATCAGAACGGCATTTCAGTTATCATTTCTGTAGGTGCCGGTGGTACGAGTGATTTTACAAATATCGCCAACCTGATATCCAAGTATGGTACTGGCTCCGGCAATCCCCTGTACACGAATATGGCTGCGTTAAAGGCTGCCATGGTGAATGCGGGCGGTAATATCGATGCCATAGACTTCGATAATGAAGACAACCTCGAAACCGGGGTGATGGTTGACTTTGCCACCATGCTGCAGGGGATCGGCTATGCATCGGTTACCTTCTGTCCGTATAGCTCACAAAACATCTGGCAGGATGCGCTGACGCAGCTGGTGAAGAAGTTTGGCCCCGATTTCGTTAGCGCCCTTCACCTGCAATGCTACTCCGGTGGCTCTTACAACGATCCGCAGGACTGGGGCCAGATCATTGCAGCTTCAGGCAGTAATGCCCTGCTCATCCCCGGTCTTGCCACTAATCAGGCAGGCCCCGGTGGCTGGTGGAACAACGGTCAGCCCGGTGATAGTGTGAAGTCATACCCGGCTGTGGCGCAGTATGGCGGCGGCGACTGGTCGTCTCTCCTGCGGCAGGGCAACTATCCCTCTGCGGATGCGGCCATGCAAAGCTGTGTGGGTGGAGAAACATTCTTCTTCTACTGTAACGGCTACCTCGATCTGGGTCCGGGTAAACAATTCAATACAGGAGATGCGGTATTCTTCGGTGGCCTCCCGCAATGGGGCTCCGCACCGCAATGCGAAGGTTATGCACTGGCTAATGGTTGTTCCAATATTTATAACCCGGGTGGTGCCTGTCCTTCGGATCTGCAAACCCAATACACCCAGTGGGCGAATGGTAAATATCCCGTGAACGGCGGCTTCATCTGGATGTATGATTCCATTGTTGACTGTGTACTCTCAGGTCCCTGCGGAGAGAGCGGCGATAGTGTGGCCACGGTTGCCACCGCATACCGCAACGCCATTGTAAACGGGCTTACGCTTGCCAGAGCCGCCTCATCCGGAAGTTTGGTTTCTTAAATGACCCCTGTTAAACAACACGAGGAGCTGCTGTTGTAGTGGCTCCTCTTTTTTTGTTTGTACCCCACCCCCCATAGCCCCTTTTTCCGGGCTGTGTTGTCCTGTTACTGTGTTGATGCTCCACCGGTAACCCGGCTACTCTTTATCATATCAGACAACTTATCCGAAACCCAAAATGCCAAAATCATGAAAATCAAGCACATGATGAGCGGGTGCGCCATTACCCTCAGCGCCCTGTTCCTCTCCTGCAGCAAGGGAAAAGTCGAGGCTCCTGCTGCACAGCGACTTACCAACGACAACACGTTATCCGCAGTTCCTCCTGCTTCCTCCTATTCTGTACACCTGGCCGGCAATGGCTACGTCACCACCCTCGCTTCCGGCGGTGCGGAAGTGATTACTTCCAATGGTCTTGGTAACTGGACCAACGCCAACAGCATTACCAGTATATGGTTCCGGGTATCGCAAACCGGGGCGCTGAATGTATCTCTCCGGGCTAAAGTGCCTTCCGGAACCAGCAGTATACGTGTTACCGTAAACGGGACTGTCTTCACTAAAAGCATAACCGGCAATGCCTACGCCACCCATTCCATCGGTACCGTTACCATTGGTGCTGCGGGATATGTGCGGGTAGATCTGCAGGGTATCAGCAAAACCGGCAGTTACTTTGGCGATGTATCCCACGTAATCATCAGCGGCGCTTCCACCGCCAGTGATGTGGTTTACGCCAACGATGCCGCTAATTATTACTGGAGCCGCCGCGGCCCTTCTGTACATATGGGGTATACGATACCCGCAGGAAATACAGCGGAATGGTTCTATAATGAAATGACGGTGCCCGCGGGCGAAGACAAGATAGGCTCATACTTCATGAGCAACGGCTTCAGCGGCGGTTACTTCGGTATACAGGTCAACAGTGCTACCGAGCGCAGGGTGCTCTTTTCCGTGTGGGACCCTGCTGCCGGCAAAACCACCCTCGTCCGCAAGGGACCCAATGTGGTGGATAATACCTTTGGCGGTGAAGGCACAGGTGGACAAAGCTACCTGCTCTTCAACTGGGCGGCCGGCACTACTTACAAATTCCTAACCCAGATCAAGCCCGATGGTACCGGCGCGTCCTTATATTCCAGCTGGATCTATACACCTGAAACAGGCACATGGCGTTTCCTGGCTACCTGGAAGCGGCCAAATACCGTAAGCTATTACACGGGTGCGCACTCTTTCCTCGAAAACTTTATCGATACCCGGGGCTACCTCGGCCGCAAGGTGCGTTACAACAACCAGTGGATCCGCAATACTTCGGGCACCTGGGTGGAACTCACTGCCGGCCGGTTCACTACCGATGCCACAGGTACCAACGATCAAAGGCGCGATTATGCAGGCGGACTGGACGCCGGCAGCTTCTATCTGCAAAACGGCGGCTTCTTTGCCGTAAGTACCGCATATGGTTCCACCTTCACGCGGCCCGCACTGGGCGTAGCGCCCACGGTGAACCTTACTACATTACCGTAAACGTGTTATGGGGAGCATATAACACGATCCGCCCGGGAGTACCGGGCGGATTTTTTTATGAAGTAAAGGATGTAATTAATCGATCAGCCCGCGTTTGATGGCTTCTTTTACAAGGCCTACGGTGTTCTTTACGCGGAGCTTATGCACGATGTTCTGGCGGTGGGTTTCCACGGTGCGCAAACTGATGCAGAGCTGCGCGGCGATCTCAGGGTTGGAGAATTCTTCTGCTATGAGCTGGAGGATGTCTTTCTCCCGGCGGGTAAGGGGGATCTCGTAGCGGCTCACGGTTTGGCCGGTGAGCGCTTCCTGTACAAGTCCGTTGCGAATGTAGTTATCTATGTATTTCTCGCCCGCCATCACTTTATTGATAGCATTGAAAAGCTCTTCCATGCCGGAGTTCTTGATGAGATAGCCGGAGGCGCCGTTGCGCATCATCTGCTTAACGTATGCGGGCGTATCATGACTGGTAAGCACGAGGATGCGGATATCGGGGAACTGACGGTGGATCTTGCGGCAGAGTTCCGGACCGGCAAGGCCGGGCATCTGGATGTCGAGCAGCAGGATGTCGGGCTGTTGGGTTTGCAGTTGCTCCAGTACCGTATCGCCATCAGAGGCTTCGAAGAGGATGCTGATATCGTTCCGCCGGGCCAGCATGGCACGCAGGCCGTTTACTACTATCAGGTGGTCGTCTGCTATGGCTAATGTGATGGTATCGGGCATTGAATTCGTTTTTTGGGTGTTATGCTGTTAAACCGGGACAATATTACTGCGATTTGACCGGTTAAAAATACGTGATTTACTTAGAAATATAATTGCGTGGTGCCACGCTGTTTCCGCCTGTGCGTTTGTGCTTCCTTTGCATAAAATTATTCAACATGAAGCAGTTGCGCAAACGGATGGCCGCTGGTTTTATTACCGGGATACTCGGATTCATACCGCTGCTGTGCGCCGCACAGGAAGAATTGAGGCCCCGTACTCCGGGGGAAGACCGGTTCTGGAAAAAGGCTGATGCCATCATCCGCCAGGCGGTTCCCCATGAATCGGAAACCGGCTGGGATATGGCAGGTGGTACGGAAGATGACTCCGGTTTCCAGCCTGTAATCTCCCGGAAACACGATACCGGCCCATACAGCTACGATTTCGATATAACATATGTACGCAGGCAGGATTCCCTTTCCGCTGAGCTGCAATCTATTGCCCAAAAGATCAATGATCAGCCCGCCAAAGCAAATGAACTGCTGCTGGAAATGGAGAAAGTGCGGGCAGCGGCGGTGTGCAGGATCAGGGTGCATCTCAATCTCAACTACAGCGCGGTTACCTTCTGCGCAGGGAAACCATCGTTCCCTGCTCACCCGGGTGCCACGGCTATGGTTAGGGTGCCGGCAGAACTGAAAGACGGTGCCAGCTGCGAAGCCACTACCCTGCTCCTGTTCGGGAAGTTCTCAAAGCCCCGCACGGATATGAATGATGAACACAGCGGTACGGTGCACAGCGATGGACAGCTCACCGGTGGAGGACCCTTTACCCTGCATAATATCAGTATAGAAATTACTGCCGTACCTGAAGCGGCGGATTACTTCATCCGCAAACTGGATCTTACTACCCTCACGGCCTACATCGGTAAAAGCTTACAATGATGATTTGTTGTATGCGGAACAACTGCATCTATTTAATTCATAAACCCTTCAACATGAAAAAGACCATGCTGTTACTGGGCTTCCTGGCTTCTCTCAGCTTTCAGAACTGCAAAAAGAAAGACGATGCACCGGAACAGGACCCCTACGCCAACGTGCCATCGGGCCGCGTACCCGCGGAAGTAAACGGTAAGTTATGGTTCAGTGGAACCCTGTCTGCCATCTCCTACTTCGACCGCGACGGGCATAAACTTGGCAACGACTATGAAGCGGGCCGCGAATATCAGTTTACGGAGAAAGACGGCAAAGGCCGTATGTTATTCTTCCAATACCTGGGCCTGCGTACTTACGGAAGCTGTGTAACGGAGCATTACACCCGGCTGGAAGGTACTGTGGTGTTTGAAGGCGATCTGTTCACCTTCTACCCCGTTAAAGGCGAGTTTAAAACGGTGAAAGATAAATGCTCAACCGGCAACGGCACCACTAAACGCGCAGCTGCCGGTGATGATCTGAAGCCTGTTAAATACCGTTGGGAAATCAAAGTGCTGGAAAATAGAAAGTATCTCTATACCTATGACGAACGCGATACCGCCCGTGAAAATGCCATCTTCGTGTATGCCATGGCGCAATGATTTGGGGTACTTAAAATAAGCAGGAAATGAACCAGATGATGCACAATCCTGCGATGAGAGCCGTGCGGGCACCTTGTGGCCTGTGCGGCTCGTCATTTATCAGGGGTATTGCGCAATAGCTTTTTGATGAGTACGATCTGTCCGAGGTGGTAATGGGTATGCTCAATAATGCCGTGAATGTTACGGTAGTAATTGCCATATTTTTCATCCGTAAATACTTCCATCCATCGCTCTTCAGGCAGTTGCTCAATATTTGTGGCAAATTCTTCCGCTTCGCTGAGGGCTTTGCTGATCAGTGCCTGCCATTCCTGTTCAGTAGCAATGTGCGGCAGGTCGAAGCTGAATTGATCGCCCGCCTGCAGCGGGGAACCCTGCAGTACTTTCAAAACGGCACTTACATAATAGTTGATATGAAACACCAGTACGGCAATGGTGTTGAGGTCTTTTACCGGAGTGGTAGCTTCCTGCAGGGAAACATCGGCAAGCATATTTTTCAGGTTAACGGCCGTCCAGTTACCACCGGAATGCACGCTGCGAAAGTGTTGGGCGATCTGTTGGTTGAGGGTCATTCTATTAAGTTAGCAATTAATCCTAACTGAGAAAATAGCTTTATTTTGAATGCGGTTGGTCACTGCTGACATACTGTTGTCAAACCCTGCCAATACCTTTACCCTATCAAACACAAAAAAACTTATCTATATGAAACCTTCCCTTTCTCTCCGTGGTATGGCCAACATAAGCTACTGGGCTGATGATGTAATTGCTGCACGCCACTGGTATAACGAAGTATTCGGGATAGAACCCTACTTTCAGATGCCCAATGCGGATACGCCCGCATATATAGAATACCGTGTAGGCGATTACAAACATGAAGTGGGCATCATCAGCCGTAAGTTTCAGCCTCAGCTGGCGCAGCCCGGGCCGGGTGGTGCAGTGCTGTACTGGCATGTAGACGATCTGCAGGGTACGCTCGACCGTATCCTTGCCCTCGGCGCAACACCTTACCAGCCTGTAACTGACCACAGCGGCGGAAAGAATACTTTCGTAACGGCATCCGTAGTGGACCCTTTCGGGAACGTACTGGGTATCATGTATAACCAGCACTACCTCGATATCTTTGAGCAGATCAAACCCTGAGCACCTCCTTTATCATAGCAGCGCCGGTTAATTCACCGGCGCTTTTTTCATGTCCGGTGAAACCGGTTGTTGTTTCTGTTAATCCATAGCCTTGTTTCATGAAACAGCCGGTATACCGGAGAGGTGTGATATTACCTTTGGTGCCATCACTATAAAACCTCAAAAATGAAACACATTGCAAAACCCCTCACACTCCTAATGCTGGCCGCTATTGCCGGGCTTCACGCCTGTAAAAAAGACGACCTGCCTATTCAGTCGAACGACAAAAAATTCAGCACCTCCCTCTTCAAACAAAATCTGCAGAAAGCATTGAGCGGTGCGCGTGGTTACCAGTTTGTGATCACGCAAAACGGACAGGTAGCAGATACTGCCGTGTATGGTATTGGTACGGTAGATGGCGTGAAGTCTGACCTGAATGCCTTCACCAACATCGCCAGTGTAACCAAAACCCTGACTGCTGCTACGGTGGTGCAGTACATGCTGCAGAAAGATGTAACCATCGATTCAAAGATCGGACCATGGCTCCCCGCTTCCTGGAAAGTGCATGATACCATCCGCAAACTTACCTTCAAAGAGCTGATGACGCATACCTCCGGTATCCGGGGCGATAAAACCGAATGGGAATCACTCATGAACACCGTGTCAACCACCATTTCCGCACCTAAATCCATGAAGTATTCCAACATCAACTTTGCGCTGTTCCGCGCCATACTTCCCAAGCTGCATGATTCCGCCGCATTCCGTTCAAAGGAATTACATATGGCGCCTGCTGATTTCCGGAAATGGATGAGTCAGGAATATATCCGCCTCGTTAACTTCCATGTACTGTCGAAAGCAGGTATCCCTACCAGAGGCTGCGCACCGGTAACGGGTAAAATGTTCATGATGATGACCGAGGCTCCCGAGCGCCTGATCGGTAACGATTTCGGCGACTGGACCGAAAAATGCGGTGGCGGCGGATGGGTGCTTACTACCATGGAAATGTCTCGTGTGATCACTTATCTCACACATACCAACAACATCCTTTCCCCGGCAGAGCGCGAGCTGATGGATAACAACAAACTTGGCTGGATAGGCGTATTCCCTGTTAACGGCGGCATGGCGTATGGTCATGATGGTGCGCTGATGGTAGACCGTAATAAGATCGACGGTGTGAATGCCGGAGATGTGGGCATACAGACGCTGATCATCCGCCTCCCTGCAAAAGTAGAGCTGGCCGTTGGCATCAATTCCATCGGAGATGGCTGGCGGAAGGTTTACGATATTGTGGCCCTTGCGTATAACAATTCCTGGGAAAAATAACGGCCGGATACCCTCCTGTTTATCGAAAAAGCGCCATCTCCGGTTGTGAGGTGGTGCTTTTATTTGGTGTTTCCCCCAAAATATTCAGCATCGCAATTCCTGTTTCAGGCCGCTATTCTTAAAGCGAAACAGAGGCTCAAATTTCGATGATTAGACAAATTGGAGTAAGGGTAAGGCAATGCCTGAGAAAGGGTTGGGGCGGGTTGTTAAATGCTTAAAAAAGGTAAGATAAAAGCCGGCTCTGTCTCCGGAAAATTACCGGCACTTGTTCAGCCATCCTTCAGTGATCCTTCAGTGATCCTTCATCCAACCTTCATCAAACCCTTGATTTGGCTGGACGTGACTGAAGGATCACTGAAGGATGGCAGTAGGATGTCAGTAGGTTTTGCAAAACCCTGAAACCGGATTTTTCCAACGCTGATTCCTCCAGATCATAATCGCTGAAAAGTGTGAATCAGGATAGAATATAATGTTTATAGATGTGAATATTTGTAAAGCTCGTTGTAATACCCCTTTTAGCCGGGCAAAACCAGTACGCCGAATATTTGCTGCTTACAAATAACGGGAAAACCTTATATTAGGGGACGAAATCCCTATATCCCTGACCGTTATGCCAAATCAGCAAGTAAACCTGGCGGAAACTACCTTTCACCTAACCCGCTTATTCTTCCGGATGCGCCGTGAAGAACGTGACGCCCGATGCAGACTGCAGCAAATGCAGGCAAGCCTCAGCACAGCAGCACCCTCCCCCGAAACTTTCGAAAGGATGTTCAGATGCTGGCAGCTGGCCAATTATGCTGTATGTGGCGGATTAGCCGGATTGCAGGGCCGGGAGCTTACTGATGCGGAAGAAAAAAGGCTCCTGTTACTGAGTATCATCAGTCCATTGTACGAAGACCTGTTCGATGCACGTAATGCCGAAGTTGCCCTCATCCGCCAGCTCACCCACACACCGCAGGAGTACATCCCCCAACATGCAGGAGAAGCATTACTTAAAGCCGCTTACCTCCGACTGCTGGATTGTACCCTTGATCCGGATAAAGTAATGGCACATTTCAACGATGTGTGTTACTGGCAGGAAGTTTCGCGCAGGCAACAAAGCGGAGGCATCGGGGAAGCGGAATTATTCCGCATTACTTATCATAAAAGCTATCATTCGGTGCTGCTGTTTTACACGGCGTTCGACCGGTACCCCTCCCCTTCAGAAACTGCCATGGCCTTTCCCATGGCCGGATTGATGCAGCTCACCAACGATGTGTTCGATGTCTGGAAAGATATCCGCTCGGGCGTCTTCACCATCCCCATACTCTACCGCCGATATGGCCGCCTGGAACGCAGGTTCTCCGCAGAAAGCGCACGCTTTAATCAGGCCTTGGCGCGTTTGCCTTTCCCGGCCGCCCACCGTAAGAAATATGCCCTCACCATGCATGCACTGCATGCCATGGGAGCCATAGCGCTCAGGAACCTCCGTCAGGAAGCAAGGGGCGTGCAAAATGTAACGGAACTGGCTTTGCTGGGAAGAAAAAGGCTCGTATGTGATATGGACAGCATGTCCCGCAAATGGGCCTTGGCGAAGAAAACCCATGAATTCGCAAACCTGACACATTTCGATGGCCCGGTGGAAGTAGCGTTGAAAAGAGAGGCCGCTGCTGCAGCTTACTCCCGTTCCTGATGTGGCAATTTCCGGCTGCCCGGGATCAGCCACCATGCCATTAAACCCGATAACCAGCCCAATACAGCCGCTATCAGCAGGATGTTGGAATATGCTGCCGTAAAGCCTTCTTTGTACAGGGATTGAACGGCCGGCACGCTTCCGGCAGGCAGATCATCCGGCGGGCGGGCATTACCGAGGTTAACGGTTTCTGAAACGATGCCAGCTTGTTGCGCCTCCGTGAGCGTCATCTCTTTTAATCCGCTTTTTACATCTCCTGCAAACAGCATTACCGCCAGCGCGCCGAATATAGCCGTGGCAAATACACTCGCAATCCTTGTAACCGCATTATTGACGCCAGATGCCGTGCCAGACAGCTGTGTACTCAGCGAACGCATCACTGTTGCCGTAAGCGGCGCCACCGTAAGCGACATGCCCAGTCCCAATACCACGATGCCGGGGAAAAAGGTGGTCCAGTAAGCAGATGGGCCTTTCGTTTCTCCTACCATCGACAGCAACAGCAAGCCCGTACCTGCCAGTAGCGGGCCGACCACGAGGAAAGGCTTAGCCCCTGTTTTATCGGCCCAGCTGCCCGCCGGGCGTGCCAGCAATATCATCAGTACCGTAAATGGCAGAAAGGTTAGTCCGGATTGCAACTGGCTATACCCCTGTATCTGCACCATATTCAATGAAAGGAACAGCATGCCTGTTCCCAGTGCGGCATACAGGAAGAATGTGAGGAGATTGGCTCCGGAGAAAGTACGGTTACGGAACAAATGCAGCGGCAGCATGGGGTTTGCGGCGCGCTGCTCCACCACAATAAACAACCCCAGCAGCAATACCCCTGCCGCTAAAGTGCCTGCGGATTGCCAGTGTGCGAACCCGATTTCAGGCATCCGCAGAAACCCGAAGGTAACGAGTGCCAGTCCGGCTGCGGTGAGTATCCCGCCCATGTAATCAATGCTTCCCGTGGCGGCTTCATCGCGCTGTTCAGGTACATGTTTACGAAGTATGAGGAGCGAGACTAAACCCAGTGGAATATTGATGAAGAAGATGTAACGCCACAGGCCCGCATCTGCCAGTGCACCGCCCAATACGGGGCCGCCCATGGTAACGAATGTGGTGGCGGCAGACCAGGTGCCGATGGCTTTGCCCTGCTCTTTTTCGTGGATGGAAGACGACAGCAGTGCGAGGCTCCCCGGGATCATCAGCGCTCCGCCACCGCCCTGTATGGCGCGGAAAATGACCAGTTGTTCTACTGTACCTGCTACTCCGCAGGCCGCTGATCCGGCAATAAAAACGAGGATGCCGGCCATGAAAACCCGCTTGCGGCCCAGCCTGTCGCCCAGCGCGCCGCCAACCAGTATCAATGCGGCCAGCATCAGCAGGTAGGCATTCAGTACCCAGAACAGTCCGGCTGCGGTGGCATGCAGTTGTTCCTGTAAAGACGGCAGCACTACATTCAGTGCCGTACCATCAATGAAAGCCATGGAGGAAGCGAGGATGGTGGCGGCCATCACATGTTTACCGGATCTGGAAGAAAGGGGGAAAGTTGCCATCGTCCCATATTAACAGGCGAAGGCGGGAAATGTTCCGCAGGCGTCAGCTCATGCGCATGGCTTCGTAAAACTGTTTTACATACGTATCGCCCACGGGTACCATATGCGTGCCCATGAAAATGCGTTGCTTCTCCACACTGTCGATCTTGTTCATGGCTACAATGAAGGATTTGTGTACGCGGATGAACTGCTTTGGCGGCAGGGCTTCTTCGAAACTGCGGAGGTTCTGGAGCGTGAGGATCTTCTGGCTGGTAGTTTGAATAGCCACGTAATTGCGGAGCGCTTCCACGAAAAGTATCTCACTGAAATTGAGGCGGATGATGCGCTTATCGGTGCGGATAAAGATGAAATCAGGCTGTGGGGGCACAACAGGCTGCTGTGCCTGCCTGCCGGTTACTTTCTGTACGGCTTTCACGAAACGGTCGAACGGTACGGGTTTGAGCAGGTAATCCACTGCATCGTACTGGAAGCCTTCCAGTGCATATTCATCATAGGCAGATACAACGATCACATCCACATCGGCCTGCCGCAATTGCATGAACTCTATGCCGGAAAGCTCCGGCATCTGTATGTCGAGGAACACGAGTTTAACACCCGGCTCCCGGCGCAGGAAAGTCAGGGCTTCTATCGGATTGTTGAAAGTGCCGGCGAGAGAAAGCTCGGGCATTTTCCGTATAAATTCGGTGATCACCTGTACGGCGAGCGGCTCATCGTCCACCACTATGCATTGCAAGGCCATTGTCCCAGTTTATTTGCAGGTTACTTGAATATTCGTCTTCGGTTTCGTGGATGGTCAGTTCGTACTGACCGGGATACACCAGTTCCAGCCGCTTCCGTACGTTCATGAGTCCGATGCCGCCGGTCTGGTCTTTCCGTTTGCGCGTCTTGAAATTATGTACGGAGAAATCCATTCCCCGTTCGTTGCATGCCACCTTTATTTGCACGGGTTGCGCGGGGCGGTTGGCCACGCCGTGTTTGAAAGCGTTTTCCACGAAAGGTACCAGCATGAGCGGTGCAATTTCATGCGTTTCGGGATTGCCGGAAACATGGAGCTGCACGCAATCGGGGCAACCGGTGCGCAGCCGCTGCATGGCAATGAAATCTTCGAGGTACCGCAGTTCGTCAGACAGGCGCGTGCGGTAACCCGCCACGGGCGGCTGCTCCGTCATGTATTCCAGTATCTGTGACAGTGTATGGGCGGCATCCACTACCTGGGGTGATTTCACGAGGGCAAGACTATAAATACTGTTCAGGCTGTTCATGAGAAAATGCGCATTGAGCTGCATTTTGAGGATGGCCAGCTCGGAATCCTGCTTTTGCAGGGCCAGCTGTTTGCGGCGCTTATCCTCTTCCAGCCAAGCAAAAAACAGTACATAAGCGAATGCGGCGCAAAGCACAAGGGCGTTTGACCAGCCGTCTGACCGTAAGTACTGCCCAAAGGTTTTGTACAGCTTAACCCCTTCGCGGTATCCCATCTGCAGCATATCTTCCCGGAAGAAGTGACTGGCCACGAAGTATTTCACGGCGGAGGCGGAGCATATCAGCAGCACCACGCCCAGCAAGAGGCGTACCCAGTTCCGGGATTCCAGGAATTGGGGGAACACCAGCCGTACTGCGGTATAGAACAGCAGGAAGTTGAGGGAACCGAACAGGCCGCGGGTGATGTGGAGGTTGCGGTAGGTTTGGGCTGTAAAGGTATGCGTCATGCCCAGCATGCTCAGGCCGTACATCACAGCCATCCATACCAGTAACAGCACAAAAAATTCGCGGAGGCGCCGCATAAAATCATACCGGCCCGCCATATAGGGGAGTTTTAAAGCTGCGGAAATCACCGTATCCGGGAATGAGGCGGGCCAGGCGCTTCAGGAATGGTTCGGGGGCAGTGGAGCTGAGTTCCAGTGCATCTTCCCCGATATCGAGCTTCAGCACTACAGGCATGCCATCGTCCTGCCGGGCCAGCAGCTTTTCCGCGGCGGTTTGCAGCAGCAGCGGAGTAACATAGCGGCCGGAGGCAGGCCCGGTCATCCGCAGGCTCACCTGCTGGCGGGGGAAGAGCTGGTTGTGCAGCTTCAGGTAGATGTTGAAGTAATAGAGTTCCTTGTCGAGCGGGGCTTTATCGAGCTTCACGCCTTTGTCGTACAGCATATACCGGAGCAGTTCCGACAGCTGCAGGATGGATGCTGCACCTTCCCCTTCCCTTTTTGATTCATTCTCCAGCATGGATTTGATGGCCTTCAGCTTGCGTAGCAGCAGGCTGGTAGAGAGCTGCATTTGAGCAAACTGTTTACCGGCGGCGGCAGCTTCCAGTTCGAGGCGGCGGCTTTCCTTATCGCCCGCGCGCCACATGAGGAAAACGTAATAGGCATAGGCGCCCAGTGCCACGAATATGCCCGTTTGCAGGCAGATGCGGAAATAGCCCCAGAATGTGAAGTAGGTTTTTTTGAACCCAATGAAGGCAATGGCCTTCTGAAGGATCTCGTCGGGGAATATCAGTCCAACCCCGTATTTAATGCCGCAGGATGCCAGCAATACGGCGGCAACGAGTCCGGTAGTGCGCCACAGGCCTTTCTGCCGGTATTGCGGGAAAGCATAGAAAACGAGGACGTAAAACAGATTGAAATTGAGGACGCCGTACAGGAAATACCGGATAAGCACCCAGCGCTGGCCGAAGGGGCTGGCGAAGTTCGTTTTCAGCACCGGGAAAATGTAAATCAGCACCAGCGCCATCCAAACGGCGAGGTGTACCCAGTATCGATGTGTTTTCCGGATCGGCATGAGGGCTAAGATACGCTATAACAGGGCATTTGAGGTGAAATATTTTTCGTCCTCCCCCTTTGCCGGATTGTACCTGTGGCAAGCCGGTACGTACAGTTTTTCTTCCGGAATTGCTGTAGCCACTATATTTTCGGACGAGCATGGGACTCATTTCTATCAGACAAAGTACAATCAACCGATATTCGACCAAATCAACCATTTCATCTGCCAAACAGTAGTGTATTATGAAGCAAATTTATCTGCTATCTCTTGCCTGTATGCTAAGCACAGGGGCATTGGCCCAACAGGTTATCAGGGGCACGGTGCGCGACTCGCTTACCAAAGCCCCTATCCCCGGCGCCACCATTAAGGTGGTAAATGGATCTGGCGGCGTTACCGCCAATGATAAGGGGGAGTTTGAACTCAGGGTGCCTGCCAACGCACAGCTGCGTATCTCCTCCATCGGCTTCGAAGCCATACTGATCCCCGCCACGGCCGTAATAAAGCCAATTATGCTGACCACCACCGCCCAGGTCCTCCAGATGCCCGTAGTAGTGGGATATGGCACGCGCCAGCGCAGCGGGGTAACCACCAGCATATCTTCTATTGATTCGCGTAAACTCGCGCCGGAGAACAACATCGTCAGCGATGTGGGTAAGGCACTCCAGGGCCGCATCCCCGGCGTATTCGTGGCTTCCTCCTCAGGAGCGCCCGGCAGCACGCCCAATATCCAGATACGCGGCGTACAATCCGCCCGCGCACAGGATGCCAACCCGCTGATTGTGGTAGACGGACTGGTGATGGAAGGTGGCAATATTTCGCTGAACTCCATCAACCCGCAGGACATTGAAACCATCGACGTCCTGAAGGATGCCGCCTCTGCCGCCATCTACGGTGCCCGCGGTTCCACCGGCGTTATCATCATCACCACCAAGAAAGGGCGCGCCGGACAGAAGCCCACTTTCTCCGTAAATGCGTATACTGGCTTCAACAACGTACCCACTACGCGCAGGATGCTGAATACCGAGGAATATGCCGCTGCCTTTAAAGATTCCCGCAATAACCGGATCGCTGATATTGAAGCACAACTGGCCAACCCCGGCAGCCTCACGCCTGTACAGATCAGCCAGCTGCAGAACGAGCGTAACCGCCTCAACGGACAGGTTACCGGCCTTACCATGGCCAACCGCAGCACCGACTGGATCGATAAAGTAAAGAACCATAACGCTCCCCTGAATAACATTCAGGCCAGCATGAGCGGTGGTGGTGAGAAATCGAATTATTATATGTCGCTCGGCCGTTATTCGGAAGATGCCGCCATCGGCACCGGCCGCTTTGAGCGCTATACGGCCAAAATAGATGTGTCGCAGCAGGTGGCAGACTGGCTCCGCCTCATGGGGAACCTCAACCTGACGCAAGCCGTGAGCAAGAACAGCGCCTACCCGCTCGTGAGCGCCTTTAACGCCCGGCCCGATACACCGGAAGAGCCGGTGCGCAACGCAGACGGATCGCTCGGGTATTACGTGGGCATGCAAAGCCACCCCCTCGGTGAAATGTCAGAGAACAGGAATAAGAACCGCACCACTACCTGGTTTGGCAACCTGGCGGCAGAAATCAAGCTGCACAAAAACCTCCAGTTCCGCTCCGCTTTCGCAGCCAACAAGTACAACACTTTCGGCCGCGATTATCAGTCGCCCCTCGGTTACCTCGGCCAGTCACAGAAAGGATACCTGAAAACGAATGGTTCCGATAACTTCAACTACAACTTCGATAACTACTTTACCTATACCAACCGCTGGAACAAACTGGGTGTGAACGCCACCGCAGGTTACACGTTTTACAGCGTGGAGAACAATGGCTGGGGTTATGACCTCAACGGCTTCCCCCGGGTAGATGTGATCACCGGCGGCGCTGCGGCTTCTGCTTATGGCAGCACCGGTTCCATATCGTCCCTGAACGGTAACAGTCAGGAAACATCCGAAGCGTACTTCGGCCGTGTGGCTTTCGACTGGGATAACAAATACATGCTGGGTGCCAGCATTCGTACAGACGGTTCCTCCAAACTGAACAAAGACAACCGGTACTCCTGGTTCCCTTCCGTTTCCGCAGGATGGGATATTGCGCAGGAAGGTTTCATGAAGGATCAGCAGCTGGTTCAGTTCCTGAAGCTCCGCAGCAGCTACGGTATCAGTGGTAACATCAGACCGGTGGCGAACTTCACTACGCAGCACCTGATGCAGGCCACCTCCAACCTCGGAGAACCCGCCCTGCGTTTCAGAGATGTGATCGGCAACCCCAACATCCGCTGGGAGCAAACCAAACAGTTTGACGCCGGCATCGACCTCGGTATGTTCAATAACCGGGTAACACTGACGGTGGACTATTACAACAAATCCACTACCGGCCTGCTCAGCACCCGCTTTATTCCCTGGGAATTTGGCGCACAAACCATTCCCTTCAACGTGGGCGATATCCGCAACAAAGGGTTTGATATAGACCTTTCCATCAGCAGCAACCGCAACGCCGCCATCAGCTGGAAAGTAGAGACCAACATGAACCTGAACCGTAACAAGATCATCGCCCTCTCCGACTCTGTACTCAACTACGGTACGTTCATCTTCGGAGGTCCCTCCTCCATTGCACGTGTAGGCCAGGCGGTAGGTTCCGTACAGGTGTACAACTCGCTGGGTGTGGATCCGCAAACCGGAGACATGATCTACGAAGACCGGAATAAAGACGGTAAATGGGATAGCAAGGATTACATCTACGTACCCATTGCCCTGCCGAAATTCACAGGTGGTACCACACTCTCTGCCGGTTACAAAGGCGTTTCCGTGGAAGCACTGTTCACGTATGTTGTGGGTACCAAGATCTACGACTACTACGAGCAATCGCTCCGCAACTACGATCTCGACTGGTTCGGTGCCATGCCTAATAAATTCAATATTGTGAACGACCGCTGGCGCAAACCGGGCGATGTAACCGACGTGCCCCGCGCTATTGCAGGGGTGCATGGTGCCGGTAGGTCGGTAGACTGGAACTACCGCCCCTCTACACAGTTCGTATACGATGCTTCTTACCTCCGTTTGCGTAACCTGACGGTGTCGTACATGCTGCCGAAGCAGTGGCTGACCAAAGCTACCATCAGCAGAGCGAAAGTGTATGTAGCGGGACAGAACCTGTTCACCGTTACCAAATACATCGGCTTCGATCCGGAAGCGGCTTCCAACTCCGGTATCGTTTCTTCCAACATTCCCAATCCCAGGAGCATGGTGTTGGGTGTAGACCTGTCTTTCTAAAATCAACCGTCATGAAGAAATCATTATTCCTCCATATATCCGCCTGCGCTGTTCTTGGAATGGCTTCCTGCTCCAATAAACTGGATATTCAGCCAGACACCATGGTGTCTCCCGACCAGGTGAACAGCAGCAACGTGGCACTGGTACTGAATGCCACCAAGCTGGCGCTTACCAACAACGCCTTCTATAACTATTACATCCTCCCCGAGATCATGAGCGACGATCTGCAAACCGCCGCTATGCAGGGCTTCGAGTTATGCAACATCCCGCTGAATGATAACTCGATTACGATGGCATACCGTTACCCTTTCGCCTGTGTGAACAATGCGAATATGGTGATCCGGTATTATAATGAGCATACCAGCGAAGCCGCCCTCCGGCCTATTGCCGGCGAGGCTTTCCTGTTGCGTGCATACGCCTACACCCTGCTGAATGAACATTTCGGTAAAGTGGCGATCATGGACGGCACGGAAAACCCGCTGAGCTATCCGCAAAGGCAACCGGAAGAGAAAGTGAAGGCCGAAATAGAAGGGAATCTCCTCAAAGCGGTGGAGCTGCTCCCTGATTATGAAGGCAAATCCATGAAAGGCAGCAAACAGGCAGCACAACTGCTCCTGGCCCGCCATTACCTCAATAACGGCAAGAATGCCGATGCGGAAAGACTGGCCAATGAAGTCATCACTTCCAACAAATTTGCCCTGCAGGACACGAAGTTCGAAGACATTTTCAAATACAATACCAGCACGAAAGAAGTGGTATACGCTATCGCCGAAGTATCCAGCAACGGAAGCACGCGGCAGGGGCTGGCGGGTGTATATGGAACAGGAGACGGGCAGGCCGGCAGCGCTTCGTACTGGATCGATTCCAACCTCGTAAAGTCTTATGAAGACACCGATATCCGCAAGGCCTTCTTCAAATACCAGAAAGGGAAAGACATTGTAGACAAGGTTTGGTTCCTCCAGAAGTATCCGGAAGAAGCGCAGCCCTCCTACCCGGTTTGCCGCTATAGCGAAGCATTCCTCATCGTGGCGGAAGCTAAAGCCAGAGCCGGTACCGTGGATGTAACGCGTTACAACGAAGTACGCGCCAAACGTAAAGCCAGCCTCCGGGCCAATGCAGACTTCGCCAGTCCGGCTGCCTTCCTGGATGCCATTGAATGGGAGCGCCGCAGAGAATTTATAGGCGAGCGCCACCGCTGGAGCGATATGCGCCGCTTCGGAAAAGCCATTCCATGGCTCGAAGGGTTGCAGCAACCTGCCGGTCACGTCATCTTCCCCGTTCCCGAGCGCCTGTTTACCCTGAACCCGACACTTGAACAAAACGACGATTATTAGTATAAACAAACCTAACAGGAATGAAGAACGCAATGTTGAAACCTGCATTAATAGCGCTGCTGATGAGTCCGGCTACGCTCATGGCCCAGAAAGCCACACTGCCAAAACAGATTACGGTAAAAGGGTCAGTTAAATTCGCCACACCGGAAGGTCAGCCAAAGAAAATCTGGCTGAGCCGGGACAATGGTACCGGCAAACCCACCGTAGTGGATTCTGTTGAACTGGGTGCTGATCTCACCTACTCATTCAAAATCAAACAGGATCATCCCGGTATTTACAAATTGAATGTGATGCACTGGGAGCATATCACTTTCTGGAGCGATGCCAACGTAACCGTGGCTTCACGCGGATATGATACGGCGAAGATGAAAATTAAAATCCCACACTTCTACTTTGTGGATGGTTCGCACGACAATAATTTCATCAACCAGATGGAACTGAACAATACCCTTGGATACCTCCGCATGGTAGATGAGTATAACGAGGAATATTATGCAAAACAACACAGGGAAAAAACCGGTGACTCAATTTGGTCTGGTTACTGGAAAGACCGCCGTCGTTATAATGATCCCCGGAAAGACCAGCAGCAGCGCGATGAGCTGCTGAAGGAAATTTATAAAGACCGGCCCGTTATGATCTACGCGCTGCGCAGCGCCGGCAGTCCGCATGATACCACGCAATACGCCGCAACCCTCAACCATCTGGACCGGCTTATAAAGATGTATCCCTGGCTGAGCGAGGCGAAGAATTTAAAAACCACCATCATCAACAACCGTGCGCAGATGATGAAACTCCAGCCCGGCCAGCCTGCACCTTCCATCTCCTACCCTGACCACCTTGGCCAGCTGCAGGGACTGGAAAAGTACAAAGGCAAATACCTGCTGGTAGACTTCTGGGCAAGCTGGTGCGGACCCTGCCGCCAGGCTATTCCTAAAGTGATGGAACTGCACGAACAGTACAAAGCAAAAGGACTGGAAGTGGTAAGCATTTCCATCGATACGGATAAGAAAGCATGGGAGAAAGCGATGGCAGATGAGAAAATGCCCTGGGAGCAGCTGTTGAGCAATGATAAGGATAAGACCATGGCATTGTATCAGTTCTCCGGTATCCCTACGCTGTACCTGATCGACCGTGAAGGCAAGATCGTAACCAAGTTCACCGGTTACAGCCCGGAAGCGGAAAAAGAGATCAAAGCAGTTATTGAAAAAGGCATTGGTGCGCAGCCGGCAACGGAAAAGAAAGTGATGCGCGCCATGTCTATGTAACAAACCAACCATATGCGTAAAACAATCTTTTCCATATTAGCGCTGTCGGCAGCCTTACAGGTTGCTGCCCAGCAGAAGTTTACGGTAGACGTGTACCTCGAAGGTCAGGATAACCATATGCTGACACTGAGCTATGTGAAGAACGGCGCACGCCATTCCGATACTGCGCAGAGGCTGCCCGATGGCGGTCTTCGCTTCAGCGGGGAAGTTGCTGAGCCGGTGATGGCGGTGATGTTTAACAGCCACCCCGGCAGCCGGTTCCAGATGTCCAGCGGCGGTATGTTCATCCCCGGCCCTTTAATGGAGTTTGTGCTGGAAGATGGTAAGATTACCATTAAAGGCACTTCTGAGAAGTCGTTCCTCGCCATAGCGAAGGGCGGTAAACTGAACGTGGAATTCGCGAAGCTGCATGCACCTGAGCTGCCCCTGATCGAAAAGAAATGGGAAGCCACAAAAGCGGGCGCCATTGCTTACAAAGCAGGCGACACCACCAAAGCTGCAGCTTACCGGAAAGAAGGGAATGAGCTGGAAGAGAAAAAGAAAGTGCTCCGCCAGGCGTATATCGCTAAAAACCCGGGAGCTTTTACCAGCATGTACCTGCTGAGTATGATGTATGAAGAATACACGCCGGAAGAATATGCGAAGGCCTATGGCAAACTGGCCGGCACCTGGAAGCATACTTTCTATAGTAAGCTGATCTCCAACAAGATCGAAAGCACGAAGGCTACGGCCCTTGGCATGCCGGCTATCGACTTCACGAAGAAAGACATCAACGGTAATAACTTCACCCTGTCGTCGCTCAAAGGGAAGTATGTACTGGTAGATTTCTGGGGCAGCTGGTGCGGTCCCTGCCGGGCAAGCCATCCGCATATGCGGCAGCTGTACGACAAGTACAAATCCAAAGGCTTTGAGATCGTAGGGGTATCCGAAGAAAAAACGAATACACTGGAATCTGCCGAAAAGTCCTGGAAAAGTGCTGTGGAAAAAGACGGTATCAACTGGCTGCACGTAATGAACAATTACGGCAAGCAGGAGTTTGACCTGGTGCAGAAGTATGGTATTACCGGCTTCCCCACCAAATACCTGATCGATCCGCAGGGCAAGATCATCTACAAGCTCGTTGGCGGCGGTAAAGAAAGTGAAGACGAGCTGGACGCGAAGCTGAAAGAAGTGATTGGTGAATGATTTTTACGTTAGATAAGCAAAGAGAAAGGGGCGCTGAAAGGCGTCCCTTTTTAATTACGGCAAGGCTGACCTGCCTTTTGAAACCGGTTGCAATTACATGTTAGGTAAAACGTTAAATGTCAAAAATGATGTATTCGGCAGCTGATAGTGTGCGGATACGAGGAAATTTATGATAAGCGGCAAAATCGCGAAAATATTTTTCGCTATATCCGGGAAATCTCCAACCTTTGTAGCAAATTAATGGCTTTTATTCAAGCGCCTGTACCAAAATCTGCTGTAACAGTCTTATTACTTCACTAACGGCAAATGTCTCTTTTTTAGAATTGAGTTCCTCCAACGCGGCTTACCTCCGTCTCTTCCATTATCCTCTTTCTTTTTAACTGTATTCGTGATTAATCAATGTTCCTGCTATGGAATTGATATGCATTAGCTGCATCTCCGGCTGCTGATGATTACCAGATCCCTTGCCTGATGATGTTGTACGTGCTGCTGCCCGTACCGGGACCCCATTGATGGTATTAAAATCTGTGATTATGAGAGCAATGAATTTACACAGTTATGGAAAGAGCATTCAGATAGTATTGCGCAATATAATGCTGATGGTATGTATGCTGTTGGCAGGCTGGTTGAATGAGGTGAGCGGACAGGCCGCCAACCTCGATCAGGGCGCAAATGGTAAATCTACCGCCCCCGATTCTCCGGTTGACTGGATCAACGGGAACCTGAATGCCAACCAGGCGCATTTCCTCGAAGGGTATTCCGTGCCCTACCGTGCCATATTAACGGGGTTGACGGTGAACCAGAACTACACGCTTGTGATAGCGCTGGACGTCAAAAACAGTGGCAAGCATGCGCTGGATTATATTACCCATTTTCAGCGGCTTGAGCCACATGGTATCTTCCTTCATGCTGCAGAAACGGTGAATCCATTGCTGAACATCACCGGCTTCCCTCCTGCTTATTTTACTAGTACAGATACGGAACCCATTCCCGTGCCTTCGAGTGCGGGTTCTCCTGTTCCCGGCCAGCCTTCCGCCAGTTTTAATGCATTGCCGGCGGCCGAAAGAGTAATGACCGGCTATAATGCAGATCTGTTAAGTGTTACGTACGCTTCACACGGCAGCCTGACCGCTTCCCAGTCCGAAACGGTGATCAATATCACCTTTAAGGCCCTGAAGGAAACGGCGGTGCTGTCGTGGGGCGGCCACATTGCCAGAGAAGCCGACTGGGGCTCCGACCCCATTACGGGTGAAACCAATTCGGCATCCGCCATCAATGGTTCTCCGTACCACATGCGGCTCAAGAACTGGATCATCAACGGAGAAGTGGTGAGTATCGGTAACCAGGACCGTTCACTGAAAACGGATGCGGTATTCATCCCGCCCACCTGTGAAGTGAGCGGTCCGCAGGAAGCCTGCGTATCCACTACCTCGCTGGCGTTTACCTCTACGGTAGACAATGCCACGGGGCTTACCTATTTATGGAGCATCATCGGCAGTAATACAGCTGGTGCAAAAATCGTCAACAACACATTAGCCAATATAAGTGTGGTACCCATAGGCGCCACATTTACCCCGGGCACCTTCAACCTGAGGTTGATCGTTACCCGCAACGGACTGTCAGATACCTGCTATTCCGGCTCACATGAAGCGCCGGGATTGCCCGTCACCATCTACCAACCGGTGGTGGACGCAGGTGCAGACGTCAGCATTACGCATCTGGACATTGCATCATTGAATGCAACGGTTATCGGCGGGAAGTCTCCCTATACTTTTAGCTGGTCTCCGGCTACAGGGTTGTCTGATCCCAACGTGCATAACCCCACATTCACACCCCCATCCACCGGTATCTTCCAATTCGTTGTGACCGTTACGGATGCTGCCGGATGTACTGATAAGGATACGGTGGTTATCACCGTAACGCAGCATGCTGACCCGCCTTGTGTGATCGATGGTCCCGATCCGGTTTGCCCGGGGTCTTCCAACGTATACACCGGGCCTGATCCATCGCTGGTAAGCTTCTTCCAGTGGAGCGTAACCGGTAACGGCACCATTACAGGTGATACCGACAAGGGTACAGTAACCATCCTTGCCGGAAACACCTGCGGCCCGTACACCATTCAACTCATAACAGCCACACCCGATGGTAAGGTGAAAGATACCTGTACAAGGGTAGTTCAGGTGCAGGATAATGAAAAACCTGTGCTGCATGGCTCCGCTCCGGATGCAACGCTGGGCTGCGGAAAGGATGTACCTGCCGCACCGGTTATCACCGCAACGGATAACTGCGTGGCCAATATTACTGCACAAATGAGTTCCTCTACATTCGACAGTACCTGTATCAACAAGTTCAGGATCGTCCGCAAATGGTGGGCTACCGATGCATGTGGTAATACTTCCGATACGCTGACACAGGTAATTACCGTCAATGATGATGTGAAACCCGTCATCTCCGGCACATACGAAGAAACCGTGAACGTAGCCTGTGTAGGCGATATCCCGGCTCCGCCAGCACTCACAGCCAACGATAACTGCGACGGCCTGCTGCAACCCAATTACAGCGAACAAGGTTCCGGTACCGCCTGCGACAGCACCATCGTGCGTACCTGGGTATTTACCGATGCCTGTGGCAACAGCGCCTCCGCTACACAAACGATCCATCTCAAAGATGCCATTGCGCCTACGCTCGTTGGCACAGCACAAGATGCGAACGTGACCTGCAGCAAGGATATACCCGCTCCGCCGGTGATCACGGCCAATGATAATTGTCCGGCTGAAGTGAAGGTGAACTTTACCTCCACTACCTACGACAGTACCTGCGTGAACAAATTCAGGATCGTCCGCAAATGGTGGGCAGTAGACGGTTGTGGCAACACTTCTGATGTACTGACACAAACCATCATCGTGAATGATGATGTGAAACCCGTCATCTCCGGCACATATGAAGAAACCGTGAACGTATCCTGTGTAGGCGATATCCCGGCTCCGCCAGCCCTCACAGCCAACGATAACTGCGACGGCCTGCTGCAACCCAATTACACCGAACAAGGCTCCGGTACCGCCTGCGACAGCACCATCGTGCGCACCTGGGTATTTACCGATGCCTGTGGCAACAGCGCCTCCGCTACACAAACGATCCATCTCAAAGATGCCATTGCGCCTACGCTCGTTGGCACAGCACAAGATGCGAACGTGGCCTGCAGCAAGGATATACCCGCTCCGCCGGTGATCACGGCCAATGATAATTGTCCGGCTGAAGTGAAGGTGAACTTTACCTCCACTACCTACGACAGTACCTGCGTGAACAAATTCAGGATCGTCCGCAAATGGTGGGCAGTAGACGGTTGTGGCAACACTTCTGATGTACTGACACAAACCATCATCGTGAATGATGATGTGAAACCCATCATCTCCGGCACATATGAAGAAACCGTGAACGTATCCTGTGTAGGCGATATCCCGGCTCCGCCAGCCCTCACAGCCAACGATAACTGCGACGGCCTGCTGCAACCCAATTACACCGAACAAGGCTCCGGTACCGCCTGCGACAGCACCATCGTGCGCACCTGGGTATTTACCGATGCCTGTGGCAACAGCGCCTCCGCTACACAAACGATCCATCTCAAAGATGCCATTGCGCCTACGCTCGTTGGCACAGCACAAGATGCGAACGTGGCCTGCAGCAAGGATATACCCGCTCCGCCGGTGATCACGGCCAATGATAATTGTCCGGCTGAAGTGAAGGTGAACTTTACCTCCACTACCTACGACAGTACCTGCGTGAACAAATTCAGGATCGTCCGCAAATGGTGGGCAGTAGACGGTTGTGGCAACACTTCTGATGTACTGACACAAACCATCATCGTGAATGATGATGTGAAACCCATCATCTCCGGCACATACGAAGAAACCGTGAACGTAGCCTGTGTAGGCGATATCCCGGCTCCGCCAGCACTCACAGCCAACGATAACTGCGACGGCCTGCTGCAACCCAATTACAGCGAACAAGGCTCCGGCTCTGCCTGCGACAGCACCATCGTGCGCACCTGGGTATTTACCGATGCCTGTGGCAACAGCGCCTCCGCTACACAAACGATCCATCTCAAAGATGCCATTGCGCCTACGCTCGTTGGCACAGCACAAGATGCGAACGTGACCTGCAGCAAGGATATACCCGCTCCGCCGGTGATCACGGCCAATGATAATTGTCCGGCTGAAGTGAAGGTGAACTTTACCTCCACTACCTACGACAGTACCTGCGTGAACAAATTCAGGATCGTCCGCAAATGGTGGGCAGTAGACGGTTGTGGCAACACTTCTGATGTACTGACACAAACCATAGTGGTGAACGATAACGTGAAGCCTGTGATTACGGCTTCCTATGAAGATAAGATTGAAGTGAAATGTGTGGGTGATATCCCGCAGGTACCAGCTATCAGTGCTTATGATAACTGCGATGGAGAGCTTCAGCCGCAGTATAGCGAACAAGGCTCCGGCACCGCCTGCGACAGCACCATCGTGCGCACATGGGTATTTACCGATGGCTGTGGCAACACTGCCTCCGCTACACAAACAATCCATCTGCAAGACCTCGTTCCACCCACGCTGAACGGTACTGCACAGAATGTAAATGTAACCTGCAGTAAAGACATACCCGCACCGCCGGTGATCACGGCAAGTGATAATTGTCCGGCCGAAGTGAAGCTGCACTTCACAGAAAATACCTACGACAGCATCTGCGTGAACAAGTTCAGGCTTGAACGCACATGGTGGGCCGTAGACGGATGCGGCAATACTTCCGAAGTGCTGACACAGACCATCATCGTGAACGATGATGTGAAACCCATCATCTCCGGCACATATGATGAAACCGTGAATGTGGTCTGTGTAGGTGATATCCCGGCACCGCCGTCAATCACCGCAACCGATAATTGTGCAGGAGTATTACAACCTGACTACAGTGAAGAAGGTTCCGGTACCGCATGCGACAGTACAATTGTACGCACCTGGGTATTCACGGATGGCTGTGGCAATACCGTTACTGCTACACAAACGATCCATCTCAAAGACCTTGTTAAGCCCGTACTGAACGGTACAGCGCCGGATGCTACTGTACAGTGTGCGAAAGATGTACCTGCCCCGCCGGCCATTAAAGCCACCGATAATTGCGGCACTGCTAAGGTTTACTACAGCGAAACGAAGAAGAACGTAGTATGCGTAAACCGCTTTGTTCTGGTACGCAAATGGTGGGCGAAAGACAATTGCGGCAACACTTCCGATACCCTTTATCAGAAAGTGACCGTATACGATAATACGATACCGGTAGTGACCAATAAACCGGCAGATAAAACACTGCCCTGTGGTTCACAACCATCGTTCAATCCGCCATCGTTCAGCGATAATTGTGGTGGCTATGTAACCGTAGTAGTGGCCGACCGTCAGGAAGGTACCAGCTGCCCGGTAACTTATATCCGCCGCTGGACAGGTACAGATGCCTGCGGTAACAGTGTCTGGGTAGAACAAAGAGTAAGAGTGCTCTGTTGTGCCAGCTATTGTACCTATACACAGGGCTACTATGGCAACGTGAATGGTAAGGCATGCCTCCCGGGTGGTGGTACAACAACTGCCAAGGCCATTATGCTGGGCGCTGTGGATGCACAACCGGGGGATTCTGTCCTCTTCGGTCTCAAAGCCACCCGTAAGTTCTTTACCCTCTTCCTGATGGATGTATCCAACGATAATATCTTTAAGATGCTGCCGGGTGGTGGTACACCAGCAGCACTGAAAGGATACGCCACTTACAGCAAGCCAGCCACATGGCCGCTTGTGCCGATCTCTACCGCTGCAAGCAAATATGGTAAGATCAACAATGTACTGCTGTCTCAAACCATGACGTTGTTCTTCAACTTCAGGGTAACACCGGGCCTTACAGGCTTGCCTATCCAGGGTACCCTGCTGATGACCTCTAAACTGACGGCCTGCGGCAGTACTATTCCGGTAGCGAAAGTAGATTCGTTCGAATTGCCGAAATCTGTAGTGAACTATCTCACATCCATCGGACAGGCAAATGTGGGGGGATTGTTCAACCTGGCGAATAAGTATCTGGGCGGCCAGACTGTTACAGGTGTTACCGCTTCGGATGTGAATGCAGCCGTGGATGCTATCAACAGAGGATTTGATAAATGCGCTGTACTGATAGGCTGGTCTAACGCGAAGCTTAATTGCGCTCCGCAGGTGATGGCAACCGGTACTGATGACGAAAAGATGATGACTATCGAGCCTGAAACCAACATACTCAGCGTTGAAACTTACCCGAACCCGTACAGGGATGTGGTGATGTTCCGCTTCACCGCACCGGTAACAGGTACTTTACAGTTGCTGATCTACAACCTCGGCGGTCAGCAGGTAGATGCGCTGAATAAGGGTACGGTACAGAAAGGAAGTGTACATCAGATCCGGTATGCAGTTCCGGATGCTCACCGGTCAACGCTTATATACAAGTTGTCTGTAGGCAGGGCGGAAGCAACAGGTAAGCTGATCTACATTAAACACTAGCTTTTTTTTACTGGAGGATATGGAAGAATAAGGAGGCGCTCCCCGTGGGGCGCCTCCGCCTATTATGCAGTTTACATCAGCCCGTGTTGCAGGGCAGCTTTCATCATGGCGGCTACATTGGGTGTTCCGAATTTTTGCAACAGGTTCTTACGGTGTGTTTCTATGGTAAGGGGGCTCAGGTGCAGCATGCCTGCTATTTCTGCAGTGGTTTTACCATCAGCGATCAGTAGCAGTATTTCCTTTTCCCGCTTTGTTAACCGGGGTATCTCCCGCAGCTCTGCCGCAGAAGGCTTCGCCATGATTTCCCGCACGGCTTTACTGAAAGTGAGCAACCCTTCATGCGCTTCACGGATGCAGCGGATCAGCTCATCGGCCGCCACGTTCTTCAGCATATACCCCGAAGCGCCCTGCTGCAGCATCTGTAAGATCATGCTGCGCTCAGAGTGATTGCTGAGGGCAAGGATGCGGGTGGCGGGTGATATCTGTTTGATTTCCCGGCAGAGGTCGAGGCCGCTGGCATCGGGTAAAGTAATATCGAGCAGGAGAATGTCGGCACGGCCGGTGGTAAGGAAAGCCAGGCAGTCTTGCGCATTGCCGAAGGTGCCTGTGATCTCAATACCGGCAGCGCCTTCCAGTAATTTCTGTAAACCTTCGAGGATAAGCGGATGGTCATCTACAATGGCGAGGTGTATGGTTTGTCCGGACATGGTAACGGCGGGATGGATGATACCCGCTTCCGCAAAAGTATCATTTATTCGTTACCGTGCGTAATCTGCAGTCATATCTACCGGAAAACCAGTAGAAAATTTCACCCGGATAGCGGTATTGAAGCGCGCAGGGCATCCCTTTACTTTTGTGTCGTGCAGCATAGCCATAATACAGCAGCATACATAACCATTATCATACAGGGAAGCCGAAAACTGTGCTATTTCAGAGTAGGCGTCAAAAACAAACTATTATATGAAGACATTGAAAATGCTTTTGTTGCCCGTGCTGGCCTTCTCCATTGGATTCTCGGCCTGCGGTGGTAAAGATGATGATCCGACTCCGGGCCGTACCGCCAAGAAAGTACAATACAAAGCTATCGGCAGCACCGGTGTGAAACTCCATAGTGCGTTGTACGGGTACGATCAGACGATTACCACTGTATCTTCCATACCAGGCAATACCTGGACCAGCCCCGTGCTTGATGTGCCCGCTTCCGCTATGGGCGGTACCTGTGTGGTAGGCGCTATTGGTGTTGATGCCAATTCCACACTGAAAGTGGAAATGTATATCAATGGTGAGCTGAAGAAAACCGGTACCTCTTCCGGTACGACACTTTCTGCGGGAACATCCGTAGTATTTTAATCCGAATTCAGGGGTATCTGCCTTGGTGCAGACGGTCTATAGAACAGCCGGCCGGGTACGGCCGGTTTTTTCTTTTGCCGGGAAAACGGCAGCGTGATTTTATGTATTTTCAGGAACTGAACCCGACAATATGCAACACGCTACCGTAAACCTCACTCCCCTTCAAAACGATGCGGCCACTATTAACGCGCTTTCCGCATTACTCATAGCTACCGTAGCCCATGGCGGTTCCGTCAGCTTCATGCATCCCCTTGCGGAAGCCGATGCCCGTGCTTTCTGGCAGGGTTCACTGGCAGCAGCAGAGCAAGGTGGTCGGATCATTTTAGGTGCTTTTGATGAAGCGGGCGATTTAACCGGCACCGTCACCCTCCTGCTGGATCTGCCGCCCAACCAGCCCCACCGTGCTGAGATCGCCAAGATGATGACGGCTAAGGCGCATCGCGGTAAAGGTATTGCCTCGGCTTTGCTGGCCGAAGCGGAAAAACTGGCGGGGTTACACGGCCGTACCCTCATTACCCTCGATACCGCAGAAGATGAAGGCGCCGCCGGTTTCTATGAAAAAGCAGGTTATCAGCGCACCGGCATCATCCCGGATTTCGCCCTAAAGCCGCATGGCGGTCTTACAGGCACTATTATTTTCTGGAAAAAGCTACACCCCGCTGCTTCCTGAGCAACCAAACAAATCTGTCATGCAATTCCCTTTCCTGTCACTCAGGCTATGCCTGTTACTGCTCCGTTTATCCCTTGCTGTTATTTTCATGGCCCATGCTGTAGTACGTATTGCCAATGGAACCATTCCCCGCTTTGGCGGTTTCCTCGAAAGCGCAGGGCTTCCTGCCGGCGAGGTACTGGTATGGGGTATTACGGTGTTTGAGATCACAGCCGGTATCCTCCTTGCTGCGGGGAAATACGTACGCTGGGTTAGCGCCGGTTTCGTATTGCTGCTGCTGACGGGTATTGTCCTCATCCATGCCGAATTGGGCTGGTTTGTGGGAGAGCATGGTTCCGGCGGCTGTGAGTACAGCTTCATTCTCATCATTGCCCTTATGGTAACGGCTGCTGCCGACCGTACGGCGTCCTGATCAGGGCTGGCGTACCAGCACTTCCACCTCCTGTCCGTTTTCCCGGACGGTCAGTTCCGTGGTCTGTTCCTTCCGCGAGAAGGTAAAAGTGAGATCGCGTTCCCGCATGAAGAATGTATCCGGGGATTCAGGATATAGAGCTGCCGTGTTATTACCGGCTATCATTTCCAGCCTTCCTTCCTTCACCACCACTTCCAGATCCGACTGCGGGCCTTTGTATTTGCCGGCCCAGGCCTGCAGTTGTTGGGCTGTGAGGGTAACCGTCTTTTTCTCACTTGCATAAGGCGCCGGTCCGTGGTCGAAGCTCAGTATGCGTGTCATCTTCCATTCCCCGTTCTCCAGCAGCCAGAGGTGTGTAAGCCTCGCATGGCCATCGCGGCGCGACTGCCCGTTCTTCACTATGAAAAAGTAATGTTCCCCGCTGATAACGGCACCATATGCGGTGCCGGCGTTCCGCATGGGATATACCTTCACCGTACCGGGCAAGGCCTCCCTCCTGAGCCTGTAATCGCCCGCAGGACTGCAAGGGCCTGCAGCAAAGCTCTCATTCAGCTTATCCGCCCCTAAGGTGATGCCGCCTTTATCATGGTAAAACTCTACGTTTTTACCATAGAAGGAGGCCATTTGCGGGAGGTTGCAGGTGTTGTAGGCCTGCCAGAAAAGACTGTCTTTGCCGAGGATCAGCTGTGAGATATCCGCATCAGTTTGCGCACGGGCATTGGCGGAAACAACAAGAAGGAGCAGGATGTATTTGATACTGAAAGGGTTATTTTTCATGGGGAGGCGAAAAATTTAAGGTGATGTTATAATATTACACCAAACATCCCGTACTTTAATTTGTTACAGTAGGTGAAATTGTAGAAACAACAGACATGATAACTAAAGGAAACCATTCATTATGAAAAACACCGAACGATTCAGCGGCCGTGCTGAGCATTATATTAAATTCCGCCCCCATTATCCACATGCAATCATCACATGCCTGGAGCAGGAGGCCTGTTTAACGAAGGAATCCGTAGTTGCGGATATTGGTTCCGGAACGGGGATTTCCTGTATGCCCTTCCTGGAGAACGGTAATACGGTATATGCCATAGAGCCGAATACGGAAATGCGTGAAGCATCCGAACGGTTACTGCAGGGCCATCCGGGTTTCCATGCTATAGGCGGCACAGCGGAGAAAACGACCCTGCCCGATGCTTCGGCAGACATTATTGTGGCTGCACAGGCCTTTCACTGGTTCCATGGCAGCGCGGCACGTACGGAGTTCCTGCGCATCGGCAAGCCGGGTGCCTGTACCGTATTGATGTGGAATGAGCGCGATCTGCAGGACGCATTGGGAAAGGAGTATGAAATACTGCTGCAGAAATATGCCGTTGATTACCGCGAAACCAACCACCGCAACGTAGGTCCCGCACAGTTGTCGGCCTTTTACTCTCCTGCCGTTTACCGTGCACATGTATTCCGCAACGCCCAGCAGCTCGATTTTCAGGGTTTGAAGGGACGGTTATTATCCGCATCCTATGCACCACAGCCGGGCCACCCCCGGCACGATGAGATGATGGCAGAAGTGGGAGCGCTTTTCACCAGATATGCCACTAACGGAATGGTAAAGTTCATGTATACCACGCGGCTGTACATCGGCCAGCTGCAATAGCCAACTATTTTCAGGTGATTTCAAAAGAAAGGCGCCCTTCATGAGAAGGGCGCCTTTAATATTTTACGTATGGTTATCAGGCGTTTTGCTTGCGCACGTATTTGGTGAGGATCACAATCAGCTGCCCTTCGATCTTACCTTCGATCTGTTCTGTATTGTTTTCCACCAGCCGGATGTTTTTCACCACGGTACCCATTTTGGCGTTGAGGGAAGTTCCCTTTACGTCGAGGGATTTGGTGAGTACTACGGTATCGCCATGCTGGAGTTGGGTGCCGTTACTGTCGAGGTGCAGTTCCACCACATCGTCGTTATCATGATCTCCCGAAGCTTTAGCCCATGCGAGCAACTCTTCGTCGAGGTACATCATGTCCAGCTGTTCGGCGGCCCAGGTTTCTTTACGGAGGCGGTTGAGCATTCTCCATGCCACCACCTGTACGGCAGGTACCTCGCTCCACATGGCAGTGGTAAGGCATTGCCAGTGTTGGGCATCGAGCGGCTCTTTACGCTCCAGCTGTGCGCGGCATTTGCCACAGGTGGCAATGGCAGTGTTGCGCAAGGCTTCGGGCGCGTGAGTAACTTCGTATGCAGCCAGGTCCTCCGTGGAGGCACACAGTTCGCAGCTGCTGTTGCTGCGTGTTTTCAGATCATCGGGAAGTTTCATATGCGTCTTGCTTTCAAGGCCGCAAAGGTACGATTTTCCTCCCGGGTTCTACAGACTACTTCACTTTTTTAAACTGCTCCTGCTCCCGGCCGCGTATTATAAAGCCTTCTTTATTGAAAAGCATATCCACCGGTGCCTGCTCTACCCAGAAAAATACCGAGTCGCTGGCGGGTTTCAGTGTTTCCTTATGTTGCCCGGCCTGCAGCTGCAATAAGCCCCCCGCAGCAGTAAGCACCACGGTGTCGCGTTTGTTCCGCACATAGGTGCCTGCATATTTGGCAATTGTGGCAGGCGCAATAGCTACCTGCTGGTAACGGTGACGGCGCTGGGCAAGCAGCCAGGTATAAAGACTGTCGTTGTTGTAAGCGGCCACCCAGCTGTCGTGCCCCGTTTCGGGGTATATGGTGAATTTCACATTGGGCTGATAGGGCTTCAGTGCGTTGATCATACTTACGCTGGCGCTGAGGGGTACTGCATTATCCTTTGCCCCGTGGAAACACCAAACCGGTACATTACGCATCTTCCACGCATCGCCGGGCCTGCCGCCACCGCAAATGGGGACAATGGCAGCCAGCTCGTTAGGATACCGGGAAGCAAATTCCCAGGTGCCATAACCTCCCATGCTCAGGCCGGTCATATACACGCGGTCATAATCCATCCGGAGGTTCTTCTTCAGGTCCAGCAGGAGGCGGTGCAGCACGCCTGCATCCCAGCCGCCAAAATCAGATTGGGGAGATACCACGATGAAAGGCAACTGCTTACCGGCAGCTATCTGCATAGGTGGCCCATGTGCAGCTACCTTGGCGAGGTCCGGGCCGCTTTCGCCGGAGCCGTGTAAAAAGATCAGCAATGGCCAGCGTTTGGTGGTATCAGCATTATATCCTTCCGGGAGGGATAAGAGGTAACGCACGTCCATCGTGAATTTGGCGGGCGTTTGTTGCGCGGTGGCAGTGAAGCCGAGCAGTAGTAAGAGGGGAACAAGCAGATATTTCATGACAGGAATTTACGGGATTTTTTTACGGTTGTTACCGCCGGTGGCCTGAATATTGTGAAATTCCTGTAAACCTTTTACCATGGATAAGATCAAAGTTTTCTTCCAGGCTTACGAACAGCGTTTCAATGATGCCATCCAGGGCAGAACGGAAGATATGCAGGCTTTTGCAGGCGCTTTTGCGGACTGCTTCATACAATCGGCCCCTGCAGGTGTGCAATGCGGGAAAAACGATGATTCCTTCATAAAGGCGATGACTGAAGGCTACGATCAATATCGGAAGATGGGTACAAAAAGCATGCGCGTTGCGGGAGTGGATGTCACCAAGATCGATGACAATCACTGCATGGCAAAGGTGCATTGGGATTCTTCTTACGATAAGGACGGTAAAACCATCCGGATAGAGTTTGATGTATGGTATTTGCTGACCACTGTTTCCGGTGAACCGAAGATATTTGCATATGTAACAGGCGATGAAGAAAAGGTGTTGCGTGATCACGGCCTGATTCCTGAAAAATAAAAGCGGCAGCGGAAAAATGTCGCTACATTTGCAGCATGCGAAACAACATGGTCAGCCTGGGTGATGCCCTGCGGGAATACCTCAACAAAAGCCGTCTGAAACCTCGGCTGATGGAAGTACGTGTTCAGGAAAATTGGGAGCAGGTAGTGGGTAAAACCATCGCAAGGTATACCGAAAGCGTTCATCTCTATGATGGTAAGCTGGTGATTGTGACGACTGTTGCGCCCCTGAAGCAGGAACTGAATTATTCGAAAGACCGTATCGCGGGGTTAGTGAATGATATGCTGGGGGAAAAGGTAGTTACGGAAGTGATTATCCGTTAACCGTTATTTTTACTTCGTCGGATATCGTGTTCACGATCCGGGAAATATCGTCCATAGACAGTTTAGTACGCAGATGCATCATCATCATTTCTCCGTCTTCCTGTATCAATACCACTAAATTATCGATTCTGTCATTTCCTTTGCCGTTACTGAGTACGTGGATACGGGAATTTTTCTGACGTATTTCAGCCAGCACCTCAAACTTATTATCTTTCTCCAGCTTATCCTTTAAAGCAGCAATCGTTTCTCCGGAAAATACGCCATTGTCCATTTCAAGGGCATAGAAGCGTACTCTTCTCACTTTTTTCAGTGCCCATTTAATGTCTTTCATTTTACCGTCGAAAGCGTGGTTGGGGATGAACCAGCTTACCACACGGAAGGTCAGGAAACCGAGGCCAACGCGGTGGGTGGAGGCTACATCGTAATGCTCAACCATGAACTTTCTGAGCGTTTTACGCTGCGCAGTGGCAGTGGAGGCAAACAGGGCAAATGCGATAGTGATAAACAGGATTCTGATCATAGCGTTTTAATTTATTCAGGTAAAGGATGGATAGTAGGATAAGCGGCCGCGGATGGAGGACGGCGGCTTGTCCGTTAGTTGTGTCATTTAGGGCCTTTCCTGCCCTTTGGCCCTTTGGTGTCTTCGCTGAGCTTGCCGAGATTGTCGAAACCGTCAATGTTCATGTTTCCGGCGATCTCGGAGATCTCGCTGATGCTGAAGTCGCCTAGTACCAGTAAGGCCAGGAACTCATTGGAGCTGCCTACGAGCATAACCAGCTCAGCGATGTTGCCTTTGGCGTTTTCGCGCACCATGAATTTAAGGTCGGAGTCCTTGTCGCGGAGGCTCATCAGCTCTTCCATACCGGTACCCAGGAACTGCGCAGCTTCGCGGTAAAGCTTCTGCCCTTCTTTCGTGTCTTCCTTAATAAGAATCCGGAGGCCTTTCAGTTTGCTGGCGAGGTTCATGACCTTTTTGGCATCGGGGTCATCGGAACTTACTTTCGAAAACATGGAGAACATTTTCGGTGTAATGTTGATGACAGTGAAAGACTGGTCGTTCTGATACTTCTGGAAGAATTTTTCGATGGTGGTTTGCGCCTGGGCCATCTGGCTGCTGCACAAAATGCATAGTAAGGCGACCAGTGGGATAATGCGTTTCATGTTCAATTTGAATTAGTGATCAATCAAGGTTATAATATGCGGATCTGGAATGGCCATTAGTTTTTACCCTGTACTTTCTCTGTTGCTTCACTGAAGTACCCGATCTTTTCCATTTGTGTTTTACCACGGTTCAGGTTTTTGGACAGCAGCTGCAGGGCGCGTTGTGTTTGTTCGTAAGCCAGTTTGGGATCGGAATAGGTATCCCTGAAGGCGAGTTCATCTGCCTGCTTATCCCGGAAGCTGTCTGCCGAATAGAGCAACCCTCCCGCCACGAGTACTGCTGCGGCGTATTTCATCCAGTTCTGCCAGATGGGGCGAACGATGGTAACGGGTTCATCCCACGGTGCGGGGCGGTCGGTAAACAGCTCCGGCATGTCCGGAACATCGCTGCAATCGTGGAAGTAGCGGAACAATGGAGCGGCTTCCTGGAGATCTGCGGGCAAAGCTCCTTCATGGCCGGCGTAAAATACGCGCAGCGCTTCTTCCTCTTCCTCTGTGCTCTCGCAGGCCCAATACTTCCCCAGCAGGGTCCTGATGTCATTGTATTCCATATACTTGCAGGTTTTGTAACTGCTCACGCACCTGTTTACGGGCGCGGTGCAGGTTAATTTTTACTTCCGGCAGGCCTATTTCAAGCGTGTCGGCAATTTCCTGGTAACTGAGTCCATCCATATCGCGGAGCTGCAGCACGGTCCTGAATTTCTCCGGCAGCCGGGCAATGGCCCCATGTACCCTGCGCATCACATCACTCTTTTCAGCGTGCTGGAGCGGCGTATGATGCGCGGCTGGCAATTCCCCGGCTCTGTCCAGATCATCTGTTGCCCGGTATTTCCGGCTCTTCAGCCGGTCCAGCGCCAGGTTACGCGTAATACGCATGCACCAGGCTTCCAGGCTTTGCAGCTCGGGCATCTTCTCCCGGTTATTCCAAACCCGGATAAATGCGTCCTGTACCACATCCTTTGCATCCTCCTCATTCCCGAGCAGGCGGTATGCAAAGCAGTAAAGCTTTTGCCTGTACGGAAGGATGAGGGACTGAAATGCGCTGGATGTCATTGTTTCGTTTTAGAATGGCAGAAGGAGGCGGTTTCCTTCGTTGTTACAGAAAGAAGACGACTGCCGGTTACGTTTGTTACAAAATAACAGGAAATATTTTTTGTGTTACTGAAAATCAGGAAGTTAGCCGAATGCGGGGATCAATCAGGGTATACAGGAAATCCGCCAGCAGGTTGATCACCACAAATATACCGGCCGTAAAGAGAACGGCTCCCATCACTACCGGGAAGTCGAATTTCTCCAGTGCGTCTACCGTTACCTTGCCTATCCCCTTCCATCCGAAGATGTACTCCACGAAGAATGCCCCTGCCAGCAGTTCGGCAAACCATCCGGTAATGGCGGTGATAACGGGGTTAAGGGCATTGCGGAGGGCATGGCGGAAGAGTACGGTGCGTCGGCGGAGGCCTTTGGCGTAGGCTGTGCGGATATAATCCTGGCTCAGCACATCGAGCATGGCGCTGCGGGTGAGCTGAACGATGATGGCCAGTGGCCGGATGCCCAGCGTGAGGGCCGGCAATATGAGGTTGTTGAGATTAAGTACGCGGCCCCGGAAGGGATCAATGTCGTAGAGGCTACCGGTCATGTGCAGCCCTGTCCAGTCTGCCAGAACAAATCCGAACAGGTAGGCCAGCACGATGCCGGCAAAGAAGGACGGGGCGGAAATACCCATAACACTGGCAAATACGGCGCCCGTATCCATCCAGGTGTTCTGCTTTACGGCGGAGAGCACCCCTAAGGCTATGCCCATCACGGTGGCGAAAAGCATCGCCGCCAGGGCCAGCACGAGCGTGCCGGGAAGTGCTTCGGTCAATATCTCCCACACTTCTTTCTTACTCTGGTAGCTCCTGCGCAGGTTAGGCGTTTTCAGCGCGAGGGAGTTACCTTCCCCTACTCCGAAAAGCCGCAGGGCACTGGCAGATTCATTGTATTGCTGCGCGGTAAGGATGCCTATGGGGGACAGATCATTGAGATAATACATGAACTGTACCCCCACCGGCTTATCCAAATGCAATTCCTTCCGCACGTTTTCCAGCGAGGCCACGTCTGCCCGCTGCCCCAGCGTCATACGCGCCGGATCGGCGGGCAGTACGTTGAACAGCAGGAATACGATCACCACCACGCCCAAAAGCACGAGGAGGCCGTAGCCCGTTTTACGGAAGAGGAATCGCAGCATATTGCTTACGGTATATCGTTATAATGGTATTTCGCCACTACGGTGCCTTTGTTCAGGATCAGCAGGCAGGGATTGCTCCGGCCGGCCGTCTTGATGGCGGTACCATCCATCTGCAGGAAGTCGAAATGAATACCGCGGTTGGCTTTGAATTGTTCCACGGCAGCCTGACTGGAGCTGGTTACCCCCATCAGAACGATCCTGCCTTCTGCAGCCTGTTTCTCATATGCCTGCATTTTAGCCTCCCAGCCGCTGCCGGCTTTGGCTACGTCCAGTACGAGGAAGAGGTATACGGGCAGGGCTTCGTTCAGCACGCCGCTGTTCATATTGGTGCCGTTAAAGTCGTTCAGGATGAAGTCTTTAATAGCGGGTTCGGCATTGCCTTTTTTAATGAGCTTGTCTTTGCGGTCCACGAACTTCCACAGGGTATCCTGCCAGGGGTAGTTTTCGGTGGTGAATTCCTGCTGCCTGCCGTCTTTCTCATAAATCATCACGGTCTCATACACATCGGGCGTGGAGCCGGGAGGCGCCTGCATCTTTTCAGGGATGTTGTTACCAACTTTGTAGGGAAGGCAGTCTACCACCGGCAGGTGCGCCAAAGTATACCATTGCAGCACCACGGGGAAGAGCACGGCGAAGATCATGATACCGGCATTGATGCGTGGTGAAAAGAGCGGCTGAATGCGTTTGTGGTAAATGAAGATCACAAGGATCATCACCAGCAGGATAATATCTTTCCAGAACGACTGGTCGGCAGTGAGTTTGATACAGTCACCGAAGCATCCGCACTCACGGATCAGACCGCTGAAGAGGGCGAAGCCGGTAAGGAAAGTGAAGAAGATGATGAGCAAAAGGAGCAGGAACGAAAAGAAGCGCATGCGGTAACCGATGAGTACGGCTATACCTGCAATGATCTCGAAAGCGTTCATGACGAGGGAGAGGGTAAGGGACAACGGGATCATGAAATGCATGTGCAGCACTTCAAAGAATTCGTCCATTTTGTAGCTGAGTCCTAAAGGGTCGTTGGCTTTGATCAATCCGGAAAAGATGAACAGCACCCCTACTACGATGCGAAAAATAGCGATGATTGGTTTCATAGTGGTTAAAGATAGGAATGTTAATGCTTTTCTTCAAGGAGAATAAGCGCGAATACGGCATAGTTCACGATGTCGACGTAATTGGCGTCGATCCCCTCGGAAATAAGTGTTTTTCCGTCGTTACGGAGTATTTGTTTAATACGGAGGAGCTTGGTGAGGATCAGGTCCACGAAAGACTCCTGGCTCATACTGCGCCAGGCTTCGCCATAATCGTGGTTCTTGGCTTCCATAACGGTGCGGATGAAGGCGGCCTGTTCGTCATAAAGGGTGGTCACCTTTTCTACGGGAAGGTCCGTGTATACGTCGTCGGAAGGCAGTTGCAGCTGAATGAGGGCGATAACGCCGTAGTTGATGATGGCGCGGAATTCACCGGCAATATCGTCTGCCACCTTTTGCACGCCCGTTTCCTGGATGGTACGGATGCGCTGGGCTTTAATGAAAATCTGGTCTACGATGGAGATGGGGCGCAATACGCGCCAGGAAGTACCGTAGTCTTTCGTCTTCTTCAGAAAAATGTCCTTACTGCTGTCGATCACCTGCTGGTATGTCATTCAATTGCTGATTTAAATTGCGTGTAAAGGCGGCGGGAAATGAAGGAATTACGGTAAATTTGGCCGTATATCACTTTAATAATCACTGCCTCTTGCGTTTCAAAAATACATCATTACGGAAAGATTTCACCATTAGCTGCCGGGGAAAGTTGCTGAGCCTCGCAGAGCCGCAGGTAATGGGGATCATTAATGTGACGGATGATTCCTTTTATGCAGACAGTCGCAGCCGTGAGCTGCACGATGCCGTTATCCGTGCGGAGGACTTACTGGCAGCGGGTGCTGCTATCCTCGACATCGGTGCCCAGAGTTCCCGCCCGGGTGCGCCTGAAGTAGGAGCTGCGGAAGAAACCGCCCGCCTTATACCCGCTATCCATGCTATTTTATATAAGTTCCCCGAAGCCGTGATCTCCGTTGATACCTGGCATGCCTCTGTGGCAGAGAAGTGTATCCTGGCGGGCGCGGCTATTGTCAACGATATCAGCGCCGGGGAGATGGACCCTGAAATGATCCCCGCTGTGGCGGCCCTCCGTGCGCCGTACATTGCCATGCATATGCAGGGTACGCCTGCCACCATGCAGAAAAGCCCTCAGTATGAGGATGTAGTGCAGGAAGTGCTGGATTACTTCATTCAGAAAACGGAAGCCTGCCGTGCTGCCGGTATCCATGATATTATCCTTGACCCCGGCTTCGGCTTCGGTAAAACGCTGGCGCACAACTACCAGCTGCTCCGCGGGATGGAGATGCTGCATATTGTGGGGGCGCCCATTCTGGCAGGGGTATCCCGTAAATCGATGGTATACAAATTATTGGGAACCAGTGCCGCGGAAGCACTGAATGGCACCACGGTGTTACATACCGCCGCACTGGAGCGGGGTGCATCCATTCTGAGGGTACATGATGTGAAAGAAGCGTTGGAGGCAGTGCGGATTGTTTCTTTCATGGAAAGCGCGTAGTTGCCAAATATTTCTATTTTTACAGACATATGAAGGATGTATACCAATTTTACGGATTTGAGTTTCGATGGCTGAATGTTGTGGACCTGCTGATAGTAATTTTCCTTGTTATCCAGTTGTACCGCCTGCTGAAGGGCAGCCTCGCTTTCAATATCTTTATCGGACTGCTCATGGTGTATGCAGCATATTTTGCCGTGCGCTCACTGCAGATGCCGATCCTCACCAATATCTTAGAGAATTTCATCAACATCGGCCTCATCGCCATTATTATCATCTTCCAGCCCGAGATCCGGAAGTTTCTGCTCGTACTGGGTAAAAAGACCCCGCTCAGCAAGGATTCTTTCCTCACCAAGCTTTTCCTGCCAGACCGTTTCAAGAGTTACAAGGAAGAAGAGCATATCATCAACGAGATCATTGTAGCCGTGGGACATATGGCCGCCACCCAAACCGGCGCGCTCATTGTGATCTCTACCAGCTACCGTGTTAAGTTCGATACCGCATCGAGCATCGCCATTGATGGGAACGTGAGTGCCAAGCTGGTGGAAAGCATTTTTGAGAAGAACAGTCCCCTGCACGATGGTGCGTTGATTATTGTCGGCAACAAGATCCTTGCTGCCAAGGTGATCCTGCCCATGTCTGAGAACCCTAATCTGCCAACACGGATCGGGATGCGCCACAGAAGTGCGGTAGGTATTACGGAGCATAGCGATAACCTCGCCATTATTGTTTCGGAAGAAAGGGGTACGATCTCTTATGCGCAGGATGGACAGCTCGTACAAAACGTACAGCTGGAAGAACTGAAGGTGAAGTTGTATGAAGTATTGGTAGACGGATTGTAAGCATCCGGTTTTGATAAAACATTTGCATCCCTCCGCTGCCGCGGGGGGATTTTTTTTATTCCGGCTTACCGGAAAGCAACAAGTGGGATGAAGAATTGCCGGAAGCACCGGGAAAAGAACTGTAAGCCCAAAACAGCAAGTAAAAATCAGACTGTAACCCGGAATCAGGAATCAATTTGAACACTGTAAGCCTTTATCAGGATTTTCAGATAAAGGGTGTAAACCTATACCAGGACAAGTCCCATTTTCAATACGGTTACGGCACGGTATCCCTACCCTAAAACGGCATATATGCAAAATCATGAACCCTGTTCATGCGGGGATTTATGGCGGGGAACCTCCTTAAATACAAAGTCCTCCCGTTTTACCGGGAGGATCTATGTTTGGGGGGATGATGATAGTAATGATCGAATTATGTTAGTGCCGGCTGAGCCGGAAAGTAGTCTGATAATCGCTGACCCGGAGCCTGTATTCGCCGTCGGGCAGGGCGGAAAGCCGGATGGTGTATTCGCCATGGCGGTGCCCGCCATCGAGCGGTATGATCTTAACAGGCAGGTTTTGCCCGTTATAGATGGTACAGGGTATCATGCCTGCGTTATGTTCCAGCGAAGGGACCTTTAACCGTATACTGTCGTTGTTCACAGTCAACAGTGACGGCGCGGTCAGGTATGTATGGATGAAAACTAAAATACTCCAGTATTGCATAAAGAACCTTTTACTTGGTTGACAGCAGGTTCTTGTACAGGAGATGATTATTAGATAAGATGGTCAAATATACAACTATTTAAATTCTTTCATATTTCAATTTTGTTAACTCAGTGTTAAGCGGCCCTGCGCCATACCTGCGGCGGGTTTCAGGCTATTTTGAACCTGTGCAATCGATAGGCATTTTATCAGGTAAATCCCCCCTTTTCAGAACACATCTTCCAGATGCAGCAGCTCCGGCGCACAACCCGGAATAAGGAAAACCGACAGTATATCGAACCGTATCTGCCGCACCCCTTTCCCATACTTTTCCAGCCACCGCTCCGCTACCCGCCGCATATGTTCTTCCTTCTTCCACCCCACCGCTTCCTCCGGCATCCCGAAATACTTTGAACTGCGGGTTTTTACTTCGGTAAAAATGATGGTATCATCCTTCCGGGCAATGATATCCACCTCCTTCCTCCCCGCCTTCCAGTTACGGTGCAGGATGTGATATCCGCCTGCCGCAAGATGCTCCGCGGCCAGCTGTTCGCCTATTTTCCCAAGTGTATGGTCGGAAGACATGTGTTTTTGTCTATTTTTACGGCTTAATAAAGGAAAAGTATGCGAGACCCGAATTTATTCTACCTGACAGGAAAAGTCCAACACTACGCCTGGGGCGGCTTCCGTTACATCCCCGAACTGCTGGGACTGCCCATTTCCGATCAGCCCAGTGCCGAATACTGGATGGGCGCACACCAGAGTGCTCCCTCCATCCTCCGGATTAATGGCATCAACCAGCCCCTCAACGCCTGGATCGCTGAAGATCCCGCAGGTGCCCTTGGCGCCACCGCAGCTACCCGCTTCGGAGAACTGCCCTACCTCTTCAAGATCCTCGATGTGAAAGATATGCTCTCCATCCAGGTGCACCCTACCAAAACGGAAGCAGAAAAAGGATTTGCGCGGGAGAACGAAGCCGGTGTACCCCTGAATGCTGCGAACCGTAATTATAAAGATGCGAACCACAAGCCGGAGATCATGGTGGCACTGAGCGACTTCTGGCTCCTGCACGGCTTCCTCCCCGAACCGCGCCTCCGCAACGTACTGTCCTCCGTTCCGGAGTTCGCATCCCTCCTGCCGGTATTTGAAAAAGACGGTTATTACGGTCTCTATAAAACTGTGATGGAAATGCCACAGGAAGAGGTGAATACCTTCCTGCGCCCCCTCGCAGAAAGAGCGCTCCCCGCATACCGCGCCGGCTCCCTCTCTAAAGAAGATCCCGCATTCTGGACAGGCCGGGCCATTGATAACGACCCGCAGGGTATGGACCGCCTCGATCGTGGCATCTTCTCTATCTACTTCTTCAATATTATGAATGTGGCCCCCGGTGATGCCGTGTTCCAGGACGCCGGTATTCCCCACGCTTACCTCGAAGGCCAGAATGCCGAGCTGATGGCCAATTCCGATAACGTACTCCGCGGCGGACTCACCCCCAAGCATATCGATGTGCCTGAGTTGCTGAAGCATACCCGCTTCGAAGCCGTACACCCCAATATCCTGAAAGGCGATCTCATCCACGACGGTAAGGAACGCATCTACGCCACTCCGGCGCCCGACTTCGTGTTAAGCCGCATCGCCCTCAAAGCAGGTGAAACGTATAGCCACACTGCCGAAGCTCCGGAAACATGGATCGTGTTGGATGGTACCGGCCGTGTGGAAGGCCCGGGCGGCAACACACTGAACCTCGCCAAAGGCACCACCGTATTCGCTGCATACCAAACGGCATACAAGATTGTATCCGGCGTGGATCTGGTGATTTTCAAGGCGGCAATCCCATAATTGGTTATATTTGTAACAAGCAAACGAGCGCATTTATGAAGAAAGAAAATTTATCCAACGTTATCCTCGTAACCGTGCTGATCTTCATCAGCATACTGGGACGGTTGGTGACGAATTATTTTGAGATCTATAACTTTACCGCTCTCGGCGCTGGTGCGCTGTTCGCTGGTGTGATGCTGAAAGACAAAAAGTACGCCTACGCAGTACCCCTGATTTCTCTCCTCCTGAGCGATCTTTTCTTTCATTTCTTTACCAACATCCAGGGTATCTATGGCGGCGAAATGCTGTTCGTATATGCAGGCTTCATGCTGGTAACCTTCATCGGTACCCGCATCCGTAAAGTAACTGCCGGCCGTGTATTCCTCGGCGCGGTGGCATCCGGCCTGATCTTCTTCCTGATGTCCAACCTTGGTACTTTCCTTTTCCGTGATCTGTACCCGCATACTTTCGCCGGGCTGCTCACCTGCTACTGGTCTGCCGTTCCGTTCTACAAACAGGACCTCTTCGGCAGCTTCTTCCTCAACACCATCATGGGCAACGTATTTTACAGCGCCCTCCTGTTCGGCGCCTATGCCGTGCTGAAACCGGTGTTCGTGCGCAAGGAAAGCAAAGAAACTTCCATCGCATAACTTTGTGCGTAAGGCATAAAAAAGCGGTCCGGGTATTACACCCGGACCGCTTTTTAATTTCCTGCAACAACTCAGTTCTCCCATTGCAGGAACCAATAATCTTCGTGCCGTACCTTTTTATAAGCCGGCAGCTGCACCGGTACGCTGAATAAAGGGCAATCCGTTACCAGCGTATGAAACTCCCCGTTTTCCCCGCATACATCCACCCCGGCGGCTTCAAGGTCAGCGATGAGTACGTCATCCATTTCCCGGCCAAGGAAATCTTCTCCCAGCACAGTATTACAGGAAACGATGCGGCATTTAAGCCCCTGTTCCAGCATACGGTATACCAGTACTTTCCGTTCCTGCTGCCAGAGGGGTAACAAGGCTGTTAATCCGGCGGCGGAACATACCTTCTCTTCCCAGTCGCGGTGCGGCTGAAGGTCGATGTCACCGAATACGGCGGCGGTAGCGTGGTAAGTGGATTTGAGCTGGCAGAGGGATTGCACGAAATGGGCTTCATACTCCTTCCAGGTAGCGGGTTGCAGCAAAACGGGCAGCCCCAGCGCCGCGGCCTGCTGTTCCAGTAAGGAAGGCGGCAGGCCGTGGGAGCGGGATATCTGCCCGTTCTCGTTCAGTACGTTCAGGAGTGCAACAGGCCTGTGGCCCTGCTTTACGGCGGTCATCAGCGCAAAACAGCTGTCTTTCCCGCCACTCCAGGAACAAATGATATTTTCAGGGGGATTAGTCATCCAGTTTAAGTACGGCGAGGAATGCTTCCTGCGGTACTTCCACGTTACCGATCTGGCGCATACGCTTCTTACCCTCTTTCTGCTTTTCGAGCAGTTTACGCTTACGGGAGATGTCGCCACCATAACATTTGGCAGTAACGTCTTTCCGCATGGCGCTGATGTTTTCCCTCGCAACGATCTTGGCGCCGATGGCAGCCTGGATGGCGATAAGGAACTGTTGGCGGGGCAGCAGCTCTTTCAGCTTTTCGCAAAGCTTACGGCCGAAGTCCTGCGCACGGCTGCGGTGGATAAGGGCGCTGAGGGCATCCACTTTCTCTGCGTTGAGCAGGATGTCCATTTTCACGATATCGGATTCGCGGAAGCCTATCGGGGTATAGTCGAAAGAGGCGTAGCCGCGGGTCTGGCTTTTCAGTTTGTCGTAGAAGTCGAACACGATCTCCGTCAGCGGCAGTTCAAACATCAGTTCCACGCGGGTGGTGGTGAGGTAGCTCTGGTTCAGGAGGATGCCGCGTTTGCCGAGGCAAAGCGTCATGATATTCCCGATGTAATCGGGCTTGGTGATGATCTGTGCACGGATCCAGGGTTCCTCGATGGTTTCCATCTTGGTAGGGTCGGGCATCTCGGAAGGGTTGTTCACGATGATCTTCACCCCTTTGGTATCATGGGCAATGAAGCCTACGTTGGGAACGGTGGTGATCACGGTCTGGTTGAACTCACGTTCCAGCCTTTCCTGAATAATCTCCATGTGCAGCATACCGAGGAAGCCGCAACGGAAACCGAAGCCAAGTGCCTGTGATGTTTCCAGCTCGTAGGTAAGGGAAGCATCGTTCAGCTGCAGCTTGTCCATACAATCACGCAGCTCCTCGAAATCTTCGGTTACCACGGGGAAGATACCGGCAAATACCATGGGTTTCACCTCTTCGAAGCCCTGAATGGCTTCTTTACAGGGGTTGGCCGCGCGGGTAATGGTATCACCCACTTTTACATCCTTCGCTGTTTTGATACCGGTGATGATGTACCCCACGTCTCCGGCGAATACTTCATTCTTGGGTTCAAGCCCCAGTTTCAGGATGCCCACTTCGGCGGCTTCATATTCTTCGCCGGTGTTGACGAAGCGTATTTTGTCGCCTTTTTTGAGGGAGCCGTTATAGATCCGGAAGTATGCGATGATACCCCGGAAGGAGTTGAATACGGAATCGAAGATCAAAGCCTGCAGGGGCGCCTCAATATCGCCGGTGGGTGCCGGGATGCGGGTAACGATGGCTTCGAGGATTTCCTCGATGCCGATGCCGGATTTACCGGAGGCGAGGAGGATGTCTTCTTCCTTCACACCGATGAGTTCGATGATCTGGTCTTTCACTTCCTCGATCATGGCGCCCGCCATGTCGATCTTATTAATAACCGGGATGATCTCGAGATCATTCTCCATTGCGAGGTACAGGTTGGAGATGGTCTGAGCCTGGATACCCTGGGCAGCGTCTACCAGCAGCAGGGCGCCTTCGCAGGCGGCCAGTGCACGGGATACTTCGTAAGAGAAGTCTACGTGACCGGGGGTATCGATCAGGTTAAAGATATATTGCTCGCCATTTTTGGCGGTATAGCTCATCTGGATGGCGTGGCTCTTGATGGTAATGCCCTTCTCCCGTTCGAGATCCATATCGTCCAGCACCTGGGCTTGCATGTCCCGGTCAGAAATCGTTTTGGTAAATTCCAGTAAACGGTCGGCCAGGGTACTCTTTCCATGGTCAATATGCGCAATAATGCAGAAATTCCGGATATTCTTCATATAAAAGACAAAATTACGAACCGTACCACCGCGCGCTACGCGTAAATCATTCGTTATCCGCGGCAGGCAATCCGTAATTAATTATTTGCGCAAAGGTATTAAATTTTAATCTTCTTTAAAGCGGCAAACCGCCTTTTGCAGGTATTTCTTTACTTTTAAAGCTAAAATACAGACCATGGCACTGCAACAATCCTTCGAAGCGGCCGTAACAGCCAGCAAAACGCTTGATACTAAACCAGATAACGACATCCTCCTCCAGCTTTACTCCCTGTATAAACAGGCTACCGAAGGCGATATTAATGTGGAGCCTCCTGCCAACATGTTCGATTTCGTGGGAAAAGCCAAGTACGATGCCTGGAACAACCTGAAAGGCAAAGTGAAGGAGACCGCCATGCAGGACTATATAGATCTCGTGAATCAGCTGAAGAATAAGTAATTTTGAATATGGTACCCAATTATACGATAACGGAGAAATCACAACATTTCCTTGACCTGGAAGACCAGTTTGGCGCGCATAATTATCACCCGCTGCCGGTGGTGCTCACAAAAGGCGAAGGGGTGTTTGTGTGGGATGTGGACGGGAAAAGATACTACGATTTCCTGTCGGGGTACTCGGCCGTAAACCAGGGCCACTGCCACCCTAAGATAGTGGCCGCTCTTGTAGAACAGGCTTCCCGCCTTACGCTTACCTCCCGCGCCTTTTATTCTGACCTCCTCGGCGAATATTCCGCCTATATCACCCGCTACTTCGGATACGACCGTGTATTGCCTGTGAACTCAGGCGTGGAAGCAGTGGAAACTGCCCTGAAGCTTTGCCGCCGCTGGGGTTATGTCGTAAAAGGCATCCCGGAAAACAAAGCGAAGATCATCGTTTGCGCTGAAAACTTCCATGGCCGCACCCTCAACGTCGTGTCTTTCAGCACCGATCCTGTTGCCCGCCGCAACTTCGGGCCCTATATGCCGGGCTATGAAGTGATCCCCTTCAACGATCTTCCTGCGCTGGCCCGCGCCCTGCAGGATACCAATGTGGCCGGCTTCCTCCTCGAACCCATACAGGGCGAAGCAGGGGTGAAAGTGCCGGATGAAGGATACCTTTCTGCCGTACGCCAGTACTGTACGGATGCGAATGTGCTTTTCCTTGCAGATGAAATACAGACCGGCCTTGCCCGTACGGGTAAAATGCTGGCCTGCGATCATGAAAACGTGCGCCCCGATGTTCTCATCCTCGGTAAAGCCCTTTCCGGCGGTATGCTGCCTGTTTCGGCCGTACTGGCGGATGATGCCGTGATGCTCACCATCAAACCGGGTGAGCATGGCTCTACCTACGGCGGCAATCCCCTTGCCTGCAAGGTGGCCATGGCTGCACTGGAGGTACTGCGCAACGAGCATATGGCAGATAATGCCCGGGAAATGGGAGAACTCCTCCGCCAGGGACTCCGTGATCTGCAATCGCCCTTTATCCGCGAAGTGCGTGGGAAAGGACTGCTCAACGCTATTGAAATCATTCATGATAATACGGATGCCGCGTGGGACCTCTGCCTTGCACTGAAAGAGAACGGCCTGCTCGCCAAACCTACCCATGGCGATAAGATCCGCTTCGCACCTCCCCTCACCATTACTGCCGCTCAGGTAAAGGAATGTGTGGGCATTATTCAGCAAAGCCTCGAAGCGCTGTCATGAGCAAACCGCAAAAAGCCATCCGCAGCTCCGGCTGGAAAACCGATCTCATGATAGGGTTCCCGGACGGCGTGCTGCTCCTGCTTTTCACCACACAGGTCCTTTACACGAAGAACCTGACGGTGCAGGCCTTCTATACCCTCCACCTCATCATCCTCGGCGTTGCCACGCTGCTGATGATGATTGCAGTATTCCGGACTAACCGCGGCGAAGATGAAGAAGGTGTGATGACGCCGGAGGAAGAGCAGAAGCTCCGCAACCTCGACATCCCCCATCCTACCATTGCCCACATCGCAGGTGAAATGGAAAAGGATCAGGCACAGTGGGAAGCCACGCTGAAAGCCGAAGAAGTACCCCTGCAGGAGTTTGGCCTCCGCCACGCCCTGCGCAGCACCCTGTTTACCGGTGGCTTCTTCCTCCTTGGCGGACTCATCGCTTTTGTGCCTTTCCTGATGCAGGAAGATTTCTCAGCAGCAGGGCGTACGAGTATGATAATCAGTCTTTTGGCCTTACTGATGTTTGGATGGATGAAGTCCCGCATTACCGGGCAGCACCTCCTTGGTATGACCATGCGCTACCTCCTTACCGGCGGCGTGGTGGTACTCGCCTCTTACCTCATTGGCTCCGCGATATAGACAAACTGATACAAACAAAACAGCCGGCGCGGGAATTCCTGCGCCGGCTGTTTTTTATTAGCGGATGCTGATTACTTCACATATTTCTTGCGGTACATGAGCACACAAACAAATGCAGTGAGGGATGCTATGAGCGATAGCCATAGACCGATGTGCCTGTCCGGACAGATCCCCATTTCACAACGGGAATAGAGCAGCAGGTTCCGGAACGACCATGCAGCGAGGAACCCTCCGGTAAAGAGGTTGACGCGGGCTGCCCAGTCTTTCTGAATGAGGAAGAGGATGCCGGTAAGTACCGCAACGAGGATGCTCAGCTTGCCGGGTTCCCCGAAGCTGGAACCTTCACTCTGCATGCCCGAATAGGTACGCAACCCTTCATCGGCCTGTACGGTGATCCAGGGCAGCCAGGCGCTGATGATAACGATGACGATGGCAATAAGGCCGATAATGGCGTTTCTTCTCATGTTCCGGTTTATAATTAGCCCGCAAAGTAAACGGTTATCTCCGAAAAAGAAAAATCACCTCCCGGATACCGGAAGGTGATTTTCATCTTGATACAGTTAGCGGGCGCCGGGGGCGCAGTTTCTCCGTAAAAATTCAGTGTAGGTGGCAGAGAGGTGCTCCGAGGTCCCTTCCCCTTCATAGATCCCGTGCGAACGGTTGGGGTAGCTCATGAGCTGGAACAGCTTGTTGTGCTTCACCAGTTCGTTGATGAGCATTTCCGCGTTCTGATAATGTACGTTATCGTCTCCCGTACCATGGATGTACAGCAACTTGCCGCGGAGGTTCTTCACATAAGTGATGGGCGATCCCTGAATGAAATCAGCCCGGTTTTCCTGCGGCAGGCCCATATAACGTTCCTGGTAAATGTTATCGTAGGTAAGCTGGTTGGCTACCGCTGCCACGGCGATGCCGGTTTTGTAGATCTCCGGATACTGGCCTAGCAGGTTCAGGGTCATAGACCCGCCGCCGCTCCAGCCCCATACGGCCACACGGTCTTTATCCACATACTTCCACTTCAGGATCTCTGTGGCCGCCATCGCCTGATCGCGGGCGTTGAGGGTACCCACCTTGCGGTAGATGCTCTTGCGCCAGGTACGCCCTTTGGGTGCCGGAGTGCCCCGGTTGTCGAGGGAGATGTAGATGTATCCATCGTCGGGCATAGAGCCGCCGTAGAGCGGGTTGATGCCGTTACCGTAAGTATCTTTCACCGTGCAGGAAGCAGGCTCACCGTATACATAGAATACCACGGGGTACTTCTTCGTGGAATCGAACCGCGCGGGCAGGCTCATCCATCCGTCGAGCGTTACACCATCTTCCGTAGTTACCTGGAAAAAGCGGAGATGGCTCCCTTCTTTAATAGCGGCGGCTGCTTTACCGGCGAAGTCGGTTTTGCTGTTCTGGCTTTCATGGTTCTGCAGGGAAACCACTTCCCTGTCTGGCTGCAGCTGATGGTTCTGGTAACCATGTACGGCATATTTACCTCCGGGTGCAATGTCGTAAGCATGTGTGCCGGGTTGGTTGGCGGGGGTAAGACGGGTAGCCTTGCCGCCCGCGATGGGTACCCAGTACAGGTATTGCTGTGTGGCGTTTTCAGGAGATGCGAGGAAATAGATGCGGCCGTTGGCCTCGTCGATGCTGGAAATAGAGATCACATCATAATCGCCGGGGGTAAGCAGGGTTTCCTGCGCACCATCGGCAGCGATGCGGTAAAGGTGGCGCCATCCGTCTTTTTCACTCACCCATACGAAGGATTTATTGCCCTGCAGCCAGTCCCAGCCGGTGATGTCTCCATCATCCCAGTACGATTTCACATCGATCCAGGCATTGTCGGTTTCAGTGAGGATGGTTTTGGCGGTACCGGTACCGGGTTGCAGCAGCATTACTTTGGAAGAATTCTGCTTCCGGTTCAGTTGCTGGATAATCAGTTCCTGCTTACCGGGCACCCATTCCATACGGGGGATGTAATGCTGACGGGCATCGCCGGGCACCTGCATCCATACGGTTTTTCTGGTGGCGAGGTTTACCACACCCACTTTACAGGGGGAAGGGCTTTCTCCCGCCTTGGGATATTCCACGGGGATGGTGTAGGAGTAAATGGAATCGGTGTTATTGATCATGAGGAAGTCGCGGATCTGCCGGGCATCGATCTGCCAGTAGGCAATGCTTTTACTGTCCGGACCCCAGCGGAAACCATCGCGGCAACCGAACTCTTCTTCATATGCCCAGTCGAACGTACCGTTGATAAGTCGGCGGTTACCGTCTTTGGTGAGCTGGGAGATATTTCCGGTGGCCAGGTCTTCGGTATAAATATTATGCCCGCTCACATAGGCCACCTGTTTATTGTCCGGCGACAGTTTGGCGAACATGAGGGAGGCTTCCGGGAGACCTTTCCCCAGCTGGCGCAGCTTACGGGAGGTACGGTCCAGCAGCCAGTAATCGCCTTTGGTTTCGTACCGCCATACACGTTTGGTGTTGGTGAAGAGGAGTACGAGCTTTTCGTTGTCAGACAACTGGAAGCTTTTAACCGGTAAGGGTGTTTTGCTGCCTGCGGGTGTGAGCAGATCTGCGGAGATGAATGGAGCAGGTTCCATACCGGGAACGGGGATGGAATAGATCTGGCTGCCTTCTTCCTGGTAAAAGGCGGTTCCGGCTTTGTTCCACTGTATTTTCTGTGCGAAGGTTATGGCGCTGTAAAAAACACAGACGCCGATCAATAAAAAGTAACGAATGAGACGCATAGATAGGTTTGAGGTAAATGTTGAAGCCATAAAAATAAGGGTTCCGGGCAAAAGCTCCTGAGGCAATTATGTAAGCGGCAACTGACCGGCCCGGTTCTTGCATTCCACGGGTATTAAATGTCATTTGATCAGTTAGGAGGTTGTATTTGTGACATAGAAGCATGACTTTTAATGAAATTATTCATAATAAATTTTGACAATTTATAAATTGTCGTATTTTTATGAAACATTGATCCTATTGAAAAACTTAGAAAATGGTAACAGTATCTTATTCTTACAAAAACCGTGAGTTCGTGAACCTGGAAGATTCCATCATGAACCAGATCGCTGAAAGCGGCCGGCGTATGTTGTTTGCGCTGCTCGAGCCAATCCATGAAGTGATTGTACAGGAGAACGGTAAGATCCGTATCTGCCTCGATGAACGGCCGAACATTGAACTGGAAGGTTTTAGTGCGCCTGTCAGACATCAGATCGAATGCACTTTACGGGGAGAAGAGCTAGAATACTCCTGATCCCTTCCGAACACCGAATACGCTACAATTTAACTACTGATATGAAGCGGCGCCTCCAACGGTGCCGCTTTTTGTTTCCCCCAACTTGCTGTTTACGAACCTTTTCCGGGACCTGCTTGTAATACTGTAAACCGCAAGCTATCCTCACCCGCATACATATCGCTACTACCCTTTTCCTCTTGCTATGTTTAAAGGCCTATTCCCAAAGGATCGATACGCTCTGGATGGTCAACGGTACCCTGATCGTAGGTGAGTTGCGCAGCATCACTGTGGGTATTGTACAGTTTAAGGCGAACGGCAGCGCGATTCTGAACATCCGCCGGCACAACATCCGCACCCTTTCCGCCACGGTAAACAACTTTAAAGTAGAAACCCTCAACGGCGATATGTACTTCGGCAAAGTGCTGCCCTCTGCCCAAAGCGGCTACATCCAAATGATGGGACAGGAAGTAAAGATCACCGGGATCTTCACCCTGTTCTATTTCCGGACCGGCCTTTTCAGGCAGGTGCAGGGCAACATTTCGGCAGGGTATTCTTTCACGAAGAACTCCGGCACCGGCCGCCTGAATACAGACGCCGCCCTCCGCATGCAGGAACGCCGCTATGAGGTGCGCCCAACTATTTCCAGCATCACCAGCTTCAACAGGGATGATTCCGTGAGCCGCGAACGGGAGGATGTCAATCTTCAGGTGCTGTATGACCTTACCCCGTTCATCTTCCCCGCCATAACGGTGGCCTATGAACGAAACCTGCAGCTGGGCCTGGTACGCCGCTTCTCCCAAAGCGTGGGCCTTGGTACCAAAGTACTGCTCAGTCCGCACCTCCATGCCCGGGTGGTGACGGGTATTGTCATGAACCAGGAGCGGTATATCGACGGCCGGCGGAGCGGTAATATCAAAGAGGTGCCGCTGGCATTTACCTTCAACGCATTTAAGTACACCGCCCCTGCCGTAAGCCTGGCCACCACCCAAACCCTGTTCTTCGGTATCCGTCAAAACGGCCGTACGCGCCTCGAAGGGGAAACCCGGTTAGCCTGGGAAATCATCACGGATTTCAACGTCAATATTGCGGTGTATAATTCTTACGACAGCCGGCCTTCGGTAGCCGCCAACGGCATGTCTGATCTAAGTATGGTGTTCGGTATCGGCTATGCATTCTGACGTATTTCGCCCCAAACCATGTGTATTTATAATTCCGTCCTTTTTACGCAAATATTTTGGCGGAGTGTACCCCTTGCCGTTAGTGCGCATACATAACAAATTGACTTCCTGCATGCTGAAATCTCCTGTGTATTCCGGGAATATTTACACAAATATGTTTTTTAAGGGAAAAAGCAGGTTTTTCAAATCCAGGAGCATATTTCCCCCACCCGGTGGCCTGTTAGCCACACCGCGTCCCGAAAAAAATGGCTGCACGAGGGTTTTATGGAACAGGACCGGTGGTTTTGTAAGATTGAAAAGGCGGCATTACCAGACTTTATTTCCATCCGGCCTGTGGCATATTGACAGGTTTACCGGGTCTTAAAAGATAGGCTAAACCCCGGTTTCCTGGCTTCCTGCATGACCTCACATAAGAGGTTGCTCATCCAGACAAATGGGTTAAACCCCAATAATCTGCCTTTCTGAACGACCTCACAAAAGAGGTCAGCCCATGAAAACGGGTATCCATTCCCCAAATTCCTGCCTTAAAGAATGACCTCACATAAGAGGTTGTTTTGTAAACCGGAGTTGCCAAACCCTCCACTACCTCCTTCCAAAATGCAGGTTAAAAATTCAATTTCATCCTTCAGCAAATAACCTCACATAAGAGGTCGTTCTTTCTAACCGTAGTGGAGCCGCTAACAGATTTCGGGGTTCTGACTTCAAACTTGTCACTTACCATATCCATTCCCCGCCTGTTAAAATGACCTCATATGTGAGGTTGTTCGCTTATTCCGTGAATGTGGCTGCTCATTTCCCCCGGTTTCAATCCCCTTACCGGATAATCAGCCTCTCAATTACTGAAAGTTTCAGGTATAGATAAGCCGCCCTTAAGCCGCCTTTATCCCGCCCTTAAGCCGCCCATAAGCCGCCCCTATATAAGGGCGGCTTATCCCCGGGATATCTCCGGGAAAAAATTGGGATAAATGCGGTTAACCCTTTTCTATGCTTTTAGCATCTATGGGTTAAACCTTTATTTATATGGCAAGCATAAATGGACCATTTGATTTTGAGGGACCTTTTGGTAACATGTCGGCCTATAAGATGTATGGTTCCGACAAAGTTATTCTCCGCCAGAAAGGTGGTCCCTCCAAGGATCAGATTAAGAATGCTCCGGAGTTTGCGCGTACGCGTGAGCTGAATACCGAGCATCAGGCCGGTATGCTATTGACGGGAGGCATCCGGCATGCGTTATTCCCTGTAATGCATTTGGGTGACCCGCAGTTTACCGGGCGCCTCAATGCCCTTGGAAAGCGGGTGCAGGTACAGGACACCGTAAGCGAACGGGGTAAAAGGAATATGTATTTCTCCCGTTGCAGGTACATGCTGCAGGGGTTTTCCCTGAATGATATCCAGGTGTTCGAAAGCATCGTCCGCCACCCCATAACGGTCAGGAATAACCGCGAAGAGCGTTCTTCCGGCATCAGCATCCCGGCCCTCATCCCGGAGGTGAACCTGTTCCCCGTTACAAAAGACCCCTATTACCGGCTGGTTATATCGCTGGGTATTGTGAGTGATGTAGTTTTTCAGAATGGCATGCCCATGAAGGAAGACACGCAGGAAGTGCAGATCCACTACACCGACTGGACCAACCTCGGCGCCACCTTTCCGGCTACCAACATTGAGCTGCAGCTGGAAACGGAACTGACGGAAAGTATGTCGCTGTTGCTGGCTATAGGCGTTGAAATGGGCAGGAAAGACCCGCTAAACGACACCCGGACCGTGAAGAGAGCAGGGAGCGCTAAGGTGTTGGGGGTGTTTTGATCCTGATTCTTTTGCATGAATATAAAAAGCCCGTGCAACTAGTGCCCGGGCTGTGATCCATTGTGTTATCCATGGCCTGCCGTTGTATTGCGGCAGGCTGTTTTATTTAATCCTCTTTCCCCCCTTTCTCTCCCGTAAACCAATGCTCCTTATCCCTGAACAGGACGTTGAACGTAGTGAGGGAGCCATATATACGGGTAATGTATTGCTGCATGTTCACCTTATCCTCGTCGCTAAGGAGTTTGTGGGCATTGACCTGTTGCTCCAGCACACGCAGCCTGTCGCGCACCATCACGATCTTGTGGAAGAACACTTCAATGGGAACGTCCTTTCCTTTCTGCGTGGTGTCTTTGGGCGTGAGGGTCATGGTGCCGCCGGTCCAGCGGTCGCCAAGGGGCACTACTTCGGAGAATCCGTTCCAGAGGCGGAGGATTTTGAGCAGAGATGTTTCCAGCTCAGAAGCGGTTTCTATTTCGGCGGTACGGTTCTCAGAATAGAGCACTTCAAACTTAGGATCGGTCTTATCCACTTCCAGTACGCCTTCATTGATAAATGTCACAATATACTGCGCGTATTTCACGCCGATGATCACGCCCGGCCCGTAGCGCGCATGCTGCACGCGCGAGCCGATGCCTGCGGTCAGTTCTTCCATCATGTCATTTGATTTTAAGTGGCCTAAGATAATAAATGCCCCGTAATCAATCGCCGTTTTCAGAGGCATTCACTTCCCTTCCTGAAAAAGACAGGATGGTATTGATCAGCATCCGGCGCATTTTCCGCTCTGTTTCCTTATCCGGCCGCGGTATAAGGAACTGTACCTTGTAATGCACCAGGTCTTTTTTGATCTCCAGTATCTTCAGCGAAAAACTATTTTCGGTGATATTGGAGGCAAAGGGGCGCAATACTGCTTTGAGCGATTGCTCCAGCTCGTCGGGCGACGACTGGTATTTGAGATCGAGTTCAAACTCGATGGTGAGCTTTTTAATGTTTTGCTTGCTCTGGTTCAGCACCATGGTCGAAAAGATGACCGAGTTGGGGATCAATACCAGGTCGTCGTCATCGTTCTGCAGCACTACGTTGATGAGGGTGATATCGAGCACCTTGCCGCGGAACTCTCCCACCCTGATCTGGTCGCCCAGTGAAAGCTGGTCGGAGAACATGATGATGAGCCCGTTGATCATATTCGTCACATAGTCTTTCGTTAGCAGGGCAAAGGCTGCCGCGGCGATGCTCACGCTCACGAACATATTGACGGGGTTTACCCCGAAAAGGACCATGACCGATACGAGGGCCATGATGGTATTGAGAACGGAACTGATGCGATTGATGCCCAGCACGAAGTTGTCGCGGGTGAGGCGCTGGAGGTGGTTTTTCCGGAGATACCAGCTGATCATCACCAGCCATCCGATGGAAATCAGGAGGTTAGCGCCGAGGAAAAGGGAAAGGGCGTTGGTGATGCTGCCCAGCACTTCGTATTTGTCGAAGAGCTTCTTCTGGGTGAGGTTAAAATAAACAACTGCCGCGTACACCAGAATCTTGGCGATGAAAATCAATACCTGTTTGCGGACTTTCTTCTTATTATATGTAGCCTGATCTATTACCATTCGGCTACAAATTTACGCAAAATGGAAATTGTCCCGGCAAAATACCACCGGGACAATTTGTTAAATATTATTTCAGATTGAGATCCTTCACGCCGCCTACCTCGGTAGACACTTCGCCGAGCCATCCGCCTTCGGCCCGCATACCGGTGTGTACGCGCACAAAGTCGATGCCTTTCAGGTTGGCAGGTTTGCCTTTATCGTTTACCGCCCAGCTGATTTTGATGCCGGATTTCACGTCGCCATTGCTCCAGTTATCGGCATAGCCGAACTCCAGTGCGGGAAGTACGAAAAAGGAACCGGTGCCCGACTGGTCCCGGATATGATCTTCGCGGATCTTGGTGCCGCTCAGTACCAGCTTATCCCCTTTCCAGTTAGGGAAATAGTTCTGTGCATGGAAAGAATTTTTGGAGTAGTAGCCGGATTTTCCCTGGTTGTCGGTCCATTTCACGTAAGTGGAATCGGTGATGTAGGGATAATCATTGTTTGGTGTAGGTACTTTGTCTGCCGCCGGTTTGTAATACGTGATCTCATATTTATGCACGGTTTTCCCGTGGTTGTAATCCGATCCTGCAATCTCGTACCAGGCATCGTCAGGCAGTCCGTTGCCGTTCACGTCTGCAGATACCTGGATGATACCGGGTTCTGCCCAATTGTTGAAAGCATTGCCCGTTACCTGGAAGTTGTAAGCGTCGTGGATGTTTACGATGGTATGGTCGAAGCCCATTACCACATATCCGCCGAAGCCGCCGAGGGAAATGGCGCGGTTGGCCTTCAGGGATTCTTCTGCTTTAGCGATCATTTTGGCAGTATCGTCACCTTCTGCCCAGGAAGGGAGTATGTTGGTGAACTGGCCGGGGGCGGGTACATAATCGAATACTTTGAATACCCCGTTGGTGTATACCTGTGCGTTCACGGTTACTTTCACGGTTTGCTTTGCTTCACCGGCTGCGGTTTTCACTTTCAGCTCGAGGCTCGTTTCGCCGGGAGTGGCGAACACATGCAGCAGATCGCGGGAGGTAGAGAGGGTATCTGCTCCGGAAAGCCATACATAGGTAGCGCCATCGGCATTCGACAATTGGGGGGCAATACGGAGCCACTGCGCCTGATCGATGGTAAAGCCACCGGCCGGTGCTTTCAGATCAATGACTGGGATCTTTTTCGGTTCTGCGGGGTCGTCGTTCCTGGAACAGGCGGCTATGCCGAGGATCAGTGCCAGCGCGGGCCATGATAAATGTCTTTTCATATGTTTAGGTTGTTTTTTGATGATGAGGAATTGCTGTTATGGTACAGGGAGGAAAGCGATGTGCGCGGGGATGTCTCCGGTTACAACAGACCACTTCTTTTTCCCGCTTTTATCAAAGCAGTAAAGGGTACCGGGCGATACATAATCCCTTGCATCGGTTACATAAATCTCTTTTGTGACAGGATGTACCGCCACGCCATAGGGCATTTTTATCTGTTTCTCCGTGCCGTCGGTAATGAAGCTGCCGGACAGAACAGTCTCCGTTTTCACGTTGAGCATGTTGTAGCTGATGGTCCAGTCACCGGTGTTGTAGTTAAAGGCGGAGCCATAGATATAGGCCGTATCTCCTGACAGCCAGAGGTTGCTGACAGCGAGGTCGAACAACTTCTTTACCTGGTCCGTTTTCGTATCTATAACATGGAGGGATGGCTGAACGGTGTAATAATCGCCCCGGGAGCTGACGTAGAGATCGCCATAAGCATCAGCTTTCAGGTGGTGCAGGTTAATAGCCACATCGATCTTTTTGGTTTCTTTAAACGTTTCCAGATCTATGACGGATACGGTGCGGTCGTAATCGGGTACCCGGTAGCCGCCACTGTTGGCTACATACAGCTTATTCCCCACTACGGCCATTTCTTCCGGCTGGTAGCCTACTATTACTTTACGGATCACTTTCAGCGTGGCCGTATCCACTTCCGCCACATACCCGATGGGTGCGTTGGGATCAATTTCTACCGGACCGGCATAAGAACTCACATAGGCTTTGCCACCTGCAAATGCGAGGTAGCGGCAGTTGGGAATATCTATCTGGCCGATGCGTTTGGCAGTAAGGGCATCCATCACTTCCACCTTATTGGATACATTGATAACGGCGTATACCTTGCCGCCATAGATGCGGATATCGTTGCCCACATCTCCCAGTTCCTTTACGGCATTGGGGTTGATGGTGGCATAGATGTTTTTGTTGTAATTGCCGGTGGTGAAGTCATAGTAATCGAGGGAAGCCTTGTTGCTGCCCATATTGCCTTCGTTGAGGAGGTAGAACCCGAGGTATCCGTTTTCCCCTCCTTTATCTACCGGTGTTACCACAGGCGGCACAATATGATCGCCTTTGCGGCAGGCCATAGCCAGCAGCCACAGGCAGCACAGTAACCGGAAAAGTATTTTATGCATGGTGCGTTGTTTTATTACAGTTGCATGCTGAGGATGGCTTTGTAATTCCTCCCCGGCATGGGATAGTTCAGTACTACATCGTAGTACTGGTTGAAAACATTATTAACCTGGCAGGTGAGCGTTAGCTCCGTTTTACCGAATCGCATGGCACGCCGCAGCGATAAGTCGCTGGTATACCAGGGCTGCAGGTAGTTCTCCGGAATATTTGCTTTGGCATTGTACCGTTCACCGGTATAAATAAGACTGTAGTTCATCCCCCAGTCCCCATAATCGGCACTGGCAATCAGTGATCCGGAATGTTTGGGGGTGTATACGATCTGATCACCGTAAAAACTGTCTGACGGATCAGTGAGATCCAGCGCCTGCTGATAAGTATAACTCAGGCGGGCGTTTGTTTTGAAGCGGTCAGACAGGCTTACCGAGGCTCCGGCACGTACATCCACCCCTTTGATCTTTACAAAGCCAAGGTTCATCATCGTCCAGCGGAACTGGCTCACCGTTGGCACAGCCACTATCTTACCCGTTACTTCATTATAGTAGGCGTCTGCTTCCAGGAAGATGGCTTCCAGCGTTTGGCCTGCGCGTGATTTGTTCCAGGTAAGGCCGGCATTGTATTGCCGGGTATATTCCGGGTCAAGACGTGAGTTGCCTATCTCTGTATAGTAAAGATCGTTGAACGTGGGCATCCGGAAGATGTGTTTGTAGAAGCCCCATACCCTGAATTCTTTATTCTTCAGCGGTTGCCACGACAATACCAGCGAAGGCGTGAATTCCTTTTTAGGTTCCGATGAGGTATTCAGTTTTACACTTTCATTCATGAGCGTCATCAGCAAAGCCGCCTGTGCGCTGAAGCGTTGCAGGGTAGCCGATGTGCTGAGTGCGCCCAGAAGCGTATGCCGCCGCGGGAAAGAGAAATTCCGGAGGTTGGCATGCAGGGTATTGTATTGATAGTCGGTGGAAAGCCCTGCCGTCCACCAGTTCCTGATCTTATACTCCTGTGCGAGCGATACATATGCCTCCCGCTGCCGGTAGTTATTGTCTACATACAGCAGCAGCGTATCCGGCGCCAGGTACCGCGTGTAATCATTGGCGTACTTGGTATTGAGGAGTATGCTGTAGCGGCGCGACAGATCTTTCCTGAACTGCGACTGCCAGAAGAAATTACGGTCCCACTGCCGGTCGATATGCCCGAATACGCCATTCACCACAAAGCCCGGCAGCCCGCGTTCGGATTGGTAATAGTAGAAACGCGTTTGCCAGTCGCCCGAAGGGATGTTGCCATGCAGGGATGCTTCGGCACGGTAACCGTTCACATCTCCGTTCTTCCGCATGGCGGTGGTATCGTACCCGCCTATTTTACGGTAGCGGAATTTGTATTGTCCGCCTGTGTTCAGCCACTCGGCATTGAGGGCCATCACGGTGCGTTTGGTAAGTTGCTGCTGATAAAGGACGGATGGATTGAACAGGCTGAACGATCCTGTTTTCACCGTTCCTTTGAGATGCATATGCTCGCCTTCGGCAAACACCGGTTTGAGTGGTGTGAGGTAAATGGCGGCGGAAGCGCTGTAGTCTTTCGCGGGTTGAAAAGTATTGCTCTTTTGCCCGTTGTAAAGGGAAACGGCCTGCATGTTTTCCATGGAAAACTTGCCGAGGTCTATCTGCCCGTTCTGCGCATTACCCAGCTGGATGCCATCGTAGAATACTGCGGTATGGTTGGTGCCCATACTGCGTACGTCAACGGTTTTGAGTCCGCCTACGCCGCCGTAATCCTTGATCTGCATGCCGGAGAAGAAGCGGAGGGCATCTGCTACAGACTGGCCACCCAGCCGTTGCAGTTGTTTGCCCTGTAATGTTTGTCCGGGCGAGATCTCGCGGACGGGCCGTGGGGCGTAAACCCGCACTTCCTGTAGCTCGCGGATCTTCACCGAATCGGACAGTTGCTGGGCGGAAGCGCTGCCTGCTGATAGCAGACAGGCTCCGAAACAGCGGATTTTCCAGGAGGATATCATAGTTATGGTTGCATCACAGTCATGGCAGGGAAGTACCAGCCGTTATAAGTTACCGTCTTCTTCAAGGCACCGGTTTGCGCATTGTAGAACAATACGCGGTTCACGTTGCCGGAGAATGGACCGTCGATGGTAGTAATGACCAGTTCATCGGTATGATGATCGTAGTTTACACCGGAGCCATAGAAGTATTGTCCTGCGGGCAGGGTAATGAAGGGATTGGCCAGCGAAGCAGCTGTGCCAATGGTATAGCGGTACAGCCTGGTGCCATACGCCCATCCTGCGCCGGGTTGCGCGATAAAGATGTGGTTATTGATTGTGGAAGCCGCCATCTGTACACTTCTCCAGGCACCGAAAGGTGATACTACTTTGAAAGGCATCTTTACAGAATCGATGGCCAGTGTGGTGGGATGGGCAGACATGAGGAGGGAGTCTTTCGCACCGTAGATCCTGCCATCTTTCCCCTGCACAAATCCGACAGTGGCTTTGAAAGGATTACCTGCCACAGCGTAGGTGGTAGCGTTGATCACCACCATGCCGCTGGTCTGGTTATGTGCGAATACATAGTTGCCTGCTTTCACCATGTTGCCGGTAGCGCCGGTAACGCCGGTTATTTTAGCGCCTATGGCGAGGGTGGTGAGGTTGATGGGATAAATGCCATCGTCTGCGCCAATAAGGCCACGGGTAGCATCCAGACCGGTGAAGGACATGCCCTTGCCGGAAACCACATTGTTTACACGGCCGGTTTCTACCAGCGTGGAAGCATCGGTTACTACCAGCGGACCGCCGGTTTTTACCACCATGTAAAGTTTGCCATTGTGGATGGCGCCGTATTGCAGGGTGTTCATGGTACCGCCAAGATCTTTTCCGGGGTTAACGGCATGGTATACCCAGGGCAGCAGGGTATCAGCACCATATGTGTAGAAGAATACGCTGCCGGTTTCTGTACCAAACCAGCCTTCGTTCAGTACGTAAAAGCCGTTGGCATACTGGCCCAGTACATTAATGCGGTATACGGCGGAATCTTTGCCGTGTGTAGTGGATGCGGTGAAGGTGATCTTGTAATCGCCCAGTTTGCCGGGCTTGAAAGTGTAGGAAGGTTCGGTGCCTGCGGGTTCGTTGTTGACGGTCCACTTAAACGTGATGCCTGATTCCTGTGTGAAATCAGGTTTCAGTTCGAGCGACTGCCCCATGGCAATGGTTTGCTCGGGTTTGGCGGCGTGTACTTTGGGTCCGGAGAGCCGCACGTCGTTTGATTTGTTACAGGCGGTAACGGTGGCCATCATGGCCATTCCGAGCGCAATGCGTACATGTAGTTTCATATGTAGGTCGTTTTATAGCAAAAACAACCATCCGGGATGCAAATGCATTAATAAGCAACATCACGTTGCTGACAAATGCGCATAGCAATCCACTGGCGCAAAGTGGGTTCGACGAATGAGAATATAACGCCTGAAAGGCTTTACATTCCTGGCTTTTCACCCGAAAGCGTTGAATGGTAAAATACATGAGGCAGGTCTTCTGGCTCTCCTGCTTTACCGGCTGGCCTTCCCTTCCTTACTGGAAAGTGGCTGAAGTGTGCCGATAAAAACGAATGCAGGATTACAGCTACGGGGATAGCTCCGGTATTGCACCGGATTCCCTTTTAATGCGCGCCCCTGTTGAGGGCGCTGCAACCAAATGCGATGCAAACCTACGCTTATGGTTGGAATAAAACAAATGATTCCCGTTATCGCCCTCTCCAACAAATTTGCAGATTGGGGGTTATATTTAGATATGCAACACGATTTCTCCTGGGAATTCAACGGCCATACATTCCATGGCATTACCTGGCAGCCTGAACATTACAAGCGCGTAATGGTCATCATCCACGGTATCGGTGAACATGTGGAACGCTATGCACCGCTGGCCGAATTTTTAATGCGGAAGGTTATCTCGTTACGGGGATCGATCATTACGGCCATGGCAAAAGTGATGGCAAAAGAGGCGATATATTGAAGCTCGAAGCAGTCTTCGATTACCTCGAAGCTTTCCTGCAACAAACGTGGGACCGCTACCCCGCACCCATGATATTGTATGGGCACAGCATGGGGGGCGGACTGCTCACCGGATTACTCTTACACCGCCAGCCCGATGTGCAGGCGGCTATTATATCTGCTCCTGCCCTGCTGGTGGCCAGTAAGCCCAATGTATTCCTGCGGGGCATCCTGCGCACGGGGGCAGCCCTCCTGCCCCGCCTGCGTGTGAAAGCCCCGCTGGATATCAATAAAATTTCGCACGATAAAAATGAAGTGGATAAATTCGAGAAAGACCCGCTGCGCCATCCCTACGCCAGCTTACGGTTGATGAACATCCTCGTCAGCAACGGGCAATGGTGCCTGTCGCATGCAGACAGGTTACAGATCCCTTCCCTGCTCATGCATGGCAATGCCGATGAGTTCACCAGTGTAGACGGCTCGCGGCAGTTTGCAGCGAAAGCGCCCGATAAATTAGTGACGTATAAAGAGTGGGAAGGCCTCTACCATGAAATGCACAACGAGCCGCAGCGGCTGGAAGTATTCCAGTTTATGGCGGGCTGGCTGAGCGCGGTGGAGCTGCATCCTTTGGATTGAACTTTATCTCCCTTTTATAAACCTGTCGAAATACGCCCGCTCCAGTGCTTCCCGGTGATCGGGGTGAGCGAGGCTGATGAGTGATTTGGCGCGCTGCTTCAGGTTTTTCCCGAACAGGTCTACCGATCCGTATTCCGTTACCACCCAGTGGATGTGCCCCCGTGTGGTTACCACGCCTGCGCCTTCTTTCAGGAAGGGCGTAATGCGCGAGATGCCTTTATTGGTAACGGATGGCAATGCAATAATAGGCTTGCCGCCTTCGGAGAGGGAAGCGCCGCGGATAAAATCCATCTGCCCGCCAATACCGGAATACTGATAAGTACCGATAGAATCCGCACATACCTGACCGGTAAGGTCGATCTCAATGGCACTGTTGATAGCCGCCACTTTGGGATTCTTCCTGATCACGGAAGTATCGTTCACATACCCGATGTCCATTACGCGGATGGATACGTTGTCGTGTACGAATTTATACAGCTTCTCAGTGCCCGTCATGAAAGAGGTAACGGTTTTACCGGCATTGAGTTTCTTGCGGGCATTGTTGATCACCCCGCTTTCAATGAGGGGTATCACGCCGTCAGACATCATTTCGGTATGCAGTCCCAGATTCTTGTGGTTAACGAGGTTGCGCAGTACCATGTCGGGGATGGTGCCGATGCCCAGCTGCAATGTGGCACCGTCTTCGATAAGGGCAGCAATGTGCTTTCCGATGCTTTCTACGGCAGGGGTAACGCCTGCGGAGTAGTCTACCACCGGCAGCGGGGCTTCGTGCCATACGAGGCTGTGAATACGGCTGATGTGGATGAAGCCGTCGCCATGCGTGCGGGGCATATTGGGGTTCACCTGTGCCACCACATATTTGGCGGTGTCTACTGCCGCACGCGCAATATCTACCGACGTGCCGAGGCTAACATAGCCATGCGCATCCGGAGGCGATACCTGTATGAAGGCGGCATCCAGCGTGAGGATGTTGCGGTAAAAGAGTTGCGGGATCTCGCTGAGGAAGATGGGCACATAATCGCCGGACTCACTGTTGGCAACAGATCTTGTGGCGGCAGAAACGAAGAGGGAGTTGAAGAAAAAGCTGTTACGCAGCTCCGGCTGGTCGAACTGTACATCGCCCAGTGTGGTGATGCTCACCAGTTCTACATCTTTCAGTTCGGCATGCCTGCTTTGCAGGGCTTTAACGAGTAATTCAGGAGTGGCTGCGCTGCCATGAATGAAAACGCGCTGTCCGGATTGGATGGGTGCCACAGCGGTGGCGGCGTCGGTATACCGTAGTTCCATGAATAATGTGAAGATTTTAGACAAATGTAGGGCAAGGCCGGCCCTGCAGCAATGATCTCCGTTACCGGGAATATGGCCGGGATCATATTGGGAGTTGACGAAAAGCAGTTACAATGTGGCCATATCGATCACAAAGCGGTACCGTACATCCCCTTTCAGCATGCGTTCGTAAGCTTCGTTCACATAATCCATATTAATCACTTCCACGTCGGAAGTGATGTTATGTTCGGCGCAGAAGTCCAGCATTTCCTGTGTTTCCGCGATACCTCCTATCATGGAGCCGGCAATGCTGCGGCGGTTGCCGATGAGGCTGAAGCCTGCTATTTCCATGGGGGTGGGCGGCACGCCTACACAGATCTGCACCCCATTAGTGCGGAGGAGGCTCTGGGCCATGTTATAATCGTGCGGGGCAGATACGGTGTCGATGATGAAATCGAAATATCCCCGTACGGATTTCAGCTGTTCTTTGTCGGAGGTGAGTACGAATTTATGCGCGCCCAAAGCTTTGGCATCGGCTTCTTTTTTAGGGCTGGTGCTGAGCATGGTCACTTCTGCTCCGAATGCTGCGGCAAACTTCACCGCCATATGGCCGAGGCCACCGAGGCCCATCACGGCTACCCTATGCCCTTTACCTACTTTCCAGTGGCGCAGGGGTGAGTACGTGGTAATGCCTGCGCACAGCAGGGGCGCTACATTGGCGAGGGGCAGCCTGTCCGATACTTTGAGGACAAATGCCTCATCGGTCACGATCATGCTGGAATAACCGCCGAAAGTAGGGGTTTTATGGTCCTGCTCGTAAGAGTTGTAGGTGCCGGATGATCCGTTCTCGCAATATTGCTCGTTGCCATCGTTGCAATTGGTGCATTTGCGGCAGCTGTCTACAAGGCAGCCCACGGCGGCAAGATCGCCCACCCTGAACTTCGTTACTTTATCCCCCACGCGGGTTACACGTCCCACGATTTCGTGGCCGGGCACCATGGGGTAAATGGCATTGCCCCATTCGTTACGGATCTGGTGAAGGTCGCTATGGCATACGCCGCAAAAAAGGATATCGAATTCCACATCATGCGGACCGGGATCACGGCGCTCGAATTGCCAGGGTGCCACGGGGGCAGCAGCGTCTTTGGCGGCATAAGCTTTAACTGTAGTCATACGGTATGTAGATTAGAATAAAGTTAACAATGGGTTGCACCCGTTTGTTGCAAAGTGCATGGCTAAAGGTAGTGATTTCACTCGTCTTCGAAGTGGTGCGCAGGCTCCTGCTGCCGGGTGGCCTTCTTCCGGGTGTCGAGGGTGTAGTAGAAGAAAAGGCGGACGGTATGGTTGCGGGAATAGGTGTTGCCGCCGGACCCCTGCTGGTAAAGGAGCATATATCCCAGATCGTAAGACCATCCTTTACCAAAGCCCTGCCGGATGCCCCCGAAAAGCCTGATCTGGTCGAAGGTGTTATAAACGACAGACTTCCCGAACTGAACGGCTACTTCATTGGCAATACTGATCTGCGGGAATTTGGGGTTGTTTGATACGGGGATACCCAGACTGATCAGATAGCGGAGGCGGCTGGAGAAAGCGAAATTGCCGGTGGATTGCTGGTTGGCCAGTGTTTCCCGCCAGCGCTGCTCATTACGGAAGCGGTTGAGCACGCTAACTTTGCCCATACGGCTGCTGTAGATGATCTGCTGGTAAATACGGTTCTCATCGGCATACCCTGTTTTCCCGCCCACGTTGGAGGCAAGCCACATATGGCCATACCCTGCCACCAGTGTAAGGTTATCGGCCAGCCAGTAGCTGGCGCCTGCGCGCACGAAGTAAAAAGAGGGATCAGCGATGTAATTGTTTCGTCTTACATGAATGTCTGCAATGGCTCCCCAGCGTTCGCTGAAGCGCATGGTTGAATTAACGGAGAGCCACACGTGCCGGTTGTCCGTGATTTGTTTGGCGGGCGTTTGAGCAGCCGCGGGCAGATAGTAAAGGATAAAGAGCCAGAGAACGGCATTTCGCATAACAGAAGTTCGGGTTTACCCAATACAACAACCATGGGAGCTGATTAGTTGCGGTAACCCTGCGCGGGATGTGGTGATACTTCCACAGCACTTATTTCAGCTCTATCGTCATTTCCCCGTTCTTACCATTCACTTCAAAAGCTGCTTCACTGAAGAAGGCAGGCCGCATAACAGGGCGCACGCTGTTGGAGAAACCGTATTTCTCCACAGGCTTACCGATGAAACTGAGGTTGAGATCTTTATCGCCGTTCTCATCGAGGAAAGCGCTGATGGCATACTTACCGGAAGGGACTTTATCGAATGTTACAGTTACTTCCCCTTTCCCGTTTACCGGTACTATCTTCGCCAGTGTGGCCTTTGCGGGCTTCATGAAGTCGGAAGAATTGGTGTACCATCCTATGTATACATCGCCTTTTTTGTTTTCGAGATTCGTAAGTTTGATTTTGTAAATGGCTTGTGCGGAGGCGCCGATATTAACCAGCAGGGATGCGATTCCGGTGAGTAAGTAACTTTTTTGGGTCATATATGTATTTTGGGTAGTAAAGAAAAAGGCATGCCATGTTATGGCCTGTAACCTGAAGCGGTTTTGCTAAACTCAAATATATGGCAAAGTATGGTGAAAAAAGACGATCGCCGACCTTCTCAGGCCGGCGATCCTTGTTTAAAACAAACCCCGAAATATTACGTTAGTTTTGTGTCAGGTCGTGCTGGCGGAGTTTAGCCTTCAGCATATCCTTATTCTCAGTTGTCCATTTAGCGATCCTTCTGCGCGATTTAGCGCCTTTATATGGGGCGTACAAAACACCTAATGCTGCTCCTACTATCATACCGGCACCCAGTACGGCTGCAGTTTTCAAAGTCTTGTTCATAGTGTTGCGTTTTTAATCGTTCATATTGATAACACAAAAGTACTCCGCCCTGCCCTACCGGAAAATGATCATGGACAGCCGGGGGATGATCTTCGTCAGTGCGGGAAAAGGCATATCATGGGGATGGTGACGATAAACAGGTAAACGAACCAGTGGTACGTCTGATCATCGGCCCTGGGTGTTTTATAGAGCCATAGCCTTAGTGCGATACCCCAGTGCCATAAGGTTTGGGCGATGAGTATGCCGGTGAGTAATATACTCCCGAAGATCTCACTCAGCGGAGCCTGCGACCAGAAGATGCAGAAGTACACGAAAGGGGAACCCACTAAAAACCATGCACTCAGTAATACCCTCGCCATTTTATCACCTACGGCAAGGGGGAGTGTTTTGCGGCCCATGATGGCATCGCCCGTCTGATCCCGCATATCCTGCACGGGAAGGCCGAGCCCTGCCCATAGACTGATGGCTATAATAAAGTACCAGGCTTTGGCACCCACATCCCCTACAATGCTCCATTCTGCTGCCAGCAGGGTAACGGTGCCGAGGGAGATGCATACCACGTTTTTGGTGAACCAGTGGTTGCTGCAGCCCCATTTGCAAAGCATCTGGGTAACAACCATCCAGGCAGCCGCGAGGGGAAGGATGTGGAGGAAGGCGGCCACTATCAGGAAAAGGATATTGTAAATCCGCAGGCGCCTGCGCGTTTCCGATTCCGTGATAAGACCCTGCACGAGTGGACGGTCCGGCTTATTGATCCGGTCTTCTTCCACTGAGTTCACCTGGTTGGCGATGCAGAAAGTGAGGATATACAGCAGTGTATAGACCGCTGAATAGAAGAAATACTGCGGGAACTCCGACATGGGCTTTCCCACATACACCCAGGCAGCTATAAATGTGATCATACAGGGGATCACGGTATCCCAGATATCGTTATTGATAAAGCGCCAGATCAGGTACAATTCGCGCATGGAGGCGGAAACCGCCGATTTGCATAGGTAAAACATAATCTTTAGTGATAGACAGGTGGAGAAAAATGTGTCTCACTAAAATTAGAATATTTCAGCAGCAAATCATTGGGAATGTGTGGAATCGGTTATCCAACGGCCTGGCGCTTCCGTGCCGGGAGGTGTTTTTCGAGCATGGACTGGAGGTCGGTATACAGGAAAGGTTTCACCAGGTAATCGCTGGCACCCAGGCCCAGCATGCTTTCGCGGGCTTCGTTAAAGGCATCGCCCGAGGCGATAATGACGGGGAGGTGGTGTAAAGCGGGGTGTTTGCGGATATGTTGCAGTACATCTGCCCCTTGTATGCCGGGGAGGTGACTGTCGGAGATAACGAGGTCGGGGATGGTAACGCCCAATATCTGAAGGCCTTCTTCTCCGTTTTCTGCCACCAGCACGGTGGCGCCGGCATCGGACAGATAGCGGTGCAGCACATGGCGGCTGATCACATCATCTTCCACCACCAGTACGGTATAGCCCTCAAAGCGTGCAGCCCTGCGGCTGTTGCCTTCATGCTCAGTTGCCGCGCCGTTGGCGGCTACCAGCGGCAGGAAGAATCGCAGTTCGGTATGGTTACCCTGGTTGCGGGCAGATACCTCACCACCGAGGCGCTCCGTGAGCTGCCGGGTGATCTGCAGGCCAAGGCCGGTGCCTTCCACTTCGCCGTTCCTTTCCGCCACAAAGGGCTGGAACATGCAGGCAAGCTTTTCCGGACGGATCGTTCCCTCGTTCCTGATGGTACCGGCCAGCCGCCCATTTTCCAGCATAAGGCGCACATCCACCGGCGAACCGTTGGGGGCGAACTTTACCGCATTGGAAAGGAGGTTATTGATGATCTTGGCAAGGAATATACGGTCGGAAATGATCCATTCCGGCAACGCCGCATCTATCTGCAGCTGTATACGCACATTGCGCGTATTGGCCACATAGCGGTTAATGGCAACGCTGGCTTCGAGGCTGTCGCGCAGCCTGAGGGGTGCAGGATGCGGCTCGTCGAGCATACCGGCTTCTATCTTGGCAAGGTCCAGTACGTTATTGATGATCTCCCGGGAGAGGTAACTGGCGGCATAAAGGTATTCGATCTCTTCCCGCAGCACCGGGTCCCCTATCTGCATCTTACGTTCATTGAGCAGCTGGGCGATGCCGAACACAGCGTTCAGCGGGGTGCGGATCTCGTGACTGGTTTCCCGGAGGAACTTGGTTTTGGCGGCATCGGCCTTCTGAAGGGCCGAAAGGAGTACTTCGTTCTCCCGGAGGAACATATCGTTCTGCCGGATGATGAAGAAAGTGACATATCCCATCAATGCCAGCATCCCTGCCCAGCAGGCCATTTTCAGGATGGGCATGTTAGCGGGCAGTACGTATACGGGCGTTACGATATTGAAGAAGTAGTTGGCTTCCACCGCCACGAGGAGTCCGATGGCGGAACAGAGGGTGATGAGGCGCAGGTTCTTCTGCTTGAATACGATAAAGGAGGCTCCAATCAGGAAGGTAAGCAGGAATGCCGTGATCATCTCGATTGGCATGGCGTTGCCCAATACAGCTCCGAAATAGACAGCGAACGTACAGTGAATAACGAGTGTGGCCACACTGGCGAGGGAATGCCTGCCCAGGTGATTAAGATATATAACACCTATCCAGCACAGGCATTCAATACCCGAAGGTATCAGTATCAGCAGCGAACCGGTAAACCAGTACAGCAAAGAAGCTATCACGGCAATCAGAAATGCAGTGAGCAGCGACAGGGTATTGATGATGACGATTCCACGACGCATACGGGGGTTGGTTACCCCTTCTGTGCCTGTGTTGATCCAATGTTGCAGGATTTTCTTCAGCAGGGATCGTCGGCCAGGGATCCAGTTTTTCATTCACTGAGGGTTAAATAGTCGGCTCATTTGTCTCGCTAATGCCGGTAAACAGTTGTAGTAACATTTCCGTACAAGATACAAATCTTTTTTAACTGCGGTTATGGAAACGGGAAATTAGCCGCATCCAATGGGAGCAACCAATAACTAACTCCCTGACCATGCGTGCCCTGTACATATTATTGCTATTTCCAGTGCTGGCCACGGCGCAGGACAAACCCCCGGTTTACCTGCAACTCATCCGGCAGGATACGGCGGGTATTCAGCAACCAGTGGGTGACCCCGCCAGTCTAAGGCTTAGTCCATACCGCTTTACAGGTACCCGGAGTATGTATATACGCCGCATCCGGGTGGGCGACAGTACCATTCATTTCGAACGCTTTCATCCCAATACCCTCTCGCTGGGCGGCAGTTACCTCGTTACTGCAGGTATCCGCCGTGCCGGAAGGCAGCCTGCCCTGCAATCCCATTATGCGCAGGGCAGTGCTTCCGGCGGAAGCCTCCGCTGGCAGGGAGCAGAAACAGGAGAAACCTTTAGCTATGGCCCTCCCGTCAGCTCCCTGGAATTCGATGGACAGGCTTACCCATTCGATGGCAACGGGCGCCTCGTACCCAAAGGAGCGGGTAACGGGGTAGCCGGGAGGGGGTATGATAACGGGTTGCTCAGGACAGGCAGCACCATTGGGCATCGCTTAACGGCCGATGGAATACTGCATAGCCCCCAAAGGAGGATAGCCACATTTACGTTCGAAGCAGAACAGCAGGCCGAGTCCCTCACCATCCCCCACAACAGCAACAGACGGAACCGGTATATGGCCACCGCCATGGTTTACCCGGGGCAATGGTCTGTTGGAGCAGGATTTATGTATTCCGGCGGGTGGCATTCCAACCCCAACCGCAACGGCTTTCTGCAGCAGGTATACCGGCAAAGCCTCCTGGCCCCTCCTACCTTCAACCTCCGCCACGGCGGTACTACCGTAAACAATGCTTTCGGTGCGGGCATGGATAATCCCTGGTTTCTGCTGGCGGATAACGGTCAGTATGCCCGGTATAACGACCGGCAGGCTAACGTAAACGCACTGGGCCGGATGGGGAAGTTTACCGTGCAGGCGGATCATATCTACAGTTCCGGGGAAGATGACAATGCGGAAATGTGGAAGGCAGCAGGCAACATATTTCCCGGAGGAAAGGCGCTTTACCGTCATCAGCGCAACAGAAGCTGGCAATTCCGTTCGGAAGCAGCATTTGAAGTGCTGCATACATACTCCCCGGTTGGCCTGCAGTTTCAGGTTAACTATGCTTTCAACGATGATAAAACCCGCATTGCATATCAGGGAACCGATCCGGCTACGTTATATGATTACCAGCGCAGCGTACATCAGGCTGCGGCAGGTACCCATCTGCAATTCAACGGCTATGAATTATCCGGCACACTGGATGCGGGAGTTGAAATGTACGGGTCCAATACCCTCGCAAAACGGGCGCCGCTCCTGCCCTTCATTAAAGGGTCCGTTAAATGGGAGCCGGGTGGTGTAATATTCGATGCCTCCCTCTCCCACAGGCGTAGTGCTTCCGAACTGAATATCAGTGAGTCGCTGGCTGCTGCGGGACTGCTGGAATTCGAAAGCTACCACTCCGCCGCATTCACCGCAGGCAACGAAATACATACGTTCAACGGGCAGTCTGCCATCCGCAAATCGGAATGGATTGGCAAGCTGAACGTGGATATAGAAAACATTGTGAAACTCGGAATTACCCTGATACAATTACAAACGAAAAATGATGCGGCCGCCATTCCGGCAAATGGCCAGCTGGCGCTGCGGACACTGGGAGATCATACCCGCGAAGGACTGGACATTGAAATCTCCTATAACCGCAAAGTATATGACTACCAGTGGAAGGAAAAACTCATCACGCATCATTCGTTAACCTTCTCTACCTGGCAGCACCTGATCACGAAAGCCTACCACGGCAATAATGCGTTGGCAGTGGCAGGGTTCAGGGATGTATACAAGATATTCGCGGAAGGCTATGCTATAGATGCCATTGCCGGCGGTTACTGGCTGAGAGACGGGGCCGGGAGAATGGTGATCGGAGAAGACGGCTTCCCGCTCCGGGGGCCTGGTACACGCATCATCGCCAATGCCAAACCAGACTTCCTGCTTACACTGAATAATGGATTAAAATACCGGAACATCCGGCTGGAAGCCGTGGTGGAATGGCAGAAGGACGGAGATGTGTGGAATGGTACCGCCGCCGCGCTTGACTATTACGGGCGCTCTGCTCAATCGGGAGAATTGCGGGAAGTGACGGACTATGTATTTCCCGGTGTTACCTTATCAGGGCATCCGAATAAACAGGCCGTGCGATTTTATGATCCGTCACAGCCTGTGGAAGCTAACCGCTGGGTAAGGTATGGGGCGGGTGGCGTAGCGGAAGATTATATTGAAGACAATTCATTCCTCAACCTGCGCAAAGCCATCGTTTCGTACGACTGGTTTTTAAATAAAAAGAATAACCGCAAGCTCACGTTTTCGGTTATTGCAGAGCATATATTCCTCTGGCAGGCTTATTCCGGTGCTACGCCCGGACTGGAGCTGTATGACCAGTCGCGCCACTCCGGGCTGGATTATTTCCGGCTGCCTTCAAACAGGCAATATGGCGGATCCCTTCACCTTCAATTTTAATGCATGCGGCACTGTTTATATATCATAGCCTTCCTGACCCTGATAACCGGCCGAAGCGCCGGACAATTGAAAGTATACACGGAAATAAAAGAGAAAGTATACCTGCACTTTAACCATAGTTTCTTTATGCCGGGGGATGTAGTGTATTTCAAAGCATACATCACCCGTGGCAGCGATCTGCGGCCTTCTCTCCATGCATCTGCTGTGTATGTGGACTGGTTTGGGCCGGATGGGAAAAAGTTACAGGGGCAGCGTTTCCGTGTGAAAGACGGGTTCGCGGAAGGTTCGTTTTCCTTTGATGGGATGGCTAAGGGCGGTATCTACAAAGTGAAGGCGTATACAAAGTCTATGCGCAATGAAACCGACTCTGCCTGGTTCTCGAAAGAGATCACCCTGCAAAAAGTGGTTGCACCACGCATATTGCTGCAGCTCGATTTTCCGCAGAAAGGTTATGGCCCGGGCAGTGAAGTGATCGCGGATTATAAGGCTCGCAGCATCAGTGATCAGCCTCTTGCCGGCCGTGAAGTGCATTATGAAGTACTGGTAAGCGGTAAGCCGGTAACAGAAAGTAATTTCGTGACGGATGCTGCCGGTAAGGCCACCATCCGCTTCCGCCTTCCGGATTCCCTGCATACTACCGATGTGTTGTTACGTATCCGGATGAAGCACGACCAGTATACCGAAAGTATCTCCCGCAGTGTACCCGTAGTGCTGAATGATATTGATCTGCAGTTTATGCCAGAGGGCGGCTCCCTCATTACCGGGATACTTTCCAATATCGCGTTCCGTGCAGTAGATGAACATGGCAAACCTGCTGATGTGCAGGGAGAGATACTGGACCAGCAAGGGAAAGTTACCGCCCGCTTCTCTGCTCTTCACTTTGGTATGGGTCAATTCGGATTCACCCCGGAGGCTGGGAAACAATATACAGCAAGGATACTTGCCCCTGCAGGTATCACCCGGCATTACCCCCTGCCAGTTGCAGCCTCACAGGGAGTAAGCATGCGTTGCCTGCAGGACGACCGGCAGGTGTTCGTTTACCTTGCTGCGAACAATACCCTCCCCTGCCAGCTGCGCGTGCATTTCCGGGAGAAGGAAGTTGAATCGCGCATGGTAAATATTGCAGGGGGTAATGAAGTGGTGACTATACCCACACAGGCTTTACCGGCAGGTATTGTACGGATTTCCCTCCATTCCATGCAGGGAGCCCCCCTGGCAGAAAGGTGTGTATTTATCCGCCATAACAGGCGCATGAAAATTGAATTGAAAACCAGCAAGGAAAAGTATGCTCCCCGGGAAAAGGTGGAGCTGCTGGTACGCACCACCGGGCCTGACGGGAAGCCATTGCCTGTCAATGTATCGCTGGCAGTAGTGGATGATAAACTGTGGACCTTTGCGGACGACCGGCAGGACAACCTCCTGTCGTGGCTCCTGTTCAGTTCCGAGCTGCGCGGTAAGGTGGATGAGCCTGCTTTCTATTTCAAACAAGATGAGCCGCAGGCGCTCCCTGCGCTGGATCTTGTTATGCTCACACATGGTTACCGTTATTACGAACTCATCCCTACCGTCAGGCAATCCGGAAAGCTGAAATATGGTAATTACGATGATCACGGTTTTACAGGGATAGTGTCAGGTATAAACATCTCTCCGGTAAAGTTTACGCAGCCATTCCCCGTGTATCTGTACGAAATGGGTAATGCCAATAAAGTAGCTTTAGCCCTGGCCGATACATTGGGGTATTTCAGGTTTGAAGGATTGTCTGCAGACAAATATTACACTGTAATTGCAGCACCTGGGCAGCATACGGAGCACTTAACTATCCGGATGCTGCAGAAAGGAGAAGAAGCTGCAAGAGTGGCAATGGCAGAGGCCACTACTGCAAACGTACCCTCAGTGATCGTTCCGCCTGCTGATGCTGGCGCTAGCATACCTGCAGCGGCTACGGCAACAGTGGATAACGATTTAAAAATAAATAGTGTTCAGCATTTGCAGGAAGTGGTAACAGTTGGATATGGCGTTGCAGGTAAAAAGCATGTACTTGCCAGTGCCGTTCAGGTGGTTACCACCACTACGTTGGGAAACGGATTCAGCACCCAGTTACAGGGTAGTGCAGCCTGCCTTGTCATTCAACGGGCGGTAAACCCCCTTGCCGGTAACTTGTTGCACATGCGTGGTACACCTGCATTGGCAGGTAATAGTCAGCCCCTCGTTTATTACAACGGCATGTTCTCATCCATGGCAGATGCCGGTTTTGTTTCCCCGGATGTATCAGAGGCATATGCTTTCAGGGATAATGTATCCACTTCCGTGTATGGTGCCAAAGCAGCACATGGCGTAATATCCATCAATAACCGCTACTGGAGGCCGCGTTCTTTTTCTGTTCCCCTGTTTAAACCTTCACATTTAATATGGGATAACATTTACCCCAACGAACAGTTCACCTATGTGACTAAATTCTACGAACCGCGCTATACAGCCGGGAGCCGCCGGGAGCATGATGATTTCCGGGAAACCATTTTCTGGAAGCCGGATATATTCACGGATGAGAATGGAGAAGCCAGGATCACCTTCTATAATTCTGATGCCGCCACCACTTTCCGCATGGTTGCAGAAGGCATTGGTTATGATGGTACCCCCGGCCGTTCAGAAGCCACCTATGCAGCTATCCCCAGGCTGGCGGCAGACATGGTGCTTCCTAAGGAACTCCTTTCGGGTGATCTTTCCGTTTTGCAGCTACATCTTAAAAACAATGGTTCAGATGAAGTAACAGCCGGGTTCAGTATCGTGTGCCCTGCTTTCCTTGAAATAGGGAAAAAGGACTTTGAAGTTGTACTGCAGCCGGGTGCATCAAAACTGGTGGAGTTGCCGGTTAAGGTATTGCGGCAGGGAAACGGAGAAGTGATGGTATACTTCCGCCGCAGCATCCGCATGGGGTATTATTCATTGCCCATCACGGCAAGAGAAAGAGGCTTCCCGCGGTCGATCAGTATTTCAGGGGCAAAATCTGCTACGCATACTATTAACCCCGGCAGCGTAGTGCCAGGTAGTATGACATACAAGCTGCAAGTATTTCAGCATGCGGATGAGCAGTTGCAGGAAGGGATGAACGCCCTCCTGCGCGAGCCGCACGGGTGCTTCGAACAGGTGTCTGCCACGGTATATCCCAACGCCCTCATCCTCCGCTACCTCGAGGAGTCGGGGAATGCCCGTGATGGGGTACGCCGCAAAGCATTGCACTATCTCAGGGATGGATATGAAAAACTGACCAGGTTCGAAACTACTGAAGGCGGCTTTGAATGGTTTGGCAGATCACCTGCAGACCTGCGCCTTACCGCTTTAGGATTAATGGAATTTGCGGAGATGAAACGGTATATAAATGTAGATCCCCAAATGATGAAGCGCACGCAGGATTATCTCCTGTTGCACCGCAACGGGAATGGCGGATTCCGGCACAGGGGGAGTATCGGGGGGAATACTGAATTTACAAATGCAAGTAATACCTACATCGTGTATGCCATGGCGGAGGCCGGACTGGGAGATTCCATTCTGAAAGAATATGAATCCAGTCTGCGGTATGCGTTAACTGCTAACAGCGAATATCAAACCGCCATGATGGCGCTTTCGGCACACAGGATGGGGCGGATGGATGATTATACCCGCCTCATGAAATTGTTGAAACAGCCTTCTGATGAGAACGTATCTGCTTTCTATGCATCCGGCATATCGCTCGATGTGGAAGTATCAGCGCTGCGTGCCTTGGCAATGTGTAAGCTGCCGCAGCCGCCGGTGGCGAAGATAGCACTGGAAATAGCGGGTATCCTGCAGCTCCGCCGTTCATGGGGGTATGGTTCCACACAGGCAACCGTAATGGCACTGAAAGCATTTATGGCATATTCAAAACTAATAAAGCATCCGCAGGAAGATCCGGTGGCTGCAGATATGGACGGGGCAAAGATTGCGTTACCCGAAACGAAAGCTCCGTTAACTGATGGCAGGCATATCTTCCGCATTCAATATCCCGGTACGGCTGAAGGGAAAACCTATCTGCTGGAAGCTTCCTGGCGTGCGTTAACCCCGGAAAGTGAAGGTGCCTCCCCCATCCGGTTCCAAACATTGCTGGAGCAGGATACGGTATCTGCCGGCTCCACCGTGCGTATGAAGATCACATTACGCAATACAGAAAATAAACGGCAGCCCATGGTGATTGCGAAGGTGGGAATACCCGGTGGACTGGAACTGCAGCCCTGGCAACTGAAGGAATGGACCGACAGGAATCAGGTGGCGTATTATGAATTGTTCGATGGATATCTTGTATTGTACTGGCGTGAATTTGCACCCGGAGAACAGCAGCTGCTGCATCTTGACCTGAAAGCGAACTTCGCCGGCAAATACAATGCACAGGCGGGTTGTGCGGGATTGTATTACACACCTGAACAAAGAGACTGGCAGGCGGGTACCGTTATTACGGTGCTGCCAGCACGGTAGAAAAGAAGGACGGCTGCGGTAAAGCTTTCAGGCCGCGGCCGCTCCTTTTCTCGTAGATTTTATTTTTGCGTGATTCAAATTTCCGCTGTAAACTTGCATTCGAAATACGGCGGTAGCGCACATAATACAGTAACCCCGGAATAAAGTGAGTAAGCCCCAAACACGTGAGCGCCGCCCAGATACTGATATCGTTTAAGCATATTATTTATTAAACCCATCCGGCCCATATCGCATACAATTATTTGTATGCACGGATGACTACATGAGCGTAAATAGAAAGTAACCCCGGCCTGCATGGCAGGCTCCCTGTAAACAGTATTTTATGACCCCGGAAAACGAACCCGCGCAAGCGCTGCCCGTATCACAACTGGCATTGCTGCAAATGATTTCCGCACCCCTCAGCGCTATGATGGAAGCACAGGCTGCCTCCGCACTGGCATCTGCCGAACTGGTAAAGAAGATCAGCTTCTACGAGCCGGAGCCTGGCAGGCGGGAGATCGCTATGGCAGACTTCAGTCACCAGCGTAACGGAGAAGTCCGCCAGATCCGTGTTCCCCTTATCTCGCTCGTGCCGGTACAATCCATGCGCATCGCGGAAGCAAAGCTTTCTTTCAACGTAAAAATGGTGCAGATAGAAAAGCACAACGGCCGTGTGAAAGCCATGCCCGCCTACCAGCGCAGCGGCGAAACAAGGAAGCATTTTGAAATGAATATGCAGGTAACCGCCGTACAGGATGAGCTGCCCGCTTCCCTCCTTGCCGAACTTGGCGTAACGCCTGATTAACCCCACGTACCCTCTATTTATTCAATAATTAAATGTCAAAAAATGGCAAAGATTAATCCGAAGAGCCGCACTACCCCACGGCCCCGCGTAGCGCCCGTAAGCGCCGTTAAACCCACAGTACCCGCCGTATCCGAAGCAGCAGATGTAGCTGCAGACTCCGCCCGTAAACTCACCCGGGCAGTATCCTCCGGCAGAGCGCCCATGGCCAAAGGTATTAACACCGACCTGGTTTCGCAGCTGAACAACATCGACTTCAAGAAGATGATCGGCGGACCCCTCCAGGCTGCTGTGGATGCACAGGTTGCCAGCGCCCTCGCTACCGTTAACTTCATCAATGAAGTAGGTTTCAGCAAGGCAGAAGGCAGTGATGAAAAAGAACTCATCATGGTAGACTTCACCCACGAAAGAAGTGACGTGAACGATGCCGGTGAAGAAGTGAAAAAGAAAGTGTATGTGAAAGTACCCCTCATCGCCATGCTCCCCGTTCCGAGCCTCCGCATCGAGCATGTGATGATTGATTTCAACGCCAAACTGAACTCCGTGGAGTCTTCCAAAGTGAGTGAAGACATTGGTGTGAATGCCGAACTGAAAGTGGGTTGGGGCCCGGTTAACTTCAAAGTTTCCGCCTCCTACCAGCGCAAATCCGTTACCGGTGTGGAAGTGAAGAAAGAATTCGCCATCAACGTAAATGTAAAAGCCGTGCAGGACGAAATGCCCGCCGGCCTGGAAAGGATCCTCGGTATGCTTTCGGCATAATATCATACCGGCGCCCGTTTCCGGAATGCGGTTCACGGGCGCCGTTTTATTCCACTCCTATTGCTTTCAACCTACCGCAACATGTCAAACATCACTCTGGCAGACTACGTCGGCTTCATCTTCTCCGAGATCACCCGCGCCCGCGATCATGCAGACCGTGTGGCGAAAGATATGGCTATCGCATATTCCAAAGACGAAGTGCTGAAACACTTCTCCGTTCCCCGGTTCAAGATCCCGGAAATGGAACTCACCATCCCCGTACTCATTTCTTCCGCCAAGTTCTCCAACGCCATGTCTTTTACCATGCCGGCGGAAGACTTTAAGAAGTACATCAACAACCGCATTAATTCCGCTATCCAGACGCTGATTATCCGTAAGTCGAAGCTGGATCAGAGTCCGGTTAATGTGAAAGACGATATCTTCGATATCCCCATTTTCCGCCAGCCCACCACCTACGAAACTTCCCTGGTGCGCAAAGGCAAAACCAGCCGTAAGGCAGTAGCAGCGGCCGTACCTGCAGAAGATCCCCTCGATAAGTTCTACCGCCTCCTGAAAGAGAACGGAGAGCCTGCAAAACCAGAGAATATAGCACAGGTTTGCCTTGCAGAGATCTTCAACTTTAAACTCGAACAATACGCCCTCGTGGCTTTTTATAAAGAACAATATCCCGGCAACGAATTGTTTACCCAGATGGTGGCGGAAGTGGTGGCCCGTATCAAAGAGTATACGATGGTGACCCAAAGCAAAATGGAGAACCTGCTGGTAGATCCCGAAACAAACGTTGTGAAGAACGGGAGCAGCGATGCTACCGTGTTTACCATTAAAGCAAAGATCCAGGAAGAAGGTTTGTTCGTAAGAACAGTGCGCAACGAAGAAACGGGCGCGGATCAGCAAATTGTCGAATTCGAATAAACAACCCTCATGCAAAGGTTCCATCATCAGATAAGGCAGGATCTGGCCGCCCTGCTCGGCGCGCTCAATACCGTTACTGAAAAATACAGCCGTAAAGACTTCGATACCGATGCAGCCCTGCGCTCGCTGCTGGATAAGGTAAATGCTGATTATAAAGATAAAGGCCTGCCCGACCGTGAGAGCCAGCTGCAGCTGCTGCGTGCAGAATGGAGTGCAGCAGAAAAAGGCATCGATCCCTGCTCGGGAGAAAAGGTGACCGTGCGCCGCGGGGAAATGAAGGCTTCCGCCATGCTAAAGATCCTTCGCGGGTTAGAGACCGTACTGCGGGAAGATTATACCACCTCCCGCGCTAAACTGGAAGAAGCTGCAGCCATGATCGGGCAGATTATTGTGGCCGGCTACCAGGAAGGAATAATAAACGATAAGCAATTACAGGCAGTGAATACCGAAACCGAATACCTGCAGCTCTGGAAGTTGCTGGGAGCTGATCCTAACATAGCCCTGGGGCAAAAGCGGTTGTTAACCATGGTGAGCCTGCCGGATATTTTCCTGTTACTGGAAGAGGTAGTGCCACCGATGGTGAAGGGCGTAACAGCATTGAGATAAACAGCTGTAGTACAAAGTTTGTCCGTTGTTATACACGCGGCACTGTGGAGCCGTGGATTTCCTTCTACAAAAAGGAACATGCAGAAATTATACATACGTTTTAATGCTATCAGATAGCGTCCTGATTTTGAGGGGCGCTTATTTTTTACAAGGAATTGACGGGAAAACGGGTTATATTTGGATAGACCTGAAATGCAACTGCATTACGCTCCAGTGAATCATTAGCCGATTACTTCACCAGTAAACCCGACAGCCATGATTTACGCACATCCTCCCAGGGCACATGCCTCACCGGCCCGCTGGATTCTATCCTCTTCCACTGTTTCGTGGATTATTATACTTGTATTGTTCTATTTGGCCCTGCCCGTTTTACGCGAGCTGCTGGCATCTTTGTTGATGAGATTATATTGGATGTTCCTGGGATGAGGGATGCCTGCCATGTAAAAATTCAAACCATTATTCTATGAAAAGCGAGCAATATCACATTAGCGTGCAATACGACGGCCGAAATTTCGAAATACCAGTGGAAATCATGCAAACCGGCCCTTATTGTAAGATTAGCGTGGTGGTAGACGGCACCGAGATCACTTTCACACGTGACCGTCATTGCGGCCTGAGGGCCCTGAACCATGAAGAGGATTTCGATTCACAGTTCCTTTATGTACTGGGTAGTGAGATCGTGCATCAACGCCCGGTGTATAATTAGACAGGCATCATACATCATCTATATAAAGTCAGCGCCCGCGGGATTACTCATCCTGCGGGCGCTGCGTTTTTAAGGGAAGTAAACCACTGATAGCGTCCCTTAACAGCATATTGCTGTTGGCATACGTTGTTTAAATCCCGCAGCGCGGAGACTTTCCTCTGGAAGTTATTGCAGCGTGTTAATCTGCTGCGCTGATATTATTACTGTGGTTTTATGAAACTTTTTCTATCCTGGTCAGGGGCTGGTTACTTTCGTTTTAGCGAAGAAGGAAGTATTACTGCCGCAATACATGAAGTATGCCCGGGATCAAATGAAAAAAGGTTTCCAGCAATGCTGAAAACCTTTTCTGTGACTCCGTCTGGATTCAAACCAGAAACCTTTTGATTCGTAGTCAAATGCTCTATTCAGTTGAGCTACGGAGCCATTTGTTTGTTTGATGGGATGCAAAGGTAGGGATTTTTTACAATTGCGCAAATCTTTTTTACAACCCCGTGCATTTATTTTTATACCAGAAACAGGAAATCCGCCCGGAGATACTTCCAGGCGGGTGTTCCGCTGACTTAAAGCATTTGCCTGATCCGACAGAATAGTCAGGTTCAGATGAGATTGCGGATGTTAATTAGGCGGGCTTATGCGCCTGTCAACCTTCTTTTTTGAATGGAGTTCAAAAATAATGACATCCCTTTCGGTGAACAATCGGGTAAAACAGGTGATTTGTTCTACCGGTAAACCGGTATTGGGTGTATTGGATGCCTGTCGTAGATTCGTAGTGTGGAATTTACCCGTTTGATGAGAACCATCACCGTCTGTATCCTGATAATGGCAGGCGGTACATCTGTCGAAGCACAACATCTGAACAGCAGGCTTTATCAGGATAGCCTGCGTACCGCTATTGCCACCGCAGGAAATGACAGTGCCCGTGCCGTACTGGCCTTCCAGCTGTCGGAAACCCTCGCTTCGCGGGATACGGTACAGGCTGCCCATTACCTCGGTCAGGCACAGCGCTGGGCGGGCAGGCACCCTTTGCTGAAGGCCCTCTATCCCTACTATTCCGGCGTTGTATTGGCGCGTAATAAAGGTCAGGAAGCCATAAAACAATACCGCCTCGCCGATTCGCTGCTCGAGCCTTTCGATGACAGTCTCGCCTTCGCCATTCGCTCCAAAGCCCTCCACCGCTATGGTGCCCAGCTCCTCCGGCAGGACGATCCGGGTAAGTTCGCAGACATTATTCTCAATAAAGCCATCCCCCTCGCCCGCCGGTCGGGCGACAGTACACTTATCGGCAAACACTTCCTCGGTATTGGATACGTTTTTTACAATCATGGGCAGTATGACATAGCCGATGGTTACATGCGTACCGCCTTAAGGGTGCTCCGCGGAGGCCATGCGCCGCCGGAGCAGCAGATCGTTAATTATATAGCCCTTGCCGAAAACCTCAGCGAATGGGACCACAATGATGAAGTTCCTGAAATGCTGGACAGCGCCCGCGCCATGCTGGCCCCCTACCCGGAATCGGACCACTGGGTGGATTTCTATGCCGCGGAAGGACTTTATTTCAACGAAGCGAAAGATTATAAATCGGCCCTCGCCAGCCTCGAAAAAGGCATTGCCGTGGCAGACAGGCTGCACATCGTTTACGAGAAGCAGCGGCTGCAGTTACAGCAATATTATGCCCTGCACCGGCTCGGCTCCTACAAGGAAGCGCTCCGCCTGCTGGAGTACCTCATGCGGCAGCCCGAAATGATGGGCATCGTCACCAACCGGTTGCTCGTGTATGAAGGCATGGCCAATACTACGCTTGCCCTGGGTAATGCCCGCAGCGCCTGGGAATGGCAAAAACAATACAGTGATGTGAGCGATAGTTTTCATGCCAGCAGACTGAAGAACGAGATCAGTGCCCTTGAGGTGCGTTACCGTAATGCGGAGAACCAGGAAAAGATTGCACGGCTGGAAGCGGAAAACCGGCAGGCCCAGCTGGCCGGGCATAACGCGCGGCTACAGTTCTGGCTCCTTGCTGCCGTGAGCTTTATTGTACTGGCGTCTGCCGTGTTCTTTATATTCCAGTACCGCAGCAGCCGGAAGGTGGCGCGGCAAAAACTGAAAGAAATGGAGCAAAGCCAGATGCTGGCTACTTCGCAGGCGATGCTGGAAGGCGAAGAACGTGAGCGCAGGCGCGTTGCGAGAGATCTGCACGACGGGCTGGGCGGTATGCTGGCAGGCATGAAGATCCGGTTATCCGGAATGGCCTCCGGCGGGGAAGATAATGCGCTTTTCTCGGTGATAGGGCAGCTCGATCATTCGGTGAATGAACTCCGCAGGATAGCCCGGAACATGATGCCGGAAAACCTCCTGAAGTTTGGGCTGGACACAGCGCTGGGCGACCTCTGTGAGTCCATGTCTACCCCTGCCACCCATATCCGTTATCAGTCTATCGGCATGGTCCCCGGCATGCCCGTACAAACACAGGTCACCATTTACCGTATTGTGCAGGAAGCACTGGCCAACGCCATCCGGCATGCAGATGCCCGGGAGGTACTGCTGCAATGCAGCCAGGATGGCTCCCTGTTTTTCATCACCATTGAAGACGACGGGAAGGGATTTGCCCTTTCTGAAAAAGAAAAAGCAGGGGGTACTGGCCTTGCCAATATCCGTAACCGCGTGCATTACCTGAAAGGCAAGCTGGACATTACATCCGTCATAAACGAAGGCACTGCCATCAATATAGAACTACATGTTGAAACAGACAGCTGATTATACCATTGCTATCGTGGATGACCATCCCGTGGTCATTGAAGGGCTGCGCATCCTCCTGCAGGGCGTGCCCGGTATAGCCGGTATGCATGCCTTTACAACCGGCGGTGAGTTTATGGACTGGATGGCGGATCATACTGCAGACATTGTGCTGCTGGATATCATGCTCCCGGATGTGAACGGGCTGGATCTGTGTAAAGATATTAAGCTGGCCTCCCCGGAAACCATTGTGCTGGCAGTAAGCAACCAGGCTGAACGGAGTATGATCCTGCAGATCCTGCAGAACGGTGCGAGCGGTTACCTGCTGAAGAATGCCTCTGCTGCAGAATTCAGGCGATGCCTCGAAGAAGCGCTCAGTGGCGGTGTGGCTTTTAGCCGGGAAGTGCGGGAGATCCTCGCCCGCCCGGGGCGTGCAGAACTAAAGGCACCTGCCACACTCACCCGCCGCGAAAAACAGATCCTCCAGCTGGTGACTGAAGGCAAAACCACTACAGGGATCGCTAAAGAGCTGCATTTAAGTCCGCTGACGGTTGAGACCCACCGCCGTAATATGATGCAGAAATTAGAGGTTAAAAACGCCGCAGAACTGATCATGGCGGCGGTGCAGCGGAAGCTGTTATAAAGATGCTCCTTCAGCAAAAGAGGTAATTGTACCGGTTAACCCCCTGTTTACAGATACCAAACCATACGACAAGATCAGCGAGGATGTTATCTGGCGGTCGAAGGCCGATGCGGAAACGTTTATTTTCTCCACTTACAGCATCATGAACAATTTTGCCAGCGGTGTGGGAACTGATCCCCGAACCACCAATACACTCGGCTTCGATGGTATTTACGGTGGTGCTTCGGGCGTGTTCAATGAACTGACTGACCGCAATACGGATATGGGCTTCAACAACTGGGCTGCCATACGCCGGTGCAATCAGATCATCACGAAGGTGGGCAAGTCAGCAGAGATTTCTGCGAACGATAAAACTGCGCTCATGCGGAAGGTAAGTTCCTCCGTGCCATGTCTTATAATGCTGTGGCAAGGAGCATCGGAAGGATCGTGTGGATCGATCGCCTGCTGGCTCCTGAAGATGACCTGCGTTTGCCCATCACGGCCAATCCTGCGGAGTAGTATGCCTATATTATCAAAGATCTGGAAGATGCCATTGCAGGATTACCTGCAACCAAAGTAGCCGGCAGGGCCAATAAGTATGCTGCTGCGGCATTGCTATCAGAAGTTTGCCTGCAGTCTCTGGCGCATAAGAACTATCCCGCTGCGCCGGCCGTTGCCGCAAATGATCTCGGGAGAAGTAGCCTTCGTTTCATTGAACATACCACCGTAATCGCCCTCCAAAGAATAACCACCTTCATTGATCACAAACTGTGCATTGTGGGAAAAGAACGAAATAGATAACGTGTACGTGGAGCACCGTTACGAAAGCGGCCAGATTTACAACGGGAAACCCGTTGTGGCTTATCAGCGGCTGACGGTAGCTTCCAAAACAGTGGATGCGGCTACCAATACGATCAGCGTTACGCTGGCCGTGCCCGCTGCCAATGGAACCTTTACGGATGCGGAGCGTGCCAAAGTGAGCATCCATAAGCTCTGGGTGTATTTCGATATTTCCACGGCGGCAACCATGAAAGGTACCAACGGTGCGCCCGCCCCCGGAGGTCCGGCGAATGCAGCCAAATCACTGACGAATAGTGTAACGGCAGCAAACGGACAGGCGAAGAACTGGACGCTGAATCTGAAGTTTTAATACTGTTCACTGATTGATAAATTACGGTTCCCATGCCGCAGGATCGCTCCCTGTAACGGAGCGATTCTTTTTTTACCAACTATTTTAGTTAACTTACTAAAATGTCAAAATACAAAGATGTAGTGGTAACACTCTCTAAAAAACACCCCGAAACCGGCGAACCCGCACCGGCAGGTCACACCTATGTTATTGGTGTATTAGGCAATAAAAAGAAATGGTATGAACTTGAATCGCAGGCGATGAACGGAATATCAGAAGAAGATATGAAAAAGGAGCTGTTCAAATTATTGCATCCGCAAACACATCACTAGCCACAAACTTCCTGGCAATCGTGTTTGATATAAAGGGATAAAAATGAAAAGAGGAAAACTGTTTTTACAACAATTTTCCTCTTTCGTGACCCCGTCTGGATTCAAACCAGAAACCTTCTGATCCGTAGTCAGATGCTCTATTCAATTGAGCTACGGAGCCATGCCATTCGTGTTGAACGGGATGCAAATGTAGGGAGTTTTTTCATTTCTGCAAATCTTTCCCCTCTTTTTTTCAGCAGTTTACTTTTTACATTTACATTTGACGGCAGGAACAAAATGCTGAACCCGTGAAAATACAGCTTTGGAGTATTGGAAAAGAAAATGACGCATGGATTGATGAAGGAATAAAAGTTTTCCGGAAAAGATTACAACACTATACGGATTTCGATATCCGCCTTATCCCTACGGTAAAACAAGCCGCCAGTCTTTCCATTCCGGAATTAAAAAAGCAGGAAGGCAAAATTATTCTCGATCTTTTGCAGCCGCAGGATTATTTACTGGCGCTCGATGAGCGCGGTAAAACCATGACCACATTGCAGATGGCCGACTTCATCCGCCAGCGCGATAATGCCGGCACCCGCCAGCTGATCGTATTGATAGGCGGGGCTTTCGGGATAGACGGTGCTGTGCTGCAACGCGCCAATATGCAAATGTCCCTGTCCGCCCTTACGTTCCCCCACCAGATCGTCCGCCTTATCGTGACGGAACAACTCTACAGGGCTTATACCGTCCTCAACAACGAGAAGTATCACCATCAATGATTATATTTACGGCTTAATTACCGCGCAAACCATGAGTATCACGCTTATAATAGTCATCATTACCTGCTTAGTTTCCATTACGGCATTCAATCGCCCGGGCGATATCGATAAGTTGAGTTTCTGGCCTTACCAGATGCACCGCAGCAACGAATATTACCGCTTCCTCACCTCCGGACTCGTACACAGAGATTTCATTCACCTGTTCTTTAACATGATCACATTGTTCTTTATGGGCGATGCGGTGGAGCAGTTTTTTACCGTTATGCTGGGCAGCAAATGGTATTATCCTTTGATGTATGTGCTGGGGCTGGTGCTGCCGGATATGTTTAACTTCTTTAAGTATAAGAATGCTTCGCACTGGTCATCCATCGGGGCTTCAGGGGCTGTATCTGCTGTGGTTTTCTCCTGTGTGCTGTTTGCACCGTGGCAAACCATTTATGTATTTATCATCCCGATCTGGTTCATCCTGTACGCCGTACTGTTCCTGATCTATTCAGTATACATGTCCAGGCGCGGTGGCGATGGAATCGATCATACCGCGCACTTCTATGGCGCATTATTGGGTTTGATCTTTCCCATCGTTATCAATCCACAGGTACTGCCGTTCTTCCTCAACCGCCTCCTGAACCCGTAATCAGGAAGGCGTTTCTTCCATTTTAATGACAAGCATTGTATCCGTATGCTCCGTAACACGGAAACGGTGATCGAGACGCATGCCCATCACCCAGGCAATTCTTTTGCCTGATTCCAGTACCCACATCTTTTCCTTTGCCGGCAGTGACAGCTTTTGGTCAATGAAAAGACGGCTGAGCTTTTTCTTTTTGTTAAGGCCCAGCGGATAGCAGTAATCGCCCACCTTCCATTTACGCACCATCAGCGGATAGGTTACTTCCGCAGCATTGATGTATGCCACGTTTGCATCGGGAGGAATGGCATGGCCTTCGTGTTTTACTTCACGGATGGTGATGGTATAACCCGGTATATCCAGCGAACGCTGACCTTCTTCTATGAGGAAGTGAGCGGATGATTCCTTTTCCAGCGGGGTGATGATGAGCCATTTCCTGTCTCTTACGATCCGGTGTGTGGCCGTGGTCACAAACTTGCCGGGACCAGCTTCCAGCAGGCCGGTAACCTGTGCCGCCTGATGCGTGTTGCAACCGAAGGGTTTCAGCAGTTCATAGGCAATGGTGGCCAGTGGCTGGGCCTGTTTGAAACGGATTACGGGGATGAAATACTCTTCTCCTTTCTGCACCAGCAATTTCTGCCGGTACCCTTCCAGCGCTTCGTTGTAGAGCATTTCCACTTCGCGGAACCGTTCAATGGAAGCGCCTGTTTGCCGCACCACATCCGGATACGCTTCCTGCAGCGCAGGCAATACATGATGCCGGAGGTAATTGCGGGTGTATTTGTCGGAGGTATTGGAGCTGTCTTCCACAAAAGGCAGTTGCTCGGCCGCGGCATAAGCCGCCACATCTTCCCGGGTAGCAAACAGCAGCGGGCGGATGAGGGTACCCTGTTTGGGCAATATCCCGTGCAGGCCCGCAATGCCCGTTCCTTTGGAAAGGTTCATCCAGAGGGTTTCCACACTGTCCTGCATATGATGCGCGGTGGCAAGTGCGGATAGTCCTTTTGCAAGCCTTGTTGCCTCGAGCCAGGCATATCGCAGCTGGCGGGCGGCTTCCTGAATGGACAGCTTCATCTCCTTCGCATATGTGTTGGTGTCGAAATGGGTAATATGAAAAGGGACGTTGTGTTGCGCAGCCAGTTTACGGACGAAAGCTTCATCTCGTTCTGATTCCGCTCCTCTGAGCTGGAAGTTGCAATGGGCAATTTCCACGGGGATGCCGGCAGTGATGAGCATATGGGCGAGGGCAACAGAATCGATGCCGCCGCTGACTGCCACCAGCACCGAAGCGCCCGGGGTCAGGAGTTGTTCCGCATGCATATAAGCGCGCAGGGTGGTGCGGAAGCTTTCGGGGTCGAAGGGGTTAAATATCTTCATGAGCGGCCTGCAGTTCATTATAAGCGTGCATATCCCGCTGCTGGCGGGCTATTTCCATTCCTTTCTCGTATGTGGCGACCGCGGCATCGCGTTCACCGAGGCGTTCCAGCGTTTTCCCGAGGTGGTAATAAGAGCCTACGTAATTGGGGTCTGCCGCAAGCAGCTGTTCGAAGGCTTCCCGGGCCGCCGGATCATTGTCCCGCTTCACGTATTCCAGTCCCAGTGCGTGCCGGAGGAAGCTGTCGCCCGGGGAGCTTTGGAGGAATGCTTTTATTTGTTCTATTCTGTCCATGCTGACGGATATCTTTTCAATATGTTAAAGCTGATGCCGTGGCTGATGGCTGAAACCCTAAATCCCATATATTTGTACATACTGCATTTTTCACCAAAACCAGAAAAAACGGATATGAAGATCTTAGTATGTATCAGTAAAACGCCAGACACAACTGCAAAAATAGCTTTCACGGACAACAACACGAAATTCAGTGAGGCGGGAGTGCAGTTCATCATCAACCCGTACGATGAGTGGTATGCGCTGGTAAGAGCCCTGGAGCTGAAGGAAACGCAGGGAGCAACGGTTCATCTGATCACGGTAGGCGGTGCCGATACAGAAGCCGTAATCCGCAAGGCGCTTGCCCTTGGCGGAGATGAAGCATTCCGTGTGAATGCCGACAGTCACGATAGTTTTTACATTGCCTCGCAGATAGCCGCGGTGGCGCAACAGGAGCAATACGACCTGATTTTTACCGGTAAGGAAACGATAGATTATAACGGCTCGTCGGTAGGCGGCATGTTAGCGGAGCTGCTGGGGCTTCCCTTTGTGTCTATCGCCAGCAAACTGGATGTAAACGGCACTACCGCCACGCTGGTGCGTGAGATCGAAGGTGGTGAGGAAACAGTGGAAGTAACGCTGCCCCTGGCCCTGAGTGCCCAGAAAGGCATGGCCGAAGCCCGCATCCCCAACATGCGCGGCATCATGGCGGCACGTACCAAGCCCCTGAAAGTGGTGGAGCCGGTAGCGGCAGAGCACCTGACCAGTGTGGTATCCTTTGAGCTGCCCCCTGCCAAAGCAGGCGTGAAACTGATTGCGGCCGACCAGGTGGAAGAACTTGCCCGCCTGCTGCATGAAGAAGCCAAAGTATTCTAAACCACACCGCTCCCCTATTCCATCATTTCAAATTCATTAAAAAAGAAGAAAATGTCAGTCATCATATTTGCCGATCAGTTTCAGGGAAAAGTTAAGAAATCAGCACTGGAAGCCGTTCAATACGGCGCTAAAATAGCACAGCAGCTGGGTGTGCCCGCCATTGCCATTGCTGTTGGTGAGGTAGGCGCAGCAGAACTTTCCGCCCTGGGGCAATACGGCGCATCCAAAGTACTCCACGTGGCCGATGCCAGGCTCAATGAGCCGGAAGCAGGCGCCACCACTAAGCTCATTGCCGAAGCAGTAGCGAAAGAAAATGCTTCCGTTATCGTATTCTCCCACAACTTCGCCGGGCGCTCCATTGCCCCGCAGCTTTCCGCCAAACTGAAAGCCGGTTTTGTGGCAGGCGCTATCGGACTGCCCGATACCACCGCAGGTTTCGTGGTAAAGAAGAACGTGTTTTCCGGTAAGGCTTTCGCCAACGTAAGCATCGGCACCGATAAAAAGATCGTATCCGTAATGCCTAACTCCTTTTCGCCGGTTGCCGGAGAAGGCAGCGCTGCGGTTGAGGCTTTCGCAGCCGGACTGACTGACGCCGATTTCCGGATCAAATCCCTGAAAGTGGAGACCGTTAGCGGCGAGGTTCCTTTGACGGAAGCAGAGATCGTGGTAAGTGGCGGGCGTGGCCTCAAAGGTCCCGAGCATTGGGGTATCGTGGAAGATCTCGCGCATACACTGGGCGCTGCCACAGCGTGCAGCCGTCCCGTTGCAGATTCCGGATGGAGACCGCATCATGAGCACGTAGGACAGACAGGCTTTACCGTACGTCCTAATCTTTATATCGCCATCGGCATTTCAGGGGCTATACAGCACCTGGCAGGTGTGAATGGCAGCAAGACCATCGTTGTGATCAATAAAGACCCGGAAGCGCCTTTCTTTAAGGCGGCAGACTATGGTATTGTCGGCGATGCGTTTGAAGTAGTGCCCAAGCTGACCGAAGCTGTAAAGAAGTATAAAGGAAATTAATGATAATCTGTTGACTGCCGTCTTTGTGCGAGGCGATATCCGGAAAATAAAACCGGCCTCCTTCGCATACTGCGGCAGTCAATCCTTTTTCTATATCGAATATTTTTCTAACTTCACGTCTTATACACGTTTAATTGTGAGCGCTTACGCATAATGACCGTATGAGAAAAATAGAATTGGAAATAGTCGCACTGTCGCACAGTATTACACAAACCCATTCTTATGCCGTTGTACTTGGAGAAGTCAACGGATTGAGAAGGCTTCCCATCGTAATTGGCGGGTTTGAAGCACAAGCCATTGCGGTAGCGCTGGAAAAAATGCAACCGAGCAGACCGTTAACCCACGATCTTATGAAGAACTTCATGAATGCCTTCAGTATAGAGCTGCATGAAGTGGTGATCAGTAATCTGCAGGAAGGGATATTCTATTCCAAACTGGTTTGCTCCAATAACGACGATACCATAGAGATAGATTCGCGCACATCCGATGCCCTGGCGCTTGCCGTGCGTTTCGGATGCCCCATCTACACATACGAGAACATCCTCAACAGTGCCGGTATTCTGCTGGACGATCCCGCCGGTAAGAAAACCACCAAGGCAGCAGGCACTCCTTCCATTTCAGAACATGAAAAAGGTACGGAAGATGATCTGAAAGCCCTCAACGTCGATGAGCTGAACACGCTCCTGCAGGAGGTGCTGGAGCAGGAAGACTATATCCGTGCCATTGCCATCCGCGATGAGATCAACAGCCGTAAAAGCAAATAACCGGAAGTGATCGTTTTTCCTAACTGTAAAATCAATCTGGGTCTGCACATCCTGCGTAAGCGGGACGATGGTTTTCATGACCTTGAAACCGTGTTTTACCCCCTGCCCGTCCGCGATGTGCTGGAGGTGATAACTGCAAAAGAAACTGCGTTTAGCCAGTCAGGGATCGCTATCCCCGGTGATGCTGCCGATAATTTATGCATGCGGGCCTACCAGTTGCTGAAACAGGATTTTCCCGAACTGCCGGCCATACAGCTGCATTTACATAAAGTGATCCCTACCGGGGCCGGACTGGGTGGTGGTTCATCAGACGGTGCATTCACACTGAAACTTCTCAACATCAAGTATAACCTGGGGCTTACCGATGCCCGGCTGGAAGCATATGCTGCGCAGCTGGGGAGTGATTGCCCCTTTTTTATTCAGAACCGCGTGAGCCTCGCCAAAGGCCGCGGGGAGATACTGGAACCTTTTTCGGTAGATCTTTCAGCTTATGAGATATTGCTCGTACATCCCGGCATTCATGTAAATACAGGATGGGCGTTCAGTCAATTGCAGCCCGGCGATCCGGAAGTTCCTTTGCGTGAAATCAACTGGAAGGATGTAAAAAGCTGGAAAGGCAGGTTGAAGAATGATTTTGAGGCCGCGGTCTTTACGAAACATTCGGAGATTGCTGCGATACGCGACCGGTTGTATGATACCGGTGCAGTGTATGCCAGTATGAGCGGGAGTGGTTCCGCGGTGTTTGGGATATTTGAGTCCGGGCAGGTACCGGATCTGACATGGCAGGAAGGGTACGCGGTGTACAGGGGATAAGCGTGCTGCACTTGCCATCACTACACGTTATAAGGCAATACGCTCTTTAGTGATACTATATTAACACTTTCTCCCACTCCCTGATTCTACCTTTTAATCCATAATAAATTTCTTCACTTTATCGCACAAGGCCACTGTTTAGCAGTTGGTTAGCATTGTGCTGCGCAATTACCTGTCCCACTTTTTGCCGTTTTTTTGTTGGGGGTGCGCCATTTTCCGTATACAATTTCACAGTATCCTGTTGCAACTGGCCACTGTGGCTGGTTTTGACTTTTTGTAAAACTTGCAACTGCCTAAAAGGTACATTACAGGTACACTATCTGTGCTGTAACCGTGGAGTAACCGTGGAGTAACCGTAGATGTATTGTGGAGCAAGGGTGAAGTAACTACGGGGTGTCGCTTCTTTGTCTTGTACTAAAAAACCTTACAGTTGGGATTGATTGAAGATGGTTATAACTGTAATAGCTTTACAGTGTTTAGCAATGATATAGATTTAGCCTTACATATTGGATCTTGAGGATCTTTTTGTTTTTCCTCTCTTTTCTTCCATCGTTTCTTTAGAATACCCGTATTTACATGAGATTGTTGGGGAGTTAGATTATTGCAGCTCAGGTGGAGCCGGGCTTGTACTGAGGAATCGTTTCCTTGTGCTGTTTAACCCAGGCGGCAGCCTGTTTGTTACCGGCCTTTAGTCCCGGAGTAACTGGCCTGCAATCCTCATTCTAATCGTACTGTAATCGTGCTCTAATCGCGCTCTAATTCCGCTCTAATTGCGCTCTAATTGCGCTGTAATCGCGCTGTAATAGCGCGCTAGCTATACGCTAATAGCGCTGTTACTGTACTGTAATAGCGCGCTACCCATACGCTAATAGCGCTGCATTCGCACGGTAATCATACTGAGTCTGGTTATGATTTCTACGTTTCATTAGGAAACCCTAAAGCAAGGTTGCTGCTTTCCTCTTCGGGAAATGTCTTTGGATTGTCTTCTAAAACATTTTTCCTGCCTCTTCAAAGCCTTGTTACTGCCTCCGGACTGCCTTTGCACAGCCTTTAGATGCCCATTACACTAAGGGTAGACTGCCTCTACACTGCCTTCCACGGCCTTTGCCCCTCTTTTTATCGGGAATTTCCGGTACCTCCTACTTGTCATTCAGGCAGATCTTACGGAATGGCGAATCCTGAAATGGCTTTTATCCCACTTGTGGGAGTTTGCTGATATGGGCCCTGCCAGATGTGTTGGGGCTGTCAGGAGTAGGGTTATTGCCCATTAGGGGGCTTATCCAGACCCTCCTGGTTATTTCCCAGACATTTACCTGTCTCGCTTAATGCGACCTCAAATCGCCTTATTTAGGCCATTTCAAGGATGCTTCAATAAGATACCTGCAGGGTTTATTTTAAGCTTGTTTACTAAACTGCCTTTGCCCTCTTTTAATCCGGGCGTCTCAGTTGATTCTTGTCATTCAGGCAGATCATACGGAAAGGCGAATCCTGAAATGGCTTCTCTCCCACTGCAGCCTTCCATTTCTCCATTTCTTGCGCACCGGATTTGGTTATCAGGAATAGCGTTGCTACTTGTTATTGTTCAGCTTAACACAGCCTTGCATCACCTTGCGTGGGCCATTCTTGAGAATGTTTTACAACATTTTTGCCGTGTGTATTTAAGCTGGTAATGTGATTGCCTGCCGTCAGAATGAAGCTAAAAATCGTCTGTTTATTACAGGTAAAATAGTATCACTTTATGGCTAATTGACTGACGATTGAATTTTGTCCCCCCGGATCATTGTTTTCAATACATCCAGAGGGACTAATAAGTATCAGTAACAAAGTATATATCTGCGGCTGTTTTATAATTTATGTACTTAGCAACCGTCTTTGGGAGGAACACGTTTGTAAATCATTTTACCATCCCGTTCTACATAGTAGACTGATACGATTGGATATGAATACTTGGGCGCGTACGATACAACATGGCTTTTTAAAACTATTTTGTCATCTACTTTCAGGCTTTGCAATTGCTCAAGTTGTGACTTTTCCGGCTGAAAAGTTACAATGTAATCGTCTCCATTAATCCTGGCCATCACGCCGAAACCTAATCGGGAGCCTGGTGGAAGGGAAAGAGAAGTTACAACAGCCTCCATACTGGTAGAATCGCTTATATGCGGCCTTATTTTTTTAGCACCGGAAAGCACTTTTTGCCCAACGGGAGATGCTTCCCATTCTTTGAACTTAATACCCTCCGGGGTAGCTTCCCATTTTTTACGTTCGTCTTCCCTTTCAGCAGCACAGCGTGGCTTTGTGATGGATTCTTTAGAAGTATCATTTTTGATATCGCGATTAGCGAATACGAGTCCGCTTATCACAACAAGCGGTAAGATCAGTGCATAAATAACTTTTTTCATAATCTTTATTGGTTTAATTAACATAAAAGTATCTCCAGGTAAATCAGATCCGTTGAAGGCATTTCTTTTGTTTTTCATTTCCTGGCAACGTTGATATCGCTAAATTACTTTGATGTCTTTCAACTCGGGGGATTTGGATTGTAAATAAAAGTGTAACCTTTGTAAATAAATCGTAAAAGGGTATGTTACATAGCCGAAATCTGCTTTCCGGAAAACGCAAATACCTGTGGGCATTGATATTGATCCTTTGTATATCTGTAATATGCCTGGCTTTCAATATGATTGACGGTGACGGTTTTGATATCGCCAAGAGGGAAGTTTTGCTCCGGAAGATAGGTGATGAACTACTTACACAGTCGGGCGACAGCAGATCAAGGGTGCTCCCGGTAAAAAAGATCGCTGAAAATGAATACCAGATCAGCTTTGAGAATGAGCTTACGTTTCAACCGGACTCGCTGGTGAATACTACCCGGCGTTTGTTGGCCAATGACCCGCTCGCAAGTGATTATGTTGTTAATGTTCTGAACTGTAACAACTCCAGTGTAGTCTATGGATACGCTATATCCAACAATAAAAGAGATGATATTGTAGCCTGTAGAGGAAGAGTGCAACCCAGGGGGTGTTACCTGGTCAACATTAAGTTTAAACCGAAAAGCATAATTAACACAAAGCAGGGATACCTGCTGGGCAGCCTGTCATTTTTAGCATTTGTTGGTTTCGTTTTTTTCAGATCGGTTAAACCACGAAAAGCCGAGCCTGTCAATCAAAATACCGGCATGTTAACTTTTGGATCGGTCGTGTTTAATGCGCAGGAACGGCAACTGGTAATAAAGGAAAACACCATTGACCTGACTGGTACGGAAACGCGTTTACTGCGCATTTTCGCGTTGTCGCCTAACCAGACCATAGCGAGAAGCCGGTTGCAAAAAGAGATATGGGAAGACGACGGCGTTATTGTGGGACGCAGCCTGGATGTATTCATTTCAAAACTTAGAAAGAAGCTGGAGCCAGATCCCAATATCAACATTGTTGTTATACGCGGCAAAGGCTATAAGCTTGAAATTAGCGCTTAATTAAGGCAGAATCGTCCCGCTTTTGTCCCTATTCCTCCCCTTCGGTCATGCAAATTGATGATAGCCAATATGTTAAATCTCTTCTCCTGAACCTGTCCAGATGACCGATGCTTGGGAATCCTGATGTTGCAAAGGTGGAGCCTTACAATGCATGTAGCTTATTGGTGGCAGGAGATGTATCTATATGGGTGAAGATTGCATTTCCCCTATTGTTGTTCCGGGATACTTAGGTTATGTACAGGGAATGATTTGATGAAACGACGGGGGAAGGATTGGCTGGAAGCTTAGATTATCTTCGCGGTCCGGGAATTATTTAGGGAAGAGAAGGATATGCTCCGGGTAGGGCATAAAAAAACCGGTTACATAGTAACCGGTTGATTTATAGCGATGTGTTATCGACTTATTTTACAGAAGCAACGAGTGACTTGAAAGTCTCAGGTTCGTTCATGGCGAGATCTGCCAGAACTTTACGGTTGAGACCAACATTCTTTTCGGTGAGTCTGTGGATCAGTTGAGAGTAGGTCATCCCTTCTGCGCGGGCTGCTGCGTTAATACGTGCAATCCACAGGGTACGATATTCTCTTTTCTTCAGCTTGCGACCTACATAGCTATAGGTGAGCCCTTTCTCCAGTACGTTCTTGGCTACGGTATATACGTTTTTACGCTTACCATAGAAGCCTTTGGCTTGCTTCAAGATCTTTTTTCTTCTGGCTCTGGACGCAACTGCGTTTACGGAACGAGGCATGTTATGCTTTTTAAAACTTGTTTAACAAAATTGATTGAGTTAGCGAAGTACAAGCATACGCTTTACCAGGTTCAGATTGGCATCTGCTACCAGGCTACTTCCTCTGAGAGAGCGTTTCCTTTTGTTTGACTTTTTGGTCAACAGGTGACTTTTATATGCTTTCGGACGTTTGATCGCTCCGCTGCCGGTCACCGTAAACGTCTTCTTCGCACGGCTATGAGTCTTTACTTTAGGCATCTTACTACGAATTTGGTCTGCAAAGGTAGTTAATTATTTTACAAAAAGCACAAACAGACTAAAAAATTATAAATATTGCCAACTTGCATAAAAAAAAGTTAACATTTTTTCCACGATAATAAACATTTGAAAGTCAACTGACCCATACTCTATTAACCCTCTTTAACTGCAAATTAACCCTCATCGGTAAATTTATATTTTTGGTTATACCCATATTATGATTAATTTTAAATTCAGATTTATTAAAATTTGTCCATATCGGTATTGACTGATTATATCCGAAGCCTATGAAATCGATTCTGTACACCTATGAAAATGAGTGCCGGACCTGCGGTAGCTCATTGTTTCAAACAAATTATCAACCCGTCAAACCGGCATTCCGGTTCTGACAACTCCACTCCCCCTGCTCATTAGCCGGGGTATTGGCATTTCATTCACCTAATTGTTTGCGACAATGAAGCGACTTTTACTCTTTCTTATTACATTATTATCTGCCATCTCCATGGCTCAGGCACAAGATGCCTGGGACGTATGGTTAAACCACCCCCAGGAAGTTTGTCTTGGCAGGTACGCGTCCATCCATGCTTTCTTCAGGGATGGCAAGTCGGAGTTCAACGGGGATACCGATTACCAGATCCCCGACAGCGTGGTCTGGACAATCACCCCTCCAACCGGCCCCGTCATAACGTACAGAGCCTCGATGGGCAGGCCTGCACCCATTTTATGGGTTAACACCACTGTTGCCGGTACCCTCATGGCAGGCCAGACCATTATGCTGGACATGACCATGGTGGGTAAATACTATGTTAAAGCAACCTTATATGATGGTGTACGTAATGGCCGCCCAAGGTACACCCGGGAGCGGGAAGTGGAAATTGATGTGACAGACTGCTCCATGGCCGAATGCCGTGGCTCTTTTACTCCCGCTACGAACTTTAAAGAGGATTTTGGTACGTTTACTGCCGGTGGTCCCCGCCGCGCAGTTACAGGTGCAACAGTAGAATATCAATGGAACTCCAATCCTTATGTCGCAGGCAACACCTCTAACGGCTGGCCCCTGTCTGATGACTGGTATACTATTTATTACAATGCGATCCGCGGTGGCCGCCCGGAATGGGACAATGTGGACGACCATACCAACAATGGCTATGGCGGTATGATGATCGCGAACTCTTCAAATAATCCAAAAACATTCTATAAAAGAGAGGTCAACGACCTTTGTCCAGGTGCGAAATACAACTTCTCCGCCTGGTTTATCAACCTGAACTCACATCAGGTACTCACAAATACCTGTGCCGGGTATGGTTCCCGATATCAATACGCGGGTGTTACCTTTATTGTGAAGAATAAGGCGAACGGTGCAACCATCGGACAGTTCTATACCGGAGACGTATCCATGGACCTCCGGCGTAACGACCCCGGTAACCAGCGCCTCACCGGCTGGCAACAATACGGTGGTACCGTTACCCTCCCTCCCGGTGTTACCGATGTAACCGTAGAGATCAAGAACAACAACCCCGGTGGTTGCGGTAACGACATTGCGGTGGATGACATCGAGTTTAAATTCTGCGCTCCTTATATCTATGCATATATCGATGGTACTGCTGACGACCAGCAGGAAGTATGCCCCGGTGCAACACTGAACCTTACTTCCAGCATCGACCCCGTAGATTATTTTACCGATCCTGAGTATTACTGGGAATACCGCGTTGCGGGCACCGGCACCTGGGCTACTATCCCTGCCGGCTCAGGATATCTTGGTCTGAATACCAATATGCTGACCATTCCCGAAGGGCTGCTCAAAGAGGGCGAGCATTGGGAATACCGCCTGATGATCATCGAACAGGGTAACCTTGCGGCAGGACAGCGACAATGTTACACCCCTTCCACCCCGGTAAGGCTCGATGTGGCAGACCTGCCGGAAATCACCGTTCCCCGCGACTCCCTTTGCCGTGGAGAAACCATGATCATGACGGCCATTCCACTGAGCGCCAGCGGAACAACGGGTTACCAGGAATTTACCTTCATGGGTAATTATATAGAACCCTGGCCCAGCGGACCCCAGCCTAAGAACCAGGTACTGATCCGTCCGCAGGTAACTACCGAATACATCGTGGAAGGCACCATCTGGCATGGTATGGATCCTGTTACCGGCCAGCCCCGTGTCTGCAAACGCAGAGACAGTATCACCATTACTGTAGACGAGCCGCCCGTTGTGGATCTCGGTCCCGATTTGCTTGCCTGCGCAGGCACACAGGTCACGCTGGATGCCGGCGCGGCCAATACTGCTTATGGTAAACTCTGGAAACCCAGCTTCCTTACCACCCAAACTATCAATGTAACAGTACCCAGTATTGACGGAGACTCTGTGAAGCCATATGTGGAAGTGAAAAACGGACAGTGTACGACTACAGACACCGTACGGATCATTGCCGTGAAGCTCCCCAATGCTGTTATACAAAACGTAACCGCCACCTGTACCAACCCTGTAACCACCACTTACCGGTTACGCAACACGGGTGGTACCCCTGTTACCAAGAATCCTTACACGGTACTCTGGGAAATCGTTGGCGCAGCTAACGGTGCCAGTCTTACCGTGCCTGCCGGTTTACCGAACGAGCGCGACCTTATAAATATGCCGCCCAACGTTCCTGTGCGTGTCCGCATTACGCTCACCGCCAACGGTGCGCCCTGCGTTGCCACGCATGAAAGGGACTTCATCACTTATACCAGACCGGTTGCTACCTTAACGGATAATGAGATCGCACAATGTAGCCGTCAGTTTACGCTGACTGCAGTGCCGTTGACAGATACATCTACCTACGGAACGTGGACGGTTATTTCAGGTTCAGTTACCATCCCTGCAGGCCAGGCCAATAACCCGAATGCGGTTGTTACCGTGAATTCTGCTGCAGGTGTAACTGCTACTGTAAGATGGACGGTGCGTAAGTACAATGGCAACGCGCCTTGTCCTACCGCTCAGGCTGACGTAAGACTGACCTTCCATAATGGTCCGGTTGTTACGATCCCATCTGCAATAGACGTGTGCCGCCAGACGCCTTTCACTTTCACGCTGCCTTACACGGCAACGAATGCACCTACGCATTATGATCTTGAAGCGATTGCACCGGCCATGCCTGGATTTGTGAACGTAGATAATGGCGTGCTGCCTTCTGCAACAGGTGGTAACATAACCGTTACTTATCCTGCCGCCGCTGCTCCGGGAACTTACCGCTTCCGTCTGACCGTTCTCAAACCTGTGGGAACCTCCGACACCTGCGTGGATACGAAAGAATTCGACGTGGTGCTGAATACGCCATCTACAACGCCTACTATTGGTGTTACTGCGGCTTCCATCTGCGTCGGACAGTCTACCACCCTTTCCATTGCCAGTGGCACGCTGGGCTCCAACTCCGAATGGGTTTGGTACCGTGGTGACTGCGCAAGCGGAACTGCCGTGGAAATTGCGCGGAATGTGACATCGGTGACCGTATCCCCCACTGCTAACACTACTTACTCCGTTCGCGCCATTGGCACAACGGCTTGCGGTAACACCACGTGTGTGACTACCACGGTAACGGTGTTCCAGCAACCGGCGAAACCGGATGCGGGTCCGGATCAGGAGAAATGTAACGAGGAGATGTTCCAGCTGAATGCCACCGCACCCAGTGTGCCTGGTGCAATTGGTACATGGACGGCTAACCCTGCTTCTGTTGTATTCTCCGATATCCACAGTCCTACTTCTACTGCAAGAGTGTTTGTAGGAACAGTAGCCACAGTGGTTTGGACCATCACCAACGGGCCTTGCGCAGTGGTGTCTGATACGCTGATCATCAGTAACCTGAATGAGATCAATCAGAATATCATCCGTCAGGATCAAACGATCTGTATCGGTGAAACGCCTGCAGAAATATATAGCGTAGGCCATCCTTCCAGCGGAACGGGCACCTTTACTTATCAGTGGCAGTACAGCACAACCAGTGCAACTGCAGGATATATAACTATCCCCGGCACCAATACGGAGAATTACCAGCCTGGTGCGCTCAGCGTAACAACCTGGTTCCGCCGTGTAGTGATTTCCGGAGCCTGCTCTGACTCATCTTCCCCTGTTCAGATCACCGTGAACACCAATCCGCCTACGGTGGTGACCACGCCTGCGAACATTTCAGTAGAATGTAGCAAAACACTGGTTTACACGACCCTTTTCGGTACGCCTACCTTCAGGCATCCGCTGGGCTTCCCGTTGACGGTTACATTCACCGACAATACCGTTACACAGACCTGTGGCATGACGATCACCCGCACCTGGACGGCAACCGACCGTTGTGGACTGAGCGTAAGCACATCGCAGACCATTACCGTAATAGATACCACAGATCCTGCGCTGACCTTCCCCGGCGGCCGTGCTCCGGTAGATACTACTGTGAGCTGCTCTGCCATCCCCGCTGCAGTAACTGCTTCCGGAACAGATAACTGTACCGCTAACGCTGCTGTACGCATCACCGTAAATACCGTTCGCGACGCTACCTACACCGGTACCTGCGTGAACAACTACCGCCTTATCCGTACCTGGACGGCGCTCGATAATTGTAACAACTCCACAGTTCATACCCAGCTGATTACAGTGGTGGATACTTCCCGCCCCACATTGACCTGGGCTGGCGGTACGCCTGCTAATGCAACCGTAAACTGCGATGCTATCCCTGCTGCGGTGAACCCCACGGTGGCAGATAACTGTTTGCCCGCAGGTACTACCATTACCCCGACCTATGCGCAGGATACCATCCGCGCAGGTGTTCCCGGTGCATGCCAGAATACTTACCAGCTGCGCCGTGTGTGGACGGCTACCGATGCCTGTGGCAACACTATTTCACATACACAGATCATCACCGTTCAGGATAATACGGCTCCTACCCTTACCTGGACCGGTGCTGCCCCTGCAAACGTAGCTGTTCAGTGCTCCGCTATCCCTGCGGCTGCCACTGCCACTGCTACCGATAACTGTACGCCGGGTAACTACGTTCGTATCGTAATGGTACAGGACACCCTCCGTGCAGCAGGTGCATGTCAGAATAACTATCAGCTCCGCCGTGTATGGACCGCTACCGACCTGTGCGGTAATGCTTCCACCCACACCCAGATCGTAACGGTAACGGATAACACTGTGCCTGTAATTACCTGGACCGGTGCCGCTCCTGCCAACGTATCTGTTCAGTGCTCCGCTATCCCGGCGGCTGCTACTGCATCTGCTACCGATAACTGTACGCCGGGCAACTATATCCGTATCACTATGGTACAGGATACGCTCCGTGCAGCAGGTGCCTGTCAGAATAACTACCAGCTCCGCCGTGTGTGGACTGCCACCGACCTTTGCGGTAATGCAGCCACCCACACCCAGATCGTGACCGTAACCGATAACACGGTACCCACCATCACCTGGACCGGCGCTGCTCCTGCCAACGTAACCGTTCAGTGCTCCGCCATCCCTGCGGCTGCTACTGCAACTGCTACTGATAACTGTACGCCTGGTAACTACATCCGCATCGATTATGTACAGGACACCCTCCGTGCAGCCGGTGCATGTCAGAACAACTACCAGCTCCGCCGTGTGTGGACCGCTACCGACCTTTGCGGTAATGCTTCCACCCACACCCAGATCGTAACCGTTCAGGATAACACAATACCTGTGATTACCTGGACCGGTGCCGCTCCTGCTAACGTAACCGTTCAGTGCTCCGCTATCCCTGCGGCAGCTACTGCTTCTGCTACCGATAACTGTACTCCGGGTAACTATATCCGCATTACTTATGTACAGGATACCATCCGTGCAGCCGGTGCATGCCAGAATAACTACCAGCTCCGCCGTGTGTGGACTGCTACCGACCTTTGCGGTAATGCAGCCACCCACACCCAGATCGTGACTGTTCAGGACAATATCCGTCCTACCCTCACCTGGACCGGTGCTGCGCCTGCGGATGTTGCCGTTGAATGTTCCGCAATTCCTGCAGCGGTTACCGCCACTGCCACCGATAACTGTACACCGGGTAACTATATCCGTATCACTTACGTACAGGATACCCTCCGTGCAAACGGTGGCTGTCAGAACAGCTACCAGCTCCGCCGTGTATGGACTGCCACCGACCTGTGCGGTAATGCTTCCACCCACACCCAGATCGTGACCGTAACGGATAATACCCGTCCTACCCTCACCTGGACCGGTACTGCTCCCGGTGCTGTTGCTGTAGAGTGCTCTGCTATTCCTGCAGCTGCCACTGCAACTGCCACCGATAACTGTACACCGGGCAACTACATCCGCATCGATTATGTACAGGATACCATCCGCGCAGCGGGTGCATGCCAGAATAATTACCAGCTCCGTCGTGTATGGACTGCCACTGACCTGTGCGGTAATGCAGCTACCCATACACAGATCGTAACGGTAACTGATAATACCCTGCCTACCCTCACCTGGACCGGTGCCGCTCCTGCTAACGTGGCTGTTGAATGCTCCGCCATTCCTGCTGCCGCTACAGCAACGGCTACCGATAACTGTACGCCTGGTAACTATGTAAGGATCACTTATGTGCAGGATACGATCCGTGCAGCAGGTGCCTGTCAGAATGACTATCAGCTCCGCCGCAGATGGACCGCTACCGACCTGTGCGGTAATGCAGCCACCCACACCCAGATCGTGACTGTGTCGGACAATACCCTGCCCACCCTTACCTGGACCGGTGCTGCTCCTGCTAACGTAGCGGTACAGTGTTCTGCAATTCCTGCGGCTGCCACTGCCGGTGCTACCGATAACTGTACGCCGGGTAACTACATCCGCATCACTTACGTACAGGATACCATCCGCGCTGCGGGTGCCTGCCAGAATAACTATCAGCTCCGCCGTGTGTGGACTGCCACCGACCTGTGCGGTAACGCAGCCACCCACACCCAGATCGTGACCGTGACGGATAATACCCGTCCTACCCTCACCTGGACCGGTGCTGCTCCTGCAAACGTAACCGTTCAGTGCTCAGCAATTCCTGCAGCAGCCACTGCCTCGGCTACTGATAACTGTACGCCTGTTGCTTACATCGACATCGATTATGTACAGGATACTATCCGCGCAGCAGGTGCATGCCAGAACAGCTACCAACTCCGCCGTGTGTGGACTGCCACCGACCTTTGCGGTAACGCAGCCACCCACACCCAGATCGTAACGGTGGTGGATAATACCCGTCCTACACTTACCTGGACCGGTGCTGTTCCTGCAAACGTAACTGTTGAGTGCTCCGCAATCCCTGCGGCTGCCACTGCCGGTGCAACTGATAACTGTACACCTGTTGCTTACATCGATATCGATTATGTACAGGATACCATCCGAGCAGCCGGTGCATGTCAGAATAACTATCAGCTCCGCCGTGTGTGGACCGCTACCGACCTTTGCGGTAATGCTTCCACCCACACCCAGATCGTAACCGTTCAGGATAATACCCGTCCTACCCTCGTATGGACCGGCACTGCTCCCGGTGCCGCCGCTGTAGAGTGCGACGCTATCCCTGCAGCAGTAACGGCTACAGCAACGGATAACTGTACACCGAATAACTACATCCGTATCGACTATGTACAGGATACCATCCGTGCAGCCGGTGCCTGTCAGAACAGCTACCAGCTCCGCCGTGTATGGACTGCTACCGACCTCTGCGGTAATGCCACCACGCATACCCAGATGATCACGGTAACGGATAACACCCGTCCTACCCTCACCTGGACCGGTGCTGTTCCTGCGAACGTAGCGGTAGAATGTAACGCCATTCCTGCCGCAGCTACTGCTGGTGCAACCGATAACTGTACGCCTGGTAACTACATCCGCATGACGTATGTACAGGATACCATCCGTGCAGCCGGTGCATGTCAGAATAACTACCAGCTCCGCCGTGTGTGGACTGCTACCGACCTGTGCGGTAATGCAGCTACCCACACCCAGATCGTATCGGTATCTGATAACACTGACCCGATACTGACTTTCCCCAGTGGTTTGCCTGCAGATGTAACGGTGAATTGCGATGCAGTTCCTGCTCCGGTAACCGCATCCGCTACCGATAACTGTACGCCCACTAACTATGTGACCATCACCCTGCGTACCGATACCGTACGTGCAGCCGGTGCCTGCATCAGCAATTACCAGCTGGTTCGTACCTGGACCGCACGTGACCTTTGCGGTAACACTGCCACCCACGTACAGCGTGTAACTGTTCAGGATACTACCCGCCCCACGCTTACCTGGACCGGTGCTGCTCCTGCGAATGTGGCTGTTGAATGCTCCGCCATTCCTGCTGCCGCTACAGCAACGGCTACCGATAACTGTACGCCTGGTAATTATGTAAGGATCACTTATGTGCAGGATACCATCCGTGCAGCAGGTGCCTGTCAGAATGACTACCAGCTCCGCCGTGTATGGACTGCTACCGACCTGTGCGGTAATGCAGCCACCCACACCCAGATCGTAACGGTTTCGGATAACACGATTCCTGTCCTTACCTGGACCGGTGCTGCTCCTGCTAACGTAGCAGTGCAGTGTTCTGCCATTCCTGCGGCTGCCACTGCCGGTGCTACCGATAACTGTACGCCGGGTAACTACATCCGCATCACTTACGTACAGGATACCATCCGCGCTGCGGGTGCCTGCCAGAATAACTATCAGCTCCGCCGTGTGTGGACTGCCACCGACCTGTGCGGTAACGCAGCCACCCACACCCAGATCGTGACCGTGACGGATAATACCCGTCCTACCCTCACCTGGACCGGTGCTGCTCCTGCAAACGTAACCGTTCAGTGCTCTGCAATTCCTGCAGCAGCCACTGCATCGGCTACTGATAACTGTACGCCTGTTGCTTACATCGACATCGATTATGTACAGGATACTATCCGCGCAGCAGGTGCATGCCAGAACAGCTACCAGCTCCGCCGTGTGTGGACTGCCACCGACCTTTGCGGTAACGCAGCCACCCACACCCAGATCGTAACGGTGGTGGATAATACCCGTCCTACACTTACCTGGACCGGTGCTGTTCCTGCAAACGTAACTGTTGAGTGCTCCGCAATCCCTGCGGCTGCCACTGCCGGTGCAACCGACAACTGTACACCTGCAAACTATATCGATATCGATTACACGCAGGATACAGTACGTGCAGCAGGTAACTGCCAGAATGAATACGAACTGCACCGCAGATGGACGGCTACCGACCTTTGCGGTAATGTGGCTACCCACACCCAGATCGTAACCGTTCAGGATAATACCCGTCCTACCCTCGTATGGGCCGGCACTGCTCCCGGTGCCGCCGCTGTAGAGTGCGACGCTATCCCTGCAGCAGTAACGGCTACAGCAACGGATAACTGTACACCGAATAACTACATCCGTATCGACTATGTACAGGATACCATCCGTGCAGCCGGTGCCTGTCAGAACAGCTACCAGCTCCGCCGCAGGTGGACTGCTACCGACCTCTGCGGTAATGCCACCACGCATACCCAGATGATCACGGTAACGGATAACACCCGTCCTACCCTCACCTGGACCGGTGCTGCTCCTGCAAACGTAGCGGTAGAATGTAACGCCATTCCTGCCGCAGCTACTGCTGGTGCAACCGATAACTGTACGCCTGGTAACTACATCCGCATGACGTATGTACAGGATACCATCCGTGCAGCCGGTGCATGTCAGAATAACTATCAACTCCGCCGTGTGTGGACTGCTACCGACCTGTGCGGTAATGCAGCTACCCACACCCAGATCGTATCGGTATCTGATAACACTGACCCGATACTGACTTTCCCCAGTGGTTTGCCTGCAGATGTAACGGTGAATTGCGATGCAGTTCCTGCTCCGGTAACCGCATCCGCTACCGATAACTGTACGCCCACTAACTATGTGACCATCACCCTGCGTACCGATACCGTACGTGCAGCCGGTGCCTGCATCAGCAATTACCAGCTGGTTCGTACCTGGACCGCACGTGACCTTTGCGGTAACACTGCCACCCACGTACAGCGTGTAACTGTTCAGGATACTACCCGCCCCGCGCTTACCTGGACCGGTGCTGCTCCTGCTAACGTGGCTGTTGAATGCTCCGCCATTCCTGCTGCTGCAACTGCGGGTGCTACCGATAACTGTACACCTGGTAATGCTGTAAGGATCACTTATGTACAGGATACCATCCGTGCAGCCGGTGCCTGTCAGAATGACTACCAGCTCCGCCGTGTATGGACTGCTACCGACCTGTGCGGTAATGCAGCCACCCACACCCAGATCGTAACGGTTTCGGATAACACGATTCCTGTCCTTACCTGGACCGGTGCTGCTCCTGCTAACGTAGCGGTGCAGTGCTCTGCCATTCCTGCGGCTGCCACAGCAGGTGCTACCGATAACTGTACGCCGGGTAACTACATCCGCATCACGTATGTACAGGATACCATCCGCGCTGCGGGTGCCTGCCAGAATAACTATCAGCTCCGCCGTGTGTGGACTGCTACCGACCTGTGTGGTAATGCAGCCACCCACACCCAGATCGTGACCGTGACGGATAATACCCGTCCTACCCTCACCTGGACCGGTGCCGCTCCTGCCAACGTTACAGTAGAATGTTCCGCTATTCCTGCGGCTGCTACTGCAGGTGCTACCGATAACTGTACGCCTGGTAACTACATCCGCATGACGTATGTTCAGGATACCATCCGCGCAGCCGGTGCATGCCAGAATAACTACCAGCTCCGCCGTGTGTGGACTGCCACCGACCTTTGCGGTAACGCAGCCACCCACACCCAGATCGTGACTGTTCAGGATGTTACCCGTCCTACCCTCACCTGGGCCGGTGCTGCTCCTGCAAACGTAACGGTAGAATGTTCCGCGATACCTGCAGCTGCGGTTGCTTCTGCAACTGATAACTGTACGCCGGTTAACTACATCCGCATCACGTATGTACAGGATACCATCCGTGCAGCCGGTGCCTGTCAGAATAACTACCAGCTCCGCCGTGTATGGACCGCTACCGACCTTTGCGGTAATGCAGCCACCCACACCCAGATCGTAACGGTGAGAGACGTAACCCGTCCCACACTTATCTGGACCGGTGCTGCGCCTGCTAACGTTACCGTTCAGTGCTCCGCTATCCCTGCAGCAGTTACTGCAACTGCTACCGATAACTGTACACCGGTTAACTACATCCGCATCACGTATGTACAGGATACCATCCGTGCAGCAGGTGCCTGTCAGAATAACTACCAGCTCCGCCGTGTGTGGACTGCTACCGACCTGTGCGGTAATGCAGCCACCCATACCCAGATTGTAACGGTACAGGATAATACCCGTCCGACACTTACCTGGACCGGTGCTGCACCTGCTAACGTTACCGTACAGTGCGACGCTATCCCTGCGGCTGCCACAGCAACTGCAACCGATAACTGTACACCGGTTAACTACATCCGCATCACTTATGTACAGGATACCATCCGTGCAGCCGGTGCATGCCAGAATAACTACCAGCTCCGCCGTGTATGGACTGCCACCGACCTGTGCGGTAATGCAGCCACCCACACCCAGATCGTAACCGTTCAGGACACCCAACGTCCCACGCTTACCTGGACCGGTGCTGCTCCTGCAGACATCACAGTGAATTGCGATGCGGTTCCCTCGCCTGTAACTGCTTCTGCTACTGATAACTGTACGCCTGCCAACTATGTGACCATCACATTGCGCACCGATACCATCCGTGCAGCAGGCGCCTGCATCAGCAATTACCAGCTGGTTCGTACCTGGACCGCCCGCGACCTTTGCGGTAACGCAGCTACACATGTTCAGCGTGTTACAGTACAGGATACTACCCGCCCCACACTTACCTGGACCGGTGCGGCTCCTGCCAACGTAACAGTAGAGTGTTCCGCTATTCCTGCGGCGGCTACAGCAAGGGCAACTGATAACTGTTCGCCCGCTGCCACTATCCGCATCACTTATGTACAGGATACCATCCGTGCAGCAGGTGCCTGCCAGAATAACTACCAGCTCCGCCGTGTATGGACTGCAACTGACCTTTGTGGAAATGCATCCACCCACACCCAGATCGTGACGGTGACGGATAACACCCGTCCTACCCTCACCTGGACCGGTGCTGCTCCTGCCAACGTAACGGTAGAATGTTCCGCTATTCCTGCGGCTGCCACAGCAGGTGCTACTGATAACTGTACACCTGCGAACTACATCCGCATCACTTATGTTCAGGATACCATCCGCGCTGCAGGTGCATGCCAGAATAACTACCAGCTCCGCCGTGTGTGGACTGCTACCGACCTGTGCGGTAATGCAGCCACCCACACCCAGATCGTGACTGTTCAGGACGTTACCCGTCCTACCCTCACCTGGACCGGTGCTGCTCCTGCGAACGTAACGGTAGAATGTTCCGCGATACCTGCAGCTGCAGTTGCTTCTGCAACTGATAACTGTACGCCGGCGAACTACATCCGCATGGCTTATGTACAGGATACCATCCGTGCAGCAGGCGCTTGTCAGAATAACTACCAGCTCCGCCGTGTATGGACCGCTACCGACCTCTGCGGTAACGCAGCCACCCACACCCAGATCGTAACCGTTCAGGACGTTACCCGTCCCACACTTACCTGGACCGGTGCTGCTCCTGCCAATGTAACCGTTCAGTGTGATGCTATCCCTGCAGCGGTTACTGCTTCTGCAACCGACAACTGTACACCGGTTAACTACATCCGCATCACGTATGTACAGGATACCATCCGAGCAGCCGGTGCCTGTCAGAATAACTACCAGCTCCGCCGTGTGTGGACTGCTACCGATTTGTGCGGTAATGCAGCCACCCATACCCAGATCGTAACGGTACAGGATAATACCCGTCCGACACTTACCTGGACCGGTGCCGCGCCTGCTAACGTAACTGTACAGTGCGACGCTATCCCTGCGGCTGCCACAGCAACTGCAACTGATAACTGTACACCGGTTAACTACATTCGCATCACTTATGTACAGGATACGATCCGCGCAGCAGGTGCATGCCAGAATAACTACCAGCTCCGCCGTATATGGACTGCCACTGACCTTTGTGGTAATGCATCCACTCACACCCAGATCGTAACGGTACAGGATAATACCCGTCCGACGCTGACCTGGACCGGTGCTGCTCCTGCAAACGTAACTGCAGATTGCGATGCTATCCCTGCAGCAGTTACTGCAACAGCTACCGATAACTGTACACCGGTTAACTACATCCGCATCTTGTACAAACAGGATACGATCCGCGCAGCCGGTGCATGCCAGAATAACTACCAGCTCCGCCGTGTGTGGACTGCCACCGACCTGTGCGGTAACGCAGCAACCCATACCCAACTGGTGAACGTTCAGGATACCACCAACCCTGCCCTCGTATTCCCCGGCGCACGCCCTGCAAATGCAACCGTGAACTGCGATGCCATCCCTGCTACGGTAACTGCCACAGCAACGGATAATTGCACACCGGGTAACGCAGTACGTATCGTGTACGTTCAGGATACGCTCCGCACAGCAGGTAATTGCATCAGTAACTACCAACTGCGCCGTACCTGGACCGCTACCGACCTCTGCGGTAACTTCGACAGGCATATCCAGATCCTCACCGTTCAGGATACCACCAAGCCTGCTCTCGTATTCCCGGGCACACGTCCTGCCAACGCAACCGTTAACTGCGACGCTATCCCTGCAGCGGTAACCGCTACTGCAACGGATAATTGCACACCGGGTAACGCCGTTCGCATCGTGTATGTTCAGGATACGCTCCGCACAGCAGGTAACTGCATCAGCAACTACCAGCTGCGCCGTACCTGGACCGCCACCGACCTCTGTGGTAACTTCGACAGTCATATCCAGATCCTCACCGTTCAGGATACAACCAACCCTGTCCTTGTATTCACCGGCGCACGTCCTGCCAGCATCACTGTAAATTGCGACGCTATCCCTGCCGCTGCCACTGCTACTGCAACAGACAACTGTACGCCCGGCAACCTGGTAACGGTAAGGCTTACTACCGATACGCTCCGCACAGCAGGTAACTGCAACAGCAACTACCAGCTGCGCCGTACCTGGACCGCCACCGACCTCTGCGGTAACTTCAGCACTCACGTGCAGCTGGTTACTGTTCAGGATACTACCAAACCAGCACTGGTATGGCCCGGTACGCGTCCTGCCAACGTAACCGTTAACTGCGACGCCATCCCGGCAGCAGTAACCGCAACGGCTACTGACAACTGTACACCTGGTAACCTCGTAACCGTGGCTTACACGCAGGATACAGTACGTGCCGCCGGCAACTGTGTTAACAATTATGAACTGCGCCGTACCTGGACCGCTACCGACCTGTGCGGTAACGCCAGCAGCCACGTTCAGATCGTGACGGTACAGGATACCACCAAACCAGCAATGGTGTGGCCAGGTACCCGTCCTGCCAACACCACGGTAAATTGCGATGCCGTACCGGCCGCCATCATGCCTGCAGCTACAGATAACTGTACGCCGGGTAACATGGTGACCATTGCCCTGAGAACGGATACCCTCCGTGCAGCAGGCGCATGCATCAGCAACTACCAGTTGCGCCGTACCTGGACCGCCACTGACCTCTGCGGTAACTTCAGCACCCACATGCAGGTAGTTACAGTACAGGATACCACTAAACCCGTGTTTGCGTTCCCGAATGGCCGTCCTGCCGACGCTACCGTAAGCTGCGACGCCATCCCTGCGGTACCGGTTGTGAATGCCACGGATAATTGCAGCCCTGCTAATGGTGTAACGGTTACCCTGCGCACGGATACCCTCCGTACACCGGGAGCCTGCGCCAACAGCTACCGCCTGCGCCGTACCTGGACCGCCACCGACCTCTGCGGTAATTCCGACACCTTCGTGCAGACACTGACGGTGGAAGACAGGACCGCACCGGTATTCACTATGCCTACACCTGCAGACACCACGGTGAATTGCGATGAGATCCCTGCACAGCCAGACCTTGCCGCTATCGATAATTGCAGCCCTGTGGGTAAAGTGACGATCCTGAAGAACGAGAACCGCAACGCCATCCCCGGCGCATGTGCGAACAACTACCTGTTAATCCGCACCTGGACCGCCATCGATGAGTGCAGAAACGCGGTGACCGTAACGCAGACCATCACAGTAGTAGATACCAAAGCCCCTGTGTTCACCAGCGCAACACCGGCAGACACAACCGTGAACTGCGATATGGTGCCCGCTGCTCCGAACATGACGGCTACTGATAATTGCAGCACCGGTAACAACGTAACGGTTCGTTACAACGAAACCCGCCGCGACATTCCGGGTGCCTGCATCAACAACTACCAGCTCATCCGTACCTGGACCGCCACCGACGAATGCGGTAACTTCAATACCGTGTCTCAGACCATTACGGTGCAGGATACCACGGCCCCTGTGTTCACCACCCCTGCTCCTGCCAACGTAACGGTAGAATGTGATAAGGTGCCCGCACAGCCCGATCTGACCGCTACTGATAACTGCGCAGGTAACGTGACCATCACGAAAGCCCAGCAGCGTATCGACAGCACCTGCGCCAATACCTACCGCCTGATCCGCACCTGGACGGCAACGGATGTGTGCGGCAACGCCACTACCCTTACGCAGACCATCATCGTGGCTGACCGTACCAAACCGGTGTTCACCTCACCGATCCCGGCAGACACAACGGTGAATTGCGACGCCATCCCGGCACGCCCCGTGATCAACGCTACGGACAATTGCGCAGGCAGCATTAATGTAGTATTTGAAGAAGAGCATATCGATATCCCCGGCGCATGTGCCAGCAACTATAAGCTGCTGCGTACCTGGACTGCTAACGACGGATGCGGCAATATCTCCAAAGTGATCCAGGTGATTACCGTGAGAGACACTACCCGCCCCACGTTCACCATGCCGGTGCCGGCCGATACCACTGTGAACTGTGATGCCATCCCTGTTCAGCCCGACCTTACCGCTGCTGATAACTGCTCCGCAGCCAGCGACGTAACGGTTGTGAAGAACGAAACACGTGAGAACATCGCAGGAGCCTGCGCTAACAATTACCGCCTCATCCGCACCTGGACGGCTACCGACGCATGCGGCAACGCACGCACCGTACGCCAGGTGGTAACAGTTCAGGATACTACCAGACCGGTATTCGTACTGCCTGTACCTACAGATACCACGGTAAACTGTAACGCAGTGCCCACACAGCCTGATATCAATGCAAACGACAACTGTTCCGCACAGAACCGCGTAACGATCGTGAAGAACGAACGCCGCGAAAACATCGCCGGAGCATGTGTAAACAACTACCGCCTCATCCGCACCTGGACGGCTACCGACGAATGTGGCAACAGCGCCGTACTCACACAGGTAGTAACAGTACAGGATACGACAAGGCCTAACTTCACCATGCCTATCCCGATGGATGCCACTGTTAACTGTGACGCCATCCCCACACAGCCAGACCTCAACGTAACCGATAACTGTACCGCTACCAATGCGATCAGGGTTGTGAAGAGCGAACGCCGTGAAGATATCGCAGGAGCATGCGTGAACAACTACCGCCTCATCCGCACCTGGACTGCTACAGACGAATGTGGTAACATCCGCACCGTAACGCAGACACTGACCGTACAGGATACCACAAGGCCCACTTTCGTAGGCTCCACTCCTGCCGATGCCACTGTAGAATGCAGCGCCATCCCGGTTCAGCCGAACATCCAGGTGACTGATAACTGCTCTGCAAGCAATAACGTAACCGTTGTGAAGAGCGAGCGTCGTGAAGACATACCTGGCGCATGTGTGAACAATTACCGCCTCATCCGTACCTGGACCGCCACCGACGAGTGCGGTAACAGCAGCAGTGTGCAGCAGGTATTGACGGTAACCGACACTACCGCACCGGTATTCACTTCTACCACTCCTGCAGATGCAACAGCAGAGTGCAGCGCCATCCCGGCTCAGCCCGATCTGATTGCCCGTGATAACTGCTCCGGCAATAACGTGACCGTTGTGAAAGCAGAACGCCGTGAAGACATCGCAGGCGCCTGTGCGAACAACTACCGCCTCATCCGTACCTGGACCGCTACCGACGAATGCGGTAACAGCAGAACGGTAACACAGGTACTGACCATCACAGACAATACCAAACCAGTATTCAACATGCCGGTACCGGCCAATGCAACAGTAGAATGTAGCGCCATCCCCGTACAACCGGACCTGACGGCTACAGACAACTGCTCGCCTGCTGCTGGTATCACCATTGTGAAATACGAACGCCGCGAAGACATACCGGGTGCATGTGCAAACAACTACCGTCTCATCCGCACCTGGACCGCTACCGACGAATGTGGTAATGCCACCACGGTGACGCAGACGTTAACGGTACAGGATACTACCAAGCCTGTATTCACTACCCTGCCTCCGACTAACATCACCATGTCTTGCAGCGAGCTGCCTGCGGCGCCGGTAATGACCGCCACCGATAATTGCTCCGGTAACAATGTGGTGGTGACTTACAAATTCGTGAAGCAGCCGATGTCCGGCATCTGCGCATACAACTACCGTTTAACCCGCACCTGGACGGCTACCGACGAATGCGGTAATACCGCCACCGCCACGCAAGTGATCACGGTGATGGATACTACCAAGCCTACATTCTCCATGGCAGCCCCTGCAGATACGACGGTGATGTGCGACAACCTGCCTGCACCGGTGAGCATCTCAGCCACCGACAACTGTACGCCTCACGGTGGTGTAACGATCCGTTACAGATCTATCCGTGAAACTGTACCGGGTGCCTGCAACTACCGTGTAGTAAATATCTGGACCGCCATTGACGCATGTGGCAACACTGCTGAGATGCGCCAGGTAGTAACGGTGATCGATACCGTGAAACCGGTAATCGCCGCACCGCCTGCAGATATCACCCTTACCTGCGGCCAGCCTATCCCCACCGGACAGATCTCGCTGACGGCTACGGATAACTGCTCTGCAGACTTCCCCAAACAGGTACAGTACACCATTGATCCGTACACGCCTGACCTGTGCAACGGCTACACCATCATCAGAAGATGGCGCGTGGCAGACGGTTGTGGTAACCAGGCCGACGACGTGATCCAGCGGATCATTGTAAGGCCCTGCCCGCAGCCTGAACTGGAAGCAGAAGTGTTCACCAACTGTTCTACCAATCCGTTCATCACCCTGAAAACGAAGGGCGACGTACAACGGCCGGTATACACCCTCGTAGGTGTAACACCAGCCAACGCGGTAAGTACACCAATGAGTTCCACTAACCCGCGCTTCAACGTGAACGGTGCCACTACGGCCTCCTTCACAGTGCGCGACGGTGTAACGGGTTGTGTATCCGATACGGTGACCTACACCATCAACTACCTCCAGATGCCGGTTGTAAACCTCGGCAGCGATACCAGCCTCTGCGGTGGCAACGGTATGGTACTGGATGCTGGTCCGGCTAACTTCGGATACCAGATCAGATGGTCTACCGGAGAAAACACCCAGCGTATCCGCATCACCCGTGCAGGTACTTATAAAGTGACCGTGTCCAACGGTATGTGTGAAGCATCTGATTCGATTGAAGTAGGCGTTATCCCGATGCCGCTCATCGATCTGAAGGATACCACCATCTGCCGTGGCCAGAGCGTGAAACTGGATGCAACTGTGGAAGGCAATGCCACTTACCTCTGGAGCACAGGCGCTACCTCACCGGTGATCACGGTAAGCACACAGGAACGCTTCTGGGTACGTGTAACCAAACTGGGATGTATTACCATCGATACCGTAAATGTAACGGTGAACCCGCCGCCGGATGTGACCCTCAGCAGAGACACATCCATCTGCCCCGGCCAAACCGTTATGCTGACCGTAAATACAAACGCAGGCCGTATCCAGTGGGCTACCGGCGAAACCGGCAACTCCATTGTAGTGAGCAGGGCTGGTAACTACCAGGTAGCAGTGTACAGAGATAACTGTGTGGTGAAAGAAGCCGTGAGAGTGACCGAGCGCCCCGACATTAAACTGGAACTGGGTCCCGACCGCTTCATGTGCCCCGGCAGCAGCATCCTCATCGATGCACGCCATGCAGATGTGAACGTATACCGCTGGAACGATGGCGACCTGAACCCGGTGAAAACCATCACCCAGCCCGGTACCTACGTACTTGGTGTACTCGACAGGTTCTGCGACAGGTATAAGACAGACAGTATCAAAGTAACCATTTCCGGTCCGCCGACTGTGAACCTGGGTAACGATACCATCATCTGTAAAGGCCGCCGCCACATTCTGAAAGCGAATGCAGTAAACGCCAGCCGCTACCTCTGGAGCACAGGCGCCACTACTGCAGGCATCGAAGTGACGCAGCCCGGTACTTACACCGTAACCGCCTTCAACGATTGCGGAAGTACTACAGACGAGATCACCATTGATGTGAAAGAGTGCGACAGCAAACCGGAAGTACCCAACGCCTTCTCACCCAACGGCGACGGTAAGAACGATCTGTTCCGCCCCGTAGTAAGAGGCCCGATGTACGAATACGAACTGCGCATCTTCAACCGCTGGGGTGAAATGGTCTACATCAGTAAAGACCAGTACGCCGGATGGGATGGTACCTACAAAGGACGCCCTGTGGATGTTGGCACTTTCGTATGGTGGCTCTCTTACAAGAAAGCTACCTTCGGCCCGGCCTTCATCATCAAGGGAGATGTAACCGTAGTACGCTAAATTTTGACAGGAATTATAAGAAGAGAAAAGGCCGTCCATTTGGGCGGCCTTCTTCTATTTGTAACATTCTCCCGGCTGGCCCATTTAAACATCATTCAACCTGTACATCCCCATGCAACGTGTATTTTTTATCCCCCGCCACGCTCCTGCTGCCGACCATGCTTTCATCCTGCTTCCGTGAATATGCAGAAACGTCACATTCCCATTATTTCTACCAGTTGTGAAGACACGGTGCTGATGCAGCAAGAGGTAATCGCGAAGCATCGGCAAAGAATTGTGCCGACACCCTGAAGCCATATTCCACGAAGTTATTCCGGACAGATTTTATGACGGTTGGAAAGCGCTATTTCGTATTCCGGGATGACATTCCGTTTCACATCGATTCTGTTTATATAAAATAAGCTTATGAAGAAATATCTTTACCTGCCGGTGATTGGTGCCTTGCCGTTAATAGCCATGACGTGCGATAAAGAGCGGCGCTTTACAGCCCGGCAACTGAAGCCCCTGCTGATCGAATGCCCGGATACAGTGGAAGCCGGTAAGGCCCGGCGGCAGAACGCAGAAGCTCTGCACGTGGCTGTGATACGACGCAGCCATATGTAACAGGAACCGCCAGATTCACTTATCATACAGCCGGTAAAAGACTATATGCATTCTATACTGCCGGCATCCTTATGCTGGATTCGGTATATGTCAAATGATATAAAGCATGAAGAAATACCTGTACCTGTTAACAACTGCCCTCATCCCTTTGTACGCCTGGACCTGCCAGAAGCAGCCAACCCGGTATACCAACAGGCCTTTAAAAGTACTGCGATTCGATTGCCCGGATACGGTGGATATAGCAACAGTATTCGAGTTCTCTTTCCAGGTGCGGGTGGCAGACTGTGAAAGGGTGATCTGGACATCCAATAATATGGGGAAAGATACTTCGAACTTCCGCCTCCTGGCGGAAAAGGAACAGTTCGCCAAACGCTGTGATACCAGCCAGCCATTCACTACCCGGGGCATGCAGCATGCCTTTTTTACACGGGGTACCCGGTATTTCGTTTTAGGAGAAGGCAGCTACCGCTATGTGGATTCGATATATGTCAAATAAATAATGCATATTTAGGTAGAAATAATCCTGATGAAAAGAACCTTTCTGCCTGGCCTGGTGATATCGGCCGTAATTGCCTTTGTTGGATGTAACAAGGAAACGGAGACGGAAAGGATCGTCCGCCAGCTGACGGTTACCGGTATGGAAGGCCCTGATACCATACGCCGCGGTGAAACGGTAAGCCTGAAAGTGACGGTGTTGGCGGGGCCCTGTGAAGATATTGCCATGATCCATACTGTTACCTATGGCGATACGCTGGTGATATCCAGTATTGCCGGCCGCGATGCCACCATTCCGGACTGCAGTGCAGGAGCTGCTCCCCGCGACCATATGTTCTCCCTCGCCATTGGCGCTCCCGGACCCAAATACTTCCGGTTCTTCAACAACACTCCCGGCGGACTGCTGGACTCACTCTATGTAAAATAAGGATCTGCCAGCGGGCGGATGCCCGTGGTGCAGCTGAATTCCTGTAAGGTCAGGAATCAGTTTTTCCCGATGCGGCCCAGGTGGGTATCCTGGAAGCCTGTCACCAGCTTCAGGCCGTAGCCGAAGGCACGGTCCATCGAGGAATGCGCGAACAGGATGATACCCGCGAAAGTGAGCGGCTCCACTGCAAACCAGGTTCCGGCGAAATACAGCAGCAGGGCTACTCCTTTGTGATGGAAAAAATTGTAGAGCGCGGCGCCGGTACGGGCGTTGGCCAGGTACCCCAGCATGCTCAGGTCGGGCAACAATAGGCAGCCAATAAACCACCACCACGAAATCGTACACTGTTGTTCAAACATCAGCATGGCGAGGAGGAACATCGCCACTTCTTCCAGTTTCAGCAATTTGGACATATGCTTGTCGTAAATATTCGGCAAAGGTGAGGTTTCTTCCCTTATCCAGCCGCTGCGGCGCTGTATTTTACCCTCTTGTGATAATCATCCCGCAAACTGGAGTGCCTCCAGTTCCCCGATGCACTTTTTCCGCCCCCTGCCCTTTTTGTGACAAGGCCAGAACCTCCCGTATTTAAGCACCTGTTGCAGCCCGGTTGAAGGGAGGATAAAGGGTACTTAATGTATATGCTAAGGGTAGATGTTCTCCTATATCCTTTAGGTAGGTGATACCTGAATTATTACTTCATCTCCGTCAAATGGAGGCTTTTACATGAAAAAGGGCCACCTCTTTGTCAGAGATGGCCCTTTGGGTATCGTTAAAACCTTTGGCTAGTAGAGCATACGGGTTTTGATGGTATGATTCACATCTTTCAGGAGAGCGAAGGCTTCCTGAGACAGTTTGGAGTCCACATCCAGTACCACATAACCGATCTGGTCGTTGGTTTTGAGGTACTGCCCTACGATGTTGATGTTTTTGGAAGACAGTGCGCTGTTGATCTCCGACAGTACGCCCGGCACGTTTTTGTGGATGTGCAGGATGCGGTGGGTGTTTTCGATGGCAGGCACGCTGAGGGCGGGCACGGTATGGGAGCCGAAGCTGGCGCCTTTCTCAAGGTAATTCAGCATTTTGCTGGATACGTCGAGTCCGATGTTGTGCTGGGCTTCTTCTGTACTACCACCGATGTGCGGGGTGAGGATCACGTTGGGAAGGCCCTGGAGCGGCGTGGTGAAGGAGGCGCCGTTCTTTTCCGGCTCAACAGGGAACACGTCTACCGCTGCTCCGGACAGCTGACCCTGCTCCAGCGCCTCGCGGAGGTCTTCCAGTACTACCACCTCACCACGGGCGTAGTTGAGGAAAATAGCGCCTTTCTTGACGTACTGAAGGGATTCCTTATTGATCATGTCTGCCGTGGAGCGGTTAGACGGTACGTGGAGCGAAATAATATCGGATTGGGAGAAAAGGTCTTTGATGCTCCGGATCTGTGTGGCGTTACCGAGGGGCAGTTTGGTTTCCACATCGTAGTAGAGCACATTCATGCCGAAGGCTTCTGCCAGTACGCTTACCTGGCTGCCGATGTTGCCATAGCCCACGATACCGATGGTTTTGCCGCGGAGCTCATAGCTGCCGGTGGCTTCTTTCATCCAGGAGCCTTTATGGGCAGCGTTGTTCTTGTCAGGGATGCGCCGGATGAGCATGATAGACAGGCCAATAACCAGTTCAGCCACGGAACGGGTGTTGGAGTACGGGGCGTTGAAAACGGCCACGCCGTGCTCGGTGGCACTTTTCAGGTCTACCTGATTGGTACCGATACAGAAGCATCCTATCCCCTGCAGCTTTTTAGCGGCGGCCAGTACTTTGGCGGTAACCTGGGTTTTTGAACGGATACCCAGCAGATGAACGTCTTTCACTTCGCGGATAAGGTCTTCTTCACTCAGGGCGCCGGTCACTTTACGGGTGTTCACATAACCGGCTTCCTTGAATTCTGCCACCGCAGCGTCACTGATGTTTTCCAGCAAAAGGATATTGATCTTCTCTTTTGGATAACTCGTTAATTTCTTTTGGCTCATGGTGTTGGATATAATCTTCTGGTTACAATACGATGACATTTCGGGTGATTGATTTGTCATCAAAAAGTGGCACAAAACTATTCCAGTTTAGGGAGAAATCAAACAGAAGGCCTTTCGAATTCGACATTACGCAAAAAATGGCCCTTACAATTCGTCATTTTTAAATTATTTTCGGCGTTTTGGTCCTGATGGGCATGAAAATTGTTAGTTAAGAGCATTCAAATCATTCAATTTCAGCAGCATTATACAAATGAACGGGTCGAAGGCAATTGTGGCACTGGCCATCTCTGGCATCTTTATATATTCCGGTTGCAGCAGCAGTTCTGCCAACCGGAACAGGGAAAAAACACCGGCAACGGCAGCGTCATCCGAATACACGCTCAGGCTGAGCGACGAAGAGGTAAAGGCGATCCTTACCAATCCCCGTAACCAGCGCATCAGCCGTGAAGTGGCTGGCCTTGTTCGGCAGCGGCTTCCTGCGTCCTCTTTCAGCGGGGCTATACTTGTCGCCAAAAAGGGGGTAATCCTGTATGAACATTACCAGGGCCTTGAAAGTCATGTTTCTAAAGTTCCGGTTACCGACTCTTCCTCCTTCCAGCTGGCTTCCGTCTCCAAAACTTTCACCGGTATGGCTATCCTTTCCCTGCTGGAAAGAGGAAAGCTATCCCTCGAAGATCCCGTGCAGAAATGGTGGCCCGATTTTCCATATCTCGGCGTTACCGTACGCACCCTGCTCAACCACCGCAGCGGCCTGCCCAACTACCTTTACTTCTGCGACAGTCTCAATAAAGACAAATCCCATTTCCTCACCAACGAGGAAGTGATCCGGATGATGATCGTCCATAAACCAGCCTCGCAATATCAGCCGGACAGGCATTTCTCCTACTGCAATACCAACTACCTGATCCTCTCTGCCATCATCGAAAAAACAAGCGGACAAACGTATGCGGATTACCTGCAGCAAACCTTCTTCGGTCCACTTGAAATGACGCATACCTTCGTGGCCGATCCTACCCTGGCGCCCAGAGCAGGCCAAACTGTATCCCACCTCTCTAACTGGCGGGCGGAAGCAGATAACAGCTTCGATGGTGTTACGGGAGATAAAGGCATTTACAGCACCGTACAGGATATGCTGAAATGGGATCAGGCAATCTATTCAGGTAAGCTCTTCAAGCCTGAAACGCTGACAGAAGCATACCGCCCCTACTCAAAGGAAAAGCCCGGCATCCGTAACTACGGCCTTGGCTGGCGCCTGATGACGTACCCTGACAGTACCCGCAATATCATATACCACAACGGCTGGTGGCATGGCAATAACACCGTGTTCTACCGCTTTATCCAGGACTCTACCACGGTAGTGATCCTCGGTAACCGTTATAACCGCGGCATTTACCAGTCTGTGCGCCCCCTCCGGGAAATACTCGGGCATGGCGACGGTGAGGAAGCCGGCGAAGAATAAGCTCCGGATTAACTACAAATACAAACGCCCTCCTGATCTCAGTATCGGAGGGCGTTTTTGTATCTGGTATGGACATACCCGACGGATGCTAACGGTTATCGAATACGAACGTCAATTGTTCAATGTGATTAATTTGATTGGAAGAATTTCACCCCTTCGACACGTAACGTTTGATAGATGGGGTTGCTGAAAGTACCTACAAAACCAAGGCTTACGGTTTTGGGTTCAGTGATGGTGAAAGTGACGATATGATGTTTATCGCTATTGTCCGTCAGTTTCTTGGATGCGATGGCAGTGCCGATCTGTTCCACATCAGGCAGGGTTGTACCGGGCGCTACAGCAAAATATGTAGCCTGCAGCGTGCCGTCGATATTCTGCTGGAAGGCTTCCATGCGGTATTTACCGGGAGGCAGCGTGAGGGTTTGCCAGATCTTACCATTGGTGATGGGACCGTTATCCCAGATCCAGAGGGTGAGATAGCGGCTGCCGGCTCCGTTCATTTCGTCGGTGGTACCGTTACGGTCGGCTTCTGCATTGGTTTGCCAGTCGGCTATTTTACCAAAACGGCTATCACCTCCGTCTCCCCGGCGGAAAGGCCATCCCGGGTTTTTAAACACTTCCACGGAAAGGTCCAGTTCGGGTGCAAACTGATACAGCTGCCAGTCGGTCAGGAAGGTATCAATAGCAAGGGTATCCGGGAGGTAACGGGTGCGGTATTCCAGTTTGGAATTGGGGGCCAGTCCGGGAAGAGATGTCACCATTTGTTCTGAGATACTTTCCACGATAGTGTCGCGGGTAGTGCCGTTAGTATGTGCGTACCGGATCTGGATGGAATGTAAGCCGTCAGCAGAATCCACGTCGCCCCATTTAATATCCGTTTTTCCTAATCTGGATATGATGGATTCATAGGCACGATTGAGCAGCGAAGTTTCATACAGTTGTCCGTACGATAACCCGTTGGCTCTGCTGATCATTGAAATGTTACCGGCCTTGTCGTAGTTCACGACTTCGAACTCGTACACCCGCTCGTCGAGGTTATTCACCATATAGCGGATAGTATCGATGCCCTTGGTGCGGTTAATGGGGATAATGGCCGAGTCTTTCCGGTTGTTCCAATACAGCTTGCTGACAGAGACTTTGGGGTCTGCAATGAGCAGCCAGGATACCTGTACGCGGTTGCGGCCGGGGTGTACGCGCATAGAGTCTGCCTTTCCGGTATACAGGCGCTCTCCTCCTTCCAGGTACTTTTTGTAATCGTCCTGCTTCCGGCAGGCGGCGAATGCCGCGGCTGACAGTAACAGTATGGCAATATATTTACGCATGATAATAGGCTTTAAGAGTTTTACTTATCGTTTCCGTAGAATCGCATTTCCTGGATGTTGGCGGCAAAACCACCGTCCGTCCATGTACGGAGGATCTTTACGCGGAGGTAGCGGACTTTAGGCATAGAGAGCGACACATCGATATGTTCCCCTTCTTTACCCTTATCCCGGTCTTCCTGCGACACCTGTCCTACCGGCAGGCCCGATGGCTTGATGAGGGTGTGTTCCAGGAGTTTGGTCCATCCGTCGTAGCTGCCATTGCCGGGCGGCGTATCAGCAATACCCCATAGCTCGAATTTGCGCACGTTATTCTGGAGGTAGATCCATTCGTTAGGCCGTTGCCAGAATGAGATACGGCTCAGCTTTGCCAGTACGCCCATATCGAAGGAAATAGTCATGGGCATGCCATCGAATTTATCTGCGGAGTGCCACATGGTGCCGTTCCAGAGTCCGGAGATGGGGTATCCCCATCCGAAAGGCGTATCGCCGGGGAGGATCACTTCACGGAACTTCGTTTTATCGAGCCAGCGTTCGTAAATAGGAACCCAAGAGCCGGTAAGGGTATCGCTGTAATTGCCGTACTGGTCACGGGCGAAGAAGCGGAACTCACGCTCTACCGCATCAAACCCGCGGATGGAATAGTTACCATTGGGTGCTTTGGTGTAGCGGACGTTGGTTTCCTTCATCTGGCCGGTAGAGTCTTTGGTAAGGACGAAAATGGCCACTTCTGCTTTGGTGGTGTTTTCGAAGGTGAGGTTCACACCTCCGAAGTCTTCCCTGATCCTGAAGCTGCGGCGGATGAGTACAACGGGCGGCACTTTCGGTTCCACTACAACTTCTACCGGCGCAGAGGCTACTTCACTGCGGGAAACCGCATATAGTTTCACGGTGTGCTTCAGCGAATCGCCAAAGCCGTCTACGATAAGGAAATTGTTATAGAAGCTGCTTTTCACTTCGCGGGTTTTGCCGGGGCGTTGTTCGTACACGGCTTTCACGTAAAGCAGGTCTGGATTATCGGGCAGACTGTATGAGATACGGGCGGTTCCGTTCTGGTTCTCCACCTGTACGTTGGATACCTGTCCGGGAGTGCCGCCGGGTGTATTAACAGGGTCATGCGTTTCTTTACTGCAGGCGGCGGCCAACAGTGCGAATGCAAGTATATGCGCAGTTTTTTTCATGATCATTCGGTTTTGAAGGGTTACCATCCGGGATTTTGCACGAGGTTTTCATTTACCAGCAGGTCGTATTCATGGATCGGCCACAGATAATCACGCATCTGGAAGCTTTGGCGGAATACGAGGCGCGGGCGGTAATAGAATTCCGGTTTCTCCTGCACGATGTCCCATCCGTTGATGGGTTTGTTAAGCTCTTCCACGGAGCGTTTCCAGCGGCGGAGGTCCCAGAAGCGGGAACCTTCGAAAGCCAGCTCGATGAGCCTTTCCTGCTGGATGATCTGACGGAGACCTTCTTTGGTAGTGAATTTATTGGGTGTGCGCGACCAGTTGGTCCATGCATCCTGTACGCTAGGTAAACCTGCCCTGTCACGAACGCGGTTGATGTAATCATATACTTCCGCAGTGGGACCTTTGGCTTCGTTCAGTGCTTCTGCATAGAGCAGGTACAGATCAGCGAGGCGCATTTCAGGCCAGGCGTATGATTCAACATAGAGCCTGTGCTCTGCCTGTATCTCGTTCTTCCAGCTAACCAGCTTCTTGGCATAGTAACCGGTAACGTTGTTGTCATAAATATTCTTACGGCTCTGCCACTGACCTGCTTTGTTCTCGATGTGGAAGGTTTTGTTCTTCATCATCCACATACCGCCATCGAAAGCCAGTGAGGCATAGAACCTTGGTTCGCGGTTGAAGTGAAGGGATGCAGTGGTATAGCCTTCGTAGATGAATTCCTTTTCTGCGGCAGTAGCGGTACGCAGTTTGAAACGGCCGCTGTAGTCATAGCTGTGATCTTCCTGAATAGGCACGCCATGTACGGAGTAGAACAGCTCTGCCATTTTCATGGAGGGCCCGAGGGCGCCTGAAACCGATTCGTTGTTGAGGTGATCAGGATCGAGACGGGGCAGTGAAAGGCGTTGCATGGTGTAAGAGCGTGCCTGTGAATTACCCCAGATGATCTCCGGGTTCCAGTCTTCACACATGGCATTGCGCAGGCTCATCTGTATGTTCATGGCTTCAGACAGCTGGGTGCCCAGTTCATTGAACTTATATATTTTATGGCGGCCGCGTTCGCATGCTTCCAGTGCCAGTTTGCAGGCAGATACTGCAGTGTCCCATTTAACGGCATCGTACGTTGTGGCGAAAATGGGACGTTCTGTTTTGCCTGCACCGGCATGGTCGGTATTGCCATTGAAAAGCGGGCTGGCGGCAGTTACCAGTACTTTGGCCCGCATGCTCAGGGCAATAGCCTGTGTGATGCGTCCCATTTCGGTAGAACGGTCGGCTATCTCCGGAGGCAGTGTTTTGGATGCATCGAGCATGAGGTCGGCAATGTATTTTACCAGTGTGTCTACCGGTGTGCGGTATACTTTGTATTCCTCATGGCTTCCGGAAATGGGCAGGTTCTTGTCTACCACCGGCACGGGACCATAGCGGAGGAACAGCTGGTAGTGATAGAACGCTTTCAGGAACTTCACTTCTCCCACCCAGCGGATGCGTTCATAATCCGGCAGGTCAACCACCTTGCCCACATTATCGAGGAAGATGTTACAATCGCGCAGGGCGCGGTAATACCTGTTCCAGTCGTTCATATACACTGTACCGGGCGACATGAAGCCCATCGCGATCTGCACGGGTTCTTCGCTAACGGGGTACGGACGGGCAAACCAGTATTCATCGCCCGCACAGAGTGCCGGGTTTGAACTGGGTTCCGAGTTGTAGGGCATGTAGCTGTAGCAGGTGAAGAGGTACTTCATAGCTTCCTGCCGCATGGTAAAGGCATTATCGATGGTAGGCACGTTATCGGGCACTACGTCGAGGAATTTATTACAGCCGGCCGCACTTATTAAAAGGGCGCATAGGGCGGGTATCAATAGTTTTTTCATGTAGATCCTTTTTTACCTTTAAAAACCAACGTTAAGGCCGAAGTTGTACACGCGCTGTACGGGGTAACCCAGTCCGTTGCCGCCCATTTCCACATCCCACATCTTAAAGGTGCTGATAGCGAAGAGGTTCATGGCGTTGGCATATACGCGGGTGTTTACCATGCGGAAGCGTTTCTGCAATCTGTCGGGCAGTGTATATCCCAGCTCCACGGTTTTGAGGCGGAGGAATTCGCCGCTGCGCATCCACCAGGTCGAGGTCTGGAAGTTGTTAGCCACGAAGTAGTTGCTCAGGCGTGGCCAGAAAGCGTACAGGTTACGGTTGTTCTCGCTCCAGTGGTCTTCCGCGATCACACGCAGCAGGCCATGCTGCCCGCCACCGTTCTGAACAAAGGGCTGGGTGGAATAAGGATCTATCCAGAAGGAGGAACGTGCCGAACCCTGGAAGAAGAAGCTGAAATCCACATTCTTCCATCCCAGAGAAGAGCCGAAACCGTAGGTGATCTCCGGCATCGTGGGGAGGCCGATGGGAACCATATCCGATGAGTTCACGATCCCGTCGTTATTAATATCGCGGTACTTGATATCGCCGCCATATACACGGCTGCCGAAGTTCTGTACCGGTGAGTTGGCAACTTCCTGATCGTCTACGAACAGGCGCTCTGCCACATAACCCCAGGCCTGCCCCAGCGAATTACCTACGCGGGAGCGGTATGCTTCCTTGTATTTAGGCTCTTCATTCACCAGCAGTTTGTTGGTGGCATAGGTGAAGGTACCTCTGGCCTGGAGCCAGATACCGTTCTTGAAGGTGCGGTTATAATCAACGGAAAGGTCTACCCCCTTCCCTTCTGCTTCGCCTACGTTGGCACTGATGGGTACGTTCAGGCCGAGTGTGGAAGGCAGTGTGGAACGGGTCATAAGGATGTTGGAGCGGCGCTCCATGAATGCATCCGCCACAATGTTCAGCGAATTGAACAGGCTTACTTCGAGTCCCACATTCGCCTTTTTAGAACGCTCCCAGGTGATGTTCCGGTTTTCGTACCGGCGTACAGAAACACCGGGCATGTACAACCCGTATTTTTCTCCGAAAAACGCACCGCGGTCTCCATCGTTCATATTCACGTCAGACAGGTAGAAGAACCGGTCTTCATCCCGGCCGATCTGATCGTTACCCACGAGGCCGAACGAACCGCGGATCTTCAGTTTATCGATGATCCCGTTGTAAGGTTTGAAAAAATCTTCCTGGTAAACGTTCCATGCCGCGCCGATAGACGGGAAGAAGCCATACCGGTGTGTTTCCGCGAAACGCTCAGAGCCGTTGTAACCGAAGTTGGCTTCCAGCAGGTAGCGGTCGTCGTAATCGTAGGTAAAACGGCCGCTTACGCCCTGGTTACGGTGAGGCAATGATGTTTGCAGGGTTCGACCGTTACCGGTGAGGTAGCCTCTGAAAATGCCTATCAGCATCCCCGAAACGGAGTGCTTGCCCATTGTGCGGGCATAAGTAGCTGCTGCTTCGAGGTAAGACGTGGTGGCAGTGGTTTTATCACTGGGGGAGTAATTGAGGTATTCTGTACCATTATTGTTCAGGGAAACCAGTTTCGGTTTATCACCTGCCACGCCGGGCACCAGTTTATAATAGTAAGGTGAATACCCGCGGGATACTTCGAAGTACGCATACCTTTCCGTATAAGCCATGATGCGGGCGTTCAGACCTGGGGTAATGAACTTCAGGTCCTGCTTCAGCTCCAGCTGCGCCAGCAGGTTGGAGGTGTTGTATTGCTGGTATCCGGAAACTGATAAAGCGTAGGGGTTGAAGAACAGGTTGGAACCGTTCATGGTGTTGGCACCGTAACCCCGCATTACCGCGCTGCCGAAGAGCGGGTGGTTGAGCTGGGGAGCATACTCTTTAGGGTATACCGCCGGGAAATCTACCGGGTTAGCCCATATGGCCTGCTCAAAACGGCGGGCACCGCCACCTATAGGACCATTATAATCATCGAACTGTCCGTAGGTACGAACGATACCTACAGTAGTAGGTGTAAGATTGATGTTGATATTGGAACGGATGGAATAGTTGCGCAGTTTGATGTTGCTGTTGAAGTTGTTCAGCTTGTCTACTTTCAGGATACCGTTATCGATGTTGTATGTACCTGCGATGTAGTACTGCGCCACTTTACCGCCGCCGTTCATAGAGAAGTTAAGGCGCTGGTTGTTGGTGTAGTTCTTGATCATCTGCTTGATCCAGTCGTTGTTGGGGTACAGCAGCGGATCGGCACCGGCAGCGGTTTTCTCGATCTTTTCCTGTGAATAGGGCTGCTCTCCGAGCGGATCACGGGTGGCCACGGCTTCGTTGGCCAGTTTCATATAAGTGATATTATCTGCGAACTTGATGCTGCGGGTATTGGTAGACAGGGAGTTCTCGAAGCGTACGTTGAACTTCGTTTTCCCTTCCACACCGGCCTTGGTGGTTACCAGTACAACGCCGTTGGCACCTCTTGCACCATAAAGGCTGGAGGCGGTGGCATCTTTGAGGATGGAGAATCCGGAGATGTCATCGGGCTGCAGGCGGGCCAGGTCGGTGGTGGTAGATTCCATGCCGTCGATGAGGATGAGCGGGTCTACTTTACCGGTACCGAAGGTGGTGATACCGCGGATGAAGAAGCTGGCATTATCTCTGCCGGGTTCGCCACTGCGCTGGTACGAGATGACCCCGCTGAGCCTTCCGGCGAGCATGGTGGTGAGGTTGCTGGTAGGGCCTTTCAGCTCTTTGGGGTTGATAGAGGTAACGGCGCTTACGAGACTGCTTTTCTTCTGCGTGCCATATGCTACCACCACTACTTCACCCACGTCAGATACTTTCTGTTTCAGCACGATCTTCAGGGGCTTCAGTTCATACAGCACTTCGGTAAGTGTCTGCATACCGATCATGGTGAAGATGAGTGAATCGCCTTTGGAAGCTTCGATGGTGAAGGTGCCCAGTGCATCGGTAAGGGCGTTGGCCTTGTTGGATTTGTTGTGCACGGTTACGCCGGGCAATACCTGACCGGATTCGTCGGACACAATACCGCGGATCTGGATGTAGCGGGAGGAGGCTTTGCTGTTAGCCACTTCATCTGCTTTCTTCTTCTTCAGCACCACCGTTTTGTCTACTACCGACCAGGTAAAAGGCTGGCCGGCCAGTACATCGCGGAGGGCTTCATCGAGCGAAGCGCCTTTAAGATCTGCGGTAACACGGCGGGCTTCGCCCATCATGTTGAGGTCGTACAAAAAGAGGTAACCGGTTTGTTGCCGGATCTGTTTCATCACATCTTCGAGCGATGAATTCTTAACGTGGATCGTTACCTGCTGCGCGTAAGCCCGGGCCTGGAACTGGATAGTCAGGGCAAAGCACAGCCACAGCAACGCCTTCGTGGAGAAGCGTAATCGTTGCATTGGGAATTAATTTTGGTTGCGTGGTTAAAGTGGAGGTAATAGTGTCCCCTACCCGTAGTTTGCGGGACTGGTTTTCCATTATCTCTTTCAGTGTTTTGTTGCGGTAATGTTTCTGTTACGTGATCATTTAGGTGGTCAAGGAATTACTGTTACAGTTTTATTGTTGATCTCAAAATGTATGCTTCCTGTCATCTCTAACATTTTCAGGACATCTTCTATTTTCTCTGTCCTGGATATAGCTCCTCCGAAGTCCTTTCCTTCGGTATCGCCTTTGTATACTACTTCCACATCATACCACCTGGAAATTTGGCGCATGATGGCGCGGATGTTCCCTCTGAATTCAAACCTACCCTCTTTCCAGGCAATTACCCTTTCGGTTTCTGCAGGCTGCACTTTGAGGCTGCTGCCGGTGCGGCCCTGTATGGCCTGCAGGCCCGGGGTGAGTATTGCATTGGCGCCACGGCCTGTTACGTTTACACCTCCTTCCAGCAGGGTGGCTTCTATCTGGCTCTCATCTTTATAGGCCATGATATTGAAATGGGTGCCTGTAACGCGTACGGCCATGTCTTCCGCTTTCACGATAAACGGCTGCTGCGGGCGGGAGGCCACTTCGAAGTACACTTCTCCTTCCATCTCCACGACCCTTTCTTTAGCGGAGAAAACAGTGGGGAAACGGATCTGTGAGGCAGCGTTGAGCCATACCCTCGACCCGTCTGGCAATACAACCCTGAACTGTCCGCCCCGTGGTGTGCGGATGGTGTTGTAAGTAGGCTGGTCTGCCGCGGCAGTGTCGTACTGCAGGGCGTTGCCATTTACCTGTGCATGGAGGCCCTGCTGCACACCGATGGTGCCATTGCCGGATTCTTCCAGGTCTATTTCGCGGCCGTCGCCCAGTACCAGCACGGCACGGTCTTTCCCGGGGGTAATACCATTGCGGATGGCGGCTGTATCATTCCCGCCGCTTTTCTGTGTTTGCCAGAGGACGGTGATGCCCAGCAATACGAGGATACCGGCGGCTACGGCAGCCCAGGTGAGGTAACGCGTCCGTTTATGGCCGGTAGCTTCACCGGCGAGGATGGATTCCAGTACCCGGTTGCCTGCATCTTCGGGCATCAGCGTACCGCTGCCCTGATCTTCTGCCAGCATCGCGTCAATCATTTCTTTCACGGCATCGTCCTGCTCCCGGTCTGCCACCATACGGAAAAGCTCCTGCTCTTCTTCCGGCGTAGCCTGGCCAGATTGATACCTTTGGAATAAATGCGCGAATCTCGAAGCTTTCATGAATGATGTGCTTGTTAATTATATGAGACAATAAGAAAAAGACGATGGGTTACATGCCCGGAAAAAATATTCCGGATGAGGTGGAGGCGAGTAATAATAAGGGGTACATATCCATCCGGGCAATGCAGTATTCGCGGATTGAGCGCATGGCTCTGGCCAGATGGATCTTAACAGTTTCGGGGGATAGCTGTAACATATCGGCCACTTCGTTGCGGGGCAGGCCCTCTACTTTGGTAAGGCGGTACACCCGTTCCTGCTGGGGTGGCAGGCGGCGTACGGCATTCTGCAGCACGCGTTCCAGATCGCGGCTCATTACTTTTTCCTCGGTGCCTTTACAGGCAGGCTCCTGTGTGGTGAAACCATCGGTCTTTTCACGGGCCAGTTGCCGGAGGGCATTAAATATATGATTACGGGCAGTGGTAAATAGGTAAGCGCGGAAATGTTCTACAGCGTGCATGGTGTGGCGGTTGGTCCAGATCTTCATGAACACCTCCTGCACAATTTCTTCCGCATGGGTAGGGCTACCCATCAGCCGGAGGGCTGTAGCGTAAATACGGTGTTTGTATTCGTGGAAAATCTCGGAGAAAGCTGCGCTGTCTCCTTCCGATAACCGTATCAGTAAATCCTGTTCTTGTTTGGTTGACGTATTCATCCCATGCGATGCGTAACTAAATTAGTGACAATCACGGACATCGGTGAACTTTATCTTCTCATAGTGTAATAGTATTTTAACGGGAACATAAAAAACCGCCCTGCGTCAGCTAAGATACGGCAGGGCGGAGAGGATTGTGACCCGGCGAAGGAGATCCGCCGGGTGCTTTCTATCAACCTGTTTATGCGAACTAAAACCTGTCAGCTGCGCTTTAACCAGCTTTCTTTACGGTCTTTTTTGCTTCGTGATGATGTTTTGCAACTTTCTTATGTTCTGTTTTACCCGCATGCTTTGCCTGTTCAGTTTTAGCGGGTGCTTTTCAGTTTACCATACCGCTTACGGTATGCGGAGTAAAATATCAGGGGGAAGATGAGCAGGGTGAGTACGGTAGCTGTGATCAGTCCGCCGATCACCACTACTGCCAGGGGCTTCTGTGTTTCGGAGCCGATGCCGCTGCTGACTGCGGCGGGGATAAGCCCGATGGCTGCCATGAGGGCGGTCATCACCACAGGCCTGATACGCTCTTCCACGCCCTGTCGTATGGCTTCGTTCAGCGGTATCCTTGCCTGCAGGTTTTTATGGAACACTGAAATTAGGATCACCCCGTTCTGTATACATATCCCGAAGAGGGCGATGAACCCCACCCCTGCCGATATGCCGAAGTTGATGCCCGTGGCATGCAGGGCAAGGATGCCACCTATCAGGGCAAAGGGTACGTTCATGAGTATCAGGCCTGCATCTTTCACGCTGCCCATCATAATGAACAGGATGATAAAGATGGCAACGAGACTAACGGGCACCACCTGCGTAAGGCGCTTGGTGGCACGTACCTGGTTCTCGAACTCGCCCGTCCACCCGATGGAATACCCTTTAGGCAGCTGAATGGTCTTTTTCACTCTGGCCTGTGCTTCGGTGATGGTGCTGCCGAGGTCACGGTCGCGGACGGAGAACTTCACACCGATGAAGCGTTTGGTATTGTCCCGGTAAATGAATGCGGGGCCGGTTTGGGTTTGAAAGGTGGCGATCTCTTTGAGGGGGATCTTCTTGCCGTTCATGGCGGGTACCATCAGGTTGCGGAGGTCTTCCTCATCTTTCCGGTAATCGGCATCATACCGTACCCGTACATCAAACTTGCGTTCCCCTTCATACAGCTGGGTAGCGGTTTTACCTCCGATGGCCATTTCGATCACGGCCTGTGCATCGGCGGTTTTAACACCGTACAGTGCCATTTTGGTATCGCTGAGGCGTACGCTCATTTCGGGCTGACCGATATTCCGCAGGATGCCCACATCTTTAATACCCCTTACACCATTTATTTGTGTGATCACTTCGTTGGCGATGCGATCCAGCTCGTTGAGATCATCCCCATATATCTTCACGGCATTGCTGGCATTGATACCGGCCACCGCTTCGGCCACGTTGTCGATGATAGGCTGTGAGTAGTTATATACCACGCCCTGGTACTGTTTAAGGCGGTGGTCCATTTCTTCCACCAGGTGATCCATGGAGATCTTTCGTTTCCATTCCGCTTTGGGCTTCAGGTTCACCTGGCACTGTACGTAATAGAATCCGCTGGGGTCGGTACCATCATTAGACCGGCCCGTTTGCGACAGTACGCCATTTACTTCCGGGAAGCTGCCCAGCTCTTTCCTGAACTTGCGGACGAACTCCACCGTTTCATTGAGCGACATGCTCATGGGGAGCTTCGCTTCCACCCACAACGCCCCTTCATTGAGTTGCGGAAGAAACTCTGAGCCAAGAAATTTCGCGGAACCGAAGCTGGCCCCCATGAACAATACCGCCAATAGTAAGGAAAGCTTTTTATGCCCGTACGTCCAGTTGAAGCCGCCCATTACAATGCGGTTAAAGAAATTCACCACCGGGTTGTGCCGCTCGCGGACGTTCTTATTTAATAATATAGACGTAAGTACCGGCACAAGCGTGAGCGTAAAGAGCAGGGCGCCCAGCAGGGTAAAGCCCAACGTCCAGGCGAGGGGCGAAAACATTTTGCCTTCCACTTTCTGGAAAGAAAAAATGGGCAGCAGGGAAACGATGATGATCAGTTTGGAGAAAAAAACCGCTTTACCCAGTTCTCCCCCTGTTTTCTTGATCCATCCCAGCTTGGCCATGCGGTTGAATTTCTCCATCCCGAAATGCTTCGCTTTATGATCCAGCATGACGAATATCCCTTCCACCATTACCACAGCGCCGTCGATGATAATCCCGAAATCGATAGCCCCCATGCTTAGCAGGTTGGCGCTCATGCCTTTCAGTTTAAGGCAGATGAATGCGAACAGGAGCGACAGCGGGATGATGATACCCACGATGAGTGTGGTGCGCCAGTCGGCCATGAAGATGAACACGATCACTGTTACGAAAATGATGCCTTCCATAAGGTTGTGCATCACGGTGCTGGTGCAGTATTCCATGAGAGTATCACGGTCGTAGAAGGTTTCCATTTTGATATCCGCCGGCAACACCTTTTCATTTAGTTCCTTCACTTTGTCTTTGATCTGCGCCAGTACTTCTGATGGGTTCTCCCCTTTCCGCATCACCACGATGCCTTCCACGATATCATCCATTTCATTGAGTCCCGCCTGCCCTACCCGTGGCAGCGATGCTTCCCGCACATTGGCTACGTTCTTGACAAGGATGGGCGTGCCGTCTATATTCTCGATGATGATGTTCTCAATGTCCTGGATATTATCCAGCAGGCCGATGCCGCGTACTACGTAAGCCTGTCCGTTCTTCTCGATCACATCGCCCCCTACGTTGATATTGCTCTGGGAAGCAGCTTCGTATAATTCCAGTGGCGTGATGTCGTATTTAGCGAGTTTGATGGGATCTGCCGTGATCTCATATATCTTTTCCTGTCCGCCGAAGGCCACTACGTCCGCCACACCGGGTACGCTGCGCAGCTGCCGGTCTATCACCCAGTTTTGGTACGTTAAGAGGCTGCGCGAATCACGGTGCGGGCTTTTCAGCCAATACCGGAACACTTCTCCCGTAGGACCGTATGGGGGCTGTACTTCCGGCTCCACGCCATCCGGCAGGGATACGTTGCGGAGCATGTTGTTGACTTGCTGCCGGGCGAAGAAGTCTTCCACATCATCGTCAAAGATGATCTTGATGACCGACAGGCCGAACATGGTGATGGAGCGCACACTCGCTTTCTTTTGTACGCCGTTCATGGATATCTCTATGGGCGTGGTAACGAAGCGTTCCACTTCTTCCGCACTTCTGCCGTTCCATTCAGACACTACAACGATCTGCGTGTTGGTTACATCCGGGAAGGCTTCGATGGGTGTATGCAGGTAGGCTGTTACACCGCCAACGGTGAGCACGGCCAGCATGAAGAACACGAAGAACCTGTTGCGGAGCGAGAACCCCACTATATTTCTGATGAATTTGTTCATGTTGTTAGTCGTTCAGGGCGTCGTAAATAAGCAGCTGATTCTTTGAGATAACGCGCTCTCCCGGCTGGAGGCCGCGGCTGATGTAGGATACGTCGTTGAGGGACTTCGCAACACCCACTTCCCTCGTATCAATATTGTAGCGGTCACGGAAAACCATGACGAAGTTTTTGCCTTTGTCGAAGATGATGGCGGAGCTGGGGATGGCCGGCAGCTCGCTGCCTTCGCGGTACTTGAGCAATACAGTGGCAAACATCTCCGGTTTCAGGAGCATGCCTTCATTAGCAAGCCGGATGCGCACCTGCATGGTCTTGGTTTCGGGGTCCAGCACATTGTACACTTTATCGATCTGTCCATGGAAAGTTTTGTCAGGGTAGCTGATGGTGGTTACATCTGCGGGGTATCCCTCCTTCACCCGTGCGATATCCGTTTCAAAAACATTGGCCATGATCCATACTTCGTCCAGCTCGGAGATGGTGAACATATGGGCGCTGTTATCGGCGCGCAGCTCCATACCATTATTGATGTTCTTTTCGATCACATACCCGCTGATGGGTGCGGTAACGATGGATGTGGAGCCGCTGCCCTTGCGGTAAAGCAGCAACAGTTCGTTGAGCCTGCCTATTTCCGTGCGGGCTTTGTTCTGTTCTTCTTCCGCGTTGAGTACGTCTTTCTGTGTGGCCAGCTGGCTCTGGTAGAGGTCCTGCGCTACTTTGAGTCCCTTCTCCGCGATGGCGAGGTTAGAGCGGGCATCGGCCAGCTGCTTGTCGTAATCGGCTATTTCACCACTTTGTATAACGGCCAGCACCTGCCCTTTCTTCACATAATCACCCAGCTGCACTTTAATGTCTTTCACATATCCGCTTACAATGGGGTACAGTTTGAGCACCTTCCCAAGGTCTGGCGTTACTTTGCCGGAAAGGCGCAGCTCGTTTTCCACGGGTCTGATGGCGGTGGTATCGATCCGGATGGTGGCCAGCATGGTATCGCTGAGGGCGAAAGTGGCTGTGGCGGTATCTTCCGCCTGAGATTGTTTGCAACCGCCGAGCGTGGCCGCAGCACATGCGATCAGCAGGGCAAGCGTGTATAGATTCATACGTTTCATTGCAAATGATTGAACAGCTGGGCGCCGGTGGTAAAATTCAGTTCTTCGTATGCCAGCACACGATCGCTGAGGAATTTATTAGCGTGGCGTATATGCTCGCTGTAGCTGTTGAAATAGTCGATGAACTGGAGCAGAGAGATGTTTCCTTTCCGGAAATTAGCCGCCACTTCTTCTATCAGCCGGGTATATTCTGCGTTGAAAGAGTTTAAGTCGGGCCAGCCCGTTCCCTGTTCGAGGAACTGCACTTTGCCCAGTGCGTTGGCCACTTCGGCGGCAATGGTGAATTGTTGCTGGCTGAAGCCGGCGGTTTGTGCTTTTACTTCCTGTGCTGCTGCTTTGATATTGCCCTGATTGCGGTTCCATACCGGGAGGTCTACACCCAGCGTAAGCCCTATGAAATCAGGTGCGTAGCTGCCATTACGGTCATAGGTAGCGCCCAGGTGCAGATCGGGAACAGCGAGTGCTTTCTGCAGGCGTTGATTGGCTTTGGCTGCTTCCAGCTGATAGCCTGCCAGTTGCAGATCAGGACGGTTGGCCAGTGCGGTATCGGTGATGGATTGCAGCGTTTGCAGGCCCAGTTTATAACGCCGGAGCACGTCAGGGTCAGATTCCGGAATAATGGGGTCTTTACTGCCTGTAAGCAATTGCAGCCGCAGGGAGGCATCCATTTCCTGCTGCCGGAGGTCAGTGTAATCATTGGCGATCCCTACCTGCAGGGCCTGCAGCCTGATCACATCTGCATGGGCAACACTGCCCGTGGCATCTGCTGTACGGTAGGCTTCGAGGATGCGCTGGAGGTTGCTTAACTGTTCACGCAATGTTTTCTCTGACGCCTGCAGGAAATACAACTGGTAAAAGCTGGTGCGCAGCTCGAGGCGAAGCGTGCGCATGAGTTCTGTAAAAGCGGCGGCAGACGCTGAGGCATTCCATTTTGCCAGCTGCACTTGTTTGTTCCGTTTGCCTGCCAATTGTATGATCTGTTCCACATTCCCTTCCAGCTGTCCACCGCCGCCTATGTTGAAAGGCTTCACGGCTTCGAAGGTTCCGAAGCCTAAGGTCCCTGAAACCGTGGGATTGTCCCACTTCTTCGCCTGTTCCACCAGCGCCTCCGCGGCATTGACGCGGTACCGTTCGGCCAATAACCGGAAATTGCCCTGCAGGAATTCCTGTTCGGCCTGCTGCAGCGTTAACCTGCGTGCCTCCTGGGAAAACCCTTTTATGGTCAGGAAGAAAGTAAATGAGAGTACCAGGAGCCTTTTCATGATACAAAGCTCCGGCGCGGTCATTAAATCAACCTTTAAAGCGAATTAAAAAGAAATTAAAATGCGGATCAGGGGGAGATGTGCGGGAGCTGCACGGTAAACGTACTGCCTTCTCCCGGGATGGAAAATACACTGAGGCGCCCTTCATGCAGGTCGGTGATGCGGCGGCAGATAGACAGGCCAAGTCCATGACCCTTTGCCTGCACGGCATTGGTGCCGCGGTAAAAAGGTTCGAATATTTTTACCTGCTCTCCTGTAGGGATGCCGTGGCCATTATCTTTTACATGAATGAGGATGTACTTGTCGTTGAAGTCCAGTATCACCCGGGCGGAGGCATCAGGTGAGAACTTGCAGGCGTTATCGAGCAGGTTGATGAACAGGATGCGCAGCAGCGCCTCGTTCCCGTTACAGGTGATCATTTCATCCTGCTCCGGCTCACGGAGGAACTGAATGTCTACCCTGCCAACGGATTTCCATTTACGCTGTACGAAGTCCGCTGTATCCCAGAGCAGCTCATCCACCCTAACGGGTGTGAAGGCAAATTCCTGCCGGTTCATTTCCGACTGTGCCAGCTGGAGGAGTCCGTTGGTGAGTTCGGATAACCCTTCCGCGTCTTCCAGAACGGATTGCAGTACGGCAGCGTATTCCGGCCCGGTGCGGTCTTTCGCGAGGGTCACCTGCAGCTGGCTTATGATAGCGGCTAACGGCGTACGCAGTTCGTGGCTGGCGTTGCTTACGAAGCTTTTCTGCAGGTCAAACGAATGACTGAGGCGCTGCAGCATGGTGTTGAAGTTGGCACCCAGCTGCGCGATCTCATCACTGCCTTTCACTTCCACCCGGTTATCCTGCAGGTTGTTGGCGTTGATGGAATCGGCCTGCTCCACGAGCCGGTCGATGGGTTGCACCATCTTCCTCGCAAAGAAATATCCCACGCCCACGAGGAGCACCACACCGGCAATCAACTCTATGATCAGGATGCGCCGCAGGTTCTGCAGGTTCTGGAAACCATATTTATCGAAGGAGGAAACCAGTACCAGTACGCTGATATTGTCTTCCGTATAATAGATACCTGCCAGCTCCCCTTCAGCGCTGTTACGGATGTAGGAGCCGTTCTTTTTAATGTGATCCAGCAATGTGTTGGGCGTGCGCACTGCCGTGTCTTTCATATTAGTATAGAGCAGGCGGTAATCGTCGTTGTATACCAGGATGGTTTCCTGGTAGAGGTCCTGGAAGGTGGTTTTATCCAGTTTGCGGAGCAGGCCTATCTGTACCTGGTCGTTTTCGATGATGACGCTGCCGATGGAGCGGGCGCGGTATTCCAGCCGCTCGAGATATTCATCGCGTCGGGATTTTGCGGAGAAGTAATATGCCAGTACGGAGAATGCTATCAGCAGGAAGGCGGCCGACAGCGTATAGTAAATCGCTATTTTATATTTGATCTTCAAGCAGCGTCAGGATTCTTCGGAGAGGAAGTATCCCATCCCCGTTTTGGTATGCAGCAGTTTTACATCGAAGTCTTTATCGATCTTTTTACGGAGGAAGTTGATGTATACTTCGATCACATTGGTGCCGGTATCGAAGTCGATGTTCCATACCTTTTCCGCGATGGTCATCTTAGAGATCACTTTCCCTTTATGCAGGGCCAGCAGTTCGAGCAGCTGGTATTCTTTGGCGGTGAGGGGGATCTTTTTGCCTGCGCGCCATGCTTCTTTGCGTTCGCGGTCTATTTCGAGATCACCGATGAGGAGTTTATCGTTCCGGAAATTGCCGACTTCTGCTCCTGCCCTTTTGAGGAATACGCGGATGCGTGCCAGGAGCTCGCGGAAGTCGAAGGGTTTTACGAGGTAATCATCGGCCCCCAGTTCAAATGCCTGCATCTTATCTTCCATGCCGCCCAATGCGGTGAGCATGATAACGGGTATCTTGCTGTTACGGCGGCGGATGAGTTCGCAGATCTCGTAACCGTTGGAGTGCGGGAGATTGAGATCGAGGATAACGAGGTCGTAATCGCCGCTGGTGGCGAGGCTCTTGCCCATACGCCCGTCGTACGCCACTGCTACTTCAAAGCCGTTCTCTTCCAGCCCCATTCTCACGGCGTTGGCTACTTTCACTTCATCTTCTACGATCAGTATCCTTTGCATGGCGCTAATCTAGGAAAAAATGAATTAACAGTCGGCAGGTACTAATGTTTCCGGTTGGGCAGCAGGTTGGCCCTCGACCATTCAATGCGCGACTCCATGGGGTGCTGGCGCACGGGGCAGTCTGCAATCTGGCAATGGCGGCAGCTTGCGGGAATGCAGGGGTCAGGGTGGATGAAGAACTCCACTTCATTGGCCCCCAGCTCCCGGTTCACTGCGTCTTCGATGAACTTCAGCTCTTCATGTACCTCGTTTAATTTGAGGTACCAGGGGAGCGTTACATGGCAATCCATATGGTAGTTGTTACCATATTGCTGCACACGCATGTTGTGAGCGTCTATCCACGCGGGGCGACGGTTCCTGTTGAGTATTTCCGCTACGCGGTCCACGATTTTCATATCTGTTTCATCCATAAGACCGGAAATAGACTGCCGCATGAGCTGGTACCCTTTCCGGAGGATGAGGCCCGCAACGGCTACAGACACCAGCGGATCGATCCATGTTTTCCCGGTAAATTTGAGTACAAGCAGGGCGGCGATGAGGGCAATAGAACTATAGGCGTCGGTCATCAGGTGCTGCCCGTTTCCAGACAGGGTGATGGAGCCGAGCTTCTTCCCCGACCAGGCGATGTAGGCACCCATAGAGAGGTTGACAACCGCCGTGCCGGCGATCATCCAGAGTCCGTTATCGATCTCTTCCAGACCGGGGTGTGTGATAAAGAACTGTACGGCTTTGAAGAGGATCAGTACACCGGCGATGAAGATCATGGCGCCTTCGAAACCGATAGAAAAGAATTCTACTTTGCCATGGCCGTAAGGATGGTTTTCATCTTTCGGTTTACCGGACAGGTATATGCTATAGCAGGCGAAGCCGCCGGCTACTACGTTAATAATGGACTCCAGGGCGTCTGACAGGATGGCGACAGAGTGCGTGAGGAAGTACGCCGCGAATTTCGCGACCGTCAGCAGCAGGCTGATACCGAGGGAGAGCAATATGATCCGAAGTTCTTTTCTGATCAATTGGGTTAGATTTGTAGTGGTAATAGCAAAGAAAACGAAAAACTGTTAAACCACCGGAATTACCTTTATCATATGACCCTCAGAGAAATGATCCTTGAAAAGCACAGCAGGGTACAAACCGAGGCTGTGACTGCATATATCGGCACCAGCAAAAGCAGGCTGGATGCACTGATGGAGCTGTTCCTGTATGACGAGTACCGGGTGGTGCAGCGGTCGGTATGGGTGCTCCGGCTGATTGCGCAGGCGCATCCGGAAATGATAGCACCGCATCTGGAAAAGATGGTGAGCCGCATGCGCGACCCGGGTATACCGGTTGCGGTTAAACGGAATGTGATGAACGTGCTGATATGCGTAGATATTCCGGAGCCATTGCATGGCCCGGTGATGGATACCTGTTTTCAGTTGCTGGAAGACCCGCAGGAAACAGTGGCGGTGCGGGCGGCATCGATGTCGGTGCTGGCGAAGCTGGCGGAGGTGTATCCGGAGATCGGGAATGAGATTGCCTTATTAATAGAAGCACAGCAGCCGGAAGGCATGACGCCGGGTTTTGCGAGCAGGGCGCGGAAAACGCTGCAGGCATTGGGGCGTGGCAGGAAAAAAGAAAGCTGACCGGTTAGCATTGATGCTCCGGCCAGCTTTATATTTTTCGGGCAATGGTTAGTTGCCGCTGTTATTGTCTACAGGAGGCTTGGGAGCCGGGGTAGCATACTTGATCTCGATAGGGCGGCGAACGGGCGGTTGCTGCGGCTGTTGAGGCTGCTGATCGCGCGGTTCACGTGGCTCACGAGGTTCGCGGGGCTCGCGTGGTTCACGCGGCTGGTCGTTACCTTCCTTCGGTTCTTTCGGTGCTTTCGCTGCCTTCTTGTTGGATTTGGGAGCGAAGATGGCGATCATACGCTTACCTTCCATCAGCGGCATGCCTTCGAGGGCACCTACTTCGGCGAGGCGTTCGGCAAACTTCAGCAGGATCAGTTCTCCGCGCTCCTTGAACATGATGGCGCGGCCTTTGAACTGCACATAAGTTTTCACTTTGTTGCCTTCCTTGAGGAATTTCTCGGCGTGTTTAGCCTTGAAGTCGAAGTCGTGATCGTCTGTATTGGGTGTAAAACGAATTTCCTTTACCTCGCTCTTGTGAGCGTTGGCTTTCATTTCCTTCTCCTTCTTCTTCTTCTCGTAAAGGAATTTATTATAGTCGATGATCCGGCAAACGGGTGGGGCGGCATTTGGGGAGATCTCTACCAGGTCCAGCTGCTGATCCTGCGCCATGCGCATGGCTTCATCCGTGCTGTATACACCCGGCTCAACATTATCGCCTACCAGCCTTACTTCCGGAACACGGATCATCCTGTTGGTGCGATGTTCCTGTTGTTGTTCTCTTCTGAAGTTGGGGTTTCTGCCCCTGAAATTTGGTCTTGGTCCTTGTTGCATTAAAATGTTTGTTGTTAAAAAAGAGTGATGCTGACGGTGGACTGTTTTAAACCGGCATACCACACATTGGTTAAAATTGTTTTATTAAGAACAAAAAGATTATTCAAATGGTTTACGATTAATCACTTCATCCTGAACCAGGTTGATAAATCCTGCTATATCCATGGTGCCGAGGTCTCCTTTTGCCTGGCGGCGTACTGCCACTTTAGCATCGGTTTCCTCTTTTTCTCCTATTACGAGCATATATGGCACTTTGGCTAATTCTGCTTCGCGGATCTTCTTCCCGATCTTTTCGCTCCTGTCGTCAATTTCAGCGCGAATTTCGGCATTTTTAAGCAATTCAGCGACTTTTTCTGCATAAGGCACGAACTTGTCACTGATAGGCAGGATTTTAGCCTGAACCGGCGTGAGCCAGAGCGGGAATTTACCTGCGCAATGCTCAATCAGTACTGCCAGGAAGCGTTCCATGGAGCCGAAAGGCGCGCGGTGGATCATTACAGGGCGGTGCGGCTTGTTATCCGGACCGATGTATTCCAGCTCGAAGCGCTCGGGCAGGTTGTAATCCACCTGGATGGTACCAAGCTGCCATTTACGGCCCAGCGCATCCTTTACCATGAAGTCAAGTTTCGGGCCATAAAACGCCGCTTCGCCATATTCTACCACAGTTGGCAGTCCTTTTTCGGCAGCCGCTTCGATAATGGCCTGTTCAGCACGCTCCCAGTTCTCGTCAGATCCGATGTATTTGCTCCGGTCTTCCTGATCACGCAGAGAGATCTGTGCGGTATAATCCGTAAAGTTGAGGCTTTTGAATACGTACAGTACGAGGTCAATTACCTTGATGAACTCTTCTTTCACCTGATCCGGACGACAGAAAAGGTGGGCATCATCCTGGGTAAAGCCACGCACGCGGGTAAGCCCGTGCAGCTCACCGTGCTGCTCGTACCGGTACACGGTACCGAACTCTGCAAGGCGCACCGGCAGGTCTTTGTAAGACTTGGGAGATGCTTTGTATATCTCACAGTGATGCGGACAGTTCATCGGCTTCAGCAGGAACTCCTCGCCTTCTTCGGGCGTATGGATGGGCTGGAAGCTGTCTTTACCGTATTTCTCGTAGTGGCCGGAGGTCACATACAATTGTTTGCTGCCGATGTGCGGGGTGATCACGGGAAGGTAACCGCTTTCCAGTTGTGCTTTCTGGAGGAAAGACTGCAGGCGTTCGCGAAGCATGGCACCTTTGGGCAGCCATAACGGCAGGCCGAGACCTACTTTCTCGGAGAAGGCGAACAGTTCCAGTTCCTTACCCAGTTTGCGGTGGTCGCGCTTTTTGGCTTCCTCAATGAGGGTCAGGTATTCGTCGAGTTCCTTCTGTGCGGGGAAAGTGATGCCATAGATGCGGGTGAGCATCTTGTTCTTTTCGTTACCCTGCCAGTAGGCACCGGCGATATTGGTGAGTTTGATGGCTTTGATGAAACCGGTGCTGGGGATGTGAGGCCCGCGGCAGAGGTCGGTAAAGCCGCCTTGTGTGTAAAAGGTGATGGAGCCGTCTTCCAGCTTTTCGAGGAGGTCGAGTTTATAAGGGTCGCCTTTTTCCTTGAAATAAGCAATGGCATCGGCTTTGGCCACTTCTTTACGCAGGTATGCGTTGTTCTGTTTGGCCAGTTCGTTCATTTTCACTTCCAGCTTGCGCAGCTCTTCGTCAGAGATCTGCCGGCCGTCGAGGTCCACGTCGTAAAAGAATCCGCCGTTTTCCAGAGATGGACCGTAGCCGAATTTTACTCCCGGGTACATGCTTTCGAGGGCTTCCGCCATGAGGTGCGCCGAAGAGTGCCACATGGTAGCCTTACCGTCCGCATCCGTCCAGGTCAGCAGCTGAAGCGTGCCGTCCTTCGAAATGGGGCGGGTGGCGTCTACCACCTGTCCGTTAAACTTCGCCGCCAGCACCTTGCGGGCCAGCCCTTCGCTGATGGATTTTGCGATGTCCAGTGCAGTTACGTCTTGCTCATACTGTCTTACAGCGCCATCCGGGAATGTAATATTGATCATAAATCCTTTTCTCAAATAAAATGCATGCGAAATTACAAAATCAATTACGATTTAGGAAATATGGTATATAGCTTGCATAAACCAATCGCATACAGATACATGCGAATTACGATAAATGGACTGAAACCAGTGTGCAGGTATCCATTTTTTGCATGACTTTCGCTCCTTTCGGGAGGTACTTATCCATCTCCCAAATCAGGAGTACCCTTCCCGGAGTATTTGAGTGTAATGGATATTTACAATAGCAATAATTAATATTTACTAAAGACATTCTTTATATTTACTTTATATGCCCTTAGTGCGTCATAATGCACCTTTTTTGTTCACACTTTTGTAAAGACCACAAGACTGTAGCGGGTTTCAGCGGATTCCTAATACCCTATACCTACATTACCCCTACATTAACCCTGAAGTATAGGTGAAGTATAGGTGAAGTAAAGGTGAATCTGAGGTGAGGTTAACCTTAGTGTGTCTTGTACTGAAATAGCCTTACAGGTTACTCGATAATCCTGAATATGGCTTACAGGGAGTCCCGGATACTGCCTTTGAACAGATTACATTTTTCCGTTATTTTGGTTGGAACAGGTATGGGTTGAACTAAAATCCCGGAAAACCACTGCCTTTTCCAGCCTCTTGACTGCCTTGTTACTGCCTTTGGCGGCCCTGGTACTTGGGTTAGACTGCCTTTACACTGCCTCTACACTGCCTCACGCATACGAGTTGACTGCCTTTTGGAGGGTTGCAGGAACCCATCATTTCCCCTTATTTTTGCCGGATGAAGACGATGGCCGATAAGATCATTCATTTCAACACGCATATCTCCTATTCCGGTCAGCTGCCGCCGGGTATCCGGCTCATGAATCCCTTTGCGGAAAATCCTGCGGTGATACCGGTGATGGAATCGTTTTACCGGAAGTTCTATAATGATCCTTCTCCCCGCCGCATGATCATTGGCATCAACCCCGGCCGCTTCGGCGCTGCGCTTTCCGGGGTGCCTTTTACGGACTCTTCCCGGTTAGCCGATCCCTGTGGCATCGATTATCCGGGGTTTAAATCCTACGAAGTGTCTGCTGTATTTGTGTACGACGTAATTGCCGCGTATGGGGGTCCTAAGGCCTTTTACAGGGATTTCTACATAGGGTCCATGTGCCCGCTGGGTTTTACCATTCAGAAACCGGGCGGAAAGGAAGTGAATTACAATTACTACGACAGTAAAGCCCTCACCGCCGCGGTCTATGATTTTATGGTGGAAAGCCTCCGTAAACAGGTAGATTTCGGGCTGGACCGGAACGTGGGCTACATCCTCGGCACCGGTAAAAACGCCGCCTTCGTGCAGCAGGTCAATAAGGCGGAAGGGTTCTTCAAAAAGCTCATCCCTTTAGAGCATCCCAGGTTTGTGATGCAGTATAAACTGAAAAGCAAAAAGGAATATATTGATAAATATCTTCAGGCGTTTGCGGTATAGTCCGGGGGCATACACATGTATGACTGCCCGGGACTAACGCTATGCAAACGCAATATAAACGCTATGATACCGCTATGTAACCGTATCTGCGTAAATATGCATTTACCTGATTGTTGCAATCCCCCTACTTCAGCGTTTCCTTCACCTCTTCGCAGGGTTTGCTTTCCCGGCCCATATAGGGATTATAACTTCCCTTTTCTTCCGCCAGCCAATAGGCCCCTTTCCCGCCAAAAGCATCTTTGCAATACAGCCAGTACAGCGGCTTGCCGGGTACGCCGGTTAGTTTTAAGAAATCGTATAATTGTTCGGAAGCAGTGTGGTAAGCGATACGACGGCCTTCCAGTCCGGCTTTCTCCATATACATGCCTTTCAGTTCTGCGGCAATGCTTCCTGTATTCATGGCCAGTGCGTGTGTCTGGTTAGTGTCCAGTCCTTCATGTGCTACCGCCAGGTATTCGAACCGCTCCCCTAATAAAGTGGCGCGCATATCCGCTATGGAAGTATCCCCGAAAGCAAGGTTCACCGTCAGTTTATGATAATCTTCCAAAGCCAGTTGCAGGGAGTCTTTGAATTCCTGCCTGAACGTCACTCCCTTAAAATTCACTACAGGGTTCTCCCCGCTTTCTTCCCGGGCCTTTTCCGGCTGGGCACAGGCTGTTGCCAATAAGAATATCCCGCCGGTAAGCCACCTGGTTATGCGCATATATTAGATGTTTTGCGCAAATATAGATGGAAAAATTTGACTATCTTTGCGGGTTTAATATCGGTTTTAACATGCTCATCGCACTGCAGGACATAACATTTGAATTCGGCGCAAGGACAATTATAGAAGACAGTTCCTGGCACATCATACCCGGTGACCGGGTAGGTCTCATCGGCCTCAACGGTACCGGAAAATCCACGCTCCTCCGCATTATCAACGGAGAATACACCATTTCTAAAGGCAGTATTAATAAGAGCAAAGATCTCACCATCGGGTTCTTTAACCAGGACCTGCTCAGCTTCGAATCCGACGAACCGATCCTCAATGTGGGTATGACTGCTTTCGAGAAAGCCGTGAAAGTCGAAAAGGAGCTGGAAGAGCTGACCAAAAAGCTGGAAACTTCGGAAGACGAAGCCCTGCTGATGGAGTACAGCGAGAAGCTGCATGAATTCGATATCCTCGACGGTTACAACATCCGCCACAAAACCGCAACAGTGCTGGAAGGCCTCGGCTTTTCCACGGCAGACCTGGACCGCCCCTATAACGAGTTCTCCGGTGGCTGGCGCATGCGTGTACTCCTCGCCAAACTCATCCTGCAGCAGCCCGATGTGCTGATGCTTGACGAGCCTACCAACCACCTTGACCTTCCCTCCATCGAATGGCTGGAAAGATACCTCAGTAATTACGACGGCGCGGTGCTCATCGTATCGCACGACCGTTATTTCCTCGACCGCATGGTGAATAAAATCGTGGAACTGTACCAGCAGGAACTGCACCACTACGCAGGTAACTACGAGGATTATGAAGAAGAGAAATCCATGCGCCGCGAACTGCAGCAGCGTGCTTTCGAGAACCAGCAGGATTACATCCGCCAGCAGGAGCGCTTTATCGAGCGCTTTAAGGCGAAGGCTTCCAAAGCCGCGCAGGCACAGTCTATCATGAAACGGCTCGACCGCCTTGAGCGGGTAGAGCAGGTGGATGGCGGCCCTTCCCGCATCCGCATGAACTTCAGTGTAGACAAGATGCCCGGAAAGATCCTCTGCACCCTCAACGGTGTATCGAAAGCTTACGGCGACCTCACCATCCTGAAGAATGCCCGTGCGGAAATCAACCGGGGAGATAAGATCGCACTGATCGGTGCGAATGGTAAAGGTAAATCCACCCTCCTGCGCGTGATCGCGGGAACCGATTCATATGAAGGCGACCGCCAGCCCGGCCACAACGTGGTAACGAGCTTCTACGCACAGCACCAGCTGGAATCACTGCACCTCGACAGTGAGATCCTCGACGAACTGAAAAGCTGCGCCAGCGGTAATACTGAAATGGAACTGCGCGGCCTGCTCGGTGCTTTCCTTTTCCAGGGCGATGATGTGTTCAAGAAGATCCGGATACTTTCCGGTGGCGAGAAAGCACGTGTGGCACTGGCTAAGGTGATCATCAGTAAAGCCAACTTCCTGCTGCTGGATGAGCCTACGAACCACCTTGACATGAACTCGGTAGACATGCTGATTGATGCACTCGGTAAATACGAAGGCAGCCTGGTACTCGTATCGCACGACCGTTATTTTGTGAGCCGCACGGCTAACAAGATCTGGGAGATCGTAGACGGTGAGATCAAGGAATTTAAAGGCACATACGGCGAATGGGAAGAGTGGAAGAAGCGCATGGCCGCTGCCGCGCAACCCGCCAAGCCTGAAAAGAAAGCCGCTGCCGCCCCCGCTCCTGTTCAGCAGGCCACCAAAGCACCGGTAGACAATACCCTGAAAAAGGAATTGCAGAAGCAGCAGCGCCAGGTGCAGAACCTCGAAAAGCAAATGAGCGACCTGCGTGCGAAGGTTGATCAACTGGAAGCCGACATGGCCAATCCGGATATTTACGCAGATAAGAATAAGTTCAAGTCCACCGAAAGCAACTACAAACAGGCTGCTTCGGAGCTTTCGAAAGCTACTTCGGAATACGAGTCGGCTTTTGAGAAAGTAATGGAACTGGAAGATAAGATACAGGGGTAAACTGTTTTATCCTGAAAGGAATGATCCCCGGCGCTGAAAGGTTCCGGGGATTTTTTTGTGCAGTAAAGCGGATGTGCCGGCGGGGGGATGTAAATGGTTGTCAATCAGGATTGCATGCAATGCGATTCGAGGCCCGGCTTCAACCTTAATTAAAACTTAACGCGTTAAAATTGGCGGTGCGGCAGGAGTTCTTAATTTTTGATGAAACGATCCCGGTAGTAAAAGCGCCCCGCAAACCATGGCTTCGAAACCCATCATCCACCAAGCTTGAATCGCATGCCCGCAGAGAAAGACATTCTTTTCCGCCAATATTTCGAGCGCACGTATCCGCGTGTGAAAGCCTACCTGGTGAATGCGCTCGGCGCTAATATGCATGCCGACGATATTGCGCAGGACGTGTATATCAGAATCTGGAAACACTGGAACCGGCTGGAAGCCACTCCTCCGCCGGATGCCTGGCTGTTTACCGTGGTACGCAACTCCGTGGTATCGCACTTCAGGGTAAAGCGGCTGCCTGTTGTGGAACTGGAAGAAGAACGCCACGATCAGATACCTGCCGGCGGCACGGCCCCTTCCCTGCTGCATAAAGAATATTATGAACTGTACGAGCGTACCCTCCGCACCTTCCACACCGTAAAACAACGCTGCTTCCGGCTCCATTGGGACGATGGACTAACCTACCGGGAAATAGCGGAGATGGAAGGCATTTCCGTAAAAACGGTGGAGCGCCATGTGAATGAGATCCGCCGTTTACTCCGCGCCAAACTCGATGTTCATGCCCTGTACGTGATCCTGCTCATGCGCGCTGCCGGTGAGTTAACATTATGGTAATACAGAAAATGTCTGTCTCCCTCCCTCTTTAGCGTATTACTGATATGGACCCGCAACACATCCGACATCAACTCCGGCAACTAAGCACCGGCATGCTCAGCGAAGCAGACCAGCAGGTTTTGCGGGAACGGCTGGAGCAACTGGAGCCTGCAGATCTTGATATAATATTCCCCGAAAAAGAATGGGCGGAAACCGTTCCGTGCCACATATCTCCAATTGAACAGCAGACAGTGTACAGCAGCATAATGGCACAGGTGCGCCCTTCCAGCCGGGTCGTACGCATGCGATGGCTAAGGGCCGCCTGCGCTTTGCTGCTAATTACTGCCGGTTCCATCACAGCCATGCTCCTCTGGCGCAACGTGCAAACTGATCAGGTACGTGTAGCCGCTGCTGCACGCAGCCTTACCTTCAGCACCGGAGCCGGGGAACACAGGCTGGTAACCCTGTCAGACAAAACGCGCATCTGGATGAACGGCGCCACCGTACTGGAAGTGCCCGAAGTATTTACGGGCGATTACCGCACCGTGCGCCTCCATGAAGGCGAGATCTTCATCGAAGCGGGCATAGATCCCGGGAAGCCCTTCCGCGCAGTAATGGATAGTGTGACGGTGGATGTGCTGGGTACGTCTTTCAACATGCGGAACTATCATACAGACCCCGGTGCCAGTGTATCCGTAGCCACCGGCAAGGTAGCCATGCGCCATAGTAACCGTTCTCTTATTCTTACACCCGGCAAAACCGGTTTCTGGTCTAAATACGACGGCAGTCTGATGCATGGTAAGCCCGCGGGTAAGCCCGGCAGCTGGAAGCAGAGGGAGTTCTATTTCGATGGTGAGCCGCTGGGTGAAGCCCTCGCAATACTGGAACATTCGTTTGGCTACCGGTACCATGTGAAAGACAAGCGCCTGCTCATGCGCCCGGTGAAAGCCGCTTTCAGGGACCAGTCGCATGCCGATGTGCTGCGTATCCTTGCCGCCATGGGGCGGTTCCGGTACGAGCAGCGCGACAGCACCATTATCATCACTGCAAACACACCTGCCACACCCATACATTAAATAATAGTTTTTTACGCATGAATGCATGTTTACCATTTTTCCTCCGTGCGGGGAACAGGACGCTGCTTGTCCTGATCTTCTCCCTGCTCCTGTTACCAGCCGCGCTTTTTGCATGGCAGGTGGAGCAGAAGATCGATGTGAAGCTGGAGAAATCCACGCTGAAGGAGCTTTTTGCTTTACTTGAAAACAAAACGGGACTCACCTTCAATTACTTTCAGGACGAGGTAGACCTCCGTACCCCCGTAACCGTTAACATGCGGCAGGCCACCCTCCAACAGGTATTGCGTGCTGCGCTGGCCCCTACCACTTACGGCTTCCGGGTAGATGGCCGCTCGGTGATCATCCGCCGCAAACCCGCCCCCACGCCTTCCGCCAATGGCAAACTGGCCGGTGTACTGGTAGACGGTGGCTCCGGTGAACCTCTCGGAGGCGCTACTATTATGGCGGGCACCGCAGGTATGGTGACCGACATCAGCGGCAAGTTCGCCTTTGAACTGCCCGAAGGGGAATACATCCTGCAGATACGCTACATCGGTTACCAACCCAAGAAAATACCGGATGTAATAATTAAAGCCGGTCAAACTAACGCACTGAACCTCACATTGCTCCCCGCAAAAGGGACCCTGCGCGGTGTGGAAGTAGTTTCTTCCGCGAAGAAGGAATCTATCTCTTCCCTTTATGCAAGGCAAAAGAATAACCCCGCTATGAGTGACGGCATCAGTGCCGAGCAGGTGCGCAGAACACCCGACAGCCATGCGGGGCAGGTGCTTAAACGTATCAGCGGTCTTACCGTACAGGATAATAAATTCGTGATCGTGCGGGGCATGAGCGAGCGATATAACAACATGCTGCTGAATGGCTCTTCACTTCCCAGCACAGAGCCTAACCGCCGCAATTTTTCTTTTGACATACTGCCCAGTAACCTGATCGACAATGTGGTAGTGAATAAAACCGCCACGCCCGATCTGCCGGGTGAGTTCACCGGTGGCCTTGTACAGGTGAATACACTGGATGTGCCCGCTGAGAACTTCGTGCATGTGCTGGTGGGCACGGGCTTCAATTCTCAAAGCACCGGGAAGGATTTTTACAGCACCCGCCGCCTGCGTGGTGATTACATCGGCAAACCGGGCGATGAACGCCGGTGGTTAAACCGCTCGTGGTTCAGCCGCGATTATCAGCAGATGCTCATAGCGGGTAACCATGCCGGCATGAATGCCATGAACGGGCGCGTTCCTAACTTTTATGGTCTTCACCAATACACGGCAAAGCCCATGCAGCAGTATCAGGCCTCGCTGGGTGGCAGTAAACAGTTTAAGGGCAGCCGCTCGCTGAGCCTTGTGCTGGCGGGTAGTTACCGGCACGAGGAGAACATCGAGCAATACGACGCCTGGTTCCGGCAAAGTCCTACCATAGTAGACGATGCCATGCAATACAATTTTATCACCGCCGCCGGCGGACTGGGTAACCTTACCTTCCAGACGCCCCGTCATAAGCTGGTTTGGCGCAACCTGTACAACCGCCGCTTTACGCATGAGAACATTATCCAGGAGGCAGAAGACAAAGGCCGTAGTGGCCGGTCAAGGGAGTATGTTTCCATCGTGGAAGCCGGGAACCTTTTCCAGACGCGCCTCGAAGGGGAGCACAAACTCGGGAAAGGCATTAAGTTTAACTGGTTTGCTGACCATGCCACGGTAGATAAAGAGCAGCCCGATACCCGTTATTCCGTTGGCGAGATCCTTGGAACAGATCCGCACACCGGGCTTCCTTTGCTGCGGTATGATTATGCGCGCCCTACTGCTTCTACCATTAAAGATGGCGGGCTGTATGCCAATCAACTGCATGAAAAGAAACAGAATATAGGGGGCGACCTTACCATTCCTTTTAAAATGGGAGGCCGTACCCATAAATTGAAAACCGGTTATTGGGGTACTTTCCGCACTGCAGAATATGCACAGGTGATGCTGGCCCCAACGGCCAATGCAAGTGGTGACCGTGGCAGGGAAATAGCAGATTCCATCGGGTTCGGAAAACCGGATTATGAAGTGTTCCGACCGGAAAATTTCGCCGCCGGCATCCTCACCTACCGGCCCATCACCGCATCCGGGCTGGATGCTGCAGACCATTACGATGGCGACCAGCGCCTGCATGCTGCCTATCTCATGGCCGACTTCCTGCCCCTGCCCAAACTCCGTGTTATTGCAGGCGTAAGGCTCGAAAGCAATGCCATGGATGTACACACTTATACCCGCATCAACCAGGGCAGCACCGCCAAGGCGGGGGATACTACGCTGGAATACCGGGAAACCGACTGGCTCCCTTCCATTAACCTTGTATACCAGCTCACCCCTTCCGTCAACATCCGTGCGGCTTACAGCAAAACCCTCGCCCGTCCGGATTTCAGGGAACGCTCCACCTTCATGTATTACGACGTGAAAATGCGGCAGGATGTAAAAGGAGTGCAGGGATTGGATTATAGCCGGGCAGATAATGCGGATGTAAGGATAGAGTGGTACCCGAGTCCGGTTGAAGTACTCTCCATTACTGCATTCTACAAAAAATACGATAAGCCGGTTGAAACAGTGAGTTACCTCTTTTCCGATAACCGTTACGGCGTGTTCTACTTTAACCTCGAAAGCGCCGTGAACCGCGGGCTGGAACTGGATTACCGTCACTCCTTTTCTTTCATCAACCCCAACAGCGGGTTTTGGAAAAACCTGTTCCTCAGCGCCAACCTCACCGTGATGGATAGTAAAGTAACATATGATGAGCTGAACATCCAGCGGGTATCGAACGGGTTGCCGCCTTTGCCTTCAAACGATTCGTCGAAGAACATAAGGAAGCGGCCTTTGCAGGGATTGTCTCCCTACATCATTAATACCGGTCTTTCCTGGCAGGGTGCCTATTTCGGTGCCAACGTTACCTACAACCGCTTTGGCAGAAGGGTGACGTTTGCGGGGATCGATGATTACGACGACACTTATGAGAACCCGCGCGATCAGCTGGACCTGCAGCTGAATGCCCGGCTGCTCAAACAACGGATGGAAATTCGGCTGAATGCGGCCGACCTTTTTAACCAGTATTATATCGAGTACTTCAATAAACACCCCGGCAGCTTTCCGCCCGCCAGCCCAAGTAACGTGAACAACGGAGATGATCCCAAAGGGATGGGTTACAACCCATCATCCGACTGGAAGCTGAAGCGGACGAAGAAAGGGACCAACTGGTCGGTAACGGTGAGTTACAGGCTATAGCACGCAGTTCATTCATCATGATATCAAAACCCTAGAAGTTAACGACATCAAAATTGCACCATGAAAAAGCATTTTTTATTGATCACCCTGGTAGCTACCACTTTCGCTGCCTGTAAGAAAGACGGCCAGAAACCCAATGCCGGCAGACCCGAAACTGCATCGCGCCTTGCCGCTGCAGCAGTTTGTGAACCCTGCAATACCGCTCCCAAAGATCTCCCGGATGTTATCAGCGGTAACCGCACCCTTTACAGCGATACCTGCTACATCCTCGACGGCAAAACCTGGGTGAAGAACGGTACGCTCACTATCCAGCCCGGTACCGTTATCAAAGGAATTAAGAAAGCCACCGCAAGTGAAGCATCCGCATTGATCGTTACCCGCAATGCATCTATCAACGCAGCAGGTACTGCCGATTGCCCTATCGTATTCACTTCCAACGAAACCACTAAAGCCGCGGGCGACTGGGGTGGCGTGGTAGTATTGGGTGATGCGCTGGTATGTACCACTACCGGTACTGCCCAGATCGAAGGTATCAACCCCGTAATCGTTCCTGCAGGAGTAGATTACACCTATGGCGGTACTACTGCTAACGACAATTCAGGTACACTTTCCTATATCCGTATCGAATACGCCGGTGCGGTGATCCAGGAAGGTAATGAGCTGAACGGACTTACCCTCGGTGGTGTAGGCTGCGGCACTACCATGGACCACATCGAGGTGATGTATGGTGCTGACGACGGATTCGAATTCTTCGGTGGCAACGTAAACGGTAAGTACCTGCTGGCCATCGCCAATAACGATGATCAGTTCGATTTCGACTTCGGTTACAAAGGCAACCTCCAGTTCCTTGTTTCCATCATCAAGCCTTCAGTTGAGTACGCCGCTAACAACTCAAATGGTATTGAGTGCGACGGTGGCCAGGTATCTTCCTGCTACAGCCGTCCTGTTATCAGCAACATGACCATCGTGGGCGCTCCCAACTGTACGGTAACCTCTACCAACCAGCTGCTGAACGGTACCCGTTTCCGCAACAACACGTATGCGGTAATGCGTAACTCCATTGTGTACGGTTATCCTACGGCTATGCGCCTGGAGTCTGCCGTAACCACTGCATCGTTCAACAACACAGACAGCTGCGGCACCAGCGGTACTGCTACTTACCTGTTCAACAACGCCGTACAGGCCTGTGTAACTGCATTCGCCACTTTCACGCCGCACTCCAGCACTACCAGCAACACCGTGGCCGGCCTGAACCTGAGCGATGCTTTCCCTACAGCATTTGCTGATTATTTCGACCCTATCGCTTCTCCGCTGGCACCTGCTGCACCGCCCACGTCTAACAAGACCGGCTTCTGCGGCCTGCTGCCCGTAAACTGCAGCTATGCTTTCAACACCGTTGCCTATAAAGGTGGCGCGGTAGACCCCAGCGGCAACTACTGGCTGGGCGATACCTGGATCCGTTTCTAAGAAAATCTCCTGTTCGTGATGAATAACTGGAAAGGGCGGGTTCATCGCCCGCCCTTTCAATTCTTTTAAAATTCCGATTGCATGAAAAAATGCTTCTTTCCGGCCCTCCTGGCCCTCCTGTTTTCTGCCTGTCAGAAGAACGGCGACCTCGTGGCACAGCCCGAGTTTTTTGAGATAAGACTCACCTGGCTGTATACCCCTGATACAGATGTGGCGTATACGGTAGAATTCGAAGGCACCCGGGTAACCGACAGCCTCGTTTTCAATATAGATCAGAAATTTGCGCGTAAGATGCTGCCCGGCGCCAGTATGGGCAGAAAGAGAATAGTGCTGAAAGTAACGGGAACAGACAGTACCGTGCTGGATACCTCAGTTATGGTGAATGGCATGGCCAACTTCCAGTTGCTGGCCGTGTCTGCCACCGATAAGCCCGTCTTAGTAGGCGGCAATACCGAAGGCGGCGAATCTCCCGATCCCACCGCCCGAACCCATGGAAAACACCGTTACTATTATACTGATCCCCTGCTGCCCGATTCCGTGCAGATGGAAATACACGTTTGCAATGCAGGGGTAAGGCCTTTTACTTACCAGGAAGCACCATCAGGCATCTTAACGCTTAAAAAGGGAGCCTTCTCCCCTTATGTAGAGCTGCCCATGGATGTATATGGCCGTAACACCCTTTACCTGTTCAGGCTCATTAACCCGAAGGATGGCTCCATGATCCAGGACATCACCTTCCGGCATGCCACCCGGATAGATCAGGCGGCGGGGTATTCAGACAGCTTCCGGTCGAATCGTGCCTCGGCTGATGGCGTACCTCCTTTCAAATTCGTAACCTCGATACTGCGGTATGGCGGGCCGGATGAAGTACCAGCCCGGCAGGACAAATTCCATGATCTTACTTTATTCATGACAAACTGGTAAACCATTGCCTTTAGTTATCTGTAAAACCCTGAAGCGGCCCCTTAATTGGGGCTGTTTTTTATGAGGGCTGGCTGTGGCTGCGTATAGAGGGGTATAATGCTGCATTTCGTAACGTAAAAGCTGCCAGTGGTGTAAAAAGAGATGTGGTGGAGATTGCTTACATTTATATTGAAGCCAGCATGGATATTCTAAAGACAATCACCCGTTGGCGGCTGTATCACTTCCTGTTTTGGGCCGCTTTCTTTGTGGTTTGGATCACATTGCGGATAGACGATTACCCAGACCTCACGCCCACTGTGTTAGCTGGACTGCTGAAAGTACTTTCGCTGGCAGGGGCGGTCTACTTTACCAATTATGTGCTCATTCCAAAGTTCCTGTATAAGAAGCGGTACTTCACCTTTCTGATTGTGTTTACGGCATTGGTGGGTATAACGGGGTTTGTTGTGATCAAAGTCCTCAACTGGATCCTTCTGCCTTATGCGTCCACCATTACCCACTGGCCCAATGCCACGCTGAACAGCCAACTGTACGATGTATACATCCCCTTGTTTTTCATGGTAGGTGCGGCCGCGGGGATCAAGTTTTACATTGATCAGATCAGGACGCTGCATCATCTGCAAAGCGCCCTGCGTGCGGGAGCGGAACAGGAATTGCAGTTCCTCCGTTCGCAGATCAATCCCCATTCGTTGTTTAATTCGCTCAATACCATTTACTTCCTGATTCATAAAGAGAACCACCTCGCCCGGGAAACCCTGCTGAGGTTCTCCGATCTGCTCCGTTACCAGTTGTATGAGTGCAATACCGAAAGGATCGATATCGCGAAGGAGATCGCTTACATCGATAATTACATCGCGCTCCAAAGGCTGCGGCACGATAAACAGTATCAAATCCAATTCGAGCATTCGCCCGAGGTGAAAGATTTTGATATTGCCCCGCTGCTGCTCATGCCTTTTGTGGAGAATGCCTTCAAGCATATATCGCATCAGTCTGCCAACACGGTTCATATTCAGATGGCGCGGGAAAACGGGCATTTTACCTTTACCGTGGAAAACACCTGTGAGCCAGGGCCGCAACGTTCTCCCGGAGGTATAGGACTGAGCAATGTAAAGCGGCGGCTGGAGCTTTTGTATAATGGAAAACACGCTTTGCAGATTGTGCCGGGAGCGGATCAGTTTGCGGTCACCTTAACCTTGCAGGTATGAAATTACAATGTCTGGTAGTAGACGATGAGCCAATGGCGCGGCAGGGTCTCCGGGAACACATTGCCGGAGTCAGCTTCCTCGAATGGGCCGGGGAATGTGAAAGCGCCATGAAGGCCGCAGAGTTTCTCCTGCAGCGGCCGGTAGATCTGCTCTTCCTCGACATCAGGATGCCACGCCTCAGCGGACTGGAGTTCCTCCGCACCCTTCCGCAAAAGCCGCTTACCATCATCACCACGGCTTATCCCGATCATGCGCTGGAAGGTTTTGAGCTGGATGTGCTGGATTACCTGTTAAAGCCCGTATCATTCGAGCGCTTCTTTAAAGCCGCCAGCAAAGCGAAAGCTTTATTGAAAACCGCCATGCCGGATCACTTCTATATCAAGTGTGAGCACCGGCTGGAAAAGATACGGCTGGAGGATGTGCTTTTTGTGGAAGCCCTGCAAAACTACATCGCTGTGCATACTACTCAACGTAAATACATCACCTACCTCACCTTTAAAGCGGTGGAAGAATACCTTCCTGCAGTGCAGTTCATCAAAGTGCATAAATCATACATTGTTGCAGCCGGTAAGATCGACAGCATCGAGGGCAATACGATTACGGTGGGCGCACATGAGGTGCCCGTCAGCCGTGCACTGCGCGATGAAGTGATGGAAAGAATTCTGCAGAACCGCTATCTAAAGCGCTGATTCCCCGGGAGGAGGTGTACGTCTTTTCTTACGTTTGTTGAAAAGCATCAGCCCCTTGTCTATCCCTTTACGCATTTCCGCCTGTTCTTCTTCAGGCAGGGCAATCACATCGGTACAGGCCTGGCTGCAGCATTTGTTGAATTGCTCCGCGCATTTATCGCATTGGATAAACAGGAGATGACAACCTTCGTTGGCGCAGTTGATATGCGTATCGCAGGGCGCACCGCACTGGTGGCACTGGGAGATGATCTCTTCCGTGATACGCTCACCCAGCCGGTCGTCGAACACGAAGTTCTTACCCCTGAACTTATTGGGGATGCCCCATTCGCGGGCTTTGTTGGAATATTCGATGATGCCGCCTTCGAGGTGGAAGACGTTGTTGAAGCCATGGTGGAGCATGTATGCCGAGGCTTTCTCGCAACGGATGCCGCCGGTGCAGTACATGATGATGTTCTTTTCCTTATTATCCTTCATCATATCCACCGCCATGGGCAACTGCTCACGGAAAGTGTCTGAAGGAACTTCGAGGGCGTTATCGAAATGCCCCACTTCGAATTCGTAGTGGTTACGCATGTCGATGATGACGGTATCGGGATCGGCAGAGAGGTCGTTGAACTCCCGGGCATTGAGATATTTCCCCCGGTTGTCCATATCAAATGAGGAATCGGTGATCCCGTCTGCCACGATTTTCTCACGCACTTTGATTTTCAATACCCAAAACGACTTCCCGTTATCATCCACCGCGATGTTGAGGCGGATGCCGTTGAGGAAAGGAATGGTATCGAGGTGCTGACGGAACGCATCAAAATGATGCTCCGGGATACTGATTTGTGCATTGATACCTTCGTGCGCCACATAGATACGGCCGAACACCCCTATCTCGTGGAGGGCGGTATACAATTCATCCCTGAAAAGCTGTGGATCGGTAATTTTGGCGTACTGGTAAAAGGATACCGTAACGCGGCGGAAGGTTTCCGCAGCCAACCGTTCTTTTAACTCGGTGGCAGAGAATCTGTTGTGAAGAACCATACTAGAATTTTAAGGACCAACGCCGGTGGAACAAAACTCATTAAAAAATTGATTTCCAATTGGACGGTGCTTGTCATACTCCCTGTTACGTGACATGACAGGCAAAGCCGGCGCAAAGTTACAAAAAAAACCGGTGGTGTAAACCGGCCAATCCCCAAGAAGCTGAGCTTCATCTCACATTTGTCAAATCCATCAATCGTATTGAACATTTTGACGGTATGGCAGTTAAATTATGGCACGCTTTTGGAAAAGTGGGATAATGTATGTGGATTTGACCCTGTGCTGTTCGAGTTTTTCTAACCCCCTTAAAGCAACCTATATGAGCATTTACGCGATTTACCTCATTACCGCCATTGTTTTATTCTGCATTTACCGCATTGCGGCTTACCATGCACACAGCGAAGTAAAACTTAAAAAAGCGGGAGACCGCGGCAAAAGGAGAAGTCTCCGCGTCCGCGCGTAACCGTTCTATGATACCTTTGGCAAGCAAAAAACAGAAAGGCTGCCTCCCGCATCAGGGAAGGCAGCCTTTGTCTTTATTACGATCGCTTAATTTAGTTATTCTACCCTGAACGCTCCGCCCAGTATTCCCCCAAAGCCCAGCCGCACCCCTATCCGGGTATCTGCCTGGCTCTGATAACCTGCCACCACATCCACCCTGATCACTTTCAGGATGTTCTCCAGTCCGGCAAACACTTCCACGTAATTGTTATTCCTGTTCACGTAAAACGCATTCGATCCTGCTACCAAATGCCACTTCAGTCGATTGAATAAGGGGATGCGGTTGGTGAGGAGACCGTTGAAGTGATGCTCCACATTCGCCGTAGCATACAGTTTGGCAGTGGTACTGTACTCATAGTATTTTGCCAGCTGGAAACTGCTCAGGTAGCGGATGTTGAGGAAGGTCTGGTTTCCGTTGAAATGCTGCATGTCTGGTATGGATACTGATTTCCGGTTGAGGAAACCACCAACTGTTACATGGTATTTGAATGCTCCCAACAGCTTGAAATTCATATCGTCCTTCACATCTACATTCCATTTATCGAAATTGGCATCCATCAGTCCTTTCCGATATCCTGCATAGAAGGTAGGGTATTTGGAACCGATGGCGCGCTTACCATTCGGGTATTCGATAAAGCGCTGGCCGGGCTGATAGCTGATGTTAGCGCCGAAGGTTAGTACCTGCTCCTTTCCAAACGGTACACCTGCCAGCTCTTCGGGATGGTTGGACGTGAAGGATTTCTTCGCGTTCTTAAAGATCACGAAGTCGGTGGTGTTCTCCACTGCGTTACGGTCTTCATACAAAGCATAGGCACTGAATGCGAGGGTGCTTTCATATACTCTGCTGAAACCCAGTGTGGCGAACCTGCTTTCATACAATTTCATGTAATTCTCCTTCAGCAGCAGCGTGTACAATGCATTCATCACCGGACCAATAGGATTGGCGCGGTTAAACTGTGTGATGCGCTTGCCACCTGAAGCACTCCAGGTATTACGTACACCTACCCCACCTTTGGGTACATTGGTTAATATTAGTCCGGTTTGCGCCTGCAGGTGGGTGTTAGAGAAGCCGTAGCGCGCGCTGGACTGCCACGTGAGGTATTTCCTGTTTGGCAAACTGAATGTAACGGATGGATTGATTTGTAAAGCCATACCTTCCACGGTGTTGTAGCTCAGTCCTTTTATGAGTCCGGGCATATTGAACCTGTGCGACTGCACCGAGGTATCTCCCTGGAAATACCAGTTATGGCCCCAGCCGTTCCAGAGTACCCCCATGAGTTTAACAGGTTGTGGTTTAGTGCGGAGGGAATCCAGGTGCTGGCGGCTGCGGGTGGAATCGCGGCGGGCGCGGGCGGTACTGTCTTTCACATGAAAATCCCGCAGTTCGTCGGCTTCCAATGGCAGCGGACGGATGCTGTCCCAGTAGTTTATACTTCTCCACTCTGCATCCTTCTGGTATTTCATCACCACTTTATTGAAGTAGTTCTTTGGGAACACTGGATTCAGGTTGTAGTTGGAGTATACATTCACAGAAGTACCTGTTACATCGAAGCCCAGCATCTTTACGGCGAGGTACACCACCTGATCTTTCGTGCGCCACACATCCGGAGCTACGGGTACATGCGTCTGGCGGATAACGAGGGTGTCGATCAGCTCCAACTGGTATTCTTTGGTAAGCATCAGGTCGGTACTGTGAATGCGCCAGTCATCTTCCGTAATGTAGATATGCCCTGCAAACACCGGCTCGTATTTGCGGCGTGGGATCACGAGGATCTTGTTGACCAGTTTGCCATCGTCTAAAAAAGTGCCTTCAAGGCGGTATTTATAATGGAACAGTGCGTTATCGGCGATGGGTGAAATAAATCCTCTTGGCCCTATCTGCGATTCTATGGCTTCCACATTGTTCTGATAGAAGTTGATAATAGTAGGGATGCTAAAGCCAAGTCCCCCGCCGCTGGAGCGGCTGGATACCACATCGAGCTTCATATCGGGGTCGCGCCAGGCTATTTTGGTGAGCGATTCGGTGAGGGCTACGATGCCTTTGCCGGTGGAGTCCACCCCTATTTCATCCGCATCCACTTTTTGACCGAATACCCTTTTGGGCATTTTGCGCAGGCGAGCCAGCATTTTGATGTAGGATTCGCAGGTATAAGCTTTCACCTGTGAGAGGTAGAAAGGGCGTTTTTTGATGGCCTGGCGGATGATGGCATAAGCGGGGTCTTCCCCGCCTGATTTCACCACTACCTCCTTCATCTGGAGGCTCACCGGTTGCAATGTGAAATTCAGTTCCGTGGGTGTTGCTCCCGCAGTAATGCTCTTTTCCGCTTTGCGGTACCCCATGTATTGACAAACGATGATGTGATTACCGGCGGGAAGGTCCAGCTGATAGGCGCCATTGGCATTGGTGGTGGTGCCCAGCGTGGTGCCTTTGATCATGATGGTGGCAAAAGGAAGGGGAATGCCGCTTTCATTGGTGACTACGCCGCGGATCTGGGCGCCGGAAGCAGGTAATACAAACAGGAAGAGGAAACAGGGTATCAGTGCTTTCATCATGTGTCAAATGTAACGGATGGCCCTACACGGGAGTAGCGTGCAGTGTCCTTTTATGCAAATTTTAACACACATGAACAGATCATGCGGCTTTCCGGGGTGCGGGCCGCAGCACGCTGGCGGAAAGTGCGCCCATACCGGCTACGAGGCCGCCTATAATGGAAGACGCAAGGATGAGTACCCAGGGCATACGGCTCCCGGCTATCAGCTCGCTCATGCGGTTGCTGAGGATGTGATCGTTCCGGATATCGGCTACCCAGGCCAGGATACCCCATAGCAGGAAAATGGCGAGGAAGCCGCTCACGAATGCTTTACCGGGGCGCTGTTGCCAGATGAGGGCCACAATGAAAGCCGCGATGGCGATTGCCCACCAGGGCAGGAAAAGTCCAAGGATATAACCCAGCAGGGCGGTAAAAAGGATAGTGAGCACAAAGCGCATGCGGTATGGTTTAAAAAGGAATGCATGTAATCGGGAAGGAATTTACACATTTCTTCTCAATTACATGCATTGCGTTATGAAGGAAAAGCGGGCGGGATCAGATGCTGTTCTCCAGCGCCTGCAGCACGTCTTCCAGAATATCGTCTTTATGTTCCAGTCCGCAGGAGATGCGGATAAGCCCCGGAGTTATACCCACATTCACTCTTTCCGCTTCGCTGAGCTTGGCGTGTGTGGTAGATGCGGGATGGGAGGCAATGCTCCTGCTGTCGCCGAGGTTTGCCGTGAGGCTCAGCAGCTCCAGCTGGTCCAGGAAGCGGCGGCCTCTTTCCAGTCCGCCTTTCAGTTCAAAGCACACGATGCCTCCGCCGGCCGACATCTGCCGCTGCGCGATGGCATATTGCGGGTGCGATGGCAGGAAGGGGTATTTCACCCATTCCAGGTGCTTGTTGCCTTCAAGGGCCTGTGCGAGGGAAAGGGCATTGCCGGAGTGGCGCTCCATACGCACATGCAGCGTTTCGAGACTGCGGGCCAGTACCCAGGCGTTAAACGGACTGAGGGACGGGCCGGTGCTGCGGCAAAAAGCGTACACTTCATCTACCAGCTCCTTTTTACCCAGTACAATTCCTCCGAGTACGCGGCCCTGGCCATCGAGCCACTTGGTGGCCGAATGCGTTACCAGGTCGGCTCCCAGTGCGAGGGGGCGCTGTATGGCAGGCGTGGCAAAACAATTATCGACGTTCAGGAGTACATTATGCTTTTTGGCGATCTTAGCCACTACTTCCAGGTCGATAAGGTCGAGTCCGGGGTTGGAAGGCGTTTCCACGAAGATCATCTTCGTATTGGGCTGAATAAGCGCTTCAATCGTTTCAGGCTTGTTGAGATCGAAGTAAGTATGGCCGATGTTCCACTTAGGGAGGAACTTGGTGATCACGGTGTGGGTGGAGCCGAAAATGGAAGCGCTGCTCAGCAGATGGTCGCCCGCTTTCAGGAATGCCATGAAGCTGCCGAAGATGGCACTCATGCCGGAAGCGGTGGCAAAGCCACTCTCCGCTCCTTCCAGTGCACACATGCGCTGGGTGAACTCTTCTACGGTTGGGTTGCTGAAACGGGAGTAGATGTAAGCGTCCGTTTCGTCTGCAAATGCTGCCCGCATGGATTCCGCATCTTCATAACAGAAGCTGGAAGTGAGGTACATCGGGCTGCTGTGTTCCATATTCGGCGTTCTGCCGGGTTGTATGCGAATGGCCTTGGTTTCTGGCCGGTAGGTCGGTTTTATCTTTCTTTTTTTCATCTTTCAGTTTGGTATCAGGCGTTCAGTTTCACTTCCCAGGTAAGCTGCGTTTTACCCTGGCGGAGGGTTTCGGCCACGGAGCAGTATTTGTTCATGGAAAGCTCAACGGCGCGGGCGGCTTTATCAGCGTCCACTTTGCCGGAGATATGAAATATGATGTGTGCTTTTTCCCAGAGCGACGGTTCTTTACCCTTCTCACGGTCTGCCTCGATCTCGATGCGGAAGTCAGTGATTTCCTGGCGCTGTTTCTTGAGGATCATCACCACGTCGATAGCGGAACAGCCGCCGAGGCCCATCATCAGCATCTGCATAGGGCGTACGCCGTTGTTCTTACCGCCGTTTTCCACGGAGGAGTCCATTAATACCTTGTGGCCCTGTTCGTCCACAGCTTCCATGTTAAACCCGTCGTCTATGCGTTGTAAAGCGATCTTCATATCTCTTAAATATTCGGTTTAATGTAAAATTAGCGGTTACCCCGCTCATCAAAGATAAAATATCTGCATGAATAACATAAGGATGACAAACGCGGTTTATCAGGGCATATTTGTAAATGGCGGCTTACTTTTGTAGGTTTGCGCAAAATTTTTCAAGCCGTTGTCCTTACAGACCTTTCACAGCCATCAGCCCTTTATGCTCGAATCCGGGGCGGTATTGCCGGGGATCGAGATCGCGTATCACACTTACGGGACGTTAAGCCCGCATGCCGATAACGTGATATGGATCTGCCATGCCCTTACCGCTAATTCCGATGCGGCAGACTGGTGGCAGGGACTGGTTGGTGAAGGCAAAGTGATGGACCCGCAGCGCCATTTTATCGTTTGCGCCAATATCCTCGGCTCCTGCTACGGCAGTTCCGGCCCCCTTAGTACAAACGCTGCTACCGGAGAACCCTGGTACCGGAGTTTTCCGCAGGTCACCATCCGTGATATCGTACACGCCCATATCCTTCTCCGCAAACATCTTGGTATTGACCGGATCCATTTGCTGGCTGGCGGCAGCATGGGGGGCTACCAGGTGCTCGAGTGGGCACTGATGGAGCCGGAGCGTATCGGGCAGCTGTTTCTCCTCTGTACCGGCGCAGCAGAAAGTGCCTGGGGTATTGCTGTGCATACCTCCCAGCGGCTTGCCATTGAGGCAGACGGCAGCTGGGAAGAAGCCCGGAAAGATGCCGGCGCCAAAGGGCTTAAAGCCGCCCGTGCCATCGGTATGCTTACATACCGGAACTATCAGACCTTTATGGCCGCGCAAACGGACCCCGATAAAGAGAAAACCGACAACTTCAAGGCCGCTTCCTATATAATATATCAGGGCGATAAGCTCGTCCGCCGTTTCAATGCCCAAAGCTACTGGCTGCTTACGAAGGCTATGGACAGCCATAACATCTCCCGCGGCCGTCATGCCGATGTGGCCACTACCCTTCGCCAGATCGAACAACGTACCCTGCTGATCGGGATCACCAGCGATATTCTTTGTCCTCCGCAGGAGCAAACCCTGCTGGCCAGCCATATGCATAACTGCATCTACCACGAGATCGATTCTCCTTATGGCCACGACGGCTTCCTGATCGAATTCGGGAAAATAGGGCTGATCCTCAGCAGCTTCCTCGGGCAGGACTAACTCCACTTTTCATAACTATTTGTATACCAGCCATCATTCAAACTACTTTGATGATGCCGGCCATCATTGTATTACCCATATTTTTAATAGAAAAATTTTTGGTTTTCAAAAAAAATCTTAACTTCTCTTTATCAACTGATACTGTTATGTAACCTATTCATTATCACGAACCAAATATCCAAACCTGCGCGATTCCATTCACCAAATTCTCACCTTATGAAAGTATGTAGACAAAGCTTATGCTGGCTGGCCACATTGCTGGTTTTGCTGTGCAATACCTCCCTGGCCCAACAGCAACAGAATATAACAGGAACCGTAACGGATGCCACTACCCGGCAGGGGCTTCCCGGGGTTTCGGTGTCTGTTAAAGGCGCCAACGCAGGAGCGGTTACCAATGCAAATGGTGAGTTTACCGTACGCACCACGCACCGGCTCCCCATGACGCTCGTTTTTTCTTATGTTGGTTACAAGCCCATAGAGCAAACGATAACAGACGCGTCTGCCGCGGTAAACGTTCAGCTGTCTTCCACAGAGATCCTTGGTCAGGAAGTAGTGGTATCGGCTAACCGTACTGCTCAAAGCGCGCTGGAATCGCCCGTATCCATCGAGAAAATAGATAACAGGGCCATCAAGGCCTCCCCTGCGCCTACTTTTTACGACGCATTGGCCAATATGAAAGGTGTGGAACTCAGCACCCAGAGCCTCACCTTTAAGTCTGTAAACACCCGCGGCTTCAACAGTAATGGTAATACCCGTATGCTGCAGCTGATCGATGGTATGGACAATCAGGCCCCCGGCCTGAACTTCTCCGTGGGTAATATCGTAGGTATCACAGAGCTTGATATGGATAACGTGGAAGTGCTGCCCGGTGCAGCCTCCGCACTGTACGGCCCTAATGCCCTCAACGGTATCGTACTGCTGAACAGTAAAAGTCCCTTCCAGTATCAGGGGCTTAGCGCCAATATCAAATCAGGCATCCTCAGCGAGAGCGGCAGAAGCAAAGGCACCACCGGGTACTACGATGTAGCTGTCCGCTATGCAAAAGCCATCAACGATAAGTTCGCTTTCAAGGTAAACCTCGGTTATATTAAAGCGGACGACTGGCAGGCGTATGACGACCGCGACCAGAGCCTGCTCAACGGGCATGGGCTGGATGGTACACGGGCTAACCCCGGCTACAACGGCGTCAACATTTATGGCGACGAAACCAATGTGAACATGTATCAGGCTTTAAAAGGTGCGGCGTTTACACCCGGCAATCCGCTGGGTAACGGCATCGCAGCTTTATCCGCTGCAACCGGAGGCCTCATCACCCCTCAGCAGATATATGCCGGCTTTATGCCGGACAGTGCCCGTACATTCGTTTCCCGCACCGGGTACAATGAAAGGGATCTTGCCGATTACGAAACCAAGAACCTGAAGGCTAATGTTGCATTGCACTACAAGTTCAACCCCAATTTAGAATTGCTCGCACAGGGCAGCTACGGAACAGGGACAACGGTGTATACCGGTGCAGATCGTTATTCCATTAAGAACTTCCGGATGGGGCAATATAAAATTGAGCTGCGGGCAGACAACTTCTACGTTCGTGCCTACACCACACAGGAACGTTCCGGCGACTCCTATGCCGTGGGTACGCTCGGTGCCGGTATCAACGAAGCCTGGAGCCCCAGTGCCAGCAAATGGTTCCCGGAGTATTTCGGTAACTATGCCACACAAGGACTTACAACATTCTCCACCGCCTTCCAGCAAGCGCTACAGGGTGGCCAGAACCCCGCACAGGCTTTTGCTACTGCAAGTGCAGCGGCTAAAGGCGGTGCCGCCGGCTTCCACAATACGGCCCGGCAGTTTGCTGACCGCGGCCGTTTGATGCCGGGTACCAAAGGGTTCGATGATGCAGCCAATAAAGTGAAAGACAAACCCATCCCCGGAGATGCAAATGGTGTAGGCGCGAAATTTATGGATAAAACGAACCTGTATCAGGGTGAGTTCATGTACAACTTCAAAAACCAGATCAGTTTCATGGAGCTGATGGTAGGCGGTAATTACCGGGTGTATGCGCTCAATTCCGAAAAAACCATCTTTGCCCTCGACGATAACGGTAAAGAGTTCCGTATCAACGAATACGGCGGTTATGTTCAGATAGGTAAAAAACTGCTGGAAGATAACCTGAAACTTAGTGCCGCTTTACGTTACGATAAGAACGAGAATTTTAAAGGGCAGTTCAGCCCCAGACTTTCCGCAGTATATACCTTCTTAAATACCCACAACATCCGTGCTTCCTTCCAGACCGGTTTCCGTATTCCACATACACAGGATCAGTATATCGATCTGCTGACGCCGCAGGCCCGTTTGCTCGGTGGCCTTCCCTTCCTGCGTGAGCGCTATGGACTCAATGGCCCGAACGTATTTTCGCTGGAATCTATTCAGGCCGGTGCTCCCAAGCAATATAACTTCCGTGAATTCAAACCTGAAAAAGTGGAAGCTTTCGAGATCGGGTATAAGGCGCTGGTGGCCAGCAAACTGCTCATCGATGCTTACGTGTATTCCAACACCTTTAAGAACTTCAACGGCAGCCAGGTACTCGTGAAAGTGACGGCAACAGGTCAGGAAGTATATAGCGTTCCTGTGAACTATGAGAAAGACATTAAATCATGGGGCTGGGCACTGGGCCTTGATTATCGTCTACCCGCCAACTTCACCATCGGTGGTAACGTATCGTACAACAAACTGCTCGATGAGGAATCGCTCGGTGGCTTCCAGGCAATGTATAATACTCCCCGCTACCGGTACAACATCAATGTCGGCAACCGTAATATTGCACAGAGCAATTTCGGCTTCAACATCTCCTGGCGCTGGCAGGAAGCCTTTGTATGGTCTTCCTCCTTCGTTGGCCCACTGGTGCGCGTGAACAACCTCGGCAACATCCCCGCTTACGGCGCACTGGATGCTCAGGTATCTAAACTGTTCCCTAAGCCGAAGCTTACCATTAAGATCGGCGGTGCCAACCTTACCGGTAAGAAGTACACGCAATCCTGGGGTAACCCCACCGTGGGTACACAGGCATATGTTTCGCTCGGGTACAATCTCTAGTCTTTTTCTAATTTGCCATAATAGCGAAGGCCCCGGTTTTACACCGGGGCCTTCTTTTGTTGTAACCCTCATGATTGCTCAAGAGTATCTTTATACGTTGAAACGGAAATGCATCACATCTCCATCGCTAACGATGTATTCCTTGCCTTCGATACGCAGGCGGCCATTGTCACGCGCGGAAGCTTCAGAACCGAATTTTACATAATCGTCGTAAGAAATAACCTCTGCCTTGATGAAGCCTTTCTCGAAATCGGTGTGGATTACGCTGGCAGCCTGCGGGGCTTTCCAGCCACGGAGGATCGTCCAGGCACGTACTTCCTGCACACCGGCAGTGAAGTAAGTGATCAGGTTCAGCAATTTGTAAGTGGAACGGATGAGGCGGTTAAGACCCGGCTCGGTAAGTCCGTATTCAGAGAAGAACAGTTCTTTATCAGCAGCGTCTTCCAGTTCACTGATCTGTGCTTCGATAGAGTTGTTCATGATGATCACCTCGGCGTTCTCTGCCTTCACAGCTTCTTCCAGTGCTTTGGAGAATTTATTACCGGTGAGGATGGAACCTTCATCAACGTTGGCAACGTAGAGTACGGGTTTGTCGGTCAGCAGGAAGAGGTCAGCGATAGCGGACTTATCTTCTTTGCTGAGGCCCAGTTCGCGGATATTACGGCCCTGCTCCAGGTATTCCTGGCAGCGTTTCAGGGTTTCGAATTCAATTTTGGCTTTAGGATCGCCGCCGGTTTTAGCCATTTTCTCTGTGCGGGCGATTTTCTTTTCCACGCTTTCGAGATCTTTCAGCTGCAGCTCGGTATCGATGATGCCTTTGTCGTTCACCGGGTTGATAGGCCCTTCGTCGCGGAGGATGTTCTCATCTTCGAAGCAGCGGATCACGTGTACGATGGCATCTACCTCACGGATGTTGGCGAGGAACTTGTTACCCAGTCCGTCTCCCTTGCTGGCGCCTTTAACGAGTCCGGCAATATCCACGAACTCCATGGAAGTGGGCACGGTACGGTTGGGCTGAACAAGTTCAGCGAGCTTGTCAATACGTTCATCCGGCACATCCACCAATCCTACGTTGGGTTCGATGGTGCAGAAGCGGTAATTACTCGCTTCAGCTTTAGCGCTGTTTGATACAGCATTAAACAAAGTAGACTTCCCTACGTTCGGTAATCCGACAATTCCTGCTTGCAAGGCCATTTTTGAAAAAATTTGCGCAAAGATAGGAAAAGCATTCTGTATTTCAGCGCGCAACGGCCTGTAGTTGTAATCCGGGAGTTACATATCACAATTTTGTGGCGGAGGATGGAATAAAAACCATATTTTGGCCGCTTAATACCATCTAATACCAGGGATATTTATGGCTTTAAACTACGTCTGGATCGCATTTTTCGTGATTTCTTTCGCCGTGGCGCTCTTCCGGCTCATCTTTTTGGGTGATGTCGAGATATTCGGGAAAATGACCACCAGCCTGTTCGAAAGCGGGAAAACCGGTGCCGAAATAGCTATCGGCCTCACAGGCATGATGGCTTTCTGGCTGGGTATCATGAAGATAGGTGAGCGTGCAGGGATGATAGCGAAGCTGGCCCGGGGAGTAAATCCCCTGTTTAAACGGCTCTTTCCCGGTATTCCGGACAAGCACCCTGCCATGGGCTCGGTGGTAATGAACTTCTCGGCCAACGCCCTCGGACTCGATAATGCTGCCACACCCATGGGCCTGAAAGCCATGAATGAGCTGCAGGAGCTGAACCCTAAAAAAGACACTGCCACCGATGCGCAGATCATGTTTCTTGTGCTGAACACAGCCGGGATCACCATGATCCCTACAGCAGTTATGGCCATGCGGCTTACCATGGGTGCCGCTAATCCGGCGGATATTTTCATCCCCACCATGATCGGCACTTTCATTTCATTCATATCCGGCATGATTGCCGTGGCCATTTATCAGCGTATCAACCTCTTCCGCCCTGCCCTGCTCTTTTTTGTAGGCGGGTTTATCGGATTGATGTATCTGCTCTATCTCTGGATGCGTAATATGCCACAGGAAGAGATTGCGGTAAAAACTGCCATGCTGGGCGGTATCATCATCTTCTCCATTATCACCTCATTCCTTGTAGTGGGCTGGCAGAAGAAGATTAATGTGTACGATGCATTTATCGATGGCGCTAAGGAAGGCTTTACCACAGCGGTAATGATCATCCCCTACCTCGTGGCCATCCTTGTAGGGATCGCCGTTTTCAGGGCTACCGGTTGCCTGGATTTCATTACCAATGGCATCGCTTATGTAGTTGCGATGATGGGGCTAAATACCGACTTTGTACCTGCCCTGCCCGTTGGTATTATGAAAACCTTCAGTGGCAGCGGTGCACGCGGCATCATGGTAGAACTGATGAAAACACATGGCCCTGATTCTTTTGTAGGCCGCCTCGCCTGCATTATGCAAGGCTCCACTGAAACCACGTTTTATGTACTGGCCGTTTATTTTGGCTCCGTCAATATCAAAAATACCCGCTATGCCCTCACTTGCGGCCTTATTGCCGACGCCGTGGGAATTATCGCTGCAATAATGATAGGATATATCTTTTTTCACTAACCATTAAATGATGCAAAAGAAAATTGCTCTTCATGAAGACTGGATCTCGGTCATACTGGCCTTTACAGCCATTAGCCTGATCCTTGTGGGCCTGCACCCGGCCATGCCAAAATTCGACTGGAACAACGGAAACGAATTCCTTGCCCGCCTAACCGACCTCTCCAACTACGGCAAAATGGCCGGTATGTTCGGCTGGGTGTTGGGCGCCCTCCTGATCGCTTACCTGCTGGGAGGTAAAAAAATCTCCGGTGGACTGTTCACCGGCGCCCTGGCCATATTCGCCATTTCCATGTTCGCGCAGGTGATAACCGCGAACGCCGCTATTAAGGATCTCGGTATCGAGATCGTGCTGTTCAGCCTCCTGCTGGGCCTCTTTATCAGTAACGTGATCGGGCTGCCGGAATGGATCAGGCCTGCCCTGCAAACAGAACTGTTTATCAAAACAGGCATGGTGTTGCTGGGTTCCGGTATTATTTTTCAGGAACTGATGAAAGGCGGCGGACTCGGCGTGCTGCAATCCGTAGTAGTCGTATTTACCGTTTGGTACTTTACTTTCTGGCTTTGTAAGAAATTCGGGCTGGATGATGAGTTCCGTATGATGATATCCAGTGCTGTGAGCATTTGCGGTGTATCTGCCGCCATTGCCACTTCCGGTGCTATCGAGGGAGATAACAAGAAGTTATCGCACGTGATATCACTGGTGCTGATTGTGGCCATCCCCATGATGATTTTCATGCCCTACATCGCACAATGGATGAACATGCCCCCCGAAGTAGCGGGTGCCTGGCTCGGTGGTACTATCGACACTTCCGGCGCTGTTGTTGCTGCAGGAACGCTTTTGGGCGAAGAAGCACTGAAATATGCCACCATCGTTAAATTCTCACAAAACGTGCTGCTTGGTGCCGCAGCTTTCTTTATCTCTTTTTGGTGGGCTTATTCAAAGAAAGATGCCAGTCAGCCCAAGCCCGGCCTGCGCACCATTTGGGAAAGGTTCCCCAAGTTCGTTCTGGGCTTTATCCTCGTTTCCCTCGTGTTTTCGTTTCTCCTCACACCCGAAACAGTGAAAGCCATTAAAGCACCGGTAAAAGAGCTGCAAACCTGCTTCTTTGCACTGGCATTTACCTGTATTGGACTGGAAACCAGATTCACCGATATTTTCAAAATGGAAAACGGCCGTCCTGCCATGGCATTTATCATTGCACAGGTGTTCAACGTGCTTGTTACACTGGCCATAGCCTACCTTGTGTTTGGCGGTGTTTTATTCTCATAACAGATTGATCTGATGATTTTAACAGAAGCCTTCCTCCATTTGGGGGAAGGCTTCTTTCAATACCCTGCCCCAACCATTCATATCCCTTAACCTTCAGCTCAATACCCTGCCATTGATTTTCTCCCCCAAAACTTCCATTTTCGCGACGAAACCATGTATTCGTCAATTAAAACCCCATTGCTATGAAGCAAATGCTTACGATGGCCGCATGCACCCTGCTGTTGATCGCCTGTTCCAAGAATAATAACGATTCCCCTCCCAAAGATGAACCGGTTCCCCTGAAATATCTGACATGGGCGGGCGAGAAGAACGGCAACACGAAAGTTGAAGGTGTGACTATAACCTACAACGCCCAAAACCGACTTGCCTCCTTTATTCAGGATGGCGGAGATGATGGTATGAGAACATCTTACAACAACGATGGCAATGCAATTACAACCGAAGTATGGACGGAAGATGTGCTTTCGCGCATTCACATTCACTATGTAAACGGCCGGCCGGATACCGCTGTGGAAAGGTTTTATTTGAAAGCTACCAACCAAAAAACGGATGTCTACTTCTACGCATACACAATTGAGAACAACCGGGTAGTCCACATCCGGCAGCGCGACTCAGCAGGCATTAAACCCACAACAGAATTCTCCATCAGATACACAGGGGAAAACGTAGCCTCCATGTTACAGACACCCGCTGGACAGCTAACGGATACCGTATTGTATGCAGCATGGACCTATGGCACCAAAAGCAACCCCTTCTCCGCCGGAAAAACAAAGTATTTCGTAAGTCCCACCGGTAATAATATATACTTCCAGAGTGCCAACGAGCCATTAACGCAACGTTTCAGCATACCACTCGCCGGGTTGGATTTCCGGGAGAAATACGTTTACCAGTACGATGCGCAGGGTTATCCTGTTCGGCAGGCAGGTATAGCGGAAGGTGAAACAGACTCTACTATCGTTCATTACGAATATCGTCCGTAATATTTCATGGATAAGCTCAACCGGCAGTAGTTCCGTAGAAACTTCGGTTACTGCTGCCGGCAGCTCATCCGTTTATCCCGGCTATTCACGCCTCCGGGACTACAGTTCAACACCTGAGTGCAACATTCCGGGGAATGATTACACTACTTTACGTGTTAACGATCAAAAGCAACAGCATATGAAACCGAATTTTAAGTGGATACTTGCGGCAGCAGGGCTGATTTGCCTTGAAGGCCGGCAAAGTACCGCCACCCCAGGCACAGGGGATTCTACCCTTAAAGCTGCACATTCCCCTGCTGCAACCCGTTATCTTAAAAAGCACGTACGTACCCTCGCAGGAGATGAACCGGAAACCTATCTGTTTACGTACGACAGCCAGCATCGGCTGGTTGGTACTACCCAGAAAGATGCAGAGCAGGAGAATAAGCGCGAGTTTGCCTATAATCAGCAAGGACAGCTGAGCCGGATGGTAATATGGAGCGATGGTAAAAGGCATGCTTTCCTCTACCAATATTCGCCTGACGGCCACACAGCTACCGGCACGGAAAGGATCTTCGAAGAAGGGGATGATGATCAGGCCATTAGTACCGTTAACTGGAAGTTCACCATAGAAAACGGACAGGTAAGACAAATCAGGAAGGAAAGTAAAGATGATCCGGAAGCATTTCATCACCAGGTGATCCGGTATAGCGGCAAAAACGTACTGTCCATTGCGTCCTTAGCTGCCAATGGGAAAGACACCGTTGGGGTGATGGAACTGGCTTACGGAAAAAAAGTCAACCCTTATATCGGTGCACGTATGCCACTGCTGATGCATCCTGCGGCGATGGTACTACTCATGAGTGATAACGAAGTTACTGCCATGAGCTTCCGCAGTAAACAGGCTAAAGCAACGGTAACCACCCGGTACGAATATAAGTACGATGCACAGGGCTACCCGGTATCCGGTGTTGAAAAAGACGGTGGTGAGGTGGCTGCTACAGAAACATTCGAATATCAATAGTCAGTCAAACAATAGATGATCAGTGGTATGCCCGGAATGCTTTTGCAGACCGGGCTATTTTTTAATCGTATTTACCCGTTTTATCTTCGATGGTAACGGATTTTTCCGCGTTGTTCTGGATCTTCACATATACCAGCAGCTGGCCCGCTCCGGCTTTGAAGCAGGCTTCCTGTGCCAGGCGCACTACTTCCATGACTGCATCATACGGACCTTCCATAACGGTTTCAAACGGGCAAACGCGGTATGTTAGCCCGCTTTGCTGAATGATGGCAATGGCCTCATCTACTACGGCATATACTTTCTCAGAAGGCACCTGCGGCACAATTTGCAGGGCCAGGTTTACATGGTGCTGGTGCATGGTTACTTTTTCTTTGTGATAACTTCGTATAAATCCGCGCGAAGATCCTTCAGATTCTGCACGCTTCCAAATGCATGCAGCTCTTTCAGTAAAACAAGATCCACGTCCGCCACCACGATCATTTCCGTATTAGGCGTTGCATCCGCCTTCACGCCTGTAACCGGGAACGCAAAATCGGAAGGCGTCAGTACTGCAGATTGCGCGTATTGAAGATCCATATTATTTACGCGGGGCAGGTTGCCAACGCAACCGGCTATAGCCACATAGCACTCGTTCTCGATGGCACGGGCCTGGGCGCAGAAGCGTACGCGGTTATAACCGTTCTGTGTATCGGTGAGGAATGGAACGAAAAGTATCTGCATCCCCTGCTGTGCAAGAATGCGGCCCAGTTCAGGGAACTCCACATCATAGCAAATGAGAATGCCGATCTTCCCGCAATCAGTATCAAACACCTTCACTTCGCTCCCGCCCTTCATGCCCCAGCTATACACTTCACTGGGCGTGGGGTGGATCTTGCGGAAAGAGTCCCAGGTACCATCACGACGGCAGATGTAAGATATATTGTACAGCAACTCATCGATCACGATGGGCATGCTGCCAGTGATAATATTGACGTTATAGCTTTTCGCGAATTCGGAAAATTTCTCCCGGAGGAATTCCGTATACTTTGCCAGCCCGCGGATGGCGGCTGCGGGGTCCAGCTGATTGAATTCCAGCATGAGCGGGGCATTGAAGAATTCAGGAAACACTACGAAGTCGGCTTCGTAATCGCTCACGGCATCCACAAAAAACTCCACCTGCTGCAGCAGCCCGTCCATAGACCCGTAAGTACGCATTTGCCATTGTACAAGCCCGATGCGTACGGTGGATTTGTTATACCGGATGGTATCCCGGTCTTTCTCATAATAGATATTGAACCATTGCAGCAATGTGGCGAAGCCTTTGGAAGAGGTGTCGTTCGGGAGGTAATTCCGTAATACTTTCTTTACGATAAAATCATTGCTGAACTGAAAGGTAAGTGTGGGATCGTAGATCTCTTTATCCATAACCTTTTCGATATAAATACGCGGACTCATCTGCTCAGCGTACTTCTCATAATTGGGGATTCTGCCACCGGCTACGATCCCTTCAAGGTTGAGGTTCTCACAAAGTGCCTTGCGTGCATCGTAGAGGCGGCGGGCCAGGCGTTTACCCCGGTAATCGGGATGTACGAATACTTCGATGCCGTAGAGTGTATCGCCTTTGGGATTATGGGTATTGAAAGTATAGTAACCCGTGATCTGTTCGTAAGTATGATCGTCGCCAAACTTTTCATAATCCACGATAATGGACAATGCGCAGCCTACTACTTTGCCGTTTACGGTAACCGCGATCTGTCCGTCCGGGAAAAGGGATATCAGCCGCTGAATGGTTCCTTCCCGCCAGTAGCTGCCTGGCATGTCTGCATAGGCGCTCAACATGGATTCTTTGAGGTCGCGGTAATCGTCCGCCGTAAGTGACCGGATATCAATCGTTTCTTCTGCCATAACTGATGGGTTTACAATGATCAAAAGTTACGTAAAAACGGGGACTTGGCGATTTTCGGGAAAAACGACTACCTTTACGGCCTGTTAATTTTGACCATCTTCCCCTGAACGGCCTTCCCAAATACATCTAACCGTGCCCGTAATTTCTAACAGAGACATCATCATTGTAGGGCTTCAGCCCTGGTATACGCCTATCGGCAGCAATTGTAAGAACATCGCCCTGGAGCTTTCGCGCCACAACCGCGTATTGTATATCAACTCCCCGCTCGACAGGCGAACAGTGCTGCGCAACGGAAATGATCCGGACATTGCCCGGCACATCCGGATAAGGAAGGGTCAGGAACCTGCCCTGCTGAAGATCAGTGATAACTTCTGGAACTTCTATCCCTCCGTGATGCTGGAATCCATCAACTGGCTACCCTCAGCCGGGATATTTAACTTCTTTAACCGGATTAACGGCCGCCGGTATGCCGGTTGTATCCAAAAGGCAGTAGCGGAACTGGGGTTCAGGGATGTCATCCTGTTTAACGATAATGATATTTTCCGGGGAATGTATCTCAGGGAAATACTGAAACCAGCCATGTACATTTACTATAGCCGGGATAACGTGGCTGCAATGGACTGGTGGAAAAAGCATGCTCCCCGTGTAGAGCCGGAACTCATCGCCAAGGCAGATGTGGCAGTGGCCAATTCGTTGTTTCTGGCAGAAAGACTTAAACAGTATAATCCCAACAGTCATTATATCGGTCAGGGCTGCGAACTGTCTCTCTTCGATCCGGCAGCTGCATACACAAGGCCGGCTGAACTGGAAGGCCTTACCGGCCCTGTAGTGGGTTATGTGGGGGTACTCACCGCTATGCGCCTCGATCCCGGTATTCTGCTCCGTATCGCACAGGAAAGGCCCGATTGGAATGTTGTACTGGTAGGACCGGAAGATGAAGTTTTTCAGGCTTCAGCACTCCACAAACTGCCCAATGTGATTTTTACCGGCCGCAAACCCATGAGCGAACTTCCTTCCTATATGCATTACTTCGATGTCTGCATCAATCCCCAGGTGCTCAATCCTGTCACTGAAGGCAATTACCCTCTGAAGGTGGACGAGTACCTGGCTATGGGAAAACCGGTTGTTGCCACAGCTACCGCTACCATGCAGCTGTTTAAGGATCATACCTACCTCGCACCTGCACCGGCAGATTATGTGCCCCTCATAGAACGGGCTATGCAGGAAAACAATTCCCAAGCAGCGAATGCGCGAATCAGCTTCGCGCGCTCACATACCTGGGAAAGTTCTGTAGGCGCCCTTTACGACGCCATCCGGCATACAATGAAAAACAATTAATGTGCTACTTTAACAAAACGGCGTACCCATTTCTGGTTGTTGCTCCGCAGCTCCAGTAAGTAAGTTCCTGTACGGAACTCTTCAATGGAGATCTCTCTCTGGTAAACCGTGTGTGGGTCCGACTGGTCTTTCAACACTTTTACTACCCTTCCCATATCGTCATAGATCGTAATGATCACTTCTCCGCCGATAGGGTCTATCATCCTGGCCCGTACATAAGACACGGCCGGGTTAGGATATACCGTAAAGGGATTTTCCTCCTTATTGTCTTCTGCTTTCTGCACGGTTATGCGGTGCGTGGTTTTGGCAGTTGCTTCAAGGTTGTCAGTAACCGTCAGCTCAATTTCGTACACCCCTTCCACAAGGCCCGATACTCGGGTCTGATTCTTGTCGGGACGGGAGAATACTGCATTCCCGGGACCGCTCAGTTGTTTCCACTGGAAGCCGGTGATGGCCCCATCCGGATCACGGGAGTTAATACCGTCGAGGAACACATAGTCCAGCGGCAGGCGGATCGTTGTTTCGCCATCGATGGATGCAACGGGCGACTGGTTGGGTTGTGGCTGTACGGTCACCGTAACACGGGCAGTATGGGTGGCTCCTCGGTTGTCGGTAACGGTCAGTTCATACACATAAGTTCCGGCTGTGTTCAATCCTGAAACATCGGTTCTGGCGGCAGCCGCAGATAGGATAAGCCCGTCTGCCGGACCGGAAATTTTCCGCCACGCATATTTGGTAATAGTGCCATCTCCATCAGTTGAGCCACTGCCGTCGAGCGTAGTGGAAGATGTGGGCAGTGTAATGCTCTGATTGATGCCGGCATTGGCAACAGGAGGTGTATTGGGTTCAGCAAGTACGGTTACCCTTACTTCGCTGGAATTAGTCGCGCCTTTATTGTCGGTCACTGTCAGCTGGAAAACATAAATGCCTTCCACCAGGCCCGTTACATTTGGCCGGGCAGTTCCGGGGATTGAAGTACCGCCGGCAGATGGACCGGAGATTTTCCTCCACGCATATGAAGAAATGCTGCCATCACTGTCTCTGGAGCCACTGGCGTCCAGTACAACGGAGGCAACGGGTAAGGTGATCGTTTGGTTTGCGCCTGCATTCGCTACAGGAGGCACGTTAGGTGCTGCCAACACAGTTACAGTTACATCGTCAGAATGTGTGGCACCATCGTTATCGGTCACCGTCAGCTGGAAAACATAGGTTCCTTCCACCAATCCGGTTACATTAGGTTGTGCTGAAGCCGGTATAGAAGTAGCACCTGCAGAAGGGCCGGAAAGCTTCCTCCACGCATAGGATGCAATGTTTCCATCCGTATCTCTGGAAGCACGGCCATCCAGTACCACGGAGGAAGCAGGAAGCGTAATCGTCTGGTTTGCACCCGCATCAGCCACCGGGGCCACATTAGGCGCAGACAATACGGTTACCGTTACCTCATCGGTATGGGTTGCGCCATCGTTATCTGTTACTGTTAACTGGAAAAGATAAACTCCTTCCACCAGTCCGGTTACATTGGGTTGCACCGTAGCGGCAATTGAAGCGCCACCTGCTGCCGGACCGGAGAGTTTTCTCCAGGAATAGGACGCTATAGTGCCATCTGCATCATTGGAAGCGCGGCCGTCCAGTGTTACGGAAGAAACAGGAAGTGAAATAGATTGATCCACACCGGCATCGGCCACAGGGGGCACATTGGGAGCGGGCAATACCGTCACCGTTACCGCATCTGTATGTGTAGCGCCATCATTATCCGTAACGGTTACTTCGAAGGAGTATGTTCCTGCTGCCAATCCTGTTATTTCAGGCTGGGCAGTTGCAGGAATGGAAGTTCCTCCTGCAGCAGGACCGGAAGCTTTTCTCCAGGCATATGAAGCAATTGTGCCATCAGCATCATCAGAACTACGGGCATCCAGTACCACATTGTTTACGGGAAGCGTAATGGAAATGTCATTGCCTGCATTAGCTACCGGCGGAACATTGGCCGCGGTAATGGTGATCTTTACCTGATCGGTGGCGGTGGCGTTATTATCGTCTTTTACGGTCAGCTCGAATACATATTCGCCGGCTATCGTAAGGTCTGTAACATTTGTTTTTGCAGCGGCAGGCGTTGCGAGGGTACCACCGGCGGGGCCGCTCAGCTTCTTCCAGGCATAAGATGCAATGGGACCGTCGGCATCCGTAGAACCACTGCCGTCGAGTACCAGCGTGGCAACCGGCAATCTGGCCGTCTGGTCGTTACCGGCTTTAGCCACAGGAGGCATATCTCCTGGCGTTACGGTGATTTTAACCTGATCTGTCGCGGTCGTATTCTCGTTGTCTTTTACTGTCAGTTCAAATACATATTCACCGGCAACCGTGAATGTGGTTACATTGGTTTTAGCAGCAGAAGGTGTTGCCAGAACCGGTGCTTCCGGACCGCTGATCTTTTTCCAGGAGTAAGAAGCAATAGTGCCGTCGGGATCAGCTGATGCGCTGCCGTCCAGTACAATGGTACTTACTGGCATCCTCACCGATTGATCAGCTCCGGCATTGGCTACAGGAGGCTTATTGGTGGTGGCGCCCTGTACGGTAATGGTCACATCATCGGAAGCTGTCAGTCCTCCATTATCCACTACGGTCAGACGGTATACATATACACCGGCAGTTAAACCAGACAGATCGGTATTGCTGGCATTCACATCGAGTATGGAACCCGCAGCAGGACCGCTGATTCTTTCCCAGAGATAGGAAACGATCACGCCGTCAGGGTCGAGAGAGAAACTACCTGTCAGTTGCGTAGCGTTGGAAGGCAGGGTCAGAACTACATCTCCCCCGGCCGTAGGCGCCGGTGGTTTATTGGCGGAAGTAAGAACAGATACGGTGATCATATCTGCGGCAGATCCTCCTGCGTTGTTAGTTGCTTTTAATTCAAACACGTACGTGCCTGCTACCATACCGGTTACTTGCGTAGATGCGGAGTTGGCGCTGGCTATAGTACCCTGGTTAGGGCCACTTACTTTCTTCCAGTTATAGGAAGAGATGGTGCCGCCATTGGTGGTGGTAGCGCTGCCGGTAAGTGTAATGCTCGTAGTGGGCAGTGCAATCTGTTGATCTTTGCCGGCGTTCGCAATGGTAAATTGCGCAGGCACACTACTATTGTACTCAAAAGCACCTACATCGAATGTATTGTTGTAAGGGCGGGCAGTGCCGTCGAAGTCGGTAGTAAGGCCGAGATCAGCCATGTTGCGGCCGGCATCAATAGCGCCGGAGCCTGCTTTCAGCCTGAAGTTGCCGCTGTTGGGATCGAGGAATCCTGCTTCTTCGAGTGTCTTGAAGTTGAGGTTATTGGCAAAGTCGTAAAGTACAGGTTTAGAACCTTGTATATAATAACCATTCAAGGGGCGGTCCCACGCTGTACCTGGGGCAATCACCAGGTTGTTATATACTTTATGGCCAAGTGTTGTTTGGTCTGCATAGATTTTGAGTCCGTTAACGCCTGTTCTGATTACGGTATTGTTGTAGATGTATGCAGTAGCAGGCGCAAAGAGGTTCTTGTCAGAAACGTTGATACCTTCGAACTTGATGTCTGTGATCACGTTGTTGTAAACGTGGTTGATGCCCGCACCAAATATCTCGATGGCAGAGTTGTATCCTTTGCTGATAAAGTTATTGTAAATGCGCAGGGCGCTGCCGCCACCGGAGAGGATGCCGTATCCATGCGGACTGTTCTTCATCATGGCATAATTCACCACGCGGTTGCCGTAAATACGGTTATCACCTTTATCCGCAACAGAGATCTGCATGCCATCGCTGCCCATATTTTCCAGATCGTTATTATAGACCTGGATGTTTTCTATGCGGTGAGATGCGAGGTCTGTACAGGTTCCGTTTGACCATAAATAGTGCGTGTTCCCGATATAAAAGCCTTCCCATGCCGAGTTACGACACAGCAGGTCGTGGATCTTTACATTCCGCATGGTGAACACGGGGTCCAGCCATTCCGGATGATCGCATTGCTGCAGAGTTTTTGCCTGCAGGAACATGCCGGCATCGTGGATATAAACGTGGTGCACTTCGAAATCGGTAGTGCCGCTACCGAAAAACGCCCCGAACATTTTCTGGCCGTTCTTATTGGTACCATTTACGTCGAAGCCGTATTTGATGGCCGGTGCCCCGGTACCCTCTACTTTGATATATTTACTGGTATTGAATACAAAGCTGGCAGCGGTAGCGGAGCTGTTCACCCCTACCCTTACAAGTCCGCCGCAGTTGGTAATTACCACAGGCTTTTCAGCGGTTCCGATCAGTTTAGCGAAATGGATATATTCATAATCGCCGGGAGGAATACAAAGCGTATCACCTGGTTTTGCCCCCAGCTGAGTCATGGCGTTATCGTAATAGATAATATTGGCGGAGGTGGTTCTTACAGTAATACGTTTGCCCCCGGTGCCGGTTGGCGGCGGTACCGAAGTTGTTCCTTTGCTGTATTGAAGCATCCATTCGTATACATTCAATCCCGTTACCGGGTCCTTATAGTTGGGATCGTATGTTTTGGTCCAGGCATCGTGTGAGGTGGAAGACCAAACGGTGAGCCTTGCAGGGTATTTATTGGCAGGTACGGTATTGTTGATACCATTTACCCAGCCCTGGGAGTACGACAATGGCACCTGGTTATCGAGGTCATTATGCGTGGCCAGTACAGGTGTGTTATTCGCTGCGATCCGGGGAGGGAGATGCGTAACCCCGGAAGGGTCCCATGCACCGCAGATCACCACTGCTGCGGCGATCTGTTTGGCGGAATCAGCATTTTCAGACAATGCGCCCCATGCTACACCACCGCCCATACTGAGTCCGGTTATGTAGATTCGGTTGGTATCTATACGGTAGTAGGTCTTGAGATATTTCAGTAACTGGAATACTTCGCCAGAGCCGGGCCAGCTTTTAAACTGCGGAGAGATCACAATGAACGAATGCGTTTGTCCATTTACAGTGAACGATGCAGGGAACTTACCATCCTTGATGTATTTGGGCAAAGCAGTATTGGTTACACTGCTGGTGACCGAAGTTGCAGATGCACCGGCCAGTTCACCTCTCCCGTGCAGGAAAATGATGAGCGGATGAGGCTTGCCGCTGGTGGTATAATCGGCAGGTAAGGCCTCATAATACCCCGTCATATTGTTGATGGTAAAAGGGGCAGGGATCGTTTTAGCGACCTGTTGCGCGAACGCACCAGGGCTTAATAGGGCTATCGTAAGTAACCAGAAGCAGCGGCCAAGCCACTTCCTACATAAGTCAAATTGCTTCACGCACAGAGGTTTTTCTTGGTATGGACCGTGTATGGTAATTTTTGAAGTAAGGTGCAGTTAAATACGACGACACAAATTCCCTTACTGTTATTTATCGTTACAAAGAAACAAATTTTTCTAAAACAAATAGGAAAAAAATATCATATACATTATGATTGGCTATAAATTATTTAATTATGTATTCCTAACATGTTATAAATCAGTGTGGTGATTTTTTATTTATTTTTTCTTGCGTATGATTTTACAATAATTTATAACTTGCACCCATAACGACTTCCAGTGTCGTAATGTTTTTAACCCTTCCTTTGATGAGCCGTCTGACAACTAGGTTTACCTTTTAGACTTAAATAATTTCATGCTGTCTGGCCTGTTTTCCGTGTTACGCAACAAACAGTTTCTATCCCTTTTGGGAAACGTTGTTTCGGCTTTTTTCAACGTATTGTCGTTTGCCATTCTTGTAAGATTACTGAGCCTCACGGATTTCGGTATCTGGGTGATATTTACCACCACTTACAACATTATAGACCAGGTACGCACCGGGCTGCTGCAATCGGGGCTTATTAAATTCTATTCAGGGGCTGATGCGCAAACTGCCCGTACCGTGGCTGGTGCAGCCTGGCATGTGGCACTTTTGCTCACCGCCGGTTATGTAGCTTTGTCACTGGCCGCCACCTTCACGGTTGCCCCCTATCTGGACCCCAGCTGGCGGTTCTTTATCCCATGGCTGGGTATCCTCACCCTGTTTTCGCTGCCCATGAACTTTGCCACATGGGTGCTACAGGCCGAAAACCGCTTTCACCAGATCGTTTACATCCGTATTGCCCAGAATGGCAGCTTCCTCGTACTCGTGGGCGCTTTATGGCTGACTGATAAGGTTACATTGCCCTTCGTCCTATATGCATACGCTGCTTCCATGGTTTTGTCCGGCATTTATTGCCTTGCCCGGAAGTGGACCGGCATCCGCCACCTGGCCTTCCGTACAAAACAGCAGGCCAGAGAACTGTATGTGTACGGCCGGCTGATCATCGGCAGTATCATTTCATCTTCGCTGATCAACTACACCAACCAAATGGTGATCCTCACCATGCTGGGATCTGCCAAAGTAGCCCTGTTCAGCATTCCCCAGAAATTCATGGAAGTGATTGAAATATTGCTCCGGAGTTTTGTAGCAACAGCCCAGCCCACCATTTCCGCCGCAGCCAACCGGAACGATTCCCGGGCTGTAGCCGTAGCTTTCTGCCGGTACACAGGAACGGTAACCATCCTGATCATCCCCTGCATCATCGGTATGCTCCTGTTTACGGAACCCCTGATCGTACTGCTGGCAGACAGGGAATATCTGGAGGCAAAACATGTGGTGCGTATTACATTGCTCACCGCCATCCTCTGGCCTATAGACAGGTTTAACGGCGTTACGCTCGACATGATGAACCTGCCGAAAGTGAACTTCTACAAGAATATGCTGAAGTTGGTACTGAATGCTGCTTTTGCCGTAATACTCACCTGGCTTTTCCCAAACATTATCTCAGTTGCTATCGCTGGTTTCTTACACATCATTTTCGCCGTGGGTTACGGGTATTATATCATGAAAAAGCACACCGAAGTCAACTTCGCTGATATCTGGCGCTACGGCTGGAGCGAGTTCCGCCAGCTCACCAATAAAGTGCTTAAAATTTCTCAATAACTGCATGAAGACCGCCTTTATCATACTCACCCACCGCAATCCCACGCAACTCGAACGCCTGCTGAAGAAACTGGCGCATCCCGGGATTGACTGCTACGTTCACATCGATGCCAAATGTGACATGGCGGAATGGGAACCGGTGCTTTCTCTCCCTCAAACTTACACGGTACAGCCCAGGACTGATATAAAATGGGCCGGCTACAGCATGGTGGAAGCCACGTTGCACTGCATGGAAGCAGTGCGCAACTCCGGCATTAAGTATTCCTATGTTACCATGACCAGCGGACAGGATTATGTCATCAAACCTGCCAATGAGATATACGAATTCCTGACAAAGCCTTCTGATCTGCAATATATCGGTCTCATTTCTGATGCGGAACTGCAACCGATGTTATCCAAAACCAATGATTATCACCTCGTAGAATACAATTTCCCTGGTAAATTCAGGCTGGCGCAGTTGTTTACCAAACTGATGCCGGCCCGTAAACCGCCCTTGGGCATGCGCCTGTACTCCGGCTCCCAATGGTGGACGTTATCACTGGATTGCATGAATTATCTGCTGGATCAAATCAGGGAACACCCCGCAATTTCCAGGTTTTTCAAATTCACCTGGGGCCCCGATGAGTTCATCTTTCAAACCCTCCTGATGAACAGCCCCTACCGGGAGGCTGTAACGGGTTACGACCTGCATTACATCGACTGGTCGGCCGGGAAAGAGCATCCCAAAAACCTGGGGGCAGATGATATTGACAAAATGATGGCCAGTCCTCTCCTGCTGGCACGTAAATTCGATATAAACAAAGACCCTGACGTACTCGATCTGATTGACGCCAGGCTACAATAACAAAAAGGCCGCTTCACTGGAATGAAGCGGCCTTTTTGTTAGACATATGCAGATACAGCCCAACTGTTAATATTCTACCAAAAAAAGGTATTTCACCCCCTAATTTCCAACTATCCAACCTTCATCCAACCTTCATCCATCCTTCATCCATCCTTCATCCAACCTATAGCACAAACCACGCCTGTAAGGAGTTTTGAAGAATGATGGCAGTATAGTTGATTGATTATCAATGAATTGTCAATATATTAAATAATCACCATAAATAGACTGATCTGGTAGTAAATTAACGGTGTACAGTAATGAAAAAAGGCCGTCCGGAAGCGGGCGGCCTTTGTATACTACACCTTAGGAATGCCTATACTTTCTTTTTCCAGAGGGTGTTAAATCCTCCGGTTAAGCCGATAGGCAGTATCTCTGCTACCTCACAATCCAGTTTCTGCAGGAATTTTATCCGCTTTGTGAGCAGGGAAAACGGAAACACGTCTTCCACAAAATTCGTTTTGGCAAACTTGATGATCTGGTAGTTGTGTTCGTTTGCAATATCCAGCAGTGCCTTGCGGGTAAAGAACTGTACGTGATCGAGGTTGTCTGCCTGCGATTGTACCGTGGTGCCTTTAAACCCGAGGGTGCTTTTCACTTTATTAATGAATTTCCAGAATCCCGGATGGTTTCTCGCCTTCAGCATGGGGCGGGTTACGCAAAGCTCGCGGGGTCCTTGTCCGTTGGGAACGGTTACCACCAGCAGCCCATTATCTTTCAGGGATGCATGAATTACTTTCAACAGTTCTCCGGGACGATCGAGATGCTCCAGTACTTCGCTGCAGATTACAGCATCGTAACGTTCGCCCTGGGCAGTCAACGCTTCTGCACTGATAGCTTCAAAACGGACGTTTGGAAGGGTGTTCTTGGAGCGTGCCACGTCGATCGTTTTCAGGCTGATATCGATACCAAGCACATCGTAGCCGAATTGGCCAAGGTGACGGCTGATAACGCCGTTCCCGCAACCTACATCCAGTACACGGCCGCCGGCAGGTATTTCCTGCTGAAGGTGGCTGGCAATGAATTTAAGCCGTTTGATATCCGTAATGCGGTCGTATTCGTAGGTGATCATTTTCTGAGTCATATCCGATTAATTATTGCGCTTTTGCGCTATAAAGTGAGGTGTATACGTTTTCTATTCGCTGCGTCATGCCGGTAACATTGTATTTCTCCCGGACTGTATTGATAGCAGTCTTACTGAGCTGCTCCCGCAAAGACTTGTCTTCTGCCATTTTAACAATTGCTGCAGCAAGAGCGCCTGTATCTTTGGGAGGAATCAGCCATCCGTTTTCACCATGGGAAACTGCTTCCCTTGTTCCATCCACATCTGTGGCCACCACCGTTTTTCCCATTGCCATCGCCTCCAGTACCCCTATCGGGAAACCTTCCCAGAGTGAAGGCAGACAGTAAATATCTATACCCTGCAACACAGCAGGAACATCCTGCCGGAAATTCTCAAATATTACTTTATCGCTGATGCCCAATTCGGCAGCAGTATCTATGGCTGCCTGTTTCAATTCACCTTCCCCTACCATCAGCAGCATCATTTGCGGATAAGTTTTCAGCGCCGCATGAAACCCGCGAATCATTCCTTCCGGATCTTTCTGAAGCGTCATCCGGGCAATGTAACCGACCACCAGCGTACCTGCAGATATGCCATAGGCAGCTTTTATATCGGGGAATTGTGCAGCAGGATTGAACTTTTCGGGGTTGATGCCATTCCGGATCACTTCCGCATTGAAACGGCCAAATGTTTTAAGGCCTGTTTGCCGGTTAGATTCCGATACACAGATGTTAGCCTGCGCTCTCCTTGTGATGAATTGCTCCGACAGGATACGGGCTTTCCGCATGAGCGGGTGCAGTCCGTCGTGGAAAGACCAGCCGTGTACGGTATAAATCAGCGGAATACGGAGACGCCTGGCGGCCCACATTACATTGGTATTGGCCCTTGTGCCATGTACGTGTATGATGTCGATCCGCTGCTCTTTCATAAAATTACGTACCTTCTTCCATACGCCGATATCGAATGCCTTTTCACTGGCGATAACATGTACCGGAACGTTCATCTGCTGCAGCAGGCTCACCATAGGCCCGTCTGTGAAAGACAGCACCACCGGTTCGAACCTGGTGCGGTCCATGAACCTGACAAGATCAAGCACATGGCTCTCCCCACCACCAATTTTACCCTGGCGGATGGCTTGCAGCACTCTTATTTTACGTGTTACTTCCATTTTACAACTTTTCCATCCAACGGTCGTACCACAACTGGAATACCAGAATGTTCCATAATTTCTGGTGGCTTACTTTACCGCCATCCAGGTAGTTTTTAAGCAATACCTGCACATGTGCGCCATTGAAAAGACCGCTTTTGTTCAGTCGTTCCTCCGACAGAAAGTATTGCATCTGCTCACGCAGGTCATCCCGGAACCATTCCTGCAAAGGTGCGATGAAGGGCCGTTTGGGCCGGTCCATCATAGATTTGGGCAGGTATTCGTGCACGATCGTTTTAAGGATGTATTTGTTCGTATTCTCTTTCGTTTTTAAAGCGGAGGGAACCGTTGCGAGGAACTCTACCAACCGGTGATCCAGCATGGGTTCACGGCCTTCTATGCTTACGCTCATGGTAGCCCTGTCTACCTTCACCAGGTTGTTATCAACGAGGAAAGTGCGGTAGTCGATAGCCAGCAACTTGTTCAGCGACTCATCGATATTGTTCAGCTCACCGTTGAGGTCAAAATTCGTCTTGTACCGGTCCGTCTGCACACCCATATAGTGCGATGCTTCACTTTCGGTGAGGTATTGACTGATATACTTCAGCGCCTGTTGCGGCTTGCCGGCAGCCCATATCAGTTTCATTTTCTCGTAGCGGGAAGCAAAGTTATATTGCTTTGAGAAGTAAGGGATATTAGCTGGCGGAATCAATCCCATAGCGCGGCTGATCACCCGTTGAATACCTTTTGGAAACTGGGTGGTATACCGGATTGCCTGATTGAATTTATTGTAACCCGCAAACAGCTCATCTCCACCGTCGGCAGAAAGCGCCACTTTCACCTGTTTGCTGGCCAGCCTGCTCACCAGCGTGGTAGGCACGGTAGAGTTATCGGCAAACGGTTCGTCGTATATCTCAGGCAGGTGGTGAAGTACATCTTTTGCATCATCCGGACCAATGATCCATTCTGTATGATCGGTTCCCAGATGACGGGCAATCTTCCTTGCTTCTGCGGATTCATCCCATTGTCTTTCTTTATATCCGATAGTAAAGGTCTTGATCCGGTTTGCGGAACCGGATTGGAGGATGGCTGCCACGCTGGCACTGTCGTACCCCCCGCTTAAAAACACACCTACCGGCACATCTGCCACCATTCGGTATTGATAGGCGCTTTTCATCAGGGAGTGCGTATGCGAGATGATCTCATGTTCCGACATCTTGGTGGCCGGCTTCCGGTAAGCATCCAGCACATCCCAATAAGCCACTTCCTGCGGCTCACCTGTAGACAGGTTCACGCGGAGATAGTGTCCGGGCAGCAGCTTACGGGTATTTTTAAATACGGTGTAAGGTGCGGGGATATAACTGTATTGCAGGAAGAGGGAAACACTATTGGCATCGATCTCTTTCTCAAAACGGGGGTGCTGGTGGAAGCTTTTCAGTTCCGATGCAAAAAGCAGCAGGCCGTCTTTCTGGTAGAAGTACAAGGGTTTCACACCGGCACGGTCGCGGCAAATGAACACTTCGTTCTTTTCTGCATCCAGGATAACGAAGGCAAACATGCCAATGCATCTGTCAACCACTTTTTCTCCCCAGCAGGCATAGCCTTTCAGGAGCACCTCAGTGTCTGACCCGGAGATGAATTCATATCCCTGGGCTTCCAGGTCTTTCCTGATCTCTTTGTAGTTATATACTTCTCCGTTGAAGATAATATTGTACTGGCCAAAATGCATTGGCTGATGGCCGGAGCTGGACAGGTCTATGATAGAAAGGCGGCGCTGGCCGAGGCCTACCACGGTATCACCCTGGCGGAAGCATTCATACCCCGCATCATTCGGTCCGCGGTGTATCAGTACGTCCGTCATTTGTTCCAGTGTATCCTGTGTGGATCTCCCGGAAAAATCAATAAACCCTGCTATTCCACACATAATCGTTGCTTTTTTTAAAATTTCTGATATTCCAGAAAACACCACGCCAGAAAGCTTTCAGATGTACAAGCTCCCAGCGGCTGAGGAAGCTGAGGGTGTTTTTGGGGATTGTTAAAAGAGAAAAATAAGCCATGAAAATCATCCGCCTTGGCAGCGTGATGTTCCGGCGCATGAAGAGCAGTCTGTTCCGCGTAATGAAGTACGTTTTGAGCGGACTGTTCTTCCCGGTGGTCATAGATTCCTTGTGATAGATCAGTGACTGGTACTGGTAGTAGACCTTGTATCCTTTCCGTTTGAACATTTCGCACCAGTCAAACTCTTCGTAATAGAGGAAATATACTTCGGGCATGAGGCCAACTTTCTCAAGCGCCTCCCTGCTGATCATCATGGCACCACCATGGGCGTAATTGGTTTCCTTTACCTCGTCGTATTGCCCCTGGTCTTTTTCACGGCAACCAATCATACTGTTACGGCCTGTCAGGATATCCACTTCATGGTAACCGGCATATTCTATTGTTCCTTTCTGAAAGAAATAATGGAATTTAGGGCTGGCAATGCCGGCATCCGGATACTGGCGGAATATGTTCAGGAGGCCTTCTATCAGGCCATCGGTAAATTCAGTGTCGTTATTCACGAGGAAGAAGAATTCACCTGTGGCAGCTTTGATGCCTACGTTGTTACCGCCGGCAAAGCCCATGTTTTCTTCGTTCCGGATAACTTTTACTGCAGGTGAAATAGCCAGCAGGGCTGCTGTAGGATCTTCTACAGAAGCATTATCCACCACAATCACTTCCAGTTGCTTATAGCTGTTGGCCAGGAGTGAGCGCAGCAGTTCTCCCGTTACGGCGGAATTATTGTAATTCACCGTAACTATGGAAACGAGGGGGCTGTATTCAGTTCTTTCTGGCAACATTCAGCAAAGGATTATTGATATCGGTTTTATTATGTTGGGTATGAATGAAGGTCTTGTTCGCTCCCTTAATTCTGAAAAGCAGTAAAACCATCATCCATACGGCTTTCGGCAGGTTCAGCAGCGCTGTGAACAGGTATTTCCTGTAGAACAGGGCGGGTAACGGCAAGGCGAGGCTCATCGCGTTCAGCAAAAAGAGTGCGCCCCAGTACCACAAGGGTATATGAACATAACTGCTGAAAACAAACGAACAGGCTGCCACGAAGCAGATGCCGGCAATGAGCAGCATCCTTGGCAACATGAGGTTGTGACAGAACGCGAGGTTAAAATAATCCACGTTCCCTTTCAGCAGCATCTTTACACCGGGTTTCCAGAACCTTCTGAAATACAGGAACTGGCTGGAAATCCATCTCCGTCTCTGATTGCTGAAAGCCTCAGAGTGCTCTACCTTCTCATCGAAGATCAGCGCGTCTTCCTGATAATGGATGTGGAAGCCGCGGGCTACGATTTCCAGCTGCAGCACCTTGTCAAATCCACCGGTGGCATCGATCTGCTCCATTACGGATTTGATAAGGGGGTAATGAAATACCATTCCGGAGCCAATTACAGAGGATGATAAACCTACTGCATTGCTGCCTTTCCGGTAAATATGATTGGCGATAATCTCATTTGCAGTGTCCAGCACGGCAAATGGTGTTTCAATGTTTTTGGCTACCCGTTGTGCCTGTATCACATGATGCCCCTGCTGGTACGACTGGTTCACCTTGAGGAGAAAGTCATGTGCCAGCACATTATCGGCATCACTGATCAGCACGAGGTCATAGCTGTCATCGAGCTGACCCAGTGCTGCGTTGAGCGACTTGGCTTTGGTACTTTTCTCGAATGATACGGGTAATACTTTTACTTCGGAGGCTTCCAGCAGCCGGAGTGTTTCGGGTTGCAGGGAGTCGGCAATCACCCAAACGTCGTATTGTGAAGCAGGATAATCAAGTTCCATATAGCTGCGGGCAACGGAAAGTATCACCGCATCCTCTTTATATGCGGGTACCAGAATGGCCACTTTGCTATAAATATCTGTTGGGGGATTAGCGGAAGGCGTGCGTCTGACTAATTTTCCGGCGATGGAAAAGAAGAAGTTATACAGTACGCATCCGGTTAAGTAGGTAAGTAAAAATATCTCAATAAGGAGGATCATTATACATTATCTTTTTGAATAAGCGCAAACGGCGTATTCATGATGAGCCACATATCGTAGGTGAAAGAATGTTTGGCGGCATAGTCTTTATCCAGGTTGATACGCTCTTCGACAGACATTTCCTTTTTCCCGCGCTTGCTGATCTGCCACAGGCCGGTTATGCCGGCTGGCGCGAGGAAGCGTTCGGCCCAGTCATCAGTAGTAAGGGTAATAGCTTCGTATAGTGGTAACGGGCGGTTCCCTACCAGCGACATATCGCCACGGAGAACGTTCAGCAGTTGAGGCAGCTCATCGAGACTGCTGTTGCGCAGAAAGTTTCCAAGTTTGGTAATACGCGGGTCGTTCGACACTTTTATGAATGTAGGGCCATTGCCGTTGGTATCATACTGATTCATGTGTTTCAGCTTATCCAACTGTTTATCAGCGTCAGGCACCATGGTTCTGAATTTGAAGAATTTAAAGACACGGTAATTACTTCCTGCGCGGAGCGAGGAATAGAATATCGGGCCTTTGGATTCCAGGCGGATGAGCACAGCGATCAGCAGCATAACGGGGCTGGCAACAACCAGGCCGAGTGATGAAGCGGTGATATCGAGGCTGCGTTTCAGAAACGCATCTATCCTGTTCTTTTTACGGATCTCTTTAGCCGGGGGCACCGTAATGCCGGGTACAGTCTGCAGTCTTTTCAGTTTCTTCACAAAATCCACCTTCGCGAAAAGGTGTTGCTGCATGCAGGTGGGCGTTAATATTTCATCGATGAAGCCATGCTGTTTTACGAAGGCCTGTTCATTGGCAGTAACTTCATTCACCAGCAGGAAAAAAGGGATCGAGCGCAGGATGGGATGCAGATCAAAGAAGCGGGTCCACGACATGCAGTCTTCCGCAGTAAGCGAAGAATTCCTTGCAATGATCGCTGAGGGAACAATGCGGTGGAGGTTCAGTAACTGCAGTATCAGTGCCTGTGCCTCAACGGTATCTTTTACTTCATGCAACTTACCGGATGCCGAACCTGCAGCGGGTGCAGTACGATCGGCGCCTACAATCAGCACCAGCCTGGTTTCAAGCTGGGAGCCAGCGTCATTTGCATTCTTGGCAGCACTCTGTTTTACCGTGTTCAGGGGTGTCACAATAACGGGTGTACTCATGTTCATGCTATTCGGTTGAATAATTCAGGGTATTAAACATTGCAGGGTGAATCAGGCAACTACCTGGAGCTGCTTGCCCAGTATTGCTTTCACGCGATCGAGCAACTCAATAGGATTAAAAGGCTTCTGCATAACATCGTAAACGTTGTGGAACAATCCGGTCACGGATTCTGACTGGTCGTTGATGCTGCCGCTCAGTACCATGATAGGAATGTTTTTGTAGAGGTGGCTCTCGGATAAGTACTCTACAAGTTCCCATCCATTAATGTTTGGCATCGCAAGATCAGTTACGATCAGGTCTACCGAATTCCCCTTGGAAAGCCAGGCCATTGCTGCGAGGCCATCTTGCGCAGAAACCACGTTGTATTCTTTTTTGAATATCACTTCCAACAACACTCTGATCGGCGCGCTATCATCAATTATCATTACTTTCTTTTTCATACCTTCTTTCTTTTAAGTTTTTATCAAAGTGCTATATCAACGCTTAGCGCAATATCAATAGCGGCAGAAGGTTTTAGATCGGATCTGGCAATAAAATTACTTGAAGCTTTTCAGGGGATGTGGTGAGGAGGCGGGTTATGCCACAATGGTTAATCACGTCAAATCTACAATATAATTTTCACTTTCTAATATGTTGATCTGATTAATTTAATTCGATTAAGTAGCTCAACGGGAGTAAAATTATTACAGATTTGACTACTCTCCTACTTTATTTGGCGAAAGTCAATTTTTTTTGGGTGAAAGCTTAAAAATGGACATTGAATGTTTAACCAGCTAATGGTTTTTCCCTATCTTCAACCTATATATATTATACCTTTACCTGCCTTAGGCACTTATCCCTGCCCCAAATCATTAATAATCATTGCACCTGATGTTCAAACGACTCTTCCGCCCCCAATCGTTGTTGCTGGCCGCAGGCCTCAGCGGATATCTTTTGCTCCTGATTCTTACCATTGCACACCGTCAGCCTCCCCTGCACGATGAGCCGTATTTCCTTGCCAACGTTGTATTGTATGATGAATACGGGCTGTCGGAACGCTTCCTGCTCGAAATGAAAGACCAGGCGCCCGGTCCCCTCTATCAGTTCGTTCACAGCCCCCTGCGGCCCCTCACGCATCTCGAGGCCCCGGGTGTACGGCTGATCAATGTATTCTTCCTTGGCGCCATCATTGCCCTGCTCGCCGTATTGATGAAGCAGCTATGGAAAATAAACAATCTGACTGCATTCACATATGCACTCTGTGTAATGGCCGCACCGGTTATCTGGCAGGTGTCGGGTATGGCACTCACTGAAATACCCAGCCTGCTCTGCAGTTTTATGTCGGCCGTCATACTATGGTTCGCACTGAAGGCTGAACGGCCCGTTCCTGCTCTCTCACTCGGACTGGCAGCGGGCATATTTGCAGGGCTTGGCATACTCGGACGGGCACCTTTTCTGGTTCTGGTACCTGCATCCATGTTAATGGCCTGCCTGTATCTTTACCGCAGTGAATGGATCCGTGTTGTGACATTGATCATATATTCTATAACTGCATTAGCCATTTGCCTGCCGGTTTTTATGATATGGAAGGGTTTTACACCCCCGCAACAAGCATTCGTCAGTCATGGTATCAGCGTATGGCATGGCTTGCTTGGATTCGGATATGCCGCCCTGATTACGTTGATCATTGCGCCGCGTTGGTTCATATTCAACAGAACAGCGGTGTGGCTGCTGCTGTCAGGCTACCTGCTTTGCCTTGTCCTTAATCTTACCCTGTTCCACTTTACTTATAGTCCGTTGAGCAGAGTGCTGGGGAAAATAATGCCGGGGTTCATTATGCAAGTATATCCCTATCTCATTTCCCCGTTCCTTTGCGTATTGGCATTATACTTTGTAACGTGCCTGTTGATATGCATGAAGAAGTCTGTTACAACACCATTTAATATATACCTCATAGCTGTGACAGGATTATTATTATGTTCCAATTTTGCGGTAACCCACCTGTTCAGTTCCAGATACATAGCGCAGATAGTTCCCTTTCTGATACCGGTTTTATGGCCGGCCGATGAAATAAATCATTCAAAAATAGCCCGTTATGCAGTAGGGATGGTGTTAGGTGTCCTGTCTCTCGAAACCTATTTTAACTTCAGCTAACAAGGAAACCCGGAATTTCACACATCGTTTTAATGCGTTTACCAAGGGAAATCATGATTTCCCTAAAAAAATTATGTTATTCAGGAACTGCATCATAATATTGCAAAAATAACCGGATATACCGATGAAGCATTTCGCTTCCCGGCCAGAGACTTGTAAGTACATCTCCCCATATCTGGTTCCCCTGATACCTAAGTATTTTGTTAATTACCAGTTCCTTCGCAAAACCTCGATGCCCATCGTGCGGCAATTATTTTTACCATTCCTTTGAATTTGACAAGGCTGTAAAGCTGTGCAATGCTGTAAACTAAACTAAATGCGCTGTACGGTTCAAGAATAAAAAAACTTTCGCAAGTTTTAAAATACCGGTTTTTACCGGCTTTTTTAAGCAGTGACAGTTAACGAAAAAAAATAATTGATATGGACATAATATATTTCATAAAGGCGTTGCTGAAAAAGAAATGGTGGATCATCGGTGGAACTTTCCTCGCGATCGCCGCTGCCTTCTTCTTCACCATGGGCCGGCCCCGACTCTATTCATCTACTGCCCAGATCTCTACCGGATTCACCATTAAAGACCAGATCACCCTCCGTGACGAAGGCAACAATATATTTGAAGCCGACGTCAAGTTCGAGAACGCCATGCAAACCATGACTTCTCCCCTTGTGATCAGCCTCCTTTCCTACCAGCTGCTGTTGCACGACCTTACCAGCCCCAAGCCCTTCGTAGTATTGACGGAGCAGGACCTCAAATCCAAAGAATATCTGGCCTTCAACCGTGATGCCGCCATTCGCATCTGCCGCCAGAAGATGGATTCCCTGCAAATGCTCTCTTCTTACGACCCTGAAGAACGTAAGGTGCAGGAGTATATGAAGCTTTGCAAATTTGATTATGAAGGCATCCGCAAAATGCTGAATGTAAACCGTGTGACCCGTACAGACTATATCGATATCGCCTACCGTTCGGAAAACCCCGAGCAGTCTGCCTTTGTGGTAAACACCCTGTACAATGAATTTATCCGCTATTACCGCAGCCTGCGTTCGGAACGTACCGTTGAGAACGTGGAAACCTTCGCAGAACTGGTTAACCAGAAGAAAACTGAACTGGACGCCAAGGTGGAAGCCCTGCGAATGTATAAAACATCTGAAGGCGTCCTCAATATCGAAGCAGCCAGCGGATCGGAACTGGGACTGATCAGCCAGCTTGAAAAAGCACTGCTGGATGAACGTGCCAGCCTCAATATCATGAACTCCACCCTGTCTACCCTCAATACCCAGATCGCCAACGCAGGCTCCGGCAAGGTAACTTATGGTTCCGCCAATGCCAATGCAAGCGTAGTGTCGCTGAGAAAAGAGATCAACCGGCTGAATGATGAGAAACTCCGCTCTGGCACTACAGGTGATGAGCTGGATGAAAAGATCAAACTACTGCGCAAACAACTCCAGCAGGCAGAATCTGCACTGCCCACCACCAGCAGCACCGGCGCCCCTTCTTCAATTATTACTAAAGAAGAACTGATCCAGCGAAAGCAAACCATGGAGGCCGACATCAACGCATCCGGGAAAAACATCATCGTATTGGAGCAAAAGATCCGTTCGCTGAAAGGCTCCCTCGGCTCTTATGCCAATAAGGAAGCAACGGTTGGCACCCTCCAGCAGGAAGTACAGCTGGCGCAGGATGAATATAACCGACTGAAAGAGAAAATGAACTCTGCTATAGACAACCGTACCGTTCCCACTGATAACTTCCGCCAGACATTGAAAGGACAGCCGGCCTTCAAACCGGAGTCCTCCAAACGTGCGATTATCATGGGGATGACAGGTATGGCCGTGTTCTTCCTCACCTCTCTTGGCATCATATTTAAAGAACTGTTCGATACCAGCATTAAATCGCCCTCCAACTTCCTGAAAAGTGTGGACCTCAAGCTGATCGCGACGGTTAACCATGCCGACCTTCACAAGTACAGCATTCTCGAAGTATTGCAGGCGAATGAAGATTCCAAAGACATTCGTAAACGGCAGAACAGTTTCCGGGAGCTTTTGCGAAAGCTAAGGTTCGAAATGGAGAAAAGCGGGAAATCCATTTTCCTCTTTACCAGTACTGAATCCCAGCAGGGTAAAACAACACTGGTACAAGCGGTGGCTTACAGTCTTAGCCTCAGTAATAAAAAAGTACTGGTTATCGACACCAACTTCTGTAATAACGACCTTACCGTTGCCCTGAGCGCGAAGCCAACACTGGAAACGTTCTCCATGTCGCGCGAAGAATACTCTTATGATAAAGTGGAAGCGCTGATTACGACCTATGCGATTGAGAATATTGGTGTGATCGGCTGTAAGGGAGGCGACTACACCCCTACAGAGATCCTGCCAGCCAATCACCTCCTTAACTACCTGCATGAACTGAAAGAGCACTATGATTTCATTCTCATGGAAGGTGCTCCGCTGAACGACTATACCGACAGTAAAGAGCTGGAGAAGTATGCAGAGTCCGTTGTAGCCGTTTTCAACTCAAATGCGACTTTGAAACAAATCGATAAAGATTCCATTGAATTCCTCCATTCGCTGAACGATAAATTCCTGGGTGCAGTGTTGAATAATATTAGTGACGATTACCTGGAATTATGATTTAACCCCCCAATTTAATATGCAAACGACACATGAAACATCTCACTCAATCTTTTCGCTCTCTGCACCGGGGGCGGGCAGGTATCCCTGGGTGGATTATGCCAAGGGTATTGCCATCATATTTGTTGTGTACCGTCATGTGATTTATGGCTTGTTATACCGGGGTATTGAAATAACCCCGGCGTTGATGGATGCTAATGAGATGTTGTATGGGTTCCGCATGCCATTGTTTTTCTTTTTATCAGGCCTGTTCTTCGCTTCCAGCGTAAACCGCAAGGGAGCAGATAACTTTCTGATATCCAAAGTTAACACGTTACTGTACCCCTACCTGCTATGGGCCGTCATTCAATTAACCATGCAGCTCCTTTTTTCCGAATATACCAACTCCAAAAGGGGGATTGGCAATTATATAGATATCCTGATTCACCCCCGAAGTATGCTGCAACTGTGGTATCTGCTGGCGTTGTTTAATGTATCCGCTCTCTATCTGTTTGCGGACCATTTACTGAAACTCCGCCCCTGGATGCAACTGATAATTGGTGCCGCATTGTTGGGCATGAAGCCATTGGCAGGTGAGTTCAGTACACTGTCTGATGTAATGCAATACTATATCTACTTTGCTTGCGGCCACCAGGCGGCCCGGTTCTTTTTCCAGGAAAACGTGCAACGCTACCTGACTTCCCTGCCCCGCCTGCTGATACTGTTACCCGTATTTCTGGCCGTTCAGTATTACTGCATGCAGCATCAGGATATGAATATTTACCTGTTCTCCGCTCTGGCAGTTGTTGGCGGGATTGTGGTGATCATGGCTTCCATGCTGCTCAGTAAGTACAATAAGCTCGGTTTTTTAAAGACGATTGGCCATTATTCCCTGTATATCTACCTGCTGCATGTGGGTATTGTGTTCCTCCTCAGGATGCTGCTCATCAATACCGGTATTTCTGCGAATGTACCGCTGACCACTTTCCTCCTTGTTGTGGGTGGGATTTATCTGTCGCTCGTAGCCTACCGCCTGATGAAACGCATGGGCATGCAGTTTATATTCAAAGGTCCGATCCGGGAAATACCCCGGAAGGAAGGCGAAAAAAAAATGACTTTCAATAATATGCTGGCCTTATGAAGAAGAAAGCAGAAAAGAAGATAATCAGTGAATCGCTACACCAGGCGCTGCTGATGTTGTTCGTAGGCGCGGTTTTACTCTTCCTGGCATTTAAAACAGTTTTTGGATAATCCAATGTTCGCAATCGATAAAAATAAAAAACGCAACTGGCTGATCGTCCTGCTCTGGCTCCTCCTGATCCCGGCAATCGCTTACATTGCTGCTACAGACTACAAGATTTCAGTGGTAGTAGTGATAGCAATCCTGGGGATGGCAACCAGCCTGTTGTGTATCATGTATTACAAACTGGGGTTCTACATTTATATCACGATCACCCTGATACTTCCCCTGCTGGAACGTATGTCAGGGTCGGAAATGAGTACCGGGTTTGTGATGGACGGACTGCTGTTTTGCTCCCTGCTGGGTTGCCTCCTGCACCGTGGAGATCCTACATTCCGGAAAGTAAATTTCCTGAAGGATCCGCTGCTCGTTACCACTTACCTGTATATCCTTGTACTGGTATTGCAAATAGCGAATCCATACGGATTCAATCCCGGAGGCTGGCTGATCTTTATGCGGGTGATCATGCGCAACATGTTGTTTCTGCTGCTGGCGCTGAACGTCTTTAACAATATGAAGGATGTACATACCTTCTTTAAGTTCTGGATCGCAATATGTACGGCAGCGGCACTGTATGCCTGTATGCAGCAATGGTTTGGACTGATGCCTTACGAAAAGGCGTTTATGGCCAAGTATCCCAAGCAGTTCAATACCACCATCATCATGTCGGGCATCCGGATATTCTCTTTCATGTCGGATGCGGCATCGTTCGGGATTATCATGGCCTGCAACATTGTGATCTGCATGATCCTGCTGACGGCCAGCAATAAAACGATGAGCCTCCCCAAGAAGGCTGTGATGGTGCTCGTCATCATATTCCACCTGTTGGCGCTGGGTTATTCGGGCACCCGTACCGGGTATGTAATGTTACCTGTAGGGCTGATGCTCTTCTTCATTGCCAACCTGCAGAAACGCAACACGATTCTTGTGGCCATGGCATTCGGCTTCTGTGCGGTGGTGATTCTTTTCGGCCCGTTCCACAGTAACCCTACCATCATCAGGGTACGTACAGCGTTTCTCGGTAAGCAGGATGAATCGGTGAATGTACGCGACCGTAACCGGGCAATTGCCCAGCCTTACATTTACTCCCACCCTTTCGGTGGCGGGGTAATGACAACCGGTGGTAACGCCATGATCTTCCACCGCGGGCATCAACTGGCTAATCTGCAGACAGATAATGGTTACCTCCGGGGTGTACTCGAAACCGGCTGGCTGGGGCTTATTCTGATGGTGGCGAACTTCTACCTCCTGATCCAGATGGCGGTATCTAATTTCTTCAGGCTTAGCAATGAGCTTGATAAACTACTCATGATCGGCATCGCAGCCGCAGTTTTCGAAATGGCATTAGCACAATACACGCAAGATGCATCTACGCTGGTGGAATCTGCCATCATGCTTAATGCATTCACCGCTATACTACTGAAAATAAAATACTTATACACTCAAAATCCATGAACATGAAATGTATTTCCTTGGTCGTTGTTACGCTGGCGATCTCCTTATCAACACAGGCGCAGGTGCAGAGAAAGGATACATCTGTATTGTTGAACCTGCCTGCAGACCGCTCAACCGTAGCGCGCTTCAAAGCCAAACTGGTGGAACTTGCCATGAAGCATCCGGATATGCAGGAATTTGCCGTTCGCAAGCAAATAAACAAGTACGAAACAAACATTGCAGGGTCTGCCTGGCTAAACCACTTCACAGCTGCCGGTAACCTGAACGAATTCACCATTAAGGGGAACAATAACAACAATAACAACTTCCAGACTTTCTATCCCCGCTACAACTTCGGTGTACTGATTCCTATCGGGAACCTGATCAAGATCCCCAATGAGGTAAAACGCACCCGCGCTGAAAAGAAGCTCCTTGAAACACAGGAACAGGGCGTAGCATTGAATGCAAAGGCACTTGTGCTGCAACAATATGAAGAATACGCTGCCGCCAAGCAACTGTATGAACTGCACCTGCCTGTTCTGGAAGATGTTTTGCAACAATTCACCCAGGCTGAGGAGAAATTCCGTGCCGGAGACGAGACTATGCCGCTCCAGATGTACAAGGAATCTTACCGCCTGTACAATGCTGAAATGGGCAAAAAAGTGTTGTTGGAAAAAGACCTCCGCCAATCCAAGCTGAAATTGGAAGAAATGGTTGGTACAACGCTGGAGCAGGTTATGCTGATGCTGTAATGCTCCTCCGTTATTCTTCTTTAACAACAATCGTCCGATTATGATGTTAGGCAATGTGCTGGCGTTGGCGATGACGCTGACTGCAGCACTACAGGATGGGCCGTACGCACCGATGAAAAAGATTGATATTAAGGTGACGCAGTGGCAGTCAAGGCAGGCATTAGTATATACGCCTGAAGGAATGGTGCCGGGAGAAAGATACCCTCTCCTCCTGGCTTTCCACGGCAGAAGCATCGCCGGTACAGATCCCGCGAAGATCTTCAAAGAAGGCGTTGCTAAGCAGATCAAAGAAGGGAGAAAAATTGAAGGCGTCAGCAAAACAGACGGAAAGCTGTATAAATTCATCGTGGTTGCACCGCTGGAAGAAAGCTGGTCGACCCCTCCTCAGAACGTAAACGCCATGCTAAGCGATATCATCAAGCGGTATCCGATAGACACTACGAGGATTTATCTCACCGGCTACAGTGCCGGAGGATGGTCTGTAGAGTCGGCCAAGACCCATGATGATGCCCTGTCTTCCAGGATCGCCGCATGTGTGACAATGTCACCCGCCAGCCTCGACACGCCCTATCAGAAGCGTTTCAGACTGGTAGCCGCACACAATATTCATACCTGGTACTTCGTAGGTACAAACGACGATTACTTCAGGGATAACATTAAACGTAACATGGACAGTACTGCACGGTATGCCAAAGGGCTAACTAAGCTCACGCTGTACCCTGGCGCCCACTGTTGCTGGAGTTCGTTTTACACCCCTAAGTACCGCGAGAACGGGATGAATATTTACGAATGGCTTTTGCAGTATAAGAAAACGTACGCTATCAAACCGAAAAAGCGATGAACAGACGTAAAGCCATCGGGCGCCTGCTAATGATTGGCGGCGCCGGATTAATGGCTGGCGGTGGTTTTACCTGGTTCAGGTATTACAGGAAGCCGGACCTGGCAAGTCTCGATGCCCTCCGCCCAATGATCGATGAGCTGGCGGAAACGATCATCCCTGAAACCGATACTCCCGGTGCCAAAAGCGCCGGAGCAGGTGAAATGATCATCCGCCTCATCCGGGAATGCGCACCCCGTAATGCCCAGAACAGGTTCCTGACCGGACTGGCAGACGTGGAAGACTATGCCCGCTCCCGCTTTGGACAGCCATACCTCAGCTGCAACGATCAGCAGAAGGATGCCATCACCGCACACTTCGAAGTGCGCGACCGCTCTGGCAAAGGACTGCGCGATAAAGCGATGAACAAGCTCATTGGCCCTGCTTTCTTCCAGACATTGAAAAAGTACACGGTCATCAGCTACTGTACTTCCATGCAGGGGGCTACCAAAGGCCTTCAATACGATTACCTGCCCGGCATATACCGCGGCATAATCCCGCTTTCTGCCGGACAGAAATGCTGGGCCACAAGCTAAAACGAAACAGATATGACCGTTTTATACATCCTTTTTTACTTGAGTCTGTTTATCCTCTTTTACAATTATCTGGGGTATGGGATGCTGTTAATCCTGTTCACCCGTATCAAACGGTTCTTTACTTCACCCAACCGCGAGCAGTTCGATCTTGTTCCTCCTGTAACCCTTCTTGTAGCCGCCTACAATGAAGCGGATTTTATACAGCAGAAGATAGAGAACTGTCTTGCCCTGGATTACCCGGAAGAAAAGCTGACGATCATCTTCGTTACAGATGGTTCTTCCGACGGAACTCCGGATATTATACGAAAGGAGCCGCGTGTAAGGCTGTTGCACGAACCGCAGCGTTCCGGCAAAACTGCGGCTATCAACCGCGCGATGAAATGCGTGCAAACACCTTTCGTGATCTTCTGTGATGCCAACACCCTGCTCAACAGCCAGGCCGTACGCAATATCGTAAGACATTATGAAGATCCCCGCACGGGCGGCGTAGCCGGGGAGAAAAGAGTGATCGCCGATGGTAATTCCAATGCTGCCGGAACGGAAGGCATTTACTGGAAATATGAATCTTACCTAAAGAAATTGGACGCGGAATTATATTCCGTTGTTGGTGCGGCCGGAGAACTATTCTCTATCCGTACATCCCTGTACCAGCCGGTGGAAGAAAACGTGATCCTCGATGATTTCGTGATCTCCCTGCGCATTAACATGAAGGGGTACCGCATTGCCTATGCGCCTGACGCATATGCGATGGAGGCCCCTTCTTTTTCTATTACCGAAGAGCACAAACGTAAAGTGCGCATCAGCGCTGGCGGCTTCCAGTCGATTGTTATGCTGAAAGGATTGCTGAACTTCTTCCGCTATCCCGTAGTTTCGTTCCAGTATATTTCACATCGGGTATTACGCTGGACGCTCAGCCCCCTTTCGCTGCCTGTCCTGCTTGTCACCAATGCGGTACTGGCCGTGGCATCGCCCCAGCCATTCTTTAAATGGCTGCTGGCTGCACAGATTGCCTTTTACCTGCTTGCCTTCATCGGCTACCGGCAGGCCTTACGTCAGAAAAAATCTACATTGTCATATATCCCGTTTTATTTTCTCTTTATGAACGTAGCCGTTTACCAGGGTTTTACGCGATACCTCCGTAACACCCAGTCGGCCGTTTGGGAGAAAGCCAAACGCAGTTAAAATTTGAATTCTCATGCACATGCAGATGAAAGATACGCCCGCCCCCAATGACGCCGCAGCGGTAAAGCCCGCCAACCGGAAGTTTATCCGCTACATCCACCATTTCAGGGGAGTGGCCATCATTTATGTGGTAGCAGCGCATATCCTTGTAAAATGGCCCGAGAACTCGATCGTTAGCCGTGCCATGGATGTTGTCTGGCAAAACTCCACAATTCTGTTCCTGTTCATTGCCGGATATCTTTTTCAGCATCTTTCTGATAAATTCGAATACAAAGATTATCTCATTAAGAAGTTCCAGAACGTAATCTGCCCTTACCTGATCCTGTCCATACCGGTGATTCTCCACCGCGTGGTGAATCAGGACCTGCCGGGGTTTACGCTGGACATACACCCTGATTTCGGCAGCTGGCCCAAATGGGAACAGGCCGGATATTACCTCCTGCACGGTGCCCACCTGCAGCCGCTCTGGTTCATCCCTATGATATCACTGTATTACCTCATTGCGCCGGTGTTGTTGTATATCGACCGGCATCCGAGATATTATTACAGCCTTATTCCACTCTTTATACTCTCGCTGGTGGTACAACGTTCTGTACTGAGTGATACCCTCATCATGGCGGTACACTTCCTCTCTGTATATGTGTTCGGTATGTTCCTGAGCCACTATAAAGAAGAGTTCCTGGAATGGGCGAAGAAGTACTGGGTACCGATGACGCTGGCCGCTTTCGGCGTCCTCGTGGCCACCTATTTTGCAACACCTGAATTGTACGACCGGTTTGACTTTACCCATAAGGTACTCTTCTGCGGCGTTTTCATCTATTGGCTCTGGCGCCTTGAGAAGTATATTCCCCGCTGGGTAGATACGCTGGCCACGCTTAGCTTCGGCATCTTCTTCGTACACTACTTCTTCGTGCTGCTGCTCCGCGCACTGTCTAACCGTGTCCTGCAGCAGGAAGTTCCGGGTAATATACTGACCTGGACGATCAGTTTTGTGCTGGTAATGGTGATGGCCGTTTACTTCCTGAAAGCTGCCCAAAAAGTACTGGGAAAGAAGAGCAAGTACTTTGTTGGAGTTTGACGATTATTTATAATACTATTTGATTTATAATATGAAAAGGGTGCGGCCTGCGTTCATGTGTGTTTTTCCTCATTTCACCCGGAAAAAGACGCCACTTGCAAAAATTTAAGTACGCATCATTCTGGATTTGATTAATATTGTGGAGTTATTCTTCTAACCATCTCCTCTCAAAGACCCCTGCTGCCTTTTTCAGTAATGAAAAGTGCCCCGAAAGCAGCTAATAGTTTTAACCACACCATCCGAAGCTAAACTCGCAGTGCCCTGCGGTAAAAAACTTGTACATACATACCGTCTGGCAGTGTAACGAATCCGAACACCTCGTTATTCATACTATATGAAACAATTCTACCTATTCCTCAAATTGTTCCTGCTGCTGAGCGTCCACGCGGCAACAGCCCAGGTACTCAACCCCAATGACCCTATTGTGGTCTACAATTCATCGGCACCGCCGACAGAGCCTACCTGGGGCCAGATCGGTAAGTGGGTTAAAACCACACGCCTGAACTGGAACACCAGCTCCTACAAGTGTTACATCTACAAGGGTATGCAGTTCCGCCTGAAATGGCCGGCTAATTACAACCCCGCAAAAAAGTATCCGATCTTCGTATTTTTTCATGGATTAGGTGAGAGAGGAACAAAATATGATAACGAATACTCGATGTTCCACGGTGGTCAGGCGCATATGAATGCTGTTGACCAGGGCAAGTTTGACGGGTTCCTGTTATATCCCCAAAACCAGACCGGTTACTTTGGCCAGTCTTACTACGATGCCATTGAAGAACTGATCAACAACTTCTTCCGTCCACAGTTGAACGTGGATCCCTATCGTGTAATCGTTGACGGTCTTTCCGCCGGCGGTAGCGCCACCTGGGATTTCATGCGCAACAAATCCAAAATGGTAGCGGGCCTCCTCCCTATCAGTGCTGCTACCAGCGATCTTATTAACACCGTAAACACCTGGAAGTACACCCCCATTTGGTGGTTCCAGGGTGGTGTAGACCCCAACCCTCCCCCGGCCGTTGCCCAGAGCATTTACGACCAGGCGATTGCCGTTGGTGCCAATGTTAAATTGAGAATTTATCCCGGTCAGGGCCACGGTGTATGGGGCCAGACATGGGCTGAAGCGGATTATTTCCCTTTCCTCAGCCGCGTGCATAAAGCCAACCCTTGGCCGCTGTTTGGCAGAACGGAATTCTGCCCCGGCGACCCCGTTAATATTACGCTCGGCCTTACCCCGGGCTTTAACCAGTACGAATGGCGGAAAGACGGTGCGGTGATCCCCGGTGCAACCGGTAACACCCTCAATGTAACTACCTATGGTACTTACGATGCCCGCATTTATAACGGTACCGTATGGTCCGACTGGTCGCCTGCACCCATAGTAGTGAAAGTAAAAGCGCCTACCGTTAGCCCCAACATCGCTATCGCAGGCCTTATGAGCAATGTATTACCCACGCCTGCAGGTGCCGACAGCGTTACGCTGCAGGTGCCCACCGGTTATACTTCCTATCTCTGGAAGAAAACGACTGAAGCTCCTACCCTCGGTACTACCAACCAGCTCACTGTTCGCCAGACCGGTGAATTCGTAGTGAGAGTAACCGAGCAGTTTGGTTGCTCCAGCGAATTCTCCGCACCATTCAAAGTGATACCCGCCAATGGCGCTAATGGTCCTGATGCACTGCTTGGCCTTTCTGCCAGCGCCATCAGCCGTACCCAGATCACCCTGAACTGGAGCGATAAGGCCAGTCCTACTTTTAACGAAACACTTTTTGAAGTATACCGTTCCACTAACGCTGCTACCGGTTACGCACTGGTAGGAAAAGTGAATGCGGATATTAAAACGTTTACCGATAACGGACTCGCTCCCGCAACTACTTATTATTACAAGGTTCGCCCGGTAAACGATAATGGTGCCGCCACTGTTGGTGCTGCTGTAAATGCAACCACACAGGCCGACGTTACCGCTCCTTCCATCCCCGCCAACCTCGTAGTTTCCGGTGTGAGCCGCAATTCAGCAGCGCTTACATGGTCAGCTTCCACAGATGATGTGGGTGTTGATAAATATGAGATCTACGTAAACGGCCTGAAATCTTACACCATCAATGGTGATCAGACCAGCTTCACCGTAGGCGGCCTGGCTTACCAGCAGGTATATACCTTTACTGTAAAAGCGAAAGATGCCGCAGGCAACCTTTCCAACGCCAGCAACCAGGTAAGTGCCACCACCGTGGCTTCCGGCCTGAACTATAAATACTACCAGGGTACCTGGAGCACATTGCCCAACTTCGCCACGCTTACGCCGGTGAAAACAGGTAATAGGCCTACTGCCGATATCAGTGTACGCAACCAGAACGATAACTTCGGTTTCCTCTGGGAAGGTTACATTAATATCCCTGTAGCTGGTAACTACACTTTCGAAACTTATTCCGACGATGGCAGCAAGCTTTACATCGGAACCTATAGTCATACCGCTACCGCACTCGTGAATAACGATGGTGCACACGGCGCGCAATACCGCGAAGGTACCATCAACCTCAGCAAAGGTGTTCACCCGATTGCTATCACCTTCTTCGAAGCAGGCGGTGGTGAAACCATGCAGGTATACTGGAAGAACACCGCCAGCGGCGTGGGTTCCCGCCAGCTCATCCCTGCATCTGCTTTCGTTGAAACCTTCACACCTCCGGGTACTGCACCTGCAGCTCCCTCCGCCATCACTGTACAGGGCGCTACCCACGATAAGCTCGACATTACGTGGACCGACAATGCAACTACAGAAACCGGTTTCGAAATCTACCGTTCAAACACTTACGCTGGTCCCTACTCCATCGTGAAAACCGTTGGTGCAAACGTAACCAGCTTGAGAGACAGTGTACTCAACCCGCTTACCACGTACTACTACCGCGTACAGGCTATCAATCAATATGGTTCATCCGGCTATGCGCTCACAGAGTACGACGGACTGAAATACGATTACTACGAAGCTACGCTCTATACGCAGCTGCCTAACTTCCCGGCGCTTACGCCGAAGAAATCGGGTAACATCGCCAACGTAGATATCACCCCCCGCGATCGTAACACGCAGTTTGCCATGAAGTTTGAAGGATGGGTATATATCCCCACAGCAGGCAGCTGGACCTTCTTCACCACTTCTGACGCAGGCAGCAAGCTGTACATTGACGGCTTCACCGATAATGAACTGGTGGTAAGTAATGATCACCTGACCGGCTCCGTTGAAAAATCAGGTACTAAAACCCTGACTGCAGGTTACCACCGCATCATTGTTACCTACTTCGAAAACTCCGGCAGCCGCGCACTGCAAGCCCGTTATCAGGGTCCTGGTGTTGCGAAACAGCTGATCCCGAATTCTGCTCTGCTGAACCCTTACATCAAGGGTACCACGCTGGCTATTCCTCCTGCACCTGCAGCACCAAGTAACCTCGCCGGTTCTGCGATTGCAACGGATACGATCGGCCTTACCTGGAACGATAACTCCACATCGGAAACCGGTACTGAAATTCACCGTTCCATGGGTGTGAACACTGCTTACACCCTGTTGAAGACACTGGGCGCCAATGCAGGTGCAACCGGTTCTTTCAGGGATTCCAGTGTAGCAGCACACACTACCTACTTCTATAAACTGAGAGCGAAAAACGCAGGTGGCCCCAGCGCATTCTCTAACGAGATCTCTGTTACCTCCGCTAATAACGCACCGGTAATGGAAGCGCTTACCGATAAGCACATGCGCTTCGGTACGCAGATACAGGTAGATATTACCGCTACTGATGCTGATGGTGATGCCATTACTCTCACCGCCACCAACCTGCCTGCTTTTGCCGCCTTCGCGGACAATGGCAATGGTACCGGCCGCATCACTTTCAACCCTGCCCTCTCTGACCTCGGCACGTTCGCTAACATCACGGTGACTGCTGCAGATGCCTTCACTGGCAGCGCTGCACGCTCCTTCACACTGGTGGTAGACGATAACTACCAGCCCGTGGTTAGCCCGATCAGCAACGTAACGCTGGCGGAAAAAGGCACGCAAAACTTCTCACTGACTGCAACCGACCAGAATGCTACCGATGTGCTGACCTGGGAACTGACAGGCCTCCCCGCCTTCGCTACCTTCACACCTAACGGTAACACTGCAGATATTGCACTGGCTCCCGGTTATACCGATAACGGTGTATACAATGTAACTGCTAAGATCACGGACGGCCGTGGCGGTGAAGACGTGAAATCCTTCACTATCACCATTACCGACGTGGATCCTAACTATAAAGTATCCATCAACTTCACGGAAGGTTCATGGCAGGCTGCTGCTCCCTGGTACAATACCAATAAGAAACCCGTCCTCGGCGACGTATTCACCGGTATCAAAGACCATCTGGGACGCAACACCCCCATCACCATGACCATCATGACGCCCTGGCAGAATATCAACGGCGGCGCCAATACTAACAACCAGGGTTACAACCCCGGTAACAACGCAGGTATTTATCCTGATGCTGTAATGGTTAGCAGCTGGTGGACGCAGACGGTGAAACAAACCATCAAGCTCTCCGGCTTCGATCCTAACTATCGTTACGACTTCACCATGTTTGGCAGCCGTAATGGTATCAGCGATGCCCGTATCGCACTCTACCGTATCAACGATACTGCTACAGTTACCAACAACGCTACCAACAACCAGGGTGTAACTTCTGCTATCAACAACATCCGTCCCAATGCGGCTGGTGAAATTATGTTCGACTTAGACGTGGCTCCCGGCTCCGTATACGCTTACATCAACAGCATGGTGATCTCTGCTTCTTTCGACGACGGTAACCCGCCTGCGAAAGCCGGTGCCCTCAATGCCCGCATCATCAACGAAGGTATCCGCCTCAACTGGACAGACAGGGCGTTTAACGAATCATCTTACACCATTCATCGTGCAACTGCACAGGCTGGCCCGTATGCGCTGATCAGCACCCGCCCTGCCAATGATACGGCGTTCACCGACGAAACCATCACAGGCAGCACTAATTACTTCTACTATGTTGCATCTGTAAATACTTACGGAACAAACAACTCCGACACAGTATCCATCTCCGTTCCGAACAGAGCACCGAACCTGGCAGCTATCGCGAATGTGAATATGAAGACAGACAGTGTGGCCGTTATTAACCTGACTGCTACAGATGATCCGGCTGATATTATCACCTTCTCCGCTACCGGACTGCCCACTTTTGCTACCCTGCAACCGCTGAGCAATGGTTCCGCGAAGATCACCCTGTCGCCGACAGACGGCAACACCGGTACCTTCAACGTAACCGTTACTGCTAAGGATAACAACAACCTTCAAAGCAGCCGCACCTTCACGATCCAGGTAACGGATAAAAACCTGACATCGGTATATGTTGACTTCAACCGCATCGACCCGTCGAGCGCACCGTGGAATAACTTCAACGCTGCTCCGTTCGCAGGTGCTAACATCGCCAACCTGAACGATGCAAGCGGTGCACCCACCGGTATCAGCATCACCCTGCTGGACGCTATGACAGGAGACAACACCAACGGTGCCGTAACCGGTAACAACAGCGGTGTGTTCCCTGACGCGGTAATGCGTACTTACTACTACGATCAAAGCAATACCGACAGAAGGATACGCATCAGCGGCCTCTCTGCTGCTCCGCGCAAATACAACCTGGTATTCCATGGCGGCCGCGAACTGGTGGCTGACAACCGGAACACTACCTACGGCGCAGGTGGCCAAACGGTAACCCTCAATGCTGCCAGCAACACGGCGAACACGGTTCAGATCAATGGTCTGACTGCAGACGCCAGCGGTAACATCGAATTCACTGTCCGTCAAACAAGCGGATCGTTCGCTGCATACATCAGCGCCCTCGTGATCCAGTCTTATGTAGACAACGGTGTTCCGTTATCTCCTGAGAACCTGACCACAGGCAGTGCCACTACTAATTCCATCAAGCTGAACTGGACCGATAAATCCAGCAACGAAACCGGCTTCGAAGTATACCGTTCTGCTACCAGAACAGGTACTTACAGCCTGATCGCAACTACTGCCGCAAACGTAACCACATATACGAATACAGGCCTGGCTCAAAACACCCTGTTCTTCTATAAGGTGCGTGCGAAAGCCAACACCCTGTTCTCCGGTTACTCGAATATTGCTTCCGGTGCTACGGTAGCTTATACCGTAAACATCAACTTCAATACCGTAAACCCGGCACCGTCACCCTGGAATAACACCACGGCGCTGCCTTACGAAGGACAGACAATGGCAAATCCGAAAGACAATTCCGGCAGTCCCTCCAGCTTCTCATGGACTATCCTCGAGAACTTTACGGGAACCAACCCGGCAGGTGCGCAAACCGGTAACAACTCCGGTGTATATCCTGACCTGGTAATGGCTGAGTCTTACTACGTTGAACCTGGTGATACCGCACGCATGCAGTTCTCCGGCCTCGATCAGTCGAAGGAATACTCCTTCACCTTCTTCGCCAGCAGAGCGGCAGGCGGTACCCGCATCGGTGCATACAGCATCAATGGCAGAACCGTAACACTGGATGCTTACGACAACACCACCAATACCGTTACGCTCGACAAGATCGTTCCGGACGAAAACGGTGAACTCCTGCTGAAGGTTTATGTACACACTAACTACGGTTACCTGAACGCCATGGTGATCAATGCCTTCCCGAGAGAAGCAGCTCCGCTGCAGGCACGCACCATCGGCAGTACCCAGAATGCTAACAACAGAACCACAGCTGGCGGCAGTTTCAATAAAGCTTCCACACAGGCTGCGGATCTGAAAGTAAGTCTGCTGGTTGATAAGGTATTCCCGAATCCGTTCATTTCTTACTTCAACATGTCTCTGCAAATGGCGAAAGCCGGTAAAGTATCCCTCCTTCTGCTGGATGCCTCCGGACGCGCCGTAATGGCTAAGAACCTGGGCGATCTGCCTGCCGGCTTCTACCAGCAACGCATCGAAGTAAACAACGCGGTAACGGGTATGTACTTCCTGCAGATCATGCACAACGGTAAGCCTGTTCAAACTGTTAAACTGATCAAGCAATAAGGCTTAGCTAACAGCAGTAAATAAAAAATCCGGTCAGAAATGACCGGATTTTTTTTAAATTCGGAATGCAAAAGCATATTAACTAACATAATGAACCTTAACATTAAGGCAGCATCGCAGCAATCCTATGACGCAATCGTAGTTGGATCAGGTATTAGTGGCGGTTGGGCAGCAAAAGAACTTTGTGAGAAAGGACTGAAGGTTTTATTACTGGAACGTGGCCGCAATGTGGAACACGTGAAGGATTACCCCACTGCTACCAAGCACCCATGGGAGTTTCCGCACCGCCTCCTCACCGTGAATACCGACCGGGTTGAAGACCCTGTTCAAAGCGCAGCTTACGATGAAAGCACCAAGCATTTCTTTGTAAGGGATAAAGATCACCCATACATTCAGGATAAGCCCTTCAGCTGGATCAGAGGATATCATGTTGGCGGCCGATCCCTCACATGGGGAAGGCAATGCTACCGCCTGAGCGACCTCGATTTTGAAGCCAATGCCAAAGATGGACATGGGGTGGACTGGCCCATCCGTTACAAAGACATATCCCCCTGGTATGACTACGTGGAACGATTTATCGGGGTGAGTGGCCAGGCTGAAGGACTGGATCACCTCCCCGACGGTGAATTCCTCCCTCCGATGGACCTGAATTGTGTCGAAGAACATCTGCAATCACAACTACGCGATAAGTTTAAAGACCGCCTGCTTACCATCGGGCGTGTGGCCAACCTCACACGCGGGTTTAAAGAACGTGGTCCCTGCCAGTTCCGCAACCTGTGCTCCCGCGGCTGCCCGTTCGGCGGTTACTTCAGCAGCAACTCATCTACCCTGCCGGCTGCCATGGCTACCGGTAACCTCACCATCCGCCCATTCAGCGTGGTGAGCGAAGTGCTGTATGATAAAGAGAAACAGCGGGCGAAAGGCGTAGCTGTCATTGATGCTGAAACGAAGGAAACCACCGAGTTCTATGCCCGTATCGTTTTCCTCAACGCCTCCACCATCGGCACCGCTTCCATCCTCCTTCAATCTGCCTCTCCTGAGTTTAAGCATGGCATGGGCAATAACTACGACCTCGTAGGCCGCCACCTGATGGACCACCATTTCAAAGTTGGCGCCATGGGCCGTATCGACGGATGGAACGATGTGTATTACAAAGGGCGCCGCCCGGTGGGGGTCTATATCCCCCGCTTCCGTAATGTGGATGACCACACACGGCGCAGCGATTATGTACGCGGCTTCGGATACCAGGGCTACGCCGAGCGCGAAGCCTGGAACGATCAGACCACCATCGACGGGTATGGGGTTGATTTCAAGAAACATCTCACCTCACCCGGTAAATGGGCCATGTGGATGAGCGCCTGGGGAGAAACGCTGCCGTATGCAGATAACCGCATCGTGCTGCACGACAGTCAGAAAGACAAATGGGGCCTGCCGCTGGTGCGCGTAAACTTCGAGATTAAGGATAATGAGAAGAAGATGCGTACGGATATGAGAGACAGCGCTGCCGAAATGCTCGATAAAGGCGGTTTTAAGGACATACAGGCCTTTGATTACGATTATATCGGGGGTGAATGTGTCCATGAGATGGGTACCGCCCGTATGGGGCTGGATCCTAAAACGTCTGTCCTCAACAAATGGAACCAGCTGCACGATGTGCAGAATGTATTCGTAACGGATGGCAGCTGTATGACCTCTTCTGCCAATCAGAACCCTTCGCTCACTTATATGGCCCTTACTGCGAGGGCCTGTGATCATGCCGTTAAAGAATTGAAAAAAGGCACGCTGTAAACGTGCTTTTATGACATAAAAAAGGCTGCCTGGTTATCAGGCAGCCTTTTTCTTTATGCTGTAAAGGTTAGAGTCCGAAAGCGGCCTTTACCTTCTCAACGTAATCGAGTTTTTCCCAGGTGAAGAGTTCTACTTCTACTTTCTTCTCGGATTTCTTGCCTTTGTTGAACACTTTGGTTACCACCTGGCTGTCGCGGCCCATGTGGCCATAAGCAGCGGTTTCACCGTAGATCGGGCTGCGCAGTTTCAGGCGCTGCTCGATAGCGTAAGGGCGAAGGTCGAAGATCTCTTCTACTTTGCGGGCGATCTCACCATCATTGAGACCAACTTTGGCAGTACCGTAAGTGTCAACGAAAACGCCGCAGGGCTTAGCTACACCGATAGCGTAGGAAACCTGAACGAGCACTTCGTCGCACACACCGGCGGCTACGAGGTTTTTAGCGATGTGGCGGGTAGCGTATGCTGCAGAGCGATCCACTTTGGAAGGATCTTTACCGGAGAATGCACCACCACCATGCGCACCTTTACCACCATAAGTGTCTACGATGATTTTGCGGCCGGTAAGGCCGGTATCGCCGTGAGGGCCACCGATCACGAACTTCCCGGTAGGGTTGATGTGATACGTGATCTTATCATTAAACAGCGCCTGCAGTTCCGGCTTCAGCTGGGCTTTCACGCGCGGAATGAGGATGTTGATCATGTCAGCTTTGATCTTTGCCAGCATTTCCGCGTCTTTCGCGAAATCGTCATGCTGGGTAGAGATTACGATCGTATCGATACGGATAGGCTGATTGTCGTCGGAGTATTCGATAGTTACCTGGCTCTTCGCATCAGGGCGGAGGTAGGATACTTCTTTATTTTCGCGGCGGAGGGCTGCCAGCTCGATGAGGAGCTTGTGCGCCAGATCCAGTGCCAGCGGCATGTAGTTCTCGGTTTCGCGGGTTGCGTAACCGAACATCATACCCTGATCGCCTGCACCCTGCTCTTCTGGGTTAGAGCGCTCCACACCCTGATTGATGTCGGAAGATTGTTCGTGAATTGCGGAGAAGATGCCGCAGGAATTTGCTTCGAACATGTACTCGCTCTTGGTGTATCCGATTTTACGGATCACTTCGCGGGCGATATCCTGCACGTCGAGGTAAGCTTCTGATTTTACTTCTCCCGCCAGTACCACCTGACCGGTAGTTACTAACGTTTCACAGGCAACTTTGGAATTGAGGTCATATGCCAGGAAGTTATCGATGAGTGCATCCGAGATCTGGTCGGCAACCTTATCCGGGTGCCCTTCCGATACGGATTCTGATGTAAATAAATAAGGCATGAGTGTGCTAGATTATAATTCTGTATAAATGATCCTGAGTTTGACGTTGGCAGGCGGGGTGGCACTTCCTCCTCCGGCTTTGAGCCGTGGTAAGTCGATCATCCTGCTGGACCAGCCTTCCAGTTTCAGCACTGAGTTCTCAATCTTCTTCTGTTGGGCCAGTTGCAAATGTCGTGCAATATTAAATTTATATTGAACAACTTTATAGGGGCCAAGATCACTAATGACAATTTTATTACCTCCGAATCCAGGATCAGGACTGGAAGGATTTCCGTAGTCGAACAGGAAGGAAAGGCTGTCGTGCGTTAAGTAACGGCGCAGCATGAGGCGTGAGGGTTCGGTGAAGATGTTATCAAGTCCTGCTGAGCCGCTGTTGATCTCTGTGATCACCACTTCCGCTTTATTGATAACGGCGTTGGGAACGTCTTCAAGATTAGGGATGGTGATGTTGGTATAGATACCGGGAGCTTCCTGGATATACACTACGTTATCGCCGAGGGGATTTGCTGTGTTGATAAGACCTGCCACTTCTTTACCGGTATAATTACGGGCGAAGTAGTTGGCATGTGCGGAGCTATAAGGGTCGAATGTGAAATTCGCCATCAGGGAGTCTTTCTCTGAGTTCTTATAGTAAACCGTAACGCGGGTGCTGCCTGAGTTCAGGTTGGTGTACAGCATGGTGCGGCCGTTGGTGGTATCGGGCACAATGGCGAGGCCTTTCAGCCAGTCGCGGAACGAGGAGTCGTTTTTGAAAGCACCGTCTGCCCTTTGCTGCAGCAGTTCCTGCCCGAAAGAAGCTTTCAGGGGAATGCGGAGCTGGGGAGCGTATTTAACACCGTAGATAGACAGGGAGTCTTTGGGATATACCGGGTTAACCGTGGTGTTTCCGATCTCTTTGGAGAGGTCGTACGACCGCGGAGCGTTGTACATGTAAGCGGTATCGATCTTGAAGTTCGGCTCGTTCATCCGGTACACCTTTACGTTGAGCGGGGCGTTTTCGCCATACCAAACGGTGTCGCAACCAACATACAGCACAACGGAATCGAGGACCCAGCCGGTGCCTTCGAAGGTGAAATCTGCTTTGGGGAGGCTCACCTGTGTGTAAAGGAAGCCATGGGATTTACCGAAAATGGGATCATTTGTGATGCTTCCCAGCACACCCTGGTAATAGGAGTTACCGGTACGTATGCTGGAATCCACGCGGGCGATGTTACTCGTGATCAGGTTATTGATCGTGGTGTCTTTCACAACAACCTTGTCTGAGCCTGGAATAAGTTCCTTGCCGAGAACGGTAGCCTCGTTACAGCCGGAGAAGGCGTAGAGGGCTGTGAGGAAGGCGGCGGCGAAGCCCAGTGTCCTGAATTGAATCTTCACGTAATTGGTTTGTTCGGTTTGTTGACTAAATAGAAAAATTAAAAATAAAAAGAATGACTTAACAACGGTTATGCCGCCGACAGTTTTAACTTTTCATTTTTAATTTTTCCCGGACTTATTTTACGCCTAAAAGCTGGTTGTATATCTGGAGATAATCCGCCAGGTCTTCGTTATCCTTCTTGTAAGGCAAAATTATCTTGCCTTTTTCAGCCTTCACTTCATCCACAGACTTCTTTTCCACCTTCTCTCCTGCCAGGATTACTGCGTCGGCATACTTGGCGGCTCCACGGTTAATAGCTCCGTTGGTGCCTTCTTTATAAATTTCCAGGTCTTTTTCCTTGATCTGGTTGCTGATAATTGCTTTCTTAATGAAAGTTGCCCCCAGTTTATCCTTGAAGCTGTTAGGCTCCATGGAGAAAACCGTCTTCGTTTGCGCGAATACAGGCTCTTTCTTATACGCCGTTTTAAGATATACGGGAATCAGAGACGTCATCCAGCCGGAGCAATGAATGATGTCCGGCGGCCAGCCGAACTTCTTCACGGTTTCCAGGGCGCCTTTGCAGAAAAATACCATCCGCGCGGCATTGTCGTCATAAAAAGTACCGTCGTCATCGCTGAAAACGTTCTTTCGCTTAAAATAATCTTCGTTGTCCAGGAAATAAACCTGCAGACGAGCGTTCGGTAACGAAGCCACCTTGATAATCAACGGGTAATCATCCCCGTCAATCACAATGTTGATACCGGACAGTCTTACCACTTCATGTAACCGATGCCTCCGTTCGTTGATACTACCAAACCTTGGCATGATAACCCTCACTTCCAGGCCCGCCTCATTCGACTTGATCGCCATTTTATTGACCATTTCCGCGTACTCCGTTAAATCGAGATACGGGGACATTTCCTGGGCAATAAAAAGAATTCTTTTCTTTGTGGACATTTATTGCTGATTATTAATGCAGTTATTTTTAATTTGGCATGCAAAACTACGAAATTTTTAGGTATTACTGGCCAATTTGTCACTTTTAACATCCTTTTAAGCAAAGGTTTATGTATCTATTCAAGCGGGTAGCGGATCTCAGAGAGGCGCTGGGACAGGAAAAAAAGGCAGGAAAACGGATAGGATTCGCCCCAACCATGGGCGCCCTTCATCAGGGACACATCTCACTCATTGAATCGGCCGGGAAAGACTGCGACATCGTTGTCGCGTCCATTTTTGTAAACCCTACACAGTTTAACGACCCGAAAGACTTCGAAAAATACCCTTCCACCCTTCAGGAAGACATTCTCCTCCTCACAGCCGCCGGCGTAAACTACCTCTTTCTCCCCTCCGTGGCAGAAATGTACCCCGAAGGGCCTGGCGCTCAACACATTCACTACGATTTCGGTTACATAGAGTCCGTTCTCGAAGGCGCTTACCGCCCCAATCATTTTCAGGGCGTTGGCATCATTGTAGATAAATTACTCAATGCCGTACAGCCCGATGATCTTTATATGGGGCAGAAAGACTTCCAGCAATGCATGATTATCAAACGTTTACTGGAAATCACCAACTCCCCGGTAAATCTGCACATCTGCCCCACCCTCCGGGAAACCGACGGGCTGGCCATGAGCAGCCGCAATATGCGCCTCACACCTGAACAAAGGGGGCAGGCCGTGGAAATCAGCCGCACGCTTCAGTGGGTCAAAGATAACCTTTCCTCCCGCCCTTTCCCCGGATTACAGGAAGAAGGACTCGCCCGCCTCGCAGCTGCCGGCTTTATACCGGATTACCTCGCCCTCGCATCTGCGGAAGACCTCCGGCTGCTGGAGGCCACCGTGGCCGGACCCATGGCTATCCTCGTGGCAGCCAAACTGGGAGATATCAGATTGATTGACAATATGACGGCAGGGCTGTAGGTTATTTACCGGAAATTCCTCTACCTTTGCGGACTACACCAGAAATATGCTGATCGAAGTATTAAAATCTAAGATTCACAGAGCGGTTATCACGGAAGCCAATCTCAACTACGTGGGCAGTATCACTATCGATGAAGATCTGATGGATGCGGCCAACCTGATTGCCAATGAGAAAGTTCAGGTCGTGAACGTGAATAACGGCGAACGCCTCGAAACATATATCATTAAAGGCAAGCGCGGCTCCGGCGTGGTTTGCATGAACGGCCCCGCAGCCCGCCTCGTGGCAGTTGGCGATATCGTCATCATTATTTCCTACGCTACCCTGGAGTTCGAAGCTGCCAAACAGTTCGTTCCCATCGCCGTATTCCCGAAAGAAGGCAATAAATTATAGTCCGCTCCCAGCACATACCCTCCTGATATGCCGAAAACGCTCAAAACCATCATTCAATTTGCAGTTTTCCTCGGACTCGGCATTCTCATCATCTGGTGGACCGTTCGCGGATTCTCCTCCCGGCAGCTCCTGGAGATCAAGGAAGCCATGCGGCACGCCAATTACTGGCTCCTGATCCCCACCATGATCCTCGGCATCGGCAGCCACTGGGTACGCGCCGTTCGCTGGAGGCTCCTCTTCACTCCGCTGGGGTACAACCCTTCCAAACGCAATACCTTCTTCGCCGTTATGATCGGCTACCTGCTGAACCTCGCCGTTCCGCGGCTGGGAGAAGTAGCCCGTTGCGGCGTGCTTTCCAGATATGAACGCATACCGGTAGACCGCCTCGTGGGTACCATGATCGCTGAACGCGGTATGGACCTCGTATGCCTCCTGCTCCTCCTCACCGCCACCGTACTGATTCAGGTGGATGTGGTGGGCGCATTCGTAAGCACGTATATCTGGGTACCCCTTTCCGCCAAATTCACCGGCGTTCCGCTGACTTCCTGGATCATCATTGCACTGGTGGTACTTGGGGTTGTGTTGCTTACCGCCTGGCTCCTGCGCCGCTTTAAAAGCACCAAAGCCGGCATCTCTTTCCGCAACCTGCTCCGCGGTATTGTGGAAGGCATCCTTTCCATCGGTAAACTGAAAGATAAAGGCTGGTTCATCTTTTACACCGTACTGATGTGGCTCCTGTATTTCTCGCAGGTCTACATCGCTTTCTGGTGCCTCGACGATACGGTGGGCCTCGGGGTTAAAGCCGCATTGTCTATCCTCGCCTTCGGCAGCATCGGCATGATCGCCACACAGGGCGGCATCGGCGCATACCAGTATATCGTGCAGCAGATCCTTGTACTGTATGGTATTTCTGCCACCATCGGTTTCGCCTTTGGCTGGATCATCTGGCTGGCGCAAACCGCACTGATGATCGTGCTGGGCTTCGGCAGCATGATCGCCATTCCGCTTTACAACAAACAGCGCGATGCAGCTCCCGCACACAACGATCCTCCCGCACAATAATGGTTTCCGTTGCTCCTTTTCACGCCGCGGCACTCTTTTTGCCATAAATGGCGTTCATTCGCCCAACAATTGCGGGCAGAAATGCGTAATTTAATAGTAAGTTAACACGGCACGGATTACGGCACCCGGGTTTTTCCTCATTTTTGCCCTGCAATTATATGTGGCTTTGCCAACGCTCCAAAATCATGTGCATTTATGAGATCCGACTCTGCTGCTGCCGCTATATTACCGGCGCCGCTTAAAAACATTCCGGTGAAGAAGACGACGAAAATAAAGACCGCTTTTCCTAAAAGAAAAACGATAGTGCGGGACATCAGCTGGCTTTCCTTCAATGCCAGAGTACTCCAGGAAGCCGCAGATACTACGGTTCCTTTATACGAAAGACTACGCTTTCTTGGCATATTCTCCAACAACCTCGATGAGTTCTTCCGCGTACGTGTAGCCACGCTTAAAAGGATGGTGAGCTTCGGCAAATCGGCCCGTATGCACCTCGAAGAAAATCCCGAGCGCATCCTTGAAGAGATACAGACGATGGTGATTGCTCAACAGCAGGAGTTCGACCGCATCTACCGGGAAATCGAAGAAGAACTCAAACGCGAGCACATCTACCTGCATACAGAAAAGCAGCTCAACCGCGAGCAGCAGAAGTTTGTCCAGAATTATTTCACGGACCATGTACGCACCAACATCATCCCCCTCATGGTGGAATCCATCCCCACCCTGCCCTACCTGCGCGACAAATCCATCTACCTCGCCATTGTGCTTGCGAAAGAAGATAACAGCGTGCGGCAGACGTATGCGCTGATCGAGATCCCCACCACGGTATTGCCCCGCTTCCTCATCCTGCCCAGCAAGGAAGGCGAGCACGACATCATGCTGCTGGAAGATGTGATCCGCTTCAACCTCCCGCACATCTTCTCCTACTTTGGATACGATAAATTCACCTCCTCCATCATCAAGGTTACCCGCGATGCGGAGCTGGATATCGATAATGACATTGCCACTCCCCTCATCCACCAGCTGGAAAAGGGCCTCAAGGCACGCCGCAAAGGCAAGCCGGTACGGTTCATATACGACAGCCAGATAGACCCCTACCTGCTGGAATTCCTCATCCGCCGCCTCGGCCTCGCCCGGAAAGACAACCTCCTTCCCGGTGGCAGGATCCATAACTTCAAAGACTTTATGGACTTCCCCGATGAGGTTTTCACCCGCGAGCGCCAGCGCCGCAAAACCATCGTGCATCCCCTGTTCCAGAACGTGCCCAGTGTAATGAGCGTGCTCCGTGAGCAGGACGTAATGCTGCATACGCCGTATCACTCTTTCGATACCATCATCGACCTCCTGCGCGAAGCCGCCATGGACCCGCAGGTGACTACCATCAAGATCACCGCCTACAGGCTGGCCAAGAACAGCCGCATCATCAACGCCCTCATCAACGCCGTGCGCAACGGCAAACAGGTGGTGGTGGTACTGGAATTGCGGGCCAGGTTCGATGAAGAGGCTAACCTGAAGTGGAAGGAAAGACTGGAAGAAGAAGGCGTGAAAGTGCTGTATGGCGTGCCGGGCATGAAAGTGCATGCCAAGATCTGCGTGATCAAGAAGCGCAGTGGCAACTCCACCGTGCAGTACGGTTTCGTAAGCACGGGCAACCTCAACGAACGCACAGCTAAGGTGTATGGCGATCATTGCCTGCTGACGAGCGACCGTGGCATCATGGCCGACATCAACCGGATCTTCCGATACCTCGAAAGTCCGCGCCACGATGAAAAGATCCTCCAAACCTGCAAAACGCTGCTGGTAAGCCCGCATAACATGCGCAAATCGTTCCTCCGGTATATGGACCGTGAGATCCGCAACGCCCGCCATAAGAAGCCCGCTGCCATCACGCTGAAGATGAACTCCCTGTCAGACGACATTATGATCGATAAACTCTACGAAGCCGCCCGTGCGGGTGTGGATGTACGCCTGATCATCCGCGGTATCTGCTGCGCCTATACGTCCAGCAAGAAGTGGAAGAAAGACATTGAGGCGATCAGTATCGTAGACGAATACCTCGAGCATGCCAGGGTGTTTGTGTTCCATAACGGCGGACAGGAAAAGGTGTTCATCGCTTCATCCGACTGGATGGTGCGCAACCTCGACCACCGCGTGGAGGCGGCAGTAGCCATCGAAGATCCCGTTATCCGGCAGGAACTGATAGAGATCCTCAATATTCAGCTGCTGAGCAATGTGAAAGTGCGGATACTGGACAACGAACAGCAGAATGCTTACAAGCATGCCCCCGGCCGCAAGGTGCGCGCGCAGCTGGAGATATTCAAATACCTGCACGACAAGTCGTATAATTGAGCCACTCAGGCACGGAAATCCATGTGTTTTAATATCTTTGATGCATCACACACCAAACCCGGACTGACGGAATGAAGCTTGCAGCAATAGATATTGGGTCCAACGCAGCGCGCCTCCTGATCACGGAAGCGTCGCCCAAGGCCAACGGCGAAATGGATTTTACGAAAGTTAACCTCGTGCGGGTGCCCCTGCGCCTTGGTATTGATGTGTTTGCGGCAGGAACGATCTCGGATAAACGGGCCGACAGTCTGGTGAATACCATCAAAGCCTACAAGCTCCTGCTGGATGTGTACGATGTTAAGTACCTCAAATCCGCCGCTACCTCTGCCATGCGCGATGCCACCAATGGCACGGAGATCCTTGAAAGGGTAAAGCGGGAAACCGGCATTGAGATAAAAGTGATCACCGGGCAGGAAGAAGCCAATTACATTTACGAGAACCATGTAGCAGAAAACCTCGACAAAACACGGGGCTATCTCTACATAGACGTTGGCGGCGGCAGCACCGAGTTCACCTTCTTCAACGGTAACCGCATGGTGTTCAAGGAATCATTCAACATCGGCACCATCCGCCTGCTGCAGGGCAAAGTGGAAGAGCAGCACTGGCAGCAGATGAAGGATTTCCTCAAGCTGCACCTCAAAAACTACAGCAATATGATCGCCATCGGCTCCGGTGGTAACATCAACAAAATATTCTCCCTCTCTAAAAAGAAAGAAGGCAAACCTTTAACGCTCGACCTGCTGAAGGATTACTATAAGGAATTCAGCAGCTTCTCTGTAGAAGAGCGCATCCATCTCTATAATTTACGGGAAGACAGGGCCGATGTGATCGTGCCCGCTCTGCAGATATACGTGAACGTCATGCGGTGGACGGATATCCAGGAGATCTACGTTCCCAAGATCGGGCTGGCCGACGGCCTCGTAAGGGCGCTCTATAAGGAGATTTCCGCACTGGCGCAACCGTAGATCAAATAATTGTAGGCAAATCCGGTATTTATTCCAAACTTTGTGCCGCTCCGGGCAATGGGCCCGGTTAAAACGTAATGCAATGTCTGCTGTAAACAAAGAGATCAAACGCATCACAACCCATGTGCTGCAAAAGATGAAAACGGACGGAGAGAAGATTTCCATGCTGACCGCTTATGACTTTTCCATGGCCCGTATCTTAGACGACGCGGGTATAGACATCCTGCTGGTGGGCGATTCCGCCTCCAACGTGATGGCCGGTCATGAAACCACCCTCCCCATTACCCTCGACCAGATGATCTACCACGCCGCTTCCGTAGTGCGTGCCATCAAACGCAGCTTTGTGGTGGTGGATCTCCCCTTCGGCTCCTACCAGGGCAATTCCAAGGAAGCGCTTGTTTCCACTATCCGGATCATGAAAGAAACCGGCGCCCACGGTGTAAAGATCGAAGGCGGCGAAGAGATCATTGAATCCGTGAAGCGGATCATCAGCGCAGGTGTTCCCGTTATGGGCCACCTTGGCCTTACCCCGCAAAGCATCTATAAATTCGGCACCTATGCCGTTCGCGCAACAGACGATGCGGAAGCAGAAAAGCTCATCCGCGACGCCAAACTGCTGCAGGAAGCTGGTGCTTTCGCCATTGTACTGGAGAAAATACCCGCTCTGCTGGGTAAACAGGTAGCTGAAGCGCTCACCATCCCTACCATCGGCATCGGCGCCGGTAAGTATGTAGACGGGCAGGTGCTGGTGATGCACGATATGCTGGGCATCAACAAAGAATTCAAGCCCCGCTTCCTCCGCCGGTATCTTAACCTCTACGACGATATCCTGAATGCTACCAAACAGTATATCAACGACGTAAAGGCGAAAGATTTCCCGAACGACCGCGAACAATACTAAATCCCTCCGGGATAAAGGATACCAGGCCCCTCCAGCTAAGCGGAGGGGCTTTTTTTGTGCAGTCCGCCCCTTTCGTTATATTCGCCTCCGTGAATGCCATGATCAACATACAACTTTCACTCTTATCCTACCTGCGCAGCACCTGCTCGCATGTGCCATGATCGCACGCCCTGCCCCTCTATTTCACTATTCACCAACAATTTTTACGTAAAATCTCTACTGCTGATGACAACGCTGGAAACAGTTTTGAACGGCCTGATGAGCCGTTATCAGGAACGCGTCCCCGATGTGGGAGCCATTATCAAGGCCATGATCGCTGAAGGCATTATTGCTAAGGCGAATGATATTGAAAACGATCACATCGCCTTCCGCACCCTGGGTGTGCCGCACCTCGGCATACAATCCCTCGAAAAGATCTTCCTCCATTACGGTTACCGTAGAATGGATTTCTACAACTTCCCCGCAAAGAAACTGGATGCTTACTGGTACGCTCCCCCGTCGGATCAATTCCCGCGCATCTTCATCTCCGAACTGCGGGTGAACGACCTCTCGCCACAGGCACAGCTCACCATTCATAAGTATACCGATGAAGTAACGACCGATCCGGTAGACGAGCTGAACCTCAATGACGGTGCCGCCGTAGATCATTTCCTACACAGCGGGCTCTGGCGCACGCCCACCTTAACAGACTACAAACTCCTCGCTGCAGAAAGCGAATATGCCGCCTGGGTGATCTATAACCGATATTACCTCAACCACTTTACCGTAAGCGTACACAACCTGCCTGCAGGTTATAATACCATTGCGGACTTCAACCTTTTTCTGGAGAAACAGGGCTTCCGCCTCAATGATTCCGGTGGTAAGATCAAGACCAGTCCTGATCAGGGCCTGCTGCAAAGCAGTACCGTTGCCAGGATGATAGAAGCGGATTTTGCGGGAGATGAAAAGCAGGAAATTGCCGGCTCGTATGTGGAGTTTGCGGAAAGAAGAGTGTTGCCACAGTTCGAACATCTGGCACCGGCAGACATCCGCAGGGAACACCGCCGCGAAGGGTTTGAAGCCAATAATGCCGATAAGATCTTCGAAAGCACTTATGCCTCGCAAACGGGTAAACAGTAGCGGCGTTAGTGCGGAAGACGGTCTTTACATTTACCATACACCCATGTACCGGCCACAGCACTCAGGAACGTAATGATCACTACGGTAAACCCGCTCCCGATCTGCGCGAATATGGGGCCAGGGCAGGCACCGGTAATAGCCCAGCCCAGTCCGAAAATGAGTCCGCCGATGATGTTGCCTTTGGTAAATGGTTTTTTCTGCACAACGATCTCCTCCCCGTTCACGCTGCGCCAGCCCATCTTCCGGATGAGCAGTACGCCCAGCATGGCGGTGAATACAGCGCTGCCGATTACGCCGTACATGTGAAAAGATTCCAGCCGGAACATTTCCTGAATACGGAACCAGGAGATCACTTCCGCTTTTACGAGGATGATGCCGAAAAGCATACCGGTGAAAAGGAATTTCAGGTTTTTCATAACAGTAACCAGCGCATAAGGTGAGGAAGGATGTAATTGGTCATAGCAAAACCACCGGCCATAAAGCAGATGGTTGCCACCAGTGAAGGCCATTGCAAAGTAGCGATCCCGTAAATGGAATGCCCCGATGTACAGCCATTTGCATAGCGGGTACCGAAGCCCACGAGGAAACCGCCGGTGATGAAGAAGAGCAGGCCGGTCCCCGAAGCAACGTTGCCCCAGTTGAATATATCACCGGGCATCAGTTCATCGAATTCCTGCACGCCATTAGCCCGAAGGGCTGCAATCGTGTCAGGGTTCAGATCCACCGGCCGGCCATTATGAAAAAACAGTAAAACAATGGCCGCCCCGAGGGCAATGCCACCCACGAACCAGAGATTCCAGCTTTCTTTTTTCCAGTCATACTGAAAAAACGGAATTTTGCCGGGAATACAGGCCGCACAAATGTGCCGGAGCGACGAGGAGATGCCCAGTGCCTTATTGCCGATAAGCATCAGCAAAGGCACGCAAAGGCCGATGAGCGGTCCGGCAACATACCAAGGCCAGGGAGACTTTAAAAAGTTCATGAACGAAAAATACAAAAAACACAAGCAAGATGGAGCAGATTCTGCAACAATTCAGCATTAAAGGTCTTAACAGCGGCGTTTCCACCGGCAGCAAATGGCTGGCGGCGGGCGGAGCTGAAATTGTATCGGTTTCCCCGGTAGACGGGAAGGTGATTGCCGCCGTAACCTGCGCATCCCGCAGCAATTACGACGAGGTGGTGGCTACAGCAAAGGCCGCTTACGAGACCTGGCGCCTCTGGCCGGCACCCCGCCGGGGTGAAGTGGTGCGCCAGGTGGGCGACGCCCTCCGCGCCAACAAGGAAGCCCTCGGCCGCCTTGTTTCGTATGAAATGGGTAAAAGCCTGCAGGAAGGTTATGGTGAAGTACAGGAAATGATCGATATCTGCGATTTCGCGGTAGGACTCAGCCGCCAGCTGCACGGCCTTACCATGCACTCCGAGCGCCCCGGCCACCGGATGTATGAGCAATGGCACCCGCTGGGTATTGTAGGTATCATTTCCGCCTTCAACTTCCCGGTTGCGGTATGGAGCTGGAACTCCATGCTGGCATGGGTGTGCGGCGACGTATGTATCTGGAAGCCCTCCGAGAAAACGCCCCTTACCGCCATCGCGTGTCAGAAGATAGCGGCGGAAGTATTTGCGGCTAACGGGGTACCCGAAGGGGTTTCCTGCCTCGTTTCGGGCGATCGTGAAGTGGGCGAATGGATGTCTTCCGACGTAAATGTGCCGCTTGTTTCCGCTACCGGCAGCACCCGTATGGGCAAGGCCGTGAGTGCCATGGTAGGCGCCCGTTTAGGCAAGGCATTGCTGGAGCTGGGTGGTAATAATGCCATCATTATCTCGAAAGATGCGGACCTCGATATGTCGCTCATCGGCTGCGTGTTTGGCGCCGTGGGTACTGCAGGCCAGCGTTGCACCAGTACCCGCAGGCTGATTATTCACGACAGTGTGTATGATGCCTTCAAAGCCAAACTGGTGAAGGCTTATCAGCAGCTGCGCATCGGCGATCCGCTGGATGAGAACAACCATGTAGGTCCCCTGATCGATAAAGACGCGGTGCATGCCTACCTGCAATCCATCGAAGCCTGTAAGGCGGAAGGTGGCACCTTTGTGGTGGAAGGCGGCGTGCTGGAAGGTGCGGGCTATGAATCCGGCTGCTATGTGAAGCCGGCCATTGCGGAAGTGAAGAACCACTACAAGATCGTGCAGCACGAAACCTTTGCGCCTATCCTCTACCTGATCCGTTACAACGAACTGGATGAAGCCATTGCATTGCAGAACGGCGTGCCGCAGGGCCTTTCGTCTGCCATCATGACGCTGAACCTCCGGGAGGCAGAACTGTTCCTGTCTCAGGCCGGCTCCGACTGTGGGATTGCTAATGTAAACATTGGTACCAGCGGTGCGGAGATCGGCGGGGCATTTGGCGGTGAAAAAGAAACGGGCGGCGGTCGCGAAAGCGGGTCCGATGCCTGGAAAGCTTATATGCGCCGGCAGACCAACACGATCAATTACAGTACAAAGCTGCCTTTGGCACAGGGGATTAAATTCGACCTGTAAGGGCAATTGTCATATTACCAGCCCTCCGGAAATAACTTCCGGAGGGCTTTTTTTAAATACGGTCAGAGACCTGTTTCCCGGCCATCCGCACCTCAATACCCATTTATGGTCATTTTTAGCCTTATTTTCAGCCTTTCCGCCACCTCCCCTCCCTACGAGCGCACGATACCCAAAGGCCAAATTTAAGCCCCGGAAACCTCAATAAATCGACAAAAACCAAAACTAAATACCCTAAAGGATTTCAGATTTCTTAGTGCGCCTTAGTTCACCACTTTTCCTTCCTCTAATCGTACGCTAATCGCACTGTAATTGCGTTCTAATCGCGCTGTAATAGCGTTCTAATCGCGCTGTAGCCGTACGCTAGCTATACGCTAGATATACTGTAACCGTACGCTACCTGTACGCCAGACATACTGTAGCCGTATCAGTTCTTTTCCTGCAATAAATTTATACCTGCTCTGAGGAAACACTGATTCAAGTTTACAGGGTTCAGCATTCGTACGGATCCCGGTTTTCAGTGGGGACTTGTCCCAATTACCCCCTCTTGCCAACCGGCTGCTTATCGCCGGCATCCTGCTGCCTGATAAGATCCGCAGGCTCCGGTGGGGCAGATTCCTCCCTTTACAAGCCCTCGTTACTACCTCCGGACTGCCTTTGGACTACCTTTAGACCCGGTGTACACTACGTCTACACTGCCTCTACACTGCCTTACACTCCCTTTAGCCGTCTTAAAAACAGCATAGAAGACAGCATCAGCCAGGCAGATAAAACCTTACAGTTAATGGCACAAAATGCCCTTTAGCTTGAAAATCAGGTGAAAATGTGACAGTTGTTCTGAAAAAGGTGTGCGGGAAACACGGAAAGAAAAGTGTGACAGGCTAAGTGAAGTAGCGGGGTTGGAGAACCCCGCTTTTTCGTTAAACGGAAACCATGCTTATGAGAAAGCGTGAACTGCAGAGATGCAGATTTCACACTCTCTGAGCCAAATATTACACTTTTTTTTGAAAATTCATATTCAACTTTTGTGCTACCGCTTCCCCTTTATATAAAATGTTGACGATCAACACCTCCCCAAACACGCCTGTATTGGGTTTCAGCGATTTTTTCCGTATTCCGAGCATCTTTGACATTTTTTCGATACTACCCGGACCTGCGCATACCACTATCGTTTTGCCTTGATTTTTCTCAACCATCACCCACAGGATATGGTCCATCACCTCCTCATCATCAAAACAGGCATCCCGGAAGTACGTAACCTGCTGTCCGCGCGACTTTGCCAGCGGTTCAACCGTTTGCATAAGGCAGGGTTTGTAGGGGGAATACACTGCATTAACGGATTCGTTTTCAAGGAACCGGATCAGCGATGCGGCCTGATCGCGGCCAACAGAGGTTAACTGCCCGTTCTGCTCCTCGGCGCAGTTCACGAAAATGACCGTGGTGGGACCACTGCCTGGCTGCCCATCATGGGGCTTACCAACCCAAAGGGTCAGCATCATCAGAATTGTTTTAAACATGGCGGATGTTTTTGGTTTATTAAAAGACCTTACATAAAGTCGTTTGTGTTTTAGTGAAGAAAATGTTAAAACGGATGCATATTTCAGCGAAAAGGAGATCTTTGCGCCTTTGTGTCAAAAGCATAGGGTGAAATTACAGCGTCTGTTCCGCCGCTTTCCCGGAGATGTGACCAAAGGAATAATCCATGTGACGAATTGGCCGGGCTGGATAAGCCGGATGCTTGTAATTACCATGTAAAAGTGCGACCAATGGTCCGCCTGCTGCGCCACTCACCACATCGAGGTAGCTGTTATAACGCATTTACAATATCTTTAACGAATTGCGGTACTTGAATTGCAAACCAATCTGGAAAAATTGAATACTAAAATGAAAAGCATCTGCAGAGCCCTGGCCGTTGGAGCAAGTGTAGCCATGTTGATTTCTTCCCCCGGGTACGGACAATCCAAATCCTCCGTTCCCCAAAACTGGCAGTTGCTGAGTTACGGAGCCGACAGCCTGTATGGTATCGGTGTAGAAAAAGCATACCGCGAACTCTTAGCAGGCAAATCCGGTAAAACCGTCATCGTTGCCGTAATAGACTCCGGTGTAGACACCACGCATGAAGATCTCCGGTCTATTCTCTGGAAAAATCCGAAAGAAATCCCCGGTAATAACATCGACGACGATGGCAACGGGTATGTAGATGATATCTATGGCTGGAACTTCCTCGGCGCCAAAGACGGATCTTCCGTCAAAGAAGACTCCGATGAGGCCACCCGTGAGTTCTACCGTTACAAACGCCTCTATGGCAACCCGGACTCTGCCCTGCAGCCCGGTACTAAGGAATACGCTTACTGGGCACGTCTGAAAGACCGCAGCCAGAAGCCTTCCACACAGGCCAAAACCGATTACAAAATGATGCTCAAAGTGCAGGAGAACCTCCTGAAATGCGAGAGCGTCCTTACTGAATACCTGAAAACGAACGATTTCTCCAAAGCACAGCTCGATACGCTGCGCAATGGTGATTCCGACGTAATGTTCGCTCGCGGCTTTGCCCTGCGCCTCCTCGGCAGCACCGGCGAAGATGGCGCCACCTACCAGGGACTGAAAAACGACCTGGCAGAGTATGTCAAAGAACTGAAAAAGAAAGCAGAAGTAACCGGCGCGGAACCCACCGATAAGCGCAGCACCATTGTGGGCGATAACCTCAACGATATCAACGACCGCTATTACGGCAACTCAGACGTGATGGGTCAGTTCGCCTTCCACGGTACGCACGTATCCGGCATCATCGGTGCCGTACGCGGCAACTCCACCGGTATGGATGGTGTAGCCGACAACGTTCGCATCATGACCGTTAAGGTAGTACCGGAAGGTGATGAGCGTGATAAAGACGTGGCACTGGGCATCCGTTATGCGGTAGACAATGGCGCGCAGATCATCAACATGAGCTTCGGCAAAGGCTTCTCACCCCAGAAAGCGTGGGTAGATGACGCCATCCGCTACGCACAGGAAAAAGGCGTGCTGCTCGTACATGCCGCAGGTAACGACGGTGCCAATAACGACCAGACCGAGAACTACCCGAAAGATACATTTGAAGACGGCAAAGAGGCAGACAACATGATCACCGTAGGTGCATCCGGCAACGGGCGTACCGGCAGCAAGATTGCAGGTTTCAGCAACTATGGCAAAAAGGAAGTAGACGTGTTCGCACCCGGTGTGCAGATCTACTCTACCGTACCCGGCGGCGATAAATACGGCAGTGCAAGCGGTACTTCCATGGCATCGCCCGTGGTGGCCGGTCTCGCAGCCATGATCCTCTCCTACTACCCCGACCTGAGCGCGCGGCAGCTGAAGCAGATCATCGAAAAATCTGCCACACCCGTTCCCAATGGCGAGAAAGTAAATAAACCCGGTTCCAAAGATGAAGAAGTGGAATTCTCCGAACTCTCCAGATCAGGCGGTATCGTGAATGCATACGAAGCCCTCAGGCTGGCGGCTAAAACCAAAGGCGAGAATAAGAAGAACAGCCCGAAGATGAAGTTGAAAAAAGACTGATCCCGGTAAGACATAAACGAAAAGCGGGCGCACCCTTGTGGATGCGCCCGCTTTTTTTTGTTTCGTGAATACGTCACCCGGCGAGTTTGTAAGCCGGATTCTGTGCAGCCTGTAAACAGGCGCCGCTGTCATTTATCTGCGACACACATTACTATGTGCCTGTATCTGCCTACCCTCGGTCATCAGGCGAGCCGCCTTCAAGCGACCGTATACATGGCATTTCAGCACGCAAGGTTTACCCCCGGCCACGGTTACCCGCCACCGGCGTGGGCTCTTACCCCACGTTTTCACCTTTACCCCGGATTGCTCCGTGGCAGTTATTCTCTGTGGCACTTTCTGTACACCCATTGCTGGGCGTCCCACCCGTTAGGTGGTGCGTTGCCCTGCGCTGTCCGGACTTTCCTTCCCTGCTTTCGCAAGAACGACAGCACCACTGCGCCGGGTGACGTAAAAAACGAAACGCGAAATTACTTAAAAAATATCTCTGTTGCCCCGTATCCGTAGAAAGGATGGTACTGGTTCACGAAGAATTTCACTTCCGGTACTGTTTTCAGGATATCGTGCAGCTCATCGCGCAGCTTGCCGGTACCTACCCCGTGGATGATGATCATGCTGTGCAGGCGCTGGGAAATGGCCAGATCGAGGTAATGCTGGAACTCATTCAGCTGAATAGCCAGGATCTCGAGGTTGGTGAGGCTCTTCCAGTTGTCTGACAGCCGTTCGATGTGAAGATCGATCTCATACCGTGCATCGAGGCGCTCGGGGCTTTTCAGCTGGCGAATGTCGGTGAGGGTGTTGAGGTTCTTCTTTTCCTGCGGCGTGAAGCCGAAGGTATCTGTCTCCTGACGCTTGGGGTAAGTGATGAAAAGCTCGTACTCGATGGTGGCCTTCCCTTCTTCCCGCACTTTTTCCAGTTGCTGGAACATTTGCTTAGCCTTCGGCTTCCACATTTTATCCAAAGTGGGTGCGAGGGTAAGATCCGTTTCCTTAGGAGAGAATTTGAACTCGAAACGGGCTTTATCATTCAGCTGGTCGAAGTTCAGATCTGCGAGGTAAATATGATGCTGCGCGGGGATCTCCTGTTTCAGTTCGAGGAACAGTGCGTCTTTCAGCCATATTTCGAAGCGGTAAGTGTAAGCGCGGTTGGTTTCATTTACGAGGTGGAACTTGAGGGTATCCACCACATCATCCCACCCGTCGTGCGACCATACCGGCAGCATAGTCAGGAAAACGCCTCTTTCCGCCTTATTGGCGCGGGGCTGGGGCTTTTCCTTCTTTATTTCTTCACCGGGCGTCCTTTTAGGCGCAGGCGGTGCCTGTTTCTGGGTAAAACGGTGGAAATAGGGGAAATCGATCTGATCGAGGTACACGGGAAATTTGGTGCCGCTTACCTCAACGAGCACCATTTTATCGTTGATGATATCCAGCACTGTGCCTTCTTCCTTAGAGTGGAGCAAGAGAATCTTGTCGCCTACTGTATATTTCATAGCAGGCAAAATTAAGCAAAGACGCGGTAACTGCAATCAGGCGGCGCTTTTCTCCGGATGCGTACGCATATATTCATCCACGGAAACCCTTCCGCTGCCTTCCACGAGGAAGAACAACAAGCCCAGCAGCACTACAACAGACAGGCTGAGTTCCGGATAAACATTGAAAAGATTAGGGGTAAGGTTTACGAAGAAAACCGCGCCGATCAGCACAGGGAGGTTGGCGATAACGCCCACGCGGGTAAGTAATCCCAGTGCTATGAATAATCCGCCTACGGTGTGGGCAAAAATAATGTAGTGAGCCAGCCAGAACGATACCGCGGTCAAAAAGGGCTGCTCTGCTATCCGGGCTTTCAGCAAGTCGATATTATCAACGAACTGAATACCTTTCCACATGAGCAAAAGTCCTAAAAGTATCCGTAAACCGTCCACCCATTTGGGATGATGTGTATCACCCCAGCGTTCTATACGTTGCAGGAGGTTCATAACGAAAATTTTAGCGGTGAAAAGAACTGTACTGAAGTTACGAAAAAAGGCGGACACGATGGCCCGCCCTTTTCAGGTATCTGTTTTTCAGTGTGTTAAGCGCTTTTAGCCGCCAGTTTACTTTTCCAGTAACCGTACATGAAATAAATGGCCAGTCCCACGGCCATCCAGCCGAAGAAAACCACCCAGCTGCGCACAGGTATCTCGATCATGAGATAGAGGCAGCAGAGCATTCCCAGTACCGGTATCAGCGATAAACGCTTCCAGATGGTCACGAGCGTAATCACCGTTGAGAGGATATAGAAGATAACGAACAGTACACGGTCGTGGTCCAGTGCTGCGATACCGTTGAAGCTTTCGGTGATGCGGCTCCAGAAGAACCAGGTAAACAGGCCGAAAATCACCGGCACTACAAACAGGCCATTGATGTAAGGCAGGTTAAACTTCTTCTCCCCTTTCGCCGCTTTAGGCAGCAGCAGTACGCCACCGCAAACGAGTACGAAGGCGAACAGGGTGCCGATGCTGGTAAGGTCGGTCACGATACCGCTTTCCACGAACAGGGAAGGGATGGCAACGATCACACCGGTGATGATGGTGGAGAAAGCGGGTGTATGGAACTTCGGGTGAACTTTGGCGAACTTTTTAGGCAGCAGTCCGTCGCGGCTCATGCTCATCCAGATACGGGGTTGCCCTATCTGGAACACGAGGATCACGCTGGTAGCGGCAATCACGGCACTGATGGAGATCACGTAGCCGATGGTGCGCATGTTCAGTTTATCGAACACATATGCGAGGGGGTCGCTCACATGCTGGAACTCACTGTAATGCACCATGCCGGTGATCACCAGCGTTACAATCACGTAAATGATGGTACAGATGATGAGGGAATAGATCATGGCCCGTGGCATATCGCGCTGTGGATTGGCGCTTTCCTCCGCCGTGGTGGAAATGGCATCGAACCCGATATAGGCGAAGAACACGGCGGAAACACCCATCAGCACCCCGTCGAAGCCTTTCGGCATGAAGGGTTGCCAGTTTTCCGTATTGATATGAAATACACCGATGGCGATCACTGCCAGCAGCACCACAATTTTGAGGCCCACCATGAAGTTGGCGCTGCGCTTGCTCTCATGGATACCAACGTAAGCTAGAATAGTAACGAGGATCACGATGATGAAAGCGGGCACGTTGAGGATCACGCGCCAGCTGCCGATGAAGGGTGCGGTGTTCCAGGCTTCGGCCGTTGCGGGATTGGTTAAGAAGGCGGCTTTGGCGGTATTATAATCCGTGGCCAGCCAGTCGGGCAGGTGAATGCCCATGCCTTCGAGTACGTTATTGAAGTAACTGCTCCACGAAATAGCGACCACGATGTTGCCGATGGAGTATTCGAGGATAAGGGCCCAGCCAATGATCCAGGCGGCCATTTCTCCGAAAGTTACATACGAATAGGTATAGGCGCTCCCGGCCACAGGCACCCTTGAGGCAAACTCTGCATAGCACAGGGCGGTGAAGCCGCAGGTTACGGCGGTAAGAAGGAACAGGAAAATAACAGCAGGACCTCCGTTAAAAGCCGCCTGCCCGATGGTGGAAAAGATCCCCGCACCGATCACGGCCGCCACGCCCATCAGCGTGAGGTCACGAACAGTGAGTACCTTTCTCAGCCCCGAGGCTTGCACGTCGCCGTCGCCGGCTTTCGCTTCATGGAGGATGCTGGTCAGGGATTTTTTCCTGAAAAGCGATTTAGACATTTGTTGCGTTTAAGGGTTGATATTAGAAAGCCGTTATGGACAGGAAACCTGTCAATAACGGCCAAATATAAAAATAATCCTAACTCAATGTTGCCGGACCAGCAGAAAATCAGCCAGATCGCGCAGGGATTGCTTCCGGCCTGATATCACGGCTATCGCATCCAGATGTTCAAAAGCAATGCGGGAGAAGCGCTCTTTTTCCTTTTCTGCCCAGGCATCCACCTCACAGTCACGGAAGATCTGCAGCACGGAAGCCACTTTATCATCCGGGTTGCTTTTCAGCAGCTCATGCAGCTTTGCACGTTGTGCAGGGTTGCACATTTCCAGTGCTTTCAGCAGCAGGAACGTTTTTTTGTTGACAAGGATATCGCCCCCCTGCTGCTTGCCGAACTTATCAGGGTCGCCAAAAGCATCGAGGTAATCGTCCTGAATCTGGAAGGCAATGCCTACGTTCTTTCCGAACTCATACAGGTGCTGCTGGTTGCCATCGCTGCCACCACCGCAAATAGCGCCCATCTGTAAGCTGGCTGCCAGCAGTACGGATGTTTTCAGGGCGATCATGTTCACGTAATCTTCGTAGTTCACCTGCCCGGGAGCGGTTTGCTCCATATCCATATCCAGCTGCTGCCCTTCGCACACTTCGCGGGCGGCACGGTTAAAGACGTTGATGATCTTCGTCCGGTACTTGCCCTGGATCTTGTTGAGATGGTCATAGCTGTGGATGAGCATTACATCGCCGGCAAGGATGGCGGCGGAGTCGCTGTATTTGGTATGTACGGTAGGCATACCCCTGCGGAGCGGTGCCTTGTCCATAATATCGTCGTGAATGAGCGTGAAGTTGTGAAACAACTCCACAGCATTGGCAGCGTGGAAAGCATCCTGCTCCAGGTTGGCGAAAAGTTCGTTACCCAGCAGGCACAGCACAGGCCGGATGCGCTTGCCGCCGATACCCAGAATATACTGGGCCGGATCATAAAGATTGGCAGGGCTGTCGGGAAACTGTCTTTGACTGAACTGCTGTTCGAATTGCGCTGATAATTCCTTGAATGATTGCATCTTACTTCTTTTTCTTCCTTGATTTATGTTGCGGCGGCTTGCCTGTCTTTCTGTTACTGTCGCTTCGTTTGCTCCTGTCCTCTCTTTCAATCCTGTCACTCCGTACTCCTTTCTTCAAAGGCGGTAAATCTACGCCTTCTTCCACAAGATCATAATCCAGCTGCCGCTTGGTGAGGCTGGCGGCTGCTACGCGGATGGTGACCTTATCCCCTATCCGGATGCGCTTGCCGGTGCGCAGACCAACCAGGGCATAATCGGTTTCGGAGTGCTTATAATCTTCACGCAGACCGTGAACACTAACCAGTCCTTCGCATTTCGCGAACACCGTTTCTACCCAGAAGCCAAAATGCGCAACGCCGGAAACGATGCCTTCAAAGGTTTCACCGATGAAGTCCTGCATGTATTCCACCTGCTTGTACTTGTTGGCGGCCCTTTCGGCTTCCATGGCTTTACGCTCCATGTCCGACGAATGTTTGCAGCGTTTTTCCAGCTGCTTGTCGGGTTTCACTTCACCGGCCAGCACCTGTGCAAGGATACGGTGCACCAACACGTCCGGGTACCGGCGGATGGGTGAGGTAAAGTGGCAATAATGTTCGAAACCCAGTCCATAGTGCCCGATGTTATCTGCAGTATACACAGCCTTTGCCATGGTACGGATGCCAAGGGTTTCCAGCACATGCTGTTCCGGTTTACCCTTTACCAGCGTAAGCATCTTGTTGAAGGATGTAGCGATGGTTTCCGGGCTGGTGGCATCGAATTTATAGCCGAATTTACCTGCAAATACGGCAAATACGTGCATTTTTTCTTCATCCGGTGTATCGTGTACCCGGTAAGGGAACGGAACGGGATGGGTATTTACCTTTTGTTTGGACACGTATTCGGCCACAGTACGGTTCGCCAGCAGCATCAGCTCTTCGATCAGCTGGTGCGATTCATCGCTCTGATTAATTTTCACGCCTACGGGTTTGGCATTCTCATCCAGCTGAAAGCGGACTTCCTGGCTGGAGAAGTTGATGGCCCCGTCTTTAAAACGGGCGGCGCGCAGCGTTTGGGAGAGCTTATCGAGCAACAATACCTCTTCGAAGTAAGGGCCTTCTCCCGTCTGGATAATTTCCTGTACCTCTTCGTAAGTAAAGCGGTGGCGGGAGTGGATGATGGTACGCCCCATCCAGTATTGTTTTACTTTGGCTTTATCGTCCATCTGGAACACACAGGAAAAACACAGGTGGTCTTCGTGCGGGCGCAGGGAGCAAAGCTCATTGGATATCTTTTCCGGCAGCATGGGCAGCACACGGTCTGGCAGGTACACTGATGTGGCACGGTGCTCGGCTTCTTTATCCAGTGCCGTATTGGGCTGTACATAATGGCTTACGTCAGCAATGTGGACGCCTATTTCGAGCTGACCGTTCTTCAGTCTGCGGATGGAAATGGCGTCGTCAAAGTCGCGCGCATCTACCGGGTCAATGGTAAAAGTGAGGATCTTGCTGAAGTCTTTACGGCCTTCACGGTCTTTTGCGCTGAGGTTACCGGCTCCCGGCATGGCAGCCAGTTCATCGAGCACATCTTTAGGCCACTGCAGGGGGAAACCGCTTTCCACGAGTATCTCCTTCATGGCGAGGTCGTTGGTGTTGGTGGCATCGAGGATCTCTACGATCTCGCCAACAGGCTTACGCGACTTTTCGCCCCATGCCACGATCTTTACCACGGCACGGTCGCCGTCTTTAGCGCCTTTGAGGGAGTTTTCGGGGATATAGATATCAGAAAGTCCGGTGCTTTTGTCCGGGATGAGGAATGCGAAAGTTTTACTGAGCTGGATGGTGCCGGTGAATTCGGTCTTTTTACGTTTGAGTACATCGGTTACATGCCCTTCCATCCGGCCCATGCTTTTACCCTGATGGATCACATCTACGAGTACTTCATCACCATCGAGGGCAGAGCCGAGGTTTTTCTGTTTAACCATTATATCACTCTCCAGGCCTTCCACTACCACAAATGCCATCCCTGAGCGGGTGACGTCTACGATACCTTTATAGGTCTTCTTCTGGCTGCTGGTTTTCGGTTTCTTTTCTTTTTTCTTGGTCATTTACATGATTTTAGGGTGCGGCACTTACGCTCCGGGGAGTTCTTCGAAGGCCGCCAACAATGCGTTGTCTGTATAATTAATAATAAACCGGTCGAATTCGGCGGCTTCCCCGAAGAGGAAAGCGATTTCTACCGGTATAACGGTAAAGGGCAGCTGCATGTTCGCGATGATGTCGCGCAGCAGATGGAGCCTCACCGCATCTTTCTCTGTGGTAACGATGTAAGCCGGGCCCTGACCGTCCATTTGGTCCATTTCCCGCCTGATTTTGTCCAGGTCGCTCCGGGTATAGTAATAATGGTCGGGGAAAGACAGGAGGCTTACATGCCCGTGCTTCTGCCGCAAATGTTGTACCAGCGGTTCCGGCCGGGCGATGCCACACACCACCAGCACCCTTGCATTTGGGGGAATATTGACCGTTACACCCGTCAGCATTTCGGCCGGAACACCGTACTGCAGCGTGGTGAAGAACAATTGCTGATGAGGCAACGGGTTGATTTCCCGGCGGATATTATCTTTTTCTGAAACTGTTAATTCAGCAGGACATTTCGACACAATGATGCCATCTGCCCGGTGATATCCCTTCCTTCCCTCGCGGAGGCGCCCCACAGGTACTACATGGTCGCGGGTGAAAAGGCGGCTGTAATCCGTCACCATCAGGTTGAGGCCGGGTTTTATAGACCGGTGCTGGAAGGCATCATCCAGCAGGATCACCTGCGTTTCCGGATGGTCGCCAATCAGCTGGGGCACTGCCAGCATCCTTTCCTCCCCCACACATACGTAGATATCCGGGAATTTACGGTGGAACTGCATAGGCTCGTCCCCGATGTCGGCAGCGGTAGTGGCTGCTCCTGCCAGCTGGTAGCCTTTGGTACGGCGGTTGTAGCCGCGGCTGAGGGTGGCCGTACGGTAGCGGTCTTTCAGCAGGCGGATGAGGTACTCCACATGCGGGGTTTTACCCGTGCCGCCAACAGAAAGGTTGCCCACGGCGATGGTGGGCAGGTTGAACTCCACGGAGCTGAGCATGCCGGCATCATAGAGGCGGTTGCGGATCCACAGCACGAGTCCGTACAACAAAGCGAAGGGATATAAGAGATAACTAAGATATTGCCACACAGGACTATTGATTTGATTCGTTAAAGTAATAAACCTTTTCGGGAGTAACGGCAGCACTGAGGGTCATATCCCCCTCCCAGGCGTCGGAAATGGGTTCTTCCAGTGGTCCGAAAAGGCTGAGTCCAATAGCCATTACGCCGGGGCGGCACTGGCGCAGGAAGCCGTCGTACATACCTTTTCCGTACCCCACCCGGTGGCCACGGTTATCGAAAGCCAGCATGGGAACAAATACCACATCCAGCTGTTCGGGCCGGATGCGTTGCCCGCCTTCCGGTTCCGGGATGCCGAGGGCGTTTTCGATCAGCATGGTGGATGCGTCCCATACAAAGTGCTGCATATCGCCCGTGGCTATAAAGGAGCGTGAAAGCACCAGTTTAGCGACGGGAAAGGCCTTGCGGAGCCAGTCTGCCAAGGGCCAGGTATCCACTTCCTTTTTGGCTGCAATGGGCAGAAAGAGGTGGATATACGTAGGAATACCCAGTTCAAGGGCCTGGCATTGGGCCATCAGGGAGGTGTTAAGCCGGAGTGCTTCTTCGGGGCTGAGGGCTTTCCTTCTGGTAAGGTATGCTTTCCGGATGTCTTGCTTGTTATGGGTCATCGGCTGAGGAGTTCTAGGAGCCGGGGCTTCATGAGTCCGGCATGCAGGGCAACAAATTCAGGATTGAGCCTGCCCGCGGCGGGAATATGCGTGATGAGGGGGTAACCGCTCCATTCCACCACATCGGTTTCATTGGAATGATCCGCCCCGCTGAATATCCAGCCTGCAACGGGCACACCCGCATTCCGGAGGGCCATGGCCGTGAGGAGGCTGTGATTGATGCTGCCGAGATAGTTCTGTGCCACGATAATAACTTTAGCACCGAGGGCACGGGCGAGATCGAGAAAGAAATAATCACCATTCAGGGGTACCATGAGTCCGCCGGCGCCTTCGATCACCAAAGGTCTGCCAGGCTGCTGCAACTGGCGCGCACGCTCCAGAATACGCTCTTCCTGCACCACAATCCCTTCGGCACGGGCCGCAAGGTGGGGCGATGCGGGCATGGCAAGGCGGTACAATTCATCGTGAACAGTTACCTCCGGAGAGGTGAGTTCCCGCACCGTTTCCGTATCCGTTCCGTCCTCAAAGCCGGCCTGCACTGGTTTCCAGTACTGCGCACCCAGCGCTTCCGCCACACAGGCAGAAGCAACCGTTTTACCCACGCCCGTACCAATGCCGGTGATGAAGATGTTGTTCATGAAAGCAAATATAAATCATCATTCAACCAATTACCTTAAATTCGTTCCCCAAGCACCAAGATTATGAAGTACTGCGAAAATATCCTTGAAACAATAGGCCATACCCCCATGGTCAAACTGCACCGCGTAACCGCCGAACTGCCTTGCACCGTATTCGCCAAAGTCGAATTCTTCAATCCCGGCAACTCCATTAAAGACCGTATGGCCGTTCGCATGGTGGAAGAAGCCGAGCAAAAAGGTCTACTGAAGCCCGGCGGCACCATTATCGAAGGCACCTCCGGCAATACCGGCATGGGCCTCGCGCTGGCAGCAGTTATCAAAGGCTACAAATGTATTTTCACCACTACCGATAAGCAGTCTAAAGAAAAGGTAGACATCCTCAAAGCCGTAGGCGCTGAAGTGATCGTATGCCCCACTAATGTGCTGCCGGAAGATCCCCGCTCCTACTACTCCGTATCTGCCCGCCTCGCACGTGAGATCCCCAACAGCTTTTACGTGAACCAATACGATAACCTCGCCAACCGCGATGCACATTACGAACAAACCGGCCCTGAAATATGGGAACAAACCGGCGGTAAGATCACCCACCTCGTAGTAGCCACCGGCACCGGAGGCACCATCACCGGTACCGGCAAATACCTGAAAGAACAAAATCCCGATATACAGATATGGGCGGTAGACAGCTACGGCTCCCTGCTGAAGAAATTCTTCGATACCGGCGAAATAGATATGGGTGAAGTATATCCCTATATCACCGAAGGCATCGGGGAAGACTTTATTCCGAAGAACTACGACATGAGCGTGATCGACCACTTCGAGAAAGTGACCGATAAAGACGGTGCGGTAATGGCCAGAAGGATCTCTAAAGAAGAAGGCATATTCGTGGGATATTCTGCAGGCTCGGCCGTGGCAGGGCTTAACCAGCTCAAATCCCGCCTGAAGGCCGATGATGTGGTGGTAGTCATATTCCACGATCATGGCTCCCGCTATGTAGGGAAAGTATATAACGACCAGTGGATGATGGAACGTGGTTTCCTCGACGTGAAAACCGTGCGCGATGTGGTGAACGGCCGCCGTAACCTGCCGCTGGTAACCATTTCTCCGGACGACCGCGTGAGCGATGCCATCGGTAAAATGAAGAAATTCGATATCGAACATTTGCCCGTTCTTGAACAGAACGAAATGATAGGCGCCATTTCCGAAGGCGGGCTTTTCAACAAACTGATCGACCAGCCCGAACTGAAAGAGCAGCCTGTCCGGAACGTGATGCAGAAAGCATTTCCTGTTGTAGCCATGGATACGCCCATCGAAAAGCTCACCGTATATATCAATAAGGAAAACGGCGCCGTACTCACGCAGGACGACAGCGGTGATTTCCATATCGTCACCAAATACGACATCATCCAGGCGCTGGGTAACTGATCATGCAATTCACTGACCAGATAGGGCATACCATCACGCTGGATGCACCACCACAGCGCATCATATCCGTGGTGCCATCACAAACGGAACTCCTGTATGATTTAGGAGCCGGTGTGGCAGGCATCACCAAATTCTGCATTCATCCCCCGGCATGGTTCCGCGAAAAGCCCCGTATAGGCGGCACCAAGCAGCTCCATATGGACCGGATTGCTGCACTCCAACCCGATCTCATCATCGCCAATAAAGAAGAGAACGAGAAAGAGCAGATAGAAGCCCTCGCGCAGGAATATCCCGTATGGACCAGCAACATCCGCACACTGGAGGAATCCCTCGAAATGATTACACTGCTGGGTGAAGTGCTGGGCAGAAAAGAAGCCGCTGATGCAATGGCGGGGCGCATTGCAGATGGCTTCACATCCGTCAGCCCCCTTACTCCCGCAATCCCCACGGCATATTTCATCTGGCGCGATCCGTGGATGGTAGCCGGCGGAGATACTTTTATTAATGACATGCTGCACCGTTGCGGACTGCGTAATGTATTTGCAGATGAGAACCGTTATCCCATCGTTTCACTCGCTCAACTGGCAGCCAGCGGCGTAAAGCTGGTGCTCCTCAGCAGCGAACCCTACCCTTTCAAAGAAAAACATATTGCTGAGATCAAAGCATACCTCCCGGATGCGGATATTGCGCTGGTGGATGGAGAAATGTTCTCGTGGTATGGCAGCAGGCTGCTGCATGCACCGGCATACTTTAATACACTGCTCACCCGGCTCCGTTAATATTCCCCCACAGATTTTTTTCCTACAGGCAACCGCATGGCATTGCCCGCCGTAACCTTTCCGGAACAATCCAATATCATTATGGAAAGAAGAGATTTCTTGTCGGGCGTAAGCGCGACCCTGGCAGTTATTTGCGTAGGCGGACTGGCAGCCTGCGGCGGAAAGGGAGATGATCCCGGTCCGGCCAACCCTCCCGGTGGTGGCGGAGGTAATCCGAAACTGACCGTTAACCTGGCTAATGAACTAACTACTGTAGGCAGTTTTACCATTTCTTCGGGCGTGGTGCTCATCCGGCTGGCAGCCGGGAATGTACCCGCGTCATTTGCAGCGCTGACGAGTACCTGCACACACATGGGTTGTACGCTCTCCACCGTTACTGCCGGAAAAATCGTTTGCGGCAGTACCTGCGGTCACGGGAGCCAGTTCAATACCGATGGTTCCGTATCTCAGGGACCGGCTACTACAGCGCTTGCCAAATACACCGTAGCCATTAACGGCAATACCCTTACCGTAACCTGATGCCTTTGGGCCGGCATTGCCCGCCGGCCCCTCTTTTGGTCTGGAATCCCAACTAATTTGCGTGCTCCGGTGAATGAAATCAACGCCGAAGGCCCGTTTGGGGGCCTAACTTTAGAGAAATCTAAAAGTTGAAATGCCTATATTTGCTTTCCTTTAAAAATTAAAAGTTACATCGTCTATGGGAAAGTACAAAGCCGGCGTATTATTCGGCGAAGAGCTGGAAGCGCTCTACAAAGATGCCAAGGATAGCGGATACGCCATGCCCGCAGTGAACGTGGTAGGCACCGATTCTGTAAACGCCGTTCTCGAAACCGCCGCTAAGGTAAATTCTCCGGTAATCGTTCAGTTTTCTAATGGCGGAGCACAATTCTTTGCCGGTAAAGGAATGCCGAATGACAAGCTGCAGGCTAATATCTCCGGTGGTATCTCCGGTGCGAAACACGTACATGAAGTAGCCAAATACTACGGTGTACCCGTAGTGCTCCATACCGACCATGCCGCCAAGAAATGGCTGCCCTGGATCGACGGTTTGCTGGACGCAGGTGAGAAGTTCATGAAAGAGAACGGACAGCCCCTGTACAGCTCCCACATGCTCGACCTCTCCGAAGAGCCCCTGCACGAAAACATCGAGATCTCCCGCAAATATTTCGAAAGAATGAATAAACTGGGCATGTCCATCGAAATCGAACTGGGCGTGACCGGCGGTGAAGAAGATGGTGTGGACAATTCCGGCGTGGAAAACTCCCTCCTCTATACCCAGCCTGAAGACGTGGCTTACAGCTACGAAGAACTGCTGAAAGTAGGTACCCGCTTTACCGTGGCAGCCGCCTTCGGTAACGTACATGGCGTTTACAGCCCCGGAAACGTGGAACTGCGCCCTGAGATCCTGAAAAACAGCCAGGATTATATTGAGAAAAAATTTGGTACGGCCCCCAAACCCGTATATTATGTATTCCATGGCGGTTCCGGCTCCCCGAAACACCAGATCGCAGAAGCCCTCGGCTACGGCGTGATCAAAATGAATCTGGATACCGATATGCAATGGGCTTTCTGGGAAGGCGTGCTGGAATACTACAAGTCTAAAGAAGGCTACCTCCAGACCCAGCTCGGCAACCCCGACGGGGCAGATAAGCCTAACAAAAAATACTACGACCCCCGCGTATGGCTGCGCAAGGGTGAGGAAACCTTCGTGAAACGCCTCGAAGAGGCCTTCCAGGACCTTAACTGCATTAACCGCAACGCATAATTTGCCGGTTACCTGATTGCCCGAAAGCCCCCCGAATATATACGGGGGGCTTTTGATTTACGGAAAATTTTAATTTTATCGTATCTTGCACCACTAATCTTTAATCTAATTATTTAGTACACATTCAGTATGAGCTGGTTTAAGCGTATTAAACAGGGTATTTCCACCACTACCAGTGAGAAGAAAGAGGCGCCGGACGGTTTATGGCATAAGTGCCCGAAATGCAAGAAGACGACCACCATGAAAGATCTGAAAGCGAACCTTTACGTTTGCGATAAATGTAATTATCACAACCGTATTAATTCGCCCGAATACTTCGAGATCATTTTTGATGATAATAACTTTGAGGAACTGTTCACCAACATCTACCCTAAAGATTTCCTCGGCTTCAACGACCTGAAACCTTATGGCGACCGGTTGAAAGACGCACAGAAGAAATCAGGCCTTACCGATGCTATGCGTGCCGGTGTAGGCGAGGTAAACGGGAACGGACTCGTGGTGGCGTGTATGGATTTCAACTTCATCGGCGGCTCCATGGGTTCCGTAGTAGGTGAAAAGATTGCCCGTAGTATTGATTATTGTATCCAGCACAAGCTGCCGCTGATGGTTATCAGCAAATCCGGCGGTGCCCGTATGATGGAAAGCGCGTTTTCCCTCATGCAAATGGCGAAAACTTCTGCCAAGCTCACCCAGCTGGCCGCTGCCCGCCTCCCCTTCATTTCCCTGATGACAGACCCCACCACCGGTGGTGTTACCGCATCTTACGCTATGCTGGGAGACATTAACACGGCTGAACCAGGTGCCCTCATCGGCTTCGCTGGACCGCGTGTTATCAAGGAAACCATTAAAAAGGACCTCCCCGAAGGGTTCCAGAGCGCGGAATTCCTGCTCGACCACGGGTTCCTTGATTTTATCACCGACCGTAAAGAACTGAAGAACAGGCTCAGTACCCTGCTCCAGCTGTTCAAAAACTAACGATATTTCCCGGCCGGCTGCCTCACCCGCAGCCGGCCATATTTGTAACCCTTACAATGGCAGAATTAAAGAACAGATCGGCTTATTACGAATTTGCGATAGAAGATAAATACATCGCCGGAATGGTACTTACCGGTACCGAGATCAAATCCATCCGCGGTGGTAGAGTGAGCTTTAACGACAGCTTCTGTTATTTCTCCAAGGGCGAATTATTCGTCAAAAGCCTGCACATCGCCGAATACTCACACGGCACCTACGCCAATCACGATCCCCTGCGCGAACGCAAGCTGCTCCTCCAGAGAAAAGAACTCCGCAAGATGGAAAAGAAGATACAGGAACGTGGATACACCATCGTGCCCCTCCGCATGTTTATTACCGACAAAGGACTGGCCAAAATGGAAATCGGCGTGGGTAAAGGAAAGAAACTGCACGATAAGCGCGACTCCATCAAACAACGTGAAGCCGACCGCGAACTGCGCCGTAACTTTAAAATATAATCGGAATGATTTGGCGTGCCGTTTGCCTGATATATGATTGTAAACACAGCTTTATGTTGAAGTATCTCCGTTACCTATCCGTATGCCTCCTGGCCGTTATCCTCTTTGCCTGCAAATCCGGTGAAAAACTGTATAACCAGGGCCGTTATTATGATGCGGTCGAAGCCTTTGTAAAGAAACTCCAGCGCCGCCCTACTGACGCTACCGCCCTCCGCCTCCTCCCCGCCGCTTACGATGCCGCTCAAGACTATTATGAAGGCAGAGCCAAACAGGCCCTCTCTTCCAATAATGCCCTGAAGTGGGAAGATGTGAAGAATGAATACCGCGCCATGCAGTCTTTATACACCATCATCCGCAGCGCCCCCGCCGCTAATGCCGTCGTAAAGCCCAAAGACTATTCCTCAGCCATCGCCGCTTCCGGTGAAAATGCTGCAGAGGTACGCTACGACAGAGGGATAGAGCTGATGGAACAACGCACCAAACAAGCCGCCCGCGAAGCATATGAAGAGTTCGGTGCCGCCCTCCGCCTCAGCCCCAACTTCCGGGATGCCTCCCGCCTGCGAGATCAGGCTTACCAGCTGGGCATCGTGCATGTGGTAGTCAGCGAAATAGACGTACGCTCCCCCTACTTCCAGTTCTCCGCAGACCAGTTCCGCGACGCACTCGTCCGTAACCTGGAAGACAGGCGCATTAATACCTTCGTGCGGTTCTATGACGAACGCCGCGTTAGAGGCGCCAAAGATTTTCAGCCCGACCAGTATATGGAAATGCGCTTCATGGATTTTGTGGTGGGACAAACGTATGTGGACCGCTCCCAGCGCGAAGTATCCAAAGTCATTCAGGTGAAAGGCAATAAAGCCGACAGTACCGGCAAATTCCCCATGGTAGATATCACCGTAAAGGCCACCATCTTCGTGACCCGTAAAACCGTAGAGTCCAGCGGACTGCTCGATTACCGGATCATTGATGTGACCAATGAGCGCATCCTCCGGCAGGACCGTGTACCCGGATCGTTTACCTGGCAAAACCAGTTTGGCACTTTCCGGGGCGACGAGCGCGCGCTCAGCGATGAAGATAAACGCCTGATCCAGGGCAGGGATATACCCGCTCCTCCGCCGCAGGACCTCTTCCTCGAGCTTACCCGGCCTATATACGACCGCCTCGCCCGCGACCTTCAATCTTTTTATAGCAGGTATTGAGTAACATTTTGCGCTTTACTTTGTTATAGTAGGCAGAAAAGTTAATGAAATGAAGAAATTACTGACTATTTGTGCCGCATTTGCCGCCACCGCCTTAATGGCTTCCTGTTCCAATGCTAATAAAGCCGCAGGAGGCAGTAACAGTGAAGCCGATCTGTATAAGACCTGGCAACTGGTAGAAGTGGACGGTTTACCGGTAGACACTGCGGGACTCATGCGCCCGGCGCAGTTCACCTTCGATAAGGCTAACAGCCGTATCTCAGGATCTGCAGGCTGTAACATGATCACGGGAGGCTTTACACTCGAAGCACCCAATAAGATCACCCTCAGCAAGCTGGCTGCCACCAGGATGATGTGCCAGGGCAAGATGCAATATGAAGACAAATTCATGCAAACATCTGAAAATATTAAAACCTGGTCAGTGACTGATGGTGTACTTACACTTGGCACTGCAGATGGTAAAACGCTTGTGAGGCTCACTGCCGCGCAATAATTCCTGATTTGATGAAATTAGAAAAAAGGCCTGTCAACAGCAGGTCTTTTTTATTGCAGATAAATAAATGAAAGGCGCTCTTCCCGTGAAGAGCGCCTTATTTGTTCGAAGTATGCAGGAGCTGGATCAATATCCTGTTCCGTTTCATGTTATCCTAAAAACTTAATTGCAGGAGGTAAAATATAATACCCGGACTCATCCTTCATGAAGGAAATGTGTACAATAAAATGCTAATGCCGGGGGATATGTTCCACATCAGGCACTTCATTCAGGAAGGCCGGTACTGTTAAGGTTTACACATTAAAATGAAAAGGAATCAGGCTTATTAACGATGTCGGGCACAAAACACAACTTAGGTTTTCCTCAGAAGCACATCTGGCATAAACCATCCAAATGAACACAGGAGATTCAAAATAGTTGCAGCAATGATCAAATTTCTCATCGATTATTAAACAGCAGTACATTTCCCACTACGGCCGTTTACAATATTATACGAGCACGGCCTGATGATGTTGCCAGAGTTTTGCATACACTCCATTGTTTGAAAGTAACTCCGTATGCGTTCCCTCTTCCACCAGCTTACCTTCCTGCAGCACTACAATTTTATCTGCACTTACCACGGTGCTGAGGCGGTGCGCAATCACCACGATCGTTTTACCCTGATCCCGTAATTGATGCATGGCTTCCTGCACATATTGGTCAGACACCGAGTCGAGCGAGGAGGTGGCCTCATCCAGAATGATCACTTCGGGGTTACGGTATAATGCCCTCGCAATAGCGATGCGCTGGCGCTGTCCGCCGCTGAGGTTTACGCCATGTTCACCAAGAGGAGTATTGAAACCTTCGGGCAGTTTTTCAATGAACTGCAGAATGCCCAGCAGCTTGCATACATGCAGTACGCGCTGCACATCCGGCTCAAATTCTCCCACTGCAATATTCTCCAGTACGGAACCCGCAAACAGATCGATCTGCTGCGGCACGGCAGAAACCTGCCTGCGTAAGCTCTCGTTATCGATGTAACGGATATCGAGCTGGCCGATCATGATACTCCCTTCCATGAGCGGATAAATATTCTGTAAAAGCGCCATCAGCGTACTCTTTCCGCTGCCGCTCTCCCCTACTACCGCCGTGATGCGCCCTTGCGGTATGTGCAGATCGAAATGCTTGAAGACTTCCACCCGCGTGCCATACCGGAAGCTCACCCGCTGAAAATGAATATCACCGATCATCTCCGGTGTCAGCGCAACCTTGTTGGCGGTTTCCTCCTGTTCCAGGTCCATGATCTCAAACAAACGATCGGCCGCAATCAATGCATCCTGCATACTCCTGTTGGCGCCGATCAGGCTCATGGCTGGTCCTGTGAAATAACCAATCAAAGCATAAAACGATAAAAGCTCACCCGGACTCAGCTGCCGGTCCATCACAAAATAAGACCCTGCCCATAACAGGATCACCACAAATGCATTGGTGACAAAACTGCTGGCATTTCCCAGATAAAGATTGCTCACCGATGCGGAAAAGATGGTTTTCAGTAAGCGTACAAAGCGGGATTCGGTTTTGATATTGGCGAATTCCTCCAGTCCAAACCGTTTGATGGTAGCCACGGAGTTCAGGGATTCAACAAGCTGACTGCCCAGTTCCGCATTATCCTCCATCAGCTTACGCTGCATCTTTTTATTGATCTGGTTACTGATCCAGTAAATGAGTCCGTATACGGGAAGGATGGTCAGCACCAGCAGCGCCAGTTTCCAGTAATAGGTGAACATAAGGGCGAAGGAGAAGAATACGATGAAGACATTCACCACCAGTCCGATGGCCACATCGTTAATGAACACACGTATCTTCACGGCGTCATTGATACGGGAAGTGATCTCCCCTACGCGCATGGTGTCGAAGAATTGCTGCGGCAGGCGCAGCAGGTGTTTATAGTATCCTAATATCAGCCGGGCATCGATCTGCTGTCCGGTTTTCAGGGCAAAGATGCTTTTGAGGTGCCCGATAAAAAGCTGCAGGGCGAGGATGAGGAGCATGATGATGCCCAGCAGGTTCAGCAGGTTGCGGTTGCCTTCCACCAGCACATTATCTACGATCTTTTGTACGTATATGGAGGTAGACAGGCCCAGTATGGTATAAATAATAGCACCGAATAATGCCTGCAAAACAACCGTCTTATGCGGCCGCAGCAGGAACCAGAAGCGCGACAGGTGGGATGTACGCTCGTCGCCCGCTATGAAATCATCGCCCGGCAGGAGGATTACCAGGATGCCGGACCACATGGCTTTGAATGCGTCTGCGGGTATTTTATGGAACTGTCCGTCTGCCGGGTCCATCACCGTTACTTCCGTTTGCGTAACCCGGAAGATCACTACATAGTGATGGAGTACGCCTTTCACGACCACATGGGCAATGGCGGGTTTGGGGATATTGTATAGCGCCTCATAAGGCCCTTTTACGCCTTTGGCCTGAAAGCCGAGGCGTGTGGCGGCTTCCACCATACCGAGCACATTGGTGCCTTTACTGTCGGTAGCCGCCATCTGCCGGATGCGGGCCACGGGGATTTCTAAATTGTAGAACGATGCAACGGAGGCAAGGCAGGCGGCCCCGCAATCGCTGAGGTCGCGCTGGCGTACGCGGGTGCTTTTTTTGAGTCGGGTGTTGTTGGACATGGTCGGGATTGTTTTCCGGTCTGTTGAATAATACCAGTCGGTTTACATCAATTGCGGGCGAGCACGTTGGGATTCATCCAGTCGTCTGTTTTATCATAAAGGAGCTGGAAAAGACTTCTGCGGGTGAGGAGGAAGCGGGCCTGAAGGGTCATCCCTTTCTTCAGCTGACCTTTTACGCCTTTAGCCGTGGCCACATCCGTAGCGGCGAACTTACAGCGTACTTTAAAGACGGGCTGGTTATCCACGAGGGTGAAATCATTATCGACGCTTTGCACGGTACCTTCCACCGAGCCCCATTCATTGTAATTAAATGCATCTACCTGGAAGCGGACGGGCATACCGGCTTTGAGATAACCGATATCTTTCGGGCTAACGAGGCATTCGGCCACGAGGTTACTGTCTGGCGAAATAATCCCGATCATCTCACCTGTTTGCAGATAGCCGCCGGGGTATTTGCCGTTGAACTGCTGGATGGTGCCGCTAACGGGTGCTTTGATGAGGTTCCATTCCTTTTGTTTCTCCAATTGCACCGCATCGGCCTGCAAGCGGTTGCTTTCAAGGCGGTAGCGGCTCAGCTCTTCGGCCCAGGCGCTGCGTTGCTGCTGTACGGCTGAGCGGTAGAGGGTAACAGAGCGGTCGTATTCATATTGTTTATCGCGCAGTTCCTTTTCGGCCACTACTTTATCGGCAAACAGCTTTTTATACATTTCGAGGTCGCGCCCCAGTTTGTCTACCGTAGCTTGCTGCTCGCTCATTACTGCCATAAAGCGGCTGTATTGTTGCTGGTAAAGGGCGGTACGGGGAGCGCCGCCACCGGTGGCGAGGCGGGAGAGGTCGGAAATGAAAGCTTCGCGCTGCTGCAGTTCAAAGGATGCCTGGGAGATCTTGCTGTTGGAGATATCTTCCTGCAGGCGGAGGATGAGCTGTCCTTTTTCGACGTGCTGTCCTTCCCGGACCAGCACATCGGCGATGGTGCCGGAAACAAGACTGCGCAGTTCGTTCTTTTCCGCGACGGGGCGAACGATACCGGCCGACTTAACGGATACATCGACATAAATAAAAGGAAGGGCAAGCAGACAGAGGAGTACTGCTAACAACACGGAGGTGTAGATCATCTGGGTACGTACCTGCACGCGTGGTAACCACGACATGGCGGAGTGCTCGATGACGGCAACGGGAAAAATCTGAGGCATGGTCAGGATTCAAGGTTCAAGTTGAAGCCCGACGGTTCAAATAGTTAATTGCTGTAAGACGTTACTAATTTACTATATTTTCCTGAATTAATCGCCGCGTTCATAACCCACATCCACAAGGAGATTGCCGCCATCGGCGGCGGCGGTGGCCAGTTCGTCGCAGCGGTTGTTCTCCGGATTGGAGGCATGGCCTTTTACCCAGATGAATTTAACGCGGTGTTTGCGGTAGAGGGGAACGAAGCGTTCCCAGAGGTCGCGGTTCTTTTTGTCTTTAAACCCGGTTTTGACCCAGTTCCATAACCAGCCCTTTTCAACGGAGTTAACGATATACTGGCTGTCGGTATAGATCTGAATGGCCAGTCCTTCCCGCGTGAGGGCTTCGAGGGCTACTATAACGGCCAGCAGTTCCATGCGGTTGTTGGTGGTCATCCGGTAGCCGCCCGACATTTCGCGGCGGTTATTACCCCAAATCAATACAATACCGTATCCTCCCCTTCCCGGGTTACCCCGGGCGGCGCCATCCGTATAAATGATCAGTTGCTGGTTCGTCTGGTTCGTCAATGCCTGTTTTTTAAGGTGGCAAAAATACAGGAATTTATGGCCGTATGCCATATGCCCCGAAGTTTTCTGGTGCCGGGAGCTTCCCCGTCTGCTAAATGATTGATTATGTTCCGGTTAAAAGGAAATACCTGTTTAATGAAGGGGTAAACCGAATTTAAAGAAAGGGTACTTTTATGTATATGTACTGGTACTTACCCCAATACAGGAGCGGTTTCCACGGGTTTTATATAGGGTAAGTACCCATTAAGTATCCATTAAGCATACAGTAAGCTAAGGTTACATCCGCGGTAAGGCAGTTCAACATATCCGGTTGCCGGTTATACAAGGTCATGTAGCTGAAAATTGCGGCATCTGCGGAAATTCCGGGTATACCGGTACCGGTTTCTGCCGGTTTTTTGTTGGGGGTGCACCATTTTCCGCATCATTTTTTTAGTGCCTCGCCACAGTGGCGGGTTTGAGGGTGTTTTTCAGCTTACAAACGTGGAAAAGGTACATTACCTGTACACTATCAGTACTGTAACCGTGGAGTAAACGTGAAGTATCTGCGGCGCAAAGGTGAGGTTAAGGTACAGTAACACCGGGGTTACGTGGCAGTAAACGTGGCATTACCCCGGCTGGCCATGGCACAAAAACACCTGCGGATACCATTTTTGTAAGGAACAGTATCCGCAGGTGGACGATTGATATCTGATATTTATACCTGGATAACCCCGGTTTTAAAGGTTTCTTCCACCGGGGCATGGTTCGCCGCTTCGAGGCAGCGGGCGATGGTTTGCCGGGTATGACGGGGATCTATGATTTCATCCACCCAGAGGCGCGCCGCGGCGTAGTAAGGGGTGGTCTGACTGTTATACCGGTCCGTGATATCCTTTAACAGCTTTGCTTCGGCTTCCGGGGTGATTTCTTCGCCTTTTGCCTTGAGGGAGGCCACCTGTATCTGCAGCAGCGTTTTAGCCGCCTGTTCGCCTCCCATTACCGCAATTTTGGCATTGGGCCAGGCGAAGATGAACCGGGGATCGTAAGCTTTGCCGCACATGGCGTAGTTACCAGCGCCGTAAGAGTTGCCGATGATCACCGTGATCTTGGGCACTATGCTGTTGCTCACGGCATTCACGAGCTTGGCGCCGTCTTTAATGATACCGGCATGCTCGGAGCGGCTCCCCACCATAAAGCCCGTTACATCCTGCAGGAAAACGAGGGGGATCTTTTTCTGGTTGCAGTTCATGATGAAGCGGGCGGCTTTGTCGGCCGAGTCGTTGTAAATCACTCCGCCCATTTGTACTTCGCCTTTCTTCGTTTTCACCATTTTACGCTGGTTGGCCACAATGCCTACCGCCCAGCCTTCGATGCGGGCGTAGCCGCAGAGGATGGTTTTGCCGTAGTCTTCTTTATATTCTTCGAACACCGATCCGTCCACCATCCGGTGGATCACTTCACGGACATCGTAGGATTTGGAGCTGTCTATCGGGATGATGCCATATATTTCTTCATCGCTTTTTGCGGGTTCTGTGGCAGCGATACGGTCGAACCCTGCAGTGGCGGGCTTCCCGATCATGGACACGATGTGGCGGATGCGTTCCAGACATTCTTCGTCGGTTTTGAACTTGTAATCCGCGATGCCCGATATTTCGGTATGGGTAACGGCGCCGCCGAGGGTTTCCGCATCCACTTCCTCTCCTATGGCGGCCTTCACGAGGTAAGGCCCTGCGAGGAATATGGAACCGTTTCCTTCCACCATCAGAACTTCATCGCTCATAATGGGGAGGTAAGCTCCGCCAGCCACGCAGCTGCCCATCACGGCGGCGATCTGGGTGATGCCCATGGCGCTCATTTTGGCATTGTTGCGGAAGATGCGGCCGAAGTGTTCTTTATCGGGGAATATCTCGTCCTGCAGCGGAAGGTACACGCCTGCGGAGTCTACAAGGTAAATTACAGGCAGTTTGTTTTCCATGGCGATCTCCTGCATGCGGAGATTCTTTTTGCCGGTAAGCGGGAACCAGGCGCCGGCTTTCACGGTCATATCGTTAGCCACGATCATGCAGAGGCGGCCGCTGACATGGGCGAGACCAGCAACGGTGCCACCGGCAGGACAACCACCATGTTCCGCATACATTTCGTAAGCAGTGAAAGCGCCGAGTTCGAGGAAAGTACTGTCTTTATCAATGAGTTTAGCGATACGTTCGCGGGGAGTGAGTTTGCCGCGCTGGCGGACTTTCTCGAGGGCCTTCTTTCCGCCCCCCTGTTCTATCACGGCCAGTTTTTGCTTCATGGCGCTGACCAGCATTTTCAGTTGATCTTCGTTCCGGTTGAATTCCAGTTGCTGTAAATCCATAATGTGGCTATAATTTGGATAAATGTAAGGGAAATTGAGGGAACGAAAACCAACCGTACCCTGCAAGCGTGTGATAGTTTACCTGTGCATGGGCTTTCGGCAAACTGATATGTAAAAAGGATACAGCGAAAAAGCAGCTCAGGTATTCCTGCGTTGTTTTTGGATGTAATTCCATTGTAACCCTGCGATCAGTAATGCAATACCGATGGCTGCATAAAAAGCGGGCACAGGATTTTCGTATGTACGGAGCGCAGTTTTATAAGAGGGATGTGTACGGATGGTCACATGATCCCCGATCTTTAACCCGTTCCCACATTCTGAAGTAAGCATATCTACCCGGTAACTTTTACCTTCAGACAGTACGTTCATGCTGGATCTGCTTCCACAGCGCCGGGGCAATTCGGTAATGACTGCATCCTGTTGTATACCGTACCACTTCACATACGTTGCCGGCCATATGTACGACATGATTACGGCAAATATGGCTAAAGCGATAAGATAGAGAACGTAATTGAAATACATCTTAAAAGCGCTTTTGTCTGCTAAGTTTGCGGCGTTGCCGGGGAGATATTTAAGCCAATCAGCGCGAATATTACACTTAATTCTTTGCGCATGGGTGGTACATTCAACATCAACCGGTATAGGAGTTGATTTTCATATCTAAAGTAGTGTTAAATTTGGAAATACGTCCATAGGAATGGAACGTTAATTGTACGTATAACCCTAAATACTAACTATATGTCGTTACCCGTTGTACTATCCGAAGCATTACAGCACATTTACCAGGGGCAGCCCTGGCTGGACGTGACCCTTATGGAGCACCTGCAGGAACTGGATGCAGAGAAAGCCTCCCGCCGGTTCGATACCTCGCACAATATCTGGGAACTGGTGAACCATATCATTTTCTGGCATCAAAACGTAGACCGTAAGCTGAAAGGCGAAAAACCAGAACAGGAGGGCGACCTCCCCGATTTCTATTTCCCGGAGAACCATGGGGAAAACAACTGGCAGGCTACCCTGCAACGGCTGGACCACTCCATCACTTATATGGTGGAAACCATCCGCAACTTCCCGGAAGAGAAACTGTACTCCAACATTGCTAATACACAGCATAACGCCTACTACTACATCCAGGGAGTGCTGCAACATGCCGCGTATCATCTCGGGCAGATCGTACTGATCCGGAAATACGCTGATACATAAAAGAAAACGCCGCTAAAAAGCGGCGTTTGTACATAGGAAATGGTTAAAAGTACCGTTTCCGGTATCTGGCACAATATATATATTTAATATAAAATACATAGCATTATTTCAACGTGGGCGGAATTGGCTATATTCGGGTATAAAACTATGCCATGGAACTCCAAAACCCCGCCCGTGAAAGGGTCTATTCCATTGATGTATTAAGAGGCATTGTGATGATCCTGATGGCGCTGGACCATGTCCGTGATTACTTTATGACAGGCGCCATGAGTTCCGATCCCCTGAATCCGGAAACCACCTTTCCCGCCCTATACATTACCCGCTGGGTGACCCACTTCTGCGCTCCCATCTTCGTATTCTTATCCGGACTATCCGTATTTCTCATGAACACCCGGAAAAGCAAGGCAGAGATCAGTAAGTTCCTCCTTACACGCGGTTTATGGCTGATACTTATAGAAGTAACGGTTGTTTCTCTCGGCCTGTCCTTCAACCCCCTGTTCTCCATATTCTTCCTGCAGGTGATCTGGGCCATCGGGATAAGCTTTGTATTGCTCTCGCTGTTCGTATTCCTGCCATGGGGAGCCATCCTGGCCATTGGGATAGCCATTACCGTATCACATAACATACTCGATTTCTACGAAACACAACCAGGGTTCCAGCCGGGCCTGCTGTGGGAGTTTTTGCATAAGCAAACCTTTGTACCCCGTGAAATATTGCCGGGGCACAGTGCCCTGGTGATCTATCCCTTCCTGCCATGGACGGGTATAATGATGCTGGGGTATGGCTGCGGGAGATTGTTTATGCAGGATGTATCGTCTCAGAAAAGGCGGTCCATACTGGTTTCAGTTGGTTTTGGTATGATAGGCCTGTTCTTCCTCCTGCGCGCACTGAATGTATATGGCGATCCTTTGCACTGGGATGCATGGCCCTCGCTGCAGCAAACGGTTTTCTCCTTCTTCAACGTACAGAAATATCCCCCGTCACTTTTATATACCTGCGGCACCATCGGACCGGGCCTGCTTATGCTGGCCGCGCTGGAAAATGTGCGCAACCGCTTTGCCGCTGTCTGCAAAGTGTATGGCAGTGTACCTTTCTTCTACTATGTAGTGCACTTCTATCTCATTCACGGACTCACCGTAGTGGCGTTCTTCGCCAGTGGCTATGGAATGGACCAGGTGGTGGACCCGCAATCTCCTTTCCTCTTCCGGCCGGTCAGCTTCGGATTTTCATTGCCGGTGGTGTACCTGATATGGATAGCCGTAGTAGCGGCGCTATACCGCCCATGTAAATGGTTTGCGGAGTATAAGCGCACACAGCGGAAGTGGTGGTTGAGTTATGTATAGAGGTTACATCTCCCGCTCATAGCGTTCTTCCAGCAGATCGTGCCCCCACAGCGTGGCAGGAGTAGACGATTTTTTAATGAATCCCCAGCGTTTGTACAACGCAGCGGCGGTATCCTGCTGGTCTGTAGTGAGTAAATACACTTTCTTAAATTTCTGCTCCCGGCAGAAGTCCATCGCCTGCTGCATAAGTGCCTTACCCAGCCCTATCCCGCGATAATCCGGACTGATGAGGAACCAGCGCAATTGCGCCTGCTTTGCCGGGCGGTGCTGGATAGCCACTACCCCTGCAAGACGGCCCGACATGGTTGCCAGCCAAACACGATCCCGCGCAGGATGATAATGCACCATGAAGTCCTGTATCGTTTCCATGACATACCGCTCGAAACGGGTATCGTACTTGTATTCCTGCATGTATAATTTACCGTGCAGACTGATAATATCTCCCAGATCACCGGGGAGCAGTTCCGTGCGGATGGTAAGCTGGTCCATTGATGCGGCACCGTCGGGGGCGCTGAGCAGCCTGCGCAGATCGTTCATGGCACCTGCTACCCTTTCCTGTGCAGCGGGCGAAAGGTGGGCCATCATTACCCGTAACTGATCGTCTGACAGCGTACCCATTTTAGTCATGAGCCGCCTGCCGCGTTCAGAAAGTGTGAGGTAGGAAGAGCGCCCGTCTTCCGGCAGGGGATGTTTGAGGATGAGGCCGCCTTTCTCCAGTTTACGGAGGATGCGGCTGAGGTAACCCGCATCTATCTGAAGGATATCGCGGATGCCGGTAGCGGTGGTCTGCCGGTTGAAGTTGATTTCATACAACACACGCACCTCCGTGAGGGAATATTCACTGTCGAAGATATGCTGCTGCAATAGGCCCAGCTGGGCCGTATAAAAGCGGTTGAAACTACGGATATCGTTAATTACACGCTGGTCTGACATCGGAAGCATTTTCACAAAACTACCTATTTCCTTGCTTAAGTCAAGCATTTTATTTGACGCAGGCAACTTAATTGAATTGCGTATTTATACGCAGGTAATCGCGTATTTGCTCTCGGGTAGTTGCGGCAGGAAGGGGGGTACTTTGCACTGTACACACGTAAACACTCATGCGTGAACCGTTATTGTTAGTAGCATTATTAGATTGAAGTAAGCATAAGGCCCGGTTTTCCGGGCTTTTCCATGTTACGCCCCATCCTGCTGCCGCAGGAACTCCCGGGGAGAACAGCCCGTTACCGCACGGAACGCCCGCTGGAAAGTAGGCTGGGAATTAAAGCCGCACTCATATGCGATCCCGGAAAGGGTCAGGTGTTTGCTGGAAGGGTCTTTCATCCGGTTCTTCACCGCCTCTACCCGCCAGCTGTTGATATATTCGTTAAAGCCTTTGCCCATTTGCCGGTTGAGTACGGCCGACAGGGTTTTAACCGGCACCCCTATCCGCTCCGCCAGTGCAGCAGCAGTCATCTCAGGGTTCAGGTACAACCTGTCTGCCGCCATGGCTTTATGCAACCCTTCGGCACACCGCGCAATCTCCCCCTCATCCAGCTGGTCGAAATAAGAGCGTGCCTGCTGTTGCTGTGCGGCATATATCACACGGGTGCGGTGGTACCCTGCAAACCCGATCCAGTAGATGAACACCACCAGCATAATTTCAATCACCGAATACTGCTGCGCACCCGTTACATGCCAGAAATAAGGAATAGCCACTGTTACCAGCCATACACTGTGAAACACGGCCATTACCACCATTAAATTCTTCAGCCAGCGCCCTTCTTCCGGCAATAATCCTCCTGCTTTCCGCTGCCGCAGCCATTCGGTTAAAGCCAGCAGAAAATAAACGCATGCCCATGCTACGGACAACCGTTCCGCCACCCGGTCGAATACCTGGTACACCCACACCACCGCTTCCGGCCAGGCATAGCCATACTGATCCAGTTTCCAGCAGATCAGCAATCCCAGTTTAATGGCCAGTGCCACCCAAATCATGATAAAATGCCTCCAGGGTGCCGGTGGCGCCCCTTCTTTCCTGAATGAACGGATATACAGGTAAAGACAAGGGCCGAAACCGAATATGAGCACGAAACCGAAGGCATCGAAGAACCAGATGCCGGGGTACAGTCCGGATGACCAGTTGAGGGTTTCAAATCCGTTATAGCTGAGGATGATCATCAGCCCTGCCAGCATACGGTTCTGAAACGGGTTCTCAGTACGGGTAATAAGAAGGAAGATCCCGAAAAACAGCGCCTGCAGGGCACCCAGTAAAACTAAAAGGGAAAACAGATCTATATTCATGGTACGTTAACGCTTATAAAGATAAAAGCTTTCCGGACATCCTGCCAGGGGAACAATTTTTTTAACCTCCGTCAAACGCCTACATTTGTTAGCTCCGTAAAACTGAAACCCATGAAGAAGAACATTGCCCATGTGCTGACAGGCAGGGCCAAACAGATCACCCCGGAAGAAACGGTGATGCAGCCGCTCCCCCATAAGGATTTCCGGTTTGCCAATCCGTTCATCGTTATTCACCATATAGGACCCGAAACCATCGAAGCAGGTTCTGCCATGCGCATTCACCCGCATCCGCACAGAGGCTTTTCTCCCGTTACTTTCATGATCTCAGGCGAAGGGTATCATATGGATAATGCCGGTCATTCCGGTACCATCTCTGACGGCGGCATCCAGTGGATGTTTGCCGGTAAAGGGCTCCTGCACAGTGAAGGCCCCACCAAAGACATGCTGGAACGCGGCGGTACCTGGGAACTGATCCAGATCTGGCTGAACGTGCCCAAAGCCCATAAGTGGGATGCTCCCTACTACCAGGCCGCTACCGCTGAACAGCTCCCCTTCGTACTGGAACAGGAAGGCGTACAACTCCGGCTGGCCAGTGGCGAACTGGAAGGGAAGCACAGCCCCATGAAAAGCTTCACACCCGTTACCGCCATCATAGGTACCATCGCCGCCGGAAAAACGGTACCGCTCACCGCCATACCCGGCAACCCCGCACTGCTCTATGTGTTCCGCGGAGCAGTAAATGTGAACGGCACCCCTGCCGCCATGCATCAGCTGTATGTATTCGATGCCACAGGTGATGAAATAACAGTAACGGCTAACACTGATGCCGGCATCCTGTTCCTCACCGGTGAACCTATCCATGAACCCATTGCCGCGAAAGACAACTTCGTCATGAATACTGCCGAAGAAGTAGAGCAGGCTTTGGAAGACTATAAAAACGGGGTGTTCGGCACCCTGCAATATTAAACCTGATCATCCACCCAAACCCCACCTATGCGGTCAATATTCATCCGGCAGCTTTCCGATGAAGGCATACTGAGCGAAACGGAGCGCCTCCGGCTGGAAGCGCAATCTTCCAGTAAGCTCTTTTCCCTCCACTGGGAGCTGAAAACGATGCTCTACCTTGGCGTGCTCCTCCTAAGCGGAGGACTCGGCACCCTAATATACAAGAACATCGATACCATCGGCCACCAGGCTATCCTTGCTGCCATCGGCGCCCTCTGCGCCGGTTGCTTCTGGTACGCCAATAAACACAAGCCCCCTTTCTCCTGGCAGAAAACTGAATCGCCCAACCCCTGGTGGGATTATGTAGTTCTGCTGGGCTGCCTGCTCTTCATTTCCTTCATCGGGTACCTGCAGGCACAATACAATGTGTTCGGCATGCGGTATGGCATGGCTGCTTTCATTCCCATGTTGGTGCTGTTTATCTGTGCCTATTATTTCGACCATATTGGCATCCTTAGCCTCGCCATCACCGCTTTTGCGGCATGGCTGGGTATCTCCATCACGCCCATGCACATCCTTTCCGATAATTATTTCGGACTGGAGAGAAGACTGATCGATACCGGCCTGCTCGTTGGCCTCGTGCTCACTGCTGCCGGTGCTTTCAGTGAATACAAAAAGAAGAAGCCGCACTTCGCATTTACCTACTACAACTTCGCCCTGCATGTGTTCTGCATCGCCGCGCTGGCGGGCATGATCATCGAAGATGGACTGCTGCTGCTCTACACGCCTGCCCTCATCGCCGGACTGGTATTCTACTACCTGCTGGGCGTCCGCATCCGGTCGTTTTACTTCCTGCTGATGACGGTACTGTACGGCTATATCGGCGCAGGTTACCTCGTCATCTACACGCTCATTCAGGCATGGGATTCGCTGGAAACTGGCGTACTCTACCTCTCTATAATTTACCTCATCGGTTCCTCCATTCTCATGGCACGGATACTCATCAGACTGAACCGCAAACTGAAAGCCCATGCTGATCTATAATACGCAGGAACTCGATAACCGCCTTATGGGCATGGATGCAGACGAGGCAGCCGCTGAAGGCATGATCTCCCCGGAAACTGCGGGAAAGATCAAAACTGCGCATCCTTTTACGCTTTACTCCCCCAATAACTTCGTGCGCATTGGCCTTGCCCTCGTATCCATTTGTTGCGTGGTACTCGGAGCGGGATTGATAGCCCTGCTCATGCTGGATGGCATCGGGAACAACTGGGAAGGGTTCCTTCTTTTCTGGGGCCTGCTCACCTATGGTGTACTGGAAGGGTGGATGGCCGGCCATAAGCACTTCCGTTCAGGGGTAGATGAAGGACTGCTCTGGTCTTCCGCCTGCTTCCTTGCTTTCGGCATCATCGCGCTTTACGAAAACTACGACACCACCCACTGGGTTTACTTCGTGCTCACCATCATTGCTACCTGGTTCTCCATCCGTCTGGCAGAACCTGTAATGACACTGACTGCCTGGATATGTGGTATCCTGTTTGTACTCTTCGCTTCCATCATGTATTTGCCGGGGGCGCAGTTCATTTTACCCTTCCTAATTATGGCCATATCGGCAGCAGCCTACTTCGCCACTACAAGGATGCAACCGCAGTGGAGGTTCCGGCATTACGACATCAGTTTGTCTGTTCTCCGCCTTGCCGCACTTCTCACATTTTACATGGCGGGCAATTACTATGTAGTACACAGCCTTGGCAATGAACTGCTCGGTATGGAAGGCGAACCGCCCCTCCCGTGGCTCTTCTGGGCACTAACACTCTGCCTGCCGCCCTTGTATATCTGGATGGGCCTGCGGAGGAAAGACCGCATCCCGCTGGCGGCAGGGCTCCTGCTCATTGCCGCAGCGGTATTTACGGTAAGGGCCTATCACTCCGTAATGCCCATTGAAACTGCCATGATATTGGGAGGCATTGTGCTGGTGGCTATTTCGTATGCCGCGCACCGCTACCTGAAAACACCGCAGAAAGGCTTCACCACGCAGGCCATGCATACGAAGCATTTTGGTATAGAACAGCTGGAAGGTCTCATCATCGCAGAAACGATGCAGCAAACTGCACAGCCACAGGAACCCACTATCTTCAAAGGTGGTTCCGGCGGTGGAGGCGGTGCCAGCGGAGAATTTTAAACTTAAAAACTGTGCATATGGATTTACAATTGAAAGGAAAAACTGCATTCATCAGCGGCAGCACCCAGGGTATTGGGTTTGCCGCAGCCAAACTGCTACTGCAGGAAGGCGCTTCCGTTATCATCAACGGCAGAACCGATGCCCGCGTGCAGGAAGCGGTAGAGAAACTGAAATCCCTCGTGCCAAACACACCGGTTTCCGGCATTGCGGCAGACTTCTCCAAACTCGACGATGTACAACGACTGATGGAAAAACTTCCCTCAGTAGACATCCTCATCAACAACGCCGGCATCTTCGAACCAAAGGCATTTGAAGATATCCCGGACGAAGACTGGTACCGGTTCTTTGAAGTGAACGTGATGAGCGGGGTACGCCTCTCCCGCCATTTCTTCCAGAAAATGCTGGATAAGAACTGGGGGCGTATCATCTTCATCTCCAGTGAATCTTCCATCCTCATCCCCAGTGAAATGATCCATTACGGCATGACCAAAACGGCCCAGCTGGCGGTAAGCCGTGGACTGGCGGAAAGAACGAAGAACACCGGTGTAACCGTTAATACCATTATGCCCGGTCCTACCAAATCGGAAGGTGTGGTGGAGTTCCTCCGGAAGCTGGCTACAGAACAGGGCGTAACGCACGAAGAAGCGGAAAAGAATTTCTTTAAAAACATGCGCCCTACCTCCCTCATCCAGCGGTTCGCGGATGTATCGGAGATCGCCAGTATGATCGCGTATATCGCCAGTCCGTTATCCTCTGCCACCAATGGTGCCGCGTTGCGTGTAGAAGGCGGATTGCTGCCTACCATCATTTAACACTGGTATGGAAACTGGTTTTTGCTTATTTTGTTCCATCCAATAAACATCAGCGTAAAATCAGCGATTATGAAAAAACTCTCCATGCTCCTCTTCGCGCTCGGCGCAGTGGCCCTTTTATCGGCCGGCGTGGCTAAGAAGAAGAAAAAAGTCATCTTCTTCGGCGATTCCATTACCCAGGCGGGCGTAGGCCCTGAAGGTTATATCACGCAGTTGAACAGTCTCCTTGAGGCATCGCATGCCGGCCAATACGAACTCATCGGCGCAGGGATCGGCGGCAACAAGGTGTATGACCTCTACCTTCGCATGGAAAAAGACGTACTGGAAAAGAAGCCCGATGTGGTAGTGATCTATGTAGGCATCAATGACGTGTGGCATAAAACCACACATCAAACCGGTACCGATTTCGATAAGTTCGGCGGGTTTTACCGCGCGCTGATCAAGAAGATACAGGACAACGGCGCGAAAGTGATCGTTTGCACCCCTTCCCTCATCGGTGAAAAGAAGAACGGAGATAATGAGCAGGATGCAGACCTTAACAAGTTCAGCGACCTCATCCGCTTCATCAGCCTGGAGCAAAAGGTACCACTGGTAGATCTCCGCAAGGCATTCATGGAATATGAAGCTGCCAACAATAAAGACAACAACGAAAAAGGCATCCTCACTACCGACCGTGTACACCTGAACAAGGCGGGCAATGCGTTTGTGGCAGAGCAGATGAAGAAAGCGATTACAGGAATGTAATGCTATTCAGCGAATAGAAAAAGCCGGGCCATAGTGGTCCGGCTTTTTTATTGGTCAATGTGCTGTTACTTTTTCCTGTCAGCTTTTAGCGCATCGATTTCCTTCTTCATCTCCGCAATGTAAAGCGTCAGCTCTTCCACTTTCTGCAGGAGTTTAGCATTCATCTCCCCGAGGTCCTGCCCTTTCTCCGCTACCTCTTTCGCAGAAGGGATACCGGGGAGGTGCTTATGCTCTTTTACAAAAGACATTACTTCTTCAATAGGTTGCAGTCGATAATCGTCTTCGAATACGAAATCGGGCCAGTTGGCGTATGCTTTTACAACTGCCTTTGTGAAAATTGCGCTGCCGTTAACAGATAGCTTGTGACTGCTGTAGCCATGACCTCCGATCCGAACATTTCCAATAGAATCTATTGTCATTAGCCGGCCTCTTGCATTCGTGAAATTATAGCCCCTGACCGTTGAATTATTGGTTAAATTAACTCCATTGTCATTCGCACCAATTTCCAATGCATATCCGGAAGTGTTTGTTCCAACGCCCAGTTTAATTGTTTGTTGCCCATAGGCAATATGCAATCTTGCTTCCGGAGTTGTTAAACCAATTCCAACATTACCACCCGGACTAAAGTGCATTCGAGGCCCTCCGGAGCCTGGTATTTCTGCAGTATTGTCTTCAAAAACCGTGAGGCCATACCCCTGAACACTGTCATTAGAGGCTCTGCGAATCAGAGACCAGCGAACGCTTGGCGCAGTGCCAATTGTAACATAAGCCAGTTGATTGGGGTCATTAAAAACCTGTAGATTACCTCCCTGCACATGCAATTTACTAGTTGGTGCCATCGTCCCAATACCAACGTTTCCTGTATTACGGTTTATGTAAAAACCAGTACTTTTCCATGTTGAATTATTATTATAGCTCCATATTCCAAAATCAGATCCAATACCATTTACACCCGTCTCATTCCCTACAATCCCCATCCCCCAACGGATACCATTCCAGGTGGCATCCAACTTATTAAAGCCATACAATACATTTCCTCCGGTATTATTGCTGAAAGTATCAACTGCCACAAGCCGCAGTGCATGGCCATGTCCGTAAATGTTGAAGTTGCCCGGGTTCTGTGCCGGCGATATTTTGTTCTGAATGTAAGCTTCCTGCGCCTGGGTCTTGACTGCGCAAATAGTCAACATGAGTCCAATGGACAAAAATTTCAATTTCATAGTTAAAGATAAATTAATAGTGCAAATATAAATCTATTCTGAGGGTTTCTGCAACAAGGTTCCTTCCGCAACAGGCTCTCCGAACACCGGCAGTCCATCTTCAGACCAGGTAAAACGTTGCATACGGGGAGAGCGCTTGCCGCCACAGCCCCAGCCGGGTTGGGAGTTGGCGTGGTAGAGAATCCAGTCTTCTTTACCATCCGGACTTTTAAAGAACGAGTTATGTCCCGGTGCCCAAACCTTATTGGCTACCGAGGTTTTGAATATGGGCTCAGGATGCTTTGTCCATTGCGCGGAGTCGAGGATGTTCCCTTTGCCGGAAAAGCGGAGCACGCCGAGGGCGTAGTGATCCGTCCAGCAGCCGCTGGCGGAATATACAATCATGAGATCTTTCTTACGGAACAGGGCCTGCGGACCTTCATTCACCGTTACCTTCTGGCCGCTCTTCTCCCATTCATGTTCGGGAACAGACAGGCGTACCCGTGGGGATGAGATGGTCCAGGGGTTCTTCATTTTGGCGATATAGATATCCTGCTGCTTATCCTTATCACCTTCCCAGCCCGACCAGATCATGTACAGTTCCTTTTTGTATTCGAAGATATCGGCATCTATTGCCCATTTATTGGTGGCATCGGTTACCTGGCCTTTGAAGGTCCAGCTGCCGGTCATAGGGTCTGGCGAAGGGTTTTCAAGGACGTACATGCGGTGTTGCTCGTTCTTACCGCCGGTAGCTGCGAAATAAGCATACCATTTCCCGCGGAGGAACTGTACCTGCGGTGCCCATATCTGTTTGGACCATTCGGTGTTACCCTTGGGTTTGTAAATGGTAACATGTTCAGCAGCGGCAAGTGCTGTGAGGCTGCGGGCCTTCCAAAGCACGATGGAATTAGCTGTAGTATGCGTGTAATAATACCAGCCATCTTTGTAGCAGGAATAAGGATCGGCTCCGGAAGGCAGGAGCGGATTGGTAAACGTGGAATCCTGTGCGTGGGCAGAGAAGAATGCCTGAAACAGCATCAGGGTAAGGAAAATGGGTCTCATAACCCACAAAATAAAATATCCTGTTCAATTCTTTTTTACTACTTTCGGGTACGTACACGCACAAAGCATTCATGAAAGCTAAACAACCAGAACAACCCAATGGCGTAAAGGAAATTGCGCGGAGGGCAAAGGTCTCTATTGCGACGGTAGACAGGGTCATCCATAACCGTCCGGGCGTATCTGCTAAAACACGCACAAAGATCGAAAAGATCATTCAGGAACTGAATTATCAGCCCAATATCATCGCCAGCCGCCTCGCCTCGCGAAAAGTACTGAACCTCGCCATCCTCATTCCCGCCAAATCAATTGAAACGGAATACTGGGAAATACTCCTTGCTGGCGTTCTGCAGGCCGAAGAAGAGATCCGGCAGATGGGTGTGCGCATCCACCGTTATTTTTACGACTTCAATGACCGCTCCTCTTTCCCTAAGGCCGCTAAGCAATTACTAAAGAACGAGGTGGACGGGGTGTTACTCGCTCCGCTGTTTATTGAGGAAGCCACCGACTTCTGCGGACAGCTGCAGGAAAAGAACGTTCCCTTTGTTTTCATCAACTCCGACCTGCCCGGACTTGACAGCCTTTCTTACGTTGGACCGGAGTTATTCCGCAGTGGTTACCTCGCTGCTCATCTCATGTCGTATTGCATAGGCCTGAAAGACAAGATCCTCGTTGTAAATATGACGAAACAGAAAGAAGGCATCCACCCCCTCCTGCGGAAAGAAGAAGGCTTCAGGGAGTACTTCGGTGAAAAACCTTCCCGTATCGTTAAAACCGATGCCCTCGAAACCAGTGATGATACCGTTGAAAGGAAAGTAGCAGCTGCCCTCGCGGCAGACCCGGCCATTAAAGCCATCTTCGTAACCAGTTCCCGCGTACATAACATAGCGCGTTACCTGGAAACAGCGGGTAAGAACGGGATCTTACTCATGGGGTACGATTTCCTCCCCGAAAACGTAGCCTGGCTGCAAAAGGGTATGATCGATTTCCTCATCTGTCAGAAACCACAGGAACAAGCCTATCGCGGCATAATGACGCTATATCAGCACCTTGTGCTGGGCATCGCAGTCGAAAAGGAACACTTTATGCCTATCGACATCATTACCCGGGAAAATCACATGTACTATAAGAATTAATGCGGCTCAGAGTAAAGCTCCGCTGTCTTTATCGATAAACAGCTCCGCCTGCGGATGCGTCCGCAATATGGTGCTGGGATGCTGCTCACTAACCGGTGCGTACAGCGTATGCCGGATAGCCTCCGCCTTGGCAGGTCCCGGAACCATGCAAAAGATATAATCCGCCCGGAAGAGGGCAGGAACCGTAAGAGTTAACGCATGTGTGGGCACTTCATCCAGCGTGGCAAAGCAACCATCGTTCACCTGCTGCCGCCGGCATGCTTCATCCAGATCCACTACTTTCACCAATATGCGGTCATTGAAATCCGCTACATGCGGATCATTGAATGCGATATGCGTATTCTCCCCCACTCCCATACAAACGATATCCGTTCCTCCCTGCAAAAGATCCGCATACCGGGCACATTCGGCTGCAGCAAATAATGCCTGTCCGTTGAGATAATGCACCGTTTTAAAAGGTACATGGCTGAATAGGCGGTCTTTCAGAAAGTTGCCAAACCCCTGTGGTGCATCAGCAGGCAAACCGAGGTATTCATCCATATGAAAAGCATGGATACGATGCCACGGAATAGATGCATCGGCACGGAAGACTTCGAGGAACTCCTGCTGGGAAGGAGCCGCCGCGAAAATCATACGGATCTCTTCCTTCGTTTGCAGCAGTGCGTGTATGCGTGCAGCCACCTGAGCGGCTGCGGCAGTGCCCATCCGGCGCCTGTCCTCAAACTGGTGTACTTTGATTCGTTCAAATGTATGCATATGTGACAGGTTGTATGCCGGACGGCGCTCTGTGGCTGCCGCAGCGTTTATATCAGGTAGTGTTGGTTTCAAATATTATCGGGTTCATGCAATACTGCATATGCAGTTTCGGTGCGGTGTCTAATTTCCCCGCGAATAATCACGGTATCTATCCGCACATCGTCATCAAACAGCACAATGTCTGCATCCATGCCCGCAATGAGTGCTCCTTTCCGGTCAGCTACTTTCATGATGACGGCGGGCGTACTGGTCATCATCCGCACGGCATCAGCCATGGGTACGTTTGCCAGTTTCACCATATTGCGCACGAGCCGGTCGGTGGTAGCCACACTCCCGGCGAAAGAAGCACGGTCGGGCATCTTGGCTACATCATCTTCCACGATCACTTCCAACCCGTTCTTCCGCCCGCCAAGGATGCTTTTGCCCGGAGGCATGCCTGCAGCACGCATGGCGTCGGTAATAAGGGCTGTCTTTTCCGGGCCTTTGAATTTGTAAACAAGTTTAAGCAGGGCCGGTGGTAAGTGTACACCATCAGCGATGATCTCAACGGTCATATCATCCAGCAGAAACGCGCTTTCTATGGCTCCCGCATAACGGAAGGCATTGCGGCGTGTAACGCCAGACATGGCTGAGTATAAATGCGTAGCATGCGTGTATCCATGTTCCCATGCTTCGAGAATTTCTTCGTAGATAGCATCGGTATGTGCTACTGCGGGTAATATACCAAGACTGCTTAGGTAGGACCCGAATGCAAGAGCACCCGGCAGTTCAGGAGCTGCGCTCCACCGTACAACAGCTTTGGTATTTTCGAGTACGGAACGGTATTCTGAAGGATCAGGGTTGCGGATGTACCGCGGGTCCTGCGCGCCGCGCTGTTTCATGGCAAAGTAGGGTCCTTCGAGATGCATCCCCAGGAACTGCGCCCCTTTCCGGTTAATGGCATGCGCAGCTTCATAGGTAGATATTGCGTGGCGCAGACTCTCCGTATCACTGCTGAGCGTGGTGGGCACCATCGAAGTGGTACCATACCGGGCATGGGTTTCCGCCACCTGTAGAAATGCAGCGGTATCCCCATCCATAAAATCACTGTCGCCCCCACCATGTACATGTATATCGATGAATCCGGGTGAGATGAATTGTCCTTTTGCATCGATCTCCACTGCATCGGAAACGGGTATATCATCTTCCGACACCGCCAGAATGCGATGCCCTTCCGTCAACACCGTTCCGCCATTAATAATGCGGTGGGGTGTGATGATCCTGCCGTTAACGATTTTTATCTTCCGAAAGCTCATATGTGTTGTTTAAAGCCATTGCCGGCCGGGAGAAGCCCCAGCTACGCACCAGGTGCCCATAGAAAGCATAATACATGAGATATGCGTAACAGGGCAGCAATACCCAGTAAGCGGCACGCTCCCCCGTCATATCCGCGAAATACCCGTATATCAGTGGTAATACCGCATTACCGCTTAAGCCCATAATAAGTACGGAGGCGCCCAGTTTGGTAAATCGGCCCAGTCCATCGAGTGCGAGGGGCCATATACCCGCCCATACAAGGGAATTGGCAAGGCCCAGCAACACCACGAACCAGATGGATATATCCGCTTCATGCCCAAGGATGGTAACTCCGCCCCGCATGGTTACGATGCAAACAGTGAGCGCGGCACCCAGCAGGGTACAAAACCTGAGCGCATTTACCTGTTTCACAAATCTGGGGATGATGAGGATGCCGATAAAATACCCCACAATCGTAGCGCCCAGCGTATAGGAAGGAAACACCTTCGCTTCCAGCAGCGGGATGCCCATAGAACCGGCATAAGAAATTATGGTATCTATCGCAATCACCTGTGTTCCTACGTGCAGGAAAATGGCTACTGCGCCGAGGATAAGGTGCGGGAAATCGAAGATGTTTTTCTTGCAACTGTTGACCGCAGCAGTTGCTGTGCTTTCATTCTCGGTGTTGATCTCCGGCAGCGGTGAGAACCGGACTACCAGTCCCAATATGAATAACACCGTACCTAATACGGAGTAAGGAATGATTACCCGGCGGATGAAAGCGTCCAGCACGGCAGCCCTGTCTAAGGGAGCCATACCGGGTAATGTGCGTTCAAGATCCGTATCCGTTACCCGGAGGATGACGGCCGCAAAGATGAGCGGAGCTATGATCCCGGCGAACTTGTTACAGATGCCCATTACACTGATCCTTTGTGCCGCGGATTCCTTAGGACCGAGGATCGTGATATAGGGATTTGCAGCGGTTTGCAGTACGGCAAGGCCGATGCCCAGCGTGAAGAGCCCCAGCAGGAAAAGCTCGTACGTCCGTGTAAGGGCTGCAGGCACAAAAATGAAAGCACCCAGTGCCATAGCCCAGAACCCGATCATCATGCCCTTCTTGAAACCAACCGACCGCAACAGGTAGGATGATGGAACCGACATAACGAGGTACGAAATATAGAATGCGAATGTTACCAGGTACGATTGCAGGCTGGTAAGTTCACAGGCGATTTTGAAATACGGAATGAGGATAGCATTCACCCACGACACGAAGCCGAAGATGAAAAACAGCATGCCGATAATGAGGATGGATATGCGTGTATCCCGGCGGCTCAATGAGCCGGGGTCCACCATGCCGGTTTGTGTCCGCATGTCAATGTTTTACTGATTTATACGGTAGGTTCCCAGCCCGGCTGGTAAGCCCGTTTCCATAATTTCTGCGCTGCCGCATTGTTCTTGATCCGTCCGTTGGAAGGGTCTGTATGCAGCGTGCTTCCTGTGCGCAGGGCAATATTGCCCAGCTGGCAGAGCAGCGTACTCTGGTGACCGCTCAGGATGTCACTATTGAGCGGGGAGCCGCCGCGGATGGCATCGAAGAAATTCTGGAAGTGAAGGGCGTCCAGTGCTTCCGCAGGATTGGTCAGGTTGCGTGCATCGATCTTCATGTCATTTTTCACGTCTTTCACCACTTTATTATCGAGATCGTAAATGGTATAGGCATTCCCGTCAATCAACAGCGATCCTTTCTCTCCATAAAACAACACACCCGCAGAATTTCCTTCCACCGGTTTGCCATTACAGCTGCGGCCTTCCCATACCATGCCGGAATTGTTATCAAACTCCAGGTTGATCACCTGTGTATCCGGTGTTTCCCAGTCATCCTCATAACGGTAACGGCCGCCGGAAGACGAAACTTTTACCGGATACTCCACTCCCATTCCCCAGCGCAGCAGATCAATCATATGCGTGCCATTGTTCAGGGCTTCTCCCGTACCCCAGTTCCAGAACCAGTGCCAGTTGTAGTGAATGAGGTTATCACGGTAAGCCTTGCGCGGAGCAGGGCCCTGCCAGAGATCGTAATTGAGCCATTCGGGCACTGCAGATTCCTTCCCCCTGCCGATAGACTGCCGGTTATTGGTATACCATCCCTTCCCGAAATAAGCACGGCCGATGGAGCCATCTCTCACCTCCTGAATGCCTTTGATGACATTGGGCCATGACCTGCGCTGGTTACCCATCTGGATGACGGTCTTATACTTCTTTTGCGCTGCCACGAGCAACTCCCCTTCATGCGGATTATGGCTGCAGGGCTTTTCGAGGTATACGTGCTTTCCGGCTTTGGCGGCCAGGATAGCAGCGGGCGCATGCCAGTGGTCAGGCGCTGCCACAATAAGCGCGTCCATATCCTTCTGCTCCAGTGCTTTTCTGAAATCAGGTATATCAACCGGTTTCTTTTTCTGGATCTCTTCTACTTTGGCGATGCACTTTACCGTAGCGCGGCTGTCTACATCCGAGATGGATACCACTTCGCAATTGGGTTGTTTGGCATAGTTCTGCGCCAGTGCCAGTCCACGTGCATTCACGCCCATGACGCCTACGCGGATGCGTTCATTGGCGCCGATAATGGAGGCATAGCTTTTGGCGGAGATGCCGGGTAATATGCCACCGGCAGCGATGAGTGCGGTACCTTTCGCGGCATGTTTCAGAAATGATCTGCGGGATTTTTCCATGAGATAGCTATTATGTGAGTAGAAGGAATATGATTAACGTTTGTGTTTATTCGCTTTTTTGAACATGGCCTCAATCGTGACGGGAGCTCCTTTCCGGCGCTTACTCTCATCAGCTGCATCCATAAAGGCGAGAATCTCCAGCGTAGCCTCGCGGGGTACCGGCGAAATGCCCGTCCGGAAGAAGTCCGCTATGCGCAGCAGCAGCGGTTCATAGCCTTTATACGGACCGAGGGCTGCAATACCCTTTTCCCCGAATGCCGTGCCTCCATAGTCCTGCTTACCTCCGCGAATCCCCCTGAAAGTACCGATCCTCCCTCCTTCCCAAACGCCCGTTACCACATCGGCATCCGGCATACTGATCCGGGAAACCGACTGGCAGCCGGTTCCCATCACGGTAAAGAGTGTTTCCACGCCATGTATGCCATACCAGTAAAGGTCGGGGTGCGTTTTCTCCAGCGCGCAGGGGCTGTATGCATCCGCACCGAATACTTTCCCGATAGAGCCACCTGCAACCGCCTGTGCGTTATCCATATACCGGAGTGAAGATGCGGAGAAGATGGCGGCGTTATGTTTCTCCGCGAGATTGAATATTTCAATTCCTTCGGCGAGCGAAGCTGTAAGAGGCTTATCGATGAACACTTTCTTACCTGCCTGAATGGCCGGCAGGGCCTGGCGGAGATGTGGACGCCCATCGTTCGACTCTACCATTACCACGTCCGATTTACGAAGCAGTTCTTCCATGGAGGAAACCATTTCCACACCCAGTTTCTTCAGGTCTTCCACAAATCCGGGCAGGCGTTTCTGGTTGTTTTCTATATCCGGACTGGCCTCCGGCAGGGCGGCAACGATTTTGAAGCCTTCCAGTCCGGGTGTAACCACGTCTTTATTGAAGCTTCTGGCAAATGCTACGGCGTGCGAAGTATCGCATCCGATGATGCCGATGCGAACCGGTTCGGCGTTGAGGGCCATGGCACGAAGGGAGCTGCTGGTGGTGAGTCCGGTAGCGATGCCTGCGGCGGTGATGGACTGGAGAAACTGTCTGCGGTCATAGCGATGCGTCATGTGGAATATCTTCTTTAATGCGTTTGAGATGGTTGATACCAGTTGTTTCCGTTAGCTTCGGGTACGTACCCGTCATGTGTCCTAAAAAATGGCTGACCAGTCAACCTGCGTGTAAAATAACCGGCAATTACCGGGTACGCACCCGGAAGTTAGGCAATTATATCTGAAAAATGCAAGGAATCAGGGGGATGGAAAAAATATTTAGTCTTCGCTGTATATTAATAACACCCATTCTTAAAATATTCTTTCCTGCTGAAAATAATTTGCATTATCCGGTTAATCCATGTACTTTCGGGTACGTACACGGAAATAATTCACGTTATTCTTAAATGCTTTACTATAGAGAGATACAGACAACGTGTACGCACCCGTAAAATAACAACCAGGTCACCACATAATTAAAACGTTTTATGGAAGAATCAACAGCCGCCGCACGCCCTTCTGTTTCAGCACCTACTGCCAGCCGCGGTAAGGCATGGTTGCAGGCCATAGGGCCGGGGCTTATCACGGCCGCACTCGTATTCGGCCCCAGTAAGATCACCATTACCTCTATGATGGGGGCCAGCTATGGATACAGCTTACTATGGCTGGTACTTGTCGCCATTTTCTTTATGATCATATTTGCCGTGATGAGCGCCCGCGTAGGCATCGCCACCAGCGATTCGGTACTCGTTACAATCGGTAAAAAATGGGGAAAGGGTATGCGGGCTGCGGTCGGCATTGGTGTATTCCTGGTATGTGCTTCGTTTCAGGCAGGGAATGCCATCGGTACCGGTATCGCCATCGGCGAAGCAACGCATACCAGTTCTGTTATATGGATCGTGGTGTTTAACCTTATTGCCATCGGCATGTTGTTTTTCCGCAGTTTTTACAAATCCATGGAAAAGATCATGATCGTGCTGATCGCGCTCATGCTGCTGGCCTTTATTGCCACTTTTGTATTTACCCGCCCCTCTGTGTCCGGCATGGCGGCTGGCCTGGTGCCCGTGGTACCTGAAGGTTCCCTTCAGCTGGTGATTGCTTTCATGGCGTCCTGCTTCTCCATCGTGGGCGCCTTGTACCAGTCTTACCTCGTTCAGGAGCGCAAGCGGCTAAACCCTTCCGTAAAACAAACCGGCCGCGAAACCATTCCCGGCATGGTGATACTCGGCGTATTAGCTGCCATTGTGATGGTGTGTGGTGCTGCAGTGCTTTACAGCCGTAATATCAGTGTTACAAAAGCTTCTGATATGGCCATTGCATTAGAACCTATTTTCGGACACTTCGCTTCAGCCCTCTTCCTTTCCGGGCTGTTTGGTGCCTCATTCTCTTCTGTAATCGGGAATGCTGCCCTTGGCGGAACGCTCCTTGGCGATGCACTTGGTTATGGCGGCACGCTTCAATCGGGCATGGTGAGGTTCTTTATCGGCATCATAATGGTCATTGGGGCGGTTGTAGCTATTTCATTTGGCAAACTCCCCCTTGAACTGATTGTACTGGCGCAGGCTGTCACCATCTTCGTGGTGCCCTTTATCGGGGTGGCTCTCTATCTCATCGCCAACGATGAAAAGATCATGGGCCCCATGAAAAACCCTCCTTTCATGAAAGTAGCCGGGGCTATAGGATTGATCATTATGGCATTCCTCATGCTTAGCAACATCAAAACATTGTTCTTCTCTTAAAAATCACTTTGCAAACAATACGACATGGACACAATATTCTCAACTGTTGAAGAGCTGCTGAAGCCTTCCGAAGCATTGGTGGCAGACATTGCGTGCCTCGAAGGCGATATTCTTATCCTTGGTGTGGGCGGCAAGATCGGTCCCAGCCTCGCAAAACTGGCTAAACAGGCCGTAGATGCATCCGGTGTTCCCCGCAGGGTAATAGGCGTTTCCCGCCTTTCTGAACCGGGACTCCGCGAAGAACTGGAAGCCGCAGGTGTGGAAGCCATCGCCGCAGACCTGATGAATGAAGCCGAGCTGGCGGCGCTGCCTGATGCAAAGAACGTACTCTACCTTGCAGGCACAAAATTCGGCACCACCGGTAAAGAAGCCTTTACCTGGGCCATGAACGCTTACCTGCCAGGCCGTGTGGCAGATAAATACCGCAATTCCAAAATCGTAGTTTACTCTACCGGCAACGTATATCCGCTGGTACCGGTATTTTCCGGCGGGGCAGATGAAAGCATGGCACCCGGTCCGGTTGGTGAATATGCACAGTCCTGCCTTGGCCGCGAGCGCATCTTCGAGCACTTCTCCCAGCAATATGGTACCCAACTGCTCATCTATCGCCTCAACTATGCGAACGACCTCCGTTATGGCGTACTCCACGAAATCTGCAAATCCGTAGTCAACGAGTCGCCTATTGACCTCCGCATGGGCCATGTGAACGTGATCTGGCAGGGCGATGCCAATGAGTATGCGCTCCGCTCCTTCCTCCATACTGCCGCCCCGGCCAAATATCTCAACATCACCGGACCCGAAACCGCGGCCGTTCGCTGGATAGCGGAAGAGTTCGGAAAGCTGGCCGGCAAAACACCGCAGTTTGTGAATGAAGAAGCAGAAACCGCATTGCTGAATAACGCTGCAGAAAGCTTCCGCCTGTTCGGTTACCCGAAAGTAACCCTGCGCGACATGATCCGTATGACGCTCGAGTGGTACCAGTCCGGCGGCGCCACTATCAAAAAGCCCACCCATTTCCAGACCAGAACCGGTAAATTCTAACACCTTATTATCCGCTTTCACTATATGGACGCATCCGTCAAATCACTACTCTACACCGGCACCGTGATCCCCGCTCACCCGTTGGTGCTCACGGAAGACAGGCAGCTCGACGAAGCCCGTCAACGCCGCCTTACCCGTTATTACATAGCCTCCGGCGCAGGTGGTGTGGCAGTGGGCGTACACACCACCCAATTCGAGATCCGCTGGCCGCAATACAACCTGTATGAACGCGTGCTGCGCCTTGCTGCAGAAGAAATCAACAAAGCGAAGCTGGACCGCCCATTCATTAAGGTTGCCGGAATCGCAGGGCCTACTGAACAGGCTGTTAAAGAAGCTCATATTGCTAAAGGACTGGGCTACCATATCGGACTGGTAAGCATGGGCGGACTGAAAGATTACACGGAAGACCAGCTCGTGCAACACGTAGCAGCAGTAGCGGAAGTAATTCCTGTTTTCGGATTTTATCTCCAACCTTCTGTAGGAGGTCGTATATTGAGTTATGAATGCTGGCGGCAACTGGCCGATATTCCCAATCTGCTTGCCATCAAAACCGCACCGTTTAACCGATACCAGACGCTGGATGTTTTCCGGGCCGTTTGTAACTCGGAACGGAGAGACGAGATAGCGATGTACACCGGGAACGATGACAACATCGTGGCAGATCTGATGACAGTTTACCGCCTGCCCGTCAATGGAAAAATCGTGGAGAAGCGGTTCGCCGGAGGGTTACTGGGTCACTGGTCGGTATGGACCAGCAACGTGGTACAGCTTTTTGACCGTATCAGGGCTAACCCGGACGATACTGACCTTCTTAGCACTAATATTGCCGTTACGGATATGAACGCCGCCCTGTTCGACCCCTCCCACTCCTTCAAAGGTTCCATTGCCGGGCTGCATGAAGTACTGAGAAGGCAGGGGCTTATCGAAGGTACCTGGTGCCTCAGCGATCATGAAGTACTCTCACCCGGTCAATCAGAAGAAATCACCCGTGTGATGGCTGAATATCCGGAGTTGACAGACGATGCTTTTGTACAGGCTTTCCTTGAAAAAGATAACATCTGATTACATTATATGCTGAAGGAAAAGATCCGGGATATTGCCCGCAGTTTACAGGACAAGGCCGTAGCTACCCGCCGTCACCTGCATGCACACCCGGAACTCTCGTTCGTGGAAGAGAACACCTGCGCATTCGTAGCCGGCAAGCTGGATGCCCTTGGCATCCCTTACCAGAAAATGGCTAATACCGGTCTTGTGGCACTCCTGCAAGGCACTAAAGGACCGTCAGACCAGGTAGTGGCGCTCCGTGCCGATATGGACGCATTGCCCATTACAGAGCTGAACGATGTGCCCTATAGATCGCAGAACCCCGGTGTAATGCATGCCTGTGGTCACGACGTACACACTACTTCCCTGTTGGGTGTAGTTGAGATATTGTTACAACTGCGGTACACTTTCTCCGGAACAGTAAAATTCATATTTCAGCCGGGAGAAGAATGTATTCCGGGTGGCGCCAGTCTGATGATTGCTGAAGGGGTACTGCAGAACCCGGCCCCTGCCCGTATACTGGGGCAGCATGTGATGCCGGAATTGCCGGTAGGCAAGATCGGTATACGGCCGGGAAGGTATATGGCCAGTGCGGATGAGATCTACATCGAAGTATACGGGAAAGGTGGCCACGGCGCCATGCCCCATACTACAACCGATCCTGTCATCATTGCCAGCCACATGATCATCGCATTCCAGCAGATCGTGAGCCGCAATGCCGACCCCACCATGCCATCGGTCCTCTCCTTCGGAAAAGTGATAGCAGACGGAGCCCACAATGTGATCCCTGATAAAGTGATCATTGACGGTACATTCCGTACACTGGACGAAACATGGCGCTTCGATGCGCATGAGCGTATCCGCAAAATGGCAAACTCGATTGCCGAAGGAATGGGTGGCAGCTGTGAAGTGAACATTCGTGTAGGATATCCTGTACTGATGAATCACGAAGCGCTTACCGCGGAAGTGCGTGCGCAAATGGAAGAATATATGGGGGCAGAAAATGTGGTAGACCTTCCTATCTGGATGGCGGCAGAAGACTTTGCATCGTATTCTCAACAGGCTGATGCCTGCTTCTACAGGCTGGGCGTACGTAATGATGCACGTGGCATCACTTCAGGGTTACATACTGCTACATTCGATGCAGACGAGCAATGTCTTGAGATTGGCGCCGGGTTAATGGCATGGCTGGCACTCCGCTCGTTAGGTGCATCCTGATTTACTGCTGCATGAAACATACTTCAACCGGCTGCATCTCTGATGTAGCCGGTTTTTCTTTACAGATCCCGCAACAGATCACTAAGGGATATACCAAGCACTTTAACGATAGCACTCAGGGTACTGATAGATACATTGACCTGCCCTGTATCGATCCGGTGGATCTGGGCATGGCCAATACCGGCGTAATCCGCGAATTCGCGGTTGCTCATACCGGTTTGTTCACGTAGTTCTTTGAACCGCGCGCCCAGGGCTTTCAGCAATTTTACATCCCGGATTTCATCCATCCGGCCAAATTGAAGAAAAGTGCAAAATATATTGACCTCGTATGTGATGCATCGTGTATTTTTTCACTTATCTTGCTTTAAATGTCGAAACTTAAACCCTGCTTCTGCCCTTCGACAGGCTACCGACGACAATTTAGTTCTGCGCTACTTTTTTTTGAGGCGCCCCCGATCACTAAAAACATTTAAATGGATCAAACCCCTGCTGAGACAATACAAATCGCCCTCCAAAATTTCATCAACAGCTTAACCGAAGATGACATTACACACATCTCCATCAGCATCAATGGCCCGGAAACGATCTTCCTCCCGCATCTTCAACGTGAGATAGTCAATTCCGGCAAGAACCAGTTCGTCATTCAACATTTTCAACCGCCTACCCTTATTCCTGCAGACATTCTGCTCCGGTACGATGACGGTAAAAAATAATCCGGTAAAGCTATTGCTCCACCACCGCAATTCTGCTGGGCCTTCCCCCATCAAACCATTCCGGGCATAAAAAAGCGCTCCGGAAAGGACCGGAGCGCTTCAGCATTATTTATCCAAACTTTTATTTACCGGTGGTATGCTCCGGCACAGTTGATTTTTTAAGTACTTCCAGCAGCAGTCCTCCAAAGTCCGGAGGCATTTCGGTAATTCTACCGGTATTGAAACTCAGCCCCACTGTTCCGGGTGGCGGCACCATCCCTCCCAGCCCGAACCCCGAAACGGAGTAATACGTGGCCGGCTGGTCTTCTTTCCCCGTGATTGTCATATGCGCACCGGCAGCTCCGCCTTTTGCGAGTTTTAATTCACTGTCTGGGGATGTTTCGTATCGCAGCCAGGCGTTGGCAGGAATATCCTTTTCTTCCCCGTTAACCTTCACCGGCATGGGTTTCCCTTTGTTTCCGAAGAGATACACTACATTCCGCTCTTTTCGCGCTTCATTTCTCCCCGCGGCTTCTTCAGATGCGTAATATAAATCCAGTACAAGTACCGGCTGTGTGGAATCAGTATCCGTGAAAGACTGCAGCATGAATGCATTGGCGCCTGTTTTCCGGCTTTTCATAAAGCAGCCCATCCATAGCTCATACAGCGTTTTGCCGCCATTCATAGCGGTGCCACGTGCCTGCAGTGTTGCCACGTAGGTGAGTCCGGCAGTATCGTCCGGTGCGGACCAATAATAAAAATCAGGTTGTTTCCCGCTTTTCTTAAAAGTCTCCGATTTACGGAGATATTCCATTTTTTGTGCAAAAGCCTGGGAGGCAAGGAGGAGTATGCAGCTAAAAAGGTAAAGGGATCTCATAAAGAGAATTTTACCCAAAATAAGAAAAACCCGCAGTTTCCCACGGGTTTTTCAAAGATGAAAAGTTGAGCCTATCGCAGTAATTCGATCCAGCCCTTCAGAACGCGGAATCCCTGAGGTGTATTGAGTTCGAGGATGTAGTAGTATACGCCCTCACGAAGCCCGTTACCATCCCAGGTATTATCATAATTCTTGTTTTGGTACACCAGGTTACCCCACCGGTTATAAACGGTCAGGTGAGAGCCGGGGTACTTGCTGATACCCGGTATCCTGAAGTTATCGTTACGCCCGTCTCCATTGGGGGTGATGGTGTTGGGAATGAAAATATCGTCTCCCGTAACCGGTATCTGCGCAATGGTAAAGCGGTTATCGCTCAGGTCGATATCTATCTCCTTACCACGGATGCTCACACTGTTGATGACAGGTGCACCGTCGATGAGTTTGGCAGTGAAGGTAGCGGTTTCGGCAGCACCGTTTGGCATGTCGGGTATCAACCAGATGATGACTCTTCCGTTCTCCCGGAAGCTGATCTGCCCATTACTTGCCGTGATGTCTATCGGGGCACTCAACATACTAGCCAGTGTATCCCTCACTTCGATTTGTGTGCCCCTGTCAGGACCCTGGTTTGTTGCGGTGATGGTGAACCGCAGGATGTTGCCTACACTGAGTGGTTGCGGCGCCTGCACTTCTTTCATCACTTTCAAATTGGCGTACCGTTTCGCTTCCACGATTACAACGGAAGTGTCTGGCGTTGAAATATCCGGCGGACCGCCAATGCTGGCCGCATTCCGTATCGTACCGGTATCTTTCAGGGTTACCTGATAAGTCCAGTTCACAGATTGTCCTGCATCCAGCTGGCCTGCGTTCCAGGTAAGCAACCTGGTTACAGGATCGAAGGAAGCAGTACCCTGCGGCGGTGCATTGAACACCGGATCGGTAACCAGGTTGGCTGCAGGGATCGTATCTACGACCGTTACGGGGCTTACTGCCGCCATACCGGTATTGGTGGCACGTAATGTATAGGTCAGTGTCTGGCCTGAATAATACGGCCCTGTTCCCGGGCTTACTGACTTGGCAAGTTCCAGCCTGTTCTTCGCAACAATTGCTGTGGTGATTGAGCTGCGGTTATTGGCGCTGTCGCTGTCTTTCAGTCCGGCCGGGGTTTGTACCCATGCCATATTCACCACATTCACAGGTTGTTCAGGGGCAATGGCGGTGATTTCCAGTATAGTGGAACCGCCATTCGGGAGTACCCCTGCTACTGCGGTTACTATTTGTCCGGCTACGGATGCCTGCACACTACCGGCACCACCGGCAGTTGACACTACGCGCACGGCTATCTGCGTTAATCCGGCTGGCAGAGTATCATTCACGGATGCGCCATCTGCCGGAGCAGGACCATCGTTGGATATTTCCAGTCTGTATGTTACAACCCCTCCCACGTATGCACGGGCAGTTCCTGATTTCACAATACGGAGATCAGTTTGCGGATCGGTTACGATGATGACGGTAGAAGTATCTGGTGTGGATACATCCGGCGGGCCACCGATAGATGCTGCATTGCGAACGGTTCCGGTATCCTTCAGGGTTACCTGATAGCTCCAGCTCACCGCTTCAAACGGATCGAGCAGGCCTACATTCCAAACCAGCACACGGGTTGCAGGATCGAATGTTACGGTACCTGTTGGCGGAGCATTATACACCGGATCGGTGATGAGCGTTGCCGCAGGGAGTGTGTCCGTTATCTTTACCGGGTTCACACCACGACTGCCTTCATTTCCCGCAGCGAGTGTATACGTCAGTGTTTGTCCCGGATAGTATGGTCCTGCTGGCGGATCAATGGATTTATCGATGTTCAGCCTGCTCTTCGCGAGTATAGACGTGATAACGGTACTGTTATTATTGGAACTGTCGCTGTCAGGGATGCCGGAGGGTGTATAAACAAGCCCTGTATTGCTCCACGTACCCGGTGATGTACCGGTGGCAACGATACGCAGTATCACTTTCCCGCCCGGAGGCAGGGTGCCGATGGTTGCCAGCACGGCATTGCCATTCACGCTGGTGATGACGCCCGCTGCACCACCACTCACAGACATCACGGTGGGCACAGGAGCCGTCATACCTGCAGGTACTGTATCATGTACGATAGTGCCATTGGCGGCAGACGGGCCGTTATTGGTAATCTCCAGTGTGTAAGTAACCGGACTGCCCACATAAACTTCGTGTATGCCGGTTTTATGGATGGCAACATCCGTGAGTGCAGTAAGTGTGCTTACAACTGTATTCGAAGGCATCTTCGGCTGCCCGGGCTGCTGAACAAAGGCAGTATTCAACACATTCCCGTCTGGCACATCTGCCCTTACGGTGCCTGCAATTATTACGCTGAATGATGCGGTATCGGCAGCCGGCAAACTTGCCGTAACTGCTATAATATTCCCGGTGCCTGATGCGCCACTGATGATCGTTGCGCCATTCCTGCCCAATACTCTCCAGGACACATTCTCCAGCACATTTGAAATGGTATCGGTCATCATTACGATTACAGCATCGCTGGGTCCTGTATTGGAAATATTTACGACATAAGAAATGCTGCTGCCCCGCTCCATTTCTGCCGGGCCGGTTTTCGATATTGTCAGTTTCGCCATTGTGTTCACCTGCGTGGTGGCAGTAGCATTTTCTGCAGGTATACCAGGCTCAGCAGGTGTGGCTGTGGCAGTATTAACAATAGTGCCCGTTGCATTCGCAGCCACTGTTCCGTCTACCGTCAGTAATACCACGTTCACTGCTCCTGCGGGGATGTTAGCCTGCAGGGCGATGTTGTTCCCCGTTCCGGATGCGGGTCCTGTAATGGTAGCGGAGCCTAAGGTAGTGGCCGCCCATTGTACATTCGTGATCGGGGCAGGAACCATATCTGTGATCTGTGTATTTATTGCATCGCTCTGACCCTGATTGGCAATGCGGATATTATACCGGATGGCCTGGCCGGCTACTGCCGTAGCAGGACCGTTTTTCTCCACCAGCAGTTTGGGCTGCGCAGTTACTTCCGTAGCTGAGGTGGCAGTATCCGGCGTTGCGCCGGGTTCTACGGGGCGAATGATCGCAGTATTAAATATCGAATCCCTGTGATCAGGCGCTACCCTGCCAACAATGGTCAGTATCACGCTGTGCGCACTTCCCGGTGGAATGCCGGCGGTTAAATTGACGGGGGTACCTGTACCGGAAGCCGGTCCGGTTAACCAGGCATTGCCGGTAACTGCCGCACTCCAGGATATGTTTAAAATGGAGGCCGGAATATCATCGGAAATGAGCGCGTCTTTGGCAAGACTCGGACCTGCATTAGTGGCGGTAACAGTCCATGTAATCGGAGCACCTGCCACTACCGTAGCCGGGCCGCTTTTCGTGATCTGCACATTGGGCTGCAGTGTTACATTCGTTTCTACTGTGGATGTATCCGGATCATTGCCTGCTTCTGACGGAGTAATGATGGCGGTATTACGGAGATTTCCGGCGAAGGAGGAATCCGTTTTACCTGTAACTGTGATCAGCAGAGAAGATCCTGCCGGCATATCGGCTGTAACAAGTACGTTGTTTCCGGTGCCGGTTTGTCCTGTCAGTACCACTGCCCCACCCGTTGTGCCCGTTACCTGCCATGTTACATGCCCTATCGATGCAGGTACCGCATCGGTAATAGCAACGCCCTTGCTGCTGGCGGGACCGGCATTACCGGCACGGAGCGTGTAGCTGACAGATTCGCCGGCAAACAGATTAGACGGACCAGTTTTATCAATAGTAAGGTTTGATTCGCGAACAATCACGGTGGTTACCGGAGGCGAAACCACCGGAACATCTCCCGGCTCACTTCCCAATACGGATGCGGTATTGGTGATAGTACCTGAAGCGTCTTCATTCACTGTACCGGTCACTATAACGGTGATGGCTGCGCCCGCCACTGCAGGAAGATCGCCTTCCACCCGTATGGTGGGTCCGGACCCTGTGGCGCCAGTGGCAATAGTGGCACCGTTTGCAGCTGTGGCCGTCCAGCTAATGTTATTCAGCCTGTTGTCAATCGTATCGGAAATAACTGCTCCTCTTGCATTGGCCGGACCGGCATTGTTGACAGTGAGGATATATTGCATCTGATCGCCTGCCAACACACGGGCAGGCCCATCTTTCCGGATCTTCAGTGTTACCTGTTTCCCGACATCGGTAATGGCGGAATCAGCAATGGCAGGCACATCAGGTCCGCTTACTACTGCGGTGTTCTTCAATGTTCCGCTAAAGTCGCTGTTGATTTTACCATTGATGCTGAGTACTACCAGGTTCCCCCTGCCTCCCGGGATGTTAGCCGTGGTGGCAACATTGTTTCCTGTTCCATTAAACGGCCCGGTTATGGACGCGCCGCCGGTAACGGATACTACCCATTCTACATGCTCAATTTCTGGCGGAACAAGGTCGCTGATGGCAACATCCATTGCATCTGACGGGCCTTGGTTAAGGACTACGATATCATAAGCAATATCATTACCGGCCAGTGCCGTGGATGGCCCTGTTTTCCGCACCAATACACCCGTGAGCTGTCCGATGCCGGTGATGACCACACTGGCGTTATTGGCGGGATTATAATCATCCACGTCATTGACTGCTACGTTTGCCGTATTGGTAATAACGGTTCCGCCTGCTGTTGGGCTAATGATACCATGTACCTGTATCAGGATATAGTTATTCGCTTTGCCACCCGCGATTTTCGCGGGGAGTGAAATGAGATTACCGCTACTGTCGATACGCACACTGTCCAGCACGGATGCATTACCGAATGCCTGGGCAGACCAGGTAACATTCGTAATACTGGCCGGAATCTGATCAGCGATCAACAGATCGTCGGACGACACCTTTCCGTTATTACGTACAATAAGCGTGTAAGATACTGGCTCACCTGCATTCCGGGCCTGCGGGCCAGATTTCACGATGGAAATATCCGTAGAACGGTTTACTGAAGTGGTTACCGAGCTTTCCTTATGTGAACCCGCAGTAACACTGGCTGTATTTATAATTGTGTTACCCGCCGCCTCCGTAACAATACCATTGATGGTGATAACGATCGTGTTGTTGCCTACCGGGATATCTGCTGTGGTAACGATGTTGTTGGTGTTACCAGAAGCCGCGCCGGTAACTGTTGCGGTGCCGGTACCGGTGGCGTTCCATCCGGTTACGGTGATTTCCGGCGGCACATTATCTATAATCTGTGCATTGGTAATATTGCCGGCTCCGCCATTGGAGATCACGACACGGTAACGGATGGTATCGCCCACATCCACCAGTGCAGGACCGGTTTTCGCAATCCTTATCACCGGATCATTATCTATGATGGTGGTAACGGTGGATGAGTTATCCGCAGGGTTAGGATCCGTTGCGTTGCTGCCCGGTGGCAGGTTAATAGTGGCCGTATTGGCAATGCTGGTACCATTAACGACTGCGGGTGAAACAATTCCGCGAACGGTTATTTCAAGAATGCTCACACTATCTGCCGGAAGGTCTGCCGTCAGTAAAATATTCCCTGTTGCGCCGGATGCCGGAGTTACATTGGCCACATTCCCAAGGCTGCGGGTTGTCCATGTTACATTAAGAATGCTTGCCGGAACAATATCCTGGAATACAGCGCCCAGTACATTCGTAGGACCGGCATTCTGTACCCTGATAACATATTCGATGGGTTCACCCGCGCCTATATTGGCAGGCCCTGCTTTCACTACGCGCAGATTAGCCACGCGGTTCACTAAAGTGGTAACGGATGAAGTATCCCCTACCGGAGAAATGGCCGGGTCATTCAGCGCAATACCTGTATTCGTGAATGTGGAACCGCCGAAGGAAGGATCGAGCACACCATCGATCGTAATCACCACCTCAGCATTAGGGTCTGGCGGCAGACTGGCCGTAGTGAGTACATTACCGGTGCCGGATACGGGTCCGTTGATTACGGCGCCACCCGCAGCAGCGGCCGTCCAGGCAGCCCCCAGGATCTGAACGGGTAAATCATCTTTGATGGTCACATTATCCGCACGGCCCGGACCATCATTCGTGATACGCAGAATATATTGACCCGGTGTGCCGGCTTCAGTTACTGCAGGACCGGTTTTCTCTATCTGAATATTCGCTATTCGCGAAACCGTAGTAGTAATAGTTGACTTCACCGGCGGGGTATTCGGCTCTGCCGGGTCGGCAAAGGCGGTGTTCACCACATTGCCCGCGAAGTTATCAGCAATGGTACCCATAATGGTAAAAATCACTTCATTACCCGAACCGGCGGCCATATCTGCTACCGCAAAAAGAATGTTCCCTGTGCCGGTGGCTCCGTCTGTCAACTGTGCATTCCCGGATACAGTGCTGGTCCATGTGGGATTGATGATCGTGGCAGGAATGGTATCGCTGATTACGATACCTCTTCCATTACTGGGGCCCGTGTTGGCGATGCGGACGCGGTATACGATAGTTTCGCCCGCAAAACCTTCTGAGGGTGCCGTTTTACTGATCAGCACCCCTGGTACTTTTTGCAGCAGGGTTACCACTGTATCCGAACGTACCGGCTGGCCGGGTGCTTCATCAGATACTGTTGTGGCGAAGTTGCGGATGGTATCTACAACTGCATCCGGACGGATCAGTCCGTTGATATTGATGGTTACTGAACCGGTGGATGCCGGGATAGTGGCTTTAACTGTCAGATTATTACCGGTGCCCGTTGCACCCGCTGAAATAACTGCACCACCACTGGCAGCACTGCTCCATGTTACATTCGTAAGCACAACCGGTACCGCGTCGGTAATTAAAACATCCTCAGCGGTGGATGGACCGCTATTGGTAATGATCAGTGTATAATTTACCCCCTCACCCGCTGCAGCAACTGAAGGGCCTGATTTGCGAATCCTCACGGATGCAACGCGGGTAACAGTAGTGGTCACCACTTCTGAAGTTACCGCCGCTGCTTCCGGCTCTGTGGGTGTAGCGGTAGCCGAATTGGTGAAGGTGCCCGTATAAAGCGGATCGATGGTTCCTTTAACCGTAATGATTACTGCATTGCTGGCTCCGCCTCCGGGAATATTGGCAGTAACCGCAAGACTATTTCCTGTTCCGGCAGCGCCGCCAACCACGGATGCGGAACCCTGCGTGGCTGTAGTCCAGCTTACGTTGGTAACTGGTACAGGTATCAAGTCAGCAATGGCAACATTATCCGCATTGGAAGAACTGGTATTGTTTACAATGATGGTATAAACAATCTGTTCTCCGGCGGACAGTTTAGCCGGGCCGTTTTTATGTATCCCCAGTGCCGGTATCTTTCTGATCACTACCGTTTCCGTATCCGATACCGCTGTGGTACCCGGTTCCGAAGGAGTTGCGGTGGCCGTGTTCACGATTTGCCCGTTTACCGCAGGGTTGGTTTTACCGGTAATCCGGATAACAATGCGGTGAACATTACCAGCAGGGATATTGGCGGTAATGGCCACATTATTCCCCGTACCGGTGGCACCACTGCTGATGGTTGCCAGGCCAACCGGGGCAGCATTCCATCTCACGCCGGTAATTTCCGGGGGCACAATGTCCGTGATTTGAATATTGGCAGCGTTGGCCGTACTGATGTTGGTTACCGTAATGGAATAAGCGATACTGTCGCCAGCCAGCACGGAGTCTACAGCCGACTTGGTTATTGCCAGTGCAGGAGTACGGGTCACAATCGTATTCTTCACGGCAGTATCACCGGTGCTTCCGGCTTCGGAAGGTGTTACTATGGCGGTATTGGAGAGTGTTCCGCTATAACCGGGATCAATCCTGCCAGACACCGCAATGCGGATGAGATTATCCTTACCCGCTGCAATGCTGCCGTTGAGTAAAATATTGTTATCGGTACCAGACGCATTACCATTTATAGTAGCATTGCCGAAGGCTATAGCAAGCCAGGAAGTTTCCTGAATGGAAGCAGGCACGAGGTCAGTAATGGTAAGATTACGGGCATTACTGGGACCATTATTACCCACGGTGATCACGTAAGTGATATTGCTGCCTGCCTGTGCGGCATCCGGACCAGTTTTCCCGATCGTGAGGGCTGCGGAAGAAGCAACCACCGTTTCCACCTGATCGGATGTAACCGGCGAAGTACCCGGCTCTGAAGGTGTTACAGTGGAGGTATTGAAGATAGAACCTGTTACACCGGAAAGTATGGTTGCATTTACTACCACACGGATAGTGGAACCGGCATTCATGTTTGCAGTCACCTGAACCAGTGATCCCGTCCCCGATGCGCCGTCTGTTATCACTGCCGTTCCCTGATCTACCGTTGCCGTCCAGCTGGCATTGGTAAGGCTTGCCGAAATTACATCGCGGATAAGCGAGTTGACAGAATTTGAGATGCCATTGTTAGACACCGTGATGGTATAAGAAATCTGTTCTCCTGCAGTGGCTGTAGCCGGGCCGGCCTTTACAATGGAAAGATCCACGTTTTTGGTGACCACGACAGACTCACTGTCTGTTACCGGCGGCACACCAGGCTCCGATGGAGCGGCCACGGCGGTGTTCACGATCGTACCGGCAAAATCCGGACTTACCATTCCTGAAACACTGATAACAACACGATTACTGCTGCCTGCCGGGAAATTACCGGTAAGCCGTATTGAATTACCAGTACCTGTAGCCCCAGTGGTAATTGTGGCGGTACCCAACGCAATTGCCGACCATTGCACCTGTGAAATGGATACAGGAATGTTATCTGTGATAACGGTATTGACAGCATCGCTCGGCCCATTGTTCAAGACGGTTATCGTATAGGTAATCGGACCTCCGGCAGTTGCTTCGTGGTTAGGTGGACCGGCTTTATCTATCAATACACCCGGTGTGCTGATAATCAGGGTGGATGTGTTATTGGATGCTGACGGCGGAACTGTTGTTTCAGCGGGCGTAACCGTGGCCGTATTTTCAATAGTACCCGTAGCGCCTGACACAACCGTACCGGTTACCGTTACAAACAGGTGACCGGTATCACCGGCAGGATAATTTGCCGTAATACTGATGGCGTTGCCGGTACCAGTAGCCCCGGAAACAATGTTAACTCCGCCGGTGGCAAAGGCCTCCCAGCGTACGTTCGACATCTTCGCAGAAATATTATCGGTGAAGACGGCGTTTACCGCATTACCCAGCCCGGTATTTCCGTTACGGATCACAAACGTGAGTTCTGCCCCTGCTACCACCGTCGATGGTGCCCTTTTGGATGACACGAAGAAAGGCCTTCTTGCTACCGGAACCGTTATCGTGCTGGCAGCTCCGTCAGGATCCGGGATATCCTGCGATGTGGCGGTAGCAGTATTGGTAAGATCCCCTTCAAAAGACGGGTCTATTTTCCCTACCGCCAGAATAACTACCATCGAACTGCCTTCAGGAATACTGGCATTTACACTGATCTGCCGGCCGGCGGATTGATTATTGAGGATTACGGCGCCTCCGGTGGCAGTAGCCTGTATGGAAGATGGTACAAAGGCTGCGGGAAGATTGTCGCGGATTAATACGGCAGGGTTATCACTCGGCCCTGCATTTCGTACCACAATGCGATAGGTAAAATCCTGTCCTGCAATATAAGGCCCGGACTCTTCTACTGTTTTCTCAATTTGTATATCTGCCTGAGAAATGTACTGAATCACCATCGTATCGCGTGAGGGCGGACAGTTAGCATTGGTGATCGTCCACACCAGTGTTGCGCTGGTATTAGGCGGGATACTGGCTGAGGTAAGGGGATTATTGGGATTCGAAATAACTGCCGGGCCACTGGCCACACTCCATTCACCGGTACCTACGGCAGGTATGTTCCCTATAAACAGGAAGTTTCCACTATTATACTGAATATAATCCGGCCCTGCATTAGCGACGCTGGGTGCATTGTTGATGGTGATTTCAACGTCATCCGATACACTGGCGCATCTTCCATTGCTCACCGTCCACCGCAAAGTATAAGTTCCGGCAACGAGTCCGGATACGGTAGCCGACGGACTATTCACATCACTGAACGCAGCGGTAGACGGGCCGCTTACCTGCGACCAGGTGCCTGTTCCAGCTACCGGGGCGGTAGCCGCCAATGTAGTGGAGGTAACTGCACAAAGTGCCTGATCCGGGCCGGCAATTGCGGGAGAAGGCGTAGCGTCTACTGTTAAAGTAAAGGGATAAGCCGGCGTATTGCAATTGACGCCGGATGCATTGAATGTAATGGCAAAGTTGTAGGTACCGGCGGGAACATTGGCTGGTATGGTAACAGGTATGATTCCGGAAGAAAAGGCCGCCAGTGAAACCGGCACAAACCCTGGCATATCGGTACTCGTGATGGAATAGCGGTCGATTTTGCCGGAAGATATCCCGAAAAAGAGTCTTGCAGCAGTAGTTCCCTGGCATATCGCTTCCAGCGGCTCAAGGGATGCTGTCAGCTCTGGCTCTACCGAAAGCTGGAATACGGAGGAAACTCCATCGCCCTGGCATGCTCCTAAGGTGGCTGTTACCCTGTAATACTGTGTAGCGGTAAGGGCGCCGGTATTGAGGGTGGCACCGGTTTGGCCGGCCACTGTAGTCCAGCCGCCGGTACCGGTAGTACTGGTTTCCCAGGTATAGATATAGCCGGTGGCAGGCGTACCTGTGCCCGGCCGTGGAATGATATTAGCTGTGAGGGTGCCGGCAGTGTTATAGCAGACCGGGCTGTTGCCGGTAATGGATACACTGTAATCCACCACCTTTAATTCGATGGGTGCAGATACGACACGGCAATTGGCGTTGCTCATCTCCGCCTCTCCGCCTGCTGCCAGTACACGATATTCAAAACCGGCCCTGGCATTGGTAATAGGAAAAGTATACTGGTTGCTGACGCCATTGGAAACCACACCGGTTATATTATCCCAGTCTGTAGTACCCAGCGGACGCCGTTGCAGCTGGAAGAAATAAGATGAATAGCTCCCAGCTGGCAGGGATACATCCAGTCCGGTGCCGCTACCGGCACAAACTATACCTGCTGCCTGCGTAAAAGTAATGGGAGGGCCGCAGGCTGCAAAGGCGATATCGTCGAGTGCAAGGTCGTTACCATTACTGTTAGGCGTGTTACTGAATATCCGGAGGATGACGGAGCTGGTAGTGGAAGGCATCTGGAACAAACCCGCCAGGCGTACCCAGGTGCCGGGTGCCGTGTAAGCCACCTCTCCTGTTGATACGGAAGTGATGGGAGCGCCATTGGGGTTATTGGCGTCCATAAGATCGAAACGGAGGCTTGGCCGTGAAACACCGTTTTGCGGGTTGATGTTCATCATCCAGGCAGAAAACTCGAAGGTGGTACCCGCGCACAATCCTGTAATGGTACGTTCGTAGAATTTACCGGGAGCCGCCTGCGCGTCCACCACCATGCAATATCCTTTGAAAGTACCCGTGGTATGGTCTGGCCGGTCCACGAAATAAATATTGTTATACCCGCGGGTGGTGTTGCTGATGGTATACTGTCCGGGATAGGGACCGGTAGGCCGCCCGCCCACACCGGGGGAATAATAGGTATAAGTAGTGAGCCCTGCCGGCAAGGCACCTCCAAGTGTAGGCTTAGAGGTGGTTGGCGCTTCGCCAAAGGTTTCCTTAAACACAGGGTCGCCCAGCGAGCCGGTGCAGGATTGTCCGTTAGTACTACCCGTTCCTGCAAAAATACATAGCAGCGGGATCAGCAACCACCGGGCAAATAAAGAAACGCCAGGCAATTGGGCCAGGATAGGAAGGTTAAAATACTGGGGGCATAAAATTCTCGCCATACACAAACAGGATTGGTTTCATTGCAATCGAACGGACCGGTGGCTCCGTTATATAAGCGTACTTTTGGGTAACTCAGGTGTATTCAGAAATTATTCGGTTGGGTCTCGGAACATAGGAATCAACGCATTAGGTGGAATAATTGTTTAATCCCCGCCAGGATTAAGTGATCCCCTGCAGATAAACAGGACGAAATATTTACCCCTGCGGGGGGGGCTGCCACCACCCGTTACATTACTTATTATTTATGTGTGATAACGCCCAATTCCGGGCACGTGCATCAGGGGTTGTTTTCCCTGTTAAGTGAGCGGGAATAGTTTTGCATAGCCCAGGCCTGAATTTCGATCAGCACCGGTTTCAGGGACTCCCCTTTTTCTGTGAGGGTATATTCAACTGTCGGGGGTACGGTAGGGTAAGCTTTGCGGGTAATGATGTACTTCCGCTCCAGCGCTTTCAGCTCACGGGCCAGCATCCGGGTATTGATGCCTGTTATAGCACGTTCCAGTTCCGAGAATCGTAAGGTTCCGCTCATAAGGGCATTTACGATTGACATGGTCCATTTGCCGGACAGTAAGTCCATCGCTTCCTGGAACGGACAAGGCTCCGGGTTTATTTTTGACTTCAAATGCTTATCCATGCTCATTACTTTAATGCATGTCACTTAGTGACGCGGAGGTAAGTACTTTTCAAATGTAATCCATCGCCCTAACTTTACGCGTTCAAACTACCCGGATTATGTCAGTACAACAAATCGAACAATTCATTGCAGCCCATCTCCCGAACGTGACGCGCATGGAACATGGGGGATACATCTTCTATTTCTATGCATCAGAACAAGCCCTCCCGGTGGTGACCGTTGCCTTATCCGATAATGAATACGACAATATCTCCCACCTCTCCCGCGAAGGCGTTTACAGGGTTAATATTGGTATTAAAAAAGAAACATTTGCCACACTGTTCCCGGATGCGGATGCAGCGACGGACTATACGATGTTAAACCGCTTCCTGCCACATCCTCATTATGCAGCGCAGTATTACATCTGCATCCTCAATCCGGAAGGCACAGAAATGACAGACACCCTTCGGTACATTGAAGAGTCATACCTTATCGCCAAACAAAGGTTTGAACGGAAACAGACGAAGCCGAGTGAGCATTAACTGCCTGATTTATTTCCCATCCACATAGTCGCGCATGTAAGCGTAGCGGTCGGTAAGATGGCCATTATCCGTGATGGTGGCTTTGGTAATCATTTCACTGCCACCGTTCACCAGATCATCGAACACGTACTTCATGAGATGGTCTCCGAAGAACTGGGAAGCATCTCTGGGCAGCTCGTTGGGCAGGTTGCCCACGCACATCATGGTAACGCCTTCGGCATCGTAAGGCGCAATCTTTCCACGTTCTTTGCGGTGCACGCCATACACAGGGTCTTCTATGGTGGCATCACCGAGGTTGCAGGGTACAGAACCGCCCTGGTCGTCGGTAATATCAGCAATTACCTGTATGCGGAAGTTTTCTTTGGCAAGATCGTCCCAGGTAAATAACGGGGCAATATCCTGATCCCAGTAAATACCGTTCATGAGGATGTCAGAACAGGTAACGAACGGCAGGAATTTGCAGTCGTACAGCTCCGGATGGTTATGAAAATCTTCCCGGCTGTACGTTTTATCGGAGCGGCGGAGGTAAAGTTCTCCCGCTTTGAGCTGGGTATATACGGGATAAGCGTATTCGTTGATAAGGAACTCTTCCGGCGGGATGTATTTGATGCCCAGCAGGCCCATTACTTCCAGTATGCCCGCAGTTACCCTGCCTGACCCTGTGGTCACGATCTTTACGGGGGGCAGCTTCACCCCGAAGTAGTGGGTGATCAGCTCCTGGAAGTCGTGGCACTCATGTACCCGTTTGAAGTTGAACAGTCCGGTACGGCGGCCAAATTCGAGCAGTCCGTTATGCGCTCCTACCACCCCTGCAAAGAAGCCGAAGCCAAGGATCCGCTGTCCGTCAGGATGTACGAGGCACTCATAATCGATCAGCGTGATCTTGCGTTCCATAATGGTTTGCAGCATGTGCTGGTTCTGGGGCTGCAGCTTTTTAGTATGGGAGAAGAACAGGTACGTTTTGCCGGGCAGCAGCTTTTCTACCGGTACTTCTTTGATGCCCAGCAGGGTATCGCAACCGGAAAGGTCTTCATTGACGTGGATGCCCGCGGCGCGGTATTCATCATCTTTGAAGCTGCGGTGCGGCGATGGCTGAACAGTAATTTGTACGGTGGGGTAATTGGAGAGGATCCATTGGCATTGCTGTGGGGTAAATGCAACGCGGTTATCTTGCGGAATCTTTTCTTCCCGGATCAATCCGATGTGTAAGGAAGTCATGTTTGTTTCGTGGATTGTTTCGTGGTGTTTGAATCGAATGCTGCAACATTACTGTAAATTTGCTTTTTTGCAAAATCGGATGGAGGAACTGAAAAAATTCGAAGGGCTGATGGCGCCCGGGGAGAAATATGTACTACCCGAGATCTTCATGATGGAGATGCTGGAAGTGAACAGCCAGCTGTTTACGCTGGAGCACGGCGGAGATGAGGGGGCGGTGCTGCTGCTGGGCCGCAGGATCGCCGAATGGATGGGCAGGCTGGAAGAAGAGGTAACCCCTGAACTGACGGCTTTCTCCCAAGGGAAGGCTACCCCAGCTGAGGTAACTTTACTGAAAGAATGTTATGCAAAACTGAAATATTTATTGCGGATTCAACAAAGAATTTCTACATTTGCAACCCGCGATAAGGCCTGACGGCCGGATCGTATGCCCAGATGGCGGAATTGGTAGACGCGCTAGACTCAAAATCTTGTTTCGGCAACGGAGTGCAGGTTCGATTCCTGTTCTGGGCACAGCGAAAGCCTCGTAAATAATGCAACTTGCATAATTTACGAGGCTTTCTTAATTTCACCCCTCCCGTTTATTATCGTTGATTCCCGCTTGCTCTGGCCCATAAATAGCATATGGCTTTACTTTTTCTCAAGATTTGCCATTTTCAACAGCGCTAGTTACAGGTACACCATAGTTAATAGTCCGGTACTGCTGCAACATATGAAGCGTAAGGGAATGCACTCCATGTATAATAAGAAAAACTTATTTTTGAGACCCTGCAACTAGTCCTGATTCTGCTTTCAAACAGTTTCTTAAAAATGCCTGAGGCTGTCTCCTGTATTTATAAACAAAGGAAACAGCCTCTTCTTTTATAAGCCAATTAATTCAATCTCTTCTTCCTGCGTACGCAATGGCTGTTACGCGTAAAACCCGCTATACAATTCAAGAATTTTTCAGCCCCTTATTATTCAACAAAATACCACTGCTGGTTAGGATATCCGTTTAATTCCCATTGAATAATCCTTGCATTATTGTCTATCGAAGGGTATTCTACATCCAGTAAAAGATTGCTATGCCTGTTTATTATCCGGTATATCCTTTTTGTTCCACTATATCCAATAAAGACGATCTCCCATTTTTGATTATTTCCATTGTTAAAAGGGTACTGAATCATTGGGGTGCCTTGGGTAAGTGAATTAGCTGTGTTATCCAGTACCATTCCGCTTTGCACATTGGTAATAACATAATAGAATTTCCCCTGAGGAGTACCCTCAATATTCCCTAAAACCCATTTCTTGTCAGACTCGGGACCTGAAGTATACTGTACGATGGTATCGCCGGTTGCAATACTGCCATTTTTGGGATAAATAACCTTTTCACTATCAAATGAAGTAATTCGATAAGTCCCGGGTGGCACATTGTTAAAATGCGGGAACACATTACTTAATGCCAGGAGCGCTCTTTGCAAATTAGTTTGATTCGCTACAAAGTGTAAAGTATCAGACAGCTTTTTCAGGGAATTACATAAATTTTGCTTTGCGTTCGTACTCATTTTATTCAGGAGGTTCGGGTCCATAGAAGTGTAAAACGGTACATTCAGTGCAGCTCCTGCTACGGAAGTGCAATTATTGTTAAAGACGTTCTTCCGCAGGCTGTCTACATCAGCTATCAGCTGTTGCAGCCGGTAGGTTGTGGGAGCCGCATATGGCGGAACCCAATTATAATTGGCTACCAGATAAACGAGCGACGGCGGAATTTCATCCGGGATAGTACTATAATTAACATTCTTATTCCAGTATTTTAGCATTTTGCAAATACTGAGTACTTTGCTACCAGCTAAAGAACTTACCGGAAATTTCAGATTAAAATCTCCTGTAAAGCCAGGGGAAGCCGTTTCACTCCAGACTGCTGCGTTGATATCATTATCCTGACCTATTCCCCAGGCCATTTCTGAACATAAATTAACCGGAAGACAAGCGGGATTCTGAGGAACACTCAGTTGGTTAAATGAACCAATATCCATATGGTAAGAGAAAGTGGTGCCATCCGGGAAAGTAGTATCAGCTACAATTTCCACTACAGGATCCTTCAGATGAAATGTATAATTAGAATAGGCTGTTTTCACAAAAACTGACGTCAGCCAGCTTTTTACCTTGTCTTTAAATGTATAAGCTGAAATATCGGCTCTAATACCATTGTTAATTTTGAATAGCATATTAAGATCCAGATCCGACCCTTCCCCGCCAACGCTGCTTCTTACCGGAGTATTAGTGCCATAACCGCCAACTATCAAAAACTTGAAATCCGAAAATGTTTTTCCCGGGAAGGCGGCACTTAAACTGGTTTTAAGTTTTGCCGTATCCCTCACTATTCTTCCATACTGACTGTAAAGAACCACACTATCTCTTTCATTGCTGGTAATAAATCTGGTGTAAGAATCGAAATAAGGCTCCAGTTCCGCTGATATCTGGGCGGAAAGCCGTGTACCAAAAAACAAGCATCCAAGGATTAACAGTACACAGTAAGTTTTAGTCTTTTGCATATTATAAATAGTTAAAGTAGCTGGCAAATAGCTTTTACCGTTCGCTCACTACTATATGAGGAAATAAATGTTCGGGTGGGCTGGTAAAAAAGAAGTCAAATATCTACCGGCGTTAAATATTCCTATTCGGGTTACAAACACAAAGCATATTAACGCTGCAGGAGGGGTTCAATTAAAAAATAGTTTGGTATTGGCTAAGGGTTTTGAAGTTAATATTACATCGTTATAGGATTAATAACGGCAAAGTAACCGATAGCGCTGTATCTATTTTGCAGTTGCCATATTATCGCCACTAACCGGCGTTACATTAAACTTGTTCAGCTGCGCCTGAGGCACAAACGGTAATATTTTCTTGCATGTTCATGGCAACAATTACAGAGGCGCGTTTTTCTCATATGATTTATCGGGAAACAAAGGGAACAACATCAGGAACCCTGATGTGATCGAACTAACGCCTGCACGCTTATGCATATACGATAGTGACCTCCCGCAACCCGGTAGACCATAATGTTTCCCGTCATCAGAGATGGAGATAATACGGATGCAGTAAATCAATGAATGCCTGCGTGTACTGCCGTTCTGCGTTGTGGATGATAAGTTCTGCATCCGGCTGCTGCACTCCCTGACCAAAGATCCCTATGGAACGGAAGGGCGCGTGGGCAGGAGTTTGCCGCACATTGAGCCTGGCAAGCAGGCTATATCCGCCCGCCTTTGCCAGCTGGTTAAATTCAGTGAAGGCTTCAAAGGGCAACAGTACTGAAAACTGCCCGTCTTTCCGCAGGAGGCGGCAAATGGCAGACAGCAATGTTTCATAATTCAGGGTTGTGGTATGCATGGCCGCTGTACGGCGGGCATCCGGCCCGCGAAGGTCGCGCTGAAAGAAAGGCGGATTTGAAATGATGAAGTCGTATGGTTCGGGAGATTCGTAATGGCTGATATTGCTCTCTGTAAGCCGAAGGCGTTTGCTCCAGGGCGAGGCCGCGAAGTTGGCTGCTGCCTGAACTGCAGCGGATGCATCCAGCTCTACAGCGTCTATCCCGGAAATGGTTTGCTGGGCCAGCATGAGGCTCAACAGCCCCGTGCCTGTACCGATATCCAGTATGCGGGCAGGATGTGAGGAAGAAAGCTGCGCGGCCGTAAAGGCCCCCTGAATGCATGCGTCTGTACACACTTTCATGGCGCTCCCCGCCTGCTCTACCCTGAACTGCTTGAACTGGAACCACGAATTGCCCATGGGATGTGCTTATTCAAATGCCGCGCGGGCCGTAGGCACGGTATCCGCAGGACTGAAAGCCCCGGCCAGGTATTTGTAATGCGCCGTCATGGCAATCATGGCGGCATTGTCTGTACAATATTGGAATTGTGGGATGTAGACATTCCAGCCACGTTGCTGCCCCAGCGTTTCGAGGGCATTCCGCAATCCGGAATTGGCACTAACGCCACCGGCGATGCAGATTTCAGTGATACCCGTTGCCTCAGCAGCTTTCACCAGCTTATTGGTTAAAATGGTTACTATCCTGTGCTGGATGGATGCGCAGATATCGGCGAGGTGCTTTTCCACGAACGCCGGATCTTTCGCTTTGTTTTCCTGCAGGAAGTAAAGGATGGATGTTTTCAGGCCCGAGAAGCTGAAGTCCAGTCCGGGTATCTGCGGTTCCGGAAATTTGTAGGCTTTGGGGTTGCCTTCTTTGGCGTATTTGTCTACCAGCGGCCCGCCGGGATATGGCAAACCGAGGATCTTGGCGGATTTATCAAAAGCTTCACCGGCAGCATCGTCCAGCGTTTCACCGATGATCTTCATTTGCAGCGGGCCATCTACCTGCACGATCTGCGTATGACCGCCGGAAACAGTGAGGCAGAGGCAGGGGAATGATGGCTTAGGATCATCAATGAAGTTGGCCAGCACGTGGGCCAGCATATGATGTACGCCGATAAGCGGGAGGTCGAGCGCCATGGCCATGGACTTGGCGAAGCAGCTGCCTACCAGCAGGGAGCCGATGAGTCCGGGGCTTTGGGTGAAAGCGATTGCGCTGAGTTCTGCCGGGGTTATACCGGCTTTCTTCAAAGCAAGGTCTACCACCGGAACGATGTTCTCCTGATGGGCGCGCGAAGCCAGCTCAGGCACTACTCCTCCGTATTGTTCGTGCACCGCCTGTCCGGCGATTACGTTGGACAGTACTTTCCCGTCGGAAATAATGGCTGCGCTGGTATCGTCGCAGGAAGATTCTATGGCAAGTATGTTAACCGGCATAAGTCCGCAAAGTTACGCCAAAAGCGGCGGAAATGCATCCCCCTTTGCGGTAGCCTACTTATTCTGCGCCAGCTGGCTGCCGAACACGGTTTTCAGCAGTTCGGTAACCCGGGCGGCAGGATCTTTCCGGATCTTCTGCTCTTCCAGTCCTACTTCGTTGAAAATGCCGCTGATGGCACGCTCGGTAACATAGGCGGTGAGGTCGGTATTAACCGGCGTTTTGGAGAAACGGTTGTATACGTTGAAAACATCCGCCCAGTATTTGGTGGCATCCACTTTCTTCAGGGCGCTGCTGATAACAGGACTGAAAGCCGTGGTGAGCGCGGCGGTGGTTTTCTGTTTGAAGTAATTGGTAGCAGCAAAATCGCCCCCGCGGAGGATGCCGATGGCGTCGGTAATGCTCATCTGGCGGATAGCATTCACAAATATGGGTGCGGCAGATTTGGCGGCTTCTTCCGCCCCGCGGTTCATGGCCAGTACGGCTTTATCCACTACGCTGCCCATTCCGAGGTTGCGGAGGGTGGATTCTACTTTCTGCGCTTCCGGCGGCATGAGTATTTTCAGCATAGCGTTGGCAAAGAAGCCGTTGGGCGTTGAAAGCCTTCCGGAAGCGTTTTGTGCGCCGATGGTGAGGGCTTCCTTCAGTCCGGATGCGATCTGGAAGGTATTAGGCTGGCCGGGCGTAGTGGTAGTGGTTGGCCAGGTGTTAATGATCTGCTGGGTGGTTTCGCAACCCGAAAATAGGATTACGCTGAGTGCTCCGGTCAGGAAAATGTGCTTCATGTAAGGTTGAATTGGGTGCAAATATATTAACTCATGGCAATAGGCGTGCCTAATTGCTCCTGATGGCCACCACAGGGTCTAACCTGCTGGCGGTCCATGCCGGGATGAACCCTGCAATGATGCCCACGATCCCTGAAATTGCAAACCCTAATATGATATTCCCTGCAGACAGCCCGATCTGGAAAGTACTGAACAGGTTCTTAGCGATGGCAGCCCCTGTGAATACGACCAGCAGGCCAAGCCCGCCCCCTACCATGCAGAGGATCATGGACTCAATGAGGAATTCTGTTAGTATAACACCCGGGCGGGCGCCGATAGCCTTCTTCAGGCCGATGATGTTCGTTCTTTCCTTTACCGTCACAAACATGATGTTGGCGATACCAAAACCGCCTACGAGCAAGGCAAATGCTGCGATCATCCATCCGCCGGCGTTGATGTAAGTGAACAGGGTGGTGAGTTCGCCCTGTACAGTAGTGATCTCGTTCAGCGCGAAATCGTTCCCTTCTGCAGGCTTCAGGCGGCGGAGGGCACGCATGGCTCCTGTGAGGTCGTCTTTCATCTGGGCGGTAGGTATCCCGTCCACCGCACGGGCTAAAATGGTGGTATTCACGCTCCAGCTGCGCTCATCCACGATGGTACGGGCATAATAGTAGGTCATCACCACACAATCATCATTCAATACCCCGCCAATGAGGCTTTCTCCTTTGCGCTTCAATACCCCTATCACCCGGCACTTCCGGTCCGACACACGGATTTCCTTACCCACCGCCACTTCGGGGTTGCCAAACAAACCGTTGGCAATATTCCAGCCCAGCACCACTGCATTGGAGCCGCTGTTGAATTCCGAAGGACTGAAATACCGGCCGGCCAGTAAATCGATGGTCTGCATCTTGTCAAGGTCCGCCGAAGTAGCGATCAGGGCTACCTGGTCCATATAATCCGAGCCGTATTCTATCTTTCTTCCTCCGGTAGAGAAAGTAAAGGTTACTGCGTCAGTAGTGCCTACTTTATCCTTTATCTGCCGTACTTCATGGTACTTTGGCTGCGGGCGGTTCACGTACTGCCACCATTCCCCATCACCGTCCCATGGCCATTTTTCGATATACACGACGTTGGTTCCCAGGGAGTTCAGGTCTTTCCGGATGGATTTCTCCATGCTATCCGTTACCGTCAGCACGGCGATGATGCAAAATATACCTATGGTGATGCCCAGCAGGGAGAGAAAAGTGCGGAGTTTATTGACCCGCAGCTCCTGCAAGGCCATTTTCAGGCTGTTCCAAACGATCTTGAGGGTCGATAGCATGTTTCAAAAATAACATATAAACCAATGCCAAACACTGGTAACGCGTTCCTTTTTACCGGAAAAATGTACCTTTGCTGCCATTTGTTAAAAGATGAAGTACCTCAACGAGATTAATAAAAGGAAAACATTTGCGATTATCGCCCACCCCGATGCCGGGAAAACCACGCTCACGGAGAAGTTCCTCCTGTTCGGCGGTGCTATCCAGACAGCCGGTGCGGTGAAATCCAATAAGATTAAAAAACATACCACGTCCGACTTCATGGAGATCGAACGGCAGCGCGGTATCTCCGTGGCTACCTCGGTAATGACCTTCGAATACCGCGATATCCTCGTTAACCTCCTGGATACCCCCGGTCACAAGGACTTTGCCGAAGATACCTACCGTACCCTTACTGCGGTAGACAGTGTGGTACTGGTGATCGACTGTGTGAAGGGGGTGGAAGAGCAAACGAAGAAGCTCATGGAAGTGTGCCGCATGCGCGATACCCCCGTGATCATTTTCGTGAATAAGCTCGACCGCGATGGTAAAAACCCCTTCGACCTGCTCGATGAACTGGAAGAACTCCTCAACATCAGGGTGCGCCCGCTCAGCTGGCCCATCAATATGGGTAGTGACTTTAAAGGCGTATACAACCTGTACGATAAAAGCTTCGTGTCTTTTGCAGCTAACCGTAAAGCCACCGATGAAGATATCGTTCCCATGGAAGACCTTTCCAGTTCAAAGATCGATGAGTTGTTTAATAAAACTGATGCCGCTCAGCTCCGTAACGACGTGGAACTGATCGAAGGCGTATATGATGAGTTTGACCCCACTCCTTACCTCGAAGGTAAACTGGCACCCGTTTTCTTCGGCAGCGCCGTAAACAACTTCGGCGTGAAGGACCTGCTGGATACCTTTGTGGACATCGCTCCTGTTCCCCGCGACAGGCAGGCAAGTACCCGGGAGGTGAAAGTAACGGAAGACAAGTTCTCCGGTTTCATTTTCAAGATACACGCTAACCTCGATCCCCGTCACCGTGACCGTATTGCGTTCCTTCGTGTATGCGCCGGTAAGTTTGAGCGGAACAAATATTTCCATCACGTGCGCCTCGATAAAGATGTACGCTTCGCCAACCCGTACAGCTTCCTTGCACGGGAGAAGAATATTGTGGACGATGCCTATCCCGGTGATGTGGTGGGCCTGTTCGATACCGGCAACTTCAAAATCGGTGATACCCTTACAGAAGGTGAAAACTTTTTCTTTACGGGTATCCCCAGCTTCTCTCCGGAGCTGTTCAAGGAGCTGGTAAATAAAGACCCCATGAAAACGAAGCAGCTGGAGAAAGGTATTTCCCAGCTTACGGATGAAGGGGTTGCCCAGCTGTACACCCAGCACAATGGTAACCGCAAGATCATCGGCTGTGTGGGCGACCTCCAGTTTGAAGTAATTCAGTACCGCCTGCTACAGGAATATGGCGCAGCCTGCCAGTTCAACACCCTTCCCTTCTATAAAGCCTGCTGGATTACCGGCGACAAAAAGAAGCTGGAAGAGTTCATCCGCTTTAAGAGCGCCAACGTGGTGTATGATAAAGACGGGCACCTGGTATACCTCGCACAATCCGAATGGTACCTCAATACCGAGCGCGCCAACAATCCGGATATCGAGTTCCACTTCACTTCCGAGATTCACAAGTAACTGGATATATCTTAATAGTAAAGGCACCTTGCATAAGGTGCCTTTTTTTATTGCACAACGTGCTGCTCAAAATACAATGTGCAAAGTATCATAATTAAAAAAGGCCCCGGTGAACCGGGGCCTTGTGGAGGTACTAAAATATTGTGACAATAGAAGATGTACTAAAATCAGTTACCGAAAACGATCACTCCGGAAACGCGGGGCCTGCGGGGCAGGGGGATCGGCGGTGGCGGAGGAGGGAACGGATAACGCGGCCTAACTACCACTACCCTTTCATCCCTGCAATCGTACCGGCGGTAATCATGATGATGCCCGCGGTGCTTGTGCTTTCCATGCTTATAGTGCCCACGGCCACGGCGGTCATCGTCACAATCGTCGTCATCGTCATACCTGTCGCGGTCACGATCACGATCGTGCCGGTCATAACGTGCATTACGGTCGTACCTTCCATGTTGTGCTTGTGTGGCGTAGGCGGCTCCGAGGAGGAGCATCAAGAGAAGTAGCTTTTTCATAGCCTGCTGGTTTTAGATTGATCCGGGTCCTTGCATCCCCTTTTTATTTGGCGGCTGTTGGACTTACTTCTGTAAATCCAAAAGTATGCCAATGTGGAATTTTCTCCCCAAACCATTGACCACAGCAGGTTTCACAGCTCCACTCACTTTTCAGTGAAAAAATATTTTCAGCATTATTTTCCAGGAAAATTGAAGGCATAAAAAAAGACCGTCACGAAAGACGGTCTTTTACTTTTTCTATTTGGACTTGATTGGGGGCGTATGTTGTGATCTAACATTACGCAACCATCGTGCCAAAGTATCTTTTACATGCGGAAACATTTCGAGAAATTGGTAGAGCGCAGTCCGCCGGAATTACCTCCTAAACGATACAGGAATGTGATCCCCGTAAAGGTATACCAGTCTTTATACTTCGCAGAGCCACGTATGGTACCATCCAGCGGATAGGCGCCTCCATGTATCTCATCACCGCGCCATGCCCAGTCTACCGCCGTCTGCCCCCTTTCTGCGAGGAGTGTATTACGGTCTACATAAGTAGTGCTCACATCATCGAGGTAATCGGTGAAGGTGGGGCGCAGGCCTAATTCCAAGCCGATGGTGATACGGTCGGTAAATAAATATTTAAAACCCACACCAAATGGAATGGAGATCTGATGCAAGGCATATTGCCCGCCGCGCTCAGGGTATTGAGGCAGGCCCTGCCCTTCCGTACTGAGCCTGCGCAAAGGCACACGCGCACCAGAGCTGTCTTTCGCAGTGGGGTAAAAACTGAACAACGCCACACCGCCAAAAACATAAGGCGTAAATCCTTTATCGTCTATATCGAGGAAATTCAGTTCCGCACCGAGGTGGCCTTCCCAGATGGGAGAGCGGAAACTAAGGTTACGGGCAATGAGTGCCGCGCTTTTATTATTCTTATCGTCGGCGGATATCATCCCGAAAGTAAAGCCAGCTCTAAGGGTAAGCCAGCGGTTCATATCCCGCTTTACCAGCAGCCCTATCATAGGGCCGGTAGTTTTCAGATCTACACGCTTTTCCGTAAGATCTCCGTTGTAGTTGCTGATCCCGGCGGTTCCTCCGATATGCCAGTCCTGAGATTTGGTGATAAAAGGGGCAGCAAGTAGTAATACAAGGCCGGTGACTTTTTTCAATGTGATAAGGTTTTACTGGGTGACTGACTATAACAACGACACAAACCGGCAAAAAAGTATCCGGACACATGCACAACCAGGCACGAAATTATACATTTTTTCCATTTCATTATAATTATACATATATGATTTACAGGCATTCCCCTAAAGCGGCACGATATTTAAACCCTTATTTTTGCGGCAGGTACGGAATTTGAAGCAGCGTTGTCTTAACCTTTCACCATATAAAACTGTAATACATACGTGAATACCCCCCGCCGGAAGAAAATTTTTCGCTGGATCATAGGAATTGTGCTGACGCTCATTTTGTTACCCGTGGTGGTGCTGCTCTTGCTGCAGCTGCCTCCGGTGCAGAATTTTATGCGCGGGAAAGCAGAAACGTACCTGCAGGAGCATCTGAAAACGAATGTCCGCATCGGCGGCCTTCGGTTCTCCTGGTGGAATGCCATCACGCTGACCGACGTGTATGTGGAAGATACCCGGAAAGACACCCTGCTTTCCAGCGGTGAGCTTTCCGTCCGCTACAACCTCCTCTCCCTCCTGCGCAACGAACTCAACGTACATACCCTTCGTTGGGAGGATGCCGTGGTGAACGTTTACCGTCCGCTCCGCGATTCCAGTTTTAATTACCAGTTCGTTATCGACGCCTTCAGTTCCCCCGGCGCCGTGGAAGACACACTCATTGAAGAATCGGGTACCACCCTCAAATACCAGATCGGTGAAGTACAACTCGACCGCATATACGTGCGCTTCAACGACAGCATGGGCGGCATGCTTGCCAATATCAGGCTCAACAAACTGGAAGCCACGCCAGACACCCTGCAGCCGGAAAACGGGATGTATTTCCTGAAGAACTTCGAAGTGGAAGGACTCTACGCCAGCATCCGGCAATTGTACCGCCCGGTGGCAGACCCTCCCCCGCCACCCATATCCGATACCACTGCTGCCGCATTCAACCTCGCCGTGCGCGACCTGCTGATCCGTAATATCCAATGGACCTATTCCGATGAAAGCACCGGACTGGAAACCACCGGTAACCTCGGCCGCCTTGCCCTCCGCAGGATGCGCTTCAACCTCCTCGAAACACTGATTACGGCAGACAATCTGGCTATAGAAAAAACCGCCGCCACACTCGATATGCGGCAGGCCCTCGATACTACTTCCACCCCGGAAGACACTTCTTCCGCCAACACCTGGAAGGTAATAGCCAAAGAAATATCGGTAAAGGAAACCGACTTCGCCATGAACAATCACACGGCGAAGCGCCTCGGCTTTAAGGATGCGGTAGATTACAATTACCTCGGTCTCACCGGCTTCCGCCTCGAAGCCAATAACTTATATTATAGTGCAGACAGTACCCTGCTCACCCTCCGCGAAGCATCCGTGAAAGAGCAAAGCGGCCTTGAACTGAAAGCCCTCAGCGGCCAGGTGCGTTACACCCCTAAAGAGGCGCAGCTGAAAGACTTTATCCTGCAAACCGGAGCCAGCAACATTGCTGCCGACCTGCAGATCCTCACTCCTTCCTGGGACGCACTTTCCTCTCACCCGGAGCTGATGCGCATTACTGCAGACGTGCGCCCCTCCCATCTCGCACTGAAAGAAGCCCTCTTTTTTGTGCCGGACATGCGCACCAATGCCTCCCTTCAGCCCCTCTGGAAGAAGCAGCTGGACCTGAAGGGTAAACTGAGTGGCAGTCTTGCCCAACTGGAGATACCCGGCATAGAAGTCAAAGACAACGATAAGAACTACCTCTATATAAAAGGAGACGCTTACCAGGTAACCAATCCTGATAAAATGGGGGCCGACATCACCACCCTCACGTTCCGTAGTACCCGGCAGGGCCTGCTGTCGTGGTTGCCTCCCAACACCCTCCCGGAGGGGATGCAACTGCCCGGCCGCCTCGATGTGGATGGCAGCATCCGTGGAGGCATGCAGCTGCTGAAGCCTAACCTCGCCGTTAAAACCGACATGGGCAATGCCAATATCCGGGGGGAAGTGGCGGACTTTACCGACATGGATAAGATCCGCTACCAGATGACCCTGGACGCGCAGGGCCTGCAGGCCGGACGTATATTGGGAGACACTGCCATGGGCAACCTCTCCGGCAAAGTAACAGCAGATGGTAAAGGCACTGATCCCAATAAGGCACGCATCAAAGCCGGCGTAAACATCACCACGTTTACCTATAACCGTTATACCTACCGGAACATACTGGCAGACGCTACCCTGATCAACGGCGCCTATGCCGCCAAAGGGAACATCCGCGACTCCAATGCCCTCGCCCGGTTCGATGTTCGTGGCCGCCTCGATACCCTTAACCCTGACATTGCCCTGAGGGCCGACCTCGACAAGCTGGACCTCCTGGCCACCAACTGGACCACCACGCCCATGTCTGTTAAAACCTGCATCGATGCCGAAGTCAGTAACCTCAGCCCGAGGCGCCTCACCGGCTTCGCTGCTATTCATAAAATACAACTGGCCGACGATCAGGATCTATATACCCTCGATTCCATTCTCCTGAAGGCAGGCGTAACCGACGGACTGCAAACCATAGACCTTACCGGACCTTTCGGTTTCCTCACCGCCAAAGGCGATTTCAACTACCAGACCTTTGCCACGGCGGCAACAGATATGGTAACCCGCCATCTGGAAGCAGCGAGCGCGCCACCCTTCGTGAAAACGAAAGTTGTTCCCCAAAAGGAAAGCCAGTGGCTCCATTTCAACGGCAGCATCGTGATCCCGAAATCTCTCGCCAAACTGCTCCCCGATGTGGAACTGCGTAAACCGGTGACACTGAATGGCCGGATGGATACCGACAGCAGCATGCTGTTCGCCAACATCTCCGTTCCCGGCCTGCGGTACGACTCCTTTAAAGTAGACACCCTCATCGCCGACATCAGTGCAGATACCAGTAAAATGGCGGCCAATATTCTGTTGGGCAGATTAAGACACCCCCAGATACCACTTGGGCGAACACGATTTGATCTTACAGCATCCAACGGCCTGCTCGACTGGGACCTCCTTATGGGAAGGCGCAACACGCCCCGCTACCGGCTGGGCGGCCTTGTACGCTTCGGATCGCAGGACAGCCTGTTGATATCCCTTAAAAAGGACCTGTTGCTCAACCGGCAGGAATGGAACGTAAGCGGAGATAACCAGGTGCTCATTCAAAATGGCGGCGTAGCCTTTGCAGACATTGGCCTGCAGCGCGGCGCGCAGGAACTGAAGATCACCACCGCCCCGCCCGAAGCAGGGGCTAAACTTCCGGACCTTACCGTTTTACTGAAAGATTTCCGCCTCAGCACCGTTACCTCACTGATAGAAACCGATACCGCCCTCGCGGAAGGTATCAGCAACGGCAGCATCACGGTCAGCAATATTGAAAAGACGCCGCTGATAGACGGGAAGCTGACGGTAGACAGTCTGGCCGTGATGGGCTCCGCCCTCGGCAGGCTCTCCCTCACCGCCAATACCAACGCAAATATGGCAGTTGCTCTCACCGCCACCCTGCAGGGTAACGATAACGATATGAAAGTAAGCGGCACCTATGCCGATGTGATGGACCTGCGGCTCGATATTGCGAAGCTCAACATGAAGAGCATACAACCCCTCACTTTCGGTAATGTAACGGAAATGAGCGGTTTCCTCAATGGTAACGCTACCCTGCGTGGCACCATGGATAAGCCGGAGATCCGTGGCAACCTCCATTTCGAGAAAGTGGCAGGGCGCATCACCATGATCAACAGCATCATGCGCCTGCCTTCCGAAGATCTTACGATGGATCAGAACGGCATGCGCTTCAACAATTTCGTGATCGCAGACAGTTCAGGTAACGAAGCTGTTATTACCGGAGATATCAAGACGAAAGATTACGAAGCCTTCAATCTCAACCTCGACCTTACCGCCGAAAACTTCCAGGCACTGGGTCCACAGGATCTCAATAACAAAGATCAGTTCTATTATGGTCCCGCTTTCGTGGACGTAACCGCCCAGATACGCGGCACGCTCGATCTGCCAAGGGTACAGATGAAACTGAAGCTCCGTGAGAAATCACAGATAACCGTTAAGCTGCCGGAAGAGGAACCGGGCATTGCCAACAGGGCCGGCGTGGTGCAGTTCATAGACCCCGCCATGTGGCTCGACCCTTCCCTGAAGCCCAAGCCCGATACCCTGGCCCGCCCTACCGGACTGAAAGGTTTCGTGGTAAGTGCCGACGTAGAGGTAACGCCGGAGTCTACCATGAAGCTGATCATCGACCAGTCAAACGGTGACTACCTCGAAGTGAAGGGCGCCGCTTCCCTCAACCTCACCATGGACCCCTCCAGCAAGATGAGCCTCACGGGCCGTTACGAGATCAACGAAGGGAAATATGCCATGTCGCTCAACCAGCTCATTAAAAGGGAGTTCAAGATCGTAAAGGGCAGCACCATTATCTGGAACGGCGACCCCATGAGCGCAGATGTAAATATCAGGGCGAAGTACGATGTAAACCCCATAGCCGGCGATCTCGTAGGAGATGCTATGGAGAGGGAGGATAAATCCAGACAAGACCGTTTCCGCCAGAAAGTAGCGGTGGAAGTATACCTGAAGATCACCGGCGAGCTGCTGAAACCCAATATCGCTTTTGAACTGGATATGCCGGAACGGGAACAGGGCGTGCTGGGTGGTGTGGTATATACCCGCATCAAACAGATCAACCAGGTGGAGTCGGAGCTGAACAAACAGGTGATGGGCCTGCTGGTGCTCAACCGCTTTATCTCGGATAACCCCTTCGAGAGCCTGACCAGCGGTGGCAACCCGGCGGAAGATATTGCCCGGAGTTCCGTGAGTAAGATCCTCTCCCAGCAACTGAACAACCTGGCTGGTAGTCTCATTAAAGGATTCGATGTCAACTTCGACCTGCAGAGCGAGAAAGGATTTAATGACGCCGGCAGCCGGGAAGAAAATACCAATCTGAAGGTAGATGTTTCCAAACGCCTCTTTAACGACCGGCTTACCGTTAGCGTAGGGTCCAATATCGGCATCTCCGGGGCACAGACCCAGGGGCAGAACGCCAGCTCCATCATCGGCGACATGTCTGCCGAATATCAGCTTACGGCAGATGGCAGATACCGCGTACGCGCCTATCAGCGTAACATCACGGATGCCGTGATACAAGGGCAGGTAGTGGAAACCGGGCTAACGTTCATGCTCATTATGGACTACAATGAATTCCGCGAAATATTTGGCAAACAGGCGAAACAGACCAAGAAGAAAAAACTGAGAGAGTAATGACCAACAGATATATCCGCATCCTCATTATAGGGCTAATAACGCTTTCTGCCTGCTCCACCACCCGGACAGTGCCGGAGGGCGACCGCCTGTATACCGGGCACGATATCAAATGGCAGGAAAAGAAGAAAGACCGGCCGAAAGATATGAGTACCCTGGAATCGGGTATGGGCGAAAGGGTACGCCCTTCCCCCAACCGCAAGTTCCTCGGCATGCCCTTTAAACTGTGGCTCTACAACCTCGGTAATGAACCCAAAGGCAAAGGACTCAATTACCTCCTCCGCAAGAAGTGGGGTGAAGCGCCCGTGCTCCTGAGCCAGACAAGGCCAAAACGTACTTCCGATATACTTGGCAGCTACCTCGAAGACAACGGGTACTTTCAGGTGGAAATGGAAGACTCCGTGAAGTACAAAGGAAAGAAGAAAGCCAGCCTGCAGTTTATCGTAACCCCCAACCACCGTTATACCATTCACCGCGTGCGGTTCGATACAGATACAGGCATCATCAGTAAACTGATTATCCAGATGGCGAAGGAAACACTGTTGAAACCCAACGACTTCTATAGCCTCGACCGGATTAAGGAAGAACGGGAACGCATACACAATACCCTGAAAGAACAGGGCTTCTATTACTTCACGCCGGATTATATGCTGGTGCAGATAGACAGTACGCTGAAGGGACAGGTAGACCTCTACGTGAAAGTAAAACCCGGCACACCATCTACCGCATTACGCCAGTACTGGATGCGGACGGTGGAAGTATATCCCAACTATGACCTTAGTCGCGACAGTGTGCTGAAGTCGCAGGAGTCGCGGGATTACGGAGGTTATAAAGTGATAGATCCGGACTCCCTGTTTAAGCCCATAGTATTCAACCGTTCCGTGTTTTTGGAGGAAGACAGTTTGTACCGCCTCAGCTCACATAACATTACCCTGCAGCGCCTCGTAAACCTCGGAGCGTTTAAGTTTGTGCGGGGTAACTTCAGGCCCCTGCGGGATAGCTCACTGCTTGCGGCGCGCTTTTACCTGACCCCTTACCCCAAACGCTCCCTGCAGTTTGAAGTGAGCGGCACAACTAAATCGAACAACTTTGCAGGCAGCCAGTTGAAGATATCAGCGCGGAACAGGAACCTGCAAAAGAAAGCCAATATACTGGAGATCAATCTTGGCGGTGGTTTTGAAACACAGATAGGTGGTAAAAAAACACAGCTGTCTACCAACGCTTACAGCCTGAACGCGGAAGTGGCTATTACCATGCCGAGGTTTTTTACCCCCGTCATCCAGTTCAATCCCCGTACACCTTACGTACCCCGCACAAGGGTGAGCCTCGGGTATGAATTATTGAGGAGGCCGGAGATGTATACCCTTAATGCCATGACGGCTCAATATGGCTATATCTGGAAGCAAACCAAGTATGTGGATCATACCCTCTACCCGGTTTCCGTTACCTATACCCTGCCGTCTAACCTCTCCGATACCTTTAAGGTGCAGCAGGAACTGGACCCGGCGTTAAAACAATCCATCGCCAAACAGTTCATACTTGGCAGTAATTATACATTGACGTTCAACAATCAGGGACCGGCCAGGTACCATTCGTTCTTCGCGCAGTTCAACCTCGATGTATCGGGCAACCTGGTAGGATTGTTTGCGAAGAAAGATGAGAACGGCGCCAAAGAGATCTTTGGGCAGGACTTTGCCCAATACATCCGCGCAAATGTGGATGGCAGGCATTACTGGACGCTGGGAAATAACCTCCGCTGGGTGAACCGCTTATATGCAGGATACGGTTATGCCTATGGCAGATCGGTAGCAGAACCCTTACTGCCACCTACCCTCCCTTTCATTAAGCAATTCTTTACCGGGGGTAGTAACAGTATCCGCGCATTCAGAGCGAGGACCCTCGGCCCAGGCAGTACGCCTCCTGCTAAAGAAGGTACCAACCTGTTGTTAGCGAATGCCGCAGGCGATATTAAACTGGAATACAATTCTGAGCTGCGTTACAAGATCCAGAAGCTCATTGAACTGGCTGCTTTTGTGGATGCAGGCAATATATGGCTGGGTAATGCACCGGCCGACAAATACTACCAAAAATTCGAATTCAACCGGTTCTATAAAGAAATAGCGGTAGGTACAGGGCTGGGGTTGCGTATCGACGCATCCATCCTGCTGGTACGGTTCGATTTGGCCTTCCCTATTCGTAAGCCTGGTGAGCTTGAGGGAGCACCCTTTCAATGGAGCTTCAAGGATATCGATTTCGGTGACAGCGACTGGCGGAAAAAGAACCTGATCCTCAATATCGCCATCGGGTATCCATTCTGATTTTCCCCCTGCTTCACATTTTACTCCAATCGGTTAGCCTCCCAAAGCTACCGGTTGGCGTATCATTCCAAATATTTTTTACATATTTTTTATATTTAATTATATAGTTAATTAGTAAACTGTCATTTTGTTGATTATCAATACTTAATCAATAATTGCCTCTAATTCATCTGGATTATCAAATCGCACCAAAATCATGCCCCTAGCGGCTTTCATGGCGCTTATTTCATATTCATGTTTTTGTTCAATTAAGCTTTAATACTATATTTGTTGTCCGGGTAAGCATACCCGGGTGATACTAACTCAATTATTCCTGTACCCAAACAATAGCAGATGAAGAAACTTTCTACACAACTCTGCCTTTTATTACTGACTTTGATACTGCCGGCTGCGGCACAGGCCCAACGCCTGTTCGATCAGCAGGACCCGCTCCCTCAGCAATATTTCGAAAACAGATACCTTGGCAACCCTGCCCTTGCCGGTGCCGATACGGGCCTTAGTCTTAGTATGGCCTACCGCAAAGCATGGAAAGAAACCAACGGCGCCCCCGTTTCCTTTGCCCTTACCGGCGATTACCAGCTCATGCGTACCCTCGGTGTGGGACTCACGGTTTTCAACGACCAGGCCGGTCCGTTGAAACAAACCCGCGTGGCTATGTCGTACGCATACCACACGCCCCTCGATGAAGACAGAACGGAATTCCTCCACGTAGGTGCCACCATCTCACTGGATAATAAGCGCGTGGAAAAGTCCAAACCCGGTACGCCGGAAGAACCGGCCCTCAAAGGGTATACCGGTTACAAGAACGCCATCGGAGCCGACCTCGGCATCGCCTATACCAATCGCAACCTTACCCTGCAGGCTACCATGCCTAACGTAACACGTACTTTCGAGAACATCGATGAAAAGGAGCCTCGCGGACAATCGACTTTCGCAGTAACGGCATCTTACAAGTTTGGTACGAAGAGTTACAAGATCTCTTCCATTGAGCCGCTGGTTAGTTTGCGTGTGATGAAAGGCTCCCAGAGCATCGTGGATGCAGGCGCCAAAGTGAGCTTTGCAAGGAACCTCGTGAATGTGTTCGGGTTGTACCATACCAATAAAGCTGTTACCGGCGGTGTAGGCTTCCAGTTCAAGAATTCCATCCAGGTACAGGCCAGCTATACCAACCAGCGCGGCGGACTGGATGCTTATGGCGGTAACTTCGGCCTGGGTATTAAAGTGCGGCTGTTCAACTAAAAGTAAATCATCAATAAGATAACGTAACCCGTTATACTTCAGCGCTCCCGCTAAGTGTAACGGGTTTTGTGTTTGTGGGAAAGATGGTCAGGAAGGATCGTGCCAGGGGAAGAAAGGCACCAGTGAAGAAGGCTCCAGACTGCCATGTTCCATAGTATGACAAATAATGCCATCGGCCCGTGCTGCGGCAGCAATATCCGTCTTTCCGGAAAATGACATGGCGCGTACCTTCAGTCCATTCCGGTGAACCGTGGCAGCCGGGAGGTATTCATCCAGCTGCACTACGGGAGAACGGTGTTCTGTATACGGCAGCAACCAGGGCTTAACCGGTCCCATGGACCAGCAGGATTTCAGATAAGATTCCAGGAATAATTTAGCCGCTACCTGTACCGCAAAAGGGTTGGAAGGCAGGAGGAATACCCGCGTCTTCGTTGGGCTGTACCCAAACCAGAAAGGCTGGCAGGGATGGGCCTTCACCCGGTTAAAAACCTGCTCTACGCCGGCATCCATCAGTACTTTGGGAGGGATGTTCCCGCAAATGATCAACATATCAGCATCCAGCGATTCCTCCACCGCTTTTTGCAAGGCTGGCGTACCTGCAGTTACAAATATGCCCGGGTGCAGCGGGATGCCGTAATGCGCAAGCGTGCCTTCAATCGTAATGCGGTTGATCTGCGGATGTGTACTTCCATCTCCCTCCCCGATTCCGATATATACAACAGACGGCGGTGCGTGAACGGAAACCCGGGCAATACCAGTGGCAGTCAGTAAGGCCAATTGCCTGCCCGTTAAGCGGGTACCGGCATCCGGCAATGCAGCAGTGAGGGAAGAATGGGTACCCTCTAAAGCCGGAGGCGTTGCCAATATGCAACCCATGGCTTCTGCGGTAGTGAGAATGGATTTACCCCAGCTGGTGCGGCAGGCGGTAATCTGTTGTATGGCGGCAGTCACACTGATCATGGCACGGCATCGTTTTTAGGGACCTGAGGCAGAGAGCGCCAGACGGCTTTCACATACATGCAAGTTGGTTCACCGCCCGTCTCCCCGCCTCCGGCCAAAAGGCAAGGGATATCATATGCAAATTGCGATAATTCAACCTTTCGCGTTCTAAAAATAGCTTTTTCAATCTAAAATGCTGCAATAACTACATACAACAACTGAATATTTCATTTTTCATCAACACAAAGACTATATTTTACAAATATTCGAATTGAATATTCGCATGTAATAATATTACATATCTATAGTATCGGGCTAATGCTGCCTGAATAAGTATTCGTGTAAAAAGGCTATAAATTATATCCGACCCTGAATTTCACCGGATCGGTGCGGGGAACCTGGGAGTTATGGAGGAAATCATAGAGGAGGGTCATGTTTCCTTTCAGTTTGTTGTTGATCTTATACTTTTTGGCAATACCCAGGAGAGCGCTACGGGTCCAGTATTGGGCGTTGGTATATTGGTTGGGATTATTGAAGTTGGGATTGTAATTGAACTCAAAGCCACCGTTCACGAAGAACGTTCCTTTCAATTTGTAATCGGCGAAAGAGCGGATGCCCATCCCCTGATGGGAGAAGCGGATGTTGTTAAAGCCGGTGCCCATTCCGAGTTTATAGGATGCCCCCAGGCCTGCGATCCCGTTTTTACTGAATTTATAGCCCACCTGTCCTGCAAAATCACCCGTTGTAGGGAAGAATTGATTAGAGCGTTGGAACTGTACGTTGGAACCGAACTCGAGCCGGGAAAGAAAGCTTTTGGTTTTCATTTCGTTGGGCTTGAAATCCGGCATTTCTGCTGCATTGTCGAGATCCGGGAAATTCTTTTTCAGCTCATCCATCTGCGAGCGGGCTGCTTCCATCTGTTGCCGGATTGCCTGTGAAGCATTCGGTCCGCCGCCCCCTACCCGTTCCTGTATCAGTTGCTCTACCTGGGCACGGGTTTGTAATCCTTCCAGTTGCTGCTCCACATTGGCTCCCCCGCCGGCAGTCAGATTGAATAGCCGCGCTATCTGCGTGTTACGGGCCATGAAGTCTTTATAAGCCGGAAGCTTTTGCAACAGTTCCATGGCTTTGGCTTCTGCCTTCTTACGGTCTTTGAAAACGGTTTGATATTCTTTGAGTTGCTGTGCGTAGTAGTAAGCTTCTTTATTGATCTTCTGCAGGTCTTTCGTCATGCCGGTATATTTCCCCAGCTCGGATTTCAGCAGGTTACGGCGTTCGCGGATGTAGTTACGGACCTGTTCGGCCTGTTGCAGTTTGCTTTTAAGGGCAGCCACCTGGTCCATCGATTTACCCAGTTTCGCCTTAGCGTCTCCGGCTTTACCCAGCAATCCTTTTGCATCTTTCAAAAAGCCCAGTGTGCCGGAAAGTGAATCGAGATAACTGCCGGCCTGGCCGTTGAGGGCACCGGTTATTACCTGTGTTTTGGATTTCAACCGGGATTGAAGGCCGCGCATGGAATCCAGTGAATTGGTGAAGATGTTTTTGGCTGCGAGGGAATCTACCTTCATCAGTTTGGCCTGCAACTTCTGCTCCTGGCGCATCATGCGTTCCAGCGCTTTTTCCGTTCGCTTTTCTACCAGCCGCTCGTATTTGCGCGACTTCTCCGTGATCTGTTGGAAATATTTACCGGGCAGTTCCTGCGACTTTTGTAAAAGGCTGTCCTGTGCCGCGGTGGCGACAGGCAAGGTTAAGATACAAACAAGGTATAAGGTATAGCTTCTCACTTAAATAGCATTGAAACCGGAAATTACATCTTTTCTTCTTTCAGTTTCTTCTTTTTGGGTGTTTTTTGCAACACGCCGGTTTCATTGACTACATCGAGGTACATAAGACCATTTACCTGGTGAATGGTGCAGGACAGGAAATAACGGAAACGCTCTCCTATCGAGAAGTCCATCGTTACTGTGTCTTTCGCGAGTTTGATCACCTTGCGGGGTTCTCCCAGCAGGGCGGTCATCTGCGACTGGGTACAATTGGCAGGCAGCGGAAGCTGGAGGGCTTCCAGTACGCGAAGGGCCATACCGTCATGATCTTTGGTAAAATCGAGGGAAACAGCACGTGTTTCATCGGGGATAGACACCGGCCGCAGAAAAGTGTTGAAGCCAACAAGCTCTCCTACCCATAGTTCCCCCATGAAGTCGTAATCTTCCACCTCCTGGTAATCAGGACCTTCGTAAAAATCGCTGAGACGAATGGCGTGAAAGTCCTGGTACGCTAAAATATCCATACGGTTGTCAATTAAAATTCTGTCTGATTGCTGGGGCAAAAAGTAGTCCGCTGCGAAATTGCGCGCCATCATCCGGCAACACCAAGGGCTTCATTGGACGTTCAGTTTGCATAGGTTGGCGGTATAGGTTAAACCGCGGTGTAAATATATGGTTAATTCTTATATTTCAAAATATCCCGCACCGCGAACGCATTGATTATAAGCATAATATATTATTATAAATATATGTCTAACTGCATCAAATGCAGTGTGGAATGATGAGTTATACTGCTTTCATAACTAATCAACCCATCCCCGCTACCCCGTAAATATTTTAAAATATATTTTCCTGATGGCCCCCTTGGCCAGCACCCTGCTTAGCATATGTCAGGCCCCTTGTAAACGGCTTGTTATTGCCTGGAACTCTCATATATATCTAGCCTATATCTAGCCTTTGTTTAGCCTATATCCAGCCTATGTCTAGCCCTTTTAAGGGGCTAGATATAGGCTAAACATACCCCTGTTATTCTCTATGTATTCCCTAAACATTCTGGTAAATACACTGTTATTAGAAGCAAACTACACTATGTCTAAAGCCACTTCTAACCTTGATCTGCCTGCTATTCTGGGTAACCTGACGGCCTATCGGAGGAAGGGATCGGACAAGCTGATCCTCAGGAGGCCGGGCGGTCCTTCGAAGAAGCAGTTCATGGAGGACCCTGGGTTCGACATGACCCGGAAGAACCTGTCCGACTTCGGCGCCTGCAACAAAATGACGAACTCCTTCCGCCATGCCATCAGCCCGCTGCTTCATTTGGGGGATCCCAACTTCACAGGGGCATTAAACCAGTTATTCCGGATAATACAGCGGAAGCCCTCCGGCACCGAACGCGGCGTAAGGAGCGTCCTCCTCTCCCATCACCGCGAAATTGTAAAGGGCTTCACATTGAACAGGGATCATCCGTTTGAGGGTATTCTCCGTGATTACATCCCCATACAAACAGACAGGCAGCAGCTGACCGCCACCATCACTCTCCCGGCAATTACCCCCGGCATTAACCTGCGCCTCCCCTGGAAAGCGCCGTACTACCGGATCGTGCTGTCCCTTGGGATTACGGGCGACATTATACACGGAGAAAGGGGATTTGAAAGCACTTACACCGGGTTTGGACATGGGCACCCTGCCAGAACCGAATGGCACCACCAGGAGGCTAATGCGGAGGGAACACAGCTCACCGTGCAGCTCACCGGCCAGGAGCCGGACAATGCTTCATTTGTTGCGGGAATAGGCATAGAAATGGGCATGCCGGATAGATACGGTGAGATAGTGCACGTCAGGTACGCCGGGAGCGCCAGGATATTGGAGGTGTTCTGATCAGCCGGCCATACCGGATTCGGAAAGGATCATAGCGAGAATAAAAAAGAGGCCTGTTTCGGGTTGGCAATCGAGGAACACGTCGTATTCAAAAGGTGCTTCGGCTTTGCGGAGATTCATATTGGCCTGTCCCGCCACTTCCCCGTTCAGGCAGAATGTTATGACGGGGTTGGAGAGCGCCCGCCGCTTCACTTCAATCACCCCTTCCGGCATGCGGAACTTCTCTACCCCTTTGCCTTCCGGGGCAATAGGATACTCCGGATCAGCAAAAGTGATCTTCAGCTTCCACGTCCAGAATATTTCGGAAAGGCTTGCAGCAAGGATGCGCCGCTCCCCCAAAAAGAACTCCGACCGCAGTACACCATCCCATCCCCGCTTCCGGTGAACCGTCAATTGTAGGGAGGACTCCTGGTAGACGAGGAAGTCTTCTGATGAATGGTGTTCTATGTGGTATGTGGAGGGCATATTTAAGTTCTGGCGGATGGAGTCCTACCATAAATATAGTAAGTCTAGGGGTTGTGTGCACTACATAATGGAAAATAATAAATGAATTCGAACTCATTTATTAATGAAACGCCTAACCCAATATGGCAGTTATCTATAAAGCCATTCAACTTCCGCCTGAAGTACTCCCTCCCATAACGGCAGCCCATACTGGAGCACCATATAAAGCAAAAAGATCATTACAATCCGTAAGAATAGAGCGATACTGTCCACCACTTTGTATTGGCCGTCGAAGGTATTATAGTAGTATACGGTTTGGCGTTCCGGGCATTTTGAAAGCGCCAGTTTGCTGAATATCCTTTTCCTTCCCCCGTCTTCCACCACAACGAAGCAACGGTAAAGCCAGTTCTCCGGCCAGTAGGCGCTTCTGCACCGCACCACCGGACAATCAGTTTGCTTCTGCTTCTTTCTTAGCAAGAGATCGGGAATGGGGATAGAGATGACGAACATAAGGCCCATCAGTACATAATGCAGGAAATAAATGAATTCATTGTTGCTGGCTTCTTTCCCGATACCGAGAAAAGCATAGCAGGCCATCAAAAATATAAACCAGAGGAAGGTGCTAAGCCCTCTTATGGATGTACGCATGATCAGATTAGCATAAAATGGTAAGAATTGTTTTGTTCTCCGGAATTAACCCACATAGTTCGTTAACTGGTTAACCAATGGCGGGCGGATGTATATCAAGTTACATGATACTGGAACCGGGAATGGAGGCGTGCAGCATGGATAAAACTGCAACCGGGCTATTGTCTGCATGATGGTATAGGTTACTGGTAGTGTTCGGTTTCCTGCTATATTTCAGCAGTGGTACAGCAATATAATAATGAAATGCGGATTAACACAGGCTTCTGGCAAGAATGGCAGAAACGTGTGATAAACAGGCATGCGCGGATCAGATTAAATCGCGCATGCCTGTATTTTATCTTATTTCGAAATTACTCTTCCTCAACGATAACAGCATTCAATAGGGAGTAGTTTCCATAGGTATTCGTAACAGATGGCACATTCAGGGAAATCCGGATGGTGCCCTGTGCATTGGGCGTTACGCCTGTAATGGATGTGCCTGTCGCCGTATTGTCCAGCGCATTTTGCAGCAGCTCAGAACCACCGTTTATCCTCCAGCATCCATATCGCTTCTCCCCTCCTACGGTTGCACTGTTACGCGATGCGTAAAGGCGGAGTGTATAGGTTTTGGCAGGATTAAGCCCCTTCAGCAAAAGGTTATCTTCCCCGGGCACGTAGTTCCTGAAATAAACGAACCAGCTGCCTGCGAGGGCGATATCAGGGATAGCACCTGAGTTGTTACCGGTAGAGGTTCCATCGGCATCAAAGGCACTGTTACCGGAGAAAGGCGTCCAGAAGGCAGTGTTGCCGGCTACGTTGTCAATCGTCCAGTTGGTAACCGGATCAGTCAGTACTACACTTGTCTGATGCGGATTACCGGATACGTTGAACCATCCGGGGATGGGCGCCGCGGCAGTTTTACTAAAGTAGGCACGCAATACCTTCCGGCCTATATCCTGCGGCCTTACGGTAACGGTTACGTCTTTGGTAAGTGTTTCACCGGCATGTACGCCGGATGCCCTGAATACATAGTAACCTACCGACAGCCCGCTGATATTGGCCACAGCACTGCCGGAGTTGCTGATTGTGGCGGTAGACGGACCAGATACCTGCGTCCAGGTATAGGTATTGATAACTGCTCCGTTGATGGCGGTAGCCGTGAGCTGCATGGTGCTCAGCGTGGTGGTGGTATCCCGCATGATGATGGAAGGCTTCAGCGGCACACTGCCTTCCACCCCAATATCGAGGAAGCTGAGGTGACCGAATGTACTGCCTGCAGCCACCCGCAGTACGATGTCTACCGAATCCATGCCGGTGATGCCCGACAGCCATACGGCCTTTGACTCGTCCGGTTCTGCATTGTTGTTAGGATACCAGGCGTTAAAGGACTGTGCGGCGCTCCAGTTATCATGCCCGAGCTTCATTTCCAGCACCCTTGCCGCAGAGCTGCTACCATCGATACGTGCTCCCCAAAGCTTTACGTGGTATTTGCTGGCGCTGTTCAGGCCTTTTATACGGATAACAACCCCGTTGGGATTGATGGAATTATGGAAGAACACGTTATCATACAAGGCCTGCCAGGGATATTCACCCATCCCTTTCGTGAAACCATTATAGTTGATGGATTTGGTGAGGGAAGCGCCGAAAGTACCCTGCGGCAAACCGATGAGCTTAACGCTCATGGTGGTGATCGCGTTTTTGGTAGTGACCAGATTGTTCAAATAAGAACTGTCTGCAAAACCTGCAATCCCACCAATACCAAACCAGTTATTCCAATACTTACCTAATGAATCCGGTATTGGCATTGGCTTACCGTCTTTCACTCCTGATCCGTTCTGAGTGGTAAGTCCATCACCGCCAAGGTCGATAAGCAGGCGGTGGGTGAACTTGCTGGTATCCGGACCATTATAAGTTGGCGCCTGGGCGAGCTGCGTTGCAGCCGTATAGGGGGTAAAAGTACCATCCTTCAGTTCTGCGCGCACCCGGTAATAATGTGGATTAGCATTATATCTTTGAAAAGTACGCTTCACAGTGTTATTATCTTCTTCAATGTAAAACGGCGCCCAGGTTGTTCCGTTAAGTGAAGAATCAATATGATAGCGTTTCACCTGCCTGATAGCGGTAAAATACTCCAGCCAGCGTTCATAGATATTTGCAGCCAGTATCTGGATACCTGCGGCATTCAGGTGAATACCGTCACCTATATCGTATTGGGGGAGGATGACTGCTGTGCCACCAGGAGCCGCAAACGGTTTGAAACCTTCCACATACCTGTCTGGCCACTCTTTCCGGATGCTGTCCGCCAGATCTTTCAGTAACTGTTGCTGTACCGGATTTAACTGGGTACGTGGCTGAGTAGTTTCAATAAACATGGGAATGCCCCGAGCCTTCGCCAGTTGATCCAGCCTGCGGTAATAGGTCATACTTTGAGCTGTGGTAAAGTCATACGCGGCATCGTTAGAGGCTAGCGATAAAAATATGAAGTCGGGGTTCATATCGAGGGCAGTTTCGATGTTCCGTCCTTCGATACCTCCTTCTGCTACCCGTTGCATGTTTAGCGAAGTACTGCCAGCCACGGCGAAGTTGCTCCAGGTGGCGCCATAGGTATGTGCTCCCAGCCATGCAGCGATACGATCGCCCAGCCGGTTGGGGGATGACAGTCCATAGCCGGCCAGTGTGGATGCGCCGATACCTACTATCCTTGGGGATACGTGGAGGGACTGGGCATTGGTGGTCCACCTTAAAGTGAAAGTATTGTTGGGATTATGGACCGCACCTGCAAGCATGCGTAGCGGGTTGCTGCTGCCCGAAGGTATTTCTCCCGGCAATCCTTCCCCGCCTTCGATGGTCAGGTCCATACCGGCGATGGCTTCAATGTGAATATGATCGTTAGCCGCGAGTGCCGGACGGAAAATGATCTTCCCTTCCGACTCCACAAAACCGATCCCCTGCGATACATGACGGTATTGCAGGAGCCCGTTGCGCGTAACGCGCACGTAGTAATTGGCAAGTGAGGCAGACTGATAAATGGAATCGCCCGCAGCAGGTGAGCCTGCTTCTCCGGCACGGAACTCAATGGATTTACCCAGCTTGCGGAATTGGGTTTTACCGTTACCGGTATTGAACAGGTAGCCGGGTACCTGGCTGGTGGAGTTGCGGATAACGAGTTCGGCATTATTGACACGCACCGTGTCCTGCTCCATACGAAGGCTCTGCGCTGATACCGCAGTGGTCAATAACAAGAGGGATAAAAGGGATCTTAGTTTCATGTCTAAAGGTTAATCTTCTGTGGCAAAAATGGATTCGATGTATATACGGTCGTTCTGCGCTAATGCAGGGTAGAACGTGATGGCACCAAGGGTGGGATTGAAGCGGATGCCATTGAGGTCGGCATTGGGTTGTAAATACCCGTTGCGCCATGCTTTAACATGGCTGCTTATAAATGCGGCATTCGTATAAACCGTAGTGCCCGCAACAGGCGCACCCTGTGTACCGGCCGTAAACTGTACAGCTTTACCGGTTCTCCGGAAAGCAGTTTTACCGTTCCCCGAATTGAACAGGAACCCTTTCACATCGCGGGTATTATTGCGGATGACAAATTCAGTTTGTGAGATAGCTACCGTATCCGGACCGGATCTGATCTTAGACTGGGCGCTGGCAGCAAAGGGTATAACAAGGCATAGAGCCTTTAACAATAAAAGGTGTTTCATCATTCATAAGTTTGGTGGATTACTCGAACATTGGTTTATCACGTTGTGATTGTATGAATATTTCTATAGGTTACTGTTTTGTTTAAGTAGGGAACGGGTATGCCAAATAGGTGTATAGGTTCCAAAATTACTATCAAGATACGAATAATCAGCGGAGAACAAAATAGTTAGGGAATGAAAATCTATTTAATCCAAAATGAGAACTGCTATGATCTAGAATTAAACATAAGGTGCCTGTAATTTTGACACCTTTTTTAATTTATAATACTAATAATACATTAAGTAAATACTAAGTACAACCCAGTGAAGAAACCAATAATACCAGTAATAATTAATCGTGATTTTATACTACTAATTGAGTCTGCTTTGGCCTTAAAGGTAATTCCGCAATAAATAAGGTAGGTACCAACTAATGTTATAAGTATGCCTTGAATAATACTACTCATATGTTTACTACTCTTTAAAACATTAATATTGGCAAGATTATCGTGTGCGCTCCCCTTATTTTCGGTCCATTGAGGTTTAGAATTTTCAATGTTTTAGTAATCACAGGGAAACGGATTGGGTGTATTCCAGCGGAGGAACATTGCCCAGCGTTTCATGCGGCCTTTCAGCATTGTAATCCTGTCGCCATTCTTCAGCCATCAGGCGAACTTCCTGTAAAGTGAAGAAGTGGTAAGCATCTAATAGCTCTCTTCTGATTGACCCATTATTGCGTTCGATAAATGCATTTTGTACCGGCTTGCCCGGTTGGATGAACAGGATTTCGATGTTATGTTCTTCACACCACAACTTCAACAGATCGCTGATGAACTCCGGGCCGTTGTCAACCCGGATTCGCAGTGGCTTCTCACGCATTTCCAGGAGCCGCTCAAGTACACGGATTACCCGACGACTCGGCAGTGACGTATCGATTTCTATCCACAGTGATTCCCGGTTATAGTCATCTATGATGTTTAGTAGCCGGAACCGACGGCCATCTACAAGGCTATCGCTCATGAAGTCCATACTCCAGGACTGGTTAAGGCTTTCCGGGACCATTAGAGGTCGCTTTATCCGCTCTGGAAGTCTTCTCTTTACCTTTCGACGGATATTTAATTGTAGAAGCTTATAGACCCTGTATAGCTTCTTGTGGTTGCAGCTGTATCCCTTTCTGCGCAAACGATAGTAACATTTCCAGAAACCAATCGTAGGATGCTTTTTGACCAGTTCTTCCAGCGCAACCATCAGGGAATTATCGTCCTTGGGCTTTCGCTGGTAACGATAAACAGAACGTGGCAGGGATATCAGTTTGCAGGCCTTACGAACACTCACTTGTTTATCCAAAACCATCATGCTCACTGCTTCCCGTTTGTCGGCAGGCCGCCGTACTTTTTTTCTAGAACGTGCTTTACAGCATCAATCTACAGGGTGAGGTTGGCAACAATGCGTTTAAGCCTGGTGTTTTCCTCTTCCAGGTCTTTCAGATGTTTAACCTCATTGGCCTCCATACCTCCGTATTTGGCCTTCCAGTTGTAAATGGTGGCTTCGCTAACACCATGCTCCCGCGCCAGATCCTTGATGGATCTACCGGCTTCCTGATGCTTTAAAATCGAGATAATCTGTGTTTCGGTGAATCTGACTTTTTTCATAATTGACCCATTTAAGTTAGAGATTTTTCTCTAACCCCAACTGGGCGAATTTCGGGGGAGTCTACAAACCAACACCTTTACAAATTGTTCGTTACGTATACTTGCCGTAATTTTGGCAAATCAATGTACCAAACCGCATTTTAAGCACCTATGAGTGTAATATTTAGCGATAGAATCATGCAAGCCCGTAAAGAAAAAGGGCTCTCCCGCGAAGAACTCGCGGAGAAGATCGGCACATCCGGGCCGATCATTGGTAGGTATGAGCGTGGCGATATGATGCCTTCCGTGGAGATCGCCACCAAAATCGCCGACGCCCTGGAAGTATCCTTAGACTTTTTGGTAGGCAAGTCTTCCCTGACTGTTAAAGACAACAATATGCTCGATAGAATCGAAGACATTGCCAAGCTTCCCGAACCCAAGCAGACGGAGTTATTCAACGTAATCGACCCATACATCCGAGATTTTAAAACTTCTAAAGCATACAACAAAAAAGCGTAGCCGATTAAAAACTCATATAAGCAAAAACGCCGCCCGATGAGGCGGCGTTTTATTGTATAAAACTATTAATCTAAACTCTCTAATAATTACAGCCCACCTCCTTCAATCCATTCCTGAAGCTCTCCTATCACTTTATCATATTCTACAGATTCAATACAAGCAAGCTCTACAACATCTTTATTAAAATCTATATCTGCAGACCTATTAGGTAATAACACCCATAAAAATACTACCTCTAAATTATACTTATACGCTCGATGTACGTACGAATCAAAACCATTGTTTAAGCCAAGTAATGTCAAATCATACAATGTTTCAGAATCCAATATGGACTTAAGCAAAACATTAGGCATCAAACCTCTTGGATTTAAAGAAGAAATATAACTTAAATCCTTAAGCCTTTTTAAAGCAGATAATTGAGGCTTAAAATAATTAGGCTCCCCATCACCAAATCTCTTTCCTCCAAACCATAAAATAAGTTCACCATATAAATTCTCAGAAGATACATTTGCTTCTATTGCAAATAACCCTTTATTTCCAAATAGCATTTTTATTAAATTTTAATCTACTACTTTAATCTTCTTACGTCAATGGGCACGCGGTTTTCTGGGATTGTATTACTTGTGCCATCTTTCCGCTTTGCATTCGTTGATCCGTTCCAATGATAATTACCATTTCCATCACTAGCAAATCTATGAAAAACACTTTTCTTCCCGCTCCCTTCTTTCGCCCATCTAGTCCCGTCTCCGGCGTCAACACTTCTGTTAAATAAGTCCGCAGCATTTGAAGGCAAAACAGATTTCGTTTTATTAAAATTAGGCGAAGTTACATCATGATGACCCGGATTTTCATAATTAGATGAATTACCCTCCGCACCTCCTTCGGCAGATTCTTGTGAATTATCCTTTGCATAAGTAAATACCGTACTAACAACGCGATATTGATTCGCTACCGCTTTATAAACAGTACCCGTATTTGCTAGCACTAAACTAGGCGCAGACCCTTGTCCTGTAGAATTCACTACCGTAAGTAGTACTGAAGCATTATAACTCGTCTTGTTGTAGTTGTCATGATACTCCGGAATTAAACCTATAACTTCAGCAGACCTATTAATCGTCCCTAAGGAAAGGAAATTTATCACTGCATTCCCGTTAGCCAAAGTTGATGTCATTGCTGCATTTCCAAAGTCTTTCGCACCTCTGCTTAGTATTTCTCCATTTGCCTTTAGATTCTCAGCCCACTCCTTTGGCCGCGGAGTAAATATATTTTTATTCGCAACACCAAAAGTAATGGCATAAAACTTCACAGTACTCCAAAAAGATGGAGGATCTCCTGCAAACATCCCATCCACATCAATAAATCGGAGCGGACTATTTACTGCATATGCATAATCACTTTGTCCGGGATACTTTTGAGCAAGAGGATCTCTTGACAGGAACTTACCTACCCTAGGATCATAAACACGCGCTCCGAAGTCTAACTGATTTCCTTCACCTTTCACCTCATTATCATTCTCCTTTCCGTTAAACCCATACCTGTAAGAACTTATCCCTAATTTAAAGCTTCTCCCTGGCATTCCCATACCAAAGGGATAATAATCCTTCATATGTACCACTTCCGCCTCCTGCGCTATAGCCGCATTGCCAGAGATTGTGGCTAACACGTTCCCCAGGTGGTTGGAGAGCTCATAAAGGGTTTTGCCGGGGGTATTCCAGCTGGTGGTGGCATTTCCACCATTGGCAACACCGGCATTCCAGTACCCCAGGCGGCTACTGCCATATAAGTGCTGTTCTTCCCAGGTTACATTGGTTGTTGCATCGCCTGAATAGACAGCAAGGGTATTGCCTGTTGCATCACGGAGATACCAGGTTTTCTTCTTTACCCCTGAGAAGGTGGTTTCCTTATAAATACGGTTACCGGAAGCATCGTACTTGTAAACGATTGTATTAGCCCCTTTATTAATTTGACTAATCTTGCCATAAACTGACCAATTGATTCCGGTAATACCTTCCTGGTTATCGCGGATCAGGTTCCCAATTGCGTCATAGCCATAGTTATCTACTGACTGCCCGGTTTTCAGATCTGTCGTATAGTGACTGTTGGTCACCTCGGTTTCAAATACGCTACGAAGTCGATTATTAACCAGACGGTTAACACCATTCTCATTAATGTAGTTGTAATTATAACTTAACCGGTCCATAGGAGCCTCACCTGCGATGGACCTGTCTCCATTCCGTTCGTATTTCTTGATATTGCCGTTTGCATCATACTCGATTTTTTCGGCGAATGCGAGTGTAGCCGCAAAGTCGGGTGTACTATTGGTTAAAGAAGGGTGATAAGCCATCTGGGCAAGTCGGTTCAGCTGGTCGTACCGGTATGAATACCCCACCGTGGCACGGGCACTCACATCTCGTAATGCTGCTGTTACACGGGAAATATTACCATTGAACAACTCTTTTCCTGTACCACCCGCTGGCAAAGCCTGGTTTTCCCATTTAATGGCGAATACCGGTTCGTTGGCAGTTGATCCACCTCCGTCTGTCCATACAGGCTTATAGTCACCTTTATAATACTGCAGGGAATACGCAATAACGTCCTTCTTGAATGTTGAGTTAGCGGCTCCGGTCTTGCCATCCTGGCCAATATCGGGCACGGCAGTTATATTACCGCTTGCAGAAAGCTTTTCACCATTAATAGCTCTCAGCCATCCTTGCAATGTATAGGCATAGTCAACCCCCTGCAAGTTACCTCCCAGCTCCATCCTGCTCAGCGGACCGTGCTTATAGTAATAGTATCGGGCATTAAGGCGTGGTGTTAGTAATTTCCATTTATCAGTCCCGGTTGTTTTAATGTCTGTATTAACTGTTGTCAAACGGTTCTCAGCATCATAATCATAATCATACAGGAATTGATCTGGTGCATCCATCTGATAACGTACAGTATTAACCTTACCACTGGCCTGGTCATAATTGTAATCCAGCCTTTTATAAACCGGTGTAGCCATGGCCGGCATTTTAAAAAGCACAGATTTTACGTTACCAGTAAGATCATAACTGTAGTAAGTAGCTGACACTGCTGAAGAATTCACGCCATCTGCATCCAGCATATAAGTAGCCGCTACGCGCTGCCGGAGGTTTTGCTGCGAGAAGGATGCTGTGAAATCTTTATTTTTAGCATCCGGATCCTCAGTATCGTACTTTGTTCGGGTGATCTGCTGCTTGGAAGCCATATTTGCAGTCAGCCAATCCTCAGCTGTCTTTTTAGCTATGAACGTACCGGTCCAAGTGTTACCTGTAATCTCTCCCACTTCTTCCACCCTGCCCTGAATGTCATATTTAGTATAGCTGTTGCGGCCTGTTTGTACTGCATTCTTACTGAAAACCAGCCTCCCAATGTAATCGTACCAGAAATTGGACAAGCCTCCGTCTGGAGTTACTTGCCTAACAGCGCCATTTAGTGACTGGAATGAATAACTGCTGTTAAGCCAATGGTCAGGGTATACTCGTGCATACCGCGTTTCCGTTGTTGTATTGTTGGCTGTAGTGGGCGAACCTGCGGCAGGAACATTAAACCGCCCCCAGTGCTGTCGCACCCCGGCCAATGAAGCATCCACATCCAGACAGGCTTTTGCATACTGCAACTGAACCTCGGAAATGTTTAAATCTCTGCTGTAACCACGTATGTGTTTCAAAATGCTGGTATTCGACGGCAATACGAGTGTACTGCCAGAATACCCGATTTCCCAACCGCAGGTGGCTGGTGCTGTGCCGGTAGATATTGCCGGACAAAGCTCACCATTCACATAAATATTGAGTGTTCCGTTATCCTGCCCAATGTTTTCTCCTGTCAGCACGATGTGCATCCATGGCCTTACATTAGCAGCGTTGAGTTGAACTTTATAATGGCGGGAACGCGTTATTTCCACGGAATTATTGGTCACATCCCCAGAAACAAGTTTGTACAGGTCGAGTTCCAGAATACTGCTGCCGATACAGGCATTCATCAGGTAGCCATTAATACCTGTTGACATAAGTACCTGACCATGAGGTAATTCGTTGCCGTATACCCACATTTCTACCGAACGTTTACCGGATTCGAAAGCACTGATAAGGTAAGTATTGGTCAGCGCCATGTCAGTAGCTGCAGTTGGGCCTGTATACGTACAGTTTGCTACGGTTTCCTTCGCTTCTCCGGCAGCTTCAATTTCCGCATCACTAAGTAATTTCACACCTTCAGGGGGGATAGTTTTAACCAACTGCCCCGACTGGTCATAATAATACAAGGTAAAGTGGTAGTCAGAAACCAGATGCGTCATTTCCAGTTTAGCCAGTGCCTTACTACAATCGCTGATATATTCCTGTTTGAACTGGCGTTTAGCTTCTGCAATGTAACTATCATACCGTAGCATACCATTCCATACACCCCGCTGTACCAGTGTTAACAGGCAATCATAGGGGTCTATTGCCTGCGGTGCGAATACTGGTTCATTACAAAGAATGGCCGTAGTTGAGGGACTCTGATCATAAAGCGCTTTCAGCTTTTGATAATCAGTAAAGCTGAGTGTGAAGCCCCATTTATGGTTAAAGTAATTTGTGAATATACGTTCATAATTGGGATGCGCACTGGTGAAGTTGGTAAGATTTTCAGCCAGCAATGCGTTCCACGCAGTATTGAGCTCCTGTGCAGTAATACATCCTTTGGCCTCTTTCGTGAGGTACACTGGAACCTGAATGTCTACATTAAGCAGATACTTACACGAGGTACAGCTTCTTTCCAATTCGGTTAATTCCGCTAAGGTTAAAGTATTTGCCGTACCGAACCGGTTAGTGAGGTATACATGGAAGGTAACCCCGGGTTGCTGTGCCTGGTGTTCTGCCTTTAGTTTTGTAAGCCTGCTGCACAGCTCAGGATCTGACGAAGAAATGATCGGCAATGATGTCTGCGCTGGTGTTTTATAGGGATAAGGCCCGTCCAGCAGCCAGGGATTGTAGTCTGCGGTAAGCTGGGAAAGCCCTGTTATCGATTTCAACACATCTTTGAAGCTAACTGCTCCACTGGGCAGTGTGGCATGTGGCGGCAGTGTGCTGGCGCCATAAGGATGGTATATATCGACACCTTTATTGCAGAGTTCAATCAGTTTATTACGAAGAGCCACACTGTCGGCCGCCAAGATATTTCCCATTCCCGGGCGTAAACGGCTAATCCAGCCATCTGCCTGATTGGCACATGCGTTTTGAATCTGCTGTTGTAATTGTCCTGCGCCCTGTGCCTTAATCCCGGCCGTATCAATGGCAGCATTATAATCCACAAGACCTAGCCTCGATTGTTTGGTTTTATATGCATCACAAGGATCTACAGCCAGTAGCATACTTTCATTTGTTGCTGCAAAACCTGGATTATCTTCAATGCAGGTATACATCCAAACATTTATCAGCGTATCCGCAACTCCATTCGTACGCTTGAAAATAATGCAGGGATAAAATTGAGCCTGATCACCCGGAATATCCGGACATCCACTGCCCGGGTCAATTGGAGAAACGTAATAATACCATGTTTGAGAAGGATTCCGTCTAATATACAAGTCTCCATCACCACTGGTAACCGTAATTGTAAAACTACAGGCAGGTGCGCATGAAAACACAGACACATTCCTGTAATTATAGGTCATACCATCCAGCGTCACCGAATAACAATCATACCAGGTACGGATCGGGTTAATACAATTAGGATTAGCAATAACGGTCGTTGGAGCCGTATTCGGGTATAGATATATAGTAGTAGAACTATTAAAAAAGGTCAGGTTAGGTATGTTACCAGAAGTAGCGGTAAAGTTCCCTGGAGAAGCACAAGCCGTTGCCGGGCAGATCACCAGCCATACATTCTGCAAGTATTCGCTGGCAGAACTATTCTGTGTTTTAACCCATAAGCAGCTATAGAAAACAGGGGCTGGCGCTCCTGCGCAGTAACCTGTTGGAGGCTGGTCTTTATACCCTTCAATAGCCCTATAAGTTACCACTGTGCTGCCCACAACTTTATCCCAGGTACGGAAACCAGACTTACGCCCGCCGGTACCGAGGTCCAGCGTGTACGAAGATCCATTGCATGGTATTGTAGTCGACCCACCGCTACATGTTACACTTTTTACTTTCACCAGGTTTACCTGGATGGCAGATGCAATACTGATTGTTTTTTCTTTATCACCTGCAGCGAAAGCCACGGAAGCTACCTGTGTAAGCCCATCGTAGTTGGATGGGTAATGTAAGGTAACGGTTGCCGCACGGGGGATATTGCCTCCTTCATAACGGACAGCAACAGTCTGAAGGCTACCGGATACTGATACTGATCTCAAACTGAATGCACCAGTGGGAGGGCAACCATTCCCCAATGAAACCGGAGTACCAACAGGACAGGTTATTACCGCACATTCGTTAGCAGCTCTGTCTATCTGATAATACTTTCTCTTCAGCTCCATGTAAGCATCCAGATACATTCTCCATTCCCGGTCAATTACCCGGCAATTCACATCTGGCGCACACCCTCCCCATGTATTATCTTCTGCCACCGAGGCGGTACTGGCAGAGCCAAACCGATCCGAACAATACAAAACATAATCCACGTACCGGTTAACGTTCTTGTTTTCGAGCATGGATAGCCCTTTCACATTAACGGAGTAATTCTGCAGATCTGCTTTGAACGCTGTAAGATATGCTGCACCGCGTGCTGACAAGAAATACGGGTCCACCGTAGTCAGCCACACCGGATCATTTCTGTCGAATGGTTTGGTAGAAAGTGTAAGTGCATCTGCTGCAGTAAGCGCAAGTTTATTAAGCTTTTCATCCCATTTCTGATAGGAAGTAGTACTTACGCAGTAGGTATAGGCACAATATTCCGGATGATAAATAACAAATAGATCCTCCCAATCCTGCTTCCAGTATTTAACAAGATCAGTAAGTGTAAACGACTTATCATGGACAGACACCATGTCTCCCTCAACATTCTGCACCATATTGTCGTTGTAACCCGCATCTTCCTTGTTTTTTTCAGGAAAAACTACCCTGAACTTATTAAACAACACATGGATAGATGTTTCCACAGGCTCACCTGCAGCATCGAAAAACGCATACTGCCCTCCGGGAGCAACGTCTTTACGTAGCGTCTTTTTCAGATTTGCACATGGATCTTCTCCGCAATCGCCTCTTGCCGCAGCGCATTTAGTGCTCAGGTTATCGTATAGCGGGTTAGACCAGGCATCTACCTGGCTGCCGAATGTGGTCATATTGACCCCCATAGCGGTCATCTTGTCCCTGATCTTCTGCATGAACACTGCTTTGGTACCAAGGGCGGCATAGCAGGTCTGGCAATCATCAAAACAACCACTGAAATCAATTTGCTCCAGTTCTTCTTTGATAAAATCGAATTGCTTTTTCAACAGATCGTTGATGGCGATGGATTGTTCCGCCAGTTGGTCTACCCTAATCTGTTTAATACGCAATTCAAGCCGTATATAATATTGGCCGACATTTGCAAAATTTGGTGTGACTTCCTGACGGAAGCTGCCCGTAAGCGCGCTACAATTAGTACCAGGAACACCTACCGGTATTGTAAATACCTGCGGAACGATTGGGTCAGCGCAATCTGAGGTAACAGTCAGCACAATCTCGTATTCACATTTGGTACAGATATTCTTCGCAGCGATTGTTGAAGTCGACAACAGGTTCGCCACATCAACCGTCAGTTTACGGGTGCCGGCTTCCTGGGCAACATATACCTGGCTGGCGGTAAGTTTTAAAGTAACAGGATCGAATGCAAAAGCTGAATTAGTAAACAGTTCGATAGTCTTGTCATCTTCTGCAGGTTTACCCGGTAATCCATCTAGGTTAGCCGGCGAAGGCCCGCTTAGACCGGTAGCAATAGTTTTACCTGCCAGATTAGTATAGGAAACAGAAATCTGACCGTTAGGATCTATAGTGGTGGTTTTGCTATAATGTGTGGCATCGCCTATATCGTTACCGAAAAGCCGGTATAGTTCGAACTGGGATGGTTTGCTATAATAAAACCGGGTCGCATGAAGGTCGGGATTGGCAGCATTCCATTGGGGTTGAAATTTCGCGCCAACACCTCCCTGAACCGCAAGCCTGCCGGTATTGTCATTCATATATATTTTGCCTGAAAACGGGAAGCCCTCTGCATCTGCCACATAGTTATGATTGCCAATTGCCTTAAAACCATTCTGTGTGGAATAATACTTACCTGCGCCTGTAGTATTGCCCATGGCAGGGAATGTGAAATTACAATCGAAGGTACCGCTGTTCACATCCATGAATGTGTACTGCGTACCATTGGCTTTTTTGTTGAGCTGAGACTGAAAATCAAGTATATTAACTCCGTTCAGTGGAGCGGGCAGTACTTCTACAGTAGGTCGGCCATACTGATCATAGATTACCGATTGTGCTATTGTAGTAAGGTCCGCTTCACTGGCAATTTCATTTGAATGGTTAGACAGTGTTACTGTTTGCCGGTTCTTGAGTGATTTGTCAAAATAGGAAACCACTTCCTTCCTTTTCCCTTCTTCTGCAAAAGTTGCAGAATACTGCCAGTTGAAAGCAGAACGGTGCCAGGTGTTTGTCAAAGTAATCACCCCGCTATTAATCTGTTCTGTACCACCTACTGGTGTATGCTTGATTGAATATGACCAGACACCCGGATTCCGGATACCTGTACCAGGGTCTTTTGGAGCAGTTCGCATCCTTATTAGCAAATAACGCGTATTATGTACCAGGTTAATGTGATACTCATGCCCTTTAAGGGTAACCCTGCTGGCATTGTTCCGGAACATCCGGTCAAGCATTACGAGGTTAGTATGATTCACGGGATTACTTAGCAATGTTCCATCCGGATGAAACTCATCTATGAAAGTCCACTCAAGGTCGTAATCATCTATACCATCATTCGGGGCGCCCCATATGAGTGACACCCTGTTTGCGGTAATTGTTACCGGAGCAGCCATTGCCATCATTCTGCCTTCTGGTTGTATCTGTGCCTGCTCTCCGCTATTCTCCCTGGCAAATATCTCCACCCGGGCTGCCGGGTCCTGAACATAATTCCGGTCAATAATAACTTTACTTACAATCCGGAATATACCGGGAAGATCTTCACCCAGTTCTGTACTGGAGATGCTCTTAACGGTCAACTTCACCAAATGCCCATTCTGAAAGTCAAACTCATCCACGGCAGTATACATTCCACCGGCGGTGGTATCATAATTCACTTCCAGTGTCACGTTTTCTTCCGTTAATGGATCATCCTGATTGGGTTGTGTCCAATATTCCACTTTCAGTTCGACCTTACATGTAAAAGGTTTCTTTATTCTGAAAAGAGAATCAGTCACCAGTTCCAACCGGATGTTATTGGTTACTTTTCGGTTGAGAACCTTGCTCCAGTCGTAGGATGGATTTCTGAATTTCTCATCTCTCAGCACGAGCGTATCCCCGGCCTTTATCTTGCCTGCCAGCTGTTGCTGGTAAGGTTCAGTTGCAGCAAAGCCAGTGGTTGCCATCATCAGGCAGCACACTGCAAGAAACAATCTCCGGAAATTGAAAATATTCAAAGGCATATGAATTGCGGCATTATTGGGTCAGGATGATGTCGTAGTGTTGGTAAGCAGGCATAGGAACAATACTGCCACCTTCTTCTTTTATAATTCGGTATATATCAAAAAGGTCTGTCGGAGGTTTACCAATAATCCAGCGGTCAGCTGAAGTCCGGACGATTCTATCACGTGAAGTATCCAAAGGGTGAGCTATATCCGTCATCCTTATGAATGATTCCCTTACCAGTCCGGCATCATCATAGCCAATCCGGTAAACCTTATAACTGATATGATTTGGGCGTGTTAATTCAATATATCGCATTCCATCAGTTTCTGATTTACGGATTGTATATCCTTCTCCTGTGAGAAATGCAGCAACCTGATCTCCTGCAGGCATAAATCCCGCTTTAGGAGATTGGCCGGCCGGAGTTACAAAAATCTTCTCTGCGTAATGGTCAGCCATAACAACGATTTTCCCATTACTGATGGTTTCCTGCTGGCCTAACTGGTAGTAGGACAGGGAATCTCTCTTTGCATAGCGGTATTCCAGTGACTGCTCACCTTCATCAGGGTCAGAGACACGGATACTACCGGCAGTTTCAAATGCATTCAGCGAATCAATCTTTTTGAGAACACTTCCCAGCTCTTCAAGAATCCGCATATCATTCTCAGAAACACGCTCAGGCTCGGGTAACGCAGGGAACTCGTTGCTTTTCGCAGTTCGTGCTTTCCAATATGGCACACCCGCAGCCGTACCGGCAGCTACCACCAATAAAATAAATGCCGCAGCGATTATGGTATTTCTATTTCGGAATTGCATGTTTTTACTTTTTGAGGTATGTGGATCTGCTTTCTTTCAGGGTGATGATACCTTCGTCAGTTTCCTTCTTCACCCTGATCAACTGTCCCTGCTCATCGTACTCATAGAGTGTCGCAAAGTTATTGGCATCGAGTTCTGCCATCAGACGAAGCGTTTTCTCATCATAGGCAAATGTTTTCGCATTACCATTCGCCGGGAAAATGCGGATATCATCCAGTCTATGCGTGCTGTTTCCTGTGATTTCGAACTGCAGCTCACGCATGTTAGCTGTGTTCAGTGGTGTCATATCGAAAGTAAACTCAAATAGCTCCCACCCCTCTACCGAAGCTTTCCATTCTCTGGTATTAACAAGTGTAGCCCCATCCATCTTAACATTTACAGTTGTTGATTTATCGAGGGCATTCCCATCATTGACCCACATGGAAACGATGTACTTCCCATTCGTCAGGGGATTGAATCCGAAAAGCCCCATCCATCCATCGAGCCTGCGCTGGTATTCGCCTGCGGCATTCGTCTCGATATATTGTCCCGGTCCGTGCTCGTTATCAAAAGCCTGCGTTTTGAGGAGAAGATTTGATTTGAGGATAAGGCTGTAATTACCTGTGTGCGCTTTGGTGGCATCCAGCCAGGTCCAGTCAATACCCACTATTTTCCGGATATCGAAATTATCGCCCAAACAATTTACAAAGGCCAGATTAGCCGGATTGTATTTATAATCTTCAAAGCCATCGTAATAGAGTTCACGGCTTCTGGCGTTGTAACCTGTCATTACCGGTACAGAACTGCGGTACCCAAACCTCGCTGACGTATACTGATCAAGCGCGTTTTTATTTTCCAGTTCCTGAGAATAGCGGTCGTACAATGTAACCTGCCGTGCGGTAACCCAATTCACAGTTAGTTCGGGTGACCAGTTTTGAATCAGGTAGTTCCATTGCCAGAAAGCAGTGAAATTTTTATATGCACCACCTTTTCGGGTAAATCCGTTAGTAGTAACATCTGGTGTTTGTGAGCGGTCGGTAAGATATACCAGTTCATCCTGAACCAGCCAGTTGCCCAGGTGTCCTGAAACGTATGGGTTAACAACCGCCTTCATTGGCAGTACACCACATGTTGACGAACCTGCACAAATGTCAATTGCACCAGAAGAGCAAGTATACCTTCGCGTGACTGCTCCTCCTGAGGTAGTAATATATGTGTCATAATCCAGGCTACCGGAAGATATATTGGCTGTTGAGAAAATTAGCGGCAGGCCAAAACTGCTTGACACCTGTGACAACTGCGATGCTGAAGCTTTATAGATCTCAACACCAACCCCATTGAATGTGCCGCCGGTGCATGATATCTCCAGCAGGTGCTTCCCTACTCCGAGTGAAGGAAGGCGCCTTATCTGCCAGCGGTCACGAGAATTCAATTCACCAGCACCGGCAGCATTTCCCGTTGCCACCAGCTGGTTGTCGATGCGGACTTCCATAACACCCGATAGGTTACCATAACCGAGGTGGTATTCTGCCAGGGAATCAATAGTAATACATGTCCTGAATCCAGCCTTTCCTCCGGAAGGAACTGTACCACTTAACCAAATACTGTTGTTAGCGTGCCTGCCGCATCTCTCTGCCATAACCATAGCGGCCGGTGACGCAGTAAGTGTTCTAATACCAGCCATTGGCTCATAAGGGGTATACTTGAAAACACAATTTCCGTTTTCTGTTACTTTATTACCACTAACATCCCGAATGATTGCAGGGAGTGTAGAAGTAGTGGGAGGTAAATCAATCACCCGCCTTATATTATAATTTCCTGTTGGATCAAGAGCCGCGTTCATAATACATTTCAAGCCATCTGGGCTCTGTGTATAACCAGGAGGACAGCTACCTATCGAAACGTTTTCGCAATATGGAACAGGTTCACTAACATTTGGTATACTTCCTCCACTGCAACCATACCGGCTTCTTTCAATAGTAGCCGTCATACTAATAAAGAAGCTATTGTAATCATTATCCTGCAGCATCTTTCTGGAATCATAGATAGGATTGATTCTTTCACCGTCTCCACTAAGAATATCAGTTAAATCACAATCATACAATTCGAATGCAGCACCTCGTTCACCTCCATTACTTCTGTAATCAAAAACGAGCCTGTTAAGCCCTCGCTCCAGCGTAACAGGCATCACATGCCACGATTCGTGGTTAGATGGATAGTATGTCTGCCTGTTCATTACCTCAGTACCGTTCATTGTAACCTTAAATTCATCATCCGCTGCGAATCCCAGGTAATAATTACCTGCCCTTGGTACTGAGATATCTTTTACAAACTGGTACCAACGGCCACCAAATGGAGTGCCTTCATGGGCAAATACAGCTAATGCACCCAATCTGCCGCCTCTTGGGCTGGAACTAGCGCCTCCCGTCCAGAAGCCATGTGAAAGACTATGGGTTTCGGCCTGGAATAGGTTATATATTTTAGTTGAGCTACAGTATGTGACTGTCCCTGGGAAATAAATGGGATCTAAATTAAGTGCCTGGTTTTGCACAGTTGCCCTTACAATACATTTAGTACCAGCCGCATTTAGTTCATAACCTTGCGGACAACTACGGGGAATACAGTCTGCCGGCTGGCCCCATTCTTCCGAGAATAGTGTGGCTTTAGCATCAATTACCCGCATAGCTGCAAAGTCAGTGCCTATGTCCACTTTAAGCCTGCTTTCGGTATATGGCTTTTCCAACGTTAGAATACTTCCCATAGATGCAGAGACCTGGTTTCGGTATCCTGATCTGGTTACTTTAAAATTGGAGCTTACACCTTTCACTAACGTACCAAAACGGTCAACTAAGCGGAGAGATTTAACACTCCCATTGGAGATGGGGCTATTAATGACCCAGAACACCCTGTCAGCATTCGAAACATCAGTTAACTCATCACCTTCCACCAGGTAAGGTTTGTAATTCGAACCAATATTTCCCTGCTCATCTACTGTCAGGTTTTTATAAAGGATGTTTGCAGTTTCATAAGCTCTGCCCATTCTTTTGCTATACCAGTATGCCGGGATATTTACCGAATAAACCGGATCATTAAATTCATTATCAGTTGCTGTTACCAAAGGAACTCCGGTGTTCTTATCGAACAACAGGTTATATGTAGTTATGGAAGCGCCATCAGTTTTCTTCACGATACGTTGAGGAATTCCAGTGTAGTGCACCGTTTTCGTTACGGAAGATGACCGGAACAGGCGATACTCAAGGTTTCCATTAATCGGGAAGTGAGGTGCGGGAATGATCCAGATATAGACCGGGAACATATCAACGCCAACATGATAAGAAGTGCCGGAATTCGTGGTTTCTCCCTCTCTCATATCTACGAACAAATCCAACTCACGGCCAATAATCTGATTTTTTGTGATATCTCCCTTTTGATCAACCACATCAACCATATTTTTAAGGCGTTGATAACCTCCGCGTTCCTCCGCATTGTAATAGTATTCTGTTGCTGAAATCTCTTCCTTTTTCTGATTGAAGACTCTTTCCGCCCTTGGTTTACCATGCATGTCATTCGTCCGGATCACATAACCCTGGGACATTACCATTTCATAAATTGATCTACCTCCAAAGAAGAAACTGATACCAGGCGGCTTCCGCTCATAAACACTGATGGGAGTATTCTCTGTTTCAGTAGGAAACTCTTTCGCAGTATAAAAATCGTATTGGAGATAGCCTGTCTGACTCACAACATTTGGATCAGTATCTCTACCTGACCGACTTTCCACTTTTACTTCCCGATATCCAACTGTTGGAGATGGGAAAAGTGCTTCACCAAAAGGTTCTTCAAGGTAAAACTCATTATTGAGTGCCTTACGGTTAACCTGTGTATATGGGTCTGGCTGACGCCATGAGTTTTCATCACCTCCTATTGAAGGTTCATAACTGGCTACACCAGAGCCAATAGTTACCCCATTGTCATTCTTCGTCGTATACGTGTATAACTGCGTATTCACCTCTTCCGGTCCTGCATCCCAGGTTTCGCGCATTACGAGCGACTTAACGCGGGCGCCTCCGCCCTTTTTACCATCGGGCGCTACACTTTTGGAGAAAACTCCTAAGCGAACAAAGCTTTTGGCTGATTTATAATTAAATGCAAACCCGCGCCTCAATCCTCTTTCATTAAAGTCCTCTTTAAGTTCACGGATATTACTGATGGCATTACTTAGGGCTCCCATTGCAGCATCCATCGACTCCCCATCGGGGATTTTATTCTTATATCCCGGCCATGCATAGCGGGGGTAATCCAAACGCATGCGCTGCCAGGCAGCCATCAGGAATGGATTGATTGCGCGGCCACTCACTACAGGGTTAACGAATTCTGCATCTATGATGGCGCCATTTGCGCTGATGCTTTTCACCTCTGCATAACAGGGTACCCAGTCGAATTTATCCGTGGCATTGTTTAATGGTTCATCTGTCAGGTTGCAAAATACTTTACCATATAAATATTTACTACCACCCAATACTATATTCTGAAAATCTGCAAGATTAGTGACTGTAACACCGGTAGGAAGTGTAAACCGCATTTTTGTCATCTCCTCCAGCTTCGTAGTCACTGCACCATCCTGTTTGAGCATAGTAGGCCATGCTGTCATTTCCATAGCCTGCCGGTTTTGCACATAATTATAGGTATCCGATTCATAATTAACCTCGATCGCGGCACCTGTTGGCAGATTGATCGTTTTCAACAGCCACATTTCAGGCTTGGTGTTTGTGGAATACGGATACTCATCATTACGCATTTCACCTGTAGTGGTTACGGCAGGTTTATATGTACCCCAACGGTCAGATGCCAGAGCAGCATACTTGTTATCGTTTACCCCCCCTTCATTGTAATCAAAAGTGTAAGCATGTTTACTTCCCCGGGTAGATAAACCGTGTTCGAAATATACGCTTCTGAGTGTAAGCTTACCCTGCGTAGCTGATTTGCCACCCTGGTAGTTAGGAACGCCCTTGCAAAGTGACTGATCATAGCCCAGTTTTACTGTTTTAATCGGCGTAGTGAGGTCGCTCTTACTGTAAAGCCTGATCTGATCTAACTGACGTTGTTGCTGTGTATTATCATAATCTCCGTGAAAACTCTTCACACCCAGGGCGTCTTTTCTGTCACTGGTAATGAAATAAGCGATTTTAGTTTTAGTCTCTATGGAGTGCAGATACCATATCTCTTTTTCACCATAAATAATACTGCCTTTATCATCATCCGGGTCTGCCAACTGACCTCTGTTGAGTGTTGCCATATCCAACTCAACAGGAGATCTCCATCTGAAATTGGCCGCATGACGGGTATAGTTGAACTTTACTGCTGTGCCTCTGTCGTCGTCTGTTATGCCATCTCCGGTAACATCAACATAATCAGGTGACAATACAGCAGTTAGTAAAAAAGAAGACGCATATGCCGGTTGTGTTTGTTCAGAATAAAACTCATTTGTTCCGGGATATTTATGGATAATAGCCGTCCCATTTCTTTCGTATGAAACAAGATTATCAGTGCGTGTATCCATTTCTGTACCCTGTGATGAGGTTTTGGGTTTGAGAGCAAATGAATATTCACGTTGCAAATTATTATAAACGGGTATTCCGTACACCAGTCTTTTACCACCTTCCCCGGTCATGGTGATCTCTGAAAGATGATGTTTTTTCCGGTTTCCTCCTATCCGGTCAATTCCGGTTTTTGATATCTGGTCTGCCCGTTGTGCTGTAAAATTCCCGCTGCCATCCAGCGTATTGGCAGCATAACTGATGATCTGTTCGTACATTCCGCCAAAAGCTGCCTCAGAAGCCGTAAGATAGCTGATAGCCTCATTCCGCTGCTGCCGGCCAGCCTTTTCATAACGGTTGTTTCCGGTGAGTGGAACTGCAACTTTACCCACCTGCTTCAGTGTTGGCGCTGTAGTATTTCTAACAATAGGAATGTATACAGGGTCCTCTTCCTGAATTCTGGTTGCAAAGGTGGGGTCTTCCATCGTAGGCTCACCAATCGCTTTAAAATAGGCATCTTCCTCTTTCACATTCGTGAAGGACGTATAATCACCTTTATTCAACCAGTTATTTCCAAACTTCCATTTTTGTGAAACGTCATTTATATCCTGTTCGTACAGCGAAACTCCACCATGAAAAAGATATCCAAATCCGAAATCACCGCCCAGTGTTGAGTTCTCCGTTTCATCGACTTTTCTGTTATTAAAGAAAACACCAGTTCCTCCTCTGGACACTTTAAACTGACCACCACCTGCATGACTGTTAAATGCGAAAATATCGGGCGTAGCAATTGGTAGTGCAATATGGTTCATGTCTTTCACTATGATATTATCCTTCTCACGCATAAAATCCATCAGCGCATTGTCGTTATTCTTACCATTATGCCCGTACAGACTGCCATACGCCTGCTGTTCGTTGACATTTTTGGCCACCTCTCTAACCGTTTTATAGCCAGACCCTCCTACTGCAAAATTCCAGAGAGTGGCAGCAAGCCCCAAATCAAGGGAATAGGTACGGCTCGCACTTTTGAAAGGAACTTCACCTGCAGGATAAAAAACAGGAGTATTCAACGAATACGTTCCTGTACCAGTATTACGGCTTAATTTACCAGAAGAATAACTACTTCCCAGCGTGAGCTCTTTCATCCCTTCCCGGGTATTATAACTAAGTGATAAGTTACCAGCAATATTCTGTGTAACATTTTGCTCCATCTTCTGAGAAACTGAGATGGAAGCGCCTAACGTTGTAGAAACACCACTTGCAGTATTCGAATTGAGCCCTGCATTTAGCCCCAAAGTAGTAGAGTTGGCATTTTTACCCGTGAGTGAAAGCCCTGCATTCCCGCCAGCACCTACTTCTCCACCCCATCCCGTATAGTTATCATAAAAGACACCTGCAGTTATAGAACCTGCCAACTTAAGCGCCTGAAATCCGGTAAACTCAACACGACCTGTAAACCGCCCACCTGTGGTAACTTTGGTTTTCATATGGTTGACAGATTTTACCCGATCTCCATTATGATCATCCGGTATCCCCCGCAACTGTCGGGTAATTGATCCCACATTAAGATTCCATCCAAGCCCAACCCAGGAAGCTTCATCTTCCATACCCACTCCTTGTGAATAGTTCAGATTAATGGGATATCCATCTACATCCAGCAATGGGATGTTATACTTAAAATCCCCAGTAAACAAATCCACCATATCACTCATACCTGCCGGTTGAAACTGCGTCATTTCAGGCTGTACGGGGCCGCTGGTAAGAGCGAGGCTCTGCAAGGGAATCAGGGTTTCCAGGGTCATAAGTCCAAGAAAGAAAACGGCGATTTTCTTCTTTGTTGAAGCGCTTCTTATCATATCCGGGTGTAGATTGAATCAAGTTGATGGATGGATGCCAGGTTCAGTGGGAAAAACAAATCACGTTGCGAAAAAAGCCAGTCTCTGAACCGCAATTGCAATGCTCCCTTCTCACGTAATGCCTTCCGGTCGAACGTAAGCATGTATTCCGCACCATTGGTTTGCCCGTTAGCTACGCGGATAGCCATGAAAGGTGCCAATGTATCTGCAGGGGAAATAACTTCGAAAAGACTGTCGATGCCGTAACTAAACTTCGGTTCATTTAACATCTTTTGCGGTAAACCACTACTATGCTCAACGCGTAGTACAAGGCTCCATTCACTGGTATCCTTGTTCTTAGCCGGGAGGTAACGCAAACGCATTTTCCAGCCAGAGGCTTCCTTCTCATCGAGCAGCGACAATTCCTTCATTTGCTTTGCCCGCTGTTGCTTTGTATTGCAGGAGAGTAGTAACACAGCTCCTGTAAAGAGCATCAAAATCACACGCATAATCTATTCGGTTTCAGCTTTGTACATGAATCGGAGTTGTTTAGTTTCCCCGTTGGGCAGGCGGACAGACAGGATATAATAATCTCCATCCGTCATCCCCTTCACAGATTCCAGATCAATGAGGATATGGTTGCGCCCCGTATTCAACTGCACCTTTGGAAACTTCCGCAATTTCTCATTGGGTTTGGAGATACTGGTAATGCTATAATCAAGCTTTTGAGGGCTATGGTAGTTTTCTATCGCAAACAGGACTCTCCCTTCCGCTATATAGAAGTTTCCTTTTGCCAGATCATCGATGTTTCGATAACTGTCTACCGGCCGCTTCGCCACACTATCCTCACATTTCACCGTAAAATCCCACACCTCACTCCTTGCCAGCAAAGTCTCCCCTTTCACTGCAGACACCTGCCAGGCATAGCGCTTACCCATTACGAGCTCGGTGCTGAGGGGCGGGTATAGCAACATGGGAGAAGGGATACCATTCTGGCGGATGATGGGCATGTTATAATGCAATGCTTCCGTCCTGGCCTGGCCTTCTTTTACTTCTACCAGCAGCAACCGGTATGTCATACCAGGGAGTGCGGGCAGTAAAGGCTGCCAAATAAGCGTGGGTCGTTTATCGCAGATACGGTCTCCGTCGTAGGGTTCGGTCAGTTCCAGCGGACTGAAGGGCTGTAGCATGTGATTAAAGCACTGTTCTGCCACTACCCCACCGGCGTGCCCTCCGGCTACTTCCGATAAAGTAAAGCAGTATTCATACTCTCCTTCCGGGAACTGGTGAGATTGCTTCACCACCACTGCCTGCCGGCTGTTGCCGAACTTCCAGGCGGAACGATATGCCGCAGCCTGTGGGATCATCTGCATGCCGGAAGGCAATTCAAAAGCAGGCGTAACGGTTTCTGCGATCAGTCCCCCATCGGCCGAGGTTATCCTGATTTGCAGGATGCATTGCTGCTTTTGTCCGCCATTCATAAATCGTGCTCCCATCACGGTTTCGAGGGTCCTGCCCTGTACTTCGGGCACAAAGGTGACCGTTACCTGTCCGCGGACGAACATGGCAGTACACATGAGCAATAAGACCGTCAGGTATCTTTTCATAGCTATTGGTTCAACATGTAGAAAATGGATAATTCGCTGCGGAAGTTCCCGTAGAGGTAGTTCTGCGGCGTGTTCATCAGGTCTTTACGCGCATCCATGCTCAGGTTTACCTGGCAGCGGCCCAGTAATTGCGCACTAACCTGCTGGCGGATACCTGCCTGCCGTACCACTCCCCTGTTGTCGAGGAAGGTAAGACTGCTCCCGCATTGCAGGAATTTGGCGAGCCGGTACTGGTAGCCGGCATCGGCAGTCAGCAGGTTGGAATACACGGCGGCATTCTTTATATCGCGATTGTAAAAGACGTTTGCGGTGATCATTTTCTCTCCCACCGGAATAGTGTGGCTGACGAAGGCATTCACGAAGAGGCTCTTCACGGGCGCAACATCTGTCATATAATGCATCTGCTGCAGGCCGAAGGAAGACTGGTTGAAGAAACGCAGTCCGCCCGCTTTACCGTTCCATTGCGAACTGAATGCCACCTTGCGGTTGAGGTATTGTTCCTGGCGGCCATGGCTGCCATCAGACATCATACTGCTCTGATGCAGGCGTCCGGAAAGCGTTAGCTGCCGGGAGATGCGTAAACGGCCATCGAGCGCGAGGGTCCGATTCTTCCATTGACTGCCTGCCAGAGCAGTGCGGCTGGTATTACGGAAATCAGTCCTCAACTGAACGCTGGCTTTATTACGGAGCCAGGCACGCTTTACCTGCAGCCCGTAAGCCATAGACCCACGGCGGGAATAAGGACTACCGGGGTTATTGTACCCCATACCCGAATAGTTGAAATACACTGCCTGGGTAAGCCCATACTCGGGCAATGCCGAATTATATTTCAGTCCGGTAGATACAGTGGTGATGAAATCGTCGAAGAAGTTAGCGATGGCAGCTTTGGACTGTGCGGCATGATCACCGGCTGGCCCGCCGGCACCAGTACTGGTATTGGATTTGGATATTTCGAAATCCACATCTCCCCAGTCGCCCAGAGAAAGCCGGTTGGAAAGGGCGCCTACAAAAGTATTCTGCATCAGCGTGCGAACATTGGGCATTCGCTTATCGTTGCGGGCATTGGCATTGATCATGGATACATGATGATGCGGCTTGTCCATATCACCTTTACCCATCCGCAGGAACTGCAGGCTTTGGGAAGGTGCCTGCTGCATACCATCGAGGCCGATATCGTAAGGGAGTGCCTGACGCGTTTTACCGGCACCCAGCATTAGCAGTTTGTTTTTATTCAAAAGGCTACCAGCTGCACCAGTCATAAACAGGTCGGATACGGTGCCTTTGCTGGCATTGGCTGCAATATTACCTGCGGCCAGATCCTTCATTTTCAGGAAAAGTTTTTGAAGGCCAGACATAGGAATCAGATCAGGAGCCATTTCCGCAGCGGAAAGCGGATCCTGCATATAGCGTTCCATGCGTGATTTTAACTGATGCTGGTTCTTCAGCATGGCGTTGGGGTCGAGGCCGCCACCTATCTCCTTTTGCAAGGCTAACAGTTTTGACAGCTTGTTTTCCAAAGCGGTATCAGAAAAACTGCCAGCAGCATTAGCAAAGAGCTGATTGCGCAGCTGTATGCTATCCAGATACATGAGTTCTTCAGGCCGGATCAGCTTCTGTAAGCTGTCGCCTTTCTCAGAAAGGGATTTGAGCCGCGTATCCGTAAACTGTTTCAGCTGGGATTTGAAATCGATATCGTCGAGGAAATACTTCTTAAGATCATAGTTCTTACGTACATGAGCGGATACCTTTTGCAGATAGGCCTCCCGGTCAAACTTTAAATTACCGAGGTTTTCACCGGACAGGTCGTGATCAAAACGGTTGTATCCGGAGACATTGGCATACTGAAGGTTGACGGGGATAGAACCCAGGGCGAAGCGGTCCTGCACTTCTACATTACTCCACCAGCCGGAAGAATTTCCGGTAGTATCACCATAGGAGGTCTGGGCACCGGCTTTCTGGAGTTTATTCTCTGGCTTACCAGGGAGTTTTAGTTTATCTGTGGCGGGGTGATCTTTAAAGAGCGCGTAGAACCCGCGGAGCTTATCGTCGAAGAAGCGCTCCATACGGGCAGAATCTTTCAGTGCCCCGAAACCCTCCTGAAGTTTGGCGAATTTAGCTGGCCCTGAAGTAGCGTGGATATAGGAAAGGAATTCCTTACGGACAGGTTCTTTCAAATCACCGAAGCTTCCGGAGGGCAACTGGATATTGCCTCCATCCTTCAATAATGCCGGTGCTCCCGGAATGGGCAGAGCGCCTCGATCAGTTACCTGTCGTTGAAGGGCTGTCGCTTTATCCTTAAGGGCATGCTTACTGGTAGCCTGGTGGTTCAGAGAATCCACCAGCGCTTGCCGGACAAGCGGCAAAGGAGGCCGTAAAATATTCACCATGGAATCCATGGTATAGGGTACCCGGTCAGGTATACTTTGCGCGCGCGCAATAGATACCACGCCGAGACAGCAGAGTGCTGCAAACAGTCGGTGTACAGGCATAAGGATCTTCCTTAAGTCGTCAAAATGGATGCGGGAATAACTGTCTAATGTATAATCAATTTCACCGGGTCAACACGGGCAGGGATTCCTCTTGGTTATCAGATCAAACCGTTTTCATTTCATAGGTAAAAACGTGTTCAATTTCAATCAAATGTACAAGAAATATTTAAATCACAAAATTTGTCAAACTAATTTTTTTAGCAACCCGCATTACTATACAAGAAATATTTAAACGCTCCGGGTCATGTAGTTACATTCTAACAACGCTTCGGTTTACTTATTATAAAACAATTCTCTTGCTGCATATTTTATTGAAAACGCCTCCATATTAAACCCCATCAGTACAGCACTTTTCTCTTTCCAGGACTTTGGATGTTTTTCTTTATAATACCAGGTTATGATATCAAATGTACCCGGACTATTAAAGTCTTCGTTTTTGAAATGTAAATCCAGATTAGACATCTGAGCAGTATTTGCCCTCCAGTTATTGTACATGTACAAATAGTGCAACACAATATTCAGACTAATCTGTTGCAATTCTGCCCTGCCTTTATCATCTGTAACAAATCGAATATAGTATGCATACACTACAGAATAATTCTCCTGAATCAGCCCGGCGGCTTCATCCATTGACATTTTCGGCAGCAGAATACTACGGCACCCATCATTTACCCGGATTCCCCCGGAAACATTTGGCTTAAGAGTAACCTGAATATCACCCACGAAGATCATTTGCATGTTCTACATTTTACATCAATCAATCCCCTCCACAACCATCCACCAGCAATACAATTCCAGCCGCTTCCATCACAAAGGCAAGCGCCATTACAGCCCCGGCCCCTTTAGCCGGGTGGCCCCTTTTCCTGCGCCAGATACTGCCAAAGCCTAAGGTCAGGCCTGCCAGCAGCAATACCAATCCAATAAGTTTACGCGTCTCCATAGGTCGGAATTTCGTTATAAACAGTAATTTAAAGTTCTGATAAAAAACAACAATATTATGCCCTCTGCAAAAACTTTACGCACCTGCCCAAAGGGACATCAATACTATAAGTCGTCCGATTGCCCCGTTTGTCCGCAGTGCGAAAAGGAGGATGCTCCGCCTGCAGGCTTTATGACAACATTATCTGGCCCGGCAAGAAGGGCACTTGAAACTGCGGGAATTACAACCATTCAGCAGCTGGCAAAGCATACCCGGAAAGAGATCCTTTCTCTCCATGGCATGGGGCCGGCTTCATTGCCAAAGCTAAATGCAGCCCTGGCCGCAGCCGGACTGGATTTTCGCAGTAGCTAATTATGTAATTAGCCATAGCCCGCCATTATTCCATGAGGGTTCTGTCGGGCATTTATTACCAACAGCCAATTGAGAAGAAATAAGTATGAGAAATTCAGCATTACAGAGGGGTAATGCCAGTATAGTTCAAAACATCCTGCAATAGCCGAAAGAATCTATTCCCCCTTACGCCACCTGCAATTCCGGAACAATCTTCCTTGTCCGCTCCTTCAGGAAAGCAATCACCTCTTCATCGGACTGGAAGCGGTCTCCGATGTTCACAAAATGCCGCGCCAGTTTATCGTACCGCCGGGTCACCAGCCATGCAAACACATGGAGGAAGTGAATACCATCGAATACAATAGCTTCGTTATCGATATACTCCTGAAGGGTTTGCCGGAAATATACCGGATGTTCCGTCCAATGCATATTGGGCTTAACGTGGTGACTGATATGATACCCGTCGTTCCAGCATTTATGGTTGTATTTGGTATTGATGCAGGTGATGGAGTTCTTGTAATGATTGGAAGGGTCTTTTGCATCAATGAATCCGTGTTGTGCCCAGTTGCCCATCATCATGATGATGCGGGAAATAACGAATGGAATGATGAACACAACCAGTGTGGCCTGCCAGTTTACAAACGACAGCCCCACGCAGAGGGCATAAAACAACAACTCCCCACGTACAGATCGATACATGAGCCGTTTACGGTTCCTTTTATAAAAATATACCGCCAGGTTAAATACACCTGCAAAAAAGAACACCCCTAAATAATGACCGAATCCACGCAGAGAATCACGCTGGAAAGGCATGGTACTGCTTTCGTCTTCCTCCATGTTATTTTCTGCGTGATGCATACCAATATGGTGGCTAAAATAGGTTTCCGGCGTTTGTCCGAAGAGAGGACTCAATACCCATGGCAGGTAATGGTTCATGAAACCGTATTCCTTCCTGAAAAAAGCCCTGTGACTCGTACAGTGAAGCATGAGGCCAAACGGGCCTTTGAAAACAAAATTATTGAAGAAGAGGTAAACTGCGGCAATTACCCACCATAACCATCCATCGATAAAAGGCATATACAACAGTAATGCTGTAATACCCAGCACGAGGGTGATCTGGATGGACAAGTGTACGAATGGCACATCCTTGGGATCGCGAATAAAGCGTTCGAAGAAGCTGGGATTGGCTGGTTTTACGTAAACCGGATCAGTAATCACCTGTAGCGAGAGCATAGTAAACTTTAGTGGATGAAGTATAAGTTAACCCTTTTTCCTGACTTGGCCGCAAAACCAGGTGAAAATGAATGCGTCCCACGTATTATTAAAACATTAACTCCCGGTCAGTATTGACCGGGAGTTATTTGGATTGCTTAAGAATTAATACGGATCAGAATCCATCTCCGCCACCCATATCTCCACCTCCTTCATCACCGCCACGTTTCTTCTTAAAGATCTTAGCGTCCATTTTACCAAAGCGCCAGCTTACGTTCACACGAAGCTCACGGGATACCCGTTTGCGGTAGCGCTCAGATTCGGAGAAGTTGGTGGTGGTCCAGCTGAGATCCCGGTCGGTATTAAAGATATCGTTCAGGCCTACGGTAACAGACAGGTTCTTCTTCTTCAGGAAATCACGCTTCACCGCCATGTCTATCTGGTATTCCGGCGCTTCTTCACCCTGCGGCAGTATCTGCCGGGATTCATATTCTCCTGTTACCTGTAATGTCAGGTTCCAGGGCAGTTTGGTATTACTGTTGATTTTACCAAACCATACGAACCCTGAATTATCGAGATCCTGCGCACTAACACTGGTTTGTGCCATGTTCACGTTGGTAGTGATGTCCCAGCCTTTGGTGATCTGGTTACGAACAGTCAGCTCAGCACCGTAAGAATTGCGGCGGTCGGCGTTGATGGGGTAGTTTAATAATACTTTACGCTCCTGCCCGTCCAGCACCAGCGTAGTATCTACATAGAAGTTAGTGATGGCGTTATTCGTATTCCGGAAATATACGGATGCCAGTACATTCATCTTACGGTTGAAGTCTTTCATGTAAGACAGCTCGAAAGAATTAGTGAACTCTGGCGTGAGCGTGGGGTTACCACGGCGGGCAGAGTTGGCATTGTATTCAATATTTGGCAGCAGATCGCGGAACCATGGGCGCTGGATACGGCGGCTGTAGTTCAATTGCAACTCATGATCGCCTTTGAACTTCTGCGTTAAGAATACGCTGGGAAAAAGACTGATCGGATAATCAATCTCATAAGCAGCACCTTTCACATTCAGCATTTCGCCGCTGTAAAAGGATTGCTCTGCACGCAGCCCCGTCTGGAAACCGAAATTCCCGAAACCATTTGTATAACTTACATATGCTGCATTGATCTGCTCTTTGTAACGGTAGTTGTTGGAAAGACTGGAATCGTACGCGTACTCCCCTGTTGTAAAGTCTTTCCCGAATGTATTCAACAGGTTATTGAACTTCCGGTTATTAGACCGGAGACCTGCTTCCAGTTTCGATTTCTCGCTAAGGGGCGTTACAAAATCCACCTGTGCGGTAAGGTAAGTGGTTCCGCCACTGCCTTTACCATAACGCAGCTCCGGCTGATTGGGGGAGTTACTGGGCTGGCCGGCCATATCGAAATACTGCAGACTGTAATCGTTGTTATTACGGTTGTTAGCTTTGTTATACGTTACATCCGCCGTCAGCTCCTGCCCTTCTTTGGAGAAAGTGCGTTTATAGCCCATCTGTGTGGCGTAGTTACGGAAGTTGTGTTTGCTGTCGTTACGGCCATAGCCACGCTGGATGCGCTCCTTATTGCTGTTAAGATCGAAGATATCCTGTGTATTCAGGTTATTGAAATCACCGGCAGTGATGCCCTGTGAAATGGTGAGGGTATTCCGGTTGTCGATGAACCAGTCGAAGCCAAAGCGGCCGTTCTGGAAGCGGCGGCCGAATTCACCATCCTGGTACTGATCCAAATACGTGATATCGTTCCCGTCGATGTTCTTACGGAACATATGCTGCTTCATGGGAGAGCGGCGGTCGCGCAGACTGTAATTCAGGAATACATTGATCTTACCCTGACGTGCATTGAGATCCACCCCGGCATTGGAGCTTTTGGTAGAGGAGTAACCAGCCTGAATAAGGCCGTTAATACCTGCTTTGCGGTTTTTCTTCAATACGATGTTGAGAATACCGCTCATACCTTCGGCGTCGTATTTGGCAGAGGGATTGGTCACCACTTCCACGCTGGAAATAGCATCCGCGGGGATCTGGTCGAGCGTAAGGGTACTGGGGCGGCCGTCAATAAAAATGGTTGGACTGCCATTCCGCACACTCACGTTACCATCAATATCCACGTTAACGGAAGGTACCTGGCGGAGTACGTCGGTTGCAGTACCACCCATGCTGGAGAGGTTCTTTTCCACGTTAAACACGCGCTTGTCGATCTCCATGGTAAAAGCCGGCTTCTCACCCACTACTTCCACTCCTTTCAGGGCGGTAGCAGTTGTTTTAAGACGGATATTGCCCACATCGCTGCTTTGGCGGACGGTTACGGCTTTAAAGTAAGTTTCGTACCCTATAAAGAAAATCTTAAGGATGTATTTGCCTGGGGTAATGCTCCGGAAATCGAAATCACCATTGCCTTTAGACAGCATGCCCGTTACCACGGATGAATCCGTAGCTTTCAACAGTGCCACCGATGCATATTCTACCGGTTTACCAGTCTGATTGTCGATTAATTTACCAAGTATTTCCGCCTGCTGCCCGCCGTTCTGCTGTTGTGGCTGCTGCTGTGCCATGGCGCCCGTTCCCGCGAGCACGATCATGCTCCATATCAATAAGCCTAATTTCCTCATCGCTATTTAGTCCCGAATTTTTATCAAAGTTATCGTGACAAAATAGGATAATTGTCATTCAGACATCGGATTAATGGATGAATGGCAAGGGAATGTTATTCCCCGGAGAAGAAATCCTTAAAGGCTTCGGGCCGGTATTTAACATCAGTTACCTGCAGCTCCATTCCTTCACCTTTGGGTGATTGGGCATAGAAACCGATCCGGAGTCCTGCAGGGTTACGGTAGCGGAAAGTGCGCAGCAATTGCCACTTTTTACCGTCTTCAGAGAAGTAAAAGCAGTAGATATTACCCGAGCGGGCTGCTTTTACATATACTTCGGGTGCATTTACGGCACGGTGATAGCTGTCGTCAGTAACACGGCCGGTAACGAGGGACGAACCCAGCATTATACGCCCGTCGTCCATTTTCTCGATCAGCAGTTTGGCCCAGTTGGAAGAGTCTGTATAAAGGATTAAAGCGCCGCCATCGTAAAGGGCTTTGCAATCGGGACGTACCCGGGCGGAGAAGATAAACTGCTCATCGGCCCGGAAGGTAGCCATTGGTACCTGGTGCACGTAAAAGCTGCTGTCTACGAATGAATAAAGGTCTGTCTGCTTGTTGGCATGGAGTATGAACCCGTTATCCGCCGTGGCCTTCAACGTGCCTTTGGAGGGGTCTACAGTGAGGGCGCGGGGGAGTACTTTCAGGCGGATGGAATCTTCAATTGCAAACGTTTCCGGATGAGCGGCAAAGGCCGGCAGGGAAATTATCGTGAAGCAAAATGGGAAAAGTGATTTCAGCATGTAAATAGTCAGGTTAAGTAAGGGAGACGCGCGTTTGGGCAGAAAGTACTATGCCTCCTGCAGATTTTTAACGAGGTGGTGATAACGCCCGCCCGCAAAGGGTATAGTGTATTCCACCTTAAAGCCCATGCGCTCATACAGGCGCTGAGCTGCAGGGTTATCGGTACTTACAAGAAGACCGGCACGGGGCAGGCCTTCTGTGGCTGCCTTTTGGGTAGCAGCACCAATCAGCTGGCTGCCGATGCCTTTACCCTGGTTGCCGGGCGCCACTGCGATACTGTCTAGGTAAAACTCTCCGGGCTGGGTTTCATCTTCCGGACAAATGCCAGCGCCCGTCTGCCAGCGGATATAATCGAGTACGGGCTTGCGGAGGTCGTGCAGTTTGCCGCCATCGTATCCGAGAATCATACCTGCAGGGCCTTTTTCCCCTTCAAAAATCAGTGCATTCTCATAGCTGTATTGATTACCCCGCTCGCGGAAGAGGTGTTCGAAAATGTGGGTCACTACCTGCATATCATTGGTTCCGGAGAGCTTGCGGGCGATTTCCTCCATGGCCAGGAAAAGCAGCGGTACTGCTACGGGCGCATCGTTAGGGGTAGCTGGGCGTATCATATCACAAAGTTAACGGGTTTGTCGGTATGGGGCAAGCAGGAGAAAAGGGCCGGCGCTGCTTTGCCGGCCCTGAATTATATGATCAGACGCTGTAAATCCCGTCGATAATGTTCTTGTATTTGTCGAGGATAATCTTGCGGCGGAGACTGAGCTTAGGCGTCATTTCTCCGGAATCCACGCCCCATTCACGTTCCATAAGGGCAAATTTCTTCACCTGCTCCACATGGTTGAAGTTGGCGTTGTAACGGTCCACCACTTTCTGGAACATCTCCAGCACCTGTGGGTTTTTCACGGCCTCTTCATTTGTCGTAAAGGGAACATGGTTCTGTCCCATCCACTGTTTGAGCAAATTGAATGATGGTACGATCAGTGCGCTTACGAATTTACGCTCATTGCCTACTACCATGATCTGCTCAATGAAGGGGCTTTCCTTCATCTTATTCTCAATAGGCTGCGGAGCAACATACTTGCCGCCGCTGGTCTTGAACAACTCCTTCTTACGATCGGTGATCTTCAGGAACTTACCATCTACAAGGGTTCCGATATCACCGGTATGCAGCCATCCGTCTATTACCGTTTCATCGGTAAGATCGGGGCGTTTGTAATAGCCTTTCATAACTGATGTACCCCGTACACAGATCTCCCCTTCTTCCGTAAACTTCAGTTCCACCCCGTCAATGAGCGGACCGGTTGTACCGAAGCGGGTAAGCCCTGCAGGGTGACGGCGGTTCACGCTGATAACCGGGCTATTCTCTGTTGGCCCGTACCCTTCATATACAGGTATCTGAGCAGCATTGAAGATGCGCAGCAGGCTTTCTGAAGCTGCGGCGCCACCGGTAACGATGAACGAGATCTTACCACCAAGTGCTTCACGCCATTTGCTGAAGATGAGCTTATTGGCAATAGCCAGCTGGATGTTGTACCAGGGACCACCGCTGATATTATTATCATACTTCTTACCCAGTGCCACAGCCCAGAAGAAGAGTCCGCGTTTGATACCGGTAAGCTCATTGCCCTTACTCATTATTTTCTCATACACTTTCTCGAGCAGGCGGGGTACGGTGGTAAAGCCATCAGGCTTCACTTCGCGGAGGTTATCAGCGATCTTATCCATGCTCTCTGCATAATAGATACTGATACCGCTGAAGAGGTAAATGTAGGTAACCATCTTCTCGAAGATGTGGTTGAGCGGCAGAAAGCTGAGTACGCGTGTTTCCGGGGCATCCGGGAAAGGGAAGCTGGCTTTGGAAAAGTATACGTTGCTGACAATATTTTTATGGGTAAGCATTACGCCTTTGGGCGTACCTGTGGTGCCACTGGTATAGATGATGGTGGCAAGATGCTCATCGGGGATCTGGGAAGCGATGTGTTTTACTTCCGCTTCCAGCGCAGGCGTAGCCTTTGCGGTCACTTCACTCCAGTGAGGGGCACCGTTCACGGGATCAAAGGAAAAGATACCTTTCAGCGAAGGCACTTCAGCTTTCAGGTCATTGATCTTATCATACATTTCCTGGTTACTCACGAAAATGTACTTCACTGCCGAATCGTTGAGGATGAACTTTACTTCCAGTGGATTGGTAGTGGGATAAAGCGGTACCAGGACAGCACCTGTCTGCTGAACAGCGAGGTCGGTAAAAATCCATTCGGGTCTGTTATTGGAAATGATGGCGATTTTATCCGCCCCTTCCTCCGTCATGTCATTACCACCAACCCCGAGGGCAAGAAGCCCTGCTGCGAGGCGTGATGCGTTTTCCTGCACTGCTGCTGTGCTGTAAGGCTTCCAGTTGCCGTCAATCTTTGAGGCAACCATGTCTGGTTTAGGGAATTTCTCCAGCTGGTAAGCTACCGCGTCGAATAATCGTTTTGGCTGTATCATTATAGCCAAGATAATAAAAAACTATGGATGTAACAATGTCTAATAGTCACCATTTTTGCCAAGTTGTCACCTTTCCCTGCGGGCATTTCTTCGTACCTTTGCACCAGCTATCCAACCCGTAACCCCTCTCATATTCAGCCCATTAGTGGCTTTCAGACATATTCTATCACCAAAAACACACGTATGATCCTTGCGACCGATTTAGACGGAACATTCCTGGGAGGAAGTCAGACCCATAAAGAACAGTTGTATGCCCTGATCCGGCAAAACACTGACTTCCGGCTCATCTTTGTAACAGGCCGCGGAGTGGAGACCGTTCTCCCGCTTCTGGCAGACCCTGTTATTCCCACACCTGATTACATCATTTGCGATGTAGGGGCCACCGTCCTCGACGGCCATACCCTCCTGCCCATTCAGCCTATCCAGAACAATATTGAGCTGAAATGGCCGGGAAACCAGGCGGTGATGGAACAAATGAATGAAGTAAAAGGCATCCGTCTTCAACCGGTGCCCCAGCAGCGCCGTTGCTCCTTTTACTTCGATGACCCTTCTATTAAGGCGGAAATCACCCGCCTTGAAGCAGCCCTCGGCTGCGACATCATCCTGTCCGCCAACAAGTTCCTCGATGTGCTGCCCCCCTCTGTAAATAAGGGCGCCACCTTGCGGCAGCTTGCAGACCTCCTGCAGGTACCGGACAGTGAGATCCTCGTAGCAGGCGATACCCTCAACGATCTGTCCCTCTACGGCCGTGGTTTCCGCGGAGTAGTGGTAGGCGCTGCCGAGCCTGCCCTCGTAAGGGCTGTTTCTGACCAGAAAGACACTTACATCGCCAATACCCCCGGCGCTGGCGGTATCCTCGAAGCATTACGCCATATTGAGGACTTCAGGCCATTCTACGGGCATGCAGCACCCACTGCCCCTCCCGCAGAATCCACCCAGCTGGTAATGCTGTACCACCGCTTCCCCTTCGAAACTGCCGTGGAAGACGGTGAACTCATCCGCCGAAAACCTAAAAGCCCTAATGGCATCCTCCCCACGCTGACGAACTTCTTTAAGTCGGGCAGACCGGGTTTATGGATCGCCTGGCAGGAAGCGGATGAAGAAAATCCTTCGTCAGACGCTAACTTCCACATCGACCGGGATGAGTATCCCAACCTGGAAGCCAGTCCGGTTATGCTGCAGAAGGGAGACATCGATATCTTCTATAAAGTATTCTCAAAAGAGGCCTTCTGGCCTGCCATATTCGCTTTTGTGGAGAAAGCCCAGTTCAACCATGAACATTGGGCGCACTACCTGAAAGTGAACCGCATTTTCGCAGAGAAAGCCGCGAAAGAAGCCGCACCCAATGCCATGATCTGGATCCACGATTACAACTTGTGGATGGTACCCGGCTACCTCCGCCAGCTACGCCCCGATCTGAAGATCGGCTTCTTCCATCATACCGCCTTCCCCGCGGCCAACACCTTCAATGTAATCCCCTGGCGCTCAGAGATCATCCACAGTCTGCTCCAGTGCGATTATGTGAGCTTCCACATCCCGCGCTACGTGGAGAATTTCGTGGATGTAGTGAAAAGCCTTATGCCGGTGAAGATCACAGAAACCGTAAGCTGCGCCCCGCGCTTCCTCACTTACAGCTCCGCCATGGGCACAGGAACCATGACACGGGAAATTGATACCGGCCGCCGCAAGGTGAGGCTCGGTGCTAACCCGGTAGGGGTACACGTCGATTACATCGGCGAACTCCTGCAGCAGGACAGCACCAAAGAACTCATCGTGCAGCTGAAGAAAAATACGCTTGGCAAGAAAACGATCCTCAGTATCGAAAGGCTTGATTACGTAAAAGGGCCGCTCGAGAAGATCAAAGCATACGCCCAGTTCCTCGAAGAGCATCCCAACCTGCATGGTAAAGTGGAGCTGATCAACATCTGTACGCCTCCGGCGAAAGGAATGAAAATCTATGAACAGGTACAGCAGGAGCTGGAACAGCTTATCGGAATGATTAACGGGAAATATTCTACAATTGACTGGGTACCCATTCATTTCTTCTTCCGCTCCTTCTCTTTCGAAGAAGTGATAGCCTATTACGCCATCGCAGACATTGCCTGGATCACTCCGCTTCGCGATGGACTGAACCTCGTTGCAAAAGAATACGTAGCCGTTCAGGGACAAAACCCTGAATCGGAAGGCGTACTGGTATTATCAGAATTCGCCGGCGCATCGGTAGAAATGGGTGATGCCATCATGACCAACCCATACGATAACGTATCCATGACAGACTCCCTGCTGCGGGCAGTTGCCATGAACAAGCAGGAGCGCCAGATCCGTATGCAGCGGTTGTTTGAGAACATCAGCCATTACAACATTGAGTACTGGGCGGAAGAATTCATGCAGGAGCTTAGTGGCGTACACGCCTACAACCTGAGCCTCGCGCATTCATAACACAGGATTGAAAAATGAAAAATACGAAAAGGGCCGCCCGGTAGTGGGGCGGCCTTTTTGCAATATTGCAACCTGAATGTAGTAAGATGCTTTACTATTCAGCACCCATCAATTTCACCTTTGAAGTAATCGCAGATTTCAAATCATCATAGTTACTATAATAAGAATCCACCAACATAAAGACCTTCTTTCCGCCTTTCCAAATGGTTAAATATTCAACAACATCCTTATTCTTTTGCGCATGCTTCTCCAATGAATAACCCTCCAGATCATAAAACAGCCATTCCTTCATTCCGCCACGGCCATAAAAACCCCTGGCCTTAATGCTGTGTTCAGACAACTCCAGTTGTAACATGCGGGTGTGGAATAAATAGATCCAGAAACCTGTCATAATTATCAAAGTTGCTATAACTAAGTAAATAACATTTGGCGAGTTTTTCAGCACTGCTGCAAATCGGCTTTCGTCCCTGAGTAAGAATACCCCGCAGCCCACGACAATGGCGGGTATCGCAACAGGTATCCAAAGTAGGGAATAAGCGTATTTATGAAATTTAGAATTAGAATTCATCATCAGGAAGTTTAATAGTTTAAGCCGGGGTAATCACTTTTAATTTCGCTATAACAGCCGATTTCAATTCCGCATAATTGGTAAACATCGGCTCGATCAGTACAAAGGCTTTCTTTCCTTTTTGCCAGACAGTGAGCTGCTCTACTTCCCCTTTACTCTTCATTTGCCTCAACTTGATGGAATAACCTTCCAACTCATTGTACAACCATTCCTTTTGACTGCCTTTGCCGAATGTATCCCGGGTCTTAATACTGTAATCAGAAACCTCCAGTTGTAATAACCATTTACGGATAACCACAAACCAAAAAACCAGGGCACCTATTATAGATAAAGGAAAAGCTACCATCATTACAGGGACAGTGTTAAATAACTCCATATAATTCCCTAACATGGTATAGATAAAAAAGCAGGCAACAACGAAAGGGGCAATCAGCGAGCCTAATCCTGAAGCATAAGCATAAAAACTAAAACGGGAAACTAATGGAAGCATAAGCAAGGTATTAAATAGAAGAAGCCCCATTGCAGGGGCTTTTCTTCCATAATTTACATCAGTTTTTATCAGAAACCGGCAGTGCCCAGTGTAATCACCATGACGATGAATGCAAGTGCAATAAGGCCCAGCATTACGATCATTAAGATGCCGTAAAACTTGAACATCGATTTCAGGTTACCGAAAGAATTTGTCAGTGTAGTCTGATCATTACCTTCCAGCGCAGTTTTAATGCGGGTGGAAAAACGGTACAGGTACACTACAGGAACTGTCAACAGTGCGAGGTAAGCGATAAAAAATGCCACGCCAACGCCTGTGCCCATAGCTGCTGCAAAAGGATTCGTAGTGGAATACTCGGCTTCAAAACCACCGGTCATTGCACCGCCTGCCATCAGGCCAAACAGCAATGCCAGCACATAAAAGCCAATCATGATGAATGCTACAATGGCAAGGAAGCGGCCCCATTTGGCGGTTTCTTTGAGGTAACGGGCGCTTTCTTCGTCGATGTGGAGGTCGAACAGGTTTTGATTTTCCATTTTTCTAGGTTTTATAGATCGTTTCCGGATAAACTTTGTAAACCAGATTCAAATTGCTTTCTCATATCTCTAAACACTGCCAGCAATGCACTGTGATCCGTTTCAAGTGCGGGCCTTTCCGCATCTTTAAACTTAGCACCATGCTGCAGCCGGGGCCAGAAAATGAACCTGTAATAATGGGAAATATATGATTCGATGACGGGGTTCTCGCGGAATGCCTGTAAGTGGGTTACATTCTCCAGACTGTTCGCATAATCACCAAAAAGATCAATGAAGTTAGAAAGGGCATCCATGGCTTTGAGGCTCAGCCTGCGCCGGCTCCCCAATGCCGTTTCAATGTAATCAGCATCGTAACTGTTGCAGACCGACGGGGTGAGATCCACTACCCTTTCCAGCCATTGCGTAAACCGGGGATGGTATACCAGGCCGGGCAACTGCGCATCTGCCGCAGCAGCTACACGTTCAGGCGCCGCTGATGTGAAAACCGGACCTTCTTTATGCATAAGCAGCCTGTCTCCACTCGCCCTGTCCGTATACCAAACAAGGTATACCGTGTGAGGGAGTGCGGAGGACTGGTAGGCGATAATCCAGGTATCGCAGGCTACACAGCACGACTCGAACCGCTTCTTGACTGACTGCTGATGCATATGATTTCAGGACGAATATATATATTTATTTTATTATTTCGTAATGAATGGACATTTATTATTTTACTTCTCCCGGTTCAGCCATTGCCATTCAAACCCGCCTACTTCCGCCAAAATGCGTACAGTATGGCGCCCGCTGCCCTCTTTCGCCTCCTATTTCTCATTAGTTTTTCTTCCCGAAACATGGCCCCGTACATTTTGTTCCGATTCCGGAAATTCTGTCCGATATCGAACGCTTTTTCATCAGCGGATTTTTATATCTGTTTGAAAATGAGATCATTCCGTTTGGCATCCGTCTTGGAAAGAGAAAGTCAAACTTTTAAAGATCCCTATGGACAGATCACTGCCATCATCATTCACACAAAGCATCCGGCGTAAGCGGTGGATATGGGCGTTCATCATCGCCATCGTTATCGTGCTGACCATACTGGCCATCCGTATGTTCTTCCACGCCTCGGTTGCCCGTGCTTCCATTCAAACCGCACAAACCGGTAAAGGCGATATCGAAAATACCCTGACCGCCTCCGGCGAAGTATTGCCGGAATTCGAGGAAGTGATCACCAGTCCGGTCAGCGCATCCATCCTCGAAGTATCCGTTGCCGCAGGGGCATCTGTGAAAGAAGGGCAGCCGCTCCTGAAATTGGACAAGGCGGCAGTGGAATCCGAACTGGAGAAAGGGAAATTCCTGCTGGAGCAAAGCAGGAATAACATCCGCAAACTGCGGCTGCAGCTCGACAAGAGTTACTTCGACCTGCAGACCGGCAACAACATCAAACAACTGCGCATTCAGGCCCTGCAGGCCGATGTGGAGAATGCCCGCCGCTTATTCAAAGCCGGTGGCGGCACAAGGGAGAGCGTGGAGCAGGCCGAAACGAGCCTGCGGGTGGCGCAACTGGAGAAAGCACAACTGGAAAACGAGATAAAGAACAAACAGGAAGCCATGCAGGTAGAAATGCGGGAATCGGAGCTGGAATCTGCCATACAGGGCCAGGCATTGGGAGAGCTGAAAAGGAAGCTCGACCGGGCCGGTATCGTTGCCCCCCGGGGCGGCGTGGTTACCTGGGTAAACCGGAACATCGGCACCACCGTGCGAGAGGGCGAGCCGCTGGTAAGGATCGCGGATCTCCAAAGCTTCAAGGTGACGGGCACGATCGCAGACAATTATTCGGACAAACTATCTGCCGGAATGCCCGTCATCATCCGCATCCAGGAGCAAAGCATCCGTGGTCGCGTACAATCCGTTCACCCCACAGTACAGAACAGCTCCGTAACCTTCGACATCCAGCTGGACGAGCGCCACCATCCATCCCTCCGCCCCAACCTGAAAGTAGACGTATACCCGGTAACTGCTGCGGGCAGGAATGTGCTCAGGGCACCCAATGGCCCCGCCTTCAATGGAGTATCTCCCATGCCGGTGTACGTTGTGCAGGGTAATAAAGCGGTACGGCGCATGGTCCAAACGGGCATGAGCAACTTTGATTTTGTAGAGATCAAAAGCGGACTTAACCCCGGCGAAACCTTTATCCTGTCAGATATGAGCCAGTTCAGGCACGCTAAAGAAATCAATATTCAATGACACGCATTCCTTCCGCCATCATAACCATTCTCATCATCGCGGCGCCCGGAGCCATCCGCGCACAGGACACCGTTCAGTTAACACTCACCGAAGTGGTAGACATGGCGCGCGCTGGCTCCATCGCCGCGAAACAAGCGGTTACCATCCGCAAAACCAAGTACTGGGAATGGCGCACCCACCGCTCCAACTATCAGCCACAACTGGCGCTGGAAGGCACCCTGCCCGGGTTTCAGAAAACCTTTAACCCGGTAACACAGCCCAATGGTACCATTAAGTTTGAGCCGGTGCATTATAACAACTCCTCGCTCAACCTCTCCTTCAGCCAGGGTATCACTGCCACCGGCGGTCGCATTTATGGTGCCACACAGCTGCAGCGGTTCGATGACTTCGACCGGAAGGCCACACTGTACAACGCCATCCCCTATACGGTAGGATATTCGCAGCCCCTCTTCCAGTTCAACCAGATGAAGTGGGACAAGCGCATTGCCCCGCTGAAATACGCGGAAAGCAAGCAGCAATTCATTGCCGATATGGAACTGATCGCCGTGAACGCCAGCGGACTCTTCTTCGATCTGCTGATTGCACAGGTAAACCACCAGATCGCTTTAACCAATCTCGAGAACACCCGGCATATACAACGGATAGCGGATGAAAAGTTTCAGCTGGGCAAAATATCCCGGAACGAAATCTTACAATTGCAGCTGGAATACCTGAAAGCGGAGAAATCTGCCGGTACTGCCCGCCGTGATATGGAAATAGCCGCCATGAACCTCCGCGCTTATGCCGGTATGCAGCATACCGGGAAGATAACGCTGCAATTGCCGCCTGCTGCCATAGCTATGGAAGTGAGTATGGACAGGGTACTGGAAGAAGCCAATGCCAACAACGCGCAATTACTTTCTTCCGAACGCCGCATCCGGGAGGCCCGGCGGGATGTAGCCAAGGCAAAAGGAGAAAACGGCCTGAATGCCGCCCTCAATGCCAACCTCGGGTATTCGAACAGTGCTGCGGATTTAGGGAAAGTATACCGCAACCCGCAAAACCAGCAGCTGGTAGAACTCACGTTTACCATCCCGGTGCTGGACTGGGGCCGCCAGCGCTCCCGCACCAAAACGGCCGAAGCCAACCTCGAATTCACGCAGTATGCCGTGGAGCAGGATAAGCAGAACTTCACACAGTCGGTCGCCACACAGGTAACGCTGTACGACATGATGAAAGACCAGGTGAAGCTAAGTGCCAATGCAGACAGCATTGCTTCGGAAAAATACGAGATTGCAAGGCAGCGGTATGTACTGGGCAACCTGAGCATTACCGACCTCAGCATCGCCTTCCAGGAAAAGGACCAGGCCAAACGCGATTACATCCTCGCCCTGCGGGATTTCTGGAGCGCTTACTATGAATTACGCTATTTATCCCTATACGATTTTGAACAAAATAAAAAGATCACGTATGATACAATTGCATCAAATTGAAAAGGTATACCGGACAGATACGGTAGAAACACAGGCCCTCAACGGCATTAATCTGGCTGTGGCCAAAGGAGAGTTCCTCAGCATCATGGGCCCTTCCGGCTGCGGCAAAAGCACCCTGCTGAATATCATGGGATTGCTGGATGAACCCAGCGGCGGACAGATATCCATCGCCGGGAGCGACACCCGTAATCTGGGCGACAAACAAATGGCTCATTTCCGCAACCAGCGCATCGGGTTCATTTTCCAGAGCTACCATCTCATCAACGACCTTCGGGTGCTTGACAATGTGGAACTGCCCCTCCTCTACCGCAAGAGCGCGGCAAAAGAAAGACGGGAACTGGCAGCAGAAGCATTAGGCAAAGTAGGGCTCAGCAACCGTATGAAGCACTTCCCCACCCAGCTCTCGGGTGGACAGAAGCAACGCGTGGCCATTGCCAGAGCTATAGTAGGCAGGCCTTCCATCATACTGGCCGATGAGCCTACCGGGAATCTCGACAGTGCCATGGGCAACGAAGTGATGGACATCCTGCTCCGGCTGAACAAAGAAGACGGCACTACCATCGTGATGGTAACGCACGACGAACAAATGGCCCGTAAAACACACCGGCTCGTCCGCCTTTTCGACGGCGCACAGGTTCAATAAACTTTCAATCCCTCCCACATGCTCACGAACTATTTTAAAATCGCCATAGCCGTATTGAAGCGCAGGAAGTTCTTCACGTTCATTTCGCTTTTCGGCATCAGCTTTTCCCTTACCATCCTCATGGTGCTCACCTCCGTGAGCGACCACCTCGTCAGCAGCTCCTATCCGGATGTGAACCGCGACAGGAACCTGTATTCCCTGCAATTAATGCTGAGTGCCCCTGCAAGACAGGGCCAGAACACAGGACCATACAGCTACCACTTCCTCCAGACGTATGTAGCACCTATGAAAACGCCGGAAGCGGTGGCCATCTCGTCCTTCTTCAGTCCGTCCAATACTTATGTCAACAACCGTAAGCTGGTTATCAACATTAAATATACGAATGCCGGTTTCTGGCAGGTGATGCAATTTAACTTTCTGGAAGGCAAAGTTTACAGCCAGGCGCAGATAGACGCAGGTGAGCGGGTGGCCGTAATCACAGAAAGTACGCGGGATAAATACTTCGGCAAAGGCGTGCCTGCCGTTGGCAAGATGCTGGAAACGGACAACCAGCAATACAGGGTTATCGGTGTTGTAAAAAGCGTACCTGTAACCCAGCTTTTTGCTTATGGAGATATGTATATGCCGTGGACCCTCTCCCGGCAGGAGCAGGAGAATAAAGGCTACAATGGTACCTACCTCGCTGTAATGATGGCCCGCAGTAAGTCAGACATCCCTGCCATGAAAGCGGAATTCGAAAACATCATGACGCGCGTGCCCATGCCTTATAAGGATTTTACGGAGCTGAAAGCTTTTACCCAATCCTACCTGCCCACTTTCACCCGGTTGCTGCTGGGGCGTGATGAAACAGATGGCACCGCCAAACTCTATACCTCCATGGGTATCTTCCTCCTGTTCTTCCTCCTGCTGCCAACCCTCAATCTCGTGAACCTCAACCTGAGCCGTATCCTCGAACGGGCATCGGAAATAGGGGTACGCAAGGCATTCGGTGCTTCCTCCGGCACTCTGGTAGTACAGTTTATCGTGGAAAACATCATTCTGACACTCATCGGCGGGCTCATCGGTATAGTATTGTCATTGATCGTGATCGCATTGATCAACCAGGCAGAGCTGTTCAGCCATGTTTTCCTCACCCTCAATTACACTGTGCTAGGTATCAGCCTGGTGATCTGCATACTATTCGGATGTATATCCGGCGTGTACCCGGCCTGGCGTATGAGCCGCATGCAGATCTCCAAAGCATTAAAAACCGTTTAAATCATTTGTATGCTGCAACATCTGCTTACCCTTATCTGGAATAAAAAACGACAGCATTTCCTGCTGTTCCTGGAGTTATTCATCTCATTCCTCGTGCTGTTCGCCGTATTCACCATGCTGGTTTTTAACTATGACAACTACCGCAAGCCGCGTGGCTTCGAATATGAGCGTGTATTGTCTATAACCGCATTCCAGCGCTTTTCCGGCGATGCTCCCCGCGACTCGCTGACCATTATCTCCGCACAACTCAAACGCTCCCTGGAAGCTGTGCCAGGCGTGACTGCTGTAACATACGTGAGCAGCAACAGTCCGTATACGATGAGCACTTCCAGCAACAACATTACCTATAACAATATTTCCCTGCAACCCGACGAATACTGGGCCGACGATGATTTCGCCAAAACCCTGCAATTACATATGCTGAAGGGAAGATGGTTCAATAAATCAGATGGTGCTGCTGCACGTAAACCGGTAGTCATCAATGAAACGCTGGCGGAGAAGTTCTTCGGAACGGCAGATCCTATCGGGAAGATTCTGAATACAGGCAGTGACAAGCAAATCGTGGGAGTGGTACGCAATCTGAAAGACAAAGGAGACTATGCCGAACTAAGACCCGGTATATATCAACGGATCGACAGTGGGTACCAAGATAATTTCCTCGTTAAACTAACTGCCGGGGCAGCCCCGTCTACCGAAAGCGTGATCTACAAAACCATCATGCATCAATTCCCTTCATCCAATACGGAAATTGAGAAGCTGGAAGACAAACGGGTGGTGAAGAACCGCATGTCCCTCATCCCGGTCATCCTCATGCTGGTGATCAGCGGCTTCCTCGTATTGAATGTGGCACTGGGCATATACGGCGTGGTATGGTATAGTGTGAACAAACGCCGGGGGGAGATAGGTTTACGGAAAGCCGTGGGCGCCACATCCGGCGGCATTACCCGCCAGATCATTGGAGAAGCCCTTGTGCTTACCACCCTGCCCCTGCTGCTGGGGATCATACTCGCCGTACAGTTCCCCCTGCTCAATCTGTTCGACCTGCCGGTTTTCACCTACATCGTTGCAATAGTGATGGCTGCAGTATTCCTATACCTGCTTGTTACCCTCTGCGCCCTTTATCCCGGACGACAGGCGGCGAAAATCTATCCCGCTGTAGCTTTGCATGAAGATTAATATTTACTTTTAAGGCGTATGATCCTGATCATTGACGACGATATCGCAGTAAGAACATCCCTCCTGCTCCTGTTAAGGCAGGAGGGATATGAGGCCGCAGCAGCGGGCACACCCGAACAGGCTATGGAAGCCATCAGCACCACCCGGCCTGCCCTTGTGCTGCTGGATCTCAATTTCTCCATCCGCACCACCGGCGAAGAAGGCATGGCGCTGCTGGAACGGATTAAACAACATGACAACACCATCCCCGTGATCCTCATCACCGGCTGGGGAAGTATAGAACTGGCCGTACAGGGCATGAAGCTGGGCGCGGCAGACTTTATCACCAAACCCTGGAGTAACGATGCCCTGCTACAGTCTGTTCGCACGGTACTGGCACTCCAAACAAAGAAGCCCGTGGCGAAAGTCACGCGTAAACAGCTCGATGCAGCATTCGACTTCCGGCAGATCATCGGGGAAGACCCCGCCATATTACAGGTGCTGGAAACCATCAGCCGAGTGGCTGCCACGGATGCCTCCATACTCATCACCGGCGAAAGCGGCACGGGTAAGGAACTCATCGCGGAAGCCATTCACCAGAACTCCCGGCGCAAGCAACGCCCCTTTGTGAAAGTGAACCTCGGCGGTATATCCTCCTCCCTCTTCGAAAGCGAAATGTTCGGGCATATACGGGGCGCATTTACCGATGCACGGTTCGACCGTATCGGGCGTTTCGAAATGGCCGGCAAAGGCACCATTTTCCTCGATGAAACCGGCGACCTGGAACCTACCAGCCAGGTAAAACTACTCCGGGTGCTGCAAGACCGTACTTACGAAGTACTCGGCAGCAGCCGCACCAAAACGGTAGATGTAAGGGTGGTATGCGCAACCAACAAAAACCTTCACCAGATGGTGGCCGAGGGTACATTCCGGGAAGATCTGCTGTACCGCATCAACCTTATCACCATTCACCTTCCCGCACTGCGCGAACGTGCTGGCGATATTCCCCTGCTGGTGAACCACTTCATCCGCAACCTCCGTGAGATCTACAACCGGCCACAGCTCACCGTTTCAAAAGAAGCACTGAAATGGCTGCAGTCGCTCCCCCTGCCCGGTAACATCCGGCAGCTGAAAAACCTTACGGAGCGCACTATGCTGGTGCATAATACCGATCTGCTGGAGATCGAACATTTCAGGGGGCAGCTGGAATTATCCCCTGCCGCTAAAGGACAGCTGCAATTACCCGGCGTAGGTACCATTACACTGGAAGACCTGGAAGTGGAAATGATCCGGAAAGCAATGGCTTTCCATCAGCATAAAATAGCCCGTGCGGCGGCATCACTGGGGCTAACGCGCAGCGCGCTCTACCGCAGGCTCGAAAAATACAATATACCTTACGATGAAGCTGCGGACTAAATTCCTGTTGTTCGTGATCGTACTGCATGCAGTAGCCCTCACGCTTTCCTGGTTTGTGTTCAAAGAAAACCGCTGGCTTTTCCTCGTCAGCGAACTACTCATTTTAACCTCGCTCTGGTTTTCCCGGAGCCTGTACCTGCAATTGCTGCGGCCGCTGAAGATGCTCACACAGGGCGCAGAAGCTTTGCGCGATAAAGATTTCAGCGTTCGGCTGTTGAAAACGGGTCAGCAGGAAATGGATGCACTTATTGAAGTGTATAACCAGATGCTGGACCAGCTCCGCCACGAGCGCACCATGCAGGAACAACAACATTTCTTCCTCGAAAAACTCATCTATACTTCCCCAACCGGCATCATCATCCTCGATTACGACGGGCAGGTTCAGCAAACCAATCCCAAAGCACAGGAGCTGCTGCAGCAACTGCCCCGCCTGCTGGAAGATGTGCAGGTGCTGGGCAGCGGTGAATCCCGTACGCTGACGCTGAATGGCGTAAAAACCTTTAAACTGCAGAAGTCGCACTTCATTGACCGGGGCTTTGCCCGGCATTTTGTGATGATAGAAGAACTGACCACTGAAATACTGGCGGCAGAGAAGAAAGTCTATGGCAAAGTGATCCGCATGATGGCCCACGAGGTCAACAACACCATCGGACCCGTAAACAGCATCATAGGCTCTACCCTGAAGGCCCATGCGCTGGATGAAGCCCACCGCGGCGCGCTGGAAGTAGCCGCGGAAAGGAACCAGCACCTCAACGGTTTCATGCGCAACTTCGCAGACCTCGTGAAGCTCCCCCCGCCGGATAAGAAACCCATCTCCCTCCAATCCCTCCTGCGCCACGCTGCCCGCTTATACGAGGCACGCGCGGCGGAAAAGAACATCCGCCTGCACCTCGACTTCCTCGAACAAGACATGACCATCCGGGCCGACCAGCTGCAACTGGAGCAGGTACTCATCAACGTCCTCAAAAACAGTCTCGAAGCCATAGGGCAGGATGGCGACATTCGCCTCATCCAGCAAAAAGATGGCATTGTTATCGCAGATACAGGCCATGGCGTGGAAACCCCTGCCGATGTTTTTACCCCCTTCTTCACCACCAAACCCGATGGACAGGGCATAGGTCTCATGCTGGTCCGCGACATCCTCCTGGCACATGGCTGGCAGTTCAGCCTTGAAACCCCTCAGGCCGGGAATACACGGTTTACCATCCGCTTCCCCCGTTAATTCCGCCCTTATAACCAGTTGATTCTATGCCACCGCACAGGAAAGGCATTCCTGTGCCCGGTATCCTTACAGGCAAACCCGTATGTAACCCACCCATAAACCGCCCATAAGCCGCAGATAAGCCGCCCCTATATAGGGGCGGCTTATCTGCGGCTTATGGGCGGGATAAAGGCGGCTTAAGGGCGGCTTATCTATACTTTAACCGTGCCTTTTCCATGACGATGCCATGACGGAAGGCGGCAGGATGCATGGAGCCTGCTTTCTGATGCCGCCCTCCTTCCTGGCGGCGCGTACTTGGCTGATTCTAAGTATCTTTAAATAAACTGTAAGGAATTGACTGTGAATACCCGGGATCTGCTGCTGTTCGACGCACTCAGGGAAGTGCCGGAACCGCAATTGCAATGGCTGATTGATAACTGTGAAACGGAAAGTTTCGCGGAAGGCACGTACATGTATAAACCGGGAGACGAGATACGGGGCGTTCATTTCATCCTCTCCGGCTCCATTGAGTTTTATCGCATTCAGGGCGGTAACAAGGTGCCCGTGACAGACATTGAAGCCCGGCAGGTAACGGGCATCCTCCCCTTTTCGCGCGCCCGTGGCAGCATTGCGTTTTCCTGCTGCAGGACAGCCGTGGAAATGATGACATTCCCCAAGGCGCGGCTCAAAGAAATGATCGCGCAGCATTATGAACTCACACAGGCCCTCGTGTTTGTGATGACCAGCCGTGTACGGGATTTCACCATCATCACCCAGCAGAATGAAAAGATGATGGCACTGGGGAAACTGGCCGCAGGGCTGGCCCATGAACTCAATAACCCCGCAGCAGCCATCGTTCGCGGGTCTGATACATTGGGAGAACACCTTCGTGGCGCACCGGATACTTTCCGCAAACTCCTCTCTGCCCGACTTACACCGGAAGAAGCAGATTTCGTTTGTGAAAAAATAAGGGTATGCCTCGTGGATGATAATAAACCCGTGCCCGGCATGCTGGAACGCAGCAGTCAGGAAGATGCGATCAGCGACTGGCTGTACGGCCATAAGATACCCGAAGCGCCTGATATGGCGGAGAACTTCCGGCATTACGGCCTGATGCCCGCCGAACTGGATACTTTCGCAGCTAAACTCCCTGCAGAATACCTCCCTACCGTACTCAGCTGGATCAGCAGCCATTTTACCACAGAGCGCATGCTGGCAGATATCCGGGAGGCTTCCCAACGTATATCCGGACTGGTAAAATCCGTTAAGATATTCACGCATATGGATGGCGGGGCCGATAAACAGTACATCGACATCCATACCGGCATCCGCAACACCCTCGTGATGATGGAATACAAATTGCGGAAAAGTAAGGTAGTGGTGAAAGAAGAATTCGACATGAGTCTGCCCCCGGTATATGCCCTTTCCGGCGAACTGAACCAGGTCTGGACCAACCTCATCGATAATGCCGCCGATGCACTGGAGCAGCAGGGCAATGGCATCCTTACCATCGGCACGGAGCGCGATGGTGAATTCGTAAAGGTGATTGTAACGGATAACGGCCCGGGTATACCACCGGAAAACCTGTCCCGCATATTCGACCCGTTTTTCACGACCAAGGAAATCGGTAAAGGCACCGGGCTTGGGCTGGATGCGGTGACGAACATCATCCGCCAGCACCGTGGCACCGTGAAGGCCACTTCCGAACCCGGCAACACCGTATTTACCATTTGCTTCCCCATCAACGGGGAGGCACATTGACACCGCACATGAATCAGCCCATCATATTTCTTATAGACGATGACCAGCAGGTACTCCGCGCCATCAGCCGCGACCTGCGCAATCAATACCGGGAGCATTACCGCATCCTTTCCACCTCTTCCGTTGCGGAAGCACTGGCGAGCCTTACCGAACTTCAGAACAAAGGGGAAGAGATCGCCCTTTTCCTCTCCGACCAGCGCATGCCTGAAATGGATGGGGTGCAGTTCCTCGAAAGGGCCATGAAGATCTTCCCCGACGCCAAGCGGGTACTGCTTACCGCCTATTCCGACACGGAAGCGGCCATTAAAGCCATCAACGACGTGAAGCTGGATTACTACCTCATGAAACCCTGGGACCCGCCGGAAGAGAAGCTATACCCCGTTATGGAAGAGATACTGGGCGACTGGCAGGCCAATTACCGGCCCGATTTCAAAGGCATCCGGGTGATTGGATACCAGTTTTCTCCGCGCAGCCATGAGATCAAAGACTTTCTGGCAGGCAACCTCATTCCCTATCAGTGGATGGATGTAGAAAGCAATGAACAGGGGAAACTGCTGGCAGCGGCCAACGAGCTGGGCGCGCAGGAACTACCCGCCATTATTTTCGAAGACGGTGCGCTGTTTAAAAAACCGGCGCTGAAAGATATCGCATCCCGCATAGGCCTGAACCCCACCGTGCGCAATCAGGTGTATGATGTAACCATCATCGGTGCCGGCCCGGCAGGACTTGCAGCCTCTGTTTACGGCGCATCAGAAGGACTGAGTACATTGCTCATTGAACGGAGGGCACCGGGCGGACAGGCAGGAACCAGTTCCCGGATAGAGAACTACCTAGGGTTCCCCACCGGCCTAAGCGGAGCCGATCTTACCCGGCGCGCCATTACACAGGCCACCCGATTTGGAACGGAGTTTTTATCGCCGCAGTCGGTGGCAGGTATAGAAGTGAAAGATCAGTACAAGATCATCAGGCTGGATGATGGTACGGAGATCTACAGCAAAGCGCTGGTGATCACAACGGGCGTGGATTACCGGAAGCTGGAAACCAGTGGTATTGGTGACTTTACGGGTGCCGGCGTGTATTACGGAGCCGCCAGCACAGAGGCGGCATCCTGCAGGGATAAGGAAGTGTTTGTGCTGGGAGGTGGCAACTCGGCGGGGCAGGCAGCCATGTATCTCTCCAAGTTTGCAAAAAGCGTGTATATCGTGATCCGTAAGCCCGACCTGCGGGCATCTATGAGTGCATACCTCATCGACCAGATCGCGCAAACGCCTAACATACAACTGCTGCCCTGTGCAGAGATATCCAATGCATCCGGGGAAACAACACTGAAAACCCTGCGCCTGCAGGATCTTAATTCCGGACAGGAGCAGGAGATGCCGGCCGATGCATTGTACATCTTCATCGGCGCAAAACCATATACGGAATGGATCGGGGGTGGCATTATCAAGAACGATAAGGGCTTTATTGAAACGGGCCGTGATCTGCAGCATTATCCTGCCTTCCGGCAGCTGTGGAAACCCGACAGAGACCCGTATACGCTGGAAACGAGCTGTCCGGGTATATTTGCCGCGGGCGATGTGCGCGCAGGGGCTATGAACCGTGTGGCAGCCGCTGTGGGTGAGGGTTCCATGGCCATCAGTTTCGTTCATAAGTATCTGGCAGAAACCTGAGTAACCATCAAACTCATTATATATGGCACAAAAACCCTGTAACCATATCCTGCAACTGGAAGCACTCCTTCACCCGAAGAAGTATGAATGTGAAGTATGTGTAAAAGAGGGCGGCCGCTGGCTGCACCTGCGTACCTGCCAGACCTGTGGCGGAACATTCTGCTGCGACGATTCCCCCTCCCGGCATATGACCGCCCATTACCAGGATACCGGGCATCCCGTGGTTATTTCCGCAGAGCCGGGTGAGCAGTGGATATGGTGCTATAAGGATGAAAGTTTCGCAGAATATTAACCGGCACTTGCACATACTAAATATTTAACATATATTTAAGGACAAACCTTTATCCTATGAAAAACTTATCCGCTACCCTCCTTGCGGTGATGCTGCTGTTTGCCACCGTATCTAACAGTTTCTTCTGTGGTATCCTTGCCTATAACTGGATCGACCCATCGACCCTGAAAGGCGCGTTATTATTCCTTTTCGCCTGGGGTGCGGCATCCTGTGCGGGGTATATTATTTTCTCCAAGATCATGGAAATGGTGTTTGGAAAAGTGGAGTAAAGAGGGTATGCAGGGTTGGGGAAATCTCCGTAACTTGGTGCCTTCATTCCTATACCACATGAAGAAGTTAACATCCCTTGGCTTTGCCTGCGCAGTAATTTTTTTATCTGCCTGCAGCAAAAAAGACGAAGACGCCAAACCTTCCAACTCCATTACCGGCACTTATGAACTGGTGGCGATGTACGTGAAAGCGCGTACAGAACTCACCTATAAGGAAAACAACGACAACATGAAAATGGTATCTGACGTGGAGTATACGACCACGGAAAATACCGGCATGCTGATCTTTGAAGCCAATAAGGTAACGGCCAACGCAGTTAGTTATAAAGTCAATACTAATTTTACGCTCGAAACATTCACCAACGGTGTGAGTGACGGGCAGGCTGTAGAATTTCCTTTTAATGTAACCATGCCGAAGTACAACAGCGTATCCAGCTACCGTTTGATTGGTGAGGATTCGTTGTATATGGATCAGGGAATGACGCAGATCCCAACCGGTGGTACCGGTCAGGGTACTCCTGCTATACCGGGCGGTGCTAAATTCGCGAAGATCAACGGGGAGCTGATCATGACGGCAAAACTGAACATGTCCGGTCCATCCATGGACGCGGGGGTACCAGGTACTAAAACGCAGACGATCGTACAGATCTCCCGGTTAAAGAAATTATAAACGGCAACGTTGAGATAAAAAAGAAAAAGGGCCGGTCCATTGACCAGCCCTTGCCCTATTCCGCACCTCCGCCCAACGCTCTGTATAATGCGATAACACCGTCGAACACTTCACGCCGGTGTTGCGCCAGAGCCAGTTCTGCATCGAGGACGTTCTTTTGGGCATTGATCACTTCCAGATAATTGGCGTACCCTGTCGCGAAGAGATCGCGGGAGGTGGATACGCCGGTTTGCAGCATGAGCACTTCAGCTTCTTTCAGCCGGTATGCCTGCTCGCTGTTGCCGACTTTTTCCAGCGAGGTGGATACTTCCTGGTATCCGTTAATGATAGCCTGGCGGTATGCGTAAAAAGCCGTCATACCCTCGGCCGTGGCTATCCTGTAGCGCGATTTGATCTGCGCCTGATTAAATACGGGTGCCGTAATCCCTCCCAGTACCGTATACGCGATAGACGCCGGGCTTTTGAACAGCAGCCCCGCATTGAAGGCGTTGTAACCAACAGACGCGCTTAGCGTTAATGAAGGGAAGAAGGAAGCCCTTGCCGCTTTCACATCAGCCTTAGCGGCGGTAAGCCCCAGCTCCGCCTGACGGATATCGGGCCTTGCCAGCAGCAGCTGCGCAGGGATGCCCTGTGCCACCTTTGCCGGGATTGGCGCTTCCAGCAGGTTCTTAGCCCTTGCTACAGGTTGCGGGAACCTGCCTGCCAGCGCATTCAGCTGGTTCTCGATCTCCGTACGCCGCTGCCGTATGCCGAATGCCATACTCTTCGTATTCAGGAATTGCGCATGAAACTGCTGCACGGCGAGGGATGTAGCCCTGCCTGCCTCCTGCTGTATTTTCACGGTTTCCAGCGCGGCTTCCTGCAACAGCACGTTCTTTTCTATCACCGATAATTCATAATCCAGCTCCAGCAGGTGGTAATACAACGAAGCGATCTGCGCCGTCAGCTGGGTATATACCAGTCTGCGCCCTTCCGCTGTTGCGAGGAAGCGGGCATATGCCGCCTGCTGTTGCTGCTTTAGCTTACCCCACAGGTCTATTTCCCAGGCAGTGCGCAGTCCTGCAAAGTAATCGGGCACCGCTGGTGTGGGGAGGCGTTGGTTCTTATCGATGTTGGGCGACAGGTTGGTATCGAAGTTACCCACCCCGTCTATCGTATACTTCCCAAACTTCTCCGCTCCCGCAGATACGCCGGCGTTCAGCGTAGGCAGCCAGGCTTTGCGGGCCATGACCAGTTGCGCCTGAACAGTTTCCATTTTCTGCACCGCCATAAGCACATCCGCATTGTTGCGGCGTGCCGTATCGATGAGCGCCTGCAGTAAGGGATCAGTAAAGAATGCCTTCAGGGGCAGCAGTGTTACCGGCAGGGTATCCTGCGCTGCCTGCGGTACTTCCGGCACTGCCGGAGTAACCAGTGGCTGAGGGGCTTTACAGGCACCCAGGAAAAGTAACAGCGCTGCGCCGGCAATCACTGCAGGACGCACTTTCTTCTTCTTCACTTTTATACGGCTAAAGAGGACGAATAAACCGGGTATTACCAGTACCCCGAATACGGTACCGATCAACATCCCTCCTGCCGCCGCCGTACCAATGGAGCGGTTCCCCATAGCACCGGCACCGCTGGCGATACACAGCGGTATCAGGCCCGCGATGAATGCGAAGCTGGTCATCAGGATAGGGCGCAAACGGCTCACACCGCCTTCTATGGCAGCCTTCACTACCGTGAGGCCCTGCTTCTGCCGCTGCACCGCAAATTCCACGATGAGGATCGCGTTCTTACCCAGCAGACCTATCAGCATCACCAATGCCACCTGTGCGTAGATGTTGTTCTCCAGTCCTGCCAGCTTCAGGCATAAGAACGCCCCGAAAATACCTGCGGGTAAAGAAAGCAATACCGGCAGCGGCAGCATGAAGCTTTCGTATTGCGCCGCCAGCAGCAGGTATACGAAAAGCAGACAGATACCGAATATATAAATAGCCTGATTACCGGAGAGCACCTGCTCCCGCGTCATCCCGCTCCATTCAAAAGTGAAGCCGCGTGGAAGCGTTTTCTTCGCAGTTTCTTCGATAGCCTTGATGGCATCACCACTGGAGAACCCGGGAGCCGCATCGCCATTGATCATGGCGGAGGTATACATGTTGTAGCGCGTGAGGGTTTCAGGGCCATACACCCGCTCCAGCCTTACGAAGTTGGAGAAGGGCACCATCTCCCCTTTATCGTTCTTCACATGCAGCAGCAACACATCTTCCGGCTTGGTACGGTATTGTGGTGAGGCCTGTACCATCACTTTGTACATCTGCCCGAAGCGGATGAAGTTACTGGCGTAGAAACTGCCGAGCAGCGTTTGCAGCGTGCTCATGGCATTATCGATACTCACCCCTTTCTTCGCCGCCATCGCCTGATCCACATGGATCATGTATTGCGGAAATGCGGGATCGAAGCTGGTGAAGGCGCTCCCGATCTCGGGTCGTTCCTTCAATGCTGCAATAAACTTCCCGGTTACATCGGCCACCTGATCCAGATCATCGGCCCCGGAACGGTCCAGCACCCTTAGCTCAAAGCCGCTGGCATTACCAAAGCCCGGTACCGTTGGTGGCGGAAAGTACTCGATGGAAGCATCTGCAATATTGCGGGTTCTTTGCTGCAACTCTTCTATCACTTCCTGAACAGACTGCTTACGATCGCCCCATGATTTGAGGTTGATCATCCCCATACCATAAGAAGCACCCGCCACTTCGTTCACGAGACTATAACCTGCGAGGGTAGACACCGATTCCACGGCATCCATCCCTGCGGCGGCTGCCTGTACGGAATCCAGCACCTTTTCGGTACGCTCTACTGTGGCACCGTTAGGTGTGGTCACGTTCACATATACCATCCCCTGATCTTCCATGGGAATGAAGCCTCCCGGCAGGATGGCTGCTGCGCCCCAGGTAAGTACGAAAAAGGCGATAAGGGTAGCGAGTGTGAATATGCGCTTACCCGCGATGGCACCTACCCAGCGCTTATATTTGTTTTCGGTTTTATTATACCCCCTGTTAAAACTGTTGAAGAAACGCTGCATCAGTGATTTACGCATCTGTGCGTTGGGATCATGCTTTAGCATAAGTGCGCACAACGCCGGTGTAAGCGTTAAGGCATTGATCCCGGATATAATGATCGCGAAAGCCAATGTAAGCGAGAACTGGCGATAGAACACCCCTACCGGCCCACTGAGGAACGCCACCGGGATGAATACGGCAGACATTACCAGCGTAATGGCGATCACTGCCCCACTGATCTCTTTCATAGAAGCCAGTGTGGCCTGCATGGCCGGGAGGTGCGTTTCCGTCATCTTCGCATGCACCGCTTCCACCACCACAATGGCATTGTCCACCACAATCCCGATCGAGAGCACGAGTGCGAACAACGTCAGCAGGTTGATGGAGAAGCCCATCAGCTGCATGAAGGCGAAGGTTCCAATCAGTGCCACGGGGATGGCGAGTGTGGGGATGAGGGTGGAGCGCCAGTCCTGCAGGAAGAGGAATACCACGATAAACACGAGTATGAACGCTTCGAACAAAGTACGCACTACCTCAGCAATGGAGGCATCGAGGAAGCGGGATACGTCGTAGTTGAAGTTGTAAGTCATACCCGGCGGGAAAGAGGTGGATTGCAGTTCTGCCATCCTTGCTTTCACGTTTTTGATAACGTCCTGCGCATTGGAGCCGGGTCGTTGTTTGAGCATGATGGAGGCAGAGGGCTTACCGTCGGTTTTAGACACCATGCCGTAGGTGAGTGCGCCGAATTCCACATCTGCCACTTCTTTCAGCCGCAGTACCGACCCATCGGGGTTGGCGCGGATAATGATATCGGCATACTGACCCGGTTCGAAATACTTACCGGTATAGCGCAATACATATTGGAGCAGCTGCGGGTCTTTATCAGAGCTTTCACCCGTTTTACCCGGTGCGGCTTCAATATTCTGGCGGCGGATGGCACTCACCACCTCATCTGCCGACACATTGTATGCCAGCATACGGTCGGGCTGCAGCCATACGCGCATAGCGTATTCCTTGGCACCCATGATTTCCGCGAAACCCACCCCGTCGATACGTTTCAGCTCTTTCAGCACGTTGATATCGGCAAAGTTGTAGATGAAGTTTTCATCCAGTGTGGAGTCTTCACTCATTACGTTGAGGTAAAGGAGCATGGAGTTCACTTCCTTTTCGGTGGTAACGCCTGCTTTAATAACCTCTTCGGGCAGTTCATCGATGATGGTGGATACGCGGTTCTGCACGTTCACCGCGGCCTGATCGGGGTCCGTACCCACTTTAAAGAAGATGGTAATAAGCGTGGTACCGTTATTGGACGACACGGAAGTCATGTACGTCATACCCGGTACGCCGTTAATGGCCCTTTCCAAAGGGATGGCCACGGCATTCGCACACACTTCCGCATTGGCGCCGGTATATTTGGCGGTTACCGTTACGGAGGGCGGCACAATATCAGGGAACTGGGTAACCGGCAGTGTGAAAAGTGCCAGCAGCCCCAGTAATACAATAAACAAAGAGATCACGAGCGACAACACGGGCCGCCTGATAAAAGTATCGAACATACGATTGGTTTCTGGTTACGAAGCGTTTCTGTCTTACAATGCCTGCCGGCCCTCCTGCACTTGCTTCGGGCTGATCTTCATCCCGTCGCGCAGGTTCCGCACGCCTTCATAAACGATGCGTTCCCCGGGCTTCAGGCCCGACTGTACGAGATAGGAATGAGAGATCCTTGCGCCAGGCTCAAAGCTGCGCATCTTCACATGGTTGTTCGAATCCAGCACGTATACGTAGTTCTTGTCCTGCATTTCAAACACAGCTTTCTGCGGCAGCAGCAAACAGCTGTCTATCCGGTTAGTGAGCGTTACCTTCCCACTGGCACCGTGTTTCAGTACCTGCTGCGGATTAGGGAAACGTGCCCTGAAAGCAATAGAGCCGGTATTCTCTTCGAATTCGCTTTCTACCGTTTCTACTTTCCCATCGTGATGATATGCTGACCCGTCTGCCAGTTCGAGTTCCACGCTCCTGCGGGCATCTCTTCCGCTTTTGATGTATTCGAGATACTCTGTTTCTGATACATTGAAATATGCATATACCTCATGAATGTCTGACACGGAAGTGAGCAGGCTGCCTTCGCTCACGAAGCTGCCGGCCTTCAGGGGGATGCGGTCAATAAACCCGTCGAAAGGTGCGCGGATGCTGGTATAGGATAATTGCGTAGCTGCATTGAATTCTGCAGAGCGTGCTTCATCTATTTTGGCGTTGAAAGCAGCCAGCTTGGCCTGCGCCACTTCCAGCTCCGTAGCGGAAATCACTTTCTTCTCCACAAGCAGTTTAATCCTGTCTGCCTCCAGGCTGGCACCCTTCGCTTCTGCGATGGCGCTCGAGAGTGCGGCTTTGGCACGGGCCAGTTCCGCACGGTGCTCTTCATCGTTCATGCTAAAGAGCAGCTGCCCTTTTTTGACCTGCTGGCCTTCATCGATATGTATCTTGTTAAGGAAACCATTGATGCGTGCTCTTACTTCCACATTGCGTACTGCCTGAATATCGGCAACGTAATGGCGGTGAAGCACGGTATCGGTTTTCTCGAGTTTGAGAATGGGAAAAGACTGGAGATCGTTATCCTGATTCACGGATTCCCCTTTTGTAACACAGCCGCCAAGTGTTGCGGCTAACATAGCAATAGCAATGCCTCCTGTTATCTGGTGCATAATAGGTAAAAAAGATTTGCCGGGCCGGGGGAACAATAGTTCCCGGCCGCAATGATAAAAATGCAGAACTGAACGCCTTTTACAGGCGCGTGATCAATGAAATAAAGTCAGGGAGAGATGGGATCAGAACAGGGTAAACCTGAAGAGGAATTGATAATAGGCCGGCAGAAATGCGTCGTGCTGAAGATACACGCCCGTCTTCTTTTCTTCCGTTTCCGGCCGGAACATCTTGTCTGCATGATCCGGCGCTACCTGCGGTGTGAAATTGAATTGTTTGGCAGGTGCGCTGATGTAAAACCTTCCGCGGCGGCGCGATTGCTTGGCACGGATACTGGCATCTTCGTCTTCCGCCGGATTGGACAGGAAGACGGGAGGCAACTCCACACCGGGGTGCAGATCAATCCGGATCATCTCCACATCATCGACTGGTGGCATGCCGGCATGTGCCTGCATGGCGAAACCCGCCAGATGCTGGATACAAACAAGAAACAGTAAAAACAATATTTGTCTGTTGGTCCTCATGAGTATGCGATGCAATTCATCCAACTGCAAAAATAGGGAACACAATAAATATTCCTACTAAATGAGGACCAGCGGTCATGCATTTAACAAAAAGTTAAAAAGGCCATATGTCTGAAACCATCTACTGCAAAGGGTTTCAGCCCAATCATTAAAGGCCCTCCGCAGAAAATGATTTTCATCAGCGGAAATAATCCGGTATTAATGCATGGAGGATATGAATGCGGAAAGATAAGGCGCCGTTTTGCCGGTTTTCGATTTCGCCACTTTTGCAGGAGGGCCTTCTGCTACAATCTTCCCTCCTTTACCACCCGCACCCGGCCCCATATCAATCACCCAATCGCTCCCGGCTATAACGCGCATATCATGCTCTACTACGATTACCGTGTTCCCGGCAGCCACGAGCCGCTCCAGTTGCAACACGAGCTTATCTACATCGGAAGGGTGCAGTCCTGTAGTGGGTTCATCCAGCACATATAAGGTATTACCACGGCCGGTACGTTGCAATTCGGTAGCCAGCTTAATACGTTGCGCCTCACCGCCCGAAAGCTCCGTAGCAGGCTGCCCCAGCCGTAAATAGCCCAGTCCTACATCGCGAAGCACCGACAGTGAACGTTGTACGCCCTCCTCCCCTTCGAAGAATGTATGTGCCTGCTCTACCGTCATACCCAGAATATCTGCTACATTCTTGTCACGATACTTCACTTCGAGGGTCTTCTCGTTGTACCGGGCGCCGTGGCAGGTTGGACAAGGCGAATACACGCTTGGCAGGAAAAGCAGTTCTACCATTACAAACCCTTCTCCTTCACAGGTCTTACATCTCCCCTTTGCCACGTTGAATGAAAAGCGGCCGGCGTCGTACTTGCGGCTCCGGGCCATAGGGGTTTCCGCGAATATCTTCCTGACATGATCGAATAGTCCGGTATAGGTAGCGAGGTTAGAACGTGGCGTGCGGCCAATAGGTGCCTGGTTTACCTGCACCAGCCGGGTGATATGTTCCATCCCCGCGGCAATGTAACCGTCCAACGGGGCGGCCGCTTCCGGCACCTCATCGCTATCCTTCTCCTGTGCCTGCCCCAGTGAGCCTGCCACCAGTTCTACCAGCGCCTGGCTCACGAGGCTGGATTTACCTGACCCGGAAATACCGGTCACTGCAGTGAGGACCCCCAACGGGAAAGAGGCATCCAGTCCATCGAGATTGTTACGCGTAATACCTTTCAGTTGCAACCACCGTTCCGGGGAACGCTGTGGCCGTGCGGGAATAGACTGGCGGCCGAAGAGGTAATGCCGTGTAACGGAACCTTCCACAGTTGCCAGTCCATCGGGCGTACCACTGTAAAGGATTTCTCCGCCATGGGTGCCTGCAGCCGGACCCACATCCACGATCCAGTCGGCTTCCCGTATCACATCTGTTTCATGTTCTACAACAAATAAAGTGTTGCCGGCGGCTTTCAGTCCTTTGAGCGCACGGAGGAGCGATTCCGTGTCTGCAGGGTGCAAACCGGCAGAAGGTTCATCCAGCACATACACCACACCAAAGAGATTGCTCCTTACCTGCGTGGCGAGGCGGAGGCGTTGCAGCTCTCCGGGAGAGAGAGTAGGCGTGCTGCGGTCGGGCGTAAGATAGCCAAGGCCCAGATCCAGCAACACCTGTAAACGCGCACATATATCTGCAGTAATGCGCTGCGCCACGATGTTCCGCTCCGGGTGACCGGAATCCACTTCCTGTTGCTGTGTGGCGAAAGGGCGTAGAGTATCCGCCATTTGCTCCAGCGACTGATGCGCCATTTCCGCAATGTCCAGTCCGGCAAACTTCACTGAAAGCGATTCCTTACGGAGGCGTTTACCCTTGCAAAGCGGGCAATGGGCGCTCACCATATATTGCTGGACGCGCTTTTTCATCATGGCACTTTGCGTATGGGAGAAGGTATGCAGCAGGTAACGGCGCGCGCCGCTGAAAGTGCCCATATAGCTGGGTTCTTCCTTCCGCTTCAGTGCCTGTTTTGTTTCTTCGGGTGTAAAGCCCGCGTATACCGGTGCAGTGGGTTGTTCTTCGGTGAAGAGGATCCAGTCGCGCACTTTTTTCGGGAGATCTTTCCAGGGTTTATCTACATCATAACCCAGGGTTACGAGGATGTCGCGGAGGTTTTGACCGTACCATGCCTGCGGCCATGCAGCAATAGCACGCTCCCGGATGGTGAGGGAGGGATCAGGCACCATGGAGGCTTCTGTGGCGTCGTATATCATGCCCATGCCGTGGCACTGCGGACAGGCGCCTTCCGGCGTATTGGGAGAAAAGGCTTCTGCATGAATAATGGGCTGGTTGCGGGGGTAATGCCCTGCACGGGAATAGAGCATGCGCAGGAGGTTCCCGAGAGTGGTAACACTGGCTACTGAAGAGCGGGTGGTGGGTGCGCCCCTTTGCTGCTGGAGGGCTACAGCGGGTGGCAGACCGTCTATTTCATCCACATCCGGGACGGATAACTGGTGGAAGAGGCGCCTGGCGTAAGGGGAAACGGACTCGAGGTAGCGGCGCTGGGCTTCTGCATAGAGGGTACCGAAAGCAAGGGATGATTTGCCTGAACCCGATACGCCGGTGAAAACCACGAGTGCATCCCGCGGTATTTCGAGGTCTACATTCTTCAGGTTGTGCTCTCTTGCGCCGCGGACAGTCACGAAACCGGGCTTGGGTGTATGATGGGCCATATTGGTGTATTCCCGGCAAAAATACAAACGGGCCGGGAGAATGCCCCGGCCCGTTAATTAATATGCTGACTAATTCAATTGTGCGTTTTGTAATCGTTGTGTGGCTACAATGATCCGCATCATGCGGTATTCCGGGATCTCGAGCAGCTCCGATAACTGCTTTACGTCTTCCACGGAAACACTGCCAATGTCGGTAAACCATTCACGCAGCTGCGATTCTGAAATATGCGTATCGCGGCTAAGCTCATGGAGCGGCACTGCCAGGTATAATTCCTGATACGTTGTGATTTTGTTTTCCCATATAAGGTTGCGGATAATGGTATACTGCTCGTGTATCATATGGTTCAGCGTTGAGTTGTACTATAAATAACAAATAGTAGGCCTGAATGTTGGGGTGAATATTTAAGTATTTGAAAATTAACCGGTTAACTTTTATACAAAGGACATAGCATCAGTAGCGGCAGCTGTGAAAAATTGTCCACACTGTTGCGCTGCTTTAATAAAAATAGATAAAGTTTTCAGGAAATCATAGTCTTTCAGGGATTTCAATGTTAATTTTTTCCACCACTTCAAAACCCTTTACTGCATTAGCTTTCGTGAGTTATTCACATAAAAAAAACCCGGCAAAAGGAAGGTAATTCCTCTTGCCGGGTAAATTGGGGAAACGGTTAGGGCTCCATCCACACGAGGTGTACCTGTTTTGCCTGATGTATATCGAGCCGCAGGGTTACGAATATGTTCTGGTCTTCGTTGAAATCGGAAATAGGCAGCAGCGCCAGGCGATGATCTTTACGGCCGTCGCCTTCCCCGAACAGGAACGTTCTGGCGGGGATCATTTCTTTCTCCAACGGGAAGTAGAAAGCATCACAGGCTTTGAGGCCTTTCACCTGCTGCGGGTCTTTACCTTTCTCGATACGCTTGTCGTTTTCTTCCACGTCATTATATAATACATACTCCTTTCCTTTGGAGCGCAACAGGGTAAAGGTCTTGTACTGGTCTCCATCGTTCAGCAACACGGCACGGCCTTCGCGCTGGCGGTGATAGAAGGTAGGAGGATGGGCCGACCACATGTAGTGATCTTTGGGCAGATACCAGCTGTTTACCAGTTTACTGCCGGCATCAAAATGCATCAGGCCAAGGTGTTCTACAATGGTATAAGTTCGGCTGTAGGTAGTACTGGCACCAGTGTTTCCTGCCCCGCCAAAGCTGGAGGGGGTGGATGAATGCGTCACCTGTCTGATCTCTTCAAGCGCTACGGTATAGCTTCCGTCTTTATACACAAACATGTTTACGGGTGTACCGGTAAACTTTTCCCTGCGCCCGAAAACTGCAGAAGCTTTGTTCTGGATCGCGTTAGGATAAATCTCGTCATGAACTTTCGTACCTAATTGCTGGGGGGCCATATGGAAGAGCCATAGCTCTCCCTGTCCGTTGCTGTTCTTATAGGGAGCAAAAGCCAGCAGCATGATCTTATTAGTAGCCGCGTTGTAACGGAGCATACCTTTCTTGAGATCCTGATCATGGGTGAACTTTAGTTCCGTCAGCTTTACGTCGTTATCTCCGGCTTTCAGTTCTGCCATGATCACCGTATTCTCCTTACCTCCGCTGGTACGGGTGTTACGCGCATAGCCAAGGCAATACACCGTAGAACCCACAAAAGCCATATCCATATAGTTGATGTATTTGTACTTTTCCTCGGGCGATTTATAAAAAGCACGGGCAATTTCTTTGTTATCGCCGTCATACATCACCAGCTCTACGCGTTTACTGCGGTCGCTTTCAAAGGAATTGAACATGGCTACGGCATACTGGTCGCTGTTAGGATCTTTCTGGGCGTAGAAGTCCGGCGGCGCCACACCACCAAAGGCCATGGCGTACCCCTGGCCCATATTGAGCTTCTTCAGCTCACCGATGGTTTCTTCTTTGATGATAGTACCTTTCTGCCCATCGATCACGAGGCGGTGCAGTACCGGTATTTTCTCCTGAACTTCATTGACCAGTATCACCACATTACCTTTAGCTTCAAACATCGCCTCTACCTGTCCGGCTTTCACCTTCCCGAACTTCGGACGTATGTTCCTGGCAATTTTCTGCTTGTGTTTTCCGTCATAGATCTTAATATCGATCCCCTTTTTAAGATCGATAACTGCCAGTACGGTATACCCGTTTTTCATCTGGATGATGCGGGCGAAACCATCTTCCGGCTCCTGAAAAGATTTGCTTGCTGCTATTTCTTTGAATTGGGCGAATGCTGCCAGTTGAACCAGTAATAACAAACTGGTAATGAAACTTCTCATATTGGTAAGGGATTATTTGAACATTCCTGTCGGGTATAACGATCCGCAAAGATAATTAGGCAATTCCAAAGTTCGGGCAACTTTTGTAAGTCAGCCACGATATTTCGCGGTTTCACCGTCCCCGCCACGTATCTCCGGGGGCCAACTTCTGTTACATCCCCTGCTTTAACCAAACCAATTCAATTCCAGACTGTTATATTTTCCGGCACACCATTCGTACTCACCTTCCAAATCAATTTTCTTATGAGTCATAAAAATGATAGCGCACCGGATTATTCCGTAGACCCCCACCTGACACCTGAAGTCAAACAGTTCCTTGGCCTGCTTAATGCCCCGGGCGGCAAACCTGTTGAAAGCCTTCCCATCGCGGACGCCCGTAATGTGCTCGTAGAAGCGCAAAAGTCGGTTAAGGTAGACCTTTCCGGCATTACCGTTACCGAGAAAACCATCAAGGCAGAGGGGCACACCATTTTGCTGCATATAGTGAAGCCGGAAGGAGCAGCCCCTGTTATCCCCGGGTTCATGTTCATCCATGGGGGCGGCTGGGTACTGGGCGACTTCCCCACCCACCAGCGCCTCGTACGTGACCTGGTGGTACATTCCGGTGCGGCAGCCGTATTCGTGAATTACACCCCCTCCCCTGATGCTCAGTACCCCCAGGCCATCAATGAGATTTACGCAGCTGCCAAATGGGTGGCTGATAACGGGCAGGAAATAGGGGTAAATGGCAGCAACCTGGCCATTGTGGGAAACAGTGTAGGCGGCAATATGAGCGCCGTTACGGCCATTCAGTGTAAGGAAAAAGGCGGCCCGTCCCTGAAATGCCAGATCCTCATGTGGCCGGTTACGCATGCAGACTTTGAAACCAAATCCTGGCGGAAGTATGGTGAACAGCGCTTCCTCACTGCGTCCCTCATGAAATGGATGTGGGGACAGTATACGAATAACCCGGTACAGCAACAGGAAGTGCATGCCTCTCCCCTGCAGGCCAGTACGGCCCAACTGAAAGGACTTCCGCCTACTCTTATACAGGTAGCCGAGAATGACATCCTCCGCTCAGAAGGTGAAGCCTATGGCCGGAAGCTCTCCGAAGCCGGTGTATCGGTAACCACGATCCGCTACATAGGCGTGATCCACGACTGGGGTATGCTGAACGGGTTGGCCCATATCCCGGAAACAAGATCCCTCGTGCTGCATGCCGCAGCAGAGCTTAAATACTACCTTGGATTGTAATTATACCCGATAAAAAAAAGCGGTTGCCTTTGTGAGGCAACCGCTTTTTTAGTTTTATATACTTTCTCTTATTAACGGATCAGCATAATGTTCCGCCGTTTTACGGGACCGTTAATGATCATGAGGTGATACATTCCATCCGGAACTGAAGCCGGAATATCAATAATCACTTCACTCGAATTTGGATCTACTTCTTTCACCAGCACCACATCTCCGTTCATACTGATCAGCTGCATTTTCATTTTCTCATAGATCACACCACCAAACTTCACGACCAGTCGGCCGTTTGTGGGGTTCGGATACACATTATCGATCGTATATGATTGCAGTGTTTCGTAAGATAGTATGTTGGATGCTAAGTTCCTGTTGCCTGCAGCATCCGAATAACGGTTAGCAGGGATGAAGACGCGCATTACCGGCCCTGCAAATTGCGGAGCTACCGTGATCGCATACTGCGTAGCCGATATCTGCTGGAAAGCAGTAATCACCGCATTCTCCAGCTGGATTGCCGTTCGGCTGAAATCAGGAGATGGCTCATTTAAACGGACTGTCACCGTAAACGGACCAAAAGCATAAGGATTATTCCGACCTGTCAGCACAGCTACCGGCATATCATTGTCGTGCAACATGGTGAGTACACCGGAAGCGGTATTGCCATTTGAGGCATCGTCTGTAACAGCATTTTCTTTCACAGACACGCCAATCGGCCCGCCCGCAGGGCGAATTTCTGCAGTAAAGACGATATTGTCCGAAGTCGTAATCACACCCGCCGCAGCATTCTGAAGTTGCAGGTCTGCAATAGTAAGACCATTCACTTTTTCCGTGAAACGTATCTGAACCGCAAAGGCACCGTTAACAGGCGATGCTGCCGTAGTGGTTACCACTGCACCGGGACGGGTGCCATCATACAGTCTGCTGAGGACATTGGACACAGTGTTTGCCTTTCCCCCTTCATCTACTGCCGCACCAGCACGTACATGAAGGGTTACTTCCCCATCTCTTGCCGGTATGATGCTGGCAGTATAGGTACCAGCTCCTGAGGCCGTGAGGTTCAGCAATGCGCCGTTTGTTACATCCACATCTCCGGCAGTGAAGCCAGTTACTGATTTGGAGAATGTAAATGTTACGTTGAATGCATGATTGAGTACTGCTGCGGAAGTGGAGGTAACAGATACCGACGGTGAGCCGGCACTGTGGTATACGGTACCTTCTGCACTGGTGATGTTGCCATTACCAGCAACATCTACTACTGCATTTGCAGGGATCTTCACTATTACATTCCCTTCTGCCAGCGCCGTGATGGTAAAGGTATAAGTATTGGTACCGCCCGATTGCAGATTTGATACCACTCCATTCGTGACATGGATTCCGCCTGAAGTTAAACCGGTAACAGCCTCCGTAAAGGCGACAGTAACTGTATAGTTGCTGCCAGAAGCAGGAGTAATCTGCAATGTAGCTTCCGGTCTTGTCACATCGTACACTCTGAAAAGAACATTAGATGCAGTGTTACCGTTACCACTGGCATCCTGGGCTACATTAGCCGGAACATCCACACTAAAGGCCCCTTCGGCAACTGGCGTTACCGTGGTTTGCCAGGTGATACCATCAGTAGTTACTGGTGCGCTAACCGTAGCGTTATTTACCTGCACATCGGAAGCATCAAATCCTGTCACGGCAGCACTAAATCGGATGGTCACAGTAACAGGCGCATTGACCACGTTTGCACCGGTAGCTGTAAGCATAACACCGGGTCGTGTGCCTGCGTAATTATAATTCAGCTCCAAGGCAGTGGTGTTACCATTACCGGCAGCATCGATAGCCACATTAGCAGGCAGGTTAATCCTTACAATGCCATCAGCGGCAGCAGATACAGTAAATGTATACGTAGCCGCATCTACCGTTGTAAAGCCGGAGATGGCTCCATTTATGATGATTACATCCGCCGCATCGAAACCTGTAACTGCTTCCGTGAAGGTTACGGTTACGGGTACTGGTCCGTTGGTGGGTGAAGTCGCAGTAGTGGTGATAGTTACACCCGGGCGGCTGTTATCAAACAAAATTGCCAGTTCCGCAGCAGCCGCATTACCATTACCTGCCACATCGGTAGCTACATTGGCTGCCACATTGATGGTCACATTACCGGAAGTAACGGGCGTTACGGTAAAGGTATAGCTGATATTATCGCTGGTAGTGAAGCTGGAGATGGTACCATTGGTCACAGACACATCCCCTGCCACAAAGCCCGTTACTGCTTTCGTGAAGGTCACGGTTACAGGGAAGGCTGCATTAACAGGTGAAGTTGCCGGAGTGGCAATAGTAGTGCCTACGAGGGAGACATCATATGCCAGCGACAGTTGCCCTGCAACCGCATTGCCATTACCCGCAGCATCGGTTGCCACATTAGCAGCTACATTCACAGTCACATTGCCGGTAGCCACTGGGGTTACTGTAAAAGTATACGAGACATTATCGCTGGTAGTGAAGTTCGAAATAGCGCCGTTGGTGATGCTGATATCAATTACATCAAACCCTGTCATTCTTTCCGAGAAAGTCACCGTTACAGGGAAAGCCATGTTGACTGGTGAAGTTACCGTAGTAGAAAGCACCACTACAGGACTCACTCCGTCATACACCAGAGCCAGTTCCGCAGCAGCGATATTACTATTACCCGCTACATCGTTCGCCACATTAGCCGCTACATTAATCGTCACATTGCCGGAAGCAACAGGTGTCACGGTAAAGGTATAGGTGATATTATCGCTGGTAGCGAAGTTGGAAATAGCGCTATTGGTTACAGACACATCCCCTGCTGTAAAGCCTGTTACTGCTTCCGTGAAGGTCACGGTTACGGGTAAGGCTGCGTTTACAGGTGAAGTGGCTGTAGTAGTGACTACAACTCCCGGCTTAACGCCGTCATACACAATTGCCAGTTCCGCAGCAGCAGCATTTCCATTACCTGCTATATCGGTCACCACATTCGCTGCTACGTTGATGGTCACATTGCCGGAAGCTACAGGCGTCACAATAAAGGTGTACGTGATATTATCACTGGTAGCGAAGTTGGAGATAGTGCCATTAGTTAAGGTTATATCTCCTGCCACAAAGCCCGTTACTGCTTCCGTGAAGGCCACGGTTACAGGGAAGGCTGCATTTACAGGTGAAGTTACCGTAGAGGTGATTGTCGTACCTACGAGTGAGTCGTCATAAACCAGCGACAGCTGACTGGCAGCTGCATTACCATTACCTGCAGCATCGTTTGCAACGCCAGCCGCAACATTAATAGTCACATTGCCGGGAGAAACAGGCGTTACGATGAAGGCATAGGTGATACTATTATTGGCAACGAAGTTAGAAACTACACCGTTCATGATGCTGATATCACTCACATCAAACCCTGCCACTGCTTCTGAGAAGGTCATCGTTACAGGGAAGGCCGTGTTTACCGGTGAGGTTGCCGTAGTAGAGATAACTACTACAGGATTCAATCCATCATATACCAGAGCCAGTTCCACAGCAGCAGTATTTCCATTACCCGCTACATCGTTCGCCACATTGGGGGCAATATTGACAGTCACACTACCGGATGCCACAGGCGTCACGGTAAATGTGTAAGTAATATTATCGCTGGTTGCGAAGTTGGAAATTGTACCATTGGTGACAGACACATCCCCTGCCGCAAAGCCCGTTACTGCTTTCGTGAAAGTCACGGTCACAGGGAAGGCTGCATTTATGGGTGAAGTCGCAATAGTAGAAATTACTGTTCCCGGATTCGTAGCGTCATAATCCAGTGCCAGCTCCATAGCTGCAGTATTAGTATTACCTGCTGCATCCTGCACCATACCGGCAGACAGATTTAGAGTTACACGGCCATCCGCCACAGGGGTTATTGTAAACGTCCAGCTTTGCTGATCGGTAGTCGATAGTGCTGATACTATTCCGTTCCCTACCAGCATATCAGTGATATCGAGACCAGTAACCGGCTCTGTAAAGGTTAAAGTTACCGGGAACATGGCACGTACAGGAGATATTGCCGTAGTAGAAAATACAGCACCGGGGGCAGTTACATCGTACATCAGTGTCAGTGTATTCCCTCCCGTATTGCCATTACTCCCCGCATCAGTTGCAACATTCGCAGGGAGCGATATCGTTACAATACCCTCCGCAGTGGGAGTTACCCTGATGACAAAGGTCTGCTGATCTATATCTACAAAGCGGGAGATCGTACCATTTGTAACTACGAGATCCGAGCCATCGAAACCATTCACGGTCTCTGAGAAGGTAATGGTAACAGGTATTAGTGCATTTGTTGGTGAAGCTACACCTGCAACCAGCGTAACCGTTGGACGGGAACCGTCATATTCCACACTCAGTTCGGCAGCCACACTGTTCGCATTACCCGCAAGGTCTGTTACCATACCTGCTGCCAGATTAATAGTAACTACACCATCTGTTACAGGCGTAACCGTGAAGTTCCAGGTGCTGTTATTGCTGGTCATGAAACCGGAGATGTTGCCATTCGTAACAACCAGATCCCCCTGATCGAAACCATTCACCGCTTCAGTGAAAGTTACCGTTACAGGGATGGGTACATTCGTTAAGGCAGTTGCTGTAGTAGTGATGCTTACATCCGGCTGCATGATATCATATACTACTGCCAGTTGGGCTGCGGCAGTATTTCCATTGCCCGCACCATCAGTTGCCACATTGGCTGCAACATCAACAGTTACACTGCCACTTGTGGCAGGTATTACCGTAAACGTCCAGTTAATGAGATCGTTGGTGGCCAGTCCGGTTACAGATCCATTGGTAACTGTAATATCCCCGGCTGTGAACCCCGTCACTGCTTCTGTGAACGTTAAGATAACAGGGATACCCGCATTAGTGGGAGACAAAGCGGTGGTAGACAGTGTTACTGCCGGACGATTATTATCATACTGCAGCAACAGGGTATTGGAAACAGTATTGCCATTACCACAAAGGTCGGCCCCCACTCCTGCCGGCAAGCTGATGCTTACAGGACCGGCAGACGGTGTAATTGTAAAGGTATAGGTAGATGCATCTACAACAGTAAACCCAGACGCTGTAGCGTTCGATACAATTACATCGGTCAGCATAAAATCAAACACCGGCTCTGTAAATGTTGCCATTACCGTGAATGCTCCAATTACCGGAGAAGCAGCTGTGGTGGAAAGTGTTACATCCGGAGGCGTAGCATCGTAAAAGAACGTCATCGTTCCTCCGGTAGCATTACCATTCCCGGCTGTATCCGTTGCCATATTAGCCGGGAACTGCACATTCACAGTATTATCCGTTGCCGGTGTCACCGTTATCGTCCATTTATTAATGCCGGATGGTGTGAACGAGGTGATCGTTCCATTATCCAATATAATGTCTGATGCGGTAAACCCGGTTACCGGTTCACTGAATTCAACAGTAATACCGAATGGTGCTTTAACATTTGACCCTGCGGTTGTGCTGGTGAGTACAGCAGGTGCTGTGAGATCATAGTGATAAGTAAGTGTGTTGGATAAGGTATTTCCGTTGCCTGCCCCATCGAATGCTTTACCGGCAGGGAGGTTAACAGATACATTTACATTGTTGCCTGCCGGGTTCAATGTAAATGTCCATTTGTTGGGAGCAAGCTGAACGAGGGTATTTACAATACCATTTACTACCACGAAGTCGGTAAGCGGGAAGGTTGTTACCGCCTCCGTAAAGGTGGCAGTTACCGTGATGGCGGTATTGGTTATAGTTGGGCTGGTAGTGCTGAGTGTAACACCCGGCACACTGCCATCGTAAGTTACGGTATGTGCAGGTACTGCATTATTAAGATTACCGGCTTCATCGGCAGCTACACCCGAGAGCATTTCAACTGACACAGGCCCATCAGCAACAGGCGCTACAGTAACATTCCAGGTAATGTTATCGGTAGTGGTGAAACCGGTAATATTACCGTTTGTTACCTGCAGATCTGTTTGCAGGAAGTTAAGCACCTTTTCGGTGAAGGTTACTGTGAAGGGTATTGCCGCACTGGTTGGTGAGGTAGCAGATGAAGTGATAACGGCATCAGGTGGTGTAATATCATACACAATACTCAACATCGCGTGCGTGTTGGCATTGCCAGCCCTGTCGCGCCCTGCACCGGGGTGTAATGTAACAGTAATGTTACCTTCTCCGGCAGGCACCACATTAAACGTATATACAATACCATCGTTTGTATGGAAATTACCGATAGTGCCATTGGTAATTACGACATCTGCATCCGTAAAGCCATATACACTTTCCGAGAAGGTAGCCGTTAAGGCGATGGTGCTATTGGTTGGATTGGGTGTATTGGAAAACAGTTGAACCGTAGGTGGAGTTTTATCAATTTGTACACTTAAGGGCGCAGCCGCCAGGTTGTTCCTGTTCACACGATCCAGGGCTACACCCGCATTCACATTTAATGTAACGGTTCCTTCGCTGAGCGGTGTAATTGTGAAGGTATAAGCAATACTGTCTGTAGTTGCCCAGTTAGAAACGGTACCATTAGAAACCAATAATTCATGCTGTTCAAAGCCAGACACTTTCTCACTAAATATCACACTGCCATCGAAATCACTGTTGAAAGGTGAACTGTAATGGGTATGAATGGTTGGCGTTGGAGGGTTCAAGTCGTAAGGCACTGTGAAGTCTAAAGGAGTATTGCCATTACCGGTGGCATCTCGGATGGCATTAACCGGCAATGCTACATAAACATCACCGTCCTGGTCAGGTGTAACAGTGATCAGGAATGAATTAACTCCATCTGGTGCAAAGCTGGTAACAGAACCATTTATTATCAGCATGTTTGCTGCTGCAAATCCATATGGTGTTTCACCTACAGAAACCCGCACCTGGAATGGACCTGTTACCACTCCTGCTGCAAGACTTGTCATGGAAACCACCGGGCCCTTCCGGTCATATGCCACAGTAATATTACCGGCAATATTACCATTACCAGCCAGATCGGCAAGTATATTCTGAGGCAATGCAACCGACATATTCCCTTGTGTATCAGGTGTGCCGTTAATGGTGAATGTATAATTCCGCGAATCTTCCACCACCCAGTCTGATACCGTACAATTGGTCAATGCAAGATCAGTTTCAGTAAATCCAGTTACTTCTTCCATGAACATTATCCTTACATACACGGGCTGATTGATTTCTCCGGAAGATGAGGTATAGAATATCGGCGTTGGAGCAGTCGGGTCATATTTGACTCTCACCTCATTAATACCAGTATTTAAGTTGCCTGCAAGATCAGTTACATAACCAGCCGGCAAAACTACAACAGCATCGCCCGGTGCTGATGGCAACAGATCGAAAGTCCACGTGATGTTATCAGTAGTTGCCAGGTTATGAATGGTGCCAGATGCGGCGGTATTGAATACAGCAGGATTCAGGCCCGACATCTTCTCAGAGAATGTCAGCGTTACAGGAATCGGAGATACATTGGTATTGGCAGGCGCCGTAGTCGTCATTGTTGCGGACGGCAGTGTAACATCATAGTTTAAGTCGATCTTGTTTGATGCAGTGTTCCAGTTACCGGCAGCATCCTTAAAGCTGTTTTCGGCCAACTGAACGGAGCATGCTCCCTCATTGCCCGGCACCAGTATAAACTGATATATAGTGCTTGAAACCGGTGCAAACCCACTTATCGTAGCGTTTACCGGCACGAAATGCGAGGCTGACAGAGTCAGGTTCAGTTCTGATACATCTACCCTAACATTCACGTTGCCATTAACATTGGGCCCTGCAGGAATCGCAGACAGCGTAGCTGCTGGACGGGTTCCGTCATACAGCACGCTGTAATTACCTATACCAACACTACCATTACCCGCTGCGTCTCTGGCGATATCATTATAGAGGCCCCAGGTTACTGAACCATTAGCAATTGGGGTAATAGTTACCGAATAATGCTGCTGATCAGTAGTAGTAATGACAGTATTACCGTTAAATACCAGCATTCCAACTTCACTCAGGCCGCTTACTTTTTCTGAGAAGGTCAGGTCGAATTGTATTGGCCCGTTGGTTGGGGAGGATGTCAGGCCTGACATTACAACTGTAGGCCGTTGCGTATCATAACGGAATGTACGGTTACCGGAACCGATTATCAGATTTCCCGCATAATCTTCCGCTACGTTATCCGGTAATGAAATGGTATAGGAGCCGTCTGCACCTGGCGACAAAGTAATCTGATAACGATTGGCTCCCAAATACTGCATATTGCTGACTGTTACGCCAGTAATGTTGAAATCACCAACAGTCAAACCAGTCAGTGGTTCAGTACTTACCAAAACAACATCAAACGGTGCATTCTTACTGCTTCCATCTGCCAGGGATTCCCAGTTAACTCTTGGGCGCGAGGTATCAGCAATGTTTATGGTAAACGCCTTTTCCATGTACAGACCATCGGAATCGGTGGTACGCACACGGAGGGTATAACTTGCTTTTGTATACCTGTTTAAGGTAGTATTCGTCGTCAAACTGCTGCCGGCAATAGCAAATGCACTGTTATCGGTAGATCCGGTGCCTGTCACGAGCGAATAGATGAATGTTTCACCCGCATCGTCATCCGTAGAACTAAGTGTGCCAACCGTTGAACCGGAAGGTTCAACTTCATTGATTGTATTATTGGATAAAGTGATGTTGGATGGCGCATCGTTCACATCGAGTACTGCCACGGTTACAGGCGTGTAATTACTCCAGTTTGAACCGTCGTATACACGCACCAGCGCAGTAACTTCAGGCTGAACGGCGAACCTGAAGCCATCAGGGTCTTTCACTGTGAGTTCCCCTGTGGCAGTATTTATCTCCAGCGGATAGAGACCGTGCCCGCCATGATCGGTTTGGCCGGATAACTCCCAGGTCAATGTTCTTGAAGCATCCGGTGATTCTGTGGCAACTGGTTGCCCTACAAATGTACCGGCGGCAGACTTTTCGTTTATTGAGAATTCAAGGGTATTTGTAATGACCGGCGCACAATTATCGAACCAGTAATCGGCAACTGTTGTAAAATTCGAAGGTGTAGCAAGTGCATTCCCATTTGCATCAGCGATTAAACCGGTACGTGTAAGGGTAGAGAATTCAATCCCGTCGATCCTTCCGCATGGCACACCGGCAGGTACCATCAATTCAAACTTCAATACCGAAGTAGTAGTTTGTCCAGAATAGTGGAGTGTGAGTACAGTGCTGCCTATTACGATATCCAGTTCAGGAACACCGCTGACAACAGTCACAGGTTCATTAAACGCAATGCTTATATTTAATACATCACCGGCCTTGAAGTAGTTACTAAATACCTGATGGTTTTGTATCTGCGGTAAAACACCATCCACCTTAATATTATATGCAGTAGTTGGGAAGGCAAGTGAGAAATTGTTCCCCGCCCTGTCCTTCAAATGGCTGGTGCCGTCTAAGGAACGAATCTGGCGGATAATGCCTATGCCATCAGTATCTACATCTCCCGCAGCAACGGTGTAAGAAGCACGGAGTGAAAGTTTATCCGGACTAAGCGTCAAAGGCAGGTACTCAGTACGGGAACCTATCCCTATTTCCAGTGCAAGTCTGGAACCAAATGCCACCATCTCTTCGTTATACCCGATTTCAAATGAAATCACATCACCTAACTTATAATTACCCGAAGCACTTGTAAACGAAGTAGCTAACGGCGCAGTATTATCGATGACCACACCACTGTTAGAAGGAAATGTATTGAAGGTTCCATTAAATGGATTACCATAAAAATCTGTGAGGGTACCGGGAGCAAAAGCACTTATCAGTACTCCTGCAGGTTCATGCATGCCGGACTGTACCCCCAGCTGGAATTTCAATTCCTTCGTACCATCGCCGTTCCAATAATTTAATTGATGTGATGTACCTCCAATTTCCACCTGAAGTACCGGGTAGGTGGAGCCAACTAATACTGTTTCACTAAACTTAACCGTATATACCAATACGGCGCCGGATCTGTAAAATCCGGCTGCAGGCTGCACAATTTCAGTTATCACAGGTGCTTTGGAATCAATATTCAAACCGGAGGTAATCCGGATAGAATCTCCTAAATCAAGTACTGCAGGATTTCCCAGCCCGTCGGTTATTATTAAACCAGCACCCTGTATCGCATCAGAAAGCTCGATACCATCATGATCTTCCACATCCGCAGGTACGGTCCATTTGAAACGCATCTTTCTCCCATTCGTAAATGCATAATTAAATTGTCTGGCTACCCCGCCAACCATAGCCTGAAGGTATGGAACCGGAGGTGAGGCAACAGCAACGTTTTCATCATAAGATATATCCAAATGTACCTCCTGTCCTCCGGTCACATATGGAGTGATCACAGTCACGCCTGAATACCGGGGTGGTTTAGAATCTACAATAGCGTTGGAATTGGTGACAGATCCTGCAGTCGAAACACCAGTTGCATTATTACCGGCCGCATCGCTGATATTTGCACCGGCCATGGATAGAGATTTATAAGCCTCCACTTCTCCTTCCACATTTGCGGTCACTACATATTTAAAGGTCAGTGTATTTGATCCGCTGCCACTAAAGTAATTAGCCCTGCCGACTTCAGAGCCCATGATTAAAATGATATTTGGATTGCCCGTAACAAAAACGTTCTCACTAAAAGTACGCGTAACAATTACTTCATTTCCCAATACGTAATTACCATTAGTAATAACAGGATCCCCTGTAACTGCAGGCGCTACGGGGTCACTATTTATAATATTAGTTACGACAGGTGCGGGCACGATGGTAAAGTCTGCCTGATTACCAGCCACGTCCATCATATCTCCATGATCTGCAACGATGCCATTGAATGTCCAGCCCGACTGGAACATATTGGTAAAGGACTCCCCGGGTTGTATCACATAGCGGAAAATAATCTTATTCCCATCCTGGAAGCCGCCAAACTCAAATTTATAAGACTGGCCACCGTATGTATAAAACATGGAGCAGCTATTCGGATAGCCATCTATCGGTTCACTCATCGTAGCGACAAATTCTATACTTAACCCGGGCCTGAGATCTCCCGCCGGAGGTTGTGCTATGGAAGTAACCGTTGGGCGGGTAAGGTCTACCGTAAAATTTGTTACCGCGGAATTAGGCCCCCGATTTCCGGCAACATCTGTTGCGTAATGCACAAAGTAATAAGACCCAGCCACGGGAATGGTCGCAAAAGTTACGGACCATGAACCATCAGGACCAGCCACGGCATCTTTAGACATTGAACTGTTGATTACCGTCGTAACAGTAGCGCCTGGCTCAGCAACACCATTGATGATAAGGTTGGTATTATAATTTATGATCCGGTCCGTTGCACTAAAACCGGGATCACTACCCAGGCTGGTAAACTGCGGAGCCGGAGGAAGTTGCGTATCTACCGACCAGGTGTATGCGGTTTTCGTGGGTTGTTCAACACCTGTAGCACCTACCGCTGCCACTTCCATGGTATGCGGCCCGTCTGCCAGATTGTTTACAGTGATCGCGCCCCCGTTGCCAGATTGCAGCGCACCATCGAGGTAATAATTATATGAAGAAGCTGTATAGTCTGCCGTTGCTGTGAAAGTTGCGCTGGTATTTTTAGTAACGGCAGGTGGTGTAGCAGAAAATGAAGCAATCGGATACTCCCTGATTGTATAATTATGGATTTTGGAAGCCGACTGGTTACCGGCAGCATCCCTCTGATAGAAAGTTACTGTATGATCACCGTATGTGTCTGTAAAACTAAATGGTGTTGTCACCATTGCAGCAGATCCGCCATCTTTCATCATGAAATAGGTTCCGCTTTCGTTGCTGGACAGGTTGAACGTAACAAACTGATTGCCGCTTACGGCGGGTGGACCTGAAATGGCTATTAAAGGCGGATTACGATCAATCGTATATTGTGGGCCTGCTACCGTAGTGGCGGGTGTAGCGTATGTAGTGTTTTCATTGCCTGTAAAATTCAGGCCAAGCGTCCCACCGGTACCTGTAACGCTAACAGTAATCTGGAAGTTTTGGTTATCGGTTGTGCTATATGGCTGTAAACTACCACTTATATCACCCGAGGTAGTAACCGTAAGTAAGGTATTCAGTTCCGGAAGTGAGACCGGCACGGTAAAATTCACATTAAATCTTGGAGAAGCTGAATTTGTCAGACTGGGATCCAGCAAAGTAATGATGGGTGATGGGGTCGGATGCACTACTTTCACCACATTCCCGTAATAAGTACCCATACTCGTTTTCACATACCCCCTTACATACATCCGGGAACCAAATGGTACCGCAGGGCCATTAACGGCATAGGTACCTCCGTTATAGATCAAACCAGTAAAAGCAACGATTCTGTTTTCCCCTTCTGTGGGAGTTCCGGTAAAAGAATAATCAAACCCTGTTTCTGAACCCTGAGGAGTACCACCATTGGAAACTGTATTTACCCAGGTATAACTATGGCCGGAGATATGAGTCAGTGTGGTGGAAAACTGAGGATCCGCCAGTTCCTTAAAGATGAAATCATCAAAATAAATTTCGGAAGCGTTAGCTGCTATTATTTCTACCCGGGTAACCGCTTTCCATTGAGATCCGGCAGGTGCAAAAGTACCTTCAAAAGTATTTACCGTTACCTGCGCTGAGGCAACAGGTGTGTTGCCCTGGTATCCGGTAATATATACAGTCTGCCCCCCGATAAAACACATTGTTTTAACACTTTCAAAACCAAACTTTGTCCCATCTTGTCTTTCAATGACTATTTTATCTCCACTGCCGGAATAAATGCCCCCAAGACTATTGATACTACCGGGAAAAACACCATTCTTATCATGCATCATAAATCCAATAAAGTACGGGATATTCGTTGTAGCGAAAGATCCGGTGAATCTATACTCCCCGCCACCAGGAGAAGCTGCAACCTTAAAAGTATGCGTCTGAAAAACAAATAATCCTAAACTGGGAGCTAGTGTAGCGCTGTCATTATTCGCCTCAAAGTCGACGATATCCTGTGAATAAGCAGCAGATAAAAATGATAATAAAAAAAGCCATATAAAGGCAAGGGAGCGTAAAAATCTAAGCATGCATAAGGGATTCCGATGATGGAAATCGAACAACAGGCGCCTGACGGCAATAAGGAATGCTGGGGCGGAAGCTGCACGTTACTGTCTTAAACCCTTATATACCAACGCGGGATGCACTCATAGGTACAGGTGATTCCAGGGATATAGTATTAAAAGGGATATATTATGTGCAAATATATAATGTGTACATCTTATTTCATAACGGTAAAGGCTAAACAGTGATTTTTCACCTCGGTTTACCTGAAAACCACCCCCACATGATAAAATGCCTCATTCATTTAGGGGTGGTTTACTGATTACCTGCAACCTGTAATCAACTCTTCCATCAGCGCAGCTGCGGAACGATGGTGAAGGCCGCCTGCATTCTGGCCTGCCCAGATGGCGGAATAGGCAGAATCTCCTCTGTCGAGGGCCGCTTTCCGGATGGGAGCCATTAATTGAGATTGCAGGGGAAAAGGAGCCAGTTGGTTTTCCCTTCCGGCAAATCGCCCTGCCAGTTCCGTGCGCACCGCTCTTGCCAGGCGCCCGGTATACATGCGGGTCAGTTCCGTATGGCGGGCTGCGGGGGAAAATAACCGTTCCCGGTACGCGACAGAAGCACCGGATTCCTCACAGGCCAGGAAGGCAGTTCCGATCTGGGCGGCAGATGCCCCCAGGCGTAACACCGCTTCCACACCGGCAGCGTCAGCTATGCCTCCCGCCGCCACAATAGGCTTCCGAACATGCCGGTGCAATTGCTGTACAAGCGAGAATGTACCATTCAGCGAATCTTCTGCCGGTACCAGAAAACTGGGCCGGTGGCCGCCCGCTTCAAATCCAGCCGCCGCAATCACATCTACCCCTGCTGCTTCCAGTGCCAATGCCTCATCCAGCGTAGTGGCCGCACCGGCAGTAATAATGCCCTGCCGGCGGCACTCCTTCAGAATTGCCTCGTCCGGGATGCCGAAAACGAAGCTGAACACAGCAGGCTTCACCGCCAGCATAGCCTCAGCCTGCTTTGCGAACTTACTTTGTATGGAAATAGACAGAGATGGCACGTCGACCCCTAACGCTTCAAATACTGGCTTAAAAGACTCTTTAACGGCATCTAATTCGGCTGTTGTATAGTTTGCAATTGAAGGATCCACGTCAGACACCCAGAGGTTCAGGTTCCAGGGTTTGGCTGTCAGCTTCCGGATATCTCCCGCCAGCTCCCGGATCTCCTCCGGCTGCAGCGTATATGCTCCATAGCCGCCCAGTCCGCCAGCATCTGATACCGCGGCTACCAATGCCGGCGTGGAAAGCCCTGCACCCATAGGGCCTTGAAAAATGGGGTAACGTATACCCAGCATATCCGTGATCTTATTGGTTTGTTGCATTTTAATCCGTTTATACCGCCAAGTTAGACCACTTTCCCCGGGCCGAATGTGACGGTAATCACGAATTATCCTGCGGAGCTTTATACCGGGGGAATGGTTATTTTTGTACAAATCCTACCCCATGAAAGATGTTTTCTCAGAACAGTCCGGGGACTATGCGAAGTTCCGCCCCCATTATCCGGACGAACTTTTTGATTTTCTGCTTTCCATTGCTCCCGGTAAGGAATGCGCATGGGATTGCGGCACGGGAAACGGTCAGGTAGCAGAAAAACTGGCCGGATACTTCCGGGAAGTGGAAGCTACTGACATCAGTCAGCCTCAGCTAGACCAGGCGCGCCTCCAGCCCAACATCCGCTATTCCCTCCAGCCTGCTGAGAAAACCGTATTCGCAGACCGTTCTTTCGACCTTATCACCGTTGCCCAGGCCATACACTGGTTCGACTTCGAAGCCTTTTACCGTGAAGTGAACCGCACCCTCCGCCCCGGCGGCATCCTTGCCGTGATCGGGTACGGATTACTGCACATCACGCCCGAACTCGATACTGTGATCCGTAAATTGTATGTAGACATCCTCGGTGAGTATTGGGACCGTGAGCGAAAGTATATCGACGAAAACTATCTTACCATACCCTTCCCCTACCCGCCATTTCCAACGCCCTATTTCGCGCATTCCGTTACCTGGAGCTGGGGGCATCTTACCGGATACCTCTCCACATGGTCTGCCGTGCAGCATTACATGAAAGCACATCAGCACGACCCCATAGCCATTATTGCAGATGAACTAATGGCTGCATGGGGAGAACCTGCGGAAAGAGAAATCCATTTCCCGGTACTGCTCCGTATCGGTAAGATCTGACTCCACCTTCATTACGAATACAGCAGTAACTTATGCAGGAAAGAAAACGTTTATCAGGGTTTCCATTTTTTCCATGATGTTAGTGCCGGCACATTCCGTGGTGGCTTCGCACCTTCCGGCAACATATGTACCGTAAAAGCGCCTTTGAAACCCGCAGGCACGATGGCTTCGAAGCCGGTGAGGATGGTGCCGGGGTTGGGTGCATCATAATCATGCACAGGGTCCGTATTCCAGGTGCGGAGCTTTACCGGCACCGGCGCATCGATCACGAGGTGCATTGTGCGTCCGTCTTTCCGCAGTACGATGGTATAATCATTCTTTAATTCCACCACTGCAGGCGTCAGCAGCCGCCACTGGATCGTATCAGGGCCGGCACCGCCTTCCATCTCATCACGAATCACGGCGCGGTTACCAGGTAGCAATGCGATGCCCCGGATAGCTTTACTGAGCTGATCCTTATAAACTGCCGACATATCCGTAACCGCAAATTGCAGGGCCTTTCCGGTGCCGGTGGCAATAATATCAGCATGGCCTTCTACCCGCTGGAAGGTATTATTAACCGTAAGCGTATTGTGTACAAGGTTGTTATACCGCATTACCTGCCAGCGCTGACTGTATTGTTGTTTGTTCCAGATGCTGAGTCCGCGGGATTCGAGTGAGTTATAATCCTGCATCCCCAGATCTGATGCCCAACGTACGCCGCCCCAGTCGAGCACGAAGGTGCCCACATCCATATGTGCATGGTTCACAGAGGGAGAGCCTCCTTTGAAGCCGATGTACATGGCCGAACTATCGCCCCAGCTATTCCGCATCAACGCTACAGGCATTTCCCCGGCTGCCATCCAGAAGGTTTTACCGGGAGCGGGCACTTGTTGCATATCAATGTTCTTCCCCCACAGCAGCATGGCAGGCAGCAGGCGGTTACCCGCATGCGCATCGGGGCGTTGCAGGCGTTGCTTTTCCACATACATGAGTGAGGGATCATTTGTACGCTGTGCAAACCAGGCCATGGCTGGCTCAAGGCTGCCGCCGCGACCGGCATCTGCGAAATTGAACGGCAGGCCGGAAGGGCCTGTCATATGCTGAAAATACCCTGCGGTTTGCAGGAAGCCCGGCATGGCAGGCAATCCGAAATCACTGCCGGTTAAGTTTTCCAGCGCGCTGATGAACAGCACATTGAAACTGGTGCCATATCCCCAATAGCTGTACCCTTCGGGATATGCTCCCCCGGGACTGTAAGCTTCCATGGGCAGTACGATGCTGCGGATGCCACGGTTTATCAGTTGCAGTCCCAGCCCGGAATCATCTTCATACACCGCCAGTGAGCCAAAGAGCATACCGGCATTGCATACCTGGTTCCAGTTGTGGTGATCTTTCAGCCAGTTGCTGTTGCGCTTTTCGAGTGAAGGGCGCATCCCTTTTTCGATCAGGGCGGTACTTAACGCTTTTCGTTGTGCGGGCGTAAGGCGGTCGTACAGCCAGTCGTACCCAATAGCAACGCCCATCGTCATTTCCGCTACATCAAGGAAATGCGAAGGGTTCCAGTCCGTAAAAGCAGCAACGGCCATCATTTCACGGATGGCACGGTCGGCATACCGGGAATCTTTCTCCGTACGCCAGGCATACGAAAGGAAAAATACCCTGCGGAGGCATTCTCTTGAAATGCTTAGCAAACGTTTGCCGGTCATTTGCCGCTGAAGGACAGGCTCTCCGAGCAACTTGTCGGATGAGCTGATGATAGTGCGGTGAACGGCCTGCCAGGGACCAGGCCTGCTGATATTTCGCAGTACGGCCGCTTCCTCTCCCGCCTTCCAGAGGATGCGGGGATGGGATGGCATACGGAAGCTGGCGGATAAGGTATCCGATTGTCCGCGGGCAGTAAGGCCGAGGATAAGGAAAAGCCAGATTAGCTTCATAACGGGATGGAATTTCTTTCGGGTAAAATACAATCTTTCTTCCCTAACCACATGTTTATGTGACAGGCGGCCTCCGTGCTACTACCTACATTTGTATTACCAGTAAATGTTGATACCATGCGAACACCCCAACTTGCGCTCATTATTTTATGCGCATTATCCCTGTGTGCCTGCCGGCGCGACAGAACACCCCCTTATGAAGACCCCAGTACCATCCTGAAGCGGATGGAATGGAAAGACGGATCACGGGAAACCTGGTCTTACGACGTTAACGGCAACCTCGAACGTACCGCAGGCGCCGGACCTACTACTTCCGCCATAGAACGTGACTACCTGTATAACGGCCGCACGCTGGGCCTCCTCCAGAAAACCTCCATTAAAGAGGATACCTTTTTTTACAACAGCAACCACCGCATTTCCCGGATAGAAGAATATGATATGGGATTGCGGGAGGAAGGCGGGGTGCGGCTCGATTTTGAATATGACGCAAACGGAAAAGTGAACCGGATGGAATTTAGCCGGTACAAAGGACTAACTACTCAGCTCCAGTCTGTCAGCTTTTACACCTGGAACGATAAGGGACTGCTCATTCAGATCAAAACCACTTTGCCAAACAACATGCATGAGTACACGTATGACTTTACACAAAATGCCCGTGGCTTTGTATTTGACCCCTGGGCATTCGTGAACAGGTACCATCTTGTTGATTTTCAATATGAGCTTTGGAACGTACCCATTATGCAATGTATGGAACGGCTTCCCACCCGTATCATGTGGACCCGTAGAACCAACGGACAGATAGCGGAACAGGCCAGCTGGAACTTTCAGTATGACGTAGATAAATTCGGCCGTTTAACCCAACGTAGTACAGGAACGGGCGACTGGGTAAAGCTGTTTTATTAACCCTGTAGCAGGACAGTGAACGATTTACAGTCAAACAGCCAATTATGAAGATTGATTCCATGTACTACGACGCCGGCCCGGGAGTTGTACAGGCGGATGCGCGCCCTGGTAGTTCACCGGCCACCGGATTAAGGCTGAAGTTTGAATATGATGCAAAAGGACGGCTGTCGCGCATGCATTATGCCGAGCCGGGGAATGGTGCTGCTGCCCCCATGGCTATGGTGGAATACCGCTGGGCCGGTAACCTTCCTTTCCGGATCATACGTACCGATGCCCGCATGCCGGGACAAGAATTTATACTTGAACTAACCTATGGATTAAAGCCGGTCCGTTTCGACCCTTGGGCTTTGCTGAGCCGCTTACAATTAATCAATGCCAATACAGAATTCTGGAACCTCCCTCTCCTTGCATCGATAGACAGGTTGCCTTTATCTGTCAGGTTTACCCGTAAGTACCATGAGCGGGTATGCGAAACATCTTTACTGTTATTTCAGCAGGAAACGGATGCCCGAAACCGGTTAACAGCGCTTACTATCGGACAGGCTGATAAAATTACGTTCTCGTACCCCTGAGTGCTCCCCGGATTATGGATGGAAATCCACAGCAGTTGGCCGGACCATGGGCTGGTAAGCCTTTACCGTAACGATAAATACGTTTGGCATGAATTTACGGTAAGAAGAGAAAAGGCATCGCATGGAAAAAAGGCATAAAAACCCACTGCAAGGCATTCCCCAGCCCGATCTGATGCATCTGGCGGTAAAGTTCAATGTATCGCTGCAAAAGGTAAAAGCGGCGGTATATACGCTAGGAAATGATCTCCGGGAAATTGAATTATGGCTTACCCAACGCAGGCAATTCCTCCTGCCTGAGGAAAATTACAACGGATCTTCGCGCAGCCGTTCGTCGGTATAAATGATTTCCGTACGGCCATGAGGTTTAGGAACACCGTTCTCATCCACGCTTACAAACACAATTTTATCTACGGTAAGTATAGACTTCTGCGTGATCTTATTACGCACTTCACAGGCAAGTGTAATGGATGTACGGCCGAAATGGGTGGCTTTAATACCCAACTCCACGATATCGCCCTGGCGGGCAGAGTTGATGAAATTGATTTCTGACATATACTTGGTCACACACCCGTTGGTGCCCAGTTGAATGATAGCATATATCGCCGCTTCCTCATCGATCCAGCGGAGGAGGCTACCGCCAAACAAAGTGCCGTGGGCATTGAGATCTTCCGGCTTCACCCATTTCCTGGTATAAAAATTCATGTACGTTCCGGTTTTGGCGCGAAATTAGACAAAAACATGCGTATTCCCTCCCCGCTTTAAACTTCCCGATTCGCAGTTAAGCTCAATAATTCTGCCTTTCAATGATCCCCACCTGAGATATAATTTCCCGGTACCGTACATTGCGCTCTGGTAAGTCACGAGTAGCACATGAAGAGCAAGAATTATTTCCCACATACAATATCAGGCCCTGCGCGCCATGTTGCTTTATGCAGCCGGCCGCATCCTCGCATATACAAGAAATATACAATTAGCAATAAGCTATTAAGGTTTTAATGGTTATGAAGCTGAAAAATGAGGGCCTGTGTTTCTTACACGGGCTATTTTTTTTGCCACAAGGCCCATTCGCCCCATCTACCCCACCCTTCCTCCCATATTTATGCATTTCATCACAGATTTTATGTTTTACGTAAATTTATATTTGTTTTCTAAAAAAAGGCTATTATCTTCGGTGTATTACTTCATACAGCACAATTTCCGCGCTATGTACACATTTTTCAGGGCCGCATGGCAGAATATAAGGCAAACGGGATCGGTGATGGAGAGCTCACCGGTGCTGACCAAACGGATGACGAACATCATCCAGTTCCAGAAATCACTTTCCATTGTGGAACTGGGGGCTGGCACAGGGGTTATGACAAAGCGCATTCTGGAGAAGATGAGTCCGGCTTCTACCCTTACATCTTTTGAAATCAATCCGGTGTTATACAGGCAGCTGACTGCCGTGCAGGACCAGCGGGCTTCACACCTAAATGCGGATGTGCTCCGCCTCCCTTCATACGTACCCAATGATTCTGCCGATTATATCCTCAGCGGCATCCCCCTCGCCAATCTTGACGCGGGTACCAAAACGCAGTTGCTCGAAAGGTGTTACGAAGCACTGAAACCGGGCGGGTTCTTCATCCAGTTCCAATATTCCCTCAAAGATATTTCGGCCATACGCCAACGGTTTCCCGCGGTCAATTACGGATTCACCCTTTTCAACATTCCGCCCGCATTTATATACTATGCCCAGAAATAACGCCACTGTTACCGGGCGCAACCTGCGCATCATCTGGGCAGCCACGCTGCTGGGAAGCATCGCCATTTACTTCCTCTATGCGCAGCACCTTACAGCCAGTGATGTTTCTGCTTTCGTGGGGCAATACCCGGGATGGACCACAGCGGTGTTCTTTGCAGTGTGCGTTATACGCGGCCTTGTCCTCATACCGGGCACTCCCTTTCTGGCCGCGGGCATCCTGCTCTTCCGGGAGGAACCCTGGTTCCTGTTTGGGGTGTTTATGGCATCAATAGCGTTGGTTTCGTGGCTGTTATACCGTTTATCGGGCTGGCTGGGCCTCGCTGCCTGGTTCGAGCAACGCCATCCGGAAAAGACTGCACGCATGCGGCAGCGGCTCGAAGGACCTTACGGACAGTGGTTTATTGCTCTCTGGGCCTTTGCACCTGTAGCTCCCACTGACCTTGCCTGTTACGTGGCCGGCTCAGTAAAGCTCCCCGTCCGGAAGTTTCTGCCGGCACTGCTGGCCGGAGAAGCAGTGATCTGCGGTATTTACATTTTTTTACTGCAATATATCTGATCCATTTATCTGCCTATATGTATAGAACACCTCCAGCCCACCGCAACCGGATATTCCACGCCTTCCGCTGGCTTGTGGAAGCCTGCTGGTATATTAACTTCGGGCTGATCGCCATCGGCCTGTATTTCCTCATTAAAACGATGTTTGGCGAACCCTCGGCAGACTTCAGCGCCCTGGTACGCCTGAACGCGCCGCTGTCTTCCATACCGGTTCCCGGCGCCACAATAGAAGCGAGAGATGCCATGGTGCATCTGCATGTACCCAACAACCTGTTTAACCAGGTTACGGCATTCCTCCTCTTCTTTCTGTTCGAAATACTGTTGATCTCTGCACTGTACAACATCCGCCGCGTACTCCGTTCCCTGCTGGCGCATAGCCCTTTTTCCGGAGAAACCATTTACCGGCTGCGGCTTACGGCGCTGTTTATCGGGCTGTTTGCTCCCTATAATCTGCTGCTGAGCATCACACAGTCTGCCATCGTACAGGCGCAGATCCCTGAGGCGGCACAATCATTCAGAATAAACTGGAATTTGGGGTTACCCTATATCGTTGTTGCTGTGGTTATCTACTTACTGGTAGATGTATTCAGGTACGGCCTGCAGCTGCAACAGGAAAACGAAGCTTTTGTATAATGGGTATTATTGTAAACCTGGACGTTGAAATGGCCAAGAATAAGATCTCGCTGAAAGACCTTGCAGCGCGGATCGATATTTCCGTTACAAACCTCAGCCTCCTTAAAACGGGCAAGGTTAAAGGTATCCGTTTCGAAACACTTGAAGCCCTGTGCCGAGAACTGAAATGCAAACCGGGCGACATCCTCGACTTCCAGCAAGACGACGAATAACTACATTGATTGATATCAAAAGCAAAGGCCGCCTCAATGGGCGGCCTTTCGCATGTTTGATTGTTACAGTTATGGGAAAAACTTATTTGGAAAAGCTATACTCAAATGCATAAGTACCGGAACCTACCTGAAGTGATGCATCTTTACCATCCGCAGTGGTTTGTACCGTCTTACCCGATTCGGTTACCGCTGCAGTAGCAGCCCCGGGCAATATGATCTTTGCCGATGTATTAGCAGGCACGGTAACCTCCAGTTTCAACTTACCATCTGCCAGCTTCCACTTAGAAGCAATGGTACCGTACAATGATTTGAATTCTGCATTCGCATGTGTCAGGCCTCCGCCGGGGCGGGGCTGAATGCGGAACTGTTTGTATCCTGGCGCAGCAGGGTCTGGCTGAATACCTGTTACTGTTTTATACATCCAGTCGCCAATAGCACCATAAGCATAGTGGTTGAACGAGTTCATCCCCACATCCTGGAAGCTGCCATCCGGCTTAATGCCATCCCAACGCTCCCAGATGGTGGTAGCACCCATTTTAACGGGGTACAGCCAAGAAGGATAAGTTTCCTGCATCAGCAGCTTATACGCCACATCCGTATAGCCGTAGCGCGTGAGCACATGGCAGAGGTACGGGGTACCGAGGAAGCCGGTGGTGAGGTGGTTGCCATAAGATTCGATATTATCTACAAGGCGTTTAGCGGCCGTAGCACGCTGCTCTTCCGGGAGGATATCAAAATTCAGAGCCAGTACATAAGCAGTTTGTGTGCTGGATACCATTCGGCCGCTGGGCGTTACATATTCACGGAGGAAAGCGTTTTTAATTCTTTTGATGAGTGCTTCGTATTTCTCTGCGTCAGCAGTTTTGCCCAGTACTTTCGCGGTATTGATCACGTTCTGGGTAGAGTGGATATAGAATGCCTGCGCGATGAGGTATTTATCGGTAATTGCAGAGCGACCATCGTTATCTTGGGGGGCAGAATAAAACAGCCAGTCACCGAAGTGAGGACCATGGTTCCAAAGCTCGTTGCGGCTGATCTTCGTGATGTAATCCACCCAGTTGGTCATGCTCTGGTATTGTACTTCCAGCATCCGGCGGTCGCCATAATTCTGGTAGAACTGCCAGGGGATGATAGTCACCACATCGCCCCAACCGGCCGAGCCTGCCCAGGGAATTACTTTTACATCTGGTATTACTACAGGGATATCTCCATTGGGGCGCTGATCTGCCGCCACATCTTTCATCCATTTGGTAAAAAAGCCGGTAACGTTCATATTGTAAGCCGCCGTGTTGAAGAACACCTGCGCATCGCCCGTCCAGCCGAGGCGCTCATCGCGCTGGGGACAGTCGGTAGGTACATCCACAAAGTTACCTTTCTGGCCCCATTGAATATTACGCTGCAGCTGATTGATCAGCGGGTGCGAGCAGGTAAAGCTGCCGGTTTCACCCATATCGGAATATACTGCAACGGCAGTGAACAGGCTGGTATCCATTGCCTGACCTATTCCCTTCACCCGTATATACCGGAAACCCTGGAAAGTAAATCTTGGCGCAAGCGTTTCGGTTGCACCACCTTTGAGGATAAACTTGTTTTCCTGTTTGGCTGCGCGGAGGTTAGCGGTGTAAAAATTACCGTCTTTATCCAGTACTTCAGCATGATGAATGGTGATGGTATCGCCGGCATTACCTTTTACGCTCAGCTCTACCCAGCCTACCATGTTCTGACCGAAGTCTACCACCGTTTCGCCTTGTGGCGTGGTGATGAATTTGATGGGCTTCAGTCTTTCATGCTTCTTTACACCCGGTCCTTCCTGAGCCACAATATTATCTTTCGTGAGGGGCAGCACTGCAGCAGATTGCCAGCCGGCATCACTGAAGCCGGGAGCAGCCCATCCGGCAATTTCCATGTGGGCATCAAGTGTTTCGCCGTTGTAGATATCAGAATAGCGAACAGGACCGGCGTCAGTGGTTTTCCAGGAACCGTCGGTAGCAATGGTTTCACGGGAGCCGTCGCGGTAAGTGATTTCCATTTGGAGTAAAAGTGCAGCGGTTTTGCCGTAGGTATTGCGCTGGTTGAGGAACACGAGGTTACCGCGGTACCATCCGTCGCCCAACGTGGCACCTACCACGTTATCTCCGTTACGGAGCATGGAAGTGATGTCATACACCTGGTATTGAAGTCGTTTGTCGTAGGCGGTCCATCCGGGAGTCAGGTAATCATCTCCTACTCTTTTACCATTGATATGCGCTTCATACAATCCGCGCGCGGTAACAAACAGGCGAGCCTGCTGAATAGGTTTAGCCACCTGGAATGGTCTACGGAACAATGGACTGGGGCCGGGTTTGCCGGTGGTATCGTTGCTCCGGCCAATCCATTCGGCGGCCCAGTCACGCGGCTGCAGCAGCCCCATTTCCCAGGAGGCAACGCTGCTCCAGGGGGATGCTTTACCATTACGGTCATACACCCTTACCTGCCAGAATACGCGCTCGCGCGATTGCAGGGCGTTGCCGCTGTAAGGGATGTGCAATGATTCACCGGAGCTTACCTTACCACTGTGCCAGCCAATTTCTTTCCCTTTGGCCAGCGCAGCGGCATTGGCTCCGGTGCGTACTTCATAGGCAGATTGCATGAAATCACGCCCGGCGGAACGAATCTGCCAGCTGAGGCGTGGTTGTGCTGATGCTATGCCCATCGGTGATTCGCGATACTCAGTAGTCAGCTTTTCAGGCAGAAAGGATTGCGCATGCACGGCAGCGGGAACGGCTGCAGCGGCAATGGTCGCAGTTGTCAAAACGTGGAATAGATAGGATCTTATATGCATGTCTTTGTCAGTTTTCAGGCGGTGATGCTCAAAATATACATTTCCGCCAGAACCACTATCCTGCACCTACCTGCCCGTTGACTATTTTTCATTAAATTACAGGTTAAGCGCTACACAAAAATATTATCATATGAAAACTATCATAGCAGCTATATGCTTACTACTGGCCATTCCGGCCTTCTCCAAAGCACAAGCCGATGCCATTAACGGCGTGTGGCTCAACGAAGAGAAAGATGCCAAAATACAGATCTACCGGAATGGCAATCAGTATTTCGGGAAGCTGATCTGGATGGTGAAGGCTATGGAAGATGACGGTAAATCACCCCGGAAAGATGCGAAGAATACCAATACCGCTCTCCGCAACCGCCCGCTGCAGGGCCTCGTGATCCTTTCCGGCTTTGAGTATGATACGGACGATGCCGAGTGGGAAGACGGGAAGATATATGATCCCAAGAGCGGTAAAACCTACAGCAGTAAAATGAAACTCAAAGGCAATACGCTGGATATCCGGGGATATGTTGGCGTGTCTATGTTCGGGCGTACCACTACCTGGACGCGATCCGAATAAAAAATGTAAAAGCCGCTGCTCCTGAAGAACAGCGGCTTTTTTATTGATATCCTGTTTTTACTATCTGAAGTAAGCGGCCATCTGCGGAGGCGCTACCGGCTCGGGTACTATATTATGTACCGGCTTCACCGATTTCAGGTAAGTAAAAAGTGCTTTCAGGTCTTCATCATTCAATTCAGGGATCATCGGCATCGGCGGCAACATCCTCCGGGTGTTCTCCAATCCTTTGTACATGCCATGGCGGATGGCTCTACCGAACTGCTCTTCGGTCCAGCTGCCGATACCGGTTTCGTCAGGTGTGAGGTTAGCAGCGAAGCTGATACCCCAGGGTCCGGCAATTGCGGTATTATTCATATTGAACAACACCCATTCTTTTGCAGTAGCCGTATCGAATTTTGCAACGGGCATAGCCGCAGGGTGGCCGGAAAGCAGCAGTGCTTCATCGGGAACAGGGCCACGATCCGTCATCTTTTTAGGAGAATGGCAATCGTTACAACCCATTGTTTTTAGGAGATAAGCACCGCGTTTAACGAGACTGTCTTGTGTGGGAGCTGCAGCTGCCGGAGTGCCGGTGGTATTAGTACAGGAATAAATGACCATGGAGCAGCAGGCTGCTATGGTCAGCATTGAGGTTACTTTCATTTGTTTTAAGCATTTTTATTGGCCCTAAAGTAGGTAGTTACCCTCATTTTTTTTGAGTATTACTGCCCAAGGCCTATATTTCTGCTCCGGGGCCTTAATAAAAAGGGCTGAACGCAACCGTTCAGCCCTGCAGGCGGCCTGCGGCATTGCAAATTTAATCCGTCCGATGTTTGCAATGCCATGTATCCATCCCATCGCTGCCGGCCTGCATTAACCGTATCTAACAATTAATACGTATTCACTATAAGTGTTCGTCATGTCCTTGCATTGCCATAACAGTCAGTTTTAATCACTGTTCTTATCGATACTGAATTCATTATTTTCTTCATCTTCCGAACCAATATCCTCGGCTTCATCATCGGCTTCACTGCCTGGCACATCTAATGATTCATCTTCATTGAGCGGATCGCCCTCATCGTCGGTATTGTCCGGCCGTGCTTCCCGCAGGCGCTGTTCATCTTCATAATCCGGATCAGAGCTGGCTGCATCATCGAGCAACTTTCGCTCAGTATCACTTACGTTATCCTCTCCCTGCAGGTCATCTTCATTCAGATCATCAAGCAGGCCCTCTCCTTCCTCGTCTGCCGACGAAGCCGTAGTATCTGCCATTTCTCCGGCAGGCGGAACACGAATATGTTCCTGACCGGGGATGCCTTTTACTTCGGGGAGATCAATACTGGTTTCTTCTGGCGCCAGCTTATCCTGATCTCTCGGGTTATCCTGTAAATCACGTTCGTTTTTCATACCGGATGTTTAGATAAGTGGTGAAAGAACCATGCCACGCTATAACAGCCGGAGCGGCGGCCTGATACCGTGGCACAACCGCCACACTTCCAGCCAAACCGTAGCTGAACGGAGCCGCCCGTTCATTCCACAACTCAACGGCTCCAAACTGCAACTCATGGATAAATTGAAGGCCTGCCCGCCAGCAGGGGCGAGTTTTGTCCTTAAATCAACGGATTATGAAACTGACCGTCCTCATCATCATGATACAACTGCTGTCTGCCCCGCTGCTCCGCGCGGCTGATTTCCGGCTGGTGAAGCAATCCAGCGACATCTTCCTGTACGAGCGCTGGATTGGCGGCGGAGACGAAGCCGTACGCGAGCTGAAAGCTGTATTCCTCGTACGCGCCGATGCTCCAGCTATTATCCGCCTTCTCCGGGATCCGCAGCGCGGGCCACACTGGAACCCTTCCGCCCGGGAATACAAAGTGATGCCAGCTCCTGAGCCGGATCACTGGTACAATTACATCCGCTATGCAATTCCCTGGCCTTTCGAGGATCAGGACTGCTGCCTCTCCTTCCACATACTTTCACCGCTGGAAGTGCAATTCGAAAGCGCCCGGCATCCCGACTATCCGCCCGGCGAAGGCCGCACACGGCTTACAGGGGTTAAAGGCAGGTGGATCATGGAGCCGCGGCATTCCGGGATGGTACAGGTGCAGTATTTCATTACCACCCATCGCAACCGCAAACTGCCCCGATGGGCTTCGGACCCCATCGTGCATAATAATCTTGTGAAAACGATGACACAATTCAAACAACTCGCAGAACAATGACCTACACACTAATCACCGGCGCCAGCGCCGGGCTGGGAAAGGCTTTTGCCATACAGTGCGCGCGGATGGGCATGAACCTCGTGCTCATCGCGCTGCCAGGCAGCCAGGCACATTCCCTTGCACAGCATATTATGGAAGAGTACCCGGTAGATGTACGTGCTTTTGAGCTGGACCTCACCGATGCCGTTCAGCTGCAATATCACCTGCCGGAGATCCTTTCCGCTTTCCCCGTCAGCTTCCTCATCAACAATGCCGGCATTGGCGGTACGGCAGCACTGGCCGATACGCCTTTGGAAAACATAGACCGCATCATACAGCTGAACGTCAGGGGTACAGCTTTAATCACCCGCCTGATGATCTCACACCTGTTACAACACGAGCGGAGTTACATCCTCAATATTTCCAGCATGGCATCCTTCACGCCTATCGCTTACAAAACGGTATACCCGGCATCCAAGGCATTCATCACCTCGTTCTCACTTGGCTTACGGGAGGAATATGCAGGCACAGGGCTTTCTGTGAGTGTTGCCTGCCCCGGCCCTATCCTCACCAATTCCGGGACGGCGCGGCGTATCATTAGCCAGGGACTGAAAGCACGTCTGGGATTACTCCCTACGCATGAAATAGCCCGCATAGCCTTGCGGTTAACGCTGGCAGGGCAACCGGTAATCATTCCCGGCCTTGCCAACAGGATCAGTCACTTCCTCATGCAACTCATACCCGGGAGCATGCGGCTGCGGCTTATTTCCCGGGAAGTGAAAAAAGAAATGCAGTTCAGCGTATGAGTAAAGTACTGATCACCGGAGCTACCGGTCTGCTGGGAGCCAATCTTACCCGCGAACTCTACCGGCTGGGGCACGACATAAGGCTCCTCGTGCGCCCCACCGCCAGCCTCCGCCTGCTGGATGACATTCCTGCCGAGATCTTCCATGGCGATGTGCAGCACGAAGCTGCTGTAAACCTTGCCGTACAAGGCTGCGAATATGTAGTACATGCTGCCAGTATTACCGACCAGTGGGGTGTTACCTTTGAAGATTACGAACGTGTGAATTATACCGGCACCATACTGATTGCTGATGCCTGCAGGCGACATAATGTGCGAAAGCTCATATACGTCAGTACCGCCAACACCCTTGGTCCGGGTTCTAAAACTGAGCCGGGGAACGAGCTGGCAGGGTTCTCCCTCTTTGGTGCAGGGTCTGGATACATCAACAGCAAATACCTGGCGCAGCAATATGTATTGGAACAGGTGGAAAAACACGGGTTGCCCGCAGTGGTGGTAAATCCTACTTTCATAATTGGTCCGCATGATGCGCGACCCAGCAGCGGGAAGTTGCTGCTCCACGGGATTAAATCGCGGTGGGTTTGGTGCCCGCCCGGAGGGAAGAACTTTGTACATGTGGGAGATGTATGCCGCGGTATTGCGCTTGCCATGGAGAAAGGAAAACCGGGCAACTGCTACCTGCTGGCCGGTGAAAACCTCAGCTACCGGGAGTTCTTTCGCATCGTAAGCCGTACCGTAAGGAGGAAGCGCATGTTGCTCACTATCCCCGCATGGGTATTAAAAGCAGGAGGACTGGCAGGCTCCCTCACCGGTAAGCTCACCGGGCATAAGCCCAGGCTCAATTACACCACTGCCTCCCTACTGTGCCTCAACAACTATTATACCGGCCGCAAATCAGAAAGGGAACTGGGAATGCGGTATGCATCTGCGGAAGCAGCTGTTGCTGACGCCTGCGCCTGGTTGAAGGAAAATGACTATTTTTAATTCGCACAGTAACCCATGGAGATTTCTTCTTACGACAAATATTTTTCCAGCAAACTCTTCCGCTACCTCGTACGGATCGTGATCCTGTACCTCATCAGCACCATCTTCAAATCGTTTGATCAGTCGTTCATTGCAGAACTTACCGTCTTTAACCTGCGGGGGCATATGTTCAGCATCTGTTATGTGCTGTATGGCCTGCTTGCATGGGAAGGCGCCATTAAGGTAGCCACCTGGGCAGAACCGCGGTATACCCATCAGAAGTTCTTAAAACTCGCCGTAAGCCTGTTACTATATGGATTAGTGGCCGCCTATTTTTTCGGGATGACCTACGCCGCATTCGACATCCTGTTCTTTAACCGGTACGAAGCATGGGAAAGCGTACGCCATTTCAGCTGGGATCTCATCTTCGGCACTTACATCTTTTACCTGCTGCTGCTCACCGTTAACGGCATTATGTTCTATTATAAGGCCTGGAAAGAAAACCAGCTGCAGACGGAACGCCTCATGCGGGAGAATATACAGGCCAAATACGATGCCCTGCGCAACCAGATAGATCCGCATTTCTTTTTCAATTCACTCAGCGTACTCACCAATCTGGTATATAAAAGCCCCGATCTGGCAGCGGATTACATCACCCAGCTTGCTAAAACCTACCGTTACATACTCGATAAGAAATTCGAGAATCTGGTACCCATCCGTACCGAACTGGACTTCCTCGAATCCTACCTCTTCCTGATACGCATCAGGCATCAGAGTAGTATACAGTTTCATGCGCAAATAGACGAGAGCATTCAGCAAAAAGGACTGATCCCCCCTGCCACGTTACAGTTACTGGTAGAAAACGCGATCAAGCATAACCGCTTCTCTGCAAACGATCCATTACTGATAGAAGTGAAAAGCGAAAACGGATCACTCGTGATTACCAATCAGCTTAGGCCCCGCCTGCAGCAGGAAACGCCTTCGGGCATAGGACTGGAGAACATCCATAAGCGTTATGAACTGTCCATCGGCAGGGGTATTGAAATAATACCCTCACCGGATACATTCACTGTTAAAATACCGGTTATCCTCTCATGAAAGTAACCATATTCGAAGACGAGATCCATAATGCCGAAAGGCTCTCACAGTTGCTAAGGCAATGCCGGCCGGATATCGAGATTTCCGGGGTAATCGCTTCCGTATCGGAAGGCCTGCAGTGGATGAAAGAAGAGCACCCGGCAGATCTGATGTTTATGGACATCCAGTTGTCAGACGGTAACTGCTTTGAGCTGTTCAACCATGCACAGGTGAATACGCCTATCATATTCACCACAGCCTACGACGGGTTTGCATTACAGGCTTTTAAAGTGAACAGCATCGACTATCTCATGAAGCCTATTGACCAGAAAGAGCTACGGCAGGCCCTCGACAAGTTTGAACAATTCAGGCCGGCACAGCCCTACCGGCTGGATATTGCGGGTATTGCGGAAGAGTTCCTCCGGCGGGATCATGCGCGGTTCATCGGGCGGCTCAATAACCAGCTGATTTATGTGAAGGCAAAAGATATAGCGTGGCTGCAGTTCACCAAAGGGGTAACCTGGGCCACCACCTTCGAAGGGCAGCGCCTGCCTTTGGATTACTCGCTCGACCAGATGGAGAAGCTGCTGGACAGGCACCAGTTTTTCCGGATCAACCGGCAGTTTATCGTACAGATAGACGGTATAAAGAAGATCATGACCTACTACAACAGCCGCTTTATCCTGCAGCTGGAGCCTGTTGCGGGAGAAGATGTCATTATCAGCCGCGAACGCGTCAATGACTTCAAGAGCTGGTTGGAAGGCCGACTGCCTTCGGGGAACTAGTGGTGCTTTTCCTGTACTTTTTCATGAAAAGGCAGGTACATGGGCAGTGCTGCAGAGCCATACCAGCGATAGCATTCTGCTTCGAGGAGGCCTCCTGCAATGGCAGGGTCCGTTTTCAGGAGTTGTTCCGCTTCTTCGACCTCTTTCACGTTTAAGATGAAAATCCCGCGCCAGTTACGGTCGTTCTTACCCATAGGCCCGGCCACCGTGAGCTTCCCTGCTTTAGCCAGCCGCCCCATATTCTCCATATGCCCGCGGAACAGGGCCGATACCGTATCCTTGTTTTCTGAAGGCCGGGGACCGGTTTTTAGGATCACCAATACATACATCTTCATGCCGTAAGCGTCAGCTCCAAGAGAGTCGGCCAGATGCTTATCATAAGCCGGGGTGCCCTGTTGTGCCCGGAGAACTGTGGATGTAACTAACAGAGCAACAATGAGGTAGAGGAACTTCATAAACCTTGTTTCCACAAAAGTAGGGAATCCCCTTCTACTAGGATTTATTAAAAAATATCATTAGTATTGTCCGGAGGCCATATTCCCGGCAAGGTGACTTAATGATGGACGAAGCGTTTTTCAGGGCAACATATGAACGGTATTGGTCCAGGTTATACAGTGTATGCTACTTTACCATAGGATCGCGCGAGGCCGCGGAAGACGCGGTGACGGAAGTGTTTATGTCCCTATGGAATAACCGCGACCGGCAGGTGATTGAAAATATGGACCATTACCTCGTCCGCGCCGCCAAGAATCTTTCCCTTAAATATCTTATCCGCCAGCGTAAAATGGATCAGGCATTACTGCAGATGGTGGATACCCTGCAGGATCATCACCGCCATTCCGATCCCGAACGCCCCCTCGAAGTGAAGGAAATAACGGCCATGGCCCGTAAAACGCTCGACTCCCTTCCCGAAAAAACCCGTAGCATCTTCCTCATGAACCGCGAAGAAGGGCTTACCTACCAGCAAATTGCGGCACGTACCGGACTATCGGTAAAATCAGTGGAATACCACGTATCCAAGGCGCTCCGTGCCCTTAGCCAGTCGCTCCTTATCATCCTCCTCGAGTGCTCCCGCCACACTTCAGGCACCATTTAAAAAAATATTTTAAGAATTGTTTAGGGTATAGTCCTTCAAAAGGAACTTATACTATGGGACCATTCCCTGCATTAGCATGAACTTACCTAAGACGCTCATCGACAAATTCGCCCGTGGCGAATGTACCGACGCTGAACTGGCCGAGGTGGCCTTATGGCTGCAAGACGGTGAAACCGGCGATATTCCGCTTATTCCGGGCAACCGTGAAGCCATCTGGCGTAAAATAGAAGCCCGCAGAATGCCGGTACGCCGCCTCCCCCTCCGCTGGGTTGCCGCAGTTGCCGCCGTTATAATGGCAGGCGCTGCCGTATATGGACTTCGCCTGCTGAACGCTCCCCGCGAGCTGACAGTACAGGTAGCCAAAGGTAAAACCACCCGCCTTGTACTGCCAGACAGTTCTGTCGTATTCCTCAAAGGCCCTTCCATGTTCCGTTATCCCAGCCGGTTTGGTTCGGGAGCACGCATCGTACACCTGACAGGTAACGGCGCATTCGAGGTACAGGGTAATGCAGGAAGCCCCTTCACCGTGGTCAGCGGCTCCGTGAAAACTACCGCCCTAGGCACATCCTTCGAAGTGGATGCACCGGAAGGGAGTGATGAAGTGAATGTTTGGCTGCGGTACGGGAAAGTTGTGGTGTCCCGGGACCGCGACAGTCTCTACCTGAAACCGGGAGAAGCTATTGGTTATTCCAGCACAAAAAGGACACTCCACCGGGCAGCACCGGATGCTTACCGAAGTGGCGTATTATACTTCAACCGGGCTGGCCTGGAAGAAGTGATCACTAAACTTGAGAACTATTACAACATCCATATCGTTGCCGACTCCGCATTAACTGGCCGGGAGTGGCAGGTGACAGGGGAATTCGTCCGGGAAGACCCGGAATTCGTTATCCGCAACATCGCCTTTATCGCCGATGTGAAATACAGGATAAAAGGCGATTCCCTCTGGCTCATGCCGCAAACGAACCAACAGGAACCATGATAAAAAACCTTCTTATGCATAACACTTTCTAGCAAGTTCATCCTGCGAACCGTAACCCGCGGGCGGCACCGATGTGCCGCAGGGAATCGTATTGCCCGTATCAAAGTATACAAACCAAAATCCAAGTAGAAAAATGCAACATGCTCCACGATGTTACGCAACGAAAACAGCCCGCGGCCTTCTGCTGGCGCTGTTTATGATTTCCATGTTACCGGTGGCGGCTCAGGCGCGTTCAGGTGCCAAGGACCTCGACACACGGAAAATTTATCTCAACCTGCCATTCGACAAACTGCCGCTCGACCGCGTGTTCGCAGAAATAGAAAAGCAGGCTAACATCCGGTTCCTCTACGATGCTGCTGCCTGCAACGCAGAACAAACGGTACTGCTGAAGGTCAGGAACGAATCGCTTTACAATTTCCTCATCTACCTGAAGGATGCCACCGGCCTCGAATTCAAACAAACGGACCGCTATTTCTCCGTACGTCCTTCCAAAATGCCAACGCCTAAATCCGTAGCGCCTGAAGGCAGCGCCATTACCTCTAACAGTCCTCCGCGTGACAATGTCATCAGCGGTAAGGTGACAGATGGTTCCGGAACCGCCCTCATCGGTGTAAGCGTTCAGCTGAAAGGCACCAGCACCGGCGTGGTGACCGATGCAGAAGGTAAATACGCCATCAGCGCACCCGCTAACGCAGTGCTGATCTTTTCCTACGTGGGCTATGAAAAGCAGGAAATAGCACTGGAAGGTGAAACCTCTGTAAATGTTCTCATGCAGAATGCCGCCGGCGGACTGGACGAAGTGGTGGTAGTTGGTTATACCAAACAGAAAAAGATCTCCATCGTAGGATCGCTGGTAACGGTAACAGGCGATGAGCTGAAACAAAGCCCCGCCTCCAACCTGTCCAACGCACTGGCAGGAAGGCTCCCCGGCCTCATTGCCATGCAGAACAGCGGCTCACCCGGCGCAGACCACTCCCGTATCCTTATCCGTGGTTATTCCACCTCCGGAGATAACAGTCCGCTGATCCTCATCGACGGCGTGGAGCGTACCATGAACAATATCGATGTGCAGGAAATAGAATCCATCACCGTATTGAAAGATGCATCCGCTACCGCACAATACGGTATCCGCGGTGCTAACGGTGTAGTAGTGGTAACTACCCGCCGTGGTAAGGCCGGGCCTCCCAAGGTAGACTTCAGCGCCAACTATGCCATTAACCAGGCCACCCAGCTGCCTAAGTTCCTCGACTCCTACAACCACGCCACCTTATACAACGAAGCACTTGCCAACGACGGCAGATCGCCTCAGTATTCCGATGAAGCGTTGCAGAAATACAAAGACGGATCAGACCCTATCCGGTTCCCTAATACCGACTGGGTAAACCTCCTCTTCCGCGAAACCTCTCCCACACAACGTTACAACCTGAGCATCAATGGCGGTAACGATAAGGTGAAGTACTTTGTATCCGCCGCATACCTGAACCAGGAAGGCATCCTCCGCAAATACGACAATCCCGACTACGATACCCGCGACGTTTTCCGCCGCTGGAACTTCCGTTCCAATATCGACATCGCACTGTCTAAAGATTTTAACATCGCAGTAGACCTCGCTGGTGTAATCACCAGCAAGCATGCCCCCACCGCAGGTGTTGAAGGCGATATGCTACGCCAGGTATACTGGTACCAGCCCACATACCTCGCCCTCCTGCCTGACGGCAAGATTGCACAACCCGGTGCACACACTCAGAACCCCATCGGCGACCTCAGCCGCACAGGCTTCACGGAAACCTTCGACGGTACCGCACAGGGAACTGTTCGTGCCCTCCGCAAGCTCAATTTCATCACAGAAGGACTCAGTGCAGGATTGAACTACTCATTCGACCGCGCATTTAACTACCGGATGAACCGTACACAGGGCTATGGTATGTACGTATGGGATCATACCACCAATTTGTCGCGCTTACAGCTGGGCAACGATTCCAACCTGGAGCCTATTACCGAAGCTTCCAGCTCACCTAACTACGCCCTCAACTTCGAAGGATTCCTCAACTACCAGAAGCAATTCGGTAAGCATAACGTAACAGGGATGGTGTTGTATAACCAGCGCAAAAGGGTTATTCAGGGATCCCAGTACGGCAAGCCTTTCTTCGTACAGGGTGTAATGAGCCGCTTCAGCTACAACTACAACAACAAATACTTTGTGGATGTGAACGGCCGGTACGACGGGTCGGAGAATTTCCCCAAAGGCTCGCGCTTCGGCTTCTTCCCTTCTATGGCAGCCGGCTGGATCCTCACCAGCGAGCCTTTCATGAAGGATGTATCTTTCATTAACTACCTCAAGCTCCGCGGCTCTTACGGTGTGGTGGGTAACGACCAGATCGGTGGCAGACGCTTCCTCTGGCAGAGCATCTATCAGGCAGGAACGGGCTACAGCTTCGGACAGAACGGCGAAGTGTGGTACAACGGTTTGAGTGAAGGCTCAGCAGGTACACGCAGCGTAACATGGGAGAAACATAAGATCCTCAATGGTGGTCTCGAAGCCAGATTTTTCCACGACAAACTGGCCATCAACCTCGATGTGTTCTCCAAGAACGTAACCGACATCCTTATAACTCCCGGCACTATCGTAGGAACTTACGGCGGACCGCTCCCTGCCATCAACATGGGCGAAACCAAAAGCCATGGCTTTGAACTGGAGATGATCCATACAAATGAAGTGAACAAGAACTGGGGCTATCATGTAAAAGGTAACATCAACTTCACGAAAAGCACCGTGGTGTATGCCGATGAGCCTCCCCGTCGTTACGACTGGCTCATGCGTACCGGTCACCCCATCAACCAGTACTTCGGTTATAAATCGCTCGGCTTCTTCCAGAATCAGGAAGAAATCAATAAAAGCGCCACCCAGTTTGGAACGCTGATCCCGGGTGATATTAAATATGCCGACCTCAATGGCGATGGTGTTATTGACCCGAACGACCAAACCTCCATTGCAGGAACCGACATTCCCACGCATACCCTTGGCGCCTCTTTCGGTGTTCATTACAAAGCGTTTGATTTCAGCGTACTGTTCCAGGGAGCATTTGGCGCTTACACCCGCCTCGAAGGCTTTGCCGCTTACGAATTCTTCAGCAACGGTAAAGTAACGGAGAAGCACCTGGGCCGCTGGACGCCTGCTACTGCTGCAACTGCCACTTACCCTGCACTGCATGCCACACTCAACACGAACAATACTGTAGGGTCCGACTTCTGGCTGAAACGAACGGACTACGTGCGCCTGAAAAACTTCGAGATCGGGTACAGCCTGCCTAAATACCTCATGCACCGCCTGCGCTTGCAGGGGATACGGTTCTATGTGAACGGGCAGAACCTCTGGACGAACATGAAAGACATGAAAGACTTCCAGTTTGACCCTGAGGCCCCATCCGGAAACGGCACCTTTTACCCACAGCAGAAGATCTACAACTTCGGCGCTACAGTTAGTTTCTAATTCCTGATCCTGAAAGATTACATCATGAAGAAAATCTCCACATACCTCCTGCTCCTCGCCACCCTCGCCGGCGGAGCGTCCTGCAAGAAAGTGCTGGACCAGGCACCGCAGCTGGATTATGATGAAACGAAAGTCTTCGGCGACATTGACCTCACCAATCAATTCCTCACAGACGTTTACGCATATACTTTTACCAAGCCGGGTAACTTTATGGATATCGGCAACTCCACCACCGGAGCCGGTACCGAAGAGCTGGACAACTCCTTCGGCGGCACACCGGCTGAAAAGTACCAGAATGGTTCCTGGAGCCCCAATGATAATCCGGACGATATCTGGACCTATACATACCGCACCATCCGCAAGTGTAACCTCCTCCTCCAGAATCTTGACAATGTGCCTAATAAGCACGCAGGTCAGGTAACGCAGTCGGACCTTACGCCCCGCCGTATGAAGGGCGAAGTATTCTTCCTCCGTGCCTGGAACTACTGGGAGCTGCTGAAACGTTATGGTGGTGTACCCATTGTAACACAACCGCTGGATGCAGATTCGGAAGCATTGCGTAATGCCCGCCGCTCTTCGGTAGATGAACTCGTCCAGTTCATTCTCAAAGACCTCGACAGCTGCAGTGCCAATACTGAAATACCACTGGTATGGTTCGGTCCTGATCCCAATAATCCCGGAAAGGAATTGAACCGCGGCAACATCGGGCGTGCTAATAAAACACTCGTGAAAGCACTCAAATCCCGCATGCTGCTGTATTATGCAAGCCCGCTTCATAATGCAGACAGCTCCACCGCCAAATGGAGAAACGCAGCAGAAATTTCCAAATCCATCCTGGACGATGGTAAATACACCCTCGCCCCTATTTACCAGAACGTGTTCCTTTTCACTGACAACAACGAAGTGCTGTTATCCAGCAACCGTGCGGCTTTCAGTGAAGCTATTGCTGACCCTGCAGGTATGGGTTGGGGTGGTACCAACCCCACGCAGAACATGGTAGATAAATACAACATGAAAAACGGGAAGGAAATCAAGGATGCCACCAGCGGCTATAACCCGCAGGATCCTTACAAAGACCGTGATCCCCGTTTCTACGCTTCCATTAACTACCATGGAGCCGTACATAAGAACGTTACGCTCAGCATGCTACCCGGAGGCAATCAGGACCCTGCCATTGGCGGTGACTGGTCGCGCACCAGCTACTACATGCGCAAATTCCAGAACGCCAATAACCAGAGCGGCGTACGCAGGTTCTTCCCCATTGTTCGCCTCGCGGAGATCTATCTCAACTATGCGGAGGCACTGAACGAAGCCGATGGCCCTGTTGCGGAAGTATATAATGCGATGAACACCTTACGCCGCCGTGCAGGTATTACGGAAGATCTGCCGGCCGGTATGGATAAGCATGAAATGCGCAGACGCATCCGTGATGAAAGAGCCGTAGAACTTGCCTTCGAGAAACAACGCTTCTGGGATGCCCGCCGCTGGAAAAAAGGCCCTGAAATACTCGGCGCAGACATTTACGGCGTTCGCGTTACCCGTAACGGAGCAGGAACACTCGTTTACACCTACATACGTGTAGAATCTCGCGCTTTCAGCGACAAGATGTACTTCTTCCCCATCCCGCAATCCGAAATTGATAAGAACCCTTCTATTCTGGATCAAAACAAAGACTGGCAAAAATGATAAAACTCCTGATGATGATGGGCCTGCTCGGGCAAGCGGGCGGTCCCGGGCCTGCGGTGCAGGAAAAACCGAAATACATGTGGTTCGATGCGGAAGCTAACTTCAAAAGGTTCTCCAGCAAAGACTCCATCCGTTTTTACCTGGATAAAACAAAAGCCGCCGGGTTCAACCAGGTGGTGGTGGATGTACGCCCTATTTACGGTGATGTGCTCTATAAGAAAACGAAAACCATGCACCCGCTTATGCAGGTAGGGAAAGACAAGCGGAATGCAAAATGGGATTACTTACAGGTATTTATTGACGAAGCGCGCAAGCGCAACCTGAAAGTAAGCGTATCCACTGCCATCTTCCCCGCCGGCCACCCGCAAAGCGGAACAGGCCCCGCTTACAGAGACAAGCAACTGACCGGAAAAACAACCCTTGAGCACACGCCTAACGGGATGAAAGACATCCGGACAGATAAATCTAAAGTAGCCGCATTCCTCAACCCGCTTATGCCGGAAGTACAGGAGTACGCCCTGAACTTCATCCGGGAAATTGTATCGGGGTATGATATTGACGGGTATGTACTGGACTATTGCCGCTTCGCAGATGTGGAGAACGATTTCTCCGATTACACACGCCAGCGCTTTGAAGCACATATCGGTAAAAAGGTAGCAAACTGGCCCGAAGACATCTTCACCTGGGAAAAGCAGGACGGGCAGAAGGTCCGGAAAGACGGGCCGCTGGCAAAACAATGGTTCGCCTTCCGCTCCGGCGTGATCACTGATTTCATTACACGCGCAAGAAAAGAGATCAAAACCATCCAGCCCGATGTGCAGCTGGAATACTGGGCAGCTTCCTGGTATGGCCACTTATACAGCAATGGTCAAAACTGGGCCAGCAATACATACGATCCTTCTACGGAATACTCCTGGGCTTCCCCCGAGTATAAGAAGACGGGCTTCGCCAGCCAGCTGGATGTGTTCATGAACGGCACCTATCTCGAAAAGACTTACGGTAAAAACGACCCCGAGTCTATCGAATACGGCCTGGAACGCGGTAAACGTATCATTGGCGACGCATGTAAAATGTATGGCAGTCTTTACGCTTTAAATCACTCCGATATCGAAGATCAGGTGTATTTGTGTCTGACCCAGAGTCAGGGCCTCGTGATGTTTGATGTGGTGCAGGTAATCGAGTTCAATCTTTGGGACCGCCTCAAGTCCGGCATTGTACGGGCAGAGCGGGAACTGAGCAAATAGCTGGTTTTAGCGGAAACTTACATATATGGAAAAACGGGGCACTTTTGTGCCCCGTTCGTGTTTTACCAAATCAACGTTATACCTATTTCGATAAAGAAAACTCAGGAAGCTTTATCACCGCCCCGCCCTGTTTGGCGGATTCGTGCGCCAGGATGCCCACGCAGGTGATGTTGGCAGATTGCACCGCATTGGGATAGGGCTGTGTTCCGTTTTTAAGCGCTTCAAGGAATGCATGTACCAGGTGCGGATGCGAACCACCGTGGCCACTCCCCTGTGTGAAGGAAAGATGCTGGTTACCGTCGGCATCATATACGCCATGTCGGGTAAAGGTGCGGATGGCTTCCGGGAGCTTGTGCGCATAATCGGGGCATTCCGTTTCTTCAGGAATTTCCGGCTCAGGGCGCTTGGCCGTATGCACCACCAGCGGCTGCCCTTCTATCAACGGCCATTCTACCGACTGCTTAGAACCGTACACCTCGAAGCTCTCCCTGTATTGACGTGCCACATCGAACAGGGAGCGGTAAATGTGTGCGCTCACATCACTGTTCCGGAATTTGATATGCGTGGTTTCTACCGCATAAGGGGAATTATAGTAGCGGTGCATTTCTTCACGGATAGTGCCGGAGCCAAAGCAGGATACATATTCCGCTTCGCTGCGCATCAATCCTAACACAGGACCCACACAATGGGTAGCGTAATACATAGGAGGCAGGCCCGGCCAGTAACCCGGCCATCCGTCCATATCCTGCTGGTGGCTTGCTTTCAGGAACTGAACCTTTCCCAGTTCTCCCTTCTCATATTTCTCTTTCATGAAAAGAAACTCCCGTGCATATACCACGGTTTCCATCATCATGTAAGTCAGTTTCTTTTCCCGGGAGAGGGCTACAATCTCTTCGCATTCCTCTACCGTGGTAGCCATAGGTACCGTGCAGGCCACGTGTTTCCCGGCGCGGAGGGCTTTGATGGCCTGCTGTCCATGGTCGGGAATGGGCGTGTTAATATGCACAGCGTCGATACTGGGATCGAGGAGCATTTCATCGTAGTCGGTATACCGCCCGGCAATGTCAAAAGCATCCCCTATTTCGTTGAGGCGGGATGCAGTACGCTGGCAGATGGCGGTTAGTTTCGCATCCGGATGTTTAAGGTAAATGGGAATGAACTCTGCGCCGAATCCCAGACCGGCGATGGCTACATTGATGGTACGGTTATTCATGGCTCAGTGTTTTAAAAGTTGTTGCAGGAACTTAATTCCTTCGCGCCCGAAGGTATCCTGATCGGGCGCCAGCTGCTTCCAGATGCATACGGCACCTGCCAGTTCCTGCACATCCGGGGTAAAGCTTTCGATGGATAATACGCCCTTATACTCCACTTCCCGCAATGCATCGCGAAGGGATATCCAGGGTGTTTGCCCTGTTCCGGGAATTCCCCGGTGGTTTTCGGACACCTGCATATGTGTCAGCCAGGTGCCTGCAGTACGGATGGCTTCTCCGGGGTCTTTTTCTTCGATGGACATATGAAAGCTATCAAGCCCCACTCCCGCTGCGGGATGCGCTATCTCTTCTGCCATACGCCTTGCATCGGCCGCAGTGTTCACGAGATCGGATTCGAAGCGGTTAAGCGGCTCAATAGCGAGGCGTACGCCTAGTTGGTCCGCTATGTTACATACTTCACGTAAACCCTTTACCGCCAGGTCCCATTCGGCCCTGCGCTGTGCTTCCGGAAGCTGGCGGGCTTTACCAACAGCCGAATACATCGGCCCCGCAAACACAGGCGCATTCCATTCCGTACAAAGCTCCAGGCATTGGCGGATGTATGCAATACTTCCTGCTCGTACAGAAGCATCGGTATGCGTAAGGTCTCTCGAAGGACCGAAAGCACCGCAAACAACAATCTTCAGCCCCGTTTCTTCCAGCGCACGGCGCACTGCGGAGGCATCAATCAGTTCCGGATATTCTGCCGGTATCTCCACCGCACCAAATCCCATCTCACGGATCTTGTGTAGTAAAGGGATGGATTGTGTGGTGAAGGGAGAAGTCCAGAGCCAGGTGCTGGCGCCCAGCGTAATGTTCTGCATGTTCATCAATTTGCCTGTTACACCCGGGACCGGCAGGAGCCTGGCTTCATACCGCTCCTGCCATACCGGGAATCTGTAACGCGGAATATTAAAATGTGGATTAACGTACTACTTTCATCACCCCGTTCATGATAGACCAGTGACCGGGGAAGGTACACACGAACGGATAGTCACCCGCTTCCGCAGGTACGAGTAAGCGCAGCGTCACCGTTTCCTGCGGGTTCACGAGCCGGGTAGCAAAAAGCACTTCCGGCATTTCGGGCACATAGTTCATTTCCGCACCATTCGGATCAGCAGCCAGCTTATTGGCTGCCTGTCCAACAGTTTGAAGCGTACCCGGCCGCACAATCACGAGGTTATGCTGCATAAAATCAGGGTTCTCCAATACCACATCCACCACCGTTCCTGCTTTCACGGTAAAAGAGGCCTGATCGTATTTCATTTCGTTCTGTATCACTTTCAACACCACTGTCTGATCTGCTTTCCCTGCGGGAGCCTGTGTGGCGGAAGCATCCTGCTTATTTAGATAAGTGTATGCGAATGTTTCTGCAAGGCTGCGATCACTGAACAGTTTAATTCCTTCTCCACCAAACACTTTCTCCACTTCATACCGCCAGTCTCCGGCAAGTGGTATTTTCTTACCGCCGGCTTCGATATACATATTATCCGGTTTGCCGTAGATACCGCCGCCATTACCCGTATCCGTCACTTTCACGGCTATGATATTGCGACCCGGTTTCAGTACATCGGCAGACAGTTTGTATTTCCGTGGCTGCGACCATAATTTATCCGTTTTCCCTACTGATTTTCCGTTCAGGAATGTTTCGTCAGAATCATCTATGGGGCCAAGTGAGAGCAGGGCTGCTTTGCCTGCCATGTCTGCAGGAACGTCTACCGCAAGGCGGAACCAGATGATGCCGTCTATTTCCAGTCCGGCTGCTTCTATTTGTTGCGGCAGCCGCATTGTCTTCCAGCCTTTATCGTCCAGCGTGGGCACTGCGCGGTTCACTTCTGCAGGTGCTGCTGTACCGAACCGGGGATTCGCTTCGAGGAAGGCGGTGATGAAACCCTTGCGGTGATGCGCTGCGGCGGTATAAACGCCTTTAGCCAGCCAGGGATCTTTTTGTACTGCCGGCTCCTGACTCATGGTGTACAGCTTACGGCCCAGTTCATCGGAAACAGGAAGGCCGGCCAACGCTACAAGCGCGGCCAGCCTTGTATTTGGGTCTGAATCGTTCAGGATATTACCGGCCAGCGCCTGCTGACCGCTCCAGCGGTGGCGTGCCAGTATCTGCACCGCTGCTTTACGCACTGCCGCATCTTCATGACGCAGTGCTTTTTCAACAACGCTTCTCCGGGAGGCGGAAGCGCCCAGCCCGTCGATGGCCCAGAGGGCGTGTAATGCAGCAGGGACCTTCCCTGCCGTCATTTCCGCCAATTGTTGCATTTTAGTTGTATCCTTCTTTTCTACGAGTAACCGTTGTGCCGTCATTCGCCAGAAGAGGTTCTCATGGCTGAATGCTGTAAGATAGCTGGCGGCATCGCTGAGCTTTACTGCAGGCGAGGGTTTAGACTTACTGTGTACCACACGCCAGATGCGGCCGTGCGATTTATCGCGGAGGGGATTCTCGTAAGCATTCCCCTTGCCGTTCTCTGCAGCATACCCTCCACGCTCCGGTGTGGGCGTTGGGTTGTGCTGCACAATGAAATTATACCAGTCAAGCACCCATACAGCCCCGTCCGGACCCGTTTTAGCATCTACCGGACTTACCCACTCATCTGCCGAAGCAAAGAGATTCCAGCCATCTTTCTCGCGGAATCCGGCACCATCTTTTTCAATGCGTGCCACATGCACCACGTGGCCGGTAGGCTCACAAACAAATGCCGTGTTATTGTAAGTAGCCGGATAAGAGGCTGCCGTGTAAAAAGCATGGCCAGCAGCGGCAGTGAATCCGCCAAACACATCCACCTGCCGCACGAGACCCGTTATGGGATGCATCGCGTAATGCCCGTCTATCTTCATGCTCCCGGCAACAGGGGCGCCTTCCACACCAACCAGTGCTGCATTGGGTATCCCCATGAATACGCTGTGGGTGTTATTGGCGGTGGATGCAAAAACATCGTTGGCAGTATTGAAGCCCAGCCCCCAGGTATTGTTGCTGGTAGGCGTCATGAACTCGAAGGCAGACATATCGCGCGCAAAACGGTACACGCCCTGCCCGAACTCTTGGAACCGGCCACCGGCATTACCTTTAAAGCCGGAATACCCCACCGTTCCCCAGATCATATTGTCCATACCGTATTGCAGGTTCGAAGGACCGGCATGTGTATCAAATGTCCCCCAACCCGAAAGGATCGTTTTCCGTACATCGGCCTTATCATCCCCATCCGTATCCTGTAAAAAGAGGAAATGCGGTGCCTGGGAAACAATGATGCCGCCATTGACAAAAACAAGGCTGGTGGGGATATTGAGATGATCAGCGAAGATGGTGAATTTATCTGCCCGGCCATCGCCATCCGTGTCTTCACATATCTTGATCCGGTCATCTCCCTGCCCTTCCGTACCACGTACGGTATTGGGATAATCCACCGTTTCAATTACCCATAGCCTCCCCTTTTCATCCCACGCCATGGCGATGGGATTGATGATATCAGGCTCGGCAGCGAAAAGCTGCAGTTCGAATCCGGGAGGTACCTGAATGAGCTTTGCAGAAGCTTCCGGACTGAGCGGAAGCTGATAACGCGGTGCAGGGTCCCGCTTTTCATAGTTCGGGATATTAGCTTCGTCGCGGTATTCCAGCGTGGGCATGGATGCACGCCATGCTTTCCATTTCTTCCTTGCTTTATCGCCTGCTGCCCATAGGATGCCGTTCTTCAGGAGCTGATGAAAGCCCTTCTGGCTCCAGGTACGCTCATCGTGACCATAAGCAGTATAAAATACACGTCCGTCACCATACTCCTTCACCCACGTCCAGGGTTCGTTGCGGCCGTGTTCTGAGCGCTCCTGCAACACAGTGCGGTCGTCGGAAAGGTGATCGTGGATATAAGTTTCATCCCACGTAGTGAAAGGCTGAAGGCCCTGCATAATGGGGTGCGTGGTATCAAGCGTAGTAACATTGAAAGTTGCCGTATCGTGCGTCCTGAATTGCCCGCCTGTCATCTTTACAAACTCGGCAGAATTACGGAAGCAATAGCTGGCACAATGTACCGGCACAAATCCTTTACCTCCCTTTACAAATGCCAGCAGCGCCGCTTCCTGTGAGGGCGTAATGGAATCGTGGTTGGCATAAAGCATGAGTACATCATAATGCCGGAGGATCTCCTCATCCAGCACCGCCGGATCATCGGCATAATTGAACTGGATACCTTCTGTTGCCATTGCAGAGGCCAGCAGCGGCATGTACTTTTCAGAATGGTGATGGGTAGACGCATGCCCCAGGAACAGGACCTGCAACGGCCCTTCCTGCTCACGGCCGCATGCCGTCAGCATAGTGATTAATAGTACGAGGACAACGTGGAATCGCTTTTTCATGAGTGTCGTAATTGAATTCCAAATTGCAACTTAAAAAAACGTAGGCATTCCTCGATATTGTCGGATTCAGACTGTATTTTGTCATGGATTTCGGATTAACCTCTATAACAGGACAAATAACAGGTATATATGAAAGCTGTTCAAAAAGTAAGGATCTCGCCCGACAGTGCATTTGCAGCCCATCACCTGCATGCCCCTCACTTTGATCACAACTGGCACTTCCATGCAGAGTACCAGCTGTTTGTAGTATTGGAAGGCACCGGCACCCGCTTCATTGGCGATCATGTGGAGCCTTTCTCTCCCGGCGATCTGGTATTTACCGGGCCAGACCTGCCACACCTCTGGCGCAGCGACCCTGAGTATTTCGAAGGCGACCGTACGAAACAGACGGAAGGTGTGGTGATCTATTTCCATGAAGACCTCCTCGGCCAGGCGCTCCTGAGCAAAAACGAAGCCCTCCGCATCCGGCAAATGCTGGCCCGCACCCGGAGAGGCATCCGCTTCACAGGCAGCACCCAACAGGAAGCTGCCAGACGCATGGTGGCATTACCCCCGCTGCGCGACTTCGACCGTGTACTGGCCCTCCTCCAGTTGCTACACTTGCTTTCCGCTTCAGAAGAATATCACCTGCTGGCAGGAGAAGGATATACCAATGCCCTGAAAGCGGAAGACACCGAGCGGATGAACCACGTACATGCCTACGTCATGCAGCATTTCCGGGAAAAGATCAGTCTGGATGCCGCTGCCGCCCTTGCCAATATGACCCCCACTTCTTTCAGCCGGTACTTCCGCACCCATGCCAACAAAACCTTCTCCGACTTCCTCAGTGAGATCCGTATCGGGTACGCCTGTAAACTCCTGCTGGAAAAGAAACTCGACGTGGCGGAGATAGCCTACGAAAGCGGGTTCCAGACGCTTTCCAATTTCAACCGCCAGTTCAGGGAAATCACCTCTTACAGCCCCCTTGCTTACCGCCGCACCTATGCCGATGCCGGATATCCGGGAAACAAGCCGCCCCATACCGAAGACTGACAATTAAGTTTGCGCCCGCCTCCTGCATTGTAATATAAGTGTAAAACGTAATTCGATCCTACCTCCGGTCGCAGCGGCAGCGCTTATTTTACCATAGAGGCATCATGTCAACCGATCTATATGCTGATAAGCGGGCCTTTCCGCATAACCCACAGAGCAGTATTCTTCGCGAGCGCATTTCATCTTGTACATGAATTCCCTGGAAGTGTTTGTAGATAACGATAAGCATTCATCAACCAAATAATACAAACCCACATGGTCTACAAAGCCCAAGGCCGTTCTATGCGAACGCGCTATCCAATGCCCTTTTCATTCAAGGCCTTCATCCTGGCCACCCTCCTGTTTTCCGCAGTATGGCATACTGCCTCCGCGCAATCCATGGAAATGAAAGTCAATGCCGCTAATCCGCACCTGCCGGACTGGGTAAAACTCATGTACAGTGAAAACCCCGATCCAGAGAAGGTTACGGATGCATTTGAGCGGTATTACGAAACCCATCCCTTTGTGAAAAACGAGTACACGCAGTACTACAAAAGATGGCTCCGCGAAGTGAGCCGCAACCCTTACAGCGCACCGCCGGATAAAGGCCCTAATGAGAAAGACCGCCAGCTTGGCCGCGCTTACCTTCAGCGCTCCAACGAAACGGCACAGTTGCGCGCCCTCAGCGGCGTGGCCAACTGGACTTGCGTGGGACCTGTCAATTTCGACAACGGCGCTTCCGGTACCAGCTATGCCTCCGGCGCAGCACACGTCTACACAGTAGAGCAATCGCTCAGCAACACTAACGTACTGTATGCGGGCACTGCCAATGCAGGATTATTCAAATCCACTGACAAGGGGCTTAACTGGACGGCCCTGACAGACAACATGCTCGTGAGCAGTATCGTGAGCATTGAGATCGATCAGCTGAATGCCGACATCGTTTACTTCGGCGGCGCCAGCAGGCTTTATAAAAGTACTAATGGCGGAACGAGCTTTTCGCAGGCTGGTGATGCCACGTTCAACAGCGTGAACCATTCGATCAATGACATCGTATCACGCCCGGGATTCAACAATACCCTGTTCGTAGCTTCCAACCAGGGCCTTTACCGCTCCCTCGACGCAGGAGCCACTTTCACCCAGCTTATGACCGGTATTTTCCAGGAAGTGGAATTCAAACCGGGAAGCAATACCACGGCTTATGCTATCCGGCAGACAGGTGTGAAAACTGAATTCTATAAAAGCACCGACGGTGGCGCCACCTGGACGATCAAAACCACCGGTTGGCCCAACCCCACTGCCTCCGGCGAGGAACAGAAACGCACCGAGATCTCCGTTACCGCAGCAAACGCCAATATTGTATACGCCCTCGCAACCGGGGCAGCTAATGGCGGCAGCGGGCTGTATGGCATTTACAAAAGCACCGATTCAGGGGAAACATGGTCGTTCTCCTGCTGCGGATCCGGTCCCGGTGGAGCACCCAATGCCACCACAAATAAGAATCTCATGGCATGGGCAGACGATGGTTCTGACGACGGTGGTCAATATTACTACGACCTTGCCCTCGACGTAGATCCCGCCAATGCCAACAACCTCCAGCTGGGCGCGGTGAACCGCTGGGTGAGTACCGACGGTGGTGTGAACTGGACCTGCCCCGCCAAATGGAGCCACTCCAACAAAGTGAACTACGTACATGCAGATATACACGACATCCGCTTTTATGGCAGCGATCTCTGGATCGCCTGCGATGGCGGTATTTTCTATAGCAACGATGGCGGAGCCAATTTCCAGATTCGCATGAAGGGCATTAAGGGAACGGATTTCTGGGGGTTCGGCGTCGGCAACTGGGAAGGTAACAATGTGATGGTTGGTGGCACCTATCACAACGGTACGCTGCTTAAAGATAACAATACGTATACCGATGGCTGGATCAGCACCGGCGGCGGCGATAACTACCTCGGCGCAGTTTCCTATGCAAACGACCGTATCGTGGTATTCGATTACGGCCGCAAGCAACTTACCGGCAGCCGCAGCACAGCACCACTTACACTGCCAAACGGTAAACTCCCCAACCGCTCTTACACCATCGGCCAGAGCAGCGATATTATCTGGGACGCCCAATACTACAATACCATCTGGCTGGGCGAAGGCAACGCATTATGGAAATCCACCGATGCCGGCGCTACTTACACCGCTGTTTACGACTTCGGGGAAAAGATCGGTTGCATAGCAGTTGGATACCAGAACCCTTCCACCATGTATGCCGCCACACTGGGCACGGTGAAGAAAGTAATGCGCAGTACCAATGGCGGCACCAGCTGGACGGACGTAACACCCACCGGTCTCTCCAGCAGTTCCGTGGCTTTTGATATCACCATCAGCGCTGCCAATCCCGATCACATTTGGGTGGCACGTGTAAACTCCACGGTAGACGGACAGAAAGTATTTAAATCTACCGACGGCGGCACCAGCTGGACCAACCTCAGCACTACCCTGCTGAACGGCGAACAGGTAACAGAGATACTTCACCAGCGGGGTACCAACGGAGGCGTATACATCGGCACCAAACGGTCTGTTTACTACCGGAACAATGCGATGGCCGACTGGGTATTGTATAACACAGGATTGCCTTCCCTCACCTTCTGTACCCGCCTGGCGATCGATTATAAAGATGCCAAACTCATCAACGGCACCAACCGCAGCGTGTGGGTAAGTGACCTGTACGAGACCTCCGCTCCACAGGCCCTTATCGCGGTAGACGCACCCACTAAAACCGTGGGCGATACGGCACGTTTCTACAACAACTCCGCCCAGCAGATTACGAGTGCTGCCTACAGCTGGACCTTCCCCGGAGGCACACCCGCCACATCCACCGCACGCAATCCTAAAGTGATATACAGCGCGCCAGGCACATACAATGTATCATTGACGGTGACGGACGATCAGGGGAATAACAGTCTTACCAAAACGAACTTCATCACCATCACCGGTGGCAACGGACTCATCGACAGTGCTATTTACGAACTGAAGCCCGGCAACGCCCTTACGCGGAACCTGCAGGTAACAGGCGGCGGCACAGCGGATGGTACCAATGTCAACATCCTGCTGGATAACAGCGCCAATTACCAGCGCTGGAAGCTCATCAACCTCAGCGGCGGTTACTACAAACTGCTGCCCCAGCATACCACCGGTAAAGCACTCGATGTAAACGGTGGCGGCACGGCAGATGGCACCAATATTCATATGTGGACCGATAACAGCGGCAATGCCCAGCGCTGGAAGATCGTGAGCGCAGGTGGCGGATTCTTCAAACTACAGGCAGCCAACGACCTTACCAAAGTGATGGAGGTAGCCAATGGTACCGATGCCGACAATACGAACGTGCAGATCTATACAGACAACAATACCGCTGCCCAGAAATGGCGCTTCGATATCATTTCAGCACCTGCCTGCGGTGGAGGCACCGTACCTGCAAAGAGCAACTGGACGGTCAAATACGTCTCTTCAGAAGAAACAGTTGGCGAAGGAGCAGGCAATGGCCGTGCAATTGATGCCATCGACGGGAATACGGCCACTTACTGGCATACCGCATGGTACAGTTCCTCACCCACTCACCCACATGAACTGCACATCGATCTCGGCGCATGCGCTACCATCGGGCGGTTCGGTTACCTGCCCCGGCAGGATGCAGGCACCAACGGCACCATTGCCGGTTATGAAATATACACCAGTTCCGACGGTGTAAACTGGGGCACTGCAGCCGCCACAGGCACCTGGAGCACCAGTGGCAAAACAGAGCGTGTGGTAACGTTCACTGCACGCAACGCCCGCTTCGTACGGCTGAAAACCCTTTCTTCCATCAGCAGCGGTGCATGGGCCAGTGCAGCAGAAATCAATGTATACGCACCTGTACCGGCAGTAGTCACTGAAAAAGAAGAAACCACCGTTGCCAAAATGAGCAGCGTTCGCGTATTCCCCAACCCGGCACAGCAGTTTATAAACATACAGTTGCCGGCCGGCTTAAAACTCCCGGTGCGCTTCTGGGTACATAACATGGACGGTAAGCTGCGGCAGTTCGGTATGCTGCAACAAACCGCTTACCAGCTGAACACCAGTAACCTGCCCAACGGCATGTATATCCTGACCATAGAGACACCCGGCGGAAGGGAAACTTCCCGCTTCGTGATCCAGCGTTAACCAATTTGCGGGCGCACCGGCAACGGTGCGCCCGTTTATTTCATCCCGCTTCAATACCTGTACGCGGGCATAAAAGAAGAGATACCATGCAATCACCTTTAACCATAACAAAAGCACCCGTGCTGCTACTGGCATGCCTCGTTCACGGAGGACTCGCCGCTGCACAGGAACGCCCTGCCGTAAGGGATACCGTGCACCCGCTGTCGGAAGTAATTGTAACTGCCAATAAGTTTGAAGAAAAAAGCCGCTATGTGGCACAGAAGGTGGAAGTGATTCATGCACCGGAGATCCGTGCTTCACTATCCAACAACACAGGCAGCCTGCTGGAACAAAGCGGGAAAGTATTTGTACAAAGGAGCCAGCTCGGTGGCGGCAGCCCTGTGCTGCGGGGATTCGAAGCCAGCAGGATTTTACTGGTGGTGGACGGTGTGCGTATGAACAACGCCATTTACCGGACGGGCCACCTGCAGAACGTGATCACGATAGACGATGATATTACCGAAAAGATAGAAATCATTTATGGTCCCGCATCCACCATTTATGGCTCCGATGCACTGGGCGGTGTTATCCACTTCCGCACGAAAGCTCCACAGTTCAATAAGACATCCACCCATCTCTCCGCCCGCTACAGCAGCGCTTTCAGAGAATATACCGGGCATGCCGATGTGAATGTTGGCGGCAAAAAGTTTGCTTCCCTTACCTCCTTTTCCTATAGCGATATCGGTGACCTCCGCATGGGCGCACGCCGCAATAGTGACGACGGTGAATGGGGTAAAAGGAAGCAATTCATCAGTACCGTAAATGGCGTGGATTCCACCCTTACCAATACCGACGACCACATCCAGCGGCACAGTGCCTACCGGCAATACGACCTGCTGCAGAAGTTCCGCTGGCAGCCCCGCGAAGGCAGCGAGCATCTGCTCAATCTGCAGTACTCCACCAGCAGCGATATTCCACGGTACGACCGGCTTACCGATGTCCGCAACAGTAAGCTCCGCTGGGCTGAATGGTATTACGGGCCGCAGGACAGGCTCATGGCATCCTGGCAATACAAAACCACCCGGCTCAAAGGCTTCTTCGATCAGCTGCTGGCAGGCGCCAGTTATCAGGCGGTGGAAGAAAGCAGGATGCAGCGGGCGTATCGTAACAGCGAGCGCGAACACCGCATAGAGAATATCCACGTAGCGGCCTTCCACCTCGATCTGCGTAAAAGCAAAGGCAGGCATGAACTGAATGCCGGGGGCGATGGCCAACTCAATTTCCTCAGGTCTTCCGCTTTCAGGCAAAACGTAGAACATGGCGGTAAAACCTTCGGGCTGGATACCCGTTATCCTGATGGCCGCAATTACATGCACTACTTCGGGTCCTATGCGCAGCACCTGTACAAGATCGTACCGGGCAAGCTGATCCTGAACGATGGCATCCGGGTAAATTACACCACGCTGCACAGCACCTTCAGCGACACTTCTATCCTGCACCTGCCCTTTACCGAAGCCAGCCAGCGCCACATTACCTACAGTGCCAACCTCGGCCTCATTTACCTCCCCGATGCACAAACAAAACTATCTGCAAGCGCCTCCACAGGCTACAGGGCACCTAATATCGATGATATCGCCAAAGTGTTTGAATCTGCCGGCGGTGCGCAGCTGGTAGTACCTAACCCTGATCTGAAGCCCGAGCAAACCATCAACTTCGACCTGAGTGCTGCGAGGCAATTCGGGAAACAGTTGTATGTGGAGGTAAACGGCTTCTACAGTATCATGCGCAACGCCATTGTGCTGAACAGGTTCCGGTTCAATGGTAAAGAAGAGATGCTGTACAATGGGGTGCTTACACCGGTGGTAGCCGCCCAAAACAAGGCAAAGGCTACTATTGCCGGCTTCCAGGCATCGCTGCAATGGCAGCTACTGGAACGGCTCCGTGCCTACGGTCATATCACCAACACCCACGGCCGGTATACCGATGGTAAAGGCATCAGGATGCCCATGGATCACATCCCTCCCGTATTCGGGAAGGCGGGCATTCAATATGGCTGGCGGCAACTGGAAACAGAAGGCTATGTACTTTTCAATGGCTGGAAGCGGGCTAAAAATTACAACCCTAATGGGGAAGACAATCTCGTTTATGCCACAGAAAAAGGTATGCCTTCCTGGGCTACCATTAACCTCTCTGCACGTTACCCGGTTATGCCATGGCTGAAAGTGCAGGCCGGACTGGAAAACCTGCTCGACGTACATTACCGGGTATTTGCCTCCGGCATCAGCAATCCCGGAAGGAACCTGGTACTGAAAGTGCAGGCTGCTTTCTGATGCCGCCATTCTTATTGCCATGCTTTTATTTTATCCTTTATCCAGCAGGCGGAGCGCCTCATCGTCTTTGTATTGCACCATCTGCTTACGCAGTTCCGCTTTGAGATCTGCGGTAATTTTATCATAGCCCTTCGCGCCGATCAGGTTCTTTACCTGCCCGGGGTCTTTGGTGAGGTCGTACAGCTCCCAGCTGTCTGCCGGACCGTAAAACCTTATCAGCGAATACTTTTCCGTACGCACCCCGAAGTGAGGCGATACTTTATGCGGTTCCGGATACTCGTAGTAGTGATAATAAGCCGCTTTACGCCAGGAGGCTTTATTGCCGCCTTTGGTAACCAGCGGCATAAAGGAGCGGCCCTGCATTTCTTCAGGAACAGCTACTCCCGCCCAGTCGAGGATGGTAGGCGCCCAGTCTATGTTACACATCAGCCCGTCTACCTTCGTACCCGGTTTGATCACGCCGGGGTAGCGTACCACAAAGGGCGTACGGAGGGATTCTTCGTACATAAACCGCTTATCGAACCAGCCATGCTCACCCATGTAAAAACCCTGATCGGAGGCATATACCACTACTGTGTTTTGGGCAAGACCACTGCGGTCGAGGTATTCGAGCAGGCGGCCGATGTTTCGGTCGAGGGAGTTGGCAGTGGCCAGGTAGTCTTTCAGGTAGCGCTGGTATTTCCAGGCGGTGAGGGCATCACCCGTTAATTTCTTTTCGTCGAACTCCTTTGTAACCTTACCGTCGTAGTACCCTTTGAAGGCGCTCAACTGCTCAGGAGTGAAGCGGTTATATACCCACCCCTTGTAGTTGGCGTGTACTTTCAAATCGAAGTCGAGGCGCATGGTTTTGGAGATGGTCATATCCTGGTTGCGGGCACCCTCGCGGTTTTCGTACGTATCATTGAAATTGGCAGGCACCGGGAAATTAATGTTATCATATGCGCCGAGGTCCTGCAGGTCGGGCAGCCACTCACGGTGGGTGGCTTTGTGCCCCACCACCAGCATGAAGGGTTTGGAAGTATCGCGGTGTTGCATCCAGTCGATGGAGAAATCGGTTACAATGTTGGTTACATATCCCTGTGAGCGGGCGGTATCTTTCCCTTTCTCGATGAAATCAGGGTTGTAATAATGCCCTTGCCCCGGGAGGATGCGCCAGTAATCGAAGCCTTCGGGCAGGCTGCCCAGATGCCATTTACCGATCCATGCGGTTTGATATTGATTTTGCTGCAACACACGGGGGAAGAGTACCTGCGTTACATCGAAGCGCTGCTCATTTCGCGGATAACCGTTGCGGTGACTGTATTTACCCGTAAGCAATGTAGCACGACTGGGACCGCAGATGGAGTTGGTGACGAGGGCATTCCGGAAGATAGCACCTTCGCGGGCAATACGGTCGATATGCGGTGTTTGGGCCAGCTTGCCGCCATAAGCACTCACCGCCTGAAAGGCATGATCATCAGAAAATATAAAAATGATATTCGGCCTTTTGGAAGATTGTGCGGAAGCGTTTACGCCCAGCACCATCAGCGAAGCCAGTAGTACGCCGCGGATTTGCATGAAACGAGGTTTTTTAATGGTCCGTTCAAATATAATCATCCCGGGCGGGATAGATGCATAAATTCAATTGTAATATTTCATAAAATCCCTGTGACCGATGCGCCTTTTCCTTGCCATGTAATTTGCTTCATTCCGGAGGCAAGCAATTTTCGAAATCTTCTAAACCCGGATGCAGTCACCTTCGAAAATATCTATGCCCCAGTACAATTAGCCTTCGATGTTCTGCAATATCTAATGCACTGATATTGAATATATTCTAATCCATAATTATCACGGATCTGGTGCGTTTTTTGTATATTAAAAACCATAAAATCTCATTATTATGGCCATCTTAGAATCTCTCATCCCGTTTACCGGAAGGCTCGGCAATATCATTGCCTACAAGCGTAACGGTAAGCATTGTTTACGCACCGTTCCTGAAACCGTGCGGCAAACTGCTAACACCCGCCGGGCTGCCAAAACATTCGGCGCAGCCAGCCGCAAAGGCGCCCTTATCCGCAGCGCCTTCAGGCCGCATCTGGACATCTTCCCCGACCGTGTGGTGGTAAACCGCCTCAATAGTTACATTTTAGATGCAGGCAGGAATAATCATGCAGGCCTGAAAGGCTTCCGCTTTAATGGTTACACGGGGCTTAATAAGTACTTCGGCCCGCCGCCTGTATTCACTAAAGATGGCAGGCTCCATATTCCCCCGCAACGCTTTCAGACATTCAAAAAAGCCGTCCGTATGGAGATCAAGGTGATCGCTTCCCGGATCGACTTCAGTACCCGTACTATAACTGGTACAGACACCGCCGTGCTGAGCATTGATCTGAAAGAACGCTTCCAGGACTTTGAAGGCGGGGATATGTGGGTAAACGTACCCGGTAAAGGCACCCTGGTAGTAACATTACAGGTAAAGCAGTTTTTCGAGGATTTTGACATCCGCGACAGGAAATGTGAAGCTGCAGATATCATCGCCGTTGTAGAAGACCAACCCAGGAAAGTGATGACCACCCAGGTTAATCCCCATAAAAAACTTTCTTACCCGCCACGTACCATTATCCACAATCCGGTTCCCACTCAAAACGCGCAACTGATCACCCAGCGGGAATAGATCATCGCCATAATAGAGAGATTTTGTTATAACTAATTAAATATCAGTAAATATGGAACCCAAATCTACCCGGCAGGCTACTCCTCCGCCAGCCATTGCCATGGGCCAAAGGTGCCCGATCTTCCCTTTCCCTGCCTGCTATCAGTAAAACCCCACCTCCGCATCGCTTCCGCACCGCCTCCGCATCAAGTCCACCTCATCTCCGAACTTAATTGCCGGTTCACCCGTAGTTGTCCCGCAGATCCTACGTAGATACTGCCCTGTAATCAGCCACTAATAAGCTACTAATAAGCTTGTGAGTGCACTGTCATCCCTAAACATAATGTATGAAGGTATTATACCCATATGCCTGGATACCCCTCTTCCCAAATAAAAGTTAAATCACTTCAACACCAAAAAACGGATCGCAAATCCTTCTAAATTGCATACAAACCCTGATTACCCATGCGCACTGTCCTCATCCCCATTCTGCTCATTGCAGCAACTTCGGTGAACGCTCAAACACATCAATGGGCCGTTATTGAAGACTCAGATCATTTTACCAATATCCGTCAAGCTCCATCAGCTAATGCGCCGGTGGTGAACAGCATCTGGGAAAATCAGTTTTTTGTGGTGGAAAAGAAAAAGGGAGAATGGTGGAAAGTGTTGAATCAATCCATTGCTTCGGAAGGCTCCGGGTATATTCATAAAAGCCGTGTAAAGCTCATCAACGAACTGCCCGATACCGCAGCTCAGCGCCTGCTACGCAAAGTATTCGGCGGATACCATCGCCTTGTCAGCCTTCGTAATGATATAAACGAACGCCGGGATAATAAACCGGATAAATTTACAGCGGAGGATAACGCATTACTCCTCAAAACGAATCTATCCATTTCCGAAACGCACGACAAATCTTACGAACCTGCACTGCGCTTCCTGCCTAAATATCTTAGCCGGACAAAAGACAGTGCGGTATTAAAAGACTTCTTCCAGATCGTGGCTGCCGATACCGGCTCAGCCAGCGAAGCACCAGGCGATGCCCTTGGTGAATGCTACATCAGCCAGCCGGAGTGGTTCCTCAAGCAGCTGGTTGCCCTTCCGTCCAGAGAGCGGGAAATTGTCTTCAAACAAACACAATTCGGATTAGGAAACAACCTCAATGTTGCTGCTGATAAAAGAGCTGCATTATCAGAAATGCTGAAGGTGGAAATGGTGAGGAGATAAGATACTGCTTTACTGCATAAACACATCCTCCCGCGTGAGGTCGTAAAACAGGTTTTGTAACTGGTGAAGATGCAGGATAGGCTTTCCGTATGGCGCAAATCCCCCTTCATAGGCAGCAAGTGGCTGGAACTTATCGCCTTCGTCGCGGATATAGATACTGTCGGTACGGTTGTATTTGTACGTGTAGATATCGGGATCTTCCCCATAATCTCTGTCTCCCGCCAGGAAACCGAACTGGAAAAGATAAGATACATCCAGCTGAACGGGGTTCGCTTTTTCAAGGGGCAAACGGCTGCGCGGCAGGCCGGTATTGAATACATACCCTTCGTGAATCCCTTCCACACGGAACACGGTCTCGGTCATATGGTAATCGTAGTACCATAGCAAATTACCGACCCGTATGTCCGACGCTTCAATCATGCCTGAAAAATAGCGCATTTTATGGGCTTCCCAAAATCGGGGAAGCGGCGCTGAGGTCAGGATTCGTCCCGCGTGTTGCGTACAAGGCTGATGCCAGACACGAAAAAGATAAGACCGATCACCCCGGCAACTACCAGCTCACGCCAGCCTCCTCCCTCCCGGATGAATCCATATCCGGCATAAATAATCCCTACTATTCCTAAAATGGTAAGGATGGTCCCGAAAGTCCGTTTTACGTTCATACGCTAAGATTTACTGCTTCAGGATCAATATTTGTGCCTTTATCTCCTCCAAACACCAGATTTTCATTATCTTTCCCCGGAACATTTATCCCTCAACATGATCCGTTTGTTAAACATTATGGACTGGTTCGGCCCGCTGCCGGTATTTGAAAAAGTATTCTGGTCTGTGGCGATACTCTTCTCGCTCCTTTTCCTCATTCAAAACGTGCTGAGCCTTATCGGTGGTGAACACGACGGCGCCACCGGCGATGTTTCGGATATGCTGGATGCAGACGACGGCATAGGTTTCCAGTTTTTCACCATCCGCAACATGTTCGGTTTCTTCACCATTTTCGGGTGGACGGGCCTCGCATGTATCCACAATGGGTTCTCTCCTACTGTTACTGTCATCACCTCCGTAGTGGCAGGCTTTGGGATGATGCTCCTGATGGCAGCACTCTTTTACTATACCGGCCGCCTCGCCTACAACGGCACCCTCAAAATGCAGAACGCCCTGAAAGCCTCCGGCACCGTATACCTCACCATCCCCGCCGCAAGAACGGGTATGGGTAAAGTAACCCTGCAGGTACAAGGCTCCTGGCGCGAACTGGATGCTATGACCGATGAAGACGCTCCCATTGCTACCGGCACCCTCGTAACCGTGGCTTCCATTCTCGATAATCAGATTCTTCTCGTAACCAAACAAACCCGATAAACTTATGGATTTTGTTTTGATAGCCGTCCTCGTGGCGGTCTTCTTCATATTCACCCTTCTCTATGCCCTCTTTAAGCGCTATAAACGCTGCCCTTCCGACCAGATCCTCGTCGTATATGGTAAAGTAGGCAAAGGGCCCGACGGGTCGCACAGTGCCCGATGTATCCACGGCGGCGCCGCCTTCATCTGGCCGGTGATACAGGATTATGCCTTCATGGAGCTGACGCCCATCTCCATCGAAGTAAACCTCACCAACGCCCTCAGCCGGCAGAACATCCGGGTAGACGTGCCTTCGCGCTTCACCGTAGCCATTTCTACCGAACCCGGTACCATGACCAACGCCGCAGAAAGGCTCCTTGGCCTGCAGCGCGCTGCCATACACGACCTCGCCAAAGACATCATCTTCGGCCAGCTCCGCCTCGTGGTAGCAACCATGGATATTGAAGAGATCAATAACAACCGCGATAAATTCCTCGCCAACGTAGCCTCTAACGTAGAAGCCGAGATCAAGAAGATCGGTATGAAACTGATCAACGTGAACGTGACGGACATCAAGGACGAATCCGGCTACATCGAAGCACTGGGTAAGGAAGCTGCCGCCAAAGCCATCAACGAAGCCAAGAAAAGCGTGGCCGAGCAGGAGAAACTGGGTGAAACCGGTAAAGCGGAAGCCGACCGGGAAAAAGATATCACCATCCAGCAAACCCTCAAAAACCGCGACGTTAGCATCGCAGAAACGCAGCGTGACAGAGACACCCTCATCGCCACGGCTAACAAAGACAAATCGGTACTCATTGCCGCTGCTAACCGTGATGAAGCCATTGGTAAAGCGGAAGCAGAAAGAGACACCCGTATCCGCGCATCGCAGGCCAACGCCCTTGCGGTAGAAGGGGAAAACACTGCCCGTATACAGATCGCACAATCAGAAGCCAGCCGCCGTGAAAGAGAAGCAGAAGCTTCCAAACGCGCTGTGGCGGCAGAAAAGATCCAGTCTGCAAAAGCCCTCGAAGAAGCATACCTTGCAGAAAAAAATGCGGAAGAAGCCCGTGCCAGCCGTGAGCGCGCTTCCCAGAATGCCAACATCGTGGTAACGGCGGAGATCCAGAAACAGAAAGCCATCATCGAAGCACAGGCAGAAGCAGAAAAGATCCGTGAAAAAGCAAAAGGTGAAGCGGATGCGATCTACGCCAAAATGGAAGCGGAAGCAAAAGGGATGTATGAAATCCTCACCAAACAGGCACAGGGTCTCGACCGTATCGTGCAGGCCGCCGGCAACAACTCAAAAGATGCCGTACTCCTGCTCATTGCAGACAAACTCCCCGAACTGGTGAGATTACAGACCGAAGCCATCAAGAACATCAAGATCGACAAGGTTACCGTGTGGGAAGGCGCTAATAACGCTAACGGACAATCATCCACCGCAGGGTTCATCAGCGGGCTTTACAAAGCAGTACCGCCCCTGCAGGACATGTTTAATATGGCCGGTATGGACCTCCCCACCTTCCTCGGGAAGCAGAAAAACGGGGATGAAACACTTCCAACTGTCACCGAAGAATAATAACTTACTGAAGCCATCCATTCGATGGCTTCTTTTTTTTCACCTAAAAACGCCATTATTCACTAAAAAACATCCCCCATGCCATTCTATCGCCATTCTTTCCTGATTGCAGCAGCAGGGTTAATTTCTGCCTGCGACAGTAACCACGAACCACCTCCCCCGCCACCCAGCGAATATCAATTCACTGAGCTGCTCAATTTGCCGGTAACAGGGATCAAAAGCCAGGACCAGTCCGGTACCTGCTGGTGTTTCTCCACTGCCTCTTTCCTCGAATCCGAAATCCTCCGTAAAACCGGCGACAGTGCAGACCTCTCAGAAATGTATTTCGTCCGGAACGCCTATGAGCTGAAAGCCCGGAACTACATTTTCAGGCAGGGCACTTCCCGCTTTACGGAAGGCGGCAGCAACCACGATCCCATTATCAGCATGCAGTTCTACGGAATGATGCCCCAAAGCGCATATCAGGGTACCACTGTGGGCGATTCATCTTACAACCATTCCAGACTGTACCCCGAAATGCTCGACAGCGTAAAAGTATGGGCCGATGTATCCAAACAAAGGGGCGGCTCCTGGGGGAAAGGTCTACCTGCCATTATGGACAAATACATGGGCAGCGTACCCGCTGAATTCACGTACAAAGGGAAAAGGTATACACCGCAATCGTACCTCCTTTCCACCGGCATCCGGCCGGAAGACTATATCAGTATCACGTCCTTCTCCCACGTACCATTCTACGCTCCTTTCATCCTCGAAATCCCCGCCAATCACAACAACGGTCAATTCTACAATCTCCCGCTCGACGAATACATAGCGGTAATCGATCACGCACTCGACAGCGGTTTCACACTCGCACTGGATACCGATGCCTCAGAGCCGGGATTCTCGGGACAGGAGGGTGTGGCAATGGTGGCGGCAAACCCTGCAAATGCCAGATCTATCGTTAGAAAGGTGCAGCCGGAACGGACGGATATTTCACAGCAATTCCGGCAGGAAGAGTTCGAGAGCTTCCGGACAGTAGACGATCACAATATGCACATCACAGGCCGTGTTCAGGACCAGACCGGGAAGAAGTATCTCAAGGTCAAGAATTCCTGGGGGCCGAAGGCCTGCAGGAATGGATTCGTTTACATGAGCTACCCCTATATCCGCCTGAAATCCATTTACGTTATGCTGCATAAAGACGCACTTCCCGCAGCAACGCGTACCCGTATTGGCTTGTAATTAGTTGAACGGCGTTGCGAATTCTACCGATTTTGATTATTTTGATAAGCCGTCCGGGATATTCCGGGCGGCTTTTTCCACGTCAAGATTGCTAGCATGAAACAACCCGTATCGAGCAAGGCTGCCGCCTGCGTCCTCATCTATTCCGCAATGATGGCCGGTTGCAACCAATCGCCCACCGACCTGCGGATCAAAAAATGGATTCCGCCCAGACTGCTAAAATTGCCACTGCCATAGAAGCAGAAATAAAGCCCGTACTGGCAGAAGGGCTTACCCTCTCGCTGTGGGGCATCGATTCCCTCGTGGTATCCCCCATCGCCATTGATATCGACGACAACGGCAGTATTTACTACACCACCACCAACCGGCAAAAGAATTCCGAGTTCGATATCCGCGGGCACCGGGAATGGGAGATTCCTTCCATTAGTCTGACCACTGTGGAAGACCGCCGGAACTTCCTGCACACGGAGCTTTCTCCCGAAAACAGTCACCGTAACCAATGGCTCGCCGATCTGAATGGCGACAGCTCCCGCGACTGGAGGGATCTGGCTATCGAAACCGAACTCGTTTACCGGCTCGACGATCTGAATGGCGACGGCCGTGCAGACCAGGCACAGCTGGTGGTGGAAGATTTTCATGATGAAGTAACCGATGTGGCAGGCGGGGTATTAGCGCATGGAAAAGATCTCTACGTGGCTGTGGCACCAGACCTCTGGCGGATGAAAGATAAAAACGGAGACGGCATTGCTGATGAAAAAACCTCTATATCCCATGGCTATGGTGTTCACATCGGCTTCAGCGGCCATGGCATGTCTGGCGTGGAAATGGGACCGGACGGGAGGATCTACTGGCAGATCGGCGATATCGGCTTCAATGGTAAAGATCAGAGCGGCAAACAATGGGCATTCCCCAACTGTGGCGTAATTGCCCGCTCTAACCCCGATGGCAGCGACTTTGAAATATTCGCCCATGGACTCCGCAACACCCATGAGTTCGTATTCGATGAATATGGCAACCTCATCAGTGAAGATAATGATGGCGACCACCCCGGTGAAAGGGAAAGGCTTGTATACATCGTAAACGGGTCAGACGCCGGCTGGCGGAGCAACTGGCAATACGGCAAGTACCGCGATCCGAAGAACAATACCTACAAAGTGTGGATGGAAGAGAAGATGTACCTCCCTCGGTGGGACAGTCAGGCTGCTTACATCGTTCCTCCCATCGCGAATTTCGTGAGCGGTCCAACCGGTATGGTGTACAACCCCGGTACCGCACTGGGCGCTGAATACAACAACACCTTTTTCATCGCTGAGTTTGTAGGAGCACCTTCCGGTTCGGGCATCCATAGTTTCAAACTGAAGTCTTCCGGAGCGGGTTTCGAACTGGGCGGCCAGAAGAAGGTACTGGGCGGCATACTGGCTACCGGCATGGACTTCGGGCCTGATGGCGCATTATATATAGCCGACTGGATAGACGGCTGGGGCACCCACAATTACGGCCGCATCTGGAAGCTGGATGCAAAAAATGCAGCAGGTACTGCTATCAGGAAAGAAGTGAAGGAACTGCTGGCAGCGGATTTTGAGCAGAAAGACGTTGCTGCCCTCGGTAAACTGTTGCAGCATGCAGATATGCGGGTACGGCTTAAAGCACAGTTTGAGCTGGCTGCAAGAGGCAATGAGGGCCTGAAGGCATTCGGGGCAGCATTGCAGCAAACAGGCCACCAGCTGGCCCGTGTGCATGCCATACAGGGCATCAGCCAGATGGCGAGGAAAGATAAGAAACATGCGGCGCTGCTGATCCCTATACTGAAAGATAAAGACCCTGAAATACGCGCCCTTACCGCTAAATGGCTGGGCGATATCAAATACCGCGAAGCGGGGGATGCGATTATACCCTTATTGAAAGATACTGCCAGCCGTGCCCGTTTCTTTGCGGCAGAAGCATTGGGGAGAATGGAACACACGGCTGCCATTCAACCGGTCATCGAAATGCTGGAGCAGAACAATGATAAAGATGTATACCTCCGCCATGCCGGGGCACTGGCATTAGCCCGTATCGGTAAGTCAGCACCCGTAGCCGCCTTATCCACCCACCCTTCCCGTGCATTACGCATTGCGGCAGTAGTGGCATTGCGCAGAATGGGCAGCCCCGAAGTGGCAAAGTTCCTGCATGATAGCGATGAGTTTGTAGTAACAGAAGCCGCCCGCGCCATCAATGACGACGAATCCATTCCTGATGCCATCCCTGCATTAGGCGCTATACTGAATACCACTCCTTTTCAAAATGAACCCCTCATCCGCAGGGCTATCAATGCCAGTTTACGCGCTGGCAGCGATACATTGATGCGCGGCATCCTTGCTTACGCATCCAACACAGCAAAACCTGCGGCACTGCGGGCAGAAGCTGCCAGTGTACTGGGCGTATGGCCCGAACCTTCTGTACTCGACCGGGTAGACGGCCGCGCACGCAAGGCACTTAAATATGGCAATGCTTCAGTTATTCCCGCAGCCGGACAGGCACTCACCTCCCTGCTTGCCGATAAAGCAGTACCCGTTCGCACCAGTGCGGCACTGGCATTGGAGAAGCTCGGCATCAAGGCTGCTACTCCCGCTCTGCTCGCTGTACTGAAAAAGGACGCTGTGCCTGAAGTGCGCATCCAGGCACTGAAAGCCCTCGTAGCATTGGAAGCCGCAGAAGCGGATGAAGCGTTCCGGAGTGCAACGGCAGACAAAGAGAAGAAAGTGCGCGTTGCCGCAGTGGATTTGCTGGACAAGTCTAAGATCACTAAAGAAGTAAAAGCACAGCTGCTCACCAGCGTTATCGCATCTAAATCACTGGAAGAGCAGCAGGCTGCCCTCCTCGCATACGGCAGGCTCAATCCCCCCGGGGCAGATCTACAGTTCAGTCAACTGCTCGGTAAAATGGAAAGCGGCACTCTGCCCGCAGGGCTTATCCTTGAACTGGGAGAGGCTATAGACAGTACCGGCAGCAAAACACTGGCGGAGCAATACAAATCCATCAGTTCCAAACGCTCTGCCGATGAGCTGCATGCCTTATATGCCGGAGCTTTGGATGGTGGAGACCCACAGCGTGGGCAGCGCATCTTTTTCTGGAACGAAAATGCCCAGTGTATGAAGTGCCATGCCTACGACGATCGCGGCGGCAATGCCGGTCCGCGTATCAATGGTGTGGGTGGAAGGCTCACCAAAGAGCAGATACTGGAAGCACTTATCAGTCCCAGTGCCCGCCTCTCTCCCGGCTATGGTATGGTAACGCTGGAACTGAAAGATGGAAAGAAAATAACCGGCATCCTGCAGGACGAAAACAAAGGAGGGATGAAACTGAAGATCGGCAATGAACCAGTGCAGCTGTTTGCCACGGCGGATATTGTAAAGAAAACCTATGCTCCATCGAGCATGCCCGATATGAAAGCCGTGCTGTCGAAAAAGGAGATCAGGGACCTGGTCAGTTTCCTCTATAGTGCTAAAACGGATGAATAAATACAGAAGCCCCGGGACCAATCCCCGGGGCTTTTTGATATAAGCAGGCGGCCTCCTTCCGGAAGCCGCCTGCTTATTATTACCCTTCTTAAACGCCTTGTGATATGACCGCCTTCCAGTACTGATTGCCGGTTTAAAATCCCCGGAGCATAAAGTCCCGGGGTATAGGTAAGAGAATGGCGGCGTGTTTTAGTAGCCAGGGTTCTGGCCGAGGGAAGGGTTTACTTCCACTTCCTTAAATGGGATCGGCAGAACCAGCTTATCGTCAGACCAGGGCAGCTCTACGCCTGCGGTTCAGCGACCGTCAGCTCGTATTGTTCATACTATTCGGCGGTTCCCTCTTCTATGCGCTCCGCTGATACCACCGCGGATTGCCGGAACGCTTCCCCCCAATCGCATAAGGCCTGCATTACAGGAATCAGCAGCTTTCCCAGTTCGGTCAGTTTATACTCTACTTTCGGGGGAGATACGGCATAGGCTTTCCTTTCTATCACTCCGTCGCGCTCCAGCTCCCGGAGCTGTGCGGTGAGTGTGGCATGCGTAATATCCACCATCTTATCGCGAAGCTCCCCGAAGCGGGCAGGACACTCTTTCCGGATGGCATTCAGGATGAGTAACTTCCACTTTCCGCCGATCACCTGCATGGCCAGTGTCATGGCACAGTTATTTTCTATCAATTGAGCACCTGCGGCAGTTTGGGCAAAACCGCTATGCTGTTCATTAGTATCTTTTTTCATACCCGGTATCTTGCGGTAAACTACTTGTTTACCCGTTGCTGCTGCCAGAAATTTGGCGGTTTAAAGGTAACGAATAATGAAAAAACACCCGTACGGCTGGTTACAACTCGCCATCATCTCCTCTGCAGTTTTCCTTGCAGTCATCGATATTTTCATCGTTAACGTAGCACTCCCTTCCATCCGAACCGGATTGGGCGGCACCGATGCGGATATGCAGCTCGTCATAGCCATGTACCTGCTCGGCTATGCCTCCTTCCTGATTACAGGTGGCAAACTGGGCGACCGGTATGGGCAGAAGCGGGTGTTTGTAACATCCATGTTCCTCTTCACACTGGCTTCCTGCTGTTGCGGAATAGCGGCCACGCCTTTCCAATTAAATGCTGCACGTTTCATACAAGGCATATGCGCGGCATTCCTCATCCCCCAAAGCATCGCGCTGGTGCATATTCTGTACCCGGAACACAAGGCACGCATCCGCGCTTTGGGTATGTACGGCACCATCGCAGGTTCCGCATCCGTTATCGGCCAGCTCCTCGGCGGCATCATCCCCGACCTGCAAGGCCCCGTGGCTGGCTGGCGCTTCATCTTCCTCATTAACCTTCCTGTTGGCCTTATCGCCGGAATATTAGCCTTACGTAAACTCCCGGCAACACCCGTCACTTCCACCGCCCGTATTCATGCAGGCAGTGTGGCCCTGCTCACAGCAGGACTCATGAGCCTCGTGTATCCGCTGATACAGGGGCGCGAACTGGGCTGGCCCCTGTGGAGCATCTGGCTGCTGGCAGCCTCCTTTCCTTTGCTGGCAGCATTCGTATTGTTACAAAGGAAACTGGCGGAACCGCTCATACCGCTGCAGTTATTCCGCATCAGGGATTACCGGCTGGCGCTCCTGGCCACGCTGAGCTACTTCATGGTACAGGATTCTTACTTCCTCATTCATGCCGTGCTGCTGCAATCCGGCTACGGACTCAGCGCCACCGCCACCGGAATGCTCTTTGTTGCACAGGGACTGGGCTATGTGCTGGCCTCCCTGATTACCATGCGCCTGCTGGGCCGGTATGGGAAAAAAGTGCTCCTGGCGGGTGTGGGGATGATGGTTGTTACCCTCGCTTTGCATATGTATCTTTTTGCCGGTGGTCTCCCCGGGAACGGCACCCTCCTCCCGGTACTGTTCGCTTATGGAATGGGATGCGGAACGGTTCTCCCTTCCCTGCTCACCACCGCCATGAAAGGTATACCACAACCGCTGGCAGGCGCGGCTTCCGGTACATACAGCACCTTTCAGCAAACGGCCGTTGCTTTGGGCGTGAGCGTTTGCAGCGGTATCTTCTTCGGACTGCTGCAATCCGGCCATAGTTACACAGCGGCCTACCTTCCTGCCACTGGCCTTAACATCGCACTGCTGCTGCTCACCGCCCTCTTTCTCAGCCGCATGCCCGGTAGCCTTCCGCACACATCAAAATCCTATATTTGACAAAAAGCCACAGATGCAACAGGGACCCATTGCCACCGTAGTTACCACCGTGGAGGAGCTGCACCAAATCGCAGCGCTCTCGGAATCCAATCACACCGAACTGCTCAGTCCGGAACAGAAATCGAAAGAAGGTTTTGTAACCTGGTCTTATACTTTCGATATCCTCCAACAGCTGCACGCCATCGCCCCCCCCGTGATCGTGAAAGACGGCGATACCGTGGCAGGCTATGCCCTCGTACTCACCAAAGCCGGAGCCAACACTTACCTTCCTTTGCAAAGTATGCTGGATAATTTCAGGCATGTGGTTTATAAGGGGCGCCCCCTCAATTCCCATAACTACTATGTAATGGGACAGGTATGTGTTCACCCCGCCTACCGTGGCAAAGGCGTGTTCGCGCAACTATACGAACACCATAAGGCCCTTTATGCAGGGGAATACGACTTCCTCCTGACAGAGATCTCCATATTTAACCACCGCTCCCTCCGGGCACATGAAAAGGTGGGTTTCCGCCCCATTCATACATATACTGATGATATGAGCACCTGGAACGTGGTGGTTTGGGATTGGCAGGAAGAAAACGTGTAATCTTGACAACTTATATTATATTTAAGCACCGATAATCCAGTCAAATCACTCAATGTATCTTATGAACATGTATCCGACTCCCCAACTCCTGCGTGCATTCTGCGTAGGCGGAGCCGTGGTGATCGCATCCTGCGGCCAGGGCACTTCAGGCAATAATACGAAAGACAGTACTACTGCCTCCGCGCAGCAGGACTCCTCCCATGTTCCCGTTGAAACCAAGGCCGCCAATACCGATTACAAGCCTGCTTTCGAAGGACAAACGAGGATAGCCGGGGTTACCACTTCCACACCTTTTGAAGGCAAAATACTGTCTGAAGGGCTTTCCAAGCCCTGGGGCATCACTTCCCTGCCCGATGGCCGCCTGCTCATTACCGAAAAAGGCGGCACCCTCCGCATTGCCACACAACAAGGCCAGCTGAGCGAACCCATTACCGGTCTCCCGGAAGTGAATTCCAAAGGTCAGGGCGGCCTGCTCGGCCTCCGCGTAGATCCTGATTTCGCTAACAACCGCATGGTGTACTGGGTATTCTCCGAACAGCGCCCCGGTGGCACGCTCACCGCAGTAGCCAAAGGAAAACTGTCGGCCGACGAAAAGAAGATAGAAGGTGCTACGGTTATATACCGCGCCACTCCTGAATATGATGGTACGCTCCACTACGGCGGCCGTATCCTCATTGATAAAGACAATAACCTGATCGTTAGCACCGGCGAACGGTCGGACCTTGCTACCCGTCCGCAGGCACAGGACCTCAAGTCCGGCCTCGGCAAGATCGTGCGCATTACAAAAGACGGTAAACCGGCAGCTGGCAATCCCTTCGCAGGGGATGCAAATGCCCGTCCCGAGTTGTATTCTTACGGTCACCGCAACGTGCAGGGCCTTGCCTTCCACCCGGTATCCGGTGACCTGTGGGAAACCGAGTTCGGTCCCCGTGGCGGCGATGAACTGAACCGTGTGGAAGCCGGCAAAAACTATGGCTGGCCCACTATCACATACGGACTGGAATACAGCGGTAAAAAGATCGGCGACAGCATCCAGCAGAAAGCAGGTCTTGAGCAACCCGTGTATTACTGGGACCCTGTACTCTCTCCCAGCGGTATGACGTTCTATACCGGCACTGACATTCCTGAATGGCAGAACAGCCTGTTCGTTTCCGGTCTCAGCAGCACGCATATTGCGCGCCTCGTGATCCAGAACAACAAGGTGGTGGGTGAAGAGCGCATCCTGCCTAACGAAGGGCAGCGCTTCCGCGACATTACGCAGGGTAACGACGGTGCGCTGTATGCGGTAACCGATCAGGGCCGTCTATACCGGATCGCAAAGAAATAATCAGCAACTGCTAATAGCGAAAACGCCCGCGGGAAGTGATTCCTGCGGGCGTTTTTTAGTTTACGGAACTACCAGAATTTGTACCAGGGCTTTTTAACCGGCTGCAGCTTCCCAATATCCCAGAACGATGCATTGAAAGGGATATTCCCATACGGCTTCGTGATCTCATACGCATAAGGATATACGGAATCCTCGAACCCGTTCTGCGCACGTTTGATCACTTTCATCATGGGCCAGAGCTGCCCGCCGTTGGCCAGTTGCACCATGGCATTCACTTCACCATGAGGGTCCTCATCATTGGTAATCCACTCCGCACCGGGAGCATGGCGGATGATGGTTTCGCCAAGGTAAGCGCCCAGCCCAAACAGTATCTGTCCGAAATTGGAAGCCAGTATGGAACCGGGAATGGGTTGGGAATTGGCGATGTTCATTTGAAGGAAACCATCGATATGCAGGATACTGTCGAGGGAATGATCGAGTTTTAAACCTATGGAACCAAAGCACTGGATAATCCATTCGGAACTGGCGGTGAGATCTTTTGTGAGTTGAGGCATAATCGGCAGGTATAGCTAAATTGGAATACCTGCAAAATAGTAAATGCCCGGGATTTTTATGCCGCCTTAACAATTGACGGAAACAACAACAGGTACCTGCCGGAAAGAGAACGGCAGATACCTGTTGTATGGGTTAGTAAGTATTAGCGGAGGGTGGAATGTTTGGAGCTGTCTATCTTGGTTTTATAAACTTTACCTACAGACACTGCAAAGATACCCCAGGTAATCATTGTCAGGTAATTATGGATTTTGCGGCAGGGGTACACAAATGTTTTACTGCCGAATTTTATGGTGATAACATCATCTCCCGAAAACTTAAAGGAAAATACCACCAGATCCAGCACAAGTGATATGCTCATGAAGGCCCTGAAAATAAATGAGGTGACGGGCATCTCTTCCAGTACTGATACACCTCCGATGGTGACGCTCCATATCAGGAAGGTGGGGAGGGCATATTTCAACAATAGTACCAGTAAGAACCCAAACTCGTTCCTCAGCCGGTTAGGTACATTCTTGTAATAAAAAATATCGTAACAGATCAGGTTCACGAGGAAGATAAATACACTGAACATAAAAGTTCCGAATACGAGGATAAACCAGTTTAACGGGAGCGCGAAGTCTGCGAAAGCAAACTTCACTACCAGCGTATCCGCAAAATCAGTCTCCGCGATCAAACTAAAAAGCATCAGGCCCAGTCCCATTACAAAATCACAGTAAAAGAATTTTATAAAATGTTTCATAGTAGTAAGTAAAAAATGATTTAGGTAGTATTTTGTTGAGAACAGACTTGCTAAGAAGAAATGCAAACAAGCATGTCCGATTAAAGATTAAATAACGGGAAAAGAAGCCATGAGAGACTATCGGCCATGCATGTACAGGTTTTTCATTTTTCACGGAATGAACTTTTGCTAATGTTGGCATGAATCCAAAGGCTCAGTATTTCCTTACGTGGCATAGCTGCAGTTGGCTAATGGGGATGTTTGAACATGTTGCTGTCTGATTTAAGTTTACATATGCGTTTCAATTTCCCATGATGAAAATACATTCATCATGAATGCAATTAAAGCATATTACTTCAGCTAACCATGCGTATTAATTCGCTATTTGAAATGGTTAACATACGGCTAACTAAACACATCAGTAACGTTAGCAGATATGACGTATGAAGTGCCTAAAAACAAAGAAGTATGTATACAAACTGATTTGAGAATTACAGTGCAGAGTTTCCTGAATCGTTTTTGCAGTGTTGATTTCTATAACCGGCCCGTCTGCGCAGGATAGCGCTGATAGCAGTAAGATCGTTCAGCAGTTTACCGAATGGGAATACAAATGCGGCAAAAACGAGGATGATGAAAATTTGCCCGGGGATGGAAGTATTGTAAAAAGCATGCGCGATGGATATCATGTACGAATCACTTGCTGCAGTATGTAAACTACCCGGTGGAATAACCCAGATAAAATTCAGCATACCCAGCACGATCATTACCAAAGAACGAAAGCCATGACAACATGCATGGATACATTTAACCCGTAATTTTTTGGAAATCTTTGCTTCCATTCGTTTACGGGCATTCCTCTCCAATGGATCGGCATTGCGGATCATAAGTAAACACATAAAACGAGGATTAATCAAACCAGGGGAACCCGATGGTAAGGCTTTGCGCTATGAAAAATTGTCAATTATTATACTTCAGCTTTCCACTACTAATAACAACGGGTGTAAAAGTAACCATACGGCTATTTTAGGGGTGTTAATTATGCGTTAAACGCAGGCCAGCAGCTAATCCTCCTATAAATCACATTAGCAGTAATGCATCATCATTTTACCTGCGCTGTTTTATCCCTGAATCGGGCAATACGATGAAACGTAAGATAATTTGCATCGTGATTATTATGCGCCTGCTCCGCTCCTTCTCCAAACGACGTACGGCATAATACGATCAGATCATCGCCTTCCACCAGCCAGTCTACATACTGGAACCCATGATGCAATACATCCGGATGCTGCAGCACTACCTCATGCGTTTGCCAGTTGCGCAGATCAGCAGAACTCATCAGTGCAAGGGTATTCCTGAAAGTAGCCGGGTTACGCTGCGGATACTGATCACGGTATTGTTGTGGAATAATATTGGCAAGCGTCCAGTACCGGCGCGACTGCCCATCATATCTGATCACGAACTTCTTGCTTCCTCCGGGAAATGGAATAAATCCGGTAGCCGTATCAAAAGCAGCCTTCCTGCCATCTGCACTGATCTGTACAATGGCTGCCTTTTCATCCAGCGTCGAGCGGTCATCTACCCGCAGGATATTCACCATGCCGCCATCAGGTGCCGGTACTGCATTCCCTTCGAGCCATCCGCGGAAATTACCACCGAGATAGGCGGAATCGTATAACAGGGAGTTCGTCACCCGCCACGAAGCTGCTTTCATCAGATCCGCATTTACATCGGCAGACATCATCATGGCGCCATACCGCTTACCCCATTCCAGCACAGGGCCATGCGCAGTTTCCATAGGCCGCCATAAACGCCCGTTATGTTCCACCACCGGCATAGGTGCGCAATGATACATACCGGCCAGCAGCAGTCCGTCTTCCTTCGTAGAAGGCTGCGTCCAGGAAGCACCGCCATCCACAGAACGGCGGATGAGGACCGTACCGTGGTGCCTGTCTGGTCCCAACAGGTACAACGTATCTCTGTGCACAAAGAGGCTCGACCAGAAAGCACCCCTAACCTCACTGACTTTCTTCCACGTTCTGCCTTTATTCTTTGACCTGAACACCCGCGTTACCGCCTGAACAAATTCAGTACTGTTAGGCCCAAAGAAGTCGTGGGATGCTATATAGGAACCATCAGGCAACACTGCAATAGACGGGGAGCCAATGTAGGTCTTTGTTGCTGCTGGTACATGGGTAACCACTACACCCGGAGGAGTAGTTTGTGCGGCAACGTTGAGAAAGAGTGTCAGAAACAGGAAAAGGGAAACCGGATATTGCATGGATCGTTGTTTGATCCAATAATAATATACAATTTCCCCGAGGGATACAAGCAACAGCTGGAGGCTACTCCCCTCCCGCCGCCAGGTTCCCTACATTCCGGTACACCATTTTATGCAGAATGAATTTATCGGCAGCAATGGAAACTTCCAGATAAGCATATATGGGTGCCTCACCATTACTGGCGGGCATTACTTTCAAAGGCACAAAATAACGCTGATCAAAACGCATCCCATTGTTACTGGTATAGGAATATGCAGTGGTATTCACAGCCCGGGAGGTGGAATACAGATAAGCGATGTATAACTGGCTGCTGAAAGCACCTGCAGATATTTCTGCGCCGGCATCCATCCCTTTGATATAGATCGAATTGGTCACTACAGGGAAAAAGCCCGTCCCGTTCAGCATGGTAAGCATGCAATGCCGGTACTCCACCCCATTGGCAACAACAAGATTGCTCTGTACCTGTAACTGCAGCGTTTTATTATTAACTGTCAGTGTTATTGTTTTGGTATTTCCGGCGGTTACCTCCGTGTTGATGGCAACTACCGATGATTTGGTGTTGATCAGTCCTTCCACAGGCGACTCTTCCGAACAGGAAACCATCATGGCCGCACAAATAATGATGAAGATGGAGATATACTTTTTCATGGTACACAGTTTTACGGGTAATCTTAATATAACCTGCCCATCCGGATCAGTTTGATGCTGTAGGCATTCACGTCTTTCTTTTCCAGCGTGGCCGGGAAGGTCAGTTCACCGGGGATGTAAGTGTTGGGTGTGTATCCGAGATCCAGCATAATGGCACTGTGGATGTACACCTGCATATGCATGCTCAGGACAGGTTTAACGGCACTCGTAAAGAAGGAAGGCTTCTCAAAGAAAACACCGGGCCTGATGAAGGTTTCCTTACCATCCTGCTTATTGATCCACCGCAGCATAAGCCCGCCGCCATACACCAGCTTCGTATACTTCATCTTCCCTTTGCGCACATCGTCGGTAGCGGTATTATTACGCGCATCCGCATCATAGGTATAATTACCATCGCGGTGGAACCAGCCTCCTTCTGCAAATACATTAAATTTCGAATGCTTCTTAACGGCCACCTGCAATACGCCGGTAGCCCCATAGCTCACAGCCCCGCCGCTGATGCCGGATGCAAAGGCACTCATGCCGAGGCTCCCCTGCGGCTTCAGGTAAAATGAAACCGCCTTATTGTTCAATACCCCGATAATAAAACCGGTATGCAGGGTAAAAAGATCCCGCTCTTCAACATAAGATTTACCCGCCCCGTTGCTCAGGATCGGGGAATGCTCATATCCTAATCCCAGCAGGAACTTCGCTGCGAAGCTTTTGCTACTGTACCCGTCTTTCAGCAAAGCCATCATTCCGGCAGTAGCTGTTGCAGCAGCTCCATAGGTGATATCTTCCGACTTATCCCTTTCTTTAGCATCCGCTACCCGGATCTCCCGGTCTTTCGATTGTTGCGCTTCCTGTGCCTGATTATACCTGGCACGGGCCGTAGCCTGATCATTTACATCCTTAGTGCTGTTTATGGCAGCCTGATAATGCTGCATGGCCAGCGGATACCCTTTGCTGTTCATGGCATCGTCTCCCTTCTGCATGAAACTGTTAAACGTATTCTTTTGCCGTTCTTTCTCCGCTTTATCTGCCGCGGCTTTGGAAGATACCCTGCCCAGCTGGCTCTCGAGCTGAAGGATGTTCTCCTTTTTCCGCTGCACCGTGAGTGCCGGATTATCACCCGGGTTACCGTCCCATGCTTTCACGTCAGCGTTGGGATCTAACGTTCTGATTTCATTGATCAGACTGATCTCCTTACGCGACAGCTCAAGGATGTTCCCCGAAAGATCGGGCGCGTTCTGAGGAGCGGCAGGCTTGTTACCGGGTTGTTCGAGGAAGCTGCGGAGATAGCTAATGGAATTATTAACAGTGCTCAGCTTATACTCATCAGACTCTTTGCTGTTCAGAATCTTAATCGTATGCTCGTAATTACTGGTTTTTGTGACACTTTCCCGGAGCTGGGGCAGCAGCTTGTAGTATTCGGCCACTGCTTCCTGCAGATTATCATATTCCCCCGGCCGGAGCGGTTTCTTACCACCGTCTGCATCCTCGCAGTTGATGGGTTTCTTCGTCTTTGCGCTCCGCAGATCCCTTATCCGGATCTTTTTAATGATCTTCTCACTCATCTTATGAACAAACTCAATCTCCTCTCCCGGATTATTGGCACGCTGCTCACCGAAATGCACTTTCCCGTTCCCGTCGGCCAGTTCAAAGATATAAGTCACCGGTATCTTAAATTTTGAACGCACCTGTATATACACGTGTACCTGGTAATTCCAGTCGTACCCATCCAGCACCTTGGTCCTGTATTCGAGGTAGGTACATGCCTCCCCTGTCCAGTCGCTCCATACCGGCACGCGCTTTTCAACGGCTTTGGGAGGCGGAGGATAGCTGCATCCGGAGGTAACAGAAGACAGGCTGCTCTCTATAGCCCCAATAAACACGGCCTGCTGCCGGGCAATACTGTGGGCCTCCTCCGTGGTTTTAGCCCCGGAACCCATGCCGTACTTCTTTTCCCCTTTATCATTACGCCCTTCAACGATGGCATAACAACCCGGACCGTTATGGCTCATTTTCAAAACCGGGTATTTACCGCCATAATCCCTGCAGGACTGATAGGCTTTATTGTCCCTGATCCCGTTGGTGTTATCATACCCAACTGCCCAGCCGATCCGTCCGTTTTCGCTGCAGATATAAACACTCAGCTGGCCCTGGCAAACGGAGATGCCGGCTACGAACAATGCTACGGTTAGTAAATACCTTATCATTTTATGGAAATTTAGACATGAGAGTGGTTATGGGGAGTATTTTTGTTAAATCCCATCATACATTTGTATGCTTAGCGGTATGTTATTGGTTGAACTGTCTTCAGCGCTACCGGCTGAACTTATCGGTTATTTTTGGGAGGTATATCCATGTATCAGTAGTGCTATCCGGCAGATGGTGCGGTGTAAGTTTATTTCACAGATGACGGTTTACGATACAAAGGTATTTCACAGGGGGATACAGGAAAATAACTAGCAGTAGCTATTTTTTATTCCATACAAGATAAATGAGACGGAGAACGGCTACACCCATGCTTCCCGGATGGCCTTTTTTACCAGCTCTACCGGCGACTTCACAGCGGCTTTAGACAGCAGATTCTTCCGGTGGGCGTTTACCGTATGCAGACTGATAAAAAGCTCTTCCGCAATATCCCGGCTGCTTTTACCTTCCACGATGCATTTCAGGATCTCGCGTTCCCGGTTAGTGAAGAGTGCGGCGGAGGAGGTAATAACATGATCGTCCTGAATATTCAAATAAGAAGGCTCATCATCCAGACCAATGAGGGAGAAGCAGGGCTTGCCTTCGGGCTTGATATGGGTGATGTCTGTATGGAGGCTCAGGGTGCGGTAGTAATTCTTTTCATCATAATCGATCTGAACTGCCTGATGCAGAATCCGGATGTATTTATTATCCCGGTTCCTGATCCGTACATCGTACTGCACTTTGTACTTATGCACCTTGTCGAAAGGGAGGGCTTTAAAGAACTCCACTACCCGGTATTCGAAATTCAGGAAGTACGGCTTATCATCCGGGTGGATGTTTTCCATGAGAAAAGCGATGGTGAATTCCTCCGGGGTATAGCCCAATACCAGGGAAACGTTACTGTCTACATAATCCAGTTCGCTTTTGTACATGTTGAAGATGATGTGATAGTAGTTCCCTGCCTGAAATACGCTGAAGAGGCGTTTGTAGGTTTCGAGTTGTAAATGCAACTGGGAGTTGGAAGTGCTTCCTTCGCTGTCGGTCACTGTTTGCCAGAATTTTCTGGCGGTCAGGTAATAATCTGACTGATTTGCAGGCATATGGTTGACTTAAAAACGTATAGAGACGAATGATTTTGAAAGATCTATATTAACTGCTAATATAGGAAACCTAACTAAAATATTCAGGTTAAAAGGTTGCAAATAGCGGTACACGCCTCCATATCCATGCTGATAATCAATTACATGTAGAATGATTTCATTAGAAGAACGGACACCTCTCCGATTCAACAAATGGAATAGTTCCAGACTACCAGCTTAAAATCTCCGGTGTAAAAAGCTTCTTATTGAATAAATTTGGCATTATGGAAGAAAAGATCGCATACAAGCACCTGTTGAAACAATACTGTGAGAAGATACTTTTAGAACGCATAGCCACCACAAAACAGGCCATGGATAATGCGCAGGCCGCCGCTAATGAAGAAGGAAAAAGCTCTGCCGGCGATAAATATGAAACCACCAGGGCCATGAGCCACCTGGAAAAAGATATGTACGCCCGGCAGTTACTCGCCCATCAGCAAGACCTCCTCGCACTGAATGCCATACCCGTAAATGCCATATACCAGTCCCCCGCTCCCGGGGCATTCATACAATCCACCAAAGCCGGCTTCTTTATAGGCGCAGGTCTCGGCAAACAGGAGTTAGATGGCAAAACCATTATCTTCCTCTCTCCTGCCTCCCCTCTCGCTCAACAACTAATGCTAAAGAAACCGGGAGATGCGTTTGATTTTAAAGGGAAAGACAAGATCCTGGAAGTGTATTAATAGCATAACAGTAACGCTAAACCCAGATACTATGAACATTCAGGAACAAATCAACGAATACATTACCAGCCAGCCTGATCCCAAACGCAGCGACATGCAGGCGCTTCATGCCATCATAATGGACATAATGCCGGCACTCAAACTATGGTTCCTCGATGGCAAAAACAGTGAAAACAAAACTGTTTCCAATCCAAACATTGGATATGGCTCCCGCATTATCACCTATGCCGATGGTAAAACCAAAGAATTCTATCAAATTGGTATGAGTGCAAACACATCCGGCATTTCTGTCTATATCCTCGGAATAGAAGATAAGACATACCTGTCTCGTACCTACGGGGCAACACTCGGTAAGGCAAGTATCAGCGGATACTGCATTAAGTTTAAATCGCTGAAAAGTATACACACGGATGTTCTTGCAGCAGCCATTCGAGATGGGATAAACGCTAAGAACGATTAGCGGTATCTATCTGCGACAGCACCTGATCCCTCCGGTCCGTTAAAGTGCCGCTGACTTCTATCACTTTAACCCCCAGATCCCCTATCCACTCACCCAGTAAATCATTGACAGTCCTCCTCAGCTTCGGCCAGTCCGATTTCGTGACAGATATCAGATCCGGCACCTCTACAGGCACAAACACCAGCAGGTTAATTGCTTCAATACTGGTCTGGGCTGCTTCAAAGAGTGATTGAATATGAATGTCTTTATCAATAGCATGGATATAAGCCAGGATGTCTATGGCACACCGGTCGAATATGACATTGTCTCCCCCATTTGCAACCTGTTTTACCGAATACTTAATCTGTGCCAGGAAATCATCTACAACAGGTATTTCTGAGAAAGCGTACCCCGATTCTTCCAGTTTGTAATAGGGTTCCATTTCAAGGGTATATCCGGGCAGGTGCTCCAGCAGGGCTTCTGCCAATGAGGTTTTACCGACCCGGTGCGCACCGACAATTGCTATTTTCATCGCGTATAGTATGCTAATTGAGGTATAGAACAAAGAAAACAGGTCTGCCTCAGCAAACCTGTCTTCCTCTGATTTCAGATCTTGTAATTTAATTAAAAGCTATTAACAGGCAATACGCCATTTTATTTTCCGAACAACTCTTTGAGCTTCTTCTCAATTTCTCCATCCCCATTTTCACCGAAACCAACCTGCTTCATAATTATCTTCCCTTCCGGGCTGATCAGGTAAGCAGTAGGCACAGCAGTTACGGCAAAGCCGTTCACCGACACATTTTTGGTATCCAGCAACTGCGGCCAGGGCAGCTTTTGCGTATCCAGTTCCTTCAGCCAGGCGCTCTTCTTCTGGTCAATGGAAATACCCAGTATCTCGAACTGATCGCTCTTATAATGCTGGTACAGCTCCTTCATATACGGAAAGGCGGCTTTACAGGGCCCGCACCAGCTCGACCAGAAATCGATCAATACATACTTCCCCCGGTAACTGCTGAAAGTAACGGGCAGGTCTTCAGGTGTATTCAATGTAAAATCCACCACTTCCTTACCCGGTTCAGCACGTTTAAAACCAAGTAAACGGGCCTCCACTTCTGTACCCGGACGGGTACGTTTCTGAACAGGGCCCAGCTTATTATACAGCCTCTCCAGATCCTGTGCCGGTATAACAGGCTGGTAACGGCCCAGTATGTACGCTCCTATGTAAGTATCCGCATGGGTTTCCACAAAATTGCATATATATGGGATCAGCCGCTGCGTTATCTGTTCCTGGAAAGCCACATTATAAGCCGAGTCACGCTTCGGCTTATCCTTAAAGCGTTCATTTACGGCAGCAACCATCTCCAGCCTTACCTGCTCCCTGCCCTGTTCAAAAGCCTGAAAGGCGGCAGCCGTTTTGTTACCGCTGATTTTAGCAGCGCGGAAACCTTTGGCCAGATCAACAACCTCTAAATAAACCGTACCCGGCTTGTCTGCCACCACCGGGAATGCCGGGAACACCGGTTTCTGATGCATATCATACTCCGCCTGCAGGGAAGGAATGCCATCCTTTACCCATGGAATATGGATAGTAAAACGGCCTTTCTTCACTTCCACTGAATCTTTCTTCTCGCCTTCCTCCACCACATACACCTTATTATATCCCTTCAGGTCTCCTTTTACGGTGCCTTTGATAACTATCTTTTGTTGGGCAACTGCGCTGGTGGCAAACCCGGTCATTACTAATACCGGCAATAACTTTTGCATATTCATCCATTAAAGCATTAATAAGGACGGGTTTCCAGCGGAATACCCCAATTAGGATTAAACTTCAGCACCACATTACTGATAGGGATGATAAAATCCTTCGAGTCGATGGTACCGGTATAGGTTTGGCCTCCTACAGTATGTACGATCTGTGATTTGGACCAGGGCTTACCATTCTCCAGGGTAAAGCGTTTCAGATCGAGGAACCTTTTGAAGCCACCAACGGGCAGCTCGCGCCTTCTTTCTTCCAGCACCCATTGGATCACCTGATCCTGCGTACCCACCGTAAGTTCGGGCGTTCCGGTTTTATGGCGGTATTGGCGAAGCGTGTTGAGATCGGAAATGGCCAGATCCAGTTTATTCATCCTGGCATAACCCTCTGCCCGCATGAGCAATATTTCCGGCCAGGAGAAGCCATCCGTTAACTTCATTTTCCGGAAACGGTAGTTGCTGATACGCATACCATCATCAAAGCCACCGCCCTGTGTTGTTTTGTATCCGGGAGCTTTGAGATAGAAGAAACTGTACCGGAGGTCGGTTGCCTGATCGAATAAGGCGATCATCTCTGCAGACGGATAAGAAAGCGAAGCACCAATGCCCGCATCTCTCTCTGTTGCGCGGTAGAACAGCATCTCCCGGCTGTTCACCAAATTCACAAGGTTATCCTGCGGGGTAAGCAGCAAAGAAGTAAGCGGTCTTGCAGGGTCTGCCAGCCTGAATTTATTGTAATCGTATATCACATTGGCCGGGTTGCCGGCAGCGGTCCAGGCGAGGTTAGCATAGTGCACCACACTATCATACTTCTGGGTGAAAAGATGATAATAAGCCAGCATGGCATGCCCTGTAGCCTTATTGGCGCGTGAAGGCCAGCTGGACCTTACCGGGAGATTGGGCAACGCTTCATGCAACTCTCTCAGCACCCGCGCCGCCACTTCTCCGGAAGTAGATAGATCGGGAATGGGTTTATTGATATCCACATCCACCATATAAGTGATGGTTTTAGTAGTATTACCTGTACCCGGTTTGAATACCGGCCCATAAATCATATTGGCATTTAAGTAGCACCAGGCCCTTGCTACCAGCGCCTGGGCAGTAGAGGTTCTGGCCAGTGCTTCTTCTTCCTGCGTTTTCTGACCTATGCCCCGGATGCCTTCAATTACGTTATTGAAGTAGGATACCTGCGGATACATTCCCTGAGAGCCTGCACTCCAGAACTGATCATCGAGGTTTGGGTTTTTATAAGGCTGCCTGTAGATATAACCATAGTAACGCTCCACATTCGGGTGACTGCTCAACACGTAGCCTACTTTACCCTGCCCTTCTGTTACTTCGAGGTTATCACCAAGGTGAGCCAGCACCGACCCTTTATTGCCATCAAGGAAATTGAGTTCTACCGTACTGGTATTATCCAGCAGGTGATCATAATCTGCCACGGATGAAGGAATAAGTTTTCCCTTGGGTTTTACATCGAGATACTCCTTACAGGAGCTGATCAGCAAAACGGCAGAAAAGAACAGAATATATTTTTGATTGCGCATAATAATCAGATTAAAGGTTTACAGAAAAACCGATGTAGAACTCGGGTCTCATGGGAAGGCCCCTGTTAACGGGCTTATTCACGCTCTGCTCCACTGTTTCAGGATCTATACCCACGTTGTTGGCAGTCCACGTTAAGAGATTGCGGCTCTGGAAGTAGATCCTTGCACTATTGAGACCGGTATTGCCAAATATCTTATTGTCCAGTTTATAAGAAAGGGTGAGATCACGGAGTTTCACGAAATCCGCTTTCTGCATCATCGTTTCTATGTACGGGAAATACCAGGCATCTGTATTGAATGCAGCGAGTTTGGGGTACATGGTATGCTGCTCATCTCCCGGTTTACGCCAGCGCATGGAAACATCTTTGTGATCGAAATTATCCCCGTTATACGTGTCCTTGCGGAATACGCCTCCCAGTTGCCCGATCACCATAAAAGAGAGATCGAAACGTTCGTAGCTGAAGGTATTGGTAAGACTCAGCAGGAACTTCGGTCTCGCAGTACCGGAATACACCATGTCTTTCACCGTCAGGTCGTTTCCGTAAATCTTTTTCCCGGCTTCGGAATAGTATTGCGGTGTGCCGGTATTGTCCAGTCCGGCGAACTTATAGCTGAAGATACCATCCAGCGGATAACCTGTCCTTAACACTGCGCCTGCATTACTTCCCAGTATGGTGCTGGAGAAGCTGAAGGTGAGGAAGTTTGGACTGGGGTAATCATAGTTGAACTGTAATACCTTGCTCTTATTGTAACTACCGTTAAAGAAAACGTTCCAGCCGAATTTATCCCCTTTCACCACATCAGATTCCAGCGAAAGTTCTATACCGGTATTCCTTGCAGAACCGGCATTCCGGGTAACCATGAACCTTCCGTAGGTGGGGTCGATAAAGTCAGGCGCCAACAGGTCTTTACTGAGTTTATTGTAATAATCAAGTGTTAGGTTGAGCCTTCCTCCTATCAAACGCATATCGGTCCCCACATTCGTGATGATGGTACGCTCCCAGCGCAGATTGTTATCCGGCAGGGAAGAAATGGAATAAGGGATACCTCCTGTAATGGCAGAGTAGTTGGCCGGTGTGATCAGCAGGAATGGTCCCTGTGTAAAGGAGATATTTCCATTGATGCCATAAGAACCGCGGATATTCAGCTTATCGATCCAGGATACGTTGAAGAACTTTTCCTGTCCAAGTTTATAGGTACCGCCAACAGACCAGTTGGGCTTATACCTGTACTTCGGATTGGTACCGAACAGGTTACCCTGATCGATACGGGCACTACCACTCAGGATGAAACGGTTATCGTATTCATAAGAGCCGTTGGAATACACGGAAAAGAACCGGTTATCGCGCAGGGAATAGGACCCGTTGCTGATAACGTTCATGCCATCGGGGAACAGGAAATCGGATTTATAGGCGTTGCTGTTAAAATCGAGGTAATTGAATGTAGCAAACGTTCCCGACTGATCATTATAACCCACCCTTCCCGGAGCAGTGTTATTATCTACCAGATCTTTATTTACCTCACTACCCGCAATCACTGATATGCGGTGAAGGCGATTGAACGTTTTGCCGTAGTTAACCTGCGCCCTGAGTGTATAAGCCTCACTCTGACTGCGGGTTTCATTCAATATGGCGCCTTCAGGCAGATAATGCTTACCCGGACTGCTTATAGAAGAAGCGGCATTGTAAAAAGACCGTACATACAAAGAATTGGCGCCACGCATATTGCGCAGCATACCACTCCCCCTTGTCCACGAGCCTCCTACTTCAGCACTTAAGCCATCGAGGATATCTACCGTAACACTGGCGCCTAACCTTGCCATAAAGGCCTGGTTCTTTGTGGTGGAAAAACCCAGATCATTCAGCGGATTGTACTCCATGGATTTAAGACCGCCATAATCAGCATAGCGCTGAATGAGGTCGGGCCTTACTGCAGGAATATTCTGCGGATTGCCGGATGCGTCCACAATGTTGTAATAGGGCTTCATGACCCTCAGGTTGGAGAAATCAAGCATATCGCTTGCATCTAATGGCACATTGCTATTGTTGAAATTGATATTGGAGAACATTTTAATGCTTACCCGGTCTGTTGGTTTCCAGTCGTTCTTCAGGTCAAGGATCAGCCGGTCGTTGCTGTTACCTTTCATGTTACCCTTATTGGCGATGTAACGCACAGCAGCATTGGTAGCAAACTTCTCAGAATTGGCGGAAAGAGAGATGTTGTGTTGTTGCGTTGAAGTTGAACGAAATAAATTCCGTTCCAGCTGTTTCAGGGTATTGTTATTTCTCAGCAGGCTGAGTTCAGCATTCATTTCAGCTTCCGTTATAAGGCCCTGCTCTTTGCTGATCATTAACTGCGTTACACGGCCATAGGTGGTATAAGATTCATAATCCCAGCCAACATTTGCCGCGTCGCTGTTATAGTAGTCCATTTCTGCATCTACATAATCTGCAGCACTGGTTTTATTGAGGTAGGATAATTGAGGACGGAGCGTCATGCCGGTACTGCCTTTATAGCTTAACTGCATCTTGCCACGCTTAGCGGTTTTGGTAGTGATAACGATCACGCCGTTGGAAGAACGGGCACCATAGATGGACGCTGCCACCGCATCTTTCAGCACGGTAATGGTTTCCACGTTATCGATGTTCACGGATTCCAGTCCGCCGGGGGCAGGATACCCGTCTATCACCACCAGTGGTTCCCCATTGGCCAGAAAGGTAGATCTGCCGCGGACTTCTATCTTCCCTTCTTTGGTGATGGCCACACCGGCTGCCTGCCCTTCGAGGGCGGTGAGCAAACTGGGTTGCAGTTTACCCTCCAGCCGCTTGGTTTGCACGGAAGAATATGCTCCCGTCATCCTTTCCCGGGAAACCGACTGGTAACCGGTATTTACGGTAATGGCCACTTCATCCAGTTTGGTGGAAGCCCGGCTGAGCTTTATGTTGAGTGCAGGCTGTCCTTCTTTCAGCATATCAGCGGTAACCGTCATTTCGCGGGGTGTAAAGCCTACATAGGAGAACCGGAGTGTATTGCCTTCACTGGCAGCGATGGAGAAGCTTCCATCGGCAGCAGTGGCAGTTCCTTTCTGTGTTTCTTTCACCTGTATGCTTACACCGGGTAGTGCCGCACCTTCCATATCAGTAACCCGGCCTGTGAGTACAGCTGCCGGGGCAGGTATAGCATTCGTGGTATTGGGATTACTCCGCGGTTTACCTGAAAGGATAATCGTTTTACCCTGCAGCACATAACCGAGATCCTGATTTTTCAGGACCAGGTCCAGTACATTTTTCAGGGGAGCATCTACAACAGAGAGCGAGATAACTTTTGATCCGGAAAGCAATTCCTTATTGCTGAACACCACATACCCCGTTTGCTTTTCGATAGCCGAAAACACTTTTTTAAGTGTAAGGTTTTTGCCTGAAAGTGTTACGGACTGGGCAGATGTTGCCCCCTGTACGGAAACCAGGGCTGTGATCAGGAAAAGAGGTAGCAGCCTCATTACTTTTGAAATTTGTGCCGACAGTCTGTTCCCCTGCAGGGCAGAGAAATAAAGGCAACCATAAGCAGTTTTTTGCATAAATTGTGAACTAATTTTGGTTGTAAATAAAAATGGTCTGCGAAACCTTTTATGAATCAGCTAAAATCCGCCGGAAACGAGGCCAATCGTTTCCGGCTTTTTATTTTAGCGATATCAGGGCATTACGATCAGTGTTCTGCCCTCTAAGCGAAAATGAACATTAGACTTTTCCAGTGCTATCAATAATCCGTTCAGCGGTATATCCCGCGTCATTTTTCCTACAAATTCAATATCAGGGATGCCTGATTCGTATTTAACTTCGATATCATACCAGCGCTTCAATTGGCGCATCACCTCATCAATCTTCGCGTCTTCAAAATCAAACACGCCGTTCTTCCATGCCATTACCTTTCCGATATCACCGGGCTTAATGATCATATTATCCGCAACATCCCCCCGCATGGTCAGGGAAGCCTGCTCTCCGGGTTTTAAGACCACTTTCTGCCTCCTTCCCTGCCGGTTGGCGGTAACTGCCACCTTACCCTCCAAAAGGGTCGTATTCAGCACCGGCTCGTCGGTATAAGCGTTTACGTTAAAGTGTGTCCCCAGCACTTCCACTTCGAACCGCTCATCCGCATTCACGATGAAGGGTACGGTTTCTCCTGCTTTTTTCATCGCGGCCACTTCGAAATAAACTTCCCCCCTGATAACAACCCGGCGGGCACTACTCGTAAACTGTGTGGGAAATCGAATGGAACTGGCAGCATTGAGCCAGGCAGTGGTACCATCCGGGAGGAGGATCTTGTATTGCCTCCCCTTGGGAGTGGTGAGGGTATTAAAGGTTTCTTCTGCAGCAGCTTTCCCGGCGGTATTATATTCAAGCTGACCGTTCTTTACCGAGAGATCTGCCCCGCTCTGATGGGCAACGATGCCATTGCCCACAGAATCGAGCAGGATGGTGGAACCATCTGCGAGGGTGAGGATAGCACCTTCCTGTCCGGGTAAGATTTGTTGTATGGCTTTGGGTTCCTGCTTAGCCAGCTCCACAGGCTTCACCGGCCAGAAATACCAGGCACCCGCCAACAGCAGCAATACGGCTGCGGCATAACGTATCCATGAAAGGTGAAGTAATCTGGCAGTACGGGGAGGTGCTGCTGTTTCGGGCTTTTGGAAGTGCTGCTGGTGAAATGCCTCCAGTTCTTTAGAAGCATCTGCTTTAAAGGTGGAATACTCTTTATTCAGCTCAGAAAGACCATCACCTTTATTCACGAAGGCATGCCATTCCTGATGCTGTGGATTTTGGTCCAACCAGATCTGTAATTCTTCCTTTTCTATATCAGACAACTGATCCAGTTTCCCATACACTGTCAGCTTAGCCGCTCTTAGCAGCGCGGGCAATTCATGCTCCGGTATATCGTCTATATCCATCGTTTCTCATGTCTATTCACTATAAGACAACAGCAATAACCCGGATTTGACCTCCGTTGCCAAGAATTTTCAAAGAAATAATAACGTAATGTATTAATCTGCCAGGAACAGGCTGATAAGTGCCATACCGGGAACAATCTTCCCTCTTAATAATTTGATGGCTCTGGCTTTCTGGTGGCTTACTGCCGAAGGAGAGATCCCCAGTTGCTGTGCAATTTCATTGGTACTGTAACCCTCTATGTTCAGCTGTACTACTTTGGTACATTCAGGGGGCAAGGTTAAAATGGCTTCGTGCAACAGGCGGACGGCTTCCGCATTAAAGACATGCTGTAAAATATCCTCATACGATTTCTCTTCCAGTTGCTTTGCATAAGCATCCTGTACTTTCTTTTCGTTCCGTTTGAGCTTTTTAAGATGGTTGAGGGAGCGGTTGCGGGTGGCTACGTATAAATAGGCTTTAATACTCTTTACCTCATTTAAATACGTACGGGTTTTCCATAACTGAAGGAATACTTCGGAAACGATGTCCTTCGCTGCTGCGTCATCGAAAACTATCCGGTTAGAGAGCAGGCAGAGCGCAGGGTACATTTCCATAAAAAGTCCGTCGAATGCCGCTACATCGCCTTCATTTAAACGTAATATTAAATCTTCCTCACTATGTAACACACTATTTTGCAATGCCTGATATACTTTTATGCTATGTCTGCTTTTCAAAGATAATTTTATGGCTGAAATTATCCTAACATTCCTGCCGGCCACCGGTTTGGTTGATGGCTACCGTGGCATAAAAAAGAATTTTCCTTATTTTACCTGACTTATGAAGCAACAGATAATTTCCGGTTCTCAGGCAAAAAAAATAATCCTTCATGCGGCAGGACTGGCAAAGCCCGGGCAGTTCGGAAAAGGGATTGAGGCTGTCTACAAACTGATTGACCATCTTGGTTTTGTTCAGATCGATACAAACAATGTTGTTGAGCGGGCACATCACCATGCCATTGCATCACGTGTGCCAGACTATAAACCGGAATGGATAGACGAGTTGCTGGCAGATGGACATATCTTTGAATTCTTCACATACGGTGCAGGCTACATCCCTATGCACGAATACCGATTTTCATTGCCGGTTAAGGAAAGTTTTTTATCCCGGAGAAAGCCCCTGACACCGCCTGAGATCAGTCTTATTAAAAAAATACTTGACAGGATTGCCCGCGATGGCCCGCTGATGGTGAAGGATATAGACAATGACACCCCGGTGGCAAGCTCCGGCTGGTGGGACTGGCGGCCGGCTAAAGTAGCACTCGAAAGACTTTTCCTCGACGGAAGCCTGATGTGTACCCGAAACAAAAACTTTCATAAAATATATGACCTGCCCATCAATCTCATAGCGGGTGATATCGATACTGCCATGCCCGGCCCGGAAGAATATGCAAGGCATACTATCCGGCGTTCTTTACAATCCCTGGGGATAGCCAATGCAAAAGACATTGCCTGGCGGGCCAATTTTGTAAAAGATAACAAAGTAAAAACGGAGCTGGAAAAGATGGCAGCCGAAGGAGAAGTTTGCCCCGTATCCATCGAAGGACTGAACACGGCCCCTCTTTATATGTTGCCTGCCTATAAAAGCAAAAAGATAACCCTGAGTGATGATGCATTTATCCTATCTCCATTCGACACATTAAATGTACACCGGCATCGTTTAAAAGACTTCTTTAACTTCGATTACCAGATAGAATGTTTTGTTCCACAGGCGAAGCGGATATACGGTTACTTTTCTTTACCGGTGTTGATTGGAGATGCTTTTGTAGCCCGGATGGATTCCAAGGCAGACAGGAAGCAACGCGTTCTTACCATCCATAATCTCCATTTTGAAGCGGTGAAACTGTCTCCATCCATGACAGATAAAATGGTGGAAGCGATTAAAAGATTTGCGAATTTCAATCAGTGCAGGGAGGTTGTCATTTCAAAATCGAATAACAAACAGTTGCTGAAAGCTATCAGGGACGGGCTTCGTTAAACGAACGCTCCTGCCTGCTCAGAAGCCCATATGAACCGGGCCGTCTCCTACCAGAAAGAATGCAATAAAAAATGCAAACGCCACAATGATGATGATGGCCATGGCAATGTAGTATTCATTCTTTTCGAAGAAGTCTTTGATTCTTTTCAACCCTGATCTGCTCATATGGAATTGTGTAAGTAATGGATGTATTGGGCCGTTCTAGTAATAATGCCCTCAACTACTATCAAATTCGCTTCCAAATAAAAAAGGCTTCAAAACAATCATGTTCTAAAGCCTTTCTCATTATGTGACTCCGCAGGGGCTCGAACCCTGGGCCCGCTGATTAAGAGTCAGCTGCTCTACCAACTGAGCTACAGAGTCTTTATTGGTGGGAGCAAATGTAACAAAAAATTATTCTTCGTACAAAAAACCTTCGTACCTCCCCCCTATTACCATCAAAAACAGCTCCTTAGCCCAATTATCCGGAAATCCGGTATAACAGGAACCAGATTTACCGTAAGTTTGACGGGAACAACCCAACTATGCCCACAAACCTTTTTGACCTGATCAGGAACCTCTTTACCGGAGGGAACAAAATACCCAACACCAATATTGAACGTAAAACTTTCACCCCATTCAACCTCGAAGCATACATTGCCAGGCAGCAACAGGAAGCACTGGAGAAAGTACCAACGCTGGAAAGGATGTTCGGAACGGATTTCCCTGCCTTTTTTTACCGCCACAGAATGAAATACCCCTTATCAGATGAACTCCTTTACCAACTGGACCTCTTAGGACCTGAAGCGGTATCCCTGGACAATCCGCATTGGAAAGACAAACACCCCTTCAACTTCCCGGGTCCGTTTTATACCGGCATAACCGACACCTGCGGATCCGGAGAATCTGAGGCACCTTATAATACATTGTTTGACCCGGAGGGAAAGGAGTATGTATTCAGGCAGCCGCAGAACTATGTTGAGCTGATCTGCTTAATAAACGCCGGGGTAGTGGAGATTTATGACGGATATTCCTGTAATGGCAATAACCATTGGACATATTCAGCATGCAGACAGTGGTGGTCTATCCGGGGCGATTTGATCAACAGCCTGAATAGCCCGGAATTCAGAGAAAAGAACGGAGGCAGGGAGCAACGCTACATCGATTATCTCAATACCACGGCAGAAAACGACCTACGGAAATATTGCTACTTTCTGGAGAACTATTCCTATCCGAAGAACGAAAAAGTTGCTTTACCTCCACTGTAAGTTGAGAAATCCTCCCATTCCCACCCCCGGTTGTCAGAAAACAACCGCAAGTAGCGGCCCTACAACCACAAGTGGTGGCTATTTTAGGGATGCTGATAAAACACCGCCCTATCTTTGTAACGTCAAAACAAAGACACCGATTTATGTTACATGCCAAGATGATCGGCAACAAAATTGCCACCGCCCGGAAGAAAGTAAACATCTCACAGGCCCAGCTCGCACAACGCCTCTTTATATCCGCACAGGCCGTCGGTAAATGGGAACGCGGGGAGTCCATGCCAGATATCGCCACACTCAGCTCGCTGGCCGAAATACTGGGGACAGACCTTAACTACTTCTCCGAAACCTTCCACTCCGCAGCCCCCGAAGCAGCAGCCCCTGCCTCCCTGCCGGAGCCTCCAGTAGCCACATCCCCAACTCAGCCGGAAAAGAAGCGCAGCTGGGACATGTCCAGCGGTAACTGGGTAGATGCCGACTTCTCCGGACTGAAGAACCTCCACGAAAAGTTCAGCGGGTCTAACATGCAAAGGTGCAAGTTTATCGGGTCCGACCTGTCCGGCTTACTGCTCAAAGGTAACCACATCGACTCCTGCGACTTCTCCGCATCCGACCTCAGCGGCGCAAAGCTGCAGAAATCCCACATCGTGGGTAACCTCTTCAGGGACAGCAGCCTCAAAGCCACGGAGTTCTCCGGAAGCCACCTCAAAGGGTGCGATTTCTCCAATGCCGATTTCACCGGGGCGAAGTTCGATTCCAGCTCCTTCCAGAAAAACACCGTAACCGGCTCCGTATGGAACCAAACCTCCTTCCATGGCACAGATCTCTCCGATATCGTGATAGACGGTACGGTGGAAGACTGCTACTTCGATAACTGCGCCTTTACCCGGGTCACCTTCCAGAACGCTACCCTGCTGAACACTTTCTTCAAAAGCCGGACCCTCAAAGGCATGCAGTTCATCAATTGCCAGGCCGACCGCCTCACTTTCGAATTCCTCAAAAACGGGAAAGCCGATGTTTCAGGTATCACCTTAATCACCCAATAACCGGAAAACCTTCCAATGGCAACTACTACCAACTACTTCTTCCGGGATATGGGTATGATGCTGGGCCGTACCATGCGCCATATGCATCGAAGCATGCATACCGTCACCCTCATCACCCTGCTGCCCATCGCCTGCATGATGCTCTTCCTCTATGTTTTCGGGGGCGCCCTCCTGGCCCTCGAGGGAATCTTAATGTCCCTCACCACCCATCCGGCCCGTAAATAACCGGAAATAACCTTTTAATCCACCACAAACACGATATTATATTAACCTAATTATTATGCTATCTTACCAATATGGATCATATGACTTATCTATGTCTTATCTATACCTTATCTATACCTTATCTATGTCTTATCCTTAATTAGGGATAAGACATAGAGGATGGATTTTTGGTTAAAAACTGGTTTTTCCTTACATTAGGATAGCCAAAACCTTTTAGTTAACTACCAAATTCCATACACCATGGCTATTTTAAAAACGCCGTTTGAGTTTACCGGCAGAATAGGTAAAGTCTCCGCTTACAAAAGAAAAGGGTCCGATAAAGTGATATTGAGAATGGGCAGCGGCCCTACCAAAGAGCAGATAAAAGCTGATCCGAAGTTTGTGCGCCTGCGCGAAAACAACTCGGAGTTCAAAGCTTCTACCCTGCTCACCGCAGGCATCCGGTATGCACTCTTTCCCGTTAAACACCTGGGCGATTCCAATTTTACAGGGGCCATCACCAAACGCGCCAATAAGATCCAGAAGATGGACACCGTGGGCTGCCGTGGAGAAAGGAACGTATACCTCTCACAGAACAGGCAGATGATGAAGGGCTTCAACCTGAACCTGAAAGATCCGTTCGACAGTATCCTCACACACCCGCTTGCAATCAGCGTTAACCGCGAACTGAAAACCGCCTCGGTTACGATTCCTGCAATTGTGCCCGACATCAATCTGTACCTTCCGGAAGGAACCGTGTTCTACCATTTCATTATTTCGCTGGGCGTGGTACGTGATATTGTTTTCACAGGCAACGACCTTCCTTATACCGATCCCGGGGAAGTAGTATTTGCCGCCACCGCATGGCAACATGCCCAGGCCACCGTGGAAGAAACCGAAGTGCAGGTGCAGCTCAGTGGTAACATAGCGGATACTGATTCCCTCGTGCTGGCTATAGGTGTGGAAATGGGCCTGCCAGACCGCTTCGGTGAACTGGAAATATCTCACCGGGAGGGCGCTGCGAAGATTATTGAAGTGTTTTAAGTTGGGGTAGCAATAAAACGTATTTACAGGAAGGATGTTAACAGAATTACTTAGCCATTTATCAATTTTAATTTTAGTATCATGAGCTTGCTGCGTACATTCGCATACGTTATGGGCATTTCTATTTGATTTGTCCTGCGCTAACTTTCATAACCTAACCAGTACGCAAACAGCATCCCATGTCAACAACCCTTCAAAAATTCCACCGGTTTTCCGGTATAATCATCGCATCTTTCCTGCTGCTGCATTTCACCAACCATCTCTTTGCACTGGCTGGTCCGGAAACGCATATCGAAGTCATGAAAGTGTTCAGAAAGATCTACCGTTTTCCTCCGGTAGAAATACTATTGCTGGCCTGTGTAGCCTCGCAGATCATCAGCGGCGTTACGCTGATCGTGAAGAAAGGGTTCCGCAAAAAACCGCTCGCAGTAAAGCTGCAAATCCTCAGTGGCGGCTATCTTGCGCTTTTCCTTATCAACCACGTCATGGCGGTAATGATGGCCCGGTATCAATGGCACATCGACACTGATTTCTTTTTCGCTGCTAATGTAGCCGTGCAATATCCGCAGAAATTATTCTTCATCCCCTACTACACTTTATCACTCATCAGCGTATTCACACACATCGCCTGCGTGCATTACCTGAAACGTTCGGCGGTAATAACATCTACCGGAAAACAGGTAACAGAAAACAGGGTGAAAAATGAAACTACCGGCATCCTTATTTTTGGAGCCATCGTTACCATCCTCATCATGCTTACGTTCACAGGAGTGTTCTATAAGATCGGGTAATGCCGGTTGTTAGTTGCGTACCAACAACGCCGGAGCAGCAAGATCAAAAGTGAGTTTTGGACCCAGCCAGCTGATCCACATGATACCATCGTAGATCAATCCCTCCACCAGTTGCACCCGGAATGGACCCGTCTGAATAGAAGGTACCGCCTCCGGAGAAAGCTTCCGTAGTTGGGTAATATATATAGATGATCTGAAGTTTTCGTTGAATTCACTCTTCCGCTCCACGCGCTTCACCTTCGTAGTATCGGTCACATCCACGTGCAGGCGATTGAGGTGCTTCGCATTCAGGCGAAATACGTCTTTACCCGCACCACTGTCCAGTGAGCATTGTAACCGCAGACTGTCATTCACCATAAAGTAAGCGAACACCGTCAGTGCCCGGTTGCGGGATTGTTCCAGCTGCAGGGGAATCGTTTTGGCGGTTTTTCGTATGGTGGCCAGTGTTTGTTTATCCTCGAAACGGATCACTTTCTGCGTGAAATCAATCGTGAAGGGCTGATGTTCCAGCAGTTTAATGGCTATGATTCCATCGATCCCCCCGAAGTTGGCATCGATGAAACTCACGTCTTCCACCGCCTTCTTCATGGGGCCGAATTCAACATTGCGGACTTTATACAAGTCTATGTCCAGCCGCTCGCCCGTGGCACGGAAACCGGTATAGCCTCCGTCTTCCTTCTTTACATGCTGCAGTTTGTCGAAATAGGTTTTGGTAAAAACCGTCAGTCCTGCCCCTGTATCGAAAATGAAGCTGCCTTCCACCCCATCTACTTTGGCTTTTACCAGTATATGGCCGGATTCCATGACCTCAAAAGGGAGTTCGTTTTGGGCAGGTGACTGGGCATTGGCTGTAAGGAACAGGCAGGCGAAGCATAACGCCAGTAAGCACGGTTTCATGTAAAAAAGTTTGGGTGAAGATAAGCAATTGGGAAAAATGCCCGGCTGGCCTGCAGTTAACATTGCGGTAATATGGGACGTTTTCCTTTGCAGGATGAAGTACCTGTTCCTGCTGCTCACCTTCTTCCTTACCACCCGCCTCACTGCACAAACGGAGGCACCCATCCTCATTTCCGCCACAGAAGCCCCGCTTACCGCCCCCGGCTTACCGGCACTGAAGGATTCTCTGGAGAAAGCCCTCAGTCATAAAGACCCCATATCCGCCGCAGGCATCCTCAGCCGCATGGGCGAAACCTGCTACCACCTCGGCTATTACCCACAGGCGCTTGACTACCACCTGCAGGCCGGTAAGCTTTACCGCGAAGCCCGGCAATGGATACCCCTTGCCCAAAACCTCAACAACATCGGCACCTTATATTATTATAGCCGTCAGCCTGCCGAAGCCCGCAGCTATTACGACGAGGCACTCACCCTCTTTTCCCGGGCGGGCAACTTCAACGGCATGGCCCAAACCCTTGGCCGCATCGGCCACCTCAGCGAAAAACGCCATGAATACGACAGTGCCGCCTATTACCAGCACAAAGCCCTCTCCCTTTTTGCCCGTGCTGCCAGTCAGGATGGTATCGCCAAGATCTATGAGAACCTCGGCAGTATCCACGAAGACCTTGAGCAATACGATTCCGCTTACCATTACTTCTCCAAAGCCCTCGAACTAAACCTACTGCAGCAAAACCGCCTCGCGTCTATAGAGATCTACAATAACCTCGGCGATATTCTCCGCAAAACCAACCGCTTCGCGGAAAGTATCCCCTACACCCGCAGCGCATTACACCTGGCGCTGGAAACCCGGGAAGAATACCAGCTCAGCAGCGCATACCGCGACCTGTCCAAAGCCTATAACCTCCTTGGCCGCAACGACAGCGCTTTCTATTATGGAGAGCTTAGCCGCGAAAGTCTCCTGAATATATACTCCCGCGAAAGCGGCAAACAACTCTCTATTATTAAGGCCATGTACGACACCGGTAAAAAGGATATGGAGATTGCCGGTCTGCGTAACGCCCGTAACACAGCTATTTTCCTTGTAATAGGTGCCCTGCTGCTGGCTGTACTGGCCGTACTGATCATTTCCCGGCAGCGGCTGCGTATCCGCAATGCCGCCCTGCTGCGGATGCAGGAACAGCAGCAGTTCCGTACCCGTACCGAACTCCTGCAGGTGCAGGAAGAAAGCCTGAAGCAGGAACTGGAAGTGCGTTCCAAAGTGCTGGGCACACATACCCTTCACATCATCCAGAAGAACCAGCTGCTGGAAGAAATACAGGGAAAGATCGTGGATATGGTGAACGACGACCGGCGCGATCAGAAGAAGCAGCTTAAACAATTGCAGCAGCTTATCCACCAGAACTTCAATCACGACCAGCATTGGGATGAGTTCCGGAACATCTTCGGGCAGATCCATGAGTCTTTCTTCGACAAACTCAAATCTTACTGCTCCGGACTTACCCCCAACGACCTGCGCCTCGTGGCCCTGCTTAAAATGAACCTCAGCTCGGCAGATATCGCGGTGTTGCTGGGAATTTCGCAGGATAGTTTACGCGTGGTACGCTACCGGCTGCGTAAAAAACTGCAGCTTAAACAGGGCGAAAGCCTCACCACGTTTATACAGTCGGTCTGAAAAAATGCCCCTTCCATGTTACGGTAATAATTCCTTAACAGCCATTTTGTTACGGAAACACTATTTGATAATCAAACAATTACACCGGTTTTGTTCACACTGTTACCGCTTTGTTCACGCCTGTGTTAACGCTGTATCCTTTTTGTTCACGGTGCTTATTTGCCTTCGGGGGTACTTCATGCGCATCTTTGAGTGCCCGGAAAAAAGTCGGCCGCTTTTGCTCCGGGTCCATCAAACCAAATAAAAAAGATACCATGAAAAAATTGCTGTCTGTAATGATCCTCTGCTGCTTCAGCGTACTGGCCTTTGCCCAGGGTACGGGATTGCTGACGGGTCATATTATGGATAAAAACCAGCGCCTTTCGCTGCCCGGGGCCACCCTCCGCCTCACTCCGGGGAATCATTATACCGTGAGCGACCAGCAGGGCCGTTTCGAGTTCCTCAGCGTACCTCCCGGCAATTATCAGCTGGAAGCTTCCTATATCGGGTATAGTAAAGCCGCTATCGCCGTCACCATTGCTGCCGGGCGCAATCCCGAGCAACGCATCGCACTCGAGGCAGGCGGTATAGCCGGTAAAGAAGTACTCGTGGTGGGCGACCGTCTCCGCGGACAGGCAAAAGCCCTCAACCAGCAGAAGAATAATCCCAACGTAACCAATGTGGTGAGTGCCGATCAGATCGGGCGTTTCCCCGACGGGAATATCGGAGACGCTATAAAACGCATCCCCGGTGTTACCATGCAGAACGATCAGGGCGAGGCGCGTAACATCATCATCCGCGGCCTGGCTCCTCAGCTCAATTCCGTTACCCTCAACGGCGACCGTATCCCTTCTGCCGAAGGTGATAACCGGAATGTGCAGATGGACCTCATCCCCAGCGATATGGTGCAAACCATTGAACTGAACAAGACCCTCACGCCAGATATGGATGCCGACGCCATCGGCGGCTCCGTAAACCTCGTGACGCGCGCGGCACCTAACGGGCCAAGAGTATCTGCCACCCTTTCCTCCGGATACAACCCTATCCGCGAAAAGCCCATTTACAACGGTGCCCTCGTACTGGGCAACCGTTTCTTCCACAATAAACTGGGCGCCATCATCAGCGCTTCTTACAATAACAACGACTACGGTTCCGATAACATAGAGCCAACCTGGAAGAAAGACGATTTCGGGAATGTGTACCTCGAAGAAATGGGCATCCGCCAGTATTTCGTGCAACGCATCCGCAGGAACGCTTCTGCCGCACTGGACTATAAAATCAATTCCGGCAACACCATCTATTTCAATACCATGTATACCTGGCGCGACGACCGGGAGAACCGTTTCGCGTACAACGTAAAAGATATTGAACCAGAGTATGATGCCAATGATAACATCACAGGATATACCGGCTCGCTCGTTCGCCAGAACAAAGGCGGTGTGGGTGGCAACCGCGGTAAAAACCGGAGACTGGAAACGCAGCGGGTGCAGAACTACTCCCTCCGGGGCGATCACCTGCTGAACCCTAAAATTGACCTGAACTGGAGCGCCTCCTGGTCTGCCGCCAGCGAAAAGAAAGACCGGGAAAGATACATTGAATACGAAGCGGAAGACGTGCCCGTTACCATGGATATTACCAATCCACGCCGGCCAATAGCAGCGCCTGCCGGGGTTTCCGAATCTGATTATGAATTCGGTTCCCTCACGGAGAATAATGATTTCACGAAAGAAAGCGAGCTGGGGCTGAAAGTGAACCTGCGCTTCCCCCTGAGCGTGATCCCGCAACAGAAAGGCCGTATGCGCATCGGTGGCAGGCTTCGCCTGAAAGATAAGAAGCGCGATAATGATTTCTTCGAATACGAACCGGTGAACGAATTTGCCACACTGGATAAAATGCCGCTGCACGAATGGAACAAACGCCCCTTCCAGCCCGGTGATCAATATGTACCCGGCCGCTTTATTGCCCCGGAATTCCTTGGCGGGCTTGATCTTTCCAACGGTGCGCTGTTTGAAAAAGAAGCAGACCCTTCCGAATACCTGGCGGTTAACTACAAAGCACGGGAAACCATTACTGCAGGGTACGTACGCTGGGATCAGGATATCACTTCCCGCCTGTCGTTCATTGCAGGTGTGCGGTTAGAAAATACCAGCACCAAATACGACGGTAACGTGGTGGAGGAAGAGGAAACCCTCACAGGTCAGCGCAGCGTAAAAAACAGCTACCTGAACGTTTTGCCCGGCATTACCTTCAAATATAACGCCACCGATAATCTCGTGCTGCGCCTTGCCGCCACTACTTCCATTGCCCGGCCTAATTACTACGACATTGCACCGTATCTGAATATTGTGGCGGAAGATGAAGAGCTGAGCGCAGGCAATCCCGAACTCAAAGCTGCATACGCCACTAACTTCGACATCATGGCGGAGCAGTATTTCAAATCGGTGGGCATCCTCTCCGGTGGAGTGTTCTATAAGAATATTAAAGACTTCATTTACACCTATAGCGATCAGCAGTATACCACTGCTCAGTTTGCCACCGACTTCCCCGGCCAGAAAAACCCGGTGCCTGCAGGCGAAAACTGGACCTACCGCCAGGCGCGGAACGGTAACAAAGTAAAAGTGTATGGCTTTGAAGTAGCCCTGCAGCGGCAGCTGGATTTCCTGCCCGGCTTCGCTAAAGGCTTTGGCATTTACCTGAACTACACCTACACCAAATCGAAAGCCGATGGCGTTTATAACGGAGACGGTGATAAACGCGACGGCGTGACCCTCCCTGGCACGGCACCGCATATGATGAATGCCTCGCTTTCCTTCGAGAACAAGATCTTCTCTGCCCGTATCTCCGGCAACTATGCAGCGGCTTATCTCGATGAACTGGGTGGTGATGCGTTTGAAGACCGCTTCTACGACAAGCAGTTCTTCCTGGACCTGAACGCTTCCGTGAAACTGACGCGCCAGCTGCGTGCATTCGGTGAAGCGAACAATCTCACCAATCAGCCGTTACGCTATTACCAGGGTATTAAGGAAAGAACCATGCAGGCGGAGTTTTACAGACCGCGCTACAACTTCGGGTTCAAATTCGATCTGTAATTTCACAAAGTAACATGATGACGAAACAGACAATCTATATAGCCCTGCTGCTGGGCGCTTCCGCATGCAGCCAGCACGCCCGCGTGGCAGACAATGCCGTAAAGCCTGTGCTGGTGACAGAGGTGGTAAACCATGATACGGATGATCCTGCCATCTGGATCAACCGGGCAGATACATTGAAAAGCCTCATAATCGGTACCGATAAAGACTCCGATGGCGGGCTGTATGCTTTTGACCTTGCCGGAAAAATCGTTGGCAAATCTGAAAGACTACAGCGCCCCAACAACGTGGATATCGCGTACAACCTGTACCTCGCAGGCAGGCTCACGGATATTGCCGTGGCTACAGAGCGGGAAACCAACAGAATCCGCATCTTCCGGCTCCCTGACCTCCAACCCATCGACAATGGCGGTATATCTGTATTTGAAGGCGAAGCACAGCGCGACCCAATGGGTGTGGCCTTGTATACCCGTCCGGGTGATTCCGCCATCTTCGCTATCGTAGGCCGTAAAACAGGCCCAGCAGAAGGATACCTCTGGCAATACCGTTTGCAGGACGATGGTAAAGGGCATGTAAAAGCGGAGCTGGTAAGGAAATTCGGGAAATACTCGGGCAAGAAGGAAATAGAAGCCATTGCGGTAGATAATACCCTCGGCTATGTGTATTGCTCCGATGAAACGGTGGGTATCCGTAAGTATTATGCCGACCCTGAAAAGAAGGACGATACGGAACTACATTTCTTCGGACAGACGGGATTTGCATCCGACCACGAAGGCATTTCCCTCTACCCGCTGAGCGACAGCACGGGCCACCTCCTCGTGTCTAACCAGCAGGCTAATTCATTCATGATCTTCCGCAGGGAAGGGAATAATGAATTTGTGGGAGAAGTACCGGTATCTACCGTTGAAAGCGACGGCTCAGATATTACCCCGGTTACCTTCGGGAACAAATTTCCCGGTGGGCTGTTCGTTGCCATGAGCAATGGGCGTGTGTTTCATTACTACGCCTTTAAGGATCTGGAAGCGAGGTTGAAAAAGTAAACCGCATACACCATTATCAGGCCGGGGCTTTACAGGTTCCCGGCCTTTTTGTTGCCTACCCTGCCAGGCCGCCTTTCGAGAACAGCCAGTACAGCGCCACTACCATGCCGGTCAATACGATGGAAGCCATGCGCCGGTACTTCCAGGGTGTTACTTCCACGAGGTTATGGGTTTCCAGCACAAACGGTATTTGCATCGGTTTACGCCATCCGATAAGAATCATAAGTCCTACAGTTACCACAAACAGCATTGCCAGTACATGCAGGAAATGAATGCCTGTATCTATCACAAACTGCGATAGGGCGTAACAGATGATGAAGAATAGCAGGCCCGCTTTCGCAGCCACGGGAGGCACCCTGCGGGTGAGGAAGCCCACGACCATGATGGTAAAGATGGGCACACTGAACAGGGCACCTATCTTCTGCAGCCATGTATAAAGCCCGCCCTGCGTAAAGTGAATGAACGGGGCGATGCATACTGCCAATGCACAAAGCAATACTTCGAAGCGGCGGGCGGTGCGGAGGTTGTTGGTTTCCGGGGTTTGCTTCCGGAGGTTGAGCATGTACAGGGTGCCGGAGCTGTTCACTCCCGCGATGAAAGTGGTGAGTGAGGCGCCGAATAACAATGCTGCCATAAAGCCCGTGTATACTGGCGGCGATACGTCGCGCAGCAGCGTGGAAAATGCGGTGGTGGAATTGGGAAGACTCACATACACATGCGCTGCAATGATGCCCGGTAAGTTCAGTAACAGGGGTAATATCAGTTTACCAAGACCGGCTAAAGCCATCCCCTTCTGGCAGGATGCCAAATCCTTAGAGCCAAGCGCCTGTTGAACGATGTATTGCTCGGTGCTCCAATAGTAAAGGTTCACCAGCAGCATGCCGGTAAAGATGGTAGAAAATGGAATGGCGTCTCTGCTGCCGCCAATGGCATTGAACTTTTCGGTTTGAGATGTGAGAATGGTCTGCAGTCCGGTTTCCCAGCTGCCGCCGCCTAAATGCTGTAGCGCGAAATAGGGTAACAATAGTCCGCCGGTAAACATGGCAAATCCCAGAACAGTACCGGAAACCGTCATTCCCTTCAGGCCGCTCCTTAATGAAAACAGGGTTCCTGCAGCGCCCATCAAAGCCACCAGCAGCCAGATGGCAGGCCAGTACCCGATGCCAAGTGCGGCAGACACACCAAATAAGCCTTCCAACGCCACCGCGGCACCATAGAGCACCGAGGGCAGCAGGTTCACGATGTAGTTGACAAGGAAAATGAGGGACACGATGGTTTTGGTGCTACGGTCGTACCGCGCTTCCAGGAAATCGGGTGTTGTGGAGATGCCGGTTTTGAGATAAATGGGAAGAATGAATTCCGCTACCACCATCATCACTACCACCGAGGTAACCCCCCAGGCCATCACGCTCATGTTATTGGTGAACGTGAGTTCGTTTTCACCGATGAAGGATGTGGTGTTGATATTAGCAAACAACAATCCACTGCCTACCGCCACGAAGCCCAGGTTCCTGTTGCCGAGGAACAGTCCGGTGAGTGTGGCAGGCTTAGCGGTACGGGTACCGCGCCACGACAGCCAGGCTGCCATGGCGGTGATGATGAAAAACGTACATATTGCGATGGTGCTCATCCCCCGTTAAGTGATTACAGTTTAATGCGCAGCTCCTGCTTACCATTCCAAGCGAAGGCTTTCGCAGGTTTGCCTGCTTCTTTGATCGTTACAGCAAACAGCTTGCCTTTGCGCTGAACGGATATATCGAATGTTGTTTTGAATGCCTGCATACTTTTCAGCGACATACGGTTCCATGTAGCCGGGAGGCGTGGGCATATGGAGAATTCTCCGTTGCCGATGGGATCGAATCCAAACAGTCCTTCCACTACCGCGCGGCAATACAGCCCGCTTTCGGCTGATAAATGCCGCTGATTCCCTTCGGGCCATGCCTCAATGGCATAAGGCACGTGGGTGCCTAATAAGCGTTTCCCGGAATAGTAATTCAGGTATTTGATGGCCGTGTCAGTAGCACCTGCTTTGAAGATACCGCGGAAAGCGTAGAGTGTAGAGCGGTCCCAGAAGGTTTTGGAGCCAGATTCAGTGAGCAGTCCGTCGGGGCTCCAGAGCTTTGGGGAAAGCAATGCGGCCAGTGTCTGATCTTTCCTTTCGTACATGCCCATTACCAGCGGCATGCAAATCCATGCGCGGAGCTTGTCGTTCTTATCATAATAGCGGTAAGTTTTATAGCCTTCCACTTCCGCTCCGAAATACTTTTCGATGTTCGTTCTCAGTGCGGCAGCTTCTTTTCTCCATTCCGTGGCCGTCAGTGTTTCATGCAGTATATCTGCAAGGCGGGCACCATAGAGCAGGGAGCCGTAGGTAAGCACATTGGTAGAGAGGTTGTATTTGCCTGCGGGGAACCGGCCTTCCAGTTCATCGGAATCGGAGAATATTATGCCTTCGGCAGATTTCTTACGGAGTAAAAATTCGTTGCACCATTTTACCAGCGGCCACTGCTCCTGCTGATCGCGGCTTTCGGCCAGTGTAAGGGCAAACTTAGCAGCGCCATAGCCTATCATAGCCTGATCTCCCCTGTCTCCCGCGCCATTCCAGTAATCTGCCCCTTCCGCAATGATGGAGCTGGGGATGGGCTTGTATTCAGGGTTGATGTATTTCGCAAAGATCCGGAAGCTGTTACGTGCAGAGGCGATGCCCGCTTCATAACCGAGGTAGGCGAAGAAGGGATTCACATATTCCGCCTGATCGTTGGCCCATATCGCGGCATAGTATTCTCCGCCGCCGGGGCCATGCATCAGTCCCTCTTTGGTTTCGTAAATGCTTTCCGCGGCACGAACCTTGGCGAAGGCGAACATGCGGTTGATGGTATCATTAGGCGTTTCCAGTACAAGGGTATTTTCCAGTTCCTTCACAATGGCCATCCGTTTGCCCAGCTCATAGGCGGGGTCCAGGTAAAAGGGAGCATCCTGCTGTTTGCGGGCGGAATATACCACATGGAAATACAAGCCTGTGCCGGGGCGTATGGCATGCTGGCCGGCGTTCCATGTTTTCACCTGTAAGATGTAGGAACCGTACACGCCTTTCGCGGCATCCGTGGCAATGCTGCTGTCGGTTGCCGGGATATGGACAGTGATGGTTTCTTTGCTGCTATTACCGATATAAAACGCTTCTACCAGTGCGGCTTTATCCGGCGACGGGAAGAGGTTCCTTTGCAGGGTTACATCCTGCCCGATGGCGGATGCACTATGGAGCGTGCCATGTATGGAAAACACCGGGCGGCTTTCACGTACCGGCTGCCCATTGAGCTTCACCGAGTCCATGATATTGCCGTTGAACTCACGGATGAGGTTGGCGCGCGTATTATTGGGGATGCTCCGCAGCAAGGGGAACACCAGCTTGCGGCCGAAACTGAGTTTACCGGTGGCATCCTGTCCATAGCGGACGATGGCGGATATCTGTTTGCCACTCATCTCGAAATGGTCGGCATGTGCTTTTCCGGGTACGGTGTTCCAGCGGATACCGCCGTTGGGTTCCATTTCCCAAATGTACTGCGCGTGGCCTGCAGCACAGGGCAGCAGGAGCAGCAGCATATATAAAAATCGCATGTTGTAAATATTTTTGTTGGTCTGATAAGGTTAAAGCGAAGCGCGCCGCGCCAGCGTGGTAGGGATCGTCATCTGCACCGGCTCCCTGTCAAGGATAGCCTGTGCGGCCAGCCGGCCCATGGCAGCAAAGTCTGCCGAGTAAGTAGTGATCCCTACAAATTCTTTCGCCGGCTCATCGTTATGGGATAGGATCCCTACGTCTTTCCCCGGTTTGAAATGCTTTGCCTTGCATTCTTTCAGGATCTCCCACATGGCAAAGTTGTCGAGGGTGAAATAGGCCTTATTCTTTTCAACGGTACCGGCCACGAATTCTTTTTCGATGCGGCCATTGATATCATGTGTTTTAATGAATTTCCGGAAGGCGCGGGCGATCTCTTTAGGGTCCAGCGAATCGGGGGAATGATAGAAGATGAATTCATCGAACTTCCTGATATCATCCGCCAGTTCGGTAAACATCCTGTAAGAAGACTTTTCGAATTCCTGCGTGATGTGGCTGAATTCACCATCCAGCGGTTCATACCGGTCGAACATCAGGAACTTGTTGCGGGGGAGTGTTTCCAGCAGTTCCTTTGATTTAGGGTGTGGTATGGGAGCGATCACATACATGCCGAACTGGCCACGGATGCTCTGCAGCACCGTTTCGAACACATCGATGTTGCCGTGATGGAAGTATAATTGCAGCGTAACGGAGGGGCCGAGCGTTTGTCTGAAATTACGGTAGAACTGTTCTTCGAACGTATCGAGGTTATACATTACCAGTGCCACCTTCAGGGTTTGCCCCGTGCTGTTGCCGGATACGAAATACCCCAGCCGGTTCTTGGCTTCGATAATACCCCGGCCAACCAGTTCGCGGTAGCCCTTCATGATGGTTTCCCTTGAAAAGCCCAGCTCACGGATCATCACGTTCACAGAGGGCAGGGTATCGCCCGGGGTGAGTACTTTATCGTTGATGGAATGGATGATGCCCTGCACGAGACGGTCGTGTTTGGAATAGGATACTACTTTCTCCAGGTCCGTAATTTTATCAAATACGTTCATAAAACGGTCTTCTGCTTTTAATTCAATGTTCACTCTACTCTATCGGGCGATTGCCGCCGTTGCCGTGGCACCGGGTGCTACCCTGATATCTACCCGGGAGCGCTGGTTTCCCATATAATCGGTTTCCACAATTGCCTTTTGAGGCTTTCCGTTGACGTTTATCCGCGTAATACGTCCGTTAAATGCTGCCCGCCAGGTAATGGGGACCTTTCCTTCGTTTGTGAGCGTGCTACGCCCCGGGGCATGTTTCAGATTGATTTCCGAAGATAATACCTTCAGGCCGCGTAATTCACAAAAATGCGGGGAATGGGAATTATAAATGGTGGTCAGACTCCCCCGGCGGGCATCCGGCTCCACACCCATGATCCCCTGCACAATGCCTTCCATCACCCCAAACGATACTTCCGGGTACTCCCTCCTTTCGGTGGAAGGGTCCGTCAGGAACAGGATGTAACGGTAAGCCTCATCGAAATACCCATAGCGGCTCATCTGGTAAGAGAGATACGACAGGTTCTCCACGTTCCATTTCGAAGCCGCGAGGTGGGCGATGGTGCGGCGGATACGGCTACTGTCTGTAAGGGCATCGTACCAGAGCAGGTACGCTTCCCCCTCTCCTTTGCCGAACCGGCCTTTATGGTTGAAGTAGGTGTTGTATAGTCCTGCCTCCTGATCCCACCACTGTGTTTCCATATGGTTGTGGTAAGCTGCTGCTTTGGCGCGGTAAGTACCTGCGGTTCTTTTTGCCCCGTTCCTATCCGCAATGGCGGCGTAGCTGGTAAGCCCGCGGTACATAGCCGCCACAAGATCTACCCCCATGCCCATATCGGCAATAGCCTCGTAATAGGAAGGCAGTCCACGGCAGCGGTGGAAGTAATCGTTGAAATTAAAAGGCACCGGTGCATTGGGATATACCGGGCGCTTTAACAGCATTTCGGGCTGCAGGTGCCATCGATCTGTATACTTAGTAACAGTAAGGTCGAAGAACTGCCGGAATGCGGGTGCGGTGATGTAGGTACTGTCGCCCGTCCACAGGTACATCCGCCAGCAGGCGTGTATCAGCTCGAAATTGGCGTTCAGGTTATACCAGAACTCCTGATCATTCCGGTAATCTTCCGGAGCCGGCTTCGCAAATTTGTTGATCTCCCAATAAGTGCACCAGTCCTTGCTTTCGGAGATGTTCGATACGAAATGCGTGAGCATATTCCGGTTTTCCGCATGCATGCCTAATACTTCCGCGCCTATCAGCTGATGTGATACATCGCGTACGCAAAAGGCATTCCTTGAAGGGAGCGCGGCTTCGTACCAAGGCCCTATCGGATCTGCCGGCGATCCCCGGTAAGACAATGCCATATCCCGGGCACGTTCGTAAGCCTGCTGTAATGCAGTATCCGAAGATGTGAAGACAGCCGGGCCGGATTGCGCCTTCAGGCCATCCGGTACGATTCCGGAACTAATAAGCAGGGCGAAGGCAACTGCCCTGATCCTTGCCAAAGCCATCATACCCCAAAAAAGTTTAGTGCTTTCGTCATATCAAAAAGAATGATTGAATATAGTTAAAAATAAGTTCCGTATTCAGCCGTTTCTTCTTACCGGCAAGCCGCGTCCAGCGCCGTTTCCCTGACGGTGCAGCGCAGGAAAGCTTCCGGGCCGATACCGAGGTAGCCCAGTCCGGTAAGGGTATTGGGCACCCTGCCTCCCATCATATCGCGGTACCATGTCATCCACGGATAGGTGTATCCGTAGGTTTCTGCCGCATGTACGGTAAAGCCGCCGGCAGGCTGTGGCATCGAGATTCCTTTATCCTGGTAAAAACGTTCACCGGTAGTATGCAGCCATTCATGTACCCATACGCCGGGGTCGTTGGCTTTGTAATTCGCTATTCTCCCTGCCACACCATTTCCGGCGTCGAACTTAACGGTAACGAAACCGGTTTTGATGGGTTCGCCCATGGGGTTAGTCCATGCCAGTCCGAAGTAATTACTCCGGAAGCTGCAGGTGCCTTCGCTTTCCCGCCAGAACACGAACACACAATCATAAGCACCCGGTACTATTTCAGGGATCTTAGCTGTGATAACAGGCGGCTCCACCGTATACCAAGCTTCCCCGCTTTTCTTCAGCATTACCGGTTCCGCAATGTCTTTCCTTTCGAGCTGCCATTGCATGAGTCCGTAGGAGTATTTCTCAAAATGTTCCCGGAGGCTCCATTGCAGAAATTCATAGCCTGCATCCAGTTCCGCTTTGGTGAAATGGGTGGAGCAATCGCCCGTTGCGGAGTTACCGCGTGTTTCGGAAAGACCTACATACAGCGCTTTCCATACTTTGGGCGCAGGCTTATCTGCCGCCGTGAATGTGATCGCCGCACCAGCGGTTACATCCACTTCTTTGCGTAAATAGATCCATGAGTTTTCCAGCGCTACTCCAATGTTGTGACGCCCGGCAGGCAGCTTCACCTGTCCGTTGGATTTATAACCGCTATACTTCCCGTCTATGTATACATATCCCGGTTCATTTCCCGGCGTAATGATCGTGTTTACCGGTGCTTCTTCCGGAGGCGGCGCGTCTTTACCTTTCTTACAGGCGGATGCCGTTAACACCAGTATGGCGCTTATCATCCAGTATATTTTCATACTACAGGGTTTACACGGGAACAGCCCCGACCGCAGAAGCGGCAGGGCTGTTCAGGGTTAAGAAATATCAAAACGGCATTCATCATTTGTAATGTGGATTTTGATCCATACCGGTACGGTTCTGTTCCGTACGCGGGATGGGCAACAGATAATGCTCGGGTTTGAAGGCCCGCTCTTCCAGTGTTTTGTACACGTATGTTTTGACACCGGTAGTTGGATTGCGTGTAATGTACACCTGGCGGCAGGGACGGTTCTCCGTTACTTCCGCAATTTTCCAGCGGCGTACATCGTAGTAGCGGTGCCCTTCAAAGCAAAGTTCCACCTGCCTTTCGTTCCGTATCCGCTCCAGCAGTGCAGGGCCTGATTCCGTCAGCGGTGTGGTAATACCTGCCCGTGTACGGATCCTGTTGAGGTATTCGCGTGCTTCGGCTTCATGTCCTAACTGGAATTCTGCCTCCGCGTAGTTCAGGTACATCTCTCCCAGCCGTGCGAGGATCCAGAAGCGGTCGGTTTGTGTATCGGTGTTGAAATTGAACGTAGTGTCCATGTACTTACGGAAGGTGTAACGCGTCAAACTGTTGTTCCACGCATCATATCCCTGATCGGAATCATAGCCGCCTTCATAGAACTGTGCCTCGTTGGTGGTTCTGTCGGAGAAGTAAGCAGGGTTACCTGTGGGGCGCCCGTCGAAAATGATATTGGCATAGAAACGGGGATCGCGGTTAGCATAGGGTTGCTGGGGGTTGTAGCCCGATTGTGCATGGGTGATCATTTTACCATCTGCCATACCGAATGCATCCACCAGATCCTGCGTGGGAGCAAATGCCGCCCAGCCGTGGTAACCGTTGGGGAAGTTCATCATTTCCACACCGGTAAACGCATCCCACTGGTATTGCTTGTTGGACAGTTTCATGCCGATCACTTCTGAATTAAAAGTGGTGAACAGGTCTGCATAATTACCATTGAAGAGGTTAATTCCGTTCAGGTCTATCACCTTTTTGGCGGCAACAGACGCGGCCGTCCATTTAGCGGGATCGTTGGAAGGGTTCCAGAGCGGACTGGCCACGTACAGCAACAGGCGTGATTTAATCGCCAGTGCCAGCGCGGCATTGATCCGGCCTTTCGGCTGGTTGATACCGGTAAGCATGGTAGCCGCAGCTTCCAATTCATCGCTCACAAACTTCGCGCATACATCAAAGCTGCTGCGGGGTACTTTGAAGTCTGATGTCAGTGTAAAGGGTTGCTTTACGAGGGGAACACCGCCATAGTCGCTTATCAGCTGAAAATATGCGTAAGCCCGCAGAAAAGTAACCTCTCCTTTGATCCTGCGGCGCATGGTTTCATCACCAGGCACCTGGTCGATCTTCGACAGGAAAATATTCGAATTCTGAATATGATGGTAGTTCTTGGACCAGATATCGAAACTGCCTGCGTTATCAGGAGACAACAGTCCTTTGTTCAGTACGTTCCGCACACCGGCGTAGTTGAACTTGTTAAAACCTTCGTCAGATGCAGGCGAGAGCAAAAAGCTCCTGTTGATGGAATTGCCCCAGTCGTAGGTACAGGTAGGCAAAACGTTGTAGATGTTGTTGGCGAAAGCCTCGGCCAGCTTCATGTCTTTCCAGACAGATTCATCGGTATATGAATCCAGCGGCGCCTTGTCCAGCACCTTCGAGCAGGAAGGCAGCAGTGCAGTGCAAAGGCCCAGTCCCGCTACGATCAGTATTTTCATTTTCATAATTGGCAATTTGAAAGGTGATTGACTTACAGCCCGATGTTGATCCCGAAGCGGTAGATTTTCGTTTGAGGATAGTTAATACCCGTGGTATTGTTCGTTTCAGGGTCAATACCATATTTCTTCATCTGGTCGAACGACAGCAGGTTGAAACCGCTTGCATAGATACGCACCGCGTTCAGGCCCAGTCTGCTGTAAATGTGCGTGGGAATGGCGTACGACAGTTCCAATGATTTCAGGCGCAGGAACGACGCATCGCGCAGCCAGAAGTCGGAGTTGTTGTAGTACGAAGCATTGGTGCTGTTGCTGGTGAATGCACGGGGATAAACGCTGGAAGTATTTGCAGCTGTCCATCTGCCGTCATACAGCCATTTGGGCGGAGAAATGAGTGCACCCTGCATCTGGGAGTTGATCAGTTGCTTCGCCTGCGCCTGCCCGGTGAGCAGCATATTCAGGGCAATGCCTTTGTATTGCAGGCCCAGGTTTACGCCATACACGATTTTCGGGGTGGCGGTTTCATAAATTCTTACCTGATCGTTGGCAGTGATGGTACCGTTGCCATCGGTGTCTTTAATTTTCAGATCACCAGGTTTTGCGCCGGGCAGGTGAACGGATTTATCGATCTCCTCCTGAGATTTGTAAATGCCATCTGCAGGATACAGCAGCCAGGAGTCGATGGGATAACCTTCTGACTTCTGCCAGTCCGGAACAGTAGCTGCTTCGTCGCGGAAGATCACTTTGCTTTTGGCAAACGTACCGTTCACACCAATGGTATAGCGCAGCTCGCCGGCATCGCCATTATAGCCAAGGGCAAAATCAAGTCCCCTGTTCAATGACTGACCGATATTCTCTGAAGGGAGTGCCATACCGGTGTATTGCGGAATGGAGGCATTACGCTTTGCCAGAATATCTTTCCGGAGGTACCGGAAGTAGTTGGCGGTAAAGTTCAGACGGCCTTTGAAGAGGGTTGCATCCACACCCACGTTGCGGGTATCCTGCTTTTCCCAGGTGATGTTTGCATTAGGGGTGCTCGACAGGGAGATGGCATTGGCAAGTTGGTAGTCGTCACCGAAATAAGAATAGTAGTTCTTGTTAGTTACCAGCTGGTAGCGGGTAAGGAACAGGTACTGTGCCACGGCATCGCTACCGAGGATGCCCCAGGAAGCTCTTACTTTCAGCTCGTCTACGAAGTCTACGTTCTGCTTAAAGAACGGCTCTTCGGAGATCCTCCAGCCCGCGGTTACTGCAGGGAACAGGCCCCAGCGGTTCTGCGTGGGGAAGTTGAAAGAACCGTTGTAACGGAAGGTAGCTTCCAGCAGGTATTTGTTATTGTAACCATACTCTATCCTGCCGAGGTAGCTGGCGCGGCCATCCTGTGCGGACGAGCCGGTAGCGGTTTGTCCATCGGCAGTTCCGGTGAAGATCTGATCGATCTGATCGCTCAGGAGGTTCCTCCGGTAAGCATACGTTCCCCAGGTGGAAGAAGTGGTGGATTCATATCCTGCAAAGGCACCGATCTTATGACGGCCGAACTGGCGGTCGTAAGCCAGCTTGATGAATTGGGTGCTTCCGGTAAACATGCTCTCGTCCTGCGTTACGTTAGGCGATGCCACGGTGCTGGAACGCTGGTTAGAGTAGGTATTAGTGTTCCGGTCCCAGGCATAGGCGTCCCAGGGTTTATTAAAGATTTTCTGATGGCGGAGGTTAATGTCGTAAGATGCGTAGCCGCTGAGGGAAAGTCCTTCCGTTACGAAAGGCAGCTTCAGTTCGAAGCCCGCCAGCGGGGTAACTACGTAGTTCTTTACGCGGTCGTACCCGGGTTCACCCGTAACGAGGATGGCGGGGTTGCGGCCTGCGGCTACACCGGCACTGGGAAGGCCGTTAGCCCACCGTACGGGGATGAAGGGATAAAGGGAGCGCGCTTCGTGAAGGATGCCGCTAACGCCCCAGGAAGGGTAGTTACGGTCCTCCTGACGGGCCGCGATGTCGAGGTTCACTTTAAGGTTGGAAGAGATGCGCGCATCGATATTCGAACGGATGTTGAACTGGCGGTAGCGTTCCGTGCTGTTACGGAAATTGCTCCGCTGGTCTACATACTGGCCGGAGAAGTAATACTTTACGTTTTCACTGCCGCCGCTTACGGATAGAGAATGGGAAGTTTGCGGGGCGCTTTTGCGGAAAACTTCTTCCAGCCAGTTTGTGGACGTATAGCCAGGAACATTGCCGGCTTTGTATTTATCGATTTCGGATTGGGCGTAGGTATTAGGACTTACCTCGTTGTAATACGTCATGTACTCCGAAGAATTCACGATGGCAGGCAGGCGCGTCAACTGCTGAATGCCGTAAGAACCATCGTACTGAATTGTGGGCTTACCGGTTTTACCTCTTTTGGTAGTAACGAGGATAACACCGTTGGCAGCGCGCACGCCATAAATAGCCGCAGCGGCATCCTTCAGTACAGTAATGCTTTCAATGTCATTGGGGTTCAGGCGGGAGAAGCTTCTGTCAGGGATACCATCTACGATGATCAGCGGACTGGTACCGCCACCGAAAGAGTTGAAGCCACGGATCACGAGGGAAGCTTCGTCTTCACCCGGGCGGCCTGAGCGGTTGTTGGCAATAACACCGGGGACACGGCCGGCGATGGCATTGGAGATGTTGGCGGAACCGCTTTGTACAAGCTCCGCTCCTTTCACGGCAGATACGGCACCGGTCACGGAAGTCTTCTTCTGTGCGCCATAGCCTACTATCACCACTTCGCCAATGTCTTTTGTTTGTGTTTGTAATGTAATACGGAGAGGACCGCCATTACCGGCAGGCGTTTCCTGTGAGATGAAGCCGGTGTAGGAAATAACGAGTACGGCGCTGTTGCCGGAAACTGAGATGGAGAAGCGGCCGTTTTCGAGGCTCATCGTGCCGTTGGAAGTACCTTTTTCCGCGATGGATGCACCTGGAACAGGTTCTCCTTTCTCATTTACCACGGTACCGTTTACCTGGAGTTTTTGTTGCGCCAGAACGGGGATAGCGGCGCTGAATAGCATAAATAGCGCGAAAACTACTTTCGATAGGCACAAAGAAGTACTGGAGCCTGCCAGTGGACGGCAACTCCGATAGCGTAAAGCTTTCATAATTTTTTCATTTGGTTGTAGCTGTGGAATAAATCATACCTGAATAGCACTGCTGGATCAGCTGCTGTCGCAGTGACGTGGAAGTATCATTTTCATAACATACATTTTGGTTGATCGTACGGGAATAGCTCCGACGATACTATAAGCTAGGTTATTCTAGTCTATTCTACTGTAAATATATGGAACATTTTCAAACGGGCAACTTTTTTTTGAGGCGGGTTTTAGCTGGATTAGTTTACACAGAATGGAATGCGCATGGGGTACCGACAGCGTGGTTCAAACACTGCAGATGATGACAGGGAAATGAATAGATAATAGTGTTTATTTCTTGCGCAGGTGATCCAGCTTCTGCCGGCCCTTTTCAGTAAGCTGATCCATCTTCCGGACGATAAATTTGGGTGCACGGAACCGGTAACCGATGAATACGCGGAATATTAAACGGTCGTCGCTGTTAATGACTGCAGTATGTTGCTGACGGGATGCGTTGGAGATGACGTTCATATAAGCGCCGGTAAAGAACCGCGGGGCGTTATATCCCAGCCCTGTGCGTGCGTCCAGCCGGAAAGCGGGTGTATGATTACGGGATATTTCATTCCCGGTGGAATATCGGGTGGTGAGTTTGGTAAAGACGTAACCGAATCCGGGTGTTATACCGAGTGAGAAATAAAAATCCTTCAGTACGAACGTATGCTGATAACCCGCTCCCGCAAGTATTTCGAAGTTATTGCTCTTCTGTGTGGCGCCGCCCGCAGTGGCAGGCTCCGAGCGGTCGTCTATGATATAGTAACGGTAAAGCAGCAAAGGAATAAAACTTCCCGCACTCTTCAGCTGCCGTTCCGATTGTGTCAGGACCGCATTTACCGAAAACTTACGGTTGAAATTATACGCAGTAACCCCCTGATAGTTCGTCATTACCAATCCGGGAAACTGGATGTAAGGCATCCCCTCCTTCCAGTCAGTATCATAGTCGGAAGTGTTTTCGAGATAATAACCTTTTATTCTGCTATAGCTCAGCTCCTGCTGCCAGTGCCGGAATGAAAAGCCCAGACCCAATCCGTGCGCGGAGGTTTTCCCCTTCTCATTACTGTCTCCATTACCTGGCCAGAACTTTGGTGCCACTTTAAAACCTGCCGTGACGAAACGGTAGGACACACTGACGTGCGTGATGGCCGATGTGTTAGGACTGAGATGAATATCCTTATCGGGAGTTAGCAGAGAAATAGTTTCGAGGTCCGAACTGTGTGTTACTTTAATGGTGCCATACCCGGTTATCTTTTCGATCCATTTGTTCTCCATGTACCTTCCCGGCAGGGTATCCTGCACAGGGATACTGTCTGCAGGGTTGATGCAAACTGCTGCACAGGCTGATATCCATCCAAAACAAATACTGATAAACGGCATGTATTTTACTTTACATTGCTGACACATCCCGCCTTCACTTTCAACGCTTCTATACCATTTGCAAGATACACCAAAGGTGCGTTCCAGTTAATGGTAATTTCATTGGAAGCATACGATCCATCATCGTCAACATAGGTAGTTTCCACTTCTTTGAAGGGGTAATCGCTTTTGTCCTGCATCTTTATGTTCGGGCCACCCACTAGCAGGCCGGGAACGGGGTCTGTAATACCATCGGCAACTGAAGGACGGTGATGCGGGTGCATGGGAGGTTTACTTCCGATGCCTGTTACGAAACAGTAGCCTGTAGCGTTACGGCCCAGCAGGTAATCGAGGTTTTGCACTGCAAAGTCGAAATAGGAACGATTGCCGGTAGCCTGATAAGCGTAGAGCAGCATAATCCCCTGAGCGGCAGCGTTGGCATTTCCGCCCCAGTTGAAGTCCTCCGCGGTTTGGCCCATTACGGTACCAAAAGCACTGGCAGAGGAGTTCTTTAAGAAAACATCTGCCTGCCTGATGATATTTTGCAATGCTTTTACAGCAACGGGGTGGTTAGGTTTGTTGCGGATGAAGCTCCATTCGCCCAACGCGTTCACCAAGCTCCATGTGGGCACTCCTTCACTTAGAGGAGATGAATTTATTATTCTCAGATAGCGATCTTCTCCTGTAGTAATATATAGTTCTGCTGCCGCCCAGCACCGTTCATCTTCCGGATCCCTGTCACCATACTCTCCTGTTGTGATTTCTGGTTTAAAAGTACGAGCCAGTTCATACTGACTGTAGCCGTAAGTGATTGGAGTATGCTGTTCGGTCCAGGCCCAGGCTTTCAGGGCTGCCATGCGGCAGCTGTCTGCCAAACCGGGCAGCTGATTGTTGAACTTTGAAAATATGCGAGCAGCCATGGCGTTAACAGCGGCAAAGTCGAACGTGGCGGTGAAGCTTTTCTGAACCACATAGCGCGGTGCGGTAGTGGCAAGATGAGGCATCACCATCTTATCGAAATTAGCATTGGTGCATTTGTGATAAACGCCCCCATCGTGAGGGTCCTGCATGGTGAGCATCCAGCGGAGATTGTACAATGCCTCGTCGAGGATATCCGGTATATCATTGCTGCTTTCGGGAATATTTACCCGGAGGGCTGTAAAATACTGCGGGAAGCTTTCATAAGCTGCAAACAGCATGTACATCGAAATACCTGAGTTGACAATGTACTTATTGAAATCACCGGCATCATACCATCCGCCCGGTGAGGAAATCACTGTACCGGCAGGCCGCATAGCATCAGCGGCTGAGGGGTGTATCAGTACATGTGTATCCGGGTGCCCGGCAGGGCGCTTCCATTTTCCACCATACTTCTCTTCGATGGGCATGGAGGCCCGCTGGAAATAGAAACCTTTCAATGATGCGGCAGTTACACTCCGGAAGGGCGCATCCCCTATTTCGAAAGGATATGATGCGGGTACTCCCGGAATTTGCAGCGTATATAGGCCTGTTTTATTGAAGGTGGTAAAATCGGCTATGCGGACGCGGGTGGATGACCAACGGGAGTCCTTTTCTTCCTGAAGGGTGCCGCTGTAAAGCGTGTCCTTTCCATTTGGCGTAGTCAGATAAAAGTGATTGGAAAGCATCTTACCGGTAACAGCCGCGCGTTTGGGTCCATGTGTATAGAAACCGGATTGGTTCAGGTGAATGGCATGCTCCTGTGAACAGGCGGAAACCGTTACCAGGAAGGCAAGGGCAAGGCAATCGGTAATTTTCATGAGACGTCGGGATTTACCACTCAAGATACTCATTTAAGGCATTCCCGCGCAACTTTCTTCCGGGTCGAAAAGCAATGCAGTACAGAGGCAGTTACCCCGTGCCTTAGAACAGAGAATGCCATAATTTGCGCAGGAACGGCAACCTTCCCAAAAGTGATCATCCTGCGTGATCTCCGCGAAGGACACAGGCCTGAAGCCAAGGCGACTGTTTAGTTTCATTACTGCCGCGCTGGTGGTGATGCTGCAGATCTTCGCCTGCGGGAACAGCTCCCGGCTGAGCCGGAATACTTCCTGTTTAATGGCAGCCGCAATACCCATCCCCCGCAATTCGGGACGTACGATCAGTCCGCTATTGGATACGAAGCGGCCATCGTCCCACGTTTCAATGTAGGCGAAGCCAGCCCATGCTCCATCTTCTGCAACTGCCACTACGGCTTTCCCCTCTAATATTTTCCGGCGGATCATTTCCGGTGTACGCCCCGCTATCCCGGTGCCACGGGCCTTGGCGGAGGAAGTGATGGTTTCGGCAATCAGGAAAGCGTATTGCGCATCAGCGGATGTTGCAGGGCGTACGATGTAACTGACGGGAGGCTCCGCCTCTTTCGCGGGTATGATATTATGAACGTGCATGATGATGATCTTTAAGATGCTGACAAATGAAAAGGTTGTACAACGATGCGGGTACCAGAGAAAACAACCGGATACACCCGGCCTGTCCATTGATTTCCGCATGGGAAATACCCGGGATAATGATCCTTTCCACGGCTTCACGGACACGCTGGTTACCGCGCTCATATAGCCTCTCCATAACCCGGAAGCATTGCTCTACTGTGGGCAGGTTCTGATCCCGCCATTGGCGGAGTGTATAATCCCGGAGGCATTCCATGGTTTCATACAGGTGAAAAATGGCGGGGAACTGGCGCAAGGGTTTGTGTAATTCCGGCAGTGCATCTTCTATCAATGCCGGCACTTCGAATGTATTCAACATAACTATAGGCTTAGCTGTAAGATAATCTGCAGGAGCACCGACAAGGCGAATGATCCTGCCACGATGTAGTACATCAATTTGCTGTTATGCGGAGGCGGAACCGGCCTCTTTGTGCGAAGGGTGCGCATATTGTATGATTTTCGGGAAATATGCCAAAGTGTATGCCGCCCGGGCAGGAATCATCCAAAGATGCTACAGTGGCTAATTTCAGAAAACACCAGTTGTATGCCAAAGTAAAATACCATGCAAAAACGGAAGGGTACTTTCAGAAACAGTATATCGTCGGTGCGTAGATGTGATATCTTTTGAATATATTTGTTTATTCAGCACATTGCTGTGACTAAGCCCTTAACCCGATTTATACAAATGAAAAACATCGCCATTTCCCTCATCGCATTATCTGTAGTTATCCTTGTTGTGGCCGGAGTTGCTAAAGTCAACCACTGGCAGGGTGCAGACACACTGCTGAATCTTAGCCTTTACACCTGGCCCTTGCTGGGAATCAACGCTCTCGGATTGCTGACACTTTGGGTAAAAGACAACCTTGCACTTCGCAGGCAGCGTTAATCTTTCCCGGTAAAATATTATAAACAGATTCGCCGCATCCCAGATCAAAAGGGTGCGGCGTTTTCATGTAGAGGCGTTATGTTTAAGAAGCTGTTGAACTTTATCAGAAAAGAAGCGGGTGGGCCGATTGGTATATGGAACGCCCCTTCCGATCCGGCAAAGCACCGGTTCGATCTTTCGTTTCTTTCTTAAAACAACTATGGGAATTATCCTTCAACGGGTACTACGGGAGTGATGCGGTATGCGCAATGGCGGGCGCCTTCCAGTACATGGTCGAGGCGTTCGATGGTACCCCATTCCTGGAAAATCTGCTGGAAGGTCTGCAATTCCACTTTACAGATATCATGGCAGGCGGAGGCGGCAGCACAAATAGGGCAGTGATTCTCAATCATGATGAAACCCTCTCCTTCGCGGCGGTATTCGGCGAGATAACCGTCACGGGAGCGTAATTCGGCAAACTTGCGGACTTTGGCCTCCAGGCCTTCCTCCTCTTTTAATATGTCATAATATCTCAATAAGACCTTGTATTCCCGGGCGGAAATAACATTATTGAGGGCTTCATCGCCCAATACGTCACGTATTGTATTAATAAGTTGTACGGTAAGTTCGGCATGGGAGTCGGGGAAGCGGCGGTTTCCGCGGTCGGAAAGGCTCCATACGAGGGAGGGGCGGCCAACACCGCGGGAAATGGATTCAAAGAACACCCAGCCTTCTTCGGCCAGCCGCTGGAGTTGCTGGCGTGCGCCTTCCGCAGTAATGCCCAGCTCCACGGAAACGGCCCCGGTAGTGAGGGGGCCTTTCGTTTTGAGCAGCAGTAACAGCCGGTCGACAGAAGAGGTATGATGTGCCTTATAATTTTCCAAGTTTATACTTGCTTTATTCGCAAATATCGTAACTTTGTCGGGATTTCAAGCAGCAAAAATAATTGACAGCCTTGAAATTACCGCCAACAATGAGGATTTACCGCTATTAGCGCGCTATCTTTGTAACCTGGCACTCCTATATAGAGTGATGCCGGTAAAATTGGCAGGAAGATAAGGGCCGCAGGTTCGAATCTGGTCGTCCCGACAAAATTGAGATAACTGAACAGAAGAGTATATAAACATTTATGAGCGCAGAACAAGACATATTACAGGAACTGGCAGGCCGTGAGTACGAGTTCGGGTTTGAGACGCAGATCGAAATGGATATTGCGGCTCCCGGGCTTAACGAGGATACCATCCGCTTCATTTCCGCCAAAAAGGAGGAGCCTGAATGGCTGCTGGAATGGCGGCTGAAGGGATTCCAGCTTTTCCAGAAACTGACTATGCCCAACTGGCAGAATTTCAAGCTCCCGGAAGTTGACTTCCAGGGCGTTTCCTATTATGCCGCACCTAAAAACAAGGTGAAATACAATAGTCTGGATGAAGTAGACCCCGAACTGCTCCGCACCTTTGAAAAACTCGGTATTCCGCTGGAAGAGCAGAAAATGCTGTCCGGCGTAGCTGTAGATGCGGTATTCGACTCTATTTCCGTGGCTACCACCTTTAAAGCGCAGCTCCATGAGCTGGGTATCATCTTCTGCTCCTTCGGGGAAGCCGTTCAGGAATACCCTGAACTGGTGAAGAAGTACCTCGGCACCGTGGTTCCCCAATCCGATAACATTTATGCCGCACTGAACTCCGCCGTGTTTTCAGACGGGTCTTTCGTATACATTCCCAAAGGCGTCCGCTGCCCCATGGAACTGTCCACCTACTTCCGTATCAACGCGAAGAATACGGGGCAATTCGAGCGTACACTCATCATCGCTGACGACAACTCCTATGTGAGCTACCTCGAGGGCTGCACCGCCCCGATGCGCGATGAAAACCAGCTGCACGCTGCCGTGGTAGAACTCATCGCCATGGATCATGCGGAAATTAAGTACTCTACCGTTCAGAACTGGTACCCCGGCGATAAAGACGGTAAAGGCGGTATCTACAACTTTGTGACCAAACGCGGGATCTGCAAGGGTAAAAACTCCAAGATCTCCTGGACACAGGTAGAAACCGGATCTGCCATCACCTGGAAGTACCCCGGCGTTATCCTGCAGGGCGACAACTCCATCGGTGAATTCTACTCCGTTGCTGTTACCGCCAACAAACAGGTGGCTGACACCGGTACCAAAATGGTCCACATCGGGAAAAACACCAAGAGCCGCATTATTTCCAAAGGTATCTCCGCCGGACACGGCCACAATACCTACCGCGGACTGGTAAAAGTAGGTCCCAACGCCACTAACGCCCGTAACTTCACACAGTGCGATTCACTCCTTATCGGCGACCGCTGTGGCGCGCATACCTTCCCTTACATCGAGTCTAAAAACAATACGGCCATGGTGGAACACGAAGCCACCACGTCCAAGATCGGGGAAGATCAGGTGTTTTACCTGAACCAGCGCGGGATCGATAATGAACAGGCCGTAAACATGATCGTGAACGGTTACGCAAAAGAAGTACTTAACCAACTGCCCATGGAATTTGCCGTGGAAGCGCAAAAATTATTATCCATCACGCTGGAAGGCAGTGTAGGATAACCTATAAAAACAAAGAGATGTTAGATATCAAGAACCTGCATGCTGCAGTAGAAGGAAATGCTATTCTGAAAGGCATTAATCTGACCGTGAAACCGGGTGAAGTACACGCCATCATGGGCCCTAACGGCTCTGGCAAATCTTCTCTCGCCTCTGTACTGGCCGGTCGCGAATCATATGAAGTAACCGAAGGCTCGGTAGACTTCCTTGGTAAAGACCTGCTCGACATGAGCCCCGAAGTGCGTGCACGTGAAGGACTTTTCCTCGCCTTCCAGTACCCCGTGGAAATCCCCGGTGTTTCCAACATTAACTTCCTGAAGACTGCTGTTAACGAAATCCGCGCCTACCATGGCCAGCCTCCTATGCAGGCCAAGGCTTTCCTCGATATGCTGAAAAGCAAACAAAAGCTCATGGAATTCGATGCCAACCTCATGAACCGCTCCCTTAACGAAGGGTTCTCCGGTGGTGAGAAAAAACGCAACGACGTTTTCCAGATGGCTATGCTCGAGCCTAAGCTCGCTATCATGGACGAAACCGATTCCGGTCTCGACATCGATGCCCTCCGCATCGTATCCGCCGGTGTAAACAAGCTCCGCAGCAAAGACAACGCCTTTATCATAATCACCCACTACCAGCGCCTGCTGGAATACATCGTTCCCGACTTTGTACACGTGCTCTACAACGGCCGCATCGTGAAATCCGGTACCAAAGAACTGGCGCTGGAGCTGGAAGAGAAAGGCTACGACTGGCTGAAAGAAGACATCCGTTTAGAAGAACCTGTACAATAAGACATGACGACTGTAACCAGAAATATATCATTCAACGAGGCTTTGCCCGCGCTGGTTAGCGCACAGTTTTCCGCCAACGGCTGGTTCGATGGCCGGGAAGCGGCACTGCAGCAATTCCTCGCGCTCGGTGGTATCCCCACTGTTAAAACGGAAGACTGGAAATACACCAATGTAGTATCGTTTTTCAAAAACGATCTTCAGGTCACCCTCCCGGAAGTTCCGGAAGTAACTGCCGCCCAGCTTGAAGCTACCGGCCTGGTACTCCCTGATACTTTCCGCCTCGTGCTCGTAAACGGTGTGCTCCAGCCCCACCTCTCACAATTACCACCCGCATCGCAGGTAACTATATCCAAACTGAGCGAAGCCGGTTCCCAGCCTGCTGTGGAACTGTACTTTAATCAGAGCCCCCGCATTGGCGAACATCATTTCGCTCAACTGAACGCTGCCCTCTTTAACGATGGCCTGTTCATCGAGGTGAAAGCCAAAGCACAGGTAGAACTGCCGATCCAGATCATACATCTCTATGCTGCCGGACAGGCCCGTCTTTTCAATCCCCGCCACCTCGTGGTAGTGAATGAAGGCGCTGCTTTACAGATCATAGAATCTGCCGCAGGCCTCGGCTTAGCAGATAAAGTGGTGATCAACAGCGTAATGGAATCTGTGGTTGCAGAACGCGCACAGTTCAGCCAGTACCAGTTGCAGACCGGCGGTAATAACCTCCGTATCATCAACCAGAACCTTGTAGAACAGAAAGGCAAAAGCGTTTATAACAACTATACTTTCACGCTCACCGAATCCGAATTCGTTCGTAATAACCTGAACATCTCGCTCGACGAAGAACGTACCGAAACACATATGTACGGCTTTTACATCGCAGCCGGCGGACAGCTGATCGACAACCACACGTCTGTTGACCACCGCATGCCTAACTGCGAAAGTAATGAGCTGTACAGAGGTGTACTGATGGATAAATCCACCGGTGTATTCAATGGGAAGATTTATGTGCATGAAGATGCGCAGAAGACCAATGCTTTCCAGCAGAACAATAACCTGGTGATCAGCCCGGATGCAACCATCTTCACCAAACCTCAGCTGGAGATATTCGCAGATGATGTGAAATGCAGCCACGGCTGTACTATCGGCCAGGTGAGTGAAGACGCGCTTTTCTATCTGCGCGCCCGTGGTATCGGCGAAGCAGAAGCCCGCAACCTGCTGGTAAAAGCATTCGCCTTCGACATCACTGCCAAAGTGAATATCCCGGCTGTGCGTAAACAGGTAGAGCAACTTGCATCACAATACCTGAACGCTTAGCCTTCACCCTCAAAACCCGGAAGGATCATGGAAACAGCAACTGCACAAGATATTTTATGGCCGGAAGTAGAGCTGATCAGGAATGAATTCCCGATACTCCAGCAAACCGTGAACGGGCGGCCACTCGTGTATCTGGACAATGGCGCCACCACGCAGAAGCCCGTTTCGGTGATCCGTTCCATGCAGGAATACTATACACAATACAATAGTAACGTACACCGTGGTGTTCATTCGCTGAGCCAGCAGGCTACAGCTGCTTATGAAGCCGCCCGGCATGCAGTAGCCGCATATATCGGCGCGCACCATCATGAAGTGGTGTTCACCAAAGGCACTACTGACGCCATTAACCTGGTGGCCAACGGTTTCCGTAAAACCATCCTGAAAGAAGGTGACGAGATCATCATCTCTGCCATGGAGCACCACTCCAACATCGTTCCCTGGCAACTCATTTGTGAGGAGAAAGGCGCGAAGCTGCGGGTGATACCCGTTTCCGATAAAGGCGAACTCGACATGGACGCTTACCGCTCCATGCTGAACGGCCGCGTGAAGCTGGTATCCGTTACCTGGGTATCCAATACCCTCGGTACCGTAAACCCGGTGAAAGAGATCATTGCCCTCGCGCATGAACAAGGCATCCCCGTAATGCTGGACGCTGCTCAGGCTGCCGCGCATATTCCCATCAAAGTTCACGAACTGGATGTGGACTTCCTGGCACTTTCCGGCCACAAACTGTACGGCCCCACCGGTATCGGTATCCTCTACGGTAAAGAAAGCTGGCTCGAACAACTGCCTCCCTACCAGGGTGGTGGTGATATGATCAAGCACGTTACTTTTGAGAAAACCACTTATGCCGATGTTCCGCTGAAGTTTGAAGCCGGTACACCTGCCATTTGCGAAGCCATAGGACTTGGCGCTGCCGTAGCCTGGGTCAATAAAGTGGGGATCCATAAGATCCTTGCTTATGAGCACCAGCTAACGGAATATGCAGTTGCCGCACTCAGGCTCATAGATGGCCTCCGGTTTATCGGTGATGCCAGACACCGCAGCGGAGCCATTTCTTTCTTAGTGGGCGATACCCATCCATCTGATGTGGGTGTATTACTCGACCAACAGGGCATAGCCGTACGTACCGGCCACCACTGCACACAGCCGCTCTGCGACCGCTTCGGCATTCCCGGAACGGTGCGCGCTTCCCTGGCAGTGTACAACACTACCGGAGATATCGACAAGCTGGTGGATGGTATACGGAAAGCTGTAACTTTGCTTGGATAAACCATTTACGACATGACAATCAAAGAGCAACAGGACAGGATCATAGAAGATTTCGAAGTGTTTGGTGACTGGATGGAGAAATACGAGTACATCATTCAGCTGGGAAAAGACCTGCCGCTCATTGACCCGAAATACAAAACAGACGACAACCTCATCCGCGGATGCCAGAGCAAAGTGTGGCTACATGCGGAGTTGAAAGATGGAAAGCTGGAATTTACCGCAGACAGTGATGCTGTGATCACCAAAGGGCTGGTTAGCCTTGTGATCCAGGTGCTGAGTGGCCACCCGCCGAAGGAAATCGCAGAAGCAGAGATCTACTTCATCGAAGCCATCGGTTTAACCAGCCACCTCTCTCCTACGCGCTCCAATGGACTCCTCTCCATGCTGAAGCAAATGAAGTTGTATGCCCTCGCCTTTCAGGCTAAATCAATGCAAAACTGACGCAACATGGAAATAACACTGAGAGATCAGGTGGAAGAAGCATTGCGCACGGTGTACGATCCCGAGATCCCCGTGAACATCTTCGACCTCGGCCTGGTGTATAAGATCGAAACCGGAGGTGAAGGAAAGGTACTCGTGATCATGACGCTCACCGCCCCGGGATGCCCTGTAGCCGGTGCCATCATGGAAGAAGTGAGCCAGAAAGTGTCTGCCATCCCCGGCGTTACCGATGCAGACGTTCGCCTTACTTTCGATCCGCCCTGGACGAAAGACATGATGAGCGAAGAAGCTAAACTGGAATTAGGATTTTTGTAAAACATATGAAAGACGCCCTGCAAAGGCGTCTTTTTTTTAATACCGGAGTAATCATGGCGGAAGACCTGCATATCATTCAAGGCACAAAAGCGGAACAGTATGAGACAATACTGCCGCAAATAAAAGCACTTATTACCGGAGAACCGGACCTTACGGCTAACCTCGCCAATATATCTGCCGCACTGAAAGAGCAGTTTGGCTGGCTCTGGGTAGGCTTTTACCTTGTGAAAGAGGACGAGCTGGTGCTGGGACCTTTCCAGGGCCCTGTGGCCTGTACACGCATCCGGAAGGGCCGTGGCGTATGCGGCGCTGCATGGGAACGGGTGGAAACACTGGTAGTTCCGGATGTGGAAGCCTTCCCCGGTCATATTGCCTGCAGCAGTTTATCCCGCTCCGAAATCGTAATTCCCCTTGTTCATAACGGCGAAGTAAAAGGCGTATTAGATGTAGACAGTACAGATCTCAACACATTTGATGAAACCGACCGCCTGTACCTTGAAGAAATTACGGGTTGGATTTACTCTTCCTGACAAGTTTCCCAGGCATAGCTATCTGGTATAATAAAAAAGCGGCAGATAAACAGGGTCCAAAATCCTGCAATCTGCCGCTTTTTTCTATGAATTTATTCTAAGTTGCTGCAAATCAGCATATATTAGAAGCCCCCTACTTTCCAATTGCCTTAATACGGTTATTTTAATCGGTTATTATACTATTACAATACGGTTAGAATACCCAATCACTACCATAAAACAGGTTTCATCCTCTTTTATGAACCCTGTTTATGCAGTTTTTTATTGCATCCTCAAAAGAACTAAAACAGAAGAGCAACGCCGCTGAAATCAGCGGCGTATATGATTACATAACACGTAGCATTCAGTTGTATTACTGACGCTCAACCACGATGAACACTACTGACATCGGTGGCAGCGCAAAACGAAGACCATCCTTCGTTCTGGCAGACCAGGCCTTTACACGCCCGGCATCTTCCGGCCCGCCGGCAATCCCGGATGGCCCGCTGCCGTTGATAAATACCTTCCTCGAGAAATGACTTACACCCTCTCCACCCGTTAACTCATACCAGTAATACCGCTCGCCTGCTATGAAATTCTTCAGGCTCAGCGAAATGGTTTGAACAGATGCGGCGCGGTTTACGATGGCTACGCCCGCATGGCCACTGCTGAAGGTGGTTGTATATGCATTAATATTATTAATTGAAGCCGGCAATACGGTTTCCACCATACGGTTACCCAGGCATTTCTGTAAAAAGTAGAGATAGAAAAACGCAGGCCTTGCATTCCATTTTACCTCACCGGAGGCACCTTCGCCCTGACTGAAAAGCCCATGATCATTACCGTTTTCCCAGGCATTGGCCAGATCCCACCGGCATGCCATACCAAAACCATTACGCAGTAATTCTCCGATAACCAGTACAGCATGCATCCCTGCTACCTGAGACACCATTTGTTGCGATCCTACTGCGAAGATGTTCCACTCCGTCAGGGCTACAGGCTTCATGGGGGCATTATGGCGCTGTACCGTAGTTTTAAGGTACTCCATCATCGCTTTGGTTACCGTTTCTGCAGAGGCCAATACTTCCGGTGGATTGGAATTCGTATTGTAAGGCGTGTAATAACTATGCACGATGTAATAGTCTGCCGATGCTCCGGCTTCCTTCAGTACGCCTTCATTCCAATTCTTATCGGTTGCAGTAGCCCATGTAGGCGGGTCATGCTCCAGTAATTGCGCCCCGATGAAAATGGTATGCCCCAACGCTGCTGCTGCCTTCCGCATGGAATCAGCCATTACACGCCAATGCCGGCCATATAACTCTCCGGTAACTATTTCCGGTTGCCCGTCCTTATTGGCAGCCGGATCGATCCGGTACCCTGCCTGCCAGGTGCCATTACTTTCATTCCCGATCTCCCAATACCGCGTTCTCCCATTGTCGTACCGCACCCACGCTGCAGCGAGGTGGGCTGCGGCGGCTACGGGATCAGGACCGGTACCGTAACGGGCATATCCGTAATTGACGGTTATTACCCCTTCGCTGCCGGTTTGCTGTAGCATATTGTAATAGTTGGCGGTGCTCATCGTCCAACCATCCGTATTCCCGCCAAACCAATACCCTGCGGGCATCGTTTTCCCTTCTGCATCGGTGAGTTGTGCAGGTGCATCAAAGGGCGCATTTCCGGGTGCTGCATTCCAAAAGAATATACTGCTGAGATTACCTCCCGGAAAGCGTAACAGGCGTGGCTGAAGCTGTTGCAATTGCTGTAACAGTTTCGGCTCCGTTACCATCTGGGTCATATAAATATTGGTGTTGTTCCCCAGCATGGTGGGCGGAACCTTCGTCAGTACTTTAGCCACATCAGCAGTAATGACGACCTGTGCTGCCGCCGGAGGTGCTTTCTCTTCAAAAGCCGGTGCAGTAAACGATTTCTCCTTCCACCCGTCCATGAACAAACCGATGGTTGCAGCTGTGGCAGGGTCCTGCGGCGATACTACCGGACCGGTGGTATCGCCGCCATCTCCATCACCATTCCCATTTACACGTTCGCCCGACTTCTTATTACAGGCTATCGACGCACAGCAAATTATGCTCAGTATACAGATCCCTCTTGCCGTTATTTTCATTCCTATTTAATCTTGACGATCCTGAAATTGTCGAATGCTGCATTAAACACTTCGATCCCTTTTTCTTCTGAAACTATTCTGAACCCGAAGGCTACATTACCGCCGGCAGTCACCAGTTCCCCCATAGAAACCGCGCTGGCTCCGGTACCTTCTATTCCATCTGATGCTCTCCTGAATGCATTCAAGGGTACTGTAATAGTTTGCCATTTATGACCCGTATGGAATCCTTCAGCGGGAGAAGCCGCCCAGGGTATCCAGCGCACGGCTAATTCTTCGCCGAAGCGGAGCACGCACACGGCAGTGGTCCAGGGTTCTTTGGTGCTGATTTCAAATTTAAGGGCGTAATCAGCGGCCTGATGAGTTCTGACTGCATCTGTAAATAATGCTACCGGATTAAAGTTACCGGATCTGCCTCCCTCCCACCATGCACCATTTTTGGCACCTACACCTCCGAAAATGTTATGGAGATAATGCCCTCTTGTTCCAGGGAACTTGGTGGCGTCGTTGATACGATCTGCTCCCCACCATGCCCAGCTGAAGCGGGGCACTTCCCCTGTTTCTCCTGCATTGGTAAAATTGCAGATCACATCTCCGCTCTGATGGTCGTTTAACGGTCCGTCAGATACTGCGGTTCCATACTTTGCCACTACAGCCAGCCTGCCGGTATCGTTTCCAAGATCTGGCATTACAAAACCTACGCGAAAACCATCAATATCTGTGTTGAAAGCAGTGACTTCCCGTCCACCGGGGAGGATAATCTTATTGATCAGCCACAGGCTGGAGCCCCAGATGATCACAGAATCGCCGGGTAAAGCGTTTTCATTACTGATTGTTTCAATGGATGGCGGGGGAATGTCTATAGCGAAAGTAAATACCGCTTCTCCATGGTCTGTTTTAATCCGGATTTCATTTGGCACCTTCGGATCTGTTGCTTCAGAAGGCGTTTCATCCGGAATAGTAATGATAACATGTGTATTCGTATTGTAAGCGGGATTGAAGTAAGCACTCAATCCGTTAAATGTAATACTGGAAATCCCTTGCAGGTTTTCACCAGTGATGAGGATCATTGTTCCGGGAAGTGCGCGTACAAAGGAACTGTCCTGCTTAGAGGAATCCAGTAACGATACTTTGCGTACTACGGGCGGACCGGATATCCCGTCGTCTTTGGAACAGGCTGCCAGCAGAAACAGTAACATGCCTGCCAGCAGTAGTCGAATATTTTGGCTCATGGGAGTTGCGTTTTTGGGTGATTAGAACTTAAAGGGAACTGGTGGCTTACGGAGGTTAGGCGCTGCTGATAGTTCCACTGCCGGAATGGGCAGGAAGAAGTTACCTGCCGTTACCGCATACTTAGCCGGCACATCGGATGTAACCGTCCAGCCCGTAGCGTTGGTTGCAGCATTGGGAACAACGCGGTAGGTACCTCTGTCCTGGTTCTTAATAAGATCCAGTACTTTCTGCGGGGAATGATAATACATCCGCACCAGATCGTACCATGCCTGTCCTTCCATAGCCAGTTCCAGCCTTCGTTCGCGGTAGATATCATCTGCCGTAATTACATTCTTCTCCGGTACACCTGCCCTCTCGCGCACTGCATTAAAGTATTTTAAAGCCTGATCATCATTCGTGGACGCGGCATTTCCCAGCGCGGCTTCTGCGTAGATGAGGTATACATCCGCAAGTCGCAGCATGTAGGTATTCATCTCTGTATGCTGCTGTGTCACTTTGCCATCGTTATCTTCCGGACGGCCCACTACATACTTTTTCACCCAGGCACGTGTATTGTAACGCTCTGTGCCTACCCAATTCCACGGCACTTGTAGCTCCTGCACGATCTTCTTCCCGGGGTTATTGGGATCATCCACTGCCTGATGAATGTAAGAATAGTGTGTACCCGGCAGCATGAAGGTTCCTTTCAGGCGCTTGTCAGTAGCGGTGTACAACGACAGCTGATCGGGAGAAGCTCCAAGGTCGCCCCCCCATCCGTCACCAAAACCCGTGATCTCAGAACCATAAGCCAGAAAGGCCTGCACGCTGTTCTGGGTTCCCCAGTCGCCATCGTATTTCCATTGCAAGGCAAAAAGACTTTCAGAATTATTATTGTTCTTCATGATGAAGAGGTCTTCGTAGCTGGACATTAGCTTAGCCCCGCTGCCTGTGATAACTTCCAATGCAAAGGCTTTCGCTTTGTTCAGATCGTCCTGGTTGCGCTGTCCGTTTCCGCCAAGTCCTGCGCGGGTGAGGTAGCTTTTCGCCAGCATCCCTTTTGCCGTCCATCTGGTGATACGTCCTTTCTGTGCGGGCGAGGGCGGCAGGTTATCTGCTGCAAACTGAAATTCCCTGATAATGAATTCCCATACGCTTTCCACGGTATTCCGCGCAACAGTGGTATCTGTCAGCAGGGTGTTATTATCGACAATAATGGGTACTGCGCCCCAGTTTTGTACGAGATAGTAATAAGCCATGGCACGCATAAACCGTCCTTCTGCAATACCCATCTGCTTAATGTTAGCGGGTACACCGGGAGCGGTATATTTCGTTACGTTATTGATCACCATATTGGATTGCGCCACCACGTTAAAGAAGGCCGTCCAGGAGCTGTAAACTTCCGGAGTAACGTCAGTGGTTTGCATCCTGATATTTTCGACCTGATAAGAGCCGGACATGAGTACGCCTGCGCGACCGTCGCCGATCCCGTGCGATGCTTTATCGTTATAGGCGAACCATACAATGTTGTACAGTGGCGCAGTACCTGCCAGTACCTGATCGGATGTCTGGTAAAAGTTAACGTCCACGATCGCGTCTTCAGGCGGACGGTTCAGGAAATCCTTGCTGCATGCAGCCAGCAGCACACCGCAGCTGAAAAGGAATATAGATCGGATGAATGATTGCTTTTTCATAATTCGGAATTTTAGGTGCTTAAAAATCAACAGCCACGGCAGCGGAATACATGCGGGTGAGCGGATAGCGCCCGGCGTCTACAGCAATCAGCTGGCTGCTGAGCTGCACTTCTTTACCCAGATAGGCGCCTACTTCGGGATCAAACCCACTGTACTTTGTGAACGTATGCAGGTTTTGCGCACCCAGTGTAACCCGGATAGAGCGTACCACCCGCTGGCGGCTGAGCCATTCCGACGGCACTATATATCCCAGTTGCACGTTTTTGATTCGGATATAAGAACCATCTTCCACAAAGAAGTTCGTGAAACGGTTGCCATTGCCATTTACATCAGTACCCACAATACGCGGAATGCTGGTGCCGGTGTTTGATATCACATCCTTCCCGCCGGCATCTTTCACGATGCGTGCATAGTCAAATGCTTCAGACATGAGGTTGCGGCCCAGGTTGATGTTATTCGGATTGGCATTGTTGTAACGCACGTAATTATAGATATCATTTCCGGAAGCACCTGTGAGCAGGATACTCAGATCAAATCCTTTATAGGAAAAGGTATTGGTAAGGCCGTAAGTCAGCTTGGGCCAGGGGTTACCGATATACGTCTGATCACGGGAATCGATCTTATTATCGTTATTAAGGTCTTTGTATTTGATATCTCCTACCCAAACGCCACCGTCTTTAGCGATGGGCAGCGGCGAACCGTCGGCCTGCGTAGGTATAGCGCTTTTCCGTACTTCTTCTTCAGACTGGAAGATCCCGTCTGCCACATATCCCCAGAACATCCAGGGAGCCTGCCCAATAGCGGAACGGGAGGTGAAGTTGTTCATATACCACGCGCTGCGGCTCAGGAAGGCAGCGTCGGAATAGAACTTGGTAATCTCAGTTTTGAAAGAGGAGATGTTGAAGTTCGTTTTCCAGGTGAAACCGTTCCTGTTGACATTGGTCGTATTCACAGTAATCCCGAAGCCGCGGTTTTTCATGGACCCGATATTTACGATCGGTGCGCTGATGGCCCCTTCGCCCTGCGTACCCATGTAAGCGGGCAGCGGGTTAGGCATGAGGAGATTATCGGTTTCGCGGATGTAATAATCTGCTTCGATCTGGATCCTGTCTTTGAACAGCCCCAGGTTCAGGCCGATGTTTTTGGTTTCGGTAGATTCCCATTTCAGATCGGCATTACCATACTGCCCTGTTCTGAAACCTGCTCCCCATGGAGTGGTTACTGAAGACAGGGAGCTGAATTGCGCACCACCGCTGCCGCTGTTACCCGTAGTACCGAACTCTGCACGCAGCTTCAGGTCGCTGATCATGTCGAGCGACTGCATAAAAGGTTCGCGGGAAACACGCCAGGCTGCAGAAACTGAAGGGAAGTATCCCCAGCGGTTGTTCGTCCCGAAGTTGGACGAGCCATCCGCACGCCCTGCCACCTGCAGGATGTACTTATCGTCATAAGTATAGATAACGCGGCCCAGCCAGGACTCCAGTGCGCCGGAGCCTTTGTTACCGCCTGTAGTTTGCCCCTGCGCATCACCGAGGTTAATGGACGGGATCTCGTTGCTGGCAAAGCCGGTGCGGGTAATGTTGTAACCTTCATAATTCCAGGCCTGCGCTTCGTGGCTTGCCATGGCGTTAATGGAGTGCTTCCCGATCTGCGTGGTATACTGCAGCAGCTCGTTCAGGTTCCAGTAGAAATTCTTATTGTTCTGCACCGACATACTGGCTTTCTCATTGGCGTTGTAACCCAGCCGGTAAGTGGGGGTAAATTTCACACCGTCGAAAAACTCGAAGTTGCCGTTAAAGCTGGTCCGGAAAGTAAGGCCTTTAATGATCCCTACTTCTGCCGTCATACCACCCATGCCGCCTGTCCGTTTCAGATCATTACTAATGAGATTGGCGATGGCCACGGGGTTAAGCGGTGCATACTTTGCATTGCTGCCGTATTCATTTTCTGTAGCGCCTCCCCAGGAACCATCCGCGTTCTTCACCGGAACGTTCGGTGCAAGGTTGATGGCATTGCGGATCACGTCTTCACTGGTAGACGACAGTTTTTCTTTCGTCTGGTAAAAGTTAACGTTGGTGCTGAGCTTCAGCCATTTGAACAATTGATTGTCCATATTAAGGCGGAAGCTGTAGCGTTTGAAGTCTGACCCAACGGCCACGCCTTCCTGGTCGAAATACTCACCAGAGAGATAATAACCTGTGCGCTCAGTACCACCGCTGACAGTCAGCTGATGCCGTTGCAACGGAGCGGTTTTAAAGAGCTCCTGCTGCCAGCGGGTACCATCACCCAAAACAGAAGGATTCTGGAATTCGGGGGTGGGCGTACGGTTGAGCAGGGCCGCGATTTCATTGTTCATGATGGCGAACTGGCGGAGGTTAAGGGTGGGTACTTCATCCGGCTTGTCCTGCAGCGTATATAAATAGTTATATCCCACTTTCATCTGCCCCATCCTGCCCCTGCGGGTAGTTACCAAAACTACGCCGTTAGTGGCACGGGAACCGTAAATGGCGGTAGCTGATGGCCCCTGCAGTATTTCCATAGACTCAATATCGTTCGAGTTGATACCGGCCAGGGGGTTTACGGAACTGGTATTGCCGTAGGAAACGGTGGCAGGCTGAATCTGAACCCCGTCTATCACATACAACGGCTCATTGGTGCCGCTAAGGGTATTGATCCCGCGGATTACAACCGATACGCCGCCACCGGGCTGACCGGAGTTCTGCGTTACATAAACACCCGCGGCCCTGCCCTGTAAGGCCTGATCGATGGTGGTATTGATCGTACGGCCGATATCAGCGGCTGATACGGATACCTGGGCACTGCTCTGATCGGTCTTCTTCATTTTGCCATACCCTACCACAATTACATCACTGAGGGTTTTGCTGTCGGTTTCGAGGGTAACGTTGTAAGAGGAAGCACTGCCTACCTTGATTTCCTGGGCCGACATGCCCACGAAAGAGATACCCAGTACATCTCCCGTTTTGGCCTCTATACTGAAGCTACCTTCAGCATTGGTGGCCACGCCCTTGGAGGTGCCCTTTATGGCGACGGTAGCACCGGGTATAGGCTGCCGTGAATCGCGGTCGGTCACAAGACCGGTAATGGTACGCCTTTGGTCAGGAGGAGTTTGGGCGAGAATGGGAACATGGGCCAGCCATAGGCAGAGGAGTATCCACCAGACCGGGCTCGATTTCCCCGCTAAACTGATTTTTTTCATACGTAGAATGTTAATGTGTGGAATGTTTGCGCGTTGATTTGGTTGACTATTGTAAACTGGGACCCACGTTGTAAGGTCTCGATAAAAGTATCGGGATTATCCGGATAGCAGGGTACGGCATTGTTTAAAATGCGGGGCTGTAATGTTGCCGCCAGGGGGTCAGAATGTTAATTCCACAGGTATCATTTGTTGCCTTCCTTACTTGCGCATGGCCGTAGCATAGGCCGAAGGCAGCATGTGGTATGCTATTTTGAAGTAACGCGCGAAATATTTGGGGTTATTGAATCCTACTTCATAAGCTACCTCCGCGATGTTCATTTCCGTCTTCACCAGGAGGTCGGCAGCACGGCGTAACCGTACCGATCGTATGAACTCGATGGGCGGCTGCCCGGAAAGAGCGTAAATCCTTTTGTAAACAGAAACACGGTTCATACAAAGTTCCCTGCTGAGTGCCTCCACTGAGAATTCTGCGTCCGACAGGTTCTTTTCCACGATCTCCAAAGCACGTTGCATAAACTTCTCGTCGGCCGAGAGTTGCTCCGGCTCCGCATCTTTCGGGATCACCCATTGCACGGGCGCCTTCCTTTCCAGCAGATTCCGTACGCGGGACAGCATGATCTCGAAGCTAAAGGGCTTCACGAGGTAATCCGCCGCGCCGGCATCCAGGCCCTGCAGCTGAATGTTCTCCTCCCCCATGGCGGTGAGCAGGATCACGGGGATCTGGCGGGTACGGGCATGGCTTCGTATCTTCCGGCAAAGGGCCAGGCCATCCATTCCCGGCATGGTAATATCGCTCACCACCAGGTCGGGCTGAGCAGAAAGGGCTGCCTGCCATCCCGCCTCCCCATCGGCCGCTTCCAGTACATTATAATATTCCTGCAGGTTCTCCTTGAGGTAAAAGCGGAAATCTTCCGTGTCTTCCACCAGTAAAATGGTTTGTTTGCGTTTCCCTTTCCGCGAGGCTGCTTCCGGAACTTTCAGGGGAGCTGCAGGTACAGGGGTATCGTTTGCGATGTGCTCCGGTGCATCGTAGGCCGATAACTCATATGGAATGCGCACGGTAAAGCAGCTGCCCTGATCAGGTATGCTCTCCACTTCCACCGTTCCGTGCTGCATGGTAACGAACTCCCGCGTGATGGCAAGGCCAATGCCACTACCCGGACTCACAAATGCACTCCGCTGGTCGGCCTGGAAGTAGCGTTCAAAGATCTTCCCGATTCTGTCGGGCGGTATCCCTATGCCGGTATCCCGTACGCGCAGCTCCAGCCAGGCACGCTCTTCTTCCGGGGTAACGGAGGCCGTCACTTCTACCGTTCCGCCGGCAGGTGTAAATTTAAATGCGTTAGAAAGCAGGTTGAAGACGATGCGCTCCAGTTTATCGTGATCGAAGCGGACATGAATCTGCGCAGCATTTGCGTGATATGATAACGCAACGCCTTTTCTTTCTGCCAGATCGGAAAATGATTGAACAGATTCACGGAGGAAGCTCATCAACTCACCCGGAGCAGCATCCGTGCGCAGTTCCTGCATTTCCATTTTCCTGAAATCCATGAGCTGGTTTACCAGATTGAGAAGGCGTCGTGCATTCCGCCGGATAAGCTGGAACTGCTGCCGCTCTCCTTCATCGTCCGAACGCCTGATGAAATCCTCAATGGGCGACAGTATCAGGGAAACCGGTGTCCGCAGTTCGTGGCTCACATTGGTCAGGAGTTTGATCTTCATCATATCCATTTCATGCAGCCGCTGCGCTTCCTTCCGCTCGTTCTGTAATGCAAACCTGCGGTGGGCACGGCGGATAATAGCCTGCCGCCCAAGATACAATGCCGCTATCAGCAGCAATACATACACCGTATAGGCCCAGCCGGTAGCCCACCAGGGTGATAGAATGCGGATCTCCAGAGATATGCCCCCGCCGGTAGGATTCCCGTCTTCGGGAGACGACCGTACATGCAGGGTATAATTGCCGGGGTTGATGTTGGTGTAAGAGATGCGCCGCGACTTACCATCTGTCAGCATCCATTCTTTATTGAATCCTTCCAACTTGTATTCATACCGGTTCTTGTCGGCATGCCGAAAATTCAGGGAAGCGAAATCCACTGAAAAATCGTTCTCATTATACCGCAGGTTTATGCTGCGGGTTTCAGGCAGGGAAGCATCGAGTACTACATGCCCGCGAAAGCTCTCACCCGCTCCAATCGTTTTGTTAAATAATTGCAGGCCGGTGAATACGAGCGCAGGCGGTGTTCTGCTTTCTTTTATTTCTGCAGGGTTAAACAAATTGAATCCATCGGCTCCGCCAAACAACATTTCTCCGCTCCGCAGGCGCAAGGCTGCATTCACATTGAACACTTTCCCCTGCAACCCATCCTGCTCATCATAATTACGGCAGGAGATCACCAGATCGTTTCCAGTACCGGTTGCCCGTATACGCGACAATCCGCGGGTAGTGCTAACCCACAGCCAGCCATTATCATCTTCCAGCATACTTACAATCGTATTATCCGGCAGGCCGTCCGTTATTCTGAATGTGCGGAAGTTGAGGGTTGATGGATCATAATAGCTGAGCCCTTCGCGCGTACCTGCCCACATACGGCCCTGGCGGTCGCACAGCAGGGAAGTTACGTTGTCGTTACTGAGCTGATGCGTGCTGCGCAGGAGATGCACGAAAATACCTTTTGATTTATCCAGCACATCAATGCCATAAGCAGTGCCTATCCATAAGTCGCCCCCGGGCGTTTCCGCAAAGGCGGTGATATAATTGGAATGGACAGAATTGGCCATATCCACGTTGTTGTGATAGAATATTCCATTACTGCGGTCAAAGCGGTCGAGTCCACCACCAAGCGTGCCCACCCAGAAATTGTTACGGCTGTCTTCATACAGCTTCCAGACCGTTTTATTCGCCAGGCTATTCGCGTCTTTTGTAGAATGCCGGTAATGCGTGAAGCGCCCGTTGCTGAAGTAATCCATTCCTCCGAAATAATATCCAATCCAAAGCTGGTCTCTTTTATCTACATGCAGGCTTACGATCACATCATTACTGAGTGAGTTTTCATCGCCGGGCATATGGCGGTATTGCCGGTAGGTATACGCTTTGCGGTCGTAGTAGATCAGTCCTCCCCCATTGGTACCGATCCAGATATTTCCTTTTTTATCTTCCGCGAAACAGTTCACATCGTTATATGGCAACGTAAGCGGATCGCCGTGTTTGAATTCATGGAGGGCAAACTTCATTTTATTCTCTGCGAAATAGCTTACGCCCCGTTTGTAGGTGCCGCACCAGACAATACCCTGCCGGTCTTTATACAGCGCGTAAACAGCGTTCTCGGCCAGGCTTTTGGAGTCTTCGGGTCGGTTGATGAGGAACCTGGCGCGAAAGGTTTGTTTATCAAGGACGTTCACTCCGCCATGATCCGTACCGATCCATATCAGCCCGTGATCGTCCTGGATAATACTATTGACAATATCATTGTTAAGGCTGCCTGTTTTCCGGGAAACGCTCCTTTTTACGCCGGTAGCCGTCTGGTAGTACAGCACACCAAAATCGCTTCCCGGCATGTATACCCAGCAATCTTTCTGTGCGTCTATAAACAATGCCAGTGTAACCGGCGGACGGGATACTTCATCACACAGTGCTTCTGAGTGCCATACGGTACGCCCGTTCCGGAGATCAAGCCGGGTGAGCGCCCCATCGTACCATAAAAGCATCAGATGAGATGCATCTTCCTGTTTAATATCCGCAATACGCCCGCCTGTACGCATAGGCAACGCGATACGTGAAGCTTTACCGTGTGGCAGCAGGCGGTAAAGGCCTGAGTCTGCATAGGCCGCCCAGCAGGTATCGCCTGTAAGTACCATTGCCGTCAAACCTGCCTCCGGCAAGCCCTTCGACTTCAGCCATGGTCCGGCCTGTATAAATTGTTCGCTACGCGGATCATAGAGATTGTCTCCGTTACGGGTACGGATATACATCCGCCTGTCCGGCGCGGGAAAGAGGGAAACGATATAGTCGTCGCTCAGCGAAAGGGAATCGGAAAGTATATGCCGGAATACCCGGACGTTAGTGCCGTCATACCGGTTCAGCCCTCCCAGCGTTCCAAACCACAGAAACCCGCGGTCGTCTTTGTAAATACAATTGACCTGGTTGTTACTCAAACCATGATGGATATTGAGACTGGTAAAGGGATACGCCGGTTGTTGCGCTCTGGCATGACAAAGCACCAGCAGACATAGCGGGATCAGTAGTTTTTTAAACATGAATCATCGTGGAACTATCTCAATTTAATGAATTCAGGGCATAAACTGCAAGTAAGAGGCAGGGCTTTTCATTTGGGGTAATTTACTATCAGAGCCACTATAAATGTCACATTTTCGATATACATACAAGCCATTCATTATCAATCCACTATACTACCACCCTCCTACCATCCTCCATCCATCCTCCATCGAACCCTTGATTTTGCTGGGGATGGATGGAGGTTGGATGGAGGATGTCAGTAGTAAAGGTGATAGAAGATTAACAGGCAGGGCTTTCAAAAATAAAGACGCCGCCTCAGATACCTGAGACGGCGTCTTTACTAAATAGGTTTCAGGTTAGCCTTTTTTTAGGGAACCGCTTTCCAGGAGTTGTTGACAGAATTAACGTCAGGCAGCACCTTATCAGGGTCTACGGTAACGCCGGTCACTTTACTCTTTGAGATGTGGTGAAACGTCCACGTAGTGCCGGACTGCCATACTTCCACGGGCAGGTTCACGCGGGAGGTGGTGCCGTTGGATTCGGAGATTTCTACCACAACCGGCATAGGCGCCTTTTCGAGGCAAAGCACCTGGATGGCGGTGGTACTGTCGTTCCGTGGGGTCACGGTTCCTACAGCCATATCCACTTTCCAGTTATTGATGATCCAGGAGCGCCAGAACCAGTCGAGGCTCTCTCCTGAGCTGTTCTCTATGGCACGGAAGAAATCCCATTGCGTAGGGTGCTTAAATGCCCAGTTATCGATGTAATATTTGAAGGCTTTATCGAAACGCTCTTCTCCCAGTACTACTTCCCGCAGCAGGTCGAGACCAACAGCAGGTTTGTAATAGCCCAGTACACCATAGCTGGCAGGACGGATCACATCCGGACGGTGCAATACTGCACTGGCGGAATCGAAGAACATCATGCGGGAAATGGAATGGCGGTCACGCGGACCATGGTCGAATTCTCCTTTATTGAAAGCCTTGTCTGCAATACCATTGATGAAAGTGTTGAAACCTTCGTCCATCCATCCGAAACGGCGCTCGTTACTACCCACGATCATGGGGAACCAGTTGTGGCCGAATTCGTGATTGGTTACACCCCAAAGGCCTGCTTTCTGCGAGCGGGCGGAGCAGAACACGATGCCGGGATATTCCATTCCGCCAACGATACCTGCCACGTTAATGGCGGTAGGATATGTATATGGGTACCATTTCTCGGAATAGTGCTCGATACAGCCTTTCACGAACTCGGTAGAGCGGCGCCAGGCAGAATCGCCCGCGCTCTCTTCAGGATATACGCTCATGGCGAGGGCTTTTTTGCCTTCGGGGAGATTGATGCGGGCGGCATCCCAGATAAAGGATTTGCTGGCAGCCCAGGCTACGTCGCGGGTATTAGCGCAGCGGAACTTCCAGGTAAGGCGGTCTTTTGCCGGACGGGAGGCGGGGTCCTTCACTTCAGAAAGGTCGCGCAGCATCACGGTTTTATCACTGGCAGCAGCCTGTTTGTAACGGGCCAGCTGTGTGGGCGTGAGTACTTCCGCAGGGTTCAGCAGATCACCGGAGCCTACTACGATGTGCCCCGATGGTGCATTTACCGTATAGTCGATATTACCATATTCGAGATAGAACTCACCCTGGCCCATGTAAGGCAGGGTGTTCCAGCCCAGTACGTTATCAAACACGCACATACGCGGATACCATTGGGCGATCTCATAAATGCGGCCGTTCTTTGAATTCAGGATACCCATACGGTCGGTACCATATTCAGGAATGGGAAACGAAAAATCTACCTGCAGCTGAATACTGCCGCCGTTGGCTTTCAATGCCTGCGGAAGATCCACCCGCATGCGGGTATCGTTTACATCGAATGTTACTTTTTGCGCCTTGCCTGCCTGGAGTACCGCTACATTGCCAATGGTATAACCACCGTCAAAGTTACGGTTGGCCCAACGGCCTCCGTTGGGTGCTGTGGAAGCCACGCTGCGCGAAGAAAGGCGATAGATATTCTGATCCAGCTGCAGCCACAGGAAAGGGAGGTTTTCAGGGCTGTTGTTACGGTAAGTGATCACGACCGAGCCGGAAATGGTTTCCTTCACATCATCAAACGTAACGTCGATCTTATAATCGGCGCCATTCTGCCAATAGCGGTGTCCGGGACGACCACTGGCGGTACGTACATCATCACCGTTTGAAGGGTAGAAATCGGGGTTAAAAGCTTCGTAGGCATTGTACAGGGACGCTTTTTGCTGAGCGGCGGCCGACGAAAAGATGCAGACGCACCCTGCCAGGGCGGCGAGCCAATTCTTCGTTTGCATTATTGCAGGCATAATTTTGTTGTTAAGAAAAGGGTAAACTAGGGATATTTATTTGTTATACAAAGCAATGTGGTATAAACGGTTCGCGGTCTTAATGGCGCTTCAGGGCCTCCAGTACCGCCTCGCCGCGGGGGCTTAGCCTGTACCCGATGTCCATACTCTCCGTAAGGCCCAGGTTCTTCAGTTTCCGGATACTGGTCTTCAGCCATTCCTTATCGATCTGTAATGCCTCAGCCAGATCTCCTGCCCGCTCTTCCGGGCGACGGGCAATAATGCCAAGGGTACGCTTCGTCCATGCACCGAATGGACTGCGTTCATCCAGCCCGCGTAGTTTCTTTATAATCTGAGCCATCTCATCTTCTTCCACTTCATCGTTTTCCCGCAAGGCAATACGCGGATCATCGCCCAGATAATGAAAACGGATACGATACAAGGTACCCGGCCGTTTATCCAGCTCCGTCATCAGCGCACTGCGGCCGGGAAATCCGGATGCTTTTGCGGATTGCTCCGTGATTTCTGTCAACGGCACTTCATCCACCGCATCTATATACAGCTGGCCGATGGCAGTGAGCAAAGTACCTCCTGCCTTTACAGTAGGCCTTTTCCAGCGGCGGTATGCTATTTTAACCTGCCCTTTGCGGATGGCTTCCATGATTTTTTCTCTAAACAGCATACCCCGAATATAACGTTTTTTTAACGCGTTAACAGGGGGGAGCAGACATGTCGTATTTGCCCCCTTCCGGGGGAGTATTCGTATATTTGCACCTTAAAATCGGAAGTTATGACGATAGATATCTGGTCGGATGTGGCCTGCCCTTTCTGCTATATCGGTAAACGCCACCTGGAAGCTGCTTTGGCCCAATTCCCTCAAGCGGAAAATGTGGAGGTAGCCTGGCACAGCTTTGAACTGAACCCGGACGCACAAAAGGATTATAAAGAAGATCATTATACTTTACTGGCCTCCAAATATGGCATGACGCGGGAGCAGGCACAGGCCAACTCAGCAAGAGTAGCCGATGCCGGTAAGGCCGTAGGCATCGATTTTAAATTCGATGATATGGTAAGCACCAACACCTTCAATGCCCACCGCCTCATCCAGCTGGCTGCACGGCACGGGAAACAGGATGAAGTGGAAGAACTGCTGTTCAAAGCCATGTTCACCGAAGGCAAACACGTAGGCGATACTGCAACGCTGGAAAGCATTGCTACAGAAGCCGGCATTGATGCCGGAGAAATGCTGAAAGGGACGGAGTTCACGGGGGAAGTGCGGCAGGACGAAGCGCAGGCCCAGGAGCTGGGTATCCGTGGCGTCCCCTTCTTTGTATTTGACCGTAAATATGCCATCAGCGGGGCACAACCGGTGAGTGTTTTCAATGACACCCTCCAAAAAGTGTGGGACGAATCCCACCCGCAGATCATCCAGCCTGCCGGCGGCGATGCCAATGCCTGTGCAGACGGAGTTTGCAACGTATAACCGGAAAGAACTGAAATAGAAAAAGCCTTCCCACCCAGGAGTATACCTGTGCCGGAAGGCTTTCTGTTATGAGTAATCAGGTATTAGAAATTGTAACCTGCCTTCAGCCCAAAAAAGCTGCGGGTACCGTCTTTAAACCAACCTTCCCATTTAGCCTGCACATCGAGGCCAAGGACCCGGATGCCTACACCCGGAGCAAACAGGAATGCGGAACCATCCACATCACCGGTGAAATTGGCAGCACCAGCTTCCGCTTTCACATACAGGATGGAGATGATCTTGTATTTAATGCCTAAACGAACAGGAACAGCCGCCACGTTAGGGTACTCGATCAGGTTCTCGGTTTTACCGCCGAAGCGCATATAGCCTACCGATCCCGTAACACCGAAACCTGCTACCAGCTTTATGTCGGCATTCAGGCCCACACCATAGCCGGTGTTGTTCGTTTTACTGAAATCGCCTACCGGGAAACCGGCTTCTACGTATGGGCCAATACTGAAACGCTTTAACTGCGCGCTTGCAGTTACGCTGCCGGTAAGGAGGAGTACCAGCAAAAGGGTTATTTTGTTTTTCATTTATCGGATATTTGGTGGTTATATTATACCGAAATTATTACATCTTTACCATTCAGCCTAAACATCTTATACTCAGCACTTTCCATCAACCACAGCCGTTTAACCGCTTCCGTTATAACGCCTTACCATGCCCCGGTGTTCGGTGACCGGCGGTAATTTTCATAAAAAGCGGATCAGACAATAAATTAGTATCTTGGGTATTCCATTTTATGAAGCAACTTGTTTTCCCTTTCTTCTTACTGCTGCTGGCGCATCACGCCATAGCGCAACGTGCCGGCTGGAGCAGCCGGATGGCAATTAAACTGAATACCTCCGCATCCGGGGCCGGTATTAACGGTAACGTAACAGGTTATCCCTTAGCGGTTTCCCTGCATGCCAACAACTTCAACTTTGCTGCGGCTATCGCCAATGGTGCGGATGTACGGTTTTCAGAAACGCCCGACGGCCCCTTCCTCCCCCACAGCATCGAATGGTGGGACCCCATGGCCAAAGAGGCCCTGCTCTGGGTCCGCATCCCGGAAGTTAAGGGCAACAGCCACAACCAAACCATTTACCTGCATTATGGCAACCCTTCCGCATCAGCGGCCGACCAGTCTGCCATGGTATTCCCCACTACCGAAGGCTTTACCGGCGTCTGGCACCTCCAGGAGCCGGGTAACACCCTCCCGGGAGGATATGCAGATGCAACGGGTAATGCCGCCAACGCCACGGGTGTAAATATGATGCCTTACAGCACGGTAAGCAGTCCGCTGGGTAAAGGACAGCGCTTCCGGTATAATGAAAAGCAATGGATCAAAGTAGATGGTGAACAGCGGAAGTTATTTGACCATGTGGAGCAGTTGACGTTTTCCATCTGGGCATATGCAGAAACCTACTCCAATAAGGGCGACGAAGCCAAAAGGGTACTCCCCGGCTACGAAACCATGTTTGCCAAAGGCGATAATTCGTGGCGGCTGCAGAAGTTTGGTATCCGCAACTGGCACCAGCCAGAGGCCGATCTGATAGAGATCTGTGTGGAGCGGACCTCTCCGCGCGGCGACCTTTGTGTGATCGGTAAAACCGATATGAAACTGAAACAGTGGTACCATATTACCGGCATCCAAGATTTCCCTTATGTGCATTTGTATGTGAATGGTAAACTGGAAAGAACGGAAAAGTTTGATACCCCATGGAAAAGCGATGATCATCCTGTAGGGATCGGCAACCAAAGCCAGTTCCCGGAGAAGGGTGGCCGCTATTGGGATGGCGTGCTGGATGAAGCCCGGGTGATCGGGAAAGTGAAAGACGCCAACTGGATTAAACTGGATTACGAAAGCCAGCGCCCCGGCAGTAAACTGCTCGAATTCCAGGCACCTGTTTCCGGCAAATAGTTACGTAATTACTTCCTCCGCTTGCGGCTGCTTTCTGCCGTTACAATACCGTTATAGGAAATGGGCTGCCGGTTGTTGCTCGTTACCTGCAGAGAGCCATAACCGTTCTCGGAAACCGACAGGAACATCTGCTGGATCTCGCGCACATCACGGGGCTTGATGGTGATTTCCCAGCCCCCGTCTTTCCGGGGTGTTTCGGTATATTCAAAGTTAGTGGAGGTAAAATCTATACCGCTCCGGGAGGGATCGATGGGTGCGGAATATGCCCTTCCGAAATAAGGCAGGTAAGAATTGACCGTATCCTTCGATACAATCACTTCATATCCATCGCCAGCTACCTGCCGGGTACGACCGCTCATCGGCAAAACCGTTTGCGCCTGAAAAACGAACGTACGTGCAGAAATAATAGATTTCATATCCGCCGCAGTGGAAGGCACCTGTTGTGTGGTGGAGCAGGCCATTGCAGTAAATACCAGGAGCCAGACGGGGATGGTGTTCAGTATACGCATAGCAGTCAGTTTATAAATATTTATACTAAGAACAAAAGGCGGGCCATAAATGTTGTCGGGATTCCTTATCTTGAGTATACTATATCCTTAAACACCTGATGCTATGACTCCATTTGTTTTGCTTGCCGCGGCTGCGGCCATTTTCTTTGTTGCACACGTTATCCTTCTCTTTACTTCCTTCGGGAAAGGCCAGTACAACCGCAAAAAATACCTGTGGTCCCACCTCACGTTATGGATCTGTGGCGCTATACTTTTTGCGATGACGACCATGTACGCCGGTAAAGGAACGTCTGAAGTGATGGACGTATTCGACACACCGCTGAAGCGCGGGCTGATCATTGTGGTTGCTTTTGGCCTTTCTGCCATCGCACACACCGTAGTAAAACTGCTCGTGATGCCAAGGTACCAGGCCCGCTAAGCGCGGAGTTACTTCCGCTGTCTTTTACCGTTTCTTGCGTAAATTGCGGACATGACGCTCCGCAAAATCATTCATATTGACATGGATGCCTTTTATGCATCGGTGGAGCAGCGCGACAATCCCGCATACCGTGGTATGCCTATTGCCGTAGGCGGCTCACCGGAAGGGCGTGGCGGAGTAGTGGCAACAGCCAGCTATGAAGCAAGAAAATTCGGCGTCCGCTCCGCCATGCCTTCCAAAAGAGCCCTGCAGCTTTGTCCCTCCATTATTTTCGTATATCCCCGTTTCGATGTATACCGCGACGTATCGCGCCACGTCCGCTCCATCTTCCAGCGATATACCGACCTTATTGAACCGCTTTCACTCGATGAAGCCTTCCTCGATGTAACCCTCGATAAGCCCGGCATTGGCTCTGCAATAGCTATTGCACAGGAAATCAAACAGGCCATCCGTGATGAGCTGCAGCTCACTGCTTCTGCCGGCGTTTCCATCAATAAATTCGTTGCCAAGATCGCCTCTGACATGCATAAGCCCGATGGACTCACCTTCATCGGCCCTTCGCAGATAGAATCTTTCATGGAAAAACTCCCCGTCGAGAAGTTCTTCGGCGTGGGAAAAGTAACGGCGGATAAGATGCAGCGCATGGGATTGTTTAATGGTGCCGATCTTAAAAAACTGTCGGAAAACGATCTGGTGCAGCATTTCGGGAAGGCAGGAAGATTTTATTACCGCATCGTACGCGGGCTGGACGACCGCCCCGTGCAACCCCACCGCGAAACAAAATCCGTAGGTGCGGAAGATACATTCCCCCATGATCTTACCACCCTCACGGAAATGGATCCGGAGCTGGATAAACTTGCCCAGAAAGTAGCCAGTCGCCTTGAAAAGCACCAGCTCAAAGGCCGCACCATTACCCTCAAAGTCAAGTACCACGATTTCCGGCAAATCACCCGTAACCACTCCACCCCACTCCCTATATCTGATGCTGACACCATAGCAACTGCAGCCAAACAACTCCTTGCCAAAACTGATCCCGAAACGGAGGGCGACAAGATCCGGCTGCTGGGCATCACCGTTTCTAACTTCGGAGAAGAGCATCGCCCCGAAACACCACAGCTTTCACTGTTTTAGCCCATAAAAAATCCGCCATTCCATCCCGGATATCCGGAATAAAATGGCGGAGATATTAAGTAGCCAGGCGTTAGTATTTCGCTGCCTGACCTGCTTTGGGTATGGATTTGAGAATGAACTGGCGCAGGTGCTCGTTGCTGGTAGCCAGATCGTCTTTCCGGAGATACATCATATGCCCGCTACGGTAGCCTTCAAACGACATACGGTCTTTCAGCCTGCCACCCGGGTCCATCTGCCAGAGGTTATATTTGGCATTGAAGTAATCGCAGGCACCGTCGTAGTAGCCGCTTTGCACAAATACATGCAGGAATGGGTTCTGGGCCATTGCCTGACGGAGGTTATCACCTGTACGGTTACCGGTGTTATCCCAGGGCCATACAGGGCCGAACATATTGTACTTCAGATCGGTCTTATACTTCAGCTCTTCGCGGATGTACATGTTGATGGCCGGAGTAAAGGAATGCAGCCATGAGGTAAGCTCAGCGTTGAAATCCACACTCTGCCCCGCATCTTTCTTATCGATCCCCAGGTACCGGGAATCCAGCCGGCCAACCGTGTAACCGCGATCACGCAGCAGCTCCTTCCAAAAGAAGTTGGTGGATACATCGAGGTTATGCTGGAGCACGGTTTTCTCGGTAAGACCTGCATACTTCGCCACTTTCGCGGCAATTTCTTTCCGTTTTGCTTCTGGCAGGTTACCACCCATCGCCAGCGCAGGCAGGTATTCGCGGATGGTAAATTCTTCCACATCCGGGAGTACGGCATTCAGATCTTTCTGCTGCAGTTCAGGTACGAGGGCTTTATGATACCATGCGGTAGCCGCGAAGTAAGGAAGGCGCAATGCCGCAGCGGCAGGCCCGTCCCGCTCAATACCCAGTTCCGTAGGCGATACGAGTACTACCCCGTTAACATAGATCCATTGTGCGTTCTGCAGTTCCAGCGCCAGTCCGGATACACGGGTGGTGCCATAGCTTTCACCCACAAGGTATTTAGGACTTGCCCAGCGTTTGTTCCGGGTAATGAAAGTGCTGATCCATTCAGCGAGGTACTTCACATCCTGGTTCACACCAAAGAACTTTGCACCCTGCACATCTTTATTCGCCATGCGGGAAAAACCGGTATTCACGGGGTCTATATACACGATATCCGCCACATCGAGGATGGAATGGGGATTGTCTTTCAGGCCGTATGGCTGTACGGGATAACCTTCGTCATCGATCTTCAGTACACGCGGACCGGTATACCCGATCTGCATCCATACGGATGCCGTTCCCGGTCCGCCATTAAATGAAAATACCAACGGCCGCGCACCCTGATCAGCGACGCCTGTACGCTCGAAATAGGTATAAAACACGCCGGCAATGGTTTTGCCTTCATCATCCCATACGGGTAATGTTCCGGCGGTCACCTTATAGGGAACGCGCTGGCCTTTGATGGTAACCTCGTGATGGGTGGTTACGGAAGCGTCTATCTGGAGGGTCCGTTCTTTAGCGCCGGGACCGGCAGCCAGTTCATTGGCCGGCTCCGCTTTCTGGGCAAAGAGACTGGTGCAGCAAAGCAGGCAGGCTGCGGTGAAGGTTGATTTCATATGTTAATAAAGAGCGATTTATTTCTCAATATGGGAAATAAATCGCGCTTTGCCATATCAAAGGGATAAAAGGCGCATTATTTCACCTGTGCGGTCATGAAGGTCCATTTTACTTTGGAGGCATAGCCAAATGGTTTCCCTGCCTTCGGTTTATCCATACTTCCCTTGCCGTCAGCAGCTTTGAGTGAAACTTTCGAGAATTGCCCACGTTCAAAGTCGAAGGTATTCCCATCATCGTCATACAGTTCAAAGGAGCCGGGGGTACTGCCATACACCCGCACTTCGAGGGGCAGCTTTTCTCCCGGAGGTGGCGCCTGCCTGCGCGGGGGAATCATAGGGATCAGTCCGCCGTCACGTACGAAGAGCGGTATTCTGTCGAGGCGCGATTTAACAGTAATAACGCCGTCTTCCCCTGCCAGTTCTCCCGTATAGAAATCGTACCATTTGCCTTTAGGCAGATACACTTTCCGGCTGGAATCGCCGGCAAAGAAAGGTGCCACAATGATATTGTCGCCCATCATATACTGATCCTTCAGTTCGGAACGTGTTTTGGCTTCATAAGGGTTCAGGGTAGCATCCAACTTGCCGCCGCTTACCTGGGATTCGTAGGCAAATCCGTCTATCAGGTTCATAGACCGGAATGGAGGCTTGCCTTCGAAACGGTACTGGGCGAAAGTAGAATAGATATAAGGCAGCAGCTGCATCCGTAGCATAGCTACTTCCTGCACGGCGTTTTCCACTTCCGGGAACGACCATGGTTTGGTACCATCGGCCCATGCATTCAGCATGGCCATGGGAGAAAAGCAGACCGATTGCATCCTCCTAACCCACTCTTCTGCGGATTCAGAAGCACGCACTTCCGGCGTCCAGAGCACTCCGATAAAGCTGCTGTTGACCAGTGCGGTAATGAAGTCGCGATGGGAATAATAATCGTTATAGATCACATAGGGGAAGCGGCTGGCGCCTGCGTTGGATGCGCGTACCAGTCCATAGGTTCGCCGGTTCTGTTCCCGGTACCATTCGTCCGTCATCTGCTGCATGGCAAGGCCATAAATCTGCCGCATCTGCTCAGCGGAGGTGCCGGAAGGGAAGGTAGCCACATCGGGCCAGAGCCATTTGTCGAACCCGTCATTCTCATCCATTTTATATCCGCTCACACCCAGTTTGATATGGTGTTTGAGGAAATGCTCCCTGAAAAGCGCCTTTGCCTGCGGCAGGGTAAAATCAGGTACGAGTCCGTTCCATACCGTATGTGTCCCGGAAAGGGGCTTTACAGGCGCATATAGGCTGCTTTTGGGTGAAACGTAAGGGTTTATCCAGAGATTGGCTTTTATGCCCATTCCGGATAGCTTATTGATGAATCCTGCGGGGTCAGGAAAACGCTTGCTATCCCACTCGAAAGTGCAGGGATAAGACATAGAATGCCAACCGGGTTCCACGCCGATGAAGTCCAGCGGAAACTTATGTTCCTCGAACTCCTTCGCCTCACGGATAATATCATCCTGACTATACAGTGTTGGTACACGTTGTGTAAAGCCCAGCCCCCATTTGGGAGGGAGATAACCACCGCCGTTAAAGAGATTGTAACGCTGCACGGCATTCATCGCGGTAGGACCGGCAAAAATATAGATCTCTGCCCCGGCAGCGGGCACCAGCATTTCTACGGCATCGGAATAGGGTTGTGATTCCCATTGTTTGTTGCCATTACGGTCATGCAATACGGGAGGGTTCTTCGTGTCGGTACGCACTGCGGTACCGGCGTATACGGTGATGTACCGTGCGGCATCCACCAGTACGCCATACCCGCGTGAGGAAATGTACAAGGGTACGGGAGCATGGGTACGGCCGTCATCTTTCCCGCCGTAATGGTCCATATGCAGCTGGCTTACGCGGCCACGCTGGTTTACGGTTTTAAAGTTGAGGCCGAGGCCGAAGATCTGTTCATTCCTTTCCAGGGGGAATCGCAGGTACACTTTGCCATCGGAAAGCTTTACGCTGATATCTCCGGGATCAAGGGGGAAAGGTGAAGAAGGGAGTTGCCGGAGGGCGGTACTGTCTGGCGTGGCAGCAGCGATTCCGAGGAGGGTAACCTTCTCGGGCACGCCTGCGGTCCCCTTCCAGACACCGGGCATTACTTCGCGCCATTGAAGCTGGGCGCTCAGGGCTGTAGACAGGCATAAAAGCCCCGTCAGCAGCGGCAATGAAAATCTGATGTTCATACTCGTGGATATTGAACCAAAAGATAATCAGATAATACGGACTTGCCGCTCCAAGGTGAAGATTCAGCCAAAGACGGTGAAAATATTGCTTATCGGGCTACGGTGTGGGAATTGACAGGCACCTTCACTTTGGGGTTCACCTGATAGCAGAGTATTTCACCATTGTTGAGTACTTCCACGATACGATATCCGAAATAAGGAGTGCCCCAGCTGCCGCCGAGGTGGCCGTCGAAGAAGAAGTGTTTACCGTTCTTTTCCTTCATACCGTCTTCCGCATGATCGTGCCCGTGGAATACTGCTTTGAGATTTTTCTGGGCAGAGAACATCTCAATCAGCTCAGGACAGTCGATGCCATGTTCCGTCCATTTAACGGGGGTGATGTGCATGATGACGAAGAGTTGCTTCGCCTCTTTATGCCTGGCGAGTGCGGCACGCGTCCAGTCAAGATCCGGACAAATGTATTTACCGGTAACATCAGCCGTGTTCAGTACGATGAAAGCATTATTCCCTTCGCGGAAATCAAAATGCCATGCGGTACCGAATACCTTTTCCCATTCCGGCTCCGGAATTTTATCGTGGTTGCCGTGAGAAACGTAGTATTTCATGGAGAGTTTATCCCATGCTGCTTTGGCGGGATGGATAAGTTTGGGATCGTCGTGAAAAACATCGCCGTTGATGACGGAGAAATCCAGTCCTCTTCCGGAAGCTTCTGCATTCAGTAGCTGCACCATGTTGCTATGGTTGTCATCAAAAGCAGTTTTAGGCTGGCCATAATGCCCGTCGGATGCAAGGGCGAAACGGAGCTTCACCTTTTTACGTGGCGGCAGTACAAACCCGCCGGGAGCAAAGGATTGCAGGGTGGAACCTGCGCCGATGAGTACAATGCTTTTGAGGGAAAGCTCCAGAAAGTTTCTACGTGAAATCATAAGCTTGATGTTTAACAGACTCCAAGATAAAAGAAAAAAATAATTAGGGTGTTTTGAATTTTCTGTATTGAAAACAACGAATCAATTGGTCCCGTTTCCCATCTTCTTTATTTCCACTTTCTAGTGATTACTTTTCCGCATAGCGGTTATACTTTTTGAGCAGGCGTACCACTTCATCATGTGGCAGCCCGGGCACAAAGTTTCCGTTAATGCCGGTCATGTCTCGCCCGGCAACAATGGCATTGAGGATCGCTTCTTCCGTGGCTTGTGCAGTGGCGTAGAACAGCGGGTCCATATGATCGTTGGGAACCATGTCCAGCTTCGGAGCAACATCGCGCCGGGAGGCTTTCGGATTGGCCGTACTGAAGGCCAGGAAAATATCTCCCGAAGTATTTTCACCATGGCCACCCACTTTGCCGATGCCAATAGGTACCCGGCGGGCAATACGATTCAGCTGATGCGGCAGCAACGGAGCGTCGGTAGCCACAATCACTATAATGGAACCGGTTCCGGGTTTAATTTCCCCGAACTTCATCTTCCATTTAGATGCTTTGATCTCCGGCCCCGCAGGCACCCCGGCAATTGTAAATTGCTGCCTCCCTCCATGATTAGCCTGTACCAGCACTCCCACTGTATAAGTGGTATCACCCACGCGTACTACCCGCGATGCTGTTCCGGTACCTGCCTTAAAGCCATGGCTTACCATTCCCGTTCCCCCACCAACACTGCCCTCTGCTACCGGCCCTGACTTAGCACTATCCAGCGCCATAAAAACATGCTCCTTTTTGATATGCATGCCATTGATATCATTCAGCATGCCGTCGTACGTTTCTGCAACAATGGGAAGCGCCCAGAACAATCCGTCGGTTTCCTCCAGCGGTAAAAAATGATGGTGATTATACTGCCATTCCACCACTGCATCACGCACCAGGCCAACGGAATGGGTATTGGTAATAGTGATGGGACCTTCCATGAACCCGGATTCTGATATCCAGGTGGTACCCGTCATTTCACCGTTCCCATTGAGCGCAAACCATCCGGCAAATACAGGATCATAGGTATTACCGCGCGGCAGGATCGCAGTAACTCCGGTGCGCACAGGTCCTTTCCCGGTCTGCAGATTGCCTTCGCCGGAAATAAGGGTCGTTAGCCCCACTTTTACGCCGGGCACATCCGTAATGGCATTGAAAATGCCGGTTTTTCCGGGAAAAGGTATACCCAGATCACGGGCACGCACAGTTTGTTGGGCAAAGGTATGTTGAGGAAGCAGCAGGGAAAGGAAGCAGGTAATAGCGATACAAGCCGGGAACTTCATAACAGGAGGGTTTATATGAGGTAAATGGAATTAACTTTCCTAAAGTAAACCTTTTCTCACTTCCGGGGCATCCGTATTCAAACGTAATTCAAAGCAGGGGTTAGATCAGACCTTCATCAGCGCATCCAGCTGGCGGCGATAGTCGTACTGAAGGTCTTCATGCTGGGCAGCGATCGTTTTATCGATCTTGCGCAGCTGCTGGAAATACAGGTTACTCAGCTGCACACTGTTCTTCAGTAAATCCCCCGCGCGGCGAAGCTTCTTGCAGAAATGCAGGAGTAATTCTATTTCCGCGGTTTTAGATTGGGTAAAGCGGATGTGTTTATTGGTAACACGAAGGATCTTGCGCACGGTTTTCTTGGCCTGATAGGCCTGCGTAGTCCCCATTCCGTCGAATTCCATATCGATGTACCCCCGCACCTGGTCGAGGTACGTTTCGGGGTACGAGGCATCAAACAGCAGGTAGCTGAGCAGTTCTTTATTCTCTTTCTTGAATTTAGCCAGCCGGAGGCACATCTCTACCAGCTCGGCCTGTGGCAGTGAGAGCATTTCTTTCTTCAGCTCATTCACTGTAACCGGCTTGATCTCCGACTTGCTAGTCTTCATAGAATTCGATCAGTGAACCGAAATAAGCATCGCGCCAGCCTTCCACGATATCGTCATACGCTTCGTCGGGGATGTTACTATGGCGCAGCTCTGCCGAGGTGCCTTTCTTATGGGGATGCAGAATAATCGTTACGATGGAAGCGGGTTCCTGTTCACCGAAGTACCACTCCTGTACCAGCTTCCGCCCTTCTTCAAACTCCAGGTTACGGCCGGCAATGCTGCCATCCCACAGGGAGAATTCAGAACCGGGTTCTGTACTCATCTCTGCCACATCACCCGTCCACAACCGTATGGTGGCTTCGCGGGTAAGCGCCTGGTAAACATCTTCAGGAGGTGCGGGGATCACGAAATGTTGCTTAAAGTCTTTCATACTGGGCGGTTTATTCTTCGATCAGCTTGATGCCGGTTTTGGTCAGTTCAATTTTTTGTTGCTTGTAGAGCGTGCCTACCGTCATTTTGAAGGTTTTCTTGCTCATGCCGAAAAACGCACGGATCTCATCAGGATCAGATTTATCGTGGTAAGGCAAATACCCGTCGTTCTCACGGAGCAGGCGCAATAGCAGGTCCGATTCATCTTCCGTACGGTTGAAGCCCGACTGGCCCGGAGCCACGTCTACTTTGCCATCTTCCTTCACGGCTTTCACGAAACCTTTCAGGCGGTCGCCAATATCGAGGGTGCGGAAAACGTCGGAATAGTGCAGTACTCCGGTGTGGCGGTTATTAATGATGGTAATAAACCCGATGTCCGACCGGCGGTAAATAACAAGGTCTACCGCATCTTTCTCCAGTACGGTCAGCGGATCATTGCTGAGGTACGGATCGATCTTTTCTGTTGCGGCTACACGGCCGGTAAGCTCATCGAGGTAGATCCTTACGAGGTAATCCTGCCCTTTCTGCATTTTGGATAACTGCTGGGAAAGGGGAACGAACAGATCTTTGGCAAGCCCCCAATCGAGGAACGCTCCCTGATGGGTAGTGTCTACCACGGTGAGGGAAATGATATCGCCCACGATGCCTTTCGGCTTGTCGGTAGTGGCGATCAGCCTGTTTTCGGAATCGTGATAGAGGAAAACGGTAAGCTCGTCTCCGGGGCGGGTGCCTTCGGGAACATAGCGTTTGGGAAGGAGGATTTCCGTTTCTCCGCCACCGTCCAGATATACGCCGAAATCTGTCTCTTTTTTGACATTCAGCTGATTATACTCGCCAACCTTGTACATATATTATTGAAATTCGGCCGTAAAGGTACGATAAAAATAACGGGGAGACGTGAGTAGTGGAATTTCGAAAAAGATCGATAAATTAACGGTACAATCCACGGATTATGAAAGATACGCTCATATTACCCGCCAAAGGCCTGCCGGCTGTTCCGGCCTGGCTGTCTGCCCCTTTCCAATTACTGGAGCCGGTAGGCAACCGGCTGCTGCTCATCCTTTTCTGCGGCAGTTTCAGTTTTCTTTTCATGTACGTGTTTACGCCTTTCAACATGAACCAGTGGTATGAAGGCGGTCCATTTGGGGTTACGGGTGCTTTTGGCGCCTTTTCCTGCAGCGGCATCGCAGCGTTGGGCATCTCCCAGTTTCTGCTGATAAAACTGAAAGGCAGCAAGCCGCTCACCCACTGGCAGTTCCTCGCCTGGTTCCTTGGCGAAACTATTCTTGTAGCGGGCATCGTTAACATTGTTAATGTTTCCCTCCACAGTTACCTCACCTTTTCCTGGCTCGAATACTGGGATACCTGGAAATATGGTTTCGGTGTAATAGCCCTTCCATACTCTATTGCCCTCCTCTGGTTCCAGAGCCGTGCCTCCGCCGCCCGGCTGAAGGATATTGTGCTGGCACCTGCGGAAGACCGGGAGAAAGAAAAAGATACCCTCCTTATCCGGGATGAATATGATAAACTGGCACTCAGCCTCCCGCCTTCAAGCCTTATTATGGTGAAGGCGGAAGACAATTACGTGCATGTTTTTTACCGGAACGGGCAGGAAGTGAAGAAGGAACTGGTCCGTTCGTCCCTGAAGAAGCTGGAGCCGCAGCTGGCAGCCCATGGTGTGGCACGGGCGCACCGTTCTTACATGGTAAATATATCCAACGTGCTGTTATTCAAGAAAAACGCGAAGGGACATTACCTGCTGCTTGAAGGAATGGACGATTGCCCGGTACCGGTATCCGCCAGTTATCTGCCCCAGTTTCAGCAGAAATTCACCCCGGATTCCTGATTTTCACCCCGCAACCCCTTCCCTTCACCCCGAAACAGCATTGTACAGGCAGGCGGTGCATGGTAAAAGCATAATATCGCCTTTACCATCCCAACCAAAATAACTTCGCCCATGTACAAACTGATGCTACTGTTCTCGATAGCCATGCTATCAGCCTGGAATCTGCCTGCCCAACACGTGCTGTCGGGTAAGGTAAAGAACAGCCAAACGGGAGAAACGGTGCCTGCGGTATCCGTAAAGGCCCGTAACACGCCCTATGGCGACTATACCAATGATCAGGGGAATTTCCGCTTCACATTACGCGCTCCCCTCCCGGTGACCCTTGTTTTCTCCTCTGTCGGCTACGCCACGCAGGAAGTAACGGTCAGTAGTCCGGGGCCCTTAAATATCGCCCTCGTACCTGCTTCCATCCTTGGAACAGAGGTCGTTGTTTCCGCCAGCAGAAATGTGCAGCGGAAAATTGAATCCCCCGTCACCATCGAACGGATCGACAACAAAGATGTCATCAACTCCCCCCAGCCCAGTTACTTCTCCATGCTGCAGGGACTAAAAGGAGTAGACATCACAACATCTTCCCTCACCTTCACCACCATCACCACCCGCGGTTTCAACACCAGCGGTAACACCAATTTCACTCAGGTAGTGGATGGGATGGACAACCAGGCACCCGGACTCAACTTCCCCCTCGGTGCCGCCATCGGGCTTACCGAACTGGATGTAGACAACCTCGAATTGCTTTCCGGGGCTTCTTCTGCCCTCTATGGCTCACGCGGACTGAACGGCACATTGGTCATGACCGGTAAAGACCCCTTCAAATACCAGGGCCTCAGCTTCCAGATCACACAGGGTGTTAACCACATTAAAAAAGGTGCCGGCAACGACCCCATGGGCGCGTCACCTTATTATGACTGGACGCTGCGGTGGGCTTACAAGGTGAGCGACCGCTTCGCCTTTAAGGTAAATGCCCAGTATACCAAAGCGAAAGACTGGCTGGCGGCAGATACCAGCAACACCAACAGTCTCGGTTCCAAATACACGGACCCCAATTACAACGGCGTAAACTCTTATGGCAGCAAAACGTCTGTTGACATCAATCCCTTCCTCGAAGCCATTAAAGCCATGGACCCGAACACAGCTCCTATCGTGGACCCGCTGCTAGCCAACCCTACTAACTACGTGGCCCGCACCGGTTATCCTGAATACGGCTACCTCAGCAACGATGCCAAAATGCTGAAAGTGAACGCAGAAATGCGCTATAACATCAAGCCTGGCCTGCAGGCCATCCTCTCAGGCACATTTGGCGATGGTACCGCAGTTTACAGTAACGATACCCGATACGCACTGGACGGCTTCAAACTGGCCCAGTACCGTGCAGAGCTGCGCGCCGATCATTGGTTTGTACGCGCCTATACCACCCGCGAAAACTCAGGTAATACCATCATCGCCAGCCCTACTGCACAGCTCATCAACGAAGCCTGGAAGCCCAGTTACGACGGCAACACGGGAGATGGCTGGTACCCGCAATATACCATCGGACTCATCACCGCCCTCGCAGGCGGACAATCACTTACCGATGCACACCTCGCAGCCCGTGCCGCAGCCGATCAGGGAAGGCCCCTTGCAGGAAGCGCCCACTTCAACCGGCTGCGCGACAGTATTTCCGCCATCCCCACTTCCAAAGGCGGTACACTCTTTCTTGATCGCAGCAAACTCTACAACGCTGAGTTCCAGTACAACTTCACCAGCCTTGTGAAATGGGCAGAAGTTATTGCCGGCTTAAACTACCGCATCTACAAACTGGATTCTGAAGGCACCCTTTTCCCGGATAAAGACGGTCCCATCGACGTGGCGGAATACAGTGCCTTCGCGCATTTCTCCAAAAAGATGTTCAACAACAAGCTGAAGCTGGGTGCGGCATTCCGCCTCGATAAGAACACCCTGTTCGAAAAGCCCCGCACCACTTCCCGCCTTTCTGCCGTATTCGAAACCACAAAGGAACACTTCCTCCGGTTCTCGTACCAGAACGCCTATAGCTTCCCTTCCAATATACAGGCACTTCAAAGCACCCTTGTGGATTATAACTCCTACGCTTCCGGCGGCTCCGCACGACTGCTCTACGGCGAATATAAATTCGATAAGTACCAGCCCTACCTCCTGGAAAGCGTGAACAAATACCGCCAGACGAACGACCCTTCCATGCTGAAGAAATTCGAAGCAAAAGACATCAAGCCCCAGTCAGTAGATGCATTTGAACTGGGCTACTCTGCCCTCGTGGCCAAATGTGTGCTGATCGATGTATTGGGATACTACTCCACCTGGAAGAACTTCATCGGCTATGTAAACGTAGCCAACACTCCCGGGTCGGATAATGTGGAAGATTTTAAAGACCGCAGCAAATACATCGCCTATAATATCGCTTACAATGGTGCTGAGAAAGTAAACACCTACGGGTATGCTGCCAGCGTGAGTGTAGACCTGTCGCGCAACTACGGTGCAAAGGTGAACTTCTCGTCCGACTTCCTCAAGAACCGCAACAACAGCCAGATCAACAATTTTAACACACCCAACTGGAAAGTCAACTTCGAGTTTGGTAATTCAGGTATGGGCAAGAAACAGCTGTTCTCGTTCAATACCAGTCTCCGCTACCGCCCGGCCTACTTCTATTCCATCGGCTTCGCCAGTGGAACGATAGACGCCAATGTAGTGCTGGATGCACAGGTAAGCTATAAATTGCCAGTAATCAAGAGCAGGATCAAACTCGGCGCAACAAACCTGACGAACAAATATTACTACACCGGCTTTGGCAGCCCCGGCATTGGCGGGGTGTATTATATCACATACTCTTATAACGTGTTCTAAAAACCATCTACATGAAATATTACATTTCTCTGCTGGCCCTCGCAATGACAGCGGCCTGCAGCACTCCTGAAAAGCCGCCCGCGGACGGATACAAGCAAACACTTGTGTTCGGTCCCGGAGAAGAAAGCAAGATCACAGAAGCGTTCCTTACGCTGACAGACAGCAGCGCCATTGAGCTGAAAGAAGGAACATACAAGTTCAATAACCTCAGTCTCGTTCAGCTGAAGCACATCCGTATCAGCGGGGCCGGCTCAGGCAAAACAATCCTCGACTTCTCTGCCCAGACGCAGGGAGGTGAAGGCATCCGTGTGGCGGAGCTGAAAGGGTTTACCATCACCGGCATGACCATCCGTGAATCGAAGGGCGATCTGCTGAAAGTCAACAAGAGCGAGCATGTAGTAATCCGCGATGTACATGCCATATGGGCCGTAGCGGACTCTACCAGCGGCGGTTACGGTATTTATCCCGTACTTTGCAATAACGTACTGGTAGAAGACTGTTACGCCGAAGGCGCATCTGATGCAGGCATCTATGTAGGGCAATCCAACAAGGCTATCGTAAGAATGAGCAAAGCATATAAAAACGTAGCCGGCTGCGAAATCGAGAACACCACTAACGCAGAAGTATACGACAATGAGTTTTATGGCAATACCGCCGGCTTCCTCGTTTTCGACCTCCCGGACCTCTCCCAGCGCGGCGGACAGGTGAAGGCTTACAACAACAACATCCACGACAACAACGAGCGGAACTTCGCAAAATCCGGCAGCTTCGGTACCACCTGGGGCGTAGGCAATGCAGCACCCGGCTGCGGTATTATTATCCAGGCCACGTCTGATGTGGAGATCTACAATAACAAGATCATCAACAACAATTCAGCCGCCATTGCACTTGTATCAGGCTTTTTCGTGGATGCTAAAGCAGGCGAAAAGATCAACGCCAGCTACTTCCCCGTTTCCAAAAACATCTATATCCATAACAATACGATAGAGATGGGACCAGCTTTCCCTGAGGCAGCATACCAGCACCATACCGGGCAGATCCTCGTAGGTATTGAGAAAGCAATCGGCAAACGGATACCGCCTATCGTATACGATGGTATCAGCACCAACGTCATTACACAGGAAAAGAAAATCAATCCCGATTCCATCTGTATCCAGCAACCGGGTGAGAACCTGTTTGTGAATGCAGACGGTATGAACATTGGCACACCAGCCTGGAAACCGGGCACGGATATGCAACCATTCATTTGTAAATAGTATTAGCAGAAATGAGAATAGTGATAGCTCTGGCATGGATCGGAATGTTCGCAACGGGCTGCGCCCAGCCCGCTAAGCACCGGGCGGGGTTCCTCGATAAGCTTTCGGAGTACGGTTTCTTTACCGGACAACTGAAGGATCTGTCGCCCTCCCCGCGGGTGCACCCTTACGAGCTGGCAACGCCGCTCTTCACCGATTACACGGTTAAAAAACGCTTTATTGTTTTGCCCGAAGGCAGTACCATGCAGTACACCGACACCGGCTCACTGGGTTTCCCTGATGGCACGTACCTGATCAAGAACTTCGCGTACCGCGACAGGCTGGGTAAAGAAGTACTCCTCGAAACCCGCCTTCTGCATAAGGATGTGGCGGACGGGAAGTGGAAAGTCATGAATTACAAATGGAACGCAGAGCAAACGGAAGCCGTGAAATGGGTGGCGGGCGCCCAGGTGCCCATTACCCTTACTGACGACAGCGGCAACCGCATCCCCACGCACTACGTGATCCCGAATACCAACGATTGCAAGCGTTGCCATGCCTCGGCAGGCTCGCTCATCCCTATTGGTCCTAAGGCGCGTAACGTCAATTACCAGGGTCAACTGGAAAAATGGGCAGCTTCCGGCATCATTCAGGGCGTCCCTGACGCTTCGAAGCGGGTGCCTTTCCCAGTCTGGAACGACAGTGCGCATTTTTCGGTTAATGAGCGTGCCCGTGCCTACCTCGACGTGAACTGCGCCCATTGCCACACCAAAGGCGGCGATGCCGATAATACCGGTTTATTCCTCGAATACGGTCAGGAAGCACCGTCCCGGCTCGGTATCTTCAAAGGACCGGTAAGCGCCGGAAATGGCGCCGGAGGACTCGATTACGACGTAGTACCCGGCGACCCGGCGGCATCCATCCTCCATTACCGGATGAACAGCACTGAACCGGGAACGGCAATGCCTGAACTGGCACGCACGGTAACCCACCGCGAGGGGGTGGCCCTCATTGCGGAATGGATACGCCAACTCCCAAGGTAATCTTAAGAATCATACATCCCTTGCCAGCAATGGGCGTCCGCTTGCGGGCGCCTTTTTGTATTCAGGGAATCTCCCTCCTGCAGCCAACTAAAAGGCACGGTAAAAAATGAGATAAGCCGCCCTTAAGCCGCCTATATCCCGCCCTTAAGCCGCCCATAAGCCGCCCCTATATAAGGGCGGCTTATCTACGGGATACCCCCGGGGTATCTGCAGCTTAACCGCGGATTATGTTAATAGCCTTCCTGCCTGAAGACCGGAGTTGGAATGAGGGGAACCGGGCCATAACAATGCTCAATAGATGGCACAAACAACCGTCTGACATGGAAATCACCCACATTATCAGTTCATTTTCAATAAGTAATATCTAAGAATTAATCAGCTATTCGCCACCCATATATCCCAGGCGAAGCGAAGCAGGGTGGCGAAAACGATGATGAGAAAGAAGATCCTGATGAAGGCATTACCCTTCAGCAGGGCCAGCCGGGTGCCGAAAAAGGCCCCAGTCATGTTACAAACGGCCATGGGAATAGCGAATTTGTATAACACATGTCCGGCAAGTGCGAAATATGACAAGGATGCAATGTTGGTAGCCATATTGATCAGTTTGGCACTGGCGGAAGCATGGAGGAAATCATATCCCATGAAAGCGATAAAGACGAGGATTAGGAAAGTACCTGCACCCGGTCCGATGAGTCCGTCGTAAAACCCGATACCGAAACCGGCAAACATTCCCAGTGCCAGTTGAGTGGTACGGGTATGGTCAATGTTGCGGGGCTGTCCGAAGCTTTTATTGAAATAAGTGTATCCGGCAACGATAATTAACACGAAGAAAATAATGGGCTTTATGATCCGGTTATCGATCATGGAAACACAATAAGCCCCTAAAAAAGCCCCGCCGAAGGCGAGCAATGCCACCTGCGCGAGCAGTTTCCAGTCGAGGTTTACATGCCGGGAATAACGCCAGGCGGCCAGGGTGGTTCCGGAAAATGAAGGGATTTTAGTGGTTCCTAATAATGTGGCTACCGGGTATTGGGGCAGGATGATCATAATAGCCGGGGTTTGCAGTAAGCCGCCTCCGCCTACTATCGCATCAATAAATCCGGCAAAAAATGACACAAGGCATAATAAGATCGTTTCCTCCAGCATGCCTGCGAAATTATAAAAAGTCTGAGAAAACGGGAGGAGACAAATACCAAAGTTGCCAATTACCTGGCTAAACCGGGTAAACTATAAACCACATCTTCACCTGCATTGTAAAAGTCGGATTGAATACAACTTCAATTGCAGACTTTCGCTCAAAATATTATATATAAAAAAGCGCCCCGCAATTCTGGCGGGGCGCTTTTAAATGGTATTATGCAAATACTATTTCTCGGGCACAAGTGCCGCTTTGAAGTAGTTGGCATTGCTGAGGTAAGTGTTGGCTGCTGCCTTCACGCTCTCGGGTGTTACCTTGTTCAGGCGCTCGTTCTGCGTTAACACAGAAGTAGGATCTTCACCGTTCTTGAATTTGCTGGTGAGATAGTTCAGCCAGAAATTGTTCTCGCGGAGGTTTACCTCCAGTGCGCGGCGGTATTCTGCTTTGAACTTCTCCACATCATCGGCAGTAGCACCGTTCTTCTTGATCTTTTCGATCTCTTCCAGCGAAGCGTTCACCAGTTTGTCTACATTAGCCGGTGCGCAGCTGAAGGAAATGGACAGGTTGTAGTTGCCATAAGGCAGCTTCTCGTAGCCAACGCCTACATTCGGACTGTACACCCCACCTTCTTTCTCGCGGAGGCGCTCCAGTACCTTGAACTCCAGGATGTCGCTCAGAGCACTCAGCTGCATATTGTTCTCCATGCTGAAGGGGTAGCTGTTGTAGAAGAACAGTTTCACCTGTGCTTTGTCTTCAATACCTTTTTTCACGATTCGCTCCACTTTACCGCTGAGGGGGCGAACACCACGATCGATGTACTTCTCTGCACGGTTATTTGCCGGAAGGCCACCAAGGTAAGTTTCCAGCAGCGGAGTGATAGCGGCGATATCGAAGTTGCCCACAAACACGAATGTCTGCCCGCTGTTGTCCGCAAAACGGCTCCTGTAGAATTCGAAAGAACGGTCGAGGTTGATCTGGGCAATATCTGCTACCGTAGCTTTCTTTTCACGGATGCTGTTACCGGTCAGCACAGCGTTAACGGTATCACCGAACACGTTATCCGGACTGTCATCAGAATTCTGGATGTATACGATGTAATCTTCCAGGTTCTTTTTGAACATTACGGGATCTTTCCGGGGATTAGTAGCATAAGCGTACACCAGTTGCAGAGCGGTTTCCAGGTCTTTCGGGGAAGCACTGCCGCTATAGCCCTGATAGAGTTCGCTAATGTAGGACTGTGCGGAACCGGTAGTACCTGCCAGCATTTTACGCAGCGAAGCGTTATCGAAATCACCAATACCATCAGCAGGGATGTTACCGGCATAATTCACGGCCGTCAGATCCTTATCATCTGCCTGAGAGTTACCACCCTGTCCGTAGGAGGAGAAGATGATCTGGTCGTTCTTGAAATCGGTAGGTTTCAGGTAAACCACTACGCCATTGGAAAGCGTGAGTTTGGTAACGCCGATGCCTTCGATCTTTTCAGTGCTGGTTACTTTACCGGCGATGGGTTTCTTTTCCAGCAGCGGCTTGTTGATCATATTGTCTTCGTAAGGTTTCAGGCCTTTTCCTGCATCGCGGAGCGCAGTAAGGAGCTGTTCTGCAGTAGGAAGTGTGGCTTTTTCCTTTTCCGGTGCCTGTACGATGATGGTCATATTTTCTTTACCCAGCATCTTCTTAGCTGCTGCGTTGATTTCTTCCAGTGTGATCTCGTTCAGGAACTTTTTGGAGATCTCATAACGGAAATCGGGGCTGAGTACCGGTGAGCCGTACATGAAGTTCTTCAGGTAAGCCTGTACGAAAGTGTTGGAAGGGATTTTATCTTTCTCACGGTTTGCTTTTTCGTTGGCGGCTTCTGTTTGTTTCTTTACCACTTCCAGTTCGGAAGCGGTAAAGCCGAATTGTACCATGCGCTCAAACTCCGTCATAACACCGGCAAGACCTTTAGCCAGATCGGCCCCGTTCTTGGTTACGGCGAGTAAAGTAGCAGAATTGAGGTTGGGAATGAGGCCCTGCTGGTAAGAACCGTAGGAAGCGGACCCTTCCACGAAAGGCGCAGTGCCTTTCTGTTTCATTTCACTGATGCGTGCGCCCAGCATTGCGTTTGCCATATTAATCACCATGCTGTTCCGGATATCGGAAGTGGTATGGGTAGGTTTGCCGGACTGGCGGATGAATGCGAAAGCTACATTGTAAGGGAATTCCTTATCGGTCACGATTTTCACGATAGGCTCCTTGTTGCCGGGCATGTCGTAAGAAGCGTGCGGCTTCTGTTTGGCGGGGTTGGTGAGCTTGCCGAAGTTCTCTTTTATGAGTGCTTCCACGGCATCCACGTCAAAATCTCCCACTGCAATAACTGCCTGGAGGTTCGGGCGGTACCAGTCGCGGTAGAAATTCCGGATCTCTTCGTGCTTAAAGTTCTGGATAATATCGATCTTCCCGATGGGGATACGCTCTGCATAGCGGGAGCCGTGCAGGATCACGGGGAGCAGCTCCTGCTGGATGCGGCTCTGTGCGTTCTTACCACGCTGGCGCTCTTCTTCCACGATAACACCGCGCTCTTCATCGATGTCGGGAGACAGCATGCTGATGTGCCCGGCCCAGTTGGCGAGGATCTTGAAGCCATTCTTAAACAGCTCTGCGCTATCGGTAGGGATAGGCAACTGGTAAACAGTTTGATCGAAGGAAGTGTAGGCATTGAGATCGGCCCCGAACTTCACACCGGCTTTCTGCAGGTAGTTGATGAGTTCGTTCTTGGGAAAATCTTTGGTGCCGTTGAAGGCCATGTGTTCTGTGAAGTGAGCCAGTCCCTGCTGCGCATCACTTTCCATGAGAGAGCCTGCTTTGAGGGCCATGTAAAGTACCGCGCGGTTACGGGGTTCAGCATTTTTGCGGATGTAGTAGGTAAGACCATTGCTCAGCTTACCGGTTTTCAGATCCGGATCGGCGGGGATCTTCTGCCCTGCCCCGCCTGCTGCTGCTGTACCGCCGGCGGCCACTTTCTGGGCGTATAGAGGGTTCCCCGTCAGAGAAAAGACGCTAGCAGCCGCCAGCGTCAGTAACAAAAACGTACGTTTCATAATGGTTGTTGATTAAAATATGCGATTTTACGGTTGTCAGGTTTAGTCTGGCAATATACTGACATTCCGCGACTCGTAGCCGCGGTTCCGGGATGACCGGCAATAATCGCATGTCCGGAAACTCAAGGAATCTTGACGAGGCCGGATTTGTAAAGCCGCTGATGTGCTTTGTAAAAGGCTTCCACCGGGTTCTTGAAAACTTTACGGTCGTAAGTCATTAGTCCGTTCGTTTCCACTTCCACGTCGGTGGTTTGAGTGTATACTGCTGCAGAAAGCCCCTGGCGGATGAGCTTCTCCATCCGCTCCATATAGCTGTCATAACGCGTAAATAATTCCCCGGCAGTTTTGAAAGTCTGGTATCCCCAGTTGTCTTTCTGTTGCCATACATGCCCGTCAACCGGCAGGCCCAGTCCGCCAAACTCGCCTAATACGATGATCTGCTTTTCGCCAAAATAAACCGGGTCGGGCATAACAGGGTCAGGATAATTATGCAGGTCGATAATATGGCCTGTAAGTTCGAAGTTGCCGCCGCTGGCGGAGTTCACGAGGCGGGAAGGGTCTTTGGCCATTGTCCATTCGGTGATGTCTTTCGTCTTAAACTGGCCCCATGCTTCATTGAAAGGCACCCAAACCACGATGGAGGGCACATTATGCAGGGTTTCCATGATGGCGTTCCACTCTTTGCGGTAGTAGCCTTCGGATTCAGGACTGCGTTGTTTGTCGTTCGCACGGCCAATGATACCGGGGCGCATTTCCCAGTGGTTACCGAGGTCGCCGCTGGGCATATCCTGCCAAACGAGCATCCCCAGCTTATCGCAATGGTAATACCAGCGTGCAGGCTCTACCTTGATATGTTTGCGGATCATGTTAAAGCCCATCTCCTTCGTTTTCTCCACGTCAAACTTCAGTGCGGCATCGGAAGGTGCGGTATACAAACCGTCGGGCCACCAGCCCTGATCGAGCGGACCGTATTGGAAAAGGAACTTATTATTCAGCAGCATTCGCTGGATACCGGCCTTATCTTTCGCCATACTGATCTTGCGCATCGCAAAGTAGCTCTTCACTTCATCCACCGCTTTCCCCTTGCGTACAATGCTCAGGCGAAGGTCGTAGAGGAAGGGCTTTTCGGGAGACCATAATTCCGGCGAAGTAATCTTTAGTACGGCAGTGCCGCCGGGGGCGATTTCTGTTTCCGCTACAACTGCTTCACCATTCATGGCTGACAGTTTCACCAGATCACCTTCCACAGGGTTTACAACGGTGGTTTCCACGGTTAGCGTTTGTGCGTCGATGTCAGGGGTTTGGCGGACTGCGGAGAGATAGGTTACAGGCACCGTTTCGAGCCATACCGTTTGCCAGATTCCGGTAACAGGTGTATACCAGATACCTTCCGGTTTGCGCACTTGTTTGCCACGGGGCTGAGGACCTTCGTCTGTAGGGTCCCATACTTTTACGACCACTTCCTGCTGCTTCGTCTTTTTAAGGTATGGGGTGATATCGGCAGAGAAGGGGTCGAAGCCGCCCTGATGATGTAAGGCCAGTTGTCCGTTCACATACACTTCCGTATCCCAGTCCACTGCCCCGAAGTGCAGCAATATCTTTTTGCCTTTGGCATCTGCCGGCAGTGTAAAGTTTTGCTGGTACCAGAGCAGTTTATCTTTCCCCACTGTTTTACCTACTCCGCTAAGGGCCGATTCGATACAGAAAGGCACGAGGATCTTCCCTTCCCATGCAGCGGGACGGCCACTGTTGCGTGCAGTGAGTGCATAATTCCATAATCCGTTGAGATTCTTCCAGGTGCCGCCCCTTTCAAACTGCGGGCGGGGGTGTTCCTGTAAAACACTGTCGGCTTTAAGCTGTTCTGCCCAGGTCGACATAATACGGCCTGAAACCGGCTTATATTCCTGTGCATTGGCCATGGAGGCGGCCAGTAACCATACGAGCAATTGCTTCTTCATAAGATGTATTATAACACTACAATCGATTTCCGAATTGAATACCAGTATATCAGGCCAGGCCGATGCAAAGGGAATACGGCGCAGAAGGCGGCCGCCGGCATCAGGCAAGACAAGTACTGTTTCATAACGTGGTTTAAATAAGCACGATGAAACAAAATAGTCAATAAATTTTATAACTTACCCATATGAAACATATTGTTTTTTCCGCATTGCTACTATGCGCTTCCACGTTATGCCATGCGCAGTCGCGCAGCCTTTTCAACGGTAAAGACCTTACCGGCTGGCACATGGATGTCCCCGACCTCGAAAAGGATTCATCCCTCCGCATCCCTTTTATTGTGCGTAATGGCATGCTCGTGAGCCTGGGTACACCCCAGGGCCACCTGATTACCGATGCGAAGTATAAAGATTACCGGATAGAACTGGAATACCGCTTTGCCGGCAAGCCGGGCAACTGCGGGCTGCTCGTGCATGCTTCAGCACCACGTGTGCTCTATGGCATGTTCCCCAAATCACTGGAAGTGCAGCTGATGAGTAAAAACGCCGGCGATTTCTGGTGCATCGGGGAAGATGTGGCGGTAGACAGCATGGAGGTTTATCGTGGCCCTAAAGAGAACTGGGGTGTGGTAGACGGCAAGGAAAGAAGGGTAAGGAACCGGACCGACGGGTCGGAGAAAGCCCTGGGTGAATGGAACCGAATGGTAGTGGAGTGCCTTGGTGATAAGGTACGTGTTTGGGTAAATGGCGACCTGGTGAATGATGGGTATAACTGTACCGCCACCAGCGGCAGCATAGCCCTGCAGGCCGAAGGCGCGGAAGTGGAGTTCAGGAAAGTGGCGCTAACGCCCATCCGTAAGCTAACGAAGATCAGCAGGTAATACAGGGAACCGCGGAATACCGCGGTTTTTTTTATGCCTGCCTGTAAGGATCAGGGCTTATAGCGCAACTAACCTGTTAAAGCATTACTTCAAAATGAATGAATCACAGTTCCTGGAATCGCTATCTCAGCATGAGGGTATACTTCATAAAATCTGCCGCCTGTATCGCGATACGGCGGAAGACCGGGAAGACCTTTTCCAGGAAATGGTGTACCAGCTCTGGCGTGCCTGGCCTAAGTTCGAAGGTCGCAGCAGTTTTGCTACCTGGATGTACCGGATAGCGCTGAGCACGGCATTGGTTCATTTCCGCAAAGGAAGGCCAAAAGTAGAATACCGTTCCGAGTTGCCGGAGGTGGCAGAACACCGGGAAGATGACCGGCTGCCTGAGCTGCTGGCTGTATTGACTCCTGCGGAAAAAGCGATTATGGTATTATACCTCGAAGGACTCAGCTACGCAGAAATGGGTGCCATCCTTGGCATTTCTGAAAGCAATGCAGGCGCACGGCTCACAAGAGCGCGGCAAAAGATTAAACAACACTTTAAATCCTGATCATGGACGCATTGAAACAAGCCTGGGAAGGCATGCCCGTTTCCCGAACCTCCCCTGCCGCCCTGCGCGGTATGATTCACCGGCACCCTGCACGCATGGCAATGCGGAAACAACTGCTCTTTGAAATGATACCGCTGGTGCTGTTCCTCATTGTATATTATGATTTCTTCGACGGCGGACTGAAGCCCTGGTACATTAATGCATTGCTGGTTGGCGCGGTGGCCTTTGTCATTTTGCTGAATACAGCGGGCTATATTTTCAGCAGGCAGGCCCTGCAGGGCGCTCATTTACAGGAAATGGTCCACCGTCACTTGCATCAGCTTCGGCGCTTCGCCATTGTATCGGTAGCATCGCGGGTAGGTATGGTGGCCTGCCTGCTGGTCTTTTTCTGTTATGGCATATTATTGACTGAGAAGAAGATCTGGCTGCTGGCGATAATTGGATTGACCACCACGGTACAGGCTGTTTGGCTGGCCTCTATCTGGAAAAAACGGATTCGTCAGATCCTCGAAACGGTGGAGGAGTAAAACAAAACTCCCCGTTACCGGTATGAAGCGGTAACGGGGGAGCAAACGAAAAACGGACTTAAAATCGAAGTGTTTGGCTTCGGTACCATATACATGGGAATCGAATAGCCTGCCTATTATTACGAAGATGAAAGCGGGAAAAACTACTGGCTCAATATAGCCTCCTGTAGAAACAGGCAGGCAAATGCTCCAGATCTAATCTAGTACAAAATGTCAACGTATGCATATTGCCGGAGCTTTGTCGTACATCACGCATTGTACGTTCCGGTTGTAATGTTTTTGCTTTGAAACATAGCAAATGGAAAGCGTATCATAACGCAACTAATGTCGGCCAAACGGCGCGAAACAGCCGTTAAAAACTTGTTAAGCTTATCGCATCATATCCGCGCCACAAGGGGCTGGCAGCGCATTCACGGGGTGCAGTTATTCAGTACCTACCACGATCCTCCGGTAGAAAAAAGCAACGCCGGTTCCGCCTGATCACCGGTCAGCCATACACTGCCATGCGAACCTTCAGGGCACAAAACCGCCATCGCCTGTGCCATCCGGTGGTAAGCTTTATCAGTAAACCTTAACGAGAAAATGCGCTCATCGGTGGTAGTCAGTCCTTCGTCGTGCAGCGAGCGCTGCATGGCCAGCGAATAACCATTGGACTGTATAAAAGGCAAATCTTCCAGCCAGAGCAGCTCACGCTTCCCTTCCGCCAGTTCCTGCACGGCCTGCACCAAAGCAGCCGCTTCTTCGGGATCAAACCGGCAAATACGTACCAGTCTTGACGGACCGGTATATGTTAATGCTCCGTTTCCACGGATGCCTGTCAGGTAATCCAGTTGCATCCTTCAAGATTAGCACTTTTCCGGCCTTCTCCCAAATTTGCACACAACTTCCCTATTAAACTTTAACTTCTTCCTAACGGCATTGCCTCTTAACTTCATCCCCCGTAATCCATTCCCCTTATGCGGCAATTCCCCTGTTTCCTTACCCTCTTGCTCTTCTGCAGCACATTGCCTATTCTGGCACAAGACACCCTCCCTGTAGTTCTTCGTGGCAGGGTGACAGACGCACAAACCGGTGCCCCCCTGCCATCAGCATCCGTTAGCGTACCTTCTCATCGTATCCATACCACCACGAACAGCGCAGGCATGTTCCTTATCAAACTGCCTGCCGGTGCCGCGGGCGACAGTGCCTTCATCACCCGTATCGGATACAGTACCCTCCGCTTCCAAATTACATCCCAATCCGTCGGGCCTTACGTACTCATAAAGCAATCCATCGCTCTTCCTGAGGTCAGCATACAATCCATTTCCCCGCGTAACCTCATAGCCAAAGCCATTGAACATATCCCTGACAACTATTTCTCCCGGCCTCATGTACTGCGCGGTTTCTACCGTCTCAGTTCACGTAAGGGAGGTGATTTCTTCCATATCTCAGAAGCGGCATATGACTGCTGGCACCCCGACGGAACCGGCCGGCAGCGCAAGCTGAGTCTCCTGAAAGCCAGGGTGGAGCAGGACTTTACACCCTTCAACGGATCTGAGAACATCATCATGGGAATGCAGCCCAATGCATTACTGGAGTTCGATTTCGCGGCGCACATCAGTGAGCATCCCGTATTAGGACGTAAAGGCATGGAAGAACATGTTTTCAGACTGGCAGGCATCACACCCGTTAACGGGCGTGGTGCCTGGGAGATTAAATTCGAGCAGCGCGACGGGCTGCGCAAATCCCGTTATCAGGGATCGGTGTATATAGATACAGCCAGCTACGCATTCGTATCCCTCACCACCCACCTCAGTCCTAAAGGCATTCAGTACTGGGAAGTAAGCAGCGCAAGCCAAAGGGCTTTAATGAAGTTGCTCAACATCTATGAACAAACATTACAGGATACGCTCACCATCCACTACCTGCCATCCGGCGGGAAATACTTTGTGGGTGACGTACACTCTTCCTCCCGGATGCGGTTATATAGTCCAAGGCTGCGTTTCGACTTCGAAGCCCTCAGCCGGGTAGATTTCATTACTACCAGTATAGATACCACACCGGCATTACCTTTCAATCCCACCGGGGTAGTGGGGAGGCATACTTTCATAGAAAACCATAGTAGTCTGGATACTTCTGATTTCTGGAAAGACTATAACATGCTGCCGTCTGACTACAACACAGATTCCGTAGCAATTGCAATACGCTCCCGGCAATCTTCCGTACAATACAAGCAGCAGATGGAAAACCGTCTGCGCAGGATGCCGCGTAACAAAATCGCGCAACTGGATTCACTCTTTACATTCTACCACAATAAAAGATTATTTGATGGCGTGGCCAGTGTGCAATGGAATGGTGAACTGCTTTACCAGAAAGCATTCGGGCAGGCTAACCGGGAGGAGAGGATTCCAAATGACACTGCTACTGTTTTCCGCATTGGCTCCGTATCCAAACAATTTACCGCCATGCTGGTGATGCTGTTGCGGGAAGAAGGGAAGCTATCGCTGGATGATTCTGCCGGCCGTTTCCTCCCCGGGTTTGCGCATGGCGGGGTAACCATCGGGCAACTATTGACACACCGTTCCGGCATACCGGATTATACAACTTCCGCAGCATACCTTCCCGGCCTGTATGCCGGGCCTCAATCCATGTCAGACATCATTACAAAATACTGTCAGGATTCCGCTTTATTCGTACCCGGCAGTCAGTTCAGATACAGCAACAGCGGTTATGCCGTACTGGCGGCTATAGTGGAGAAAGCGGCAGGCATGCCGTTTGGGGAAGCACTGCAGCAAAAGATATGTATTCCGCTGGGTATGCGTCACACAAGCTTCGGTTTACCACCTGAAAATGGCAATACCGCGAAGGGATATGAAGGCCCTATGCCGGAGATAGCGCCGCCAGCCGTTAATACCCCTGGTGCCGGAGGTATCTTTAGTTCCGCTCCCGATCTCCGCAAATGGGAAAACGCGCTCACCAGCTGCCGCCTTCTCCCCTGCGAACGGATTCTGGAAATGATGGAACCCCGCGCCGATTATGCAGACTGGCATGCAGGATATGGATATGGGTGGATGACAGACCGCCTGCTGTTCCGCGCTTCCCGTAAACATATAGTCCATTATCATCCCGGAACCGATGTGGGATTCTTTAGTATGGAAGTGCGCCAGCCCGACAAAGGCATAACCATCACCATGCTTTGCAACAATGGTGATTTCCCCCGGTTTGATCTTACGGATCTTGTGCTGGAAATACTGAATTAAACCTACGGGCGCAGGAATTGACCATTGCCCGGTCCGCAGAAAATCAATACATTAGGGGAAACCTACTCTTATGAATCCCAGGACGCGGGTAAAATGGCGGCAGCTTCTGCAGATCATGATCATATGGTCCATCATCGGACTATTGATTGCGCTGTACGACCATCTGGTATTGCAAACCAGCGGATCGGCCGGTTTTGCGGCTGATTACTCCCTCTCCAGGTCCATCCTCGTGAATGTGGCCGCCGGACTCATGGGCGCACTGCTGGGCGGGAGCTTCCTTGTTTTCTTCATAAATGAACGTTACCGGGACAAATCCTACACTTACACCATCCTTGCCGTTACAATTTCTTTCATCGCGGTCATCATTATCGTGGGGCAGATATTAAGCCTTATCGAGCATCCGGATATGGCGCGTATGGCAAAGAACGGACTGATTTGGGCGCTGGTGGTAGGTATAACACAACTGTTCCTGCAGATCAACAGCAAGTTCGGCTCAGGAGTGTTCCGCGACATCCTCAGGGGCAAGTACAACACGCCCCGCGAAGAGAAACGCATCTTTATGTTCCTCGACATAAACGCATCCACCACCATCGCGGAAAAATTGGGCGATAAACGGTATCACGCTTTCCTGAAAGATTTCTTTACGGATATCACCAACCCCATCCTCGAAAACCGCGGGGAAATATACCAGTATGTAGGCGATGAGGTGATAATAGCATGGCGCTACCGCGAAGGGTTTGCGGAAAGCAATTGCGTGCAATGCTTCTTTGACATCAAAGACCGGATTGCTGCCCTGCAGCCTAAGTACCTGGAACGCTATGGCGTGTTCCCGGAATTCAAGGCAGGCATTCATTGCGGGCCGGTGGTGGCGGGGGAAGTGGGGATCATCAAACGCGATATCACTTATTCCGGAGATGTGCTCAATACCACATCCCGTATACAGGGTATGTGTAAACAGTTTAATGAAGAAGTGATCGCATCTGCCGATCTGATATCGGTACTAAGGCTCGGGAGTGATTTTACAGCGCAAACGCTGGGTTCCATCAAACTGAGGGGCAAGGAAAAAGAGATGGCCCTCCACTCACTGAAACCCTTTCGGGTAGCCTGAAGGGCCATCTGGTAATTATTTGGACTCAGCGTAGCGCTTGAAGTTATCGAGGATCGCCTGCCATCCTGCACGCTGCATATCTTCCGGATTGGCATCTTCCGGATCGAATGTTTCCACCACCTGCGTCTGTCCGTTTTCTTCTTTGAAACCGATCTTCACTTTACGGCCGTCTCCCAGTGTATATTCAATACGCTGATGCGGTTCCACAATATCAAATATGCCACCGAAATCGAAGCTGAATGAGCCATCTTTCGCTGCCATGGTAGTGGAAAATGCACCACCTGCCCGGAGATCGCTGGAGGCCTTGGGAGCATGCCAGTCGTCGGACGCTGCGCACCATTGCATAATATGTTCGGGTTCATTCCAGAATTCCCATACTTTAGCTGCCGGTTGCTGAATTGTGCTGGTAATAGTGATCGCTTGTTTTGTCGTTTCCATACAATAGTTGTTAAATGGTGAGTGTTATTGTTATTTGTTTTGTGTGATTGACAATACAAACTTACGACACCCGTCTTTTATCTATCGCGTGTAAAAACGACAAAAAGAAGGGTTAAAACCGACACCCTTCTTTTTACGCCACTAGAATATTTTCTTCGAGAACACCGGAGAAGAAGTACCAAGGTGGTAAAAAGACTCCCTGATACCGGTAACCATTAATTGTCCGTCCAGCTGGAAAGTGAGCGTGGCAAAGCCATTCAGCATTAAACCATTGGCCTGCTTATCCGTTTCCATCCATTCAACCGACCGGTTGTTGATCAATGCCGAGGCTTCGCCATAAGGCAGGGCTCCATGTCCCAGACAACGGGCATAGGTATTGGTGGATTGCAGATTCCCATCCGTGCCGGGAAGCGTCAGGGGCGATGCATACACGATTCCGTTGTGTACATGCCCCCAGTACCAGGCATAGGGATCGGCGCCAAGGGCACCATTCACCTGATCCCACAGTTGCATAAAAGCGGATGCATCGTACTGAAAACCGGTATGATGGGTAAGCACGATCGTTTTAGCCGGATTAAGGTTCAGCCCTGCGATCCAGTTGATCTGTTCCCCGCCAATGCTCCCGTCCATAAAGGCATCCAAAGAAGTACCGTAGTATGCGGAATCCAGTCCGAGAACCGTCCAGTCACCCGCCTGCAGCGCAAAATAGCTCAAGCCCTTTTGCAGAGAAAATGGACCGGTAGTTTTCAGGGCTTCCCCAAAATACCCGTTGCCGCCGGTATACATTTCATGATTGGAATTGAGCGTGAAAGAGCGGGGCGTAGGGGTACCGGGCCACATATTCACGAGGTTCTCCATTTCCTCTCCGGGATGGAAGTAATATCCGGCCCATTGCCCGGTAGCCGGACTGCCGGAGTAATACGTGTCACCCAGGTGAATAAGATAGTTGGGGTTGAGCGTGGTCATCTGGCGGAGAACTGCCTTTGCCGTGGTGTCTCCCGTTCCCCAGTCGCCCATCATACCCAGGGTAATGGTGTAATTACTCACGCTGAAATCGAGCTTAACGGGTACAGGGCTGCCCTGAGGGAAGCCATACCAGGCGCTATGCATATCGGTGATAATCAGGTTCAGGAAGGCGGCAAACCATCCCTGATCGTAAGTATCGTACTTCCCACCGCTGATAACCCCGCCATCGTCGTAAATGAGTACGTTATTCATGACCCAGGCATAGGCCTGAACGGGCAGCTGGGAGTTGGGCAGGCCAAGGGCACCTTTCAGGTATTGGGCATATTGCCGGATATCATTGTCCGCGATGTACCCCGTATTATTCAGTAAAAAGAGGATTACCCCCAGCTCAATGGTTTTGTTGCCGGTATCGTACCCCGGAGGTTTAGGTGGTATGGGCCATTTCCATGCACCTTTACCGACCATAAATTCGATCAGGCAATATTCACTGTTGAGCAGCAGATCGTTCAGATAGGTGAATTTAAGGGCTACGGTAGGATCAGAAAGCTTCTGTGCGAAGGTTTCGGGGGATAGAGATGGTAGTTGCATGAACTGCGGATTAAAGGGTTATTGTCTTTGCCGGTATTTTTGCCGGAATGCGCTAAAGGACGAAATAAGGTAATTCCCCGTTACTATTGTTTCCCACTTTTCCGGGAGTACCCTGCCTTTTTTCCGCCCCCGAAAAACTGTTTCCGGCTTTTGGGTTGTTGTTTCCCGCTGCAGGGTATACTCAAAATAAAAAACCTGCGCTGCCGGATGGTTCCGGACAGGCGCAGGTGCCAGTAATCAATAACCCCCTTATTCAGGATTATCTGCACGCGTATAATCATTAACCGACCCGTCATCAAAGGGCACCCTCCAGATCAGTTTCCCCTGCTCGGTTACCAGTGTCCAGTTCTTCTGCTCGTCTACATACTTCGGATGCAGATCGTCCGGACCGTATGCCACCTTTTCGCCATATCCGGGCGACTGGCTTCCACCGCAGGAATTGTAGCGGCGGTAGTATCCGGAAGCTGCGTAGAACCGGAAGTTCTTTTTCGCCGCATCGAATACTGCGGTGCCTTTGCGATAACCGAGTACCTGCTCACGGCAATAAGTACTGGTTTTGGTCCAGTAGAAATATTGTTCCGCAGTACCATCAGCTGAGAATTTGTAACCTGTGGCAATTTCAAATGCCTGGCCGGCGTAGCTGCCATCATAGTTTGAGAATTGCGTCATGGAAAAAGAACCTGTATGCCAGTATTTACCCACCAGTTCGACAGGTACACTGGATTTGGGGAGGTGGTTTCCGGGCGTATCCCTCCCGGAATCTTTTTTGCCACAGGCCATGGCGAAAGCGCAAATGGAAATGAAGAGTGCCCTGCAGAAGAGGGACATTGCTTTTTGGGGTAGCATGGTAGCACGTTTTATTGTTAACCTTGCAAAGGTACCGGCGGCAGAGAGGGTACCCCATAGCTTTTAGTACTCAAATTTAGTGGGTAACAATACCTAATTTGAGGGGAAGACTTCCGGATTACGGGATAGTTGTGTATTTTGAACACATTATCAACTAAAAAACAGAAAACCCATGACCAAATCGAACAGACGCAAGTTCCTGGGCACCGCGGCGGCATTATGCGCCGGTACTGCGGCAGCCGCCATGCCGGTAACATCTTCCGCTAAAAAGCCTCCCATGGCACATCACGTTTTCTTCTGGCTGAAGAATCCGGGTTCGAAGGAAGACCGGGATGCGCTGGTTGCGGGGGTAAAATCGCTTTCTAAGATCCCTACCGTGCGCGATCTGCGGGTGGGTATTGTGGCAGGAACAGAGCAGCGCGGCGTGGTAGATGGCAGCTGGGGTGTTTCGGAGCTGATCTTTTTCGATGATCTGGCTGGGGAAGCAGCCTACCAGGTGCACCCCATTCACCAGGAGTTCATAAAGAAATGCAGCCACCTGTGGGATAAGGTGATCGTGTACGATGCGATGGAAGTGTAGTTAACGCTATGTATAAAATAAAAATCCCCCCGGTAATCACCGGGGGGATTTTTTTACTGATATCCGGTATTACTAGCGGATATAGCGGGCCAGGGCTTTGCCGGCCATCTCATAAGCTTCGGAAATACGTTCTCCGGTATCGAAATCGTTGTCCCAGAAGGTTCTGCCGGGCGCTTTTTCAAGCGTACCTTTTGCTACTACCTTATTACGGTCTGCCGACTCTACCAGCGTAAACTCTCCGCTGATATAAGCGTTCTTGCGCATTACACCCACGTTAAAGCCGGGTTCAGTGAACGAGGTATTGAAAATGAGAATGTACTTGGATTTGTTCGCGATCTTCATATCGGTAACCTGTGTGAAAAGCTCCTCAAACTTAGGCTCGAAGCGCTCCTTGCGATCATCTACCCATGCTTTGGCCCAGGTATCGCCTTTGCCGGCTTCTTTCTTGTTGAGATCTTTCACCCGGCTGCTCACATAATCGGCTTCTTTGTCGAACTTGCCGACTTTCATGTTGTTGTAGGTAAACTCGATGCTGATTTCTTTTTCATTCTTCAGAACATCCAGGCTGCCATCGGTCACGCGGATGCGCTGGGCATTGGCTCCGGCTGCCAGTAATAGGGCGCCTGCCATGCACATAACCATGCGTAATGCTTTCATTGTTGGTGATTTTTTGGAGTTGAACAATTAAAATATATAACTGTTACTAAGTTACAAAGAAAGTCAATATACCCGCTCAATGCCCCCTCTCCGCCTCTCAGACACCTATTACTGCTGCTGAAATGCACTTTTAGCCTACCCAACCGGAAACCCGCACAGGCACTACTTCACTATTCCTATAGGTTATTAGAAATTAGCTCATTATAACTTATGGTTATAGCGCATCAGCTTTATTCATTTGACTTCACTTGGGGCACCATGTACTTTTGACGGGTAAATACGCTCATATGAATACGCTCCACGATCCAAAGTACCTGCGATTAAAATGTATCATCTATCAGCTGCTGGCCTGCATATTCATCCTCGTGATTATTGTGTTGCTTGAAACCAGTGTTATCTGTTACGGTGCCCTCGTACCCGCCCCGGCCGGTCCGGGTCATACTCCGGCTTCGCAGGTTAGCCATACGGAGGGTTACTGGCAGCCGCCTTCCGAAGCTACTATCCCCGCCGGGGAAAGCGGCGCACTCGTAACCTACGGCCGCGAGCTTATCTCGCATACTGCACGGTACCTGGGTCCGCAAGGAAGTGTAGCCCAAATTTCCAACGGCATGAATTGCCAGAACTGCCACCTCGCCTCCGGCACCCTCCCCTTCGGCAATAACTACAGCGCCGTAGCCGCTACCTATCCACGCTTCCGGGCACGCTCCGGCACTGAGGAAACCATTGTCAAAAGGGTAAGCGACTGCTTTGAGCGCAGCCTGAATGGCACCGCACCAGACGCATCCTCCCGCGAAATGCATGCCATCCGCGCTTACATCGAATGGCTCGGAAGTAATGTTAAACCCGGCCAAAAGCCTGCTGGCAGCGGTCTTAACAAGCCCGCCCTACTCGCCCGCGAAGCCGATTCCGCCAAAGGAAATATTATCTATGAGCGCTCCTGCCGCAGTTGCCATGGCAAGGATGGCGAAGGACTGATGGCGGCCGACGGACTGGAATACGCCTACCCTCCGCTTTGGGGCCCGAATAGCTATAACGATGCCGCTGGTCTATACCGCATCTCCAACTTCGCAGGCTTCGTCCGCAACAATATGCCTTTGGGCGCCACACACGATGCGCCGCAGCTCACACCGGAAGAAGCATGGGATGTTGCCGCATTCGTCAACTCCATGCCGCGGCCGCATAAAGACCAGTCAGCCGACTGGCAGGATATCCGGACAAAGCCCACCGACTACCCATTCGGACCATATGCCGACGGCTTCTCCGAAAAACAGCATAAACTCGGTCCATTTGGTCCTATCGAAGCCGCACAGTAATTCATTTTCATAACAAAAACCACCCATATGCAACACGGAAAAATGCTGCTTGTAGCCATGCTTTGCCTCATAGGGTCCGGCACGCTTGCGCAGGATGTTAAAACCACCTACAAAGCAATTTACCAGCTGAACAGTGACGATGACAAAGTGATCCGCGCCACGCTGCGCAATATTAAAAACGCGCTGGACGACCCACGCCTGGCCAACCAAATCGTTATTGAACTCGTGGCCCATGGTGGCGGGATTAACCTCTACCGTAAAAACCAACCATACGAGCCACAGCTGAAAGAGCTTGCTGCGAAAGGCGTTCTGCTCGTGGAATGTGAGAACACACTGAAGGAAAGAAGAGTAACCAAAGACGAGCTTTTCCCCTTCATTCTTTACACCCCCAGCGGCAACGGAGAACTTATCATCAAACAGCAGGAAGGCTGGTCTTACATTCACCCTTAACCGTTAACAACATGAAAAAATGGATAATCCCCCTCGCGCTGTTAGTTGCACAATCTTCCACAGCACAGGACACTCACCGCTACGACCCTCCCTGGAATACACCTCCGGCAGCCGGCGTTAACTTTACCATTCCGGGGATCGACAATGTGCCCGACCTGTATGGTGATGTGCGCGACCCCCAGCTTATTATTTTCTTCGCCGGCAACCAGTTTATGGTGATAGATACACTGATTCGGGAGTTCAAAAGATCTTACCCTCAATACCAGCGGGTATTTGCGGAAACGCTGCCACCCGGCATCCTGGCCCGGCAAATCGAAACGGGATCGCTTACGATGGGTAATATGCGGATAGATTTCCTTCCCGACGTGTATACTGCAGGCAAAGCCCGCATCGATGAGATGCGCCCGCGCTTCAGTGCAGTGGCCGCCTATGCCGGCAACCGGATAGCTATCATGGCACGGCAGGATAAATCCGAAGGGCTGAAAAGCCTCCGCGACCTGGGGCGCCCCGGCCTGCGGGTAGCAATGCCTAACCCTGCCTGGGAAGGCATCGGCCGGCGCATAGAGGAAGCCTACCGCAAAGCCGGTGGCGATTCCCTCCGCAATGTGATCATGGACCATAAAACCGTAAATGGCGAAACCTGGCTCACCCGCATCCACCATCGCGAATCTCCCATGCGCATGCTCTATAATGAGGCAGATGCCGGTCCTGTCTGGTACACCGAAGCCCTTTACCAGCAACGCCTCGGACATCCGCTCGTTATGATCGAAATACCTGAAAGTGAAAACATCCGCGCCACTTATATGGCAGGCATATTGAAAAATGCATCCCATCCGCAGGCGGCCAAAGACTTCCTCGCGTTCCTTACCGGCCCCCGTGGACAGGCTATCTACCGTCACTTCGGTTTTACGGCGCCATAACAGCCTCAAATCAATAATAAAAGCGGTTTGTTACCGGCATGCTGGTACAGACCGCTTTTTCCTGCTTATCAAATCGTATTTTTACGGCATGTTCGATTTCAGGTTAAAGGTATTTCATACTGTCGCCAAGCGGCTGAGCTTCACCAAAGCGGCGGAAGAGCTGTTTATTTCCCAGCCCGCAGTTACCAAACATATACATGGGATGGAAGAGCAGCTGGGCATCGCGCTGTTTGAACGAATCGGCAACCGTATCCGGCTCACCCCGGGCGGCAAGCTGCTGCTCCAGTATGCCAATCAGATCTTTCTGCTGTACGGCAATATGGAATACGATCTCCATCAACTAAAGCAGGATCAGGGCGGCCTGCTCAACATTGGCGCCAGCTCCACCATAGAGCAGTACTATCTGCCCGGCGTACTGGCACGCTTTAACCAGGAACATCCATCCATCCGAACTTCGCTTATCAACGGCAATACCGAACAGATCGAGCAGGCGCTGCTGCAAAAGGATATCGAAGTGGGTATCATCGAAGGCCATTCCCGGAATCCGCAACTGAAATATACCGAACTGGCGAAAGATGAAATTGCCCTAATCTCTAACGCCAAATTCAAATACCCTTTCAAAGGCGCCCTTACCACGGATGATCTCCGGAAGATACCATTATTGGTTCGCGAACATGGTTCCGGCACGCTTGAGGTGATCGTGAACGAGTTAAAGAAACTGGATCTGAAGCTCACAGACCTCAACATACTCATGCACATGGGCAGTTCGGAAAGCATTAAATCCTACCTGCGCGAAGCCCCCTGTGCTGCATTCCTCTCCCTACGCGCCGTGCAGGGCGAGCTGGAAAGCGGCGTATTGAAAGTACTACCCGTTAAACAATTCAAACTCATCCGCAAATACCACTTCATTCACCCCCAGGGCCAGCAGCATAAACTCGCCCAGCAGTTCATCCGCTTCGCGAAGAAACAATCAGACTAGCACCCATAAAAAATCCCCCCGGTTTTGGCGGAGGGATTCGAAATGAGGATGTAGTAACAATCAGGTATGCCCGGTAATGGTGCAATAGCCTGATCCGTTCAGCGGGATCTGGAAGTAGTACAATACCCCGGCAATGTTCATGGTGTACGTCACATTAGGCTGTAGTGTGTACTGCGTTCCGGCCCAGTAAATGGACGTAGTGGTAGTGGGATTGATGTACTGCTGCGTTCCCATAAAAGTGAAGGGTACCGGCCCCAAACCACCCTGTGTGAATGATGGCCATACCAGCGATACCATCGGTAGCCCGGAGTAATAAATTTTCCAGTCGATGCCACGGGGGAAGTCAAGCGTTTTCGCAGCCTTCACTTTAACTGGTGATTTAATGGCTTTTGCCGGAGCATGGGTCGCCGCGCCGACTGACAGGCAGACTACTGCCGCAAGGGTCAGGATTTTCTTCATACGGGATTAAGTTTTGTATGATCAACTTAGACTATTTTCCATATTGTTGTATGCACTCCCTGCATCAACAAGATAAATTAAAGCGTATTTCATCATATTCCCCATCAATAAAGTCATTTTGTCCATCCGCCAATGGCTAAACGAAAATGAAAAAGGCCGCACCCCGTTGGTACGGCCCTTGTTTTTATGAAAGCACTGATTACAATGCTTCCGTCGTCGTCTGAAGGTCCAGCTTTACCCAGTCATTGATTTTAATTTGCAACTGATGATCGGCAGGGAGGCTGATCTGCACTTCTTTTTCAGCAGGCTTACTGTCTGTCAGCAGTGCTGAAAAGGCGGCAATTTTCACGTTACGCACTCCGCTCCTGTTCCCGAAGCTGAGTGCACCCAGCTCAGGAGCCACCGTTACTTCACATGTTTTACCCGCACCCGATGCGATGCCACTCACAGATAACGAGCGTAGCTGATCTCCTATAAGCCGGGAGAAAGTGAATGTAAAAGGCTTCTCTTCCTGCATGGCAATTTTCACCTGAGAAGCGTCGGCATTCATCCCAATCACATCTACCTGTCCGGGTTTTGTTTCCACCCCTTCCAGTTTCACGGTAGTACCATCGGGCAGGATGGAATTGTAAGTATAGATGCCGGCACCAGTACCTACGATACGCCGTGTAAGTGATTTCCCTTCGGGCAGTAGATACGCGCCTTCTGCCAGGTAGCATGGCATGGAATCCGGAATGCCGCTGTAGAGCTTTCCATTGGAGAGCCCTGTCTTACGCCCTTCTTCGTCAGTGATTTCGAGATCAGCAGGACTGAGCAGGAAATCGATCACGAATTTCTTCAGCCCGAATGCACCGGTGAAAGGCATATCATGATCACTATAGAGATAGGCTCCGTTGCTCATATTCCCCAGTGTTATGTTATCGATACTGCTTACTTTAATCTCTTCCGGCAGGCCTTCCACATGGTAATCGAAATGCAGGACGCCATTTTCTTTGCGGAAGCGGATGTAGCAATCGGGGTTCTGGGGATGGTTGCAGTCCCAGCAATACATCCGGACATCGTGCAGGTCGTTGACCGTAGTGGAATGCTGCGCATTGAGCTTAGCACCTTTATGCCCGGCGGGATATTGAAATTTGTAAGGCATGATGCAATGGGTGGAACTTAGTTTCTTAAAATACGCTTTATCCCAGATGGCGCCTGACGGGATGAAGAAGAGCAGCGGCGCCTGATGCGCATCGCATCCTTTCCGGAACACTGTTTCAATGGCACGCGCAGTTTTTTCAACCATTGCAATGCCCTTACGGCTCTGGTCATGGAAATGGATAAGGCTTTCGCGGGAAAGAAGGCGGCCGTGGATGGCGGTGAATTTAGCATGCAGTTTGCTGCGCGGGGTTGTGAAGGCATCCGTATCCCCTTTCCAGAACTTATCCGCCACCATGCTGGACAGTGCAGTGCAGAAGCCCGTAGCAAGTCCCTTTTTATCCACACCTTTGAGGTATTTCTGATAAAACCAGTAGAAGGCCCCGGTAAGCGCGGGCTGCTTAATCACCTGGAAAATCACTTCCGATTTACCGAAGGTTTCGTAAAATGTTTGCCAGTCAGGTACGCCAATGCTGAAATTACCGAATGCGAAGTTATGGATGCCATAACGGAAAGGAATACCCAATTCAACTGCCTTTTTCGTGGATACTGTATTACTGAGCATACCATCAGGGTTTCGCACCTGGATGAGCCAATCGGCTGCCTGCACATGCGCCGCATCTTTCGGTACAAGAAATGCAACCGCACCTGTAGTAACGGTAGGTGAACTGGCAGCTTTGCCATTGATGAGCACCACTGCGCCCGGCAGGAAGCCCTGGCCCGTAACGGGCATAATTTCGCCGGGAATGAGCATTTCCGGCACCTTGTTGATCCGCGGCTTTACCCAAACAGAGAATGGATTGCTGTAAACTTTATCTGCGGCCCGTATCACACGCACTACATGTCTGCCACCGGGCATTTTGGAGGGTACTGTTACGGTAATACTTTCATCGGGGTTCACAGTGGCTTTTAAAACCCCGGCATTCTCCATCACAACCTTATCGCCTTTTACGAAGCTGGTGCCGCTAATAGTGATCTTGTTACCCGGGAAAACATATGCCGGTTCTATCTCGGTGATAAACGGCCTGCTGAGCAAGGCTTCCCATTCATCTTCGTTGAAAGTACAGAATTCGAGGGTTCCTTCTTTACCGGCAGCTTTCCCTTTCGGGCCTGTTTTTCCCGGTTGGCCAAGGGAACCATGCTGGCCATCGCGCCCAGTTGCGCAGGCGCCAACATTTCCGGAATTACCACCGCGGCCACCAGGGCCTCCATCCCCACCTGTTCCCCCATCTCCTTTATCGCCTCCATCCAGCTGCGGCGTAAACGGACTGTCAGATATCGCTTTATCAAGCGTGCCATCGGGAACGGCAATGAGTATATTACCACCATCACCACCATTGCCGCCGGCACCTCCTTCTCCTCCTCTGCCACCATCACCGCCATGGCCGCCATTACCGGCCGGGTGCTTATAGTGGCAACGGGTTTTAAAGGCGGATTCTTTTCCTTTCACACCATCTGCACCGTCTCCGCCATGGCCACCACGCTGGCCTTTGCCTCCGGTGCCACCATCGGCGCCGCGCAGATCAAAACTGGGCACATTCACCAGCTCCTTTACCCAAATCTCAATGTTCGGTGCGGGGCGGCCTGTTGTACCGGTTACGCCCTCTATTCCCCGTTTGCCAGGCTCCCCATCCCGGCCATGACGGGTACCGGGGATGGTAACGATGCCGGGGAAGCTTTGTCCGTCGAGAGAGGCATCATCTGGCCGGTGGGATGGTTTGCCCTTCTGGTACGTCCATGTTATGCGGGCGTTCTTACCGCAGACGAGCTTATCAGCAATCAGTAACAAAGTGTGTATTTCCGGCTGGATCTCAAGCGTGGTATTCGTAAGATCAAGTTCTGATGCCATGATCACCGCTGTATCCGTTGATATTTTCCCTTTTACAGGGATGGGTTGTTTACCTCCTGATTTTTTAGCCGCAATGATATGCCCGCCTCCTGCAATTTTTATGCGGGGCTGCTTCAGCATAAGTGGCTTCAGATCAGTTAAAAGCTGTACGCCAAACTGCTGGCGGATCTGCCGGATCTGTTCCAGCATAGATGCAGCCTGTACTGGATCGGGGTCAACTTTCACCTGTACCTTGCCTCCGAATTTCTGACTGAATTTCTTCTCCAGTTCCCGGGCTGTCTTTTCACGCGAAGCCAGCTGTTGCGGGCCGGGCCGGGATTTGAGCAGATGCCCGTCAGCAAATACATCGCCGGAAGAAAGGAAAGATTCAGGCGAATCAGATACGGTCGTTTTTTTACGACGGGAAATGGTTGTTCCGGATTGGATTGTTTTCATGTGGATCTTTTTTTGGGGGTTATTGAATAAAGTTTGTTGTGGTTAACCAACGAAAACAAAGATGGGGAAGACGGAAAAAAGTGCCCGCGCAAAATTAATCAATGGCCCTTCCGGATTAACGGGAACAATAAATTCCAGAAACAGAGATCCTTCTAAAACAATGATACCGCGGCAAGCGCGGTATCATTGCCCGGCAAATTGCCGGATATTTATATTAAGCTTATTACGGCATCAGCATTCCGAGTAATCGGAAGAGAAAGTACCGTTCACAGCATACAGCTTATCGATCCGTACTTCCGTACCATCATTCAGCCGGAACCACTTCGCTCCTTCCTGTTCAAATACCTCCGAGATCATCCCGTTTGCACGGGTCACGCCATTATCTTCATACAACACGGAAGCCTGTTGCTGCTGTTCGTAAAGGGCCAATATCAGCTCATAAAAAGAGCCGTTGGCCGGGATGGTTTGACGGGTATCGCTCATATCACCAAAGGTACGCACCTTCAATGAAATCTAAAACGGACAGATAATGGAGATCGTGGCACATTTATGATAATATATTAACCAAATAGTCTAAAGTTAGTGGCATATAAAGGACCGCCTCAAAATTGGGCGGCCCTTTATATACTTAACCAGTGGCATGATTACATATCCTGATTATTCAGTTCTACATACTTCGTGCTTTTCCCTCTCAGCCTGATGTTGAGCAACTCCACAATCAGGGAGAAGCCAAGGCAGGAGTAAATGATGCTCTTGCTTACTTCCTGATGGAAGCCGCTGGCAATCAATACCACACCGATCACGATGAGGAAGGTAAGCGCCAGCATCTGCAGCGTAGGCTGCTTGTTGATGATGCGGGTAACCGGACCTGCAAACAGCATCATGATGAGGATAGATACGATTACTGCGATAATCATGATCACCACGTTATCTACCAGCCCCACAGCCGTCAGGATGGAGTCGAAAGAAAACACGGCATCTACCAGCACGATCTGGATCAGGACAGAACTGAGGCTATGCGGCACACGCGTCTTCTTATTCCCCTCGCTGTGTTCAGACTGCAGCTTATGGTGAATCTCCAGTGTACTTTTCACGATGAGGAAAAGACCACCGGCCAGCAGAATGATATCTTTCCAGCTGAGTGGTATAACCGTGCCGTTGATCCATTTAAAATCGATCACCGGGTCTTTCAGTCCAATGATCCAGTTAATACAAAGCAGCAATGCCACCCTGAAAACCATGGCGAGGCTGAGACCGATATTACGGGCTTTCCGTTGCTGGTGTTCCGGCAGCTTTCCTGCTACGATGGAAATAAAAATGATGTTGTCGATGCCCAGCACGATCTCCAGGAAGCACAGTGTCAGTAAGCTGATCCAGACGCCCAGGTCGGCGAAGTCGGGTGAGATGAATTCCATTTATGAGTGTTTAGTATTTTAATCGAAATCAAAAAAGTCGCCAAGGAATCCTTTCTTTTTCTTCGGGTACTTGTGGCGGTCTTCATAATAATCCTTGTCACGATGCCCCTCGTACCGGCGGTGCTCATCCCTGCTGCGGGGATCATCGGTACGACTGTGATCATCTCTGCTGCGGCGGTCGTCGTATTCGAGGAGTTTATCAAGTTCTCCCTTGTCGAGCCAAACACCGCGGCAATTGGGACAATAATCGATCTCTACATTGTTACGCTGCGTCATCAGCAGTGTTTCATTGCAATTCGGGCATTTCATCCTATATCGTTTTATAATTTACATAAATAATTGATCCCGGCCCTGAAAGGGCAGAAAAAATCGGGCCGGAGGAATATCGGGAAAAAGTGTGGAAGGATTAAAACAGGCTGAACCTGTGGAGGAAACTATAGTAAGCGGGGCGTATCCATTCCTTGACCGTAACTGCAGTTACTGCGCCTTTTTCTATTGGAATAACGACTGCCTCCCCGAATAATGGCTGCTGGTTGCGAAGGCGGCGGGAGCGGACGGATGTTTCCAGTCCAAGGCTCACCTTACAGGCTTCGGGGATCTCGTTTTCGTGGTGTATGGACTCGGGTATACGCACCTTGTGCCCGCCATGCTCGGGGAATACATCGGGCACGGCAGACACGAGGCTGAGTAACAGCAGTACAATGATGCGGAACCTTGCTGCAGGGGTCATATGTAATGCCGCACTACGCATAAGTAAGCACGGAGAGCAGCTCCTGCTGGAGCGACTGCCCCTTATCTTCATTATACCATTTCTGAATATCGGTCTTCATCTGTTCAAAGTCAGCATGCGCTGCCTTCAGCTGGTCGTATACCACCTGGCAGCCTGCCGGCCGTGGCCCCCAGGTAAAGAGATCATTCACTTCCTCATCCCGGGCAATCAGTTTCGGAATGGATTTAGTACCATTGGTGAGATATTGTTCGATGAGGAACGGCGGAGTATCGCGCTGCCGGTACTCCGTTGTAATCAGGGGGGTGAGCGCTGCGATCATCTCAAAGAACGGAACATTATGCGCCGCATCTCCACACCATGGCTCGGTGATGATGATCCAGTGCTGTGGTTCAGAGATGCGTGCAATAGCATCGCGCATCTCTGCCGTAATAACACCGGTTTTGAACCAACGCTGTTGCCGCGACCAGTTCAGGCGGGCATAGTTCAGATAATCCGGGTTATTGTAGGGAGCCTCCGGCTCCGGGTTGTTGATGATGTGCTCAAAAATCAGCTGGTAATTCGCAAAGTCCATTTCACATGTTTAAAGTGCGGCGGGGGCTTTCTCCAGCCATCCGCCAATGATTTTTTTGAAAGCAACGGCGGCATGATGCACCTGCACCTGCCAGTCTTCAGCCGCGTTACCGTCGGCCCCGTCGGAAATATACTTGAGGCAAAGGAAGGGAATCCCTTCTTTTTGTGCGATCATGGCAAGCGGGTAGGCTTCCATATCGATGACATTGTAATCGTCGGTTTTATGGTCCATCTCGAAGCTGTCGCCGGTACCGCATATACCCTGGGGTAGCCCGGGAACTGAAAGACCGTATTCCAGCACGGGTTCCTGTCCGGAAAGCGGGGTTTCATACAGGCGGAAACCAAGTCCTCTTACGTCCATATCCCGCTGGATGAACTGTGTACAGCATACCACCTCACCTCTTGGGAAGGAGTGGCTCCCGGCGGAACCCAGGTTCACGATCAGACGGGGCCTGTTAGACTGCAGGTATCTGGCGAGGTGATAAGCGGCATTTACTTTCCCGATCCCCACTATTAGCGGATGGTACTGGTCAAATTCCCCTGCCGCTTCTGAATCCAGCGCAAAAACCAGCAGTGGCGAATCTCCCATTAGCCCGGAAATATGTTCTGCTCCGGTGTTTCCAGTGTTCATATGTATGCTTCGAGTGATATGTTATGCAAAAACGATATCAAAATTAACACTTTTCGCCCAAACGACAGGGCTTTAACGTTTCCCTAACTACCCGGCGCCTATGTTTTCCGCAAGCAGAAATTCAGTAATTTTATGCAACCCCATTTCTTCATCTTCCGCAGGCATTGCGTAGCATAAATTAATTTCAGGGACCTACAGCTTGTTTTTCATCCCCACCTGCGGAGCCAACCTGCATTGTTATGCCTAAATATGTAATCGAACGCGATCTGCCGGGAGCAGGTCAGCTAACACCAGAGCAACTTAAAGTTGTATCGCAGACATCATGCAACGTTCTGGCGGCACTGGGCCCTAAGATCCAGTGGATACACAGTTACGTGACGCCCGATAAGATCTTCTGCGTATACCTGGCGCAGGATGAAGCGCTTGTCCGTGAACATGCCCTGCAGGGAGGGTTCCCCGCAACTGCTATCCATGAGGTAAAAGCTATCATCGATCCGGCAACAGCGGAGTAAAGGAGGGAATATCGATTTTCAGTTGAACCGCATGAAATGCCGGTACGGGTGGTTCATATCATTACGTTAACATGCCTGCTAAATGGAATAGCATGTTTATTCGTACCTTCAGGTTCTCAAGTACAACCCCATGAGATCGCTTTGTTTGATAGCCCTGGCAACAGCCTTTGCCTGCTGCCAGACAGCCACCCACCGCACCATTTCATACCCGGAGCCTTTTCCGGATACGATTGCTTTATCATTCCTTCCCGGTATTGTTTCGGCAGATTCGCTCGACTTTAACGCCGCCTTTTCACCTAACAGCCGCACTTTCTACTTCTGCAGGTCCGTAAACCGGAAATGGAGCATCTGGCAAACCACGTTTGACGGGGATAAATGGTCGCCCCCTGCCCTTGCACCCTTCGCAGATACCGCCTGGTCGCAGGCTGATCCTTTCATTACGCCCGACAGTACAGTATACTTCATCTCTAACCAGCCACCGGATGATAATGTTACACCAGGAGATTTCGATATATGGTATGCTCACCAGGCAACCGATGGCAGCTGGGAAGACCCGGTGAACCTTACGGCCGTGAACTCCGACAGTACGGAGTATTATGTATCTCTGGCACAGAATGGCAATCTCTACTTCGCCTCCAACCGGGGCGGCGGTTATGATATTTATACCAGTACCCTGATAAACGGGCATTACTCCCGTCCTGTATTGCTGAGTGCTGCCATTAATTCTCCGGTTATGGAACATGACCCCTGCATTTCTCCTGACGAGCAACTGTTACTATTTACTTCCGTTAACCGCGAAGGCGGCATGGGTGAAGGAGATGTATATGTGTCAAGAAAAGACGCACAGGGCAACTGGGGCACCGCCAGGAACCTGGGACCTGCAGTAAATACAACTTCCTATGAATACTGTGCGGCCTTTTCCCGCGACGGGAAGTATTTATTCTTCAGCAGTGATAATGATGTAAAATGGATCAGTATGAAAAAAGCCGGGCTGCCGGACTGATTTAATCCTTTGCACCTGCTATGGTGCGTGCAGCGGTGCGTCCTGAAAAGATACACCCTCCGAGGAAAGTACCTTCCAGCGCACGGTATCCATGCATGCCTCCACCACCAAAGCCGGCAGCTTCCCCGGCCGCGTATAGTCCTCCTACCAGTTGCCCTCCCGGCTGCAACACCCTGCCCCCAAGGTCGGTTTCCAGTCCACCGAGTGTTTTGCGTGTAAGTATGTGGAGCTTCACGGCTATTAATGGTCCTGCGGCGGGGTCCAGTATACGGTGAACTTTCGCGGTGCGGATTAGCCGGTCGCCCAGGTATTGGCGTGCATTGCGGATGGCCATGATCTGAGCGTCTTTACAGAATTTATTATCCAGCTCTTTATCCCGCGCCAGTATAATTCTTTCTACGGCCTCATAATCGAGCAGCGGCTGAGGCGTTAGTTTATTCATACCGGCCACCAGATCACGGAGGTTGTTTTCCACGACAAAATCAGCCCCTTTTTCTTTAAATGCTTCCACCGGCCCGGTGGCCTTTTTACCAAAGCCACGTTTCAATACCAGTTTCCAGTTTTTACCCGTGAGGTCCGGGTTTTGTTCTGATCCGGATAATGCGAATTCCTTTTTAATGATAGCCTGATTAAGGATAAACCATGAATAATCATACCCTGTATGCCCTATGTGCTCCAGCGTTCCCAGCGTATCAAAACCCGGGAACAACGGTACGGGCAAACGGTTTCCTGTGGCATCGAGCCATATCGAGGTAGGGCCGGGTAATATGCGGATACCATGGTTTTGCCAAATGGGGGCAAAGTTCTGAATACCTTCGGTGTAATGCCACATACGGTCGGGGTTGATGATGCTGGCTCCCGCATCCTGCGCTATTCCCAGCATCCGGCCGTCTACATGTGCCGGCACACCGGAAACCATATGCTGTGGTACCGGCCCGAGTCTTACCGGCCAGTTCTTTCTTACCAGTGCATGATTCCCGCCAATCCCGCCGGAGGTAATGATGATGCGGGAGGCTTCTAAATGAAAATCACTGATAATATTTTGCGGACTCTCTTCGCCACGGTCCACGCCTGACGGAGCGAGCACCACACCGCGTACTCCTTTCACCTCGCCATTCTCTACGATCAGCTCGTTTACCCTATGCCGGAAACGAAGGTCGATCGTCCCTTTTCGCGCTGCGGCCTTCACCTGTTCCGCAAACGGCCCCACAACAGCCGGACCGGTACCCCACGTGATATGAAACCGTGGTACGGAATTGCCGTGCCCGATGGCACCATATCCACCCCTTTCAGCCCAGCCCACAACGGGGAAGAAACGCAGCCCCCTTTGCCGGAGCCACGTGTATTTTTCCGTTGCGGCAAACTGCACATACGCCTCAGCCCATTTCCGTGGCCAATGATCCTCCGGTCTGTCGAACCCCGCAGTACCCATCCAATCCTGCATGGCAAGCTCAAGACTGTCGCGGATGCCTACTCGCCGCTGCATGGGTGTATCTACCATAAAAAGTCCTCCCAGCGACCAGAAAGCCTGTCCGCCAAGATTCTGCTCTCCCTCCTGATCGAGGAGCATGACAGGAATATTATTTTCCGCCAGCTCGCTGGCTGCCACAAGGCCTGAAAGCCCTGCACCAATGATGATTACGCCGGGATATTGCATGTTATTAAATTACGGTTTTTATCTTTTCTCCTTCTGCCATAAGTTACATTTGGCTTTTTATTAACATGTATTTTTCCCCTGCTTATGTTATTTTTGACCCGCAATGCCACCGGCATGCCATCCATACGCTTCCCCCACACTGTCATACTGCTGCATTAGAAGCGATTAAACGAGAAACCGAACCATGCGTATTACCCATAGGGTTAAGAAGAGGATTATCCGAGGAGGCATCATTGCCCTGTCTGTTTTTGCCGTACTCCTGATCTCGGCCGTGCTGATTTTATATACACAGCAGCAGCGTATCACCGAAATGGCCGTTGCGGAGCTGAATAAGCAGTTCAAAGGCGAGCTATCGGTAGAAAAAAGCAACATCTCCCTGTTCAAGAATTTCCCTTACGTATCCATTGCCCTGCACGGCGTCCGCTTTTACCCGGATAAAAAACATACTAGCCAGCCACTTTATGAGGTAGACCGCCTGTATGTTGGCTTCAGTCTCCCGAAGCTATTACGCGGGCTATATCATGTACGCCGGCTGTTCCTCAAAGGCGGATATGTTGCCCTGGTTCGCAATAAAAACGGTACCCTCAACCTCGCAGAAGCCAAAAACCTGCAATCGGATACCACTCAGCAGTCTTCCGAAAGCAGCAGCGGACTGGAAGTGGATTTAAAGAAAATGGTGATCCGCGACATGCGGTTTTCCTTTCTTGATAAAACAACCGGCCAGCAGATTCAATCCAATATCAGTAAGCTGACGGCTTCTTTCAAATCCGACAGCCTGCAGCTGGCAGTTGGGCTGGACACTGATTTGATGTTGGATGTGAGCAGTCCGGCAGATACCACCTTTTTCCGGCATAAGCGCCTGGTGCTTGACATTCATGCCGATTATACCAAAAACACCCAACACCTCCGCATTACCACCGGCGCCATCAAACTGCAGGACGCCGACTTCCGGCTGGAGGGTGAGGCAACGCTGGGAACCCGTAGTGAAGTAAACTTCCGGGTAAAAGGTGACAAGCCGGATATGAAGCTGCTGGCAGCTTTCATTCCCGGGGATGTGGCCACTATGCTGAGACCCTTCCGGTACGACGGTCATATCTACTTCGATGGAAAAATCAAAGGAACCATTGCATATAATCAGCTGCCGCTGATAGAGATAACCTTTGGGTGCGAAAACGCCTGGTTCCATAATACGGGGGCAGATAAGAAGCTGGACAGTCTTGGCTTCAAAGGTTTTTATACGAATGGTGCTGCGCATACCCTTCAGACATCAGAGCTGCATATGACCAATGTAATGGCACGGCCTGGCAAAGGGATCTTCAAAGGCAACTTTGTGATACGCGACTTTACTGATCCGAAAGTACTGATGCAGCTGCATTCAGAGCTGGATCTGGCCTTTGTTGGCGCTTTCCTCGGCATTCCCGATCTGGAGCATATTACGGGTAAGGTGAAGCTGGATATGGATTTTAAAGAGTTGATGGATTTTGACCTGCCGGAACAGTATATAAGTAAGCTGAAAGAAGGCGTGCAAAGCGAGCTTACTGTGGACAATCTGTCTTTCCGCCTCCCCGGTTACCCGCACCCCATACGCGATATGGATCTGCATGCTGCCATGAAAAACGGCACGGTAACCCTCGACTCCCTGCGGGTACGTGCAGGCGGGTCAGACATAAGGGTGAGCGGCAGCGTGAGCGATGTAGCCGCATTACTCCATGCCCCGGACAAGCCCGTTACCATACGCTTACAGGCCAATAGTCAGCTCGTTCGGTTAAAAGACATTTTCGCGGGAGACACTGCACTTGCCAATAAGATGACAGAAGAGATATTGGGCTTCCGCATAGGTGTTTCCCTCGCTACTACGGTGCGCCAACTCCGCCAACCGAAGCCATTACCGGAAGGAACGCTCACGCTGGAGCACCTGCAGGCATCATTCAGGAAATACCCGCATGCTTTCCGTGATATTGGCGCTACCCTGCGGATCAATGATACCGCGCTGCTGCTGAAGGATTTCACCGGGAGGATCGACGCTTCTGACTTCCGCTTCAGCGGGCGGGTGATCAATTATGCACTATGGTTCCTGCCAGTTAAGAAAGGTAAAACACAGGTGGCTTTCGATTTTAAATCGGAGCGCCTGGCGATGGAAGATCTCCTTGGCCCCATCAGCAGAAAACATGTGCCCATCGGTTACCAGGATGAAACTGCCAGCAACGTTTGGCTGCGTGCCCGTGCCGATCTTAGGTATGATACATCCTTCCGCTTTGCGAAGGTTCGCATTGCCAACATTTCCGGCTCCCTTAAAAAGCACGCGATGCAGCTGGACAGTATTAACGGAAACATACTCTATGGTGCCAACCGTATTCTTAAAGTGGATACGCTCAAAGGCCGTATTGGCCGCAGTGATTTCGATATCAGTCTGCGTCTCTTCAACGGCAAAGATTCCCTCATTAAAAACCGCACCAATTACCTTTATTTCCGCAGCCGATTCCTCGATGTGGATCAGCTGAGCGGTTACCGCTTCTCCCCTGTTGCAAGTACTGCTCCCGCAGCAACAGGTACAGTAAGGGCTGCCCCTGATTCCCTTGCACACGCTAAGGCATTCAACATCTTCACACTACCCTTCCCTGCGTTCGAAGTGAAGGCCGATATAGGACGTTTTAAATATAATAAGCTCTGGCTGCAGGGTGTAACTGCCCGCCTCCGGATGCAGGAAGATCATTACATACACCTCGATACCCTCGGCATGAAAGTAGCCGGAGGTTATGTAGGGATGAAAGGCTACCTCAACGGCAGCAATCCGGAAAAGATATACTTCCGCAGCCGCATCCGGGTAAACGATGTGGATATGGAGAAAATGCTGATTAAGCTCGACCATTTCGGGCAGGACCTTGTCATCAACAAAAACATCAAAGGCAGGCTCACCGGCAACATCCGCAGCCACGTTCAGATCCATCCCGACTTCGTACCCATCCTCCATGATACAAAAGCAGAGCTGGATGTGGAGATCCGCAATGGCAGCCTCGTAGATTTTACACCTATGAAGGCGATGGCCGGATACTTCAAAGACAAGAACCTGCAATTGGTCAGGTTTGATACGCTGCGCAACAAACTCACTTTTACCAATGGCACACTCAATATTCCTGCAATGAATATTAACTCTTCGCTCGGGTTCATGGAAATTTCCGGCAAGCAGTCGCTCGACATGAAAATGGAATACTACATGCGTGTACCCATGAAGATGGTTACGCAGGTAGGCTTCCAGGCTTTATTTGGAAAAAAGCAGGCGGAAGTGGATATTGACCAGGTAGATGCTATTGAGTACCGTGATAAGGATAAGAAGCTGCGCTTTATGAGCATTAAGGTGACCGGAACACCTGATAATTTCAAGGTAGGGCTGGGTAAGGCGAAGCGGTCTTAACGGGGCAGCGTTGTAATAGCTGCCGGGAAACTAAGGCGTTTATACATTTTGGCGACCTTCTCATCCAGCTGCTGCTTATCATCCGTAAAGGAGACGGTAGCTGTCTCAAAATGCCAGGTACCCATATAGTGCAGGGTATTGGGCAATAAAATGAAGGTATAACGTTGGAGGCGTTCTTCGGAAAGCTCTCCTTTGTCGCTCAGTTGCTTCGCTTCATCAAAGTTTACATTCTTAGCGATTGGCTCCAGGAGAACCAAGCCACCATACCATTTGCTTTTAGTCCAGTAGTATTGCAGAAGGGTGTATTTACCGGAAGGCAGGTGAAAGCAGAAAAAGTTTTCTTTTGCAGATTTAAAAGTACCCTTCACACGCATTGTATAGATCCGGCCCGATGAATCATGGCGGAGAATTATGTCCTGCGGGTTGCCACCACTGCTGAAACCTAAACGCTGAATGAAAGTGCCATAAATAGCAGATTTACCAGGCTGAAGCGCCTCATTTTTCACTACCGGCCAAACTATCTCTAATTCCTTGTTTTGAGCGTAAATGGCGGTGGGAATAAGGAATATAAGGGATGCCACCAACCAGTATTTCAAAGGCATAAGCAGATATTTACGATAATATTACGGAATTCCCATTACTCCCGGCTATCCTTTAACGGTGGGTACTGCTACATCTTTTGAAAACTCTTCCTGCAGCGATATCATTGATTCGGTACGGTCTATTCCTGAAATATGCTGGATCTTACCATGCAATACTGATCTGAGATGCTCTGTGTCTGAGCAAACGAGTTCGGCCAGCAGGCTGTAAGGGCCTGTAATTGTGTGCACCCTGATCACTTCCTTCATTCCCATGAGCCTGCCCACTACAAAATCGTGCCGGGAGGCATTCTGCAGGTAAATCCCCACAAAAGCGGTCATCTTTAACCCTACACGCTGCAGATTCACTTTCACCCGTGTATTTCCCAATACGCCGGCATCTTTCAGCCTGATAATGCGAAAATGAATGGTTCCGGGAGATACGTTGAATTTCCTCGCAAGTTCTTTGTGAGACACATCCGCTTCCACGGAAAGTGCAGAAATAATATTCATATCCAGCTCATCCAGATCCTGCTGGCGGGGAGTTTTGGTTGGCATATTAAACGGAGCTATGCTGTGTAAATAAGATCAAAAAAATGAAACAGCCAAAATCTATTCTTAAAGCAGGCCTATGTGTACTTATTACATATTTTGATGTAAACTGTAAATCCACTCATTATCCTCTTTCAATTAAGCGGACAGAATCTTTACCCCGGCAGACTTATCCTTCACTTTAGCACGCCGGAGCCCCTGAATCAGGGAAATTCAGGACATCTTTATCGCGGAAAACGAATGTTCGTCCGGGAGCCTGATCACCTATGCTATGCCATCCCCCGAAACCTGCATATGCTTATTCACGACCGCATGCCTGTTTGAATATTACCGGGCATGCACAAATCACAACGCTTATGGAACAGGAAAATAACCAGTCCAAACCGCCGGTTAATCTACTGGCGAATATATTGGGAAATGCGCTCAATACCTCCGCCCAACACGGGCAACAACAAGCCGGCCTGGAAACCCGTACCTGCGGAAGCTGCGGAGCTGCACGGCCGGATGGTACTGAACTCAGCACCTGTGCATACTGCGGGTACGAATTCTTCCCCCAACCATAAACCTTACTATTCCATTCATCCGATACTCCATGAACACAACTACAGACCTGCAGCAAAGATGGGATGCCTTTCTGTTTAAAATCCATGAACGTTTCCAGGAAATACTCTCACAGGCCGCTGCCATACTGCCGGAGTTGCTCGATTACCAGCAATTCGACACCATTCCCTTCAGCAATGCCTGGACCGGCATCAATGCCCAATCCAAAGAGCTGATCGCGAAAATAGATGCCACCTGGCAGAACACGGTTTCTCCCGGATGGGAAACTTGGCGCAACGAAGAAGAGGACCGGCTTAACGACGCAGGTCAGGAAATGGAACACTTCCACTTGCAGTTTTACGAAAGCTACTACAGGGAACAGGAAAAAGGCAAAAAGCTCATGTTGCAACTGGAAAAGGACCTGCGCAATTATGAAGTAAAAACCTTTGCCGCTGCAGGCAGGAAGCTGGCCGCGAAAGCACATGAGGTACTCTCCGGCGAATTCTCCTGCTCTCAATGCCAGGCACCTTTGCCGGTAGCGACAAACTTCTACAGATCCTATTACCAGGTATGCCAGTACTGCCAGACCACCAACACCTTCGAACCCGGCTCAATCGCAAGAATGACCGAGCATTTTGCACTGGATCCCATAGCTGAAGAACAGGCGCTCGATCAATACTGGAAATATTGGGAGCTGCTGCAGCAATATAGCGCACAGCGCGAAGAAGATGAGGCAGCAATAACGGCAGATGAAGTATTAGCCGCGTATACAAATTACATAGAAGTTTACCTGAAGGCCCGTATCAACATGATACCGGTATATCAGGAACGGTATGAAGCGGATAAAAAAGCCAAAATAGCCTGGCTCAGCAAGTATACGCTATGTATCAGCTGACGGTGCATGCTATCATTCATCACGAAACCTATTAACCAACATTACCATGTCATTACTATCTGGTCAATTACGATCGGTGATCGAGTGGGCAGCACCTGGCCCAGATATCCTGTTTGAACGCTGGACCGACTCCGGCGACGAGATCAAAAACGCGTCCAAACTGATCATAGGGCCCGGGCAGGGTTGCATATTTGTATACGAAGGGAAAGTGGAAGGTGTTTTCACCGAAGAGGGGCTTTACAATCTCGAAACAGGTAACATCCCCTTCTGGACCAATATCAAAAACGCGTTATACAAATTCGAATCATACCACAAGGTGGGCCTTTTCTTCTTCCGCAAAGCCGACCTGCTCAACCAGCGCTGGGGTACCCCTTCGCCAATAACGTATACAGACCCGCAATATAAGTTCCCGGTAGGACTGGGGGCTTTCGGTAATTTCTCCTTCAGAATAGCGCAGCCGGTCGATTTCTTCAGGCAGGTAGTAGCCGGTGCGCCTGTATACCCGGTGCGCGATATCCAGAAGGTACTGCTGTCGAGGATAACGCAACCGATGAGCGATTACCTCGCTAATGCAGCATTCGGGTATACGGAGATAGACAAACACCGCAATGCCATCGCTGCTTTCTGCAAAGAGGCTGTAGCACCAATTTTTGGGGCGCTAGGCTTTCAATTGCTGGATTTCAATATTGAAGGCACCCGGTTCGACGAAGCCACACAGGAACGGATAGGCCGTATTTCCGATATGACCGCCGAGGCGCAGGCCCTGAAAGCACTGGGCATCGACTATGTACAGCACCAGCAACTGCAGGCCATGCGTGATATGGCACGCAATGAAGGCCAGGGAAACCCGGCCATGCAAATGGGCATGGGCATGGAAATGGGTAAGCTCTTTGGGCAGATGATGAACCCTCCCTCCCAATCACCTGCACAACCAGCCACCTCTCCCACTCCCGCAAATCCCGCACCGCCTGCAGACGATCCAATGGAAAAACTTGCCAAACTGAAAAAACTGTTTGAGATGGGACTGATCAATGAACAGGAATATGCCGCCAAAAAACAGGAAGTCCTGGCGCAGTTATAATATTTAGTCACAACATTTATATCATTTCTAATACAAACTAAAAATCCAACATTCTATGGAAGAAAGGCACTCACTGGTCGACCATCCGGCCAGCTTTAAATCAAGAGGAATAGGTCAATTCGCGGAATCTGTACTGCCACTCATCGATCAGACCATCAGCCGTGATAGCTCCGAAGCAGCAGTATTACAGCAGATCGTTTCGAAATACAAAGGCAAAAAGGTGGAATTTATTACGGTTGCTGACAAGAAAGGCGACTTCAACCATTGCACCATCGAAGTGCTGGACTGGAACGAGGCGAAGAACAGAAAGGAAGACGTGATCAGACGCTTCGCGAATTCGAAATTCACTGCCGACTATGTGCCATTCGGATACAGGTTGAGCGACGAAGGCAATGAATATCTTTACCTCGCCGAAATACTCGACACCCCATCTCCCTGGATCCGCTCCTACGGCAACGACAGCAGCGATGGCTGGGTAGGCCATTACTACGGCAACTCACTGCGTAATTGCGCCATTATCCCATATACGATTCCAGACCAGTATATCGGCAGAGATGCATATGAGCTGATGACCGAACTGGAGGCACTGGCTGAAGAAAACAATGAAGCGAAGATTAAAGCTGCCGGCTTTGATAACATTCATCATCTTAACTATACCGTTGAGCGCGTACGCCGTAATATAACAGTAGGCATCGCGGAAGCACAGTCCATGCTGGATGAACAAAGTAAACAGCAGGCCGAAGCCATGAACCAGCACATCGCTGCTGCCAAATCCGGCGGATTGCTGGACCCTATTAAGGGAATTGGTATGGAAGACTGGGCGGCAGCCAATGTACAGCTCTCCAACGGCAGGCCCCTCGATGAGGTACTGAAAGTACTGGGTACGGAAAAACCGGTATGGGACGAAGTATCGGCGGAATGGATGGCGCGCATGTCTCAAGACACCACCTTTGCCATTTCAAAAGTATATGGCGATGCCTTTACCAATCCTAACATTGGCAAATTCGCTCAGGCCGGAGGCAGTGGCGCCGCACAGAGTTCCGGTGAGCTGGATAAGGTAAAGAACGACTTCGAGCTTTACATCAAAATCATGTGTCACCAGAACATGGCAAGTGTTCAGGGCATCGACGCAACTTCGGTATTGAAGCAATATGGATTATCCGTAACAGACTGGAGTATGGCAGGAGCACATTGGGCACCCAAGATGGGAAGCGATTTACAACTGGCTATGAAGATGGCTCCATTAATGGAAAAATACAATGCCGAATTCGCGGCTTCAGGCGCTGGCAGCGATATCAGTTTCTGATAGCAGTTAACTTTAGATAAAAGAGGCTGTTCCCATTCCGGAAAACAGCCTCTTTCCATTCAGGGGCATTAGTCTGCCCGCAGATTAAACCGTCCTTCAATACGCACCGATGGTGGTGTTCCTGTTTGTCCATCGATGTATGGAGTGGATTTTTCAATTACAAAGTCGCCCTTGGCCCAGGTTTGCCCAAAAACATCCTTCGTATACTCCGTGATACGGATGCTACCCGGGCTCATATGCGGATCATCCAGATCACTTGCCCTGAATATATGGCTGTAAGTTGTTCTGGGACCAGGCTTCTTAGCGATATATTCAAACGTAGTATGATCTTCTGTTTCCGGTAAATCGTCCCAGCCCCAGGTACCAATGCCTTTTGCCTTGCCGCCAGCAATATTGAAGTAAAGGGAATGACGATCGTAAGGATATTCCCCGTCACTGCCGAATGAAGAATTTCCAGGACTCAGCGATTCATCCTCAAAATATATAGGAGCGCCCCCGTTAATCCGCAGTTGAATACCGGGTTTCACAGGTTCTATAATGGTAATAGCAGTCAGCAGTAGCATGTATCCACCGGACTTCAATGCGAACTTCGCTTCTACCTCCACAGGATTTTTGTCTGGCACGAAACCCGGAGCGGAAAAAGTAGCCGCTGCCCGCGTAGGAACGCCTGCAATATTTCCATTCCCCGGACCATTCACGATCCGCCAGTCTACAGTTGCCGGAAACTCAAAAGGTTCCTCCAGGAAGAATTCTTCTTTCCATTGATCCTCTGCTGTTAAAGCCATGGAAGTGACAGACATAACCCGTAATATGACGGATTTACCCGTCTCCACAGTGATATCTCCTTTCGGTTCAAGATAAATGCTTTCATAGGTAGTCCAGTCACTGAAGTGGCTGGATTGCACTTCCACGGTATTCGTGGATTCATTCTTGCGTGATCTTGGAATACCGCGCCACATGCCCTTATCGTCCTGCCAGGCAATATGTGCCAATTCTTTAGAAACGATATTGAACTTGAGGGTCACCGGTTGCAGGAATTGCTGGCCATGTGGAGTGAGCCTGTAGGCAGGCAATGTTTTATTTTCCGGACGATCTATCAATGTTCGTGACACCGGCTCAATACCGATAGTCGTGTTCTTATCCAATGCACCAGGAGGTATTACAATGGCCAGCCGGCCATCACCCGCCTCTATGGTTCCTCCTTCTTTCCCGATCACCTTTTCTACCCTTTGGCCGATGGATTGCCCCGGCGGGCGTACAACGCCTGCGGGAGACGGTTTCTCAGGCTCATTTTCAGGGGAATGGGTTTTGCTGCACCCAAGCATGGCAAACAAAAGAATACTGCTGCAAATTGCCTTAACAATGGTCATAAAGCTGATGTTTAATGGTATGCAAAGTTCACCCCAATTCATATCTGCTTTATCAGTGCAACTACCCCGGCAGAAAAATCAGTAAAACACTTAGATGGTGCATGATGCCCTACTGCGTGTTCTGCGGAATTAACGCTCTACGGGTTTTTACTGAGAAATGAGAATGGGATGGCTGGTAATTTTGCGCTGCATCATTTCCGATAAGCGGAACATCTGATAAAAACAACCCCATTGCAAACACTCTTATTAAACAATTGCGCATGAAAAAGCTAATGCTGCTGGCACTTATGGGAATCTCCGTAACAGCCGGTGCACAATCAGGTACTTATAGCCGGTTCGATTATATTCCGGGCGAAAACATTTTGTATACAGAAGACTTCTCTGATGAAGCCATTGGAGAATTGCCAATGAAATGGATTACAAACAACCGTGGTGAAACCGTATCCGTTGAGCAGCTGCAGGGTAAATGGTTCCGCCTCTTTCCCGGAAGCAGGTTTGCTTCTCCTGCATTCAAAAAGCTGCCTGCCAATTTTACAATGGATGCTGATATCCAGATCCGCTATGCAGGCGAAGGAGGATATGTATACCCCGAACTGGAAATAAAACTACTGGACATACTACAGGGCGATGCGCATGTAAATTCATACGTGGTGAATCAGGATGCCACCAACGAGGTGGCACTGGTACTTTCCTCTGCGGGTGAAGGCAAGCCTCTGACCGCTTCACTCAAAAGCTATGTGAAAGGATCCACTCATTTCTCGAATGAAGGGAAAGAAATAAAAGCAGTATCTGATAATGAACACGTACTGCACCTGTCGGTGTGGGTTCAGCAGCAACGTATCCGCTGCTGGATAAATGAAGAGAAGATATTCGACATACCACTTGGCATACCTGCCAATGCCGGTTTTAACAGGGCCGGGTTCAGCGTGGAATCCTCCGTTTATACAGAAGATCAGCTGGGCATTTATGTATCGAACCTCAAAGTGGCGGAAGGCACACCGGATATGCGGAGCAAGCTGCTGAAAGAAGGGCGCCTGGTAACCAACGGTATTCTTTTTGATACAGGATCGGACAGGATTAAACCGGAAAGTAATGGCGTGCTGAAAGAAATTGCCGCAGTGTTGAAGGAGAATGCCAATGTCAAAGTAAAAATCGTTGGGCATACCGACAGCGATGGTGAAGCATCTGCCAATCTGGAACTGTCTAAGCGCCGTGCCACTGCTGTACAAAAAAGCCTTACAACGAATTTCGGAGTTGATGCCAGCCGTATGCAAACGGACGGATTGGGTGAAGGAAGTCCGGCTGCGGATAATACAACCAGGGAAGGGAAAGCGAAAAACAGGCGGGTGGAGTTTATTAAACTGTAATCCATTCCCATTTGCTAAACAAAAAAAGGCCATCGATTAAAAACGATGGCCTTTTCCTTATCTAAATATTCTAATTACTGGTTTAGCAGGACAATGAGGAGTATGATGGCAACAACAGCCAGTATAACCATTACTACCTTTCCGGTAGAAACAGGTTTCTTCCCATGTACCTTACCGGTTTGTCCATTTACCAGGAAGTGGTATGACTTCTTCTTATAAACATACGTACACAGCCAGATGGGTAGCAGGATGTGTTTATAAGTCTGATTGGAATAGGAAGTGTTCACGTCCAGATCCTTGTAAGTATCGATGCGGCATAATCCCGCACAGGCCTCTTCGATAAAATTGTCCATTACGGTTTCAGCTTTCTCATATCCATCATGCACAGCAATATCATACACATCGGCCTGCCAGCCTGAGAGGTATTGCGCTTCGAAGTTAACGAGTGCTTCCAGCTGGTAAGGGAATACGCTTTCATATTCCTTCTGCGTAAGCTCAGTAGCACCGCCAATCAGTATATCGTCGAAAAAGTGATCAAAGGTACCGCTGCGGTAAATCCATTCGGTTCGTTGCACTGTTCTGCTCTGGCGACGGCCATTGTTGTCGGTATAATGTTCCGTCTCATAATAATACCTGCCTCCATAACCGCTCCAGCTGCTGTGGGTTTGGGCGTCATAGGTCCAGAAAGGGAGGTATATGCCGTGCAGGGTATTATGCCGGGCAATAGCTTTTAAGTCTCCCGGCGCCCACCATCCCTTACCTATCCATGTTTTGAAGATATCGAGCGACTGCTGTTTATCCACCTTAAAGGGGATGATACCTGAAGGCTGGATGACCCTTGTTTTATATGCTTCCGGGTTTACTGCTTCATAATTGCAGAAGCTGCAGGTAAACGTAGGGGTTTCGGACAGGAATACCGATTGCGAGCCACAACGGTTGCATTTATATACCTGCTGTTCGATGGTATTGGCAGCATCATCACCCGTTTGCAATTGCTGGCGCAGGTGATTTTCTTTGATCTGGTCTACAGCCTTATCGATCCCAACCTGCGTTCCGCAATGCTCGCACTGTAGCAATTGCAGCTTAGGACTGAAATATAATTGTGAATTGCATCCCGGGCAGGGAAAAAGGAGCAGGGAATTATGTTGGTCGTGCGTTGCTGGCATGGTATTCATATGGTCAGAGATCGTCCCTGATTGGCTACAGCCTGCAGTCCATACTTCTGCACTTAATCAGATACGTGCTGCAGGCTGATGTCTTTACAATTTGCTGAGTATCTCTGCTTTTTTCTGGTTAAACTCCTCTTCTGTTAAGATCCCCTGGGCTTTCAATTCTCCCAGTTGCTTTAACAGGTCCAGCAGCTTTTGCTTCTCATTAGGGTCTGCTGCAGGAACATTTTGTTGCTGAACAGGCTGTTGTTGCTGTTGCAGCATATTGGTAAGGATCACTCCTGCCCCCATTCCGGCCATACCTGCGGCACCCGGGTTCTCAGACAGATTCTCGAGCGCAATACCGCCCTGCATCTGGTTGAACTGGTTCAGCTTGTCGGCCATCATGTTCAACTGTGTGGTTTTGTCCAGCATCTTCTCCACTTCTTCAGGCAGGGTCACATTCTCGATGTAGAACTGGCCCAGTTCTATGCCCCATATATCGAATTCCTTCTGGAATACGGGTTTCAGCTTCTCACCGATCTCGGTAAAGTTGGCAGCGAGGTCCAATACGGATATGCCTGCTTCCGCCAGTCCTTCGGCAAGTTTGCTGATAATGGCATTACGCAACTGTTCGCTCACGGCATCTATACGTACCCAGGGATGCGTACCGGCAAATTCCTTTATAAATTTCTGCGGATCGGTAACCCGCATAGTATACGTTCCGAACGAGCGGAGGCGTACCTGTTTAAATTCAGGATCGCGAACGATGATGGGATTGGAAGTACCCCATTTCAGGTTGGTGAACTGGCGGGTATTTACGTAGTAAATATCTACTTTAAATGGAGAGTCGAAAAGGTATTTCCAGGACTTCAGGGTGGTGGTAATGGGCATGTTGCTGGTGGTCAGCTCATGGCGGCCGGGCAGGTATACATCCCCAACCTCGCCTTCGTTCATGAGTACTGCCAGCTGCGATTCCCTTACAGTCAGCTGAGCGCCGTTCATGATTTTATCGCCTTTGTCAGGGAATTTATAGATAACGGTATCGTTCGTGTCATCTACCCAGTCGATGACCTCGATAAATTCATTTTTGATAAAGTCGAATATGCCCATGGTAGAGGTATTTAAGTATTATTAGCAAAAGAGCAATGGAATTTACATAAAATATGGATGCCACGCATATTATGCCCCGAATCAAGACCGGGTGGAACTAAAAATGATGTCCTCCGTTCCTGCAAAGGCTAACTGGCGCTTCATACAAACTTCACTGCACTTTGTGAATTCTTCGGATGCGCCATCGCCTTTTAATTTCACGGCGTACTCCAGTTTTCTTTTGTAGAACATCGTTTTTAGGGTGGCTCCTTTAAGTTGGAGCATGCCAGATTGTTTGTTCCAAATCATTAAAAATTGTTTTATCATTTTGGTGTTTGGCTCTTACATCGCCTTGCCAGCTGGGCTTTACGTGATCTGTGTGGTTGTATTTACACTTCGAAAGTATGCACGTCCTGTTACTTCATAAAGATAAAGGGTCATAATGTTCCGATTGGGGTCATTTAGGGTCATTTGTTCCGTATTGAAGGAAGTGCTGAGTGCTTGTTGAGTGCATGAAAAGTGCATGAAGAGTGCTTGCTGACTGCTTGCTGAGTGCATGAAAAGTGCTTGCAGAGTGCTTCCATAATGCTTGTACAGTGCTCAGAATCTCCTAGACATTAGCTTGATATTAGCTTCATACCTGCTTGGAATACTATTAATCCGGTTTCTGAATCTTAGCAACAAAAAAGACCATCAGTTTTACCTGATGACCTTCTGCAGTGTCGGGAAAGCTGGATTCGAACCAGCGACCCTCCCGACACATGCCGGGATGCGATACCGGAGCTTTTTTACAACAAAAAAGGCCATCAGTTTTACCTGATGACCTTCTGCAGTGTCGGGACGACTAGATTCGAACTGGGTTTTGAAATCAGCCGCCATGGCCACTTTCAAAAAGTCCGGGCATTTTACTCATGACTTTACTCATGAAATTGCCAAAATATCGAATCGCCCATTAATATCATTGTATATCAATAGTTTATAAGCCTGCAAAAAGATGTTCACTACTGTTTAAGCTCAAACGCAAACAAAGCACCATTTTGCCGTCATTTCGTTACCAAAACGCAAAGAACTGATGCAAAATTAATGAAATTGTCGATAGTGCGACCTTGAACCTATTGACTTTATCCGTTAGATAAGTTAAATTCCCACTTTAATAAGAATTGGAAAATCCGATAAAAAGAGCCAAAAAGTAACTCCCGTACCAGATAGGCAATCATTAAAAATTGCCAGATCAATATCTGGAAAGGGAAAAATGAGCAAAATTGCCCCAAATGACTGCATCAGAAGTTGAATTTTTACTTACACTTTATAAAGTAACGCAAAAGCAGCCGGGATTAGGCGCTGAGACGAAATCGATATCGAAATTCTTAGGACTAACGCCCGCTGAGACCAATAAAGTCTTAACAACCTGCATAGCAAACAAGCTAATTTCGAAGGGCTCCAGTACAATTACACTCACACGGACTGGGGAAGCATATATTAATGCCTACCTAACCCAGAACCGATTCCTAATATTAAAACTTAGTAACCCTGAATATATACCACCATCTATCACTGCTGAGTTAGGATATAAATACAACTATTTTGTTTCAGAGCAACAGAATTACATTGCAGAAGGCACCGTAACCGTGCTCGTATCAACTGTACTGGCAACCTTACTGGGTATAGATATTGACAGAAATTCTCCGTTGCCTGCCGAAAATGTACTTCTACTTATTGCTGCGTTGAGAATTAAGCATGCTATAAAAGACGGCAAATTGAGCTCAGCTCTTACAATAAAAGTATCGACAAAAGAAAAGGACATGCTGCCATATTTTGAGCAGAAGAATCTTGTCGCAATTAAGGAAGCAGAATTCTTTGTTACAGAACCGGCAATATCCCCATATACTAAAAAGGCTAACGAATCTAATACGCCGCCATCAGATAATCATAAGGATTTGAAGTATGATCGTGACATGGACTGGTATACTAATCCAAAGAATATTCCTAATCAGAATCTAGTTACGTCCACCATAGAATTTATTGAAAAACATCATTCAACGAGGGTAACCCCTTTAGACTTCCTAAATCTGCTTTATCGCCAAATTGATTTATTAAAACAGTCATTAAGGCAACCAAACTTCTTTCTTCAACAGCTTAAAAGTCTTCCTATACCAGTTGCAGTGAGTAATACACTTTTTGCTGCAATCCTTAAATGGCATGGTGGATCTCCAATTAACAACCTGAATGAAGACTATGATACTATTTTAAAACTGATTGAGGCGGACCTCAAATCCACTTTTGAAGACGAAGAATCACCGGAGATAATATTTAGTCAAGGTGATAAAGGCTTCAGGGAAAAACTCGACAAATTGGGAGCAGCATTTACCAATGCCTTAAATGATGGCTCAGAGCTCCCGCAAGAGGAAAAATCTGAAGAAACGCCTATAGAAACACCTTCAAAAGAATTATTCTCCGAAGACATGGAAATTCAGGCGTTCACGAGTAAAATAATTATAAAAGAATATCATAAGGCTGAGCCCGTAATGGGCGTATCTGAACTAGCAAATGTCCTTGGCACATTATTGCACTCGATGAAGGCTGAAAAAGGGCAAATGATAGGCATTTTTGGTAAATGGGGACGGGGCAAAACGTATTTTATAAATCAATTAAAGGAAGCACTAAAAAAGTATAAAAAACCTGAATTTATCCATGTAGACTTTCATGCCTGGAAATATCAGGAGACTCCCGCTTCATGGGCGTACCTATACGAACAATTTGTTGAATCTTATTTAGGCAAAAAGAAAAATCTACCTTACGCCTGGAAATTATTAAAGCTTAACTGTCACAGACATGGCTTTTGGCCACTTTTTAAATTCTTTATTGCTATAGTCACGACCGTAATTGCAATTATTGCAAGTTTTCATTTCATTAAAAAAGAAGTACCACAGCAAAATTGGGTCATTTACGGATCGGTATCACTAACTATTACTCTTTCTGCGACTTACTTAACGACTGCGTTTAAAAAATTGTCACCTAAAGCAGTCGCATTAATAAAGCTATATAATCTTAGAAATAGCTTTAAAGACAGTCTTGGCATCCAAGCTGACATTCAAAAAGAACTTAAAAAACTATTAACGGTATGGATTCCGAAGAAAAAGCTTAACAAAGAAATTCAAAAAATAATCCTATATGTAGAGGATATTGATCGATGCACCGAGGAAAAGATAATGCAAAATATAGATGCACTCCGTATCTTATTGGAGGATGATGAAATAGCTAGAAGAGTGCTCATTGTTACCGCGATCGACGAAAGAATTTTGAAGAATGCTATTGTTTTAAAGTATGACAAAGTTTTCAAAACGAGCGAAAACTATAAGCTTTTTGATGATAAGCCACAAGTCTTTCCTTTGATAAAAGAGTATATCGATAAGTTATTTATCTCGGCCATAAAACTTGGTGATTTAACCGAAGTCGAAATCGTTGAATACTTACATTTGCTATTAAAGGACGATCTACCCCTCAATACAGTGAAGGAAAACAACGAAAATGTCCAAAACGATAATACACTGATCCAAGGTAGTATTGGCGGAAACACCTTATCGTTCACAACGAACAGCGATCCGTCTGAAGCACATACTACAAACGAACCACCTGCCGAAACAGTTCCGGTTGCTAAAAACCAAACGAATAACATTGAACCCTCAGACTTCAGGCTAACCCCGATTGAGGTAAAATGCTTACAACTAATATATACCCAATGGGCAGACGCGACACCGCGGCAGATGAGGATTTTCTATTTACGATATCAGTTAGCAAAAAACCTCTTGATATTACGCTATAAAGCAATGAGCCGTCAAAGCATTTGGCAGACTAACAAAGGCATCTCCATCACATTGCAAGCAATTCAACATTATAGTACAGCTAATCATATCCACCGAGTATCTGATGATAGAATTTCCATTCTAAGAAAAGGAGACACTATGCCGTTAGTGCCTTTTATGTCCGACAATACAACGGCACCTATGCAGGACATCGCATATTTGTTGGAAGTATTAGAAATCGTAATCGCCTATTAAACCATTTGATAGCATGAAAACAAGCTGAGTTGCCAATTAATTCAGGCATGTATCGAAATTCAATTGAACTGATTTTTTCTATAAATCGATATCGGATCACATATTGTCGATTTTCCATGTGATAGATGCGAGAAAATACCTGCGAAGTAATTCCGCCCTTGTTGTCTCCGCAAATATTGGGGAGATCGTGTTCTGGAATAGTTCGTTTCTGTTGAGCAGGTCGAATCCAGCCATCCGTACTATCCATTTCCTGTCGCGGGTAAAGTAGTAGTTAACCGAAGCGTTCCAAACCGCAACAGTAGCCGGGCTGCCGGTACCATCACGCTGATTATATAGGTAATTAAACGTGTTTTCGATTACCAATCGCGGGTTCCAGTTTATTTGGGCGAATACTGCCCCGGTAACTGTGGTGCTTGTCATCCTGGGCGTCATGGGAAGCGAAAACCGGGTGGAAGAATAGGCTACAGAAACGTTGGGCTGGATCGTCACTTTATCCCGGTAGCTGTATTGCATGGATATGCGCGGCGCGAGCCCCAGGATGCGGGACCGGTTCTCAAATTTGTTTGTGTAGGATACATTCATGTTCTGAAATACTCCCGCACCAATCGAAAACCTTAACGCTGACGGCCCGCGGCGCCAGGAAGCGCTGTAGTTGACATTGCCATTCAGGGAGTAATTGCCATTACTATTGATGGGCCTGGTATGCTGGACCGAATCCAACCATGTTTCCTCAACGATCAAATTGGACGAACCCGTGTAATTAAGGGCAGCACTCCAGTAGGAAGCGCCGCGGTTCTTCTGGATTTCGGCGGCGACATTATGGGTAAAGGAAGGTTTGAGGGCAGGATTGCCTTCCCGGACGTAGAGCGGGTTAGTGATATCGGGGACCGGTTGCAGCTGCTGCAGGGATGGCTGTCTTGATACGCCATTGTATCGCAGCGTCAGCGATGCGGCCTCCCCAAGACGGCGCATCAGTACCGCCGCCGGCTGGAAATTGGTCACCCGCTGTTCCAGGTCAGCCAGGCCGTCACCGGAGCTACTGCGCAACTGGTTGCTTTGCAGGCCGGCGCCGAGCTCCATGAACGTCTTTTCCCCGTTGTACTGGATGGATGCCGTCGGTGAGCTGGACAGGAACCGGCTTGTAAAACGGTTGGTAAATGTGCTGTCCGGCAGGATATATCCGCCCCCAAACGGATCTTTTCTAAACGCCTCCCGGTCACTGCTGCTGGCAGATGCACTGAAACTATAGGCAAAGCGCAGGCTCCACCTGGGCAGCAGCGGTTCGGTCCATGCAGCTGAGAAGCCTGCGGCCGGGCCGCCGCCGGAGATCCTGACGTACTGATCGATGACCGACCGTTCAGGTACCCCCAGCCTGTACAGGTCTACGGTGCTGAAGCTGTAGTCATCCCTCCTGTTGCGGTTATTGGATAAATTCGCGTTCAGGGCGAAGATGCGGCCCTTCTTTTTGAATTTACGCCCCATGAACACGAGCGCGTTAAAATAGGAGTTTTGCGAATGGGATGTAAGGAGGTTGGTGCTTTCGTTGATTTTGGCGCCCGCAGTGCCCGTATTTACCCCGCTGGTTAGTACTGTCGGGCGGGCTCCTGTCAGCTGGAACTGGGTGCCGATGGAAATCTCCGTCAGGCTATCTGGCCGCAGCTCCATTTGCAGGGTGGCGGAATGGCCACTGGTGCGGGTATGGTTATCGGCCACCGACCGGAAATCATAAGCTGTGTCCGGCAAAACATTACTGCGGTCCGTCTCGATCAGGCTGCGCTGCATGTCGGCATTGAAAAAGTAGCTGCCGTTCACTTTGAATTTTGGCGACACCACTGTGCCTGCATTTAAGCCCAGGCCCGATTTGCGGATGCGGGCGGGCGTGGTGGAGCCAAGCGAATTTAAAGGCACCGTCCCCCCTCCGTTGTTGTTGGTGTTGTTGTCATAGCCGATCAGGCTCAGTTGGTTCTTACTGTCGAACTGATTGAGGTTGGTGATTCCCTCGTAGCGGTCTGCGGTGCCGCCGCCGGCCGAAGCGCGGCCGAATATGCCTTTTTTCTTATCCTTCTTCAGTACCAGGTTTATCACCTTCCCGCTTCCAGTGGGTGTGGCACCGGTGAACTGTTGTTCCTTTGTCTTTGCGTCCACGACCTGGATTTTATCGATGATATCGCGTGGCAGGTTTTTGGTGGTCAGCTTTACGTCGGTTCCGAAAAAGTCGCGCCCCTCCACCGTGATCTTTGCGACAGGCTTACCGTTGACGGTGATGTTGCCGTCGATGTCCACTTCAACCCCTGGGAGCTGGCGCAGCAGATCCTCCACCACGCCATTGACCGGCGTCTTAAAAGCTCCCGCCGAAAACTCGATGGTATCTTTCTTCACAATTACGGGTGGGCGCATCCGGGATACGATCACCTCATCGAGTGTGGTTACCTGGCGTGACAGGTCGATGGTGCGGATGATGAGCTCTTTACTGTCGGGGGGAATGGTAAAGTCCTGCTCGTAGTTCTGCAGGCCCTTATAGGAGACGACAACCTTACAGGCGCGGGCCTTGGGGACGTTTGGAATGGTGAATTCGCCCTTGCGGTTGGTGATGGTGTAAGATACCAGGGCAGAATCAGCGACTGTGTAAACAGAAACGGTGGCGGCCTCCAATGGTTGGGCGGTCGCTGAAACTTGCACAATACCTTTCAGCGGCGCATAGCCTGGGCGCTGTGCGCCGGCATTCCACCCTGAAAGCATGACAAAAATGAGGATTGCTATACTGCGCATACGCCGGCAATTGGAGGCAATCTATCCGACGATAAATTTACCATCTTTGCCAGCCGTATCCGCCACAAATCCGCCCTGTTTATGATGAGACCGGAAGTATTTTCAGGGTATTGTCAAGACACGGCTAATCAATATTTTGGGTTGTAGAATGGCGTGCTACCGCTGTTCACCACTGATTTCAAAGAAGATATCAACCAGGATACCGATGTCATCGCCTGAGCTCCAGTCAGGTGCATTTTGATACTTAAAGGTTCTAATTCCGTTTTGTTTAATGAACTGGCCCTGGAAGCGATTATTGATAAGCAGGTGCCACTGTCTTGCCGAACCAGGAGCGAAACTGATCTCGACAACTTTCGTTTCCTCTCCAAATGTCGCCTCAAACCGGATACCTCTCATACCCGCAAAGTTATCGACTTTTCCTTGCTCCAACAATGGAGGGCCCGTGCCTTTCGACGTTCTACTGGTGAAGCTGACATCGCCTGCTGTAGGCACCACATCAGAATTAACATCAACAACCGGTTATGGCTTTCCGGCAAGGGATGTATCCACCGGCTGTCCGTTAATTACCAGATGACGGGGAATCAGCCCCCACTGGTGCATCGAGGTGGCATACACACACCAGGGGTTTTTCCAGGCCCGGACCCATGGCGACAGGTTGCAGCTTTCATCAACTCCGTTATCGGGAACCGAGGATGCGCAGATTTTGGTTTGCCCACATGAGGCGTGCCCTTTGAGCAGGAACTCATGAAACTGCCAGATCATCCGCATTCGCTGAGGATAAACGCGGTCAGCGATATTGGGGTCCTGAGCAAGCAGCACCTGTGGCATTTGAATTTTGCGGACGGAGTCATCATTGATACAGTGCGGACCTCCCATCCGCCTCCACACCTCATCCATCATGCCCGTAAAAGGCTTGTCGCGAAACAGCTTGATAAAAAAATGCGGGTCACTACCACGCAGATCATGCCCCTGTTCCAGCACCGTTCTTATCCATGTTTTAGTTTCCGCATACTGCGGCAAATGAAAAAGGTTGTCCAGCGATTTAATAATGCCATCCATGGCATCCTGCTCCCGGTACGGAATGCGCCACCCGTTCTTTGCATAATAGATCATCCCATAATCGTAAAGTTCTTCTGCCGTGCCGAAAGTAACGGCATTATCCCGCATTGCAGTCAGCAACTGGTAAAAGGCCCAACCGGGTAACGGGTGCATCAGTGAAACGTCGCAGAGCGCAAACAACCGCTCCGGATCATCTGCCACATGCGGGTATACGAATCGTGCAAGTTGCTCGGCAGTAATATAGGGGTGTTCCTGCAATTGTGCTACATCCCCATAATGGCGGACTTCTGCCAGCCGGGTCATGCCCTCCATAACAAAGTTTTCACCAAACCTCATCATTGTCTGTCCCGTGCCTGGTCGCCGGTATATCAGGATGATGTGACTTACATCGTGGCCTTTAAACTGTTCGTCCAAAAAGGGGTCATTTTCGAATTCCACGTCAGCAATCTGATACTCATGACGCAAATCAAAGGCAACGTTCGGACCGAACTTATGGCTACCGCGCATGCGATCAAATACCTTGTTCCGTTCCTTCACTCTTTCTGCTCCCTCATTGTCCAGCGGCACTTCCACGGGACTGTTATCTGTCGGCAGGGAACCGAGTAAGATCCGTAATCTCTCATAAATATGCCAGAAATAGTAGAGCCCAAACCCGGTCGTATTATTCTGCACATAGTGAATAAACTCGTGGTAGTAAGCACGTTGAACTTCAGTCGGTAGTTTATCAAGCTGTGTCAGGTCTTCTGTGGTATGGAGATTCATCTCGAAGTACGCCGGAGCGATTTCGCCTTCTACAAATACATCTTGTTCTGTCATCTGGAACGTAAATATTAAAATTGTCAATCAATTAAAAAATACTGTCACCCATCACGGCCATCCGGAATGAAATCCCCTGCTGCCGGCGATTTGAGCGCATATATCAGATAAGATTTTTGCACTCAGGGGTGAAGCGGGGATTAAATTATCTGCGACCAAGTCCCTGGCGAAGTTCCCGCTCCAGTTCCTTAAAATAATTAAGGGGAACGCCAGCGGCAGCCGGCACATTGCGAAGGTACGGAGGCATACCTGGAATTCCGGCCGGCACAAGGCTATCCCATAGAGTGCGCCCAATTTTCAGGCCGCCTGGCAGCTGGCTGAGCCTGTCGAACAGCGCGATGCAATTCATGAATTGCAAACTCCTTTGACCTGGATCTTCGCGCCTTTCTTTTTGCCAGTCCACGCGTTCCAGGTGATCGGTGATATACTTTGGTAAAACGTGCTGGAAATAAAGTTGTGCCATATCAATAACGATTTCACCTGAAATGGGATGATTGGACAGAAAAGATTCGATATGGCGTTCACCGTTAACTACGCCCCTCATCAGGTGTTGTAGTATAGCCAGGGTATAGAAATCATAGGCATACTGTCTTGGCGAATGCGCCATTGCCGCAATATCCTCTCCTTTACCCAGCAATATTAATTTATGCTCAGATGCGTATCCATCAACAGGAAAGGCACCAAATGGTACATGGTCGTGGTAGCCGGCGTCCACCTGATCCAAAAAATCCCGAAAGTCAGATAAGTTGATGCGCATATACTGCTAATTTAATACATGCGAAGATCACCAAAGGCGAAGCGGTAAAAGTACAGTTGTATCCAGTCCATAAAGTCGTGTCCTGATATCGCGCATCATGGGCATACTATGCTTTTTCCAGCAAGCTGCTAAAGGTAACGGGCTGGTCTTCTCTGAGGAATACCGGCATTTCGCACCAAGTGGGCGCCTCAATATCCCACAGGAGTCTGCCGAGACCCAGGCCACCAGGCAACTTACCGTGCTGTTGAAACAGGAATATAGCGTTTCTGTAAGCATCGCTGGGTTCCTCATCTACCAGTCGCCGGTGCCACGACCAGTCAACCTCTCTCATGAGCGCTATAATGCACTTTGGCAGCTGATGGTACTGGTATATTGCGGCCATATCGACAGCCATCTCACCCGTTGATGGTTCGTTCAGGATGAAGCCGCCGAGGTCCATGCCGCCACGCAAAACTTTCTTCATGATCTCGACGGGAAAGCTGGATTGGATTCGAACCAGCGACCCTCCCGACTCATGCCGGGATGCGATACCGGAATCTTTTTAACAACAAAAAAGGCCATCAGTTTTACCTGATGACCTTCTGCAGTGTCGGGACGACTAGATTCGAACTAGCGACCCCTTGCACCCCATGCAAGTGCGCTACCGGGCTGCGCTACGTCCCGAACTTCCGGACCGTTTGTGTGTGACGGGATGCAAAAGTAGCGAATGTTTTCATTTCAGCAAATTTTTCTCGGACTTTTTGTCAAAAAACTGTTGACAACCGCTTCCCGCTTGCTATACATCCGACCACATTTATGCGTACATTTGCACGGGATAAAATCAAAAGATGCAAATTTTACTGAAAAGCGCGACGATCGTCTCTGAAAATTCGCCTTTCAACGGGCAGGAAAAAGATATCTTGATCGACAATGGCGTTATCACCTCCATCGCCGGCAGCATAGCTCCCGGTAATGCAACCGTTATCGAAGGAAAAGGCCTTCATGTATCCGGCGGATGGATGGATGTATTCGCTCATTTTTGTGATCCGGGACAGGAATACAAAGAAGACCTTCAGTCAGGCGCTCTGGCCGCCGCTGCGGGCGGTTATACGGCCGTTATGATCGTGCCCAACACCCAGCCCGCCCTTCACACCAAAACACAGATCGCTTATGTTCACAGTTCTGCCGCCCACAACGCAGCAGAAGTTCTGCCCATTGGCGCCATCACCAAAAACCTGGAAGGTACTTCTCTTGCAGAAATGTACGAGATGAAGGAAGCAGGTGCCGTAGCATTCTCCGACGGACTCAAACCGGTGCAGTCTTCCGGCCTTATGCTCAAAGCCCTCCAGTACGTAAAAGCATTCGACGGTGCCGTGATACAGATCCCTGACGATGCAACCATTTCCGGCCACGGCCTCATGCACGAAGGCATCCACTCCACCCGCCTCGGCATGCCCGGTAAGCCCGCCATCGCCGAAGAAATCATGCTTAAACGCGATCTCGACCTCCTCGATTATACCGGCTCACGCCTCCATGTAACGGCCGTTTCCACCGCAGGCTCCATTCAGCTTATCGCCGAAGCCAAAGCCCGCGGCCTCAGGGTCACCTGCTCCGTTACGCCGTATCACCTGCTGTTCACCGATGCCGATATGGCCTCGTACGACAGCTTCCTCAAAGTAAACCCTCCCCTCCGCACGCAGGAAGATGTGGATGCGCTCCGCTCCGCTGTAGCCAATGGCACTGTGGATTGCATAGCTACCCATCACCAGCCACAGGACTGGGACGCCAAGCAGGTAGAGTTCGAATATGCCAAGCCGGGCATGATAGGGCTGGAAACAACCTTTGCTGCCCTCCGCACCGCTCTTCCCCAACTCAAGCCCGCACAGCTGGTAAAACTGCTGTCAGACAATCCGCGCCGTATCTTCGGACAATCCCTCGCCCCTATCGCAGAAGGCGCAGTTGCCAACATCACGGTATTTGAGCCGGAAACGGAATATACCCTCAGCGACGACCGCTTCCAGTCTAAAAGCAGGAACACGCCTTTCCTCGGGAAAACCGCCAAAGGCAGCGTTACCGGCATCATTCGTCAAAACAAATCCTGGTTCCGGTCATGAAGAATAAAAAACACCTCCTGTTCGGTCTGCTGGCCGCAGGCATCAATTTCGCCCTGCTGCTGACCCAGTTTTATTCCGGCGCCAGCTCAGGCAATATCTTTTTCCGCATCGCCGCACTCGCAGTACTCGTAGTGGCCGTAGTGGCCTCCTGCCTGCGCTATTCGCGGGATATGGATCACAAAGCATCCTTCGGGGAAGTATTCGGCACCGGCTTCCGCACCACGGCAGCTGCCACCGTTCTCTTCGCCGCACTATTCATGCTCTTCGCTCAGATGATGCCCGGATACAAAGAACAGTTCATCCGCGACATGATCGCTATGGGGCCGCAGGCAGATCTGCCTGAAACCCATGCCGCTGAATTCGACCGGCTCAGCCAGCAGTTCGCTGTTATGGTGCTGTCCGGCATACTCTTTTTATACGTGCTCCCCGGCATCATTGCATCCTTGCTGGGGGCAGCCTTAGCCAAAAAGAAATGAAACACCTGGACATATCCGTAATCGTTCCCCTGAAAAACGAAGAAGAATCACTGCCTGAACTGGCAGCATGGATCCACCGTGTCATGCAGGACAACGGCTTCACCTATGAAGTGTGGATGGTAGACGACGGGAGCACCGACCAATCGTGGGACGTGATCCGCGAGATCTCCACCACCAACCCTAACGTCAAAGGCATCAAATTCCAGCGCAATTATGGCAAATCCGCCGCGCTCAACGAAGGCTTCCGTAAAGCACAAGGCGCTGTGGTTATCACTATGGACGCCGATCTGCAGGACTCACCCGATGAAATCCCCGGTCTCTACAAAATGATCGCGGAAGACGGGTACGACCTCGTGAGCGGCTGGAAGAAAAAGCGCTACGACAATACCTTCACTAAAAACCTGCCCTCCAAGCTCTTCAATTGGGCCACCGTTAAAATGAGCGGCATCAAACTGCATGATTTCAACTGCGGTCTGAAGTCGTATCGCAAAAAGGTGGTTAAAACCATTGAAGTATACGGAGAGATGCACCGTTATATACCCGTTATCGCCAAATGGAGCGGCTTCCGCAACATCGGCGAAAAGGTGGTAGAGCACCGCAAGCGTAAATACGGCACCACCAAATTCGGGCTGGAACGCTTCATCAATGGCTTCCTTGACCTTGCTTCCATTACTTTCGTTGGCCGCTTCGGCAAACGCCCTATGCACTTCTTCGGCCCATTGGGTACCCTGTTTTTCCTCATCGGTTTTATCATCGCAGGGTACCTGGCAGTAGCCAAAATCTTCTGGATGCAATACAAGATGACGGAAAGACCATTGTTCTTCCTCGCCATGCTCCTCCTCATCATTGGTTCGCAACTGTTCCTGACCGGCTTCATCGCCGAGCTGGTAGCGCGCAATGCCCCGGAGCGCAATTCGTATCTCGTGGAAGAAATCCTTGAAAACGAAGGATGATGGCTCCCGCGCAAAAGATCGTCATTATAGGCCCGGCCCACCCTATCCGGGGAGGGCTGGCTGCTTTCAATGAACGCCTGGCCCGTGAGCTGATAGCACAGGGGCATGATGTGGAAATACATACCTTTTCCTTTCAATACCCCTCGTTCATGTTCCCGGGTAAGGAACAATACACCTCCGCTCCTGCGCCACAGGGCCTCCGTATTAAGCGGAGTGTGCATTCCCTTAACCCGCTGAACTGGAGGAAGACGGGCCTCGCCATCCGCCGCCAGCGGCCAGACAGGGTGATCATAGCCTTCTGGATCCCCCTCATGGCCATGAGCCTCGGCAGCCTGGCGCGCCTGATCCGTAAAAACGGGCATACCCGTATCACCGGCCTCGTGCACAATCTTATCCCGCACGAAAAACGCCCGGGCGATGCTTTTCTCACTAAATACTTCGTCAACAGCTGCGATAACTTCATCACCCTGAGCCGCGAAGTACTGAGTGATATCCGTAAACTCACAGACAAGCCCGCCGTATACGCCCCCCACCCTGTATACGACTCCTTCGGTGATGCGCTCCCCGCACCTGAAGCACGGCAGAAACTGGGCTGGGATGCCAACGGGAAATACCTCCTCTTCTTCGGATTTATCCGTCATTACAAAGGGCTCGATCTCTTACTGGAAGCCATGCGCGACCCGCGCATCCTGGCAATTGACAATCTGCGTCTCGTAGTGGCTGGTGAGTTCTATGAAGACCGTAAGAAATACGAACCGCTGCTTGGGTCTAACGTTGCCCTGGTAAGCGATTTCATCCCCGATGCCGAAGTACGGTATTACTTTTCAGCGGCCGATCTGGTGGTGCAGCCTTACCGTACCGCCACGCAAAGCGGCATTTCACAAATGGCCTATCACTTCGGCATACCCATGCTGGTCACCAATGTGGGTGGCCTCCCGGAAATTGTGCCCGATGGTAAAGCAGGATACGTGGTACCCCCGGATGCCACTGCTATTGCAGACGGTATCCTCCGGTTCTTAGTACAGCCTGCCGGAACGTTTACGGAATTCATCCGGTCGCAGCAACAACTGTATTCCTGGGGCCATTTCGTAAATACGCTGGGAACCCTGCAATAAAATGCCGCTTTTCGGGTTAATAAAACAAGTACCATGAAAGCCATAATATTCATTTTCGCCATATTAACTGCCACCACCGCCATGGGCCAAAAGCTCCCTGCGGCAGGCAAAGCTGCGCTCGACAGCCAGCAGGATACCCTGCGTGCCATCAGCTACGATATCATCAACGGTAAAACTCAGGAAACACGCAGCTTCCGGAACGATGAATTCATCCCCGCGCTCGTGAAGGCCCTCAAAACGCCTTACTCCTATTATTACCCGTTCGACTCCCTGAAAACCATGGCGCAGGTATACCCGGCAGACAGTACCTTCCGCATCTTCACCTGGCCCCTCGAAAACGACAACGGTACTTTCCGCCATTTCGGGGTGATACAGATGAACACGAAAGATGGCTCCCTGAAGCTGTTCCCTTTATTCGACAACTCTGATTACACCGCCAATCCCGACACTATTACCAACCACCAGGGCTGGTATGGATGCCTGTATTATGCCATGATCCAGCGGAGGTATTTCAATGCAGAATACTACACCCTCTTCGGATGGGACGCCAATAACCTTCGCAGTCAGAAGAAGATTGCAGAGGTACTCACATTTAAAGACGGGCAACCCACCTTCGGCGGTCCATTCTTCAGTTTCGTGGAAGATACCACCCGCAAACCCACCCGTAACCGCTTCGTTCTCGAATACAAACGCGATGCTGCAGCCAGCTTGAATTTCAATGAAGAAGCCGGCATCATTGTTTACGATCACCTCATTTCCGAAACGGGCGAAGAGGTGAAGAAACACACACTGGTGCCCGATATGGATTATGAAGGCTTCAAATGGCAGGCCGGCAAATGGGTGCATATCGAAAAGATATTCCACGATGCTTTGGAGAAAGGCAAAGTACCTGTAGGCGTACCATTGGACAAGAGTAAATCTAATCTGAGAGAACCTAAAACCTACGATGAAATAGCTGAAGAAGAAGCCGCTAAACAAGCGGAGAAAGACGCGAAGAAGAAAAAGAAGAAAGGGTAAGCTTGCTGATGTACCAAACTGATGGACACTAATCCAGCCCCCGTTGCGTCGCACACTGCTGCTGTTTAATATCTGTCATCTTTGCATCAGGGCGCAGGCAGCTCACTATCCGGCAGGGGAAGATCGTTTGCATTGTGGTTAAAGATTTGCAATGCTATATCAGAGATCTTATCGTATTTGTAATGCGTTTTAGGACCAAAGAGCAACATCAGCCGCACCTGGCCTACCTCTCCTTTCAGTCCCTTACCACTGTACAAGGGCACAAACACTACTCTTTTATTGAATGTGGAAACTGAGTCGGTGATATATACCGGCGGCCTTTCGCCCTTGATGTATTCGGCATACACATCACATATCCTTTCAAACTTACGGGTAAGTGTTACTTCGGTTTGCCCTATCTGATCCAGCGGCACACCTACTAATGCCCGGAAGCCTTTTACATCCTTCTTTTCAATAGTGGCCAGCACTGCCTGGCTCGTGGCTTTTATATCCTGCTGATCGCTATTCTCTTTCTGCCTTTCAGAAGAAATGCAACCAACTGCCAGCATTGCCGCAAACATGCATGTGTACTGCTTCATAGCCACAAGTTAATAAAAAATTGCTTGTCAGCACATTACCACTGATTCAACAACTGATGTGCCAGTTCACGATGTTTCTTCAGTTTCTGCGGATTATCCTTGATCTTGTTCAGCAACTCATAAAACACTTTATCACGGATACGGAACAGAAACGCAGTTTCCATTGTATCATTCAATGCCCGGTTCATTTTAAAATCATCGAATACCCGCTTACGGACAGACTGGAGGAATTCGCGTGAATTATTATCTGCAGCAGTCAACCGGTGCTCCCGGTCAGCATGAGCAGCAAACATGCTATTGTACATCCTGCGTATCTTCGACCTTTCGGTATACCATCGCACATATTCTTCTTTATGGATGTCGTAGTTGTAGGCATATGCTTCCTTGTAAAGGAACAGCGCCAGCGCTGTGTCGGGATTACCTGTAGCGATATATTGCGCCGTATCAGTGATCTCGTTAACCACTATCACAGGAGCGTGTACTTGCGCAGAATCGCGGCCGGAGGAGGAATGATGCCCCTCACAGGCGGCGCCTCCCACTGCCAATGTGAGTACTAATGGAAAATATTTCATCAGGTGCGGCATTGTGTCAGATTATACTCTGCAAAAATACGAATTGCTGTTAAAACTGGTTACAGCACCAGATACAGATGCCGGGTCCCCCATTATGGCAGGCCCGGCATCTGAGATAGATATCAGGAATCAGTTTTTCCCTGTCGTTTTTACTTTTGAAGCAGGTAGTTTTGAAGGTGCAGGCTGCTTGAAATCATCAGCCGCTACTTTATCTTCCTTCCCGAGATACGTCCATTGAACATCAGTAAGGTAGCTGCTGAATACGCGGTTTACATCTTCGGTTTTCACCTGGCCAATACGGGTATTGATCTCATCGAAGATCTTCCAGTTCCCGGATGCCTCACAGGTACTCATCACATTGGCCTGTGCCCCGCTGCTCTGGTTGGTCATATAGTAATTGGTGAGGTAGGATTTCTTTTTATTCTCCACTTCCTTAGGTTTAAAACCATTCTCCTTCACATCGTTGATAATGGCTGTCATTACTTCCAGCGACTGCTTAGGATCAATGGTAGTGATGTACAGCTGAGCCATAGGGTTTTCAATGTAACTATTGTTATACCCTGCGGCCGGGGCATAGGAAAGACTCCGTTTTGTACGCAGCTCCACAAAATACCGGTCGTACAGAATGCTCATGGCAAACTGGAAAAGTGGTCCGTCAGGAGAGTAATATTTCGGGGCGTTGGCCATGCCCAGGATGTAATTCGTTGCCAGATCACGGTTATTGATTTTAACACCCTGCTTAATGCTGGTAGTGGTAGGCGTTCGGGGTGCCTCTCCCTGCGGAAGTGCAGCCAGCGAGCTTTTCACTTTAGCAATGATGTCCTGTTCATTCAGGTTGCCTACAATCACAAGGTAAATCTTCTTTTTACCCAGCAACTGTTTGTAATAATCCTTAGCCTGGGGCAATGTCAGTTTTTCGAGCGTGGCAGGTTCACCATTAACTCTTTTGGCATAGTCAGACCCTGCAAATAACTGCTGGGTTGCCAGCAAACGCAGGTATTGGTCAGGATCAGACTCCAGCTGTTTAGCACCTGATACCATACGGTCGCGTTCCAGGTTAAACTCAGCTTCGTCCATTACAGGGTGCAGAATTGCATCGCTGAAAAGGGTCCAGCTGCGGTCCCAGTTATCCCGAAGGCAGGTCATGGTCATAGAAGAAAAATCGTTCCGGGAACCGGCTTCGAATTCAGTCCCCAGCTTCTCCAGCTCGGCAGAGAGGGCGTCTTTGCTCACGGTGGCAGTTCCTCCATTCAAAGCAGTGCGCAGGGCCAGTGGCTCCAGTCCCTGCTGAGCTTCCGATATATTAGCCACGCCGCCACGGATACAGAGGTTAACAGTAGCTACGGATTTCTCCGTTTTCTTAAAAATCACTTTAATCCCATCTACCTGCAGCTCTTTCGTGGTTTGGGCAAACAGCGATGTACTGCCGCAAATACATAATACGATATAGATTATTCGTTTCATGGTCGTTGTTTAAAAGGTTAGCGGTATAAGGCATCCAGGTCAGTTACCTGCCATTGTTTCTGCATGTCCGGACTCAGTAGCAGCCCAGCCACGTTTGGCTGGTTTTTGATGTACTTACGGACATAGTCCTGAATGTCTTTCCGGCTCACCTTGTTCAGCTCGGAGATGTAGTCAAAGTAATAGTCCAGTGAAGCTGAGGCCCACCAGAAGCTCAGGGTATGGATATAATCCGTAGTGGCTTCCATGCCAAACTTCTCACTGTTAGCGAGCTTTATCTTGGATGTTTCCAGCTGCTCATCGGAGAAGTAGTCGTCACTGTCGAACTGATCGATCTGCGCCTGCAGGGCCTTAAAAGCACCGACAAACTTAGCCGGATTCGGCACGTAAAAGATCTGGATAGGGCCAACAAATTTCTGGGTACCATAATTGATCCCCGCATTCAGGGCATAACCACTATCAACCAGGTTCTTCTGGAACTTCGAGTTTTTCTGCGTGAGGATGTAGGAGAACACATCAGCAACGAGGGTAGCCTTCAGATCATTCCTGGTATCAGGTCCGTGCCATACCTGGAGCAGCATCGGCACCCGGGCATTGGCACTGGTGGTTACGAAATGCAGACTGTCCTTCCCTTTGAGGGGTGCAAACTCTGGTATTGGCCAGCGCTGGAAAGGATCAAAGCCCGCAGCCTTCCAGTCGCCAAATAACTCTTTCGCTTTTTTGAATACGTCTTCATGCTTCACATCACCCGCAACCATGAGGATGGAATTGTCAGGGTAATAATATTTATCCTTGATGATGCGCATTTTCTCGGGCGTGGCGGTAAGGATGATGTCGTGATCACCAATTGGGTTCTTACGCGAGTAATGTGCACCCCAGGTTTTGCGGTTTACCTTCTCGAAGAGTGCCCAGGCAGGGTTAGATTCCGCCCTTTGAAACTCCCCATCTACTACAGGGTTCTCCCGCTTCATCTCTTCCTGCAGAAACAGAGGGTAACGGATAGCGCTGTTCATGAATTGCAGTCCGTTGGCCAGGTCTTTACTCCCAAGCGTAAAGAAATAATTCACGCGCTCCTGGCTGGTGGTACCGTTAAACGATATGCCCAGCTCCTGTACACGCTCGAGGTACCGCTCCTGTGAGGGAATGTCTTTGTTGGCTTTAAAGAACATGTGCTCGTAGAGGTGAGACAGGCCGTTAAATTCATCATCTTCTGTATAGGATCCGTTCCGAACGGCCATTTCTATGGTCACCAGGGGTACTGAGTGATCTTCCAGCACCAGCAGCTCCAGCCCGTTCGGTAATTTGGACAGGAAGATGTTAGATGGTTTGTTAGGAGACTTTTGCGCGGATGCTGTAAGGGTCAGCAGCATGAGCGATAGAAAAAGGGGTGTTTTCTTCATGGGCGAAGGTTCAAGGGTCAGGAATTAAAAACAGGTTCAGCAAATAGCGGGCAGGTATTGCCCTTCTTAAAAATAAAGGATAATCCGCATATAGCAACAAAAAGGGCGCAAAGGAGGTAAATCCTTTGCGCCCTTATAATAAATCATTGATTATCAGAACAATTCGCCCTGCACATTGCCGGTTTCGTCATCTTCCTGCTCGGCTTCCTCATCTTCCGTTATGAGTTCTATGCTCACAAAGTCGTCTCCGGCTATCTTATGCCCTACTGTGCGCCAGCCGGTAACTTCATAAGCTTCATGCAGTGAGATTTCCTCTTCTTCGGGGTCTTTCTTCTTGCCGGTGCGCAGTAATACCACGGGTTCTGCCTGTGTGGTCACCAGTTCGAGGCGGTTTTGCGCGCCTTCCTTGATGAAGGAGAACTTGTTGTTGAGCGTTTGCGTCTCTATCTTAAAGCGTTTGATATTATGCTGCTTCTTGTCGGCATCGAAGTATACGGCTGATACGATCCTTTCCGGGTTGAACTTCTCGATATACACCGCATCATCAGCATCATACCGGTTGGTGAGTTCGAAGTTGGTCAGTTCGTATGTACCGTTTTTATAGAACACCAGTATCTTATCATCCCCTTCGAAAGAGCCTACGTACACGCCGCGCTGGTCGGTGTTAAGACGGCCAACGGCATCATCGTACCAGATCTTCAGTCCGCTGAGAGTAGATACGCCTTTCTCCTTGAATTTCACGGAGCGGATGGGCCATTTAGTCACCACATTACCCATGGAGCTGCGGCCCTTGATGGGAATGGTTTCGAAGTAGAAATCAAATTCTTTCTTCTTGGCAGCGCAGTTGGAACTGAGCTTCACGATCACTACTTCTGCTTCACCATTGGGGTTAGCAGTGAAATAGTGCACTTTGGAGCTTTTATCTTCCTTCGCGAGATGATATTCCTTATCACGGGTGATACCGGTTACGTTGAAGCGTTTAGCCAGACTGTACCCGGTTTTACCGTCAACATAAATCATGTTGTAAGTCATACGCTCGTCGCCCTTACGGAATACGTCCACATGTATGATGTCTTTACCTACAAAGGTTTTATCGGCCACCTTCGTTACCAGCATCACGCCATCGCGGCGGAATACGATGATATTATCGATATCGGAGCAATCGGCTACAAACTCATCCTTCTTCAGTGAGGTACCGATGAAGCCGTCTGCACGGTTTACATACAGCTTGGTGTTGGCGATAGCTACTGATTGCTGCTGTATGGTATCGAAGGTTTTGATTTCAGTTTTGCGTTCGCGGCCTTTACCGTATTTCTTGAGCAGTGTTTCGAAATAAGCAACGGCGAAATCGGTCAGGTTGGCAAGGTCGTGCTTCACCTGTTTGATCTCTGCATCGATATTCTTGATCTGTTCGTTCAGCTCATTGATATCGAGGCGGTAGATGCGGCGTACGGGTTTCTCCGTGAGCTTCACGATATCTTCCCGCATGATTTCACGCTTCAACAGTTTCTTGTACGGACCGAAGCCTTTATCAATAGCCACCAGTACGGCTTCCCAGTCTTTATGTTTTTCTTCCAGCTCCTTGTAGATCCCTTTCTCGAAGAAGATCTTTTCAAGCGAGGTGTAGTGCCATTTCTCTTCCAGTTCGGCAAGGCGGATCTGCAGTTCCTTACCCAGCAATTCCCTGGTAAGGTCTGTAGAACGGCGGAGCAGGTCGGATGCGCCGATGAATACCGGCTTATCGTCTACGATCACGCAGGCGTTGGGGGAAATGGATACTTCGCAGTCGGTGAATGCATAGAGGGCATCGATGGTGATATCGGGCGATATACCGGGCGCCAGCTGTACTTCAATCTCTACTTCCGCCGCGGTGTTATCCACTACCTTCTTGATCTTTATTTTACCGTTATCGTTGGCTTTCACGATAGAGTCCATGAGACCGGTAGTGGTAACGCCATAGGGAACGTCTTTCACGAGGAGGGTCTTTTTATCCTTTTCCTCGATGTGAGCGCGAACGCGCACTTTACCACCGCGCCTGCCGTCGTTATAGTTGGCGACATCCACCATACCGCCGGTGAGGAAATCCGGGTATAGCTCGAATTTCTTGCCGCGGAGGTATTTAATGGAAGCGTCGATCAGTTCATTGAAGTTATGGGGAAGGATCTTGGTACTGAGGCCCACGGCAATGCCTTCTGCTCCCTGTGCAAGCAGCAGCGGGAACTTCATGGGCAAAGCGAGCGGCTCGTTCTTACGGCCGTCGTAGCTCAGCTGCCAATCTGTAGTTTTATTATTGAAAGCTACATCGAGGGCAAACTTCGAGAGGCGTGCCTCAATGTACCGCGCAGCCGCCGCATCATCTCCCGTACGCACATCTCCCCAGTTACCCTGCATATCGATGAGCAGTTCTTTCTGCCCGAGGTTAACCATGGCATCGGTAATAGAGGCATCGCCATGCGGATGGTACTGCATAGTTTGCCCGATAACATTGGCTACTTTATTGAAACGACCGTCGTCCATTTCCTTCATGGCGTGCAGGATGCGGCGTTGAACGGGTTTCAGTCCGTCTTCCACACCGGGTACCGCACGCTCCAGAATAACGTAGGAGGCATAGTCGAGGAACCAGTCCTTGTATTTCTCATCTACGTGCGCTGCGCCATGCAGTGATTCGTCCGCTTTTTCGTTTGTATTACTCATATACTAAATTCAGAAAAGTAAAATCTATCGTTTCCCTGCCAGGAAATCTTCGCGCCACACGCGAACGGAATCGATCATCACATCATCCATCGTGTTCAGCTCTATGAAAGAACAATCCGTTACGGCGATCAGCTGGTGCCAGATATTAATGGGTATCTCTACCCTTGCAGGTGCCTTCACGATATCCATCCGGATCTCCGATTCGTTCAGCGGGCACCAGTGCAGCTCAGCTGTGCCACTCAGGAGATACATGATCTCCGGGTTCTTGTAATCGGAATTACCCTGATGGTAATGCTGACCACTGCTGCTGCCGGCGTTGCGGTAGCATAGGATGAATGTACCGGTACGGAAGCATTCCCAAAGGTAATTGCTGCCCCGGTCGTCTTCCCCTGCCAGCGGCATAGGCTGGATGTCTGGCTGTGTCATCGGTTATGCATTTTCTGCAGCTGCGGGTGCTTCGGATTCTCCACCGCCACCCGGCAGCCTGATTTCGTAATCTTTCAAAGATTTCAGTTCCCCACGTGATTCCAGTTTTTCCTCCTTCACCAGCTCTTTCAGGCGCCAGTTCAGGTAATGATCCATCACAGGGTATTTCATTTTGCCGATCACGGCGTTGGCAGCCTTATTCGCTTTTGCGAACTCCTTGCCTGCTGCCGCCAGCAAATCCTTGTCGTAGTAATTAGCCGCTTCGCCGCGGATCTTCTTCCCCCCTTCCAGGAGGCGTACGCCTGCACTTTCATTCATCAGTCTGCGCCATTCATCCCCATCCAGCTCAAACTCCGCTAAGGATACTTCCCGCGCCAGTTTGCGCGCCTTCAGGTATTCCTTGGGCAATATCTGGTGGAGGTGGGTAGGATAAAACACGCCGTTCTTTTCATTCAGGAAAGGCAGGTTGTTGAGATAAATGAGGTGGATGCGGCCGGAGAAGCGGTCGAGTTGACTGATCAGCCAGTAATACCCGCATACATCGGTAGGGTTCTGCCCTGCCCATATCCAGATCACCAGTTCCTCTTCCTCCCTTAGCCGCCCTTTCAGGCTGCGGATGGGATCTTCCGGCGGGGGAATTGTTTCCCCTTCTGCCGGCTGCGGTACGGTAATTTCCTGTACGGCATTCCACCAGTCGCGGCGTGCCGCGCGCCCGTCGGGCGTGTCGAGGATGAAGAGCGGACCTACTGCCAGATCGTCTTCAAAACTTAAAATCTCCCCTTCCAGCTGCGGGTCCAGTTCAAATGCCGCTTTCAGATTGGCGACACTCTGCTGCCCGAATACAATATGCAATATCATTGTCGGTATTCTCTTCTGCTTAATATATTATGCTTCCGCGGTTTCTTCCACCAGATCCTTCTCATAACGGAGGTTGCTGATGATGAAATCCTGCCGGTGTTGCGTGTTCTTACCCATGTAATATTCCAACATCTTCGCTACAGGCATTTCCTGAGACGGGATGATGGGAGATTTGCGCATATCGTCACCGATGAACTGCCCGAACTCATCCGGACTGATCTCACCCAAACCCTTGAATCGGGTTATCTCCGGTTTATTGCCCAGTTTCTTCACTGCCTTCTGCTTTTCCTCTTCACTATAGCAGTAAATGGTTTGCTGCTTGTTACGGACGCGGAACAGCGGCGTTTCGAGGATAAACACGTGCCCGTTCTTTACCAGATCGGGGAAGAACTGGAGGAAGAAGGTGAGCATGAGCAACCGGATGTGCATACCGTCCACATCGGCATCGGTAGCGATCACGATGTTGTTATAACGCAACCCTTCCAGGCCTTCCTCGATGTTGAGGGCATGCTGGAGCAGGTTGAACTCTTCATTTTCGTATACGATTTTTTTGGAAAGACCGTAGCAGTTCAGCGGTTTACCGCGCAAACTGAATACTGCCTGTGTTTCCACGTTACGGGATTTGGTGATGGACCCGCTCGCAGAGTCACCTTCCGTAATAAAGATGGTGGTTTCGCGCTGTTTGGTTTCCTGATCTTCCTTCTGCTTGCCTGTTGCCTCTTCGTTAAGATGGAAGCGGCAGTCGCGCAGTTTACGGTTGTGCAGGTTGGCCTTTTTGGCGCGCTCATTGGCCAGTTTCTTAATACCGGCCAGCTCTTTCCGTTCCCTTTCGCTTTGCTCGATACGTTTTTTAAGTGCTTCGGCCACGGCAGGGTTACGGTGCAGGTAATCATCCAGCTGCTTGCTGAGGAATTCCAGTACAAAGGCTTTCATCGACTGTCCGCCTTCCGAAACCGTGAGCGATCCCAGTTTGGTTTTGGTCTGGCTTTCGAATACAGGCTCCTGTACCCGCACTGCTATGGCGGCGCATACAGACGCCCGGATGTCGGTAGCATCGTAATCTTTCTTATAGAAGTCACGCACCGTTTTCACCAATGCTTCCCTGAAGGCCGCGAGGTGGGTACCGCCCTGCGTGGTGTGCTGGCCGTTTACGAATGAGTAATATTCTTCGCCGTACTGGTTTTCGTGGGTGATGGCCACTTCAATATCTTCGCCCTTCAGGTGAATGATGGGATAACGGAGATCATCCGGATTGGTTTTGCGCTGCAGCAGATCCAGCAGCCCGTTTTTGGAGATATACTTCTGCCCGTTGAACTGGATGGTAAGCCCTGCGTTCAGGAAGCAATAGTTCCAGATCTGGTTCTCCAGGAAATCGGGGATGAAGTGATAGTTCTTGAAAACGGTATCGTCTGGCGTAAACGTTACAATGGTCCCGTTGTTATCTCTTGTATCGTTCTCCTTATGGTCTTTCACCAGTATACCCCGCTCGAACTCGGCGGTTTTCATACGGCCTTCACGAACGGAGGATATTTTGAAGTAGCTGGACAGGGCGTTAACCGCCTTTGTACCCACACCGTTCAGCCCCACTGATTTCTGGAAGGCTTTACTGTCGTATTTGGCGCCGGTATTGATCTTGCTCACAACATCCACCACCTTGCCAAGGGGAACGCCCCTGCCATAATCGCGGATGGTTACACTGTGTTCCGATACCTTGATCTCGATCTGCTTGCCGAAGCCCATCATATGCTCGTCGATACAGTTATCCACTACCTCTTTAATGAGAATGTAGATACCATCGTCGGGACTGCTGCCGTCGCCAAGCTTACCAATGTACATACCCGGACGGAGGCGGATGTGCTCCCGCCAGTCCAGCGAGCGGATGGAATCCTCGGTATAGGTATTGAACAACTCTTTGTTTTCTGCCATAAGTCTGACTGTTAACCTGTTGATGATTAAACCGTTGGGGTGGGGTGTGCCCCGGCCCCTTACTAAATCTTTTAGCAAAACCCGGTCGTTGGCAAAAATAAAGGATTCGCGGAATATGCCAAGTAGATTTTATGCACTATACCTTCTGCATTGATTTTCAACCCTAAATGGATTTATCCACCACCCTGATGTTCAGCGGTGGTAAGGATCAGGCATTTTACCCCAACTTTTTCTTATCTTCATTTCAGCATGCTGCCACTAATTCCGGCAGCCCTGTACTACCGGGCTTCCCCTTCCGTCAGACCAAGCGCTATACCTGCGTATACTTTACAACCACCTTATTTACTATTTACTTTTGTCTTACTTCTTGTTTACCAGGTAGTATCCTAATGGTTACTTATAGCCATCTTTTACTACACAGTATTGTAACAGGGCTGCTACTGCAGCGGGTTTGAGCAGGTGCTCCCAGCCTATACCCTGCTTTAAGTACGCATTATCCGTTCTTTATCCCTGGAGTATGCTAACTGCTACCTCACTTCTTACCTGGTTTATTCGCGGTGAATATGGGTGAGAAAGCGGGTAAAAGGGCACTGTCAATCTGCTGCGCCGGGGCCGCAGGGGTAAAATCCCCCATTCGTACCATAACGCGTTATCAAAAAATGCATACTTTATTGAACGAAATCCATGTGAATTCGATACCAATAAAATTTCTATTCAAATAATTAGTTATATAAATAAAATATCTATATTTACACTGGATTACGGCAAATCTTCCTGACATTTAAATCGATATCCTGATGAAAACTATTTTTTTTGGAATCGTCGTATCTGTTTTGCTGATCGCTGTTATCGTAGTAATGCTTGTTAAAAAGGAGCAGCGCGATATGCGGAGGTTAAAAGATACCTGTATAGGGTTTTCGCAACACCTGGAATCCTGGCGGGTAATGTCCTGAGCACATTTTCCTTCACTTTTAGCATTTTCACCTAATTCGTAAACTTATAATCCCTATACCTATGAAAACCGGCTTATTATTCAAACTGGCATGTCTATGCATTGCTTCCGTAGTATTATTGGCGCATTTCGCCCGTAAGTACATGCAGCGTATGCGTACGCAGAAAGTGCCCGCTACCCGCTGATTACTGCACAGCCCGAACCAAACGCAAAAAAATTGATCCGCCCGGAACCGGGCGGATCTTTTTATTATATGCTATTCATCAATCGTCCCAGCCGGGGTTCTGGGGATATTCCGGCCCGGTAGTAGTTGCGTCTATCTGTGCCTGCGGAATAGGCCGCAGTATGTGGCGCGCCTGAATGTTCTTTTGTCCGTCGGTATTATGCAGCACCACTCTTTCTATCAGTTTGCCGGTACGCACCAGGTCGGGCCAGCGGGTCAGCTCTCCGCACAGTTCCCTGGAACGCTCATCCAGTATGAAATCTATCGTTACGTCAGCCGCTGTGATTTCCATCGCTGCCGCATTGCCTGTAGGGTAAGCTGCCCTGCGTCGTACGGCATTGATATAAGGAACGGCTTCCCCTGCCCTTCCGGCCTTCAGTAAGGCTTCCGCCGCAATAAGATAGGTATCGGCCAGGCGGTACACAATTACCGGGCGGATGGAGGGGTAATTCATATCCTGCCGTTTGGTGTCGAAAAACTTCGTCATGGCCGGACTCATAGCCGTGGAATACTTCTGCGGCGGTATCAGCGCATAGGGCGCTGCTTTGATCTGCGCATCCGTTACATCCACGCCGGGCATCCAGATGGCGGTATCGCCTACGCCAAACTTAGGCTGACCGGATACTGCTCCCGCAGGGGCGCCCGGTGGCAACGGCGTGGGCCACTTAGGCAACTTAGCCCCGTTGTTACTGCGCCACATGGTCTGAAATGTTTTGTTATACCGCGTATCATTGACCCTTTCCTTAAACACCGTATCCGTCAGCCAGCGGGTAGGTACCACGCGGATGTAAGGCCTGCCGTACTTCACATCGCGCTGCATGCCTTCCTGGTTCTCGTATTGAGGCACCCAGAGGTGGTTCAGGATATTATCGTGCCCGCTGCTGTTATTAGGCCCATTATAGGGCAGGTTTGCCGTGTGCTGCACCGTCCAGATCACTTCACTGTTTGCCTCGTTGCCTTCTTTAAACACATTCGCAAAATCATCCTGCAGGGCCAGTCCTGCCTGCGGTGCTACCGTGGTGATGAGATCTGCCGCCAGTTGCGCGGCTTTGGTGAAATCATCCGGCTTTGCTGCTTTACTATATCCCCGCGTGAGGAGTACTTTAGCCAGCAGGTGCATGGCCACTGCTTTATGCGCTTTACCAGGCAAAACACCGTCTACCCCCGGGCCGGCAGGCAGTGTACTCACTGCCTCCGTCAGGTCTGCCACAATAAGGTCGTACACCTGTGCCAGCGGATGCCTGTCGGCACTCGTTTTGGGAGCGGTATTAAACTCAGTGGTGAGCGTTAGGTCGCCAAATTGCTGCGCCAGCTGGAAGTAGTAATTGGCCCGCAGGAATTTAACCTCTGCCACCATTCGCTTCTTCTTTTCTGCGTCCAGGCCTTTTACGGAAGGCGCGGCGTTGATAAGTCCGTTACAATTGTTGATGTATTGGTAAATGGGCCGCCAGACATTCAGCATCGTGCCTGTGCCGGGTGTGTAGCCGCTGGCATACCGGTTCAGATCACTGCCACCGTCTTTCCCGGAAATGAACTCATCGGTACCGGGAATGGTGAGGAAGAAGAAATCCATTGTTCCCCACACTGTACGTCCGCCTGCATAGCATGCATCGTACGTTAACTGGAAGCCCTGTGCCGTTTTGAGGAATTCGGGTGTGATGAGGGCATGCGGTTGTTCCTTCAGTTTATTTTGACATCCTGCGGCAGCCAGTGCTACGGCGAGGATCAGGTAATATTTCTTCATAACATCATTTTTTACGGATTAGAAGGTGACGTTAACGCCAAACACGGCAGACCAAACAGGTGGTGTATCCGCAGTAAGGTTACCGGCTGTTTCAGGATCGAGGCCACCATATTTGTTCACGAAAGGCGAGAAAAGTATGAAAGGATCTTCCACGGTGGAATACACACGGAGGTTCCCCAGTCCGATCCTTTTCAGGACCACGGGCGAGAAAGTATATCCCAGGCCAATGGTGCGGATTTTCACGAATGATCCGTCGAAATAGCTGAGCAGGCTTACGTTGGGGGCATTCGTATTGTTGGCATTTGGCTTGGGATAACGGGTTTCTCCATTGGTGGGCGTCCAGTAATTAACGCGCAGGTTGTTGTAATTGCTCTGGTACGTGTGTACGAAAGCGTTACCACTCTTATGCAGGTTGCTGGAGATCATACCACCCATTCTGGCGAAAGCGGCAATGGTAAGGTCGAAGCCGCGGTAGGTAAACCGGTTCGTCATACCACCCTGCCATTTCGGTTGCGGAGAGCCGATGAAAGTACGGTCGTCTGCATTCATCTTTTTATCACCATTGAAATCGCGGTAACGGATATTGCCGATTACAGAGCCGTTGCCGGTGAGGGTTTGCTTGTAATCGCGCGCCATGGCACTATCTGCCGGAGTATTCTGCCAGATGCCATCCAGCACCAGGTCGTAATACACACCGATGGGCTGGCCTACAAAGCGGCCGTTGGAGATATCGTTGATCACACCATCAGAGAGTTCTGTGATGCGGCCACGGTTCATGAAAAAATTCAGATCGGTGCTCCAGCCAAATCCTTCCCTGCCTTTCGGCACCACGTTCTGTGTACTCAGCTGAATCTCCACTCCCTTGTTCTCCGTTTTCCCTACGTTGAGCAATATCGGCTCAGGAATGCCCGAGGTGGGCGGCAGGGTTTTAGGTAACAGAAGATCGCTCGTGCGCTGACGATAATATTCCGCGGAACCACTGATCCGGTTGTTCCACAGGCCAAATTCCAGGCGGATGTTGGCGGTGGAAGTATACTCCCACGTGAGGTTGGGATTGGGAATGGTGTTGAGATATGCGCCGATCACCATCTGGTCGGGACCATAGTTGTAACGTACATCTCTCAGACTGCCCAGCGTCTGGTAAGGATCAATGGCGGTATTGCCCGTACGGCCGTAAGAGCCAATCACGCGCAGGTTGTTAAGCACGGGATTGCCTTTTAGGAATGCCTCATTGGAAATATTCCATCCCAACGCAGCGGAGGGAAACAGCTGGAAATGGTTGCCGGGTGCGAGGCGTGAAGAACCGTCGGAACGCATCGTGAGCGTCAGCAAATAGCGGTTGTCGTAAGCGTAGTTGAGGCGGCCCATATAGGAGATAATCCCCCACTGCTCCTGTTCGCCAGTGCCCGTATGGTTCTGGCCGAACTGCGGACCGAAGTATTCGAGAAAATCCGCTGGTACGTTGTTGTTGCCAAAATCATTCCGCTGATAATTGGATTGCTGGTAGCTGTACATGGCAGTAAAGAGCACGCGATGTTTGCGGGCAAACGTTTTATCGTACGTAAGGATGTTTTCCAGCGTATAGTTTGTTGAAAATCGGTTCTGGTTCAGCGAGCGTGATAATGCACCGAGGTTATAGGTGGTGTTGCTGGCTGAAAAGCTGCCATAGAGATCAGACCTGATTTCCGCACCGGCATTGAAGCGGTATTTAAGGCCGGGTATAAATTCGTAATCGAGGAAAAGATTGGTGAACGTACCGAAGCGCTTCCGCCGCTCTGTTACTGCATTGGGCACTTCGTTCGCCAGCGGGTTCCATACCTGATTGGCATTGCCGATGATGAAACCCACCAGATTGCCGGCGGAATCGTAGGGAGAAGCCAGCGGATTAGCACGCAGGGCCTGGCTCATGGGGTTGTTGCTCTCCCCCATATTGATGCTGTAATTATTAAGTGAGCTGAGTCCAACACGCAGTTTGTTGCTGAATGCATGATCTACCGTGGCCTTCAGTGTAAAGCGCTCAAACGATTGACCGTAGTAGATCCCCGTTTCCCGGAAGTACGCGCCGGAAAGGGCATACTGCGTGGTTTCCGTACCGCCGCTCAGGCCTACCTGGTGATCGGTAGTGGTTCCTGTATGATAGATAAGATCCTGCCAGTCGGTACTGCGCCCGGCTTTCGCGGATTCTATTTCTGTGGGGGTAAACTCCTCTCCTGCCTGGTTCAGCCGCGGATCATCGATGCCCGTATAGGCACCGCTTGTACCGATGGCGCCCCAGTATTTCGCCCATTGTTTGAAACGGAAAAACTCCTCCCCGTTCATGATGGGGAATTTACCCCGGGGCTTCACTACGCCGGCGTATCCGCTGTAGGTAACCCGGGCCTTACCAGCCTTACCGCGGCGGGTGGAAATGAGGATCACCCCGTTGGCGCCTCTGGAACCATAGATAGCCGTGGCGGAAGCGTCTTTTAATACTTCAACAGACACTACATCGTCCTGGTTAAGGTCATTTATATTCCCGTTAAAAGGGATGCCATCCACTACAAACAACGGATCGTTGGAAGCGTTCAGTGAGCGATTACCCCTGATAAGAATACGGGGTGCAGCACCGGGTTTATTATTACCGCCGCCTTTCTGGATATCCACACCAGCAGCCTGGCCCTGCAATGCCGAGCTGATATTAGCAGCAGGCGTTTGTTTCAGGGTTTGTTCATTGATGGAAACGATGGAGCCGGTAACATCTGATTTCTTCTGTTTACCATAACCCACCACAATCACTTCATTAAGGTCGCCCTTATCTGCTACCAGCTGTACACGAAGGCTGGCAGGTGCGGAAGCGCCGATGCGTACCTCCTGCGTGGTGTAACCAACATAGGAAATACGCAGCACACTGTTTGCTGCGACACTGATGGTAAAAGAGCCGTCTTCTTTCGTGGCTACGCCTTCGGAAGAGCCGCGTACACCTACTGCGGCGCCGGGTAACCCTTCTCCCTGCTGGTTGGTAACAGTGCCCTTAACGGAAATGGTGCGCGACTGCCCCGCTGCAAATACGGGCAGCAGCAACAGGCAAAGCCCTGCCAGCAGGGTGCCTGGTGATGTGCGCCAACTGCATGGCAGCCGGTGGAAAAACTTGATCATACATGGAATTTTAAAAGCCTGCAAATAAATGGAACGATAGGCCGTAATGGCCATGGGAATTCTGACAGGAGCTGCCGGGCTCCTGCACCTGTGGCGTGGTGTGGCGGTATGTGCATAAAAGGTCATACAGTACGGGCGTTATGCGCATGCGGATGCCGCATGGCGTTACGTTTTACTGCAGACGTGCCGCTGGTGCCGGGTGCTTCATGGCAGGACAAATAAATCCCTGCACGGCCCCGGGGCGGTGGAATGTGGAGGATGTTTACGATGGGAAATCATGCATCGCTTTCATCGCCGTGGAATCTGTCGTATGGCCGGAGCTTCTATCTCACTGTGCAATCGTTTGCATTTAGCCGGCAAAAAAGAAGCGTGTGTTATACGCTTTATACTAAGGTCGTAAAAAAATTGATTCGCAGGTAGTGGAATAAGTGTTTTTTTTACGCAGGATAAAAAAAGGCTGCCTGCATGTGCAGACAGCCTGGGTCAGTGCTCCATTTCCGACCTTTATGCTCAGGGCATCCAATAAACTTTCTGTAATACCTGCTGACCGGGGCTTGCGCCATTTGTTGCCTTCTGCCAGTTATCACGGTTATTAATCGTCTCGTCGTCCGGGTAAGGCAGTTTGTTCACTACGCTGGGTGTATAGTTCGGGTCTTTGGGGGTAAGGCCGGTACGCCTTACGATCGCCCATGCTTCCCAGGGCTGGAACATAGTGGCCAGCCATGCCTGTGTGGCGATCTTCCGCAGTGCATCTGCATCATTGGCACCATTATAGGCCACTTTCGGATTGGTAAGGAATGCGGTCATCTGTCCTGCTGTAGGCGGTACGGGTTTGGAGGTCCAGAACTCGGAGTTTTTGGCATAGCCGTACCAGAAATCAGTAGAAGAGCGTAAACCAGCTTCATACGCTGCTTTTGCCTTGGTGATGTCTTTAGCTACCCCAATCCCACGCTGATAGATCTCCGCTTTCAGGAAATACACATCTGCTTCAGTGATAATGAGCAACGGATAATACAACCGGTCTGCCGCCATGAAGAAGTTAACACAGGAGAACTTGTTGGCGATATCATCTCCAAAAGGCCTGCGAATGGTCATTCCGCCCTGGTAAGGCCTGCCGCCTTCCGACTGTGAGCCGTCCTGTGGCTGAGGTGCCCATTTATCCCGGTTGCTGGTCATGAAGAATACATAACAGCGGGGGTCGAAGATCCCTGCACCGCTGGAATCGTTGCTGGACGACATTTGCTGCCACACGTTACTGCTCATCCGCATATTGGAAATAGAAAGTTCTGCGTAGGAGTTCCATTTACTGTCCAACGACCCGAAGATATTCGAGTTCGAGAAGTTATCAGGCCAGAGACCGAAGTTGTCTTTCCAGATATCCGCTGCAGCCACGCTCTGGTTTTCCGGCAGGGGTTTATTTCCGCCGATAATATCCGCGATGATCTCGTTGCAGAGTGCGGTTTCCTTGTTGTAGAGGCGTACGGCGTAGCGGAGGCGCAGGGCATTACCCATTTTACGCCATGCCACAATATCGTTTTTCAGGAAGCTTTCGGAAGCGCCGATGCTGGTTTGTCCGGCTGCGGTGGTAAGTCCTTCCACGGCAGCCTTCAGATCGGCCAGAACGCTCTTGTACACATCGGCCTGCTTATCGTATGCAGGGCGGAAATTAACAGATCCGTCTGCAGCTTTCACCGCCTGGCTGTATGGGATATCGCCGTAATAGTCCAACATCCGCAATGTGCGGGAAGCGAGGAGGATGGTTGCCATGCTCCGTACATTGGTGAATGCGGCCTTATCCGGCTGTTTATCGATCAGCAGCATCAGCTGGCGGTAGTTCTGCAATACGGGATAATACAGGCTCCAGTAGCCTCCCGCATAGTTTACATAAGGCGCCAGAGTGTTCTGGTAAGCCTGTTGGTTAGTGATGGGATACAGCAGACTTACGTTCAGGGCATCGTCGCCATACTTGGTGAACGATTCCACCATGCCGTTGTACAGGCCGGGGATGCTGATCCTGCTGTCGTCCGCATCACTGTATGGTCTGTTAAGGTCTTCAAATCCTTTCCTGCAAGCGGCGCTGCCGATGAGGAGGCCGAAGACCAGCAGGCTATATATTTTTCTTTTCATGTTCGGTTCGTTTTGAGTTTAGAGAGAGGCTTTAACAGTGAAGCCAAAGGAGCGGATCCGCGGCATGGAAGAGTACTCGATGCCCTGCTGGTTACCGATACCGTTCACCCCTTCGGGGTTAAGCCCTTTAGGAATAGTGGTAAAGATGTAGAACAGGTCGCGGCCAATGAGCGACAGGCTCAGCGCCTGGAACACTCTCGTTTTGCGCACCACGTTTTCAGGCAGCTGATACGTCAGCGCTGCTTCCCGCAGTTTCATCCATGAGTTCTCGAATACCGATGCGGAACGCGGAACACCGAGGTGGTTCCAGGAAGTGTAGGTCATGAGGTAATACCACGGTGCGGCTACTACATCAGTGTTCTCTTTTCCGTCTGCAAACACACCGTCGAACACCACGCCTGTGTTGGAGGAAGTACCATCAGGATATACCAGTGGAACACCTCCGCCGTTACGCTCCTTCACGGTTTCCTGCAGCAGGCCGTTCCCCATCGCTGCGGCATACGTACCGAAGTAAGTATCGCCTCCCAGTTTGGCATCTGCCAGTACGTAGAGGGAGAAGTCTTTATATCGGAGTGTGTTGGAAATACCACCGGTCATCCATGGTGTGGCATTACCGATGGGCACTTCCGTAGGGGTCAGCACCCACTGGGTACCTGCGTAATACGTTTTACCGCCGGTAGTGTATGTAAGGGGCAGTTGGGATTGGGGGTTCACTGCTCTCTTCAATACCTTTTTACCGTTCAGATAGGTGAAGTCTTTTCCGTAAAGGGTGCCGTAGCTGTCTCCCACTTTAAGACGGGTGGAAATGCCGCTGCCACCGAAGAAGTTACCGATGGGAATGTTATCAGCTCCTTCGTCCAGCGCAAGGATCTTGTTGCTGTTATGTGCGCCATTGATACCGATAGTCCAGGAGAAGTTCTGTGAGCGTACCGGAGTGGCGTTGATCACGAATTCCAGGCCTTTATTCCCCATGGAGCCTCTGTTTAACACCACGGAAGTAAAACCGGAAGACTGTGGCAGCGTACCGGTGATGATCTGATCGTAGGTTTTCATGGTATACCCCGTCAGTTCCACGTTCAGCCTGTTCTCAAAGAAGCCAAGCTGGAGGCCCAGCTCATACTGCCGGCTGCGCTGAGGCTTTACGTCCGGCAGTTTGAGTGTGGGTTGGTAGGTCTGAGAGGCCTGACCGTTGATATTGTTAACATACAAAAGATTGAAAATGCTGTATGGGTCCGTATCGCTGCCGGTTTCTGCATACGACAGGCTCAACTTGCCAAAACTCAGCCATGGCATTGATTCCCTGACGCCCTTAATGCCGTCGGAGAATACATAGCTAAGGTTGGCGGACGGATAGAAGTAGGAATTAAAACGCTTATCGAGGGTAGATGACCAGTCGTTACGCGCAGTAATCTGCAGGTAGAGGTTATCACGGAAAGAGAGGTCCAGGAACCCGAAACCGGAATTGATCTTCTTGGCATAGCGGATCTCCTGAGAAGGGTCAGGCTGTTCGGCGCCGTTCTTCAGTGAAAATACAAACGGACTGAGGAGCTGGCCTTTAGTGGCCGCGCTTACCGTATAGTCGTTACGGTAGTATTGCTCTGCACCACCTGTTAAGCTGGCGTTGAAATCTTTGTGCCACAAGCCTTCTTTATGCAAACGCAGCATGGCAGTGAGGTTGCGGCTGAGGTTGCGGGAATTGGCTTCTTTATATGCGCCATCCGTTCCCTGAATGTTTTTAGGGTATTCGCGCACTTCGGTTGCGTCGGTAGAATTATCGATGCTGCCCTGCCCTGTCAGCGTCAGCCAGTCGGTCAGGTTAGCCGTAAGGCGGATACCGCCCAGCAGCTGGTTGCGGCGAAGTTCCGTATTGTTCTTTTCAATATTCCACCAGGCGTTGGCCATATAGGAATAGTAAGGATAAGGAGGAGAACCAGCCGGGAAGTTGCTGGAGTTGGTTACATCCCTCCTTGCACCCTGTGGGGTAAAGTTGTTCATCTTCTCCACATCCGACCGGTAATCGCGGGTAGCGGCATAGCTCATGCCTGCCAGATAACTGCCGGAACCTACCGGAGGCGTATTGAGGCGGTAGTAGCTGATGTAGCTGGCAGTAACATCTGCTGTCAGCATCTTGCTCACTTTAATGCTGGAACCGAGGTTGAAGGTGTTGGTGTTATATTTGGAATTAGGGATGTTCGCCTTACTGTCGTCTCGGGTATAAGAGAGGCGAACGGTTCCATATTCCCCACCGCCGGAAAGCGAAACGTTATGCTGGTTCACATAACCATCGGGCATAAAATCTTTCCAGTTATTGGGTTGTGCGGAATAAGGGCGTTCCACACCATCGTACCACAAAACAGGCTGGTTATCGAACCTGGGGCCCCAGGAAAGGCCGCTGGGGAAAGAAAAGAGATCCCATGCCTGGGTGCTGTTATCATAAGGCAGCATGCCATAGGCGCCGGTTTTATAATCGCCCGCGCCATAGGAGCCGGAATAGGTACCGATCTGATAGCGTTTACCACCTGCGTTTACAGGGAATTGCTTAGGCTGGTCAGCCGTCCAGAGTGAACCTACGAGGCCGGAACCGAAATCGTTCTGGAAATCGAGGAACTCGTACACCTGTGTTTTGCGGGATGAGAATGAGTAATCGAGTCCAAGCCCTTTACGCTGGATACCTTTCTTACGGGTAACCATGATCACACCATTACCACCACGGGCGCCATAGAGTGCTGCTGCAGCAGGGCCTTTCAGTACGGTTACGCTTTCAATATCTTCCGGGTTAATGAAATTAAGGCCGGTACCCCAGTCGTTGTAGCTGGAAATATCCGCACCGGGTTTAAGTCCGAGGCTTCCGCCGCCGTTATTTATACCGTTGCTGTTGATGGGGTCGTTGTTGATAGGTACACCGTCTACCACCACCATAGCGCGGTTATCGCCGGTGAGGGTGGTATTGCCACGAACCACTACGCGGGAGGAGCCGCCTTCCACGCCGCCGGAGGCCTGACTGATCTGGAGACCGGCTACTTTACCCATAAGGCCCTGGGCAATGTTAGGAGCCTGTGCAATGGTGAGTTCGTTGCCTTTCACGTTCTGTACGGCATATCCCAGTGAGCGCGGGGAGCGCTTTACACCGAGGGCGGTAACCACTACTTCGCCCAACCCCTGCTCATCGGTTTCGAGCGAAACAGTGTAGGAATTATCGGTAGAAATGGTTACCTCTTTAGATTTGAAGCCAATGGCGGAAAACACAAGTATATCGCCTTCATTGGCATCGAGGGAAAACCGCCCTTCCCCATTAGAGGTGGTACCTTTGGAAGTACCTTTAATCATCACGGTAACACCGGGGATTACAGCGTTCGACAATGCATCGCGCACAACACCCGTTACCTGTTTAAAGGCCAGTACGGCGATGGTTTCATCCAGAACGTCCATACCGCCGGCCATGGTACCGATGCGCTGGCGCTTCAGCACTATCTGGCTGCCAATGGCTTCGTAATTGATATTGTAGGGCTGAAACAGGGCAGAGAAAACTTTTGACAATGTTTCATCCTTTGCGCTGATGGAAATCTTTTCTTTTTCGGGAAGCGTATTGCGGGTATAGGAGAATTTCACATCGGCCTTTCGGCTGATTTTCTCCAGCACACCTTTGAAGGCTTCGTGCTCTACGGACAGGGTCAGCTTCCTGTCGAGCACACCCTGTTCCGCGCCCGCTATGGCCCTGGCAGGCAAAGCGGTGGCGATGGAAAGCAAACCTAAAAGACAGGCATGCATCCTCGAAGTGGAATAGCTCTTCTTCATAACATTAAACGATTTAGCAGTAATTAAAGACGAACGCCGTCACTGCGGGGGATTACCACAGGGCATGAACTGTCCGGACGGATCCGGTCTGCCGCATGCGTTCATTTTGGTTGTTAAGTTGTTTGTTTCTAAAATCTATTTCATTGTTCGCGGCACCCGTTCCCTTCTATCAGGATGCCATATGTGCTCATAGTGTACGATGCGTCAATAGTTCTGGTGATAACTTTCAACATTTCTTCCAGGCTCTCGTTACCAAGTGTCAGCGTGATATAACAGTTTTCGAAGGTAGCAGCGTTGAATTTGATGGGGATGGCGTAGTGCTTCTCTAATGCCAGCAGCACTTCCGCCACAGGGGCTTCCTCAAAGGTAAGGGCTTTCAGTTTCTCCAGTTCTGTTTCCTGTGAAAATGCGCCGGCATACGATTCGGTGACCAGTTCATCCAGCCGTTCCTCATAGCGGCACAGCTGCCGTGGCAGCACAATACTGGCTGCGGATTGTTCCAGGTCCTGCCCTTTCAGATAAACCGATACTTTACCGGTACTCACGGCTACGGATTCTTCCTTACCGGAAGCCGTAACGCGGAAGCTGGTACCTAACACTTTCACGACCATTTTGTCGGTATATATATAAAAGGGTTGTTGCGGATCGGGGACTACATCAAAAAACGCTTCTCCGCTCAGTTTTACTTCTCTTTTGCTGCCATCCATCAGCAAGCTGTAGGAAACGCGGGCGCCTTTTGCCAGGATCACGCGGGAACCGTCTGGCAGAAAAAGGGCCTGACTACCGGAGTTTCCATTAAAACGTACTACTTCCGGGGATGGTTGATTTTTTGTTATGCCTGCCATGGGCTTTGCGGCTCCTTCTCCACGGAAGAGCATCCATCCGCCGGCTGCCAGTAATATGGCAATGGCTGCTGCGGCTACCCAGCGGAAGGGTTTAATCCTCCTGGTCTTTTCCGGCTGGCCGATCCCTTCCCGGATTCTGCCGAAAAGTGCATTCACGCTTTCTTCCGGCAAATCGGCACCTGCATACTCTTCTTCCATGGCTATTTCCTGCAGCATCGTGCGGGCATACCCTGCCAGTGAAGTATTGGCTTCACTTTCGGCGGCCCAGGCCTCCCAGTAAGACGCGTATCTGCTTTCCGGGTTCAGTACCCAGTCCACAAACCTGTTGTCGAGGAGTAAGGCTTCAATTTTATCTTCGTGCAGATGCATGCGGAACGTATCTATATACTGTAATGGAACATTTCAGCGCGGGATACTCACTTTATGCAATATTTTTTTTTAGTGGCGGGGAGCTTTTACGGAGAAACCCTTGCGGAGGGCTTTTAAAGCGCGTTGTACCAGGTTGAGGACCGACTGGTAATTCATGTCCATCATCTCTGCGATGTTTTCGTAGGGGATATTATCATAAAAGCGGAGGTGGATGGCTTCCTGCTGGCGGCGGGGCAGCCCGTCGAGCATTTTACGGAGTGTTTCCCGGTTCTGGGTTTCCGTTTCCCGGGCCACGATTTCCAGCTCTACATATGCTACTGGCTGATCGCCGGAAGCGAGGCTCATTTCGCCGTTGCTGACGAAAGATTGTTTGGATAAAGCTTTGGAAAGTTTGTTGCGCAGGGCGCGGAGGAGGTAAAATCTGGGGTAAGGCGTGTCAGAAAGCTGCTGGCGGGTATTCCAGATTTCTTCGAAGAGGTCCTGAATACAATCCTGTACCAATGCGGGATTGTCTGTGATCTTTAGGCCATATCGCATCATGGGCTGGACGTGGGCGCGGTACAGGCGCTCAAAAGCGGCAAGGTCACCGCTTTTCATCCGGATCCAATCCATATCGTGGTATGTTGCTCTCAAACAAGGAAATATGCCATGTTAAAGTAAGTATATGCGGGATTCTTTCCTAATACAATTGTGTTAACGTGTAATAATTTATTAGTCAAACAAAAAAAGGACTCCCTGTACGGGGAGCCCTTTCAAAAATGGCAATAGTCAACCTTTAACGGTTAAAATACTTATTGACAGCGTCCGTCCTGCTGCGTACATGCAGCTTCTCATAAATATTATGGACGTGGCGGCGTACTGTTTCGATGCTGATAAAGAGGTTTCCTGCAATTTCCTTGTAGAGGAATCCTTTGGAAAGCTGGTCAAGAATTTCCTTCTCGCGTGAAGTGAGTGCTTCCAGTGCGGGGTTAGGTTTGGCCTGTTTCTGGAAATAGGCTACTACCCTCCTGGCGATCTGCGAACTCATGGGTGAACCTCCTTCGTGAAGGTCACGGATAGCATCCAGCAGTTCACCGGGCGATGTCTTTTTAAGAATGTAACCGCTTGCGCCTGCTTCCAGTGCCATAAAGATCTTATCGTCGTCTTCATACACCGTCAGCATCATGAACTGCATATCGGGGAACTCCCCTTTCAGCCGCGCAATACATTCTATGCCGTTCATGCCCGGCAGGTTAAAGTCCATCAACACCACATTGGGTAACAACTGAGGAATCTTTTCGAGCCCATTTTCTGCATTGTTGAATGCTCCAATGCACGCGTATCCTTCGGAACCATTGATTAACAACTCCATGGCCTGCCTGATATCGTGATTGTCTTCAACAATAGCCACAGAGATGATATCCATGCTATTTTGTAGCTTTTTTTTCGAATATACCATCATTTCAATTTAATGACATAACACCAAAATGTTATAAAAAGGCAATTTAGATCAATTTAATGGTATATCTAAGAAAACTGTAGTACCGTTTTGCGAAATGATGTCGGCCTGGCCTCCCACCTGCTGCATCCGCTTCTCGATATTCTTCAGTCCATTGCCGAACAGGCGCACCTTTTCGGGGTCAAATCCTTTCCCGTTATCCTTCAGCATAATCGTCATATTTTTAAATACTTTCACTTCGATAATCACTTCTGTTGCCTGGGAATGCTTCACAACATTATGCAGCGACTCCTTCACTGCCAGGTAAATATGCCTGCGCGTACCGCCACTCAGCTTAATATTGGGAATGCTTTCGGGGATGATAAAATGGTGCTGGATATGTGCATGTTCCAGAAAATCAGCCGCAAAGCTTCTCATATAGGCGATGAGGTTAGCCAGGGAATCGTTCGAGGAATTCATAGCCCAGATGATCTCACTCATCTTGTCTACCAGCTCCCCTGCCGCCTCTGAGATCCTTTCGATCTCTTTCGTTTGCCCGGTATCCTTGATCTTCCGTTTCGCGATTTCACTCAGTAACCGGATAGTAGACAATCCGGAACCAAGATCGTCATGCATATCGCTGGATATGCGCGCACGCTCCTGATCTACCGCCTGTTCCTTTTCCAGCTTCAGCTTCTCGTTCCGGATCTTATAGTCAAGGTACAATGCGGAGAAATAATATGCTATACCTAAAACGAGTAGTAATAGTAAGAAGCGGAACCACAGCGACTGCCAGAACGGTATTTTGATGACGATCTGCAATGTGGTGGGTTCTGTATTCCAGATCTCGTCGTTATTGCAGGCCTTTACTTTGAACAGATAGGTACCTGGAGCGAGGTTCGTATATCTGGCCATCGTTTGGTTACCAGCCATGAGCCAGTCTTCATCAGCTCCCTCCAGCATGTACTGTACCTTGTTTTTCAACGGGTTGGTAAATTCCAATGGTACATACTCGATAGCTATGGTATTAAGGTTGTATGGCAGCTCCACACGGCGCAGCAATGAAATGGCAGTATCCGACACAAACGGCTTATCCAGCACTTCCAGTCGTTTGATAATGACCTTCGGCGTCCAGGGGTTGGTACGGAAGTTACGTGGATAGAAACCAGTTACCCCCCGGATGCCTCCGAAGAACAACTCACCGTCCATCGATTTGAAGTATGCCCCGGTATTAAACTCATTGCTTTGCAGTCCGTCTTCATAATTGTAGGTCACCAGGTTATCGCCATTCTGCCGGATGTGTGTAATACCCCGGTTGTGGCTGATCCACATATTATCTTTATCATCGAGCAGTACAGCGTACACATAATCGCTCACCATGCCGGCGTAATCATAACTGTTATAATGCTTTAGTTTGCGGTTAGCCTCATCGAGCACCAGCAGTCCTTTGTTTGTAGCCAGCAGTAGTTGTTTGTGTGCATTCTTATTGATGGCTTTGATCTCCACATCTTTCAGCCAGAGATTGATTTTCTCCCATTTAAAACCGTCTGACTTCCGCTGGTACACAGCCGATTTGGTACCTACGTACTGATTGCCCCAGAAATCTTCGAAGAAGCAGGTAAGCTGCTCATTATCGAACCGGTGCACAATGGCAGCGGTGATACCCTTATCAGCACTGGTGAATTTGAGGAGGTATTCGCCATAGTTGAAATAAGTTTCTCCATTTGGCCGTTTGCTTACGAAGGGGTAAATATCATGCTGCGGAGGAAGGCCCAGTGCCTGCACTTTATGCGTGAGGTCCTGGAAGCGCTCCGTTTTAATATCGAAGAGTCCGATTGCGCCTTTCACGAAATGGAACCAGAGACTTTCATAATCCTCCCTGCAGATGGCGTGCAGGTTATTTGCCGGGAAACGGCCGGGGGTAACCTCGTTGGAGATACGTTTGAGATACTTCCCCCCTTTTTCGTAAATGTCCAGCCCATCCTGTAACAGGCCTACATACAACCGTCCGTCATCATGCTTATATACGGATTTAACGATGTTATGCGAGATACGCGGAGAACGGTAAAGAGAAAATACTTTTTTATTGGGGGCGTATTTCTTCAGTCCGTCGCCATCCGTTCCGATCCACATGTTATTGCCACGGTCGCGGTAAAGTGCTACGATCTTATTGAAGGAACTGGTCTCGAAAGCATTGAAGCTTGTAATGTGGTTCACAATCTCATGATTGGCAATGCTGTATACCAGCACGCCATTGTTTCCACCAATCCATGCATTACCCTTCTCATCCATTTCGATAACGTTCGGCGTAAACGGCTCGTTCAGTTCATTCTGGATACTGAATTTGGAATCGGAGTAACGGTTATGTTTGGTATCAAAGATCGTGATATGACCATTGCTTACCAGCAGCAGGGAGTCTTTGTTGAGTGTGCGGATAACAGGCTTTCCGCTGATGGTGGGCAGGCAGAAAGTAGTGAGCCGGGCAGTATGGATATCCATCCGGTAGAGCTGCTCGTTCTCGAAAGAGAGCCAGATATAATTATCCTGCATGGCCACGGCTTGTGGCAGCTTGCCTGCTTTAACGTATGCCGGCGGGTAAAGAATGATCTTTTTGAGATCGTACGTGGAAGTATGGAGCTGGTACAGTCCTTTTGCCGGTCGCCATACCCAGAGCGTTTGTGTGGCAGGATCTTCTCCGAGGATCTTAAACTTGGGAAGGAAATCACGCTCGGCTTCATTGACATACACACTATCGGCGAAAACGAGCCGGAACTCACCCTTGTAACGATCGTACAGACTAATGCCCGCATTGTGTGCCACAAACAGTTGGTTCTGATGATCGAGGTAAAAGAGATGATTACGGGTACCATGCAGGCCGAAGCTTTTTACCACGGCACGCCCCAGCTGGGCGGCAGAGTTGTAAACGATACGCTCTTTCAGCTTATCGGGCCTTTCTGAGGATGGATTGTAACGGAACTCATTGAAAACATACCCGTCGAACCGGTTAACTCCGTCAAACGTCGAAATCCACAGAAACCCTTCCGGACCTTGTATAATGCTGCCGATACTGTTCTGTGACAGGCCGTTATCAACGCTGTAGGCATCGAAATTGTAACTGCGTTCCTGTGCGGAAGCAGTATTAAAAAGGGCCAGTATCCAGCAAAGTACGAGGATGCTTGTCTGAAAAAATGATCGCATCGGGTAGTCGAATATGTCTTAGGAGGTTTGCAAATATATAATTCTCGCTTACACTTTGTAACGAATTTGTATTTTTCTTCATTATTATTGCTGAAAACGAACCGTATATGAAATTCCGAGTGCTGACAGTTCTGCTGTTCACCATGAGCCATATCCTTTCTGCCCAGGCCCCTCCGCTAAAGGCCTTACCTGTCCCTAAGATAGAACCGGTGGCCACGGCCCCTATTTCCAGCATCAGGGGACTCAGTGTAGTGAGCGACAGTGTGGCGTGGGTATCAGGCACGCAGGGCAAGGCGGGCCGTACAACGGATGGGGGCAAAACCTGGCAGTGGTTCACCGTTCCCGGCTGCGATTCGGTAGATTTCCGGGATGTGGAAGGCTTCACCGGGGAGCGCGCCGTGCTCATGGGCATTGCCTCTCCGGCAAGGATCTTCCTGACGGAAGACGGCGGGAAGAACTGGGAGCAGGTGTACTTTAACAACGATTCCGCCATTTTCCTCGATGCCATGGAGTTTTACGGCGACCGTAAGGGATTCATCGCCGGAGACCCTATTAATGGCAATTTTAAAGGCTTAATTACGCCCGATGGTGGTAAAACCTGGTATAACCACCCTATGCCTCCGGCAGATTCGGGAGAAGCCTGTTTTGCCGCCAGCGGCACCACCTTACGTGCCCTTCCCGGAGCACAGGTGGCTTTTGCATCCGGAGGTACCCATAGCAGGTTTTACCGCCTGTATGGCCGGAAATGGCGGGCTACGGAATGGCCGGCCAACCAGGGACAATCTTCCACCGGCATCTTTTCCTTTGCTTTTTACAATGATAAACAAGGCGTTGCAGTAGGCGGCGACTATCAGAAGCCCGAAATCGTAAAAGGGAATTGCCTCCTTACAACAGATGGCGGTGCCAGCTGGGCAGCGCCCGCTACACCTCCGCGCGGGTACCGCTCCGCAGTGGAATACATCGATAAAAACCTCGTGATATGTACCGGTCCGGATGGTACCGACTGGTCGGGCGATGGTGGTAAAACCTGGCAATCGCTTCCCGGCGAAGGGTACCATGCCGTACGCAGGGCAAAAACAGGGCGCACGGTGTACCTGGCAGGGGCCAGGGGAAGGATCGCTGTGGTGAGGGGAATGTAACCGCATGCAAAAGGGCGCCCTGGAAAGGACGCCCTGTTACAATACGCTTATTGTATCACAACCGGAACAATAGGTTAAAGCAAAAAGTACATTTACTACAAGTTAAATCATCTCACTGCTATCTCACCGGACAATCTCGCCAACACAGGGATTTTTTTTGTAAAAGCCCGAATTGCCCCGTTTAATGCAGGGAAAAAGTATTTTTTAATTAATTTAGATTAAATGCGGCTCCTGAAAAGCCGCGTCATTAATCAGTAAAAGAAACAGATCGGCGCGATGCAAGTGGCTACTACTTCGGGGAAATACTCCGTAAAACACTACCCAGACAACATTCAATCCTGGAAAAAGGAAGGCAACTATTTCTACTTCTATACCTCAGCCACCATCCTGGAAATCAGGGTGATATCCGATAAGATCGTCAGATTCCGGTATGCGGCCGACGGTCAGTTCCAGCGGGATTTCTCCTACGCCCTCAGCGAGAAACTGGAAGAATCCCCCGAAAACTTCGATATCCGCGAATGGCAGGAGTCCTTCGAAATATTTACCACCGCCATCCGGGTATACATAGCCCGGGAAAACCTCCGGATCACCATAACCGATAAGGACGGTAAAATCATTAATCAGGACGAGACCGGCTTCCATTGGCAGTACTACCTCCAGAAAGGCGGTAAAATCGTTTACTGTACCAAGCTCATCCAGGAAGGCGAGGCATTCTACGGCCTGGGCGATAAGCCTACCGACCTCAACCTCCGTGGTAAACGCGTGGAGAACTTCGGTACGGATGCTTATGGCTATGCCAAAGACACCGATCCCCTCTACAGGAACATCCCCTTCTATTACGGACTGCACAATGGCATAGGTTACGGCCTTTTCTTCGATAATACCTTCCGCACCCTGTTCGATTTCGGCCTCGAGCGCGATGATGCTTCCAGCTTCTGGGCGCGTGGCGGGGAAATGAACTATTACTTCATATATGGTCCCGAGCTGTTGAATGTAGCCGAGTCATATGCCCGTATTACCGGTACCGCCGAACTGCCCCCCCTTTGGGCACTGGGCTACCACCAGTGCCGCTGGAGCTATTTCCCAGGCACAAGGGTCAGCGAGATCGCCAAAGAATTCCGTACACGCGGCATCCCCTGCGATGCACTCTACCTCGATATCGATTACATGGAGGGCTTCCGCTGCTTCACCTGGAGCAAAGAAGGCTTCCCGGATCCTAAACGGCTGCTGAAAGAACTGTCTGATGATGGATTCAAAACCGTTGTCATCATCGACCCCGGTATTAAAGTAGACCCGGATTACCCGGTGTACCAGGAAATGGTCCAGAAAGGATACGCCTGCAAACGGGCCGATGGCGCCCTCATGGAAGGTGATGTATGGCCCGGTAAATGCGCATTCCCTGATTTCACCGATCCCAAAGTGCGCGACTGGTGGGCAGGGTTGTTCAAAGATCTCACCGCTTACGGCGTTCGTGGCGTATGGAACGATATGAATGAGCCCGCCGTATTCGAACTGGGTACTTTCCCGGAAGATGTGCGGCATGATTATGACGGAGAAAATGTAAGCCACCGTAAAGCGCATAACGTATACGGCCACCTCATGAGCAAGGCAACCGCAGCCGGACTGAAAAAACACCTCATGCCGCGCCGCCCCTTCGTTATTACCCGCTCCGCCTATTCCGGCACCCAGCGCTGGAGCAGCGTATGGACAGGAGATAACATGAGCACATGGGAGCACCTCTGGCTGGCTTCCGTTCAATGCCAGCGCCTCGCAGTATCAGGACTGTCGTTCGCCGGCAGTGATATCGGCGGCTTTATCGGCGAGCCTTCAGGAGAACTATATACCCGCTGGATTCAGCTGGGCGCCTTCCACCCGCTCATGCGTACCCACTCTGCCAGCAACGATACAGGCTTCGACCAGGAACCCTGGAGCTTCGGGCCGGAATATGAAGCGGTTATCAAATCATTCATCCAGCTTCGCTACCGCCTTCTCCCCTACATCTACACCACCTTCTGGCAATATGCCGCTTATGGCACGCCTATGCTGCGCCCCCTCGCGTTCGTAGCACAGCACGATGCCAATACGCACGATCTCAACCACGAGTTCCTGCTGGGAGACAGTATCCTCATCAGCCACGTAAGTGAGCCGGGTATGCAGGAAAAATCAGTGTACCTCCCGGAAGGAAGCTGGTATTATTACTTCAACGACCAGCGCTTTTCCGGGGGACAGTCTGTTACCATTCCCACCCCCTTATCGGAAATGCCCATATTCGTGAAAGGCGGGGCCGTAGTGCCCCAGTATCCCGATATGGAATGGGTAGGTCAGCGTAAGGTGGAAGAAATGATTCTGCAGGTTTATTTTGGCGAAGGCATTACCCACAGCATTCTCTACGAAGATGCAGGTGATCACTATGCATACAAAACCGGGCAGTACAACCTCGTGCGCTTCAAACAGGTTTCCGAAGCCGGGCAGTTCCGTTTAAAGAAAAAGTTCGTAGGTAAGTTCGAAGCAGATTACCGCAGCCACCGCCTCCGCATTCACGGACTGCCTTTCACGCCTGTTACCTGTGTGGTAGACGGCGTATCGTTTGACCTCCCGGCTAACGCACTCAAGGCCGGCATCGTAGAGATTCTCCTTCCCAGAAACTTCGAAGAAATCATTCTCAGATAATGTATGTGATATGATTTATACGAAACGGATTTTGCCGTTTCGTATAAATCACGTTATTTTGTCTACCATTTTAGTAGACTAACCATTATATCCATGCAACATCTAAACTGGATCGCCCTTTCCATTGTAGGGTTCCTGCTCTTTATCGGGCTGGAATACCTGCTGTCTAAACGAACGGGGCGCAACTATTTTCATTTTGCCGAATCCGTCGCCAACCTAAATACCGGCATAGCCGAGCGCCTGTTAGATGTGTTCGTTACCGGATTATTCTATTTCTTCTTCGAATACATTTACAGCCATTTCGCTATCTGGGACATCAAACCGGCATGGTATACCTGGGTCCTGCTTTTTATCGCAACCGATTTTGTATGGTACTGGTATCACAGGCTGGCACATGAAGTGAATATTCTCTGGGCAGCGCATGTGGTGCATCACCAGAGTGAAGATTTCAACTACACGGTATCCGCGCGCATTACGGTGTTTCAATCTGCAGCGCGCTCCCTGTTCTGGGCAGTACTGCCACTTGCAGGCTTCCCTCCTGCCATGATCACTTCGCTGTTACTGGTGCATGGGTTGTACCCTTTCTTCATCCATACCCGCACCATCGGCAAACTGGGCTGGCTGGAATATTTTCTTGTAACACCCAGTCACCACCGGGTACATCACTCCTCCAACGAGGTATACCTCGATAAAAACTACGGCGATGTACTCATCGTATGGGATAAAATGTTTGGTACGTTCATGGAAGAGAAGAAGGAAGTACCCTGCGTATACGGACTTACCAAACCGCTGGGCAGCTACAGCTTTCTATGGCAGCAGTTCCATTTCATGCTGGAGCTGGGCACTGCTTTCGTGCAGGCGCATGGGTTACGCAAAAAATGGAAAGTCATTTTCGGTAAGCCTGATGATATTGATCCCAACATACGTGGTGAGCTGGAAGCAAGATGGCTGAGGAATGCACATTCCCGTGATCAAACGCGTGGCCAGAGAGTGTATGTTGTCGCACAAACCATCCTAAGTATCACCGTCCTGTTTACGGTGATGTTATTCGAAGCATGGATACCCGCGGGCCTGAGTGTATTCGCCGTTTTCTTTGTGCTGCTGAGCCTTGTGAATACAGGCGCCATACTTGAACAGAAGAAATGGTTCTTCTATCTTGAATACGCCCGGGTAATGCTGCTGGCGCTGGTGTGCATGTTCTACTTCAGGCATCTGTATGTGTACGTCAGCATTATATCCGCAGCAGTGCTTATCACTTTTTACTTTTCGCGCATACGCGCATCCGTGCAACGATGGCTTTATCAGCCTTAACAGCACATAAAGATCATGCCGTGTGGCCGAGTGGTCAGGCAGAGGCTTCCCGCCTTCTACGGTGGTTCAAATCCACCCGCGGCTGCTACAAAAAACGGAAGCGGGAGATGCATCCATCTCCCGCTTTCGCTATGATACCTGTAATATAACTTGCAGCTTCTCAACTGCAGTACTCTTTCCTTCCTCTAATGATATGAAATATGGCAATTGCCATTGCTGCGTTCTTTCTGCCTGACGGTTTGGGGCTGTAACCCAATCCGGATATAACCGAAAACCTCTTTTCCCTTCCTTTCCATAATGCGTCAATACACCATTTTGCACAAGTACATCTTTCGGGAAAAAGAATAAACCATTACGATTTTCAAATTGTGCTGCCACGAGGTAATAATCGAAGACATCTGCATGTTCGAATGGAACTGTAACTCCTTCAGCATTCCGTTTCCACATGGCCACGAAATTACCTGCCTTCTTAGGTGTCAGTTTAGCCAGCCGGAATTTGAGATGGATGTTTTCATTACATACCAGATTGTAACCATGGTACTCTTCGGATTCCGGGTCTGCTTCAATATGGGAAATTGGCATGCCGCAAGGGGCTAATATGGTACGTTCAATTTGTTGTATAAGCAGATGCATGTAGTAAGGATCTAATTTGGGGAAGGTGCAAACTACGGAAACATGCGGAAATAACGCCCGTATACACCGGCTGGCATGTTATTTTCTGCGAATCCGGCATGGTCAATAAAATGAATTATTTCCGGATTCCGAGGATACCGTTTACCAGGCTTTTCCATTGAAAATGCGAGAATCCCAGCATGGCAGTAACGGAAACAATAAGATTGCGAAGTATGGTGAGCCAGCCTTTCACTTCCGTATTAGGCACTTCATTGCGCCCAAATACACATGCTTTTACAGTTCGCCCCTGCAGCTCCACCATGAACGAACTGGTGGCATAACGACGGAAGAAATGAGATATCTGGCGGCGTGCGCTGGCAGGTTTAGGCGCAGGACGTACGCGCATGGTTACGGAAACAGCGTTGTGGCGGATATTAAGCTGTTCGATGATGTCTTCAATCACCACCCAGTCGAAACCACCACCCGCCGGGTTCCCCGGACCCGGCAGGCGGATCCTGATATAATCGCCCGGCGCAGCTTTACGGTCAACAGGCGAGCCTTTCGCATCTGACAGCTGAAATGCTGCCAGCGGCTTTTCACTCGTCTCTTTCCATTTATTGACTTCCAGCAGGCGGTCCAGCGATTCACGGAACAGCTGTTCTGCATCTTCAGTAGTGGGAAGGGTTACAGCCTGGCAATCATTGGTTTTATTCCCCAGCATTTGCGCGGGAACCGGCTCTCTTCCTTCAATCGCAGGGTCGTCCAGTAACATAATACCGTTTTAGCATTGCGTGAAAAAATAATGCCGGAATTATCAGTGTGTCTTTTGCACGGCTTCCTGACCCTGTAACAACAGTTTCAGTCCTTCACAGAGTTTTGAAATACTCACGTCCTTCACCCAGTACCCGGCAGCTCCCATGGCCATCAGCTCAGAACGGTCGCGCGGGTCAGACGAGGTAGAATAAATTATCACGGGGATCTGGTTCAGGTGTGCGTCTTCCTTTAAAGCTCTCAGGCACGACCGGCCATCCACAGGTGCCATATTGAGGTCAAGGAATATGTAATCAGGCTTCTTTTCGGCCGCTGCCAGCTTTGCCAGGGCATCGCCCCCGTCTCTCGCGAATGTGCATTCGATCTCCATTTTCAGCTCACGTACAGCGTAGAGAAATATCTCCTGATCATCCACATCATCATCAATAAGCATACAGATACAATTCTCTTTCATGCAAGAAACAATTTCGTTGACGGATAGATTTGAAGGCAAACGGTCCAATTCAGATGAATATGGAAGTTAACAATTTTTACTGCTACGTCAGCAATAAAAAACAACAGTATGCTTTCCTACAGCAGTTTAACCGGCATGCTTTTATGTTGAAAATATGATGTAGAACACTATATATGAAAAAGCATACTTTCTTTTACTGTAACTGGGCCTCTACCTCACCAGCCCTCACTTTTTAGAAGCCACATTCGAGAACTGGGAAAGTGAATTCCTGCAGATGGGCATGTATGTGATCCTTACGGTTAAACTGCGGCAATGGGGTTCTTCCGAATCCAAAGACCTGGACAAAAAAGAGGAAGTGGACCGTGAGCCGGAACCTTCTCCCACCGCGCCCTGGCCTGTCAATAAAGGCGGTATCTGGCTGAAGGTGTACAAGCATTCCTTTTCCATCGCATTCTTCCTGCTATTCATCATTTCTTTCTGGCTGCATTTCATTGGCAGCCGGAATCATTACAACCTCGAACAGGCTGCCAAAGGCCACCCTGAAGCTACAGCCACCCAGTATTTATCGCATGCCAAATTCTGGTTCGAGTCGTTTCAAAACTGGCAAAGCGAGTTCCTCTCCGTAGCTGCGATCGTCATCCTTTCCATATGGCTGCGACAGTGGGGTTCGCCGGAATCCAAGCCGGTGGATGCCCCGTATGGGGAAACAGGAAAATAAAAAACCGGGGATCAAAATCCCCGGCCTGTTGCACAAATCTAAATAATGCTTATGATGAAAAGAAATAACATGATCAATGCTTATCCCACCAGAGCTTTGTTTCCACCTTATCGCCGCCCACTGCCTGTGAAGCGCTTTCATAATTGCGGCGGTTGATGTTCTGCTCTGAAACAGGATAGCGGTAGCGCATGGGGATGCCGCTTACGGCCCCTACGGGCAATTCCAGCACCGGGAAGTCGAGGCGGCGGTAATCCGTCCAGCCATCGTTGCCACGGTTGTAAAAAGCGAACCATTTCTGCATCCCAATGCTCTTTTTCCAGTTAGTACCATTGTACACCACTTTCGCGTTGGCGAGGTAATCGGTGATCTCGGCATCGGTTACATCCCACGATTCCATGGAGGCACGAATGCCATCGCGATAATGTTCTGCTGCCGTAGCGCCGGTATTCCATCCACGTTGCGCGGCTTCTGCCAGCAACATCTTCACTTCAGAATATTCCAGCAGGTATGCAGGCATGGTAGGCTCGAGGAGCGTTTCTGTGATATTGGAGAATTGCTCGAAGTCTGGCTTGGTACCGGGCCTTGCGCCAATGTACTCACCGTTTGCAGTTTCCAGGAAATAGCGCTGCAAACGGGGGTCTGCATAGGCTTTCAGGCTATCTACAAAGGGGGCGGAGGCTACAAAGTCTACCCTTCCGCCTTCCACGAGATCGTTCCACAGCGGGTTGGTATATGGTGGTGCTGAGAGGTAATGCAATACACAGTCATCTGCGCGCGATGTAAATACACCCGCAGTGATAGCTGCTTCAGCCGCAAGGCGCGCCTTGTTGGCATCGCTGTCGGCAATCAGCATGGCCATCTTCAACTGAAAGGATGCTGCAAATTTTTTCCAGCGGCCTACGTTACCACGGTAAAACAGATCGGCGGAGCCAAAGCCTGCGGCGGTAGCGTCGAGGTTGGCTACATCTTCTGAAATGCGGCGCAGCAGGTCCGTGTAAATTGTATTGGCATCATCGTAAGCAGGAAACGGATTCTCTCCGTTTAATGCCTGCGAATAAGGTATGTTACCAAAGGTGGTGGTGAGGTAGTAATAAGAAACCACTTCCAGCACATCGATGATGGCGATCTGGTTCTTACGCACTTTCTCATCGATGTCCGCAGCGCGTACCATTTCCTTACTGCCTTTGAGGTTCTGCAGTACAAAGTGGTAATGATCGCGCCACCAGGCACCTGATAAACTATTCCCTTCCAGCTTATACTGGCTTTCTTCGTTGTAAGTGGTTTGCTGCCAGTATTGTGTTATTACACGGAATACATTGACGTACACGTTGGGCGAAGCATGAGCGTCCATCAGTTCGCGGGAGGCATTTGTGAAGAGCGTGGCAGGCGGCACTACTGCCGGGTTCTTAATATCGTCATTAAGTCCGGTAAGGTCGCTGGTACATCCGGCGATGCTGCCTGTCAGCAATATGAGGAGGAGTTTCTTTCGCATAATAATCAGAATTTGCATTTCAGGTTAAAGGTGAAGGTGCGCGTGGTGGGGTACGATCCGCTCTGATAGCCCTGCAGGTTACCGGAACCCAGTGTGTCTTCCGGATCAGCATGCGGCATATTCTTATGGATGATCCACAGGTTACGGCCGATGAGCGATAAGTCAAGCCCTTTAATGAACCCGAGCTTCGACAGCAGCGGCTTTGGCACTGCATAGGTAAACACCACTTCCCGCAGTTTCACATAGGACGCATCATATACGAAGCCTTTGTTGGGATTGGAATAGTCTCCGTAAATGCCGTACAGGTTTTCCACCCACACTGCATTCTCCTTACCATCTTCAGTTACACCATCCAGGAGGATGCCACCGCCATCTGCTACCGGCTCGCGGGAGTTCTTACCCCGGCTGTTGACCAATGCGGTTTCTTCATACAGGCCTTGTGAAAGACCGTAATACATATCCAGGCTAAACAGCTCGCCACCCTTCTTCATGTCTACCAGGAAACTAAGGAACAGGTTCTTATACCTGAACTGGTTGTTGATACCGGCTAACCAGTCGGGGTTAGGATCCCCGATGATGTTATTGACACTTGAAGTAACCAGATAATACCCGTCTGCATCCACCGTTTTACGGCCATTGGTATAAACATAGTCTGTGCCACGGATGATACCGAAAGGCTGACCCACTGCGGCATTAATGCTCACATTACCCTGGAAGCTCGACAGTTGGATGTTCTCCGCACCATCAGGCAGCGAAATCACTTTGTTTTTGTTGGTGGACCAGTTGGTGGTAATATCCCAGGAGAAGTTGCTGGTACGTACCGGCGAGGCGGTCAGTGAAACTTCCAGGCCTTTGTTTTCTACGAGGCCTGCGTTCATGTAGCGCGACAGGAACCCGGTTGCCGCAGAAGATGCTACGGGAATGATCTGGTCGATAGTTTTTGTTTTATAGGCGGTAATGTCCAAACCAAGCCGGTTATCAAAGAAGCCCAGCTCCAACCCTCCTTCTACACTCTCTGTGCGCTCAGGCTTGAGGGCGCTGTTATTCTTGATGGTACGGGTAGCAAACTGCTGAATGCTGCCCCAGATGGTTTCCTGCTGATAGGTGTCGTGGATGGCCCCGATAGGTGCATCAGCACCTACCTGTGCAAAGTTAGCCTTCACCTTGCCGATGCTCAGCCAGGTGGCGGAAGGTAGCAGTTTGCTGAAAGTAAACCCAGCAGAAACAGAGGGATAGTAATAGGAATTCGCACCTTTAGGTAAGGTGGAAGATACGTCTCTCCGCAGTGTCATGTCCAGTGAAAGCATATCGTTCCATGATAAGGTGGTACCAGCGAACAAACCCTGTACTTCTCTCCTGCCCAGATATTCTAATGAAGGCTCCGGAGCGTTGAGTGAATTGGTCAGTGCATATAAACGCGGCACTACAAGACCGCCATTGGTTTGAGCGGACAGGTTTTCGATACGCTGCTTCCGCACGTTGGAACCCAGCAGTGCTTTCAGGTTTAGCTTTGGTGCGATGTTTTTATCAGCGTTCAGTAAAAAGTCGATGTTTGTTTCTTTAAACCAGCGGTTGGAGCGCAGGTATTTCGGTACACCATAACTGCCTGTGGCGATGCGCTCTTCACGGATCTCATCATAATAATCCTGTGCAACTCGCGCCATGGCATTCAGCCACGGTGTTACTTTATAGTTTACAGAAACATTGCCGAAGAAGCGGTTACGGGTATCGTCCTGATAGTTTTCGTAAATAGTCCAGTACGGGTTATCCCAATACAGCGGGCGCAGGTTACGGATGGTGCGGAAGTTCCACGTCATATTCTTCCGGTCGCGGAAATAAGCATCACGCTGACTCTTGATATCTACGTTGGTTTGCCACCACTGGCGCAGGCTCGTCATAATGTTCTTCCCTTCGTCGCCATCATAACCGGTACCCCATCTGCCTTTTCCTTTGATGTTGGTGTAGTTGGCAGCAGCGCTGACAGTCAGCTTGGGTGTTAGGTGGAGGGATGCGTTGAAATTCAGGAGGTTCTTCACGATGCGGCTATTCTCTACAATACCCTGTTCATCGTTACGCGTTAAGCCTAGTTTAAAGGCCCCTTTATCAGAGGCGCCGTCTGCAAACACGCTGAAATTGGTAGCGCTGGCGGTGCGGAAGAACTTATCGGGGGTATTGTCGGGGGCCACCCAGGCGCGCTTCTTCAGGTAGCCGGGCGTATTGGGAACAAGCGCGTCCCAATGAAATACCATCAGGTTAGGATCGAAGCGGTGGCCATAAGATGCATCGTCGCGGGTGGGAACGATGAGGTCTTCCTCTCCGTCACCGTCAAGGTCTTCATAGAAGAAATACCCGGAGGGGTCATCGCGTGAATTGTCATACCCTGCGCCATACAGCCGCTGGTATTTAGGGAAAGTACTTTTATCGAGGTAGCCAAGAGTACCGCCTGCATTTACAGTGATACCGAGGCCACGCGTTGCCTTTTTGGTCGTGATGAGGATTACGCCGTTAGCGCCCTGTGAACCATACAGCGCACTGGCGGCAGCGCCTTTCAGTACGGTGATGGTTTCAATATCATCGGCATTGAAGTCGGCCGCAGTGCTACCGTAATCGTACCCCCCACCGCCGGAGCGCTGGGAAGAGTTGCCTGTATTAAGGATATTACGCGTACCTGAAGCATTTGCATAAGGTACACCGTCTACCACAAAGAGCGCCTGGTTATCGCCTGTGATGGAGCGGATACCACGCAGGGTGATATTGGTAGAGCCGCCCATGGCGTTGCCCTGTTGTACGTTAAGCCCCGCGATCTTACCGGAGAGGCCCTGTACAAAGTTGGGTGTACGGATACGGGCAACTTCATCCCCTTTGATGGTTTGAACGGCATAGGGCATCTGGTTCCGTGTACGGTTAATACCCAATGCAGTAACCACTACTTCGGTGAGCTGGCTTTCTCCTTTCAGGAGGCGGATGGAATAATTGTCTGTAATGGCATCGGCGGCTACCTCAGCACGGTTGAAGCCTACCATGGAGAAAACGAGTACCGTGCCCGAAGGGGCGCTGAGGGAGAAATGCCCTCTGGCATCTGTAAATGTTCCGGAAGTAGTGCCTTTAATTTGCACGGAAACACGCTCCAGCGGGAGCCCCGTTTCGTCCTGCACCACGCCTTTCCGCACCGCGTCCTGCGCAAACAGGACGGGCATCAGGCCCATCAGGACTAACATGCATAGCATTCGTTTCATAAGCGTCTTTTAGGTTGATAAAATGAAGGTTTAGACACGGCAAGAAACGATTGCCTGCCCGTCCGGAAAACCCTTCGGGCTTCGAGCCGGCCATATATGAAGCTCACATGCAGGAATTAAGCGCTGAATAAAGTGCTATGAAAATGAACTGAAACGGGCGAATGCAGGGGTATGTACATCTGCAGAAGAAGCTGACAGAAACCGCTATGGCAGCAGATTTCAGTCAGCTTCAGACATACTTTTTTACAGGTATTGGTACGTAGATGCCGCACAAATTACCATGCAGCTTACGTAAGCGTTTACGATTTTATGAAGCGGAGCGGGTAGTATCGAGCGGAATGGCGCAGAGGGTGGCTGTGATGGGCCGGGCATCGAACCGGAGCAGTTTCTCCAGCACGGCATGCAGTACTTTACCGTCTACCGGTTTGCGGATATAACCGTCCATGCCCAGGTGGATGTAGGCTTCTTCCTGTTCTTTAAAGGCGTCTGACGATACGGCTACCACGGGAATGTGGCGCAGCTGTTCATCCGCACGGAGGGCGAGGAAGGTTTCGCGGCCGCTGAGTACGGGCATATGCAGATCCATGAGGATCACATCCGGCAGGGTTTTGCGGGCCAGCTCCAGGCCGTCGGCCCCATCGCTGGCAAACACTACACGCGTAACACCGATGCGCGCCAGGAAGTGTTTCATGATGAGATGGTCGAATTCATTATCATCCATCACCACCACCGTAGTATCGGCAGGCAGTAATGTAAGTGCCGCAGCGGGCTGTGGCAGTTCGTTCACTTCTTCGCTTACCAGCAATGGCAGGGTAATTACAAAGTTGGAGCCTTCGCCCGGGGTACTGCTCACCTGAATGGTGCCGCCCATGGTTTCGGCTTTGCGTTTAGCAATGGCAAGGCCCAGACCGCTGCCACCGAACTGACGGTAGATATCACCGTCGCCCTGTTCGAAAGGTTCAAATATAGCGCCCAGCTGGTTAGTGGGGATGCCTTTGCCTTCGTCGCAGATCTGGAGGAACAGCTTGTTCTGCTGATGAAAGCAGCGAACCCGGATGTTCTTCCCGGCGGGGGTAAATTTGATGGAATTGGAAAGGATGTTGTTGATGATCTGCCCGAGCATTACTTTATCACAAAGGATCATGTCGGGGAAACGGCCGTCCACTTCGAGATGAATGGTCACGGATTGTTTGCTGGCAACACTCTGGTAGATGCTGACAGTGTGTTTGAGCCATTCTCTGAGAGAGAAAGGCGCTGGTTTTGCTTCGTCGGCTTTTCCGGCTTCTATTTTAGACAATTCTAACACGTGATTTACGAGTTCCAGGATATTATGACCTGCCGCCTGCATGTTCCGGGCCATTTGCTTTGCTTGCGCGTTGGCACCCGGTTCGCGGGAAGAAAGGGTGTCACACAGCAATTCCGTCATCCCTACGATCAGGTTCAGCGGCGTTCTGATATCATGGCTCAGTTCGCTGATGAACTGTGTTTTGGCCGTATTGGCCTTCACGAGGGCCAGGGTACGCTCCCGAACCAGCAGCTCCAGTTCTTTGCTGTATTTTTCCAGTTCTTTCCGTTGCCGCTCCACTTCCCGGCGGCTTCTGGCTAGCGACATATTCCTGTTCCGCAATATCCGCAGCAGGTCCATGATATTGTCCTGGTAAAGATGAATGGCGAGGTAGTTCAGGTATAGGACAACCGGCATTACCATCCAGCGGTAGATATTCTGTGTCGTTTCGCTTAAAGGAAGCGGAGTTACGAGATGAAAATAGTAAATAAACTCGAGAATAACCAAAGAAAGGATGGGCATGGAGGCGCAAATGATGCGGGGCAGCTTTTCCTGGGGCTTCCAGATCAGCAATGCCACACTCATCAGGAACACTGCCAGCAGTTGCACTTCCGTTACCCTCCCGAGTATACTGCCGTAATACAGGATCAGTGAAATGTACATCACATGGATGCCGATACGCGCTTCCATATACCGTCGCTTTCCGTTCAGCCACACCACTCCAAAAAATGCTGGGGCAAACACCAGCAAAGCTGGCAGCAAAATAAGGTAAGAACGCAGCAGCAGATAAAAAGCAATACCGTAAATGATCACCAGCAATCCGGTAATCGAACTTACGATGTTGACAACTTTAATCCTGCGGGCTTCCTCTTTGCCGGACGATTGTACCACACCTTGCCTGTAAATGCCCTGTATACGGATACGGAGCGGGGATAAAAAATGCATCATCACGAACAGATTTTTGAAAACAAACAAATCGGGATTTCATAGCACCGGCAAACAGGTTTTTCAATCGTAAGCCGGTAAACGCTCAGTGGTTCAAATAAAAAGGTGGAACAATTATCACGGGGTACCTATATCGGTTGATTAAATATAAGGAATCCTTTCCGTATTAAAATATACGTTGCAACAGGCGTGTTGGATTGTTTTGGTATGTTTTTATTCTTTCCGCGAACCGCGGCGTGCAGGTTGTGCCTCATGCGGCAAAGGAGTTTGTGAAGCACGCTTCTTCTCCTGCATTACAGATGCACTGATCTCTCCCTTATCGTATGTTTCACGCAGCATATTTCCGTCTTCATCATACAGCCGCCACTCTCCATGCCGCACGGAATGACCCTTTCGTGTGACTTCCATCAGCTGCTCCTCTCCTGTTGTAACGTTAATAGTCACAACGGTATCTTTTTGTCCTTCCAGGTCTATCGCCAGCATCCTGCCGGCGGCAGATACTTTGCCATTGGGGTAATAATACTTACACAAACCATCCAGTGCGCCGTTCTTATACGTTTCTTCCGCTACCACATCACCATCTTCTGTCGTTTTTTTCCATACGCCTTCCTTCCTCCCGTTCACGTAACTACCCTCAAGTATATACGCAGGATCTTCCCGCAATGCAGGCATCCGCTCTGCCCATACACCCTGTTTACGCTGCTTCGCGTCTACCCGGTTCTCCGCGCTTTGCGCGCCGGCAGTAAAATAAAGGCCGCAGCTCAGCAGCATCAAAATACCCGTGCGTTTCATACTAATGGTTTTTCGCCCCACAAATTAGTATTATTAATCAATTATCTGGTCTTCCCCAAGTAAAAAGGCCGCTCCATTTAAGGAACGGCCTTCTACAGGAAACGCAGGTTACGCGTTTTGTCAATATTATTTCCGAAGGGTGATGGCTGGCAGCCTCGTATCCTTCGCGCGTTCAACTTTTACGCCTGTTATTGTCGTATCCGCGTACCCATTGCCTGCGTTCACAAAAACACTGTATGTACCGGGTTTCAAACCACGCACTTTCCAATCCCCGCTACGGCCCGGAAGGGCATACAGGGAGTCTGCCGTATTGTATACGGTGATAACGGATTGCGCGTCTGCAGGCAGCACCTTGCCGGACACGGATCCGGTCTGGCGAACCGTCCACACATGGATGTAGGGTTTAAGGATGAACCGGCCGTTGCTTACACGGATAATAGAACGTTGCACATCGAAATCGAGCCACAGCTGCAGATTATCCGGCGTTACTTCGTCCCACTCGTTATGCCGTACTTTCACAATGATCTTTACCTGTCCGTTCACGGAACGCAGCGGATAAGTAACCCCGTCTTTCACGAGAGAATTCTCTGATCCCAGCGTAATACGGATCTTGTGAATACGGCCTTTGCGGATCACACCCGTGGCAAGACTGGTATCCACCCCATTACGCAGCTGGAGCATGTCATATACACCCGGACGAATGCCCAGCGAATCCCACACATCACAATCGCGGTCATGATCCCTGTCACGCCAGTCTTCCCACCATCCGCAACGATCGCGGTCATCCCAATCATCATCGTCGTCATCATCATCGTTATTCCTTGTACAGGTGTCGATCAGTACTTCCACTTTGCGGATATCGATCATGACTTTATCAAACAGGCCGGGGTCATCAGTCAGCATGAGGCTCACCTTCTGCTTGCCTTCCGGTATTTTTTCCGGGCCGGCAGATTCGTTTTTACTGCATGCGTAGATGACGATGGACAGGATGGCCAAAATGAGCGCGGGCCAACCCAGTTTTCGGAGGTAGTTTTTCATACGAAAGATTTGGTTTTAAAGGTGAAGTGGTTTTATGTTGTACCCGGTTAAAGCACTTTCAATAAAAAGATATTGGCGTAATGATGTTAATGGTCAATAAAAGAAGATGGTGTTCTGATTAGATATGGCGTACTAGTAAACGTGCAACTGGTCGTGCTTATTGTTCCTGTTGGACCGTGTATTTCCTGAAAAGTTTAACCTTCTCTGAAACGGGCTGCATTGTACATGCAGCAGCTTTTCTACCGGTAAATTTCACACCGGTAAATACAGCAAAATATCTGCCAGATTCCCCATGCGGGAACCGGCTAATAAATAGAAATGTTAATGGGATTATTGTTTCCCTTTACGTGGTTTGGGGCTATCCATTTTAAGGATCACCGCTCCCAGTGGCGGGAGCCGCAGGTGAATATCGTAAGGCTTGCCGAAGCGGCCGGGCACCGGTTTCAGCGGACCCGTATTGACCACTCCGCTGCCATACCACTCCGGTGCGTCGGAATTAAGTATTTCGTGGAAAGTATCGCCCCAGGGAATGCCGATGGGATAATCTTCCCGGGGAATAGGCGTCATATTGAGCGCTACCAGCATCACTTCTCCGCCAGTCCCTTTACGGGCATACACCACAATGCTGTTTTCCTGGTCGGCCAGGTGGATCCATTCAAAACCTGCGGGGTCGAACTGCTGCAGGTACAGCGCCGGCTCTCCGGTATATAAGTGGTTGAGTGCCTTTACATACTCCCGGAGCTTCGCGTGCGTAGGGTGCTGCAGTAAATGCCAGCCCAGCTCCGATTCAAAGTTCCATTCCCTGGTATCCCCGAACTCATTCCCCATAAAGAGGAGCTTGGTACCCGGGTGGGTAAACATATAACTGTATAGCAGCCGGAGATTGGCAAACTGCTGCCAGTCGTCGCCCGGCATTTTATAAATCATGGGACTTTTACCATGCACTACCTCGTCGTGGCTCAGGGGCAGCATGAAGTTTTCGCTAAAGGCGTACATCATGCTGAAAGTGATCTGGTTATGATACCATTTGCGGTACAGCGGGTCTTTCTTAAAATAATCCAGCGTATCATTCATCCACCCCATCATCCATTTCATCCCGAAACCAAGTCCGCCGAGGAATACGGGGCGGCTAACGCCATAGAAGGAGGTAGATTCTTCCGCGATGGTCTGCACATCCGGGAAGCGCTCATAAATGCGGGTATTCATTTCCTTCAGGAAAGAAATAGCCTCCAGGTTTTCTGCCCCGCCATGTACATTGGGTTCCCAGGTACCGGCTTTACGGGAATAATTGAGGTGGATCATAGAAGCTACGGCATCTACCCGCAACCCGTCGATATGAAAACGGTCGAGCCAGAAAAGGGCGTTGCTCAGGAGGAAAGAGCGCACTTCATTGCGGCCGTAATTAAAAACATAGCTGTTCCAGTCTGGATGAAACCCCTTCCGCATATCGGCATATTCATAGCAATGGCTGCCGTCGAAGCGGTACAGCCCGTGTTCATCATAAGGGAAGTGAGACGGCACCCAGTCGAGTATTACCCCGATGCCGGCATGGTGGAAAGCATCTATCAGCGCCATAAAGTCCTGCGGGGAACCGTACCGGCTGGTGGGTGCAAAGAAACCCGTGAGCTGATACCCCCACGACCCGTCGAACGGATGCTCCGCCACGGGCATGAACTCCACATGCGTGAAGCCCATTTCCTTAACGTATGGCACCATCATGGCGGCCATATCGCGATAGGTATAAAAACGCTCATGATCGTCCGGATCGGGACGGCGCCAGGAGCCGAGATGTACTTCGTATACGGAAACGGGGCTTGCCAGGGTCTGCTTCTCCCCTCTTTTCTTCATCCAGGCAGCATCTTTCCATTTGTATTCCAGGTGCGCGGTGACGGAGGCTGTTTTGGGCCTTACTTCCCAGCTGTTGGCGAAAGGATCCCCTTTGCGCAGCTCTTCCCCGGAATTGGAACGGATGAAGTATTTATACAGCTGCTGCTCCTTCATACCGGGGATAAACCCTTCCCAGATGCCTGAATTGTCCCACCGGGGGAACAGGGTATGACTGTAAGTGTTCCAGCTGTTAAAGTCACCTATCACCGATACAAATGCCGCATTAGGTGCCCAAACGGCGAAGTATGTGCCTGATTTGCCTTCATATGTAAGCCCGTGGGAGCCGAATTTCTCATACAGCCGGTCGTGGGTACCTGCCTGAAATTGTTCTATATCCCTTGCGGAAAAGAGAGAGAAAGGCTCGACTGATTGCAGTTCTCTGAAGGGCTCATCGTCTCCCGTTCTTTTGTTGGTGGAATGTTGGGTCGTCATATCTGGCAATGGGTGCTTTCGTACAAGGTAAAAAAATACCCGCAAACTGACGCTTGCGGGCATTAATATTTATTTCTCGTAAAAAGGACTATCCACGTTTGGGGCGGAAATTACCACCACCGCTTTTGGAAAACTCGCGGCGCGGACGGAAAGAACCATCTTCGCTGCCGGTCCATGTTTTCTTGGGACGGTCGCCATAGCTGCGGAAACCACCTCCGCCACCACCACCGGGTTTGCGTTTATCGCCATCCTGGGAAGTTTCGATCCTTACGGAACGGCCATTGTATTCCACTGTTTTGAAACCTGCCTGTACCTGTGCGGTAGCATCGTTCTCCACTTCGAAGAAGGAATAAACACCTTTCAGGTCGATACGGCCGATCTTGTTGCCACGGATACCAGCGTTGTCGCAGATAAAGCGAAGCATATCGCCACGGGTGAAATTGTCTACAGAACCCAGGTTGATGAACAGACGGGTAAACTTACCGGAGTTACGGCGGGACAGTGAATTTTCGTCAACAGTACCACGGGGACCTTCCTTCACGTTCAGATCCGGAGCGTTCTGGTAGTATTCCAGGAACTCGTTGAATTCGAGGGAAGCGAAGCGACGGATGAGGTCTTCCTTCGACAGGTCCGCAAATTCTTCGTAGATGCGGGTCAGGTACGGATCGATCTGCTCTTCGTTAACGGTTACGTTATGTACACGGTGTACGAGGGCAAACAGTTGTTTTTCGCAAACGGCGAATCCGTCGGGCACTTCTGCCTTTTCGAATTTCTTACCGATTACGCGCTCGATCTGGCGGATCTTTCCGATATCACGGCCGCTGATGATAGCAATGGATACACCGGAACGGCCTGCGCGGGCGGTACGGCCTGAACGGTGGGTGTAGTTCTCCACGTCGTCAGGCAGTTCGTAGTTGATAACGTGCGTTACGTTATCCACGTCGATACCACGTGCGGCAACGTCGGTAGCTACCAGCAGCTGAAGGTTCTTTTCGCGGAAGCGTTTCATCACCTTATCGCGCTGTTGCTGGGTAAGGTCACCGTGCAGAGCGTCAGCATCATAACCGTCTTTAATGAGCGATTCTGCAATTTCCTGCGATTCGATCTTGGTACGGGTAAAGATAATGCCGAAGATATCGGGGTTGAAGTCTACGATGCGTTTCAGTGCCGCGTATTTCTCGCGGGGGCGAACCACGTAGTATTCGTGTTCGATGTTAACGTTGCCGGTGTTTTTACCACCAACGGTCAGTTCGAACGGATCTTCCATGAATTTCTGGGCGATACGGCGTACTTCCTGGGGCATAGTGGCGGAAAACAACCAGGTTGTTTTTTCCTCGGGGGTATTGGAGAGAATGCTGTTGATGTCTTCCTGGAAGCCCATGTTCAGCATTTCGTCGGCCTCGTCAAGGATCGCATAGCGAACATTGTCGAAGTTGATAGCGCCACGTTCGATGATGTCGAGGAGACGGCCGGGCGTTGCTACCACGATGTGTGCGCCACGTTTAAGATCGCGGAGCTGCATACCGATAGCAGTACCACCGTATACGGGAACGATATTGATATCGCCGAGGTATTTTGAAAAGTTCTTAAGGTCGTTCGTGATCTGCATGCAGAGCTCACGTGTGGGGCACAGGATAAGGCTCTGTGGCTGACGGATCTTCATATCCAGCTGATGCAGCAGGGGAAGGCCGAAAGCGGCAGTCTTACCGGTACCGGTTTGTGCAAGGCCCACAAAATCGCGGTCACCGCCAAGCAGTACCGGGATGGCTTTCTCCTGAATGGGAGTAGGGGTTACGAAGCCAAGGTCGGTAACAGCTTTAAGCAGGTTTTCCTGTAAGCCTAATGTTTCGAATGTAATCATGTAAATTTTTTCGTTGGCCCGGGGTTGTTTTAGAAACCGGACCGGGTGATCAATGATGCCGGCGCAAAAAGTTTAAACCAGCTCTCCTTCCAGGTCGTAGTCGAACGCCCTGGTAATTTTAACCTGTACAAAATCTCCGGGTTTCAACTTCTTGTCCGTGTTAATGATCACCTCATTATCCACCTCTACTGAATCGAACTCCGTGCGGCCCAGGTATCGGCCGGATTCTTTTTTATCGACAATTACTTTGAAGATCTTTCCTACCATTTCCTGGTTTTTCTCCAGGGAAATCTCCTGCTGCGTTTCCATGATATCCTGTGCGCGGCGTTCTTTCTCTTCAGCCGGGATATTATCTTCCAGCACATAGGCGGAAGTATTTTCCTCATGGCTGTAGGTGAACACGCCTACACGGTCGAAGCGTACTTCTTCAAGGAAGCGCTTCACATCTTCCACATCGTCCAGCGTTTCGCCCGGGAAGCCGGTGATCAGCGTGGTACGGAGGGCGATGCCGGGCACCTGCTCCCTGATGGCGGCAATGAGGTCCACGATCTCCTTACGGGTGATCTGGCGTTTCATGGCCTTCAGCATCGGGTCAGCAATGTGCTGCAGCGGGATGTCGAGGTAATTACAGATGTTATCACGCTCACGCATTACTGCCAGAATTTCCATGGGAAATTTGGTGGGGTAAGCGTAATGCAGGCGGATCCACTCCAGCCCTTTCACATCAGCGAGGGCATTGAGCAATTCGGCAAGGCGGCGCTCTTTGTACAGGTCAAGACCATAATACGTGAGTTCCTGCGCGATAAGCATTATTTCCTTCACGCCGATCTTCACCAGCTTTTCCGCCTCCATTACCACCTGTTCGATGGGTTTGGAAACGTGCTGGCCCCGCATCAGCGGGATGGCGCAAAAGGAACAGGTACGGTTGCAGCCTTCGGAAATCTTCAGGTAAGCATAATGGGAAGGAGTACTAAGGATACGCTCCCCTACCAGCTCAGCCTTGTAATCGGCATCAAATTTCTTCAGGATGGCGGACATTTCCATTGTACCGAACCAGGCATCTACGCCGGGTATCTCCTTTTCCAGATCTCCCCGGTAACGCTCACTGAGGCAACCGGTTACGTATACCTTGTCGAGCTTACCGCTCTCCTTGAGGTCTACCTGGTCGAGGATGGTGTTGATGGATTCTTCCTTTGCTTTGTCAATAAATCCACAGGTGTTGACAATCACGATGTTATGATCGCGTTTGGCATTTTCGTGCACCACATTGATGTCGTTGGCTTTCAGCTGACCGCTCAAAACCTCTGAATCCACCATGTTTTTGGAGCATCCAAGTGTGATAATATTAACCTTGTCTTTCTTTAAAGTTCTCGTCTTCAAATAGCAATTTTTATGTTTATCCCGGTTTCGTACCGGAATTTGCCACGAAGACACGCAGACACGCTCTGAGATTACAGCAGGCAAGCTGTTTGAAGTGACTATGAGCCTAAGTGGAGCTAAGAAGGTGCAAAGGTAATTAAATTATTTGAATAACAGCATATTTATCCGGCAAGTAATCTGCGCATGGCTTTTTCGGCCCGTTGATCCGCTACTTTCCGCTTGTAATGGTACCACCATTCGGGGGCCATCTTAATAAGCAGGTTATTCATACTTCGCAGGCCTGCTATGTGATACAGCCCGTTCAGCTTACCGGAAAGCGACTGGTCGAGCGCCCGCAGGCTCATGGCAAAACCGCCTTCCAGATATTCCATATGATGCCAGTACCCGCCGGGCATAAACATGGTTTCGCCATGTCCCAGGATCGTCGTGTACGCACGGGCGTACCTGAGGGCGGGATAGCGGTTTACATCCAGCCTGTCTGCCCAGCCCACGAAATTAGCCGCACTTTCCACAGTCATGGGCATGCGGTAGATCAGCTCCTTCTGGTTGTTCTCGAGGAGCAGTACCCGTTTTTTGCCTATAAACTGGGTGTGGAAGATGTGGCTGAGATCGATGTCGTAGTGCATATGTGCTACCGACCCTCCCCCGCCTACGAACAGCATAGGATACTTTTTGAGAAAGCCCTTCACAAGGAAATCGGGCCATTGGAAATCGTCCGTCAGCTGCGGGGCATGCTGAAAGATGTTGAAGAGGAAGATACGGAGCTGCACAGGCCCGGTGGCAACCATATCGAGGTATTCCCCGAAGGTGATGTACTCATCCGCACCATTCACGAGCGTTTTGGCTCCTGCCCTTTCGTTGTTGTAGACACCAACGGTCCTATCCCCAACGATGGATTTAAAGTAATCCCAGGTCCATTGCTGAAATGCCGGCCACTGCCTCGACAGTCCGGTGATAATTAAAGGTTTTCGTGGTTCGTAATAGTGTTTCCTAAAATCGTCCGGTGTGATGGAATCAACTCGATCTATGGATTGCAATAGCATAAAAACGAATTGGGTTGTGGGTGAAAACAAATGACTCTCCCCAAATTTAAGCTTTTGCTGCGTATGCACAGCAGCATATTACCATCGAAGTTCCGGCAGGTTTAAGGCGTATTATCCAGATAGATAAGCCGCCCTTAAGCCGCCTTTATCCCGCCCATAAGCCGCAGATAAGCCGCCCCTATATAAGGGCGGCTTATCTGCGGGATATCTACGGGTTATTCCCGGCTAATATCCGGGTTAAGTACATCTATAGCTGGCATATAATGGCTCCTTACTCCGGGTTTGCCCCAAAATTGTATGGTAATGACTTTAATTCCCGGGGCAAATAAAGCAGGATGTTCCCCGGCATTTTAAGGGATACGGGAAAAAGAATGGGGTAAAAACCTAAGCGAAGGAGGTTTGTAATGGTGCAAAGGCAATGGTGGCAGACGGAGGCCTGCATATGGAAAAGCGGGGAAGCCGGAAGAAACGGGCACAAAAAAAGGCCGGAAGTAATACTTCCGGCCTTCCATATATCATTATGAAAATCAGCTATTTAAACTAAACAGCGAATCCACAAATTCTTCTTTATCGAATACCTGCAGGTCTTCCATCTTTTCCCCGATACCAATGTATTTCACCGGGATTTTGAACTGGTTGGCGATGGCGAGTACCACACCACCCTTGGCAGTGCCGTCGAGTTTGGTGATGGCGAGGGAAGTTACCTCTGTGGCGGCGGTGAACTGCTTCGCCTGTTCCAGCGCGTTCTGGCCGGTGGAGCCGTCGAGTACCAGGAGTACTTCGTGCGGGGCGTCGGGGATCACCTTGTTCATGACACGCTTGATCTTGGAAAGCTCGTCCATCAGGTGGAGCTTATTATGCAGTCGCCCGGCGGTGTCGATGATGATAACATCTGAGCCACGGGCTACCCCGCTTTGCACGGTATCAAAGGCTACGGCAGCGGGGTCGGAACCCATTTGCTGCTTAACGATGGGTACGCCCACGCGTTCGCTCCAGATGGTGAGCTGGTCTACCGCAGCGGCGCGGAAGGTGTCTGCAGCGCCAAGGAGGACCGATTTACCGGCTTTATTATAGTTATAGGCAAGTTTACCGATGGTAGTGGTTTTACCCACTCCGTTCACGCCAACCACCATGATCACGTAGGGCTTTTTATCGGCGGGGGTTGAGAAGTCCCTGAATCCGGAATCGGGGGCATCTACGAGCATGGCAGCTATTTCTTCCTGCAGTATGCGGTTCAATTCACTGGTACCCATGTATTTGTCTTTCGACACACGGGCTTCGATACGCTCAATGATCCGAACGGTGGTATCTACGCCAACGTCTGCGGAAACGAGGGCTTCTTCGAGGGTATCGAGGACTTCAGCGTCTACGGTAGATTTGCCGGCGATGGCGCGGCCGATTTTGGAGAAGAAGCTCTCTTTCGTCTTCTGCAGGCCCTGGTCGAGGCTTTCTTTCTTTTCCCTTGAGAAGAGCTTATTAAAAAATCCCATACTGGAGGTGGCTAGTGGTTAAAAAACTATGCGAAAATAAGGATATAAACACAAAAAGCCGTTCGTCAATTACGAACAGCTCCTGTGCAGTATGATTAGTAAAGCCGAATTACTTTTTGTTAAAGAACTCAGTTACAGTATCCTTGTGGATGATCTGCTCCTTGAAGGTATAAGCGCCGGATTTAGGTGAACGCTCAGCTTTGATCACTTTCGTCCATACTTTCGATTCAGCTGCAGCCTTCAAGTCTTTTACTTTCGAGTTCTTAGATGCTTGTTTTGCCATTTTGTATAAATGTTAATCGTTAATTAGAAAGGTTATCAATCGTCAAGCGCTAATCGAATAGACGTATACGATTAACAGCCAGGCAATTAATTCCGACCTTATTTAATTTCTTTGTGCACAGTTACCTTCCGGAGAATGGGATTGTACTTTTTCAGCTCCAGACGCTCCGGAGTGTTCTTCTTGTTCTTGTTGGAGATGTAACGGGAAGTCCCGGGCTGACCAGAGTTTTTATGCTCTGTGCACTCGAGGATTACCTGTACTCTGTTACCTTTCTTTGCCATTTTATGCTGGTTAAGTTGATACCGAGTTGATACCGAATGAATTAAACGTCTTTCCTACCTGCTGCGCGCATCTCTTTCACTACAGTGTAGAGACCACGCTTGTTGATGGTTCTCAGACCGTCCGCAGATACTTTCATAGTAATCCAACGGTCTTCTTCCGCCAAAAAGAAACGCTTTGTCTGCAGATTGGGCAGAAACCTTCTCTTTGTCTTAATGTTCGAGAAAGATACGTGATGACCTGTAATAGGTTTTTTCCCAGTCACCTGACATACTCTAGCCATGTTCTAAAAATTTTGGACTGCAAAAGTCGCATTAATTTTGGTAAATATCAAATTATGGAAAGTGTTTTTATTAACACCCCAAATTGACTGTCTAATATTATGGACAGTGGCCGGCATCAAAACAACACGCCCAGGCTCTTGATAACCGCGCCCAGCCTCACTGCGTCTGCCACCCGCTGCTGAGAAGTGCCATGCTTCAAAAGTGCCTCTTCGTGAGAAGTTACACACATCTGACATCCGTTCAAAGCACTCACAACAAGGCTAACCAGCTCAAAAAACTCCTTTCCGATCACCGGATTGGCCATAATACTCATCCGGATTCCTGCCGGCGCACTGGTATAAAACTCCTTTTCCACGAAGTGGCGGAAACGGTAATACACGTTATTCGCATTCATGAGCGAAGTACAGCTGATCACCTCGGCTATCTCCTTATCGGTAGCCCCTGCTGCCAGCGCCAGCTGCTCAAAACCACCCTGCAGGGCGGCCAGCTTCTCGTTAACGGCTACAGACAGGCCGATCAGGTAAGCCTCTTTCTTTTCCATGGACGCCGCGTCGAGCGCATTGGAAACATTGATTTTCAGATCTTTCAGATAGCGTGCGTCCACCGCAGCCAGTGCGGCCAGTTTGGAAGGTACTGCTGACGCGCCCAGGCCTACAGCCTGCAGGATCTGCTGCGCGGTATCGCTTGTATTGGTTGCAAACATCGGTTGTACGGTTTGAGAGGGTTAAAAAAATGGCCGGACAAGCCACTTTGCCGTCCGGCCACGAAATAACGTTACGAGATTAAGCATTGATCGTAGCCTCGCCTTTCTGCCAGTTGCAGGGGCACAGCTCGTCTGTCTGCAGCGCGTCCATCACACGGATCACTTCTTTCACGTTACGGCCAACAGAGAGGTCGTATACGGAAGTCCAGCGAACAATACCCTGGGGGTCAACCACGAAAGTAGCGCGGTAAGCGATCTTTTCGTTGGCTTCGAGGATACCCAGCTCGTCTGCCAGGCTCTTGGAAGTATCTGCCAGCATGGGGAATTTCAGGCCACGGAGGTCGTCGTGGTTGTTCCTCCATGCGAGGTGAACAAATTCAGAATCGGTGGAAGCGCCGATCAGGATAGCATCGCGGTCAGCGAAATCCTGGTAGTGATTGTTAAATTCGGCGATTTCGGTAGGACAAACAAATGTAAAATCCTTCGGCCACCAGAACATCACCATCCATTTTCCGGAAGCTTTGATCTCTTCGGAAGAGATTTCATAGAACTCCTTGCCTTTCTCGATGGAAACTACTGCCTTTTTTGTGAACTCAGGGAATTGGGCCCCTACTGATAAAACTGCATTTTTCATGATTCTATATCTGTTTATTGATTTTTACTGCTATGCTGTTGCATTATTGCCGCCGCAAAGTTCCATTTCAAAAAGGGATAAATCAAATAGATTTATTGCACTACGATATTGTTTGTATCTATATCATTTTGAATTCCGATAGATGAACGTAGTGTTAAATCCAAGCCGGGCGCGGACTTCGATTAAATGGTGCATTTTTCCTACGCAAAACGGATTTTTTCACTGCGGCAGCATTTAACCTTTTGGCACGTATTTTAGTTATACATAGACAGATAAAAACGAAAGGATATGAAAATCAGAAATGTACTGCTGGTGATTTTTACGATTGGCCTTGCTTTGATTCCGTTTATCAGAAACGTCATCAACAAACAGGATGAATTTGATGCTACACAGGATTTGTTCATCTAGTTTCGGCATGTCATGACATTGCCTGACAAGATTACCCCATCTTCAGGACCAAACATGACAGCAGCGGGTTCCATTGTACCGTAACTTAGTCCGCCCTGTAACCCTCCAGGGCACAGGGGAACGCTTCGCTTCACCCACGCAGCGCTCCCTTTAAGAAATTTCGCGCCTTATCCTAACCCTTGTTTCCGGTTGCCCGCTCCCCTCCTGCAATCCGGACTTTTGTGTTATATTCATCCCCGCAATCCCTCATACCTAAACAATTTATCATGCGATTCATGCTCCTCGCTGCCGCACTCACGGCAACCATCAGCTCCTCCGCCCAGGAAATCACCCCGGCAGGCGGGAAACAGGAAGCCCTTAAAGCCATCGACACCTTCCACCTCGTATTCACCTACGACAAATGCCGCGTCGGCGAAGCCGGCAAAGAAGAGAACTATCTCAAAAGAAGACGCACCGAACTCAATGCCAAAGAGGCAGGTCGCGGTGATGAATGGGTCGATTCCTGGAACAACGACAAGGAAAAACACTATAAACGCAAGTTCATCGCGCTTTTCAATAAATACGCCGAAAACAAGGTAGTGGGCGATTTCCCAAATGCACAATACGTCATGACCGTATCCACCACCTTCATTGAGCCGGGCTTTTACGCCGTGGTAAAAATGGGGAAAGCCAACATAGAAGCGGATATCATCGTTACCGATACACAAAATCCGAAAAAGCCCGTGGCAAAGTTCCGGGTCACCGAAGCAGTAGGCCGCGCGGAAGCTACCGGCCTTCGTATAGCTGATGCCTATGCCGATGCCGGCAAAGCCTTCGGTATCTATGTCAAAAAGAAACTGAAATAACCGTTTACCGCACATAGGAAAGCCGCTCCCACCGGGCGGCTTTTTCATTATATTTGTCCGGCTTACTGCCATACCGTAACCATGCGCCTCATCCTTCTACCAATACTCTGCCTCCTCTTCGCCATCCCCTCTGCCAACGGACAGGATACCACTACCGTTCGTAACTGGATATCCACCGCAACTGCCAAAGCCAGCAGCGAACCGGACTCTGCAGATTATTACTTCAAAAAGGCAGGTGCACTGGCGCAGCAACTGAACTTTACCGACGGTTTACTGGATTACACCCGCCGCTACACCCTCTTCCTCTATAACAACCTCCGCTTTGAAGATGCCCTGCAGGTAGCCACACTCCAGCTGGAAAAATCACTGGAAATAAAGAATTACTCCAAAGCCTCGGGCGCCTACAACAACATGGCGCTCCAATACCAGGCCATGGGACAGCTCCAGAAAGCCGCAGACCATCTCATTAAGGCACTGGAACTGGCCCAGGAGCTGAACGACCAGGTGAACCTTCAGAAATACTACACCAACCTCGCCTCCATCCTGCTCGACCTCGGGAACTACCCTAAAAGCCTCATATACGCCCGTAAAGGCCACGAAACCGCTCTCGCCCTGAAAGATACCATCACCATCGGCCGGAGCCTCGTAAACCTCCTCGCAAGCGAAACCACCAATAAAATGTACCCGGATGCCATCCGGCATGCTCATGATGTACTGCGGATAGGCCTGCAGCGGCAAGACACCATCCTCCAGCTCTGCGCTTACATCAACCTCGGCAGCATTTATAACCGCCTCGGCAAACATGATTCCGCCCTCATCTGGAACAACCAGGCTATGAAGCGCCTCTCTCCCACCGTACCGCCAGATTACAGGATATATGTCGATCACCTTTATGCAGAAACCTTCACTCACCTGAAGCAACCGGGCAAAGCTGCCCCGCACTTCGACCGGGTGATCCTCGAAGCGGAGAACATCTTCCCCCGCAGCGAGCTGCGCGACCTCTTCAAACTGGGAACTGAACTGAAAGAAATGCAGGGCCAGCCCGCCCTCGCCCTCGAATACTGGAAGAAATACACTGTACTCAACGACAGTATGAACAATACGGCTACCCAGGCCGCCATCAACGAGCTGGAGATCCAGTATGCCACTGCCCGTAACAAACAGGCCCTGGCGGAGCAACAGCTCAAACTGCAGCAAAAAGACTTCTGGATATGGCTTTCCTGGGGTATTGTAGCCATACTGGTAGGCGCAGGCGCTGTGGTATGGGTACTCTTCCGCCAGCGGCAGAAAGCCGCTAACGAACGCAAACGTACCCAGCTGCTGCTGGCACAGCTCGATGGTGAAGAGAAAGAGCGTGCCCGTACGGCACAGGAGCTGCACGATGGCGTAGGCAGCATCCTTTCGGCTGCTAAAATCCACATGCATGCCGTACGTGCTGCCGATACCGATGCCTCCCAACGGGTGGTTTCCCTTATCGAAGATGCGGCCCGGGAAGTGCGTAACATCTCCCACAGCCTCGATCCGGAGATCCTGCTGCAGGAAGGACTGGAATATGCCGTACGCGCCTTCCTCGCCAAGATCAGCCACCCCGGCCTGTCCATCAATCTCTATACCGTAGGGGAACTGCCCCAGCTGGAAAGTGGTCAGGAACTCCTTATCTACCGCATTATACAGGAAGCCATGAACAACATCATCCGCCATGCCGGCGCTTCAGAAGCCATCGTGCAACTGGGGTACGACAATGGTATCCTCACCCTCACAGTGGAAGACAATGGCAAAGGCTTCGATACCGCTGTTACACCCGGCAAAGGGATCGGACTGGGCAATATGGTTACCCGTATCAATCTCCTGAAGGGGCATTACGAGATCAGCAGTCGCCCGGGTGAGGGCACGAGCATCTACGCTGAATTCGCCAACCTGCACGCATAAAAAAAACCCGTCCTCCGCTGTGATGAAGCAGGGAGAACGGGATCATCATCAAAGGGACCTGTTGTTACAGGGATAAATACCTGTGCATGGTCACGTCATTCAGGAAATAGCGCTGCACGGTTGCTTTGGGGTCATGGATTCCGTTTAACGATGGGGATCTGGGGTGGATGGATGATGAGGTTGTTTTTGGGGAACGAACCGGATGCGGCCGGATGGCGGCAAATCGCTTTATTTTGTTGTGTATTCGAGGATCGCGCAATTGTTGCAGAATGACTCGAAGGTGGGATAGAAATCAAATGTAACGTCTGCCCCGTAGGCATCCTGCGTACGCCATTTTTTGAGTTTCAGGGCTTTGCCTTTATAAGTGGCTGTCACCTTATACCTGCCGATGGGTACGTCCCGCAGATCATTACCGTTTTCCGATTGCCGGGTCAGTACCTGTCCTGCCGAACCATCGATCAGCGGACCGGAAGGCGTGAACTTCCATATGATATCACGGTCGTCCAGCACATCGTAATCACCAATGGCACTGTTAAACTCGACAACACCACCATAGCTGCCAGACAAAGGCTCTGTTTTTTCGCCGGACAGCTTCCAGATGAAATTGCGCACGGCACCTTCTCCCCCGAAACCATCGGAGTTGTCGGGATGGAGGTCCATCTTGAACTTCCTGCCGTTGTAATCGACCGTAATTTCGCCAAATGCGTACCAGGAGCCGATGGGGATCTTTACGCTGTAGGTGCCGTCGTCTTTGGAAGAGGTTGTGACGTTAGAATTCCAGAAGATGCTGTGGTCGATAATGACCTTAGCTCCTTTAATGGGTGTTCCGGCAGCATTTGTGACTTTACCGGTAACATATCCTTTCTGGGGTCCGCCGTTGTTGTTATTGTCGCCATCCTTTTTGCAGGCGGTGGTGATGGCGAGGGCAATGAAGAGAGAGGTAACAATGAGCTGTTTCATATGTGATGTTTCAGGATACAAAAGTATACCGGGAAGGAATGCCGGAAAACGGGTGTAGTACGGGATTATCAGGACTACGTAGTAGTACTGGGAGTAGTTAGGACAGGAAGCTGTTAAATTTGCATAAATTTACTGTCACATACTTTTTAACTGAGCACTATGCATATCAGGATCGGCATCGCGGATGACCATTTGCTAATTATCAACGGACTGGAAACGATGCTTCAGTCGTCGCCCCACCACCAGCTCATCTTCAAAGCCCTCACCGGTGCCTCTCTCATGGAAGAGCTGGAGAAGGAAGCCCCAGACGTGCTCCTGCTCGACATCCAGCTCCCCGATGCCAATGGCGTAGACCTCTGCAAGCAGGTATCCGATAATTACCCCGATGTGAAAGTGATCGCCCTCACCAACCATGAGGAAACGATGTATGTGAAGAAGATGATGCGTAACGGCGCCCTCGGCTACCTCCTGAAAAGCACAGATCCAGATAGCCTCCTCGAAGCCATCAACAAAGCCTTCGATGGTGAAGAATATCTCGATAAACGTCTTGAAAAAGCCATGCTCTCCGAGATGATTATGGGTAAGCGGCAACCCAGCCGGGAGGTACAGCTCACCAAACGTGAAACGGAAGTGCTCACACTTATAGCGGGTGAGCACACGAATCAGCAGATCGCGGATAAACTATATATCAGCTTGCGTACAGTTGAATGCCACCGGTTGAACATTACGCAGAAGCTGAATATCAAACACCCCGCGGGATTGGTGAAGGAGGCGTATTTGAGGGGGTTGGTGAAGTAGGAGCAATACATTTTATTATAGAGAAGGGCACATCAATATTGAAGTGCCCTTCTTATTTTTAATCCAGGCATTGAGAGGAACCCATAGCTGAACGTTAAAAACTCCATAGTAACTACACAGGAGTATCATGCAGACGAAGGGCAGATGAAGGGCAGATGAAGGGCAGACGAAGGGCAGACTAGCCGGCTATAACCCACCAATTCCACTATGTCTGGACAGGGATTAGCTAGAAATACTGAAGGCCCAAAATAACCCCAAAACCCCCGATTGACCCAAAATTACCCTAATCGGAACTTTTACCCCCTACAGCGCTAAACACGTAAAAAACAAATGGATATTTGGTAAGGATTCCGTATCTTTTTATACCGGAATTAACGATGTAGAATGGCCACCAAGGCCCGATATGTCTATTTTTCTATGAAAAACAAACAACGTTATGGCAAGCACGCAAAGCGGCCTCTTGCAGATGCTGGGGCCTACGCAAAACATGAGTATTTACCGGAAGAGGAACGGTGAATATGGACTAAGGAGAAAGGGCGGTCCGACGGCGAAACGGTTCGCCAAAGACCCGAATTATGCACAGGCAAGGATCAACACCAGCGAATTTGGTCAGGCGGCCAAAGGCAGCGCCCTGATCCGGCGGGCCTTCCGTGCTATGATACCCAAGGTGGCGAACGATGAGTTGCATAGCCGGCTTACTAAGGTCTGTAAAGACATCATTAATTCCGATGCCAGTCATCAGAGGGGCAGCCGCATGCTCATGAACGGAGACCTTTCGCTGCTGAGGGAATTCAACTTTAGCCCCGCCGGCAAGTTCGGACTGATCGTCAGTATCCCGTTTCAGCATACTGTAGACCGTACCGCCGGTACCGTTGGTATCAGCATGCCTGCCTTTGCTCCGGCTGATGTTATCCGGTTCCCGAAGCATGCCACGCATGCCCGGCTGAAAATGGGTGTGGCGGTGCTTAGTTTCGAAAAAGAAATGTTTACGTTCGAATCGGCCTGCTCCATTCCTATTCCCAAGGGCAGGAAACCCATCAACCCGGAAGATCTTACTGTGCAAATACCCGCCGGAACAAGCGATCCCCTGTTTATTGCGATGGCGGTTGAGTTTTTGACTTTAGAGAAAGGAGCTTTTTGCCCTGTACCAGACAGTCAGTTAAACCTCATGCAGCTAACGGGCGTAGACATAAACGCAACCGCCGTAGAACAACAAAGTATCCCGCAGGAGGAAGCTTTGGTTGATGCAGAAACGGTAGCAGACGCTCCACTCCCGGACAGCCTCTATTCCGCAATGAATGATAGTAATCTTTCGGAGAATTGCCCCGTGAATGACGCACAGCAGCTTTCAATAACCAGTGAATACATGATTCCCGAACAGCTCCCGGATCGCCGTGCCTATAGCGGGAAAACCAAAACCGGAGCCGTAGAACAGCATCCCGATAAGCGGCCGGCCCGCAGGAGTACTTCGTTACCGGAAACATCGAAAATCCGTCGACGGCTATTCAAGACTGCCGGGGGCGGAAGGGTTCCAATATCCGGATTCGCCGTACGATATGAGGGTGATTTAATCGAACCGGGGCAACGTGTTGTAAGCCGTGGTAGTTGCCGTATTAAGGCAGGCAGGCGCGTTAGGCATCTCTTTCGTCCCGGAATGCCGGGCGTAACAGGTTCGCTGACGGAGCCGGGATAGTACACTTGGATGGGAATGTTATCCGGGGCATTGTCTGGCTCCGCGGACACGATATCGGGATGGGGGGCCGGGGCCATGATCTTTGCAATGAAGCCGTGCTACCGCCAACCCCATAGAACCTAACAGAATGATGCAGCCGGTATATTTCCGGGAATGTCGTGCAGTCATTTATCAGACAAGGCTAGCACTTATAAGAGCCAATATCTGAGCAGCTAATCTACTTTAGCGAACAGTGTTATTGGGCAGTTGGGTGTGATATTTGTGACATTTAACAGGTAGACTAAAACATAGAAAATCGGAGCGCTTACGAACTCCGATTTTCTATGTTTGCACAGTTTTTATTATAGTGTCATTTTCAATTAGGTAGGAAGATGTTTCCACAGGTAAATATAATATTTTAATTTCTTCACCTATATTAAGAGAATTATTTAGTTGAGATAAGGCATATTCATGTTCGCGTTCCTTTCCATCTGCATCCATAAATTTCTTACTTGAATACACTTCCCATTGTTAGATTCAGTTATTTCTAAATTTAGTTTGATGAAACTACAATTCGTGATTTTCAACAGACATTGCAAATATTTGTATATTACTATTAGTGGAATTTGTACGTATTTCATAACATTTCACCGCTTCAATTCCTGGATAATGGGGTTTCCATTTCGCAATAAGAACCTGTTTTTCAAGAGTGTCTTCTTCTAACAATGAGGCATCATATATACTTTCATCACTCACTACTCCAAAATTTAGACGCATTAATGCCAGGTAAACATCCCTGAAAATTAGTAGACTCTTCTTCTCATCAGGCCATTGAATAAATAATTCTAAAATATCGGTATGACCTGGATCTTCGCGATTAATATTAATGCGAGAAAGTATGGCATCGTGCCACTCCATATTATTAAAGTCGAACTCTTTCATATTAAAAACCAGGGTCTTTATCTTTACCGTTAGGACTATAGTGCGTGGATTTACCATTCTTATGATAATGAGAATCACGCACTCTGCTTCCTTTATCAATTCTTAATTTCTCGTTAAATTTTCCAGTATTAAAATCTATTATTCCGTAGCTTGATCCATTAGGAACATTATTATTCTCCACCAGATTAGCAGGTATTTTATATTTCTCACCTTTAGGCAAAACTACCCCTTCCTTTGTAACCACGAATTGATCGTTAGAGGCATCTTTAGTTATTTCTTGAGCAGCTGCTTTTGTTTCATTTGCCAGTTTTTTCGCTGCTTGTTTTTTACCTGTAGTTACCACAGCTTCTGCGGCTTCCTTTGTTGTTGTTCTTGCAAACAAGGAAGTAGATACTTTTGTTGACTTTACACCAGGTGCTAATGCAAATGCTATATCCGTATTGTAATTTCTATATGCATCCTTTATCGCTGGTGCATCTGATGCTTGTCCACTGGGCGCTACTACAGGCGCTGCTGCAGTCACCAACCCAATTACAATAAATATTACTGGAATAATGGGAAGTTTACCATCCGGATCACTGAATCTTGTATTATTATAGGCGTAATGATAAGGTGTCCAGTTTTCTTGAAATTGCTCAAGTAGTGGATCTATCTGAATAAACCGACCAATCTGCGGATCAAATGTTCTTGCATTGAAATCATACAGCTCTAACCCACTACCATTGCTGAACTCCTTATTCTGCAGTTCATTCCCATTATAACCACGTTTGTTTTCAGGATTATACAGGGCCTTCTCACTCAACCCTGCCATCGTCAACCCAAACGGATAATAATGCGTTTCCTCTAAAACAGGTGTTCCGGCAAGTGCAACAGTCACATTGTCAAAGAAAACATCCTGCTGCGTTTCGTTACTAGTGTATACGTACAGGAAGCCGGATTTCTCCATTATTACATTATCCTGTGCCAGTGTTTGCAGCTCATCGGGGGTAGCGGCTACCTGTTTTACTCCGCTGGAGCCCTCCACTAAGTTAAAGTCTTCATCGAAGAGCACAAAATTCAGGTAAGCACGGGGGCGGTCAGGGTTAGTGGGAGATTTGGGATCACGCTCCTTGAGGCGGTCCCAGCTGTTATTGACGAAGTTATTGTTGAAGGGAGTACCGTTGGCTCCTTCTGATGCAGCGTGGTCCACAGCGGCAGCGGCCCCCGGGTTACCGAAGGCTCTCACCAGCGCGGCCGCCATATCTGCTGCAGGAGCCGATGTTTTCTGCGCTTTATTGGGGCCTTGGGATTTATAGAAGGCTTTGGCACCCAGTCTCACCGTATCGCCGGATTTCACTTTCAGTACCAGGCTAGGCCCGATGCGGCGGTCCGCATCTTTACCATTGAGCTTGGCTACAAAGGCGTTCTTATCGGTCTGCGGGTCTTCAGGATATCCTACGGGCTTATCAGTCCGGGAGGCGTCTATATTGCTGAAAAGGGCGTTTTCCGTAGCAGCTTTCTCAGGCTCCATGCTGGCCAGGTACAACTGCTGGGGCGGATTGTTCTCTGCCAGCACGATGCGCACGTTACCCAGATGGTCCTTCATGAAATAGTCGTAGGTAAATCCGCCAGCTGCAAGGGGGCGGATGCGGCCTTCTTCATGGCTGATGAACTGTAAGGCATCATTGTCGTAGATGGCAGCACCTATGTAATCAGTGCGGGTGGTCTTGTTCGGTGATATCGTCTGGTCCAGCACTGTTTTGAACAGTTTGCGGCCGGTAGCGTCGTATTGGTAGCTGATGGTGCCCTTGCCTGTAATGGTGATCGTTTTAGGCAGGTTCAGCAGGTTGTATTGAATGGAAGATATCTTCTTGTTCTCGTCTTTGGTGAGGTTACCATTCTTGTCATACGCATAATCAAAGGAGGCAGCAGTGTTCTGGTCGCTGAAGTCGCCCAGGGTAGTGGCAGGATCGTTAGCTGCATCGGTCACCTTATAAAGCTTGTTTCCACCCGTTACAGCGGTGGTGTCGTAGGAATAAGCCAGGTTATCAATCAGTACATTCTCCGTAGTGCCTTTCTTGCCCCAGTGGCGCATCTGTTTAATGTTACCATTGGCATCATAAGCACTGACAGGATCAGCTCCATCACCGATATAGGCATCATAAATCACGGTGGTTCTGGCATAAGCTCCTGATCCATTGGTGGATTGGGTAAAATGCCCCTTCAGTAACCGGCTGGCTGCGTCATAAGTATATCCGTAGGCATTCGCGGTGGGTGTGGAACCGGTGGTTATTTTCGTTCCCTTCCAGGTTACCCCTGCAATATTACCGTTATACTCCTTGGTTGTGAACCCTTCATCATAGTGCAGCTCCTGGCCGAAGTAGTGGGTTTCGGTGTTAAGAACGTGCTTGCGGTTGATACCTTTGTTCCATCCGCGGATGTTGTAGGTATAATCCATACTCTCGATCACGGCAGTTCCCGCAGCGTTTTTGAACTCTTTACGTTGTAACTGCCCCAGAGCATCGTAGGTATTGGTGGCGATGTCCCGCTGATGAGCCACCAGGTCATTGAGCTGCTTGGTTACTTTGGTAACCCGGCCGGCATGATCGTAAGTCATCATGGTCAGCAGTTTCGTATCACCCGCAGTACCCGCTTTAGGGTTGGTCTGGTGGGTGTATGAGCTGAGCACCTTACCGGCAAAATCATACAGACTGGTAGTAATCTCCAGTCCGTTGTTATGGTTATCGCTGAGGATTTGCACAGGGCGGCCCTTGGCGTCGTAGTGAGTGGTGGTGAGAAGGAAATGTTCGGTGTACAGTATCCTTACTTTGGTGCCCGTTACTAGTCCTTTAGTCTGGGTACTTACCACGATAGGTTCTGAATAGAGGTTTGTACCCGCCTGCGGCTTGGTGTAATAGACAGATTGTGCCCCTTTGGCGCCGGCGTAGGTATAATTGTCGTAGTAGGTATAAGTAAGTGCGTAGAAGTTGCCGTTAAGGTTGGGCAGGGAAAGCGTGGCGGAAAAGCTCTCCGAGGTACCCACAAGTGCGGGATCCACAAAAACATCCGCAGTACCACCTGTGGGTGTCTCAAAGCCATCCAGCAGTTCCACGCTCACACGGGCTTTATAATCAGGCTGGCCTGTCACGTATTGGGAAACGGACAGGTGATCCAGTGCCTGTGTAACTGTAGTAACCGTTCCACTGGCAGTAGCGCTATTCATGGCGGTGATCAGGTCATTATGGCTCAGGGCACTGCTATAAATACCGGTCATAATAGGCCGGTTGAGGTTATCGTACACGGTAGCCATCCATTTACCCGTTACAGCCCGCAGGTTACCATCGCGGGAAGCCACCATTCGGTCGCGCTGATCGTAGACCATTTCGATGGGCTGGGCACCCGGCACCTGTTTAATGATCATCCGGTTACGGTGATCATATTCATACCGGAAACAGTGGTTATCTTTTACTTCTGTACTCAGTACCCAGCTTACGGAGGCAAGACGTTCTACTGCGCGGGGAGGCAGTACAAAACGCAGGTTCCCCAGATCGTCGTACACATAATAAGTGCAGAGCCAGCCGGTGTGGTTAATGCCGGGTGAGGTGGCGATCTGTACTTTCTTCAGGATCACCTTGTCTTCCTTGTCCTTGTACTCGATCAGTTGTTTGCCGTTCTCGTCGGTGGTTACGTTTTTATATAACGTCCCATTCGGATATGCACTTGGGGAAGCGATAGCCGAAGTAGGGATATTACCTGCCATTGTAGTCGTCACGTTCCAGATGCGTACATCTTCAGTCAGTGTATTTACCAGGAATTGCTGGGTTACCCCGCGAGCGGAGCCAGTCCAGCTATTACCGGGGGCCATAGATTTAGTGACGCGGTTAAGGGGTGAGGCTTCGAACTGGGTCTCGCCGTAGTAGATATCTTCTTTGTTATTGTTAAGCGTTGAGAGAAACCCGTCGTAGAAGGTTTTTTGCTCCGAGAAAGGGTTGAGTTTAACAGCTCCGTCGCCGGTGGGGCTAACGTATGGCTGGTACTTAAACGCTTCCCGGCCAAAGGCGTCGTATTCTACGGGGGCTACCAGATCTTTCTTGGTAACGGGCGAAGCACCTTTGGTCACTGTTTGCAGGGGGCGACCCAGTCCATCAAAATAGGCGGTGGATTGTGGTACGTTGGCTACATCCGTTGCAGAAATCACCGCAGCGGGGTCGGTCAGCGGCTGATTAGGTGCCCACGTACGGACATAGTTGACCTTGGTACCTGCAGGGTAAGCGGCAGGAACCGTACGGGCGGTTTTGGCAGCAGGTGTACTGCTATTGGGTTGTTGTGACTTTACCGGGAAACTGGCTATAAGAATAGTACCAATCAAAAAGGCTATACGGGATAACATTCCGAGGGATTTATGAGATTTAAATCATAGGTTTTGAACCAGAGTAGGTATAAAAATAGTGAATTCTTTATGAATTTAAATAAATCACAACTAACTAATATAATGAATGCATTTTTCTACCTTATTACAGCCGAACCCTTCATTTTGAGTCTTGTGCCTACAACAACCGAGTCAATAAAAGGTGATGGCAATATTTAATACTGTACGCTACTCTGCAATTCTTTCCCCATCATACAACGCCACCCACAGGTCACAATGCAAAATACCCAACCATAGTGCCAGTTCAGCGGGAAAAATGAAGGTTTTGGTGATCTTCGTTTGCTCAACCTGGTTATCCATCCCGAAATCAAGATACACAAACTCGGGGCTTTCATGCGGCAGGTTATCCGCCAGCGCCTGTCCATGCCTGCGAAAGAAGGCAAGTGCATCCTGTATTTGCTGCTTGTGCTCTTCAAAATCAGCTTTGCTGATATGGTACATCGCTAAATTATAAGGGAACTTTTCGCCATTGGGGCTATGAGGCCGCCTCGGCTCACCTGTTAGCCTGATTTTATCCGGCTGTAATGAAGTAGCATTGGCAAAGCGGTGGACATCCAAATCCTTACCACAGATATAGAGATTGCAGGGCATAAATACAATAATTAAAAACTAAAACTATTATTCTTTATTCTTAATGGCCGTGTAAATCAAATACCCCCCAACGGCCATCAATCCCAGCATCCATATGAAAAACAAGAACTGTCCGTCACCCATGGATGGCTCTGATATAACCGTTAACCAATACCACACATGCAACCCTACAACAACAGGCAGCAGCACCCGATGTACTATCATTACACGAAAACGAATAAGCAACAACACTCCGGCTGCCAGACAAAACGAAGGGTACCCGATCACCTCCATCCTTTGCATGAAATCACTATCAGCGACAGAATGACCTGTTGCACCAAACATCAGCAAAAGGAAAAGCCCCCATACCAACAGGATAACTGCATAGTACAACTTAATATTCCGGCTACTCATATTAGAAATGGGAATTAAGGGAAATGTTGATAGAAATTCACGGTATTTAACTCACAGGTATCTGTATCTAAAGTAAAGCGAATCAGGTAGATAACAAAACGTAACGACAACTCAATATCAAAAGGCCGGGAAGCCCCGGCCTTTTGATATTAAATTATTCAAATGATCAAGTCGGCACATTAATCAAATCCATCAAACTCTTCACACCAATCATTTTCGCGCTCGTATACCCTTCCGCATACGGCACCCCGATCATCTTGCCGAGCATCTTGGCACGGTACAGCACGCTGTCGAAGAATTCGGGGGAAGAGATGTAGGTCTGTGGTTCATTGTCTTTCTGCGCCAGGAACTGCGTTTTAAAGCATTTGATGGCCGCTATCTTCTCCTCTATCACCTCGGTGATATCCACTACGAAATCGGGCTGCAGGAAGCGGTCCTGAATGAAATGGTACACCTGTGCGGGGCGCCATGCATGCTGGGGTTGCCCGTCGTCGCCAAAGGTCTCTATCTTCCGGAGGCCCGACATCCAGGAGGCGTCTTTGATCAGCTGGGCTGCACGGCCATGGTCGGGGTGACGGTCGTCAATGGCATTGGCCAGTACGATGGTTGGACGGAACTTCCGGATAGCACGGATCACGGCCAGCTGGTCGTCTTTCGTATTCTGGAAGAATCCGTCGGCCAGGGAGAGGTTCTCCCGGATGTCGAGGCCCATTACTTTACAGGCGTCCTGCGCTTCGATGAGGCGCCCTTCAGGGGTACCTCTCGTGCCCAGTTCACCGCGGGTAAGGTCAACAATGCCGGTTTTCAGGCCCTGGCGGGCATGTACCATCAGCGTGCCTGCGCACGAAAGCTCCACATCATCGGGGTGCGCGGCTATTGCCAGTATATCCAGTTTCATGGTTCTTTGATTTTAGCCCGGCAAAGTTCGGGTTTAGGAAGGGATGTACCAAATCCCGTGGATCAGTTGAAGCGGTTATAGAGTTGTATCTCCTGAACGATCAGCTCAATGTCGCGGTCGTCCTGACTGTTAAACTCACTCTTGAGGTTACCACCGAAGAAGAAGGCAACGGTCTGGTACATACGGGCGTTGAAGCCGCCTTTCAGTTCCTTGATGATCTCGTAACAGTTTTCACCTGTTTCGCGATGGATGAGCTTCATGAGTACTTTACCCTGGTAAACGGAGAGGTTTTCCAGCTTGTCGCCAAACTGCTTTTTCAGCTCTTCTTCTTTGCCTGCGAGGTAAGCTTTCCGTTGTTTTTTGGTAGTACAGCGGTCAAGATCACGGCTCACGTCTTTCAATACACGGCTGGCGGATATAGCGTAAGGGTATGTTACGTAAACGGCATTCCGCAGCCGTGTCCAACGCTCACGTTCTTTGCGGAGGCGCTTTGGTAAACGGTCGTAAACGTTGAAGATGGAAAGGGTGATGGAGGGGATGGTATCGGTCCCAACAACAATACCGCGGACGGGAATGGAGTCTCCTGCAGTCCGCTGCTGGGCAGCTGACCGGCCTGCAAGGCACAGGAAAAGCAAGAGACAGAAAACCGCTGATCGAAGCACTGGAACGTATTGGTTATAGATATATCTTACCCAAATTACGCATTTTTTCAATTTCCGTATACATCCTTCCACCAGGCCTCTATGGCTGTTTCCACCCCCGGAACATCGCCCGAGGTAATGCTGGAGCCGATTACATGGGCACCGGCTCCCGGAATGGCCACTGCGCGCTTCTTAGCCGGGGGCGTACCCAGCTGTTTGTGCATGGAGAGGATGGCGGATACTTTCACAGTAGGGTCCTGCTCCTTTTCGTTTTTATAGTAATACAGGTTGAGGACCGGCTGGTGCACTTTGGCAAACAATTCAGGGCGCATGGTATGCTCCACGAGGTTTTCCAGCTCCACCACCGCCTCTAAGCGGTATTTGGTGTACCAGTATTTTGCTTTTTCAGGGTTCTTAGGGGTGGATTCGTTGTATTTGCCTCCTCTCACCGCCCGGGCAACCATTAGTCCCCAGGGCTCGTCGAGCATCTTAACCATAGGCTGGTTAATGGCGATGTTGGGCGACAGGTTCACTACCGCTTCCACATCATTGGGAAACTCCGCAGCCAGCATCAGGGCGAGCGTGCCGCCGGTGCTGGTACCCATTACGATCACCTTGTCACCCAACTGCTTACCAATGGCCAGGGCCTCACGGGCATCCTTCCACAGCCCCTGTGCCGTCATGTGCTCAAGGGGTTCCGGGGTTTCCAGTCCGTGGCCGTCCAGCCGTGCAAGGAAGAGATTGAAACCATGCTTCTTAGCGAAATCGGTATGTACGGGGAAGCCTTCCCGCTCTGAAGCCGAAAAGCCATGCAGGTATACGATGCTGTAAGGTGTTTTATGAAGGGAATCGCCGGCCCAAACGATACGGGCGCGGTTACCGGGACGGGTCTTCACCGCTCCTTCTTTCTTATCAACATAAGTCTCCACCTGTTCAAGGCCGGCAGGCACTTGTGGCAAAGCTCCCTGCAGATCGGGCGGGGCAGGCTTAGGCCCAAGGAGATAGATAACGGCTAACAAAGCCAGTACGATGCCGGTGATCCGGAATATGCGGCGCATAGGCGGAGGGTTTGTACTGCTAATATAAAGAAAAGGGCGGCCTCATCGGCCGCCCTTCTATATGAATATCCTGTTATGTCTTATTTAGCGCGTACCCGCTGGCGAATGGCCATACCAAAGCCTACCGCCATCACCACTATACCCAGCCAGAGTACGTTGATGAAGGGGAACTCCAGTGCTTTCAGCACGATGTAGTCCATCGGTTCGCGGGTTTCCTTCAGATCTATCTGCACCTTATTCTCGTTAGGGAGGATCTTAGAGAACTTCACAGCCAGGCTCAGCGGCGCAATCGTATCGGGCACATTTGCCTGGAAGCTGCTGTCGCGGATGAAATAGATGGGATTGATATTGAAGTCACCATTATCGCGGGTATGCACATAGATCTCTGCTCCTACAGCAATATCTCCCGGTTCCGGATGATAGTTCTTCTGCGTGGGTTTCGTGTTCAGGTTCTTCAGGATCATGAACCCTTTCGAGAAGTACACAGTATCACCCTGAGCGATCACATGCGGCGTATAAGGCAGTGTATCGGCAGGAATGTCTTTACGCGGCACGGCAGTGATATACGTAAAGATGTCGCGGGAGAGGTAGTGTTTGGAATCCGGGTTGGGGGTGATGCCCTCCTGCCCTTTCACGTTAAGATACGCATCGGGGTAAAGAGTGAATTTCTCCGTAACAGGTGCATCCAGACCCGCTTTACGCTCGTATTCCACGATGTAGAGGGTTTTATCGTTATCTACGGCGGAGATGGAATCACCACGGTAAGTCACGAAGTAAGGCCCCATCTGAACGGGGAGCCCTTTCGGCAGCATGAGGTTCTCGCGTGAGTTCTGGCCACTTTCTTTGGAGAAATAGCCACTCAGTACGTTCATAGAGTCGATAGACAGTACTTCCTTCTTGCTGGACGATATAAGGATGCCGAGCAAAGTAAGACCGAAACCGATGTGGGCTACCGAGGCACCGGCGGCTTTGGTTTTACCTTTCAGGACGGTGATAATGTAAGTGATATTGGCTACCACGGCATATACAGAGGCAAAAAGCATGAGATATACGCCCAGCAGGAAGCCTGCGCCATAATCAGTGTAGAAGATACGCATGGACCAGCCGATGAGGACTGCAATACCGGCGGAGATCAGCGTGGGCCAGCCCAGCTTCTTCACCAGCACGCCTTTGGGCGTATCCTTATACTTCATGAACTGCGTGATGGCAGTAAGCAGCCCTACAATGATAGCCAGCCATATCTGCACTTTGTTATAATGCAGCATTACGTCTGTTGGCGGAGCAAACTCTTCGAGACCGAACAGTTTACGGAGACCGGAGATATCCAGTAGTTTATTCCACACGGGGATGGAGGTAAAGAACGTTACGTGCAGGGCAGAAACCAGCAACACGAGCGCGCCTACAAACATCCAGAACTCGCGGGAGTAGGTACTTTCTTCCTTCTTCATCTGCGGTATTTCCTTTCCGCGGGCAATCAGCATCCAGAAAGCCGGAATGGTGAAGATACCCATGAACACCAGCAGCTGTCCGCTCATACCGAGATCGGTGAACGAGTGTACCGAGGTTTGACCCAGGATGCCGCTACGGGTGAGGAAGGTGGAATACAGTATGAAAATGAAGGAGATAAGCGTAAAGAAGAAGGTGGATTTGAGGGCATGACCGGAGTGGCGGAAGGCCAGCATGGTGTGGATACCGGCCACGAGGGTAAGCCAGGGCACCATGGAAGCGTTCTCTACAGGGTCCCATGCCCAGTAACCGCCGAAAGTGAGGGATTCATAGGCCCATGCGGCACCCATCATGATACCCACGCCCAGTACGAGACCGGCGAAGAGTGCCCATGGCAGGGCGGGCTTTACCCATTCGGTGTACCGGCGGGTCCAGAGTGCGGCTACCGCATAAGCGAAAGGCACAATGGTGGCTGCGAAACCGAGGAAGAGTACCGGCGGGTGGATCACCATCCAGTAGTTCTTCAGCAGTGCGTTCAGGCCGTTACCGTCCATGAACTGCTTGAACTGCATGTAATCCGGGTTATTGAAGATGGGCAGCGAAGGATCGTCCTGCCGGATGAGGAGGAACGGGTTGCTGCCGACTTTATAATCAAAAACGTAGATACCCACCAGCATACTGCCGAGGCATATCTGGGAGAATGCCAGCACGGCCATCACCGGGGCTTCCCAGCTTTTGGAGGTGCGGATCAGGATCAGGCCCAGTACACTATGCCATACGCTCCAGAGGAGGAAGCTGCCTTCCTGCCCTTCCCAGAAACAGCTGAGGAGGTATTTGACTTCCAGGTCGCGGTCGGAGTGCTGCCAGGCGTACTTGTATTCAAACAGGTGGTTGGAGATGATGAAATAGAGGGTGGCGAATACGGCGAATACGGAGAAAGCCTGGGTGATAAACGCCCAGCGTCCTATTTTAGCCCATGAGGCCTTTTTCAGTTCATCCGTTTGCCTGACGCTGATGAAGTAGGCCACTACAGACACCAGCGACGCTACGAACGCCAGGATGCTGAATAAATGGCCCATTTGACCGGGAAGGAGATGCTCCCCATTGTATTTGATAGATTCCAAAGGTTGTCCGTAAGTTGAGATGATCCCGCCGGTCTGTTGGCATGGCAAAAGACGGCGATATACAGTTATATAATATTTTTCTTAGCTGTTCTTTTGTGCGCTGTAGGCTGTCTGCTCGTCTTTGTACTTAGACGGGCATTTCATGAGAATCTTACTGCAATGAAACTCGGAGCCTACCATTTTACCGGTCAGTACCAGTTCTGTGGATTTCTCAAAGTCAGTAGGACGGGTGCCGTAGAACACGACGCGGGTGATTTCACCACTTTTGTCCTTCATGTGGAAGCTGAAATAGTTGGCATCTTTGGCGGGGTCGTAGACCACTGACTTAGTGCTGTCGAGCGCGCCAATAACATGAATTTCCTTTCCTTCCTTTTTCCGGGCGGTCGCGAAAGTTTCGTAGGTACTGAAATCACCTACCATCATGACCATGCCGGCCACGCAAACCGCTATTACAACGAGCAGAATTATACTTGTCTTCTTCATCCTTACCAGATTATTCGTGAGCAAAGGTAGCCAAAAAACCCGTTCGCGGGGGCTGATATTCGTCAGGTTTACCCCTTCGGGAACCAATTTTTACCTGTACCTTTGCGCCGAAATAAGCTAAGTACTGATTTATCATGGCTGATTTATCGCAATTCGATCCCAACTCGCCCGGTCTGCTGTCCAATAACATATTCGGACTGCCCTTCGGTGAAGACGAGGCCCGGCTGGTGCTGGTGCCCGTTCCCTGGGAAGTGACGGTGTCCTACAACAACGGTACAGCCCGTGGCCCGGAGCACATTTTTAAAGCCTCCCTGCAGGTAGACCTCTACGATTCCGACACCGGAACCGAGGGCTGGAAGCAGGGCTTCTTCATGCAGGGATGCGACAGGCAGCTCCTGCTCAGAAGCGATTACCTCCGCAAAGAGGCCGAACTGTACCTCAAATTCCTCTCCGAAGGCGGCGATATCAGTGAAAACGACTTCCTCCGCCGGTCGGTAGAAGATGTGAACCGCGGTACCGAGAAAATGAACAACTGGGTGTATGAGCAGACCAATACCCTCCTCCAGAGAGGCAAACTGGTAGGACTCGTAGGTGGCGACCACTCCACCCCCCTCGGCTTCTTCCGCGCCATTGGCGAGCATAAAGGCGATTTCGGTATCCTCCAGATAGATGCCCATGCCGACCTGCGCGACAGCTACGAAGGCTTCAAATACTCCCACGCATCCATCATGTTCAACGCCCTGCAGGAAGTTCCCCAGCTGAAAAAGCTCGTTCAGGTAGGCCTGCGCGACTATTGCGACAGCGAAGTGGAACTGATCCGCAACAGCGGCGGGCGTATTTCCGCGTATTTCGATCAGGATATGAAAGAACGCATGTTTGAAGGGGAAACCTGGAAAAGCATCTGCGACGATATCATTCAAAAACTCCCGCAACAGGTATATATCAGTTTCGATATCGACGGACTGGACCCGAAGCTTTGCCCCCATACCGGCACCCCGGTACCCGGAGGACTCGAAGCCCAGCAGGTGTACTACCTGTTCCGCCGTGTTATAGAAAGCGGGCGCACCATCATCGGGTTCGATCTGGTGGAGGTAAGCGCCGGGCTTGATGAATGGGATGCCAATGTTGGCGCCCGTATGCTGTTTAAATTGTGTAACCTGATGGTGAAATCCAATGCATAAATTCCGGATCGTACATCCCAACGCTATTACCAAGCTGCGTATGCAGCCTGCGATGCACGGCATGATCGGCATCCTGTTCCTCTTCAACGTCATCGGCGTATATAAGATGCAGGACCCAAACTGGCTGATGGTGCTGCTGTTTATAGCGCTGGGCACCGCCAGCCTTGCTTTTCCTTTTATGATGCGGAGAGTACGCAAGTTATCGGAAACCAATTCCATCCTCCGCCTCCTGCAGGTTTTCACGCTTTTTAGCGGCAGCCTCTTTTTCCTCTCGCACATGCAGCCCATTATTGGCGGCACTTTACTGCTGGCTGGCCTGGGAATGGCCTATACGGGATATGCGGAATACCGCATCATGCAGCCCGTATTTGCAGAAATAGACAATTCCGGCATCGCCCTGCCTACCGTATTCGGGCAGAAGCGCTTCGGCTGGATCGAAATGAATAACGTAATTTTGCGGAACGACGTGCTGACGCTGGATTTCCGTAACAACAAAGTACTCCAGCTGGATGTGCTCGACGAATATTCCGCTACGCAGACGGCGGAGATCAATGCTTATTTTAAAACAAGGCTGACATGAACGTTTCACCATACATAATGTATTCCGACGGTAAAGGCAACATCTTCGAGGACACCTCGCTGTATGTGGTAGGCCGCAGCGGATGGGATGCATTTCCGATTCCTGAAGATGAATGGATAGAGCTGCCCGAAGGAGGCAACCTGTACGAACTGCCCGGCCGCCGTGGTATTGGCATTGACGTGCAGACCGGCGAAATGCGCCTCTGTGAGAAAGGATGGGCCGTAGCTGCCTTCATCCCTCCCGCGCATACCGGCCTCTATATCGCTGCTTACGAAACCATGCCCGATGCTCCCACCCTCCCGCTCTTCTGCTACACCGCAGCAGGCTGGCATAACGAGAAGTTCTATGTGCCGGCAGTGCGCATCGAGCAGGACATCCGGCAGGAATGTGCAGGCTTCAGCGACAACAAAGTGCAGACCGGTGTTACCGATATGCTCACCGCATACCCTCATAACCGCCTCGTGCAGCACCTGGCCAACAATTGTGCGCTCACGTATCATTGTCCGGCTGCGCGGAATTATTTCATGGGCCGCTGGGAATGCCCTATCCCCTCTTCCCCCGCCTGTAATGCCAACTGTATCGGTTGCATTTCATTCCAGCCGGAAGATGAAACGATCGTTTCCACCCAGGACCGTCTTACTTTCAAACCTACTGCCGAAGAGATCGTGGAGTTTACCGTTCCGCACCTGGAATCGGCTCCCTATCCCATCGTGAGCTTTGGACAGGGCTGTGAAGGCGAACCCCTGCTGATGTGGGAAACCATCCGGGAATCTATCCTCGAGATCCGCAGGCATACCGACAAGGGAAGCATCAACATCAATACCAACGGCAGTAAGCCGAATGCGGTGCGGGAGCTGTGCAAAGCAGGCCTCAACAGCATCCGGGTGAGCCTCAACTCCGTTAGGGAACATATCTACACTCCTTACTACCGTCCTAATAACTACACCTTCGCTGACATTATCGAAAGCATCAAAGTGGTGCGCGAACATGGTGGCTGGGCATCCATCAACTACTTCGTGTTCCCGGGTATGACGGACACTGTGGAGGAATACGAAGCCCTCCGTACCGTGATCCGCGAAACCGGGCTGAACATGATCCAGTGGCGGAACTTCAACATCGACCCCGACTGGTACCTCGGCAAGATCGGTGTTACCGAAACGGGTGAAGTACTGGGTATCAAACAGTTAATGGAACTGATCCGGGATGAGTTCCCCGATCTGAAATTCGGGTACTACAACCCTCCCATGGAACGTATCAAAGGCAATTACGAAGCGGATTTCGCGCATATGTAATGCCAAAAGCATATAAATGTGAACGCCTTCATCCCAAAGATGAAGGCGTTTTTTTAGGCCTTAGAAAGGACATCCAGAGGGAGTGGAAGGCAGTGTAGAGGCAGTCTCAAGGTAGTCTACACTGGGTCTGGAGGTAGTTCAAAGGCAGTCCGAAGGCAGTGACGAGGCTTTTAAAAGGCAGGAATCCACCCACCGGATCATGCTAATCTTATCAGGTAACAGCCAGGTAACAAAATGCAGCCTGTAAACCATTATCAGGTTTTTCTAACTAAGGGTGTAAACCTATAGCAGGACAAGCCCCCCTGCAAAAAGGCCCCCGCTCAATATGAACGAAGGCCTTTTTATTTGAATATGATGCTAATTATGCTTCCTGCGGAACTGCTCCTTCAGGAACTACAGGAACAGGAATTTCTACGGGCTTAACTTCCTTCTTCCGGATCATCATCCAGTAAAAACCGATGAATGCAAGGAAACTAATGCCGCCCACGGCATACCACCACTTGCCGAACCCGAAATGCTCCACTCCCCAGAAGCCCAGCGTGGGCGCAAGGATCGTGGCGGCGGAAAAGGCTACTGTATACAGGGCAGCGTATTGCCCACGGTTATGGGCCTGTGCCCGGTTGATCCAGAAGTTGTTCATAAACGGAATGGTCAGCATTTCCGCAATGGAGAACAGGATGATATGGATGAAAGCTACCGCAGCCACTGGCGGCACGAAGTTGAATACGATATAAGCCAGTCCCATAAATATCACGCCAATGCAGATGTAGAACTCATTGGACCTGCGGTTCTCCAGTTTATACACCAGTATCATCTCCACCAGCGCAATGATCACCCCGTTGAATGAGATAGCCAGACCGATGAGGTTCTCCGGCATATGTACGATGGTTTTCAGGTAAACGGGTACGATGTTGAACATCTGGAAAAGACAGATGGCGTTCAAAGTAACCAGCAGTATGAAGAAGAGGTACAGCTTATCGCGGTAGGCGGATGAGCTGCTGCCGGTTTCCGGTGCCTTGTGTACAATGTTCTCCATGGTTTTACCCGGGCGGAGGTATATCTTCAGCAGGGTGGCCGCTGTGATACAGGACATGGCATCCGCGAAGAACAGGATATCATAACTGATACTCGCGAGAATACCACCCATGGCAGGCCCTACTGCCCAGCCGAGGTTTGATGCGAGGCGGATGAGGGAATAGGAGCGCAACCGGTTGGAAGGGTCGCTGTAGTGTGCCACCGCAGCATAGTTCGCCGGGCGGAACGCATCACCCACCACGCCCAGCACAAATACTGCCGCGGCGAATTGAGGGAACGTATCCATCTGCCCCAACACGATGAACATCAGACCATGCAGCAACAGGCTCCAGAACTGCACTTTGTGAAAACCAATGCTATCCGACAACTTCCCTCCCAGTAATGCACCGGAGATGGACCCTACGCCATATACGGTCATAACAATCCCCGCCTGTTCCAGCGTGAAATGCAATTGGAGGGTAAGGTAGAGCGTTAAAAAGGGGATCACCATAGCCCCGGCGCGGTTGATCAGCAACACGGTGGCCAGCAGCCATATTTTACGCGGAATACCCCCGTAGGCGCTTTTATACAGGGAAATTGTCTTATCGAACATAATGTACCGCAAATTACTCCCGTTCCCTGCATTTACCTCCCGGGAAATGATAAACCGCGTTTATAAATGACAGGCGCGGCAGGGTATTTGCAGCACGAACGTGGCATAACACCTCTGAAAAAAAAGATTAACTTTGGTTCACGATGACAGAGCAATCCAACAATAAAAATATAAAAGCCGCCGGTATCACTATCGGCGTGCATGCACTGGTGTTATTAGGTCTTGTGATGGTGAGCCTCAACGTGCCCCCGCCCCTGCCTAATCAGGACATGGGGATCGAAGTGAACCTCGGTACTTCCGACGATGGTATGGGCACCGAGCAGCCGCTCAACCCCAATCCTCCCGCAGCTTCACAACCCGCACCTTCCACCCCTCAGCCTGCCCCCGCAACACCTGAAAACGAAGGCAATTCCCAGGAACTGGCCACTACCGATGAGGAAGACGCTCCGGAAGTAAAGCAGCCTCCCAAACCCTCCCCCGTTAAACCGAAAGAAATCGCCAAAAAGCTGGAGCCTAAACCGGAGAAAGCCCCTAAGCCCAAAGCCGTGGCACCTCCCACACCTGCCCCCCCCGCTCCCAAGCCCGTTCCTAAAGCCGTATTTACCGGTGGTACCGGCAATGCCGCCAACAGTGGCAACGGAGCCAACGGCAGCAATAACAGCACGGGAGAAGGCAATACCGGCCGTCCGGGCGACCGTGGCGTGATCGGCGGCAGCCCTAATGGCGGTGCTTATACAGGCACTCCCGGCGCAGGCCGTGGCGCATCAGACTTCAGGCTGAACGGCCGTAACCTCGTTGGCCGCCCTACTGTAGAGTGGGATGGCAATGAAACCGGCTATGTAGCTGTTAATATCAAAGTAGACCGTAATGGTAAAGTGGTAAGCGCCACCCACAGCCTCCGCGGTTCCACCATCAATAATCCCGGGGCGGTACGTATCGCACGCGATGCCGCCATGCAGATTAAATACAACGCCAGCCAGGATGCTCCCGAAGAACAATTCGGCACCATCCGCTTCTATTTCAAACCACAATAACGCCTCTTCGGAAATATCTGCTGGTTTTTCACGTTTATACCTATCACCTTACACTATTCTATGCTGACGAACCGCCGCTTCAGATACCTCCTTTTGTGCCTGCTCCCCGCTATGGCGGCGCAGGCTCAGCAGTTTACCGGCTACCACACCAGTCAGTACGCAGGCATCCACGCTGTGCCCTTCAACCCCGCCCTTGCCGCCAGCACAAGGTATAAGTGGGACGTGAATATCATAGGGGCCGATGTAAAAGCAGGCAATACCTACTATTCTTTCATGAAATCTTCCCTCTTTTCCCAACAGGAGAAATTGGTGAGGAATGTCGACTATATCCCCGACACCAATGCCACCCGCCGCCAATACGGCTGGGGCAGCGGCGAAATCATGCTGCCTTCGGTACTCTTTTCGATAGACGAGCGGCAGTCGCTCGCTTTCACCTGGAGAATACGCGGATCTGCCAACGCCGGCGGCGTAGAAACATCTGTCGCCAACTTCTTCTCCCTCAGCTATCCCAATCCCCGCTTTTTCAACCGCAACATCGCCTCTAAATACGCCGCAGGTAACGGCCATGTATGGAATGAATTCGGGTTCAGCTATGCCCGGGTCATTAAAGACGAAGGCGATCACCGCTGGAAAGCGGGCGTTACACTGAAATACCTCGGTGGACAAGCGGCAGCCTACACCTCCGTCCGCGATGCATCTTTCACCTTCAACACCCGGGAACTGGCCGATATCAACAGCGCCAGCGTGTATTACGCCTATAACGAGGAGCTGGACGAGATCACGGACAACGACTGGCAATCGGCCTACAACCCATTCCAGAACCCCGGCATTGGGGCTGATATTGGTATTGTATACGAATGGCGGCCTGATAATGATGGCTTTGGCAGTATGCACGAAGGCGGTCCGGACTGGAACCCGGATGCCGATACCTGGAAGGCACGTTTCGCCGTGTCTGTCGTAGATATCGGGGGCATCAAATACCGGAAGGCTCCTGCATCCGCCAACATCGATATGACGGCGAACAACGTACTGGTGCGCTCCCTCAACAAACAACGCGGCGAAAGCCTCCGCCGCTACGCCACCCGTATGGCTACCATGTTCACACCCATGGAGAATGAAGACACCTATTACATGAACCTCCCCACCAGTGCCAACCTGATGGGTGATTATAACTTCAACGGCCGCTTTTTCCTCAGCGCCAGTGCCACTGTAGCACTTACCGGTGGAGAAAAAGACGATAATAAGACGAGCGCCCTCACCCAGCTGACCATCACCCCCCGCTATGAGGCGCGCAGCCTGGGATTGTATCTTCCTATTTCCGTGAACCGCTACGGCCAGGCCGATGCAGGCTTTGCCCTGCGTGCCGGTCCCCTTGTGGTAGGCTCCGCCTCCCTCTTTTCCACCCTTGCCCGGCAGATGATCAATCATGCGGATGTATTCGTAGCTTTGCGTATCGTTCCCATCCGTTTAGGTAAATGGTCGTGGGACAAGGGCAGCGACGGTACTTACCGCAAACGCCGGAACCAGACCGGCTGCCCGGACTTATAGCGAGGTATCCATGAACTATCAGCAAACGATCGAATATTTGTACAGCCGGCTCCCCATGTTCAGTAAAGTGGGAGCATCTGCGCTGAAAAACGACCTGCTTAACATCCGCCTGCTGTGCGGTGTACTGGGCCACCCCGAGTCCAGGTTCCCTACCGTGCATATCGCGGGAACGAACGGCAAAGGGTCTACCAGCCACATGCTCAGTGCCATCTTTCAATCTGCCGGATATAAAACAGGCTTATACACTTCCCCCCACCTGTACGATTTCAGAGAGCGTATCCGCATCAACGGTGAAATGATTCCGGAGGATAGCGTCATTTCTTTTACGGAGCGCATTCATCAGCACATTGAAACCATCGAGCCCTCGTTTTTCGAAGTAACGGTGGCCATGGCTTTCGAATGGTTTGCGGAAGAAGAAGTAGACATTGCCATCATCGAAACAGGACTCGGCGGGCGGCTGGACAGTACCAACATCATCTCCCCCCTCCTTTCCATCATTACCAATATCAGTCTCGACCATACGCTGATCTTAGGCGATACGCCTGAACTGATTGCACGCGAGAAAGCCGGTATCATCAAACCCGATACGCCGGTAGTTATCAGTGAAACACAGGCCGGCCCGGAAATGGTGTTCCGCGAAACTGCAGACCTGCACAACGCGCCCATCCTCTTTGCCGACCAGCATTACCGTATCACTAACAGCGATCCCGGCCCGGAAATACTCACCGTAACCGTGGCTGCTGCCAATAATAATTCCGTAACAGATCTCCCGGACGCCACTTACCAGCTAGACCTGCCCGGCCATTACCAGGAAAAGAACCTGCTGGGCGTACTGGCCGGTGTAAACATCCTCCGGCAGGAAGGGTATAATCTGACGGAAGAAGCCGTAAAAAAAGGTTTATCGAATGTGAAGCGTTTGACCGGTTTAGGCGGCAGATGGGAAGTGATCAATAAGCATCCATACACGGTGCTTGACGTGGGGCATAACGAAGCCGGCATCCGCGCTATCCTCGAACAGCTGAAACTGGTGAGTTTCGAAAAGCTCCATATTGTAACCGGTTTTGTGAAAGACAAAGATGTACCCGCAGCCTTACGCATACTGCCTAAAAATGCTACCTACTACTTTACCCGCGCACAGATACCCCGCGCGCTGGATGAAACAGAACTGCTTGTAATGGCCCATCAGGAAGGCTTACAGGGCACCTCATTTATAGATGTACCCACTGCTTTTTATGCCGCCAAAAATGCGGCGGGCGAAAATGATATGATACTGGTGTGCGGCAGTTGCTTTATTGTGGGAGATATGCCGCAGGGCTAGTTTCAGAAAGTACCCGTTTCCTCATTGCTGATACCCTTCGTTTTGAAAGGCTTCGGATAGTTTTGGTGTATCACTAAAACTCACACCACTATGCATCCGAGACTGAGAACATTCACCTTTGCCGTATTTGCCACCATCGCACTTGCATCCTGCAGTAAAGACGACGCGCCCGCGCCCGAACCGCAACCCGATGGCAACGAGATACTCTCTTCCACCCGCTGGATCACAACTGTAGTAACAGACTCAGTCGGGAAAGATGTAACCGCCGCCAACATGGGCTTTGTAGGACTGGCCGATTATCTTCCTAACGGCAATTATGTATTCTTCAATACCGATGGCACACCCCGTGGAGATGAAGGATACTATTTCATTACGCCCGACAACAGCAAACGCATTCTCGTATCGCGCACACGCAATTATACCCGTGTAGTGGATGTTGTAAAACTGACGAAAGAAATTTTCACATACCGTGTTGTAAATGGCACCGGTGCCACGGTAAACGTGGAGCATAAGCCAGTGAAGTAAACCAAACAAAAAGGGGAATCTGATCAGATTCCCCTTTTTGTTTTATTGCTTGATTTTAGTGAACTTGATTTCCTTTTTACTACCGTCCGCATTAATAAAGACGCCATTGTAATTACCGTTCTGGAGCTGAGAGATGTCCACATTCATTACATTTATCCCTTCAATCTTTCTTTCCAGCACCCGCATACCTGTTACATCGGTAATGTAGAACCGTGTCCAGTTCCCTGATAAAACTCTTAGCGTAATGTTGGTGCTGGCCGGGCTGGGGAATAGTTGTACGATGCGGGAGTTATCGCCCTGTTTCACCTGAAAAGCCAGCTCATTGCTCATTAGTTCAGCAGGGCACTGCGGCACACCAAGCACCCAGCAGCGTACTTTATCGCCGTTGTTTTCAGGGACGAATTTAATAGTACGTCTGTTCTCACCCGGAATTATCTTCCAGTCCCCACGTTCAGGAGAAGTATACCATTGATATCCGTATACTTCCACTCCATCCGTATTATGTGCAGTAATCTCCGCATAATCCCCCATAAAGACTGTTGTGTTGCCCGTAATCGTAGCTACCGGTTTAGCAACTGCGGCTACCGAAAGAGTGCGTGCTTCGCTTTCCCCCTTCACAATATAACACCTGTCTGCATCATAGAATGTTACCTGATAAGTATCACCATTTGCCGGCTTAGGATCGGTATATGCTGGATTATTTCCACCTACCAATACTCCGTTTTTACGCCATTCATATACAGGCTTACGTGCGCCTTCGGTAACGAAAGCATGGAACTCCGCCGGCTGGTCTTTGCACAATTTATCTTCATTGATCACCAGCTGAACGATTGGATCAAAGTGTTCAACATTAACAAAAATCGTATTGCTACCTTTTTGAATCGGTCCGCAAGGTGTAAGTTCAGTTACTTTAACATAAATATTGTAGCTGCTTTTCTCCCCTGTACTGGTGTAAACCGGTGAGTTTTCACCAACCATTTTATAATCCCGAATCCATTGATAAAGTAAAGGATAATTACTGCTGGTATGAGTAGCGGTAAAGGTTACAGGCTCCATATAACACACCTTTTCCTTCGATGCCGCAATAGAAACAGTGTGTGGATAATTGTATCCGGAATATTCAGAAATGTCTATGGTATCCCTAATGATTGTATCCGTGCACATATCTGACATAACAACGGCAACAGAAAGGGCATTACTATTAGCTGGCTGATTTACCGGCAATTCTACAACACGCCCTTCACCAATATAGTTATTACCAAGCTGCCAGTGAACGCGGGTATGATTTCTCTCATTTTCAATATGTACGGTTGCTCTGAAAGTATCAGCTACACAGGGACCTGCATTCGTGACAACGATCCTGGCATCAGATTTTCCGGGCTCAGGATACAAGCGTGTCTGAATTTCATTACTCCATGCTTCAATGGATTGTCCACATGCAGAATTTGTAATGATCTTTACACGGAATCGTGCAGATCCACTGGTATGAAAAAGCGTAATGATTGAATCACTGCTAACCGCATCATGCTCACCGTTCCTATACCAATGAAACTCCGTACCCGGTGCTGCATACATTGTTTTAGCTACCAGTCTGACCCGGGAAGTAAAACATTGCATGGAATCAGTTGCGGCGAGGGTAACAACAGGCATATGCGCATCCTTAACTTTTATATGGATAGTATCTGCAGCCGTACCTGTGCATCCCCCTAAGTTGTTTGTTGTCAGGATGTAGGTTGTTGATGTGAGTGGCCTGACTTCTATTTCCGAAAAAGCGGCATTCACAGTCCCATCATCAGATGCCCATTGAAATGTGGCACCAGGGTCAGGAGGAAGACCGAGTTTTAATGAAGTACCTATACAAACTGAGGTATCTCTCCCGAGATGTGGCCGTACAGGAACAAAAACCTGCATGGTATCGTAAGACACAATGCCGCTGGGACCAGTTACTGTCAGATAGTAAGCTGCATTTTCGGCTTTTACCCTGGGCTGGGATAATGCAGACGCAAATCCAGGCAATGACGATGTCCAGCGGTAACGGTTACCTGCCTGCCCCGGCAATCCGATTAAAACAGAATCCAGCGCACAAAGAGATAAATCCGGGCCGGCAGAGGCTCCAGGAAAGCCTCCTTCAAGACACAGATCGCCATTAGTTTTTAATATAGAATGCCCGGTTGGCTGCATAGTGGAATTGTAGACAGTATCGGTTGACCTCGGAGCACCCGGACTCCCGTAAATGAGATGAAACAACATATTACCCTTACCGTCTCCCAGCATACGGTAGGGTTCCACATTTACATATGGATTGGATCCGCTGCTTTCCACCCTCTTCAGATTACCTTCAGGTGTATATTCAGCCACTATCAGCTTCATGGGATCAATTTCACGGATAATATGCTGCTTGTCTACAGAAGTAAATTCACATACCATTGGCTGCTTCGATAAATTCTGCATGTACCCTGCTGCAAATATCCTGTCTCCCAATACCACTACACCGGCACAAGTACCATTATTGGGTTGCTTTACACCATTATGCCAAACATATTTGCCGGTAGTTGCATCCAGTTTATACACCTTATATGCTGTTGTCCCGTCCTCGATATTAATGATTGTACCATCACTATGCCGGATCTCCTGCCTGATATCATAGTTATTATCAATAGCCTGGCTGGTGTGTCCGGCCAGATATAACCATTTCCCATCTTCACTGTAAGCTACCCCCCTGATAAAAGCCCTATATGCACCATTATGGCCACTTATAATATCTTTAAAAGAGTTTGACCAGATAACCTGGCCTTCAGTATTATAACGAACCACAAAACCTGATCTTCTATTCTCCGGATTCTCCATCCGGGAAAACAGGGTAGAACTATTACCCTGATATATTTCCAGCATATTTTCAAATGCCCCTGCCACTGTAACATTACCGGCTTTATCGATCTCCATTCCGGTTACCTCTTTAAGGCCAGTCAGGGATTTGTACTTCCAATAAGAATACCATTTCATCCTGCCATCTGTATTTAATTTTAGCAGGATATCATAATACACTTTATCATTGTTGGCCTGGAAATTAAAACAACTTTTAGCCACCCCATTCTCGAAATAAGTAAATCCATAATTTGAATTACCGTAGATCACTATCTCCGACTCATTAATTGCCAACTGGCGGGGATAACCTGATCCTCCTGAAGGATCCTGCATATAATTCAGCCAAACAACTTTTCCTGCAGTATTGATTTTCACAATATATCCAAATGCACTCCATTCTGATATGTTACCAACAGTTGGGGATAATACAATTGAATCATGTTCCATAATATACAGGACGCCTTTTTTCATAAAGCTGCCCAAAAGGTAAATGTTTCCCTGCATGTCCTGAGCAGCTGAAGTAATTGACCCGGTACACTGAGCATACCATTTCAATTCTCCGCTTGCATCATATAGACCAGCATAACCGGTATTCCCTCTCGTAGTAACCCTTCTACCATAGCGTGAAGAAAGCTCACACGGCCTTTCAAGGTAATCTGTTGCAAAATAAAAGCCATGCCCTGTGGGTATCAGGTTAGGATAAGTAGATGTACTTGTCGAAGTACTAAATCCAGGTGAAAAAGGGAGAGAATAACAAACATCTTCTCCTCCTCTAATCATATCAACTGTAACCGCGGAAGTCAAAATAGTATCCCTGCAACCGCTGGCCGAAATAGCCGTCATTGAAACCATTTTTTTTCCTGGAGTCGCATAACTTACAGGAGGAGGAACACGCCCATTGAATGAAGCAACACTCGCATCTCCATGGAACTGCCATTGTAAATTTGCTGCGTTCTTAGATTGCTCGAAAAACCGTATTTGTTCTCCCGGTAAAGGATTTAACTTATCTGTCACATATGCTGCATATGTTTTTTCCACTTCTACAATGATAGGCTCAGTCATATCCCAATACATATCGGGTGCGTCTGGATGATATGCCCTGATGCGGTAACTACCCGACCGGGAAAGCGGCAGGCTTTTAAATGCAACTGTTCCGTTGTTACCGGCTATTTCACCGAAGGTATTACCAATGCTGTCAGTCAATTGATAAATGTACTGGGCATCTGTATTCCGCACTTCAACAGAAACCGCACCGGCTTTACAATGGTATAATGGTGCAAGGGAGAAGGGTAGAAAGCTGCTTCCGGATGGGTTAATAATCCTGAATCCAGGGATAAATGCCGTACCTAATTTACTATTAACAGTTATTGGACCCGAAGCGCCATTTCCGACTTGTACGTGCAACCTGCTACCATTGGTAACCAATTGCCTGAACAGGATCTTACCTTCAACCCCTCCGAAATATACCGATTTCACATCCTCCATCGCTTTACCTGTTAAATAAACTATCGATCCTTTCTCTGCAACCATCGCAGAAATGTGATCGATAACCAACCGGCCCCTGAAAAGGAAATACTGTGTTGCTGTGTCTGAGTAGCTTCCCTTTTTAGCAATCAGCATTACGGTATCTCTTATTACACTGCCGTTCCGCTGATAAATTTCGTCAAATCCGTCTCCAATAACCTTACCATTCACCTGCCATTCAAAAACAACACCCTCCATATTACCGGTATTATTTAGTAAATGTACTTTATGCTCCGCATCGAATCCGACTGTATCAATCCGGAAAGCCGCGTATGGAAGATCATTCAGCGAGGTCCTGTCATCAAACTCTATAATACCATTGTCGCCTCCCGCAATAACAGTTCCTTCAGGTAAAACTATCAAATCATTATGGCCAGATCCTGCTGCATCTACTGATGTAACTGCCGGAGCCATCCTCCGCCATACTTTACCCGAATCAGTAGTAGTTAAGATTGAATAATCATCTCCAATTGCATATCCTGTACTATCATTTATGAACTGCATTTTCTCCAGCCGCGGCGCTCCGCTATAGGGGGCCTGCATTGCTTTCCAGCTTCTGCCGCCATCTGTAGTGACATAGATCAAACCTCTATCCCTGAATTTATTGTAAGTATAGATGTATCCAAAGTTACGGTCCCTGAACCAGAAAGCATCTGCAGGGGCCGGTGGACTTATCATGATGGAAGTATTGTTACGCTGCTCGATTAGATTCAGCCGCTCTTTAGTAGCAAAGGAAATAATGAAATCATCATTCACAAACTGAAATTTCGTACCATAAGGCAACAAACCATAAGTAGTCAGTTTTTGCCATGTAAGCCCCCCATCCTCAGTATAAAGACATTGTTCTCCAGTTAAGGCCAGACCGTATAGTTTATCTGAAAGGAAACAAATATCAGAAACCCTGGGTATCGTTGAACCTTCCGAAACAGTATTGTCTAACCAAACCAGGTTAAAAGTATTACCTGCATCTGTTGAGTAAAGAATAGCCCCTTGCCAGCTATAATCACCATACACAAGCACAGTATCCCTGCTGAGAGCTTTAACCCCTTCTACTCTGAAACCATGCTGTTGGTTTGGATTGTGTAAACCCAGATGAACATTTTCAGGACGAATGAAACGTTGGGAATAAGTTTTACCTGAATCTGCAGTAAATGCGATCCAGCCCTGTGCTGCCACCCAACCTTCCTTTGGAGAAAAAAATGATAATTGCCGGATCGTATTTCCCGGTTTGCCATCGCCTATCGTTGAACGCCTTTTTTGCGCTACTACAGATTGGGATAAAAACAATGCGCATGATAAGATTAGCCAGTAAAACTGCTTCATAAGGTAAGGGAATAATATACTAAAATACAAAACTCAGGCAATTCATGCCCCCTCCAACTCCTTCCACTTCATCAACCCGTAAAACAAACAGGTGCTATGCAGGCTCTGCAGGAATTCATTCCTTTTCAGCAGCGCCTCCGTTTCCGCGATCGTTACTGCTTCCACTTCAATCTCTTCATTGAAATCAAGCTGCTGCTCCTGTATCTTTTTACCGCCTGTGGCGAGGTACATGTGTACGGTATTGGTGTGGGTGGATGGATTGGGGGATACTACCCCAAGGAAGTGCATGTCTTTGAATTCATACCCCGTTTCTTCCAGCAGCTCGCGCCGCATGGCGATTTCGGGCGATTCATCTTCAGGGTCCATTACGCCGCCGGGGATTTCAAGGAGTACCTTGCCTACGGCCTGGCGGTATTGCCGCACCAGCAGCACTTTCCCGTCTTCAGTGACGGCCATGGCATTCACCCAGTCGGGGTATTCGAGCACGTAATATTCCGGTACCAGTACGCCGGAGGGCGTTTCACATGTGTCCCTGCGCACCGTGAGCCATGGCTCGCGGAACAGGTATTCTGATCGCAATAGTTTCCAGTTCAATAGTTTCATGTTTTACTTCCAGCCCTCACGCTCTTTCAGTTTCTCAATATGCGCTAAGTGATGCAGTCCGTGCCAGGAATAGTTAGCGAGGTGTTTGGCCAGCGTATTGGAAGAGTTGTTACCGGGATGAAAAAACGTGCGGTCCCAGTGCCTTGCTTCCATATGCTCCAGTACTGCTACCCAGCGGGCATGAAGTGCATGCAGGAGGGTTACGGATATGTTGATGGGTGTAAATTGTACGTCGGGCAGTTCGGCCCAGGCGGCTTCATCGTATGGTTTGATGGTAGGATTATCTTCCGTGAGGGCCAGCTTCAGCCGGATGAACCCGTTCATATGTGAGTCTGCCAGATGGTGGACCACCTGCGCTACCGTCCACCCGCCGGGGCGGTAGGGCGTTTGCAGCTGATGTTCATCGAGCGTTTGCACGGCCAGCTCTATGAGCGATGGCAGATGCCGGATGTCGTTGATAAAGCGCTTGCGGATATCTGCATTGATAACGGCTGGCGCATGAAACTGGCCGATGGGATAGCGTAAATCTTCCATAAAAGTGATATGCTTAGGGGCGAATGAATCAGTCTTCCCGCAAATCCTTCCCGGTCAGGTGGATGAACACGTCTTCCAGACTGGCCTTCTTCACTTCTTTCTTCCTTTCAAATCCTCCTGCCACGAGCTGATCGATGAGCGCGTCAGGAGAATCGATGGCGATGATACGGCCACTGTCTACAATGGCACATCGGTCACACAGGAACTCCGCTTCATCCATGTAATGGGTGGTGATCACCACGGTGGTACCGCTGGCTCTCACCTGCTGGATGAGCGTCCACAGATTGCGCCGCGCCTGCGGATCGAGACCGGTGGTAGGCTCGTCGAGGAAAATGATGCGCGGCTTATTGATCAGCGTGGTGGCGATGGAGAAGCGTTGTTTCTGCCCGCCTGATAATGCTTTGTATTTAGCCTTCGCCTTGTCTTCGAGGTTAAACTCCCGCAGCAGCGCCATAGGGTCTACCGGCTGGTTGTAAAGCCCGCCGAAGAGTTCTATCAGCTCCACGAGGGTGAGGTTCGGGTAATATCCTGAAGTTTGCAGTTGTACCCCAATCACCTGTTTGATGGCTTCCGGGTCTTTATCCAGATCCATACCATCCACGATCACGCGGCCGGAAGTTTTTTCCCGGAGCGTTTCGATGATCTCCAGCGTGGTGGATTTACCGGCCCCGTTAGGGCCGAGGAGGCCGAATACTTCGCCCTCGTATACATCAAAGCTGATCCCTTTCACTGCGGCAAAGTCTCCGTAATGCTTCACCAGATCTTTCACCTCAATGATCCTGCGTTTTTCCATGGCGCCAAATTACGGCAAAAATTGGTCGGCAGGGTATAAAAAAGTACAGCGGCTCCCCTGCCCCGGGAAACCGCTGATACAAATAACAGGTGTAAGTAGTTATTTTTTCGCCTGTGTGGCGGGTTTATTCACAAATATCTGGGTGAAGAAAACGATGTTCCCTTTCCCTTTGGCAGTGCCTACGCCGATGAGGTTAAAATCGCCCAGCATGTTCTTGCGGTGGCCGGGGGATTTGATCCACCCGTCTACCACAGCTTCTGCACTGAGGTTGCCATAGGCTACGTTCTCAGCGGCTGCACGTACCGTCCCAATTTCTTTGGAGATATCATCGATTCGGGATTCGAAGCCTTCGTGCCCGAAACCGGTTTTACCGCTGGCCATGGCTTTGCTGTGGCTGCGGGCTTCCTTGCTGAGCACCCCGCTCATTGCAAGGGGTTTCAGGCCTTTGGTGCGGCGGAACTTGTTGACGTAGAAAAGGATATCTTCCTCCACGTTCCCGTCTTCACGGACAGCCTTCGTTGCCGAAGTACCGTTGCCGGATACGGATTTGCTGCAGGCAGAGGCCTGTGAGGCCGACACTACCATGGCGGCGAGGAAGAGGATCTTGCAATAACGTTGGTTAAACATGTTTTTAAAACGGATTTTTAGCTGTTGTATTGCCTTATCCAATTTCGCGCCAATTCTTACTGAAGGGCTTCCTGCACCATTTTCACCATGCTTCCCGAGCCGATGAAGATGGGAATACGCTCATGCAGCTCTTTCGGCTTCACGTCCAGCAGGCGCTGGTTTCCGGCGGAAAGAGACATGCCTCCGGCCTTTTCCATGATAAAAGACATGGGGTTGCACTCATAACAGAGGCGCAGCCTTCCGTTGGCATATTTCCCGAAAGCCGGGTACATGAAGATACCGCCCTGAATGAGCGTGCGGTGGATCTCCGATACCATACAACCCACGAAGCGGTGGCGGTAGATCTTATCCGCAGCGGATTGCGCCATGAAAAGATCCACGGCGTTCCGCACCTTTTCTTCGTACAGGTGGTAATACCCCATGTTCACGGAAAAGATATCGCTCTCATCCGGCACCTTGAGGTTGGGATGGGAAAGGCAGAACTCGCCGATGGAAGGGTCCAGCGTAAAGCCCTGCACGGTACGGCGGGTGGCGTACACCAGCATGGTGGAAGAGCCGTAAATGATATACCCCGCGGCAATCTGCTGGGAACCGGGCTGGAGGAAGTCGTCCAGCGTACAGGGCGTGCCGTTGGGCGTAAGCCGGCGGTACACGGAAAAGATAGTACCGATGGAAACGTTCACGTCGATATTGCCGGAACCGTCCAGCGGGTCCATCAATACCACGTACTTCGAGTTCATGGAAAACTCATCTTCGAAGGCGATGAAGGTTTCATTCTCTTCGGAAGCCACGCCACAGCAGTAAATACTGCTGGCAAGTGAGCTGATGAGCTGGTCGTTCGCAAACTCATCGAGCTTTTTCACGGACTCGCCCTGCACGTTGGTTTTACCCACTTCCCCGAGGATGTCTGCGATACCGGCTTTATTCACTTCCACATTTACGCGTTTGGCAGCAAGCCCGATATCGCGCAGGAGGCCGGAAAGCTGTCCTGTGGCGCCGGGGTAGTTTTTCAGTTCCTGGATCGTAAACTCGTCCAGTGTCATCACATGATGGTTGACTTTCATAAACGTGTCGGATTGATTGGTTTTGGTGGGGACTAAGGTACGGGAAATCACTCCTTTTTAAGAAAACCGTCATTTTTGGGGGCGTTAACTTTAAAACAATTCTAAAGTTGCCGTACTTTGCGGCAACTTTTTTATAAAGAAGAGGGATCAAAGTATGAAGGTTTTCAAATTTGGCGGCGCAAGTTTAGAAACTATTGAGCGCATTCAGCAGGTAGGCAAGATCATTCAGGCCCATTCGGCAGATAAACTGCTGGTGGTGATTTCTGCCATGGGTAAAACAACCAATGAACTGGAGAAGGTAGCCCAGCATTACTTCATGCGGAAGCGGGAAATAGCCGCCCAGCTGCTTTTTAACATCGAACAGCAACATATCCAGATCGCGGAAACCCTCCTGGGCACCAAAGAGCACCCCCTCTTCGTGCAGCTCCAGCAGTTTTTCACCGAAGCGGAATGGACGCTGGGTGAAAAGCCGCACCGCTCTTACGATTACTATTACGACCAGCTGGTGGGCCTCGGTGAGCTGCTCAGCACCGCCATTGTGAGCGCCTACTTCAACCATACCGGCATTCAGAACGTCTGGGTAGATGTACGCGACGTATTCCGGACCGATGATAACTTCCGCGATGCCAATATCAACTGGGAAGTAACACAGCAACAGGTAAACCAGAAAGTACTCCCCCTCTTCAATACGGCCAATATCGTGATCGCACAGGGCTTTATCGGCAGTACGGACCAGAATGAGAGTGTAACGCTGGGCCGCGAAGGGAGCGACTTCTCCGCCGCCGTGTTCGCCAACCTCCTCAATGCCGAAAGCCAGACCATCTGGAAAGACGTGACCGGCCTTAAAAACGCCGATCCCAAGCTTTTCCCCGATACGGTAGACATTCCGGAGATCAATTATGGCGAAGTGATCGAAATGGCCTATTATGGCGCCCAGGTGATTCACCCCAAAACGATTAAACCGCTGCAAAACAAGCAGATACCCCTGTATGTGAAGTGTTTCCTCGACATGAACCTGCCCGGCACCGTGATACGCCAGGATGTGGACGGCCGCAAACTGCCGCCCATCATCGTCCTCAAAAAGAACCAGGTGCTTATTTCCATCACTTCCCGCGATTTCTCCTTCATCACCGAAGATAAGATCAGTGAGATCTATGAGATCTTCCACGACAAGAAGATCAAGATCAACCTGACCCAAAACGCCGCTATTTCCTTCTCCTGCTCTATTGACCATAACCCGGAGAAGATAGAGCTGCTGATAAAGGCGCTGCACAACGGCTACCGGATCAATTACAACGAGGGCCTGGAGCTGCTGACGGTGCGCCATTACAAGAACGGACTCATCGACGAGCTTACCAAAGGCCGGAAGATATTGCTGGAGCAACGCTCTGCCAGTACGGTGCAGATGGTGATCAAATAAGCCACTTTCCCGCTTAACTTATACGCAACCAGCCCGGCCGCAACTTCTGCTGCCGGGCTGGTTGCTTTTTGTCCATATCCCCCCTCACAGGCAAGGCACCTCCCTGCCTGCTGCAAACCTTACTTACACTTACTTACACCATAACCCGGAGATAACCCTGCTATAACCCGGGGATATCCCGTAGATAAGCCGCCCTTATATAGAGGCGGCTTATAGGCGGCTTAAGGGCGGGATAAAGGCGGCTTATGGGCGGCTTATCTCTTCCTTTACTACGAAGTAAAACTGCCGTAACTATACCAGTTACTTTCATTTCCCTTACATTTTAATGCTATCTGCTTTCTTTCTGTATTCACTTTGTAATATATTCCTTGTATATTGAGTGTTAGCAGCTGCCATTCTGAAACTTTTTGCAATTATTTCCGCGTAAAACAGTGATAACCATATATAAACCAAAATCCACGTCTATGTCACCACCATTTCACTTGGTTAACAATTCTTTAATGGTTCCTTAACCTGATAATTTAGGCAACCGATTGTTTTAGTGCAATCTTGCGTCCGCAAACCATGATTTATTGCGATGCACTAATCAACCCTCAGGGCGGCTTTCCGCGCCTGCAGGGCATCTTATGCTCTTTATACACTGTCAATTAATAAAACAAACTGTATCATGCGCAAAATGCTAAACACCCTCTGCGCGGGACTGCTACTCTCTTTCCTCCTGCCTTTTGCCGTACAGGCACAGCAAGGCGGAGCCTCTATTTCGGGAGCAGTTTCCAGCCAGAAGAATGAACCACTTCCCGGCGTTTCCGTGGAAGTGAAAACGCCCGACGGAAAGCGGAAAGGCACCGCTACCGATGTATTCGGCAAATTCCACCTCACAGGGCTGCCCGCCGGTACGCCCGTTACCATCACCTTCTCCATGATCGGCTTTGAGCCGCGCATCCTCTCAGAAAAAACGCTTAGTGAAGGAGACAACAAGATTCCGGCCATTACACTGACCGATTCAGACAGAAAATTGAATGAACTCGTAGTGGTAGGTTATGGTACCCAAAAGAAAGTGAACCTGACAGGCGCTATCAGCCAGGTGGGGTCTGAAGCGCTGGAAAACCGACCGGTAGCAAACGTGACCCAGGCCCTGCAGGGCGCTGTTCCCGGGCTGAACATTACTTTTGGTGATGGCCGCCCCGGCTCCAACGGCCGGTTCAATATCCGTGGTAATAACCCGCTCAGCTCCGGTGCCTCGCCGCTTGTACTGATCGATGGCGTACCCGGCTCCATGAACAACGTGAACCCTCGTGATATCGAAACAGTGACCATTCTCAAAGACGCTGCCGCTTCCGCTATCTATGGCGCCCGCGCCGCCTTCGGCGTAATACTGGTGACTACCAAGACTGCCAAAAACGGTAAACTCAACGTTAACTACGGCAACAACTTCTCTAAATCCTACTCCACTGTAAGCACCGACTTCATCACCGACGGCTATACCGCCGCCGTGCTGAATGATGAAGCCTTCCTCATTACCACAGGCAACACGTATACCCGTTATACGCCTGCAGACATGGAAGAGCTGAAGAAACGCCAGACTGATAAGTCGCTGCCCACCGTGGTGATCGACCACCGTAACAACCGCGATCAATACGTATACTATGGGCATACAGACTGGTGGAAGGAATTCTTCCTGCCCGCGCAGGACGGTATGGAGCATAGCCTGAGCCTGTCTGGCGGCACCGAAAAAGTTGACTTCCTCGTTTCCGGCCGTATGTACAGCAAAGCAGGGATGATGCGTTTCAACCGCGACAAATACAATTCGTTTAACGTACGTACCAAACTGACCGTGCGCGCCAACAAATGGCTGACCTTCTCCAACAATACGCAGTTTATGACTGCCAAATACACATATCCGGGATGGGACCCCAACACGAACTTCGTGAACTCCACTGTGCATGCCCTCCCCTCTTACGTGCCGAAGAACCCTGATGGCACCGCCACCTACATCACGGCACTGAACAACTACCAGATCGGCGACGGTCTTTTCTCCGACCTGCTGTATGGTAAGAACAAAGGCGTACAACGCTGGAATGAACTGATGTCTTCCTGGGGCGCTGCCATCAAAGTGAACCAAAACATCAACCTGTACGCCAACTATACCTTCACGATGAACCCCGCCAGGGATAATGATGCCGCAACCACAACCAGCTTCCGGCAGACATCGTCTCCCTACTCCATTTACCCCGGTGTGATCAGCAAGGTGCCCCGACCCGACTTCCTCCGTGAAAACACCAACCAGGATTTTTACCACGTTGCAAACGCTTATGGAGAATTCCAGAAAAGCTATGGCAGGCATAACGTGAAATTCATGGCAGGATACAACCAGGAGTTGAAACAGTTCAAAGGCATCACTACTGAGCGCGGCGATCTGCTCTCTCAGAATCTGAACGATATCAGCCTCGGCTCCGGATATTACACTGTTGGTGGTGAACAGAAGGAATGGGCACTGCTGGGCTACTTCGCCCGCGCCAACTACGATTACAAAGGCAAATATCTTTTTGAAGCGAATGGCCGCTACGATGGTACGTCCCGCTTCCCGAAAGGCAACCGTTTTGGTTTCTTCCCCTCCGTATCTGCAGGTTGGAGAATCAGCGAGGAGAACTTCTTCGAGCCGGTTAAAAACACGCTGACGGATCTGAAATTCCGCGCCTCTTATGGCCAGCTCGGTAACCAGGTGACCAGCAGCGCTTATCCGTATATTCCGCTGCTGAACCGCAACACGCTGGACTGGATCTCGAATGGCAAAAAATTGGAATTCCTCTCTTCCCCGAATGCTATTTCTCCGGATCTGACCTGGGAGAAAACTGCTTCCCAGAACTTCGGTGTAGACCTGGGATTGTTCCGCAATAAACTGTCCATCAACTTCGATTATTACATCCGCGACACGAAAGACATGCTTACCAGAGGCGCTACGCTGCCTGTAGTATTCGGAACAGGCGAACCGCAGGAAAATGCGGCAGATATGCGGACCAAAGGTTTCGAGGTTAATATCAGCTACAACGGCAACTTCGAACTGGCAGGCAAACCCTTCAACTGGACTCTCGGTGCCAACCTGAGCGACTTCAGCTCTGTTATCACCAAATTCTCCAACGACAACATGCGCCTGAACGATTACTATGTAGGTCAGAAATACGGTGATATCTGGGGTTATGTAACCGACGGGTATTTCAACACCGACGAAGAAGCTGCTCAATGGCAGGCCAAAGTGAATCAGGACCTCGTAGGCTCCAGCATCAAGTCGGCCCCCGGCCAGTGGAACAAACTGCGTGCGGGTGACCTGAAGTTCAAAGACCTTAACAACGACGGCACCATCAGCTCCGGCCTGAGCACGCTCGCCGATCATGGCGACCTGGTACGCCTCGGCAATAACCAGCTCCGTTACCCTTATGCCTTCAACGGCAGTGCTAACTGGAACGGTTTCGACATGTCGTTCTTCTTCCAGGGCATCGGCAAAAGAGACTGGTACCCCGGCGCTAACGCAGACAAGTTCTGGGGCCCCTATAGCCGCCCGTATTACTCCTTCCTCCCTACCGACTTCCCCGATAAGGTGTGGACCCCGGAAAAAGGACAGGACAGCTACTTCCCCCGTCTCCGCGGCTATATTGCGCTTAACGGTAACAACCCGCTTACCAACGTCAATGACAAATACATGCAGGATCTTGCATACCTGCGCCTGAAAAACCTCACGATCGGTTACTCGCTGCCTAACCACCTGCTGCAACGCATTAAAATGACGCGCCTGCGTGTGTATGTGAGTGGCGACAACCTGCTGACCTGGACCAAACTGGATTCCAAATACATTGACCCGGAGCAGGCAAACGCAGAAGCCAACGGACGTGTATATCCGTTCAGCAAAGCGTTCTCCGCCGGTCTTGACCTGTCTTTCTAATCCATAAACCGTACGACAATGAAAAAGCAATTATCCATTATAGCATTAGCCGCAGCCGGCCTCCTGAGCAGCTGCAGCAAGTTCCTGGACAGGCAGCCGCTCTCCCAGATCGCGCCGGACCAGTTTTTCAATAACGATAAAGAAGCGAAGTTTTACCTGAACTCCCTCTACAGCGCATTCCCCAATGCAGAAGGCGTGTATAACGAGGACATCGACAACATAGTAAAGACATCGCTCAGCGACCAGATTACCGGCCGCCGCACCGTACCCCTGAACGGTGGTAACTGGACGTGGACAGAGCTGCGGAAGATCAACTTCTTCCTTGACAACTACAACCGTGTGATGACGGAAGCACAGGCTGCCCCATTTGCCGGCGTCGCTAAATTTTTCCGCGCATATTTCTATTTCGATAAAGTACAGCGCTTCGGTGATGTGCCCTGGTATTCTCATACCATCGAAAAAGAAGACACTGCAATGCTAACCAAAGCGAGAGATCCCCGCAAGCTCGTGATGGATTCCATCATTAAAGACCTGGAGTATGCCATCGCCAATGTAGACGAAGCCACCTTCCCCGTTTCCTCCGAAATGGTGAGTAAGTATACCGCCATGGCACTGCTTAGCCGCGTTTGCCTGTTCGAGGGCACCTGGAAGAAGTACCGCAATGAAGCCGGCTGGGAAGACCTGCTCCGCAAATCGGCCGCAGTTTCCGAACAACTGATCGACAGTAAGAAATACAAGATCTATAAGACCACTCCCAACAAGGCTTACCTGGAGCTGTTTGCTTCCATCGCACCTGTCAAAGACGAGATCATTCTTGCCAGAATCTTCAGCAATGAGTTGTCTGTCTGGCATAACATAAACTATTACACGATCACGTCTTCCTACGGCAAGCCCGGTCTGGAAAAACAACTGGTAAACAGCTATCTGATGGCAGACGGGACCCGCTTTACGGACATCCCCCGGTATGATACCATCACCTTCTACAACGAAACGCAAAACCGCGACCCGCGGCTGTCGCAGACGATCCGTACGCCGGGCTATTCCCGTATCGGCACCACCAACATCCTGCCTCCGGATTTTGGCGCCAGCGTTACCGGCTATCAGCTGATCAAGTTCGTGACAGATATGTCTTTCGACTCTTTCAACCGCTCCATCAATTCCATGCCCATATTCCGCTATGCGGAAGTGTTGCTGAACTTCGCGGAAGCTAAGGCGGAACTGGGTACGCTTACCCAGGCAGACCTTGATAAATCCATCTTCGAATTGCGCGACCGCGTTGGTATGCCCAAGCTCGATATGGCCGCTGCCAATACCGATGTAGACACCTATATGGCCGATCAATACCCCGGTGTAACAGGCGCCAACAAAGGCGTTATCCTCGAGATCCGCCGCGAAAGAAGAATAGAGCTGGTAATGGAAAGCCACCGCTGGAACGACCTGATGCGCTGGAAGTCTGGCCAGAGCGTTGTACGTCCCTTTAAAGGCATGTACTTCCCCGGAGTTGGCCAGTATGATCTGGACCGCAACGGCAAGATCGATGTGCATATCTATACCGGTGCCAAGCCCACGCCTGCCGTAGCCGGTGTTCAGTACTTTAAGCTGGGCACGGAAATGGAGCTGGAAAACGACTGGGGCAATGTGCTCATCAACCGCACTACGGCCAAGGCCTTCCGCGAAGACAGGGACTACCTGCAGCCTATTCCCATTCAGGAACGGCAGCTGAACCCCAAGCTCTCGCAGAACCCGCTCTGGGTAGACGGACTGTAACAATAAATTCCGCGAACAATAAGAATGGCGCCCTCAATAGGGGCGCCATTCGCGTTTATAAATAGTTAGTATACTGTTAAATCCCATCTTCCAGCAAGCGTCCTTCCCTGTTAACTTCAATCCTTGCTTTGAGGCAATTGAATCCGGCAGACTCAGTGCTATGCCGCCAACGGTACACCCTTATCATTTTCTTCCAATCCTTGTACCGTGCGTCAAGGCATTCAATGGCGTTGCCGGGGATATGACAGGGAGCACCTTCAAACTCAACGGGCCTCAGCGGAATGGCGGCAGAACCGGGGCAGATGATGCCGTTGATAAAAACAATGTCAGGCCCTGCTTCATTGTATAACCAAACATCCACGAAGGGAAAGCTCCAATTGTACTTTCCGATACACGGCCTGCCGGAGAACCATACCTTGAAGTACTTTGCGCCGGTACCCACTTCCCGGAACTCCCCCCATGCCAGATGAGGCATTTCACTGATGGCGGTAAGGAAACCCGGCAGGCTGGGTTCACTAATACCAACATCAATATCATCATCCCACGGCATGATGCCTCCATGACGGATATACCCCAGCAGGGTACCTCCCTGCAGTAACAGGCGCGTATCTGTACGGGCTGCCGCTTCCCCCATGGCAGCCAGCAGCTGCCTTACGGATGATAAATTCTCAGCAGTCCAGCCATCCATCTGCAGCACCGCTCTCAGTATTTTCTGTTCCCGTTCACGGTTTACCACAGGCAGATGGCGGGCGTAGTTAAACCAGTTAACCCCGATATGATATACCAGCGCCGTTTTTTGGATGGCCAGCATCAGAATTTCATCGTCAACATTTTGCCTGAAGCATTCAATCGCCATCAGTTTTTCTGCACCGGAACGGCTGAGCAGATAAACAGCGCTTCCCCATTTGCGGCCTAAGAGGTACGGCTCGTAATCGGCCTGTTCCCGGATGTTGGGGTTTAGCAGAGATTGCTGAGCAAAGCTTTTACCGGCCGCCATTACATCCGAATCCGCAAAAGGAAAAATAATATCCCAGTCTTGCCCTTCCAGCTCTTCGAGGAAACCGTCATCCACATCCTCATCGAAAGAAACATGATTTTCCATAATGAGGCAATGCCTGCCACCATCTTGCAGGAACAGCTGCCAGGCATGGCGGTGCAGCAGGAGCAGCTCCATTTCGCTATCGGAGAGCGGGAAACCGTACTGGCGAATGTGCCATTCCGAATCGAACATTCCGGAAGGCAAGGCACCCGGGCCTGTAACAACATCCGTCACTACAGGAACGACAGGTAATTGTCCGGCAGTACGGCGCCCATTGGTTTCAAATGCCTGTGGCAGGCTGACCCGGTATATTTTCATATAAACAATGGTGATTTTGAATGACAGATTCTACCTGTTGCAATTGCGCTGCTGTATTGACAGAAAACCAGTGGTAAGGGTAATTGCCCGACGCAAACAACTGACGCACGGATATCAGTTTTTGCCAGAGCGCGAGGAAATCGCATTCCCCTGAAGCCATGGCATTCATCATAGCCGGGTTCAGTACCTGGATGCCGGAACTGTAAATCCCGCTGAATAACAACCGGGATATACCTGTAACAAGCCCTGTGGCATCATCCATATGAATGAAATCCCCTTCGATAGCCTTATTAACAGGCACCGGAACGAGCATGCAGGGAGGCTCTCCGGCGGCAAGGTACTGGTTGTACAATAAATCCAGATCAAGGTGGGTAATGTTATCGCAGGGCATTACCAGAACGGGGCTATTTATCTTCCTGAAGAGAGAATTAAAAATCCACCATGCGTTTTCCTTACCGGCCGTATTGATGAACAGCCGGACGTTATTGGCCATTCCATAGCGCATCAGCTCTTCTGCATTGGCACCAACGGTAAGCCCCACTTCCGGCACCCTGGCGGTTAACTGTTCCAGGGAATACGATACCAGTGGCCGGCCGCTCACATTAACCATGGCTTTGGTGCGGGTGCCACCGGTACCCAGCAGCCTCTCTCCTTTTCCCGCACATAAAATGACAGCATGTTCAAACATCGTGCGTAGGTTTTTGAAGGGTTAATAAAATTCGAATGTATCGCGTGCGTATAGTTGCAGCATCATGATTTTCATGACGGCATCGTGGAAATAATTGGAACGGTTGATCCGGCTTATATTCAGTTCGTTGAGGGCGGCGAGGAACTCGACTACAGAAGCTTTACCATGCTCAAAAAGCACACGCGTAAGTTCAAATGCTTCTTCGAAATCGGCCACGCTTCCATTGTACTGGAGATATTCCCGGTAGCTGGCCCAGGCATCCTGGTAAGCGAGGTGAATGTGTTTCGCAAGTTCTTCCGTATTAGCCTTACGCTGCAACCCTATCGACCGGAGGCTGATCTTAGCATTGTGGGCCGAGGTGGCCAGGGAACGCTGGTTAAAGACAGGGATACTGAGCGAAACGTATATATTCCTGCTGAGATTGGTATTGAACAATTGTTCCGGATACTTAACAACATCTCCGGTGAAAGAGCGGAAATGATTGGAGTAATTAGAGCCTACACTGGCACCCATGCTGAGGGATGGGAACATTCCGGCCCTGGCAGATCTCACGGTATAGGCCAGCGATTGCTCCTGCAGTTTATCTGCTATTTGCCCGGGGTCGTTCCTCAGTGCATGTTCCGTAATCTCTGCAGGATTGGCCTGCCGGAGAAAAGCAAAATACCGTTCCCCACCGGTCAGCGAATCCCGGATATCAAAAACCGTATCTACCGGCATACCCATTAACTGGCACATTTCCGCCTTTATCTGCGTAAGTGAGTGCCCGCTTTTAAGGTACATGACGCTATCGCCCGTAAGCTGCGTTCGCAGCCTGATGCTGCTTGTCCTGATCGCCTTTCCGTATTTCACCAATGTATCCGTGACGCCGATTTGCCTGGAGGTGATAAGAATTGCTTCCTGTGATATCCGTTGCATGGATTTGGCATGCAGTAAAGCAAGGTAGGTAGCGGCAGTTTCGATCCAGAGGTTCCGCTGCATATCCTTAGCCGTGTACCGGGCGGCATTGTAATTGTACATGGAAGCCCGGATCGTATTGTTCAACCCATGCCAGTTGAAAAGCAGCACACTGCTCTGCAATGCATAGGTCTGGTAAGCTACCTGCCGCGTGGTATAGGTATTTGTAGTTGGGTCGATAGACCGGCCCAGCTGCATCCCCGCTGTGGAATACATGGATAAAGAGGGAATCCTCCGGGCACGGGCCTGCCCGTACTTCGATTGCTCCGTGGCTACCTGAAGAACCGATTGCTCCATCCTTACGTTGCCGTTCCCGGCACGCAGGATGCAATCTTCCAGCGTCCATTGCTGGGCGAAAGTTAACGCGGGTAAGTAACAGGTCAACAATGTCAATGTAAGTCTTAAGCTATTCAAAGGGTTTGGATTTTCTGGCTAATTGGTTAGTAGGTACTGTAATGCCCGTTCCAGTATGGGATCACCCGGACCGGTATAATCTCTCCTGCCGGCGGGGACATGAATATCCGGCCTGATACCGGCACCCTGCGTCTCACGGCCGTTGGGGTACAACACCCCCAACCCTGTATATACAAATGTCATATCCTGATCGCCCACCATAGGTATAGTAGAAATATCTCCGTCGGCCCCTCCCGTAGCACGGCCTACCAGCATGGTATTTTCTTTCCGTGCCTGCAGGAACATTGTGAGCATTTCCGGTCTGCTGACAGAGGCTTCGGAAATCAATACTGCTACTTTCCCGCTGAACGTAAATGCAGGATCAGGCGCACAGGTATGCATCACCCCTTTCAGCAGTCCGGGGTAACTGAGGGTCGACATCCAAAGCAGGCAGTCCGACTTTTTAGTATGGAAACAGGAGGAAAAATGAATAAAGTCGAAATTCGGATAGGTGCGGCAGTCGATCACCACGGCCTTTACCGAGCTTAGCAAGCGGCGGGTGGTATCGGCATCTTTCTTCGTCCAGGCGGAAGGGTCGATGTACAACACATTTCCCTCCAGCATCCGTAACGGAACAATAGTTTTCTGCTGCTTCCGCCGGCTGAGGGATGCCCTGGCATAATCGAGCATTTCCTTCCTGCCATAGGGTACGGTTATCTGCTGCCTTCCGGCTTCATTGATAAAGCAGAGATTCAATGAATCGCCCGCAGTTACCACTTGCCCCAACAATCCATTCGCCGTAATATAATATTGTTTCATTTCCTTACGGGGTTCACTGATCAGCCTTTCCAGCGAATCCACATATGCACCTGCCTGAACACCGTTAATACTGATGATCCTGTCGCCTCCGCGAATGCCTGTTGCGTGTGTGAAGAGTGAATCCACCTGCTTCACAAACACGGTATCCGCAATTACGCCAAGGGTGAATGGCAACCGGGTTTTTCTGCCTGTATATGCCAGCTCACTGATAGCAGCGGATGTAATGTGACCATGCCCGTCTTTCTTAGCGGCATTCAGCCGCATTAACGCGATGTTATATTCCCTGCCGGTACGCGCCGCGGTGAATACGGGAATGAGGGCAGACAGCGTGGCCGGCCATTCATCTTTCAACTGATATCTGTTGGGGGCATAGTATTCAAGTATATTCCAGTAGCGGAACAATGCAAGGAGGCGATATTTCATTTCCGGCAGTTTATTGCTGCCATAGGTATCTTCAGATATTGCAGGCGATGGCGCTCGATTTGAATCCGGCGTGGAAATGTACTTATTTCTGAAAGGCCTGAAATCGTCAGCGAGTGCCTGCATACGCGCCCTGTCTGCCTTCGTGAGTTGCTTAGCATTCCTCATCCAGCTGTAATCCACATTTACTTTCTCATTAGCCGTAGCGGCAGCCAGCATGGCAGCACCCTGCTTTTTACCATCGGTTACTCCGGCGGGAGCCGCGGCATCCAGCATTTCAAGTATGGCAGTATGCAGTTTTGCCCCGGGAAACTCAAACAGGTAATCCAGCTGCCGTACCAGCATTCCATCCCAATCCAGATCGTGCCTGCTGATAACGGGAGAGAAATATTTCAGGTAACCCCATACCCTCGCCAACAACATAATATCTGCGGTAAACTCCGGGTTCGCCAGTTTCTCCATATGCCTCTCATTCCATCCCTCTGTGAATTCTCCCTGTTCTGTTCCAAAGCGCAAACGGGATATCTTTATCCGGGCACTTCCTTTCAGAAACAGCCCCGCACGCACGGAATCCACCCTTTGTTCGAATGGCATGCGAATAACGATACGGCCTTTTCCTCCGGACTTCAACACATTCTCTACCGTCAGGTTCTGAAATACGACTGACGGAACACGCTTGCTGCTCCCCTGAATGTATAAAAGTAAATGCCCGGAGTCCCTTACATGAAAAGATTCCACATCCGCCTCCAGCACTACCCAGCCCTGTTCCAGCGCATTTACGGCAACAATCCTGGAAATTCCTGCAGGCGCTCCGTCAACTGCGGTTTCAAGATAATCAAGACCTGCTGCATTACCTGCTGCCTGCTTTATTACTGTAGCACCCGTGATAGTGCGGGACACAATCCACCCATCCTGTGCATGCGCAAAGGAAGGCAACAACAATACAATCATGCTTACAGCAATGCCGGCAATCGATAAGGTTTTCATACACTCAATTTTTGAACTGCGATATAGGACCGGTAATAGTTATCCAGGAAATAGTACAGCACAAATTCTTCGAATCGCTGGTTGCCCGCGAACATCCTGTTGACAAACATATGAATGTGACTTCCGAGGAAAGTTTCCAAACTGGCGGGTGCTGCATCCATATTACCCAGTGCCCGTTTAACATTCCGAATATACAATTCCAGTCCCAGATTTTCATACGGTGATCCGCTGCCATTCGTCAGTACTTCCATCATGGGTCTGATCTGCCGGAATTGCGTCTGGAAGGTTTTCTTCATGTTCTTATCATTCAGATAATTAAATTCTTTTGAAAACGAGGTAAACGAACCTTTATAGAATCGTGCTTTGGATTCGAGGTCCAGCCCGAAAGCGTCCGCCATCCTGTCGATCACACAAAGGGCCAGCTGGTGCATATGAATCGGCTGTCCTCCCTTACTCCGTGCCTTCAGTACTCTTCCCACAAGTGCTGAACTCTGGCAGAACATATCTTCACTCGCTTCCATACCCTGGTCGCCATACCGCTCCAGCTCACGGACATAAGTGTTGGAGATAATATCGGTAACAATACGTTGTGCAATGAGTTTCTTCAGCTGCTTATGTACCTCTTCCACGATTCCCCCCACAGGTTTCTTCACCCGGAACCGAATGCGCAAATGCGGGAAGGGATCACTATAGCGGATGAAGAACCAGGAAGTGATGCTCCCTTCTTCCATCATACGCTGAATGGCCGGTATCAGTTGCAAAAGGATAGCATTAAAGTTCTTCGTTTTACCATAAACCTTGATATACAACCATTCATCACCAAGGAAAAATTCACGCTTGCTTTTCACCTGCTGCATCCACCGGGGATTGATGGCATTCACGGTCCTAAGGGGGGTTACACGGTTTACCGGGATAATTATTTCATTGGCATAACGGCCTCCGGAAGTATCTTTCACCGGTGAGTTTGCGCCTCCCTGGAAAATGAATTCAGTAAGATAAACGATGCGTTCATCCTTTGTTTCCTTCTGCAGCACTTCCATACAGAATTCCGTGGAGAGATCAAGTACGATGTAGTTGTCGTTCCGTTTCAGCAATACCTGATCGGGCATACCATTCTTCAACCGCCATTCCTGCATAGCCTCTCTGAATGTAATCTTACGCGCCGTCATTGCTTCACGCAGCGGAAGCAGATCCGCTTTCCATTGCGCTGGCGACAATACACAGTTCCGGAAACTCACACGCGGCAGGAAAGGCTCCTGTTGCAGCAGCGCCCCCCAGTTCCACAACTGGATATAACCGGTATGCTGGTACTGGAGGTCGCAAAGAAAATGATATATGTCCAGGCTGCCCGAAGCATAGTTATGTGCCGATGACAGCTTCGGAATCACCCGTTTCTTCAGTTTCCTGGAATACAATACCACTTCCCCACGGTCTACTTTTACATATAGATCCTCCAGGCGGATCTTTTTGTCTGCCGGAAGCGTTGAAAGGGAAAGGAATTCAATCTCATAATCTGTAAGCACAGGGCGTGACAATATATTACCGATCCTGGATTGAGGAAGGTGAGCGATTTCTGCCAGCACGTGCGTATCCGTCTCCTCCCGCCTTACCAGTTCCCGAACATGGTTGTTCAACACTCCGTCTGCATGGCAGAACCGGCCCAGCAGATTAGTGGTGGATAAAGACACACTGTTGACCGAAAACATGGTACGGCCTTCCGTTTCCAACACATTCAACATAACACTGAATGCATCCGGCAACCTGCTATGGCCGCCTTCATACTGCCGGAGGTCTCCCTCCGTAAGAACGATTTCGCCGGCACCGCTCCTTACGAACTCCATATATTTTTTGAACGCCAGATACTCCTGCGCCGTTGTTCTTCTTTGTTGGGTGGTATCGAAGTGGTCAGACAAGCTGCGGGCATTTTTATATCCCAGCCCCGTTTCGTTATCGAACAGTTCCATAAGCGGAACGGTCTGTTCTTCGTACTTCTCCACGAATGCTTTTCTGAACTTTTTGAGATTAGGGTTTTCTTCCTGCTGGTGAAGGGCAGCCATTGTTTCAATCACTCCGATCATCTGGTCCACATCTGTTTTCCCGATGGCCAGTGAAGGGGAACTTTTGGAGGTATCCATCTGGAAAAGCCGGCTTTCCACAATACCATCATGCGAAAGTTTTTTTAGTATTTCGAACAGCTCCTTATAGGTTTCCACACCGCCTTCTCCCGAGCGTATGTCCCGGATGCAGACAGTTACGGCATTCAGTTTTTCAAGCAGGGGCGCTACGGCCGGTTCTATTCCGCCGATCTTTTCCACTACCCGGTACAAGCGGTCGAAAAATGCCTCCCCGGTAACATTTGGTTCGATATTACTATAGAGCACATTGTTACCGATAAGTGTATCGAGATACCCTTCCACATCCTGCCGCTCAAAGTCATACAGCTGAATAATCCCATCGCATATACTGCCATATTCCAGTCCGTTCGCGGCCAGTCTCAGAATTTCCCGCATAACGGTATTCGGCTTTATCCTGCTAAGGTGGAAAGACCTGTTTCCCTGTCCGCCATACTTATACTCGATGTATTTCGTATTACCTCTCAGATTGTAAATAGCCGAATTGGGATAGTACACCAGGTGTCGCCTTAGCTCAGGAACAGCCTTCATCCGGTTGGCCAGATCACAGAGGAAGTCCATATCCAGCCGGAGATGCTTCATGAGTCCCTCCCGCGGGATTTCCAGCATTTCCATATCAGCTGTTACCCGTCCCACAGTACAATTGGCAAAGAGCCCGAAAGGGGTACATCTTCCGCTGGCACGGTTAAGGTATTTAAAAATAGCGCGGGACATTTTACTGACTTTATCAGGCGTAAACTTCGCAGGCTCCTGCAGATAACGCTGCAGTTCATCATACAACGCCGGAGATGCGAGATAAATCCCTTCCAGTACATGGGCATCCAGCATCTGCAGCATATCATCCGGGTTGCCTGTTCTCAGGCTGCCGAACATCTGCTCCAGCTGATCCAGCGGCTTGAGCGGAGTCCGCAATACAAAAAAATCCGTTAACCACTTCTTGTTTTGTTCCATAAAGTCCGGTTTAATGCGTTATTACATCATCATGCAATTGTCCCAGTCCAGTTTTTCTTTTGAAAGCCTGGAGAGGATGGCCAGTCCGACACCGGTAATCCCTTCCAGCAGCGGGAAGCTGGCAAGAAACCCCTGCTCGTTACGCCAGCAGGTGCGTCCGGTAATACAGTTGTCGGTAGGCCGTATGAGTTCCAGCGTGATATTCATCCAGTAATCCGATGCTGATTTCAATGACTCCAGTCCTGTTTCACCATAATACTTGAAGAATATGTGTGAGATACCGGCGGAACCATGGCACAGGGCGGCATCTTTTACTGAGGCGTCGAGCCCTCGCCGGTGGCTGGCATGTTCCATCAGGGAAATGGCTTCTTTTCTCAATTCCAGGTCGCCGGTGGCTTCAGCTGCCCGCCAGAGAGATATGGCAACCCCCAGGTCACCATAACACCATCCCAGGCGGGATAAAGCGTCTTTCGGGCTGTCCATCTCCTGCACATAACCAAATAAGGAACCTGACTCCACTTTGTTCCTGCAACGCAGAATGGTGTGTGCGCATTTCCGTATCTTATCTTCCAGTCCCAGTTTGGGGTAAACACATTGTGCCTTTGCGAGGATAGACATCAGGGCCGGGGTACCATGTGCAAGGCCCAGGTTCAATGATCCCGGCTTTGTTTGTGCAGTATCAAAATCATAGTGGAACCAGTAAAGCGCATCTTCAGTTTCGCAGGCAGACTGCAGCAGGGCATCCGCCATCCTGCGTACTACAGCCTCCATTTCAGGGCTTTCCGTCCGTGAAAGCAGATAATACAATGCCCCGCTGGCACCGTGCAGAAAATCATTGTTGCTGCGTTGCATTGTATAACTGAAGAAATCTTCCGCCAGTGTATCCAGCGGTGTCAATGCATCATCGCAATCGATCAGCCCTTCCCTGCCCAGGTACGTCGCAATCCATCCAGAGCCTGATATACCGGCGCAATAAGACAGAGAGGAAAATTTCTTCTCACTATACAGCATCTCGCCGGTTAAAACATTCTCAATAATGGTAGCTGCGGCATCCAGCGATCTTTCGTCTTCGAAAATCTTTCCGTAATGGTAAAAAAAGAGGGAATAGCCACCTGAATGCAGCAATGCTCCATAATCCTTCCGCAGGTGGCTGACGCTCCTCATCAGCAAATCCCTGATATTGTTTGCCGAAGTTTCCAGGGTGGGCTGTGTTCCGGTAAATGCTTGCATAATCAATCCTTTTTATTTTTCATAATATGTTTATAGAAACCGATCGTTTTTTCCATCATCACCGAGGCGTGCAGGGATTGACGGACCAGGCTTCCGGAAGCTGCCGCCAGCGCTGCTCCGATAGATCGGTTGGCATACATTGCTTCCAGCCGATCCTTCAACATCGTGATATCCACTTCCGCCTGTTTGGGTCCATTACCGTGAAAAGCCGTTTTAAGCACATGTACGCCATCCTCATACACTTCAAACCCTTCTATATCGCTTACAATCACAGGAAGGCCATGCCCGAACATTTCCAGCACGGTGTAACTGGATTGTTCAGAATGGGAAGGCAAGACCCCCACATCAGCAATCCTGTATATGACTGCTAACCTTTCTGCAGACAGAAAGCCCGTCACGATTATTTTCCCGGAACAGGAAAACGCGGCTTCCAGCAGGGAGCCATAATCACTACCGCCGGCCACGATCAGTTTCACATCCGCTTTATCTTTTGCAAAAGCTGTGAATGCCTTAATAAGATCAAAAACGCCTTTACTCCTGTCTATCCGACCGGCATATAATACGATGAAGTCATCCGGTGCATAAGCATGCTGTTCTCTCAGTGCTATTCGCTGTAATCCATCCACCGGAGCATCCGGCGGAAGGATACCATTGTAAATAAGGGTAGTTTGTTGCGAAGGGTAACCGAAAAGGGAGATGGCATTCCGGCGGGTATGTTCGGAAAGGAAAATGATACCATCAACGATTGAAAAGTACCGCCTGTCCAGGTCGGCCATCCATTGCCGGGTGCTGTAACTACTATACTGCCCTGCCCCGCCCACGCCATTAATAAGTATATGCTGGGTGGCAACCACGCTGAAACCTTCTTCTTTGGCTACCTCTGCCAGTTCCGTTTCTCCTTTACTGTTGATATGAACGATACCGCCCTTAACATGTATCAGCTGGCGGATGAGAGTGAAGCAAATCCTCGCTACATACATCTGTGTACGGTTAGCGCTTTCCCCTGTCAGTAACTGGTAATCGCGGTAGGAAAAACAAAGGGTGATATTGGTATATCCGCCAGTGCTTTCAGGTGGTTCCACCTTCACGCCGCCGATATCGGAATAGGTGATCGTTACGCAAATAAGATTGATGTCTTTGGATCTGCCCAGCTCCGGCACAATGCTCCTCCGGTATGAACCAATGCCATACACGGCACTTGTTCCCCTGGAATCGATAAATATCACATTCATGCGCTTACTTTTCATAGGAAGGGGTTGACGGTTAAATATTCACCGGCGATGATATTGGCGATCAGCATATCCGTATCAAAAAATGCCACCTGCCTTGCATTAAGGGAGCGGATCGCAGTTCCGAAATCAACGGACTGCAGGGTTATCCTTCCGGCACCCGGTGGCAGCGGCTTATTTCCACTGAGCAAAAAATGGATGAGACAGGCATTGGGAACTGCTGCGAACCCTTCCTCCCTCCGAAGGGCGATAGCCGCCGGGCGGATACCTTCCGGTGACGAACCGGGTACAGCGGCCTTCTTCAACAGCCATTCAGCGAAGAGTAAACGGGCACGGTCATCAATACCTTTGGTAGTTTGATACAACTGCCGGACCGCTCCGGCTTTTTGCAGACACCACATACCCTTCCCTTTGACGTAATAACAGGTAATAGCGTACAACAATATGTCTGCCGGGCGGGCGCTTTCTATCCGGAAACCGGCCAGCTCCCGGATCAAAGTTTTTGCGGGAGCGCCGGTTACAGACCGCAGCGCCATATTCAGATGTTGCATCGGCCTGTCGTATAATTCCAAGGCAGGCCCGTAGCATTCTTCCATAGCATTATGCAGCTCACCGATATCCAGCCGGATCTTCTGCGAACGCGAAATACACATCAGATATACCGATAGCCGGCAAAGCAATGCCCCTCCTTCTTCCGTTCTCGTCCTCGATACACTGTATGCTTCCTTCATCAGATCCTTCATCAAATCCATGTAGAGATTCCAGAAAACAGTATTCCCGTATATCCGGGAAACTATCAGCACGTACTGGCTCCCCCTGATCCTGTCTTCAAAAGACTTATTGATAAATTGATTGAGCAGGAGAAAAACAAGGTCGCCACACATGGTATTCCTGCTGGTATCGAAAGACGTTTCCATTATCAATTGTTTTTTGTTCTGACGAGACTATTGAACAATCTTTTGAGCAGCCTGATATCTTTCGTAACGAATACGGCTTCGGCACGGAGGTTTTCACGGTAAGGGATCTTATGGCCCAGGGAAGTTTGTAAGCCCTGCGGCATGTCCACTTTACTGAGGAACCCACTATCTACCGCTATATCTGATATATGTACCAGTCTGCCTTCTACCGTTCCGAACTCCTTAAAGGGATAACCACTGAAACGGATTTCTACCGGTATGTTCTTTTCCAGCTTACCCAGTGCATTCTGCCCGAGTGTCGTTTTGAGAAAATAGCCCGAATTACCGGGTATTACATAACCGATAGGCCGGTTAGCCATGATCAGCTGCCGTTCGTGGAGGAATGACGAATATTCCACTTTACCCGCGGTATTGGCGCGGATAGCATGCCTGTCTACCCAACCCGTTAACCTTGCTTTAAGGTCCCTCACAGCCTGTGCGAACTGTATACTATTCTGCCCTATATCGTGGTTCAGCTGGGTAATATCTCCCGTTTTGTCCTTGATGGATGTTTCATTCCGCATAAGGCTCAGAACAAGCTCCTGGTGGCCTTTTTCTTTTCCGATGATCTGGCTTTCGGTACGCCGCAGCTCATCTTTCGTAACGAGGCTGCTCTTTTCCAGCAGATGATCTACTTCATAGGTTTCCCGGCTGATCGAAATGTCTTTGCGGGAAAGATTCATTTGTTCCTCTATGATGCGGTTCCTTAATTGTATGTTGTGGATTTCCTGTCGGGCAGCCGTAATCTTATCCCGGTAAAAGCCGTTCTGGTTGTAATCCTCATACTGCAGAAAGGACGATATAAAAGCCGAGTAATGTTGCTGCAGCTCTCCGAGGCTGAGGGCTGCGGTATTCCTGATAAAAGTCTTCCGGTCCGTTTTACCGCTGTCGTACAGCATAACTACTTCTACTTTTTCCAGTTCCGCCAGCAGGGTCAGTACATCCTGATGTCCTATTTCACTGCTAAGCCATCCCAGCACCTCCCCTTTCTCCACCATTTCGCCATTGGCTACCAACAAACGGTCGAGCACACCTTCTGTTTTAGGTTTTATTTCTATAGGCGCATTATCCGCGCTAAGGTATCCCTGCTGAATGATCCTGTCAGGGAATTTCACGAACCAGGTAGACAGCAATAGGATAACAAATATGCATGCGATGATCTGAATACCATTACGCTCCACGAAAGAAGGCCGCTGGGAAAGAAAAGAGTATGCGTCTTCCGAGCGGCGCGGCTCTTCTGCGGAAACCAGGTGATCATTCAACTGAAATCTTGACATAACATAAGTTTTACTTTACCATTTGTTTTTCTACCAGGTCCCAATACCGGCCTTTTACTTCTATAAGCTCGCCATGACATCCCTTTTCCACAACTTCACCATCATTGAGCAGCAGAATCTGGTCTGCATCTTTCACTGTGCTGAGGCGGTGAGCGATGACGATAACCGTTTTGCCTATGGTGTGGGATTTAAGATTGCTGATGATCTCAGTTTCGTTATTGGCATCCAGTGCATTTGTAGCTTCGTCGAGAAACAGGAACTGAGGCCTTTTATACAATGCGCGGGCGATAAGAAGGCGTTGCTTCTGTCCCTGGCTGATGCCGACCCCTTCCGTACCGATCAGTGTTTCCAGTCCGTTTGGCAGTGTATCGATGAATTCACTGATATTGGCGATACGGCAACATTCTTCCACCCATTCTGTATCCGGCGTCTCGTCTCCCATGGCAATATTCCGCTCAATCGTATCATTGAAAATGAAACCATCATGGGTAACAAAGCCGGAAAGGCTACGCCAGTATCCCGGACTGATCTTTTTAAAATCAGCGCTCCCCACCTGAATATCCCCTTTGTAATCAGTGTAAGATTTCATGAGTATTTTCAGCAGGGTAGATTTTCCACCACCGCTGGCACCAACTATAGCTGTCATTTTCCCCAGAGGGATGTGCAGTGATATATCCTTCAGTACATTTGATTCGGCACCGGGATACATGTAATTCATTTTATCGAGTACGATTTCCGTGGCGGATTCCGGCAGGTTATGCATGAACGGCTTATCCCGGGGTTCTTCTTCCTCTACTTCATGAATATCATTCAGCCTTTCCAGACTGATCTTCGCATCCTGACTACTTTGCACCAGGCCAATAAAAGCAGCCACAGGCCCGCTGAGCTGGCCGATGATATACTGGACGGATACCATGGTTCCCAAAGTAATTTCTCCATCGATCACCAGCTTAGCCACAATGAGTGAGAGAGAAATATCCTTTACCTGGCTAATGAGCAATGCACCGGCAGATTGTATCTGGTTAAAGTTCATGGATTTAAACCCGAACTGAAAGAGCCTGGTCTGGAGGTCTTCCCACTCCCATCTTTTCGCCTGCTCTGCATTATTGAGCTTGATATCCTGCATGCCCTGAATAAGCTGAATGGTAGTATTCTGAGCTTTGGCTCCTAATTCGAATGCCTGGTAGTTCAACTTACGGCGGATACCCATAAAGGCGCGGATCCACAGGAAGTACACGAAATTGCCAAGCAGGAAAATCAGGAAAAGCTGGAAATTGAATGTGATGAGTATGACGGAATACAGAATGAAATTTATAATAGATGTTACCAGATTAATGGCCGTACTGGTCATAAAACCCTGTATCACGGAGTGATCACCAAGCCGCTTCAGAGTATCGCCGGTTTGATATCTGTCAAAGTAAAAGATGGGCAACCTCGATAACTTAATCCAGAAATCGGAAAGAATCGAAAGGTTCAGGATATTCGACATGCGGAGGGAAATCCGGCTTTTAATAAAGGATACAACAGTGGAGCTTACTACCAGTACAATCTGAGATATTACGATGAGCTGAATAAAACTGAAATTCCGTCCTTCAATACCAATATCGATCATGCTTTGCATCATGAATGGCGTGATCATCTGGAGGAAAAGCGAAAACAGGAAGGCAGCGAACATGGCTGTTAACTGCGGCTTACATTGTTTGAGATATACGAGGAAAAAGCTCCAGGTCAGTTTATTCTTTCCGCCCTTATTTTCTTCTTCATAAAATTTAGGCGACACCTCCAGTAACAGGGCGTTCCCCCTGTTGTCGTTCTTCTTCAGCCATCCAGACAGGAACTCCTGGCGGGTATAAGTGATAATCCCTACAGCAGGATCCGCCACTTTCACACCTCCGTTCTTCAGCACTTTGAGAAGTACGATGAAGTGATTATCCTTCCAGTGAAGTATGGCAGGCGTATTCACCAGCTCCAACATTTCACTGGAAAGTCGCACACCTCTTGGCCGGAGACCGATCTTTTCTGACAGGCTGCTCAGGTGATACATGGTGGTGCCATGTTTATTGTATCCGGAAAGCCGCCGCAGCCATTCGAGCGAATAGCTTTTACCATAATACAGCGCGATCATCCTCACACAAGTGGGTCCGCAATCGCGCGCATTGAGCTGTTTCAAGGCTTTGAATCTCATGTAATCAGATTATCCAGACATTCACTAATAGGCGCCACCGGGGCACCATATGATAAATATTATCGGATCGGACCGGCGGATGCCTGGCACCCGCCAGGTCCAACCCGATGTTTTCATTTAACGGTACTGCATGTTAGCATACACCCTGGCAGGTAGTGCCTGCCTTACAGGTTGCATCGTTGTAGGAGTTAGGGCACCCGCCTGAACAACGTACATAGGTACATTGCTGATCGGTATGGCATTCGTCCAACAGCGAAACGTAGCACGTAACGTTTTCGATGTTTGATCCGGGATCACATTCGCCACCGCCAACATAGCTGGGGCATGCTCCGGTACAGGCATTGGAGCAGTCGTTCTGTCCGCCGAAAGTAAAACCGCACAAAGCCCCACAGGTTTGGGTGCAATAATCACCTACTGTGGGCGCCACATTTCCTCCGATCAGTTTTTGTTGTTCTTCGCGGGTCAGGTCTGCAATGTCCTGCTTGTTGAACGTCAGGAGCTTGATGTTCCTTTTTTTCATGTGTGAGGGTTTTGGGTTAAAGAATAATTGGAGAACTACGAAGAGAAGCCGGATCAGCCAATCAGGCCGGGCATAGGAATCCTGTTGCGAAGACGTCATTCGCACGGATCCTTATGGATCTGTTCCCTTCAGACTAGCAAACTTACTGGTACCCGCAAGCGCAGGTCTGCAGATAAATGGAGGTGTCGCATGCGCCGGGGCATACGCTTTTCCAGTCCGAACATCCTGTTGGCCCTGTGGGGCAATAAGCGTCCGACTGGCATTCGTCAGGAGCTACGGTACAAACGTATGTGATCGGACAATCAACATACGTGGGCTCACAGTTAACACATACGGTAGGCAGGGTATTGTCCTGTCCACCGATTAACCGCCTTTGCTCCTCCTGTGTGAGATCGGCAATGTCCTGCTTACTGAATTGCAGCAGCTTGATCTTCTTTTTCATCGTGATGGGATTTTTGGGTAAAGGAATACGTTGCCGTCCCGGATCAGGCGGCTGTGAGGCATAGCATGAGAAAGTGCTTACCCGTGGCTATCTACAGGGCATAGACAGACCAGGTCAAACATTGTCATTCTCGGATTCCGCGAAACAATTTGTTACGATGAAATGGGAACGGGAATAGTCATGTGGATTACTTGAATTGTAGAATAAAAAATAAGGTTAACGCTTTCACTAAGCATGCTTTCTTCAAATGGAATAGGGTAAACTCGTGGAATATCAACTGCGTTTCATTAAAACTATCTTGCTAAATCAGGGGGCACACGAATTACATATCCAAAGTAATCATTTTACATTTCCAAACAAACTTTTTTTCCAAAAAAATATCAACAGTAGTTGTTGTACGAAGCACGTATATACGACAGGTGCACCTTCCACGCAACAAACACCGCATTCTTTAAGCTGAAGTTACATTCCCTTCATGCCGCACGACTCCCATTCAGGAACGGCAGCTGAACCCCAAGCTCTCGCAGAACCCGCTCTGGGTAGACGGACTGTAACAATAAATTCCGCGAACAATAAGAATGGCGCCCTCAATAGGGGCGCCATTCGCTTTTATAAACTGCTGATACTTATTTTCCGGTTGCGAGGTATTGCAATGCGCGTTCGAGGATCACATCTTTATCACCAAGTATCTGTTCGATACTGTTAGGCACTGCAATGTCCGGCACTATGCCGATGCCCTGCGTATAACTGCCATCCGGGAAAAGCACCCCGAGCCCGGAAATAACGAAACGCATTCCCTGATTTCCAATCATGGGAATAGCGGTAATATCTCCATCGGCCCCGCCTGTGGTGCGGCCGATCAGTGTAGTTTCACCGCCACGGGCTTTCACAATCATCGTCAGCATTTCAGGCCGGCTGATGGATTGCTCGGAAATAAGGGCTACTACTTTTCCCTTAAAGTGAATTGTATGATCAGGCCCGCGTAAGTAACGGGCAGATTTACTGAGACCGGGATAGCTTACCATACCGTTCCAGCGGATGCAATCCGTCTGCTTCCTGAAGAGGAAATGAGTGAAGTTGATGAAATCAAAATTGGGATAGGTGCGGCATTCGATCACGAGTGCTTTTGCTTTTGCCAGCAGGGTACGTGTAGTATCTGCCATCGTACCTCTCCATTTCAACGGATCAATGAACAGCACATCGCCTTCCAGCATGCGCATGGCCGGAATTACCGGCTGCTGCTTTACCAACTCCATCGTAACTTTTTGTGCCCTTCCGGCGGCAGCTGCATACACCCCCATATCACCGGAGTCGTATGGTATGCTGAATGCTTTGCGCCTGCCCGCACTTTCGAAGCCGATCGTCAATGAATCGCCGTTAACCGGCATCATGCGTAACATCCCAGACATCGTCAGGTAATAAGCTTTCATCTCATCCCGCGGATCGCTCATCAGGGATTTGAGGGAATCGACATAACGGGTTACCGGCACGCCATTAATGGTATGGATACGGTCTCCCTTCCTGATACCACTCAGCTCCGCGAAACCGGAATCCGTTCGCATTACGAATACGGTATCACCCATTACGCCCATGGAAAAAGGCATCCGCATGATATTGCCGGATAATACAAATTCAGGGAATCTGGCAACGGTTGGTACTACGGAATGTCCGTCAGTAATGGTGGCATTCAGTTTCAGCAGGGCGCGGGCATAATCGCGTTCCGTATTTGCTCCGGCGAATTCAGGGATGAGCTTTGCCAGCGTGGCCGGCCAGGTGCCTTTTTGCTGGTACTTTGCCGGCAGGTAATATTCAATGACGTTCCAGTAGCGGAAAAGCGCCAGCAGGCGGTAATACTTTTCGGGCAGGAAGTCTTTCCCATAAGTTTCTTCCTTAAACCGGGGCGATGGCCCGCCGAACTCGATGTATTTGTTGGAGAACGGTTTGAAATAATCCGCCAGTGCGGAAAGGCGTTCCTTGTCTGCCGGAGTGAGCTGTGCCGCTTCGGCTATCCAGCTGTGATCTATGTTTACCTTCTCGATATCTTTCGCGTCTTCCAGCAGCCGGGCGCCTGATCTTTTGCCGGATGGGGCCACAGGGGCAGCGGAGTCCAGCATGGTACGGATGGATTGCTGAATACCGCCAGACGGTTGGCTTTCCAGGTATTGCAGCTGGCTGATCAGCATCTTGTCCCAATCTATATTGCGTTCGCTGATAACGGGTGAAAAGTACTTCAGATACCCCCATACCCGGGCCAGTAATACTAAATCAGCCACTTCACCGGTATCTGCTATAGCCGGACTATCAGCAATACGGGTTGATTTCGCCGGATACCCGGCACAGGCAAGGGTAAGGGTAACGGAGGAAAAGAAAAGGGCAAGGGCTATTAAGCAGGAACGTATCTTCATGGATGCTTATCATTTAAAATCTGTATGTGAATATAGGGAATTGACAGTAGCCCGTACCCCTTATTCCGTATATTTATCAACTGGATAAAAACATTGTTATGCCCCCGGAAGCGCTTCATCATTTCCTTAATTGCCTGACACCCATTACCCCGGTTACCTGGGAAAAGGTGCACCCGTTGTTTACGGAGGCACGGTTCGAAAAGGGGGAACACTTTATCCGTGAAGGACAGGTAGCACGAGAAATCGGGTTCCTTGAACAGGGAATTATGCGGGCATATTACAGGAATACAGCAGGACAGGACTATAATAAGCACTTCTTCACTGCGCCCTGCTTTATAGGCGGATATGCTTCCCTCATTACGGGGCAACCCAACGTGATCCGGCAGGAAGCACTGACGGATTGCATAGTACGCTCCGCCCCATATGCACCCTTCCGTGCCTTGTTCGACAGTTGCCCTGATCTGGAACGGGCCGCCCGGATATTGGCGGAACAGTTCTTTGTTGCCAAAGAACAACGCGAAATAGAGATCGTTCAGCTGGATGCAGAGGAACGTTACCTTCTGTTCCGGGAAAGGTACCCTGAGCTGGAAGCCACCATCCCTCAATACCATATAGCCTCTTACCTCGGCGTAACACCTACACAGCTCAGCAGGATCAGAAGGAAATCAGCAGGCCGCTGATTTCTTTACCTATGTATACGGATGCGGAAAATGCTTGTGGGAACTTTGCTTCCAAACACTCCTTTCCGTACATGAAAACATCAGGACATACTATACTCATTACCGGCGGCGCTACCGGCATAGGACTTGCACTGGCACGGCAATTTCATGCACAGGGCAACCAGTTAGTACTAACAGGCCGCGATGCTGCTAAACTTACCGCTGCCGCAGCTTCCATGCCGGGTACAGCCACTTTCCCCTGCAACCTCTCTGACCCTGCTTCACTGGATGCCCTTTGTGATTATATGACAACAAACCATACCGGACTGAGTGTCCTCATCAACAATGCCGGCATACAGCTTTCGTATAACTTCAAAGATGAGCCTGACTCCCTACAGCATATCCTTACTGAAACCAGCGTCAATTTCACTGCCCCTTTAACCCTCACAAACAGATTAATGCCCTTGCTTTCCGGGCAGCCGGAGGCTGCGGTAGTATTTGTTTCCAGCGCGCTCTATATAGCACCTAAACGTTCGGCTCCCGTGTACTGTGCCACTAAATCCGCTGTTCACACTTTCGCCAAAGCCCTGCGCTACCAGCTGGAAGGTTCCGGCATAAGGGTGTTCGACATCATTCCTCCTTTGGTGGATACGGCAATGACTGCAGAGCGTAGTTCCGGCAAAATATCTCCGGAGCAACTGGCTGTAACCTTCATAAAAGGCTTTGGGGACAACCGCTACGAACAGCATATCGGGAAAAGCCGGTTGCTTAAAATCCTTTCCCGTATTATGCCTGCACTGACAGACAGGATGATGAAGAACGGCTGAGGCACCACAAATAAACGGCCGCCAGGATCTGCTCCTGACGGCCGTTACATGCTTTTATTCTGGTGAGATTATTTCACTCTCACGGGATCTGCCGGTTTGGGTACCGGGGTCCAGGTTTTGGTTTTCAGTTCTTCCAGCAGGATCTGTACACCTTTCTCCAGCTGAGGATCGCGGCCAGCGATCACATCTGCCGGGGTTTGCTCCACTTCCACATCCGCAGGCGTACCCACGTTCTCAATGATCCATTTGCCATTGGTATCATAAATACCAAAGCTGGGGGAAGTTACATAACCACCATCGATCAGCGCAGGGTATCCGCTGATACCTACGAGGATGCCCATGGTACGCTTACCTACCAGCTTGCCGAGGTTTTTATAACGGAACATCCAGGGCATCATATCACCGCCGGAGCCTGCATATTCGTTGATCAGCATCGCCTTGGGACCGTAGATACCATTGCCGGGAGTAGTGAAGCTGCGCCCGTCGCGCACACCCCAGTAGCTCATCACATCACGGTTGAGTACATCGATAACATAGTCGGCTACGGAACCGCCGCCGTTAAAACGTTCATCGAGCAGCAGGGCTTTCTTATCAGCCTGTGCATAGTAGTAACGGTTGAAAGATACATACCCTTCGCGGCCGGTATTGATCATATGCAGATAGGCGATCTTTCCGCCGCTCAGCTGATCCACCTTCCGGCGGTTTGCTTCCACCCAGTCTACATACCGCAGGGTATTCTCGCCACCATTGCTCACCGGCACTACAACAATCTCGCGTGCGCCTGTTTCAGAAGCGGAACTGTTTATTTTCAGGGTCACCTGGCGGTCGGCCTGGTTCTGCAACAACTCATGTATACTGGTAGACGCAGTAAGTGGTATGCCATTCACAGCAAGGATGTAATCACCCCCTTTTACATTCAGTCCGGGGGCGGACAGAGGAGATTTTGCTTCCGGGTTCCAGCTTTGACCTGTATAGATCTTCGCAATGCGGTAACGCCCTTCGCTGATCTCATAATCAGCACCAAGGAGTCCTACACTCACGTTAGGACCGGAAGGCATGTCGCCATAACCCACATAGTTATGCCCTACCACCATTTCACTCATCATTTCATTGAGCAGGTAGGTAAGGTCTGCCCGGCTGCTTACATGGGGCAGCAGGGCTTCGTATTTGCGCTTGTTGGCATCCCAATCTACCCCGTGCATATTTTTCACGTAGAAAAAGTCCTTCTCAATTTTATACACTTCATCGAATATCTGTTTCCATTCTGCTACAGGATCAACATACACGGAAACATTCGACACATCTACCTTTCCTTCACCCGGGCCAGGCTTACGGCCGGCATCTACGATATAGTATACACCACCATTGGAAAGGAGTATCTTCTTACCATCGGCGCTGATCATATAGCTGGCGCCTTTGGTGAAGGTTTCCGTCTTTCTTTCCTTCAGGTCGAAATACTTGATCTCCATACCATCAGTAAAGAACACTTTATCTTTCACCATGCCATTCACACCAAAGATGCGGCCTTCTGAAACCGGCAGGGCAATAATACGCTGCTGGATGCCATCCACATCTACCAGTGCTGCTTCCGGCTTGGCGGGAGCCGCTTTGGCGGTATCCTTCTTCTTGTCCTTATCCTTGTCTTTATCTTTCTCCTTATCGTCGGCCTTCACGGTTTCTTCGTCGCTTTCCGGCGTAAAGGGAGTAGCTGTGCTTTTAGAAAGTACGGCAGCATACAGGTTCGACGTTACATTGCGGTCGTACGTTTGCATGTGCAGTCCGCTGATAGCGGCACCGCTGTTGGTGCTGGCGGGGAAGAACAGGAACTTGCCATCGGCGCTGAAAGAAGGCGCACCGGCATCACTCATACCATCGGTTACCTGAATGGTTGTGCCGGAAGCCACTTCATACATGAATATGGCATCCAGGTCATTGGACTGGGCGTTCACAAAAGCAATCCATTTAGAATCAGGCGACCAGGAAGGCTGGAATACATTGGAGCCGCCGGAAGGGATGCTTCCGTTACTATAGGTGGCTACTTTAGTGACGTTCTTACTGGCCACGTCGAGCACGAAGAGGTTGAAATGCGCGTCGCTGTAAACGATCTTACGGCTGTCTGGCGACCAGGTGGTACCGAAGTAATACACTGTTTTACCCAGCTCAATTTCAATGGGTTTATCCATCGCCTTCTGATCACGGAGGATAAGCTTGTAGTTGCCATCCTTATCAGAAACATAGGAAATATACTTCCCGTCGGGCGACCATGCGGGCATGCGCTCATGCGTGCCGGGAGAATTGGAGATGTTGCGGGCATCCCCTTTCTCTTTCGGAATGGAGAAGATCTCACCACGGGCCTGAACCAGCATCCTGGCGCCGGTGGGCGACAGATAAGCTGCACTAAAGTTATGCTGCTTCTCGAAGCGGGCGCGTTTGGAAGGGATATCTGCCTGAATGGTGACAGACAGGTCGGTTACCTTCCCTGTTCCGGGATCGAGGAGGTGCAGGGTGCCTGCCTGCTCGAAAGCCAGTGTTTTACCATCGCCCGTGAGGGTTTTCACGTCATCCGATTTGTATTGTGTTACCTGAGATACCTGTTTGGAATCGGTATCGTAACGGAAAACGTTCATGGTATGATTACGGTCGCTGAGGAAGTATACACTCTTCCCTATCCATTGCGGCCGGATGTTATTGGCATCGGCGCCGGGGATCTCCGTGATCTGGTTATTAGCGTGGTTGAAGATCCAGATGCGGGGCGCGTAGCCACCACGGTATCTTTTAAAAGGGCGGTAAACACTGCCGCCTTCGGTAGGATCGGGGTTCTTGATGTAAGCGGTGAACTTCCCGTCTGGCGAAACGGTGCCCTGCGTAGCTTCCGGGATACGCTGGTGCACTTCGGGCAAACCACCGTTTACACTAACGGTAAAGAGGCGGGCAGTTCTCTGAGTGGGAGATTCAAGGTTGGAACCGTACAAGATCCGGTCGTTTCCTACCCAACCCATTACATATTCACCGGCAGGGTGCCAGGTGATGCGGCGGGGCTCACCTCCTTCGGAGGGTACCACATATACATCGGTATTACCGTCGTAATTTCCGGTAAAGGCTACCCATTTACCATCGGGTGAGAGGTAGGGCGCCTGTTCAAAGGCGGGGTTTACGGTGAGTCTTTTCGGAGAGGCGCCATCGCGGTTGGCAATCCAGATATCGCCGCCATACATGAAGGCCACATGCTGTGCGCTAACCGAAGGGTTGCGGAGCAGTTTGGTAGGGCTTTGCGCCATGGTGACAGGAGAACCGGCCAGCATGAAAGCGCTGGCGGCAAGAAACATACTTTTCTGTATCATAAGCAGACTTGGGTTTGAAAATGCCGTGAATGAAACGGCAGTAGCGCAAAATAGGTATAAAATCGCAAGTGCGGCACCTCCTTACCCAAAATCCTGACCGGCGGCGGCAGTTACCCGCAGGCGGTTGACGGTCAGGCATCCTTCCATGTAAAAATGCCGCACCCCGGACGAGCCGGGGCGCAGCGAAAAGGAAAACAAGTATTCTTCAGACGATAAACGGGTCTACAATAGCCAGCACGGCATCTTTGCTGAGCGGCTCATCGAATGCTTCGGTAGCTGCATTCATGCTGATGCCCAGCCCGTTGATATTAACGATATTGATACCTGCCTGTGTGCTGGTTTCTTCACCGTTGTAACTGGCCTGAACAGCCGCACCTATGCCGCCGGTATCATTCCCCGTAATCCAGGGTTTGAGTCCGGTATTGGAAGTGAGATTCCTGCGCATGTAACGGATATGCGCCGCATGGCGAGCTTCCACACTATGGATCTTCAGCGCCGCAGTGAGCACATCATTGTTTGAAATCAGCTCACCTGCCTGCCCTTTGTACGCACGCACACCTGTATCCTCAAATGTTTGGGCCACTGCAAGGAAGAGCGGGTAGTTGGTGAACACACCCTTGAAAGGGCCATTGCCGCTGCCATTACCCGCCGAGAAGTCGAACGTGGGCTTGGCAACCGGTGTAGCTCCAAGGGCTGAGATAGTCGTTTTCAGCAGGGCAACGTGTGCATTTTCATGATCGCGGATGGTGGCGATGGCGCCCGTGGGAGGGCCGGCAGGAACGAGGCCGGGAGCAGCTGCACCCATGGTATAGAACTCCGCTTCGAGGTATTCGAGTGTAAGGGCGTATTGCAGTACGCCTACTATGTTACCGGTGGATTGGCCGTAAGCCTTCTTGAACAAACTACCCAATGCCAGCGGAATGGCAGCCAGTGCCAGTTTACCACCGATACTGGCTATTCCGCTGATAGCGGAGCGTCGGCTACTCATACGGTCGTAGACCTCGGGGTCTTTTTTTTCCAGTTCTGTGATGATATGTTCGATGTTCATAATGCCTGTTTTAAGGTCATGAAGTGGGGAGATTGGATGCGTCGATCTTCGATTTGAGGAAGCCGCCGGCTACTTTCAGGACTTCACCCGGAGGGAGGGCCATGTCGAGTCCATTCGCATCTACTGCAGTATTGTCCGCGAAAGACCCGTTGCTGAGCAGGTCGCGGATCATGGCCGCATGGCGAGCTTCCACCGATACGATCTTTCCTGCCAGCAGGAGATAATTACCGTCGGTGATCAGTTTACCCGCCCCATTGTAGGCAGCTACCCCCAGGTCTTCAAACGCTTTGGCGGTGCCCAGTACACTCGCCCTGCTGTTGAAATCGATCTTACTGAAATCAACTTCCAGTGAAGGGATGGCTTTGCCACCTAATGCATTCCGGAAAAACTCACGATGCGCGATCTCATGATCCCGGATCTCTGTTAAGAATTGTTGTTCTGTGGCGGTAGCGCCGGTGAAGAATGTTTGTGCTACGCGGATGTAGAATGCGGCCTCCAGTTGTTCTAGCGCATAGGCATAGTTTAAGATGCCGATATCGCCACCGCCCAGGTTGATGCCGTTGTTGGGCGTGGGGTCGTCATTGTTGGAGCAGGCATGCATCAGCGTGGCTGCAGCGGCAGTTCCCGCAAAGAGCGAGAGGAACTGCCGGCGCTGCTGGCCTTTCGATGATAACATGGCACGCCCCTCCTGTTCCTGTGGAACAATCAGTTTTTCTGCCATAAGTTTTCGTTTACGGGTTCTTAAGTGTGGTTACTGCTCAGTAAATGGATTGGATGTTTTACATGATGATATACGGGGCATAATTCCGATTGGTTTCACCTGGTTCTAATCTTTTTTACTACGGCTGTTAACAGCCATAAAAAATCCCGCTTCGCAGGAAGCGGGATTCAATAGTATATATGTAACTATCAACCCATCGACAGCATCATGTCACGTATCATGGCTATTAGTACAGAGGGATAGATGCCCAGCCAAAGCAACAGCACCATCAGCGCAGAAAGCGCGAAGACACCAAAGAACGGAAGCCGTTTCCTGACAGGCACGCCTTCCAGCGGTTGAAACATCACCGCCACGAGGCGTATATAATAAAATAAACCGATCACACTATTCACTACCAGCAAAGCCAGCAACAGCCACAGCCCTGAACTCACACCCGCTGCCACCACATAGAACTTACCGATGAACCCGGCAGTAAGCGGGATACCTGCCAGCGACAACAGCATAGCCGTAAAAATAGCCGCCAGCCAGGGCTGCCGCCAGAAGAGTCCGGTAAAGTCTTCCAGCATCTCAGCATCATTTATGCTATCGCTGAGTAAAGCCAATACACCAAATGCGCCTATACTGGTGATCACATATGCCACCAGGTAAAACATCACCGCCTCCTGCCCTGCTTCCTGCCCCGCAAGGAAAGCGATGAGGATATAACCCATATGCGAGATGGAAGAATATGCCAGCAGGCGCTTTACATTCCGCTGCATCAGCGCCAGCCAGTTACCAACAAACATACTTGCCATGGCTATGATGGCGAACACCCACCACAGTATCGTATAATCATATCCGTTCACATCTCTGTAAAAACGCATCAGCAATACGAGCATACTGCCTTTGGAGACGGTTGCTATATAAGCGGCCACAGGAAGTGGTGCGCCTTCATAAATATCAGGCGCCCACATATGAAAAGGTACAATGCCCAGTTTAAAGCCCACACCAATCAGCATAAGCCCAAAACCAGCCACGACCGCTACGGGGGGTTCATTTATTCCTTTCAGGTATTGCCCAATCCCCACAAAATCCATCGTACCCGCTTCGGCATACACCAATGCCATACCAAAGAGCAGAAAAGCAGAAGAGAGCGCAGCCAGCAACAGGTATTTGATCCCCGCCTCATCCGAACGCTCACGGGTACGCAGGTATGCGATCAGCCCGTATAAACTGATGCTCATCGTTTCCAGCCCAAGGAACAGGGAAATGAAGTGCCGGCTGGAAAGCAGTACCAGTCCGCCTACAGTAGCTAATAACAACAGGATATAATATTCCTCCTTCCGTTCTTCCCGCTGTTCGAAATAGTTGTATGACAATAACAACACACTGAGGCCCGCAGCGAGTATCAATCCGGTATTGAATAATGCGAACTTGTCCACCACAAAAAGGGGCGCTATCAAATACGGCATATTATCCGGCTGGCGGAATAATGCCAGCAGTGCAATAATGAATGCGGCAACGGTGAAGGCGTGCATCACCCGGTGGTTTCTCTTCACTGCCACCAGCAGCATCGCTATCACGGAAGCACCGCAAAGCAGTATGATGGGTAGCAGGGCGAGCAAATCGTTCGTGGACATATCTTCAGTTTATTTATCCTTATGTTGAAAAGCTACTGACGGAGCGCCTTTCGCGGCAGTATCGATCACCCGCTGCGGGAACAATCCCAGCCAGATGATGGCAATCACCAGCGGCAACAGCATCACAGCTTCCCGGAGCGACATATCTTTCAACTTGAACTCCCTCAGCGTCATGCCGAAGAATACTTTCTGCATGATGCGCAGGCTGTACACCGTAGCCACTACCAGCCCTATTGCCGCCAGCACCGCTATCCATGGATATGCCTGCCAGCTGCCTGCCAGTATGAGGAATTCAGCGATGAAGTTCCCCAGTCCGGGTAACCCCAGTGAGGCCATAACGAATACCATGGTGATGGTGCCCAGTCCGGGTAACGCGGCCCACAACCCTCCCATCTTCTCCAGCTCGCGGGTATGCAGTCTTTCATACAACACGCCCGCAATCATAAACAACGCCCCGGTACTGATGCCATGTGTGATCATTTGCATCACCACCCCCTGGTATGCCAGTTCATTAAACGCGAAAGCCCCTACCAGCACAAACCCCATGTGGCTGACGCTGGTATAGGCTACCAGTCTTTTAAAATCAGTTTGCGCATAGGCCAGCTGTCCGCCATACAATATCCCGATGGCCCCCATGAGCATAAACCATTCCCCGAAAGCATGGCTCGCTTCGGGGAACAGGGGTAACACAAATCGCAGGATGCCGTATGCGCCTGTTTTAAGGAGCAGTCCGGCCAGTATAACGGACCCTGCGGTAGGCGCTTCCGTATGTGCATCGGGCAGCCAGGTATGGAAAGGAAAGGCCGGTAATTTGACGAGGAACGCCGCCATGAAGCCCAGCATCAGCCACCTGCCGGTGCCCTGCGCCATAGGTGTTTGCAGCAGCTCAGCGTAGGAGAATGTATATACACCGGTGGATGCGCCATGTACAAAATATAAACCCAGAATGGATAACAGCATCAGCAAGCCGCCGGCCTGTGTGAACAGGAAAAACTTCAGCGCGGCATATAAGCGGTGGCCATGGCCCCAGATACCAATGAGGAAGTACATGGGGATGAGCATCACTTCCCAGAAGAAGTAGAAAAGGAACAGGTCCATTACAAGGAACACGCCCGCAATGCCACCCAGTACAAAGAGGAGATTGAAGAAGTAAAAGCCCGTACGGTCCTGAATCTCATCCCACGAAACCAGTACTGCCAATGCACCGAGGAAGAAGGTGAGTACGATCATAAGCAGGCTCAGGCCATCCATTGCGAGGGAAAGGCTAATCCCGAAACGGGGCATCCATGGCTGGTGATATACGTACCGCCAGTCGGCCCCCGCAATGGATGCAGGCTCCGGTTGGATCCAGATGCCTGCTGCGAGTATGAGACCTGCCAGCATCACCAGCAGGGCTACCCATCGCGGCAGGGATGTGTGTACTGCTGCGGAAGCCCAGGCGAGGAAAGCTCCTATGAGTGGAAATAATATGAAAGCAAGCAGGATCATGCTGAATCAGTTTTCTGGTTACAAGGAATGCCGCCAGATGATGACGGACAAAATCAATACCGCACCCATCACCACGCCCAGTACATACCACCGCAGGATGCCACTTTGGGTAGACGACATCATCCGGTGGAAAGTACGTGTAATGGCAGCGAGACCGGTGTATATTTTATCAACGATATCTTTCCGGTTGAGCCGGGCCACCCGTACAAACGGCTGAACAAACAATACATCATACGCAGCATCAAATCCCCATCCGCTTCTCAGGAAAGCGCCTGCCTCTTTCGGGAAAGGTGCATTGATCAGCCGCCAGCTGAGGTATATGGCCAGCGCGGCAAGGCCTGCGGTGATGGCCTGCAATCCCCATTCCGCCGCTACATCTGCATGCAGCACCGCAGGCGCGGGCAATACAGGCGCAAGGAACTCACTCAGCCATGCAAAGTGGCCCAGCGTGTGGGGCAGCTCTAAAAAGCCAGCCAGCGTGCTGCAAATGGCCAATATGTACAGCGGGATCATCATTTCAGGACCCGGCTTGTGGTGTACATGTGTTTGTTCCCTGCCGAAAAAGACCAGCAGCATCATCCGCGTGGTATATGCCGCAGTTATGAAAGCTCCCAGCACGGCAGCCCATGCATACCAGGAGCTGCCCCTTTCCGTAACGCCCGCCAGCCAGATGATCTGGTCTTTACTATACCACCCCGAGGAGATAAAAGGGATAGCCGCCAGCGAAAGAGAACCGATGAGGAATACGAGGAACACCCCCGGCAGGGATTTGCGCAGTCCACCCATTTTGAACATATCCTGTTCGTGGTGTAATGCATGGATAACAGCACCCGCTCCAAGGAACAATAAAGCTTTAAAGAAGGCATGGGTAACAAAATGAAATACTGCGGCCGACCATGCCCCCACGCCCAGCGCCAAAAACATATACCCGATCTGACTGATGGTGGAATAAGCCAGCACCCGCTTAATATCTGTTTGCACCCAGGCACTGCACCCGGCCAGCAACAATGTTACCGCACCTGTAATGGCTACAGCCGCCTGCGCTGCAGGAGCAAGGGAAAAGATGATATTGGTACGGGCGATGAGGTACACCCCTGCCGTAACCATGGTGGCCGCATGGATGAGAGCGCTCACCGGGGTTGGACCAGCCATGGCGTCGGGGAGCCATGTTTGCAGCGGTAACTGTGCCGATTTACCAACCGCCCCACCCAGCAGCAGGAACGCGATCCATACCACCGTTGGATCTCCGGTATTCCATAGTGTTTGTACTCTTTCCAGCACAACAGACAATTGCAGGCTGCCGGTATGCTGTACCAGCAGGAACAGGGCAATGGCCATGGCAGTATCGCCCACGCGGGTAACGATAAAAGCCTTGCGTGCTGCCGCTCCGTTTTCCGGATCCTTATACCAGAACCCTATCAGCAGGTAGCTGCATAGACCCACGCCTTCCCAGCCCAGGTACATGAGCAGGAGATTGTCTGCCAGCACCAGCATCAGCATGGATCCCACAAAGAGGTTCATACATGCGAAGAACCGCGCAAAGTCAGGATCGTCTGCCATATATCCCGTGGAGTAAATATGGATGAGGCATCCTACGAAAGTGATAACAAATGTAAATGCCAGCGAAAGGGCATCCAGCCGGAGGTTCATGCCTATACTAAAATCTCCTACCCGCAGCCATTCCCACAAATGCTGATCGTATGCCGGTATATCTGATTGCAGGAACTGCCAGCCAGCTATGATAGTTATGAGCGCTGCAATTCCGATGCTCCCGCAGCCGATGGCGATCACGCCGGCCTTACCGGTTTTCCCGGAAAACAGGATCAAAAGCAATGCGCCCAAAAAAGGAAGGGCCGGTACGAGATACATCCATTCCATGGTACATTATTTTTTTTGTCAGCTGCGGCTTCAGCCCCGCATGCGGCTTGCCTCGTCGCTGTCCAGTGTTTTAAGCTGGTGATACAGCTGAAGGATGAGCGCCAGGCCCACCGATACTTCGGCTGCAGCCATAGCGAGGATAAACATGAACATCACCTGCCCTTCCGGCTGCCCCCATTTGCTGGCCGCCACTATAAATGCAAGGCCGGCCGCATTCAGCATGATCTCGACAGACACCAGCATGAAGATGATGTTGCGCCGGATGAGCATACTGATCAGTCCGAGGGTGAACAGGATGCCTGCAAGGATGAGCCCTGCTGTAGTAGGAGATATCATGATTCTGGTGTTTGGAGAAAACGGTGAACGATTTTTTTCTTTTGCCTGCCGAGATGGTAAGCCCCTACGATCCCGGCCATCAGCAGCATGCCCGCCAGCTCAACAGCGAGGATGTAAGGGCCAAAGAGGCTCAAACCCACTTCCTTCGGCTCCACCACCCTTACTTCCCCGGCAGGGCCTGCGGGTTGCAGTATGAGGAATACCAGCTCCCCCAGCAATACCAGGCAAAGGATGGAAGGGCCTATCCATACACCGGGCGTCATCCAGCTGCGTTCTTCACCCGCCGTCTGACTTCCCAGGCTGAGCATCATCACGAAAAAGATGATCAGTACCATAATGGCTCCGGCGTAAATAATAACTTCCAATGCAGCCATAAAAGGTGCCCCGTAGAGGTAAAACACAACAGCCACACTCAGCAGCGATACTATGAAATACAGCAGCGCATGCATGATATTGTACCGGGTAATCACCATGATGGTAGACAGAATGGCCACAGCGGCCGCGATATAGAATGCAGTTCCCATAACGGGTAATTTTTAAGGTAACAGACTCCGCACATCAACCGGCGGCTCTTCGTGTTGCGCTTCCCCTTTATCTTTACCCGCAATAGCCATACCCGCCACACGGTAGTAGTTATAACCGGGGTATTTGCCCTCACTGTTGATGAGCAGGTCTTCCTTCTCATACACCAGGTTTTGCCGGTCGTATTCCGCCATTTCAAAATCAGGCAGCAGTTGAATGGCGTAGGTGGGACAAGCCTCTTCGCAGAACCCGCAGAAGATGCACCGCGAGAAGTTGATGCGGAAGAAGCTCGGATACCGCCTGCCGTCTGGCGCTTCGGTGGCCTGCAGCGATATACAGTCTACCGGGCATGCTGCCGCACAGAGGTAGCAGCCTACGCAACGCTCACCTCCATCCGGATCCCGCGTGAGGGCGATGCGGCCTCTCCAGCGTGCGGGAAGGGGCGCTTTCTCTTCAGGGTACTGGTACGTTTCCCGTTTGTGAAACGTGTGCAGGAATACCAGCCACATGCTACGGAGTAAACTGAACATAACTTGTCATTTATCTATGAGCAATTTGATAGCCGCTGTGCCCAGTAAATTGAGCAGCGACAGCGGGAACAATACCTTCCATCCGTATTCCATCAGCTGATCGTACCGCGGCCGGGGCATAGAGGCCCGCAGCAGGATGAAGACCGAGATGAATACGAACGTTTTCAATATAAACCAGATCACACCCGGGAGAAAAGCGGGGCCGAGCCAGCCGCCGAAATATAAAGTCACGATCATGGAAGAAATGAGGGTGATACCAAGATATTCCCCGATGAAGAACATCCCGAATTTCATCCCTGAATATTCTGAGTGGAAGCCCGCCACCAGTTCGCTCTCCGCTTCCGGAATATCGAATGGCAGGCGGTGCGTTTCCGCGATACCTGCAATAAAGAAAATGAGGAAACCCAATAGCTGCGGGAAGATGTACCACATGCCACGTTGCGCTTCAACAATCTTACCGAGGTTAAACGTGCCGCTTAATACCACGGTTCCCATCAGCGCCAGTCCCATAAACACTTCATAGCTGATCATCTGCGATGCTCCGCGCATGGCACCCAGCAGTGCATACTTATTATTCGAAGCCCAACCGCCCAGCACAATACTATACACCCCCAGCGATGACATGGCGAGGAAAAACAGCAATCCTATATTCATATCAGCCACCACGATATTGGGTCCGAAAGGCACAACGGCAAAAGCCATCAGCACACTTGCCACCACCACTGCCGGTGCGAATACAAAGACAACCTTATCCGCGAACGGCGGTATCCAGTCTTCTTTAAAGAACAGCTTCAGCGTATCCGCCAGTACGATCAGAATCCCGAAAGGCCCTGCGCGGTTGGGACCATAGCGATCCTGCCAGAGGGCAAGCATCCGTCTTTCGAGCCATATCAGGCCGGCCGCGGTGTTGAGCAACGTGAACAACACACCTCCTATCACCCACCAGTAATGTGCTTCCATATCCTGGGTTTTAAGTTTCAGTAATTTGCTACGCCTGTAACTTCACACATACCGGTAAATCCACAACAGGCGAGTGTGGCATACCGGCACTCACCGCTCCCAGCCCACGGGGCATCCAGTGGTTGGGTGTGGCTACCAGCCGGCAGGCATGATGATCAAGATCGATCGTCACCCAATTGCCGGGTGTGATATTCCACTGCGCAAGATCTTCCGGGTTCAGGTACAGACAGCAGAATTCACCTGCCTGCTGCGCGATGCCCGACGTGTACATACTCAACTCTTCGGAGCCGTAAATGTGATACAGCGGCATAATGTGTACATGACCGGGGATGGGTACGAATGTGTCAGGCGCTTCGTGGAAATAATGTGGCCCGCCATTCAGGTGCGGCTCCAGTAAACGGATGCCGGGATCTCCGCCATGCAAATGCCCTCCTATCTCCTGCTGGTATTTGTTCACAGACTGTACCGAGTTCCAGCCCGGCGACCAGAAGAAAGGAATCAGCGGGGAAGGCGGCTCTCCACGGTATCCTTCCATGGTGAAAGACAATGGAGTGTCCACATCCTCCGCGGGCTTAGGCTCACTCACATTTTCGTTGGCAAGTATGGCAGTGCGCCCGCTGTAGCGGTGTGGCTCACGGGGAATGCGCTGTCCGTTGATCCTGAATCCTGCATGGGGGGCCAGTTGTTGTAAAGCTGCCAGTGATGGCATTCCGTTGGTTAATGCCAGATCAATATCATCGAGGTTACGCAGCCCCTGCAGGGCGGGTATCTGCGCCTTTTCTGCAATCTGCAGGCACCAGCGCCAGCTTTCCTGTATATCTCCTTTGGGCACGAATACCTGGTAAAAACGCTGTGCCCTGCCTTCGTTGTTCACCACCGTTCCATCAGCCTCTGCAAAGGTGCCCGCAGGTAAAAGCACAGTAGCTTTTTCGGCAGTGCGGTTATAGAGATGATCGATGAGGATTACATCCTGTGCGTGTAAAAATATCTCGTCGATAATATGCGGGTCTGCCCGGCGGTAGAGATCGTTTTCGAGGACTATTACGGTATCGGCATCGCCCTGGCGCAATACATCCAGCGCGGTATCGAGCCGGTGGCCACCGATGATTTCGAGGCCCATACTGTTCACTTCCGGCAGGGTAATACTGAGCAACGGATTACGGCCTTTCTGTTGCAAGGCCCAGGCAATATTGGCGGCGGCTTTCATCATATGATCACAGCCACTGCCATAGCCGCTTACGATGAGGGGATGTTCCGCTGCCATCAGTGCCGCCGCTATCTTTTCCGCAAGCGCGGCATCTTCCTGTGAGAGTCCCGTTACGGGTACGATATCGGCCCCCAGCATTTGAGCAACGGCGAATCCCAGCCGGGCCAGTTGCTCCGGTGCGCCCCGGCGGATGTCTTCCGCCAGTTCATCCAGCTTGGTAGGTACGGTATGAAAAATGTAGAAGGGACCATGTTTATCCTGCACTGCTTCCCGAACAGCAGCATCCTGCCAGGCTGCTACGTGAATCTGCCCCAGGGCATCTGCTTCAGGCTTGCGCTGTGCTGCCTGCCGCACGGCGAGTGCCAGCATAGGTGCCGTATTGGTGAGGTCTTCCCCTAAAATGAATACGGCATCTGCCTGAGCCGCTTCCTGCATGGAAGGGGTACGCACCGGCCCGTCGCGCAGGATCTTTAAGGCAATGGACGTATGGTCGTGATCCGTGTCGGACATGCCGAGGTAAAAATTATCTTCTCCCACCAGCAGCTTTAATGCATAGTTGGATTCCAGGCTGGCGCGGGGTGAGCCGATGCCAATGGTGCGGCCGTTCTTTACTTTCTGCGCCACCAGGTCGAGGATATGATCTTTATTCGTGGTACCATTGGAATGTGGCCGCATGGCTGCCTGTAAGATGCGCTGATCGCTGTTCACGAATTCATATCCATAACGCCCGCGGTCGCACAGGAAATAACCGTTCACTTCACCATTATACCGGTTGGTGATCTGCCGCAGCGAGCCATAACGCTCCCCTGCGCTGGTATTACAACCCAGCGAGCAACCCTGGCAAACCGAGGGTGCCCAGGTCATATCCCACTTACGGGTATAATGCGAATGAAGGGTTTTGTCAGTAAACACACCGGTTGGGCACACCTCTGCAAGATTGCCACTGAATTCGCTTTCCAGTGTTCCACTTTCACACCGCCCGAAATAGACATGGTTATGTGCGGCAAATACATTCAGGTCTTTACCGCCGGCATGATCTTTATAGAACCTCACGCAGCGATAACACTGTATGCAGCGGTTCATCTCATGACTGATGAATGGCCCCAGATCCTGGTTTTCAAAAGTGCGTTTACTGAAGCGGTAATTGCGGTAAGTGTGGCCCGTCATCACCGTCATATCCTGTAAATGGCAGGAGCCGCCTTCGTCGCACACGGCACAATCGTGCGGGTGGTTCGTCATAAGCCAGCCTATCACCTGTTCGCGGAATGTCTTAGCACCGGGGTCTTCGATCGAAAGCCGGAGGTTATCACGCACGGGTTCCATACATCCCATTACCAGGCGCCCTGTTTTATCGTCTTCATCTTTAAACACCTTCACGGCGCATTGGCGGCAGGCACCTACCGAACCCAGTGCCGGATGCCAGCAAAAGTAGGGCAGATTCAGGCCAAGCTCCAGGCAGGCTTCCAGCAGGTTCTTACCCGGCTTCACCTCATATGGTTTGTTATCGATGTAGATAGTCATAAGTGATGGGTATGATGGAGGTTAGCGGATGCCGGGGCTGCTGTAACGGGGTCGTGGTAAGGGCAGCGGTGTTCCCGGATATGTTTTTCAAAATCGTCGCGGAAGTATTTGAGTGCGCTTTGCAAAGGCTCCATAGCACCCGGAGCCAGTGCGCAGAAAGTATTGCCCGGCCCGAGCCATTCGGTATGCCGTAACAGGAGGTCCAGATCTTCCTCCCGCCCTCTGCCCTGCTCAATGGCCCAGAGCAGCTTTTCCGTCCACGGCAGGCCTTCACGGCAGGGAGTACAGAAACCGCACGATTCCTGTGAGAAGAAGTGTTCGAGGTTATGCACGAAACCAACCGGACAGGTCTGATCATCGAGGATCACCATCGTGCCGGTTCCCAAACGGCTGCCTGCAGCGGCAACACCGGCAAAGTCCATCTGGATATCCATGTGTTTATCGATGAGGAAATCGGTGGATGCACCACCGGGCAATGCCCCTCTGAAGCCGTATCCCTTCTGCATGCCACCGGCATGCACTTCTATGAGTTCCCGCATGGTAACGCCCATCGGCAGCTCCCATGCCCCAGGCTTATTTACCCTGCCGGATACTCCATAGATCTTTGTACCACCGTCAGCCGTGCGGCTTAGTGATTTAAACCAGTCGGCTCCTTTGTTGATGATATGCGGAATGAAACTGAGGGTTTCCACATTGTTGACGATAGTGGGCTTCCCGAAAAGTCCTGACACCTGCGGGAAGGGAGGCTTTGCGCGCGGCGTGGCTCTTTTCCCTTCGAGGGAATTGAGCAGGGCGGTTTCTTCCCCGCACATATAACGTCCTACACCGGTATGCAGGTGCATTTCCAGTGAGTAGCCTGTGCCGAGTATGTCTTTCCCGAGATACCCCGCGTCATACGCTTCCTGAATAGCTTTCCGGATCACCACTGCTGCTTCTTTATACGCCCACCGGAGAAACACGAATGCTTCCGTAGCCTGAATGGCGTATGCCGCAACGATCATCCCTTCCAGTAACTGATGGGGATTGCCTTCCAGGAGCAGCCGGTCTTTGAAGGTCCCGGGTTCCATTTCATCTGCATTTGCCACGAGGTATTTGGGACCGGGTACGGTCATGGGTACGAAGCTCCATTTCATGCCGGTACTGAAGCCCGCGCCGCCGCGGCCCTTCATATTGGATTCCTTCACAAGTGCCGTAACATCTGCAGGCTGCATATGGCGTAACGCCTTTCGCACGGCCTGGTAACCGCCAATGGCTTCGTACTGGCGGATCTCCAGTGGCGGAAAGGTAATGTGTTGTGTGAGCGGACGTTCCATATCAGGTATATTTTTCGAGTATCCCCGCCAGTGCGGAGGGTTGCAGATCGCGGTACAGATCACTGTCTACCATAAGGGCCGGCGCATGATCGCAGGTGCCCAGGCAGGGGTTCGGCAGGAGGGTAAAACGCCCGTCGGCCGTGGTTTGTCCGTATTGTATATTCAGCAGGCCCACCAGCTCAGCATGGATACTTTTCAGGCCCATTACATAACAGCTGATACTGTCGCACAGGAGAATGATATGGCGGCCTACCGGCTGGCGGAAGATGAGGTTGTAGAAAGTAGCCACACTATCCACCTCTTCGGGGCTCATGTCGAGGATATCGGCCACATCATGGATACTTTCATCAGATACCCAGCGGCGCTGCTCCTGCACGATCTTTAAGGCTTCTATACACGCAGCCCGTTTAACCGGCACCTGCCGGATCTCTTCTTCGATTCTTTCTTTTTCAGTCATCGATAGCATAACAGTTGCATTTAACGGTCAATGTCAGCCAGCACATAATCCATGGCACCGAGGATGGAAAGAAGGTCGGCCACTGTATACCCGCGGCTGATGTACGGGATCATCTGCATATGTGGGAATGAAGGCGTGCGCACCCGCACCCGGTAAGGTGACGTATTGCCATCACTGGTAAGGTAATAGCTGTTCCAGCCCTTGGTGGCTTCTGTTACCACCATGGCTTCCCCACCGGGAATCACAGGTCCCCAGCTAACGTGGAGGAAGTGATGGATGAGGGTTTCAATATCCTGCATGGTGTATTGCTTCACCGGCGGAGTGGCCAGCGGATGATCGGATTTGTACGGCCCTTCGGGCATGTTGTTCAGGCATTGCTCGATGATGCGAAGGCTTTCCCACATCTCCTGTACACGCACCTTGGCCCTGTCGTAACAGTCTCCGTTCTGCCCAGTCGGTATATCGAACTCATACTTTTCATATCCGCTGTAAGGACGCTTCTTCCGCATATCCCAGTCCATACCGCAGGCGCGCAGTCCTGGCCCGGTTACACCCCAGTCGATGGCTTCTTCCAGTGAGAATACGCCGATGCCTACAGTACGCGCTTTGAAGATGGCGTTGCGCATCACCATCTTATCGTACTCCTTTAATTTCTTCGGGAAGTAGTTAACAAATTCACGGACGAGCTTATCCCAACCCTGTGGCAGATCCTGCGCTACGCCGCCTATGCGGAACCAGTTGGGATGCATACGGCCGCCGCAAACTGCTTCAATGATATTGAAGATCTTTTCCCGGTCGGTGAACATGTAGAATACGGGCGACAGCTGTCCCACGTCCTGTGCGAAGGTGCCGTACCAAACAAGGTGACTGGCGATGCGGAACAGTTCGCACAGCATCACGCGGATCACTTCCGCACGTTGCGGGATGTGTATACCAGCCAGTTTTTCTACGGAAAGAAGATAAGCGAGGTTATTGTTGACGCCGCCGAGGTAATCGATGCGGTCTGTATAGGGTATGTAGGTATGCCAGCTTTGCCGTTCCCCCATTTTCTCTGCGCCGCGGTGGTGGAAGCCTATATCAGGAACGGCATCTACGATATCTTCACCATCGAGCTGGAGGATGATGCGGAGCACGCCGTGGGTACCGGGGTGCTGGGGGCCGATGTTGAGGAACATGAAGTCAGAATCATCGCTCTGCCGCTTCAGGCCCCATTCTTCCGGGTCGAACCGCAGGGCCTCCTGCTCCCTGTCTTCTTTTTCCGGAAATAATTGGAATGGGCCCATTTCGGTGGCGCGTGCGGGATGCTCCTTACGGAGCGGGTGCCCCTCCCAGGTGGTAGGCATGAGGATGCGCCGGAGCAAAGGATGCCCGTCGAAACGGATGCCGAACATGTCGAACACTTCCCTTTCGTACCAATTTGCATTAGGCCATAAATGAGTGATGGTGGGGGTGGACGGGAATTCGCCGCGGAGGGCTACTTTCAACCGGAGGAATGCGTTGCGCCCGAAGGAAAAGAGATGATAAACAAGGGTAAACTCGCAGGTGCCGTTGTACTTACTTTTACAGGCACGCTCATCAATGGCCGTGAGGTCATAGAGCATGCGGTAAGGTTGATCCGCTTCACTGCGGAGGTACTCCAGTACAGGTACGATCTTCCCTTGTGGCGTCCAGATGGTGGGCGTCTCATCCCGGGTGAGCTGCTCGTGGAACAGCTGCTCGCCGAATCGGGAGCAGAGGGCAGAAAAGATGCTTTCAGGCATGATGACAATTTTGTGTATCGCTGCGCCTGGCTGCCGGCCTTTTCCAGTCTGTTAGACCCTTGCTTGAAATGAACTGTTGGTCGCTATATCGGGTTTTGTATCAGTTGTCAGATTTTAGTTTCCGGCGCGCTCACCTTTTCCTGTCCATCGCCCGCTACTACCGTAGCTTTAGGATGAGGGTGCGCACCGGAGTGATGATGATGGCCGATGAATTTACGGCTGAACTTTGCGCCTGCTCCCCTCATAATACTCTTACCGTGTCCGAAACAGGCTACATCGAAATCGAAAGTGGCCAGTTTTTCCAGGCTGCGTTCCCCTGTGGGAAAATCTTCGTAGAAGGTGGAGTAACCCAGTCCAAAAAGATTATCACAGGTATCTGCCGCAAACAACACGTTTTTGGCACCGGGAAAGAAAAAGGCCAATTGCCCTTTGCTGTGCCCGGGCACATGCACTGCCTGTATGCCACCGCCAATCGGTAGCCAGTCACCGTCTTCCACCAGGTGGTCGATCCGGCAGGGAGTGATGGAACCTGGAGCATCGCGGATGAACATGCGGTAAATAAGCCGGTTCACCATGCCCGTAAAATACGGCTGCTCCGGTTTGGGTACATACCCGGCTTCCACCCACTTCTTTTCTGCCGCATGCATATACACCTTGGCACCTGTAATGGCCTTCAGATCGGCAGCACTCCCGGAATGATCCGGGTGGCTGTGCGTGAGCAGGATGTTCTTCAGATCATCCGGCCCGCGGCCGATAGACTGCAGCAGTTCCAGTATAAGGCCGGTGCTATCGGGTTCTCCCGTGTCTATGAGTGTCAGCTTTTCATCGTCGATCAGAAACGCGTTCGACTTACCAAGGTTCAGTTCATAGACATTCCCGGTTATCCTTCGGATACTCATGCATGATTAATTTAACAGGTTGCGGAGATGATCTCTTTCAGATCTCGTCCGGCGTCTTGAATTCGGTCATATTCTGACGCTTCTCACGGAAGCGGTCTTTCATCGATTCTTTTTCCGGCCTGATCACGCCCTGCTCTCCGATTGTCCAGCTAAGGGGGCGTAACTCCTTCCCTACTGATTCCTGCAGGAGCAGGAGCCCGTGCATAAATGCGTCGGGCCGGGGTGGACAGCCGGGAACGTATACGTCTACCGGCAAAAATTTATCTACTCCCTGTACCACACTGTAAATATCATACATCCCGCCTGAATTTGCACAGCTGCCCATAGAAATAACCCATCGGGGTTCCATCATTTGTTCGTACAGCCGTTGAATGATGGGCGCCATTTTAATAAATACGGTACCTGCAATGATCATTACGTCCGCTTCGCGGGGTGTTCCGCGGATCACTTCCGCGCCAAAACGTGCAAGATCATACTTTGGCGTCATACCTGTAGCCATTTCCACAAAACAGCAGGAAAGCCCGAAGTGAAAGGGCCACATACTGTTTTTGCGGCCCCATGCTACGAGGCGTTCCACCGATGTGAGCATCACGCTCTGGCCAACGGATTCTTCGACGGAATAATTGCCGTTGCGTCCCGGAGCGGCTTCTTTCGGCTCAGTTAACCACCACTTCATGAGATGTAGTTTTAGGTGAAGGAGACGATTGCTTTAACTTCCGGAACGCCTTGAGGATCTTCTTACCATCCGGACCAAAATCCAACGCACCGTTCCGCCATTCGTAGATCAGTACGACCAACAGGATGGCGATAAAAACCGACACGCCGATGAAACCCGCCCAGCCGAGTTCTCCAAAAGCAATAGCCCAGGAGATCACGAAAACGGTCTCGATGTCGAAGATCACAAACAACATGGCAACAAGGTAAAATTGGGACGGGAAGCGGAGACGCGCGGAGCCGGTGGATAAAATGCCGGACTCATAAGCTTCGCCTGTAGCGCGTTCATTATGACGCTCGCCCAAGAGGTAGGACAGACCCAGGATCGCCAGTACCAGTACGAGTACAATGGCGCCAAATACGAGGAATGGCCAGGTCGGGTTCATAAACAGTTGTTTTATGGGTTCATCTGCGGTAATCCGGATGTCAGGGGGTGGTCGTCCTTGCTGTTGTTGTATTGTATCCAATCAACGTACAACTCCTTGCATCCGGCAGATGCAGGCCATAAAACAATAAACAACGCCGGGGATGTGGCTGTCTGATAACTGTTGTAACTATTCCATTAATGATGTGTGCCAGTAATGTAGCACTCGAGGTTTTCAATGATGTGCTTCTGTTCGTCCATGATATATTTCACTACATCCCCGATGGAGACAATGCCGATCAGCCTTCCGCCGGCATCCACCACCGGCAAATGCCGGATTCTTTTATCTGTCATCTTACACATGCAGGTCTCGATCGTTTCGTCTTCATTGACGGTGATCGGATGTTCTGTCATGATTTCACGGATCGTGGTCTCTTTCGAGGCACGGCCCTTTAATATTACCCGGCGCGCATAATCGCGCTCGGAAAATATGCCCATAAAATGATCCTTATCTACAACGGTGAGGGCGCCTACATTCCGGTCCACCAAAACTTTCAGGGCTTCATAAACGGTGCTGTCCGGATGTACGGAATAAACTGCGTGACCTTTGCCCACCAAGATATCTCTGACTCTCCCCATGGTAAGCTGATTTAAAAAGTAAACAATAACGTGTGTGAAAAACCTACTTTAAGTTAACCTATTTAATTCGTAAAATCAAAAAGAAAGCAGGAAAAAAGTCGCGCACATGTTTGCGAACAACCCTTTTCCCGCTACCCTATAATTCATTACACGTGAGGATTTTTAACAGGATGTTATCCCCCACTGCTATAGTGTTTCCGTTATTCCATATGTGTGTCCATATTCCATGTCAAAAAAAGAAAGGCTGACGTAAAACGCCAGCCTTTTCAGTATCAGCAAAACATTCACTTAAAGATTGTTCTTCTTCAACTCGTTCACAGCATGGTCTACCGCGCGGGCAGTAAGTGCCATGTAGGTGATAGACGGGTTCTGACAGGCCGAAGATGACATGCAGGCACCGTCGGTGATGAACACGTTCTTCGCCGCATGTACCTGATTGAACCCGTTGAGTACGGAAGTTTTGGGATCGCGGCCCATACGGGCGGTACCCATTTCATGGATACAGTGCCCGGGAGGTGGCATATCGTCTCCACCACCTACGTCTTTCAGTCCTGCCGCTTCCAGTATCTCCTTGGCGCTCTCCAGCATGTCTTTCCGCATGGCCAGCTCGTTATCACGGAAGTTGCAGTAGATATCCAGTGTGGGAAGACCCCATTTATCGGTTTTCGTTTTATTGAGGCGTACGGTATTGTCCTGGTACGGCAGATGTTCGCCCCAGGCACCGATCCACATGCCCCACTGGCCGGCTTCGGTATTGGCTTCTTTGAGCTGCACGCCTATGCCTTCGAACGAGGAACTACGGCCGCGGGAAGCGCCGCCCTGGTAGCCGAAGCCACGCAGGTAATCCTTCCGGTTGGTGTTGCCCCCGATATTGCGGAAGCGCGGGATATAAATGCCGTTGGCTCTTCTGCCGTAGGTAAATTGGTCTTCGAACCCTTCGAACGATCCGCCCGCACCTACACCGAAATGGTGATCCATGAGGTTACGGCCCACCTGATCACTGTCGTTACCGAAACCATTAGGGAAGCGGTTACTTACGGAGTTGAGGAGGATTGCGGTTGTACCGAGGGTGGATGCGTTGAGGAAAACGATTTTAGCGTAGTACTCCGTCACTTCCTTTGTTTCGGCATCCATGATGCGCACCCCCTTTGCTTTCTGCGTAGCTTCATCATACAACAGTTCCAGTACGATGGAATGCGGGCGCAGGGTCATATTCCCCGTTTTAGCGGCAGCCGGCAGCGTAACACCATTGCTGCTGAAATAGCCCGTGAACGGACAGCCACGCGCGCATTGGTCGCGGTACTGGCATGGCCCTCTCCCGTTGTGTGCTTCGGTTACGTGCGCACAGCGGCCGATGGTCATGATCCGGTCTTTATACTTTTCCTTTATGCGGGCGGCAACGTGTTTTTCAAGACAGTTCATTTCCATGGCTTTCAGGAACACGCCATCGGGCAGCTGGGGCAGGTTTTCTGCCGTGCCGCTGATGCCGATGTACTTCTCCACATAGGTGTACCAGTCTTCAACATCTTTATAACGGATGGGCCAGTCTGTACCGTGCCCGTCTTTCGCATTGGCTTCAAAATCAATATCGCTCCACCGGTAAACCTGGCGCCCCCACATAAGCGAGCGGCCACCCACATGGTTGCCACGCAGCCAGTTGAAAGGTTTGACCTCGTTGTAGGGATTCTCTTTATCGTTCACCCAGAAGTGTTGCGTAGCTTCATCGAAAGCATAGCACTTGCTCTGGATGGGATGATTCTCCTGCATCTCGAGGGTATGCTTACCGTGATGCGGATAATCCCACGGTGCCCAGTTGGCGGTGGTGTAGTCTTTAATGTGCTCAACGTTCCGGCCTCTTTCCAGCACGAGGGTTTTAAGCCCTTTTTCACATAGCTCTTTGGCTGCCCAGCCCCCGCTGATGCCGGAACCTACCACGATGGCGTCGTAAGTATTTTCGGCTGCGGCTTTGATGTTAAGATGCATGTAGCATGGATTTAAATGGGAAAAGCCGCTACGAACGCGGCTTTTCCTACATAGTTATGCCTAAGTTCCTTTATCAGATATTTCCTTTCTTCAGCTCTTTCACGGCATGATCTGCCGCGCGGGCGGTAAGTGCCATATAAGTGAGTGAAGGGTTTACGCAAGACGCGGAGGTCATGGCAGCACCATCTGTCACGAATACGTTTTTGGCACCGTGTACCTGGTTGAATTCGTTGAGGATGGAAGTTTTCGGATCGCGTCCCATACGGGCGGTGCCCATTTCATGGATCGCCATACCAGGCCAGGAACCGTTGTCGTACGTTTTCACGTTTTTCACACCGGCAGCTTCGAGCATTTCTGCTGCGTCGTTGGCCATATCTTTCCGCATTTTCATTTCATTCTCCTTGAACTCGGCGTTGAAGCGCAGTGTTGGCTGGCCCCATTCGTCTTTCACGGATTTATCGAGCGTTACGTAGTTGTCTTCGTATGGGAGGCATTCGCCGAAGCCGCCGATGCCCATGCTCCATTTACCCGGTTCGGTGAGCATTTCCTTGAAGTCTTTACCCACACCCATTTCTGCAATGCCACGGCTCCAACCGCTGCGGCTGGCGCCACCCTGGTAGCCAAAGCCACGGATGTAATCGCGCTTATCGTTGCCGATGTTACGGTAGCGGGGAATGTACAGCCCGTTTGGACGGCGGCCGTAGAAGTATTTATCATCGTACCCTTCCATGGTGCCGGATGCGCCGGTGCGGAAGTGGTGATCCATCAGATATTTACCGAGTGCTCCGCTGTCGTTACCGAACCCGTTGGGGAAACGGCTGCTGATGGAGTTCATCAGTACGAAAGTAGAACCGAGGGTAGAACCATTTACGAAAATGATCTTGGCATAGAACTCGATCATTTCTTTGGAGTTCTTGTCGATCACACGCACGCCGGTAGCCTTGCCCGCCTTATCATCATAGATGAGGCTGTTCACGATGGAGTCAGGACGCAGCGTCAGGTTGCCGGTGGCTACTGCTGCCGGGAGGGTAGACGATTGCGTGCTGAAGTAACCGCCGAAGGGGCAGCCGCGGCTGCACAGGTTACGGAACTGGCAGTTGGTACGGCCGGGGAGCGGTTGTGTGATATTGGCAACGCGGCCCATGATCATTTTTCGGCCGGCGAAGGATGCTTCCACTTTTGCTTTCACATCTTTCTCCACGCAGTTCATTTCCATGGCGGGCATGAAAATGCTGTCCGGCAGCTGGGGTAAGTTCTCAACAGATCCGGAGATCCCTACGAACTTCTCCACATAATCATACCAGGGCTGAATGTCTTTATAACGGATAGGCCAGTCAACCGCAATGCCGTCCTTCTTATTGGCTTCGAAGTCGAGGTCGCTCCAGCGGTAGCTCTGGCGGCCCCACATGATGGATTTACCACCCACGATATCGGGACGGTACCAGTCGAAGCGTTTATCTTCCTGATAAGGAGATTTACTATCGTTGATCCAGTATTTTTCGTTGTGTTCGGAGTAAGGATAATCGCGGCTCAGTTTTTCGTGAGATTCGCGCTGGTCCTGGGTGATGCGTCCGCGATGTTCGAACTCCCAGGGATTTTTGGTAGCGGTTTCGTATTTACCGTGTTCGAGGTTGTGGCCACGCTCGAGCATGAGTACTTTCAGTCCTTTTTCGGTGAGTTCTTTGGCAGCCCAACCGCCGCTAACGCCGGAGCCGATCACGATCGCATCAAACGTATGCTGATCCTGCGCTTTTATATTCAGGTTCATGATGTTTCAGTTTAATAAAGTGGAGATACGGATTAAGCCCAGGCGCGGTCGCCTTTCTTGTAGGGCACACAGCCTTCGTAGCGGCCGGGTACGGCTACATAACGCAGCGCTTTGGTGGCACCAGGCTCAGACGTGAAATAGCCAAGCAGTGTCAGCTCTTTCATGTACTGGAAGTAGTGAACGGGATCGTCCTTCTTCTTGTCTTTCCGTTTGTTGTAATCCACACGCTCCTGATCGATGGCGGTCAGCAGCTCGGTACGTTGTTCCGGGGAGAGATCGAGGAACACTTTACCGTCGAATTTCTTTTTGCTTTCTTCGTTCACCTTGTTCAGGCCTGCTTCAAACACTTTCTGAGCTTTCTCGTCGTAGCAGTCGTTGATCATGGTAACAATGAAATCCTGCACGCCAGCGGCTTTAGCACCGGGTGTGGAAGTGGCGGGGATGATGGTTTCCGCGATTTCCGCGAGCAGTTCTTTAGTTTCGGGTGTTTGTAATGAATATGTGGCCGGTCTGGATTTACAACCCTCCAGAGCCGCTAACGTGGAAGCGGAAAGCGCGGTACCCATGAGTATCGCTACATTCCTGATGGCATCTCTTCTGTTCATAATAGTAAATTGATTTGACCTTAGATGGAAAAATCCAAAAAAAATGCGAGAAACCAAAATATTTCGGGACCTAAAGGGAAAATAGTGTGTATAAATGACACATAGAGCTTGCTATGCAGGCAAATAGTGCCATTCCATCGGCATTTCGTCCTATTTACCCACCTGTTTACGCAGCCCTTTCCAGAGCATGATAGCCCAACCACCCAACAGACCGGTGTAGAAACCGAGGCTCAGATCCATCGAAATGCGCCAGGCTTCCAGGGAATATGCTTCATCTTTCATAAGTAATACGAAATAAGAACCTGTTAGTACGATGGCGATTAAAGCAGCCGTTCGCCAGGCCAGTTTCTTCAAAAAGACAACATACAGTCCCCAGGCACTACTCTCCCCTCTTCTTGCAAGGAACCATACATTCAATGCTATTGCTACTACAACAATGACAGGGAACAATAATAACAAGTAGTAAAACATACAGGGCAAAGGTAACTATACAAAAAAACAAACCCGGCGCAAGGGCCGGGAATTACTTATGCTTTATCTGTCGGCAATGGTTTCTTCTTAATGTAGGGGAAGAAGAATGCGAACAGCAAGGCGGTTATGAGACTACGTGCAATCCAGTCGATCCACACAGCGTGGGTGTACGGCTTTTCTGAAAACCAGAGAAACAGCGGGCTAATGGCCAGGTAGACTATAAACCACCAGAAAGTACGTTTCATAAACGGTATCATCGGGGATAGCATTTTACACTAGTTACGAATATTCCCTGTAAAAAACAAACAGCCCCGGCGTAACGCCGGGACTGTCTGCAAATAATATGTGAACTAAATCAATTCGTTGTTTGAGTGCGGGAAGAGCCGATCTGTGCGATGGCAGGCTGCGGTACCGGAGCAGTATACACATATTTGCCCTGGCTGTTCACCATCACTACCGGCATTTTGCGGGTTTTCTCGAAATAGTCGTACGCATTTTTCAGGTTGAGCCAGAACTTCTGCGATTCATTATCCGTGAGTGAAACACTCCCGAGGTAATCCATGCTGCGGTTGTTACCGAAGCGCACGGGAAACACATGTACGGGGATGAAATCCTGCCCGGCATTTTTAGCATGTACGGCCATTACATATACTTCCTGAATGTATTCGTCGGTCAGCGGAATACAGCCGATGGTGAGGCAGGAACCGTGGATGTAGATATCGCCGCCCGGCTTCTTCTGATCGCTGAGCACGCGGTCGGAATAGTTCGGGTAGTTGATACCGAGACTCAGGTGAAAACTGCTGTTGGGATTGAAATCGTTGATGTAGTAAAACCCTTCCGGCACCTGACGGTCGCCTTCTTTGCGCTTGGGCCCCATCTTACCGGAAAGTGAACATACGCGATAGGTTTTAACGAGGGTGAAGGTATCGGCCGGACTGTTACGTGCCCAGATCTCCAGTTCGCTGTCCAGCTTAAAGCTGCGGATATACAGCTGCCTGGCCGGCCAGGATACACCTTTCTTGGCGAATTCCTTCTTAATGCTTTCTTCTTTCTCCCGAAACGCCTCTCCTACTCTCGGGAACAATTTCTGGTTCTCGAGAAAGGATTGCTGCGCTTGTGTACTAACTGCGCCCAGGAGGGATAAAATTCCGATAAATAACCGCTTCATATCTAGTCTGTCTTACCAATTCATGCCAGAAAATAATATGCCAGGTAGAACAATATAAATGCAAAAATAACATATATAATTGAACCTACCGCCTTGTTGGCGAATCTTAACACATAATGCCGGTTGCCGGCGAAAATCAAATAGGCGGTAAGTAACTGCAAGAGTCCCGCCAGGATAAATAGGTATCCGAATAAATCTCTTAAATCCATAAATATTAACGTCAAATTTAACGATTTAGTGAGTAAATGCACCCTCATGTTTGAAAATTTCTTACAACAGGGTCCTCCTTTATGCGAAAATTACTATTTTTAGCCGTACACGTTGCAACACAAGGGTTTCCAGCTAAAACAAACAGTGGATGGTGAAATTTCCAGGAGGATATGATGCGTTACCTACAGCGGTTGAACCGCTGTTCCACCAGTATTATCCCCGTTTATGCGAGTTTGCCGTCCGCTATCTGCAGGATGAGGCGCTGGCAGAAGATGTGGTGCAGGATGTGTTTGTGATGATCTGCGAAAAGTCAGGCATCCTGCCGGAAGGCGAGCCGGCACGTAAGAATTACCTCTATGCTGTGGTCCGCAACGCATGCCTCAACCGCCTCCGCCATCTGAAGGTCGTACACCGCCATCAGGACGAACAACTGCGCGGACAGTCCTTCGCCCCTCCCGAAATCCTCGAAACCATCATCAGTACCGAAATGGTTGCCGCCATGGAAGCAGCAGTAGCCTCCCTCCCGGAAGGTTGCGCCTCCATTTTACGCAAAAGCTACGTAGAAGGCCTCTCCAATACCGAGATCGCCGAAGTCCTTAATATATCCATCCATACCGTTAAAAGCCAGAAACAAAGAGCTTTACTGCTCCTGCGGGAGCGTTTGGGACCGGGATTCGTCCTGCTCCTTTACTTTTTACGCTAAATGCAATCGGTTGAATTAAAGAGGATTGCAATTATTTTCAAAAAAAACCAGGTAACCATTCCATTCTTTTTCATCTCCTGCGTGTAGAATAGACATGACCGAGCCAACTATTGATTGGGGAAACGTTCCGTACCGGGCAGCGGAGCTGCTGTACAGATTGCATAACAATACCATCACCGCTGAAGAGCGGGAGGAACTGCATGCGCTCATACCCGCTCCACTCCGCCAGCGCCTCCTTGCCGAATTAAAAGACATTCCTGCACTGGATGCACGCATGGCACGGCTCGCGCGCTTCAACAGCCGGCAGGCATGGGAACAGGTACTTGCCAAACGTACAGCCCAAAGAAAACGCACTTTACGCCAGCGCTATGCTTGGGCAGCAGCAGCGGTTACCGGCATCGCCGTATTTACCTGGTTCTTTTCCGGTAACCAGCAGTCTTTCGATGCCGCCCGCATCGTTGCCGATAACCGTTTCGGTCATGAAAACGATGTACTCCCCGGCACCTCCCGTGCCGAACTCATACTCTCCAACGGCAAAGCCATCCTCCTGCAAAGCAACCACCTCACATTCGAAGAAGAAGACGGCACCCGCCTCCGCAGCGATAGCGGCGCCCTCCATTATGATGCAAACGCAGCTTCAGGAGAAACGGCGCTGTACAATACCCTCCGCGTACCCGTAGCAGGCACCTACCGCATTGTATTACCTGACGGTACCGCGGTTTGGCTCAATGCGGCATCAGAGCTGCAATTCCCTGTTCGCTTCACAGGTAATAAGCGCACCGTAACGCTCCGGGGTGAAGGATACTTCGAAGTAGCGAAGGATGCGCAAAAACCCTTCAGCGTACAGGTTAATGGCGATACCGTAGCGGTACTGGGCACCACATTCAACATATCCGCATACGATCCATCCCGCACCACTACCAGCCTGATGAACGGGAAAGTAGCCGTTGCGGCACGCAAAGGGAAGAAAGTACTGGAACCGGGGCAGGCGGCCGTTTCCACCGCAGCTGCCCTCAAAGTCGGGAAGGCAGACCTCGAGAAAGCCACCGCATGGAAGAACGGTTATTTCTATTTCAACAACGAATCCATCACGGAGATTATGGACCAGGTAGCCCGGTGGTACGGGATCACCGTTCGCTATAGCGGAGATGTGCCAAAGGGCCAGCATATCGGCGGCAGCATCAGCCGGGAAGCCAGTCTGGGAGAAGTATTGGAACAATTACACCTGATCAGCGGACTACACTTCAGTATCAGCGGCAGTGAACTAACTATCAGCACAGCAACCAAAAAGTAATAGTGACGAACACGCAATCACCAAATCTAAAAGCCATGAAAAAACACGTACAGCTTAAAAAGCGCAACTGACACAAGCCAACAGGCATGATAAAGCCGGAAGCGCACCACCGCTCCCGGCCGGAGGCATGACTGCCACGTTAGCATGACACAATGATTTATCAATCCTAACACTGTAAAATTATGCAATTCCTTTCTGCAGGCAAAGTATGCCGGCACGGATCTTTACGCCTGTGCTTTGCCGGGCCGCTAATCCTGAGCGTCATGAAAATCACGATCTCGCTACTCTTACTGTTTTCGCTGGGGGCGTATGCTTCCGGCAGGGCACAATCCGTTACACTAACGGTCAAAAATATGCCGCTCCGTGAAGTATTTTCCCGGATGAAGGCCCAAACGGGTTACCATTTCCTGTACCAGGAAGAAGCCCTGAGCCATGCCGCGCCGGTAACGCTCAGCATCCGGGAAACACCGCTCACCGCTGTGCTGGAAAGCATCCTTCCGGAGCGTGCCCTGTACTTCCGCATCAGCGGCCGCAATATTACGGTCCTGAAGTCTACAGTAGTGGAAACTTCTTTCCGCAATATCGAAGTACGCGGCACCGTCCGCGATTCGGGCACCGTGCTGCAGGGCGTTACCGTTACCGTAAAAGGCAGCAAGCCCGTAATTGGCACTGCTACTGATGCCAACGGCCGCTTTATCCTCGACGTGCCTAACAACGCCGTGCTGGAGTTTAACTTCATCGGCTACATCGGGCAGGAAATCCCTGTTGCCGGTAAAAGCAACATCGATGTAATGCTCATGCCCGACACCAAGGGCCTCGGTGAAGTAGTGGTGGTAGGTTTCGGCAAACAGAAAAAATCGAGCCTCGTCAGCTCCATTGCCACTGTGAAAGGCGAACAGCTCCGGATGCCTACGCGCAGCCTCAGCAATAACCTGGCAGGACAGGTTCCCGGTCTCATCGCCGTTCAACGCTCCGGCGAACCGGGATACGATAATGCGGAGTTCTGGATCAGAGGCGTCAGCTCCTTTGCAGGAGGTACCAGTCCGCTGGTATTGGTAGACGGAGTTCCGAGGAACATGAACGACATTGAGCCGGATGAAATTGAGACATTCACCCTGCTGAAAGATGCTGCTGCTACGGCCATCTATGGAGCAGAAGGTGCCAACGGCGTCATCCTCATCACCTCCAAACGCGGTACCGCGCAAAAAACGCGCATCACTTACCGTGGTGAATACAGCAGGCTGAAACCCACCCGCCTGCCGCGCTTCGCCAATTCATACGACTATTTATCCCTATATAACGAAGCCCTCCGCAACGAAGGAAAAGATCCCGCATTCAGTGACGAGGTACTGGCCAAATACAAATCCGGCGAAGACCCGGACCTCTACCCCAGCAGCAACTGGTGGGATCTCCTCATGCGTGACCATACCAACAACACCCGCCACACCCTTAACTTCAGAGGCGGCGGCGACCGCATGCGCTTCTTCGTTTCAGGTGCATATTTCTCCGAAAGCGGGCTTTACAAAGTGAACCAGGATTACAACAACAACGCCGGTCTCAAACGCTACAACCTCCGCAGCAATATAGACATCGATGTAACCAAAACCACGCTGATCAGGGTTGACCTCAGCGGTCAGTATCTCCAGACCAACTATCCCGGCTTTGGCGCTACCAACCTCTTCGAGCGCTTCTCCCGTATCCCTCCTCACCTGTTCCCTGCCGTATATTCAGACGGTACGCTGGCGGGGCACCCTACGCAGAATGCCAACAAGCTGAACCCTTATAACCAGCTCGTGGAATCCGGCTATCAAAAAGAGTGGCGTTCTGCCATTCAGTCGCGGGTGGATATTGAGCAGAAGCTCGATATTATTACCCCCGGCCTGAGAATACGTGGCGCCATCAGTTACGATGCCAACTCACAGTACCGGATGACGCGAATTAAATCGCCTTCCACTTTCTTCGCCAAAAGCCGCGATGCCGATGGCAAATTGGTATTCGACCAAATCAGCAACGGCACTCCATTTGCCGAACCTATCGAAAGCAATACCGGCGACAAAAACATCTACATGGAAGCTGCCCTCAACTACGACCGTACATTCGGTAAACACGTAGTAAGTGCTATGGCATTAACTTATCAGAAAGAAAGGCAGCTCCACTCCGATGCGCTGGCTTACCGTAAGCAGGCATACATCGGCCGTACGGTATATACTTTCGACAGCCGCTATTCCATAGAAGCCAACTTCGGCATCACCGGCAGTGAGAACTTCTCAGCAGATAACCGCTATGGCTTCTTCCCGGCCATAGGGCTGGCATGGAACGTTGCGAACGAACCTTTCTTCCCCGAATCCCTCGATAGGGCAGTAGGCAGCCTCAAACTGCGCGCTTCCATCGGCCGCACGGGTAACGACAACCTGTCCTCCGACCGCTTCGGCTACCGTGCCACCTTCCTGAATGGCACTGGCTACAGCTGGGGCATTGGCACCTCGGGCGCAGTAAACGGACTGGGCAACGGGCTTGTAGAAGGTAAATTCTCCGCCCCCATGCTTGGTTGGGAAGTGGAAGTGAAAAAGAACTTCGGTATCGATGCATCCCTGTTTAACGGCGCAATCGACTTCCAGGTAGATTACTTTGATAACCGCCGTACCGACATTCTTTTACAACGCCGAACCATCCCAGGCATCGCCGGCTTCCGCCAGGCACCGTGGCAGAACTTCGGGATCGTGGAAAACAAAGGGCTGGACGGCAGCCTGAACCTCCGGTACAAACTTGGCGAAGTGCTCCTCTCCGCCCGCGGTAACCTCACCATTGCCCGGAACAAAATCATCGAATACGATGAAGTTCCGCAGCTGCACCGCTGGATGGATATTAAAGGAACCCGGCTGAATGCACTGAATAACTTCCTCATCGCCGAGCGCCTGTTTACCGACGAAGATTTCAATATCACCATAGGGGCAGATGGTAAAAAGACCTATGCCCTGAAAGATGGCATTGCCCCAACCAACTATGTTGCACAGGTATTGCCGGGCGATATCAAATACCGTGATATGAACGGCGATGGTATCATCGATGACCTTGACCGTGTGAAGGATGCTGCCCAGCCTACCGTTCCTGAAATGATCTATGGCTTTGGACTGAGCGCCGAATGGAAAGGCTTCTACGCCAGTGTATTCTTCCAGGGTGCAGGGCGCGTATCCGTGAACATCAACGACCAGGCCAATGCCTTCATGCCCTTCCACTGGGGTATAGACGAAAGCAATGTACGTATGGAAGTAGTGGAAAGCCGCTGGACGGAGCAGAACCCCAGCCAGAAAGTTTTCTTCCCCCGCCTGCGTGTATCGGAAATGAGCAACACCAACACCGCCAGCACCTGGTGGGTGAGAGACGGCTCCTTCATCCGCCTCAAAAACGTGGAAGCCGGTTACAACTTCAACACCAAACTCATCCAGCGTGCTAAAATGAGAAATGCACGCATTTATATCATGGGCAATAACGTAGCCCTGTGGGATCATGTAGGCGTCTACGATCCCGAACTGGGCAACAGCGCCGGCGGTACCCGCTATCCTATTCCCAGTACCTGGACGGCAGGCATTGAAATCACTTTATAAACGAACGACCGACATGAAATATATATTCCATTCATTGATTATCGCCACTACTACTTTTGGCGCCGTTTCGTGCAACAAAAACTATCTCGACGTATCCAAAGAACTGGCAGAAGACCGGGACATGCAGAAGATATTCTCCACCCCCGCCGATGTGAGAAGATGGCAGCGCAATATCTACGCAGGTATTCCCAATATGGCCAACTACAGCCGCAACGATATTTCCGGACTCGATAATCCCTGGCTGCGGATGACCGACGAGGTGAAGCTCCGCCAGGTAACCGAATACAACCTGGCTCCGTATACGCTCAGCCACAGCACCTGGTCGAGATGGGCACTTTATCAGTACATCCGCCAGGCCAATATCTTCCTCGCCAATGCAGTGGAAATACCCGCATCAGGCCAGGCCGATTTCATCAGTGCGGATGAACTGGCGGAACTGAAAGTTCAGGCACGCTTTCTCCGCGCCTATTATCACTACCTGCTGTTTGAACTGTATGGTCCCGTTACCATCATGACGGAGATTGCCGATCCTAACAACCGCACGCTCGACTTTGCACGCAACTCAGTAGATGAAGTCGTGAATTTCATTTACGATGAACTTACCGCCTGTGCAGACGGGTTGAAAGATCCGGACCTTTCCAACCAGCAATTGCTGGCCGTACCCACGAAAGGTGCCGCCCTTGCTGTACGCGCCCGGCTGATGATGTACGCGGCCAGTCCGCTCTTTAACGGCGGGTATGCCGAAGCATTGGCCCTTACAAATAAAGACGGCAAAAGGCTCTTCCCCGATGCCGATAACACCAAATGGCAAAAGGCCCTCACAGCAGTAAAAGCCATCATCGATTACGCGGAAACAGGCGGGCATTATGCCCTGCACCGCGAAAATACCGGTGCCAATTACGACCCGGACAAGAGCCTGTATGAACTGCACATGAAATACAACAAGGAAATCATCTTCGCCCGGTCAGACGTGAGCTGGGGCACCGTTCCCAACGGAGGGGTAGACGGATGGTCGGTTCCCCGCGGCGCACGCGGCGGCAGCAATGCTACGGGTTACATTGCCGCCACCCAGGAACTGGTGGATGCCTATTTCATGAACGACGGGCTGCCCATTCAGGAATCGCCCGTGTATAGTGAAACCGGGATGTCTGCAGCAGGAGAAGATGTTACCGGCCGCACCCAGCCGGGTACTTACCGCATGTATGTAAACCGCGAGCCGCGCTTTTATCAGGCTATTTTCTACAATGGCAGGCGCTGGCATGTAGGCAACGAGCAGATCTTCTTCAACCGTGGCGGCAACAGCGATAACAGTGTTCAGGATCATGCCCGTACCGGTTATATCTTCTACAAAAAACTCAGCAAGCGGGTATACAATCAGGGATCTAACCCGAAGAGCGAATACCGTCCCGGCATAATTTTCCGCCTCGCGGAATTCTACCTGTTGTATGCAGAAGCCCTCAACGAAGTGACGCCTGCTGACCCTGACATCATCACCTATATCGACAAAGTACGCAGCCGCGCAGGCATCCCACTGCTGGCCGATATTAAAGCCGGCATCAGGGGTAACCAGGCAGCCCAGCGCGAAGCCATTCGTGCAGAAATGCGGGTGGAGCTGGCCGGCGAAGGACAGCGCTACTTCGATGTTCGCCGCTGGATGATTGCCGAAGCACCTGCAGGCAAAGGTGCTCAGGGCGGACCATACTACGGAATGGACCTCAATGCTGCCACCATCGAAGGGTTCTACAAACGTACCCTCATCGAAAACCGCGGGTGGACGAAAGCCATGTACCTCTACCCCATTCCGCTGAACGATATTCAGAACAGCCGGCTGCTGGTACAAAACCCTTTATACTGATAACGATTAATTATCTTCAGACATGCAACTGTCCCTTATACTCGCCGCTGCCATGTTCTGCGGCCTTTCATCTACCCACACGCCTGCTGCAGATCCGGGCGGTTATAAACTGGTATGGAGCGATGAGTTCAATACCGATGGTGCGCCCGACCCTGCCAAATGGGATTATGAGCGCGGCTTTATCCGCAACCGTGAGCCACAATGGTACCGGCCGGAGAACGCTATATGTCAGAACGGGTTCCTCACCATCGAAGCAAGGAAAGAACGCGTTCCCAACCCCGGGTATATTGCGGGCAGCAGCGACTGGAAGAAGAGCCGCGAGTTTGCGGAATACACCTCTTCCTGCCTCATTACCAAAGGCAAATTTGAATTCAAATACGGCCGGGTAACCATGCGGGCAAAGATAGACGTGCGTAAAGGCAGCTGGCCCGCCTTCTGGATGCTGGGAGCCAACCGTGGCCCTGTACATTGGCCCGCCTGTGGCGAAGTAGATATCATGGAATATTACAGGGGTAACCTTCTGGCCAACGCAGCCTGGGAAGGCTCCGGTGAAACCGCCTGGGACGAAGCCAAATGGCCCGTTGCTGCCTGGGGTGGCGAAACCTGGGCCGGCAGCTTCCATGAATGGGAAATGATCTGGGATGAAAACAGCCTGGTTATTTCCGTAGACGGGAAAGTACTCAACACCATCGATATCAAAAATGCACAAAACGCTAAGAAGGGCAACCATCCCTTCCGGGAAGATTTCTACCTCCTTCTCAACGTGGCCCTCGGCCAGAACGGAGAAGAAATACCCGTAACGCACCTGCCTTCACGCCTGATCGTGGATTATGTGCATGTGTATCAGCGCTGATACTGAAACGAATTGTATATTAAATCTAAAGGCCGTCTCAACTGGTGAGACGGCCTTTAGATTTTTAGCCTTTTTGTATCATACTCCTTCCTCTCAGCACCCTGGACTGATAATATTTCACCGGGGAAAGTACTCCCATCCTTCTGCCATCCTTCAGTCAACCTTCAGTCAAACTACTGCAAACCTCAGTAAAATCAAGGGTTGACTGAAGGCTGACTGAAGGTTGACTGAAGGATCACAGCTCAATACATTGAAAATGAACACATTGCGATATAACTAAAAACACACATAAATAGACCTGTCTGATAGTATATTAACAATCTCAGGACTTTCTATTTCTATACTTTGATAAATATCTTCTTACGGTACATCCAATACAGTATCAGCCATTCCAGCGCCAGCACCAATGCGCCCTGGACGAGTGTGGCGTAGGGAACACCCAGGATCTGATCATAGTTTTGCCCGAGGTGAATGTGGAGCGATTGCTTAATAAACCCTCCTAACCCGTCAGCAATCACATAAGCCGCTATGGAGTTGGTGCCGATTACTGTCAGGAAAAAGAAGGCAGATTTATACCCTGCCACGTCGGCTATCCAGTAAAAGAAGGCCAGGAATATAAAGCATCCGCCACCGCTGGCGAGTGTCCAGGCGGGCGTCCAGATTCTTTTTACGATGGGATTAATGCCGGTAACATGTAATACCAGCCCGATAGTCAGTAACCCGATGCCGCAATACAGGAAAAAACGGATGCGCTGAGCAGGCGTTTTTTCTGATTTCAACACGTCTCCTGCAAAAGTGCCCAGTATCATGGTGCCTAATGTTGGGATGAAACTCAGCGTGGCATATCCACCACCATTGAACAGGAATGGCGCCTCCCGCGGGAAAAGATTCAGGAACCAGGTATCGAAAGCCCAGGCAAGGCTGGTGTTCTTGTTCCAATGCGCGGCAAAGCCCTCGAAATTATGCTCCCAGCCTACAGGTACACCCGGAGCTGCTGCTCCAGCTACCGGCGAAGGATAGAGCGCAAATGCCAGCCAGAACAGGAACAGGATGGCAGTGCAGGCGATAATACGCGTTCTTGTTCCTGCATATCCCAGCGCAAAGAGTAACGGGTATCCCAACCCGATCATCGTTAAGGTATCTTCAAAAGTAAAATTGGTGCGCTCCGAATGCATGGAACGGAGAAAGATCCCCAACCCAATCAGGATCAGCGACCGGGTAATGGTATGCCGCCACATGGAAGCATGACCACTCCCCTTTGCCAAACGTGCCGCCATTGAAAACGGCAGGGCCACCCCTACCAGAAAGGAGAATGAGGGCTGGATCATATCGTGCAGGGAACAACCTGCCCAGGGCACATGGCTCTGGTGAAAGGCCAGGAAACGCCAGAATCCACTATCCGGAAGTGCGTCAGAAACACGGTGAAGGCTCAGCACTTCCATCATCATCAGTAACATCACAAAACCACGGTAAATATCTACGGATGCAATACGGCCGGATGGCTGCAACACCGGAGCCGCAGTAGTGCCCGGGAAAGGCGCGGCACCTGCTATAGGGACTGTTTTCATGTTAAGGAGCGTGTTGGTTGAAAAGGGTAAAGCGGGCTTCGCCGGATGTGCATACACGGTGAAGCCATATCAATATACAAACAGAAAGCCGCCCCGGGAAGCGGGACGGCTTTTTATTTTCTCACATAGCAGGTTGGTTTATAAGTTGCCGCGCAGGGCCTGTTCGCGCTCGATAGATTCAAATAACGCCTTGAAATTGCCTTTCCCGAAAGATTTGGCGCCCTTACGCTGAATGATCTCAAAAAAGAGTGTAGGCCTGTCCTGCAGCGGTTTGGTAAATATCTGCAACAGATACCCTTCTTCATCACGGTCTACCAGGATGCCCATGTCCTCCAAAGGCTTCAGATCTTCATCGATCTCTCCTACCCTGTCCAGCAGGTCTTTGTAGTAAGATGATGGAACCTTCAGAAACTCTACACCCCTTGCCTGCAGTTCGCCCACCGTATGTACGATATCGTTGGTAGCGATGGCGAGGTGCTGTACGCCGGGACCGCCGTAGAATTCGAGGTACTCTTCGATCTGTGATTTCTTCTTGCCTTCAGCCGGTTCGTTGATGGGGAATTTGATCCGCCCGTTGCCATTGCTCATTACTTTCGACATGAGCGCGGAATATTCGGTGGAGATATCCTTATCATCGAACGATACGAGGTTGTGAAAACCCATGGTCTGACTGTAAAAATCTACCCAGGTATTCATTTCATTCCAGCCCACGTTGCCCACGCAATGGTCTACATACTGTAAACCGGTGCTGGTAGGCTGATAGCGGCTCTCCCAGGGGCGGAAGCCGGGCAGGAAAGCACCATTGTAGTTTTTGCGTTCCACGAAAATGTGTACAGTTTCTCCGTAGGTATGAATACCGCTGCGCACCACCTCGCCGAACTCATCTTTCTCTACGACAGGCTCCATGAAAGACTTCGCACCGCGTTTAACGGTTTCTTCGTAAGCCAGGCGTGCATCATCTACCCAAAGGGCAAGTACCTTCACGCCGTCTCCATGTGCTGCGATATGCTCCGCGATCTCATCTCCCGGTTTCAACGGAGTGGTGAGTACGAAGCGTAATTTGTTTTGCACAAGCACGTATGAAACGCGGTCTTTCACACCGGTTTCAGGACCGGCATATGCGAGTGACTGGAAGCCGAAGGCCGTTTTGTAAAAATGGGCGGCCTGCTTGGCATTTCCCACGTAAAACTCCACGTAGTCCGTGCCGTTGAGCGGCAGAAAATCTTTCGTTTCCTGTGCAGTTGCTGGCTTTACGGTGGCTGTGTTCATAAAAAAGATTGTTTTGGTGTTTGGTGTTTGATTGCTGTTTTTATACGAGCTGTAGCGCGTACAAATGCTTGTTGATATAATCGATTTCTTCCGATGTAAGTTTTATGTTGATGGCATCCGCATTCTGGAGGGCCTGTCCAGCGTTACGCGCACCAACAAGTGCCACGGTAATTCCCGGCCTTTCGATCGTCCAGCGGATAACCAGCTGCGCCAGCGTAGCGTTCTTGCTTTCTGCCAATGGTTTAATGATCGACAGGAATGCATTGATACGTGCAATGTTATCGGGCTGATAGAAGGGCGTTTTAGGGCGGTGATCACCGTCTTCAAATTTGTGATCCGGTTTGATCTTACCAGTCAGGATACCCCGCTGCAGTGGACTGTATGCCAGAATAGACTTGTTGTTTTCGATGCAATACGGTACCAGTTCCTTTTCAATATTGCGCTCTACCATGCTGAAGGGCACCTGGTTGGAAACCAGCTTACACACGGCATCGGCCTGCTTCATCAGCTCTGCGCTATAGTTGCACACACCCGCTTCCCGGATCTTACCCTGTTCCCTGAGGCGCAACACCGCTTCAAAGGTTTCTTCGATGGGCGTGGCAGCATCGGGCCAGTGGATTTGATAGAGGTCGATGTAGTCTGTGCGCATACGGCGGAGACTGGCTTCGCATTCGCGGATGATACTGTCGCGGCCGGCGTATTTGTAGATATCGATGGCTTTGCCATTGTTATCCTCGCTGCTGAAGCCGAAGGTGCCTTTATTGCCTTCCCACGTCATCCCGAACTTGGTGAGCAGCTGTACTTTATCGCGGGAAATACCTTCCAGTGCTTCTCCTACGATCTCTTCGCTGGTGCCTTGTCCGTAAATGGGTGCGGTATCTATCGAGGTAACGCCCCGGTCGATGGAAGCACGGATAGCCCCGGTAGCGTCTTTACGCTCCGCGCCACCCCACATCCAGCCGCCGATGGCCCATGCGCCAAAAGTGATGGCGGATACTTTCAGATTACTGTCTCCTAATTGTCTGTATTCCATGCGTTTATTTTTCCTAAAAGTATAACTTATTCGGCCCAGCTCATCACATACCGCTCGTCTTCAATGCCCAGCGCGTCTTTCGTTACCTGCAGCGGGTGGAAGGTATCTACCATCACAGCCAGTTCCTTTGTTTCCTTAGCACCGAGGCTCTTCTCAACAGCGCCGGGGTGCGGCCCGTGCGGGATACCGCCGGGATGCAGGGTGATCATTCCGCGTGTTACATGCTTGCGGCTCATGAAATCGCCGTCTACGTAATACAGCACTTCATCGCTGTCGATATTACTGTGATTGTAAGGTGCGGGAACGGCCTGTGGGTGGTAATCATACAGGCGGGGCACGAAGGAACATACCACGAAGTTGTGGCCTTCGAATGTTTGATGGACCGGCGGAGGCTGATGCACGCGGCCGGTGATGGGTTCGAAGTCGTGGATAGACAGTGCGAAGGGATATTCGCAACCATCCCAGCCCACCACATCAAACGGATGATGTCCGTAATGAATGGGGTACATCACCCCCTTCTTTTTGATATTGATGATGAAATCGCCTGCCTGATCAATGGTTTCAAGGTCTTTGGGCTGCCGGATATCGCGCTCACAGAAGGGCGCGTTTTCGAGAAGTTGTCCGTATGAACTGAGGTACCGTTTCGGGAACCGGATGGGACTGAAAGATTCCACGATGAACAACCGGTTGTCTGCATTCGAGAACTCGATCTGGTAAATGGTACCGCGGGGGATGGAGAGGTAATCGCCATATCCGAATTCGATACGGCCATATTGGGTGCGGAGCACACCGGAGCCTTCGTGAATGAAGAGCAGCTCGTCGGCATCCGCGTTCTTATAAAAGTAATCCTTCATACTGCTGCGCGGGGCGGCAAGGGAAAGGTGGCAATCGCTGTTCACCAGTACGGGCTTGCGGGAAGCGAGGTAGTCGTTTTCCGGCTGGATATTGAATCCCTGGAAACTGCGGTGCTTCAGCATCTTTTCTTCGGCCACAAGAGGCGCAGCGGCATACGGTTCATCTACCTTCACGATTTCGGTGGGTGGATGGCAGTGGTACAGGAGGGAGTAATGGGAAGAGAACCCTTCTGTAGAGAAAAGCTGTTCCGAGTACAGGTTCCCGTTTGGCTGACGGAACTGGGTATGCCGCTTATGCGGAATTTGCCCAAGTGTATGATAATGTGGCATAATTGATAGAATTGAGCCTTTCCGGTGGTGAGCCGGCAAATGGATCATAATAAGTTTACAGGAGGAAATGGCCAGATGAAGGCCCCGGCATTATAACGCCGAATCCATGGCGAGAGTTGCCATGAGAAAGCAATAACTGCTCTGATATTTGTATGTAAGCGAAGAATGCATACGTTATTGTGCTAAAATTAAGGTAAATAACAATACGGCAAACAAAAGCAGGAGAAAATTTTTACCTTGGCGTATCCTTTACCCTAATACCTGTACCTATGTGGCCTACTTTCCGGCAGTCGTTATTGAATACGATTCAGACAATTCAGGATTATCATGAAACACATACCCGGCTTGCCAGAAATGTAAGCTTCATTACGATCTTATTAATATCCATTGCAGCCACAGCATTGTTCGTTGTAGCCATGGTTTTCTACGCCAATATTGACTTATCTGCACCCGGAACATCCACTTTAATAGCCCGGTTTACACAAGGAATTTCAGCCGGACAAGACATCTCCATACTTTCTGCCGGACTCATTGCAATTCATTTGTATAAAGGCAGCAGACCTGCCGACGGCCTTACATTTACATCCGGTATTCCGGCAATTGCCTGGCGGCTGTATAGCATTGGTATTTGTATCATTTTATCACTTTACCTGATATATCATGTATTGCTGCATCAAATAGACATTAATGAACAGGTGGAATCCCAGCAAACGTATTTACTAACCTGGGCATTACGCATTTTGGATTTCGCCGTAAACCTTTTCACGGCATGTATGGCAGTCTATATCTATTTGAGGGGAATCGGCAAAATTTATGACCTGTCATTACGGCCTGCATTTATCGCAGCTACAGTTCTGCTCTATTTCTGGGTGAGGACAATTGTGACCTTTATCTACATGATTCATGAATTAATTACTACTCCACTCACTTCTTTATTCTCCTCACGCGAGTACTCATTCCTGTTATTCAGTGGTGTATCTGTGTGGGTGTATATGTTTGGGATTTTCCCGGCCGCAGCGATCATAGTCAGCGTTGCAGCACCCGAAACTGATATCCAATTCGATGGGGAAACTGAAACACAATTATAAAAACTACACAGGCAGATTATTACATATTATAATTAAAGTAAAACCGAATAACTAAACAAATTTGTTTACACCAAACGATGAAAAGTAATTCGTACATTTGTGGTATGAAAAGTCAGGAATTCAATGCTTTAAAGGGAATTCACCCAGGTCTTTTCCTCGAATATGAATTGAAGAAAAGGAACCTCCCAAAGGGGCAATTAGCTCTTTCCATTGGAGAGTACCCGCAAACCATTAGTGCTATTACAAAAGGAAAGCGCCTGATGAATACTGCGCTCGCATTAAAAATCGAGCACAAGCTGAATATTGAAGAGGGCTTCTTTATGATACTGCAGACTTACTATGAAATAAAACAAATTAAGCAGCAGGAAAACAAAAGCCATCACCCCGATTTACACAAATTCAGGAAAATACTTTTTTGGGATACCAGCTTTGAAAACATTGACTGGATGCTCCAAAAGGAAGCGATTATCAAAAGGGTTTTTGAACGCGGAAACGAGCAGGAAAAAAATGAGTTAATTGCATTCTATGGTGCCGATACGGTAAATAAAATCTTAAAAAAGAAGGAAAACTAATCGATAATGCTTCATTGGAATACAGTCTCACCTCTGCTTCAGACAATCCTGAAAGATATAATGAACCAGAAGATATTCCGTAAATTCCGATTAGTAGGCGGCACAGCACTCAGCCTGCACCTGGGCCACCGTATGTCAGTAGATATCGATTTATTCAGCGATCAGAAATATGGCACAATAAACTTTCAGGAAATTGAAAATTACCTCAGCAAAAAATATAAGTACTTCGAAAAATCCACAGAAGGATTAATTGGAATTGGCACTTCCTATATTGTTGGAAAAAATAAGGAAAATGTTATAAAGCTGGACATTTACCACACAGATAATTTTATCCGTGAACCGCATACAGAAGATGAAATAAGACTGGCTACAGTTGCTGAAATAGCAGCTATGAAAATCGATGTCATCCAACGCGGAGGAAGAAAGAAAGATTTCTGGGATATCCACGAAATATTAGACATAATCCCCCTTAAGACTTTAATTGCATTACACCAGGAAAGACACCCCTATACGCACGATAAAAAAGAAATAACCTACCAACTTACAAATTTTGATACTGCAGATAATGAGTTCGACCCAATTTGCCTTAAAGGCAAAATTTGGGAACTTATTAAGTTCGAAATCATCAGGACATGCCATACTTGACCCATCCCTTTCACACTTACACACCTGTGACAAAGCCCTCCTGACTGTGTATAAAGGCCGTGGAAGGCAGTCGTGAGGCAGTCTACAAGGGGTGTAGAGGCAGTCTAACGGCAGTCCAAAGGCAGTCTGGCGGTAGTAACAAGGGAGTGAAGAGGCAGCAATCGCCCACTTTCAGTTGAAGCGCATTATTGCTTCAGGGATAATGAAATATCATTGTGTCACCATTTTGTCATACACAATTATACCAGCCTCCACACGGCATTTAGCTACTATTTAAAGCATATTAGACACCCTAACTCTGTTAGAATTTTTCGAATTCTGACCAAAACGTTTGTATTTGTCAGCAGAATTAATAACCTTTGTCTTATCAACGTCATAAAACAATAGTGCATTTATTCAACTCACATATTATCCGTAAAGCTTCCATCTCCACCGGAGCGGCGGGCACTATTATTACAACCACAACCATCACAACCCCATCCCGGGGTTAATTTTACATATCGTCCAACGACCGGGTTCTACCGGTAACCAGCAAGCGGGGAAGCTCCCCTTCCGTTTCCACATTCATCTACTTTCAACATGCAGGTTTTAAAATTCGGCGGCACCTCCGTAGGCAGCGCCCAAGCTATCAGTCAGGTTTGTGACATCCTTGCCCGTTATAAGCGCAAAGGCGTTATGGCCATTGTTATCTCCGCCATGAGCGGCACCACAGATAAACTCATCCGTTGCGGCCAACTCGCCGCGGAAGGCAACGAACAATACCGCGATGTACTCCGTGAAATTGAGCAACGCCATCTCGATACCGTCCGCAACCTCTTCCCCATCACCGCGCAAAGCAGTCTCCTCAGCCAGGTTAAGAAACAACTCAACCAGCTGGAAGCCCTCTGCGATGGCATCTTCCAGGTAGGTGAGCTTTCCAATCGCTGCCTCGATAAAGTCATGAGTTATGGCGAACTCCTCTCTTCCTGGATGGTAGCGGAAAAGCTGCGCCATAACGGCCAGAACGCTGCCTGGAAAGACAGTCGCGATCTCCTCCTTACCGACACCCAGTTCGGCCATGCGCTCGTTAACTTCGACGCTACCGATCATAATATCACCAGCTTCTTTCACCAGCAGCAGGCCGAACTCGTGGTATTCCCCGGCTTCATCGCCTCCACTGCCGATAAAGACACGACTACCCTCGGCCGCGGCGGCTCGGATTATACCGCCGCCATCATCGCCGCAGCCATGGATGCCAGTGTACTGGAAATATGGACTGATGTAAGCGGGATGATGACCGCCGATCCGCGCATCGTTCCTCAGGCCATCGCCATTCCGCGTATTTCTTACGAAGAAGCCATGGAGCTGTCGCACTTCGGTGCCAAGGTGATTTACCCGCCTACCATTCAACCCGTCATGAACCGCCGCATCCCCATCCTTATCAAAAACACTTTTGAGCCGGAAGCGGGCGGCACCCTCATACAGGACAATGGCGAAAAGCCCTACCCCGTTACCGGTATCTCCGGCATCAAAGGCATTGCGCTGCTTACACTGGAAGGCAGCGGCATGGTAGGTATCCCGGGCTTCTCCCGCCGCCTGTTTGATGCGTTACTGCAACAAAGGGTAAACGTAATCCTCATCACACAAAGCTCCAGTGAACACTCCATTACCGTGGGCATCCTCGAAAACGATATGCTCAAAGCCAAAGCGGCGGTAGACAGTGAGTTTGCACAGGAGATCCATGACAAGCGCATTGAGCCGCTCATCGTTGAAAAAGACCTCTGCATTGTTGCGGCCGTGGGCGATAACATGAAGAACCACCACGGTATGAGCGGGAAACTTTTCGGCGCACTGGGCCGCAACGCCATCAACGTAAGGGCCATCGCCCAGGGTTCTACTGAAAAGAACATCTCCGCCGTGATCAACAAAAACGACCTACGCAAAGCACTCAACGTTATCCATGAGGTTTTCTTTGAGTCTGATACCCGGCAGCTCAACATCTTCGTGGCCGGCACGGGTAACGTGGGCGGTAAATTACTGGAACAGCTCCAGCAGCAGGAAGCTTACCTGCGCAACGAATTGGGCGTGCAGGTACGCATCATCGCCCTTGCCAACAGCAGGAAGATGTATTTCTCCGAAAGCGGCATCCACCTCAGTAACTGGAAAGTGAAACTGGAAGAAGGAGAAGAGATGAACCTCGAAGCCTTTGCCGCAAGGATTCCTGAAATAAACCTGCGCAACAGCGTGTTTGTAGACAACACCGCCAGCGAGGCTGTCGCAGCACTGTACCCTAACTTTCTGCAACATGGTATTTCAGTAGTGACCTGTAACAAGATCGCCTGCTCGTCGGAGTATGCTTCCTATAAAAAACTGAAAGACCTCGCCCGAAAATACAATGCTTCGTTCCTCTTTGAAACCAATGTTGGCGCAGGCCTCCCGGTTATCAATACCCTGAACGATCTTGTGCGTAGCGGCGATAAAGTGCAAACCATAGAAGCGGTACTGAGCGGAAGTCTCAATTTCGTATTCAACAATTTCGTGAACGGCACCAGCTTCCGGCAGGTGGTGAAAGCCGCGCAGGACGAAGGATACACTGAGCCGGACCCGCGCATCGATCTCAGCGGAAAAGATGTGATGAGAAAAATCCTCATCCTCGCCCGCGAAAGTGGCGCCATACTGGAGATGGACGATATCGAAAATCATTCCTTCCTCCCGGCCGGTTGCCTTCAGGCTGCAGACGTACCTGCCTTCTTTGAACAGCTCGATGTAAACGCAGCGCATTTCGGGCAGCTGCTGAAAAACGCCGCCGACAAAGGTGAGCGCCTCAAGTTTGTGGCGCGTTATCATCAGGGTAAAGCGTCTGTAGGGCTGCAGTCGGTAGGTCCCACCCATCCGTTTTACCAGCTGGAGGGGAAAGACAATATCGTACTCTTTACCACCCACCGTTATGCCGCACAACCGCTGATTGTGAAGGGGGCCGGCGCCGGGGCAGACGTAACCGCATCCGGCATATTTGCAGATATTATCAGAACCGTACGTTAAACTAAAGATATGAACCAGGAAAACAAGCCATCCGTAACAGTATTTGCCCCGGCCACGGTAGCCAACGTAGCCTGCGGGTTCGACGTGATCGGGCTGGCGCTGGAAAGCACCGGCGATGAAATGGACATCCGTTTGTCTGACACGCCCGGTGTGCGCATCACTTCCATTGAAGGCGCCAAACTTCCGCTGGAAGCATCGCAGAACGTGGCGGGCGTAGCCCTGCAGGCATTGCTTGCAGAATACGGGAAGCCCGAAACGGGTATGGAGATCGCCATCCGCAAAAACATACATCCCGGCAGCGGCATTGGCTCCAGTGCAGCCAGTGCGGCAGGCGCGGTAGTGGGTGGCAATATGCTGCTCAACAACCATTTTTCTTCCGATGCACTCATCCGTTTCGCGATGGAAGGTGAGCGCCTGGCCTGCGGCACCCCGCATGCCGATAACGTAGCTCCCGCCATACTTGGCGGCTTCACACTCGTACGCAGTTACCAGCCGCTGGACGTGATCGCACTGCACACACCGGCAGAACTCTGGGTAACCGTAATACACCCGCAGATAGAAGTACGTACGGCTGATGCACGGGAGATACTGAAGCAGCAGGTGATGCTGAAAGATGCCATCCGGCAGTGGGGCAACGTAGGTGCCCTTGTAGCCGGGTTGTACCGGGAAGATTATGACCTCATTGCCCGGGCGCTGGAAGATGTGATCGTGGAGCCTATCCGCTCTATCCTCATCCCCGCGTTTCATGACCTGAAGCTGCGCTGCCGCGAAGCAGGCGCACTGGGCGGCGGCATCTCCGGCAGCGGCCCTTCCGTTTTCATGCTCAGCAAAGGAGAAGCCAACGCGCGCTCGGTGGCGGCCATGATGGAAACCATCTATGCTCCCCTCGGCGTCGACTACCACATACACGTATCCCGCATCAGTTCCACCGGTGTAAAAGCCATTAAATCGCCCCAACATGCAATACTATAGTCTACAGAACAACCAGCACCGGGTATCTTTCCGGGAAGCCGTTATCCGCGGCCTGGCGCCCGACAAAGGGCTTTATTTCCCTGTGGAGATCCCGAAGCTGGAAAAGGATTTTATCGAAAGGCTCGATGAATACGATCCGCAATACATCGCCCGCAAAGTAATACAGCCTTTCGTAGGCAACGATATACCTGTACAGGCACTTACCCAGATCATCCGGGAAACACTCACCTTCCCCTTCCCCCTGCGTGAAGTGGAAGAGCAGGTGTATGCACTGGAACTCTTCCATGGTCCCACCCTCGCGTTTAAAGACGTAGGTGCACGGTTCATGGCAGGCTGCCTGGGCTATTTCAGGAAAGATGAAGAGAAGCCCGTAACCGTACTGGTAGCTACCTCCGGCGATACCGGCGGTGCTGTGGCCAGTGGATTCTACGATGTACCCGGCGTGGAAGTGGTGATCCTCTACCCTTCCGGTAAAGTGAGCGACCTCCAGGAGAAACAACTCACCACCCTTGGCCGCAATATCCGCGCGCTGGAAATAAAGGGGACGTTCGATGATTGCCAGCGCCTCGTAAAAATGGCTTTCCTCGATGAAGAGCTGCAGGCCCGCCGCCCTCTCACTTCCGCCAATTCCATCAACGTAGCCCGCTGGCTGCCGCAGATGTTCTATTACTTTATGGCTTACCGTAAAGTGAAGCAGTGGAAAAAAGATGCCGTGATCTCCGTACCCAGCGGCAACTTCGGCAATATCTGCGCCGGTATGATGGCTGCCGCCATGGGCTTACCCATCCAGCACTTCATCGCTTCCACCAATGTAAACGATACCGTGCCGCGCTTTATGGAAAACGGTAAGTATGAACCACATCCCGCCGTGGCAACACTTTCCAACGCTATGGATGTGGCAGACCCCAGCAACTTCGTGCGCATCCAGCAACTCTTTGCACAAAATGACCGGGCGCTGAAAGCCAGTCTTACCGCCTACCGCTTCACCGATGCCCAAACCGTGGCAGCCATGGAAGATGTGTATGCCCGCCGCCGTTACCTGATGGACCCGCATGGTGCCGTGGGCTACCTCGGCCTGAAGGAATACATGAAGAAGCATCCCGAATACACCGGCATATTCCTCGAAACCGCACACCCGGTTAAGTTCGCCAATACCATGCCCGCCGGCTTGCGTGCCGCAATAGATGCGCCGGAGCGGGTGATGATATTAGACGGATTGCAGAAAGAAGCGGTGCTGATGGAGGCCGACTATGGCAAAATGCGCGACTGGCTGCTGCAAACTGCCGGTAATCACACACCCGTGGCGGAGCATGTGAAATAGGAAGGTTTTATGTATGTTTGGGCGATGAACACCCGCCTTTTATACTGGGCGCTGCCGGTGCTGCTGAGTGCCTGCGGCCAATCTGCCGACACCGGTCAGCAGTCACCGGCGCCCGTAGCCGACTCCCTTGCCTTTGCGATACAGAATATGCGGACCGACCTGGCCATACAACCCGGAAACACCGAACTGCGTACCTGGCTTGCCAATGCGCTTATCGAACATAAAGAATACGCCGCGGCCGATAGCCAGGCCGCCATCCTCGCAGGCTTGCCCGGCAAAATACCACAGGCGCATTACATACGCGGACTGCTGGCATTACGGCAGGGCGACACGCTCAAAACCATTGAGCACCTTACTGCAGCGATACAGATCCGGAAGGATTCCAGCGAATACGAAGCCGTAATGATCACGGGCGACATCTTCGCCGCACGTAATAATCACAAAGAAGCAGCCGGCTATTACAGTCTTGCCGCACGGATAGACTCCCTTTCCGCAGAAGCCCCTTACCTCGCCGGTGAAAGCCTTGACAGGGAAAAGAACGCGGCTGCAGCGCGCAAGCAATATCAGGAAGCCATCCGCCGCGATCCCGCATATGCCCCCGCCTACCTTGGGCTGGGCAACCAGCTGGCGAATGCAGGGAACTGGCGGGATGCCATGGTTTCTTACAACATGGCCGCCAAAGCAGACCCTACGAGTGCCGATGCCTTTTACCACAGGGGGAAAGCCCTCCTGCAACTGGGGAACAAAGACGCCGGGCTGGACGACCTCACCAAAGCACTTTCGTTCCGGAAGAATTTCCCCGAAGCGCAGCATTTGCTCGATTCCGCTAAAAAACTGTAGTATTGTACCCGTTGAAAACTCGTATCGCCTTGGAAAAGAAAACACCACTTATTGCTCCCAGCCTGCTTGCCGCCAATTTCCTCGAAATCGGGAAAGATGTGGAAATGATCAATGCCAGTATTGCGGACTGGCTGCACCTCGATGTGATGGATGGCCGCTTTGTGCCCAACATCAGCTTCGGGCTGCCGGTGATATCGGCCGTTACGAAAGTGTCTAAGAAAGTGAATGACGTGCACCTCATGATCGAGGAGCCGGAGAAATATGCGGAAGCTTTCGCTAAAGCAGGGGCAGATTACCTGACTGTACACCTTGAAGCCTGCCGCCACCTGCACCGCAATATTCAGCAGATCAAAGGGCTGGGCATGAAAGCCGGTGTGGCCCTCAATCCGCATACGCCGGTAAGTGAACTGGAAAATATTATTGCCGATGTGGACCTGGTGCTTATTATGAGCGTGAATCCCGGCTTTGGCGGGCAGCATTTCATAGAACAGACTTACATCAAACTATGGCAGGTTCGGGAAATGATCCGCAGAACAGGATCGTCTGCACTAATTGAGGTAGATGGGGGCATTACTACACAAAATGCCGCACTGGTGGTAGAAGCCGGTGCCGATGTGCTGGTAGCAGGCAATACCGTCTTTTCTTCTCCTGACCCGGCAGCAACTATCCGCGAGTTGCGGCAGCCGGTTACGGTAACAATGCCATAATAATATCGTTGGTAAGCGGTTTAGTCAGGTATCCTGACACAAAATCGAACTGATCTACCCGCTGGCGGTCTCTTTCGTCGATGGAGGAGGTGAGCACGTATATCCGCACGGGTTTGGAGAGCTGGTACCGCAGTTCTGCAAATACTTCGAGGAATTCCCAGCCATCCATTACAGGCATATTGAGATCCAGCAGGATGAGGTCCGGCAGGCCGGATTGGTCTGCAGCATTCAGCCGGATGTGATCCAGCACATCCTGAGCATCAGAGAATTTGGAGACTTTATCAGCGATCCTCAGTCGTTCCAGCATGATCTCGGTGATCTGCTGGTGAATGGGGTCATCGTCTACTATAAAGATCGATTGTAGCGGCTTCATAGATTAGCTATTCGGGCCTGAAGGTAATAATAAATTTCGTTCCTGCCCCCAGCTGGCTTTCTGCGTATATGCTTCCCCCCATCGCTTCTATCTGGGTTTTGGTGATAAACAAACCTATTCCCTTGGCATCCTTGTTTTTATGAAATGTTTTTCGGAATCCGAACAATTTAGCGCCATACCGCTCCATGTCTATACCCATGCCATTATCTTCGGCGGTGAGCATAATTCCCCCGTCTACCGCCCGGCTTTGCAAATGGAGGCTCGGCGGGCGGTCGGTAGCGCGGTATTTGATGGCATTCGTCAGCAGGTTCTGCAGGATGCTGTCGAGGTAAATACGCGGGTAATCGATATGCGGCGCCTCCGAGAAATCGGCCGTGAGCCGGATACTGCTTGTTTCCATATCTACCAGTAAGATATCCTTCACTTTCTGTAGCCGGTCGGCAAAAGCCAGTGTTTCCCTTTCCACATTGAGATCTTTGCGGATCTGCACGATCTCGATGAGGTCGTTGAGCGTTTCATCAATATTGCGGATCACTTCCTGGAACATGCCCTTGTACATCTCCTGCTCCTGCTCGTTATCCGACTCATTCATGATCTGCATCAGTGCCTTCAGGTTGGCGATAGGCGCCCGGAGGTTGTGAGACGTGATGTGCGCGAAATCTTCCAACTGCTTGTTCTGGTTAACGAGGAATTTATTGAGCGACGACAGCTGATCGTTGGCCTTCCGCAGCTCACGCTGCATCTTTTTGCTGTCGGTAATATTGCGTGTAAAAATGGAAATGCTTCCGTCCTGCATGGGTGCCAGCAGGAACTCGTACCATTTGTCGAGTTGCGGAAGGAAGTTAGAGAACGAAACCGGCGCCTGCGCATCAATGCACTGGCGCACGCGGGCATGGAAAGTGGAACCTACCAGCGAGGGGAATACTTCGAATATATTGCGCCCGATCACTTTGCCATGATCCACGATCTCCTGCGCTTTGCGGTTGATGAAGTTCACTTTACCGTCTTTATCCATCACCGCATATCCCATATCGATGGTATCGAAGAAGAGCCGCATGAGTTCCGCATTGCGGGTGAGCTGGTTGCGGATGCGGAACTGTTCGGTAACATCCTGTATCACTCCGTATATACGCACGATGCGGCCGTTCCGGTATTCAGGCTTGCCGATGATGCGTGCCTGGAGGGTATTGTTGCGGGCCGTCTGAATGGTTACCTGCAGATCAAATGCCTTGCCCCTGTTCATACAGGCTGTCATAGCCTGCTCTACCCTGCTCCGTGATTCCTCTTCGAGGAAGGAGAGCGACTTCTCCAGCGTCATGGTGGCATATGGCGGCAGTTCGTGGATCTTGTAGGTTTGTCCGCTCCAGCGTAAGTGACGCGAAGCCATGTCCAGCTCCCATCCACCGATCTTCCCGATCTCCCCGGTTTGCACGAGGGATTCCTGGTTCTTGGTGTTCTCCAGTTCCTGGCGCTTCTTTTCGGTGATATCGTTTACCAGTGCTACTACGATCTGGTCTTTGTCTACCGGGTCTTCTACCGGGAACATGGTAAGATCGAGGAAGATCTCCCGGTCAATTTTCCCGGCACCGGTATGTACCTGGAATTCCAGTTTCTTTTCGAGCCGGAGCATCTTCCCTCTCTGCAGCACTTCGAGGAACAGCTGATCGAGTTCAAAGAGCCGGGCAAAGGGGTCCTGGATGAGGTTACTGTCTGGCTGCTCTTCGAGACCGGTGCTGGCGAAGAGCTTCCGCTGGGTTTGGTTGACGCGGCGGATGAAGCCGAAATGATCGAACTGGATATAACCAACGGGCAGGTTTTCGACGATGGTATGGAGCAGGCGTTCGCTTTTTTCGAGGCTGAGTACCGCCAGTTTCTTTTCAGTGATCTCGCTGAGGATGATAAAAAGGCATTCGATATCGCCCTGGAGGTCGAGTACGGGGAAACCGGTGACTTCGTAGTACATGGGCTGGATACGGGTCACGTTGTCATCCTGAACTTCGGTGTATTTCAGGAGCATTTCCCGTTTAACGGGTTCTTTGTGTTGTTTTACTTCATCGAGGAGGGCGGTGAGTCCGTTCCGGCGGTTGAAGGGATCGTCGAACACGTTATAAGGGCCGGTATTGGAGGCATGATCCTCACCGAGGATGCTTTTCTGTGCCTCGTTCATGTTACGGTGCCAGCCTTCCGGCGTGAATTCCTGGAGGCCTACGGGGAGGTTTTCGAGAACGGAGCGGAAAAACCGTTCATTTTCACGCACTTCGGTTTCTGCCTGAACGTTGCGGATCACCATCATAACCTGGAACACTTCTTTCTGTTCGTTGTAAAGGGGGCTGCAGGAAATCTGGTAGCGGAGGGGCGGCTGGCCGTAGGAAAGTTCAAAAGCTACGCGATGACCGCTGAGGGCGGCCTGCCAGTGGTCCATGGATTGCATGGCCAGGTTGGGATGAAGGTCTGCCAGCTGGCGCAGGCTGTCTCCCGCCTTGAGGGCATAGCCCAGGTGGCGGCAGCTTTCTTCAGAGAAAGCGCTGTTCACCGTAACGAGGTTCAACTGGGTGTCGAACACGGCTACGGGATCAGGAAGAGCTTCTATCACCTGTGTCAGCAAGGGATGGTTCATGCAAAGGGACTGTTACGCATAGGCTAGTTGATCCGCCAAATGTAGTTAATATATTACACAATTTTCCGCTATCAGGGGGCCAAAAAGGGGGGATAAAGTGTTATAAAAAATTTCACACGTGCTGAATGTGCGGGATTGAACCGTTTATAATATCTTTGGCGCAGGAAACAATAGTTCCTTTTTTACGTTAACTTATAGCAGATTAATACTCAAACAGCGAGATGAAAGTTTTAATTATCATGGGTTCCGAAAGCGACAAGCCTGTAATGCAGGAATCCCAAAACTATTTACAGTTCTTTGGCATTGAAAGCGAAATGATGGTGGCATCGGCTCACCGCAATCCTGACAAGGTTCGCGAAATCGTCATTAACGCACAGCCTCAGGGCTACGGCGTGATTATTGCTGCTGCGGGTATGGCTGCGGCATTGCCTGGCGTAGTATCGGCCTATACTTCCCTCCCCGTATTGGGTGTTCCCCTGGACGGTGGTTTACCCGGTGGTATCGACGCACTTTATTCCATCGTACAGATGCCTGCAGGCCTGCCTGTTGGAACCCTGGCGGTAGGTAAAGCCGGCGCGCGTAATGCGGCTGTACTGGCTGCCCGCATCATCGCCCTCAGCAACAAGCAAATAGCAGAACGCGTAGAAGCGTTCAAACAGAACGGATACCGGATCTGATCCAGTCTCTGATAAGATACGGCGGGCGCAAACCGCCCGCCGTTTTCTCCCGGCGCACTGTTCAGATTCCGAAACTATGGACAAGATTAAATCGAACCGCACTTGACAGAATCCATCATTAACCTGGACAGCGTAAATCCTATCGAGTTTTTCGGCGTCAACAACGGAAAGCTGGACTTACTGAAGAAAAAGTTCCCTTTACTGAAGATCCTCAGCCGGGGCACGCAACTGAAAATCTCGGGCGCGCCCGAAGAAGTAGCGACAGCACGCGAAAAGATCAGTCAGATCGTTAGTTACCTCGAAAAGAACGGGGACCTCAGCGAAAACTATTTTGAGCAGATCCTGGGAGAGGAAGAAGGCTCAGGAATTGATCACTTCAAGGACCGCAACCCCAACGAAGTACTTGTTTTTGGCCCCAACGGCCGTACAGTACGTGCCAAAACGGCTAATCAGAAGAAAATGGTGACCCTGGCCGACAAAAACGACATCGTTTTTGCCATTGGCCCCGCCGGTACCGGTAAAACCTATACCGCCGTTGCCCTTGCCGTCCGCGCCCTCAAAAACAAGGCAGTACGTAAGATCATCCTCACACGCCCCGCAGTGGAAGCCGGTGAAAGTCTCGGATTCCTGCCGGGCGACCTGAAGGAAAAGATCGACCCTTACCTCCGCCCCCTGTACGATGCCCTGGATGATATGATCCCGGCAGATAAGCTCAACTACTTCATGACCAACCGCATCATTGAGATAGCTCCGCTGGCGTATATGCGTGGCCGGACGCTCGATAATGCCTTCATCCTGCTCGACGAGGCCCAGAACTCGACGGATCTGCAGATGAAAATGTTCCTGACACGTATCGGCTCATCGGCTAAGGCGATTATTACCGGCGATTTAACGCAGGTAGACCTTCCCAAGAATCAGAAAAGCGGTTTGGGTAAAGCAGCCCGCATCCTCCGGAACATCGAAGGAATCGGGTACCTGGAACTGGATGAGGAAGATGTGGTACGCCACCGCCTCGTTAAAGCCATCATCAGAGCTTACGACGCTTCCGCAGCGCAGGAAGAGGAACGCGAAAGGGAAAGGGAAAACAGCCGGGAACATCATCACAAAGACCATAAGGACCACAAACAGAAGGATCACAATTAACACGGCCTTAACAGCCATTGTTGTAAGTTGTGCAATTGGAGGATTCCTTCTACTTTTGCGGTAAGACATTATAACACTAACCTATCAACCACATGAGCTATTACAGGCGATTTATATACCTTATGTGCGTTTCGGGCCTTGCACTGAGCAGCTGCAAGAAAAAACCCGAGCCGCAGGAGGTTGCCTTGGAGTTTATGCACGCTATCCAGGAATCGAACTTCGAACGTGCCAAAGAATACGCCACGAAAGAGTCCCAACAGGTGATCCTGCTCTATTCCATTTTCGACGGCAAACGCAATGAAAATGAGAAAGAAAAGATCAAAAACGCCAAACTGGAAGTGATCAATCAGAAAGAAGACGGCGACAAAGCCACCGTTACCATTCTGAACTCCTCCGTCAGCTCCCAGGAAACGCTCCAGCTCGTGAAGGAAGGCGGCCAGTGGAAAATTTCCCTGACCCTCGAAAGCATCCTGCCAACCTCCGTTCCCCCCGGAACGATGGACTTGAACGGTATGCCTCCCGTAGTTCCGGGACCACTCGATACTGCCGCCATGAAATGATTTCAGGTATTTTTTTATAGCTATTCCCGGTTTGTTCATTAATTTTGCGCACTGAACAAACCGGGAATTTCTTGTCTGACCGGGTTGACCTTCAACCCGTTCTTCATTTTTACCCGGACAGTAAACGTGATTGATATAATATTTTTTTAAAGCAAGATTGAATGACGACAACGAATCCATGGCATAGTGTAAGCCCCGGCGAAAATGCTCCCCACGTGGTAACCGGCATTATCGAGATCCCCAAAGGCTCACGTGCCAAGTATGAACTCGACAAAGACAGCGGCCTCCTGAAACTCGACCGCGTGCTGTACTCTTCCGTATATTACCCCGCCAACTACGGTTTCATCCCGAAAACATACTGCGACGATAATGACCCGCTCGACATCCTCATCCTCTCCCAGATCGAAGTAGTGCCCATGTGTATCATGGATGCCAAAGTGATCGGTGTTATGCAGATGATCGACGGTGGCGAGGCAGATGACAAAATCATCGCTGTGGCAGCACACGACATGAGCGTAGCCCACATCAACGACATCTCCGAGCTGCCCCCGCACCTCCTGAGCGAGATCCGTCACTTCTTCGAAGAATACAAAACACTCGAGAAGAAATCCGTGAAAGTGGAAGAATTCGGCAACAAAGCCAAAGCGGAAGAAATCATCCGTGAAGCATTTGACCTGTACGAGAAAACCTTCAAACAAATCTAAAACGGCTGCCACCGCCGGTCAAAAGACCACCGGCGGAATGCCTGATGATACCAGTTTACTGCCGGCGGGAATACCCGCCGGCTTTTTTATTGCATAACTCCCTATACCATTGAAAATAAGTGCATTGCAACGCATCTCTTCTTTAACCCATAAACTACCCTCCTGCCACAAGGCAAAAAAAACGGCAATAAGGGCTAAAACCGTGGTAGTTTTGTAGCCGCTCCCCTCCCTATCTTGTACGATTCAACCGAACTAAAGTACCCAGTCATACTACATTCAATGGAAAAAGCACGTTTATTCGGCCGACTATGGCTCTGCCTTGCGATATTAACCGGTTCGGCGATACTGCCCGCCAGCGCACAGGTGAATTTCAAAACGAAGCAATGGAGCCTTCAGCTGGATGGTACCGGTAAAGTAACCAGCATGAAAAGCCTCGCGCTGCAAAAGGAATACCTCGTAGCCGACCAGGCTACTGCATTACTAAGCATTAAAAAAGACGGAACTATCCACGCGCCCCGGACCAGCACATGGAATGCAAAGCGTTCGGAACTGACGTTGGTTTACCCGGCAGCAGGCCTCGAAGCCACTGTAAAAGTGCAGCGGAACGATCAATACCTCCGTTTCGAGCTTACACAACTGACCCAGGCGGACAAAGTGGACCTCGTTCTGTGGGGGCCCTACCCCTCCAGCATCGCAGACACCGTAGGAGAAGTAATAGGCGTTGTGCGTAACAGTGAGTTTGCCATCGGCATCCAGGCGCTGAATATAAAAACACTGGGAGGCTATCCCAATGCGGAAAGCGACATCGAGCCATCGTACGACATCTTCACGAGCGGTAATAAAATCGATGTAAAGGAAGATGATCTCAACAAGCAGTTGTTTCGGGGAGATGTAGCGCGCCCAACCGACTTCGGGTCGGTACTACAGGCTTATTGCCGCAACCGTGGGAAAGACCGTATCATCGAAAACTGGGGCCACACAGCTTACCTGGCGCCCGCTTTCAACGACGGCGGCGTAGTGGGTAGCAAAATAGCATTGTTTGGTGTGGCCACCCCGGAGGTGTTACCCACCATAGCACAGATAGAAGTGAAAGAAGGGTTGCCCCACCCAATGCTCGACGGTGTTTGGGGAAAACAGGCGCGTCATGCATCGGAATCTTACCTGATCATGGATTTTGGTACCGGTAATCTGAAAGAAGCCATCGCTGCCACCAAGCAGGCGGGGCTCCGATACCTATACCATGGCGACCCTTTCGAGCAATGGGGCAGCTTTAAGTTACGTGCCGGCGAATTCCCGCAAAACTGGGCCAGCATGCGGCAATGTGTGGAAACGGCCAAAGCAGAGGGCGTAAGGCTGGGTGTACACACTTTATCCAATTTCATAACCACTAACGATCCATATGTAACACCGGTGCCCGATCCCCGGCTGGCGAAAGTCGGCTATTCGCGGCTCACAGCAGCCGTGGATGCCAGTGCCAAAGAGATCAGTATCGAAGATCCCGTTTTCTTCAACCAGTTCCAGAACAATACCCTCAAAGCCGTAGTCATCGGTAATGAGATCATCCGTTATAACCAGGTTTCCGCATCTGCTCCCTGGAAACTGCTCGATTGCCAGCGTGGTGCTTTCAGCACAACTGCCGCGGCCCACGCGCAGAACGACTCCATCGGCAAACTGATGGACCATGCCTACAAAGTATTCCTGACCAATTATGCCTTACAGGAAGAAATGGCCACTACCATCGCCCGCCTTTTCAATGAAACGGGCCTGATGCAGATTTCATTCGACGGACTGGAAGGCTGTCTCTCCTCCGGCATGGGACAGTATGCCCGGCAGCTGTTTGCCCAAACCTGGTACGATAAACTTTCGCCCGAACTGAAGGGCAAAGTGATCAACGATGCCAGCACACCGGGACACTACTTCTGGCATATGTATACGCGGATGAACTGGGGGGAGCCATGGTATGCCGGTTTCCGGGAAAGCCAGTTGCAGCTGCGTCTCAAAAACCAGCAATTCTTCCGCCGCAACCTGATGCCGTCCATGCTGGGCTGGTTCAGCCTCCGGCCCGAAACCATGCCGGAAGATATTGAATGGATGCTGGCCATGGGGGCAGGGTACAATGCCGGCTTCGCTTTGTCTACCAGCCTTGAAACATTGCAAAAACACGGCAAAAAGGAACAGGTGCTGGCGCTGATAAAAACCTGGGAACAGGCACGCATGCAAAACATCTTCAGTGAAGCCCAGAAAGCGCAGATGCGCAGCCTTGAACATGAGTTCAACCTGGAGAAAACAGGCAGCAACTCGTGGCGGTTAACGCCGGTATATAATGCTTACTTTAAGCATACCCAACAATTGAAACAACCCGGAGAACCGGTGTTCTCCACCTTCCGGTTCAACAACAGGGCAGCCACCCAGCCGGTATCCTTCATGATCACCATGGCAGCAGGTAAAGAATTCGATTCCGAGGTAACGTTCGATAAGATATCTATTGCCATCAACCGGCAGGATGCACTGATACTGCCCGTTAGCCTGAAAAGGAATCAGTTCCTGAAATGCGATGGTAAAACGGTACAGCTGTTTAACAGGCAATGGCAATTGCTGCAAACCATACAGCTGGATAAACCCCTTCCGGTATTATCCAATGGTGACAACGATATCGTGTTCGACGGAAAGTATTCCGGAGAAAACGGTGCCGATGTAAAACTGGAGATCCGGGCCGCCGGAAAGCCAGAAACAATTCAGCCATCCCGGTAGGCGTAATGCCAACGCAGGATTTCGAGCATAAAAAGCCCCCATGCACAAAGCGCATGGGGGCTTTTCTTATGTACAATTTTATTAGAAGAACCTTTTGATAAGCCGAAGCTGATGCGTACGCTCACCCGTATCAACGTTTACGATCCCCTGATTGTCAATAGGATCAATGCGCACCTTTCCGGCAGCATGGATGATTTGCTGATCGTTGAGCAGGATGCCCACATGGGTGATGCGCCCTTCGGGATTGTCGAAGAAGGCGAGATCACCGGGGAGCACTTCCTGTAAGAAGCTCACCGTTTCCCCCTGGCCGGCCTGCTGATACGCATCTCTTAACAACGGTATGCCGAGGATTTTATACACGGTTTGGGTAAAGCCGGAACAGTCTGTCCCGAAAACGGTTTTCCCGCCCCATAAATAGGCGGTATTAAGATATTCCATGGCAATGCCTTCCCAGACATCCCGGGGTGCAGGAGCGGCCTTAAACGGGCTTATACCATCATTCCCCGCCACGGAAGCTTTCCCCCATGTTCCTTCCCCCATTTTCAACAAACTGCCGTAAGGCACCCGCACGGGCCTGCCGTTGAGCTGCAGTGTGGCCTGCCAGCCGGTAACCACGTGGGTGGCTGTGGCATCGTACAACGATTGTGGAATTGTTTCCAGGTGGGATGGCGTTACCCAGCCTTCATAACCATCGTATTGCATCTTCACCTTCACCCATCCGTCTGCCGTAATACTCTCTGTTTCAAGACATTCCCCGAACACTGCCTGAGAAATCATTTCGCTGCGGTGGGAAGGCGCTGCCCGGAGGGGCATTACCGGCACAATTGTAATGGCTAATGGCATGTTAATTGTTTAAATAATATGTAGGCCCGATGAACTTTTGAGCCGGATTTACGTAAATATAGTATAAGAAAATATGCATCTTCAGTTAAATAACCTCAGTGATAAGGAACTGCTTCTCCGGTTCCGGAAATTCCGGGAACGGGAGGCCGCAGGAGTGTTATTGGACCGTTACAGTCACCTCCTTGTAGCGGTTTGTTTGCCCGGGCTGGATGCCCAGCACCCGGCAGATACCGTATTTCCCGATCTTACCGTGCGCCTCTACAATCAGTTACAAAGCCCTGCCGGCAAAATCAATGATGCCATACATGGGATGGTGCAGCAGTATTTCGGTAAAGTCCGTAAGGGTGGTGGCCCGCAGCCTGCCGTGCGCGAACTGGAATACCGGATCGAGCAGGCGGGCAGCAATCCTATTGAGAAAACGGCTCTTGCGGGGCAGCTCGAAAATGCACTGGGGCGGCTTATTCCTGAAGACATGGAACTGTTGAACGAATTCTATCTCGAACATATTACACTGCGGGAAATAGCCCGCAGGCGGCATACCGCTCCCGCCCAGATCAGGGAGCGCATCAGAGGCATCCGTCAATCGGTTGCTACTTTTATGAAAGAGGCGGCATATGAATAGTAATTCTCCAAGACAGGATAGGATCATCCGGATCTTCACTCCCGTTCGATGTCTGAACAGGGATCAGATGCTGCGTTACCATCTCGGCCAGATGACCGAAGTGGAACAGCACCTCGTAGAACATCACCTCATCGATTGTGACCTCTGCAACGATGCGCTCACCACGCTTGAAAACTCGGCTAACATTGAATCGTACCAGCAGCTGAGCCAGCAGCTCAGCCAATATATTCTGCGGGAATATGCAGCAGGTACACAGCCTGCAGTACGCCTGCAAAAGCTGCAGCAGCCCATGCACCACAAAACCTCGCGCAGCTTTGCCGACAGTGCCCAGTCTTACTTCTGGACAGTAGTATTCCTCGCCATCGGCGGAGGCAGCGTTTTCGCACTACAGCAACACCTGAAAAACAGGCCGCCACTCTCGACCCTGCCCCTCCGTGCCACAGATGCATTGATACTGCCCGCTCCCAAAGGGGTAGCGCTGGGCAATTATCAGATCCCCGCTCAGGAAGCGCAGCAGCAACAGCAGCCCCTTGTTATGCAAACGAAGTACAGCACCCGCGATACTTCCCGCACACAAATACCCATAGCCTCCAAAACCGATACCGTGCAGAAAAAGAAGCCGGTGAAAGACAGCGCTGTGCCCAAGCTGCCACCCGCTGATACCAATGCACGGACGCAGCTCGCCCAGGCGCCTGCCCCGCCGCCCGCTTCCGAAACCCCGAAAGAACCTCAGAAAGAAGCGCCGAAAGAAAAAGCACCCGAGGTTACGCGTGCTGCCAATGAGGAAAAAGAGAATGACGCCACCACCAAAGGCGAACCTGCAAAACCTGCTAACGGCGACGACTATCTGTTCCGCAGCGCCATGCAATACCAGCAGCAGGGCGATTACGGCGAGGCCATCAACCAGTTCCGCAAGTTGTCTGACAAGGGCAAGTATTCCGAACGCGCCCGTTACCAGATGGCGATCTGCTACCGCGCCAAAGGCCAGAAAGGTAAAGCCCGCAGGCTGCTGCGTGAGCTTGCCAATTCTGAAGGCACCCTGAAATCACAGGCGCAAACGGAACTCAACAACATGAATTAAGGTTCCTTTCTTGAAACTTTTATGGAATTTGTTTACCTATGCATCTCATTTGAGAACGCTATTGTAAAAACGTGCATCTATCCTCCGACCAATATCAACACCTGAGTGATCAGGAACTGCTCATCCGGTATAAAGCCGACGGCAACACCGAGTGGATCGGCGTCCTGTTTGACAGGTACGCCCTGCTGCTCCTTGGCCTTTGCATGAAGTATCTCAAGAATGAAGAAGATGCGCGCGACAGTGTGCAGCAGATATTCCTGAAAGTACTGTCTGAGGTACACCGGCACGAAGTGATCTACTTCAAGGCCTGGATCTATCAGGTAGCCAAGAACCACTGCCTGATGCAGTTACGGCACCGCAAAGATCTGGAACTGAAAGAAGACCAGGTGCCGGGCGTGGCCCAGCAGGAAGATCTGAACCATAAACCCCATCTGCAAAAAGATCAGATGCTGGATAATATGGAACGGGCATTGGGGGAACTGAATAAAGAACAGGCCACCACCGTCCGCATGTTTTACCTTGAGAAGAAAAGCTACCAGGAGATATCCGACATTACCGGATTTAATTCCGGACAGGTAAAAAGCTACATCCAGAACGGAAAACGCAACCTTAAAATATTATTGGAAAAGTACAGTAAAAATATGCGTTAACTTGCATGGCAGGTAACGCTACCCAACAGATATGAACGATCATTTTGCCGACATATTCACCGAAACTGCATGTCCCTCGCAGGACAAGCTGATGGCTTACGTCAAAGGTGAACTGGGCGCCAGTGAAAGGCACGAAGTGGAAATGCATATGCAGGACTGCGAGATGTGTGCTGAAGCTGTGGAAGGATTGTCTGCCATTTCCCGGAAAGATCAGATCCCGGGATGGCTGCGGCAGGCTAAATGGAATGTATTACATACCCTCCGCCGGAAAAACCGCCGGAAGAAGAAGGAGAACTATTACCTCTATATTGTGATTGTATCACTGGTCATCCTTTTTATGGCCATCGCACTATGGTGGATCTACCATTTCGCTCGTCAGTAAAGCTTCCTGTCAGATTTATCCGCCCATTCCCGGAACACTTCTCTTGCTGCTTCTTCCGGCATGGGGATGAAGGGGATCTTCTTATCGCAATACGGCAATTCCAGTTCGTGATAAATAAATGAATCGTCGAATTCAATGGCGGCCGCATCTTCTTTCGTATTGGCGAAGAATACCCTTTGCGGGCGCGCCCAGTAGATGGCTCCGAAGCACATGGGGCAGGGTTCGCAGGAGGTAAAGATCTCACAATCCGTGAGCTGGAAAGTACCCAGGCGCCGGCAGGCATCGCGGATAGCCACCACTTCAGCATGTGCAGTAGGGTCGTTATGGGTAAGTACCTGGTTCCACCCTTCCCCTACCACTTCATCCCCCCTCACCACAATGGAGCCAAAAGGCCCTCCTTCTCCGCTACGCATACCGCGGGCAGATAATTCCACCGCCATCGCCATAAACTTCTTTTCTCTTTCTCCGATCGGGTACATATGCCTGGTTTTATCCAAATGTACGGATTTCAGGACTTTACGCACTCCGTAACCGTACAGGGGAAGACGCAGAGCTTGCCCCGCGCCCTTCCTGTAGGCCTTTTAACCCCCATAATCCTGACTACACAATCTTCCTCCCCGGTTGGACGGGGAGTAATCGCTTGCCGCAGAACCAGCGGGTAGTTCGTTTTTGACGGCTACAAGATAACCACTATATTAGATTATAACTAATATTAATTTGTTACTAATAATAATACGTAAGACAGGCAAAAAAAATCCCGGATGAGGATTCATCCGGGCCTTTACCTGTAACTGTATATCGTCGTATTAGAAATGACTTGTTAATTATTGCGGATCACTACCACATTGTCAAACACATCTACAAGCACGGGTTTCGATTTATCTATTTCTCCACCCAGTATCTTCTTGCTCAGCAGGTTTACAATCTCTTTCTGGATCAGGCGCTTCAGCGGCCTTGCACCAAACTGTGGATCATAACCCTGTTCTGCCAGGTAGTCAAGCGCATACTCAGAGAATTCCAATATCATGCCATTCTTAGCTACCAGCTCCTTCAATTGTTGTAATTGTATGTTAATAATTCCGCGGACTTCGGAGCGCATGAGCGGCTGGAACATAATCACTTCATCCACACGGTTTAAGAACTCCGGTCGGATGGTTTGTTTCAGCAGGTTCATCACTTCATTCTTCGTCTTGTCTACCACTTCATCCTTATTCTCTTCGTTGATTTTCTCGAAGTTTTCCTGAATGATATGGCTGCCCATATTGCTGGTCATGATGATGATGGTGTTCTTGAAATTCACCACGCGGCCTTTGTTATCGGTGAGCCGTCCATCGTCGAGTACCTGTAGCAGGATATTGAATGTATCGGGGTGTGCTTTTTCGATCTCATCGAGCAGTACCACGCTGTATGGCTTACGGCGTACGGCTTCGGTGAGCTGGCCGCCTTCATCGTACCCTACATATCCCGGAGGCGCACCTACGAGGCGGCTTACGGCATGTTTCTCCTGGTATTCGGACATATCGATCCGGGTCATCATCCCTTCGTCGTCGAACAGATAATCGGCCAGTGCTTTGGCCAGCTCCGTTTTACCGACCCCGGTAGTACCGAGGAAGATGAATGAGCCGATGGGCCTGCGGGGATCATTCAACCCTGCGCGGCTGCGGCGGATGGCATCGGCTACGGCCACAATGGCTTCGTCCTGCCCTACTACGCGCTTGTGCAGCTCATCTTCCAGCAGCAGCAGCTTATCCTTTTCACTCTGCATCATTTTGGCTACGGGGATGCCGGTAGCTTTGGCTACGTTCTCGGCTATATCTTCCGCATCCACTTCTTCTTTCAGCAGGCGTTTATTGTTGGAGGAGATATGGGCCAGCTCGGCGGTAAGGCCGGCTACCTGTTGCTCCTGTTCTTTTATTTTACCGTAACGGATCTCGGCTACTTTACCGAAATCACCATTACGTTCTGCCTGTTCGGCTTCCAGCTTCAGGTGTTCGATGGCGGCTTTGGCGTTCTGCACTTTATCTACCAGCTCTTTTTCCTGCTGCCATTTCGATTTGAAGGTGTTTCTTTCTTCGCTCAGGCGGGCAATTTCTGCACCCAGTTCACGGAGTTTATCTTCGTCGTTCTCTCTTTTAATAGCTTCCCGCTCGATCTCGAGCTGCCGGATGCGGCGTTCGAGTTCATCCAGTTCTTCGGGCATGGAGTTCATTTCCAGCCGGAGCTTGGCGGCGCTTTCATCGATAAGGTCAATGGCCTTGTCGGGCAGAAAGCGGTCGGTGATATAGCGGTGAGAAAGTTCCACGGCGGCAATGATCGCTTCGTCGCGGATCAGTACGTGGTGGTGGTTCTCGTAGCGTTCTTTCAGTCCGCGGAGGATGGAAATAGCATCGTCTGTGGAAGGTTCGTCGATAAATACTTTCTGGAACCTGCGCTCCAGTGCTTTATCCTTTTCGAAATACTTCTGGTATTCGTTGAGGGTGGTGGCACCAATGGCGCGCAGCTCCCCTCTTGCCAGTGCAGGCTTGAGGATATTGGCAGCGTCCATAGCGCCTTCCATGGCACCGGCACCTATGAGGGTGTGGATCTCGTCGATGAAGAGGATGATATCGCCATTGGAATCTGCCACTTCTTTCACTACGGCTTTGAGCCTTTCTTCGAACTCACCGCGGTACTTGGCACCGGCCATAAGTGCGCCCATATCGAGGGCGTAAATGATTTTGCTGTGCAGGTTATCAGGCACGTCGCCGTTGATGATACGATGTGCCAGTCCTTCTGCGATGGCCGTTTTACCAACCCCCGGTTCCCCTACGAGGATGGGGTTGTTTTTGGAACGGCGGCTGAGGATGTGCAGTGTTCTGCGGATTTCCTCATCGCGCCCGATCACGGGATCGAGCTTACCGGCGCGGGCCAGTTCGTTCAGGTTCTTGGCGTATTTCTCGAGGGAGTTATACGTGGCGTCCGCCGTTTGGCTGTTTACCGTACCTCCTTTGCGAAGCTCGGTTAGGGCCGCTTTGAGTCCTTTTTCGGTGAGTCCTGCGTTCTTCAGGAGCCTGGCGGTATCATCGCTGCCGCCGAGTAACCCCAGCAGCAGGTGCTCCACGCTCACAAATTCATCTTTGAACTCTTTAATGCTGGCGCCTGCACGCAGGATGGCGTTATTCGCATCCCGGCTCAGCACCTGCCCGCCTTCCCCGCTGCCGATGGTGGCGTACCCCTGGATCTGCTCATTGAGCTTACCATCGAGGAAACCGGTGTTCACATCGTTCTTCTTCAGCAGGTATTCTATACTGTTATCTTCATCCTGCAGTAACGCTTTGAGGATATGGCCGGTTTCAATCGCCGAGTTACGGTGATTAAAAGCCAGCTGCTGTGCCTGTTGCAGCGTTTCCTGGGACTTGATGGTGAAATTATTCAGATTCATATATTTCTACTTTTACTCCTTTAAGGTTAACGGTTGGTGTTTTGATTTGTTCAGGTGGATCAAATCCCGAACCAAGGCATTACAATCCGTCAGGTTGACAGCTAAAACCTTCCCGGACTGCATTAATTTCAGTTCATATGTGTAATACCTGCTATTTTGTCTATTTATTTCATTCTGAAGGGCTTGCAGGGACAGAAGTGTTAATTCACCAGCCGTAATGAACTGTGGAGTGAGATAAGTGTTATAAATCAGTTACATCCGAATTGTATCATCACCAAAACACTCTTTTATGGCGTTTGACCTCATAGAGACCCTCAAAAATCTGTTCAACAATGATTTTGCCGGTAAAGCGGCTGCACAGCTGGGCGAAAGCGAAGCCGGCGTGCAAAAAGCCATGGGCGGTATTGTTCCGGCTATACTAACCGGACTGCTGCAGAAAGCGGGATCGGGCGATGCGGGCGGACTGGTGAGTATGATCAAAGAGGCGGCAGGCTCCTCCTTTTCGCAGGTTTCCGACCTTGGCGGCGGGCTTCCGGCAGGCCTGCTGGCAAAAGGCTCCGACTACCTGCGTACCCTCTTCGGCAGTAATGCCCCCAGTATGGCGGGTGCTATTGCGTCCTACGCGGGCATCCGTCCGCAATCTGCCGACACATTACTGCAAACTGCCGCTCCGGCTTCGCTGGGAGTGATCGGGAAGCATGCGGAATCCAGCGGACTGGGCGCTTCCGGCATCCTCGAACTGCTGAACAGCCAGAAAGATAAAATTCTTGCTGCCGTGCCCTCCGGCCTTGGCCTTGCCAGCCTGCTGGGTGTAGGCAGCCTCGGTGATATTGGCAACAAACTCTCTTCCCTCACCGGTAACTTAAAAAGTGCCGCCAATACCGTTGGGCACCATGCCGAAGAAGCCGCTTCCGGCGGTGGTAAATGGATTACTTACCTCATCATTGCTATAGCCGCCATCCTGCTGCTATGGTGGCTGCTGAGGGGCTGTGGCGATAAAAAGGATACCGTTGCCATGGTGGAACAGGACAGTCTCGTTGTTACGCAGGAAACAGTGCCTGCTGCGCCGGCAGCCCCGATGGTACGCGAGTCTATCAAAGTAACGCTGCCGGACGGTAAAGTGCTCGACGCTTATAAAGGCGGAATCGAAGATAAGCTGGTACAGTTCCTGCAGGACCCGAATGCGGTGGCAGGGAAAGATGTGTGGTTCGATTTCGATAACCTGAACTTCCATACCGGCTCTGCGCAGATCACGCAGGAAAGCCAGGTGCAGATCAATAACCTCGCTGCCATCCTCAATGCGTTCCCCAAAGCAAAGATCAAGATAGGGGGATACACCGACGCTACGGGCGATGCGAAGAAGAACCTGCAACTTTCGCAGGAGCGCGCCACCGCAGTGGTAACATCGCTCTCAGCCGCAAACGTGAAGCCCGTGCAATTGCAGGGTGCGGAAGGATATGGCAGTCAGTTCGCTAAAGCCGCTGCCGATGCGCCGGATGAAGAAAGGAAGCTCGACAGGCACATATCCGTGAGCGTACGGGAAAAGTAAGTAATGCAAAAAGTACATACATCAAAAGGGCGCCTTCACCGGGCGCCCTTTGCTTTTTATGATGCTTCCTTTTTGACCAGCACTACTCTGCTTCGGTCAGACTTGTACATTTGATTAAAGAATTCTTCCAGCGCCGGGTATTCCGCTGCAGGGTAGCGCCCTGCTTTCATCTCTACCTGCCGGATGTACCGGATCCTGTTCCCTTCTATGGTAACCTTCGCGTAATATGAGCCAAAGCGCGTGTTCAGCTTTACTTCGGGAAACAATGATTCGGGCAGGTACCCTGGAGGCACGGCTATCTGAACGGTATCGGCATCCCGGTAAGGTGTGCGGATGTATATATCAGACTTGCGGGCTGATTCGGCCGTTAGTTTACCCTGATGGCGGTTAAGGATGTTAGGAGTAATAAACAGCCGCTTACCGGTTACGGATGCGTAATTAGGCACCGTCAGATCCAGCGACTCCTCTATTTCAGGAACGGGCCGTGCATCGGGATGGGCTTTATAGTCCAGCTGGCGGATGTCGAAGCTGGGCAGGCTCAGGCGCCCTTTCACGTATTCCAGTTGCTTTTCCTTGCTGAGGTAGCTCATGAGGCTGTGGTAATCGTCCTGCTGCAGGCCGGTGTACCGTGTTTTACTGGCCACTTTGAGGTTACCTGCCTCATCGGCTTCTGCAGTGATATTGCGGAGCTGCAGGTTCTGTGCTGCGGTGTATATGGGCGTGCGTACCAGTTTGCCACCTGTTTCGGTTACCAGCAGTACGGGCCTGTCGTTCGTGAAGCTGCCCAGATAGCCTGCGGGAGCGGTTTGGCTGGTGCATTCCAGCCAGGTGGTGTCTTTTGTCCCTGGCACACAAAGGATAATGTGGTTGAACTGGTCTACCGTAAAGTCTTCCATAAAATCAGTTGCCCCTTCACCTGCTTTCACGAGGGTATAATGCGAGCGGATGCCGGCTTCAGCCAGCAGGGCTTTCATGTAGTTGGAAAGTGCTTTACAGTCGCCGTACCCTTTAGCGGCCACATAAGCAGCATCAAAAGGCTGCCAGCCGCCGATGCCCAATTGAATGCTGATGTACCGGGTATTCTGCTGCATATAGTTGTATAGCAGCCGGATCTTTTCTGCATCCGTGGTGGCACCGGCAATTGTTTTCGCTACCACTGCCTTAATGTTATCGGGCAATACACCACGCCCTTCGTTGAGGACCGACTGGAACTTTGCAAAATCTTCCCAGGTGCTCATACTGCCATCGTAAGCCGCAAAAGAAAAGCTGCTGGGTGCCAGATACACAACCGTTGTTTGTTCCCGCCACGGGCCTGTAAACTGCTCTTTAGTGAGCGCGGGGAGGCCCTTCACTTCCCACGTCAGTACTTTGGACCCTTTCTCCGTACGCTTCGCAGGTTCGCCGTTATAGCGATACTGCCGGAAACGCAGGTCGTAGTCTTCGGGAACGCTTACCTCCAGCCGGCTTTGTTCTACTGCATACTGGTACCCGCCCTGCGGCACCCAGTTGGGCAGACTGGCCGTAAAGCGATGCCGGTACTCCACTTCGTAGGCTACCGTGTAAGGATATACCTTGTGGTAGAAGTGATGGGTTTTGATACGGTTATCATCCATGAGGTTGTTATCGCTCACGGCGCTTCCGTCGCGGATCTCACTCTGTTTCAGTTTACGGAGCTGATTGCCCTGTGCATCGTAGAGCACACCGCTGATGTCTTTTATCTCACGGTACTTATCGTATCCTTCGCTGAGTCCGCCGAATTTATCACCATTCTCATTCAGGATGGTAACCACCACCCGGTGCACCATCCGTACATCGCGGGTATCCACGATCTTAACCGTCAGCACTTCTTCTCGCTGAACAGCGATGGCGTCTTTAAGCAGCCCGGCAGGGATAGCGCTCACGGGGTATTGCGGATCTGCCGCAAAAGCGCTCATGGTGGCCAGCAGGCCTGTCAATATAGTCAGTATCCGGATCATGCTTTTTTCTTCTTGATGACAACCTGTTCTGCGTGTTTCTTTACCACTACGTCGAAGAATTCGCGGAGTGGCTGGTATTCTTCTGCGTCATAGAGCGCGCGGGTAAACTTCAGGCGCGAGCGCATCATCAGCTCGTTCCCATTCTGCTGTACGAGATACTGGAAGATGCCTTCTCCGTCATTAAACTTAACGATGGTGGATTTAGGCACCTCTTCGAACGTGCAGTCGTCGGGCAGTTTGAGCGTCAGGGTATAGTTGTAATCTGTTACCGCTGGCATTTCTATCGGGTATTTACGGTCTTCCGATTTAAAGGGGTTGTTACGCAGCGATTCGGAGAACATGGGATGCAGGTACATCATACCGCTTTCGTCGGTACTATTGAGCCTGAAGTCATAGTCCACCACCAGTTGCTTTCCGAAGTTGTCCAGTTCTCCCAGCTTTCCGTTAGACAGTTCAATGTCTGCCACAAAGCCTTTCGCGAGATCTTTAAAGAACACCTCCTGTCCTTTCTCCCGGATGCGGGCGCGGGCGTCGTACGATTCGAAGAAGGTATACTGGCGTTGGAAGTGGCCTTTCAGATTGCCTTTATCATCGGGTGCAATGAATACGCCCGCTGCTGACTTTTCAAACAGTGAATCCGCTTCGAAGACCAGCAGATCGGCAGATTCGTTTACTTTCCTCGCAGCGCCGTTGTAGCAGGAAGCGTGCAGTTTGCCGAAGCCGAGGAACGGGCGGGTGGCATCGAGGAACACTTCTTCCCCATCGGTCATCACACTTACAATAGTGTAGTTGAGCTTATTGCGGATGGGGTACATGGCATACATTTTACCATGGCTGCGGGTACTCAGCAACACGGGGTTGGCATTCAGGTTCGCCTCGCGGAGCATGGCCGTCAGCAGGATATTGATATCCGACACATTCCCGTTCTTCTTCGTAAAGGTGGTTTTGAGTGACTGGCTTTTCCATATCGCGGAATGATCGGTACAGGTGAACTGATCACGCACGAAAGCAAAGATGCGGTTGGCTTTCTCTTTCTCGTTCTGCGCACCGGCCGTAAGGCGTTTCACTTCATCTCCGAGGAAGTTATTGCTCTTTGTCAGTTCTGCGGAATAGTCTTCGTCTTTACCCAATTCCTCCATGAATTTAGGCCAGGTGGTCATGATAGGGCGCACAGGGGATTCCGGGAAGCGGATGGCAGACAGCTGGAACTCGATGTAACTGATGTGGTTGGCCAGTGTGGTTACAAAACTTTCCTCTTTCAGCTGCGGCACATCTTTCATAACCCAGCGGTGCGTAGTAACTCCGGGGGTAACAGATACGTGGCGCGAGGGTGAGGAAGACGATGCCCCTGCCATGTTGAAGCTGAAACTCCTCCGGCCGTCTTTCGCATTTTTGATATGGAAAGTGTTATAACCCTGACTGAGGAAGATGTATTCGTAGTATTCCGGCAGCGACACTTCGTATTCGCTCCACAATACCGGCATGCTTACTTCCTGAAAAGCCCAGGGCCGCAGGTAGGTGGGGAACTCGGAATTAATGGTGTAGGAATATTCGATGATGGTGCCTTCGCGTACTGCGGGCAGTGTGAATTTTTTGCGGATGGTATTCCGGCTCAGCTTCTCGGTGAAAACTGCTTTACTTTCCAGTTTGGTTTCCACCACCTTACCGTTTTCTAGGTTATAGGCACAGGCTTTGAGATTGGCGAGCGTTTCCTCGGCGCTGCCCTGGTAATGCAGGTCGATACTCACATTGGCCTCGTCGTAGGCACTTTTGCGGAGGATGTGTACACGGCGGTGCTTCTTGAATACCTGAATAAACCACTCCCGGCCGGATTCGAACTCCGATGAGCCAACGTCGGCAATCACCACAGCAGCGGCACCGGTATCGATGTCATAACGGGCTTTAAAATCTTCCGGGCTTACTTTGCCATATTTAACGGGCGTTTTATCCTGGGCGGTAAGCAAACAGGCCCACATCAGCAGGGCGGGGATTAAGATGGCAATTTTTCGTTGCATTACAGTAGTCTTAGGTATACGGGTTGAAATTGACGATAAAATTATACTTTTTCTGGTCCGGAACCCTTTTTCCGGTAAAATATTCCCTCTGCACGCCTTTCAGATGCACAAAACCCACCGATTACATAACAACCGGCCGGGAAAAGTGTAATTTTGCGGCTGCATGCAGCAATTGGAGAAAAATACCGTGTTCGTAAAGCAACTGGCCCGTGAGCTGGGGTTTAACCATTGCGGTATCGCAAAGGCCGAACAACTGAGCGACGATGCCTTCAGGCTGGAGGAATGGCTTCATAAAGGCATGCACGGAGAAATGCGGTATATGGAGAATTACTTCGACAAACGCATTGATCCCCGGCTGCTGGTAGACGGTGCCCATTCCGTCATCACCCTCCTCCTCAATTACTACCCTTCACAACAGCAGCGGCCCGACGCTCCAAAGGTGGCTAAATACGCCTATGGAGCCGATTACCATGAGGTGATCCGTGAAAAGCTCAATACCCTGCTGGCCCGCATGCGGGAAGAATGGGGCGATGTACAGGGCCGCGGATTCGTGGATTCAGCCCCTGTACTGGAACGCGCCTGGGCACAGCGCAGCGGACTGGGATGGATCGGCAAAAACGGGAATATCATCCACAAACAAGCCGGCTCTTTCTTCTTTATCGCCACCCTTATCGTAGACATCCCTTTCGTATACGACAGCGCTGCGGGCGACTATTGCGGCAGCTGCACCCGCTGCCTGGAGGCTTGTCCTACCGGCGCCCTCGTTTCCCCTACCGTGGTAGATGGCAGCCGGTGCATATCCTATTACACCATTGAACTGAAGGACGCCCTTATACCCGACAAAATGCAGGGCCAGTTTGCAGACTGGATGTTTGGCTGCGACATCTGCCAGGACGTATGCCCCTGGAACCGTTTCGCCAAAGCCAACGAAGAAGCCTCCTTCGCCCCCGTCCCCGAGATACTGAACTTCACCACATCCCAATGGGAAGAGCTGACGGAGGAAGAGTTTAAACGCATCTTCCGGAAAAGCCCGCTCAAGCGCAGCAAATACGCCGGTATACGGAGGAACCTTCAGTTCCTGCGGCCGCCATCTCTGTGAATTGTCAGCCCAATGTAACAGAGGGCTGATCAAAGCGGATACCTCCCTCCCATCCTGACATGCAAATGTCATTTAAAACCCGCCTGCTATGACACCGCGCCCCGCAGGTTGTAGCTTTTCGGCAGTGAGACAGCTACCGTGCGTTTCATGTAATAAACCAAAATCGCTTTCATCATGCGACTACTCTTATTGTTCCTGGCGGCCTTGTGCCTCCCTTTCGCCGGTGCCCGTGCGCAATCCAGCAACGCCGCGCCATCCCAGCACCTGGTGTACAGTTTCCCTGCTGATGCAGTGCTGAAACTGCAGAAAGTAAAAATCACCCAAACGGCGTACACGTCGTACTTTTCGGTGTTTAACTGGGCAGGCGGCTATGCCGGTCTGCAGCACACGCCCGACAGTTCTTCCGGCTCGTCGAAAATCCTTATTGCCTCGCAGTGGGACCCTAATACGGCAGGGAACATCTTTGCCCGGCAGGCCTACCTCGGGTCCGGTACCATTTACAGCCGTTTCGGCGGCGAGGGCGACGGGGCCAAAACCATCAATCCTTACAACTGGCAGCTAAACGTGTGGTACACCTTCGTGATCCGCTCCTGGAAACGGAACGGCGAACTGTTCATTGGCACATTCGTCCAGAACGGCAACACCCAGCAATGGTTCCATACCAGCACACTGGCTATCCCTGAGCGCACCACCTTCCTTGGTTCGGGCAGCGGCGCCTTCATGGAGAACTGGGTAGGTACCGATCCCCGGTTCGATGGCCGCTTCGTACGCAAAGCCTTCTTCAAAGACTGCTGGAACCTTAATACCAGCGGTGTATGGCAGAAGTCTACCAGCCGCTACTTCAGTGCCAATGCCAACGATGCGGGCCGCAATGGTATTTACGACCGCGCTTTCAACGCCGGGTTCGATGCCTCGGAAGATGCCCACTTCATGGAACATGGCGGCAACGTAACACCCAGCGCTGCCTTCGGCACCGGGCGCACCCTCACCCTGCCCGACCAAGCCGGACAAGGCACCACCCCCACCCTCACCACAGCACTCACCACAAACGTAAACGCCAGTTACAGCAGCGGCAGCACCACCGTTAACTGGACCAACAGCAACACCCGCAGTCCACAGCTCAGCTCCAAAGTAGAGATCCTCAATGCAGGCGGCAGCGTGGTACTTACTGTGGAAGAAGTGTTGCCTCAGAAACGCAGCGCCATCATCAGCGGCACACTGGCGGCAGGCACTTACACCGCAAGAGTTACGGTAACGGATATATTCGGCGTGGCAGCGGCACCGGTAACCACCACCTTCACAGCCGGTAGCGGCGGAGGCGGTGTAACAGGCAACTGGTACAAAATCCGCAATGTACACAGCGGTAAATACCTCGCCGTAGAGAACGCAGGCACAGCCAACCTTGCCTACATCGCCCAATACACCAACGGCATGGGCAACCACCTCCAGTGGAAGTTTGTACCGCAGGGAAGCGCCTACCAGCTGGTGAACCGCAACAGCTCCAAAGCCATCGATGTAGCCAACAGTAACCAGACCGCCGGTGTACAACTCATCCAGTACACCGTTTCCACCAATATCAACCAGCAATGGCAGCTGGTATCTGCCGGCAATGGCGAATACCTCCTGCGCAGCAGCATGAGCAATCAGTACATCATCGACAATCCGGGCAGCAGCACGGCAGATGGCACGCGGATGATCCTCTACCCTGCCAACGGTACTACCGGCTCCCCCAACCAGCGCTGGGTGCTGGAAGATCAGGGTACCGCAGCAGCCCGTAAATTCAGTACCGGGAAAGCGGAAACCCTGCAGCTGGAGCTTTCGCCCAACCCTGTAAGCAGTATGCTCACCGTGCGCATACCCGCTGCAGATTTCACACCAAAGCAGGAAGTCAGGATCTTCAGCATGACGGGCGCGGTGGTAAAAGTCGAAAAGTCCGTACACGCGGAAACGAAGATCGACGTGGCAGCGTTGCCTGCAGGGGTATATCTGTTGAAATATGGGGCGTTGCAGGAGAGATTTGTGAAACAGTGAATTGAAAGATTATAATTTGAATAGGCCCGTCGCTGCAGGTGACGGGTTTTTTATTACCGCTTAACTGCTGGCAGGATTTTTTTTATATTGAGCTGCCATGCTTCCATTAAAAACACTCTTCTATACTGCCGCCATCATAACCGCTGCACTCCCCACTGCAGCACAACAACCATCTGTATTCCTCGCCGACCCTACCATCTTTTCCGATAACGGGAAGTACTACATGTACGGCACCGGCAACAGCCAGGGCTTCATGGTGTATGAGTCTACCGATGCCAAAAGCTGGCGTCTGCCGGATGACAGCACAAAACGTTTTGCACTGAAGCGAGGTAATACTTACGGCAACAGCGGCTTCTGGGCGCCGCAGGTGTTTAAATACCGAAACAGCTATTACATGGCTTATACCGCCAATGAACAGATCGCTATTGCAAAGGCCGCCGGTGCGGCAGGGCCTTTTACGCAAGAGAAGCCCGTGGCGATAAGTGGTTCTGGGAAGCAGATAGATCCGTTTGTGTTTTTTGATCCGGGCGGGAAGGTGTACCTCTACCACGTTAAACTCCAAAACGGCAACCGCATCTTTGTAACAGAGATGAAACCAGATTTATCGGATGTGATTCCCGGAACCGAAAAGGAATGCATCGCCAGCACCGCCGGCTGGGAAAACACCGCCAACGCGGAATGGCCGGTAGCAGAAGGACCCACCGTGCTGAAACATAACAACACCTATTACCTCATCTATTCCTCCAACGATTTCCGGAATAAAGATTACGCCGTAGGATATGCAACATCATCCACTCCTACGGGACCCTGGAAGAAGTACACCGGCAACCCCATTATCAGCAGGCACACCGTAGGACAGAACGGCGCCGGACATGGCGATGTGTTCCATGATAAAGCAGGCAAGATGTTTTATGTATTGCACACCCATCGTTCAGAAGAGCGCGTGGCACCGAGGGCAACTGCGGTGGTGGCGTTAAAGTGGCGGAAAGTCAAAGATGGGGAAGATGTATTGGAGGCGGATGAGAAAACGTTCAGATGGCTGACGGAAAAGTAGATACATTTACACCACAACAATAAAACTGAAGCGCATGAAACAAGTGACACTCCTGCTGGCGGTATTACTCACGATAGCAGCAACAGCTACGGCGCAAACCGGCAAAGGGGCATTGGAGAAAAACCGGGCATTCACCGGAGCAAAGGCGGGTAAGAAGATGTACCATGCCATTTACCAGTTGGATGTGAATGATCCCAAAAGAATTGAAAAAGTCATCCGCAATATTAACAACGCACTGAACGATCCCCGGCTGACCGGCAGGTTAACCATTGAGCTGGTGGCATTCAGTGGCGGCACCGATGCCTTGATAAAAGGCAGTAAATACGAACAGGACCTGATCGCGCTGGTAGAAAAAGGTGTGATAGTAGCACAATGCAACAATACGCTCAAGGAAAGAAAAATTACACGGGAAGAATTATATGATTTCATTGCCATCGTACCCAGCGGGAATGGTGAACTCATTCTCCGCCAGGCGGAAGGCTGGGCGATTGTTAAACCATAACAGGAAATAATTCCAATAAAAAAGGCTGCAATTAATGCAGCCTTTTTTATTGGAATCCGAAGGAGTACTATTAATTACATTCCGTTGTACATAAAGTAACGTATAGAACTGGCCGTATTATAATCAAAGTAACTAGACAAGCGTGAAGCACTTCCAGTGCCGGGGCCCTGACGGCCACTGATTTTCTCAATAGGCTCACATTCCAAACAAGAGTGCCTGAAAAAACGATGGTCAATAACCATTACATCGGGCATACCTGGTCCCATAAGCCCCACTGCCAGTACAAAAGCCTCAGCGTGATTGGTGTAATTGATAGCCTGTGTTAAAGTAATTTCAGTAAAATCTTTGTTCTGAGCCAATGCCGGCCCCAACAATGCCACTGAAATTCCGGGAAGCTTCTGCACAGCAGGATTCTTACGGATGGTACCATTAAATATCGTTGCCGCATAATCGGCCCCGTCACTTCCGGAGGTCCAGGGCGTATTATCCATGGCAGCTTCAAACTCCTGCATGGTATAAGGGCTGTAAGACGGAGCCGCCGGCTGGGTTAAAGATGAAAAGACACTGCTTACAATGCCGAATAATGAATCATTCCTATGATGCATCTCAATTTGCCAGGGGGATGCGGAGGAGTTATCAATACAATTGGTCTTCAGCACGGAGTTACCGGAAACATCACTGGGGAAGCCGGTCATGTCAATAATATTGTAAGGATAAGTGTAAGTGACGCCTTTAACGTTTATAGTCTTGGCGTTAACATTGATGATGACATCATCACAAACAGTACCAAGTGTATTACTTAATACTTCAGGGGCATTGAGGCGTTCTTTTTCTTCCGGGAGATCATTTTTCTGGCACGACAGTGCGAACACAGCGAGGCTGATCACAACAGGGATCTTTTTCATGGGCATTTTTGTTTAATTAAACTGATGAAATATGAATTACAAACGATAAAAAGGTAGTGGCGCCGGGGCCGGCACAAATTAAGTATTACTAAACTGTTCAAAATCAATTCCCCGATAAAACAGGCTGCTAAATGGGCTTATTACATACAAACATACACCGGGAGACGATTTATAAATGTAATTTGTTTACTCCTATTAAACAAATGTTTTACAGATAACTTTTACAATTCTTATCCTGTACCCTTTCAATATCCCCACCTCTCCTGCCTGTAAAAGTTCACCCGAATCAGTCCGTTTATACATCTTGACAGGTAAAAAAGGATATGAATTTCCCCTCTTTGCCAACTGATAATCTTTGGAAGTTTCTGGTAGTTGCCTGCATTGCTTTTCAAATGTACTACTGGTATAATATTACAGGCATAGGCGGCACCAATCAGCTCATCAGCATCCGGAATAAACTGGCAGCCTATTCCACACTTGCTGAATATATAGGCGAGAAGAAAAAGGGCCTGTTGTTTATGGCAGAATTATCCAGAGGCCTCGAAGAAGATGCGCCTAAAGCCGTTATACAACAGCGGTTCTCTGATATAGCGGCAGATTGCCCTCCCTTCATGAACGGACTGTTTATACTTTGCCAACTGAGGGATACCTCTACTTTGCTGTTGAATAAGCGGCTGGAAGATATGGCAGAAAACATCTTCCGGTCCGAAGATGAATTGTTGCGTATAAAAGTTACGAAAGAGGAAATGGGTATGTATAACCTGTTAAGGGGTGGCTGGCTGAGTGTGGTACAATTTGTGTTGATGGGGTTTAGTCTTTTTGTGTTGATGACTATCTGGAACCGCAGAACACAACGCCATCAGGATCGATTATTGGAGCTTCAGGTGCGGGATTTAGAAAAGAAGCTGGCTATGCAGCAGCATTAACCTGTTTCCATGTCAGTACGGAAATCATCTCTGCACAGGTGGCTCTCCTTCAATGGTAACAATGCAGCGGGGATAGGTTGCTTATTCTTCAGGATTCATTTTCTTATCTGATAAAGACCAAATTGTTTGCAGTTACTCCTTCCTTACAGCCTACCATCTGGTTACTTAACGGTTACTTTAAGCAAGGATAGAGTATACCGTAGATACGAAGTAACATACCGGCAACTACGCTTGAAATACGCTTGAAATACGAGTTAAGTGCGGACAAAAGGTGGACTTGATGCGGAGATGATGCGGATGTGTGCCGGAGGTGAGATGTAACTGATGAGAGGTATGTAAAATGAAGATCAGGCGCCTGCAGCCCATGGCAATGGCTGGCGGAGGAGTGACCTGCCGGGTAAATTTTAATTCCGAATGATTTGATAATGAATTACTTACAACAAAATATCCTCTTATGGCGGTGGGTTACTCCCGCGGGATGGGATCCTGACCGTTCGTTGCAGGAGCCGTTTGGGGACCAGCCTTAAGCGGCAGGAGGAGTAATTTCTTACGGGGGCGCGATTTTGCAATAGCTACATCAGGAACCTGATCCCCGATCACGGCAATGATATCCGCAGCATTGTACTTCCGGTTGTAGGAGATGCCATCTTTCAGGAAGGTTCTTACCTGCAGGGTGACCAGTAAAGTCCCTTTGCCGGGTACCTCCACCGTCAGATCCGCCCCTTCGAAAGGTTGCTCCAGGTCGATGTGCAGCATGTCTGCATCCATGCCTGTAACGGCGCGGGTGGCGAAGTCGACCCGGGTGGCGATGAGTTTTATCTCCATCCGTACAGCATCGCCATATTCATGCAGCTTTTGAGCCGGAATATGGAGCTTTCCTTCCGGAGAGCATACAGGCAGTTCCGGGAAGAACTTCTCAATGCCGGCATGCCCGTTGAACCGGAAGCCCTTCAGGCCGGCGTGGTTATTTCTGCCAGCCGCCACAATAGTGCTGTTCAGCCGGTTCACGACCTCACCATCGCAATAAATGTCGATATCAGGTGCTACCGCATTGCGGATAAAGGCGCCTTTGCGGCTGGCTGCGCCAAACCATTTCGCGGCACGGCGGGTATTATCCGTTTGCCGGACTAATTCCGGCATGGAGCGCAGGCAGTGCTTCCCGCCCCGCTTGTAGCCGATAACGTTGCCTACCCGGCCGCTAAAAGTGATGACTGATGTGATGATTCCCATAAGAGAACAATATTTGTTGTAACTGAATATACGTAAGATGCAAAAGTAGGGTGGCAGGGGTGTATTGGAGGATATTTAATTGGGCTACATCAGCACATCTGACGCAAATCCATATATATCCATTGATAATTATTAAATGGACAGGTTAGTTCCGTTACCTTTCTGTTCTGATAAATATGCTTTAGGCCAGATTTGTTTAGATACGATTCCCATTCTTCGTTGTCAATTGATCGTATATTTACATCAACTATTATGATAGATTTATCTCAAACAGAGAAACAGATTGGCTATGTCACCAATTTTCAGGACCTGGTTGCTACACCGTACACGGGAGAAATCAATGCAATTTGCTGGACACGTAATCTGACAGGTGATTTTTCTGAGATTGTAAGAAAGGTTGCACAATGCGGAAATATAACAACCATAGAACCAGCAGAACTTCATGAACTTGAGTTAAGTGAACAAGGGCAGCTTGCCCGTGAAATACTTTTAAGTGACCTGGAGTTATTGAAAGCACATGGTGCATCGCCTGTCCTTAATGTGATCAGCTACTATGACCGCGATGATACTTTCCCATTTTTGCCCACCGATGTTTATTCCTGGCACGTAGACCGCTCCCCCATACCAACCCATACCTTTTTATGCACCTACTATGGCGAGGCCAGTGATATATTGCCAAATGCACAAGGCAAAAAGAAAATACTTATTCCGGAGATACGTAATGAACTCAAGAAACTATATGATGGAGCGGATGAGGGTTTTGAAGCATTCCTGAGTGAACATTTCTTTGATCTGCACTATCAGGCTGAACTTGATGCACGGCCCATAAACTTAGGTACAGGTCACTTATGGAGGCTGGCGGTTGATCATCCCGGAAGTCTGGTTCCGCCTTGTATTCACCGCGCACCAATGGAAAAACCCGGAGAGAGCAGACTGTTGATGATTTGCTGAACACTAATCCTTAACATGAAAAGGCTGCGTTATAATCCCATGTTTAAAATCGGATACGCTTTGCCCTGTCCATCTAATTCAGTTCTGCTTAAAACGCGAAATCCTACATGCTTATAGAAATCAACTGCCTGGGTATTTTGTTCATTCACATCTACTTTGGATATCTTTAACTGATCTATTCCATACGAAATCAGCTTTTTCCCAATTCCTTTGCCACGATAATCGTTGTGAATGAAGAGCATTTCAAGGTTTTCACCAGCAACTCCCATAAATCCTGCTAAAGTCCCGCCTTTTTCATACCCAAACAATATAACATGTTCAAAGTATGTGGGAATATGTTCCTTGTAATAGTGAAAATCTTCTTCTTTCAGGAAATCGTGTGTATTCAGTACCGCACTCTCCCATATGTTTATCAGCCTTTGATAATCTGATTCTTCAATTTTTCTAATCATACCCATAAAAGTTTATCAGCGCAAAGTTCTGCATTAATTGTTGCGTGGTTTTCGAGGAGACAATTTCCTGAAAAAATACACACATCGGCACACAGGGATTAATAAAACGAAAAAGCCCGCAAAACTTAAGTCTTGCGGGCTTTTTTGTTTTCTGGATTTCTCCGGAAGTCGGGATGACTGGATTCGAACCAGCGGCCTCGTCGTCCCGAACGACGCGCGCTACCGGGCTGCGCTACATCCCGTACGGGGTCGCAAATCTACATTTTTATATCAAAATCCAAAAATATTTCTGATCCTACTAGCCTGATGCTCTAAACCTGCCACCAGCTTTTGGTGCACAACCAAAGGCTATTTCCTGCTAATGCGGGCGCTGTATAATGTCACCAGTACAGCCAGTAATACAAACAACGCTCCTACCCATGGCGTGGATTCCAATCCGAGGGGGGATACCACTACCAGTCCGCCTACATAAGCCCCAATTGCGATACCGATATTGAACGCAGCGATATTGAAGGCAGAGGCTACATCCTCCGTACCGGGCAGATATTTTTCCGCCACCTGTACCACATACAACTGCAACCCGGGCACATTGGCGAATGATAAGCCCCCCAGTGCAAAAAGCGTCACAATACTCCACACCTTATCATGGGCTGTAAATGTGAAAACGAGCAGCACAACAGCCTGTAAAACGAACATCCACAACAGGGCCTTTAAAGGGTTTTTATTGGCAGCCTTCCCACCTGCCAGGTTCCCTATTGCAATGGCGATGCCATACAGCAGCAGGATCAGGCTTACCGCAGATTCCCGAAGTCCGGTTACCTCCTGCAATATGGGCGACAGGTACGTGAATGCCACGAACGTACCTCCGTATCCCAGTGCCGTCATCAGGAAGGCCAGTAACAGCCGCTTGTTGGCCAATACTTTCAGCTGACCGGTAAGGGAAGCGGATTCATTGTTCTTCAGGTTATTGGGAACGAGTGCCGCACTGGCCGTGAGCCCCACCACACCCAGCAAAGCCACGCCGATGAAGGTGGCCCGCCAACCAAAATGCTGGCCTATGAAAGTGCCCAGCGGCACGCCAGTAACGATGGCGAGTGTTAGCCCTGCAAACATAATGGCAATGGCAGTGGCGCGCTTCTCCGGGGCTACCATAGCCGCGGCGATGGTAGCTCCAACTGCAAAGAACACCCCGTGCGCAAAGCCCGTCACAATCCGGGCGAGTACCAGCGTATAAAAACCGGGGGCAATGGAGGCCAGTCCATTCCCCAGAATGAACAGCGCCATGAGGGAAATCAACAACGTTTTCCGGGGGATACGGCTGGTGAGTGCAGTAAGCACCGGCGCCCCTACCGCAACACCCATGGCATAAAGACTCACCAGCAACCCTGCCGATGGAATACTAATCGCTAAATCTTCCGCTACGGTAGGCAGTAGCCCTACAATCACGAATTCGGTGGTTCCGATGCCGAAAGCGGCAATGGTTAGTGCCCATAATGCTGCCGGCAGACCCGTCTTTTTACTGGCGGATGATAATGATAAAGCCACTGCTTCGGGCTTTCTGGAAATGGTTTGCATAACTGTTCATTTAACTGCTATTGCCGCAGGCACTGCCCCGGACATATAGCATTCGGTAATTTGACAGGGCAAAATTCCATCTATTTACCACCTCATCCTAATTATATAAATTATACATTTGCCTCAGTAAACTGATAGATTATGGCACTTAATCTGGAATGGCTCCGTACTTTTAAAGCCATTTACGAGCTGGGAACCCTCACGCAGGCGGCGGAAACACTTTTCATTTCCCAGCCGGGCGTGAGCCTGCACCTCAATTCACTGGAGGCATTTACGGGGTATAAACTGTTCGACCGCTCGGCCCGGCGGATGGTACCAACCGAAAGAGGGAAGATCCTGTATAACTTTGTTCTGGAACCCATCAATAAACTGGAAACTGCAGAACAGATGTTCAGCCGCAGCTCCCGTTCGGAGCGTTCCACCATCAGCGTGGGTATGTGTTTCGAAACGTTTCAGTATACGCTGGAAGAGCACATCTCCCGGCTGCCTTTCAATCTCATCATCAAATTCGGTGATTATCCTGAAATGCAGCACGATCTCGATAAAGGGGTGCTGGACATGATCGTTACACCCAAAACAGGCGATCAGAAAAACCTGGAGTACCTGCCGTTCTCCAAAGAGCGCATCGTGCTGGTGGGCGGTCCGGAGCTTGATGTAAAACCGTTCCAGGCATTGATCAAAAAGAAAGATGTGAAGGGAGCCATCGCATGGCTGAAGGAGCAGCTGTGGTATAGCACCGCAGCCGATATGGAACACCTGAAGCGCTTCTGGCAGATCAACTTCCAGTGCCAGCTGGAGTTCAAGCCTAACTTCATCGTGCCTAATATCAGCTCTATTGTACGCTGCCTCGGCAGTGGAAACGGACTGGCCGTAGTGCCTGATTTTTTATGCCGGGAAGAAATGAAAGCAGGTAAAGTGAAACTCGTCTGGGAGGGATATCATCCAATAGAGAACACCCTGTATTTCGGCACGCGCAAGAAAACGATCTATGCAAAAGAGATCGCGCAGATCAGGGACATCTTCCTCCACCGCATGCAATAAATAGGGATGAACTTCTGCAGCATGCCGGTTAAAACCCAAAGATATTCCTGCGCCGGAGTGTCGTTAAAATCTGATGAACATCGTTTACCTGCTCAATCCGGGGAGAGGCCGGACAAATAAAAGTCGAGAAAATAAAGTCTTTCCCATTCGTTAAATGCCATACTGCTATGTATGGAAAATCAGGTCTGCCAAACTGCACAAATCCATACATCCCGAAACTGCAAATCCCCGATTCTTCATGGTTTAGTTTCCCATAACCGTTGGCTACGCCTGCCTTCCTTGATAATTCCAGCAATGCATTCATATCAGGATTTGGCAACGCACCGGATAAGTAAGCTGCTGATGAAATCTGCAAAACGCCGGAAGGTTCGATAAGCTCGCTGATAAAAGTTGGAGGACCACCAGGATTCTCTTCAGAAACATCCACCCAGCCTTTCGGAAAACTGATCACAAGCTTTTTAAGTCTATTATCCATACGATTTTGTTGCGTCTGAAATTTCAGTTCATTCCTGCAGCTACTTCCTTAACCGCTGCACCATATACAGTCCACCTACTACCAGCAGTATCCCTGCAAGGGTATAAAAGCTCAGCGGCTCGTGCATAAGAACGGAGGAAATGGCGAACCCGAAAACCGGGCAGAGAAAGAGCCAGAACGATGCCCGTACAGGATTATCCTTCAGCAAAAACAACCATAGCAATACCGCCACAATGGAAACGGGACCTACCAGCCAGATGGTGGAAAGCAGCCAGGCCAGGTTAAAATCGTTCTTCGCGGGATCATACCAGACAACCATCAATGGCAGGAGGAAAATACCTCCGAAAAGGGTTTGCCATCCATTGATGGTGAAGATGTGCAGATCGTCCCATTTGCTGACGGAAAAATAGATCGCCCCTACGGAATAGGTAACCATGCTAAACAACACAAGCCCCAGCCCCATAGGCGTTGCGTAACTATCCGCCAACAGCGGCCAGGCCGCCACGCCAATACCCGCAAGGCATAAAACAAGGCTTAATACTGTAACCGGCCGCAATGGTTTCCGCAGCCAGAAGGTACTGATCAGGCTGATAAAAACAGGGTTGGTAGCAGTGGCAAGGGCGCCCAGTCCGGCGGATACTTCCATCATCCCCACCACATAGATCCCGAGGTAAAGGGAAACGTTGAATAATCCATATACCGCAGTTTGCACCCACTCCTTTCCTTTCGGCAACCGCTTCTTCAGTAATACGTGCGAAACGAACAGCATAATGCCCGCAGCCAGAAAGAAACGCGGTACAAACAACACGAAAGGCTGTACCGCTCCCAATCCTATTTTGGTAGCGGCGGCAGCAGAAGCCCAAAGGAAGGCAAAGATGATCCCTGCCAGAATCAGTTGAATACGACGGTTTTGCACAGTGGGATAAAGCTAGAAAACGGTTTCCGGAAAAAAACCGGTATTTTAGGAAGAATTACGATCTCCAAACCTATGCGCATCTTCCTTTTATCCCTGATGATGCTGGTGTTTTTGCAGGCACAGGGCCAGCACCACAAGTCCTATTTCCCACTCTGGACCTACCACCAGTCAGACATACGGATTTACGGCGTTGGTGTGGGCTGGTTACCCATCTACGAAACCGTCAATACGACCACCAACGGTCTCCGGCTGGAAGTACCCGGTCCCGGTTTGTTCCTTGCATTCATTCCCCGCGCACCCTGGGATACCGCCCATGGGCATGCCGATCCCGCTCCGCCTAAGCATAAGCAACCCGAAAAAGTGAACGGTCTCAACCTCTCCGCGCTGGGTTCCATGTGTTACCGGGTAAACGGCATATCATTGGGCACCATTGCGCAGATCAACTGGCGTGTGAACGGTATATCGGTTTCCGGCGGCATGAACCTCGCGGAAAAGCACAACGGTATACAGGTAGCCGCGATGTCACTCAGTGAAAAAATGCATGGACTGCAGATCGGCATCAGTGTTGCGTCGGAATATATGCGCGGTGTACAGTTCGGGTTCATGACTTCCAGTAAAAACACCCGCGGCTTACAATTCGGTTTATGGAACGTAAATGAGAAACGAAAACTACCTATTGTAAACTGGAACTTCCGGCCATAAGGCCAATATCCCAATCCTATGCGAAATATCCTTGTAATTATGCTGCTGCTGGCGTTTGTACCAACACTGGCGCAAGAAAGAAAAACCTATTCCCCGGTGTGGACCTACCACCAGTCCAACATACAGGTACGCGGGCTCAGCGTGGGCTGGTTTCCGTTGAAGAATACACTCAACACCACAACTACCGGACTCCGCCTCGAAGTACCCGGATCGGGCTGGATCTTCTTTTTAGCCGGCGTTAACCCGCTGGGGGCTGTTTATGATTCAACACGCTTTACACAGGAAGAGATACACATGCCGGAGAAAATAAACGGGCTTAGTCTTTCCGCAACCGGCTCTACCCATACCAGTGTGAACGGCGTTTGTATCGGTGGCATTGGCCACATGGGCTGGCGTATAAATGGATTTTCGGCAGCACCGTGGTTAAGTTACATGCACACCAGCCACGGTTTACAGCTCAGTGGACTACATGCTTCCAGCCACCGCATGAAAGGCTTGCAGCTGGCGATTTATACCACCGCTGAAATGCTGCGGGGCGTGCAGATAGGCGTTGTTACCAAAAGCAGGAATACCCGCGGATTACAATTCGGTTTATGGAACGTCAATGAAAAGCGCAGGCTCCCTGTCTTCAACTGGAACTTCAAACCATAACCGCCTACAACTCAATCTCCCCGTCAATACCCAGCATCTCAAGGAACTCCGTGTCGTGAGACACTACGATCAGCGTACCGTCGTAGCCGTTCATGGCAGTGGTAAGTATCTCCACATTCTGCATATCGAGGTTATTGGTTGGCTCATCGAGGATAATGACATCGGGTGCTTTGGTACCGATGCCCAGCACGCACAACAGCAGGCGCATCCTTTCCCCGCCGCTCAGGGCTGAAGAGGGTTTATTCCAGTCTGCCGGACCGAATAAGAACCGGTTGAGCCTTGTCTTTATCTCATATTCTTCCAGATGCCCTGGGTTATGTTTTTGCGCCTGCTCATACACCGTAAGGCCGCCATCGATATAGGAATAATCCTGGTCAATATACACCGCACTGAAACCAGCCCGCGTAAGCGTTCCTTCAGAGGGCTGTATTTCGCCCAGCAGCAGCCTGATGAGTGTGGTTTTACCGGAACCATTACCTCCCCGTATGGCCAGCCTGTTACCACTGCGTATCTGAAAGGTTAATCCCTTTTCCCAGAGGTGCTTTTCCCCGAACCGGCAGTTAAGTTCATTGGCAGTAACGAGTACTTTTCCTTTATGCAATGCGGAATCGTCCACATTGAGTTTCATTTTATCAATGTCCGGCAATGCTTTGCGTAAACGGTTCACTTCGTCCGCTATACCATCCATCTTTTCTGCATGAGCTTTTTTAAGACTGGCAGCGCTTTTCTCTGCACTGTTGCGGAGTGTATTGAGCATAATGGTGGGTACGCCGGATTTCTCCTGCTTCTTCTTCCCGCGGGCATCCAGCTTCTGCTTACGCTCGATAGCCTCACGCTCCGTTTCCCGTGCTTTGCGCAGGGCTTTTTCATGGCTGCGCAGATCCTGATGCAGGGCCTCCTGCTCCAGTCCTTTTTGCGCTTTATAGAAATCGAAATCACCGCCGTAAACAGTGATCCCCTTCTTCCCCAGCTCATACACTACGGGCAACAGGCGCAGCAGCGATGCATCGTGGCTCACCAGCATCAGCGTCTGCCGCCAGCCGGAGATGAGTGTGCGAAGTAATGCGCGGCCTTCCGCATCGAGGTGGTTGCCCGGCTCGTCGAGTAACAGGAATGTGGGCTGATTCACCGTTATACCGGCAAGGAATACACGTGTTTTTTGTCCACCGCTGAGTCCTGCCAGCTTTTGATCCAGTGGCATGCCTGCCAGTTGCCAGTGCGAAAGGGCTTCCTCACAGCGTTCTTCGATGGTCCAGTCGTCGTTCAGATCAGCCATGAGGGCATCGGTGACGTTGCCGGCAAGGATTTCGCGGAGGGCATGCAAACGCTTCCCTGCACGGAGGGCCTCGCCTACCGTCAGCGCATCGAACTGCCCGAAGTGCTGCGGAATGTAATACGGTAATTCTTCGCGGCGGATGGTTCCGCCGGAAGGCATCAGTTCGCCCGCCATCAGGCGCAGCAGTGTAGATTTACCTGCGCCGTTATGACCGGTAAGTGCAATTTTATCCCCGCGGCCTACAGTCATATGAAGCCCGGAAAACAATATGTCTTTATTGGGATGCGCGTAAGAAACGTCTTGAAACGCCAACATGATTTCTTTCTTTAACAGTGAAGAATAACGGCCGCCAAATACATCAGGCAGCGCAGTTATGGGTTAATTCGGAAAGAAATTGATTCTCACATGTTGGTATAAATGCAGTTTAGTGAACGGTGCAAAAATACAAAAAATCCGGAAAATGCAAATGAGGGTCAATCCCACCAGAGGTACAGCGTGCTGGTGTCTTTCATCTCTGCGGCCAGCGCTTCCACCGTTCCGGTCCCCTGATCTACCACATCCGGACAAAAAGCATATACCTTTTCCGCCAGCGCATCCCAGTTGGCGGGCTGCTCCTGAAAGCGTGCTTCGAGCCAGTCGTAGTCGGCACTGGTGATCTCAAAGGGGGTTTCCGCATGCCAGATCTTCAATGTGGTAATGAGGGCTTCGTTATCGATGCCGTGGTTCTGTCCGTCGGTACCTTTACACCGCAGGATGTCAAACTGATCGCCCGTTTTGAGGATAGCGATTTCGTCCGGAGAATGACCGAAGTTTTGTTCGGAATGGAATACGATATAATCCTTTCCGTGCAGCGCGGCTTTCAGTTGTGAAATAATCCTTCCCGCATCGGCCTGTGTAACTTTAAACTGCAGCGCGTCTGGCCGGTAGGCTGTAATGCCATGGTATGCTTTCATCCGCTCCAGCGGAGCATCCGTCAGCTGACGGATAACGTGCAGCACGAAGTGATCGAAACGAACGGCTTCCGCCAGTTCATAATCGTCTGCCGGCTGTGCAGATAAAGCGGATGGAGCGCCCATCAGCCGGCGAAAAAAATCTTTTATACCCATTTGCAAAAATTCGGTTGATTGTCATTCAGCTGTATATCTCCCTGTGATCAGCAGGTGGATGGTTCCTCGTCTTTTACGTTGTACTGTTTCCGGGAAATGCCGCCCAGGTTTAGTGTATAATTTTCAGCGGTAAGGGAAAACATGCAGCTTTTCGGCCAGACAAAATACAGTTTTTCTGATACAACCCATAAAAAAGGCTCCCGGAACCAGTCCGGGAGCCTTTACAGTATGATCCGGGCGGGACCTGACCACCGCCCTACCCTGTTTAGAAATTAGATTCCACGATCAGCGACGCGCGCGTGGCATCCACGAAATCCATGGGAATAATACCGTAATGCCCATAAGTATTGTTCGTGAAATACGTATTAATGCGTGGATTAATGTTGTTAGACACTGTGGTAATACTGGGAATACCGAAGATCAGTGATTTGTACCCGCTTGTGAAATTGATATAAAGGGTATTGCCGGTGCTGGCATACGCTTCGTTAAAGAGATTAGTGACGCCGGTCCATTTGTTGTTATTATCCGGCACCACATATTGATCCTGTACCCGCAGGGTGGCATCGGCATTGGAGCTGGTGAACGTCGTATTATCGGCCCAGTTGGTAGCGTCTATACCTTTGGGTACAGCAGATGCGCCGAAGCGGCGGAGCAGCACGATCTTATTGCGCACGGTACCGAGGTTAGGAACTGAAGCCCCCATATGCCAGCGGCCGGGGTTCTGCGCCACATAGCTGTCAAACGTTTGCTCGAAGCTGCGCGTATTGTTGGTTGGATCGTACTCTTCCTTCACGCACATCACGATGGTTTCGCCGGGGTGACTGTTCAGGAAACCGAGGCAGGCGTTCAATACATCCTGGAAGTTGAGGTTCTGGTAAATACTTCCGTGATGGATGGCGAAACCATCGCCTATGTGGCGGCAGCGGATGTCGAGGAAGCGCACGCCGGCTTCCAGCTGCTCGGCGATGGTGAGGTTCTGACATTTGGCGGTACCGCCAACAGGCTCCACACGGGCGCCGGAATCATGAGTGCCGGGGATAGAGATCTGTGCGATGGATGTGTTGTCGGGCATACCGGTCATCCAGCTGTTCATAACGGCCAATGTGGTGAAATTGCCTGATGCCGAAACATTTTCAGGCCGGGGAGCGGGTTCCGCGTCGCGGAGGTTCTTGGTGCAACTGGTGCTAAAAATGGTAATGGCCGCGAAGGCAGCGGCTTGTAACTGGGTTTTGATGCTCATAACGTAAAGTGGGTTTGAGAAGGGTTATCCTATCGCTGCGTCAGGCCTGGTGTTACATTGAAAATAAGGATGATTTTCCAGCTAAAACTGCGTCTATATCGGTTTAGCAACATAAATTAAGACAAAAGTCATATGGCCATTCCCGTAAATGGGGTTTGCGAAAAAACAAATATGTCCTATCTTGTTCGCCTTCCCCACCCGTATGGCAGCTTACGGTAGCGGAAACCATTGACACTAAGGCAAAAACGACAACGATGCATAAAAAATTCCTCGCGCTGGGCCTTAGCCTGGCAACGATCCTTGGAACCACCGGTACGGTGGCCGCTCAGGAGCAGCAACATGCCAACTCCGTGAAGGCAGCGGCAGACCAGAAAGAACTGATTGGCCGGTGGGATATCACCATCGATCAGAATGGAAAACCCTCCCCTTCCTGGCTGGAAGTGAAGCTCTCTGGTTTCCGTACACTGGTAGGCCATTTCGTTGCCACTTCCGGCAGCTCACGCCCCGTTTCTCAGGTTAAATTCGAAAACGGTAAGTTCAGCTTCACCATCCCTCCGCAATGGGAAAGCGGTAAAGGCGACCTCACCGTAAATGGCGAAGTGACCAACGGCGGACTCAAAGGCACCATCTCTTACCCCGACGGCAGTTCTTTTAGCTGGACGGCAGTGAAGGCTCCCGACATGAAACGTACTTCCGCACCGGTTTGGGGCAAACCCATTCAGCTGTTTAATGGTAAAGACCTCACCGGCTGGAAAGCCGTAGGTAACACCAACCAGTGGGAAGTCATCAACGGTATCCTCACCAGTGCTAAATCCGGCGCCAACCTCATTTCTGAAAAGAAATTCTCCGACTTCAAACTGCATGTTGAGTTCCGTTACAAAGAAGGCAGCAACTCCGGCGTATACCTGAGAGGCCGTCATGAAGTGCAGATCGAAGACAGCCCGAAAGATGCACACCCCTCTTCCACACTCTTCAGCGGCGTATACGGCTTCATCGCTCCCAGCGAGATCTATGCCCTCGGCCCTGATAAATGGCAGACGTTCGACATCACACTCGTTGGCCGCCTCGTAACCATCGTAGTGAACGGCAAAACCGTGGTAACCAAACAGGAAATCCCCGGCATCACCGGCGGTGCGCTCGACAGCAATGAAGGCGAACCCGGCCCCATCTACTTCCAGGGCGACCATGGTCCCATAGAGTTCCGAAAAATCATTATCACCCCCGCGAAATAAGTTTTCCGGATTTGATATCGAAGGCCCGTCCCGTTAATACAGGACGGGCTTTTTATTTCCAGCCTTATCCGGGTGATCCTTTGAATTTTACAATTCCTTCTTTCCGCCCTGCAATTTTAGCGGCGCTGTAATGCGGAAATTTGTATCATGCAAAACTTAACCGAAAAAGTGATTCTGGTGACCGGCGCCTCGAGGGGAATTGGCGCTGCCGTAGCCCGCAGCCTGGCCGCAGCGGGAGCCAAAGTGATCGTCAACTATGCCGGTAGCAGGGCTGATGCGGAAAACGTAGTATCCGCCATCCGCGAAGCCGGAGGAAGCGCATTGGCTGTGCAGGCCGATGTGAGCAATCCCGCGCAGGTTATCCGCCTGTTTGACGAAGCCATTGCTCAATACGGCCGTATCGATGTACTGGTCAACAATGCCGGCATCATGATTACGAAGCAGATAAAAGACACGACAGACGAAGATTTTAGCCGGATGTTCGACATCAATGTAAAAGGCGTCTTCAACACCCTCCGCGAAGCCGCAACGCGCCTCGCCGATAACGGTTCCATCATTAACTTCTCCACTTCCGTGAACCGCATAATGATCCCGGGTTATGCATCTTATGTGGCTACAAAAGCCGCAGTAGAGCAACTGACCCGTGTATTCGCCAAGGAAGTGGGAAGCAGGGGCATCAACGTCAATTCCCTTTCACCCGGGCCAACCAATACCGAGCTGTTCACCCAAGGTAAATCGGAAGAAGCCATCGCACGGCTGGCAGGCATGTCTGCCTTCGGGCGGATCGCGGAGCCGGAAGATATCTCCCGCATCGTTTGCTTCCTCGCCAGCGACGAAGCCAAATGGATCTCCGCACAAAACATCGGTGCCAACGGTGGTATGGCATAATAAAAAAGTCCCGGCAGGTAAGGCCTGCCGGGACTATATAACTACGAAGCGTTAAATGCTTTTCTTCATTGCGGCTTTCTGCGCCTTCTTCATGATATCTGCCATCAGAACAGGGGCACCTTTCTTCAGGCGGCTTTCCTGTGCAGCATCCATAAAAGCGTAAATGCCAATGGTTTCTGCTTCAGGTGCCGGAGGCACACTCTTCTGGAAGAATTCGATGATCGGAGGCATCAGGGGCGCATAGCCCGTGAAATCGCCCAGAGGCATATGCCCTTTGTCTCCAAAGGCATGGCCGCCGAAGTTCCACATATCCGAACGTACGCCACGGAGCGTACCCGTGCGGCCACCCTCCCATTCTCCTACCACCATATCCGTATCACCTGCCTGAAAGTGCGTTACCCGGCGGCAATCAGGGCCGAGCATGGTAAAGAGCATTTCCACACCATGGATGCCATACCAGTACAGATCCGGGTGCGAAGGCTCTGTGGGTGTGGGCGTGAAAATATCTGCCGCTTTCACCTTACCGATCTTACCATTACGCACTTCCTGCACGCTTTCAATGTAGCGCAGGGTGCTGGAAGAGAATACCGGTACTTTGTAATGATGCGCTGCGCGGTAAATGGTAAGCACATCCGTGAGCGATGCCGCCACCGGTTTATCGATAAACACAGGCTTGCCGGAGCGGAACACTTCCAGCGCCTGAGCCAGGTGTTCGGTACCATCATTGGTTTCCAGCATCACGAGATCGCACTGCAGCAGGAGCGCAGCGATGGAATCCACCACGGTTACTCCCTGCGCCTTGATGGCCGCCGTGTTTTTAGGAATCATGTCCATACTGGATTTGATGCTGCGGCTCCCGTGGGGATAGGCTACTGTAACACGCATACCACCGTACTTGTCGCCCGCATCTGCAGCGTTGAGGATCCGCGCGAAGTGAGGGCCGTGCTCGGTATCGAGCCCTATTACGCCGATGCGTTTGCCCGAAGCGCCAGCCAGGGCCTGCAATGCTGATAATTTACCGGAAAAAGCCAGACCTAACCCGGAAAGGGCGGCCGTTTTGAGGAATGTCCTGCGGGGATGTCCTTGTTGCATACGGGATATCTATTTTTATGTTTTTACTAACGTGGGCTTTATTTAAACATAAAAATATATTTATCCCGCAATCTTTTTAATATTTATTACAAACGGTAATCTAATTGTACTTCAAAACAGCTCCCTGCCATTGGTACCCAACGTCCCAGATTAAATCAGACGCATTCTCCACTTCATTTCCCCTTATCAGGCCATTATGATCAACCTGATAGAATGTGAGGAGCGATCTGGCAGCACTTCCGCCCCGGGGCAGCACGTAAACCAGCCGCAGCTTGCCACCATCACGCAGGAAAACGGCATAGTACAGTTTTTTATCATCAGGTGTCAGTATGCTATAGGTAACCATAGCATCCTCACTGATACCTGCAAAAGCACAAAACGTGGTCAGGGATACAGGGGAGATTTACATGAACTGAATATACAAAAATAAAATGCCGGTCTGCTTCAAAAACAGACCGGCGGTTGTCAATATGCAAACGCATTGCACTCAGGCAATAGCGTATCTTACCTGTTCATACTTTTTCCAGAAATAGTACGGTACAAACATTATGGCGAGCATAATAATGGGGAAGATCACTTCGAAAGTGGGATCGCCCATAAAAGCACGGGAAGCGAATCCGCCGATGAAATTGAATGCAAACCCGGCATAAGCCCATTCTTTAATAGCACGGAAGCGGGTCTGTAAAATGGCTGCAGCGCCCAGTAATTTCGCAACACCGGCAATGCTGAGGAAGTACACAGGGTATCCCAGGTGATGCATGACATCGATACCGGCCTGCTGGCGGGTTACGCCGCCAATGCCATCCATAAAGGCCATGAGTGCGAATATTACAGTGCTGATCCAGTACGTTGTTTTGATTGTGTTAGGTTTCATTGGTTAGCGTTTTAAGCGTTATTGTCTGACACAAAACTACCGCACTAATTCCGGACAAGCCGCGTATGTTTCAGCCAAAATAAGGGGTTAAATGCGACACTCAGGGTTGGGAAAGGGTATTTTTATAGATCACGCCGTCTTTCATAATAAATGACAGGTTCTTTTCCGGGTCTTCCATCAGTTTGATCTCCTTCGTAGGGTCACCATTAACAAGGATCATATCGGCCAGTGCACCTTCTTCCAGCACCCCCAGTTTGCCCTTATAAGGTGCCCTGCGCCCGGAAAGCGCCAGCAGTTCACCATTATTCTTCGTGGCTATACGTAATATCTCCGCCGGCTGAAACCACCGTGTCATCGCCACCAGCCTTGCACCCTGGCGCTTTGCAAGTTTTGCATTGAACAGTGCATCTGTACCCCAGGCCATTTTCACTTTGTACTTCTTTGCAAATGCAAATGCCTCATCGGTACCACTGTACATTTCCAGCTGCTTCTCCCGGTTCTCTCCTGTAGCCGGGTTACTGTCTTCATCGTCGATAAAAGGCTGCAGCGACCACCACACACCTTTGTCCGCAATCAGTTTCGCGGTAGCCTCATCTGCCAGTTGCCCGTGCTCGATGCATTTTACACCTGCTTTGATAGCAGTTTGTATGGCTTTGGGCGTATAGGCGTGAACGGTTACATAGGTCCCCCAGTTGTCTGCCGCTTCCACCGCCGCATGAAACTCCGCTTCGGTATACTGGCTTACGTCGATAGGGTCGTAGGTAGACATAACGCCACCGCCCGCCATAAGCTTCAGCTGGCTGGCCCCGGCCATCAGCTGCTCCCGCGACCGCAGCAGCACGGCATTTGTACCATCCGCAATGGCCGCCGCACGGATACGCTCAGAATAGCTCAGGGGATCGTTGCCGGACTTGGGTATCTCATATGGCAGCCGGAAATCGCCGTGCCCTCCCGTTTGACTGATAAACGCTCCGGAAGGCCAGATCCTTGGCCCTGGTGTAATGCCTGCATCAATCGCATCCTTTAGTCCGAATACCGGGCCACCCATATCCCTGACACTGGTGAACCCGCGCATGAGCACATCTTTCGCATTGGCTGCAGCCATAATAGCTACAAACCCGAAATCTTTGGTAAGCGCCGCCATCTGCGGAACATTGGCGAACATGCAATGGTAATGCGCATCAATAAGGCCGGGCATCAGGAACTGGCCTTTGCCGTCGATGATCGTGGTATTCATACTACGGTCTGTGGCAATAGGGCCGGCAGATATTTTTGTGATGGTGTTACCTGTCACCAACACATTCCCGCTGAAGGGAGCGGCGTCTTTACCGGTAAATATGCGCACGTTGGTGAGCAGCGTAACAGGAGGTTTCTTGTCCTGCGCGTGTAACATGCCTGCTGCCAGCAGCATCCAGCTAAAAAGGATCCATTTCATATCGGATAGTTTTGGGGCCGAGGGCCGTGTTCCGAAAGTAAACGGATGACGCAGGGCAAAGGTTCACTACCGCAGTCTCAGGGTTGCCCAAACCGACAGTACCGCTGCCAGAACTGAAGCCACCGTGCGCACGAGGTTCCACTGGTTCCAGGGCGCCTCAAAACGAAGCCGCCACTCTTTCAGCGTACCCTCTCCCGCTGCAGCAAGGTCCTGCTTATCCAACCACTCATTCAGCGGTACATTACACGCTACCGTTACCCCGAACACACCAATAATATACAAGGCGGCTGCCGCAATCAGCATCCACAGGGCTGCATCTGCCGGCCGGGCAAATTGTTGCCATGCACTGAATGGCAGTAGGAATACCGGCGCCATAAACACGATGAGGAACCAGGGATTCAGAATAGCCCGGTTTATTGACTGGATCGCGGTAAGGTAAACGCCATCTTTCAACCGCCCAATGCCAGGCACTACTGACACGGCGTAGGCGTAAAAGATTCCCGCGGAAAGACACGTGGCTACCGTTGCCACAAGCAGTACGATACCGGGGAAGCCCTCAGTAAGAGATACCGGGTGTTTGTCTGAGATATGCATGAGATTTAATTTGCTGTAACATAAAATGCGCCACATCAGCACGGGAAACCTTCACCTGGATACGGGAATCGGTTGGCGTGAATCCGTGGCGGTACTGTTCCGTCAACGGCCCGTCGGTTAAGTTGCCGGGGCGTACAATTACCCAGTCCAGCCCGCTGTTGCGTACATGCGTTTCCTGCAGGGCGTGGTCGGCGAAGCCTTTCTTCAATATAAACGGTACAATGATATACCTGAACACGAATGGTGTACGGCGCAGCGCCGGCCGGCTGTCGCCATACCCCAGCGATGTCTGGCACACAAAGCGGCGGATACCGGCAGCCTGCATGGCCTTTACAATATTAAGCGTGCCCTGAGAGCGGATGGTTCCTATCTTATTGGCCGGTGAACCAAGTGTGGAAAGCACAACATCGTGCCCTTTCACAGCCTCCCGCACGGCCGCTTCATCCAATGCATCGCCTGCTACTTTGGTAAGCAGCGGATGATCGATACCGAGCTTTTCAGGATTGCGGACAAATGCAGTAACACGGTGGCCCGCGGCAAGGGCCTGTTCAGTAAGGTGGCGGCCTGTTCCGCCGCTGGCGCCGAAAATGATGAGTTGCATGGGTGCTTATTTTTAACAAAGCTACCATCGCCGCAACGGGACAAATAGAACAAAACCGACAAAGTAAACGGGAAAGCCATTAACGGGAAAGCACTGCGGAATAGTTATCAGTTACCGGCCCTGCATCGAGGAAGCGCTGCGGACTGCACCCTGCAAACTCACGGAAGGCGCGAATGAAGTGCGACTGATCTGCATAATCGTTCCCATATGCGAGGTCAGACAGTTTATCGAATTGCTGGCCGCGCAGTTGCTGCAGGGATGCCTGGAACTGGGCAATGCGGGAAAACAGTTTGGGGGAGATACCGGTGTATTGCTTGAACCGGCGCTCGAAGCTCCGTTCCGTAATTCGCAGCTCATCGCGAAGATCTTTCAGTGACAGTGCCCCCTGCATCGATTGTATCCTTTCAAGGGCGGTTTCCATGGCAGCATCCTGCCGGAGGTGGTTGCGCTCCATTTGTCCGGCTACGAATGTAAAAAGCCCCTGCAGGTGTGCTGCTCCCGGCACGGGACCGGCAGCGGTATCTTCCAGCCAGCCTGCCAGCGCAGGCTGCAACTCACATGCGTCTATACAACCGTCCGTCAGTTCCCCGGCATTGAGTCCGAACACCGATCTCAGTGCGCCGGGGCGAAGCACCATTCCACTGATAGAAAAGGTCCCTTCGAGGCGGAGACCGGCATGGCGGGTAGATTGGCCGTAAAGGAAAACGGGAGGGAGAATTTTCTGTTCCTGGTACAGTACGCCTTTCTCCGGATGCTGAAAAATGAGGCCCGGCGAGGCGTCGGCCAGTGTACGGAACATCTGCACATCTTCACCTGCATGGCTCTCCAGTGTCCAGCAATATTGTACATGCTGGCGTAGGGCCGTGGGTGGTGGAAGTTGCCGGTAGTTCATCGCAAACAAATGTACCAAAATATTATGTCGTAAATACCCCGCTATTTTGTCGATAATACAACCTGTCTGCCATCTTAAATGAGCATAGCTTTACAATATGCCCGAACAGCCCAAACTATTGCTTTATTCCCTGTCCATCAACGAACGGCAGTTTACCGCGCTGGACAAGCTTGTCGGAAAAGAGGCTTCCGCCATCCGGATTGCTTTTATTGAAAACGCGGCCGATGTGATTCCCGATTCTGAAGACTGGGTGCTTTCCATCCGTCAATCCTTCAAACGCCGGGGTTATCAGGTAGATCCGATCGACCTCCGCATCTGGCAGCGGCGGCCTCAGCAGCTGATGCAACGGCTTACCGGTAAAGATGTGATCTGGATCGGCGGAGGCAACACTTATTACCTGCGCTGGATACTTAAACACAGCGGGGCCGATGAAATGATACGACGGCTCGTGCGGGGCGGCATGGTATTTTGCGGTTGGAGCGCCGGCGCTATCGTTGCCGGTCCCACCATTGAATATTTTGAAGCGATGGATAATGTGGAAGACGCGCCTGAGCTGGTGCTCGATGGACTCAATCTCACACAGATCATCATCATCCCCCACATCGATAATGCTGATTTTATACAGGGCGCACACCTCGCCAATATGCAGCTGCAAGCTGCAGGATACAGCACCCTTCCCCTCGGTGATACCGAGGCTTTAGTCATTGATGGAGGCAACCAGCGGATCATCGATTAGGGTTTTACTCCGGATGTCCTGTTTTTATGTTAATTTTCCGCTGATTACATGTGAAAGGATATGCTCATTACTCATCAAAATGAACTGCGGACCGTCAATGTTACCCGCTATGTGACGCCACTGCGCGAAGGGGGTTCACTGCCAGCCATCGCTGAGGCCGACGACGGATTTCTCTACGTCCTGAAATTCAGGGGCGCGGGGCAGGGTGTAAAGTCCCTCATTGCCGAGCTGATTGGCGGGGAAATATCACGGGTATTAGGACTCCGGGTGCCGGAGCTCGTTTTCGCCCATCTTGATGAAGCATTTGGCCGCACGGAGGGCGACGAAGAGATACAGGACCTGCTCAAAGCCAGCGTAGGCCTCAACCTGGCATTACATTACCTTTCCGGAGCCGTTACCTTCGACCCCAATGCCACCGAAGTGGATTCGATGCTGGCATCGAAGATCGTTTGGCTCGACTGCCTGCTGACCAATGTGGACCGTACTGCACGGAATACCAATATGCTCTGGTGGAACCGTGAGCTTTGGCTCATCGACCATGGCGCCTCTCTCTACTTCCACCATTCCTGGGATAACTGGGAAGAGCAGTCGCTCAAGCCTTTCATACAGGTAAAAGATCATGTACTGCTGCCCTTTGCCACGCAACTGCGGGAAGCAGATGCCCTGCTGCGCCCGCTGCTCACACCGGAGCGCATCGGTGCCATTACAGCCCTGCTGCCCGGAGAGTGGCTCACTACCCACGGGGAACCTGCAGATGCTGTGAGGGAAGTGTATTTCCGCTTCCTCACCAACCGACTAGCCCATGCCGATAACTTTTTAAACGCCGCCCTGCATGCCAGAACAGCCCTTATTTGAATACGCCGTGATCCGTGTGGTGCCGAAAGTGGAGCGGGAAGAGTTCATGAACGTGGGCGTAATCCTGTTCTGCAGGCAAAAACGCTATCTGGGCTGCAAAATCACGCTGGATGAAGCCCGGTTGCGCGCTTTCAGTCCAACCCTCGATCTCGAAGCGCTGCAGGCCATCGTGAACGGGTTTGAGAAAACCTGCCGTGGCGAAGGCCCCATCGGCCAGATGGACCCCGCCAGCCGTTTCCGCTGGCTCACCGCTATGCGCAGCACCGTTTTACAAACTTCAAGGGTGCATCCCGGACTATGTTCCGGCCCGGAAGATACCCTCGACAGACTGCACCGCGAACTGGTGCTGCAGGCGTAATTTCCGGGGTGCCATATGGCAAATAATGCATAACTTTGCACGTTTTACCAGAGCAACAGTACATGAAGACATATTTCCGGCTATTGTCGTTTGCCAAACCGATTGAGAAATACGCAATTCCCTATATACTTTTTACCATTATCGCAGTGGTGTTCGGCACCCTCAACCTCGCACTGGTTGCTCCCCTGCTTTCCACCCTGTTTGATGCCAACAAAGCCGGACAGCCCGGTCCTGATGGCACCATTATGCCCGCTACCCTTCCTGAGCCACCCACCGGTTTTGATCTGTTCGATATCATGAACTATCACGCCTCCCGCCTGAATAACGAACTGGGGCTGGACAAGACACTCATGTACGTGTGTACCGTGATCGTTATCTCCGTGATTATCAGTAATATATTTAAATACTTCGGGGAAAGGACGATGGAAAACCTCCGCATCCATACCCTCCTTAACCTGCGCAAGACCGTATTCAAAAACGTGATGAACCTCGATATCGCTTATTTCAACAACGAACGGAAAGGCGACATCCTGGCGAAAGTAGCTTCCGATGTTCAGGTGGTGCAGTTTTCCGTTACCAGCACACTGCAGGTGGTTTTTAAAGAACCGTTGCAACTTATTGCCTACCTGGTAATGCTCTTCTCAATTTCCGTGAAACTGACCCTCTTCTCCATGCTGGTGATCCCGGTTGCAGGATGGCTCATTTCCCTCATCGTGAAAAGGCTGAAGGCACAGGCAGCCGCCTCGCATTCCACCTACGGACTCATGATCAGCTACCTCGACGAAGCATTGTCCGGTATCAAGATCATCAAAGCCTACAACGCCATCCCCTTCATCCGCAAGCGTTTCGACGATCAGAACCAGCAATACAGCAATATCATGCGTTCCATGGCGCGCCGCCAGCAGCTGGCCAGTCCCGTTTCAGAAACACTGGGTGTGATGATGGTGGCAGGCATCGTACTGTACGGCGGTATGCTCATTGCCAATACACAGCCGGGCACTACACCTGAGCTGGCTCCCGGCGACTTTATTGCCTACATCGCTATCTTCTCCCAAATTATGCGCCCTGCAAAAGCCATTTCCCAGGCGTTTACCAATATCCATTCCGGTATAGCCGCCGGCGAACGCGTACTGGCGCTAATCGATGAAAAACCGACCATCGTGGATAAACCCGATGCCATAGTGATCAGCGATTTCCGGGATACCCTGGAGTTCCGTAACGTAACATTCGGGTACCAGGACAAGAAAGTGCTTGATAATGTGAATTTTACCATACCCAGAGGCTCATCGGTAGCACTGGTAGGCCCGTCGGGCGGTGGTAAATCCACGCTGATGGACCTCATCCCCCGTTTTACCCAGCCCTGGAGCGGGGAAATCCGGATAGACGGGCATAATATCCAGGATTACACCCTCGAATCGCTACGCTCCCTGCTGGGAACGGTGAACCAGGAATCCATTCTTTTCAACGACACTATTTTCAACAATATCGCTTTCGCCCAGCCCGATGCAACGCAGGAACAGGTGGAAGCTGCCGCCCGTATCGCCAATGCACATGATTTCATCATAGCATCTGACGAAGGGTACCAGACCCGGATCGGCGACCGCGGGGTGAAACTAAGCGGCGGCCAGCGCCAGCGTATATGTATTGCCCGTGCCGTACTGCGCAACCCGCCCATTATGCTGCTGGACGAAGCCACTTCCGCCCTCGATACCGAATCGGAACGCCTTGTTCAGGACGCGCTGAACAATCTGATGAAGAACCGTACCTCCCTCGTGATCGCCCACAGGCTCAGCACAATACAGAGTGCAGACGTAATTATCGTGCTCGAAGGCGGCAAAATCGTTGAAACCGGCACCCATTTTGAGTTATTAGAGAAAAACGGGCTTTACCGGAAGCTGATTGAAATGCAGACTTTCGGGGTCAGTTAAAAAATAAATTATATATAGGCTTTTTTTATAACTCATATATTGTATTTTTAAAGCCGATTGTAACATATAAGGTGAGACTATCGTTAAATAAGTATTGCGAACTACCTGACTATAAGCGAAAAAGACAGGATACAGAAGCAACCGGTCTTTACAACACAACCCGTATTTAATCAACCTGGAATGGAGAAGAAAGCATTCACAGTAGGATTATTGATATCTACCTACAACTGGCCCAGAGCACTGGAAGCCGTATTAAAAAGCGCGATGCGCCAAACCCGGATGCCGGATGAGATCATCATTGCGGACGACGGTTCAGGCGTAGCAACGGAAGCTATCATCCGTAAGTATGCCTTATTAATGGGCATACCTTTCCGTCATGCCTGGCATGAAGATGACGGATTCAGAAAAAGCCTTATCCTCAACAAAGCAGTTAAACTTTCAGAATCAGAATATATCATCGAAGTGGATGGCGACATCGTTATGCACCCTAAGTTCGTGGAAGATCATATCCACCACGCACAAAAAGGTATTTTTATACAAGGCGCCCGCACCATGGTACAGGAAAACCGGACTACCCGTATCCTGAACACCGGCAGCTTCGACCCTATCAATTTCCTTTCTTTGGGCATCGGCAACCGCTTTAACTCCCTGCGCATCCCCTCCCTTTCCTGGATCTTCAAACTGTCGAAGCAGGACGCCACCAAAACCAGAGGCTGTAATCTCGCCTTCTGGAAAGAAGATTTTATTAAAGTAAACGGCTATAACAATACATTTAGCGGCTGGGGTTCAGAAGATAATGAGTTTGCCGCACGGCTGATTAACGCCGGTATTAAAAAGGTAAGACTGAAATGGTCTGCCAACTGCTACCATCTCCACCACAACTGTAATTCTAAATCAGAAGTAGAAGCCAACGAATACCGTTACATGGAAACGATCCGGTATAACCTGATCTCCTGCATGAACGGCTATGCCGAAGTATAAACACTCCACGCCACCCAGGCTAGCAGCGGGTATAATATCCATTTTACAATTTTATAGGTATTAGTCCGGAGCATATTGCTTTTCCGGAACCCGCCGTTGTCATTGAACCTGCGGGTGATCCCTTCCAGCTTACCACGGCGCAGGTTGCCCCACAGCAGGCCCGCATCGTGGCTCAGGCGCAGCAATATTACATACCAGTACACCCGCACATCTGCTTTCGCTTTCCGCTTGATGGACTGTACGGTAGTTGCAATACACTCTATTATCAGTACTCCCGCCATAAACAGGGCAATGGGCACCAGCAGCGCGGGTTTTACTACAGCAGCTATCAATGCCGCTATCAGAGCCAGGAATATAGTTTCAACGGTATTCGGTAACTCGCGGGAAGCATGTTGCGGCAATTGCTCCGGCAGCAGTGCATTCCCCGTACCGTACCTGAACGGCCGTTTGAAATCGGGCGCTTCATCTTTCCACCAGGGGTGGTTCACGGCGGCCTGTGGCAGTGCCTGGTAATTGCGATAATCGTTGGCGGCACGTACTTTCAGGAAAAAGTCCACATCCTCTCCCCCACCCGACTTGGGATATACTTCCGAAAAACGAATGTTGCCAATGGCTGAGCGCCGCACCATGATATTGGCAGTGGCACCCCAGGCAAAATCTTTTCGGTGCTCCGCGATAGTAAATATATCCATGCTGCCGCTGGCCAGAATAGCGTCTGAGAAAGGCTTCCCCGGAGGCGGCAGGCGCACCAGGCCAATGAAACCTGTTGCATCTGGTGCCGCTGCCGCTGCTTGCGCATAATTCAGCAGCAAATCGTTTGGCACTGTAATATCATCATCGAGGAACAGCACCCAGTCTCCGTTACCGGACTCAATGCCGCGGTTGCGGGTAAATGCCGCACCCATGTTTTGGGGATTCACTTCGAGGAATACATCCGTTCCGTTGACCATCTCCGCGATCGAAGGGGCCACCGCTACCGCCGGATTGTCTGACAGCAGGTAAAACCTCACCCTGATGCCCGCCGGCCTTTCCAGCCTGAGAATGGGCACCAGATAATGTTCAATAAGCCGGAAAGATGGTATAACTACGTCGATACTGATCCCCATACAGGATTTTTATGAATGATTTAACTTGCCCGTACAATGGGCGAGGCGCAAAAATAGTTTTTTTCCCCGCTATGTTATCATAAGGTCCCCAGCCATGTAAGGGATTTCTTTGCCGCAACAAACGCAGCTTTCAAATGCATCCCACATTAGCAGATGCCATAACAATATGCAAATATGATTGTTAATTCTGAAAAACAATCCGCATGCAAAGAATCCTCGTCCCGGTAGATTTCTCAGAAACAGCCTTCCGTGCCGCACGGTACGCCATATCAATCGCTCGTCAGTTACAACCGGCGTCGATCACATTATTTCATGCCTACGGCCTTCCTCCTTCCGCTAATGCCACCGTTATAGCCATGATGCCAGGCAATTCGCCTGAATATGTCCACGGGGTGGAAATTGAAATGGCCAAATGGAAACATGAGCTGCAGTCCGAACTGGTGGAATACGTACAGCTTGATACGCACATCAGCGGTCTCCCTTTCATGGAAGCAGTAAAAGAAGCTACGGATAATACACTGTTTGCGCTGATAGTGATGGGTATAACCGGAAAAAGCCCCCTCGGTCAGCGCTTCATAGGCTCCAATGCACTCGATGTGGCTCACAGTACACATGTTCCACTGATTATTGTTCCGGCAGGTGCGGAGATGCGTAAGATCAAACGCATCCTCTTCGCCTACGACCGTAAACAAACACTCCAGCCCGCGCAGGCCAAATCCATCCTGAGTCTGCAAAACGATTTCGATGGACAGATAGAAGTCGTTCACATTACCCCGGGAGAGCCGGATAACAACCCACCTGCCGATCTTCTGCAAGCCTTAGCGCTGCCACCCTCCCACTACCGTGAGCTGCAACATACCGACCTCGTAACTGCCATCCAGGAATATGCAGGCGAAACGCATGCCGACCTGCTCCTTGCGGTGCCCGGTGAATACGGACTGTTCGCGGAATTATTCCACCGAAGCGTTACAAAGAAACTGGTTTTTAATGTAGGCCTTCCGGTGGTAGTGATCCGGTAAGAACTTCCATATAAACGGCCCGCGGATAATGGTTATCCGCGGGCCGTTTACTATTTGTAAATAATTAGACTAATCTTTCAAATGCTTCACCGGGTTTACCCGCGAGGCTTTCACTGCCTGGCTGCCCACCGTCAGCCACGCGGTCAGTAACGCCAAAATAGCTGCCAGCACAAAATACCACCACTGCAGTTCTATCCGGTAGGCAAAGGTATCCAGCCATGACCGCGCTACGAAATAGCCCACAGGTAATGCGATAAGTATGGCAACAAGCACCAGCTTCGTGAAATCGGCAGACATCAGGCAGATGATCTGTGCACTGCTGCCACCAAGTATCTTCCGTATGCTGATCTCTTTCATCCTGCGCTCGGCAGTAAAGGCAGCCAGCCCCAGCAACCCAAGGCAGGAAATGATAACCGCCAGGCCTGCAAAGTAGCGCGACAGTACCCCCACCCGCATTTCGGTCTGATACACAGTCTGGAAATCCGTATCGATGAAGTTCAGTTCCAGTACACTTCCGGGATTCATTTCCCGGAAGAGCGCTTCGATCCGTGCGATGGCCGCCTTCATATCGCCCGGCGCCAGCCGTACAATTACAGCTCCCGCCTGATGAGGACTGAAATAATAAACCCAGGGCGTCACTGCTTTGTGAACCGTTCTGAAATGGAAGTTCTTTACGACACCCACAATCCGGCGCTGTTCGCCCCAGAAGTTAATTTCTTTACCAACAGGATCCTGCATGCCCATGGCTGCGGCCGCTACTTCATTGATAATTACACCGGTGCTGTCAGTAGGGAAATCTGCGGAAAAAGACCTGCCCTTCACCATCTGCATCCCCATCGTTTCTATCAACCCCACATCAATGGCCTGGCATCCAAACTCCATGTTCAGCTCCTTACTTTTGCCCGGCCATTCCACGCCGGTGGTAGTTCCCCAATGTGAGGTTACATTGCCGGTGGCATTGGCAGCGCTTACCACCCCCGGCAGCTCACGCAGCCGCTCCAGAAACTGCCGGCTGTTTTCCTTCAGTTTTCCTTCCTTGAAAAAGTAGACCACATTCTCCCGGTCGTATCCCATATTTTTATGCTGCACATACTGTAATTGCAGGAACACTACAATTACAGCAAAGATGAGTACGATGGAGATCGAGAACTGGAAAACCACCAGTCCTTTTCTTACCCACAGTTCCCGTAAGGAAGAAGTATACTGACCTTTTAATACGGCGGCAGGCCTGAATCCCGAGAGATAAAGTGCGGGGTAGCTGCCTGCCAGCAAACCTGTAGCCAGCGTCAGCAACAACAGAAAAAACAGCACCCGCATATCCGTGAATAATGATAATGATTTCCCGGTAATGGTATTGAAAAAAGGAAGGATGAAATATACCGCCAGCAACGCTACCCCCAGCGATATCAGAGAGAGCAGAACCGCTTCTCCGAGGTATTGGAAGATGAGCGATGCCTGTCCGGCTCCGATGGCTTTCTTTACCCCAACTTCCTTCATCCGCCGCGATGCGCGGGCGGTAGAAAGATTCATGAAATTGATGCTGGCGATAAGCAGGATAAATACTGCGATCAGGGAAAACAACCGCACATATTCAATACGCCCGCCATCCTGCACACCATTGGCATACTTTCCGAAAAGGTAAGTATCTGTATGGGGTTGCGAACTGAGCGTCACACGCGATTCCGGCACCTTTTGCTGCAGCAGTCCTTTGATTTTGGCATTGAACTGCACAGTGTCAGCTCCTGGCCGGAGCAGAACATAAGTTTGCACATTGTGATTATCCCAATGCACATTAAAGTTCTTTAAATATACATCGTAAGAGAGCAGGTAATCGTACTGCTCGGAAAAATTGGAAGGAAGGTCTTTGAAAATACCTGTAATTGTGAATTGATGCTCCTGTTGCCATATTACGGGCTTGCCGATGAGATTCTCCGTGGTTTTGAACATCTTCATCGCCATGGACTCCGAGAGGAGAATAGCATCGCTGGCAACAAGTACCTTATCCGGATCACCATCTGCCAGTGGGAAAGGAAATACTTTAAAGTAATCGCGGCCCGCGAACATATGGCGTGCTTTGAAGCTTTCCTGGCCTGTGCTGATGGTAAATTTAGGCATAGATCCCGGCGGACGGCTGGCCACAGCATACTCCACTTCGGGAAACGCTGCCTTCAGTTCATCAGCCAGTGGCCCTGGCGTTTGCATCGCCGTCTTTATACCATCGTCCTGGTGGTGCTGCCCCAGGATGTGTATGATACGCGCGTCGTGCCGGAAATTCTTGTTTATCTGCCACTCGTCCGTTACCCATAAACAAATGAGCATAGCGCAGGCCAGGCCGCTTGAAAGCCCGGCGAGATTAATGAGGAAAGTGGTTTTGAACTTACTGAAGCTCCGGAATACAAGCAACAGGAAATGCCTGAACATAAACGATATTTTGGTCGAAAGAAGGGGAACAATCCCCGTGCCGGTAGTAAACTCCGCCACCATGGCCGGGACCCACAAACTGCCACGTTCATTGACGGACAGGTACCGTCCGCTTCCGGACATCCTGATGATTCGCCTGCCGGCAGAAAATATCCTGAAAAGAGAAAAAAATAACCGCTCCAGGAGTGAAGCGGTCTCTACACTCCATCTGAATGACTTTTCGCCATCAAACCCGTTTCCGGGCCGGATCGCAATCAGCCGTAACGAATGCAATTGCATTCATTATAGTATAAAAATAGTCTATTTTTAGATATAATAAGATGTTTATACACTAATTGATTGCAGATTATCTGTTAACTTGACCCGGGAAACACTTAAAATTGAATTACAGTTTAATCAAACAACTGATCGATCTGGCGGAGGAATACGAGCAATCGGCGGGAAAAGGCACAGGTGATTTAAAGGATTTTGTGCGCTGGCTGCGGGAAGGCGATGCCCCTGAAACGGTCAGGACCACGGATCACTACAGCGACGACCATATTCCGGGTCTGATCAGCAAATTGCTGGTGTATATGCACCGGTATGCTAAACTGTATTTCAAACGCGCCCTTGCTAACAGGCCTATTCAGTCGCTCGATGAATTCGGTTACATGGTTTCCCTCCTGCAATATGGTCCCATGAACAAAACAGGCCTCATCCATCAGAATATTCAGGAAAAGCCTACCGGCATGGAAATCATCAACCGGCTCATCAAACTTGGCTTTATCGAAGAAACGCCCGACCCGGGCGATAAGCGCAGCAAGCTTATTCAGGTAAGTGATATGGGCCAAATGATGATGGGCGAACTGTTTGCTGATATGGATAAGATCTCCAAACTCATCCTCGGCGACCTCCTCCCAAGTGAACAATACCGGCTCCTCGAGATGCTGGAGCGCCTGCATTGTTACCATAAGCCCATCTTCCGCGACGACCTGCAGCAGTTAGACGATCTCCTCGACAAAAATTCCACTGACCTGGCCTGATACGATACTTCGCATCAGGAAATTCCTATCTTGTAGCCTCAACCATTCCCTTACCGGATGAATAAAGGGGCGTTCCTGTCGATTGTATTGCTGTTATTATCTGGCTGGATGTCCGCATTCGGGCAGCAAGGCTTTCAGGTGCTGGAAGATAGTTCCCGGCGCCTCTCACCTGCTGCTATACTGGACGCTTACGAAAAAGGACGGTTTAAACCGTTGCAGCCCGCTTATCTCAATCCAGGTTACACCACCTCCGATTACTGGATCGCCGTTACCGCGCCGGATATACACTTTGCGGAAAACATGCTGCTAATTACTGACAATCCGCACATCAACCGGCTGGAATGGTATGCTGCCGGACATCATGCCATGCAATTGCTGGACGTAACAGGAGATTACTACCCTTTCCGCCAGCGCCCCGTGCGTGATCCTACATTCATCTTCCGTTTCAGCAACGGCCCGGGCCTTTACCTTCTTAAGATCGAGAAACATCATGAATCCCTCCAGGCACCGTTGCGGCTGATCGACAGGCAGGTGTATTCCGAAGAGAAGGAAAGAGCCACCCTCATCAACGGCATCTTAACCGGCATCGTTTTACTCATCATTCTGTTCGGTGTATTCCTTTACGCCAATACGCTCGATGCCGTGTATGGCTGGTATGCCCTGTACGTACTCAGCACCCTCTGCTGGATATGGGCCAACAGTGGACTGGGATACCAATACATCTGGCCCGACTCTGCTTACTTCCCCAGCAGATCGCGCCCCATCTTCGTATTGTTCAACTTCATCTTTACCGTACAGTTCCTCAAAGTATTTACCGGCCTTGGCCAACGGGGCAGCAGGCTGCGGCAGCCGCTACTGTTCGCACAGGGCGTATGGTTGGCCATGTTGTTAGCGGTGCTCTGGCCTATTCATTACCAGCGATACGCTGTAGCCACCATGTACCTGCTGAAAGCGCTTCCCTTCTTCTCCCTTGCGGCACTGGCCATGCTCATGGCGGGGGTGGTATATAAGGTGGTGAAAGGTAACCGTCCGTCGATGGTATACCTGGCGGCAGTTTCGATACTTATGTTTTTTGTGGTGGCGGAAAACCTCTATCACCTTGGCACGCTTCACCTGCCTTCATATTTCGCGCACTACGGCCTGTTCACCGGCATTGTACTCGAAATGATCATCATTACTTTCGGGCTTGCCGCACGCTTCTCTCATTACAGGAAAGAAAAAGAAACCATTCTGCAAGCCATGCATGAGCAGCAGAAAAAGCTGACAGATACCATCGTAACGGTGGAGGAAAACGAAAGAAAGGTACTGGCAGACCGGCTGCATGATGAGATAGGATCACTGCTTGCCCTCGCCTCGCTCCAGCTGGATGCCGTGCAGGGCAATGTTCCGACAGGAGCACCTGCGGCTGCACGCGCAGGTAATCTCATCCGTGAGATCAGTGAAACCGTACGCACCATCAGCCACCAGCTCACACCTGTGGCCATGGAGAAGTATGGACTGATAAAAGCAGTCACAGATCTTACCGGCATCGCTAATGCTTCAGGAAAGATCCATATCGAACTGGTGATCCTCGGCTTCGAAAAGGAAGCCGCTTTCCCCCGTAATTTCCGCAACATTCTTTACCGCATCATACAGGAACTACTACAGAACGTACTCCGCCACGCACAGGCCGGGCATGTCCTCATCCAGCTCATTGAGCACGATGACCATTGCACGCTGCTGGTGGAAGACGATGGTAAAGGCATCCCCGGTGACCTGCCCGATCCCCAGCTGCTGCGCAGCATCCGTTCGAAAGTAGATTACCTGGAAGGCATGATGCAGATTGAACATCAAAATACCACTGGCGCATTGGTGAATATAGAATTGCCGCTGCCGAAAATGAACTAAGCCTATGTCTGACCTGAGACTTTTAATAGCCGACGATCACCAGCTCCTGATAGACGGGATGCTTGCCCTGCTGCGCGAAGCAGGAGGCTACTCCCTGCTGGAACCTGTGAACGATGGGCGCACCCTGCTCGAAAAGCTGTCCACAACACCGGTAGATATCATACTGATGGATCTCAACATGCCGCATCTCGACGGTATCCGCGCACTGGAAATGATCCGTCGTCAGTACACCAAAGTGCGCATCCTGGTGCTCACCAATTACAACCAGCCGCAACTCGTGGCAGAAGTACGCCGGCTGGGGGCTAACGGGTATATGCTCAAAAGCGCGTCTGCCGGAGAACTGCAGAAAGTGATACGCCACATCGCAGACGGGGGCACCTGGTTCGAAGAACCGTCGGGCGATGATATGCCGCTCCCATCTTATTTCCTCGACGAGTTCATGCGTAAATATCATCTGACGAAAAGAGAAGTGGAGATCATCCGGATGGTAGGGAGCGAGCTTACCAGCAAGGAGATCGGTTCGAAGTTGTCTATCAGCGAGTTCACCGTAAACACCCACCGCAAAAACATCATGCGCAAGCTGGAAGTCCGCAATATTGCAGGCATCCTCAATTTCGCGCGTACACACGGTTTATTGTAACCGGCTTACGATTTCCATACAGGCGCGGCTGTTATGACATGGTCCCTTCCTGAAACCAGCCTTTTCTTCATCAATAGGTTCGAGGTTCCTGTTTACCCCCCATCGCCATTCCCCCAACTGCTGATCGAGGATATGCTGGCCAATGAAGTCCCAGGTTTCTCCTGCTCTGGCGAGGTACTTTTCATCGCCGCTGATCTGCCAGGCGTTTACCAGTGCAACCAAAGCTTCGGCCTGCGGCCACCAGCGTTTTTCTTCCACCAGTTGCTTTGTTTCCATATCAGAGGCATACCACACACCACCGTCAGTATCCATACCTTCCAGCGCCGCATCGGTGAGGCGGATGGCGACTTCGCGGCATCTGGCGGTAAGGGCTTCGTCCTGCAGTGCTTCTGCGGCACGGAGCAGCTGCCAGGAAGCCTGAAAATCGTGCCCGTAAGAAACTTTGTTCCCTTCCGGCTTCCATTCATTATCGAACATCAGGCGGAGGTGGCCTGTTTCAGGATCAATAATTTTGTCGAGAAAGAGCGTAGTCAGGTCCTGCAGGTGATGCCGCAGAGAATCGTCGGGCCAAACGCCGTAAAGTGCGATAAACCCTTCGAGAATATGTAACTGATTATAGACCGATTTCTCATCCGGATTTTCCGGCTCCCAGTTGCGGGCGCAGCCACCGTTGTATCCCCCGCGGACGGGGTCGTGTGTGTAAAGCTGTAGCAGGCTGTAGATGCCTTTGGCGATGTTCAGCGTTTCGGGAGAAGGGCTTACCTGCTGCCAGGTGGCCAGTGCATACAGTGCCAGCCCCATGGCATGTGGCTCTTTGCGGGGGTTCTGACACCGGCCGGCATAATCCGTATCCCATACCACACCGCCAAATTCGGGGTCAATGCAATGATCGCGGAACCAGGCATAGGCACGCCCCGCGGCGGCAAGCCATTCCTCCCGGCCCGTTTGAAGGGCACCGGCAGAAAAGCTTTGCAGAATGCGCGACATGAGTATCGAGCCTTTCAGCGCAAAAGGGTCTGGCTGGCCATCGGCAGCCATTTTACCATAGAAACCGCCAAAGCGGTGATCCGTCATTTCCCGATCCCAGAATGTGAGGATATTGTCTCTTTCCCGTTCAATTGATTGCCTGAGGGTTGTTTGCATACTTTCCATTTCGTATTAGTGACCGGGTGGCTGCAACCTTGCGGCGGCGATGCGGCGGCCTGTTTCCAACTCACGGATGAAAGGCAGCCCGTTTTGCAGATAGAGCCGCTCGCTTTGATCCAGGTAATTGTCGAGCTGAAAGAACATCGCCGCGCGGCTGGCTCCCAGAAGTTTTACCATCCGCCGGTGATAGCGGGTTTGCAGATCCACAAAATCGCGGTCGTTTTTAAGAATACTTTTCGTCAGGTTATGGAGGACGGGTTCGTCCAGCATCTGGAACTTTTCATTATACTCCCGGAGCAGCACCCCGCGCATTTGTGCGATGGGCATTTTCTCCTGCGCATAATCGTAAAAAGTTTCCAGGAAAACGGGCTGTTCGCCACGGCCTACGCGGAGTATTTCGGTAAAAACCGCTTCGCGTGTGCGGCCAAACAGCCTGAGCACCACATCTTCCGAAAAAGGCACCTCGGCCTGCGCAGTGTCCTGCGCAAAAAGGGAAACACTGCTTAGCAGCGTGCCCAATAACGTCATCATCAGTTTGCTCATACCATAGGTTTTGAGCGGTGGATGGTCCATCGCCATGTAACTAAAATGGGATCAGGGACTCTTCAATGATGGAGGGGTATAATTTCATCCATACGCAACTGAATATTTGACGGGCCAACGATATTAACATAACAACCAAAAGGTGCCGGTTGTTGTAAAGAGAGAATTTCTGAAGGAAAAGAGGATATCTAAGTTTCCTCTGCTTTTTTGGACAAAAGTCAACGAAAGCGCAGATTGAATGAATAGTATTTTGAAAAGCAGGAAGAAGTGGGAAAATCCTCCAAAACGCGCGCCAATACTAATATTCACTATTTTTGCAGTTGTTTTAAAAAGAACAAATTATGCGGAAAGGATTTATTATCAGCGCCGTCATCGCACTTGCCGGCACCTTCCTCCTCGGCTGGTTCGCCAGCGGCTGGTGGTATGTGTTCACGGCTATGACGGCCGGATTGACAGTCATGGGAATCAACGACATGATGCAGACGAGACATTCCATTATGCGGACCTACCCTGTTGTTGGGCGGATGCGCTACTGGATGGAAGCCCTCCGCCCCAAAATGTACCAGTACTTCGTGGAGTCAGACATTGACGGGCGACCTGTTAACCGGATCGACCGCTCCACTATCTACCAGCGGGCCAAAAAAGAAACGGACACCATGCCTTTCGGTACACAGCTCGATGTATATGAAGAAGGCTATGAATGGATGAGCCACTCCATCGCCCCCAAAGATTTTCATAAACTGAATCACGACCCGCGTGTAATGATTGGGAATAAGGATTGCAAACAGCCCTATTCTGCCAGCATCTTCAACGTATCGGCCATGAGCTTCGGCTCCCTCAGCAGCAACGCTATTGAAGCCCTCAATGCCGGCGCTAAAATCGGCAATTTCGCCCATAACACCGGTGAAGGCGGCATCAGCCCATATCACCTGAAACATGAAGGAGATATCATCTGGCAAGTAGGTACCGGATATTTCGGCTGCCGGGACGATGAAGGGAAGTTCTCCGACGAAGTGTTCAAACAGAACGCCCTGAAGCCCCAGATTAAAATGATTGAGCTGAAGCTGAGCCAGGGCGCCAAACCCGGCCATGGCGGTATTCTCCCGGCCAAAAAGAACACCCCGGAGATCGCAGCTATCCGTCACGTACAGCCCGGCACTACTATTTACTCCCCACCCTACCACACGGCTTTCAACAGCCCGAAAGAACTCGTGCTTTTCATTCACCGTATGCGCGAATTATCCGGCGGCAAACCCGTTGGCTTCAAACTCTGCATCGGGCGTAAAAGCGAATTCATCGGCATATGTAAAGCCATGATCGAACTGGACCTGTACCCCGACTTCATTACCGTTGACGGTGGCGAAGGCGGAACCGGTGCCGCTCCCCAGGAATTCAGCAACCACGTAGGTGCTCCCCTGCTCGATGGACTGGCATTCGTACACAACATGCTCAATGGCTTCAACATCCGTCAGCATGTGAAAGTGATTGCTTCCGGTAAGATCCTGTCAGGCTTCCACCTGGTACGTGCCGTGGCCCTTGGGGCAGATGCCTGCAACAGCGCCCGTGCCATGATGATGGCTATTGGCTGCATTCAGGCACTCCAGTGCAACTCCAACAAGTGCCCCACCGGTGTAGCCACTCAAGACCCCGCATTAACCGTGGGCCTCGTGGTAGCCGATAAGAAGCAGCGGGTAGCCAATTATCATGACAACACGGTTAAAACCTTCGTGGAACTCATGGGTGCCGCCGGTATCGAAGATTACAAGAAGCTGACCCGCTCACATATCTACCGCCGCGTATTTATGAATGAGGTACGCACCTTCGAAGACATCTTCCCCAGCCTCGAACTGAGCTGTATGCGCGAAAACCGCATTCCGGAAAAATATAAGCAGGACTTCGAACAGGCGTTCGCAGACCGCTGGGCATAATACCCCCAGATTGATTCCCAAAGGGGCTACTTCAGCTGAAGTGGCCCCTTTGTTATTTGACCCTTTCTCCCCCCAAAGGGTCAAAAACGACAGCCAATGTCAACTTAAACTCCTGCAATCCTCCATCCAACCTTCTGCCATCCTCCATCCAAACACCCTCAAACCCGCGCCATTGCTGGACACCGATGGAGAATCGATGTAGGATGGCAGTAGGTTTTGCAAAACGATATGCATGAAGCATTAAATAAGGGTAAGCATGTATCATGCTGAATATCAATACGTAGAAGAAGAATAAATCGCTGAATAAATCTCCTTCTTCCAAACCTCAAAATCTAATTTTGGGTGGAAATCTGAAAATTGGAAGATTCGTCCGCGTGTTTTATGCTGTTATGATGCTAATACATACCCGGCGCTCCCTTTATTTCACCCTTTCCCACCATCCTGACATCAATTACCGGCATCCCAAACCGCCTAATTTTTCGTATATTCATTGAGTATCAACCATATCACACTGCAGCGCACATAATTCAAATATTTAATATATTTATATCCCAACATTCGCATACAAGCATGAAAGTGAACGACCGATTTATTTGGGCAGTTGAAATGCTGCATATTAACCCGGACGACCATATCCTCGAGATCGGTTGCGGCCATGGTATTGCCGTTTCTCTTATTGCCCCCCGGCTGAAGACCGGATCTATCACCGCGATAGACAGTTCCCGCGCTATGATCGACAAAGCGCAGCGTAAAAATGAAGGCGTGGAAGCCGACTTCATTCATCAATCCTTTTGCGAAACGGCCCTCGATCAGCGGTTCGATAAGATCTTCGCCTTTAACGTGAACATCTTCCTGAACGATGCCTGCCGGGAGCTGACGCTCATCCGTAACTACCTGGCCCCGCTTGGCGCACTGTATGTTTTCCATCAGCCGCCACCGTCAGACAGTATGGAGATGGCAAAAGGCTTTGCCGACCGCATCACCACGCAACTGGAAAGCGGCGGCTATGTAATCCGCGATGTATTGTTCAAAAAACTGACCCCGGCGCCCTGCGTGTGTATCATCTCGCAACCATCGCCCGCACCCTGATGGAATTTGCCTACCTTTGTGCCGCATGAAATTCGAACAATACCGTATATCGGAAGAGCTGAAGCGTAGCCTGGAAGAACTGGGCTTCAAACGGCCGACAGACATTCAATATAAAGCCATCCCCTCTATTCTGAAGGGCGATGACGTACTGGCCATCGCACAAACCGGCACTGGCAAAACGGCCGCCTTCGCCATCCCCATCATCCAACTCATGCAGCAGCGCCACCGCTCTAAACGTACCCGTGGCGAAGTGAAGTGCCTCGTAATGGTACCTACCCGTGAGCTGGCTATCCAGATTGCGGATGTTTTTAAGCAGCTGGGCAAATACACCCCTGTAGATATCCTCGGCCTCGTAGGCGGGGTAGACCAGGATGCGCAGATCAAGAAACTAAACAAAGGGGTAGATATCCTGATCGCCACTCCCGGCCGCATGTTTGACCTGCGCGCCCAGGGGCACCTCGATCTCTCCCACGTGCAAACCCTTATTCTCGATGAGGCAGATCATATGCTCGATCTTGGCTTCATCCGCGATATCCGGGATGTAATCAAACACATCCACCACAATCACCAGACGCTCTTCTTCTCTGCTACCATCGACGAGCATATCAAGGACCTCGCTTATTCCGTGGTCCGCAATCCTATCCGTATCCAGATATCTCCGGACGATCCCGTTTCCAAGAACGTGAGCCATGCCGTGGCCTGGGTGGATATGGACGATAAACGCTTTTTCCTCGAACGCCTCGTGCGCGAGTTCCCCGATAAAAAGATCCTCGTATTCGTTCGAACTAAAGTACGTGCAGAGCGCGTAGTGGCTGCCATGGAAAGGGTGGAGATCAAAAGTCTTTCCATGCACGGCGGTAAAGAGCAGGACGATCGCCTGAACGTGATGAACGAGTTCCGTAAAGGTGATATCAAACTGCTGATCACGACCGACGTAAACGCACGCGGGATCGACATTCCCAATGTGGATTATGTGGTGAACTACGATCTTCCGGAAGATCCCGAAAGCTATGTACACCGCATCGGCCGAACAGGCCGTGGTACGCAGAAAGGCCAGGCCATCAGCTTCTGCAGCACGGAAGAAAAACCGCTGCTCGATGCCATCCAGGAATACATCGGCAAGCCTGTAAGCCAGATGACCATCTCCAAATCCGATTACGACGCTACCATCCAGTTCTCTGAGGAAGTACCCAATGAAAACGTGCAGCTGCTTATCGAGCAGCACGAAGCGCTGATGAAGGCCGCAAAAAAGAAGAAGAAAAAGAAGTAATTGCTTATTTTGGAAGCCGATCTACTCTTTTAACTGTATGAAAAAACTATGGATCGGCCTCCTGGCCTGCGTTGCGCTTTCCGCTTCCTCACCCGCCCCCGGCGATGGTGAATGGACCTCCCTGTTCAATGGCAAGAACCTGAAAAACTGGATCGTAAAGATCCATCATCACCCCGTGGGTAAAAACTTCGGTAACACCTTCCGCGTGAAAGATGGTATGATACAGGTGCGGTATGATCAGTACGGTGATTTCAATGAGCAATACGGGCATCTTTACTATAAAACTCCCTTCTCCCACTACCACCTCCAGATGGAGTACCGTTTCGTGGATCCATGGGAAAAAACAGCGCCTTCCTACACTATCCTCAACAGCGGTGTCATGTTCCATTCGCAGGACCCGCGTACCATGCCGGTGGAGCAGGACTGGCCCATTTCCGTGGAAATGCAGTTCCTGGCAGGCCTGGGCGACGGAGAGCCGCGCCCCACGGGTAATATGTGCTCTCCCGGTACCAACATCGTATACCAGGGCAAGTTCAACACCCAGCATTGCATTAATTCCAGCTCAAAAACCTATGAGAAAGGGGAATGGGTAAAAGCCGAACTCATCGTTTACGGCGATTCCCTCATCCAGCATATTATCAACGGTGATACCGTGCTGCAATACAGCAAACCCTCTATCGGCGGAGGCGTTGCCAACCGCTACGATCCTGCCCAGAAAATTGACGGGAAGGCCCTTACCTCAGGGCACATCGCACTACAGAGCGAGGGCCAGCCTATCGATTTCCGGAACATCCGCATCCGGAAGCTGCCGGGGAACAAGTAATTTTTCAGGTATTAATACGCTTGGGGCAGCCCCGGGCTTCCTGTAGTTTCGTGCTGAGGATGTACGCCCGTACATCTCAGGCATATATGACGTTTTTTTGCCATTACATACCGCCTTTCCTCCGAAAACCGCCGTATATGCAATCCCGTGCCATTTGCTGCGGTATTTGGAAGCCCTTTGGTATTTTAAGCCCCAACATTTCATATCCCTAATCCAATCCGCAACATGAAAAAGCTCTTATTCCCCGCTATTGCCGTATTAATGCTGACAGCCTGTTCCAAAGAAGGGCCTGCAGGGCCTGCCGGCCCCCAGGGCACACAGGGAACACCCGGAGCGCAGGGTACACCCGGGGCGCAGGGTCCGCAGGGTACACCCGGCACACCGGGCACCAACGGCAACGCCAACGTTATCGTTAAAACGTTTTCTTCCACTGCCTACACCTGGAACAAAGAAACGATCTTAGGCATCAATTACCGCACGATCCAGGTGCCTATTCCCGAAATCACCGCAGACATCATCAGCACAGGCCTGGTGCTCGTGTACGTATCCGCCAACACAGACTCCTGGACGCCCCTGCCGCTTACCCTCGGCGTGAATCCCAAACTACTGTTCGTAACCTTCGGCAACAACGTGGGCGTGCTCCGCATCCGTACCCGGTATTCAGACAATTCCGATACCGGCGTCATCGGACTCAACTGCAAGCTGGTTATTGTTCAGGGCAACAGTTTCAGGCGCGCCGCACCGCCTTCGTGGAGCGAACTGCAACGGACGTACGGACTTACCGACTAAGCAAAAAAATAGCCAGCAATGATTTGCCGGCTCTTCTTTCCTTACCCAATATCATGGGTATATGTCCATTCTATTATACTAATTGTTGCTTTGCTGCGGGTACCGGCTGTGCGGCGAAGAACTTCGCCACATCGTCCCAGGTATCGTAGCGCTTGTAGTCCTCATAACCCGAGTTGTGGGGAGCGGAGAATAACATGCGCTCGCCATCGAAATAGCGGAGGTTCTTGTCGTAGTCGTCGATCATATAATCGGCCTTAACGATTGTTTTAAGGCCGCAGAAAACGATGTTCTTCCAGCTGATGAAGGGGTAATGCTCCTTCAGCCAGTCGATCTTTTCTGCAAGCGATTGCGGGAATTCAACGGCAGCAGAAACGATGAATACCTCATAGTTTTCCATCAGCTCCAGGATCACGCGCTGGCTGCCTTCCATTACAGGGGCAGTACGGAAAAACCCGGGAGTATGCAGGAAATGATGCACGATCCCCTCCTGCGGGAAGCCGGTAGTTTCCGGCAGGCCTTTCAGCTGCTCCTTGGTTACCCGCTCGCCCGTACGCTCAAAGTACCAGTCACAATAATGCTGATTCAGGTCTGCCATCACCCCGTCCATATCGATTGCTATTCGTTTCTTTGCCATATTTTGCTATTTAATGCAAAGTTATGCAACATTTCGGAATATTAAAATCCGATTATTGCTATTTATCGCATAAATTTGCAAGAAACCGCAGGTATATGTTGAAAGAAGAAAGGCTGGATTATATCCTGAAGAAGCTCAAAGCCGACCAGAAAGTGCTCCAGACGGAGCTGAGTACGGATCTGCAGGTGTCGGAAGACACGGTGCGCCGCGACCTCGAGTCCCTGGCGCAGAGCGGGCTGCTCATCAAGGTACGTGGCGGGGCCATCCCCCACTCACCCAACCCCTATTCTTTCAAGGAACGCAGTTTATTACATACAGACGATAAGATGAATATGGCCCGTAAGGCACTTGATATGCTGCACGACGGGCAAACCGTGATCCTTGACGGGGGTACCTCCACCCTTTCCATCGTAAAAATATTTCCGCCCAGCCTCAGGATCACCGTGATCACCAACAGCGTTCCCATTGCTTCCTTATTGATAGAACACCCCAAAACCGAAGTGATTTTCACCGGCGGAAGGGTTAATAAAGACGCACAGACCGCAGGCGGATTAGACACGATGCGCATGCTCCGCCGTGTACGGGCAGACCTCTGCTTTATGGGCATCTGCAGCCTGCATCCTATTTTAGGCGTAACAGGTATGGATCTGGAAGAATCAGAAGTGAAAACAACGATGGTAGAATCTGCCAATCGCATAATGGCGCTGGCTACCAGCGATAAAATGGGCACGGCCGAACCCTTTAAGGTATGCGACATCACCGATATCGACACCATCATTACCGACAATCCGGAACTGGAAATGCTGGAAGCTTACCGCCAGCTGGGGATCAGGGTGGTGTAATTGTAGTGGCGGGACCCTGCTTTTCGGGGATCACACCTTTCGATTCCATCTCTATCTGCTCCACCCAAACTGCATAATCATTCGGGTAGATCCGTTCTCCTTTCTTTTGCACGTATTGCCGTGTGAATTCTGCCCCGAAGTACAGGATGGCAGAAGAATAATATACCCATACCAGTAATACCACCAGCGAGCCTGCTGCGCCATAGGTAGTACCTATACTGCTGGAGCCGAGGTACATCCCAATGAGGCTTTTCCCCAACATAAACAACACTGCGGTCACCATAGCCCCTACCCACACATGCCGCCACTTTACTTTGGCATCGGGCAATACTTTGAAAATAATCGCAAACAAGGCCGTAATCACGAGGAAAGTGAACACGAGGTTCACAACATACACGATCACCACCGTAACGTCCGGGAAAAGGGCGGTAAGGCGGTCCATCAGTACTTCTATAAGCCCGTGCAGCACCAGCGATACCACCAGCACAAATCCCAAACTGGCCACAAGTGAGAAGGAAAGCAACCGGGTGAGGAGAATTTTCAACAGTCCTTTCCCCTTCCTTGGCTTCGCCTTCAGCCGCCAGATGAGGTTAATGGAATCCTGGATTTCCGTGAATACACCAGTGGCACCGATTATAAGGGTCAGGAAGCCGATGATGGTAGACCAGCCAATGTCCGGAGACAGATAGGATTTGGCCACCACATCCTGTATCTGCACGGCGGCAGAAGCACCCACCAGGTCGCGCAACTGGGCGTAGAGATTGCCTTCCAGCGCTTCGCGCCCCAGGAATATATCGCTGAAGAACAGGATAATAATGAGCATGGGTGCTATGGAAAAGATAGTGGAATATGCCAGGGAGGCACTTAGTTTCAGCACCTTATCTTCCATAAAATCATTGCCTGCGCATTTGAGCAATTGCCATCCATGACGGATAATGAACGGTTTCTCCATACCCCCCATAACACAAAAAGAAGGCCATGTGTTAAAAAAAGGCCGTCCCCCGGAAGAGGGACGGCGTTGTGTGAATGATCGTATATATCAACAATAAACAAGGCGTGATTAATTCCCCTGCCCGAAAGCCGGACTGTTCTTATCGAACCATAAACGTTGTGCTGCCAGTGTGGTGGCGGTACGGTCGTTAGGTGTAAAGCCCTGCTCCTGCTGCGCCGTAAGCCAGTTGGCATTGTTGGTGCCAAGCGCAGGCTCTTCCAGCGGATAACGGCGCGGGATAGGCTCGTTCCAGGCGTTGCGGGGGTAGTAGGTGGAATTGTTCCTTGGATATCCCGTCCGGCGGCAGAAGGTAAACGCTTCATTGGCCAGGCGGTAGAAGTTCAGATATTGCTGGATATAAATCCTTTCAAGGTTGTTGACGCCATTGAATTTTACATTGGCATGATCCAGATAGGCCTGTACCTGTGCATCGCCGTTACCGGTAAGGCCGGTGGTGCTGGCTGCTGCCACTGCAATGGTGTTCATGGTGCGCAGCGAAGATTCTATGCCGCGTTTGTACCAGTCTTCCGCAGTGCCTTTCGTATCAAACCCGGCACCATAGCCCTTCTGTACCATTTCCGCGATGTAGAAGCATACTTCCGCACGGGTCACCATATAATCCAGCAGCTCACCTGTACTGTTACCACCATAGCGGGGGGCGAAGAACTTTTTGTTGATGAACCCGATGAGGCGCCATTTATTATTAGGGCTCACATCGAAAGTGGATTTGTACCAGGTGGCTTTCACCGGATCGGTAGTCCAGTCTGCCGGGCCGCCCTGCCAGCGCACCATAGGGTCATTGACATCGATGAATGCGGGAAGGGTTTTACTGTATTTGGCAAGCGTGTCTTTGAAAGCACCTACCAGATCGTTCGGCGTGAAGTAAATAGGTAACCGCGGATCGTTGGTGGATTTCATGAAATTGATGATAGACGAAGTGCCGAAACGCGGACTGCGATAATCAATATCATTACCAATGGGGTTCCACTGCGGACGGGCATACACGAACTGCGATTCATCAGTATCGATAGGACCGGCAGCATTTTCCATCACTTCCCGGAATACCCTTTTCGTCACATTAACATCGGCCTTTTCGTACCGGATGGCAATGCGCAGCTTCAGTGTATTGGCCAGTTTAGCCCAGTGCAGCCAGTTGTTCTTGTAGTAAATATCCGACTGGCCGAACAGTATCTGGTTACCGGCCGGCATTGCCAGCGAATCGAGGGCTTTAGACAGTTCGTTGAGCCAGGTATCATATAATTGCTGTTGAGAATCGTACACAGGCCTGATTTCCCCGGTGGTACGCGCCTGCATAGCCTGCGTGTAAGGCATGGAGCCGTTCATGTCCGTAGTTTTCAATGCCTGAACAATGCCCAGCACGTAAGTAGCCGCGCGGATGTTCCGGTAGCGGTCCCTGTCCGGGAGGCCGCTGGTGTATCTGCGGATCTCCACGAGGTTGGGCAGTACGTTGTTATATAGCACGCGGTAGCGGCTGTTGATGTTATTCGACAATTCATAAGGGTCGGTGGTGAGGTGTTGTGAAAACCGCAGCAATTGCTCCAGGTTCTCCCACACCCATTCAGCACCCTGATAATTCTCCAGGCTTTCTGCAGAATACACGAACAGCGCGCCTACGTCAGGTGTAGACACCACGCTGGGATCAGTATTCGTTTCCGCGAAATCCTTCCTACAGGATGCGGAAAAGAGCGCGGCGGCTGATATGATGGAAAGGATCGTTAACTTTTTCATGTGATGCGTTTAATGGGTGAACAACTAGAATCCGGCGCGGATGGTGAACACAAATGAGCGCGTCATTGGCGGTACAAAACCTTCTTCCTTGTTCACACTCGTTCTATTGGAATTATTGGCGGCCGGGTTGAAATTGTTTGGCAGCGTATTATGGAGGTATCCCAGATCGCGGCCCAGCAGGCTCACCTGCAGGTTATTGAGGTGCAGCTTCGCAGCCACCGTTGCGGGCAATGTATAATTCAATGCCACCTGCCGCAGCGCAATCCAGGAGTTTTCCACTACCCAGTAATCGCCCACCGCAGTGGAGAAGGAACCATAACGGTAGCTGAACTGCGGAAGGTGCGTAGGTTCTACATAGCCTTTCTCATAAGCTTCACGGAACGTCATCCCGGAAACATCTACGGAAGAGCCATCCGGCTGTTCAATACGTTGCCCGTTGTCAAACACCCCTTCCGGCAGGATACCGTCGTCGTAAGTACCGAGGTCATTAGGATACTTGCTGGTCCAGGAAATACCGCCATGTGAAGCATCGCGGCCCTGTAAGGAGGATTTAAAGATACCGGTGTGTGTTCCATAACGCATGGAGTGCATCACCATATCGCCTCCGAACTTGGCATCGAACAATACGTTCAGCGAAATATTCTTATACCGGAAAGTATTATCGAAGCTGGAACGGAAATCGGGGTTGATATCTCCTACATCCATCCATTCATTACTGCGCTGGGGAAATGCCGCTCTTGCATCCGAGCGCCATGCCAGTACAACTTTCCCGTTATTGGGATGATCTATGGGCTTGCCACTGGCATCAAATGCCTGGTAGTTTTTGGAATGTATCCTTGTACGGATCACACCGTATGCACCTCCTACTTTGGCATAAGGTATCTGGTCGTTACCGCCCAGTCCTTCCGCATCCAGCGGATAGTATTCACGGTCGCCATACAGCTCGATGATCTTATTGCGGTTCCGTGTAAAGGTGAGCGTGGTATTCCAGTTGAAGCTGTTTGATTGTACGGGCGTTGCCGTCAGTGCTACTTCTATCCCGCGGTTCTGGATATTACCGGCGTTGATAAGCTGGCTGTTCACGCCAGACTCTGCTGCTGCGGGGATGAGGATGCCCTGATTGAAGGTATTGTCCTTATACACGGTCACATCAAATCCCAGCCTATCTTTCAGGAAGCGTACATCCAGCCCGCCTTCGATAGCGCGTTTACGCAGGGGCTTGATGTTTTTATCTACGGTATAAGACTGCCCTTCTGCATTCAGGATATACGCCAGCATGGGGTTGTTACCACCATTGGCCTGTGAGAATCCTCTCAGCTGGAAGCCGGGGTTGATCAGGAAGGGATCGAGGTCACCACCCAGCCAGGCTACGTTACCGCGCAGTTTACCGAACGATATGAAGGAAGGCAGTTTAAACGATTCGGAGAATATCCACGAAAGGCTCACTGCCGGATAGTTGTAGAAGTTATTACCCGTTCCGTCGGAATAGGTGAGTGCGGATGACCAGTCGCCACGCCAGGTGGTCTGCAAATACAACTGCTCTTTCCATGCGAGGTCGGCACTGGCGTAGATCGAATTGATCGTTTTACGGTTGCGGATACCACCATTAGCGATGGGCAGGCGTTTGGAGTTACCGAGGAAATAGTTGTCGGGGAAGATGAGTCCGCCGTCGGTTTCCGAGTAGTTATAGGTAGTGAAATAACGTTGTGTTTCACCGCCTACATAACCGTTCAGGGAAAGGTCTTTCGTCAGCTGTTTGGTAACGATGCCCATCCACTTCATGAACCATGCGCGCTTCTGTGAGTGGCCGAGACCGTATTTACCACCGTTCAGGTTATCATCGCCTTTAAATTCATAACCCTGTCCCAGCTCTTTCGTTTCATTCTTGATGGCGATGTTGCTGAAGTTCCCTTCTAACTGCAACCGCAGCCAGTTGGTAAGGGTAGCGTTGATGGTGAGGCGGCCGCGGAACATTTGTTCGTCCTGCAGGTAATCGTTCTCAAAGATGCGGAACCAGTAATCTGCCCCGGGCACGAAATTAGTTTCGTTGGGATCATACACTTTGGGTACACCGCCCAATGTACTGGTGTATTTACTCCGTTGCATCCAGTATTTGGTATCGTAGTTACGGGGGAAGATCCATATGTAGTTATTGAGGCCCAGCTGCGGGGGATTCTCTCCTTTCAGGGAAGTGTAATCCGCGCCGGCATCCAGACTGATGAAGCTGGTGAGATTGTGGGTGGCGCGCAGTGAGAAGGCATTTTTGTTCATCTTGTTTCGGAAGTTGATGCCTTCTGCCTGGTTGCGGGAATAGGATAAGCGGAAGCTGGATTTATCCGTAGCCCCGTCTACCGCCACGCTGGTAAGATAGCCTACGCCGGTCTGGAATGCATCGAGGTAGTTGTTGGGAACGGCTTTGTACTCCGTCCAGGTACCATCGTAATTCTTCACGCGCTGATTGGCGAATTTAGGTCCCCAGTTTTCCAGTTCGCGGTTCTTCTGCGGGTCTATGTACGGTTCGCCGGCAGCATTGGTGGGGAACACCTTTGTTTGCCAGTTGGTGCCGGTGGGATATCCCGGATCGCGGGTATCCGTAAAGAAAGCACCTACGGTACCTCCGCCATATTCATTCTGGAAATCGGGTCCACGGTAAGGGTCCTGGATGTTGATGGACTGGCTTACGGATACACCCCATCCTTTCTTGGTACGCCCTTTCTTGGTAGTGATAAGCACTACGCCGTTAATAGCGCGGGTGCCGTAGAGAGCCGCGGCAGCGGAGCCTTTCAGGATGGAAACGCTTTCGAATTCCTCCATGTTGAGGTTCTTCAGATCGTTACCAAAGTCGCGCCCTTTGCCATCGAACGCGTCGTTATCGAGGATCACCCCGTCGATCACGAAAATGGGCTGGTTATTAACGCTGAGGGTAGAGTTACCACGGAGCAGGATGCGCGAGTTGCCGAACAGGCCGCCGGAACCCTGGTCGATATTAATGCCGGGTGCTTTACCCTGCAGTGCGTTGATGGGATTTACTTCATTGGTAACGGCAAGGTCTGCCCCTTTTACTTCCGATACGGAATAGCCCAGCGAGCGTTTCTCTTTACGCTGGCCTAGGGCGGTAACCACTACTTCGGATAGCTCCCTTTTAGATTCCACGAGCGCCACATCGTAGGTGCTGCCTGCACCTATTGCTATTTCCTGTGTGGCGAAGCCGATGGCGGTGAATACGAGTACAGCACCTTCTTCGGCATCGATTTCGAAATAGCCGTCCACATTGGTAACGGTGCCTTTAGAGGTACCTTTAACCGTAACGGTAACACCGGGCACGCTGGCACCGTCGGCCGCTTTAACCCGACCGGTAACTTTCTTGAATGCGGCATCTTCGGTGAGTACCACTTTCACCCCGTTACGCTGGATGATGATCTGGTTACCCACTACTTCATACGCCACTTTGTAAGGAGAAAGGAGTGATTGCAATACGTCGCCCAGCCGGGTATCCTGTACGTTGAGGCTGACGAGATTGGACAGTGGAATGGTTTGGGTAGCATAGGCGAACTTGACGGAAGCCGCCTCTTCGATCCGCCCCAGCACATTTTTCAATTCCTTGTTTGCTACGGTAAGGGAAATCTTCTTGTCGAGCACGCCCTGTATGCCAGTGGCCGCAGCGGAAGCAGTCATCAGGAATATGCACAGGAAAGTGTTCAACAGCGCTACCCGCATCATGAAACGATAGGTGTTCATACGCTTGTTATTTTGGTTGACATTAAATGCTATGCTCTCAGTCTTTCAGTTACGGAGGGGGAGGCTATTGGCAGCCAGGACCGGCGATCCGCACTTCATTGTTCACTATTTCATATGTTGCGCCCAGTACTTTACAGAGCACATCCAGTTTATCGTAGAAAGTGCCTTCTTCTAAAGACACGGTGATTTTGCATTTCTCAAACAGCCGCCTGTCGTACCGGAAATCCACGCTATAGGTGGCAGCCAGCGCATCCACGATGGCGGGAGCGGGCGTTTCGTCGAAGCTAAACCGGGGAGCGGGCAGAATGGGGTTCTCGAGGATCGCTTTATGTATAACAACCGATTTGTCGATCGTGTTGCGTCCGGCATCAAATACTGCCTGTTCATTGGGTAAAAGTATCCATGATTTGCGTTCCCCATCGTGTGAAACGGACACTTTCCCGGAGCGTACCGCTACCGTAATGTTCTCCTGTCCGCTGATGCGGAAGCTGGTACCCAGTACGCGCGTCACCAGTTTACCGGCAAATACCGTGAAAGGCCGCTGCTCATCAGGCGCTACTTCGAAAAAGGCAGACCCTTCCAGCTTTACATTGCGGGCATCCGGCCCGGGGAGGCTTTTATAGTGCACTTTAGCACCCGGACTGAGGGTGATTCGCGATCCGTCTGTCATTAATACGGTTTGCAGCCCTTTTCCGTTGTTTATGGCCAGTATTTCCCCATTTCCTTCCCGTATAATGGCAGGCATGGCCGCGAGGGGCGTTTCCTGTTGCCCTGCCCTGTTCATCCACCACCACCCGGACCCTGCTAACAGCAGTAGCACCGCAGCGGCAGCCACATAACGCATAAATCGCATTTGAGGACGCAATTCCGCCTGCATATCGTCCCATATCTCCCCAGCCAGCCTTTCCGCAGGAACGGTGCTTTCTGCGGCTTGTAAATCCAGCACAATGCGTTTGCACCGGGCAATCAGTGCAGGCCTGTTGGCATGCCCGCGCATCCAGGCTTCCCAGTGGCTGTTGCCTGCCGCATCCGGCTGTAGTACCCACTGTACAAATTCGTCGTTCTGCAATAATGCTTCCAGTTCCGCTTGGGAGTATGACATATGCTACGATGGTCTTTCCAGTATAGGTGACAAAAAATGCCGCCCGATACTCAGTAAATGCAAACTTTATTTAAATAATTATCCTTCCCGGTATAAAATGAGCAGTGTGAGGGCACCGGGACCCAATATTTTACGGAGTTGGTCTACCGCTCTGTGGAGGAGATTGACGGCCGACTGGTAATTCACCGCCATAATCTCTGCGGCTTCTTCGGTAGTTAAGCCCTGGTAAAAGCGCAGGTTGACCACTTCCTGCTGGCGGCGGGGTAAACGGTCTATCGCGCGGCGGATGAGCTGGCGGCGGATGGTTTCGTCTTCATGTTCGAGGATGATGGCTTCGGGGTTAACGGGATCTGCCTGTTCGGGTAATTCCTCTTTGTATAAGAGGCGTACGGCAGCCTTCCGCATGAGTTTATAGCGGAGGGCTTTCAGTAAATAACCCCTTACGGATCGGACAGACTGTAATTGCGCACGGGAGCGCCATAGCTCTACGAAAAGATCCTGGACCACATCTTTCACCACTGCTTCTTCTCCACTCACCCGCATGCCGTAAACGATCAGCGGCGGAGCGTGTTCATCATACAATTTCGCAAATGCATCCCGGTCGCCCTTCTTAAAATCCTCCCAAACCGGATCTGTGGCTGGAGGTAAATTGTCTTGAGACATGCTGTTTTGGCTGCTTTCGTGCAGGTAAGGTATGCATTATTCGTAAAAAATTCACTTTCCGCAAAGGCCCTTCAACCAAACGTCATACAAGTTGGTTATTTCTTCATGAAACAGGTAAAACAGATCACGCTGTCAGCACGCCCTTCGGGCCTCCCGGATGCTTCCATTTTCCGGATAGAACCCGTTGCGCTGCCCGATGCGAAAGAAGGAGAACTACAGCTGAAAGGCTTGTACTATTCGGTAGATCCTTATATGCGCGGCCGTATGAATGATGCCGAATCGTATGTACCGCCTTTCCAGATCGATCAGGCACTTGAAGGTGGCGTTGTGGCAGAAGTAACTGCTTCCCGCGCTGCAGGCTTCTCCCCGGGCGATATTGTACTCGGCCCCTATCTCCCGTGGCGCACGGAAATGACCGTTCCTGCCGGAACCGTTCAGAAGATAGACGCCACCATCGCCCCGCCCAGTTATTACCTCGGTGTACTGGGCATGACGGGCCTTACTGCCTACATCGGACTCATGGATATCGGCAAACCCAAAGCAGGGGAAACAGTTGTGGTTTCCGGTGCAGCAGGTGCTGTAGGCTCCGTAGTGGGCCAGATCGCCAAACACCTCGGCTGCCGCGCTGTAGGCATTGCAGGATCAGACGAGAAAGTAAAACTGCTGACAACAGAATTCGGCTTCGATGCCGCCATCAACTATAATGAACCCGGCCTGGACGACCGCCTTTCCACCGCCTGTCCCGATGGCGTGGATATTTACTTCGATAATGTTGGCGGTACCGTATCCGATGCTGTGATGAAACAACTCAATTTCTTTGCCCGTGTACCCTTATGCGGACAAATATCCTACTACAACGCTACCGAAGTACCCACCGGCCCGCGCTGGCAGGGACTGATGGTAACGCGCAGCATCCTCATGCAGGGCTTCATCATCCGCAACTATGCCTCCCGCTTCCGCGAAGGCATCGGGTTCCTCGCCCCGCTCGTGAAGGCCGGTAAAATCAAATCGGAAGAAACTTTTGCGGAAGGTTTCGAGCAACTACCCGAAGCCCTGCTCGGACTCTTCTCCGGCAAAAACAAAGGCAAAATGATCGTAAAGGCCTGAGTCATTTAAGCTATCAACAACAAAGCCGTCTGCAACTGGTACAGACGGCTTTGTTGTTGATAGCTACTCCGTTATTTACGCACCCCAAAGCGGTAAACCGTTGTTTGCTTATATGTTTCGCCCGGGCGCAGGATCGTGCCCGGGAACGATGGCTGATTGGGAGAATCCGGGAAGTGCTGGGTTTCCAGGCACATACCTGCATGCTTGCCGTATACGGCATTATTACGTGTATGCTTCAGTGAACCATCGAGGAAGTTACCGCTGTAGAACTGAACGCCCGGCTCGGTAGTAGCCACGGTCATCACGCGGCCCGAGGTGGAATCGTATAGCATACCAAACTCCTGCAACCCCTCACCTGCTTCGAGCACCCAGTTATGGTCGTAACCACCCTGCACCTGGCTGATGCGCTCCCCTATTTTATGGGGTGTGGTGAAGTCCATGGGCGTTCCGCTCACGGAATCATGACGGCCCACAGGAATGAGTTTATCATCTACCGGCGTGTACTGCGGCGCACGCAGTTGCAACTCGTGGCCCAGGATATCGGGAGCCTGGCCGGCAGAAAGGTTAAAGTAACTGTGGTTCGTCAGGTTTACAGGGGTAGCCTTGTCTGTGGTAGCCGTATAATCGATCTGCAGGGCATTGTCGGCCGTGAGGGTATATACCACTTTCACATCGAGGTTACCGGGGTAGCCTTCTTCTCCGTCGGCACTGCGGTATTCGAGTACCAGGCTACTGTCTCCTGCCTGCGGGGTGGCTTTCCAGATCACTTTATCGAAACCCTTGATACCACCATGGAGGGTATTGCCATCGTTATTGGGTGCCAGCTTATAGGTAACACTGTCCAGCGTGAATTGAGCTTTGGCAATGCGGTTGGCATAGCGGCCCACAAGCGTTCCGAAATAGGGGTTGCCACCCTGCAGGTAACCGCTCAGACTGTCGAACGACAGCACCACGTTACCGGGGGCACCGCTCTTATCGGGCGTAATAATGTCGGTGATTACACCGCCGTAGTTCAGGACTTTGACGATCATGCCGTTGGCATTGGTCAGGGTGTACTGGGTTACCTCAGCGCCACCGGTTTCCCCGTATTTAGCACTGGTGAGTGAAACGGCCGGAGCCTTGCTGCCGCCTTCACCGCAGGCGGTAAAAGCCATGATGCCGCCGGTAGACAACGCCATGAGGGTGGATAGCTTTTTCATGCAGAACGTGAAATTTTAAAATTGTAACATGGTTTGATTCTTTAAATATCAGGATTAAATCCCGAAAATTTCAGGCAAACTTTCAGGAATGTTTGATAAATTGTCTGCACGACATTTATATCGTTACCACGTAAAAAACTGATCCGCTTTGAAAATCGCCCAATATGCCAGCAAAAACAGGATGCTGGTGGCAGTAGACTGCATCATTTTTGGATTTGACGGAACAGAGCTGAAGCTGCTGCTGATCAAAAGGGGCTTTGAGCCGGAGAAAGGCCGCTGGAGCCTTATGGGCGGACTCATGAAGCGAGACGAAACCATCGACCACGCCGCCTCCCGCGTCCTCAAGGAACTCACCGGCCTTGAGAATGTGTATATGGAACAATTGTGCACCTTCGGGGAAGTGGAGCGCGATCCGGTAGACCGTACCCTGTCTGTATTATACAGCAGCCTGATCGACATAAACCGTTACACGCAGCAGATCAACCAGGATTACCATGCGGAATGGTTCCCGCTCAAAAAGCTCCCCTCCCTCATCTTCGACCATCGGGATATGGTGACGCTGGCACAGCAGAAGCTGCGTTATAAAGCCGCCTTCCATCCCATCGTATTCGAATTGCTTCCGGAAAAGTTCACCCTGCCCCAGCTGCAGCACCTCTACGAAGGTATCTTTGATACGCTGATGGACAAACGCAACTTCTCCCGCAAAGTATTATCTACCGGGTTGCTGGTGAAGCAGAAAGACAAAGAAAGGACCTCTTCGAAAAGAGGCGCTTTCTATTACAAACTTGATAAAAGGAAGTATCAGACGAAGTTCAACGCATTCCTCAATTTCATCCCCAATCCGGATTCCCTCCGTTAGAGCGGGTAAAACCGCCAGGAAGTCTTAAAGTCCTTTGAAGGCAATTTGTTCAGTAGTATGGCCCTCACCATTTCTACCGGCATGGCATTTTCGCGGATAATAGCATCGTGGAATGCACGGATATCCATCTTCCCGCTGTCTACCAGCTCCTTCTTCAGTGCTTCAAACTGTAACCCACCTATCATGTATGCGATCTGGTAAAGGGGACCGTAGCCACCGGTAAATGAGCGGCGTACTTCGCCTTCCGCATTGGCACGTTCGTGATTCACACGGTCAACGAGGAAGTCAATACACTGCTGCGGTGTCCATTTGTGGGTGTGGTAGCTGAGGGAGAATATGATGCGTGCGCAGCGGTGCATACGCCAGAAGAGCATACCCACTTTATCCTCCGGCCCGCGGGGGAAGCCTTTATCCCATAGGAGCCGCTCCCAGTACAGCGCCCAGCCCTCTGTCCAGAAAGGGGTATCGAAGCGGCGGTAGGCTTTGTAACGGTCGTTCATGAACTGCTGCAGACCGTGCCCCGCCAGCAACTCGTGGTGTACCACGGCGCGGGAGAAGTGCGGATTATTGCCCCGGATAGACATCATCTTATCGTCGTGCTGCATGGTGTTGGTAGGGAACGCAATGAGCAGCTCTTCCCCACCGAGGAAGAACGGGGCTACCAACTGCCTTTCAGGCGATAGCATATTCATCCGCCAGGTTTCTTCCGCCAGCGGAGGCAACGATATCAGGTTATGCTTTTTCAGGAACGCCACCGATTCGTTATACAACTCCAGCATAGCTTCCGGCTGATGGCCCGGCTCCACGGAAGTACCCTTCACTTTCTCCATCGCGGCCTTCCAGTCGGTACCGAAGCCCAATTCATTTGATGCTTTCAGCATCTCCTGTTCGCACCAGGCAAATTCTTTATTCGCGATATCAATCAGTTCTTCAGGGGTATAGGGGATCATTTCATGTTGCAGCAACACCTGTATGGCTACACGCCCGATGGGCTGGCCGATGATGCCGGAGCCATCGTCTTTCTGGGACGGCGCTTTGCGTGCAATTTGCTGGAAGGCATTAGCGTAATCATTCAGCAGACTGTCGAGGCGCCGGTAAGGAGCAGGCATCCACCAGGAGAATTGCGGGTCGAAGCCGGTATAGAAATCATAGGTACTTTTAACAGCCTGTTGCAATCCTCTGGCAATGCCGGAACCGCGTAGGGCATAAGCCGGTGCCATAGTACTGTCTATCCCCAGCAGGGCTTTCTGTTTCATTACTTCTTTCCCTGCTAAATTCCATGCTGCTGCCAATTGGCGGGCATCCGGCGTAAGTCCTCTGCGCCTGCGGGCTTCGGCAGCGTACAAAGAATCTGCAAAGGGGAAATACTTCTTCACCGCTTCATAATCCACTTTCTCTGCCGTTAATGCATTACGCTCCTGCTGCAGATTGCGGCGGAAGAGTACATAATCCGCACGGGAGCCGGTGGGCAACTTATCCCAATCCAGCGCACTGAGCCTTTGCAGATAATCCGACTGCAGCTTTTCGAGCCGCTGACGTCTTTCCGGTGAATTACGGATAGCATAAAACCGCTGGAGTATACCCCTGTCGGCTTCATATTGTACCATGATGTTATTGACCTCGCTCGACTGTGCATAGAGGTCCGTATCGGATTGCTGGGCCGTGGCAGCAGCGGTAAAAAGCAGGAAGCAGCAGGTAAAGAATTGTTTCATAAGGGGGAGCAGGATGGTGATAAAAAAAAGGCGCTCTCCTGATGTGGAGAGCGCCAAATATAAGTTACATGCCTGATTAGTGCACGTTCAGTTGCTTGGACTCGCCTTTCTTTCCTACGCCGATCACGCCGGTAGTGCCGCCGCCTTTCAGCGTCAGTTCCACAGGGGCGTTGGTTTTCCAGGCGCCACGTGTAAAGTCAGGAATATCCACGCTGGAAGAGCGTTTGGCAATAGACTTTCCGCTGAGCGGGAAGATGCTGCTCCAGGAAACACCATCGTATACGTCCTGATCCAGGGGAAGACCGTTGCGGAGACAGTCGATGAGGCGCCAGTCCATCATGAAGTCCATACCACCGTGGCCACCGATCTGTTTAGCCATTTCACCGATCTTCTGCACGATTTCGGGCGTGTACTGGGTGTACAGTTTCTTCAGTTCTTCTTCCTTGATCCAGCCGTGGCCGAAAGCGATACGCTCAGGATCAGGCCATTTGCTGACAACACCTTTGGTGCCGCTCACGAGGTGGATGCGGGAGTAAGGGCGCGGCGTGGTAACGTCGTGCTGCACCATCATCGTTTTGCCTTTGGCGGTTTTGATGGTGGTGGTATTCATATTACCGCGGTATTTAACACCTACGAACTCATTGAAGAACGGATCTTCAGCAGCTTTGGCTTTGGCCAGATCTGCCATCATGAAGTCGTTAGATGACATGGAAACGAGGTAATCCATTTTATCGCCACGGTTGATGTTCATGCACTGGGCGATGGGACCAAGACCGTGTGTAGGATACAGGCTGCCGTTGTGTGCGATGTTCTCGCGGAGGCGCCACATGTTCTGGTAACCTTTCTTGGAGAAGTTAAGGTCGCGCAGATCGTGGATATAAGCGCCCTCTGCATGCACGATTTCGCCGAGGAGGCCCTGGCGCGCCATGTTGAGGGTCAGCAGTTCGAAGAAGTCGTAGCAGCAGTTTTCCAGCATCATACAATGCTTTTTGGTACGCTCTGATGTTTCCACCAGTTTCCAGCAATCTTCCAGTGTGAGTGCGATGGGCACTTCGGAAGCTGCGTGGCTGCCGTGTTCCATGGCGTAGAGGCACATGGGGGTGTGGAGATGCCAGGGAGTGGTGATGTACACCAGGTCCAGCTTCTCTTTATCGATCATTTCCTTCCAGCCATTTTCGCCGGAATACTCTTTAGCGGCTGGGCGGCCGGCTTTGGTAACAATGCCGTTAGATTTGGTGGCACGCTCAGGCATCAGGTCGCAGATGGCAACGATCTCAACGCCATCGATATACGACATACGCTGTACCGCACCGGGGCCGCGCATACCCTGACCAATAAAGCCGATACGAACTTTATCGATCTTGGGAGCAGCATAACCGCTCATGTTAAAGCGCTGTGCTTTTTTTGACTGATCGAGCGCATGTTTCAGTTCCGCATCAGTAGGCACAGCCGCAGGGGATGCAAAAGATGGGATGCCCGCAACAAGGGCGCCAGAGCCGATCGCCAGGTGGCGAAGGAAATTTCTCCGATTTGAACTCATAATGAATTGGTTGAGCTTTATTGACAATAAAGAGCCGGTTAAATTAATAAACATTTCCACTTTTTTCTGATTTCCTCCACTAACGGTGAAAATTGTGGAAGAAATAATCAATTCCGTAGATAGAACGGCATAAAAAAGCCACAAGCGGTTAAACCGCCCGTGGCAATTATGAAATTCATTATCAGGATCAGATCAGGGACAGATTGCCACCGGCCGCCAGTTCGTAAGGCTCATGGCCGGCTTTGAAGATCCTTGCGCTGTGAGGGCCGCGGAGGGCTATCTCCGTACCTTCCACTGCGATCCAGCTGCCTTCGCGCAAACCTACCACCGGTATGTTCTGCTGGGTATGGAACTCGCGGATGCGTGTTTCACGCGTTTCACCCATATGATTTATACCGGGAATGGGATCGAGGTAATGCGGGTTGAGATTGAAAGGCACCAGGTTCATCGTCTGGAAACTGGGCGGGAGTACGATGGGCATATCGTTGGTAGTCTGCATATTCACACCGCCGATATTACTGCCGGCACTCGTACCAAGGTAGGGCTTCCCTCCTTCCACTTCTGCCGCCAGCAGATCCATCAGTTTAAGACTGTGCAATTGCTTTACCAGCAGGAAGGTATTACCGCCGCCGGTGAAATATCCTTTCGCATGGCGGATGGCTACTTCAGGATCCGGGAAGGTATGCAGGCCCATTACCTGAATTCCCCACTCGCCGAAAGCCTCTGCAGCACGTGCGGTGTATTCATCATGACTGATACCGCCGGGGCGGGCATACGGGATAAAAACAATCTCCGGGATACCGGCAAACAGTTCACGGATGGCTGGCTCGAGGTAAGCAAGGTATTCCTCTCCGGACAAGGTTGATGTACTGGCTAAAACAATCTTTCGCATGTCCCGAAATTACGGATACTAAGCCAATCGGTAAGACAGTAATACATGATTTTGCAACATTACCGGAAAAGATACCACGGAGCCGCTGATTGCAGCAACTCCGTGGAGCAACGGTTCATTCCGGTCAGGAACCCGCGCTGGCCTGCCCGAAAGCAGCCGAGTCTTCATAAAAATGGTAGGATACGATCTTCCCTCCGCGCACTACGCACTTCAATGCCCAGTCACTGGAAAACAGTTTACCGGTGGACTTCACTTCATGGGTGAACTTTCCGCTGGCAAAAACAATCTCCCCTTCTCCGATCACCTGGTCTACCGTAAAGGCTTTGGTGCTGAAGGCTGCCCCCAGTCCGGCTACGAATTCCCGGACGCCGGTGTGGCCTTTATAAGAACCATAGATCTGTCCGGCAGCCCTTTCACCTGTACGTACTGCGGTAATTTCCGCGTTGGGGTCAAATGTCTGCACGAGTGCTTCGAGGTCGCCTTTACCGAAGGCGGCGAAGAAAGCCTGAACGGTGGCTTTGGCGGGCGCTTTATCTGCACGGTCAGAGATGGCATGGAGGTTCCGGGCCTGCACCGGGGCTACTGCTCCGGCCAGACAAATGGCTAATAATAGACGTTTCATTTTAGGGTGTTTTGAAGAGTGATGTGCCGCCCATGGCGGCTTTCGTAAACAATGCTAATAAATGGCCATTATTGTAAGTTATTTACAATTGCAAATTAAGGGAATCCTTTTTAATTTTACAACAATCATTGTAAATAATTTACAAAATGGAATCATCCGAAGAGCTGCAATTCGACTTCGCTTTCCTCGGGAAGCTGGTGGTTGGCATAGGGGAAGTATCCCAGATCACGGGTATTGCCGCGCGGCAGATCCGGTATTGGGAAGATAAAGGGATTATCGTGAGCCTGACCGAAGAAGAGGGCAAGAACCGCCGTTATGACTACGCCAACATCAAGAAGATGCTCCTCATTAAAGAGCTGATCGATGAAGGGTATACGCTGGATTCCGCGGCGGAGAAGATCCGTAAGCGGATGGAAACGATCGACAAGGCATTGAAGCAGCTCAGCAAGCCGGGAAGATCACCTAAGCAATAATGCCCAGCCAATACCGGGTAGTATTCCGTACATTGCAGTAACTGATAAACCTACGCCCATGTCAATAACGAACGAAGCAGAGCTCCAGGGCATGCGGGCAGCCGGAGAGGCGGTAGCCCTTACTTTAAAAGCAATGCGGGAATATGCCCGCCCGGGAATGTCGACCGGTGAGCTGGACGAATTCGGCAACGCCGTTCTGGCTTCCTTTGGCGCCAAGAGCGCCCCTAAATTAACGTATGGTTTCCCCGGGTGGACCTGCATCTCCGTCAACAACGAAATCGCCCACGGCATCCCTTCCAACAAGCGTATGCTGTATGAAGGCGATCTGCTGAACGTAGATGTATCTGCCGAACTAAACGGCTTCTGGGCCGATAACGGCGGGTCGTTTGTGCTCGGAGAAGACATCCACGGCCACCAGAAGCTGGTAGATGCCTCCCGCGACATCCTCCGCAAAGCTATCGACAGTATACGCGACGGTGTTAAGATTGCCGAGATCGGCGGACTGATAGAGTTTGAAGCGAAGAAAAGAGGCTTCCGCGTGATCGAAAACCTCACCGGCCATGGAATAGGGCGCAGTTTGCACGAAGAACCGCATTCCATCGCCAATTACTACGACAAATACAACCGCAACCGCTTCCGGAAGAACGGTGTGGTAGCCATTGAAACCTTCATCTCCACTAAAGCCACCTGGGCTTATGAGAACGGCGATGGCTGGACGTTACAAACCAAAGATGGCAGCTTTGTTGCCCAGCACGAACATACCATCATGGTAACAGACGGCGCGCCCGTACTGCTCACCGCCGGGAATGATATCTGGAACTGATCGCACAGAATATATAGTCTAAGGGCCGTCTCACCAATATGAGGCGGCCCTTTTTTGTGTTCTCATACTGCCCCAACTCCCCTGCACATTGCATGTTAAAGTCCTGATAATTAAGAGCAGCATCCGAAATAAGTAACCTGTAAATCTCATATCTGAAGAACACCTTTATAATGACAGGCAAAAAACTACCTGCTTTCAGCAAAAAAACATCTATAAATACGCAAACGTTTGCATACATTCGGATACCATTTAACCGCGTTATGAAAAAGCACTATTTATCTGGACAAAAGCTATCCTTTTTTCCCTTTACCAGTCTTTCTTATCATCACCCAAAATTCCACTTATGCGAAAACGTTACCAATTATTACTGAGCCTTCAGCTTATGTGCGCCGGTGCATGGGCCATCGACCGGAACGTGTCGAACATGACGGCGCTTAACACCGCTATTTCCGCGGCACAACCGGGCGACCGTATCATCCTTCAAAACGGCGTATGGAACAATGCTGCCATCACCTTCAGCTCTGCCGGTACTTCCGGATCACCCATTGAAATGCGGGCACAAACACCCGGTGGCGTTACCTTTTCCGGGAACTCCACCCTCACCGTTACGGGTACTTACCTTGTGGTACACGGTTTCAAATGGACCAACGGCAACGTTACCGGCAACGTTGTTACGATCAAAGGCAGCTACAACCGCATCACCCAGTGTGCCATGATCCATTACAACTCAGGCAGCAAATGGATGGTACTCGACGGACTCCGGGCTACGGTAGACCACTGCCATTTCGAAGGCAAAAACACCGTAGACCCCACTTTCCAGATCGAAGTGCGGGACATGACGGCCGATTACCATGTGGTGGAGTACAACCACTTCTCCCGTCGCCCCCCATTGGGTGTGAATGGCGGCGAAACAGTACGGGTAGGATATTCCGGGCAGATGGATAACATCTCCCGCACGCTCTTCCAGTACAACCTGTTCCGCGAATGCGATGGGGAGAACGAGATCATTTCCAACAAAAGCTCGGAGAACCTCTACCGCTACAACACCTTCCGCCGCTCAGAAGGGCAGTTTTGCTTCCGGCATGGCGACCGTAATGTGCTGTACGGCAACTGGTTCCTCGGAGAAGGAAAGGCCAACACCGGCGGCGTGCGCGTGATTGGATCTCAGAACTACATCATCAACAACTTCTTTTACGGCCTGGATGCCGCCAACTCTACCGGCGATGCAGTAATCATCCTGCAGAAAGGGCAAACCTACCCTGCCGGGGAAGTACGCTTCAACCCCCAGATCAACGGCTGTGTGATTGCCTACAACACCATCGGGGAGTTCACCAGCGGTAAGGCTATTGATCTGAACAATGGTTCCCGCCCGCTATCGCCCACCGGCGTGAAAGTGGCGAACAATATTGCGGTGGATGCTAACCAGACGCTCGTTGCCAATAACCTTACCGGTTCAGAATCCTGGCTGGGTAACATCTTTTCCGGCACCCTTGGCATTACGAACCCCGGCGGTATTACCATGGCCAATCCCCAACTGGAATCTGCAGGCAGCTGGCGCATTGGTGCTGCCAGTCCTGCCATAGATGCCGGCGTAGGCGGATGGGGCAGCGTACTGGCGATATCCGGCTTACCGGTAGACGTGAATGTGTCCCTCGACATCGACGGACAAACACGCAGCAGCTCCAAAGACGTAGGAGCCGATGAGCGCACTTCCGGAACGGTAACCAACCGCGCGCTGGATTCCATGGATGTGGGTCCGGCATGGCTGGGAGGACCTGCAGAACCGGGAACCCCACCTGCCCTTGTAAATCTAGCCCTGAATAAATCCGTTACCGTAAGCAGCGCCCCGCAGCCGGAGAACCCTGCAGCCGCAGCGGTAGACGGAGATGTGAACACCCGCTGGTCTGCCAGTGTATATCCGCAGTGGCTGGAAGTAGACCTGGGAGCGGTATATAATATTTCCAAAACAGAAGTGGTGTGCCTGAACGACCGGGCCTACCAGTTCACCATACAGTCCAAAACTACCTCGGGCGGCAGTTATACGCAGATCGTGAACCGCACGGCCAATACGCAGGGTGGTTCTGCCGCTGCACCCATTACCGATAACTTCGGTCCGGTTCAGGCGCGGTATGTGCGCATTACTGTGACAGGTGCGGCGGATTATACCGGCACCTGGGCCAGCATCGCGGAGTTGCGGGTGTTTGGGGAAAGTGCCGCGGTAGGACTGATGGCACGCAAATTACCGGAAGAGAAAGCAGCGGCACCGAAAGATGTGGCGCTGCAGGCATACCCGAACCCGATATCGGGCGGGGCTTCCACGATAAAGTACAGTTTACCCGAAGCTGCGGTGGTACGTGTACTGGTGCATAACATGAACGGACAAACAGAAACCCTGCTGAATGCCCGTCAGGAAGCGGGAGAACATACCCTTCGCTGGCCGGCTGTGCCGCAGCCTGCAGGGGTGTATATATTGCAATTACATGCCGGCCGGCTGGAAAAACAGATCCGGCTGGTGGTAGCCCGATAATTCCGGAGGTTACAACCAGAACGATGACGGGGTACGGTTGAAAATACCGGCCCCGTTTTTTATCTTGACACAAATTCCACTATCCCCATGACCAATTCGCAAAGGATCGCGTCGATTGATATTACCCGCGCCATCACCATGACCCTGATGATATTCGTGAACGACCTCTGGACGCTGCACGACATCCCGGGCTGGCTGGAGCATACCCAGCCAAAAGAAGATGGTATGGGCCTCGCAGACACCGTGTTCCCTGCTTTCCTCTTCCTCGTAGGCATGAGCCTCCCCTACGCTATCGCCAACCGGATTAAAAAGGGCGATAATACCCTTGCCTTACTGCGGCATGCCGGCGAACGGGGATTGGCCCTGCTGGTAATGGGACTCGTACTGGTGAACGGGGAATACCTCAACGCGGAAGCCACGGGCATCTCACGCGGACTGTTCAACGTAACTGGCTGCACCGCCTTCATCCTCCTCTGGCACCAATATACCACCACTACTTCCAAAGCCCTCAAATACGGCCTTAAAGGCCTCGGCATCGCCATGCTGCTGTTCCTTGTATGGATTGCCCGCGGCGGCGATGGAACGGCCACCTTTTCCATTTACTGGTGGGGCATCCTTGGACTGATCGGATGGGCTTACCTCGTGAGTGCGGTGGTTTACATCCTTGGTAAAGGCTCCTTTACCGCGGTACTGGGCGCATGGGCAGTATTTACTGCTATAAACATGGCCGTACACGGGCAACTCATTCCCGGCGACCACTGGATACGTCCTGTTATTGGCCCACTTGGCGATGGCGGACATGTGTCCCTCGTTTTGGGTGGCGCTTTCATTTCCATGATCTTCCGGCATTTTACAGCGAAGGAACGCTCCGCTTCCGTTATTGGATGGTTAACATTAATAGCAGCCGGATTGATAGCCGCCGGGTTTGCCACCCGCCCTTTCTGGGGCATTTCCAAAGTATTGGTAACGCCCAGCTGGGTGCTCATCTGCAGCGGTATTACCATCATGCTGTTCGCAGTCATATACTGGCTGGCAGACCTGAAAGGAATGGCCGATAAATTCCGGATCATAAAGCCGGCAGGTACAGACACCCTCCTTTGTTACCTCATGCCTTATTACGCGTATGCCATTGTGGGGATGACGGGCATTTCCCTCATGTTCCCTTATGGCGGATGGATCGGCCTGCTCAAATCGCTGGCATTCGCTTTGATCATTGTACAGATAACAGGATGGATCAGTAAAAGAGGAATCCGCCTGAAACTGTAAATTTGCAGCATGACCACTATCGAGAATGAAATCCTCCGCGTGCAGATCAGTCCAAAGGGCGCTGAACTGCAAAGCATCACCAGAAAAGATAATCACCTGGAATACCTCTGGAGCGGCGATCCCGCTTTCTGGGGGAAGAAAAGCCCAGTGTTGTTCCCTATAGTAGGCGGACTGAAAAACAACCAGTACCGCTTCAACGGCAAAACGTATGAACTGGGTCGCCATGGCTTTGCGCGGGATAAAACCTTTGAGCTGACAGAGCATACACCGCACTCAGCCACTTTCGTACTCACCGATGATGATGATACGCTCAGCCACTACCCTTTCCCCTTCAGCCTGAGTATCCGGTATACTATAACCGATGCCACGCTGGCCGTGCGCTATACCGTACAAAACACGGGCGATGCTGCCATGTACTTCTCCGCAGGTGCGCACCCTGCTTTCAAAATGCCACTGGCGGAAGGAACGGCATTCAGTGACTATGCATTACACTTCAATGCACCAGAGAATGCCGGTATTTGGCCGCTTTCTCCGGATGGACAAATCCTCCCCGAGCCGGAAGCCTTTTTCTCCAACTCGGAAGTGTTGCCGATTTCGAAGAAACTTTTCTATAAAGATGCGCTCGTTTTCAAACACCTTGCTTCCAACGCCATTGCCATCCGCAGTGAAAGCACCCCCCACGGGCTGGAAGTACGCTTCCCCGGATTCCCTTACATGGGCATCTGGAGCGCGAAGGATGCAGACTTTGTATGTATAGAACCCTGGTGCGGTATCGCAGATCATACGGATGCCAGCGGGGAGCTTACGGAGAAGGAAGGCATCATCAACCTCGCCCCCGAAGGCATCTTCCAGCGGGAGTGGTCTGCAATTTTTTTCTAAGTATTTCAGCGTACGCTTAACATATCCCCGCCGGGCACTTTTCCGGCGGGGGATAACCCTATTTTACTGATCTCCAATTCGTTTGTACGCTCGTGTTACAACATCCATTAACATCTTAACCAGCCTGAATTCCCTTAATTGCGTCCGTTAATGCATTGTTAATCTAATACACCTACCCTCAATGTCTATCTTCGATTACCCCAGGATTAATTTCAAGGGCCTCATCTCCATCAATGTAGGTACCGCGAACAACGACGATTATTCAAACGATTTATTCGTCCCCAACAGTCCGTATGCCCCGGGCCAGCCGGTCAGGCTGGCAGACTCCGCCAGCGTTCAGCCGGAGACTTACGGCATGGACGATGCCACCTGGCTGAAATGGGCCGTCACCCCGCTGGTCGTAACAACGGTAGACCCGCCGGTGGATCCCTGCGCCAATATGATCAAAAAGGACGAAGGGCTACGGCAGGTTGCGGCAAACAGCACCGAAACCATCATTCCGGGAGAATGGAACTTTTATGGCGACATGGGACTCGACATGCAAAAAGTGGGCATCACGGGCATCAATGACCCTAACAACGTCATCCCCGCATCGCTGAAATCCACGATCCAGTCGAGCCAGCTATCGTTCCTCAACCGCACCGGCGATAATGGCCGCAGCACCGGTATGGTGATCGATATAAACCCTGAAGACCCTACTAACACCCAGGTATTCACCGATGCGCTGAGCCTTATTTCGGGAGACACGGTCATCTTTATGGGCAAACCCACCAAAGCAATGACCCGCTGGATCAACATGTTCCGCAACGGCAATCTGACTGGTCCCAACGGTGCCGCCGCCATGTTCCAGTGCGTGCTGCCCCTCAGCGCACTGAATGGCCAGCCCATCCTGCAGGGCATGCCGCAAAAATCGCCTACCGGCCAGGCGCTGGCGGGAATTGTAGTACGCTATAACTTTTACCGCCCATTACAGATCGTCAACAAATACAATTACCAGGGCCAGGCCTGGATCGACAAGATGGTGCAGGTTTATGCTAATAAAGGCACCAACTCCGACTATCTGCAGATACAGGGCACCATTGCACCCTGGTTCGAAGGCGATGCCACTTCGCAAACCACCGGGCGATACCTTGAACCACAGACCTTCCCCTGGCCCATAGGCTGGAAAGGCAACAGGCTGGGCGCACCGCAAATGCAGATCCCCCCAGCCATCCTGTATTACCGCAATTACGATCAGTTCAGGCAAATACCGGGTCAGATTTCCATAGACCTTTCTGCCGTGCTTCCGGATATGTACCAGGGCAACTACGATCCTATGGTCACAGGCAACAATCCCAAATTCGACCTTGGCCAGCTTTACCTCGCCATCGGCAATCCCGCCAATCTCCAAGATCCCAATACCCTCATACTCGGGCAGATCAATTACATGGACGTAAAGGCGAACGATGCCAACGGATGGGTCTTCGATTTCACCTGGAATGCTTTCATCAACGCCAAGATCAACAATAACGAACCGTTCTTTTTGTACTGTTCGGGCCCCATGGGTATCGATCAGGCTATCCATATCGAAAAGCCGCTCTTCCTTTTCTCGGAAACTTCCGGCGTATACGCGGAACAGAATACCGTGAACCCGAATGCTACTACTACCCAGTTCAGGGATTACGGTCCGGGTACAGTCCCCATCTCGTTCATCGGGTATAAAAACGGCCAGAAGCTGACCAACAATGGCGGCTATACGTACGATCTGTGGTATTACGACACAACGCCCAACCAGGCGCCCGGCAAAGCGATACCGCTACAACAGGGTTATACGCTGGGGAGCCCCATCAACCTGCCGGTCAGCAAAAAAGGCAATGTACTTATCACCTGCACCACGCGCGACAATCCGCCGCCGGCCTGCTACGGCCATTTCAATCCCCTGACGGGTTCCATCATCAATGTACGCGTGTTGCCGAACGACGAAGATTATTCCCAGTACTATAAAGACCCCAATTCGCCGCAGCCCACGGGAAACGACAAGCTCACCTGGGATGTGGTATACAGTAAAGTGCTGCGGAACTACTATCTCCTGTACCCGGCCATGAGCCAGGTGCTGCCACTCAACAATCCTGATATCTGGGAAGACCCCGCGATGACGCGCGCCCTCATGGGCCGCATCAGTCTCGATCTGTGGAATACAGCCACCGCCATGCCCCGAACCCGCGACCTGTCGGCCTCCCGCCGCAAGCTGCTCACGGCATGGTGCCTTAAACTCGTTACCCCTTAAAACATCATGTCCATGAAACAAATCATATACTGTCTGCTGCTTATCGGCAGCCTTTCCGCTTCCGCACAGGCACCTTACACCATCACGCTGAAGAAGGCCGCCAATCAGCCCGCCCCGGCCCTGCAATCGTTCTGCATCGCCACCTCGGGCAACCTATGGCTGCTCATAGGCGGGCGTACCAATGGGTTTCACGGTACCGCAGGCTCAGGCGCTTCTTTCCCCACATCAGAATCAAATAAGAAAATCTGGGTGGTAGACATCGCCGCCAACAGGTCCTGGAGCGCCGATATACCATCCAACCTGTTATACCAGCTAAGCGCAACCAATATCCCGTTTTGCCAGGTGGGCAATACACTGTACATGATAGGCGGATATGGTGCCGGTTGTGCGCCGGACAGCTGTTACCAGACCTTTACGCAGATAACCACCCTGGATGTACAGCGGGTCATCGCCGCTGTCCAGAACAGGCAACAACTGAGCAATTACATCAAAACGACTAATGATAGCCGCATGCAGGTGACCGGTGGCTATCTCACGAATCTGCGCAGCAGTTTTCTGCTGGTAATGGGCCAGAATTACCCGGGTAAGTATACCCAGGGGGCGGTAGGTAAATACGCCGAACAAATTGCCCGGTTTTCTATAGATAACAGCGGAAGCCAGCCGGTAGTGACAAGTTACAGCACCGCCACCACCCAGCAGCAGTATAATGGTGCCAATCAGTTCCACCGGCGGGATTATCCCTCGGTAACGATGGTAATGCCAAACGACCGGACTGTAGGCACAGCGATATTCGCCGGCGTGTTCAATAAACAGGGCGGGCCGTTCGTGAATCCCGTTTACGCATCTCCCTCGGGCTTCGGTGTCAGCACCGTGATCGATACGTTCGTACAACGGTATTGCATGTATGATTGCGCGACCATTTCCGCTTTCAATTCCGCCAACAACCAGGCATATGTATCCTTCATTGGCGGCATTACCGACTGGACGATAGACGCGCAAGGCAACGAGGTACCGGGCAACGCCGCCAACTTCATGCCCTGGTTCAACCGTGTATCCACTATCGTGAGATCGACCAGCGGCACACAGGAATATCCGCAGAAGAGCGCCACCCTTCCCGGGTATATCGGCGCCAATGCGGCATTCGTCCTCGCTCCCAACGTACCGATCTTCAACGGCACCACGGAAGTGATCGATTACTCGAAACTGTCCGGCAATACGATGATTGGTTGGATGTACGGCGGGATAGAAGCCACCGCCGAGCAGAGCAATGGCTTCAACCCTACGAATGCATCGAGCACCATTTATGAGGTATGGTTACAGAAGAACTGAAGGGAAACCCTGCATTAAAAAAGCCGCGCATTCCTGCGCGGCTTTTTTTATTCAACATTTAAGTGTCTTCTTTTTCTTTGCCCCACCGGGCCTCCCGCGCGATGCGGCGATGTACCCTTCCGCTTCCGGTACTTTACAGGACGTGTTACCCATGTTTACCTTAACGGGTCCTATCCTGCGGGCAGCTTCCACCGCTGCATGATGCGCGGCATCCACATAAGTACCTGCGCCGATCACGAAACTGTTCATGACATAACGCACCCGGTTAGGCGCGTCATGAATTTCTTTCTCCACCCGCTTCAGCAGCGCCAGTACCTGCTTCACATCGATCTGATCATCGGGCAGCAGGGATACCAGTCCGGCGAGGGTGGCCCATCCGCTAACGGCCACGTCAGGTGAAGTATCGTCTATCCACGACAGGGCGATGTTCCATGCATCGGGATGCTCCGCCGTAACCCAGGGTACAGCGTATTCGCTGATGCCCCCGGCATTGGCAGTTTCTGCCCATTGGCGCAGCTGTGCGGCCGTCATCAGCGCTCCGTTGGCAGCGAGTCCTGCGAGATACTGTGCGTCGTAATGGCCTGTTTCGTAGAGGGCCAATGCGAGCGACTGATCTTTCCGTATCTGCTTCAGGATCACCTTCAGGTCGGAGATCTTCACACCCGCAACAGGCTCACGGGCGCCGTGGTTCATCAGCGTTTTCTTCGTTTGGGCGGTTCCGGCGGCAGCTATGGCCGCCATGGTTTCTGCTAGCGTCATGGCAGGGGTTTATTCTTCTATCAATATACCCATTTTTCCCATCTGATAATCGCGCATGGCTTCCAGTACTTCCGTTTCGGTGTTCATGACAAACGGTCCGTTAGCAGCTATCTTTTCACCGATAGGCTCCCCGGAGGCGATGAACACGCGGGTATCTTCTTCGGCGGTGATGCCGATGCCCTTCCCGTCTTCCCGGAACACAAGGCAATGAAACCCGGTGTATACGCTGGCACCGGTAATCTTCAGCTCACCGTCGAGCAGGTACATGAAGGCATGATGCGTTTCGGGCAGTGGGATGTAGAAATGGCCGCCTTTGCGGAAGTGTGCGGTAAAGGTATTGACCGGCGTAACTGTTGGCACGGGGCCTTTAACACCCATCAGTTCACCAGATACCACCTGGATGGTAACCAGCCCGTCTTCACTCTTCACCACCGGCGTATCCGATGCATGGAGCGGGAAGTAGGAAGGCTGGTCTCTTTTATGGCTGGCGGGGGAATTCACCCATATCTGGATCATTTCCTGCTCACCGCCGGTGTCATGGATATCATCGGGCGGGCGCTCACTGTGTACGATGCCCATACCGGCATGCATCCACTGCGTGCCTCCGGCGCGAACGATGGAGTTATTGCCCCGGCTGTCGCGGTGATGGACGCCGCCTTTGAAGATAAACGTAACGGGAGAAAAGCCCCGGTGCGGGTGGGGACCTACCCCGGCCTGGCGCGGCGGCATGTAATCAGGAACCCTTACATGGATGTGGTGAAGGAGCAGGAAAGGATCGATCCGGTCTGCATGAACGGAGGGAAACGGCTGCCTCACGGGCATATCGCCCATATCTTTCTGGTCTGCATACAGTACATGCTGTACGCTGCGGTATTGCTGCATGCGGGAACGGGCTAGTCTTTCGGTTTATCTGCGTTCATGTAAAAACTCAAAGCACCCGAAGGGCATTGCTTTACCTGGAGTACGATGGCGCTGGTATCGGCACCATCCATCCTGATCCAGGGTTTTTCTTTGGGAAGGAATACGGTGGGCAGTCCGCGTGCGCAGATACCGGTATGCCGGCAGATGCGTGGTTTCCATACTACCGTTACTTCCCCGTTGGTATATTCAAGTTCCGTATCCATGGGCAAACATTTTAGGATTGTACCAGTTGCCGTTTAAAGGCTTTGAACTCTTCGCGCAGTTCAATGAACAGGCGGTTGAAGGTTTCCATATCATCCTGGAGTTTGTTATGGAGCATGTGGAGCTGTGCGTTATCGCCTTCTGCTTCCGACATCATTTTATCGCCTTTGGTGATGTTCCCGAGGAGGTCGTTCACTACATCCTTCTGGCGGATGAGGGCGTTCTGGAAATGTTCCACTTTAGCGGCGATGTCATGCTCCAGGCGGCCTGCAGCCAGTTCTGTCAGCTCTTCGCGGAGCGATTTAATTTCTTTTTCGTTCAGCAGCAGATCTTTCTTCCATTCCTGATGTTGATGATGCAGCTTGTCAAAATTCGTTAAGGGCATATGCTTATAAATTAAAGTGTGTCAGACATTGATCCCGTGTGCGAGGAGGCGTTTCCATTCCGGGTTCTTCCGGATAAAGGTAGCTACATAAGGGCAAAGGGGCACTATTTTGGCGCCGCGCTCATCGAGGATAGCGAGTATACGCTCCACCAGTGCTGCGGCAACACCCTGGCCTTCCAGCTGGGGAGCCACTTCGGTATGGGTGAGGAAGATGCGGTTACCGCCTTCCATATATTCTACTTTCGCAAGAAATCCGTTTACACGGGTCTCGAATTGTTTCGCATTAGTGTTCTCCTTGATCTCGAGCAGCTTCGCATCCATATTTTCACTTTTGGGTTGTAACAGGAATCTGGTTTGATATGGCTGTTATTAACGGTACACGGACGACCAAAAGGCGTGCCATCTCTTTACAACACAAAGGTAGGCAATTGGTTGGCACCCCAGATTAATTACAGGAAACATGAATATGTGATATGCTTATTTCCGATGTACAAATGAAGCTATACATTTGCGAAATGCAAAAAAGCTTAAGTGAACGCGACCAGGCCGTAATCTGGCATCCTTACACGCAAATGCAAACCGCACCCGCTCCCGTGGGCATCGTAAAGGGTGAAGGCGCCCTGCTGACAGACGAAGCGGGCCATGAATACATTGACGCCACCTCCAGCTGGTGGGTGAACATACACGGGCATGCCCATCCGTATATTACGCAAAGGCTGACCGAACAGGCGGCCGTACTGCACCATTCTATTTTCGCGGGCTATACCAACGAACCTGCCGTAGCGCTGGCAGAGCAACTGCTGCCCGTACTGCCCGGCACACAGGCACGGGTGTTTTATTCCGACAATGGCTCCACTGCCGTGGAGGTAGCATTGAAAATGACGATCCAGTACTGGCAGAACAAGGGCCTCCCCCGCCGGAAACTCCTTGCCTTCCATGATGCCTACCATGGTGATACCTTCGGCGCCATGAGCGTGAGCGCGCGCAGTGTATTCACCCGGGCGTTCGACGATTACCTTTTCGAAGTCACCTTCCTTGACCTGCCAACGAAAGATAACCTCCCAGAGCTGATGGCGCATATAGATGCGATGGGCGATGATGCCGCGGCTTTCATTTTTGAGCCGCTCATTCAGGGTGCGGGTGGTATGCTCATGTACGAGGCGGCTGCGCTCAATACCCTGCTTTCACATTGCAAAGCCAAAGGCATCCTGCTGATAGCCGACGAGATCATGACCGGATTTGGCCGGACGGGTACCAACTTCGCGATGGACCAGGTGGCTACCCCTCCGGATATGATCACCCTGTCGAAAGGTCTTACCGGGGGCACCATGGCCATGGGCATCACTACCTGTACGGCGGAGATCTATGAAGCGTTCCTGAGCAGCGATAAGCTGAAGACGCTCTTCCACGGGCATTCCTTCACGGCCAACCCGCTTACCTGCGCGGCGGCCCTTGCCAGCCTCGAACTCTTTTTAGCCCCTTCCTGCACCGAAAACCGCCTCCGCATCGCCCGTAGGCACCAAACATTCACCAACACCCTCCGGGAGCATCCTGCGGTCAAAAATGTGCGGCAAACCGGCACAATAATCGCGTTTGAGATCCATACCGGGGAGGCAGACAGCTATATCAACGACCTTTCGGGCTTCCTGCATGCCTTTTTCCGTGAAAAGCGCGTGATGCTCCGCCCCCTTGGCAATACGCTCTACATCCTCCCGCCATATTGCATTACCGACGCCCAGCTGGAGGTTACCTACAACTGCATCCTCGACATGCTGGCAACATATACCGCCGGGAAAGGGAAATAAGGCCGTAACCCGGGGAAGCCTTTTATCTTATTAAAGGTTTACTGTAAGGTAACCTATAGTATCCTTCTTCTATGTTTCAGGTATACAGAATCGTATACAGCCCACTACTGCACTATGTTTGTTCCCTGTTAATACCCTGTAACCACGCTTTAACTGCGAAGTATCCATACTTTAACCAAGGAGTATCCCTGAAGTAACTATACCGCTGCTTTGCTCCGGACGTGGAGGCCCCCGGGGGGACAGGGCATAAAAAAGCCCCCGGCGTTACCGGAGGCTCCAGATTCGTTTGCTGTGTTGACTGTTAACTGCTAGAATTTCACGGGAACGGAGATCTTGGTATCGTCCCATTCCATTTGCAGTGCGCCTTTAGGGAAAGAGTAAGTCAGTTTCTCCACGGAGGAAGCAGTTTTCTGACGGGGTACTTTCACTTCGGCAACATTCTTTTCTTTGTTGGCTTCGTATTGGGAAGAACCCATCTGGCCGGCTACGCCATTGAGGATCACCGTAAAATCCGTAGCTGTGGGCACGATGAACAGGGCATAAGTACCTGCTTTTACTTTCTTACCGCCGAAAGTCGCATCTTTCTTGAAGGTAATGTCGGTTGACTTGTTAGCACCTGCGCGCCAAACTTCGCCGTAGGGTACCAGTGCGCCAAAAATCTCACGGTTCCTTTTGGAAGGCTGGCTGTAGGAGATTTCCACATTATCACCTTTGGCAGAAACCAGCGGGCTTTTCGGAGGATCCTGTGCGATCACTGCTGTGGCGGAAAACAGAAGGGCGAGGCCCATTAACATGCTTTTCATAAAAAATAGGATTTGATGAAATTGAACACTGAAATTACGCCGGAAAATGGTAGAAAACCAAACCGTTCAACATAAAAGCCTTTACGGCATCTCTGCGATGCGCTTCAGGTGGTTCAGTCCCTCTTCCATGGTGGCGCCGAACATTTTGTCCATCATAAATCCGCGGAGCTTCCACCAGGGCATCATGCCCACATGGGCTTCAAAGCGCCAGAGGAGGGCGGTGCCGTTGCCATCTTCCGTTGGCTTCAGGTCGAAGTGTGCGGTAATATGCTTCATATCCGGATGCGTCATGATGTAGGTGATGCTTTTGCCCTGCACTACTTCTGTGATCTTCACAAGGCCCATGCCTTTGGTGCCCGGGGTTGCCCAGGTATAACTGGCACCTTCGCCGGAGGTAACCGGGCCATAGGTAACGGTAACACCCTGTTTAGGGTTGTATTCCGGATGCCAGGGGTTCCACTCCCTCCATGTTTTAAGGTCAGACAGGCGGGCGAACACTTTACCGGCCGGTGCTTCAATAGCGCCGGAACGTTCCAGCAGGGCGGTAGAAGGGAATGCCAGCGACAGCAGGAAGGCCAGCACTACCAGGATGCCCATGGAAAGCAGGAAAAATTTGATGAGTCTCATATCAGGTCTGATTACAGTTAAAGTTGATTATTCCCAGCGGAACACTTTCACGGCTACGGCATACACCACCACACCCCAGATCGTGAGTACCAGCAGCTGCGGGCCGAGGTGCCAGAGGTGGAGGCCTTCAAAGGCCACTTTCCGCAAGGCATCGTTCAGGTAAGTTAGCGGCATGATCTTGCAGATGGGCTGCAGCCATGCCGGGAACACATCCACCGAAAAGAAGGTGCCCGCCAGCAGGAACTGCGGCAGGGTTACCACGTTGGCCATGGGCGGAATAGTGCTTTCCGTTTTGGCGATGCCGCTTACCACAAAGCCGAAGCCCATGAATACGATGAGTCCGAATAAACATAACACCAGCATTTCGAGGAAGGTTACGAATCCGTTCACCAGTGTGAAGCCGAAAGCGAAATACCCCAGGCCGATGATGATGATGGAACCGAACGACTGAAACAGCAAACGGCTGAGCGCTTCACCGAGGATGATGTACATGCGGTGAATGGGCGTGGCGAAAAAGCGTTTCAGTACCAGTGTTTGCCGGAGACTGAAAAACAGGAACGCCGTGCCGAACACTGCGGCGCTGAGCAGGGAAAAACCGAGCTGGCCGGGCAGGATGAAATCGATGGGTTTATAGATGCGCCCCGGAACCGTTTCCGGAATTACTTCGGCCACTGTGGGGCGGGGATATACTTTATCGTTGGCAGCATTGATGCCTGTTTGCAGTGCATTTAACAGGAGGGCTTTGCTGTCGGCATTGGTGGCGGTGGAGGTTTTTACATGTACTTTATAAGCCGGTGTAGTGGCGTTGCCGCCGGTATCGATGCGGAGGATGGCCGTCATGCTTCCTTTGCGGAGGGCAGTTTCCATATCGGGCTGTGCCTGATCGGTGATGAGGCGGATATGGGGTGCGGAGGCGAGATTTTTATAGACGAGGCTGGTAGTATCCGAATTTTTATCGACCCCTATCCTCACCGTATCTCCGTTGCCGCCGATGAAACCGAATACGAGAATGAATACCAGCGGGAAGGCGAGACTGAACACTACGGCCGAAGGACTGCGGAACATTGCCCGGATGCTTGCCTTCGTGATTGCCCACATTGCCTTACGCTGATTGTATACTGACGCCATGCTGATTATTCTTTAACAAGGGGCAAAACTAGCAAACAACGGTCAATTATCCCCCTAAATCTGCCAAGCCGCTACCAGGGCCTGCTGCTGGGTAATGACCCACCAATAACCGGCGCTTAACATTCCATGGATAGGTCATTTCTTAGTTTGCACCTGCATCTTCAAGTTATCCGCGAATTACGTCCATCAATTATGCCGCAAAGGCCCCTTTAAAATCAACCAATTATGGCCGAGAAAAAAGTTCAAACTGCCGAAGCTTCTAACAATGTAGTAGAGCACATGTGCCGCAGTTACGATGAAATTCTGCAGAACCTCCAGGAGTTCGATGCCTTTAGCGCTTCGCAAATCATTTGCAATGTTATTAACGAGCACATTAAACGCCTGAGCAGCGTGATCCGCCATCATAATGAGATTGCGGAAACCGCGGAAAAGTCTATGGAAGCATTGGCAGACGGCCTCCGCCGCCTCCGTATGCAGGCCCAGAAGATCGTGGACGAAAACCACAACAACGTTATCCGCCTTACGCCGGAAGAGCGCGACCCCGTTTATTCTGAAGAGGGTTGATCCGCTCCCTGAAAATTCATACCGCCAACTAAAGCCGGCAATTCAAGGCTGCTAGAAGCCGGCTATTTTCCGGTCCGGCCAACAAGGCGATGCCTTTACTGCACCGGGGGTCGGGGATTTCATGCCGGGCACTATATCCCGATGTTATGGCTTCCCCGCCCCGGGGACCGGCCTCCTCCCGTTACTTCCGTACCGGCTCCAGCCGTACGTAATGTGGTATCACATCCATCTCTTTGGTGGTCACGGAAAAGATACCCACCAGCACTTTATCATCCAGCCACTTGATCCTATCCGGTCCCCAGCGCTCCGGCTGGAATTCATACGCCAGCTCCGGACCTTTGGGTGTTAAGTTGAAGCATTGCAGGCCGTTTGTCGTAAAGGCAGCAACAAGATCCGTATTGCTGGCAATGGCATGCTTCCCGTCTGGCGATACCTGCGGCAGGTTCACCATCGTCACCTGCTCTCCCGTATTTTCATTCACCACCTGCACATCATAGAATTCATATCCGTACAGGTGCACCACATAGCTTTTCAGTGCAGGGATGTAACCCTGGTAAGTGAAGCTGGCAAGGTCTTCCCCATCGCTCAATATATTCACCAGCTGCTTTACTTTCCCGTTCGTCAATTGCATCATGAGCGTATCGCCATGGCGGCGCACACGGTCTTTTTGCTGTGCAATATTCTTTGCCTCACTCGTATCGGGTGTAAACTCCGGCGCACTTTCGAACAACTCCTGCGTGGAAGGTACCACGCGGTATAATTGTCCGTTCAGCGTGAGGGTATCGGGCAATCCGCCGGGGTTGGGCAATGCCGTATCACGGGCGGATTCAGGACCGGTGGCTTCGAGCAAACTGTCGGCCTGCTGATCTGCCTTCGTGGTATCGCCACTATTAGGCGCAGCGCCCGACTGGCAGGCGGCCATTCCACAAACAAATGCTACGGGGAGTAAGTATTTCAATCGCTGCATAAAGGGATTTTGAAAAGCAAAATGCCGCTCCCAACAGGAAGCGGCACCGCAATATCAGACTTTTTTTCTTTCCGGTTTATTGGATAACCATTTCATAAGGCAGCTTAGCCTGGGCCTCACCCTGCATGGCGCGTACCTTTTTGATGGTCTCGTAAATACGGTAATCGCTGCCCAGCTCTTCTTTCAGGTAGTTCGCTTTTACACTTTCGTTAAATCCTTTCATGAATTTCTCGAAAGTGTTCTTGGGACGGGGATACGTAATGAGTCTGGGTTCGGGGATGTTGGCCATACGGGTGGCACAGTCGATGGCATCCTGTACACCACCGAGGCGGTCTACCAGCCCAAGCTTCAGCGCCTGGCGCCCTGTCCATACCCTGCCCTGTGAAATACTGTCCACAACAGCGGCATCCAGTTTACGCCCTTCTGCCACACGGTGTTTGAAGGTGGCATAGATACTGTCTACCGACCGTTGCACGAGTACTTTTTCTTTATCGGTGAGCGGACGGCTAGCTGATCCTGCATCTGCAAAGGGAGCAGTTTTCACCCCGTCGAACGTAATGCCCAGTTTGTTATTGAAGAAGCCCTGCATGTTGGGGAGTACGGTGAATACACCGATGGAACCGGTGAGGGTATTGGGTTCTGCAAAAATACTGTCGGCCATGCAGGCAATGTAATAGCCGCCGGAAGCTGCATAGTCGCCCATGGTTACGATCACGGGTTTCGCTTTGCGGGCGAGGCTCAGTTCGCGCCAGATGTTTTCAGAAGCAAGGGCGCTGCCACCGGGAGAGTTCACCCTGAACACGATAGCGCGGATCTCTTTATCCTGCCGTGCCTCGCGGATCATTTTCACATAATCATCGCTGGCAATCATCTTATCACCATCTTCGCCGGTGCGTATTTCACCTTCGCCATAGATGAGGGCAATGTTTCCATAATCATCGCCATATCCGCCCCTTGCGGTAGCATAGCGGCTGAGGGAGATGAAATTCACTTTTTCTTCCCCGCCGATGGCAAGACTGCGTTTGATCTCGTCCATTACCTGATCATCGTACCGGAGGCCGTCGATCAGTTTATAGTGTTCTGCATCGGAAGGCTCGAGGATAAGCCCATCGTTGGCATAACCATGGAGGGTGGCGGTATCTATCTTGCGGGACTCCCCTACTTTGGTGAGGAAGTCGCCATACAGTTCATTGAGGAATTCGGTGGTCTGGATGCGGTTGGCGTCCGACATTTTGTATTCGCGCAGCGGCTCGGTGGCGGATTTGAACCTGCCGTTATAGAAGATCTGCGGTTCTATTTCCAGTTTTTCCAGCAGGCCTTTGAGGTACATCATGGTCATGGAATAACCGGTGAAGTCTACCCCGCCTTTTGGATGTACATATACTTTAGAGGACGCGGAGGCTACATAGTAAGCGTTCTGGGAGAGGGATTCCGCGTAGGCATATACGAATTTGCCGCTTTTACGGAAATCGGTGATGGCGCGGCGCAGCTCTTCGCTGGCGGCGAAGCCGTTGCCATTGCCGTCTGCTTTAATAAAGATGCCTTTTACATTATCATCGGTAGCGGCGGAGCGGATGTTGCGCACGGCATCGAAGAGTCCGGGAACATTGCCGGACTCGGAGGTGTAGAGGCCGAGGAAGGGATCGTCTGTCCGCAGTTCGTGGAAGGTCTGTGCAAGATCAACCACTACTACGGCATTGGAGCCAACCACTACTTTCTTCTTCGCGCCCATCCTTGCAAATACCATGATCATAAAAAGGAAGGAGAGGAAAGAGAAGATGACGAGGGCTACAAAGGATGCCAGGAAAAATTTGAGGAAACTGCGCATGTGTTATCTGTTATTGGAACGGAAACTATATTAATTTTCTCAAAAATACGGAATATGGGTACTTTTGGACCGTCAAATTCATGAATACTGCAATATTACTTATAGGAGGCAATATGGGAGACCGCTCCGCCAACCTGCAAAAAGCCATAAGGTTATTGCAGGCGGAAGCCGGTATAATAGCCCGTGAATCAGCCTTATACGAAACGGGTGCCTGGGGTGGCGTGCAACAGCCCGACTATCTGAACCAGGCCCTGGAGCTGCATACCGAAATGGATGCTCCTGCCCTGCTGACGCTTATGCTTGACATTGAGCGCAGGATAGGCCGGGTGCGGCGGATGAAGTGGGGCTCCCGCGTCATTGACATCGATCTCCTGTTTTTCAACAATGAAGTGATTACCCTGCCGCAGCTGAAAGTGCCGCATCCGCAGTTACAGAACCGCCGGTTTGTGCTGGCACCACTGGCAGAGATCGCTGCAGACAGGGTACACCCTATCCTGCAGCTCACGGTGGCTGAGTTACTGGCTGCCTGCCCGGACCCGCTGCCGGCCATAAAGCTTGTTACTGCTCCTCACTGACCCATGCAATACCGGTTTATCACCATAGAAGGCAATATTGGTTCGGGTAAAACCACGCTTGCCCATCAGCTCTCCGATCATTACCGGGCGCGCCTCATATTGGAGGAATTTGCCGATAATCCCTTTCTGCCTAAATTTTATGCAGACCCTTCGCAGTATGCTTTTCCGCTGGAGCTGTTCTTTATGGCCGAGCGGTACAAGCAGCTGAAAGATATGAACACGGCGCCGGACCTTTTTACGGACCATACCGTGAGCGATTACCTGTTTATTAAAAGCCTGTTGTTTGCGAAGATGAACCTGGAGGCGGATGAGTATTCGCTGTACCAGAAGCTGTTCGATATTATTAACCCCCAGCTCCCCCAGCCCGATATCCTGATTTTCCTCAATGCGCCGGTGGCGCAATTGCAAAGCAATATCCGTAAACGGGGGCGGCCTTATGAGCAGCAGATCAAGGATAGTTATTTAAAGCGTGTGCAGGAGATGTACATGCAGTTTATCCGCCAATACCCCATGCGTACGCTGATGGTGGATACAACGAAGATGGACTTCCTGCGGAGTGCTGCAGACTTTCAGACATTACTGGTGGCGCTGGAGAAGGATTATGCGCCGGGGGTACATTACTTATAATTTCAGGGAAGGTATAAAAGAGATAAGCAACCTGCTTGCGCAGGTTGCTTATCTAAAATCAGTGTGAAATGCCTGTGAACTACGCTGCTGTTACCAGCGGGTCCACAAACGAGGTCAGCAACCCAAATACCAGCGAGCCAGCCAGGGGCACGTTGGGTGTAAAATTCTTTGTAAGGAAATAGGCGCCTTTAACGAGTGTCAGGAGGTTAGCTACATAAGCGCCACCCTGAACATTCTGCATGTCTTCCATGCCAAGCGGCTCACAGCCGAAATACTTGTTTTCCATAGTTTTTAGGTTTAAGTCAGATAAATGTAAGTACAATTTACTTCCATTCATCCTGTTCATTCCGTTCATTCTGATAATCAAGCGTTCAGTTTCATTCAGAAAAATATTTCGGGGGGCTTATGGGGGAAGGGGTGATTTGTCCGTCATATAAGCAGCAAACACAAAATAGCTACCTATATGAAAAGACTTGTAACATTTATTGCCCTGCTGCTCATGATGTCGCACACGCAGGCACAGGAAATCCAGACCCTCTCCGGCCGTACCTTCAAGCCCAAACAGTTTGGTGCCTATGGTGCAGGAATTGGCACGATCACCACCGTTAATGGAGATTTCGCCGTAATGTCGGGCGCCTATGGCGGGGTATTCCTGAATAAGAAATGGTTACTGGGAGCGGGTGCCAAGAGCCTCGCCAACAATATCCGCCTCGAAACACCCGACCGTCCACATATCGGTTTCTGGTATACAGGCCTTGTGGCAGAGTATGTTCATAACACTGACAAGTTATTCCATTGGTCGGCCGGGGCACTGGTAGGCGGTGGCGGGGTATCCGAGCGCGAGAAGCGGGGTAAGGGAAAAGATGCCGTTTTTGCCTCCAGCGCTGTAGTGGTAGCCGAACCATTCGTACAGGTGGAAATGAATATCACCCAATACCTCCGGGTGTTTGCCGGCGGCTCCTACCGCAGGGTTTTCGGGGCCGGTGGAGTGAACATCAGCAATGAAAAGCTCAGCGCCCCCGGCTTCAACCTTGGTGTAAAAGCAGGCCTTTTCTAACCGTCTGTCCTCTTTCCCCTTTTATCCATTCGCCGTTTTACGCTAATTTTGGCCCGCCGGTCTCTACAAAGAGCCGGCGTCCGCCATGTTCAAACCCTGCTCCAAATTGCTCCGTAACTGTCTATTCCTCATGCTCCTCTGGCCTTCCGGCCTGATGGCGCAGCAACAACTCCAGCAAGCAGTTTCCTTCCGTGCCGTGCAATGGCCCGTGGATTCCGTACTGTCTAAGATCACCGCACAATCAGGCCTGAACTTCTCCTATGCGGGAAGGCCTTTCCGGGGCGATAGTCTTGTTACCATGAGCGTACAGCGCAAACCCGTACGCCAGGTGCTCGACCAGCTCTTCCAGGGCCGCATCCGCTATTCGGTGGTAGACGGGCACATCATCCTCCATGCTGCCGAAGGCAACCGCGAACGGTTTTACGTGATCAGCGGGTATGTGCGCGACAAATCCAGCGGCCAGTCGGTTGTAAATGCCAGCATTTACGAACGCACCGACCTCATGTCTGCCTTCACCAACCAGGAAGGTTACTTCCACCTGCGGTTGAAAGACAAAGGCAGGCACCCTTCCGTAGAGATCACCGTCAGCAAAGAGTTTTATATGGATACGGCGCTATACGTCATCCCCGGGTACGACCGGGAGATCTCGGTAGCCATTTCTCCCGCCATGCCGGTGCAGCTGCGGGAGTTCACTGTTTCCGATAATGTGGACAAGACATGGGCCGGCAGCCGCCTGATTGGCGATGCCCTCCGCCGCCAGACGCGCAACATCGGCAGGTTCCTCGCCAACAAACCGGTACAAACCTCCTTCCTCCCTTCGCTCGGCACACACGGCAAAATGGCCGGTACCGTTGTCAATAAGTTTTCCCTTAACCTGATAGGCGGCTATTCTGCCGGGGTAGACGGGGTGGAGATTGCAGGCGGCTATAACATCAACAAAAAAGACGCGCAATATGCACAGGTGGCGGGTATCTTCAACCTCGTAGGGGGTGCAGTAAGAGGTGTGCAGGTGGCGGGTCTCTTTAACCGGAACATAGAATCCGTACTGGGTGCGCAGATCAGCGGCATCAGCAATGTGGCCGATGGCAAGCTGCGCGGCGCTCAGATCACCGGACTCTTTAACCGCGCCAAAGATTCCGTTTACGGTCTCCAGATAGCAGGACTCTACAACAGGACCCGGGGCAATGTGATCGGCGGACAGGTAAGCGGACTGCTGAACCATAGCGGCGGCTACCTGAACGGCCTGCAGATCAGCGGGCTAATTAACCGCGTGGCGGGTAACGCCACCGGCCTGCAGATTACAGGGCTTATCAATTACGCGGCAGAAATGAAAGGTATACAGGTAGCAGGACTGATCAACCATGCCGCAGGCAGCCTTGCCATCGTGGAAGAAACGCGTCCCTTGCCCTTCGGGGTACCTACCGGCGCGGCGCCCGGTATACAGATCTCGGGATTATTCAACCAGCACCGCGGCTCGGGCCGTGGCCTGCAGATAACCGGGGGCTGGAACCATGCGCGTGATACCATGCGGGGGTTGCAGCTCTCCTTATTCGGGAACAGCGTGGGCTATAACCGCGGCCTGCAGTTCGGGCTGGTGAATATAGCCGACAGTTCAGACGGGGCTGCTATTGGACTCATCACCATCGTAAAGAAAAGAGGATATTATAAGCTGGATGCCTTCGCCAGTGACATGGCGCCTGTTAACCTACAGTTCAAAAGCGGCAGGAAAGGATTCTATTCCATCCTCACCGGCGGTAAGGGCAGCGATCTTCATTTCCTTGGGATGGGCTTTGGAGCGGATTACACGCTTAAAGGGAGCTTATCCATTTCGGCAGACATCGTGCAGGTTAATTACTTCGACAACAACTGGAAAACCCTCGGGCAGGCCTGGCGCCTCTCTCCTTCCCTGCGTATGAAGGTCAGCAACTGGTTCACCGTATTCGGCGGGCCTGCTTTCACTTTTGCGGACGATAACAACAAGATCGTGAACCGTCCCTGGAAAGGGTACCCGGGCTTCTCCTCTGATCAGGGCCGATCAGGCTGGCTGGGCTGGCAGGGAGGTATCAGCTTTTTCTAAAAGGGCTGTCCTTCGAGTTGTGCGGCAATCCACCCGCTCGTCCAGGCATGCTGGAAGTTGAAGCCACCGGTGATACCGTCCACATCCATCACTTCACCCGCGAAATATAACCCCGGTGCTATGCGGCTTTGCATGGTAAGCGGGTCTATTTCCGGCAGGCGGATGCCTCCGCAGGTCACGAATTCTTCTTTAAAAGTCGTTTTCCCTGAAACGGGGAATTCCATGGCCGTGAGCAGGCGGATGAGTTTATTTTGCTCTTTGGCCGGTATTTCGGCCCAGCGGGTACTTTCCGGGATGCCTGCCTGCGCGAGGAGGAACAGCCAGAGGCGGGAAGGGAGTCCGAATGGATTGCGGGTGCCCGTCATTTGACGCCCCAGCTCCTGCCGCCATTGTGGCCAGGCATCGCGCAGGGCGTTTTCGTTCATATCGGGCAGCCAGTTTACGATGAGGGTGAATTTATAGGATTGTTCCTGCAGGTAGCGTGCTCCCCATGCAGAAAGCCGCAGCACAGCGGGGCCGCTCATCCCCCAGTGGGTGATCAGCAAAGGGCCTTTCTCCGCCAGCTTACTGCCTGCGATGCGCACCCCGGCTTCGGGGACCGCCACGCCCATGAGTTCCGTTACCGGGTTGCCCGGCATGTTGAAGGTGAACAATGAAGGGGCTGGTGTTTCTATGGTATGGCCCGTGGCCGTGAGGTAATTGAACTTATCCGTAGCGGCATACCCGCCTGCAGCGATGCAGATATGGGAGGCCGAGATGGAGGCGCCCCCTGCGAGGGATACTTTCCAATTGCCGGCTTCACGTTCCAGTGCCAGTACATCGGCATGGCGGCGCACCTGTACCTTATGGCGGTCGGCCTCGCGGAGGAGGCAGTCGATGATCGTCTGCGAATCGTCAGTATCGGGGAACATCCTGCCGTCGGCTTCCGTTTTGAGCGTTACATCGCGCTCCGCGAACCATTGGATGGTATCGGGCACATAGAATCGGGAGAAAGACTTCTTCAGGAAGTTACCGCCACGGGGGTATCGCTTCACCAGTTCGCTGACGCTGTCGAGCGCATGGGTCACGTTACAGCGGCCGCCGCCGGATACTTTTACTTTAGAGAGTACTTTGCCCGTCTTCTCCAGCAACACCACTTTCTTACCGGGATGGAGCCTTGCTGCGTTTACCGCACAAAAAAATCCGGCAGCGCCGCCACCGGTTACAATCAGGTCGGCCTGTTCGGTTTGAGAGTGTTCCATATCTGTTATTCGCCTGTATACGGGCGCAATTTCGCAAAAAACGAAATGTTAAAAAAAAGAAGCTCCCTCCTACTAATTATTCGTAATGTATTATCTTGGTACATTAAACGACCCGCAATCCATGCAACAAACATCCCTGAAAAAACTCCGCGTACTGCTTGCAGCCTGTCTTTTAGGCTTCGGCGCATGGGGAGCTTCGGGCTTCTCCACACCTGCAGACTGGACAGAAAGAATCATTCAGGCATTAGAGAAGTTCACCAATAATTACCCGCAGGAGAAAGTGTACCTGCATCTGGACAAAGATTATTACGCCGCAGGCGAAACGATCTGGTTCTCAGGGTATGTAACACTGAACGACCTTCCGGCATATGGTGCCCGCAACCTCTATGCGGAGCTGCGTGATGCCAAAGGTGTGGTAGTGCAGAAGGAAATGGTGTTGATTTACGACGGCGGCGCGGCCGGGGAATTCACCCTTGCGGAAAATACCAAACCCGGCCTTTATCAGCTCCGCGCTTACACCGCCTGGATGCTGAACTTCGACACCACGTTCATGTTCTTCAAAAACATACAGGTATTTGATCCTAAAACCGGGAAAGCCGGTGAAACGGCGGCACCGAAAGATTACTCCGTACAGTTCTTCCCCGAAGGCGGCGACCTGATACAGGACGTTAGCAGTGCCGTGGCTTTTAAAGCCATCGATGAAAACGGGTATCCCATTAAAGTGGCCGGTATTGTGCGCGACAGCAAGGGCAACCAGGCCGCGGTGATAGAAACGCTGCACGACGGTATGGGCACCTTTGAACTGAAGCCCGCGCCCGGAGAAACGTATAAAGCCGTGATCACCAATGCGGCCAAACAGGAAAAAACCTTCAACCTTCCCGCAATAAAGACTTCCGGCATAGCCCTGAAAGTTTACAACCGCGGGCAGCGCATCTTCTACCTCACCGGCTTCAACGGACTGGCGGCAGAGCAGAACGAGATGCTGCTCATCGCCCAGATGCGCAATCAGGTGATCTATAAGGCTGAACTCAATGTGGCCGAAGGAAAGGTAAGCGGATTGATCCCTGCCAATAATCTCCCAACCGGCATTATGCAGCTTACGGTGTTCGACCAGAAGGGCACGCCCCTCAGCGAGCGCATCGTATATGTAAAAGGGCAGACCGATTCCCTCGAGTTCTTCCTCGATCCGCAGGAGCTGAATAAAGCGCCCCGGATGCGTTCCGAACTGGTGCTCCAGGTACCGGATTCCATGCGCGGCCGTATCAGTGCATCTATCACGGATGCCGATCAGGTGGCTTTCGATCCCAACGCCAATAACATCATTACTCATACCTTCCTCACTTCCGACCTGAGAGGATATGTGCACAACCCGTACTGGTATTTCAGGAACGATAGTGCTTCCACCCTTCAGGCGCTCGACCTCGTGATGATGACCAACGGATGGAGAAGGTTTAACTGGCAGGAGATTCTGCAGGATAAATTCCCCACCATCAAATTCCCTTACGAGCAGGGTGTTACTATTACGGGCAAAGCCATGTCTACCGCACGGCAGCCTTTAACGGGGGGCAATGTGAACTTCCTGGTCCGCATACCGAAAGACAGTACCTCTAACTTCCTCTCCGCTCCGGTGAAGCCGGATGGCACATTCGAGTTGAATAACCTCATGTTCGGTGATACGGCCCTCTTCTACTTCCAGGGACAGATGGATGCCAAGAAGAACAGAGATGTGGTGGTGGAATTTGACCGTCACTTCTTCGATATTTATGCACCGGTAAAAACACCTATTCCCCTGTTACCGCCCCCTCCGATGGATAACCGTATCCTGAAGAATTACCTGAGCACCGTAATGGAAGGCAACAGCGTAAACCGGATGATCAGCAACCGCACCATTCAGCTGAAAGCAGTGGATGTGAATGCACGGAAACCGACAGCGGCAGAAACCACCAATTCCCGTTACGCAAGTGGTATGTTCAGCAGCGATAATGGTTACACCTTCGACCTTACAAATGAAACGCCTACTAACTTTAACGTATTCCAGTATTTACAGGCACGTGTTCCGGGCCTGCAGATCCAGGGCGATATCAGTAACCCTTCCCTCAGCTGGCGCGGTGGAGCACCCGGCGTGTTCCTCGACCAGATGCCGGTAGATGTGGGTACCGTAGCTAACATCCCCATGGCGGATGTTGCGCTGATCAAGGTGTTCCGTCCCCCGTTCATGGGTGGTATGGGTGGTGCCAATGGCGCTATTGCCATCTGGACCCGCAGAGGCGGCGATACCCGTCCTGATCCCAATGCCCGTAAACTGGAGCTGCTGAAGAAAGGCGGTTACCGCATTATCAAGGAGTTTTACAGTCCTGATTACGCGGTGAAGAAAGCACAGCACGAGCTGCCCGATAAGCGCCTTACGCTGTACTGGAACCCCAACCTGGTGGTAGATACCATCAGCCACACAACCCGTCTGATCTTCTACAACAACGATCAAACGAAGAACTTCCGCGTGGTGGTAGAATCTATGGACCAGTTTGGCCGCGTAGGCAGGGTGGAGAAATACTTCTAGGATTTGCTTACCTCAGTATAGGAAGCCCTCCGGTAAGCCGGAGGGCTTTTTCGTTTGCACCAATAAACGATCCCGTGGGTGTTGCGCAATAAATGCTGACTGGTACCAATGCAAAAGGCCTCCCTTCCCGGGAGGCCTTTTCTGCTTACACAGCAAGGATCTTTTAAAATATCGGATTAGTCTTTCAGTTTGTTGAGATAGTAGCTCAGCTTGTACAGGAGTTCGTCCTGCAGGCCTGCGCGCAGTTTGGCTTCATCTTCTGTGATACCGAGGCGGCGGAGGCGCTGGTAGTATACATAGGAGCCACCGATGAGTTCCAGGCATTCCTGGATCTTGGTTTTCACTTCTGCTTCTTTAGACCGTTTTTCGAATTCTTTCTTAGACAGGATTTTGTCTACGAAGTAGAAAGGGTCTTTATCTTCTGCCCACTTCCCGTTTTCCTGGTGCTGGGGTTTGTATACTTCGAGGTATACGCTGTCCAGCTTCAGCGGCTCCCCGAATTCGGCTTTAATGTCGATTACGAGGGGTTTGGCACTGGCGGGATTGGCGAGGCGCTTTTTGATGGCGTTGCTGATCTGAACACCGAGGTCTCCGCTGGCCATGAGCAACTGGTTAAGTTCGGAGAACTCCAGGCCGATGGTGATACGGGTGTAACGGCTGCCGGTTTTCTGCTTTCCGAAGAGGCTGGGCGTGGTTTTATCGTCGAACACGATATCCTCTACCAGTACTTTGGAAATGGTTTTGTAGTTGGGCTTATACCCTTCTTCGGCGGGCGACAGTCTTTTCCTTGCCGCGGGGCGGGTGGTTTCCTGGCGGTGAATGTGCTGGATGAAATCGTCCACGAACCGGAGCTGATATTTCTTCAGTTTGGTGTATAGTTCGTGGGAGCTGTAGCTGCTGATCTTAGACAGTACGATGAGATCTTCCCAGCTGTTGTGCTGTTGTACGCGCTGCAGTTCATCGATAATGTCCTGCGCGGGCATATTACGGCGGTAGAGCAGTTCCCCGATGAGGAAAACGCCATAGTCGTTGGCGGGGTATCCCAGTTCGGGGAGTACGTCAAACGGGCTCCTTTTCTGTTCCATCGCCTGTGTGAGCAGATCGAGATCGCTCATGACGGGTGAGAGTAAATATTTCCGTGCGGCGGTGCGCAATTTACGGCTGACATAATCTAGTAGTTGATCATTTACGCTTCCGTGGTTCACAAAATCATGCAGAATCTGTACAAACCTTTTGGAAACGGGCAGGCCAAACTGGGTGAGGATGTCGCTCTCCAGATCATGCACGGCTGTTGCCCCTTTGGCAACGGCTTCCTGTTTCGGCTGTTTATCCAGCTTCCGGTAGTTTTGGTAATACTCCTGCAATTTCAATTTTAGCTGATCCATATGCAAATTTTGTTGTGTTTCAGTCACTTATATAGTAAATCCTTCGCTAGTAAAAACAGAATAGCCCAGCACTTCGCATGCTGGGCTAGTAAGTTTCGGGTGATTGCGAACCGCAAATATACGCCATTTTTTGTGGAAATCCTGTGCATAAGTGCCCTTCGACACAGATAGTTTTGCGGAATATATTAAAGCCTTTACGCTCAGATATTTAAATATAAAACGCAGGTCTTCTTTCCTGTAGCGGCATTATATCAAACTAACAACTAACTGATAATCAACAGTAATAATCATTTTAAACATTGTTAACGGCTGATTTACCGGGCGGGTGCCACATTGTTGGCCGGGGCAGGGAAAAATGGTAGTACTTTTGGAAAGTAAACTACCTGTAAAGCATAACAATGGAAACATCGGTTAATAATTTCCTGGCCAGCCAGCACAAGCTTAAATTATCACACGCGGAGGATGCCATCACCGTGATGGAAAGCGGAATGTCAGGTATGATCTTCACGCCTGATGATATTGATGAGCATTTCTTCGATCTGAAAAACGTTTTTACTGGGAGAAACGTTCCAGAAGTTTGTCAACTACCGCTTCCCCATCGCCATCGTACTCCCTGCGGATCACAATTTTGGAATAAGGGTAACGGAACTGGCGAGGGAACATGCGAGGCACGATGTTATCCGATTTTTTCAGGATGTGGAAGAAGCGAAAGCATGGATGATCAGGGTTTCAGGATAAGGAGGTAAATTTTTCCAAAAAAGTGTTTCCACTATTTGGAAATAAGAAAAGAAAATTATTACCTTTGCACTCCGCAAAACAAACGACACGGTGGTTGTAGCTCAGTTGGTTAGAGCATCAGATTGTGGTTCTGAGGGTCGGGGGTTCGAGACCCCTCAATCACCCAAAAAAATGGTCTCCTGGAAACATGGAGACCATTTTTCATTTAGATCAAACTGCATCAAAAGGAAATGGTTATGCTGTATCTTATTCCGTTACTGACTGCTTTTACCGGCTGGTTTGTAAACCGCGCCGCTCTCTGGCTGCTGTTTCACCCCGTAAAGCCCATTAACCTGGGTTTCTTCACGTTACAGGGCGCTTTCCCCAAACGGCAGCCCCAGATCGCGGAAGCCATCGGAAATGCCGTGGCACAGTTTATTTCTTTTGACGATATCCGTACCAAACTCACCGATCCTGAAAAGATCAGCGCGCTGAAGCCGGTAGTGGAAGAACACCTCGATCATTTCCTCCGTAACAAACTGCCCCAGGCCATGCCCATGATCTCCATGTTCATCGGCGACAGTACCATTACCCAGATCAAAACCACCCTCGCCGCAGAACTGGACCTCCTGTTCCCCAAACTCATCGGTCAGTTCCTCGATAAAGCACAGGCCGATCTCAATCCCGCTGCCCTTGTAACCGCCAAAATCGCCGGTATTGCCAGCGAAAAGGTGGAAGCCGGTCTTCGTGAGAAGATGGGTGGCGCCCTTGCCGTAATGAGCCTCTTAGGCGCAGGCATTGGTCTTGTTATCGGCTTCATCCAGCTTTGGATCGTGCTGATTGCTTAATCCTGACCAGCCATCACTGATACCGTGCTCAAACCGGATGCTACATGTCTGTAACCGTATTAGAACAGTATTGCAACTGTATACGTATAGTCCCGGCTTAGTACCGGCCCGGCATCAATACCGCATACATACCGTATTAAAATCCATCCTTCCGCGGTCCGCTTCATCCGGGTTAAAGACCGTTGCTCCAATAGTCATGTAATATTTACACGATGGTGCAAGTCCTTACCAAAAAGAGCGTCTAATTTTCAGCTAATTACGTTTCAATTCTGATTAAAATGAGAAAAATATACGTCCTCCTTGCAGGTCTGTTCCTTTTCCAGCTTCATGCCATTGCCCAGGCTCCTCCTGCCGGCCAGCGCCCCGGAGGGCAGCAGGGCGGCCAGCGTCCCGGAGGTGCGGGAGGTGCCGCTCCCACCATCGGTCACATTTATGGTAAACTGGTAGACGCGAAAACAAAGCAACCCGTTGAGTATGCATCCGTTGCCCTTCTCCGCGCCAAAGACTCTTCCGTGGTTACAGGTATGCTCAGCAAAAACAATGGCGACTTCAGCCTCGAGAACCTGGCCTTCGGCCCTTACCTCCTCCGCATCAACTTCATGGGCTATACCACCCTCTTCAAAAAGGTGGCCGTAACCCCACAGGCCATGGCGCAGGACCTCGGCAACATCCGCCTCGACCCCAACGTGAAAGCCCTCAATGAAGTGGAAGTTACAGGACAGCGTTCCGCCTTCCAGATGGCGATCGATAAGAAAGTGTTTAACGTAGACCGTAACCTCACTTCCGTAGGTGGTACCGCAACCGACGTACTGAAATCAGTACCCTCCGTAAACGTGGATATCGACGGTAACGTGCAGGTGCGGAACTCCTCCCCCAACATCTTCGTGGATGGTAAGCCCAGCACCCTGTCGCTCGACCAGATCCCTGCAGATGCCATCGAAAGCGTAGAGCTGATCACCAACCCCTCCGCACGTTACGACGCGGAAGGCATGAGCGGCATCCTCAACATCGTACTGAAAAAGAACAAGAAAGCCGGTTTCAACGGACAGATACAGGGCGGCATTGGCACCAACGACAAATACAACCTCGGCGGTAACATCTCCGCACGGCAGGGTAAATGGAACGTGTCTGCCAACTACAACCTCAATATGAACCGTAACTGGGGCGATGGTATCACCGAAAGGGAGAACTTCCCCACTGCCACCTCTCCCCGTAGCTTCATTAACCAGGAAACAGACAGCTATGGCGGTGGTAAATTCCAGTTCGGGCGTATCGGTATCGATTACTTCCTCGATAACCGGAACACCATTTCCCTGTCGCAGAACATCGTAGGCGGTTCCTTTAAGAACCACGACGAACTGGGCAGCCGTTACCTCAACGCTGATAAAGGGCTTACCAGCCGTAATGCACGTATTACCGACAGCAAGTTCGGTTTCAACAACTACACCACCACGCTGGGATTCAAACACCTCTTCGCGGAGCCTAACAAGGAACTCACGGCCGATGTGTCCATGAACAAAAGCAGTAATAACCGTAACGGCGGCTTTACCACTTACCCGCAAACCCTCACCGGCGAGCCGGCAGGCGATCCTTACATGCAGTCCAACAAAGGCAAGGGCAATACCGACTTCTACTCCTTCCAGGCGGATTATGTAGACCCCATGGGTAAAACCGGTAAGTTCGAGACAGGCGTAAAAGGACAGTTCCGCAACTACAAAAGCATCTATGATGTGTTTGAAGGCGGCAGGTATTCCGACGCACTCTCTAACGATTATGAGTATAAAGAGCAGATCTACGCTGCTTACGCCAACTATTCCAATACCATCGGCAACTTCGGTTACCAGGCAGGCCTGCGGGCGGAGCAGTATGTATATTCCGGCTCCATCCCCAGCGAGAACAAAACGTTTGAGCCTACCAAGGCAGTACCCGGCCTCTTCCCCAGTGTGTACCTTTCTTACAAGCTGAAAAAAGAGCAGGAGCTGCAGTTGAACTACTCCCGCCGGGTGAACCGTCCTAACTTCTTCCAGCTGGTGCCCTACCGCGACTTCAGCGACCCGCTGAACCACCGCGAGGGTAACCCCAACCTGAAGCCGGAGTATACCAACTCCATGGAATTCAGTTACATGAAGCAGTGGAAAAACCACAACTTCCTCGGATCGCTGTACTACCGTAATACCAATAACCTCATCAGCACACTGAACACGCCCATTTCCGCAGGTAACGATACGCTGCTCACCACCTTCGTGAATGCGAACAAGAACTACAGTTATGGTGCAGAACTGACGGTGAAGAACCAGATCGTGAAAGGATGGGATATCACAACCAACGTGAACCTGTACCAAACGGAGCTGACGGTGCATAACGATAAAGAGAATTACACCAACCGCGGCTTCTCGTGGCTGGCAAAGGTAAATTCCGAAACAAAGCTGCCGTATAACTTCACTTTCCAGGTAACGGCTAACTACCAGGCGCCCGCGATCACTATTCCGCAGGGCAGTGGCGGAGGCGGCGGTGGCCGTGGTGGCGGAGGCCCCATGGGCATGATCCCCGCATCGGCACAGGGCACCATCAAAGGGCTCAGCAATGTGGATCTGGCAGTAAGGAAAGATTTCCTGAAGAACAAAGCGGCTTCCCTCACCCTTGCCCTGAGCGATGTGTTTAACACCCGCCAGTTCGAGATCGATCAGGAATCCATGTACTTCTCTCAATACATGCTGCGCAAGCGTGAATCACGCATCCTGCGCCTCAACTTCTCGTACCGCTTCGGCAAAATGGACACCCAGCTGTTCAAACGCAGGAATAACAAGTCCAGCGCGGAAGGTATGCAAATGGAAGGCGGCGGTTTCTAAGCGGCATATATCCTGCATAAAAAAAGGCTGACAGTCGGTGCGACTGTCAGCCTTTTTCATAATTGCTTTATGGCTCAGCTGTTTTTGCCTGCCAGCATAGGCACGAAAGAGAAATCGTCGAAGATCTCTTCTTCGAACTTGTCGTCGGCCAGTTTGGTGATGCGGAGCATGCGCTGTACATCGCCACCGCCCACGGGGATGACCATTTTACCGCCGATCTTGAGCTGTTTGAGCAGTTTTTCGGGGATCTGGGGAGCTGCCGCCGTAACGAGCACTTTGTCGAACGGGGCATACGTAGGCAAGCCTTCATATCCGTCTCCATAGAAAAAGCGGAGGGTGGGATATTTGGATTTGAATGGAAATAACTTTACCAGGTCGAACAGTTTTTTCTGCCGTTCGATGGTGTAGACATTCGCTTTCAGTTCTCCCAGCACACATGCCTGATAGGCGCTTCCTGTCCCGATCTCGAGGATCTTTTCAAAGGGTTTTACTTCCAGGAGCTGCGACTGGTAAGCCACCGTATAAGGCTGCGATATCGTTTGCCCTTCCCCGATCGGAAATGCCCTGTCTTCATACGCGATCCCTTCGAACGCGGTATCCAGGAAATAATGCCGGGGAATGTTGTTGATGGCAGCCAGTACGTTCTCGTCCGTAATACCTTTGCTTCTGATGTTGTCAACCAATTGTCTGCGTAGTCCTTTTTGTTTGTAGTTGTCTTCGTACCGCCTCATATTACCGCAAAAATAACCATTACCCCCGTAATTCCCTTTTTCTCCTTATTTTACATTCCGTTTTTAGTCAATAGGCCCTCTAAAGTTAATTCACAACATGGACGCAAACATTCTCAGCAAAGCAGAACAATGGCTGCAAGGTGGTTATGATGCTGACACCGTATCCAGCATTGAAAAACTCATTAAAGAAAACCCGGATGAGCTGACAGACGCTTTTTACCGTAATCTGGAATTTGGCACCGGCGGCCTTCGCGGCGTTATGGGCGTAGGCACCAACCGTATGAATAAATATACCATAGGGATGGCCACGCAGGGTTTCGCCAATTATCTGAACCAGTCTTTCCCCGATGGTGTTAAAATAGCCATAGCGCACGACAGCCGGAATAACAGCCGCTTCTTTGCGGAAGTTACGGCCAATGTAATGGCAGCCAACGGCATCAAGGTATATCTGTTCGAAGCGCTGCGCCCCACACCGGAGCTTTCCTTCGCTATCCGCCACCTGGGCTGCCAGGGCGGTATCGTTATCACCGCATCTCACAATCCCCGCGAATACAACGGGTATAAAGCATATTGGAACGACGGTGCCCAGCTGGTACCGCCCCACGATAAAAACGTGATCAAGGAAGTAGAGAAGATCAACGGCATCGGAGAAGTGAAATGGGCCGGATGGGAACAGAACATCACCCTCATCGGCAAAGAGCTGGACGAAGCATATCTCGAAATGCTGAAAGGACTCAGCGTATCGCCCGATGCAGTGGCCGCACAGCACGATCTTAAAATCGTGTATACCCCTATCCACGGTACCGGCATCACGCTCGTTCCTGAAATACTGAAACGCTTCGGTTTCACCAACGTACATATCGTGGAAGAGCAGGCACAGCCCGATGGCAACTTCCCCACCGTAGTATACCCTAACCCGGAAGAAGCGGAAGCCATGAGCATTGGCCTGAAGAAAGCCGCTGCTTTGGATGCCGACATCCTGCTCGGTACCGATCCCGACTCCGACCGTGTGGGCATCGCCGTGAAAGACCATACCGGCAAATGGATACTCCTCAACGGGAACCAGACCGCCGTGCTGCTGTTCAACTACATCGTGGAAGCACGCAAACGGAAAGGACTTTCCAAACCGAACGACTACATCTGCAAAACCATCGTTACCTCCGATCTCATTGATGTGTTTGCCGCCAGCAACCAGATCAACTGTTATAATACCCTCACCGGTTTTAAATGGATCGCTGACCTCATCCGTACCAAAGAAGCCACCGAGAACTTCGTTTGCGGCGGGGAAGAATCGTATGGTTATATGATCGGTGACAATGTGCGTGATAAAGACGCCATTGCATCCGTAGCCATGATTTGTGAAATGGCTGCCTACGCCAAAAACGAAGGCCGCAGCCTGTACGAGCAGCTGATCGATATTTACCTCCGCTATGGTTTCTATAAAGAATCCCTCATCAGCATCACCAAAAAAGGCATGAAAGGCGCGGAAGAGATTGCCGCCATGATGACCCGCTACCGCGAGAACCCTCCGGCAGTGATCAACGGGTCTAAAGTGGTGAAGATCTTCGACTATGAGCTGCAACATGTAACCACGCTGGCTACCGGTGAGAAAGCTACCCTCGAACTGCCTAAATCCAACGTACTCCAGTTCCTCCTGGAAGATGGCAGCCGCATATCCGCGCGCCCTTCCGGTACAGAGCCTAAGATCAAATTCTACTTCAGTGTTTCCGAGCCGCTCGAAAGCGTGGCCGACCTGGAAAGAGTGGAGCAGAAGCTGGACGCAAAGGTGACCAATATCATTCACGACATGCAATTGTAATGCGCCTCAGCGTCGTTTCACTGCACCTCGCAACCATATTCTTTTACAGCACGGTATCCGCTCAGGAACCCCGGCGTACGGGGTTCTTCGATCTTCCAGACACCACGGTTCCGGCCCGTGTCTGGGCGCTCGGGGCGGGTACCGTTGCTGCTTATTCCGGCTCCCTGCTCGTACTCAACAAGTACTGGTACAAAGGGTATCCCCGGCAAAAATTCCATTTCTATAACGATGCCGGCGAATGGCTCCAGATGGACAAGGCCGGCCATGTATTTTCCGCCTACGCTTATTCCAAATTAAGCCGGGAGCTGTGGCGCTGGTCGGGCCTGCCGCGTAAGCAGCAGATCTGGATCGGCGGGATGAGCGGGTTTGCTTACCAGTCTGTCATCGAAGTGCTGGACGGCAGCTCTGCCAACTGGGGCTTCTCCTGGTCTGACGTAGCCGCCAACACCATCGGCTCCGCTGCCATGATCGGGCAGGAACTGCTGTGGAACGAGCAGCGCATTCAATTCAAATTCTCCTGGTCGCCGGTACACTACCCCGACCCTGCTTTAAAACAACGGGCCAATAGTATCTACGGTGTAAACTCACTGGAACAGGTACTGAAAGATTACAACGGACAAACCTATTGGGCATCTCTCCGCCTCGCGGCCTTTTTCCCTGAAAAGAATTTCCCCAAATGGCTGAGTATCGCATTCGGATATGGTGCCGACGGGATGTACGATGCATTTGAGAATGTGTGGGAAGATAACGAAGGGAAACCGGCCGATTACACCCACATCCGCCGGGTAAGGCAATTTTATTTGTCGCCCGACATAGACCTCACGCGCATCCCCACACGGCGCAAGGGTATTAAAGTGCTTTTACAGGCACTGAACATGATCAAGATACCCGCTCCGGCACTGGAACTCACCAGTGGTGGCAGGCTTCGGGCGCATGCTTTCCATTTCTAAAGATTACATGAGATAAGCGGAGGAGATCTCCTCTCCTTCCACATCTACCATCACCATATTCTGCGGGGTGGTGGCAAGGCTGTAGCCCACAAAGTCGACAGACAGCGGGAAGGATTTATGCCGGCGGTCTACCAGCACGGCGGTAAGTATTTTCTTTGGTAAGAATTCCAGGATGGGTTTGATGGCGTAGAGCATGGTGCGGCCGGAGTTGGCCACATCATCGATCACCACGATCACTTTACCATTGAAATCGATCTGTTGGGAGAGGGTTATTTCGCCGGGGGCCTGTTTATCGAGCTTTATTTCCATGACTTCGATGTTGAAGTTGGCGATACGGCGGAGGTGGTCTGCTATTTTGCGGGTGATGAGGGAACCACGGTCCCAGATACCGGCGAGTATGATGGATGGCTCGTCGTAATTGTGCTCGTATATCTCGTATGCGATGCGTTCGATCTTCTTTTCAATTACTTCCCGGGTGAGGATGACGTTCCTATTTTCCATACATAAAGATTGTTCAGCCGTAAAAATACATAAATTGCGACAACAACCGGTCAAATCAAGGATATGCAAATTGTTTCGCAACTGCTCTTTCTCGCAGCCCTGGCCGCTGCCGTTTATTTCTTCAGCCGGAGGGCTGCCGGCATCCGCCGCAGTATTATGCTGGGGAGGGATACAGATCTGTCTGACCAGCCGGCCCGCCGCTGGAACAACCTGCTGCTGCTCGCATTCGGGCAAAAAAAGATGTTCCGCAATCCCCTTGTGGCCGTGCTGCACTTTTTCGTGTATGCGGGCTTTGTGATCATTAACCTCGAGATCCTGGAGATCATGATTGACGGGATGGCCGGTACCCACCGCATTTTTGCCCCTTTCCTCGGATCGCTGTACAACGTACTGATCGGTTGTTTCGAGATTCTGGCGGTGCTGGTAGCGGTTTCCTGCGCCATCTTCCTCGTACGCCGCAACATCCTGAAACTGAAACGCTTCATCAGCCGCGACCTCGACGGATGGCCGCGTTCCGATGCCAATTACATCCTCATTACCGAGATCTTGCTCATGGTGCTGTTCCTGACCATGAATACGGCAGATGGTGTGCTGCAAACACGTGGAGCAGCGCATTACCCCGTAACCGGCAGCTTTTGGGTTACCGGGGCCTTTCAGCCGCTGCTGGAAGGATTATCTGACTCTACACTGGCAGGTATCGAAAGAGGCGCCTGGTGGCTCCATATTCTCGGTATCCTCGGCTTCCTGAACTACCTCACCTGGTCGAAGCACCTGCATATCATCCTCGCCTTCCCCAACGCGTATTTTGCGCGGCTGGAATCTAACGGAAAGATGGAGAATATGCCCGCCATCCAGCAGGAAGTATTATACGCCATGCAGCCTGAGCTGGCCCCTACGGAGCCTACAGGAACAGAGGTACCGAAGTTCGGCGCCAAAGATGTGGCAGACCTTACGTGGAAGAACCTGCTCGATGCATATGCCTGTACGGAATGCGGCAGATGTTCAGCAGCCTGTCCCGCCACGCAAACCGGCAAAGCCCTCTCTCCCCGCCTCATTATGATGAAAACGCGCGACCGTTCGGAAGCGCTGAGCCGTGGAGAGCAGGATAAAACCCTGCTGCGCGACTATATCACCGAAGAAGAGCTGCGTGCCTGTACCAGCTGCAATGCCTGTGTGATGGAATGCCCTGTGAGCATTAATCCGCTGGACATCATATTGCAGATGCGCAGGCACCTGGTGATGGAAGAGTCCAGCGCGCCGCAGGAATGGACGCTGATGTTCTCCAATATCGAAAACAACATGGCCCCCTGGAAATCCTCGCCGGACGAACGGGACGCATGGATACACGCTTAAACTTATGAGTATGCAGATCAAGACCATGGCCGAATATTTTGCGGAAGGCGAAACGCCCGAAGTACTTTTCTGGGTAGGGTGCGCCGGCAGCATCGACCAGCGCTCTCAGAAGATCACCCGCGCCTTTGCGGAGATCCTCACCCGTACCGGCACCCGCTTTGCCGTACTCGGTAAAGAAGAAGCCTGCACGGGCGACCCCGCCCGCCGCGCCGGCAACGAGTTCCTCTTCCAGATGATGGCCTATAACAACATCGCGGTGCTGAACAACTATGGCGTAAAGAAGATCGTGACCGCCTGCCCCCATTGCTTCAACACCCTGAAAAACGAATATCCCGAACTGGGCGGCCAATACGAAGTAGTGCATCACACTACCTTCCTCCAGCAGCTCATCAACGAAGGCCGCATTAAAATGAAGGAAGGCGGCAGCTTCAAGGGTAAAAAGATCACCTATCACGACTCCTGCTACCTCGGCCGCGCCAATGGCATCTACGAAGCCCCGCGTGCCGTACTGGAAGCCCTCGATGCCGAACTGGTGGAAATGAAGCGCTGCGGCAGCCGTGGCCTTTGCTGTGGAGCCGGTGGCGCCCAGATGTTCAAGGAAGAAGAAAAAGGCACTAACCGCATCAACTTCGAACGTGGCCGCGAAGCGGTAGACACCGGCGCCGAAGTGATTGCCGCCAACTGCCCCTTCTGCATGACCATGCTCTCCGACGGGGTAAAGGAAACCGGTAAGGAAGACAGTGTAAAAGTGCTGGATATCGCAGAAATGATAGCCCGGGACATGCAGGAATAGCCCTTTTGCCCCTGATTTCGTAAATTTGCCATATGGAACCAAACAACATCATACAACAACTACCCGCCGGCTTCGCCCCCGAATCCCGGGTTTGGATATACCAAAGCAGCCGTCCTTTCAGTGAAAAGGAGATATCGGAGATAGAAGAACAGCTCCACCAGTTCACCAGCCAGTGGAATGCCCACGGCACTCCCGTTAAAGGCTGGGGTAAGGTCTTCTTCGGCCAGGTGATCGTACTGATAGCAGACGAGTCAGAAACACATGTGAGCGGCTGCAGTACCGATAGCTCGGTAAGGATCATCAAAAGCATCGAGCGCCAGTACGAAGTAAACCTGTTCGACCGCCTGCTGCTGGGCTTCATCGTAAAAGGCGACTTCCAGCTGCTGCCCCTGCAACAGGTGGCTTATGCACTGGAAAAAGGGTATATCAGTAAAGACACGCTCTATCTCAACAATACCGTACTTACCAAAGGTGAGATGGAAACGAAATGGCTCATTCCACTGAAAGACAGCTGGGTGATGCAACGCATCGGGCAAACTGCCTGATGATAAACGGCACAAAGCATTCAGGAAAAAGCTCCCATATGGGGGCTTTTTTCGTTTTGGATGAAATACATGACAGGCATAAAGATTCTGAACCTTTTGTGTATTTTTATCGGAATATGCCAGCGGAGACTTACCTGTGACAGACAATCATGAAAATATATTGATATCGGGGCTTCATAAGGGAAGTGAGGAAGCATTTACCAGGTTGTACCATCTGTATGTCAGTGAATTGTATCTATATGCCAATAACGTATTAAAAGACCCCACCGCAGCAGAAGATATTGTACAGGAACTGTTTATCAGCATATGGAACTCCCGGGAACAGCTTCAGATCCACACCTCTCTAAAGGCATACCTCTACACTGCCAACCGCTACCTTATTCTAAAAACCATACGGAACAGAGAAAAAGAAGAACAGTTGTTTGAGCACCTGGAGCAAAAGATATGGGGAAGTGCTGATATTGAAAACGAGCTTTACAGGAAAGAGCTGGACCACCGGATTGCGGCCCTCACCGCAGAACTCCCCGATAAATGCAGGGAGATCTACCTGCTTAGCAGAGAACACCAGCTCTCCAATAAAGAGATTGCCGATAAACTGGGCATCTCCGTTAAAACCGTCGAAAACCAAATGACGATTGCCCTCCGCAAGCTGAGAAAAGGAATGGGCTATTTACTGGCCATTTGCTTCCCTTACTAATATTAATAAAAATAAAATATCCGCCCTTTTGGGGGTTCCCTTCTGTTTTTAACACTCTCTATACAGGACAGCAAAAAATATATTCTTGGAGAAACTGTCGTTTTTACAACTCATCGATAAATTTCTGGCGGGTAAAGCCGAACCGGAAGAGCAGCAAATGCTTGAAAACTATCTGAATAGCTTTCAGGAGCAGCAGGTCCCTATGCCGGAAAATGCCGACTGGAAAGAGCAGCTTTTAGATAAGATCAATCAGAAGAAACAGCCACGGAAAGTGAAGACATTCTATATGCGCCCGGTAACCTGGTATGCTGCGGCATCCATGCTGTTATTGATAGGCGCCACTACATTGTGGCTGAGGCAGTCGCCCGAGGTACAGCAGAAAGCCATATATGTTGCCAAAGCACCCGCAGATATTAAGCCGGGCAGTACCGGTGCCGTGCTTACGCTGGAGGATGGTACTACCGTACCGCTGGACAGTGCCACATCTCCCTCCTGGAAAGTAGCACAATCCGGCAGCCAGGCAATGGGGCAACAAGGGATGCTGGTATATGTAGAGAATGAATCGGACGACGACCCGGCACCCACCTATAACACCCTTACTACCCCGCGTGGTAAAGAATACAGGATAAAATTGTCTGACGGTTCCACTGTGGTATTAAACGCAGCTTCCACTATCAGGTTCCCCACCAGTTTCAAGGGTGTAGAAAGGAAAGTGTATGTAACGGGCGAGGCATATTTCAAAGTAGCAGGAGATGCTTCAAAACCCTTTATAGCGGTAACAAGGGATAATATTGAAGTAAGGGTATTGGGAACAGAATTCAACCTCAATGCATATGAAGATGAACCGTTGATAAAAACGACATTGCTGAAAGGCCGGGTTCAGGTGATGAATACTACCTCCGGCAGGCAATCGCAGATAGTACTGGAACCCGGGCAGGAAGCACATACCATTGATGGAAAAATTATGCTGATCCCGGACGCGAATTATCAAACCGCTATTGCCTGGCTCAACAAACAATTCAGTTATGACAGCGCTCCATTAAAATCCGTACTACGCCAGCTGTCGAGATGGTATGACATAGACATAGAATATCAATATGCAGGCAACCCTACTTTTTCAGGTAGTGTTTACCGTAGCGAAGACATAGAAGAAATATTAAAGATCATCGCTTTTACTTCCAACGTAACATTTAAATGGGAAGGGCGCAAACTGGTGGTAATGCCAGGAAATGAAGTACAATAAAACTATTGGGACATGAATGATTTAAATATTCGATAACTAAACCAAAATGACATGAGAAGGGAGTAATTCCCACAGCACAGATTTCTATTAAAAGATGCTAAATGCCTTAACCGGCAATGGTTTGCCTAAACAAAAACGGAGATGCTCGTAACATCTCCGAAGAATCTAGTTGGGCGGACAAAAAATGACTCGATTTTTTGATTAATCAACCAAACAAATTAAAAGTATGCATTTACTTTTAAACAGACAACTATTGTGGTTACGTTCCAAATCGGCCACATCGTTTATCCCTGTTCATTTTATCAAGTGGATTAGTAAAATTGCATTACCCGGCATCCTCCTGCTACTGGCCGTACTACCGGTATACGCACAGCAGGTGCCCAAGGTAACGATCCACATGAAAAACGCTACTGTAGCTGCAGTATTTGAGCGTATTACCAACCATACAGGTTATGTATTCTTCTATGACGATAAGCTGATCGACAAGAAGGAACGCATTTCCGTAGATGCGGACAATGAAAGCCTGGACCTGGTGCTTAAAAGGATCTTTGCTGCAAAGCAGGTAGACTTCCTCTTTGTAAACAAAACGATCGCCATCAAGAAAAAATCTGCCGCAGCCAAACCTGTATCCTTCATGCTGCAGGGCAAGGTGATAGATGCAACCACGGGGCAACCATTGCCGGGTGTGGGCATCCGGCTCAAGAATGAACCTGGCGGCGTGGTATCAAACGACAATGGTGTATTTGCGATCTTGGTTTACAGGGGCGCCGTGCTCTCCTTCTCTTCGCTCGGTTATGAAGGGTATGAAGAAGAAGCAAAGGCGGAATACGAGCTTGTAATTAGGCTACAGCCTGCCATTAAGGAGATGAAAGCCCAGGTGGTAACCGGGATCTATACGCGTAAAAAAGACAGCTATACCGGTTCCGTGCTTACTATAACGAATGAAGAGATGAGGAAACTAGGGAATGCCAATGTTTTCCAGGCATTACGGAACATCTCCCCTTCCATGTTCCTGGATAATTTTGCACTGGGATCTTCTCCCAACGCATTACCCAACATGCAAATGCGCGGCACATCCACACTCGGTAACCTTACTGAAACAGATGGTGCTACATTAAAGGGGAATTATATTAAAAGCCCGAACGAACCACTTTTTATCCTCGATGGTTTTGAAGCAACGGCAGAAAGGATCTTTGACCTTGACATCAACAGGATTGAAAGTGTTACCCTCCTTAAAGATGCCGCCGCCAAAGCCATTTATGGCTCCCGCGCCGCCAATGGTGTTGTGGTGCTTGAAACGAAGAAAACCAGCATGGGTAAAACGCTGATCACTTATAACGCCAGTGTAGATGTGGAATTACCGGACCTCTCCAGCTATAACCTCACCAATAGCCTGGAAAAACTGGAAGCGGAGAAGCTGGATGGTATGTATACTGCAAGGTTCACATCGGATGTGGATGGTGAACTGGAACTGCAACAGCTATATCAGCAACGCCGCAAGCTGGCACTGGAAGGGCTGAATACCGACTGGATCTCCAAGCCGCTGCGCAATGGAATTGGCACACGCCATACGGTGGGTGTGGAACTGGGTGGTAATGACCTCCGGCTGATGGCAGACTTTGCCTATCGCGATGAGCAGGGTGTTATGAAAGGCTCCGGCAGGAAGAACGTGACCGCCAACATGAACGGCTCCTACCGGGTAAAAAAACTGCTTTTCAGGAACATGATGAGCTTCAACAGTAATAAGGGCACCGAATCTCCCTATGGCAAATTCGGGGATTATGTAAAAATGAACCCTTACTGGAAAGCCGTCAACGCAGATGGTACCATTCCTTTTCTGGCAGAAGCGGGAATCGATCAGTTTGGTATGAGATATACCAACCCTGTGTTCAATTCCACCATCAACACAAACATCACTTCCGACTACCTGAATTTCACCGATAACTTCTACCTGGAATGGACGGTGAAACCGGGCCTGCGTGCCATTGCACGGGCGGGCGTAGATGTTAAAAGCAGCGGGGCGGATGAATTTTATCCCGCAGCCCATACCAGCTTTGCCGGATACAATATCAATGACGCTATGATGCTGCTGAAGGGTGCATATACCGTTAATAACGGTAAGAGCACTTACCTTTCGGGCGACTTCAATGTCAACTATTCCAAAAACATCGGCAGGCATACCATCTTCTCCAACGTTGGTTTCAATATCAACGAACGTAAGTTTTCAGAGATTATGCATACCGTCCGCGGGTTTGCCAGTGACCGGATGGAAAACATCCTGCTGGGCCGCGGATATATGGCGGAGTCCAAACCTACGGGAGTTGACGGACTATCGCGTGAAATCGGCTTCCTCGGTGCATTCTCCTATATGTACGACAGCCGGTTTATGACAGACCTTACCCTCAGGAGAAGCGCCAGCTCTTTGTTTGGCTCTGATAAAAAATGGGGTAACTTCTGGAGTGCCGGTATTGGATGGAACCTGCATAACGAAAGCATCTTCAGGCAAACGGGATTGTTCGAACAGTTTAAGATTCGCGGATCTGTAGGTGCAACAGGTAACCCCAACTTCAGCACCAATGCGGCAGTAGCCTCTTATAAATACTACCTGGAATCCTTCTACCAGGGTCTTCCCGGATCTTACCTGATGAACCTCGCCAACAGCGCCCTGCAATGGGAATCTAAGCTAGATTACAATGCCGGGGCGGATATCAGGATAAAAGGCCTGAACCTCCGTTTCGATTACTACGAAAGCTATACCCAAAACCTGGTGGCGCCTATCACAGTTCCCAATTCAACCGGCTTTAGCTCCGTATCGGAGAACCTCGGCAAAGTAAAGAACCAGGGTGTTGAAGTGTACGCTACCTACATGCTCTACCAGAAAGGCCGGAACTACGTGACCCTGAACCTGGGCCTTGAAACGAATAAGAACCGCATCATCTCCCTGTCTAACGCTATGAAATCCTATAACGATAACATGGACCTCATTGCGAAAGACAATGGTACCGGCGCACCGGTTAAGAAGTATGTAGATGGTATGTCTATGAACGCTATCTGGGCCGTTCCCTCCCGCGGCATCGATCCTTCTACAGGAAATGAGATTTATGTGAAAAAAGACGGATCTACCACCTACAACTGGGACCCATTAGATATGGTAGTTGTAGGCAACTCCCTGCCTGACTACCAGGGAACCTTTGGCATAAGCGCAGAATACAAACGCATCGGTGTTACACTTACCGGCCGCTACCTCGGCGGTGGAGATTTGTACAACAACACACTGGTAGACCGGGTGGAGAACGTGGATATGACCTACAACGTAGACAGGCGGGTACTTTCCGGCCGCTGGAAAACACCAGGACAGATCGCTGAATACAAACGCCTGGGTAACTATACCTATTACGATGAGGATGGAGATCCGGTACTGGCCCAAATGATGACCAAGGCCACTTCCCGATTTGTACAGCAGCGCAATGAACTGAGCCTTGCAGCTGTAAACGTATACTACTATATAAGTGATGCATTTGCCAAACGCTTACGAATGCAACAGCTCAAACTCGCATTCAACATGAATGAACTGGGAACATTCTCCACCATCAGACTGGAACGGGGAACAGAATATCCTTTTTCAAGAACATTGTCATTCTCTCTTTCCGCCACTTTCTAAATGCTGAATCATGTTTTTAAAATCAAGATATCTGAGTAATCGTTTGCTGGCCTTTCTGGCGGGTGCAACGATGCTTACTTCCTGTACCAAAGACTGGCTGAGTGAAACATCTCCCCTGCAGATCACTTCTGAGAAACAATTTTCTTCAGAAGGAGGTTTCAGAGACGCGCTGATAGGCGTGTATATTACCATGTGCAAACCGGCAGGTTACGGAATGGATATGACCTGGCACCTGATGGACAAACTGCCCAGGTATTATTCGGTTAATACCGGAAACTCCCCTTATATGGACTTTCAGAATTTCGACTACCTGTCAGTAAGGAGCCGCCCGATTGTAGACGCAATGTGGAACAATTCCTATAATGCCATCGCCAATATCAACAATGCGCTGGAACAGATCGATGCTAAGAAAAGCATCCTGAACCCCATTAACTACAATGTTATCAAAGGGGAGTTATTAGGACTAAGGGCTTTCCTGCACTTCGACCTCATGCGGGTTTTCGGGCACTCCAATTACGCCGGCAGGGCCGAACTGGCAGGTAAGCCGGCCATCCCCTATGCCACCATGTTCTCAAAACAGTATGCTCCCCAGCTTTCTTATACGGAAACTTTCAAACTGATGGAGGCGGATATTGAAGCCTCCCTGGCGCTGCTGAAAAAAGACGATCCTGTGTATAAAGGTACCCAACACCCGGCAGGTTATTACGAGCTGGTGAACCTCAGCGGCTTCTACAATAACAGGGAGCTGAGAATGAACTATTACGCGGTACTGGCGCTGAAAGCAAGGGTATATATGTGGGAAGGTAAAACTGCCGCCGTTGCGGCACTGGCGGATGAAGTAATCAGCAATGCCCCCGCTGCCCTTATTACAAATGCTGCCGGCAATACCATCCTGAAAGGAGAAGATCTGTTTACACTGAACATCAGTCAGTTTGTATTAAATATAGACAGCTACCTGGATGGAGTGATGAACACCAATGTAAATGGGATATACATACTGCAGACAAATGCGGAAACCCTGTTTGAAACACAGAACCCGCAAATAGGACTGGTAGATTACCGGTATAATTCCCAGCTGGAATCACAACCACTGGGCCGTGTACCTGTCAAACTACGGCAGTTAGGAAAGCCCGGCGATCAGAAAAACAGGATGCCTCTGATCCGCCTGTCTGAGCTTTATTACATGGCAGCAGAATCCGTTGCAGATACCGATCTGCCCAAAGCCACCGGATACCTGAATACGGTACGCCGTGCACGGGGTATCCTGGACGATCTCACGGCGGGCGATAAGGATGCTTTTATGAATGAATTGGCCAAAGAATACCGTAAAGACTTTGTAAGCGAAGGCCAGGTGTTCTTCTATTATAAACGCCAGGGACTGGTAACTTACCCCGGGTTGCCGACAAATATTGAGGGTAATGATAAGATCTATATGCTTCCTTTCCCCTCCAATGAGTTGGAGTTCGGGGGCCGTGTTCAATAATCCTTCATTCAATTCAACTAAGATTATATGAAAAAATACTTTGCATATATACTAACGATGAGTGTGTCAGCATGGCTGCTGTCTTCCTGCGAACGCTCGGAATTGCCGAAGTACAGCGCTGAAAATGCTATTAATTTCACCAGCGCCCAGGTAGAATATTCATTCCTCGGAAATGCCACCGGTGAATTCATTCAGGCTATACCTGTTATAATCATGGGAGATACCGCCAGTCATCTACGGACTTTTACTGCCGTAGTAGTAAAGGATTCTCTCACAACGGCCCCCGATAATTTATATGAGATCATTGGTGGTGAGGTGCCTGCAGGCTCTTTTACGGGAACATTGAAAGTGAAGGTGAAGAACGATGCATTCCTGAAAAAGAACCGGGTGGCAGTGAAACTGAAACTGGGACGCACGGCGGATTTTGTGCCGGGTAATATCGAATCAAGCATTTGCAGGCTCCAATGGTCGGAGCAGATCGTTATCCCCACTCCGTGGACGTATTATGGCGTTACCTTCTGTTCCAGGCCAAGTACGCTCGCGTACCAACTGATCGTGCAAACCACAGGTATGAAAACATTCACTGCTGCAGAATACCGCGCACTTACCCCTACCGGGGCAGAAGCTATAGGCCGTGTATTCGGTGATTATGTGAAACAATGGAACAAAGACCATCCGGATAATATCCTGAAGCATGACGACGGGGTACTAGCAGGCCAGCCTATTGTACCGATATATTATACCAAATCAAAGTATGACTGATCAATTTTAAGCAGTACACATGAAACAGAATATAATCCGATATACCATAGGCGCCCTTATATCGCTGGCAGGCATGCAAGCCTGTACCAAAGATCATAGTACACTGGACATAAATAAGATTCAGGGAGTAACCGTAGATACAACAGGGACCGGAACCATCTCAGTGTATCAGTTTGATACCCTCACGCTGAATCCCCGTATTGATGCAGGCAAATTAACCGATGAAGCATTTACCTATGAATGGAAGATCAATCCTAACATTTCTGATACTGCCTACCAGGTATTGGCTACCAGCAGGAACCTGAAAGCAGAGATCAAGCTCCTGCCCTCCCCTGCACAGAAAACCTACCGCCTCGTACTGACCGTGACGGATAAAAGCAACGGGCTGAAGTATATAACCCCCTATAAAGTGTCCGTTCTCAATAACCTTGGGGAAGGCTTAGTGATTGCAGACAGTAAAGATGGCCTGCATTCAGACATTCACCTGTTAATGATGCCCTGGGTTACTTCCAATTTCATCAAAGAAAGCCTGAAGAGAGGCGTCTATTCTACCATCAACAGGAAAGAAATAGACGGCGTAGTGAAACAGCTCCGCAGTTATGTGGCTTTCCGGGATGTAGTGGTACAGGGGATCACAGAAAATTCTATCTTCAGTATCAAAAAGCTGGATTATACCCTGCTGGGCAAGAATAACGATTTGTTCTATGCGCCCCGTGCTTCTTTCAGGCCCCAGGCTTTGGGAGTCGTGTATCAGGGAGATCTTTATGTTGATAATGGAATGCTGACGGGGGCTTATATGGCGGCCAGCGCAAAACTGCCCAATCCATTCGACACCAAATTCACAGTGCCCGCTGTGCTTGGAATGGATACTGATTCGGAAACTTCGGCGATCCTCAATTTCTATGATGAAGTGAACGGACATTTTGTATTCCTGAAGAGTATGTTTTACGACAAGGTTCTATACAAACACCCGGCAACACCGGCAGCGGCATTTGATGCATCCAACTTACCCGGCCAGCTTAACCTGGCTGCAGGCCTGAGCCCGGATCGTGACTTCCTGCACCTGTTAAAGGATAAGGCTACCGGTAATATCCGCCTGTATGTGCTCTCCAAAGCAACAGACGACGGGGGAATGATTACATACCCTCCGGCACCCAAAGAAATCATTGATTTCTCCGGTGCTCCCGGCATTGCAGCTGCCCATCACTTCGTATTTGCATACGATCAGCGGGTGATGTACTACGTATCCGGCAATAAGATCTATGCCGCCCTTTTCGGTAGTTCCACACCATCTTTCCAGGAGCGGTATACCTTGCCTGCAGGTGCTGAGCTTACTGCGTTAAGCATCTATCAGCAGGGGCAATTTCCAGCTATTGAGCCTACCATACCTACCCATAACAAAGTATTGATCATGGCTAGTTTTGCGGGAGGGGAAGGTAAACTGACCCTGTTCCCCATGATCAACCTCGGTATTGGTAACCTTGATATTGCGAATCGTAAAGAGTATGGAGGCTTCGGAAGAATTTCCGCGGTTACCTCCCAACGATAAACCAGTTTTTCCCATGCTATACCTGATTCGGGTTGCAGCAATGTTTGCTGCAACCCGCTCAGGGAGATCTGTTAATTCAATATTGTATGAACATCAAGCCGCTTAGAAATCTAACCCTGTTCACTGCCCTCGCTGTGAGTACGGTTACATATGCGCAGAAAGGGGAACCTGCCGGGAAAAACGGCAGCAGCCCAAAAGATTCGGCAGTTACCGAGAAATCGGGTTATGCTGCTCTGGTGAAGTCGGCGCAGCGCCAGGCATCCGGATTAATGAACATCTATTACAAGAACCAGAAACTCTATCTCGAAATCCCCATGTCTGTATTGGGGAAGGATATGTTGCTCGCGTCAACGATCTCCGAGATCAGTGATAACATGGATGGACTAGTAGGTTCCAAGCCACAGCAGCCGTTACACATCAGATGGATGCATTCGGATTCTTCCATGCTGTTGTGCAAAATGGAAAGTAACGATATTGCATCTCCTGATGAACTGAATATCCGAAAAGCACTGGAAAAGAACAACCTTGGAGCTGTTCTTAAGATCTTCCCCGTATATGCCTACAATCCGGGTAAAACAACCGCTATAATTGATGTTACGGATTATTTCCTCGGTGATATCAAGGAACTCTCCCCCTTCGGCGATTTCAGCATGTACAGGTCTTCCGGCTTTAAGATCAGCGAAAGCTTTAAAAAAGAACGTTCCTACTTTGGAACGTTTAAATCGTTCCCTGATAACGTAATGATCAAAAGCCACCTCGCATATGAAAATACGATCAGCGATACTAAAAGAACATTGGCTAAAGATCGTCCGGTTGCCGTTGTGCTGACCCGCACACTGCTTTTGCTTCCCGAACAGGCGCAACGCCCTCGGAAAGCGGATGCAAGGATCGGCATCTTTACTACCAGAAAAACACAATTCTCATCAGTCACCAACAGAACAGAAACCGTTTACTTTGCCAACAGGTTTAATCTTGTTCCTAAAGACCCTGCCGCACACGCTGCAGGCAAACTCTCCGAACCGGTAAAACCGATCGTATTTTATATCGACAGTGATTTCCCCGAGTCCTGGAAACCTGCTATCAGAACAGCGGTGGAAAGCTGGCAAAAACCTTTCGAAAAGATCGGGTTTAAGCATGCAGTGATAGCGAAAGACTTCCCGGCGGCCGACAGCACTTTTGATCCGGACAACCTGAAATACAACTGCGTAAGGTACACTCCTGCCGCTATTATGAACGCTATTGGCCCTTCCTGGGTTGATCCCCGCTCCGGCGAGATCATCAATGCTTCCGTATACGTGTTCCATGATGTCGTAAAACTCCTGAATAACTGGATATTCGTTCAAACAGGGCAAACCGATCCCCGTGTACGTGCCAAAGATCTGCCGCAAGACGTACTGATGGAAGGTATTTCTTATGTTATCAGGCATGAAGTAGGGCACTGCCTTGGCCTTATGCACAATATGGGATCATCTTCCGCCATCCCCACTGACTCCCTGCGTTCCGCATCATTCACCGCCAAATACGGCACTACTTATTCCATCATGGATTATGCACGTTTCAACTACGTTGCACAACCCGGGGATATGCAGAAAGGCGTAAAACTGACTCCACCCCTCTTTGGCGTGTATGATGAATATGCGATCGACTGGAATTACAGTTATTACGGACCGGAAGTATCTGCTGCTAAAGAACAAACGTTGCAGGCTGCAAAGATCGCTTCCAAAGCTGCTGATATACGGTTCCGTTATGGTGCCCAGCAGGGGCAAAATGCCTTTGACCCCTCTTCCCAGACGGAAGACCTGGGGGATGATGCCGTGAAAGCCTCCGTTTATGGTGTAAAGAACCTGAAATACATCATGGCCCATTTGCATGAGTGGATGGCCACCACAGATAAGGACTATACGCATCGCGAGGAACTGTGGAACCGGGTACTTGGACAGTATGTTAACTATATTAACCATGTCTATTCCAACGTCGGCGGTTTTTATGTGAACGAAAAACACGAAGGGGACCCTCGCCCTATGTATGCCTCCGTACCCAGGGCCAGACAGGAAGCTGCTTTCGACTGGATGATGGCACAGCTCAAAGACCTGGACTGGCTGGAAAACAAGCAGGTGCTCCAGGAAATGACACTTGTTGGCACCCCATCCATGGTTCTAAGAAAACAAATCATCGAGGCCCTGGTTCAGGCGCCTGCAAAAGTAGACCTGAGCGCTCAAAAATCTACCGAAAAAAATCCGCTCACAAGCGAAGAAGTAATTAAGAAATTATACCGACAGGTTTGGGCCACTACTTTGAAGAACGGCATCTGTGATGTGACAGACAGGGAAATGCAGAAAGCTTATGTGACTGCATTGATCAAACAATCCAAACTAATGCCGGCATCAACCGGAGCCGCCAACGGATTACAGGAAAATGATGCTTTCAGCGGTTCGTTTAAACTTGCCGGATTTGAAACACATGAACCTGCCTGCCTGCACCCTGAGCATTACCAGGCATTTGGCGGAGGAGGTGTGCGTTTCAACCTCAGTCCTTCACTGGAAGCATCCTGTTATGCACAGCTGAAAAACTGCCAGGCGTTACTTAAGGGGGCCGTAGTGAAAACAACTCATGTCACTACACGCATGCATTACAGACTGCTCCTCGATCAAATTGAAAAAACATTTAAATAACGGAGTATGGCTAAGATGAATAAAGTTATAGTATACAGTATGGCCTGTGCGGTTGCCGGCGCCATGCTGCTGAACCATACACCGGTTGCCGCCCAGAAGAAGAAAAACAAGGGTAAAGAAGTTGTGGCAGTGGATACCACCAAAAAACTCACGCCTTATCAAAAGTTGTTCAAGGATAAACCGGTAAGTACGGCAAAAGGACTTATCACCCTTCACCAGCTCAACGGGAAAGTATATTTTGAGTTCCCCGTAAGACTCTTCAAAAAGCCGATGCTCATAGGTTCTGTAACAGCATCCGTAAGTCATTCTGATGACGGGGCAGCGGGAGAACAGGCACACGACCCGTTATGCGTGTATTTCGAGGAACAGGATTCCACAGTTTACATCAAACTTCTTGAATTCGATCAACGCCCTGCCGGAAATGCAGGGAACATGCAGAAAAACCTGATAGCTCCAGCCCTTGCTGCCTATAAGGTACTGGCAGTATCGCCTGACAGCTCCTCTCTCGTATTTGAACCTACCGCCTTTTTTGTAAGCGGCAGGGCGGATATGGACCCTTTTATGCCGGTTGGCGGCCTTAGTGGCAGAAAATCCTCATTCAAATCAGACCGCTCCATTTTTGCAGGTATCAAAGCCTATCCGGATAACGTTACCATCAGCAGCTATCTCAGCTATGGCGTTACCAAAACCTTCTTTGGATTCACAACTGCGGAAGACAGGGCCACTACCGTGCTCATGAAGCGCACCATATGCCTCCTGCCGGAACAGCCCATGATGCCAAGGTTGAATGATCCACGCATAGGCGTGTTCTACACAAAATACAACTACGTAGATGCAGGCAAAGGCATATCTCCCGTTTATTATGCCAACAGGTGGAGGCTCGAACCTTCTGACAAGGCCGCCTATGCAAAAGGTGAACTTGTATCTCCTGTAAAACCTATCGTTTTTTACATAGATGACAAATTTCCGGAATCGTGGTTGCCGTTTATCTTCAAAGGTGTGGAACAATGGAATACAGCATTTGAAAAGATTGGCTACAGGAACGCCATCGTTGCAAAAATGTACCCGTTGAATGATTCAACATTTGACCCGGACAACATCCGCTTCAATTGTATCAAATACGCCCCCACTGCTACCGAGAATGCCATGGGCCCCTCCTGGGTTGATCCCCGTACCGGTGAGATCCTCAGTGCTTCCGTGTATGTATACCATGGCATCATGAATGTGCTGAAAGACTGGCTGTTTGTACAAACCTCCGCTGCAGACAAACGCGCCAGGCAGGTGAATATGCCGATGGAACTTGTAGGTCCGGCGCTCTCCTATGTGCTTTCACATGAAGTAGGGCATTGCCTCGGGCTTATGCACAATATGGGGGCATCATCTGCCTTTCCGGTAGACTCTTTACGGTCGCCCTCTTTCACGCAGCAATATGGCACTACTCCCTCTATCATGGACTATGCGCGCTTCAATTTCGTAGCCCAGCCGGGAGACATGGAGAAAGGTGTAAGCATGACTCCGCCACCGTTAGGTGTATACGACCTGTATGCTATAGACTGGTTGTACCGCAGTATTCCGGGTGCCGCCAAACCAGCGGATGAAACCGGGGTATTAGAGGCGCTGGTAACTGAAAAGATCAAAGACCCTATGTTCCGTTACGGCAAACAACAGCTCAGCGGCAATCTTGATCCCAGCGCCCAGTCGGAAGACCTTGGAGACGATCAGGTAAAAGCGACCCAATATGCCATGAATAACCTGCGCTATGTGATGCAGCATATGAATGACTGGGTGAAAAAAGATGATCCGGAGTATGAATTCCGCACCCGGATGAACTTCAGTATCATCAATATCCAGTTCTACTGGTATTGGACCCATGTATTGCATAACCTCGGAGGTATATATCAATATGAACGATACGAGGGCGATCCATTCCCGGCTTATAAAGTAGTGCCAAAGGCTAAACAGCGGGAATCCCTGATCTGGCTGATGCAGACGCTGGAAACTGCTTCCTGGTTGAATAATGACGCTTTGGAGAAAGATATAGATGCATTGAATGGCAAAACTGCTGATTTCTTTCAATCCATATTGTTCCCTTACTTAATGCGCTGGGTAAATAATATCGGATTCAGCGAAGCTAAAGGTGGAGATGAAAGTTACACCCAGCAGGAATGTCTTACTGATATGTTTAATTATGTGTGGGGGAATACCCTCAATGGGAAAGCCTCTCCTGCTTCCCGCCTAAACATGCAACGTGCTTTCGTACAACAGCTGATTAATGGAGCCGGCGTCCGGAAAACACCGGGTGGAAATGAGCAGGCATTCAGAGATGATGAACTGATGGAAGTAGCTAAAATACACTATCTGGCGGCGCAAAAAGGATTGGTACCGATTGGCTGTATGCATGCCGACGACAGGAAGCATGGCGCAGAAAACAACCACCAGATGAACGGCCCCGTATCCGGGTTTGAATTTATGCCGAAGATAGCTTTCCAGACAGAAGACATCTCACACATCTACTACAGCTGGCTGGTAGAAACGAGAACTGCCTTAGAAAAAATAGTACCCCAACAAAGTGGAAATATGAAAACGCAGTATGAATATTTACTGCTGACTGTAAAAAAAGCTTTAGCAGTTAAAAAGTAGTTATAGAAACCATGCTTTTGAAAAGGGCTGACCATTATATAGTGGTCAGCCCTTTTTCATTCTGGCCGAATGCTACAGGCTGGCAGATGTCATTTCAGCCACCCAATACCTCCTTTCAGGTGGATACACCTGTTTTAAGCAGGTAGGTACAATTACTCAGAAAAAAATTGAGCGATAATACTGGAATTCCCCCTTTGCCGTGGTGATAATTTTGTGCTACAATAATGCTTCACAACATGCTTAGTCCCACATTCGCAATTCTGCGTAACAGAATGCCCGCAGCTATTCTCTTTACTTTATTACTGATAACAGGTTCCTGCAAAAAGAACCCGAAAGAAGATAATGGTCCGGGTGAAAAGCCCGGTCCGTTCACCGAGATCCCCGCAGATATGAAACTGCTGGTAACACCCAAGGCCGCACCCACCGGCAATGCTGCAACAGTCGTTATAGGCCCCGCAGGCGCTACATTGGCCAGTCTTGACGGGAATATTGCCATCGAGGTACCCGCAGGTGCTGTAGCCGCTGCTACCACTTTCAGTATCCGTCCGGTGGAAAACACCCTGCAGAAGCGTGCAGAAAAGACCAGCTATGAACTGTTGCCTCACAGTGTGAAGTTTAACAAGCCGGTAAAGATCACCATGAACTACGACATGGACGTATTCGACGACAATGCCGATGCCCTCCAGGTAGCCTCCCGCGATGAAACTACCGGTCAGTGGATCGCTTTACCTACTGCCCTTGATAAAGATGAAGGCACCCTGACGGTGGAGAAATCCAGCTTCAGCCTGTTTGAGTTCTTCGAGAAGTTTATGCTCTTTGCAGATGATGATGCGCTGGATGCCGGGGAATCTACCCAAATACGAGTGGGCTATCTTGCCTCAGCCAAGAGAGTCACAGACCCTGACGAACTGTTGCTGGCTCCACTGGTTCCCAATTTCGAGAACAATGGTTACAATTACTATATCGTATCCAAAAAGAACCCTGTTATAGAAAACTGGCAGATCATTGAAGGCCCTGGCACCATCGTGGTTACCAACAATGTCAAATCCACCGCGAAGTATACCGCCCCGGCTACGCTGACAGATGATTACGCTATTGTACAGGTAACCCTGACAGAAATCCCTCCCATCATTGACCCCAAAGTACCCGGCGGTGTACGCAATGGCGGTAAAATGTATCTCAGGGAGCAGATTTCCCTGCTGCGCGCATGGATCAAAGTGGGTATTAACGGACAGGAATACTATGTGAAAGGAGAAATAGTTGGCGGAACAGCCGGCAGCAAAACGTTCGGAATAGGCGGCTCATCCGTTATTGATGGTGTTGGCGAAGTACTCGTTTCCGCAGCAGTGGTATTAGGAGAAGGTAACCCCACCGCCAAGGCAGGGAGCTATCCTTTCGGTATAGGTTTCCCCGGTGGGGCTATTGTTTCCGTGAATATCTTTGAACAGGATTGGGGTTCCGGTTACCACGATTGTGACGCACATACCATGAAGCCTTCCAGTGGCAAGATTAATTATGACACCTGGGGTACTGCACCCGGAACCGTGCTTGAAGGATCTACCACTTTCACTGCTTACCGCATGATCAGTGAGTGTGACAAAACCTCAAAAAGCATTAGCATCTCCTGGCACATCCCGCTTTAATTAACATCTTTTTCATACCCGATCATATCCCTTCGAAGCAAACCCGTACGTACATCCGTTCGAGTAAAGAACCACAAGAAAAGGCCGTCCATTCCGGGCGGCCTTTATCATTTGAGTATTACTACCGGCAATTTCATTCGCGAAAAAGTACGGCTAAAAGCAGGAAGAGCAGGTAGTAGTTTAGCGTTGTGCAGCGGCTTACTGCATACCGGCAGCCACCAATGGGATTACAGCTAACACGGCTGCCGGTTTCCGTTGGGAAACCATGCTTACAGAGCGAACACATGCGAGCGCCTCTTCTGGGGCGCTTTGTTTTTACTGTATAATAGATTCCAATCATTCCTTTCCAGATGAAAAGGATTCGGCCAAATTAATATCTGTAATTTCGCAATTGGATATTTTATTGCCAACTAAAATCTCCTTCACTTTTTGTGTGCAAAGTGTTACAACCGATTCCCCAGGGCAAAAAAAGTCCGATCCGTCCCATGAACTTATATCAAACTTGAGTCCTGTATAAAATCCAGGTTCGTCCGGATCGATTAACTCACCGCATCTTCCTGTAATTTGAAATCCATAGTATTTAAGTTCAACATCCTTTATTTCCAATTCAAATGCTTTCCAACCTGTGATTTTATACTGAATCAGTAATGAATAGAGCTTTTCAGAAATAGCCCAGTTGGAAGTATCCTGAAATCCAACTAAATCATAAAATCGTTTCCCTTCAGAGACTTTCATAGTGAAAGGGGATGCAGGAGTATACTCACCTCTTCTCAATTTCACATGATCATACTGTAATAAACTCTCAAGTCTAATTTCAGCTCTATCTAAATTAAGGTTCTGCTGATAAAATGTTTCCATAATTAAAATGCATATTTAGTTCTTAAAAAGTGCCCATAGTTCTGAATTTCTTGCAAACTCGCTTGTGGCTTCCTAAAAAAGTATCTATCCCATTCCTTATTATAAGCCGCTGCCGCTTGCCGATGAGGACCAGACGCCCACCACGCCATGTTACTTGGATGGTTTATATTTAACCCAACTCTATTCCAATGCTGTTGAAACCTCGCTGCTTGGGGAAAAATATGATGTGCATCCATCCCTACCCCTGTCTGTCCGGTAGAAACTTGTAAATTATGCCTATAGTTACTTTTTGAAAATGTCTTGTATGTCCCTTGAAATGCAGGTGCCGGAGGCGCTGCAGGTACTGGAGCTGCAACCGGAGTACTCCCTGTTACCGGAACTACTTCATCCAGATTAGGATTACCCATCTGCGGCGAACGCCATGATAACATCTGATTCTGCCCTCTGGTATTCCTACCAAATACTTTTGAAAATACAGGTGCTAACTTACCGATAATTAATGACCCGCCATAACTCAATCCAGCACCTATGACTCCGGAGACTGCAGATTCGCCCCAGTTGAATGATTTTTGTTTACCATCCTTGATGTTGAAAAACTGATCTACTGCATTCCCCCCCATTCCAGACAATGCACCACCGGCAAGTAGCGCAACAGTCCCAGTTCCTCCTGTCGCAACGGTAATATCTACAATTGCACCGGCGACCATACCTGCAACCATACCTCTTCCAAAACCTCTCCCTACATTCTCTCCTTTGATTGCTGCTCTTACTCCACCGACTATCCCCCCAACTAAACCACCAATAAAAGTTCCTAAAAAGCGCCCATCTTCATCATAATAATAAACCGGGTTATTAACTGCAAAGTTATAAGGAGAATAAGGTGAGTATTTTTCAGCCAAAGGATCAACAGCATGCCACCTGCCTATTTGGGGATCGTACATCCTGGCCCCATAATCATACCACTCCAGTCCTTCCGCACCGAATTCCTGATGCTGTAATTCCTTTCCATTGAACTGAACCCTGTTCGCCAATTTACCAGCCGCTTCGATGCTGATCCCTGCCATCGTGAGGCCAAAGGGATAATAATGAGTTTCTTCCAGAACCGGTCCGGTTGCTAAGGCTACCGTTACATTATCAAAGAACACATCCTGCGAAGATTCATTACTGGTGTACACATACAGGAACCCGCTTTTATCAATCACCATTTCATCCTGCGCCAGCGTCTGTACTTCATCCGGCCTGGCCGTTACCTGCTTAACTCCGCTATTGGACTCAACTAAGTTAAATTGTTCATCGAACACTACAAAATTAAGGTATGCACGTGGACGGGCTTCATTTGCAGCATTTTCCGGCTCGGTGTTTCTCAAACGATTCATGGAATTCCCCGGCAATCCCCTTCCCGACTGCTGAGCAGCAGATGAAGTTGGAGAACTATGACTTTCCGCTATCATCGCTCCGGGATTACCAAAAGCATTCACCAATGCAGTAGCCATATCAGCTACCGGAGCATTTGCAGGAACCGGTGAATTACCTGCCTGCGATTTATAAAATGCCAGCGCTCCCAGGCGAACAGTATCTCCAGCCATCACTTTAAGAACAAGGCTGGGTCCAATTCTCCGGTTTGGATCGTTTCCATTCAATCTGGCTAACGCTTTGTTCTCACTACCGGTTTCTACCGGGTAGCCAACCGGAACTGCACTTCTGCTGGCATCTACATTACTAAATAATTTATTTTCTACAACAGCCCGCTCCGTTTCCATGGAAGCGAGATAAGTTTGAGACAGGGTTTCCTCAGTCAGTACCATACGGGTATTACCCAGGTGATCACTGAGGAAGTAATCATAAACATATGCTATTGTTCCACCTTCATACAATGCTCTTACGCGGCCTTCCGGCTGCATGAAAAACAAAAGAGAATCATTCCTGTAAACGATATTTCCGATATAATCGAATTTCACGGTTTGAGGAACACCATTCTCCACCTGGGATATGGTTTTACGGTGCTTTACGCCTGCTGCATCGAAAGCATACTGGATTGTACCCTTGTTCTGGACCACCACCTGTGAAACCAGATTCAGGTAATTAAACTGTATTTGCCCTGCCTGGATATTGCGGTTCAGGTCCTGCGTGAGATTCCCGTTTTAATCATAGGCATAATCTGTCCCGGTATTTGCACCGTTAGTAAAATCGCCCAGCCCGGAAACCGGGCCAGTAACCTGGTCAGTAACAGCGTCCAGTTTATTACTATTTGCCTTATAAGTATAAGTCAGATTATCAATGGAGGCAATTGCCCCAGCTTTGAGGCCCTGGTGCCGCATCGACAGCAGGTTGCCGCCTTCATCGTACTGGAAATTACTTGCTGTGAAATCGACAAGATTTTTGGTCCAGGCTGTACTTCCGGTGTTTTGCTGGTTAAAGTCCGCATTCTTCAAGCGGTTTACTGCATCGTAAGAATAGCCATATGCCCGGGCAATATTATCCCCTTTCGATTTCCATTTAACACCGGCAATATTACCGGTTGCTGAATTCGATGTAAAGCCATAATCATAAGACAGTTCCTGGCCGAAGTAATTTGTTGATGAAGTGCCATTCACAAAGGCCTTGTTGACGCCTGTAGGCCAGCCTCGTAAATGGTAATCATATGCCAATGTTTCAATACCGGCACCTAATACTTTAGATTTTAACCTACCCAGCTCATCGTAAGTACAAGTCATCAGCGTTTTCTCAGTACCACCATTTAGCTGCTGCCGTCCTTCCGTCATCCTTCCGGCCTGATCATACTTGATTTTAGTCAATACTTTAACCTGACCACCGGAGGGGCTGGCCGGGTTTACGTGATGCAAGTATGTAAGTTCCCTAAAGATAAAGCTGCCCGGATAGCTGTGGAAAGTGTTAAGGAATTCCTGCAGGTATAAGGGGAGATTGAGAAAGTATTGTTTGTATGTTTTGATGATGAAAATTATCAGCTATATCAGCAGTTGATATCAGAATAATAGGTAACCCACACAGATTAATCCTGCAACTTCATGCAACTCACCCGGTATGTCATCTTCACTGCAATATTACGTCCATTACATTTACCCGGTTTAAAGCGGGGCATTTGTTTAAACACGCGGATAGCTTCCTGATCTACGAGTGTATATACTTTCGGTGATTTACCTGCTATATGCGGGTGAATGATTTTACCTTCCGGGGTTACAAAGTAACTGATTGTTACCTGGGTTTGGAGGGTAACCTGCCGGGCCGGGTATCGGAAGTGTCTAGTGAAGAATTCGTTCTGCCGGGCTTCTCCCCCGGGGTATTCGGGCATTACTTCTACAAACAGTAATACAGGTCCGCGATAGAGGGAATCATAAGTACCCACGCAGCTGTTTATTGGGTTCAATTGCTGCGCCCGTTTCGGGTAGGAATTACACATCCCTGTTATCATAAGTATTAATGAAAAGATGACTTTTAACATTTAAACCCCTCCCACGTATACTTCACTTTCAGTATCCTGTTCAGTTCCATCGTTACTTTCTTAGCGCGGATGTATACTTCTGATTCCACCGCACGGTTATCGAGGTCTACCACCATATTGGTGTTCACATCCAGCAGGTGGATTACTTCCCCACCTTTCATGCGTAGTTGGATGGTACAGTGTGCAGCTGCGCCGCCACCGTCTTTTCCGATGCGTTTGGTAGGTGCGCCCGTTACGAGCAAACCAACGATTTCGTTTGTATCGTACGTTAGGGTGCGGAAGATGGTTTTGCGGATGGAAAGGATGCCTGTGAGCTTATCAATCGTGAGGATCTGGCCCATGGGTTTGAACAGTCTTGCCAATGCGCCTCTGCCCAACAGGATCGTTCCGAAGGCAAATACGGCTCCCAGCAACAGGTACAGCCATTTCATGTCTTCCAGTCCTGAGCGTATGCAGAACCAGGCCAGCCAGGTAACAGCACCTGCCAATACAAGGGAACGGAGGGTATCCAGCCAGTCTTTGAGCGACTTATAAAAAATAAGCCCCACGGAGGTGGGGGTATCGGTAATGCGAAAGTTGTCGAAGCGCTTTGTCATAAGCCGGTTGCCGGTGATGAAATAAATTTACATCAAATCATTGTAAAACTCACTTCACATTTACCGGCCCTTCATTTAACTGTTGAATATGCCTGTTCAATTCTTCCGCGATTTTCTTTGCACGCCTGATCGCATCCGTTCTGGGATGCCTGTTACCCATGTTGATGATATTGGTGGTGGAAAGATGCGCCAGATTCACGGTAGCTCCATTCTTCAGCTTTAGCCGGAGGGTGCGGGGAACAGGTTTGCGCATATAGTGAAGAAAAGACACCCTCACATGACGGTTCCCTGAAGTAAGCCGGTTCACTTCTTTCAGCGGGTATGTGCGTGTCTGGAATATAGATGGACGAATGGTAATGGTCCGGGCCAGTTTGTCTATCCATAACATTTTGCCCGATGGTACGATCAGCCGGGATACCGTATCCGCAGCCAGCAGAAACGTTGCGAAGATGAGGAAGATCCCCAGCACCAATGGTCCCCACGATAAGGCGGATACACCATCCCGGAAAATCAGCCATGTTAGCCATATGGCGCAAGCCGTGAATATCAGGGAACAACACAGATCAAACCAGTGGCGGAATTGTTTGTGGAACCATAGTTCCACGGTTACCGGGGTTTCTGTGATATGAAAGTTATCAATTGACTGAGGCATGGTATTTCATTAAACGGGATGATTGCAACAGGATCTTGGTTATCCTAATTTAACGTAAATGCATGATATTATCGGATGAGGTTGAAAGGTGGAGTAGGTTGAAAAAAAGGCATCAGCGTTTCATCTCTGCTGCCAGATAATTGCAAGAAAGAAACTACAGTACGATAACAGTATGGCTACAGTACAGGAAGAGTAAGGCTACAGTACGGGAACATGCCGGGAAGTACGCGAGAACAACGCGTGAAATGGCAGGCAAGTGCGGAGAGAAGGTGGACTTGATGCGGAAGTGATGCGGATGAGATGCGGAGGCGGGGTGAAGGTGATAGCAGGCAGTGAAAGAGAAGATCGGGCGCCTGCGGCCCATAGCATTGGCTGGCGGAGGAGAGGCCTGCCGGGTAGTTTGGGACTCCATATGGTTTGAAAATGAATTATTTACAACAAAAACACCCTGTTATGGCGATAAGCTATTCCCGCTGGATGGCTGCCTGCCCGTTTTGAGCGGGAGCGGTTTTACGGACAGGTACCGCTGGGATGCGGGTTAGTTTCTTATGGGGTTGGGCTTTCGTGCGTACCGTTACCTGCGGAACCTCCTCTTCTACCACGGCCACGATATCGGCTACCTGGTACTTCCGGTTACGGATTTCGAAATCCTTCGTAAACAGCCTGACCTGCACCACCACCACCAATGTGCCTTTACCCGGTACGTCTACCGACATTTCGGCTCCTTCGAAGGGTTGGACAGGTTGGTTCAGGTCGATGTTCAACAGGGCCACATCCGTACCTGTTATTGTGCGGGTGCTAAAGTCGATCCGGGTGGCGATGAGCTTTACTTCCATCCGGATGGCACCGCCATAGGCCTGGAGCCGCTGTTCGGGGATATGCAGCTTGCCGTCTTTGCTGAATACAAGCCGGCCACTGAAGTGCTTAGAGAGGCCGGTGTAGCCATTAAAGCGGAATTTGGAGAGGCCTGCGTGATTATTCCTTCCCGCGCTCAGGATGTAGCTGTTGAGGCGGTTTACGAGTACGCGATCGGGCTGGATGTCGATTTCAGGAGCGAAAGCGTTCCGGATAAGGGCGCCTTTCCGGCTGGCCGCACCGAACCATTTGGCAGCGCGGCGGGTGTTAGCCGTTTGCCGTACGGATTCGGGCACCGTACGCAGGCAGTGCTTACCATTGCGTACGTACGAAATGACGTTGCCCAGCCGGCCTTTAAATGGAATGATAGAATCTAAGATAGCCATAACAAATGTGTGTTTTTTGTTGACGCTGAATATACGAAAAATCCCCCAAACCATCAACAGTACGGGGATTGGAGGATATCTAACGCCGTCGTATGATGGTTTGCGGAACCACGAAAGGCCAGCGCAATAAGACTGAATATTCTCGAAGCTAACAGTATCAGAGGGTAGAAGTTTTCGAAAGTTGCAATAACCTGTCAAATCATAAGGGAGGCAACAAAAAAAGCAAACGCCGTTCAACGTTTGCTTTTCTTCTGAGCGGGAAACCGGGCTCGAACCGGCCACCTACAGCTTGGGAAGCTGCCGCTCTACCAAATGAGCTATTCCCGCATTTCCCTCCACAGATTTCTCCGGAAGGGAAACAAATATACAATTGTTTGGAAATAGAAAACAAATATCCTATTCCAAAAATTTAATAGCGGCAGCACAATGGTGCGCTGCCGCTATGGGTTTATTCTTTCATCAGTTTTTGCGTGATGGCCTTATTACCATGCGTCAGTTTCAGGATGTAGATGCCGGCGGGATGCTTGCCGGTTGCAAAGCTCGTCCGGTGTTGGCCTGCAGGCTGTACCCCATCCGCCAATCGCGCCACTTCCCTGCCCTGCATATCGAACAGCGCCAGCTGCACACGCCCTGCCTTTTTCAGCGAGTAAGTTACCACCAGCACATCGCGGAACGGACTGGGGAAACTATGCAACACAGCGCCCTCTGACTGCTCCTGCTCAGGAATCTTAGCTGCTGCAATTGCTGCCGGTGCAAGGGATTGCGTATGCGTGAATATCAGCTGCGGCACATTGCCACCGGCTTCGTCTGACCGGAAGCTCAGGATAGGCGTGGATACCGCCGTAGCTTGTATCGCGAATGATACGGTATTCCTTCCGGCCGCTCTTTCTGCATTTACATAACTGGTAACATCCCAGGTGTAGAAGCGGGGAACAGAATCCGTAATGGTCGTGGAGACCAGTGCGGTGGCACCTGCGGCGGGTTTGTTGTTCCAGGTGAGCGTACTTTCCGTCCAGGTAGTAGTGGCTACACTGCTGGCGCTAACGGGGATGTTGGCGCTGCGGTTGTCGGTTAGTCCGCCAAACAGCCGGATCTTCACATTGCTCACCGTGCCGGTAATGCCTGCAGTGTTGAAGGTGAGATAAGTGGCGCGGTCGTTACCAGCTGTAGGGCTACTGTTCAGCTTCACGATAAGTGCATTGGGATCAGTAGTACCATGGGTAACAGTGGCATTGGTGCCATTGCGGACATATGCGTCGTGGATGGCCGTCAGCGGTGTTTCCACTGTGCCGCCACCACCGCCGGTTACGAATTTAACTTCGGTGTAACTATTCCATAAGTTCACGCTGTTGCCATGCCCGAGGATACGGATGTATTTGGCCTGCGTGGGGGGTATATTGAACGTTTCCAGCTGAAGAGAAGTGCCGCTGCTGCTCCGGTTGGCCGATACGGTGGTCCAGTTGCTGCCATCGTTCCCTGCCTGAATATCGAAGTTGGAAGAGCGTACATCTCCGCTGAAGAAAGCGATCTGCACAGCGGTTACGTTGAGCGTATCACCAAGGCAGAAAGCGATCCATTCACCATCGCCCTGCATAGACCAACGTGTGGACAGGTTATCATCCAATACATTGGCCGGTACGTTACCATCGTTTCCACTTGCGGTTGCGGGATCGCAGGGAGGTTCGGTACCACCACCCTGTGTGATGACAGTCAGCTGTGGACCGTTTGATCCAAATTCGCTGGCATTCCAGAAGATGCGCGGATCGTGCGCAACCTGGCTCTTCAATGCGAACGACACTTTATTCCGGCCTGCAGCTTTCTCTGCCTGCACATACGCCGTTACATCGAAATGGTAATAAGCGAATGCAGTGTTGCTGACGGTTACGGTAGCAAGGGGGTTTGCGCTGGTGGCGGGCTTGTTGTTCCAGGTGAGTGCGTTTTCCGTCCAGGTAGTATTGGCTGCGGAGTATACGCCTACACCTACCGAGGGAACCGTGGTGAGGTCCAGTTTGCCGTATACTTTTAACACTACCGATGCCAGCGGATCAGTGATACTGCTCAGATCGAACTGCAGGTAGCTTTCGCGGGCGTTGTTGAGCTGTCCGGCTGGGGATAATTTGGTGATGAGCAAGGTAGAGTCTGTAGTGCCGTGCGTGATGGCCGCGTTGGTACCATCGCGTACATAGGCATCGTGCACCGGTGCAAGGTTGATGGGTGCGGGCGCGGTTTTGAACACTGCTTTATAAGTGGCGGGATTATCGCTCACCGTGATGTTCTGCTCGCGTGTACCGCCATGTTCCCAATAATCGAAAACATACGTGGTGCCGTTGAGCGTTTGCGGGCTGGGTGCCGCCATAGGCCTTACCATACCGGAAAGCGAGTTCTGGACATGTGGCGTTACATACGGGATATCGTTCAACGTAATGGTGAGACCAGCCGGAACGGATTGCAAAGTGATATCTGTTGTTACCGGGAAGATCTCGATATACGACGTGTCTTTCCCACCCTGGGCATCCGTCACTTCGAGGTACAGCCGGTACCAGATATCGGTTTCGGTATGGCCCTGTGTAGAAATGGGGAAGCTGCCCGAAGTGGTGCCGGAAGTAAGTGCAGGGCCGGGATGGTGGTGGTTGGCATGATGAAAATCTACCCACCATACAAACGCCGAAGCGGGCAGTGTACCATCTTCCGCATCGGTAGCTGATCCACTATACTGGATCACATCGCCACCGCGGAACACCGAATTGTTGGCCGGAGTTAGAATGGTGGCTGCAGGCAAGGTATTGGGGGCAGACACGGTGAGTGTTGCATTCGCACTGGTAACGGTTCCTGCGGAGTTGGTGACTACTACGTTATAACTACCGGCATTGGCGGCCTGCACATTGCTGATGGTGTAAGCAGCAGCTGTGGCTCCCGAAATATTGGCAGTACCTTTCCTCCACTGGTAAGTGGGTGCGGGTGTACCGGTAGCCGTCACCGTAAAGGTAGCATTGCCACCCTGCGGAACCGTGATGCTTTGCGGCTGCGTGGTAATTACGGGTGCGGCGCTGCCGGTGTAAATGATCTTATAAAGCGTGTTGTTGGCCCTGCGGAGGAAGTACAGGTTACCATCCGTGCCCTGCTTCATAGTGGTTAGTTCATCGCTCAGCCCGGTACCGAAACTATTCCGGGTGGCGGGTGAAGCGGGATTGATATAATCGATCCAGGAGCCACAGTAATCGAGGAAGAAGTATTTGCCGTGATAAGTAGCGGGCCAGTTGCTGCCCGTACTGTTCAGGAAGGTACCGCCGTTGATGGCGCAACCCTGGCCGTTAGGCGGACTGGCATCCCGGTTGGTGGCATATACATAAATGGGATTGGTAAACCCGGTACAACCCGATGTACACATCCCTTCTTTGGTAGGCCATCCGAAGTTGCGGCCGCTTACGGTGGCATCGTTCACTTCTTCCCAGGTGGCCTCGCCCACATCGTTCACGTAGATCTTACCACTTACGGGATCGGTGGCAATGGTGAAGGGGTTGCGCAGGCCATAAGCCCATACCCTGCTGCGCTGGGCGCCGCCGGTGAAGGGGTTGCCGGATGGTACGGTGCCATCGGTATTGATACGCAGCACTTTACCGAGGTAACTGTCGAGGTTTGAAGAGTTGGCACCTACCTTGTTATCGCCGGTGGCAATGAGCAGCTTACCCGTGTTATCAAAGGCCAGTCCGCCACCATTGTGATAAATGGCGCTGAGGGTAGGCATGTCCAGCAATGCCAGTTCAGACTGCGCCAGGTCGCCGTTCATGGTGAAGCGGCTTACCCGGTTATGCGGACCGGAAGAGGCCGTGTAGTACAGGTAGATGTAGCTGTTGGTACTGAAAGCGGGGTCTACCGCAATACCGATCAGGCCTCTTTCGCCGCTGGTGTTGACAGACAGGGAAACGGCCGGGGTGGTCAGGAGGGCATTGTTCTTGAATACCCTCAGCTGGCCGTTTTGCTGACAAATGAGTATCCTGCCGTCGGGCAGGTGGGCGAAGGAGGTGGGACCGGTGAGTCCTGCCGTAACGCTTACCCTTGAGAAGTTAGCGGGCAATGTTTGTGCATACGATTGCATTAAGAAGGAAAGAAATAAAGCGAGCAGGGCGATAGAATACCGCCGTAATCTGTTAGGAACAGTTTTCGTCATAAGGGATCGGGTTTTATGATTGTTAACAATAGAGGATAGTGGAAAACCAAGGCTCCTGCGGGCATTGCGGCTAACGGTTCATAACGGGATCAGTTCTTTCCGGGCAGGGTCTTTTTCAATTCAGCATATAGTCACAGCGTTAGGGTGTTTCATTCCGGACCGGTGCGCGCTTCTTTACAGGATCAACACTATCCTAAATTATGCAACCGTTTGCATAATACCAAATAAGTCTTTGTGCCACAAACGACCTCCTATGCCGTTTGAGGGTGTTTGACTGAAGGACCACTGAAGGAAGGCGGGGTCTTTTATAACGCCCAGGTATGTTAATTAAGTGAAAACACTGTTAAATGGCGGCATTTCTCCCCTATTAACCGTGATTCTTCCTGTCATTCTGTCATTTTTTTATGTAAGTTTGCAGTTCTTAAATTTTGACAGGCATGCTGGAAACAGTTCAGAAAGTACATGATGAGAGCCGCCAGGGCGAAGCTATCGCTCCTGCGGCAGCAGATACCCGTACCTATTCAAAAAAATTCTATATCGAAAGTTATGGTTGCCAGATGAATTTCAACGATTCCGAGATCGTGGCTTCCATCCTCAATACCCAGGGCTACGGCGCCACCCGCAATGTGGAAGAGGCCGACCTGGTACTGCTCAACACCTGCTCTATCCGTGAAAAGGCAGAGCAAACCGTTCGCCAGCGCCTCACCACCTTCAAGAAAACCAAGCAGCAGAAGCCCGGTTTCCTCGTAGGTGTACTGGGCTGCATGGCTGAACGCCTCAAATCCAAGTTTTTAGAAGAAGAAAAACTGGTAGACCTCGTGGTTGGCCCGGATGCTTACCGCACCCTCCCCTCCCTCATCGAGGAAGCAGGCACCGGCCAGAAAGCCATCAACGTACTGCTCAGCCGGGAAGAAACATATGGGGATATCAGTCCGGTCCGCCTGGACAGTAACGGCGTTACCGCCTTTGTTTCCATCATGCGCGGCTGCAACAATATGTGCACCTTCTGCGTTGTGCCTTTTACCCGTGGCCGCGAGCGCAGCCGCGATCCGCATTCCATCCTCGCCGAGGCTACCGACCTCTTTGAGCGTGGTTACCGCGAAGTAACGCTGCTGGGTCAGAATGTGGACTCCTATTATTACATAGACGAAGCCGGTGATGAAACCATCACCTTCGCCCACCTGCTGGAACGGGTGGCCAATATCAGCCCCCTCCTGCGCGTACGCTTCAGCACTTCCCACCCGAAAGATATTACTGATGAAGTGCTGCATGCCATGGCCCGCCATGAAAACATCTGCAACTACATCCACCTCCCGGTGCAAAGCGGCTCCACGCGCATCCTGCAACTGATGAACCGCACTTACACCCGGGAATGGTATATGAAGAAGGTAGACCGCATCCGCGAGATACTCCCCGACTGCGCCATATCTACCGACGTGATCACCGGGTTCTGTACCGAAACGGAAGAAGACCATCAGGACACTATGTCTGTTATGGATTACGCCCGGTACGACCTCGCTTATATGTTCGCCTACTCTGAGCGCCCGGGTACCCTGGCCGCCAGGAGGTATACAGATGATGTGCCGGAAGAGGTGAAGAAGCGCAGGCTGGCAGAGATCGTGGCACTGCACCGCGGGCACTCCCACGAAAGCATGCAGAAAGAAGTGGGCAAAACCGTGAAAGTACTTGTGGAAGGCGTTTCCAAGAAATCAGACGACCAGCTTTTTGGTCGTACCGATCAGAATAAAGTCGCCGTTTTCGACAAAACCGATCTGCAGAAAGGCGAATACGTGATGGTAAGAATTGATGACTGTACAGCAGGCACCCTTATCGCTACTGTGATAGGGCGCTGCTGATAAAAAATAACTGAATGGACAATATTCAAAGCATAAAAAACCGCTTCGGCATCATCGGCAACTCGCAGGCGCTTAACTACGCCCTGCAGGTGGCAGCACAGGTGGCCAATACTGACCTTACGGTGCTGATTTCCGGTGAAAGCGGTGTGGGCAAGGAAGTATTTTCTCAGATCATTCATGCGTTAAGCGCCCGCAAACACAATCCTTTTATAGCCGTGAACTGCGGCGCTATCCCTGAAGGCACCATCGACTCCGAGCTTTTCGGGCACGAAAAAGGCTCCTTCACGGGGGCGGTAGACAGTCGCAAGGGTTATTTCGAAACCGTGAACGGCGGCACCATCTTCCTCGATGAGATCGGGGAAATGCCCCTCGGTACCCAGGCACGCCTGCTGCGTGTACTGGAAACCGGCGAATACATCCGTGTGGGTTCGTCCAAAGTACAGAAAACCGATGTGCGCGTGATCGCCGCCACCAACCGCGATCTCCTCGAACGCACCCAGCAGGGCAAGTTCCGGGAAGATCTTTACTACCGTCTTAACACCGTTCCCATCCGCGTGCCTTCGCTGCGCGACCGTAAGGAAGACATTCATATGCTCTTCCGTAAGTTCGCCGTGGACTTTGCGGAGAAATACAAAACCACTTCTGTTCAGCTGAATGATGAAGCGCGCGAGCTGCTCGTCAATTATCCCTGGCCGGGTAATGTACGGGAACTGAAGAATATCGCAGAACAGATCTCTGTACTGGCGCCGGAGAAACTGGTGACCGGTCCGGATCTGCGGCACTTTCTGCCTGAGCAGCCTGCGGTGAACCGTTTGCCCATGCTGGCACCCGGCGGGCATAACCAGGGCAACGGGGATTTCTCGAATGAAAGGGATATCCTGTACAAGCTTTTCTTCGACATGAAGAAAGATGTGACCGAGCTGAAGAAGATGTTCTTCGACATCCTGCAGAATCCCAATATCGCCCAGTCGGCCTCCTTCCAGGATGCAGGTGCTATTTCCGGTTTCCACTCCCCGAACGAAGCGCCGGTGGTATCACCCAACATCATTTCCGCTCCTGCCCCGCAGCAGCCCATTATCCTGAAAGACAATGCCATCGACCATCACGAAGAGGTGGAAGAAACTTTGTCTATCGCAGATAAAGAGAAAGAGCTGATCGAGAAAGCTTTGCGCAAGCATAAAGGGAAAAGGAAAGATGCCGCTCTTGATCTTGGCATTTCAGAACGTACCTTATACCGGAAACTGAAGGAATACAACATTCATGAATAAACGACCTATGTTCAGATACATTGCCATGCTGGCAGGCGTTGCCCTGTTATGGACAGGCATCGGCGGCTGCACGATCAAATATTCCGCTAACGGCGCTACCATTGACCCAGAGGCTAAAACCGTATTTGTGCGCTTTTTCGAAAACCGTGCCCCGCAGAATAACCCGCAGCTGAGCCAGAACGTAACGGAGAAGCTCCGTCAGAAGATCCTCGCGCAAACGCGCCTCACCCAAACCAATGATCAGACGGCAGATTACGAGTTCCGCGGTACCATTACCGGGTATTCCGTAAGCAACTCCGCTGTTACCGATATCGATAAACCTGCATCCGCCCGTTTAACGATCACCGTGAATGTTACCTTCATTAAACGGATAGGAGATAAGAAAGGGTTTACCAACCAGTCGTTCTCCCGTTCGGCCGATTTTAATGCCCAGCGTACCATCAACGAAGCGGAGCCTCAGCTGTTGCAGGAGATTGTTCCCAACCTGGTAGACGATATTTTTAACCGGGCCTATGCCAACTGGTAGCCTTTCTTTGATTTAGACATTATTTTCATATTTTAGCGCCATGACGGCTAACAGGATTATAGATCATATATTTCATGAAGAAGAGCTGCGGAACGTAGACCAGCAGGCGTTGGAGCGCCTGGTGGAGCAGTATCCCTACTTCGCTGCCGCCCGGGTTTTACTGGCTCAGAAACAATTCAATAACTCGCCGGATTTCCATACCCCGGTTTTTAAAGCGGCCCAGCTGTATACCAGCACCCCGCAATACCTTTACCAGATAGCCACAGAAGGCGCGCCTCCCGAGGCGGCGGCCCCTGTGCCGGCAGACAGCTGGCAGGCTACCGAAATTGCCGTGCAGGACGCGGTGAACAATCAGGATCAGGCTATAATCGACAACGTGGAGGCCGAGGCCGATCAGACACCCGCACTACACAGCGATACCCTCGAAGCGGAAGTGGACGAGGAAGAAGCAACCCTGCTCGAAGAGCTGGAAGCGCCTGCCGTACTACCACAACCCATTTCCCGTATTTCCGAAAACGGTATCAGTGACGAAGACCAGGCCATCCTCGACGAACTGGCTGCCGAAGACCTCGCCGCTGCGGAAGCACTTACTGCTGCCGAACCCGTTGCGGCTGTTGAGCCTGACGAGATTGTGGCGGTAGACTACGAAGCGGAAGCCGACAAAGCTGCCTTTGAAGCTGCGCGTAACCTCGCAGTACCCGATGATATTGTGGCCGTGGATTATGAAGCGGAAGAAGACAAAGCTGCCTTCGACGCGGCGCGTAACCTCGAAGTGCCGGATGATATTGTGGCGGTAGACTACGACGCCCTGCGCCCGGAAGCTCCGCAGGAATACGAGCCTGAAATAGAAGAAGAAGAAATAGGAGTGCCTACGGGCATGCAACCGAAAGGGCATGGTATCGCCATCCCTCCTGCCCCTGAAGAAGCACAGCAGGAACCGGCAGTATACGAACCTGAAATAGAAGAGGAAGAAGTGGAAGTGCCAACGGGCATGGAACCGGAAGGGCATGGCATCACCATCCCCCCTGCTCCTGAAGCAGCACATCACGACCATGAACCTGCGGAATATGAACCGGAAGTAGAAGAAGAGGAAGTGGAAGTGCCGACGGGCCTGGCGCCTGAAGGACCCGGCATCGCCATACCGCCTGCGGCAGAAGCAACAGCTGAAAACGCAGAGAACGAGCCGGACGCACCGATCCGTATCCATCCGATGGATGCCCCGGCCGAGGAAACCGAGCTTACTTACCAACCCCTGTTTACCGACGATTATTTCGCTTATAAAAAACTGAAAGAGCCGAACAACGCAGAAAGCATGACCGACAAAGCCGCCGCTGAAATGAGAAGCTTCACCGACTGGCTCCGGCAACTGAAGGATGACTTCGCCGGGAAAGCCACAAAAGACTGGTACCATCAGCATTTACACAAGCTGTATGAAGACGAAGACCCGGAGGTAACCGAACGGGTAGAAGCCATGGCCATACAGTCAATCACCCTCAATGACGACATCGTTTCAGAGACGCTGGCGGAGATCTGGGTGATGCAGCGCCAGCCCTTAAAAGCCATCGCCGTTTATCAAAAATTAAGTTTGCTTAATCCGGCCAAAAAAGCGTACTTTGCGCAGAAGATTAAAGAATTACAATAACTAACAACTAACAATAAGTAGATAACATGTTGATTTTCTTTGGAATATTGATTGTGATTGCCTGTATTTTGCTCGGCTTTTTCGTGCTGGTACAAAACCCTAAAGGCGGCGGTCTCGCTGGTAACCTTGGCGGTTTTGGCAATCAGGTGATGGGCGTTCGCCAGACGACGGATGTGCTTGAAAAAGGCACCTGGATCCTGGCAGCGGTAATCGCTGTGCTGTGTCTTACTTCCACCATGTTCATCGGTGCCGGCACCACTACCAGCGACATGCCCCAGAGCGCCAGCGAGCGCAGCCAGGGTGCTGCTCCCGTTACTCCTCCGGCTAACACCACTACCCTGCCTAATGCAGCTCAGCAAGCGCCTGCTGCACCTACAGCTCCGGCAGATTCGAACAAATAACATATTCCTTCCGAATAATATTTTTAAAGACCTCGCCGTTAAAAGCGAGGTTTTTTATTGAAGATATACTCCGCCTGACTTTTTATGCCTAACAAACCCAAAAAGAACAAATCGCCCTGGGTGCGCCGCATCGCCATTATCGCCACCTGTTTGCTGGCCGGCGCCTTCGTGATCGCCGCTTACCTCCTCATGGGGCCTAACACCCGCTCCTTTGGTGATAAGAAATACTTTTACATCCCTACCGGCAGCCGGTACGAGGATGTACTGAAAGGTCTCAGTGAACAGGAGATCGTTTCCTCCCCCTCGACCTTCAACATCGTAGCCCGCCAGCTCGGTTACCCCGATCGCGTAAAAGCAGGGCGTTATGAGATCAAAAAGGGAATGGGCAACCTGGAGATCGTCCGCATCCTCCGCAGCGGCAGGCAAACGCCCGTGCGCCTCGTGGTTAACAAGCTCCGGCTGAAAGAAGACTTCGTGCGCCTCGTATCCTCCAACCTCGAAGCAGATTCCACCACCATGCTGGCCATCCTCAACGATGCCGTGTACCTTCGCCAGTTTGGACTGGATACCACCACCGTGATGTGCGCCGTTGTGCCTAACACTTACGAGTTCTATTGGAATACCTCCGCCGGTAAAGTATTTGAGAAGATAGAAAGCGCTTACGAAAACTTCTGGAACGAAACCCGCCGCCAGAAAGCGCAGGCCCTGAACCTGACGCCCGTGCAGGTAACCGTACTGGCCTCCATCGTGGAGGAAGAAACCAACCGGAACGATGAGAAGCCCGTTATCGCCAGCGTATACCTCAACCGGCTGCGCACCGGCATGCGCCTCGGTGCAGACCCTACCGTAAAATTCGCCCTGCGTAATTTTGCGCTGCGCCGCATTTATAACGTTCATACCGAATACGACTCTCCGTATAACACCTACCGTTATTACGGCCTCCCTCCCGGTCCCATCTGCACGCCGTCCTCCAAATCGATCGACGCCGTGCTGACCCCGGCAGATACCGACTATCTCTTTTTTGCCGCAAGGCCCGATGGCAGCGGGTATCACTCTTTCGCCGTCACTTTTAAAGAGCATCTGGACAATGCGCGTGCGTATCAGAAAGGACTCAACGCGAGGGGCATCAAATAATTCGTATTTTTACGGCGTTCCAACAACGCCCTGATGATAGACGTAGAAAAAATTATCCTCGAATCCCGGCCGGTATCCTGGCTGACGCATAAAAGCAAATCGCTGGTACTGCCGGGATTCGACGGCGCCCCTTTATACGATGTCATCGTTTTCTTCCTGAAAGAAACCGCGAAGGAGAGCCTTGTTGAAAGAGCAGCAGCCATATCGTTCAACTTCCTGCTGGCCATCCCTCCGTTCTTCATTTTCCTGTTCACACTCGTGCCATTCATTCCGCTGCAAAACGTAGAACCTACGCTGTACGACCTCGCGCAAACCATTACGCCCAACTACAGCAGCTACATCATTGTGCGCGACATGATCCACGACTTCTTATACACCCAGCGCAATACCCTCCTTTCATTCGCATTTATTCTGAGCTTCTACTATTCGTCTAACGGTGTAATGGGCATGCTCCGCTCGTTCGACAAGCTGCTCCCCGGCTTCCACCAGCGCACCTGGTGGGAAATGCGGCTCACGGCACTGAAGCTCACTTTTTTCCTCGTACTGCTCTTACTCGCTACCGTGGTGCTTATCATCATGCAGGGCACACTGCTGCGCACGGTACTGCAGGCTATCGGTATCGATGATTCCTTTTCGCAGTTTGTGTTGCAGGTAGTACGCTGGACGCTGATCGTGCTGCTTTTCTTTGCTATCATCTCCTTCATTTATAAATTCGGGCCGGCCGTGCGCAAGAAATGGAAATTCATTTCCGCAGGGTCTACGTTCGCCACCATTGCCATGATCGTGGTAACGCTGGGGTTCTCCTTCTGGGTGAATAACTTCGCGCGTTACAACCAGATCTACGGCTCCATCGGTACCATCCTCGTGCTGATGCTGGTGGTATATTTCAACTCTTTTATCCTGCTCATCGGCTTTGAACTGAACACCAGTATCAGCACTTTACGGGAGATAGCGGCAGAAAGAGAAAAAGAGGAATCGCAGGAATCGCCTGAGTTACAGGGACTTTCGTAGCCCTATTCCGAAAATAGGATGGATGGCTTCAGAATGCACCCGAAATAGTGTACTTTCATATTGAACCAAATTATGGAGGCCTATGAAAAAGCATATCTTTTTCCTCCTGCTAGCGGCGGCAGCAACCGTTTCGTTCCGGCTGCCCGCATTTATTGACATCGGGGCAAAACTGCCTAAGGGTGATGTCAAAATGAAAGATGTTTCCGGCAAGGAAGTATCGATGAACGAAGCAAAGAAAGCGAACGGATTGCTGGTAATGTTTTCCTGCAATACCTGTCCGTACGTAGCCCGTAACCAGGACCGTACGCGTGCTATCTGCCAGTTTGCGCAGAAAAACAACATCGGGGTGATGCTGATCAATTCCAATGAAGCAGCCCGCTCCGCCGGCGACTCTTACGAAGCGATGCAGGCCTATGCCCGCCAGCAGTCTTACAACTGGCTGTATGTGGTGGATAAAGACAACCAGGTGGCGGATGCTTTTAATGCAGACCGTACACCCGAATGCTACCTCTTCAATAAAGAGCTGATCCTCGTTTACAAAGGCGCTATCGACGATAATCCCGGCAGCGCAGGTGATGTGAAAGAGAAATACCTGCATGCCGCCATTCAGGCTATGGTAGCGGGAAAACCCGCCCCCGTACCGTCTACCGCATCGGTAGGCTGCGGCATCAAACGTAAAATGTAAATGCAATTGTCTTTATAAAAAAAGCTGACCGGTTTAACTGGTCAGCTTTTTTATTGCGTATCGTTCCTGTTTATTGTCCTACGATGAACACGGCGTTGCCGAAGAGCAGTTTCCCATTCTCCCAGAAGCTGCGGAAGAGCGGGTTATCCGTCATCAGCACCACTTCCCCACTCCCGATTTCTTTCACACCGAATACCAGTCCATCGCGCAGGCGCTCCCGTGCAGTGGCGCCTACGAAGCCGGTGAGGTAATCATCCTTCTTCAGCGCACCCACGTTCCAGCCGTCGCCTTTGAAATAAGCCAGCATCTGGTCGTTTTGTTTTAGCGTATAATAGTATTCCGGATAGCCGAAAGCCAGCGGATGGGATTTATCCATGTGTACTTTATAAATCGCTCCGGGGATAATGCCGGATACACTTTCACGCTCGCGGTTGGCGTAAGGTTTCAGATCTGTATAAGGACTTTTGGTTACTTTACCTTCTTCATCCTTCTCATCTTCCTTTTCCTTCTTCATCGCAATGCCCCAGTCACCGTTCGCCAACTGTGCCACGGCATCTTCCATAACGATAAGCCTGCCGCCTGCGGACACCCAGTCTTTCAGCCGGCCTGCAGCCGCTTTATCCGCAAAAGCAGCATAGCGCCCATCAGGTACAATGAGCACATCAAGATCTTTCCAGGAAGCACTGCCAAGCGAAGCAGAAGATACCACCGTAAGCGGGTATTCGATCTGCTCTTCGAAGTAATGCCATACCTCGCCCATTCCGAGTGAGGATACTCCATCACCTGCAAGCACACCTACTTTGGGCTTTTGGATATAGCGGATCTTGTCCGACCCGAAGTCGGCTCCTTTATCCACGAAGCCGGTAGGCACGCGGGTTACATTCACGCCCATACGCGCGGCAATGGCAGGCAGCAACTCCAATGAAGCATTTCCCGCTTTGGTGATAATGAGTGAACCGGCGGGGAACACCTGCGTACCAATGGTAAAAGGAATCTCCGTATACCGTACCCGGATGTTGCGGTTGAGCAGGGCGGCGAGGAATTTCACATCCTTCATACTGTTCCATGCAGCTACATAAGCATAGGTAGCCCCTTCTGCAGATGGCGTTACTACTTTCTCCGGAGCATCAGCTACGGCGGGCTGCAGGCGGGCCTTTACGGCGTATGCGGGCAGTCCGTATGCATAAGGCATAGCCCATGCGGTAATATCATATGTAACACTATCTGTAAGGCGGGATACCGGTTCAAACAACACACGCACCATGGTAGAGCGGGGTTGGAATGCACTCACTACGAGGTCGCCTTTTTCGATTGCGAAGTTCTCGGTTTTGCCGGTGAAATAATTGAACCCGTTGCCGGAGGAGTTACCGGTGGCAAAGCCAAAAGCGATTTCATTACGGCGCAGTGTTTCCGCCAGCGTCATGAGCTTTTCAGGGTTGCCGCCGTTTTTCACGACGTAGGTTTTATACTCGCCGGAAGGCTGCTGGCGCGCATCACGGAAGAATTTACCAAACTCATCCACCAGCCTGGCACCCTGCGCCACGGACGATTCTATGGTGGCGATGCCGGTTGTAAAGTGATGATCGAGGCGGTCTTTCAGCCGCAGGGTATCGCCTTCCCGGTTTACGATAGCAAGTCCTGCACGGCCGCTTCCTCCCTGCTCGTAGGTCATACCGATGGCGCCGTTGTAGGTGGGATAGGTATCACCATAGCTGGGATAGAAAAGATCGAATTGTTCTTTGGTGAAATAGAGCCATCCTTTGGCATCGAAGTAAGTAGCGTTATGTTTACCGATCTGGGTCTGGAAGGCGCGCTGCCATTCGGTGACGGCATCGTGCAGCGGTTCCGCGGCAGGCGCGAAATAATACGGTGCGTCTACCCCCTGTTCATGGAAATCGACATGTACCTGCGGCATCCAGCGGTTGTATTGCGCGAGGCGTTGCCGCGATTCCGTTTGCGATTGCCATGCCCAGTCGCGGTTCAGATCAAAATAATAGTGATTGGGCCTGCCGCCGGGCCATGGTTCCATATGCTCACGCGCATAGGGTGTGGCATCGGGATTCTTTGCATGTACGGCGTTGTAGAAATTCACGTAGCGGTCGCGCCCGTCGGGGTTCAGGCAGGGATCTATGATCACCACCGCATTGCGCAGCAGCTCCTGCCGCTCTGTGAGCAACGTGTGTACGGTGCGCATGGCTGCTTCGGTAGACACAGCTTCGTTGCCATGTACATTATAGCTGAGCCATATGATAACCGGCTGGTTTTGCGGAGCGTTGCCGGTCAGCATTCCCATATTACCACTGCGGATCTCTTCCAGCCGCGCAATGTTTTCAGGGGAAGAAAGGACGGCGAGCAGCAGCGGGCGGCCTTCGTAAGATTGTCCATAGGTTTCGAGCTTCATCATCCGGTTGCCTTCGGCCGTTTTACGGAAATAGTCCACCACTTTATGATGAGGCGTAAACCGGGTGCCAAGGGGATAACCGAGGAAGTCGGATGGGGGTTGCTGCGCGCGGGCGGTCAGCAACGTAATGGTAAAGAGTAAGGAGCAGATGACAGACTTCATATAAAGGTTGTATCCGGCTAAGATAGGTAAAAAGCGTAATGACGGCAGGCTCCCCTTTCAAAGGAAAATATCCGTATTTTGGGGTGAAACATGCTTAGCCTATGCGTTCCCTTCTGATCCCCTTCCTGCTGCTGCTGACAGTAAACGTTGCCGCCCAGCAGGCAGGCCCGTACCATTATTCCCCCCGTAAGTATATGGCAGCCACCCGCTTCGCCGTATCCTCCGCCCATCCGCTGGCCAGTGAAGCCGGGGCTGAAGTGATGCGCCAGGGCGGTAATGCCATGGATGCCGCCATTGCCACACAGCTGGCACTGGCCGTCGTATATCCGCAGGCGGGAAACCTGGGCGGCGGAGGCTTCCTGGTGGCGCGGCTGGCAGACGGGCGCACCCTCGCCATCGACTATCGTGAGAAAGCACCCGGAAAAGCGCACCGCGATATGTACCTCGACTCCGCGGGAAACCCAGTGGTACGCCGCTCGCTCGACGGGCACCTGGCAGCCGGAGTACCCGGTACCGTGGCCGGACTGGCAGCCTCCTTACCCTACGGACGGCTGCCGCTGGCGAAGCTCGTGGCACCAGCCATCCTGCTGGCAGAAAAAGGATTCGCCATTACTGAGCAGGAGGCGGCCGGACTCAACCGCCTGCGCGAGGCATTTAACCGTCTCAACACCCGGCCATCCGCATTCGTAAAAGCAACACCCTGGAAAGCCGGCGACACCCTTATTCAGAAAGACCTTGCCAACACCCTGCGCCGCATTGCGAAGAAAGGCATGAAAGGATTCTATGAGGGAGAAACTGCCCGGCTCGTAGCGGAAGAGATGCAGCGGGGCGGAGGCATCATTACAAAGGCCGATATGGCGGCGTATAAAGCTGTACTGCGCAAGCCGGTGGAATTCACCTTCCGCGGCCATAGCGTTATCAGCATGCCCCTTCCCAGCAGCGGCGGCATCGGATTACAGCAGATGCTCGGTATGGTGGAAGACTTTCCGCTGGAAAAATATGGATTTCACAGTCCGGAAGCGGTACAGCGCATGATAGAAGCTGAACGCAGAGCGTATGCAGACCGCGCACAATACCTTGGTGATCCCGACTTCGTGAAAGTACCCGTACAACAACTTACCGACAGGAAATACCTGCAGCAAAGAATAGCCGATTTCACACCCGGCAAACCTACCGCCAGCACCGGTGTAAAAGCCGGCGGTCCGTTCGAAAGCATGGAAACCACGCACCTCAGTGTAGTAGATGCTGCAGGGAACGCAGTATCCGTGACCACCACCCTCAACGGCAGTTACGGCAACAAAGTAGTGGTAGGCGGAGCAGGCTTTCTCCTGAATAATGAAATGGACGACTTCTCCGTGAAGCCCGGCGCGCCCAACCTGTACGGACTGCTGGGCACCGAGGCCAACGCCATTGCACCCGGCAAACGCATGCTCAGCTGTATGACGCCCACCATCGTACTGAAAAACAATCAGCCCTACCTTGTGACCGGCACACCCGGCGGTTCCACCATCATCACCTCCCTCTTTCAAACACTCGTGAACGATATCGTTTTCGGACTGGATGCGAAAACCACCGTTAACGCCCCTAAGTTCCACCATCAATGGTGGCCGGAAGATGTGCTCATTGAAAAAGCCTTCCCCGACAGTACCCGTACAGCACTCACTAATATGGGTTACCCCCTCAAAGTGAGCGGCCCATGGAGCAGAACCGAACTGATCCGTATCCTCAACGGGAAGATCGAAGCAGTAGGTGACTGGCGGGGCGACGACAGCGTGGCAGGAGAATAAAATCGTACATTTAATCCTTCAACAAAATAACATCCTGTATGAGACTTTACCTGGACAGTGCGAAGAAACGGCTGCTCTCTTACAAAGACCTTGCGGAAAAAACCTTTGCACAGCTGAACGATCAGCAGATACACTGGCAGCCCGCCGGTGAACCCAACAATATCTACATCATCGTAAAACATATGAGTGGGAATATGCTCTCACGCTTCACCGACTTTCTCACGACAGATGGTGAAAAGCCATGGCGCCAGCGTGATGCTGAATTTGTGGACGACGCGCCCAATGCCACCATGGCCGATATGCTGGCTATGTGGAACAAAGGATGGGACTGCCTCATCAGCACCATCGACAGTTTGCAGGAAGCAGATCTCAGCAAAACCGTACTCATCCGTACAGAACCATTGATAGTGATAGACGCGCTTAACCGGCAGCTCTCCCATTATCCTTATCACGTAGGGCAGATCGTGTACCTCGGGAAAATCATGCGTACGGAAGGCTGGCAAAGCCTTTCCATTCCCGTAGGTCAATCGCAGCAGTATAACAAAGAAAAAGCCGCCGGCAAATGAAACATCTGATCCTGTATTCCACCGTACTCTTGCTGCTGGCAGCATGTAACAACGGCAAAACGAACGAACTGCTGCAGCATAAAAAATGGAAGGTGTACGATGTTACCCTTCCTCCAGGTACTTCGTACAACCACGTGCAGGCCACACAGGCCGCAGACCTGAAAAAAGGCTATTACAGCGATGCCTATTACCAATTCCTCGATAACGATCTGTTCATAGCCACCATTGGCGGTGTGCCCGACAGTGGTAAGTATTCCCTGCTCAGCAACGGGAAGATCATCTCCATTACGGGCGCTAACGGATCGCGCAATGCGGAACACATGGTAGAAGTAATGAAGCTGAATGAGACTGAGTTTGACATGAAAGTGAATACCGGCGAATACCATTTCATTCTTCGTACCCGGAAGCAATAACATGATCAGGATCACCCATAGTATGCCCGGCAGAACCGTTGTGTGCGACGGCCGGGAGCATTTATTCTTCTCCGGGTTTTCGTACCTCGGCATGCATACCTCACCCGTTTACCGGCAGCTGCTGGCAGATGGTCAGGAGCAGTTCGGCAGCGTATATCCCAGCAGCCGCATCGGTAACCTGCAGCTTAGTTTGTACGAACAGCTGGAGCATGCCCTGGCAGTGCATACCGGACAGCAGGCAGCGGCCTGTTTCTCATCCGGCTACCTTTCCGCACAGGCTGCAATTACCTATGCCGTTACGAAAGGCACACCACTGTATGCACCCGGCGCCCACCCCGCACTGCGCTACCCCGGCGCCACCGTGGCGGCGGGTAACTGGAACGATTGGCTGGAAGCCTCGGTAGCCCTGCTAAACCGTGAGCCGGATCATGCCAATGTATTGATCACTGATGCCGTGGACCCGCTTCGGGGCGAGGTACACGATTTTTCACCATTGGCGCGCCTGCGCAGGAAAGCACTCGTGGTGATCGATGACTCCCACGGGCTGGGTATATTGGGGAAACAGGGTGAAGGGATTGCCGGGAGCCTCCCGGCATCTGAGGGCGCCCGTTATCTCATTACGGCATCGCTGGCCAAGGCATATAGCCTCGAAGGCGGTATGGTATCAGGGCATGCGGCAGATATTGCCGCCATCCGCCGGTTACCGCTCTTTACCGCCAGCACCCCCATCATCCCTGCCAACGCATTTACTTGGCTCAATGCCGGCTCCGTTTACACGGAGGCACTCCGTATCCTCCGCGGCAATATTACCGCACTGGTAAGGCTGACAGGTGGCATAGATGAGCTGCCGAACCCCCAAGGCCTGCCGGTATTTGTATTAAACGACGCTTCTGAGGCGGTTTACACCTGGCTCCTATCCCGCGAAACGCTTATCTCCTCGTTCGCTTACCCCGATCCCCAGGGCGACCGTATCAACCGTATTATATTATCCGCGCTGCATACGCCAGACGATCTGGATATGCTCGCCGCACAACTCGTTCAATATTATTCCCGTACCTAATTTAAAATGAACCGCTTCATGCTTAAAAAAACCTTCACCTTTTTTGCCATACTGCTGGCCACATTGCCTGCCGCAGCGCAGCATTCCCTCCTTTATAAGATCTCCGGGAACGGGCTTACACAGCCTTCTTACCTCTACGGCACAGTGCACCTGATCTGTGAAAAAGATTTCAACTTATCGGCTCAGCTGAACAAAGCCGTGCAGAATTCCAAAACCATTTACCTCGAAGTGGATATGGACGACCCGCAGCTGTTCCTCACCATGGGGCCGCTTTTACAGAACAACGATCCGGAATACGCACTGGAAAAAGCATTTAAACCGGCAGACTACCGCAAGCTGCAGCAGTTTATGAACGACAGTCTGAGGATGGACGTGGCCAACTTCAAAAAGATGAAGCCCATGGTACTGCTCAGCCTCATGCTGCCAAAGATGCTGGAATGCAAATCGTCCGTATCCTACGAGCAGAAGCTGGTAGAACTGGCTAAATTCTCTAATAAGTCGGTGGAAGGACTGGAAGGCATCGCAGATCAGATCAGCGTATTCGATAACATGCCCGACTCCCTCGAAGCGCGGATGATCATGGAATACATCAGTGATATCCCCAGGCAGCGCGCCATGTTCAAACGACTGATAACCGCCTACAAAGCGCAGGACATAGTAGCTATGCACGACATGCTGGGTGAATCGCCGGAGTTTAAGGGGTATGAAGACATCCTGGTGTATAACCGCAACCGCAACTGGATCCCTGTGATGGATAAGGCCATGCGGAAAGAAAGCACCTTTTTTGGAGTGGGCGCCATGCACCTCGGTGGTGGCGAAGGAGTGATAGCCCTGCTGAAAAAGAAGGGTTATAAGGTAGAAGCCGTTACCAGATAATTGATTCTCAGCAATATAGAAAGCCACCCTCCACTAAGGGGTGGCTTTTTTTGGGGTGGGCAGGGCGTAACAACTTGTCAATTTCAAACCGGGTTCATCATGTAAAAGCGCCTGTTGGTGTATCGGATTTTAAGCCGGGAGATGGCCGGTATAAGTTTGCATCATCAAACACAGCGTATGCAAACCATTTTAACCGTCATTTTCTCAGCAACAATCCTTTCAGCAGCTCCTTCCGCCACAAATGCGCAGCAAAAGAAAGACTCCATCCCCACCCCGTCCGTAAAGCAGCTCAAAACCCATGAGGTAACCAACTCCACCCCACCCATTACGGTACAGGGCGGTACGATGACCGTTAACGTAGGGAAATCGGTGACCGCAGCAGGCTCCAATGCCTGGGATGTGGTCACCAAATCTCCCGGCGTATTGACGGACAATAATCACAACCTCCAGCTCAACGGCAAAGCGGTAACCGTATATATCGATGGCCGCCCCAGCCGCCTGAGCGGAGAAGATCTCAAAAACCTCCTTTCCTCCACCGCAGGCAGCAATATTGACAAGATAGAGCTGATGAGCATGCCCAGCGCCAAATACGACGCGCAGGACGGGTCCATCATCAACATCAAACTATTTAAACCGAAAGATCTTGGCACCAACGGTACCGTAACCCTCACCGGCGGATTCGGGCGCTATCCCCGCACTACCGAAGGCGTAACCCTCAACCACCGCAGCAAAGGCGTGAACCTTTACGGCGGGTACGATCATATATATGCCAAAACTTTTATGCACAATACCAACGACCGCTTTTACCCCGATGGCTATGTGCTCACGGAAAGCGACTACAACCGGGAGAATAAAAACACCCATAACGTACGTGCAGGGGCCGACTTCGACCTGTCGAAAACATCCTCTGCCGGCGTACTGGTTAAAAGCATGTTCAACCGCCGTACCCGTGAAGGTGATAACTACACCACCCTTCCGGATTCCATCTTCCGGCAGGGCGCAACAGGCACGCAAAAGCTGGTTAACCCCAGCGTGAACGCTTACTTCCGTACAGCCAGTCAGAAGCATAAGAATGAACTGACCATCAATGCCGACTACTTTAATCACCGTAAAGACTGGGACGATCAGTTTGCCGGGCAGTATTATTCCCTGAAAGAAGATGTGATCGGGTCTTCCACCAACATCCGCAACTTCACGGAATCAGGCATCGACCTGTACTCCCTCAGCGCTGATTACACCCAGCAGTTTAAAGCCTTTAAGCTGGAAGCGGGTCTTAAATCGACCTTCACCGAAACCGACAACGACATGCACTGGGAAACCATGCAGGCAGGGAAATGGATAAACGACCCCACCAAAACGAACCATTTCGTGTACAAGGAGAACATTAATGCAGCGTATGCAGGGTTGAGCAAAACCATTAAGAAATGGTCGTTCAACGCTATGCTGCGGATGGAGCATACCAATGCGAAAGGCAACAGCTTAACCATCGATAAAAAGTTCGAGCGCGACTACGTGCAGCTGTTTCCCAGTGCCTCTGCCTCCTATAATATGAGCGCTACCAACCAGTTCAGCTTCAGCTACCGCAGGAGCATCAACCGTTTCGGGTTCGATATCGTGAATCCCTTCATCACCTACGTGAATGCGTACTCTCTCCGTGAAGGCAACCCTGATATAAAGCCCATGCTTTCGCAGGCAGTACAGGCCACCTGGAGCCACAAGTATCAGCTGTTTACCACCATCGCCTTTACACGGATGACCGACAACCTGAGCATGACCTTCCGCCAGGACCCCGTTACCAAAGTACAGGTAATGAGTTTCGATAACCAGACCAACTTTAACCTGGCCTATGCTAACGTGGTATGGGTAAAGCCCATCACGCCCAAGATCCGCACCACCATTACCGTGACAGGTTTGTACCTCGGTATCAACACGGTGCTGGACGGGGTGGACTATAACAAAAACAGTGTGACCGCTTTCGCCAATATCCAGAACACCTTTACCCTCCCCAAAGGCTTCACTGCCGAGTTGAACGGTAACTTCCGCGGACCTCTTATGGCCGGTTACGCCGTGATGAAGACACAGGGCAACGTAGATCTCGGGTTAAGCAAAAGCATCATGAAAGGCAGCGCATCGCTGAAACTGGCGGCGGTTGACATTTTCAACACCAACCAGATGCGGTATAAAGTGCAGTACTCTACCATCCACAACCTCGGCAGGATGAACATGGATACCCGCGCAGTGAACCTGACCTTTAATTACCGCTTCGGCAACAAGAACGTAAAAGCCGCCAAAACCCGGAAAAACAGTATCGAAACCGAATCCGGCCGTACCAATTCCCAGCAGACTTTCTAATACAATACCATTGCAGGCCTACCGCACCGGGAGGCTTGCAATGGTATTTTCTTTATTTTTGAACGAAAGCACACCTTCCACCCATGCTCCTGGACAAAACCAGCCACTTCTTTAAAACTGAATGGAAAAGGATCCTCCTCCTCTTTTCCATCTCCCTCATTTGGAATATCCTCACCTTCCTTTTCATCTATACCCTCGACCCCGACCTTACCAACAGCGCCTACGACCGTTTCGGTGGCGTCTGGATCACCATCTTTCGTTCCTGCGTAGAATTCACCATCACCTATTATATCCTTATCTTCCTCGCCTGGCTCCCGGCACTGCATGAAAACCGCTGGGGAAGGTTCTTCCTCATCGTTGCACTCCTTTTTGCCGCTAAAACAGGCTATGCCATGCTTTACGAGTATGCCAAAACCGTATATGAAGTGCGTGGCGGACAGGAGAAAGTGGTAAAGTTCATGACGGCAAATAAAATGATCGTTTTTCTTGCCACACATACATTCACTTTCATCTTCAACCTTGCCATCACCTTCATTGTGGCGGTGTTTATGCACTTCAGCCGCAGGGAGAAGCTGCAGAAGGAACTGGAGAAGCAAAAAATGGACGCTGAGCTGAGCGCCATCAAATACCAGATCAACCCCCACTTTCTTTTTAATTCCCTTAGCTTTATATACAGCAAAACCGTTCCACTGAGCGAAGAGGTATCTAACGCCGTACTGCTGTTGTCAGACATTATGCGGTATGCCCTCGGGAAAGAAGAAGATGCAGAAGGGAAAGTGGCGCTCACCAAAGAGATCACGCATATGAAGAACGTGATCGGCATCAACCAGATGCGGTTCAATAATAAACTGAGCATCCAATATAGCGAAGAGCTGAGTAATCCCGCTGCGCGCATCGCCCCGTTGATCCTTATCACGCTGGTGGAGAATGCCTTCAAGCATGGCGACCTGCTGGACCCCGCCAATCCGCTCGTGATCAGGACAGAAGCCGATAATGACCGCATCCGGTTCTATATCGGCAACAAGAAGAAACAGGGACCCAAAGAGCTTTCTACCAGCATAGGCCTGAATAATGTGCGGCAACGCCTGCAGCTCACTTACCAGGACAAATACAGCTTTACCATCAACGAAACAGCGCATTTTTATACCGCCGAACTGATCATTCAACTATCGAAAAATGATTAACTGTATTATCATCGACGACGAGCAGCATGCCATCGATCTGCTGACACATCACATCAAACAAACGCCATTCCTCAACCTTTTGTATTCCACCACAGACCCGCTCGAGGGCCTGCAGGTGTTGCACCAGCATAAAATAGACCTCATATTCCTCGATGTGCAGATGCCTTCCATGACCGGCATCGACTTCATCAAAGCCATCAACGGAAAGTGCAAAGTGATCCTCACCACGGCTTACAGCGAATATGCCATGGAAGGTTTCGAGAACGAAGTAGTGGATTACCTGCTGAAGCCTATATCCTTTGCCCGGTTCATCAAAGGTGCCCAGCGTGCGCTGAGCCTCATACAACCAGTGCCCCCTGCAGTAAAGGAAGAGAGCGATTTCGTTTTCGTGAAAACAGAGCAGAAAGGGAAGCTTATTAAGATCAATATCAGGGATATCATTTTCATCGAAGGGCTGAAAAACTACGTGAAGATCCATACCCGTAATGGAGAAAAGATCATAGCGCTCCTCAATATGAAAGACCTGGAAGAGCGCCTGCCGGCCGCAGACTTCGTGCGTACACACAAATCCTTTCTGCTGGCCACAAGCTATATCCGGATGATAGAGGGCAACCTTGTGCATCTGGATCATACAGAGGAGAAAGTGCCTGTGGGAGATACTTACCGGGAAGGGTTTATGAACCTGATGAAGGAAAAGATCATGACGAATAAGAAATAGAAAAGGGCGGTAATAATACCGCCCTTTTAATTTTACATCTATGGTTATTTCAGGAAAAAAATACTGTAGTTACAGCGGCTTGCGCGTTACATTCTTCAGCTGAATGGTAATGGAGTATTTACCTCTTTTCCAAAGGCGTTGAATGAAGCGCGGGTTGGAATGGTAACCATTGTATATAGGATCGTCGTAGATACAGGCATCCGCCGCGATGCGGTAGTACACGTTAAACCCGTTACCCGCACTTACATTAGGGAATGGAGTTTGAAAAACCGTGTAAACCAATTTATCATCAAACAGATCCGGTTTCACTGTATAGGTCTCAAAAGTCTGCAGGAACGAGGTACCGCTTGGCCGTTTGAGAACTTCTCCCCGCTTCGGATTGAATGCATTACCGTGCTTATCAAGGAAACGCAGGGTGATATTGAAATCGTCGGAAGGTACACGCTGGATATCAATGCTGTAAGATTCCGCACCCTGACCTTTGGTAACTGACTCCTGCCCCTGCTTCATCAGCGGGTTGGAATAAGCACCGTTCATGGCTTTCAGGTCCTGAAAGGGAATCGTGTCCTTCAGAATAAACTCACCGAACTTAGGGAACAGCTTCGTTTGCTTGATATTGGAAATCTCCATATCGAAAACGTACTGTCCGGACGGAAGGTTATCCGTTGTATAGTTGGTATAGATCTGGCCGCTGGTGGGTTCGATGTTTACCGGATAGGCTTCCACCATTTGCATTTTAGCAAGGATCCTTTCCTTGGTGGAATCTATTGTGAAGTTCAGGGCGGCTTTCCATGCTACCATGGGGTAGCGTTTGAGGAAAAGGTCGTCCATATTTTTCCCGGTCAGCTTATCGTATACGTGTACGAGCTTGAAATTCAGGGGGCGGGTAGAGCCATCAGGGTTTACACCGATGCCGCGATACTCCCAGCCTTTGGGGATCACAACGGGATTCAGTTCGTAATAGAGGTTATCGCTCATGTAACCGATCTCGTCTTTCTTACAGGCGCTCATCAGCGAAGTTGCGAAGAGCCCGGCAAGTATATATTTGGTCTTGAATAATTTCATGATGATACGCTTTAGTTGATTCCGAAATACAGGGTTGGTTTGCCGGCCTCGAACCCATCAGGGTTCTGGAGAACGAACAGCATGCCCGTGTTGGTAATGATGCCGGAAGTCTGGCAGTAAGTTTCCAGATTCTTGATACGGTAATACACGATCCGTGGGAAGATACCTGTTGCCGGATTGTATCCATACTCTTCCTTCTTTACTTCCCTGTAAGAAATATCGGCGCTCACGCCGGGGAAAGTAGTAGCGAAGGTTTGTCTTTCTTCCTTCAGTGCACTGTAAGGGAATGATCTTTTCAGGATATGTATCCGGATAGAATCTTTAAAGCCCTGCCCGTGGTATTTGATCAGTGAATCTACCGTATACTGCTTACGCGCATCCGCTGCTACAACCCTGGTATGACGCGCATCTATCAGCGCTTTGATGTGATAATCGGTAGGTGCGAAGAAGCTGATGCCGGCTTCGTTGATGAGGTCCGCGCTGCCCGTTTTATCGATAATCATACAGAGCGTATCGAACAGCGGGTTTTTCCGCAGATAATCGAGGGTGGACATGTCCACTTTGGGATTATGCGTTCCGCCACCGATAATGTAATCATCCTTCTTGCAGGCTCCAAGGAAAAGGCCTGCCGCGAGTATCGTTAATCCTAATATCTTTTTCATGTGCATGCTTTTAGTGAGTTGCCCAATAATAGTTTTGGGTAAGTTTGTCGTTGGTAGGCTTCAGGCTGCGCATATTGATGGGCCAATAGTAACCTTTCTGCTCCCAGCGTTCGCCTTTGTACAGCGGAATCCTTTCTGTCAGTAATCCGGTGCGGATCATATCGAAAAAGCTTGCGCCTTCTCCGAGGAGTTCACGATGCCTTTCATCGAGCACCCAATCTTTGACTGTTCCGTCGATAGCTAGGCTATAATGACGGCCTTTACGGAGATCGGTCACAGTATAAGCAGTAGTAAGCGCTTCAGCATCGCGACCCAGGTTGGCAAGTGCTTCCGCCTTGAGCAGCACGATATCAGCCAGGCGCAGTAGTACCAGATTATTATTCACATAGAGACCTACTTCATTTTTGGGATCCCTCCAGTTAACATTGCTGTATTTGGTAAGGATAGCCTTGATGGGTGTATACACGGTATCAGGCTTTCTTGCAGGGTCGGGATAGGTGATGATCTTTTCCTGATGCTCTTTGAAGAAGAGGTGACGGTAGCGTTGATCGGTGCTGGTATCAGCAAACAACGGTGTCAAATCTTTATACGCATCTACTTCAGGGTAAACCTGGAAGAGCCTGCCAAGAATGACCATGTTACCACCATTGGAGCCTTTGGTAATCGGCTCCTGCAGGATGGAATTAAAGAACCCGGAAGATTCGTCGAAAGACGGATTGAACAGCATGCTGATTTCGAAGATGGATTCAGAAGAACCACCATCCCACAGCTTAACCAACTCAGTAGAATCCTGTGCCAGTTGAAACTCATTGGAGTTGATTACTTCATCAGCAGCAGCGATAACTGCGGCATTGTCATGCGCCCAGGCCGCCACATGCGCCTTCAGAGCATAAGCAGCATATTTACCTGCCCGAACGGAGCCTTCAGGATGATTATTTTCGAGCAGCTTGATAGCACTGTCGATATCCTGACGGATCACTTTGATAGCTTCCGCATCGGAGCTGCGGGGTATGCTGGGCGGATTGTCCAGTTCACTTTCCTGAAGGGGTTTCAGGCGGATCACAGGCTCACCCCAGATACGGAGCACCTGGAAGTAAGTGTAAGCACGGAGGAAGAAAGCTTCACCGCGCAGTTTATCGCGGCGGGAAATATCCTGCCAGCCGGATTCCGGGATGGTTGGGATCTTTTCCAAAGCCAGGTTGGTTTGCGCGATAGCGTCGTAGTAACGAGACCAGTCCCACAAAGCTCCTTCGAGGTAAGGAGCATAACCGAACCGGAAGTTTCCTCCTTTCAGCAGCGAAGCATAGTTCCAACCGCCATTTGTATAAATATCGGCTGCTATTTCGCTGAAGGTGAAGAAGGCGTTCTCATTACGGATCGCATTGCGGAGCAGATGGTATGCTCCCGCTACAGACTGGTCAGCCGCTTTTTCATTTACCCAGAAAATCTCGTCATATGAGTTATTGATGGGTTCTTCATACAGGTACTTCCTGCAACCGGGGGCGATGGCCACAACGGCGAGGAGACATGCGTATATGAGTTTTCGTTTCATTCCTGTAGATTTCAAGATTTGCAATTAAAATTTAACATCCAAGCCCATGGTGAATTTGCGGGGGATAGGGTATCCCGAGCCATTGTACACACCAAACACATTCACCTGTTCTGCATCCGGTACATCTGCCTGCTGGAACATTAGCAGGTTATCTACCGTTCCATAAATCCTGACATTGGAGATTTTAAGCCTGCGTGTCAATGAAGGAGCCACATTGTAACCCAGGGAAATAAATTTCACTTTCAGGTAGCTGCCATCTTCATTGAACATATCGGAGAAAGGCAGGAATTGATAGAAGTAGCCATACGGCGTCATTGCAGGATAATCAGCGGAATAACCTTCGCCATGCTTGGACAGTTCGGAGGGTCTCCAGTAGTTGAGCCTGTCGAGGTTAGGCAGACGGCGGGCGGCAAAGCCCTGTGCGCCACCGCGGAAAGTATTATCCAGCTCATTGGAAGCCTGCATGTTGATGATGTCGCGGCCGAGTGTGAAAGTAGTAGCGATAGACAATGTCCAGTTCTTATACTGGAAATCATTCACGAAACCACCGGTAACACGGGGATTGGGGTCGCCCGTAGCGGTTAGGTCACCATTGGGGTCACCACGGTCTTCGTCGGACCATACATCCCAGTCGCCATTCAGATCATGCCAAACCGGGTAACCTGGCTGAACTCTGTAGTTACCTTTGAAGTAAGTGATCAGCTGACCATTTACCGGGTTGAAAGGGATTTGACTGTAGTTGTTATATACTCCGCCATATCTCATCTGCGCCATTACGTAAGTTGGCTTACCGATGGTGTATTCACGTGCTATACCAAAACCATCTGTACGGTAGAAGGTTTTGTTGTTATAAGGCAGCTTTGTGATCTGGTTTTTGTTTACGGAGAAGTTGAGGTTGGTGCTCCACTTCAGTTTGGATTTTTCCGGCAGGTTTTTGGTGATGATCGTTACCTCGAAACCACGGTTGCGTACATTGATGTCGTAGTTAGCTGTGAGCTTATTATAACCAGCCCAGAACGGCATTTCAAAGGTATTAAAGTCGCGGCCGGAGAGCTTCTCGTAGTAGTCTACCGTAAGGCTGATGCGGTTGTTCTTGAAAAGGAACGACTCGAAGCCTATGTTAAACTGGCGGCTGTTAGACCAGGTGAAGTTCTTCTTGGTGATGCCATAACCATCTTCATAATCCGGCAGGTAAGCGGCTGTACCGTTGTAATAACCGGGGATGTTAAAGCGGTTGAACGGAGCGTAGAACTCGCTGAACTGTTCACCGGAAGTACCGTAGCTACCGCGGAACTTCATATAGTTCACTACGGAGCTGATGGGTTCGAAGAATTTCTCTTCAGAGATCACATAACCGGCACCAACAGAGTAGAACTTGCCCCACTTTGTGTCCGGACCAAAACGTGAAGAAGCATCTGCACGATAACTGCCCGACAAGAGGTATTTCTCTTTGTAATCGTATTGCAGCTGGCCGAACCAGGAAAGCAGGCCGGAAGCGCTGTAGTCGGAGTAAACGCGTTTATCCTGCTGCGCTACGTTACCGATCACCTGGATATCATCGCTGGGGAGGTTGTAGCCGATACCTTCCATTTTGTTAGCCACATCGCGCTGGAAACTCTGGCCACCGGTGAGGTAAAAATGGTGGTCGTCAGAAATGTTGAGCCGATAGCTCAAAGAGTTATCAAGGTAATAGGAGTTGTATCCGGCGTTATAAGAACTGGCTCTGTTGACACCATCTGCATCCAGATCGGAAGGCATGAAGAAATCGCGTCTGTTGTTGCTGACATTGGCGGAACCCATAAAGCGATACTCGAGGCCTTTCACAATGTTGTAGGTTAAGCCAAGTGAAGCCACAATCTGGTCGTTGATGTTGATATCGCGGAGTTTATCGTACTGGTCGGTATATGCTTTGATCTTTTCAGGTGTTACATACAACAGCGAAGAAGGCAAGGCATAAAGTTCAACAGGCAGCGGAGACTCATAGCGGTCTTTACCGAGGCCCCGTTTACGATCCATACGGCTGAGGCTCAGATTGGTGTAACCGCTGATCTTGTCGGAAAAGCGGAAGTTGAGGTTACCGCGGAGCGCATAGCGGTTAAAACCGGTATTACGAACAACACCATCTTCACTGTAATAGTTAGCGGAGATGCGGTAGTTCATATTTTCGTTACCGTTGCTCACTGCAAAGTCAGCGTTGCTCAGGCTACCACTGCGGAGGAACAGGTCCTGCCAATCCACAGCATTGTTATAAGAAGGATTGAGGCTGTCTGTCAGAACAACCGGCAGCTTGCCTTTATCTACATAACCGGCGTATTCGTTCAGCAAAGCCAGCTTCTGCCTTCTTTCTTCTGTACCGGTTACGGTTTCGAGGAGGCGTGGGCGGGCGATCATACCCTGGTAGAAGTTAACCCGGAATTCCGGTTTACCTTCTTTACCACGGCGTGTTTTGATAACGATTACACCGTTTGCGCCACGTGAACCCCAGATGGAGGTGGCTGCAGCGTCTTTCAATACCTGCATGTCTTCGATATCGTTCGGGTTAATACCGGCGATAGAGTTAGTTTGTGTACCATCGAAGCCCAACATGTCATCCACGTTTATGGGAACCCCGTCAATCACATAGAGGGGGGAGCTGAGTGCACGAGCTTCGTCCATGTTGAGGTTAACCCTGCTATTACCACGGATCACGAAAGTGTTTCGTACGCCAGGCTCACCGGTGAAGTTCTGCACATTCACCCCAGTAACACGGCCCTGCAGGAGGGATTCGAAGCTGGGAGCTGGCAGGTTTTCCACCACATCACCTTTAACTGTGGAGATAGCGGTGGTGGATGTTTTACGCGTCATGGTCTGGTAACCAACCACCACAACGTCTTTCAGGCTCTGTGCATCCGCCTGCATTACTACACGGATTACATCACGGTCAGCTTTCACCACCGTTTTAGCATAGCCCATAAATGTAAATTCGAGGGAAGAATTGGTGCCTTTAAGGGTGAGGGCAAATTTACCCTCCGCGTCAGAGGCGGTACCATTGTTAGTTCCCGATTCCCTGATGGAGACACCCGGCAGTGCCTCCCCCTTGGCGTCCTTCACTGTACCGGACACCTTTCGGTCCTGAGCCAGGGCAACGGCAAAGCTTGCCCCTAGCAGGACCAACAAAAAGAGTAGCTTCTTGGTCATACAACTTTGATTGATAAAATGTGTAATGATGAATGCAGTGCAATGAAATCCTCTATCCGTTGCAATCTGTTCAATCGAAAGGTAATCGGATTAAATATTTGTTAAAAAGACCGTCACCTATTCGTGATAATCTCATTACATTTCAACAACCAAAATATAAATGTTAAAAAAAACGTAAAATTTAGTTTAGATAAGATTTTACTTATCAAGCTGTTACGCAGGTGATAAATTGCCAAATGTAGATACGACATTTTCGTATCTGAAGATTATACCAGTTGACGGTAATTTATTATCATATCAAACATATATGCATGACACAATCATGACATTCATGGTTTGAAGATCATAACTTCCCATTCCCCATTTTCCTTAATCGCAGCCCTATACATCCCCGCTGTGTTAAAAGGCATGGCAATATTCCCCTTTCGGTCGAGCGCGATAAGACCGCCGTCTCCACCCAGCACCGGCACCTTCTTCATTATCAATTCGTTGGCCGCATCCTTCACGCTCATCCCCTTATACTCCATAAGATCGCAAACTGTTTTAGCCACCGTAAGCCGGATGAAGTACTCACCCCAACCCGTACACGAAACAGCGCAGGTGGCGTTATCTGCATAGGTGCCAGCCCCAATAACAGGAGCATCTCCTACCCGGCCGTATTTTTTATTGGTCATTCCCCCGGTGGAAGTAGCTGCAGCAAGGTTCCCCTGCCGGTCGAGCGCCACCGCACCCACGGTCCCGAATTTATAGTCGAGATGCTCCGCACCCAGTTTCGCGGAGGTGACTGCAGTATCGGCATGATCCAGCTGCTGCCTTGTGGAATCCAGCTTTCGGGCGCGCTGCAGGCCATTCCAGCGGTCATCCGTATGGAAGTATGACGGGTCTACGATCTCCAGTCCGGCCTCGCGGGCAAAGGCTTCGGCCCCTTTGCCCGTCAACATCACATGTTTGCTTTTCTCCATTACCGCACGGGCGGCGGTTACCGGATTGCGGATTACTGTTACACCGGCTACCGCACCGGCTTCCAGCGTACGGCCATTCATAATTGCCGCATCCAGCTCGTTCTTCCCCTCGGCAGTGAACACCGCCCCTTTCCCCGCGTTAAAAAGCGGGCAGTCTTCCATTGACCGTACGGCTGCCTCCACGGCATCGAGGCTGGAGCCGCCCTTCTTAATAATTTCATAACCCGCCATCAGTGAGGCTTTCAGGGCTTCCTTATAGGCCTTTTCTTTTTCCGGTGTCAGCTGAGTCCGCAATATGGTTCCCGCTCCACCATGGATAACGAGCACGTAACGGTCCTGTCCGAAGGCCAACCCGCTCATGGCAAGGAGGCAGATAATGACTATGATGCGCATATGAAGTGCTTTATTCAAAATTATAAGTACCAGATTCAATTGGCAAACATTTTGGTAATGACTATTTTTGCCGGATATAAATAATTAAATAAGCGTTCCCTGAAAAAAGTCCGTAAAATATTGACCATTGCCCTGCTGAGCCTGCTGGGCCTGTTACTCCTCGTTAGTATCCTCGTCAATATTCCGGCTGTGCAGAACTTATTGATACAGGAAGTAACCGCCCGGCTGTCTAAACAGCTCAATACCAGGGTAGAGGTCCGCCATGTCAACTTCCGGCTCTTCAACAGCATGCGCCTCGAAGGCACCCTGATTGAAGACCGTCATAAAGATACGCTCCTTTACGCCGAAGCCCTCCATATCCGCATTACCGACTGGTTCTTTATACAGGAAAAACCTGTTCTCAAGTTCGTAGGACTGGAAGATGCCCAGGTGAACCTCATCAGGCCCCGCAACGACTCTCTCTGGAATTATCAGTTTATCATCGACGAATTTGGCGGCGCCCCTGTGCAGCCTGCCAAAAAACAAAAAACCGGCATATCACTCGATCTGAAAAAAGTGGATTTCCGCCGTGTCAGATTCAATATTACTGACAAATGGGTAGGTGAAGATATGAATGTGGCTGCCGACAGGATATACCTGGACGCCGAACAGCTCGATCTCCTCACCCGTGATATCAGGATCAACGAGCTGCTGCTGGATAAACCTTTGTTTATAGTATCCAGTTATCCATCCAGTCCGCTCCGTAAAAAACGAGCCCCATCACCTGCCGCACCGAAGGTAGTGCTGGACACACTGGCCCCTGTTCCACTCCGCTGGAATGCCGATAACTGGAAGCTGATCGTCAGATCCCTGCAGATCAAAGACGGTGACCTTGGCATCAACAACCTCAGCGATACCATTCCCTCCACTCCCGGAGAATTCGATCCCTCCCGCATCCGTTTCAGCGGGATCAACCTGGCTATCACCAACAGCCGCCTAGTGAAAGACAGCATCATCGCCGACCTTACGCTCCGTACCCGCGAACGTAGCGGGTTTGAAGTGAAATCACTGAAAAGCAGGTTTAAGATGTCGCCCGTGGAAATGGAATTTTCCAACCTCGACCTGGTGACAAACAACAGCCATATTAAAGATTATTATACGATGCAGTACGAGGACATGGCCGACCTGGGCGACTATGTAGACCTCGTAACAATGAAAGCCAACTTCCGCGGCACCCGCCTGTCGTCTGACGATATTGCATTCTTCGCCCCTCCCCTGTCTGCCTGGGACACAGAAATCCTGGTGAACGGAACAGTCGAAGGGCCGGTAAGTAACCTTTCTGCCGACAGTATGGACCTTAAAGGCGGACGAAATACCCGATTACGCGGGAATTTCAGTATGAGGGGCCTGCCTTACATCAACGAAACATTTATTGATTTTAATGCAAAGGAGCTGATCACCAGCGGTACCGATGTACGCCAGTTTTTCCCGCTGCTGAAAGACATTACGGCCGTGCGTACCGAACTGATCACGAACCTGGCCTTCCAGGGCAGCTTCACCGGGTTTGTGAATGACTTCGTGGCATACGGGAAATTCCAGACCAACCTCGGCAATCTCGACTCCGACATCAACTTCAAGACAAGTAAGGATGTTCCTGTATATTCAGGAAGCATTACCACCTACGATTTTCAGCTCGGCAACCTGCTGGGCAATGATATCGTGGACAGGGTTACCATGAAGGCAAAAGTAAAAGGCGAAGGTTTCAATTTCCGCAACCTGAAAGCAGCGGTAGATGCGGATATACAGCAAATCGGGCTGTATGGATATGAATACAGGAATCTGAAGACCGAAGGGGAAATGAACCGGAAATTCTTTAATGGTTCCCTTACCGTCAATGACCCTAATCTGGACATGGATTTTACCGGTACAATTGATTTCAACAGCCGGCTTCCCATTTTCAATTTCTACTCCGAAATACGCAACAGCGATCTTAAGGCCCTTCACCTTACGCAGGACTCCATCACACTGCAGGCAAAGGCCGATCTGAACTTCTCCGGCAGTAACATCGACAACTTCGACGGTACCGCCCGATTGTACGATCTCTCGCTTTTCAAGAATAAAAGCCGTGTGGAATTTGATAGTCTTTCCGTCTCTACCGGCACCGAGAACGGACAAAAAACCCTGCGGATGCTGGGGAACGAGGTGAATGGATTTGTACAGGGAAGTTACAGTTTCATGGAGCTGCCCAATGCATTCAAACTGTTTCTCAACAAATACTACCCCAGCTATTTCAAATCCCCGCCGATGATCAACACCGGACAGGATTTCAGGTTCGCTTTCGAATTCGGGGAAGTAGATAAGCTTATCAGCGCATTCTCGAATGACATACGCGGTTTCGACGGCACACGGATAGAAGGCGCGCTCAATACCCTGAGCGGCAGTGTATCGCTCAACGCCACGGTTCCGTATGCAGCCTATACTAACTTCGGAGTCAGGAACCTTGTGCTTAAATCTACCGGCGACTTTGGCCGAATTAACGTAAGCACCAGTTTGGGCGAAGTACTGTATAACGACAGTACTATATTCCGTAATCCGCTGATCCTCGCCAGTTCCGGGAAAGACACCTCTCTCATCAAGCTCGATCTGCAGGCGGAAGACACCACTTCCCTCAACGGGTTCTACGCGCGGCTGGTTACCGTAGGCGACGGGGTGAAGATCAATTTCCTCAACAGCACCTTCACCGTCAACGGTAAACCCTGGAATATGACCCCGGGTAATGAAGTTTACTGGAGTACGCACTTCCTCACTGTACATAACCTGAATATCACACGGAACGATCAGCGGATCACTATCAGTACCAATGAATACAATCCGGACGAATCGCGGTTCATGATCAATTTAAAAGACCTGAACCTTGCGGACATCATCCCTTCCGGTATTACCCAAACCCTTATCGAAGGGTTGGCTAACGGAGATATTGATGTACACGATCCTTTTGGGAAGCTGGCCGTGGATGCTGATATCCGGACGAGTCAGTTGCGGATAGACAATGATTCCATAGGTCTGGTGAACTGGAAAGCCGATTACAACAACACACAGGGCCAGCTCACATTTGATGTGAAAGCAGATAACTCGTTAGCAAGTTTTATTGCGAAGGGTACCGTGGGGCTGAGCGACAGCAACCGCGTTGTAAGCGCATCCACCGATCTGAACAATACTTCTATCAGCCTGCTGAATAAGTACCTCGGCGATTATGTGAGTGAGCTGACGGGCACTGCCACGGGGCACCTCGAGGTTACCGGCACTACAGACAAGCCCTCGTTCAGAGGGTCCGTAAAGGTGCAGAACATCGGCATGAAAGTGAACTACCTCGGCACTTACTATAAGATCCCCCTGCTGCATGTACATCACATGGATGACAACCTGATTGAGATGAAGCCCTTTACGCTGATCGATAAGTTTAACAACACGGCAGTGGTGAACGGATTTATCCAGCATCAGAACTTCTATGATATGAACTTCGAGTTCGATGTGCAGTCGGGGAAATTCCTGTTCCTCGATACCGGCCCGGCCGACAACGATCTGTACTATGGCACCGTACTCTCGCAGGGCAGGGTATATTTTACCGGTCCGCTCGATAACCTGGAATTACGTGTACTGGCGCGGCCACTGAAGGGAACGCATTTTTACCTCCCGCTAAGCGATAGTAAAGATATCGGGAAGCACGAATACATTAAGTTCCGCCAATACGGTAAGGTGGTGGAAGAGCCGAAGAAGAAAAGCGATATCAAGCTGAATGTAAAGATGGATATTGCCGCCAATCCGGATGCACAGATCGATGTAATCCTGAACGCCTCCACCAACGACGTAATATCTGCGAACGGAACAGGTAACCTGGCCATTAATGTGAACCTGGAAGGAGATTTCACGATGTACGGGAATTACACGATCAACAGCGGGACATACAATTTCAGTTTCCAGCGGCTGGCCAGCTGGAAGTTCGATATTGATAAGAACAGTACGATAACCTGGAACGGAGACCCCGGCGAGGCGATTGTAAATATTACCGCGAAATATACCCTTCCCAAAGTAAGCCTGTACAATCTGAGTACGGCAGCGCAACTGGGGTCGGGCGCCAACGTATCGGCATCCGGCGATAAGCTGAACCGCGCCGAGCGGGTGGATATCCTCCTGTACTTGCGGCAATCACTTACACAGCCTAATATTACCTATGAGATCACACTGCCCGATGTAGGATCGCTGGCATATGAGAGCGGCATCGGGTCGCGGTTGAAGGAGATCAACTCCAACCAGAACCAGGCGCTTTACCAGATATCATACCTGCTGGCTACGGGGCAGTTTCAGCCGCCGGATGGTAGTGCCAATGTGGCGATTACCGGTAAGAACAGTGTGGGCCAGGCGTTAAGTGCACAGGCATCCGCCATTCTTAACAACTTCTCCAATACCTTCCTGAAGAATGCAGGGATCGGTTTCAACGTGAATTATACGGCTTATAACTTCAACAACAGCGAAAGCAGTTCTTTCGACCGCAACCTGGTGAGTACGGGAATTACGAAATCGTTCCTGAACAATCGTATTCGTTTATACGTAGGTGGTAACTATGACTGGGGAAGGGTTTCCGCCAGCTCCTCCACACAAAACTTCGCCGGCGACTTCCGGATCGAGTACCTGCTTACCCCTGACGGGCGTGTGCGGCTGAATGCATTCAGCAAGATGGATTACGATGTGCTGCTGCTGGATAACCGGATGCGCAGCGGTATTGGAATGGGATATGTGCGTGACTTCAACCGGTTCACAGAGCTTTTCCAGGACCGGCAGTTGCGGAGGCTGCAGGACAGTCTGAACCGCGCTGCTATGCAACGGCGTTTACAGGAAGACAGTGTTCGTCATGAGGGACATGAGGGTCATGAAGGCGAAAAAGATACGATCATTCTGCCCAGGAATTGAGTATATACCATATCGTAAAATGAATAGAATGAACAAGGGTTGAATAAGCTTGTGTGTTGATTATTTGCATAGATTTTCGTTAGAATAGGAAGTTATGCAAGTAGCAATTAATCTCTCTCAAAATAAGGCAGCGCGTACACAGGCAGCTGCCGAACATGCCAGAAAGCAGGAAGCTATCTTACGTTGCATTGAAAACTATGCGAATGGCAGGGATATCTGGATGACCTACACTGAAATTGCGGAATCTACCGGATTAAGCCTCCGGGATGTAGTTGAAACCATGTATAACAGTGGTTCACTTTTCCTGGAATCTTCCTGGCGCATGCATTATGGTCAGATAATGGTTACTGTCCGGAGACTGTATCAGGAGAGATACAACTTCTGGGATAAATTCTTTGCCGTTTGCGGGTGTCGTCGTGATTAGTTTTTAACCCTTTTATTTGTAAGATTTATGATATTTGATGATTCCATCCATACACCTGTGTTTTGTAGTATGCTGGGAGGCCTGGCAGTTCCACTGGTCCAATAGGTTGACCCCTCAGCGAAAATGAGCATGAAAAGAATACAGCTGACCCATACCGGCATCCTGCATTTTATCTGTTCAGTTGCATTGTATTCTTCCCTTGGCGCATTTATAGGGCACGCATTTTTTGATGGATACAATGTAGATCTCAAAGTGACCTATTTTTATACAGGAGCTTCCGCACAATTCCTGTTAATGCGGTTGATAACTGATCACCGTGATGCACTATTACAGAAAAAAATAATAGCGGCAGATTCCAATACCATGTAATGCAACACACCCTGCACATAGCGGGTGCAGGGTGTGTTTGCTTAACAATATGTTTGGAGGTGGAGTTACCCTTTCAGGATTTCGTGCCCGAGTTTATCGCGTTTGGTTTTGAGATAGAACTCGTTATGCGGGTTGGGATGGATCTCGATGGGAACATTATCCACGATTTCGAGGCCATAACCATTGAGTCCTGCACGTTTGCGGGGGTTGTTGGTTATGAGGCGCATCTTGGTAACGTTGAGATGGCGGAGGATCTGGGCACCTACACCGTAATCGCGCTCATCCATACCAAAGCCCAGTTCGAGATTGGCTTCCACGGTATCCTTCCCTTCTTCCTGGAGCTTGTAGGCTTTCAGTTTGTTCATGAGTCCAATACCACGGCCTTCCTGGTTCATGTACAGGATGAGTCCTTTGCCTTCTTTCTCCACCATTTGCATGGCGGCCTGCAATTGTTCACCGCAATCGCAACGGAGGGAATGAAGGATATCGCCGGTGAAGCAGCTGGAGTGTACGCGCACCAAAACGGGATCACCCTGGTTCCAATCGCCTTTTTTGAGGGCCATGTGCATATCGCCGGAGTTAAGCTGCTTGAAGGCCACTAACTCGAAATTTCCGTATTTGGTAGGCATCTGTACGCGAACTTCCTCTTCGATGAGGGATTCTGTACGGAGGCGGTATTCAATCAGATCTTTGATGGAAATGAGCTTGAGATCAAACCTTTTAGCGATTTCGCGAAGCTCGGGGAGGCGTGCCATTGTACCGTCCTCATTCATGATTTCCACTAATACACCGGCAGGCTCAAAACCTGCGAGGCGTGCCAGATCGATAGTAGCTTCGGTATGGCCCGTACGGCGGAGTACTCCACCCTTTTTAGCACGCAGCGGGAAAATATGCCCCGGCTTGCCAAGCTCTTCCGGTTTGGTATTGGGATTGATGAGCGCCTGAATGGTTTTTGCCCTGTCTGAGGCCGAGATACCTGTAGTGCAACCATGCCCAAGGAGATCGACTGAAACAGTAAAAGGTGTCTGGTGCAGTGCGGTATTATCGCGCACCATCAACTCCAGGCCTAATTCCTCACAGCGTTCTTCTACAAGCGGAGCGCAAATAAGGCCGCGGCCATACATACTCATGAAATTGATGATCTCAGGCGTCACGTTGCGTGCGGCAGTGATAAAATCCCCTTCGTTCTCACGATCTTCGTCATCTACTACAATGACTAGTTTCCCCTGCTTTATATCCTCAATGGCGGATTCGATAGTATCCAGCATAATGAATCTTCTATTGTGAAATGAATGTGCAAAGTTAGGATATAAAATCGAGGTTTAGCGCTGCCGGGAGGCCGGTTAACCCATCCGGACCGGCTAACACATATTAAATAACTCTAAATTCGAAAAAGTGAAAATATCACAGGACGACGGTTAAACAAATCGCAGGCTTTCGCAGTTATTTACATAGGAAATCAAAATCTTACGGTCAGTTACTGATTGAATATTCAATATGTAACAATTTGTTAATTTCAAGTTAAAGTTTACCCGTCATATTTCATCATCTTTGCACCATCATCAAATCGGTTGTTATGGGATTTAGAAAGTTACTCATTACTTGTATTATGCTTGTATTGGGAGCGGCCTCTTCATTCGCACAGGTCACCACCGGCGGCATCACGGGCTCCATTAAAGATGCAACTTCGAATGAAATGCTTATAGGCGCCACTATTAAAGCCGTCCATGTACCCACCGGCACCATCTATGGCACCACTACCATGGAAAACGGCCGGTACAATGTTCCTAACATGCGTGTTGGCGGACCCTACACCATCACGGTCACCTATGTCAGCTACAAGGAAGAAAAAATGGAGAATGTCAGTATCCCCCTTGGCCAAACTCTCCGGCTCGACTTCTCCCTCCAAACCGCCGCTACCGGACTGCAGGAAGTTGTGGTTTCCGGCCGGCAAGACAAAACCTTCAATTCGTCCCGCACAGGTGCTGCCACATTCATTAACCGCGAACAGTTGTCTAACCTCCCCACCATCAGCCGTGGCGTTGCCGACTTTACGAAACTGACGCCGCAATCGGGTAAGAAACTCAACTTCGCCGGGCGTAACGGTTTATACAACAGCTTTACCATCGACGGTTCCACTTTCAACAATGCCTTTGGGATCACAGAGCTTCCCGGCGGACAAACGAATGCGCAGCCCATCAGTCTGGATGCTATCGAACAGCTGCAGGTGAACTTAGCCCCCTACGACGTTAAGCTCAGCGGCTTTACCGGTGCCGGCATTAACGCCGTAACCCGTGGAGGTACGAATGAGTTCTCCGGTTCTGTATACACCTTCATCCGCTCTAAAGGCCTTACCGGCAATAAAGTAGATGGCGCTAAAGTTCTGAAAGACGATTTCAAACAAAACCAGTACGGCTTCCGTGTTGGCGGACCCATCATCAAGAACAAACTCTTCTTTTTTATCAGCGGCGAGCTGGAACGCCAGACCTCCCCTGCCAGTAACTTCCGCGCCAACCGCGATACCAGCGCCAAATCTGTTAATGACGTACCTGCGGGCATTGCTTTCGTGAATGCATCCGCACTGGATTCAGTCCGGAACCTGCTCATCAGTAAGTATGGATACGATCCGGGCAGATATGAAGATTTCTCGCTTCCCACGCACAATGACAAAATCACGGCGCGCTTCGACTGGAACATCAACGAAAAGAACAAACTCACTTTCCGTTACAGCTGGCTCAACGCTTACCGCGATATCGGCCCCAGTGCATCCAATTCCAACAACGGACGCGGGCAAAGCAGCACTTCGCTTTATTTCGAGAACATGAAGTACCGCCAGTTCAATAAGCTGAACTCGTTTGTGCTGGAATGGAACAATAATATCAGCAACCGTTTCGCCAACAACCTCACCGCTACCTATTCCCGCTTCCGCGACCATCGCGAAGTGCCGGGCAAGGCCTTCCCTGTGGTAGATCTTGAAAGCGGCGGACGCAACTATATTTCCTTCGGTTCCGAGCCTTTCTCCGGACTCAACAATTCCGGTCAGGACCTCTGGCAGATCACCAACAATTTCAACTGGTATGCCGGGAAGCATACGCTCCTGTTTGGTGTGAGCGGCGAATACTATCAGTTCTCCAACGGCTTTGCCCAGTTTGTGTATGGTCAATACCGTTATGGCAGTGTACAGGACTTCTTCAACGCTGTGGATGACCCAACAGTGAACCCTACTTTCTACCAGCGTGTTTATTCCGCCATCCCGGGAGACCCCGCTCCCATTGCAAAGCTGAACACAGCTGCTATTGCCGCTTATGTGCAGGATGAGTACCAGATCGCGAATAACTTCCGGCTTACCTATGGTGTACGCATCGATGTACCCTGGTACCCTAACGATCTGGCTTCCAATCCGAAAGTTAATGCCATGACTTTCCGCGATGGCGAAAAGCTCGATGTGGGCAAACTACCTAAAACACAGATCCTGTGGTCGCCCCGGTTAGGCTTTAACTGGGATGTGGCAGACAATAACCATTACCAGATCCGTGGCGGTACCGGCATCTTCACCGGCCGTATCCCTTATGTATGGGCCGTGAACCAGGCTGGCCAGAACGGATTGCTATTCGGTTCCGAATTCACGAACAACCCTACCAATCGCCCCTTCACTGATAACCCCAACGCCTACATCCCATCCAATCCCGCTGCGGCACCCACCTATGCCATCAACGTGATTGATGAGAATTTTAAATACCCGCAGGTATGGCGTTCCAACCTGGCTGCTGACATCCGTTTGCCGGAAGATTTCATCCTGACGCTGGAAGGTATTTATACTAAAGACCTCAACGCGGTATTCCATCGCGATGCAAACCTGAAAGCTCCTGTTGCTAAACTTCCCGGGGCCGATAACCGGCCATTTTTCCCCGGAGGAAGCGCCAACCGCATCAACTCCAGTCTTACCAACGCAGTAGTATTGGACAATACTTCTAAAGGTTATTCCTACGCATTAACTGCCCAGTTGCAGAAATCATTTGATTTCGGTTTGAGCGGCATGGTGGCATATACCTATACTGATGCGAAAGACGTTACTTCAAGTCCGGGTTCACAGGCAGCCAGTGCTTTTAATGGGAACCAGATTGTGGGAGATCCGAATATCCCGGTGCTGGCGAGGACCAACTTCTTAGTACGCAACCGCGTGATCGGTACGCTTTCTTACAATATCAAGTATGCAAAGATCCTCGGGACTACGCTGAGCCTTATTTATGAAGGCCAGGCTTACAACGACGGGTTCGATAATTCCCGCATCAGTTATGTGTATGGAGGCAGTGTCAATAACGACAACAGTACCAGTAACGACCTCATTTATATTCCCCGGAATTCGGACGAGATCATTCTGATCCCAAGCCGTCAGGCGTTCAATGCTCCGCCGGATACCCGTACTCCTGCGCAAATCTGGAGTGATCTGGATGCATACATTAAGAATAATCCCTACCTCAATAAGCGCCGCGGGCAATATGCGGAAAGGAACGGCTTAGAATTCCCCTGGGCCAACCGCTTCGATTTCCGCCTTGTGCAGGATATCGACTTCAGCAAGATTGCACCGAAATCGAAAAGCAAGCTGCAAATCACCTGGGATATCATTAATGTGGGCAACCTGTTGAACAGCGAATGGGGTGTAACCCAGATCGCGAATACAAGCAGCTTCCTCGCCTTCCGCGACTTCAATGGTACGGGTGGCCAGCCGCGCTTCTCTTTCGATAAACTGGCCGGTCCGTTCCGTACCAACACCGGCATTGCATCCCGCTGGCAGATGCAGCTGGGTGTGCGGTACATCTTCAACAATTAATCCTCACCTGCCGAAATATAAAAAGCCGCCCGGGACTATCCCCGAGGCGGCTTTTTCATACATCCCATATCAGCTAATTTACTATTAGTCCCATCATTCAAAATCAAACACTTTATTTTCTCATAATTCATTTATTATCAACAAACAGCACACCCATCATTTTACCAACCTCCCATCGTACGTGGGTTGCGCAGGAGGTTGGAAGGAAGTTGGAAGGAGGCTACTCATTTGTGTCAGGCATAATTATCCAAACCGGCAGGAAAAGTCATCGCCAATACACTGACAAAGGTTTTATCTCATCCCTGTTTACTTCCATTAACACAAAAATTACATCCTCCTGTTTACAGGGTACGTACGTTTAATCAGAACGGCATCCCGGTGCAATTACAGGCACAAAGGAATATGCAGAACACAGTTCCGGGCCGTTGAATAGGAAACGCTCCGGGATGCCGATTCCATACGGATTATTTGGGGTTCGATGACTAAAGGAAAGCCGTTCCACGATGGGGCGGTTTTTCTGTTTACAGGAACGTTTGGGAATACATCAGGTGGTTTTAACGACCCATTCGAGGAAACCGGGCATGGCGCCCGCCCAGGTGTCGGTATTGTGTCGGCCGCCGGTGATGAGTTCGTATTGAATGTGGCGGCCCTTTTCATAACCCTTCTGCTCGAGGATACGCACGAGATCTTCCGTATCATCTACCGCATCGATCACGCCATTGGCATTACGGTCGGCCAGCTCATCGAGCGTACCGGCTTCAAAGAAGAATTTCAGCTGCGGTTTGAATGCGCCTTCTTCCACCTGGCGGTGCATTATTCGGGGTCCACCTTCTGCCGATGCGCGCCACCATAGGGAACCGGAGAAAACTCCGGCTTTATGGAACTGATCGGGGTGGTTCCAGACGATATCCAGTGCGGAAAGCCCTCCCAATGAAAACCCTGCGAAAGTGATATCCGGAAACACCTGATGGTAGCGGTTCCGGAGAAAAGGCAATAATTCCCGCAGTACGAAACGTGCATACAGGGATGCTTTACATCCCTCCCCTCTGGCACCCACATGCTTTTCTGTCCCGTATTCCTGGATGCGTTGCGGCCCGGCATGGATGGCCACCACCCACAGCGAAGGGTGTGTGGTTGCCTGCAGGTGTTCCAGCATGGCAGGGAGACCCATATTTTCCAGTTCCTGCCCGTCGTTCAGCAGGAGCAAATGCGGTGTTTCGCGGGACGATGCCGGCAAAAAACAATCGAACGTCACTTCCCTTTGCAGGAAAGCGGAGTACTGGCCGAAGGATTCTTTTCTGGGAAGCATAGCGAGGGCGGGTTGTATATGTAATTTAACAAATTCGGCCCAGAAATCTTATTTTACATATCTGAAAAGAGGAATTATGCAATTAAAACAATACCTGTTGCCTGTGGCAATGTTGATTTCGCAGGCAGTTTGGGCGCAACAGGCAGTTACCGGCTCCGGCAAATCCGTTCCCAATACCCTGTTGAAAGGCCAGGCGCCCGATGAAGCGTACCCTTTCCTGGTGGTAACGGAACTGACGTTACCCGGCTGCAAAGGCACCGGTCTCACGGCTGAACAGGAAGAAACACACGCTTCCATTTCCGAGTCCGCTTCGCGGCAAATGCAACTGCTGACGAGGAATGAAGAAGCAGGATATAAAACCGAAGGCTGCAGGCGCATCGATTTCTATTATGTTTCCGATACGCTCGACCTGCGGATGGTGATGAACCAGTTTTACAAAGACAATTACGGCACTTATCCGCATTCCGTATCCATCCGTCCCGACCCGGGCTGGAAGGCCTACCTCGGGCTGCTGGAAGCTGCCGGCAAATAGAAGAACCTTTATCCGAACCTATGAAAACCCAACTGGCATAATATGCTGACATTTACCATTCCTTTACCTGAAAAACGTTTATCCGTAAAACCCGAAGCATTGACAGAAAACTATTACAAATGGCAATCCCCTTCGCTGGGCCGCGAATTTGAAATGCTTGTTTTCGGCCATGCCGGTTTCCCACTGGTGTTGTTCCCCACGTCGATGGGGCGCTATTACGAAAACAAAGACCGCGGGCTCATCGATTCCGTGGCCTGGTTCGTTCGCAACGGAAGGGTTAGAATTTACTGTCCGGACAGCATCGACGCGCTAAGCTGGTTCAACCCGCACATCCACCCTTCAGAAAGGGCACGTAACCACACATTATACGACGATCTGCTCTTACAGGAGCTGCTACCCCGCATCCGGCAGGAAACGGGGCACGAGCGTATTGCGGTAGGTGGTTGCAGCTTTGGCGGATACCATGCGGCCAACTTCGCGTTCCGGCACCCGGAATCAGTTGCATATCTTTTTGCACTGAGCGGACTGTTCGATATACGTTCACGCGCAGAAGGGCATTACGACGACAATATCTACTATCATAATCCCATGGATTTCATGCCCGGTAACCTCCACCCCGACCTCTGGCGTATGGGGATCGTACTGGGTGCGGCAGAGCATGATATTACCCGGGGGCAGAACGAACAGTTTTCGGGCATCCTTCAGCAAAAAAACATTCAGCACTGGCTCGATGTAAGGCCTAATGCACAGCATGACTGGCCCGCCTGGAAAGAAATGCTGCCCCACTATCTCTCACTGTTAAAAGTGTGACAGATGAAAAAAATAGGGATCCTTTATGGCCAGGAAAACTCATTTCCCCAGGCGTTCATCGATCAGGTGAACCGCATCTGCGGGCCGGATGTGCTGGCGGAATCCGTGGTGATCGATAAAGCATTGCAGGGCGGAGTTCCGGAATACACCGTGATCGTAGACCGCATCTCTCACGACGTTCCTTTTTACCGTGCATGGCTGAAGGAAACCGCACTGCGGGGCACGGCGGTGCTGAATAACCCGTTCTGGTGGTCGGCCGATGAAAAGTTCTTCAACAATGCACTCGCTTTACAGACAGGCGTGCCCGTGCCTCCCACAGCATTGCTTCCTGCGTTTGAACAACCAGTTAATACCAATGCCCGGTCCTTCCGCAACCTCGCTTTCCCGCTGGATTGGGAAGGCATTTTCCGGCACGTGGGCTTCCCTGCTTTTATGAAACCATATGCAGGCGGCGGGTGGCGTGATGTGTATTATATTGAAGACAGGGAACAGTTTTTCCTGCAGCACAAACAAACAGGCCAGGAAACCATGATGCTGCAAGCCGCTGTGGAATGGGATGATTATTACCGCTGCTATTGTATTGGCGGTAAAGAGGTGCGGATCATGCCATACGATCCCGGTAAGCCACATGAAGAACGATACGTGGCAGAGCGCCATCCGGACCCCGCGCTTTACGCCAGCCTGGAGCAATACACGCTGGTCCTGAACCGCGCGCTGGGTTATGATTTCAATACGGTGGAATTTGCCGTGAAAGATGGTACTCCTTATGCCATCGACTTCTGCAATCCGGCTCCGGATGCCGGCCTCCAGTCAGTAGGTGCTGCAAACTTCGCCTGGTTCACGGAAAAAGCGGCGGCTTTTGCCCTCGAACGTGCATCCGCAGCCGTTCCCGGAGAAATCAACCTAAGCTGGGGTACATTCATCCGCCGTGCAGCGGGCATTCCCGAATAATTTACGAACTTCACCTTCCAGTTAACCAAACATTACACATGAACTTTGCCGCCTTTACGCTCGGAATTGAAGAAGAATATATGGTCATGGATCCCGAAACCCGGGAACTGCGCTCCCATGAGCAAAAAATTGTGGAACAGGCACAGAAAGTGATCAAGGATAAAGTAAAAGCCGAAATGCACCAGGCAGTAGTGGAAGTAGGCACACAGATCTGTGCCAACATAGAAGAAGCCTGGGCCGATGTAACACTGCTTCGCAAAACGATCTATGAAATCGCGGGCAGCCTCGGATTCAGCATCGGCGCATCCGGCACGCATCCCTTTTCTAAATGGGAAAAACAGCTCATTACCGACCATCCCCGGTATTTTGAACTGGTCAACGAAATGCAGGATGCCGCACGCTCCAACCTCATTTACGGGCTACATGTGCATGTAGGCATGGAGAACAGGGAAATGGCCATTCACATCGCCAACAGCGTCCGCTACTTCCTACCCCACGTATTCGCCCTCAGTACCAACTCCCCATTCTGGGAAGGCCGTAATACAGGGTTCAAATCATTCCGCACCAAAGTATTCGACAAATTCCCCCGCACCGGCATCCCCGATTATTTTGCGAGTATCGAAGAATACGACAACTATATCAAACTACTGGTTAAAACCAATTGTATCGATAATGCGAAGAAAGTATGGTGGGACCTCCGTGTGCATCCTTTCTTCAATACCGTTGAGTTCCGCATCTGCGATGTACCGCTTACCGTCCGCGAAACCATCACGCTCGCCGCGCTGTTCCAGGCCGTTTGTGTTAAAATCTACAAGCTACGGGCGCTGAACCTCAACTTCATCCTCTACAACCGCGCCCTTATCAATGAAAACAAATGGCGCGCTTCCCGGTACGGGATCGATGGCAATCTGATCGATTTCGGGAAAGAAATGGAAGTAAACACCCGTGCCCTCATCCATGAGCTGCTTGATTTTGTGGATGATGTGCTGGACGACCTCGGATCACGCGAGGTGGTTGTTCAGGGAACGGAAGACATTCTTTCCGGCGGAACGGGTGCTGACAAACAGCTGAAAGTGTTCGAAGAATCGGGCGGCGACTTCACCGCCGTAGTTGATTATATACAATCCCGCTTTCTGGCGTAATTTTGCAGTAATGAAAGTAGCTGTCTTAGACCTGTATGAAGGCGTCCCTAACGAGGGGATGCGCTGTATCCGGGAGTTGCTCCTCCAGTTTGCGGAAACACATCAAATACCATTGCAGCTCAATGAGTTCGATGTCCGCGGGCAGGCTAATGTCCCTGATCTTGGCTATGACGTATATATCAGTACAGGCGGGCCGGGCAGTCCGGTAGACAGTGCCGGGAGCAACTGGGAACATGCCTATTTCAGCTGGCTGCAGTCGGTGATGGACTGGAATCGGCAGGAAAACAAGCCTAAAAAGCATGTATTTCTCATATGCCACTCTTTCCAGATCGTGTGCCGGTATTATGAACTGGGCGAAGTTTGCCGCCGTAAATCGCCTGCTTTTGGGGTATTTCCTGTTCATCTAACTGCATCCGGAGAAAAAGAACCTATTTTCGGTGGATTGGATGACCCGTTTTACATCGTGGATAGCCGCCATTGGCAGGTAATTAAGCCCAGTGAGGAAAAACTGGCCGCCATGGGTGCGGAAGTGCTTGCCATCGAGAAAGAAAGGCCGCATGTGCCGCTGGAAAGAGCTACCATGGCCATCCGGTTCAATCCTTTTATGATCGGTACCCAATTTCATCCCGAAGCCGATGCCGAAGGGATGCATAAATACCTCTCCGCCCCCGTCCGCCGCCAGCGTGTAGTAGCCGACCATGGCGCGGAGAAATACGAAAACATGCTGGAATTGCTGCAACAGCCCGATAAGATCCTGCTGACGCACGATACCCTGCTGCCCAACTTCCTGGAAGCAGCGCTGCAGTATCAGCATACCTAAAACCAAATATTATGATCCCCAATATCCGCCACGCCTATAACCAGTCATACGCTCCCGCCAGCTATAAAGCATTGTTGCAGGAGCTGGGGACGGTTTCCGGCGTGGAACCCGCATTCAGAGTAGCAGAAACACCGGTTTTCGTTCCCCGCGATCTGACTCACCGCCTGCTGGAAGCAGGAGATGCTATTCTCCAGGTGATCGCCCGGCCGGATTTTAAGTCTCTCACCGCAGGGGCCATCCCCAAGGGCTTTAACGTTCCGGGAGAAAACGCCCGTGCACAGTTTATTATCATCGACTTCGCCGTTACCCGTGACGAAAATGGCGGTCTTGCCCCCAAGCTTATTGAGTTGCAGGGGTTCCCCAGTCTTTTCGGTTTCCAGGAACTGCTTGCTGCTGCCTACCGGCGGCATACCAATGTACCTTCAGGACTGGAGAACCTGGGCAACGGGCTTAACACTACTTCCTACCACGAGCTGCTGCGCAGAACCATTGTGGGAAACAAGCCAGCAGAAGAAACCATCCTGCTGGAAGTACTGCCGCTGCAACAAAAAACCCTGATCGATTTCGCCTGCACCGAGGCTATGCTGGGCATCCCTGTGGTTTGCGTGTCTGAGCTAAAACAGTCTGGCAGACAATTATACTTCGAAAGAGAAGGTAAGAAACGGCCGGTGAGCCGGATATATAACCGCGTTATATTCGAAGATCTCGAACGCCTGCGGGCACAGCTGGGCAACCCCATTGACCTGCGGCAGGATTTTGACGTGGAATGGGCGCCGCACCCCAACTGGTATTACAGGATCAGTAAATACCTGTTGCCGCACATTCACGGGCCATTTGCGCCACGCGCCTGGTTCCTCGATGAAATACCCGTACTGCCCCAGCAACTGGACCAATACGTGCTGAAACCGCTCTTCTCCTTCGCAGGGCAGGGCGTCTTGATAGACCCTACGCCGGAAGATGTGGCGAAGATCACCGATCCCGGCAACTGGATCCTGCAGGAAAAAGTGGCTTATGCGCCCGCAGTGGAAACGCCTACCGGACCCGCCAAATGTGAGATCCGGCTCATGTATTGCTGGCCCGATGATGCGCCCGCCCCCATTCTCGCCCATAACCTCGCGAGGCTGAGCAAGGGTAAGATGATTGGAGTGAGCTATAACCAGGAACAGGATTGGGTAGGCGGCAGCAGTGCCTTTTTCGAATATTAAAACCAAGATATGCAACGACTCAACATTAGTTCAGGCGCAGTATGGGAAGCTAAAGTAGGCTACTCCCGCGCGGTAAGGATCGGTAATGTGGTGGAAGTTTCCGGCACCGTTTCGGCAGACGGCGACAAGATCGTGGGTATCAACGATCCGTATGAACAAACCAAGCATGCGCTGGCTAAGATTGAAGCGGCGCTGGTGAAGGCCGGTGCCACTTTACATGATGTGGTGCGCACCCGTATGTTTGTTACCGATATCTCGAAATGGGAAGAGGTAGGCCGCGCGCATGGCGAGTTTTTCGGAGGTATACGACCGGTAACCACCATGGTGGAAGTAAGCGCCCTCATCCATCCCGATCTGATGGTGGAAATAGAGGCAACGGCTATCTTATCCGTTAAATCCTAAGCATCCGGACATAAAAAAAGCCGGATGCGCAATGCATCCGGCCGGGAGTTAGTGCTCCTGATCTCTTAAGCCCCGAAGGTTTCCTGCCATTTCAGCATTCCGCCAGTGAGGTTCTTCACGTTGCTGAAGCCCATCGTTTCGAGGATCATGGCGGCTTGCCCGCTGCGGTTACCGCTGCGGCAGTACACGATCACTTCTTCATCTTTCAATGGCTCAATCTCATCTACCTGCATAGCGCGGATATCGCCGAGTGGAACGAGTGTACCGCCGATATTGAACTCAGCATTCTCGTTCGGTTCGCGCACGTCTACCAGGTTCAGCTTTTCGCCACTGTCGATACGTTGTTTCAGGTCTTCTACGCTAATATTTTCCATTGTTGGTTTTTTTTCAAAGTTAAGATTAATCTTCCGTTGCAGGCGCCTGCGGTACGGCGAGGGAATCCGTTGTTGGTTTGGCGGCCGACAGCCAGAGGTCTATGCTTTCGCCGGCACGGATCATATTCAGCTCTCCCAATGAATTACGGCGGGCGGGCGACTGGCGGTATACGAACGCATTCAGCGTGTCAGTCACACCACCGTCGATCAGCACGGTACCGATATTGAGATTGCTGGCGGCAAGTACTTCACGGGCCTCAATGTATGTCATACCAACGGTTTCAGGCACGGGGTTTTCCATGCTGCCGGTACCGCTGGAGAGTACGAGGGTGATGTTACTGCCTTCGGGAATTTCAGTACCGGGCTTGATGGGTTTGCCATGCAGGCGCTGTTCGAGCACGGTATTGGTCGCGAAGTCGGGTTTATAAATGGTATCGCCGATGTTGAGCCTGCGGGCACGGAGCGTCATTTCAGCACTGCGGTAGGTCAGGCCTTCCAGGTCTGGCATGGGTACCATGGGAGGCACCACTTTGTTCACAGTCAGGAAGATGGTACGATGGCTTTTCACGACATCGCCACGCTCCGGCGTTTGCTCATACACGAGCAGGGCACGCATGGTATCGATATAAATAGAATCGCGCACTTCCACGTCGAAACCAAGCGCCTCCAGTGCGGAGGTAGCCTCTTCAATACTCTTTCCGCGCACATCAGGCACCGTCACTTCTTCACCATGGCGGGTAAGGAACCCGAGTGAGAGGAAGAAGATCACGCCCATCAGGATTATCAGCCCCCCGATAACGAGGAGATTGAAGCCGAATGAGCGTTTGGTGATATTGTCAAACATTTTCATATTAGCAAAGTATGCTTATTTTTTAACAGCCGCAAGGCATTCGTCAATAAGTATGCCGTAAAACGCACGCAGGGTCAGGCCTGCAGCGCGTACCTGTTGCGGCACGAGGCTGTTCTCGCTTTGGCCGGGCATGGTATTTACTTCGAGGAAGTAAACATTATTGGTTCCTTCTTCGAGAATGAAATCGGCCCGTACGATGCCTTTGCAATTCAGGCGGTTGTACAGGTCCTGCGCTACCTCACGGATGTGGCTGGCGGCTTCTTCCGGGATCTCGGCGGGTGTCACCTCATTGGTGATGCCGGGCGTGTATTTCGCTTCATAATCAAAAAACTCTTTGCTGGAGCGAATCTCCGTCAGCGGCAATACCTGCAGTTCGCCTTTGGAGCGGAATACGCCACAGGTAACTTCCGTTCCTTTGATGAATTCTTCGATCAGGATCTGATTATCTTCTTTAAATGCTTTCTCGATGGCTTCGGTCAGCTCTTCGGCTTTGTTCACTTTGCTCATGCCGATGCTGCTGCCGCCTTCGGCCGGTTTTACGAACACCGGCAGGCGCAGGTAGCTGAGGATGGCAGCGGGGAAATAAGGCTGTTCGCGGAAAATGTGATAGGATTTGCTCACTTTAACGATACCCAGTGCGGCTACCACTTTGTTGCAGTAGCTTTTGTTGAAGGTGAGCGCGGAGGTAACCATGCCACAGCTGGTATACGGGATGCCCAGCATCTCGAAATAGCCCTGCAGGCGCCCGTCTTCTCCGGGAGTGCCGTGGATGCCGATGAATACGGCATCGAAAGTAATATGGCCACCGGCGGTATGAAGGGAGAAGTCGTTTTTATCGACTTCCACGATGGTGCCGTCTGGGGCGGTATATGTCCACCCATCGCGGGTGATGATGATTTTGTAAACGTTGTAAAGGGCGGGGTCGATGTTGCTTTCAATAACGGCGGCGCTTTGTACGGAGATTACGTATTCTCCTGAATAACCGCCTGCAACGAGGGCAATGTTTTTCTTCATAGTCGGCAAAATAACAAAAAAGGAAGGCCCAACAGATGCTGGTACTTCCTTTTTCCGTGATTATTTCAATGAATAATATCGATTTGACTGGAAAACTTAGATGTGCAGCTTAGCTTTCTTGGCCATTAGCTCGTCCACAGTTTCCTGGTACATTTCATCGGGAATGCAGCAATCTACCGGGCAAACAGCGGCGCACTGGGGTTCTTCATGGAAACCCTGGCACTCGGTGCATTTGTTGGGAACGATGTAATAAGTATCGACAGAAATGGGGGCATTACGCTGGTCAGCGTCCAGGGTGGAGCCATCCATCATTTCATAGCTTCCTTTTACAGTAGTACCGTCGGCCAGTGCCCACTCTACACCGCCTTCGTAAATTGCGTTATTTGGGCATTCTGGTTCACAAGCTCCGCAGTTGATACATTCATCCGTTATCTTTATTGCCATATTGTAAACTTTTTGTTTAGGATGTAAGCCATTAATTTTGCTCCAAAAATAAAATATCTTCAATTCAAATACTCAATTTATTTTCCCGGAGATGAATCTAACAACAAAAATCACCCTGCTTGAACGCCTTGGGGCATATCTGAACGGACAAGGAACGGAAGAAGAGCGTGATCAGCTGCTTTTGGCGAAGGAGAAGGCGTTTCATCAAAATGGTTGGTTCATTCCCGAATTTGTGGACCTGGCCATCCGCCAGATTGCGGATAATTTCCTGCAGCGCCCGCTGCTGGAGGCCTGGGTGGCTCAGTATCCGGGCTTCGGCACTCCTGCGTCTCCTAAAACGGTGGGCATCGTTTCGGCAGGGAACATCCCGCTGGTGGGCTTTCATGACTGGATGACCGGCTTCCTGTCGGGCCACAACATCAAACTGAAACTTTCGTCTAAAGACACCGTGCTGCTTCCCCACCTCATTGGTAAAATCGCGGAATGGTCGCCCGAAGCGGGGGAAATCACCTCCATTCAGGAGATCCTGAAGGATTGCGACGCCTATATCGCTACCGGCAGCAACAACTCCGCCCGCTATTTTGAGTACTATTTCTCGAAATACCCGCATATCATCCGCCGCAACCGTACATCGGTTGCCGTGCTTACCGGGGAAGAAACCCCGGCTCAGCTGGAGTCCCTGGCAAGTGACGCACTCCTGTATTTCGGCCTGGGATGCCGCAATGTGACCAAGGTATACGTACCGGAAGGGTATGATTTTGAGCCGCTGATGAAGGCTTTTAAGCAGTACGACTGGCTGATGGACAATCACAAATACAAGAATAACTACGATTATAACTTCGCGCTCTTCCTGCTTAACAGTGCACCGTTCACCACGAACGACAACCTGCTGCTGCATGAGAACGAGTCTGTCTTCTCCCCGCTCAGCGTACTGAACTATAGCATCTACCGCGACCGGGCTGAGCTGGAAACGCAGCTGGCAGATAACCCGGACCTGCAGTGTATTGTGGCGGCAGACAGGATTCCCTTCGGCCAGGCACAATCTCCCCGGCTTTCGGATTACGCGGATGGCGTGGATACTGCGGCTTTCCTCGCTGCGCTGTAACCTCCGGATCTTACATGAGCGGTTAACAAATTGTCATATCTAATTGTTATTTTGACAGGCACTACCATACTGATGGCAGTGCCTGTCTCGTTTTATACAGGAAGCTTTAACGTTTGGCCTAAAAAACTGTTAAATACTTGTGTGTTACAACATTGAACCTTCATCCGCCGTTACATTTGCAGAAGAAGGGCATGTAAATTGATCTGGTACAACCATAAGTGTTTCAAACATTTTAACCCTTAAAACCAGTACCCGTATGAAGTTATCGCATGTCGCAGGCACCGTCCTGATTAGCGCGGCTACTGCCATTGCCAGTGTATATGTATACAGCAAATATTTCCAGCCCAAAACCGGGATGGGGATGTACCAGAATGGATCGGACAGCGTGCCGGCCAACTATGTAAACTATACTGCTGCGGGCAGCAATGCCCTTACGCCTCCCACGGATTTTACCCAGGCAGCACGCATTGGTACACCGGGCGTAGTGCATATTAAAACGAAGATCAATCCCCGGCAGCTGGGCAACAACCTCGAAAAGCGCAGGAGTTTGCTGGAAGAGTTCTTCGGGGAACAGTTTGAAGATAACCGCCGGCAATATTACTCACCGCCTCAAATGGCCTCCGGCTCAGGCGTGCTGATATCGGACGACGGGTATATAGTCACCAATAATCACGTGATCGACGATGCGGATGAGATTTCCGTAACGCTGAGTAATAATAAAACATTTACTGCCAAGGTGATAGGGACCGATCCCAGTACCGACCTGGCAGTGATTAAAGTAAGTTCATCGGGCCTCCCCTACCTCCTGTACGGCAATTCTGACGATGTGCAGGTGGGCCACTGGGTGCTCGCGGTAGGCTATCCGCTGAATCTCGAAACCACCGTTACGGCGGGTATCGTGAGTGCAAAGAGCCGCAGCATCGGGATCAACCGGCGCAATAGCCGCAACGCCATTGAGTCGTTCATCCAGACGGATGCGCCTGTAAACCAGGGTAACTCCGGCGGGGCGCTTATCAATACTGCCGGTGAGCTTATCGGTATCAACTCGGCCATTGCCTCACCTACGGGGGCCTACGCAGGGTATTCCTACGCCATCCCCGTGAACCTGGTGAAGAAGGTGGTGAACGATATTATGAAGTTCGGTAACGTGCAGCGCGCCTACCTGGGGATCGAATACGACGACCCGGCCCGCCTTACGGATGAGGAGCTGAAAGCCCGTAATATGACGCGGGATATGGCCGGTATTAAAGTACTGGGCGTACCACAGGGCGGAGCAGCTGCTGCTGCGGGCATCAAAGAGGGCGACGTAATCACGAAGATCAACGGCGTAAACACCTCCTCGATCCCCGAACTGATGGAACAACTGAGCCGCTATAAACCCGGCGATAAGGTAACTGTCAACTATCTGCGCGAAAGCAAAGAGCTGACAACCAATGCCATCCTCAAAAATCTGGAAGGCAATACCGGCATCGTAAAACTGGGCGTGATGGATTTCCTGGGAGCGGATTTTGTACCACTGAACAAGGAACTATCCGGCAGACTGGGAATTGAAGGCGGATTAATGGTAGCAAATATTGGCAGCGGGCTTATCAAGAAACAGACGAATATGAAGCGTGAGTTCGTTATTCTCAAAGCCGGCACTACTGCCATCCGTTCCTCGGAAGATCTGAAACGGGCACTTGATGGTAAGAAAGCAACACGGCTGGAAGGTTTTTACCTGAACGACCGATACGCTAACATTTACTTCTACGATCTGAACCTCTCCGGAGGAACATCATTCTAAGATATTCTACGTGTTTTCATATAGGTTTTATAGGTTAGGATTAAAGGCTTCCCGTTTTCGGGAGGCCTTTTTTGTCAGTTGCTTCCCCGGATCTCCTTAACCAGGCATTTTTGGTACCTGTAACCAACCATTTGTGAAACACCGGCGACAAATTTACTTGACAGTATCTGCACAAATATGTAACAGTTGAACTATTTACAATGTATTAATGTATATCATCGATTACCATCAGGCTTGCAATTGTATATAATAGAAAAAGCCCTCCGAAAGCGGAGGGCTTTTTGATGGCCATGCTTGTAAAGAGCTTACAACCATGACCATATATCCTATGAAAACCCTACACTAAATGTAGGATTATAAATGGTACGGCCCATGTGTCGTTTGGTAAACGCACAAAATGGGTTCGTTAACGACCATAAAGTAGTGGTGAAAATAAGGAATGCCCTGCGGGAAGGCCCTCGGGGCACAGGATCAGAGGTTGATCACGCCTTTCAGCTGGGTGAAAAACTCGTCCTTTTTGCGGGAAGAGATCGGAATATTCTTCTGATCGCTCATAATTACTGCGGTGCCCAGGCCTTTGATGATCTTTACAATGTGGTGGATATTGATCAGGAAGGACTTATGCACGCGATAGAAGCCCTTATCGGAGAGCATTTCTTCATACTCCTTGAGGGATTTGGAGATGAGATGGCTGACGTTGTTGATGAGCTGTATTTTGGTATAGCTGTCGAACGCTTCGCAGTAGATGATGTCCTTCAGATCGATCACGTTATATCCGTCATTTACGGGGATTACGATCTTAGAGAAGGCGTTATCGTTGTTCTTAACGTAATCTTTGAGGATGGATGCCAGTTCGTTCAGGCGTCCTTTTTTGCTGCGCTTCACTTTCTCCAATGCGTCTTCCACCTCACTCACCTTGATAGGCTTGAGCAGGTAGTCGAGGGCGGCGAATTTAATGGCTTGCAGTGCATACTCCTGGAATGCGGTAATGAAGATTACTTCAAAATTGAGCACAGGGAACATTTCCAGCAGCTGAAAACCGTTATGAGGGGGCATTTCAATATCCAGGAAGAGTACGTCGATGGGGTTGTTCTTAATCATCTCGGCGGCTTCATGGATATTTTGTGCTTCGCCAATAACTTTTACATCCTTGCAATAGTTTTCTAAAATATTACGGAGGATATGAATGTTGCGGACCTCGTCGTCTACAATGGCAGCTTTTATTATACTCATAACATCTTTACAATGGGAATGAGGATTTCGACCAAGGTACCTGCCTTGTTGCCGAATCCAGAGTTAAATTTATCAATTATTTCCAACTTTCCAACGCTTCCATTAAAAGATTTGATAATCTGCAACCGCTCACGTATCACGCTTAATGCTGTTGATTCATGCTTTGTGAGCTTTCCGGTCTTGATACTGTTGGCGTGTTCCCAACCGATGCCATCGTCATCTACCGCGCAATACAGCAGATCTCCCTGCATCTCCAGCCGCACCAGCAAATGGCCGCTTCCGTTCTTTGGCGCCAGCCCGTGTTTAATTGCATTTTCCAGAATTGGCTGAATCAGCATAGGTGGAATATAAATGGTATACTCCTTCAGCTCCTGGCTCATTTCCACTTTATATTCGAAAGAATTGGCAAAACGGATCTTTTCCAGCTCTATATAACGGGTCAGGAACGCCACCTCATCTTCGAGTGAAAGGTAGGATTTCCGGGAGTTGTTCAGCATCTGGCGCATCAGTGTCGCAAAATCAGCCAGGAAGTTCAGGGCCTGCTTTTCTTCCTTTTCCAGAATCAGATGCTGCACGGAATTGAGCGAATTGAATATGAAATGCGGGTTCATCTGGTTGGTAAGCGCTTTTGCTTCCAGCTCGGCTATCCGCCTGTTATACTCCGTTTTACGCCGCTCCCCTCCTTTAATCCGGGATACAATGTACCGCAGAATCAACAAGATAGCCAAAATACCCAGTAATACCAGAATTCCTCTCGCCCACCATTCCTGATACCATCTTGGCAAAATGGAGATACGCAGCACAACCGGCTTGCTCCAGCCGCTCTTGTATTTCCGCGCACGGATCAACAGCGTGTAGTCGCCCGGTTGAAGCTTGGGATAAGGCACAATGGTACTCATGGTGGTAACCCAGCCTCCCGTGGTATCGTTGGAAAAATTATATTGATACTCCACCAGTTCGGGCAGATCAAACGCTATAGCGCCAAACTCCACTTCAAACGTGCTGTTCCTTTCATATACATGCTGGAAGTACGGCCCGGGCAACCAGGTACTGTCGCCATAACGAATGGCATTCAGGTAAACAGTAGGCGGCACCGTATCAACCGGGATGTGATCGCGGGAGAAGTAACAGAGCCCGTTAGAGGTGGCTACATAAAGGGTATCACCTGCATGACTGATACCCCGTATGTCGTCGCTCATAAGCCCGTCGTTGGATGTGAGGTTACGTAAGAGTGTACGCGTGCGCGTGTCAATTATAGATACGCCCCTGTTGGTGGCTACATAAAGTCTGCCATTACCGTCGTAATACAACTGCTGGCAGATATCGCTCACCAGATCTTCCCCGGCACGGAAATGGCGGACCACCTGGTTATCTTTCAATACAAAAATCCCCTGATCACTGGTACCTACCCACAGATAACCATTGATCCATTCCAGGTCTTTAATACTTTGCCCCATCCGCGGATCGTCCTGCACATGTACCGGAAGATGGCTGTTTCTGCCAAAGAAGAGTCCGGAACCGGTACCAAGGTAATAGCTGCTGTCGTCTACACTGGCGATGGAGCTTACCTGTGTTTCCAGAGCGGAAAGGTCCACCATGCGCCCGTCTGTCCCCAGGGCGAGGCGGTTACGGCTCACTACACGGAGTTTGCCACCGGGCGTGAAGTCCATATCCCGGATATTGCGCATGCGCAGCACCGGTTTGGGAGGAGGGCCGCCCGCTGCATAATTGAAAATGGTATTATCCGTTGCGATTACCAGTTCGTTTGTATTTGGCATGGCCATAATACTGAGCACGCTGTTCCGCCCGCCGGTAGAATCCAGCTCATAGCGGCGGATATTGCCACCGGGAGGCATCACGTTGAGCATACCCGCATTTTCGCCGATATAAAGCAGGCCATTGCGCTTATCCTTGAACACACTGTATACCGAATGGGAATATAAGCCGTTGGTATTATCGAGGTAGGCGAAGTAAAAATGTTTGAACGGAATGTGATATACACCATCGCCGAGGGTGGTGATCCAGGTATTGCCATCGCGGTCGTTCAGGATGGAAGTGATAGCGTGGTTATTGAGCAATTTGCTCAGCACCCGCTCTCCCTGAAAGAAGTTGCGGATGAGATACAATGCACGCGGCGTACCGATCCAGAGGTTATCTCCGTCGATGCTCATGCTGCTGACCTCTTCGCGTATGCCCCATTCCGTACCGGAAAAGAAGGGCATAATATCTTGTGGGGTATAAGAATAGAGGGTATTTCCGGTGATTACGACCGGATTGTTCCGGATTCGGTCATTGAAGCGCTGATTACCGGTGGAAAAAGGTGAGGTAAGAAATATTTTCTGTGCAACGTTGTTACTGTCTTTCACACCGGGAAGGTTAAAATACCGTTGCAGGGGATGAAAAACACTGTCTTTCCCCAGCAGGCTCAACACATCCATAGAACTGGGTCCCAGCTTATCGTAGGTTGTCTTTTTACCGTTGTACTGGATGATGCGGCCAGCGGAATTGAGGAACCATATGGTGCGGGCACGGTCTTCAAACGCGTACTGGATATAGTGGCTGCGGCTGTTATAGCGCAGGGTGGAATCCTGCTCTTCGTTGTGAACGAGGTGATTCTGGTAAAATGATAGTTTACCGTTGCTGGTAAGGAACCAGATACGGCCACGGGAATCGGAGGCGAGTTTTAGGACATCGTTATCCGTAAGACCGTCTTTTTTCGTGTAGTTACGGAAGCGTTTGCCATCGAATTTGCTGGCGCCGGTGGGTGTGGCAAACCAGATAAAACCTTCCGCATCCTGCACGGCACTGTATACCGTTGCGTTGGCAAGGCCATCCTTTACATTATAATTGCGGATCACCAGGCCTTGCGCGAGCCCTGTGAGGGACCCGGCCAGGCAGGCCATAAGCAGGAGTATGTAACGGATGGCTTGCATCAACGGCAAATAACGGCTTTTTCTTGATTAATAAGCTCTGGCGAACAATACCCTTTCTTTGGAAGGCTTCCCGGAAAGGATGCAGACACCATCTTCCTGGGGATTGTTCAGCGGGATGCAGCGGATAGTAGCTTTCGTCCGCTCCTTGATGGCAGCTTCCGTTTCAGCGGTACCGTCCCAATGCGCGGAAATGAAACCGCCTTTTTCGTCGAGCAGCTTTTCAAACTCTTCCCAGCTATCAGCCCTGGTTATGTGAGATTCATGGTAATCGAGGGCCTTCTGGTACATAGCCGTCTGAATTTCTTCGAGGAGGCTCTGAATGTACCCGGAAATACCGTCAAGCGAAACGGAAGACTTGGTTTTGGTATCGCGGCGGGCGATCTCGGCTACGTTGTTCTCAATATCGCGTGCCCCGATGGCGATACGTACGGGTACACCTTTCATTTCGTACTCAGCAAATTTCCAACCGGGACGGTTGTTATCATTGTCATCATACTTCACGCGGATGCCGAGGGCTTTCAGTTCCTTCACGATGCCTTCCACTTTTGCGTCGATCCCAACTTTCTGATCGGCCCCTTTGTAAATAGGTACGATTACGACCTGGAGGGGGGCGATGCGGGGAGGAAGGATAAGGCCGTCGTCGTCACTATGTGCCATAACGAGGGCACCAACGAGACGGGTTGAAACGCCCCAGGAGGTGGCCCAAACATATTCGAGTTTGTTTTCCTTATTGGAGAACTGTACATCGAATGCTTTAGCGAAGTTCTGCCCCAGGAAGTGGGATGTACCGGTCTGAAGGGCTTTACCGTCCTGCATGAGCGATTCGATGCAATAGGTGTCTACTGCACCGGCGAAGCGTTCGGAAGCCGATTTCACCCCTTTGATAACAGGAACAGCCATGAAGTTTTGCACGAAATCGGCGTAAACGTCGAGCATCTGTACGGTTTCCGCTACTGCCTCTTCGGCAGTGGCGTGTGCGGTGTGCCCTTCCTGCCAGAGGAATTCGGCGGTACGGAGGAATAGGCGGGTACGCATTTCCCAACGTACGACGTTCGCCCACTGGTTCACGAGGATGGGAAGGTCGCGGTATGACTGGATCCAGTCTTTATATGTATTCCAGATGATGGTTTCGGAGGTGGGGCGCACGATGAGTTCTTCTTCGAGCTTGGCTTCCGGGTCCACGACAACACCGCCGGTTTCCGGGTCGTTTTTAAGGCGGTAGTGGGTCACTACGGCGCATTCCTTGGCGAAGCCTTCCACGTGGGCGGCTTCCTTGCTAAGGAAGGATTTGGGGATAAAAAGCGGGAAATAGGCGTTCTGGTGACCGGTTTCCTTGAATTTACGGTCCAGCTCGTCCCGCATATTCTCCCAGAGGGCGAAGCCATAGGGTTTGATGACCATGCATCCGCGAACTGCGGAATAATCCGCCAATCCGCCTTTCAGCACGAGGTCATTGTACCATTGTGCGTAATCCTGTGACCGGGCAGTAATCTCTTTACTCATATTATAATTTTACTTTTTCCGTTTCCCCTGAAATCATTTGAAAGGAAAGCATTGGCATTCAGTTAGTTGTCGTAAACTTACCGCCGTTCGTCCGGTCGGGTAGCCATTCACCCCAAAAGGGGCATAAATGGGTAGTTCCATACAATAAACTGGCGTAATATTTGTTCTATTAATAATACGGAAACGCCACAGCCCTCACAGTAAAATGTCAAACCGATTCCCGGGTGTGCGAAGATAATAAAACGGCCGGTGCGTGTAACCCTTCAACGATAAAATTCGTTTAAATTGAGTAAATTTACATTGTTCATAAAATCACAGCAGAATGAGACCTATGATATATAGTGCGGTAGCGGCCCTGCTTGTATTTGGCAGCTGTTCCACCGCTTATCAGACCGCCCAGACACCGGACGATGTGTACTACTCGCCGGCTCAGCAGCGCGTTTACGCATCCAATAACCAGCAGCAGCGCAACAGCCAGGCGGCAAGAGCGCAGCAGCAACAAGAGGAAACGTTTGACGAAGAGGGCGACAATTACGTGACATACGCTGACGAAGACGAGGAACGTTACGACTACGCCCGCAGGATCGACCGTTTCGGCCGTGGCTATTCCGGTAACTACTGGGATGGTTATTACTTCGACGATTTCGGCAGCAATCTCACCATCAACAATTATTACGGCTATAACAGCTGGAACCGTTTCGGGTGGAATTCCTGGTACGGTCCTTCCATGAGCATCGGCTTTGGCTTTGGCCGTCCCTGGGGCGGTTATGGCGGATGGTACGGCAGCCCATGGTATGGCAGTGGCTGGTATGGTAACGGCTGGTACGGCGGTGGCTACGGCCATGGCTGGTACGGAAACGGCTGGGGTAATGGCTGGTATGGTGGCGGATATCCCGGATATGGCCACAACTGGGGCGGCGGCTACTATGCAAAACCAAGGCCTTCCAATTCATGGGGTCCCCGTGGATCCAGTGGCTCACGTGTATACACGACTGACCGGTATAATAACACTAACTACCGCCCGAATGGCAGTGGTTCTGCTCCCCGCCGTCAGTTCGACAATAACTCTGGCCGTCCGGTAATCAACGACCGTCAGCCTTCCACACGCAGAACATTTGACCGCGCTCCCGGTGAACGCCCGGCCAATCAACCGGCACCTCAACGTGAATCGCGCAGGACATTTGAGCGTAACTACGACAGGGGCAATGACAACACCCCTTCCCGTCAGCAGTCTCAGCCTTCATATACACCTGAGCGCAGCAGTGCTCCTCAAAGGAGTTACACTCCGCCCAGCAGCAGTCCGGGCAATAACAGCTCACCTGCACCTACAAGAACTTACCGTCCCCGCGGACGATAATCAAATACACGCGAATTACCAGTAAGGGACACCTCAACAGGCGCCCGGCTGGTAATTCGTGTTTTTATCCCACATCAGATTGTTCACCAGCATTTACAAGATGAATAAAAGAACCACATTTCTTTTGATAGCCCTAGGTGTATCTGCAACAGCCATGGCACAGGATGAATTCGATGCGTTGCGTTACAGCCGCCTTATTTCCGGCGGTACTGCCCGTACCCAGGCCATCGGCGGTGCTGCAGGATCACTCGGAGGCGACATATCCGCCACACACGTTAACCCAGCAGGCCTCGGTTTCTACAAAACAAGTGAAGTACTGATCACCCCGGGATTCTATTTCCGGAGCAACAACCTCAACTATCTCGGCAATTCCGAATCCGACAGCAAAAGCGGCGGACAACTGGCGAACATAGGCGTAGTGTTTGGCATCCCCAACCGCTCCTCCGGCAGCAAATTCCGCAACTTCACCATCGCACTGGATTATAGCCGCCAGGCCGATTTCAATAACAGAAGGTTCCTTAAAGGCAACAATACCCGCACCAGCTATACCGACCGTTGGGTGGAAGATATGATGCCCGGAGGATCTCCCGTCTCAATAGATGTGGCGAACGACGACCTGGTACTCGGCCCAAGCCTTGCTTTCAGGACATTCCTCATCGACCCGAAGTTTATTGACGACGATCCGGCCAAAGGCGTAGACTTTTACTTCTCCGGCATCAACCCTACCCTTGCAGGTGGCATCGAGCAAAGCGATCTGATCAAGGAGCGCGGCGGGCTGGACGAGTTCTCCCTCGGCTTTGCAGGCAACTATAATGAACAATTGTACATGGGCCTGTCCGTTAACTTCCCAACCATTAATTACGAACGTAACCGCACCTTCCGGGAAGAAGATAAGTCTGGCGATAACAACAACGATTTTGCATGGTTCGAGCATTCCGAGAACCTGAAAACGGATGCGGTTGGTTTCAATTCCAAACTGGGTCTCATCTACTCTCCCATGCCTTCCCTCAGGATTGGTGTAAATTACCACACCCCTACCTGGTTCAGCATGCGCGATGCATCTACCGCCCGTGTGGAAGCCAATACAGAAGGTTATCCCAGCAATAATCCCGGATATCACTCCCTCAGCACGGTGGAGCTTACCGACGGATTACCCGTTGAATATGAATACACCCTCCGTACACCCTCCCGTTTCGGTGGCAGCGTTTCCTACATCTTCGGTACAAACGCAGATGTGAAACAGCAGCATGGCTTTATTACTGCGGATGTGGAATATGTGAATTATGCGAATACCCAGTTCAAATACAATAAAGGCGGCGCTGCAGACCGGGATATGGCCAACAGGCTGAATAACGTGATCAGCGAAACATACAAAGGCGCCATGAACGTTCGTGTAGGTGGTGAACTGAAGTTTAATGTACTGGCAGTACGTGCAGGTTTCTCTTATAGCGGTAATCCTTATAACGACGATCTCACAGATATCGACGGTAGTGTTAAACGCGTAAGCGGCGGCCTGGGTTACCGTAACAAAGGCTTCTTTGCCGACCTCACATATGTACATACACTGGACACGGAATCAGTATACGCTCCCTACAGGCTGAAAAGCGGCCCCTATCCTGCCCCCGAAGCAATCGGCAGCATGAACGGCGGCAACGTGGTAGCTACCGTAGGTCTCAAATTCTAACAATATAAATTCCGGATACAAAAAACAGGAAGTGTGCAAACGCTTCCTTTTTTTATGCCCCATAGCGAAGCGCAATTTGGATATAACTATTAACTCCGGGAGAGCATTTCCTGTACGAAACCTGCTACTTCCTCTGACGCGCGTGCATCGAACCAGGAAAGTTCCGGATCGCGGCGGAACCAGGTAAGCTGGCGCTTGGCGTATTGACGTGTGTGTGTTTTGATACCTTCTATTGCAGCATCAAGGGTAATTTGACCGTCGAGGTACTGGAAGATTTCAGTATAGCCAACGGTTTGCAGGGCGTTGTGTTGCCGGTATGGCAATACATTGCGCACTTCTTCCACAAGACCCTGGGCCAACATCATATCCACCCGTTTGTGGATATTGGCATGCAGCAGTTCTTTAGGAAGCTCCAGCCCTATTTTGATAACCCTGAAATCGCGCGGGCGGGCAGATTTGGTGCGGAAGGTGGAGATAGATTGACCAGTTGCTTCGAATATTTCAAGTGCGCGGATAAGGCGGTGAGGGTTGTGAATCTCCGCGGCTTCGTAGAATGCGGGATCCTTCAACTGTAGTTCTTCCTGCAGCCATGCCAGTCCTTTTTCTGCATAAGTATTCCGAACAGCCTCACGAACAGATGCGGGCACAGGGGGCATTTCGTCCATCCCTTCAAGGAATGCACGGATATATAAGCCGGTACCGCCTGTTAAAACGAGTGTATCGTTCTTGGAAAAGATATCCGCCGCATAGCTCATAGCCAGCTCTTCATATTTAGCAGCGTTCACTTCTTCGGCGATGGTGTGGGAATCAATGAAGTAATGCCGGACGGCGGCGAGTTCTTCAGGTGAGGGCTTGGCAGTTCCAATGGAGATCTCCCTGTAACACTGCCGGGAATCCGCGGAAATAATCTGCGTACCCAACATTTCCGCCAGGCGGATGGCCGTCGCGGTTTTACCCACTGCGGTGGGGCCGGCTACCAGGATGACCGTCTTCTTCATATAATAAAAAGCCCGGCGCGGGGAGCGCCGGGAGTATGCTAAAACATATTTTCTTCTTCGGCGCCGCCTTCTTCGCTGCCATCGTCTTCACTTTCGCTTTCCTCCCCTTCTTCCCCGAAGCCGTCTTCCGACATGCCTTCGCGGTTGAGGTCATACTTTTCCTCCATCTCCACCAGCTTATCGCCGATGAGACCTTTGGTGCCGTACTGGCTGGGGGCTAGCCCTTCCTTCCGTACAACAGCGGGATAGCTTAGTTTGGCATTTTCCTCTTTGGCTACTGCGATCAGTTCTACCAAAAACACCCAGTTCTTGGCATAATCGTAGAGGTAGATAAATTTCTGGTTAGGGTCCCTGACCATTGCGCCGATGGGCGTATCGGTCATAAGGAGCGGTTCAGCTTTACGGGCCGCCGCATCTTTCTCAAGCAGGATTTCCCGGCCACGTTGCCAGTTATCATTGCTGCGGAAAAAGGTTGCCTTATGCTTCGAGTCAAACTCATATGCTGTCAGGATGGCCTGGTGAAACTGCATAAAATTCTGACTGGGCTTTACAACGATATCCCTGTAGACACTTTCGTCTTCTTCCCAATAAACTCTGAACTTCAATACCGGCATATGATTTACAATATTGTATGGGCAAAAATACCAAATTATTTAACAGGGGTCAAGTTTAGTTCAGCTGCTTTTCTCAACATAAATGCATATGCATCATCATAATTATTGCTGATCTCCCCATCGAGGATTGCTTCGCGAATAGCACTTTTAAGGTCGCCCACCATTTTTCCGGGCTTTAATCCGAAGGTTTCCATGATTAATTCACCGGTAACAGGGGGCTGCCAGTTGCGGATACGATCGCTTTCTTCCACTTCCTTCAGTCTTTCGCGTACCAGTTCGAAATTTTCGAGGTAGCGGCGCACTTTCGCGCGGTTTTTGGAAGTAATATCCGCTTCACACAACATCATGAGTGCTTCCAGATCTTCGCCTGCATCAAACAACAGGCGGCGTATAGCCGAGTCGGTGATATTTTCCTTTGTAAGACTGATAGGGCGCAAATGCAGTTCTACCAGCTTCTTCACCAGCCGCATTTTCTCATTCTGCGGCAGTTTCAACCGTGTAAAAATGCGCGGAACCATCTTCCCTCCCACTGCATCGTGCCCGTGGAAGGTCCACCCATGCCCCGGTTCAAACTTCTTGGTGGCGGGTTTTGCAATATCGTGCAGTAAAGCCGCCCAGCGAAGCCAGAGGTCGGGCGTATTCACTGCTATATTATCTACCACCTGCAGGGTATGATAGAAATTATCCTTATGTCCTTTACCTTCCAGCATCTCCACGCCTACCAGATCTATCATCTGGGGGAAGATGATTTTCAGGATACCGGATTTATACAACAGATCCAGGCCTACGGAGGGTTTAGAGCTAAGCATAATCTTATTCAGCTCATCCGTGATCCTTTCCTGGGAAATGATCTTAATCCTGCCGGCATTATCCTGTATGGCCTGAAATGTTTCGGGCATGATGGTATAATGCAGCTGGCTGGCGAAGCGGATGGCGCGCATCATACGCAGCGGATCGTCACTGAATGTTTGCCCGGGTTCCAGCGGGGTACGGATGAGTTTGTGCTCCATATCCGCCAGCCCGTTAAAGGGATCAATGAGCTTACCGTAATCGGCTTCATTAAGACTGATAGCCAGCGCGTTGATGGTAAAATCGCGGCGGAGCTGATCATCTTCAAGTGTACCGGGTTCCACCTCGGGGTTCCGGGAGTGGTCGCGATAACTTTCTCTGCGGGCACCCACGAATTCCATTTCGATCTCATCGAATCTGATCTGGGCGGTGCCGTATGTTTTGAAATAATTGACTCTGAGGTTAGGGTCGAGCAGCGAAGCTACCTGGTGAGCCAGGGCAATGCCGTCTCCCACGCAAACGATATCCACGTCTTTCGTAGGCCTGTTCAACAGTTTATCACGTACGAATCCGCCGATCAGATAGCAGGGAACGCCAATCTGCCGTGCCGCTTCCGCCACGCGTTCAAATAAATCCATTTCCCGTTTTGTACAGGGAATTTCCATCATTAGTCTACCGTTTAAAGGCGCAAAAGTAGTTTAATCCCGGATGATTTCCAGTGTTCCGTCTTTCCTGATACGCACAATACGCGAAGGACGTGCCGGGGTTTCGTCGTGCTGACGGTGCTCCACCACATAGTCCACCCCTTCCCTGATAGCCGGGGAAACATCCCTGAAGCTGGCAGGTGACGGCATACCGGAAATATTGGCGGAGGTGGAAACGAGCGGCTTGCGGAGGCGTTTAACGAGGTGGCGGCAGAAAGTATCCTGCACCAGCCGGATGGCAATGGTCCCGTCCTGATTGATGACATTGGGAGCGAAATGCAGGGCACCTTCATAGATCACGGTGGTGGGGCGGTCGAACCCGGCCAGCACCTCCGCAATATCGGGAGGCGGCGATGCGAGGTATTTCATCAGATCCTTCACATCAGCCATGAGTACTACCAGACTTTTAGCCTCATCCCGCTGCTTTAGCTGATAGATACGCTGCACGGCGGCCTCATTGGTGGCATCGCAGCCCAGCCCCCAAATAGTATCGGTGGGATATAGAATGGTGCCTCCGGAGCGGAGAGCATCGAGGCTGTGGACGATATCGTTCTCAAAACCGGTCATGTCAGGATGTTTTTATACACGTTCATCACCCCGTCTGCACATTTCTCCGGCGTGAAGTTTTGTGCGTGGATGATCCCCTTCTCCGTCATATCCTTACGCAGGGCGGCATCTTCAGCCAACCGGACCATGCCATCGGCAATGCTTTCCACGCTGAAGGGGTCTACATACAGGGCAGCATTACCGCCGGTTTCCGCGAAGCAGGAGCCTGTGGAGGTGACTACGGGGGTTTCGCTCCAGAGGGCTTCCAGTATGGGAATACCAAAACCCTCGAAGGTGGAAGGATAAAGTAGCGCCACAGCGCCCTGGTATAGGGCGGGAAGGTCACGGAAGCTGAATTCCGACTCTTCGTTGAGCCAGATCACCCGGCTAACGAGGCCTTTATCTGCTAAATAGCGCTTTACTTTCTTTTTGTAACTGCCCCCATCACCCAATACTACCAGCGGCACATTGAGCCGCCCCTTGAGCTGGAACATGGCTTCAGCAATGCGGGCGAGGTTCTTCCGTTCGATAACGGAGCCTACGTAGAGGAAGTATTCGGAGGGGAGTTGGTAGCGGACCAGCATCTCGCGGATGACCTGCGGATTGCGGGGCACCTGGAAAGATGGGTCGCAGGCCTGATAGCATACGGGGATCTTCGATTCGGGTACGCGGTAGAACTCCATGAGATCAGCCTTGGTCTGACTGCTGATGGCGATCACCTGATCGGCCGCTTCACAGGCATAACGGGCCTTTTTGCGGTAAGTGGCTACGTCGATGGGGTTGTACTGGCCGGGATAGCGTTCAAAAATGAGATCGTGCATGGTAACGGTACTGCGCACGCCTGTTTTATGGATCCCGAAGGGCAGCTCGGCACTGAGGCCATGAAAAATGTCTATACCATGACTTTTCAACTCACCTGATACCCAGCGGCTTCTCCATACCGGCTTGAGCATACGGTGCAGGAAGCTTTGGGGGGTGATGGTAGCCACGGCCGGCGGGGGCTGGTACAGGGGTTTTTCCTTGGGAGCAAACAGCACATATTCATGCTCAGGGTAATATTCTGCCAGGGAAGTGACCAGTGTACGGCTGTAATTACCTAAACCTGTGCGGTTCTGGTAGGCCCTTTTGGCGTCGAAACCAATTCTCAATGCTTAAATTTTAATACGCCGGCAAATTACTGAATTTGATTTTTTTCTTTCCTGTAAAAATTTTAACTTGAATGTCCTATTTAAATGTACGGGGCCTTCACTTAGGATAATACCCGTTAAACCATATAAAAAGAAGCAAAAGTCATTGTTCACCACCCATTTATTTGATCTGACATGAAACCCAATGAAAAACTATTGAAGCCTTTTTTTGCACAGCTGCTGGAGTCGCAGCAACAGCAAAATACTACAGGCCAACAATCTTCCGAGACTTCTTACTGGACCAGCAAACTGGCCGATGTGCCTGACCAGACGCAGAAATATCCATCAGACGGGGATGAGGAATGGTGGTTACTGTAACCTATTATTCCCATAAAAAAGATTTGAAGGCAACGGCATAAAAGCTGTTGCCCTTTTGTTATTCGCCAATTTCTCCATGATACTCTGCATCACGCACGCACAAGACACATTTACGATAGACCGTGTACAGCAAAAGCTGGAAACACTTGGATATGAGGGCTTCCGTTTCAATTCTGATGAATTCGGCACCAAATACCGCCTCCGTTACCGCCTCCACAGCACCGGGCCTCAGTACCAGCTGCAATGTGGCAACCGGGTAATCGATTCCCGTGAAATTGAAGGCGTATGGTACCGGAAGCTGTGGGACCTCCAGGTGCCTCCTTCCCTCGATCCCGCATTCGTACCGGCTTTCCTCAAAGAATATCGTACCTCCCTCCATATTTTCCTCGACTCGCTCGATGTACCATGGATCAACCGGATGGACCTCGACCATGCCGTGGGGGCCAATAAGCTCCTGCAGCTCACCTCCGCCCAGGCGGCCGGACTTTCCGTTCCCCAGACGCTTTTCAGCAACCATGCCGAAGATGCCATCCGCTTCTTCGACGATCATGGAGGCGATGTTGTGGTGAAGCTCCATGGCGCATTATCCAAAACCATGGATGGCAAAGGCGACTTCTTTCCCACCACCCGGCTGCGGAAAGAAGACGTGCCTATGCTCGAATCCCTCTCGGCCTGCCCCATGATTCTGCAGGAATATATTCCCAAAGAAAGAGAACTCCGGGTAGTATACGCCGATGGCGATTTCTTCACCGGCAGCCTCCGCGCTCCGGACCTTACCGACTGGCGCACAGGCAATACCACCCTCATCCAGTGGGAGCCTTATGAACTGCCACCGGCAGTTTGCCAGCGGGTGCATGACATGATGCTTTCCCTCGGCCTGCAATTTGGCGCAATAGACATGATCCTTAAGCCTGACGGCGAGCACGTTTTCCTCGAAATAAACCCCCAGGGCGAGTGGGGAATGCTGGAGAAATACCTTGGTTTCCCCATTGCCGCCACCATCGCCGAGAAATTAGTCAACCGAATAGAACAGCATGGGTAAAGTCCTCATTATCACACATTCTGCAGACAATGAAGCGGTAACATCCGTCATGGATCAACTCAGTGCTACCGGTGCAACGCCACTCCGGTTCGATGTAGACCGTTACCCAATCGTTACCCGCCTTACCTCCGAATATCACGGCTCCCGACGGCATCTGCTGCTGGAAGACGGCTCGGGCGTTTATCCGCTCGAAGATCTTACCGCTGTCTGGTACCGGCGCAGTTATCATATTGCCGAAGGGCTTGACCAGGTGCTGGAGAAGCCCTACCTCACCCCGGCAGCCGGCGAAATACGCCGTACCCTTTTCGGCATGCTGGAATCCCTCTCCTGCTTTCAGCTGGAGCGTTACAGCACATACCGGCGGCTCGACAGTAAAGAGGAACAACTCCGCCTTGCCGTAGAATGCGGCCTGCTCGTACCTGCTACCTGTATCACGAACAATCCGGAGCGGCTGCAAGCCTTTATGCGGGAAGTTAAAGGCCCCATTGTGGCTAAGATGCAAAGCGCATTCGCTATATACCAGGACGGGCAGGAACAGGTGGTTTTTACCAGTGAAATACGGGAAGATCACCTCGAGCAATTACCGCAGTTACGCTTTTGCCCTATGACCTTCCAGGAGAAACTGCCCAAAGCACTGGAGCTGCGGGTTAATATGGTGGGCACATCGATATTCGCCTTCAGCATCGATTCACAGCAACAGGCCGGTGCGGAAACCGACTGGCGGAAAGAAGGGGCAGCACTTGCCATTCAGTGGCGGCCTTACCATTTGCCGGCGGATGTGGCGGATAGTCTTTCCCGGCTGATGGACCGCTACGGTCTCAATTACGGCGCCATAGACCTCATCCTTACACCAGACGGAAAGTATTACTTCCTCGAGCTGAATGCAGCCGGGGAATTCTTCTGGCTCGATAAACTATGTGAAGGTGCCATTTCCCGGCAACTCGCAGCTGTGCTTACCGGAACGGCAGAAAGGAGAACACCGTTAATACATTAATCAGCATACGCCTGCAAAAGCAAACGGCCCCGCTTACGCGGGGCCGTTCTTTCATATCCATGGTTTTGCATTAGTATTCCGGGTTCTGCTTCAGCTTGGGATTGCGGAGCAGTTCGGCATTGGTGAAAGGGAAATAGAGGCGTGTAGCATTGCGGCCTTTCGATGTCAGGAAAGGCTCCGCGCTGCCAAAGCGCTTCATATCCTGCCAGCGCCTGCCTTCGCCTGCCAGCTCGCGGCGGCGTTCTTTTTCGATCTCCGCCAGAAATGCGGCGGCATTGGCGAAATCGGCAGCGGTTTTCACACTGGCGTTACGTGCAATACGCAGTTCATTGAAGCGCTCCAGCTCCACGGTATGCTGCCTTGCAGCAGCTTCTGCGGAAATAAGATAGGCTTCACTGATGCGGATAAGCGGGTACATGCAATACACAGCTGATGCAGGCTGCAGCGTATCAGTCGAGAACTTCAGCATGTACGTCACCTCTCTGCCGGTAGCTGCCTGGCGTGCTTTGCGCATTACCTGCAGCCGGGTATCACCAGCTTCGTAAGAAGCTGCCAGCGCGTCATCCATCGAAGTAAGGCCGGTGCCGTTACCGAGGAAAGGCGGGGCCGGACTGTAAAAAGAAAACAGGCCGTAACGCTCATACGCTGAAGGCATCGGTCCGTCAGACATTTGCCAGAGCATTTCCCTCGCTGTGCTATTGTACCTGAAAATGCCGGAAAACGTGCCGGAGGAAAGGCTCCGCACACCCGAGGTGATCACTGCTTCCGCCAGCTCTTTCGCTTTCGCGTGCTTGCCACGCTGGAGGCATACGCGCGCCAGCAACAGCTGAGCGGTTTGCTTAGAAGCGGCTTTGGGTGTTGTAAAACCAGTCAGCAGCGGAATAGCGGCTTCCAGATCTTTCTCCACCTGGTCCAGCACTTCTGCTTCTGTACTCTTTGGCCGGCGGATATTATCGATTTCCGTTTCCACGGATGTGATCAGCACCACGCCACCATGCAGCTCAGCCAGCAGGTTATAGGAATGTGCGCGTACCACCAGCGCTTCTCCCCTTAATTGCCGTAAAGCAGGCGATGCGGAGTTACCGATTTTCTCAAGAATGAAGTTGGCATTACCGATAGCTGTATATGCTGCAATGTAATAACGCCCTATCCCGAAACCATCACCCGGACTGGGGTTGCAGGCTTCGTATGCCTGTGGATTGAACTGCGCGGGGTTACCACCCTGCAGGGAAACAATATCGTCGCTGTAAATATCCGTCATGGGATATGACTGCGGAGGCCAGCTGCCGGACATACTCAGGTAGGCACCGCGCATCAGCAGCGCAATGTCCTGATCCGTGAGCTGGTCTTTACCGATGGCATGATCAGGCACCGGCCTGTCCAGGTACTTACCGCAGGCGGTGAGTCCGGCGAGGCAGGTGATGAGGAAAAATTTCTTATAGTTACGTAACATGTCTGGTCGGATTTAGTGATTAGAAACGGAGATCGATGCCGAAAGAAATAGCGCGTGGCAGTGGTGCAACGTTCTGTTGCAGTCCTGATTCCAGCGCCTGTTCAGGATCATCGGCATTCAGCCTTTTGTCTTTAATCGTGAAAAGATTCTGCGTGGCGGCATATACGCGTACCTGCTGAAAACCTGCCTTCCCTATAAGGGAGTTAGGTAAACTGTAAGCCAGCGTTACGTTCCTGCAACGCAGGTAAGAGCCGCTGTAGAGGAATTGTGTGGAAGGCAGCAGGTTCCAGTCGTTCGTTCTGCCTGCTCCATGTTCACCAACAATCGCACGCGGATAATCCGCTTTATCACCGGGTTTCTGCCAGCGGTCGAGTACCCAGGTAGGTTTGTTGCTTACCACACCCGTCCAGATATCAAAATCATAATTCCGGTAATACTGTTCGCTGAAATTGTAAATCTTATTACCGATGTTAAATGCAAACTGCGTATTCAGGCTAAAGCCCTTCCAGCCAAGGTCCACCGTTACACCGCCGTTTATTTTAGGCTGCGCAATAGGGATGTAGACCATATCCAGCTGATTGATGATACCGTCTTTATTCAGGTCGGCATATATCATATCACCCGTTTGCGGATCTACCCCCTGCGACTGGTACAACTGCAGCAATCCCAGCGGCTGCCCGATGCGCAGAACGCCCGACGGGCTTCCGGGGAAATACACCCCATACCCCATGGTGCTGTCGCGCAGTTCGGTGACGCGGTTGCGGTTAATATTAGCCACGGCGCTCACTTCCCAGTGGAAATCTCCCGGTTTGCTGCTTAAAGACACTGCGAGGTCTACTCCGCGGTTAGTCATGGCTCCGAGGTTCACACGCTGGGAGATAAAGCCACCGCTCGACCAGGGGATCTGGCGGCTGGTGAGCAATCCGTCGGTTTTCTTCACATAGTATTCCGCGGTGATAGAAAGCCGGTTATCAAAGAAGCGCGTTTCCAGCCCGATATCATGTTGTTTGGTACGCTCCCATTTCAGGTCAGGATTACCCAGCATGGTGTTCAGACGGAGGGCTGGCTCGTTGAGGTACAGGAGGCTGTTCACGAGATCCCTTGTATCATAATGCCCTACCGGCCGGATGTTGCCTGTGATGCCGAAACTGCTGCGCAATTTGAGATAGTTCAGCAATTTGTTGCCCCGCAGGAAATCTTCGTCAGAAATGATCCACCCGCCGGAAATAGCCGGAAACCAGGCCTGGCGGTTGTTTTTCAGCTTGCTGGTACCATCGCGTCGGAGACTGAGGCTGAGCAGGTATTTACCATCCCACGCCATGTTCGAACGTACGAAATAGGATTCCGAATATTCTTCGTAGAATCGGTTGGCGTTATTGTAGAAGTTAGTGGATACCGATGCGTTGGTTGGCTTCCAGAGCGGCTGAATCATAGGGAAGCCCTGGAGGTTCTTGGTGCCTATGCGGTATTGGTTTCCCGTAAACTCCTGCCCCAGTAACGCATCCGCTTTGAGGCGGCTGTAATTGAAACGGTACGTGAGTACGTTATTCAGCGTATACCGCATACCACGGTTGCCTGTTTCAGTATAATCACCTTTAGTACCCAGTCCACCATAGCTTACGGGACTCATAAATTCCACCAGATTGCTTTCGCTGCGCGAGCCGGCAACCATGGAACGGAAAGAGAAATTCTTGCTGAGTGTGGCTTCTGCGAAGAAGTTGCCGGTATAGTTCCAGTTGTCTTTTTCGTTCTGATAGTAATAATCGAGCATCGCATAAGGATGCTCCTGGAAGCCATGCCAGTAATCCCAGGTGCCATCAGGGTTGGTTTTGATGGAATCGGGCGTATCGGGCCGTGCGGAAATACCATTGCCGATCGCATCCTGCAATCCATCGTATTTCACTTTGGAAATGCTGACATCCATGCCTGCTTTCAGCCAGCGGTTCACTTTCTGTGTGAGGGCCAGCTTGCCGGAATAACGGTCGAGACGGCCGTTGCCGGTGGCGGATGCTTCGCCGTATTTTCCGAAAGAAAAGTAATAGCTGGTTTGGCTGCTGCCGCCTGCCACACTCAGTTGTATATTGTTCAGTGCGCCGTTGCGGGGTGTTACCCGGTCGAGCCAGTTAATATCATCTTTGCCCATCTTCAGTTCATCCATCTGCAGGCCGAGTACTTGTTTCTCGTTGCGGAGTGCCGCAGCTTCGGAGGGGTCTATCGTACCTGCCAGCCGTCGGTCTATATCCCCTATCCTGTTCTGCCGCGCTTCTTTAAACATCATGGCATACTCCGCGCTGTTGAGCGGGCGGTAGCTGAAATGCGAAGAATTGGCGCCGGCATATGCGTTGAGATTGATAACGGGTTTGGCGCCGAAGGAACCTTTCTTTGTAGTGATGAGGATAACGCCCTGTGCGCCGCGCGCACCGTACATCGCCGCGGAAGCAGCATCTTTCAGCACTTCCATGGAGGCGATATCCTGCGGGTTGAGGTTAAACATGCTGAAGTTGGCATTATCTCCCACAGGTGGAGCGTCTATCACCAATCCGTCTACCACAATGAGCGGGTTAGAGCCACTGCCGGTAACGTTGCTCTGTACGGTTTGCACACCACGGATGGAGAAGTTGGGCATAGAACCCGGGGCGGCGCCTGTATTGGTCACTGCCAACCCTGCCACGCGTCCCTGAAGGGCGGAGATGGGGTTGTTAACCATGTTCTCTTCGGGTTTCAAGGCGCCTACTTTACCGATGGAGCCGGATAGTTCGCGCTTCTGCTGCGTGCCGTAACCTACCACAATCACTTCATTCAGGCGGGAGCCGCCGGTTTGCAAAGGCAGCTGCAGCGCCAGCACGGAGCGGTCTTTCACCGGGAACTCCATCTGGCGGTAGCCGAGTGAGGTCACTACCAGTACGGCCCCTTCGTTTACGATTACGGTAAACTGACCGTCTTCATTGGTAATAGCACCTCTGCCGGTGCCTTTTACCATGATGGTGGCACCTATTACCGGGTTGCCATCGTCTCCGGTTACGCGGCCGGTAATGCTGAAGGAACTGTCTGCCCGGGGCACTGCGGGAGCCGGCTGGATGAGGATCTTGTTATCCATCTGGCGGAAGGAAAGGGCATGCGGCTGCAGCAACTGTTCCAGCACGGCGGCAAGGTTGTGTTTGCCTTCGGAGAAACTGATATGACGGATATGGCCCACGTCCGACTTGCGGTACATGAACCGGAAACCCGTCTGCCCTTCTATCTGCTTAAAAGCATCGAGCAGGGAGGCATCTTTCAGCGCCATGCGCACCGTTTGCCCGTTAAGCCGCTGGGCTTTGGCATTTGCGGCAGTGAGCAGCTGGGCAGTGAAGGCGATCAGCAAAAATGACAATAACGAAATACGCATACATCGATACAGGAAAAGTGCGCAGGGCAGCTGAGGGAAAGCGCGGACGCTTCCCGCTGCGAGTGCGGAAAAATTCATACTTTAGTGATTGCAGGTAAATAAAATGCCCGTTGACGCGGGTGTTTTTCATCTGGACTGCCGCTGCGCAATTGACGTTGGGCACGGCGTCGGAACCTCTGCTTTATGCAGAGGTTTTTTCTTTTACGGTGGCTGACTGATAATGTTCATGTAATTGATTTTGGTTGGCCTGAAAGAATTACGGCTTGTAAATAATCACGGTCTTTTTAACAGTGTCTAATGTATATGCTGCCTGATTGAAGGCGCAGATGCTTTTTAATGCCTGCTCCAGCGGTTCGTGCCCCAGGAAGGTGGCGGAGAAGCGTTGTGTGCGAAGGGCTTCGTCAGGGATGGAGATGGAGTACCCGAAACGGTCTTCCAGCAAGCGGGATGCCTGCAGCAGCGACACATCGTCGAACAACAGATCCTCCTGCTGCCATATGGGTGCCTGTTCAGCTGGTTGCTGACGCGAGGCTTTCGCTTCAGTGTTATATACGATCTGCTGGTTGGCAGTGAGTTCCCCGAGGGATTTGACATCACTGTCTACCCGTACCCTTCCTTTAAATACTGTTACGGTTACTTCTCCCTTTTCCGGCGCAATCACTTCAAACGTGGTGCCCAGTACAGTGGTTTGCAATCCACCGGCGTGTACTACGAACGGCTGCTGGTGGTGCTGTTCCACCGTAAAGAGCGCCTTCCCTTCGAGGAACACTTCTCGTTTCCCCTGCTTATTGAAAGAGGAAGGATAGCGGAGGCGGCTGCCGGCACTTACCAGCACGGTACTGCCGTCGGGCAGGGCAATGAGGTTGTTTTCCTCAACCGGCTGTACGGATTGATCGGCTGCCGCCATAGCGGGCGCTTTCCCTCCCCTGTTGGTCAGCAGGAAGGCAGCGAAGGCCGCACCAACCAATACCAATATGGCTGCCGCCATCTTCCAGCGGAAGGGTGGCTTTAGCACCAAAGGTTGCTGTGCGGCTATTTGTGAAAGGATATCCTGATGCATTTGTTGCCCCAGCCGGGAGCGTTCTGCTTCCGTGAGCAGGGAGGTAACATCGGGCTGAGATTCGAAAGCGTCGTAGCTGCTGAGCAGGAAACGCTCTTCTTCGGGAGAGGCTTTGCCTTCCCGGTATTTTTGTAGTATTTCAAGGAAATACGAATGGTCCATACAGATAAGACAGCTGCAATTCGCAAAATCCCATCCGGGCGGAAAATATTTTTCAGGAAGCGGTCAGCTCAGGAAGCCGGTAAAGAAACCCAGTGTTTCGCGGAGCCGTGCGAGGGCTTTGCCCAGTTGGTTCTGGACGGTTTTGCGGGAGATGTTCAGCTGACGGGCGATTTCTTCAGTGCTGGCACCGTCCTGGATGTGAAGGCGGAAGATCTCCTGCCGGGCGGGCGGCAATGTGTCTACCAGCAGGTGATAGGATTTGAGCCATTCGTTACGGCGGGCAAGAGAATCGGCCTGATCTGCGGCGGGCGTATTTTCTATAAGAAGATCAGCCACGGGCAGGAAGCGGCTTTGTGATTCGAGGGCATTGAGCACCCGGTTGCGGACGGAAGTGTGGATATATGCGGGAAGGTGGAGGATGTGCAGATCTGCGCGGCGGTTCCAGAGCTGGAGGAAGAAATCCTGCGTAATGTCCTTAGCGGCGTCTCCATCGTTCAGGCGTTTAAATGCGGCGTTATAGACGAGCTGCCAGTAGCGCTGATACAGGGCGTTAAAAGCCTCCATGCTGCCGTTCTTCAGCGCCCGCAGCAGCGCCGCGTCGCCCCAGTCCTTATGTGCGCCACTTTCCCCCATGAATAATGTTAACCTGACAGATAAAAATACGTTTTCTCCCTTAACTGTGCACGATTATATTATTTTTGCGGAAACAAGTATAACACAATGGATATTCAGCAACAGATCCAGGCTGCATGGAACGACCGCAGCCTTTTGCAGCAGACGCAATATTCCGACGCCGTGCGTTCCGTGATTGAAGCGGTGGACAAAGGTAAGCTGCGCGTGGCAGAGCCTGCGGAAGACGGATGGAAAGTGAACGAATGGGTAAAGCAGGCGATCCTCATGTATTTCACAATACAGCCGATGGAAACCATGTCTCTGCCTCCTTTCGAGTTCTACGACAAAATGAAGCTGAAAACGAACTATAAGGAATTAGGTGTGCGCGTGGTTCCTCACGCTATTGCCCGCTATGGCGCTTACATCGCTAAAGGCGCTATCCTGATGCCTTCGTATGTAAATATCGGCGCATATGTGGATGAAGGAACAATGGTAGACACCTGGGCAACGGTAGGTTCCTGCGCACAGATCGGCAAACATGTGCACCTGAGCGGTGGCGTGGGCATCGGCGGTGTACTGGAGCCATTGCAGGCCAGCCCCGTTATCATTGAAGACGGCGTATTCGTAGGCAGCCGCTGCATCGTGGTAGAAGGCGTACGGGTAGAGAAAGAAGCCGTATTGGGCGCTAATGTGGTACTGACCCAGTCTACCAAAATCATTGACGTAACCGGTGCCGAGCCTGTTGAATATAAAGGCCGTGTACCAGCCCGCAGCGTGGTAATTCCCGGTTCTTATACCAAGAAATTCCCGGCAGGCGAGTTCCAGGTTCCCTGTGCACTGATCATTGGTCAGCGTAAAGCGAGCACGGACCTGAAAACGAGCCTCAACGATACGCTCCGTGAGTTTAACGTAGCCGTTTAACAACCGTAAGATATCTGATAAAAAGCCGCGCTGGTCGCGGCTTTTTCATTTTCTATCAAATTTTTGCTTCACAGAATTTGGAAATAATGGGAAAGTGCGTACATTTGCACTCCCTGACACGAAAAGATGCCCAGATGGCGAAATTGGTAGACGCACTGTGTTCAGGTCGCAGCGCCGGCAACGGTGTGCTGGTTCGAATCCAGTTCTGGGCACTTAGGAAAAGACAAATCGGTTTTATGCTGGTTTGTCTTTCTTGTTTTATCACCTACATAGAAAGAGAATAAATTAAATCAGTATCCCCCCCTCACAAATATCAAGACAATAGCACAACGCTGCATCACCCCCCAATTAACAATTACAGAAGAAATGACAAACAAAAAATTCATTAAAGCCTCAGGAACAATCTTGGTAAATAGAAATATTGAACGTGTATTTGACTTTTTCGCTAATCCAGGCAACGATAACTTATGGCGAACAGAAATAAACAACAGCGTATTAGATGGAACATTGCAATTAGGTGTGACAGTATCTGAATATTCTTACTTATCAAAAAAAGCATCAAACAATTTACTGGAATTAAAATGCGTGCAGTTTGACAAAAACAAAATTGCAACTTTTGAAACACCCCGCAATACTACGTTTTATCTGAAAAGTCAACGAATGGTGAAAGCTGTTTCCGACAACACAACAGAACTAACTTACAAACTTGACTTTGACAAAAGCATTGTAAAATTTGCTATAGGCTTTAGTTTGCCAGCGTTTATCATTTCTTTAAAAGCTGGAAGTGACATGAAAAAGTACTTACGCCAACTTAAAACCCAGCTTGAAAATGTTTGACAAATAATGCAACGGTACGTTCACAGTATATACGCTTCTCCGATTAATACGGGCATCCTTCCCGACGTACCGTTACATTAACACATACTATATTATCATACAACAAATACAAGACCTCATTCATGCAAGACAAATAGAAACCGCCAACCGGAAACGGAGGCTGCGCTCTGTCTATTACACCCGCCTCCGGCCGCAGGTGCAGTAAATCGTGAAAGCCTGATTGCATGTACAGCCACCACAGACTGCTTTTCCGAACAACTTCCATACTGCCAGGACCGAATTAATTTACGATCAGGCTCGCCTGATACGACCAATCAATTGCTGCTCCCGTCCTCTTACTGATCGCTTTCCACGCTGATCATACAGGCACTTGTGCATATGTGACTGCTTTATATCCTGCGCTTTTATGAATTACACCTCCCAACTGCCACCCCTGATTTCTACTTACACCTGGTCAGGCCCACCACCATGCCTGGAATATTGAACAAAATTGGAAGCACAAAACAACCATAGCTTATACAGCATTAATAATCAATCCCTTAAAGTAAAATCAGCAATATCCCCACCCCGATTCCTGTAAATATTTTTAAAGTTTTTTGCTGCCAACTGCCTGGCTAACCCTCGGCTTAACCCATGATAGCCCCCTTATAACCAGCTTGTAATTGCCTGGAACTACCATATATATCTAGCCTATATCTAGCCTTTGTTTAGCCTATATCCAGCCTATATCTAGCCCTTATAAGGGGCTAGACATAGGCTAAACATTCTCCTGTTATTCTCTATATATTCTCTAAACATTCAGGTAAGTACACTGTTATTAGAAGTAAACTACACTATGTCTAAAGCGACTTCCAACCTTGATCTACCCGCCATATTGGGTAACCTGACGGCCTATCGGAGGAAGGGATCCGACAAGCTGATCCTCAGAAGGCCGGGCGGTCCTTCGAAAAAGCAGTTCCTGGAGGACCCGGGTTTTGACATGACCCGGAAGAACCTCTCCGACTTCGGCGCCTGCAACAAAATGACGAACTCCTTCCGCCATGCCATCAGTCCGCTGCTTCATTTGGGTGATCCCAACTTCACCGGGGCATTAAACCAGTTATTCAGGATAATACAGCGGAAACCCTCCGGCTCCGAACGCGGCGTCAGGAGCGTTCTCCTCTCCCATCACCGCGAAATTGCAAAGGGCTTCACATTGAACAGGGATCATCCGTTTGAGGGTATTCTCCGTGATTACATCCCCATACAAACAGACAGGCAGCAGCTGACCGCCACCATTACCCTCCCGGCAATTACCCCCGGCATTAACCTGCGCCTCCCATGGAAAGCGCCGTATTACCGGATCGTACTGTCCCTCGGAATTACGGGCGACGTCATACACGGAGAAAGAGGATTTGAAAGCACCTACACCGGGTTTGGGCATGGGCACCCGGCCAGAACCGAATGGCACCACCAGGAGGCTAATGCGGAGGGAACACAGCTCACCGTGCAGCTGACCGGTCAGGTACCGGACAATGCCTCATTTGTTGCGGGAATAGGCATAGAGATGGGTATGCCTGATAGATACGGTGAGATAGTGCACGTCAGATACGCAGGGAGCGCCAGGATACTGGAGGTGTTCTGATCAGCTGATCACATAAGATTCAAAAAGGATCCTGGCAGGGATAAATAAGTGTGAGATATACCGTTACTTTGCCACATAGTATATCAGCATGCAACAAATACAGGATCTCATACAGGCAGGACAAATAGAAACCGCCATCCGTGAAACGGAGGCTGCGCTCAGTCAATTACCCGCATCCGTCTTCCATCAAATAATAGGGAAAGACTTACTGAACCTTCAGCCGCCCCTGACGGCTTTTCTGAATCACTTCTATACTGCCATGACCGAAGAAGAGGAAATCGATGTCAAAGCCATCTATGTTGAAATGAACAGCTTCACCACGCAATACGACCGCTGGCTGCTTCACCTCCTCGCTTATGAATCGGTCGCTAACCGTGATAACCTTGACTGGCTGACCGATTTCGCGGGGGAATCCGAGAAAACCCTTACCATCACGGGCTTTGAAGCATTGCAGGAAGCCAACAAAAACTACATGCAATCCGAAGGCTACCGCGATGATCAATTACGGCAGTCCTGCGAGCTGCAGGAGTACCTGGTGATCCTCCGGCTACAGGAACTCGTGAAGCATACCGTGAATGCCAACAAAGGAAAAGCCCCCTGGGCCAATGTGCCCGTGTTCGTTTCGGCTCATGATTATGAAGATCTCATTTACATCATCCAATAACGACCTAAATCTTTCCCGGAATTCCCTACCATGCCGGATATCCGTTAGGCGGGGAATTCTTTGATCAGGTGCGACAGTTACATGCTCCATCTCCCCCGTCTCCGCATTATATCGCCAGATCCTGATCCGGCCATTATCTTTTTTCGTTATCAACGGCAGCTTCAGTTCGGTTTCCAGCACTTCGAAATCATACCATACTGTCCATTTGCCGTGCTGAAGGGAAACGATAAAACAGGTATTGATATTTGAATAATCGGCAGCATCGGGAATGTAGCTGAACTCGTGGCCACCATCTCCGTTGAGATCGCCTTCGTTCCTCAGATGCAGGAAGCCTTTCGCCTGCATGGCCGGGTCAACAAAAAAAGTATTCATCCCCCGCTTATCCGGAACAAGCGCCAATATCGAATCAGGGAGCAACATAAGCCTGAGGCGCTCTGATTTTCCATCTCCGTCGAAATCTCCCACAATCAGTTGCAGGCTAAGGACCAGGGCTTTCATGACATCTATTCCGGTTATAATGATTGAACGGCGCAGGATCAGGTGGTTTGTAATAGCGGAAGGAGATGTTGCCAGTTAAGCTGATGCGCGAAATCCATTGCAGATTTCCCCGATTTGGTTTGAGCGGATTTGTTGGCCCCTGCCTGCAGGAGTACTTCCACCGTACTGCGGTTGCCGGCGATGGCTTCGCGGTGCAGCATGGTGTAACCGTCTTCGTCTGCATTGGTGGCCTCGGCGGGGTTCTTCTCAAGGAACTGCTGCAAACTGTCTTTCATATTGATGCTCATGGGATGCTCTTCCTGCGTAGCGGGATCGGTTTCTTCCTCACGAACGATGTAGATTTCGTCAGGCTCACCGAAGTCGAGGCCCCAGGCTTCATCATGCTCATCGCGCTGCTCTTCCTCCATTTCACTGCGTAATACCTGGATGGTGAATCCGCCATATGGAATGTCGTTACTGGAGAAAAGCCAGTCGCATAGCCGGTTGAGCGGTGCTTCAACGTAATCCCCGTTCGCCACGTTGTTAACGATGGAGGGCGTATTGATAAGGGTACCAAAAATCCGGTCGCCATCGAATCCGATATCACCCACCCACATGTATTCCACTTTCGGCTTGTCGGGAACACCGGAAGGCTGTACGAAAGCGATTTTGACGTAGGCCAGATCCAGCGCCGGAACAATGCGGCGTGCTTCCCAGCTCAGCTCGCGCCAGTAGTATTTAAATGTTTCCTGTGCCCGGGCAATAGCCTTGAGCATTTCAGGACTGTCGCCATTAGTGTAAAAGATATTATCGTTCATAAAATTTCTTTCGGCAAAGATGCATCCTGTAATCACTGCTTCCAAATAACAGGCGCTTACAAAGTGTCTACATGCCCTGAACGGTAGCGTCTACAGAGCGTCTACACGATGTCAAACTGAGCCATGGTACATTATCTTTGTGCTGTAGACAGTGGACTTCCATTGTTTATTATATTTACGGTAATGTTTATTAATTATAGCCATGGAGAACCGGATATTCTTTAAAGACAACCCCTACCCGGGTGGTCACCGCATCAAAAAGTTCGTGTGGAGCGCAACAATGGACCCTGAAGAAGGTCTTTACTTTCATTTCCATCTTGAAACAGATGATTATTATGCGGAAGATGTGAGTGAGGAAGAAGATGAGAACGAAACGGTTTCCGACTGGGATTCCAAAATCGTTTGGGGCAATTATCACAGCTGCAAGCTGTCATCCACCGCACATGGAAACTCCGGCATTCATATAGCAGCGCCCGGTGAGAAATTCGATTTCGGCGGATGGGAAACCCTTCCGCTCACAGTGGACACCCTGCCACTCCCCGCTGATTGGGAATATGACGATCTGGCTTTCAGCATCTATTTACTGGGGCACGATTCCGTCGCCAACCATAACATCCGCATCAACCGGCAGGGAAATAACACTTTCCGCATTCATTGGACGGGCAACATTGCCCTGACTTACGCGGGCGATGATGAATTCAAACACAGCTTCGAAGCCAATGTGGATGAAATAACTTTCGACGGCATTTATTACCCGAAGGATTATACGCAGGAGCAGGCACTCGCACTGCTCGGCACCCTCGTGCAGCACCCGGAGCATTTCGTATTCCGGGACCTCAACCCTAAAAGCTTCAAACGCGAATATAAACTGGCACTACAATAACATGACCTATAAACCGCTTATTCAGCAACTCTTCTCCCTCTCCGACGCACCTGAAGGCTACGACGAGGAAACCATCGCCGCCGCAGAAAAACGCCTTAAATGCAAGCTGCCGGATGTACTGCGCGATTACTACAGCGCCCTCGGCCGCCACGCAGCACTGAACTCCGCCTTTAACCGCCTTCTCCCTCCGGAGAAGCTGTATTTATCAGACAGTGGAATGCTGGTGTTCTATACAGAGAACCAGGATGTGGTTATCTGGGGGATCGATCACGAAGACTTCGGTAAGCCTAACCCCGCCGTTTATGGCAGCTACGATGCAGACCGGGAAGAATGGTTACTGGATGCGGATACCATGGAGCATTTTTTATGGTCGATGGCTTATGTGCAGGCCGCTATGGGCGGACTGGAGCATTTGGCGTTTGCGGAAGGCCTGCAGGAAAATGTAATGCAGCAGCTGGAAAATGAATGGGAGGAAGTGAAGGGCATCACCCATCAATACTACCGCTTCTTTCTGTATAAAAATACCGCCATTGTACTGGTACCCACCAACGACAAAGGCGCTCCCCTCTGCGCATACCTGGCTACTAACAATGAAACACTTTTCCGGGAACTGCAGCAAAGCATTCTGTTAACATGGGACAACAGCCTGTAAGGCTTATTTCTTTGCTTTCTTAATACCGTCGAGATACTTTTTCTTCACGCCGTTATCTTCTTCCTTATCGCAGAGCAATTCTACTGCCGGGAGCAGTTTGCTATTGGTGGCCGTCTTTAGTTTAAGAATTTCAGCCAATGCTGTTGCCGTGGCCCAACGAACAACGGTGCCGGGGTTTTCGGCGTTGCCCAAAAGATGCTTAATGGAGGGAGCCAGTTGAGCCGGAAACAGTTTGGCAATGTTAGCAATGACCTTTGCGCTTTCCCACTTTACACGTGGCTCATCATCTTTCAGGGATTGCGTAACGAACGCCAACAGGTTTTCATCAGCAATGGCGGGCGTAGTTTTGGTTGCAAACTCAACCGCTTCGATACAGGTTGCCTTGTCTGACGCCTTTTGCTTTTCAGCATAAGCCAGCAGCTCGTCTACCGGCAATTCCTGATCCGCCAGCCATTGACCGATGGTGGCAACTTTTGCCTTTGCTTTGATGGACTTGTCTTTGAATACTTGTTCAATCGTCATTGTTAAATGATTTATTAATTGAATAGCAGTTGAAAGGAACAGCAATTTACATGAACTTTCGTAACGATCATTTATCACCTGCCCGGGATGCCGCTATTCCCTGCTAAGCCGCTTACAAACGAGTGTGTATTTAAAAATACTTTTGGTGAAATAAAGTAAATAGTGCTAAATTCGAAGTGCCCTATTTGAATAACCGTTTAATGCAGTAACCGTTTTACACCCTTAATTATTTAAAACCCGAATTGTTTTTAAGAAATCTTCATTTCCCGCTTGTTTCATGATGTGTTATTAAAGCTGGTCAGGTAACCCTGATACGCAGCTGGTGAAGCTGAAACTGCATTCCGCTGGAATGTAAGTTTGGTTTTTCATTACCATAGCCGGTGTTCATTCCACCAGTTGTGTGTATAGCGTATTGTCCTTAAAACCCTTATTGTTATGACGTACCCTGAACTGGTAGGCGATCTGCGGGATCTTCGCGTAACACCGCCAGACACTTATCGCGCTTCGTTATACCTGGATTACTTACGGTTGGCGCAAACATTCTTCCAGACAACCCTGGCCACTAATCTCGGTGCCGCCAACTACAGTTTTGTCAGAACTGCCGTAAGGTCCGCCAGCCTGATGAATGCAATGGCAGAGATGTTTGATTTATACATCGGCCCTGCCGTAGACGAGGCATTAAATACAAATATTCCCCAAAATGAGAATTACCAGCAATATTTCGAAAGGAATATTATGGGAAACAATTATCCGCAAAACCTCATTGCTTTCAGGAACACCTACACGGTATCTACCGGCGCGCTGCAATTACTCTACAATCATTTCACGGGCAATATAGAGCAGGCATGCCGCAGAGTGTATGCCGACAAGGCGGCAATAGATACTTTCTTCGACGCACTGACTCCCAATACAAATAACGCTGTCCAGGAATTGATCAACATCAAGTCTACAGGGTCCGATTTTCACAAAGGCGGTACACAGGTATTGATCTTTACATTAAATGTAGATGTTGTAGCGCTGTTTGACATCAACCCCAAAGCCGAAGTAAAAAGGCTTGTGTACAAACCCAGCGATATAGAGGCAGACTGCCTCCTGGCTGGAAAAGCGGATATAATCAATGCCGTTAACCCGGGCTTTATGACGGCCAGTCTTTTTGAAATTTACAATACGCAGCTGGCAGCGTACAAGCTCGCCCATCCGGCTTTTACAGGGCTACCGATGCCCACTTACGGTATTTTACCGCGTGTTTTTCAGTCCACCCCGCATGTGCAGCTGCGCAATACTTATGGATACATCGAATTCCTGAACAATGATCTTTCCGGTACAACTATTCAATTCAACGGATATTTTCCTTTTGCGCAGAGCGATTACCTGATCTTCAACAGCCAGAACGCCGCTTCCATTATCCGGACTTTCTACCGGACGGAAGGCGCCATTTCCGCACTGGCCTGCAGCTTTTCCATGCAGGACCTCCACCTTGAAAATCTCCGGGTGAAACAATACCTCCCATACCTGATTGATATGGAAATATCACTCAATAAAGCATCTGATAACATTGGTGCCACCAGCCTGATCTCTGGCGGGGCATCACCGATCGGCGGGATCAATGGCCTGTACCTGGATGCACAGGATTTTCATTGGGTCACCCCTCCTGCCACAGCTACCGGAAGTGCATGTTACCTGCAACAGCAGTTTGAAGTGGTGTATAAAGAGAACCGTTTGTGGAATTGGGAAAGCCTGCGGAATAAACAATACGTGCCGGTAAATCAGCCGGAATTACTGACAGGTTTTGCCGACGGGATGGAAATATTACGATATGCCCAGCAAAACAATGCATTTGACGCCTGGTTCACCAGGCTGGACGATGTGGTTGTGCGATACATACCCTACGCTACCGCTACATTCAGAAACAGTTTTATATCTCCTTACTACTTTAATCCTTCTAATGCTACAGGCAACTTATATACGATGGCTGCACTGGTCAGAGGGATGCTCACTACCGAAGCACATGATTATCAGGCACCTGCCAATCCGAACTTCCTCGTATTGGCGGGCATTCAATGCCTGACCGACCTTACGAACATGGATGTCCCGATTTACTACTACCGGATAGGCATGCAGGAGATCCTGGATTCTATGGGCGCACAGGTAGCCATCCCCGCCTTCGTAACAATCAATGACAACAACATTCCGCCGAACCCCATTCAGTTCCCCGTTGCGCTTGGCAGAATGACCTTCTTCCCTAATATACCTACCACCGCAATTATTGATCAGCAACAGGTGCAGGTGCTGGGCGGGGCCGGCTACGCTGCGAGGGTATTGCAACTGCAAACCTCTATTACAACTGCACTGCACCCGGAGGACCTAAGCCTTCATAATGCGATTCCTGTTAACTGACAATCATCCATCTTATGTCCACGCTGATAACACAGATAATCGATAAAATGGAAGCCATACCGGTTCAGCCGAACGGAGATATGCTGCTCACGCCGGCAGACTTCAGTCTGGATTTCATGGACACTTTCTTCCAGCAGGTATTGCAACAGGACACCCTCCTGCTGACCAACGCCCAAAAGCCCCCTCCGGGTACGGATACCGTTACCGTAAAAGGGACTTCCGGACTGCTCGGCTATAAAGATCTGGCGCTCGAACTGACTTTCGATGTGCAGGACGACCAGGTAGTAGGCACTGTAAACGCAGCATTACCCGCCAGCTACCAGCCCGCACTGCCGGTGATAGACTGGATAAAAGCAGGTAATATTTCCTTTACCAAAACACTCTCGGAAAAATTTAGCCTGATCGGCTTCCGTTTCAAGCTGAATATTACCAGTTCCGGCATTACCGGGTCCGGTATCCCGGTTGTGATGCAAAGCGGCACCGGCGGCGATTGGCAGATCGGTATCGAAGACGGGGATACGCAGGATATTACTGCAGCTGAAGTAAGCTCCCTGCTGGCCGGGCAGGACATTACGCAGTTCCTCCCTTCGGCACTGGCTGGTGCGCTCACCGGGCTTCAGATCAACAGTTTCGACGTATCGTATAATGTCACTATTAAATCCATCACCAGTTTCACCATCGGTGTTTCCGCCACAAACGGCTGGACCATCGTAGACAAGCAGATACTCCTGCTGCCGGGTCTGCAGGCAAACCTCACCCTGTCCAAACAGGCACCCGGTGCAAAATGGCAAACCACCGCCAGCGTAACGGGCACATTCGTATTGGGTGGCGTGAACATACCGGCATATTTAGGTGCCAGTCTGGGCAGCACCACCGAATGGGCTTTCGGTTTGCAACCCGGTGAAAAGGTAACCCTCCCGAGCTTTTCGGACCTCCTCGCGCTCGCCGGCGGCACGGATTTTATGAACTCATTACCGACCGGACTCAGCAGCATTCCCCAGATAGACATCAATGCCCTGTATGTAAATTTTAACACCACCACCAGCGTACTTACCCAGCTCCAGTTCGAAGTAGCCACTGCTTCTTCCTGGCCCGTGATCGAAGGATACTTTTCCATCTCAAAAATATCTATCGGGTTCAACATCTTCAACCTCACCGATCCCCTCACCAGGAATGTTCTCGGAGACCTGTACGGCATTTTCGAAGTAGGCACCGGCAACTTCCTCATGTGCGCCCTCCGGAAAACGGAAGACAACCCCGATTGGGCCATTACGGCAGGCCTGGCACCCGGCAAAACATTGAGCCTTACCGCAGTGGCCACACAGCTGTTTGAAGGCACTGTAACCGTGCCGGAAGGCGTACCCGATTTTTCTTTTTCGGTACTCGAGATCGGCGTGGTACCCTCGTTGCAGAGCTTCCGCTTCGATGCACAATCGGCCACGGTATGGAATATCACGGATAAGATCGCCATCAACGTATTCAAACTCAATTTCAGCCGCGACCCCACCAATATTCAGCAGCCCATACAGGGCAGCGTTTACACCGTATTGCAGATCAGTAAAGTGGGGGTGGAACTAAGCGCCTCCATCAACAATACCCCTGATGGCGGATGGCAGTTCAGCGGCCGCACCAAAGACGGCGACCCCATCGTGATCGGTGACCTGATATCTTATGTGGTACAGATGTTTGGCGTATCGCAACCGCCTGAATGGATAAGGACCATCACCCTCATGAACCTGGCCGTTGCCTTTAACTCCACCACCAAAAACTTCTCTTTCGGCGCTACTGCAAAGATTACGTTCACTACAACCGAACTGGCCATCAACGTCAAATTCTCGCTCGAAAATGACGGCAATAACAACTTCACCAATGTGATGGCGGGAGACATTACCATCAAACATGTTTCCAACGACGGACAGTCCATCTTCCGGATCAACTTCACTTCCGGCACTACCAATACCCGCCTCAAAGCATCTTGGGAGGCACTCACACCCTCGGAATACCTGCAGCTGGCAGATATCGTGGGCGCCTTTGGGTTCGATATGCCCACTGTTCCCGCCGGGCTGGACCTGGCGCTGAAAAGCGCCTCTCTGATGTATGATTTCACCAACAGCACACTGGCGCTCTCCCTGGAATCCGCCAATTATGGCAAGGCCGTTTTCCTCGCCATGAAAAACCCTGCAGACCAGCAATGGATCTACTATTTCGGGCTGGCTTCAGACCTCGTGATAGACCTCGCCAACCTGCCCATCATCGATAAACTCACCGTGCTGGACGCAGGCAAGCTCGAAATCACCGCGGTAGACGTGAACTTTGTTTCAATCGTTACTACCAAAGCCCTCGCCACCGCCATCAACAACCAGATCAAAGCACTGGTAACAGACCCCACCGGCTACCCACTGCTGCCCGAAGAGGGACTGAACGGAAAGGTCTCCTTCTCCATGACCGTCAATATCGGTGGCACTTTATATCCGCTTAACCTCATACTGGGCGGCGATAGTGCCAACATGGAACTGGTGGCTGTGGGCGACGACACCATCAAAGCCAAATGGTTCAATATCCAGAAGAATTTCGGGCCTTTGTATTTCGACAAGATCGGTATTGGATACAAAGACTCCCGCATATATGTGATGGTGAATGTAACCGCTACCGCCAGCGGATTGAGCATCGGCCTGAATGGCTTCGGTATCAGCTCCGCCATCAGCACGTTCGATATTGCATTTACCATCAGCGGCATTTCCATCACGTATAACAGCGGGCCTATACTCGTATCAGGCGGATTAATGGGCAGCTTCTCTCCCGTGAACCTGTATGGCGACATCCTCGTCAAAACACCGGCGCTTACCATTGGTGGCATCGGCGGGTATACGGAAGTAGAAGGCAAGCCTTCCATGTTCCTGTATGCGGTGTTGAATTTCCCCATCGGCGGGCCGCCGTTCTTCTTCGTTACCGGATTATCGGCCGGTTTCGGCTTCAACCGTAAGCTGGTGATCCCGGATATCAACGGCGTGGCTACCTTCCCGTTCGTGGTATGGGCTACCGGCGGCGGGCCTGTGCCCGACCCCACCAAAGATCTGGCCGCACAGGTGAATGGTGTGCTGGCAGATATTGTGCAGAAAGGCATTGTAGCCCCGCAGGTAGGCAGTTCCTGGCTGGCAGCGGGTATTAATTTCACCTCCTTCGAGATGGTGAACTCCTTTGCCCTGCTCACCGTAATGTTTGGCACCCGCCTCGAAATAGCACTGCTCGGCCTTTCGCGCCTCGTACTCCCTCCGGGAACAGGCGGCACCACAGGCATACCCGCCGTTGCCTTTGCCGAACTGGCCATCAAAGCCTCCTACGCAGAAGGTACAGGGCTCGTGGCCATTCAGGGGCAGCTCACCAGCAATTCCTATGTACTGGCCAAAGCCTGCCACCTTACCGGCGGATTCGCATTCTATTTCTGGTTCAGCGGTGATCATGAAGGCGATTTTGTTATAACGCTGGGTGGATATAACTCCAACTACTCCCCTCCGGATTATTACCCGAAAGTACCAAGACTGGGCATCGACTGGAAAGTAGACAGTCACCTTGTGATCAAAGGCGCCCTGTATTTTGCGCTCACTTCCAACGCCATCATGGCAGGCGGCCTGATGGAAGCGGTTTGGCAAAGCGGCGGCATCCGCGCCTGGTTCATACTCCAGGCCGATTTCCTCATCATGTGGAAGCCTTTCCATTATGATATCGTCGCCAATACGGACATAGGCGCATCCTTCACCGTCAACCTCTTGTTCACAAAGAAAACCATCACCATTCACGTGGGTGTTGGCCTGCATGTATGGGGACCGGAATTCAGCGGAAAGGCGACCATTCACGTGGCCATTATTTCCTTCACCATATCCTTCGGTGCAGGAAGCCAGAACAAACAACGCACCATCGGATGGGACGAATTCACCCGGGATATGCTACCCCAGCTGCCTGCCGCCGCCATACAGGGCTTAGATGCCGCCAGCAATGCAGACGTATGTAAAATACTGGTGGCAGACGGACTGCTGTCGCAACTGAGCGATAAACCGGGCGATCTGAACTGGATCGTGAATGCAGAGAAATTCGAACTCACCACAGACGCCATTATTCCTTCCAAAGAATGGGATTTCACCAATAACAATAATAACAGGATCAGCATCGTCCTCGACCCGGACATACCTGCTCCTTTACAGAATACGGATTTCGGTGTAAGACCCGTAGGGCTCGACAGTGCCGCCTTCCAGTCGAAACAGGTCATTGAGATCGTTAACGACAACGGAGAACCTTCCACCTTCCATGCCACGCCGATATTAAAGAATGTACCCAAAGGCCTGTGGCAGAAAGTGAGCTTCAAGGCTAACGGCAACCCCAACGTGGGCGACCCGGTGAACGACACTACGCTCAAAGACGTGCTCACCGGTTTTACCATGGTGCCGTATAAGGATTGTCCTGCCAGTACACTGCCCATCAAACTGGAATACCTGCAATTCCGCCTCGATCCTGAGCTACAGCATTTTACCTGGACGGATACATACGTACCCCTGACAGATAACTTCCAGGATGAAAACGTAGCCGGCACCATCATGGCCGCCAAAGCGCAGGCCAACCGGCCCATGTTACTGAGCGCCGTTACGGACGCAGGTTTTGATATCGATATACAGATAAATGTGGTTCAACTGGCTGATCCTGAAACCTATTATTTACTGGCCAGTCCACTCTTCCGGCTATTGGGAGAAGAAAAAAATTAAGCTATGAAGAACACCACTCCTGCCGCAGAGAACGAGGTTATCTTTATTCAGTACGATATTCCGCCGCTTAAATCTGCTGAGTATACGATTACGGTTAAGCAACAAACCAATCAGCAACCCGGAGAATTTTCCACCAGCAGAAAATTTGCCGTTACCAGCGAAAGGTTTGCCCTCGACCCAGACGATATCAATTCCAATTTCCCACAAAACCTCGCTAACGGAGAGTTTGGCGGCACCCTGCCCCATGTGCTGTTTAACCGCCGGATATTACCTTGGGAAAGAAGCAGCGTAAAGGACGATGATACAGCGCCCTGGCTGGCGGTATTTCTATTCGGGGAAGGAGAACAACCCACAGTTGTAAAAGAAAAAGCGAAGGCCCTGGTACCTGCAGGCACTACCATCACCGTGGCAGGATCAACCACTACAGGAACAGGTACCATGCCCGCCGGCATTTTCTCCTACCCCGGTATGCAACAACTCGATTATGGCGAAACGCCTGACGATGATTGCAACATCATCGATATCCCCGCAGCATTGTTTAACCAGATAGCCCCCACGAAAAAAGACCTCCCGTTCCTGGCGCACATCCGGAAAATGCAAACGCTGGATAAATCGGATGATCTGGCGAAAGAAGTGGAAAACTTTACGGTGGTGCTGGGAAACCGGCTGCCACAAAACGATACCGACAACTACGCCTTCCTCATATCGCTGGAAAACTTCGGCGATTACCTGCCGGACGATGATGGCAAAAGCAACTTACCCGCAGGCACTACCGCTGTGCGTTTGCTCAGCTACATCAACTGGAGCTACACGGTCAATACCCGCGACGAAACTTTTAAAAGTTTACTGGAACACCTCAACAAAAATGAACTGGGCCAGCAGGGACTTACTGTGTTACAAGTGCCGTTTAACGGTACGCCGCCAGACGCCACAGCCGTGAAAGCTGCCCTGGCAAAGCAGGCTACAGGAACCCTCACTCCGGCAGATGCCACTGTGCTGGTACAGAATGCGCTCCTGATGGGTTATACCCCGCATGGCCATTCGCTGCGGCATAGCGGGCATACGGTATCCTGGTTCCGCAGTCCGCTGCTGCCTTACCTCGTGCAGGAAACCATTGCCTTCCCGGTATCCTGCTCCGATGCCGCCAACCGGTACAACCCGGAAACAGGCATGTTCGATATTTCTTACGGTGCCGCCTGGCAGTTAGGACAGCTGCTGGCATTGCAGAATAAAAATTTCGCATCCTCCCTGTACAACTGGAAGAAAGGGTTGTACGCCTGGGAAGTAACTAAAGAAGAACAGGAGATCATCAAAAACAAATACCAGGGCATTGAGGCCTTCGGTGATGTGTTTGCAACAAGGCGTGTGCGCATGGACAAAGACACAACCCCTCCGGATGATGTGGTTGAATGGATGGCCAAACTGAGCCTGCTCAACGGCGTCCCGTTTAATTACCTCGTAGCCGATGAAAGGATGCTGCCGCCGGAATCCATGCGATTCTTTTATATAGACAACAATTGGGTAGATGCCCTCATGGACGGGGCTTTTAGCATAGGCCGGTCCACCACCGCATCTATGACCCTAGAAACACCCTATCTGACCTCGCTTCGCGCCAATGCGCGGAATTCTGCCACGCAATTCAGGAAAAGGAAAAGATCATTAAAGGGATATATTAACAATACCGGCACCATTACCGGTTTCCTGCTGCGTTCCGCCGTACTCAAAGGGTGGCCGGGTATGGAAATAACCGGCTATGACGATGCTGCCGGCACATCCGAGATCAATAAACTCCGGATGGACCGCCTGTCGGAAGAAGTACTGTTATGCATCTTCGACGGCGTGGTACAACGGGTATCGATCCATGAACCGCCGGAGGCACTGCATTCCGGCGTGGAAGGCATTTACCCCGACTATGTAACCAGCTTGCGGGTGATACAGGGCGGCGGCGACCCCGGCTCCGGCATAGACGGATATACCGCAAAGGTCACCACCCGCAGCAACCAGCAAACATTACAGATCAGCAAAGCCGCGGATGCAATCAAAACAGTATTGAATGCCCCGCCGCTAAGTGAAGGGATCACGGATTTTACCGCAGCACAGTTTGCGCTTGAAATGATCAAAGGAGTTGTAAAAGTTGATTTTCAAAATACTAAAGCCTGACGTATGCCCCAAGCTGATAACGGATTGATCGTACCGGTGGATATCACTGCACTTTGTGTGGGTATAAAAGACCAGGAAGATGCCAATGGCACCAGCACCTTTGCGGGCGCCACCACCACGTTCATTAACCAGACTGGCATTTACGATGCGTTCCTGGGTTCCAACGTGGTCCGCAAGTTGACAGATGCGCCGCTGAATCCCCTGAAAAAAGGCATCCACCTGCACTGGGCGCTCCCGGAAGCACTGACGAGGGGCAACTACGACAACGCGTCTAACCAGACCAATTTCGCCGTTACGCCCAACCGCTGGCTGCTGAGCCGCATCATCATCACGGCAGGGGTGCCCGCCCGAACTACCTGGATCATAGAAAGTGACGGGCTGTACGATGCCGGCGTTAAACCAGCCGACGCCGTGGTTACCCTGCCTGTAAAAACGATCAGTGACAACGAACAGAACTACCGCTACACCGGTATTTCCACCGTGTTCACACCTCAATGGAAAGAGCCTGCAGATGCCAATAAATTTAAAGACCTCACCGGCCAGGAACTGAGCGCCGTAGCCAATGGTGATACTTGCTTTGCAGCCTTCTATCCCAACTCCCGGAACATCTTCGGCTTTTTCGACGACATGGATAAGATCGATGGCCCTGTTGATATAATGTACCAGCTAACCGGCTGGTACAGCCAGCCGGCTAACGACCCCCTATACGGCGGCAAAACGAAGGATCAGCTGCAAACCTCCTACGGCTGGACGTTCAACGACAGCGACGCCACGCCGGGCTGGTCGTTTTACAGCGGCTTAACCGAGGCTATTACGTGGGATGTAAAAACCAGCTACATCGTAGACGGCCCTAACCAGGGACCTATCCCCGCCTCCGTCACCATCGGTAACAATCCGTCGGAAGCATTTTCCGCCTATTTCAAAAAAAGACTCCATCCGGATATCGACTTCTTCGAAGATCTGCTGAATGCCTTCCAGACGGGCATCCTCCCAACCTTCCGGGAACCGGAAGCAGGGCAGCTGGCGTTGTTGCAGGAGTTACTGCACGGCAAACAGTTCAACCCTTCCGACGCCGGCAGCGTTTACCTCATCGTTCAAAAGCCTGACGACGATAACATCAACGAACCCGGCAACGACACACCTGCCACCAACCTCCCGCTGCAACTGGGCAATTCCCTGAACCAGCTGAACCAATATCAGCAGCAGTACGATTACTATACGGATTACAACGCCTATTTCAAGGGCCTGTTGTTTGCGAACTGGTACCGGCTGATGAAAGCCGATGATGACATCACAAAGAACGAACTGGACGCGCTGATCAGGATGCAGATCGGTTTTTATGACGACACCCTCCAACCTGCACTCTCCGATCTGAAAGATGATCTGGACAGTCAACTGAAACTGGTAGGCGACCAGCTGGCCGCCCTGAACGAGGAACGAAGGATCAAACCGCAACTGGAATTAAAGGAAACTCCTGCCAGCAGGTACTGGCAGCCGAACGAACCGGTGCTTTTGCTCACCGCTCCCGAATTTATTGGCGCAGCGCGCTTTGGACTCAGAGGGCTGGATGCCGAAGGATACCTTGTTTGCCGGATAAACAACCAGCTGCTGGATTCCATCGTTGTCAACAACATCACCATTACCGCAGCACAGTTTAACACCATCGGCCTGCCCGGCCCCAATACATTGCCGCAACCAGACCTGCTCAATCAATTGCTGGAAGAAAGTTGTTTACTGAATACGAACATCGTATCTGTTTTATCTGGCATTGCTGTTGCCACTTTACAGAATAGTTTGCAGGCTGCGCTGGACGGTTTGCCTCAATCCACCTACGCATTTACCGGTATGTTGCCGGCAGCGAAAGCAGTTCACTGGTGGAATGGTAACCCCTGGAACCCCATCATGGTGATCTGGGAAGCGGACTTTTCGCCCCTGCAGCCCACGCAGAAAGGAGATGCGCTGCAACAGTACAGCAACAATTTCTTCTTCAACAACTATGATGTAGATCAGAACGCCGGCGGGTTTATCACTTACAAAGGTCCGGCTGATCCTACACAGATCATCGCGCACAACAAAGAAGGATACAGCGGCTCGGCCATCCTTACGCTCAGCGCGGCCGACAGCTTTGCCAAACAACTGGCGGAATACCTCGAAGATCATACCGACAATACCCTGCAAACGATCCTCGACGATCTGGGAACCGGCCAGTACGTTTCATTCTCCATCAACGGATTCGGCAATTCGCTGCTCATGCAGGACCAGGACCTGCAGCTGAACATCAAAGTGCCGGACAATAATCCATACTCACCCCTCACCGAAAGTGTAAACGATATTGTGGGAGATTCCTATAGCGTATCGCCGGAACCGAATGGATTTTTCAACCCCATCCGTGCCGGATATCTGAATACAAGACTCACCGCGGTAGATGTTTACGGTAACAAGCGGGAAATACAGATCAAGGAGCAATGTTATGCCTCCTCCATGATCAGCTGGTACAAAGACAAGCAGATCCCTGAAACTGCTTTCTTACCGCCACGGATCTCCCAGCCAACGCGGCTGATATTCCGGTGGTTATCGGCCACCGATAGCATCGAGGCGCAGGAAATGACGCTGCACCCCGCTACCACGCCAATATGCGGCTGGATAATGCCCAATCACCTCGATGCCAGTCTGTTCTTTTACGATCAGCAGGGGCACGCCCTTGGCACCATGTACCTGGATGGCGACCATACCACCATTCTATGGCAGTCTGCCCCGGGCGACAACAAAACCATCAACCAGTCTTTATCCGCCGTTTTTGCCTACCAGAATTCGGTTCTTGCGGCATTCGCCCAACATCTCATGTCCGGCACGCCGGCTTTCTTCCTCGATTTCTGGACGGCGGTAGACTCGATGCATAATTTCGTAAACCCCTCCAACTACGCCCAAAACAATGATCTGGCGGTGCTGATTGGCCGGCCGGTAGCAGTTACACAGGCCATGCTGCGACTGGAAGCCGCGGGCGGCCCTGCCCTCAATCAAAGCTGGTATGCACTGGAGCCGGAGGATAACAATTTCACCGGCGTACAGTTCCCCGTAATACTGGGCGACCTCGACAAGATTGATGACGGGCTTATCGGTTATTTCAAACAGGGTAAAGACGGGTATGACTTCTCGTCATTCTACTCCGAAGCTGCAACAGGCACAAACGGCGTCGTAAAGCCGGCGGCCACCAACCTGATGGTAAACGTATCCCCTAAAGTGGATGCCCCCGATCCTGCTGACCTCATGCAGGACGCCGTGAAAGTATTGATGCTGGTAGACCCGCGTGCGGCCATTTATGCCACCAGCGGCATCCAGCCGGTGATGAACATACAGATACCACCCGATGAATATACCGACATCGTCAGTACCCTTGAGATGACCTTCCTCACCACGCCCGTACTGCAGGGCGTAACGGGGTTTAACCTGCCGCTCCCCGCAGAAGAAGGCTATCAATGGAGCTGGGTGGAAGAAACCCTCGTAGCCAATAAACCTGTATGGGCCACGGTGCCGGATATCAGCTTCACCACCAGTCAGGCCATTGCCGCATACACACCACAGGCCATCCGGGAAGGCTGGCTGCGATTGAACCCGCAACTGCTCAGTTTTGTGATACTAAACACACTGGGGCAACCCGCAGCCGTGCCCGGTAAGGATAACGACTTCACCTTAACGGTGAAAAACCGCAAACCCACCGACCTTACCTGCAAACCCGGCCAGCTGTTACCCGAAGGCGATCCTAATACCGGCGCTGTGTTCTACATCCACTTTGGCAAACTGATCAGCGACGATAAAGTGCCCAACGTAGTGATAACCCGCGAAGGCTGGACGTTCAAATGCATGAACAATCTGCAATACGGCAACTACTGGGCCTGCACGCCCGCGGCAGAAGTAACACTGGCTCCCGGTGAAGAAATTCCTTTCAGCATTACCAAAGCATTTGTAGCTGCCAACAGCGGACAGGTACAGGTGTATGTCGACTATATGGATGTAACCGGCGTGAATAACGGTACCGATGCATCCTTCCTATCCATCATCCAGTAAACAATATTTCAAAACAGTTTAACACACACACATGGAAACACTAGTAAGCAAATTGCCGCAGCTGTCACATGAACCAGATACGCTACAAAACCCATTGCCACAGCTGTCTTACGAGATGGGGAACCCCTCGGCCGCCAATACGATTTACATTACGACCGACCCGACCGTTAACAAACTGACGCTGGATATTACCCTCAATACCGGCGTGGGCACCTTTTCGCCGGGCGTGCTTGTCCCCAAAAGCGATGCCCCTACTGCCACCGGCTCCATCCTCTATCTGGACCTCACCGCACTGCAGCTCACACCCGCGGAATTTAGCGCACTAACCTGTTCCGCAACGGGCTGGCAATTCCAACTGTACCCGGATAACAATCAGATCTGTATGACGCCCACGGAAAAAATTACGCTGGGCAGCGGCACAGGAGATACAATCCAGATTGAGATCAACGGGTTAATAATGAGCAACCCGCCCGCATCACCCAATGCCAGCCTCAACGTCAGCAGCTTCCGGGTGCCCCCGGCCTCCAGCGGAAGGCTGCCCCAGGTTTCTTTCTTTAAAGTATTGCTGCAAAACGCCCCCGGCGGATTCAAAGACCTGAATACTGCCATCGGCTGCGAACTCAATTCCGCCAGTGACATCTTTAACAGCATCGACGGGTACGACCCCGTGATGAACAGTATCGCTTTCGTATTCAAACCAGGGTCTACCCCTGCGGTGGTAAAAGCCGGACCCAAAACGGTGTTCACCGTATCATTCGTGTATGCTGCCGACTGGCCGGGATATGGGGCGTTAACCACTCCCGCATCGGCCGCAAAAATAAAAGTAAAGCAGGGTCAAAACGCAAGCGACTGGGTGATCACCCAAAACGCCGACCAGCAAAACCCCTGCTGGCTGCTGGTACCACCAGACAACCAGCCCATCATCGGCACCGGCGCCAAATCAGTGGTACAGATCGATATCGACCAGATCGTGACCACCTTCGAACCGGGACCTACCCTCATGTTCGTGCAATACCAGGACGTGCCCGGATACAACGACGGATCCTACTACATCGTCCTGAACAAAATACCCCACGTGGCGGTAGACGATGTAACGGTATCCCCCAACCCCGCCATCGTTCAAAACGGTGTGGCCGAAGTGACCATCAGCTGGACAGCCAAAAACTTCAAATTGCTGACGCTGATGCCGTTTTATGAAGACGTGACCAAGGTAACATCCTACAAAGCCCTGCTGACGGAAACCACCGATATCACACTGGTGGCCAATGGTGCCGGCGGACCCGGCAATACGGTGATGAAAACCGTGACAGCGAATGTGCTGCCGGAAATCAATTCCTTTGTAGCAACGCCTACTGCTATTTATAAAAAAGACTTCCCACACGATGTGAAATTCTATTGGGATGTGGATACCAATGAGCCGGTGTACCTCGTCAATGTACGGGACAATACGAAAGAGCCGGTGGATAAATCAGGCACACTCTATAAATCGGTGAAAGCTCCGGGCATGTGGTCTATCGTCCCGAAAAATACGGCTAAACTATACGAGCTGCAGCGGAGTGTGCTGATTCAGGCGTTTGATCAGGAGCCAAAGAACGCGGAAATCGATTTTATTCCGAAACAGGTGGTAGCCTCGCCGGATGCGCAATTCGTAGCAGCACTCAATCAATCGGCCAACTGCGTGGAAATCCTCAACTCACTCACCTACGACCGTTACACCAACGCCATCCCGGTAGGTGGCAAGCCGGTAGACCTGCTGTTTTCCACCAATGGCAAATACCTCTTCTCTGCGGAAGATAATGGAACGCTGACCGTGATTGGCGTAACATATGATGACAGCACTTCTTCTTACTCGTTCAGTATCGTTTGCACCGTACCGCTGGACAATGTGCCTTCACACATAGCAGTAGGGCCGGACGAAGACTATGTTTTCGTAACCTGCAACAATCCACAGGACCATCAGGGGCACCTGATCGTTCTCGAGAAGCTGAGCGATACCGTCTTTTCCGTGAAGAATGACGTACCGGTAGGGCTGAATGCCGGCGGACTGGCAACCGATCCCACCGGGGCATTGGTATATATCGCCAATACCGACTCCAACAACGTATCTGTAGTGGGTTATAGCTCACTGAACGACAGTTTCAATTTCATCCGTAATATCGACAACCTCGATTCGCAGCCGGTGGATGTGGCAGTAGGCGACCCTACAGGAGATACGCTCCTCGTTGTCTGTAAAGGGAGTAATAAACTCATTGCAGTACATCACGACGACCGCGGCTCCTCTGCCCGGCAGGAATTACCCCTTGGCAACGCGCCAATGAGCATTGATACGGATACCAGCCGGGCGTATGCCTTTGTTACCAACAATGGCAGTAACACCGTAACGCTGGTGAGCTGTGGCGCCGGGGTTTCTAACGTAAAGATCCTGGAAGCGGCGATACCCACGGTCAGCAATCCGGCGGGTATTTCATTGTCGCTCGACGATGCCATGGTATTTGCCGCCAGCAATACCGACAAATCGCTGACGGTGATCAAACTCACCAATTACCAGATGCAAAACTCCCCCGTGGATGTAGGCAAGCTGCCCACAGACATCGTGATCAGTAACGACAATAAATCTGTCGTAACCTGGCACAATGCGCTCATCACGATGGGAAATGGCACCTATTCCAAAGGGTTATATGTCTACAATGTGGCCACCGGCGCAGTAGTCAACAAACTGAATACCACCGATGTTATTGGCTGTGTATTTTCCCCGCAGGTGCCGGTGAAAAAGATGTTCCTCATCGCCGGCAGCGACGATAATGTGGAGGTTCTGGATGCCACCACATTTGCCTCTCAGCTGAAGATCCCCATCCCTGCCGGGGCAGGAGGCGTGGCGCGGCAACCGATCAATATCAGCATGTCTGCCAGCGGCGATCACATGTTCCTTGTCGTAAAAGAACCTACCGGGCAACATACGCTGGTGACCTATGCATGTGATATCAATTCAAACATCTATACGGTCATTTCACAGAATGACCTGTTCGTATCTACCATAAAATCCAACACCATCCTGCTGGCCAATACGCCGGATGCGGCGGCGGTTTTTGTGCTGGATGCGTTTGCCGGCAAGATCTATACGATTAACAGGGACGAAAGCGGCACATATCAGCCGGATGCGAAGGTATATACGATCAACAGCATCGCTAAATCCATGGTGGTATCGCCAGACAACGGAACACTGTACATACTGGCGCAAACTAACCTGGTGACCAGTTTTTCAGTGATAGATATCACCAAACAGGAGATGAAGGAATACAATTACCCTGCTTCCTATGGCGCGCTGATCAACCTGCAGCGGTTGTGCATCTCCCCGGACGGCACCCGGCTGTTCATCACGGATGCCGATATTACCGGTGTACGGGTAGTGAGCACCAGCTCTCTCCGTATCCTGCAAACGCTCACCTGGGAACGTAACATCCGCTACCCCGTAGGCATTACCATGTTGCCGGATGCATCTTCCATTTACTTTGCATGCTTAAACAGCAACAATATTGCGCAAGTATTTCAAATCAATTCCTAATCTCTTAAAACATTCCTATGGCATACCAAGGACTATTTATCAGGGACTATGTGGGTGAAACGCCCGATAATGCAAAAGGCCCCAGCTGGACGCAATCGCCCGACATTTGTATTTCCGGTACGGTACCGTTGCAAAACCCGCAGTCGCTGCTGGACATGAACAATTACAACCAGGGCCTGCCCGACGGCGATAACCAGACGCCGTTGCAAACGAACTTCGTATACGCCCGCGGCATCAATACGGAGTCGACAGCTATCACATCAACCATCTACCTGTATTATGTGGATACGAGCATTGTGTTATGGCCGCAGAACTGGAAGATGGATACCATCATGCATACCGAAGGCACCAACGTGCCGATCAATGCTGCCCAGGTGGTAGCGCAGGCACAGGGGCTGGCAGCCACCATTGAACCTTTTAAATGGAAGCCTCCCAGAGAAAACAACCACTACTGCCTCGTGGCGTGGGTAAAAAACGGTGATGACCAGCTGGAACCACCAGACCTGTACGGCATTGGCACTGTAAACGATATGGCTACCTTCATCCTCTCGCATCCAAACGTGGGCTGGAAAAACACCACGGAAGTAGATGCTACCCAGCCTACCATCGAAAATTATGCGACCATATATGGCGCTGAACAGGGCGGATTGCTGAATATCGGCATTCAATGCCAGAACCTGCCCACGGATGGCTTTATTGAATTCTCCGTTCCCGGGCCGGATGCAGCCAATACCATCATCTTCCCCAAGCAGCCCATCCCGACGCCCAACTATGCACCTACGGTACAGGTACGCTGGCCGGATGATTTTGATTCCACCATCACTTTTAAATATTACAAGGGCGATACAAATCCCCCGGATGGCGCCAATATCATTCCTATCGTTGGTACCATGGGAACCGGGACAGATTTTATCGAGCATGTAAAACAGGTAGCACCCCAACACCTGGCAGATGTAAACTTCTATGCATCTCCGGAAGAGATCATCAGCAAGGGACAAGGCGTCCCTATCAAGAAGCTCATGATCGTAGGCAGTGTGCCGTTTCAGCTAAAAAGTTAGTTCCGGACCCGCAAATGTAAAAACCCGCTCTATGAGCGGGTTTTTACATTTGTACGGAAGGGCAACGGGTTCCCGTTACTAATCCTTCCATATCGTATCTTTGGGTCCGCGAAAAGGGTATAACAACTAACAAATTAAAAATTATACATACCATGACAGACTTAAAGGGAAAGAAAGCCATCGTTACCGGAGGCGGAAGAGGATTGGGGAAGGCTGTAGCACTGGCGCTTGCCGCTGAAGGGGTGAATATTGCCATTACAGGCCGTAATGAAGAGCGACTGAAGGCTGCAGTGGACGAGATCAAAAAGCTCGGCGTACAGGCTGCATATGCCGTTTTTGACGCTGCCGATGAGAAAGCAACCAATGAGGGTATTAAAAACCTGGCAACACAACTGGGCGGGGTGGATATTTTGATCAATAATGCAGGTATCGGCGACTTCGGCACACTGGAAGAAATGTCTTCCGAAAACTGGAAAAAGGTGATAGACACCAATCTGTTCGGTGTATACTATGCAGCCAAAGCAGTATACCCTTTCATGAAAGAAAAGAATGAAGGGGATATCGTGAATGTAGCGTCTACCGCAGGGCTGAAAGGAGGCGCCGGCATGTCTGCCTACGCAGCTTCCAAGGCAGCAGTTATTTCCCTTTCCCAATCCATGATGGCGGAGTGGCGGAAAAGCAACATCCGTGTATTAACGCTTACACCCAGTACCATTGCCACTGATCTCACCGTAGGAACGCTTACAGACGGGAATCCCGACAAAGTATTGCAGCCCGAAGACTTTGCACAATGGGTGACTGATATGCTGAAAATGAACCGGAGAGCGCTGATCGCCAATGGTTCCATTTTCTCTACCAATCCGTAATACAATCAGGCTTACATACGCTTTTCTTACACGGCTTCTGCCTGCTGCTGCCGCACAGCCGGTTTTTTCGCCGGTTTCTTCTGTTTTTTCTTTTTGCCCCACCAGATAATAAACCCTGTCACCGGCAGGGTTGCCCCTATCAGGCTGGCGAAAAACGCCAGTATCTTACCGGGCAGTCCAAGGATACTCCCTACGTGAATATCATAGTTCATCTTCCGCAGTTTGGTGCCAAATTCCGCCTCGGCATAGCTGCCATCGTAAATGGTCCGGGGTTCTTTCAGTTCCTGCAGCGTATGCTGGTCAAAAGTGTAACGCTCCGAATTGTAGTACTGTCCTTTCCCGGGATAAGCGATCACCAATATGCTGGACTCCGGCTTTGAGGTATCCGGGAAAGACATATAGTAGCCATTTGCATCAGGGTGCTTCCGCAGTACGGTCTGGAATGCGATATCGGCAGCCTGCTCAGGGGTGTAATGCTTCCCGGCCTGCAGGGAGTCCGACTTCTTCTCCACATATTCAGGCAGGCTTTTACCTCCCGAGGTAGCCCAGTAAAGGCCCTTGCTCCACCATTGAATGCCGTATACGATACCCGTTGCACCGATAGCGAAAAGCAGCAGTAAGGCATAAAAGCCCAGTACATTGTGCAGATCGTAGTTTACCCGTTTGATGGTGCCGCCCCATTTAATGGTGAAGCTCTGCTGACGGGTGGATTTGTTCCATTTCTTCGGCCACCATAATACCATTCCGGTAATCAGGGTAATCAGAAATATAAGTATGCTGTAATTGACGACAGGACGGCCAATTTCAAAAGGCAACCAGAGGAAGCGGTGCCCGTTCAGTACCCAGCGGAAGAACCCTGCTTCGCCTTCTTTACGCACTTCCTTACTCACTACTTCGGCTGTATAAGGGTTCAGCTTCATGTTGGAACCTCCCCTGCGGCCGCCAACACCGGCATCTACTACCCTGCCAACTCTGTAGGTAGCATAACTCACGCGCTTGCCGGGGAATTCTGTTGCAGCCACCTTCATGATCTGTGAAGGCAGGATCACCGCTTTCTCCTGGTGAGCCACGGCATGTTGTGGCTCCAGCATATCGGTGATTTCTTCGTTAAATACCCAGATGCAGGCGGTGAGGCACACGATAACTACGATAATTCCCGTCACCAGTCCAAGCCAAAGGTGCAACCAGGCCGAAATACGATAGAAGAGTGAGCGGTTGGACTTCTTCTTCTTAAACTGTTTAGCTGGAGTATTCATGGTCAGAAATAAAATAAACATGCTGCCCGGCATTACTTCGGGTTGCAGCATTTCAAATATTAGCAGATTAAACGGCCCGCGTATACCCGGCGATGCCTGTGTATGCAACATGATCCGGATGTAAAATTACTATACGCAATGCCTGGCGGCATGTCGGATCAGGAAAAACAACAATTATAATGTCTGAAGGAGGAATAGCAGCAAAAATGCTGTACAGATAAGGGTTTCAGGGACAACGACCCTGTTTCTGCCGGAGCAGTTACGAAATGCGGAAAAATATTTGCGCCCGTGCAGGGTTGAAGGGCCGGTGCTTAATGCTTCCTGTTACGCATGGCCCTGATAATACGGTCTGCCCGCTTTTCCGCCCGGGCATTGTTCAGGGAAACTACCGCCCAGATGGCTGCCGGCAACCACCCGATCAGGGTGATCTGCAATACTAAGCACAGTATAGCATGTAGGATCATTCCTCTAAGCAGGAAGGAGAATGCGGGAAGGAGAATGGCTATTAGTATCATATGAAATCCCTCCCTGTCAAAGCTCTTTTCTCCCTAAAAAAGTACGGCGCAGCCATCTTTTGATTCGTTTAGTACGTTTCATATACCTGGCCCACCTGGCATCGAGGTCATGCTCAACTCTCAGGTACGTTGCATCGGCGTCCTTTACCGGCGCTACAACATCCGGATGCTTCAACGGCCCTGTCAGTTCCACCAGCGGCATAGCGGCAAAGGGGTTAATGGTATCGAACGTATGCGTGGCCCCTTCTCCGAAACCGATATTGCTGATCAGGTTCACATTAGGGGAGATTGTCAGTCCTTCCGTGAAGAAACCAAGGAAATTAAACTGATAATCCCAGGTATCGATCTCCCCTGCTTTGAGTTTTCTGAAGATATTAACAAAGTCATCGATATAGAAACGGTCGTCGTATACCCTGGCCATTACCTTTGCCACTTCACTTTCCCCATAGCGGCTGAGCGTATGGTCGTATTGCTTCCAGACCCGCGCCCAACTGGCCCATCCCCAGATATTCGCATAACGGGAAAAGTAGTAATCGGCATCAGTCCACCTGCGGCCCATTTGCTTATTAGTGCCGGTGATGGAAAACACCTTCGGATCGTTCCGGTAGCGTTGCAGCATCTCGTCGCAGAAAGAGAAGAAACTATAAGCGGGTAAGCAGTCGTCTTCCAGGATGATACCTTCCGGCTCGTTGTCGAAGAACCAGGTAATGGCATTTGAGACTGCGATTTTGCAGCCTTTGTTAACGTCACTGAAAAGTGTTTTCACTTCGCAGTCCCAATCCACCCCCTCAACGATGCGGCGTACTTCGCTGCAGTTGGCCTCATCGGCCGGCCGGCCGGCACGCGGGCCGTCTGCCGCTATGTACAGCCGGGATGGCTTCACTTCCCGGATGCGTTCAAATACTTTACGGGTAGTGTCTGGCCGGTTGAACACGATGAACAACACCGGAGATTGTACTTTATAATCTTTCATAGTATAATTACGCAGGGGCTTAGTGCAGGCCGGTTCCGTCAAAACAACCTTCTCCCGTCCGTCAGATTTTACCTGGCTCTACGCTTTTGGCGTACCGGAAGAATTTTTTGATCACTTTCATTTCATGCGTACCACCCAAATCAAACGGAGAAAGGTAGTACAGGGTATTTCTTTCATCGATCAGCACACGGTCCATCAACCCCCATTTTGTAAAGATAATCCGGAAGGGCGACAGCAGCAACATGCGCCAGCGGTTCTTTTTCTTGTTCCGCCGGTGTGCCCGTAGCGCAAGATCGTACAGCTCGATGGTGGGAGTGGCATCATTGATGCCGGCCAGCAACCTTTCAAGATACGCTGGCATAAGCCGCTGGCGGGGGATGAAATGCCGGAGACTGAGGCGTTTTTCGAAGTAGAGATCGTAGCCTGCGATCATGAGTCTTTTGCAGTACTCGAAATCGTCGCCGGTACTGAGCTTGCTTCCGTTCCTTCCGGCCAGGAGCGTAGGGTGGTCATCGGGGTACATGGCGAGGAAAAGCTTTTTCCGGGTCACCATGCCGGCACCGAGGATAAAGCTCCGGTTGTTGACGATGCACGATTCCTCCCCCGGTACGCCGAGCGCGAATTTATCGGCATGTTCGGGAAACCAGTCTGGATAAGCCGGCGCATCTGTCACCGGATAATTACTGCCGCCTGCCGCGCCTACGGTGGGGTTTTCACTGAGGGTTTTCCAGGCGTAGAATACATAATCAGCATTGAGCCAGTTATCGTCGTCGCAAAATACGATGCTGTCGTACGCAGCTTCTTTTACGCCCTTTTCGCGGGCATACATCTGCCCGGCGCGGAGTTCATCCACAATGCGAAGGGGGATGCCTGCGGGACCTTCCCCGTCCCAAATGGCGCGGGCCACCGAAGCGGTATCGTCGGTTGAATCATTATCGACCAGCAGTACTTCGAAGTTAAAATCGTCAGGGAATTGCTGCAGGGCCAGGTGGCGGAGGGTTTCCCCGATCCGTTGCGTACTGTTGTAGCAGCAGATGATAACCGAAATCCCTGCCGGAGAAGCCTGGCTTATTGTTGATTGAGACATATAAAATTAAAAGTTGAGATGGTCTGAATGCTTAACGGAACCTCAGTAGCCGGGTAACCCAGTTAACGAAAGCGGGTACCGGGCGCCCGGCGGCGATATAGATCCCCTCATGGAAGCCGATATACCTGGCCAGCTCGAAAGTTTTAGAAGGGTGAAGGCCAAAGCCGGCGGCTGCCCACCTTTTGAATGATTTCCGGTTAAACTTGGCCGGCGTCATGATGCGTGAATCCAGGATGGCCTCCCTTTCCGGGAAAACCTGCAGGAGGCACATTTCATAGCAAACACTCGTGCCATACGCAAGCCGCTTCAGGTAAGCGGCGTTGGCTTTCCGCGCGGGAATGAGGTGGCGGAGGCGCAATACAGGAGATACCCCGGCGGCGTATCCGTTACGGATTCCCACCAGCACCATCTGCGTATCTTCCCCGCTCGTCAGTTTACGCGCCGAGCGCCCTTCGAGGGTTACACTGCCGGCATCAGCCATATCAAGGTAGCGCAGCAGTATCTCACGCTGGATGCACATGCCTGTCCCGAATGGGTAACAATCCTGCCATTCCAGCTGGTTATCGAACCGCGTGGCGGTTTCATGGCGCTCCTGGAAAGCACTGGTGGCAAAGGGTGTCAATCGCGGATCGATTCCGTCGGTATATTCGACGGTAACATGCCCCGGTCCCCAGGCACCTACCTGCGGGAATTGCGGCTCCAGGAGGCGGTGCGCCTGGAGATAATCACTTTCCGGTTCATTGTCGTCGTCAAAATAAACGATGGTCCTGCCCCGGGAAGCCCTTATAGCCGTAATGCGGGCCTGTACCACACCAGGCCTGGTTTCACGGAGCAAACGCAGCCCGGGAATGCCCGGGGCTACCGTGCGCAAACCGGCCTCGTTGAGCGCCGGATTACTGTTGTTATCCACCACAATCGTTTCTGCGGTAAGCCCTTCGTAGTTGAGCCTGGCTACCGCCCTAAGGCAGCGCCTGAATACTTCGCGTTCTGGGTTATAGGTACAAATGACTATCGAATAGTCCACTTGTGCGGTCTTACTGGTTTCCAAGATCTGTCTGATAGTTAGGTGTTAAAAAAATAGCATGGTTATTCGCTGCATTGTAGTGTAACGGTCAATATGTGCTATTTGTTACTTTTCGGAATTGCTGATTTGTGGCAGGATGTCAAAAGCCGTGCCTGAACTGTAGAAATAAATAATCCGCACCCGTATTTGCCGGTGCGGATTGCCTGTTAAACCAAAAATATCTTATGCCGGCGAGCCAGTTCTTTTTTTTACCATTGGGTGCAGATACTGCCACCAGCTGGCTGAATATTGACAACTGAGCAAAGAACTTATCAAGCGAAATTGCCGTTGATGTAATGTCTAATTGTCAGCCCCGCGTTCTTTCCTCAACGCAACATCCTGCCAAGATTGAAACACTTCCCTCACCTGTTGTAAAATCAGCGGATCAGGTGCATTCGTTTTCCATTCCCGGATAGTATACCCTTTACTGTTGAATCCGCATCCCGGAAAATATACTATCGCTATGTGATCCATGTTACAATGTTCCGGCTGCATGAAGTTGACCTTTGGGGTACATTATTCAATCTAAATATAAAATCATTATGCACCACGAAACTGAAACCCAATGGATGGGCAAAATGCAATTCAACGCACTCGTGAACGGCCATACCATTGTGATGGATGCCCCGGAAAGAGCAGGCGGTGAAGACAATGGACCTATACCCAAGCCACTGGTATTAACGGCCCTCTCCGGCTGCACCGGTATGGATGTAGCTGCCCTGCTGCGCAAAACGCAAACGGAGGTGGACAGTTTCGATATTAAGGTACGCGGAGAGCTGTCGAAGGGCCAGCCTATGCAATACACCGCCATCCACCTCAATTATGTATTTCAGGGACCACAGGCTTTTACTGAGGCAGCATTAAATGCCGTAACACAATCGCAGGAAAAAATATGCGGGGTGAGCGATATGCTCAAAAAGATCATGCCCGTTACCTGGGATGTTACCTATAACGGTGTACTGATATTTTCGAATAAAAAGGAGCTTGTATAATCAGGGATGCCTGATCTCCCCCCGGCATTGCCTGCATTACGATGCACGGACAATGCCGGTTTTCAGCAACAGGCTGTTCCGGTTAATAGCCAGCAGCCCCTGCTGCTCCATGTTTTTCAGTAACCGGGAAACCGCCTCGCGGGTGGAATGCAGATCGTCTGCAATTTGCTGGTGGGTGATCTGAAGGGTGCGGCTGCTGATCTTAGCAGACTGCTCCCGAAGGTAATCCAGCAGGCGCTCATCCAGCTTCTTGAAAACAACGCTGTCGAATGCCTGCAGCAGGTTATCAAAACGCGCGCGGTAGGTGTTGACCACAAACTGGTTCCATTCGTGGCTTTCCCGCATCAGGCGGTCTATAATTGATAATGGCAGCATAATAACCATGCTGTCTTCCAGCGCCGAGATCATTACTCCGCTCAATTCACTGGCCTGCGCACATACAAAGGTCATAGCGCAGGCATGGCCTGCTTCAAGGTAGTACATAAAGATCTCCCCTTCCGGCCCTTCCCGGTACACCTTCATATATCCCGATCCTACGAGGATGGCGTTTCTGAGTAGTTGCCCCTGGCGGGTGATGGTTTCCCCTTTCTTCACCTGTATTAAGGCGGCCGTTTTGCAGATAGTGTCTTTCACAGACTCCGGCAGCAAGGGATAGCCACGATCGAGTAAAGGTCTGATTTCCGGAAGCGCTGTATTCATATGTAGGCCTGCATTGATTGTTGCGGCAAATTGCAGCTTCCCGTATTGGCCGGCAATGATTGCAGGCGGGGGTGGAAATGATTAGAGTCAGTTTGCTACAAACAAACAGGCCCCCCCCGGATACATTACGTTCTATCGCTATAAAACTGTCACCCTACAGCCTGGTATACACAGAAATGTATTTTCCTGAATTTGTGCGATTACAGGTAAAAGCGGCTGTTAATAACTATGAAAATAGATTATGCAGGGTCCATTATTGCTTCACTCCCGTTACAGGGATTGATGACGATGAGTTCATTTCCTTTTCCGGGTCTTACATGCAACGTAACCAACGCGCGATATGGCACGCCATCATCACGGATAAATTCGCCTTCAAAGATCACGGCTACCGTTCCAAAGTGGCCTGACCGGTTGTCTATAGCCGCCGCCGTTACAAACTCACTGACCTCCCGTTTGCCATCGGTCACCTCTTTAGGCAGCACCAGCAGCTTTCCCTTGTAATACACCTCCGCATGCTGGTATGTACCTACCGACAAGTGCCGCGTAGTTACCCAATATACCTTCCAGTGATGCACCCGGTTTTCCGACAACAGGATTTTACGGGTGCCATAACAGGAAGTGAGTATCAGTATAAAAAGCAGCACGAGGGCAATGGCAATCAGGATCTTAACGGTCATTTTACCTGGGGTTTATGGGTAGGTACTTTTAATGCAGGGAAGCGGTCAGCCGCTGTAACGGTGCCTGCAGACTTGTGTATTGATGGTAATGAAATGCAGGGTCGGGTCCATAATGCGGGTCTTTTACCAGCAGATACTCCAGGTGCTTTGCTTTGTACCTTTTGGTGAAGGGCCGTACCAGCGTAATATCAAGCAGTTCTACCGTAAGGTGTTTGCAGACTGTCCGGATGTGGTTGCCTGCTGCCAGCTCTGCATGCAATACACCAGCCAGCACGGGGCAAACACCCTCCATCAATTGCAATGTATGCCGGATCAGGGCTTCCGGCGTATCCACACCATCCGGCAGGCAACCTAACCGCGCATACTGCAACCGCTTCTGGCTGAAGTTTGCCGTAAAGGCAGGATCGAGATGTGACATCAGGAAGGTGCTCATACATTTAAGATAATACAACATCTTATTCAGCCCTGTTAATTTTCCGGATCACGCCATCTGCCCGCAGTACCAGCAATTCATTTTTAGCCAGCGGAAACGTTTCATCGGAATATTCTTCGGCATCATAGTTCTTCAGCCTCCTGAAGGCCGACAGCTTCTCTGCCGTAAACAGGTGCGGGTTCATGATGACTGTATCGCCGTTTACCTCCGTTATACGGTACAACGTATAACCGTCGTCCCCTTTTATCTCATATACATCTCCGGCAAGGGGTTGTTGGATAAAGGTATCGGTTTTCCGGCTGTCGGTCATTACGGCTATCATGGCGATGCCAAAGAAGAGGGCAGCGATAATAGGCCAGCTGAAGTATCTGACGGAGATACCTGCCTGCTTCCGGGCGGTTTGGTAGCCCTGTACCAGGTGTTGCGGCATCTCCGGTGCGTCCAGCGCCTGTTTACAGTGGCGGCACTGGCTTTGCCCGCTTTTATACAACGGAATAACGGGTATCCAGAAGATGTGAAAGTACCTTACCCATAAGTGCATTTGAACACTTTCCGGAGTACCACAGTGGGCGCAATCGTAGGAAAGTGACTGTTTTTGCCGGGCGTTGCCGCTCCGTAGTCCGAAAATAATCATAACGGGTGTTTAAGGCTGGTAAATGATCAGGTACCATTAGCGGCCCTGTATTTACCAGCCGGTTCAACATGATGGGGTCAAATTGATATGTTAAATGAAATTCAGCTTTGCTTCCGCAAAACCGCCGATCAGGGGCAAAGGCTTCTCCACCCCGTTGGCCGCATTGATGATGCCTAAGATCCATAGTAACAGCACGGCGAGGTTTGCGAAGCCCAGAATCCCCAGCGCGGGAACGATCATGGTAACGATCATAATAGCCACATACAGCAAAATGCTCAGGATCATCACCCCCAGCGATTGCTTCAGGTGAAAGCGTACCAGCGGGTCTTTTTCCTTGTTGTATTGCAGTAAAGCAATTACCCAGCCGATCAGGGTGATGTAGGCTACGATAGCTTGTGTTTTCTTGTCCATTGTTCTCTTTTTTGGTTTACAGGTGAATATTCACATTGGGATATCTTCGAAAGTGAGGCAGCTCAGGGAGCAGGAATTTCCTCTGTGCAAAGTTGCATGCAGGGAAGGGCTGCCGCCAAATTTCCGGCGGCACAAACTGTCTACATGCCAGGGCACAGAGCGTCTACAAATCGTCTACATCCCTGCTGCGAAGCCGCTTCAGCCAGTATATTTGCCGGGAAGCCGGTTATTGGGCAACCGGACTACCCATGATGTTGCGCCGGATTTAATATATTTAACAGCATAAAAATGGACAGCAGCCCATTGCCATAAAACCTGACTATACTGTAGTAACCTCTGTTTCATGCAAGCAACCTCGAAAAGAATAATTTTAATACTGTCTTTTGTACTGCCAGTGGCACTGGTGCAGGCACAGCACCGGTTAACAGACAGTTTGTATACCGTGGTAAAGCATACTGCCACCGGCAACCACGAGCGGGCAAGGGCATTGAGCAGCCTCGCAAGAGTGGTAAGGCATTATGATACAGGCGAGGCCATGGCCCTTGCGGATCAGGCGGTAGCGCTGGCGCGAAAGGAAAAAGATAATACAGGTTGTGTTTATGCCTACGAGAGCAGGGCTTGTGTATACCTGAGCATGCGGAACATGGAAAAGGCACACCAGAACTCCGACAGCAGCCTTTGGTTTGCCGGGCAAACCGATGATGCACGCGCCAAAGGATGGGCCTGGTACGGAAAAGGACGGGAACTGAACTTCGAAAACAAATCGAAAGAAGCACTGGAAGCCCTGCTGAAAGCGCTGCAATTTATCAAAGGGCAGCAGGAGTGGCAACTGGAGGCATCCATTTACTATGCACTATATGGCTTGTTCAGTACCTGGGAAGATGTGGTAAAAACGGAAGAATATGCCCAACTGGCGCTGGAAGCAGCCCGCAAAAGCGGGAACCCCAATAACCTGTGCGAATCGTGGCAGGCCATGGCCTCCGCCCTGCATGAAAAGTACCTTAAAACCGGGGAAAAAGACAGGGCATTGCTGGAAGCGTGCCTCACCGCCTACCGGAATGCCGTGGCAATTTACAGGCAACATGAGGGCAGCATGGAAATGCTGCAGCTCATCACCATCCCCTGCATCAATATCGCAGATGCGTATAACCGCCATTTCCCAGCCTCGAAACTGACCACAGATTCCCTTCGGCACTACGCCTCGCTGGCTTTTGAATATGCTACCAAAGGGAAGGATAAACGGTTACAGGCGGCGTCGTTAGGGCTTATGAACGAAGATGCCAAACGCAATGGCGATTACCAGCTGGCAGAAACATACCTGACGCAGGCGCTGACCCTCTTTACGGGCGACCCCGCTCCGGATCACTACATCCGTTTCAATGTTTACCGCGATCTGGCAGAACTGGCGGAAAGAAGGAAAGACCCCGCAAGCGCCCTCTCCTATTACAAAAGTTACCTCGACGATTACCGCAAAGTATACGATACGGAACAAAGCGAGGCCGGCAGGCAGCTGGAAGCGCGGTACCAGGCCCGGGAAAAGGAACAGGAAATTAAGTTCTTAAAAGAGCGGCAATCGATGCATGAGCGGGAGCGGTACCTGTATGTGGGTATTGGTATTGCCTTACTCGCAGGACTGATTTTCATGTTCCGCTCCTACCACTTCCGGCTACGGGTTTCCCTGCAACGGGAGCAACTGTTGCAGAAGGAGAACGCAGCAACCCGCCTGCAGGCACAGCTGAAGGAAGAAGAAAACCTTTTACTCGAAACCGAAAAGCAAAACGCGGAACTGCACGCCCGGCTGCAGGAAGAGCAGGCTAAACTAAAAACGGAAGAAGCCGCACGCCTGCAAACCGAGCAGGAGATGATCCTGACACAAAAAGAAGTACTGCATAAAGAAGTACTGGCCGGCAGGCTGCAGGTAGAGCAAAAGAATAAGATACTAAACAGCCTGAAGGAACGGTTGCAGGACGGGCGGGATGTAGAGATCAAAAGAAATGAGCTGAACAAGCTGCTGAGCCGGGAAGCCCGCATTGATCAGGATTTTGAGGAAGTCAAAACCGGACTCAGGGATATACACCCTGATTTTTACCGGCGGCTGCAGGAGAAAGCCGGCAATAAGCTCACCGAGCTGGATATGAAACACTGCGCCTACATCCTGCTGAACCGTAATAATAAAGAAATGGCCATGCTGCTCAGCGTGGAGCCCAAAAGCATCCGGATGAGCAAATACAGGCTGAAAATGAAACTGGGCCTTGCTAAGGAAGAAGACATGGAGGAATATATCAGGAGCCTGGCCTGACCACTTACCCCGTTTCCTTTTTCCGGCGGCTGCGGTATGCCTGTGGCGACATGCCGATCTGCCGCTTAAAGAACCGGGAAAAGTAATACGCATCATCCAGCCCTATCTATATCCCGATTTCATTGATGCGTAGTGAAGCTGGCGATACTGTTGGGGTCCAGCTGCCGGAAGCTGCATGGCACGCCGTCCACAATCACAAGCGGTGCGGTATTGCCCGTAGTACTGAAGCCCCTGATGAGGATGGATGAACCATCATATCCTGGCTCACCACTGCCCTGCTTGAAAATAAAACCGGGTACGTGGCCGCCCAAAGCGTTGCTGAGGTTGGCAACAGGCAGGCCTGCCACTTTCGGTTAGTTAATGTTTCACGCATCTGGCGGCATATCATTTCCTGATCCGTCCTTTGGCAGAAAGTTTCCGTTCGCGGATAAGCGGAACGATCTCTTTTCCCGGATCAAAAGAGTCCTTCTCCCGGAAGCCCAGCTCTTCAGGAGACTTCCCTACCCATTCACTGCTGCGGGACTCCAGTGTGATGGTAAATTTCACCGGATCGATGGTAAGCGTTCCGAACAGTGAATCTTTATACGGACAGGTATAGCTGATCCAGGGATAATCGCGATGGATTTCCGGTGTATAGCACTCATGCTTATAATTATCCCCTACCCAGAAGTAAGAGGCGGAGTTGATGGTGAGATAAGGAATATCTCCTGCATAATGGACCGCATCCACATGTGTATGACCATTAATTGCCAAAAGCACTTTGTCTTTACCGGCGGTCAGTATCTGCTGGATTTCCTCTTCATTATCTATACCCATAAAACCGGCCAGCGGCTGGTGCGACAATACGATAACCGGCTCCCTGCTGTCCATTATCTGCTGTTGCAGCCATGCAGCCTGTGTATTACCAATGTAAGCGGGATATCCTCCTTTATTCTTTGGAGAGCCTTTCTCGTTTCCATTCAGAACAATGAAACGGAAGCCATTTACCACCTGCGAATAATACGAGGCAGGCATGCCCCATACATCTATACATTGCTGGTGGGTAAACCCGCTGTCAGTATCATGATTACCGATTACATGCAGCCGTGTGGGATGGGCAGCATTGAAGCGGTTGATCAGTGGCTTATTTTTAGGAGAAGGATAAGCAAAATCACCCAGTTGCAGTAGGGCATCGGGCTTTACGGAATCCATGGCATGAAGGAAGGCTTCCAGGCGCTGCATACTGTCATGCATAACATCATGATGCAGATCGGTAATGAGGCCCAGCTTCAGGCGGCGGGCATTTGTACTGAGCAGATTACGCGCACTGGCGGGGATAGCCAGGCTAACACATGCGGCAGCGGCGCTTCCGAGGAACGCCCTGCGGCTCCATTGCTTATTCATACTTTCCATAAGAGCAGAGTGGTGGATTCCTACTCAAAATAGAAAATATTTCTTAACAGGACATTATTTTTCCTGTAAAGAAATATACACATTATGGTTTTCAGTTAGAATGGGACTGAATTTACTACCCGGAAACCTTGCCCATCACATAAAGCTGGCTCAGATCCGGTACATTATTGCCACCTTCTTTCTCCAGCGTGATAGCAAATGCATCTGCATGTAAAACGGGTTTGAGGAGGCTTAAACCGTCGGAGACATCGATGATACCGGCATCAACCGGTTTGCCATCCACTAAGGCCCAAAGCTGATACTGGCGCCCCCGGGGAGCTGCCGGCAGGTTATTAGCATAAAGGTATACCTCCCGGCTGGTGCTGTTCCAGTAAACAGTGACGTTGTAAGCTTCCTTACCAGCCACCCCGGCAAGCGGGATTTTTTGCATACCCGGCGCAGCCACACTGCGGACCTGTGCATACATCCGATTGAGGGAATCACGGTTTTTATTTAAACCTGCCAGCAACAGGTCTTTCTCATGTATTAGTGCAGTATAATCGTTGTGAATGCTGTTATAGCGCTGATACAACAAAATATTACCAATCAGACTTATGCAGAGCAACACTGCTGCAGCCACTCCGATCTTTCGCCAATTGTGGTTCACAACAGGGCGAAGCGGAATGTTTGCAGGTAGTGCATGTACCTTATGTACTTCATCTGGTAAAGTAACCCGCTGTTTTAAGCGCCCGGCGATCACGTTCCATACATCTTCCGTCAGGGGCACTGCATTTTCCATGCAATTATCCTCTAACGCTGCTTCCATCGACAGGATAGCCGCCTCCACTTCCGGATACAGCAACCTATACCTTTCCACTTCCGCCCTTTCTTCAGGCGTAGCCAGATCCAGCACATAGCTTTCGATCACACCACTTTGTATGTATTCCTGTACGTTCACGCTATAAAAATAACAAAGTCACCATTTTTCTGAGCTGCGTTAATGCCGCGCGCAACCTCGTTTTTACTGTACCCATCGGGATATTAACCTGTTTGGATATTTCCTCATGGGTATAACCCTGAAAGTAGGATAATTCCACCAATACCCTGTGTTCTTCCTTTAATTGATGGACAGACTTCCGCAGGCCGATATGCTCTACGGCTATGCCCGGCACTATATGCTGGCCATCCAATACCGGTGAGTTCAAACGGGCGTTTTTCCAATGCTTGCTGCGGACGGCATCGATTGCCCCTGACCGTGCCACACTATGCATCCAGGTAAACAGCCGTGCTTTTGCGGGATCATACTGATCCATCATCCGCCAGATTTTGACAAAGCAATCCTGCAGTACGTCCCGGGCTGTTTCCGCCTCCGGCACAATACTCAAAATCACACTGTACAGCGCCGAGGCGTAATTGTCATACAAAAACCTAAAAGCAGGCTCGTCCCGTTGCTTCAGCAACTGTACCAGGTCTTCTTCAGTATATTTAGGTGTAAGTTTCAAAGTCAATCAAATGATAGAACACCCATAATATACGGCTGAACATCGTCTCCGGTTTTGCAGGATTTTAAAATGCCCCCTGCATTGCAGTGCAAGGGGCGTTTGTACTACTCATTCACCCATAAGTTCCACTTTGCATCGAACTTATTCCACTTGCCATCAGCCCCTTCCCATTTCCACTCCGGCACTTCTGTCCAGGTAGTACCATCCGTACTCCAAACAAGCTTCTTGTCGTGAATCTTCAGCCATTTGCCATCTTTGTCTGTCCAGGCACCACTCTTATCCGCCATCCATTCCTTCCCATCGGCACTATGCCACAGCCCGCCTTTCTTGTCGAGCTTATACCACATCGTCTTCCCTTCGTGCATGCCTGCCCATGTTCCCGAAGAAGATTTTTTCCATTCGCGGAAAGCAACTGCATTTACACCGGAAGCAGCGGGAATGGAAGCCTCCGTCGTTGTTGCCATAAACACTGCGGAAGCGAATACAGCGAGCATCATTACGTTTTTCATAATGTATTTGTATTTGTTATTAAAAGCAGGTTACCATGGAGCAGAGATATAACACTGTTCCTGTTTACCAATCGATACAAATACGGGGGTAAAAAGAAAATAGTTTGGCATGTGCATTGGAAGGCGTTTTTTTTGTCTGCCACAAAAATTCCCGCTCTTTTTTACGTACAAATCCTCCTTACTATACTCTATATAGGTAACAGGACTTCGCTAAACAGTTTCGTTACTACCAATAAAATCAATTCAACCAATTAAAAGAGAGAATTATGTACACACGATTCTTATGCCTTCTATTACTAACAGGAAGCCTCTTCACAGCCACTGTCAAAGGGCAGTCCAACAACGGAAAATACCCCTTGAAAGTGCTTTATGTAGGATATGACCCATCCAGGCCTTTACCGGAAATAGGCAGGATGGCTCCGGGTGGTATGTCCAAAGAGGGATTTATCGCTGAATACCCGGTAAGGATGCCGGCCTTCAAAGCCCTGTTGAGTGAAAACTTTACCGAGGTTACGGCCATGGATTGCCGGGACTGGAAACCGGAAACCTCTGAGCCTTTTGATGTCACTATCTTCGACTTCAGGCCCAACCCGCTGCCGCAGCAGGATACCGCGCGGATCAAACAGCATCACAGGCCGGCATACCTGCCCAACAACTTCTCCAAACCCACCGTATTCATTGCCAATACTGCACCTGAAATGGGTGAAGCCATTGGCCTGAAGCTCGACTGGCTGTGCCTTTGCCTAGATGCGGATGCGCATCACATCAACACCAGACACCCGATTTTCAAAGGACCGCTGGAAAAAATAACACCCACCCTGAAAACCAAAGACACGCCAGAAGGCATATTTCATTACACTACCGGTAAATCAGTCCCGAAACAAATCCCCATGTGGACGGTGCAGGAAGAAGGTTATTTAACCGATAAAGACGCCAGAATAGGACTCGTGGCCAGAGGTAACCGGTTTGCGGAAGGGCCGGATGCAGAAGTGATCTCCAGTGGCGTATGTACGAAGGACGTACAGGCTGTAGCACTGGGAAGACATGGCAACTTCTTCCTCTGGGGATTCGGCGCTTCCCCGCTTAAAATGACGGCAGAAGCGAAGAAAGTATTTATCAATACCGTTGCTTATATGAAACAGTTCGATGGGAAAACGCCGATCACACGGAAGTATAACGATCGAATGGCAACAACAGACAATGTACGGGAGATTGTAGCCGCCGCCAATAAAGAAGCATTTGAAAAATCAGTGGACGAGATTAAGAAATTCAATGAAAACAACATGAAAGAAAAAGCACGCGTGAATGCCAAACAGGCCGCCGGTGAAAAACTGACTTCACAGGAAGAAATGATGCTCCCCTATCTCGGCCATGTACAGGAACTGCCTACCTGGGAAAGTTATCTGAAATCGCTTACAGGTAAGTACTATGAGAAATTCGGAAACGATGCAGCCGCTTTCCAACAATACATGACCAGCAATTTCGACTACATATACTGTGATCCGAAAGGTTTTTTCACCTATGATATAGATGAAGACGTTGCCGCTATTGCAGTGCCCAACCATAGCACAAAGCTACTGGATGCATGCATTAGTATGCTGGAGCGAAAAGACAGGGAAGACATGGCATTGAGGGTACTTAAACGATACACAGGAGAAAACTTTTCAGCAGCCGCAGAATGGAAATCCTGGCTGGCTAAGCACAGAAAAAAACTATTCTTCAGTGAAACCAATGGCTACCGGTTTGTAATTAACACGTATAACTGATGAAAGGATTATTTATCATCCCCCTGCTTTTCTCTTCATTCTCTTACGGGCAAAGTAAGTTCGACAGCAAGATATTGAAACAGGCCACTGCATTAACATGCCCCGTACCTGATGAGGCAAGCCCCGTTACTGTGAATGCAACCCTGGTGGTTGAAGGAGACAGCCTCGCAGTAATAGTAAAATGTGCTATACTTTCCGGATGGCACATTTACGCATTTGTCCCGGAAAACCTACCTTACATTCAACTGGAACCGATCCTGGAAACACCGGCATCATTGTTACCAGCGGGTACATGGAGCAAATCTCCCCCATCGGCTTCTGCCAGCGATCCCGGAGTGCTGGTATATACAGCATCCGCAGTGCTTGTTCAAAAATTTATACGGAAAGATAAGACGGGCGGAAAAGTAAAAGCCGGATTGTATTTTCAGTGTTGCGACATTAAGCAATGCCTGCCTCCGGACGAGCGGGCATTTGAACTCACTTTCTAATAAACGGCCGGGAGCTTCTAACAAAACGTTAGTATACTCCCGGCTGTTCTTTCAGAACTCCCCTACTCCCCTGTATTCTTCAATTGCATGAGCAGTGAATAGGACCCTGCAGTAACGATCTTCTTCCCGGTAAGATCTGGTGACGTTACCACTGTAACCCCTTCACCTGCCTGCCCCTTCTGTACAGGCAGCATCCTGAATGTCCGCTCCCCTTCCTGCACAAACACATAATCTTTATTCTCATAGCTGACAATCGCCTCACCGGGCAGCACCTTCTCCATGCTGTCGTTCAACCGGATTTCTGCATTCATATACATGCCGGGAACGAGGCTTTTATCATAGTGCTCAAAATGGCAATGTACTTCCGCACTACGGTTCTCGTTCAGGGAGTGACTGATCAGTATAATCCTCGTGTCATACCGCTGATCAGGACGGGCATTGGTGAATACTGTAGCCCGCTGACCGATGGATAGTTTACTGAGATCCTTTTCGTAAACGGTAAGGTTCAGGTGAATATCTTCCGGATTCACCAGATCAAAAATCACATCGGATGGCGTAACATACTTACCGATGTTCACATTCACTTTATTGACATACCCGTTGATCGGAGAATATATGTTTACTGTCCGGGAAATATTGTTATCCGACAAGCGGTCTGCATTAATCCCGATCAGCCCCAGTTTGGCAGCCAGTGCCTTGGTGGTGATGGCAACATTACGGTACTCGCTCTCTGCCTGCTGCAGTACTTTATCGCTACTGGCTTTACTGCTGTTCAATTCCCTCTGACGTACAAACTCTTTTTCTGCATATGCCAGTTTATTAACCGCCATGAGGTACTCCTGTTGCAACTGGATATACTGGGGATCTTCCATCACTGCAAGCAGCTGCCCCTTCCGGACATGTGTACCGGGCATCATGGCGGTGGATTTGAGATATCCTCCCAGCGGGATACTTACAGACACCAGGTTCTGTGGTGGCACGTCTATCTGTCCGCTCAATTTGAGCACCCCGCCGATCTGTTGTTCACTGACTGATCCGATTGTAAGGCCGGTATTTTTAAGTTGCTCCACTGTCAGCGTCACCACATCGGATGGCGTATTAACAGGCGCCTCCCCCGGCCCGGCACCTTTATTTCCTCCGCAACCTGCGATAAATATGCTTAACAAAATTGTTACTGCGTTATGTAAAATGACAGGATATTTCATGATTATTTAGCTAAGAGATAATTAAGATGAATGATGCTGTTGTTCAGATTCTTTACGGCATCGAGATAATCGAGTTGGGTGTTGAGTGATTGCTGGTTCAGTACAGTCCATTCCAGGTAATTTATTTCCCCGCCCTGCAGCTGCCTGTTGAGGGTACCTGTGATTTCCAGCGCATTCTTCAGCGCGCCGTCTTCATAATCATGTATAATTTCACTATACTGATTCACCTGTGCAAGTGCCGCATGATACTGCCCTTGCAATACCTGTGTATTGTAGGCTGTCTCGTTTTCCACGATGCGCTGGAAGGTTTTAGCCGATTTGATCCTCGCTTTTTGGGAACCTGCGAAAACAGGAATAGCCACCCCTACCTGGAACGAATGAAACCGGTTCCCCCGATCATAACGCCCGCCATCCCGGATGCTAAGGTTATTATATCCCGCACTGAGTTCGGGCAGGAGCTTCGACTTCTCCACCATCGTAGATGCACCAGCCGCCTTTACCTGCTGCCGTTGCCATCTGAGCAACGGATGCTCTGCCAACAGGGCAGTATCAGGTAACGGAGCTGCCAGTTTGAAAGAAGCAGATGCCGGCATGCGGTGCTCCGTGGCATTGAGTAACAGCATGAATTGCTGTTGCAGCATGGCCCGCTCCTGCCGGAGGCTTTTCTGCATGATCCGGAGCTGCAGCAACTGGTTTTCCGCACTGGCCTTTTCGAGCACATTGGTTTCACCTGCTTTCAGCCGCAGTGCAGCCACCCGCAGAAAAGCACTGTAAGCAGTATCCATCTTACCCAGCAGGGATTCCTTTTCTGAAACAAGTAGCAACTCATAAAATATACCCATAGTGAGCTTCCTGATTTCTGCTTCCTGCAATTCCGTTTCAAGCAGAGCTGCTTTCCATTCTTCGTTCAACTGGCGGCGCTGCCGGTTGTATACCGTAGGCAGGCTGAAACTTTGCATAACAGACAGCCTGTCGTCCGCCAACGGACCATTAAACTTCCCATATTCCGCACCTACTGTTGTCTTGGGAAGATCTACACCGGCAGGGATGAGTTCCTTCGCCCGCTCCGCCCGCAGCTTCCGGTTCTGCACCTGCAGATTATTGGTAACTGCAGCATCCAGTGCCTCTTCCATAGTGATGGGCTTCTGCCCGACAGCCGGCGCGGCAGCCAATAGCAGCAGCGCACCCAACATCACTTTTTTAGGCTTTACAGTAATACCATTCTCGAATGCGACATATAAGATGGGTAATACGAACAAAGTCAACAGGGTGGCAATCATCAGTCCACCGATGACCACTGTAGCCAGTGGCCGCTGAACGGATGCTCCCGCGCCATTACTCAGCGCCATTGGCAAAAATCCCAATGATGCCACAAAGGCCGTCATCAGCACTGGCCGCAAACGGGTGGCGGTGCCCTGTGTCACAATCTTTTTCATATCCGTTTCTCCTCCGTTTTTAATCCTGTTGAATTCTGCCACCAGTACAATACCATTCAGAACAGCGATACCGAACAGTGCGATAAAGCCTACACCTGCGCTGATACTGAAAGGCATGCCCCTCATTGCCAGCAGGAAAACACCGCCGATGGCCGACAGCGGGATGGCCGTATATATAAGCAGGCCGTACTTAATAGAATTGAAAGCGAAGTATAATAACAGGAAAATAAGGATGAGGGAAACAGGTACGGCAATAGACAGCCGGGCCTTTGCTTCATTGAGGTTCTCGAACGATCCTCCGTAGCTGACGGAGTAACCCGCTGGCAGCTTCATGCCCGCTTTCACCTTACGTTGCAATTCTTCCACGATACTTTCCACATCACGTCCGCTAACATTGAAACCAACCAGTATCCGCCTCCGCGTGTCTTCGCGCTGGATCTGGCCTGGACTGTCTGCCAGCTCCACCGTGGCCACCTGGTAAAGGGGGATCTGAGTGCCCGCCGGGGTAGGGATCAGGAGGTTTTGTACATCCCTGATATCGGTACGCTGTTCGTTCTGCAGGCGCACCATAAGGTCGAAGCGTTTTTCGCCTTCAAAAACGAGTCCTGTGCTCTGGCCGGCAAATGCGGCATTTACATTGCGGTTGATATCGGAAATATTCAATCCGTATTGCGCAATTGCCGCGCGGTTGTACCTGATAACGATCTGTTGTGTACCGGTTATCTGCTCCACATACAGTTCGGTGGTGCCATCTACTGATCTTGCAATGTTCCCGAGCTGCCTGGCATATATGCCCAACGTATCAAAATCTTCTCCGAATATTTTACATACCACATCCTGCCGGGCGCCTGTCATCAGTTCGTTAAACCGCATCTGCACAGGGAACTGGAAGCTGGTGGTAACACCGGGCACTTCTGATGCCGCGGCACTCATTTTATCAGACAGCTCATCGAACGAGCTGGCGGATACCCATTGTGATTTAGGCTTGAGGTTAATGATCATATCCCCCATATCCATGGGCAGGGGTTCCGTAGGTACTTCGCTGCTCCCGATCTTGGTGACAATGTTCTTAACTTCCGGGAACCGGCTTTTGAGTATGCCTGCCACCTTCTGTACATTTTCGATGGTGGTGTTCAGGTTACTTCCCGGCAACACACGCGTTTCCACGGCAAAATCGCCCTCTTCAATGGAGGGGATAAACTCTCCTCCCAACCGTGTAAGTACAAACACAGACAACAGGAATAAGGCTATCACAATGGTCACGATCGATTTGGGAACTGCCAGCGCCCGCGTAAGCAGGGAGGTATATCGCCTTTCCACCCGGGTCATTACCCTGTCAGACAGGTTCTGTTTTACTTTGACCTTCCGGCTCAGGAAAACGGCGCTCATCACAGGAATGTAAGTCAGCGACAGTATAAACGCCCCCAGCAGGGCAAAAGCGACCGTTTGTGCCATGGGCTTAAACATCTTCCCCTCGATGCCCTGCAGGCTGAAAATGGGGAGATAAACGATCAGAATGATGATCTGCCCAAAAACAGCACTGTTCATCATTTTTGAAGAAGCGCTTTTCACTTCCTTGTCCATTTCCTGACGGGAAAGCATGGTAACGGCTGCAAACTTCTTATTGTGGCTCAACTGGTGCATTACTGCTTCCACGATGATAACAGCCCCATCCACGATCAGCCCGAAATCCAGCGCACCCAGGCTCATGAGGTTACCGCTGACACCGAACAGGTTCATCATAATCACGGCAAAGAGCATGGAAAGCGGGATAACTGATGCTACCAGCAAACCGGCACGCAGGTTACCGAGGAAGATCACCAGTACAAACACAACGATCAGCGCACCTTCCAGCAGGTTGGTTTCCACAGTCTGAATGGCATTAGACACCATGTCCGTCCGGTCAAGGAACGGCTCTATCACCACACCTTCCGGCAAAGTAGACTGTATATCTGCGATCTTACGCTTAATATCTTCGATCACCACATTGCTGTTGGCGCCTTTCAGCATCATCACAATAGCCCCGGATACTTCGCCTTCATTGTTGTAAGTGAGCGCACCATAACGGGTGGCGGAGCCTGTTACCACTTCCGCCACGTCGCGGATGAGCAGCGGGGCACCATTTGCAGTATTTTTCACCACAATATTCTCAATATCCTCCCGGCTGCCAATCAGGCCCTCACTACGGATATACAAAACCGCAGACTGCTTTTCGATATATGCACCTCCTGTATTTTCATTGTTCGTTTCCAGCGCCCTGAATACATCCGTAATGGTGATGCCATGCGCCTGTAATTTACCGGGGTTAACAGCCACATGGTACTGCTTCAGCTTACCGCCGAAGCTGCTCACCTCCGCTACACCCTTTACACCCAGCAGCTGGCGGCGCACGATCCAGTCCTGTATGGTACGCAGTTCGGTAATATCGTATTTGCCTTCGTAACCTTTTCGCGGCTTTACGACATACTGATAGATCTCACCCAGACCGGTGGAGATAGGTCCCATTTCCGGCTTACCGATACCGTCAGGGATGGTTTCCTGGATCACAGCCAGCCTTTCCGATACCTGCTGCCGCGCCCAGTATATATCCACCCCATCGTCGAACACCAGGGTTACGAGCGATAATCCAAACCGGCTGTAGCTCCTGATCTCAGAGATACCGGCAATGTTACTGCTGGCCTGTTCCACAGGAAAGGTAACGAGTCGTTCGATATCAGTTGCACCGTAAGATGGTGCGATGGTGATGATTTGTACCTGGTTGTTGGTAATATCCGGAACAGCATCAATGGGCAGTTTGAAAAGCTCGAAAGCGCCATAGATGATTAATGCGATGGTAAACAACGCAACAACGAGTTTATTCCTTACGGAAAACCCGATAATTCGATTCAGCATGAAGATTTGATTTGGTCAATCCAGAAATAAGGTCAGGACGGACCATGGAATGGTCAGCCCCTGATAGTCAAGGATGAACCGGATCTGGGAGGTTGCCAGATTTTGCTGACGGTGGCGGAAGGGAAGAAATGAACGTTCCGGGAGAACAATTCATCGGAAGCAATCGGTGTAACCGGCTTCCGGAGCGCTATTATGCCCGTAGGAGGGATAACAGGACTGAACATCACATTCGAATCCACCCTTTTGAAGGGCAGCTGATTATCCCGCTCTTCATCGTTATCCGTATGAGGCAGGTTATTGTAATGGTCGGTAAGGTATTCGGCGAAGGTAATCTGGCGGTCTAACTGCCTGTGTTCATTGAAATGCTGTATCAGCACAGGGAGCTTGGCTAATTCGCGCAGCTCGGTGCTGGATATGAGATATACCGCAAATAATATGAGGGCAATTATTTTCTTCACCGGGACAAAGGTAGGCATTATCTGCGGTTTCCCTAATCACATTACAGGTTTTTAGCCTACCTTCACTGCAACAGGGATAATGCTGTCTTTGTAATCCTCCGCTCTTTGCAAACTACTTTCGACACCCTGATCAACAGTTTTGTTGAAAACAGGGTCGGCATCGCCGAGAACTTTCTAAGCCCTCAGCTGGCCGGCGACCTCAAAAACAACCTGATCCGGCTGTCAGGGAACCGGCAGATGCATGCCGCCGGCACCGGCAACAGTGAACTGGTCTCGCACGACAAATCCGTTCGCAGTGATATTATTTACTGGCTCGACAAGAAACACAACGATGTCCACGAGAATGCTTTTTTCGCATTAATGGATGAATTTATACTCCACCTGAACAATACCTGCTATACAGGCATCAATGGTTATGAGTTCCATTACGCCCTTTACGAAACAGGAAGTTTCTACAAAAAACATATCGACCAGTTCCGCAACAACCCCAGCAGGCAGTTTTCCATGATTATTTACCTCAACCTTGACTGGACATCCGGCGACGGAGGGCAGCTTACCATCCATCACGCCGGGCAGGCGTCCCAGAAAATTGACCCTACAGGAGGCAAAACGGTATTTTTCAAAAGCAGTGAGCTGGAACATGAAGTACTGGTGGCCAACAAGCCCCGGATGAGTATTACGGGCTGGTTGAAGCGGGATTAAAAAAACCGCCCGCTGTGAATACAGCGGGCGCAATTTAATTAACCAGTTTTCTTCGCTGTTATTGAAGAAAGTACAATTGTGAACAGTGATTCATCAAACAAACAATTCGTATTATTTACCCTGGCGGATCAGGTACCAGCCATAACCACCGGCCGGCACCGTCAGCTTCACCTCGGCAATAGCGTCTTTCTCTAATCCTGCCTCCCACACTTTCCCATCACCTGCCATAATACTTGCCTTGCCCTTAATGCCCGTGTAGTACAGGGGCACTTTCACGGTTTTAGTAATATCGCGGTCAGTAGGATTAAAAGCGATCAGCATGCCTTTATTCTCTATGGCGGCGTTAACATGCAGCATCAGATCGATATCCCTGCCATCCGGACGGCCGATGTGGAGGATATCGGAAGTGAGGATATCGCGGTATTGTTTAAACCAGTTCACCCATTTAGCCACCACCGCTTTTGTTTCAGGAGTATCGTACAACCTTTTCCCGCGGATGGTCAACTGGCAGCCGCTGGCAAGGTGCTGGAACAGGCCCGTTTCGTAACGGGTGAGGTTTTCCGACAATGGCTCCAGCCCTACCCGGGGATCGTTGGTATAAAAACCCACCAGCTGTAAGCTCATCCAGCCCATGGTAGGTGTTTTATGCCAGGTACCGTCATATATGTATTGCCGGCCCAGCAGCAATTGCTGTTGAGGTGTGAGATTGGCGCTCGCTTCGCGGTATCCCATGCCCGTGGCTGATTGCCCGTTCAGGAAATACCAGTCCGGAATAGGAACATACATATTCCGCCGCTGCAACTCATGGAGTACTTCTACCTGCGTCTGCCACTGTTTCCATTGTGAGTCTTCCAGACTATGGTGATGCGGATGCACAGTAGAAGCACATACGTCGCCATGATAAGGGCCGTCCATGTTAAAGGTCATGAGTCCCGTACGGTCGAAGAATTGCCACATGGCAGGATAATATGTGTCTTTCCATTTACTGGCGATGCACACGCTTTGCCCGAACAGGCTGCCGGGCTTACCCGTTTCAGGGTCTACACAATCTACTGCTGCTCCTCTGCCTCTGGAGGCGACCTGCAGCTCGTAACCACCCATCACGATGTTGCGTTCCTTCGCGAAAGCAGCAATTTCTTTCCAGAGCGCTACATAGGCCGTATCCAGCTTATCGTGCGAGATACCGGGCCAGGCCATGATATCCAGTCTTTCGAAGCCCAGCTCCCCCATTTGGGTGATGAAATGCTTCAGTTCCTTACGGTCGTGAGAAGTGATGCCTCCTGTCAGCAGGGACTCAGTGACCTGCGGTGCAAGGGTGCGATAGAATCTGCGGTGCGCGAGGCTCTGGCGTTCGCGGTCATCGCTGTCGTGCAATAGCTCGAAGGTGGTGAAAGAAGTAAAATCTTTCTGTGGCCTCAGTAATTCCAATGGTCCCATTGGCAGGCGGCTCACCAGCAGGGAGTGGTGCGGAAATCCGAGGAACTTATCTTCTGCCTGGTTATGAGAGGCCCAGGTATGGTAATCTTTATCTACGATCCATTTGGTGGTAGACCCGCCCACCTGGTAAGCCGGTGGATCGCCTTTATAATGCATCAGGGCACTGCCTTCGCGATCGGCATTGGCCAGCGCGAAGGAGTAATCACTTTCCACATGCAGGCGCTTTTCCTGATCCTGCGTAACGGCCAGTACTTCGCACTCCGTTTCATGCACGATGATCCCCTTGCTTGTACCGTTGCGGATGGAGATCCATTTGGCAACCACGGGAATGCCATCATACATTTCATAATGCACTGAAACGCGCAAACCATTCTTCCATTCCTGCTTTCCTGCCGGCGCATCATAGTGCATAACCACCTGCAACCCTTTCGGCGGCCAGTCTGCATGCACAGCATTATACTTCTGTTGCCAGGGGTACCTTGCCTGCGGCTGGCGTACTTCCAGTCCGGAGAACTGGAAAGCCATAGGATCGGTCACCATATCTTTCAGCCATGCTTCCAGCAGATAAGACTTTTCAGGCTGGGCCGATAAGCCACCGATATCGTACCATATACTATCCAGTTTTATCCGCGCTTCGGGTTTCACTGCACGCAGGAATTGCGCGCCGTTGGAGAGATTTTTAAAGCTCACTGCGGCGAGATTATCCCCGATATAGAACTCCCGGCTGATAAGGCCATTGGAAAGTTCCAGCTTACCGCTCATTCCGTCTGCCGCAGGTTTGAAAAGCAATGCTGAAGATCGCGTTACACGATTTACGAGCCAGTCTTCCCCCACTCCTTCCGCAGCAGTATCCGTTTTACGGATCTGCCGGTTACCGGAGATGGCGGCGATAATGGCTTTCTGCCGGCCTTCTGCCAGCTGCCTGTTACGGGTAATGTTTTGCTGATTATAATGCAGGTCTTTCGCCGGGTTGAATTTCCGGCCGGCCATTGAGGTAATACGTGCTTCATATATAAGGCCACTGAAAGCCTCCATACGCATAGCGGAACCCAGTATCAACGTGTCCCCCGCCGGGCGCGGAACCGATACTTCTGCGGCAGTTTTCTTCCCGTTCAGGTAAGCTACGGCTTTATTGCCGGTAACAGCGATGGCGATGTGCGCCCATTCGCCGGGTGTAATTGTACCGATGGGAGATACCGCGGTTGTTCCGTTTGCGGATAAAGTCCAGGCATTATTCTCCCGGTAAATGGCATAGCCTTTTCCTGCCCCGCCATATGCCAGCACAGATGTTTTGGCGGGAAGACGGTCGGTTGCACCCTGACGGGCATTCGCCTGCACCCATACTTCCAGCACAAAATCCTGCTGTGCTAAACCGGCTGCACCCTGAGATACATAACCGGCATTCTCTTTAAACAGCACAGCACCTTCACCGGCCAGTTTCTTTTCAGCCGGGGCATCCGCAAAGAACAGCGGCTGGCCTTTCCGCCTGAGGGCAAGCCGGGCACCGGCCGAGGGCCATAAAGTGTCGGGGGCGGTTGCGTAAGTAACAGCACCGGCGCGGCCCATGTTATAGGTTACTCCGGGTCGCTCCTGCGCGGATGTGATAACCGCCGACACTATAAATACAGCCGTTACCCCCGCTATTTTCATCAAGCTATTATTGTCGTTCATATCAGTAAATCGTTATCATTTCAAAGGCTGTGGCCGAACGCTGCCGTTGGCCAGGATTTGAACAATACATTGTCCGCCTGACGGTACAGCTACTTTGGGCCAGCGGTGAAATGTAGTATAGCCCAATGGCCGGGCTGCCATACGGGCGGTTTCCGCGAATACCGACACGGATGCATTGTAGGGTGTTTTATTGGTAAGGCGCAGGGTGATGGAGGATTTATCTTCCGAAAGTTTTTCGGCTTCGATATGATCAAAGACAAAATACTTCCCTTCACCCGGGCGTACGTAAATACCTGGCAGTTCCATGGCCATGAGGATGCCATTGGTTTCGGTCCAGGAGTTGCGGGTATGGATAAAGTTGCCGATAGCGCCTTTCCCTTCCGCATCGCTGGGCTGAATACGCTCCATGCTGCTGCCGTTGCGGTAATTGGAAGTGATATGGCCCGGCATGTTCACCGCCTCCGTATGCGCATGCTGGATATCGCGGATGAGTTCTGCATATCGGTGATTATTCGTGGCACGGTAGAGTTTGAACAGATGATCGGCTGATGAGGTGCATACACCTGGTGCCGCATGTTTATTCTGACTGCTGGCCCAAATAGCACCAGCCATGCGTCCACCCAGCTTCCCGATGGTACTCCCTGCCGGAAAAACAGGATCGTACGCTAAAACCCAGCTGGCACAAAGAGCCGCCTGCGTTTCCGCGCGGGAAAGCCACTGTGCCTTGCCCGTATACCGGTAAAGTGCCATCAGCGATTCCAGAAAGCCGAAGGCAGTTTCTGAATCGGCATCCTGCGAAATATCGCCGCAGGCACCACCGTTAAAGCCACGCTGCTCTACGTCACGACGATAATAAAATGCAGCAGCGGACTCTGCCACCGTCAGCCATTCCTTCTTCCTGAAATAATCCGAAGCCAGAGCGAGGCCCGCAGGCACTATGGCTCCGGCAGAAGAATTGAACACTGCTACTTCACCCGTTTCCGGTACAATGAACTGGCCAAATTCTCCATGCTTTTCCCAGGTACGTACAAATGCTGCTGCCAGTTTCTGAGCGGCAGCTTCCCATTGCGGGCGGATGGTACTGCCATATCCCTGATCTTTCAGGAGCATAAGGTGTTTCATCAGCCAAAACAACACATCTCCGTTCTTACGTACCATGGCCTGTAGCGCCGGAAAATCAGGATGCGCCTTTTCCGTGCCGAGCGTTCCGTCTTCAGATATAAATCCGTAGAAGTATCCGCTCTTTCCCTGCATTTTCGAGGTGATGAAGTCCAGCTCTTCTGCTACACGGCTCCGTTCCAGGGAATCGTTGAGTGCCAGCATGGGAAATGTATTAATCATCCCGCTTACCCATCCCAGCTGGAAGTGGCGGTTATTCTCGGGGAGGTAATACTTACCTGCTTTCGTTTCCGTGAAATTACCACGGCAGATATCTGTTCCCAGCTGCGCAATCGTGCTCATGGGCACGAGGTTCCGCGGCTGATTAGGGCCTGTTGCGGACTTTCGCAGGGCCATAAAATACCGCATATGTTCCGGTATACCGGAAGTATTGGGCATGTATAAGTTAAAGCGCAGCACCACTTCGCTGCCCGTCTGCCAATTGGGGGCTTTATCACCGCTGGGGTGGTAATCCCCGAAACCGGTGGCCCGTTTGCGCATAGCTGGTGCCATGATCCGGAAGGTGGCACTGTCGCGTTGTTTATTCTCGAATATCGTTAGTCCGCTATTTCCAAGAACGGTTTGCTGATCTGCCAGCAGGAACCAGCTTTTGCGCACTGAGGGTGCGTAAAAACTCATGCCGGGAGATGCAGTGTTCGTGGTTTGCAGTTCGAGGAAAGAAGTATCCACTCCGGGCAAAGAAAGCCGTGGGTTGTTGGAGATCGTTACCGGTACTGCAGGATTGAAGTACATATCTGCGGGATACTGCGGGCTGTAACCAAACCCGATGGCACGGTACCTGTTGCCATTGTAAACTATTCCGGGCACCAATACGTAATTATCGGCTTTCCATTCCCCGAATCCGAAATCAACAGCCAGTGCAGTGGCCGTAGCCTGCCCTTTCACTAACTTGCACGTAAGCGCCACGGTATTGCCACCATCCGGGGCAGGGGTGATTTTCCAGTCTAATCTCCAGACATTCTCTCCATCTGCCAGTTCATTGCCCTGAAACACGAGCGTGCGCCTGCATTCCGTACCTTCATACTGCATCAGGCTTACCTGCAGCCCGCCATGTAGCGGGCGCAGGATTGCGGGAAGAACAGCCTGCTGTGCGCAGGCGCTACCTGTCCATCCCAACATAAGCCATACACAGAATCCAGTCCACTTGCTTATCATATCAACCAAAATTTTATTCATTATTTAATTGGAAGCTGTTCCTTGTTTTCGAGAATAACGCTCACCACTTCAAGCTTCACTTTGTCGGATGGCTCTCCCAATGCAGCCATCCCTATCACAGGCTTACCGCTTTCCCAGTCAATGGGATCAACGTCAGCCACTTTACGCAATATTTTCCGGTTCCGGTCTGCCACATGCAGGGCACCATCGAGGTACATCACATATTCACCACCGGCCAGCCGCACTTCAACAGGTACGATCCTCCCGCCAGGCAGCCGGATCTTCAATCCATCAGCCCATACTCCCTTATCAGCCCGCACCCGCACCCACCATTCAATCATCGTTGCCGTACCGGATTTCCGCAAAGGGATCTGTTGAAACGCAGCTTTGTATGCAACATCCTGTTGCCGGTCTTCATCCAGGGTAGTAAGGGTATATGTACCGGAAGCTGCCTTTTCCAGGTGGAATTTCTTTGTCATATCCTTCAGCTTCTCTTTCACTTTCTTCGTGAACACTCCGGAAGCACGGGCATCTTCCCACAGCCGGAAAGCGGCAAAAGCCGCATCTTTCATTCCGCTGCGCTCTACCGCACCCTGACTAAGCCCCAGCATATAAGTAGCATCCCATCCGATGGATTTCGCCTGCAGGTTCTCTATATCGTATAGGCTCCAGTCGGGAGAGTAATTGATTATACCAAAGGTGGCGGGGAAATAGTTGCTTTCGAAAACATACCGCATGTCTTTCCCTTCGATACCCCATTTATTCCCCACAGGGTCGAACATATGGTTGCCGCCACCCACATTGCACACACTCATATAATGCCAGTTACCTTCGAATACACAGGAACCCATCACCCGGAGGTACTCCCCGCCGGACCTGGCATACGAATCAAACAGCTGCCGGAAGAAACGTTTAAACGAGTATTGTCCATGCCCCTGATACATGCAACTTTCCAGTCCGTCGAAGTCGATGTAATCCATCCCTCCTTCCGTAAGCCAGCGGCCATAAAAGTCAGCGTATTGTTCCTGCAGCCGCATATCAGGCGCAAAACCACGGTAGCAGTTAGGCTGCAATTTCACGATCTCCGTTCCGGATGTATATGCACTGCGCGCAGAACCATACAGTCCGCGCTTTACATTCACAAGCGTATACGGACGGGTGGTGGTTATGCTCTCATATTCAATCAGCTCCTTTCCTATCTTCAACACATTGGTATGATTGCCTTCCCAGCCCCCGAACTCGTTCAGGTACACAGTATCTTCCAGCACAATTACCGTGTCGGAAGCTGACAGCGCCGCAGCCAGCCGGGTACGTTGCATAATAGCCAGGCTGTCACTCGGTACGGGCGCTACATGACTATTGTTCCCCGGCTGCAGGAACTCACAAAGGGTGTGCAATCCATAACGGATACCCTGCGCTTTCAGTTCCTGACCATATACAGGCAGGTTTTTCTCCCGGCCGCCGGCAAAGCGGACGCGGTTGTGGCCCCATTTGTTGTCAAAATTGGGATAATACTCTCCCCAGCCTTCGTCCTGTACGTTCTTCAGTCCAAGGCGGTGCATATAGGTGGCAAGACTGTCGTGCGGCCCGTGCCAGGCCACATCCGTCCTGAAGGACGCGGGGTCTTTGATCCATTTGCCGTTGATCTCCGGATGCGGAAGCCCTTCGTTCAGTACGATCTTTTCTATGGTTTGCAAGCCCAGCGTATCCGGACAGGCATATAAGGCAATGGCAGACCCTTCAAAACCTGCATCTGTAGGCACGACCAGCTGATAGCGTGCGGAATTATAGCCGCCGTCGAGGTTATCGGGCAATACCGGGAAGCGGATCATCTGTTCCTTGCGACGGTTACGCGAGTGCATGGTAATAGAAGATCCGAAATCCGGTTCCAGCAAAGCGCCGTTGCCGTAATTCATCCTGAAATACTCTTCAGGCTGTGAGTAAAAAGCAACATCATTCCTGCCGTCACCTCCGATCTTGAACTTCTGCCCTTCCTTCAAATGCGGTGGCAGCGGATACTTAGCAGCGTCAGGGGAATGAATGTAATAGTAAGTAACACCAAAGTCGCCATCCGTAGGCGGGCCACTGGTCGTGTTATCCGTCAGTCCCAGCATCCCGATGGCAAAAGCATCATCCCTCACTACGGAAATGATTTCCCCGATGGTTTTGGAGATAGTGGTTTTGTATGGACCCCAGATGATATTATCCACCTCCGGGGCATTTTCCAGCGACAGCAACTCCAGCCGCACATATTGCGGCAGGAGCTTAATGCCGACGTTTGCCACGGCGCCACTGGCATACCGCAGGCGGATGTTACCGGAAGAATATACCGCCGAGACCGGCAGCATCTGCTTTTTATGGGCTACCAGGGTTAGCAACGCGGATGGCAGCCCTTTTGGAACATATTCATTACCATTCTGTATGTCTTTGATGGATACGAAGTACCCTTTCGCGTTTACTGTAAACGTGGCGTGATCTGTAGTAAATTTCCTGTGCTGCCCGTAAGCACGGGCGCCAACGGTACATACCGTTAGCGCCGCGCTTAGCCAGCAAAATCTCATAATGTTCATCTTATATTTCATATCGGGCCTTTCTGTGGCAGACTCGTATTGATCTGTTAATTTTTATTGCAGGGGATCGAATTGCCTCCCATTCCGAGTTTTATTTCCATACACCCTTCGACTGCGACAACCGGCTTTCAGGCAATGCGTAGAACCAGTGGATGAGATCAAGGTTGAATTTGAAGGTCGCATTGTTGTCGAGGTTATCGATAAAGCGGGCAGTGGATTTAGCGCTTAACGTTTCCAGCGGCGGAGGTCACCGAAGCGTTTGTTCTCATACGCGAATTCAACAAAACGCTCACTGATGATGCCCGTACTTGGTAGCATCAACCTAAAAGTCCAACAATACCGCTCCCTCCGCCACCCTAAATTTGACTATTAGCTATGCTTTTTTTGCAGCTCCGTTAAATCATCTGCCACAACCCCGCGTGTATATAAACATGTTGCAATTCAGTATATTTGGGTACATTTATTCCATTCTAACAGTGATATATTCCAGGATCGGACCAACGCCATAGCTGCATATGCAATACATATATGAGAATTTCACATTCCCGCCTGACCAGTCTTTCACCGTCCGTTCGGAGATACTGGAGATAAAGAAATACACCGCACTGAAATCGCATGTCAATTTCGAGATTGCCTTACTGGAGAACTGCAGCGGCAAAAGGTTTATAGGGGATCATATTGAAGACTTCACGGGCACGGAGCTGGTGCTGCTGGGCAGCTATTTACCACATTGCTGGCAGTACTACACCACGCTGGACCCTATGCTCACACCACAGGCTACCGTCATCCACTTCTTCCCCGACTTCCTGGGGCAGCAATTGCTGGAGAAGCCGGAAGCAAGGCAGATCAACGACCTTTTCGAACGTGCTGCGAAAGGGGTATCCTTCTCCGGACAAACCATCCAGTCTGCAAAACTTATCATGCAGCAAATGCTTTTCTCCTCCGGAATGGCACGCGTGGTACTTATGCTTAACCTGCTCGACACACTGGCGAATGCAGACAATGCAAGGGTGCTGTCATCGCCCTATTACAATGCTGTAAGCACATCCGGCGAAGCACAAAAGATCAATAAAGTATTCGATTATATATTCCAGAATTTCAGGGAAGAGATATCATTGAAAGCAGTGGCAGACATACTCCCTATGTCTACCGCAGGCTTCTGCCGTTATTTTAAGGCGCGTACCAACCGTACGCTCATAGATTTCGTGAAGGAAGTGCGCATAGGCCATGCGGCCAAGCTGCTGCTGGAGAAGAAGCACAATGTTACGGAGGCGTGCTATATGAGCGGGTATAACAATCTGTCGAATTTCAATAAGCACTTCAAGGAAGTGAAGGGCCTTTCGCCAAGGGATTTCATGCGGCAGTATGAGACGCCCGCTACCTGATAATTATTTATTACTGAATTCATAGAAAGGCGCTGCTTCCGTCCAGGTTTGTCCGGGTAATGTACCGGCCACGCCCTGCTGATAGGCCGCCATAAGTCGGTTCCATTCCGCACAACGGGGATTACTGGACTCTGCTGCTTTACCCATTGCATCCAGGTCTGCCCCTGCCGGAGCGGTGATCACCATTACCATGGTATGCTGACTGCGGAACATGCGGATCTTTTTATATCCCGCTTTCCGGAAACCCTCTTCCACTTCGGGCCATACGGCTTCATGGTGCTTCAGATACGTCTGCAATGAGTCGCCCCCGGCTTTGATGTTCACTACAAATATTTTTTCTTCCAGCTTTTCCGGCTGATTACAGGCAGCAAACATCCCGGCGGCCAATAGTATCGTCAATAACATGAAACGCATATGATACAGGTTTAAATCAGGCAAAATAGATATAAATAGCACACATCACCGCCGCCAGCACTCCCCACCATATCCATACGCTGCGGGAAGTACGCCCGTCACGGCGCCAGGACTCTACCAGCGAAGGCAGTGGCTGTATTACCGGGGGCTTCGTCAGCAACGTTACCACGATCAGCACCACCGCCATTGCTACAAACAGGTAAAACGACAGCAGCATGAAATGCGGCCAGAATTCCTTCGAGGGGAAGTTGAGGATATGACAGGCTCCTACGATCAGGCATACCAGTCCGCCGCCATACAACACTGCTTCTGCCGCCGGCCGGTTCACCCGCTTCCAGGATATACCACCCACAAATACGACTGATAACGGTGGCGCGAGGATAGACACCATACCCTGACTCAGTTCAAAGAACCCTTTCCCGGAATGTGAGAACAGGTAGGCCACACCTACTGCCAGTACAGCCGCTATCACGGTCACCCACTGCCCCGCCCGGCGCTTCGCCTTCTCATCCATATCACGGAAGCGGGCCAGCACATCGAGGGTAAATACGGTACTGAATGAATTAAGCCCACTCGACACCGTATCTATCAGTGCAGCAATGAGCGCTGCAATACACAGGCCGAGGAATCCATGCGGCATCACCTGGCTCACGAGGGTAATGTATGCGTTATCGGGTTGCGCCACATCTTTATACAACACATAGCAAATGATACCCGGGAAGATGAAAATGAAGGGCATGAAGATCTTCAGTGCGGCAATAAATATGGCGCCATACTGCCCTTCCTTCATATCTCTCCCTGCCAGTACCTTCTGCACAATCGTCTGATCCGTACACCAGTAATAAATCCCTACCACGGGGTATCCCAAAACCATGGCAACCCACGAGTATTCAGGGTCCGAAGCGGGCCTGAACAGCTGCCAGTAATGCTCCGGCGCACCATTCAGCAGTGCCTGAAAACCTCCGGCCTTTTTCAGTGCCAGATAAACAAGGATGATGGACGAGAGGATGATCACACATGACTGAAAGATCCCCGTCCGCACCACGGCTTTCAATCCGCCCACCGCAGTAAAGCTGGCAGCGATGAAAGCAACAACGCCCACAGCTCTCAGCAGCGGGATATCGAATATTTGTGAAATGATCAGTCCACCTGCGTACAGTGCGCAGCCCAGCCATACGATGAGGATGGAGATGAGACTGTAGATGACGAGGAAATTATAGGAAGGCTTACCGAACCTGACGAGCAGGAACTGCGGCATGGTATAAACTTTCGTGGAAATATAATGCGGCAGGAAGAACATGGAAAGCAGGAAGATAAAGAACCATGCCAGCCATTCGAAGTTACTGCCCACCATGCCCTGTGTGAACCCTATACTGGCGAAGCCTACCAGCATGGAAGGCCCTGCGTTGGCGCTGAACAGGGAAAATCCGATCTGCCACCAGGAAAGCGAGCGCCCGCCGAGGAAGATGTCGCGGCCAGCTTCCCGGTTGCGGCTGTTCAGATAGAAACCCACCCCCAACAGGGACACCACGTAGATCAGCAGAACGGTATAGTCGGATGCTTCCAGCGTTATATTCAAGTAGCTTCAGTTTTATGCATTACAAAATGACATTGGGCAGGTAAGCTGCCATCCCCTCCGCATCCCATTCCACCGACCGGGTTACTTTGCCTGCGCGTTTCCAGTACGCCCAGTCTACCCGCACTGGTGCACCTGCAATATCAGGCAGTGCCCAGCCACCCTTATTCCATTCGGGCTGTACGCTAAAGTATTGTTCCAGGCCCGACATGATGGAGTACAGATACTCCACACGGCAGCTTTCGGAAGCTGTAGCCATCAGGCCTGCTGTGTACAGGGAATAGCCTCCTGAAGAAAAATCAGTACCGTGCTGCGCTGCCAGATCACGTACTTCAGCCCATTCACGAACGCCTCCGATTTGTGTAGGCACCGGTTGAAAATGTTTTACCCCAAGGCGCAGTAAGGTAGGAAACATCCGCGATGTCCGCTCCGATTCCCCGAAAGCCACATTCACCGGAGTGGCAGCGCAAAGCCGCTGTATCTGTTCCATACCTGCGGAATGTACCGGCTCTTCCAGCCATGCGATGTTCTGTGCGGCCGTAAGGTCAAGGAAGCGCAGTGCCTGATCGCAATCCCAAACCTGGTTTACATCAACTGCCAGCTGTACATCCGGCCCTATCAGTCCGCGTACGAACTTCACCCGTTCCGCATCTTCTTCCGGGCGGCGGCCGAAATCCTTCCCGATCTTCATCTTATAACAATCTACTCCTTTATCGAGAAAATACCCTACTTCCTTTTCCAGCTGTGCATAGGTGTAATTCGTGCCCCCTCCGCTGCCATATACTTTCACATGATCGCGTGTGGCGCCAAGGAAGCGGTGCAGGGGTTTTCCGGTGCGGCGCGCGGCAAGGTCGTGCAGCGCATAATCGATCTGCCCCAGCATGGCCGCAGCAGCACCACGGAAGCCTTCGTTACGGATAGACCAGTATAGCTTGCTGTACAGTGCTTCATATGGCATATCCCGCGTATGCAGCAGGATGGGCAAAAAACAGGATTCAAGTATATTGGTGTAACTGCTGAATACCGGTGCTTCACCAACATTACCGCTCTCGTCTTCGAGGGAAATAACGGCGAGGCCGAAAGTGAGAAAAGGCCCCATGGTAGCATCCTGAAAAGGGGTTACTGCCTGTACGGGCTCCAGTACGTTTACACGGACACGGACAATATTGAACGTTTGATCGATGATTGCTTTCATTGTGATGAGATATCCTTGCTGTAATCCAGAATTTTTCCAAAAAGCGGTACGGGCAGTACCCCTGCTGCAAAATCGCTGAGGGTACTGTGCAGCTGCTGCGGGTTAGAAGGACCAATTACGATATTGAACGTACCCGGAACAGTATAGAGAAAACGATGTGCGAGGGTGCGCAGCTCGAGGCCATCTGCTTCTGCCAGCGCCATAAGTTTACCTGCGGCAGCTATATCGGCTTCGGGCAGCCATGCGGGAGGCTGTTGGGTAAAAGCGGAATAAGCATTGCCCAACACACCCATATTCAGCGGACTGGCAGCATAGTACCGCACACCGGCCGTAGTACATCTGGGAAGTGAGGTATCCAGCGCTGTGGTATGACAGGCATTCAGCCGGTTGTATTCCATCAGTACGCTGTAAGTACCATCCAGCAGCCAGGGCCAAGCCCATTCAGGCGGGTTACCGCCAATACCGATGGTACGGGCGTATCCTTTTTCTTTCAGCGCCACCATCACCTCCGCTACCTTTCCAAAATCCTGTTGTGGTATCTGTGCGGGATCATGGAGGAATAACACATCCAGTTCCCCGAGGCCCAGTGTAGCGAGGGAGTAATCTACGCTGCGGAACATGGCATCCCGACTATAATCGTACCTGCCATCGTAAGCGGTAAGCCCATGCAGGCGGCCGGCTTTGGAGCTGACTGCGGGTTGCACACCTTTCCACTGCCGGAGGGCTTCTCCCACATACGTTTCCGCATGTGCATAAGCCGGAGCAGTATCAATGGCAGTAATACCCGCTTCCAATGCCATCAGCACCGTTTCCACAGACGCTTCGGGCGCTACTGGTCCCCAGATGCCACCGATGCCGGCCGTGCCTAATATGAGCCGCTCCACATTCATACCGGGAATTGTTTTCTTTTCAAATCGTTAATCAGTATGCTCAAATGTAACACCCCTTGCACCTCCTCAGCCAGATGCATTTTGACCAATTTACATGTTTTTTTGACCCGGTGCCGGGCATACAAACAAAAACGGCCGCAAATCAATGATTCACAGCCGTTTGCCCGGCACATCCTGCTAACATGCCGGTCTTTATATCCACTTACATCACAACGTAATTTTGGTACAGCAGCACTATCTGCGCTTTCTGTACAGCAACAGCACTGCCGCAAATATCAGCAGCGTGCCGGGGATCAGTCCAAAGAAGATGATCCGCATGGTGAGGATGCCTTTATCGTCACTATCGATCACATCCTTTGATCTGATAGCACCCGTATTCACGGGGAAGTCACCATAAGTGAACCAGCGGAATATCTCCGTAATAAGCGGCTGGTTCCAGATGTAAGGCTTCCGCCGCCCCAGTTCTCCCGAACTCATGAAATCTGCATCACCGGTAACGATGATGCGTTGCGTTTTACCTTCTACGGTTCTCTCTGCTGCCAGTGCCAGGGCTTCGTTATTCTTAGCAGTCAGCAGCGGAACGGTGTGGAATCCTTTTGACTGTCCGTACCGGAGGCTTACCGTACCCACCATGGATACCACGCCGTTGTTGGCCTTATATCCGCCAAGGTGGGGAGCGATGGTTCCGGCACTGTCAGTAAAGCGGGCCAGTATGAAATCAGGTGCATAATCGCGGCTCTCTTCCAGCACCGGAGCATCTCCGGGCTGTACATCCAATTGCTGCAGCAATGGCTTCAGTATTTCCTGCGATCCCGGATCGGTAATTACAAAGAGGTTTCTGCCGCTGGCGATGTATTGCTCCAGCTTCAGTTGCACTGCTGCAGGGAATGCAGTTTTAGGATCAGCAATCACCAGTACGTTGGTAGTGGCAGGGATATCTCCCTGCAAAAGGTTTACAGTATCTACCTCAAAGCCCTGGTTGATGAGGGCTCCCCTGTTGGTGAGTTCGTTCACGAACATCCTGAACTCCGCATCACCTGCTTTGGTAATGCTCCGCTCCCCGTTTCCGCGGAGGAAGGTGATCACCGGGATAGCTGCAGGCGTAATGAGGCGCTTCAGGGCTGCGGTGAATTCCTGTTCGGAAGGATAAATTCGCAGATCGTTATAGTAACGGAGGAACGTACGCTTATCCCCATATTCCAGCACACGAACCAGCCGGTTTTCTTCCGGACCGAGATCGATGGTCTTCTTCACCTCTTCCGGCTTTAGTACTTTACGGTAGTCGAGGTCCTGAATATCGGCTACCTTTTTAGCGATGGCGGCATCGCTTTCGCCGGGATAATTTTTATATAAGCCTTCGTTATTGGAGAAGTCGTAGTAGTACACGTACTTCATTTCCAGATCAGGCATAAAGCGGCGATAAGGTGTGAGGATGCGTTCATCTTCACTCTTCTTCTCCGGTGCACCGAGGTAGTAATTATTATCGAGGATATTCACGTAGGTGGTCACCTTCAGTGGTGCATCCATCGTTTTTATCAGCTCTCGGCTCTGCGGCCCGAGGGTATGCGTTTTAGTAGCCGTCATATCCACATAGCCCGTGAATGCGGGCAGTGCGCTTACATAGCCGATGAGGAAGCATGCACCTGTCAGCCCTGCATAACGTGCGGCTCGTTTCCAGTTGGATCTGGCTTCGCGCTGATCCTGCAAACGCATGCCGGTAATAGCGAGGAAGAATCCGATCACGAGGAAGAAGTACACGATGTCCTGCGTACTGATCAGCCCAAATATGAACTGCTCCGTTCTGCCTGCGATAGACATGAAATAAGTGATATGCCTTACGGCATCATTACCCTGAAACAGTCCCCCTACAAAGTTAAGCCCTGCCAGTACAGCCAGCGTACTGATGGCGGCTACCACCTGGTAAGTAGTGAGGGAAGACATGAACAGTCCGATAGCCGAATAAGCGCAAATCAGCAGGTACAGCCCCAATGCTCCGGAAACCAGTATCGACCAGTCGATATCCGTAATGAAGAACGAACCAGCCACGCCATACAGGCAGATGATCACCAGCAGCAGTGCGCCGTACCCCATCATGGCCATATACTTCCCCAATACGATATCCCTCACCTTGATGGGAGAAGATAATAAAAGCTTGATAGACCCGCTGTGCAGCTCGCGGCTGATGAGGCCCATGGTGAGCAGTGGAATATAGAAGTAGAGCGTGTTCTTCACACCGGGATAAAACCCTTCCTGCAAGCCCGCATATACCATGGCGGTTACGTCATTGAAGTGGTTGCCCATCCGCTGCGCCCTGCCGATCATCTGGATGTAATGCAGGAAATTAACCCCGATCTGAATGGGGAATACGATCAATATCAGCCATGCCACCGGCGAATTGAACAGGAGGCTCAGCTCCTGCCTGGCTATTCTGAAGATTACTTTCATGGTTTTACGGCGGGTTTAGGTGTTTTGTTTGATAACTGGGCGAAGATGGCATCGAGCGAACTCTTCTCCAATGTGATTTCCTTCAGGCGCCATTTGCGCTGCACGCTGGTTTCCACGATACTTTCCGCGATATCCGCGGCGGGTTCAAACCTTACGCGGATCGTTTTCTCCGACAGGTAATCCACTTCCTTAATACCCGGTATCGCACGCAGCTCTTCTGCCGCTGGCGGGTTTTCCATGGTAGCCACGAGACTATCGGGTTCGATGTAGTTGTTGAAAGAGTCCATGGTATCCTTGAAAACGATCTTCCCGCCTTCGATCATGATGATATCTTCACAGGTGGCCTGTATTTCAGAAAGGATGTGGGAAGAGAATATCACGGCGCGGTCGGAAGCAATTTCCTTAATGAGCTGCCGCACTTCGAGGATCTGGTTGGGATCGAGACCGTTGGTAGGTTCATCCAGCACTACCAGCTGGGGCCTGTGGATGATGGCCTGTGCAATGCCTACTCTTTGGCGGTAACCGCCGGAAAGGTTGCCGATGAGCCTTTTACTGAAGTGCGCTACGCCGCATCTTTCCTTCACCACATCTACCGCTGCTTTGATCTTCTTTTTTTCAATGAGGCGGAGGTGGGCGCAGAAAGTGAGGTATTCATCCACCGTCTGTTCGAGATAGAGGGGGGCGTTCTGCGGAAGGAAGCCGATCCTTTTCTTGGCTTCTTCGGGATGCTCCCGCATATCGATCCCTTCGATGAGTACGCGGCCCTGCGTCTGGCTCAATACCCCGCAGAGGATGTTCATGGTGGTAGACTTACCCGCGCCGTTGGAGCCGAGTAATCCTACGATGCCGTTCCGGTTAATTTCAAAGCTGACATCCTGCACCGCCCAGTCTTTACTGTAACGGTGCGACAGCCCTTCAATTTGTACGATATTATCTTGCATGTGCGATTTTATTAAGCAACAGGAGAACAATGGCGCCGGAAACTACCGGCGCCACACATGGTATCTGGCTGGTTTATTTTATTGAGGGTTCAGCGGCCAGTCCGGATTAAACACCGTGGCATTGGGCCACAGCTGCCGCAGGTACTGGTTACTGCCGGGCAGCAATTCATATGTTTTGCCTTCTGCCGTATGGGTAATGGTTTTCTTGAAGCGGGCTTCTTTGTTGAGGCGCTTCAGATCAATCACGCGCATACCGGTGAATGCCAGCTCCCTCCTTCTTTCTTCCAGTACAAAGCGCAGTACACGCTCTGCATCGTTACCGAAGTCGGCAGGCGTATAAGCTACGTAAGCAGCCGGTACGATCCTGTTGAGCCGTAGTTTATTGATATCCGCCAGTGCATCGTCCAGCTTGCCTTCGCGGGCAAGGCATTCTGCACGCACGAGGTACATCTCCGGTACGTTGAGGTAGTTGCTGTAGAAATCGCCCCGGAGGAAGAGCTTCACCTGGTAACGGTTCATGTAGTTGAACGGCGGTGCAGGCGGCCATCCGTTGGCGTAATACAACGTCCAGCGCTTATCGTTGTCGGTGAAGAGTGCGGTGAGTTCGGGAGATGCGCACACATCCATGCCCAGTCCGAAAGGGCGCAGGAAGTGACGCGCCACAATGGTTTCAGGATTGAGTTGTCCATCAGGGATATTGGTCCATCCCAGCGGGGCACCGGGTACATTGGGAAACGGACCGGGGATGATCACGTTATACGTGTTCATGTTTTTCAGCGTTCCCTGCAGCCCAATGGCCAGATCAGCATTCTTACGGGCATTCACATAATCGCCCATGAACAGGTAAGTACGTGCCAGCAGGGCATAGCCGCCGGCTTTGGAAGCCCTGAACTTCGTGAGTTTATTCTTCAGAGGGAGGTCTGCAAGGGCAGCATTCCCGTCGTTCAGGATCTGCTCATACACTTCCTTTACCGTGTTCCTGACAAACTTGGCATTGATATCTGCTATCAATGCAATGGGAACGCCATGCTGGGTGGCTGCCGTAGCGGCATCGTAGTGATGCGCGTATACGTTCACCAGCTGCAGGTGCTCCATAGCCCGGTGGAGTAAAGCTTCTGCACGAACGCTTTTTTTGTTGGCTTCTGTGCCTTCCGTGGATTCGAGGATATTATTGATAACGGTATTGTAGTAGAAGATGCGCTTGTAGCCTTCACTCCAAAGGAAGTCGTTGGCACCCTGCTCAAACGGAGACGGGTTGAATGTATACATTCTGCGGCCCCATACCTGCTGCTTACTGAACAGGTTGCCGGGTTCCCCTTCGGGGAGGAATGCGTCGTCAGACATCAGATCCCAGAACTGGTCTCCATAATTCACGGTACTGCCGGCATTGAGCATATTCTCATAATCGCTCATGGTGACAGGGATGAACTTATCCTTCGGTTTAATATCCAGGAATTTGTCGCAGCCGGTTAATGCCACGATGCTGATGATAATTAGATGTAATTTCTTCATGAATCCTCGTTTTAGAAAGTGATATCTAATCCAACACTGTACACAGGCGTCACTGGCAACCCTCTGTTGGCGTAAGTGCCGGCGATCTCATATGCTTCGGGATCTATCCCCACATCGTTCCTCACCCAGCGGAATGGGTTTTGCACCTGCAGTGAAAGCCGCGCGGAAGACAGCTTTTTAATGCTGGTCAGCACCGGCGCGAAGTTGTAAGACAACGTGATGTCTCTAACTTTTATGTAATCTGCTTTCAGCACGTTCTGATCAGCAGCAAACCAGATGAGGGTGTAATAGGTACCGCCATTGCCTTTCAGATCGGGTGCGGGCAGCATACCGGGTACTTTCTCATCTCCGGGTTTACGCCAGAAGTTCATGACCCGCTTATCCTGGTTCCTGTAAAGGTTACCGGAAGTATGCGGAGGCACCACATCCCTGATCACATGCCCGCCACTGCCGATGAGCATTACGCTGAGTGTAATGTCTTTGTAAGTGAACCTGTTTGTAAGCCCTGATGTCCATTTGGGACGCAGGGTACCGTTGTAAACAAGGCCCTTGATATCGGTCATATTGGCCACGATGGCACCGGTGGCGTCGTAGTTCTTCACCACTTTCCCTTCGGCATCATACACCAGTACAGAGCCGTTGGTGGGGTCAAGGCCGGCGGAGCGGAAGCTGAACACGGCATCCATCGGGTAACCGATGCGGTTCACACCATACCCCTGGGTAAGCCCGTAGTAAGACTCATCCAGCGTATTGATGTCTGTCATCTCGTTCTTGTTATGACCAAAGGTCAGCGTGGTATTCCAGCTAAAGTTTTTCTGCTCGATGTTGCGGCTGGTGAGCTGCAGTTCTATTCCCCTGTTATTGAGCTTACCGTAGTTGATGAGTGCACGGGGAAAGGCGTTGGTAGGATCTATGGTGCGCTCGCCCATCAGGTCGCTGGTTTTACGGAAATAGTAATCCACCGATCCGGAGATACGGCTTTTCAGCACGGCGAAGTCGATACCGATGTTAGTGGTAGCCGTTTGTTCCCAGCGTAAAGATTTGTTGGGAGGATAGATAATATCGGTAGCAGTGGCATTCGCTTCTGCGAGGAAATAGCTCCTTGCCTGCAGATACGGCCCTACCCTTCTGGCCACAATACCTCCTAAGCCATAGGTAGTGCGGATGCTCAGCGAGTTCAGCCAGCTGATATCTTTCATAAAGTCTTCCTCCGTCAGCCTCCAGCTGGCCCCTACAGACCACAGGGGCAGGTAGCGGTAACGGCGGTCGGTGCCAAAAAGGTTGGAGTTATCCATGCGGGCGCTGCCTGTCAGATTGTATTTACCATCGTACGTATAACCTGCGTTGGCATAGGTGGATACATAGCGGTCTTCCTCATAACCAAAATTATTGCCGTCGTTGAAGCTGCGTGCATAAGTACTGGTGAGTGATTCGGTGCCTTTCAGGTTACCGAGGGCAATTTCATTCACCGGCAGGAACGTGAGGTTATTATCATTATACCCCATTTTAAACACGCTGGTACGGGAAACTGCAATGGCCCGCTGTTCCATACCGGCAAGGGCTGTAAGCTGATGTTTGGAACCAAAGCGCCGGTCGAAGTTCAGTTGACCACGGGCGGTGTAGGATTTGCTGTTGGTCCTTACTTCGTACATCTGCCCGCCATCCGGTACATTCTTCACCAGTTCACCATTGATGACCTGAGCGGCATCGTTGATCATATTTTTGGCGTAGTAAGAATCGGAGCTGTAATAGTTTTTATCGTGGGAGGAGCCGCGCTCTGTCTGATATTTCAGATCCATCGTCAGGCCCGGGATGATCTTTACGGTGAACCCGCCCTGCAGGCGGAAGTAGTTGGAATTATATTTTAATTCCGATTTATTCATCTCGTCGAGCGGTTTAAACGTTTCGTCGTGCAGCCCCAGTGCTATGAGGCGTTGTATTTCATAATCCGATTTCAGTTTGGTGAACGGAGCGGAACTGCCATCGGGGTTACGCAATATTTCATAAGGCATGTTACGGTAAAAGCCCAAAGGGCCTTCACGGATCCTGTCTACATCACTGATATTCGTTTGCACACCTGCTTCCGCATCCAGCCAGTTGAACACTTTCACTTTGTCTTTGATCCCAATGTTCACTTCATCACTATTGGTCCGGAATCCGTAATCATTACTGCCGGTATAGTTCATCATCACATTGTACTGATGCACATCGTTTCCTCCGCTCACGGATAAGCTGTGGCGGTGGCTCAATTTGTTACGCATGTACAAATCTTCCAGCTGGCCCTGCCCGTTGGAGTTGCGCAGCCTTTCCAGTGTTTCGTCGAGCTGGGCTTTTGTGATAAGGCCCTGCTCATGATTATACAGTGCTTCGCGTGCTTTGGGCTGCCCTGCACGGCGGATGGCATCGTTGTAGGTAGGGTGCCAGATATTGAACATTTCCTGTTCCAGGTCCACCATTTCGCGGGAGTTGAGCAGGTTCATGTAGCCTGCATCCGGTTTACCGCTTACAAAAGCGGAGCTGCTGTAATGGATGGTGAGTTTCCTGCTGCTGCCATGGCGGGTGGTGATGGAGATCACGCCATTGGCAGCCCGTGTGCCGTAAATGGAGGAAGCCGCGGCATCTTTCATCACGGTTACATTCACCACATCGGCCGGATTGATATAGCCCAGATCGCCTTCAAAAGGGAAGCCGTCTACCACTATCAGCGGACTTTGCGTGGCGTAAAGCGTGGAAAGCCCGCGGATATATACAGCGCCGTTCTGCATAAAAAGACCCGGCACCGTACCTTCCAGCCGTGCCAACAGGCTCATTTCCATCCGGGCATTGATCGTTTCCTCCGTTACCACGCCAAACGATCCGGTGGCACGCTCCAAAGGAATTTTCTGATAACCGGTATTGGCCGTTACCTCCAGCCCCGTAAGGGTTTCGGAAATAACGGACAGGATAATATTGCCCACGTTACCCGATTGCAGCATCGCTGCGGTAACGGTAATTTCTTTGGTTCTGTAACCGATAAAACTGATGCGGAGCCTGCTGCCGGCGGTAACTGAAAGGGTGAACACGCCTTCCATATCCGTAACGGCCGGGCGGCTGCTCCCTACTACCGCCACGGTAGCGCCGATGAGGGGGATACCCGTACTGTCGGTAACCCGCCCCTTTACAGGCGAATCCTGCACAGGCATGAGGTTACCATCGGCTGCACGGAGTTGTTTGCCCTGCAGCAGGATGGTATTGTCAGCAATTTTGTAAGTAAAGAGCTGATCTTTCATGATCAGATCGAGGAAACTGGTGAGCGGCATGTTCTGTACAGATGCCGAAACCGGACCTGCATTTTGCAGCAGTTCTGACTTGCCCCATACCACATAACCGGTTTGCTGCTTAATGGTGGCAAAGATCTTTTTCATCGGAACGTTTCTGCCCGAGAACGTGATCGATTGCGAAAACGTACTGGCAGAAACGTGTAAACAAATGGCGAGAAGGAGAAGACTTGTAATTTTCATGATCCGGAGCATTTTGGTTGGGAGCCGGCACGGCGAGTCCCAACAGCTCCAGTAAGCAGTTTTTTGCATAGATTTGCAACGTTTGGTTGTTAAAAATGGAGGTCTCTAAACCCGTTTTGATCGACCGGCATATTTACCCGGAAGTGTTTGCCGCACTTCCGGTTTTTTTTGTCCGGCCGGTGTCCGCTATTTTAGTTGATAAGTATTTCGCATGTCTGATAATTCAATAATTGGTTATAGGGATAAATAGATTGACTAAGGCATTACGATCAGTTTCCTGCCTGCTTCCAGCCTGAAATGCACATCGGCATTTTCCAGTCCGGCCAGTACATCCGACAGTTTGAGCGACCGGCTCATCTCCCCGAAAAACTGTATCTCGGGCACATTTCCTTCATACACCACTTCCAGGTCGTACCAGCGTTCCAGCTGGCGCATCATTTCCCGGAGTCCCACTCCTTCAAAATTAAACAGTCCGTTTTTCCATGCGATGGCTTTATCCACGTTTGCGTTGTGGATCACTTCCATTCTTTCCAGGCCTGCCAGCAGCTGGTCGCCCGGTTTCAGCACCACGCCGCCACCGGTATTGCCGGGCAGGGATACCCTTACCGCACCTTCCACCAGTGTGGCATAACTGTTATTTTCATTGGTATAGGCATTCACGTTAAACGCGGTACCCAGTACGTCGATATCGATCTTCCCCGGAACCTGTACCCTGAAGGGCTGCAGAGCGTTCTTCGCCACTTCGAAATAGGCTTCCCCGGTAAACGACACTACCCTCTCCTTCCCTTTAAAGGCAACGGGGAAGCGCAGGGAGCTGGCGGCGTTGAGCCATACGAGGGTGCCATCTGGGAGCCGCACCTTAAACTGGCGGCCACGGGCAGTGGTGATGGTATTATATTTCACTTCCCCGGTGCCATCATCTTCCGGCGTGTATTGCAGTGCGTTATTGTCGAGTGTAACTGCGGTACCGTTCTGGCGGGTGATGATGCCATTGCCGGCACTGTCCAACACCATTTGCGAGCCATCGGCCAGTGTAAGCACTGCTCCATTCCGGCCCGGACTCACATCCAGCGGGGAACCTGTATTTGCGGTGGGAGGCTGCTGCGGTTTACGGTAATGGTTAAAGAACCAGGCGCCCGTGGCAAACAACAGGATCACTGCTGCAGCCCAGCCCCAGCGGTGCAGGTAATGTACGCGGTGTTCAGGTGCTGCTACGGGATCTTCCCGCAGTTTGTCTGCCTCAAGAATCTGGCCCGCTACTTCCATCCAATGGGCATGGTCGTAGGCAGGTTGCGGTTGCGGCCGGTTAGTTTCCAGCCAGCTTTCCACCACATCGATGGTTGCGCCGGGCACATCGCCGTCTACCATAGCGGCCAGCTCATCCAGCTCTTCGTCAGTAGCGGTATGTGCCGTCAGTTGTTCCAGTAAATATGTTAATCGGGCGTTCTGTTCCATTTAATTCGGGCGTAAACGATGATGTTTGTATCCCCCTTATCTATACCAGACAATCGGGGGAAACATTGGTACCGAAAAAAAGCAATGTTTTTTTCCGGAGGACGGGGAAAATCAAAGGAGGATTTCAAATAATACAATGAGGAACAACGGATATCCCCCCTTTTGCAGGGAGGCCCGGATGTTCTTCAGCGCCATAACGAGGAGGTTCTTAACGGTGCTGACGGCCAGATCCATATGCTCAGCGATCTCACTGATGGAAAGGCCCTGTTCCCGGCTGAGGCGGTAGATCTGCCGTTGTTTTTCAGGAAGTTGCTGAACGGCATCATTCACAAGGCCGAGTAATTGCCGGAACTCTACCATTTCGGCAACGGGCAGCGACTGGCCGGCACTGTCTTTTTCGTAGCTGACAGCATCAAATACTTTATCGCGGATGGCCTGACGGCGCACATAGTTGACCGCCTGAAAGAAGCAGATCTTCTTAATCCAGGCGGCTGGCCGGGTTACTTCGGTCAGCTGATCGCGGGCTATCCATACTTTCAGGAAGGTATCCTGCACCAGATCGTCGGCCACGGCCATGGAGCCGGTGATGCGGGCGGCCATGGCGAGCAGTGCCGGGGTAAAGATGCCGAACAGTTCTCTGAACGCAGCTTCATCGCCGGCAGCTATCTGTGCATACAGGGCAGGTGAGTCAGTATAATGGCCTTCGTTTAACAAATCGTGATTGATAATGAATATGTTGCGCTAAACACTGGAGAAAAAACGTACAGGATGAAAAGGCGTTTACCGGTAAACCGGCAGCGAATTTCGCCAAATTAAACCGGATATGCAATGGCTTCCGGGGGCAAAAGAGGGTGAACGGCAACTGAACAGCAGGGATACCCGGATGCTACTATATATATACCGTATGTATATTAAACCCATGCTTTATCAATACAGTATTAGGTTTAAGGGCTATTTATATACTTTATACATACATGAACCCTTCTTTTTATGAGCATTAACCCCGGAGTAATGCCGGGATAAACGCCCTTCCATCTCTATGGGTTAGTTGATTTCTAATGCAGCACAGCTTAATGCATGTCGTTTTGAATATTTTCAATATTAAACCACATTAAAAACATTTCATCTAAACATTTTTAATTTCATTAGATTTTTAGCAACCAAACAAATACTTTACCTAAATTGCATTCAGTTTCAAAGGAACAATATTGTGGGATGATGAAACTGGCAGACATGCCCTCTTGTCTCGGGGGTGGAGAAAACGGGATAAACTGTTGCATAATTAACTAACCATTTACTTCTTTGTGCTACAGCTAACTGCTCCGTGCAGGTTCAACTCCTGCTCCTACAGCAAAAGCCCGGGAATTTACTTCCCGGGCTTTTTTATGCCTGACAGACTTAGTTTCGCACAAATAACTCACAACCAGCCCTTTCAGGCATCTCCGGCAACTGCTCTGGCACGTATTATGTGTATATAAGTCCACAAAATCTAAATGTTATGGCAACCGTAACCTCAGTCATCACTTTTAAAGGCAAAATAGGCAATGTCATTGCCTACAAGCGCAACGGTAAGCACTGTTTGCGCTCCATGCCGGAATCCGTCAGGCAAACGGATAATACCCGACGTGCCGCAAAATGGTTCGGCGCAGCCAGCCGCAAAGGCGCCCTTATCCGCAATGCAGTGGCGCCTGATATCGACATCTTCTGCGATGGCAACGTCGTGAACCGGCTGAACAGTACCATCCTGGCCGCTGGCAGAAATAACCATGCCGGCCTGAAGGGTTTCCGGTTCAACGGGCACACCGGTATTGAAAAATTCTTCAGCCAGCTGCCTGTTCTCACGGAGAATGGTAAAATGCATATCGCTGCACAGGAGCTGTTTAACTTTGGTGATGCCGTCAGGATGGAAATAAAACTCATCGCCACCCGGATCGACTTCGCCACCCGCACCGTTACAGGCATGGATGCAGACGTGCTGCACATCGACCTGGAGGAACCTTTCGCAGGAGCGGACCTGTCAGTAGACGTACCCGGCAAAGGCACACTACTGATTACCCTGCAGGTCAGAACGTTTCTCAAAGAAGCCATCTCCTACAACCGGAAGTTCAATGCTGCGGATATCATTGCCGTGATCGGGGATGAAACCCCGGAAGTGGTGGATGTAAAATCGCGCCCCCGTAAGAAGCTGCTCCTCCTCCCATCGGAGCTTCCTCATAATACGGCTCCCGCTAAGTACGGGCAGGATCACGTACCACGGGAATAACCCACTGCCATAACAGAAGATTTTGTAGTAAGCAATTCATTTTCATCACATACGGACCCATAATTTACGCGGCAGGCCACTCCTCCGCCAGCCATTGCCATGGGCTGCAGGCGCCCTTTCTGCTTTCCACATACCAACCATCTCCATCACTTCCTTTACAGCACACATACACATCACCTCCACATCAAGTCCACCTTTAGTCCACAGTTCCTGGTATGTTCCCGGTAAGTACCTGGCAAGCTCCTGGTATGTTCCAGGTATATTAACCCGTACCTGCCCCCCTCTAATCCCCCTATCCACCCCGGTTTACCCCGCCTTCCCATCATAATTAACAGCAAGAAAACACCCCCATACTATGGATACCCAAAAAAGTTCCCCATCTTACTATCCGGAAAAAATGCCCTTACACGACCATGAAACTATTTTTCTCCACCCTCCTCCTTGCCTCCGTTACCTTTACCGCAAACGCGCAAACTTCCCGGGCCGACAGCATCCTGCACCGCATGCACAAACAGCCCGATCATGTATTGGTAGCAGCACACCGCGCCGCACATGCCGACTATCCCGAAAACTCCATCGCTTCCATCCGCGAAGCAGTACGCCTCGGCACCGATATAGCAGAACTGGATGTACAACGCACCAAAGACGGCGTATTTGTTCTCATGCACGACCGTACCATCACCCGCACTACCGGCCAGCCGGGGAGCGTGGCAGACTATACACTGGCACAGCTGCAAAAGTTCCCGCTGCTGCATAACGGACAGCCCACAAAGGAGCGCATCCCTACTTTCCGGAATGCATTGCAAACTGCAAAAGGTAAAATATTAGTGGATGTGGATTTTAAAGTAGACGGCATAGCCGCCGCCAAAGATGCCTGTGTGGAGATCCGTAAAGCAGGCATGTCGAAATATGTACTCTTTTTCCTGTACGATCATCAGGAGGCGCCGGAGTTGATAGCCTTCGATAAGGGTATCCCGGTAATGCCCCGTGTACGGGATGCCGCTGCCACACAGCAAACACTCACGTACGGAAAGTTCCCCGCCCTTCACCTCGACGAAACTTTTTATAACAACCAGCTGGCAGACAGTGTGCGTGCCACCGGCGCACGCGTATGGATGAATACCCTCGGCGAATTTGATAAAGAAGAGAAAGCGCAACCAGACAGCGGGTTCGATCACTTCTTCCGCAGCTTCCCCCGCACCGGCATTGTGCAAACCGATCTGCCGGGCGAACTGGTGAACTACCTGCGTAAAAAAGGACTACGGCCCTGATGATTAATAATCATCGTATTTACCTTCCTCAGCATTGTAGAGAAAAGGCCGACCGTACTTTACCACTACATCAGCAGGATTATATTCAGCTACTTTATACAACGCATTGGCCGGTACTTTCCCGAAAGTGAGCCGCTGGTTGCTTCTGACCTTATTGAGTTTGGCAGGATCGTCTTTCATATACCGGAAACTGCCGGTGCCCCGCCAGATCTGCTGTTGATGATCCCAATACACGATCTCGCACTTTTTGCGGTACAAACTGGCCGGGATATTGCGGATCAGCAGATCAATGTCTACCATCCGGGTAGTATCCGGCGTCAGGTAAAAAATCCGTCCACCTTTGCTAAGATAAAAAGGTACTCCTACCGGTACGATCTTGTTATCCCGCTTCACCACCGGAGCATACAGCACGTTGGTGGCCAGGTCAGCAAACGTAACGGAAGTATCGGTTAATGCTGTGGCAGTTACCAGCGGCTTCCAGCCTGTTCCGTTCAATACACCGGGCTGTATCTTTTCTCCGCTTTTCCGGGCCTGAAGAATGGGAAGCGTAATATTGCGGGTGGGCAGATAGGATGCAGTAACATCGGAAACATCCTGTGCATACAGGTTTGCGGAATCAGAATACCCGTTTTCCGGAACGGGTGCAAGCCGGAACAATTTCCGGTAGGCTTTCGCGAGGTGAGCACCGCCAAAGGGCAGCGAATCTCTCACCGGATTATCATACACTGCATTCATGGGAACAAACCGGCCTGTGGTATCTGATATGCTCACCCACGAATGTCCTCCGTAATTACTGTTCGCCCAGAAGCTGGTATATTCCGAAGCAACGGGGATACCGGCTGCCCTGAGCCAATAGGCCAGCAGGGTGTTGAGATCTTCGCACCGGCCACCCATGGCTGCTTCCAACTGCCGGAGACTGAGCTGGCCGGGAAAGTAACCAATCACATCGTGTACATACCGGTATTTCTTACGGAGACTGTCGTTCACCATCGCAGCAATCGCCAGCCGGTCGGTATTACCCTTTGACCGGCTTTGCACCCAGGGCAGGTTGGTGTAAAATTTTTCCCGCCAGTCAGACAGCGGCTCGTATGCAAACCGGTAGGGCAGCACTAATTCGCAGAACGCATCGAAATCAAGTTTACGCGCCCATGGTAACTCCCAGGCTTTAAAAGCGAAGTCAATATTCGAGATGAGGCTCGCGGCTGAGATCACCCGGATATCTTCGATAAAAACAGGATCAGTAAACCTGATCTCTGCGATACCTGCGGAATCTTCATAGCGCTTTTTCAGGACGTTGAGACTATCGATCCCGATACCGGTAAATTGGAATACGTCGTAAGCGCATGGAGCGCCGCCGGCAGTGGGCTGATACTGGAAGCTGCCTTTACCCGGCATATTGGCGATCAGGAAAAAAGCGGCGGAAAGCTTCTGGCTGTCTTGTTCCCGGGCACTGTAGTGCGCAATCACTTTCTCCAGTTCCGGTCGGTTATCGCCCGCCAGATCCAGTGCAGCAGTAACCGCGATGGGTATTTGTGGCGCACGTGAACTACAGGCGGCCATTACCCAGCACATCATACATACGATTGTCTTTTTCATATTACGATCGGTTAAATCAGTTATTTTTTTGTGCCAGTATTTTTACAGCGGCATCTTTGATAGTGTATACCTGCATAGATTCCACTTTCACCGGCATATCCCTTATTTGCGCTGCGTACACTATCGCCCGCTGCACATCTCCTGCTGCGTAAAAGGTTTCCATCAGATGAAAAAGCGGGACAAAACGGTGCGGAATAAGGAGGTGCGCCTGCGCAAAATACATCACGGCATCATTGTAGTTCCCCAACTTACCGGCAACTCTCCCGCGCAGGAGTAAATCTTCATAACGGGCACCTTTTATCTGTTGCAGGACGGACATGCTTTTTGCGAAGGCTCCTGAACGGAAGAGGAACCGCGCATAGGCAGCTGCGAAAAGCTCATTCCCTGACAGCACGGTTTGCGCGGCGGCATAATGCTTCCCTGCTAATGTGGTATCCAATGTGGTATCGGCGATGCGCCATTGATTATAAGCCTTTACTTCTTTCCATTTTTGCGGAGCCTGGCTGCTCATGAGGATGAATCCCCCTGCTGCGAAGAGTAGCAACAAAATACCCAAGAACCGGTGGCCGGGAAAAATCATGTATCTCCCCATTCCGGAAACCGCCAATGCCATGAAGGCAAAAAACAGCACAACGCCTTCCGCAAGTGATAGCGGGTAAGATGAAAGCGCGAAAGTGGCAAACGAAAGCAAAGCTCCGCCACCACCCTTTGTCAGCAATCCGCTCATACTATGCTCCTGCCTGCTTTGCCGCATACATTGAAAGATGGTATATCCTGCGATGCCTATGAGCAATAACGCACCCGGGATGCCGGTTTCCACTGCCAGCTGAAGCGGCTCACTGAAAGCGGAAGTCACTTCATCCGCCAGCAGCGCCTCATTTGCAGTGTAATGCTCCTGGCTGAAATAACGGATCTGGTACCAGGGGTACTGTTCACGGAAACGATCCAGCCCAAACCCTGTCAATGGTTTTTCTGCAAGCATACCAGCGCTGATCTTCCATACCAGTAAGCGGCCGGATACTGAGGCCGGGCGGTGTAAAAAGGCTGCATATAAAGCCGCAGACAGCATGAGCATCATGATGCCTGCCAGCCCCCATCTCCGCCAGCCGGCCGGAAACCACCTCTTCATCCATACACCTGCAGGCAAAACCAGTAACATGCCGGCTGCTGCAGCTATCCACGCAGCTCTGGAATCAAGGAAATACAAACCAACAGGAATGAACAGGCATAGCGGTACAGCACTCAGGTAAAGCCACCGATCCCATCCCACACCGCGGGAGTAGTAAATGGTTATGTACACTATTATCGGGAAAACTGCACTGAGCAACATGGCAAACGGCGCAGGATGAAAAAACGTGCCGGTAACGGGATGGTAATAATTAAGCGATGGCACCCATCCGGTAAATTGCAGCAATCCCATAAACAGGTTTAGCCATACAGTGCCAGTCAGCAACAACAGCAATACAGGCGCATACTTCCGGATGCAGGCCGGAGTTTGTAACAGGTAGCGGATCATGAAGTATAACATTACCCCTGACAGGAACTGCCACCACTTCCTGACCATTAACAGCTCCGCCCCCGTTAAACACGACAGCAGGACAAGGTACAGGAGGAAACCCATGACCAGCATATCCGCCAACCGCACCTGCAAGCGGCGCAGCAATAAAGCGACAGATAAGCACACACCGCCAAAGAGTGTAGTTCCATATAGCCAGTAGTATTTGGCAGACAGGGCACCGGCAGCAAGATCATTACTCCAGACACAGGGCGTTATCAGGACCAGCAGGGTACTTAATAACAGGAAGCTAAGTATGAGATTCCGGAACGTGGCCATGTTATGGAAGCTTTAGAAAAAACCGGTTCCACCCTGCCCATGAATACACGACAAGGCTTGTTTTTCCGATAATACCGGTTGCCGGTACAGGGCCCATCACACGGGAATCATCGGAATGTAAACGGTTATCGCCCAGCAGGAAATAATAATCATTTTCAAACTGATACTGTGAATGATTCTTTACAAAGTCAGTGTAACGTTCTGCACTGTTAATACCGGCATCTGTACGGATGATATATTCATAAATTTTGCTGTTATATTCACTCAGCGGGATTTTGCATCCCCGGAAGGGTACCACGAGCGGTCCGAAGTTGCGGGCTGTCCAGTTTTGCCCGTAATACTCAACGATCCTGAGGTTATCAGCATCCCCGGAATCAGCAGGCGCAGCAGCAGCAGGCGGGTCTGCCGGCAGTCCATTAACCAGCAGCCTGCCCTCCTGCAAAACCACCGTATCTCCCGGCATGCCTGCGCAACGTTTGATATACGCCTGCCCATGATGCTGAAATATGACGATATCCCCGCGGTTTACAGCATCCTTTCCGGAAAGCCATACCCGGTCGCCCGAAAGCAATGTTTGCTGCATGGAATGCCCGTCTACCCGGTATACGGAACGCGACAACCATGCCAGCAGGAATACCGGAATGGTAAAGCAGATACCCCATACCACTAACTTCTTCACAGGGCACTGCAATTGGTGATATCATCAAACATTGATTCGGCTTTCGGATTATCGTACAGCGACCCGAAAAGCAGTAATTCATCCTTGTCATTGATGAGCATGTTGTTGTACAGCTCTTCGTTATCGATAGGGATTTTATTGCTGGTCTTAAACCGCAGGTATTCTTTCTCGAAATAGATGGGATACTCAAAGTTTGTTTTCGCCACAGCTTCGCGGATGAAAGTATCATTATAGCCGCTTGCTACGAACACGAAGTCTACATTGGGAAAACGACTGCGCTTTTCTTTGATGAATTGCCGGGCCAGCAGGAGGTTATTGATACACTTGTCACAGTCTGCCGAAAAGTAATGCAGGAAGTAGAACTTTTTACGCGGACGTTTGAAATCAAAACTATTATCCGGCAATACGAATGGAGCGTTAATCACGGGCCAGTTTTGTCCGAACACCAGGTGCTGCCGGAATTTATCGCCCATCATACGGGCTGCAGTTTCCCGGGAGCAGTCACGGTTACAGGACCATAAAACAGGGAACAGCAGGATCAGAAGGGATGCATAACGTTTCATATGATAGCAGTATGGTTTTAACAGATCAGAGGGTGAATGTGGCCCGGTTGATATCTCCCGAACTTTTATCCATAAGGTATACCGTAACATCACTGCCATTGGCGCGTACGGAGAAGTTACAGGCATCGGATGGCAGCAACAGTTTTTTAACCGGGCGGCCCTGCCAGTCGAACACCAGCAGTTTGTTGCCACAGGTATTGAAATGATCATTCCCGGAATACAGGAGAAAGATATGATCCTTCGTGACTTTGGACCTGGTAAAGGCGAACTGTGTTTCTTCTTTGAGATTGGGCAGGTAAATGCCATGATCTTTGATGAAATTATAATCAGGCACGAAGTTGCCGGGTCCCTTAATGACTTTGAACAGGGTATCGTCACTGAAGATTTCCAGCCGGCAGATGGAGGAATATGCCACGAGGTATTTGTTTTGTCCGGGGTGCTTTTTGAGGGTTGCGGGATAAGCGCTGGCTGCGATGCCGAAGGTGCTGTCGGGGTTGGGATCGGGCCAGCTGTAAAGCGCCGGAGGCAGTATTCCTGATTTGGAAACGATGGCGGATGCCGTGTTAAAATGCAGCATGCGGCAGTCTTCCTCAAAATAAGAACACGCAGCATACAGGCCATTGCCCGACCATACGGGTGATTTGATCCCTTTTAAAGGCGGCCGGATGGAGAAAGACGAGTCCGGCAGATAGGGATGTGCGCCTGCCAGAACCTTTGCAGTATTGATCCGCAGGAACCTGGCAAGGGTAACATCGAAAGCCCAGAAGATATGCGGACTGTCGGTAGCGATAATATCGGTGATATTGAGGGCAGCATTATCCTGCTTTCCTTTGGGGATGATGCTGGTGAGTAATTTATGGGAACCTGTACCGATAAGTTTCAGCAGCAGGGAGTCTTTATAGACGGAAACAACGAGGATGGAATCAATAATATCCATTTCATCTACGGTGCCGGCGAAGTTGAGTCCTGTAGGGAGTGGTTTCAGGGAATCTTCGGCGGGGAATCCGGAGAGGGTAACGGAAGACGTGACGGGTGCGTTTGCTTTATCGTATTCGGCGAATTCGTTCTGCCGGCAGGCGGTGGCCATGCAAAGGATAAGCAGGGAGCAGAGCGCCGGAACGGGAAGGCTGTATCTTACAATCATAAGGGGATGATAAGCAGTGTAAGGCGTGTATCCGTGGCCAGACGGGAGTTGAAAGGAGACAAAAGAAAGGTGCATTGGGCGGGGGCCCAATGCACTGCAAACTGATTAATAGTCTGCTGCTTCGTGGTGGGGGTAAATGTTACCTGTAGCACCGGAGCGGCAGTCGGTAGAGCAGGAACCGCAATCTTTGCAGTAATCTCCAGCTTTAGCGGAAAGGTCGGAGAGCGTGGAAGCTTTCACGCCGAGGGCGCTAACGGTTACAACTGCGGCAAAAAGGGCGCCGCCCAGGAGGGTAAGAACGCTGTTCTTTTTCATTGTTTTTACTATTTAGGGTTTAAGAAAAAACATAGTGATGTCGCAAACGAGCCACAAAAAGCCGGTTCGGGAAGGCACAACAGGGGCAGCGTGACTGATGGAAACAGTTGTCAGATCACGGGCCGGTACAGCATCATGAAATTATTGATCGGGAAAATTAACCGGATAGCGGGAACGGGCACGGGTCAATGCACAACAGGGAATTTTCGGATCTTCATAAAACTTCGGGAATACGTCACATCGGGTAACGGGTTTAAATTGAGTTCATCGGGAATAATTATGCTGATGACATTAAGTGGTAACAAAACTGCTTATCGGGAGCTACAAACTACGGTAGCGTTTTCATTGTTCACGGAACTAAAGTATTTCAGGTGCCGGAAAGAAAAAAATTTTTGTTTACTTATTTTTTTGCTATTTAAGGTAATAGTGTTATGATGTAAATGTGTGCCCGGAGCGGTGTTCAGCGCAATAATACCGCAGTCCCAAAAAAATATTTTCCTTTCCATTACAACTTTTCCAACATCCCCTGCTCTTATCTACAGCAAATGACACCGGAAAGCTCAAATAACCTGTACATATCCGTTATAGAAGCCCTGAAAGGCGACACGCAAGCCTTTTCGAGGTTATACAAAGCGTATTCCGGTACTATGTTCAATCTCTGCTATCGAATTACGGGAGATCGTGCAAAGGCGCATGATGCATTGCAGAATGCGTTTGTGATTGCCTGGGAGCAGTTGCGTAATCTGAAGGAAGCGGAACGTTTTGGCGGGTGGCTGAAGCAGATTACGGTACGGGAAGCGGTGCGGCTGGCGAAGGAACATGCGCGATGGGAAACGCTGGACGACGGGATGGATATAGGGGAAGAGGATACGGGAGTATGGTGGGGAGATATTGATCCGGCGTGGATACAGGAGGCGATCCTGCACTTACCGGATGGATGCAAAACAGTATTTACGTTGTATGCGATAGAGGATTATCCTCACAAGGAAATTGCGGTACTGATGGGCATTTCGGAGTCGACGAGTAAAACACAGTATAAACGGGCAAAGTTGTTGTTGAAGGAGCGGTTGCTCAAAAAAGTGAAGCGATATGGACAAGTTTAAAGCTTTTTTACAGGAGAATAAAACTGCTATAGACGGGGAATTACCTGATGATTCCGCTTGGGAAAACATTGCGGGCAGGATCGGTCATACCCAACAACTGCGGCGCGGGGCGATCCGGATAAAACTCGGGAAGATCGCTGCGGCGGCGGCAATACTGGCTGCTGTATGGCTGGTATATGATCAATACAAGCAGCCGGGAAGTGAATCGGCGCTGCCAGGCGGAAGCGCAGCGGGAGTAGCGGTCAGGGATACTCCGGCAGGGAATGCCGACAGGAATAAACTGGCAGAGCGTGCAGACAGGATTACACAGGCAGATAGTGCAAACAGTGATAAACTGACAGAGCGTGCAGACAGGGATAAACTGACAGAGATTACAGACAGGAATAAACAGACAGAGCGTGCCGACAGGAATAAACTGGCAGGAAGTGCAAACAGTGGAAAAGGAACAACTGGCACTAAAGAGCATGTGGAAGCAGAGAAACCAGATGTAAATGTGGCCAAAGTAAAAGCCAATAACAATGACGCCCATGTGGCGAAAAAGAGCCATAACAAACCGGGCAAAGTACAGGGCGACTGCACTTTACTGGCCGATCTGGACAAAATCGACAAGAAGATCCTGGCGGCCTTCAACTCCCCACTGCTCAAAGAAAATGCTTCCTGCAGCACTACGCTGAAAACACAGTTCGCATCAATATCGGAAAGAGAAAAGCAAATCAGGCTGTATGTGGATTGCAAAACGGAAAACAACCTCGATCATTTGCTGATTATCCAACAACAGAAACTGTTCCTGCTCCGGCAAACAGAAGAACAAATCCGGAAAATGGCCATCTACGCAGATCATCAGGCCAACATTATCAACAGTATTTGAAACCTGGAAAATGAAAAAGATATTTGCATCACTCCTGTTCCTGCTCACCGCCGTATCCGCCTTCCCGCAAGCCGGCACCCTTGGCAAAGGCAGTGTAGATACCGACCTCGGCAGGCATCTGGCTACCAAAACCCTCATCCGGGAAATACCCCTGGCTAAAGGCGGTCATGTCTTCATACAAAATAACTTCCAGGATTTCGAAGTACGCACCTGGGATAAAGACATCGTAAAAACAGCGGTGACTGTACGTTATAACGGCGCACAGCCCCAAACGGACGAAGCCCTCTGGAAGAAGTCCAAAATGGTCTTCAGCACCTCCGCAGGCACCGTTAAAATCCAGCGAATGCCCGATGGTGCCAACACCATTCCGTCCGGCAATAAAACCAGCACCCTCACTGGCAGCGACCTTTCCCCTAAACCCGATCACGGTCGTACCGTACAGCGGGAAATGATTATCTATCTCCCCAATACCGCCACCCTCGAAGTAACATCCGGCTTCTCCGATATCCTGATAACCGGCAAACTAACCACCGCAGATTTCAAACTGGAAAACAGTCAACTCGAAATGGGTGATGCCGACCGGTTAAAACTGACAACCGGCTACAGCAACGCAGTTTGTGGCAACATCGGAACATTCGACGCCCGTTTCCAGCAGGGCAGGCTGATCGCCGGTAACGTACAATCCTTTACCGGGGATACCCAGGGTGCCATAGTACGGCTGGGCGATGTGGAACAGGCCAACCTGCAAAGCCAGAGCGATGATTATGAGATCGGCACTGCCGGTACCCTCACCGCCCATAAAAAAATGGGCACCATGCGGCTGGAAGCCCTCACAAAAACCCTGGACTTCAAAGGAGAAAATGCCGATGTGAAAGTACGCTCCATCCTTCCCGGAGCCACCTCAGTTTCGGTTACTAATTCCTTTGCTACGATAGACCTGCCATTGTCTTCACTGAAGAACTATGCAGTTTCCTTCACCGGCAAATCTGCCAGCGTATATGCACCATTTGAAATTACCCCTTCAAAAGCATCATCCGGCATACCGGCAGATAAAGGCGTGACCCGTTTCACGCATCAGGCCGGCACTTCCGGCAGCACACAAACCAGTATTCGGATCGACTGTACCAACTGCAGTGTAGACCTCAAATAATCTTACCCGTATAACCCTCACTCATATGAAGTCCCTGTTCACCTTACTTGCAATAACCGGCATACTGGCCTTCCATGCCGCTACCGCTCAGGAATCCCGGCGAATAACAGTAACGGGCACAGTGGCAGACAGCGCTTCCGGCACTCCCATCCATGGGGCATTCATCAACGAAGTACTTACTTCCGGCCAGTTCATAACCCGGACTGCCACCTCCTCCACCGGCCTTTTCTCCATTTCGTTACCCGCCACAAAAGAATGCTCCCTGTACATAACCGCAGCAGGATATGAAGGGAAAACAATAGCCATCCACCCTGCTCCCGGTACTGATCCGGTAATCCTCGGAGCTATCCGGATGCAAAAGAAGAACATCCATCTGAAGGAAGTCATCGTATCCGGACCTAAGAACTTTCTCCGGCAGGAAGTAGACCGTATCATCTACGACATGGCTGCTGATCCGGACAGCAAATCTCAAAACACCTTCGATCTTATCCGGAAACTCCCCCTCATATCCGTTGGGGCGAATGATGAAGTACAGTTCAAAGGAGAAAGCAATTTCAGAATATTGATAGACGGCCGCAGTACCGCACTCACCGTAGGTACCCCCCGCGACATCCTGAAGGTACTCCCCGCACATATGATCGACAAAATAGAACTCATTACCGTACCACCCGCCAGATACGATGGCGAGGGTCTTGGCGGCATCATCAATATCGTTACCAATAAAAAGAAGTACGTAGGGCACACCGGTAATCTCAGCGTCAACATCGCCACCATGAACACCAGTGCCAATGGCGTATTCATCCTGAAAACACCCAAAACCAGCTTCGCGGTATTTATGGGAAATTTCAGCGAATACCCGCCTTCATCCTCATTCACCAGTAAATCCACCGGTGTGAAAGACCCTTCGAAATCATTTATGCTGGAAGGCAATACCATCTACAACGGGTATACCAATACAGGGAACCTGAAAATCACCCACGAAATCGACTCCCTCAATATTTTCAATTTCTCACTGGGCGGCAGAATGGGCGATGGCATCACTAAAACCTCCCAGCGCATGACGGGCGGAGCATACTTCCCCTCCTACCTGCTGAACAAAAGGACGGATAGTGATGACAAAGGATACAGCTTCGATTTCAACTTTGAGCATGCCTTTCGCAAAAATAAACAACGGGTTATCACCTTTTCCTATAACCAGACAAATTCAAATAACGATATGGGTGGGCATGGTATCGTAACAGAAAGAGTACGGTACGATGGAACCGACCTCCGGCAGCGGAATAAATCCGGTGTAAAAGAACAATCAGCGCAAATGGATTACGTTCATCCTGTAGGCAGGGTGGAAGCTGCCGGTGGTTTGAAATATACCCGCAGAAACAATTACAGTGATTTCCAGACCATGTATTACGCGGGAGGCATCCACCAGCCGGAGCCGGACGAAACTGATATCAGTTACTTCGAGCATATACAGCAGATATATGCGGTATACAATTCCTATATGGTAAAATGGAAAAAATGGGGGTTATCCGGCGGGCTGCGGCTGGAGCATACCGTAACGGACGGGGCTTTTTCCCAAACGCAAAACACCATCCGCCGTCAGTACACCAATTTCATTCCTTCCTTAGCACTGATGTGGCGCTCGGCATCTTCCAGCAGCCTTAATTTCAATTATACCCAGCGGGTACAGCGGCCCGGGGTATGGCAGCTGAACCCTTTCGTGGACCGGTCAGACCCTACCTACCACACTTCCGGTAACCCCGCCCTGAAGCCTGTGCAGAATCATGTATTGGGCATGGCTTACAGCTGGTACAAAAAGGGCTATGTAAACCTGGGCCTTAACTACAGTTTTGCCAGCAACACTATTCAACGGGCCATCCTGCAAAGAGACGATACCATGAGCCTGTCGAGCTTTTACAACATAGGAAACAACAAAAGCATCAGCCTGAGCCTGAGCGCCAGCTATCCCATAACGTCCAAACTAAACATCAGCTTTAACGGACAAATGGCCTGGGTATTCCTGAAAGGATGGGTGGATAATAAAGCTTACAATAACAGCGGTCTGCAGGGCAATGCCTATGCATATCTCAGCCGTACCTTCAAAAACAACTGGCGGGCTACTGCCAATGCAGGTTTTTATAGCGCAGGGATCGTGTTACAGGGGCAATCCAATGCCTACTTATACTCCTCCCTCAGCATCAGCAAATCGTTGCTAAAGAATAAAATGACCATTACAGGCACCGTAAGCAATCCCTTTACCCGGTACCGGAAATCGTTCAACCGGCTTTATGTGGGCGATCTGCTGCAGGAGTATAACTACCGTAACTATTTCAGGAATATAGGCATCAGCGCCTATTACAATTTCGGCCAGTTAAAAAACGGGCCAGGCAGGAAAGTGAAAGGTAAAATCAATCATGAAGACACAATAGATAAAACAAACGATATCGAGAAGGGCAAACTGTAAATATCATCTTTCCAGTAAATCAGCTCCCAGCGCAGCCCGCATCACCTTAAAAATACCCAGCTCGCACAACTGTTCACTGCCGAACATACTGCTGACGCCTACTGCTTTCCCATTGGCGGCGGTGAGTACGAAATAATAACAACCTTCATCGGAAACCCGCTGGCGGTAACGCTTCCTGTCCTGTGCATGTAACCGAACGGCATCCATTCCATTCCTGCAACTTCCCTTTGCAGTATACCATTCACTACATAAAACCACGTCTCCCTCATCGGCATGAAGCGTAAAAAGAAACCCTCCGCTTATGGCTCCGGACATTACAAATGTGCCCATAAGTATTAGTTGTTTAAAACGTTCAGAAAATACAATCCCCATCCCGCAGCTAAGCTGCAGGCCGCAGAGGACACAAACGAATAAGTAATCGGAATAAAGTGCGGGTATATTAACTTTCTGCGCTGCTGTGCATTACCCCTTATTTTTACAAAGCTACCATTGCCAAAAAAGAAAAGTCTTGATCAAAATCAAGACTCTAAATTTTTTTAGCCGTTTTTTAGTAAAAAGCGCAATTCACTTTGTTTATTCCACAAAGCAAATTGCGATTATTGATAAAAGGCCACATCGAAATCGTGGCCGTCGTTCTTTTTCAGTTCTGCCAGTTTACGGCTGATTGTCGCTTCTGCTATCCCAAGGTACTCAGCAATGCGCGCCTGATTAACGGTTTCAAACAATGCAGGCCGCATCCTTTTCAGCCAGGCACATTGCTCAAGGGCGGGGAGGTGCATCACATACATTTGCCGCGCCAGCTCCATATAGTAATGCTCCGTGAGTTTCAGGCGTATTTCTTTAAAGGCGAGGCACCGGGCAGTAATGGCATCCAGTGCAGTTTTAGGAAGACAGATACAGGTAGTATCTTCCATGGCAATGATCTTTTCCGCACCGGGCTTCTGACTAAAGAAGCTGATGATGGATATAAATACATCATGGCGCAGCATAAACCAGCTGATACGGTCTTCCCCATCCACCAGAAATTTGGAAACCGTAACCCCGTCAACAATAAAGGATACATTACGGCAAACCTCCCGGTAGTCAAGGATCACCTCGCCTTTTTTGTACTCGCGGATAAAACTGTTTTCGATAATCTCCTCCCGCGTATCATCCGGGATGGCTACGCCAAAATTGCCAAGCACGGCGAATAGCAGATCAAATGGGGATGCAGTTATTACTGACATGGGCTAAGGGTTTCAATAAAAATCATGAATGCAGATGGTAATGGATAACTTGGGGAAGGGATATGCGAATGTAGTGAAATTATTCACTTCAGCAAAGGATATACAGATGCATAGCGGGTTTCACAAGGATGTTTGCAGGCGTAGCAACAAACAACCCTGTTGCCTATACCATTGCAATCCGTTGCAATACACATCCGCTGATTCAATAGCGGCTTTCCTGAATGGATTCAGCAAATGAAAGGACGCTGCAGAAATGCCCCCGCTTATCTTGCCGCTTCCAAAGTATTGTTCGAACATGTACAAGGGCATTATGCTTTGTAGTGTATTGTATTATTCTTTCACTTCCAGTTTTCCGCCAAATCCTTCCATGGTATTTCCGGAGATCTTCACCTTCCGGCAGTTTTCCAGTACAATGTTCGGACGTGGCTGTCCGGCAGGGAACAGCTTTGTTTGTTCAATACGGTTGCCGGTGAAGGTGAGTCCTTCTGTACTGCGGGCAAACATAACAGGATAATCGTATTGGGCGAAGCGGTTATCAGTGATGCGGATATTGCGGTGTACATAATGCCCCGGTGCCGCCTGCTTCACTTCAGGCTCAATAGCAATGGCCGCATTATTCCTGCCGCCATTATGGCCGCACTCAATGAACTCGTTCTGCCGGATGGTTACATCTTCTACCGGTCCGGATTCAAACCAGCCATTGGCATCGTTGGCAATGAGGATGGCATGCATGCCTGTTCTGTAAAACACGTTGCGCTCAATAAGTACTTTGCGGCGGGTACTTACCAGCAGTCCACGCGTATTGGTGCCTTCGAAGCGGCAGTTACGAACAGTGAGTGCAGGCGTCCATGTTGTGTTCTCCAATGCATCACCGGCTTTGAGTGCCACTGGCAATGCTGTGGTAAATTCCACCTCCATCTCCCTTTCAGAGATCAGCCTGGCAGATTTCACAACGGGGAAGGCATAGATTTTCAGCGTTGCCGCATCGAGCAATGCAGTACTGTCTCCCGCAAAGAAAGCTTCCATGCCATACGTTTGATGGTGCATAAAACGCACGCGGATCTTTGTATCCGACAGCTTTTCCGTTACCTGCAGATGGGTGCCGTGTACGTTCAGCGGATCATCCTGCGAGCCGTTAAAGCGGCAGTTTTCTACGAGTATTTGTCCACGGCAACCGGAGAAGTGCATGCAGTCCGCAAACGCTGCAATAGTGCGCCCGGTGCCTTCGCGGGGTGCTACGATCACGTTATCGTAATGCAGGTTTTCGGAGAACTGTGCTACTATGCCGAGGCCATGCATGTAATGCATTTTTACATCGCTCAGCTTTATCCCTGAAGAGCGGCGGATAAAGGCCCCCACATGATCCCGGATGGGATCGCGGACGGAGATTACATCGCCCGGTGCAAATTTCCGGTTTTTGAAATTACCGGAGAAGCGTACCGCTCCGTGAGAAAGTTCCCGGGCCTTACTCCGGTCAAACTGGCGCCAGTCGTCGTACCAGAAAGTATGCGTGGCGGGTTGCATACGTACGGCGTGAAACTGCCGGATGCCATACCCTTCGCCATACCATTGCAGGTGGTTGTTGGTGATCTCATACGTGGATGAAGGGTTTATCTTCGCTTCCACGGCAGTGTCGCTAGCTGTTATGATCGTTACTTCCGACATGCTGGGCCTTTCAAAATCTACCCGGATGCCAGACAGGGTGATGTTCCTGCAGCTGTCGAGCGCCCAGGTGATCATTTTACCGTGATACATCAGCAATGCGCCGTTGCCGATCACCTGCAGGTTTTCCATGCCTTCGAACAGCAGGCCTATCTTTTTTAGTTTCGACGGGCATTCCACTTCCGAGGAAGTGTTGCTGATGAAGTATTCCTTTACCGCCGCATGCTCCGGCCACAGGTCATAGCGCCCCGCCTCAAGGAGCAGCACGGTGGCCTGCTGTTGTTTACAGGCAGCAATGGCTTTATTAAAGGCCGGCAAAGCGTCTTCATAGCTGCCTGCCTTCGCACCGAACGAGGAAACGCGTATCGTATCGCCCGGAGGGGCAGCAAGCAACGCCGGTGCCAATGCGATCAGACCTGAGAATATAATGGAAGTTCGTATCATACATTTAAGAGTCATGGATTAAATGCGCCCGTCCTTCAGACCACGCAACATGGAATTAATATACTGTACAAAATACACTTGTTCTGCCCGGGAAACAATATCAGGTGAAGATAATAGCAGCTTATTAAAAAAAAGCATTATGAAACCGATTGCCGTAACACCCTCCTTCCGGGCGATTTGGATTTCTACAGGCATCACACTACCTTGGCTGCATTAGTTTGATAAGCAACGCAATTTACAACCGCCGGAAGTAACAGACGCTCCGCGCCCAATCAATCCATGTATATGAAACAATTATTCCTGATGCTCCTGCTGCCGCTTGCCATGCTGCAGGGGTACAGCCAAACCAGAATTAAAGTCGCCTGTATCGGCAACAGCATCACCTATGGTGCGGGCATGGCCGACAGGGAGCATAACAGTTATCCCATACAGCTGCAAAACACACTGGGCCCCGGCTATACCGTCATGAACTTTGGCCGTAACGGCGCCACGTTACTGAAGGGAACGGACAACTCTTACCGGGAAACCCCCGAATATGCTGCCGCTTTAGCCTTCCAGCCCGATATTGTGCTGATCAAACTCGGCACGAACGACAGCAAAGCCAAATACCGCTCCTTCTATCCCAGCTTCGAACAGGATTACAAATCTCTTATTGCATCGTTCCGGGAACTGCCTTCCAAACCACGTATTGTGCTGGTATTGCCGGTGGCATCTTTCTTTACAGACACCACTTCCAACACCGCCATCCTGAACAAATCGATACTGGAAAACATCATCCCTAAGATCCGGCAGGTAGCGTATGATGAAAAGCTGGAACTCATCAACCTCCACCCCCTCTTCGCTGATAAGCCTGATCTGTTCCAGGATAAAATACATCCCTCCTCCCTCGGTGCCACCATCATAGCAAAGCGCCTGTACGAAACGGTAGTTATAAAAACCGATAAGTTGTTCGATATCTTCTCCAAAATAAAGGAACCCAAAACCCAAAGTTCCTTCCATGGCTTCGACTGTGCTGACTTTACATATGCCGGCCGCAACTGCAAGGTGGTAAAGCCAAGGATCACCGCTGCCGGGAGGCCATGGGTATGGCGCGCACGCTTCTGGGGGCACGAGCCGCAGGCAGATATCTCCCTGCTGGAAAGAGGCTTCCATATCGTGTATTGCGATGTGGCGGAACTGTTTGGCAACAGTGAAGCCATTCGCATCTGGAATCAGTTCTACAGCCTGATGCAGCAATGCGGGCTTTCCCCCAAAGCCGCCCTCGAAGGTATGAGCCGTGGTGGTGTGTACATCTACAACTGGGCGTTAGCCAATCCGGGTAAAGTAGCCTGCATCTATGCCGATGCTCCCGTGCTCGACCTGAAAAGCTGGCCCGGTAATAAAGGGAGCGGACCCGGCAGTAAAGAGAACTGGGAGATCTTTAAAAAAGACTATCAGCTTACAGAAGATCAGGCTGCCGCCTTTGCCGGTTCTCCTTTGGATAATGCTGCCCGCATTGCCCGGCTGGGCTTCCCCATGCTGCATGTGGTGGGCGATGCCGATGAGGTGGTGCCTGTAAGTGAGAACACAGCTCCCTTCGAAGCCAAAGTAAAAGCCGCAGGAGGTAACATCACCGTTATCCACAAGCCCGGTATCAAACACCACCCGCACAGTTTGCCGGACCCTACTCCCATCACGCAATTCATCCTGTCCGCTACCGGCCGGAAAATAAACTTCGCAGTGATACCCGCCCCTGCATCGGAATACCGCTCCGGCGCCGGATGGACCGAAGGCAAAGGCTGGTGGCAGCAGCACACCAATATCGACAGCTTACTCATCGCCAATAAACCCGCCATCGTGTTCCTCGGCAATTCCATTACACAGGGCATGGGCGGGCACAGAACATATGTACCTTATAAACCCGGATTTGCAGCATTCGATAGTCTGTACCGTGCATATACCTGGGAAAGCGCCGGCATCTCGGGCGACCGTACACAAAACGTTCTGTTCCGCCTTCAAAACGGCAACTATGCCAAAGCAGCGCCCAAAGTGCTGGTGGTAACCATTGGGATTAATAATTTCATTGAGGGCGACAGTCCGCAGGAAATAGCAGCAGGCATACAAACCATTGCCCGCTGGGTTTTAACCCATATGCCCCGCACACATCTGATTCTCACCGGTCCCCTGCCAACCGGGCTGGATAAGCAATCGGAAAGAAGAAGAAAGTACGAACAGATACATGCCCTGCTGGCAAAGCAGGCAGCAAATCAAAAAAGGTACACTTACTTCCCCTTAACCAGCACATTCGAACAACCCGATGGCAGCTTAAGCCTTGAAGATTATTCAACAGATGGCATACACCTCGCACCAGGCGGCTACCGCAAATGGGCAAAGGCCCTGCAGCCGGTGATCAGCAGGCACATGAAGTAATTGCTATAAAAACAAAACGCCCGCTGCAAGCAGCGGGCGTTTTGTTTCAACATTGTTGAATAGTTATTTCGTGTAAAGCGGAGAGCGTTTTAACAGGTATTCGAGCGTATTCTTATAAGCGTCCTGCGTATTCCAGAAAGCTGTTCTGTCCTGACCGTATACGCTGGTTCCTTTATCGTTGTAAATGGAAAGGTTCAGATTGGTCTGATAGTTCTGGGTGGTAGTTCCGTAAGAAGAACTATTGTATTTCCGGTCCTTCTCATCATCTTTCCCGTCTTTACTGGTGGTTTTACCGGAATTAGACTGGTAGGTAGTTTGTGTAGTCTTGTTCAGGGTCACCAGTCCGTCCACCACATATTCCACACCAAGGAGGTTGCAGATATCATCCATCGTATATCCTTTGATGTTTGAGCGGTTGATGCCTGCTTTAATGAGCTGGGCATTGGTAGTACGGGGGTTGATGATGGTGAAAACGCCGGCATGCTTATTCATGAAGGAAAAGCATTCGTTCTGTACTTCGTCGCTGATAGATTCATCTGCCGGCTGTCCGTCTCGGATAAAGCCAAACGGGAGGATGGCCACTTTGTTATGATGATCTTCCAGCCCCGGGCCACCCTGTTCCTGAGCAGCTCCCGCAGGCTGCCGGGCAGGCTTGTTAAATACCTCTATCCTGCCACTGCCATATGTAATCTTCAATATTTCGGACTTCTTGATGTTGTAGATTAACGTTTCGCCTGCATAGGTAAAATCCAGGTCGGCATCGTTGATCTTCACCACACGACCTGTTAACTCGTCGCCGTTTAGTTTTAAGATCACATCATTTTTGCCGAACTGGGCAAAGGATACAAGCGTTGCAAATAGCAGAACAATGATTACTGATAGCCGTTTCATATAAGGGTCTTTGAAATTAAATATACAGAAGTAACACCTGTAAACACACATTTGTTATAACATTAAACCGGCATCGCCTCCTGCAACAGTTTCTTCCGGTATTCAGACGGGCTTTGGCTGGTAATGTTTTTAAAGCACTTATTGAAATTGACAAGGTTGTTGTAACCGCTTTCGAGGTACACTTCCATGATAGACAGGTTTTCATGCCGCAGCAGTTTACAGGCATGGGCAATGCGGATCTCCTGCAGGAACTGTACAAAGGATTTCTGCGTACGGGTCCTGAAATAACGGCAAAATGCCGTGGGCGACATACGGGCCACACCGGCAATCTCATCGAGCGGAATATCGCGGTGGAAGTTGGTGATCAGGTGCTGGTAAACATCATTGAAACGGCCCGCATCGCGGCTGGTCATAGCATTCTTATACGTTTCACTGGCGAGGTAGGTAAAATCCTTCGCATGGGAAAGGAGGTCTACCGTTTCAAGGAACAGGGATACTTTCTTCAGTCCCTCCGCATGTACAATATCCGAGAACTTCCCCGCGAGGAGGGCATTGGTTTTATGACCAAAGCGCAGGCCGCGGGCTGCCCGGGTAAAGAGCTGGCCCACCTGCTCCCCTGCATCGGTACCGGTAATCAGGCTAAGTACCATGGCAGGCGCGAAGTATATCACCGTGGCCTTTACACGGAGCTTGTTGTGTTCGAGGAAAAACTCATTGTCGTTCCGCCAGATATGAGGAAGGTTAGGACCCATCAGCACAAGGTCGCCCTCTTCAAACTCTTCCACATGATCCCCTACGATGCGCTTGCCATAACCTTCTTCTATGAGCACGATTTCGCAGGCATCATGAAAATGGAAGTGCGAATCGAGAAACTGCTTGTCAACATATTTCACCCGAAACTGCCTTTCCGCATGGAGGCCCGTATCCATTAATCTGGCTTTCATACAATAAATGTAAGTGATTTTGATCTGTTTTATCCAACATCGCACCAAACCTGCTAATATCGTTAACATTTCTGTCAAAATCGTTAACATCTTAGGGTAGAGACGTTTATAAATTGCAGTATAAGGCCGGAACAACCCCGGCTTTACAGATCATTTAATCTACGAATATGGTAACAATACAAGAACAGGTACACATTGGTCCTTACTGGAAAAATGATGACGAATTGTTCGGAATAGTAAGAAAAGAACTTTACACCGCCGTAGTAGGCGATATAATGGACAAAATGGGACTGGTTCACCAGTTCCTTTCGCCACGCATCCAGCCTTTGGATGCAGCGATGTTTGTAGTGGGCCGTGCCATGCCGGTACTGGAAGCAGACGTTTTCTGTGAATTCCCCACCGGTGGTAACAATGCCCTGCTTGCCAAACCGTTTGGACTGATGCTGGAGGCCCTCGACGACCTGAAGAAGAACGAAGTGTACATTTGTACCGGCGCATCCCCATCATACGCCTTATGGGGCGAACTGATGAGCACACGCGCCCAGATGCTGGGAGCTGCCGGTGCGGTGGTAGACGGATATTCGAGAGACACCCGGGGGATACTGGACCTCCACTTCCCTACCTTCTCCTATGGCAGATACGCCCAGGATCAGGCACCGCGCGGGAAGGTGATCGATTTCAGAATGCCTCTTGAGATCAACGGCGTTAAGATCATGCCCGGCGATATTGTGCTGGGAGATATAGACGGCGTGTGCATCATACCCGCAGCAGCAGAAAAGGAAGTGTTTTCCCTGGCTATAGAAAAGGCACGTGGTGAAAAGATCGTACAACAAAAAATACTGGAAGGCATGAGCGCGAAGGATGCGTTCGAGAAATACGGCATAATGTAATGAAGGGACTAACAACGATATTGACAATTTTATGGATATGCCGGCATACAGTGGCCGTAGCTCAAACAACCACGCTTACTGCCCGGCCGCAGGAAGTGGTGTCTCTCAACGGCACCTGGACGTTCCAGGACAGGCAGCAGATAAACGTTCCCGGAGAATGGGTGATGCAGGGCTTTACAGTGAATGAAGGAGAAACGGCGAAATACTGCCGCTCCATCACCATCCCTGACCATTGGAATGGCAAACGGATTAAGATCCGGTTCGATGCCGTTAATACAAATGCACTGGTGAAGATGAACGGCAAAACCGTTGGCAGTCATGAAGGCGGGTTTGTTCCTTTCGAAGTGGATGTTACAGATGCATTGCAGAACGGAAAGAATGAACTGACGGTGGAAGTAAGGGCGCTAACCACGAGCGACCACCTATCCTGTGCTTCCCAATATGCCGCGCATACCATTGGAGGCATCCTCCGGAAAGTAACCATGTTCGCCGTACCGGAAACCCACATCGCGGATATAACGGTGAACACTGATTTCGATAAGAACTATACAGATGCTACGCTTCAGATAAAAACGGTTACCGCTAACGCTGCTGCCCCTGGCAGTATTGGCTACCGGTTTACATTGACGGACGCTTCCGGCAAAACGGTACTCCGCCAAACCTTTGCAGCCGGTAAGGCCATCGGCAAACAGACTATTACGGAACAAACGCATTCCTTATCCATTCGCAAACCAAAGCACTGGAACCCGGAGCAACCTTATCTCTATACCCTCGAAACCGCCCTTATCGAAAACGGTAAGGAAACGCATGTTACGCAGTGCAAAACCGGTTTCCGGGAAGTGGAAGTAAAAGGCAACGAGCTGCTGGTAAACGGCAGTCCGGTGAAGCTGAGGGGCGTCAACCGTCATGAAGTGCATCCTCTTACCGGGCGCAGCATCACACCGGCCCTCAGTCGCCAGGATGCCCTGCTTTTCCGGGATGCCAATTGCAATTACATCCGTACTTCTCATTACCCGCCATCGGAAGAATTCCTCGAAGCGGCCGATGAGCTGGGCCTTTTCGTGGAAAGCGAAGCCGCCCTCAGCTGGATCGAACATCATGCTTCGCCCATCTGGCGATTATGGAAATACACAGATCAGCGCTTCCTGCCGCTGATGCTGCAGGCGAATGCAGAAAACATCGCAGCTGGTAAAAACCATCCTTCCGTCATCATATGGTCGCTCGGGAACGAATCGCGCTGGAGTGCGTTGTGGGACAGCGTTAACACGTTCGTAAAGCGTACAGACGCTACGCGGCCCACTACCTTCCACGACCAGTGCTGGGGCGGGTTCAACAATGCAGGCAGTAAAGCGGATATCGCCGTGTACCACTATCCGGGTATCAATGGAGCGGCAGCAGCTGCACAGTCAAACCGCCCTGTGCTGTTCGGTGAATACGCACACCTCTCCTGCTACAACCGCCGTGAACTGGCAACAGACCCTGGCATCCGCGCCGCATATAATGCCCCGCTGGTTACCTTCTACGACTCCATCTACTTCTACAAAGGCAGCCTGGGTGGTGCTATCTGGAGCGGGATAGACGACATCTTCCACCTGCCCGGCGGTAATATTGTGGGGTACGGTCCATGGGGACCGGTAGACGGATGGCGCAGGCCCAAACCGGAATACGCCGGTATGAAGCAAGCCTATCAACCCGTAAAGATCACCACCATCCGCAAACAGGCAAATACCTATCAGCTCGATATCGAAAACCGCTTCGACTTCACGTCACTAAAAGATATTACCATCACCGCCAACGGGAAACCCCTCCACCTCAACGTGGCTCCGGGGAAAAGAGGAATACTGCATATCCCGGCAACGGATGGTATGATGCATGTAGTATTCAAAGACCCACGCGGGTTCGTTTGCACAGAAACCATGCTGGGCAATACACCATCTCCTGCACAACCCATACCCTCCACCCCTGTTTCTTATATGGAGAAAGACGAGGCTTACATCGTGCAACAGGGAGCGGTCACCTATACCTTCTCCAAACTCAAAGGCATTATCACCAGCGCGCGCAAAGACCACGATACCCTGCTGCTGCAAGGCCCCGTGGTATGTATTGCCCCCGCCAATCTGGACTATGGCGGCAAACCTAATGTGGCAGGCGAAACGTATCAAAACGAAATTTACCCGCTGAAATATTACCCGCTCTATACCCTCTTCGCACAAAACATGCAGCTGGATTACAGCGCACAGGGCCTTCGCATCACGGCAGACATCACCTATACTGAAGGCAAAGGTAAACTGACTTACTTCTTTACACCCAATGGGCAGCTCGTTACTGATTACGAAGTGCGCTACCGTGGTAATGATTCCCTGCCTTACCAGTATGGCATGTTAATGCAATTACCGAAAAAGTACCAGCAGCTGAACTGGGAACGGGAAGGTACTTTCACGGTATACGACACTACCGACATTGCCCGTAACATTGGGAGCGCACAGCTGGCAGCACGCAAGCCGGGAGCAGTGGAAGCATTCGGGGAAGTACCTGCCGGCCCGTGGAAGAACGATGCCAATGAACTGGGCACAAACGATTTCCGCTCTACCAAACACGACATCCGCCATGCATCCCTCTCTAACGGAAAGGGCCTGGCAGTAGCGGTACGCTCCAATGGCAAACAGGCTTCCCGCAGCTGGTTGCAGGATGGCAGCATCCATTGGCTCATCGCGGATTACTGGAACAATGGTTCGGAGGATTTTTACACAACACCACATTCAAACGGAAGGATCAATATCAATCGCAAAACAATCAAAGGAACATTAACGATTAGCTTACCATGATCAAAAAGAAAAGCATTGCGTTGGGCATGCTCTGTTGCATGCAGGCGCTCCTGCCCGCCATGGCGCAGGATTACATGGCTGGTGGCAGAATCCCCCTTGCCCCTGTGCCCCAACAGGTTACCGGTGTTAAACAGGCCGTTACCAGCCTGAACGGTGAATGGGAAATCAATTTCTCTTCCCGCATTTCTGCCGGCGTATGGCGTAAGATCAAAGTACCCGGCGAAGCCGCCATGCAGGGCTTCCCCATCCAACACGATACCGCTTTCTTTTACCGCAGGCAATTTACCGTACCGGCAGATGCAGCAGGGAAGCAAACCGCCATCCGGTTCAATGGTGTATACAGCTATGCTAAAGTATATGTGAATGGTACTTTTGTACGCGACCATTTCGGCGGCTTCACTGCCTGGGAGTGCGACATTACCCCGTATACTAAACCCGGTAAAACCGCAGAGATCGTGGTGGAAGTAACTGACCGGCTGGATGAGATCTCCTTCGCTTCCGGCTATGCGCACCACCCCATTGGCGGCATCCTCCGCAATGTGGACCTGATCGTACGGCCCAAGGCACATATATCCCGGCTGTATACCCGCACCCTGCTCAACAACGATTACACCGCAGGAGAGTTACAGATCGAAACGGTGGTAACCGGTGCTGCCGGAACAGTATCCTGTACGCTGTATAGCCCCGATGGAAAAAAGGCAGCTGCCATAAACATCCCTGTTACCGCGGGCACCCTGCATGCGAAAATACCTGTACCCAAAGTAATTACCTGGACGGCCGAGCGCCCGCAACTGTACCGGATGGAAGTAAAACTCCTGCAATCCGGTAAAGTCATATCCCAACATCAAGAGTATGCAGGTTTCAGGGATGTGAAGATAGATGCACGCAGACAACTGCTAGTGAACGGACAACCCGTTAAGCTCCGCGGAGCCTGCCGCCATGATATGCATCCGCTGCTGGGCCGCTCTACCAACCGGCAGCAGGATAGTCTGGATGTGATCCTCGCCAAAGGGGCTAACTTCAACTTCATCCGCACCTCCCATTACCCGCCGTCTAAAGACTTCCTTGAATTCTGCGACCGGTACGGTATTTATGTGCAGGAAGAAACCGCTATCTGCTTCGTTGCGCAGGACCGTGGCGGACTTTACAACAAATTCGGTTCCAGCCAGAACGATACGGCCTATACCAGCCGTTACCTTGGCCAGCTCAGTGAAATGATCGACCGCGACCGTAACCATGCCAGTATCATCATGTGGTCTATCGGTAATGAGAGCAGCTATGGCAGCAACTTCCAGAAAGAATATGATTTCTTGAAAACCATTGATACCACGCGCCCTGTTTCCTGGTCGTGGCCCTGGACAGCCTTAAAAGAAGGCAAGCGCTGCTTCGACATCGCTGTGGGGCATTACCCGGTTTACGATGGTAAAGGCAGTGATATGGGCGGGATCGACAAGCAAATGGAACACCCCGACTATCCGCTGCTGAGTGATGAATGGGCACATGTGGCCTGTTACAACACTGACCTCTTGCGGTACGATCCCAATACCAAAGATTACTGGGGCCGCAGTATGGACACCACCTGGCTCGCGCGCTTCGACGTGCCGGGCAATATCGGCGGCGCCATCTGGGGCATGATCGATGAAACGTTCCACATGCCGGAGAAAGTAACGGGTTATGGCCCATGGGGTATCGTGGATGTATGGCGCAGACCCAAAGCGGAGTACTGGAACACTGTGAAAGCCTACTCCCCCATCCGCATCCAACAAACCTCTTTCCCCCAGGCAAAAGCGGGTGATGTACTGGAGCTGCCCGTTAAAAACCGGTTCGACCATACCAATCTGTCCGGCGTTACCTGTAAACTCATAGCGGATGGCAAAACAAAAAACCATCCCCTGCCTGATATCGCCCCTCACGCAAATGGTGTCATCTTTCTGCAGACGGCCGGTATCCGCGGCAGCTCGGCATTATTGAGATTCTATGATGCAAACGGATTCCTCATCGATGAAGAACGCATCAGCTGGGGAGCGGTAGTTTTACCCGTACTGCCTGCCGCCTCCGGCAAATGGACCGGCAACTCCAACGACAGCTATCAATCCGGTAACCTGCAGGTCATTGCTCCTCAAAATGCGGCAGGGATGAAGATTAACAAAGGCAATCAGGAACTGATCTCCGGATTACCCGAAGTAATGGTGAACCGGCCTGTAGATGGTAATGCCTTTAAGAACACGGCAGGCATCTTCTCCGGCGCACTGGAAGCAGCAAACATCAAAGTAACTGCCAACGGCCAAACGGTACAATACGCCTGTAGCGGCAACATCGGTAAATACCCTGTTTCCTATACGGTTACCATGCACTCCTCGGGCCTTGTGGAAGTACAGTACGAAGCAGACAGCATCCCCCGGCAAACATGGGAGATCGGCATTAAGATACCCGTATCTGCCGCACTCGACCAGATCAGCTGGAACCGTAAAGGTTACTGGAGCACTTATCCTGAAGGACATTTGTCTGCCCATGAAGGTACAGCAGCAAAAACCGGGAAGGTAACCGCTTACAGGGAGCAACCTGCGAACGGTATTGCACAGGATATGATGGACTTCTACCTCGCCAAATCCAATGACGTGAAAGCGGCAACCACCGAAGCCAGTGAAACTTACCGGGCGCGGAAGGAGCATATTTATCACTTTACGCTGTCCCAACAAAACAAACCCGGGAAAATAAGGGTTATTGCAGATGGAAGCCAGTCCGCCAAAATGCAAATAGACGCCCAGGGCCGCCAATGGCTGCAGGTGGCAGATAAATGGGATTACTGGAGCCTTTCATGGGGCAACTTCCAGGGTACCCGCAACAAATCCCGCAAAGTCAGCGGCACTGTTAAGTTTATAATTGAATAAAACAATCGTTATGAAGATTACTGATGTAAAAGTGTGGCTGGTAGAAGGCGTGAAATACAACTGGACTTTACTGAAGATTTATACCGACACCGGCCATACCGGCGTAGGAGAAGCTACTAACTGGCCGGGAAGCCCCATCGTTTACCATGCCGCCAAACACGTGGCGGAAAGGATCATCGGGCTGGATCCCATGCGGACGGATTTCATCTGGACCAAACTCTACCGCGACCTGAACTGGATAGGCCCATATGGCGCCAGCATGTGCGCCATCAGCGGTATAGACATGGCATTGCTGGATCTGAAGGCCAAAGTGCTGGGTGTGCCCTGCTACGAACTGCTGGGCGGTGCATTCCGTAAAGAGATACAGCTTTATGCCAATTACTGGTTTACCGGCGGCGGGCACAATGCATCCGACTACGCAGCGCAGGCGCTTAAAGTAAAGGCAGCCGGCTTCACCGGCCTTAAATTCGATCCGTTCGCTCATACGAATTACCTCTATGGTGAAGATCTCTCATCCAATCTGACGCTTACACCTGCGCAACAGGATCTGGCCTTTGAAGTGAGCAAAGCCGTGCGGGATGCGGTCGGTAAAGAATTCGATATTATGATTGAAACACACGCCATGCTGAACTACAGCGTGGCAGTGAAGATGGCGCAACGCCTTTCCGCACTCGATATTACCTGGTATGAAGAACCTGCAGGGCCAGAGAATGCAGACAACCTGCGCGCCATGCGTGAAAGGATACCTTCCAATGTATCCATCTGCGTAGGCGAGCGACATTATACCCGTCATGGTATCCGTCCGTTGCTGGAAAAGAACGTATGCGATATTATGATGCCCGACATCACCCGCTGCGGCGGCCCTTCAGAAATGAAACGCATGGCAACCATGATGGAAGCCTATAACGTGCTACTCGCTCCACATAATCCAAACGGCCCGCTTTCCACACTGGCATCGGCGCATGTTTGCGCTACTGTCCCCAACTTCTTCCGGCAGGAATACATGTTTACCGATGTGCCCTGGCGCGATACCGTGATCGACCATCCCATCGCGGGCATGGTGCAGAACGGCCACCTCCGCCTTAGTAACCGTCCGGGTTTGGGGGTAGATCTGGTAGAAAGTGAAATGGAAAAGCATCCCGGTATATTGCAGCCGAGGCCGGGCTTCTATGTTTAAATAATGGACCGAAAGGCCGCTCCATAACGGGGCGGCCTTCTAAATTTTCCGACAACCTATGCAGCTGAATTCCATTGATTATGCCATTATTGCCCTGTACTTCCTCTTCGTGATCGGCATCGGGCTGATGCTGAAGAAAAAGGTCAAAACAGGGAACGATTTCCTGATGAGCAACCGCAGCATTCCGTTGTGGATTACCAGTCTCGCTTTCATCTCCGCCAACCTCGGTGCCCAGGAAGTATTGGGTATGGCTGCCAACGGCGCCAAATACGGCATGTATACCGTGCACTTCTACTGGCTGGGTGCCGTACTCGCCATGATCTTCCTTGGCGTGTTTATGATGCCTTTCTACTACGGCAGCAAAGCCCGCAGCGTGCCTGAATATCTGCGGCTCCGCTTCGATGAGAAAACGAGGAGCCTCAATGCGCTGACCTTCGCAGCTATGACGGTCTTTTCCTCCGGCGTTTCCCTCTACGCCCTCGCCATGCTCATGCAGGTGATGCTGGGCTGGGACTTCGATCTCAGCATCTGGCTCGCCGCAGGCATCGTTCTGCTGTACATTTTTATGGGCGGCCTCACCAGCGCCGTATATAACGAAGTGTTGCAGTTCTTCCTGATCGTACTCGGTATTGCCCCGCTGGTATACATCGCCTTACGGAAAGCAGGCGGCTGGCAGGGCATCGTACAGCATGTGGATGATGCCAAGCTGCATGTCTGGAAAGGTCTTTCCTCTCCTGCTGACAACCCTATGGGTGTAGATGCCGTAAGCATGGTGTTCGGACTTGGATTTGTACTGGCATTCGGCTACTGGTGTACAGACTTCCTCGTGGTGCAGCGTGCCATGATCAGCAAAAACCTCAATGATGCACGGCGTACACCCGTGATCGCTGCCATTCCCAAAATCTTTATGCCGGTGATCGTGATCCTCCCCGGCATTGTTCTGCTGGCGCTGCAGCAACAGTTTACCGGGTTTGAACTGCCGGTGAATGCTGCAGGAGAAACTGATTACAACATGACGCTACCGGTGCTGCTGCAACAATTATATCCCAATGGCATCCTCGGTGTGGGCATCACCGCACTCATTGCATCGTTCATGAGCGGAATGGCGGGGAATGTAACGGCCTTCAACACTGTATGGACTTTTGACATATACCAGACCCACATCCGCCCCAACGCTACCGAAAAGCATTACCTGCTGGTTGGCCGTCTCACCACCGTGGCGGGTATTCTCGTATCGGTAGCCACGGCCTATGTGGCACGGGGCTATAACAGCATCATGGACCTGTTGCAGCTGGTGTTCAGTTTTGTAAACGCACCTCTCTTCGCCACCTTCTTCCTCGGTATGTTCTGGAAAAGAACAACAGGGCACGGAGCTTTCTGGGGGCTGGTGGCGGGTACCCTTACTGCCGCTTTCGTACATGGTATATCCGTTGCGGAAGGGAAAGGCGGATGGATAACGCATTACACCACTTTCTATTCCGGTACAAGCCAGGCCTTCACCATTGCATGGATCGCCTTCCTCGCCTGCTTTATTGTTACCGCGCTCGTGAGCCTGATTACGAAGCCCCGGCCGGATGCGGAATTGGCAGGGCTGGTATACAGCTTAACCGAGCGCACCAAAGACCCTGAGCGCCGCTGGTATAAAAACCCGCTGTGGCTGGGCCTGATCGTACTGGCAGTAACTTTAGTCTTCAACATTATCTTCTTTTAACGCATATGGACAGATTTCTCGATCTTCGGTTTATCATCGGCCTCTTTTTCCTGCTCACCGGTCTGGCATTGCTCCTTTATGGCGTGACACATACGGAAGGCAGCGGCATCAATACCGGATGCGGCGTGTTGTTTATCGCATTCGGGGCGCTGATGGCATTATTATCACCCAAAGCAAACAAGTAGCGTATGGCGTTTACGATAGATCTTACAGGGAAAGTGGCCGTGGTTACCGGTGCCGCATCGGGCATCGGGGCAGGTATTGCAGCAGCCTTACGGCAGGCGGGCGCTATTGTGGAAGGGTGCGACATTACACCCGGAGCAGGGATCACCGTCACAGATATCACGGACGATGCTGCCACCACCGCCTTCATTCAGCAGGCAGGTGCCCGGCACGGGAAGATAGACATCCTCGTTTCCTGTGCGGGAGCCAATGTGTTCAAAGGCGCTGCTGACTGTACCCCTGCCGAATGGGAGGGGAACCTTCAACTGAACCTCACCGCCCACTGGAACCTTGCCTTGCAATGCAAGACCTTCCTTGAAGCTGCCGGAAGCAGCGTAATCATCATTATCAGCTCCAACCACGCCTTCGCCACCATTCCCGGATGCTTCCCTTACAATATTGCCAAAACGGCGCTTACGGGTCTCGTACGCAGTCTTGCCATTGAATGGAGCCCCGCCATCCGGACCATTGGCCTGGCGCCCGGCTTTATAGACACCCCGGGCAACCAGCAATGGTTCAATTCCTTCCCCGATCCTGAAGCGGAAAGAAACCGCACCATTGCCATGCACCCCGTAAAGCAACTCGGCACCCCTGCAGAGATCGGTGCATGGTGTGTATTTATGAGCAGTGAACATGCCGCATTCGCTTCCGGCACCACTTACCTCATCGACGGCGGCCGCTCTGCGCTGTTACAGGAAGAAGGGTAGTTTCATTCCTATGAAGCTATTTTTAAAAGAATGCCCGGCAAAAAAAATGGGCCGCCCCGTATCTGAGGCAGCCCGATTCATCATTACACTTTCAGGGATAGCATAACTATTTAAGCTGGAGGGTTTCGTCTACCACCCGCGCATCGCCGGCAGTATTGGTATACTCCGTTTTGACAGTGATCTTTCCGGTTGCGCTATCGAATTGCAGCTGCAGTATTTTAAACGACCCGGCAAGAATGCCTCCTGTTATGGTGGCATTGGGCGCTACCGTCAGCACACCGTTCTCATAATTGAAAACATACTTCCAGCCGCTGCCTCCCAGGTTCGCATAATCGATCTCAATTTGCCGGGCGTTCAGTTCCACAGCAGTTTTATCACCGGATAGTGTGGTTGTACCAGACACTACATTATTCACAACCGCACCGCTATAATTGGTGCGTAACCCGCCGCTGACAAACACGCCTGCCAGTGCATTGAACTTCCTTACCGTATCCGGCTTAGCCACATAAAAAGTATCGAAAGCCGTGGCTTCCGGGAGGTAGGCCGAGCGGACCAATACCGCTGTTCCATATTTGTAATCGGGCAATACACTGGTTTGCTCTGCCGACATTACTTTCTTACTGATGGTAGTGCCCGCATTTGTCTGATACGACACATTGGTGAACGGACTGGTCACTGCCGCAGCCAGCCAGTTAAGGGTAAGCCCTCCCGCAGATACCGCTGATGATATTACACTCCGGTTATTCACCCCCTGTTCATATTGCGTACCGTAGTTGTTACCCACCACAAAAATGGGGATAGAGCGGTTGTTACCTCCGTCGTAGGTACGCAGCTCCAGGCTCACCGCACCTTCCGTCAGGTCATTGATGATGGCCTTCACCGTATCTACCCCTCCCGTCCGGGATATGGGTATCTCGATTGAATCCTGCCGGTTGTTCCAGAAAATGCGGCAGCGGGTAATGTTCGGATCGGAAGTGATCAGCCCTCTTACCATTACCCTGTTCTTCCCCGCAAATACTTTCACGGAATCCACGATACCGGGGTAAATCAGTTCCCCCTTGGTCTGGAACTTCTTATAGTCGTCTGATTTGGTGCAGCCCGCCAGTGCGGCCGCCCCTATCAGGATATATTTCAGGCAATTACTTTTCATGTACAGTTAGATTTGAGTTTACAGAGATGCGCCCCACAGCTTGATCTGGGAAATGGAAAACCCATAATGCCCCTGCCATGTTTTCAGCATTTTAAAGCGGAGGTACTTATAGGGAGGCAGTCCCGGAGGGAAATCGAATTCCCAGCCTGCCACTGCGTACTGCTGGTCAGAAGAGGTTTCGGTGCCATAAGGCTGGCCCGAAGGTTTGATCACTTCTCCGTTTATCAGTTTGGTCCAGCTGCCCCAGCTGCCATCGGATGCCGGCGCATTGGAGCCGTAGATCTCGAAGAAGCGCACATTACCCCTGATGTAATACTGCGCACCGATCTCCTGATAAGGGAAAAACTTGATACGGCTCAGGATGGTCTGTTTACCGAGGTTCATGGTGAAAGAAACCGGCCCGCCGGCAGATTCATCCGTGAAGGCAGAAGGCCATCCGCTGGCAGCGCGGCCGTCCCACATCATTTCCTGGTTGGTGCTGTATACGAACACCGCATCGGTTGGGAGCTTTACGGAAGTGAAACTGATCCTGTCCAGCATCTGTTCGAAGATGGGTTTCAGGGTTGCATACAGGGTATCGGTGTAATTGAGGAAACGGTCGCGGATCGTGAAGGCGAATTTAGTGGGCACCGTGTCCAGTCCACGTATGTTCTTGTTGATGAGCGAATCTTCCGTGTAGATATTATCCAGCGGAGAATAAGCACCTCCACCGGTGGTATCCATCATGGGCATGATCACCAGCGGGAAGCGGAAGTTGTTCGTAGCCTGAATGTTGATACCGCCAAAGGTGGCTACCACGCGCATGTTACGGTAAGTGAGCACGATGGGTGCTACCAGCGGCTTTACGGTAACGGTTACGGGCCTGGAGGCTTCTTCTCCTTTGTTATATGCGTAGAGTTCCACTTTATGTTCCAGCGTATCGCCAAAACCGTCGAGTACCATGCGGTTGGTATAGTAGGAAGCCTTTACTTCCCTGCGGATGCCCGGCCCTACTTCGTAAACGGCTTTTACATAGGCGAGGCCCTGGTATTTGGGGAGGGTGTAACTTACTTCCACCTTGCCGTTGGCATTTACCACCTGTACGTTGCTCACCTCACCCGGGGCGCCCTGTCCCTTTTCGACAGGCTCGTGCAGGATCTCTTCCTTACACCCGGCGGCGGCCGCACAGCATAGCATTATCATTGCAATTTTTCTGAGTGTCATGTTCATGAGTTTTGTTGTGAGGAATTACCAGCCCGGGTTTTGTACCAGCTGCTGATTTACGCGCATATCGGCTTCCGAAATGGGCCAGAAATAATCGCGCGGCACAACGAACCGCTGCGAGAAGAATGTCACGGTTTTATAGTAGAGGTTGATATCGGATTGGTTGGTATCCCAGCCCTGTATGTTGCCGTTCAGCTGCTCACCGGCTTCCTTCCACCGGCGGATGTCCCAGAACCGGTGCCCTTCAAAGGCCAGCTCAATGGTACGTTCCTGACGGATGATGCTGCGCATGCCTTCTTTGGTGGATGGCTTGGCAGGATTGGCGGAGAAGCTGGTCCAGGATTCTGTTACAGATTTGAGTCCTGCCCGTTCCCGTACCTTATCGATATAAGTATGCACTTCTGCTACCGGACCCTGTTCCTCGTTCAGTGCTTCTGCATACAGCAGGTACAGGTCAGCGAGGCGGATGGAAGGCCATGCATAGTTCTCCACGAATATGGCATTACTGGCCTGCCAGATGAACTTACGGTTCACCAGCTTCTTGGGATAATAGCCCGTAACAGGGATCTGCAGACCGCTGCCGTATTGCCCCTTTTTGGTTTGTACCGTCCAGGTATTGTTATCGGAATTGCTGGGACTGTTAGACATGTACCATACGCCACCGTCGAAGCCCAGTGAGCTGTAGAAACGCGGCTCCCGGTCGAAGTTGATGCGGGCAGTACGGTAACCTTCTATAAGATTGTACTTCTCAGCAGTAACTGCGGTACGCAGTTCACCGGGGTTGGTAAAGCTCAGTGTTTTGTCTTCACTCAGGGGCACACCGTTCTTCGAATAGAACATCCCCACCATTTTCAGTGTAGGCGCCATTACCGCGATAGAGCCGGTGTTGGTAGACTGTGCCGGATCGGTATGCGCCATGGAGAACGCCTGCAGATTAAACGTGGTGGAATTGGTCAGCGGCCAGATCACCTCCCCGTTTAACGGCTCGGATATGGCACCTCTCAGTCCCATTTGTATACGGGTGGTATCTGTGATATCGAACTCAGCGGAAGCCGGCCACTTGTACAGCTTGGTTCCGATTCCCTCTGCAGCCGTGATGGCCACTTTACAGGCATCGGCCGCCCGTTTCCATTTTGTGGCATCGAAAGTGGGGTTGAACAAGGCCAGTCCATCCCTGTTTTTGAATTGATTATAATCCGGGTTACCGTTGAAGAGCGGGCTGGCCGCCATCACCAGTAATTTTGCTTTTACTGCCAATGCGATGGGCTTATTGAGACGGCCCATTTCGGTAGCGTTGTTCGTAATACGCTCCGGCAGGCGGGTCACCGCAGTATCGATCAGGTTGGAGATATAGGTCACCGCTTCATCTACCGGCCGGCGTGCCACGCGCATTTCTGAAATGGGGGCATCAATGGGCAGGTTCTTATCCACGATCACGATAGGGCCATATTGCCGCAGTAACAGGTAATGGTAGTAAGCTTTCAGGAACTGCGCTTCCCCGATCCAGCGGGTGCGGAGATCGATCCCCAGGTCGGGCACGCGGGAAAGGTTCTGTATGTTCTCGAGGAACACGTTACAATCCCGTATGGCGCGGTACAGCGATCCGCCGCCACCCCAAACATCCACATAAGGGGCCGCCTTATTCTGGTTGCCGCGGCCGATGTTCCAGGCGAAACTGCTGATACGTACGGTCGGGAATTCCATCCACAGTTCATCCGCCCCCATGAATGCAGGATTAGATTGTACCTCGCCTTCCTCAGGCAGGTAAGAATAGCAGGTAAACAAATACTTCTCCGCTTCGTTCTGCGAATTGAACGCCAGCTCCACAGTAGCAATGTTATCAGGCGTCACATCCAGGAAGCCCTGTTTGCAGCCCTGTCCCGCTACTGCCATGCCTGCCAGCAGGGTCATGTTACGGACGAGTTTTTTATATGTCGAATTCATCATTAGTAAGTTTTAATATCATCAGAAACCAATCAGTACACCGGCATTGATCACACGCTGAACGGGATATCCCAGGCCATTGCCACCCATCTCAGGGTCCCACAATTTGAACTTGCTCCACTGGAACAGGTTCATGCCATTGAGGTAAATACGGCCGCTGGCAAGGCCTACACGGCGCAGGATGTTACGCTGGAAGTTGTATCCCAGCTCTGCAGTTTTGAGGCGCAGGAACGAGCCGTCATGCATCCACCAGGTAGAGCTTTGCAGGTTATTATCCACGTAGGTATTGCTGAGGCGCGGCCAGAAGGCGTAAGCATTCTGATTATCTTCCGACCAGTGATCGTCTGCTATCACTTTCAGCAGTCCGCTCTGGTAGCCCGACCGCAATCTTTCATTTGTATTCAGCGGATTCACGGGTCCATTGATAAAAGGTGCAACTGCCAGCGGGTTTACATAAAAGCTGCTACGTGCAGAACCCTGGAAGAATGCGCTCAGATCAAAGTTCTTATAACCTACCGTGAAGCCAAAACCAAACAGTATCTCCGGCGTGGTAGGCAAACCAATGGGCACAAAATCATCTGTGGTAATTTGTCCGTCGCCACTCACATCACGATACTTGATATCTCCAGCCATGTAATCACCAAACTGTCGGGGTGAGTTGTCTACATCCTTCTGGTCATAGAAGAGGCGCTCGGCAATGAGTCCGTAACCCTGCCTGAGCGACCAGCCCACGCGGGATAGGTATTGCTTATCGGCATCAAATTCCGGCTCTTCATTTACCAGCAGTTTACTGGTAGCATAGGTGAAAGTACCTCTTGCCGTGATCCAGAAATGCTCGCTGTAATTCTTCTTGTAATCAAGCGAAAGGTCTATACCCTTACTCTCGGCTTCGCCGGTATTGGCTGCCGGTGTTACCTGCAAGCCAACGGTAGACGGGATATCCGCCCGGGTCATGAGGATGTTGCTGCGTTTATTGAGGTATCCGTCCAAAGTAACCGTCAGTGCATTGAACAACGTGAGATCCATACCATAGTTCAGCTGTTTCGACAGTTCCCAGGTTACGTTGTTGTTAGCATAGCGGGAGGTGGAAACACCGGGGCGGCCGTATCCGAAGCGTTCTCCAAAAATGGCACCACGGGAAGCATCGTTCAGGTTCACCTGTGACAGGAAGAAGAAGCGGTCTTCATCCCGTCCTATCTGATCATTACCCACGAGTCCATAGGTAGCCCTGAATTTCAGGTTGGTCACCACGTCCTGCAGCGGTTCAAAGAATTTCTCGTTGCTTAACACCCAGCCGAGTCCGGCAGAGGGGAAGAAGCCAAAGCGTTTGCTTGCTGCGAAACGTTCTGAACCGTTATAGCCGAAGTTAAACTCTGCGAGGTAACGGTTATCATATCCATAGGTAAAGCGGCCGCTCACGCCAAGGTTACGCTTGGGCAGCGAGAGCTGGAGGCTGCCGGCATTGCCATCGAGGAATGCGAAGAGGCGGCCGATCAGCATACCGGTTACGTTATGCTTGCCAAACGTATTGCCATAAGAGGCTTGCGCTTCTGCATAGGAAACGCTGTTCTGCTTACGGGTACCCGGCCGGTAGTCGAGGTATTCGGTAGGCGCTTCGTTCCCGATTTGTCCCACACCGGGGATGTTGTTATTCAGATGGAAGATGCCGGCCGGTGTTTTACCGTCTTCCGTATACACCTGATAATAGAACGGGTTGTACATACGCGCTACATCAAAATAGGAGTAGCGTGTAGTATACCCCATTGCCCGTGCATTAAGCCCTGGTAACAGCCACCCGAAATCTTCCGTGAGCTGCAGCTGTGCAGTTAGGGTGCTGGTATTGCTTTGCTGGTAACCGCGTACTGCTTCGGCATAAGGGTTCACGTACAGATCACGTGTACTTCCGGGCATGAGCGAGTTGCCAAACAACGGGTGCTGGGCATAGGGAAGATAGGACTGTGGGTACAATGCTGGGAAAGCTACCGGATTTGCAGTGAGCACACTGGATACAATCTTTGCACCGCCACCTACAGGTCCGTTATAATCATCGAACTGGCCTTTCAGGCTCACGAGCGCTTTGGTAGTTTTCGTGAGGTTCATGGTTACGTTCGACAATACGGAGTAATTCTTCAGTTTGATGTTACTGTTAAAATCGTTCAGCGGAGCCGCTTTCAGTACGCCATTGTCGATGTTGTACGTCATAGCGAGGTAGTACTGCAGCTTATCGCCACCACCGCTAACGTTCATATTGAAGCGCTGGTTATTGGTATAATCCTTCAGGAGCTGGCCCACCCAGTCGTTGTTCGGGTACAGCAGCGGATCGTCTCCTGCCGCGGTATGGTCGATCTTGTTCTGGGTATAGGGCGCTGCGCCGAGGGGATTACGGGTAAGAGAAGCCTCGTTGGCAAGGCGCATATACGTAATGTTGTCCGCCATTTTGAAGTTCTGCGTGTTGGAAGACGTAGAGTTTTCCGCCCTTACGTTGAACTTCGTTTTACCTGCCTGGCCCTGCTTGGTGGTTACAAGCACCACACCGTTAGCACCTCTTGCGCCGTAGATGGATGAAGCAGTAGCATCTTTCAGGATGGAGAAGCCGGCAATGTCGTCAGACTGCAGGCGGGCAAGCGCCGTGTTATCACTCTCGATACCATCGATCATAATGAGCGGGTCCACTTTACCGGTACCAAAAGTTCCTACACCGCGGATGAAGAACTGGGCGTTATCTGCACCCGGCTCACCAGAGCGCTGGAAGGAGATAATACCTGACAGTCTTCCTGCCAGCATACTGGTAAGGTTACTGGTTGGGCCTTTCAGTTCTTTGGGATTGATGCTGGTGATGGAGCTTACCACGCTGGTTTTCTTCTGTGTACCGAAACCTACCACTACCACATCACTTAGGGTAGAGGAAGCAGGCTCCAGCTGCACGTTGATCAGGGTACGGTTACCAATCACTACATCTTTGGCGTTGTAACCAATAAAGGTGAAAGACAGGGTATCTTTCCCGGCCGGCACCTGGATGATGTAATGGCCTTTATCATCGGCCCCGGTACCGGTACGGGTACCTTTGATCATGACCGTTACACCGGGGATAGTATTCCCTTTTTCGTCGGTCACATTTCCCTGAACGGTTTTTACTTGTTGAGAAAAGGCATTTACGGAGAAGAGCAGCAATAGCATACAGGCACACCATCGCCTTGCTGCAGGCGTAATCAACGCCGGATAGCGAATAAACATTTTTTTCATTACGTAGTGGTTTATCTGCGGCATAGCAGTGCCATTCAGCATCAGGGGTTCTGAAGCCGGCTGGCTGCGGGGCCACATTATCTTTGAACGTTTAAGCAATTGGCTGCCTTAAAGGGCAGCTATCCCCTACTTATCATAGGCTTTGAAACTGTAAAATCATGTCTTAATTCACTGTGCTTGTTTTTGGCTGATAGCATTCTTTACTGATATTGAATGCGCCTGTCTTCACTTTTCGCTAACGTGTACGATAGATACTATATCCGGTGTGAAGATATTCAAAGCGTTATCCCTCCGGGTTAACCATATTAGCAAAGACATTAATTATTTTAGCATAACTAAACTAAAACGGGCTGCAGGAAGGGTATTTTTGGTTTGGGGGATACTCATTTAAAAAAGACAGGCCGCCTCATCTGCATGAGGCGGCCTGTTACATTTGGTTCCCGTGTGCATGACGCAGGAATATCATTTACCGGGATGACGATAATTCATCAGGATATGGCACCTGTTTACCGGTTTGAATATATGAAGGCAATTGTGCTTTATTCTTTTTCAGCTGAGCCGTGAGCAGTTTCGCCATTTCCTTTGTCTTTTCAGGATACCTGGCGGAGAGTTCGTGCTCCTCTTTAATATCTTCTGCAATATTGTACAGCTCCAGCCTGCCGGATTTCTCGAAATAGATCAGTTTCCAGTTACCCTGGCGGATGGCGGTCATAAAAGAATTATCTACCCCAAGGTTACCGCCCGCCCAGTTGTTCGGGTAATTCCAGACGAGCGGGCGCGTGTTATTGCGGAGGGTAGTATCACGGAGGTACTTCACGAAGCTTTGCCCGTCTACCGTTTGCATGGTTTTGTATTTCTTGATACCCGCCATTTCGAGGATTGTGGGGAAGAAATCTTCCATGATCATGTACTGTGCATTTACGCTTCCCGGAGCTGTTACACCGTTCCAGCGCACCATCATTGGCTCGCGGATGCCGCCTTCGTACATGGAACCCTTCCCGCCTTTCAGAGGCCGGTTCTGGGTATTATGCCCCCCTTCCCGCGGGGGATGGGAATAGCCGCCGTTGTCTGACATGAACATTACGATCGTACTCTCTGCCAGTCCGTTTTTATCGAGGTAATCGAGCAGCTGGCCTAAACTATGATCCATACCTTCCAGCAGGGCGGCATAGGCAGCTTCGGGCCGCGTAAGCCCTTGATCGAGATAGTACTGCATAAAGCGCTCATCTTCCTGGAACGGGAGGTGTACCGCGTAGTGCGACATATACAGGAAGAAAGGCTGCTGCAGCTGCCGGGCCGTATCCATGGCCAGCATGGCTTCCTGCGTGAGGGCTTCAGAGAGGAAGATCTTTTGACCGTAATACTTCTGCATACCGGGCATATCGGCCTGTACGATGTACTTCTCAGGATTGTACCCGAAGTTCTTTTCCCCGAAGTAGGATGCGGGATGCCCCGCCGCACTGCCTGCGATGTTCTTCACAAACCCCAGGTTCAGCGGATCTTTCCCTATGCTGGGATATGTTCCGAAATGGGCTTTACCGCACTGGATGGTATAATAGCCATTGTCTTTCAGTACCTGCGGCAGCGGGGTGGCATAAGCGCTCCGCTCCTGCTTTCCGTCGGGAGAAATACCGTTCACGTTCCAGGAAGGTGGTTGTAGCAGGGAGTCTTTGGCATCGGTACTTTTATTGAAAAAGTTCGTCCAGTTCGTGACACGGTGGCGGGAAGCATTCATGCCTGAAAGGAAGCTTACGCGGGTGGGAGTGCAAACCGGTGTGGCGTAAGCATTGGTAAACTTCATGCCTGTGCGCGCAAGGCGCTGCATATTGGGCGTGCGGTACTTCCGGTTGGCAGGGGTAATCGAATCCCAGAAAGGCTCAGAAGTATCCTGCCAGCCCATATCATCAACAAGGAAAAATATAATATTAGGGCGGGGGGCCTTTTGTGCGAAGGCACCCTGTGCGAGCAATAAGGTTACTCCGGCGAAGGCCAATATATACTTCTTCATTTCGGTTGTATTTCGTCGTTAAAATAAGCATTAAAAATTATGACTGCAGGCTTATTGCGCTGCTGCGTACCCTATAGTCGCATTATTGATGCATTTACGGGTGCAAACGTAGCGATGTATTTTCGCTGCTATTACGAAAGGCTTCGCTGTGAAGGGAAAACTGTTGCTTAAGTTCCCGTTTGCAATGAAGTGAATTTTCCACCAGCATTTCCACCATTGGCCACCGCTAAAAGCACCCTAAAGGCAGTGGAAGGCAGTGTAGAGGCAGTCAACCCTTAGTGTAATCGACTTCTAAAGGCAGTACAAAGGCAGTCTGAAGGCAGCCTTATGGGAGTCAAAAGGGCTTAATCGCCCTACCTTAGACACCTGCCCGGACTTAATACCGATACTATTTTGCACATATATGGCATAAACTATCCGTATAAATACTATTTGCCGATTCATAAAAAAATCCTTACTTTATAGTAGTTGCCAGAGAATACAAATACCTATGTATCAAGACGTTTCAGCAAGGACAACAATTACATCGACCAGCCTGGCAGCCATCATTTTACAGTGACAACAAACAGGCCCCAAAACCATACGGCCAGAAAAACCTGATGCAGCGGTAACGCGATAGTATTTTCTGGTGTGCCCCAATCGCCCCATCCGCCCCCTCTGCTCAGGCATCCACCTTATTCTAAAATGCATTGCGTATGAAGCCCATTTTAATGGCAGTTTTCCCTATTGCGAACGATCTTAACCTGGTGAAGGAACGGGATAATCTCTCCAAAATATTCCCTCCCTCTTCCGCTATCGATTTCCGGGATAACAGTCAGGCTACTTTCCAGATCATCAGCCATAAATTTAATGACCATGAGGTATTATCCCGGGCCACGGTTTTTCACTATGGCGGGCATGCAGATGGAAAGAACATCGAGTTCTGCGATGCGGAGGGAGATATGGAAGGATTCTGCCAGCAACTGGCTGCCCTGCCTTACCTGCAACTGGTTTTCATCAATGGCTGCGATTCCTTTAAACAGGCCAAGCTCATCCTCCGGCAGAAAGATATTGCCGTGATCGTAACACAGGGTAAAATCCGGGACGATGTGGCGATGTACTTCGCGGAGCAGTTCTACACCATATGGGCCTGTAACTTCACGATTCAATATGCTTTTGATAAAGCACTGTCAAATGTCATAACAACCTTTGGTGCCGGCAACGGATACACTTCTGCCAATAAACGCGGTGTCAAAATTACAAAGTCAAACGACGATTCCGGGTCAGCGTATTACCTGTTCGGCAACAAGGAAAAGCTGCAGGAAAATATGCGGGAAAAATTCAGCGGCCCTTTAACCAACAACACTTTCATAGATTACAACCCCTCTTATGAACTGGTAACCACAATCAGCAACTCCATCCTGCAAAGCAATGATCCGCTCGATGAAAACATTATTGATTTCAGAAGAACACTGGACAAATTCCTGAATGACCCTAATGAACTCACCTACTTCGTTGACCTTAAGGAAGCCATTTTAAAGCTGATGCCATACCCCATAGGCTATCACCTCAGCCTGCTCTGGAGCGCAGGAAAGGATGCGGATGAAAACCAGGAATATGACAAACTGCTGCGCACACAAATCTCCACCTATGCAGCTTCCCTGCAACTATTGAGCTTTTCCATGCTGAATTGCCTGTTGGATGAATTACTCAAAAGCCTGACAATAGCGGAACCAAAAGAAGAATTAAGCATCACGGAAATACGCCTTCATGTTAAACGCAAACAACTGGATCTGCTGTACGACTTCATCCACTCCAACGATGCGGACAATATGCTGAAGAATAGCCCGCTATTACTGATCACCATCCGTGAAATATTCGCCCAGAACAGAGAAAAAGGGATTGCCCCTTTCATTGAAGAATATAGCTCATTACAGGAAGTATTCGTCAATGAAACGGATTTCAAGTTAACGCATCAATACATACTGGGTTTGCGTGAATCTTTAAAGAACGGACAGATTCAACAGAAGAACATCAAAGACGAGTGCAAAAAAATGGAAAGCACACTGAGCAGGATATTTGAAAAAGCAGGATTCCTCGCCAAATACAACCTCATGTCCATAAGGGAAATATCCATCCGGAAAACCAGGCTGGAGGCAGTGGAGTTCGAAATATACCGGACCAACCTCGTCCATTCCTCCATCAACAAATACACGCCCAAAAACAATGGTATATATACAGACACGCATTCTGTCATTTTCTCAAGAAAAACGGCAGCAATGGGGATCACTACGTACCTCAGCCTTTCCCCTTTCGTGATTGATGAAAACGGGATAATGAGTGAAACGATCCCCAACATCCTCTTCTTCAGCCACAAAGATGGAGATGATTATGTGTTCCGCAGATCCAACAATCCGGATAATACCCGGATCGTACGCACAAAAAACACTTTCGTTAAAAATGACTTTACGGATAAAAGCCAAACGCATATAGACATCATCAATTTCAGGATGACGGCCATCACAAAGGAATTGAAGTACTTCGAAAAACTGCTGTCTGCACTCAAACACCTGATCTTAAACTAAACCTATGCCAACCCAAACCGCATCATCCCCAACAGCTACGAATCCGTTTCATCTGTTCAATTCATTTTCTGAAAAGGATGCGCTGTTGTACTTCGGCCGGGAAAAGGAAACGGCTATATTATATCAACTGACGATGGAGTCTGATACTGTTTTGATATTCGGAGAATCCGGAACCGGAAAAACCAGTCTGGTACAATGCGGCCTTATCAATCAAACCACCAACTTCAGCTGGACCAGTATTGTAATCCGCCGGCTGGACGATATCAATAAAGCCTTTCCCGCGCAGCTGAAAGTACACCTTGCACCCTGTTATGTTAAGGAATCAACAGACTTATCAACAGTTGCCGTACTCAAAAACGTATACCTCAGCAGCTTCCGCCCGGTCATTCTTATATTCGACCAGTTCGAGGAACTGTTTCTGATGGGCAGCAAACCGGAGCGCTGTTTATTTTATCAGACACTGGAAGATTTGCAGCAGCTGGACTTCCCCTGTAAAATGATATTCGTTATCCGCAGCGAGTTCCTGGCCAAGGTAAATGAGCTGGAACTGGAGCAGCCAGGCATTTTCCGGAAGCGGCTGGAAGTACTGCCCATATCGCGCGAAAACGCACTAAAGATCATCATAGACTCTTTCCGTGCCTTCCGTATACCCGTGGCGTTGGACGATGCAGCGCCCGAACCCGTCCGCGAGCCGGCCGATAAAGAAATATCAGACACTGAAAAGGCCATTTCCGGAAACATTCTTGATACCATTGCCCCGGACAATACTACCATCCAGCTCCCTTACCTCCAGGCTTTCCAATCCGAACTCTGGCAATATGTTAATGCAACCCCGGGTAAGAATGGGGTTATTACCCCGGAAGCTATCAAGTGGCTGGCCGGAAAAGGTAATGTACTCCGCTTTTTCCTCGACAACCGCATTGAACAGCAGCAGCATGTCAGCAAAGAAGATTCCTGGAAAGTACTGAAGCTCTTCCTGTCAGATACTCAGGGCATTAAAAAACATGTCACACAAAGCGACTTCGATTCTATTCCGGCAGACAATATAAACGGGTTAAGGGAGCATTTCCGTACAACCGGTGTGATCAGAGAAGTGAGTAAAGACATATTCGAGCTGGCACATGAATGCCTTGTACCCGTGATTGAAAGTGTGCGGTTCTCCAGCCTGCGCAACCGGCTGGAAGAACCTACCATTTTGGGAAACCCATATAAAGGACTGGTATCCTATACTTCTGACGATGAAGACCTGTTCTACGGCCGCACCGAAGTAATTCAACAATTAATGGAAAAGGTGACCAAACATCCTTTTGTAGTGGTGGTGGGCAATTCCGGCGTCGGCAAATCATCGCTCATCAAAGCCGGCATTTTCCCGGCGCTGGATAAAAAAGTATATAACATACTCCGCATCCTGCGGGCCGGTGAAGATAACCCCCTGAAAGAAATCAATGCCGCTGTAAGGGAAGCCAACCCGGAACCCGACATCATCAACATCCTGCTTATCGACCAGTATGAAGAGCTGCGGACGAGGATTTCGGATGACAAGCTGTGCCAGAATGTTTTCAAACGGATACATGAACTGGTGAGGCCCAAAGCCCCTGGCGATACCAGGCCTGTCATACGTGTTATTGTCACAATACGTGCTGATTTTGAACCGCAGTTTAGTGTGATGGAACCTTTGAGAACGTATTGGAAAACCGGCAAGTTCATTGTTCCACCTTTTACCCGTGAGGAAATCTGCCAGGTAATAGAAGAACCCGCCTACGAGGCCGGACTACTCTTCTCCCCTCCGTCACTAACCGAGCAAATCGCGGATGATGTTTATAGTTCACAAACCACCGGACTGCTGCCCCTGATGTCTTTCTGCCTCCGGCAGCTGTATGATAAATATGAAAAGCGGGGCGCCAACGATTACCTGCTGTTACAAAGTGACTATGATAATATGGGCGGGGTAATCGGTGCCCTGCAATCTGTAGCCGAAGAGATTTACACAGGTTTTAAAAAACAATTCCCCAAAGACTACGTTGCTTACCAGGATGCAGTCAGGAACATCACCCTGCGCATGGTATATTCTTCCGCCGGTGAGCTGGCAGGGCAGCGGGTACTTGAACAGGAATTCGTGTACGACAGTCCTGAGCGAAATGAACGGGTGGCAAAGGTTTTAAAGATTCTGGAAGAAAACAATCTGATCGTATCAGGCCACAGTAAGGGAGGCCAGAAATACTACGAGCCTGCGCACGATGTACTGGTAAAAACATGGTCGCGCATTTGGGACTGGATCAACGATTCCGGGAAAGATATTCTGAATCTCCAGAGCCGGCTCCGGCTGGTTACCTCCCGGAAAGCTGATGATAAAAGATGGGATATCATGTTACCCCAGCCTGAAGTGCTGAAAGAAGTAGCAGCAGGGTGGATGAATCAACAGGAACAGCAATTTGTCGAAAGGCATATGCTGTACAAAAAGCAACGGGCCAATAAAGAAAAAGCCAGGCATCAGCGGGAAATAGAGATGATGGAACGGCTGGCACAGGCAAAATCACGGAAGTACAGAACGATATTCGCCATTTGCGGCGGTATCATCTTACTCCTTGCTTATGCAGGCTGGTTATTATACAGCTCCTCCATAGAGCTGAAAGCTGCGTCAAAAGAAAAGGATGCGGCAAAGGCTGCATTAGAGATAAAACAGTTAGAAGTTACCAAACAGCGTGATCAGGCAAGAGACTCCGGGAAGATCGCCCGTCAACAGATTGTAGTTGCCAGTACGGCGCGGGATTCTATGAGAATCGAGAAAATGGCAGCAGAGCGGGCTACTTCTCAGGCAAACCGGGCCTTGCGAAGCCTGAAAGTGGTAAATTTAAAACTGATCCTCGCGGAAGATTCTCTGAACAGCGCCCTGGCCGCCAGCCATCTGAACAATATAAAACTGCAAAACACCATCCGCATCAAAGACTCCCTGGCCAATGCCACTAAAGTACTCACCGCCGATGTGGATGAAAAAAACACAGAAGGCGCCAACCGCCTCATCCAGCTGGCTAAAATAGAAGAACCGGATAACCCGGAAAAATCTTACCGCCTCGCCCAGCTGGCCGTAAAGCAGGACACTAACAATATTGCCGCCCGCCGTTATCTCGATTCTCTCTACAAGAAACCGCTGTTTTACCCCATCATTATACGGCAGGGAGATTTCGCCTCCTTCTCCCCCGATGGGGAAAATTACCTCATAGCATCTTCACGGGAGCAAAAGCTCTGGATATTCAGGGTGAACAGTAAAGAGCCTTTCGATTCAGTGCATATCGACGGCGGCCTCGTGGCTGCCGAGTTCCAGAAAGACGGAAAAGTAGTGATGCTGACCCACACGAACAAGGTAGTGCTGCGCAAAACCAACCGTATCACCAACAAGAATTCTTTCGGCAGCATCATAGGCGATGCCATCAGCTATGCCTGCATTTCGCCTGACGAATCCATGGCACTCGTTATAGACGACGGCATCCTGCAACTCTACGACCTTACCTGGAATAATGAACGTTTTGCCCGCCGCTATAAGCCGATCCGGCACGAATATAAAATCACACATGCCGCCTTTTCCAAAGACAGTAAAACGGTGATTGCCGGAACCGAAGGAGGAGGCGTTCTTTCCATTACCACTAAAGACGGTAAGGAGACAATCATCATTAAAGACATGTATGGCCAGCAGGCTTTCCTTTCCCCTACCGCCAACTACTTCCTAACCAGCACATCCGCAAAACTTACATTGATGAACCCTGAAAGGAAGCAAAAGTGGGAAGACGAAAAATCCTTCAGTTCCAAACTGGCCGAAGGGGCGCTCTTTTCGAGCGACGGGAAATGGCTCATCCTGAACTACGCCAGGTTCGAAGGCAAAGGCAACCGGGGTAAAAGCATGGAAAACCTCAACTTCGATAACCGTTCGGTACAACTGGTACCTATTACCTGTGATGAATGCGATGCCCGGTTTAATTCCCGGCCATTTGGAAAACTACTGCCAACTGATATTTCAGGCAGTAATTTCATTAGTTTCTACAACAACAAACTGTTCCTTGGCAGGCCGGATAATTCCATCCTGTATACCAATGTGGAAACGCAAAAGCAATACCGCCTGCCCGCCCGCCCTAACACCGTCACCTCACTTTCCCCGCTCAACAACGGAACAAGGATCATAACCGTATACGGCAATGAGGTAGTGTTCTGGCAACTGACCACACTGGAGATTATGAACGGGCTTAAAATAGTACCGCAACTATCCGGTGCCGACAGAATGCGGTACAGCATCAATGCCAAAATGTAGCTGGTAAGAATATTAACGCGGGGATGTTACCTTTGCTGACCAAACACCTTTCGCATGCCTGCATCCGTCCTTATCCTCGGCGCCAACTCCGACGTTGCCAAAGCCGCCATCGTACAATACGCCGCCAATGGCTGCCGTATCATAGCGGCCTCCCGCAGTACGGCAGAGCTGCAAAGCTTCGTACAGGCATCAGTACCCCGGGCAGAACAGGTAACCGTTATGTATTTCGATGCGGCGGATTTTGCCAGTCACCCCACTTTCTATGCTTCCCTGCCGGAAAAGCCGCATATCGTACTATACGCTGCCGGATACCTGAAGCATAACGATGATGCCATGGTTGATTTCGAAGGCAGCCACCGTATGATGCAGGTGCATTATGCCGGAGCAGTATCCATCCTCAATATCATCGTTACTGATACGGAAAACACAAAGCTGGAAAGGATCATAGGCTTATCCTCCCTGTCCGGTGTACGGGGAAGGAAGAGCAATTTCATTTACGGCAGCACCAAAGCCGCCTTCACGCAATACCTCGCAGGGCTGCGTCAATATCTTTTTGCAAGGAAAGTAACGGTAAACGTAATTGTGGCGGGCTATATCCGCAGCAAAATGACAGCCGGACTCAACCTCCCGGAATCCCTTATGCTGGAACCTTCTTTCATCGCAAATGCAGTCGTGAACGCCGGGAAACGCTTCACCATTGTACCGGGCTTTAAATGGAAACTGATCTGGCTGGTGCTGAAATATTCTCCTGAGAAACTGGTGGCGAAGCTTCCTTAGTTGCTTACTGATACACTCTCACATAATCCACGATCATACGTACCGGTAACTGCGCCGGGTTTACCTTCCCTACCCAGCTGCCGCCCAGCTGCTGATCTATCAGCAGGTAAAATGGCTGGTCGAACGGCCATTGTGATGGGTCTGCTCCGGCTACACGCGGGTAGGTAAATGTTTCTTTACCATTCAGGATATACACGATACTGTCCGGGTACCATTTGATGCCGAATACATTGAATTCTCCGGGGTTGAATCTGGGAGAACCGTAGTGTCTGGGATTATCTTTCCGCTTCAGTTCAAGGGTATAGTAAGAGTGAATGGTCTGGTAAATGATACTGTCGTGGTTCAGGTGTTCCATGATATCGATCTCCCCGTTGCGCGGGTATTTGCCGTATTTGTCTTCCGCTGCCAGCATCCACATGGCGGGCCATGCTCCTTGGGCGCTTTCCAGTTTGGCGCGTATCTCCACTTTACCGTACTGGAAGGCAAACTTGCCTTTGCTCCAGATGCCCCCGGTGAGGAAGGGGCGCTTATCTTTTATAGTATCCGGATTATTGATACCGTTCAGGCAGAGCATACCATCGCGCAGTTCATAACAGATATCGTCTGTCGTCATATGCTTCCCCCAGTCTGCGTTATTGGCCGGTATCCTCGTCCATTTGGAAGTATCGATGGCGGAGGAGGAGAACTCGTCGTGCCATACCATGCGCCAGCGGTTTTCCGGGCGGTTATCGGCCTGCACATAGAAGTATTTGTTCTGAAGGGTATAGACTGTGGATTTGCAGGCAGCCAGTGCTACAGCCGCGGCGAATAACAGGAACAGGTGACGCATATTGACCAGATTACATCTACAAAAAAGAAAAGCCGGGCACCTGTAAGGGCGCCCGGCAATATATGATTACAGGAAAAAGTCGAGTTCCGCAATGGCCAGCGATTTGCTGCCGCCTGCTGCTTCCACCAGTGTGATCCGTACATACCGTGCATTCGTGGTTTTCTGCAGGTAATGGTAACGGGTTACAGGATCATTGATCAGGTTGCCGAAGGTGAATTCTTCCGCAGGCGTCCAGTTAACGCCATCGTTGCTGACAGCGAGGCGGCCCTTTTGCAGCATACCATTGCGGTGCGCAGTTTGCGGTGTGTAGGCAAAGCCTGCGAGCGGCTGCGCAGCACCAAGGTCGATGGTAATTGCATGTTCCCCGCCATCGGCACTCTGCCACCAGGTGCGTGCATTGCCATCAAAGGCCTGCGTACCGGCATGTTTGGGATCTTCACTGCTTACGTTCACCAGTTTCCAGGGGAGCTTCGGCAGGCCAATTACCTTCCGGGCAATGGCACCGGTATCTCCTTCATGCACGGCTACTGCGTGAATTTCACCGGAAGGTACGCTGAAGGGAGCGGTGTATTTTGCGGGAGCGGATACGGCTCCGTTCTTCTGACGGATGGTGTACCAGATATCGAATGTATTACCGAGGTTCTTACCGGCATCCTGCCCGTGGGGCTTCCAGCCGAAAGTTTCTTTCTTCGGTGCTATGGTGATATTACCATCGGCCGCCTGCAGTACCGCCAGTTGCGGGGGACGGCTCTTGAAAAAATGTGCGGACACATGGCTGATAGCAGGCGCCATCCTGGAACCTGTTACCCGGATGCGGAAACGGTTGCCCGTTACGGCCGGGAAGCGGAGGATTTTCTTGTACCCGATGTTGTGGGCGGCAGTCACTTCTTTCCACTCCCCATTTTCCCATACGTCAACGGCATGTCCTTCTACCCTTTCGCTATGGGTACGCACTGCTTCCTGCAGCACGATGCGGTTGATGGTTACAGGACGCGGCGTCTGTATGATAAATGATCCCGTATCCTTTTTAAGGGATAATATGGTAGCAGGTTTATTATCCGTTAATGCTGCGGGGCCTTTTGCTCCGGCGAAAAGGTTCTTACCGTAAGTATCGCGGATACGGCGGCCCGTTTCCATCAGCACGGCAGAGTCTGTAGGAGAAAAGCGCCCTTCGCGGTTGGGAGGGATGTTGAGGAGGAAGGTGGAGTTACCACCCACTGAGCGTTCATAGATATCGAACACATCATCGGCACTGCGTACCTGCTGGCGCTCATCGTCGCGGTAAAACCAGCCTTCGCGAATGGAAGTATTGGTTTCTGCCTGCTGATAATGGAGGAATTTAGCTTCCGGCAGCTGCGGGCGCAACGCCAGCGATTCCTTTTCCATATCCGGGAACTGGCTGGCAGTGGTAGGATTGAACTCGTAAGGGATCACGTTCCACTCCTGTGGCCGGGTACCGCCGGATTCGTTACCGCACCAGCGCACATCTTCCCTCCCGAAAATCACGGCTTTGGGTGCAAGGGTATGGATCAGCTTTTTCCAGGCAGTGTAGTTGTACTGCTGTCCGCCTTTGGTTTTGGGATGCGCCCCGTCGAACCATACTTCATGTACCTCACCATATTCCGTCAGCAGCTCAAACAGCTGGTTGAGGAAGTATTCGTTATAGTCGTCTACTTTAAACTTAAAAGTGCGTTTGTCTTTGAACGGACGGCCCGGCACCGCACGGGGGATGGTACGTTCCGTGGATTGGCTCAGGTTGCCGTACAGGCCTTCCGCGTTCTCGATCTGGAAGAGATCGGCCGGAGAAAGGTATACGCCCAGCTTCAGGCCGTACTTTTTACAGGAAGCGGTGAGGTCGCGCAGGATATCGCCCTTACCATTCCTGAAGCCGGTAGACATAATGCCGTGGCGGGTATACCGGCTTTGCCAGAGTACGAAGCCATCGTGGTGCTTCACGGTGATGATCACCATCTTCATACCGGCAGCTTTCATAGCCGCGCACCACTGGTCTGTATCCAGTTTTTCCAGCGCAAAGATGGCAGGGTCTTCCTTACCGTTCCCCCACTCCATGCGGGTAAATGTATTAGGACCGAAATGTATAAAAGCGATGAATTCGTTTTTCAATGCAGCATACTGATTGGCAGTAGGTACCACATGCGCCGCTTTACGGATGATGTCTGCTTCGGAATCAGTAGCAATCACGGGTATCGTGCTCTTCGGCGCTATAGCGGAATGCTGCGCCATGGCGCTCCCTGTCAACATCAGGAAGCCCAGTGGTAAAAGTTGCTTCATATAAATCATTAAAGAGTGCAGCTGTTAAGGTACAACATCAAAAGGCGGCATGCAACATATTTCGCTTTGGCCGACCTGCCGCCAAAGCCCACAGGATAGTGGCCGCACTTAATAAAGTGATCAGCGCTACCGCGAGAAAGATGACGCCACGGTTCCCCGAACGGTCGATCAGCAAACCCATCAGCGGCTCACCTGCAGCAGCGAAAACATACGCTGTCATATTCATAATACCTGTGCCCGTGCCTACGAACCGCTGCCCCAGCAGCTCCGGCGCCAATGGCCAGAAGTTGGCCTGCGGACCGTAAGCAAAGAAGCCCGCGCAAAACACCAGCGAGCCAATGGCAATGCCGGATGAGAAACCCATATTATATATCACAAGCGACAGGCCGCTGCATGCCAGCATACCCATGCAGATAGACAACATCCTGTTAGACCGGAACACCAGATCCGAAATGGCCCCGAAAGAAATGGCCCCTGCCGCCATCCCAATCGGGAGCAGCATACTGATCCACACGGAAGAGGGTGCGCTTTTATCTGCCGCACCAAGGAAGTACAGTGGCAGCCAGAAGATGAGGGCATAACGCGCCATACTCTGGAAACCCAGTGAAAGGCATACAATGAGGAATTGCCGGTTACCCAGGGCGGCAGCATAAGCTTCTTTCCATCCCGGTTTTTCCACTGCATCTTTCTCCTGCTCCCCCTGTTCCGGCGCATTGCGCACAAACACGAAAAAGATCACCACAGCCACTGCGAGGAACAATACCGGGATGCGGAATACATTCCGCCAATTGTCAGTAACGAGCAGGATGGAGAACAGATAGGTTACCACAGATGAAAGCCCGGCAGACATCGTGTATAATCCATATGCCAGGCCACGGTTACCATCGCGCCACCAGTTGGCGATAATGCGGCTGCCCGAGGCCCAGGCCATAGATTGAAAATATCCGTTAAAGCCCCAGAGTATTAATATGGTCGTAAAAGAATCGGAGAAACTGATGAGGATGTTCATGAGGGCAGACAGTAAGCCGCCTGCAGCAATCATGTGTTTAGGGCTAAACCGGTCTGCAAGGTTGCCGTTAATTAGTTGCCCCAGCGCATAGCCGGTCAGCATGGTGAAACTGATCCATCCTATTTTAGTGAAGGAAACGTGCAACGTATCTGCCAGATCATGTGCGGCCCAGCCAAAGTTGTGCCTGCCGGTGTAAAAGAAGAGGTAACAGAACATCGTCAGCAGCAACATCTGCCACTTGCGCCAGTTACCGGTATGGTTCATTAATTCCCGATCCATCTTAACATACATTATTAAAGCGTGCATTATCTTCATGCCGCCGTGCTTTCATACAAACTCCGGCTACGTGAACAGCCGGTAATTATTTCCTGACACGAAACTAATTTTCTTATTCGTTAAATTCGCGGTAGTAACTTTAATTAATCGTTAAGTCAAATGAACCAGGAGCCACAACAGGAATCAGTCAACAGCGGACAGCTGGTATATCATAAAATAGGCGGCCTCATCCGCCGGTACCGGAAAGATAAAGGGCTGAAGCTGCTCGACCTCTCAGGGGTAACAGGCATCAAATCCGCCATGCTTTCCAAGATAGAGAATGGCCGTATGCTGCCTACCATCCCCACCCTGTTTACCATCATTCAAAAGCTCGGCATCAAACCCGAAACGTTTTTCGCGGAGCTGAGTGCGGAGAACGATTTCCCGGGATACCTGCATATGCCCAAAGCAAGTTATACTGCTTACGAAAAAGAAGAAAGCGCTGTAGGCTTCGAATATCATTCCGTTTTCGAACACAGCTTCGAGAACGGCGCCTTTCAGCTGTCTATCCTCACGTTACACCCCGGCGCCCATCGCCCTGCGGTAACTACGGCGGCCTATGAGCTGGTGTTCGTTCTCAGCGGTAACCTGCAGTATCAGCTGGAAGACCGGGTGTTTGAACTGACTGAAGGCGATTCTATATTCTTCGACGGGAATATCCCACATGTACCTATTCACACACAGAAAAATACGGTGCAATTACTCGTCATGTACTTCTTCGCGGAAAGCAGCAAATAAATTTACTCAAAAGAAATATATTTTCCTACAAAGAAATATATAAAGTATCTTGGGACGTAAATATTCCCGTATGATACGTGCAAAATACTTATGCCTTTCCTTGCTGAGCCTGTGTATGGGGCTTGGCGCCACCGCTCAGCCCAAGCCGAAACATGTAATCCTCATCGGCTCCGACGGATTTGGGGCTTATGCCTTCGGTGAAGCCAAAATTCCTCACCTGCGTAAAATGATGGAGCAGGGTTCCTGGACACTGCATGCACGCACCGTGCTTCCTTCTTCCAGCGCCCCTAACTGGGCCTCCATGGTAATGGGTGCCGGTCCGGAGCTGCATGGCTATACTACCTGGGGCAGCAAGCAGCCCGATCTGCCCGCCCGTGTACTCGATGAATACGGCATGTTCCCTACCGTGTACTCCCTGCTCCGCAAAGCACAACCCTCCAGCGAGATCGGCGTGATCTATGAGTGGGACGGTATCGGGTACCTCTTCCCTAAAAAAGCTGTCAACAAAGATCAGAACTGCGACGGCGATGTTGCATTGGCCGCTGCCGCATGCGATTATATAAAAAGCAAGAAACCAACGTTCCTGTTCGTACATCTCCATGATGTAGACAGCGTGGGGCACAAAGTGGGGCATAATACGCCCGAGTACTATGCTTCCGTTGAGCGGACAGACACACATATCGGTGAGATCCTGCAGGCCATCAAAGAGGCAGGTATCGAAAAGGAAACGGTGGTGATCTTCACGGCGGATCATGGCGGTATCAACAAAGGCCATGGTTCCATTACCATGCAGGAAATGGAAATCCCCTGGATCGTGAAAGGGCCCGGTATCAAAGAGAACTACGAAGTAAAAGAAAGCGTGATGACGTTCGACACGGCCGCCACCATCGCCACCCTGTTCCGGCTCACACCGCCTCAGGTATGGATTGCACGCGCCGTTACTGCTATATTCAAGTAACACACAACTAAGCATAAAAAAACCGCGTTCCGTAAGGGCGCGGTTTTTCTGTTTATACAGTTGTTCAGGAAAGGTTCAGTATCTCCATCAGGTCACCGATAATATGATCGGGCGAAGCATGTTTTAATTGCTCGGAGGTATGCGCACCGGTAGTGATGCCGATGCTCATGCCGCAGCCTGCATTTTTACCTTCTTCAATATCGATCGTGGAATCTCCCACTTTCACCACCTGTTTACCATCGGCAATATTAAACTGCTGCATAGCATGCAGGATCATATCCGGATGCGGCCTGTTGCGCGGCACATCGGATGCGGTAACCAACGCATCAAAGTCTTTCCCTGCTTCCCAGCCCAGCTTTTCGATCAGTCCTTCTGCGGTATGGCGCTGATACCCGGTATTCAGCACCACCTTCACACCTTCCTTCCGCAGTTTTTCGAACAGGGCGGAGGCATTGGGCTGCTCGGTAACTTCCAGCGAATCATACGCCTGCTCCAGCAGTATTTTAAAGCGTTCGAAGATGACAGGCGCATCAGCAGCCAGCTTATCTTCCGTATAAGTTTCCAGTACGCTTTTGATAGCCTGCAGCTTTTCTTTACCCGCACCTTCGGCCAGCACCTGCTCCAGTGTAACGGGGTAGCCCTGTTCATTGATAGCCTGCTGCACGGTTTTGTACACTACATTATGCTCATTCACGGTGGTACCCGCCATGTCGAATACGATCATTTTTATCATGCTTCCGTTTTTTACTTTCTCAAATTGATTCCTACCCTCAGGGGCTTTTGTGCCACGGCATATTCAAAAGCATCCTGCACGGCCCCGAGGGGGTATTCCGACTCCACCGCCGCAGCAAAGGGATAGCGTTGCCAGTTGCCGCGCATAAATTCAAAAGCAGCGATGAAATCATCGAAGTTGTAGTTATGCAATCCTTTGATGGTGATCAGGTTACGGATGATCCGCTCCGGCACTATCTGCAGCGGCCGGGTATGGAACACCGCGCCGATCCATACGGCAATACCACCGGTTCCCAGCGTGGCAATGCCGGCTTCCATGGCATCCGGCGAACCGCTCATATCGAACACCACATCCACCCCCTTCCCGCCCGTATGTGCCGGGATGGCAGACACACTATCCGCGCCTCTCAGGTCAAACACATCATCCGCCCCGAAGCGAAGGGCATCCTGCAGACGGCGCTCCGAGATATCCGCAGCCCCGATCCATTTAGCGCCCGATTCCCGGCACATGGCCGCGCAGGTGACACCGAGGTGGCCCATGCCGGTAATGAGGACGTTTTTGCCCCTTACATCGCCCGCCATACGCAAAGCTCCCGCTACAGTGGATACCGAACAATTGAGGGTGGCCGCCACGGCATCCGGCATCTCCTCCGGCAAACGGAGAATACCCGTATGCGGCTGAAGGATGCAATATTCTCCCAGTCCGCCATGAAACAACTCCGTCCCTTCCGCTTTTACATGGCCGTACTTGTACAGCCCCGTCCCTTTCTGCGGCATGCCCCGGCGGGCATTCTCTGAATCCGGATTGCTGGAAAAGATGGTCCAGGTAATGCGGTTACCCCCTGCAAGGGTTGCCCCCGTCAGATCCGTTCCCGGATGCTCCGGGTGCAGCTGCACGATCTCCCCTACTATTTCATGCCCCAGCACGGTAGGACAAGGCTCCTGCCGCAGGCCGCAAAAGGTATGCAGGTCGCTTCCGCAGATGGTGGTGTACACATTCCGCACAAGGATCTCCCCGGGGAGCAATGCCCTCACCGTTCCGGAAGTCATCCTGAAAGGCCCTCCCGGGCCATCGAACAAAGCCAGGTGGCCGATGCGTTCAGTGTATTCGCTCATGTATCTGCTTGTTTCATGAAAGGAAATATACTTTCCTGATGCGAAATTAATATTTCCTGTGGAGAAATAATTAACGCCAATATTAAATTTTACCTGCTCCTGAAGTTCATCGATCCTTCAGTGAACCTTCAGTGAACCTTCAGTCAAACCCCTTCAAACCTATACCACCACTGAACACCACTGAAGGATCACTGAAGGATGGCAGTAGGATGTCAGTAGGTTTTGCAAAACCCTGCAGGCTGAACACCATCAAATTTTAATCATATCCCTGTAAAGGCACCGTAACAAATGTAAAAGCCCTGAACATCAGAGACGTTCAGGGCTTTTACGAAGTATTTTGACGATACTATTTCTTCTGCTGAGCCAGGAAGGTAACCAGCGAAGCCAGCTCGTCGTAAGACAATGCGTTGGCCAGGCCGGCAGGCATCATGGAATTCTTCATTTCCTTGCGGGAAGCGATGTTGGATGCATTTAACGTGGTTACGTTACCACCGATATCGCGGAGCACCACTCTGGAAGCGGTTTCTTCGGTCACAAAGCCCATGTAGGACTTTTTGTCTTTGGTAGTGATCATCACCGTGGCAAAGCCCTGTGAAATAGAAGCGTTAGGCTTCAGGATAGACTCGGCGATCTGCTCACGGTTCATGATGGAACCGATCTGACCCATGTAAGGGCCTTTCATTTTCTCACCTTTGCTGATGCTGTGGCAGGCCACACAACCCTGGCTGGTGAACAGCACCTTGCCTTTGGCAGCATCGCCTTTCAGCGCGTTAACGGCCAGCAGCACGTCTTCGATCGAAGATTTGCCTACCTGTCCTTTTTTGCTTTTGATCTTTTCGAGGTCTACTTTAGGCTCTTTCTTTTCAGCAACAGGTGCTTTCTTTTCAGGAGCGAACGCAGCGATTTCCATACGATGACGGGCATCGAGGTCACGGAAGTATTGTTTGCGGGCAGGACCATATTTCAGGGCTTCTGCTTTCAGGAACTTCTCGATAGCAGGCGATGCTTCCCACAGCTCGGCTTTGTAGTACGGGCCGTGTGAGTCCGGGCGGGTACCCCACCACCAGGAGGCGTCGTAAGCAGCTTCTTTTTTATAGAGGCGTGCCAGCGTGGTCATGATCTGCTTTTTGCGTTTCTCGTCTTTGGTAAGACGGTAAGCGCTGGTAAGACCGGTTACTACTTTCGGCTCGTGCATATAGCGGAGCGCCCAAAGTGCGAGGCTGGAATTTTCGGTGTTGATGGCAGCAACGGCAGCTTCCGATGCGTGCATGTTCACGAGGGCCTGAACGGCGAGGTGAGGCAATACGATAGCGGAGTTAGGCGTAGCGTGCGGGCCTTCCACATCTTTAGCAGGCTCCGCAAAAGTAGCGGGCACTTTCGTTTGCAGCAAAGCAGCGGCAGTTTCGGTACGGCCAAGGCGGCCAAGACCGATCACACCGGCAGCGCGAACGCGGGGGGATGCATCTTTCAATGCAGCGAGGAAAGGCTCGGCAGAAACTTCAGCGAGGATTGCTTTGCGGTCGGTCAAAGCGCGAAGGGCATGCTCGCGAACGGCTTCATCTTTCGTGAGGGCCGTCAGCGCCGCGATACCGTCTTTACCTGTAACCTGTGCATAAGTATATATACCGGCGATACGGCTTTCGAGGGTGGCAGTTGCATCAGAAGCAATGGCCAGCGCAGCCGCGGCAGCTTCCTGACCACCACGCACGATCAGTTCCTGCGAAGCGCTCAGGCGGGCAACCGCACTGGCGGATTTCAGCAGCTGAGCCAGCTCAGTTACGGAAGATTTGGTAACGTCCGGGAAGGCGGTGTATGTCCAGTTATTAGGAACCGCACGGATCACGTAGCCTTTGTTGGGGCTGCCGGAATAACCGGCACCATCCCATGCAGCGAGGTACAGCCTGCCGGAACCATCCACATCGAGGTCAGTGATCTGCGGGATGCCAAGGAACTCTTCTTCCTTCTGGGTGAAGGTAGCCCCGTCTGCCGCCACACGGTGGATATAGAGCATGCTCCTGCCCCAGTCTGCCATCATCGGTACATTATTAAACTGTGCAGGCCAGTTAGGCTCTGCCATGTAGAGGGCACCGGTGCCGGAACCACCGCCCACGTCTACGAGTGCAGGCAGTATCTCATCGGTAAAATGCTGGAACAATACGGGGTAACCGTATTCACCGGACTGGATGTGGTGGGAGAAACGTACGTTCCATCCGCCGCCATCGTTGGTGTTTTCGCGGGTGAACACGTTCATGAAAGGATCGATGGCCACGTCGTACACGTTACGGGTACCATGAGTGAATACTTCCAGCTCCGTACCGTCGGGGCGTACCCTTACGATACCACCGCCAAGCATGGTCAGTTTTTTGCCGGACCGGTCGGTAGCATTATGGAAACCGAAGTCGCCCACGGCGATGTAGATCCAGCCGTCGATACCCAGGCGGATGCCGTTGGTGGCGTGGTCGGTGCCGCGCTCCTGGATGTAACGGGTGTTGCTGAGGTCGGTCACCAGGGGCTGGGGAGCACCATCGGCCTTACCGTCGCCGTCTTTATCTTCAAATACAACCAGCGACATGCCGGTTGCTTTCTTTGTTTCTTTTGAGAAAGTGGTGTGCAGCACATATACCTTGCTGCCGGAAACGATGATACCGCGGGGGTTATCTACTTCCGCGAAATCATAATGCTGATCCAGTTTGCCATCGTTATCCTTATCTACGAGCTTGAGGATACGGCCTTTACCGGGGTCTTTTCCGAGGGAGCCGATCATATCTACACCTACAAACACTTCGCCTGTGGAGGCAACTGCAAGGCAGGCTGGGCTGGGTGTGATTTCCGGGCCGGCAAAGGTAGTAAGTGTTAATTCAGCGGGATTGGTAGTAGCAGGGTGCGAACTAACCCAATAGTGCCTGGCACCCCAAAAAACTGACAGGGAATATGCCAGGGCGAGCGAAAACTTAATCATTTGAATATACGATTATTTTAATATACCTCTAAAAAATGCTTATCATACAAGGCATAAATATTAAAAAAATAAAGTTTCCACGGTAGATTTTTTTTATCTGCGGCAGGATAAGCAGATTAACGCAGCAGGGGGAATGCAGTAATAAAACGGTGGCGGAACGGGGTTAACATCAGGTATCCTAACAATTCATTCACCAAACAGCGTTAACAATTCCACAGGCTGTTTAGTTGTATCATATTTTTTTCAGGAAATCAACTGCCTGAATTACAGAAGATAATTCACACTTTAATTGGTTTGACGGTTAGAAGATCTTATTTTTGACAATATCCTATTGGCAACCAAATAAGGATAGGTAAACTAACTGACGGCAGTTTCCAAATCCTGCACATTATATTAATTGATGAGCACCGGGCTGAAAAACGAAATAAGATATGAGTAAAATACTCCTGATAGAGGACGATGAAGTAATGGCCACCATCGTTAAGAGAATCCTGCAAAAAGCGGAATATCAGATCGACCATGTCAGGAACGGGAAAGAAGCATTCGAGATACTGGAAACCTCCGGGTTTGGGTTCGACCTGATTATTACTGATATTATGATGCCCTATGCGAATGGTTTCGAGATCCTGAGCCGGGTGCGTAACCTCCCCGATGGCCGGCAGATCCCCGTTATCCTCCTGTCGAACGCCGGCAATGAAGATATGGTGAAAGAAGGGCTGCAGCTCGGCGCAAACGACTTCCTCAAAAAACCGGTTCTCCCGGCCGAACTGCTGATGCGGATACGGCGGGTGCTAACCCGCGAACCGGGCTGATGCTTTAGTAAGGTCATCAACATCCGATACCCTCCCATTCTCCTACGAAAAACACCAATATGAACTTCTCCCCACTAGAATTTCTGGAGAGTATTTTTTTTGAATTCCGATATGCGCCCCTGATCATCCAGATCGCCATTATTTTCGTATTTGTGGCCATCGGGATGACGCTGCTTGCCTATGCTTCCATCCTCCGCCGCCGCTTCCGGGGCTACAGGAGAGATAAGAAGATTGTACGGCTGAACGATCAGATAGATGATCTGCTGATCGAAAACGTATTATCGCAGGACCCGGAAGCTGTGGAAACACCGGGGCAAACTGCCGAAGCCGCCGCCGCCGCTTTCCAGCTCGCCCCTTTCGGCACACGCTGGGGCCGCCAGGTACTCATCGACCGCCTCATCAATTACCGGAACAACGTACGCGGCACCATGGGTGATGAGATCCGCACCCTCTACCTGCTGCTGGAACTGGATAAAGACAGCTTCAAAAAGCTCAAATCCCGCAAATGGAACCGCAAAGTACGTGCGCTCAATGAACTGAGCAGCATGGAAATCGGCGTGGCTGACGTAATCATACTCCCGCTCACCAACAGCCGCAACCGTGAACTGAGGGCAGCCGCCCGCCAGGCTTACATCAAGCTGTCGAAAAACGAACCCTTCAAGTTCTTCGACCTCGCTACCGAGCCGCTCCTGCAATGGGATCAGGTGGAGCTTTTCCGTATTATCACCACCACTTCACATATCGCCATCCCCAACTTCGCCCAGTGGATCACTTACTCCACCAATAAAAGCGTGGTATCCTTCTGCCTGAAGCTCGTGATACATTACCACCAGCTAAAAGCCATCCCCGCAGTCATGAAACTGCTGGATACCAAAGATCACCTGCTGCGTGCAGAAGCCATCAATTGCCTCGGTAAAATGAAAATGGCTGACGCGGAAGAGAAACTGGTATACATCTATAATAACCAGCCGCTCGACTGCCAGATAGAAATCCTCAAAGCCCTCGGCCGCATCGGGAGCGGCAAATATACAGAGTTCCTCCGCCAGGAGTTTATGCTTTCCACTGACTTTGAACTGCGGAAAAACGCCGCCAAATCGATCATCAATACACAGGCTGGCGACAGCAGCATCGTCGATGAACTGATGGCAACCGCCAGTCCGGAAAACAAACTGATCCTGAAACATTGTATGAACCCGTTAATCAAATTCTGATGCAGGAGATCTGGGAAATAATCAGCAACTTTTTCGAGACCACCGTATTCACTTATGGTGCCATACTGCTCGTTTCATACGCGCTGCTGGCCGTTTGCTCCCTGATTGCCGTAAGGCGGTGGGTGATCATGGATAAGTTCCAGGATGGGGAAGTACTGCTCACCTCCCCCCTCGCCCCGGGCATCTCCGTGATTGCACCTGCCTACAATGAAGGGATGACCATCATCTACAACGTACGCTCCCTGCTGACGCTGAAGTATGCCCGCTATGAGATCATCGTGGTGAACGATGGCAGTACAGACGACAGCATGGATCAGCTCATCAAAGAGTTCCATCTTGTACCGGTAGACTTCGCTTATAACGCCAAGATCCAGACACGGCCTGTTAAGAAAATCTACAAATCCACCAACCCCGCATACGCCAAACTAACCATCATCGACAAAGTGAATGGCAAGAGCAAGGCCGATGCGGTAAATGCCGGCATCAACGCCGCCGCATATGATTACTTCGTTTGTACGGATGTGGACTGCATCCTGCATGAGAATACCATCATTGAGCTGATAAAGCCGGTGATGAAGGAAAAGAACAAGCGCGTGATTGCTACCGGCGCTACATTGCGTGCCGCCAACTCCAACACCTTCGATCAGGGGGTAATGGTGGGTGTACGCGCCCCATCACAGCTGATACCCCGCTTCCAGGAAGTGGAATATATCCGCGCCTTTGTACTGGGTAAAATGGGCTGGACGCTGCTCAACTGTGTACCCAACGTATCCGGCGGACTGGGCCTGTTCGATAAGGAAATCGCCATCCGCTGTGGCGGGTACGACCATACCTCTTTCGGGGAAGACATGGAGCTGATGACGCGCATGGTACGCTATGCCCGCGATAACCGTATCGACTATGCCATCCGGTACATTCCCAAAACCCTCTGCTGGACGGAAGTACCTTCCACCCTCGCTGTATTCGGCCGCCAGCGTACCCGTTGGGCACGCGGACTGGCACAGCTCATGCATGCCCACTTCGGCATGTTCCTCCGGCCACGGTACGGCAAGTTCGGCCTCATCGTGTTCCCTTACAATTTCTTCTTCGAGCTGCTGGCCCCCATTATTGAGTTCGGCGGCATCGTATATTATATCATCGCGATCATCATGGGATGGATCAACTGGCCCACGGCCCTCGTGCTGCTGGTGTTCGTATACACCTACGCCATTATGATCACCACGCTGGCCATCCTCTATGACCAGATCACTTTCCGGTATTACAACTCCTGGCGCGATGTGGTATTGCTGTGCCTGATGCCATTCATGGAGTTCTTCCTCTATCATCCGCTGATCGTGTTCTTCTCGCTCCGCGGCTATTATTTCTTTTTGACAGGTAAAAAAGCAGGCTGGGGCAATATGCAGCGCCGCGGCTTCCAGGTAGTACCTAACCGGTAGCCGCCTGAATTTTAACCATAACAACAGCACATGGAACTGATCAGGAATTTCTACGAAGGATCGATATTTGCTTACGGCATGGCCATGCTCATCATGTATGCATTGCTGGCCCTCCTTTCGTTCCGTGGTGTGCTCCGGTTTAAGCGGAAAGACCGTAATACCGATTACAACTGCATGCTGAACTCCGAGCTGGCGCCCGGCATCTCAGTCATTGCACCCGCCTTCAACGAAGGAGTTACCATTATACAGAACGTACGCTCACTGCTGACCCTTAACTATTCCCGCTTCGAAGTGATCATCGTGAACGATGGCAGTACCGACGATACGCTGGACAAGCTCATTCATGAATTTGAGCTGCAGGAAATAGATTTCGCCTATAACGAGCGTATTAAAACACAACCGGTAAAACGGCTGTTCAAGTCTGTCAACGTAGCGTACGACAAGCTGCTGGTGATTGATAAAGTGAATGGCAAATCGAAGGCAGATGCTTCCAATGCCGGCATCAACGCGGCAGCATACGATTATTTCCTTTGTACTGACGTAGACTGTATCATCGAAAAAGATACCCTCCTCCGCCTCATCAAGCCATTCATGGAAGAGGAATATAAGAGAGTGCACCAGGTGGGCGAGCCTTGTCCGGAGTGCGGCTTCGTACACATTGTGGAAGAAGGCGTGCGGGTGATAGCATCCGGCGCCACGCTGCGGCTGGCGAACGATTGCGAGATCGACCAGGGCGTACTGATTCGGGTACGGCCCCCAAGGAAGCTGCTCCCCCGCTTCCAGGAAATGGAGTACATCCGCGCTTATGTACTGGGTAAAATGGGGTGGAGCATGATCAACTGCGTACCCAACGTATCGGGCGGCCTTGGGTTGTTCGATAAAGAGATCGCCATCAAAGCGGGCGGATACGATCATAAATCCTTCGCGGAGGATATGGATATCGTAACGCGCATGTGCCAGTACATGATCGACAATAAAATGCGTTACGCGGTGCGTTACATCCCCACCACCCAATGCTGGACGGAAGGGCCTCCCACCATGAAAGTATTCAGCCGCCAGCGTACCCGCTGGGGCCGTGGCATGGCAGAGATCATTACCATCCACCGCAAAATGATCTTCAACCCCCGGTATAAGAAAATGGGCATGATAGTGCTGCCATGCAGCCTCCTGTTCGAGTTCCTCGCACCCATTATTGAATTTACCGGGATATTGTACTACATCTACCTGATCGTCACCGGTGCCATTAACTGGGACTATGCACTCATACTACTTGCATTTGTTTACCTCTACTCCGTTATGATCACCACACTGGCCATCTGCTGGGATCAGATGACGCAGCGTTATTATAATTCCTGGCGCGAAGTAGTGGGCCTGGCATTGATGGCATTCCTCGAACCGATCATATACCATCCGCTCATCGTGTTCTTTGCACTGAGGGGCTACTGGTTTTTCCTCACCGGCAAGAAATCGAACTGGGGCAATATGCAGCGGCAGGGCTTTGGCCAGCGAAAACCGGTGCAAACCGCATAAACAAAATACTCATCCAACCAGCAAATATGAAAAGAACGGTCTGTTACTTATTGATGGGATTCATGCTGTGCTGCGCATTTGAGGTGCAGGCGCAGATCTTTAATACAAAGAAAAACAAGGATGCCGATGAGCTGTATGCCGAAGCCGTAAAGGCCACCCGTGCGCAACAGTATCAGAAAGCCATATCCCTGAGCCAGCAGGCACTGAAGATAAGGCCCGATTTCGTGGATCAGGAACTGCTGCTGGGAAGATTGTATATGCTAACCGGCAACTACCCCGCCGCCCGGCAGTATGTACATGGTGTAATCAAAAAAAGTCCGAATTACCGCGATGCTTACCTCTATGCCGTAAATATTGAAATGCTGACACGGCATTATATGCAGGCAGAGAAATATGCGGATGCCGCCCTCGCACAGTTTAAAGAAGATAAAGAATTCATGCTCCGCAAAATGGCCATCCTCGATGTAACAGAACGCTTTCAGGGTGGTAACGTATATGCTGATAACCTGCTGGAGAAATTCCCGGGAGACAGTACCATGCGCAAAGCCTACATCGGCCACTACCTCACAGCAGGCCACTTCTACCGGCAGCGGGGCATCCCTACGCTGGCAGAGCGGCATTACGAAAAAGCCCTGGCCATGCAGCCCGGCAATACCGAAGCCAGCAGCTCTATCACCAATATGTATCTCCGCAGCGGCAGCTATCAGCGGGCGCTGGAGCAGCTGAACGCAGAACTGGCCAACAATCCCAACTCCTACGACCTGCTTATGCGCAAACTGGGCCTGCTGCAGGAAATGCATGAATACCCCGAAGCGCTGAACCTGCTGCAACAAATACTTAAAAACCACCCGGCCGATGCCAAAGCCCGCAGCATGGACGTTCAGCTGCGGATGGAAGCAGCCTCCTGGTATGCGAATACAGACCCTTACATGCTGTACAGCGGCATCCTCGAAAAAAGCCCTGGTAACCGCGAAGCACTCAACAAAGTAATAGGCATGAGCATGTCGCGAGGGGCATACCGCGAAGCCCTCGCCTGGATCAACACCGGCCTGAAGGGCAGTCCGAACGACCAGCGCCTGCTGAACCTCAAGCTGGATGTGCTGGAAAGCGACCGTAAGTTCGGTGAAGCAGCACTGCTGGCAGAGAAATTGCTCCGCAGCTCCCCCACCACCGAAAAACGCCAGCGCTACATCACCCTACGCATAGCCTCCGGCCGCGAGTTCCTCGCGCAGCAGCAATACGACCTCGCACTCGCCGAATTCGAAAGCGCCCTGCGCGAGAACCCGGCAGATACTGCCGCTCTGGACATGGCTGCAAACACCTACATCACTCAGAAAGATTATACCCGCGCCCTCAGTGTACTCAATACCGCCCTTGCCGCACACCCTTCCAACCCGCGGTTCATGATGAAGAAATCATCCGTGCTTGCGGAAACCGGTCAGTACGACGAAGCAGCCCAGATCGCAAAGGAACTGCAGCAACGCTTCCCCGGCAACCAGCGATACAGCACTTTTGTGACAGACATGCATCTCACCGCAGGCCGGTTGTTTATGCAGGCGGAAGAATACACGCTCGCCAAAGGACAGTTTGACCAGGTACTCGAAAATGAACCCGTCAATATGGACGCGCTCAATTACCTCGTTAACCTCGAATCGGCCCGCAAACAATATGAGAGCGCCCTCGGGTATGCCGACAAAGCCCTGCAGGCGCATCCGGACAATAAAGAAATGCTGCTGAAGAAAGCCTCCGTTTACACCGATATGCAGCGTTATGCCGAAGCCAATGCCATCAACAAACAACTCATGGAGCGCTTCCCTTACACCACAAAATACCGCACTGCATATGTGGAAGGACTGGTGGCCGAAGGACTCGCCAAATGGCGTAATAACAGGCCGGATAGTGCATTCCCCATCTTCCAGCAGGCGCTGGCGCTCGATAAAAAAGACTCGCTCTCGCTGCTCAACAGCATGAACATCCTCTACGCCCGCGGGTCGTACGACAGTGCGCTGGTGTATGCCAACGAGGCGCTCCGATATTATCCCAACAGCGAAAACTTCCTGCAACGGCGTGCACTGAACCTGGAAGGAATTAAAGACTATGAAGGTGCAGCCCGTGCAGCCGACAGTCTGGCACGCAGATACCCCTCGGCAGATAATAAGGATTATGCCAACCTGATGGCATCCAAAGGACTGAAGAACCAGTTCGGACTCTACTACCTCAATTCCAACTACGACTACGCCAGTACGAACTATAACATCGCCACCGTCGAATACCGCCGCTTCTTCAAAAAGGGTTCCTGGGCGGCCCGGGCTAACTATGCCGGGCGCGAACAGGGTACCGGGCTGATGGGTGAAGCAGAACTGTATTATACCCATAACAAAACCATGTACTCCTATGCACTGGCGGCATTCGGTAACAAGATCGTGTTCCCGCAGCTTCGGCTGGGATACTCTCTCTTTAAGACTTTCGGGAAAGAGATCGAAGGGGAACTGGGTGCACGGTACCTGATGACCGACAGTGCCAACGCTATTACCGCCGTAACATCCATAGCGAAACCCTTTGGGGATTTCTGGGTGAACCTGCGCGCTTATTTCATCAGCGATGAAGGTGATTTCAATACTTCCTTCAACCTTACCACCCGGTATTACATGAACAACCGGCAGGATTACCTGTCTGTCATCGCCGGACTGGGAACCTCGCCCGATGACCGCAGCCGGCTTATTCAGTTCCCGCAGCTGAGCGGCCTGCTCACCCGCAGCGTTGCCGCCGGGTACCAGAAAACCATCAAATACCGCACAACACTCGGCTTATTCGGCACCTGGATCAATCAGAAGATTGCCGACACCCGTTACCAAAACCAATACGACATCTATATCACCGTACAACGTAAATTCTGATGGGCTATATGATGCATGCACTTTTCCTTTCACTGATGATTTTGATACAACCCGGCTGCAACACTACCCGGAATATTGTGCTGGTTGAAAAAGGTAAAGCACGGCATCAGATCGTGCTGCCGGCAGATCCGTCAAAAGCCGAGACACGTGCCGCAGACATCCTGCGTAAATATGTGCAGCAAATGAGCGGGGCCACGCTGGCAGTGATCAACGAAAGATCCTACATGGAAGGCGTACCCGCCATTTTCATTGGCCATACAGACCATGCCGGTAAATATGGTGAAGAAAAAATAGCCGGTGAAGGCTTTTTCATTGCAACCGACGATCAGCATCTCTACATCCGTGGCGGCAGCGGGAAAGGCATCATATATGGCGTATACACTCTGCTGGATACGTACTTCGGCTGCCGGAAGCCCGCTCCCGGCAAGGCGGTTGTACCACACAAAACCACCATCGCTATTGCGCCACAGCTAACGGACCGCCAGGTTCCGCAATTCGTTTACCGCGAAACATATTATCCTTCTCCCCTCGAGCCGGAGTTTCAGGAATGGCATAAGCTACACAGCTTCGAAGACCTGTGGGGGCTGTGGGGGCATTCTTACTTTAAAATGGTTCCGCCCCGCGAGCATTTCGCGGCACATCCGGAATACTATGCGTTGGTGAACGGCCAGCGCCGTGCCACACAATTATGCCTGAGTAACGAACAGGTTTTACAGATCGCTACCGCGTATTTACGGAAAGCCATTGCAGATAATCCGGATGCGCTGTACTGGAGTATTTCCCCGGAAGACGGTTCAGGATATTGCACCTGCGACCTTTGCAGCAAGGCGGATAAGGAAGAAGGCAGTCATGCCGGATCGCTGATGCGCTTTGTGAACCGCATCGCCGATCAGTTCCCGCAACAGCAATTCACCACGCTTGCATATACCTTTACCCTTCAGCCACCTTCGCAAACAAAGCCTGCCGGCAATGTGATCATCATGCTCAGCAGCATCGATGCTTACAGGCACCGTCCGCTGGCAGAAGAGGCTTCCGCGGCAGGGTTCCGCAAAGCACTGCAGGACTGGAAAGCGGTAACCCACAATATCTTCATATGGGATTACACCACCCAGTTCACCAATTACCTCTCCCCTTTCCCCGACTACTTTGTTCTGCAACAAAATCTGCAATACTTTGCTGACAACGGCGTGAAAGGCGTATTCTCACAGGGCAGCGGCGGCACCTATTCCGACATGGCAGAGCTGAATGCTTACCAGCAGGCACAGGCGCTCTGGCAGCCCCGGCAACCAACAGACACTGCTTTTAACCAGTTCATGCGTGCATACTACGGTAAAGCCGCTCAGCCACTTTCCGGTTATATAAAAGCCCTCAGCAACAACCTGCATAAATCGAAGGTTGTACTGGATATTTATGGCAGTCCGGTTAACCACCGCAACGATTATTTATCACCTTCCGCGATTGAGCAATATTCCAATTTCCTTGATCAGGCAGAGAAAGCTGCCGGCAGCGATACCCTGCTGGCCGGCCGTGTACAGGACGCACGCCTGTCGATCGAATATACCGTACTGCAGCAGGCGCGCCTTTATGGCACCGATAAGCATGGCTACCTTGTACCATCAGGCAATGGATATGCTCCTGCGCCGCAATGGGTAGCCCGCATCAGGCGGTTTGTGGAGCAGGCCAAAAAGGCGGGAGTAACTGAACTGTCGGAAGGCGGTCTTACGCCCGATGCATACCAGCAGGAATGGGACAAGATACTGGCCCGCCCCTGGCAGCACAGCATTGCTTTCGGCAAAAAAGTAACACTACAACATCCCTTCACACCGGAATACACCGCTAAGAAAGAAGCCACGCTCACCGATGGCCTCACCGGCGGCACCGACTTCTCCCTCAACTGGCTGTTCGTGTATGGTAACGACCTTGTGGCAACCATTGACCTGGGTACTGCCCAGCCACTGAAACAAGTGCAGCTGAACTTCCTGCAGGACGCGCGGCACAACATCTTCCTGCCCACACAGATCATCATTGAAACCTCGGCAGATGGCACAACCTTCCAACCGGTAGCGGAGCAGGCAGTGGGACCCGTGGCGGAAGAAGACTTTACCGCACATGTGGAAACCTACAAACTGGCTTTGAAGGCAGGCAATTTCCGTTACCTGCGTGTAACCGGCAAATGCCTCCCCAAAATGCCGGACTGGCGGGGGAATGATAAGAAGCCTGCTATTTGCTGCGATGAGATAATTGTGCAATAAACAGCACTTCGCCGCCTGTCCATTCCGTTACGATTACAGGGAATTTCGTTTTATATTGGCTGTACGTTATGTAAACGGAGCAAATATTTTACTGATGAAAAATTCCCTACTCTTTCTATGCGTGTTTGTATGCGCGCCACTGATGGCAGTTTGCCAGGAAGCATTTAAAATCACCCATGGCCCATACCTGCAGGCATTGGGAGAAACCGGTGTCAATATCGTATACACCACCAATAAGAAAGCGGTGGCCTGGGTGGAGCTGGCACCGGCAGACGGTAGTCATTTCTATGCACAGGAGCGGCAAAAGATCTTTGCATCCGAGCATGGCAATAAAACTGAAAATACCGTTCACAATGTCCGCATTGAAGGCCTGAAGCCTGCCACCAAATACCGTTACAGGATCTATGCGCAGGAAGTGCTCAGCCACGAAAGCTACATCGTTAAATACGGCAATATAGCCGCCAGCGCTGCTTACCGTGCTGAATTACCCACCTTTACCACCAGCGATCCCAAAGCCACCAGCACACAATTTGCCATTGTCAATGACATTCACCAGCAGAATGATGTGCTGAAAAAACTGTTGGGGCAGGTAGACTGGTCTGCCAACAAACTGGTATTCTTCAACGGCGATATGCAGAACAATTCCCGCACCGAATCCCAGATATTCAGTTCCTACATGGATACGGCCATCAGCATCTTCGCCAGCCAGATCCCCATGTACTACGCACGTGGCAACCACGAATCGCGCGGTGAGTTCGCCAATGAATTTCCCCGCTACTTCCCAACAGCGAACGGCAGGCTGTATTACCTCCTTCGCTCTGGGCCTGTTTGTTTCGTAGTGCTGGATACGGGAGAAGACAAGCCGGATTCCGATATTGAATACAGCGGCACTGCAGACTATGACGCTTACCGTACACAACAGGCTGCCTGGCTGAAAGAAGCACTGCAGCGGCCGGAGTATACCACAGCGCCTTACAAAGTAGTGGTAGCACATATTCCGCCGTTTGGCGGCTGGCATGGAGAAATGGAAGTAGCGCAGAAATTTGTTCCCATACTCAATACCGCGGGCGCACAGATCATGCTTTCCGGACACCTGCACAGGAACGTGAAAAGAGCACCGGAAGCCAATGCCTGGCAATTCCCGGTGTTGGTGAATTCCAATACTTCCATCATCAGGGCGAAAGCGGATGAGAACCAATTACAGATCGAAGTGTATGATCTGGAAGGGAAGAAGATCGATGCGGTAACGATACAACCGTCGAAGTAATTAAAAAAACGATAATTAAAAAGGCCGGGCTTTAACAGTCCGGCTTTTTTAATTACATACTGCCGTAGCCTTCTCCGGCTTCCGGAAAGCCAGTACCGGGACAGCTTTCATCGCTATTGCTTTCTGTTCCTCTTCCCAATTCGTCATATTCCGGGCTGCTTCCTTCCGGATGAAGAAGGCTACAAAGAGATTGACACCCGCCAGTGCAGTAAGCACCCACAGGAAGGCAGAGATACCCGCCCACTGAATGAGGAAACCGCCAATAAAAGGCGTACAGGCCTGCGCAAACAGCTGCGGCCGGGCCAGCCTGCCCATCATGCCCGCATAACCGGCTGTCCCGAAAAGGTGGAGCGGCAATGTGCCACGCAGGATGGTGCGCATACCATTACCAAGACCGTACAGGATAATACCCATCCCCGCCAGGCCCGGGCTTCCCAGCAGCAAGGCCACACCAGCCAGCACACCCACACAGGAAATTGCAATACCCGTAACAGGCGACTTTGCCGGTAATACAAGGTCAAGGAAGCGGATGCCCACCTGGCTGGGTCCTAATAATGCACCCAGCACCACAGCAGCAGGGAGGGAAATATGGTTACCCAGCAGGATATCGATCAGGTGAACGGAGATACCCGTAAGCAGAACAGCCCCGATGGTAAGATTGATCATTACAAGAAAATACATCCGGGAACCGCCTTGCTGATCTGCCGAAGATTGCGGCATAGTCTTATTATCGCCAGGGGCCTTTTGCGGTTCATGACCAGAAAAAGCCCATGTATATACCGGGAGGATGATTATCAGTAACACGGCCGCATAGATGAGTAAGGTGCCCCGCCACCCGAATTGCCCCAGTAACAGCGTCAGCAGCGGCCAAATAACGGTGGTGCAAAAGCCGGAGATCAGGGAGATGTATGTGAACGATTTCCCGGCCGTGGCGCCGTAACGTTTGCCCATTGCGGCAAATAGCGCATCATACAGCCCCATGGCCATACCCGTACCAATCACCACCCAGCCCAGGAAGAACACGGCGATGTGGGGCGCCAGCGCGGCAATGGTTAGACCTGATGCCATCACAATACCACTGTACCGCATGATCCGCTCGCCTTTCTCCTTTCCGATCCACCGGCCGATAGCAGGCGCCAGTAGGCCCGACACCAGCAATGCTACAGACAAAGCACCATATACCCCTTCGTGCGACCAGCCCGTATCCCGGATGATGGGTCCGCCTACAATGGCCATCAGGAAAAAGGAACCACCCCAGAGTAAAATCTGGGAAAGCCCCAGTACCAGACTCAGTTTGCGGGAAGGTTCGTGTAGTTGTATTGCAGGAATCATTGGGTATTCCGGTTTATTGTACCGCAAAGTTCACGACAATACATAAATTCGTAAAACGGTATTTCTCTATCACATCCATCGATAAAACCGATCAATCATGGAACTACGCCAGCTACGGTATTTCATTAAGGCAAAGGAAATGTTGAATTTTACGGAGGCCGCCAGGCAGCTCCATATCAGCCAGAGCACACTGTCGCAGCAGATCGGGCAGCTGGAGGATGAACTGGGGGTATTGCTGTTCGACCGTCTTGGCAAGCGCATCACCCTTACCGAAGCCGGCCGGTTATTCTCCGGTTATGCCCTGCAAAGTATACATGAAGCAGAAAGCGGCCTGCAGGTACTGCGCGACCTCAACAATATGAACACCGGGCAAATAAGCATCGGACTCACTTACGGGTTACGCCCCATCCTCGCACCTGCCCTCATCCGGTTCATGCAAACCTGGCCCAAGATCACGATCCAGGTGGTATTGGGCACCTCTGCAGAGTTACTGGAAAAGCTGTCGCACCTGGAACTGGATTTCGTTCTTACCTTCCATGAAGCAGAAAAGGAAAAGCAGTTTAAATACCAGTTGCTCTTCGAATCACCGATGACCCTCGTAATGGCGCCGCATATGCCGCTGGCAAAAAAGAAAAGTGTGAGCCTTGAGGCGGCTGCAGAATTGCCCCTCGCCCTCCCCGCACAGGGATACAGCACAAGAGCCTTCATCTCCCATGTACTGTCTCAGAAGAACCTCTCCCCTAACATCGCGTTGGAGATCAATGATATCAATATGCTGCTGGAGGTAATCCGCTCGGGTGAATGGTACTCTATCCTAGTACGCACATCTGTAAAGCAGGAAGACGGTGTAGTGGCAGTACCCATTACCGGGAAAGGCATGCACCGCAAAGCGATGATCATTTCCATGAAGGAAACGTATGAGAAAAAGTCGGTACAATCATTTTACCGGCTGCTGAAAGAAACATCCAAATCAATGGGTTGATGATAGTATTAATGCCGTGCCTGCTCAAATATGCTTCGGCTTTTTGCCTAACGCCGCCAGCGCAGCAATTTCATCTACCCGCTTCTGCCGTGTTTCTGGACGGCGGGCCATTTCTACCCAATGCAGGATCATTTTCCTGACAGACTTGCTCAGTCCGGTAAAGTATGCTTTGGAACCCGGTTGTGATTTGAAGGCTTTCTCCAGGTCTTTGGGTATAATACCTTCCTCTACGGTATCCAGCCGGGTCCAGGAGCCATTTTGTTTTGCGATCGAAATACAATCCAGTCCGGCTTTGCTCATCAGTCCTTCTTCCGTCAGCCTCGCTACCTTTTCCTTATTGATTTTGGACCAGTTGCTGTCCGGCTTCCGGCGGGTAAAGAATTGTATAAATGCAATATCTCCGAAAGATTTCCGGGTACTGTCGATCCAGCCAAAGCAGAGCGCCTCATCTACCGCATCGCTCCATACCATGGTGGGCATATTCGCTTCCTTTTTGTACATCAGGAGCCAGACCGACTGCTCGGTACGGTGATGCTTCTTCAGCCACTCCCGCCAGTCGCTGCGGCTTTCGGGGGTGAAGGTTTTGATTTCGCCTTTAGACATGTTTGCCGGGTTATTCATTCGAAAGTAATATTTATTGGAATGATGTAAAGGTATTATGGGGAAATGACAGCCTTATGTCAGCAGGGAGCTGGTATTTTGAAAATAAGTATTGGGGGGGGGGATTGGAATATACGGGATCCCCATACTGCCGCTGCATGCAACGGCCCTTACTTACATTATTTTACCGGGATCACCACGGAGGTATATGGAGCTACCAGTTCCCAGCCGAGCGCCTCGTACAACGCTTTCCCCTGCTCGGTTGCCACCAGAACGCCAAAGGTAATACCCTGCGAAAAAGCAGTTTCTTCCAGTAATTGCAGGATCAGTGTTGCCAAACCTTTCCGCCGGTGCGGTGCTTCCGTAGCGATCCTGTCATACACTGCCACGTCATCCACCATCACTACCCTGCCTATAGCAGCCAGATCTGCATCTCCTGCAAGTATCCTCACTATTGTGACTGGTCCTGCGGCTTCTCTGCTCACAGTATACCCTTCCGGCAAGGTTACGCTTTCACCAGTCATACGCCGCAAGCAGGTCATAAGATAACCAGGGTCCTGAATTTCCCAACCATTATGTAGTATCTTTTCCACCTCAGCAGGTGCTGCGCATACTTTGCCGAATATCCATGGTTCCGATACATCTTTCATCAACCGGGAAAATTCGACCGTCAGCTGCGGAAACACATACCGTTCTTTTTGCTCCGGCCAGTCTACCCTTACTTTAAATCCCGATCCATATTTTTCCGGTAAAGGCAACCCGCGCGACAACGACCAGCCTTTCAGCCATTTCTCCAGCAATGCAGGGTGTACTTGATGAGATTGCATATACAATGTTAGCAATTATTCCGTGTTCATTACATCCCTGAAATGAGCACGCCGGAACTTACGTTCCGGCGTGCGTTGGTGTGGTGTATTCGTCGTCCTGGTTAATTAAACCCCAAATAGATTATCTTTTCAACACCCGTACTTCCGTTCTGCGATTGGCCTGATGCTCTTCTTCTGTACATTCCACGCCATCTGCACACTTGTTCAGCAGGCGTGCTTCGCCATAACCTGCCGTCTGGATACGGCTGCGGCTGATGCCTTTGGATACAAGGTAATTGGCTGCCGAAGCGGCACGGCGTTCAGACAGAATAATGTTATAAGCATCGGTATGCCGGCTGTCGGTATGTGCACCCAGCTCAACTTCCATGGCCGGGTACTCCTCCATCAGCTCCGCGAGGGAATCCAGTACGGGAAGACTTTCCGGACGGAGGCCGTAATCATCCCGGTCGTACAGGATACTGGTGAGCTGGCGGATTTCACCCAAACGGGGTACTGAAGCCATCAGTTCCAGCGAAACACGCACGGTATCTTCCCCACCAGCGGTGAACCGTGCTCCTTTTGACCAGCTGTGACCGGGGCCGGACGCCGCTATGGCATACCGGTGTCCGTCCAGGATCACCATGTACACCTTACCATCATCCGAAGTAGTCAGCGTCCAGTGGGCTTCCCGGTTTTCGTCGGTTAGCGCCACCATAGCCCCGGCAGCCGGTGTCATCGATCCCTGTCCGAGAACCGTTGCTTCAAGTATGAAAACTTTTCTTCCCGGTGTTGATTTTCCGGTAGTGGGATTAACCCCCAGTGTACGGTAAAGATCATCATCCCCCACTCCGCCGGCTCTGTTGGATGCGAACACTTCCATTCCGGAAGGCCCTCTGCGCAGGTAAAAATCATCGCCGGGAGAATTATATCCCACCTTCAGGTTCACAGGCGTTTGCCATTGCGCGCCCTGGCCTTCCGCAGTAAAAATATCAAAGCCTCCCATACCGGGATGCCCTTTACTGGCGAAGTATAATTTACCCGATTCATTGATTGTCGGGAATGCTTCTTCATCCGTAGTATTTACGGCAGATCCGCAGTTCTGCGGTGTTCCCCAGCTGCCATCGGCCTGCTTTTCACAGAACCAGATATCTGTTTTACCGGCACCTCCCGGCATATCGCTGGTGAAATAGAGTTGCTGCCCGTTTGCCGACACTGCAGCATGGCCCACAGAATACTGCGGATTGTTGTAAGCGAAGGGAACGGGCGCTTGCCAGCCGTTTTGGCCCCTCGCGCTCACGAACAATTCCAATCTTCTTGTACGGTATTTCCCGTTGCTACCCTCACGCTGGAGCAAAGGCTTCCCCGGATCATTGACGGTGATAAATGCCGTAGCGCCATCAGGTGAAAATGCAACCGGACCGGCATGGTGTTTAAATCTGTTGAGAGATGCGTCGTAACCAAACACCATGGTAGCACCATTGGCGCCATTTACCGTATCCACATAATAGAGTTTCTGATAAGCGTTGCCAGTGCGGCGATATTCTTTCAGGGAAGATTTCTGCCGGGTAGGCAGCATCGTTTCACGAAGACTGTCGGAAGTAAATACGAAACAGCCATCCCCATCCCAGGTGGCGCCCCAATCGGATGCCACTGAATTCAGGTCAGTCATGTTCCTCACTTCCACGATCCCTTCCTTCATCCATTGGATGGCCGAATCGCAACCTGCCATGCGCACCTGTGCTTCCGCACCTCCTTTATCTGCGTAGCTGGCATAGATGGCCCTGGCTGCAGCATAATCACCCATGCTCTTCACCGCATCACCATAATGCAGGAAATCTGCCGGCTGTGCGTCTTTGCTATCTGTGATCTTTTTATAGCAGGCCACAGCTTTACTGTATTCATTGAGTTGCCGGTAGCAATCTGCCAGCATGCGCAGCTGTGCCTTTTTGAAATTCTTTTTACCGGAAGCTTCTTCGAGGTAAATGGCCGCCTTCCTGTATTCCAGCCGGAGGTAATGCACTTCCGCCAGATCTTTTACAGGGCGCTGCTCCTGTGCAGCTGCCATATGCGGGAAAACTGCCAGGCCCGCACCGAGGATGATATAACCGGATAACTGCCGGATCAAGCTTATGTTCATTGGTTTCAAGCGGTTAAATTAGAAATACCTCGGGCTAACGACCCGTTCGCCATTTTGTTTTCTGGGGAAAAGAAGACCGATGGAGATCTCATGTGACCCTGTCTGATGACTGGCGATGCCGCTCAGTGCAAAATCATAGGAATAACCGATCCGCATCCTGTCGCCCGCAAAATACTCCACCATGGCACTGGCCGCGTTTGCACGCTTTAATCCCGATTGCAGATCCGGCTTCTTCAGCAACGGAACAGAAGAGCGGTATGAACCACCGATCCATATCTTGTCAGACACCAGTGCGAACAGGTTCAGATCGAAGTTGGTTGGACCATGAAAGTCTTCTTTTATCATGATAGAAGGCTTCAGCTTCAGATGCTCGTCTATATTGATCATACCACCTGTCGTGAAATAGACGTGGCGTGTTCTTTTGATAACCATATACTCCCTGTCGTGCCCTGCCACATGCACCGAATTGTCCAGCGTCTGAGAAAAGAGCTGCAAAACGGATGCACCTGCATAAAAGGCTGGTGTATAGTAGTATATACCAAAGCTGGCATCGGGCTTGAAAGTGCTGATCTTACCCGTAGGCGCATAAGGATCGTTAGGGTCTGTAAGCTGAAGTGCGTTACCCGTAACGGCGTATTGTGCAACGCTTACGGCCAGCCCCAGGTTAAGCCTGCGGGAACCCGATTCGTTCAGCGGAATGCGGTAGGCATACGCGCCGGACACAGACATATACTCCTGCGGACCAGACTTATCCCACAGCGCCTGGATGCCCAGGCCCACCTTCTCCTTGTCTGCCCAGGCGGGCAGTCCGTCGAAGGAAATGATCCCTGTGGTGGGCGCTCCGGGGAAATCGACCCATTGCTTCCTGAACGTGGCATTCAGGTAGCCATCGCCACGGTAGCCTGCGTAGGCCGGGTTTACGGCCAGTCCGTTGAAAACATACTGGCTGAATTGCACTTCCTGCTGGGCGGCAGCCGGGAGTACGGCTCCGGCAAAGAAGAGCAACAGCAGGGATATTTTATTGCGCATGAGCATCTTTTTTTTGGTCGTTCACGAATCGGTTATTTAAGTAATTGAATCCAGCCTTTGATCACTTTCGGGCCCTGTGGCAGGTTCACTTTCAGGATATAGTAATATGTTCCGCCTGTGAGGCCTATACCATCCCAACGGTTATCGTAAGGTGCTTTGTGATATACTTCGTTACCCCAGCGGTTAAAGATGGTGAGCGATGATCCGGTGAGCTTGTGCAGATCAGGGATCACGAAGCGGTCGTTGATACCATCGCCGTTCGGCGTGATGGCGTTGGGGATAAAGAAGTTCTCTTCGCCCGCGTACAACCTTACCACTGCTTCATTAGACAATGTTCCGTTTACATCCCGCACACGGTACCTGAATTCTTCCCCGCCCTTGAATCCGGGCAGCGGATTGAATGTAATGGTGCCGTCGGCATTGAGGGTTACCGTACCTCTTGCAGGCTGTTGTGTGATGATGATGGATGCCGGGTTAAGGGCACCACGGTCGTTCACCAGTACAGGGATCGTTGCGCGGTCACCGGTTCTTACCGACAAGGTATCATTGACTGCTACCGGCTGTTCATCAACCCGGATGGTAACAGCAGCGATGTTAGATACTACGTTGGCCGTGTTCCGGATGGTGTAGTTAAACCTGTCAGTTCCGGAGAAACCTTCTGCAGGGGTATACCTTACGGTGCCATCGGGCATCACGGTCACGGTACCGTTGGCAGGTAAAGTGGTGATGGTAATCGAGGCGATGTTGATGGCGCCATTATCCTGACGGTCGTTTCCGGCAACAGGTATTACAATTGATTGTCCCACGTAAGTAGCAGCCTGATCATCAACAGCAACTGGCGGTACCGGAGGTGTACAATCGTTTACAGTGATGACTACCGTTTGACGGGCGATGCAGCCTCCGCCGTTGTTCACTTCGTAAGTGATAGTTGCAGTACCGGCAGACTGGCCAGTCACCACACCTCCTGCGTTCACGGTTGCTACGGCAGGGTTACTGGTTGTCCAGGCACCACCGGTGGTGGTATTGGCCAGTGTGGTGGTGTTACTGATGCAGACGGTTGTAGTTCCGGTGATAGGTGCTACTACCGGCAGGGCGTTAACCGTTACGGTGGTGGTCTGAGTAGTGGTGCAACCAGCGATCGTTACTGCGTAAGAGATCGTTGTTGTACCAGCGGATACTGCGGTTACCATACCAGCTGCGTTTATCGTTGCTACAGTGGTGTTGGAAGAAGACCAGGTACCGGCAGCAGTTGTGCTGGCCAAGGTAGTGGTGCTGCCTGCGCAGAGGGTGGTAGTTCCGGTGATCGGTGCTACTACCGGCAGGGCGTTAACCGTTACGGTGGTGGTCTGAGTAGTGGTGCAACCAGCGATCGTTACTGCGTAAGAGATCGTTGTTGTACCAGCGGATACTGCGGTTACCATACCAGCTGCATTTATCGTTGCTACAGTGGTGTTGGAAGAAGACCAGGTACCGGCAGCAGTTGTGCTGGCCAAGGTAGTGGTGCTGCCTGCGCAGAGGGTGGTAGTTCCGGTGATCGGTGCTACTACCGGCAGGGCGTTAACCGTTACAGTGGTGGTCTGAGTAGTGGTGCAACCTGCGATCGTTACTGCGTAAGAGATCGTTGTTGTACCAGCGGATACTGCGGTTACCATACCAGCTGCATTTATCGTTGCTACAGTGGTGTTGGAAGAAGACCAGGTACCGGCAGCAGTTGTGCTGGCCAGTGTTGTGGTGCTACCTGCGCAGAGGGTCGTAGTTCCGGTGATCGGTGCTACTACCGGCAGGGCGTTAACCGTTACAGTGGTGGTCTGAGTAGTGGTGCAACCTGCGATCGTTACTGCGTAAGAGATCGTTGTTGTACCAGCGGATACTGCGGTTACCATACCAGCTGCATTTATCGTTGCTACAGTGGTGTTGGAAGATGACCAGGTACCGGCAGCAGTTGTGCTGGCCAGTGTTGTGGTGCTACCTGCGCAGAGGGTCGTAGTTCCGGTGATCGGTGCTACTACCGGCAGGGCGTTAACCGTTACAGTGGTGGTCTGAGTAGTGGTGCAACCTGCGATCGTTACTGCGTAAGAGATCGTTGTTGTACCAGCGGATACTGCGGTTACCATACCAGCTGCGTTTATCGTTGCTACAGTGGTGTTGGAAGAAGACCAGGTACCGGCAGCAGTTGTATTAGCCAGTGTTGTGGTACTACCTGCGCAGAGGGTCGTAGTTCCGGTGATCGGTGCTACTACCGGCAGGGCGTTAACCGTTACAGTGGTGGTCTGAGTAGTGGTGCAACCTGCGATCGTTACTGCGTAAGAGATCGTTGTTGTACCAGCGGATACTGCGGTTACCATACCAGCTGCATTTATCGTTGCTACAGTGGTGTTGGAAGATGACCAGGTACCGGCAGCAGTTGTGCTGGCCAGTGTTGTGGTGCTACCTGCGCAGAGGGTCGTAGTTCCGGTGATCGGTGCTACTACCGGCAGGGCGTTAACCGTTACAGTGGTGGTCTGAGTAGTGGTGCAACCTCCGATCGTTACTGCGTAAGAGATCGTTGTTGTACCAGCGGATACTGCGGTTACCATACCAGCTGCGTTTATCGTTGCTACAGTGGTGTTGGAAGAAGACCAGGTACCGGCAGCAGTTGTGCTGGCCAAGGTAGTGGTGCTACCTGCGCAGAGGGTGGTAGTTCCGGTGATCGGTGCTACTACCGGCAGGGCGTTAACCGTTACAGTGGTGGTCTGAGTAGTGGTGCAACCTCCGATCGTTACTGCGTAAGAGATCGTTGTTGTACCAGCGGATACTGCGGTTACCATACCAGCTGCATTTATCGTTGCTACAGTGGTGTTGGAAGAAGACCAGGTACCGGCAGCAGTTGTGCTGGCCAAGGTAGTGGTGCTACCTGCGCAGAGGGTGGTAGTTCCGGTGATCGGTGCTACTACCGGCAGGGCGTTAACCGTTACGGTGGTGGTCTGAGTAGTGGTGCAACCTGCGATCGTTACTGCGTAAGAGATCGTTGTTGTACCAGCGGATACTGCGGTTACCATACCAGCTGCATTTATCGTTGCTACAGTGGTGTTGGAAGATGTCCAGGTACCGGCAGCAGTTGTGCTGGCCAGTGTTGTGGTGCTACCTGCGCAGAGGGTCGTAGTTCCGGTGATCGGTGCTACTACCGGCAGGGCGTTAACCGTTACAGTGGTGGTCTGAGTAGTGGTGCAACCTCCGATCGTTACTGCGTAAGAGATCGTTGTTGTACCAGCGGATACTGCGGTTACCATACCAGCTGCGTTTATCGTTGCTACAGTGGTGTTGGAAGATGACCAGGTACCGGCAGCAGTTGTGCTGGCCAGTGTTGTGGTGCTACCTGCGCAGAGGGTGGTAGCTCCAGTGATCGGTGCTACTACCGGCAGGGCGTTAACCGTTACAGTGGTGGTCTGAGTTGTAGTGCAACCAGCGATCGTTACTGCGTAAGAGATCGTTGTTGTACCAGCGGATACTGCGGTTACCATACCAGCTGCGTTTATCGTTGCTACAGTGGTGTTGGAAGAAGACCAAACTCCACCAGCAGTTGTGCTGGCCAGTGTTGTGGTGCTACCTGCGCAGAGGGTCGTAGTTCCGGTGATCGGTGCTACTACCGGCAGGGCGTTAACCGTTACAGTGGTGGTCTGAGTTGTAGTGCAACCTCCGATCGTTACTGCGTAAGAGATCGTTGTTGTACCAGCGGATACTGCGGTTACCATACCAGCTGCATTTATCGTTGCTACAGTGGTGTTGGAAGAAGACCAAACTCCACCAGCAGTTGTGCTGGCCAGTGTTGTGGTGCTACCTGCGCAGAGGGTCGTAGTTCCGGTGATCGGTGCTACTACCGGCAGGGCGTTAACCGTTACAGTGGTGGTCTGAGTAGTGGTGCAACCTGCGATCGTTACTGCGTAAGAGATCGTTGTTGTACCAGCGGATACTGCGGTTACCATACCAGCTGCATTTATCGTTGCTACAGTGGTGTTGGAAGATGACCAGGTACCGGCAGCAGTTGTGCTGGCCAGTGTTGTGGTGCTACCTGCGCAGAGGGTCGTAGTTCCGGTGATCGGTGCTACTACCGGCAGGGCGTTAACCGTTACAGTGGTGGTCTGAGTAGTGGTGCAACCTGCGATCGTTACTGCGTAAGAGATCGTTGTTGTACCAGCGGATACTGCGGTTACCATACCAGCTGCATTTATCGTTGCTACAGTGGTGTTGGAAGAAGACCAAACTCCACCAGCAGTTGTGCTGGCCAGTGTTGTGGTGCTACCTGCGCAGAGGGTCGTAGTTCCGGTGATCGGTGCTACTACCGGCAGGGCGTTAACCGTTACAGTGGTGGTCTGAGTAGTGGTGCAACCTGCGATCGTTACTGCGTAAGAGATCGTTGTTGTACCAGCGGATACTGCGGTTACCATACCAGCTGCGTTTATCGTTGCTACAGTGGTGTTGGAAGATGACCAGGTACCGGCAGCAGTTGTGCTGGCCAGTGTTGTGGTGCTACCTGCGCAGAGGGTGGTAGCTCCAGTGATCGGTGCTACTACCGGCAGCGCGTTTACGGTTACAGTAGTCGTAACAGCAGCTACGCAACCAGACGCATTGGTGAATGTATAAGTAATAGTGGTTGTACCAGCAGATACGCCTGTCACCTCACCGGCTGCATCTATTGTAGCTACAGCCGTGTTAGAGGAAGACCAAACTCCACCAGCAGTGGTGCTGGCAAGCGTGGTTGCAGAACCGATACACACATCCGTAGTACCCGTGATTGGGTTTACTACCGGCAGCGCGTTTACGGTTACGGTGGTCGTAACAGCAGCTACGCAACCAGACGCGTTAGTGAATGTATAAGTTATAGTAGTTGTACCAGCAGATACGCCTGTCACCTCACCTGCTGCGCCTATTGTAGCTACAGCGGTGTTGGAGGAAGACCAAACTCCACCAGCAGTGGTGCTGGCAAGCGTGGTTGCAGAACCGATACACACATCCGTAGTACCCGTGATTGGGTTTACTACCGGCAGCGCGTTTACGGTTACGGTGGCCGTAACAGCAGCTACGCAACCAGATGCGTTAGTGAATGTATAAGTGATAGTAGTTGTACCAGCAGATACGCCCGTCACCTCACCTGCTGCGTCTATTGTAGCAACAGCGGTGTTGGAGGAAGACCAAACGCCTCCAGCAGTGGTGCTGGCCAAAGTAGTCGTAGAACCGATACACACATCCGTAGTACCCGTGATTGGGTTTACTACCGGCAGCGCGTTTACAGTTACTGTGGTCGTAACAGCAGCTACGCAACCTGATGCGTTAGTGAATGTATAAGTTATAGTGGTTGTACCAGCAGATACGCCTGTCACCTCACCTGCTGCGTCTATTGTAGCCACAGCAGTGTTAGAGGAAGACCAAACTCCACCAGCAGTGGTGCTGGCCAGCATAGTTGTAGAACCGATACACACATCCGTAATACCTGTGATTGGGTTTACTACCGGCAGCGCGTTTACAGTTACAGTGGTCGTAACAGCAGCTACGCAACCAGATGCGTTAGTGAATGTATAAGTTATAGTAGTTGTACCAGCAGATACGCCTGTCACCTCACCTGCTGCGTCTATTGTAGCTACAGCGGTGTTGGAGGAAGACCAAACGCCTCCAGCAGTGGTGCTGGCCAAAGTAGTCGTAGAACCGATACACACATCCGTAATACCTGTGATTGGGTTTACTACCGGCAGCGCGTTTACAGTTACAGTGGTCGTAACAGCAGCTACGCAACCAGATGCGTTAGTGAATGTATAAGTTATAGTAGTTGTACCAGCAGATACGCCTGTCACCTCACCTGCTGCGTCTATTGTAGCTACAGCGGTGTTGGAGGAAGACCAAACGCCTCCAGCAGTGGTGCTGGCCAAAGTAGTCGTAGAACCGATACACACATCCGTAGTACCCGTTATCGGGTTTACTACCGGCAGCGCGTTTACGGTTACGGTGGCCGTAACAGCAGCTACGCAACCAGATGCGTTAGTGAATGTATAAGTGATAGTAGTTGTACCAGCAGATACGCCCGTCACCTCACCTGCTGCGTCTATCGTAGCAACAGCCGTGTTAGAGGAAGACCAAACTCCACCAGCAGTGGTGCTGGCCAAAGTAGTCGTAGAACCGATACACACATCCGTAGTACCCGTTATCGGGTTTACTACCGGCAGCGCGTTTACGGTTACGGTGGCCGTAACAGCAGCTACGCAACCAGATGCGTTAGTGAATGTATAAGTGATAGTAGTTGTACCAGCAGATACGCCCGTCACCTCACCTGCTGCGTCTATTGTAGCTACAGCGGTGTTGGAGGAAGACCAAACTCCACCAGCAGTGGTGCTGGCCAAAGTAGTCGTAGAACCGATACACACATCCGTAGTACCCGTTATCGGGTTTACTACAGGCAGCGCGTTTACGGTTACAGTGGTCGTAACAGCAGCAACGCAACCTGATGCGTTAGTGAATGTATAAGTAATAGTGGTTGTACCAGCAGATACGCCTGTCACCTCACCTGCTGCGTCTATTGTAGCTACAGCAGTGTTAGAGGAAGACCAAACGCCACCAGCAGTGGTACTGGCAAGCGTGGTTGCAGAACCAACGCACACGTCCGTAGCCCCTGTGATCGGGTCTACTACCGGCAGTGCATTCACGGTTACAGTAGTGGTAACTGCATCCACACAACCTGCAGCATTTGTTACAGTATAAGTAATAGTAGTTGTACCGTCAGATACACCGGTTACCAAACCAGAAGCATCAATCGTTGCCACTGCGGCGTTTGAAGAATACCATGTACCTCCGGCAGAAGTGCTGGCCAAAGCTGTCGTGGAACCAATGCATACATCCGTAGTACCCGTGATCGGGTCTACTACCGGCAATGCATTCACTGTTACAGCAGCAGTTTGAATAGCCACACAACCTGCAGCATTCGTTACCGTATAAGTAATAGTTGCCGTACCTGCGGACACACCCGTCACCTCTCCTGCTGCGTCAATTGTTGCCACTGCAGTGTTGGAAGAAGTCCAGGCACCCCCGGGTGTTGTGCTGGCCAAAGTGGTTGTAAATCCTAAGCACATATCCCTAGTACCCGTGACAGGATCTGCTACAGGCAATGCATTCACCGTTACAGTAGCCGTCTGAACATCCACACAGCCATCCGCATTGGTTACCGTATAAGTAATAGTAGCCGTACCGTCAGATACGCCTGTCACTAATCCGGATGCATCTATCGTTGCTATTGCGGCATCAGAAGTTGACCAGGTACCGCCGACGGTAGTGCTGGCCAATGTAGTGGTAGAACCGATGCACACGTCAGTAGTACCCGTGATCGGGTCTACTACGGGCAGTGCGTTCACCGTAACTGTGACTGTCCGGAAAGACACACAGCCTGATGCATTGGTGAAAGTATAAGTAATATTAGCAGTACCCGCGCTTACACCCGTCACCTCACCTGCCGCATTAATTGTGGCCACAGAAGTGTTGGAGGACGACCAGGTGCCTCCGGCAGTGGTGCTTGCCAGCGTACTGGTAGCACCAACGCACATTGTAGGAGTACCCGTGATCGGGTTCACTACCGGTAATGCATTCACCGTAACAGTGGTTGTTTGCGTAGAAACACAACCTGCTGCGTTGGTAACAGTAAAAGTGATGGTGGCAGTACCGGCGGCTACGCCGGTTACTTCACCAGCCACATCAATAGCAGCTACTGCTGCGTTAGAGGTAGACCATGTACCGCCGGCAGTAGTGCTTGACAATGTAGTTGTTTCACCAATACAAACACTGGTGATGCCTAAAATCGGATTCACTACCGGGCGGGCATTCACCGTGACAGTAGTTGTCTGCGTTGCGATACAACCTGCTGCGTTGGTAAAGGTATAAGTAATGACAGACGTACCGGCAGATACACCTGTCACATCACCTGCTGCGTCAATTGTTGCCACAGCTGCATTGGAAGATGACCAGGTACCACCGGCAGTTGCATTCGCCAATGTAGTAGTAGTGCCAATACAAACATTGGCTATACCGGTATTCGGCGTTAAGACAGGCAGCGCGTTCACAGTAACCGTAGCGGTTTGTGTTGCCACGCAACCAGCGGCATTGGTTACTGTATAAGTTATAGTTGTAGTACCGGCAGATACACCCGTTACTTCACCAGCTGCGTCTATTGTTGCCACAGCAGTGTTGGAAGAAGTCCAGGTGCCACCGGTGGTGGTGCTCGCTAAAGTAGTATTCGCGCCAATGCACACATCTGTAGTACCCGTAACAGGGTTTGCTGACGGCAGCGCGTTCACAGTTACAGTAGCCGTTACTGCGGCTTCGCAACCGCTTGCATTGGTATAAGTATATGTAATGGTAGTTGTACCAGCGGATACACCTGTTACATCACCAGCTGCGTCAATTGTTGCCACAGCGGTGTTGGAAGAAGACCAGCTGCCACCGGCAGTAGTGTTGGCCAAAGTAGTGGTTGCTCCAATACACACGTCGGTAGTACCCGTAACCGGAGCCAGCACCGGCAGGGCATTCACCGTAACCGTAGTGGTTTGGGTAGATGTGCATCCGGACGGCTCGGTGATCGTATAGGAAATGGTAGTAGTACCTGCGGATATCGCCGTTACCTCACCCGTTCCATCAATCGTAGCCACGGCTGTGTTGGAAGATGACCAGACACCACCGGCAGTAGCGCTCGCCAATTGCGTAGTGGCACTAATACAAACATCCGTGGTCCCGGTAATGGGGGCCACTGCTGTAGGTGATTGAACCGTCAATATATACGTCACGGAGGCATTACAGCTTGCGCTGTTGGATACCAGATATGTAATGAGGGTTGTACCGGGAGTTAAGCCCGATACCTCGCCTGTAGTTGCATCGATAGTGGCAACTGCCGGGCTACCCGAAGACCAGGTTCCGCCCGTAGTCAGGCTGGACAATGTAACCGTCCCTCCTGTACAAACCGTATTGTTACCTGTAATTGGTGCAACCAGCAGTGGTGTATTCACCGTAACGGTCGTATTCCGGATAGTTTCACAACCATTGGCATTGGTCACTGTATAGGAAATGACAGTAGTACCAGGCGTGATGCTTATCACCAGGCCAGTTGCATCCACACCGGCAACCACGGGGTTGCTGCTGGACCAAACACCACCGGGAGTTGCGCTGGCCAGCTGCGTAGCGTCACCCACACAAATAGCATTGGTACCCGTGATCGGGGCCACTACGGGCCGTGCACTCACTGTTACCACGGCAGTTTGTGTAGCCGTGCAACCAGATGCGTTGGTGAAAGAATAAGTTATGGTAGAAGTTCCTGCAGCAACACCCGTCACCACACCAGCAGCGTCAATTGATGCCACAGCGGTGTTAGAAGATGACCAGGTACCACCTGCAGTAGAGCTTGCCAAAGTAGTTGTACCACCGATACAAAGCATGGTGGTGCCTGTAACCGGGCCTACAGCAGGCGGGGCGCTCACTGTAACAAGTGCAGTTACCGTAGTTACACAACCACCGGCATGATTAATCGTATAGGAAATAGTTGCGGTGCCGGCCGTTAAGCCATTTACCACACCAGAAGCGTTAATTGTGGCCACAGCCGTATTGGAAGATGACCATGTACCTCCGGCAGTGGCATTCGCCAATGTAGTTGAACCTCCGATACAGAGGGTGGTGGTACCGGTAACCGGTGTCATAACCGGTGGTGCGTTCACGGTTACTGTAGTAGTTACACTGGCAACACAGCCCGCTGCGTTCATCACCGTATAGGTGATCTGGGCAGTTCCGGCAGACATGCCGCTTACATTCCCCGAAGCATCTATCGCTGCAATGGCTATGTTATCAGATACCCAGGTACCACCCGCAGTGGCATTCGCCAATGTTGTATTACCGCCAACACAGATAGTATTGGTACCTGTAATAGCGGTCATCACCGGAAGTGCGTTCACGGTGATATTTATTGTTTGGCTGGACTTACATCCTGCCGCGTTTGTTACTTCATATGTAATGATGGCAGTTCCTGCAGCTACACCTGTCACAACACCGGCAGCGCTTACTGTGGCTATGGTTGTATTGCTGCTCGTCCAGGTACCACCTGCTGTGGTGCTGGCCAAAGGCGTGGTGCCACTTATACAAACATCGGGTGTACCGGTGATGGCGGCCACTACCGGGAGTGTGTTCACCGTTAGGGCATGAGTTACGGAGTTCACGCAACCTGCGCCGGAGGTAACCGTATAGGTGATGGTTGCATTACCTGCAGCTACAGGGGTTACTACACCGGATGCATCTATGGTTGCCACCGCGGCATCGCTGGTAGTCCATACGCCGCCGGGGGTTGCATTGGTTAATGTCTTTGTTTCACCGAGGCACACGCCCGCATCACCCACGATGGGTTCTACGGGCACTACGGCCTGAGTGAGTTTTATCGTGTCTTTTACATTACAACCGTCAGGGAATGTTACGCTCACGCGATAAGTACCGGGAGTGGCAGCAGCCAGCGTTTCACCCGTGCTTCCATTACTCCAGGTATATACGGAACCTGGTGCACCGAAGAAGCCGTCCGTATTGAGCGTGTACGGGAATGCGCTGGCGCACAATTCCAGGTCGGCACCAAGGCCGAGGATGGGCGCAGCCGCATCTTTGGGATCGATCGTCCAGCCGGTGTTGCCACCCAGGTTATCGCTATGCTCCTTCGCATGGAAGGTTGCGCCACCCGTTGCATTGGAACGTTCCAGACGTACGTAATCGAAAATCACATCTCCACTGGTCTTCACGATGGTAGCCGGTGTGGTGTTAGAACTACGGATCTCCGTGAGGCGGCAGGGCGTACCACTGCCAAACCATTCGCCGGTGATGGTGTTGGTAGAACCGCCATTCAACCGGTAAACGTTACCGGGGAAGAATACGAGTTTGCCAAAGGTATTGTTCGTACCATAGATCCCGCCGCTGCCCTTATACTCTACGTAGTTTAAATTATTATTGTTTCCGTTAACACCCACGGCTGATGCATTGTGGGGGTTGGTGAATAAGACGGAATCTGCCGTAATATTTGCTACTTGAAAATTACCGGTCAGTGTACCCGGTACAGAAATATAGTTATATGTTCCACCATTGAGGATAACCGAACCGGTTATCCGGGAATTAGCTGCATTGACCGTTTTGTTAACTACACCTCCGTAAAACTGAAAATTGATGGCGTTAATGTTGGCGCCGGAAATGTCCAGATGGATGCTGTTATCAATGCCGAAGTTACTGATGCTCGTTAAACTCACTGTCTTACCGGCCATATTGAAGTTACCAGTAGTAAGCCGGAAGTTCGTGTTTGCATTCACAAAGTCGTTGAGCAGGGTGATCCCGCTGCCGCTGATCTTGCGGAAATCCAGGTCAAAGTTACCTTTAGTGCTCCCGGAGATCGTCACGTTTTCCGCACCCATCATCCGGAGCTGGCCATTGATGAAAGATGCCGGGTTGAGCACCAGGCTCCCCCAGCATTCCGCTACCCATGCACTGTTTTTGTCCAGAATAGGGTTATTTGCAGCGCCGGTCCAGTCCATATTATGGAAATAGGCGTTACCGACAGATATTGTCACGGTTCTGGAGGCTGCTGTAAATCCGGAGTTCGCATCGAAGAATACATCGTTGCTGGTAGTAGGGATACAGGCGCCGCCTGCACCGCCACTCGTATTGCTCCAATGACTGGCATCGTTCCAGTCGCCGGAGCCGCCAACCCAGTAACGGCCACCCGTAGCGGATGCATTGATGGCCCATCCGCTGTTACCGCCTGCATCTGCCCCATTGAACGGAACTGGCAGTGTCAGCGAGCCGCCACCACCGGATGCAGAGATATTCTCGAGGTATACGTTATCGATCTCGACTACTGCGTTTGCCCCAAAAGTGATATTACTGATAGCCGCGGTTCCGCTTCTGATCTCACCTAAACCGCTACAGGCAGGATGTTGGGCTTTGAAATATTTATTGATGGTTGTATTAGCCGCTTCATAGAAAAAGAAGTTCCTGGAGGGGGCCAGAATAAGGGAGTCGATATTGTTTCCGGTGAACCGGATCATACCCCTGCCCATGAATTCGAGCCTGCGGATAGTATTACCTCCCGAAATTTTCGTGTTGCCACCGAGCGAGGTACTCGTCATTGTGAGCCGGCTAAAAGTAGTATTGGCGACATCTACATTATCGCCATTACTGGTTCCGATCTCAACATCATTGTATACCGAAGACCGTGTTGCTATATTGGTTGTTACACGTAAAAAAGAGTTCGTGGCATTCAGCGAATAGCTACCTCCATGATAATACCAGCTATTTGCCACAATATTGGAATTCTCCATGTTTATGGCCCTGCTGAGCGTGCTTACGCCGTTAACCCCTCCGAAATTCATATTCAGATTGCTGATATCGAGCGTTCCTCTGGACAGGCCGATTGTACCGGCAGGATTGATCCAGTCATCCGTAAACTTCACATTCAGCGGTGTACCTGCCAGATACTTACGGACAATAATATGGAGCACCCCTAATCCGGCACCATTCGACGTGACGGTGGCGCTTTGCTCACCCCGCATATCCAGCGCGGCATTCATGGTCACCGTAGGATCCATTACCAGCGAACCATATACCTGTATATTGAAAGATCCGCTCTCGTTGAAGATGGGATTACCCGCAACGCCAGACCAGGTCATGTCTTTACAATAACTATTACCGGAAGTGGTCACAATTCTGCTGGTACCGGTAAAACCGCTACCACCATTGAAAACCACATTATCGTTAATGAACGGGATACAGGCACCTCCAGGCCCTCCGCTGGTAGTACTCCAATGCGTATTATCGTTCCAGTCACCGGCACCGCCTACCCAATAGAGGGTAGTACCCGGACTGGAAGGCTGTACAATGTTCCATCCTGTATTGCCTTCATCATCGATACCATTAACAGTGAGGGGTGTCATAGTACCGGTGGCAGTCATGTTTCGCAGCAACACGTTATCGATATCAATTACGGCGCCTGTTGTGAAGTTAAATTTACCGGCAGTATTGCCCACAATCTCGGTGAACCCGTTACAGGGAGGGCCACCCGCACGAAACAATTTATTGATGTTTAAAGTACCATGAATCGTAATATTCTTATTGGGTGCCGTTAACAGCGTATCCAGCGTATGCGTGCCATTTTCAATAACAATAAAAGGCCCGTTCACCTCCGTATATTGAACCTTGTTGCCATTTCCTCCGAAACCGCCTCCTTTCTTGAGTAATAAGTACTTTATTTCATTTGCATTAGCGCGGACAGCTCCCCAACCATGAAATATCAGGGTATCAATAATATTATTAGATGCTATGCGCGCTTCTGAAGCAACCGAAGGATTTGTAAATTCCAACACGTCGAACTTACAACTCGTCACAGTATGATTATTGCTGGAGGTATTTCCGATAGTTGCCTTATGATAAATACCCTGGTCCCCGTAAAACCGGTTTGTATTGATGATGCTCCCTGTAGCAGAAAGCGTCAGTCCGGTATTCATAGCGCTCCAGCCAAGCACGAGATTCAGTGTGGCATTCGTGATATCCATGGTACGCGTGCCTGCCTGATCCGTTCCTATTGTATTGACCGAAATTTTCCTGTTGGCTATATTCAACCCTCCGGTATATAACATAATGTTGTTACCGGAATAGCTTGGGTTGATTGCGATATAGTCATCTGTAAAAGTAACAACCGAACCCACCGCCTTGCGGATATTATAGCCCATGTTCACGTTCGCCGGCCCGTTGGCCGTTACCGTTGTACTGGCACTTCCTACCAGGTCGAGTATTATCGCATCGTAGGCCACATTCGGCCGGATAGACACGTTGCCCGAAACGGAAACAAGATATGAATTGTTCGACCGGTTGAGCTTTGGGGTTCCCGGAAGGCCCGGCAGCCAGATGAAATTGTTACAGAACACATTCGCGTCCACTGTTACGGTCCAGTTACCTGCCTGCCCGGCCGGCGGACCGAAGATCACGTTATCGGTGCTGGATGGTACAATACTGGGGATGGCGCCCGCAGGGCTGCCCAGCCGCCAGTTGTTCAGATTACTCCAGGTGCCCGTTCCGGCTACCCAATAATAATCGGCTGCCATGCCGGAAAAGGAGATCAACAATAAAACGAAGAGAGATAATAACTTTCTCATGAGGACGGTTAATACAAAAGGTTAGCAGGAAGGCGCTTCCGGAAACCGGTAGCGACAGTTAGCGAGGGTATATATGTATGCAGGAGCGTAAAAGTCAATCCATAGGATAGCGTGCTTTGTGGTTAAGGAATGGTCAAACTTTAAGAAGCGGTTAAGTTATGCTTCACGACAGGCAAAATTACCTGTAACAAATTTGTTGGTGTGTCAATCGTTTTCTACTTTTATATGGTTAGTATTTCTATCCATAGAAATTTTTCTACGAAGAGAACCCTTATGCCAACAATTATTATCGCGGAAGATCACAGCGTACTTAGAATGGGAATCAGGATTATCATCAGCGGGATGTATCCGAAAGCCACTATCCTTGAAGCAGATTCCTTTTACCAGGTAACCCATTTATTAAAGGAAACGTCCTGCGATTTACTTATACTCGACATTCAGCTCCCCGGTGGCGGGCACCCGCGTATGATACCCGAGGTACGTGAACTGAGGCCTTCGGTGCCGGTATTGATCTTTTCGAACTTTGATGAGGGAACACATGCGCTCAGCTATCTGAAAGCCGGCGCCAGCGGTTACTTGCAGAAAACTGCACCTCCCGAAGAAGTGGAAGATGCTATCCGTACCGTACTGGCAGGCAGCCCCTGGATCAGTAAGCCATTGCAGTCGCGTTTACTGGGGCACTTCCCGGGCAACAAACAATCTCAGACCTCAGGTCTCTCGCCCCGGGAGTTCGAAGTTATGCAGCTGATGATAAAGGGTGCAGGCAATCCGGAGATTAAGGCGGCGCTTAACATCCAATCCTCGACCCTCAGTACATTTAAAGCGAAAATATTCCGGAAGATGGGGGTTAACAATATTATTGAACTGGCGGATAAGGTCAATGCCTTTCCTCCTGGTCAGGAAACCAGATGGTAAATTCACTCCCCTTTCCTTCCTCTGATACTATGGCCACATGCAGCCCCATGTTTTGTGCCAGCTCTTTTACGATGAGCAATCCGATCCCTCCCCCGGCACCGGGATAATCCCTTACTTCCGCAGCATTGAACCATTGTACGATATCGGTCCGCATTCCCGGTCCGGTATCTTTCACAGATAGTACAACACCACTGTTATGAGAGCGTGCATCCAGTACAATCTGTCCGTTGCGTGTAACTTTCACGGCATTATCGGCCAGGTTGTGGAGGATGACGGACAGCAGCAGTTCATCGCCATACAGCTGCATCGCTTCGGGGATGTTATTCACCAGTGCAGTGCTTTTCTCTTTTGCAATATCCTGGAAGATCTTCAGCACCGCATCCGCGGTTACTACCGGCTCAAACAGGCTGTCGGCCACCTGGCGGTCAGCAATCTGGCTCTTCAGATATTTCAGGAGATTATCTACCATATGGTAGAGATAGTTGGTGTGATCGTTCATTACACGGGCCATCTCAGTAAAGGATGCGCCCTCTTTCACGGTAAGTTCATGAATCTTCCGGGAAAGGAAGTACTGGTATTTAAGCGGCGTGAGTACATTATGGCCTACCGACTGGATGATCTTATCCTGTAAAGCAGAGTTCGATTTCAGTTCCTGCGTTTTTTCATCCACTAACTTTTTCAGCATGGCATTTTTCCGGTTCATGTACATCTCTCTGATGCGGGCAAGGAGCAATGTGCCGCCAATACCCAGCAGCAACAGTAAGGCATAGAACCAGCGAGATTCGTACCAGGGCGCTGCCACATGCAGCCGGATGCTTTTATAAGCATAATTGCCCAACCCGAACCCATTATGCTTGCGTACAGTAAGATTATATCCGCCGGATGGTAGCGTGGAAAGCATGACATGCCCGTCTTCCGGCAGTTCGTTCCAGATGGTATCCGATTCTCGGGTCCGCAGTAATGCGTATTGCAAATGGAGGTTCTTGGGGTTCCCCATATATGGCGTACTAAACGCCAGTTGCAGGGAATTAAAGTTTTCCGGCAACCGGATAAGACTGTCTGCCGCCATTTCCCGGTTGCCCAGCATAACGGCATCGAGGAATACCGGCTGTGAAGGTAATACCGGATGTATGGAATCGGGATGAAAAAAAACCACGCCATTCAGGGAAGGCATTGCGTTATAACCGTTGCCCAATGTAGCAGCACATGGCTGGCAGCCGCCGTTGAACTCGTTTGTGGCCATCCCGTCGGACTTATCGTAATAATGATAATAGGGTAAGCGGGTAGTGTCAGTGATATAATCCATCAGGTCTTTCCGCCGCATCTGGAAGAGGCCGGTGTTGGTGGGTATCCAGAAATACCCGTGGCGGTCTAAGGAGATGCAATGGGCATAAGACAGGAACTGTTCGTTATCCAGCGGAAATGCCGACAGGTGGTTATTGCGGTAAACATAAAAGCCATGGCCGTAGGTGGTGATCCAGACTTCGCCGGGTGCCACCACTTTCGCATTGCGTACATACCTTCCTGCAAGACCCGCCAGAGAATCGAGCCGGCCGGTTTGCATGTCATAGATATAAAGTCCCCTGTTTGCACCAATATACATCTGGTTACCATCTTCCGCAAAACAGGTGGGATCCATCCAGGTATTAACTTTTTTATTTGGCGCTTTCTGCGGATCAGATCCATCCATTACCCAAACACCCTTCGCTTTCTGCAGGCCTATCCACAGTCTTTTCCTCTTATCGGTATACAGCATTGTTACCTTTGCCGGCATCTCCCACTGGCCGTTTTTCCGGATGGGCTTTTTGTTATAATGATAGATGTTCTTATAACCTTTGGTCCAGAATCCCTGCTCTCCATCCGGGCTAACACTATAGAAGTCGGATAATATAGGGTCCCAGTATGGTATTGGCCGGGCAACCGGCTGGCCCAGCCCGAGAAAGTAACCGTTGGCAGACATTACCAGGTTGCTGTCAAAAGGGAGGAGGCTATAGTGGCTGTTATTATTTTCGGGCGTATGACGGGTGGCAAACCGCTGTTCCGTCAGTATAAAAAGTCCATGGGTAGCACTTCCCAGGTAAAGTTTTCCTTTCTCCTTATCGTAATATGCCGTGGAGATGGTATTGGCGACAATATCGAAACCGCTGAAAATGCGCCGGGTATATAGACCGCTTCCATTTGGAGTAGCCCGGTAAAAGGATTTACCGATATATAGTAATACTTCCCTGTCCTGTACCCGGTTCCAGAAAACCTGTGTCTTACCGGGATGGCGGATGAAGGCCGGATCGCGCAAAATGTCCCCGCTGAAAGCCGACACTTCCATGGAGGAACCGAAATGGACAGTGCGGCCATCGTCCCGGAGGAAATACAGGCTGTCGCCCAGCAGAAAAAAATTCCAGCTGCCCTTATTCCGGAAGGGATACCGGATGTTGCCCTCCCCTTTCCGCTCCATTGAAAGCGTATCATTGCGGAAAATAAAGCGCCGGCCCCTGCTCCCCTGTAATTGGAAACTTGTAAGTGTAGATTCCCAATTCATGATACGGTTAGGCAGTCGCACATCATAGGCTATTTCCGCATCACCGTTATTCCGGCTTATTTCCCACCCTGTATAATCGCGGGCAGACAGGGGTAGACTACTGTCGGGGAATATTTTTCCATCATCGATCCGCATCACAACATTGCTATAATTCATGGTCAGCAGCTCTCCGTTATGGCCGTTAAAGATGTGAAAGAAGCGGTGGTTGATGGTGGTCTGAATGGAGGGAACATGGATCTGAAAGTGCCGCCCGTCGTACCGGACCAGCCCGCTTTCGGTAGCCAGCCAGATATACCCCAGCCGGTCGGAGGCAATGGCATTCACGCTGTTCTGCGGCAAACCGCTGCTGTTATCGAAGTGCTGGAGGCGATAGGGCAAAGTATCCTGACCAAAATGCGCGCTGGCATTAAGGTATAGGAATATTGTGGCCAATATGTAAACTAGCTTTCTCAGGTCTAAGGGTCTAATGGTTTCCGCTTGGGATAAGCAAATGTACTATCTGTCTGCCGGATTCAAAACATTTCATGCTTCATTCTCAAACAGATAAGAAGGTTTCAGGTCGTATATACGTTGCATTTAGTGCTTCGGATTGAAGAAATCATAAAAAAGGGTCGTTAAGAATAACAACCCTTTATTTTATAACCATATCCTTTGAAAAACCTAAAAGTTTATATGCACGGCGTTTTGGCCGGTATTGCTACGGCCAGCCGGATAATTATTGTTTAATTATGGATAGTATTTGCCGGTAAAGGCATTTGAGTGCAGAAAGTACCGCATATAGCGACACTTGCAGGCATTACGCCTGACCTATTTGCATTACTTTCATTACTTCAGGGACTATGCCCGCAGGGTTTCCTAAACGGGCACAAAGATACGGGTTGCCCAAAGCCTGGTTTGTAGTAATTATTCGACATTGGAATAAGCAGCACGATCTCCGGGATAACACCTGCCGGAAATTATTAGCTTTGCGGCATACCATACCGCCATGAAGTCAGTACTCGTTTCGGAAGACCATGCCATTGTCAGATTTGGCATTACCGCCATCATCAAAGATCTTATTCATCCCGTTCAGGTGGTGGAAGCTGCTGATTTCGATGAAACGATCCGGCGCCTGTCGGAAACTGCATTTGACCTGCTCATCCTCGACATCAATATTCCCGGCGGCAACAATCTCCAGATGATCAGCGCCGTGCGCCTCCGGCAGCCTGATATTGCCATCCTGATATTTTCGGGCTACGATGAGCAGATGTTCGGTATCAATTACATTCAGGCGGGAGCAGATGGCTATCTCGAAAAACACGCGCCGGAAGAAGAGATCCGCCGGGCTATTCTTACCATGATAGAAAGCGGTAAATACATCACCCCCGGCATCCGTTCCCGGCTCATGGAGCATACCGGCCATCACCGGCAGACGGCCAGCCACGAAGGCAACCCCCTGCTGGCACTTTCCGGCCGGGAAAAGGAAGTGATGCAACTGCTCGCCCGCGGTATGAGCGTCATGAACATCTCCCGCACCCTCAACCTCCAGGTTACTACGGTCAGCACCTACAAAGGCCGGATCTTCGAAAAGCTGAATATCTCCAATGTGATAGAACTGGCGGAGAAGGTTAGGCTATACAGCAACTAAGCAAAAACACCGCGCATTGTCACTTTTCGAAATCCTTTAACCCCGAAGCACTTCACTTTAGAAATTACTGAGGCCTGAGTGCATGTAGCCTTCAACATTCTTCAATCCCCGATTTTGCGGCATTAGATATCCTTCAATTGCGCCAGCCACAGCTCCTTAGCGGCTTTTGTAACTTTAGGGATAACAAAAAATCGCTATTATGGCAATCTTAGATTCTCTCATTCCATTCACCGGCAGGCTGGGCAATATCATTGCCTACAAGCGCAACGGTAAGCACTGTTTACGGACGGTGCCGGAAAAAGTAAGGCAAACGGCAAACACCCGCCGTGCTGCCAAAAGGTTCGGTGCTGCAAGCCGCAAAGGCGCCCTTATCCGCCACGCTATCACGCCACACCTGGACGTTCATACCGACCACGCGCTCGTAAACCGCCTGAACAGCTTAATCCTACAGGCTGGCACGCACAACCATGCAGCAATGGTCAAGTTTCGCTTCAATGGCTACACAGGCATCAATACCCACATCAATGCAAGGCCTGTATTCAAAGACGGTAAGCTGCACATCCCCGCACAGCAATTCAAGGCCAGTGCAAAAGCAGAACGCCTGGATATCAAAGTGATTGCTACCCGCATCGACTTTAACACCCGCACCATCACCGGTTCTGATACTGCCATGCTGAACATCCCCCTGAAGGGACGCTATCAGTACTTCGAAGGTGCAGATATGCAGGTAAACGTTCCCGGTAAAGGCACGCTGGTAGTAGTAGTTCAGGTACAACAGTTTAAAGATGGTGATGCGATTGGTAACCGAAGGAGTTATGCAGCTGATATTATAGCGGTTGTGGAAGAAGAGCCAAAGAAAGCAGTTATTACCATAGTTAAACCTCTTCAGGAACTAACTCATCTCCCCGTAATCAGGCCAGTCTCCGCTCAAAGCGGGCTTCCACTCATCCAGCGGGAATAGCATATCGCCATAAGTACGATATTTTGTTATAAATCATTAATTACTAAAACATACGAACCCCAGATCTACCCGGCAGGCACTTCCTCCGTCAGCTATTGCCATATACCTCAGGCACGCCATCTTCACTTTTACTGCTACCTGTCACCTTTCCACCGGCTTCTCACACGATCCTCCCCACATTCGCTTCAAGTCCACGTTCTCTCTAAATATAATATTTAGTTACCCCACTGTTACTACGGAGTAATTAACCAGTAATTGTCTTCTAATAAGCACGCTGGCCGCTACCCGCACCTCATCTCCCCTGTTCAATTCATGCGGGTAATCGTCAGTCCTGACCAAAATTCCGGATCGCGTAAATCAATTTCCTGATCTCGTAAACGGCTGCCATGCCGGGAGAGGAACTTTGCACGGCCGCAAGGCACAACCAAATTCAACACATTCCCATGACTAAACACCTCTTCCTAATTTTCGCTGTGCTGGTACAGGCGTTCGCCGGTTTCGCACAATCCCGCGAAAATACCGGGACTATTAAAGGAACCCTCACTACGGCAGACGGACAGCCGGCAGCCAACATCACCATCCGCATCGACCAGTCTAACCGCGGCGCTATCAGCAATGAGAACGGGCAATATACTATCCGCAACGTACGCCCCGGCACATGGCGGATTATTGTAACAGCCGTGGCAGCAGCAGGACAGGATAAAACCGTAACCATTACTGCCGGGCAAACCGTTCTGGCCGATTTCACGCTCAACGAAAATGCCGCCCAGCTTCATGAAGTGATCATTTCCGGTAAGGAGATCGGCAAATCGGGACAAACCGTAGCCAGGATGCCGCTCAAAAACCTGGAGAACCCGCAGGTATATAATACCGTTTCTTCCGAGATCATGAAACAGCAGGGGCTTACCAATTACGACGACGCATTGCGCAACGTACCCGGCATTACCCGTACCTGGGAATCTACCGGCCGCGCAGGCGACGGTGCGGCATATTACGCCCTCCGTGGCTTCGATGCCCAGCCGCTGCTGGTGAACGGGCTACCCGGGATCACTTCCGGTACCCTTGACCCGGCTGGCGTGCAGGAGATCCAGGTGATTAAAGGGCCATCCGGCACCTTATTCGGCGGAGCCTACTACGCTTATGGCGGATTCATCAATACCATCACGAAGAAGCCTTACGAAGGATTTGGCGGAGAGCTGAGCTACCAGATGGGCAGCTTCGGCCTTAATCGCATCACGGCAGATGTGAATGCAGTGCTCAGCAAGGAGAACAATATCTGGTTCCGGATGAATACTGCCTACACCACGGAGAATTCTTTCCAGGACGCAGGTTTCCGTAAAGCGTTTTACATTGCGCCCACCCTCGCATACCAGGCTTCCGACCGGCTTACCTTTTCCTTCATGGCCGAGATCCTGCAGGAAGAAAGAGCCGTGCCACCTGTATTCTTCCATAACGAGCGCTCTTCCCCGCTGGAATACAGGAACGTGGAAGAACTGAACCTCAACCGCTACGCTTCTTTCACCAGCAACGACCTCACCATCCGTAACCCGCGGACCATCTTCCAGGGTCAGATGGTGTATAAGCTTTCTTCCCAATGGACTTCGCAGACCGTGGTATCCCGCGGTACCGCTACATCCGACGGCATTTATACCTATATCTGGGACGAGTTCCCCGTGGTGCAGGACAATACCTTCGACCAGTATTTCCATAACGAGAACCAGACCATTACCACTACCGATATCCAGCAGAACTTCAACGGCGATTTCAAGATCGGCAACATGCGCAACCGCCTGTTGGTGGGTCTTGATTACTTCAACCGCAACCTGCTGGATAATGGAGGCGCCTGGGTGGTAGGCCGCCGCGTAACGCCGCAGGGTGATGCTACTTACCCCGTAAATGGCACCGACGGTAACCCGCTTCAGTTCAACAAAACCGCCATTATGAACCTCTTGGCAGTGTCCGGCCCTAACAATGCTACCGATATCCGGAACAATACTTACAGTGCCTATGCGTCCAACATGCTGAACATTACACCCGGCCTGCTGGCGATGGTCAGTGTGCGTGCGGACTATTTTAATTCCTACGGCGATAAGTCTAACCACGATGACGGTTACGACCAGTTCGCCATATCGCCCAAGTTCGGCATCGTTTACCAGCCGGTATTGGATAAGGTATCGGTATTCGCCAATTACATGAATGCCTTCATCAACGTAGATCCCCGCACATTCAATGGGGAATCCTTTTCATTCAAGCCTGAAAAAGCCAACCAGTTCGAGGGTGGTGTGAAAGTGAACCTGCTCAACAACCGGCTCACGGCTACCGCTTCCGTGTATGATATTAAGGTGCGTGACCGGGTGATTGATAAAGGCAACGGCCAGTATTTCCAGGGAGGCAAGGTGCAAAGCCGCGGTTTTGAGTTTGATCTGAACGCACACCCTGTAGCCGGATTTACCCTGATCGCAGGTTATTCCTACAACTATGGTAAAACCATCGAAGGCAATGGGAACGATTTTTACCAGGAAGCCGGAAGGGCTTATGGCGGGCAAGGCCCCAGCAACCTCGCTAACCTCTGGGCCTCCTACACCATCCGGCAGGGTGCGCTCCGTAACTTCGGACTGGGCGCCGGCGGTAACTACGGCAGTGAGTACAAAGTGATCGACAACAGCGTGACCGGCGTTTTCTACCTACCCTCCTACGTAACGGTGAATGCCGGGGTGTTTTATAACGGTCCGCGTGTGCGCATCAATCTTAACGTGAATAACCTGACCGACGAAGTGTATTACACCGGTTACTGGTCAGTTAACCCGCAGAAACCGATCAACTTCACGTTCGGGGCTGCGTATAAATTCTGATCCTGAATCTTTCTTAATGTTCCGGAGGCCCGCCAGTGATGGCGGGCCTTTTTACATGGGGTCTGCTAAATTTCCGCTAAATCAGTACATTTAAGGCGCATAACACGTTTTTATTAGCCTGAGATGATGACTACGCCCGAGATATTCCGCGAGAAATCGCCCTTATCGGAAAAAGATTGTTTTGTCGTGTTCGACCGCCGCAAATCTTCATTTACCTTCCCGGTGCATGTGCATCCGGAATATGAGCTAAATTTTGTGGAAGGGGCACCCGGAGCGGAGCGTATCATCGGGGATTCGCTGGAAACCATTGCTGAGCGCGACCTCGTGCTGATCGCCAACCCGGAGCTGAAGCATGCCTGGAAAGACGGCGCCTGCACTTCCAGCAACATTCACGAGATCACTATTCAGTTTCATGCATCGCTCATAGAGCAATATCTCGACAAGAACCAGTTCCGTTCCGTACGGCAGCTCTTTGCCCGTGCGGCGAGGGGCGTGAGCTTCGGACAGGCTACTATCGACAGGGTGCAACCGCTGCTGCGCATCCTCACCATGGAGAACGACGGGTTCTATTCCGTTATGCGGTTCTTTATATTACTGCACGAATTATCCAAAGGCGACGATTACCGCGAACTTTCAAGCACGGCGCTACCGGAAGAGAACAGCGCCGTATTACAGTTGCAGAAGCTGCGCGCATATGTAAACAGGCATGTAACGGAAGACATCCGGATGACTGACGCGGCCGCCATTCTTAATATGAGCCGCTCTACCTTTGCCCGGTTCCTTAAGCTGCATACCGGCATGAATTTCACCGACTACCTGCTCGACGTACGCATCAACATGGCCATACACCAGCTCAAATCCGGTTCTCCTATCCCCGATGTGGTGGCCCATTGCGGCTTTAACAGCGTATCCTACTTTTACCGTGTCTTCAAAAAAGCCAAAGGCGTAACGCCGGTAGAGTTCAGAGAGCAGTCGCGCAAACACCAGACAATTATATAATTCCTCACATAAATACTGAACCAGCAGTTCAATCCTTTTGAACAAATCGTACAACTTACACCGGTATCAGGATAAGTAAATGACGGATGCAAGTTTCATTGCAACGATCGTCAATCCTACATTTATTCCCTCCAAAGCAACTACGGCTATTAGCTACGACAGATAATGCATGCCCCGCAAAACGGATACTGCCAGCCACCTTCCTGCTATAAATAAATTGACGTGATAGTTCAATGAGATTGAGCTTACCGGGCAATATTCCCCAAAAGCATTCTCCTAGCTTTACTCCTGTTAAAATCTGACAGACAGCAGCCAAACATCTTTCTTCAAATACACTTAAAAAAAATCCACTTCTGCGTATGAAAAAAATCGCATTCATACTACTTTTTGGAGTATTCAGCCTCAACACGTGGGCGCAGCTGCGCCCCGTCAAAGGCACGGTAACCGATAAGGAGAACAACAAGATCCCCGGTGCCACCGTCAGGATCAAAGGCACCAACAAAGGCACTACTACGGATGCCAATGGTAATTTCACACTGGAAGCCGCGCGCGGACAGGTACTGGAATTTTCTTCCGTAGGCATGCAGAAAACTGAATTGCAGGTAGGAGAATCGGGCAGTATGTCTATCACACTGGAATCCGACAGTCGCCTCGATGAAGTAATTGTAGTAGGATACGGTCGTGTAAAACGGAGAGACCTCACCGGCGCCGTAGCATCCGTAACCGGTAAAGACCTTCAGGCTGATATGGCCAAGAATGCCTCCGCCGCCCTTCAGGGCCGTATTGCCGGTGTGAGTGTTTCCAATATGGGCGGCCAGCCCGGCTCCGGCATGAGCATCAACATCCGCGGACTCAGCTCCCTCGGCTCCAATACACCGCTGTACGTGATCGACGGCGTGTATGGAGACATTAACATGGTTGACCCGTCAGACATTGCTTCGCTCGAAGTATTGAAAGATGCATCGGCCTCCGCCATCTACGGCTCCCGTGCTGCAAACGGCGTGGTACTGATTACCACCAAAGGCGGCCGGAAAGACCAGGCGCCAACCGTTAATCTCAACGCTTATACCGGCACACAAACCATCACCCGCAAGCTCGGCGTGCTGGATGCGCAGCAATGGAAAGGCGTGATGAAACAATCCGGCTACCTGCCTCCTGATGCCGTTGATTATGCAGGCAACGGAACCAACTGGCAGGACGAAGTGTACCGCACAGCACCCGTTTCCAAAGTGAACGTGTCTGTAGCAGGAGGTTCCAAAACCGCTACCTACAATATTTCCGCGGGTTACCTCGATCAGCAGGGTATCCTCATCAACTCCGGTTTCAAAGCGTATAACCTGCGCAACAAAAATACCTTCAGCTTCTTTGATGACCACGTACGCCTCGGCAACACGATCATGCTGCGCTCTTCGCAGAAAGACGTAAACCGGCTTACCATCACAGACCCACTGCGGCAGAACCCGCTGCTGGCAGTACACAACCCTAACCAGCTGGGCGGCTATGCAGGCATCGCACCCTGGATGAAGAACATGGACAATCCCGTGGGCGCTTCCATGCTGTTCGAAAACCAGGTACACCAGACCGATCTGCTCATTAACGCATATGCAGAAGCGGATCTTTTCCTGAAAGGACTGAAGTATAAGTTCAACCTCGGTCTCAACCGCACCAACGGCCGTAACTACAACTACAACGCCCCGCACGACTTCGGTTCAGGCGCTATACAGTCCAAGCTCGGCGAATCTGCCTTCTTCGACAACCAGTGGCTGGCAGAAAACACCCTCCACTACGATAATACTTTTGGCAAGCACAACGTATCCGCACTGCTGGGTTACTCTGCACAAAAGAACTCCAACCGCGGCTTCGGAGCAAGCAGGAACGATATTCCGTTCGGTACCAACTCCATCGGAGCAGGCGCTACCACGCAGCAAACCACCAGCGGCGGTCTGCAGGAATATGCTCTGGTATCCCAGTTCTCCCGCCTCATGTACAGCTACGACAGCCGTTACATGATCGCGGCATCCGTACGCCGCGATGGATCTTCCCGCTTTGCTGACGGGCACCGCTACGGCACCTTCCCGTCTGTATCCGTAGGCTGGAACATTATGAACGAAGACTTCTTTACACCGCTGAAAGGTAAGATCGACGAACTGAAGCTCCGCGCCAGCTATGGTGTGCTGGGTAACCAGGAGATCGGCAACTACTCTACCCAGAGCATCAGCTCCAGCGGTATCAACTACCTGCAGGGCGGCACCTGGTGGATGGGCGCCAACACAGGCGTGGTATGGGTATCACCTGCTAACCTTACCTGGGAAGAAACGAAGACCAGCAACATCGGTCTGGATGCGAGCTTCTTCAACGGCAGGCTTTCTGTGAATGCTGATTACTATGTACAGGAAACTAAAGACGTATTGCTGAGCATCGCCATGCCCGGTTCTGCAGGTCTTAACGGCTCGCCCACCATGAACGCAGGGGTGATCCGTAACACCGGTTACGAACTGCTGGTGAACTACAAAGGCAATGTTGGCAAAGTAACATACTCAATAGGCGCCAACGCATCTGCCGTGAAGAATAAAGTACAGGCCATCACTGTGGGCAGCAGCAGGCAGGAGTTTGGCGGCTACAACCCTCAGGGAGAAGGTACCGTTACCTGGGCTAAAGTAGGCGATCCCATCGGCGCATTCTACCTCATCAAAACCAACGGTATATTCCAGAGTGCAGACGAAGTGAATGCACATAAAGGCAAGGGAGGCTCCCTGATCCAGCCCGATGCGAAGCCCGGCGATATCCGTTTCGAAGATTTCAATGGCGACGGCAAAATCTCTGATGACGACCGTCAGTATGCAGGCAGTCCTTTCCCCAGCTTCACTTATGGTGTACGCGGCAGTGTGGCCTACCAAGGCTTTGACCTCGGGTTCTTCTTCGACGGTATGACCGGCAACAAGATCTACAACTACACCCGCACCCGCATGGAGTCTATGAACGAGTTCACCAACTTCAGCACCAGCACCCTGAATGCCTGGACGGAGCAGAACCGCAATACGGACATGCCCCGCTTCACACAGGAAGATAAGAACAAGAACGCCCGCCGTGTAAGCGACCGCTGGCTGGAAAACGGATCTTTCCTCCGTCTGAAAACGCTGGAACTGGGTTATGCCCTCCCCGGCTCTTTCGTACAAAAGGCCCGTATCCGCGACGCAAGAGTGTTTGCTGCGGTAGAGAACGCCTTCACCGTTACCAAATACAAGGGTTATACACCAGATCTGGGTCAAAACGATGACCAGAATGGCGGTGGTTCCAGCACTATGTCAAGAGGTACAGACCATGGCCGATTCCCGCTCGCAAGAACGATCATGGTTGGCTTCCAGCTGAACTTCTGATCGAACGACCGCAACCGTTTACCCATCAATTTTTGAAAACATGAAAACGATGAACATTTCCACTATAAAAAAATTATCCTTCGCAGCCGCGCTGGCCTGCACTTTCGCAGCCTGCAAGGAATCCGAGTTCCTCAACCTTACCAATCCCAACCAGGCGGTAGATAAAACCTTCTGGACATCAGAAGCCAATGCACAATCGGCCCTCGCTACCGTATACTCCCCCATCCGCGGGCAGATGTATGGCTACTTCGGCGGGTATACCGGCTGGCATACCATGAACCGCGCCGACGACGTTTGGTTCATCCTCGGTGAGGAGATGCACAACTGGGAGCCTGCTACCTACACGAATACACCCAACACCGCAGAAAGCGACTTTGGCCGTTTGTACAACACCATCAACCGCGCCAACGTGGTATTGAAAAACGTGCAGAACGTACCGATGGATGCAAACCGCCGCAACGAATTGTATGGCGAAGCCGCCTTCCTGCGCGGATATGCTTACCTGCTGCTGGTGACTAACTTTGGTGATGTTCCCCTCCGCCTGATACCCGCTATCGAAGACGCATCTGAGATCATGAAACCCTCTTCTCCGGAAGCGGCTGTATGGGCGCAGATCGTGGAAGACTTTAAGACCGCGAAACAGCACCTGCCCATAACCCGCCCTGCTGCGCAGGCCGGCCGTGTTACCAAAGGCGCTGCAATTGCCCACCTCGGCAAGGCGCTGGTGTACATGAAGAAATACCCTGAAGCAGAAGCGGAACTGGCTACGATCATGACCGCACCCTATACTTACGACCTGGTGTCTAAATTTGAAGATAACTTCACCGAACACACGGAGCTGAACAAGGAATCCGTGTTCGAGATCATGTATGATGGCAGCTTTGGTGAAGGCAGCTGGGGGGCTGAAACACCCACCGCCACACAGGGCTTTGTGATCGCCAACTTCGCCGGTCCGCAGGGCACAGGCGGCTGGTTTAAATGGATGCCCACCGCATCCATCGTACAGAGCTTCATCGCGGAAGAAAGACCTGCAGGTTCGGACACGCGTTTCGACAAGCGTATGTATACCAGCTTCTACTGGAAACATTCCGACTTTAACGATGTGGTGGCAGATGGAGCCTGGTTCGGTAACCTCTCCTTCGATAACATCTGGACCGCATCCGCTACCAAACGCCTGCGTGGTGAACCGGATTACCCCACCATCAATGGTGTGAAAGGCCGTTTCCTCATCAAGAAGTTCACTAACTTCTATAAGAACCAGCCCGATGCCAACAGCATGTACAACCAGCAGAACCAGAACAACAACCTGCGCATCATGCGCTTCGCGGAAGTACTGCTGCTGCACGCCGAGGCCTGCATCAAGAACAACAAACCCGACCTGGCCGCAGCCGACCTCACCCGCATCCGCAACCGTGCCGGCCTTGCTGCTAAAACATGGGCTACCCCTGATGCACTCTGGCAGGAAATGATCCATCAGAACGAGCTGGAGTTCTTCTTCGAAGGGCACCGTTTCTTTGACCTGAAACGCTGGTACAACTATGCAGAAATGAAGCAGATCCTTGTCAACAACAAAAAGCAGGGCGCCGAAAACTTCCAGGCCAGGCACTATTATCTTCCTATCCCCCAGAACGAGCGTAATACCAACACGGCTATTCAGCAACACCCGCTCTGGTAATATTTGTCATGTATTGAATCAACACAGCAGGGAACGGCATCATAACCGTTCCCTGTTTTATCATCCAGGTTATGCAAGTGAACAAATTTCTCCTCCTTCTTATAGTAGTAACCGCCACATTATTCTCCTGCCGGAGGGACCGGAAAGACGTTACGCCGGACCCTGCTATTCAAAAAGCCTTTGAAAGACTGGTAGACGGCGGTAGTCTTCTCAACAGCTACACCCTCGAAAACAACGTATATGTATTCCGTTTTGAAACGGAAGAAATGCGCATCCCTGCAGATCAGATCGGCAGCATAGCAGAACAGAAAGAGCAATGGAAAACAACGGTGACCCTCCGCAGCGGTGCTGTGATAACCGTACCATCGAAGGGTACGGAGCTTGGCTTTATGGTGGAATCGGTGACACTGAACCCCTCGGGCTACAACCCCCTGGCAGCCGTGGCTGAGCTACGGCTACCAGCTACAGGGCGTGTCCAGGTAACGGTTGTGGGGAAAGAAGGCTCCAACTGCACCATCACCCACCTCTGTCAATCCTCCATCATCCGCCAGGATGTACCTATCCTCGGGCTATATCCTGATTACAACAACACGGTTATCCTCACCTTTACGGATAAAGACGGCAAGCCGCGTGGCAGTACGCAGATCAGGGTGCAAACGGCGCCACTTCCCGTGCAGGGCTTTCCTGTACCAGAGAAGATCGTAGCGCAGCCCGGCAAGATGGAACCGGGCGTTAACCTTGTGAGCTATCCCGGAGAAAGCGAAGCGGATGTATCGGCCCCTTATATGGTAGATGCCGATGGTGAGATCCGCTGGGTGCTGCTATTGAAGCAATCGCCCGACTTCCAGCGTTTCGGTGCTTCTATCGGGCTGAAACGCACCAAAAATGGGCACTTCATTTCGGGAGACGGGCAGCAGCACCGCATCGTAGAGATCGATATGTTCGGCAAGCTGCTCCGCCAGTGGGATCTTGCCAGGCTCGGATACACCTTCCATCACGAAGTAACGGAGGCTGCCAATGGCAACTTCCTCATTACCGTGAGCAAATCATCCGCACGCCTTACCAACGGCAAGCCTCGCGTAAATGACTTCATCATAGAACTTAATCCGGTTAACGGCAATGTGGTAAAAGAATGGGACCTCACTACCATGATGGACAGCGCCCGGTATCCGAAAACGACCGACGGATCTACCCCCGGCCCTTTCGCCCAATCGGCCGGCAACTGGGCACACAATAACTCCATCGCTGAACACGGCGGCCACCTGCTCATGACCATGCGCTACCAGGGGCTTGCCTCTTTCACTGCGGCCGGCGCCGTGAAGTGGATACTATCCCCGCACAAAGGATGGGGTGAAAAGTACCGGAAGTTCCTCCTGAAACCCGTGGACGAACAGGGTGTACTGGTAACCGACCAGGCCGTTATTGACGGCGATGCTCCCGGACAGGGATTTGAATGGAGCTGGGGTCCGCATACACCCGTTAGCCTGCCCAACGGCAACATCCTGGTGTTCGACAACGGATATAACCGCCATTGGATACCCAATGCACAGACGCAGAATTACAGTCGTGCCGTAGAATATAAAATCGACGAAACCAAAGGCACCGTACAACAGGTGCGGCAATACGGCAAGGCAAGAGGAGCCGCAGGCTTTTCGCAGGCGCTTTCAGGCGTGCAATATTTAAAGAGTACCGGGCATATCATGTTTTGTCCGGGTATGGGCGTGCCTACTGCCAAGGGCTTTGGCGGACGTGTGGTGGAGACAGACCCGGCCACCGGCGAAGTAATCTTCGAACTGGAGATCACCGCACCCAGCGGCACCGCATTTCACAGGGTTACCCGTTTATCCTTATATCCAGAAAACCTTTGAGAACAGATTCACAGATTAAAAATCCGCAGAAGAAAGGAAAACACATGAAAGACCAGTTTCAGCAACGCTGGGAAGAATTAGCACAGCGTCAGGAGGCCTTACTGGCCAGGATCAATGCACCTACCGCACAACACAACGGCATCGTTCAGCGGTATGAGCATCCCGTTATCACCCGCGAACATATTCCGCTCACCTGGCGGTATGACCAGGACCCGGCATCGAATCCCTACTGCCAGGAGCGTATTGGGATGAACACTACCATGAACGCCGGCGCCATCAAATGGAACGGCAGATACCTCATGATGGTAAGAGTGGAAGGGGCAGACCGCAAATCGTTTTTCGCTATCGCGGAAAGTCCTAACGGCATCGACCAGTTCCGCTTCTGGCCCCGGCCCGTGGAGCTGCCGGATACCGACCCGCATGAAACAAATGTGTACGACATCCGGCTTACGGAGCATGAAGACGGCTGGGTGTACGGCGTATTCTGCAGCGAGCGCCATCACCCGGATGCGGCACCCGGCGACCTCTCTACCGCCATGGCCAGCGCCGGAATTGTGCGCACGAAAGACTTCCGGACCTGGGAGCGTTTGCCCAACCTGCAATCGCGGAGCCAGCAGCGGAACGTAGTGCTGCATCCCGAATTCGTGGACGGCCATTATGCGTTCTATACCCGTCCGCAGGACGACTTCATTATGGCCGGCAGCGGCGGCGGCATCGGATGGGGACTGGTGAAAGACATCCAACATCCTGTTATCGGAAACGAAACGATCATCAACAAACGCTATTACCATACCATCAAGGAGCTGAAGAACGGTGAAGGCCCCCACCCTATCAAAACACCGAAAGGCTGGCTGCACCTCGCGCACGGGGTCCGCAACTGTGCAGCAGGGTTACGGTATGTACTCTATACTTACCTCACTGCGCTGGATGAACCATCCCTGCTTATCGCTGAGCCGGCAGGTTACCTGATGGCACCGGAGGATACAGAGCGTGTGGGAGATGTATCCAACGTACTATTCTCCAACGGCTGGATCTGTGATGACGATGGCACGGTTTACATATACTATGCCTCCAGTGACACGCGTATGCATGTGGCAGTATCTTCCGTTGAACAACTGGTGGATTATTGCCTGCATGCCCCGGCCGACGAATTGCGCTCTGCCGCATCTGTAAGGCGTATCAATGAACTTATCGACCGCAACCTCGCTTACCGGGAAAAAGCGGGCTGACCGTTACCCGGGAACTTAATTCTGCTATCTTTACCGGCTTTTTTACCACGTTATCAGGAACACAACCATGAAGCTTGCATTAATTGACATACTAATCATAGCCTTTTACCTCGCCGCCATGGTGGTAATCGGGCTGATCGTAAAAAAGAGGGCATCCCAAAACCTCGATGAATATTTCCTTGGAGGAAAAACGTTGCCGTATTACCTGCTGGGCCTGTCCAACGCTTCCGGGATGTTCGACATTTCCGGAACCATGTGGCTGGTATACCTCGCCTTCGTGTATGGCATGAAGAGCATGTGGGTACCCTGGCTCTGGCCCGTTTTCAACCAGATATTCATGATGGTCTACCTCTCCGTATGGCTGCGGCGCAGCAATGCCCGCACCGGCGCAGAATGGATACGCACGCGGTTTGGTTATGGCAATGGAGCGGGCCTGTCTCACGGCATCGTTGTCTGTTACGCGGTGATCGGTGTATTAGGGTTCCTCAGCTATGGCTTCATTGGCGTGGGCAAGTTCATGGAAGTATTTCTGCCGTGGGATGTGATCTCCGCGTATGTACCCTTTCATGTGGATCCTGCATTTGTGCCTCACCTGTATGGCATCTTCTTTACCAGCATCGCTACCTTTTACGTGATCATGGGTGGCATGGAAGGGATTGTGTGGGCAGACGCCGTGCAGTTTACCATCATGACCATTTCCGGCGTAGCCATCGCAATAACCGCCATGAACACCGTGAGTGCCGAAGCGCTGGCAGCGAACATACCGGCCGGCTGGGACAGTCCTTTTTTCGGCTGGGAGCTGGGGCTCGACTGGAGCCAGCACATCCCTGCCATCATGCAAAAGATCAGTGCCGATCAGTATGGACTGTTTGCCGTATTTGTAATGATGATGCTTTTTAAAGGTGTTTTTTTCAGCATGGCAGGCCCTGCGCCCAGTTACGACATGCAGAAGGTGCTTGCCTGCCGTACCCCTCGGGAAGCAGCCCTGATGAGCGCATCCGTGAACGTGTTCCTGCTCATCCCCCGATACTTAATGATCATGGGCTTTACCGTGCTGGCACTTGTATTTTTCAGTGCCGACTTTAAGCAGATGGGGAACGGTATCGATTTCGAAACTATCCTGCCAAGGGCCATCAACCAGTTTTCGCAGGCAGGGCTTACCGGCCTGCTGCTGGCCGGGTTGCTGGCGGCATTCATCTCCACCTTCGCCTCCACGGTAAATGCGGCACCGGCTTACCTGATTAACGACGTATACCTCCGGTACATCAACCCCGGCGCTTCCAGTAAAGTGACCATCCGCGCCAGTTACATTATCTCGCTGGCAGTGGTGGTGTTCAGTACGGTGATAGGGTTTTATATCCAGGACATCAACTCCATCCTGCAATGGATCGTATCGGCGCTGTATGGGGGCTATATTGCGGCCAATGTACTGAAATGGCATTGGTGGCGCTTTAACGGTCACGGGTTCTTCTGGGGCATGTTTGCCGGCATCCTGGCGGCACTGATCGTGCCACAGCTTTTCCCTCATACGCTGCCGCTGTATTACTTCCCCCTCATGCTGGTAGTTTCACTGGCCGGTTGCATCATCGGAACATACAGTTCCCCTCCGGCAGACGAGGATACGCTCATCGAGTTTTATGTGCGGGTACGCCCCTGGGGCTATTGGGGACCGGTAGCAGCCAAAGCCATGCAGCGCTACCCCGGCCTGCAGCCCAATACCAACTTCCGGCGGGACATGGTGAACATCGTAGTGGGGATCATCTGGCAATGCACGCTTACCCTCATTCCCATGTACATTGTACTGCAATACCATCTGTCGCTTTTCAGCACCCTCCTTGTGCTGGGCATTACCACATTGATCCTGAAAAAGAACTGGTACGACAAAATGAACAGGGAAGAGATCGAGTACGACCGGTTTATGGCAACCATCGGGAAGAGCATTCACGACACGGTGCCGGAAAAAGTTATGGCATAGATATTTCCTGCTGACATAAGGCTGTCAAAACCGCGGTTTACCTTTGAATTACATCGAAGGGAAGCCGCGGTTTTTTTTGTTGGAAGGATAGGGATAACAGGTCTTATCTACCCCAAATTTGTCGTTTTTGCGCCCCTATGATGCAAAAAATACGTGCTTAATTTGTATCTGTAAAACCACTATATGCAATCCAACAAGAAAGGGGCTTTGGCCTTTATTTTCGTAACACTGCTGATCGATGTCATGGGATGGGGGCTGATCATTCCTGTGATGGCTGACCTGATCATACAACTCAAAGGCGTAAAAGCCAACGAAGCAAGCACGTACGGATCGTACCTCATCGCTGTATTCGCTATTATGCAATTCATTTTTGCCCCGCTGGTGGGCAACCTGAGCGACCGTTTTGGCCGCCGGCCGGTATTACTCCTGTCGCTGCTCGGCTTCGGGATCGATTACGTTATCCTGGCCCTGGCCCCTACTTTCGGCTGGCTGTTCCTGGGCCGTGTAATAGCAGGTATAACCGGCGCAAGCTTTACCACAGCATCGGCTTACATAGCGGATGTGAGTCCGGATGAAACTACCCGTGCCAAGAACTTCGGGATGATCGGCGCGGCATTTGGGCTGGGTTTTGTACTGGGCCCCGCTTTGGGTGCAGGGCTGGCCAGCTTCGGACTCCGTGCGCCTTTCTGGGCCGCTGCAGGCCTTTGCCTGCTGAACTGCCTGTATGGGTATTTCATTCTGCCTGAATCACTTTCTAAAGAGAACAGGCGGCCGTTCGAATGGAAGCGCGCCAATCCCCTGGGTTCACTGAACTTCCTGAAACAACATCCGGAGATCATGGGACTAACGGTTGCGTTTTTCCTGATTTACCTCGGCGGACAAGCGGTACAGAGCAACTGGAACTTCTTTACCCAATACCGCTTTGGCTGGACGGAAGGCATGATCGGCATTTCCCTGACCGTGGTAGGCGTACTGGTGGGCGCTGTACAGGGTGGACTTACCCGTGTGGTGGTTCCTAAGTTCGGGAATGAGAAAAGCATTTATGTGGGATTGGGCTTGTATGCGTTTGGCCTCGTGCTGTTCGGATTTGCCACACAAAGCTGGATGATGTTTGCCTTTTTAGTGCCTTACTGCCTTGGGGGCATTTGCGGTCCATCACTACAATCGGTTATTGCGGGGCATGTGCAGGCCAACCAGCAGGGAGAGCTGCAGGGGGCAATGACGAGCCTCATGAGCCTGACCACCATTTTTGGTCCGCTAATCATGAACAACACTTTTGCATTCTTTACATCTCCCCGCGCCCCTTTCCAGTTCCCCGGGGTACACTTTATACTGGGAGCCATCTGTATGATACTAAGTATAGTGCTCATCTACCGTGTGTTCAACAAGGAAAAGAAAACACCCGGCCTGCGGCATGTGCTGGAAGATACACAGGCGGCAGCAGAAATGCCGGTGCATTAAACTAACTGCTTACTTCCTGGCAAAGGGGGCCTCTCAATACAATGAGATGTCCCCTTTGTTGTTTACAGTTGCTCCCCTGCCTGGAAATGTAAACCTGAGTCCGGATGCAGACAAAACAGGTCCGAAAGGCAGTGGAAGGCAGTGTAGAGGCAGTCTACCCTTAGTGTAACGGACGTCTAAAGGCAGTGAAAAGGCAGTCTGAAGGCAGTAACAAGGCACCCAAGCCGCAGGAATCTGTCGGAACCGGGATATAAACCTGTAATGACATTATCCTAATAAATGTTTACACCAACCAGAGGGTCCGGCAACATAATGCTTATTCTTCCTTACGGCCGAGGGCCATGCCCAGTGCAAGGGGAATAATCATCATCGTCTGGAATAATATAAACATGGCTATCCGGGGGTGAATATCAAAGTAAGGGATGCTGGTACTTTTAAAATAATCCAGGATCACATATGCTATGATCAAACACAACCATGTGAGTGTGATGGTTAGTTTACGAAAGCGGACGATATCCCAGCGGTCTATCAGAAAAGTCATAGTCACGGCCACAAACAGTGCATTACACACATAATACAGCCATTCCGTTTCAGCTATGGTCATCATGAGTGGCAAAAGGATAAAGCTGCCGAAGAGGAAAATGAGGATAACGCCAATGGGAAGGAATACAAATTTGGCGAGGCGGAGCCTGCCGGAGCCGAAGATGATGGAAGCAGCCATCAGAATCAGGAAGCCCAGGCCGGTAATGAGTCCTTTATCGTTCTCCGTAAACTCATCATAATGGATAACCGCCACAGACCATAGTGCCGTTGCAATTAAAAAGAATAAAACTGTTCTGAAAAAAATGCGGGGATGAAAAGCCAATTGATGCATAAGTATAGGTTCAGGGTTTGTTTCCGTATCCGTTATCAGTAAGGGTGATGGGAAAGATACTTCTGTTTCGGATATTTTTATAAAATAATTCTCATCGCAACCAACACCTTTGCGTTCCCCATCATGCCATGAAATTATTCAATTTGACTATAATCAACAACTGTATCCCCTTCTTTTCCCATAGATTGCAAACCACAATGGGGAATGGCTTCCTGCAAGCTTTCTAACGAAAGAAATCGGGTAAAAACCAACAGTATCAAACAGTTATTAGTATAGAAATGTTATATTTGGAAGAGCGTGAACAAGACCCCGGCTTTTTCCAATTGAAGAAGAATTGAATAAAGTTAACTGATGGCCCCTATTGTACCTGCGTATTATTCACCCTGTTTAAAAATATGTCCCACAATAACTGCTAAACCCCAAACTTAAAGCAATGATGCGTTATGATTCTTTGCCCCAGATTGAAGCGCGTTTCAGGAGTGAAGCGGCTGCATACTTACGGCCATTTACGTTGCCAGTACCCAATGAACCGGATCTTCAGCTAAATGGTTTATTGTACTCCCCTCCTAACCGGGACTATTTCTATTCCGCGGCACACCCCAAGGAAAGGATTGTATTGCACTTTACGGCTGGCAATACCCGGTCGGATATGATCAGTCTTACCCAACCCGGCCGCCATGTATCCGTAGCCTTCGTGATAGCGCGCGATGGCACTATTTACCAGCTGTTCCCTTCTGCAGGCTGGTCGGGCCACATTGGTGCGGGTATCGGCAATCAGGGAACGGCCAACAGTCAGGATAAGGCTACCATTGGCATAGAAATATCCAACTACGGTTACCTGGTACCACAGGGCAATCAGCTGGAAACGATTTATTCCCGCGTGCGGAACCCGGCAACGGGCCGTGTGAGTCCGCCGGACCCTTACTGCCTACTGTCGCAACCGGAGGCTTATTTGCAGCTGAATGACCCTTACAGGGGGCAAACCTACTTTGCCACCTATACCCCGGAGCAAATGAACAGCACTATCATTCTGCTGAGGTTCCTTACGGCGAAGTACAATATCCCCCGGCAATTCCTCCCGCAGGAAACGCGGTACATTGCTACCAATGATGTGCTGCAGTTTAAGGGGATCGTAACGCATACCAACTACCGGCCCTCCGGCAAGTGGGACATCGGGCCGGCATTTGACTGGGCGGGGCTTATGGCATCCGTTCAGCAGCCGCAATATACCTCCACCGCTCCTGCAACCCGGGGCGTTGTGGCAGATGCACTGGAAAGTGATGCTGATATTAACGCACTGTTTGCCACGCAGGAAACATCCCCTGAACCAATGACCCAGGCTGGCGACAACAGCGGTTATACGCCAGAGCTTTTCGAGAACGCACCGCTACAACCGGAAGGCACTGCGCCCGGGAAGCTCCGTGCCCTGCTGGTGGGTATCAACAACTACCGGAACGTGAACCCGCTTACCGGCTGCCTGAAAGATGTGGACAGTATGGAGAAATATCTTCGCAAACGCAGCGCCTTTACTCCCGGTCCGGATGATATCCGCATCCTGAAAGATGATGAAGCCACGCGGGATGCCATCATAGCAGGGGTCCGGGATCTGAAAAAAGATGCGCAGCCGGAAGATACCCTGCTATTCTACTTCTCCGGCCACGGCGCACAGGAGCATGCAGACCCCGCATGGCAGGAAAACGACGGATTCCTCGAAACCCTCGTATGCTACGATGCCACAGATAAAGAAGCGGAATTCATGCTGGCGGATAAGGAATTACGCTTCCTCCTCCGTGAGCTGCACGAGGCCACAGGCGCGCACATCCTCGCGGTATTCGACTGCTGCCATGCGGGAGACAATACCCGTGGCGCAAGCATAAGAAAAGCTTACAATAACGAAATACATGAACGCCGCCTAACCGAAGTAGCGGGGCAGCGCGAATGGGAAGATTTCATCTTTGCCGGTGAGTTTACCCACGAACACCTCAAAACCGAAGGCCCGCGGCAACTGCTGCCGGAAGGAAGCCATGTACAGATGGCCGCCTGTGAAGACGATCAGCTGTCTATCGAAAAGAACGGTGCCGGGGTATTCACCACCCGCCTGCTGGCCACACTGGACGCCGCTAACGGTAACCTCAGCTACCTCACACTGCGCGACCGCCTGCGGCAAACCATGCGCTTTACCTATGAGCAGACACCCCGTATTTACGCTGCCGGACAGGCACACGCGCTTCTGCAGAAAGGCTTCCTCAACCAGCGGATCGATCAGCCGTATCTGATCACGGAAGTGAGCTATAACAAATCAAAAGGCTGGCAGCTGAACCTCGGTGCCATCCACGGCATACAAACCAATAGTACCATCACGATTACTGACACTGTCAAACCTCACAGTACATACACCGCTACAGTTCGTGAGATCGGTGTGGACTATACAAAAGTGGATATTGACACAACAGAACCCATGAAGCCCGACAGCACCAAATCGCACAGGGCGCGGGTGAGCGGAATCATGAGCGGGCAGCTGAAGCTGGAGCTGAACAATGTAAACGGCAACCCTGCCGAACTGGAGAAAATGCTGGAACGGCTGGATAAGGAAGCGGAAAACTATTACACCTTTGCTTCCGGCGGTAAAGACGGCGCTGGCCAACAGCCGGACTACACCCTGCACATCCGTTATGGAGACGCCATTATTACCCTCCCGGGCGACCCTTACCGACCGGTAACAGCACCTGTTCCTTTGGATCAGGAGCACAGTTTGGCCACGGTAATTGCCCAACTGAAGCAGCTATCGCGCTGGCACTTTATTAAGCAGCTGCGGAACACTACAGAACAGACAGGCTTCCCTCCGCAGCCGATAGATATTGCGCTAACTCAAATTACAGCTGGCGGAGCACGGCATCCGATAACTGTGCAAAACGACCATGTGGTACTGAATTATGAAGAAACACCCGATGGATGGAAAGGTGCATTGGAAGTAAAGCTGACCAACAACACAGACCAGGATCTTTATGTGTCCGCCATATTCCTCGATGCCCTGTTTGGCAGTACCAGCGAGCTTCTTCCGGGCGATGGCGTGGTCAAAATCCCACCCGGAAAATCGGAATTCCTGATGAATGAAGACAAACCGGTACTGGTCCTTGAACTGGAAAAATACGTGCAGGAATACAACTGGCCAGCTACGCGGGAGGCATTTACCTTCCTCGTGAGTACGGAAGTATTCAGCGTCAGCTCCCTCGAACTGCCGGGGCTGCCTGCCCCTCCCACCACAGATAAAACCAGATCGCGGGGTGTTAAGCTCCGGAAACCGGAAACTGGTGCTGCACCTAAATTCAGCGGGTGGATCACGCAACATCTGGATCTCCAGTTCATCAATCCCACATACAATACCATCGAGTCCCAAACACTGGATCTGTTACTGAACGATGAAGAAACGGCTTTCTTTGCAGCGGGCATTTATTACAACGTGAAGCTGGATGCAAACGGCCAGCCTTCCGGTCTGGAGCTGAAGCCTGAGATAAACGTAATCGGTGCAAAAGGCATCCTCGGAGATCTGAAGCTGAAACTGGCCAACTTAGTAGAAACCACTATGCGGAAGAAGCTGTATCGCCGGCAGAAGAAGACGGATATGATGCGGATTGTGGCGGAAGGAGATTCCTGGTTCCAATACCCCATCCTCGTGAAGGATATACTCGATCACCTGTACCGCCATTACGCCATCTGCAGCATCGCTGAGGCGGGAGATACGCTGGAAAACTACATGGTCAGTAAAGATTACCTGAAATATGTTAAAAGCGAAAACCCGCCGGTTTTCCTTGTAAGCGGTGGCGGTAATGATATCCTGGGCAGCCAGTTCCGCGATTTCCTGCGGAAGGAACCTGCCCCCGGAGATACAACGCTCAATAAATACCTGGAACCGCTCTTTTTTGAAAAGTTGCAACAGTTGCAGGACTGGTACAGAATCATGTTTAATGACCTGATCGCCTACAACGCCAACATCAAAATCCTGGCGCACAGCTACGATTACGTGATCCCTGTTGATACAGATATTTATCCGAAGAAAACCAGCTGGCTGGGTAAATACATGATCGAGAAAAACATCCGGGAACAGGACGAGCGGGAAAGGCTGCTCATCCATATCCTCGATCAGTTCAATGACAAGCTGAAAGCTGTGATGCAGGAGTTCCCACAGAATGCGACCTACATCGATGCCAGGAAGCTCGTGAACCGAAACAGCTGGTACGATGAGATCCACCCTACCAACGAAGGTTTTGCGCTGGTGGCTGACAAGTTCATTGCCGCCATGTCTTAATCCATAATCATCACTTCATAACCAATACATATCATGGCATTCAAATCTCGCCTTTGCAAAAACAACACTACGGATTACATCCGGGAAACATTCGCCGCCACACCACTTAAAGTGCCGGAGGCAAGGATGACACCGCTGATCGTGCTCGCTTCTCATAACGATGAAACGAAATTCAGGGGAGAACTGAAGTTTCTGCTCAAAGACACGGCCGCCTTTAACATTGGTATCAACACCACTCCTGTGGCCGATGTATCGATGGAACGTACCCGCAAGATGGATATTAACGCCGGTTTCAACATCCTGGACGGCTTCTTCAAAGCCCTGCAGTTCAACCCCATTACACTGGGCCTGGTATTGAAAGGGGTTAAAGAAATGTCTCTCTCCTTCAGCAATACTCAGCGCAACTGGGTAGACCTTGGCCAGTTGGGCCAGGCTGTGCGGAACAACACCATTGATACAGGGAACCCGGCGCTGGGGGTATTCACCGGCGAAGAACCGGCCGATATGCTGTTAATTACAGACGCAATTGTAAGCCCTTCTTTTACCATCAACGATGAATCCGGCAGCGATACTTCTTTTGACGCCAGCATTCCCCTGATCGAAAAAATTATTGCCGACGGGAAGCTGGGTGTGAAAGTGGAAAAAACGGCAAAAACATCCATCTCATTCACCAATACCATCCCCCTCACCTTCGCATTCTCGTGCGTAAAGCTTAAATACCACCCTGAAACCGGTTCGGTATCCATTATGGAAAATGTTACCCCCCGGAAATCAATAGGGGCTAACGGGCAAATAAAAGAAGAAACCACCCCGCTGGTACTGCTGGATGATGACGACTTTCACCCGGGGCTGCTTTCGGTAGACTGATCCGCTCAGCCTTCGAGTACGCGGCGGAGGTAATTCACCTGTCCGAGATGGTAACTGATATGCGTCAGAATGTGCGTGATGAACCAGGCGGTGGATACATCCTGCTCCATGAATTTGCGGGGGAAGGTGGCTTCGAGGGAACCCTCTGGCATCGCTGTTAAGATCTCCACTGATTTTATGCGGGTGGCCGTAAGCTCCCGGAGCATGTCGAGCCGGGGTACATTTTTATTGGCAAACTCCCCTTCGCGCTGGCGCACGAAGCCGGTATTACCGAGGGTAGCGCCGATGAAATGATTGAGGGAACCGGTGAGGTGAAGGCAGAGGTTACCTGCGGGATTGGTGATGGAACCGGTGGTTTTCCAGAGGTTACTTTCTTCGGAAAAGGCACTGATCTCAGCGTGCAGCTTTTGCAGGTCGCGGTCCAGCAATTGTGCGAATATGGTCCACATATTCTGTTCTACTGATGCAGATTTCATCTTCTAATGTTTTAAGCTGTGAATCTGTATCAAATATACAGTTTTATACCATTCGGTCAACTTTAATACAGATACGGTAAATTATCGGCCAAAAATATAGCGGCTCCCTTCGCAGGGAGCCGCTTTTATTAATGTGCTTGTATGTATGGATTACTTCGCGTTTGACCCACCGTCGATCACATATTGTGCGCCGGTGATAAACTGGCTGTCGCCGGACCCGAGGAACAATACCAGTTTCGCGATCTCCAGCGGTTCGGCATAACGGCCGAGGGGAATACCGGCTGTGAAGCCTTTCTGCATTTCCTCAGCTTTGCCGGGCGCATAGCTCTCTTCGATGGAACGCATCATCCTGTTATTTACGGGCGATGGATGAATGGAGTTAACACGGATCTTGCGTGCCGCAGCTTCCAGCGCAGCGGTTTTCATAATTCCCAGCGTGGCATGCTTACTGGTAACGTAGGCCACGAAGTTGGGCGAGCCGCCAAGTCCGGCTACGGAGGAGGTAATGATCATACTGGCGCCGTCATTCATTTGCGGCAGCACATATTTACATCCGAGGAACACGCCCCGTACGTTAACGGCCATCACTTTATCGAACACCTCTTCAGGAAACTCGGTGATGGGGGCTACAGCGCCTTCTATTCCGGCGTTATTAAAGAATATATCGATCTTACCGAAATGCTTTACGGCTTCTGTTGCATAATGCTTTACATCTTCTGATTTGGTAACGTCGGCCGCTACATATGCAGCGTTGGCACCTAACGCTCCGGCGATGTTTTTCAGGGCGCCTTCATCCAGGTCTACCAGCACTACTTTTGCACCTTCTTCGAGGAATAACTTTGCGGTCGTTTGTCCGATACTGCCTGCGCCTCCTGTAATGAGGGCTACCTTATTTTCCAATCTCTTCATAATCCAATATTTTAGAATGATACAATACTGTTCCGTGTCAGGCGGGATAAAAAGGGTGTGTTGTTTTGAAGTATTTCAAAGGTACCCAATCGTGCAGGGCATAAACATGACAACGATCATCAACACCAGCAATTAACATTTTGTTTAGATAACTGCATTAACTGTATGTGATGATGCCCCGGTTGGCCTGATGATCGTGCAGCCATTGCAGATCGAGCTTTGATGCTGTGCAAACCCTATTTACCCTGCAGCTTCTTCAGCATTTCCACTGCATTGGGATTATCCGGCTTCATGCGGAGTGTTTTTTCGTAATAGGCGACAGCCTGTGCTGTATCCCCGTTCTCCATATAACCTTCTGCAAGACTATCCCACACATTGGCAGACGCCGGGTAGTCCACCGTATTCTGTTTAAACACGGCAATGGCATCAGCATACCTTTTGTTGCGGAGTAGTTCGTAACCGATCATGTTCATCTGATCTTCCCCGATCTTTTGCTTCCGCTCCGCTACGTGCTTTTTAATGGCTTTTTCGCCGCCCAGTTGATGGATGGACCGAACCACCTTTTCTGCCTTACCATCGAACTTCCCGTAAGCTACCCATTCCACCACACCATCCTGCCGGCCACCGGGGGCAATGGCCAGTATGTCTGCCGCGGCGGATAGTCCGTTGGCGCTGTTAGTGAAATATACGATGCCATTCCGCTTCGCCGGATCGATAACGAAAAGCGCGCGGCTGTCGCCCTGATCGCCCCAGTGCCAGGCGTACCTGCCGGTAGCTGAACTGTCAAGCCCCACACCCAGCCCCCATGCAACGCCAGGCATCTTCTGTGCATCCGGGTATGCATGCGGCGTAAACATTTCGAGGTGCAGTGTGGGATCGAGGCGGTAGCCGGCCATGAGTGCGGAAAGGAATATGGCATAGTCTGCCGCCGTGGTTCGCAGGCTGGCAGCGGCGTTTTGATTTGTATAGTCGGCAGCGTAAGCAGTGTTCCCCAGCCAGTTGTGCCGCGGCACGTGATGGGACCTGAGGGTTGAATCGAATATCATGCTGCTGTGATGCATGCCGAGGGGAATGAATACACTGTCCTTCGCCAGCTCCGAATACTTTTTACCCGTCAGTTTCTCCATCACTTTCGCCAGCATCACAAACCCTTCCCCTGAATACTGGAACTTTTCACCGGGGCTGAACAGGAACCGCAGCAGGGAATCGCTGCGCCAGTTAGGGAAGCCGGCGGTGTGGGTAAGTGTTCTGCGGGCCGTGACACCGGCCAGTCGGGGATCGTTGCCTACATCATATGTATTACCGAGGTATTCGGAGAGCGGTTTATCGAGATCGAGCTGATGACTGCCGGCCATGAGCAATGCCATGTATGCGGTTACCACTTTGGTGAGGGATGCCGCTTCGAAACGGGAGCTGTCAGTAATATGGGCACCGTTGGAATTATTAGCCACACCAAAGTGTTGCGTCCGGATGGGGCGGCCGTTTTCGATGTAGGCGATGGTAAGCCCGGGGATACGGTCGCGCTGCATGAGGACGGGGATACGGGCCGCCAGTTTTTCGGGAACGGTAGTTTGCGCCTGTGCGGCGAGGGCCGTAACAAGGCAGCATAGGGTGATCAGGGTGCGGAACATATCCCTAATATCGGCAATTTCCGGGAGGTTTGGAGCGCCGGGCTAGAGGGGGATGTTGGTGACCTTATAGCCCGCATTCCGGAGGAGCATGATCAGCCCTTCCTCGGAGATGAGGTGATCGTTACCTACGGCAATGAAAGCAGGTTCTTTTGCGATGATGGCAGGTATCTTCTCCATCCATTTCTTATTACGGCTGCCGGCCACGGCTTTTTCGAACTGGCTGGTCAGAGGGTAATCGAAATGGTAAGGGATCCGGCGGCTGCGGTATTCTGTAGCTTTATCGAGCTGGAACTGATTATCGGCCTCTCCCGATCGCCCGCTGACACGGCCGGCCAGTTTGGATGCCTGATCTTTTACGGCGGCGCTGGCGCTGAGTGCCACCACCTGGTCGCGGATGGTTTCGAGGGCGGTGATGCGCATGCCCTGTTGCCCCGCCAGTGACTTCAGGTGATCATCTAACCCGGCCTCAGCGGGAGCCGCATTACCGGAGGTGCCTTCCGACTTAAATTCAAGGATCAGCTGATTGACGGCCTGGGGCTTCAGCCGGGGGAGCTGTGCGAGGAAGACGGTATCTTCCCCAGTCAGCTTACTACGAAAGAACTGCATAACCGTATCAAAGTCTGTGGCCGTCATATAGCGCTGGAGGGAATCGTTGGCCGGGAAATGCAGGAGATCCGAATAATCGTCTCCCGTAGAAGGCAGCGCCTCGCATACAAAAACCTTCGTTTTGGCCAGAGATCTACTGATTGCGGGAAAGGAATCGACAAAAGTACCGCCTATATTATGCATGGTCCCGAAGAGGAACGACGGAGCCGGGAGGCCTTTGCCGGTTACCTTCCAAAGCTGGGAATAACGGGTGGATTGCTGGGAGCGGGCAGGGATGGCAAGCAACAAGGCCGCCAGGGGCAGGATCATCGTGCGGATTAACATCATAGATATTATTGTATTCTCATATCTGCAACAACTGTTCCAATTCCACCGGATCACCCGCGCCATCTTATCCCGTGAAAATTCCATTTTGACGGCTCGGGAATTCTACTATCTTTACATCGCAATATTCCATGATACGAAAATAAGAAGCCACGTAACGTTATGCATGAGAGTAAACGCCTAACGGTCAAATCAGATAATTTTTAAACCGAACTGTAACAACTAAATCACCAGCCTAACGATCAGCATACTGGTGACAGGAAAATAAAAACCGCACATCCTCCTTCTCTATCCGGAGAAGAAATTCAACATCATTTACAGAGCAACGACCATCTTGCCGGTAAGCAAATGCGTTGTTCAACAAAGTTGCGGGTTCATCGTCTCAGCAACAGGCATATCCGCCTGTTACTCCGGGCTTATATGAACTTTCTGTTACCAATGCCCTATAGTATCGGATAGCTATGTACCTTTTATAATTTTACACCTCGAACAAAAATGCTGCTGCATGAAACACATCCTCTCTCTTTTGCTTTGCCTTAGCTGTCTGGCTGTGCCAGGGCTGCGCGCTCAAACCACGCAGGCCTCGATCCTCGGGGTAGTTTCGGACGACAACAAACAACTCATCCCCGGTGCATCGGTGATGGTAAAGAACAATTCCACGGGCTTTACCAACCGGACCGTCACCAATAACAAAGGGGAATACAACTTCCGCGAGCTGCCCCTCGGCGGCCCTTACACGATCACCGTAACGTATGTGGGTTATGCCACTTACGAGCAAGGCGGTCACTCTCTCAACCAGGGCGACGTGCTCCGGCAGAACATCGTGCTTAAATCCTCTTCCGTGAGTATCGGGGAAGTGAAAGTAGTAGGCAACGCCCTCCGCAACAAGCGCGAGAACTTCGGCGCCGCCACTACCGTAACCGCCCGTGACATTCAGAAGCTCCCGGTGAACGGCAGGAACTTTACCTCGCTGGTAGACCTCTCCCCGCTCAGCCGCGGCAGTAACCTGTCCGGCCAGCTGGCATCTTCCGTTAACTTCACGATCGACGGTACATCTGCCCGTAACCCTACCTCCGGCGGTGGTTCCAACAGCCGTACCGGCGCCCCCTACATCATTTCCATGGAGGCCATCCGTGAGTTTAAAGTGGTAACCAACCAGTACGATGTAACCTATGGCAGAAGCGGTGGCGGTACCATCAGCACCGTAACCAAATCAGGTACCAACGAATTTACCGGTAGCGCTTTTATGTTCGGCCGTACAGACTGGGCTTCCAGCAAGTACGACATCCGTGGCGCCAAGCGCGATGCCAAATTCTCCACCTACCAGTATGGTGTAGCCTTCGGTGGTCCCATCATCAAAGACAAGGCCCACTTCTTCGTGACCTGGGATCACCAGGCCGATGCCCGCCCGCTCCTGATTGCGGAGATCAAAAGTCCGGCAGACGAGGCCCGCCTGAACATTACACAAACTACCCTCGACCGTTTCCTCAACACCGCCCGTACCAAATACGGCGTGGCCAACAGCCCCCAGTTCGGCAACTTCGACAAGAAGCGCGGAACCGATGCGATCTTTGCGCGTATAGACTGGCAGCTGAATGAGCGGAACCTCCTCACCATCCGTAACAACTATATCAACGACCGCAACTTCCAGGGCCGCGACGATAATACTTCCATCAACATGTTCGAAGTATATGGCGATGCGAATGTATATAACAACAGCTTCCTCGCTACCCTCCGTACCGTGCTGAACCCGAAAGTAACCAACGAGCTGAAAGTACAGCACCTGTATACTTTCGAGGAAAGCGTGCCCAACAAGCAACTGCCGCGTGAAAACATTCCCCGCGCCATCGTGGAAAACATCACGTCTACCGTGAACGGCAAAACGGTGAATACCAACATCCAGCTGGGTGGCCAGCGTTACTCTCCAGAGCACTTCTACAACAACATCGTGCAGCTGGTAGACAACGTGTATTTCAACACCGATAAGGCGAATTTCACTTTCGGTACAGACATCATGTACAGCCATCTGAACTCCCTGTACGGCAGTGAAATGAATGGCCGATTCTATTACCGCGGCATGGATGCATTTGAGGCTAACACCCCCTACCGTTATGCCCGCGAAGTGGCCATCGGCGGTAACCCTGCGCTCAATCAGAATGTACTGAATGCAGGCCTGTACGCACAGATGCAGACTAAACTGGCTAAGGGACTGGAAATGATTGCCGGTCTGCGTGCTGATTACACCAGCTATATGGACAAGCCCAATTTCAACCAGACGGTTTCCGACAAACTGGGGCTGAATACCAGCAACGGCCTTAACTCCTTCATCCTGCAGCCGCGTATCCAGTTTAACTGGGATATCGCCGACAAGCATACCGACTACCTGCGTTTTGGTGCCGGTATCTTTGGTTCCGATATCAACAACTACGCAATGATCAACAACCAGCTGTTTGATGGTACCAAGGTGATCTCTATCGATGTGAATGACCCGGCGCTGCTGCCCATCGCCAACTTCCCAGGCTATCGCCAGGATCCCGCATCTGCACCAGGCGAGGCATACATCGCAGAGAAGAACCTGCCTAAAACCAGCACGATCAACATGAACGGTAAGGATGCCCGCATCCCCGTGATCTATAAAGCGAACATTTCTTACAACCACTTCTTCAACGACCGTCTGAAGGCAGGTATCACTTTCTTCACCACCATCGCCCGCCACAACTATATGTATGTGGACCGCAACATGGCAGACCAGCCTTACTTCCGCCTTGCCAACGAAGGCAACCGCGGCGTATACGTACCTGCATCCACCATCCGCGATAATGGTACGCTCGACTGGCAATCAGGCCGCAAAACCACCGACGTGGGCCGCGTACTGGAACTGAACAGCGGCGGTAAAGTGAATCAATACGCAGTGGTGCTGGACGCAACCTGGCGTTACTGGAAAGACGGTGAGGTGACCGGTAGCTTTACCTGGAACGATTCCAAAGACAATACCTCTTACAACGGCGACGTGGCCAACACCGCAACCCTTGGCCTGATGACGGCGGAAGATCCCCGTAACCTCAGCAAGATGACGTATTCCGATAACCAGTTCCGCACGAAGGTGGTGCTGTACGGCACACTCCCTTCCTGGAAAGGCTTCAGCGTAGGCGTTCGTTACTCCGGCCTCGGTGGCACCCGCTACTCCCTTGCAGTGAATGGCAACGTGAACGGCGACTTCGTAGCCTCCAATGATCTGGCTTACATTTTCGACGTGAATGACACGAAAGTAGCGCAGGTTTACCGCGATGGCATCAATGGCATCCTGAATAACCCCAACGCCAGCAACAGCCTGAAAAAGTACATCCGTGAGAGTATGGGTAAAGTGGCAGAGCGTAATGGCGGAATCAACGATTTTTTTGGCGTGTGGGATCTCCGCATTGCCAAGAAGTTCAACTTCGCCAAGCGTCATGGCATTGAGCTGTCTATCGACGGATTTAACGTGGCCAATATGCTGAATAAGGATTGGGGTACCAACCAATCGCTCGGCAAACAGAACATCTATACCACTACCGCCTTTAACAGAGCGGAGAATGTGTATGTATACCGCGTAGGCGCAACTACCGGTGTGGTATCCCCTTCGGGTACACCCTGGCAGGTACAGTTCGGTGCCCGCTACAGTTTCTAATGCTTTTTAATCTAAGATTTCCTACCGGGCCGCCTCACCACTGTGAGGCGGCCCTTTTTTGGGCAACCACCTGCAAATACGTTAAATTACTACATACATAACCCATTTGCATAATACCAACAACCCATTCATTATTAATCAATTGTCCTACCATCCTCCATCCAACCTCCTTCCATGTCCAGTAAAATGCGGCGTTAGTAGGAGGATGGATGGAGGTTGGCAGTAGGATGGCAGTAGGCTAAAAACACGAATCCGATAGTATATTAACTGCAGGTTCCGCAAGAAACGGGCTGGCCGGCCGGGGAGGATGATGTAAATTGCCCGGATGATCGCACACCGTGACATGGGAAATACGGTTTCAGCCAGAAAGGCCGCTTTCCGGGCACTTTTCCGGAAAGGGGAAGTTACCCTTGCCGGATACCGCAAAGGCCGGATTTACGGCACGCTGCGCTGTGCCAGCGGTAAACGGATGCTGATGGAGAACAGGGTGTTCTTTGCCAGCGAAGCGGAAGCCCTCGCGGAAGGGTACCGCCCCTGCGGGCATTGCCTCCCCGATAAATACAAACAATGGAAACTACGCAACAACCCATAAACCTGCTGCCCGTGGATGGAGAAGCAAGGCTGCACAATCACTTTTTCCCACCGGAAGAAAGCACCCGCATCATGGTAGCCCTGGTAAACGGCATCAGCTGGAAGCAGGAACCCATCACCATCATGGGCCGACAGGTAATGCAGCCGCGCCTCACGGCATGGTATGGCGATGCGGATAAGTCATACACCTATTCCGGCACCACCATGCAACCGCTACCGTGGACGGAAGAGCTGCTCTACATCCGCTCCCGCATCGAGCCGCTGGCCGGTGTGCGTTTTACCAGCGCACTGCTCAATTATTACCGCGACGGGAACGATAGCATGGGCTGGCACCGCGATAATGAAAAATCGCTGGGACCGCAACCCGTTATAGGATCAGTGAGCTTCGGGGCAGCGCGGTATTTTCATTTCAAACACACCAAAAACAAAGACCTTCGTGTGAAGACGGTACTAACCGACGGCAGTTTCCTGCTCATGGCAGGCGATACGCAGGAACACTGGTACCACAGCGTCCCGAAAACGGCGCGGGTAACAGCAGCAAGGATCAATATTACCTTCCGGACCATTGTGGAATAATCCTATTGCGCAAGAAGCGGGTTTTCTGACGAACAGGCCGGCAGTAATTTTGAGGTATTAAAATTGGAAACATGGAAACGCAACAACAAATAGATTTCAACAGGATAGCATCGGCCATCGCGTTCCTCCGGCAGCACTTCAAAGACCAGCCGGATCTGGAAGCCGCAGCGGGCCATGTGCATCTTTCCCCGTTCCACTTCCAGCGTATGTTCCAGGAATGGGCGGGCGTAAGCCCCAAACAGTTCCTGCAATACCTCAGCCTTGATCATGCGAAAAGCAGGCTCCTGAAAGGCGCTACCCTGTCTGACGCCGCTTTTGAAACCGGACTGTCAGGCACCAGCCGGCTGCACGACCTGTTTATCAAGATTGAAGGGATGACGCCCGGTGAATACAGGAACGGCGGGGCCGGACTCGATATCAATTACAGCTTTGCAGACAGTCCGTTTGGTCCGCTGATTGTAGCATCCACCGAAAAAGGTGTATGCCATATGGCATTTGCTGACACAGGTGAAGATGCATCGCTCAGCGAATTAAAAGAGAAGTTTCCGCAGGCAAACTACCGACAGTTTGTAGACCAGCATCAGCAGAACGCATTATTTATTTTCGGGCAGGACTGGCACCAGCTGCCGGAGATCAAGCTGCACCTGAAAGGCTCGCCGTTCCAGATACGTGTATGGGAAACCTTGCTGAATGTGCCTATGGGCAGGCTGGTCACGTATTCTTCCCTCGCTGAAAATACAGGGCATAAAGGTGCCTCGCGCGCAGTGGGCACCGCTGTGGCTGCCAACCCGGTAGCCTTCCTCATCCCCTGCCACCGCGTAATCCGCTCTTCCGGAGAAACGGGCCAGTACCACTGGGGCAGCGATCGTAAATCGGCCATCATTGGCTGGGAAGCCGCGAAAGTCTCCTGATTCTTTAAACTTCTTCAACACACATTTATGCACCCAACCGCAAAAGCCCTCCATGAGAGGGACTGGCAGCCTGTTGCCCGGCAACTGCAGGATAACGGATATGCCATCATTCCGAAGGCCATTCCATACAACGATTGCCACGAGCTGGCAGGCGCCTACCACGACCCTGCGCATTACCGCAAAACCATTACCATGGCCCGCTACCGCTTCGGACTCGGCGAATACAAATACTTCAGCTATCCACTCCCCCACCTGTTGCAAAGTTTGCGCGAAACACTATATGCGCATATTGAACCCGTTGCGAATAAATGGATGGAACAAATGGAGATAAATATCCGGTTTCCGGAATCGCATAGCGCATTTCAGGAGCGCTGTGTTGCTAACGGGCAGAACCTTCCCGCCGTACTCATCCTGCAATACGGAGCAGGCGGCTTCAATACATTGCACCAGGATATTTACGGTGATGTGTACTTTCCCATTCAGGCGGTGCTTTTCCTCGATGAGGCAGGTAAAGATTATACAGGTGGAGAGTTTGTGTTAACGGAACAGGTGCCCCGTGCGCAATCAAGAGCCATTGTACTGCAACCCGCGAAGGGAGATATCCTGTTGTTCACCACGCAATTCAGGCCGGCAAAAGGCAGTCGTGGTTTCTACAGGGCGCATATGAAGCATGGGGTGAGCACTGTGCATTCCGGGCACCGGCATTCGCTGGGGATCATATTTCATGATGCATCTACCTGATGAATACACGTTACGCTTTAACAGCCAGACTTCTCCACAGGTACACCACCAGGTAGCTTTCCCAGCCTTTGAAACGGCGGTATAGTTTTTCCATGGATGTGTTATCGGATTTATCTGTGATGAGTCCGTGGGCAAGGAGGGCATTCAGTAAGCCTGCATCTCCGTGGGGGATGCAGGTTTCATCACGCAGGCTTTTCATGAGTGCGTAATTGGCGGACCAGATGCCGATGCCGCGGAGATCTGTCAAAGCTTTGCGGCGGGCTTCCAGTGTGGGCAATGCAAGCAGGGTTGCTTTGCTGACAGCACCCGATGCAAACTGTTGCGCCACGCCAATGAGGTACTCCGTTTTGCGGCCGGTGAATTGCATGGCGCGCAGTTCGGAAGGGTCAGCAGTGGCGATGGCGGAAGGTTGCGGGAAGAGATGATAAGTATTGCCACCGGACATGTACTTTTCGCCCCAGCGTTCTACCAGTCTGCGTTTGAGGCGGTAGGCGAATGTGAGGTTGATCTGCTGGCCAATGATGCTCCAGGCCAGCGCTTCAAACAGATCGGGAATGCCAATGAGGCGAAGGCCGCTGTATGCGGCGGGCATATATGCCAGTGCTTTTACTTTCGTGAGTTTGTCGTAAAAAGGCTGCAGATCGTGTTGTGGTGCCAGCCAGTCTGCCACATAAGCATGCAGGGCTGCTTCAGTGGCGGCATCCGTTTTCCCTTCGAGGATCACCGCTTCAATGCCGGCGGGGTGTTTGCGTAAATCGGTCAGTACGGGTCCGGTGGAGAGGGGTATCAGTTTGCGGACAGTTCCGGGGAGGATGGTATGGAGGCATTCATCGTAACCTCTGTCGAGGAACCAATGGCATTCTTCAAAACTGAAAGGTCCGGCGGCGGGAATGATGACGGAGCGTGATTGCATCCTGCAAAATTAGGATAGCCGGGGCAATCAGCTACCCGAAACTTGCGGAAAGCGTTTCACCACGCCATTATCTCCCATCAGCACCAGCGAGGCAATACCAGAAAAGATGCCGTGCTCCACCACACCGGTTATGCCTTTGATGCGGGCGCCCAGCAAACCGGGTTCTGCTATCAGCCCGAAATCCGCATCCACGATAAGATTCCCTTCATCTGTCACCGTTCCGGGCCGTACACTGCTGGATGCGCCAAGGCCTGCCAGCCGCTCCTGCACATACCGGGCTGCGAAAGAGATCACTTCCACCGGTACCCTGAATTTCCCCAGGAGCGTAACCAGCTTGGTGGCATCAGTAATAATCACTACCTGTTCCGAGCGGATAGCCACTATTTTCTCATGCAGCAGTGCGCCGCCACCGCCTTTGATGAGATCGAGGGAAGGGGTGAATTCATCCGCACCGTCGATAGTAATGTCTATATGCGGAACACGGTTGATGTCTGCCAGCGGAATACCCAGTGATGTGGCGAGTTCCGCAGTTTGCAGGGAGGTGGGAACGCCCTGAATCTTTAAGTGCCGGCGGGCAATGGCGCGGATGGCCCTTGCTGCGGTAGATCCGGTACCGAGTCCTACGGTCATTCCATCGCGGACCAGGTCTGCAGCAGCTTCGGCAGCGAGGTGTTTGTCGTTATCCTGTTGGGAAGTCATCCCGGAATTTACGGCATTTCCGGATTTTGCGCAGCATTTCGTAGATTGGGGTTAGTTACAACACTATCCCCAAAATCTATGTATCGAGCACTTAACCTGACCTGCCCGCTGCTGGCCGCCGCATTGGCCGCCACTGCCCAAAGTGCGGAGCCTGTTATACAGGCCGAGCGCCGTTTTGCCGCACACGCTGCTACCCACGGGGTGCGCGCCGCTTTCCTGACGTATACCGACAGCTCCGCTATTTCCATGGAAAACGGGCAATATCTGAACGCGCTTGCGCAATGGCGCCAGCGACCGGACAGTAAGATCATCCTGCAATGGGAGCCTCAGTTCGCAGGCGCCTCGGCCGACAGCGCCAGCGGATTTACCACAGGACCTTACTACATGCGCCATCCCGGAGCCGACACCCTGTTAAGCGCGGGGCAGTACACCACTTTCTGGAAAAAGAACAGTGACGGGGCATGGAAATACCTCATCGATTTCGGCATTCAGTATCCGAAGAAGCAGTATGCAGCGCCCGGTGCAGAACCTGTTACCGTAGTCGTAACGCCCGATCCGCAGGCTAACGCCATGGCGGTGGAAGAAGCATTCCTGCAACGGTATAAAAAGGAGGGTATAACTGCCTATGCGGTAGTCCTCCACAGCATGTCGTGGCTCAATCTGAACCGCTTCAGACCTGTGGGTGGAGCAGACCGGTTCCGTGAACTTATCAGCTGGATGCCGGCCGCCCCGCAATTTGAACCTGCCGGCTCCGGGGTATCGGGCGGTAAGGATCTGGCATATGTGTATGGCAACCTGGTGTATGAAGGCCGCAGGGCGCATTACTTCCGCATCTGGGGGCATACACCCGATGGATGGAAGATACTGGTGCAGGTGATGCAGTGATGCGTACGTTACATAAAGAACTGTTCGGAAATGATTTTCCCGTCTTTCACCTGATACACGCACAGTTCTTCCCAGGTAGCGCGGGGCCTGCCTTTCATGGTCACATCCATGGTTAGCACCAGGGCGAAGGTGTTCCCCGTAATAGTGGTATCGCGGATATCAATACCATGTACCGTATCTACCATGCTGCTGAATTGATCTCCTTTTTGAAGGATATTGTCTTTGCCGTGGGTTTCTTTCTCGAACCCCTGTGAAGCTTCCGGCTCTATGCTTACGGCATCTGAAGCATAGAGATCTTCCACGGCTGTGCGGAAATCGCCCTGGCGGCAGAGCGTTTCGAGGCGGTGAGCAATTTGGGCGGTAGTCATAAGTAAAAGTTTATGATTACCCCGCAAACAGGATGCCTGACGTTACGGCTGTATTTCACCAGCCCCATCCGCCGCTTCGCACCTCAGATGTCGCATTTCAACGGTCAATTCCGCCAGATCCCAGCCAGCAGCGGGTTTTGGAAAACTGCCGGAAAGGCCCTGCCACAGGGAATCAATGCTGAATTTGGTGTAACTTCCGGCCAACTTGGACTATATGAGCAAGTCTTTTATGGGTAAAATAGCAGCAGCATTTAAAAGTAAGGCCTTCAGTAATATTACCTGGGGGGAGTTAACCGGCTATTGCCTGCTGTTTATGTTGCAGGATTTCGTCCTGTACATGCCCGAACTGGTAGTGGGCCGAATCAATGCCCGTTACCTGCAGATGATCTGGTGGGATGCGGTCATCCTCCTGATCGTGAGCGTACCGGCATGGTACCTTGTTTTCAGGAAGTATAAAGACCGTCCGCTCCGGTACCGTTTCCGCCTGCACCTGTTCATAATACCATTATTCTGGGCGGCCTGGTTCGGCGGAACGCATCTGTTCTATTACCTTTCTAACCGCCCGTTCATGACCCCGCTGGAAATGCTGCGGTCGGTTTTCCCGGTCATTATATATTATCTTCAATGCTTCAGCCTGCTGCATGTATATAACTTCTTTCTTGAAAGGGAGGCACAGCTGAAAAAAGAAAAGGAACTGGCCGATGCAGCACACCGCAGTGAGATCAACGCCCTGAAAGCGCAGATACAACCGCACTTTTTGTTCAACACACTCAATTCCATCAGCGCCAGCGTTCCCATTGAGCAGGAACCTACCCGAGAGCTGATAGCCCGGCTGGCCGATACCTTCCGGTACTCCCTTTACTGCACCGAGCATGAATGGGTGCCCCTGAAAGAAGAGATCCGGTATATCCGTACCATGCTGGAACTGGAGCACAGCCGTTTCCGGGAGCGGCTGGAGTTCAATATCAGTCCGTTAAACGGTTCGGAAAACATTATGATCCCCGCCATGCTGCTGCAGCCGGTAGTGGAAAACGCCATCCGCCACGGGATTGCGCCCAGCATACACGGCGGAAAGATCAATATCGATATAGCACAGGAGGCAGATAAACTGCGGATCGAGGTAAGCGATACCGGGGTGGGATATCATGGGGAACTGACCGACCTTGAAAGAAGTACGGGCGTAGGATTACGCAACATCCGCCAGCGGCTGGAGCTGCTGTTTTCAGAGACCATGCACATTTACCGTAACCAGCCATCCGGCCTCCGGTTTATATTTTATACACATACCAATTTGTACAACAGCCATGAACCGAAAGTCAGCCCTGATCATAGATGATGAAGAAGCATCCCGCTTCCTGATCCGTCAATACCTGGCGGATTTCCCCGAAATTACCATTGCCGGAGAATGCCGGAACGGACTGGAGGCAGTGCGCGACATCAATGCCATGCTTCCCGACCTTGTGTTCCTCGATATACAGATGCCTGCCCTGAACGGGTTCAGGGTACTGGAAGAGATCACGCATATTCCCCTGATCATATTCACTACCGCCTACGATCAGTTTGCACTGCAGGCTTTTGAGATGAACGCGCTGGATTATCTGCTGAAGCCTTATACGAGAGAGCGTTTCAGCAAAGCCATGGAGCGGGTACAACGCAGCGGCCATACGCAGAACCTTCACTTCCTGGCAGATGCGCAAACTATTAATTACCCCAAGCGCATCCTCGTGGAAAAAGGGAACCGGCTTAAAAGCATTGCTGCTGATGAGATAGTATACCTGAAAGCGGAGAAAGACTATACCCAGATCCATACCCACGATGCTTCTTACCTCAGTTCGCAGGGTATCGGTATAATGGAAAAGCGCCTCGACCCGGAGAAGTTCATACGCATCCACCGCTCCCACATCGTCAACATCCTGCATATCCGCGAAGTATACCGGGATATCAGTAAAATGTTCCTCGTCATGGAAAACGGTACCGAGCTGAGCATCGGACGGAATTATACCGACAATCTTAAAAAACTGATCTACTAAGGAAAACTGTTCGTCGACACATCGGGCAATTCATCACCCCTGTTATGCTGTTCATCGACAGCCCCTGTAACGGATGGCGCAATGGTATTACCTTCCGGCAAAAGAATCACCATGCACATCTTACGCTTCTGGCTCCGCAGGCTGTACGCCTTCTTTGGCAGGGAGCCGCGCAGCCGGTTCCAGGCCGCCCGGAACCGCATCAGAATCTAAATGAGGAGAATTTCTATTCCGCAGAACGGCAATATGCTTTCAGACTGTCTTCCGCATAATCAGCCCCCAGATCACGGGCTTTCGTCCAGTCGCGGCAGGCGCCATCCTGGTCGCCCAGCCGTTGTTTTGTATTGCCACGGTTAAAGTATACCGCCGGGTTCAGCGCATCCAGCAGGATTGCCTGGTTATAATCTTCCAGCGCCCCGGCATAATCGCCGGCTTCGTCTTTATTAACTGCCCTGTTTATATAAGCTTCCTTGAATTCCGGCGACAAACGGAGTGCTTCATCATAATCTTCCCGGGCTTTGGCGTTCAGCAACAGGTCATCTTTGGCAATGGCGCGGGAGTACCAGGCATTGGCATTTTCAGGGAAGATGCGGATGGCCGATGTGAATTGGATGGCACAATCGCTGTAATTACGTTTACCGTAAGCAGCGAGGCCTTTATCGAAAATTTCCGCCAGCCTTCCGGCCGATTCGTCGGGGAATTCAAATTCTTCGGGAGGCGGTGGGGCAGAATAGCCATCCATCCGGCAATCATGTTCAAACCCTTTAATGCACATATCCATCACCCAGCAGAGCAGGTTTTCTTCACTAAGCGGGAAGGAAGCGGTAATAGACCCCAGCTCAATGATGCCCCCGCCTGCTACGCGGGTGCCTGCTACTTTCATTCCATATACGTCTTTAAGGAAATAACCCAGGGTTTCCAGCTTCTGACGGTCGTCAGACACGAAGTAGACCTCAAATTCCACAAGGGCAAATTCCTTCCAGCCGGTTTCGGTTAAACGGCGGTACATATCCGCCGCCAGCACAATTTCCTGGGGCATACGCTGAAAAAACTGATCTCTGGAATAGAACCTGGCAGCCATACATTCGGGTTTTAAGGGGCAAAAATAAGGATTTCGGCCGTAAAGGGATGGCATTCAGGTGCTACAGGGAATGATGAAGAGGTTTTTTATCTTTGCACCATGCCATTTTCCGAAATTTCGGCCAAAACACTATTTTTCCGCATACTTAGCATCGGTATCACTCCGGAAATGCCATTTATAGAGGCCCGCAGAACGCGGCTCCTCAACCTCCTGGCTATACCCTGGATACCGGGCCTTATATTCTTCGCCATTACCAATGCCTTTCAGGAACGGTACCTCCTGTCTTTCCTCAACTGCCTCAATGTGGCGTGCAGCGTGGGCACCCTCATGCTCACCTGGAAGCAGCGCTACCTCAGCGCCAGGCTCTTCATTATTATATCCGGCATTATCATTTATACGGTTACCGCCGTCATTTACCGGAACGGGGCCGAATACTTCCTCCTGAACATCCTCATTGTTACCGTACTGGTATACGACAATAAATGGCTCATCCTGACGCTGTCTACCATCATGATCCTGGCTTTCCTCGCCGTACGGTTCGAATGGTTCGCTTTCATCCCCGCGCATCCCGTTCCCCAACAGCGGATCATCGCAAATGTAACATGGGGCCTCGCATTCATTATAATGGCCCTCTCCTACTTCAAAAGGGTACACGATGATTATGAGCACGAAAAGGAAACGCAGCGGCAGGCGCTGGTAGCCCTGAACCGGGACAAGGAAAAGCTGTTCAGCATCATAGCACACGACATCCGCGGGCCACTGGCCACCCTGGAAATGCTCCTCGATATGTTCCGGAAAGGGGAATATCCGGAGGAAGAAATGAAAGATGCGGCTGACGAGTTGTACCAGAAAGTAAACCGCCTCGCCGGTACCATGGATAATATGCTCCGCTGGAGTATGGGCCAGATGAAAGGCATCCGGGTACAGCCTGTACACGCATCGCTCGCATCGCTCAACGAAGAAATCCTCATTCTTTTTGAGAACGCCCTCCGGGAAAAAGAAATACTCCTCCATGTGGAAGTACCGGCAGATTGCTGGGTATATGCCGACCGTGATCAGGTTTCCGTTATCCTCCGGAACCTCATCAGTAATGCCGTAAAATTCAGTTATCCCGGCGGGGAAGTCCGCATTTCAGCCCTAACCGTGGAAGGCCAGGTTAACTTCCGGGTGCAGGATAATGGTACCGGTATCGTTTCAGATAAGATCCCGCAGCTCTTCAGCTTCAAATCATCTCCGGGGTACGGTACCAAAGGCGAACGCGGGAGCGGCCTCGGGTTGCTGCTATGCCAGGAATTCACGATTCAAAACAAAGGACAACTGCACGTGCAAAGCATACCCGGCCAGGGTACCCAGTTCACCCTCACCCTCCCTGCCGGTAAACCTGCCCTGGTAAAAATTGATTCATAATATTATATTATAATATTTTGCATTATTTTAGCGGCCAGAAAATACTGAGATCGAACCATACCTATGAAACCACTTGCGATCCTCGTTACGGCGGCCCTGTTTTGCTGCTTGTCGGTTGGGGCAAGCGGTCAGGGGGTGATGCGCACACCGGCATCGGATACCGTGAAGTATGTGATGAAATCAGGGACTTACCTCGGTTTCCGGCAAGTGAACCTCAGTATGGGAGAGATCGGGTTTGAGTTGATGATCAGCAGTAACATCAAAGGGAAATCAGCTCCAAGGCTGGAGTTCAGGATTGATCAACCGAAGGGCAAACGCAGCAAGAAACTCGGCTCTATCCGCATACCCGATACAGCAGATACCACTTACAAGATCAAATTAACCGGCCAGTTAAGGCACGCCTTCGGCATACACGACCTGTTCCTCGTCGCCAAAGGCGATGGAGATTTCGAGATCTCAGGATTCTCCTTTATTCACAACTATTTTGCGGAAAAATGATCTGCCGGCCGGCTAACCAACATCGATAGCGGGGATGTTAACACCCGATAGTTTTCTCTATATTTCCGGCATGAAGCGTTTACTTATCCTTTGCTGCGTGGTGTCAGCCTTTCTCCCGGTTTCTGCCCAGCGGACATCGAAACCTGCAACATCCGGCAACCCGCTCTTCCCGGGCTGGTACGCCGATCCGGAAGCCATCATTTACGGCCGGAAATACTGGATCTTTCCTACCTTCTCCGCCCCATATGAGCAACAGGTGTTTTTCGACGCCTTCTCGTCATCCGACCTGATAAAATGGAAAAAACACAGCCGCATCCTCGATACATCGGCCATTAAATGGGCTAAGCGTGCCATGTGGGCGCCTTCCGTAATCCGGCATAAAGGAAAATACTGGCTGTTCTTCGGGGCTAATGATATCCAGAACGATAAAGAATCCGGCGGCATAGGCGTGGCCGTGGCTGAAAAGCCGGAAGGCCCCTACCGTGACCATCTGGGGAAACCCCTCATTGACCGTTTCCATAATGGCGCGCAGCCCATCGACCAATTCGTTTATCGCGACCACGACGGGCAGCATTACCTCATTTACGGCGGATGGCGGCATTGTAACATTGCCCGGCTGAACAACGACTTTACAGGATTCGTACCTTTTGAAGACGGTACCGTGTTCCGGGAGATTACCCCGGAGAAGTATGTGGAAGGACCGTTTATGTTCCGGAAAGACGGGAAGTACTACTTCATGTGGTCTGAAGGCGGGTGGACGGGCCCAGACTACAGCGTGGCCTACGCCATTGCTGACTCTCCAACCGGACCGTTCCGCCGGATCGGGAAGATACTGGATCAGAACCCGGAAATAGCCCGGGGCGCGGGGCACCATTCCGTTGTACATGTACCCGGTACCGACCGCTGGTTTATCGTCTACCACCGGCGCCCGTTGGGAGAAAAGGGCGCTAATTCCCGCGAAACCTGCATCGAAAAGCTGGAATTTGATGAAAATGGGCATATAAAGCCGGTAATCATTACGAAAGAAGGGGTTCGGGCCACGAAAATACCGCCCGTTTCCCACGATAAATAAACGGATATTCCCGAACCTGCGCCCCCCACTTTTTGTTGAGAAAGGCGGGGGGCGCGGCTTTTATGAAAACCGCTGTTTCCGCCGACCACGATCAACAAAGCCGTTGACCGTCATCATTCCTTCCTCACCCGGATTAACTCAATTTTATAGCATGAAAAAGATCATTGTTGCCCTCGACGGCCTGAAACTCTCCCAATCCAGCGTACAAACGGCAGTGGCCATCACCGCGCGTGAAAAAGCCCACCTGGTAGGGGTTTTCCTGGACGATTTCACCCATAACAGCTTCTCCATCGCCACCGCCATGGAAAGTAAGGACCTGGAAATACGGATGGACAAAGACAAACAGATCCGGGACAATGCCGTAAAGGAATTCGAAAGCGCCTGTCAGGCCGGTGGGATCAATTTCACCGTCCGCCGCGATAAATCTTTCGCCCTCCCCGACCTGTTACGGGAAAGTATATACGCCGATCTGCTGATCATCAGTGCAGAAGAAACCTTTACCCGCTTCGACGAAGCACCGCCTACCCGGTTTGTGCGGGATCTGCTGTCCGAAGTACAGTGCCCGGTCCTTATAGCACCACTACAATGGCAGCCGCTGGAAAAAACAGTGATGTTGTACGACGGCGCGCCTTCTTCGGTATATGCCATTAAAATGTTCACGGGCATACTGCCCGAAACAAATAAACTACCCGCCACCATTATTACCGTGCGGGGAGACGAAAACAGTCATGTTCCGGAAAATCAGCTGATGAAGGAGTTCATGAAAAGGCATCACCCCAGTGCGGAATACGCCGTGCTGCAGGGCGATGCGGAACACGCCATCCTGGAGCATCTGCTGAAATCAGACAGCCGAACACTGGTGGTACTGGGAGCTTATCAGCGCACCTCGGTGAGCCGCTGGTTTAAGGCCAGTATGGCAGATATGCTGATGAAATCCATCCCCTGCGCGTTATTCATTGCCCACAACAAGTAAAGATGAGCCGAGAGAAGAAATTTGAGTTATTACGGATGCTGGAGTTCCTGAAACAGGAGAACATCATGCTGAAGCAACGGCTGATGGAGGCGTTGCGCACCAATGCGTCGCGCCAGTTCCTCGAACAGGCGGAAACGCTCCAGCAGCAGTTCCTGCAGAACGATCAGGCCCTCGCGCTCATGCATCACGATTTAGTAATGCTATATCAGAGAAGCAGCGACGGTAAATCATACCTGCTGCAGCAGGAAGGACTGGAATCCGATCTTGGCCGGATGAAGGAAGAGTTTGAACATCTCCGCATGCTGTGCAGCGACCTCCCTAGTTGAGGAGGCGCGCCAGTTTCTTGCGATCGTCGAGGATAATTTCGCCCTCCCGGATGCTGATGAGCTTTTCGTCACGGAAATCTCCCAGCGTCCGGATGAGGGACTCCTTGGCAACGCCGGCTACGGCAGCCAGGTTATCGCGGCTGATATCGATGCTGAATTGTAAGCTGTTAGCCGCGTTATACTTTTTATCAAGCGCCAGCAGCGCATCGGCCACTTTACGGCGGAGGGAATTATAAGCGATACCAAGCAGCTGCTCTTCTTTTTCCGCCATGTTATTGGCCAGCATCTGAATGAGACGGCGCTGAACGGCAGGGTTGCTGTTCATCAACGCTTCGAAATCGGCCTTAGGAATCATGGCTATTTCCGCATCTTCCATCGCTTCCGCACTATCCTGATACAAACCACCGCTGAGCAGAGGCGTATACCCGAAGTAATCACCTTCGTTGAATAAACCGGTGATCAGCTCCTTCCCGTTATCGTGGCGTTTGCTGGCTTTTATCTTCCCTTTGATGATATAGAAAAGATTAGTAGCGTGCTTCCCTTCTGAATAAACAGATTGCTTCTTTTTGAACAGCTGGGTATTGCGCTCGTTTTTCAGTGCTTCCAGCTGATCCCCGCTGCCGGCGGCCGACAGCAGCGCCGAAATACCTCCCGGACCCTGTGCGATATCCTCTTTCAGCTTCGCAGATTTCTGCAAACGTATTTCGATGGCCTGGAGCAGTTCCATGGCGTCGAAAGGTTTGGTGATGAAGTCGTCCGCACCCATCTCCATGCCTTTCCGCATATCCGAACGTTCGGTACGTGCAGTAAGGAAAATGAAGGGCGTGTGCTGCAGTACATTGCGCTTATGCAACATATGCAACACACCATAACCGTCGAGTACAGGCATGGAAATATCACAAATGATGAGATCCGGCTGATGCTCAAACGTCATCTGTACGCCTTGCATACCATCCGCAGCGGTGAGCACTTTATAGTTAGCCATTGTGAGGATTTCCGCGGTGTTCTCGCGGATGTCTGCATTGTCTTCTATCAGGAGAATCGTCGTCATGGGTGCGTCGGGATTTGAAAAGTCAGTATAAATTCCGTGCCGTTACCTACCTGGCTCCGGCATTGAATGTTGCCATCCATCAGTTCTGTGTATTTGGCCACGATGTGCAGTCCGAGCCCGGTGCCCTGAATATCGGACACGTTGTTGCCACGGAAGAAACGTTCGAACAGGTGAGCCTGGTCGTCTTCACTGATGCCCAGCCCTTCGTCGCGGATGCGGATGATGAGCTGCTGCCCCTCCCGCTCAGAAAATACGCTGATAGCGCTGCCTTCCGGGGAGAATTTAATGGCGTTGGATAAGAGATTGAGAATAATATGTTTTAACAGCGCAGGATCCATCAGGGCTTCGGGTACACCGGTGTGCTGATAACGGATGCGCTGGTTCTTTTTGTTCAGTTCGAACAGCTCCTGCACAGTAGAGCTGATAATGGTTTCCACGTTAATGGTAGCCGGACGAACATGGATGCGCCCTTCTTCGATCTTACCGACACTGAGGAAATCATTGAGAATATCCGTCAGCAGATTAACGGAGGAAACAATGCGTTGAATATGTTTTTCGCGCTGGGGCTGTTCTTCAGATGCAGTGTAGCGGGAAATAAGGTAGGAGGAAGAAAGGACGGTGCTGAGCGGCGTACGGAATTCGTGGGAAGCCATGGATACGAAGCGGCTTTTCAGTTCATTCAGGTCTTTTTCCTTCTGTAACGCCTTCCGCAACTCATCATCTTTCTGTCTGATTTCATGCATCTGGCTCTCCTGCTGCTTCACGAGTTTAGAGAGCGATGCGGTACGGTCGGCTACTTTCTGTTCCAATTCGGCATTGAGTTCACGCAATGCATCTTCCGATTGTTTGCGCAGGGAAATATCGTTGACGAAGGCTACCACAAATCGCCCGGCAGGTGTTTCATAATTACCGAGACTGATCTCAACCGGGAACTCGCTGCCGTCTTTTCTTCTCGCGTACAGATCCATTCCCATGCCCATAGGGCGGTTGTGGGGATGGTGATTGAAGCGGTCGCGGTGCCCCTCATGCCGGTGAGCATAACGGTCGGGAATGAGCAATTCCACCTTGTTACCTGCCAGTTCCTCGGCAGTATAACCGAATTGCCGCAGCAGGAAAGGGTTAGCCAGCATAATGTTGCCCCCGGTGTCTGTCACCAGGATACCAATAGTGGCATAGTTGAAAAGTACGTCGAAACCGAAAACTGCGTTATTCATTACGATGGCTGTTGTATCATAAATTGCGCTGCGAATTTACGATTTAATTTCGGTAGCGTTCCCTTAAGCATCCTTATCCAGTTCTTTCTGTATTAATTCGCGCACCAGCAACATTTCAGCTTTGGCTTCCTGAAGTAATGCCTGCAGCTGGGCGGGCTGAAATTCGGTCAGTGTATCGAAGATGCGGGACAGGCGTGATAATTCACCCATACCCACGCTGGCGGTAGTTCCATACATCTTATGCCCGATCGCCTTTACCCCTTTCAGGTTCCCTTCTGTGATATGCTGTACCAGCGCATCGAGGGATTTCTCCAGTTCTTCACGCGTCAGCAGCAGTATCTCCTTCGCGATGGTATCCTCTCCAAGGTACATTTTCAATACACTGGCATCGAAGTGCTTGTCCGGGTCATCGTTCCCCCCTGTCCGGGAACTTGCGCCTTCGGTCAGCGGGAGGTTTTCGGGCAGCCATTTGCGGAATATGGCGGCGAGGGTTTCTTCTACAATCGGCTTCGACAGGAAATCATCCATACCGGCGGAAAGACTCTTTTCCCTTTCTCCGCTGATGTTACCCGCGGTGAGTGCGATGATAGGCACGCGTGCATTGCTTTCCATGCCACGGATCTTATAAGTGGCTTCGTAACCGTTCAGTTCCGGTATCTGGATATCCATCAGGATAAGATCCGGCCGCACCTCTTTACAAATCCGTACGGCATCAAGCCCGTTACCGGCTTCTATGATAACCGACTCGGGCATGAGTTTATGGATGATCGTTTTGGTGAGCAGCATATTCACGGTATTATCTTCCACTACCAGTACGGTAGCCCTCCGGTCCTGCAGCGGGGCAGATTTCAGCGCATCTCCTTCTGCGCTGCTCCCGCCCTGATCGGTATCATCTGAATATTCTACCGGCAGCGTTACATAGAAATAGAAAATGCTTCCGGAGCCGGGGTAACTGATCAGTTGCAGTTTGCTGCCCATAAGGGCCAGAATCTTATTTGAAATAGCCAGTCCAATGCCTGTACCACCGTATTTTTTGGTGGTAGAGGCATCTTCCTGCGCAAAAGCTTCGAAAATGCGCTCCTGCTTTTCGGGCTTGATGCCTATACCGGTATCCCGCACTTCAAATTTGAAAGTAGTATCGCCATTGCGTGCCACTGCGATGGAAGTGATGCGGAGTTCCACAGCACCTTTCTCCGTGAATTTTACCGCATTTCCCAGCAGGTTTACAAGTACCTGTTTCAACCGTAATGCATCCGCATAAATATAGGCAGGCAACTGCGGCGGTATTTGCAGGAGGATATCCAGCCCTTTCTGGTGGCCCTGGAAGGTGATGATATCCATGGCTTCCTGGCCCAGCGTGTAAAGGTTGACCTTTTCGGCATGGAGTTCCAGCTTGCCGGCTTCGATCTTCGAGAGGTCGAGAATATCGTTGATAATGCTCAGCAATACATTTGCACTCTGGTGAACGATACTGAGGTATTGCGTTTGCTGGCTGTTCAGGTCGGTTTTCAGGACAAGGTCGGTAAACCCGATGATACCATTGAGCGGTGTACGGATCTCATGGCTCATATTGGCCAGGAATTCCGATTTGGCACTGCTCACCTGCTCTGCCTGCTGTTTGGCAGCAATTAGTGCCTGCTCCATACGCTTCCGTTTCGTAATATCGGTAGCGATGCCGAGGTAGCCTACCACCTGGTTTCGGATATCGAGGATCGAGGTCATTACAAGGGAAACAATGCACCGGGATCCATCCTTTTTCACGTATACCCACTCCCGTTGTTCAGAGCCTTCACGGTCGGTTTTATAAACGAAGGCCCTCATAGGGGAAACTTCCTCTCCGGACTCTTCCGACAGCTCACGTGCCCTCGCCTCCACTTCTTCAGGATCGTGGATAATGCCGGCCATTACTTTACCGATCATTTCTTCGGAGGTATACCCCAGCAGCCGTTCGGCGCCGCGGTTGAACAGTGTGATCTGACCGGCTTTGTTAGTGGCGATAATACTCACTTCTGAAGCAGACTGCAGTACCTCCTCCAGAAGCTTCCGGGAACTGGAGATTTCCAGGTCGGCTTTCTTTTTATCGTTGATATCCTGATAAGCACCATACAGGCGTTTGCAGATGCCGTTCTCGAAATCGGCATGCCCCTGTGTGCGGACCCAGCGTTCTTCTCCCTGCCAGGTGATAATGAGTACCTCCAGGTCGAACGAGCGGCCGGTATGGATGGCGCGGTTAACAGCGCGTATCACTTTGTTCTGATGTTCCCCTTTCTTGAAGAAACCCAGTGCAGCCTGCAGATCCGGCTCAAAGCCTGGTGGCACACCGTGCAGCTCACGGGTCATATCGGTCCAATAAAGTTTGTTTTTGGCCATTTCCGCCACCCAGGCGCCCACGCGGGCCACCTTGTTGGTCTGTTCCAGCATTTCCTTGGTGCTGGCGAGGTCTTTTTCGAGCAGGTAGCGTTCCGTAATGTCGATAGCGTTGCCGATCACGTAAGGCTCTTCGTTCTGCCCGCTTTCCAGCACGTTGCTGAACATCCAGATACGGCGGGAGCCGTTGCGGTGAATGGTCGTCATTTGCCCTGCCGCCATACCTTTCTCCCGGATCTCTTCAAGGTAGTATGTAAAATCAGAACGGTGATCCTCTGGCAAGAGGTCGCTGAGGTTCATTTTAGACATTTCGCTCACCGTATAGCCGAGCAAATTGGCGCCGGCATAATTGACGGAGATGATATTCCCCCGCAGGTCGTGCGTACACATAAGGCCCTGGCTGTGTTCGAAAAACGCGCTGAGCTTCTTCTGGCTTTGTTCCAGCAGCTCTTCCTTGATACGATCGTCGGTAATATCCCGGCCAATGGCGAAAATGTCTCCCGAATCGGGATCAGGGCTTGCTGCCCATTGGATAAGGCGATAGGCTCCGGTTTTGGTGCGGAAGCGGCGGGTAAAGTTGACGGTATCCGTGCCTTTCCGGATATTAGACAGGTTCAACTTTGCTATCTCCACATCATCAGGATGCGAGAAAAACAGCAGTGGATTTGTCATGAGTTCCCTTTCGTCCCACCCGAGTAAACGGGTAAACGCGGGGTTTACTTTCCGGTAGTAGCCGTTAGGCTGCGCGATACAAATGAGGTCTTTCGACAGTTCGAACAGCTGTTCGAAGTAGTTCCTTTCAATATTCTTCCGCCTTTCCACGATGAGGGAAACCACCATTTCTGCCAGTAGTTTCAGGGATTCCCGCTGTTCATGGTTAAGGTTGCCGGGTTTACGGTCGAGCACACACAGGGCGCCCAGAGCAAAGCCTTCCTTGTCGATTAGCGGATAACCGGCATAGTAACGGATATGTTCATCGCCGGAAACGCCGGGCAAAGTGGCAAAACGATCATCCTTCGAAGCGTCTTTCACTTCGAAAAGATCGGAATATGAGATGGTGTATTGGCAAATAGATTCGTTGCGTGGTGTTTCTTCGACCTCCAGCCCGGTTCTGGCTTTGATCCACTGGCGGTTTTCATCAATCAGCGTAACTAGCGAGATGGGCGTGCCGCAGATCCGGGATGCAAGATCCGTCAGCTTTTGATACTCTTCTTCCCGGAATGTATCCAGGATGTTGTAGCTGCGCAGGGCACGCACCCGGGCGGCTTCGTTATGAGGAACAGGCGGTTTTTTCATAGTTTGAAATCAGGACTCCTTCTGATTTTCGCAGCAATAAAAATAGTACAAAAAAACAAAAAAGCGCCGCAGAAGAATCTGCGGCGCTATAAACCATATCCTATGAAAAACACTAAAATTGCTTAAAACGTGATGCAAATATCCGCCGATTCACTGCAACAGCCACTGACGCCAGTCAGTCTTTCACATGATTTTAGTAAGCTGCGGCCGGAACAGCAGTGAATCCGCTTACATCATCACTGCCTCTTTGAGCCATGCCGAGGCCCAGGGAGAGGCCAGTACTTTATCCCGGAAGGCGGGCTGGCCAATGGTGGCTTCCATTTCATCGGCATTAGTCAGATCAATACGGGAATATATGTCATAGAACTGTGGATCTGTCTGCAATAAATGCAACAATTCCGCCGCCAGGGCTTCCGCCGTTGGTTTCGGTTCCGTACTTCGGAACAGCTTCCGCCGTTTGAAGAACGACCCTACGATTTCCACCACCCCAAACCAGGTGCTTTCTGCTGAGGGGGCAGGGGTTAGTCCGGCAGGACCAGCCACGGGCACCTGCAATGCATCCCAGGCGCGGAGGATACCATTTCCGTAATACTTCTTCCAGTCGGGGAATACGCTGCCTTTTGCAGCGCTGGTGTACAGGGCATGGCGTACTGCTTCCACCTTCATCCACTTCTTCCCTTCCTCATAATATCCTTTCTGTTCCATTTCATCCCTATGCCGGGCGATGTAAAGCGCCGCAGCCGCTGCGATCTGGGGCGTAGCCGATGAGGTACCTCCGCCGCTCCGTACAAACGGGTGAACAGATGAGGCCCAGGGCGTATTGGGCGTATAAGCAGCCAGCGCCTTCGTCATCCGGGACGCCGGACCCCAGGAACCCTGCATATATTGGGTACTGATGGCCCTCTCCGACCCTTCGCGCAGGAAATCCACATCATAAGGTTTGTGATCATGCATGGCACCCGTGGCTGCAATTACGCGCTCAAAAGCTGCCGGGTACAGCACGCATTTCGGCAATAGCGCCCCTGTCCCCTTATACCAGCAATTACTGGCGGCGGATACGATGACGATCCCCGCTTCATAAGCCCGGTTTACGGCTTTGGCCATACGTTGACTGGGCTTCCCCGCCATCGACATCGATATCACTTCGCAACCCTGCTCTATCGCATAGTCGATTGCCTGTGCAAAAGTGCGGTCGTTCATGATCACCACCGATTCCGCGATCCGGCAGGGTATCACTGTAGCTACAGGTGCGCCGCCGATATATCCTTCATATTCCCCAAAAGTTTGTTCTTTCGTCACTTTCCCTCCGGCCAGCAGCACCATGGTACCCAGGCCGTGGCCATCCTGCCCGGATTCCGGTTTATCCTGTGCCAGATTTGCATCCTCCTTACTTACGAAGCTGCGCTGGCGCTGGAAGTCGAGGTTTTCCGGGAGGGCGGGATGCCCGGGGATGTACCCGGTATCGAGGTGGGCGACACGCACGTGCGCATTTGCCTGTGCCCGTACTTCCGCAGTAGCCTTTGCCAGCTGGGAATGCGTATCATCGAGATGCCAGCCAATGGCAGCCTGCCCCATGAATGGTGGCCATTCGCGTATGTAATCCGGGTTATTGGCATCCCCTTCACGGGTAGCGCGCTTATCCTGTGCGGGCGATACACTCAGCACCGGCTCCACCTCCGCATCAATTCCAGTGGCCTGCAGACTCTGACGGATCGCATGTGCTGCACTCCAACTGTGTTCATGCGGGGTCCCTTTCAATTCCACCAGCATAAAATCAGGTCCCTGTTCCAGTATTTCCGCATCAGCTCCCGGGTCCACCCGAAAATCCGGCGATGTTTTGAACGTGAGGAGCAGTTGTGCATTACGCTTAACCTTCACTTCATCCCACTCTTCCTCTTTCGTCAGGTTACGCCCGGCAATTGATGGGTTCAGGTCCGGTTTTCTGAAACCGGTAACCTTAGCTGCATCGGGGATATCTATCAGAAAGGGAAAGGCCGTATCGAAGGATGGGATGATAGCACCATATTCGAAGAAGTTAGCCCTTGGGTAGTAATATCTTTCGCGGATGGCATCGATCAGCTCAGGCGCGTTCTTTTTGCGGGCAGATGCCTTTTTGAACAACTCGATGAAAGACTCAGTGAATACACCATTCTTTTCGCCATCGAAAGTAGTCTGATCATCCTGGCAGGCGGCCATGAGTTTCACTGATGCCTTAACATTGGCGACCTGGGCCTGCCGCTTGAACTTATTCTGCACAGGAGTATACACACTATCCCCGAACCGCGCCATAATTTCCTGTTCTGCCGCCAGCGGAATCTTGCGCGAGCGCAGTCCCCTTTTGGCAGCGGCTTTTTCCAGTCCGGCAGCCAGCAGATCGCTGAGGTTATGAGAATCGGGCAGTGCGCGTGCGATGGTTCCGGAATGGCAGCTGTCAGAAACTATCAGAATACGCGTACCCTCTCTGAACTGGCGAAAGGCTTCGAACAGCTCATCATCGAGCAGCTCCCGGTTGTATAGGCACCAGGTCTGATCGTTGCGCTCATTATCCAGCCCGGCAGCTTTTTCATTAGGGATCTGACTGCCGTGCCCTGCGTAGGTAAGCAGCAGAATATCGCCCGGCAGCATTTTGCCGGCATAATCTTTCAATGCAGCAAGCACTGCTTCGTCGGTAGCACCTTCATCATGGAGGTGAGCAGCGGTGTAGCCTGACTGCAGCGCAAACTGTTTCCAGTATTCAGCATCGCTGACGGCGGCATTAAGTTCGGGTACGCCGGCGTAATGTACTTTGTCAACCTTGTTCAACCCGATGTGCAGGGAATAACCTTTAGACATGTTGTATCGGTTTAATGTGGAATGATCTGATCTATGATGTTCCGGATGCGAGCTGCATCCATTAAATATTCAGGATACTCCGATCCCGCAACCGTGGCCGGATCATGGACATCCTTCATACGAAGGGCTTCACCTATTGCAGGAATAATCGCTTTCACGGCACCGCTTTCGCGCAGGGAAACGGTCAGTATCCGTAACAGATCGCCTGTGGTTTGCCCTTCTTCTTCCTTACCGGTAAAAATCAGTGTACCCGGCTCCGTGATACCTGCCAGTTGTACCAGTTGCTTTCCAATACCATGTGTCACGATCTTCACGGATGTTATACCGGCAGCAGCAAGGGCGGAAGCAAGCATTCCGGCGATGGCGGACGGGTTATCCGTCACCGTAAAATCAAAACGCGCCAGCCATTGCGGGGCGGATACATGCCCCGAGAAAGCGCGCCACATCCCCTCTCCATCTCCGGCAATGCCATCCATCAACAGCACTGCCGGTCCTTCACCGGCATATACAGTTTCCTGCTTCCAACCGCTGCCCGATTTTGAAAAAACTGATAAGCCTGTATTGGGAGCCGGAACCGGCACACGCCTGAAGTGTATGTCTGGCGAAGGCAACTGAACGATAGCCATACGGCCGGTTTTATCCTGAAACCCTGCCGGTACGTATGCCCCCGTAACAGGATCGGACGCATAGGGCATTAACACATGATCCGGCAACGGCCGGACTGCCACTGCAGGAGCAGGTTGCATAATATACAAGGGAGCTTCCGGCCGGAGGGGTACGGCAATATCGATCCTGATAGCAGCCATGCCGCCATCCAGCGCATTTTCAGTGAAGGCATCCCCCCAGGCTGCTGGGTCAGCCGGGACTACTTTCCTCCCGGGCAACAAGGTGAGCATCCCTTTAAACGAAGGGGGTGTGGTTATTTCGAGTGGTCCCAGCCGGAGTTTTTTACCTCCATCTGCCTGTATTTCCCAACCTTCAAAAGCAGTGGTTATACTACTGTTGAAGATGGACCATAACGGAGATGCAGTAATATCTTTCCCGAAAGTGTTTTTAGCAGACAATCCTATGCCACGGCTGCCCGGCTGATCCAGCTCTAGCGAAGCCTGCGTAAAACGATCTACCCTGAAATCTGCCGTGGATACTACGATCTTCAGATAGTCCGTGATTTCGTACCTGTTGTAAGTAGGATACAGTTCGTCAATGGAAACCGGGATGGTAGTTTCCGTACGGTTATCGTTTATATACGAGAGGTGAACAGGATCACCACCACGGGTAAGCGGCACATCACTGCGCAGCAGTTCCGTGAATATATCATATTTGCTGCCCAGGTATAGTGCCCGAACAAAGCATTGTTCTACAGGGGCGGTAGATTTTAGTGCTATACTGAGAGAGAAACCCGGGGAGTCTCCGTTGCGATAATTTAATGCAATATCGTCACCTGTCGCTGTTCCATTTGTTACCGACCACTTCAGTTCAAAATGTTCGCGCCCGAGGTGCGGATCGAGGCGTTTCCAGTCGCGAACAGCCAGCCAGTTGGCTACCCGGTGGGCATGGTCCAGCAATAGCGCGGCATTGGGTGTACGGCGGAATAACGGCAGGTTACGGCCATTTTCCAGCAATACATAACTACCATCTGCCGGCCGGAACACTTCGTACCCGGCACCATTCACCCCAAAGCGGAGATCCATCAGCGGATATCGCCCGGCCTTCCAGGCAGTTTCCAGTAAAGGATCGGGCGCACTGCAGATCGTAATGGCAGGTGCGGCAGCCCTGATAACGGCAGCACGGGCAGTTTCGGATGCCTCATCCAGTCCGGGCAGGTCAACAAGCGCATACAGGGCTTCCACTTCGCGGAGTTCTGTTTCAAGGACCGTAGCCCCATCACGCACCTGCAGCACGGTACCGGGCACGAGGCCGTGAAGTGCTCCGCCAAAAACTTTCCAGCGTTGCAGGTTCACATCGAACAATACATCGAATTGCGGTACAATGGGCTGCATAGCGTCGGAGAGGAATTTGCGGTCGAGGTCCGCATCGTTGGCGGCAAATAATACGGGGTGCTGCTGGCCTGCTGCGGAATTCACTACCGACTGCAGCCGCCACATCAGATCGCGGTACGAAGCGGAGCCGCCATTGGCGCGGAGGGTATCCGCGAGCCTGGCGGTGAATAGCCCACCCCGCCACGATTCCTGCGCCAGTTCATCACTCCGGCAGGCAGCCAGGTGAACATACTGTGCAATGGCAGGTTTCATTTCGCCATTAAAAGCCGTATAAAACCCGGGGTCGTTGTGGCCCAGGAGATCCGTAAAGGCCAGCTGGCGCCCGCCATCGGCCTGAAAGCGGGTACGAAACTCCCTTGAAGCACCTGATGGGCGAAGAGCGCGGGTATTGCCCCCGGCATGGCAACAATCAGTGATAACGAGACAATGGGCCTCGGTATTACCAAAGGCTTTCCAGAGCAGGTAAGCCAGTTCTTTATTGGTAAGGTCGCGGGCTGTGGTACGACTGTCTGCACAAACAAGTGTTTGCAGCTTGCGGCCGGGGTTATTGTAGTAAAACTCGGGAGGCGCATCTGTTTGTGAGCCATGGCCGCTGTAAAAGAAAACGCAGATATCGCCGGCTTGGGCATTGCTGAAATGCCCGAACAACTGTTGCGTAATGTTTTCGAAAGTAGCGGGCTGCCAGGTGAGCGGAGCGCCGGCAGTGGTGCCATATTGTTCCAGCAGCCGGGCATCGGCAGTATTGGGATGGAGGTAATATACGGGCAGATATATGAAACCTTCCTGCGCAGCACATTGCTCACGGAACAGGCGGTCCATTTTGAGCACGTCTTGCACACAACCGCTGAGCGGACTGTCGGGATAAGCGTTTATGCCGGCGAAGGCCGCATAAAATCGACGTTCTTGCATATGCAGTTCTACAGTTTAAAAGGAGATCCGGGGTTATGCCGAATGAGCAAACTTGTTTGGTTCTGGGGTTATCGTCCTTACTAATTCGTTGAAAAATCGTACCTTAGGTAACAGATTGTGACTCCAAATTAACTCCAAAAGTTGAGATTTCCAGCGGGCAGAGCGGAATTTTATTTACCCCCAATTGCGCGTTATAAAATGAAAAAAATCATCATTGCCTTTGCAAACCATCCGCAGGCGCCATTGCAATCGGTAACGGAGGAAGACGAGGGCATTCATAATACGCTTATAGCGGCTAACCGGGGAGAATACAGCATCCACCGGGAGTCTTTCGCTACGGTCGCCAATATGAACAATGCGTTTTCCACCTACGGTTCGGACATTGCGATTTTCCATTACGCCGGTCATGCAGGCGAACAATCCTTACTATTTACTGACCAGGCTGCCAACGGGCAGGGCCTCGCTTACCAGCTGAAGCCCAGTGCGGAATCAGGCGCACTAAAACTGGTAATCCTCAACGGCTGTTCCACCGGCGCGCAGGTAGCGCAATTGCTGGAACTGGGCGTTCCGGCAGTGATCGCTACTTCTGCTGCTGTCAACGACCTTTCCGCACGCATCTTTGGCGTTGAATTCTTCAAAGGTATCTGTGTGAAGCGCATGAGCATCCGGCAGGCTTTTGAAGCCGCACTAGCCGCAGCTCAGCTGGCATCCGCAGTGCCCCTCGGAGTAGACGCGCCACCATCACGTGACCTCAACCTCCCCGGCAAAACGTCCCGCGAACCTTTCTGGGGACTATTCTTTAACAATGCCGCTGCGGTAGATCAGAATCCGGTACCGGCAGAAGTGAAAACGGTTCAGCCGGCTGAAGAACCCAACATGCAGCTTACACAGACTTTGTTCGCCGCACTGTTGAAAGATGGCAACCTTCCCGCCAAACAAATTGACGAACGCCGGCAAACCGAGATCATCGAAGACAATGTCATTCAAAAAACCATCCTCGACGTGCTCCCCCACCCCATCGCCATACAGCTTAAAACGCTGTTTGCTGCCGAATACGGGGCGGAGGGATTAAAACAGCCCGGCCTCAAAAGACTCGAACAGATAGGACGCGTGTTCCACATCACTTCCGAGTTCATGGGTATCATCATGATCTCTCAACTTTGGGAACTGAAGATCATGCAAAAAGTAGCAGAGCTGCCCGATGAAATGATGCAGCTGCTGGATAAATATTTCAGTCTGTCCATTGCCGACCGTTCTATCTACGACTATTCCGCACTCATCCGCTCTATCCGCAAATACATCGACACCTTACCTGAAGTACAGTATTTCGTGAGCGAACTCAGTACGCTGCGCGACAGTGACCCGGCGAACAAACCATTCAGCGATGCCTGCGAATACCTGCAATACATCCGCTCCGCTACATACGCAGGTTATGGCTCCACCGGCCAGCCGAAGATCTCAGAAGCAGAAGTGCCCGGTATGTGTATAACGGCCGAAGCTATGCTCAGCACGGTATTCGAACGGCTGGGATTCCTCCACCGATATACGCTTACCAGCATTCAGAACATCCGCATCAACAAATACCGGCACGATACCCTCACTGTGTTCGACCACCAGGTAGTGAAACTCATGAACTCCAATGCCAGTCATGAGATCAATTACTACCTGCTCGCCAAACACCTCGATAACAGCGGCGTGGTCCTCATTAAACAGGTACTCCCTGTATTCAATGTGGAAAGGAGACAGTACAAAGGCGATTCCCTGGAGTTCCTCAATCTCTCCCCACTGGTAGTGGATGTAAATGCGTTTGAAAGCCGGGCAGACAGATCGAACCTCGTCATCTTCGGTCAATACCAGCCGGCAGACGATACTTACGTTTTCCGTACCGTACCTAAGCCTGATGAGGCGATGGATTATGTGCGTATCAATATCAACCGGCGGTTTGCCCGCAACGAGCAACAGGAACAGGGTAGATATGAGGCTGTATGCCAGCAGCTCAACGCCTTCCGGAATTTCGCCCAACAAGCCTTAACCCCGATACCGTAATGGAAAGCATACTCAACAGTCCCTTCAAGTTCCTGGACCCTTACGGCAGGGACGATTACAATATCTTTTTCGGTCGCGACGAAGAAGTGAATGCATTGTATCAGCACATTCACAAGAACCGGCTTGTGCTTGTATACGGCACCAGTGGTACCGGCAAAACGAGCATTGTGCAATGCGGACTGCAAAACCGCATGGACGATACCGACTGGTTTCCCCTCTTCATCCGCCGGGGCGATCAGCTGGTGGATTCGCTGCTGTCCGTCACGGAAAAAGCCGCGGATACCAAAGCCGTAGAAATGACTGCCACCACCTTCACCGGCAGCCAGCAATATAAAAATGCACCGCAGGTATTACGCGCACGCCCGGTGTCCGGCGATGCGCCGGAGAAAATATATGCAGCACTTAAAGGCATTAACCTGCGCTATCTCCGTTCCGTTTACCTCATCTTCGACCAGTTCGAAGAGCTGCTTATCATGGGCGGCGAAGAGGAAAAGGCCAATACCATCCGCATCATCGATCACATCCTCACCGATCCGGATCTGCAGTTCTGCAACTTCCTGTTTATTATGCGGGAAGAATTCTTTGCAGGGCTCAGCCGTTTTGAGAAAGACATCCCTGATTTCTGTGACCGCCGGTTACGCATCGAGCCGATGAACAACCGGAATGTGGAAGAAGTGATTGTACGGTCGTGCGAACGGTTCAACATCGAATTGGAACAGGGCGCAGACAATGCGAAGGAAATCATAGCCGTATTATCTGACCGGCAAACGGTATCACTCCCCTATCTACAGATCTATCTCGACCAGCTGTGGCGCACCGTATACCTGAATACTCCCAATAAAACGGAACCCGGCAATTCCACCTGGCCGCGCCTGCGCTTCAACAGTACCATCATACGCCAGTTCGGCTGCCTGCAGGATGTGCTGGACCGCTTCATGCATGAGCGTATACATGTGATCCAGGAGCAGCTGCAAACCCAGTTCCCCGACCTGCCGGACAACTTCGTGGGTAATGTGCTGGATGCGTTTGTAACGAACGAAGGCACTAAAAGGCCAGTGCCCTATGCCCGTGTAAACAGCGGGATATGGTTTACCGGACAAGTACCCAAATACCTGCAGGGGCGCTCATCGGCATTGATGAACACCTGCCTGTCGGAACTGGATAAAAATAAAATATTACGGTCTGACGGACAAACGTACGAACTGGCGCACGACATTCTCGCCAAACTAATAGATAACCGGCGAACCGAAGAGCAACGCCGTGCAGGATTCACGGAAAGGCAGATCAACAGCCGCTATGACGGCTTCAGGAATAACGCCAGTGATCACCTGAGTGAACGCGAGATCATCTCCTACGGCCCATATATCAAACAACTGAACCTTGCGCCGGAAGTAACAGCATTTTACGAAGCCAGTATTAAAAAGCAGGAAGAAGAAAAGAAGCTGCAGGCCATTGAAGCAGAGCGGACAGACCGCCTGAAACGCCGGCAGAAACGCTGGAAGCTGGGATGGATCGGCACGGGGATATTGCTGCTTGTGACAACTGCCCTTTACTTCAACCAGGAGCGGCTGCAGCGGGAGTTTAACCGCAACGAGAGCCTTGTGTATATGGGATATGACCTCGCCGACAAAGATGCTACTACAGCACTGGGCCTTTTCGGGGTATTCAGGACGAAAGTGTATGGAGAAGATACATCCATGCTTAACCTTAAACTGAAGGAAACCATGCAGCTGCAAGCCGCACAGGCATTGTTCGCCCGCTGGGATTATGACCTGCCGTATGTGAAAGTGGAACAGATCGACATTGATATTTCTGACGACGGGCAATACATCGTGTACAATGTGCGCCCCAAAGATCGGCGTGACTCCGTGAGGAATTACATACTATCTACCATTAACGGGCAGATAGTAGAACAATTCGATTCCGTGCAGTATGCCTGTTTCGCGGATGGCGGCAACATACTGGTTTTGAGCCGCAGCAGCATCGTACAGGAAACACCATCCCCCTCATCAAAAATGAAGAAACAGCCGGAAAAAAGGCAATATAAAAAGTTTAGTCAGGCTACGCTGTATGATTGCGACAAACGCGTTCATATTGCCATGCCTTTAAATCCGGGAGAGCGCCTGCATGGACTGGGGGATATTTCGCAGTACGCCAATAATTCCGAGGAGTCTTACAACGTGCGTGTTCTTGCAAACGGGAACATCCTCGTCCCTTACCAGAGCGATGTCCAGGACCTACTGATGCTCCTCACTCCTGAGGGGCGCCTCATCCGCCATATCCCTTCTCAATCTACCATTACCACCTCCCGCGATTACCACCGGTTCATGAACATGTATTTCGACGGAGGGGATTATCCCGCATTGCAGATCTTCAATGAAAACGGACAACTGCTGCATGTGATCCGCGACGAGATCACCTATGCCGATTTCACAGATGAAGGCTCCCCTATCTGGGGCAGTACTTCCTTCTGCCACATCCTCCATGGCAGCGATACGCTTACCTATGATGCCCCGTCCAATGCGAGCATCAGTTATGCATACGGCAATATGGCTACGGGGAAAATTGCGCTACGGGTGAATACGACAGATGAAGTGGATAATTCCATGATATACAGGGAAGGTGTTATCATAGCGGATATCAGTAACGGCAAACAGGCATTTTATCCGGGCATTGCCACCGGTATCGATTTCGTGAAAGGCAGTCTGGTTACTAGATTAAACAACCCCAATGCCAATGGTTACGATGCTAAAACCGATACGCTGCGGCGGTACGATATTTCCGGCAACCAGCAACCATTGCAGTATCTCATACCGGAGGGGATCGATGTAGTGCAATTCAACCGCGCTACAGGCAATGTACTGACCTTTACCCGGGCCAACCAGCTCTTTATCCTCGACAACCGGCTGGATGTCAAAAAAGGGCTTAAACTCACTTCTAACGATACGTATGGAATGGCCCGGTCCGGGAAAGCATTCTTCTATGCACGCGACCGCTATTTAACCGTTTTCGATAATGACAGTGCACGCCTCAATGTGTTTGACCAGGCATCTATCTGGGCACGCATCAGCAGTCCGGGATCGCCGGTGAAGCCCATTACGGACAAGAAGCGCATCCGTGAGCTGGGACTGAATTTTAAATAAATAATATTAACGGGAGATACGGGTATTGATACCCCGGCTCATCATGGCCTGCACCTCTTCTTTGGAGAACAGGGGCCAGTCGCCGGGGATGCTTTGTTTGAGAATACCGCAGGCAGTAGCGAAGTCGATGGTATCCTGCGGAGAGAAGCCCATCATCGTAGCATACAGCAATCCTCCAGCAAAAGCATCGCCCGTTCCGATGCTTTCCCGCACCTGTGGCAAGGCTACTTTGAGGTGGCTGAAAAAGGCTTTACCGGCTGTCATGAGTGCAGCCGTATACATCAGTTGACCTCCTTCCTGCACGCGGAAGCTCATGGCCAGTGCCTGCAGTTCGGGCATGAACTGATCTTTCAGCGCATGAGCAGCAGTTTCGAATTGTTGTTCCCAGCTCCGGGAAACATCCGGCTTCAATCCGAAATACACATCACAGGCATCAAGGTCTGCCACGGCAATGTGGCATTGTGCCAGCAATGCGGGCATTACTTCGCGGGGAAGCTTACCGTATTGCCAGAGGCGGGAACGGTAATTGAAATCCGCGGAAACATTGATCCCCCTGTTGCGCGCGGCGCTGATGGCTTCCGCACACACTTCCGCCGCGGAGGCGGATACAGCAGCGGAAACGCCCGTCCAGTGGAAATGCGTTTGCCCGTCCAGCACATCGTCCCATTGAATCATACCGGGCTTCAGTTCGGAAAATGCGCTGCCGGCACGGTCGTAGATGACCTGTACCGGGCGGATATGGTTACCGGTTTCTGAGAAATAAATACCCAGCTTCCGGCCGCCGTAGAGCACATTCCCAACATCCACCCCCTGCCCGCGCAATTGCGCGATGCCGGCCAGCGAGAGATCGTGGTCCGGCACCCGCGTAATATACTGCGCCGGAATGCCCAACCGCGCCATTAACACGCTCAGATTAGCTTCCGAACCTGCGTAGTACGGCGTATATCCGGATGACTGCAGGAAGCGGCTGTCGCTACTACTGTGCAGCCTCAGCAATAATTCTCCGATGGTGGTGAGCGATGGGATCATATCCGGGTATTTTCCGGGAAAGTAGGACTTTTCGGGAAAATCAGCGAAGTCAATCATGTAATTCAAACAGCGCTTCGATTTCTACCGGGATATTATCCGGCAGTGAGCCAAATCCAACGGCGCTGCGCACGCCTATCCCGTTTTCCGTTCCCCACACTGCGGCGAACAGTTCACTGCAACCGTTGATGATGTAAGGATGTCTTTCAAATTCAGGGGTGCAATTCACCATTCCAAGCACTTTGATAACCCTTTTCACGCGATTAAGACTACCTACATGTGTTTTGATGGTAGACAGCATGGCGAGACCCACCTGCTGCGCGGCCAATTTGCCGGCTTCCATATCCATGTCTTTCCCGATACGGCCGATGATAAGGGACTTGTCGTTCTGCACAGGCCCGTGGCCGGAGAGGTAGAGGTATTTCCCGTCGATCAGGTAAGGTTTGTACACTCCCAGCGGCTCCGGTGCCGGAGGCAATACCAATCCGGTCTTTTCAAACTGCTCTTCTGCATTGTAATTCATAAGATATCCTGTTTTTATAAGATCAATTGTAACAGTAAAATTCCTGCCATCCCGGCCACACCTACCAGTGTTTCCATAACAGACCACGACAGCAGGGTGCTTTTGATGCTCAATGAGAAATACTCCCGGAACATCCAGAACCCGGCATCGTTGACATGCGAAAACATAAGGCTGCCCGCACCCACGGATAATACCATGAGATTGGTATCTGCCAGTCCGGCCTGTACGAGCGGCGCCACCATACCTGCAGCGGTGAGTCCTGCAATAGTGGCGGACCCTACGCAAGCGCGGATAATGGCAGCCATCATCCACCCCAATACCAACGGCGGCACGGGCCAGGTCTGCATGGCTTCCGCTATCTGGTTGCTGACGCCCGTTTGGGCCAGCACCTGCTTCAGTGCGCCTGCTCCGGCAATTACCAACAACACCGGTGCAATATCCTTCACTGCTTCGCCACAGATGCGCATGACCGTAGCCATATCCTTCCCCTGCATCCGCCCCAGCGTAAGGCAGGCTGTAAGTACACAGACCAGCATCACCACGGAGGGATCAGCTGCAAATTGCAGCCAGGGCAAGGCCGGCCAGGTGTGCAAAGTTACGGCACCGGCCATCAGTAACAACACCGGCAGCAATGCCGTCAGGAAGCTGGGCACTTTGCCGGGCAGTGGCATATCATCATTTTCCGGTGCACGGAACATGGTTGACTTACCGGCGGGGATACGTTTAAGAAACAGTGCAAACAGCGGGCCTGCCACCAGAATGGCCGGTACGGCTACAACCAGTCCATACAGCAGCGTTGTTCCCATATCTGCCCCGAACTGTTGTACCAGCGCTACCGGCGAAGGATGCGGCGGTAGAAAACCGTGGGTGACAGACAAGGCCGCCAGCGCCGGAAGCCCTGTGGCTACAGCAGGTAGTTTATAACGGTAGATAACTGAAAAGATCAGTGGTACCATCAGTACAAAGCCCACTCCGTAAAATAGCGGGATGCCGATTATGAAACCTGCTGCCAGCAGTGCCCACTGCACATATTTTGGGCCAACAACCCCCATGAGGGATTGCGCGATCTGTTTCGCCGCCCCGCTTTCTGCCACCAGCTTTCCCAGCATGGCACCCAGTGCGAGGATAGGCAGCAATCCCCCCACCGTATCCCCTATACCTTTCTGCAATGCCCCGGGGATCGCCGGAAGCGGCAGGCCCAGCCATATGCCGCCAACAATGGATACTAGCAGGAAGGCGAGGAAAGCGTTCATCTTCCCCCAGGTCAGCAAAACGATCAGCAAAAGTATGCAGGCAGCAACAATCCCAAAAGCCATCCTTCCTTTTTTATTATTCGATAATCAATTCGTCAACCAACAACATGCTGTTGCCGCCTGCACCATATTCCCCCTGTGGGATTTTTCCTTTGTTCCGGGCCACGACTTTCACATACCGCACTTCCACCGGACGCACTTCCAGTCTGATAGCATCGATGCCGTTTACAGGAAAGCTGCCTGCCGAAGCAATGGGCGTATAATGCACCCCGTCTGTGGAAATGAAGAATTGCATTTCGGTTGGTTCCCACATCCTTTGCCAGTGATAGTTCAGAATATTGGCTCCCACCCTCCGGATAATTCTATTAGTGCCCAGGTCTGTCACCGCTTCCAGATCGCGGGCGGAGAAGCCCAGCCACTGCCCGTCGTTATAGCGGTGTGTTCCGGATATTCCGTTCACCAGCGTTTGTGCGCCGGCATTGTATTTTGTGTTGGGAGGCTGCAGCAGCTGAATTTTTGCTCCGGTGGCCAGGTGTACCTGTAACTCCCGGCGCAGCTTCCGTTCCGGACCATTATCCCTACGCCATGCTTCCAGTACAGTGGAAGATTTAACAGTGAATGGGCCTTTGTAAAGCTGAACAGGGCCATTACCTAAGCGATATTGAACAACTCCGATGCCTTCCAGAGAAATGCGGATAATCCCGGGTACGGTAGCTTCGGCATGCATTACAACTTCATCCGGGATCAGCGAAGCATCCATACTGTGGAGGCGCGCCAGGAAACCGGGCCACGACTTCTTTTCTCCCTGGCTCCAGCCCGTTTCTGCCAACGCCAGCATGCGGGGATAGAGCATGTACAGAGCCTGCTTCTCCGAAGGCAGATACTCACTCCAGAGTTGCCCCTGTACACCGGCGATGAGCGCGGGCATGGGAGGCTCCCAGTTGTACACTTCCTGCAGTGGTGTGTAACCACCTGCAGCAACGGGTTCGTCGTTGTATAGTGAAATATAATGATCAAAGTAATATTCATCTTCCGGCGTCATGATTACCCGATGGCCCTGTGCGGCAGCCTGTGTGGCGCCTTCCGTACCGCGCCAGCTCATAACTGTGGCACCGGGAGCCAGACCTCCTTCGAGGATTTCATCCCAGCCTATCAGTTTACGGCCTCTGGCATTGAGCCACTTCCCGATGCGTCGCACGAAATAACTTTGCAGCGCATCAGCATCCGGGAGTCCTTCCTTCACCATTCTTTCCTTACAGGCAGGGCAAGCATTCCAGCGTGTTTTAGGGCATTCGTCGCCACCAATGTGGATGTATGCAGACGGGAACATGGGCAGCACTTCTTCCAGCACTTCTTCAAGAAACAGGAACGTACTGTCTTTCCCGGCGCAGAACACATCATCGAATACACCCCAGAAAGTTGCAGTTTTATATGGGCCGCCGGTGCAGCCCAGGTGAGGGTATGCGGCAAGTGCAGCCTGCGCATGGCCCGGCATTTCTATTTCGGGGATTACGGCAATGCCGCGGGAAGATGCGTAGGAAACGATGTCCCGTACTTCATCCTGGGTATAATAGCCGCCGTACTTTATGCCATCAAAGCGGTGAGGCAATTCCTTCTTATGCCCGATCATGGTTTCATCGCGCCACGCAGCTACCGATTGCAGCTTCGGGTATTTCCTGATCTCGATCCGCCAGCCTTGGTCATCCGTCAGGTGCCAGTGAAAAGTGTTGAATTTGTAACGGGCAAGACTGTCGATATATCCTTTTACGAAATCCACCGAAAAGAAGTGCCTGCTTACATCGAGGTGCATACCGCGGTAAGCGAAACGCGGATGATCCGTGATTTCGCAGGCAGGTAAATACACCTGCCCCTTATGAAGCTTCCACAATTGCCGGAACGTTTGCACGGCATGAAAAGCACCGGCGGTATCCCGTACGGTGATGGTTACATTACGGTTAGTTATCCGGAGATGATATGCTTCATCTTTCTTAACAATATTCGAATCCAGCAGGAAAACAATATCTCCACCGTTTCCGGACTTTACTCCAGTTTCCTTTTGGAGATATTCATCAAGCAATGCTGCTGCATTGGATAATTCGCGGGGAGACTGTATACCGGGAGTATTACGAAGGTTTAGCGAACCAGTTAGAGCGCGGTAAGATGCCGGCGCCGGAATCAGTTGGGTGACAGCCGGTGCAGGCAGCGTTCGCGAAGGACCGCCACCGGACTTAACCACCACGGAAGCCCGCGGGGCCGGCGCCTCCTTATCGGAAGCGCCGGGCTGTTGGGCCCTCGTTAGTGGCAAGGTTAAATGGTAAAACAGAATGAGAAAAATAAAGAAACGCATCAGTGCTATTTATCCCACCAGATGCGGGTTGTCAGTAAATCGGCTCCCTGACGGGATACGGCCGCGTCGTAGTTAGCGCGGTTGCTTCCCTGCTCGGTTCTGCTGTAAGGCAGTCTCCGGGGAATGGTACCATTGGTTTGATTATCCTTTGCATTCACAGGTGTCAGTACAGGATACCCCGTTCTCCGCCAGTTGGCAAAAGCCTCCTGCTCATCGAACAGCGTGGCTACCCAGAACTGGCTGTGGATCTGGTTCATCTGATCATTGAAGGTGCCGGCAAGCGGATGGGCAGCAGTGTAGGCATTGATCTTATCTGCCGGGATACGGCCTGCTGCGCCAAAGAGCGCCCAGTTCCGCATAGCGATCTCAATCCCTTCCTTATACGCTTGTGCAGCGTTGCCGGTAGCCCAGGTGCGCAGGATGGCTTCGCTGAGCAGGAAGCGCATTTCCGCGGCAGATACTACGATGAGTGGTGCAGCGTTCTGCAACACCGTGGCAGGGTTAGGCTCTGAGTAGGTTACAAAATCATTCGGACGAACTTCCGTACCATTAGGCATCCCTTTCTGCAAAGCCGCCGATGTATCGGGCACACCGCCGTTCCATACTACCGAGATAACCGGCAAACGGGGATCGTTATTGGATTTCAGGAAATCAATAAGTGTTTTGCTGTACTTCCCGTTCTCGGTATTATCGGCTCCTTTGGAGTTGGGTTTCAAATCCTGTCCTACGAGTTCAAACACCACGGGGTTTACATTGTAGGTTTGCGAACCGCTGCCGTATTGTACAACAGCCTGATCTTCTTCCTGCATAATAATACCGCCGGTAATAGCTTTGGCTGCCCACTCGCGGGCTTTTTCCGGCGCTACTTTCGACATGCGCATGGAGATACGGAGCATCAGTGAATAGGCCAGCTTCTTCCATTTGCCGATATCGCCTTTATACACGAAGTCGGCCGCAGCGAATTTCAGCTGACCGTTGTCGAATGAATTTGTAGCGGATTCCAGATCATGGAGCATACCATCGTAGATGGCAGCCTGTGTATCATACTTCGGTTGGAATACCCCTTCAACAGCACCCTTATTGGCTTCTGTATAAGGTATTTCGCCATACAGATCAGTAATACGCTGCTGGATGAGTACGCGCCAGATGCGTGCAGATGCAGCTTTATTCACCAGTTCAGGCTTCCCTTCCGTGGCACGCAGCAATTCGAAAATAGTGGTGAGTACATTGGTATATGCGAAACGGAAGTATTGCCCCTGGTAGGCATCCACCTGACCGTATTTATCCCCGCTGCCGGCGAGCGTGACATCTTTAGCGAAGGAAAAGTGCTGCACAAAAGCGCCGCAGGTGAGGTACGAGGCGTAGAAATACACACGGTCGTTCACATAATTCCCCTGCAGGATGCTTTGCGAGAACAGGAAATCGACGTTAGGCTTGGTAGAGGCGTTAGGATTCGTATTCATTTCCTCAAAACCCTTATCGCACGAAGCGAGGCCCATGGATGCGCCCAGCAGAAGCGCGTAAGTATATTTGGTTATGCGTTGCATGATCGTTCTTTTTTTTGCGTTTACAGTTTAACCATCAGATTCAGGCCGAAGCTACGGGTGCGGGGCACGCCAAACATCTCGAAGCCCTGCGCGTTGGAGTTATTGAAAGTAGACTCAGGGTCTACATTCGGCGTTTTCTTATGCAGGATGAGCAGGTTGCGCGCTACGAAAGAAAGCGAAGCTCCCTGGAACTTTACCGCACCGATCTTCTCGAATGGCAGCTTGTATCCCAGTATCACCTGACGCAGTTTGATGAAGTCTGATTTATATACAAACCGCTCCGACTGTGCCTTCCAGTTATCATAATATCCCTGCAGATCTGCGTACTGTAATGTTTTGGTGAAAGGAGCACCTTTATCATCCACACCATTCACGGTTAATCCGCCATCGCGGCCGGGCAGTGTGATATCCGTTAAACCGAAGCGGGTGCCGTACAGGTTGGTACCGGAATATACATATCCGCCAAAGCGGGCATCTACCAGAAAGCCGAGGTTAAACCTGCCATAACGGAAGTTGTTATTGATACCGCCATTCCAGGGCGCTACGCCCGTACCGATCTCTTCCGGAGCGATGGTAGCCATTTCCCAGCCATTAGCTCCGTAAACTGCCTGTCCCTGTGCATTGCGGATGATCTTGGTTGCATTGATCATGCTGAAGGGCTTACCAACAACTGCAGAGATAGTAGCGTAACCATTCACCGCACGGTCGATCTCGATAGACTTAATCCCGTCCGCCAGGCGCACCACTTCGTTTTTGTTATAAGCTGCATTCAACGTCACTTCCCAGCTGAAGTTCTTCTTCTGGATAGGAATACCGCTCAGCAACAGCTCAACGCCCTTATTGCTCATTTCACCGATGTTGATATTGGTGAAGTTGTAACCGGAACCCTGTGAGATGGTGATGTTCACGATATCGTCTTTCGTACGACGGTCGTACACTGCGAAATCGGCAGACAGACGGTTGTTGAGGAAACGTGCTTCAAAACCAGCTTCCAGTGTGGTATTCGTATACGGACGAAGCTTTTTGTTTGGTGCGGTAAGCGTACCGCCACCGGCACCGGCTATCTGCGAAGGTGTTTGCAGCGGCTGCTCAAAGTGGCCGCCACCAGGTACCAGGTGATACGTCTGGTTGAGTGCATAAGGCTCCGGTGCACCACCGCCTACCTGTGCCCAGGAAGCACGGATCTTGGCGAAAGTGATGGCTTTGGGCAGATTGGCAGCTTCGCTGAGGATGAAGCTACCGCCGAAGGAAGGATAGAAGATATTGTTGTTCTCCGGATCGAGGGTAGAGAACCAGTCGTTACGGCCTGTTATGGTAAGGAAGAACATGTCTTTATACCCAAGGTCTGCCGAAGCGAAGAGGGAATTCACTCCTGAGCGGCGGAGTACATTGGTAGTGGTAAGACTGCGAACGTTAGAAGGGTCATAGAAGCCCGGCTCTGCGAAGAAATTACCCAGCAGGATCTTGTTCTGCGAGCGGTAACGCTGGCGGTTGCCACCTGCGAGTACATCCAGGGTGAAGTCGCGGCCAAAGCGGCCCTGATAGTTCAGCGTGAGTTCAGCGTTGGTTTCGGTAATGCCGGTGGTATGCTCCTGGTAATAACCGCGCGGTTCATAAGCAGTTCCGGAAGGCACAACACCCAGCCAGTTAATAGTGGTGTAGTCGTGCGTTACACGGCCGCGGACGAACAGGTTATCGAGGATATTGAATTTGGCGTTCAGGTTACCGATAAAGCGGTTGCGGTCGTCGTTATTGATGAACTTGTTCACCGCCCAATAAGGGTTGGTAGCGAAGCCGGAAGGGTTCCAGGGCGTTTCCTGTCCGGTGTTGAGGTTATACCCCGGGGCCAGACTGCGCACATCTACAGAAGAGGCCAGCATGTAGGTGCCCCAGTTAGGGTTACCGGTAGCATCCGCTACGTTGGAACGGCCTTTCGCCTTTTCCTTGTTGTACTGTGCGTAACCTTCAACGGTAAGGCGCTTATGGAGATTAGCTACCACACCCAGACTGAAGATCTTTTTATTCAGCTCTGAGTTAGGAACCAGACCGCGGTTGTTCATGTCTGACATAGACAGGCGGTAGGTGCCCAGCTCGCTACCGCCGCTTATGGCCACTGTATTGGTGAAAGTGGTACCCGTGCGGTAGAAGTTTTTAATGTTATTCTTTTGCGCCACATATGGACGGGACACACCATCGAACTGGATCACATTGCTGCCATCCATTTTTGGCCCCCAGGAGAGGCGGCCGGAGTTGATAGCTTCGTTCTGAGTGGTGGGTTTGTTACCGCGCGTACCCTGACCGTATTCTGATTGCCAGTCGGGAATAATGGCCGGTGTTTCGAGGGTGATGGTGGAATTGTATTCCAGACCAATGCCTTTTTGTTTCAGGCCGCGTTTGGTGGTGATAATGATAACACCGTTAGCTGCGCGGCTGCCGTAAAGGGCGGAAGCGGTAGCGCCTTTGAGGATGGAGATGGTCTCAATATCATCCGGGTTGATACCGCCGATACCATCGCCACGGTCGGCATTGAGACCAATGGAAGCGTTACCGGATGCCGGCACGTTTGAAGTAGAGTTATCGAGCGGCATACCGTTGATTACATACAGCGGCTGATTATTGCCAAAGGAGCCGTTGCCACGGATCACTACACGGCTGGAGCTGCCGGGTCCGGCTGCGAGGGCGGATACGGAAACACCCGCTACTTTTCCCGTGAGTCCTTCCACCATGTTTATTTCCCGGGCCTGTGTGAGATCGGAACCTTTTACTTCGGAAACAGAGAAAGTTACTGCTTTACGGGCCTTTTTAATACCAAGTGCTGTAACCACCACTTCGTTGAGGGCTTTGGTGCTCTCGGTGAGCACCACATCGATGTTCGTTTGGCCGGGCTGAAGGGTAACGGAGGCATTGTCGTACCCAATGAAAGACACCACAAGTGTAACCGGGGAAGACGAAGCAGGAATGGAGAGGGAAAATCGACCGCCGGGATCGGATACAGTTCCGGTAGCGCGGGCGCTGGCGAGGGAAACGGAGGCGCCGGGGATTTTTTGTCCGTCGGCACCGGAAACCGTGCCGGTAATTTTGAGGGATTGGGCCATGCTTTCCAGGCACAGGAACATACTGCAAAACAATAGGAGCAGTCGTGGAAAAGCAGCCAGTTGGAATGTTTTCATCTCGGTGGTTTGGTTGATAAATAAGTCGGATAAATGCAAAATTCTTGACTCAAATTACGCATTCCTGCAAGATTTGCAAATTATTTGCAGGTATTTTTAGCAATAATTGCAAATAATTATCTAGTAGACTTGCAGGAATCGCTGACTCAATTACACAAGCAACTGTTTATCAACACAAACCACATATCTCTATTCCGCCACTGGAAAAAAATTAACGCAAAAACATCAGTTTGTATTCAAAAATTGCGAAATTATGGGGCAGATTATTATTTTTACCGGTGATTTAACCGGAATTCTTTGCATAACAGGGAATTTTCAGTAAAATTCATTTGCAAGCGCAACTCAGATGACTATGGACATTCAATCGCAAGACCAGTTACCCCCGGTTTCCCTGACCAAAAAGGCCAGAAAGGAACTGATCATTAAACAGGTTAATATTCATACCCGGATCACTTACAGCGACCTGGTGGGGCTTATCAACGTGTCCGAGGATACCATCCGCCGGGATGTGAATGAGCTGGCGGAAGATGGGGAAGTTGTGAAGATCAAGGGAGGGGCCATGTCTATCGCCTATCATTACGGCCATGAATCAGAAACCTATGCGCAGAATAACAAAGCTATTATAGCCGAAAAAACTTTGCAATTATTGCAGGATGATATGATCGTGCTCATCGGTGGCGGCACCACCATCCGGGAGTTCATTAAAAAGATCCCCCCCACCCTGCGTGCCACCTTTATCACCGTTAACGTATTATCTGCCGTGGAGTTGCTGGATAAACCCATGATCAAAACGATCGTGATCGGCGGGCAGATATCCGCCTACAGCCAGATGACGGTGAGCGGTGAAGTATTCGAATACCTTTCAAACATACAAGCCGACCTCTGCATCATCGGTACCAACGCTATAGACCCGGCTAACGGGCTTACCGACTCCGACTGGGAAACCATACAGGTTAAAAAGGCCATGATCAAAGCGGCGGATAAGATCGCCATCCTCGCCATCGCCGAAAAGCTCAACACTTCCATGAAAATGAAGATAGCAGACCTTCAGGATGTGCATTACCTTATCACGGAACTGCCTGCCGACAGTCCGGAGATACAGCCTTACCGCGCCAAGAACCTCACCATACTATAGTCCGTTCTGCAAACGGAAATGCTCCTGCAGTTTTGGCGGGGCGGCATGATACCAGGCGCTCTGCAGGGCATCTGCCAGCTGGCTTTTCTTTACTTTCCGTAAATCGACAGTGGTCCAGCCCTGCAGCCCCCACCCGCCGGATACCGGATAAAACACCCCAGGAGCTATTTTGCACCAGGAGGCCTGCTCTTCGGGCGAGAACGGGAAATTAGCCGTATTGGCACTCTCCAGCAGGGTAGCGAAGATCTTCCGTTTGGTACGGAACGCCTGACGGTCGAAGTGCTTTACTTCCGTGGTTTCCGGCATAGACAAACAGAGTTCCCGGAATGTGGCAATTGTGATCATACCACAAATGTACGCGACCCTTCCGCCTCCGGATTGTAAAAATCCGACATCCATGCTACAGCAATTCAGCCTGCTTCGTACATTCGCTGTCATGGAATGGAAATCTCCCAACTACCGCAACGGTGTTTTTCACAATCTGGAACACACCGTACTCATGTCTCCCGACTCATCGATGCTAAAAGCCTTCTTCAAATTCATGCGCAAACCGCGCAGCGTATACCCGCCTGCCCCCCTGCCTTCCATGCGACGCAATCTGAAGGAGCAGGTAACCGATGACACCTCGGTTACCTGGTTCGGCCATTCCTCCTATCTCATCCGCATGAACGGACAAAACATCCTTGTAGATCCCGTGTTCAGCAACCACGCATCCCCCGTTCCCATCTTCGCCAAAGCCTTCACAGGTTCGAATGTATATGGGCCGGAAGACATGCCGGATATTGACGTACTCATTATCACCCACAACCATTACGACCACCTCGACGGCCGCACCATACAGCGCCTCCGCCACCGCGTGGGTGCTGTATATACAGGGCTTGGCGTTAAGGCTGACCTTGTGCGCTACGGCCTTCCGAAAGACAAGATCCGGGAAATGGACTGGGGAGAAAGCGCTCAACTTCCCGCAGGGCTGTCTCTAACCTCTGCCCCTGCCCGTCACTTCTCCGGGCGTGGTGTGAAAAGAAACCAATCCCTCTGGTCATCATTCATCCTCGCATCCGAAAAGGAAAAGATCTATATCGGAGGAGATTCCGGGTACGGCCCGCATTTTAAATCCATTGGTGATCAGTACGGTCCGTTCGATCTTGCCATCCTCGAAACCGGGCAATATAACACCGACTGGGCCTCTATACATATGATGCCGGAAGAAGCGGTTCAAGCCGCGAAAGATCTCCGCGCTAAAGGCATCCTCCCTGTACACTGGGCCAAATTCGCCCTCGCCTTCCACCCCTGGGATGAGCCTGTGCGCCGAACGGTTGCCGAAGCACAGAAACACGGTATACCCGTAGCCACACCCCGCATAGGAGAAGCCACCATGCTGCATCGGCCATTCCCTTCCGCATATTGGTGGGAAGAGGTGAAACTGCCGTAGGCCGTACATTCCGCAAGCACCACTGCCGTAGAAGTACGCAAAACTTCAGGTATATGCTACCTGTTCGAAGGACATAGGCAGATGTAATTTTGGGTCGTTGTTTAACCTCAAAAAAGCATTGAAGATGTCCAACGAAAAGCAACCCCAAAAAGGCGGACCCATCGCCGGAGAAAAACAGAGCCTTTCCAACCTCGCTACCGTACGCACACAGGTACTGCAGGACCGGACCGTGTTCAACATGCAGGCCGTAGGCCGCAATTACAAACTGGCGCAGGCCTATCAGAGCGTGCGCAACCTTGAACTGAGAGACCCCAATAAGATCCGCCTCAGTTCTTTCGCCGAATACGTTCAGATCAACAAGAACATTTTGGAGCTGGCTCCCCTCATCGACGAAAAGCCACGCCCCGCCGCACCGGCAGCAGAAAGTTACCTCAACACCTACAGCTGGCTGCGCTTCCCCAAAGGCAAAGTACTCGTACTCGTGCATAAAGACGTGTATGCCGCTACCAAAGAGAAGACAGACCGCTACATCCTCGACCTCGCCCGCGACGGCTACTGGGCTACCCTGCATGTCGTGAACGGCGGCAAGCCGGCCTTCATCCGCAATTACATCCGTAGTAAAAGTCCGGTTGGCTGTGTAATGGTAGGCGCCATCCCCGTGGCCTGGTTTGAAATGAGCGACGATTTCCACGGCGCCAGCACCGAGTTCCCCTGCGACCTCTTTTACATGGATACCAACGGCACCTGGAGCGATACTGATGCCGACGGTAAGTACAATGCCGTAAGTGGCGATGTAACCCCTGAGATCTGGATCGGCCGTATGTGGACGCCCACCCTCGGTGGTAACGACGCTGCCCTGCTCAACAATTACTTCGACCGCAACCACCTATTCCGCACCGGCAACCTGGGGCATAGCCGCTCCGCGCTTGCTTATGTGGAAGACGACTGGACCAGCTTCGACGATTGCGAGATGGACCTCATGACGCCCGCATCCTTCATCACCAAGTACACCAACCCCAACATCACCGACGCTGATCTGTACAAAGACGAAGTGAACAAAATGCGCTCCTTCGTACAGCTCTGCTCCCACTCATCTCCGCACGTTCATTCTTTCCACATCCCTTCAACGGGCACCACAGAATGGATCGATCGCAGCTATTTCCGTGACAGCCGCGCCCCGAATGCACACTTCTACAACCTCTTCTGCTGCAGCACTGCCCGCTATACGCAGGACGATTACCTGGGCGGCTGGTATATTTTCGATAAAGCAGGTGGTGAAACCAATTACGGTCTTACCGCTGTAGGCAGCACCAAAACCGGTTCCATGCTCTTCTTCGCCGACTTCTACGACCCTATCGGCAAAGGCAAATGCATTGGCGATGCCATGGTAGACTGGTGGAAAGCCCGCGGAACCGACCACGACCTTGGCGAGCGCCAATGGTTTTATGGCATGAGCATCCTCGGTGATCCCACGCTCACCTGGTGGAAAGGCGCCATTCCCCGTGCCATTGAACCGGCAGACGGCAGCGTGTTCAACCACTATCCCCGCACCATGACGTTCAAATGGCTGCCCGTAAACATCCCCGGTGCTACTTACAGCATTGAGATCGATGCTTTCGGTGCCGTGAACGCCGGGCAGTGGGCCGCACAAAGCTTCCGCAACTTCGCCGTGTTCCACAACATCGCCGGTACCAGCTTCAACTACAATTTCGTAGGCGCTCAGCCCGGAAGATGGAGGGTACGGGCCAAGATCGGAGACCGCTACTGCGCATGGAGCTGCTGGTGCTATTTCCGTTTCACCGTGTAAGGGAGTAATCCTTCAGTATAAGACGACAGCGGCCGCCCCGGGAAACTTCCCGGGCGCGGCCGTTTATGTGTGGTACAACCAAAGCGCAGCAGGATTGTTTTTATAATCAAAAGCAAATGCTATGGCAACAAAATGGCCCGTACTGGACTTCAAAGCCTGGAAAGATACACTGGCCACCGTACACCGGTGGACGCAGGTAATCGGTAAGATCCGCCTCCGCACCATGCCCTGGCTCAACCACTCCTGGCATGTAACGCTTATGGTTAGTCCAACAGGGCTGAGCACCGGCAGCATGCCTCACGCCGGCGGACTTTTCCAGATCGATTTCGATTTCATTCATCATCGTTTGCGGATTGTAACAAGCGCCGGCAGCCAGGAAACACTCGAGCTGCGCCCCATGGCAGTAGCAGATTTTTATAACGCCGTATTCGAGAAACTGAAGAAGCTGGAGATCGACGTAGAGATCTTCACCATGCCGAGTGAGCTGGCAGACGCCGTACCTTTTGAAGATGACTATTCCCACCGCTCCTACGACGAAGCGCGCATGGTGGATTGCTGGCGTGCGCTGGTGTATATCCACACCGTATTCACCCGCTTCCGCAGCCGGTTTACCGGTAAGGTAAGCCCTGTGCATTTCTTCTGGGGCGCCTTCGATCTGGCGGTCACCCGCTTCTCCGGCCGTGATGCGCCCCTGCATACCGGCTCCGCGCCCAATATGCCCGACCGCGTAATGCAGGAAGCCTATTCCAAAGAGGTGAGTTCCTGCGGCTTCTGGCCCGGCAGCGATGCTTTTCCGGAAGCAGCGTTTTACAGTTATGCCTACCCCGCACCGGAAGGTTTTGCAGCGCATCCCGTAAAACCGGAAGGGGCATTTTTCAGTGAAGAGCTGGGGGAATTTATTCTTCCTTACAGCATCGTGCAGCAATCAGCAAATCCGGAAAAGGCATTGATGGATTTCCTGCAAAGCACTTACGAAGCCGCAGCAAACGCAGCACAGTGGGATCGTTCAGCATTGGAGTGTGATTTAACAGCTTTCGAAAATGATTACGGATGTTTCCGTGTGTGATATTTTTTTGCATCAGAATTTGGAAAATTCCGGGAATAATCTACCTTTGCAATCCCGAACACAAACCAGGGATGCCCAGATGGCGAAATTGGTAGACGCACTGTGTTCAGGTCGCAGCGCTCGCAAGGGTGTGCTGGTTCGAATCCAGTTCTGGGCACCAAAAAGCCTTACAAGATTTCACTTGTAAGGCTTTTTCATTTAGGAATGTACTTTTCAAACTTTCTGCAGTTTAATAGTATTACAAGCAGGTATGGGATCAAGTCAAATTCCGGATCAAGTTGGTATCATGCTAGTATCAAGCAAAGGTCAAGCAGTTTCTAAGCACTTTTCATGCACTCTGCATGCACTTTTCACTTCCTTCAAAACGGAGCAAATGACCCCAAATGACGCTAATTGGAACACTAGTACCCTTTCCCTTTTTGCGATCTCCGATTGTACATACTTTCGAATTGTAATTACAACCATGCAGATCACGTGAAGCCCAATTGGCACGGCTACGTAAGTGCCTTTCACAAAATAAATTCAAGTTGATAATATTGGGGAACAATGATTCTTCAGGCCAGCGTCCGAACATATCGGTTATCGTCTCTCCCGGTACACACGATTTTTCGGAGACCCGTGATCACATTCCATATTACCGGCTATTGCACCCACGATTAACTTATTCAAAAGTGACTTTTTGCAATATTTCCGTTGAAAAGTATCAATTTATCCGAAAGAATCTTCCAGTAACTTTGCAGCAAAAATAATACGCTGGTTGTAAACAGGTAAATGCCCGGAGAGCGCTACGGGTATGAAAAAGACAAGGACTGGTTAACCTTTTTCTGCCAACCAACAGTAAATTCTTTCTAAAAATCGTCAGTGAGAAACATGGAAAATATTACATCCAGCCCAACGTGGTATGTGAGTGATACGGCATTTGACTGGTTGTATCCTGAAAGGATTCAGCAATTATCCAAGCTACACTGGACACCGATGGAGGTGGCGAGAAAATCCGCCAAATTCCTGGCTTCCGGAAGCGGTAAAAGAATTCTTGATATAGGTAGTGGCGTTGGTAAATTTTGTCTTATAGGAGCACATCAGTTCCCGGAAGCTATATTTTATGGTGTGGAGCAAAGAAAAGAGTTATATCATTTTGCGCAGGCCGCCAGAGAACGGACCGCGTCTCTGAATGTTGAATTCATCAACAGTAACTTTACGCAGATAGATTTTGATGACTTTGATAACTTCTACTTTTACAATGCATTCTTTGAAAACATTGTTAATGAAGGGCAAATAGACCAGGATATGGAATACTCCACCAGCCTGTACAACTACTATACACGGTATATGTTCAAAGCACTGGACAACAAACCGAGCGGCACCAGAGTAGTGACATTTCATAGCCTGGAAGACGAAATCCCTCCGAGTTATCAGGTTGTAGATGCTACAGTAGATTTTCTCTTAAAAATGTGGATAAAACGATAGCCGAAATGTGATGAAGTATTAATGTTAAACCAGGGATTAATGAAAGCAAATGCTGCGTCATGTAGGAAGAAAAAGGAACTACCGGCATAATTTACGGCTTGCCGTACTCTTATGCTTCACAGCCGGAATGGTAAATGCAGCCGGCTTTTTTGCTTTTGCAGTACTAACCACTAATGTAACCGGCCATGCGGCACTACTGGCGCAAAAGTTGGCAACGGGGGATTTCCGGTCTGTCCGAATGGTGGGTCTTTGGCTGGTGCTTTTTCTTGCCGGAGCATTTTTTTCAAGCTTCTGTACCAGCAACAGAGAACAGAAAAAAAGAACGGGCTATGCCATCCCTATTATTTGCGAGATCGTAATCCTTTTACTGGTAGGCAGTTTTGGAAATACATTTGATCATTCTATCATCGAAACAGAATACTTTGCCGGTAGCCTCTTATTCGCAATGGGAATGCAAAACGCCCTGGTATCCACAATTTCCGGATATGTGGTTAGAACTACACACCTGACCGGGATGTTTACAGACCTTGGTATTGACCTCTATACAATGATATCAGCTTCCGGTAAAAGCATTGCCACTGAAAGAAAAAAAATAATCCTGCGGCTCGTTATCATAATATTCTTCCTGACAGGCGGGATCGCGGGAGGATATATGTTTCTGAAATTTAAGTACGCTACCTTTTATGTACCAGCAGTTGTACTGTTTATTGCCTTGTTCTATGACGCTTTCCGGATGAGGTTTTACAAAATGGCTCGTCGCATCAGGATAAAAAATATCAAAACAAAAGAAGTTAACTACTGACAATACTTCAATCATTAGATGGCGGCATTTACTTATAATTGGCTATCTTAATCAACTTGCCAACATCTGTTATAATAATTTTCCGTCCTTTCGATTCCAGTATATTTTCCTCCTTGAATTCAGTTAATACCCTTACGATATTTTCCCTGGCGGTACCTACAAGACTGGCCATATCTTCACGACTGATGTTTATTTCTATCGACATCCCATCCACATAATTCTCTTTATATTTCTCCCGGATAAGGATTAATTGCAGCGCTAGTCTTTCTCTTACAGTTTTATGGGCAAACATGGTAAGGCTGTTAGCCAATACAGCAAATTCATGGCTTAACGTTTTAAGCAGCCGGTTATTCAGTAAAGGAGAATAGTCCAGTGCATTAAGGAAATCCTCTTTGGGAATGAATGCAATAGTGCTCTCTTCTAATACAGCTGCGGAGTCCGGGTACCTGTCTTCCGATAAGACGGCATGATACCCAATCAGCTGCCCGGTACTGGCTAAGTAGATGATCTGCTCTTTACCCTCATTATCAACCTTATATTTCTTGACCTTTCCTTTAGTGATATAATATATTCCGGATGGATAGGACCCTTCTCTAAATATCACTTCATTTTGCTTATAAACCTGCTCACGCTTATGGGCTGTCAGCACCTTGTAAACATCAGTTGGAAGGTCTGCAAGAATAGATTCACTTTTGAAATCCCATTTATCTATTGGAAATTTATCCTTTATACTCATAGTACTCGAAATGTACAATCTAAAAGTTGACAAGGTTATCTGTAAGTCAACTGAAACACAGTATTGTCTTCAGGTCAGGAGTTATATGCTGACAGCTTTATTTCTGATACAGATAAGTGCGAAACGGTAAGCGCTCCATTGCTCGCTGTTACATTCAACAGGCGGAATCCCCTCCAATGCTAATTCTAATTTATTAAGGCAGTGCTGTATTACAAATCCATTCTTCTTCTCAGTAATGTTAGTGATAGATTCCCGGATAACCTCTTCCACTTCTATCGTATTTTTTGCGGCACTGAGTTGTTCAATTATTCTGGTTACATGTAAATCCATTGTCATATTCTGATGCATTTTACTATATCATTTCTTCATCCACATTTTCAGCAGAGAATCTTCAGAAGCATTAATCAACTGATAACCTGAAGGCACTTCATCTTGCAGGCTATGAAAGGTTACCAGCCTGGTTCCCGCAGGCCTGTTATCCAGCTCTCTGTATAAATAGCGCGAATAATACCGGTAGAGACTGATGGAATAATCAATCTGCTGATCCATGCTATTTCCGGGGTCTAAATTTTCAAAGAAAGCGTTGTAAAAATAGAAGTGATCATAATCTGCGAGGTTAACCTGAGTGAAGTTCCCTTCTATAAATGCTGAATTATCCGTTTTGGTGTATTCTTTTGCAGCCAGTGCATAATGATGTAATTCACTTCTTTGCTCCACACCATAAAAAATGGATCCGGGATAGTAATGTGCACCGATAAGGGTAAATTTCCCGACACCACTTCCTATATCCAGAATCTTTCCACCCTCTTCAGATGCCAGGAAAGCGGCAGCGCTTTTTGCGGTTCCCACAGGAGTCCAATGCCTTTTTGACATTTGCTGGATCCTTTCCGGAAACAGCCAGTCGAAGGATGCATCAGTTAAATACCATGCTGGTTTCATTAGCGTGTTTTCCATTACTAATTAGCAACTGTGGAGCGTATTAATTTCTGATAACTTTCAGGTGAAAGAAGTGGGGCCTGGCTGTGGAATTTCAGCGGAGTCACGAAAAATATCCAACCATTGTCTTGCGGGCTTTCCAATACAAGGTTTAGATTACCGGATAGTTTTTGATTCCGGCCAAGATATTTGCAACCAAGAGGTGCCTGAATAAGAATAATCTCATCGGCTGTGTGGATTTCAGCAATAACAGCCCCTTTTGCAATAATTCCTTTGGGGTTATGCCATACTATATTAACTATATTCTTAATTCCTTTCAATCTATGCGCAGAAACACCCACAAAGCCAACACTGCCATTTAAATCAATCCATTCATGATTGTCAGTGAAATTAATCCTCGGACGAGAAATAGTTGATACTTTCATTTTGCAAAGGTACCTTTGATTGCATTCGGTTTCATTGATACTTTTCAATCAAAAAACTGCAAAAAATCACTTTTTTTTGCCCAATGGGTCAAATTCTATGAGTTTAGAAGGTCTGTTTCCCATCTATAAATGGAATTTCAAGTCTCAATCCATCCTGAATAATCTGCCCGAAGATGAGTATGCCGCTCTTCTTTCTCATATGACTGAACAGCGATATGGGAAAGGGGAAATAATATTCAGGGAAGGAGCTGTTGCTTCGGGTATTTTCTTTATTAAAAAGGGGAAGGTTAAAAAATACCAGGTCGACCATACCGGCCGGGAGCAGATCATTTACGTTGCCAATGCGGGCGAATTAATCGGATATCATGCTATTTTAGCGGAGGAACGCTATCCTGACTCCGCTGCTACAATAGAGGAAAGTGTCATTGCATTTATCCCTAAAGAAGATTTCCTGGCTATAATGGACAGTTCCAGTGTACTGCCGCGCAGATTGCTCAAAATCCTCAGTCATGAATTCACCGTACTGGCAAACAGTATTTCAGTATTTGCACAGCGTTCTGTGAAAGAAAGACTGGCGATTACATTAATAGTATTGCGCGAAAAATTTAAAGAAGAAACTGCGGCAGGTGAAGATATCATGATCAATCTTTCCCGTAGTGACCTGGCCAATATGGTAGGAACCGGCAAAGAGAATATTGTCAGGTTTCTTACAGAGTTGAAGTCTGCCGGCATTATCACCTCACACAATAAGAAGATCTGCATCAAGGACATCAAGCAACTTATAAAGGTATCCGGTTGCGGCATACCCGGAAATGGGCTGGGTTAATTTTGCCATACTGCTCCTTTTCCGTTTACGAACCTGGTTTTCGTCCCTGAATTTATCCCGTTTGCACATAAACCCACTGCCAATCCCGGCAAATCATCTACTTTTTCCGAAAATCAACTGGAATTATGAAGAAGTACCTGTTATTGCTCATGATTTGCTGGAGTGGAGCTGCGGCGGCGCAAATGCAAGCAGCGCAAAAAGTTACCCCGGAATACCGCCATGAAACGCGGATCAAAAGCGATCCGCCAGCAATCTGGCAAATCATCCGCGACATGCCTAAAGTAAAAGATTACTCCAACGGCATGATCACCGGGGTAAACATTCGTACCACAGGCGGCACACAATTCCGGGACCTCGAATTTGCGGACGGCCGCAAGCGTACAGATGAAATAGAACAGGTACACGAAACATACAAATTCTTCGTGTTCCAGGTTTCGGCCCCACTGGTACCCGGCGTTACCAAAGCAATCGTAACAGTACTGGTAGAGTCACTCCCGGATAGTAAAGACACTTCGGTTGTCCGCTGGTCCATCATTATGGATGGCGACAAATCCGCTAAAAAAGTGCTGACCGATAGCCTGATCGCAGAAATTGCCAATTATGAGGCAGGCCTGAAAAAGCTGCTGGAATAGAAACGCATGATAAACTTATATTATTGAAAAATAGCGGAGCTACAACATAAAAGCCAGGTACCGGAAAACGGACCTGGTTTTTTCATTTAACCCATATATTTGCATCCACATGGAATTTCCGGAACCATACATCATACCCGCTGCCACTATCGGTACAATATCCGTTTACGACCTGCTGCAACACACACGTAATGGCAGCCTCCCCGAAACGGGTACCATACAGGATATGCAGCCGGTTACCCTGGAGATCGACGAAGCAGTATTCGAAAAGAACATTGCATCCGTCCAATCCCCTGCCGTAACGGTTCGCCAAACGGATAATTCCATCGTTTCTTCCTGCACCTGCGGCAACAAAACTGCCGGTCTTTGTGAACATCAGATGGAGGTGATCTCTTCCATCATCGAAAAACATGCATACCGGGTGTTCTTCGATGGTCCGCTTCGGCGCAAATACCTCCGGAAAACTGCGAAAGATTACGGACTGGAAGATGAGCCGAACCTGGACACCTATTTCCAGATCATCTATTCTGCCGGCGAACTTCAAATAGAGCCGATCCAAAAGGCACTTATCCGGGTCAACGAACGTACGCTAACGGAAGAACTCCTCCCCTTACGTAACGCCGCTACACAAAGACCCGATGCAACCGATACGGAAGGCCGCGTAATACTGGTAGTGGATAAACACCGCCTCTACCAGCAGGCCTCCTTTCACCTCATGCGGGTCAATATCACCCAGACCGGCAAGATCAAACATCCGATAGCTCAGGTAGATCCCTTGCACCTGATTTGGGAAAGTAACGAACCCGCCGTTATAAAGTTCATCGCAGCCATAGCATCCATTTCACAGAAAGCCATCGATATGCACCATGCGTCAGACCAGCAGGCTTTGCGGCTGATCTGTGCAAACCCGATGAACCTGGATGTTTATCAACACGACCGCAACATTACGGAATTGATCTCCCCACGATCATTAACCCGTATCGGGCTGCACGTCCTTAAAGCGGAAATCGCACTGTCGGTATTCAGAAAATCACCCTTTTATGAGATCACCGGCAAGCTGCTGCTGCAAGATGTTTCAATCCCTTTTGAAAAGGTAAACCTGCGGCACCATCATTTCGTACTCCACAAGCAGGAATTGTACCTGTTGGACAATCCGGACCTGACACGGGTGATCCGCTTCTTTAAAAGGAACAACGAGATCTTACTCGTTCACGCATCGAAGTACGAGAACTTTATGCAAACTGCCCTGCGGTCGCTGGAGCATCTTGTACATATCGATTACAGCTATATCAAACAAGCCACACCGGCGCAACTGACGGAAAGGAAACGCTCCACCCAAAAGCTCATCTACCTCCAGCAGCAGGGCAATTACATTGCCATTACACCGGTTATGAAATACGGGGAGATCGAAGTACCGGTGTACTCCCGTAAACAAATCACAGACATTGACCGGAATGGCAATGAATTTAAAGTAAAAAGAGACAGCGAATCCGAACTGGCACTGACCACCCTCGTCATGCACCAGCACCCGGATTTTAAAGAGCAGATCGCAGCATACGAATACTTCTACCTTCATAAAAACAAATTCATCGACGAAGATTGGTTCCTCGACGCATTCGCGGAATGGCGGAAAGCCGGCATTTCCATCCTGGGCTTCAACGAACTGCCTGGTAACAAACGCAGTTCGTATAAGGCGGGCATCCGCATCGAAGTCAACAGCGGTATCGATTGGTTTAATGCCAGCGTGAAGGTCAGCTTCGGCAACAAAACCGCCTCGCTGAAACAGCTTTACAAAGCTATCCGGAACAAAAGTAAGTTCGTGGAGCTGGGCGACGGCACCACCGGTCTGCTTCCCGCAGAATGGATTCAAAGCCTCACCAAATACTTTCAGGCCGGGGAAATTGATGCAGAGATGCTCAAATTCCCTAAAAGTAATTTCTCTGAGGTATCTGAGTTATTTGACAGGGAAGTGCTTTCCGAAGAGGCGCAAAACGAGATTGCCCGCTATCAGCAGGCCTTCAGTACACCCGGAAACATCCCCCGGGTGGCGGCACCCGCCGGTTTGCAGGCAGAACTGCGCCCTTATCAGCACGATGGATTGAGCTGGCTACATTACCTCGACACCTTCAATTTCGGCGGCGCCCTTGCCGATGATATGGGTTTAGGTAAAACCGTACAGATCATCGCCTTCATCCTCTCCCGCAAAGCCCAACGTGGCCCTGCCACCCACCTCGTGGTAGCGCCTACCTCGATCCTTTTCAACTGGCAGGAAGAAATACAACGCTTTGCACCGGAGCTTTCCGTTCAGCTTCACCACGGCACCAGCCGTCTGAAAAACGTTGCGGAACTGCACAAATCTGATATCGTGCTAACCAGTTATGGAACGATGCTCTCCGATATCACTTTACTGAAAACGTTTCAGTTCGATTATATTTTCCTTGACGAATCGCAGGCCATCAAGAATCCCGGCTCGGAAAGATATAAGGCCGCCCGGCTGCTGCAATCGCGCAACCGGATCGTTATAACGGGTACACCCGTTGAGAATAATACCGTTGACCTCTATGGCCAGTTATCGTTTGCCTGTCCGGGTTTGCTAGGTAGTAAGCAATATTTCAAAGAAATATATTCCATCCCCATCGACAAGTTCGGTTTCACGAAACGGGCCATGGAATTACAGCAGACCGTAAAACCCTTCATCCTCCGCCGCACTAAGAAGCAGGTAGCACAGGAGCTGCCGGAAAAAACGGAAATGACCATCTACTGTGAAATGAATGCCGGGCAAAGAAAGATATACGATACCTGCGAACAGGAGCTTCGGAATTACATTGCGGCATCCACCGTTGAAGAGATCCACAAGAACCCTATGCACGTGTTAACCGGCCTCACCAAACTACGCCTGATCTGTAATTCGCCGGTGTTGTTGAAGGAAGGGCATTCGGGGGATAACTCCGTTAAGATAGAAGTACTGACAGAGCAGATCGCCAACAAATCCAGAGAGCATAAGATCCTCGTCTTCTCCCAGTTCACCACCATGCTCGATCTCATCAGGACGGAGCTGCAAAAACTGGATATCCCATTCGAGTACCTGGACGGACAAACCCGCAACCGCGGCGAAAAGGTCAACAACTTCCAGACGAACGATACTATCCGCGTATTCCTCATCAGTCTTAAAGCCGGCGGTGTAGGCCTGAACCTCACCGAAGCCGATTACGTATACCTCGTAGACCCCTGGTGGAACCCGGCAGCAGAAAATCAGGCCATAGACCGCACCCATCGTATCGGCCAGCAGCGGAATGTAATGGCCGTGAGATTGATCTGCAAAGACACTATTGAAGAAAAGATCAGGAAGCTGCAGGAGAGGAAGCAACAGCTGGCGCAGGATCTTATTACGACAGACGGGGCTTTGCTGCTGCAGTTGAGTAAGGAGGAGTTGTTGGGGATTTTGTAGATAGTTTCGGATTTATGGAGTACGGCCGTTATGAACGAGCAGTATAAAGGTGCGCTGAAAATAACGAAGGCCCCTGCTTTTGCGGGGACCTATAATTTGTGTGTCCCTCATGCCCATATCACAGGGTGATATTGACAAGAATCCTGATCCAGGGAAACATACCTGAACAAAAGGTCGCTTCAGCTGAAGCGACCTTTTGTTTATCCCCCCCCGTTATCCCCCTCCCCTACAAAACTTAAAGAAACCATAACCTACAACTCCCGATAATCCTCCTACATTTACTCCCTGTAACCAAACCATGCACTCCAGCGAACATACCGATGCCGATCTCTGGCTGCAGGTCCAACAGGACAACGGCCTTGCTTTCCAATCCCTCTTTGTCCGGTACTGGGAAAAGCTATACGTATACGCCCTTAACCGCCTCAGATCTGAATCGGATGCGCAGGATGTGGTGCAGGATGTCATGATCAATCTCTGGACCCGCCGAGCCACCGTTAACATCATTACCACATTGGCCGCATATCTCCACGCCGCTGTGCAATATGAAGTACTGTCGCACCTCTCCAAAGCCAGTAAAATGGCCAGCAGAAAAGAAGCATGGGAGAAAACCATCCTCACCGAATTCACCAGCTTCCTCGACCCTGTGCAGCTTAAAGAATTAGAAACCATCGTAGAAACAGAAGTGGCGCGCCTTCCCGAAAAAATGCAACAGGTATACCGCCTGCGGCAGGAAAAAGACCTCTCTGTAAAAGAGATCTCCCGCCTCCTCGATGTTTCAGAACAAACCGTCCGCAACCAGCTCAATGCCAGTTACCACAAACTCCGCAAACATCTGAAAGAAGCCGTGCTTTCTTTGGTAATGATTTGGTAACATTCGCCGATAGTTGAAACATCCCATTTCGCACGCATATAGGTAGGAGCCGAAAAGCCTCCTCACCATATGAACATCGAACAACTGGGAAACATCATCGACAGGTACCTTAATGGCACGGCTACTGAAAGCGAAAAAGCGCTGGTGGAGCAATGGCTTCGGGAGCGGCCGGAAGACGACCAACCCCTCACTCCACCATACCGCGATGCAGTACAAGACATGCTATGGCAATCCTTCACGGCACGTACCAACTGGCAACCAAAACCCAAACATATTTTCCCTATATCCCGTAAATGGCTGGCGTATGCCGCAGCCATAGCCATCCTCGTTGCATGCGCCATGTGGCTGCGGCCTGCCACGCCGTATACCCCGGCTTTTCAAACTATTGCCGCCCTCCCCGGCTCCCATAAGAAAGTAACCCTGCCAGACAGTAGCGTTGCGCACCTGTTCCCCGGTGCCACGCTCACCATTCCGGAAGACTATAATACCAAAGACCGCCGCATCACCCTCTCCGGAAGGGGCTTCTTCGAAGTGAAGCCCGATGCCTCACACCCTTTCCGGGTAGCCTCGGGAAAGATGGTCACCCACGTGCTGGGTACTTCATTTGAAATGACGGCCACTGACAGTTTCCATGCTTCAGTTACCGTGCGCTCGGGTAAAGTAGGCGTGCATTACGACGGGAGGCCACTGGCGGAATTAACGCCCGGCAAACGCCTTCGCTTCAGCGCGCAACACAACGATTTCACTATCGATGATGTGAACGCCGCGCTCCTTTGCGAATGGTGGAACAACGGCATGGTATTTAACCAGGCTACTTTAGGAGAAGTGACACGCGCATTATCTGACTGGTACAACGTGCCTGTTGTGATCACCAATACCAAATGGATTGCAGAACCGGTAACCATCCGCATCCATCGGCAGAGCTGCAGCGAGGCCATTGCCCTGCTTTCCGAAACACTCGGCTTTCAGTATAAGAAAGAAAATAACAGCATCATTATTTACTAACCGCTCTAAACGCCTGATGAACGCATGAAGTAAGCTATACCACTAAAAAAGAAACCGGCCTGTGGTAGCAGGCCGGCACACGCTGCAGGGTATCTCACCACCCGGCAGCTCATTAAACGCACCGTACTAACTAAAGTCCGCAACATTTAATCACATAAAGTTATGCAAATAAGGATACTTTGTATCACTACGTTTATCGCCGCCATGTTCGCTCCCGGGTTGGCCCGTGCGCAGGATATGACCCGGCAGATCACATTACCCGCGAAAGAGCTGAAAGGGAAAGATGTGATCGCCCTTATCGAAAAAGCCGAATCCGTACAGTTTACTTTCGGGAAAGAAGTAAGTGGCCGGCTGGAGAAATCCCTTCATTTCAAGAGCGCGCAGCCCACTGTGAAAGAAGTGCTGTACACACTGCAATCTTCCCTCGGCATCACCCATACTTCCGGAGATATGGGGGCTATCATATTGAAGCCCGCCACAGCTTCCGAGGCACCGGTACAGCAAACTCAACCGGCCGACGGCCGCATCTCCGGCAAAGTGATCGACGAAACCAACGGTGAGGCCCTGCCTTTCGTGACCGTGCGCATCGGAAATAAAGGCACCACTACGAAAGCAGACGGATCATTCGTTATCAGTCTCCCCCCGGGTAAATACCAAGCGGAAATCTCCTCTATCGGATACGGCACCAAACGCATTCCGGATATCACCGTAAAAAACGGGCAAACCTTCGAGCTGAACATCACCCTGAAAAGACAGAAAAGCACCCTGAGCGGCGTAGTGGTAACCTCTTCCGCCAGCCGCGAATCCGTTGCCTCGCTATACGCCCGTCAGAAAAACGAAGCCGGTATCTCCAACGGCATCAGCCGCGAACAGATCTCCGCTTTGCCAGACAAACATATCGGCGAAACCCTCAAACGCATTTCCGGCGTAAGCACCAACGATAACCGCCGGGTAGTGATCCGCGGCATCGCGGAGCGGTATAATCTCGCTATGATGGACGGCGCCATCCTCCCCAGTACTGACGTGCAGGTACGGGATTTTGAGTTCGACATCATTCCCAATAACCTGATCGATAATGTGATCGTGTCCAAAACCGCCACACCGGATATGAGCTTCGGTTTCGGCGGCGGCCTCGTGCAGGTGAATACATTCGCTATCCCCCACCAGAACTTCACCAACATCAGTATCGGCACCAAATACATTTCCGGCGTAACGGGAAAGGAGTTTCTCGGCTATGGACGTGGTAAATACGACTACCTCGGTTTTGACGACGGCGGCCGCGACCACTTCCCCGATAACCTGATCCTGTTCGATGGAAGAAATTATAATCCTGCGAATCCCTATGCCACACCGGAACCCGGTAAAACACTGATCACCCCGGAGCAGGTGGGCGCACAAAACAAAAGGATCGGCGGACTGGAACGGCTCGGTACCCGCATTTATAAAGCCGCACCGGGGCAAAACTACCAGGTGAGCATGGGCCGCAACTACCAGGTAAAAAACAGCCGCTTCGGTTTTGTGGGCAGCATCAGCTACCGCAACGAGCAGTCGATGGATGATATCGAACACTTTGAACGCGGTAACTGGGAAAAGCTCGATAACCGCCGCTACGATGCAGCTACCGGCGCAGAACTGGAGCCCACCTTTGCCAACCAGTATAACTTTAACACCACCTGGGCAGCATTACTGAACGCAGGCTGGAGCTCGGCCAATCATAAGATCACCATCCGCAACTTCTACTCCCGTGTGTTCAACAACCAGTTCAACCGCATGGTGGGCTGGGGCAATGAGATCGGCTTCGGTGATAAGCCCGCCATCCGCGAATACGACCGCCCCAAGTTCCTCAACATGCTGCAGAACCGCATCAACGGCGATCATACTTTCGGCAAGTTCCGTTTTGAATGGAACGTTGCGCGCAACAAGCTAACGAACCTTGAGAAGGATGCCGTGGAAGCCTGGCTGGCACCCACCACTACTCTCAACCAGACAACATACAACGTGATGGTTCACGGGGTCACCAACCCCGGCTACGGCACATTTAACCGCGCACAATACCTCTACGAAGAAACCAACCGTATTGGTGAAGCCTCCCTCAGCTACAATACGCAACTGCTGGGTCAAAAGCAACTGGTGAAAGTTGGATACCAGTTTATGGAGCGCAAAGGCTTCTACGACTGGACTATTCTGCCCATCGGCACATTGAACCCAAACAATTCCGTATTCCCCTACCTGCCTGTGCAGGAATGGGGTAAGTACCTAGATTTTAAAGATCCATATTCAGACCTGATGTATTTCCCTGCAGGGTTCTCCTCTAACGGCTACCAGGGCAAAAACACCAATCAGGGCCTCTACGCCATGCTCGATAACCGGTTTACGAAATGGATGCGCCTTGTATGGGGCGTGCGTGCCGAATATTACAAGTATGAAAGACTCCGCAGCGGCCCTAACGATCTGCTGATAGACCAGCTCATTAAGGATGGCGAAAAAGTCCGTTATGTAGACCCCGAATCCGGGAAAATAGTGAGTGCCTTTGCCGATCCTTCCAAAGAGGAGAAAACCTGGCGCTACCTGCCTTCTGCAAGCCTCACTATTACACCGCTGGCAGACTTCAACATCCGCGCCGCATATGCACAGTCGGTTGTGCGCCCCTCACTGATCGAGAACTCCCGCATGATCCGCTTCGACCCCGCTCTGGGCTCCTACAGGATGAACGAAGGCGTACTGTCTACCCTCATAGACCATTACGACCTCCGCCTGGAATGGTACCCCAAACCCGGTGAGGTTATCTCCTTCGGTTATTTCTATAAGTACTTCGATAAACCTGCTGAGATCTACCGCGATCAGCCAGACGCTACGGGCCGTATTTACGTTAAAACCAATAACTCGGAATGGGCCAAAGTCAGCGGCTGGGAATTCGATTTCCGGAAAAACTTCGGATTCATCAACCCCGACTGGAAGTTCCTCGACAACCTTTTCCTGAGCGGGAACCTCACCCTGCAGAACTCCACCGTGCAGGCGAGCCAATACAGCGGGAAAAGCATGAGCGACGATAAATACGGTTATAAATATAGTTACCGTACAAAAAAACTGCTCACCGAAAAACGGCCGCTCTACGGCCAGGTGCCCGTACTGTACAATATAGCCCTGCAATATGCAGGCAAACGCCTAGGTGCCAACATCGCATTCAACCACATGGGGTATAAAACCTTTACCACGGGAATACTGCCCAGCATTGTGGAATACGAACGTCCGCGCGACCAGCTCGATGCACAACTCAGCTATGCGTTCCTGAAAAACAAAAACCTGATGGTAAGGCTCAATATGAGCAACCTCACCAATTCCGCGCACCGCTTCTACATCAACAGCGACGAAACCTACAAACTGCAGGATAAATACCGCAACACACCCCTCTCCTTCATCAGTGAAACAGACTGGAGCGCCATCTATGAATGGAAATTCGGCTTCTCCCAGAAATATGAAGAAGGGTACCTGGAGTTGTCGGAAGATGGGAAAACGAAAAAAAGGATCGGCGACCAGGATACTTTCATCCGGCGGGTGGGTACCTCTGTCAGCCTGTCTATCGGATACACGTTCTAACATTCCCCGCATTCAAAAAACAAACCATGAAAACGAAACATATATTTTTTAGCCTGCTGGCCACATTCACTATACTGGCCACGGCCTGCAAAAAAGACGTCGAATTCCTGTACAAAGGCGATATGCTGCCCTTCGTTATTTCCGGCTACAATGCCAGCAATGAGAAACTCAATGTGAAGCTTGATACCTTCCAGCGCCTTTTCCAGATTCCAAACGGCCCTTTCAAAGTAAGTCAGGCATTTACCTTTCCCGAAGGCCAGCAATCGCTGAAAGTGTCCATCACACCGGAAGGCGCCGATAAACCCGTACTGGAAAGAGAATGGAAGAAGGGAGACAATGTGGGCAAAGTCAACTTCTTTTACCTGAATGGGGTAGCGGGAGAAATGCCTGAGCCACCAGCGTTCGAAGAAGGAAAAATCAAGCTGCGGTATATGTGGAACCCGGTGATGACGAAGTATGATGGCCCGATAGATATTGCCGTGGGCAAACTGTACTTCGTACCAAAGGTATTCCAGGAACTGGCACGGATAAAAAACGTGAAAGCCGGGGAGTTTAGCGAAACGATCACCATCGACCCGTTCCCCACAGCCGGGCAAACCTACAACGGCCAGCCTACTCCCGTGCTTTTCGTGATATACCTCTACAAAGCCGGTACCAATGAGTTTTACACTGCCGGCACCGGTTACAACTGGAATATCACCACATCGGCGCCGAAGCCCAATGCCAATGTAGCTTCTTCCAAAATGTACATCTTTACCGAAAATCCCTCCGGGTCGCTGATGGCCTTCGTGAAGAACCTGGAACTCTAAAACCTGTCAATATGCGATTATTTATCAACAAGACCATTACCGTATTGCTGCTGACCTTAGCGTCTGTGGCGTTTACGGCCTGCAATAAAGAAGACCTCAAAGCCGGTATGGCGATGCAGGTGCTGGTGGCAGGTTATAATAACTCAGACCATGCCCTGCAGATCTCGCTCGATACATCAGTTTATGACGTATCTGTCAACAACGGGGATTACATCATTAAACCCACATCACTGGTGCACTTCAATGCCACACACCGCTATGTATCCGGCCGCACCAACAAAATGCTGGTGATTACAGACACGGTAACGAAAAAGGAAGTCTTCAGACAACAATTGCCTGAAACTGGCACCAAAGCCTACTATAACTTTCTGTATATCGATGGAAAGGAAGTGCCCTCACAGCCACCCGCAGCCGATGCCAATACCAATAAGCTCGGGTTCTACATCGGCTACGCCGAAAGTACCGATCCGGTAGACATCTTCCTCAGCAGAACAGATGCCGCCAACGGACAGGAGTACCGTGCCTACCTTGCCCGGAACGTACAGCCCAATAAATGGGCGTATGCCGGATATCTCGCAGACGAGAAATTCGCAACTATCAATATGCTTAGTTCCACCAACATCTGCTTTACAAAAGCCGGTACTACAGACCAGTGGGCGTTTTACGGCGATGAAAGTAAAAGTAAAATGGCTGCCAGCAGCCTGGTCATGCCAAGAGCCGGAGAAAAAGGATTGGTACAACCATACCTGGTGGTGCAGGGTAAATGGGGCCTTGAAATCGGGCGGATGTTCTTTTATCCGGACAGAATCTGATCGTTCCCTAAATACGTAATACAAAAAAGGTTGAAGTGCTTACTTCAACCTTTTTGCTTTTAGAGGCAGCATTCGCTCAACCCTATGATCATGCGGAAATCAGTCGTTCCGCATACCTGCTTTCACCAATTGCATAACGAAAACACCCTGAGCTGCCACAAACATAAATAACAGAATGCCGCTATATGGTAAAACGAAATAGTCGTGCGTACTATGGCCGTATTTTCCTTGCCAGGATGATTCAACATGAATTAACTTCTCCCCTCTTGCCTGTACCTGATAATAACACAGGGCGGCCAGTGTAAAGATCGAAGCAGCAAAATGAATCCAGATAAGTTTCCGGGATTTGAGTTGAGCCTCCTTCCAAACGCAAATCAACCAGATCAAACCGAACGCTGATGCAAAGAATTTCAACCCGCTGCGGTTAATGAGGGTATAATAGCGGGAATCGATGCAATCAACGCAACATATAAGAACAAGCTATAAGGCTTGAAAAAATACTTCATAGTGCGGGATATCCTGGTATACTAAACAATTATCGTCCACTCCTTTTTTTACCGGATTGCTTTGCCGGTCGGGCAGCAGGTTTGCCTTTATTTGAAGGAGCGGGTTTCTGAGAAGGATTACCCCTCTTTGCCGGCTTCTCGAACGATTTAGGTTTACCCTCTTTAGCCAGTGGCTTGGGAGATTTAAACTTATTGTCAGATGGTTTCTTCTCCCGGTTAAATTCGGGCTTAGGAGATATAAACTTACTGTCAGATGGCTTTTTATCCGGGATGAGTTCGGGATTGGAATCCTTTCCGGCAGGGTTATGTCTGCGATTTTTCTTTCGCTGTGCCGGCTTAGCACTTTCACCACCAACCATACTGGAATCGGCTACACTCTCTTTAATAAATGCTATTTCCGCTTCGCTGAGGTAGCGCCATTTACCTACTGCCAGTTTATCAAGCTTTACGTTCATGATACGAACGCGCTGTAAGGCTACAACAGCATAACCGAGGGCTTCGCACATGCGGCGGATCTGGCGGTTGAGGCCTTGTGTTAGTGTGATGCGGAACGTCTGGCGGCCCGTCATTTCCACCTTACAGGGCAACGTAGTTGTTTCCAGTATACGCACCCCCTGCGACATTTGCCTAACAAATGCCGCATTCACAGGCTTGTTAACCCGAACTATGTACTCCTTCTCGTGATTATTAGCAGCCCGCAGAATCTTATTGATGATATCCCCGTCATTGGTGAGGAAGATCAGTCCTTCGGAGTCTTTATCAAGCCGGCCGATGGGGAATATCCTTTTAGGATAGCCCACAAAGCTGATGATATTATCTTTGATGTGAAGTTCGGTAGTGGTAGTGATGCCTACTGGTTTGTTAAGCGCCAGGTAAACCCGTTTCTCCTTTTTGGCAGCTGTAATAAGACTACCATCTACTTCAACCGTATCACCGGGTTTATAGCGGTTACCCAAAGTAGCCGGCTTGTCGTTTAACAACACGCGGCCGGAGGTGATGAGATTGTCTGCCTCGCGGCGCGAACAATATCCCGTATCACTGATAAACTTGTTTAAACTGATTGACTGGTCCAATGTTGTAAAATGCTTTTAACCGGCAGGCACATACCTTCCGGGTGCAAAAGTCGGTAATTGGAAGGAAATAAATGCATTTTACCCTGCAGGGAGCTTTTAAAGGGTTAACAAAGTATACAATACATCAATATGTAATCAACAGCCATAAGGGAATTTGCAGGGAAACAAAAAGGGCAGTTCATCCTAGAACTGCCCTTTTAAAAATGCCGGTTATCCGTTTGAATTAATTTCCATATGCATAGATTTCTGCTATGCTTGTAAATGGCGGATTGTTACTGTCGGTCAGGTATATTTTCAGGTATCTGCCGGATGCATTAGCCGTATTGTCGATTTTCAACATATCGCCCGATGTGAAGGCACCCTGTCCGGCCAGCGTCCAGGTTCCATTGGGGTCGCTGCTATTACCGAGATAGAGTTGTACAGACTTTGAGTTGGTATTGTTCTTACGGCGGTACACTGTGAAATACGCGATATTCTTTACAGTACTCAGGTCTATAATTGCCCAGTGCGGTAAGTCAATATCCGGTCCCCACTGGGAATGCCAGTAGGAACTCAGATTATCGTCTATCAGGGCATCCTTTCCACCACCATCGCCGGCGGTTTCATCGGATACCGAAACTGCTTCCCATTCCGAACGATCGATCGTGTAGAAATCAGGCAGCTTGTCTGACGCCCATGCAGTAGCAAAGGTATCGATCGCTTCTGCCTGCGGGATGTAGAGGCCACGGTATTGGAAGGCAGTGCCACCCGGTGCGTCGATCTCCACGCTGAATTCAGTGGAGGGGAAACGTACAACAGTGTCGGTACCACGGCGGTTGATGAATTTCACCTCATTGAGGATCATCCCTTCAGCCGGAGCGAACCATTCCAGCAAACCCTCCGTTTCCGTAAGGGAGATCTTTTTGAGCCTCCGGTTCTGGAGAGAACCGGCATATGCATCGCCAAATGTGGCACCAAATTGTGTGTAAGTCAGGGACCGGTGTCCAAAGCCATCCACAGCGTATATATTGAAAGAGTAGGCTTTCTCTACCAGTCCGGGCAGCAATGTTTCAATGCTATCCCTTCCGGTCTTTAATTTCATGGGTATCACCAGCGAGTCGGCCCCTCCGTTCCAGGATACGATGATGTTCTTGATGTTCTGGCCGTTTTCCATCCACAGGCGCATCAGCAGCCTTTCCTTGCCGGCGATGAACACCACCGAATCGGGCTTAACGGCGTAGATGATTTCTCCGCCTTCAACGAATGGCTTATGGATATCCGTGAATTTATCGCAGGAGGCAGCCATTGTGAGGATGCACAGATACGAAAAAGCATGCAGTATATATTTCATGTGCTTGTCAGTTTAGGTGGATGATTATTTCCGCTCGCCGTATACATCAATTTCCGCAGGGTGGGTAAACGTGGTGCTTCCCCAGGTAGAGCGGACAACGATGCGGATGTAACGAACCGGTTCCTGTGAAAGATCGAAGGTAAACTCGTGCCCGTTCTCTGCGGCGCGGAGGTCATCGTCCGTTACATTGCTGCTGCTTCCGGAAGGTTTAACGATCTCCGTTTCCATGATCTTCTTCCATTCACTCCAGTCACCGCTTTGTGAAGGCGTAGTCACTTTCACGTATACATCAATATCCTTCGGGTTACCCCAGTTGTAGAAGCTGTTGCCGAATTTACGCTGGAACAGCACGATGCGGCTTACTTTGGCCGTTACCCCGAGATCCAGCGTGAAAGGTGCGGGAAGGGAAGACGACGGTGAGTGACCGAAGGAGGTCAGATCATCGTCAATGATCTTCTGATCGGAACCTTCCCAGTTGGTGAAGTTCTGATCATTCGCCAGTTTCATGATCGCCATGGAGCCTTTTGGAAGGCGTTCTTCGAACAGCGGGGTAAGCTTCCTGCCAGCCGGGAAAATGGTATCGGAACGGTTGCCGAAGTTATCCTTCACCACGAAACCAAATTCGCGGGGCATTGGCGGATACCCACGCAGCGCCTGTGTACCTTCCATTACCTGAGAATTGATGATGCGTACCAGCGTCATCCTCCCCAGTGAATCCGGTGTGTACATTTCAAATGCCAGCGGCGATTTAAGTTCGTTCATCCAGCTGAAACGCGCACCGCCGAAATCGCTCTGGATCTGAACCGTTGCTGCAGTCAGTTTGAGCGGCGAAGGCATTGGTTTGATCGTGCATTTCACAGGATCAGACAATTCCTGCGCGCGGTTCACTGTGTACAGCAGCACTTCATGCTCCTGCTCATCATTAAACCCGGTAATGCTTAGTTTATTGTTGTAGAAGGAAGCATCGGCTTCATATTTCTTGCCGGTAGATATCGTGTATACGGCTTTAACGCTGAGTACTTCTGCCTGATTCGGGATACGGTAACTAATCGTGGCGCCGCCAGGGAGGTTCTCCACCGATACTTCCGTTACCTGTCCGGGTTTGCCGGTGGCCGAAGAGATGGGCGTGTTTTCCTTCTCGGTACAGGCTTGCATAGTGCCTGCAAGAACGAGGATCAGTATAATCAATTTTTTCATAACCTGTTATTTAGACCTTACCAACCGGGGTTTTGAACGAGGAGAGGATTATTAATCAGTTCTGTTTGCGGAATGGGCGAGAAATAATCCCTGTAGGTGAACCGCTGGAAATATATCGTGGTTACGGAATAATATTCTTCCGCTTCTCTCCCGTTGATGTTCCATCCCTGAATGGGGCGGTTACGCTCCCGCATAGCGGTTTTCCAGCGATTGCTGTCCCACATATACACGCCTTCGGCAGCCAGTTCTATTTTTCTTTCCTGCTGAATGATCTGGCGCATGCCTTCTTTCGACAGCGGTTTAGACGGCTGGTTAGAGTACTGCGACCAGCTTTCCAGTACACCTTTCAGACCTGCACGTGCCCTTACGGAATCGATGTATTTATATACCTCGTCGTCAGGAGCGGCTTTCGATTCGTTCAACGCTTCTGCACAGAGGAGCAGCAGATCCGCAAAACGCATTTCCGGATAGGGGTAGCTTTCTTCCGAAACGCTGTTAGGATCGCGCCAGGTGGTGTTCATGGAAACCAGCTTCTTGGGCCAGTAACCGGTGGCGTTATACTCGCCGGGGTTGAAAACGGAGGAATACTCACCGAAACGGTTCTTGGGGAAAGGCAGCGCATTTTCATTGATCTGCATGTAGGTATTTCCATACCAGCGCCCCCTGTCGAAGCCTAAGGAAGAATAAAAACGGATCTCTCTGTCGAAATTGAGGGACGCGGTTTTTTCACCATTAGCGATGAACAGGTTGTGCGCGGCATCACCCGTACGGATGTTATAGCGGTTTGCGTATGGGTACGACACGTCTTCATTGATGGGTACGCCATTACCTGTATAAAACTGTTCCACGGTAGATAAAGGCACACTCAAGATCCCTGTATTGCCGGAGGGAGTGGATGTACCGGGTTCCATCCGCGCCAGTGCAGTGATCTGATAGTTCCAGTTAGCGGGATAGGAAGAGTTGGCCCAGATGATCTCCGGGTTCCAGCGTTGGGTAACCGCACTGCGGAGGGTATTGATCAGCAGCGTAGTATCGGAGGTCGGCTTGCTGTTCACTGACTTGTAATCTCCCGTCACATACAGCCGGTGGCCCGCGGCGATGCACACATCGATCGCAGCTTTGCAGGCAGCAGCAGCACTATCCCACCGGGATGCTACGAACTGCTGGTTAAAGAAGGGCTGGCCTTCGTGATTTTTAAATCCGCTATAATCGCTGTTGCCATTAAAGAGAGGGCTGGCCCAGTATGTGAGTACCTTCGCTTTGAGGAAATAAGCCACAGGGCGGGAGAACCTGCCCAGTTCGGTGCTTTTACCTTCAATGTTAAGCGGCAGCGCATCCGATTTAATCACTTCGTCGATCAGCTCCAGCACGTATCCGAAACAGTCGTCGATCTTTTCACGGTAGGCGCGGATACCTGCGGTAGATTCGGTAAGTGAGGTATTCTTCTTCAGTGGAGTAATAGGACCGTAATACTGTATCAGGTAAAAGTTCAGATAAGCCTTGATCAGCTTTACTTCCGCCTTCATACGGTCTTTCTCGTATCGGTTAATATCCTTAACGCCGTCGATGTTTTCGAGGAAGGTATTGCAATCACGCATGCCTGCATACAACGAGCGCACCATGGAGCCTTTGGAAGACCAGTAATTGGTGATGGCCAGCACGGCGCTGTTCTGCCCAAGTGCGTACTGCATGCCACCCTCTGTGCGGCGGTCGCGGTTGAAGACCAGCTCCAATGCACCCAGCATAGCGGGGTTTTCGTTCCAGCCTGCTGATTTAGGGATACCCCAATAGCAGGTGGCAAGGAACTTCATGGCGTTATACCGGTCCGAAAAAGCGTCATCGATGGTAGGAATGTTATCGGGTACAACATCGAGATATTTGTTGCAGGAAACCGCTCCTGTCAAAACGCTGCAAAGCACAGCTATCTTAATAAATACTTTCTTCATGTTGATTCTTTTACAGGCCAATGTTAAAACCTATGTTATACACTTTCTGCAGCGGGTAATCGAACCCGGAGCCAGCCATCTCGGCATCCCAGAGCTTAAAGGCGCTCCATATCGCAAGGTTGGAACCGCTGGCGTAGATCCGCAGGTTACTCACTTTATAACGCTTCAGCCATTCACGGGGCAAGGTATATCCGATATCCACTGATTTAAGGCGAAGGAAGGCACCGTTCTGCATAAACCAGGTGCTGTTCTGCCGGTTGTTTTCCACCCGGTAATTGGCCAGCCGGGGCCAGAAAGCGTATGGGTTACGGTTAGACTCTGACCAGTAGTTATCTGCGATCACCTGTGTAACCGCATTCTGCCCTACTTTACCATCTCCACCATCTCCGTCGATGAACGGCGTCATGTTATCCTGGTTGATCCAGAAAGATTCACGGCCCAGGCCCTGGAAGAAGAAGTTAACATCGAATTGTTTCCAGGCTGCAGATAAACCGAAGCCATAGATGATTTCTGGTGTGGTGGGGTGACCAATGGGCACGTAATCGAGCTGGTCGATCTTACCATCGCGGTTAATGTCGCGGTACTTAATGTCGCCACCCATGTATTCACCGAATTCCTGTTTGGGTGAGTTCTTCACTTCACCATCGTCTACGAACAATCTTTCTGCAACAAGCCCCCATGATTGCCCAAGGCTTCTGCCCACGCGGGATAACCAGTAGTTCTGACCATAATCAGGTTCTTCCCATTTGATGACACGGCTGGTGCTGTAGGTGAAAGTACCACGGCCGGTCAGTTGCAGGTTCCTGCCGATCCTTTTATCGTAGTTCAGTTCAATATCGATACCCTTGCCTTCCGCTTCACCGAGGTTAGCTTTTACGGATGGAATGATACCAGTGGTGGCAGGGATGATCCTGTCCTGCAGGATGTTCTTTCTTGTTTCTTTGTATACTTCTATAATGGACGAAAGGCCGTTAACGAGGTTGAACTCCAGCACGAGGTTGGATTTGTAAGAGCGCTCCCATCCCACCTGATCGTTGGCATAACGCCTTACATCAATACCACCGGGGTTCTGGTTCATATTGATACCCCAGTTCACTGCATACGGTGCTTTGAGGTCTACTTCTGACAGGTAGAAGAAACGTTCATTCGCACTGCCAATCGCTTCATTACCCGCCACACCATAGGAGCCGCGTACTTTTAACTGGCGGAAGGTAGATGTAAGCCCCTCAAAGAAAGGCTCGTTGGAAACTACCCAACCCAAGCCGAAGGAGGGGAAAAAGCCCCAGCGGTTATTCTTCGAAAAGCGCTCGGAAGCGTTGTATCCGAATGCGAACTCAGCGAGGTAACGGGAATCGTAATTATAAGAGAAACGACCCGAAAGGCTCACGTTGCGCGTAGGGAGCGACATCTGGATGGTATTGGGGGCACCTTGCTTAAACTGGCGGGCGGTAAACACCAACAAGCCGCTCACGCTGTTCTTCCCGAAGTTATTGTTATACTGGCTCGCGCCTTCAAAGTAATAACTGTTGGCAACGGTGCGGGAGGTATTGTTAAAGTCGTAGTCCAGCGTTTCTTCACCTTCTGTAGGGTTCAGGCGCACGAGGCGGTAAGAATCATCCTTCAGATCGAATGCGGATACACCGTAGTAAAAAGGAACGTAAGCGCGGGAGATGGCGTATTCCGACCGGCGGTCGAAGTTCACCAATGCGCGCAGCATGAGTCCTTTCACGAATTGATCCAGGTTCTGCTTCAGCTCTACTGTGGTGAGCATATTGCTCCGGCTGTAATCGCGGTAACCACGCAGCGCCTCTGCATAAGGGTTCAGGTAGTTGGCAGTTTCGAAGTTACCGAACAGTATGTGCCGGGCGTAAGCGTAAGCAGAATCCGGCTCGTAGTAAGGCTTGAACCGGACGGGGTTTGCCTGCATCACTTTCCGGTACATGGCGGAACCGCCGTCTATCGGACCGGTGTAATCATCAAAGTTCGCCACAAAGCGGGTAGACATTTCAGTCGTCTTCGTCAGGTTGATGTTTACGTTAGAGCGGATATTGTATTTGTATAAGTTGATATTGGAGTTGAAATCATTCTTTTTATCCACCCGCATGTTGCCCTGATCTTTGGTAACGGAACCGGCTACGTAATAACGTGCTACCGTACCGCCACCGGTAAAGCTGAGGTTGATGCGGTTGTTTACGGCATAGTCCTTAAACATGGCCTCATTCCAATCAGTAGCAGGATAAATATCCGAGTGCTTACCCATTTCGGTGAAGGTGATCTTTTCGTCGGTGTAGAGGGTTTCGCCGCTGGGGTTACGTGTTTTCACCGCTTCGTTATGCATTTTCATGAACGTTACGGGATCGGCTACTTTCATCCTGCGGGTAGGCATGGAGAAAGAGTTATCGAAGCGCAGGTCCACGTTCATTTTACCTTCCTTCCCTTCTTTGGTAGTAACGAGGATTACGCCGTTGGCACCACGCGCACCGTAAAGGGCGGTTGCCAGTGCATCCTTCATGATGCTGAAGCTGGCGATATCGTCAGGGTTGAGGCGGGAAAGGTCACTGGTGTTAAGCTCGATACCATCGATGAGGATGAGGGGGTCTTTCTTGGCGGAGGCGCCGAATGAGGTAATGCCCCGTATGAAGAATGAGGCATTATCAGAACCTGGCTCCCCGCTTCGCTGGTAGGCTACAACACCTGCCAGGCGGCCGGCGAGGGCATTGGTGAGGTTGCTGCTGGGGATGCGCAGCTCACCGGGTTTAATGGTAGTTACGGAAGCTACCATACTGGATTTCTTCTGACGGGAGAAGCCTACTACGGCTACTTCGTTCAAACTCCCCTCCTGTGCTTCGAGGACGATGATAATGGGCCGGGAGTCGGCAACGAAGATCGTCTGCTGCTTGTATCCCACAAATGAGAAAACGAGGCTGTCGTACAGGTTAGCCGCCAGCTCAAACTCCCCTTTTAGATTGGTCATTGTACCATGCTGGGTGCCTTTGACGTAGACGGACACATGCGGCATCATGCCACCTGCCTTGTCTTTCACCGCACCTCTCACGGTAACGGGCGGCAGCTCCGGGCGGGATTCCGGCTGCTGGCGGTTCAGGATGATGATGATGTTGTTCTCCATCTTCTTGTAATAAAGGGGCGTGTTGCGGAACATCTGCGCCATCACAGTGTCGATAGAGGCATCTTTGGTAATGATGTTAATCTTAATTCCCGGCGGTATTACTTCGGACTGATACACGAAGGAATACCTGCTTTGCGCCTGAATGTTTCGCAGCACGCTTTCGATAGGCGCACGGCTGAAGTTCAGGGTGATCCGGTCTTGCCCTGCAAGGTCGTTCGCCATCAGGGAAGATCCGGTAAGAAGTACAAGGAATAATACAATTTTCATGGCAACAAAGTGCTTAAACATATAGCCTCGGCTATAGCAGTACGTGTTCGTCATAACTTAAGAATTCAATTGAGAATCAACCGCATTGCACGGCCGAAGAGTGTCCATTGTTTACATCAGGGCACGTGGGGGCCCTTCTGATCCGGTTTAAAATCAGGGTACGTTAACTTATCATATGCAATGTAAATTTTGGTTTTAAGGCGCTATCAAAATTGTGTCGTTCTTCATTTTGTAAGTGAATCCGCCGGCGACCTGTAATGATTCCATAACGCTTTGAATATTTTGGTTTTCAAATATACCCGTGTATTTACGGGCCATCATGTCGTCACCCCCCTGCACAATCACTACCACACCATACCACCGCGACAAAATGTTCGCAACTTCGTGTAGTGGCTGGTTGGCAAAAACCAGTTTATTTCTGGTCCATTGTGCTTCAGAAGGAATCGTGTCAGTTTTTACTATTTTGATTTTGGTTATGTTTTCGAGTATCTCTTCTTCATTCGGATGCTTATCATGAAATGCTGCGGGCTGCCCTGACTCGTTTTGAACTATCAGCTTTTCGTCGGGCAGCAGTACATAGTTAAGTTCTTTTTTGTGATTGACAGACACCTGCACCTTGCCTTGTACGAGGGTGGTGGCGGTCGTTTTTTCGTCGGGGTAAGCCCTGACGTTGAAGGTGGTTCCCAGCACCCTGATGGTGACGGTTGCCGTCTTGATGATCATGGGGTGATTAGGATCCTTCACCACGTCGAAATAGGCTTCGCCGGTAAGGGTCAGTTCCCGGTTGTTCTTCCCGAAACTGGCGCCATAGGTAATTCTGCTGTCGCCATTAAGCCATACGCGCGACCCGTCGGGCAGTGTCAGTTTAGACCGAGACCCTTTCTCTGTGCCTACAATATTCTGGCTCGTACGGGCTTCTTTCCTTGCAGAAAGCCAATAGTAAGATCCTGTGCCCGCCACGCAAAGCAATATAACGGAAGCCACCGAAAGCGACAGGAAGCGGCGCCAGGTAAAAATACGCGGCTGCTCCGGCTGGGAAGGCAATTTACTGCTTTCCGGATGCATGGCTTTCATGATGCGGTCCCAGCTTTTTTCGCTCCCCTTACGTTCGTCTTCTGTACGCTCCGGACCATATTCCAGGCCAAACAGCTCATCTATCTGGCTGGCCAGATACCGGTCGTCTTCATTCTCCTGCAGCCATTTAGACAACTCAAATTGTTCTTTGAGCGAAATGCCCCCCGATTTCTTCTTTGCGAGCAATTCAATTAAACGGCTTCTTTGCATGGACTTATCATAAATTCTTCTCCTATAAGACAACCAAACAGGTCAACTTACGTAGTCGTACGCAAAAAAAATTCCGGAAATCCGGAATAAAGTATTGAAACAGGCTGTGGTATTGAGTTTAGGAAAGCTTACCGGGTTACCGGCTACTGCGCCTCGGAAGGATCACCTGGCTTTCTTCCAGAATGGCGGCGATCTTTTTGAGAGAATGATAGAGCTGTGTTTCCACTGTGCGTACAGACGAATTGAGGATCTTGGCCACTTCCCGGCAGTTCAGCCCCTTTTCCTTCACAAGGTAGAAAACGAGCTTCGACTTGGGCGGCAACTGGTTGATGGCCTTTTCAATAGTAAGGACTTCCTCCTTCCCTATCATAGACGATTCCGGGGTGGCGAAGGAATAGAGGCTCCGGTCGTCGAGTTCATCGATAGATACATCGCTGATGTTCTTCCGGGACTTCAGATGATTGATGGAGGCGTATTTGGTAGCAGTATAGAGGTATGCGGAAAGGTTATTGATATTGCCAAGGGTTTTGCGGTTCTGCCAAAGGCGGATGAAGACGTTCTCCACCACGTCTTCCGCGGCAGGCTCATCCGCAATGATCTGCCGGGAAAAGGCCGTCAGGTCGAAATAGAACAGATCGTAGATCTCCCTGAAAGCATTTTCATCGTCGTTTTCGATCCGTTTGGATATTTCAGACAAACGTTTATTTTCCAATTGCAGTGATTTATATGACAGACGACAATATCAGTATGAAGTGCGGATCAAGTTATTAGGTTTTTTTGATTTTTTTATTTCTTTTTTTTGGAGCGTGGGGAAGAATGGGGTTACCCCCTTCCCGCCAGCAAGGCAGTCGGCGCATAACCAAAATGCTTTTTAAACGCGAAAGAGAAATGCGACAGGTTCTCAAAACCCACTTCATAACAAACATCAACAGGCTTCATCTTCTTCTCCACAAACTGGTAATGCGCCAGCTCCAGCCTTTTTTGAGTCAGCCACTTTTGCGGGGTGGTATCAAATGCTTTCCTGAAATCTCTTTTGAATGTAGTCAGGCTCCTGCCGGTGAGGTAACCGAATTTTTCGAGGGGCATATTGAACATAAAGTTCTTCTCCATATACTCTGCAAGATTAATTTTCCCCGGCTCTTCGAAATTCATCAGCATGGCATCAATACCGGGATCGATAGACCGCAGGATGCTGACAGCTTCCGTGATTTTGAGCTGTGCAATGTCTGCCGGCAGTTCTTTCATTTCAAAATAGGGTATCAAAGACGACAGGCAGCTTTGCAGTAGCGGGTGGTTGTTGTAGTGCCGTATCTTCTGCTCTCCCGCCATCACCGGCTTCACGTTGCGGTTTTCATAGAAGCTCCGCAACCATTCGGTAGTAAGGTGCATCACCACCGTCTGATGTGGCAAACCATCTTTGGGATAGTTGATGATCGTGGCCAGCTGATTACGGGGTATCAGGAAAATATCCCCTTTCCGGAACATATATGTGCCATCCGCCTGAACGATCTTCGTTTCACCTGAGATGAACCAAATCAGCATATGATGCTCGAACATGATGTCCGATTTGAAGAACCTGTCGGGGTAGCACGACAGTTTGATATCTTCCGTTATGTATTTAGCCTGATATTCCATTAGCAATAATTTTAGTTAACACTACCTGGTATTCAATTTACACATTATCCCCGACCCATTGCCCTTGCCAGGTGTGGAGATCTTTCAAGCATGTGCCGGTGCGGGCTGGAGGTAAGGAAAAAGGATATAGGTGAAACAGAGATTCCTTACCCCTTCATAGAATTCACACAAAGGGCTGGCATGGCCTTTCCGGAGTAAAGCATCCGATTCTTCCGTACCGGCAGCCGCCATCAGCTCATCCGTTACCAGCAGGTACGAGCGAGCCGGCACAGCGTTCTTCAACAAGCGGTGTGCCTCCACTACCACTTCCCCATACAATTTATGGAACCCCTCGATGGAAAACCCGGTCATTTCCCCGTAATGTGCCACTGCTTTGAGGTGAAGGCCCAGCTCCAGACCATATCTGGTCTGCAACTCCCGGATTTTAGCGTCGAATGCCGATTTCATGACTTCGAACTGCTCGTACAAGGCATCCACGGAGGGGATGGAAGACCATTTAAAGAAGAAAACCGCATCCCCTTCTATTTCTGCAATATCCATATCCAGTGTGTTATGCCGGATGATGACAGACAGCAGTTCGCTGGTAATGATCCGCCCTGTCACCAGGTCGGTACTGCGGACGAGTTCCGTAAATCCGCTGATATCCGGGATGAATACCATGCCTTTACAGGGATTGCCATCGGGGATGCGGATGTTTTTTTTTCTGTTCTTAAGGGTGGAGGTGAACATAAACAAGGTATTAATTGATATCAAATACAATACCGGTCATCTCTTCTGTAAGCGACCACAGGCGCTTGGCCGTGCCTTCATCGAGGGAATATGGCATCACGCCGCTTTGGTGCAGTTTTGGGTGTGGCGCTACAGCGGGGTCAGAGGTTAACAATTCCGCCACATCGCCATCCTCACAATATACACCGCCGATGTTATCCAGCAAGGGGCTGGTGGCAGCCCAAACGGTGGTGGCAGCACCCTGAGGAATTGATTTGAGAGAGGCCAGCACTTCCGGTCGCATCTGGTCATTTTCATCCAGGAAGCCCATTTCCCGGAAGAGTCCTACAGGTGCTTCCCGCCCTAATTCAGTACCGGCAATGGATCCGGGATGCACGGAATAGGCCCTTACATGGCTGGCTTTAGCGCGGCTGTCCAGTTCCAAAGCAAATAGATTACTGGCAGTCTTGGATTGCCCGTAGGCCTGCAGCGTTTCATAAGCACGATGTTCGAAATTCGGGTCATTGAAATCAACAGCTCCCATATGATGCCCCAGCGAGGAAACATTCACTACACGGGCACCATTTGCCAGTTTCAGCGCCGGCCAGAGCATGGCGGTGAGATGAAACTGCCCGATGTAATTAGTTGCCAATTGGGATTCTATGCCGCGGGCATCTTTACGAAGTGGCACCCACATGATGCCTGCATTGTTAATGAGCAGGTGCAGGGGCCTGCCGGAAGCGATGAACTTTTGAGCAAAAGCATCAATGGATGCAGGGTCCATCATGTCCATAGGCTCAATTTCCACATGAGGGATATCTGCAAGGTTCTTACGGGCTTTTTCAACATCTCTGGCCGGAACAATCACTGTGGCGCCAGCGGCGGCTAGCGTTCTGGTAGTTTCAACACCGATGCCGGCGTTACCACCTGTTACAATAGCCACCTTTCCTGTCAGGGAAATCCCGCGGATAACATCGGAAGCGGTGGTTTGAGCGTTGAACCCGGTGCTTAATGGGTGCTGAAGCGCGCCCTGGTAGTTACTTTGTATCATAATGATTTCTTTTTGTTGATACAAAAGTAGGACGCGTGCAATTGGACGGCTTTGTTGTGCGGGCCGAATTTACTTTGTTTTCCGGACCATTCAGAAAGGCGACGGACTGGTAACCGTCCACCCCCCATCCACCACCAGGCTCTGGCCGGTGATATGCTTTGCTTTATCGGACACGAGGAAAAGTGCGGCATCAGCGATATCGCTTACAGTAGCCGGGCGCCCCATGGGCGTAATGCGCGACCATACCTGTTCATATCCGGGATCGTTGAGGGTGCGTTCCGTTGCAGTAGCACCGGGGGCTACGGTATTGACCCGTATGCCGGATTGCGACACCTCTGCCACCAGGTTCTTCGCCAGCATTTCGAGTGCCGCTTTTGTCATGGAATAGGCCGCGAGGTCTTTGTGCGCCTGATGCCCCGTTACTGAAGACGTGAATAACAACGCCCCGCCTGTACCCTGCTGCTTCATTTGCAGGCAGGCAGCCTGCGCCAGAAAGAAAGTACCGCCGATGTTTACGTGCAATACTTTAAAAAGTGAATCGGCCGGGTAAGAAAGGAATTCCCCGAACAGGGTGATCCCTGCATTGGCGATAGCGATATCGAGATGACCGGTTTGCGCTACTGCTGCGGAAACCATCTCCCGCACAAAATGTTCGTCGCTGCTGTTGCCGGGCATAGGGATGCACTTCCCGCCTGCTGCTGTGATCTTCTCCGCTGCACTGATACATAATGGTTCATCCACATCATTTAAGAATACCGTAGCGCCCTGCAGCGTCAGCTGGCGGCACATCTCGAAGCCTATGCCGCACCCCGCACCGGTAACGATGGCCGTTTTATTGTTGAAATCCATATCCGGGAATATTGTTGGGTTGAAAAGTTACTAATGCGAATCACGGGTCACTTCACAGCCGGAGCCTCCTTTCAGGAAATCGAAGTCAGCTCCTTTACAGGCCTGCTCCACATGCTCGATAAAAAGCCGCGTGTAGCCGCGTGTATAGCTGCTTTTGAAGGGCACCTGCTTCTTCCGCCTTACTTCCAGTTCAGCTTCGGCCACTTCCAGATTGAGCAACCGGTTATCTACATCGAGCGCTATCCAATCACCGGACTCAATCAGTGAAAACGTACCATTTTCCGCCGCTTCGGGAGATACGTGCAGCACCACCGTCCCAAAACCTGTACCGCTCATTCTGCCATCAGAAATGCGTACCATATCCGTTACGCCCTGTTGCAGGAGTTTGGCAGGCAGCCCGAGGTTACCTACTTCCGGCATACCGGGGTACCCTTTCGGCCCGGCATTCTTCAGCACCAGCACACTGGAAGCATCCACCTCCAGCAGCGGATCGTTGATTCTATTCTTGTAGTCTTCAATATCACTGAATACAACAGCCCGGCCCCTGTGCTTCATTAAATGCGGACTGGCAGCCGACGGCTTCATAATGGCCCCATTCTCACACAAACTGCCCCGCAGCACTACGATGCCCGACCGGTTATTGACTGGCGTTTCCAAGGTGGTGATCACTTTCTTGTCCCAGCTTTGGGCTTTACTGATATTTTCGGAAACAGGCTTTCCGTTTGCGGTGATACATCCGCCATTTAATTGGATCTCCATCTGCTTCATCACTGCGGGTAGTCCGCCTGCGTAATATAAATCTTCCATGAAGTATTCCCCTGATGGCTGCAGGTTGGCAATTAGGGGTATGCCTTGTGAAAAGCGGTCGAAATCCTCCAGATCCAATGGCACCCCTGCCCTGCCGGCTATCGCCAGCAAATGGATAACGAAGTTGGTGGAGCCACCTATGGCGGCGTTTACCATGATTGCGTTCTCGAATGCTTCACGGGTTAATATATCGGAAGGCTTGAGATTTTCTTTCACCATGTCTACAATCCTTCTGCCGGTGAGTTGCGCCAGTACTTTGCGGTTGGAATCTGCAGCGGGGATAGCGGCGTTGCCCGGCAGAGAAAGCCCCAGCGATTCCACCATGCAGGCCATGGAAGATGCGGTGCCCATCACGGCGCAATGACCACGGCTCCGGCACATACCTGCTTCTGCTTCGTTCAGTTCTTCTTCAGTCATCACACCAGACCTTACATCTTCCGAAAAACGCCAGAGGTCACTGGTACCAATATCACGCCCTCTGTGCTTGCCCGTGAGCATGGCGCCGCCAGATATCACGATGGCAGGAATGTCTACACTACAGGCGCCCATTACGAGTGAAGGGGTTGTTTTATCACATCCGCACATGAGCACCACCCCGTCCAGCGGATTGGCACGGATGGATTCTTCCACATCCATGCTCACGAGGTTGCGGTACAGCATTGCGGTTGGCTTAATAAGCGTTTCTCCTAGGGACATGACGGGGAACTCCAGCGGAAAACCGCCCGCCTCTATTATGCCTCTTTTTACGGATTCCGCCAGTTCCCTGAAATGAGCGTTACAAGGGGTAAGCTCCGACCAGGTGTTGCAGATGCCTATTACAGGTTTGCCCCTGAACTGATCGTCCGGTATGCCCTGGTTACGCATCCAGGCGCGGTAGATAAACCCGTCCTTTCCCTTTTTGCCGAACCATTGCTGGCTCCTGAGTAGTTTTTCCATGGAATTCCGTATTTGTATCTGCATCCTGATTGGCGCTACTCAATATAATGCATACGGCCCGAAAGTAAAAGGCCCGCCAAACGGCGGGCCTTTTACCACAAAGCCAAAGCAGAAAGAAATATCAGGGAATCGCCTGGTGGATCGTCCGGAGAAGAGAGCGCTCATCGGAAGTGGGGAGATCCTGGTTCAGCTCCCAGATCATCACTCCCGCCGCCTTCTCACTGACAGCATACTGCACTTTGCCTGTAATAGTGGGCTGACCGTTGTACCAAATGGTGCCCGCGCCCGAAACAATGGTTGAATCCCTCCCGGCAGCACCGGGATATGTTTGAACGATTTGGCTGTACGTGCGCGCACTGGCTTCCGTTGCGGGAAAACCGGTCCCGAAGCCATAACCGTAAAACGGCAGGCCTATCAGCAGTTTACCCGCCGGTACCCCGCGGCTTTTGAAATATTGAAAATCAGTTACTGCTTTCGCATGACTCGCATGCTGGCCCGGCACAGTTGGGTTCCAGTAACCCGTTTCGTCGTACGACATGATGTTGATATAATCATACTGCTTCAACGTACTATCCGCTATACTTTGCTGCGTTTTCCAGCGGGCCAGTGCTGCGGTCATCACTTTGTTATTCGCATGTAAGGCTGTGCCGAGGGCACTCACGAAGCCCGCATAGTCTGCATTGATGAGGTCGTTCTCCAGATCCACATCCACGCCTGCAAATCCATAGGTGGCATCGGTTGTCAGCTGTACGATTTTAGCAATGAAGGCGGTGCGGTTATCGGGTTTGATGAGATGTTCCAGATGGGCGGAGGGGTTACCGCCACCAATAGCGAAATATATCCTGACCGCACTGTTCTTCGCCCTTGCCCCATCCACCGCTCTTTTAAGCGCCGCCCTGTCAGGGCCGAGGTCTCCGTTAGCTGCGGGGTTAAAGAATGCGAGGGTAAGATCCGTCACCTTCGCCATATCGGCCGTGCTGACAGGCGTTTCCCAGTTGCCATTCCAGCTGAACAGGTAGGCCTGCACCCTGATGCGGGTACCTGGCGGTTCCTTATCCGGCCGGGGCTTATCCGGCGATGGCTTGCTGCATGCCAGCAGAGGTATCAGTGCCCCGAAGAGGAGGAGTTTAGTCATCTTCATACCGTATGCGTTTAAGGTTTTGCCCACCAAACCGGTACCATCCAATCGTTTGTACCACCAATGCGTTTCAGTGCTTCCTGGTAGTTGGCGGTGTTGGTAAAGGCTTCCGTACCGGGATAGAACAGTCTTGCGAAGGGTATTTTACCCGTTTCTGATTCATTGCCTACATCCACTATATCCATCATTTCAGGCCAGCCTGTGCGGCGCTGATTGGCAAAAGCCTCGTACCCGTTAGGGAAGAGCGCCACCCATTTCTGCAGGCTGATGTGTTTGATGATACTGTCTGCCGGTTGAGGAAGGGGGTGTGCAGTCACAAAAGCATCCACATCTGTTGGCGCAACTGCTGCCATGCCTGGGTACATCTCCAGCTGCTTCATGGCCGCACGGATACCGTTGTGATAGAACTGTTGCGGATTGCTGCCCGCCCAGCCCCTGGCAGCCGCTTCCGCGAGCAGGAACTGCACTTCTGCATAACCCATATGGAGGAAAGAGGCCTGTAACTCGGTAAAAGGCAGGTTGATGGTGCAGAACTTGTTTGCATGCGGGATCACCCGGCCGTTGGGGGCCGTGAAATCACCCCAGTTATCCCACCAGTACAATCCAGGTTCAACGGAAATGTAATTGGTTAGTTCGGTGATATCTTTCCCATCCGGGTCGCGGTTAATAAAATATCTGCTCAACCGGGGATCGTTCTCCTTCTTCAGATACCGTACGAAAGTGTGGGTACCAATGGTGTATTTAAAAGTCGACTCTTCGTGGAATGCCTGCGATAATCCATTACCCCGCAGATCCGGGAAGCCGAAGCTTTCATGGATGATCCTGAAATTATCATCGGCGTTGGCCATTACACCCGCATCTACTGCCGCTTTCACTTCGCGTGCTGCAGTGGTGGCATCTTTCTTAGAAAGGCGCATGCCGAGGCGGAGCCGCAGAGAATTGGCCAGCTTCTTCCACCGGTCTACATTCCCGTTGTACACGATATCATTGAGGAGCGGTTGCCTGCTCGCATCGAACTGGCTCACTGCCGCTGTCAGTTCTTTGAACATATCCCTGTAGATCTCTTCCTGTGCATCATATTTCGGTGTGTAGATCTTGCCGTAGTAGGCAATACCTGCCTGAGAATAAGGCACATCTCCATAGGCATCCGTCAGCAGGGAAAAGATGTAAGCTTTCAATATCCTGCCAGCTGCGATGTAATTGACCAGGTCCGGATCGCTCTTAGAGCGTTCCAGCATATCAATAAGTTGCTTGAGGCTTTTACCATAAAACAGCTCCCACATGCGTTCGTTGTAAAAATCGTTGCGGATGTATTTACCGCCGGAGCGCATGCCCCAGCTGCCGGTAACGTACTGCGCACGGGGCAAAAAGAAGTACAGGTTAGGATACCCCGTTTCCCGGCCGCCGGAGAGGTAATAGGCTGCGGCGGTCAGCTGCTGGCCGGGCGCTATGGAAGCTCCCCGTGTGGGGTCTGTATTGAGGGAATCGAAGTCTTTTGTGCAACTGCCGGCCAGCGTAAGGGTGAGGCAGCTAATCAGAATATATGGAACTAGTTTCATGTTGGCCGTTTTAGAATTTTGCATAAAGGTTTACGCCGTAGGTTCTGCGGGTGGGAAGCGATCCGTATTCAAAGCCCTGCCCATTGCTGTTGTTATAACTGGATTCCGGGTCCACATTCGGTACATGCTTACTGATGGTAAACAGGTTCCTGCCTATCAGCGATACTGCCAGCTCCCTGAAAACGCCATTGCGGAGGAATGTTTTCGGGAATGTATAATCAATATTCAGCTGACGGATCTTCACGAAAGAAGCGCTGTAGATGAATTCTTCAGGGATATTATCCGTTACACGCTGCCACCAGGCCTGTGGGCTAACGAATGCCGTTACATCGGTATAAACGGGTTTGTTATCAGCATCCACACCCGTCTGGCGAACACCACTTACGGAACGGCCGCCGGTGGGCACCCAGGTAGCGGGTGTTTGTCCTGCTGCAAGCCTTGCTCTTTCTGATGCAGCCCATCCTTCGCGGCCTTCCAGCGTGTTCTTCTGCCGGCCGTTGGCGTGCGCGAGCAGGTTGGTCATAGAATAAATATGACCTCCCTGCTTGATATCCAATAATACACCGAGTGAAATATTCTTATACGTGAATCGGTTATTGATACCCCCGATCCATTCGTACTGACCACTGCCGATCTTGGTATCGGTAGCATCGTACAGCGGCAGGTTATTGGCATCGAGGATGATCTTCCCCTGATCGTTCCGCTGGAATTTCCGGCCTACGATAATGCCATACTCCTGCCCTTCTTCCGCTACGATAGATGCATTGGCCCAACGCGCGGAAGCCAGTGTGTAGAACCCGGAAACAAGCGGACTCAGCTCCAGTATCTTATTGCGGTTGCGGGCGAAGTTCAGGTTTACATCCCAGTTGAAATTCCTGGTAGCCACCGGCTTCACCAGCATCGTTACTTCCACACCGCGGTTGCGCACATTACCGGAGTTGATCACCGCACTGGTATAACCGCTGGAAGATGAAATGGGAGCATTGAGGATCTGGTTCCGGGTGTTGGACTGGTACCAGGTAACATCGAGGTTGAGGCGGTTGTTGAAGAACACCAGGTTAGCGCCTGCTTCGTACGATTTACTGATGGAAGGTTTCAGATCACTGAAAGGCACTTTATCCACCGCTACACCACCAATGGCATAACCACCTACAATAGGTAGGTCCGGATTGCTGCCATAGGTAAGTTTCAGCTGATAGGGATCAATAGCATCTGTTCCGGTTTGTGCTGCAGAGAAGCGCAGTTTACCGAAGGTCAGTACTTCATTCTTCCGCAGCAGTTCTGTAAATACGAAGCTGAGTGAGGCGGATGGGTAGAAGAAAGAGTTGTTGCCGGAGGAGAGGGTCGACGACCAGTCGTTACGCCCCGTAAGATCGAGATAGAGGTAGTTTTCATAAGCCAGGTTCACAGCGCCATACACGGAGTTGATACGTTTGCGTAGAATCTGTTCATTGCTGAGTTTTGTTTTAAAGTTATTGATGCTCCGTACACCCTTCACGCTGATATCGCGGCCGGTGGTGTTGAGGAGGTTCTCGTTATAGTCCATCCGGTTTCCGCCGAGGTTACCGCCGATCCAGAAACGTTTTAACTGTTTGCCGTAATTGAGCATTACTTCGGTATTGGTTTCGCGGAACACACGATCTTTCAGATTGATCATACCGCTCTGGTTAAAGGGGGTGGAAAACTCCATGAACTCCCGGAAGCCGAAGCGCGAATAATCGGTACCCGTTCTGGCCTGAACAGACAGTTCGGGGAGCAGCTGGTATTTGAGCTGGATGAAACCATTGAGCCTGTCTTGCCGGCTGTTGTTCGGCTGCTCGTATATAGCCCAGAAGGGGTTTACCTGGTACTGGTTATTGTTCCAGTTGATGTAGTTACCGGTAACGGGGTCTTTGTATTCTTTCAGCCAGTTGATATCGATATTGGGTGCAATGCCGCTGAGTACATACCCGATGTTATTCGGATTGTCTGACAGGGCGGGCCTGTTATTCACCTTTTCATTCAGATAAGTGAACTTGGCATCTATGCTGAGTTTGGAGGTGAGCTGCGAAGAGCCGCGCAGGGAAAAGTTATGGCGGTTAAGGCCGCTTTCGGGCACAATGTCTTTGTTATTGACATTGGTATAGGTAAACCGTACCTGTGATTTATCGCTGCCGGTAGACACGGATACGGAGTTGGTAAGGGTGAGACCCGTGCGGAAGAAATTACGGATGGGGTTCTGTGCTTTGGTGTATGGCACGCGATTGCCGTTCCATAACCACACCATGCTGTCTGCACTCATTTTAGGACCCCAGCTGGCCTGAGAATACCCGCGGGCGGTGTTCACATCACGGGGCAACAATCCATCGCGGCCGCTTCCGTAGATATCCTGGAAGTCATAGCTGCTGTTGAGCTTTTCCATGACTGCGTTGGAAGTAACTTCTACTTCGAGGCCCTGGCGGCTGCCTTTCTTGGTGGTGATGAGGATCACGCCATTGGCAGCGCGACTGCCATACAGCGCCGTAGCGGCACCGCCTTTCAGTACGGAGATGCTGGCTACTTCATCGGGGTTGATGATAGAAGAACCGTCGCCCAGATCGTACCCGCCGTATTTATCGGCCTGTCCGGGAGAGGAATTATCTGCCGGAATGCCATCAATTACATACAACGGCTGATTGTTGCCGCCGATCACTTTTACACCGCGCAGGGTTACTTTCACGGATCCGCCCACGCCGCTGTTGGTGGCACTGATATCCAGGCCGGCAACACGGCCGCTGAGGGATTGGATGGGATTGGTTTCGCGTGCTCTCGTCAGATCGCTGCCCTTTACATCAGTAAAGGCATATCCGAGCGACCGTTGCTGCCTGCCGATACCGAGTGCGGTTACTACCACGGTGTTCATATCGATGACACGTTGCGGGGAAGCGGTATCGGTTTGGGTGCCGGGGTTGCCTGCAGCCTGTTTGATGATGATCTGGTTGCCGATGGCTTTAATGGAATATTTATCTGACGGGAAGATCACTTCGAGCAAATTGAGCAGCGAAGCATCTTTCCGGTTGATGGAATACTTCTGACGGTTGGCCAGTACGCCATTGGGGTAGGCGAATGAAACGCCGGCCTGTTTTTCGAGTTGTGAAAGGATCGCTTCCGCGGGCTTGTCTTCGATGGTCACTGTCAGCTTTTTCGACAGGGCATCGGTCTGGCGCTGCGCTATGGCTGTAAATGAAGCGCAGACCATCGCTATCAACAGTGTAATAGAGGGTATAGTTTTCATCTTTACATTTTAAGATGTGAATAGCCGCCGGTGAGGTGGATAGACATAGTGCTCCCTGCAGGATCGGCCGGCTGATCCCCCATGGCGGGCATTACATCTCCAACCGGCAGGCGCCGGTGATAAAATGGGAACTTACGGTAAAGGTTTACTTTCTTCTGATTCTGGTTTTAAGTTTCGCTGTTACGATATTATTTGCGTATTAACTCATATTCGAAGCCAGACCGGCGGTGTACCTGCAGGTCGAGCATTTCGGCGAGCACGGTAAGCGCTTCGTCGAGGGGCATGTGGCTGAAGCGGACGGTGATCCTGCTTTCGCGCAGTAGCTGGTCGTTTGTTTCGAGGTCTACACGGTAGTAAGAAGACAATGTTTCCAATACCACCTGCAGGGATTGATTGCTGAAGGAGAGATCGCTGTTACCCCATCCGCAGCGGTAGGCGAAGTTACCTTCGGGCTGCTTCACATCTCCGGTAGCTGCATTCACTACCGCCATGTTACCTGCAGTAAGGATTACTTTCTTTCCATTTCCTTCCACGCTCACCTTGCCATCCCACACGGTAACGTCGCTAAACCCGGCGGAAGTGCTGATATTGAAGGAGGTACCCAGTACTTTCACTACGCCTTTCGGCACCATTATGCTGAATTGCCGCTGTGCATCCTGGCTGATTTTAAAGAACGCCTCTCCGGCTGTGAGCCGCAACGATCTTTCGCGGTCATTGATCTTATATTGTACCGTGGCGCCAGGGCGGAGGAATACATCCGAGCCATCGGGCAGGCGGAGACTGTCTTTCACGGTGTGCTGTGCGGTATAGGTAATCCACGCGCTATCTGTCCCTTTCATCCACCAGTAGCCTGCAAGGGCTATCAATGGCAGTATTACGGCTGCCACCTTCCACCAGGTGCGGCCAGGCTTCATCTGATGTACCGTTGCGGGAGCAGGTTGGGTGATATGATCGTTGAGCCTGTTCCAGCCTGCCTGCATATCGAACGGCTCCGGCGGCAGCTGCCGCGAAGCTTCCCATACCCGTTTGGCGTCTTCAAACAGGCGACGGTTCTCCTCCCCGGCATCCAGCCAGCTGTTCAACTCCCGGAGCTTCTCCGGGTTGCCGCTATCGGCGAGGTAGTCGGTTATGAATTTGGACAGGTCGTTTTCCATATGCTTATATTATGAAGACAATGCAGAAAGGAGATACTTTGATGCGGAATGAAATTATTTTTTTGGAGCCAGCTGGCTGCGCAGGGATTTAAGGGCAACAGACAGCTGGAAGTAGACGGTATTGAGGGTAATATCCAGCATCTCCGCTATTTCTGACGGCTCCAGGCCGTTGATGCGGCTGAGGAGGAATATTTCACGGCAGCGGGGTGCCAGCGTTTGGAGGCACCGCATCAGCTCCTGCTGGAAGAGAATATAGTCAGATACTTCAAAAAGGGAATGACCGTCTGCTTGGAACTGGAGGATTTCATCGCCAAGGTGGCGCTTGCGCCTTTTCAGTTCATTGATGCATTGGTTGGTGATGGCCCTGAAGAGATAATTGCGGACCTGGCCGGTAATGACGATCTCCCCTCCTTTATCCCACAGGTGTGCAAAAAGATTGTGAACCATGTCTTTGGCCAGGCTGCTGTCTTTCACCCAGCGGAAAGCCAGGAGGTAAAGGGCTTCGCTGTAGGTGGTATATAATTCCTGGAAGACGGTAACATCTCTGTTACGCAACGCGTCGTTGACCAAGGCGGCAGAGATGAGCGATTCGTCTTTCATTCCCGTAATAATACAAAATATCCACATACTTTCCTGCCGGGAGATTCCCTGTAAGCCGGCAGGCTGCATAGCTCTATCCCACCATAAATAAGTAACCCGGAAGCATCCCTGCTTCCGGGTTGAAAACCTGCCGGACAATCATACTACCGGATAAAAACCGCTCCGTCTGCCGGCACAAAAATGCGCGCTTCGAGTCCTGCGGAGCGTATGGCGGCACGGTTAGCCTCCCTGTTCTCACCACTGTGATTAACGGTTTCAAGATGTACCACATAAATGTTCGCATCAGGGACATACCGGGCAGTGGTAATGACATCCTTTACATCCATCACAATGGCATCGCCGGTTTCGAACCGCGCAGCTCCGCCATTCACCACGATATACTTAGGATGGTAGCGGTCGATGGCTTGTTTCACATCGTCACACCAGATGGTGTCTCCCGCTATATACAGGCTATTGCCTGCATGTTCCAGTACATACCCGGATACAGTACCCATCAGGATGCCAATTTCCCCGGTGCCGTGTTGGCCGCTTGTGCGGTGGATAGTTATACCATTCCAATCGATCCGGTCATCGATGACCACGATGTTGCTGAAGCCTGCCTGCCGGATGATATCAGTATCTGCCGGCTGGCAAAGTATCTGCACATTGCGCGGAAACATATTTTGTGCTACAGTATCCCAGTGATCATTATGCAGATGTGTCAGGAGTACCGCATCCACCTGTGCCAGTAACTTTTCCAGTTCTGCCGTATTAACAGGAAGGTCTACCTTTGGGTTGCGTATTTCATTACCGGTACCAGGAATGGCAGGATAGGTATCCTTTGGTGCAAGCATGGGATCTACGAGTATTCTTTTGTTGTTCAGGGTGAGCCATAAGGTTGCATGCCGCAATAGTTGTACTGTCATAATTTGAATTTTATGTAAAATTGTACCCTTGCAGCAACCCGGCCAAGAAGGTCACCAAAAGGTAACCCGGATACTTAACAGTTTCCCACATGACACAAACCCAGTTCAGATATTGCGGCCTCAACGTGGCCCTGAAAACGTTGACAGGAAAATGGAAACCGATGATCCTTTTCCATCTGTTCCGTACCGAAGAGATCCGGTTCAATGAGCTATGGCGCATCATTCCCAAAGTATCCAAGAAAGTATTACTGCAGCAATTAGGACAAATGGAAGAAGATGGTCTTTTGATCCGTGAGGAACGGAAAGGCTTTCCTCCGGAAGTGTATTACCGTATTTCTGAAAAAGGGAGGGCACTGGGTTCCGTATTGGCACAGCTGGAAGCCTGGGCCAATACCTATGCACCACAACAGGTGCAGCAGGTGTTCGACAGCGAAAAGCATGTACCATCTTTTGATTGAATTGCGGGTGTAATACCATCAATGAAACTTATACCCCACACCCACTGTCCAGATCCACTTGTCGGATTTGTTATGGAAGAAGGCAGGTACGATCAGCACGAAATTCCGGTAGTCCATCCGCGGCCCAATACCCAAGCGTGGCTCCGCTTTACCGTCTACGATCAGCAGGGAAGGAAACGCGGCAAGGGCAACGCTGAATGCAGTTGAGAATTTTAGCTTCAGATGCGGGCCGCCTACATTGAATGCAATGGTTTTATCTCCAAATGAAACACCGGCCATACCTTCCAACCCCACAGAAAGTTTCCTGCGCTGGCGGGAGGAATCGGTTGACTGGGCAAAGAGGCACCGGCCCGTCAGCAATGCCATCAGGAGCAATACTAAATACTTCATATCAAATGGGTGGTTTAAGAAAGGGTTGTTTTCAATACAATTCCGGCCACCGCCGCCAGTAAAATAATGAGCGGCTCAGGTACTTTCCGGAAGCGGTAAAGCGTAAGGATGGTGATAAGGGCCAGCCCGATCGTCCAGCCATCGGTAAGGGAGCGTTTTCCCAGTACGATCACTGCACCGGAGATGGCTCCGATGGCAGCCGCGGTAACACCATCTACAAATGCCTTGATGCCGGGATGCTTCCCGTACTTACGGAAATAAGGAGCCGGCAACACGGTGAAGAGATAACAGGGGAAGAAGGTGGCAAAGGCGGCCACACAGGCCCCGGGGAACCCGGCTACGAGGTAACCGATGAAGCCTACGGTGATCACCACAGGGCCGGGTGTGATCATAGCCACCGCCACCGCATCCATAAACTGCTGCTCATTCAGCCATCCATATTCCTTCACCACACCGCCATACAGAAAGGGTACGATTGCCAGTCCGCTCCCAAACACAAACGCCCCTGCTTTCATGAAGAACAACCCTATCTTCCAGAGCGTATTACCTGAAGCACTTTGCAGCAGCGGTATCAGTATCACTGAGGGTGCCATATCCCTTCCCGGAAACTGCCAGCGCTTAGGCGGGGTCTTAACCAGCCAGTACAATACTCCGGCTCCAAGGAACAGCCATACGTTTTCCGTTTCAAACCATACCGTAAATACCCCTGATAGTAAATAGATCCCGATCAGCCATGAATTGGTGCCAATGGATTTACGGGTGAGTTTATATGCACTCATGGCAATGATCCCTATCACCGCCGCTCCTACCCCATAAAATACCGCCTGCATCCAGGGGATGCCTTCCCACACGGTATACACATACCCCAGCACGAGCACCATGAGGAATGAGGGGAAAACGAATGCGAGTCCGGCCAGTGTGGCTCCTAAGATTTTGTAATGAATGTAACCGATGTAGATACCCAGCTGGGCTGCCAGTGGCCCCGGCGCCAGTTGGGCCAGCGCAAGTCCTTCCCGGTAATCTTCCTCACTGATCCAGCCTTTGCGCTCCACGAGGTCGCGGTGCATATAGCCCGCCAGCGCCACGGGTCCACCGAAGCCCCAGGTACCCAGTTTCAGGAAATAGATAACGAGATCCCGCAGAGAATAAGCGGGTGTGTATATTCCGGTAACGTTCATACCTGCAAGTTCGCCCCGTGCGAAACCAAAAAATAGAACGGAAATAACCGGGTTGGTACGGATTTTACTTTTGGGGGAGATTTTTCCGGTATTCAGAAGGACTCATACCGGTATGCTTCTTAAAAATGCGGGTAAAATGGCTCTGGTCCGAGAAGCCGGTGAGGTAAGCGATCTCCGTCAGCGTATGTTTGGAATCCAGCAGCAGGATGGCTTTTTCGATTCGCAGTTTGCGGATGTAATCACCAAACGAGAGGTTATCGAAGTATTTGGAGAATTCGCGGGATAAATAGGCGGGATGCACCTGCAGGGTTTCTGACAGTCCTTTAAGGCTCAGGCTGAGGTTAGTATCGATCTGGTCCTGAATAATATCGCGCAGCTCCTTTGCCCATTCCGGCACTTTTTTACCTGCAGCCTTCTGCTGGTGGAGGAACTTTTGAAACACCTCGAGCAGCAGGTTCTCAAAAGGCTGCTGTGTGTGGCTGACGTTTTGAAGGTGACCAGCCCAACTGTACAGGGCATCATATATCAGCATGCCTTTTTCGAGCAGGCGCTGATCATCCGGCTCGTTATGGGCCAGTCCGGCAGAGATAGCCCACAATCCGGAGGATTGTGAGGCAAGGTCGTGCCGGTCGGTATCCGCCCCTCTAACGATGGGTGCCATCACATGAACAGCAGGGTCCGTGATACCGTGCTTTTCGATCAGGTAATCGAAAGTGCATTTATCGGCATGGTGCGTGTATTCCACACCGGGAATATCGAAGGGCGTGGCGCCCAGGGCTTCGGCCCGGGGAATCACCTCTTCGAACGGTACGTAAATGATCTCCGCAGCCGGGTTAATGAAACGGCGGATGAGCCAGGGGCAGGCGAGGCGGTCGATCTTTGGGCGTTCGCGGGTGATCCATTTCATATTGATGCAATATACGGAAGCAAACTGCCATCCACAATCTTACTGCAGCACCTCACTCACCTGGATCACCGGTATGATGTCGGTGTATTTGGCAATATCCTTTCGGATGGTATCTGCATAAGGCGCTAAGGCATTTTCGTAGGCAGACAGGCGCTCAAAATACAGGTAGCCGATAGCAGCGAAGGGCAACGGCTCTCCCGGCCTCCCGCTGGCAATGCCTTTATCGATCTTAACGGCTTTCAGTGAATCGCCCATCAGCGTGGCAACCAACGGCATATGGGTATGCTCATAGTAATGCATATCAAAATGCTTCCCCTCTGCATAAGGATAGAGGATCGTCACTTTAATCATTCCCTTACGGGTAACAGGAGAATCTGCGGAATTTACTGAAGCTGCTGAATTTGCTGATACTGCAGGGGGCTGCGGCTGACAGCTGAAAAGAAATCCAATGGATAGCAGTAAAACGGGGAGGGTTGTTTTCATGGGTTTATTTTAGGTGGAATGTAAAAGGAATGGTTGCCGGTCCTGTAAATATAGCCTGGTAACTGCATACCTGCAATACCAGGCTACAGGTATGAAAGCTTTCGAAATAATTTTAAACTTTTTGTAACTTACCCTTTCACAGCTTTTAAACTTACCATGTAACCTGGTTAACTATTAACATCCATGATCGCAAAACGTCAGTTCCACAGATTCCTTTGCCTGGGCTTATTCACCAGCATTTCCTTTCCCGCATTTTCCCAGCTGCAGCAATGGGATAAGGGCCAAACCTTCGTTGAAGCACCAGATCCCGTTAAAACCGACGGGCAAAGCTGGAATTCGGTAAAACCGGGGCTTCATGCTTCCTTTGTTTCCATAGACAAGCGTTACGCCAAATCCGAAGCGCCGGGCATCGCCATTGAAAAGGCGGTACACCTTAAAGGCTGGAAGGGCGAACGCCTCTCCGCACAGCTGCTCCTCTGGACAGCAGACTCCATCCCCGGCGTAAAAGTACAGGTTACAGAGCCGGTTGGCGCCAATGGCAGGAAGCTCGGGGAGTCTGCTTATGCCCGTTTTGAACGTTACATCATCACCGATACCTACGGGCCGGGCTGTGGCTGGCGCAAACCGGGCGATTTCCCCGCTTCGCTCTCGCCTGACATGCTCGACGACCTCACTTCCTACAACCTCGAAAAGAAGAAAGTACGCCCGGTATGGATCACAGTAGATATCCCCCGTACAGCCGCTAAAGGCACCTACAACGCCAAAGTACAGGTTACAGCCGCCAGTGGCAAAAAGCAGGAGCTGAACCTCACGCTGGACGTGATCGACCTCACCCTCCCCACGCCTGCCGAATGGATCTTCCACCTCGACCAATGGCAGCACCCCGCCACCATAGCCCGTGTAAACAATGTACCGGTGTGGAGCGATGCGCATTTTGCAGCCATGGAACCACAGATGAAGATGCTGGCCAGTCTCGGCCAGAAAGTGATCACCGCCACCCTCAATAAAGACCCCTGGCATGTGCAGACCCTCGATCCTTACGAAGACATGATCATCTGGACGAAGGAAAAGGACGGCAGCTGGTCATACGACTACAAGATTTTCGACAGATGGGTAACTTTCATGATGGGCCTCGGCATCACCAAAATGATCAACTGCTACTCCATCGTACCCTGGAACAACGAAATTCATTATAAAGACGCCACTACCGGCAAATTTGTGGATGTAGTGGCCAAACCCGGCACCCCTGCCTTCACCGAAATGTGGGAACCTTTCCTGAAAGACTTCGTGATCCACCTGCGTCAGAAAGGCTGGCTGGAGAAAACGAACATCGCCCTCGATGAGCGGAACAAAGATGAAATGGGACTGGCCTTTACGCTGATCGAAAAAGCATCACCTGCACTGAGCGTGTCTTATGCCGATAACCAGAAAACATACCAGCGGTACCCCAATAGCCGCGATGTAAGCACGGCTGTGCAGCACCCAATCGATTCGAAGGATCTGGCAGACCGTACCGCCCGTGGGCTTAATACCACCTTTTACGTGTATTGCGGCAACAACTTCCCCAACCAGTTCACCTTTTCCGACCCAGCGGAATCGGCCTATATGGGCTGGTACGCCATGGCTGCCGGTTATAACGGCGTGCTCCGCTGGGCATTCAACTCCTGGGTAGAAAACCCGCTGGTGGATTCCCGCTTCCGTACCTGGCCGGCCGGCGACACCTACATCGTATACCCCCAGGCACGCAGCTCCATCCGCTATGAGCGCCTGCTGGAAGGTATCCAGGATTATGAAAAGGTACGTGCTCTGAAGCAGTTGCTGGAGCAGAAGCAGGACAAGGCACAACTGGGCAAACTGAACGCCGCTATAGCGAAACTTAATAACAATAAGCGCCACGATGGCTGGAACGATGATCTGAATGCTGCCAAGAAAATACTGAACGATATTTCCGCATCGGTAGCAAAATAATAGTTGCTGTATTTAATACATACAGGCAGCCGCCTCCTTTTCGGGAGGCGGCTTTATTTTTAAGGGAGATATGGTCCGGATGGCAGGGAACATGACTGGAACTTGGCGTGAAATACGCTTGAAATGGAAGGGAAGTGCGGACATAAGGTGGACTTGATGTGGACTTGATGTGGACTTGATGCGGATCTGTGCAGGTAATGAGGAATAACTTGTAGCAGGCGATTATAATGTAGAACGGGCGCCTGCGGCCCATGGCAACGGCTTGCGGAGGAAAGGCATACCGTTTAGATTGGGGTTCCGTATATTATGATAATGAGCTTCTTACAACAAAACCTCTCTTTTTAAGATGGTGCATTGGTAAAAGGGATGACAGTTTGTAAGGTGGACATATAAGGTCAATTTTATTGAACCTTTATATAATAGAGATGCATTAGAGGGACGCTACGGGTGAAATGGTGAATAACTAATTATTCTTTCCGGCCCTTTTTAGTAAATTTACGTGAGAGGCTGCCTCACATACACATGAGCGAATTCAACGATATAGCTTTATTGAAATCATTAAAAGAAGGGGACGAAACTGCTTTTACTGCGATCTACAATCAATATTGGGAGCGGCTTTATTTTATGGCGCATAAACGTCTGCAGTCGGCACAGGATGCCGAAGAAATTGTGCAGCAGGTTTTTCTGACGCTCTGGCACAAAAGGGCCTCCCTCAGCATCCAATCTCTTCCTTTCTATTTATCTGCCATGGTGCGGTATGCCATTTACCGCCACTTTGCCAACCAGGAGCGCAGTACGGAAAGAACCGGCACCCTGAAGGCAGTAACTGCAGATACCTCTCCTGCATCTGACATAGATAATAAACACCTTCTTGAGATATTAAACAAGTTCGCCAACGAACTGCCGGCTAAGCACCGGATCGTTTTTCTCCAGCATAAACTGCTGGACCGGCCGCTGGATGAAGTTGCCAGCGAACTGGGGGTATCCGTACGCACCGCCGAAGGGTATGTGACCCACGTGATGCAGATGATGCGCAAACGGCGCGAATACCTGACCCTGATGCTCCTTTTCTTCCTGCTGAAATAACCCCGGAAATTATTTTTCTCCTTTTTGCGTACAAATGCTTTTGGCGATGCTCTATATATGTAAAGGGCCCCGCTCTGGTTTTAACTATACACGTAATGGATACAGCACAGGTCAAGATTCTGGCCGATAAATACCTGAACGGCACCGCCACCGCTGAAGAAGCGGCCGCGTTGCACGAATGGTATGATCATGTGAATGAGGGCGATACGGAAATCGTAGTCGCGGAACAGGAAACGACGCTGGAAAGCACCAGGGCACGTATCCTCCTGCAATTGCAGGAACAGATTTGCGGCACAGAAAAGCCGGCTGTGGTGATAATTTCCGTCCGCCGGAAATGGCTGATCGGGGCTGCCGCTGCAGCGGCCATGCTCATGATAGCCGGCACGTATCTGTGGAAGCAGTCCGGTAAGGAGCAACCTTCCCCTACTGCCACCATTACAGCCCCGGCTCCCGCTAACCGTGCTACCCTTACCCTCGGTAACGGAACAGTGGTGGATCTGAGTAAGCATGAAGATGGCGCTATCCTGCATCAGGGAGGCTCCACGGTGAGCAAAGAGGAATCGATGCTGGTGTATGAAGCCGGTAAAGACGGGGCACAACCGGTGATCAACAAACTGAATGTCCCCAAAGGCGTTCAGTACCGGCTCGTGTTGCCAGACGGAACGAAAGTATGGCTGAATGCCGCGAGCGAACTGCAATTCCCTTCCGCATTCACCGGCTCACAACGCAACGTGCAGCTGCAAGGCGAAGGTTACTTTGAAGTAGCCGCCAACGTACAACAGCCATTCACCGTACAAGCCGCCGGAACACGGGTAGAGGTACTGGGTACACAATTCAACGTAAAAGCGTACCACGACGAGCCTGGTGTACAAACAGCCCTACTGCAGGGAAGCGTGCGCATCGTATCGGGCCACAGGATCAACAGCATCCTCCGCCCGGGAGAAGTAGCCACCGTAACAGCCGGCAACTCCCTCCAGATCATCAGCGATCCGGATACAGACCAGATCACTGCCTGGAAAGAAGGAGTGTTCGCTTTCCGCAATGCCGACATCGCGGAGATCCTCCGGGAAATCGGGCGCTGGTACGACGTGGAGATCGTGTATGAAGGGCCGGTAACACACCGCCGCTTCACCGGTAAGGTATCGCGGGAGTATAGTCTTTCCGAAACCCTCTCCGTACTCCTCGCCAGCAACCTGCATTTCCGGCAGGAAGGGAAAAAGATCATCGTATTGCCATAAGAACAGATACCATTATATAAACCAACTGGCCGCTTTCAGACATGAAGCGCTCAACCAAAGATCGAAACGTACAGCATCGTTAACTTTTAAATCAGACCGCAAACAGGATCATCTAAGTCGTACACCAATTTCCAGGAACATTTTTTAAATCATTAACCAATCATTTTTATGTTCTCGACTTCCTTTTGCCTAAAGGGGCAGGGCAGGTTATGCCTATCAACCAAATCCGGGCTACGCCCGTTCACAAAAAGTTTATTTACCGTGAAACTGTCCATTTTATTTGTATTGCTGGGTGCCATGCACGTCAGCGCCGCCGCTACCGCGCAGAAGATCTCCATCTCGCGTGAGAACGCGCCTATCGAGCGCGTGCTTGATGAAATTGAACGGCAAAGCGGCTACCAGGTCTGGTATGAGGAAGGCACACTCCCTTCCGGCACCAAAGTGACCGTTGCCATCAAAAACGCATCCCTCGAAGATGCACTCGACGCCTGCCTGCGGGGCCGGCAGCTGGTATGGACCATCGTCAGCAAAACCATTGTGCTGCGGAAAGCCACACCCGTTAACACCCAGCCACAGCCACCGCAGAAGATCAGGGGCACCGTGCGCGAGGCCGGGACAGACAAGCCCATGCCTGGTGCCACCGTTCAGATCAGCGGCACTTCCAAAGCCACCGTTACCAATGCCAATGGCGAATTTGAGCTGGAATCGGAAAACGGTGAAGTGACCCTCGAAGTATCGTTCGTGGGTTACGATTCACGGAAGATCAAAGCTTCCTCCATCCGCGCTGTAACGGTAGTACTATCCGTTGCCTCCTCCAAACTGGACGAACTGATCATTACCGGCTATTCCGCTAAAAAGACCGGTGAGCTTACCGGCGCCGTACAAAAGATCAGCGGCGACCAGCTGCGCAAAGGCCTCACCACCTCCGACCCCGTGTCCCTTCTGAAAGGGCGCGCCACCGGGCTTTACATCTCCGAACAGGGTGCGGGCGACCCAACCAGTGCAGGCGGCCAGATCTTCGTTCGCGGCCAGAGCAGCATCGTAGGTGTGGGTGTGGATCAGTTCAATGAATTCGTGATGCCCACGCAGAACTATGGTCCCCTCCTGGTGCTGGACGGGGTCATTATGCCCAACCAGAACCTCAAGGAACTGATCAACGCACAGGACATCGATAACCTTACCATCCTGAAAGATGCTGCCGCTACCGCCATCTATGGCTCACGCGCAGCAGCAGGCGTTATCGTGGTGAATACCAAGAAAGGCCAGGCCGGCAAACCACAGATCCGTGCCGAGGTGAAGTATGGTATTAATAAACCCAACCGCGGCTCCATCCGCTTCCTCAGTGCCAATGAATTATTCGATCTCCAGAAAAGATACTTTACGGAAGACTACCGCGTGAACAACGCATCCCTCTCCCCGCAATACCCCACTCTCCAGGCGTATCTCGACAACCGGTTACCTTCACAGGCCGATCTGCAGAACGGCTACAACTGGGAGCGCTACGCCTTCCTTAACAGCAACACCAAAGAAGTAAACGTATCCGCCAGAGGCGGTACCGAAGCCTCGAGGTACTACATCGGCGGATCGTATTACGACGAACAATCCACCGGTATCAACAACGGCCTGAAAAGAGGTACATTCCGTATCAATCTCGAAAACAAACTCTCCTCCCGCCTAACCACCAATATATCTGTAAACGGCATATTCGATAGCGGTGAAAGGGAGAATATGAACTCCGGTACTTTCCTGTATAGCATGGCTCCCTGGGTAAATCCTTACAGTGCAGACGGAACGCTTAAACCCACCCTGCAATACAAAATGAACGGCAGGATGCGTACTGCCGAGAATCCCATCTTCGAAAATCAATACAACTACATTCATCCCAAGGCGCAGCGGTTAGCCGGATCTATCCGGGCCGATTATAAGCTTACCGAATGGCTAAGCTTCTCTTCCACCAATTCCGCCAACCTGAACTATACCAAAGATGAGCGTTATATAGACGCGCGCAGCTATGCCGGCTCCGGCACTGCCACCTCATCCAAAGGTTTCCTTGGCACCAATACCAACCAGATCTTCACCTTCCTCACCTCCAACCAGCTGAACTTCCGTAAAACGTTCGGACTGCACAGCCTGCGTGCTTTGGCTGCCACAGAATACGGCCGTACTAAATTGGAGAATATACTCGTGAACGTGAACAACGTGCGGGCAGGGTATCCTGTTATTTCATTGGCAAGACTGGTAGGTGGCCGGTACGATTACAGCATTTATGGCATCCCCACCACCAAAAGCGGGAATATCGAAGGTGGTAAGGAAGACCGCGCTGTGTTCTCCGCCTTCGGAGAAGCAGGCTATACCTACGACGACCGTTTCAGCTTTAGTGCCTCATTGCGTACAGACGCATCCAGCAGCTTCGGTACAGACAAACGCTATGGCACGTTCTACTCCGTAGGCGGTGCCTGGGTGGTGAGCAACGAGCAGTTTGCCGCGCAACTTCCCTGGCTGAACAACCTTAAACTGCGTACCAACTACGGCACCAGCGGCTCACAATTGGGCGATAACTTCCTCACCCGCACCCTTTACGATCCCCGATTCACTTATCAGAATCAGACTGCTGCCACTGTTTCAGTGCTGGGCAACCCCGACCTCCAGTGGGAGATCACCAAAACCTATAGTGCAGGTGTTGACCTTGGCCTGTTCAACAGGATCACCGCCAGCCTGGATTATTATCAGCGCCGATCAGAAGATCTGCTCCAGAAAGTGACACTCGATGCCGTAGCAGGGTTCCCTTCACAATGGAAGAACGTGGCTACCGTACAGAACAAGGGTATCGAAGTGCTGATCAATTCCGATAACATCACCGGGAAGAACTTCCGTTGGAACACCTCCTTCAACATCAGTTTCAACAAGAACAAGATCATCAGTGTTGCGAACGACTCGCTGCGGCAGGGGTTCTATAACGCCAACAGCTTCTACCTATTCCCGGGAGATGATATCAACTCCCTGAAAGCCGTGCCCTATGCAGGCGTAGATCCCCAAACCGGCAAGCCCCGCTTCGAGAAAAGGGTGTTTGACGACAAAGGGAATATTACCGGCGTTACCTATGTGAATTCGATGGAGGAAGTAGGCGCATCTGTCGACCCGCGGCAATTCCAGCATATCGGCAACTTCCAGCCCAAATGCTACGGCGGCCTCACCAACACGTTCTCTTATAAGAACTTTTCACTGGATATCCTGATCACCTATGCCCTGGGCTATGTAATCAATGACGATCTTGCTGAACAGATGCAGGGTTCCAACCTCACGGATTACAACCAGATCGCGCTCCGCAGTCATCAAAAGCAATGGACTACACCAGGCCAGACCGATGCAACCGAACCGGAGCTTTATACACATGTAAATTCCAGCTACTCAGGTTCCAGCAAATACATCCATGATGGCAGCCATGCCCGCCTGCGCAGCGTGCGCTTTGGGTACGATCTTCCGCAGTCATTATTGACTAGGCTGCGCCTTTCACAGGCTCACTTCTATGTAAGCGGAGACAACCTGTACACCATGTATTCCAAAGACATTATCTCAGCCGATCCGGAAGGCCCGTCTGTAGGACAGGCGCAGGACTTTGGCGGTTCCATCGGTTCAGGGATCAGTATCCCCCGCAGATATGTATTCGGGCTGCAACTTGGGTTTTAATTATTTCGGGCATCAATAATCAACACATGAAACACATCACCATCCTCATACTCACAGGCCTGCTGGCGGCCTCCTGTAACAAGCAGATCGACAGTGTACGGCCCCTTACCAAGATCGATAAGGAAGGCGAACTGTCTTCACTGGCAGGGATCGAAGAAACCACCGTCGGCAACTATACCCTGCTGCAGGGCAGCGGCTTTAACAACTACGACGTGCCCATGCACGATTTCGCGGAGAGCCGCGGCAACAACGTAACCTTACAAACCTGGGGCCTTCCCGCAAAGGAAACCGACGCCTACTTTTTCCGCAACAGCTCAAGCCCCACACAGGGCAACAGCAGCGACTTCTACCGCAACGCCTACCAGATCATCGTAAGCGTTAACACCACGCTGGAAGGGATCGAAGAAATGGAGAAAACCACCTTCTCATCACTCACACAGGCGGAGAAGAACCGCTTCCTGTATGCAAAAGGAGAAAACCATTTCCTCCGGGCGCTGGTATATTTCAGTCTTGTTCGCGTATATGGTAAACCGTATTATCAGACTCCCGGCCAAAGCCCCGGCCTGATCCTCAAAACCAGCAGCGATATCAAAGACATACCGGCCCGCGGAACCGTTCAGCAGGCATACGACCTCATCCTGACCGACCTTAACAGTGCCGCCCAGCTGATGAAAGCGCCTGTTACGAAGAACAATGGCTTTGTGAGCACCGGCGCCGCATGGGCCTTGCTTTCCCGCGTAAACCTGTATAAGGGAGGAAGCGTTGCCAGTCCGGATGCAGCCGCTAATGAACTGGCCATCAAGTATGCCGACAGTGTGATCAGTCATACCGGCAGCAAGTACACCCTGCTGCAGGGCGATGCCTATGTGAAGATGTTTGCCGACGATGAGTTTGGCGACCTTGGCCGTGCTAACGGTACTATCAACAAGGAAATCATTTTCGCTTATGACAACGGCACCCGCGGCAGTTCTCTCGGGGAGTTCTACCACTTCGATCCTATTTACGGTGTGGGCGCCACCTTCCTCCCCTCTTCAGAGTTTAAAAGCTTACTGGTGCCCGCCGACCTGCGGAGTAATTTCCTGAAGCTCAACCCAAATTCCAACTTCGTGGAAACCACTAAATATATTGTACTGTCGGAAGCATGGCTTACCCGCGCACCGTATATTTACTGCAGGCTGGCCGAGCTGTATCTTAACAAGGCCGAAGCTTATGCCAAACTGGGCAATACTGCGCAGGCTAAAGAAAACCTGAAAGTCATCCACACCCGTGCCGGGCTGCCCGCTGCCGATGTGGACAATCTTGCCGCACAGGATGTTATAGCTGCGGTACTGAAGGAAAGAAGGATAGAACTGGCCTTTGAAGGGCATAACAGCTTCGATTATTTCCGTAACGGTCTCGCCATGACCCGTACTGCCGCCGACTTTAACGGTACCGCATTCACCATCCAGCCTACTGACCCCAAGGTGGTACTGGAACTTCCTAAAAATTAAGCCATTTAAAACCAATCCAGATAACATATGAAACGTACACTTCCCTGCTTACTGGCCGCCGCCTTATACGCCTGCGGGCCGGCCAATAAGCCACAGGCAACCATCACGGCTGAGATAACCGGCCTGAAAGACTCAGTAGTATATCTTTCCCTGCCTGTCGGCGATTCCTCCAAAACAGATACCGTGCCTGTTAAGGACGGTAAATTCACCTGGACCGGCGAAGTGACCGAACCGCAAAAGGTTTACCTCATGTTCCCGACCAGGTATGTGGAGCTGTTCCTTGAAAAGGCAGACATTCACCTTGCCGGCCACGCCGATTCACTGACCGACCTTCGTATTACAGGTTCTGCCAGTCAGGATGAATACATCGCTTTCCGCAAATCACTGAAAAGCATCACCGATCAGGAAGAGAAGTTGTATGAAAATTACAATGAGATCAAAGACAACGACTCCGCCATGGCGGTATTAGAAGCCAAAGCCGGTGAGCTGCGGACGCAACGCCGGGGTATCACCATGCGTTACATCGGCGATCATCCTAAAAGCCCGGTAAGCGTATCCCTGCTGGCAGATATGGCCGTGATGGGTGAATACAAAAAACTGGACAGCCTGTACAAACTGCTGGACCCTGCTGCACAAAAAACCGGTACCGGTACCCGCCTCGGAGCACGCATCGCCGTTCTGAAGAAAAGTGCAGTAGGCGAGCCAATGATCGATTTCACTTTACCCGATGTGAGTGGTAAAGATGTGAAACTGTCTGATTTCAAAGGCAAATACGTACTGCTCGATTTCTGGGCTAGCTGGTGCGGACCCTGCCGGGCAGAGAACCCCAATGTGCTGAAAGCCTTCAATCAATACAAGGATAAGAACTTCACCGTAGTAGGAGTGTCGTTAGATGATGATGGGGATAAATGGAAGAAAGCCATCGCGGAAGATGGTATGCCATGGATCCAGCTGTCGGACCTGAAAGGGTTCCGTAACGTGGTGGCGAAGGAATATGGCATTCAGGCCATCCCTTCTACTTTTCTGGTTAGCCCCGAGGGCATCATTGTAGAGAAAGATCTCCGTGGCGCAGCGCTGCATAAGAAACTGGCAGAGCTGTTGAACTAATTATGCATCCACACAAAACCCGCATCATGAAACACATTCCGATGCTGATCGCATCTTCCCTACTCATCACAAGCGCACAGGCCCAATCGTTTTCCCTCAGCGGTACGGTGGAAGGACAGCCTTCCGGATACGTGTACCTTAACTACCCCGGTGGTAAAGGCGAAGAACGCCGGACCGACAGCACCAAACTGCAGAACGGCCGCTTTACCTTCTCAGGTTTACTCAACGGACCGGCTATGAGCAGCCTAATGCTGGAAAGGCCCTCAGAAATGTCTTACGACGCTGATTACGCAAGTCTGTTCCTCGAACCTGCTAAGATGACCGTTACCCTAAAAAAGGGTGCGCTGCGCAAAGCGAAGCTGAAAGGCTCGCGTCCGCAGGATGATATGGAACTGCTCGAAGAGTCCCGCAAGCCGGTGAACGTGCATTTAGCCCCATTGTCTGCCGAATACAACAAGCTCAACAATGAATACATTGCGGCACGCAGGGCGAAGAAAGACAGCGCCACGCAGGCCGAGTTAATAGCCCGGCTGGACAAAGTGAAGGAAAAAATGGAGCCTTATTACGAACAGATCGACGCGATCGATAAGGACTTCATCGCCAAACACCCCGCCTCCTACGCCAGTGCATACCTGCTCCGTTTCCGCATCGGCGGCATGACGTTGAAGGAAGCAGAAACCGCTTACAAAAACATGGCTCCGGCCGTGCAGCAGAGCAGCTTTGGCATGGAGATCAAAAAGGAAGTGGAAAGCCTCCGCGGCGGTTCTCCCGGCAGTGTGGCCCATGTGTTCAGCAAAAGCGACATCAATGGCCAGCCGCTCAGCCTGAATGATTTCAAAGGGAAATATGTGCTGGTAGATTTCTGGGCAAGCTGGTGCGGTCCCTGCCGAAAAGGCAATCCCCATCTGAAGGAAGTGTATGCGAAATACAAAGAGAAAGGCTTCGAGATCATCGGGATATCTGATGATGACAGCAGGCCCGAAGACTGGAAGAAAGCCGTGGCACAGGACGGGATCGGTATGTGGAAGCATGTGCTCCGCGGCCTGGATATGAAGAAGCGCCAGAACAATGAGCCAAATCCTGACGATATCAGTGACTACTACGGCATCCACTCTCTCCCCACTAAGATCCTTATTGGTCCAGACGGTGTTATCGTTGGCCGGTATGGCGGAGGCGGAGAAAATGATGAAGCCATGGATAAGAAACTCGCCGAAGTGTTTGCCAACAAATAATATCCCTCCATCCGGAAATAATCAGCAACGCCTGCTCAACCGAGCGGGCGTTGCTTTTTTAAGTTATAGCGGATAGGCCGTATCGCTCTTCGTTTCTGAAAGTACAAAGAAGCTCTGCACGGTGGTGATATTGGGAAGGGTGGCCAGCTTGCGGTAGAAGACGTGATAAGCGTCCATATCGGCCGTAGCGATGCGAAGGATGAAATCGAAGGTGCCCGTCATTTGGAAACATTCCATGACTTCAGGGAACTGGATCACTTCTTTTTCGAAGGAGCTGAGCGTATTGGCCGAATGGTCTTTCAGTAAAACATGACTGAAAGCGATGAGGCTGCGGTCTATCTTTTTCCTGTCGAGGATGGCAACCACACGCTTGATGTAGCCCTGCTCTTTCAGGCGCCTTACGCGCTCGTGAACCGCAGCTACGGACTTATGCAGCTTAGCTGAAATTTCCTTGTTGGTAAGCTCTGCATTGTGCTGCAGGAGTCGCAATATCTCAAGGTCTGTCTGATCAATATCCGGCATAATCAAAAAGTTAAAAATGGTGCGCTGAAAGAAGTTCGGCGGTAATGGCAGGAGCAATTACCGGAACACTAAAATATGGCTAAAAACGGTCCAGTGACCGGAAATTTTACGGTTTATTGGTCAATAGCGCGAAAATTAAAAAACATTCATCAATTTAGTGTGGAAATATTACACCAACAAGAAGGGGTTACATTAACAGGAGAGATCAACCGTTAAAAAAGATAGTCGCAATTTCAAAAACCAACCATTTATTTCTTTTCGGGAGCTATTATGTCAGCCACTCCCGGTTAAACTGTTTATTACTGCATTACCACAAATTTCTCGAATCTGCGGGGTTAACGTCCTGCGAAAATTTGACACTGAAAAGGATAATTGATGAGACAAAGGGATTCTCGATTTCCATCGGGAATATCGATTCTGTTTTCTGAGCAAAGCGTTGTCATACACCAAAACATTTCAAATAACATACGCCGTAAAAACAAATACCAACACCGTTTGAGTTTTTAACAATTGATGCAATTACCCCCAAAGAAATGGCCTCTTTTCAGAGGCCGTTTTTGTATCCGGTAAGTGCGTTCTCACACATTCACCGCGGTTTCATGCTTGATCTCCGTCATAACGAAAGAGCTGCGTACCGTTCCTATGTTCTGTAAGCGGGAGAGCTTCTCTACAATAAAATGCTGGTATTCTTCCATGTCGCGCACCGCCACTTTGAGCAGGTAATCGTCCGTACCGGTCATATGGTAGCATTCCATTACTTCCTCCGCTTTACCTATCTCCCGCTCAAAGTCTTTAATGGCATCGTGTTCATGCCGGTCCAGATGGACGGCGGTAAAAACGATCAGGGCCTTCCCTACCTTCCGTGGATCTACAAGGGCTACATACCCTTTTACAATACCGGCTTCTTCCATTTTACGGATGCGTTCATATACGGGTGTGGCAGACTTATTCACGGCATCCCCGATCTGCTTATGACTCAGTTTGGCATTCCGCTGCAGGATGCGCAGTATCTTCTTATCTGTATCGTCCAGTGTCATAGATAAATTATCTGTTTACGGTACTGAAAGGTGAAAGTTACAGATATTTCGTTTGACAAATGCGGATGAAACAGTGTAATGTTCTGATATTTCATACTACACCAAACAACATTCCTAAAATCTGGACATTTACAGACAAAACCACCAGATGAACCATCAATTTGCACCGGAAAGCCTGATGATGAGTTTCGGATATAAACCGGAACTAAGCGAAGGAGCGATCAAATGCCCTATTTTCCAGACTTCCACGTTTGTATTTAAAACCGCAGAAGAAGGTAAATCCTTCTTCGAGATTGCCTACGGCAAACGGCAGATGGCCGAAGGCGAGCAACAAGGACTGATCTACAGCCGTATCAACAACCCGGACCTTGAAATACTGGAAGACCGGCTTGCTCTGTGGGACCGTGCGGAAAAGGCGGCAGTATTCGAAAGCGGCATGTCTGCCATCTCTACCGTTTTAATGGAATACCTCTCTCCCGGCGATGTAGTATTGTACAGCACACCGGTATATGGAGGCTCCCATCACTTCATGAACCATGTGCTGAAAAAGTTCGGTATCAAAGCCATTTCTTTCGACATCACCTGCAGCCGGGAGGAAATTGAAGCCATCCTTATGGCGGAAAATGCCGGTAGCAGTCTTGGTATGATATACATCGAAACACCGGCCAACCCTACCAATGCTCTGATCGATATGGAAATGTGCGCGGCACTGGCAGCAAAATACTCCACACCCGAGCGGAGGGTGATATTGTCTGTCGATAATACTTATATGGGTCCCTTATGGCAGCATCCGCTGGATCATGGGGCAGACCTTGTACTTTATTCCGCCACCAAGTACATCGGCGGCCACAGCGATGTGATTGCCGGAGCCGTAGTGGGCAGTGCGGCAGACATTCAGCGGATCAAGGTATTGCGTACCTTTTTGGGGAATATGTGCAGTCCGCACACTGGCTGGCTGCTGCTCCGCAGTCTCGAAACACTGAAGGTGCGTATGGAACAGCAACAGCTCAATGCAATCAAGGTAGCGGAGTACCTGCAGGCGCATCCTAAAGTGGAGAAAGTGTACTACCCGGGTTTACTGGATGAAGAAAATGATGCCGTACAGTACGGCATTTACAAGAAACAATGCCTTGGCAGCGGTGCCATGGTAAGCTTTGATGTGAAAGGCGGGGAAAAGGAAGCATTTACTTTCCTCAATAACCTGAAACTGATCAAACTGGCCGTGAGCCTCGGTGGTACAGAAAGCCTTGCGGAGCACCCGGCTACCATGACGCATACCGATATCCCGGATGTGGAAAAAAACCGGATCGGGATCAGTGAAAAGCTCGTTCGCCTCTCTGTGGGCATTGAGCATTACAACGATATCATTTACGACGTGGCGCAGGCGCTCGATCATATTTAGAAACAACGGCCGGATAATAACCGGCCGTTTTACATATTACCTGTCAGCATCCCGGGCATCCTTTCCAGTATAATTATCTGAGCAGAATTCAGGATTCCAGGAAATCATTACTTTTACCCGTAATTGGAAGTTTCCCGCCAGTCGTTCCTCATACCGTCATGAAATACATAATTAAAACCATTTTATCTACCCTGTTTACGTTATGCTGCCTGTTTGCCCGGGCAGATACATTTGTAGTTACCTCTAATTCGGATAGCGGGCCTGGTACTTTACGAGAGTGCATTACCCTTGCCGCTGCCAATGGCATTGCTGTCAAAGACTATATTCATTTTAATCTCCCGGGCACTACGCTGGCTGACAGAACGATCATTATACAATCCGAGCTTCCCATCCTCTCCGGCAACCTGGTGATAGACGGATCTACCCAGCCCTCTCCCACCCTTGGCCTCAGCGGTGCAAGGGTGATAATCACACAGGCCATTCCATGGGCGGGGCCTTACATCTTTCATATTTTCCAGCTGAAAGATGAGAACTTTATAGAAATATACGGACTGGCCATCAAACGGGAATTATCATATTCCAATGAAGCCTATGCTATTAGAATGGAAAATTCGACCAACATCATTATAGGTGCCCCGGGCAAGGGAAACCTGATCAATGGATTTGAGTACGGCATTTTTCAGAAAGGCGGATTATCAGATAAGATTTATGTACAATCTAACTTCCTGGGAATAGAAGAAGATGGGGAAACGACCACGACGGATGTACTTACAAATGGAACTTCCGCGCAGTTCGAAAATGCCAGGGACGTGGTGTTCGGCGGGGCTTCTCCGCAAGAAGGCAACCTTGTGAACGCCTCCGGCGCCTGCTTATGGGCCCAGTACCTTACCAGCTCTCTCACCATCAGCCATAACCGGTTCGGCACCAACTATACCGGCACCAGGGCTATCCCCAATACCTTCTGGAGCTCAGTCAATGTTATTTCCTGCACTGCTGAAATCAGGATCATGGACAACCACATTGTAGGTAAGGAGTACCACGGCATTTATATGAGCACTCAGAATGGTGATTTTGTGATCGTGCGCAACAGGATCGGGACGGAGAATACCGGCACTGCCCCTGTCACCGAATTATCTTATGGGATTATGATCTCCCACTCTCCCGGGAAAGGCATGATCGGAGGGAGTGATGCGGATCAGAATATCATAGCCGGGGCACACTATGGGGCATATGTCCAGCAATCTTATAATGTTACCATTTCGAAGAACAGGATGTTCTGCAATTACAGGGGGAATGTGCAGTTGAACTGGGGCGATGCAGAAGCCGGCAGAAAAGCACCGTTTGTAAATGTAACACATTGTGATGCCACCTTCATGAGCGGCGATGCCACACCCAACGCCACACTTGAACTTTTCGAAGTCCATAAATGCGATCCCAACCGGGATTGCGAAGGGCGTACCTACTTAAAAACCATCACTGCCGATGCCACGGGAAAATGGCGCTACAACTTCCTGCCCGGTGAAACTGGTTTTATACTCACAGCAACCGATGCCATGGGCGCCACCTCGGAATATTCCATCACCAAAGCAGAAACCGTCAATTTTAAAGTTATCCCTGCCGCATGTGGTAAAAGCACAGGCTCTATTACCGGGTACATTATACACAGAGGATACAATCCCCACTGGGAAGATGCAGCGGGTAACTTTATCAGTAGCGATACGGCGTTGATAAACGTACCCGCCGGCCAGTATAATTTAGTGGTGTACACAGCGGGATGCAACAAGCCCGAGTGTAAAGTTACCTTTGGTACTTTTTATGTAGACGAGTACCCGCCGGTGATATACCGGGATTGGGAAATGATCACCAATGCATCCTGCGGGCAAAAGAACGGCGGGATATACTTTGTGGTAATGACCGGTATGAACCTGCGAAAAGTATGGACCAATGCTGCCAACCAGGAAATCGGCCGGGGTGATAACCTGGCAAATATCGGCCCGGGATCTTACTACTTAACGCTAACGGATACGATTGCCGGATGCAGTGCTACGGCAGGTCCGTTCATCATATCCAATCAGGATGGCCCCACCATTGATATTTCAGGAACCATGATAACAGATGCCAGTTGCGGTCTTTCCAATGGTAACATCACTGGCATTACAGCCAGTGGCACCGGCACATTCAGTTATACCTGGAAAGATGCTAACGGGCAGTTAGCCGGCAATCAGCTCAACCTTACCGGTGTTAAAGCCGGTAAATATGTACTGCATTATTCAGACGAAAGTAATTGTGCTTCTGCAGCATCCGATACTTTTCTTCTGCGCGATCATGGAACTATTACACCCGCCATTGCCGCCGTTGTAATTACACCAGCCGGATGTAATGCAGCAACAGGCGCCATCAGCGGAATCGTTGCTCCCAATGCGGAAACCTATACCTGGACAAACGCTAACGGGCCGGAAGTTGGCCGCAACCTTCCACTAACAAACGTTGCCGCCGGGAAGTATTTCCTTTTGATGGAAAACAGCGCGGGCTGCAGGGCGCAGCTGGATTTTACCATACCGCAGGCAACACCGCCGCCGGTTAACGTTAATGGCACGATTATCCGCCACCCGGTATGCAACCTCTCAAATGGTTCCATAACCAATATACAGATTACCGGTGCCACTCCGGCAGCTTTCAGATGGGTAAATGAAGCCGGGGATGTAATCTCTTCCAATATAAATCTCCTCAATGTACCGGCGGGCAGCTATACGCTTTACATGAAAGATGTAAACCAATGCGAACAAATAGTGGTAAGGGCCCAGCTTCAAACACCCGCATTGCCTGTACTGAATATACGGCAGGTGAGCATACAGGACGATGCGTGTAATTCACAAACCGGTTCCATTACAGGCATACTTCCTGAAGGTGCGGCTCCTTTCACATACAAATGGGAATTGAACGGCAACATAGTATCCACTGCAAAAGATATACTGCAGGCCAAAGCAGGCACATATATCATGGAAGCAACTGATGCCAATGGCTGCAAAGTGCAAAGCGCACCGCTGCAGGTAAACAATAATAATCAGGCGCTCCCTGCACCGGCATACCCTGACATTACCATCGCCAAAGGAATGTCTGCGCAACTGAAAGTGGCTAATCCGGGAAACGGGATTTACCACCTGTACAGGATCAGTGGGAATAGTCCCGTGGGCAGTAGTACCAACGGGGATTTCAATATTCTAGGGTTAACAGCCGACACTGAATTCATGGTCGTGCTCCGGCAAGGCGATTGTACGAGCAGCCCGGGCATTGCAAAGGTTAAAGTGATTAACGAGACAAAAGTATATCTACCCTCCGCATTTTCACCAAATGGCGATGGGGTGAACGATGTATTCCGCATAAAGGCCTTCGGGCTATCGAAGCTCACCCACTTAACGGTCTACAACCGCTGGGGAAGTTTGGTGTTCACCACCAGCAACATGGATAGCGGTTGGGACGGGAAGCAGAACGGTATGGCTGTTGCTAAGGGCGTATACGTATGGTTCCTGAATGGCACCGATCTCACAGGAACAGAAGTGAAACAACAGGGAACGGTAACAGTGTTATAATTATTTTGTACTTTTTTACCCGGAACTGGCTGGACCATCTATTGAATCTGATTAACTTATCGTTAAATCCAGCCCGTTCACATCAACCAATTTTCCACGTTGTTATCAGGCTGCCAGCCGGTTTGAGGTCAGATGGCGGGTAATGAGGCATGAGGCAATGGATGCGGACGACAGAAAGGTTCCGACCGGCAAAAGTATATTTGCAAACTAAATTCATGAGATGTCTGAGCGGAAAGAAGATATCGGGCGAGGCTTGTTGCAGGCCGTTTCAGAAGGTGATGAAAGAGCTTTCAGCGAAATATTTCATCAGTTCCGGAACAAGGTATTTGCCATTGCTTTCAAAGTGACCGGATCGGAGGGAATGGCGGAAGAAGTGCTGCTGGATGTATTCCTGAAAGTATGGCTGAAACGTGAACAGCTTCCTCAGGTGGAACATTTCACCGCCTGGCTATATACTATTACCCGTAACCATCTCTTCAACCTCCTGAAGCAAACCGCCATGCGTATGCATGCCGCACCGCTCACTGAGCAGGAAGATTATCAGTTCCCCTGTTCCGACAACCCCGCCGCCATCCTCCAGGAAAAAGAATACCGCCGGGTACTGCAACAGGCGGTAGACAGGCTGCCTCCCCAGCAAAAGAAAGTATACCGCCTCATCAAAGAACATGGGCTGAAGCGCGAAGAAGCCGCCGTAGAGCTGAACCTTTCCCCTGAAACGGTAAAACGCCACCTGTCCGATGCCATGCAGTTCATCCGCGTATACTGCGTATCCCACCTCGGCACGTGGGCCGCACTTTCCATTGTTAAGGGAATATTATGAATGAAAAATATTTTCCCGCCGGCTGACCCGCTCCCTTTTTTTTACTGTCTCCTTTATTAGAAACGCATAACAAGCACCAATGTCCAGACTAGACGAGCTGTTCCATAAACTCCTGTCCGGTTCCTGCACGCAGCAGGAAAAGCAGGAGCTGTACGCCCTACTGGCTACGCCGGAGCACGATACCAGCCTGCAGCGCCTGCTGGACGAAGCAATACATTCCACCACGGAAGACAAAGCCGTGGACGAAGAGCGGGCGGAAGAGATCCTTTCCATCATCCTGCAGGCCCGGCCACAGCAAGCCAAACGCCGGACTTTATACCGCACGCTCACCATTACTGCGGCAGCAGCAATACTGGCACTGGCCGTTGTTACCATACGGCAGGTGCAGCCTGCCAATACAGCCACAACGCCTGTAGCGGACATACAAAGTGAAATACTCCCCGCAACAAGCGGCGCCATCTTAACACTGGGGAACGGACAAACCATTCCGCTGGACAGTCAGGGCCACGGCGTAATTGCCCGGCAGGGCGGCACGTCAGTAAAGCTCGGTAAGGGCACGCTGGCCTACGACGATGTGCAGCACGGAGAAGCCACTTTCAACACACTATCCACCCCGCGCGGCCGTGTGTTCCGTGTTACATTGCCCGATGGGTCAGACGTGTGGCTGAACGCCGCCAGCAGCATCCGCTACCCTACCAGCTTCGAAGGAGCAGAGAGAACAGTAGAGCTGACTGGTGAAGCCTATTTCGACATACGCCCCATGGCCGGCAAACCGTTCCGCGTGAAAGTGGGTGACAAAACAGAAGTACAGGTACTGGGTACACGCTTCAATGTATCCGCCTACGGCAACGATGCCCTCATAGCCACCACCCTCCTGCAGGGTAAAGTAGCAGTGAACCAAAAGGTACTACAACCCGGGGAGCAGGCGCAGTTAACCAGTGAAGCATCTGCCATGAAAATCGTACCCGCCGATACCAGCCAGGTAATAGCCTGGCGCAATGGGATGTTTAATTTTGAGAATGCCGATATCCGCGAAGTCATGAAACAGCTGGAACGCTGGTACGATATCGATGTAGTATATGAAAACGGCGTACCGCCCCTGCGCTTCGGCGGGAAAATGGAGCGCGGCCTTACCCTGCAGCAGATCACGCGGATACTGGCCATATCCAATGTGCATTGCAGGCAGGAAGGCAGGAAACTGATCATCACACCATAAAATTCCAAACCGGCAAGTAAAGTCCATGCGCCTTAACCTTTCGTTAAGGCCGGGTATCCCATGCCTTTAAAATCTGTAAGACGGAACATGTCGCACTTTAACCGAAAACCAGGTATGCAACTCAAAAAACTGACAGTCATGAAGCTGATCTTTATGCTGGCAACCGTGCTCACCCTTCAGGTGCAGGCAAGGGTTGCCGCCCAGACCATTTCCATGACGGGCAAACGCCTCGCCATCAAAGAGATCTTTGCCCGGATCGAAAAGCAGACAGGCTATGTGGTGTTCTACAATATGTCACTACTGGAAAAAACCACGCCAGTGAATGTAGACGCCCGCAACGTACCACTGGAAACCTTCCTGAGTACAGTTATGGCCGGCCAGCCTATCGATTATGAGATCAACAACAAAACCATCACCATCAAGGAACGCCTCCGTACGCCGCAGCCTGCGCCCGAAACGGACCGTCAGGTGAAAGCCCCACCGGTAAAAGGCCGCGTAACCGATGAAGAAGGTAACGCCCTCCCCGGTGCCACCGTATCCGTTGCTGGTACCTCGAAAGGTGTACAGACCAACGAAAACGGCGAGTTCACTATCGAAGCAGACAAACAGGATATCATCACGATCTCCTACCTCGGGTTTGAAAAGAAAATGCTGCCGGTAAAGGATATCAAATTCCCGCTGGTTGTGAAACTTGCAGCCGCCAACAAAAGCGTAAACGAAGTAGTGGTGATCGGCTACGGCAGTGTGGCTAAGAAAGACCTCACCGGGGCTGTATCCACCGTGAAGATGTCGGACCTGGCGGATGTGCCGGTAGCGCGGGTAGACCAGATGTTGCAGGGGCGTATTGCCGGTGCAGAGTTTGTTTCTGCCGATGGCGAGCCGGGTTCCGGCACCACCGTGCGCATCCGTGGCACACGATCCATCACCGCCAGCAACGAACCGCTTTATATCGTAGACGGACTGATGGACGCAATTTCCTCACTCAGCGAGCTGAACCCTTCCGACATCGAGACCATCAGCGTATTGAAAGACGCGTCTTCCACCGCCATCTACGGCTCCCGCGGCAGCAACGGCGTAATTATCATCACCACCAAATCGGGCGGCGATAAAAAAGGGAAAACCAGCTTTACGTTGAGGAACGACCTCGGTTTTTCCGAACTGCCCCGTTACCTCGACCTGATGAACGCCACCGAGTTTGCCCAGTTGCAAAACGACCGGTACTACTTCTCCAGTACTGCCAACCAAACCAAACCGCTGGAAGAATATCCCTACCCCGACCCGCTGGCGCTGGGCACCGGCACCAACTGGACGCAGGAGATCACCCGCAGGGCACCTTACCAGAACCTTACCCTGTCTGCCTCCGGCGGTGATAAAGCCACGCAGTATTACTTCTCTGCCAACTATAACAACAACCAGGGTATTATCAGGAACAGCGGTATGAAGCGGTACCAGGTACGCCTGAACCTGGACCGTACCATCAGCAAACACGTGAAAGCCGGTGTACGTTTCAACTACTCCAACCTCGACCGTGCGCTGAATAATGCCGACGTGGGTACGCAAACCCTGTGGTACAGGTCTACCATCTTCCTCGCCCCTACCATTGCAGCTTATAAGCCCGATGGCAGCTTCAACGACTGGAACTCCCAATGGTACAGCGGCACTCCGTTCGATTCCCCGCTGGCCAACGTATTGCTGCGCAAGAACAACCGTTTGGAGAAGAGCCTCAGCTCCATGGCTTACCTCGAAGTAACGCCTATTAAGGATGTGCTCATCCGGTCTACCATTTCGTATTCCGACCTCAGCAGAGCCAACGACCAGTATACGCCTTCCACCATGCCCACCCGCGTGATCGCTAATTCCGGCGGCTCCGCATATAAAAGCAGCTATGCGGAAAACAACCTGCTGAATGAAAATACCATCACCTATAAACACACCTTCAACCGCCACCACATCTTTGACGCCATGTATGGCTTTACCGTACAAAAGCGGAAATACAACAATATGACCGTGAGCGGCCAGGGATACTTTATTGACGATATTGAGAACAACGACATGGGTGCGTTGCCTTCCAAAGAAAACGTGGGCCTCGGTTCTTCCCTCGAAACACAGGGCCGCATGAGCCACCTTGCCCGTGTGAACTATAACTACCGGGGCAGGTATTACCTGACCGCCACCATGCGCCGCGACGGGGCTTCTAACTTCTCGGCAGATAACAAGTGGGCCTTCTTCCCCTCTGCAGCCTTCAAATGGAACATCAGCAGCGAGCCTTTCATGGAGCAGTTCAGCAAACTGAGCACACTCTCCTTCCGCCTGAGCGGCGGCACCTCGGGTAACGATGCCATCAGCCGTTACCAATCGCTCTCCCGCCTGTCGTCTACCACCGGCGGTTATCTCTTCAGCGGCGTACAACCCGTGGCTTACTACCCCGGCCGTATCGCCAACGAAGGACTGTCGTGGGAAAAAACCACCACCTTCAACGCCGGTCTGGATCTGTCGTTCTTCAACAAGCGGCTGGATATTGTGCTGGAAGCATATCAAAGCACCACCTCCGATCTGCTGCTCACCGTACAGCTGCCTACGCATGTGGGCTATGGCTCCCGCCTCGCTAACATCGGCAAAACCTCCAACCGGGGTATTGAGCTGACGGTAAGCCATGAAAACATCCGGAGGAAGCACTTCTCCTGGTCTACCTCTCTTACCGCTGCGCATAACACCCAGCGTGTGGAAGACATTGGCGGGTATGAAAGAGTATCTGTGTATGACAACCCGTATGGTGCCCAATACATGATGTACGGGTATGAAAAAGGCCGTCCGCTGAACGCAGTATGGGGTATGCAATACGCAGGTGTTTGGAAGAATACGGCAGAGATCGAGAAGAACAAAGAGACAAAAGAATACGCCTCTTCCGCAGTTAACTTCTACCAGCCGGGCCGCCAGCGCTACATCGATCAGAATAAAGACGGAGTGCTGGACAACAACGACCTTATCTACCTCGGCAATGCCGACCCTCATGTGTACGGTGGCATCCAGAATACATTCCGGTATAAGAAGATCAATTTCTCCTTCTACTTCAACTATTCGCTGGGTGGCAAGATCTACAATCCTACAGAACTATTTATGGGCACGGGTACTTACCTGAGCAACCAGTTCCGCTATATGGTGAACGCATGGCACCCTGTGCGCAATCCCACATCCGACTTCCCGCGTGCGGATTCGAAAGATGATATCCCGAACGACCGCTTCCTGCACGACGCTACCTTCCTGCGCCTGAAAAACGTATCCATCGGTTACCCGGTGAACCTGAACGGCATTACGGGTAAGCGCCTGCAATCGCTGTACCTCGCATTAACCGGTAACAACCTCTACCTCTGGAAGCAGTACAACGGATATGATCCGGAAGTATCTACCCAGAGCGGCGGCTCCACCATCCGCAGGATGGACAACGGCGCCTACCCTACCAGCAGAACGATCACCTTTAGTGCAGAACTGAAATTCTAAAAACACCAGACATGAAAACGAACTATCACCGCATTCTATATCTTCTGCTGCTGGGCGGCTCCCTCACACTGGGCAGCTGCAGCAAACTCCTCGAAGAAGAACCACACAGCTTCGTGAACGGCGAAGGCTTCTTTAAAACCGAGAGTCAATGTATTGCGGCATTGAACGGTTGCTACATGGACCTTACGAATATATACGCGGCAGACCTCATCATCTCCCTCGAAGCAGCAACCGATCTGGCCTTCCTCAATTCCTCAAACCTCGATGCCAAGCTGGAGATCTCCCCTGCCAACCCGGGTATGGGCGATAACATCTGGACCGCCTGCTACCGCGGAGTAATGATCTGCAACGCCACCATCAGCGGCATTGAAAAAGCCACCATCCCTGCAGACAAGAAACCGCCGTTAAAAGCGGAGGCTGTGGCACTGCGTGCATTATACTATTACATCCTTACCAGCACCTTCGGTGATGTGCCATATTACACGACCGATGTGAGCAGTCTGGATGCACTGGAGACTATCGGTAAACTGGGCCGCATGAATGCCACCGAAACACGTGCTGCCCTCATCAACGAACTGAAGGAATACACCCCGCACCTGCCCATGATGCGGACCTCCGAAGTAAAAGACAACCGCATCTCGGCCCCTATGGGCTATATGCTTATCGGCAAGTTGGCCCTCTGGAACAAAGATTATGCGACCTGCGCTACCGCTATGGAAGAAATCAGGAAGATCTACGGCCAGCTCGTTCAATACAACCTTACCGATACCTACTTCCGGAATAAGAACACGGCCGAATCCATCTTCGAGGTGCAATACACCTGGAGCGCCGCAGGCCTGAAGAAAACCACTACCGTGGCGGCCTTCTTCACCCCCACCAAAGCCTCCGGAACCAGCACCTACGACGGTGTGAATGTACCCGAACTGGGCAGCGCTGCCAATCCGTTCAACTCCATTACGCCTTCGGAATATATGATATCGCTGTACGATCTGGCAGATCCGCGTAAGGAGATCGTGCTCGGTTATTCCTACAACGGCACCTGGTTTAAGCGCCCCATGTCTAACAACGGCACCGGCAAACCCTGGATGGGACCTAAATTCTGGTGCCCGGGCATGAACAACATCGCGGATGGTAATAATCAGAAAGTATTCCGCTATGCAGATGCCCTGCTGATGCTCGCGGAAGCAGCCAACGAAACCGGCAATACCGACCTCGCCATGCAATGCCTCAACGAAGTGAAGACCAGGGCCAGCGAAGACTTCCGGATGGATGCCTACCCCGGCAAAACGGAGTTCCTAGAAGAAGTGAAGAAAGAACGCGCCCGTGAGCTGATGGGTGAATACGGCCGTAAATGGGACCTCGTGCGTTGGGGCGACTGGTACCGCGTTGTTACAGAAACCATCGCGGAAGAATACCAGGTGGTGAAAGACAACGTACGCCCTTACCATGAATACTACCCGATCCCTGACAAGGAAGTGATGCGCTCCAACGGCATACTCACCAATCCTGCCTATAAATAATACACACCATGAAAAGAAATATCAGTATCACGCTCCTGTTCCTCTTCACCGCATTTACCGCCGGTGCGCAGGATACACTGAGAGTACTCAGCTATAACATCCTCGAAGGGATGGTGAAAGACACTACCCGTGGCAAGCAGGTATTTACAGATTGGGTTAAAACCCATCGTCCGGATGTGGTAGCGCTGCAGGAATGCAACGGCTTCACACAGAAAACATTGGAAGAGCTGGCATTGAGCTATGGCCACCCCTACGCCGTGATCGTGAAGGAAAATGGCTATCCCACCGGCCTTACATCCCGTTATCCCATCGCCGCCATTCAGAAGATCAATGAAAACATGACCCATGGATTTATCATGGCGAAGATCGGCAAATTCAACATCGTAGTACTGCACCTCAACCCGCACAAACACAAAAAGAGAAGAGCGGAAATTGCACAGATACTCGCCAATATTGAATTGCAGTCCGATAAGAAGAACTGGTTCATCATGGGCGATTTCAACTCCGTATCCCCGCTGGACAAAGAGCGCCTTGAAAGATCCGGGTATGTAGACAAACAGAAAGCCGCCATGGCTAAAAGACCCGCCGTGCTGGATAATCTGGCGAACGGAACGGAGATCGATTACCAGGTACAACAAAGCATCCTCACCGCAGGTTTCATTGATGCAGGAAAACTGTATGATGAAAAAGAGAAAGCCCGCACCGGTAAAAGCGTGATCACTTCCGATTCCCGTATCGATTACATCTACGTTAGCAGCGATCTTAAAAAGAAGATCCTCCGCTGCGCATTTATCTATGATCCATTCACGGCCGTGCATTCCGATCACCGGCCCATCATCACCGAACTCAAACCATAACCGGCATGACGCAATATTTCAGATACATACTGGCCGGTGGCGCAATAGCCCTGCTCTTCGCCTCCTGCCGCAAGAAGGAAGATTATTTATTCAGCACCGAGCTGGCTATAGACACCCGCATCGTACGCCTCGCTGCTACGGCAGATACTACGCAGATTATTGTGTATGCAGACGGTAAATGGACGGCAGAACCGGTAGAAGAAGCCAGCTGGATGAAACTGCAAACTGCTTCCGGCGACGGCAAAGGCAGTTTGCGCGCGGAAGTACTCAGTAACGAAGGTAACCTCCCCCGTGCCGTAAAGCTGCTCGTGCGCGCCGGTAATAAAACCGACACCATATCCCTGCAGCAGCGTGGCATCACTCCCCAGATCGCTATAGCAGATACCACCCTGCAAAGCATTGCCAACGGTGGCATCCTCAAAACCGTGATCACAACCAATATCCCCTCGGATAAAATGACCATCAGTTACCGGTACGATGATCCCGCACAGGCCAACTGGCTCAGCAATGTCACCATCACCAACGGGTACCTGACGGTTAAAGCGGATACCAGTCGCGCCGCAGCACCGCGCATGGGCGTACTCACCCTCAGCTACCTCGATGCGCTGGGTACCACCACCCGCGACTCCGTTCGCATCCGCCAACACCCGGGTATCAGCTTCGATGGAGCCGTGCTGAAGGATTTTGCGTATGTAAAACAAATGCTGGCAGCTGGGGCCATCGATGAAAACATCTATATCGAAGGCATCGTGATCAGCGACAAGGGGCATCCCAATATCGGGCAGAACCTCAACCTGTCAACCAATAAGCATGTAATTGACAAAACGGGTAATGCCGTGGCCGTGTACGTGCAAAGCATGGATGGCACTACGGGGTTGTATCTGAAAATGAAAACCGCAGGGGATAATATCTTCAGCTTTAACGACCATGTGAAAATATGGCTGAAAGGCGCCACGCTTGCTAAGCTGAACAACCCCGGCCGCGCCATCCTCTCCGATATCGATGCCCCCATGGTGATAGAAAAGGAAAGCCGTTCCACAACACTGCTTCCCCGTGAGAAATACATGCGTGACCTTACAGACGATGACCTGTATACGTATGTGAAGCTCCGCGATGTGGAGATATCGGTACCCTCCGGCTCTTTCTCGAATATCAACGAAGGGTATATTGCCCGGATGGACTGCTACCCTACCCACATCCGCGACATCAACGGGAACGGTATGTATATGCTCACGAACAATGATGTGCCTTACCGTCGTGACGGGGAACATGTGCCCCAGGGTTCCGGTACCATTGCCGGTATACTGGTCAGCGAAACCATGGAGCGCTACGGTGGCAACATTGGTAAATACGCCATCCGCCACCTCAAACGGGAGGATATTGCCCTGCAGGATGCAAGGGAAAGCGGCTTCTCTAATGTACTGGTAGAATGGAGCAAATACAGAACCGAATATGCCGCCACTCCTACTGCCAGCCTCAACCCCCTCACACCTGAGACCGGTAACGGACGCATTTACCAGAGCACCAAAACCGGCATAGACTATACCGCAAACGGCATCGGCCCCAGTACGGATTACAACGCCCTGTTACAGGAAGCTGCCACTAACAAAGGCGCTGTGGGGAACGGCGGCTGGCTCTGCAAGAACTGGTGGAACACCGCGGGCAACCGGGGAGAATACTGGATGATTGAAGTATCTACCGCAGGCATCAGTACACCCGTTTCCCTGCAGCTGGAAGGCAACTCCGATATTGGCGGGCCGCGCAACTTTACGGTGGAATGGTCGGCCGCTAACGATGCTGCCGCTACATGGAGCAGTGCAGGCACCTTCACTTTCCAGGATGTAGCCAACTGGAGCAATACCCTGCTTACACAGTTACCAGGTCATAAAGTGGTGAACTTCCAGTTCCCGCAGGCGGCCAGCGGATTGAATACACTTTACATCCGCGTGCGCGCTACCAACAAGACTGCGGGCACCAGCACCAACCCTACCGGCGGGTCTATATCCGCTTCGGCAGTGAGCAGACTGGTTCACGTATCTCTCAAATACAATAAGTAGTATAAACGGAAACCCTGCATTTACTAAAAATGGCCAGACCGGGTATTGTACCTGGTTTGGCCATTTCCTTTTTAAGGTGATATCGTTATACCAGCACTACTTCCGGATGCACCGGTTTGTTGTTACAGAGCTGATCCACACTGCGCAGGGTGATCTCCGATATCTGTTGCAGGGCCTCTTCAGTGAAGAAAGCCTGATGGCCGGTAACGAGTACATTAGGGAAGCTCATGAGGCGCTGGATGGTATCGTCTTCAATGATGCTGGCAGACAGGTCTTTAAAGAAAAGCTTTTCTTCCTGTTCGTAAACATCAATACCGAGGTAGGCGATCTGTCCGCTTTTCAGGCAGTCGATCACGTCGGTAGTATGGAGGAGTCCGCCGCGGCTGGTATTGATGATGGTGACGCCTTTTTTCATCAGTTGCAGGGAATCGCGGTTGATGAGGTATTTGCTGTCTGCATTGAGCGGGCAATGCAGGGAAATGATATCAGCAGCGGCCAGTACTTCTTCGAACGGTAGATATTCCACACCCGTAGTAATCAGTGATGCATCGGGATATGGATCGAAGGCGATCACCCTGCAGCCGAAGCCCTTCATGATATGACAAAATGCCTTACCGATCTTGCCGGTGCCCAACACCCCTACCGTGCGGCCGAAGAGGTTGAAGCCCAGTAAGCCATTCAGGGAGAAGTTTTGCTCCCGAACGCGGTTATAGGCTTTATGTGTTTTTCGGTTCAGTGTGAGTAGCATGGCTACAGCGTGTTCTGCCACTGCTTCGGGCGAATAGGCGGGTACGCGGCATACCCGGATGCCGTGTTTACGTGCGGCATCGAGGTTTACGTTGTTGAAACCGGCACAGCGGAGGGCCAGTACCTTTACGCCTTTGGCTGCGAGGATGCCGATCACTTCATCGGTCAGCTTATCGTTTACGAAGGTGCAAACCACTGGCGTACCGTCTTCTACCGCGTTCACGATGTGCGGGCCGAGGTGGGTTTCGAGGAACTCCAGTTGAAAGCCGTATTGTTCATTGGCCTTTTGGAAGAACTGCCTGTCATAAGGTTTGGCGGAGAAGAATACCATTTTCATAAACATGAAAGTACAAAACCGCTCGATTTACCAGTAAAAAAACAGCCATACTCTATACCTGCTACATTGCCCCTTCCGACAAAGCCCTCTTCGAAACCGCTAAATCCCTCGCCAAAAACATCCGTCTGAAGTAAAACATGCCCCCGGCCATAAAAAAATGTTGGACGAACGGGCATTTCTTAATATGTTTGTACATATGAACAATAATACTATAGGCCAACAACCATGGTATTATTGCCTTTTACCTATGTTATGACCACTGTATTGGGACTATTTACTGAATCGACAACAAGAATTATATAAAATTTACATGCAGACGAAAAGACGAATTGGGGTAGATGTGGGCGGGAGCCATGTTTCCGCGAGTATTTTCAATGAAGGGCAGCTGTACGCTTCCGTGCGTACGGCCCGCCTCCCGCTGGATTCCCACGGCACGGCAGATGAAATATTAGGAACTATTGCTTCCTGTATCGGGGATGTTTTTGAACCCGGATGTACTGATATCGGGATCGCGTTTCCCGGTCCGTTTAACTACGATAAAGGCGTTTGCGCCATCCCTGCCTCGGTAGGGAAATTCGGTAATCTCTTTGGCCTGCATGTTAAACAGGCCTTGCAGGACTTCCCGGAAACGGGCGGCCTTCCCCTGCACTTCGCCAACGACGCGCATTGTTTCGCTTATGGCGCACAGCAACTGATGCAGCTCAAAGGAGATAAAACCGTATTGCTTACGCTGGGTACCGGCTTCGGTTCGGCGTTCCTCGTAAACCGTACACTGGCTGCATCCGGCAAAGGCATCCCGGCTTCGGGAGCTTTCTTCGACCAACCATACGGTACTGCCTTCGCAGACGATTACTTCTCCACCCGCTGGCTGCTCCGTGCTTTCACCGCCGCTACAGGACAGGAAGCCACCAGTGTGCGTGAAATGACTGCACAGCATACCACCGCCGCAAAGGCCGTATTCAGCAACTTCGGCCAGAACCTCGGCAATTTCCTCCGCCCATGGCTGGAAGCCTTCGGCTGTGAAGAACTGGTGATCGGGGGGAATATCTCCAAAGCATACGCCTTCTTCGAACCAGCCCTCCTGCAGCAACTGGCAGGCCTTTCCATCGATATCCGCTATTGCAACGATACAGAAGCCTGCATCCTCGCCGGTGCAGCCAGTCTGAATAGTGAGCAGGTCACAACACCTGCACGCACCACTACCCAACCGCTGCTGCCCGTAATGGTCAACACCCCGGAAGGGTACAATATCTTCCCTTCTTACCAAACCGGACAATCCGTTCACGAAGGCTTCAAAGCACTGGCGGCACAGATTGCCGGAGAAACCACCGTGGTGATCGACGGGTTCGGCGGTATGCTGTGGGAACCTTTCAGAACCGCCCTGCATCAGGCTTTACGGGAACGCAACATCCCGGTACACTGGTACGATGCCAGTGCCTGTATGTATGAAGATGCGGTGATTAATGAAAAAGTTACATACGCACTTGGCGGAAACGATCCCGTATTCGGGACGCGGTACACCGGGGAACTGGCAGACTTCTTCGACCCTGCCAAACTCGCCATGCTGCAGCCCGGCAAGGCTCCCGGCATCCATATTGCCTATGGCAGCGGTGCGGCCCTTGCTGCCTTCCCCGGTAAGCTGGTGTATGCCGATGTACCTAAAAACGAAATTCAATACCGGATGCGTGCGGGGAGTATTACCAACCTCGGTTCGCATACCGCTTCTTATAAACGTTTTTATTTTGTGGACTGGCCGGTACTCAACCAGTACAAGGCTTCCCTCCTGCCCCGCATCGATATCATCGCGGATGCGCAGCGGCCCGATATCATCACCTTCATGCGTGGCGATGCCTTCCGCCAATCGCTGGACGGCATGCTTACCACGCCTTTCCGTGCACGCCCATGGTTCGAAGCCGGTGTATGGGGCGGCGACTGGATGAAAAAGCACCTGCAGGGCCTCAACCCTGATGAAGTGAACTACGCCTGGTCGTTCGAGCTGATCACTCCCGAGAACGGGATTGTACTGGAAGGGAACGGACTGCTGCTCGAAGTATCCTTCGACTTCCTTTTGTACCGCAACAACCACCAGCTGCTGGGTAAAGCTGCACAGCGCTTCGGTCATGCCTTCCCCATCCGGTTCGATTTCCTCGATACTTACGACGGCGGCAACCTTTCCATCCAGTGCCACCCCCGCCCTGCATATACCAAAAAGCATTTCGGGGAAGATTTCACGCAGGATGAAACTTATTACATCCTCGACTGTGAAGCGGATGCAGATGTATACCTCGGCTTCCAGGAAAACATAGACCCTCAGTCCTTCCGCACCGCGCTGGACGATGCGCAGGAAAAAAACATCCCCCTGCAGGTGGAGCAATACGTACAAAGGTTCACCGCTGAAAAACACGGACTGTATTTAATCCCCAACGGCACCGTTCACGCTTCGGGGAAAAACAATCTTGTACTGGAAATCAGCAGCACACCGTATATCTTCACCTTCAAGATGTACGACTGGCTGCGGCTCGGCCTCAACGGAGCACCGCGCCCCATCCACCTCGATCATGCTTTTGCCAACCTGAACTTCGACCGCAAAGGGCCGGTTGTGCAAAAGGAACTGATCTCACATCCGCAAATCACAGATACCTGGACGGGCGGCCGGAAAGTACAGCTGCCTACCCATGCGGAGCATTTTTATACGGTAGACCGGTATGAGTTCACCGGCAGCGTAACCATCCCTACCAACGGGCAATGCCACATCTGTATGCTTGTGGAAGGCGATGCGCTTTCCGTAGCGGCCAACAGCAGGGAGCAGCGCTTCCATTATGCGGAAACCTTTGTGGTACCTGCGGAAGCCGGTGCTTACGAATGCCGGTACGAAGGGAAAGGAAAAGCGTTTCTTGTGGTAGCTTACGTAAAAGAAGATCATTGCTGATTAATAATAGATAAAACGTTATGAACAACCGTCAACAGTTTTTTACCATTACCGTTACACTCATCGCTGCGCTGGGAGGCTTCCTCTTTGGGTTCGATATGGCCGTTGTAAGCGGCATCATCGACCCCGTGAAATCCCAGTTCGGTTTGTCGGCCTCGCAGGAAGGCTGGTTTGTATCCTGCGCATTGCTGGGCTGCATTATCGGCGTACTGTTTTCCGGCAACCTGGCCGACCGTATCGGCCGCAAGAAAGTACTCTTCATTGCTGCGGTTCTGTTTCTTGTAAGCGCTGCGGGCTTTGCATGGTCTGAGTCATACACCGTATTGATCCTCTTCCGCATACTGGCGGGAATGGGGGTGGGTGTTGCCTCCAACATATCGCCGCTGTACATTTCAGAACTGGCCCCGGCGCATCAGCGCGGCAGGCTCGTTACCTTTTATCAGCTGGCCATTACCATCGGCATCCTGTGCGCTTACATCAGCAACCTGTTCATCCAGCGGCATGCAGCCGTTGCCAGCCACGAAGGTATATGGGGATGGCTGTTTGCAGCGGAAGTATGGCGGGGGATGTTCCTCGTAGGTGCAGTGCCTGCTGGTGCATTCTTTTTACTGTTGACGATTGTTCCCGAAAGCCCGCGCTGGCTGGCGCAATACGGAAGGAATGACGAAGCTCTTGCCATCCTCACCAATATCAGTGGCGCGGACGAAGCGAAGCGTGAAATGAATGCCATTGCATCCATCTCTAAAAAAGCAACGGGTGGATTCGGGGAACTGATGCGCGCACCGCTGCGCAACCTGCTGATCATGGCGGCTGTACTCACGGCGCTTTCACAGTTCAGCGGCATCAACGCTGTTATATTCTACGGCCCTACCATTTTGAAGAACGCAGGTATAGAAGCGGGAGACGCGTTGCTGTACCAGGTAATGCTGGGACTTGCCAATATGCTGTTCACTTTTGTAGCTATCTGGAAAGTAGACAGCCTGGGCCGCAGGCCTTTATACATTGTTGGCTCCCTCTGCTCCGCAATCGCACTGGCGGCTACGGGTGCCTGTTTCATGGCAGGTGTTACCGGGTGGACCATGCTGCTTTGCATCATGCTTTTCCTGTTCTTTTTCGCGTTCTCACTCGGTCCGTTGAAGTTCGTTATCGCCACGGAGATCTTCCCGACGCATGTGAGAGGAACAGCCCTGTCTATGTGCATCCTTACCATGTGGGTGTCTGACTGGGTGGTGAACCTGCTGTTCCCCATGCTGCGAGACGGTATCGGGGTGGCATCCACCTTCTTTATTTTCTCCGCCTGCTGCCTGATCTCATTCTTCTACGCAAAAAAATATTTGTTTGAAACGAAGGGTAAAACGCTGGAAGAGCTTTCTTCCGGGGAAATCCTTCCTGTGAGTCATTAAACTACTGACAATGAGGAAATTGATGTTCGCCGCCCTGATGGTTTATTCCATGCAGGGGATGGCGCAGAAGACGGTTCCGTATTTCGGAAAAATTAACTGGATCAGCGGATATGCGAAAGAGGTTTCGGGGGAGAACATCCGGTACTTTTCCGCTTTCCCTGATTACGCCAATGTAGCACTGCTCACCCGTGCTACAGACGGACAGAAAGAAATAACCTGGGAAACGGCGCCTGTACCTGCAAAGGTAAAAGGGCCATACGTCTACTTCAGCTGGGTAGCGGGGCACTCTTCTGCCACCAACAGCGGTAACCGCAATTTTGATCTGTATGCCGATGGCAAAAAGATACTCACCTTCACGACTAAACCCGGCAATATGGAACCCAACTGGTCGTATGCCGGGCCAGACAGCAGCCGTATTGTGTTTACCCAAACCAAACGCGACGGTGCCAATGATGCGCATGGCCTCGCCTTCCTCCGCCTACCGGTTTCGAAAGTTACACCGGGCAAACCGGTTACCCTCAAAGTAGTGGGACAGGCACAGCAGAGCAACGACTGGTACATGACGTTCAAATTCACTTTTGAGGAGAAGGTAGATATTTACCCGCAGCCATTCCTGCTGAAAAACGGCAAACAGCCACTGGCACTTACCGCACTGCACTTCGGCATGCCCCGTGTATTTCACGTGATAGTGGGTAATGCAACACATTCCTTTGTGGCGATGGACGGGCTTACCACTTTCGATATTCCGGTATCGCCGGTAACGAATCCGGACAGTGTGCGGGTGCAGGTCCTCGACGGCCGGAAACCTGTATCGGATACGTATGTGCAGTTAAAGCCCATCGTACAACGCGAGCTGCATCTTATCCATCATTCCCATACCGACATCGGCTATTCTCACCTGCAGCCCGATGTATTGAAGATACATCTCAAGAACATCGATGATGCACTCCTTATGATCGCCTCCACGAAGGATTACCCCGAAGCGGCGCGTTTCAAATGGAACATCGAATCACTGTGGGCAGTGGAACACTGGCTGAAGCAGGCAGGTCCTGACCGCAAAGCTGCATTCGTGCAGGCGGTGAAAGACGGGAGCATCTGCCTGTCTGCCCTTTACGCCAATATCCTCACCGGCCTGAGCCTTCCGGAAGAAATGTTCCATTATACGGATTATGCCGCGCAGCTGAAAAAGGAATACGGTTTCAACATCCCCAGCGCCATGATCTCCGATGTACCGGGCTATACCTGGACGACGGTGACAGCCCTGGCAAAAGGGGGCGTTAAATACTTCTCCAGCGGCCCTAATTACCTTGGAGAGAACCACCCCTACCTCGGCGACCGTGTAGGCCATTTTGTACGCACCTGGGGCGATAAGCCCGTATACTGGACAAGCCCGTCAGGCGAAGAAAAAATCCTGTTCTGGACTGGCGGCAAAGGCTATTCCTCCTGGCATGGCACTGCTCCCGGCGCAGTTTTCGAACGCGGACCTAAGAAGATCGCGGATTATGTGCAGGAACTGGCGGATAAAAATTATCCATATTCCATGGTGCAATGGCGTTATAATGTGGTGGCGGATAATGGTCCGATTGATACGGCCATCAGCCGCTTCGTAAAGGAATGGAATGAAAAGTATACATCTCCCAAACTCATACTAAACACACCCGACCGCCTTTTCGCAGACTTCGAAAAGCTGTACGGTAAAGAGCTACCCGTTGTTACCGGGGATATTACGCCCTATTGGGAAGACGGTGCAGGTTCCACTGCGCAGGAAGAGGGAAAGAACCGTGTGAACAGCCTGCGCCTGCAGCAGATTGCCAATGCCTATGCCATCCTTGCCCCCGCCCGTTACCAGCCGCAATCGTTTTACGAAGCATGGACCAACATCCTCATGTTCCACGAGCATACCTGGGGGGCGCATAACAGCATCTCCCAGCCCGATGTTTCGTTCGTGACCGAGCAATGGCGCATCAAGAAACTATATATGCAGGAGGGCGACCAGCAGACCAACGCGCTGAAAGCATCGCTCCTCGCTCCCATTACCGATGCATCCTCTAAACGGATCGTGGTAGTTAATACACATTCGTGGCAGGCTTCCGGTCCGGTGGAAGTGGCGATGGCAGGCAAATCAGTGAAGGATGCGAAAGGAAAGAAATACCCGCTTCAAAAACTGCAATCCGGCAAATACGTGTTCATCGCGGAAAACGTACCCTCGTTTGGATCTGCAGTATACACTGTTTCTGATGAAGCCGTTACATCCAAATCTCCATTCAAACGCGGTGCGCAATCGCTTTCCAATGGAAATATATCTCTTGCATGGGATGCGCAGAACGGCAGTATCACCGGGCTTTCCGGACCAGACGGGCATAATATGGCCGGCACTTTCCGCGAACAGGGACTGAACAGTTTCTGGTATGTGCCCGGGCAAGACCCTGCGGCCGCACAATCTGCCCTTTCTTTACAGGCAACTGTGGTGGAAGAAGGTCCGGTTGTGACGGTGATATCCCTGAAAGGCGAAGCACCTGGTGCCAACTCGCTCGAAAAGCGCATTGTGTTGTATGCCGGTGCGAAGGAAGCAGTGATAGAAAACATCATCGACAAAAAGCCCGTGCGCAGTAAAGAAGCGGTACACTTCGGCTTCCCCTTCGGCATCGCTTCCGGCGAAACGACGCTGGATGCGGGTTATGGTACTACGCGCTATCTTAAAGACCAGCTCCCCGGTTCCAATATGGACTTCCTCTATGGCCGCCGCTGGCTCGATGTATCGGATGCTGACCGCGGCCTGCAATGGATGCTGCTGGAAACGCCTATGGTAGAACCGGGTGCAATGATCGACGAACGGCAGACCATTAACGGCAGCCACAAGGAATGGCGCAAAGAAGGCAAGCCCACCTCCACCTGGTTTGCTTATGTGATGAACAACTACTGGCATACCAATTACAAGGCAGACCAGCAGGGCGTGAGCAGCTACCGCTATGCCCTTCGTCCGCATGGTGTCACAAACGGCGCAGAGATGGAAAAAGCCGCAGCGCTGTTCACGCAACCTTTCCTCAGTTTTCCGCTGAAGGCAGGCGTAACTGTTAAGGGAAGCCTTTTCAGCCTGAGCAATACTGCCATTGTTGCCACTTCCATTACGCCGCAGGAAGACGGCCGCCTGATGGTGCGCCTGTTTAATCCAGAGAAAACTGCACAAAGCACGCGTTTCATCTGGGGTTCCCTGAAGGCTTCGGGCATTGTGCACCAGCAATCAGGAAAATTATTGACAGCAAATGCTGATATTCAACTGCCGGGAATGGGGGTGCATGAATATATCATTCAACCATAAACAGCATATAAACAGCGTTAATTTACTATCAGAACCGCCATTTTCAATGCATTTTTGAGTTTTTTATAAGCCATTCATTATCAAGTAATCCTCCATCCATCCTCCATCCAACCTCCATCAAACCCTTACTTTTGCTGGACATGGATGGAGGATGGATGGAGGATTGTTGAAGGTTGGATGGTAGTCGCATGGAGGACACATCACTGATTCCGATGTGATTTTAACAGCGAGGGGCCAAATGCGACAAACACACTCCACCAAGGCGCTACTGGTAGTATACGGCATAAAAAAAGGGCCGTCCCGTGTTGAGACAGCCCCCTGATTGGTCTTTTTTGCTTTATTCTGCCGTCAAAATCACCATTTCTCCCTTCTTCAGGCGCAAGGATATCAAATCGCCCTCAACAACCCCTTTACGGGCCTGTAATTGCGAACCAGCCACATTCCTTTTCAGCTTCACGGTTTGTGCTCTTTCCGCATACACCGTTACCTGCTTCAAGCTGCCTTCAGTGATTTCTGCACTTATGAGGCAACCGGCTTCGCTGCGGAGTTTTTTGAACCCGGCATTCTTCCAGTCTGTTGGCAAAGCCGGGAAAAGGTGAATCACATTATCGTGCGTTTGCATCAACATTTCATGCACCCCCTGTGCATAGGCAAAATTACCTTCAAGGGTAAACGGGCGATAGGTAAACCCGCTGTATTGCCCGCCTTTCTGATCACCGTTCAGGTGAAAACTGTTGGTGGAAACGAAGTTGGATGCAAACTTCCGGAGGTAGCTGACGGTACTGTCGCCATTACCGGTTTGGGCATAAAGCGATGCCGCCCATGCAAAGGAATATCCCACCCAGGCACGTGTTCCATTTTTGCTCATCCATGCCAGCGAACGATCGATCAGCTGACGGTCGGCCTCCCGCTGGTACGATAATACTTTCAGCGGATAGATACCCATCAGCTGGCTGTGATGGCGGTGAGAACTTTCCAGTTGCTGGCCCGGAGCAATGTGCAGCCCGGTACTGTCACCGTAGAGCGTTGGGTAATCCTGTAATGCAACCTGCGCTGAGGGAACATTCTTATCACCCGCAGCTGCGGCAATTTCCGCGTAAGCGGTAAAGAAGAAGCGTACCAGTGCCAGGTCGTAATTGGTATAATCCTGGAACCAGGCTTTGATGCTGTTGTCGTGATACTCCGGTGAAGAACTGAGCGGTAATTTAAACTTACCTGTTACAGGATCTTTGACACGGATGTTCTTGAGAAACAAAGCCACTTCATCGAACCAGGGCTTGCAACGTTCGCGCAGGAACTTCTCATCGCCGCTGAACTTCCACTGCCAGTAAAAATGCTGGGCAAGCCAGGCTGCAATGGTGGGACTCATGGAATACTGGATCCAGCCACCCATGGGCTTTCCGGAGATGGTGTTCACACCGGGTACATTGAGTCCTTCCACTCCAAAGTAATGCTTTGTGTAGCGCTGATTCTCTGCCTTCGTGTTCCAGAGCCAGTTGGTAAAGCCTTCCGTGAGATCAGTATGGTTGGCTGTGTAGCCGGGCCAGTAACTAAGCTGCGTATTGAGATCGTGGTGGAAATCGCCTTTCCAGGGAGGGAGGTTGCCATTGTCGGCCGTCCATACCGCCTGCAGGGAAATCGGCGGCGTATGCGCACGGGCCACGCTGCCGAACTTATACATATCGAGGTAGTATTCTTTTTCCAGCAATGGCTCCGGAAGGGTTACGGAAGAGCGGTCCCAGTAATGCTTCCACCATGCCGCATGGCTATCCCAGGATTGCTTATTGTTTAATGCTGCTGCGGGCAACACTGCTTTCTTATCGTTGGAGATGGTCCAGCTGCCGGTGGTTTTACCATTTGCTTCTTTCCATTCCACCAGTACTTCATAATAATGCCCTTCGTAAGTGGGCTGGTGATACCGGATGGTGTTCCCTTCCTTCGTTACGGTTCCCTGCTGATAACCCAGCCGGGAAAGGCTATGCCCTTCCACACTATTGGCATCACCGGCTTTCTTTTCTGACATGTACGTAGGTGCGATCAGTTCCGGTTTGAAAGGTGCACCTTCCAGCGTAAACACGCCAAACTCATGTTTAGCATGTACGTAGGTCCGGAAGATGGCGCCTGATGCAAAGCGCGCTTCGTGCAGGCCGGTACTGATATCCAGTTCGCCTGACACTGCATCGCCCCAGCCGGTCATATCCAGTTCTATGGCAGCACCGGGTATTTTGGTAGGCGCGGCGTTTGCTTCGTAGGGCACATCACCCAGTTCCTGCACGGGCCTGTAATCCTTTTTCTTTACCTGTTCTATCACGTAGGAGAACTTCAGCTGATCGATCTTCGGCATGGGACGATCGTCCCAGAGGTCTACCCTGTCGAGCGAGAAGCGCAGCTTCCCGGCTTTCTGCCATATGAGGGCGCCGATCATACCATTCCCCAAAGGCATGGCTTCATCCCATCGGGCAGGGAGTGCCACATGTTTTAGGTTGTGTTCCGGTTTAGGCTGTGCCTGGGCACCGGTGGCGGCCAATAAAAGTAGTAGCAAAGCTTTTTTCATACAATAATAAATTAGGTAAAAAAAGTGCAACCCGTAAAATACGAACAAATGCATCCCGAAAACTCGGGATGCCTGCTTTGGGAACGTTCTTCTCGAAAGTATTATCGTCTATTCGTATCAATAACGGATATCTCATAAATCGAAGGCAGATTGGAAGCCTTCAGCACCCGGAAGCGCAGTGCGCTGGTGCGGTAGCTCTTCGGCAACCGTATCACCTTACAATCGCCCATCGGCTCATTACCAAGGTAGATGGTTACCCACTGCCCCTGCTGCATGATATCTACTGCATACTCCTGTATACGCGGAAGCCGCACCTGTGAGAAACCGTCGGGCATGCTTTTCACATCTTTAAACTCAAAAATGCTGATCTTATTGAATGCTTCTGCTGCGTTGAGTGAGATCTCCAGCGAAGCCAGCGTGTCTGCCGAAGCCCAGCGGCTTTCCAGGTTACCATCCGTTACTTTACTACCATCGTATTCACCTTTCTTATCGGAAGGATATACGCTGCTGGCGGTAGCCGGACGGCGTTCGGAAATGAATTTACCATTCTTAGGAAGCGGCTTGTTGGGCGCGAGGCCCAGGCGTTTGCCCAGTTCAATAGCGGCCAGTGCTTCATATTCCCGGATGCGGCCCGTTTGATCGGGCGGGATGTTCATGACGAGGCAGTTATCATTATGCGTGCTCCAGTAGAACAGTTCCTCCATTTCATCCAGACTCCTTACCGGCAGCTGCACCGATTTCTGGAACCAGTTCCAGCGGTCGCTGATACATATGGTAGCCTCAAAGGGCATATAATAGGATTTGCCCTGATGGAGATATTGCTTTTTGTCGAAGCGCGTAATGATGGCAGGATCCCAGAGCCGGAAATCGGATGGGAAATACTGGAAGAAATATTTGTTGTCTTCCGTCATCACCGAAGGGCGCGTATAGCTACGTTTCCCTTCTTCATTCACGATGGTGTGGTTCACACTCACGGCGCATGCAGGGCTGTACTTCTTCACGAGTGCATACACCTGGTCAATACCCCAATCCTCCGGCTTACGATCCCAGCCACCATCGAGCCACAGCTCACAGATGGGACCGTAGCTGGTGAACAGCTCGGTGAGCTGCTGCTTCATGTAATCGATGTATACCTGCGGGTTCTTGTCTTTGTAAGACGGCGCATGCCGGTCCCACAGGGAATAGTAGATCGCGAACTGCAGGCCGTACTTCTTACATGCTTCAGCTACTGCTTTCACCACATCTGTTTTTACAGGCGAGGAAGCCACGTCGTATGCGGTGTATTTGCTATCCCAGAGGCAGAAGCCATCGTGGTGTTTGGTGATGAGCAGTACATACCTGAAACCGGCTTCTTTGGCAGTGCGTACCCATTGTTCCGGATCGAGGCTGGTTGGATTGTATTTATCTACCGGGATAGAGCCATCGGACCATTCCACATCCGCGAAGGTGTTCACACCGAAGTGGATGAACATGCCATACCCGCGTTTGATCATGGCCTGCTGGGCGGCACTGGGTTTTGTGCCGGGTAATTGCTGCGCCGTAGCGCCAAGCGTAGTAAACAGGAGCACCAGGGCGGCAGTCCAGCGTTTACACAAATTATACATAGGTTTCACTTTTTCGTTTGGTTGACTGTTTAGGGCAGATGCATTACTTCTTCGAGCTTCGACCAGGTTTCACCGGCAGCAGCCGCATCGGGTAAAGGAATCTGCGTGGGTGCCGTTTCTCTCCACCAGCGTTGGGTGGCAGAATCGGCAGCCATCTTCTTCATATCTGCGGCAAAATCATCGCCCGTATATTCAAAGTAACTGAACAGCAAACTCTTTCCATCTACTTCCTTCATATAAATGGAGTAATTGCGAATATTGCATGCCCCGATGGTTTTCACCACCTCCGGCCAAACATTGGCATGCAGCTGCTTGTAATAAGCAATCTTATCAGGATGAATGCCGGTTACCATGCCAAACCGTTCCACCTTTTTCTCCCCGCATCCGGCTGCTGCAAAGGCTGCAGTCAGTAAAAGCACTAATAGTTTATTCATATACGTGGTTTAAGGATCAGAGAACGGGCAATTGTTCCACGTTGCCATCGAGGGTAAGCTCGATAATATACACAAGCGTTCCTGCAGGCTGTGCCGGCAGCTGGATAACCAGTTCGCCATTAACGGTTTCTGTTTTCACAGCAGCACCGCCTAATACATTTGCCTTGCGCACTACACGTCCGGGAAGGGCTTTCAGTTTCAAAGTACCATTACCGGGCTTCATGATGTGCAGGTATATTTTATCGCCTTTGTGTGTGGCGGCAAAGTTTTCATTATGCGCCCAGGGGCCGCCCATGGTGCCATAAACGGCAGCACCATTCTTCTGCAACCACGCACCCATTTCACGGAGGCGGGTTGCCTGACGGGCTTCGATACGGCCATCTGCCATCGGACCCACGTTCAGCAACAGGTTACCGTTACCGCCTACACTCCGGGAGAGGATGTCGAGCAGGGTCTGGAGCGACTTCATCTCATCATTCGCCTTCCATGCCCATTGCTTACAGATAGTAAAGCAGCTTTCCCATGGCATTTCCATGTTCATCTTACCCACTACCTGTTCCGGCGTATCATAGTCGCCAATCATTTTCGAAACATCAATCTGCTTGTTTTCCATCGCGGCAAACTCTTTTCCCAACCGGTTATTGGTGATCACTTTAGGGTTCAGCTCCTTGAGGTAAGCGTAGAGGTCACGGCCCATTTCGTCGGTCCAGGGCTTTTCCCACTGCCCGTCGAACCACAGCAGGTAAGGATCGTATTTGGTGATCAGCTCTTTCAGCTGGTTCTTCATATACGCAACATACTTACTCATATCCGATTTAGGATCGATCGTGGGATCGTTGGGGTTATGGATAGGATAATCGGAATGATACCAGTCTAACACGGAATAGTATATGCAGAATTTAAGCCCCTGCTTCTTACAGGCTGCTGCCAGTGCGCCCACGATGTCCTTTTTGTAAGGCGTGGAAGCGATATCGTATTCAGTGAAAGCCGAAGGCCAGAGGCAGAAGCCGTCGTGGTGACGGGCGGTGATGGTGATATATTTCATCCCCGCGTCTTTTGCGATCTTCACCCATTCGTCTGCATTAAACAAAACCGGGTTGAATTCGCGGAACAGCTGATCATATTCAACGGCAGGCACCTGATTGCTGCGCGACCAGCCAATTTCCGTACCCCGGAGGCTCACCGGTCCCCAGTGGATGAACATGCCGAAGCGCTTATCCATGAATTCTTTCAAAACGGCAGGACTGGTCTTAACCGGCACCTGGGCAAATAAAGCACTGTGGCAGCAAAGCACCAGCAGGAACATACATAGTTTCTTCATATCATAACGTTTAATAAAATTATCTGAAAATCCAGTACAGCGCAGCCATAATGAACAGTAACAGTCCGGATAAGAATTTATAATTCCCGATCCCGTTCCATCCTTTGCTTTGGAGCGGCTCACGCCACGAGCGCCAGTATAGTGCCGAGCTTTGCTCCGTATGCACTACGCGGTAGCGGAAGGAGAAGAAGACCTGCATGGCCACGCAGGCGAGGAAGAGGTAGAAAGCCATCATCATGAAAGGGATACTGCCCAGCGGATTGGCCGGCCATAATTTGTTGACCGCATACACCACGGCTCCCAGCAATGAACCCAGCCATAGTGTATACTGAGCAGATTTTGCAGAAGCCCCCGACCAGAATATACCCAGTAAAAACACACAGGTAATAGGCGGAGCGATGTGCGCGATCACATCATTGATACCCTCGAACAGGCTCTGGTAGCGGTTTAGTAAAGGCAGCAGGGTGATAGACAGCAGCAACGCAATCCCCGACGACCAGCGGCCTACTTTCACCAGCTTGGCATCGCTCGTATCAGGCCTGAAGCGTTTGTACAGATCGAAGCTGGCCAGTGTGGCGATGGAGTTGAGGGCACCCGCGATCTGGCTCATCAGCCCTGACAGCAGCGCGGCAACCAGCACACCAATCAACCCCGAAGGCAGCAGCTGTGTAATCATGAGTGTATAGATCCCTTTACTGTTCACAGTATCGGTACCCGTTTCGCGCAGGGAGCTGAGGTCGAGCGCACCCGATTGGTAGAGCGCCCAGGCAAAGAGGCCCGGCATTACAAAAATGAAGACCGGTAATATTTTAATGAACCCGCAGAAAAGGGCACCCACACGGGCATGGTTCTCATCTTTGGCGCCCAGTACCCGCTGCACGATGGTTTGATCGGCACACCAGTACCAGATACCCAGAATGGGATAACCGAGGAATACGGCGATCCACGACATGCCGGAAGCATCGCCCACGGGGCGCATCATGCTCAGTTTATCGAGCGATCCTTTATTAGCGAGTACGGCTTCCATGGGTTCCCAACCGCCCATTTTGTTCCAGGCAGCTACGGTAATAATCACCGCTCCCACCAGCAGCACGATGCTCTGGATGGATTCTGTCACTACTACCGCACGGAGACCGCCAACGATCGTATACAGCCCCGTAAGCGCGGCAATCACGATGATGCTGACGTACATGTCTATCCCGAACAGTGTTTCCAGCACAATGCCACCGGCGAGGAAAGAAAACGCGATGTGAATGATGATGGCAGAAATGATGGATACAAAAGCCAGCCAGTCGCGGCAGGCACGGTTATATCGCCTTTCGAGGAAATCGGGCAAAGTGGGTACGCCTGATTTGATATAGAACGGCACGAAGAAAAGTGCCAGTAATATCAGCGTGAAAGCAGCCATCCATTCGAAGTTGCCGTTCAGCAATCCCGAATCGAAACCACTTTGCGCGAGGCTTACCAGGTGCAGACAGGAGATGTTGGTGGCAAAAAGGGCGAGGCCGATCATAGGCCAGCGCAGCGTTTTACCCGCCAGAAAGTATTCTCCGGAGCCTTCCCCGGCAGCGCTTTTTTTGCGCATGCCTGTCCATAGTCCGATGCCTACGATAAGCAGGATGTAACTGATGGTGATGATGATATCGGCGGTACTGATCATACGTGGTTTTTTAAGTCGCAGCTGCTGCCTGGTTCCTGCGGGGTAACATACACGCCGTTTTCGATCTTCACCGGATGCAGGAAATGTTCTTTCAGGTGCGGGATATGTTCGAGGAAGAGGGCCTCATGGCCCATGGCGATGTGGTTGAATAAAACGAGATGCTGATGCAGCTGCCCCATATCGCCCACGTGCGGTACTACCGGCACGCCAAACTTTTTACAGAGCAGGCTGATGGTGATGAACTCACTCACCCCTCCTACCCGCACGGCATCCACCTGCATAAAGCCGGCACAGCCAGACTGGAGGTAGTTCTTAAAAATGATCCTGTTGGGAACATGCTCGCCCAGTGCCAGTTTAACAGGTGCTATTGCTTTGGCGAGTGTTACGTGGGCAAACACATCATCGGGGTGGGTAGGCTCTTCCACCCAATACGGATGCATCGCCTTTAATTCGTTGCAGATGGATATGGCCTGCGGGAGGTTCCATTGCTGATTGGCGTCGAGCATCACCTTTACATTGTCGCCCACTGTATCGCGGACGATGTTGGCGCGGCGGATATCACGTTGAGGGTCGGCAGAGCCTACTTTCAGCTTCATGGCACCAAATCCCTGCTCAAGTGCGCGCTTACAATTGTCACGCACCTTTTCATCATCGTAATTGAACCAGCCCACGGAAGTATCGTAGCCGGGATACCCCTGTTCCAGCACAGCCATACGGCTGGCAGCGGTTTCAGCCGCTTCTGTGAGCATGGCAATGGCTTCTTCGCGGGTAAGCACATCTTCGAGGTAAGAAAGGTCGAGCGTGTTAACGATGGCTTCCGGGGATAAACTGATCAGCAGTTTCCACAGCGGCACACCGCACTTTTTGGCCCAGAGGTCGTAGCAGGCATTGGTAACCGCTGCCAGTCCTAAGTGAACCACACCCTTGTGGGGGCCCAGCCACCGGAACTGCTGTTCGTTAGACAGTTTCCGGAATGTATCCCCGAAGCCATGCATAACAGTTTCAATATCCTGGCCGCGGAGGGTTTCTGCATAGAATTTAGCAGCGCGGCAAACGAGGTCGTTGCCTTCACCGAGTGTGAATGCCAGTCCGGTTCCGGAGATACCCTGCTCGTCGCGCAGATGCGTAACGGCATAAGCGTATTGCGGATCTTTGTGAACAGCGTCGCTGCCGGCACCATTTTTCAGGTCGAACCGGGCATCGCTGATGTCGATGTTTTTTATCATGAAAGGAAAAAAATATCAGATCAGTGTCCTGTACCCCAGCTCTGCGCCTCCTGTTACCGGAAGGATGCAACCGGTCATGAACCGTGCGGCATTACTGAGGAGGAAGACGCATGCATCGGCGATCACATCGCCGGCAGGCATGGCACCCAGTGGTTGCAGACGGTCCAGGTACTTCTGCATGGCTTCGGGATTAGGCTGTTCGCGGCTCCAGGCTTCGAGCATCGGCGTGCGGATGGCAGCAGGCGCTACCGCATTTACCCGGATGCCATCGGGCGCATAATCGAGTGCCATGGCTTTTGTTAAGGCGTTCACCGCACCCTTGGTGGCTACATAGGCGGCATGATTATCCTGCCCGATGCTACCCACGAGTGAGCTGGTGTGTAAAATGCAGCCTTTGGAAGCGCGGAGCATACCGATGCCGTGGCGGGTAGTGAGGTAGATGCTTTTGAGGTTCACCCGCATGAGGGCTTCCCATTCATCGTCCTCCGTATCGTGCAGTGCTTTGGCGGGCCTGGCAAGGCCGGCGTTGTTATGGATGGCATCCAGCCGGCCGTATTGCGTACTGATACCGGTAAACAGGGCACTTACCTCCGCATCGGATGTAACGTTGCACTGCCGGAAAGAATGACCGCCGCCGGAGAGTTGCAGCATTTTAGCATCGCCCGGATCCTGCAGGTCAGCGATGCATACTTTGGCACCTGCCACCGCATAAGCTTTGGCGCATTCCCAACCGATACCGTCGGCTCCACCGGTGAGCAGGATCACTTTATCTTTCAACATATCTTTCATGCTTTCAAAATTCTATCTGGCTATAAGTTAAAGCTTTCCCCGGCTAAATCCGGTGGCGGCATCGGGATCAGAACAAAACTACTGATCCACAACGGGGAAACCTACCGGGTAGTTGATAAGTTCATAGCGTATATTAGCAAGTTTCTTTTGTCATGATAAAATAAACTATCAATAAAACGTTAGTATTAACTACCACAGTTAAATATTAGTCCTATATTAGCATTAATCTATTCATTGCATCCAAAATACGCTAACATGAAACCGGTTTTCGCCAAAATACAGGAAGAGTCGCAAATGGGCATATTTGCCGTGAGGGTGATAGACCTTCCTTACTTCTCAACGGAGTTCCATTTTCATAAAGAGTGCCAGTTGGTGTATGTGGTGGAAAGCGAAGGCAGGCGTATTATTGGAGATAATGTAGAGAACTTCAACAGCGATGAGCTGATTCTCCTAGGGCCTGATATTCCGCATGTTTGGCATAACGACCGTAAGTATTTTGACCGTGATAATTCCGCACATGCCAGATCGGTAGCGCTTTTTATAGATCCCGATAAACTGCTGGCGTCTATGGCGCAGTTTGGTTTGGAAAGACAAACGGAACTATTGCTGAAGAAATCGCAACGGGGCATGAAGTTTTCCGGGCAGGCGAAGAAAACCCTGAAGAACATTTTACTGGAGATGACGGACCAGCAGCCCTTTGCCCAGCTCATCTCCTTCATGCGCATCCTCGATACACTGACCCGTACCCGGGAATATACACTGCTGGCCAGCCATGGATATGTGAATACCTATCAGGCGAAAGACAATGACCGGATCGATACCGTATTCAAATACGTGTTCAGTCATTTTAAAAACGAAATGCAGCTGGATGATGTGGCGAAACTGGTGAACATGAACAAGCAGGCTTTTTGCCGGTACTTCAAAAGCCGTACGCAGAAAACATTTGTACAATTCGTGAACGAAGTTCGGATAGGGCATGCCTGTAAGCTGCTGGCAGAAGGCGATCATCCTATTGCTGCACTGGCATATGAATGCGGGTTCAACAGTCTGTCGAACTTCAACCGCTTCTTCAGGGAGATCAAATTAATGACCCCACGGGATTACTGCCGGTCGCTGGAGGAATGATTCGGTAAAATGACGGATGATGCATATCACCCCACGGGAGATTCGAGGATGGCTTCGGCGAAGGCTGATTCGAGGGGCACATATTGTGGCGGACAGGTATTCCTGCCAACAATTTTGAACTCACCGGCTGCATTTTCCTGTATATGGAAGCGTGCCGTTTTCCCTTCATGGGGAACGTAAATCTGGTACAATTGCTTGTGCACACAATTCATGGTTACAAAACGCACCGTTACCATTTCCCCTTCCACTTCAAATTCCTTATTGAAACTTCTGACTAATTTCCAGCCTAATGAGCTCATGTGTCTTTATAATGAAAGACAAATGTAGCCAAAAAAGAAAATTTACAGCAAAACTTGCTTACTTAATCGTTTAAGCATATATTTAAAGCATGAAGAAGAAAGTTTCCCTGAAGGACATTGCGCAGGAGGCCGGGGTATCCGTGGCACTCGTCTCTTACGTACTTACCAACAAGGAAGAGAAAGCGCGGGTGGGTCAGGAAATGGCAAAGAAGATCCGGAAAATAGCCCGGAAGCTCAATTACCAGCCCAACCATATTGCCCGCAGCCTGAAGAGCGGCCGGTCAGACACCATCGGGTTGATCGTAGCCGATATCTCCAACCCTTTCTTCGGACATGTGGCACGTACCATAGAAGACGAAGCCAAGAAAAATAACTACACCGTGATCGTGGGCAGCTCCGACGAGAACATGGATAAGTCCGGCGACCTTATTAATGTATTACTGAACCGGCAGGTAGACGGGTTGATCGTGATCCCTACGGAAGGCTCAGAAGCACAGATCCGGCAACTGCAGGACCGCAACGTGCCCTTTGTACTCATAGACCGCTTTTTCCCTGATATTGCCACCAGCAGTATCAGTATTGATAATTATGCCGCCTCGCATGATGCGGTATCCCACCTCATCCGCTCCGGCCGTAAACGCATTGGCATGATCGCTTATAAAACGAACATGCACCACATTGCGGAGCGCCGCAGGGGATTTAGCGAAGCACTGACGGATAATGGCCTTACCACTGCAGGACTGCTTAAACTGGCGCGGTATTCACATATTAAGGAAGACATCCGCACAGCCATCGACCAGCTGATGGGTGCTAAGAAACCAGCAGATGCATTGTTCTTTGCCACGAACAGTCTTGCCATTGAAGGGCTGCGCTACATCATTGAGCTGGGTATTAAAGTACCGGAGCAACTGGCAGTGGTGAGCTTCGACGAAAGCGAAGCGTTCGACCTCTTCCATGCCCCCGTCACTTTCATCCGCCAGCCCATCCTCGAAATGGGGAAAGCCGCAGTACGTGTGCTGCTGGAGCATATCCGTGATGGCGAAAGGCCTGCGGAAGAAGTATGCATCGATACGGAACTCGTCATCCGCCGGTCGAGCGCTGCACAATAAATACCCATAATTTTTTTTGCATATACCACGTGATTGAGACATAGTTGCTGCCGGACTGCTTAAACGATAAAGCATAAAACCACTCAAACGATACACATTATGAAAACACCGCTCCTTCTCGCACTATGCGCCTGCCTGGCCATCACTACCATGGCACAGCAGCCTTTCAACGGGCTGGACATGAGCATGGGCAACCTCCACCGCCTGTCTGACGCCAAAACACGTTCCATTTCCCCTGAAAACTTCACCGGAGAACCCGGCAAAGGCGGTATGGCCACCCTCGACCAGGGCAATGCCAAAAATGCCGCACGCGATCTCGGGCAGGGATGGAAAGTGAACCCGTACATCCACATCGAACCCGGACAAACCTTTACCCTCGCGGAGATCAACAGCTCCGGAGCCATTCAGCACATCTGGATGACGCCTACCGGTAACTGGCGCTACTCCATCCTCCGCTTTTACTGGGACGATGAAACCACTCCCAGCGTAGAAGTGCCCGTGGGCGACTTCTTCGGTATGGGATGGGGAGAATATGCGCAGCTCAATTCCCTCGCGGTGAACGTTAACCCCGGCAGCGCCTTCAACTGCTACTGGCCCATGCCCTTCCGGAAGAAGTGTAAGATCACCATGGAAAACATCAACACGGAAAGGATGACGCTGTACTACCAGATCGATTACACGCTTACACAGGTACCGGATGATGCTGCCTACTTCCATGCACAGTTCCGCCGAAATAACCCCGTTAAAGGCGCTGAGTTTACATTGATAGATGGTATTAAAGGGAAAGGGCATTATGTAGGCACCTACATGGCCTGGGGCGTGAATAACAATGGCTGGTGGGGCGAAGGAGAGATCAAGTTCTTCATGGACGGCGATAACAAATTCCCCACCATCTGCGGCACCGGTACGGAAGATTACTTCTGCGGCTCCTACAACTTCGACACCAAAGGCAAATACCAGGAGTTCTCCACGCCCTATGTGGGATTGCACCAGGTGATACGGCCCGACGGATTATACAAAGCCCAGCAGCGCTTCGGCCTGTACCGCTGGCATATCATGGACCCCGTGCGTTTCGATAAGGAATTGAAAATTACCATACAGGACCTTGGATGGCGCAGTGGCGGACGATACCTGCCGCAGCAGTCAGACATCAGCTCCGTAGTGTTCTGGTACCAACGCGAACCGCATGCACCTTTCCCTAAGCTGCAGCCGAAGGATGAGCTGGAAGTGAATTGATGAATGATAAAAACAGTAAAGATGCAAGATATCGGATTACAGATGATCGGCAACCGCATGAGCGGAGAAGGCAGTAAGACTTTCCGTGCCTGGGCACCTGCACAGCAGGAATGGCTGCCGCAGGAATTCCGCGAAGCTACTGGCGGAGAAACGGATGCAGCAGTATTACTCGCTGCAAAAGCATTTAACGTTTATAAGAAAACCACCGCAGCGGAACGCGCCGTTTTCCTGCGGGCCATTGCTGCATCACTGGAAGCGCTTGGCGATGTACTGTTACAAACAGCCTCAGCTGAAACAGGACTGCCGCTCCCCCGCTTACAGGGAGAGCGTGAGCGTACCTGCAACCAGTTGCGGTTGTTTGCAGGCGTGATCGAAGAAGGCTCGTGGGTCAATGCACGCATCGACCGCGGTACCCCTGATGTACGGCAGATGCAGATACCCCTCGGCCCGGTTGCCGTGTTTGGCGCCAGTAATTTCCCGCTCGCCTTTTCCGTGGCAGGCGGGGATACCGCCGCAGCCCTTGCTGCCGGGTGCCCTGTGGTTTGCAAAGCCCATCCTGCACACCCGCACACCTCTCACCTCGCAGCAACAGCGATACTGAAAGCTGCACAGGAAACGCATATGCCCGAAGGGGTGTTCAGCTTACTACAGGGTGCTACCATTGAAACCGGTCAGGCACTGGCCCGGCATCCGCAGTTACGTGCCATTGCTTTCACCGGCTCCTTCGCTGGCGGTAAGGCATTGTTCGAAACGGCATCGAGCAGACCGGTCCCTATCCCCGTATATGCGGAAATGGGCAGTGTAAACCCCGTGTTCGTACTACCCGGCGTATTGCAGGAAAACGGGGAGGCCCTCGCCGCGCAATATCTCCAATCGCTCACACAGGGTGTAGGCCAGTTCTGCACCAACCCCGGCGTCCTCATTACCGCAGGAAATGCAGACAGTTTCAAAGCTGCGCTGCAACGTGGGACAGATACGCTGTCACCGGGTTGTATGCTCACGCCCGGCATTCTCTCCGCTTATCAGAAAGGATTACTGCATTTGCATACACTGGGTGCCCGCGCACTCGCCAAAGCGCCCGAAGCTCCCGGCAAAGCCGCGGCGGTTTTACTACAGGCCGATCTGCAGCAGGTAATGGATAACCCCGGTATGCTGCATGAAGTGTTTGGCCCGGCAGGGTTAATAGTGAGTACAGGTAATGTGGAGGAAATGTACGCCTTCGCGGAACAACTCGAAGGACAGCTCACCGCCACCATACACGGCACTCCGGCAGACCTGGAAGCAAATGCTGATCTTATAGACATCCTCCGCGAAAAGGCAGGAAGGCTCCTCGTGAACGGTTTCCCTACCGGCGTGGCAGTGAACCATGCCATGGTGCATGGCGGTCCGTGGCCGGCTACCACACCTGCCGCAGGTACTTCTGTTGGTACGGGTGCTATTTACCGCTTCACACGGCCGGTGTGCTTCCAGGATTTTCCGGAGGGCCTGCTGCCGGAACAGCTGCGTAATGAAAACCCGCATAACATCTGGCGGCTCGCCAACGGTCAATGGACGCACGACGCGCTAACCTGACCGGCATTGTTTCAAAACCTTCTAACATCAACTATACCCGCTATGGATCTGGGCTTACAAGATAACATCATCATCGTTACAGGCGGAGCCAAAGGTATTGGCGCCGCTATATCGGCCATACTCGCAGCAGAAGGCGCTATCCCTGTCATCATCGGCAGGAACGAATCCGACAACCTGCAGCATCTCGCACAAATAGAAGCCACCGGTGGCAAAGGCTGGCAGGTAACCGCTGAACTTACTGATCCGGAAGCATGTAAAAACGCCGTGGCGGCCGTAGTGGAGAAATTCGGACGGATCAACGGGCTGGTCAACAATGCCGGTATCAACGACGGCGTAGGCCTCGCCTCCGGATCGTACGAAGCCTTCATGCAATCCCTCCACCGCAACCTCGTTCATTACTACCTCATGGCGCATCATGCATTGCCTCAGCTGAAAGAAAGTGGCGGCGCCATCGTTAACATCACTTCCAAAACCGCGGAAACCGGGCAGGGCAATACCTCGGCCTATGCAGCAGCCAACGGCGGCAGAAACGCGCTCACCCGCGAATGGGCAGTGGAGCTGCTGCCCTGGAGCATACGGGTAAACGCCATCGTAGTGGCGGAGTCCTGGACGCCGCTGTACGAGAACTGGATCAATACATTTGAAAATAAGGAAGAAAAACTGGCTGCTATTCTTGAAACCATTCCACTGGAAAAAAGGATGACCACACCGGAAGAACTGGCACAGATGGCGGCCTTCCTCCTTTCCCGCAAGTCAGGACACACTACCGGCCAGCTCATTCATGTAGACGGCGGCTACGTGCATCTCGACCGCGCCATATCATCCACACAATCTTAATCATCATGCGTCAGCAAACACTTCAGATACACCCGGAAGACAATGTGCTGGTAGCCCTGCAGGATATTCCGGAAGGCGCCCCGGCAGGTGGTGTTACCGCGCTCCGCCATGTGGCAGCCAAGCATAAGATCACCACTGCATTCATCCCCAAAGGCGGCGACGTGATCATGTACGGCGTGCTGGTAGGCCATGCCTGTGAAGACCTCCAACCCGGAGAACTCATCACCACCGCCAACATCCGGCATGCATCCGGCAGCTTCGGCGTGCAGGCAGCACGTAAAACCGATTGGGAGCAACCAGACGTTACCAGCTGGGCACAACGCAGCTTCATGGGGTACCACCGGAGCGACGGGCGCGTGGGAACCGGTAACTACTGGATCATCCTGCCACTCGTATTCTGCGAAAACCGAAACGTGCAACTGCTGCACGAAACCCTCACGAAAGGTCTGGGCTACCAAAAAGACAATCCTTACGAATCCCTCCTCCGCAACATGCTGGATGGCAACGAGGTGGCATCACTTAACGGAGATCCGGTGAGTACCCGCCCCTTCCCCAATATCTCCGGCATCAAGCTGCTTTCCCACACCATGGGCTGCGGCGGCACGAAAGACGATGCCCGTACCTTATGCGGACTTCTTGCGGGATACATCACGCATCCCAACGTGGCAGGTGCTACGGTGCTGAGCCTAGGCTGCCAGAATGCGCAGATAGATATGCTGAAGGAAGAAATTGAGAAGCGCTCACCGGGATACGACCGCCCGCTGGTGATCCTCGAACAGCAAAAGGAAGGCACCGAAAAAACACTCATGGAAAACGCGATGCGCCTCACCTTTGAAGGACTCACCAAAGCCAACGCACAACTACGCCAGCCGGCTCCGCTGAGCAAACTGATCGTAGGCATGGAGTGCGGTGGCAGCGACGGGTTTTCCGGCATATCCGCCAACCCTGCAGTAGGCAAGGTGGCAGACAGGATCGTGGCACTGGGAGGCTCCGTTATTTTATCAGAGTTCCCGGAACTGTGCGGCGTAGAACAGGAACTGAGCGACCGCTGTGTGAATACAAACCTTGCCGCAAAATACACGGAGCTGATGCAGACCTATGCCAGCAGAGCGGAAGCCGTAGGTTCAGGATTCGACTCCAATCCTTCCGCGGGTAATATCCGCGACGGTTTAATTACGGACGCTATTAAATCTGCCGGGGCGGCACGCAAAGGCGGCTCCTCCCCTGTTACCGATGTAATCGATTACCCGGGATGGGTACAGCATCCGGGGCTTGCCCTACTGTGCACCCCCGGCAGTGATGTGGAATCCACCACGGCGGAAGTAGGCGCAGGGGCTAATGTTGTACTGTTTACCACTGGCTTAGGCACGCCCACCGGCAACCCGGTTACCCCTGTGCTGAAGCTGTCTACCAACACAAGACTTGCAACCAAAATGCCTGACATCATCGACCTCGATACCGGCCCGGTTATTACCGGCGACGAAACGCTGGAACAAACTGCCGACCGTATCATGGAACTGCTCATTGCTTCTGCCAGCGGGCAATACACCGCAAAGGCGCAGGTATTGGAGCAGGACGATTTCATACCCTGGAAACGCGGTGTTTCCCTTTAATTCCACTGTAAAAACAATCCTAACGTTATGAAACCATACCTCATGGCTTGCTTACTATCCGCCGGTATCGCGGGCTGCCAGTCGGCCCCGGAAAAACAATCCGGCCATCCAACCAACTTCGGTGAAGATGCCGCCTTTCTTCGTCAGCACCTGAAAAACGTGGTAGTGCTTCAACTCCCGGGCGATAGCAGTCGCGTGGCGGTTACGGGAGATTACCAGGCGCGTGTAATGACCAGCTCTGCCTCCGGCGATGCGGGCAACAGCTTCGGCTGGATCAATTACGGACTCATCTCTTCCGGCAAATTAACGCCGCACATCAATGCCTTTGGCGGTGAAGAGCGTTTCTGGCTGGGTCCCGAAGGCGGACAATACGCCCTTTACTTCCCACCCGGCAAGCCCTATGAATTCCAGCACTGGCAAACGCCCGGCATGATCGACACTGCGCATTACGCCGTAAAAACCCAGCAGGCGGGAGAAATTACTTATGTATACGATGGCGCTATACAGAACCATGCGGGGTACACTTTCAACATCGGCGTAGAACGTACAGTGCGCCTGCTTAGCAAAGATGCCATTGCGCAACGGTTACAGGTACAACTGCCGGAAGGCCTGCGGAGTGTGGCGTATGAAACCGAGAACAGCATCACCAATAAAGGCGACAGCACCTGGCAGGAGCATACGGGCATCCCCAGCATCTGGCTGTTAGGCATGTTCAAACCATCGGACCAAACTGCCGTGGTAGCACCTTTCCGTCCGGGAGCAGATTCCCGCGGCCAGATCACCGATGATTACTTCGGGAAGATACCCGCGCGTAACCTGCAGGTGAAAGACAGTATCCTGTTATTCCGTGCCGATGGTAAAGCCCGTGGCAAACTGGGCATTGCACCCGGCATAGCCAAATCCGGCGCAGGCAGTATCGATCTGGCCAACAATTCCATCACCGTACTCCTGTACGAAATATGGCCGGAGGGGAAATACGTGAATTCTAAATGGGAAGAACAGAAAGAACCCTATAAAGGCGATGCCGTGAACTGTTATAATGACGGTCCACTCGCGGATGGTACACAGATGGGACCATTCTATGAAGTAGAGTCCTCTTCCGACGCTGTGGCACTCAAACCCGGAGAAGCTCGCCACTACCGCCAGGTTACCATGCACTTCGAAGGCGACCGTGCCGCACTGCAGGCGTTAGCCACGCAGCTCTGGCAGCTGCCACTCGATTCCGTACAGCAATTCCTTCAACAAAAATGATCCTTCACCATGAACTGCATCAGATTATATAAAACCGCTGATAACATCATTGTACAGCAAAACGAAAAGTATTACACACTGTCTGCCGGCTGGAACGAAGTCGTGAACCGGAAAGGACTGTATGCTGCCATTCTGAAAGATGTAAAAGATAAAGAACAGATAGATAAGCATACCGCAGAGCAGGCTATCGCCAACGGACTGCAGGCACCTATTTCAACACAGGAAGTATGGGCGGCGGGTGTTACTTATTACCGGAGCCGCACGGCAAGAATGGAAGAATCGGAAGACGCGGGCGGGGCTACGTTCTATGATAAAGTATACGAAGCAGAAAGGCCCGAGCTGTTCTTCAAAGCCACGCCGCACCGTGTATCCGGGCACAGGCAGGTGGTGTATATCCGCAGTGATTCGAAGTGGGATGTACCTGAGCCGGAGCTTACGCTGTTCGTAACAACACATGGCACCATTGAAGGCTATACCATCGGGAACGATATGAGTTCGCGCAGTATAGAAGGTGAAAACCCCTTGTACCTGCCGCAGGCCAAAGTATACGAGAAGTGCGCGGGATTAGGTCCCTGCCTGCTGGTGCCGGAATCTACCATACCACCGGAAACCCTCATCCGCATGTCCATCTTCAGGGATGGAGTGATACAGTACAACGATCAGATCGCTATCAGCCAGATGAAGCGGGGGCACCAGGAGCTGGTAGATTTCCTCTACCGTGGCTGCGCCTTCCCGGATGGCTGTTATCTCATGACCGGCACCTGCCTTGTACCGGATAACAGCTTCACCCTGCAGGACAACGACCGTGTAGAGATCAGCATCGACCACATCGGTACGCTGATCAACGAAGTACAGACGCTCCGCTGACCTCCCCCTAAATATGCCACTTATGAATTCCACTATCGAAATGAAAAACGAAACCCTCACCGGCAGTGCCCGCCGCAACCCGGTTAAGATCACTTTCATCCTCGTGGTGAGCCTGTTCTTTTTATGGGCACTCACCGGCAACCTTATCCCGGTCCTTATTCCACACTTGCGGAAAGCATGCAGGCTGAACGATTTCCAGTCGGCCTTCATCGACTCCGCCTATTGGGTGAGCTACTTCTTCTTCGCACTCCCCGCAGCATGGGTGATGCGGAAATGGAATTACAAAACCGGTATCGTAACGGGGCTGCTCATTGCAGCCACCGGCGCATTGCTATTTTACCCCGCAGCGGAAACGCTATCGTTCGGGTTGTTCCTCTTCGCATTGTTCCTTGTAGCAGCAGGCATGACCTTCCTTGAAACCGCCGCCAATCCCTACATCACCATTATAGGCCCGAAAGAAACCGCTGTGCAGCGGCTCAACTTCGCACAGGCCTTTAACGGACTGGGGGCATTTGTAGCCGCGTTTTTCCTCAGTAAAGTGATCCTTTCCGGCACGGAAATGACCGATGCGCAACTGAATGCGCTTGCTCCTGCCGAGCTGGATGCCTACCTGCTGTCTGAAGCACGCTCTGTTCAGGCGCCGTATATCGCCATAGCAGCATGCCTGATACTGGTGGCGGTTATCTTCATCATTGTGCGCTTCCCGAAAGTGCAGGAAGAACATGACGGACAGGTAAAGGTGAACCTCAATGTATTCCGCCACCGGCATTTCCGGTGGGGCGTGATAGCGCAGTTCGCGTATGTGGGTGCGCAGGTGTGTATCTCCAGTTTCTTTATCCGGTATACCAGCTTCAGTGCCGGGATGCCCGAAACGGAAGCCACCAATTTCCTCGGCATGTTGCTGTTGTGCTTTATGGTGGGGAGATATGCGGGAACGCTCATTATGCAGCGTACAGATCCCCGCAAACTGCTGACGGCATACAGTGCCGCCTGTGTGCTTTTGCTGGCCTACAGCGTGCTCGCAGGGGGCAAAACGGGGGTATATTGTTTACTGGGGGTAGAGTTCTTCATGTCTATCATGTTCCCCACCATCTTCTCGCTTGCCATCCGCGATCTGGGGAACGAAACCAAAACCGGATCCGCCTTCCTCGTTATGTCTATAGTGGGTGGAGCACTGATACCATTGGGGCTGGGTGCTGTTGCACATCACTACAATGTGCAGTGGGCCTATGCCGTGCCATTGGTTTGTTTTGCTGTGGTGTTATTATATTCCTGGCGGTTTGCACTGCCGGTTTCCGCCAATGCGCCGCTTTCCTCATAAAGGGGAAAGCAGCGCCTCCGGCGTTTGCAGGCTGATGCCGAAATATTGCCTTTGCCCTGCCTGATACTTTTCCCGCAGCTCAAAATTCTCGAACGACGGGCCGCCGGGTATAGCGATGTAATGCTTTTCATCGCGGCTGCCACCCGTCCAGTACTTTGCTCTTCCATTCACTCTCACCTGCAGGCCGATTGCGGTTTGCGTTTTATCCTTCCTCCAATACTGCGAGAACAAGCGGTAAGGCCGGTAGCGCCAGCTCCATCTTCTCCAGTAAGCAGTTTCCTGCGGCCAGTCGGCCATCTGCGTAAAACTTTCATCCGTTACGGCCACTACCATGGGGTTCCCCTCTCTGTCTGTCCGTATACCTGCAGCAGGATATGGTGACCGTTCAATAAAATCGATGCCGGTAAAGTTGTTGTACAACCGCAAAGATGAAATAACGGTATCCTTCAGGTAGAGTTTCCGCAGGCGGGCATAATTGCCCATTGTGGCGCTCACTGCGCAGCGTTCCATTGCAGTACTCCCGGGATGGTGGTTCACTTCAATACATACCTCCTCAGGCTTCGACTTCCGGATAATTAACCGGAGGTAGGGATGCGCTCCATTGGCGAAGCGTTCCATGTCAATCCGGAAGACAAGGCTGTCTGCAGTCACGGATTCCGTTTTCGCCTGCATAAGCTTCCCCCACTTTCCATCGGAAGCGGAGGGCGATATCTCGCTGAACTCCATCACCCCGTTCACCACCGGCTCTATGGCGATGTAATTGATATGGCAGACCATGCCTCCCAGATCGTAGCCAACGCGGAGCAGTCCGCGCGGGCCGCCGTCAGAAGACTCGTTCATCTTTTCCATGGCACCGGGCCATATGCCGATATGGATGCCGTTTTTGATCCCCCAGCGGGTGGAATCCCGGATTTGCCAGTGGCTTTGCTGAGCGAAAGCAGGAACCGCCACCGCAAGAAATGCGGCGGCGGAAAGGAAAATACTGCGCATAAGATTCCGTTAAAATGTTCTTCATTTCAAAAACTCCCCATCACCTTCATTACCCCGGCCCAAATGGTCATATGATTGTCATGTGAGATACCTTTGAGATACCTTTGAGTCACCTTTGAGCCACCTTTAAGCTACCCTAATAAAAGGTATGTCAAAGGTGATGTATACATGCCTTTAAATTACTTTATACCAGTGTATGGAAGCCCACACCCCTGACCTCAGTTTACTACCAACCCGGGTTTTGTACGAGGTTGCGGTTCTTGTTGATCTCCTCCTGCTGGATGGGCCAGAGGTAGTGCTTGGGAGCTATGAACACCCGTTTTTCGATGACCTTTCGCTGGTAGAAGTTATCATCGTTCAGGGCATTACCCATTCCAATGTTCATACCGTGGATCTCTTTACTGTCGATGCCGGCGGCTATTTTCCAGCGGCGGGTATCGAAGTAGCGGTGTGTTTCAAAGGCCAGCTCTATCCTTCTTTCGTGCCATATCTTTTCCCGCATCTGCTCTTTCGTTAAACCTGCAGGCAGTACTCCTAATCCGGACCGGTCGCGCACTGCATTGACGTATTTGTATACATCGGGCACTGCCCCGTCTGCTTCGTTTAGCGCCTCCGCATAATCGAGGTACAGGCCACCGAGGCGGTAGAAGATGAAGGTGTTGAGGGAAAAGCGGTTCTGGAAGATGTCTGATGTAGGGTTCACCATTTTCTTCATCAGGTATCCGGTGATGCAATAGTCGGACCCTGCGCGGCGGCGGCCGTCCAATCCTTCGAACCAGAACTGGATACCACGGCCTTTCCAGACAGCACCGTTGAAGTTGATACTGGCATAAAATCGCGGCTCGCGGTTGACATACATATTCCGGACACCTGCCTGATAATAATCCAACGGATGTTTCCCGGCAGCATAGCCCGCCTCCTGATATCCGGAAGCCGCATTAATGATAGGGGAACCATCCGGCTGGTAACCGGTGATGGGGCGTAAACCGTTGGCCATTTCATAATCATCGATCAGCTCCTGCGTTGGACAAAAGATCGAGAACCCGCCATAGCTGATGGGGTTGCTGCACCGCTCGAAGTGCGAATGTTCTCCGGCATTCCTGGCCAGCAATACTTCCGGATTGTGCCTTTCAAGGAACACTTCCTGGTAATTACGTACCGGGTCGTTATTGGCCGCACGGTAAAGGTGGTAACCATTCGTTTCCGCACCGTCGATACATTCCTTCGCGGCTACAGCTGCCCGGCGCCAGCGTTTCGCATCAAAGTCTGGGAAAAGGCGGGTACCCTCATTATCGCGGAGGTTACTGTAATCAGGGTTACCATTCCAGAGCGGACTGGCCATATACAGCAATGCCTGTGCCTTCAGTGCCATAGCGGCGGGTTTGGTAATACGCCCCAATCTGTCTGCCCCTACCTTCCATTCCAGCAAAGCTGCTGCCTTATCACATTCCTGCGCAATGAAATCCACCACTTCATTCACCGGCCGGCGGCGGATCTTTGTATAATCTTCATTCAGCGCGTAAGCATGATCAGCAATGGGAATGGAACCATAAATACGTGCCAGCATAAAATGATAGAAAGCCCGCAGGAAAGTGGCTTCCCCTTTCCACCAGCGGCGCTCCGTTTCATCCATGGGTACCAGTTCCACATTGTCGAGGAAGATGTTGGTTTTACGGATGCCTTCGAACATAAAGCCCCAGATATCAGGAAAGTAATCGTTCGCGCTCCAGGCACCGGAGTTCAGCAAATGGGAATAGGCACCGAGGAAGGTGATCTCCATTTCATCGCTGGCACCGGTGAAGGGATTACGCTGATCCCAGTCGGCCGCACCGAGCATAACAGGCATGTTATGATAGGCAGAAGACAGGAACGATTCCGCGTACTTCCTTTCCGAGAATACTTTGCGGATATCGAGGTCTTCGTCGGGCGCTTTCCGGAGATATGTTTTGGTGCATGATGTGGTGGAAAGGAATAGTATGGCGAATGTTACAAGTAACTTGTTCATCAGTTGGGATTGAAAGGTTAAAAGGATAGCTGCATGCCGAAGTTGATGCTCCGCTGCAATGGATAGCCGCCGGTACCGTAATCGGATTCAGGATCAATGACTTTGATCTTATCCCAGGTAATCAGGTTATAGCCGTTGATAAAGAGCCGCGTCTTCTCCAGTCCATATTTCTTCAATGCCGCCACCGTAAAGTTGTAGGCAACCTCCGCGCTCTTCAGGCGAACGTAAGATGCATCCTGCAGGAACAGTGTGGACGTGCGGTTGTTGTTAGGGTTCTGAAGCGGAGAAGCACGCGGGTACTTTGCATTGGTATTCCCCGGCGTCCAGCGGTTATCGTAATACTCCCGCATTACATTGTAAGTGCCCAGCCCCATCTGGAAAGCGTACATCGACGGCCCGTCCACGAATAAACTGGTACGTGCAACGCCGGTAAAGAAAACGCTTAACTCAAAGCCCTTATATCCTAAACTTCCTCCTGCACCATACACGATCTGCGGCGTACGCGGATACCCGATGGCCACGCGGTCGTAATCATCCACACGACCATCTTCGTTCACATCTTTATACTTGATATCACCCGGTTTCACCTGGTCCATAAAGTTCTGCTGCGGACTCTTATCGATATCCTCCTGATCGCGGAAGAAGCCAAGCGCCACCAGTCCCATGGGTTGATCTATCGGCAGGCCCACCATGGATTGATACGCGTATTTCGGGATAGGATCATCGTTCTGCGTGCAGGTACTTTTCGCGTAGGTGAAGGTGCCGCGGAAGTTGTAATAGAGACCTTTCGAAGTGGTGCGTTTTACTTCCAGCATAAGGTCTATCCCTTCGTTCTTCGCTTTGCCCAGATTGGCGTAGGGCAGCGTCCAGGGGTAGTAACCGGTTACACGGGGGATAACGCCCCGCTGGATGAGGATGCCATCGCGGTGTTCCATAAATGCATCTGCCTGCAGGGTTACCACGCCGTTGAACAATTCAAGGTCGAATCCTGCATTGGCTTTAGTGGCCACCTCCCAGGTAACATCATCGTTGCCGATCTGCGCTTCTTCAAAGCCCTGATAGAAGCGCTGGTTATCGCCGAAGAAATAGGATTGTCCTGCCCGGTTAATGGTAGTGAGGAAGAGATATCGCCGGCCACCGATCTGATCGTTACCTACCTGTCCATAAGAGCCTCTCAGTTTGAGTTGCGTAATGGCGGGCACATTCCAGAACTTTTCGTTGCTCACTATCCAGCCTGCGGAAACGGAGGGAAAGAAGCCGTATTGCTGTCCTTCCGGAAAGTTCTCCGATCCGTTATATCCTGCGTTGGCTTCAAACAGATAGCGTTCCGCGAAGTTATAGGTAACGCGGCCAGCGAGGCCCTGGCGGCGGTAGGGAAGGTTACTGAGGGTGCTGCCGGCTGTGAGGTTAATGTATTCGCGGCGGTTGCCCAGCACCATGCCCGTTACTGTATGCTGCCCGAATGTGCGGTTGTAATTAACGGCCAGCTCCGTATAATAAGCACGGTTGGCACCGTTATGTACTTCATATCGCATGGGCTGCTCTTCGCGGATGGGTGGTGAGGAATAGCGGTCGTTCCCGTTCTGGTCTTTCCCCAGATATTGCTTGATGGCATACGGCTTGATGCGGTCGGTAGATGCGGAATACCAATGATCGTAGGAGAAGAGTCCTCTTACAGAAAGACCTTTCGTGACGGCATTAGATAAATCCCACCGTCCGCCGAAGGTACCCTGCAGCGTATTGAGATCCTGCCGGGTGTAGCCTGCCTGCGTAACAAGGCCCCAGGGGTTGTTTTGCAGATAGGAAGTGGAAGCACCGGATACAGAACCATCCGGGTTCACTTTCGGGAAATTGATAGGCGAAGTTACTTTCAGTGCGTTGAAGATATTAGGGGCCGATGTTCCGGGGTAGTTACCCTGCTGGATCACACCTCCTACGCCCAGCTCCAGGCTGATGGAGCGGGAAACATTGATGTCTACGTTAGAACGGAAGTTATACCGCTTCAGCTGCGCGTTAGTACGGTAGGGGTTGTTGGGGTCCTGCTTATAAATGCCGTTCAGGAGCGTGTAGCCCACATTTGTGTAGTACTTGATGATCTCGTTACCACCCGATACGCTGAGGTTGCTGATGCTTTGGAAAGTGCGTTCTTTCAGTACCGCGTCTGACCAGTTTACGTCCGGGTAGAGGTAGGGGTCCGACTGGTCGCGGAACTTCTGCAGTTCATCGTCCGTGTACCGGAGCGGCAGACCGTTGTTGGCGAGGGCTTCGTTGATAAGCCCTGCATATTCCGGGCCGTTGATATAATCCGGTAAGCGCATGGCCTGGAGGGTAGCGTTCTCCGTACGGAAAACCACTTTGGGCCTACCCGTAACGCCGCGTTTGGTGGTGATGAGGATCACGCCGTTGGCGCCCCTTACACCATACACCGCAGTGGCCGAAGCATCTTTCAGGATGGAGAAACTTTCGATCTCCTGCGTGTTGATGTTGTTGATATCGCGCTCCACGCCATCTACGAGAATCAGGGGACTGCGGTTGGCCCAGGTGCCGAAGCCGCGGATGAAGATGGCCGCACCATCGTAACCCGGCTCACCGGAACTCTGCCGGGTAATAATGCCCGGCATACTGCCTGCCAGTGCATTGGATAATGAAGGCGTGGCAATACGCTGCAGATTGTTGACAGGTACACTGCTGATGGCGCCTGTCACCGTCATTTTCTTCTGCTTCCCGAAGCCCACTACCACTACATCTCCCAGTGTACTGGTTTGTTGAACCAGCGTCACGTCTATCTGCGATCTGCCACCTGCGGGGATCATCTGCGTTTCAAAACCAAGACTGGAGAATACGATCACCGCATTAGCGGCGGGCGCTTTGATGGTGTATGATCCATCACTGTTGGTGGTGGTGCCTATGGTGGTGCCCTGTATCACAACACTCACTTCCGCAAGGGGCTTGCCCGCGGAGGTGACAGTACCGGTGACCGTTTGCTGTGCCACTGCCGGGAGCATAGTCAGCAATGCCACCAGGAAAGTGATCCCTGTTTTAAGCGCGGGATGTTGCCGTACGGGCAATAAAAGCCTGCAACTTTTCATAACATGAAAATTTGGTTAAAGGTGGAAATAGGATTACTTAATCGTTTAAGCAAACAGGGCACAGGTTGCCTGTTTGCTTACCTGGTTGATATATTATTGGTGCATAAAAAGGGATTATCAGGCGAGGGGCAGTTGCTTCGCACCTACCATCACCTGCTTAACAGGTATCTCGCCATGAACAACTTTCAGGGAAGGACGGCCATTCTTCAGGTGTACGGTACCAAATCCTTTCGCGGTGGAAATAAAACTGGTGAAATCACCCACTTTCGAATCGACATATAAAGTTTGATCAACAGCATCATAGCGTACGCCGGTAAGGCCCTGCAAAAGCCCGTAGCTGGACATGGCCCTTGCATACCAATGCCCGCATTCATACTCGTTGAAAGGATTGCGAACGGAACCATCGTACCGCTTACGGCAGGCACGCACAATATCCAGTCCTTTCTCCACCTCCCCCATCAGCATCAGGTGGGAAGCCACCTGGTATTCGATGCCGGTCCACACTTCGTTACTGTACACAAACGGCAGCGAAAGCATCCCGCCTTTGGGCCATGAGCAGAGGAGCAGTCCGCCGTCTCCTCCGAGGGCGTATGTAGGCCGCTGAGGGTTGGCGTGTGCACTGAGGTCGCGCTTCAGGTTGTAACGGTGTACCGCGAGCAGGTGGCTCTTTGTATGGGCTTCTTTCACCGGCTCTTCCATACCGCACACCCGCGCTATCCAGGAACCCAACACCCCGTCAGACAGGCAGCCGGTGCCATACTGGTATTTCGGTCCTTCCTTTTGGAGGAGCGCCCTTGCTTCTTCTGAGTAATGGGTGTGGAAAGATTGCGCCTTTACAGGATCAGGAGCGCTTAAATCCGTCCAGCGGATCTGCTGGATGAAATACTCTCCGTTGAAAAGATCCTGCTCCATATACGCCTTTCCTTTGGTGAGCAGTGTGGCGTATTCCGATACATTTTCGTTCAGTGCTTTTCCCATCAGTCCTATTGCCTGCAGGGCGCCGAGGTAGAAGCTGGTACACATCCCGGTGGGGCCCCAGAACTCGATGTCGTATGTATTGTGATGCGGCTCTTCGATGATGCCTTTGCGGCGCGGGTCCCAGGTGCGGATGCAATAGTCCATACTTGCTTTTACGGCAGGGAACATTTTCTTCAGCCAGGAATTGTCGCCGCTGATGCGCCAGTCGCGGTATACTTTCATAATGCCACCCAGTTGTCCGTCTGCCGCAGCGTGAAAGTTATGTACGAGTGGTGAGATGGGGATGTTGGCGCGGAAGCCCTGGTGGCCATCGGCATTCTGGTTCTCATTGAACTCTGTTTCCCGCAGACTCCGTTCCATCACCGGGAAAAGATGCGGTACGGCCTGGGCATAGTTCCATACGTGTGTGCAGGAACCGTGGCAGCTGCCCCAGTTGTCGCCGCAACCTTCCCAGGTCCAGAAACGGCCGTCGTATTGCCGGAGTACCGTGGCAGATTTGAGGATGGTGAGGTTGGCAGCTACCGCTTCCACTACTTCGGGCGGCAGGGTGCTTTGGTAGAAAGCGTCTGTGAAGAGACGGGTTTTCCGATGCAGGGTATCATATTCTTTCTTCCAGTATTCCGCAACACCTTCCACGTTCTGAAACTTACTGCTGTACCAGGGTTTATGGAATTTGTGCTGGCCTGGTTTATCACCACCGGGAGGGTCACCAATGCGGAGGCGGGAGTCTGGCACATACCAGCACATCATGATACGGATGGTGCGCTGCTCTCCGGGGCCAAGTGTGAAGGGAACGAAAAGCGAAGCACCCGGCGCATCTTTATCAACAGCAGGATGCTCCCGTACTTCTCCGTCGCGGATAGTGTTCCATACCATAGTGAGCGGATCGAACCACCCGCCCCTAAACCAGCAAAGGTCGGATACGGTATTGTCCTGATCGGTATAGATAGCGAAGTGTCCTTCTTTTTCGGGGTTCTCTGCAGTAGCGGACTGTGAAAGGATAAATCCGTTTTTATATGCGCGCACGTTATTCCCTGCATCGCCCTGCCGCATGAAATTGCGGGTGTTGTAGGAGAATACAAACGATTCGCTTCTTGTGCCGGTATTGGTAAAGCGGTATTCGAGCGCCCCTGCAGGGAGACTGGCAGTATCTTCTTCCCCCGGTACAAACGGACTCCATCCGCGGATACGCACTGCAACCGGAACGGCGGGGTCTTTCAGATCGATGTCTGCAAAAGGAAAGCGTGGGGTGAATATGGCATTATGGAAGCGCGGAAGCCCCCATGTAGCGCCGCCGGTACCACCAAGTCCGGCATCGCGCTGCCCGAATTTCTTCCATTCAGGAATATGTTGTTCCAGTACTCTTGCTGCCGCAGGCTTGCCTTTTACAGCAATGGCGGCAAACATGGCGGGTTCAAAGAACATTTCCGGATTATGGCGGATAGACATGTGAGAGATAGCGCCCGTGCCCTCGAGGCAGAACATACCTGCCCCTATGCCTCCAATGGGAAAAGCTACCCGGTTAATGTACTTACCGGAGTACGGGGTGTTGAATTTTCTGGCGGGAGGTTCAGCAGGCTGCCCTTCCACCCCGTTTGGAGATGCAGGTGCAGTGAGGCCTGCAGCAAGAGAAACAGCGGGTACGGTGGCTGCGCCGAGTGTACCCAGCGTAAAGTTCTTCAGGAAATTGCGACGGTTGTTTGATGCCTTCATGGTTCGTGGATTGAGTGGATATAGCTGGCAAATCATCCCCTACCCCTTCCGTGGAAAGGGCCTGATTTTCATAACGCTTAATCGTTTAAGCAAAGAGGTATAAAAAAAGGAGCTGAACGCTTCTGTGATTCAAATTAGGAAAAAATTCCCACGTTCCAAATATTTTTTGAAAATCGGTGTGCTTGCAGTGGAATAGCTGTAGCGAAAAATGGAGTACCCCAACTCCAATGTCATACTCATTGTATGTTTACTTAATGCTGCTTTGAAACCCTTACTATATGCAACATTGCAATAATGGTGGTTTCGAAAAACTACCACAGTATTTATCTGGTCAATTGGTATAATCAGCAAAGCCGCGTTGACCGCGGCTTTGCATCAAACAAAAAAAACCAAATCACCAGCCGGTCAGTAATTATACGCCGGCGGGGTGATGCCCTTGCACCGGAGGTAAACAGTTGCCTGTCCACGGTGGTGCGTAATATGATCCATCGTAGCGAAGAAGCCTTCCAATTCAGGGCTTCCCTCTTTCAGCTGCGTTACGCTCTTTTCAAGATATGCAAATGCTTTTTCCAGATAATGAGTAACAGCCTGCTTTCCGGCAATTACTGCCGGTGGCTCCCATTCTGATGATTGCTGGCGGATGTAGTTCTCCTCCCACCAATAGATCCCGTAACCGATGTGATGGAGCAATTCATTAAATGTCCATACTTCATCAACGGGTTTAAAACCATATCCGCTTTCCGGCATGGCTGCGGCCACCTGCAGGGTATATTCCCGGGCATTTTCCAATGTTTTGTTTACATGCGCTTTCATATCTCAGTGTTTTGATATGACAAAGCTACCGGCAGGCAAGGCCTTACATTTAAGAAAAATTGCGCTTTTCTCAGCGCATGGCGGAAGGAGATTGGCCATATGCTTTTCTGAAAGCTGCAGAAAAATGTTCCAGACTGTTAAAGCCCGTAGCAAATGCGATCTCAGTAACCGGTTTGGAAGAATGTGCTATCTGCCACTCCGCTTCCCGCAACCGTACATCCAACAGATATCGGTAAGGAGTGGTGCCGGTCATTTGCCGGAACATGCGATTGAAATGAAATGGACTCATATGGCTCATAGCTGCCAGTCCGGTCAGGGAGATATCCTGTTCGTAATGGGTACTGATATGCGCCTTAACGCCCTCTATCAGGGGCAGATAATGCCGTTTACTGCGATCACTGAGCGGTACGGGCAACATACCCTCCCCTGTGAGCAATGCCTGCAAAAGGGCAGCGATCAGTTGTTCCGCTTCCAGCTGTGCATAACGCGGACGATGTAATAAATGTATGATGCGATGATGTAGATATTCCGTTTCGGGAGATGCTTTTATGAGGATTGAATGAAGATCGGGGTTCCTGAAGAACCAGTTGAATGCGCCGGCCATGCCCTGCAGTTCTTCCGCTTGGGAAGCGGAGAAGGAAAAGATGGTGCATTCATCGGGCAGGTCGTGTACATGGCTTACGGTGTGCTCATAACCGGGCTTACAGATGAGGAACAGCCCGCTGTAAGCATCCAGCCCGTTACGGAACACGTTGAACCTGAAATTCCCTTTCCGGATATAGGCGATAGAGAAATGATCCTGATGCTCTTTCCCCGACACGCCACAATCCCGGCAACGGCAGCGGAAATCGCGGACCGCAGCCACAGGAGAATCAAATAACAGCCGGATATCAGCTTCCATATGCAAAAACGGTATTGTTTGAAACAAAGCTATGGACGGGGAGTGACAACCTTATGTCAGCATCCCAAGTCAGCCAGTGGCAAATACAGCACAAATCGCCTGCCACCGTTAACTGAAACCTGCGCTTTTTACCCGTCATCCCTTCCGTATCCCTGCGGAAAACGGCAGGTAGATGTACTGCCGTAACCGCTGCGGAAACCTGCTGAAGTTACATGGCCTCAGGTACTTTCCAGCAGGTAAACAATCAGCAATACGCTCACGAGAAAGATAAAGCCGGTAAGCGCGGTCAGCAACCCGGAAGCATGTGCATATCTCCCTTCATTGAGCTGTTTTTCAATATTCCGGTACCGGAACCAGGAGAAAATGACGGTTACCGCCCCTACCGCTACCAGTGTTATGCCGGTAAAGGCGGACAACCCGTGGGAACGAATCTCCATTTCCTTCCCCAGCATAAGCGACAGCTGTTTTACGAACAGGGAGAATTTCACCACTACGAACCCGAATGCCATAATACCGATGCTCGTTCGCACCCAGGCGAGGAAAGTGCGCTCATTGGCCAGATGATCGGCAGGGCCGCCGGGTTTCTTAGGTTCCATAGAAGTCAGTTATTGGATCAGTAAGAATATGAAGATACGAAATGCGGGGATGCTGCCGTCTTATCGTTGTGGAGCGGCATACATACCGGGAAGATCCTTTTCAAAAAGCGTGTACGGATCGTTATAGAACCGGATGAAGTCAGGAACGGAATTATGGCCGGGGTACGGGGCATAGAAGTGCTTTTCGCTGCGCTGGTCGTTTCGCCATACGAGTACGTACGACAACCGCAGGCCCTCTGCACGCATCACTTTGAGCAGAACGCTCGTCCACCAGTCGGGGTTAGGGATACCTTCGAGGCCCGTTTCTGTAAAGGCAGCGAGTTTCCCGGCCATCAAAGCGTAATCTGATACAATACGCAGTTTATGCGTGGCAGCCTGGAGGTTGTAACCATCGCGGCCCATATCGCCGTAGTTATCCATGCCCACCATATCCACAAAGGCATCACCGGGGTAGCGGTCGAGGTACTGGGCAGTGGTATTGAAACGGTTATCGGGTGAATAAGCGTATAGGAACTGATGCACATCGAGACTATCCCTTAAATACGAGACGGTGAACTGCCAGAGGGATATGAACTCTTCTTTTGTGCAATGCGACTTACCCCACCAGAACCAGTCGCCGTCGAATTCATGGTACGGCCTGAAGATCATGGGAACGGGCTTCCCGTCTTTCCCTTTTGTACTTTTAGCCCACTCCCCGATCTTTTGAAGGATGGATTTATAAGTACCATGGGCCTTACCACCGGGGATGATGTATTTCACGGCAGGCAGGGACACGGAATCTTTCCAGTAGAAGCCTCCTGCAGATACGGGGTTATTGAAATGCCATGCCAGGGTTACAACGCCTCCCCTGTTGTACGTATCCTGCACGGTATTGCGGAGCTGGCTGAGGTACGTGGATGGTGAGGTACCGGGCTGGCCGTTTACACCCAGCAGATCGACTCCTATTACCGCAGGGTTAGAGCCTGTAACGGACTTTACATCGGACCTGTCCGGCTCATTTTGCCAGCCGTGGCCGTATTCGGTAGCATGCTGATGGCCGAAAAGGGTGTGCTTTTCCGACAACCGCAGCAGGTTTTGAAAGAGGTGGACTGTTTCCGGGGTAGCTTTGGCATCGATGGGCCGGGGTTGCTGTGCAACGGAGATGTGCCCTGCAAGGAGGGTAACGAGTACAAGGATTGTTTTCATGGGCGTGGAATGTGAGGCCCTGAAAATACGGAATCTCTGCGTTTATTCACTGGTGGAGAAAACGTAGTTCCACCAGGATTCGAGGCGTTTGGGTGTCCATTGCCGGCTGATGCTTTCCGGTAACGAGGGCATAATGGGTTTACGCAACAGCTCACGAATCCTGTCCGGGAAGGAGTATACTTTCAATTCATTGTTTACTAAGTAGACTATTTGCCTGTTTGCCTCATCGTATACTTTTTCATCCAATGCACCCGGCATTATGCGTTTCCATTGAATATTACCATTGCTGCGATTTAGGATATACCATACTTCTTTCCCTAATTTCATGCTGGTTCCCGTTACAAGAATATGATCTTCCTGAAAATTTACCTTATACACTTCCATATCTCCTAAATCCCGTTTCCATTTCACACCATTTGCTATATTACCCATAATAACTCCCCCCGGTTCACTATACACATAATCTCCGCTTCCGTTCTTTTCGCAAAAATACTTAGCACTTGAAAAATGGATTTTTTGCTGCTGAAGGATGGTTTTGCCATTTGTCCTATCCACGGTATATATAGCTGTATCGCCTGCAATCAGTATCCCTTCTTCCTTAAACTGACATCCCTTAAACCCATGAGAGTTAAAAGGCAATAATTCTACTTTTCTTGAGAACCCATCGACAAACAGAATATCGCCTGTACTCAACTCAATGATTGCCTGCCTGCGATTATTATCGTAAAAAATAGTTTTTACGTCAGAACGAAAATCAACTTTCCAGTCACCGCCCGGCAAATTCTGTAATACAAGAGAACGAGCACCACGAATGGGCATCTTATAACCTTCCTTATCGAGTACTGTCTGAACACCTGCCGCATTCAGCCATTGATGGGAAGCTAATGAGAATCCTATTGAATGCATACTATCGGTGGATAGCAACAATGCGTTATTCCCTGAAATATCTGACTGCCTTAACCTTACATATTCAGGTCCGAAACTATTAAGGTTACTGTCAAATCCGGTTTTTGATACGAAATGGAGGAGCTTCTTATCCGGAGACAATGCTAACAATGTATCGCCTTCATCATTTGCAAATACAGGATCTTTAAGTTGGGGTGAAATATTCTTAAATGTTTGCGTCTTCACATCAAAAACCATACAGCCATCCGGATGAAGAAATAACAGATAATTTCCGGAACGGGAAGGTTTCAGCTGAAATATAAGCCCACTTTCATCAGCTTGGACTAACTCAGTTGGCAATACCACCTCCGTTACCTTTCTCGTAATAAAGTCAGCGATAAACAGGGTAAATTTATCCAATGCAAAAAGGGTATGACCATCCTCACTCAATACAGAAGCATTTATTGGATAATAGGACAGATTGTAATCCCAGTAAGAAGTGTCACCCGGATGGATGCCTCTCCAGTAAAAATCCTTTTCGCCCTTAAACACAAGCGCTGTACTAAGGTTTCCTGATACTACAGGCGTCTTATTGTAGTTACTTTCGTCCTGTACCCAATTAACCCAATCGGTTTTTCCAAACAGCCTGATGGAATCGGCATTTCCATTCCTATTATAACCAATGTAAACCGGGTCACACAAAACATGTAAATCATTATGAATCTTTCGCCTGTGCCCTTTGACGTCATACAAATATTGTCCTTCACCAATAGGAGAATTATATTCATTCTCACCTATTCTTTCATCATAACCAGCGATCAGCATCTCATTCCTATTGGGCAGGTAACGGGGCTGGTCACTAAATGCTTCTCTGTCATATGCATCCAGCATTTCGTATGTCAGCATCTTAAATACCACTCCTGTTCCCGGCCTCCAAACACGAACATAGCCTGTATTGCCATTAAGGTTTCGCCAAATTCTTTCAATAAAAATTACGTCATCCGTTAAACCATTAAAATTAACCGTGAAGTCATTCCGCTCCCTGTCCATCAGGACCAACTTTTCACCGCTTTCGCTCCATACACTTATCTGTCCGAAGGTCTCCCTGATAAAATACCGTTTACTGAACGAGGGTCTTGACCAACCGGCTTCAGGCAGGTGCCTGATAATCTTTCCCGTACGATCCAGTAAATCCGCAGTTCCGTCTTCATAATCCAGCAGGCATCCATTCGCCAGTACATGCACACTATCCACCTTCTGTTCCATGGGAATTATTTGATGAGAAAAATGTAATTCCTGCACTCCTTCGTTCCAGGTATCTTCAAATATGCTATCATTTTCCACTGACGGATACACTTTCGAAGCCCATTCCAGCATACGTAGTTTAACAGTTGGCGGATGCAATAAACTTTCTGTTCTCAGCTTTTCTGTAAACACTTTTAATGCTGTCTGATAGGATGTATAGGAACCAAACAATCCAACTATTGCCAGCGCAAGAATAGCTGCCCCGGCAACTGCATACCGGGCTCTCCTGTTGCGGATATTATACTTCCTGCGCTCATCGACCTTTTCAAAAAAGGCCTGCTCCTGCTTATTGAGCATTGGTTTCAACGGCTTCTCCATCTCCCACAGATCGTGCCTCGCTGCCCAGGTCCCCAATAACTGATGTTGCTTAGCGGTGGGTACACCCTCCCATCCGGTACAGGCTTCCGCCAGACCATGATGTAACCGGATGATATTTTTAACTTCATGCCCATCCTGCTTTTCTGACAACCAGCCCTGCATACGATCCCACTTAGGGAAGAACCTGCTATGCGCAGGTAAGAGGCTATATTCGTCTCCCTTTAACTCTTCTGTTATCACACCCGCCCGTAAAAGCTCCTGACTAATTCTCCACATGCGCAATGAAGTAGCAGCGTCTGTATACTGAAGTTCATCCGTCCCTTCCCTGAGCCAGCCTGAAATGTTGATCTTGCTGGCGACTACCTTTCCTCCACTGAACTGTATCATCCGGAAGCAGAGTAACTGAAAAGCCTTTCTGTCTGCCAAATCATCCGAATACAATGCGTAAACACTTTCTGCCTGCCCGGCCAGTATCCCCGTCACCGTTCCGAAATTATCATAAGTGGCTTCTGATAAGCTGTCGTGGGACATGGCCCTGTCCCTATACAACCGGTGCATGGTTTGGGATAAGAGCGATACTGCACCCGGCTCATCCAGCAGATCCTGCACGAGGCGGTTAATGAAATTCTCCCCGCCTTCATCGTCGGCCTCGTCAGAAGCAAAGGGCAGCATCTGCTGCACGGCAGGTCTTTCTATCATCCCCATGATTTCATCTGCAGATGGTGGCGGTATTTCGAACCAGGTGATCTTATCCTTCCAGCCGCGATACAATTCCCCGCCGGCTGCCAGCAGCTTTCTCAGCTTCCTTTCCTGCATGGGGCGTATGATGAGAATGATCTGGTGCTGGTCTGCCAGTTTGCTGACAGCCTCCGTCATCATCCGGCTTTCCTGCGCGCCGATGGAGTCAGACAACCATTCATCGAATGGATCAATGAGCAGGTATTGCATTTCCCTGCTTTCATACACTTCCTTCAGCACCTCCCGGAACCCATCGTTCAGTGAGCTGCCTGCACTTATCGTATGTACCTTTGAAAGGGATGTATCGTTACGCCAGTACCTTGCCAGCAGACCAGCCCTCGCGAGTGAAGTTTTACCGCAGCGGGCAGGCCCGTATATCACGGTGATCCCTCCACCCTTCTCCGGAAAATCAAACCCCGTACCCCGTATGGCCCGCAAGTGTGCTTCCCGGCCATAGAACACGGCACTATCGGCAAAGCTGAATTCTGCAATACCCTTATAAGGATTGAATTCACTTCGCCGGTGCAGCCCCAACGGCACTTTGGGATTAAGGAATACGAACTCCCCTTTATCGTGCTTACCAAATGGGAGCAACAGGGGTATCTGTCTGTTTTCCAGTTTACGTTTGCCCGCATGCTGCAGCCTGAAAATCCGGTCGCGGATATAGAGGTGTAATTCTGATACGGAGATAAGTCCATCGCATTGATCCTGCCCAAACCGCAGATCTGCCGCACCGGTCTCCAATGCATGAATGAGGATCCCGGCAAACGGGGAGTTCCGACCCTGATTCTCACGGGTACCAATGGTATCCAGCGACTCCTCGAATGTAGATGAGGTGAGGATCTGCCGGGCGCACGATTGACTAAACTGACTGAAGAGTTCCACCGAAATGGATTTGGGCACCATCCCGCTGATGCCACGGGTATTGCCGGCCCATCGGATTGCACCGGCAAAACAGCAATCCAGCACCAGTAACAAATGCCTGCAGCGTAAGTGCGCCAGTTCGCTCATTATCTCATCCATGGAAATATATCCGGCACCTTTCTTCATACCGGCATCGGTGGCAAGGATAAAACCCTTCGGCCGCTCGTCCCATTCTTCAGCGATACCGTGGCAGGCGAAGTATATCAGTACCCGGTCGTTTGCCCCGCAGCGGATACTCCGCAGGTATGCCCGGATATCATTGGCAACAGGGTCTTTTAAAGGATTAGACATGATCCGGCCGGTATCCTCATCCTCCACTTCCGGACACAGAAAGCCATGTGCACTATCCAGTACCAGCTTCAGATCGTCTATATCATTAAAAGGCGTTTGCAGCGGCGACAGTCCGCCGGTATAATTCTGTACTCCTATCAGGAACGCCTTACTGGCGGGAAAAGCTTTATTGAACAGCTCCGACATTTTGGGGTTGATTTGAAATTAACTGGTTGATTATGTTCAGTCAGGCCATTCAATTTACACAATTTCCATTGCTTTGAATCATCCCGGAACACACCCATTTGTTTGCCACCTGCCATACATAATAATCTTGACTAATCCACTCCAATTCAGTAAATTGGGTATAGATAACCTCAAAATCTCCCCAGATGCCCTCTGTCATTGCACTACTCGTAGGCGTATCGGCATATCATCCCGAATCCGGTGTTTCCGGACTTAATGGTTGCCTCAACGATGTGAACGCCATGCGGGATTATATCCTCAGCCACTACCCTGCCGCTCCTGCCAACATCCGTACCCTCACCAACAGCGAAGCTACCCGTGCAGCAGTGATCACCGCTTTCCGCGAGCATCTCATTCACAATACCGCCATCAGCGAAGGCGATACCGTGCTTTTCTATTACAGCGGTCATGGATCTTATGCCCCCTCAGCGCCGGAGTTTGTGGCGCTGAACGAAGACAGCCAGGGGCTTGACGAAACACTGGTATTGTATGACAGCCGCCTGCCCGGAGGCTTCGACCTTGCAGATAAAGAACTGGCCCTGCTGCTCTCCCTCGTTCCTGAAAAAGCACATGCAGTGGTGGTACTCGATTCCTGCCATTCCGGCTCCGCCACGCGCTCGCTCAAAACCCTCCAGCACTCCGGCCTCGCACGCTTTACCAGCACTGCAGAAACACCCCGTAAGCTGGATGATTACCTGTCTGCCGATGCGGTGAGCTATGCCACCCTCCATGCACAGGGTAAGCTGGCCATCCCTGCCTCGCGGCACCTGCTGCTGGCAGCCTGTGGCAGGAACGAGCTGGCGTATGAAGATATTACTGCCCGCGGCGTATTCTCCGGATGGCTGACGCGCCTGCTGCAGGAAGCCCCCGGCGGTAAAACCTACGCGCAATTGTATGAATCCTTATACGCCGTCATCAAAAAGAAATCCAATCAGCAAACACCCCAGCTCAAGATATACGGCGGCTTCAATCCTGATCAATACTTCCTCCGGCCGGATGCTAATCCCAATGCGCCTCTCCTGCTTGCCAAGTTCTCGGAAAATGAATGGTCCATCAACGCAGGCGCGCTCCATGGCATCCCCGCAAACGAAAAGGATTTTTCCAAATGCCAGGTGCTCCTGTACAAAAATCCGGAGCAGGATCAGCCCGACATCACCGCTATTATTTCTCATGTGGGACTGACAGACAGCATCATCCGCATGCCGGAAGGCACTGATGCCAGTGTGCGCTACGCGGCTTCCCTTATCAACCTACCGCCAAAGCTCTGCATCCTCATCGAAGGCTCCGAAGCTGCCACAGTGCAACCCCTCCTTCCGGGAGACCCTTCCATCTACTACCATCAGGACCCCGGCCAGCATTTCGATTACCGGCTTAGTACCAGTGATCATCAGCTAACCATCCGCACCGCACACTACAATGAACTGGTACATGGTGTGGACGGCACCTCCGAAGCTGCCTGCCAATATATTGCCGGGGCACTGGCCCAGATCGGTAAATGGAAAGCACTCGATGAAATGGATAACCCGCAGAGTAAAATACCGGCAGACAACTTCGTGTTCGGACTGCAGCTGATGAACGAAAACGGAGAGTGGGAAGACTGTGAAGGCCACGAAGTAACCGTGGATATTAACGACGACCGCATCGATATCCCCTTCCGCATTAAACTGAACAATACCTCACAGGTGGAGTACCATGTGGCGCTGTACCACCTGTCGTCTAAATACGCTATTGAAAAACAATCGCCCGATACGGATGCCAGTGTGCTCCGGAAAGACCAGCCCATTGCACTGCTCTGCAACCCGCCCGGCGATCATCTCACCTTTATGCTTACGGATGATGATGTGAACGAAGAATCGGAGGTATTTAAACTGGTGTATTCCCTGTTCCCCTTCGCGGATTACTTCGTAGAGGAATCGCGGGAGCTGGAAAGGGAAATTATCCATCTGTCCAAGGGTATCGGCAGCACCAGAGGCTACAAAAAGTCTACGCGGAAAGACTGGGACGCACAATCGATCAGGGTGCGCATCGTGCGCAGCAACCAGCAGGTAGATAAAAGCCACCGGTTCGACAATGGTTCCATTTCCATCGGTACCGCCACCGGCTTTACCGCACAGGTAGCCCTTACGCCCACGAATGCAGGTGCTAAAGGACTGAACCCCGCTCAGGAGCTGCAATCCCTCTTTGGGGGAGCAGAATTCTCCTTCCTGCCTGTAACGCCCCCTTCCCGCGGCTTACCCGTAAATACCGTGGTGGAACTCACCAAAGTGAAAGATGATGGAAAACTGGCAGACCATCCGCTGGAGATACGCATCCGCCAGCCTCTGCAACCTAACGAAGCGGTAATAGCCGTTACCATGCAAAACGGGATTGTGATTCCACTGGGTTTCCTCGAGCCGGATGCAAGCGGAGAACATAAGATGTACATCCACCACGCTCCTGCTGAGCCGGACGATCGGAGAGCCGCCGGTAAAAGCCTTGGAAGAGCATTATGGTTCTCGTTCCTGAAAGTAGTGTTCGGGAAAGAAGAGGAAGTGTTTAAACTGCGGTACCTGGAATACACTGACGGAGAGCCGGTATACAGCAAAGGGAAAGTGGATAAGAAGATTGCCCAGTCTAAAAAGATCCTCCTTGTGATTCATGGCATCATCGGCAACACCAAATCACTGTCCGCTAACCTCGGCTCGCTGCTTACCAGTAAGCAATACGACTGTATCCTCACTTTCGATTATGAAAACCTCAATACACCCATAGAAGAGATCGCTGTGGAACTGCTGGACCTCCTTCAGCAAAACGGCATCTCTCCCAATAAGCAGATAGACATCCTGGCCCATTCCATGGGCGGACTCGTGAGCCGCCATATGATAGAACGGCTGCATGGCGATACCCTCGTAAAGCGGCTTATCATGGCCGGCACACCCAATAACGGATCGGCATTCGGGAAGATCGTAACTGTAAGGAACTGGGCAACAGGCATCCTCACCCTCGCCTGCAACTACGGCCGGCAGTTCCTCGGTACCTGGGGCCCCTTCCTCGACGTCGTGAACAAAGGGCTGGCCGCCACGGGCGTAGTAACGCATACCCTCGGGCAAATGAATACCGGTTCCAAATTCCTCGTGCAGCTGAATAAATACAACGGCCCTATCACTACCCGCTATTACATACTGGCAGGTGATTCCGACAAATACAAACTGGAAGCGGAAGATACCGGACTAATGGAAAAGATAGAACTGGCCATAGGTAAACTCTTGTACTGGAACACCACCAATGACATTGCCGTGAGTGTAGACAGTATCAAAACCGTTCCTGCAGCATACCTCGAGGCATCCACCGTTACCGGGGCGCATCACCTTAATTACTTCGACTATAATACCAGCATCAAATTACTGAAAGACATGATGGTTTAGCCTATGGCATCTTACAAACACCGGCTTTTCGGGATCATTTCCAATCCGCCGCAGGGCACGGCAGGGCATCTTCCGTATCTCACGGAAGAACAGGCATCGCTGCTGGCTTTCTTTAAAAAACTGGAGAAGCACAACGACTGGAATTTCCATTTCGAACTCACCGACCAATGGCAGGAAAAAGATGAGATCGGGCAAATAGCGGAAAACATCCGTGAGGTGGAAAACCAGATCACCGTATTTCATTATTCCGGACATGCCGACCATTCCGCCCTGCTTCTGAATAATGCAGATCTGCGGACCGACACACTCATCCAGCAACTGCAACGCTGCACCCGGTTAGATGTGCTGGTGCTGAACGGATGCAGTACACAGGGGTTTGTAAAGTACGTACTGGAACATACCTCCATCCGCGCCGTGATAGCTACCGACCGGCCCGTGTTCGATCATATCGCGAAAGTTTTCTCCGAAACCTTTTACTCCTACCTCTTCGATAATACACCGCTGGCAGAAGCCTTCAACATGGCGCAGGCACGCGCACTGCCCAACGATTTTAAAGTAGACCAGAACATATACAAAGCCACCTTTCAGGCCGGCGCCATCGTATCTGCAGATTTGCTGACAGATAAGAAAACCGGCAGCACACGCGGCATAAAGAATAAAGTGAACGGGTTCCTCGGAAAAGATAAGGATACGCCACCCTGGGGGCTGTACACCCGGTCTGAAGCCATCCTCGACTGGAAGCTGCTGGACCCTCCGCCCAAAGATGATAGTCTGGCTGCGGTGATTACCGGCAGTATTAAGGAACAAAACAAAAAGATCATCCAGCTGAAGGTGGAGCTGAAAAAGAAAAAGACGCAGCTGGATCCGGTTAAGGCAGCCCTACAGGCAGGCCCGGCCAACCCGGCGCTGGACCAGGTAGTGAAGGATATGCAAAAGGAGATCGATACCCTGGAAGCCACACTGGCTGATATGGAAAACCACATCCGGCAGCAGGAAAAAGAACAGCAGGACCTGTCGTTCGACTGCTTCGACCAGCATATCTTCCAATGCTACAGCCAGCATCTTCCCAAACTCAATTACCTCGACCAACATACTTTCATCAATCAGCTTATGGGCGGGCCTAAGCAAATCTTCAACGGGTTTGTACTACATGGCTCGGCAAACTGCTGTCTCGATCACCTGTCGCGTAATATACAGGACTGGCTGTCGATCAGAAATAATACCGAGACTTTTCACTTCGACTTTGGGTCAGGCACACTGGGCGATTTCTGGCAGGAGATCAGGAAAAGGCTGCTGCCCGGCGTGGCAGTAAACGACCATGCGGGCATCGCCAAAGGACTGTTCAGTAACTACCTCGGCCCTGAAGGCAATACCCGTATCAATTACCTGTTCATGTTCCGGAACATTGCCGGCCCTGCCGGTAACCAGCTCCCCCGCATCATTGAATTCTGGAAGACGCTGATCAGCCAGTGGGGCGCACTGCAGGTAGCCTCCCTGCAACATCGCATTTACGCCTTTATTATCGACAGCAATTGCAAAGTAGTTGACACACCCATTTTCAAAACCGACCGGCAGGACGAATATCTTACCCTCCTGCAATCGGAAGCCAGTATTGGCCAGCAGCTATCTCTGCTGCCGGTAGTACAACCCCTCCGGCAGCATCATATCCTCGACTGGGAAAGCACTTTTGTGCAGGAACTGAACGACCGGTACGACATCGCCACGCTCAACAACATCCTTGCAGATACCGGTGGATGGTTCCGTACCACGGTAAAAGCTATAGCCGCCGGTAAGCTCCGGCTGGAAAGGAACAAAGCAAGGATGCAGGCCATCATTCATCAAATCATCGAAAAAACATAACCGCGCATATGCATACTCCCCTCCGCTATACCGGCGAAAGCCTGAAACATACGCAAACCGTGGCGCGCAATGGCATCAACCAGCAGCTGCACCCCTATATACCCGCACCTGACCTCGTACAGGCCGTGAACCTTGCCATGTTGCTGGAAAGGCCCCTCGTACTCATGGGTGAACCCGGCTGCGGCAAATCCCTCCTTGCTAAAGCCGTAGCGCATGAATTACATGGCAGCGAGCTGTTCAATCATTACGAAGAGTGGCCCGTTAAATCCACCTCCCGCGCCCGCGACGGACTCTATGAATTTGACCAGGTACATCGCCTGCGGGATGCTACTGCCAGCAGCGGCGACGTTACCGATATGGAACGGTATATCCATTACGGTCCGCTCGGGAAAGCATTTAAAAGCTCCACCGCCCATAACAAGCGCTGCGTACTCCTCATCGATGAAATCGACAAAGCGGACATCGACTTCCCCAACGACCTGCTCAACGAGCTGGAGCGCATGGAATTCGATATTCCTGAAATGAAGCTCGATGCCTCAAGGCCCAAAGCAGGTACCGTACGCGCCGACTTCCGCCCGGTGGTTATCATCACCAGCAACTCTGAAAAAGACCTGCCGGATGCCTTCCTGCGCCGGTGCCTTTTCCATTACATTGAACCACTCGATGAAGCAACCCTTCGCGATATAGTATCTGCCCGATATTACAAGGAAGCTGCCACCACTGATCCCCTGCTGGACGATGCCCTGCACGTGTTCCTGCAGCTGCGTAAAACCATACAGGCGGAAGTACTCAGTATCGGCAAGAACATCTCCACCAGCGAGTTCCTCGACTGGTTCTCGGCACTGAAGCATTTCAGTGATCAGGAAGAAACCGGCAGTGAAGCGCCGCATGTACAAAGGCTGGTGGTGGAAGTGGAAAAGCTGAAAGCGAGAGATCTGCGGCAGGTACCTTTCCATCATATTCTCTTCAAAAACATTCACTCCGTATTGCGCTTCCATGAAAACGCCGGCCGCTGAGATACCACTTCCACTGTACCGCCTGTTTGCCGCCGTGCGTCAGCTGGACCGGCAGGCAGGCCACCAAACCGTGGATATGCCTTCCTACTTCCTGCTGCTTGAAACATTGCAGCAGGGATACGGCTTCAATTCGCAGGAAGAGCTGCTAATGTTATGCGAAAAGCTATGGCTAAAACCGCATCACCGCAACAACCCCGTATTGAACCGCGAAGTGCTGCACCGCCTTTTCCGGGAAACAGTTGATATACCCTTTCTCCCGGATGCCACCTCCACTGCAGCAACAGCAGCAGACTTTGGTACGCCGCCGCCGCCCACCTTTACGCCGCCCACATTGCCGCCCGATCTGGAAACACCTGTTCCACCCAGCAGGCAGGATGTGGAGATCAGCCGAAAAAGCGGTTTCTTCAGTTTACATATCGGCAAAGCGCCGGCACACGGCACGCCGGAAAACCAGCTGGCCACCACATTGGAAGATACTTTAAAAGCCCCCTCCTGGCTCCTGAAAAGCACCTGCTACCCCGTAGCCCCGCGGCGGATGGAGCAACACTTCCGCTCCCTGCGGTTCCATGAAAAGAGTGCAGCCCGGCAGGAGATCGATATGGATGCCACCATTGCTCATATTGCCCGTAACGGCTATTTCGATCACTTTGCCATGAAACGCGCCTCCCGGCAAACTACCCGTTGGACACTCCTCATCGACAACAGTGATTCCATGGCCGCCTTCTCCGCCTTCGGGGAAGAGATGGCACATATCCTCCAACAACGGATACCCGGCAATAAGGGCACTACCCTCTACTTCCGGAATATAGCTACGGAGCAGCTATATTCCCACCGGCAGCAGCCGGGCTTTGTACCCTGGAACCGGTTCATCCGTGCCCCGGCTAAGAACATCCTGTTATTCAGTGATGCCGGTGCCGCCAGGGGATTTTATAATGAAGACCGGATCATCGCCACCGTTCAAATGCTGGAGGAACTGAAGCCGCATAAAGTGGCCTGGCTGAACCCCATGCCCAAACACCGCTGGGATGGTACTTCCGCGGAAATGATCGCACAGTTCTGCCCTATGTTTGAGATAGCGGAGGGCAGTCCGGATGAAATGGCCCATGTCATCAGCCTGTTCAAATCTAAAATTGCCCGCAACGCCTGAATCATGCCAGAAATCATTACTGCCCATACAGACACCTTTACCCTGCAACTGGAGCAATTCAGGGCAGAGCTGGGGGCGCATTACGAAGAAGCGCACTTCATCCTTGCCTGCCACGCCGCATTCCCCGCCTTCATCACACCCGACCTGTTATACCAGATCTGGGCTAACTTCAAATCATGGCCCGACAGGCAGGGGCGAACGCAGATTATGCCGGCGCTCACCGTATCTGATGTATTGTTGTCTTCCCTCTTCCGCATTACGGGACCCGAGCTGTATGAGATGAAGCCCGAAGTATCCGCAGCGCTCGTCCGCCATCTGGCAGCTGATCCCCGCTTTGGGCCAGACCGTATCAAAGCCCTTGCTTCTTTCCTTTATCAATATGCCCTTGCACAACCCAACAAACCGGGCCTGCAGCAATTCAGGGAAGCCCAGCAATGGACGGCCCTCATGGCCATGAACCCTGCACTCGCCACGGAAAAGCTGTTAAAAGCCCTGATGGAAAAGGCGGGCAGCCAGCAGGTGAACCAATCGCTGGGAATTATGAACCTGATGGAAGGGTTTGCCAAAGGCTCTGAAGGATTTACCGAAGAACTATCGGCCCGGTTGCAGCCTACAATAGAAGAAGTACCGCGTATAGCTGCGATAGAAAGTATACCGGGAAACGGGACCACTGTTGAAGAAGGGATTATCCTCGATGAGTCCGTTCCCGCGTATGGCATCCTCGGTAAAGTGGAACTGCCCGGATATGTAAGTACAAGGCTGGAGGGAATGCGTAAAACGGAAGAAACAAAATCCACTACGCCAGACACTGATACAGCATCAGCAGAGCAACTCCCAATTATCCGTATCCTTTTGATAGCCATTTCGGAATACAACCATTTGCCATTGAGCGAACCGGTAACTCATGCGCACAAGCTGCTGAAAAAACTGCGGTCTCTTTATCCGGACCGCTGTAATGTTCAACTCTGCCTGAATCAGGATGCAACGGTCAGGAATGCAACAACCCTCTTGCAGGAAATGCTGCAAGCCACTCAAACCAACGAAACGCTGCTGATCTACTTTTCAGGTCATGGTATTAACAGTATTGGCGGAGATCAGGGTTTGATCATGCACGATTATGATTTCATGTCAGATGCTCCCGCCTCTAATGGGATACTCCGTATGGAACACTTCAGGCAGATAGTAAACGAATTTGACCGGAGCGATGCACGCATTACCCTCATGCTCGATTGCGACAGCGGGCATACAGGCTGGCTGCCCATCTCATCCCGCAAAAACATTCTTAGCGCAAGCTATCTTGGGGAAAGAATTGCAGGTCCTTTACATGGCGGAGCATTTACAGAAGCATTACTGGCCGCCTTGCCTGACCGAGAGTCTCAGGGCTATACGATCACTTACCAGGATATATATGAGCGGATACTGGAACATATGGACAGGCATTTCATATCGCAGAAAACCGCCCTGCAAACCCCGATGTTTTCCCTCGCACCTAAAATATTTGACAACATCTTTCTGGGATATGGCACTACCATAAAACTCCCTTCCATTCGCCAGCTGCTGCTAAATAATGGTTATTGGCTTACAGCACAAAAGCAATTCATAGAAGATCATTTGTTATCGGAAGATGCTGATCTGCGCCATTATCTTTTGATGAAGCTTAGCATCCGGCAGGATGGAGGAATGCGTATCGTTGCATTCCTAGAGAAAAGTAATGATATGGATACTATTATCCATCGGTTGTTTGAGCAATGCGGACAGCTGGTTATCGCCTCCGTTGATGACTTGCAAAATGAAGAAGGAATGATCCCTCCGGAAACCGGGGCATTATTGGCAAACTCACATGTAGTCATGGTATCTACAAGGAGTAAAGATGCAGTAATACCCGAAACATCTTTACTATATGCAAAAATCGCAAGGCGTACCTACGCAAAACATCAGCTTTTCATTGCCGTCAGCCAAACAGATCTCTATGAGCGAAAAGTAACTTCGGAAGAGAAAGTAGTGAAATGGGATCAGCTTTGGAACCACGGTACCCGTAACTACCGGCAGGAACATAACGACAATGCTTTTTCTTGCGACTATGAAGCCCGCTCACAGGAAGAACTGGACTATGTTCAACGCCTGCTGTTACGCCTGGGCTACATGCGCGCACCTTTAACACTGAATAAAATACCGCTGGATGATGCTGAAACAACTGAACCTGAAAAAATAGGTGATCCGCCTAAAAACAGTTCTATCTGGTCTACCCTCACTAATAGTATCAGGAAAATCTGGCAAGGTAATCCCAAAGAAGGTTTACCACCCACCAAACAAACTGGCGATGTGGATGATGACCCTGATGATGACGATGATGACGACGATGAAAATGATATAGACATGAATGTACCTACCCCCGAACTCCCCCTCCTGAAGTAAACTCACATCACCGGCAGTATCACATCCATGGCCGTACCGCCTTCCGGCTTGTTGCGTGCAAATATATGCCCCTGGTGGTTTTCTACTATCTTTTTGCAGATGGCCAGTCCTATACCGGTACCGGGGTATTGCTGCCGGGTGTGCAGTCGTTTGAATATCGCGAAGATCTTATCGGCGTACTGCTCTTCAATCCCAATCCCGTTATCTTCCACCGTTATCTGGACATATGCCCTGTTCTCCGGCAAACTATATTGTATCGCCGCATCTGCGGGCGTGATGGGTTTCTGATGGATCTTTATAAGCGGCGCCTCGGGTGAGAATTTCAATGCATTGCCAAACAGGTTGGCAAACAACTGCCGCAGCTGCGAAGCTTCACCCACTATTACGGGCAGCGGCCCGAGTACTACCTGTGCTCCCCGCTCCACAATGGCACTCTCAAAATCAGACAGCACATCCTCCAGCACATCATTCAGATCCGTTTCGGCTGCCCCTCCTTCTGAGTTAGACAGGCGGGAATAGTTCAGCACATCGCGGATGAGGGTAGACATTCTGCGGGCAGAAGCGGATATTTTATCGAAGTATTTATCGAAAGCCTGCACATCGCCCGGGTTCTCCCGGATCATGTCTATGAACGTCTGTATCTTCCTTAATGGCTCCTGCAGGTCGTGCGAGGCGATGTAGGCAAATTCTTCGAGGTCGCGGTTCGATTTGCCCAGCCTCTCGTTAGACCGGATCAGTTCCACCGTACGCTGCTGTACTGTGTTCTCCAACAGCAGTTCCACTTCCTTCTCCGTGGTAATATCCAGCAGGGTGCCTAACAGCCGTTCGGGCCTGCCATCGCGCCCATGGAAATAAGCGCCACGCACCCTTACCCACCGCTGTTCCTGATCGGCAGGGCGTACGATGCGGTGAACGGCATCATAGTCTTGCCCGGCGTTCTCTTCTACAAGGCTTTTGAGCTGCAGGAGCGCCCTCGTATTGCTTACGGGGTGGAGTAATGCCTTCAGCGATTCCAGGCTGGCTACAGCGCCTATATCCAGCCCCAGTATATCCCTGCACTCGTCGGAACATGATACCAGCCCATTGCGGAGATCTACTTCCCAAACGCCCAGCTGCGTGGAGGCTACTGCCATACGGAAGCGCTCCTCGCCAAGGCGCAGCATCAGTTCCCCGCGCTTCTGTTCAGTAATATCGCGGGCAATCTTGGAGGCGCCTACAATAACGCCCGATTCATTGCGTATGGGAGAAATGGTCAATGAGATATCGATGATGTGCCCTTGCTTCGTGACACGCTCTGTCTCAAAATGATCTACCCGCTTGCCCTCCGACAGTTGTTTGAGAATGGCGGGTTCTTCGTCCTGCCGGTCGGCCGGGATGAGGATGGAAATATGTTTCCCGATGATTTCCGGAGCGGTATAACCGAATATCCTTTCGGCCGATTTGTTCCAGGAGGTAACGATGCCGTCGAGGGTTTTCGAAATAATGGCATCGTCTGACGATTCTACGATAGCGGCCAGGTGGCGGAGGCTGTCGTTATTGATCCTGCGGGCGGTAAGATCTTCGAATATGTTAATAGCGCCTACCAGGTTACCGGCAACATCGAAAAGAGGCTTGGGTGTTGATAGTACGTATGAGCGTGTACCATCCGGCCGTTCGATGATGATCTCTTCACCAACAACCGGCTTCCCGGTGCGCAGGGTAACTGCCATGGGGCAGGTATCGAGGGGGATGGCTGTTAATCCATCGGGTTTGAATATTTTCCAGGAGCCGCACCAGAGGTCGTGCCCTATTTTTGGGGAGCGGCCCCATAGTTTAGCGGCGAAATCATTGAAGTGGAGGATACGGCCGTTGAGATCGGTGGTGTATACGGCCGCGGGGATGCTGTCTATTAGTTGTTTCTCCAGCAGCGGGGATGCTGTGAGGGTTTTTATTAATCCGTTATTGTTGTTTCTTTTAGTCGACATTGTATGCTTAGGGCTGACATACAAGTTAAGGAAATTTTCGGTGACGGGTGATTGGGAGTGCTACCCAAAAAAGCCCCACTGGCTAAGAGTGAGGCCCGGGAGAAATGGATGGACATTTCCCCTGATGAAGATAAGGACATTAATACGAATTCAAAAAGATTTTGTCTTAAGCTATCTCGGACTGCTCCGTGAATATCGTGTGCTTAAACGCGATAGTTAAAATTGCAAATAAATCCGGTAACCAAATGTTGTTTATTTGTTAATGACCACAACCAAATTCGATAACAAATTGGTAACCAAACTCCACTTTAATGCGGCGTAGTTTTATGTTAACAAGATTCCTACGTTAGCCATAACAACTAGCAATTGATCAACCAGATCTTTACTACGACAGACACAGACTAACCCATTTTCAATCTAGTTCTAGACTACAACCACAACCTTGACTTTTAAAACAGTCGAAATGAAACGAAAGTTTACTAACCGACCCACAACAGCCCGTTATCTGCTATGCCTAGCGCTATTCATCGCCCTCCCCTCTCTGGCATTCGAGCAGGAAGACAGTAAGATTTCATTGAATCTACAAAACACTCCCATCACCAAGGTATTGCATGCTATAGAAGACCAAAGTGGTTGTACTTTCTTTTACTCCGGGGGGACCATTGATTCAGAGGCGCTGGTAAGTATTAAAGTTACTAAGACACCTTTGAATAAGGTATTAGATGAATTATTGAAGCCGTTGAAAGTAGAGTACCAGTTTAAGAATAAGGCCATTGTGCTGAAGAAGGTTAGGAGAGCTAGTATTTTAGAGGAGGCTTTTGCAGTATTGGACACTTCGTCTGATGTATCAGTTAGAGGTAAGGTTATGGATAGTAAGGGAAACCCGATGGTTGGAGTAACAGTAAGCATTAAAGGAAAATCCATAAATGCAATTACTGACGACAATGGTAATTTCCAGCTTTATTCAGTAAAAGCAAATTCAACCTTAGTCTTTAGTAATGTAGGGTTTGAAAATCAAGAAATAAAAATCAAAAACAGTACTGTTGTTAATATTTCATTAAAGGAGAGAATTACCGATCTACAAAAAGTTGAAGTAGTCTCTACTGGTTATCAGGAGATCCCCAAAGAAAGGGCCACTGGTAGTTTTGCGCAAGTTGATAATGCAACCTTTAATAGGAGGGTTAGTTCAAATGTATTAGATAGATTAGATGACAACGTACCAGGACTCTTAAATCTCAAGAATCAATCAAGAGATCAATTGAAGAATTATCAAATACGAGGTATTGCCACAATCAATGCAGAAACGAAACCCTTGTTAGTAATTGATAACTTTATTTATGAAGGCGATCCAAAACTAATAAATCCAAATGATGTAGAAAACATTACAGTTTTAAGAGATGCGGCGGCGGCCTCTATTTGGGGTGTTAGAGCAGGAAATGGCGTAATCGTAATATCAACAAAAAAAGGGAAAACAAATAAAAAAGCAACTATTTCTTTCAATGCAAATTATACAATTAGGAAAGAACCAGACTTCTCTACGATTCCTTCGATACCTAGTACCAATATCGTGGAATTAGAAAAAAAAGATTCCAATCAGGATACTATGATAATATATTGTCAAGTCCGTATATCTCAACACCATTACCAGAAGTTGCAGAAATCCTAAACAAAGTAAGAACAGGAAAACTCTCTCAATTTCAGGGGGATCAACTTCTTGCGGAACTTTCAAATTCAGATATAAGGAATGACCTAAATAAGTATCTATACAAATCTTCAACATCACAACAATATAATTTGAACGTTGCAGGCGGAAGCAACAACTATCAATATTATGCATCATTCGGATTTGATAAATCACATCCTTCAGAAATTAATGTAAAAGATCAAAGAATTACGTTGAGAATAAACAATACATGGCAACCGATCAAAAAACTGAACATAACAACCGAAATAAATATTACAAAGTCCGATTTGAAATCAAAAAATGCAAATACTACCGGCATAAACCCCGCAATCAAACATGTCTACAATAAACTATATAATAATGACGGTACCCCGAATAGCATTGCTTACAAATACAGAAAGTATTATATAGACACCCTAAACACAGATTATTTGTTCGATTGGCACTATTATCCTTTACAAGAATCGGAAAATGCTGATATATCAGAAGCAAATACTGTAATGCGTATAATGGGTATGGTTGAATATACAATTATTAAAGGTTTAAAAGCATCAATTCAATATCAATATCAGAATTCTAATGGAGAAAACAAGAAAATTAGTTCACTTAATACTTTCGAAAATAGGGATGCAATAAACAGGTTCGCCAACTTTGATCCTCAAAATAATATAATTGTTTATCCGATACCTATTGGGTCCAAATATGTACAGAGTTATAACAAACTAAACTCATGGGATTTCAGAACCAATCTAAATTATAGTCGATCATTTGGCAAAAGCAGTATAAATGCAATCGCAGGGTGGGAAGTCAGAGAAATAGAGCAAGAAATACAACAAATGCCAGAACAATTTGGGTTTGATGAAAACACAAATACATTTCAAAACTTAAAATATGGTTTCTGGCCTGAGCGCCCAAACAATTTCATAACAGAACTTACTCCTAATTTAACATTAGCAAGAGGATACTTAAATCGATTTGGTGGATACTTTTCCAATGCATCTTATAACTATGATCAAAAGTATACAATTTCAATAAGCGGACGAGTTGATCAAAGTAACTTCTTTGGAGTTAAAGCAAATGATAGAATAGTTCCCTTATGGTCTGCCGGTTTATTATGGGACATATCAAATGAAGGATTCTACAAATCAAACAAAATACCTTTTTTACAACTTCGAGCTACTTATGGCTATAACGGAAACGTTACTCCAGGGACATCACCATTCGCAACAGCCCAATACTATCAACCCGCTCCTCCAACAAATCTACCCTACGCAACAATTGTTACCGCCCCAAATCCAGTATTGAGATGGGAAAAAGTGAGAAACATTAATCTTGGTTTAGATTTTGGACTGGCCCAAAACGTACTTTCAGGCAGCATTGAGTTATATAAGAAGAACGGAATAGATCTGATCAGTCCGATTGTTTCAGCTCCAAGTACTGGCTTTAAAAACTTCAATGGAAACAATGCTAGTATTGTAACTAAGGGAATAGATATTGACTTGAAAAATAGGAATGCCTGGGGAAAAATCAGGTTTAACAATCAATTAAGGGTTTCATATAATACAAACAAGGTCACAAAATATCGTGTTCCACCACCGCCCGGTTTTCAAGATCCATTAGCTTATACTTATAGTATCCCTATAGAAGGCAAGCCATTAGATCGAATCTATACCTACAATTGGGCGGGCTTAGATCCATCAAATGGAGATGCAATGCTTTACATTGATGGAAAAAAAGTCAATAGTACTGAATATACCACGGCGATACTAAAAGACCTTATTTATAGTGGTCGAATGAATCCTACTTACTTTGGCAGCTTCAGAACTGAACTTGCCTACAAAAACTTAGAAATTTCCTTAGGATTGAATTTCAATTTTGGCTCCAAGTTCATTCGTAGTTCATTTGATGGTATAGTTCAAGACGAGGCAAACTTTAATCACATTGACTATCTAGAGGCATGGAAAAAATCAGGAGATGAAAAAACAACAAACGTTCCTCAATTCCTAGATTCTTATCCAGACAACAGATACATGGTATATAATCAATCTTCTATTCTCGTAGAAAGAGGAGACAACATTCGCCTCCAAGACATTAGATTATCTTATGATCTAACATCTCATGTTTCATCAAGACTAATGGTTACAGGTGCAAATGTATTCCTTTACTTAGATAATGTTTGCAGAATTTGGAAAGCAAGCGCAGTAAATCCAGATACAAAAAATGCCTTAGAGTATAATCCTAATTTAAGATCTATTTGCTTAGGATTGAATATCAAACTATAATATGCTAATTGAAATAATATGAAAAGTATAATCACGCTTCTGATAATTACATTTAGTTTTCTGTTTGTTTCATGTTCACAGGATTTCTTTGATCAAAAATCAGATAAAAATTTAACAGTACCTGCATCCTTAACAGACTTCGAAATGTTATTAGACGATTTCTCAACTATTTCTCAAAACACACCTATTCTTGGGGAGATCGCATCAGATGGACATCACATGTTAGACAACATTTGGGCCTCAATGCCCACTCATCAAACAAACTATAATCAAAAAAATGCCTATACGTGGTCGAATACATTCAATTACAGCGATGTAATAGACTGGAATGATAGTTATAAAAAAATATTCATATGCAATCAAGTACTTGTTGGAATTTCCAAATTAACATCTATAAATGATGATAAAAATAAAGCTGCTAGAATTAAAGGTAATGCACTCTTCATCAAATCCAAAACCTACTACGAACTAGCGCAAATTTATGCAAACCAACCTACCTCTGAAGATAGCCCCAATGGTTTAGTATTAAAGGAAGGTGTTGACGTAACCCAAGGTGCTAAAAGATCTACTGTTTATGAAACATATAATGAAATTATTAACAACTTAAAAGAAGCCTTGCCATTATTGCCAACAAAACCTATTGTTGCATCTAGAGCGGGGAAACAAAGTTGTTTTGGGCTCTTAGCACGAACCTATTTAACAATGGGTGACTATTCTCAAGCATTCAAATATGCAGACTCAGCCTTAAAAATAAGTACCGCGCTAATGGATTATAATTCATTAGACCCTACAATAGCTTCTTTAGGTACATTTAATAAAGAGGTAATTTTCTATAGCAGAATGGCTAATTACACATTTGTGCATAGGGCATATGCACTAATTGATGAAGAATTATATTCTATGTATGAAGAGAATGATTTAAGAAAATCTATCTTCTTCCTACAAAGGCCGAATGGATTTGCATTTAAAGGAGAGTATTCAGATAATCCAGTCAAATTTACTGGCATTGCTGTAGATGAAATACTCTTAATTAGAGCAGAAGCATGTGCAAGAACAAATCGGCTTTCTGAAGCAATGAATGATGTAAATACCCTTTTGGAATTTCGATACAAAAGAAATGAAGATGGAACAAGCACATATATCAGACAGTCTGCAAGTACTGAAACTGCGGCGTTACTAATAATTATAAATGAGAGAAAAAAAGAACTTCTATATCGGGGCTTGCGCTGGTCAGATATGCGTCGACTTAATTTAGACAATAGATTCAAAACAGATTATGTCAGAATAATTGGCGGAACAGAATATCGCTTAAAAGCTAATAGCTTTCAATTTACATTTCCAATACCAATAGATGAAATATCCATTTCTGGAATAAAACAAAACCCTGGTTGGTCTCAATAACTCTATAACACTACTTAACCCTTTTGGTCAATGTAATTCTCTTTTAATAAGGTTAAATCGAATTTAAATTAAACCTTATTATCATGACCAAAATATTCCGTCGCCATATCATATTCGGCATTGCATTAATATCTATAATACAAACACTAAATACTAATAGTATTTATGCATTGACTAATCATCAAAATACACTAAAAACTCAAAATTATCAACAGTTACAATCTCTATCAGATAAAATTTTTGATTTAAGCCAAATTTTCATGTCAATTCCTGACGTAAATACGAAGGAAAAAACAGGGGCTTTAATAAAACTATTACGGACGAAAAAAGAATATCGTGAAATTGGAATGAATATTTGGGATCAATACCCCCATGACCCTCTTCGTTATGAATGGTTCTTCACAACTGTGATAAACAACTGTGATGAATTTTCATTTGATTATTGGAGTAATTTCGATTCTTCCGTGGCAGTATACTTCTTATCTAAAATAGAAAGGAAATCATTCACACTTCCTTTAGATAACTCAAACTGTGAAAAGTGGAATAATATTTATCCCCGCATGAAAGAAGAGACTCTGAAGTACAATCTTCAAAATTGTACTTCAGAGCAATTTGCTGCAAAAAGTGTTATGATAGCAACTGCAGAACTAAGTACCTATCTTAACCAACAAGAGAATCTCTCCGTAAGGGATAACAAAACTACAATACTTTCCAAAACCAAATCATTCTTCATTAATGCAGTATCTGCAAGCAATCTCAGCCAACAAAGTACAATTGCAAGCTTAGGTACTCCGCTTCTAGGTAGAGGTTTTGTTGCATTATCAACAACCTTTTTTTCAAACTATCGATTAGCAGGTCTAGATCACAATGACATTCAAACATTTTTACTTGACCTGAAAGAAAATTCAGACCCTAACATAAGATTATATGCAGATAAAATGAATAAAACCTTCTCCTTACATCAAAGCCAGCTATTATTAGAAGGAATTACCTTAGAAAGTAAAGGAACTAACTTGGAGAAATATAAAGGCAAAATCGTTCTATTAGATTTTTGGGGGCTAGGATGCAGCTATTGTATAAAAAGGATGCCTTATATAAAGTATCTGCATGAAAAGTACAAAGATAAAGGGTTTGTTGTTATATCCTTATGTGCAGACGATTCTAGTAGATTAGCCCGTATTCTAGATGTAGAAAATAAAATTAACGCTCAATGGGAAACTTGGATGTTGTCTGAAACCCAGAGTGAATCAATATTCTCAAAGAAATTTCTAAATGATTATGGTTATTGGGGATTTCCTAGAATGCTATTGTTAGATAGAGACCACAAATTACTACTGTACAATAATGAATTACAAAAAGGAGATTGTGAAGAATTAATTAACTCAGCCTTGAATGGAACACTAGAGAACAATCTATAACAAGAGTTTCGTTTGCAAGGTTAATATCATCCTAGACCTTAAGTATTACCAAATCAAGTTTTTAATCCAATCCAAATCCTACGAAATGAAACAGACATTCCTCCTACTATCAATATCTCTTCATCTGAATTTTATTAATTCAATACCAGTCAAATCTCAAACAATCTTCAACTATGAATTAAATGGAGAGATAAAAGGCATATCAGATAAATCAAAAATAGTAATTCTTAAAATTCACAACAATAGAAGAATTTATGATACAATAGGAATTGGATTTAGCACAGGTACAAAATATTCCGTAAGTATTCCTCGAAGCCACTTTGGAGATATAAACATGATATTAGTAGAGACGAAAGCAATAAAATCAGAGAAAAAAATAAATTTGGAGTTGCATACATCGTAGATCAAAATAATATCACACTAAATTCGGCATTAGATTCAGGATCAGTTATTGAGTTTCCAAATTCCAATACAAATTCAGTCTACTATCAAATAATAAATGAAATAAAACAATACAACAAAGAATTTCAAGCAAAACAAGAGAAATCAGCAGATGAAAAAAAGTTAAATAGTGAAGAATACGATAAGGAATATCTAAGAGGCATTAAGTTAATCTTAAAAAAGCGGCCAAATGAATTAAGTGTTCCAGTGATATTCGATGCATTTGCTAGCTTATTTCATTCATATGAAGCATTAGAATTGTTTGATCCTCTTCCTCTAATAGTCAAACAGTCTCCCTGGGGGCAATTAATGAAACAGAATATTGAGACCATGAAATTGAATGAAACTCTAACCGCAGGAACCAAGATACCTCAGTTCTGGTTAAAGACAATAAATGGGGATTCAATAAATATTTACCAAGTTGCATCCAAATATAAATACACATTAATTGACTTCTGGGCAAGTTGGTGCTCACCTTGTCGTGCGGAAGCTCCAAACCTGAAACAAGCATTGAATAAATTTCAATCATTAGGCTTTAATATAATTGGAATTTCGACAGATACTAAAATTGACAAATGGAAAAAAGCGATAGAAGAAGACAAAACACCATGGTTGCATTGCATAGAGGATGAAAATGAAATACACAAGAATATTTTTTCAATCAAATCCATTCCTGCATACATCTTAATTGATCAAACTGGTACACTTTTATCTTTCGATTGTGCAGTCTCCCGAATTAACCCATTTGGCCCCAAACTTAGAGGCTCAGATTTATTCAGAACTTTAGATTCACTACTAAAAAATGCGAATCAAGATAGTCGCTTGTAAAAATAATTAATTGACACTATCTCATTAACTGCGTAAGTTTCAAAAATCGGAGTTCCGTATTCTTACTTATAACCTGATTCTATTCTCAAAAATAGTTAAAACTGATGCAGGGCAAAACCCCAGCTACTTATAGGCATGGTCTATTTCATTCTCACTTAACTAAGCGCCAGGTATACCGATTTGAGAGCAGCTTCATCTGTGGGGACAGAGAGCCAGTTCTTCCAAGTTCTCCTTCCAGCTTTTGATCGCATAGCCATATTCGCCGCCCCACTTACCCTCAAAGCACATCAGGGCCGCCTCAGCCGCCTATCGAGTAGGCCCTGCATAAATATCCCTCATATCCTGAGTAAACACCTTTTTGTCCTTCCAGACCACATAGCGGCAACTATTACGGATCTGGTGAACTACACAGATCTGGGTGGAGGATTCGGGGAATGCAGCCCGGATGGTTTGGGTAAAACCGTTGAGATTATCGATTGCAGTAATAAGGATATCTTCCACCCCACTAGCCTTCATATCGGTTAATACTGTAATCCGGTAAGCGGCGGATTCATTCTCGCCCAGCCACATACCCAGCATTTCCGTATACCCGCCTTTACGCAGCCCTACGGATATGTAAATCGTCTTATTGATAACTTTGCTGTTCTTACGAACCTTCAATACGATTCCGTCCATTCATACGATCAAGTAAACGGGTTCCAAGGGTCGGTTCAACTAAACTACATGTCCTCGGCAATCCGGGAGGTGATCCGGCTGATGGAAGCTGTTGATACCTCAAATTTATAGACATCCTTAATCTGGCCTTCAATATCCCTTAGGCTCATGCCTTTGGCATATAAAGACACAATCACCTCCTCAATGCCCTCCACCATGTTATCCCGCATACGTACAATCATGGGGTTAAAACTCGTATTTTGGTACAGTGGCACTTTAATCTCTGATTTCCTACAACTTGTCTTGATCTTCTCCTCACCGTACCCTTTCCTTGCGTTATTGCATCGGCCTGCTCAATCTTTCCGTAACCCAGATGACCATCTAATTCGCCTTCCAGAATCACTTCATCAGCTCTTTACTGGATTCTACCATGGGAGTTATTGAGTTCTTCTCTGTCTTAAATTGCTTCAAAAATTCGTCTGAAAAATAAAATCTTCTGCTTTCAATATTCCGTGTAAATTTTCAAAGTAAAAAAATAGGAGCTCTTACGAACTCCGATTTACTATTTTTACACAGTTTTTGTTATAGTGTCAAATAATTAACTAAATCATTTATAACTAAAATCTGAAAGGTCTATTCATAACTTTAACACGCTGCAGTTAAAGTCAGGAGATGTCATTCTTCACAGTATATATCTGCTGAATTATTTGTAACTCTATAAAATGCTCTTGGCAAGGAACCAGGTGGATCAACTTGTGGTTGCGTGGGACATGGAATTGGATCTATTTGCAATTTCACACAGCATATTTCAGTACTACCAATACAAACTGCAGGATCAATTAGTGATGAATTCATAGCAAATATGTGATCCTCTGGCAGCATTTCGCTACATGGACTGACTGTGGTTACATTCTTGACAAGAGTAGTACAATTTAACTTTGGTTTAGTTGAAAAATTAGGAGTATAACAATCCATCGCAAGAGATCTCTTCTTTGCTATGTTTGTATTTGCAGATATAGTAAATCCTACTATTGGAATAAGAATCACAGCAGCTATACTTATTTTTATATTTTTCATTTACAATATGTTAATAGTAAATTAAAATGCGGATGCTCAATGCAACATTGAACATCCGCTTAATTTTGTCTTTCTTAGATACTACAGTTCGCAGAAGATATCAGCCGCATTTGGTGATACTTTGTAGAAACCAAGAGGCAAAGCACCAGGAGGATCTACTTGAGTCTGAGCAGGGCAAGGATTGGGATCTACTACCAGTTTAACGCAGCAGATTTCAGAAGTCCCAACACAAATTGACGGATCAACTAAAGATCCACTAATTGCAAAGATGTGATCCTGAGGCAAAACTTGACTGCAAGCAGAAGTTGCAACTATATTCTTAGTAACTGCTGTACAATTAGCAAGAGGCCTTGTAGAGAAATTAGGGGTGTAGCAATCAACAGCAACAGATTTTGCCTCAAATGCACCTGCCTGGGCTGCAACAGTAACACCAACAGCAAGAATTGCGATAATAGCAGCAAAGCTAAATTTTAAACCTTTCATAAAATTTCATTTTTTTTGGTTAAGAACAAATTGCTCCTTTCAAGGGGAAGCTACCCTTTATAGCGCTATAAGTTTAAAGTAAATTCTATTAATTATCCAATGGGTAAACTCTTAATTGATTATCGAACAAAGCATATAAAGAATCTTCTACAATCATAGCCGATTTAAAAGATTTGTTGTTTGCCTTCTTTATTAAAAAACTATTGGTGTATTTGCCAGTAATAATATCATACTTATCAATATTCACATTAGAATTATAAGATGCGACTGATTGATTGTCTCCACGTTTACCAGAAACGATATAAAGGAAGTTGGAATCATAAAAAACAGCATAATTTACTTTTACCCTTGATGTATTTGGGACCAATTTCTTAACTGAATCACTTTCATTCTCATGCCCCAAACCAATATTATTTACACTAGATGTATCAATCGTGCTTGCCTTATAAAGCAAATTCAGATTTGTATCTAAGCAATAGAACTTATTCCTGAAGAATTCAACATAAAGCAATTTATTTACGGGCTTAGCATACAATAGCATTCCATCGGTCATCATTCCAGCAGAATTATCTGACAATTCCGCAATATTTGTATCTATTAATATTTTACCATTTTGCAGATCGATCTTTTTAAATACTTGATTCAACATATCATCGGTGAACGATCTCACAATAATTGAATTATTTGATATTTGAATAGATTTAGTAAAGGAAAGTCCCTTAAGCTCTGATATACTTAAATTTTCATTCGGGAACTTTCCATACAATATTGTTCGCATATTATTTACATGGATGTATAGAAACGGTGAATCTACAAAAGATTGGAAGGGTACCATTTTCTTTGGTGGGATATCATAATTAATCATCAAAGTATCCTTTCCAGAAAAATCCCTTTGAAGTATAAGGAACGAAGTAGGCATCTCTCCACCTATATAGATGGAGCTATTGGAATATCCAATAATCTTCGCTAGATCCTCTGTATAGTGCCAATCTCTTGAGGGAACAATAGGCTCATTACTTATCAATTTTCTCTCAAAACCATTATTCTCTTCGTTCGGCATCTTCGTTACTCCCATAAGTATTCCAAGTACACTCCCTACAAACACCACTATGGAAACTACTTTAATCCAGACTGCTTTCTTCATGGCAAATGTTTTATTTTATCAAAATTCAATCAATGTTTCCACCATACTAATAATCTTTTCTTTCCAACAGAATTATTCCTATTAAGGACAAAAGTGTATAACCTGCATTGAAGTACAAATGATCATTCCAACTCATCTTTGCTAATACACCGCCACAGCTACAAGGCAAATCATATGAATAATATAGCATGATGTATATATATCCAGTAAAAAGCAACATTAATGCAAATGATAGGTAGAGACCAAGCTTTCTAGTTTTACGAAAAACAAGAAATAATGCAAGCAACAATTCCCCTGCGGGTAACGTAATTGCAATAAAACCAGACATCCCATCAAGAAAAGGAGATCTACCTAATTGTGTTTTGAAATTCTCGTAGTCATAGAATTTACTAATGGATGTATAAATCCATAAGATTACCAAAGCTGCAACAATTAATTCAATGACAATAGTGGAGAAGCGTAACTTCAATGAAATACTTTTGAACATATTCTTGTGTCTTTGGGTACAAAAAGTTCAATGGTTAAATGCAACCTTTTATATGGCGAAACAGGTATTCAATAAAATGCGTACTAACGTGTGTCTCAATCTTAAGCTTATGCTGTCGTTGATAAAGTAAAAGTACTAGGTCTCACAGCAAAAAGATTGCAGTGGCAAATTTTTCTAAATTTTTCTTCAGAATTCATACTTCCAGAATAGAAATTGTCAGAATACATAAAATATATTAATTTAATATAAAATCATTTATTATCCTTACAACTCATTTCGAGAATATAATTCTACTGTAATTCCTCTTACCTACCTAATTTGTAAAACAAACTAATAAAGTTCCAACATTTCTTTTGCTAACTTTCTTTGCAATAAACTTGACTTACTCTATAGTACAATGGCCCAAATCCCAGGTCAATCCGAGGTTGTCCTATGCAAGGATTAGCATCCTGAATTACAGTCAAACAACAAAAAACAGCACTACCTACACAGTTTTCATTCACCTCCAACATTGTGAAGTAATTAGCATTATTCAAAGCATATACCTTATCAAAAGTCCAAACTGCGGCACATGTTGTCGAAGAAGTAATATATTGAGGACCCGAAATACAAGACTGACTTTTAACCTGGATACCAAAAAATGTTTCTGGCTTGAAGCAATCACCAACTCCAAAAGAGGACGACTTTGTAAAATACTTACCGTTAACCATAATAGTGGTACAAATCGTAACTAAGCACAGAAAACCAATAAATGAAAGATTAAATCGTTTCATAAAATATATTTTGAATCTCAAATGAATAAACAATCAAGATAACATACATCCTATAAAATCCCGAAAACCAAAAGTGTTGAAGAAATCCACCTATTAACTTACAACATTTTACTGCTGTACACTTTCATACATAATGTAATTACTCTATTTACTCAATAGCAAATGCTTACTTAAGTTAAAGTATAAAGAAAAACCCGGCGCCTCAGCTGCCGGGTTCCATTCAAACACTATATCCACGCATTACATAACTTATAATAGCGTAATAAATGAAAACAAATCCCTTGTTCTCATTAATCCATCAACCAAAAGGCCTTCTGGAAAAGGTCAAAAGCCTGAATGTGATTATTCTTAATCAGAATATACCGTGTAAAGGCTTTCGAATCCGTGACTACGTAGGATCTGGATGAGTATTCCTCTCTTAGCATTAATATTTGTAAGCTGTCTGGGGCTTGATCATATGGAACTACCTTCACTGCATCCCAATCTGCTCTCTTTAAATGATTCTGCAAGAATCCAACAAGGGTATTGAGCCATTTCTGACGCAGCTCTTTTGATCCAATGGCAGAATCAACTGGATATCCAACTATAAACTTGGTATCCATAGTATCGATACTCCATGATGAACTCTTCACATAAGTAAGAAACTCCCTTATAAGCTTCTCATCGGATGAATATGTTTGCGCATCGCTTTTAACGGCGACAAACAGTGCTATTATCAAAATTTGAAAGATCTTCATAAAAACGATTTTACTAATTGCAAGTCCCTACATTACCAGGAGATGATTGTTTTCTAAACTCTGCACCGGGCAATTTTCGTAGGTCTTCCCCAAAATTACCAGGATTCAAACCAGAGCCTAAAAACCATCGGCCCATTGTTCTGGGAATCTTTAGACCGCACGCATCACTGATATCAATTACAAAATTAGTGCAGTTGTAAGTTTCAATGTGGTAAACCCGTCTTGAACTCTCGATCATACCAAGCACATTCTTCAGTGTTATTGCAGAAACATTCACACTTAATCTTACATCATATTCTGCATTCGAATCATCTCCTAATTGACTATCGGCAGAATTACTAAACACCGGTGTAATACCTTGGCTTGGATGAAATCCTACAGTACGACGGATAATTTTTCCCCCTACATTCTGTTCAATTGATAAAAAAGAATGTCCAGCCAGCTCCCTAAATGACATCACATCTTCTCTCCCCGCCACCGGCTGATCAGCATAAAACGTAATCTTCGCCCCAGTTGTTCGCGAAAAGCACTTTAAATAAGCAATTACGTCATTAATAGGCTTATCGGGCGGCATCACCACCACGGCGTCCTCCCCTCCATATTCGGTCCCTACACACCCGCCTGCCGGGCCGGAGGCTCCCCCACCGCCACCGGTTACCCCACCAGAAGGCCCTACATACCCGCCACCCCCATAATCCACCCATATGTAATTGTACACGCAATCTGTGGTGGTAACGATGTTGCCCACGCAATTCCCTTTGCCATCGCCCGTACAGGCAACGGTGGTGTAGCAGGTAATGGACACGGTGTAAGCCGCTGTACGGAAACTATAGGTACCGGCCGGCCCGGTTCTCCTGGCCTGCTCGAGAAGCCTGCGTTCGGAACGTGTCATCATGCAGTGGTCCAACACTTCCCGGGGCGCCCTGGCAAAAATGCGCTGGTTGAATAAGTCGGCGGCAATGAAAATGTGCCTGGCGCCTACCCTGTTACGGCCGTTGTTGTACCCATAGCGCTCCGGCTTCCGGGTATCCAATACCCTGAAGCGGAAACCATCGGGTCCGTTTACCATGACGAGGAGCCCCCTCACTTCCCGGGCTTCCCTGTCTATCAAAGGAACCATAGCGGCAGGAACACCAGCTTGTTTGCCGAAGGTGGCGTATTCCCAAGCGGGAGTGCCGATAGTGGTTAATACGCTGTCCATCCAGAGCCGGGTGGCTTCTCTGGCCAGCAGGGAGTCTGCATAGGTTATGAGCCTGCTGTCGGCGGTGTCAGGAAGGTTTGTGAAGGCATGCGTGAATTGGGGTGCTGCAGTACGCTCATCGTTTTTACTGCAGGCGAAAAATAAGCCCATCGCAACGACGAGCATCCACATGATTGGGGTGTTCCGGGTTGGTTGCATAGCATTAGAGGTTTAGGTCTCAATGTATCACTCAAGACCTATTCACCAAATTGATAAAAATCAAATAATTACTGCCTGTTGAATCACGCAAACTCCTTAGTGGATCTGCGTCCTGAAATTTCAGGCACTCCGCCAGATACCATCCGGATATTCAGGAAAAGCGGCAGGCACCGCCCAGCTCCCGTCTACTCCTGTGATACGCGTTTTCATAGGTCCGCCATTTACTTCATTAAACAGGCAGCAGATACGCTTAAAGTCTATATGCCTGCGCAGCATGGTCTTAAAATGCGACCAGTGCATGGTGATGCAGGAAGTATCTTCCAACACTACCAGTTGCTCATTGCCGGGCATTTGAGAGTAGAAGCTTGGCAGGCCAATGACGTTGGCATACGATCCGGAAAACGTACATATTTTCGGTTCGCTCTCAGGTTGTTCCTGAAAGGACACCTTCCCGGTGTAGGGAAAGAACAAGTGGGTGCAAATTTCACTGTAATCAACAATAATGGCCCCTTTCTTAAAAATAATCGCTTCACAATACTTGCGGATATCGTTATCGCAGGCTACGGTAAATCCGGTATCAATTCTCAGGAACATAAGGATCAATGATCCAAACAAATTACGTTGCTCATCGATGGGCATATTTGCTGCCCAGCCCTGAGCGATCATGTGCTGCCATGAATTCATAAAAGACGTGTTTAAGAGGTTACAATGGTTAACTTGGGGCGTATAATTAAAAACTTGCGGTGCGAATCTATCCTTTTTTTTGATAAAGCCAAAATAGGATACTACATGTAATTCGTACGCATATTCTATCAGATTTATCAACCCACAATAAGCCTCCAAATCGTTTGTGTATTTGAATCTGGTAAAATATAATCAGGATCTTCTGACTAAGGGTGTAAACCTATACCAGGACAAGACCTCAGGCCTATTACAAGCCGATTCAGTATAGCTAGCGTATGGGTAGCGTATAGCTAACGTATGGGTAGCGTATAGATAGCGTATGGGTAGCGTACGATTACAGCGCGATTACAGCGCAATTACAGCGCGATTACAGCGCAATTACAGCGCGATTAGAGGCAACTCAAAGTTGTTTGAGACTTACCGTTTAAATTGGGTCAAAAGGCAGTGAAAGGCAGTGTAGAGGCAGTCAACCCTTAGTGTAATGGACTTCTAAAGGCAGTGGCAAGGCAGTCCGGAGGCAGTAACAAGGCTTTGAAGAGGCAGGAAAAAATGATTTCGGGGTCAATAACTTTCATACGGCATTTCCAGGCCTAATAAGCCCCGTTCTGCCCCGCCGGGCACAAACCCTCACCACTTGAAACTTACCCGAAATAAACGGACGTAAAGTGTCATATTTAATAAACTACGCCCCACCAACCAGTACAATCAATACCGGCCGGCAGGGCGCTATACATTTCAGGAATCAACCCCTACTTCACCACCGCTCTGATCACTCCTTCAAAGAATCCCTTCCCTTCCGCGATGCCCGCTAATGGGTCGGCCATGTTCTTCTCATACTCTATGCTGCAGATACCCTTATAATTGATCTTTTCCATCGATTGCACGAAAGCGGGAAAGTCAATGACACCACGGCCGATCTCCGTAGGTTTCCCCTGGTTGGAGGCAACCGTCACATCTTTCAGGTGCAGATCGAAGATGCGCTCTTTGTAAAGGCGCATCGCCTTACCAGGTTCTTCTCCCGCACGCATGGCATGGCCGATATCCAGACAGATCCCCATCCGCGCATCGCGGTGCTTAATGAGGTCGTACACATTCTTCGGTCCGGGATACAACTTATCCTCCGGACCATGGTTATGGATCGCCAGCCGGATGTTGGTAGCTTTGATCTTAGCCTCGGTATAATCCAACAGTTCAGGATTGGGCACACCTACAATTAAAGGCACCCCTACCCGGGCAGCGTACGCGAATGCTTCATCCACCGCTTTCTCGGTTTTCATATAGATCACCCCCACGGCGTACACCACAATCTCCGCAGCTTTGAACTTGCCCAGCACTTCCGCAATCTTTTCGGGAGAGCTGTTCAGCGGCAGGTGAATATCTTTTACGGAAATGTAGGAGATACCGGCACGCTTCATCTGTGCGATAGCCTCATCCACACTGAATTTGGCGAAGGTATAGCCCGCCATTCCCATCGGGTACAACTGCCCCTTCTGCCTGGGTGCCGCAGCTACCGCCATCACGGGAGCAGCCGCGGTAGCAGCCAGTCCCATCGCGGTTTGCAGCAGGAAGTTTCTTCTTGTAGACATATGCTTTGTAAGATTATTATACCCCAATATGGCGATTTTCCGGGATTTTTCACCCCCGGAAGGATTTCCAACGTTGTAAATGGTGTTTCCCGCCCAAACGCAGTTCCTGTAGCGAAACGGTGGCGACGGGTAAAAAAACTCAGGATGTGAGGTTTTGGCGCATTTTCAGGAGCAGGGCGCTCACCTGTTCCATTTCAGCCAGACTGACGTCGGTTTCTAAACGGCTGAAGAAATCGTCCAGTGCGGGGGAAAAGGCTTCCATGTATTCGCGGCCTGCTTTGGTGAGGGCGATAATCTTGTTCCTGCGGTCGGAAGGGTCTTCTGTCCGCACCACCAGCTTGCGCTTACTCAGGTTATCGATCAGCGGGGTGATGCTGGCTTTGTTCTTAATGAGCAGGTTGGCGATCTCCTGCTGGTTCACCTCATGGCCGCGCCAGAGCACCAGGAGCAGCTGCATCATCTCGTAAGTGATATCATAGTTCCCTTCCCGGATCTTCTTCTGGATAAACTGCCGCATGGCTGCCCGGAGGGTCGAAATTGCGTCCAGTACATTCCGTATGTGATCAAATTCTTTTACTGGTATCATATCGATTGCAAAGGTAGGAGGTGAATTTGAATACATTCATTATCAATGAGATGCAATTTTGGGTAATGCGGCACGGTGGCCAATAGGGGTTTCATGCAATAAAAGTAAAGCGCCCGAAATCAATTCGCAAGTTTATGTAATAAAAAATAATCCCTTGCGGGTGAATTTGCTCCTTTTTGCGCTTATATTAGAGCCATAATCAGCTAATCTATTAAGGGACCTGTTTTTTCGGAAATCGTCAGTTTAAGAAGCTTATTCCAGGATCTAATTGTACCAAATTAATTATCAAAATCAAAATCGCTATTCCATAACAAACTGGAAATTCAAAACGCACACGCCCTGACGGGAAGACACCCTTATGCCGTAAAGCATCCTTAGTTACTTATTTATCGACCAATTGTAAATCCTTCACAAAATCAGCTACCATGAGAAACATGCTCAGGGTATTAACGGCGCTGTCGTTAATACTGTGTTTGCTGCCCCTCGCCTCCCGGGCACAGCAGCAAAAAGCCATTACGGGAGCCGTATTGTCTGACGACGGTACCCCTATGCCCGGCGTCTCTATCCGGATCAAAGGCACTACCCGCTATGCCCAGTCTACCCCTTCGGGCCAGTTCGCCATCCAGGCGGCCAAAGGTGAAACCCTGGAATTCTCCTTCATCGGTTACGTTACTCGGGATGTGGTGATCGGAAACGATGATCAGCTCCGCATCATCCTCGAAGCCACCTCCAGCGCGCTCAACGAAGTGGTGGTTACCGCTATGGGTATTAAGAAAGAGCGCAAAGCGCTGGGGTACTCCGTACAGGAGATCAAATCTGCCGAGCTGCTGAAAAACAAAGACCCCAACCTAATCAACTCCCTCAACGGTAAGATCGCGGGTATCAATGTCACCAATTCCGGTGGCGCCCCCGGTTCCTCCGCCTCCATCGTGATCCGCGGCGGCACTTCCCTCGAACGCGATAACCAGCCTCTCTTTGTGATCGACGGTATGCCCATCGACAACTCTACCGGCCAGGGCGATAACAGCGCCTTCGACGGCTCCGTGAACCTTTCTACCACCAACAGCAACCGCGCCATGGACATTAACCCGGAAGATGTGGAGAGCATTTCTGTGTTGAAAGGTCCGGCTGCGGCGGCCCTCTATGGCATCCGCGCAGCCAACGGCGCAATCGTGATCACCACCAAAAAAGGACAGGACGGTGCCGTGAGCGCTTCGCTTACCTCGCGCTACCTCACCAACTGGGTGAACCGCCTGCCTAAACAGCAGAGCAAATACCGCCAGGGTTCTTACCTCAATGGTACTCCCATCACCCAAACCACCCGCTCCTGGGGCGATACGTTTAAGGATGGCGAACCGGTATACGATAACCTCGGCGATTTCTTCAAAACCGCCAATGCCTACGATAATGCCCTCACCGTTTCCGGCGGCAACAAAACCGGTAATTTCTTCCTCTCTGCCTCCAACCTGCAGCAGTCGGGTATTATCCGCACTACAGACTATAAACGCAGTACGATCCGTTTCAACGGGGAGCAGAAGATCGGACGCTTCACATTCGGCGTAAATGCTTCCTATGCCCGCAGCGCCACGCAGAAAACCCTCACCGGCTCCGGCCTGTGGGGTGCTAACGGCTCCGGATATATGGAAAGCATCATCGCCTGGCCGCGCAGCGATGAAATGAAGAACTGGCTCACGCCTACTGGTACCAAACGCCGCCTGCTGCCCGGCCTTTCCCTTGACGATGATATCGACAACCCTTACTGGGTACTGTACCGCAACCCGCAGGGCGATAAAAATACCCGTGTGATCGGGAGCGTTTATACTAACATTAAAATCACCGACTGGCTGGATGCTACTTACCGCCTCGGGATCGATAATTACACCACGCAGTACCGCAGTCTTATTTCCGAAGGTTCGTCTGTTAAGCCGGCCTGGCAGAACGGGATGCTGTCGCAAAGCGACCAGGTGTTCAACTACGTGAATTCCAACTTCATGCTCAATTTCCACAAAACCATTAAGAAGGATTTTGACGTGAACTTCCTCGTGGGTACCACCACGGAAGATTACTGGAAGAAGTCGGTCAGCAACCGTGCAGAGAACTTCCTCGTGCCGGGCTTCTATTCCATCAACAACGCCGATAAGCAAAACCAGTATTTCAATGAGAGCCTGATCCGCACGCGCCTCGTGGGTGTGTATGGCGACCTTCGCCTGTCGTACAAGAACTTCGCTTTCCTCAGCGCCACGGGCCGTAACGACTGGACCTCCACCCTGATGCCCGATAACTGGTCGTTCTTCTACCCCGCCCTTAGCGGCAGCCTCGTGTTCACCGAGCTGATGCCAAAGAGCAGCATCCTTTCCTTCGGTAAGATCCGCACCAGCTGGGCGCAGGTGGGTAAAGTGGCCCCCGCTTATCAAACCGCTACCTACCTCAAGCCTTACGAGCTTACCATCGGCGGCGGCTTCCGCAATGAGTGGACGCGCGGTAATCCCAACATGAAACCGGAAACCACTACCTCCACCGAGATCGGTACGGAGCTGCGCTTCCTCAACAACCGCATCGGGCTTGATGTGGCATATTACATCAACAACAGCCGCGACCAGATCCTGCAGCCCCGCGTATCCAACGCCACCGGCTACATCCTCAGCTTCGTGAATACCGGCGAGATCGAGAACCGTGGTATTGAAGTAAGCATCAATGCAACACCCATCAAGAAGCGCGACTTCAACTGGGATGTAATGCTGAACATGTCGAAGAACAAGGGCAAAGTGAAATCCCTCCCCGGCTCCATTCCCATCCTGTATGTAACCGATGTACAGGTAGGCAACGCCAAAGCGGCGTCCTTCGACGGCGGTAATTTCATGGGCCTTAGCGGCTCACAATGGCAGCACGATGCTGACGGCAACCTGCTGCTCGACTGGAAAACCGGTTACCCCCTCACGTCAGCCCTCACCACTTCCAATGTGGGCAACCGTGAACCCAAACTGCTGGGTGGTTTGAACAACAGCATTACCTACAAACAATTCAACCTCTCCTTCCTGTGGGACTTCCGCGTGGGTGGAGACGTGTACAACGGCACCGAATGGCTCATGGTAGCATATGGCCTGAGCAAAAACACGGAAGACAGGGGCAGCAAAACCACCTTCACCGGTATGTCGCTCAACCCCGATACCAAGAAGTATGAATCGGTGACCCGTGAAGTAGTGAAAACGGAGAAATACTACCGTGAGATCTATTCCAACCACGCCCCTTTCTTTATCGAAGAAGTAAACTGGCTGCGCCTGCGTTCCGTATCGCTCAGCTATAACGTACCCCAAACCTGGCTGAACCGTGCCAAATGGATCAAAGACGTATCGCTGACTGCCACCGGTACCAACCTTGCGCTCTTCACCAACTATTCCGGTATGGACCCTGAGATCAGTGCCGCCGGTGCGGGTGTGATCGGCAGTGGCTCTGTGGGTGTGGACTATGGCGGCGTACCGGCTACCTCCGGCGTTGCAATTGGTTTGAATGTTAAATTTTAAAAGCTAAGGGAATGAAAAACATTATCTATATACTTGGGATCACCGCTATTTCACTGACCTCCTGTAAGAAATGGCTGGATGTGAATACGAATCCCAATTCGCCCAACTCCGATGCGCCCACTGCGGAACAGCGCCTCCCGCCTATCATTACGCAGTTCGCTGACGGATATGAAAGCTCCGGCACCCGTGCCGCTTTCATCGCACAACAGCTGACCTCCACCACCGGCTCTGCCAATAACTACAACCTGTCGCGTTGGGTATCCAACTCCTCCAGCGCCAACTGGCCATGGCAATGCTGGTATGTGAATACGGCAGTGAACATACAACCCATGATCGATGCAGCTACCCGGGTGGAAGCCTGGCACTACATCGGCGCAGGTAAGATCATGAAAGCCTGGGGCTTTGGCACACTGGCTGATTTCTACGGCATGCTGCCTTATGAGGAATTTGATAATCCCGCCATCCTCACGCCTAAGTTCGACGACGGCTCGGTGGTACAAACCAAAATCCTCGCCCTGCTCGATGAAGGCATTGCCGATCTGAAAAAGTCACAAGGCCCCAATGCCCCCACACTGTCTAAAGGCGATGTACTCAATAAAGGGAACGTGGATAACTGGATCAGGCTGGGCTATGGACTGAAAGCCCGCTTCCTGAGCCATACCAGCAAAAAGGCGGGCTTCAATCCGCAAACGGTACTGGATGCATTGGCCAATGCTCCACAGACCGATGCGCAGAGTTCCATCATGCAATACGAAGATCAGACACCGGTAACAAGCGCCGCCCGGGAAGCACTGCAATACACCAACGTAGCCGCCACCGCGCGGGTTACCAAACTGTACATGGATTACATCCTTAACAACTACACCGGTGCCCCTACCGGCGCGGCTAACATGGTAGACCCCCGTATCGACAGCCTGGTACCCAGTGCATTTGATGCAACCGGCAATAAGTACCGCACGGTTGGTGTGGATATGACTTCAGAAGTTCCCAAATCCGGTCCTTCCAGTTATTCCTTCGACAGTAAGAACGGTTACTATACCGATAAGAATCCTGATTCCATCTACATCTTCCTGCGCCCCACCCCGCACCCTTCCGTGCCGGGCCGGGTACAATCTACAGGTACGTTCTACACCCGCCGTGGCAGCAAGGGGTTGCTGCTTACCAATGCGGAGATGCGTTTCCTCGAAGCGGAAGCCCACTTCCGCCTCAACCATATGGGGGAAGCACATACGGCTTACAAAGCAGGGATCCGTTCACATATGTCGATCATGAAAATCCCCCCTGCGTCCATCGACCAGTTCCTGGCCAGTACCTCCGTGATCCAGGACCCGTCGCAGCTTACGCTGAGCCATATCATGATCCAGAAGTTCATCGCCATGTCGTACTCGGTTGAAAACTGGGCAGACCTTCGCCGTTTGAATTTCTGTGCGGATGCGGGTGGCAACTACAACGAGGCCACCGGTGTGTACAAAGGCTGGAGGCGCCCGTCGCATGTATTGCCCGAAGCGTACCCCAACGCTACCGACTGGCCGCGGAGGTTTGCCATTGCCAGCTACGAGATCAACTTCAACATCCAGAAAGTACTGGAGGCCAATCCCAATGCAGCCAAACCTACCTACATCAACGAGCCCATCTGGTGGGATAAACCCTGATATCCTGTAAAGGCTTACAAATAAAAGCGGCGCTCCGGGGAACCGGGGCGCCGTTCTTGTTTTAAACCTTATTGAGCGTTGATTTATGGTTTGTAAGTGAAATACTGTACGGTCATCCCACCTACAATACCCAGTCCGTTGCGGATATTGCTGTGCACCGTTACTTTCTCGGCTATATCATCCCCCCGTCTTCTCCGCTGCAGCTCGGCAGAACGGAAGTACTGGTAGGCATCCCTTGTGAGCTGTGATACTTCCAGGTAAAATTCATCTGCATAACTGAGGCTATGCGTTTTAAACTGGTAAAGCGGGCTTCGCCCGTTGAAAAGTGCATCGTCGAGCAACACCTCTTCTACTGAATCATCACCAAATAATTCCCAGTTCTCCGTACCGTCGTTTGTTAGTCTTGACGGGACGGTTGTCGTATACGTATGCCCGTTAAAGGTGGTTTTGAAAAATAGCCGTATGCGGTAGTAATTATGTTCCGCGCCATTATCATGCACCCTGAACTTAATACGATAGTTGGAAACATAATTGCCCATCATAATTGGGGAGAAGCTGGCCTCTATACCGGGCACGGGGGATGGAATGATGTCCTCTCCCTCTGCCATGGGGAAGCCGGGTATTTCAGCAGTTACAAGGTACCGTGTACCCCGGCTCAGGGGTAGCTGACTGAAGAATATAATAGCATGCGCTACCTGCCGGGGCTGCAATGTTTCCTGGTAAACACCGTCTGCATAGAGTTTCACCGTGGCATCTTTCCGGTGGTACACCTGGTATTCTTCAGGAGCGGAGCTGTGGCTGACGGTAACCTTCAGGATGCTGTCGTGCTGAATGAAAGTATTGATCACCGGTTTGGTGTACCCTCCCGGCCATTCGAGTTCATACGTTTTGTAACAACCTGCCACAGCAACCGCCGCCAGCAGGTAAAGGAGATATGTTTTCTTCATGATCATTACCATTTAAGTTGATAGGAAATGCTGGGCATAACCGGCATGAAATTAACGGACCGCACTTCCAGCTTTCCCGGTGCAACATCGCGCCAGTTCTGTACGACGAACGAGGGATTAAAACGGTTGTAGGCGTTCAGGACGCTTACGTTCCAGGTGCGCGTCATTCCGTTCTTTTTATGCTTGATGAAATTTGCGCCAAGGTCAAGCCGGTGATAAGGCACCAGCCGGATGTTGTTACGTCCTGCGAATTGTTCCACACCACCATACCCGGGTACTTCGGCATGCTCGAATCGCCCCACCGCAACGGTGAACGGTGCGGATGACTGGTACATCCAGCTGCCGGTGAGTTCAATGCCTTTCGTGAGTTTGTAGGTCAGCAAGATGTGCAGATCGTGACGGCGGTCATATTTATAAGGGAAGGTCTGCCCATTACTTACCTGGTCCATTTGCCGGTTTGACCACGACAGGGTGTAGCCGATCCATCCGGTAAAGCGTCCGGTAGTTTTGCGAAGCAGCAATTCCATCCCGTAAGCTTCTCCCTTCCCTGCAGCTACATGTTCCTGCCAGCCGTCGGACAGTCCGGTGGTAAGGTAACCTGCTCCATCCTTATACTCGATGATGTTGCGCATATTCTTGTAATACGCTTCGGCAGTAAATTCAAATTTCCCTTTCCACAGGTTTTTGGCCACACCCAGTGCAAACTGATCTGCCTGCTGCGGGCGGATCCTGGAGGTAGCAGGTACCCACAGGTCTGTGGGCAATGACAGGGTGTTGTTGGCCAGCAGGTGAATGTATTGCGTCATGCGTGACCAGGATGCCTTCACTGCCCAGTTGCCGGACAGCAGGTAACGCATACTGGTGCGGGGTTGCAGCGACTGGTAGAAACGCCCCTGCACGGCAAAGGCACTCCAATGGAGACCGAGGTTGGCTTTAAAGCGGGGGCTGATCTCCCAATCGTCTTCCGCATACACATCCAGCTCAGTACCTCTTACCCGCTGGTTGGAATTGGTGGAGTCCATCACTACCTCACCGTTATCGGTCTGCTTCTGGGAAATGATACCGGGTGTAAAAATGCGGTACATGGAAGATGCCCCGAAGCGAACCGTATGCGCCGGGTTGGGCCGGTAATCGAAATCGATCTTACCACCATAATCTTCGATCCCGGAATGCAGCTTTTGCCGGTTAGCGTTGATCTCTCCGTCGTATTTATCTTCCGTATAATTATGGATCTTCAGCCGGTAGCGCGAGCCAATGAGCATGGCATTGGAAAACAGCTTAGGGGAATACACATGGCTCCAGCGTAGTGTACCGGTATGGTTCCCCCAGCCTACATTGGCATCGGTAATGGAATAATCATTGGGAGCATTCTCATCTTTCACATCTTTATACTTAAAGCGCATATGATCGCGCCCGCTGTAAATACTCAGATAGAGCTGATCCTTTTCGGAAATACGGTGGTGCAGTTTGGCATTGATGTCATAGAAATTGAGCATGAACTTCTCCGGTGCTTTCTCCCCTTTTTTAACAAATGGCGTGGCGATAAGATCAGGGTAAGAGCGGCGGGCCGATACGATGAAAGAGGTCTTATCTTTCTTCAGCGGTCCTTCCACTGACAGCGAAGCTGCCAGCAGACCTATACTGGCTTCACCATGCATTTTCTGCAGGTTACCATCTTTGGTAGTAATATCAACAACGGATGAAAGGCGGCCACCATATCGTGCTGGAAAAGCGCCTTTGTAAAGGGTTACATCTTTTAACGCAGCTGTATTGAAAGTGGAGAAAATACCCATGAGGTGCATGGGATTGTACAGCGGTGCACCATCGAGCAGGATGAGGTTCTGATCAGGTGTACCACCTCTTACCAGCAATGCACTCGTACCTTCGGTACCCTGCTTAACTCCGGGCAGCATCTGCAATGTTTTGAACAGGTCTTTTTCTCCCAGTATTCGGGGCGTGGAGCCTACCATGGCGATGGGTATGGAAATCCGGCTCATCTGCGAGCTTTGCTCAATGGATTCGTTCTTACTACCCTTTACCGTTACTTCCCCCAGCACCTGGCTCATGGGTTCCAGCGCAAAGTTGAGGCGCGTATCGGGCTGCAAAAGCAGCACCGTATCGAGGCGGCGGTAACCCATGAACTGGATCTGCAGGCGGAGGGAATCTGCCGGCAGGGTAAGACTGTAATACCCGAACGTATTGGAAACAGTGCCCTGCCTGAAATCGGGAACTGCCAATACCACTCCGGGCAGGCGTTCTCCACTTACAACATCAGACACAAAGCCGCTGAGGGTTTTGGATACAGGGCGGGGAATAATAAGTACGCTGATGCCCTGCCGCCTAAAGCCCAGTGGCGTGCCTGCCAGCAGGCTGGACAACACTGCATCCGGGTCGGCATCTTTAAAAGTGCGTGCGGCTACCATAATGCCCTTTGTACGGGAAGCTTCGAAAGAGATGTGCCAGCCGGTTTTGGCTTCCAGCATACGGAAGGCCGTATCGAGCGTGGTACGGTGAAAAGAGATCGTCAGTCTCCCGGATTGCCGGGCCGAAAGGCCCAGGCAACACAGGATCAGCATACTGGTTAGGTAAATGCGCATGGTTTGCGTTTTGTGAATATTCAGGCAATACATGGCCTGGCCGCTATGCAGCCGGAATGTTTTACCGGATCGTTGAAAAATCGTTTGAAGGTTATGAAGTGAAAAATCTCACGGTGTTGCCTGATAATTCATAATCCAATCCGCCAAGTGTTTTCAGCAAATTGAAGAATTCAGCAGGCGTTAGTTCCTTATCGATGAATATATTGAATCGTATATCTTTCAGTTCCTGTGCATCGTAAGCAACGGTAACTCCATATTTGCGTTTTATATAAGCCGCCAGGTAAGGCATGCCCGCATCTCTGAGCGTATACTGCCCGTTGCGGAAATCAGGAGCCGGCTGCTGCTGCTTTTTCACCGGGGCACCCACAATGTAACTGATGCCTTCCTGCGCCCGAAGCACTTCCACCATCCCGGTACTATCGCTCACCTGCACTGCGCCGGAAGTAACATGTACATCCGTTTCCGCCAGCTCTTTATAGGAGGTAATGGTAAACACGGTACCCAGCACCTTCACTTCCACGCCCTTCCCGGTTACAACGGTAAAGGGATGCTCCGTGGCTTTGCCTGTTTCGAAAATGACTTGTCCGTCGGGCAGCTCCACTTTCCTGTTCCCATCATCAAACCCCTGCCGGTAACGGATCCTTGATCCGGGGGCGAGCCACGCACGGGAACCGTCGGGGAACTCCACAGTGCGGATACTGTCTCCTGCCGGGGCCACTATTTCTACCATAGCTACGGGAGCGGGTGGCTTATTTTCCAATAACCACCAAGTACCCAAAGCCAGTACTGCTACTGCAGCGGCAGCGGTCCATCTCCACAGGTAGCGTTTCCGGACCGGGGGAGCCGCTTCCACACCAATAGCAGCAAACACAGCGGCCTTCATCGCTTCGCCCGTGCCGGCTCCGGCAGTAAATACGCCCTCCTGCCGGAAAGCATCGTACCAGCGGTGCAGTTCGTCCGTTTCTCCGGGCGTGCAGGTATTGGCGGCGTATTTATCCAGTAGCTCCTGGATGCGGGGATCTTCCATGTATTATCTCCTTGCTGATGTATAGACAGTGCCCGATGCGGGTTGGTACTATGCGGTTAGAAAAAAAACTTTGCCCAGTTGCCCAATCCTTCCCGCATTTTCTTCAAAGCCCCGGAAAGCTGGTTCTTAACAGTCTGGGGCGACAATTGCCTTTTCTCCGCGATCTCCGCCACACTGAGGCCATGTTCCCGGCTGTCGGTAAACACTTCCCGCATGGCAGGAGGCAGCTGGGCCAGCTGCTTACGGTAAAGCGCTTCCAGCTCACGTACCTCCACTGTTTCGGAAGTGTCATGGTGTAATAAGGGAAGCTGCTCACCGGAAAGACGGGTGTATTTCTCCCGCGCCGCGGCGGATTGCAGATGATTAAGCACACGGCGGCGGATGGCCGACTGAAAGTATGCTTTTACGGAAGAAGTGATAAGCAGAGTATGGCGTTGTTGCCAGCAGTGAATGAAAGTTTCCTGCACAATGTCTTTCGCGGCATCTTCGTCGCGCAGGCGCCACCAGGCCGTTTCATAAAGCGGCTGCCAAAGGCGGTCGTACAGCGTGCTAAAGGCCTGCAGGTTGCCGGAGCGGCACAGGTCCCATAAAGCGGGATCGGGCATTTGCTGATGATGTTCGGGGGGCATACGGCGTAAACAGTGGGCCGAAAATAAATAAAGAGATGTTAATATGATCTTAAAGGTTGACGGGCAGCAGCCGGGGAATGATTACCTTTGCCGGATGGATTATTTCAACAGGCTCCGGCAGTTGTTACAGCAGGAAAAGTCGGAAGACAGGCAAAACTACCGCAGGCAAACGGAAAGTGTATCAGTAGCGGAAAGGCGTGGAAACGGTCTTGCCTGGTACCCTATCGCCATCCGCGGGTCAGAAATGAGCCGGGGCGATTATCTCACCGTGGAAGTGGAACGCACCACCCACCACGATGTGCCCCATCAGCTCCGTTTCGGTGCTTCCGCCGTACTCTTTTCCCAGCACGATCCTAAGGAACACCGCGCAGAAGGTACCATCTCCTGGCAAAGCGGTAACCGCCTGAAAATCACCCTCCGTACAGACGAGCTTCCCGATTGGGCAGACGGTGGCAAACTCGGCATCGATCTCCTGTTCGACGATACCAGCTACGAAGAAATGTTCGCCGCCCTGCAAAAGGCGTCTGCCCTCGCAGAAAAGCACACCGAAGGCCGGCTTGTTCGCGTACTCTCCGGCGCAGAGAAACCGGAATTCGACGTACCACACGCCCCCTTTACTTCCCCCGTCCTCAATCCTTCCCAGCAGGAAGCAGTCAATAAAATACTCTCCGCCCGCGAGGTAGCCCTCGTACACGGCCCTCCCGGCACCGGTAAAACCACTACCATCGTACAGGCCATTAAAGCCCTGCTTTCGCACGACGATAAGAAGATACTCGTGGTAGCGCCCAGCAATGCCGCGGTAGACCTCCTCAGTGAAAAGCTCGCAGCAGAAAAGCTCCGCGTATTGCGCGTAGGCAACCCCGTAAAGGTATCTGAGAAACTGACGGACATTACCCTCGATGCACAGGTCAGCAACCATGCCACCGTTAAAGATATCCGCCGCCTCCGCAAGCAGGCCAACGAGTTCCGCGATATGGCGCATAAGTATAAACGTAACTTCGGAAAATCCGAACGCGAACAGCGCAAAGCTTTGTTCACCGAAGCGCGCAAGATTATGCAAAATGTGGAGAAGCTGGAGCAATACATCGTGACTGACGTACTCGAAAAAACACAGGTGATCACCGCCACACCAGTTGGCGCGCAGCATTATACCGTCCGCCATATGGAATACGATACGGTGGTGATAGACGAAGCCGGTCAGGCCCTGGAGCCTGCCTGCTGGATTGCTGCACTGAAAGGGAAAAAAGTAATCCTCGCCGGCGACCATTGCCAGCTCCCACCCACCATCAAATCTGCGGAAGCAGCACGCGCCGGACTTGCAGATACACTGCTGGAAAAGATAGCTGCCAGTCACCCGGAGTCGGTGGTAATGTTGGAAGAGCAATATCGCATGCACAATGCCATCATGGGTTATTCTTCCGCCGCGTTCTACGACAGCCGCCTCAAAGCGCACCCGTCTGTAGCCGGGCATCTCCTTTTCGGGGAAGATGCGCCGCTCGCTTTTGTAGACACCGCAGGCTGCGGCTTCGATGAAAAAGCGGAAGGCACCAGCACATCCAATCCTGAAGAGGCAGCTTTCCTCTTCCGCCATCTGGCAGGGTTCGTGGAAACATTGCAGCCGCATTACACCCCACAAAACTTCCCTACCATCGCGGTCATTGCGCCATACAAAGAACAGATCGGCCTGCTGCGCGACCAGCTTGCCCATCATCCCGATCTTAAAGTATATGGTGAACAGATTACCGTCAATACCATCGACAGCTTCCAGGGCCAGGAGCGCGACATTGTGTACATCAGCATGACGCGCAGCAATACCGAAAACAAGATCGGCTTCCTTTCAGACATACGCCGCATGAACGTAGCCATGACGCGTGCCCGTAAAAAGCTCGTGGTAATCGGCGACAGCGCAACGCTCTCCCGGCTTCCCTATTATGCAGGGTTTATTGCTTATGCCGAAGCGAATGATGCATATAAGAGTGCGTGGGAGTATATGGTATAAAAAATACCCGCCATGCTGCGGTTATTCACGTTAGCGTGGCGGGTGATATATATTGAGGCAGCCGAAGCTGCCGAAAGGAACCTGTGGGGATTGGCCCCAATCAAGTTCCCTGCAAAGATAATCCTGTGTTCCTTTCCGGGCGTAAATGCCGTGTTAATTTTAGGCCCAACTTATCCACCCTCCCCTATTTCCCCAATTGCACCGCGAAGCCTGCATACAAACTGCGCCCGGGTGCTGCATTATAATACCTCCCTGCGGCGGCATTGATATCGTTGCCTAAACTGTATGTTTGATCCAACAGGTTTTCTGCACCGGCAAAAAGTCTTCCTTCCCAGCCTTTACGCTTTAATTTATACCCGGCTTTGATGCCCAATAGGTTGAAAGCGGCAGACCTGTCTGTATTGGCATCGTTCAGGAAAATATCATCATTATACTGCCAGGTGGCAAACAGGGAAAACGCAGAGCTGAGGCGTACATCCGCCGAAGCAGCAAGCACATGCTGTGGTGTACCGGGTAAACGGTTACCGTCGAAGGATTTATCCTGTTGCGTGAAGGAGTCGTACCGGAAGTGATGGAACGTCCATGCCGCGCGGAGACCGATAAATGATGCGGGCTGGTACATGGCAGATACTTCTGCCCCCTGTTGAACAGTGGCTCCTGCATTCACGAAGTAATCCGCACCGGAGGCATCTCTCCTGCCCACAATCGCATCTTTGAGCTGGAAGCGGAAAAGACTCACATCATACCGGAAACGGCCGTTACCGCCACGGGCACCTGCTTCATAGTTCCATCCTTTCTCTGCCTGAAGATCTGTATTGATAACACTCGTGGAAGGCAGCAGTTCCGCTACCGCCGGAGGTGAAAATCCTTTTGATACCACACCGTATACGCTGGCCCAGTTGCTGAATTGCTTCAGCACGGCAAAGCGGGGCGCCCATTCTTTGTCATAACTGCTGGCGAAGCGGAAAACCGGTGTTACCGATACGCGGCGGATCACCGTTCTGGCGCCGTTCATGCTGAGTCCTGCCGTGAGTACCCAGCCACCGTCGAGCACGGCTTCCGACTGCATAAACAGGGAAAGCAACCCGTTGCGGATACGATCATCGGTTTGCAGTACGCCTGCCAGGCCGCCGCTATTAGTGGATACCTTCGTGCGGAAGTTCCCCGTTTGCGCTTCGGCCCCTGCCAGTACACGCCATGGCCCATTCTTCCAGGTTACCACTGAGCGGGCACCGGCATGTGGCTCATTGCGTTGCTCGTAATTGCGGATAGACGGGTTGCGCAGGCCACTCCACGCGCCATATACCCCTGCGGAATGCTCCCAGTGTTCGTTCCATTTATATTCCCATTTGAGTCCTGCCCATACAGTTTGCTGGTAAATGGCTGCATGCGCACCCTGTGCGGAAGGGAATGCCCCTGCGGCAGGGCGCGCCTGGCGTGGATTGGCAAGGAACTGTGCCAGGTTGAGGCCGCCGGGCGTTTCATAGTACAAATCGCCCGCCAGCACATGCGCTTCTATGGCTGAGCGCTCACTTGCCGCATAACGGCCGCTCCATCCGGCAACATAGCGCCGCATATAGGTGTGATCGCGGTAGCCGCCGGACTCCTGCCATGACAAAACCGCCTGCTGCCGGAAGCGTGCTGTGCCAAAGGCACCGCTCACGGTAGCCAGGTGACTGCCGTAACTGCCTCCCGTATAGCCTGCACTGAAGGTATTGGCGTGCTCAAAAGGCCTGTCGCCCAGCAAAACGCCTCCGGTACTGGCACCGTACAAGCTGCTGCCGGGGCCTTTCAGCACTTCAAGAGACGTAAAAACTGCAGGAGAAAACTGGTTGAGATAGGTATTGCCGCCGGGATCGGTAAAGGGCAGGCCGTGGTAATACATTTTAACGTTGCGCACCCCAAAAGGCGAGCGGAGCGAACTGCCGCGGATATTAAGGCGGTAGCTGCCGGGAGAGCGCTCTTCCATCCGCACGCCCGGTGCGGCATTGAGGGCCGGAACAAGGGATGCGGGTCCAAACCGCTGCAGATCCTGCCCGCGTACCACGCTTATGGCTCCGGGAATAGTGGAAAGGTCGCGCTGCTGGGCGTAGCCCTGTACGGTAATGCCCTGCAGGGTGGTTGTGTCCGTTTGTGCCGCGGCGGTAAGGCTAAGCCCCATGGCCGCTATGATCATCCTTCTTTTCATAACTCGCAGCACGTAAATTATGAAAAATCCCCGTTTAATTATTTCGGGTTAATTTTGCAGATTAAACGATTCGATTTTGAGCGCACCCGTATTTCTTATCACGCCGCCTTTTACACAGCTGAACACGCCATACCCGGCCACGGCCTACCTGAAAGGTTTCCTCAATACCCGGAATATCCCTTCCGTTCAAGCCGATCTGGGTATTGAAGCAACCGTGGCACTGTTCTCCAAAAGCGGCCTGACCAGCCTGTTTGCCCGCATCCCTGCCGATGCGGAACACTCAGCCAACGTTGCGCGCATCATTGCCCTGCAGGACGATTACATCCATACCATCGATGATGTGATCCATTTCCTTCAGGGGCACAACCCTACCCTCGCCCACCGTATCTGCAAACGCGACTTCCTCCCGGAAGCCTCCCGCTTCGCACAGCTGGAAGATCTGAGCTGGGCTTTCGGCTCCATGGGCACACAGGATAAAGCCAAACACTTCGCCACCATGTACCTCGAAGATCTGTCTGATCTCATACAGGAATGCGTGGATGAACACTTCGGCTTCAGCCGCTACGCCGAAAAGCTGGGCCGCTCCGCCAACAGTTTCGACGAACTGTATGCCGCGCTGCAGCAACCGTTCACTTACATCGACGAAATACTCATCCAGCTGCTGGAAGACAGGGTAAAGGCCATCCAGCCGTGTATGGTAGCCATTTCTGTACCTTTCCCCGGCAACCTCTACGCTTCCCTACGTTGCGCCCAATACATCCGGCAAAACTATCCGGACATCAAAGTTGCCATGGGCGGGGGCTTCGCCAATACAGAGCTGCGCTCCATCAGCGACCCGCGGGTATTTGAGTTCTACCATTACATCCTGCTCGATGATGGGGAAGCACCCATCGAAAATCTGTACCGCCACATCAATGGCGAGCTGCCCGAAAGTGAACTGAAACGGACGTTCCTCCTGAAAGACGGTAAGGTGGAATGGATCAGCAACGCCACCTGCAAAGATTATAAACAGGGACAAGTGGGAACACCCGATTACAGCGACTTCCCCCTTGATAAATACATCTCCGCCATTGAGGTCGTAAACCCCATGCACCGCATGTGGAGCGACGGCCGGTGGAACAAACTCACCATGGCACACGGCTGTTATTGGGGAAAATGCACTTTCTGCGACATTTCCCTCGATTACATCCGCCTTTACGAACCCGTTGCCGCCTCGCTGCTGGCAGACAGGATGGAAGAGATCATCGCACAGACAGGGGAAACAGGCTTCCACTTTGTGGATGAAGCTGCCCCCCCCGCACTCATGCGGGCGCTTGCACTGGAGATCATCAAACGGAAGCTCACCGTAAGCTGGTGGACCAACATCCGGTTCGAGAAGAGCTTTACCCGCGACCTTTGCCTGCTGCTCAAAGCCAGCGGATGCATCGCAGTATCCGGTGGACTGGAAGTAGCCTCAGACCGTTTGCTGGAACTCATCCAGAAAGGGATCACCGTGGCACAGGTGGCACAGGTGAACCGCAACTTCACGGAAGCGGGGATTATGGTGCATGCATATCTTATGTATGGCTTCCCTACGCAAACGGCGCAGGAAACCGTGGATTCGCTGGAGATGGTACGGCAGATGTTTAAAACCGGCATCCTGCAGTCTGCCTTCTGGCACCTGTTTACCATGACGGCGCACAGTCCCGTAGGCCTGGCTCCTGAGAAGTACAATGTAAAAAGAGTAACGGATGCTGTAGGCACCTTTGCAAATAACGACCTCGAACATATCGACGATACCGGTGCGGAGCATGAGCTGTTCGCTTACGGGCTGAAGAAATCGCTCTTCAATTTCATGCACGGTGTTTGCCTCGATGATCCATTGCAGAACTGGTTCGAATCAAAAATTCCCCGTACCAAGATCCCTTCCGATTATATCGAGAAAGCCCTGATGGAAGACGCACTGGGCGCACGCAAGCCTACCGCCAAAGTGGTATGGCTGGGCAAAAAGCCACAGGTGCAAACGCTCACAAAATCCAAGAAAGGTAATACATGGGAAGTAACTTCCCTTACTTTCCAGACGCGGAAAGAACCGCTGAGTATCAGCGTGGGTAAGGAACAGGGACTATGGCTGGCGGAAATTCTGGAAAAACTGACCACACAGGAAGCCGCGCCACTCACGCTTAAAGACGTGGAGGCGAGCTATACCGCTGCCGGACTGGAAGATTTTGAATTATTCTGGGACAATAAGCCCGTAAACACCCTTTACAAAGCAGGTTTACTGCAGTTGTAGCCTTAGCGCTTTTTCGGACGCTTCTTGGGCTTGCCGTACTTCAGCTGCATCTTTTCCTTGTGGCTTACTTTCTTGTTGACCTTCACATTCTTCGCCAGCTTTTCGTGGAAGGCAGCGCCTCTTTCCTCTTTACGCTGCTTTAGCTGGATGTTGGGGATGATAACTTCCGGGATCTCCGATTTGATGAGTACGGTAGAGATCTCCACTTCTGCTGGTATTGCTTCTACCGGCACTGCAATCTTCATTAATGTTTCCGCCTGCTCCAGTAACGGCATTTCGCGCTCGGTTACAAATGTAAGCGCCACACCCTCCGCATCTTTACGGCCGGTACGGCCAATACGGTGCATGTAGTTTTCGGGAGACTCCGGCATGTCGAAGTTGATGACGTGCGATACCTCTGCGATATCAAGGCCACGCGCCATGATGTCAGTAGCAATCAGCACACGGAAACCGCCTTCGCGGAACTGGCGTACACTGTTGAAACGGAAGTTCTGGTCTTTGTTGGAGTGGATCACTCCCACGCTGCCGGGCATATGCTCGCTGATTTTTTCATACAGCTCGTCTGCCAGTGCTTTCGTGGAAGCAAACACCAGCACCTTGCTCATGTCTGGCCGCTTCAGGAGGAGATATTCGAGTAAGTTGACTTTCGTATTGAAATTGGGAACATGAAATACCGTCTGGCGGATACTGGCGAGGGGCGTACCGGTAGGTGCTGCTTCGATCACCACAGGATCATGGAAGAACTGCTGGATGATGGCGTCTACCTCGGGAATCATGGTGGCGGAGAACATGAGGTTCTGCCGTTTGGCGGGCAGCATGTCGAGTACAAGTTTAAGCTGCGTCCGGAAGCCCAGGTTCAGCATTTCATCCACTTCGTCGATCACCAGTCTTTTGATGTTCTTCAACTTCAGCGCACCACTCAATACCACATCTACCAGCCGGCCGGGGGTAGCCACCACTACGTCGAGCTTTCCTTCGGCTACGGCCATCTGGCCTTTCATGTTCACACCGCCGTAAATGCCGGTTGTTTCCACGCTCATATAAGTGGTAAGCTGCTTAATGGCTGTAGTTACCTGCTCCACCAACTCGCGGGTGGGTACGAGGATGAGGATCTGGGGATACCTGTCTTTGGTGAACGACCACAGGCGGAGGCAAGGCAGCAAATAGGCGAAAGTCTTACCAGTGCCCGTTTGTGCAATGCCGCACACATCCTGCCCGGACATCACGACGGAGAATGCTTTTTCCTGGATCGTGGTAGGTGTGGTAACGCCCAGATCTCCCAGGGCGTTCAGCAAAGGCTTGTTCAGATTTAAATCCTCAAATGTCATAGCCGGCAAAATTACGCCGAATCCTGCTGATATCGGTGGGTGGAGAGGAAAACACTGTAAAAAGGGGAAAATTAACCATACAATAATACTGAATATCAATACGTTATTATAAAACAACAGAAAAACCAGCAACCGCATGATAAAAATATTAGATTCGCCCTGCTAAAAGCCCTCCGCAGGTTTGTAAAAACCATAAAGCGGACGGTATGCCAACTGTTTACTGATTTATTAAAACCTACAACATTAGTTAGCACACCCCGCCAGGTGTGTGCCATGCTGTATGCCACCACTTAATCCTTATACGAGATAAGCTTTCCACTATGAATTTTACAAAAAGTAAAAACACTTACAATCTGCTGCTGCGATTTGGCGGCATGATCCTTTTGCTGTCGTTCCTCGTCAGGCTCACCCTGCTGATCATGTCCTGGCCCGATGCCGGCATGGGCTTTTTATCGTTCTTCCGGGTATTTGGCACCGGTCTGCTGTACGACCTCGGCGTGGCCGTATTCTTTTGTATCCCCTATGCCCTCTACCTCGTAGTGGTACCCGCCAAATGGAATAAATCCATCGTGAACCGGGTAGTCACTTTCACCTTCTTTTTCATTACCACGCTCATTCTCATGTTTTCGTTCTTCGCGGAGTTTACCTTCTGGGGAGAATTCGAAAGCCGGTTTAATTTCATTGCGGTAGATTACCTGATCTACACCTATGAAGTGGTGAACAACATCAACGAATCCTACCCGCTTCCCATCCTGATCAGTATTATGCTGGCAGTAACGGCCCTGCTTACGTGGTACTTCGCACGTAAAGGCTGGTTCCGCGCAGCGTTTGAAGGAGAAACTTCGTGGCTGAAGCGTTTAACCGTGCTGGCATGCCTCGTGGTGATCGCTGCTGGCTTCTCACTCGGAGTGCCCAACACCATGGCAGAGAAAGGGAAAAACCGGTACCAGGATGAATTGGCCAAAGCCGGGATCTACTCCTTCTTCTCCGCTTTCAAAAACAACGAACTCAGCTACGACCATTTCTACCGCCTGATCGATAACCATACCGCTTTCGATGTAATGCGCCGCCAGCTGGGCGATAGTCTTACCACTTTCGACGGCCGCGAATATTCCATCCGCAGAAACATCAACGATACAGGGGCGGCCATCCGCCCCAATGTGATCCTTGTTACGATAGAAAGCCTCAGCGCCGAGTTCCTCAATTCTTTCGGCAGCACTGCAGGACTTACCCCCGTACTTGATTCACTCGCGAAGGAAAACATCCTTTTCACCAATATGTACGCCACGGGTACACGTACCGTACGCGGTATGGAAGCCCTCACGCTGGCTGTGCCTCCCACACCGGGCAGCAGCATCGTACGCCGCCCGGGCAACGAAAACCTCAGCACCGTAGGCGCCATTTTCAGAGAGCAGGGTTATGCAACCGGGTTCTTTTATGGCGGCGACGGCTTCTTCGATAACATGAACAAGTTCTTCGGCAGCAACGGTTACAACATTACCGACAAGGGCCGTAATATGCTGGTAGACGATGATATTGCCGTTTCCCGCAACACCATCCCTGATTCGCTGATCAACTTCCGCAATGCATGGGGCATCTGCGATGAAGACCTCTACAATTCCGTGATCCGCGATGCCGATGCAAGGCACCAGTCCGGTAAGCCTTTCTTCGATTTTGTAATGACCACCTCCAACCACCGCCCTTTCACTTACCCGGAAGGCAAGATCGATATCCCATCCGGACAGGGCCGCGAAGGCGCGGTGAAGTATACTGATTATGCTATCGGTCAATTCCTCGAGAAAGCGAAAACGAAGCCCTGGTTTAAAAATACCGTGATCATTTTCGTGGCCGACCATTGTGCCAGCAGTGCGGGTAAGAATGAGATCAACATCGCCAAATATCATATCCCCGCCATCATCTGCAACCTCCCGGGAGCCGGGGCGCTCAGCATTGATAAGATGTGTTCACAGATCGATCTTTTCCCTACGCTTTTCTGTTTCATGAACTGGGATTATTCCAGCAACCTGTATGGGCAGAATGTGCTTGATCCGCGTTTCCACGAGCGCATCATGCTGGGCACCTATCAGAAGCTGGCATATATGGAAAAGGATAACCTCGTGATCCTGGGACCACAGCAAACGGTGGAAACTTACCGTTACAATAAAACCTCCAACGAGCAGATCCCCGTTCCGGCGGATTCTTCCATTGTAACAAAAGCCATCGCCAATTACCAGACAGCCTACTACCTGTTTAAGAGCGGCGGCCTGAAGCTCTGATGCTTCTGTATAAAACAATAGCCAATCAGGCAAAATGTAAAAAGCCCGGGTGCAACTGAATGCACCCGGGCTTTTTGGTTTGGTATGAAACCAGTGATTATTTAGTCGCTACCAGCTCCACATCGAGGGTAAACTCGTCATAGATCGTTTTATCGCCGAGGTTCTCGAAGAAGCTCTTGGAGCGGTACTTGATGTCGAACTTGGTACGGTCGATCGTAATGGTGGCTTTAGCATTCAGCTGGCTGCCGTTCACTACCACCTCTGCAGGGAATGTTACCGGCTGGGTGATGCCTTTGATGGTGAGGTTACCGGTAATGTCGTGGGTAGAACCGGATTTCTTTTTAACGGAAGTGATCACGAATGTAGCGTTCGGATGCTTTTCCACGGAAAAGAAATCGTCGCTTTTCAAGTGGTTGAGCAAACGGGCGTTACCGTTAGCGTCTTTGATATCATCTACGGTCATGGTACGGGTATCAACCGTAAAGCTGCCGCCGGTAAGGGAGGAGCCGTCTACCTGCAGATCGCCGCCGGTTACGGAGATGAAACCATTATGGGAGCCGGTCACTTTCTTGGCGAGCCAGGCGATTTTGCTTTTAGTACCGTCTACTTTATAGGCAACCGGCGCTTTAGCCTCTTTTACAGCAGGCTGCGTCAGTGAAACGGGAGCGTTGAAAGACATCAGGACGGCTGAACCGCTGATGAAAAGGATGGTGGCAATTTTTCGCATGTTGGGAAGGTTTTTTATTTGCTGATCCAATATACAGAAGGCTACACAACTTTCACATTTGTTTTGCAAACATTTCACATAAGTTTTACATTCTGGCGTATACTTTAGAGGCATCGTTTCAACAGGTCTCCTCCGCCATTCTACGCCTGTTCGCAGGCCGGCCTTTCATCCGCCATAAGCCCCATGAACGGACGGTCCTGTAAAACCCATTGAACGCCTGACTATGTGCACGAGATATTTGAACCGTGGCGCACAAACCGGTTCCCATAGCGGGAGCCGGTTTTTGTTTACCGTTGGTTGATGTCCGCCACATGCACTTTCCGCCTTTCCTTAACGATGATGTGGGTGGTATGGGTAAACACCTTATCGCCATTACCATATTCCAGGAACATTTCCAGCGGCATTACCACAGGCGGGTAGGAACCCTCACGGCGCATGCGCTCTATCTGCAGCTTAAAATGCTCCGGCATCAGGGAATAGCCGGGGAATACGGAGTGCGGGTCCATGGGGATCCATACATAAGCCGTCACTTTACTATGTGAAGTATTGACCACCCGTGGGTCGTGCCGGAGGTTCTGGGCTACATACTCCTCGCAGGCCACGCCCGCTATCACTTTCTTAGACCCTGTGCGGCGCAGCTCGCTCAGGTACCCGATCTCCCCGGGGTATACCGGCTCCATGCCCTCCAGTTCCAGCTTTGCCTTATCGCCGCTGGCTACACCCGCCACCCCTGCCAGCTTCAATTGCGACTCTTTCTCGAAATCCCCGAAAAAATAATACCGCGTACCGGTACTCCGGCTTTTCATCTGTATATGGAAGGCCGGCTGGGTACTGCTGTAATAGATGACGATATCCTCCCCACCATCGATCACCCGCTGGTTACCCTGAAAAGCCTCGCTTTCCTGGTACACCGCCCAGTCATATTCGTAAGCGGAATCGATGCGCACGGACTCATCTCCCCCGATTATCAACGTGGGATCGGGCATGGCAGGAGCTGCCGTTTCTTCCGCGGCTTTCTTCTTTCCGGTAATTTTCGTGATTTTCTCCAAAAGCTGGGCATGCGCAACAGGCGCAAGCAGGAACAGGACCGCTGCTGTGAGTATAGGTTTCTTCATAGGTTCAGGCGATATGCCGCCTGAAAAGTACTCATATTATTTTAAATCACAATACTAACTCACCATAAGACTGCATCCCCGGAGTGCGGAACGGTCGAGCCGGCCTAATACTTCGAAGTTGCCATTAGCATGGATACGGCCTATATCGTCTGTAGCAATGAAGGAGCAGGAGTCGATATTGGCGAGGTCGATGACGTTGATGACGCCGGCGGAGGAGGAGGTACTCAGCTGGAAGGGGTCGTTCTCGTCCCGCACGAGCACTTTCATCCATGGCGGGCATTCAAATACCCCGCGCCCTTTGGAATAAGCTTGGGAAAGCAGCTCCGTCATCCCATATTCCGCATGGATGGCGTTGGTACCCAAGCGTTCCTGCAGGAAGGCGTGCAGTTCTTCGCGGGTCCATTCTTCCCGGCGGCCTTTCATGCCCCCGGTTTCCATAACAATGGTATGCTGCAGGTTCATGCGGTGGTTTTCCGCGAAATCCAGCAGGGCGAATGTAACACCTATGAGCAGCACGGGCTGGCGGCGTGCTTCAAGGGCCAGGAGCGTTTCTGCCAGCTTTTCATGTTCGTAGAGGTAAAAACCGCTTTCCGGGCGGTTGCTGCGGCGGATCATATCCTCCACCATATACACCAGCGAGGAGTTACTCCTTTCGAGGTACGAGGGCAGGAGGCCCAGCACCACAAAATCTTCCACCGGACCGTAGAACTGCCGGAAGGCTTCGAGGAAACTACGTGTATAGAGCGCCGTATCCTTCACCAGGTGGCGGCTGTTGGTGGTTTGCGTGGTGCCGCTGCTTTCAAATACAACGGATGGCTCAAATTCGCCGGTGGTGATGCGGTGGGTTTTGAAGAACGAAATGGGGAGATAGGGTACCTGTTCCGGGGTCAGGACGGCAGAAGGGTCTACCTTCAGTGCATCCACAAAAGCCCGGTAAAGGGTATTTCCTTCGTACTGGTACCGGAAAATGGCCGGTACAAGGGCCATGGGGTCCTTTTCCGTAAATATCCTGTCAACGATTTCGCTCTTCATGAACGGCAAATTTACGAATCCCGGAACGTTTATGTAACAAAGCAACCGAAGGGAGCGTTAAATAACCGGGCACTTTGCCTTTTGCCTAATTTAATGTACGTTTGTCATATGAAGAAATTCCTCACTCTCTCCGCAATCATGCTGGCAATGCTGGGCTGCAATAAGGATAAAGGTACTGGCACCAAGCCGATCCTGACCTTCAAATCCGCCTCCGCCACGGATATACCCAAAGAGCAGCAGGAATACTATCTCTATTTCAATGTAAAAGATGGTGATGGCGACCTCGAAGGCACCTGGAATGTGGTGGACCTCTACCACTATCCAGACATCGAAAAGTACGACCAGATGCCCCTCCCTAAACTGGAAACGCATAAAGGCGTAAAGCTCGATGCGGAGATGGTCCTTATCATGAGCGATGTACGCGAAGGCAACTTCCTCCCCGCACACTGGGCTTCTCCTGTTACCACTCCGGATACCAGTCAGCTTAGAATATTCGTATTAGATAATGCCGGTAATTCCAGCGATACCATCACCCTGCCCAAGATCGTGATCCGCAACTAAATCTTTCCGGTGAATGAACGGCATTCCGTACATTTACATTTATGAGTAAGATCCAGGAACTGCAATCCAAAATCGCCGAAGCTCAACTCGGCGGAGGCCAGGCACGAATCGATTCACAACACAAAAAAGGTAAGCTCACAGCCCGTGAAAGGCTGCAGCTATTGCTCGACGAAGGTTCCTTCGAAGAGATCGGTATGTTCGTTCATAACCGCAACCGTGGTATGACCACCGATCAGGAACAATTTCCCGGTGATGGTGTGGTAACCGGTTACGGCACCATCAACGGCCGCCTTGTGTATGTATTCTCACAGGACTTTACGGTATACGGCGGCAGTCTTTCCGAGCCCCATGCCCGCAAAATATGCCGCATCATGGATCTGGCCATGGAAAACGGCGCTCCCCTCATCGGACTGAACGACAGCGGCGGTGCCCGTATACAGGAAGGTGTGGTAAGCCTCGCCGGATACGCTGATATCTTCTACCGTAATACCCGCGCTTCCGGCGTTATCCCGCAGATATCCGCCATCATGGGCCCCTGCGCCGGCGGAGCCGTTTACTCCCCCGCTATTACCGACTTCATCCTCATGGTGGAAAACACCTCCTACATGTTCGTGACCGGTCCTAACGTGGTGAAGACCGTTACCCACGAAGAAGTGACCAGTGAGGCCCTCGGTGGCGCACAAACGCATGCCACCAAAAGCGGCGTTACGCATTTCGCCTGTGCAAATGAAGTAGCGTGCATCCGCACCATCCGCGACATGCTTTCCTTCATGCCCCAGAACTGCGAAGAAACTGCGCCTTCCCTCCCCTATGAACCGGCCAATGAGAAAAGGCCCGCGCTCAACAATATGATCCCCGAAAATCCGAATCAGCCTTACGATATGAAAGATGTCATCGCCGAATTGACGGATGGCGACAGCTTCCTCGAAGTGCACAAGGATTTTGCAGATAATATCATCGTAGGCTTTGCCCGCATCGCCGGCCGCAGCATCGGCATCGTGGCTAACCAGCCCGCCATACTCGCCGGTGTACTCGATATCCATGCCTCCGTAAAAGGTGCCCGCTTTACCCGCTTCTGCGATGCCTTCAACATCCCGCTGCTGGTGCTGGTAGATGTACCCGGCTTCCTGCCCGGTACCGATCAGGAGTGGAACGGCATCATCACCAACGGCGCCAAACTGCTCTTCGCCCTCAGCGAAGCCACTGTTCCCAAGATCACCGTTACCACCCGCAAAGCTTATGGCGGCGCGTATTGCGTAATGAACTCCAAGCACATCGGAGCCGATCTCAACTTCGCCTTCCCGCAGGCGGAGATCGCCGTGATGGGCCCTAAAGGCGCGGTAGAGATCATCTATAAAAGAGAAATCGACGCATCTCCCAATCCCGAAGTACGCATGAACGAACTGGTGTCTGAATACACCGAGAAGTTCGCCAACCCGTACCTCGCCGCAGAAAAAGGATACATCGATGAAGTAGTGATCCCCGACACCACCCGCGAAAAACTCATCAAAGGCTACGCCATGCTGGAAAACAAAGTGGTAGACATGCCTAAGAAGAAACACGGGAATATTCCTTTGTAACAGTACCGGCTGAACGATATGAAGGCTCCCATTATCCGGGAGCCTTTTTTATCCCCCAAATCTTCCCATAACACGTTCATGCAATAAGAATACCGGCTGAAAATCATTTCTTTGCATCCGATTTTCAACCCTTATACCCATGAATGCACTACTGAGGGCATGCCGGCAGGGAAGCCGGATGCTGCCACTATTGCTGCTGGCATCTCCCCTTTTAGCCCAACAGACGCCGGAGCCCATGTACAAGCCTTCCATCGTGGACGGCACCCGAACACATGCTATTATGCGGAAGTTTGAACGCGAGCACGACACGCTCCAGCTCAACCTACCCGCAGAACACAAGAAGGATTACTCCGAGATCTACGCGCAACGATGGCGCCACATCAAATCCCGGTTCCAGAAGAAAGAGATCTACACCCTCCCCACTGCACAGCAATACCTCGACAGTATGCTGAACCGCATCGTGGCCGGAACGCCTGACCTGAAGCGCGAAAAGCTACATGCCTTCTTCTCCCGCTCCGGAACACCCAACGCCACTTCCGTAGGCCAGGGTATCATCTTCTTCAACATCGGACTCTTTACCCGCCTCGAAAACGAGCATCAGGCCGCTTTTATACTCTGCCATGAGATCGCGCATGCTGTGCTGAAACACAGCGAGAAGTCTATCGAGAAGTATGTGAAGAACATGCACTCCGCTTCGCTGCAGAAAGAGCTGAAGGAGTTGAAGAAAGTGCAGTACAACCGGCTTTCGAAACTGGAAGCACTCAGCAAGGGCCTCACGTTCGACAATCGCCGCCATAGCAGAAACAACGAATCGGACGCCGACTCACTTGCACTGGTATATTTCCGCAACAGCGGCTTCGACCCCGCTGCTGCCGTTACCGCCATGCAGCTGCTCGATAACATCGATGCAGACGATATCGACATGACCAAACACCTGCGCACCCTTTTTGATGCGCCTCAGCTCCGTTTCCAGGACCGCTGGCTGGAAAAGGACGCCGGTTTGCTCGGTGGACACGCCACCCTCCTGCGCGACCGTAAAGTGGAAGACTCCCTCAAAACGCACCCCGACTGTGTGGAGCGCGCCAATAAACTGATCGCCTTCAACCAGTCTGCCGACAGTGCCCTGGCCGGCAAGCCCGTTGCAACTGTTTCCAGCATCCACCCCCAGCGGTTCGATTCCCTGCGCAAAGCGTTCCAGTTCGAGATCATCGAGTTCTCGTTCGCGGAGGATAACTATACCGAAAGCCTCTACTATACCATAGCCATGCTGGAGAAAACGCCCAACGATCCGTACCTCATCATGCATGTGGCGCGTATCCTCAACAACTGCTTCTACCTCCAGCGCCAGCACCGCCTCGGCAAGAAGCTGCGCCTCCCCGCACCGGAAAACCGCGAATCGTTCAACACCCTCGCGCAGTTCGTTCAGAACCTGTACATGGAAGAATACGCGCAGATCGCTTTCCACTACCTCCAACGCTACCAGGGCCAGCTTTCCGCCTACCCTGAATTCCAATCAGAATTCGCCAAAAGCGAAGGTTTCATAAAAATGTAGTCCATGACCCGGAATATTCTTTTCTCCCTCCTTACCTTACTTTGCTGCATGCAGGGTGCCTTCGCACAGAAGACCCTCAGCCTCAGCGATGCAGCTACCCGCTCTGTGTTATATAGCAGCGGTACCATCCAGCGGAACAACCAGATCGGCGGATACTTCTTCCTCATGCAGAACGATCAGATAGACAAAACTACCAATGCCTATTCCCTGCATGTGATGGACGAAAACCTGAACCGCGTCCGCAACATCAAGTTCAAAGCCACCGCATACCTTCGCCTGCAGGAAGCCGCAGCGAACGACAGCAGCATGGCTTTCCTCTTCTTCTACCCCATGGATAAGAAGTACGAACTCCGTATCTACAGCAACAACGGGGAGCTGCTGCAAACCTATACCCGCGCTTTCGATTCCAACAAACGCCGCCTGCACCTGCAGGATATGAGCCTGCACAATGAATCTGAAGGTAACCGCACGCTTTTCGAAGTGGGCAACCAGGGCTATATGGCTGTGTTTGTACGCTGGCAGAGCCGCGGCACCTGCACGTACGATATCAATTTCTATGAAGTGCAGAAGCATAAGACTTCGAAGTTCAGTCCGGGTGTGGCCGACAGGGATTTCCTCCGGGCCGATTTCCTGGCGAAGACGGACAGTCTGCTGTTCCTCGAGATCAGCAACCGCCGTTCTTCCCGCTCGTCGTCCAGCATTATGGCTTTTAATATCTACACGAAAAAGAAAGCCTTCGAGATCAATTCCAACAAAGAGAAATGGCAGTTTGAGCCTTCTGCCGTGCTACCAGTTCCCGGTCAGGATACGATTGTGATGGTGGGTAAATATTTCGAGAAAGATGTGAAGCACCTGAAGAGTAACGGCAAAGGAATCGCCATTTACCGTGTGAGCCGCAATACCGGCGCCATCCTCACCCGCACTTATAACAGCTGGGAAACGGATATCAGCCGGCATTACACCTGTAACAAGAAGGGCCAGAACGACGAAAACGGTTACCTCTTCCTCCACAACGCCACACTCGGGCCAGATGGTAAGATCTTCGTGGCAGCGGAAGGATACCACCGCCGGGTGTATGCATATGGGGTTGTGCATTCCACGCTCTTCCTCCCTTTCCACATGACGCCTTCGTTTACCACCGTGGCGAATGCCGATATGGTGATACTCGAATTCAACAAGATCGATAAGCTGGTGAAAGCAGTAACGTACGATAAACAAACCACGCGGATGATGTCGCGGATGGATTTCCTGAACCGCCATATGGTGGCGCGCTCCATGCGAAGTGTGGGACTTTTCGGATACAGGTATATCCACCCCGGAGGTGATCCCGGTCACTTCTCGATCTGCTATTACAATCGTCGTACATCAGGCGATGAGAAGGGATATTTCACGTACCTGCGCTACAACGGCCAGAAGTTCCGCCAATACGAGATTCCAATCATCTCCAAAGAAATACGTAACACGATACTGCCTGCCAAACCCGGGTTCCTGCTGATTGTAGAGGATAACCGCAAGGAAAAAACAGTGGAAATGCGGATGGAGAAGATTAGTTGATGTACTTCAGAACCGTCTGAAAATAGGAATGGCCGTCTTATAAGACGGCCATTTTTGTTTAATTCCACCTACCGAATCCCCGGTCCGGAGTTACCGAAAAGAATTTCTAACCGGGTTTGCCTATTTTAGCGCCTATGTTTCGCGGTTTCTTCAATTTCTTACTGTTCAGCTCCATCTATATCGCCCTCGTGGCCCTGCTGATGGTATGGGAAACGGAGGAGATCCTGGGGCTTGCGCTGGATAAGAACACCTATTTCGGCTTCGTTTTCTTCTCCACTATCTGCAGCTACAACTTCCACTGGTACCTCACTCCCGGCTCCGAAAAGCATTCGGAAAGGATCTTGTGGGGGCAACGGCAGAGAAGGCTCCAGCTCATGGGTTGCCTCATAGGTCTGATGGGCGCTGCCTGGTATGGGTTGCAGCTCGTCCAGCACTGGCTGCCGCTCAGCGGCGCGGTGATCCTCACTTTCCTTTATTCCGCACCCAAAGTACCGCATGCCACATTCCGTTGGCTGAAGAAGATCGCCATCGGCAAAACCATCTTCCTTGCTTTCGTATGGATGTATGTGACCACCCTCCTGCCCTACCTCATCGCAGATACCACTAAGGTCACTTTCATGGACGCGGCATATCTTTCCATCTACCGCTTTTTCCTCATATATGCCATCTGCATCCTGTTCGATCACCGCGACCGGGAAGAAGACCGTGCCGAAGGCATCCGCAGCCTCATCACCTCCCTAGAAGAGCCGCATCTCAATAAACTCTACTACGCCTCCCTCCTCATCGCAGCCTTGTTTGCCATCGCGCTCGCGCCAGTGCTGCCCCTGTTTGTACTGTTCAGTCTCCTCGCGGCAGTAGCCGTGGTATGGAGCGTGAAAAACTATGCACAAACCCACCCATCCGATTATGTTTACTACTTCCAGCTCGACGGACTGATGGCATTTTCCGCCCTCATTCACCTCCTGTGGCGGCTGGCAGGGGGCATTTGATCCGGAATTCCTTACATTTGAAGGATATATAACCGTAACAACAATGGCCAAAAAAACGAAATCGATACTGACGAAGGAGTCAATGACTTTTCTGCGTAATTACCTGAATAACCCTTCTCCTACCGGGTTTGAGAAGGAAGGACAGAAGCTCTGGCTGGAATACCTGAAACCATATATTGACGATACCATCGTGGATGCATACGGCTCCGCCGTTGGGGTGATCAACCCCGAAGCAGCCTTTAAAGTGGTGATTGAGGCGCATGCCGATGAGATCTCCTGGTTTGTGAACTACATCTCTCCGGAAGGCCTCATTTATGTGATCCGCAACGGCGGGTCTGACCAGGCCATTGCTCCCAGCAAACGCGTAAATATCCATACTGAGAAAGGGATCGTGAAAGCCGTATTCGGCTGGCCCGCCATCCATACCCGCCTCCGCAGCGGCGATGGCAAAGAACCACAACCTAAAGTAGACAACATTTTCCTCGACTGCGGCGCCCGCTCCCGCAAAGAAGTGGACGACCTCGGCATCCACGTAGGCTGTGTGGTAACGTTCGATGATATGTTCGAAGAACTGAACTACGATTACTTCATCTGCCGCGCGCTCGACAACCGCATCGGTGGTTTCATGATCGCGGAAGTAGCCCGTCTGCTGAAAGAAAACAAGCAGCGTCTGCCTTTCGGTCTTTATATCGTAAACGCAGTACAGGAAGAAGTGGGGCTGCGCGGCGCGGAAATGATCGCCAAGCGCATCAAGGCCAATGTGGCCATCATCACCGATGTTACGCACGATACCACCACGCCCATGATCAATAAGAACATCGAAGGTGAGATCAAATGCGGCAGCGGTCCCAGTATTACTTACGGCCCTGCAGTACATAACATCCTCCGCGATCTTATCATCAAAACCGCGAAGAAGGAAGACATCCCCCACCAGCTACACGCCGTTAGCCGCAGCACGGGCACCGATACAGACGCATTTGCGTATTCGAACGACGGTACCCCTTCGGCCCTCATCTCCATCCCCCTGCGCTACATGCACACCACGGTGGAAATGATCAAAAAGGACGATGTGGAGAACACCATCCGCCTCATTTACCAGACGTTGCTCAACATTACCCCTAAAACCAACTTCCAGTATCTGTAAAAGGCAGCTACTGGATTTTTCATAATTGTTTCATAGGTTTGCCGCTAAATACCTGACTAGTATGATCCGTCACAACTGGACTATCGAAGAAATCAAGGACATCTATAACACACCGTTGCTGGAACTGATGTACCGTGCCGCCACTGTGCACCGTGAATATCAGGATACGGCAGAGGTGCAGGTATGTACCCTGCTTTCCATCAAAACGGGCGGATGTTCCGAAGACTGCTCTTACTGCCCCCAGGCTGCCCGCTACAATACAGGCGTGGATGTGCAGGCGCTCATGCAGAAAGATAAAGTGCTGGAATATGCACAGAAAGCCAAAGAAGCAGGTTCTACCCGCTTCTGTATGGGTGCCGCATGGCGCGAAGTACGCGACAACCGCGATTTCGACCGCGTACTGGATATGGTGAAAGGCGTAAACGAGATCGGCATGGAAGTATGCTGCACCCTCGGTATGCTCACCGAATCACAGGCGCAGAAGCTGGCCGAAGCAGGACTTTACTCCTACAATCACAACCTGGATACTTCCAGCGAATACTATGGTGAAGTGATCACCACCCGCACGTACGACGACCGCCTCAATACGCTCAACAATGTGCGCAAGGCAGGTGTTACGGTATGCTGCGGCGGCATCATCGGTCTGGGTGAAAGCCATGAAGACCGTATCAATATGCTGGCCACCCTGTCTACCATGCCTGAGCATCCGGATTCCGTGCCCATCAACGCACTTACCCGCGTGGCAGGCACCCCGCTGGAGCATATGCCCAAGGTAGAATTCTGGGATATGGTACGCATGATCGCCACTGCCCGCCTCCTCATGCCCAAATCCATGGTACGCCTCAGTGCGGGCCGTGCGGAAATGAGCGTATCCGAGCAGGCTATGTGCTTCATGGCAGGCGCTAACTCCATCTTTACCGGCGAAAAGCTCCTGACCACCAAGAACCCTTCTTTCGAAGAAGATAACATGATGTTCCAGCTGCTGGGCCTCAAACCCCGCGAAGCCTTCAAAGATGAGAAAGCTGCCGGCGGATGCTGCGATCATTCGCATGAACACGCACACGACCACGCACATGCTCATTAAGCATATCTATAAAATTTTGGAAAAGCTGCCCATTTGGGCGGCTTTTTTGTTTCAATGAACCCAGGCAGCTTTAAACGGGCATCAGCTCCTTTTTGCCCCTTTTCCTGCCCAAATTAGCTATTAACACGCTCCTCTGTCATCAGGCTAAACAGCATTAATCTGCCTTTTACCTTTCTGATAGGTTCATGACCATTGTTAAAAATCCTGACAAAAGTTTACAGTTCTCAATTTTTTCCTGATGGCGGTTTACAGTTGTTCCAGGCGCTTACACTTCCGGAAACATTACATTCCTGCCTCTTCATTGCCTTCTTACTGCCTCCGGACTGCCTTTCCACTGCCTTTAGAAGTCCGTTACACTAAGGGTTGACTGCCTCTACACTGCCTTTCACTGCCTTTTGACCTTATTTAAGTGGTGATACCCAAGAAACTTTGTAACCCATGAATTATCATAAGCGTATGCATTTGCATATAAATAGAACCATTCATAAGTAATTTATATGCATTTCAATATAAACCAGATTACTCAACTACACTATTATATCCAAAAGCATATAAAGTCTTGAATTCTTCGTACATTTATATCTAAAAGCATATAATAATGAATTCGCTGCAAGACTTTGTAAAGTTAAAGCGTAAGGAAGCCGGTCTTACTCAGCAGGAATTTGCAGAGAAAGCTGGCGTTGCGCTAACAGTGGTACGAAAAATTGAACAGGGGAAAAATGATCTCCAACTTGAAAAAGTAAACCAGGTACTTAAAATGTTTGGCCATACGCTGGTTCCTATAAGTTTAAAACTGATTTCAAAGGATGAGACAAGCGAAGATATTTTATAAGAATGATTTTGCCGGTTACCTTACTGAAACGGACGATGGAGAATTCGTGTTTCAGTATGAGGATGAATACGTACAAAACCACAAGGATCAATTTCTTGCCTTTACAATGCCTGTAAGGAAAGAGCCTTATAAAGAAACGAGGTTGTTCCCTTTCTTTGAAGGACTGATTCCGGAGGGATGGCTGTTGAAAATTGCCAGCAGGAATTGGAAACTAAATCCTAATGACAGGATGGGGCTTTTATTAGCCTGCTGTCAAAATTGTATAGGTGCCGTAAGTGTAATACCAATTGAAACCGAAAATGAATAACCACTGTTTATATTGTTACCAACAATTAGAGGAAGGGCAAACTGATTTCCATTCCCGTTGCAGCAGGGAATTCTTTGGAACTGATGAGCCACCAAAGCTGGAATACAACCTGGAACAAATGGCTGATCTGGCAGCAAATGTTGTTCAGCGAAGCATAACAGTGCCGGGAGTTCAGCCTAAGTTATCTTTATCATTAGTCAATGATGTTTTGGAGGAGGGAAATAACAAGCGCCTTACCATAGTAGGAGCACTTGGTGGCAACTATATACTCAAACCACCTAATGCAGACTATCCCGAAATGCCGCAAAACGAGCATGTAACAATGCGGATTGCTGAATCCTTCGGGTTGCAGGTGGTCCCCTCAAGCCTGATCCGATTACGATCCGGAGAGTTGTCCTATATCACAAAACGTATTGACCGCACAAGCGATGGAGAAAAAATTCACATGCTGGATATGTTCCAGATCCTGGAGGCCTTCGATAAATACAAAAGCTCCATGGAACGGGTGGGGAAAGCCATTGAGAAATATGCAGAGAATACACTACTTGACCTGACTAACTTTTTCGAATTAACAGTTTTCTGTTTCCTTACCGGCAATAACGATATGCACCTGAAGAATTTCTCGATGATAGCTAAGGGCGATGGCACCTGGAGTCTGGCCCCGGCATACGACTTACTGAATGTAGCAATCGTAAATCCGTCCGATACTGAAGAAATAGCGCTTACTCTCACTGCAAGGAAAAACAAAATAAATCGTGTTCGATTAATGGAATTCGGAAAGAGCTTAGGACTGACAGACCGGCAAATAGAAGGTGTATTTAACCGCTTTTCAAGAAACGAAAAACTGGCTATGGATCTGATAAAAATATCCTTCCTCTCAGAAGACTTTAAACAAAAATATACTGACTTATTGATTGAACGATTTGATCGTATTCATAATTGAAGAACAAACACCTGTTTCTGATTGGTTTAAAAAACAGCCCGCCCGGTGGTGACCGGACGGGCTGAGGGAATCATAGGGATTCGTCAGGATAATATACAGTTACAGATATTTAGCCAACGCTTCTTCCAGCGCGGCACCTCTCAGATCTTTAGCAACAATCTTCCCCTGGGGGTCGATGAGGAAGTTGGCTGGCACCCCACGGATGCCATAGAGCTTCACACCGGCATTGTTCCAATACTTCAGGTCGGACACATGCACAAAATCTTCCAGTCCGTCCTTTTTAATGGCTTCTTCCCACAGATCTTTCCGGCCGGGCTGATCGAGTGATACGCTCAGTACAACGAAATTGCTGCTCTTGAACCGGCGGTATGCCTTCACCACATGCGGATTCTCGGCACGGCAGGGACCGCACCAGCTCGCCCAGAAGTCGAGGAACACGTATTTACCCCGGAAGTCAGACAGCTTAACGGGCTTACCGTTCAAATCGTTCTGTGTGAAGTCAGGAGCCACTGCTCCTATCACGATGGTCTTTTTCTTCTCCATATTCCCGGCAAAACGCTTCCCGGCAACTGAAGTACGCGCACTTTCAGGGAGCGTGGCGAAAAGGGGCTCCAGTTCCGCCAGATCCATGTTGTTATGGACAGACAGTTCCTGCAATGCAAACACAGCTACGGGAGATTTCGGGTTCTTCTGCACGTATCCGCGGATCAATCCTTTCTTATCATCCAGCGCTTTGCGGAACTTCAGGTTCAGGGAATTGGTAAGCGTCGTATCGCGGCGCTGCTCATCGGTAGCATCACCCCATATCTTGTTAATGACAGCCATCTGATCTTCATAAGGCTGCAGGTGCTTCTTGTATTCCGCATCCGCCGTATTCAGCTTTGACCCTGAAATGGTGGCCTCCGCCATATCAGTAGCGGAAGTAACCGTAATGGTTCCCGGTTCGAGGTACATGATCCTGCGATCCATCCCCTGCCCCATGTTCTCGATCCTTTTACCGTCTTTACTCAGCACAAGGAGCATCAGTCCCGGGTCTGCAGTGGTTCCGGTAAAAGAGAATGCTCCGTTCTTCAGCACAGCGGAATCGAGGATGCGCTCATCGCCCTCCGACCGGTCGAAATAAATAATAGCAGGCGCATTCAGCTGCCCGATCTTACCCTTCAGGATAAATTTGCCTGACTGTGCCTGAGCAGCCACGGGCATCACCGCAGCTGCCAGGATGGCAATGGTTTTTGATGATACGATACGTATGTTCATGGTTTCATTTTGTAAAGTGTGGCAAAGGTTAATCGCGGATGAATATATCAGTGGGGGCGCCGGGTATGCCCGTTGTTTTACGCAGCAGTTCACCAAACTGGCCTACAGCAGTATTCAGGAAATGTACTTCCCCTTCCACTCCTGCTACCAACAGGTTCCCGTTCTGTTCCACCTTCAGCAATGTAATGTCTTTACCGCCAAACGCAGCATTCAGCTCACGAATCTCTTCATTCAGCGGATTGTACCGGTAGATCTTCCCATTGCCGGAGAAATAGAACACACCTACGGGCGATATAGCCCATTTGGTAGTTGCAGTAACCAGACTATCACCTTTAAACTTCTTCATTTCTCTGGCACGGAAGAGCTGCTTGCCGTTCTTCCAGTCGATGCCGAAGCGTAGCTGCATGGTTTTACCGAGTGAATCGCAGTAAGCGAAAATGTCATTATCACTGAACTTCTCCATGTACAGCAGATCCATCTTCAGGTGCTTGGGAACGAAGGCGGAATCCATCACGGTGTAAGTGGTATCGAGGTAAGTGCCGGGTAAAAAGCGCAGGAAGCGTTTCTTCTCTTTGTCGAATGCGAGGAAATGAGAAACCGACTGACCACCATCTGCCAGCTCCTGCAACATTTGCGGCGCCAGCTTGTACTCACCGTTCACCGCCACGCCGAAGTATCCGTAATAGGTACCAAAGGGTGCGGTTTCAAAAGTACCCATAAACAACTGATCGTTGATGATGGCAGTAGTGGTACCGTTGAGGTTGCGGAGGAAGTAGTTGGCTTTGGTAACGGGCATGGGGTTGTAACAGTTCTCTTTCAACGTACGTACCTGCGTAAGGGTATTAGCATCAATGAGCACACCTCCGTCGTTACTGCCCGAAAAGGTGAGCCAGTACTGCGTGATCTGGTTCATGTAGAACTGGTTGCGCACATGCGTGATCTGCAATGGCCCTCCGGGCATGGCCTTCTTGTTGATGGCTTCGTAGATATCGGCCTGCAGCGTACCATCCGGCTTGATGAACGAAAGCGATGTGGCAGTGCCGTTACCGCTCAATACCAGTGAGCCTTTGGTAAAGGAAGTGGACCCGCTGATCACGAAGTCGTAATAGTACTTCTGGCCGGTATTATTGTCCGTCAATTTCAGCAATACATTATACCGCCCGGCACCAAGACCGAACACGATACGCAGATCGCGGGTGAAGTAATCGTCGGTAGTAGCCCGCTCGGGCACCATAATCTTCCATTCGCAGGAATAGTTATTGCCGCCGCTTTTCAGCGTAATTTGGGGCGCTACGATGAGGCTGTCGCCAGACATCACGTGGTACACAGAGTCCAGGCCGGACATGGCGGGCGCCGGTACTTCCACATAATCGTAATTGCCCTTATCCTTGTAACAGCCTGCTATAATGGCCGACAGGCAGAGTATGAACAGATATATCTTTTTCATGGCTTGGCAGGATTAGATGACCGGATCTCCGTCTTCATCGGTGAAATAATAACGTCCGTCGGCCGGGTTAAGGGTGAGCACGTATTTCTTCGCGGTGTTTTCGCTGTGGTAAAATTCCAGCGTACCGTTAGCGCCGGGCGTTACCACATACCCTGCTTCGGGATTCTCTTCCGTCCAGGTTTTGGGATTGGTAAGGAACGCGCGGAAGCGGCGGGTATGGTACAGTACCTTAGGCGTGGCCTGCCAGTCGGTGCGGTCTTCAGACAACTTATTGGTGCCCGATACGCGGATAAACAGTTCGTGCTTCACGCGGGAGTAATCACCCAGTTCTCCTACCCATATATCCCACCAGAGTGGCTTTTCCAATCTGTTGGAGAAGATGATCTTGGCCGTATCGAGCTTCGGGAACATGGTCTTAAAATCGCCCGTGGGTTGCAGTTGCAGCATGAGCTTCACGGCCTTTTCCGCCAGCAGGGGATCGGTGTTGTAGATCACCACCGGTATATCCAGCCTGCCGGAATCTGCGGGCAGTACGTATTCGGCATCGAGCACTTTGTAATGAAGCCCCGCCTGTGCAGTGGTTTTATTAGTGACCAGCGATACCCTTAACTTCCTTGCCACTCCTGTCCGGTTACCGGAAATGCGCACGGGCAGCAACACGGTATCGAACGATTTATCGGGGAACAGTGCGAAGGAATAGAGGACACTGTCGGTACGGGTATTGGTGAGTGAATTGAGGCTGAAATCGAAGTACACCCCGTCGTCAGACGTATATACCAGGTCGTCTTTCTTCTCGCATCCTGCCAGCCATCCTGCGGCCAGCAGCCATATTGTGATTTTGGTTATTCTTTGCATGAGTTGGCAGGTTTAACGGTTACCGTAAGCGATTTCATCATCCGGCCAGGGGAATACGAATATTTCCGGAGACGGCTGAATAGTGTTACCACTCTGGCCGGGGTAAGCACGGTTCAGGCGTTTGTACATGTAGAAAATCTGTCCTTCCCCGAAAAACTCTTTCCGGGCATCTTTCACCAGCTCCGCCATGAACACGGTTTTGGAAGGATCATTCAGGGGAACACCCATTCCCCGTTGTTTACGCAGGGTATTGAGATACGCCCATGCCTTCGCGGGTTCTGTATCGTACACACTTTCCGCGGCGATGTAATACATCTCACTGAGGCGCAGCATGGGGATCATAAGGTCGTGCAGGTTCTTGTCGGAATTTCGGTTGTATTTCTCCAGCCGCATATACCCGCCGGTAGAACTGTTCTGCTGGGTAAACCATTGCTTATACCGGAAATCTTCTGCGCCCGGCCCTGCCACTTCAAAGATCGTCCTAAGCTCTCCGGGAGGCGTGTTCAGCGTGGTTTCGCCATTACGCAACCTGTCGTACAGCGGATTGGTCATGTTTGGCGCATAGAGGCCGAAGAGCAGCTCCTTGTAGAGGATACGGTCTTTCAACTGATCGTCCGGCTGCAGGAAGTCGGTCTGCCGCGTAAAGGGGAATTTGTTGGATTCTATGACTTCCTTCGCCATGGCCAGCGCAGCGGTATGGTTACCTGCATACAGTTGTACGCGGGCCAGTTCACCGGTTACCGCGTAGTAGTTGAGGCGGTGGCGACGGTGCTGCAGGAACATGGGTCCGGATACTTCGGTGGAAGAATCCGGCGTGGTATATCCCACTTTATATCCCGGCTGCATGATGGGATCTGTCTGCCGGAGCAATGCCCGTGCATCTGTAAGATCGCGTATCACGGAATCGAGTACCTGCCGAAGCGTGTATACCATCGGCGTGCTTTTGGAGAACACCGTTACGTAAGGGATACCCTTGCCTGCAGGGGCTGATATGGGAGATGGTGCAAACTGGCGCAGCACATCGAAGTGGCTCCAGGCACGCATAGCCAGCGCTTCACCTTTGATGAGGTCACGCTCATCCGCATCCAGCAGTTGCTGCGAACCATCGATATGTTTCAGGATGAGGTTGCTGTTGGCTACTACGTTATACAAACCGGCCCACACTGCTTTTTGGCGGTTGATGAAATTGTTGTCGCGGTAATTGAACTGCTGCGTTTGGCGGAAACCTACACGGTCTATCACATCAATGGCGTAGTTCTGTGCCAGCACGTCCAACGTGCCTGCTGTAAGTTCCCTGCCATACAGTTCTTCTTTCACGCTGCGGCTGTATAATCCGTTCAGTGCATCCTGGTACCCTTCGCGGGTGGTAAACAGCAGGTCCATCGACACTTCTGATTTCGGGGACACGTCCAGCCATTTGCTGCAGGATGCCAGCGCCAGCATGCTGCAGATAAGTATGATATTTGTTCTCATTGGGCGCATGTTTAGAATCTGGTTGAAAGGGTGAAGGTGATATTCCGCGCAAACGGATAATCGATCCCGCGCTCGGCTTTTACGGTAGACCAGTAAGCCAGGTCGTTCATGTTCACAGACGCACGCAGGTAATGCATGCGCATCTTCTTGTAGAAGCTGGCCGGGAAGTCGTACGACAGGAAGATGGATTTCAGCTCCAGCCTGTTCTCTTCCTGCACAAAGCGCGAAGAGGTTTGCGTACTGCCCTGATCCGCGATGTTCTTGAAGAACGCCACGTCACCGGGTTTGATCCAGCGCCCGGTTAGCACCCGGCTGTCTACGTTATACCGGGGATCTGCATTCTCCACTCGGTCTACCAGCGTCTGGTTATAGATATCGCCGCCAAGCCTTGTCCAGAAGCGTACTTCCAGCATAAACCCGCCATATACCACACTGGTTCCGAAGTTGCCTTCGAGCAGCGGTGTTTCATCTCCCACGGGCATAATATCTTTCACATTATAGTCGTAAGTGCGGGTACCATCTGCCTTCAGGAAAATTTCCTTACCGGTTTCAGGATCAATTCCAAGTGAGCGTACGGCATAGAGTGTACTCATCGACTGCCCTTCCTTAAAGCGCAGCAGCGGCACAGAGCGGAACTCCGGTTTCTCGGTCTGCTGCTTATCGATCTCATCATTGAAGCTCTTCAGTGCATTGGATATCCGGGTGATCTCGTTGGTATTGTGTACCAGGTTCACGTTGAAATTGACGGACCATTTACGGGTACGGAATGCGTTCATGCGGAGGAAGAGTTCATAGCCCTTGTTCACCATTTCACCGAGGTTCTCCTTATACTTGGGGAAGCCCGTGCTGAGCGGTACGTTCACATCGGCCAGCAGATCGCGGGTATGTTTGTAGTAGTACCGCGGTGCGAAGTAGATACGATCGTTCCACAGCGATGCTTCCATTCCCAAATCATAGTTTTGCGTACGCTGCCACTTCAGGTTAGTATTGCCATACTCTTTGAAAACCGCGCCCACACCGGTAGAGTACCAGTCTCCGCCGTAATATTGGTAGGTTGTGTTAGACAGGTAAGAAGGGAAAGATACATCCCCGGTAAGTCCGGTTGTTGCTCTTAACTTTAGCTGGCTGATATAAGGATGCCCCTGCAGGAACGACTCCTGGTGCAGGTTCCAGCCCACCCCCATCGACCAGAACGGTGCCATGCGTGAGTCTGCCCCAAACTTACTGGAGCCATCCACCCGGAATGTTGCATCCAGCAGGTAACGGTTTTTGTAAGCATAGTTCACCGTAGCGAAACCACCTGCCAGCCTTTGCTGACGCGATTCCCCTTCAGGGTGCGCATTGGCTTTATACCTGCGGGCGAAGTTGATATCGTTGAACCGGTCGTTCACGAACCCTTCTCCCACGGCTTCTTTCCGCCAATAGTCGACCGACTGCATATTAAAACCACCCGTGGCAGTAAGGTAGTTCCCACCGATCTGTGTGTTGTAGTTGAGGGTGATGTTACCATCCCACTGAGTTTCCTTATCGGCGGAATACATGTACTCACCACGATTCTTCAGATCATCACCTTTATAATCGTAAAAAACGTTGCTGAAGGGAGAAGTGAATTTGTCCAGCGATGCACCGCGGCGGATGTAACTGATCTCCGAACGCACACGCCATTGCGGATTGAAGTTATATTCCAGCGCAAGGATGTCGGTAAACTCCAGGTATTCGCTCTTATCGAAATTACCGATGGCAGCCTCGTACATGGGGTTCAGGACGGTAGAGCGGATGATGCTGTTTTCCAGTCCGCCCCGAGAGTTCCACAGATCTATTTCACGGATGAGGCGGCCCAGGCTGTCGGTTTTCGGGAAGTAAGGGTTCATCCGCACGTAATTCGAAAAGCTGCCGTAGTTACTGTTCCGCTGGTTCACCTGTGTAATAGTGAACATGTTGCGGGCGAGGAACTTGTTATCACCGAGGTTGTAACTGAGGGTATTGGAAAGGCTGTAACGGTCGCGGCCGGAGCCTTTCATCACACCGCCGTTGCTCTGATAACGCGCATCCACACCGTATTTCACGGCCTTGGTACCACCCTGTACGGATACGGAATGGCGATGGCCCAGCTCTGTCTGAACGGGTTGAGACAGCCAGTAAGTGTTCACACCGGCCAGTACGTTATTCCTTTTGCGGTAGTATTGTTTCTCCAGTTCATCCGCACCATCCACACCGTTTTCACGGTACAGGCCGGCGAGGCGTTCATATTCCAGTTTATCGGTTGCGTTGAGCACGTTGTATGCGGTGAGGTCCGGCGCTACCACGTTCAGCTCGTAGTTGTAGTGAAGTTCCAGCTTCCCTTCTTTCGGTGATTTGGTATAGATCACCACTACGCCGTTGGAAGCGCGGGAGCCATAGATGGCGGTAGCCGCGGCATCTTTCAGGAGGGTAATGGTTTCCACCCGGTTCATATCGAGGTCAAAGATGGCCTGTATGTTGGTGGGATAACCGTCGAGGATAAACAGCGGCAGGTTGGTAACACTGGCCAGCTGGTTACGGCTGAGCACGTTATCGGTATTGGCAGGGAGCGCGGTGGTGCCGCGGATGCTGATGTTCGGCAACCGGTTAGGATCGGAGCCTGCGAGGTTGTTCTCCGCAATGCGGAACGAAGGATCGTAGGCCTGTATGCTCGACAGTATATTCTGCGGATTGAAGCGCTTCAGTTCTTCGCCCGTAATGGTTACGGCAGAGCCTGTGTAGTTGTCGCGTTTGATGCGCTGATACCCGGTGATCACCACATCTTTCATGGACTGCACATCGGTGAGCAGCTTCATATCGATCTGCGTACGTTTGCCCACTTTCACTTCCTGTGCTTTGTAGCCGATGAAGCTATACACCAGCGTGGCGTTGGGTGGTACGTTACGGATCTCGTAGCGGCCATTGTCGTTGGTTTTGGTACCGTTAACAGTACCTTTTACCAGCACGGTAACACCCGGCAGCGGAAGGCCCTGATCATCCGTTACGAGGCCACGTACTGCAGCCTGTTGTTGCGGAATGGCGGTAAGGTCCTGCAGGGGAGCCGGTGCGCCGGAAGCCGCCGGAGTAGAGGAAGGAACAGGCGTACTGGCAGGCTTCTCTTTTTTGTAAATGATGAAATCATTCCCCGATGCCTGTTCTGCTTCGAGGCCGAATGCGGAAAGGTAACGGTTGAGGTAAGTGAGTACGGCTTCCCCGCTACGTGCAGGCGGAGGGTCGGCTAACTGATTGCCTACGGTGTTGCCCATGTAATTGATGCGCACGCGCAGTTCTTTTTCCATGCTGGCCAGCACGCGCTTCAGCGGTAGTTTCTTTCCTCCTGTTTCCTGCGGAGGCTCCAGGTATGAGGGGGCTGGCGCCCTTTGCGTCATGACATAGCCCGATGCTGCCTGCGTGGCACTCAGGGCCAGGCACATCGCCAGCGTCAGGCATCGGCCGGCGTTGAATTGTCCCATAGCAATGTAGATTTAGGTTGGTTGTTTATCAGAATGTCGATTTCGGTTTGGTCGCATAATGGCATAATTTTCCCCTCCGGCGGCATGGCATGCTGCCCGGTCCGGCTATTCCGGCGACTGTTAGATGTATGCTGAGAATGTCTTTTACTGTCCCCCTTTTCTGCGGATCACGTAACTGTCCTTTCCGTTTTCTGTGATCGTGATATCGAATGACCGTGCCAGTGTTTTGAAAAACACTTCCGGCTGTCCGGTCGGTATTGTTCCCGTGAAAGTTTCCTGCAGCATGGTACTGTCTTCCAGCTGTACTTTCACTCCCGTATTTTCTTCTAAAGCAAGCAGTACTTCGGCCAGCGTGGCATCATGGAAGATGAGGCGCTGCTGCTGCCAGGCGTCATAATTCCCGGGGTCTACCTGTTGGTTGGAAAGCTCCCTGCGTTGGGCGCTCCAGGTAACCATATCTCCCGGCTTCATGGCAATGAGTGCCGTATCTTTCTGATTCAGTTTCAGGTTCACCTTACCGTTGCGCAGCACTACCTGTGTTTGTATGCGGCGGGTATTGACGTTGAAGGCGGTGCCCACCACCTGAATATCCACATCATCGGTATGTACAATGAATTTACGGTTACCGGCTTCGTGCTTCACTTCAAAGAAAGCTTCGCCGCCCAGCCATACTTCCCGGGTAGAATCATCATCCCATGAAGCGGCATATTTTACCGTGGAATTTACATTGAGGCATATCTCCGACCCATCGGGCAGTGCAATTGTTTTCACTTCCCCAAAGGCCGTGTTAACGGTATGCATGGCGGCCACCAGGCTTTGATCTTTACGGGGTACAAGTACCATTACTGCAATACCTATTACGATGGCAGCGGCAGCCCATGGCAGCCAGCGCACGATGGCGCTGCGGCTTTGGCGGGCAGGCGTTGCATCTATGGTGGCCATTACCTTTTGCCAGGTAGCTGCTTCCATATGGGCGCCGGGCTGAGCTTCCTCACCGTCTGTAACCAGCAGCCAGTCTTTCGCGGCCTGTACGGCAGCCGCATGTTCCGGATGCCGGCGCGTCCATGCTTCCCATTCCTCCGTTGCGCGGGCATCTTTTTCAAGCACCCACGCCCGGAAGCCGGGCTGCTGTAAGAAGTATTCCAACGTGAAGTTCTGGTCGGCCATGATGATTACTTAACAGGTAAAGCGTGGAATGGCAAAAATCTTAGCGCCCTTTCCTGATTATTTTAAAATATTTTTTCTCAGCAAAACCCGCACGTCCATAAAAAAGTGGTTGCTGAAACGATTTTGTCGCTGTTTTCTTTTAAATACTTCAGCGCTTTAGACAGCAATACGTAAGCAGAATTCACGGAAAGCGACATAATGCCGGCGGTTTCCGCTGTATCTAAACCCTGGTAATAACGGAGATATAATACCTCCTGCTGCCGTGGCGGTAATTGCGCCATCACTCCCGCCAGGCGTTCCCGGCGTTGCAGATCACTCTGGCGGCCAATGAGTTCCTCTTCGGGAGATGCAGCGGGTGCATCCGCGAAGTCTTCGGGATCATCGTGCAGCTCAAGTTGTTTACCTAAGTGTTGGAGTATGCGCCTTTTAAGGCTGGAAAGGAGATAGTAGCGGATGGAGTCGGTAACGGAAAGGCCGCCCCTGCCCTGCCAGATGCTCACGAATACATCATGAATGGCATCCTGCACGATGGTTTCACTGGCATGTACCTTCATACCGTAGCCGAATAACGGGCGGAAGTGCTGGCGGTAGATGTAGCCCAGCGCATCCCGGTCACCGTCCTTCACTTTCATCCACAGGTCCGCGTCTGCAAGGTTACTGTACTTACCAGTGGCGGCATTCATATGTTCTGTTCCGTTGCTCAAGTCCGCTAAAGATAAAAAGGGGATTGCTGGAAAGCAACAGAAAAGGCTTCCCCAAAACGGGGAAGCCTGTATAATGCGGGAAATCAACTACTTTTTTTCTTAGCGCTCCAGCAAAAAGCGCACTGCCAGATCGTAGCCTTTCATACCAAGCCCCGTGATCACCCCCACCGCCTTACCGCCGGTGATGGATTTATGCCGGAACTCCTCCCGGGCATAAACGTTGCTGATATGCACTTCCACCACGGGTGTTTGTATCCCTGCAATGGCATCGCGGATAGCATAGGAATAGTGGGTATAGGCGCCGCCATTAAAGATGATGCCGTCGTATTCAAACCCTAATTCCTGCAGCTTATTGATCAGCTCCCCTTCCACATTGCTCTGGTAATACACCAGATCCGCCTGCGGGAAAGCAGCTTTGAGTGTTTCGAAGTACTGTTCGAAAGAGATCTTTCCGTAGATCTCCGGTTCGCGCTTGCCCAACAGGTTCAGGTTGGGTCCGTTGATGATGGCTATTTTCATGAGATAGATTGATCGGTATTAAGATCCCCAGCGGAAGGTATCCTGCTCGAGGCCCGCCAGGTCAATAACACGGTCGGTCACCGTTGCCGCTACTTCTTCAATGGTGCGGGGCTTTGAATAAAAGGAAGGCGTAGCCGGACAAATAATCCCTCCCGCTTCCGTGACGGTTTGCATATTGCGGATGTGCACCAGGTTGTAAGGCGTATCACGCAGCACGCATATCAGTTTACGCCGTTCTTTCAGCACCACATCTGCAGCACGGGTAATAAGATCGTTGGAGATGCCGCCTGCAATACGGCCCAAAGTACCCATGGAACAGGGGCAGATGATCATGGTATTGAAGCGCCCGCTCCCGCTGGCAAAAGGGGCATGGAAATCTTTCTGCGAAAACACAGGGAAAGGCAAATGCTCATACCCTTTATCTTCCAGCTCAGTTTCCCAGACGGTTTTGGCATTATCTGTCATCACAATGGCTACCTGATCCACCTGGTCCTTCAATCGGTCCAGCTTCTGCAGGAGCTGGCGTGCGTAAATAGAACCGCTGGCCCCGGTAACCGCCACAACTATACGATGCTTCATATGGCAAATCTACAAAAAACGCGGTCCTGTTAAAAAGCAATTACACTTTTCAACAGGACCGCGCCCTTTTTTAATATTTTTCTTAGCTCATCTCTGTCAGTTCCTCCATGCGGATGGCCATATGACTTTCGTCGTACACACATTCACCGTTCCGGATCAGCAGCACCTGGGGGGATTCATGCTCCACGCCGAATTTCTCGGCGATGTAATTGCTCACAGGGCGGTAACGGATAAGGTCGAGATAATAAAACTCCCAGCCTTCCGGCGCCAAAGAACGCTCCAGCCGCGTTTTAACCATACCACTGGTAGGGCAGCGCGTGCTGTGCTTGAATATCACAACAGGGTGGTCGAATGACCGTTGCCGGATCTCTGCCAGCTGTTCTTCACTTTCCAACGTTGTCCACATAGCCCACAAAGATAATGACTAACAATTCTTATTTTGCTCATGCTGCACTTTCGTAATCTTCATGGGGCAACCCAGTTTCTGGGATGCGCAGGAAGAAAACAGGGCAGCAACCACTGCCACCACACAAAATGTACCGAACATACGGCTTGCTGATCTCATAGTCTGCGTTTTTGTAATTAAACGAAATTTCATAGGCCTGGATTGTAGAACTTTGTGATGTGTATTTTGTAACGTTATTTTGCAAATATATACTTTATATTAAAAAAAACAATCCTATGTGGTCCCGGTGGCATGAAAATGGACGGGTGGCACAGTGAACCTAAGTTATGACAAAAGTACATTTTATAGCAATAGGCGGGAGCGTGATGCACCAGCTGGCCATTGCACTGAAAAATAAAGGGTATGAGGTATCCGGGAGCGACGATGAAATTTTCGAGCCTTCCCGCACCAATCTCCGCCTCGCAGGCATCCTCCCGGACGCGCTGGGCTGGAACCCGGAAAGGATAACGCCTGACATCCATGCAGTTATCCTCGGCATGCACGCCCGGGCCGATAATCCCGAACTGCTCCGCGCCCGGGAACTGAAACTGCCCATTTACTCCTTCCCGGAATACATTTACCAGGAAAGCAGGAACAAAACCCGCGTAGCTATCGGCGGCAGCCACGGTAAAACCACCATTACCTCCATGGTAATGCACGTTTTACAACAGTGCAGCATGCAGTTCGACTACCTCGTGGGCGCCCGCCTCGAAGGCTTTGCCCAGTCCGTAAACATTACCGACGCCCCCCTCATAGTTTGTGAGGCCGACGAATATCCCGCCTCCGTCATCGAAAAGCGGCCCAAATTCCACTTCCTCCACCCGCAGGTGGCGGTGTTAAGTGGCATCGCCTGGGATCATATCAACGTATTCCCCACTTTCGACAACTACCTCGAGCAGTTCGCCATCTTTATCCGGACCATGGAGCCGGGCGGCAGGCTGATCTATAATGAGTCTGACGACACGCTGCGCCAGCTGGTAGAAAAAGAAGGGAAACACCTCACCCTCGAGCCATATGGCATGCCCGAGCATGTGATCCGTAATGGTGTTACCCGCGTAAGGTTCGGTAATGCCTCTACCGATCTGCAGGTGTTTGGCGGGCATAACCTCCTGAACATCCATGCCGCGCTGCTCGTTTGCCGGGCACTCGGCGTAGGGGATATCGACTTCCTCGCCGCCATCGCCTCCTTCAAAGGCGCAGCAAAAAGGCTGGAGCTGGTGGCTAAGAATGAAGAATCCGCCATCTACCGCGATTTCGCGCACGCACCTTCCAAAGTAAAAGCCACCATTCATGCCGTAAAGGAACAGTACCCCGAGCGGAAACTCATTGCTGTATTGGAGCTGCATACCTACTCCAGCCTCAGCGCAGGGTTCATGAAAGAATACAACGGAGCACTGGCCCCGGCAGATGAAGCAGCAGTATTTTACAGCGGTCATGCACTGGAAATCAAGCGGATGCCGTACCTTGAGCCTTCCGTGATCCGGGAAGGCTTCGGAAGGGAAGATCTGAAAGTCTTTACCAACCGTGCCGACCTCGAACGGTGGCTCGACGGCCGTTCGTTCGCACACGCCAACCTGCTGATGATGAGCTCCGGAGATTACGAAGGGCTCGACCTCGCAGGACTTAAAAAATATTTACCGGTTCAGAACCCTCAATCATAATAATGTCTGCTTTACAACTTACCCGTCCCCTCGCCGTGATCGACCTGGAGACAACCGGCACAAACGTTGCCACCGACCGAATCATTGAAATCGCTGTCATCAAAGTGATGCCGGACCGTTCCGTGCTGCGCAAGGTAAAAAGGATTAACCCTCAGATGCCCATCCCCCCGGCCAGCACCGCCATTCACGGGATAAAGGATGAAGATGTGGCAGACGCGCCTACCTGGAAGCAGGCCGCCAACGAGTTCCGCCAGTTCCTCGAGCAATGCGATATTGCCGGGTACAACTCCAACAGGTTTGATATTCCCATGCTCGTGGAAGAGTTTCTGCGGGTAGGGCTTACCTTCGATGTGGCCGACCGCCGTTTTGTAGACGTACAGAAGATCTTCCACCTCATGGAAAAACGTACCCTCGGCGCCGCCTACAAATTTTACTGTGATAAGGACTTAACCAACGCCCATAGTGCCGAAGCCGATGCCGAGGCCACCTTCGAGATACTGGAAGCCCAGCTGGACCGCTACGCTACCCTCCTGAAGGCTGATGTGGAAGCCCTGGCACAGTTTACCAAAGAAGATGAGTATGTGGACTTTGCCCGCCGTATTATCCGGCAAAACGGGGTGGAAATGTTCAACTTCGGCAAGTACAAAGGCCGCGCCGTACGCGATGTGCTGAAAGCAGAGCCACAGTACTACGACTGGATGATGAAAGCTGAATTCCCACTCAACACAAAGGAAAAGCTGACAGAGATCTATCACGACATGATACTAAAAAAACCATAAAAGTTTAGTAATTCCGGCGCAAAACCGCTGGATATTATCTATTTTTGCTATCCTTAAATCATTTCAGCTAATTGGAAAAATTAGTTATCATACCTACTTACAACGAAAAGGACAATATCGCGCGGATGATCGAGACGGTGTTTTCGTTGCAACAGGGGTTCCATATCCTTATTGTTGACGACGGCTCGCCGGATGGCACGGGCGTGATCGTCAAAGGCTTGCAGGCACAATACCCGGGGCAGTTATTCATTGAAGAACGCAGCGGTAAGCAGGGCCTGGGCACGGCATACATCCATGGGTTCAGATGGGCGCTGCAACGCAGCTACCAGTACATCTTCGAGATGGATGCCGACTTTTCCCATAATCCTAAAGATCTCATCCGCCTCTATGACGCCTGCGCCACAGGAGGTGCCGATGTATCTGTAGGTTCCCGCTACGTACCGGGAGGTAAAACGGAGAATTGGCCCTGGGACAGGGCTGTACTCTCCTATGGTGCCTCCATCTACGTACGCTGCATTACCTGGATGCCGGTGAAGGATGCCACTGCAGGCTTCGTGTGCTACACGCGTAAGGTGCTGGAAACGATGAACCTGGGAGATATCCGCTTTGTAGGATACGCCTTCCAGATCGAAATGAAATTTACCGCTTGGAAGCTCGGTTTCCGGATCGCCGAAGTTCCCATTACTTTTATTGACCGGAAGGAAGGCTACTCCAAAATGAGCAAGGGCATCGTGAAAGAAGGAATTTTCGGAGTACTGAAGATCCAGTGGCACAGCCTTTTTGGAAAGCGCCGCTAATATTGAACAGTGAAGAAAGCGTTTATAGAGCTACATCTCTCCGTATTCCTCGCCGGGTTTACGGGCATCCTCGGCAAACTCATTACCCTCAATGAGGGCATGCTGGTCTGGTACCGGATGCTGATCACCGCGGTGACCATGTACATCCTCTTCCGCTGGCAGGGCAAACTGAAGAAATTACCCGTCCGCGACATCATGCGGATCGGGGGCGTAGGATGCCTCGTAGCGCTTCACTGGATATTCTTCTACGGCAGCATCAAATACGCCAACGTTTCCATCGGCGTGGTCTGCTTCTCCCTCACCAGTCTTTTCACCGCTGTATTCGATCCCATCATCAACCGCCGCCGGTTCGATAAAATGGAGATGCTCCTCAGCATGCTCACACTCGCAGGCATCCTCCTCATCTTCCATTTCGATACGCAATACCGCACCGGCATCATCCTAGGCATTATCTCCAGCATGTTCGCCGCCCTCTTCACCGTTTTCAATAAACAACTGGTAGTGAAGCACGATACCGCCACCATTACCTTTTACGAACTCGGTGTTGGCTTCCTCGGCCTTACACTCCTCATGCCCGCTTACCTATGGGCCTTCCCGGTAGACAGTCTGATCCCCAGCCTTTCAGACTCCATGTACCTCCTCATCCTCTCCTGGTTCTGCACCGTGCTCATGTACACCCTGTCCATGAACGCGCTTAAAAAAATATCCGCCTTCACGGTAAATCTGTGTTTCAATCTGGAACCGCTTTACAGCATCGTGCTGGCTTTCATCCTTTTTCATGAGAACAAGCTGCTCCACAGCGGGTTCTACGCCGGACTCGGCCTCATCCTGCTCTCAGTAGTATTACAGATGGTGCGCGTAGCCCGCCAGGCAAAGCACTCCCCCGCCCATTAACCGTTCATCACCTTATGGGTGCAACTTACCATGAATGCCGTATTTTGCAGGCATCCTAACCAACTTAACGAACTATTACAAATAAACTGGCTTATGACCCGATCTGCAATGTGGCTCGTATCCCTCAGCCTATTGAGCACCGGCGCTATGGCGCAATCTAAAAAACCGCTGGATCACAGTGTGTACGACAGCTGGCAAAATATTGGCGTAAAAATGGTCAGCCCCGACGGGCGCTGGGCCGCTTACACCGTTACGCCGCAGGAAGGCGATGCCGTACTCTACATCCGTAACCTTCAGACAGGCAGGCAAACCGCCTTCGAACGCGGTACCACGCCCGTTATTACGGAAGACTCGCGGTACCTCGCTTTCACCATCAAAGCGCCGTTTAAGGAAACAAGGCAGGCCCGCATTAAAAAGGCCAAACCTGATGACATGCCTAAGGATTCCATGGCATTCCTCGAACTGGAAAGCGGTAAAATGCTCATCCGCACCGCCAAAGTAAAATCCTTTAAAACACCGGAAAAAGGCAGCGGCATCCTCGCTTACCTTGTGGAACCTGCCAAAGACACCACGAAGAAAGCCCCCGCTAAAACACCCCCTCCGGCAAAAGATGATTCCTTCACTGATGCGGATGATGATGCTCCCGGCAAAGGCAGTGCCTCCACCACCGGCGATCTCATTATCGTGCAAACCGGTAAGACACTGCTGTTCGATACCATCCGCCACGTAACCGGATACACCCTTTCCAAACCCGGTAACTCCATCTCCATAACCATTCAGCCCGCAAAGAAGGATAGTCTTGCCAAGCCCGGTGTACTCCTGTGGTATACCGCCAAACGCGAAGGCAAACTCATCTCCTCCGGCGAAGGCAAATTCGCACAGTTCGCTTTCGATGAAAGAGGCGAACAGCTCGCCTGGGCTGTGAGCCGCGACAGTGCCAAGGCACCCGTTACCATGTACGCCCTCGCATGGTATGGACCCGGAATGGATTCCGCACGTTTAGCGGTAACCGCCAGATCCAATGGCATGCGCGATAAGTGGAGCGTTTCCGAAAACGGTAACATCGCCTTCTCCCGCAACGGCCAGCGCATCTTCTTCGGCACCGCCCCCACTCCTAAACCGAAAGACACCACCATCGTGGATTTTGAAGTGGCTAAGGTAGATGTATGGCATTACCTCGATGATTACCTGCAGCCCATGCAGCTCAAAAACCTCGATAAAGAACTGAAACGCAGCTTCACCGCCGTATACCTCCCCGTAGACAACCGCATGATCCAGCTGAGCGACGACTCCATGGAAAACTTCCAGTATGCCGATGAAGGAAATGCAGAATACGGACTGGGTACGAGCGACAGTCACTCGCGTGTTGCCCTCCAGTGGACCGGCAAAACCAATAAGAACGCCTGGATGGTACACATCCCCAGCGGCCGCCGCATGGCTGTTAAGCAGGACCTGAACGGACAGATCGCCCTCTCCCCGTCGGGCAAGTACATCATCTGGTTCGACAATATGAGCGGGCAATATTCCACCTACGACTTCCTCACCGGATCTACCCGCATTATTTCCGCCGGTATATCAGTGAAGCTGACCGATGAAGAGAATGATGTGCCCGACTTCCCCTCCCCCTACGGAACCTCCGGCTGGATGGAGAATGATAAATACGTATATATCAATGACCGTTACGATATCTGGCAGGTAGACCCTTCCGGTAAAGAAGCACCTTTCATGATCACACAGGGCACCGGCCGCGCGAAGAAAACCGTACTGCGCAATGTGAAGCTCAATCCTGAAGAGCGTTTCTACACCGCCAAACAAACCCTGCTGCTGGAAAGCCAGTCCGACTCCTCCAAATACGGCGGCTTCTGGACGGTGCGGCTGTCAGACAAAGCAGCGCCCCGCCAGCTGGTGAGCGGCCCTTGGTCGTACACCGCCCCGCTGAAAGCGAAGAACGCCAGCATGATCCTCTATCAGCGCGCCAGCTTCCTGGAATCGCCGGATGTATTTGCAGGCGAGGAACTGTCTGCCGCTAAGCGTATCAGCCAGCTCAATCCCCAGCAGAAAGATTACAACTGGGGTACCGCCGAGCTGCTCAAATGGAAAACTTTCAACGGACAGGAAACCGAGGGCATCGTTTACAAGCCTGAAAACTTCGATCCTTCCAAAAAATATCCCGTCCTTATCTACTTCTACGAAAAGCTGACCGATGGTTTATATAGCTACCAGGCACCGGCGCCTACGCCTTCACGCCTGAACATCACGTTCTTCGTAAGTCGTGGTTACGTGGTGCTGGCACCCGATATCCGGTACGAAACCGGGCATCCCGGCAAAAGCGCGTACGATTACATAGTGAGCGGAGCGGAAGCACTGGCTAAAAACCCCTGGATAGACCGTGCCAATATGGCCATTCAGGGTCAGAGCTGGGGTGGTTACCAGGTGTGCCACCTCATTACGGCCACTCCATTATTTAAGGCCGCATGGTCTGGCGCGCCGGTTGCGAATATGACGAGCGCGTATGGTGGCATCCGCTGGGAAAGCGGCATGAACCGGCAGTTCCAGTACGAGCATACCCAAAGCCGCATCGGTGCTACCCTGTGGGAAAAACCGGAGCTGTACATCGAGAACTCCCCGCTGTTCCACCTCCCTAAAGTGACCACTCCGCTGGTGATCATGCACAACGATGCTGACGGGGCTGTACCCTGGTATCAGGGTATTGAAATGTTCACCGGTCTGCGCCGCCTCGGCAAACCCGTTTGGATGCTTAACTACAATGGCGATGCGCATAATCTGATGCAGCGCCAGAACCGGAAAGACATCCAGGTGCGCCAGCAGCAGTTCTTCGACCACTATCTGAAAGGCGCCCCTGCCCCCAAATGGCTGGTGAAGGGCGTGCCTGCCACCGATAAAGGACGCGATTGGGGCTTCGACATCGAACAATAGTCTTTACTGCATTGATATTCAAAAGGGTGATCCGGAAACGGGTCACCCTTTTTATTGGGCAGCCTGCCGCTGATGCACCCTGAGTGCATGAATAGTGCTTGCTAAGTGCTTGTTGAGTGCTTGTTGAGTGCTTGTTGAGTGCTTGCTGAGTGCTGTTACAACCGTCAAAAACCTTTAGATAATACCTTGTCGTTAGCTAGTCCTTAGCTTCACGTTAGCTTGTAACAGCATGATCTTATATCTGAACCTGCATGTTATGGGGTTGGCAGGCAAGGCAGGAATTTTGTTATCCTATCGTTAACTGGAAGATTTTCAACCATTTCTATAAATGACAGAAAAATATCTAATTAAAATCCTTTTACATGTTGCAAATAGTATATATTTACATACGGTTGAAGCACCTGTGGATGATTGAAAATCTGCAATTAGACCTATGAATACCTATATCTTCCGTCCGAAAGACAACCTCCATCCCTTTGTACAGCGCTATATAGTGCTGGATAATGTAAGCTCCGCTGCGGAGATTGCGAAGCAAAAACTTTTTACGGCTGGCAAACAGTACCTGGTGTTTATCCGCCAGGGCGGACTTGCATTTAAGCCGGAAGATCATGCCGCTTTCGATTTGCCGGAAGCAGCAGTAACAGGTCCGTTTACCTGTGTGGTGAATGCCCGGGTTACCGGTACGCTGAGTGCCGTGATCGTTCAGCTGAACGCTTACGCCAGCCACCGCCTCATGGGCATCAGCATGGAATCGGTTACCAACTATTTCCGCGACCTCACCCGCGTGAGCACGCAATGGGCGGAAGTAAGCAAAGCCATCCGTGATACGAACGACATCCATTCTATTCATCATATCCTGGACCAGGCACTTGAAAGCCTGCTTCCAAACCAGCAGTCTACCTTGAAACAGGTGGATGAAATGGTGGATTACCTAATCGAACAAAAGGGAAAGGTGGCTATGCTCGACCTGGCCCTGCGTTTCAAAACCAGCCGACATACACTGGAGCGCCAGTTTATGGAAGTAACCGGTCTCACACCGCAATTGTACAACCGCATCCTGCGGCGGCAACGGATTGCGTAAAGATTTTGACTTGTACGGAATATGCAAGGCGCCGGATCTGAGCATCCGGCGTTTTTGTTTTATTTTTAGGCTCGCAAAATTCACACATGCAACAGCCATTGGAAACCACGCAAGGAAACTACCGCATCAACACAGACAAATCGCAGCTGCAGCTGCCCGTTATCCACCGCTACCTCAGCGAAGACAGCTACTGGGCGCAGGACATACCCGTTTCCCTCGTGGAAACGAGTATTGAACACTCTCTCTGCTATGGCATTTACCATCACGAAGAACAGGTGGGATTTGCCCGAATCGTTACAGACTATGCTACCTTCGGTTACCTGGCGGATGTATTTGTACTCCCTGCCCACCGCGGACAAGGCTTGTCAAAATGGCTGATGGAATGCATCCTCGCTCACCCCGGTTTGCAACAGCTGCGCCGCATGATGCTCATGACGCAGGATGCGCAGGGATTGTACGCACAGTATGGGTTTACGGTATGGGAATACCCTGACAGATGTATGAGCAGAAGGATTGGTGTTCCCTATTCGGACATGAAAAATAACAAGGCATGAAAAAAATACTGACATGGGCAGTAATCGTACTATTCATCATCGGCATCTTCATGCTGGGGCGCTGCACCGGCGGTGGCAGCACTGTTAATGAAAAAGCAGTCAACAACGTTTTACTGATAAGGGAAATAGCGGAACTTGCCAGTATGGAAGTGCAGGGGAATGCTTCTTTCAAGCAAAGTAACGTGTCCAACAACGGTGAATGGAGCGATAACCTCAAACGCGTATTTGCAGAAAATACTGCCTGGGTATCAGTACCTTACACCGCCAAATACGGGGTGGATACAGACAGTACCAATTTCAACCTTTTCGTTACAGGCAAAACCGTAACCATCCAGCTGCCGCCACCGAAACTGCTGAGTTTTGAACTGAAGATGAACAAGATGGAAACCTCTTCCCGCAAAGGATGGTTCACGTTCTCGGACGATGAAACGTATACGGAAGTGCAGAAGAAACTGTATGATACCAACCGCTCCCAGCTTGAAGAAAATGTGATGTATCAGAAGCAGAGTATGGACAAGATCATTGCCATCCTTCGCAGCTACTATGCCCCGCTGGGATATGAGCTGAAAGTTGAATTCACCAATAACACCTCCCGGTTTCAGGCACCGGATCTGAATTAATCAGGCTGCATGCAGCGTGATATACTTCACCAGCAAGCGTTTGGCGATAGGCAGCAGTGTTTCCTCCACGGGGAAAGTGAGGTCCGTTTCCACCGTGTATACTGCAGGGTTAGGCAGCTCGCGCCGGTAGCGGATGAGGTCTGATTTAATGCTTAACTGTGTGTTGGCAAAACTGCGGGTATAGGTACTGATAAACTGGGTGTGAATGCCACGGTACTTTTCATCGTGCCGCTCAAAAATAGTAAGGCGGTACTGGTACACCCGCGTATCACTCGCATGGCCGTCGCACAAAAACATATAACCTTCCTGACTGTCCAGCGGAACAATACCCACGGGGGCAATCACCAGCTGATCTTCCACGAACTCATAGATCTCCGTTCCGCCCTGGATGGTACCGTTCATTTGGGTGAGGGCGAACTGGATAATGGTTTCGAGTTCTTCCATCATTTCATCGTCGGCCACGATCTGTTCATACAGCAGTTGCAGCCGCTGGAGATCCACCGAAGTCAGTCTTTTGGGGAACTGCTGTTGCATAAACTGTTTGGTGTCGCGAAATGCGGCGAGATTGTTGTAATGGAAGATAACATCGCCCAACTGGGGGTAAAGCTTGTTCTGATGGAAGCAATGGTTGATTTCCTGCAAGTAGGCCAGTAAGGTATATTTTTTCAGCTCAAAATCGATGTACCCGTCGGCAAACCATGTCTCACTCAATCCTTTCATAAAGCGGACAATTATTTTAGTCCTACCTGAATTTACGAAATTTTTTAATGTCACGGTTACCCTCCCTTAAAGCTGCAATAATTTACATAATACGTAACCTATTAATTACCTTTAAAATACATGTTCGTTTTTTAAAATCTGTTACCTTTGACGAAATCCTGAAAATTTATTTTGCATCAGCGAAACATAGTATTGGGAAGATTCCTTATCTTCATACAGTATTATTTTTCATTTTTTAATTTTTTTATCATGAACATCTACGTAGCCAACCTGCACTACAGGTTGAACGATGAGGACCTTCACCAAATCTTTAGCGAATTCGGGCAAGTTACCTCTGCTAAAATCATTAAGGATCACGAAACCGGTCGTTCACGTGGTTTTGGTTTTGTTGAGATGGCCAACCAAGAGGAAGGTACTCTCGCAATGGAGCGTCTGAACGGTAGTGAAGTGGAAGGCAAACAACTGATGGTCAACGAAGCTCGTCCGAAACAACCCTCCTCTGGTGGTGGTGGTTTCAGAAACAACCGTCCCGGTGGCGGCGGTGGTTATGGCGGCGGCGGACGCGATCGTCGTTACTAATAGGCAGAGTATTCTAACGATCCTATACAAGGCTTCCCTCCGGGGAAGCCTTTTTGTTACCAAACAAAAAAAGAGCGGCGGAGTTAATCCCGCCGCTCTTTTGCGTTTTATATAGTCCGTTTAGAATCCTCTTGACGGATCAAAATTCTCCAGTTCTGTTGCTACCGCACTGAGGAAAGTAGAACCCAGCGAACCGTCTACAATCCGGTGATCGTACGACAGTGAAAGGTACATCATATGGCGGATCGCGATGGAATCGCCCTGCTCGGTTTCCACTACCACCGGGCGCTTTTTGATAGCTCCCACCGCCAGAATGGCTACCTGCGGCTGGTTGATGATAGGCGTTCCGGTAAGGCTGCCGAAGGTACCCACGTTGGTAATGGTAAACGTACCATCCTGTGTGTGTTCGGGCTTCAGCCGGTTTTGCCGTGCAGAATTGGCCAGCAGATTTACCTGCTTGGTAAGGCCCACCAGATTAAGGTTATCGGCATTGCGGATCACCGGCACAATCAGGTTGCCCGATGGCAGTGCGGTGGCCATACCTATATTAATATCTTTTTTCAGGATGATCTTGTCGCCATCCAGCGAGCAATTCACCAACGGGAATTTCTTAATGCATTTCACCACGGCTTCCACGAAGAGGGGCATGAAGGTGATCTTCTCTCCTTCGCGCTTTTCGAAATCCTTCTTCACAGCATCGCGCCAGCGCACCATATTAGTTACGTCGCATTCCGCGAAGCTGGTTACGTGCGGACTGGTATGTTTGCTGCGCACCATATGATCAGCGATCAGCTTACGCATACGGTCCATTTCAATGATCTCCACATTACCGCCATAACTGTTGGTAGCGGCCACGGTGGTGATTTCGCGGGAGGCGGCGGGAGCAGCCTTGGGTGCTTCGCGGATCACTTCCGGCTCCTGTACCTGGTTGCCTCTGTTGGCGATATAATCGAGGATATCTCTTTTCGTAACACGGCCTTCCGTACCTGATCCGGGGATCTTTTCCAGTTCGGCGAAGCTCACACCTTCCTGCTGTGCAATGGTAAGCACGAGCGGGGAATAGAAACGGGCTTCACCGGTAGGGGCCACTGCAGCGGGTGCTGCCTGCGGACGGGGAGGTGCAGTCTGGTATTGGGGTTCTGCAGCACGGGAAGCTTCGGCAGGTGCGGATGCAGTGGCAGGGGAAGCAGCCACCTGCGCTCCCGCAGCGGTTTCCACCCTGGCGATCACAGTACCCACAGGCACTACGTCGTTTTCATTAAACAGGATCTCTGTGATTACGCCTTCCGCAATGGAGGGCACTTCACTGTCCACTTTGTCCGTAGCGATCTCCAGCACCGTATCGTCCACCTTCACCGCATCGCCCGGCTTCTTGTGCCAGCGAAGAATGGTGGCTTCCATGATGCTTTCTCCCATCTTGGGCATCACCAGTTCGACAATTGCCATATAAGTGATTGTTTTAGTAGATGACAAAAATAAGGGAATTTAACCTTCCAGCCACTTCCGCAGTTCGTTCATGGCGGCTACCACCGTCATCTCCGTATTCCGGGGACGGTCGTACCGGAAGCGATACAGCATGGTGCGGATATCTCCCTTCCCTCCCACTGCGATCCAGACGCTGCCCACGGGCTTTTCATCTGTTCCGCCATCAGGACCCATAATGCCTGATACGGCCATTACGCAATCCACTTTCAGGGTTTCGAGTGCGCCTTCGGCCATTTCACGGACCGTTTGTTCACTCACGGCACCATATTGTTGGAGGGTGTTGGGGTTTACCTGTAAAAGGTTGATTTTGGCTTCGTTGGCATAAGTAACCACACTGCCTTTATAATAACGCGAGCTGCCGGCAACTGCAGCAATCTGGCTCGCGATGCGGCCGCCCGTACAACTTTCGGCCGTACCTACCGTTTTGCCTTTTTCCAGCAATGCATTACCGAGGATCATGCCCATCGGCAGGTCGGCTTCCGCTACGAGAATATCGGCTACCAGTGATCGTAATGTCTGGAAAGCGTCTTTCATTTCTGCGGCGGCGGTGATCTTGTCCGGCGCTTCGGTAGTGAGGCGCAGTTTGAGCAGGCCATAGCTGGGCAGGTAAGCCAGCTTAATATGTTTGGGAAGGGCTGCTTCGAAATCACGGATGCGTTCTGCAACAAAAGATTCACCCATACCTGAGGTGATAAGCGTATGATGCAGCAGTGCAGGTGTTTCGAAACGCTCCTGCAGGCGAGGTATCACGGCGTTCTCCATCAGTCCTTTCATCTCATGCGGCACGCCCGGCATAGATACAAAGATGCAATCGTTCTTCTCGAACCACATGCCCGGTGCAGTACCGCGCAGGTTGGGAAGCACGGTGCAGCTGTCCGGCACCATGGCCTGAGCCACATTGCGTTCCAATACCGGCAATCCGCGGCTTTCGAAGAGTGCCATCACACGGGTGTAGGTATCAATATCCTGCACCATACGCCCGCCGAAATATTCCAGCAGTACGGGTTTGGTGATATCATCTGCTGTAGGGCCGAGGCCTCCGGTGATGAGGACTACTTTGGATTTAGCGGATTCCTCTTCGAGTGCGGAAAGGATAGCTTCCCGATCGTCGCCCACTGCCACGCGGCGTTGTACCCAGATGCCGGCATCGTTGAGATGCGTGCCCATCCAGGCGGAGTTGGTGTCAACGGTTTGCCCGATGAGCAATTCGTCGCCTATGGTGATGATGCTGGCGCGGATCCTGTTCATGGAAGTGGCGCGTTTGTATTGTTTTCGAAATAAGGTGCCAGTTTATCACGGAGGATGTCTGGCATGTTCGTACGTTTCTTAGTTCTGCCGTCGATGAACGCGAGGGTAACGGTTCCTACGTTCAGCAGCTCTCCCTGCTGGTTGTACAGTTCGGAATGGAACTGGATCTTATGTGCGGGAGGCAGTTCTTTCAGTATAGTCTTAACCGTTATAACATCGTCGTAATATGCAGGCCGGAGGTATTTGACCTGCAGCTCTGCCACGGGCATGATGATGCCCTGTTCTTCCAGCTCACGGTAAGTGAAGCCCAGTTGCCGGATGGCATCTGTTCTGCCTACTTCGTAATAAAGTGCATAGTTGCCGTAATAGAGGTAGCCCATCTGGTCGGTTTCTCCGTATCTCACGCGTATGTCAATCGTTGTGCTGTACATTGTTCCGTTGTTGAAAATGTCTGTAAATGTAGGGGATTTGGCGGGGTAAAAAAAAGAGTTCCGTGCGCGGGCTGCGCAGGAACTCTTGCTGATAAAAACTTTCGCGGGTGCCGGTTATTTGCCGAGCACGCCGTCGAGCGAATATTTTCCGGGACCGGAGATAAGCAGGGAAACCCAGCCGGCAAGGAACATAACTGCTACTTCCTTGTCGTGCAGCGGGTCTTGCCCATGAATCATAAACACGATCACTACAAAGCAGATGATGAGCGGGATGGTGGCCACGCGGGTAAGGAGTCCTACGAGCACGAGGGCACCGCAGAAGAATTCTGCGAAGATGGTGAGACCGAGCGATGCGGTTTTACCAAGTCCGAAAGGGTCAGCGAATTTCTGTGCGTAGGTAGCGAAATTCACGAGTTTGGGCCAGCCATGCGTCATGATAAGGCCGCCGAAGAGCAAGCGGAGTAACAACAGGGAAAGGCTGATGCCTGCATTGCTGTACTTGGTGGATAGTAGTTTTGCCATAGTAATTTGGTTTGATTCTTGATAAGAGTACCCCTCGAAAGGATTCTGCTCAAATTTAGATATTCTTAATGTATATAAGAATAAATTTCAAATTTAGTTGTCTCCCTCCTGCCAGCCAACTGCAGGCAGGATTAGTTATCCACATCCCGCGGTTTATCCACATGCAGTAGATAACCTGCGAGGGGCAAAGCAAGCGCAATCCGCTATATTTGCTTCGTTTGTTTCCCTCATAACATTGCCAACACCTGCCGGCCTCCGGAATCTTTTCTGCAGCGGATTTTGCCGTTCCTGTAATAATTCCCGGCCGGTGCCGTTTTTTGTAAAAATTGTCGACAATAATATCAAAAGCATGAAGCTATTCAAAAGACAAAACTGTGCTTTTCCGGGCCTCCGCATATTCCTGCTGGCAGCAGGTTTATCGGGTGCCGCCACGGCCGGAGCACAGCAAACCCGCATTCATACGGAGCCAGACAGGACTTTCCGGGAAGCACAGCAACTTTACCGCGAAGGTAAATATGCCCTGTCCCTCCAATTGTTCCGGCAAACCATCGACGGGATCGGGTATTTCTCCGAAACTAACCGCTCCCTCGTGAATACGGACGCGCATTTCTACTATGCCATGTGCGCCCTGAAGCTTCAGAACGAAGACGCGGAGAAAAAAGCCCTCAGCTTCATCGAGCGTTTCAACAACGCCCCGCGCGAACAAATGATCAGCTTCCAGCTTGCCCGCTATTACTTCCACCGCAACAAGCTCCAGGAAGCCATCCCGTTTTATGAAAAAGCTTCCATCGATAACCTCTCCAACGAAGAGATCGCCGATGCCAAGTTTGAACTGGCCTATTGCTACTTCAACCTGAAGGATTTCGCCAAAGCCCAGCCCCTCTTCGCCTCCATCAAAGAGATCCAGAATAAATACTACATCCCCGCCAATTACTACTACGGCTTCATCTCGTACTACAACAAACAGTACAACGATGCGCTCACCAGCTTCCAGCGCGTGCAGCAGGAACCTAAGTACGCCGGCGTGGTTCCCTACTACATCGCCGAGATCTACTACTTCCAGGGGAAACGCGACCAGCTCATCAAATACGCCGAGCCTCTCATTAAGAAGGGCGACATGTATTACGACGCTGAACTGAAACAACTCGTAGGCCAGGCCTACTTCGAACGGAAAGATTACGCCAAAGCCCTCCCTTACCTCGAAGAATATCACGAGAATGCCGAAGAAGTCCGCAAAGAAGATGTGTACCAGCTTTCTTACGCCTACTACCAAACCGCCAATCTCGATAAAGCCATCAAAGGCTTCAAACAACTGAGCAGTTCGAAAGACTCCCTCGGCCAGAACTCCATGTACCTGCTGGGCGACTGCTACCTCCGCACCGGCCAGAAGGCCAACGCTCGTAACGCCTTCGCTTACAGCGCGCGCAACAGCTCCAACCCGAAGCAGCAGGAAATCTCTAAGTTCAATTACGGCAAGCTGTCGTTCGAACTGGGTTACCAGGATGCTGCCATCTCCGAACTCACCGGTTACATCAACTCATATCCCAATTCGGAATACACCCGCGAAGCCCGCGAAATACTCGTGCAGCTCTTCGCCAATACCAATAACTACAAGGAAGCTATTACGCTGCTGGATGCATTGCCGGAGAAAAGTCCTGCCGTACTGAAAGCTTACCAGAAAGTATCTTACGGCCGCGCTACCCAGCTGGTGAACGATGGCCAGCTTGCGGAGGGCGACCGCCTGCTTGGTATTTCCCTTTCTCATAACTACGACCCGCAGATCACCCGCCTCGCACAGTTCTGGAAAGCAGAGATCGCATTGCGCCAGGGGCAGACAGATAAAGCCATCCCTGCCCTGCAGGCTTACCTCGGTAACAGCGGCGCTCCCGTTTCCGGCGAAGCCAATGTGCAAACCGCCAGTTACAACATGGGCTATAGCCTACTGAAGAAAGAGCAGTACGCCAACGCACTCCCTTACTTCGAAGCTGCCCAGCGCACCAGCGGTCCCAATGCAGGACGTATCACCAATGATGCAGTGCTGCGTACGGCAGACTGTCACTATATGCTGCGCGCCTTCCCTCAGGCCACCGCACTGTACGACAGGGTGATCACTGAAAACCAGCCGGGTGCGGACTATGCCACTTACCAGAAAAGCATCATCCTCGGTATCCAGGGCAAGCATGCAGATAAACTGAACCTGCTCAAACAGCTGGCGGTGAAATATCCTAATTCCGGTTTCAATAACGATGCGGAGATGGAAATTGCAGACACTTACCTGAGCGATGAGCGCTTCTCCGATGCCATCCCACATCTTAAAAACATCCTCCAGCAGCACCCCGACGGGCCTAATGCCCCGAAAGCATTGCTCAAACTGGGACTTGCTTATTTCAATACCGACAACGACAATTCTGCCCTCCAGTACTTCCGGCAGGTGGTGGAGAAATTCCCTGCCTCCAACGAAGCCAACACTGCCCTCCAGAACATCCGCACCATTTATGTGGATCAGGGTAAAACCGACGATTACCTCGCTCTGCTGAAAGCTGCCGGCAAATCGGTAAGCGCTTCCGCGGAAGACTCCCTGAGCTACGCGGCGGCAGAAACACGCTTCAGCAATGCTGACTACACTGGTGCGGTGAATGCCTTTAACAATTACCTGCAGAAATATCCTAACGGACAGTTTGCCCTGCAGGCTAATTTCTATAAAGCGGAATGCCACTACAACAGCAAGGATTACGCGAACGCCCTCCCTGCTTACGAATCAGTTCTGGGCCGCGGGAACAGTCCGTTTGCGGAACGCTCCGCCCAGCAGGCTGCTTACCTGAACTATTATCAGGTGAAAGACTACAATAAGGCGAAACAGTTCTATGGGCAGCTCCGCAGTCTTTCCACCACCAAAGACAATACCCTCACCGCCACCCGCGGCCTGCTCCGCAGCAATTACCAGCTGGGTGCATGGGATGAAGTGGCACCGCTGGCAGAAGAGCTGCTGTCTGCCGAAAACATTTCTACAGACGATCAGATCATCGGTCATTTCTACCTCGGCAAATCGCAGCAACAGCGTGGCCAGTTCGATGATGCCATCAGCGAATACAAGATCGTGACGGGCCTTACCAAATCGGAAGTAGGTGCCGAAGCGCGGTACAATATTGCCAAATGCCTGTTCGATAAAAATGATATGGCCGCTGCTGAGAAAGCCGGCTTCGACGTTATCAAGAATACCTCCTCCTACGAGGTGTGGGTAGCCAAATCCTACATCCTCCTCGGTGATATCTACCACCGCCAGAAGGATTATTTCAATGCCAAAGCCACTTACCAGAGCATTGCAGAAAACTGTCCTATTCCGGAACTGAAAGCCGAAGCAAAAGAAAAGCTGGCTAAAGCCGAAGCGGAAGAAAAAGCAGGCTCTAAAATTAAATGAGGAAAAACATGAAGCGCATATATATTGCACTCGCACTCGCATTTCCGCTCAGCGCCATCGCGCAGAAGGATACGCTGAAGCAGGAAACGATCGACATCATATCGAAATACCAGCCTAAGCTGCCCAACGCAGCCAAGCTGAACCTGACGGCATCACTGCCCACGGTAGACACGAGCCGCCCCCGCCTGGGTTACCAGGTTCCGGCACTCAACCTCTATTTCATGTACCAGCCCGTACCCATCCGGCCGCTGGCACTGGGGAAAGACACTTCGTCGCTCCAGCTGCAGAACAATTATGTGAAACTGGGATACGGCAATTACAATACCCCGCTCATTCAGGCAGGGTTTGGCAGCGGCCGGAAAGACAAGTATAACTTCGGCGTACTGTTCAACTATACCTCCTCCAAAGGAGACATCCAGTACCAGGACGTGTCGCAGATGAACATCCTCGGCTCGGGCACTTACTTCACGCCCCTCTTCGAAGTGAATGCCAGCCTCGGTTACAATCGCAACCAGGTGAATTACTTCGGGTACGACCATGCCGTGCATCAATACGATAAAAGCGATGTAAAGCAGGCGTTCAATGAAGTGGTGGCGAAGGTGGGCCTGAAGAACAGGCCGCAGAACGACTGGGCATTCCAATTTCAGCCGCAGGCCGAGTTCACCATTTTCGGTGATAAGTACAAACGGATGGAGAACACCTTTGTGCTGAAAGCGCCCATCAAAAAGCAGATCTTCGAAGACATATGGCTGAAAGCGGAAGGCATGGTGGATCTGAGCGTGTTCAAGGAAGACAATAACGACCAGATCAATAACAACATCGCCGCCATCCACCCCGCCGTGGAAATCACCAAGCCGGGCTTTGTGCTGCATGCCGGAGCAAACCCTACCTGGAGCAACGGCAGGTTCCACCTCCTGCCCGATATCGTGAACGAATCGCACCTGATCCGCGAAAAGCTCATCCTCAGCTCCGGCTGGATCTCTTACTTCCAGAAGAACAACTTCCGCAACCTGGCTTCGGAGAACCCCTGGTTCAATTCCTATCAGGACGGTATGCTCAATACCCGCATCGAGGAAAAGTATACCGGTATCAAAGGTACCCTCGGCAACCACTTCAACTACAACACCAAATTTGGCGCTATTACCTGGCATAACCGTCCGCTTTTCGTGAACGACAGCACCGATGGTAAGAGCTTCTACACCCGTAACGAGGAAGAGCTGCGTGCCTTCCAGCTGCATGCGGAAGTAGGGTATATACAGGAAGAGAAGTTCCAGGCAAGGCTGAGTATAGACTGGTATGACTTCAACAAACAGAAGACCGAACTGAAGCCCTGGCATGTGCAGCCTTTCCGCGCCAGCCTGTTTGCCCAGTATACTTTCGCGAAGAAGTTTCACCTGAACGCCAACCTGTACACCCTGAGCAGCACCTATTACGTGATGCGTAAAGAAGGGGTGGACAATATGGGTAAAACCAAAGCAGTACAGGATCTGAACGCGGGTGCGGAGTACAACATCACGAAGAACTTCAACCTTTGGGTGAACGTGAATAACCTGTTCAGTTCCAAGTACGAACGCTGGCACGGCTACCCCTCTTACGGGCTGAACGTGCTTGGCGGGGTTACCGTTAAGTTTTAATTGCGTAAACTTGCACTCAAAAGTTACCGGCCGCAATGCTACAGCAATATATCACAGAAGTCCTTTTCCGGCAGCAAACCTGCATCGTACCGCAGGTGGGCACCTTTACGATCCAGCACATTCCAGCCCAGTTCAGTATGGCTGACCAGTCACTGACGCCCCCGCGCCAGCAGGTTCAGTTTGATACCCGCTGGGAAGATGACGGATCGCTGCTCCGCTGGATCTCCCGGAAGGAAAACCTTCTGGAGCCGGTAGCAGCGCTGAAGCTGGATAAATACCTGCAACAGTTCAGGGAATCCCTGGCAGCAGGAGAGCCGCTGGATTTGCCGGGTATCGGCAGCCTGCGGATCGATCCACTGGGCCAGCTGCGCTTTACTCCCCAGGAACTTCCGGATGCCTGGCAGCCCATCGGGCTGGAACAGGTGATCCGCTCCGAGGCTACGCCCCGCGTACTGCAGGGCACTACCGAAGTGGAGAACCAGGTGGTGGTAGAGCATACCGGCGCAGTATATGAAGAGCCTGAAAGCCAGGGGCGCTTCCGCTGGTGGTGGGTAGTGCTGCCCCTCTTACTAATAGGTGCCGGTGTGGCAGGCTGGATGTTTAAAGACCAGATCCTCCCCCAGCAGCCCGCTCCCGTAGTGGAAGAAAAAGTAGCTGTTGCTCCTCCCGCACAGCAGCAGGATAGTGTGGTTACCGCTCCCATAGAGCCCGTGGTACCGGTGAGTGATACTATCTCTTATTATGTGGTATTCCAAACTTATAAGGTTCGTGAAAACGCCGAGCGCAGTCTCGCCAAGCGGCATGCATGGGGTTATAAGGACGTAGTGCTTTTCTATTCTGAGGATTCCACCCAGTTCAAAATGGCCATCCCTTACCGTTCATTGCGGGCAGATACTACTGCGGCGAAAGACTCCGTTGCTAAGCGGTTCATGTCGCAGGAAATTAGCATCCTCTATTAAAGAATTTATTGTGTGATACTGAAGCGCCTCCTGATGGAGGCGCTTTTTTTATGCCACCCCTTCCTCCTTAGCCTGTTTCGCCTCCCCGCATTCCGCTGCCGGTATTCGACATTCCAGTGGAACTAACAGACATTACACCCGTACACGCAATCACCCAATCTGCCAGCCCTATACCTTTGCATTATCGTAACCACTTACGTAAATGCTATCGTAAACCATTAAGCCATTACATAATGAAAAGACTTTTGCCATTTCTTCTCTTCATCCCCCTCCTGTTTACCGCCTGCTCCAAGAGCGGTGGAAAGGGAGAAGAACCCAGCCCGGATGAGGCTCCTGCGGTACGTGCACATGGCACCCCAACCGGTGATCTTGTATCGAAAACCATCGGCGCTGCCGGAGGAACGTTGACCTCAAAAGATAATACTCTGCAAATAGACATTCCTGCCGGAGCGTTAACTGCCAATACCGTCATCAGTGTGCAGGCAGTGACCAACACGCTTCCCGGCAGTCCTGGCGCCTCTTACCGCCTCCTTCCGGAAAACGTTCAGTTCGCCAAGCCGGTGAAGCTGACCTTCAAATACACAGACAGGCATCTCGACAGTACCGATGCGGAAGCCCTCTTTATGGCTTACCAGTCGCAGGATGGTATCTGGCGCTTCCTGCCCAAAACTGCGCTCAATACCACGGCCAAAACGCTGACGGTGGAAACCACCCACTTCTCCGACTGGGCACCTTATGCTATGTACTGGTTGCAGTCTGGCGGGGGCAGTGTGCTCGTTTCAAAAAGCACCGGCGTGTTTATCTATTCAACTAAACAGAACATGAAACCGGGAGCAGGTGACGGCCCTGTTGCCATCTGGAGAGAGCGCGTACTTGAAAACACTTCCAACATCAAGAACTGGAAACTCACCGGTGCCGGTACTTTAGATGGGGGACAACGGCATGCTATATACTCGGCTCCGTCAAAAGTTCCCAACCCCAGCAAAGTGACGGTATCCGTGGAGATCCATAATTTCATCCCCGCCGGCGTAATACCCGGCCGCGGTACTACGGGTAAATTAATATTGCTGACGAAGATACAGGTGGTGGACGAGGTCTATTTTTCCGGTACGTTAAACGGTTTACAGGTATACTGTATCGATCAGCACCACAAATATATTCCGGGTAACTGGATCAATATTTCCGGTACCCTCCGTGATAACGTCGGTTTTTCAGTGAATATCGAAAACGTTAGCAGGCCTATTCAGGCTACGCAATACCAGTGGTTTGCACCGGATCGCGGAGGTACTGCAACGGCCGTATACGGCACCTTTACTGCACCTGCAAATGTTACCGGGAAAACGTTCTGGAGTAAATGTGACGCGAGCCAAACGGTGGAAGAATACCGGGCATCTTCCGGGTTGATGGTGATCTTTAAAGTGGAAGACGTTGGAGGTGTGGAGTATCTAACCGGTCATTTAAGAGGTGAATTCTATCCGCAAATCAACTGCGGTCCCGGAGCTTCCATCCCCTTCGACCTGAATTTCAGAACTAAGATATTACCCTGATAATGAAGAAGCCCCACAGGTATAACAATATCAACTTACCAATTAATAATAACATTGAAATATCCGGTAATACACCGGGAAAATATTCCAAACGCGCTGAATGATGGGGTATAAAAAATGCGGTGGCGGCGCTTTGCCGTCACCGTTTTCATTACTGGTCCTATTCGTTCCCAAATCGATTAGATTAAGGTACTGCCGGGCGATCTCCATCGTCCGGCTTTTGCTTTTCAGCACTGCCTTGTTTCAGTCAGCACGGTTATTCTACATCCAGGCGATCACTTTCCGCATCTCTGAACACATTGCTCTTTTCCTTTGCCTGCCGCAATTACATTTGTGTGGAAGACCATATCCTATTCCCTTTAATATCATCATTCACTACTAAAAAAATAAGGGATGGCGAAAGGCCATCCCTTATTCAGCAAATGCTTTAAAGTCATTTAGGTTTGAGCTGATCTATCACCACTTTCAATCCTTCTTCAAAACTGTGTGGTGCATATCCCAGTTCCTGCACGGCTTTATCGATCACAAAACCTGTTTTACCGGGCCTCGGGGCAGGTTGCTTGAATGTAGAGGCATCTACTTTCTCAAGCAGTTTTGTATCCAGTTCCAGATAATTTGCTACCTGAATGGCCATCTCGTAAGGCGTCAGCATATCTTTTCCGGAAAGATGATAAACCCCTTCTGCTTTTTTATCGAGCATCAGTTTCACACCTTCGGCAAGGTCCTGCACGAGGGTGGGTGTACGCCACTGGTCGCTCACTACTTTCAGTTTCTTCTTCTGTTCGAGGTTAGACTTTACCCAGGTGATGATGTTGCTGCGCCGCGGATCATCTGCCAGGCCATATACGAGCACCGTCCGTGCAATACCCCATTTGGCTTTGGATTGCTTTACGATCCGTTCTGCAGCCACTTTACTGGCGCCGTAATAGTTGATGGGGTTCACGGGGTCATCTTCTTTATAAGGCCCTTCCAGCCCGTCGAACACGAAATCCGTGGAAAGGAAGAGGAAGTAAGCGCCTGCCTTTTCCGCACCCTGTAACAGGTAGCGCGTGGCAGTTACATTCACCATCCAGGCGGCATCTTTATTCCGCTCACAATCGTCGGCCTGCGTCATGGCACCTGCATGAACGATCACCTGTGGCTGGTGCCGCTCTACCAATCCTTTCACCGCCGACTCGTCTGCCAGGTTCACTGATTCATACGTATATCCCTGCTGCATGCGGAGGCGGTTGGCGCCGCGGCCTGTGGCGATTACTTCGTAATCCGGAAGGCCGGCCAGGCGCTGCACCAGGTATTGTCCGAGGAGACCATTACTCCCTGTAATGAGCACTTTCATAATGTCAATATACAAAAACGCCGCGTAATGTAGCATTACGCGGCGTTTATTGATGATAGTGAACCCGTTACATTTTCTTGCCGGTGCTCACCTGGTTGAAATTCATGCCGAGGTTGTACATCACGAAGGCCCAGATGTCGGTAGCTTCGTCGATAAGTTTAGACGTGGGTTTACCCGCGCCATGGCCAGCCTGTTTCTCTACACGGATCAGCACCGGGTTAGGCCCGCTGTGGGCTTCCTGCAGCGCAGCCGCATATTTGAAAGAGTGGGCAGGCACCACACGGTCGTCGTGATCCGCCGTGGTAACCATGGTAGCAGGGTATGCCGTGCCCTTCTTCAGGTTATGGAGCGGAGAGTATTTAATCAGGTAAGGGAACTGGTCCGCTTTTTCGCTGGTACCGTATTCAGTTACCCATGCCCAGCCGATGGTAAATTTCTGGAAACGGAGCATATCCATCACCCCTACTGCCGGGAGCGCCACTTTGAAGAGGTCAGGGCGTTGCGTCATAGCCGCGCCTACCAGCAACCCGCCATTGGAACCGCCACGGATAGCGATCTTAGCAGGATTGGTATATTTCTCTTTCACGAGGAACTCAGCCGCGCCGATGAAATCGTCGAACACATTCTGTTTCTTTTCCATCATACCGGCTTTATGCCAGGCTTCACCGAACTCACTGCCACCACGGAGGTTCACTACCGCGTAGATGCCGCCCTGTTCCATGAAAAACTGGTTGCTCACGGAGAAGGAAGGCGTCATGGGAATATTGAATCCACCATAACCATACAGCAGCACTGGGTTCTGTCCATTCAGTTTCAGGCCTTTCTTGTAGGAAAGGAACACAGGCACTTTGGTACCGTCTTTACTGGTGAAGAAAACCTGTTTGGTTTCGTAATCGTCCTGGTTAAACTTCACTTCCGACTTGCGGTACAGTTCCGATTTGCCGGATTTGATGTCGTATTTGTAAATGGTAGCGGGTGCTACGAAAGAGGTGTAAGTGTAGAAGAACGTTCCGTCTTCCTTCTTCCCGCCGAAGCCGCCGGCAGTTCCGATACCGGGCAGGTGGATGTCGCGGTCTTTTTTGCCGTTCACATCATACTGCACGATGCGGGTGGAAGCATTTTTCAGGTAGCTGGCAAACAGTTTGCCGCCTGCGGTGCCTACTCCCTGCAATACTTCAGGTTGCTCGGGGATGATGAGCTTCCAGTTTTCTTTTGCGGGATTCTTAGGGTCTACAAGTACCAGTTTATAGTTGGGTGCGTCGTGGTTGGTGAGCAGCAGGAGCTTGTCGCCCACGTTTTCAACCACGCTGGGTTCGTACTCGAAGCCTTTTACGAGCAGTTTGAAATCGGTCTGGGAAGCATCGTTCAGGTCGCGGTACCATACTTCGTTACCGCTGGTGCCTTCGGAGGTGCTGAGGATGAGGAAGCGCTCATCTTCCGTAAGGCCAACGCCGGCATTGCGGAGGGGGTGTTCCTTATCTACGAACACCAGCTGGTCCTGATCCTGCGTGGTGCCTACTTTATGGTAGTATACTTTATGGAATTCGTTCTTTTTGGAGAGTTTGCTTTGCTCATCAGGAGCGTCGTAACGGCTGTAGTAGAAGCCGTCGCCTTTCCAGGAGAGGCCGGAGAACTTGATCCAGTCCAGCTTGTCGGACAGCAGTTGTTTGCTGGCTACGTCCATTACGAAAGCCTCCTGCCAGTCTGATCCGGCTTTGGCGATCAGGTAGGCGGCATAGCGGCCATCTTTCGAGAAAGTGAGGGCGCCGAGGGCTGCGGTGCCTTTATCGGAGAGCTTATTGGGGTCAATGAAAACTTCCGGGGTGCCGTTCAGGCCTTCCTGACGGTACAGTACCGCCTGGTTCTGCAGCCCGTCGTTCTTATAGAAGTAATAGTATTTGCCTTCACGGAAGGGGGCGCCGAAGCGGGGGTAGTTCCAGAGGGCTTCGAGGCGTTGTTTGATCTGGCCGCGGAAGGGAATGGAGGCGAGATAGTCCTGCGTTACCACATTCTGGGCATCTACCCATGCCTTGGTATCATCGGCATGATCATCTTCCAGCCAGCGGTAGGGGTCAGCTACTTTGGTGCCGTGGTAATTGTCTACGGTGTCTACTTTACGGGTGTCGGGATATTTGAGCGGTTGGTTCTGCGCGAGGGCTGTCCCTGCTCCCATCAACATCATCATACTCATGGCAACGTGCTTATGGTTTAATTTTGTCATACGTATATTTTTATAAAATTCTAAGCTGTTTGTTTGATGGAAATTAAAAATTTAGTTATTTCATCGAATATCTGATAGGAAACTATTAAAAAATGTTAATTTCGTGCGCCCTTTTGAATGCCGGCTATCCGGCAAAATACTATGAAATAACCATTACAAGTGGGCCAGTAGTGTTAAAATTTAGATGGGCGGTAGGAAAAACGATTTAGTAGGCCAAGGAAATTCATCAGGCGGCACGGGAGGAAGCATTCCTTGTGGCCTTGACAAACAGAAGATCACACATGAAAAAAGTGAACAACATCGCAGTTCTTACCTCCGGGGGCGACGCTCCCGGGATGAACGCAGCTGTCCGCGCGGTAGTTCGGACGGGCATCTACCATCATTTGAATGTTTACGGGGTGATGTATGGTTACAAAGGGATGTTGACCGGGGAAATTTTTCCCATGGAATCCAAGTCTGTCGCCAATATCATCCAACGCGGCGGAACCGTTCTGAAAACTGCCCGTTGCAAGGAATTCTACGAACCGGAAGGCCGCAGGAAAGCTTACGAGAACCTGAAGAAGTTCGGGATCGACGGGCTGGTGGTGATCGGGGGCGATGGTTCCTTTAAGGGCGCCCAGAAGTTCAGCGAAGAATTTGACATCCCCTGCATCGGCCTCCCCGGTACGATCGACAAGGATATCGCCGGTACGGATTTCACCATCGGTTTCGACACTGCAGTAAACACTGCCGTAGAAGCGATCGATAAGATCCGGGATACGGCAGATGCGCACGACCGTCTTTTCATTATTGAAGTAATGGGCCGCGATGCCGGATATATTGCCCTCCACAGTGGTATTGCCACAGGAGCGGAAACCATCCTCATCCCCGAGCGCAAAACCAATATCGATGATGTGATCGATGACCTTACCGCTAACGAGCGCCGCTCTAAAATGGTGAACCTCATCGTAGTAGCTGAAGGCGACGAGTTTGGCGGTGCCAACGAAGTAGCCCGCCACGTGAAGGAAAGAATGCCGCACCTCGATACCCGTGTGTGCATCCTCGGGCATATCCAGCGCGGTGGCTCCCCCACCTGCATCGACCGCCTCGTGGCCAGCCGTATGGGCTACGCCGCCGTGGACGCCCTCATCAACGGAACGTCCAACGTAATGGTAGGCATCGTCAATAACAAAATCCATTTTACTCCGCTCGATAAGGCCGTAAAAGCCAAACAGAAAATCGATCCGGAATGGTTAAAGATTGTCAAAATACTTGCGAGTTAAATAAACGTCTATGAGTACAAAAGATCTGTCCAAATACTTTCATAAGCAAATGGACAATGAAGCCGGTCTGGCGCATGCAAAGCAAAAGACCAAAATCGTGGCAACCGTAGGGCCTGCCAGCGATACCTATGAGAAATTATTGGAACTCGTACAGGCCGGGGTGAATGTGTTCCGTCTGAACTTTTCCCACGGCAGCCATGAAGACAAGCTGCGGATCATCAACTACATCCGCCAGATCAATAAAACCGAGCCTTACAACATCGCCATCCTGGCCGATCTGCAAGGCCCGAAACTGCGTGTGGGTGAGATCGAGAACAACGCCCTCCCGCTCAAAACAGGTGATATCCTCACCTTTACCACCGAAAAATGCGTGGGCACCATGGAAAGGATCTATGTATCCTACCACGACCTCCCCAGAGACGTACGCCCCGGTCAGAAGATCCTGCTGGACGATGGCAAGATCGAAACCGTGGTAAAAGAAATCACTCCTGACAACCTCATCAAGGCGGAAGTACTGCTGGGCGGCGTTTTGTCCTCCAAGAAAGGCTTCAACCTGCCCGATACCAAGGTTTCCCTCCCCGCCCTCACTGAGAAAGACGAAATCGACCTCGATTTCATCATCGATCATGAGTGCGACTGGGTAGCATTGTCTTTCGTGCGTAACGTGAAAGACCTTGCCCTGCTGCGCAAACGCCTGACTGACCGCAATTCCAAGATCAAGATCATCTCCAAGATCGAGAAACCGGAAGCGATCCAGAACCTGAAAGAAATCATCTGGGAAAGCGACGGCGTAATGATCGCCCGTGGCGACCTCGGTGTGGAACTCCCTGTTGAGCAGGTGCCCATGATCCAGAAAGACATCATCCGCAAGTGTATCCACCGCGCTAAACCCGTGATCGTGGCCACCCAGATGATGGAATCCATGATCGACCGCACCCGTCCTAACCGTTCAGAGATCACCGACGTGGCCAACGCCGTACTGGAAGGAGCCGACGCAGTAATGCTGTCCGGCGAAACCGCTACCGGTAACTACCCCACCCTCGTGATCCAGACCATGCGTAAGATCATCGGTGAAGTAGAAAAGGAAAGCATTATCTACAACCGTAACCTCATTCCTCACCGCCACTCCCCCACCTTCCTCAGCGATGCACTGTGCTACAATGCCTGCAAAATCGCAGAAGATGTGGAGGCAGACGCACTGATAGGGATGACGCAATCCGGTTACACCGGCTTCATGCTGTCGAGCTACCGCCCGAAATCTCCCCTGTTCATCTTCACCAAAGAGCGTACGCTGGTAAACCAGCTGAGCCTCAGCTGGGGCGTTCGCGCGTTCTACTACGGTGAAGAAGAGAGCCTCGATGAAATCGTAACGGATCAGATCAACATCCTGAAAGAGCGTGGCTTCCTCAAAACCAATGATGTGGTGGTGAACACCGGCAGCACGCCCGTTAAGGAGCATCTGCCCACCAACATTCTGAAGATTACACGGGTGCCTGAGTAACCGAAGGCTTCCCTGAAAATAACAATCCCGTCCTGGTAGTACCATGGACGGGATTTTTTATGCGGTAAAGCCGGTCATACTTTATACCTGCTCCGCGATTAGCGTATGGGAACAGCGGGGGAAATGGGCGGGAACTACGGGTGAACTACGCGGGAAATGGCAGGGGATCGCGCAGATGAGGTGGATATGAGGTGGACATGAGGTGGACTTGATGCGTATATCATATTGATAACCAATCAGTATGAAAACCCGGAAACGGGGAAGAAAACAGGTGATTGCAGTAAATGGCAAAACTGGTTCATAACAATTGACAATGAATTAATTAGGCAAATAATATGCCGAAATACCCTTTAACCTGCGGTACCTACATTTTGCACCTTCCCTACCCTGTTGTACGTGAGTGAGTATATCACAATTGCGATACCCGTAATAATGAGTCCGGCGATGCAAACGCCTGTCCATTTCCCGATGCCCCATACCCACAGGCCGATGCCGGAACCGATGGAAGTACCGAGGAAGGAAACCGTCATGAACACCGTGTTCATCCGGTTGCGTGCTTCGGGCATGAAGGCGTAGATGCGGGTTTGGTTGGAAACATGTACCCCCTGCAACCCCAGGTCGAGGAGTACGATACCAGCTACGATCCCTATGATCGAAGTGCTGAAAGCCCAGAAAACGAAATAGGAACCCAGCACACAGGCGATACCGTAGCCAATGGCGATACGGGGATTCTTTTTATCGGCAATACGCCCTATGAGCGGCGCTCCCAGTGCGCCGGTTGCCGCCGCAAGGCCAAGGAGGCCGATTACGTCGCTCCCGTAATTATAGGGCGCATTGCTCAGGAGAAATACCGAAGTGGTCCAGAACAGCCCGAAAACCGCAAAACAGCACGCATTAATCGCTGAGGCCTCCCGTAAAAGGGGTTGTTCCTTCACCAGCTGCCATACTGAACGCATCAACGCACCATATGAGCCTTCAAATGCCGGGCGGTTTTTAGGGAACGACGCCATCATCACCGCCATCATGGCAAAAGACATTGCCGCCGCAATCCAGAACATCGCCCTCCATCCCAAATGCTGCCCCACAAATCCGCTGATGGTGCGTGAGAGCAGAATACCGATTAGGAGTCCGCTCATGATCACCCCGATCACTTTCCCCCGCTTCGAAGGCTCCGCCAGTGTAGCCGCCAGCGGCAGTATCAGTTGCGGTACGATTGAAGTGAAACCGATGATGAAACCGGTGATCTTCAGCATCGTGATATTCACAGATAACGCGGCTGCCGCAAGGGCCGCCACGGCACAGGCCGTCATCACAAGGATCTGTCCGCGCCTTTCGAGCTTATCGCCGAGGGGTACGCAAAACAATAACCCCAGTGCATAGCCTATCTGGGTAAAAAAGGTAACCTGGCCTGCATTGGATTCGCTGACGTTGAATTCGCGCGCAATAAGGACCAGTAAAGGTTGTGCGTAGTATATGTTCGCAACGATCAGGCCCGTGCAGGTGGCCATGATCGCAATATTCCATTTGCTCAGAGACATGTTCCGTTCATTCAGGATGCAAAGGTACGGCATTCGCAGAAAGTGCCGCAGGCAGGAAAATCCTTATCTTTAAGTTATGAGTTTCGAGAGCATTTACCCTTTCAGCGGAGAAACCATCGCCCGCTATCCGGCACATACGCCGGATGAACTGCAGGCTAAGCTAAAAGCCGGTCACCGTGCATTCCCGGCACTTCGTCAGGCCTCCGTTTCCCAACGGGCGGAGTGGATGTTAAAGGCCGCCAGCCTGCTGAAAGAACAGGCAGACCGGCATGCGGAACTGATTACCCGGGAAATGGGTAAAACCCTGAAGGAAGCAAAGGCCGAAGTATTGAAATGCGCCGCCACAGCAGAATATTATGCGGCCAATATCGAAAGCATGCTGCAGCCGCGGATCATATCATCCGACGCACGTAAAAGCTATGCCGCTTTTGAACCCAAAGGCATCATACTCGCCATCATGCCCTGGAACTTCCCCTACTGGCAGGTGCTCAGGTTCGCTATTCCTAATTTGCTAGCAGGTAATGCCGCCGTATTGAAACATGCCAGCAATGTAAGCGGGTGCGGACTGGCCATCGAAAAGGTATTCCTCGAAGCAGGCTTTCCGGAAGGTTCCTTCCAGGCTTTGCTGGTAGCTTCCAAAGATATTGAACCCATTATTGCAGACCCTCGCGTGCAGGGCGTTACCCTCACCGGCAGTACACCCGCCGGCATGAGCGTAGCCTCCCTTGCAGGGAAGCATTTAAAGAAAACCGTGCTCGAACTGGGCGGGAGCGATCCCTTCATCGTCCTGAAAGATGCTGACCTGGCCACCGCTGCCACTACCGCCGTGAAAGCCCGTATGCAGAACGCCGGGCAATCGTGCATCGCCGCTAAAAGATGGATCGTGGACAAGAGCATCGTGGAAGATTTCACACAGCGGGTGCAGCATATCATTTCTTCCATGCAACAGGGCGATCCCTTCCTTCCCGAAACCGACCTTGGCCCCATGGCACGCCCCGATCTCGCCAAAGACCTTAACAGCCAGCTGCAAAGTACCATCTGGCAAGGCGCAGAGCTGTTGGCAGGCGGGGAAACCAGTGGCGCTAACTTTGCTGCCACTCTCCTTTCCGGCGTTAAACCCGGGATGACGGCTTTCGACGAAGAAACATTCGGTCCGTTAGCGGTAGTGATCACCGCCAATGATGAACAGGACGCCATCCGTCTCGCCAACAATACCCCCTTTGGATTGGGCGCATCCATCTGGACCAAAGATCTTGAAAAAGCAGCCCGGCTGGCACCGCTGATAGAAAGCGGTAATGTGTTCGTAAATGCCATGATGCGGTCTGATGCCCGCCTTCCTTTCGGAGGCATCAAGCAATCGGGTTACGGGCGCGAGCTTTCCATCGAAGGCGTACACGAATTCCTCAATATCAAAACCGTCTATATCCAGTAAAAACCGTTCCCTTTCCGTCAATACAGTTGACTTTCAACTTCCCACGTTCGTAGTATTTAATTAAATTTTAAGGGCTTCCACTAGTAAAGCATAGGGGTTGTTGGTATATTTGGGCGTCTTAGAGACAGAACCTAACTAATATGCATACTACCGATGTAACGGCAAGGGCCAGCGCATCCAGCCAAGAAGGCCAATTATCCCAAAGCCAATTCATCATACACCTTTCCCAAAAGGTATACGCTCATTTCCGGCCATCCGTGCCGGGTAGAGTTCTCATGCTGTCAATCTGTTCGGTGAACTAAAAACTAAGTACGCGGGCCATCCCGTGTAAAAAAATGCTGTATTGAATATTTGAAGCCTAACGAAAGAGCTGTGAATTAAAAAGTTGTAACAGACATGCTGGAACTAACGAAGTTACCTTTGAAAGCGAACCTGACTATAACAGACAACAAGGTAACACCCAAACTTGACCTCATTATCCCCTGCTGCAATCCTCCGGAAGGATGGGTAGGGCAAATGATTGCTGATTTCCGGGAATTGCAGGCGCTGCTGCCCGGGACAGACATACGACTGATACTGGTGAACGACGGCTCCGTCCGCAACATGCAGGCTGTATTGTTGCAGGAGCTGACGAACCGCATCCCCGGCATCCGGATCATTGACCACCCCGTGAACCGCGGTAAGGGTTATGCATGCCGTTTAGGCGTAGCAGTAAGCGATGCACCCTATCTCGTATGCACCGATTACGATTTCCCCTTTGGCGTGGAAGCCGTAAAGCGCGCCTTCGACAAATTACTCGATGGCGTGGATGTGGTAGCAGGCTCCCGCGGGCATCAATACGTTGCCTTGCTGCCTCCCACCCGTAAAATGATCACAAGGGTAAACCGCCTGATGAACCGTTACCTCCTGCAATTGCCCGTGGCCGATGCACAGGCCGGACTGAAAGCCTTCAATACCCGCGGCAGAATGGAATTCCTCTCTACCCGGATCGACGGTTTCCTGTACGACAGTGAGTTCGTGAAACGGGCAGGGCGTAATAAAACACTCAGCATACAGTCTATCCCCATCTCCTGCCGGCCCGATATCCGGTTTTCCGATTTCAGGAGTACGGTACTGCTGCGTGAATTTGTTAATTTTATGGGACTACTCGTTAAGTAATGAAGCAGATACTGATCAGTGTTGATGTGGAGGAATTTGATATTCCCGAAGAATATGGCCAGCAGATACCGCTGGAAGAGAAACTGCGTGTAAGCGAAGCCGGTGTGCGTAAAACGCTGGCCCTGTTTGAAGAATGCGGCGTGAGAGGAACCTTTTTCATCACCGCCTTCTGGGCAAAACATCATCCCGAACTGGTACGTATCATTGCGCAGCGCCACGAGATTGCTTCGCATGCTTATTACCACGACCGTTTCGATAATGACGACCTGCTTGCATCCCGCCTTGAGCTGGAAAATATCTCGGGACATACGGTAAAAGGCTTCCGGATGCCACGCCTGCAACCGGTAAGCATTGAGGCATTGTATGATGCGGGATACCGCTATGATGCTTCCATTAACCCCACCTGGCTTCCCGGACGTTACGATAACCGGCATATTTCGCGGCATGTACATACTAACGGACCGTTATGGATAATGCCCACCTCCGTTACCCCACGGATGCGCCTCCCCGTGTTCTGGCTCAGCGTCAAAAACATGCCGCTCTGGTTCACACAAAACTGTATTACCGGCATCCTTGCGAAAGAAGATTATTTCAGCTGTTACTTCCACCCCTGGGAGCTGGAAAATATCGGCCACTATAAACTACCTGTGTATGTGCGCCGTGTACATGGCAGCAAACTCCTTGAAAAGATGCGCAGGTATCTTTGCTGGCTGGGATCAAAAGGCAAATTCGTAACCCACTCCGACTATCTCCGCGAAACCGGGCGGCTCACCATTTCCACCGTCACCTCTGCCGGATAGGCATAGTCTTTCCATAAAGCCTCCGCTTTTGCTGGTGTCATTTCTCCATCGAACGTAACCACGCGGTAACGCTGTGCATAAGTTTCTCCGGGTACGAGTGGCCAGGGCTTGTTTTTAGTAGGACTGAAGTTAACGAACACCTGTCCCTCCTGATCTTTTTCAGGCCATATCCGCAGTGGCTGCGGAGCGTTGAAATTATTGGGATCAGACAGTACCAGCAGTCCGCCACTCCCACCTTCCAGCGCCCCCTGAATAATAAACCACCGCGCCAGTGATCCGTCTGCATCCTTACGGGTTTTACCTTCTGAAGAAATAAGTTTACTGTTTTCATTATTCCAGATGGCGGCGCCTCTCATGGCAAAGCCTCCGCCATAGCGGTACTCGTTGAGCGTGATGGGTGCTGCGGAAGCACATTGGAGGGTGGAATTGTAATCCCAGGTCATGTACTCATCCGGCTGGCCATAGACCAATACTTCCAGCTCTTCGGTGATTGCGGTACGGTCCGGATGGCCGATCACCACATGATCCTGCACCTGCCTGAATCCGCCGTAAACGATACCCGATGTTAGCCGGTTACGGGGCGAAGCTACCGGGCGCACAGTTCCGGAACGCTTCTTCAGGTTCCAGAAATCCACTGTTTTTCCTTCGAACTCCGTGTCGGTCCAGGGGTTCCAGATGCCGAGATGGTGGTAATGATCTTTGGGATGGATATTAGTGAGCACTTTGCCGGAAGGCGTCCAGGCCGGGTGAATGAATCCCCCGCGGCGGAAGGCGGTATCTGCCCCCGCAGGCGGTTCCATGATAACGGCACGGTAATGTAACGCCGAATCTCCACCCCGCTTAATGGTATACCCGCCATCCTTTTCCTCATATTTCACACCATTGGGCGGCAACTTCATGCCCCCATTCCCTTTCGTCAAACGAATAAGTTCAAAGGAACGCTCTTCACCAGCCGGCAGATCTTTATGCATCCGCCAGGTAAGCATATCATCACCTGCCTGCACGTGTTCCTCCACCTTCTTTCCATTCTCTTTGCTTACCAGCTTATAGCCAATGCCCGGTTCAATATCGAAAGGTATGCGGATGATGGCGTTATGCCGGTCGTAAGCACCTGATTTAACGGTAATCCTGGCTACGGTTTGCGCCAGTACGGGTTTGCCCATTATGAGGCCAAGGCAACATAGGACATAATACGGTTTTGCCATATTATAAAAGGTTATTATAAACGAAAATTATGCATTCCAGCCCACATTTACAATAACTGGAAATAGTGTAATTTAGCCTGTATTGAACCCCATAAACCCCTCATCCATGAAAAAGGATAAAATCATCGTGTCCAACCGGAAAGCGCTGGAATTGAAATATGGCGCCAAACTCCCCTCCATCCTCCAGGATCTTGAAGATCTGAAAGCCGCCGATAAAGCACGCGGGCTAAGCAGTGTGATCGTATTCCTTGACGACACCAGGGCCATGAAAAGCTACAAGATAACCGCCGTAAAAAACGCTGAAGATGCACGCCAGAACAAACGGGCCATCGATGGATTATATAAACACTTCCAGCCCGACTACATCCTTATTGCAGGCGCACAGGACGTGATTCCTTTCCAGCCGCTGAAGAATCTCATCCATAGCCCTGACGATGAAGACGCCATCGTTCCCAGCGACCTGCCATATGCCAGCGACAAGCCCTGGTCGGAAGATCCTGTGAAGTTTGTTAGTCCTTCCCGTGTGGTAGGCCGCCTGCCCGACCTTCCCGGCGGTAAAGATCCGAAGTACTTCCACTCCCTCGTACGCGATGCCATCGCCAGCAAGCCGGGCAATCAGAAAGACTATCTTAATTACTTAGGTATCAGTGTATACGACTGGCGCCTCTCTACGCAGCAAAGCCTGCAGAACATATTCGGCAATGCAGACCAGCTGCACTTATCCCCCACCAAAGGTCCCCGCTGGACGCCCACGCAGCTGAAAGCAAAAACCCATTTCATCAACTGTCACGGCGCGCTGGAAGATGGGAATTATTACGGTCAGAAAGGAGGGAATTACCCCATTTCACATACATCAGGATGGCTGGAGAAAAAGATCGCGAAAGGCACCATTGTAGCGGCGGAATGCTGCTATGGCGCGCAGCTGTATGATCCTGCCATCACGGATTCCGGTTATCCCAGCCTCGCATCGCAATACCTGCTGCAGCATGCTGTGGCAGTGGCGGGCAGTACCACTATTGCCTATGGTCCAACTGAAGGCCAGGGCCTGGCAGATCTTATTACGCAATATTTCCTCATCAATGTACTCCGTGGCGCTTCTACCGGCCGCGCGTTCCTGGAGGCCCGCCAGCGTTTCCTCGATGAAATGGGTCCAACGCTCGACCCGTATGAGATCAAAACCCTTTCCCAGTTCTACCTGCTGGGCGATCCATCGCTGGTACCGGTAAATGTGCCCACCAAATCCCGGGATGTGCGGGAGAACAGGCGCGAAGGGTTACAGGCGAAAGGGTTGATGCTGGCACAGTTTCTTGCGGTGCCGAAGCAGGTACCTGCCGCTACAGAATCGGCCAATTTAAAGGCGATCGTGAAGTCCCATAAATTACCCGGGAAAATGACCAAGAAAGTATTTGTAACGGAAGGCGGACACGCGCCGCTGGCCCGTGGGTTACATGCGAAAGGCATGGGTACGCCAGTAAAATTTCACGTATATTCGGCATCTAAGTTTCACGGCAAGTTCAAGGAAACCAATGTGTTGGTGGTAAAGGAAAGAGCCGGGCAGATATTGGGAGAACGAACATATGTCAGAAGATAAATCCGATAAACTGCAAAAGGTGAAAGGGCGGCTCACACTGCGCACCTTTGCAAAAACTACCAAGAGCGAGAGCATGGGCGTTTATCTGGAAACGGACAACGACTGTTTCCTGATACGCCCGGCTTCCGGCAACCCCTTTATGAATAACCCCCTCGCAGAACTTGCCGGCAAATACATTGAAGCCACCGGGCGCAGGAGTTCTTACGTCTTCTTCGCTACCAAATGGCGCGAAATCCCCGACCCTAAATAACCTTCACCAAGTAATCCAGTTCTTTCCGCCCATGTAATCGGATGCAACCTTACAGGTGCAGTTGTTGTCTTTTAATTAAACAAAACTGTCACCATGTTCCGCCATTCTAACTCCTGGCTGACTGTTTGTTTCCTTGCAGTGTTTTATCTGTGTACTGTCCCCCTGCAGGCAAGCAGTCAGCAAACCAATCGCCTCATGCAGCAAAAAACCGCTGCATTACCCGGTACGTATTACATCTCCTTCAAATCCCATCAGGGCACTTTGCGCTACATGCTGCATATCGACAGCACAAGCGGGATGTTCTTTTACGGGAGAATGGAAAATGATCTGCGGTATAGCCCCAACCGCAGGGATTTCTGTTACATTAAAGGGATCGTAACTCCGGGAAAGCGTTATGATTTTATCATGAAGCCCGATCTGACGCACGGGGTACCTTACGTTTTATCGTCGTGCAAGCCACATGAATGGCTGCTCAACAACAAGGTCTATTTCTCCTTCCGGGAGGAAGGGATCATCAGCGGTTATATGCTGGTGCGCAATGATTTTGATGCGCCTACGTATAGCTTTTCGGGAATGAAGCAGGAACAGCCTGCCGAAGGACCGGTACTAACGAGGAAATGATCAGCTGGTACGGGTGAGCACAGCGCCCGTGCCATTCCGGTCTGCATAATGGATCACGCCATTTTCGATGCGTACGCCACTGGCGATATCTTCCGCGAGAAGGAGCGGCCCGTCCATATCCACAAAGTCAAGATATGGCAGGAGATGCGCTACAGCGGAGGTACCTACCGTACTCTCGTTCATGCTGCCCGTCATCACCTTCATGCCGCGCTGCTTGGCTTCGAGGATCATACGCCGCGCCGGGGTAATGCCACCACATTTGGTGAGCTTTATATTGATGCCATGGAAGAAGCCGTGGCAACGGGCCACGTCCTGTTCCACAATACAGCTTTCGTCTGCAATCAGGGGCAGGGCAGATAGTTCGAAGACCTTCTTCATGCCATCCCAATCGGCCGCAGGCATGGGCTGTTCTATGAACTCCACACCCAGCTCCCGGAAGGCTTCCGCATTACGCAGGGTTTCATCTACCCCCCAGGCGCAATTCGCATCTACCCTGAAAACTGCTGACGTATGTTTACGCAACTCACGGATAATGGCGATATCGTCTTTCGTTCCCAATTTTATTTTATAGATGGGCCAGGGGAACTCCTGCAGCTTCCGCACCATATGCTCAACGGTATCAATACCAATGGTATAATCCGTCATGGGATTATCCGACGGATCGAGGTGCCATACTTCATATAGCTTCTTGCCAAGTTGCTGTGCATAGAGATCATGGGCCGCGAGGTCAATGGCGCAGAGCGCAAACATGTTGTTCTTCAGCCGGGGGTACATTTCGTCCCAGAAAGCTTCGGGCGTATCGAGTGTATAATTTTCAATAAACGGGCGATGCGCATTGATGGCATCCATGAGCATGGGAACGGTAATGTTGTAGTAGGAATTGTCGGCAGTTTCTCCCAAACCGCTGAAGCCGTTTTGCGCTAATCTGGCTACGAGGAGGGGCTGTACGTCTTTACTTTTCCGGGAGATGGTAAAGGTATGCCGGAATTTGAGTTCAAAGGGATATAATGTCAATTCCATAGGATAAATATACGGCGGAAAGTTTCATTTCCTAGGGATGCGGAAAGGTTGTAAAGCGGGATATGAAATAAATTGTAAACGGATGAAAATGCGGGATAATACTTAACGCTGCCGGCCTGAATCAGCGAGCAGCGTATGTATTTTGCTACGAAGGGATATGGCCTCCAGCAGGGCTTCCAGCGCGAGGGGCATCCGGTAACGCCAGTACCATGGATAAATCGCCGGAACATTGATACGCTCCCGGGAAGGGTCTTCCGGATGCGGGAGTGATGTATCGAGCGACAGCCAGTCCTGCAGTTGCAAAATGCACCACATGGCCGGCGAAAGTAATTGCCGCCGGATAGCCGGCTCCGTATCTTCCTGCACCTCACTACGGAGGGTACTCATATCATGCGTGGAGGGCGTTATAACGGAAAGATAGGGTGCATCTGCAGGGGTTCTGCCGGAGTAACGGGGCATCCTTTCTACTTCCAGGCCTAAGATACCCAGTCCGGCCATTACTTCAGGTACGCTGTGTGGAATAAGGCCGAGGTCTTCCCCGCAAACGAGCATATTGGTAGCGCTGGTGAGCACCGGCAATTTACGCATGGCAGACTCCCGCCACAATGCATCGTGCCGCCGGAAAAAGAAATCATCCGACAACCGGCGAAGCAGTTCCTGTTCTGCGGATGGTAAAGACTTAAACGAAAAGGTATCCGCTAATCCGAACCGCGGATGAAAAGCGCCCTCCTCCGGCTCAAGGAACAATACATTTGCTGCCAGCAGCCGTAGCCCCCCTGCTATTGCAGGCTTCTCCCCGGCAAAAGGCTGCAGTTGCTTCATCCTGTAAAAGCCTGGCGATTGCGGCTCCAGGTATTCCTTTTTGACGCTTTCTGCGGCGTCACCAAACACCTGTTGTATAATGGCATCCGTGATATAAGGCCGGCAATATCTTTCCCTTGAAAACGGGATGCCGGCATTTGTCAATTCATCTGCAGTAAAAGGTATGGATGGATGAAAATACCCCATCAATGCACTGGGTGCATGGCGAGGAACCTGCCACAGCCGAAAGAACCCCAGCACATGATCGATCCTGAATGCGGAAAAGTATTGCGCCATATGTTGCAACCGGCGCCGCCACCATGCATAACCTTCTGCTTCCATCTGCTCCCAGTTATAAGCCGGGAAACCCCAGTTCTGTCCTTCAGCGGCAAACTCATCCGGCGGTGCTCCTGCCTGAACGGCCGTATTGAATAAAGCAGGTTGCTCCAATACATCCGCACTATGTAAAAACATCCCGATGGGTAAATCCCCTTTCAGAGCGATCCCTTTCGATTGCAGGGAGGCAACAGCAGTTGATAACTGCCGGTGCAGCTGGTATTGAACATAGCAATAATACCCCGGATCATCCGTACCATCGCGCCGGCAGCAAAATGCCGCATAAGCATCCAGCCAGTGTGATTGTGAAAGCTTCCACAGGCGGAAAGCATCATCCGGTTTAAAAGTGCGGTAAAAACCTCTTAAAGCATTTTCCTTGAAAGCAAGGGTGGCTTCATAATCCATTTCCGGCAGATCCAGCCGTTGTTGCTGAACGGCATAACCTTTAACGGGGCCAAGGGCTGGCAGATGAATATAGATCGGATGCAATGCAAAGGCCGACACCGCAGCATATGGATATGAATCCTGCCAGGTGCGGCTCCAGGTAGTATCATTCACCGGCAATAACTGAATAAGCCGGATTCCGGTGGCAGCGGCCCATTCCGCCAATAAGGGCAAATCGGCAAATTCCCCGCAGCCCAGGCTCTTCTCCGACCGCAGGGAGAACACCGGTACAGCCACTCCCGCTCCTTTCCATTGGTCCCGCGGGAAGCGGGCAAACCCATCATCCATGGTGGCCGGGCCTTCTGTAAAGCATGTCCTGTTATTACCCTGCTCCCACTCCCAGTCATCTTCTCCACCCGACAAACAATACTTGTATGAAATAGCCGTATGTAATGGCAATTGTACGCTGGCGCTGAATATCCCGTCTTTTCCGGCGTGCATGGGAACCGCAAAGTCCGGCGCCCAGCTGCCCAGTGTTGCTGCATTACCCAGCAGCCATACTGCTTTATCCGAAGGTAACAACGGTGTCCTTACCCGGAACTGGTAGCTTCCCTCCTCCTTTTCTGTTGCCGGTTCAGCGGTTACTGTATGCCCTGCAAAGAACACTTCCTGAAAGGGCGCTTTCATCCATACTTCTTCATGGCTTCCGGGCCATTGAAAAGTGTCCTGAATGGCATAAGCGTCAACATTATCGGGGATTTGTACCATTCTCAAAGCCACCTCCTGCCAGCAACCTTCCGATTCCACAGCATACCGGTATTCCACCACCGGATCATCCCACTGCAGCGTATACGCCCACATGGCAGCACCGGCATATTCCATACCCAGCCGCTGCCCGTTTTCGAGGCAGAGGAACAATTGCTGGCCCCATGTAGAAGCAAACCGGGTATAAAAGCGGAGGGTCATGCCCGGAAATTACAAAAAAACAGGCATTCCCCTCAGCCATTACATTTCCGCTCATTGCATTATGAATTCCCGAATGCAGTTCAGGGTTTGGATTCATACCTGCACATGAATTTTGATGTATTCCCCGGGAGCAGCTTTAAATGCATCCGTTAAAACTACCCGTATATATGCCTGACTATTCATGAGAAGAATGAACTGTTTGGAGTAACTTGTTGCTGCTGACATAATGTGCTTCATTGTGCATCATGTCATTTGAAATAAAATCAACCGTAATTCCGTTTTTATTACCATGATCCGCCTACTCGTACTATCCACCTTCCTGGTAGCAGCATGCTCCAAATCACCCGGTATCCCTACGCCGCCGGGCCTCCGTGAATATGTTGTAATACCGTCTGCTACAAGCACCGCCATTACCACTTATAACGAACCGCACTACGCTTACATTATCCCCGACGATAAGCGGCGTAACCAGCTGCTCGTTTTCCTCCCGGGCACCGGTGCTGAGCCTAAAAACTACCGCAAGTTCATACGCCTCGCTGCCACTAAAGGTTACCACGCAATCGGCCTTATGTATCCCAACGAACCTGCTATCAATCAAATTTGTGCAGGATCAGGGGATGTTACCAGTCATTCCCGCGCGCGCCTTGAAATTATTGATGGTACCGACCGGCATGCCGGCGTGAATGTGAATACCGGTAATTCCATCAACCAGCGGCTGACAACCCTGCTGCAATATCTCCATAAAGCCCATCCGGAAGAAAACTGGGCACAGTTCATTTCCAACGCACAACCTGCATGGGATAAGATATGCGTGGCAGGGCACTCCCAGGGAGCCGGGCATGCAGCAGTAATGGGTAAAACCTACCCGCTCAGCCGCGTGATCCTGTTCTCCGGTATGGACTTCCTCACCAATGGCCAAATCCCTGACTGGGTACAGAATACCACCCGCAGCGACCGGTTCTATGCACTGCATCATGAACAGGATGAGTTGTTGAATATAGATATCGTTAAGAATGGCTGGAGCCATCTGGCGATGGGTGCTCCTGCCACGGCAGACCAGCCCATAGCACCTGCAACGCGGGCACTCACCACTAAAGCTACTCCGGCAATACTCCTGCCTTCCAGGTTTCATAATATGACTGTGGTGGATGTATACGCACCAACAACCATCATTGATAATGCGTGGGTGCATTTCCTGCAGTAAAATACAGGGCATAAAAAAAAGCCCGGGCGCTTACGCACCCGGGCTTTTTTCGTATTCGCAGTGATCTTATTTCACTTCTTCAAACTCAGCATCCGTTACGGTATCACCGTTGGCGCCTTGTTGACCGGCCTGCTGCTGCTGTTGCTGTCCGCCCTGTTCGGCTCCGCCATTAGCGCCGCCTTGTTCCTGGGAAGCCTTGTACATCTCTTCTGATGCGGCTGTCCATGCAGTGTTCAGTTCGTTTACAGCGGCATCGATCTGGGCGATGTCCTGGGTCTTTTGCGCTTCACGCAATTTCTCCAGTGCGCCTTCGATCGGTGCTTTTTTCTCAGCGGGGATCTTGTCACCGTATTCTTTCAGCTGCTTTTCAGTCTGGAAGATCAGGCTGTCTGCCTGGTTGATTTTCTCCACCTTTTCACGGGCGGCTTTATCTTCCGCTTCGTTGGCTTTAGCCTCGGCTTTCATTTTTTCGATCTCATCTTTATTGAGGCCGCTGCCGGCTTCGATGCGGATGTTCTGAGATTTGCCCGTGCCCTGATCTTTGGCAGTTACGTGCAGGATACCGTTGGCATCGATGTCGAATACCACTTCGATCTTAGGCACGCCGCGTTGTGCAGGCGGGATATCGTTGAGGATGAAGCGTCCCAGCGTTCTGTTCTGGCTGGCCAGGGGGCGCTCGCCTTGCAGTACGTGGATTTCTACGCTGGGCTGGTTGTCAGCAGCTGTAGAGAACACTTCGCTCTTTTTAGTAGGAATGGTGGTGTTGGACTCGATCAGCCGCGTCATCACGCCGCCCATGGTTTCGATACCGAGGGAGAGCGGGGTCACGTCCAGCAGCAGTACGTCTTTCACCTCACCGGTGAGTACGCCACCCTGGATGGCTGCACCTACAGCAACAACTTCGTCAGGGTTTACACCTCTGTTCGGCTTTTTACCGAAGAACTTCTCTACTACTTCCTGGATGCGGGGGATACGGGTAGAACCGCCTACCAGGATTACTTCGTCGATTTTGCTGATCTCGATACCGGCATCGTTCAGTGCTTTACGGCAAGGCTCCAGTGTTCTTTCCACCAGGCTGTCGCTCAGCTGCTCAAATTTAGCACGGGTCAGTTTCTTTACGAGGTGCTTGGGCACACCGTCTACCGCAGTGATGTAAGGCAGGTTGATCTCGGTCTCCTGAGAAGAAGACAGTTCGATCTTCGCTTTCTCTGCAGCTTCCTTCAGACGCTGCCATGCCATGGGGTCTTTATGCAGGTCTACCGCTTCGTCTTTCTTAAAATCATCTGCCAGCCAGTCCATGATCACTTTATCGAAGTCATCGCCACCGAGGTGGGTGTCACCGTTGGTAGATTTCACTTCAAACACGCCATCACCCAGTTCGAGGATGGATACGTCGAAGGTACCGCCACCAAGGTCAAACACAGCGATCATGCTGTCCTGATGTTTCTTATCCATGCCATATGCCAGTGCTGCGGCGGTAGGCTCGTTGATGATACGGCGAACGGTGAGGCCCGCGATCTCACCGGCTTCTTTGGTTGCCTGACGCTGTGCGTCATTAAAGTAAGCCGGAACGGTAATTACCGCTTCTGATACTTCCTGACCGAGGTAATCTTCAGCCGTTTTCTTCATTTTCTGAAGGATCATAGCCGAGATCTCCTGCGGAGTATACATTCTGCCATCTATATCGATGCGGGTAGTGTTATTGTCGCCCTTTACCACTTTATAGCTCACGTGGCTCTGTTCATTGGACACTTCGTCGAAATGACGGCCCATGAAACGCTTTACCGACATGATGGTGTTAACGGGATTGGTGATGGCCTGGCGCTTGGCGGGGTCGCCCACCTTTCTTTCTCCGTTCTTTAAAAATGCCACAACCGAAGGGGTGGTACGGCGCCCTTCGTCATTGGCGATCACTACCGGTTCGTTGCCTTCCATTACAGCAACGCAAGAGTTGGTAGTCCCTAAGTCAATACCTATTATTTTTCCCATAATGATAAAATTCTCCTTTGTGAAACAGTGTATCCCGGGAGTACCGGGCTTGTCCTCGTATAGTCAATGATTATGCCAACGGATGGCAATATGAAATTATGTCAGTTTCCGCGCTAACTGCTTTGTATATAGATTAAAAGTATGTCTTCCATTATAGAACACAGTCCGCTGTTTTTTGTTTTCAAGTATGTACACAACCGACATTCATATGAAAAAAACCATGTTACGGTGGGTCATTTGCGCCATGGCCGCATCCCCCCTCCTCAGTGTTGCCCAAACAACAGAACCCGCCCCCAACAGCCATAGCAGCCTCTTCGGCGGCGGTGGCATGAACTACAGGACCTTCTCCCTCGGCATCAACGGAGGCATCACTGCCCCTTCCGTTCTCATCGGCGGCAGCAACGATTTCACCAAATCGCTCATCAGCTATGGCTACGGCGCATATGCCAAATGGCAGATACTGCATTTCTTTAGTCTCCGGGCCGACTATATGGGCGGCCGCCTCAAAGGCGACCAGAGCCGCGAACTGGGAGACGGCAGCAAACCCAACAGAGCTGTAGAATCTTTCGAGACACGGCTGAAATGGACCGCCAGCCTCAGCGGGGTCTTTAACTTCGCCACCATCAACTGGGCTTACCGTAAACCCATTGCACAGTTATACGCCTCCGTGGGCGGAGGCCTCGCCGGATACAGCCCCACCATCAAAACCGCCGGCGGTACAGAAACGGACTATAAGACAGACGGTAACATCCAGGAACTCATTATCCCCGTTGGTGCCGGTATTAAGTTCAAACTCAATGACTTCATGAACCTCGACCTGGGGTATACCATGAACTTTACCGACGGCGATAACCTCGATGGCTTTAAATATGGCACTGCCAAAGACAAGTTCTCCTACGGCTATGCCGGACTCGAATTTGCCCTCGGTTCCCGAACCAAGCCCCAGTTGCAATGGCATAACGCCCCTGCCGTAATGTACGACGACCTCGCCGCCCAACGCGACCGCCTGCGGGCAGAGCTGGAAGCCGCTAACGCCAATAATGCCAAACTGGCCGCGGATGTGGCCAAGCTGCAGACAGACAGTGATGGCGATGGCGTTTCCGATATCTTCGACAAATGCCCTGACACCCGTGCCGGCGATAAGGTAGACGGCTCCGGCTGCCCCCTGCCCAAACCCGAAGTTCCCAAACAACCGGTACAGGTAATTATTACGGACGACGACCGCCGCCTCGTACGCAACGCCATCGAGAACCTCGAGTTTGAGACCGGCAAATCCAACATCAAACCGAAATCTTACGCCTCCCTGGATGAAGTGGCCTCTCTCCTGACCCGTAAGAACCTGAGCCTCAAACTCGCCGGACATACCGACAACACAGGTAACCGCGCACTGAATATGCGCCTTTCCAAAGACAGGGCCGAATCTGTGAAGGCTTACCTCGTGGGTAAAGGTGTGAACCCCAGCCGTATCGAAGCTACCGGCTATGGCCAGGATCAGCCCATTGCATCGAATAAAACCGCGGCAGGCCGCCAGCAGAACCGCCGTGTGGAATTCACCATCTACTAAACACGCTGTCAATATATAATGACAACATGACAAAAGCCCCTCCGCTCACCCCGGAGGGGCTTTTTATTGGTTCGGCATGCATTTTGTTAAAACACGCGTACCAATTTTAACATATGACAAAAAAAGCCATTTTCCTATTCCTGACCGTATCCCTTTTTACCCTCGCAGCACAGGCACAGCAAGTAAAATTCGGTGTAAAAGGAGGTCTCAATGTTTCCAAACTCACGAACAGCGATTATTCTAAGAGCCGTGCCGGTATATATCTGGGCGGATTTGCCCGTGTGGGTATCACGGAAAACTGGAGCATACAGCCGGAGCTGGTGTATTCCGGACAGGGCTTTGTAGCCGATCCCCCGATCTTAGACGACTATACGATAGCGTTGAACTATATCAACCTCCCCATCATGGCACAATATCACATCATCCCCGAGTTCTACCTGGAAGCAGGCCCGCAGATCGGGTTCCGGGTAGCTGCAAAGGTGAAAGACGATGGTAATTCCTATGATGTGGGCGACAGCTATAAAGGGCTGGACCTTGGGCTGGGCTTTGGACTGGGATATGATTTCGATTTCGGGCTGGGTGTAGGCGCACGGTATAATTTCGGTCTTACCGATGTCAGCGACGCACGCGATAAGCACGCCAATTCCGTTGCCCAGTTTGGGGTAACCTATACTTTCGGCAAATTCAGCATTAAAAAATAATTACAAAGGCAGTAGCCTATAAAACCCACAGCAGCGCGCCGAAAGGCCGCTGCTCTTTTTTTTGCCCCTCCGATCTGTTACCTTTGCCCTCTACAATTGATTTCCATGAGCGTAGTTGCTTCTATTAAACAAGCCGCCGCGGCGGCTGTACAGGCGCTGTACCAGCAGCCCTTCACCGCGGCGGATGTATCCGTAAATACCACTAAGCCCGAGTTCGAAGGCGAGTATACCATCGTTGTGTTTCCATTTACGAAGTTCAGCCGGCAGAAACCTGAAGAAACGGCACAAACTATCGGTACCTGGCTGGCAGCCAATCATCCCGGCCTCGTGGCGGGCTTCAATGTTGTGAAAGGCTTCCTGAACCTTTCTATCCATGATCAGACCTGGACAGCCTTCGTTCAAGGAGCACATCATAATGCCCTCGTAGGCCAGCAGCCTGCCAAAGGTCAGAAGGTAATGGTGGAATATTCTTCCCCCAACACCAACAAACCCCTCCACCTGGGGCACCTCCGAAATAACTTCCTCGGTTTCTCCGTATCTGAGATCCTTAAAGCCAATGGCTATGAAGTGATCAAGGCTAACCTGGTGAACGACCGTGGTATCCATATCTGCAAATCCATGCTCGCCTGGCAGCTCTTTGCCCATGGCGATACCCCGGAAAGCACCGGCAAAAAGGGCGACCACCTCGTGGGTGACTACTACGTGCACTTCGAATCCATCCTGCGCGACCAGTCTGAACCCATCATCTCCCGCGTACTGGAAGGTGATTTCAGTGACTTCGATGGAGAACAACACGAACGTATCACCAAACTGCACACCGCACTACATAAGCCGGAATTCATGGCCAATGTGGAAAAAGCAGCGCAAATCCGGAAAGAGATCAAACACCTGGCGCGGAATGTCAGCGAAGAAACCAAAGAAATCATCAGCCGCGTAATAGAGAAAAGAGACTTTAGTGATTTCGAAGCAGATGCGAAGATCCGTATCGGCCAGCTGCTCGCTGAGCTTACCCCCCAGGTGAAAGCCGATGAAGAAAAAGCCGAAAAAATCCATGACGAAATAAAAGAACTCTCCCGCAACCGCACCGAGATCATGGCACAGGCCAAGATCATGCTGCAGCAATGGGAAGCAGGCAACCCCGAAGTACGTGCCCTCTGGCAAACCATGAACAGCTGGGTATACGAAGGCTTTGAAGCTACTTACAAACGCCTCGGCATCAACTTCGATAAAATGTACTTCGAAAGCAACACCTATCTGCTCGGGAAAGATGTGGTGGAAGAAGGTCTCCGCAAAGGCGTGTTCTTTAAAAAAGCCGACAACTCCGTTTGGATCGACCTCACCGCCGACGGGCTGGACGAAAAGCTGGTACTCCGTGGCGACGGTACTTCCGTATACATCACACAGGATATTGGTACTGCACGCCTGAAGTACGACGACTACCAGATGAACCAAAGCATTTATGTAGTGGCCGATGAACAGAATTACCACTTCAAAGTGCTGAAACTCATCATGCAGAAGCTTGGTGAGCCTTCAGCAGACGGAATCGCCCACCTCTCCTATGGTATGGTGGAACTGCCGCACGGACGGATGAAGAGCCGCGAAGGCACCGTGGTGGATGCGGACGACCTCGTGGAAGAAATGGTGACAACTGCCGCCAGGTATACCGAAGAACTCGGCAAAGTGAAAGATTTTACAGAAGAAGAACTGCGCGAACTGTACGAGACCATCGGACTCGGCGCCATGAAATTCTTCCTCCTGAAAGTAGACCCGAAGAAGAAAATGGTATTCAACCCGGAAGAGTCTATCGATATCCATGGCTTCACCGGGCCGTTCATTCAATACAGCCATGCCCGTATCCGTTCCATCCTGCGGGAGTTCTCGGCAGGTGATATGCTGGCGCTGGAAAGCTACCGGCATACGGATGCGCTGCTGCCCATGGAAAAGGAGCTGATCATGATCAATGAACAGTTTGGTGATGTACTGGCTGAAGCAGGCCGGGAAATGAGCCCCTCCGTGATTGCGAACTACGCCTTTTTACTGGCGCAAACATTCAACTCCTTCTACGCTAAAAAGGAAAGCGGTAAGTATACCTATTCCGTACGCGATGCGGAAAGTGAAGACAAGCGGAAACTGCGTTTGCAGATCGCATCACTGACTGCCAATACCATCCGGCAATCCATGAAGTTCCTGGGCATCCGGGTACCTGAAAGAATGTAGGAAAAGAAACTGCCGAAATGTCAATGACGCCTGTCATTGACATTTCGTTTTTTACCCCCTAGTGTAACTGCAGCGCCTGATCGCAGATGCGCTGCCCCTTCACCACTTCTCCCGAGCATATATACGATTTCCCCAGCATGAACATGGCGAATGCGTTCTGCGGTTGCAGCACGAGAATTCTGTTCCATTGCATGGCTGCCTGCGGGTAGTTTTGCTGTTTAAAGAAGGCATGCGCGAGCTGCTGCATGATTTTAATGTCAGAAGGGCGCATCTGCAGCGCTTTCTGTAGATGCTGAATGGCGTCGGCATAAGCGGCCTGTTGCAGGTAGGCCACACCCAGGTTTGCATAAAGATCCGCATCGCCGGAAGTACCGTACCTGGCTGCCATTTCGAATGCGCCGGCTGCGTTTTTGTAGTTTTCCATATTAAAATGCATCATTCCTGATTCCAAATATAAATCTGCTGAAGTACTATCTGTCTTCAGTGCTTCTTCGTATATTCTGAGGGCTGCCGCATAATTTTCCTCCTGTGCATGGAGGCGCGCCAGCTTAATCCGCAAGGCAGGCTGCCAGGGATCTTCCCGCAGCGAGCATTCTATAGCCCTGATGGCCTCGGCAGGATGGTCCAACGCGGCATAGCTCATCCCGATAATGGCATCCATGGCAGGGGCACCCTGCTCCTGCGCCCTGCGGGCCCAGGTTAACGCATCTTCCCACTGCTGCAATTCAAAGCACACTTCCGCCAGCCCCGCCAGTGCCGCAGGCTCTTCCGGCACAACATCCAATAATTTCAGGAATTGCTGCCGGGCCAGCTCAGGCTGTTGCCGCAGCCGGTGCAAAATGGCCAGATGGAGATAGGGCGCAGAAAAACGGCGGTTAGCCGCTATAGCCGCTTCGAAACACTGTTCTGCATCATCCAGCTCCCCACGAAGCATGTGCTGCTCTCCTTTTCGATATAATTCGGTAGCATGGTCACCGCTGAAGGGCGGAACCATCACGGCCATGGACGGAATTGCCGGGCCGGCTAAGCATAGGATAAGGATAATACGGTATAGGAACATCTTTCAATGCACTTAGGCACTGAATCAAATATATATAATTTATTTCATACTATTAGCAGAAAATGATAAAGGCATCAGGTCGCCGCTTTTAGCCATGGCAATTACCTCCCCGGTTTGCCCGGATAAGATGAGGCGGATGGGGCGGGCATAACGGGCCTCATATTCCACCAGCGTTTGCCGGCAGATGCCGCAGGGCGCAATAGGCGTTATGGAGGGTGCCAGCTCATTATTATAGCTTACGGCGATGGCCACCACCGCTACCCCGGGATATAGGCCGGAGGCAACAGAAAGCACAGTACGTTCAGCACAGATCCCTACCGGGTAGCTGGCATTTTCCTGATTGGTGCCCGTAACCACTTCCCCGTTTTCGAGCAGGGCTGCTGCTGCTACACGGAAGCGGGAATATGGCGCATAGGCTGCTGTGGTGGTCTGCCGGGCTTTTTCCAGCAGGGCGGCGTCTGCAGGAGAAAGGGCGCTGCTGTCTGCATAGGTCTCGAACTCAATGATGTGCCGGGCTTTATTTTGCATGGAAAGGCGTTTACATAAAAAGGGCAGTCACGCTGCGATCCGAAAGTACATTTTTTTCGGGATGCGGGCGTGACTGCCGTTGTATAATGAATCAGTAAAAACTATCTTATTTAATGGTACGGAAGAGGCGGCTCCATCGGATGCCGTTTTTACCGTAGCTCATCCAGATCATCCAGGCTTTACCCACGATGTGGTCTTCAGGCACAAAGCCCCAGTACCGGGAATCGAGGGAGCGGTGACGGTTATCGCCCATCATCCAGTAGTAATCCATTTTGAAAGTATAGGTAGTGGCGGGCTTACCGTTGATGATAAACTCGTTGGGTCCTTTTTCTTCCAGCCTGTTTTCTTCATACACCGCGATGATACGGCGGTACAGCTCAATGGAAGCACTGTCGAGCCTCACGGTTGCGCCTTTTTTCGGAATGTATATAGGGCCGAGGTTATCGATGGAGTATTTGAATTTGGAAGTATCATGCGGCCAGATTTCAGTGCTGCCGGGATAAACATTTGGTGTAACTCCTGTAACGGTTCCGCCGAAGCCCGCGATCGTTTTGGCTTCGCCGGGTGTGAGGTTGTATTGCTCTCCGGGCGAATGTTCTATGCCCAGCTCTTCGAGGCGGATGGGGTTGAGATCACTGTTATCGCTGGTGGCCACGGTGTAGTTACGCTGGCCGTTTGGCGGGGGTGTTTCGGGTGTTCCGTTCACGATCACGATACCGTCGCGCACTTCGAGGCTGTCGCCCGGGATGCCCACACAACGTTTGATATAGTTTTCACGTTTATCTACGGGGCGGGAAATGATGCGATAGGTATTCCACATATAATCACGGCCGTTCTTACGTACTTCTTCGGAATACACGGAGTTTTCCTGTATTTCGAGGGCCACGGTGTCTCCTTCCGGGAAGTTGAATACTACTACATCGTTGCGCTTTACATCGCTGAAACCGGGCAAACGGCGGTATTTCCACTGAATGGCTTCGGAGTAGGCTTTGGTATATTTCGTAAGCGGGAGTGTATGATGGGTGAAGGGCACCGCCAGTGGTGTCATGGGGATGCGCGGACCGTAGCTAACTTTGCTGACAAAGAGGAAATCATTGACCAGCAGCGTTTTTTCCATGGAAGGCGTAGGGATCGTATAGGCCTCGAATATGAAAGTACGTATCAGCGTAGCCGCAATAATGGCGAAGATGGCCGCATCCAGCCATTCCCGCACGGCGGACTTCTTTTTCTTCGGCTGGCCGTCCTTCTTCCTCCAAAAAACCAGATTCATGCGATGTGTTTTAGTTTATTTGATCAACAAATATAATATTCTGTTAATTGTCAGCCCTTTTTTCTCCCGATAAAGTTTTCTTAAAAAAATACCACGTAAGTTACCAAATGAAAACTGCGGTTGAACCACTTTCTCTTTATTTTTGTTTAATTCTATATCCAGAACATTGAACAGCTTCACGATAAAAGATATTGAAAGCCTGACCGGCATCAAGGCGCATACCATCCGCATATGGGAACAGCGCTACAATGTACTTCGTCCCAAACGGAAAGACACGAATCACCGTGTTTACGATAATGGCGACCTGAAGCACATCATGCGTATTGCATACCTGTACCGGCATGGCTACAAGATATCCAAGATCGTGGGAATGACGGAAGAGGAGATCAAGCAGCTCTCACTGGAAGAAACCGGGCAGAACGGCAATCACCTGCACCAGGTGTACATCAATCAGCTGGTAGAAGCGATGATCGATTTCGACCAGGTCCGTATCGAAAAAATCTTTCATAATATCCTGCTCCGTATGGGCTTCGAGCAATGCATGCTCAAAGTGATATACCCCTATCTGGAGCGAATAGGGCTGCTCTGGCTGGTAGATTGTGTAATTCCCGCGCAGGAACACTTTGCCGCCAATATCATCCGTAAAAAGCTGATTGTAGCTATTGACGGACTGGATATACCCGAAAACCCCAAAGAATCCTTCATGGTTTTTCTTCCGGAAGGTGAATGGCACGAGATTCCCCTCCTTTTCATGCATTACCTGCTGAAAAAGCACGGCTGCAGGGTGGTGAACTTCGGCGCCAACGTACCGCTGGAAGATCTGCGCTTTTATACCGACCGCAAACAGGTAGACCAGATCTACACCCACGTAATTACCAACTATCCCCAACGGGCGCTGGATAATTTCGTGAAAGACCTTGGCCGCCTCTTCCCCGGTATCCCCGTCACTATCTCCGGCCCGCAGATCGCCCGTATCTCAGTTCCCCTCCCGGAAAATGTGAAAGTCCTCCTTTCCATGGATGAAGTACTCCAGTTTGCACGCCGCAAACCGGTTCCCACCACCTGATCATACGCACTTAATATAGGGTTACTGAAGGGTAAAAGAAGGGTTCATGTATATCAACTGTATATAAAACCCGGTCAAACCCAATACAGAAAGGCCTTTATATACCTGCTTACCAGGTACAGTATACTTTAAGTTACTGAGGTGTATCCATACAGTAAGCCCTGCGTAATACAGTAATACCTGCTTACAAAGCTTAAAAAAGCCCCGGTCCTGCAAGACCGGGGCTTATATTTTTAAAGCAGATTCTTTTCCAGTATGAGACTGATTTCAGGGGCGCGGTTCATGACCATGAAATGCCCACCTTTAATAATCGTATGAGTTGGGGTAACGTACCGCCGCGGGAAAGGCCTGTCGCTGCTGCCGTGGATATGTACCAGGCCGGGAGGCGACCATTCATTGTTCCATTGCAGCACGTTGTTAAGTGCCCAGCGCATATAACGGAGGTCTTTTTTGCCGAGGTAGGCATCCAGCAGGCTGCGTTCTTCATCGCTCTGGCATTGCATAAACAATCTTACCACAAACTGCCGGTTGGTAAACAGGAGCCTGTCTGGCAACGTACGCAATACTTTACGGGCAAAGTTGTTGTAATAAGGCGGCAGCTCAAAACGGTTCTTAACACTCGAAATAAGTACCACCTGCCGCACTGGCATCAGCCTTGCGATCTCGATGCTCATCATACCTCCAAAGGATAGTCCTATGAGGATAGGATTGGGATGCATGATCCGGCGGGCCATGCGCCCTGCATATTCTGCGATGGGTTCGTCTGCATTCAGTGGCGTGATCCAGGGGAGGTAATGTACATCACAGTCGGCCGGGAACACCAGCCGTTCAAACACCCGTTCATCGGCCCCGAGGCCGCTTATCAGGTATATATGTCTGCGTTCATTCATCTGCGCCGGGAGTTTTCCGGATGGCGTAACGCTCCATCTTATTGTAAAGATGGCTGCGCTGGATATCCAGCGCCTGAGCAGTTTTCGTTATGTTTCCTCCGTTCTTTTGCAACATGAATTCGATGAATATCTTTTCCACTTCGTCGCGAAAGTCGTGCAGCTTCGTTAAAATCAGCAGCTCGTCATTCAGGTAGTGGCTTTTTTTTTGTCGTGATTGGGCACTACGTAATTCTCCACATCGTCGGCCGAAATGGTTTTGCCGGAAAGGATCACCAGTCGCTCTACCACATTGCGCAGTTCGCGGATGTTACCCGTCCACTGATGGTTCTGCAATGCTTTCATGGCGTCTTTATCAGCCTGTTTCCTTGCCATACCGTATTCCGCGCAAACGAGGTCGAGGAAATGATCTACCAGCAGGGGAATATCATCGCGGCGGTCGTTCAGTGAAGGCACGTGAATAAGGATCACGCTGAGGCGGTGATAAAGATCGAGGCGGAAGTTCTTTTCTTCCACTTCTTTCAGCAGATCTTTATTGGTAGCAGCTACCACACGCACATCCACGCTGATTTCCTTGTCGCCCCCTACCCGCGTGATCTTACCTTCCTGCAGGGCACGGAGCACTTTGGCCTGTGCGCTGAGGCTCATATCACCGATCTCATCGAGGAAAAGCGTTCCACCGGTAGCCTGTTCGAATTTACCGATGCGTTGTTTTACCGCGGAGGTGAAAGAGCCTTTTTCGTGACCGAACAGTTCGGACTCGATCAGCTCGGAGGGGATAGCGGCGCAGTTCACTTCTATAAGCGGACCGTTTGCACGGTTGCTGTAGGTATGAATCCAGCGGGCTACGAGTTCCTTACCGGCACCGTTTTCTCCGGTTACGAGAACGCGCGCGTCAGTAGGGGCTACTTTATGAATGGTATCCTTGATTCGGACGATAGGTGCCGAATCCCCGATCATGTCAGGTGTTTTATTCACTTTCTTGCGCAGCGTTTTGGTTTCTGCCACGAGGGTGGTTTTGTCCAGCGCATTGCGGAGGGTGATGAGGAGGCGGTTGAGGTCGGGAGGTTTGGAGATATAATCGAAGGCGCCTTTCTTCACCGCGTCTACCGCGGTTTCGAGGTTACCATGGCCGGATACCATGATAATGGGAACATCTCCATTTATTTCGCGGGCTTTCTCGAGGAACTCGAGACCGTCCATTTTGGGCATTTTAATATCGCAGAGTACGGCGTCGTAGGTTTTGGCCTGGAACATTTTAAAGCCTTCTGCTCCGTCTGCCGCTTCGTCGATTTTGTATCCTTCGTAGGTGAGGATTTCGGAGAGCGTTTTGCGGATGCTCTTTTCGTCGTCGATGATCAGAATGTTGGCCATAGATTGTCTATTATTTTAAACAGGGCAAAAATAAAGGAAAACGGCCGATGTAGCACAATTCACTTACTTTATACGGCACTGAAATAAAAAAATATCCATGGACGGGGGTTTTAAGCACATAAAGTCTACCAATCTTGTTGGTTTTATCAGTAATTTTAGCCCGACACTGGTAACTAACGTTATGATGCACCAACTACTCGAATTATTGAAACTGCGGCACGCTGCGGCCGGCGTTGTGCCCTATCCCAGTTCGGAAGCTGTATGGCAGTTCAGCAACGACCTGATCAACTGGCTGTTTCCCGAGCATAACGGCCGGGTGATGGATGATGCGGCCGTTGAGCAGTACGCTGTGCGGCTGGAAATGCAGCTGAACGATCTGTTGCTGCACATCCCTACCCAGCTCACCGAACCTCCGCAAGTGGTGAGCCGCCAGTTTATGGAGATGGTACCCGGTATTTATGCAGACCTGACGAAAGATGCGGAAGCCATCCTCCAGGGCGATCCTGCGGCTACCTGCCTCTACGAAGTAATCAGGGCATATCCCGGATTTGCGGCCATTGCAGCCTACCGGGTAGCGCACGGACTTCATTTACTGGAAGTGCCCCTCCTGCCCCGCGTAATTACGGAATACGCACACGCACGAACGGGCGTGGATATACACCCTGCGGCAGAGATCGCACCTTATTTCTGTATCGACCATGGAACGGGCATCGTGATCGGAGAAACCACCGTGATAGGCCCGCATGTGAAAATATACCAGGGCGTTACGCTGGGCGCCCTGAGCATCGATAAAACGATGGCCCGCGCCAAGCGCCACCCCACTATTGAGGAAGGCGTGGTGATCTACGCAGGCGCCACCATTCTGGGGGGCGATACGGTGATCGGCCACCACAGCGTAATCGGAGGGAACGTGTGGCTCATCAAATCGGTGGAGCCGCTGTCAAGGATATATTATAAAGCAGACGGAAGTATAAAAGTCACTTAAAAAGTATGAGCTCAGTTTTGGATTTAGTGGGCAACACCCCCATGGTGGCCCTGCAGCGCATCCCGGAAAATCCCGATGTCACCATTTACGCCAAGCTGGAAGGCACTAACCCCGGCGGCAGTGTGAAAGACAGGGCGGCCTATGGCATGATCAAAGGGGCGCTGGACCGTGGTGAGATACGCCCCGGTATTAAACTGATAGAAGCCACCAGTGGTAACACAGGCATTGCCCTCGCCATGATCGCCAATCTCTTTAATGTGGAAATGGAGATCGTGATGCCGGAAGACGCTACCCGTGAGCGGGTGCTGACCATGGAAGCCTATGGCTCCAAGGTCATCCTCACGCCCAGGGAACAAAGCATGGAAGGCGCCATTGATTACGCGCATGCGCAGGTGGCCAAGGGCGGTTACCATATGCTGAACCAGTTCGCCAACCCCGATAACTATGGTATGCATTACCGCACCACCGGCCCGGAGATCTGGCGCGATACCCACCATGGCATCACCCACTTCGTGTCTGCCATGGGTACCACGGGAACCATCATGGGTGTTTCCCGGTTCCTGAAAGAAGTAAACCCGGAAGTGCAGATCGTGGGCTGCCAGCCAACAGACGGCAGTAAAATCCCCGGTATCCGCAAATGGCCGGAAGCTTATCTGCCAAAGATATTCGAGCGGCAGCGGGTAGACAGGATCATGGATATCTCAGAAGCCGAAGCCCGTGAAATGACAAACCGCCTGGCACGGGAAGAAGCCATCTTCTGCGGCATGAGCAGCGGTGGAGCTATAGCCGCCGCGGTGAGGCTTTCCCGGGAGCTGACAAGTGGCGTGATTGTTGCCATTATCTGCGACCGGGGCGACCGATATCTGAGTACTGACCTTTTCGGACAATAATTCAAGTCTTTATATCATCAACCATCAGTCAATCCGGCCGCGCCTCTTCGGGGGCGCGGTTCGCTATTTTAGCCCTGTTTTCCCAATATTCTATCTCTCTGCTAATCAGGCACATGTACAGATCAAGTCCACCTCATGTCCACCTCATCTCCACCTTGTATCCGCACATCCCGTATTCTTCCCGTACTGTTCCCGTACACTTCCCGTACGCTTCCTATACTGTTACCGTACCGTACGAGCACTGCTCCGGTATTGCCGCTGTACTGTTCCCGTACGGCTCCTTTACTATCCCCGTACTATTCCCGCAATGTTCCCCTGCTGTCCCTGTACTAATCACGATATGATCCGGGAATGCATTCTCACTGGGCAGGCAGGGCAGCTGAAATGCTCCTTCAGGGATTTGCCCTGGTGGCAGTTATGGCAGGTAACCGGGCGGGCATAAAAAAGCTGCGCCCCCGGTTGGGAGCGCAGCAGTAAATATGCACTGTAAAGTTGACTTCTATTTCTTCATGTACATTACTTCCTTCACCAGTTTCACGGTACGTTCCACATCGGGGAGGTACAGTTTTACCAGGTTGGGTGCGTAGTGCATGGGAGCATCTACAGCGGTGATACGGCGGATAGGCGCGTCCAGGTAGTCGAAACCTTCTTTCTGGATGCGGTAAGAGATCTCGGAGGAGATGCTGGCGAAGGGCCATTGCTCTTCCACGATCACGAGGCGGTTGGTCTTTTTAACAGACTCCAGGATGGTGAACCAGTCGAGGGGACGGATGGTACGAAGATCGATTACTTCGGCTTCGATACCTTCTTTCGCCAGCTCTTCGGCTGCACCGAGGGCTACTTTCATCATTTTGTTGAAAGACACGATGGTAACATCTTTACCGGCGCGTTTGATATCCGCTTTACCGATGGGGATGATGTATTCTTCTTCAGGAACTTCACCCATTTCGCCATACATCTGCTCGGATTCCATGAAAACCACGGGATCTTCGTCGCGGATAGCAGCTTTGAGGAGACCTTTCGCATCGTAAGGGTTAGATACGGAGATCACTTTCAGGCCGGGGATATTGGCATAATAGCTTTCAAATGCGGTAGAGTGCTGGGCACCGAGCTGGCCTGCGGAACCGTTTGCTCCACGGAATACGATGGGGCAGCCAACCTGTCCGCCGGACATTGCCAGCATTTTGGAGGCGGTATTGAGGATCTGGTCGAGGGCCAGTACGGCGAAGTTCCAGGTCATGAATTCTACCACCGGACGGAGGCCGTTCTGGGCAGCACCTACACCGATTGCGGTGAAGCCAAGCTCTGCGATCGGGGTATCGATCACGCGGCGGGCACCGAATTCTTCGAGCATTCCCTGGCTAACTTTGTAGGCACCGTTGTACTCTGCCACTTCCTCTCCCATCAGGAACACCCGTTCGTCACGGCGCATTTCTTCCTGCATGGCTTCTCTTAAGGCTTGTCTGAAGGCTATCTGACGCATTTGATTCTTTACTATATGTTTAATGATGTTCCTTTTTGAAAAGGCAGGGCAAATTTATCGTTTGTTTCCCAAAAAGCAAAGGAATTAGATTTTCTCTATCACCATTGCACTGGCACCGCCCCCTCCGTTACAGATCCCGGCTACGCCGAAACGGCCGTTTTCCTGCCGCAGGATGGAGGTAAGGGTAACGATGATACGCGCCCCGGAACAGCCGATAGGGTGCCCCAGTGCCACTGCGCCGCCCCATACGTTCAGTTTTTCGTTGGGGATGCCCAGATCTTTCCCGTTGGCCAGGGCCACGCAGGAAAAAGCTTCGTTAATTTCCACGAAATCCATATCGCCCATACCCAGTTTCGCTTTAGCCAGCGCTTTATTTACCGCCAGCACGGGGGTGGTGGTGAACCATTCCGGTGCCTGACTGGCATCCGCAAAGCTCACAATTCGCGCCAGGGGCTTCAGGCCAAGTTCCTTTACCTTCTCCCCGCTTACCAGTACCACGGCGGCGGCACCGTCGTTGATTTTGGAAGCATTGGCAGCTGTAATCGTCCCGTCTTTCTGAAAAGCAGGCTTCAGCGTGGTCATTTTATCGAAATTCACTTTCTTATACTCTTCATCGTCGCTCACGGTTACAGGCGCTTTACCGCCGGTGCTTACCGGAACGATCTCCCCGGCGAAATAGCCTTTGCCTGCGGCATCCGCGGAGCGCTGGTAGCTCTGTTTGGCGTAGTTATCCTGATCTTCCCGGGTTATTTTATATTCCGTGGCGCAGATCTCGGCGGCATTGCCCATATGGAAGTCCTTGTAAGGGTCCCACAGCCCGTCGCGCAGGATTCCGTCGATCACGGAACCATGCCCGAGGCGGTAGCCGTTGCGGGCTTTATCGAGGTAATACGGGATGTTGCTCATGGATTCCATGCCACCGGCTACCACAATGTCGTTATCACCCAGCATAATGCTCTGGGCGCCAAGCATAATGGCTTTCATGCCGGATGCGCACACTTTATTAACCGTTGTACAGGGCACGGTGTTGGGCAACCCGGCGTAAAGGCTCGCCTGGTTGGCGGGGGCCTGGCCGATGTTGGCGCTGATCACATTACCCATATAAACTTCCTGCACCTGCTCTTTACTAACGCCGGCACGTTCCAATGCGGCCGTGATCACCGTTGCGCCAAGGGTTGTGGCGGGTACGGAAGCAAGGGCACCGTTGAATGCCCCGATGGGTGTTCTGGCTACGGATACGATAAATACTTCTTTCATAACTGATTTTTCCGAGTGTTTTGGTGGAATCTGACAAATATACCGAATTGGCCGACTGCCGCCAAAACGCCCGCCGTTCGCTAAAATTCCGTTAAGTTTGCAGATACACTACTACCGGCATTGATCACTCAGAATACTATACAACAGATCCTCCACCGCATCGATATCATTGATGTGGTAGGGGCATTCGTGAAACTGAAGAAACGGGGCGCCAATTACATGGGCCTCTGTCCTTTCCATAACGAAAAATCCCCCTCTTTCACCGTTTCCGGTACCAAGGAAATCTACAAATGCTTCGGCTGCGGTAAAAGCGGCAACGCCATCAACTTCGTCATGGAGCACGAAAAGTACTCCTATGTGGAAGCCATCCGGTGGCTGGCACAGCGGTACCAGGTGGAAATAGAGGAAACGGAGGTAAGCCCTGAGGTCAAAGCCCGTCAGCAACAGGCAGAAAGCCTGTTTATTATCAACAACTTCGCCCGCGACTACTTCGTAAAAACCCTTTTCGAAACCGACGAAGGGCAGAATGTGGGACTCTCCTATTTCGAAGAGCGTGGCTTTTCGGAAGAAATTGTCCGCAAGTTCCAGCTCGGGTACGCCCTTAACCTCCGGGAAGCCTTCGTACGCGAAGCGCAGCATAAGGGGTACAACCTCGAATACCTGCAGAAAACGGGCCTCGTAACCGTCAGGAACGATCAGCCGATCGATAACTATCGCGGCCGCGTCATCTTCCCCATTCACAACCAGAGCGGGAAAGTACTGGGCTTCGGTGCGCGCATCCTCGTTAAATCCGACAAGGCTCCCAAATACATCAACTCCCCGGAGAACGATATTTACGTTAAAAGCAAGGTACTCTACGGTACCTACTTCGCACGGCATGCCATCGATAAGCACGATGAATGCCTGCTGGTGGAAGGCTATACCGACGTAATTTCCCTGCATCAGGCGGGTATCGAGAACGTGGTGGCATCGTCCGGCACATCGCTCACTACCGATCAGTTGCGGCTCATCAAGAAGTACACGAATAACCTCACCATTCTGTACGATGGCGATAATGCGGGCGTTAAAGCGGCGCTCCGCGGGCTGGACATGGCCATTGAAGAAGGCCTGAACGTGAAGCTGGCACTGATCCCCGATAAGGAAGACCCGGACAGCTATGTGAGAAAGATCGGGGCGGAAGCTTTCCGGCAGTTTATTCTCGACAACAAGCAGGACTTCGTCCTCTTCAAACTGCACGTTTCCATGAAGGAAGCGGGCAACGATACCTCCCGCAAATCACAGCTGGTAAATGAGATCGCGGAAACCATTGCGCGGATCGACAAAGTAGAGGATTTCACCCGCCAGCAGGATTACATCCGCCAGTGCAGCCAGCTGCTGAAGATCGATGAAGAGCGGCTGGTAGACCTCGTCAACAAATTCATCCGCGACCGCCTTGCCAAACAGGCGCTCAACGACCCTGCCAATAAAAAGAAAGGCGGCTTCGACGGGCCTCCCCAACAGGACGACGGTCCCTCCCTCGCGGAAATGTACCCCGAGTACTTCCCCGATGGTGGCAATGCACCCGCTGCTCCGGCAGAAAATATCTTCAACACTTCCGAGCGGCAGGAAAGAGAACTGATCAAGGTACTGCTGCGCTTTGGTGATAAGATCTTCGATGAAGAACAACAGACCACCGTGGCCGATTACATCTTCCATCTGCCTTATGATTTCGAATCGCTGTCGGAAAACGAAGTGGTAAAACGCATCCTCCGCGAATACAAGGAATCCTACGATCAGGGAACCATCCCGGACAAGAAGATGTTCCTCTACCACCAGGATGATGAAGTGGCCCGGAACGTGGCTATTATTCTGGAAGATAAAGAAGCCGAGCTGAGCGCGGCGTGGAGAGACAGGTTCGAGATCAAAACCGTATATGGCGATGATGCCTTCCGGCGCGATACCATCAGCTGCAGCAACTACCTCATCATCCGTAAGATCCAGAAACTGATCGCGGAAAACCAGCAGGAGCTGAGCGTAGCCACAGACTATGAAGCACAGGTACGCTGCCTTGAGATGGATAAGCATCTCAAGCAGATCATGAAGGAGCTTACAGAGGCTGTAGGCACTGTAATTTTCAAGTAAACATCAAAGAGAGACTAGATGCGCTCCCACGTCTCGAACGTGAAGGCATAGGCATGCCTGTCATCAGCAGGATGCTCTTCTGTATGCACGCGCTTCCATTCCGTGGGGTTTATTTCCGGGAAGAAGGCATCGCCTTCGAAGGTGCCATGCACACGGGTGAGGTAGATACGGTCTACCTGGTTCCAGGCCTGCCGGATGATCTCCATCCCTCCTATCACAAAAATCTCTTTCACCTCATCCTTTTCCGCGATGGCCAAAGCACCGGCGAGGGAGTTGGTAATGGTTACGCCTTCGGCAGTATAATCCGGCTGACGGGTGATGACGATATTATGGCGGCCTTTGAGGGGTTTGCCGCCGAGGGATTCCCAGGTTTTACGGCCCATGATGATGGGGAAACCATAAGTAGTATTCTTAAAGAATTTGAAATCGTCGGGCAGCTTCCAGGGAAGCTGATTGTTGATGCCGATGACGTTATTCTCAGAAGCGGCTACAATAACAGCAATCATACGGCAACGGGGGCTTTGATATGTGGGTGAGACTGGTAGTTTTCCAGTGTAAAATCTTCGAACCGGAAAGAGAAGATGTCTTTCACATCCGGGTTAATCTTCATAACGGGCAGCGGGAATGGTTCGCGCTCCAGCTGAAGGCGTGCCTGCCCGAAGTGGTTATTGTACAGGTGTACATCTCCGAAGCTGTGAACGAATTCGCCGGGCTGCAGTCCGCATACCTGTGCGATCATGAGTGTCAGCAAAGCGTATGAGGCGATGTTGAAGGGTACCCCGAGGAAAACGTCGGCACTGCGCTGGTAGAGCTGGCAGCTGAGCTTACCGTTTGCCACATAGAACTGGAAGAGGCAGTGGCAGGGGCTGAGGGCCATTTCAGGCAGTTCGCCCACGTTCCAGGCGTTCACGATGAGGCGGCGGGAGTCAGGGTTCTTTTTGATCTGATCCACCACATCGCGGATCTGATCATAGGTTTTACCGTCGGCTCCTTCCCAGCTGCGCCATTGTTTACCGTAAACGGGCCCGAGGTTACCATCGGCATCAGCCCACTCGTCCCATATCTTCACCCCGTGTTCCTGCAGATAGCGGACGTTGGTATCGCCGTTGAGGAACCACAGCAGTTCGTATATGATGGATTTAAGGTGAAGTTTCTTGGTGGTTACCATGGGGAAGCCCTTTGCAAGGTCGAACCGCATCTGGTAGCCGAAGCAGCTACGGGTACCGGTGCCGGTACGGTCCGTTTTATCTGCTCCATGATCAAGGATATGTTGGAGAAGGTCTTTATACTGTTGCATATACACTGCAAACTTAATGGTAAATGCAGAATTCCGGGCCAGTTTTCTCCTGACATCATGTGGATAACCCGTTGAAAGTGGCCGGAAAACGTTACAAATTACAGGATGAAATAATATAACCTAATTACAGCACATAAACAAATCTCGTTTTTCTCAAATTTCGTTAATCTGCAAAAGTGAGTTTGCCCCCACAAAGTTACAACAGCATAAACCGGCACGGAGCCTAACATCCGTGTTATAACGAATTGAAAAACAACACCTGAAACCACAAATGGCATTAGCAGCGCCAGGAATTGAAAAACAGGACTTATCAAAACAATTGAATCGAGCAGGGGCAAGACAACTATAGATGTATGTAGCAGAAAGGCCATATCAGTATGCCGTAAGCAGCGCGGCAAGATGCAGGTACGCAATTAAGACATATGCAACAGAATCCAGACCCGAAGCTCGCCGGCTTTAACCCGCCGGCAGGATGCCATGAATTCACACGGCCATATGCCGTGCGAACCCGTATTGTATTGTAGCTACCTGCCAGTAACACGTATTATCAACCTCTAAATTATGAACAACATGCACAACGCCACAGATTCGTAGCATTTCCTGTTAAACCACATTTTTATCAACCTCCTCTATTCACAAACCTCTAAATCGCCAGAACATGCATTTCCTCAAACAATGTACCTGGCTGCTCATCCTGCTCTGCAGTGCCATATCGGCGCATGCCCAGCAGCGTGTAAGCGGCCGCGTTACGGACGCCGAGGGCAACGGGTTGCCCGGGGTAACGGTCCGTATCCAAAACACTAACCGCGGAACCGTGTCAGACATTCAGGGCCGCTTCAGCCTTGAAGCCTCCGTGGGTAACACCCTTGTATTTTCCTTTACCGGATACAAAACCGTTCAGCAGGCAGCTTCCGCCAGCGCTATGAACATTAAGCTGGAAGAAGACTTCGCCAACCTCGATGAAGTAGTGATCACCGGCCTTGCCACTTCCGTAAAACGCAGCAACCTCGCCAACGCCGTGGCCACTATTTCCGCCAAAGAGCTGTACGGTGTGGCACCTGCCCAAACCTTCGACGCTGCACTCAGCGGTAAGATTCCCGGGGCACTCATCACCGCCAACTCCGGTGCTCCCGGCGGCGGTATCTCTGTAAAAATGCGCGGTGTTACTTCCATCTTCTCCAACAGCCAGCCCCTGTATGTGGTAGATGGTATCTTTATCAGTAACGTATCCGTTCCCGCAAACCTCAACATCATCACTGCTGCTTCGCGCGCCGGGAATGAACAATACCAGGATAACCCCTCCAGCCGCGTGGCAGATATTAACCCGGATGACATTGAGAACATTGAAGTACTCAAAGGTGCATCCGCTGCGGCCATTTATGGTTCAAAAGCCGCGGCAGGTGTGGTTATCATCACCACCAAGAAAGGCCAGGCAGGCCGCACCGTAGTGCGTGCCCGCCAGGATGTGGGTTGGACGCAGGCCCGGAAACTGCTGGGCATGCGGCATTTCACAGAACAGACCGCTTTCGATAAAGGCGGTGCAGCAGCAAGAGATGCTTTTATCGCCGCAAGGAACGCCGGCAAGCTGTACGATCATGAAAATGAAATGTACGGCGAAAAAGGCCTGCTCCTCAACACCAATGTGAGTGTGACCGGGGGCGACGAACGCACCGGTATCTTCTTCTCCGCCAACCGCAAAGATGAAGACGGTATCATTAAAAACACCGGCTATTCCAACAACTCCCTCCGGCTGAACGTAGACCACAAGCTCAACAACCGCATTTCAGTTGGGTTGCGCGCCACGTATATGAAAACATCGGCAGACCGCGGGCTTACCAATAACGACAACAACTCCGTAAGTTATGGTGTTGCCCTTTCCGCTGCACCGGAGTATGTGCCGCTGCTGCCCGACGCCAATGGTAACTATCCCATTCTCGTGGGTGCTCAAAACCCCATCGAAACACGGGATAAAATGCGCAACAATGAATCCGTTAACCGCGTGATCACGGGTGGTGAGATCAAGGTTAACCTGCAGGAAAGCCTCAAATCCAACACCCGTCTCATTGTTCGCGGCGGTGTGGATTTCTTCCACCTGAAAACGGAAGCCATCTTCCCCCGCTCCCTGCCATTCATGAAAGACAATCTGGAAGGTGCGTCTATACAGGGTAATACCAGCAACCTTAACTCTAACCTCGCCGGCATACTCGTGAACCAGTTTGCCCCCAACACGAAGCTGAACTTCACTACTTCGCTGGGTGCCACGCTGGAAACCAATTACCTCGACCTCATCGTTGCCACCGCTACCAACACCACTCCGTTACAGACGAACGTGGACATGGCTGCCAACGCAGCATTGCAACAGTTCCGTACCAAGTACCGCGATAACGGTATTTTCATTCAGGAAGATGTGCTGATCATGGACGCTATTTCCATTGGCGCCGGTGTACGCTTCGACCGCTCTACCAACAACGGCGACTATAAGAAATACTTCGTGCTGCCCAAAGCATCGTTCTCCTGGAACCTTGCTAAAATGCCTTTCTGGAAGATGCAGCTCATCAACAGCTTAAAGATCCGCGCTGCTTACGGCCAGTCGGGTAACGTAGCGCCTTATGGTGCAAGGTTCCTGGCAGCGCTGCCTAACAACATCGGCGGCAACGGCGGTGTGCTGGTGGATAACCAGCTGGGCAACCCAGACATCAAGCAGGAAAAGCAGGCTGAATTCGAAACCGGGCTAGACGTGAGCTTCCTCAACGGACGGTTAACACTGGAGGCTACCTACTATAACAAAAACATCTACGACCTCCTCATCCGCCGTAACCTGCAGCCCTCTACCGGCTTCACCGCACAGTGGCTCAACGCAGGTGACCTCCGGAATCAGGGTGTCGAGATCGGCATTGGTGCCATACCCGTTAATACAAAGAACTTCCGCTGGAACACGCATATCAATTTCTGGAAAAACAAATCCAAGATCACCAAGCTGCTGATCCCTCCCTTCCCCATGGGTGCCTTCGGCAACTCGCTGGGTAACTTCTATATCGAAGAAGGCAAATCTGCCACCCAGATCATTGGTACGCTGGGTGCTACTCCCGGCATCGGGGTACTGGGGAATTCGGAGCCAGACTTCCAGCTGAGTACGCTCAACGAGATCAGTTTCCTCAAACATTTCAGTTTCCGCTTTATGCTGCACTGGAAAAAAGGTGGCGATAACATCAACCTCACCCAGCTGCTGAATGATCTGAACCAGACCTCGTCCGACTATGACGACGATAAGAATGGTAACGGTATTAAAGATGGTGACGACCGCAATACCGCATTCGGGAAAGGAGAAGCCGCTGGTTTTGTGCAGGACGCATCTTACGTGCGCATCCGCGAAATAGGGCTGTACTACGATGTACCTGTTCCACGGAACAAATACATCACCGGTGTGAACATCGGCGCGTCGCTGAACAACTGGATTACCTGGACGAAGTATAACAGCTACGATCCGGAAACTTCCAACTTCGGCTCCAATACCCTTTCCACCGCCACGTCAAGAGGCAGCAACGGCTTGTCTTCCGGTGTGGAAGTGATGCCCTACCCGGCATCGAAACGCGCCACTTTCCATGTGACCGTAACGTTCTGATTGTTTTATCCGAAAAGAATTCAACATGAAAAAGCATCTGATCATATTGTTGGGATCGCTCATCGGTCTGGCGGCCTGCCAGAAGGGAGAAATTCCCAACCTCAACAGTCCCATCGTGGACGACGCCATACGCAACGGCACCAAGGTTAAACTCGATAACCTCATGGTGGGGCTGGAATCCGGAACGCGTAACAGTTTAGCCACCTACTTCGATGCCATCGGACTCATTGGCCGGGAGATCTACCGCATGTCGGCCTCCGAGCCGCGGTATACCAAAGAGCTGATGGGTGATGGTACGCTCGACAATAACACATTTTACATCACCAACCCATGGTCTGCCCGTTACCGGGTAGTCCGCCAGGGTAATATCATCCACGACGTGGTGGCCAATGCCACTTACCTCTCGGATGCGCAGAAGAAAGGCTACACCGGTTATACCAAAACCATTATGGCTTATCAGCTGCTGATGAATCTGAACATGACGTATACCAATGGTGTGCGTACGGATGTGAAAGATCCCAACAACATCGGGCCGGTTAAAGGATACCCGGAATCATTGGCTGATATTGCTGCGATGCTGGATGCGGGCAAGGCGGAGCTTACCGGCTCCGAGATCGTATTCCCCATCACCATCGGCGCTACCAATGCGGCGGCTGTCATTAAGTTCAACCGTGCCATTGCGGCACGTGTGGCCATTTACCGGCAGCTATGGGCTGCAGCGCTGACAGCATTAAACGAATCTTTCTTTGACCTGAACGGACCGTTCGAAACCGGGTATTTCCATGCTTTCAGTAATAAATCCGGAGACCAGCTGAATCCGCTGTTCCTGCCGCAAAACACCACTTCAGGTGAGTTCAGGGTAGCCACTCCGTATTATGCCGCCCAGATCATACCGGGAGACGACCGCATTGCAAAAGCCACACTCCGTACAGAACCGGCATCCCAGCTGGGGCTTGTCAGCAACCGCGATGTATGGATCCATAAAAGCAACGAAGCACCGGTATACATCATCCGTAACGAGGAACTGATCCTGATCTATGCAGAAGCAAAGATCCAGCTGAGCCAGTTACCGGATGCCCTGGTGGCCATTAACCGCCTCCGGGTAGATCATAACCTCACACCCTATGCAGGCGGCATTACCACAACGGCATTGATAAACGAATTGCTCTATCACCGGCGCTATTCCCTGTTTGCGGAAGGCCACCGCTGGATAGACATGCGCCGTTATAACAAACTGGCCGAGCTGCCCAATCCCCGGCCGGGCGATAAGGTATGGGACAAATTCCCCATCCCGCTGACGGAAGGGAACTGATGAGATGAAATAACGATAAAAACTAAAAGGGCGCCCCTGTAAAGAGGCGCCCTTTTCTTCTACGTAGCTAAAGAAATAAGTATGGTTTCCGTTTAACTCCGCCTTTACACCGGCGGAATAGTATGTGTAAGACGTACTATATCCCGGAAATGTTACAGCAGTGGCCGGAATAAAAAAAGCCGCCCCCGGGAAGGAGCGGCCGTTATTTTACGACAGTGCTATTATAAAGTCCTGCGTTTCATCTCTTTACGGATCAGCCCCAGTTCCCGTCCCATCTGGCCGGCAATGGAGGTATTTTCCTGTGCCCGGCGGATGAGGTAGGGCATCACATCTTTTACCGGGCCATAAGGCAGGTATTTGGACACACGGTAGCCCGCATGTGCCAGGTTGAAGGTGATGTTATCGCTCATGCCATACAGCTGTGAAAAGCTGACGCGGGGGTGGTTGTGCGGGATCTTCTTCTCATCCATCAGGCGGGCAGCCAGCATACAGCTGTCTTCGTTATGCGTACCAATGAATACGGCGAGGGAATCCAGCCGGTCGAGGCAGAAGCGGAGGGCATCATCATAATCCTCATCGGCCGAGGTTTTATTGGGCTGGATGGGCGATGTATACTCGAGTTCTTCCGCACGTTTGCGCTCTTTTTCCATGTAAGCGCCGCGTACCAGTTTGGCCCCGAGGTGGTAGCCGTTTGCCTGCGCCTCTTCCCATGATTTCTTGAGATACTCCAACCGGTCGTGCCGGTAGAGCTGGAAGGTATTGTAAACGAATACGTTGTCTTTGTTGAAAAGTTGCATCATTTCGTCGGTAAGGTCATCTACCGGCTGCTGCACCCACGATTCTTCGGCATCTACCAATACGCTTATTTTAGCTTTGGCAGCTGCAGCGCAGATGGTGCGGATGCGTTCACGCACACGGTCGAATTCCGCCTGCTCTTCCGCATTCAGTTCTTCCTGTGCATGGATCTTTTCCAGCAGGGAGAAGCGGGCGAAGCCTGTAACCTTAATGGGCAGGAAAGGGATATATGGTTTACCGGCGGCATACTGGATGGCCCGGAGGAATTCGGGAACGGCGTGATCGTAATTCTCTTCGCCTTCGAGGGCTTCCACACCATAATCGAGCGCCACACCTACGCCATAACGGCCCAGTGCTTCTGCCGCCCGAACGGCTTCCTCCAGGGATTCGCCTCCGCAGAAGTGATTGAAGATGGTGCTTTTGATGAGGCCTTTCACCGGCAGGCGGAGCTTAAATGCCAGCGGTGTGGCGAAGGCGCCAAACTTAACCAGCCAGGGCTTGCCGATGTTGCTGAATAAAAAATTGGCTCTCTTCAGTTCTTTATTGGACATATGCTCAAATGCAATGGCCGTATTCTCAAATGATAATGGTAGTTTTTGTTCCATGGCCCGCAAAGTTAAGGGGATCGGTACGTTGTAAAAAAAACTGTTTTTTCTTATGATCGTTTTCTGACATACAACGTTCAGGACAGCAGGAGGTTGAGCCAATTTTTTATTATATTGTAGCCGGGACAACGTACACCAAATCTTTTATTCCCAACCATGAGTGCACGAATCACGCAAATCAGACGGCCACGACTTCCACTGTATATGAAAAAAAGGCGCAGCTGGCAGCCGGTTGCCCTCGCATTGATACTCGTCATGCTCATTGCCGGCGGGGTCTTGTATTACCTTGCAGGCCGTCATCAGCGCAGTTCCGCCATGTTGCAGCCCGGCACCCGGTACACCCTGTATCAGAGCCGGTATGGTGAACGCAAAGCCGTTCGCCTGCCCGACAGTACCCTCGTGATCCTCAATTCCCGCTCCCGCCTGTATATGCCCGAAGGCTACCCCGCCACCCGGGAACTGGTGCTGGACGGGGAAGCATTCTTTTCCGTACCGGAAGGCCCACAGTTAACGGTATGGACTGACAAACTGAAGACCGTTACACCCGGTGCCACCTTCCGCCTGCACAGCCTCGAATCGCAACAGGGCGCTTTTTGCTATGTACTCAGCGGTGCCGCCCACGTCCGTAAATCATACCACTCCCCTTCCGATAACCAGCCCGAAGATCTCATTGCCGGCCAGAGCGTTCTGGCCAATAAAATGATCGATCTGATGGAAAAAGAAACGTTTGAACTGGAAGAGCAGCGCGACTGCCTGAATAACCGGCTGGTGTTTCACAATACACCGCTGCCCGCAGCGTTTAAGAAGATGGAAGACTGGTATGGCGTGGAGATGGAAGTGAAAGGCCGCCGCGGGCCGTCTAAAAACATCAGCGGCGAGTTCAGCAAGGAAAGTCTCCAGGAAATGCTCGATGCCCTGCAGGACAGCATGGGCTTCACATACCGCATTACCCGCGACAAAGTCGTAATTAAGTTCTGAACCCTCCATATCCTCTGAGAAAAGGTCCCCGCAACGGGGAAAGAAAAAGGGTGACGGAAAAGCAGTTAGCTTTCACGTCACCCTTTGATATTTTTTGGGCCAGGATTATTACCATTCCCGCTCTTCCACCGGCAGATTGCGGATGAAATTATCGAATGCATCGCCTTCGTAATCGCTGTAAGCACCGTAGGCGTCGATGATATATCCTGCAATACCGTCTTCATTCTCCAGCAGGTAGAGCACCGCCGCATCCGATGGATTGGAATCTCCTTCAAAGCGGTACGTCCGTATGATCTTCATCCCCTCGGGATTATATATCCTTCCGGAATCCGTATCCTCCAGCTGCCCGTTTTTCAGAAAGTGCAATTCATGATCGCAGCCTCTTTCTTTCAATACATCCATCACTTCAGACAGTGTTGTCATTCCTTCTGGTTTTGTTTCCATATGGCCGTGTTTTAAATTGTTTATCAGCTCAGCTCCATCCCTACGCGCTTCAGCAGTTCGAGCGTTTTGCGCACACCTGTTTCTTCCGCGTCTTTCAATCCTTCGTATTCGATGCCGATGTAACCTTTATATCCTGCATCTTTTACAATTTGCAGCATTTTGCGGTAATCCGTCTCGGTTTCGTTGCCATTGGCATCAAAATCATGGGTTTTGGCACTAACACCCTTCGCGAAAGGCATCAGTTCCAGTACGCCTTTATAGCGGTCGTATTCCTCGGTGCAGGTGGTGGCAGCCCAGGCTTCGGGGGTATTGTCTTTCGGCTCGCTGCGGGTAATGCAGAAGTTGCCAAAATCGGGCAGGGTACCGCAGCCGGGTTTGCCCACGCCTTTCATCACATCGCTCAGCCAGATGCCGTTGGAGGAGAACCCGCCGTGGTTTTCAACGATTACGTTGATATTGAAATCTTTGCCGAAATCAGTGAGGCGGCCAAGGCCGTCTATCGCTGCTTTCTTCACTTCTTCTGCCTTACCATGCCCTGCCGCGTTCACACGGATGGAGTGGCAACCCAGGAACTGGGCGGCTTCTACCCACTTGTAGTGGTTCTCCACTGCCTGTGTACGCTTCTTGGGGTCCAGATCGCCCAGCTCACCTTCGCCATCGCACATAATGAGTACGCTGGTAACGCCGTTATCGTCGGCACGCTTCTTCATGTCTGCGAGGTAAGTCTTATCCTTCGCTTTGTCTTTGAAAAACTGGTTTACATATTCCACCCCGGTAATGCCGTAATCCTTTTTCGCTTTCTCCGCGAAATCGAGGTTGGTCATTTTACCGGACCAGATGGCGTTGTGGAAAGACCATTCCGCCAATGAGATCTTAAAGAAGAGTTCTTTCGCCGCACCGGCAGTACCGGTACTATCGGCCTTCGAAGAGTCTGCGTTGCCGGACTGCCCTGCGTTGTTGCAGGCAGAGAGGAATGCCGGGCCGAGGGTTACGCCGGCCGTGAACATACCGATCTGGCGTAAGAAGTTTCTGCGATTCGTGGATGATGACATTTGTAAAGATTTGAATGTAATGAAACAGTAAAGACTACACGTGTAACAAACGTAAACGTGGAAGCATCAAACAAATTAAGGAAAAATCGATAAAAAAAAGCCTTAGATCATCAGGCCTGTTCCTGCAGCCAGAAATAGTAGTTGAGCACAGCCCGTATCTCTCCATACCCTACCTCATTGCCCAGCTGTTCTTTGATACCGGTGAGGCCCTGCCCTCCCGCGGATTCAACGGCTTTCATGATCCAGGAGAGGCGGCCGCTGTCCGGCACCATTTCCCGGATATCCAGCTCCCCTTTCCGCACAAAATCGGCGAGATGACTTTCGATGGTGGATACTGCCAGTCCCCTCCGTGCTGCAATTTCTTCTATTGCCAAACCTTCAGAAAAGAACTGGAGGGTGGCACGCTGGCTGCCGCCTGCGTCGGGCTTCGTTTTACGGGGTTTTGCCTTACCTGCTTTATGGTGCATCTGGCTCTGGAGGCCGTGGCGCTGGCAGTACAACTGCATGGCTTCCAGGAAAGCAGCGCCGTATTTGGCGAGCTTCACTTCCCCGAAACCGGAGATGCGGCCCATATCGCTCATTTGCTGAGGCAGGAAGGTGCAAAGCTCTGCCAGCGTGGCGTCGGAGAATATGATGTAGGGCGGTACGCGTTCTTTTTCCGCAAAGCTCCGCCGCAGTTGCTTCAGCTCTGCCAGCAGCAAGGGCTGCGGGATGTCTTCTCCCTTGCGGCCCGGCGTGGTATTAAGCGTGGCACTGGCAGGTGCGGGAGCGGTAAGCTGCACCGGCACTTCGCCTTTCAGTACGCTCCAGCTGGTATCGGTGAGCCGCAATAAAGGGTACTCCCCGTTAGACTGCCCAAGGTAGCCCAGCTGCATCAGTTCACGGGCATATTGTTTCCATTGGTCTTTACTGATATCTTTCCCGATGCCGTAGGTTTTGATCTCCTGATGAGCCTCGCGCACACCGGAGCCGCCCCGCAGAAAGTCTACCACATAGTTCAGTCCGAAGCGCTCCTGCAGGCGGTATACCGCGCTGAGCAGCTTCTGGGCGGCTACGGTACCATCGGCCTTTTCGTACTGGCCGAGGCATATGTCGCAGTTGCCGCAGCTGTCCGGAGCATCTTCCCCGAAGTAGCGCAGCAGGTACTGGCGGCGGCAGGTAATGGTTTCGCAAAGCCCTGCCATCTGCTCCAGTTTGCGGAGCATCACGGCCGACTGCTCCTCGTTGCCATCCACACTGGCGAAGCGTTTCATCTTAAACACGTCGCCCCCGCTATAGAAAAGTACGGCTTCACTGGGCAAACCATCGCGCCCGGCGCGGCCTGTTTCCTGGTAATAGCCTTCAATGTTTTTGGGAAGGTCCACATGCACCACAAAGCGTACGTTGCTTTTATTGATACCCATGCCGAAGGCGATGGTGGCTACCATGATGCGGATATCATCGCGCAGGAAGCGGTCCTGCCGGTCTTCCCGGAGTTGCCTTTCCAGGCCTGCGTGGTAAGCCGCGGCAGCGAAGCCTTCGGCGTGAAGGTCTTCCGCCAGCGATTCGGTGCCGGAGCGGGAAAGACAATAAATAATGCCGCTATCGTCCGGATGCTGGCGCAGGTATGCTACCAGTTGCTGGTAATGGTCCCGCTTGGGGCGGATGCTGTAATGGATATTGGGCCGGTTGAAAGAATTTTCGAACACGGCGGGGTTGTGCAGGCGGAGCTTTTCGAGGATATCCTGCTTGGTGATGCCATCAGCCGTGGCGGTGAGGGCAATCACGGGAACGCCGGGAAACTTATCCTTCAGCTGCCCCAGGGCCAGGTACTCCTGCCTGAAATCGTGGCCCCAGTGGCTGATACAGTGCGCTTCATCGATGGCGAAGAGCGCAACTTTGAGTCCTGAGAGCCATTGCATGAAATTAGCTTCGCCGATGAGGCGTTCCGGCGCGAGGTACAGCAGTTTGATCTGCCCCATCTGCAACATTTGCATAATGGATTGCTGTTCCGGCATCGACTGTGTAGAATTGAGGCAGGCGGCAGAAATACCGTTTGCCCGCAGGGCATCCACCTGGTCTTTCATCAGCGCAATGAGCGGAGAAACCACTACGGTAAGGCCATCCAGCGCCAAAGCGGGCAGCTGGTAGCAGATGGATTTACCACCGCCTGTAGGCATTAATACCATTGTATCTCCCCCATTCAGCACATGCTCAATAATAGCCTGCTGATTATGACGGAATTGCGTATAACCGAAATGTTGTTTAAGAAGCGATAACAAAATCTGCATACCCGGAACGAAAATTTAGCTTCCGGGCAAATATAGGATAAAAGGATGTGCATAAATTTAACATGAACAACTACAGGCAGTAAGAATATTTAATTAAATTTATAACGAGAGTCACTCTGCTTCGAAACTAAATCGAACAAACAACACTGGTACAACTGTCACACACATCACACCCAAACAACTGAATTTATGGAACTGCTGGCACCCATTCCTACACTGGCCACACCGTCGCTCCAGGAAACCGTTGATTTTTACGTTTCCGTATTGGAATTCACCTGTAAAACGCTCGACGAGCAGTGGAAATTTGCATCTATCCAGAAAGACAAGGTTACCATGCAGCTGGTACACCCACAGGCAAAATTCCCATTTGGCAGCTCAACACCTTTTGAAGAACCTGTATTTACCGGCGCTATTTACATTCATATGGATGGCATTGATGAATTATGGGAGAAGGTGAAAGACCGTGCGGAGGTATGCTTCCCCGTCCAGAATTTCGAATACGGTATGCGTGAATTCGGGATTTATGACAACAACGGGTACCTGCTCCAGTTCGGCGAGCAGATCAGCGCTTAATCTTTCAATTGTGATCTATGCATGAAAGGCACGATGTCTTTCACAGGCTAACTGCGCCCTGCAATTAACGGGTGTGGAGAAGGCATGTTATTGCCATCACAAAGCATCTTCAAATATTCACGCATATTTACGGAATTGCATAAACACCCCCTCCGGGGTGTTTATTTTGCTATTAGCAGGTTTGTCTGAATAAGGCTGGCCGGTTGCCATGGCAGTATGCTCCGGGTTTCAGGCAGGTATGCTTTGGAGGCGCTATATGCCTGCTTTCAGGATAATCCGTCATCAACCCGAATTTAATCCGGGGATAACCCGTAGATAAGCCGCCCTTATATAGGGGCGGCTTATGGGCGGCTTAAGGGCGGCTTATCTCCCCTACAAACCTGCTTTTGAGAGGCTGTTGCTTAGGAGTAATGCAAAAGGAAGAAAGAACCCGGATCAGGGGAATGCCCGGGAAGGGCAAAAGGAACCCCGGGATGCCCCTGATCGGCCCTAAAGGCAGCTCACTGACATACGGAAGGAATACGGTCAGACAGGGGACCACTGAACGCCCTTATGCTGGTGAAAGCGCAAACACCCTCAAAGCCACAGCATAGTTGGACACTGATGGAGGTTTACCAAAACGGCTTTATATGAAGGATAACCCGAAGCACATCCGGCAGTAAGTGTGCAGGAAACTGAAAGAAAATTATTGCGTCAGCTAAAAATACACTACGATAATCCGAAGGTGGTATCAGGCTGATCAAACGCAGCGCAGAGGGTATGCAAATGGAGTGCAGCCGCAGGGTAGAAAACTCTACCTCCCTGCAGGCCAGGATTTACCGGGAATGAGATGGGACAGCAAGGCAGGACGTAACAGTTAAAACCAATACCCGTCCATGTTAGCAGGAAGGTGAATGTAAATTAGCCGTAAATGGAAGGGAGATTAACCGTGCCGAAAAGGAAGCTGATTTTGCCGCAAACTATGTATACGATAGCATAAATAACAAAGAGACAAACCAGATTGTAAGCGATAAAAAAACCGCAGCGTATAAGCTGCGGCTATTATCCATGTAGCTCACATTCCTTCTGCTCCTGTAGGGTTTTCGAGGACAATGCGTTTATGGAAAATAGTTTTATGGTAAGCGGACGATAATCAATGTGTTGAAGACAGCAGATTCAGATTTACATAAATATAGTTAAATTCGCTGATTCCATAGATACTTTTTAAAAAAAGCCCCGCTTCCTTTATGAAACCTGCCCTCCTGCTTTTACATGGCGCATTGGGCGCTGTTCAACATTTCGATAGTATTGCTTCGGTACTGGAAGACCAGTACGAAATACACCGTTTCAACCTTCACGGTCATGGGGGCACGCCGCTGCCCGATGCTCCGCTGCGTATGGAATTACTTACCGATCAACTGATTCAATACATCAGGGATAACGATTTAGGTGCGGCGGCTATTTTCGGTTACAGCATGGGTGGTTACATTGCCATGCAGGCAGCCATACAGGCACCGGAAACCGTGTCGCGCATCCTTACCCTCGGTACTAAATTCGACTGGTCGCCGGAAACAGCCGCCAAAGAAGCCCGTCAGCTCAATGCCGGCTTCCTCCGTGAAAAAGCCCCTGCTTTCGTGAACCAGCTGGCAGAACTTCATGGCTCCGAAGCCTGGGAGCCGCTGTTGCCCGCCACCGTAGAACTCATGGAAGCCCTTGGCCGGCAGCCCCTCCTTACGCCTGAAACGGTTACCACCGTCAATATACCCGTACGCCTCATGGTGGGCGACCGTGACCATATGGTGAGTATCGAGGAAACGCTGGGCATCTTCCGGAGCTTACCCAACGGCTCCATGGTAGTACTGCCGGAAACAAAGCACCCGATTGAGAAAGTCAATAAAGCTGTCCTCATCTGGGAGATCCGCTCTTTTATGACGCTGTAATACGCATAAAAAAAGCGCTCCCTGCCGGGAGCGCTCCTGCTATTCTTTCGAAAGGTAATTATTTCACAACCACCACCCCGTCTGCCACGATCACGATATCTTTCTTGGGTTTGGTGATCTGATCGATCTCGGCTTTGCTTTTACCGGCATCTTCCGCGAAATGGCGGAGCCTTTCCACGGAGGTTTCCGTTACTTTGGCGTTGCCTTCCACTACAACGGTTTTACCTACAATGTTTTGCGGCATAAAGAAACCGTAGTCGGTGAATTTTACCATTACTGCTTCGCCGTTGGTGCGCTCCAGTTTCATGAAGCAGCCTTTCTTTTTACATACTTCCACCACTTTACCTTCGATCTTGCCGGCATAAGCTGTGTCTGTACCCAGCTGCTGCTCCAGCGCACCGAGTTGTACAGCTCCCTGAGCATCAATAGATTTACCATAGGTAACGCCTGCGGCGGCGGGTGTAATATTGGATTGGGCCTGTGCCCCGCCTGCGGTCAGTAATACCGCGGCAAAAAGGAAAAGGATCTTTCTCATAAGTTCAGATTAACGTTGGACCCCAAATATACGCAGCAATTACACCCGAACGCCATCAAGAAATTTTTAATTGATGACATGTTATAATATATCTTTGTAGTGTAGGAATCTCCTGCCGGATACACCATCTGTAAACGGGCGTTGCCACGGCGGCGCCCGTACCTTTTACCCCTCCCCGCTGATCTTACTCACCGCTTCCGCGAACGCTGCCCCTACCGGTATCTCGGATGTGCCGATATAAACACTGCTACGGTCTATCCGGTCTACCTGCGCATTAGCCACAATATACGACCGGTGTACGCGGGTGAACTGTCCTGCCGGGAGCAGGTCCAGGGCTTCCTGCATGGAGAGGCGGCTGAGCAGCTTACGATCGCCCAGTACAAATTGCACATAGTTGCCCGCACTTTCCACGAACAGTATTTCACTGAATGCTACTTTAAACTGTTCGTATCCGCTTTTGATGAAGATGTAATCCTGTACGGGAGGGCTTTGCGGTTTATCCTGTTTCAGGGTGAGCAAACTATGCGCCTTGTTGCATGCTTTCAGGAAGCGGGCCAGCGAAAAAGGTTTCAGCAGGTAGTCGATCGCATCCAGCTCAAAGCTCTGCACCGCATGTTCGGAATATGCGGTGGTGAAGATGGTCATAGGCGGTTCATGAAGGCCTGAAAGGAAATCCAGCCCGGAGATGTCGGGCATTTTGATATCGAGGAAAAGCAGGTCTATCTTTTCACGGCGCAGGTAATCCATTGCCTCGAAGGCGTTGGTGAATGTGCGCTTCAGTTCCATAAACGGCACCTTCTCCGCATGTGCGGAAATAACGGACAGGGCTACCGGTTCATCATCGATCGCTATGGCGGTCATCTTCATGGTCACAATGTACGATTTCAGGCTTTATGTAGTAAAAGGAGCCGCTTAGCGGATGTCCATAATTTGCGGAAGCTGTTGCCATCCGTCTGTTCCCATTCCTCCACCAGTTTGGCAGATTCTCTGCGCCTAGCTCCGGCGGTCATACTAAAGAGGTGATCCATCACTTCCTTATCGGCCGCTCCGGCCCCTTCATGATAATGGGCCTGCAACTGGCGCTGCTGCGCTATGGAAAGCTCCGACTGGTTTACACTGGCGGCCGTGATAGCTGCGAGGCGTGCATCGTATTCCCCTTTAGGCATCATGAGCTTCGTAAGTAATGGCATGATCTCAATCAACGTGATGATGAATACGATGAGGCGGTAACGCTGCTTCAGCGGCGGGCGCTCTTCGGTAAGGGTGCTGAGTGCTTCTGTTTGTGCGAGGAAGCCGTCTGTAAGCGTAGCGCGGTAGGCCGCCTCACTCACACTGTCTGCCGCATGGATCACGGCCAGCTCCTGCAGCGGCACTTCGCGGAGAGGCACGGTTTCCGACTGCAGCTTGCGCAGCTCTTCTTCTGCCTTCAGGTACTCGTTCCGCTTTACTTTTGCCACGGTATACTCTCCTATTTTACCGGAACCGCCGGTACCGTCGGTTTCTCGGATATATGCGTCTTTGTATTCTTTCACCTGCTTTTCCCGGTCGGCCAGTGCTTTATCGTACCCTGCCAGCTGGTTGCGCAGGCGGGTAGTGCGCTCACTGTTAAATGCCAGTTGCTGCTTCCGGAATTCTTCCATCTTCCGCTGCTGGTCCACCACCATCTGGGCCTGTATATCTTTCTGAAAAAGCATCAGTACCACGGGTTGTGAAATGAACAGTCCGATGGTGACGGCCAGCACGAGGCGGAAGGCTACGGGCAGGAACTGCGGTTTGCCATTGCGTTGCATGGCAGCGATGAGACTACGGTCTATACATAAAATGGCGAAGCCGAAAAAGAGGGCCAGTCCACCGATGAGGAGGTCGTCTTTTACAACGGTAGAGAAGAAATACCCCCATGCCAGTGTGGCAAACAGGGCGGTAACGAGTACTGCCAGGCCTATGATGCGATATCTTTCCCGGTCGGATTTACATTCCGCCAGTACTTCGGGGTCTGCGGCGGCGAGCCACCACAGGAAGCGGCTCCATCCATCGGGCGGAGTGGGTTGTGCGGGTTGCGGGTTGGTTGGTTGCGTAGTTCCATTCATGCTGTAGCTGCTGCTTTTTGGGTAGTAATAGTAAGATGTACGAAGAATTCGGTGTTGGTTTGGCGGATAGACAGTTCGTGCCTTCCCGGGTAAAGGTGCTGCAGCCGGTGGCGAACATTGTTCAGTCCAATACCCAGACTGTTCTTCTCCGGATCATTATCCGGCCTCGGGTGTACGCTGTTATATGCATCGAAGTAAATGTGTTCCGCATCACAGGAAAGGGATACCACGATCCACGACCTGTTGCGTAGACTGATGCCATGCTTGAAAGCGTTTTCCACGAAGGGGATCAGCAGCATGGGAGCAATGGCGTGCTCATAGCCAGACTCAGTAATATTGACTTCGATCTTGATATCCGGTGATTCCTGTGTGCGGAGACGTTGCAGGGCGATGTAGTTCTGCAGGTAAGCTACCTCTTTGCTGAGGTGGATCTTTTCTTCCACATTCTCGTGGAGCATGAAGCGCATCATATCACCCAGCCGCTGAATGCCTTCGCTGGTGCGGGAGGCCCGCTCCTGAAGGGCGGTACCGTAGAGGGTATTAAGGGCATTGAAAAGGAAATGAGGGTTGATCTGGGAGCGCAGAAAGTCCAGATTGGCGGAAGAACGACCGAGCGCTTTTTCCAGTACCAACACCTCATTTTTCTGACGGAGCCGCAGCCGGGTAACGACCCATGCCAGTGGTACTACAGCCAACAGTTCCCATATCAGTATGATAATATAATACTGGAACATATGGCGGATGTTCGTAGTAATGTCGCACATAAAGCAGGCGGCCACGAAGGTGACGGTGATAATCACCAGGGCATTGGGCGCCAGCTGCATCCAGGAGCGCTCTTTCCGGAACAGCGGCTCGAAGAAATTGCGGCTCAGATAATAGTAGGCTACCAGATAGGCGCTGCCTGCCCAGATGATGAACTGCATACGCGCCGGGCTGCGGTCGAGCAGGAAAAAGACAATGCATGCCAGCCAGAAGATAATAAGTACAACCATGTCGGCCCGCGGCTTGATGCGGAAATAGCGGGTAAACCGGGGATCGTCTATGAAGTCAGGCAAAATGGTTTTAACGAGCGTATACACGGCAAATCCCAGCAGCCATACGAACATGATGACTGCCGCCCGCCCGGCACACCAGGCATGAAAGGAGCTGACAGTAGGGAAGCGGGTCACATACCCATACCACCAGGTTTCTCCGACCATCACCATGAGGAAACAGGTTACAACCACCAGTCCGCCTGTCCAGATCCCTTTGGAGATTCGGCCATGCTGGATGAACTGCGGGGCCACCCAGAAGTTGAGGGACATAAAGCCGCCATATATGGCAGTTATAAACAGCAGTTGGGGCCAAACGGTATGGAGGATAAAATCATAATGGATATCGTTCCTGCGGAAACTGTAAGCCTGTTCGCTATACATCGCTTCCTGGTCGAAGGTAAGGACCGGGAACAGGATAATCAGCCATGCGAAGAGGTAAATACCCGTGGCTACCCATATTTCCGCTTTCTGGAATCTTTTCATGCAGGATTTCTTTGATGCAATATTAACAATCCCGGCTTAGCCCGGAGGAGAAAAGGGATGAAAAGAGCCGAATATGGGACGAAGCTTCCTTTTTTATAACTTTGCGCCCATGTCTAAAGTAAAAGTCGGTTACGTACAGATGAGCTGCTCCGCCGGGAAAGCGGAAAACCTCGCCAAAGCCATTGAGAAGGTGCGCGAGACTGCAGCCAGTGGAGCGCAGATCATCTGCCTCCAGGAGTTATTCACCTCGCTGTATTTCTGCGATGTGGAAGATTATGAGAACTTTAAGCTGGCGGAGCCTATCCCCGGCCCTTCCACCGAATCCCTCGCGGATGTGGCTAAGGAGCTGGGTGTGGTGATCATCGCCTCCCTCTTTGAAAAGCGTACGGAAGGGTTGTACCACAATACCACCGCCGTGCTGGATGCCGATGGCAAATACCTCGGCAAATACCGCAAAATGCACATCCCTGACGATCCGGCGTATTATGAGAAGTTCTACTTCACGCCCGGAGACCTCGGCTATAAAGTGTTCAAAACCAAATTCGCCACCATTGGCGTACTCATCTGCTGGGACCAGTGGTACCCCGAAGCTGCGCGCATCACGTCCCTCATGGGCGCACAGATCCTCTTCTACCCCACCGCCATCGGCTGGGCCACGAACCAGGACGATGCCACCAATACCGAACAGTACAATGCCTGGCAGACCATGCAGCGCAGTCATGCCGTGGCCAATGGCGTACACGTGGTAAGCGTGAACCGTACGGGCTTTGAGCAGGACGGACTCATGAAGTTCTGGGGCGGCTCCTTCGTATCCAATCCCTTCGGCACCGTGCTGCACCAAAGCTCCCATACCGATGAGGAAAACGTAGTGCTGGAACTGGACCTCTCCAAAACCGACCGTTACCGCACCCACTGGCCTTTCCTGCGCGACCGCAGAATTGACTCCTACCAACCGATCACTAAAAGATATATCGACGACGAACAATGATACAACCTACGCCGCGTGAACTGGGTTATTACTTCCCTGCAGAATTTCACCCACATGTAGCCACCTGGCTCAGCTGGCCACATAAAGAAGCATCCTGGCCCGGGAAGATCAATACCATCTTCCCCCACTACAGCCGTTTCGTTAAATACCTGGCCGACAGTGAGCTGGTGCGTATTAACGTAGCCGATGAAGCCATGAAAGCATTTGCCTCCGGCCACCTCCAAACTGCCGGTGTAAATATGGGTAACGTGGAGTTTTACCTCCACCCTACCAATGATGCCTGGTGCCGTGATCATGGTCCTGCTTTCCTCATCAACCCCAACGCTGAGAAGAAGAAGGCGGTGGTAGACTGGAACTATAACGCCTGGGGCGGTAAATACCCTCCCTTCGACCAGGACGATATCATCCCCACCCGCATTGCCCGCCACTACGATCTGCCCCTCTTTGAGCCGGGTATTATCATGGAAGGCGGATCGGTAGAGTTTAACGGGAAAGGCACCATCCTCACCAGCACCTGCTGCCTCCTCAACGAGAACCGCAACCCGCACCTCAACCGCGAACAGGTGGAAAAGTACCTGTACGATTACTACGGTGCAGAACAGGTACTCTGGGTAGATGAAGGCATCGTTGGCGATGATACCGACGGGCATATCGACGATACGATCCGTTTCGTGAATGAAGACACCGTGCTTACCGTTATTGAAACCGATAAGCAGGATGAGAACTACGAACTGCTGCAGCAGAACCTGCGCCAGCTCAAAGCCATGCGCCTACTGAACGGCAAACAGCTCAATATCATTGAGCTGCCCATGCCTGCTGCGGTGATCTGTGAAGATCAGCGCCTGCCCGCATCGTACGCTAACTTCTGCATCAGCAATAAATACGTGATCGTCCCCACTTTCCAGTGTGATAAGGACGATACTGCGCTTGATATCATCTCCGGCTGCTTCCCCGGCCGCGAAGTGGTAGGCGTGGATTCTACCGATATTATCTGGGGCCTTGGCAGCTTCCACTGCCTTAGCCAGCAGGAGCCTGCAGTGTAACGCAGCACTTACTGTATTTAAAACGGCCCTGGCTAAAACCGGGACCGTTTTTTTTATGCCCAAAAAGAAAGCCGCCCCGTAAACGGAGCGGCTTTCTGATATGGAGTGTTGTTCAATTAGTATTTGAAACGGTACGCAAGCGTAGCCGTAAACTGCGTGGGAGGAATGGGGTTGATGCTATAGTTCTCATGCACCAGGAAGTTGTATTCGTTGGTGATGTTGGAAACTTTCGCCATCAGGGAGAAGTTCTTCCAGCTGTAACCTGCATTCAGATCGATGGTGGTGTACCCGTCTACATTAAACATACGGTCGGGCTGCGTGGTGGTGTTGTTCCAACCCACGGGGCGGTCGCCGGTATAGAAGGCCATTACACCCAGCTTCAGGCCTTTGAGGGCAGTGTTCTGGAAAGTATAGAACACGCTGGCGTTGGCAGTATGGTGCGGGTTGTTCACGAGGCGATCGCCCTTGAACAGGTTACCCGGCGCAACGATAGCATCGGATACGAAGATATCGTTGTAGCTGTAACCGGCCACGATGTCCAGTCCTGCTACGGGATGGCCCGCGATATCGATTTCTACGCCATTGCTGGTGGTACCACCAATGAGCGCTTTGATATTGGTATTGGTGTTATCCTTACCGTCTTTATCGAAAGGTGCGGTTTGCGCGAGGTTGCTGTTCTTGATTTTATAAACGGTTACGTTGGTAGACAGTTTGCCACCAAAGAAGTCGTTCTTCACACCGGCTTCAAACTGATCGATCATAGAAGGCTTGATGGGCGCGCTGTAGATATCCACACCGGTATTGGGGGTGAAGGAATTGCTGTAGCTAACGAAGAAGGCCGTGGTGGGAATGGGTTTGTACACTACACCGAAGCGGGGAGAAAACGCATTGTCGTAACGGGCAGCTGCAGTTTTAGTAACAGCACCGGTTTTGTAATCGGTTTTCTCGGGAGCGGAAGTTTCAACATAGCTCCAGCGTACACCTGCCAGTACTTTCAGTTTCTCGGAAATGCTGATGAGATCCTGGATGTATCCGCCAAAACGGTTAACGGGAGAAACGGTAAGGGCATTTGCAACTGCATTGGGCATGTCCGTACGCAGCGGGTATTTGCCGGGTTCGTTAAGGCTGAGGGTATCGTAAGTGATGCCCTTTGTAGCGTCAATGGTAAAGGCAGTGGAACCTGTTTTATAGCGGTCGCCGTCGATACCTGCGAGGATGGTATGTTTGATGCTGCCGGTTTTCAGATAACCGGTTACATCGAAGGTAGCGCTGTAATAATCTTCTTCATTGAACTGGCGGCCAAGGGGACGGCCCAGTTTACCATTCGTGAACTGCAGACGCTCAACGGAGAAGTAATCTCTTTTATATTTCTGGTAAGAAACGTTGCCGTTGAGGGTCCAGTTATCGTTCAGCTGGTGTTTTACGGTTACACCGCTGGTATATTGTTCGGCCTTCGCATATTGCCAGGGAGCACCGAAGAAGGTGTTGCGGGGTACGTCTACAATAGATTTACCATTATTGGTACCGATCCCGAAATCAGGGGTGAAGTCGTGTTTCAGGTAATCGCCCTGCACAACTATTTCCGTACGGGGGCTTACTTTAAACAACAGCGAGGGGTTCACGTAGTAGCGTTTGCTGTGTACCTGATCGCGGTAGCTGTTGGCAGACTCATATGTACCATTTAGACGGTAAGCTACTTTACCGCTGATGGGACCGTAGATGTCGAATGCCGGTTTATAGAGGTCGTAGCTGCCTACCCGCATGGATACTTCGCCACCACCTTCGAAACGGGGTTGTTTGGTAACGAGGTTCATAACCGCGCCGGGAGCTACCTGTCCATACAGGATGGCGGCGCTGCCTTTGAGGACCTCCACTCTTTCGAGGGAACTCATTTCAGGGAAGGTACCGGAGTTTACACGGGAACCGTTTTTGAACATATTGCTGCTGCCGAAGCCGTAGCCGCGGGCAGAGAAGGTTTCCTGTGTGCCGGCGCGGGTAGTTGCGAGGTATACACCATTCACATTCTTCACCACATCACTGAGGCGCTGTGCCTGCTGTTCGCGGATGGTAGCCTGTCCGATAACGGCTACAGCCTGCGGGAGGTCCATCACCGGGATGGGCAGTTTGCTGATGGTAACGGGCTTATCGTTCTGCGTGCGTTTATCGGTCACCACAACTTCTGAGAGTTGTTTGGCAGTTTCTTCGAGGGTGATGTTGATCTCCAGCCCCTGGTCGGCGGAAATGGTGATCTGCTTCTCTACCGGCTTTAAGCCAACAGAAGAAATATAGAGGGTGTAATTGCCAGGTTTAAGATTGCGGAGAGAGAAAGTACCGTCTTCTTCGGTGGTAGTGCCTTTATTGTGGCCACGAACCACTACGGTTACGAAACCGGCGGGCTTACCGTCTGCCGTAGCAACAATTCCTTTCACGGAGCCTTTGGGCGTATTTTCAGGATCTTCTGTTTCGGATGCCTTTGCGGGAGCAGCCATGCCCGAGGTTGTCAAAGTAGTGATTTCTTGAGCAATTGCCGCCTGGGAAAGTAGCAAACCGGCGAACATCATGCTGTATATATGCTTCATCTTCGTTTCTATTGTTAGGTTGTGCCCGCAAAGAACCGATGAAAACAACCATTCCATCACTCCAATGCGGAAATCCATTTACGCAATCGGGAAAAAAAGTCTTCCAATATGTGTTTCAATCGATTACTCTTTCCCGATTCGCCTATGAACTGGCATGTTTCCCTCCTATAACAACCATATTTGGTATGTTTACCGTCATATTATAATTCTTTAGGTGATAAGCCCGGCAACCCGGAAATGCATCCTTTTGGGATTTCCTTTGGAATTTCTGGCACGCCACTTGATTTTGTTATCCCGAACCAAATCAAAGAGTCATGAATAAGATCATCATCGCAGCTTCCGTTTTGGGCACCGCCGCAGCCGGCATATTCTGGTATATGAAAAACCGCCAGCGTGCAGATGCAGCCATAGACGATATGAAGAAAGCCGCCCGTAATGCCTACGACCGTGTAAGCAAAAGAGCAGCTGAGGCCAGCCATAAGGCCGACCGTAAAGTCAGAGAATCCCTTGCTTAAAATTCTCTCAAACAATCATATACCATAAGGGCCACCGTTGCATAAACGATGGCCCTTTTGCTTTGTACATACTGTTGCATTCATTCCCTTCTATGGTACCATAGTACCACGCCACTTCCACACTCAGGTATAATGGTTGCTACCGGGATTTAACCCGGAACTCTCCCGTAATATGTTTTACCGGCGGCGCACAGGGGTGCGCCATGATATCAAATGCCCCGATGTCATAATGCCCTTCCACATACTTTACGCCATTAACGGTTTCCACCTTGCTGATGGTAACGCTGCCGCCGGCGTTTACATCATAACCGGTGGTGCAGTCGGTATACCCGTGCATAATGGCCCCGGTAAGGCCTGCCAGGTACACGAATTTGGCAGAACCGGGCAGTGGTTCATTGTTCCAGGTATGGGTGCCGGTGGCCAGTGCAAGCGTGAGGATGTCGATATTAACACTATGGCCGTTGGGGATGAGCCCTTCAATGTTGAGTATCCCGTCCTGAAACAGGAACCAGTGCTGGTGGGTGGTAAACTCCACACCGCCGATGGTACCGTAATGCCAGGTGTCTTCCACGATACGGATGGGCGAGCGGAGGATCACTTTACCCGTATTGCCCCTGCCGGGGATCTTTCCGGCGGGGATGAAGTGCAACACATCCACACTTACCCATACCGGGTTCTGCTGTGGAATGGTGCCGGGAGCGGTATACCTGGCGATGCGGGCTTCGGCATTCAGCTGTCCTGCCCCGGTCAGTTTCCAGTTCTGTATATTCTTAGGATCGTCCAGCACTGCTTCCTGTGCTATTTCCACTTCGGTACGGTTGAAGTTGAAAGCGAGGTAGTTTTTAGTGGTTTGCACCCGCAGGCCTATGCTTTCGTTCGTTCTCACTTCGGGCTTTTCCCGGGTGAGGTAAAACATGGCATAGGGCGCCCAGTCAGAGAAATGGGTGGTTTCCACCGTCAGCGTTTTCTCTGCGGCATTAACGGTTGTTTTAGGCAGGAAGCGCCAGATACCATCGCCCTGCTGAAAAGCCAGATAAAGGGCCTCAGGAGCCGTAGTTTCCATATCATCATCGTTCCAGGTGAAGGTCATGGTCACCGGTTTGGCGAACTGCAGATTATCTGGTGTAAAGCGGTAGGCTAAACCCGGACTACCGGGCAGTGTATTGGTAACTGGCTGTACTGAAATAGGGGTTGTAGTGGTAAGGGCACCGGCGGGCACGGTCAGTTTAAACTTACCATCCAGCGAACGGAGCACGCCGCCCTGAGGACCAAGTGCCGCCGTAATGGTTGTTCCGGCAGGCATGCCTTTAGGGAATACCGCCCCTTGGGGTTCTTCGGGTTTTACGGCAGTGTCTTCTTTGGATTTGGGGCTGCAGGCGGACAGAAAAAGGAATGCCGCCAGATAATAAAAGATTCCTTTCATGTGGCAAAACTATCCGCTTCCACGTTGGGTTACGTAGGCAGTGATGCCCATTTACTACTCAGAAAAGTTCCGGATAAAAGTTAAGGTAATGTTAAATGTGGGGTGATCCGTTGATTGAAATCATTGCAGATTTATGATTCTGCCCTTAATTTTGGCGAATGAATACCTCCATTACACCAAAGAAGGGAACGAACTGGCTGCACGAAATGGACTTTATCGGAATGCACGCGGTACCGTTTTTAGCCTTTTTCACACATGTGACTGCTTTCGACTGGATATTGTGCGCAGTGTTGTACTTCGTGCGCATGTTTTTCGTAACCGGCGGATATCACCGATATTTCTCTCACCGATCATATAAAACTTCCCGATTCTTCCAGTTCCTGCTGGCCTGCGGTGCGCAGAGCAGCTTCCAGAAAGGTGTATTGTGGTGGGCGGCGAACCACAGGGTTCACCATAAACATTCCGATACTCCTGAAGATCCGCACTCTGCCAAGATCTACGGGTTCTGGCATGCACACATCGGCTGGATCATGGACAAAGAGCATAAAGAAACCCGCTACGATCTCATCAAGGACATGAAGCATAAAGAGCTTTTCTGGCTCAACAAATACCACTTCGTTCCGCCATTGATCCTGGCTGTGGTGGTGTACTTTATCGGTAACAAGGTGAACGGCGCGGGCTGGTTCGACTGGTCTGCCGGACTTTCCACCCTGTTCATCGGTTTCTTCCTCAGCACCATCCTGCTGTTCCACGGCACCTTTACCATTAACTCCCTCATGCACAAATGGGGTAAGCCACGGTATAAGACCGGAGATGAATCCCGCAACAGTCTTGTACTGGCGCTGGTAACCATGGGCGAAGGCTGGCATAATAACCACCACTATTACCAGCGTGCTACACGTCAGGGCTTCTATTGGTGGGAGATCGATATCACCTATTACATCATTGTGATGCTGGGATGGTTCGGCCTCGTGTGGGATATACACGGCGTACCGGAGAAGATAAGAGAGAATAATAAAGTAACTGCTCCTGAAGCATAACAAAAATCCCCCCGGTTCTGCCGGGGGGATTTTTGTTTTAGGACGCTTCTTCGGGGAGATCGTGGAAGGTGATCTGACCATCGTACTCCATCATGGCAAAGCGGCCCGGGGCGCCACTGGGCAATAATTTAAACACATGTTCCCCGGCATCCATTTCAGACAATTTACTCCAAACGCCCTTACTGCAAGAGAAGAATATTATCCTGGAACTACCAACCAATGCCAGTAAAGCCGGCGTTAAGAATTTGAGGTCAGTCATAACAAAATCATCATCCACTGGAAATACTGCCTCCAATTCATCTTCCGCATTCATCACAATAAGCGAATCCACATTCAGCCAGGCAATCCATCGCTGATGCTGGATTGCTTTCCCGAAATCTCCTTCTATAATACGAGGTGCTGCTTCTTCATCAAAGATAACCAGCATCCTTCCTTCGTCTGGTACAAAATACTTCCCATTCCAATAAAACAGCGGGCCTGTCAATTTCAATAATTCAATTGACTCAGAAATAAATACCACATTCATATGCTCCGCATCCGGCAATGATTTATATACCGCAAATGAATCGGCAACATCTGCTACTAAAATTACTTTCGTCTCATACCGCCCTGCACGCAAGTATTTGCTCCCTTCAGCAGACAGATCCTGCTTGATGCTAAACCCGTCACCAAATTGACTATCAAATGGAATATCAGTGGTCATTCCTGCACTACTCCCGTCACAAATCACAATACGTGAATCAAAGTCACTGATACTTACAACATAATCCCATCGGCTGCCAAAATCGTATGCTTGTACATCATAAGCTATTTCCCGGTACTGCACTGCGCCATCCCAATTGCAGCGGGCAAGCATCAACTGATTCCCCCGCCTTCCAAATGCAATGATCTGCTGCCGCCAGCTATATGCATCAAGCCAAGCAACATCCCCTTTCAGCTTAATCATACTGGCCGTCGCTTTCTTCTTTACAGGCTGCACAGGCATGTAATTCTGAAACAACGCAGCATCACTCCGCAGAAAAGGATCTCCCGGTACGAGGTTCGCCAGCATGGGCAGCAGGTGCTTCTCACCATCACGAACGGAATCACCGATTAACCGGTATGCCAGATCACGCACGGTGTCTTTTACTTCCGGGTACTCATCCTTCAGCTTATTCATCACGGAGAGGAATGCGGCCCTTCCTTCCGTAGTTAGTACTTCCTCATACACCCAACGGATGGTGGCATCCTTCGGCTCCTCGCCCAACTGAATGTATTGCTGCATACAATCCTCCATCTTTTCGCCGCTGTACCAGCCATCCAAGAGGCAACGCCTGGCACGGGGAGTATCGTGCAGTTTATTGCGAATGGTTTTAGCTGCGCTGAGGTAATTGTTGTATTTGAGATCGTATGCCACTGTTTTCTCAAAGCATTCTGCAGCGGCTTTGGCATCGCCGTTCAGGACATGCAGGTCTCCTGCTTTTTCGTACAGCTCCATTTTCAGGTACAGTGCAATTGCCTCCGGGTACATGCCGCCTTCTTCATAACACTCGGCGGCTTTATGCAGGCTGTCGAGTTGCTTGAGATAGATGTTGGCCGCATCGGCATAGAACTTTCCTTTGCGCAGGGCGGTAGCTGCTGCATGGTATTCTTTCAGCAGGTGGGCATAGATGTATGCCGCCCTGCTCCAGTCGCCTTCCTGCTCTGCCTGTGCCGCAGCTTTTCGATATTGGTTCTGCAATTCAGCATAAGAGTTATCTGCGATCACCCATGCTCCGCCGCTGCTGCCTGCCCAATCCAGTAAGCTGGAATTAAAGCGTGTGTTGCGTTGCATCCAGTTACCTGCGGATGAACTACCCTCACCAGGCCGCGCATTAGGATCCAGCGGAGGTGCAAACTGCAGAGCCAGTTCGGGATTCTCTTTAAACAGCCGCAGGAGGCGTTCCTCATCGCTCTCAAACCAGGAACCCATGGTGGACAGCTTTGTATTGATCCGATCCATTAAACGGCCCATAAAGCCCGAATTGACCGGTCCGGATACTACAAAGAGAGACAGCAACCCTTTCACCAGCCTTAACAGCCAGTAAAGGATAAACCGCCATAATTTACCCAACAGTGTTGTGGGCTGTCCCTTGGGAGCAGGCAGTTCCCGCAGGGCTTTATCGCCTACGTTCTTTACTTCCTGCATAAATGCATCTTCCTCCGGCATCTCCACACGGATGCTGGTGAGAATGGGTAGCTGGGATACATCCTGAATCAGATTGCTCCATTCTTCCACCACAGGGGCTGGTATTAATACAAGACTTTCTGCAGGCAGTACATCTTCTTCCTCCAGACCGAAGAAACCAAGGGAAGGATGCAACAGCTGGTATTTCCAGATGCAGAGGGTATTCAACTCCGCAACAGTCATAGCAGGCTGGAGGGTTGCCCCGTGGGGAATAAACATCTTATTACCCGTCAGCACAAAAGGCTCGGGCAGCAGGGATACTGTGGGTGTTTTATCTTCTTTGAATATCACGAAGAGCCCGGCAACGGAAGCTCCGTCTGCTGCCGACAGTGGCAGCAGCGTAACATCTTCCGGAAGCAGGCCCCATACGCGGAAATGCTCCAGCCACCAGCGGGTATCGCTGCCACGGAGAAATACTGCGGCAGGGGTATCGTGATGATCTGGCTTATATGTAAGGGTTAATTCCATTGTTAGTGTAATGATTTAATGAGGGGCTGCCAGTATTTCTCCCAGAACTCTTCCACCGTTCCTACTGTTTCATTTTTCTTAAGTTGGTGGAAATTACTGTTCCCAAAAACAAAACCGTTTGATACCCATGCGGCGGTGACCTTCCCTGTAATTGTTACGATCGTAATTTCAGGAATGGAATGGTCCACACTTCGGAAGTGCATAAATCCTCTGGAATCCATCCAGGTGATACTCCCGTTATCCCACAAATATTTCCATAACCAAACCTTGTGATTATTGTTGAAATAGATTTTCTTTTCTGCCTTTTGCGCTGCTGTCACCTTCTCTTCCTTACCCTGCGTTAAACGGAATCCACCATTATCTGGCAATAGTTGCATGAACATTTTTCCGATGCCCAGCTTACCGCTTGTCGTCACATACAATATATCCGGATTAGAATAAACGGAGTAATTGATTCGCACAAGTCCTGTTTTTGGTACGATAAACGGCACCAGGTAATCACTTTCGTTAGCACTGCCATTCGACCCAAATGCAGCTATTGCAGAGGAGTGACTACCCTCAAAGCAGAACATACCTTTCTTAAAAGTCACCTTATCAGCATCAGTAACCGGTTGTTTCAATTCGGTATATTCAACCAACTTCCGCGTACTCATATCTACTATGTAGCGCACATATGTTCGATTCCTTACAGCGATAAGTACAGACAAAAGTTTGTCCCGTTTATTGAAACCAAAGTAGTACTTGCCGGTTTCAACATACGGAAGAATCTCCACTGCCGACTGATCACCTATACTGGAAAACATCAACCGGCTATCAAAAGTAACACGAACCATATCCCCATCCTGTAACCTGCAATCCGTATCCTTATCAGCCCCCCGGTTGATCCAGGGAAAATACAACGGCATTTCAGGCTGATGAAAGATGGCGGGTAAGTCAGTACTATTTGTACTATGTTGCCTTATGCCTGGTTTGTGCGCCAGCAAATCCTGTACATCATATGTTGCGGTTGACAATAGTTTCCGGTGGTGACGGATTGTACGGTATACATTGATAACACCTCCTTCCCCGATGAGCGCCAGCATAGACGGCGGGTTCTTCATCTTTACCCATGCCGCCTGAAAATCGGGTGAATGGAAATTCTCTTCACTGGAAACAAACAGGCACTCCCCTCCCTTCAGCGCTTTATCAGCAACTAACATGGCACTACCACAATCCTGTCCGCCGGAGAGGTGCGTCATGGCTTCCATCACCCCGGTACCGGTATACAGGTCGGCCGGCAGCTTTTCATCGCCCGTCATCATCCATACTTCTGCATCATCGTGCAGAGTATATGCAAGTGCGGCGGCAATTGCGAATAGCCTGTTGGCACCCCACATGCGGATGGTAACATCGATGCACACGAACTTCTTCAGATCGGGAGGTGAAGGCGTATCTTCTTTCCGGTAGAACAATGTTTCGTTATTCGCCAGGCGTGCGAGTAGCATATCATCATCCTGCGCCAGCTCGCTCAGGAGTAAGCGGTGCAGGTCTCCACGGTTCCCGATGTCAGACACACCACCAAAAGGATCATTCACACCTTCCTCCGTATCCGGCGGGAAGTGCATCACCGCTTTCAGTAACCTCGCCAGCCGGGAGATGCCCGCAGTTTTACCATCTGCATCCAGCTCCGATAATATATCAGGGAATTCGACAGGCAGTGGTTCAGGAACACCTGACTGCCCCGTTTCAAGCTTGCGCAGGAGCGATGCATAATCCGGGTATGCTAAAAATGCTTTGGTCAGGAATTCTTTACATTCCCTGATCCTTTCAATGTTTACATTCCCCATCAGGATGCCTGACAGCCGGCCCGTTTTGAAAAGCTCCAGCATCTGTTGACTTAATCCAAGCGGTGCAGCCTGGGTATGCTCCAGTATCAATGCATTTAGAAGCAATGCCCTTCCGGTTCCGGTGCGATATTTCAGTGGGAGCTTCCTGATGTTTTCCAGTAACTGCCCCACTTCATCCGGGACATCCGCGGAATCTGTTTCCAACAACGCTGCGAATACTTCCCTGACCTGATACCGGGTATATTCCAACTCACTTCTGCAGGCAATCAACACCAGCATTACTGCATCCAATGCAGGCACACGGCCCATCACCAGTTCATCCAGCACCCTGATCAGATCAATCCGGTAAACAATGGTTTTACCATCCGATGTTTCTGCAACGGCACCGTTATCCGCCCAGCACCAGAAGTTGCCTTCCCACGACTGGAAATAGTACTTAGCCGTTTCCATCACATTGTTCATATCACTATTATTTTATCGGCTGCTCTTACGGCAGCACGTGAAGCCGGTACAAATATTTCGGCAGGGATGCTTTCACACATACCATCCTGCCCGAACAGATATACCCCTCCTTCTTCCAGCTGCTTTTGCAGCATGGCCAGTTCAAATGCCGAGCGGAACAGCCATCCTTCCGGCACCAGGAACCTATCTCCCTGCAGCACGTAAGCATGCCCGGGAAGCGGCGGCACAGGCGTTCCCATTACAAAAGCTTCTTCAAACGGGGTACGCAGGAAGTACCAGTGCCGCAGCCTGGTAGCAGGTGCTTCCAGCGCATAATCGCGCCAGGTATTCCATGGCAGCCGCATAAATGAGGGAGCAGGCCCGTCACTGCTACGCTCCGGCCGTAATACCACAGACTGTACTTTCTTCGCAGGCATACCCGATACCGGCAGCTTCACCGGCAGCGCTTCCACTGCAGGGCGCCAGGCGATATCCGGGATACGTGTTTCCGGCACCTGTTTCCCGATCGGGAATAACCTGCCCGCTTCATCCATCTTCCACACCGCTTCGCAGGGCACGCGGCGCCAGGGGAATCCCTCCGGCGCTTTCACCCAGAAGCTGCTTTCAAACGCAGCCGCTTCCAGTCCCGGGTAATCCCGGAAAGGAGCCAGCCCGTTCTCATCACCGGGACGAATTTTCAAAACAATATGCGTCATGCCGTTTGCAGTATTTTTTGCCACAGGGCTTCTATAGGCTGGCGAACGAACGCCTGCTGTTCAGGATTACGGATCCATTCACAACGCCCGTTCAGTAAACGGAGCCTGTCACGGATCACGGCGCGCTCGGCACCATTGGTTTCGGGATCGGCCCACTGGTCACTCATGCGCATTACTTCCGTATACAATGCATCCGCATCAGGTACCCCGGCAGACATGGCGCGGGGATGCGCATCCGCCGGCAGCGCTTCTTTACCAATGAGGTTATCTACAATACCCGCCAGAATCTCGCGCTGTTCATCCGTATCCCATACGTAACGCAATACCCACAGGTCAGACACCTGGGCAGTGGTACGGTGGCATAGCAATGCACTGGCCGCTACGAGCCGCTGCAGCTTCACCGCCCGCCGGTCGCTCAGCGGCAGGCCTGCATTCCGCAGCTGAACAATGAGGCGGATGTATGCCTCCCGCACGGGAGACAGATCCACTTTGGGCAGCATCTGCTGAATAGCCAATACATCTTCCGCACTGATGCCGGGTACTTCCGTATCGTCTTTCCTTTCGAGATGCCAGCCGGCTTCCAGCACTTCGTTCAGCCGTGCTTCGTCTACGTTACCGCAATGCACGCGAAGGAGGAAGCGGTCGAACAAAGCCTGCAGGGCGGCATCTTCCGGCAGATGGTTACTGGCACCCACGATCATAAGCGCGGGTAATGCCCGGGTTTCCCGCCCGCGGCGGAACACCCTTTCGTTCAGCACCATCAGCAAACTGTTGAGGATGGCACTGTTGGCATTGAGCAATTCATCGAGGAAGATGAGCGATGCCTCGGGCAGCATGCCTTCGGTATTGGTCACAAGGTCTCCATCACGGAGTTTACGGATATCGAAAGGACCGAACAACTCGTTCGGTTCCGTGAACCTGGTGAGCAGGTACTCAAAAGTAGGGCCATGTAACAGGCGTGCCAGCTCGCGGACGAGGGCACTTTTTGCCGTACCGGGAGGACCCAGCAGGAAGAGGTTTTCTCGCCCCGCGAGGCAGATGCCCATCAGGTCGATCACATCGTCTTTACCGACGAACTTTTGCTTGAGATGCTGCAGTACAGCATTCAGGGAGGCGATTTTATCCATGAAGGAATCAGTTTTTAAGATTGAAGGGAAAATCCGGGCCAGTACACGCTTTCGTGATCGCCGATCACTTCCTGTACGGCCCGCAATATATCGGGGTGCTGGCAGCGTGTGGTATCCTTTGTTGCAATGATACGGTCGATGTACAACATGCGCAGCGAAGGGTGTTGCATCACTGCGGCCGGATTTACCGCTTCATCCGTGTTGATACCTACGGAAGAAAGCGGCCAGGCGGCAGCGATGGATTTGAGCCGGTGCAGCAGCACATCGCCCGGTGTGGTATGGCGCACGAGGTGAAAGAAGGCGGGCAGGTGGCGCAGCATGAGGTCTGCACTATAAATAGCTTCGGGGGTTACTTCACCATCGTAATCCGGCAGCAGGGAGATCACTTTTTCATCCGTCAGGTAACGGAGGAAGTGGCACTGTATGGCACGGTAGAGGATTGCTGCAGCCCAATGTGCGGCTTTACCGTCGAACGCGGGAGCCTCACCGGCCAGGTGGCCGGAATCGATTCCGTGGGCGGCACCGAGGAGGCTGGAAACACGGGAGCTGTCTTCATCTCCGGGCATCCGCACATCACCGGCAACGGTTACGGTACCATCGGTAATAAGGGATTGTATGAAGCCGGTTAGTTGCATGGGTTCGCGAAATTAATGCACAAAAGATATAATATAACGGGGGAAATGACGAATGCCGTTCGTTAATTTCCATCCGCATTGATTAAATTAGCTACTATGCAACGTTTCCTCATCCTGCTTTTGCTGATTGCCTCCACGGCCAATGCACAGCAAACCCAGAAGCCACCCCTCCACGGCCGCCACTGGATGGCCATTACCGGCAAGCCCCTTGCCGCCACTGCCGGCGCCGCCATCTTCCAGAAAGGCGGTAACGCGGTAGATGCTGCCTGCGCCATGCTCGCCGCTACCTGTACCATGTGGGACGTGCTCAGCTGGGGCGGGGAAACACAGGCACTCATTTACCATCCCAAAACCGGGAAGGTGATTGCCCTGAATGCATTAGGCGTAGCACCCACCGGGGCCACCGCGGCTTTCTATAAAGGAAAAGGGTACGCCTTCCCGCCGGAGTACGGTCCGCTAGCAGCCGTTACCCCCGGCACACCCGGCGGCATCTGCTACATGCTGAGTGAGTACGGCACCAAAAGCCTTAAAGAAGTGCTGCAGCCCGCCATGGAAATGGCGGCCGGCTATCCCATAGATGCACAAACTGCCAACAGCATTGAGCGCGGCAAGTCATGGATCAAACAATGGCCTTACAGCAAAGCCGTGTTCCTCACCCATCCCGGCGCGGCAAGGGAAGCGCCGGAAGGAGGAGAGATTTTTGTACAGCGCGATCTGCTGGCCACCCTGCAAAAGATGGTGGATGCCGAACAGGCAGCCCTCCGTGCAGGCAAATCGCGCAAGGCAGCTATTATGGCCGCATACGACCGCTTCTACAAAGGAGACATTGCGCAGGAACTGGTACGTGGCACACGCGAACAGGGAGGCCTTATCACCATGGAAGACCTCGCCCGCTGGAAGCCCTTTGTGGAAGAGCCGGCACATGTGCAATACAAAGGCATCGACGTATATAAACTCCGCGAATGGACGCAGGGCCCCATGATGCTGCAGGCCCTCAATATCCTCGAAAACTTCGATCTCAAAGCCATGGGGTATAATTCCCCGCAATACATCCATACGCTCTACCAGGCTATGAACCTCAGCTTTGCAGATCGTGACTTCTATTACGGCGACCCGTATGGATCGCTGAAGCCTCCCATACACGGACTGCTCAGCAAAGCCTACGCCCGCCAGCGTGCCGCCACCATTGACCCCCTGCGTAATGCCCCGGAGGTAATGCCCGGCGACCCCTACCCTTTTCAAAATGAACGCAACCCCTTTAAGCGCTTTCTTGATGTGCGTGCCTCCCTTTCCGATACCACAAAGCAGCAGCAGCCCGGCCATTTCGTACCAAAGCATGATGCTATTGCCATGCAGCGGGCCGACAGTGCGTACCACGACCGCCTCTGGCGCGGCACCACCAGTGTGGAGGCGGCAGATGCGGAAGGATGGGTAGTGTCCATCACACCCAGTGGCGGATGGCTCCCGGCATGTATAGCAGGGCGTACCGGTGTGGGCCTGAGCCAGCGTGCACAGAGCTTCGTACTCGATTCAGTAATGAACCCTTTCAATGTGATTGCCCCGGGTAAGCGGCCCCGTGTTACCCTTACACCTTCCATGGCACTGAAAGATGGCAAACCCTTCCTCTCCTTTGCGGTACAGGGTGGCGATACGCAGGATCAGAACCTGCTGCAGTTTTTCCTCAATGTGGTGGAATTCGGGATGACGGTGCAACAGGCTACGGAAGCTGCCAATATCAACAGTAACCAACTGTGGCTGTCGCTGGGCGGCACTTCGGTGAAAGACAGGGTGCCCCGTTCCGGAAGCATCTTAATAGCATCCAATACGCCGGACAGTACGCGCCTTGCGCTGGAAGGCATGGGCTATACATTGAGCTTTGCCGCCCGCACCAGTGGTCCCATCAACGCTATCTTCTTCGACCGCCTGCACCAGTCTATCTGGGGCGGCAGCAGCAATCATGGGGAAGATTACGGGATTGGTTGGTAACGGCCAGCGGTATGTTTTTTGATCGTACATTTACTGATATTGTAAAACCTGATTTCCTGTCATAAAATCATGCGGCATGTTAACGATCGGCACCCCTGCACCGGATTTCACTCTTTACTCCACACCCGGCCAGCAGCATTCGCTGCAAGACTTTCAGGGCCGGAACCTGATACTGGCGTTTTACCCTGCAGACTGGAGTCCGGTTTGTGGAGACCAGATGTCGCTCTACAATGAAATGCTGCAGTTGTTCCGTAAGCAAAACGCGGCATTGCTGGGCGTATCGGTAGACAGTAAGTGGTGCCATCAGGCATATATGCAATCGCGTAATCTGCACTTCCCGCTGCTGGCCGACTTTGAACCAAAAGGCGCCATGGCTAAACAGTACGGTGCCTATGATGATAAGGAAGGGCAATGTGAGCGCGCGTTGTATGTAATAGACGGGAGCGGCATCATCCGCTGGAACTTTTTATCGCCTCCTGCTGTTAATCCAGGGGCAGATGGTATTCTCCATGCTTTGGAAAAGATTCAGGCTAAAAAATAAAACGGTATATGGCTAAACTCACACCGCCGCCAGGCCCGCAGGATCATGCGCGGGGAAAGGAAGGAGCGTCTGTAACGCTCGTGGAATACGGCGATTTTCAATGCCCGCATTGCGGACGTGCATTTCCTGCAGTGGAAAGTATTATTGAGCAAATGGGACCGGCCCTCCGCTTCATCTTCCGGCATTTCCCCCTTTCGGAAGCGCACCCCATGGCTAAATCCTGCGCCATAGCAGCAGAAGCCGCAGCACGCCAGGGTAAATTCTGGGAAATGCATCACGCCATCTTCCAGAACCAGGACCTCCTCTCACCCGAAGCCCTCTTCGCTTTCGCGAAACAACTGGGGCTTGATCTGGAACAATTCAGGAAAGATATCCAGGACCCTGCGCTGGAAGAAAAAGTTGATGAAGATTTCGTCAGCGGTGTTAAAAGCGGTGTGAACGGAACACCGTCCTTTTTTATCAACGGACATAAATACAACGGCAGCTATGACGAAGAATCGCTCATGGCTTCCCTCACTTTTTAAATGCACCAAAACAAGTTATGAATACATTTAACGACCTCCTCGCAACAGAACCCCTGGTGCTCGTTGATTTCTATGCAGACTGGTGCGGTCCCTGCAAAAGCATGGAACCCACCATCAAGGATGTGGCACACGATATGAAAGGCATAGCGAAAGTAGTGAAGATAAATATCGACAAAAATGAACGGACACCCGCGCAATACAACGTGTCCGGTGTACCTACATTCATCATTTTCCGCAATGGTAAGGAAGTATGGCGGCACGCGGGTACTATCGACAAGGCTTCCCTGATCCGCCAATTACAACAGGCGGAGCCATAAACAGGGTTCCGGCATTTTTACTATCTTGATGGAAATAAGATTCCACATGAAACTAGCCGCCTTTTTGTTACTGGCAGCCCTGTCTGCCAATGCCCAGTCCGATTCCCTGCCTCTGCTTGTAGCCGATGGTGCAAAGCCTGTGCTTGTATCCAAACAATTCAAATTCACGGAAGGCCCCGCGCCCGACCGGAAAGGCAATATCTATTTCACCGATCAGCCCAACAATACCATCTGGAAATACGACACAAAGGGGAAGCTTAGTCTTTTCACCGACCAGAGTGGCCGTGCAAACGGATTGTATGTAGATAAAAAAGGGAACATCCTTGCATGTGCGGATGCCGATAACCAGTTATGGTCATTCTCTCCCAAAGGAGGACATACAGTACTGTTGGATAATTTCGAAGGAAAGAAACTGAATGGTCCCAACGATCTCTGGATCCATCCCAACGGAGATGTTTATTTCACTGACCCTTACTACCAGCGCAACTACTGGACGCGCCAGCAGCCCGATATCGAAGGCATGAAAGTATACCGCCTGCCGGCAGGTTCAAAAACTGCGGAGATGGTGGCGGATGATATCGTGAAGCCCAATGGTATTGTGGGTACACCCGACGGTAAGTACCTCTATGTGGCGGATATTGGCGGGGATAAGATCTACCGCTACGAAATTCAGAAAGATGGTAAACTCGCCAACCGCATCCTCTTCACTTCCAAAGGCGGTGATGGCATTACACTCGATGAGCGGGGTAACCTGTACCTGTGTGGTAACGGTGTGTTCATCTACAACCCGCAGGGGCAGCAGATAGGGCATATAGAAGTACCGGAAAAATGGACGGCCAACGCCTGCTTCGGCGGTAAAAAGCGGAATATCCTCTTCCTCACCGCCTCCACGGCAGTGTACACGGTACAAATGAAAGTTAAAGGAGCAGAATAATTTTACTTAGGTAGAAACCAGATCCCTTTCGACGATAATGCTACAAATACCGCATCGCCCTTCCCGTGTTGCGGTGTTGTTGTGCGTACGGTAAGCAGGTTGCCGGGTACTTCCACCACCACATCGTGATAGCTGCCGCCGAAAAGCACTTCTTTCACCACGCCTTTAATAGCTTCACTGCCATCATTCACCAGGCGGAATTGTTCGGGCCTTACAACGAGACTGCGCCCGTTGATAACGATGCCCGGCATGAGGGCAAATACCTTTGCCTTTTCCGGGGTGAAGAGCTGATAATCGCCGAGGAGTCCTGCAGCATATTCATCCGCAGGCTGACGGTACACTTCCGAAGGGATACCCTGCTGCACCAGTTGCCCGTCGCGCAGGATGATCAGGTGATCGGCCCAGGGCAGCACATCATCCGGATCGTGAGAAACGAGCAGACTGGTAATGCCATAGGCTTCACCAAGGTCACGGATCACGGTTTTGAGTATCTGGGTATGAATGAGATCGAGGTTGGAGTAAGGCTCATCGAGCAGCAGGAGCTTAGGTTTGGTTACCAGCAGTCGAGCTAAAGAGATCCGCTGTTTTTCCCCGCCGGAAAGCTGATCGGTTTTCCTTTTGAGCAGATGGCTGATGCGGCAGATGTCGAACAGCTGCATGGCCTCTTCGTCAGACAGCTGATTGGCGTATGCCAGCAGCTCCTCCACGCGGTAGTTATTCCGCAGTTCGTAATGTTGGGAGAGGTATGCTATGCCGGGGTGGCCGGGTATGAGCCGGTAATCGGGACCCAGTACTTTGTTACCTTCAAACAGCACGGTACCATCTCCGGGCTGTACCCATCCGGCGATGATGCGCAGCAGGGTGCTTTTTCCTGATCCCGAAGCGCCCATGATCGCTACTTTCTGTCCGCTCAACACATTGAAAGACAGCGGCTGCAACTCAAAACCAAGCGCGTCTTTCTTCGATATATCTGAAACTTGTAATAATGTCATATTCCCTAAATTGCCGGCCGGTAACAGCAAAGCGCGTTCCATTTCCGGGATATAAAGAAAAAACATTTCCGGGACTTGATCCGGGCCGGGTTTCCTCCCATCGCTCAATACCCGGATAATCAGGAGCTTGCCATCCAACGCCAACTTTCCAAAAACAGGCATTTAAGGCTAATTACTGCCTTTGCCTGGCCAAAACACCCCAATGCCTGCCCCAACTTCTTCCTCCCCTTTTACCGGCTTTAAAAACCGCTTTTCAACACCTCCGGCGAGGCAAAGGGAACGGTACTCCGGGGATACTGTATACTTACCGGATGTATACCGTACAGGTATATTTGGGTCCCTGAGCCTATACAGTATTGGGTTTGTATACTGTTTATATCCTTTAAGTACCCATTAACCCTGCTTTAGGGATGGGTAAAATGCCCCTTCTATCCGGCACCACTTCGTCGGAACAGGCCGTCGTTTCACTCCCGGTGCGGAGTGCTTCAGCCATGAATAACGACATCCCGGCCGAAGCGGCCGCATTGCCCCCTGTAATCAATGTATTTTGCATTCAAATTTTTTTGGATATACCTACAGGCACCTTGCCGTTCTGCGGAACGAAACTTTGACCTCAACCATCTCTCATGAAACCATTCTACAAAATTGCAGCCTGTACGATGCTGCTGCTGTACACCACGGCAGAAGTTTCGGCACAGGCCGTCCGTAATGTCCAGTTCACCATTAATGCCGCCCCGGCTAACCGGAAAGCGATCAGTCCGCTGGTGTATGGTACCAACGACCCCTATCCTTATGCCCTTTCCAGCAGGCTGGGTGGTAACCGTTTAACCAACTACAACTGGGAAAACAATGCCAGTAACGCCGGGCGCGACTGGTTCCACCAGAGCGACAACTGGGTACCCGGTACCCAGGACGTGCCGCCGGATCAGTACGACGTTACCGGCTCGTCACTCACCGCCTTTCAGAACCGCACCCTGCAACAGGGCGGTTATGGGATTGTAACATTGCCTATGGCCGGGTATGTGGCGAGAGACAAAAACAGCACCATTACCGAAGCGGAAAGTGCACCCTCGGCGCGCTGGGCACAGGTAATAGCCAGGAAGCCCGGTGGCCAGCTGTCTCTTACACCCGATGTAAACGATAATGTGGTGTATGTAGATGAAGAACTAAACTTCCTCATCACCAACTACGGCCGGTCTAACGACCCCAGGGGCGTTAAAGCCTATTCGCTCGATAACGAGCCATGCCTCTGGTTCGACACCCATCCGCGGTTATGGGGCCATACCGGTGTTTCTGTCAATTACCTCATGAACAAATCTTACGAAACGGCCGAACTCATCAAGGAAATGGACCCTACCGCAGAAGTGTACGGTCCGGCCCTGTGGGGGTATACCGCTTACCAGAACCTCCAGTTCGCACCCGACTGGGACCAGGTACGTGGCAACTACGAGCTGTTTGTGCATTACTACCTCGCCAATATGCGCGCCCGCAGCCAGCAGGCAGGAAAAAGGCTCCTCGATGTGCTCGACCTGCACTGGTACCCTGCGCAGAACCGTGATTTCGGGGGTATGAGTCCGTTCGATGATGAAAACGACGATAACTCCATTGGCGCACGCGTGGACATGTCGCGCGGACTGTGGGACGATACCTACCAGGAAAACTCCTGGGTAACGGACGCATCTAACGGCAATATATTTCCGGCCCTGCCGAAAATGAAAGCCATGATCGATCAGTTTTATCCCGGAACCAAACTGGCCATTACGGAATACAGCTACGGGGGTACTTCCCACGTATCCGGTGTGATTGCACAGGCGGATGCACTGGGTGCCTTTGGTACCAACGATGTATATCTCGCTACTTACTGGGGAGGCATCATCGGGTATATCCGCAGCGGTTTCGACCTCTATTGCAATTACGATGGCAATGGCGGCAGATATGGTAACACAGCGGTAAGCGCACAAACCAACAACCGCGCCATCAGCGCCGTATATGCTTCCGTTAACGCCACGGGCGATGAGCGCATGCATACCATGGCCATCAACCGCAGTGTGCGGGATACTGTGATAGCCACCATCAATTTTTCGGGTGCAAGGCAGTACCGTAGTGCTGAAGTATATGCGGTAGACTGGACCAGCCCGCAGGTACGCCGCCTGCAGGATATCCGTGGTATCACCGGCAACTCCTTCCAGGTAAAGCTGCCGCCCATGACGGTTTACCACCTTGTGCTGTCAGAAACCGACCTCACCGTATATCCCTATATCACCAACCTGCGCATCAACCCCGCACAAGGCTATAGCGATGGAACGGCACAGTTCACCATTTCGGCTACCATCACTGATTCCGATGGTGACATGCGCCCTCCTGTGGTAAACCTTAGTCCTGTAGGTGGTAATGCCGCCGCACAACTGACGCGCAACGGAGATAATTACACCTTGCAGTTCACTGTTCCCCTCAATACTCCATCCGGCCTGAAAACGCTGACCGTTTCTGCAGCAGACGCAGCAGGGCATAGTGTTTCGGGAGATGTTTCGTACCGTGTGATGCGTGAAATACCTTCTTCCGTGATCTGGGATGGTGATGTGATCCGCACCGGTGAAGGTGAACGCTTCTCTGATCCTAACGATCAGACAGCAGGTACACAGGTGATTGAACGCCGCACCGATGGTGGCAACGAAGCCCCATCCAGCCTGTACCTCCGCTTTAAACACGATCCCAACAACTGGGGGCTCATGACCTGGCGGATTGACCCCAGTGCTGCCGGGGCACGTGATGTGCGTGAATACGGCTATCTTGAATTTTACATTCGTTCAAACGCTCCGGCATATGCAGACATAGACTTCAGCCTCAGAGACGCCAGTGCAAACATGACCTTCTCCCGCACATTGCCCCTCAAAGCCAGCGGTTACATTTCTTCCTTCCACCCCACCCGCTACACGAAAGTGAAGATACCGTTCGATGATCTGTTCGTGGGCACCGGGTTCGACCTTTCCGCGCTGTGGCAGCTCAACTTCCAGGTGAATACCGCACAGGATGGTTTTGAAGTATGGATCGATGATGTTCGTGCCATCCCGCACGACAACCCCATTTCCCAACCCGTGCTGAGCGATGTGCGCATCACACCCGCCGAAGGCTTTGCTGATGGGTTAACACCCATCACGCTCAGTGTGCTCGCTACCGATCCGAATAATGATCTGGCAACCGTTACAGTGGATCTTTCATCCGTAGGCGGCGCTAACAAGCATGCACTCATCCTTACCAACGGCCGTTACACAACCACCTTTACACTGCCGCCGGCAGCTGCTTCCGGCAACCATACGTTCCGGATCACGGCCACCGACCAGAAGAGCAATGCTGCCGAGGCATCCGCCAAATATTATGTGTGGAGCCGCGCCAGCTCGGATGTGCTGTGGGATGGAGATACGAAGAACGAAGGGGTAGCGGAAGCATCCAGCAACCCGGAGTCAAGCATCTTTGTAGCACAAACAGGCGGCAACAAAGGTCCCATCAGTATGCGTGCACATCTGCAGCCCGGTCCGGAGCCATATGCTTATGTGACATGGGATTTTGCGGAGTTCAGGGATGCGCGGATGATTGATGTGCGGCAGAAGCGTTACCTCAACTTCTCGGTACTGGTCCCCAACGGTGGTGGCCGCACAGATTTTGACCTGCAGATCTATTTCAAAGACCGCTTCGGTGAAAGCACGCAATCGCTGAAACTTAAAGCAGACGGCTACCTCACCTCCTATACCGGTAATTATCAGAACGTACGCATTCCCATTGCAGACCTGCTGAGAAACTCTCCTATAGATGCGAGTAAGATCGCGTGGATGGGCTTATTGTCTGAACGCCTGCCCACACTGGGTACGCATGTTCAGCTCGATGATATTTACCTGAGTGGTACGCCGGTAGCCGATGTGCAGATAGAATCGCAACCTGCCACCTGTGGTAACAACGGGCGTATCGAAGTAAAAAGCATCACTTCCACCTCGGGTAACTACCGTTACTCACTGGCCGGCGGGGCATTCCAGGCCAGTCCGGTTTTTGCTAACCTCACTGCCGGCTCGTACGATCTGCGGATTGAAGGCGATGGCGGATTTGTATATGTGGAAACCATTGTACTTGCTGGCGGAACCGGCCTGCAGCTGGCCTTCCAGGTAGATAATGCGGCGGGGAACATCAACCTCACCGTAACCGGAGGCAGTGGCAACTATACCTACCTGTGGTCTAACAACGCAACGGTGGAAGACCTGGCAAATGTAGCTTCCGGTGCTTATTCCGTAACTGTTACCGATGCCACTACAGGTTGTACTGCTACCCGCACTGCCAACGTAACCCGTGCCGCACAGGTAACGTTCCAGGTGAGAGATGCATCGTGCTTCCCTAACGGGATGATCACGGTGAACGTAGCAGCAGGCTCCGGCAACTTCCGGTATTTTATGAACGGCGCTATCAATCCCCGTGGGGCAGATAACAATATCTTCAACCAGCTGAACCCCGGTACTTACACCATGCGTGTTACGGGCGATGGCGGACTGGATTTCTCTCAGGATGTAACCGTAGGCGGTTCCCTGAACACAATGAATATCCAGAACGTTATAAACCATCACAATGGTGATATCGACATCACCATGACCGGCGGCAGTGGTGATTACCGTTACCTCTGGTCTAACGGTTCCCGCCAGCAGGACCTCCAGGGCCAGCCTTCCGGCAACTACCACCTTGAAGTGACGGATTTTGATTCCAAATGCGTGATCGCGATTAATTTATCGATCACCCGCACCGGTCCGGATGTAACCACCGTTGAAACCGATGCCGACTGCGACGCCAACGGCACCATCACGGTTAACATGACCGGTGTTAGTGCGGCGCCTTACCAATTCTACCTCAATGGTATCCCCAACCCTTCCGGTATTGGTGAGCGCATCTACCGCAACCTTGCCCCCGATATGTACGACATCCGCATCACGGGTGCCAACGGGTACGTGAAAAACATGGTCATATTCGTGAATGGCTGGATGAGTGATGTAGCCATTACCTCCCAGATCAACCAGCAGCAGGGCAGTATCGATGTAACGGTGGCCGGCGGAACAGGCCCCTTCAGTTACCTCTGGTCTAACAACGCCACCACACAGGATGTGACGGGACTGGCTTCCGGAGATTACTGGGTAGATGTGACCGACAACGGATCGGGTTGTGTGCGGAGGCAGACATTCCGGATATCCCGCGCACCGAACCCTATGGTGAGCTATACCGTTACGGATGCGGCATGCGGTGCCAATGGCAGGATACAGGCCACCCTCAGCGAAGGCACACCTGCCAGCTTCAGTTATTTCATCAACGATCAGGAGAACCCTGCAGGCCTTCACACGCCGGAGTTCCGTAACCTCGCGCCGGGTACCTATGCGATCCGTGTTACGGGAGATGGCGGCTTCACCAATACGCAGAATGTAGTGCTGGGAGGTTCTCTCAATACCCTGCAGATCATAGGGGCAGCGGATGAAGATGGCAACATCAACATCTCCGTTCACGGCGGCACCGGCAGTTACCAATACCTGTGGTCCGACAAATCCACTACGGAAGACCTCTACCAGCGCGCACCCGGTACTTACACCGTGCGTGTTACGGATAATGGTACGGGATGTACTGCCCAATTCACCATCCTGGTGGCAGCCAGCCGCGAAACGCTGTGGATATATCCCAACCCTGCACAGGAAGGCTTCCGGGTGAAATACGTGATCCCCGCGGGTAATGAAATGGAACTGACCGTTACCGACCTGTTTGGCCGGGTACTGTACCGCAAAATACTGACGGCAGAGCAGGGCAATGAATATGTGCCCGCGGCAAAACTGCATTCCGGATTATACTTCGTTACAGTGAAATCAGGCAAGCACAAACAAATGCGGCCGGTGATTATTGCTAAGTAATAAACATCCGCTTTATACAGGAAAGGGCCGTCTCATTAGTTTGAGACGGCCCTTTTGCTATTAATAAAAAAACCGCCGTTTCCGGCGGTTTCCTATCACACATTACAGGCTTAGTTCCTGTTTCCCCTGTTATTATCGTTTCCGTTGCCCCGGCTGGTGTTATTACCTCTGCCACCTCTCTGATCGTTATTGCCACGGTTTCCGTTGTTACCGTTGTTTCCTTTCCATTCGCGGCGTTCGTTGCCACGGTTGACATTACCATTCCCTTCTCTTCTTTCATTACCACGGTTTACGGTGTTTTCACGGCTACCCCGGTCGTTGCTGCGGTTGTTGTTGTTATTCCATTCCCGGCGGTCGTTACCACGGTTGGGGGTATTGTCCCATTCGCGGCGGTCGTTGTTGCGGTTGTTGTTACGGTCGTTGTTCCATTCGCGGCGGTCGTTATTCGGGCGACTGTTGTTGTTCCATTCACGGCGGTCGTTATTCGGACGGCTGTTGTTCCAGTCGCGGTGATGGCTCCTCCAGCGGTCGTTGTCGCGCAGTACGATCTGGCTGTAGTTGTTACGGTAGGGGCGGTATTGAACCCGGTAGCGGTCGTGGTAGCGCCATGGGTCGCGCTCGTTGATCACAACCTTATATCCCCTGTAGAAATCGTAGTGGCGGCAGTAGTCCGGTAAGGAATGGGTTTGTATCCAGCGACCGCGATGGAAGTAGATATACATCTGTGTCGGGATGTAATAGTACATATCGATATCGGGGAGGAAATAATATTCCGCGTAGTCGTACCCCACGGGGCCCCAGGCGGGCTGAATGCCGATATTGACACTCACACGCACCTGCGCCGAGGCGGAGGACGGAGTTATAGCTGTAAAAGCGGTCATCACAGCTAACAGAATCATTACCCTTTTCATACATGCTGTTTTTAGTCTTAAGTATTAGACTGCCGCGGTTGGCCCTGGTTTAAGTGTTAAAGCAGGTTTAACATATACGCCGGCATTACTATTGATAATTCAAAAGCCGTACCAGACTGTAATGTTTTCATATCTCCCGGCGATTCGTTAATATTACGCATCTAATCAATTTACATGAACAGCCTGACCATTGCCCTGGTAGACGATCACCCGGCCATTCTTAACGGTTTACAGATGATCCTGCAGGGTTTCCCCGATGTATCCGTTATTGGCGCGTACCAGAATGGCGACGAGCTGCTGGACGGGCTTTCGGTGCGGGCCCCCGAAGTCTTATTCCTTGATATTCAGCTTCCCGGGCAGGATGGGCTGGCTCTTTGCCGGCGTGTATCTGCCGATCATCCGGATACACGGGTGATAATTTTCACTAATGTGGAAGACAAGCATACCATCCGTACCGCCTTCCAGAACGGGGCAGCAGGGTATTTACTCAAAACCGCAGGCAGCCGGGAGATCCGGGAAGCCATAGACACCGTGCGCTCAGGCGAACAATATGTGCATGGGGAGCTGAAAGACCAGATGTTCCAGCAGATCTTCCAGCGCAAGCCCAGCCGGTATGCCCCTACCCTTACCAAGCGCGAAAAAGAGATCCTGGGGCTGATAGCCCAGGGGCTGAGCAACCAGGAGATCGCGGAAAAGCTCTCCCTCAGCGTGCGCACCATCGAAAACCACCGTTACAACCTCATGCAGAAGCTGGATGTGAAAAACACGGCAGCACTCGTCCGCAAGGCGATGGAACTGGGGCTGGCCAGCTAGCTAAGTACTTTTACTCAGTTCCTATTTCGAGTAATTCATCGGTAAAATCCATATGCCCTGGTCCCTAGTTTTGAGGAAACTTCATGACCATGTTGCTTGTGGAAAAGAAAGCCCCTTTTCTCTTACAAATGCTGATAGCCGGGCTGCTGACAGCCTCGCTGTGCATGCTCGCATTTACAGTATACCATACCGGTGCGCCCGACGGGCCGGCTGCATTACTGGCTATGGCCGCTGTGATCATTTCTGCCGTGTTGCTGCTGGTACCGGTGCAATCGCCCCAATCACCTCCTGCCCCCCAACCGGGTGCGGAAGTGGCGGAGCTGCGGGAGCAGGCGCTGCAGGCAGAGCTGCGTGCCCTGAAGGCACAGATACAGCCCCACTTCCTGTTCAACGCACTGAATCATGTAAATGCCAGCATCCCCGCTGAGCAGGAAAGCGCCCGCGAACTGATCGCCCAACTGGCAGACACCTTCCGGTATGCGCTGGATGCTACCCGGTCTGATCTCGTACCGCTCGGCAAAGAACTCAACTTCCTACAGGATTACCTTCAGATAGAACAACACCGCTTCTCTTCGCGGCTGAAAATACAGATAGACGCTCCTGATTCCGTACACGCCTGCCGCATCCCGCCCATGCTATTGCAGCCTATCGTGGAAAATGCCGTAAAGCATGGCATAGGACCATGTATCGACGGTGGCTCGGTTACCATCCGCTGTGCTAAGATCAGGAACAAACTGCGCCTTACCGTCAGCGATAACGGCGCCGGCTTCGATGGCGCACTCGACCAGATCATGAACGGCTCCGGCGTTGGGCTACGCAATACCGCCCTGCGGCTGGAGAAACTTTATAACGAACCGCTGAATGTGGAACGCAACCCCGGCGGCGGACTTGTATTCATGTTTGATATCCCCTTAAACACCTGATTCGCTTAAACGGAAATCAGTGACCACAGCGACCGTCCGGCCCCTTCCGGACGGTCGCTCTTTTTGGTATTGCCCTCAAAAGGTTATTTTTACGGCATGACTATCGGGAAATACCATCCGTCTGCCCCTCTCGCTCCTTTCATCCGGGAATACCTGGTGATTGAAAGCGATACGGAGATCGTGAACCAGACGATCCCCGATACGGCGCTGGTACTTTCCTTCCGCTTTCGCGAACGCATCTTCATGAACGATGGTGTGGAGTTTTCCGAACTCCCGGATACGGTGATCGGCGGCCTGCGTAAAAGCGCGCGCAGCTTCCGGTACGAAAAAGGTACGGGTAACCTGCTGGCCATTTGCCGGGAGGGAGCCATATCCGCTTTTACCCGTATGCCCGCCCATGAGATCTTCGGGCTGAGTATTGCTACAGATCACCTCTTCCCTGCCCCGGATCTCCGCCAGTTGATGGAAAGGTTGCAGACCGCTGCCAGTCATCCCCAACGAATTGCCCTGCTGGAAGCGTTCCTTATCGGGCAGATGACGGGTACCCGTCATGATGAACTGGTACTGTCAGCCAGCGAAGCCATCCGGCAGGAAAACGGGCAATTGCGTATGAAAGAGCTGGCAGGCAGCCTGCACATCAGCCAGGATGCATTTGAGAAGCGCTTCCGTGCACTTATAGGCGCCAGCCCTAAACAATATGCCGCTATCGTGCGGCTGCGTAACCTGGTGCGCCGGTATAGCGATGCCACTTCCCTTACACAGGCCGCATATGATGCGGGGTACTTCGACCAGTCCCACTTCATCCGCGACTTCCGCCAGTTTACCGGGCAAACACCCCGTGCTTTCTTCAGCGGTACGCGGCGGTGGTAAATCAATGATTTTTTACAATTCCTCCTTTGGCGGCAACTGTAGCTTTGTGAAAAATTCAAGGCTATGAAACAGTTATTACCTGCTACCGGACTGGCTCTTTCCTTATTCCTCGAAACAGGACAGGCCGCTGCGCAACATTCTCAATCTACTATCCATCAAAAAACTACCACCGCCAACATGCACACAGCACAACATAACAAGCTCATCATACGCAGGCTATTCGAAGAAGTGATCAACCAACGCCGGTTCAAAGAACTGCCGGTGTATGTTGCTGACAGCTATACCGGTCCATCCGGACTAAAAGGCGCTGCAGGGTTCGAAGCTCCCATTGCGCCGCTTATTAAGGCCTTTCCTGATATTCAATGGCAGCTGCAGGAAGTGATTGCGGAAGGAGATATGGTAGTGGTAAAATGGAAATGGAAAGGCACGCAGAAAGCAGCTTATACGCATATACCCGCCACGGGTGCCACCATCACCAACGATGCCATGGCCATTTATACGTTGAAAGACGGGAAGGTGGTGAAGGGCCAGCTGCAGAACGACCGGCTGGGTTTCCTGCAGGCACTGGGACAATTGCCTGCCGATACCGCATTGGTCTCCGGAGTTACGAACAAAACAAAAAGCATCGAGCATCTGAACCAGCTCATTGTTCCCGCTGCTTCGAAAGCAGCTTTTCTCGAACGCATGAAAATTAACGGGGATTTACTCAGGACCTTACCGGGCTTTGTTGACAATGCAGTTTATTGTCGTGAACTCGGTAGTGGAGAAACAGAATTTGTGACGATCGTACACTGGCAAAATGAAGCTGCCCTGCAAGCTGCGAAAACCGCCTTACAGCTGGCGAATGAAAAGGAAGGGTTCGACCTCGCCACATTCAGGCAGCAACTTGGTATACGGCCGGCACCGGGAATATTTGAAAAATTGAAAGACGGAAGCGTACATCATGCGGCAGAAATAGAGTAATTTTCAGCGGTATGGAACAGGATTATTACACCGACCGGACGTTTGACCGGCAAGACTTTAGCAGCACTCCGCTGCCTGCCGTGGAATATGAGCAATGTACTTTTCAGAACTGCGACTTTTCGGGAAGCAGCCTTATCAACGCAGTATTTATCGACTGCGTGTTCTCCGGCTGTAATATGAGCCTCACAACGATTAAAGGCACTGCTTTCCGTGGTGTGAAGTTCCAGGATTGTAAATTGCTGGGCCTCCGGTTCGACGAATGTAACTCCTTCAACCTCTCCTTTACCTTTGAGCGTTGCTCGCTGAACAATACTTCCTTCTTTGGCCTGAAGATTAAGAAAACAGTATTCTCTCACTGTCAGATTCGCGAAGCAGATTTCACGAATGCAGATCTTACGGCCTCCTTCTTTACACACTGCGACCTGCTGAACACCACATTCGGCAACACCGTACTGGAGCAGGCCGACTTCAGGACGGCAGAGCATTACCTCATTGACCCGGATAGGAATAAGATCAAGAAAGCGAAGTTTACGCTACCCGGGGTACTGGGTTTACTGGCGAAATACAATATCCAGATCACATAAAAAAAAGCAGTCGTAACAGACTGCTTTTTTGTTTTATTACCATTTGGTTATTTACTGATCGTTCTTCACATCGTACAGGATCACGAACTCCACGCGCCTGTTACGGGCCTTTCCTTCGTCGGTATCATTTGTTGCGATGGGATGGCGGGCGCCGAGGCCCCAGGTAAAGATGCGGCCATCCGGTACACTGTTTTCCACGAGTAACTGCTTACCGCTTTTAGCCCGCTTTTCGGACAGATCGTTATTGAACTGATCGGCGCCGGTATTATCGGTATACCCGGTAATGAGGATCTTGGTTTTGTCGTACTTGTTCAATACGCCGGCAAAGCGCCCGAAGGTGGGGCGTACTTCATCCTTCAACTGGTCGGACCCTGTAGCGAAAAGCACATGGTGGGGGAAAATAACCTTCACACTGTCCTGAATGATGGATACCTCTGCTTCGTTCAGAGCACCTTTCAGCTCTTGGTATTGTTTCTTCATGTAAGCATGCGTACCGCCTGATTTCTTAGATGCGGCGCAGGAGGTTAACAGGGCTACTGCTGCAACGAGCAGGGCGCTTCGGAGATTAACTGCTGGTAAAGTCATTTGCTTGCGATTTGGGCACAAATTTATGTAAATCCCCAATAACCAATGCGTTATGACAATAAACAACAATATGAGAATCTAATTACATAGGTTATTTTTTGAGGGTTAGTTCTTCCCGGGCGGCCCAGGCGGCGATGTCCTGCTTGCTGAGAGCGGCAGCCATGAGGTCGGGGAACTTATCGGGGCTGCAGGCAAAAACGGGAATGCCAAGGTTGGATAAGAACTGTGCATTGTCGTGATCGTAGGAAGGGGCGCCATCGTCGTTCAGCGCCAGCAGCACCACTACCTGTACTCCTGCGGCAGTGAGTTCCACTGCCCTTTTACGCATTTCGGCTTCGTTACCACCCTCGTAGAGGTCCGTAATGAGTACCAGCACGGTATCCATGGGGCGGGTAATGATCTGCCGGCAATAGGTGAGTGCGGCATTGATATCGGTACCACCGCCCAGCTGCACCCCAAAGAGGAGTTCTACGGGGTCGGTAAGCTCTTCGGTCAGGTCGGCCACCGCGGTATCGAAAACGACCATTTTCGTCTTAATAGCTGGGATGGAAGCCATTACCGAGCCGAATATACCCGAGTAAACAACCGAGGTGCCCATGGAGCCGCTCTGATCGATACAAAGCACCACATCCTTGAGGGAATTCCTTCTGCGCCCGTAGCCCACTTTCACTTCGGGGATAATGGTATTGTAATCGGGCTGGTAGTGCCGGAGGTTCTTACGGATGGTCATGTCCCAGTTGATCTCATTGTGCCGTGGGCGGAAGTTGCGCACACTGCGGTTGAGGCTGCCGGTAACGGCCTGCTGCATGGGATTCGCCAGTTTGCGCATCAGTTCATCCACCACTTTACGGACAACCTGGCGGGCGGTATCCTTCGTTTTGTCGGGGATCACGCGGCTGAGGGTCATGAGGGTGGCTACGAGGTGAACGTCGGGCGTAACGTTTTCCAGCATTTCCTTTTCGAAGAGCATCTGGGTGAGGTTGAGGCGCTTCAGTGCGTCCTGCTGCATCACCTGTACTACGGAGTTCGGGAAGAAGGTGCGTATATCGCCCAGCCAGCGGCTTACATTTGGTGATGAAGGGCCGAGGCCGCCGCTGCGCTCACTGTCATAGAGGGCTTCCAGTGTGCGGTCCATTTGCAGCTCCTTACCTTCGAGCGAAGTGCCCGTACCGTCGTTTTCCCCGCCGCCAAGGATCAGGCGCCATTTGCGGATGTTGAATTCGTTGTTCATGCGTATCCCAATAAGTTCATTACCACCGGCAGGCTTTGTGCCCCGCGGTGCGAATCGAATGCGTGTTCCTGAATGGATGGAGCGGAAACAGTTCCGCCATCTCCCTGTTTTACTTTCTCTCCCAGCTTCCTCCTTTCGGAATGGGTAAAGTGTGCGAATGTTCTCCGCAGCAAGGGCAATACCTGTGTGAAGGTAGATTCGTCGAGCGTGGCCACCCATCCGTTCACTACGTTCCAAAGCTGATGATCGAGCAGTAACAATGTACCGCTGCCTTTGAGGAAACCTTCCAGCCAGGCGGCTGCAATGGCCGGCTCCGTTGCCTGCGACATAGAGAAGTTAAAGGCTTTCACCAGACTATCCCCTGTCAGCAGCTGGTAATCGGCCAGCAGGCGGGTACTGTAACCTGCAATAACGGGCGCGGTTTGTCCACCGTTAGCCACCGTATGCAGCATCTCCTGCCATTCGGCAGTGGAATCGGGATGCTGCAGGAGGTTCACCGCATCATTCATCCGGTACAACAATTCCAGCAGCTGCTGAGCGGCATCATCCGCCACGGCGTTACAGGCATTGGGCAAACTGATACATATGCGGGTGATCATACCGGTGGCAATGCCTGTTACCATGGCACTGTCTGTATTCCGGACGTTGCCGTAGCGGCTCACGTTCACCAGTGGGGGTATCACTTCCATGAGCTGCATCACATCGCTGCTGGCGGCAGACAGGTTATTGAGCAGGTGGATGAGTTTTTCCACGGCAAGGGGCAACTCAGCGGGGATCGTGTCTGACAACAACTGGCTCACTGTTTTCAGGGAACCTGATTTTACGGCCGCGTCTACCACAAAGTTAGCGGCGGCTTCGGCAACGGTGTTACCCCATACACCCTTCTCGATCACTTCGATGGTAAACGAGGGATCCCACTGGAGGCGCCATTGTTCTTTGAAGGTGCCCCTGCCTCCTACGGCGCTGCGCGTGCCCCATTCCAGCTGCAGGAGCAGCAGGCGGTGCAGGAAAACGCTGCGTTCGAGATCGTTCTCCTTGCGGAGGTCGAGCAGGTAATCTTTCCATTCGGCGGAAGCCGGCATACGGAGCTTCTTCTGAAACTTCTCGATATCTACCTGCAGTGGTGGTTTCGGAATTTCGGAAGGTACCTGCCCCATTTGGATGCCCACGATCAGTTTACTGGCGATGAGCTGCATCATGACGCTTTCGCCGGTGCAGAGTACGCTGATGGTGGCTTCATTTAGTTCTTCGAGTCCTGCTTTGGGTAATCCCCGAAGGGCGGCAAGTGATTCGGCAAGGCGGACGGCTTCAATGATGTGGGCCACGGAAGTATCCATGTTGTTCTCCCGGAAGAGCCGGGCCACATTGGCCATCCATCGGGAGCCATCGTCGTTGGGATGATGCCATACATGTTCATACCATCCGGGCGATTGAATACCCGCGCCGTAGCCGCTGCGGTAGCTGAGGCGGTCGTAGCTCCAGGGTGCCCAGGTACATTCCACCTTTACTTTGGGGAGCCCTTTCAGCAGCTCGTTATCACCCTTCTGCGGCGGCATATCCATCAGTGCGGGGGCATGCCATGCGCCGCATATCACGGCTATTTCGGTATACATTTCCCGCTCTGCCTGGCGGATCACTTTCCGCATGTAGGCTTCGCGGAGCTGCTCTTCGCGGTCGTGCAGCGAAGGGGAATCTTCCCGGCAGGCTTTCATGGCTTCACCGATAGCGGTGAACACGCCATCGTTATCGAGGCGGTGCTCGAACATATGCTCCCACCACTTATCGCTGTGGCCGAAGCCGGCGGCCATGGCCATTTCATCCATGGGGTGTATCTTCCTTTCCGTCACTTCCACTTCTTCTACCACCGCATTTCCTATGGGCGCGGCAGAGGCTTCTGCTCCCGCTTCTTTTTCTGCCGCTTCGTTTTCTATGGCGAAGTGATGCGACAGCGGGAGGTCCATAAACCGCACGGGGATGTTGTGCTGCTTTGCATATTGTATGGCCTGCCATTCGGGAGAAAATTCTGCGAAGGGGTAGAACACTGATTTCTTAATATCATCTGCCTGATAAGCCAGTATGGCTACAGGAGGCTTCAGTTCCGCATGGTTCGCCCATTGCAGGATGGCATCCGCTTCCGGCGGACCTTCCACCAGTACGATATCGGGCTTCAGCTTTTCGAGGAATGCTTTCACGCTCCTCGCCGATCCCGGGCCGTGGTGGCGTATGCCTAAAATGTGTATCGACATAAAGGCAATGTTTTAAACCAGGTCTCTGCAGGCCCTGTAAATATCTTTCCATTCGCTCCGGGGCTTCACCACGGTTTCCAGGTACTCCTGCCAAACGAGTTTATCCTGCACGGGATCTTTGACCACTGCACCGAGGATGCCTGCGGCAAGATCTGCGGCTTTGAGCTGTCCGTCGCCAAAGTACCCTGCCATGGCAAGACCGTTGTTCACTACAGAGATAGCTTCTGCAGTACTGAGTGTACCGGATGGTGCTTTGATCTTTGTTTTACCATCGAGGGTTACGCCAGAGCGCAGCTCGCGGAAGATGGTAACGATGCGGCGGATCTCTTCGATGGCGGGCTTCTCGGCAGGCAGCTCCATCACTTTACCATAGCTTTCTACGCGGCGCTTCACGATATCGATCTCTTCGTCCATACTATCCGGAACCGGAAGGATAACGGTATTGAATCGGCGCTTCAATGCACTGGAGAGGTCGTTCACGCCTTTATCGCGGTTATTGGCCGTAGCAATTACATTGAAACCTTTCACGGCCTGTACTTCGGTATTCAGTTCCGGAACGGGGAGTGTTTTTTCAGAGAGGATGGTGATGAGGGTATCCTGCACATCGGCACCGATGCGCGTCAGCTCTTCGATCCGCACGATCTGTCCTTCTTTCATGGCACGCATCACGGGTGTTTCCACGAGCGCTCTTTCACTGGGACCTTCAGACAGCAGGCGGGCATAGTTCCAGCCATAGCGGATGGATTCTTCGCTGGTACCTGCGGTACCCTGGATGATCATGGTGCTGTTTCCGCTTATGGCGGCAGACAGGTGCTCGCTCACCCAGCTTTTGGCGGTGCCTGGCAGGCCATAGAGCAAGAGGGCACGGTCGGTAGTAAGGGTGGCCACTGCAATTTCCATGAGGCGGCGGCTGCCGATATATTTGGGTGTGATCTCAAATCCGTTTTTGAGTGTGCCGCCTATCAGGTAGGTAACAACGGCTTGCGGCGTTAACTTCCAGTTGGCGGGGCGCTTGCCGCCGTCCTGTTTCTGCAGTTCTTCCAGTTCCTGTGCAAAGAGCTGTTCTGCATGGCTGCGTAAAATCGCTGACATAAGTTGGGTATTAAGAGTGGTTTATGGATTGGAATGCCTGAATGGTTTGTCCTTTGAGGGAAAGCAGCTGGAGGATGTGCCCCCCCATTTCCGTCCATCCGCGTTTGCTGTAATCATCGTCCGGAGAAAACGAATCGAGTTCACCGGCAATTTTTAAAGGCAGCAGATGGATGAATTTATTGTAGAAGCCGCGGTTGTAGTGGTAATGATTGTTGGCCACATACTTCATGAACGACCGTGTAATATCCATACCCCACGCTTCCTGCTGGTGTTCTGTGAGGAAGCGGATGATACCGTCGGGCATGATGTCGAAGAACTTCACCATGTACCTTTCGCGCAGGTCGTGCGGCAATAGCGGCAGGATGTCGTGAAAATATCTTTTATCGTCTTTCGTGAAAAGCGGTGCCCAATCTTCGTTCCCGAAGCGGTAAGCAGCCATGCCCATGGCACTGAGCAGTTTCTCGCCTGTTTTATCTTTCCCGAAGAGATCGAATATTACGGCAGGCTCTTCTTTTAAGTGCGCTTCCCAAAAATGCGGGGGAATATATTCTGCCAGCTGGTACATCACCATCCCGTCTGCCGAGAGATAGTTCTTATCTACATTGGTACTTCTTTCAATACCGGTTTTGAAGATCTGTTCATCGACAGCATCCGGCTCCCGGATCTGCAATACTTTCTTCGACGAGAGGCCCAACATGGTTTTCTCCGTAACGATGCTTACACAATTCCGGAGGGTGTTCCAGTACAGTTGCACTACCGATGACGAAGGGATGCTCTTCAGCAGCTTCAATGCTTCCTCTTTCACCTTCTGGCTTTTTTCCTGCAGGAGGCTTTCCAGCCAGGGGAGGTTGGTTTCGAAGAATGCGGCGGGCAGGTCTTTCAGGAGTTCCGTACGTGTGGCGGCGTTCTCCTTAGGCCAGGTATCTTTCAGCCATGCCACGGCCTTTTCGGGATCGGACTGGCCCGTTCTCACCAATGCCTGTTTTCGCTGCTGCGGTGAGCCGGTTTCCCACAGTTCATCATCTGTGAGTCCGGAGGTAAACTGCCAGTCTTCATTAAACCGCGCCAGCCACTTTCCGCGATGCCCGAGGCATGCGTCTATAGCTGGGCGCAGGGCTTTATGATGCATGGCGGCATTGAGCAATACGGGCAATACTTCCGGCCGGGCAATCTGTTGCTTTTCCGCACACAGCTTCAGCCAGAGGGATAGCAGCCCGGTGCTTTCATACAGCAGGATATCTTTCAGCGCCTGATGTGCGATGGGGCAGCAGTAGGCGCTATCTTCCTGCGGTGCAGGAGTGAGTATTGCTGCAGCATGCGTGGCAGGTAAAACCCCGCTCTGCCGGAAATTAAAAGCCAGTGCAGCCGACTGGAGGAATTGCTCCTCACGGTCGATGGAGGGATTGCTTTGCGTGATGGAAACGGACTCCTGCAGTTCAGGTGCCAGATCAGCCGGTTTCAGCTGTCGCTTTTCCGTTCCCAGCTGGGCGGTTTGTATGATATTATTCCAGGAAGGCATGGGGTTAGTTTGAAAGGTGAAAGTATTGTCCGCCGCACCAAACGCCCAGCGGCTCGTACATATGCTCCCTGCCCAGTACGGCCATATCCAGCGGCTGCCCGCCGCTGATGGAGAGTAAAGTATAGAGCTGTTTGAAATTATTCTTAATACGGACGATGTGACTATCCTGATCACAAAGCCACCACTGGCCATCCTGCTGAACGGGCTTCACCTGCTGTACGATAAACGGGCGCTCCGCATCAAAGGGTAGTTCCCTGTAAATGGCGGCCGAGGCTTCCGCAACTTCCTGCCAGCCGCTGCAGGGTGTGTAATTGCCCTGAGCGCGCGTAGACTGCTGTTCGCGGATAATAGCACGGAGGGGTTGTGCTGATGGGTAATAAACCAGCGAAGCCTCTATGTGCATACCGGGGCTGATGGAAAAGGCCAGTCCCTGCCCGCGAACGCTGAACTGTAATACCAGCGCATAACGTTTGGACTGTGTTCCATACAACCAGTTTCTTTCCGTGAGCAGACTATCTTCCTCTATGGTTTGTTTTCCCAGTACGATCCAGGTGTCGGAGATGCCGGGTTGTGCTTTCAGCTCTTCCACGCTTTGTGTGAAACCGGTCCAGCTGCGGACATCTTCCAGCAACGGGGCGGGTAATCCTTCCCGGTTCCTGAATCCTGCAATGACAAGGTAGATGCGGGAGAGCTGGTCCATAAACTGACTTTGCCATCCTTCGCGGTAGAAGTTTAAAGAACCGAGGGTGCGGACCATGCCGGCGAGTCCGGGTGACTTGGCATCAATCATCCTGCGGGCCATATCCGCGAAGAAAGCGGGGTCTTTTTCGGGGATGTTGAGGATGCCGTTGCGAACGATGTCTTTCATCCAGCGGAGCAGTTCCTCCATGCCGTCTTCCACATTCTGTTCGCGTGCTTCTTTCCTTTTAGCCTGTGCTGCTTCATCGACAGGTTTAGCGGCGGTTTCTGCTTTCTTTTCTTCCCGTTTGGAGCGTTTATCGATCCAGTCGGCCACCCATGCGGGGGCGGAGTTATCCGTGAAAGAAGCGGTATGCCGGGCATGCAGGAGCATGAGTCCGATACCATGCTTGCAGGGGAATTTACGGCTGGGGCAAGAGCATTTGAAAGCGATGCTGGCAACATCTACCTGCGTCTGGTAGGGTTTGCTGCCACTGCCCTGGCATTCGCCCCAAAGGGCTAGTTCGTTGATACCTTTGCTGACCCATTTGGCAGGATTGGCGAGGTCTTTACCCGATTTCCGGGAAGATTCGTCGGGTGCAAGGGAAAGTATCTGGTCTTCTGTTAGTTGCAAGGGATGCTATTTGAAAAGTTGGCTATAGACAAACAAAAAAAATACATCGCAAAATAGGTAAAAAAGGAATACCCCCATCTTTCATCAGTATCGATTATCAGTATTGATTTTGAATGATTTGCATTGTTGCTACCGTAACATGGTGTAAAAGTAGCAACGATATGCGCAGGGTATCTGCGCAGGCTGAATTTTCTCATTTCTTAAAAAAATCTGCAGAAAGGCTTGACTCTTACCTTACGTCATACCCTACATTTGCTGAGAACGGTATAAATCCAAACGATGAACAATTACTCTGTAAAGAAGCTGTCCAAATTAGCGGGTGTAAGCGTGCGCACCTTACATCTGTACGACGAACTGGGATTGCTGAAACCATCCGTCCGTACCGAGGCCAGGTACAGGCTGTATGGCGATAAGGAGCTGTTGCGGCTGCAGCAGATCCTGTTTTACAGGGAGCTTGACTTTCCGCTGAAAGACATCCTTGCCATCCTCGAAGATCCTGCATTTGATCTCGAACAGGCACTGGAAGGGCACAGGAAAGCGCTATTGGCGAAAAGGGAGCGGATAGACACATTGGTTGGTACCATTGACAAAACATTGGTAACACTCAAAAACAACACTATGTTACAGGTAGAAGATTTATACGAAGGCATCCCTAACGATAAGATGGAAGCCTACCGTGCCGAGGCCATGGCCAAATGGGGCAAAGACACCATCCTTTCCGCAGAAGAAACCCTGCGCAGCTTCAGCAAAGATGAGATGCGCGCCCTGCATGCAGAGCTTAACAACATCAACGCCAGGCTCACCGTCATGATGAATACCGACCCTAAGAGCGCTCCTGTTCAGGAATGCATTGCACGACGGTTTAAGATCATCTTACAACTGAGCGGTGGTAAAATAGAAATGGGTAAGCTGGAATACTTCCGGAAGCTGGGAGAGCTTTATGTGCAGGATAACCGCTATACGCCGGTAGATGGCATGCCCAGCATGGAGCTGGCGCAGTTCATGAAAGCCGCGATGGATTATTATATTGAAACGCAGGGGGAAAAGTAACCATTGCGTAAATTATGTCAGGTGAGCCATTGTGAAAATGGCTCACTTCTATAAATTAACGTGGCAGGCTGACTGAATTTCAATGATTAAAAGTTCTATTTTGGGGCGTAATACAAACAAACGAACTCCGGCATGAAAGAACAAATCAGCACATTGCTCGAACAATTAAAATCCAATACCCTCACCTTCAAAGCGGTGATCGAATTCATAGAAACACATTACCAGCATCAGCCCACTGCTTTTAAAAACGGAACTGCTGTGAATGAAGCCACCCAGAACCAGGGGAGCGCCAAGGTGTTTGCTTTCGCGCAGCTGAACAACCTCAGCAAGGAAGATACATTGTTGCTTTTTGCGGAACATTATCAATCCGTATTGCAAACACCCGATGCTGCCGATCATCAGAACATCCGGCAGTTCATGGCCAATGGCTGGGATGGGATCGTTTTTGAAGGAGCAGCATTGTCTGTGAAATAACGGGATAAACAAAACAACAAAGGCTGTGCATCTGAGGTGCGCAGCCTTTGTTATTTTATATGCATGGGTCAGAGTTTCACGAACTCCACCCGCCTGTTCTTTGCTTTACCATCTGCAGAGGTATTACCCGCAACGGGTTGGGACTCTCCTTTCCCATCGGTCTGGATCCGCGAGCCCGCTACCGCATAGTTCTCCGTGATATACATCTTCACCGCCGCAGCACGTTTTTGTGAGAGACTCAGGTTCTCTGCATCTCCCCCATCACTGTCTGTATGCCCGATGATCTTTATTTTCAGTGCGGGATTGGATACCAGGGCGTCGCCAAACTGTTTGATCACATCATATGATGCCGGTTTGATGGTTTCACTGTTAACATCGAAAAGGATATCGGTGGTGGTGGTTTTACCATCTTCCATCAATTGTTTGATGAGCAGGCTCCTTGCATCGGTACTGCCGGAAGCGATGCGGAAATTACCAACGATCATGGGTAATTCTGAGGCGGGTATAACATAACCGTTATTGAGGAAAAAGTTATTCCGCATAGGGTCTGTGAGTGCCCGGGGGAGGTCTACGATCTTGGTCTGATCCAGGTACACCCGTACGCGTGTTTTATTGATGGCCATACTTACGCGAAGCACCTTATTGACATAATTACCGATGGGGAAGTCGTTTTTGTTGCCAACGGCATCCTTGAGGCCATATTCCACCTCTTTACCATGCTTCTCGTTATAGCGGCGGATGGTGGTATAGAATTTATCCTTGTAGTAGAGGTCTTCCCGGAGGATGTCTTTCACCGGGGTGAGGCCGAAATCGATAAAAGGTGCCCGCTTCTCCCCTTCATCGAGCAGGATGAGGTCGAACTCGATGGTACAGTTTTCCGGGAGGGGGCCTTTCAATACGGGGTTTACTACAGAATTATGGGAGATCTCGAACCAGTGGCCCGGGAACCCATCTACCGTGATGACCCTGCCGGTGCCGGTAGTGTTCCAGTTGGCGGGGAAGTCCATCAGGGCATCTTTCTCGAATCGGTCTTCGAAAATGACCTTGCTGCCGGGAACAAAGTCCAGGAAACTGCTGCGCTGGCCTACCGTGATGCGGGGAGATGGTGAGGGAGCCGATGCTGCCTCTGCGGAAGCGGTTGCTTCACTTCCGTCCTTTGCGCGGCCGCCACTTCTTTGCTTTTTCTCCTTTTTGGTGAGGGAGCTGTCGAGCGACTGCTCCGCCTTGTTGAGTCCCTTATCGATCGTACGATCGATCTTTTGATTGGCTTTCTGCCGGGCGCGGTCTTCGATTCTCTTGATGATATCCTGCCCCTGGAGGCTGATGCAGGTAAAGAAGCAGGTGATCAGTAATAGTACTGCTTTCATGACGCATGTTTTATTTGAGGTGGTGGTTTTATACCGGGGTTATAATGCTGAATATGGTTGAATCCTTTGCCTTTCGGAAATGATGCCTTGCGATGGGGTATGTTAGTCTGGACAGATGCTGCTGATGCGAAGGTATCGATTTTCAGAGGTCCGGGCACGGGTATTAATACCCGAATATTAACTGTTACAACATTTAAAATAGTCATTTCAGAGACGCAAATCGCCCTTCTGATAGCTATTTTGCCTATTTCAACTACCAGAATCATTTTATATTTTTAGTTGCCATTTTCCTGCTGACATACTGCTGTCATAACCCGAAAAGATCTTTGTCATATCAAACAAGTAACCATGAAACCTCTCGTACTTTTCCTAACTATTGCTATCACTGCCGTAACGGCAAACGCTCAACCCAAAAAACCGGACTATATGTTTAATGTGAAACCTTTCAAAATTGATGTACAGCAAGCTGTACTGGACGATCTCCAAACCCGCCTCCGCCAGACCCGCTGGCCCGACGCCCCTGCTGACATTGGCTGGAATTACGGCACAGACCCCGTATATCTCAAAAGCCTCGTTACCTATTGGCAAAACGGGTACGACTGGCGCAAACAGGAAGCCGCCATTAACAGAATCCCACAGTTTACCGTGGAGATTGATGGTGTGAACATTCACTTCCAGCATATCAAAAGTAAAAGCCCCAACGCTAAGCCCCTGCTGCTTATCCATGGCTGGCCCGACAACTTCTTCCGTTTCCATAAAGTGATCCCTTTATTGACGGATGGTTACGATCTGGTGATCCCTTCCATCCCCGGCTTCGGCTTCTCCGATCATGTTTCCAGTACAGACGACAGATCGGCTAAGATCTTCGCCACGCTGATGAAAGATGTATTGAACTACAAAACCTTCTTCGCTGCAGGCGGAGATGTGGGGCAGGGTATTGCCAAATCACTCGCCAATCTCTACCCGGAAAACGTGAAAGCCATTCACCTCTCAGACGTAGGCTACCCGGATGGTTCTGAAGACTGGAGCACCATGTCTAAAGCGGAACAGGAATTCGGGCAGTTTATTCAGGGCTGGTGGTACCGGGAAGGTGCCTACGCCATGCTGCATTCCACCAAGCCTCAAACGCAGGCCTACGGTCTCAACGATTCTCCTGTTGGCCTCGCCTCCTGGATCGTAGAGAAGTTCAACAGCTGGCGCACACCCGGCGGCACTCTCGATGATCACTTTACCAAAGATGATCTGCTAACCAATATCATGATTTACTGGATCAGCCAGTCCATCAATTCCTCCATGCGCACCTACGCCGTAGACCATACCCAGCAGCTAGCTTCTTCCCAAAAAGTAAACGTACCCACCGGAGTAGCCATCTTCCCCGGAGATGCCCCTACCCCGAAAGAATGGGCGGAGCGGAAAGTGAACGTGAAACGGTTCACCGTGATGGAGAAAGGTGGTCACTTCGCAGCATGGGAAGCGCCGGATTTGTGGGCGAAGGAAGTGAGAGCGTTTTTTGAGAGTGATGCGGTGAAGTAAATTCTCCTACCAATAAAAAAGGCAGCTCATTCCGAGCTGCCTTTTTCGTTATATCAATCACTTCCATGAGAAGTACATAATCTCTTCATTTGGTTTCTTCTTCTTCAACGTATCGTCCACATCACTCGTCCAGGTATATCCGCCAAGACTGCTGTGATAAAAGACAACTTTTCCTGACATGATATCGTCTATCAGGGCAGACATATTCCCCAATACATGGTCGAAATCTTTTGCTGTGTAAGGCGTGAAATGGGTATGGCAACCGGAATCGCCGTCGGGAGACTCTAACCCAACAGTGTACTCACAATTGTAAGTGCCTATCCAGATAGAAAAGTGCCTGGAAGGGCTTTTGAGGGAGCAGTCCATGGAGCCATTCGGGTGTTCGCCGGCATCCGCTAAAAAAGCGGGATAGTGTTGTTGGAGATAATCCCTGAGTACCGATGATACAAGCACCTGATCCAGCATACAATTCTTTTGTTGGCACAAAACTAATCAAAAAGGGACGAGACAAAAAAAGGGCGGCCTGCCGAAGCAAACCGCCCTTTCCTATGGACAAGTTCCCGATTAGAAACGATATCCCACACTCAAACGGAAGTTCCTGCGGGCTTCCACGATGTAGGTGTAGTAGCCTGCGGCGTTTGCTGCGAGGGTTGCCTGTGTGAGCAGTCTGCGGTCGTCCAGCAGGTTGTTGATCACGAAGCCTATGTTGTATTTACCCAGCTGGTAGTTGAGTCCACCATCTACCCGGAAGTAGTTGGGGATGTTGGATACCCTGGTAGCACCAACTGCACGCTCAGCCTGCCACTGAATACCGCCTGATACGCCGAAACCTTTCAGGGCACCTTTCATCATGCGGTAGTTTACCCAGGCGTTGGTGATGTGCTTAGCCGTGTTAGGCGTGATGTTACCAACGGTCTTCTTGGTTTCGTCGGTAATGGTGGGCGATTCTTTGGATATTTTAGAATCTGTGAGGGCATAGTTGAGGGTTACGTTCAGACCGGGAGTGATTTCGCCATTGATATCGATCTCCAGACCTTTGGTGGTGGTTTCTCCCAGCTGGAGCATTACGGCCTGTCCGCGGCTGTCAAACAAACCGGTGTTCGTTTTATCATTCACCCTTTTGATCTGGTAAATGGTAGTGGAGGTGCTGAGGCGACCGTTGAACCAGTCGCGTTTGATACCGAACTCGATATCATTGCCTTTTACGGGATCAAATGCATTGCCGGAAGAGTCTACACCGGTAACGGGTACGAACGACTGATCGTACAATACATACGCGCTGGTGTTTTTATCGATGGAATAGCTCAGGCCTATACGGGGAGAAAATACCTTGTCTGTTTTATCGGTTTTACGTTCGCGGCCGGTGGTCATTGCCTGTGTGAAGCGGCCGGCTACGGAGAGGCGCAGGGTATTGTTAAAGAAGCCCAGTTCATCCTGCAGATATGCAGAAGCATAGCTTACAGAAGTGATATAGCCGGAGTTGGCGGCACGCTGCCTTACGCTTCTGCTGCGGTCCAGCTTAGGCATGGAATCGAACGGAATACCGTATTGGGGATTGTAGACATTAAAGATCCAATCAGCAGGCTTCCGGGGATCGTCGAAATTCGGGAGCCTGATATCGTTCTTCAGGGTACGGAAGTCGCCCCAGAATTTTTTGATACCAAGGTCTACCCCACCGAGGATACGGTGACGGATGCTGCCGGTATATTCTTCGCCGCTGAGAGAGAACTGGCCGAAACGGTTTTCGCCGGCTTCGTCACCCTGACTAACATAACGCTTCATATCACCGTTCTGCTCGATGCTGGACAGCCACATGCTGCTGCCTTCCATGGCAAAGTTGAAATAGGCTACCTGTGCATGCGCTTTCCATTTGTCACTGAACTCATGGTCGAAATAGAGGTATGCACTGTGATCTTTCAGGGTGCTGGGCTCGAGGGCGGGGTCCTGGTAGAAGAAGTCGTTTTTGATATCCTCATCCAGCAGCTTTCTGCGGGAGAAGGTGTAGTTACCGTTACCCAGGTATTTAGATGCCTGATAGGTGTATTCCAGTGTTACGGATGTTTTTTCATCGAGCAGGTATTTCACTACCGGGGCTATCACATAGCGGTTGTTGTAGTTGTACTTGGTGTGGAAGTCTTTTTGCTGACCGGCGAGGTTCAGTCTGTAGAGCCATTTACCGTCTTTGCTCAGTTTACCGTCGAAGTCGAGCGCTGCGCGGTAAGTGCTGAAGCTGCCCATGCTCAGGTTCACGGAGCTACGGGTATTACCGGTAGGTTTTTTGGTGACTACGTTATAGAAGCCACCGGGTTCGCCTGCTGCCAGCATGAAGCCTGCCGGACCTTTTACGAACTCGATGCGGTCGATCATGGATGCGTCTTCTGCGGTGGGTCCCCAGCTTTGTTCGATGTTCATGCCATTGCGGAAAGCGGGGATCTTGGAGCCACGCATGCGGATATTGGCGTATTGGTTATCCCAGTGTCCGTTACGGGTAGCGCCACTCACGTTGCGGGTAATACCATCAACCACGTCAAACACCTGCTGATCGGCCAGTACGGTAGCAGATACCACCTGGATGTTCTGGGGAACCTCGAGGATAGGGGTTTGCAGGCGGAGGGATCCGGATACTTTGTCTACTTTGTATTTATTCCTTTCGCCGTTTACTACGACCTCCTGCAGTTCTGCATGAGTGGCTTCCAGTTCGATGTTTACCGTTAATATCTCGTCTTCATTGAGGTCTACTTCTTTCTCCACTTTGTTATAACCGATGAGGTATACCTGAACGGTGTAGCGGCCTGCATGCAGTTTTCTGAACACATACTCCCCTCTTTCGTTGGTCATTCCGCCCCTGTTCTTTTCTTTCAGTTGCAGGGTTACGAAACCGGCAGGTGAGCCTTCGTTGGTAACCACCTTCACCTTAATGGCGGATAGCGGTTCTACGCCTGCCATTACAGGTAAAGTGCAAACGATAGCGATAAATGCAGCTATCCGGGAAACTATATTTTTAAAATTTATACGCATGTCGATGTATTAATGATATGTTAAAATCAGGTCGCAAATGTAGCGCGGTCACTACCTATTCCTTCAATCGTATCGGGAAAACAGTTTACGCAATGCGGAAAATGAGCGTGGGGAGATGGGAAGGCTCAATATCTCCAGTATATCCAGCGTGCTGTAACAGTACGGGAACTCCGCGTGTACTACGCGTGAACATAGCGTGAAATGGCAGGGGATTGTGGAGAGAAGGTGGACTTGATGCGGAGGTGGTGTGGAAGTGATGCGGAGGTGGGTTACATGTGATAGCAGGCATATAAAGTGAAGGCCGGGTGCCTGCGGCCCATGATATTGACTGGCGGAGGAATGGCCTGCCGGGTAGATTTGGGTCCCATATGTCTGATAATTAACTGCTTACAACAAAATCTCATTATTACAGCGGAATGCTATTCCCGCTGGATGACCGGCTGCCCGTTTTGAGCGGGAGCGGTTTTGCGGGTGGGTGCCGCTGGTATGCGGGTTAGTTGCTTGCGGGGGGCTGCTTTAGCAGGAAGTACTTTCTTAGGTTGATCTTCCAGAATAGCGATGATGTCTGCTGCATCATACTTCCGGTTAAGCATTACAGATTCTTTCGTGAACAGTCTTACCTGTAAAACTACGACGAGGGTGCCTTTACCGGGTACGTCTACCCGCAGATCAGCGCCTTCGAAGTGTTGGAAAGGTTCGTTCAGATCGACGTTGAGTACGGCTGCATCTGTGCCTGTGACTGTCCGGGTGCTGAAGTTGATCCGGGTAGCGATCACCTTTATTTCCATGCGGATGGCACCATTACAGGCTTGAAATTGCTGTGGAGGAATGTGCAGCTTCCCGTCTTTTGTGAATACAGGCTTGCCCTGGAAGTGCTTATGGAGACCAGTGTAGCCATTGAAGCGGAAGTTGACCAGTCCCGCGTGGTTGTTCCTGCCAGCCTGTACAATGTAGCTGTTCAGGCGGTTTACAAGGACGCGATCCGGGAAGATGTCTAATTCAGGAACGATGGCACTGCGGATAAGGGCGCCTTTGCGGCTGGCAGCGCCGAACCATTTTGCCGCGCGGCGGGTGTTATCCGTTTGCCTGACGGTTTCAGGCACCGTGCGCAAACAGTGCTTACCATTGCGCTTGTAGGCAATGATATTACCGAGCCTGCCGGTAAAGGGGATGAGTGAATCTAAGATGGCCATAACATTGAGATTTTGTTGTTCCTGAATATACGAAAAACGCAAGGGAGCTATTTCCGGAGCAATTAAATGATATTCAATGCCATAGCATCATGATTTGAAGGATATCTAAGGTTAATCGTACTGGGGTTTGAATAGTTTCGAAGGGGGACTATACAGGGGTTAGTGAATTTCGAAATTTTAGTTTTAACGGATATATAATTACATGGTTGAGCCCGCTTCAAATGCAGGGATAAACTATTTATCAAAATGGGAAAAGCAGTCTTCGTTTGCGTAAAAACAGGTTACAATAATTTATTATCAACAAACAAGGAATCCATCTAATTTTGTATGGTATAAAAGACTAAATGCAGGATACAGGCGCAGAATTACTTTTATTGAATGCCATCCGGGAAGGCGATGAGAAAGCACTGGAAGTGATATTCTTACGCTATTACAACCTTTTGAGCCGCTATGCGGGGAGGATATTGAAAAGTGAGGCAGACGGGCAGGAAGTGGCAGCGGATGTATTTCTGACTTTCTGGGAAAAGCGGCAATCCATAACAGTGAAAGAAAGTTTACGGCAATATCTTTTCGCCATGACCCGTCACCGAACCCTGCGTTGCCTGAAAATGAAAGACCGGGTGCCGGCTTCGCTGGAACTCACCACGGAAACCGTTCAGGAATACGAAGCCATATTGTTTGAGCCGGATGAAGAAACATATAACAGCACAGATCACCTGGCTGCTTATATCAACCAACTACCCCCACAACGCAGGTATATTTTCCAGTTAAATAAAATAGAAGGACTTTCTTACCCCGAGATTGCCCAACGACTCGGGATTTCCGAAAGAACCGTCAAGAACCATGTATTTCGTGCCATGCTTCAGTTAAAGGGAATGTCTGCAGTGCTTTTCCTGCTTTATTCGAGATAGCGGCAATAGTTAACATTGAGATAATATTACAGCGTGAGCCGCTGGACCCTTTTGATGACTCCTTATGAATAAGGGGCTGCAAATCCCGGTAACACCTATGTCTCAAGATAATGAACTGGACTGGAGCCTGATCAATAAAATACTCGAAGGAACTGCAACCCCAAAGGAATCCGCCAAATGGGAAGAACTTACCCGGCAGCAGGCGGCGTATGCTTCATTGATCCCCTGGCTTCGCAGGGTACGGGCCGAACAGCAGGATCCATCTTCTCCTTATTACGCGATGAATGCCTGGCAGCATTTCAAAAAGAAACTTCCTGCAAAACAACGCATACTCCATCTACACGGCACATGGCAGAAAGCTGCAATGGCGGCAGCAATTACACTGATCATCAGTTTAGGCTGGTGGTTATATCCTTCTTCCACAAAACCATCAAACGCGCAGGTCATTTATACTGTTCCCAATGGTCAAAGAAAACTTGTTACACTGCCGGATAGCACACAGATATGGATCAACGCAGGCTCACTGGTTAAAATACCGGCTAAGTGGGACGAAGATTCCATAAGGGAAATTTATCTGGAAGGAGAAGGTTTCTTTAACGTACGGCAAGATCCTTCCCGCCCCTTTGTTGTGCATACCGGGGAAACCACTATTCGTGTACTGGGAACCTCCTTTAATATAGAAGCCTACCATCAGGTGCCTGTAACAGTAACTATTTCCACCGGCAAGGTGCAGTTCTCCAGTAAGAGCGGAGCCTCCGTGACACTCACGAAAAATCAGCGTTCTGTCTGGATGGCCGGGGAGGGAATATTTCAAACCAGCGAGGTAGACCCATCCTTATACAATGGATGGCGGGAAGGAGTATTACAATTCAGGGATGAACCACTGCTGGAAGTAATTGCCACATTGGAGCGCAGATTTAATATACCTATAAAAGTGATGGGGGATATTGGCAAGGATCAATATTGCACCGCCAGGTTCGGAGCACGTGAATCCCTGGATAATATTCTGGAAAGCATGCGGCATATCTATGGATTGCGCATTACGCATAAAGAAGGCACGATCCTGATCCAACCAAAACAAAAAAGAAAATAAAACACCCGGTACGCATCGCAAATGACAATACCGGGTATTATTAATAAAAAGGTCAATTCAAAAGTATGAAAAAAAATGTACCCTGCGCCCGAAAGCAGGAAAAAGCGTCACCGCTCAGGCGTTTATCCCGGATGTTATTCTGCCTGTTACTGCTATCGTTGCAGCTGCACGCACAGGAGGCAGTCAAACAGAAAGTGAGCCTGCATGCAGATAGTCAACCATTAGAAAGTATTTTTTATTTACTGGAACAACAAACCAGCTGTTCGTTTGCTTACAACAGCCGGGAAATCAAGGATAAACTGGAAGAGAAATTCAGTTTTTCAGAAACCAACAGTTCTTTGCCGGTGATACTGGACGTAATTACAAAACGTACAGGCCTCCAGTTTAAACAATCCGGGAAAATAGTATCTGTACAAAAAGGACAGCCGCAGACCGCTCCGAAAAGAGACCCCGGTAAAGTAACCGGAAAGGTGCTGGATGAAGACAACGGGCAACCGGTGTTTGGCGCCACCATCCGTATCGGTAATACCGGAGCTACTACAGGTATAGATGGTTCCTTTAGTATTTCCCTGCCTAAAGGCAGTTATACAGCTACTGTCAGCAATATTGGCTATGGTACGAAAGAAGTGAGTGGAATTGAAGTAAATGATGGTGAGACCTTTGAGCTGCATGTAGTAATAAAAAGAAAGAAAGGACAGCTGGCGGGTGTTACCGTATCGTCTTCCGCCAAAAAAGAAGGTGTGGCCGCAGTATATGCCCGTCAAAAAAATACGGCAGAAATTTCCAATGGTATTTCGGCTGAGCAGATCTCTGCCACACCGGATAAAAATGTGGGCGATGTACTGAAACGGATCTCCGGTGTAAGCTCGAACGATAACCGCCGGGTAGTGATCCGCGGAATTGCGGAGCGTTATAACGTAGCCATGCTGGATGGTGTTACACTCCCCAGTACGGATGTTCAGGTGCGTGATTTTGAATTCGACATTATTCCCAGCAACCTGGTAGATAACATTATCGTGTCTAAAGGCTATACACCTGATATGAGCTTTGGGTTTGGCGGAGGATTGATTCAGATCAACACGCTGGCCATACCGGCTAAAAACTTCAGCAATATTAACTTCGGGGGTAAATACAACGATCGCAGCACAGGCAGGGAATTCCTCGGGTATAAACGGGGGAAGCAGGATTACCTGGGGTTTGATGACGGATCAAGAGAAAAGCCCTATCGGGAAAAGCTTTTTTACTTTGATCTCAACCGTTATAATCCCCGCAAGCCATATGAAAATGTAGTGCCTCCCGGATTAAACCTTACGCCTATCACACCTGAGATGATAGCAGAGCAGAATAAAAAGATCGGCGGTACAGAGCGATTGGGTACCCGTATTTATACTGCCCGCCCATCGCAAAATTACCAGGTAAGCCTTGGCAGGAACTATGAGCTGGGCGGAAGCCGCCTGGGATTTGTTGGCTCCGTGAGCTATCGCAATGAACAAAACATTGATGATATTCTACACTTCGAAAGAGGCAGCTGGTCTAAGAACGGCAACAATGCTTATGATCCTAAAACCGGCGCGGAAAAGTATGAAACTACCGGCAAACAATACAATTTCACCACTACCTGGGCAGCGCTGGTAAATGGTGGATGGCAATCTAAGAACCATAAGATCATTACCCGCAACTTTTATTCCCGCAGCTTTCAAAGCAGATTTATCCGTACTGTGGGCTGGGGCAATGATATTGGTTACGGAGAAGATCCTGCCGTTCAGGAAAACGACAGTCCAAAGTTTATTGAACTTCTACAGAACAAATTAACTGGCGGGCATAAGATCGGGCCATTAATGCTGGACTGGAACCTGGCCCGGAACAAGATCTCCAATTACGAACATGATGCCGTAGAAGCAGGATTATCACCCGTAATAACTGAGAATTCCACTGTATATACCTATGGTCCGAATAGTGTCACCGATCCGGGCGTAGGCGTATTGAACAGGGCACAGTACAAATATGATGAGGAGAACCTGATGGCTGATGCAGCACTCAGCTATCAGTTCAGGATTGGCAAACTGCAGCAAAAGATCAAAGCGGGTTACCAATACCTCGAACGCCATGGCACCTATAATTGGCAGATACTTCCAATTGGTTCCATGAATAGCGGCAGGTATAGCGGCATACCTATAAGCGAATGGAGTAAATATCTCGACTTTAAAGACCCTCTAAATGATATCTACTATTATCCCGGAGGTTTTTCGTTAAACGCATATGAAGGAAAAAATACCAATTCAGCATTTTTTGGGATGATGGACAATCGTATCTCCAAATGGCTGCGTATAGTATGGGGCATGAGAGTAGAGTCATATGTATATGAAGAAATAAAAGATGCTACCAGCACTGTTGCCGCTACGATTCAGCGGCAAACCGAAGCAAAAAGCCGTTATGTGGACCCTGAAACCGGCCGCCTTGTACACAAATACCTGGATGCAGCTACGGAAGAGGAAAGATGGCGCTATCTCCCTTCGGTGAACCTTACGGTAACACCACTATCGAATCTTAACTTCCGGGCTTCTTATGCACAATCTGTCGTAAGGCCTTCGCTGATCGAAAACTCAGGTTTCTCCCGGTTCAATCCAACAATCGGCCGCATTCAGCATAATGTAGGGGTGCTTTCTACAATCATTGATCATTACGACACAAAACTGGAATGGTACCCTTCAGCAGGAGAAGTAGTATCAGTGGGGTATTTCTACAAATATTTCAAGAACCCGGTGGAATTATACCTTGATGTCACCAATTCCAGCCAGGCGGTGGATGCCTTAACCGGTAACTCTGACTGGGCTAAAGTTCACGGGTTTGAATTAGACATTCGTAAAAATCTCGGTTTTCTTTATAAAGGATGGAAGCCCCTGCAAAACATGTACCTGAGTGGTAACCTTACATTACAACAGTCAGAAGTACAGGCCAGCAGATTTGAATATGCAGGCTTCGGCCAGGGAACCCAGGACGAAGAAGGGCTAAGCTATAGCTATCGTAAAAAAATATTGCTGAAAGAGAAACGTCCGCTTTACGGTCAGGTACCGATGTTATATAATATCGGTTTATTGTACATCAATGACAGGTTAAGCTTGAACGTGGTATTCAACCACATGGGATATAAAACCTTTACAGTAGGTATGATGCCCGAATATGTGGAATACGAACGCCCGCGTAACCAAACGGATGCACAGATCAGTTATTCATTCCTTAAAAGCAGGGCTTTAAAAGTGAAACTGAACATGAGCAACCTGTTCGACGATCCTCATCGTTTCTTTATTAACTCCGTCAGCACTTATAAACCGAAAGATGGTGTAGGTAGTACGGTTGGCTTAACAGAATGGTCAGAAATATACGAATGGAGGTTCGGTTTTTCTGAAAAGTATGAAGAAGGATACTATGAAACTGCTGCCGACGGAAAAACGAAAAGACGTATCGGAGATACAGACACCTTTATGAGAAAAGTAGGTCGTTCTTTCAGTTTCGCTGTTGCTTATTCATTCTGATAATCTGTTTTCAAAATAAAAATCCATGAAATCTTTACATACATACTTCATAGCGCTAATACTTCTTACCATCACTATGGCTGGTTGCCAGAAGGACGACAACTTCCTGGTAAAAGAGGAAGCATTTACTTTGACGGCAAGCGGCTTCAATGGCAGTGACAGCGAACTTCAATTAACGATAGATACATTGACCTCAGGCTCGCCTATCGAGGCAGGCAGTAGCTTTAGCCGTACAGACAGATATACTTTTCCTGCGTCAAAGACTAGTATAAAGGTGTATATCACAGAAAAGAAAACCGGTAAGCCTGTATATGAAAAAGAAGTGAAAAAAGGAGATTACACCCTGCAGGTCAATTTGTTCTATGTAGACGGTAAACTGATCGAAAAGCCGGTTGCGCCGGCTGCTAACCCTGATGGGTTTCGACTCGTAAGTTATTTGTTCCTGCCTGGGTTCACCCACTATAAAGGTGATATCGATATTGTATATTATAAGAAGTACGAAATCGTAGAAAACGGGCAGTTTAAAGTGGAAAAAAAGGAAGAGCTGGCAAGGATCACGACAAAGGTTTATGCATTTTCTGATTTCTTAAAAGCACCCTCCTTCCCCGGTGGTAGAACTGAAATAAACGGGAAAGTTTATTACATAAATCCCGAGGTGAGGTTTTTCAAATCAGGCACGGACATTAACTATTATGAAGATGCAGGATTCACGATTTCTGCCGGCACCAGTTTACCACTTCCGCTTAATGCCAAACCCCAGATAACTGTCATATCAGAACAGGGCATACCAGCAACCAGGCATATCGAATTATACCTGCAGACACAATTTTAAACCATTTTCAAAACAGATCCATTTATGATAAGAAGATATTTACAAGTATTGGCCATTGCTTCTCTTGCCATCTCAGTGCTGGCATCCTGCAACAAGGAAATAGAAACACAGATGGCGATCAATGTTACCTTCAGCGGATATAATCTCAGCGATATGCAGCTGGAAGTTTCTTTGGATACAGTGATATTTGACAAAAAAATACAAGAGGCAAATAAAAGGATCAACTTCAGCATGGTATATCCCTATTTTGGAGGTAAAAAAGAGGCTATATTAAGGGTTAAAGACAAAGCAAATGGAAAAGAGCTGTTGCAGAAAACCTTGTCTTTGGCCGGCAGCCAGCTGGAATACTTTTATCCCCTGATAAACATTGATGGTAAACTTTTAGAAGTTACACCTCCTGCGGCAGACCCAAACACCAATAAACTGGGGTTTTACATCTATTATACCAAAAATAACGATCCTATCGATATTCTAATGTATGATCAAAGCACAGGGCAACAAGCCTATCTGGCGCAAAATGTAGTTCCTCAAACCTGGGTATATACGGATTTCCTGCCTTCCGTTGCATTTGCGGATAAAAGTACGGTAGAGAGCAGCACAATATATTTCCTCAAAGCAGGAACATTTGATTTTGCTTTTAATGATAGTGAATCTCTCAGCCAAACAGGAGGGTTCGGCTGGTATATCCCACATAACAAATTCAATCTTAACAAAGTACAACTCTACTTTATTCAGCCCTCCCCGCAAGGTTTTGATACAGAAATGGCACGACTGTTTCCTATTCCGAAGAACTATTGATATTTAGCCGGATCCAGTATTTTCTGGTTTCGCATACTAACAAAAAGAAAAAAGGGCTGTCTCATAGTAAGAGGCGGCCCATTTACTTTTTAGGTTCCCCGCGGAAAAGCTACCATTGTACAGCTGAAGCTATAAAAAAAAGAGGCCGCCTCATGCTATTGAGACGGCCTCTTAGGTGGAGCTGGTGAGCCTCCAATCGAACCCTTAATAAAGTTATTAAAATTATTTAAATCTATAAAAGGCTTAAATAAAGGCAACTCAAACCTCATTGAATAATATTAACAATGACCATTTACCTTTAAAATAATACATCATCATGAAGAATTTTTCAGAATTAATTCCAAAATTCAAAAAGTTCAATTGTCATATTCGCCAATTGGAAATAATTCTTTAAACTTGCACTAATTAAAGTGACGGCAACACTATAAACACGGCATTTATAATATGACAAAAGTTAGATTCCTAGATGACTTAATCATTGAAGTCATAGCCCGTGACGGCGAGAAATTTACTTTAAAGAGCCTTCTACCCGTAAATCACACCCAACAGAAGTTTATTGGACAATCTTTAGGCAAGTATTTTGAAGAATGCTTTTCTGATGACAAAACTAGTATGGTATATTGGGTTCTTATGAAAATGATGGCGAATGAATCCTTTAGTTTTTCATACGAAAACAGCGATCGAAGTGAGGAAAGACAACGTATTGGAAAAAAAATTCGCCAACTAAGAGAAAGTAAGGGCATAGAAGCAAAGCAACTAGCAATATTGACGGGAATCGACGCCGCAAATTTGTCTCGAATAGAGCAAGGAAGGTACTCTGTCGGTTTGGATATACTTTCAAAAGTATCACAAGCGCTAGGAGTCAAAGTTGATTTGGTCTAGCAATAAAAGTTGCCTTTAGTAGATTAGGACACTATAACAAAAACTGTGTAAACATAGAAAATCGGAGTTCGTAAGAGCTCCGATTTTTTTACTTTTAAACTTTACACAGAATAATGAAAGCAGAGGATTTTTTATCAGACGATTTTTTGAAGCAATTTAAGACCGGCGAGCAACTTAATGACTTCCTGGGCAAGATCCAGAAAAGGGCTATTGAAAAGATGCTTGAAGGCGAGCTGGACGGACATTTAGGGTATGGAAAGAATGAGCAGGCGGACACATCTAATGCCCGTAATGGGTATGGAAAGAAGAAGATTAAGACCAGCTACGGGGAGTCAGAGATCAAGGTGCCGCGTGACCGGGACGCCAGTTTTAACCCAATGATAGTTCCCAAGCGGGAAAGTATGGTGGAAGGAATCGAGGAGGTGATTGTGTCTTTATATGCCAAAGGCATGAGTGTAAGCGATATTGAAGATCAGATTAAGGATGTCTACAAGTTCGAGGTATCCACAGCGACTATCAGCCGGATCACCTCCCGGGTAGCTGAGGATATCGTAGCCTGGCAGAATCGCCCATTGGAGCCCGTTTACCTGATCGTTTGGATGGACGGAATCGTATTCAAGGTGCGGGAAAACAGTAAAGTAATCAATAAGACGATTTATATAGCCGTAGGCCTGCGTAAAGACGGTTATAAGGAAGTTTTAGGGATGTGGCTGGGCAAGAATGAGTCAGCGGCTTACTGGATGACTGTATTAACCGATATGAAGGCTCGGGGGGTGGAGGATATCCTGATTACAGCAACTGACAACCTTAATGGCTTTACCCAGACTATCCGGGCCGTATTTCCCCAATCTTCCACCCAAATCTGTGTAGTTCACCAAATCCGCAATAGCTGCCGCTATGTGGTCTGGAAAGACAAAAAGGCGTTTACCCAAGATATGAGGGATATTTATGCGGCGCCTACCCGCCAGGCGGCTGAGGCTGCTCTGGAGAGCTTTGAAGGGAAATGGGGCAGCAAATACGGGTATGCTATCAAAAGCTGGAAGGAAAACTGGGAAGAACTAACCGTTTTCTTCGACTTCCCCATTGAGATCCGTCAAATCATTTATACGACTAATCTGATCGAAAACCTTAATGGGAAGATTAGGAAATACACCAGGAACAAGCTTTCTTTCCCCACGGATGACGCAGTGCTCAAGTCCGTTTACCTGGCGCTAAGGGAGGTGACAAAGAAATGGACTATGCCTATTAGGAACTGGGGCGTTGTCCTCCATCAGTTTTTAACTATTTTTGAAAATAGAATCAAGTTATAGGTACAAATACGAAACTCCGATTTTTGAAACTTACACAGTTAATGAGATAGTGCCTAGATTAGCCTCATTACTTGTTTGCTTCTCATAAAAATATTTTATTTAATTAATTCATTATAAATATTAGGATTTGTCAATATATTAGCAACAATATTAGACAATACATCACTTCCAAATCCCTTAATTTTATCAATTAATTTATTCTTCGACTTTTCAGGTTCTGCTTCGAAATCTTTTATTATTTCTTTTACCTCCTTAAGGTCCTTTCCAGTGATTTCATCTTTAATTGCTTCTAGGAACAAATTAATCGCTATATGGAGCGTATTATTTTGGGTATTCGTAATATGAATATTATTAGTTGGACTTGATTTATGCGTTGGTGACTTGATAGGCTCAGTTGGTAATAGTTTTATTGCCCTTAAAATTGCCAATATTTTACGGTGATTGTCGGGGCTGAGCATTTTGACAGCTTCTCTAACTTCATCTAAGTCACTTATATGATTAGTTTTAATAAATCGTTGTACTGAAGAAAGCCAATCTTGGTATTGATCTGTTTCTGAAGTTTTATATACAGAATAAGTCCGTATTACGTTCGATTGAGCTGGAACATAAGAAATTGTTGTAGTTAAACTTTCTCCCTCTGATATTAGTTGGTTTAAAATTTCCATTTTATTTCTATTATAGGTTTGGTTGAATCTTGAAAATTACAGTTAATACTCAAATATAAGGAAGTTAATAAAAAGCAAATTCAGCCTTTTTAACGTTGCGAGAATCTAATATTTTCCGGTATTCATTATTCTACATAAGTTCCCGCCGAAACGCCAGTATAGCATGGGGCTATTATGCAGGCTTAGCAACAACTTCGCGCATTTGCCAAGGCCACCTAAAAGGTTGAAAAATTAATCAGCGTCTTCCGAGGTTAGATAAGCTATTATTAGAAGGGAGTATTGAACCTGCTCATTATAAGACTCTAAGCAGGAATGTGAAGCTGAAAATAAACTACTTCGAGATGTCGTAAAGCTAAACACGATAGAGCAAATATCATATTCATCAAATTCGAAACAACCACCGCATTAAGATTAAAGGTTGAGAGAGCTTTATGAATACTAAATACCAAATCCAAAAGGGAACTGGTTTCATAGCAATTCCGCTTGGAATTGACTACACGTCGAATTGTTTTACATTAAGTGAAATGTGTGAAAGTCATTGGGTTGTCTTTGAACATTATATAGCAATTCCATAGTCAGTAACTCATTTTAAGGCAAAAAAAATCTATCCCTATAAGAGAGATATCAAAAGAAAACTATATTTCGTGGTGGAGTTGGTGAGTTTCCATCGTATCATTGGGTAATTATTGAAATTATTTAGATCGATAAAAAGCTAATAGCGTCATCAAATGGTTGTTTCTCAGATATTAGTTTCAAATGAACTGGACTTAGGGCCTTCCATTGTTCTCATAAGGGACTGGATAGACTCTACGGATTGACTTTCATGTTTCTCACAGATAGCAGCAACTGATTTATTTTAGTTGCTGCTTATGAAGGTAGCTTAATCTTATATCTGGTCATATCATAGTCCTCTCCCGTTTGTTCCAAAAGAGCAATATCGTTGATTAACTCATCATAGTTTTCGCTTTCCAGACGCGGATGCAAGGCTTGGATTTCAATCCCATGAATATGAAATAACTGATCATACAATGATGGAGCCAATGTATAACTGGCATGCAATAGATCATTTATCTCGTGATGAGCCGGTTGCGTTTCCAATAGATGGTCCATCAAAGGGAAAATAATATTGGCAAATTCTGTCTTTTTTTCTTGGTGAGCGTAGGACAACTGGTAGATCAGTGTTCGGAATTCATAGAGATGGTCTTGGTAAAACTGCTCGATGTTGCGGCCAAGCGCCATCCCATCCAAGTGATTGAGGAAGTCTTGGATCACAGTGGTCTTCCCAAATGTCGACAGATGAGAAAGTGATAATAATCGTGCCCAACTATTGGGAGTTGCTTTCTCAAGTTCCCTGGCCAGTGTAAGAGGTGAAAGTGCAGTGAAAATATAGTCGATCATCTTTGGGTAAGCGTAGATTTCGGAAAGCCCTGATTCAATGGAAGAATAGTGAATAGCTTCCAGGTGACAATCTTTCAGCAGCGCATGGAAAATATCAATGTATTTGCCGAAAGTACTTCTTTTAATATCTGAAAAATACCTACGCTGCAAGTAAATCAACTTACAAAGTTCATCTATGTCGCCTTTGTCAATTCGCTTGGCCTTCGCAAAAAAGTCATCGAGAGAAAACGTTTCAGACAGTTGGAGAATCCAGATAGACTCCTCCTGTTCGATCGCATAAAAGAGGCTGTGGAGCTCAGTGTAAAAACCGGGTTGCGTATTTTTAAATAGATTAGCAAAGTTGGTTCTGTCTATTTTAGGCAAGAGTTCTGCCCATAAGGTCGGGCAATGATAACGGATAGCTGTAGATATTTTGGCCAAGTAAAAAAGGCTGTGCTCAGAGGAACTGTTGACATAAATGGCGATAATACTAGCCTTGTTTATTAGGATTTTTTGAAGTACCGGATTGTGTGCAGGCGATCGCATGTGTAATTGGTCACAGAGCACAGCCAATGCAAAGAAGCTCTCCTGCGCTGCTTCGTCAGCCAAAGATTCCCATGCAGGCATATCCAGGCCGTTCAGCCATTTTCTGATGTATTCCCTGGTAAGGGAATTCGTCAACCATGTCCAAAGGATCAAAATCTCTCTTACATGCTTGAAATCTTGGAAATACAAGTCTAGTATTTCGCTGGTGTCCTTTATATTCTTGCTGTAACAAATATCAAGGAAAGACAGGGCAAATTGTCGATGGATAGTGTTGAAGCGATCCCGTTTGGGTTGCAAGATCCTGTTTTTCTCCAGTTTTGATAGGCAATCTGACAGCCATTCAGGAGATGGAATCGGCTGTTTTTTTAGCTGGGAATGCCAGCCATAGAACCATTCTATGGTTTTAAGATCAGTTCCCTCTTCAAAACGGGCAATCTGCCGGATGCTGATAAACAACACAAGTAGGTCCATCCGGTCTGGGTGGAACAATCTTTCCTGCAAACCATCAAATCGTTGAATCCCGGATGTCAGCAGGAAAATGAATTGCCAAACATTATTCGTTTCATTAGCGTAATTTTCAAGAGCCCGTCTTAATGAAAAATGAAATATTGAGTACCCTATGGGGGCGCCCCGGTATTCATCCACATTATGCTGCTTTAAGTATGTGATCACCTGATGTTCATGTTCAAGTAAGGAGCCGATCACCAACTCGCGCATCGTTGCCCAGCTTAAATAAACCATGTGGTTGGTAAGATGCAAAGCCAAATTGCCGTCGCTCTCCATTGTATTTTCTGTGACGACAACAATGATTTTCCGCTCGTTGTTGACTGCTTTAAATAGACTTTCTATTTGCGGAGACTCTATTTTGGTGTTGGCATCATCGATCACTAAGATTATCTTTTGGGTAGAAAGTCCGAGGAATTGGAAAATATCCCTGGCGATGTCGATACTACTTTTATCGGCAACAATATAGCGGTAAACCTTATGATCCAAGAATTTTCCGGCTATGCCTAAAGCCATTGTGGACTTTCCGCTACCGGAGGCTCCTGAGAGCAAAATTCCGTTCCTTGCTTCCAGTATCTGCACTGCATTTGCCGTGAAGCCATCACTCACCAGTTGCCGACATACGGAAGGTTTTGGTGGGCCGAAGTCGAATACCTCAGTGACCTCCCCTGGTATTGAATAGTCAATGTATTCAAAGGCCCCGAATGGGAAGGGAATCCCGAGTCGGTGGTAAATGGAAGCTATATCTACAACACTTTCCCAGCTCCGTTTGCGAGCATGCTGCTCCGGTGCTGGTAGATGTTGTTGGTGGATGGCTACGTGATGGTTCGGACATATCAATAGCAAGTTCTCCTCAGCATGGTCTTGGCTCAGGTGATACTCCTGGATATGGTGTATCTGGAATGGTCGGGTAGCATCTCCATCTGCACAGTAGGCACATACCGATGCTGATTTTTCCATAATAGACTGTATGTTATCCTCTGGAATTGGAGGGCGGTTAACTTTTGCCTGTATCAATTTAATCTCGTCTTCCACAAAGCCCAACTTTTCCAGCGCGCTTTTGTTCATGCCCTTAAGAGCAGTCTGGTTCAAATCTCTTTTGCGGCACTTCTCTACCAAATCGGAGTCAAATCCAAGTGCCAATAATCGTTTTACTGAGTCGTTTCTCATTTTGCCTTTGTTTTCAGGGCACAGTGAATGTAAGAAGAATTCTCCATTCCAATTGGCGTACAGGGTGAATCCCTGCGCACTCCTTTTGCTCCGAATAAGATCTTCACACAAACTTTCAAAAAACTAACATATTAGTCATGCAAGGGAATAACATTTGCCTTATGATTGCGGTATCGATTACCTCGTGGCGAATGATCCTTTCTTCTGATTGTGCTGAAACTGATGGTAGTAGATTTGAAGTATGTTAATACCATTAGCAGGTAATAAGGTGAGTCTGCACTCATCATAAAGTTTCTGCTGCAATCCCCGGTGAATGTCACTAATGGTAAGTTTATTAGTCTTGTCAAAGATGACCATGGATACTAATGCGGCCGCTCACAATACTCGATAATCAAGTTTAAAGATCCATAGTATGCATCTACTGGCAATTTTCAGGCATTCTCCTGCATATTGATCTTCTGCCAGAAAATCAAAAGTATGTTGCCAAGAGCAATACTGTCACAAATGTCCAATATATATTTTCCATCCTCTATCATGCATCTAGCGGACGAACGGTATAGTTTTAGTAAGAGAATAAATTACAACCCCCTTGTACATTCAAATTTATCCAATACATTACAGCTGCAAAGTTACACAATCTTTCATATCACCGATTCAAACCAGTTCAAGGGAAAATCAGGAAGTCACGGTTAGATTGGCAGCCGCCGCATCAGGCGCTGTAGGTATGCCCGGGGCCAATGTCATGGTTTTAGGAACTGCTAATGGCTGCTCTAGAATCTGATGAGTCATGGCTGTAAGCCATGATCGAATATTTTCGGTTATAATGTTCCATTCTGGTGTCAGACTGAGTAGGTCAATCAGTTTGCTGAGCCCCACAGCCGGTTCCCAATCCATAAGTATGTAAATCTCCGAAAAAAACTCATGCGGATCCTGAACATGCTGAACCTGGCGGGCTGTTTCAACAATTTCTATCTGTTCTGCTGACAAAGCTGCATTATTAAGTCTACAGATCAAACTATGGTAATAGGGCTCAGGCTTCTGCCCAGGTGGCAAAACAAACTCCGTAATTTTGGAAAGGGCTTCTACTCGTCTTTGCACTGCGATAGGATCATCCCCTAAAAGCGCACGCTTTGCTTCTCGTTCTTTTTCACTCTCAGACCTAAAGACATCCCCATCCAGAACAAATAACATATTATCCAGATTATCCAACTGATTTAATATTGCTCCAGCTACAGTCGTAAAGCAATTGGCCGCAACACCAAACTTTTTTATCGAGAGATACTTAGACATCCCCACTTGGCTAGCCACTTTTTTAACAATAGCATGGGCCACGAAATCTTCCACAAAAATCTCTAACGGGCGCTGGGATTCACCTGTAAGTCTTTGCAGCGCATCAGGTTTAGTTTCATTAAAGCATAATGTAGAGGTGGGGGTCTGAAAGAGGTGCCGGAAATTAATAAAGGAATTATCCAGAATAGAATGAGAATGAGAGGTAAAAATGACCTGCAGACGCTTTTGAACTGCTATACGGTTAATGATCTCCAGCAATTCTTGCAAGGCATCATGATGTAGAAGTACATCAATTTCATCAATTAGGATTAATGCATTATTAGGAGCCTTCACAACCTCGTTAAGAATATAAAATATCCTCTGTTCGCCTGCTCCCATACTCAACGAGGAATAGTCTACTCCGTCTAGCTGAACTCCTAAATAAGCCTTGCCTGCTGCTGTCAATAAATTGAGTCCGGCATACTGCCGCTTCATGATTCTGCCTGCTAACTGCATAACCGTGTTGGCGTTCGCATAAACCCCGGTGTTATTATTAAATTGAATTCTTGATTTCTTTGTCTCTTTTTCAATTTGTGGAACTGCCGTCCTTATACCAATATATGAAAGATAACGCTCTATCCTAGTATCATATTTAGGCGCCCATCTGTCTTGTTGTTTCGTAAATACTGTCCTGTAATCCGTATTAACTGTGGCCGCATCCCTAAAGTCCTGGGTCACTTCAAATCTACTACCTGTCCAAATAGAATGAGAAGTAGGCGTAAAAAATTCACTGAAGCGATAGTTTGCCAAACCAGTTGGGCTGCTAGGTGGTTTGTGGATACAGGCCAAAGCATGTATTACCGTCGATTTACCAACGCCGTTGCGACCCATGATCGCGGTAAGTTGGTTACCTTGAAAATCAATCTCAACATTTTTGAGGCCTTTGAGCTGGGTGAAATGTATCGTTTTCAGCACCTGACTTGAAATCGGCATAACAGAAAGATTGTTTTCAGTTGGTTAATAATTAAAATGGTAAGGATTGATGCTAGTGGATGAAAATAGTTGGCTTCCTAAAAGCACAAAATACACCTTAAAATATCGCAGTTAGACGATTGAACGTTTAACCTTACTATAATTAGTAGGCAAAAATACAGTTTTTTTATGAATTGCCCCCCAGCATCCCCACCGGTATTATTGCCATCACAGACGCTATTGTAGCTGTTTCCTTCCACTTTGATAGTCCATCTAAGGATATACGCGAACAACAAAGAAATACTGTCCACCATTTACTGAAAGTAAAAAACGATCATTTGACGTTCCAAATAATATTCATCGATATAAAGAGAAGGTATCTTGCCTTTAAACGCCAAACATGCGGATCTTTATAGATAATGTAGTGTTTAACAACAACCTACAAAGTCGGGGCTTTTTTAATTGACGCCTTACTTGATACTGCATTAAATGATATACACTATATCTCTTTCAGGTGAGCTGCGCTTCCCATATACAGGTTGCGATGAGCCCAACCTCCAGATTGTCCTACTCCAAACCAAATGGTTTGGAGTAGGACAATAACAGCATGTATCGCAAACACAAACGAGTTTGTTTTAAGTTTAAATCAATCCGTGGCTGTAATTCAGATTTTCATTAAAGAATTTACTGAGCCTTACTACCGACTTTGGTCCACGACCAAAGTAAATAAATATCATTACCTTAATGTAATATTTAAAAAATAAAAACTATGGATAAAAGAACGCAGCGTTTACTCCATTTAATAAAGGAAGCACAACAACAATATGGCACCGAAAACATAATTCTACCGCTTCCTGGATATGCAGCTAAAAAATTCATTGCATATTGTTCCATAAAGGAAGATTTGGAGCTCCTATTGGAATATACAGCTCTCTTAAAGACCAAACCTTCAAAGGTTTTTTCCTCAGCCTTAGTTAATGCTTTAATTGCACTATATGGAAAATGTTTTACGGACGCATCGAAGAATAGTTACCCCAAACTAGAACCCAATGATTTGTTTAAAGATGATGAAATAAAAGAGACACATGATTACCTAATGGGGCTTCGTCATCAATTTGTTGCGCACCGAGGAGAAACTGAAGGAGAGATTGGAATATCCTTCTTATTAATACCGAAAAATAAAGCCCTAACAGAAAAAACAGAACTTCGTTTTAGCCAACTTAAAATGGTAAATTTCGCAGAAGCAGAAATAAAAAAAATTGAGAGGTTATTGCAATTTTTATTAAATGAGATGCCCACCAAAATTGATAAAGCAGGACAAAAGCTGCACGACCATTTATTAACAGAGTTTACGCCCGAACAGTTAAATCTAATGAGGATGGACAATATGAAATAGATTCATCGCTAAATATACATGCAATGCCCTTCAGGAGCAAAACAGAAAAGCATCTACCGGTCTTGGAAACAGCAGTGTTGATTGGCAATAAACACATGAAGTTTTCATATTGATTAATCAGGGAAGATTAGTAAAAAACGAAAGCGGTGAAAAGAGTTAATTAATGGGGGAATGACTTGAAAATAGTTACGGCTCAAAACCAGCAGTTTTGCCAGGTGTCAGTTGATGACAATTCTGTCAATCAGTACATAAAAAATCCAGATACCTTCTAAACCATGAAAATTTCTTGTGTAAACTTCGAAACTTGGTGTAAAAACCATGATGAACACCATAAAGATAAATGGTATAGAGAGTTATATCCATTCCATGTATTTCGAGAAATTGATTTTTCAAAAGCTTACATTAATTTGGAGCAATCTATTGTTTTTAACACCGTTATTTATTATGCTATCCTCCAAAATATAGAATGGCAAGAAAACAGAAATACATTTAAAGCTACCTTTAGCTTGAGAACCTTTCCAGCATCTAAGCGACAGAATTGGATAAAAGTTACTTGGAATACTATTTTCCAAATTATTTATACCCAAGAGCAAAAGTTCGTTACAGCCTTTACAAAAAAGGATGACCCTTCAAAAATATATGTCGAACAGTTCATGCAGGGTAATTTCAATAAGATTAATCTCAACAAGTCTTTACCAGTAGCGGAATTATTATTTAGAACTCTAATTCTTCACCTTTGCGAAGAAAATTATCCCGATGGAAAACACAATATAAAATTTCATTTAGATCCTCGAGGGATAAGAAATTTAACAGAACATCCAGAGTTTATAAGAGAGGAGATGGAGTTCTACCCAATATATTCTATCGAACGGCAGCTTTGGGTATGTTATGCTTTTACAGAAGAAAAAGCACATAGAATTGCGTATTATATAGCTAATCAATGCGAACATCTACAAGTTATATTCTGTAATCCTACTTACTCTAGGCACCATCGTTGTAATTATCCTAATACAAGTATTCTTTCTCTTTACGAATTTGCAGGTAAAGTAAATCCTTCGCTCCGTTTAAAATTTGAACGTCAAGTTCGTTTTTTACAAAACCATCTAAATCAGCAGGAAGAATATGATTTAGAATTTTTGAAACATTCTATTGAATCTAATGAAAAAGAATATCCAATTAAAAAAAGTTATCTAATGGAAGCACTGGCAGTTATGAAAATAAATCCTAAAGATGAACTGGACACTTTCCACTCCTTCGCAGCTTTAAACTTAATTAATACCTGGATATCTAGTAGACGACAGAACTTACTAAACCAGAGGGAAAAAAGATTGTTCAAGAACATGTATTATTTTAAAACCTATTTGACAAACATACTGACCAATTTAATTCTCAATAAAGCTTCCTTCGTGCGTATTTATATAGAAGGTAATTTGATAATGGTAGAAATAATGGCTTATCAATTTAGTTTTTATAGCGTGCCAAAAAACGAAATATTGGTTATTCATGAGAAAAGCGAAGATAACAAAGTAATTGAATGGACCGGAAAGCGCTTACAAAAAATAGCACCTTTACTACTTTTTTATTCAAGAGAATTACGGCAACAAAAAAACAGCTGATACTTAATTCATTGAGGAATATCCCATACTGTTTTTTACTGCATATTCGATTTAGAAGACAGCCTTGCATGAGAAAAGAGGAAAGTAGTTCGAAAAGGAGTCAGAACTGATTGATTACTGATAAAAATCGTAAATGGTGGATAATGAAGTGACAATGAAACATGGTGGAAATTTGAAACCAATAATAATCTTGTGATTTGCGACTTCCTGTTGGTAGAACACGATCTGCTGGCAAATACTGCATATCGAATGCAAGAATATTGTAGGTGCTCGAAATATCCATGAAATAAAAATGGAGATGGTTATTACTTAGACAGGGCAGACAAAATTGAATCTTCTAAAACATGTTAAAAGGTACCAGTGGCTACGAGCGAATAAAGCTGAATTAGGTCCGTTTTATCGTCTGAAATGAGCCGAAGTGTTCTTATCTATTGGCTCATTTTACGTCTGGATTGAATAGGTAAAATAAAAATTATTAGATTGTTGGTTTAGCTATGGAATCCGAAACCATTAGAAAAATCACCAAGGGTATCCATATTTTCAGGAATGAGGTTATTAATAAACACCATTTTATATGTCAGGCATTAATAGGATTAAATTACCCAAGTATCCTTTGCAGGAAGAAAAGCTGAATTTCTTTGTTGACTACTTTAATTACTATCTGGAATTCAGTGGGGTGATTGCCAATATTGAACTGGATAATCCGCTGAGTTATGTGGAAAAAATCTTATTTCAACTGGAACATAATCACTTAAATTCTAAGTGTATTAACTACATTAGAAATCACAGCACCAAATTGCTAGCCTACCCCAAAGGCTATACAAAAGAATTCAGTGCTTATAGGGCTGTGCGTACCGCCTTCCGAAAATGGATTGTAGCAGGAGGAAAATATCCTTACATTACAAGCGGCCGCCAAAACCTAATCCAATTACTTACGGCCTTACAACAACAATTACAGAAAAAAATGTTTGAGTCTTCCATCGACCAGATCATTATGCAGATTTCCTGTACTCATCCGCCGGAAGAACATACTCAAGCAATTTCCTTTCATACCCAAATCATTGCTTCTGAGTTGATTTTTCGGCGGCGTCGAAAAGAAGAAGTACGACAATTGTTCTATGAGATTATGACTAAAGATTACAAGCAGTTCCCTTATCCATCACACATTATCTCAGATATAGAAAAAAAGAACTTTTTTAAGAAAAAAGGTACTAAAGAAACTTTGAAAGCCATTCAATACTATTATGAAAAGCCTGCACAATCATGGCAGATCTTTTTTATCGTAGAAGGAATGACGTTATATAAAAAATATGTCTTCCAATATGGAAACTGCAAATTGTATTCTCCAAACAACTACAAACTCCGCAAGCTAAAATCTACCATCATCCAATCACAGGACTCCCTTGTTAACGGATTGCTAAACAATCACGATATCGCTCTTTGTGAAGTCACAGTGAATAGTGTGATGGAATCTACTGCTTACTGGGAGGCTGTTTTTCAAGCTAAACGAACCGTCAATTATATTAACCGACGACTGGGCCGATCTTTTTCTCTCATCCAAGGGAATTACTTTTTTAGTGCAAATCGAAAAAACTACGGATATAAACTAAGAGATCTAGGGCGCATCAAAATGCTTAACGAGTATGAAATAGAACTGATTGAAGACAATGCTTACCAATTTTTTGTCGGAAAAAATAAATACGTAGCTCAAGCTGGATTCCTGCAATATGAAGATAGATATATTGATGGGCGAGATACGGAAAACACTTCAGAACTCTGGCAGTATCTGGAAGTCCTGCTAAAGGATAGTAATTCAGATAAACATGTGAAGGCTACAGTTAGCGGGGCTATATTGATGCATGAGAAAAATTACAGGACTAATCGTATTGAAAACTATCTTAAAAACGCTATTTCATTTATTAATTCTTCTGCTAATGATTTAGGTATTAGCTATGAGGAACAACAGTTATTCTTCCAAGGAAAAATAAAACTAAAGGCGCTGATGAACAAAATAAAAAGCGTCTTTTTCAAAAAGGCATATAAAGAGATGGCAGCCCCATTGACCCAAAAGCAACTCAGTGCTATCCGCCGATTTTATTATTCGATCTTGGAAGAAGCTTACGAGTTGCGCAACTTCGATATCCATATGGGCTATGGTTACCAAAGAGCAATAATCAAGCTCAGTTATACCTTTCCGGCATTAGTCAATCGAATGCGTTGGGTATTATTTGATTACATGCAAAAGCACCCAACACTAACCCTGATGGGCATACTTACACAATTAAAATCGGACATTGATAAAAAGTATGGCAAATACATCCCATGATTTATGAGAAGAAAGCTTTTGCCTTGTGAAAAGGCATAGTTAATACTATCATCTTGTATAGCTTGTAATGTTGATCTAAATTGAAATCCAATATATCTCCTAAGCTGGAGAATTCCGTTGCAATTCCTAGTGAAAAAGATCCTGAAAATTGGGGAACAACGATATCGGGTATTTCCGAAAGAGTCGAAATACCTTATTAACGTGAGCTAATGGGAAATGACTCCCCCATTTTGGGTGGTTTTAGAATCCGTCAATGTAATGCTTATTACTACATGATTCCGTAACTTTGGAGTAATATAAATCTCTGCAATGAAAATAGTAGCGGATTTGTATATCCGGGTCAGTACCGAAGAACAAAAACTGACTGGTTTCTCCCAACGTTACCAGGAGGAAATCCTCAAAGCGTATTGCGCCATACACACCCTCACAATAGACCAGATCGTATTCGAAGACTATTCCGCCAAAACTTTTAACCGCCCGGCTTGGAAAGAGCTTTTCAATACTTATCGCACCAACAAACTACGGGCACCGCGGTTATTACTGGTGACCAAATGGGACCGGTTTAGTCGCAACACTGCGGAAGCCTACCAAATGCTAGGAAAGCTATCCCGTCTTGGTGTGGAAGTGCGTGCAATTGAACAACCAATCGATATGTCCATTCCCGAAAACCAAATGATGCTGGCGTTCTTTTTAGCGGTGCCGGAGGTAGAAAATGCCCGGCGATCGTTGGAAATTAAAAAGGGACAGCAAAGGGGAATCACGGAAGGACGATGGATGGGGCCGGCCCCCTATGGTTATAAAAATATGATTGATGCCAAAGGAATTAAATACATTAAACAAGTAGAAATGCAGGCCAGTATCATGCGGTTTGCGTTCCAGGAATTGTCCACGGGCCTTCACACTGTTACTGAAGTTTTTCACCTGGTAGTCGAATACGGTTTTGACAAAAGTATAAATTGTTTTTGGAGGGCTATCCGCAATCCTGTTTATTGTGGTAAAATATCGGCTCACAGACATGGCGAGGTCATTACGGTACAGGGGCAACACCAGGCCATTATCCCGGAGATATTGTTTTTAAAAGTGCAACAGATCCTTGGGCGCAAAAAAGTTGTCACGCGTAGTGCTCGAACCAATGATTTGCTACCATTGCGTGGATTGCTACTTTGCCCAGTCTGTCACCGCGTGATGACAGGCAGTGGATCTACTGGTAAATGCGGAAAGGTCTTCTACTACTATCACTGCCGTTCGAGCTGTCAGATACGTTTTCCGGTGCAGCAGGTGCATGAGCAGTTAGAACGTTTTTTACAGCGATTATATCCGAACTTTTATTTTAAGCAACGCTATCAAGAGGTAGAGCAGCAACTATTATTTCAGCAGACTGAACAACAACTCCTTGCTCATAGTAAAGCCTTAAAAAAGGTGGAAATTTCTAAGCAGAGGCTTTCGCGACTTGACAGGCTTTTATTAGAAGGAAGCGTCGAACCAGTCCACTACAAGACACTCAAACAAGAATGTGAAGCCGAAATCGAATTACTTCAAGATGCCCTGAAGTTAGCCGCCACAAGGTTAGAAGATATTCATCAGCTTCGCAATCAGCATAGCCTTGGAATTTGTCGGTTAGGTGATCTCTATCAGACGATGAATTCCGTAAAAAAAGAGAGATGATTTCGTGTCTATTCCCTTTTGGGATCGTCTACACACCGATCTGTTTTGCATCAAGCGAGGTGGTTGAAAGTCTACAGATCATCTTTGAAAAATATACACCACCACTTCGGGTGGGTCAAGTGCGAGAAGTCAAGCAGTTCGCAGATTGGTCGGTTGATCACGCGGAAGGCAATATCTTTTTACGCAAGCTGGTGGAAGCCATGCAGGTCGATGATCCCCACATAACCTTTAAGCAGGCAAAGGAAATTGCTACATTCTTCTTCAACGTTGCCCGATTAACGCTAGTGTTGGAAACTACATTGTAATAGGATAATCATTCTATTTAGCCGTTGTTTGGAGCCGGGCAAGTATTAATAAAATGTCAAAGCCCCTATTCGTATTCTGAAAATCATGAATCCCCTTTCGCAAGGAGTTCGAATCCAATATGAATGGAGGGTTCGATCCCCTTTAAGTACCCAGTCAAAAAGTACCATATCATACAATTATTAATCTGTAAATGGAATGCCAGGGATTTCGTAGTGTAGGATAATAGTTTCGTAAGTTGAAATAAATCAACTTGTTACATCCTATTACTTCAGTTTTAAGCAAAAAAAAATATCTACCTCGAAATGAGGTAGATATTTTAAAGAAATAATATTTCCTGGTGGAGCTGGCGGGAGTCGAACCCGCGTCCAAACACATTCCCGGAAAGCTTTCTACATGCTTATTTCCTTATTGATTTGTCGGGGCCTGGCAGGAACGGAACAAACCAACCTTGCCCTTATCCGTTGAGGTTTTCGATGTACACTCACAGAAACCATGTACACTTATCCATCTGTGGGTTTGATTCGGCGGCGGGAGTCGCAGTAGGACACAATTCCGGCGGCTATAATGGGTACCTAATTTAATTAGGCAGCCATGGCGTAGTTAGATTCGCCAATTGAAATTTGGGTATTCAGATTTACGTGCTAATTATCCAACGCACGGCATGCTTACACTTTCAAAGACCTATGCTGTCAAAACCGGTCAGCCCCGGAGTTTTAGCTCCGCAAAGATACTATTTTTATTTGATTTATTTACCTGTCAGCCAGCGCCAGATATCCAAACCATTGGCGTACAATAACAATGAGAACAACAATACCATACCCACGATCTGTGCGTACTCCATAAACTTCTCACTGGGCTTGCGGCCGGTAATCATTTCATATATCAGGAACAACACGTGCCCACCATCCAATGCAGGTATCGGCAGGATGTTCATAAACGCCAGTATAATGCTCAGCAGGGCCGTCAGCGTCCAGAAGCTCTGCCAGTCCCATACAGAAGGGAACAGGTTACCGATAGCCATAAAACCACCCAGTGATTCGCTGGCTTTTACTTCCTTAGATACGAATATCAGGCGCAATTGCTGTACGTAACCTACCAGTGTGCTGATAGCTTTTGTAAAACCTGCCGGAATCGCCTCACCGAAAGTGTAACGCTTCGTCACATAATCGAGGTGGCGGTCACTGAAAGTATTCACACCCAGCTGACCGGTTTTCGGCAATGTGGGATGTAAGGTTACTGTATCTGCGCCACGCTTTACCATGAGATCAATCGTACGGCCGGAATCCTTCACCAGCAGTTTCGCCATTTCATGGAAATATTTCACTTCCGCTCCGTTTATGGCAATTACCGTGTCGCCAAGCTTCAGTCCGGCTTTGTGCCCTGCGGTTAATCCCTCCTTTTCCGTCATGATCGTATCCATCACCGCCGGAACGCGTACGCCGGCAATAGGTGCCTTCTTACGGATGGTGCTTCCTACGAAGCCATCTTTAATATGGAGATCCACCATTTGTCCATCGCGTTTTACCTGGATGGTTTTGGCCTCGTCGAGGATCACATCTCCGGTAACATCCCAGAAATCTTCCGGTACCTTACCGTCAACCGATACGATCATATCCCCGTCTTTCAGCCCTATGCTGTGGCCGATAGAATCCGTGTAAATGCCATATTTCACGTTCTGCAGGGGAAGCGTTTTTTCGCCCCAATGCCAGAGGATCATTGTATAAATGAGGAAGCCGAGCACGATATTTACCGTTACACCGCCGATCATAATGATCAGGCGCTGCCAGGCCGGTTTGGAGCGGAACTCCCAAGGCTCCGGTGGACGGTTCATCTGTTCCTTGTCCATACTCTCATCAATCATACCGGCGATCTTCACATAGCCACCGAGGGGCAGCCAGCCAACGCCGTATTCCGTATCGCCTTTTTTGAATTTGAAAAGGGAAAACCAGGGATCGAAGAAGAGGTAGAACTTTTCCACCTTCGTTTTAAACAGTTTGGCAGGGATAAAATGCCCAAGCTCATGCAGGACCACGAGGATCGATAAAGAAAGGAGCAACTGGCCTGCCTTGACTAATATTGCGGATGTTTCCATGTATTTGCTTAAAAAACCAGGATTTTTTTGCGAATGTAAGTAATTAGGACAGGCTGTGTATCAACTCTGCGGCATGATCGCGGGCAGTTGTGTCGGCCTGATAATATTGTTGTAAAGTTGGCTTCTCCACGAAGGGTACTTTGGCCATCGTTTCCTCGATCACTTCCGTCATCTGGAGGAAACCGATCCTGTTCTTCAGGAAAGCGTTCACCACTTCTTCGTTGGCGGCATTCATGACACAGGCGGCGTTCCCCCCTTTGCGTAATGCCTCCATGGCAATCCCGAGGTTACGGAACGTTTTCAGGTCGGGCTGCTCGAAGGTGAGCGAGGGATAGTTCTTGAAGGAAAACCGCGGGAAGTCGTTCACCAGCCTGTCCGGATACCCCATGGCATACTGGATGGGCAGTTTCATATCGGGCAGGCCCATCTGGGCTTTCAGGGAACCGTCTGTGAACTGGACCATGGAATGGATGATGGACTGCGGGTGGATGATGACCTCAATCTGATCGGCATGGAGACCGAAGAGCCATTTGGCTTCGATCATTTCCAGTCCTTTATTCATCAGGGTGGCAGAGTCGATGCTTATTTTGGCGCCCATGCTCCAGTTAGGATGCTGGAGGGCATGGTCTTTCTTCACGTTGATGAGGAAGTTGGTCTTTTTGCCGAGGAATGGTCCGCCGGAAGCAGTGAGGATCACTTTTTCCACGCGGGAGAGCGGTTCTCCCTGAAGGCATTGGAAAATAGCGGAATGCTCAGAATCCACGGGGATAATGGGCACGTTTCTCTTGCGGGCAGTAGCCATAACGATATCACCGGCAACCACCAGCGTTTCCTTATTGGCGAGGGCCACAGGGGTACCCTGTTCCAGCGCGGAAAGCGTGGGGGCGAGGCCTGCGAAGCCTACTATGGCGGATAACATCAGGTCGATGGAATCCCATGCGGCCACTTCCACGAGGGCGGAAGGGCCGGCAAACACTTTGATACCCTGGTCGAATAAAACATCCTTCACTGCGGCGTACTTGCTTTCGTCGCCGATCACAACGGCGTTGGGCCGGTGCTTCAAAGCCTGCTCTATGAGGAGGGCTTCGTTCGATTGTGCCGTGAGCACTTCCACTTCAAACAGGGCGGGGTGAGCTTCAATCACCTCCAGTGCCTGGCGGCCGATGGAGCCCGTAGACCCGAAAATGCCAATACGTTTTTTACTCATGATCTGTCTGTAATCTCTCCTTGCGTTTAAATTTAAAGGTTTTTTCAATTGCAGCGTGCGAAAAGGGGCGCCCCGTCTGGTGAGACGGGGAATTATTACCGATGAAACGCCTGCTGTCAGCGGCCTTCGAGGTATTTGCCCAGCTCGTCCGCAATGGTACGGTCGTTGCTGAGACGGGGCACTTTGTTCTGCCCGCCCAGTTTACCGATTGATTTCATATAGTCGATGAACCCGTTTTTGCGCACCGGCCTGATTTTCAGGGTTTGGAGGATACTGCCGGTCAACAGGTCGTTATAATAGATGTTCTTTTCTTGCAATACGGTGTCTACCTCGCTGGCAAAGCCGGTGAGGTTACCGGGGATCTCTTCGAACTCCACAAACCATTCGTGGTAAGGCAGTTCGCCATTCACCTGTATTTTGGGCGCCACGGTGAACTCGGTGATACGGATGCCGTGGCGGTCGGCCACACCCATCAGACTTTGCTCTACCTCCTCCCCGATCACGTGTTCGCCGAAAGCGGAAATGAAATGCTTGGTACGGCCGGTAACCAGGATGCGGTATGGATTGCGGGACACGAATTTCACGGTGTCTCCTATATTATATGCCCACAGTCCCGCGTTGGTGCTAACTACCATGGCGTAGTTGACACCCAGTTCCACTTCTTTGAGGGGGATACGGGTTGGGTTGGGAGAGAATATTTCGGTTGCGGGCACGAATTCGAAGAAGATGCCGGCATTGGTGTTTAAGAGGAGGCCTTCCTGCTGCTGGGTGTCCTGGTAGGCGAAGAAGCCTTCGGAAGCAGGAAAGGTTTCGATGGTGGTTACTTTCCTGCCGATGGAGTCCATCAGTTTGGCGCGGTACGGTTCGAAGTTGACGCCACCGTGTACGAGGAGGTTGAAGTTAGGGAACAGTTCGCCAACGGATTTGCCGCTGCGGGCCATCAGTTCGTCGAAATACATCTGCATCCACGGTGGAATGCCGGAGATGAGGCGCATGTCCTGATTGATGGTTTCGTCCACGATCTTCCCCAGTTTGGTTTCCCAGTCTTCGATACAGTTTGTTTCGTAGGTGGGCAGCTGGTTGGTGCGCAGGTAGCGGGGTATCTGGTGATTGGCGATGCCGCTGAGGCGCCCTGTGGGAATATTGGCGATCCTTTCCAGTTCGGGGGAGCCGGATAGGAAGATGAGTTTGCCGTCGAATGCGGAGGAGTCTCCCGTTTCAACGACGTTACAGAATACGGCGTTGCGGGAGGTATTGAAGTGGTGATCGATAGATTCTTTGGAGATGGGGATGTATTTTACCCCGCTGGTGGTGCCGGAGGTTTTGGCGAAGTACATGGGGAGGCCTTTCCAGAGGATGTTGTGGCGGCCTTCCTTTATTTTGTCTATCCAGGGTCTGAATTGTTCATAGTCCCGGATGGGCACGGCTTGTTTAAAGGAATCGTAAGATTGTATATTCTCGAACTGGTGCTCTTTCCCGAACTCTGTTTTCCTGCCTGTCTTCAGCAAATCCTGGAGGATGGCCTCCTGGTCTTCCGCCGCCCTCATCATTTCCTTCTTCACCTTTGCGGCGATAATCGAAGCAAATGGTTTGGCCAGCAGTGATTTAAACTTCATGCCCCGTTATTTTAATGATCAACGTAAGTAACAAATGTATAAAAATTGTACGCAAGTTAAGTGTTTTTCAAACGGGCCACAGGCGGGGATTGCGGGGTGGAAGACGGCTAACGGCTTGCAGATGCGGGCAATGGGGAGATGGTAAACAATTGTTAAAAAAAACTAAAATTGTAAAAAGTCCGTATCTTTGATATGTAATTAACTATTTTTCAAACCGGTAATGGTCCGCGCTGGGCTACCCGGCATTAAAATTGCAGGATTTGTTTTGTTGATTAAAAAACAAAGTAATACCTTTGCAGGAAATTATTTTTGGAAATACTATGTTCGCAGTTGTAACAATCGCAGGCCAGCAGTTCAAAGTGCAAAAAGATCAGGAGATCTTCGTTCACCAACTGGCTGGTAACGTCGGAGATAAAGTAGAATTCGCAGAAGTTCTGCTTACTGACAACGACGGTAAAATTACCGTTGGTACTGATGTAAAATCAGTGATCAAGGCTGAAATTCTGGGCCATGTGCAAGGTGACAAGGTGATTGCCTTCAAGATGAAGAGAAGGAAAGGCTTCCGGAAGAAAGTGGGCCACCGTACCCATTTCACCAGGATCAAGATCAACGAAATCGCATAATTAATAAAAAGTTATAAAGTACTAATACAATGGCACATAAAAAAGGTGAAGGTAGTGTAAAGAACGGCCGGGATTCCCAAAGCAAAAGGCTCGGGGTTAAAATCTTCGGTGGTCAGGCAGCTGTAGCCGGTAACATCATCATCCGTCAGAGAGGCACTGTGTATCATGCAGGTTCCAATGTAGGTATCGGTAAAGATTTCACGATCTATGCGCTGACCGACGGTGTGGTGGAATTCAGAAAAGGCCGTGAAAACCGGACTTTCGTTTCCGTTAAATCATTTGACACCACTGCGCAGGCGGAAGCCTAATTCAGCGTAGTGTTTGCCATAAAGTTTTTTTAATACCCAATTTTAATTACTAACCCAAAATTCAAAAAACAATGGCAACAATTAAGAAAGCCGCTGCTAAAAAAGCTGCTCCTAAAAAAGCTGCTGCTAAGAAAGCCGCTCCTAAAAAAGCTGCTGCTAAGAAAGCTGCTCCTAAAAAAGCTGCTGCTAAGAAAGCCGCTCCTAAAAAAGCTGCTGCTAAGAAAGCTGCTCCTAAAAAAGCTGCTGCTAAGAAAGCTGCTCCTAAAAAAGCTGCTGCTAAGAAAGCTGCTCCTAAAAAAGCCGCTGCTAAGAAAGCTGCTCCTAAAAAGAAAGCCGCTGCTAAAAAGCCCGCTGCGAAGAAAGCTGCTCCTAAAAAAGCCGCTGCTAAAAAACCCGCCGCGAAGAAAGCTGCTCCGAAAAAGAAAGCCGCTTCTAAAAAAGCTGCTCCCTCTGCTCCTGCAGCTCCGGCCATGTAAGATCGGATTTACAAACTGTAGCATAAAGAACCTCGATGAAAATCGAGGTTCTTTTTTTTGTTAACTTACACCCCTATGGAAAATTACGCCATCGCTGATAACTTCTCCCTGCTCGCCAAACTCATGGACATCCACGGAGATAATCCCTTCAAAGCCAAATCATTCGCTAACGCAGCATTCCAGATAGAAAAACTCACTGTACCGCTACAGGAAACACCCAGAGATGCCATCTTCCGCATCAAAGGCATCGGAGAATCCACCGGTAAATCCGTACTCGAAATGCTCGATACCGGCCAATTCACCGCCCTCGAAGAATACCTCGCCAAAACACCGCCGGGTATCCTCGACATGATGCGTATCAAAGGCATCGGTCCCAAGAAAATCGCCACCATCTGGAAAGAACTCGAAATAGAAACGCTCGGCGAACTCCTTTACGCCTGTAATGAAAACCGCCTCTCCCTCCTCAAAGGGTTTGGTCAAAAAACGCAGGAATCCATCCGCCAGAGCATCGAATTCTTCCTCTCCAACCGCGAAAGGTTCCTCTACGCTGAAGTAGCCCCCTTCGCTATAGAACTTACGCAGCTCCTCGAGAAAACCTTCTCCCCTGCCCCCGTTTCCCTCACAGGCGCCTTCCGCCGGCAGCAACCGGTGATCGATGAACTGGAAGCCGTGATCGGCGTACCCATTGAACAGGTATCCGAACAGTTCCATTCCCTCGAGGGCTTCGAACGGCTTGGTAACAATGACGATTCCATCCTTGTCCAGTTCCGCGACCAGGTTAAAATACGCCTCTACGGCACCGCACCCGAACATTTTGCTGTCAAACTCTTTACGACTACCGGTACTGAAGCATTCCTCACAGCATTTTTCGCACGGGAAGGTGCTTCCAACGGAGGGAATGAAACTACCGAAGCTGCCATCTTTGCCCGTGCAGGTATTCCGGAGATTGCACCTGCCCTCCGCGAAACGCCCGACATCCTCCTGAAAGCTGCTGCAGGCAAACTGCCCAAACTCATCCAGCCAGGTGATATCAAAGGTATCATCCACTCCCACTCCCAATGGAGCGATGGCATGAGTTCGCTGGAAGATATGGCTGTAGCCGCCAGGGATAAAGGTTTTGAATACCTCGTTATCAGCGATCACTCCCGCTCTGCTTTCTATGCCAACGGTCTTCACCCCGACCGTATCCTTGCACAGCATGCGCAGGTCGATGAACTCAATAAAAAACTGGCTCCCTTTAAGATCTTCAAAAGTATTGAGGCCGATATCCTGAACGATGGCAGCCTCGATTACCCGGATGAGATCCTCAGGAGCTTCGACCTCGTGATTGCTTCCGTACACTCCAACCTGAAGATGCCGGAAGAAAAAGCCATGGCCCGCCTCCTTGCTGCCATCGCCAATCCATATACCACCATTCTCGGACATATGACCGGCCGCCTTTTGCTGAGCCGTAACGGCTACCCCGTTAACCACCCTGCCATCATCGACGCATGCGTGGCGAATGAGGTGGTGATAGAACTGAACGCCCACCCGCGCCGGCTGGATATCGACTGGGAATGGATCCCTATGGCAATAGATAAAGGCGCTATGTTGTCCATTGACCCGGATGCGCATACTATCGAAGGGTACAATGATATCCGCTATGGCACCTTAGCCGCCCAAAAAGGCGGTTTAACTGCAGAAAGGAACCTGAGCAGCTTCGGCCTGTCTGAGCTGGAAACATGGCTGGCAGCTCGCCGGCAATCTAAAGGCATCTAACATGATATCGAGTGCATTTGCCCTGGCTGTAGCGCCGGGAATCGCCATAATGCTGGCCATTTATGCTTTGGATCAGCGGAACCGCGAGCCATTAGGCCTGCTGATCCGTTGTTTCATACTGGGGATCGTGTGTATGATATTACCGCTCCTTGTGCAGACAATAGCAGCCGTTTACGGCTTACGGGCGTCTGGTTACGGTCTGCTCCATAGTGCTTTCTATGCATTTGTTGTGGTAGGGCTGAGTGAAGAAGGCGGCAAGTATCTCGTGCTCCGGTATTTCGCATACCCCAAAAAGGCATTCGACGAGCCGTTCGACGGCATCGTTTATTCCGTGATGATCGGTATGGGGTTCGCTACGGCGGAGAATATCATGTATGTATTTCAGTATGGCATGGCTACCGGCTGGGCGCGGATGTTTATTTCCGTGCCGGCACATGCCTGTTTCGCCATCCTCATGGGTTATTACGCCGGCCTGGCGAAGTTCATCCCCCAGCACCGGGGTACTTTATTGTTTACCGGCCTGTTCTGGGCGGTGGTATTCCACGGAGCGTTTGATTTCTTCCTGTTTATTGGAGACAGCATCTTTCAGGTGCTGGCGGCGCTGGTGAGCCTTTACATTGCGGTAAGGCTATCTATCCGGGCTATCCGGCAGCACAGGGCTACTTCCAGGGAATGGGAAAGGCTACGGGAGGAAAATGAACGGAAAGAGGAGCAGGATCAGGATTGATTTTCAGGGGATTTATTACTTGTTAACCAAAAATAAAGGGCATATCCGATAAAAGGCAGGAAGAAAACCAGCATAAGCCATTTGAGATGGTAAGGCCTGTTATTACCTGGTTTTTTGAAGGTGTGCAGCACCACAAACCTCACCACCAGCCAAAGGTGGGCAAGGAATAATATCATGAGAATCAACTCTTCTGTCATGGATTTCCGGTGCGTTGATGTCTTTAAATCTAATATTTTTTTTGGAAGAAAGCGGGAAAAAAAGAGGCCCGATTTGACAATCAGGCCCATCCTCCAAATTAACTAGTAATGCAAAGTGGATATAAAAAGAGTTGAAGTTTGCTGTTGTATGGTTTAACGGAAAGACGCCATGGCGGGCCGGTCTCTCTCTGTAAATCTACAAAATTTTAATTATATAGTTAGGATTGCTAAACTATTTCTGTAAGTGGAGCGGAGATTATTTTGGTTGAAAAGTTAGTAGTTGGTGATGTGAGTGAGAAGGGATAAAAAAGAAAAGAGCCCGATAAGACAACCAGGCTCGTTTTTCTCCAATTTAGCTTAAGACAAAAATCCCTTATTCCCTAATAAGACTCTTTAAAATGCGTTCTGTAATGTTGTAAAAGCAAAGGGTTAAAATAGAGCCCGACACGAACATCAGGCTCGAATTTTTCTCCAATTTAGCTTAAGACAACTCTTACAACCAGGCGTTACCGCGAGGTTAATATCTTGATGAAATAATAATCGGAATCAGTTTGAAAAGAACTTTGGTTTATTAGAAAACAACAGCCTCACATACGGTATCAATCACTAATTCAAATCTAATAGAAAAAAACGAACATTCAAAGTGTTTACGTTAGGATAACTAACAATTAACCAAAATTAGTGGTATATACAACAGTTTGAAAGTGTGGAAAATACATGTCGTGTATCCTTATTCGGGAGTATATACGGAACTAGATAAATATTAGATTTACAAACCCGTATATTAATAAAGTTAATGTATATAATTTTATCGGTTAAAGAAATCTGGGTGTCGGCTTTTTATCTTTCTGCAGGCTGAACCGGTAATTCATCATTAATTCGTGCGATCCGCCCTGCATACTCTTCAAATGGGTGGAAGAAGCAAAGTCATAAGAATAGCCAAACTGGAAGTTCTTAGACACCTGCACCTGTACCGTGGCACTGGCCGATTTCTCCGTTCTCCAGGTACCACCAGCCCATAATACGTCTTTCAGAATAAACATGGCATTGATATCAGCCTGAATACCAGCTCCCCCTACCTGGCGCAAAACCATCCCCGGCTTAAATTTAAGGAAACTGTTTATGGTGGTCAGATAAGCGCCATGCAGGTACATATGCCGCTTAAACTCCACCTTGTTAACAGACCCTCCCAGGTCAAAATTATGGAATGAGGGTGCGGAAAAGCCAACAAACCATTTGTCGGAAAACAACACAAGGCCAAATCCCACATCCGTTTTCCAGTACGACTGGTTATTGGAAAATACAGGATCATCCGGACTGCCCAGATGCTCGTTATTCTCTTTGTACTGCTCCATCCCTCCTTTCAGTCCCATAGCGAGGTATAACTTGTCATCCAGCTTTACCTTTTGTGAAACATTCAGGTGGTAGCCCGTCTGGGAATAAATGGTAATCTCATCTTTCAACGCCATAAACCCTATGCTGGTGCCGGTAGACTTAATAGGCGAATAAAAGGAGAAAGTGGCCGTTTTAGGAGCGCCTTCCATACCCACCCACTGGTTCCGCATCACCACGGTGGCGCTGCCGAACTCGTCCATCGAGGGGTAACCGGGATTGATCACCATCCCGTTGTATTGGTATTGGCCATACAGCGGTTGTTGCTGGGCGGCAGCTTCCCCGGCCGTAAAAAGAACGGCCAGGGAAAGTATCATTTTTTGAATGCCTGTTTTCATCAGAAAATCGTTTAAGGCTTATTGAGCTGATTTCAGTACGATATAACCAGTGTAGCGCGTCATTTTCCCGTCTGCATCCCAAACCTGGAGCATGTAGAAGTAGGAGCCATCAGGCAGCTGGGTGCCGTTGCCGCCACCTTTATTCGCGATGCCCTTGAACGCGTTATTCTGGTTGTGATAATTGGTAGTCTGGTAAATGGTACCGCCCCAGCGGTTCACGATCACGAGTTCGTTGCGTTTGTACTTTTCGATGTTCTCGATCACCAGCGCATCGTTTTTCCCATCTCCGTTAGGCGATAACCCTTTGTGTACACGCACCTCCATATCTGGGATCACATCATCGTTCAGGATCACGCCTACCGCTACTGCCGCTGTTCCGATAGCGGGAACATTTTGTGCGGAAGCCACTACAGCACCGGTCAGTTTCACGACGAAATACTCATCCTTCTCTACTGTGGCATCTCCATTCACCGGTACTTCGATCACTGCTTCCTGCAGCCCTGCGGCAATGATAATCTGCCTTGCAGCATCAAGGAAATCTTCTGCTGCTTTCGCGCGCTCCGGATCCTTATCTGCTCCCTGCCCTTCAAATGCATCTGCGAAGGAATATTGCAGTGTGACGGGGCGGGTACTCTTCCTGCTCAGTTCCACCTTAAAGGGCAGCAGTGCCATGCCTGTATTGCCTTCTTCGATGCGTGCTGTGTCTACAGCAAACCGGATAGTGAGCGGGTCGTTGTCTTTTACTGCCGTGCTCGACTTATCGGCCGTGCCCAGTCCATATGCCTGTCCGGCACCGCTGTGGGGCTGAATGGCGAGGTTGATGAATCCGTCATCGTCGTTCGTATTGTTCTCTTCGGATTTCAGCTGGAAAGTGGCCACTGTCTGATTCGCCGGCATGGTCACCGTCAGGATGCTGCCGGTTTTAGGAACGGCGGTGGTCACAGTCCGTTGCGCGTCGTGTTGCAGATCAATCCTCACAGGGATGGCAGTAGGGAATGCTTCTGATGAACGAAGTGTTACTGTCAGTGTACCGCCTTCCGTGATTTCTGCGGCTGCCGCCAGTTCCATTTTTATCTGATCATCGTCCAGCAGGTTAACCGTGGCAGTATTTTGCGCGGCAATGGGCCATGTGTAGCTTCCCAGTGGCGCAGAGGCTGCTGTAAGCCGGATCTCTACCGTTTCGGTGCCTTCGAGGATATTATCATTCACCGGCTGGATCACGATAATCGCTTCCTTCTGTCCGGCCGGGATATCGATAGAGCCGGTCAGTACCTGATAGTCGGCTCCCGCTGATGCGGTGCCTGCGGTATTATAGGAAACGTTAACAGGCACAACAGTAGTGAGGTCAGTATTCGCGAAACGTACGCGCACTCTGCCTGAAGTGGCCGGTTCGGAAGCATCTGCTATCTTTTCGATGAGGATGCTTCTGTCGATAGCCATATCATCATCTGCCAGGGTCATGCTTTGTGCGCCGCTGGTAGCAATGGTTACCGGAACAGTAGTACCCATATGATCGAAGCTGCCGGAAACCAGTCTGAGGGTTACGGTTTCGTTGCCTTCGAGGATCTTATCATCCAGCACATTCACGGTTACATTTACCCCGGCATCTCCTGCTTTGATGACTGAAGTGCCGGTGAGGGTAGTGTAGTCTTTACCTGCAACTGCGTTACCTCCAATGGTGTAATTCACCGTGATATCAGCAGGTGCTGTACCAGCAGCCAGCTGGATGCGGAAGGTCCCATGCATGGAAGGCTCTGCTGCATCTGTTGTTTTAGCAGCGGTTACACTCAGGCCAGGTGCAGGCTCACCCGGAATAGTAATGAGCGTAGCCGGAGAGAATGTATAGCCCGTGGCGGTTGCTGTAATCTGTAATACTTCAGCCGGTTCGGTAATCATATCGGCAATAGCGGTGAGAAGTACTGTTACTTCCTGCTGCCCTGCACCGATGGCTACCGGGAGCGGTGCAACGGAGAAGTCGGCTGTGCCGGCAGTTTGTGCACCATTTGCACCAACGCTGATCGTAATGGGTACTGCAGTGGTGATGCCTGCCGGGAGGGAGAACTTCACTTTAGTGTTGCTTCCTTCATGCAGCACGGTAGAGTCAATGGTAATTGTGATAACACGGTTGGCAGGGATAAGCCCGGTGCCATCGGCAATTTCAACAGGACCGCCGTTGAAGCTGAAGCCCGCAGGTGCTATACCTCCCACCTGTAATACTTCCACCGGTTCAAGGATTCCGTCTGCATTGGCAGTAATCGTGAAGTCTGCACTGGAAGCAGCCAGCGCGGGGATCGTCACATTTGCGGGAATCGCGCCGTGGTCTGTATCAGCAGCTGTAGATGTTGCATCTGTTTTACTCAGCTGAACCGTAATATCGGTGCTGGAGGTGATGCCGGCAGGCAGGCTAAGCCTGAACTGGCCGCTGGCACCTTCTGTTATTTTCGCACCTGCAGGGAGGAAGGAGATGATAGTATTAGCAGGATCGAGGCGGGTAGCATCTTCAATGCTGATGCTGATACCATCTACCACAAATCCGGTGGCAGTTCCTTCGAGCTGCAGTGATTCCAGTTGTTCGAGGATATTATCCGTAACTGCGCCAATCTCAAAGGTTTCCGCATGTTTGCCCGCGCCGATGGTGATGGTAGCAGGTAACGCGGTATGATCGGAATTGGCAGCAGCGGAAAGTGCGTTCTTCGCAATGTTCACCACAATGTTGCTGCCTGCGATATATGAACCCGGCAGAGACACAGTGATCGTGGTTTTAGCAGCGCCTTCACGGATAGTGGATGCCGATGCGATCATGGTGATATTACCTGTAACAGGCGCATCCTGGATCTTCACTACCACCGGCTTGCTGAAGGTAAAACCACCTGCTGCGGAAGGTATCAGTTCTACTGTTTCTTCTCCTTCTATTTTATCATCCGCTACTGTCTTAATATTAATTGTTGCAGTGCTTGATCCTGCGGGGATGGTAACCGAAGCGGGGAATCCGCCATCGAGGTCATCTGCCGTTACTGCAGGCATTGCCGTGCCTTGTGCAAGGCTGATCACTACCGGCTGTGTGGAAGTTACGCCTGCAGGCAGACTGAACGTCCAGGTAGCGGTTGCGCCTTCGGTAACCATAGCCGGACCTGTTACCGTGATCAGTTTATTGGATACATCTGTGATAGTAATACCGGCAGATTGCGTAGTCGCATATCCGAATACAGTGGCCGATGCCGTGATCTGCAGCAGCTCGTTGCTTTCGATAGCCCCGTCCGTTTCTGCGTTCACATCAAATGTGGCGCTATTGCTGTTCGCTGCTATGGTAACCGTTGCAGGGAAACTATAATCTGCCGCATTAACCGTTGCATCACTGCCTGCTCCTTTAATAAGTGATACTGTAATGGCTTGAGTAGTAATAATATTTGCCGGCAGTGCTACTGTCATGGTCACCTTCCCTCCTTCTGCGACTGTGGCAGTGGCGGGTGTGAGCTGAAGAGTTTTGTTAGCATTGGTGCCGGTAGCATCGGTTACGGTAAGGGTAGCCCCGGTGACCGGGATATTCGGACTGGCCGTACCATCCAGTATGAGTATTTCTGCAACTTCCAGCAGCAGATCTGCATTCGTGCTGAGCGTTACTGTAGCGTCAGTACCACCTGCGGGAATAGTAATGGTTCCCAATACACCGTGTTCTGCATCGCCAAGGGTAGATGCACCATCTTTAGTAAGCGTTACCGTAATATCAGCAGCGGAAGTTACTCCTCCTGTCAATGCTGCATTAACGATGGTACTCCCGCCTTCTGCTACCGTTACAGGAGCTACAGAAAGCTGGATACCTGCAGCTGCAAGATCGCCATCGGTAATCGTAAAGGAAACCGGCTGGGAGAAGGTGAAGCCTGCGGCGGAAGGGTTCAGCGTGAGCAATTCATCCGTTTCAATAAGCTGATCGGTCTTAGCTGTAAAATTAACCTCTCCGTAAGGCTGGCCACTCAGGATCTTCAGTACCGGCATGCCTGTTACATCAACAATACCTGCGGTGGAAGTAGCATCCACTCCCAGCGCAATCGTAATATCACTTGTTGCAGTTACTCCCGAGGGCAGACTGAAACGGTAAGTGATACCACCGCCTTCTGCTACGGTTGCCACAGCCGGACCGGTTACGGTAATATACTTATTAGATACATCCGTGATGGTGATGTTAGACTTATCTGTCGAAGCAAAACCAAACACCGTTCCGCTCGCAACCAGTTCCAGCAATTCAGGTGTTTCAATATTGGCATCGGCAATAGCGGATACCTCGAATGTTTTACTATTCGTATTGGCATCGATGGTAACCGTTGCAGGGAAGCTGTATTCACCTGCAGCCAGTCCCGCATCGGTACCTGCTCCTCTTGTCAGTGAAACTGTGATAGCCTGCGACGACTGGATGCCCGCTGGCAGCGAAACCGTCATGGTCACTTTACCGCCCTCCATGATAGTGGCGGTGGCGGGAGACAGCTGGAGCGTTTTATTCGCGTTCGAACCGGTGGCATCCGTAACCGTTATGGTGGTTGCCGTTACCGGAATTGCAGGCGATGCCGTAGCATTAAGAATGAGTGTTTCCGAAGGCTCGAGCAGCAGATCGGTATTAGTGGTTAATGTAAATGTACCTTCCGTATCTCCTGCACTGATCACGATGGTGCCAGGTGTTCCATGCTCTGCATCGGAAAGTGTGGATGCACCATCTTTGGTCAGTGTTACTGTGATGTCATTCTTAGAAGTTACACCACCGGTGAGCGTGGCCTTAATCACCGTGCTGCCACCTTCAGCGATGCTGGCAGGCGTAGCGGAAAGCTGGATGCCTGCGGCAGCGAGGTCGCCGTCAGTAATAGTAAAGGATACAGGCTGGGAGAAGGAGAATCCTGCTGCTGTGGGCACGAGTTCCAGTATTTCCGCAGGCTCTATCTGCAGGTCTGCTTTCGCAGCAAAGGTGATTTCTCCGGAGGTTTGTCCTGCAGCAATCTTCAATGCGGGCAAACCAGTAAGGTCAGCCAGATCAGCAGTTGAAGCAGCGGCAAGGGCCAGTGATATATTAATATCGCTGCCTGCGGTTACGCCCGACGGCAGACTAAAGGTGTACTTGATGTTACCGCCTTCCGAAACAGTAGCCGGCCCGCTCACGGTGATCGTTTTGTTCGATACATCGGTGATGGTGATATTGGATACACCGGAAGATGCATGACCGAATACCGTTCCGGCAGCCGTCAGTTCCAGTAATTCGGCAGCTTCGATGTTACCATCTGTGAGGGCAGATACGTCAAAGGTTTTGTTGTTGGTATTGGCATCTATCGTTACAGTAGCGGGGAAGCTGTAATCGCCGGAAGTGAGTGTTGCACTGCTTCCTGCGCCTTTACCGAGCGTTACGGTGATAGCTTGTGTGGTGATGATATTTATAGGCAATGCCACTGTCATCGTCACCTTCCCTCCTTCTGCAACAGTGGCAGTGGCTGGAGTGAGTAGCAGTGTTTTGTTAGCCGTGGTGCCGGTAGCATCGGTTACCGTAATGGTTGTACCTGTTACCGGTATAGCGTTAGTGGCGGTACCTGTCAGCACCAGTGTTTCTGTAGTTTCGAGCAGCAGATCGGTATTGGTAGCTAGGTTAACAGTACCTTCTGTTGCTCCTGCAGCAATTACGATCGTACCCGGTGTGCCATGTTCAGCATCGCCCAGGGTGGAAGAGCTTACTTTGGAAAGCGTTACCGTAATATCGCCGGCAGCCTTCACACCACCGGTAAGTGTAGCTTTGAGCACGATACTGCCGCCTTCTGCCACACCGGAAGGAGTTGCAGACAGCGTGATGCCCGCAGCGGCGAGGTCGCCGTCATTAATCGTAAATGTAACGGGCTGGCTGAATGTGAATCCGGATACGTTGGATGGATTCAGTACCAGCGTTTCTGCTGCTTCGATCAGCAGGTCAGATTTGGCGGCAAAAGTAATATCGGCATATGGCTCACCTGCCAGGATCTTCAACGCCGGTATACCGGTCAGGTCGGCCAGCGATGCGGTAGAGGCAGGGTCTGCTGTCAATGTGATATTAATATCGCTGGTGGCAGTTACACCGGAAGGCAGACTGAAACGCCAGGTGAGTGTACCGCCTTCTGTTACGGTAGCAGGGCCCGTCACCGTGATATGTTTATTGGATACGTCAGTAATAGTGATGTTGGATACATCGGAAGATGTATATCCAAATGTGGTTGCCGTTGCGGAAAGCTCCAGCAGTTCGGGGCTTTCGATCAGTGCATCGGCCACTGCCGTAACGTCGAACGTCTGGCTGCCGGTTCCTGCTGCGATAACTACCGAAGCAGGGAAGCTGTAATCATCCGTTGTCAGTGTAGCTGCACTACCCGCACCTTTCGCGAGGGTAACAGTAATGGCCTGGGAAGTAGTGATGCCAGCAGGAAGTGCCACCGTCATCGTTACCTTTCCGCTTTCCACGATGGCCGCATTGGCAGGTGTAAGCTGAATGGTTTTATTAGCGTTGGTACCGGTAACGTCTGTCACCGTTACAGTGGTAGCGGTTACAGCCATACCCGGATTAGAGGTGCCAGTCAGCACCAGCGTTTCCGAAGGCTCCAACACCTGGTCAGTATTTGTAGTAAGACTGAAAGTACCTTCCGTGGCACCCGCAGCAATGGTAATGGTACCCAGCGCTGCATGTTCAGGATCAGACAAGGTAGAAGCAGCACCTTTACCGAGCGTGACAGTAATGTTCGAAACCGAAGTTACTCCTCCGGTTAGAGTGGCTTTAATAACTGTACTGCTGCCTTCATTAATACTAACCGGTGTAGCAGAGAGTGTAATACCTGCTGCTGCAAGATCACCATCTGTAATAGTAAAGGAAACCGGTTGGGAGAAAGTAAAGCCTGCCGCACCCGGTGTCAATATGAGTGTTTCAATCGGCTCAATTGACTGGTCGGTTTTTGCTGCAAAAGTGATCTCTCCGGATGATTGACCCGCAGCAATCTTCAGCGCAGGTAAACCTGTAAGGTCAGCCAGTTCTGCGGTAGAGGCAGCCGCCTGTGCCAGCGAGATATTGATATCGCTGGTTGCAGTTACACCTGACGGTAAACTGAAAGTATATTTAATATTACCTCCTTCAGCTACGGTAGCCGGTCCGGATACGGTAATGTGTTTATTGGAAACGTCGGTGATGGTAATATTGGAAATGGCAGTGCTGTTGTTACTGAAAACGGTAGCGTTCGCTCTCAGCTCAAGCAGTTCAGCGCTTTCGATAAGACCGTCTGCCACTGCGTTAACATCAAATGTTTTGCTGTTCGACATTGCATCGATGGTAACAGTGGCAGGGAATGTGTAATCACCTGATGTGAGGGATGCCGCACTTCCGGCACCTTTAGATAAGGTAACCGTGATAGCCTGCGTAGTAATAATGCCGGCAGGTAATCCTACGGTCATCACAACTTTACCACCTTCCAATACAGTAGCAGTAAGCGGTGTTATCTGCAGGGTTCTGTTAGCAACAGTACCGGTTGCATCCGTTACACTGAGTGTTGCACCGGTAACGGGTATCGCACTGGTTGCAGTACCTGTAAGAATTAATGTTTCTGTAGGCTCCAGTAAAAGATCGTTATTCGTGGTGAGCGTGAAAGTGCCCTCCGAATCACCTGCAGCTATCGTAATAGTGCCAAGTGCACCATGTTCAGCATTATCGATGGTGGAAGCACCGCCTTTCGCCAGTGTTATAGTAACGTTGCCAGTAGATTTGATACCACCGGCAAAGGCAGCCTTGATCACCGTGCTGGCGCCTTCTGCAATAGGACTGGGTGCAACAGACAACTGAATGCCCGCAGCGGCAAGGTCTTTATCCACGATCGTGAAAGACACTGGTTGAGAGAACGTGAAGCCCCCGGTTGCGGAAGGCGTCAGTTTCAGGGTCTCAGCAGGCTCAATCAGCTGGTCGGGTTTAGCAGCGAAAATGATTTCTCCGTAAGGCTGCCCTGCAGCTATCTTCAAGGCAGGCAAGCTATTAAGGTCGGCCAGTGTAGCAGTTGAAGTTGCATCGTAGGTGAGTGCAATATTAATATCGCTGGCAGCGGTAACGCCCGATGGCAATGCAAAACGCCAGGTAATATTATTATTCTCATCTACCGTGCCTGCGCCGGTTACAGTGATGAGCTTACTGGTGGCATCATTGATTGTAATATTAGAAATGGCAGTGCTGTTGTTACTGAAAACGGTAGCGCTTGCTCTCAGCTCCAGCAGTTCTGCACTCTCAATTAACCCGTCTGCCACTGCGTTAACATCAAATGTTTTGCTATTCGTCAGTGCATCGATGGTAACGGTGGCTGGGAAAGTATAATCACCTGATGTAAGAGTAGCTGCACTGCCCGCGCCTTTAGATAAGGTAACCGTTATCGCCTGCGTGGTAATGATACCGGCAGGTAATCCTACCGTCATTACAACTTTACCACCTTCCGATACTGTAGCGGTGAGGGGTGATACCTGCAGGGTTCTGTTAGCGACCGTACCAGTGGCATCCGTTACGCTAAGCGTTGCACCAGTAACTGGTATAGCGCCGGTTGCTGTTCCTGTAAGCACTAAAGTTTCTGTAGGTTCCAGCAACAGGTCGTTATTAGTGGTGAGCGTGAAAGTGCCTTCCGAATCACCTGCTGCTATAGTAATGGTGCCAAGCGCACCATGTTCCGAATTATCGATAGTGGATGCGCCACCCTTCGCCAGTGTCACAGTAACGTTTCCGGTAGATTTGATGCCACCCGTAAAGGCTGCCTTGATCACCGTGCCGGCACCTTCTGCAATTGGACTGGGTGCAACAGTTAACTGAATGCCCGCAGCGGCAAGATCTTTATCCACGATTGCAAAAGAAACTGATTGTGAGAAAGTGAAACCACCTGTAGCGGAAGGCGTCAGTTTCAGGGTTTCAGCAGGTTCAATCAGCAGATCGGGCTTGGCCGCGAAAATAATTTCTCCGTAAGGCTGCCCTGCAGTAATCTTTAATGCAGGCAAACTGTTAAGGTCCGCTAACGTAGCCGTAGATGTTGCGTCATATGCGAGTGCAATATTAATATCGCTGGTAGCAGTAACGCCCGATGGCAATGCAAAGCGCCAGGTAATACTATTATTCTCATCTACAGTGCCCGTACCGGTTACAGTGATAAGTTTACTGGTAGCATCATTAATCGTAATGCCGGACGCATCCGTTGATGCGAATCCGAACACAGTACCAGCGGCACTTACTTCCAACAGTTCTGCCGGTTCGATAAGGGCATCCGTATTGGCATCTACATTAAATGTTTTGGAACCGGTGCCTGCGGTGATCACTACCGTTGCGGGTAATGTATAATCCGATGCAGTGATAGTAGCTGCACTGCCTGCTCCTTTCGCCAATGTTACCGTAATATCTTTTGTGGAAATGATACCTGCCGGGAGACCTACCGTCATTGTAACATTGCCACCTTCATTCACATTGGCAGTAGCCGGTGTAAGTGAAAGGGTTTTATTGGCAGTGGTACCGGTGAGGTCTTCGATGGTGACATCCTGCCCCTGAATGGTATAAGTGCCTGCTGTTCCACGAATAGCGAGCAGCTCATCGTCTTCCAGCAGCAGATCGGTTTTGGTTTGAAGCGTGAATGTTCCGGATGGCGCATTGGCATTGATATGGATCGTACCCAGCGCAGTGTAATCCGCTGGCGTAAGGGCCACTGATCCTGAACCTGCATTTAATACCACGTCTATTGCAGTAGCGGATGTGAAGCCGTCGAGCGTGGCGGTGATTACCGTGCTCTCCCCTTCGGCAAGCGTGGTTTTGGCAGCCGAAAGTATGATCCTGTAACTTGCGGGGTCAGTATCTTTTACATTCATCCCAATCCCTTTATTAAAGGTGAAGTCGGGAGATTGAAGCGTCATTTCCAGTCTTTCCAGTCCTTCCACAGAATTATCCGCCCGGGCGATGAAAGGAACGAGTACAAAAGTCTGCCCTTTTAGTATTGTTGCCGTTGTGGGGTAGCCTCCTGTAAAGTCGGCCCCGGTAGTTGTATTCCCAACTGTTGCAGGAGTAATGTTGAAAGTGATGGGAACGCTGGTGGTTACACCTGCCGGCAGTTCGATGCGCCAGTTAGCTGTAACGCCACCTTCCGCCACTTCTGTAGGACCGCTCACTACCAATGTAGTATTAGCAGCCGTCCGCGACATATCTTTAATAGTTACATTCCCTTTGGGTGATTGTGCGGTACCGAATACAGTTGCCGTACCGGCGATTTCCAGAATTTCATCTGCTTCGATAACATTATCCGTATTGGCATGCAGCACGAAGCTCACTTCGTTACCATTTACCGGGATAGTGGCACTTGCAGGTAATACATATTCAGTTGTTAAAAGATCCGCATCACTGCCGCTGCCACGTGCCAGGGTAACCGGAATGGCTTTGGATGTTTTGATGCCTGCCGGGAGGCGTACCCAAACAGTTACGTCACCATTCTCATTTACCGAAGGCGTCTGCGGCTGAATGGTCAGTTTTTTATTATTGGCGTCAGCAGATTGTTTATCATTAATAGTGAAGGTCAGTCCTTCGAAAGTGTATCCGGCAGAGGAACCGCTCAGTTCGAGTGTTTCAGTATCCTCCAGCAGTAAATCGTCTGTCGCATTAATTGTAAATGGAACTGACTGGCTGCCCGCGGGTATCTTAATGGTAACCGGGGAAGTGGTAAAGTCGTCACCATCTGCGGTGGAACCGCCGCCAATATTCAGCGTGATAGGAATATCAACGGCAGCAGTACCATACTCCAGTGAGGCAGTAACGGTTACACCGGTGGGGCCTTCCGTAAGTGTAAGCGGAGTGGCGGTAAATTTAATCTTAGTAGAAGGAGGATCGGTGATATCGATATTCATATTGGCCGTTACCGGAGTTTCGGCAACAAGGGCACTGGCAGTAATCTGCAGTTGCTCCGCACCTTCTGTCAACGCATCGGAAGTTGCTGTCAATTCGATAGTAGCACTGTTGTCTCCTTCAGGAATAATGATTTTGGTATCCGGGAAGGTATAGTCGGAAGCAGAAGCTACTCCGGCAAATGTAAGATCTACCTGCACCGCGCCTTTATGTTTCAGCGTGGGCTTGGCGAGGCGTGCGGTGATAGTGGCATTGGTACCTTCTTTTACGCTGGCCGGACCTTCAATAATTATAGCGATGTTGTCGGGATCCATTGCCGTATCATCAACAATACCGAGTGCGGCAGAATCTGCAGTGAAGCCTACTTTGGCGGTAGTAATCACCAGTTCCTCATATGCTTCGAGCCAAACCGGATCGGTGGGTACGATAAATTTATACTCACCATGCCCTTCAAATTCATTAATAGTAATCTCGAATGGCAGTACTGCAGAGATGTCATTCATATCAGCCGTTGAACTTCCGCCAATCACAATCGGGAAAGTAAGTGATTTACCAGCCGGGATGGTTACACCGTCTGACAAAGTAAACCAAACTGTCACCTCCGTTTCATTCTCATTGGCGGTAGAGCCGCTCATAAGCATCACTTCCACTTTTCTGCCTTCAGGACTATCTTCTATTACCAGTCCTGTATTCAGGAAGAGGAAATTACCGTCATGGTCCGAAGCACTTCCTTCAAAGTACCAGTATTCCAGCCAGTCTTCCATTATGTGATCTTCATAAAGATCCATGTCAAAAGTAGCTTCTGAACCATTGGCAGGGATGGTAAGTGTAGTTGGGAAGGCAGTGCTGAGATCACTCAATTCTGCTGTATTATTAATATCACCGGTAAGTGGATCAATAGTAATTGTGATGGGGCTTTCCGTGGTTACACCATCGGGCAGGCTGGCTTTCAATGTTACTGTTTCACCTTCTTTCCCTTGCGGAACGTTCATGGTGATGATACGGTTATCTGCATTCAGGCCTGTTGTATCCGTAATGGTGATGGTAACATCGTGTGTACTTGTTTTGGTGGGGAATACTGCAGTAGCTTCAATATTGAAAAGCTCGTCGTTTTCCAGAATGCGGTCGCCGGTAGCAGTGATCTCGAATTCAGTGTCCCAATCCCCGGCCGGGATGGTTACGGTAGCCGGGATGGTGGAATAATCGGTCAATTCTGCGGCGGGTGCCACTGCAGCAGTCCTTTGCAGATTAACGACAAGCGGAGTTAGAAGCGTGCCGGTACCGGTCATCTTCACTTTCATTTTTACCTTCCCTCCTTCTTTCACAGTCGTAAAGTCAGGCTCCAGGTAAATCCGGTTCTCATCGTCGTCAATAATTGTATAGTCAACTGCATTGTTAGTACCAATGAGCAGATGTGGAGAGCAAACGAGTGGTTTAATCTCTACCCGGAACTTTCGGTCGGCCTGCACAACATTATTCCCTTTAATTAATATATTATCAATCGCCAACACAGAATCCCAATAGATTCCCGGCTCGATGATGATTTTCTTACGGATCACTTCGAAATCAGTGCCCAATACCGCGTTACCCGGCCCGGGGATAGGCGTAGCCACCACTTCCAGAATTTGCGGAAGGTTGAAATATCCCTGACCGATCTTTAATTCCAGACCGGTGATATTGTGATCTGTCAGGCCTTCAAGTCCTTCAGGTGCAGCAGAAGCAAAGTTAACCGTCACATGTTCGTGCGTAATCGGATCAAAGAATGGCGGGGTTGTATTCCAGAGTGTAATAGGTTGGTCTGTAACGGTAACACCTGCCATTTCTGCCGGGTCGAAGCCTACTGCAAAACGTTTGGTTACATGTAAAATCTGGGTGGGAAGCCCTACGATCGATAAATCAACCGCTTTATGCACGGCTATCCCCATGTCGTTTACAGAAGTGACCAGCATGTCAGACAATGTGTAACCAACACCTGCTTTAACATCTCTGGAAGAATATGGACGGCTGGCGAACGATGAAAAGCAGTCCTGCGTTTTGAAAACGTGGCTGCCCAATGCCGGATTTACACAATCTCCGGCAGTGCGTGTTACTCCTACGGTATTGTAAAAGTTAATGTTGGGTCCGGTGGTGTGATGAAAAGCATAGTATTCGTCCATCATACTGGGCGTGGTACCACTCACGAAACCTTTGCCGCACGTGCTCCCGTTGTTGAACGAAGTTTCTGAAAGGTAGAAATGCAGCCAGTAAGCTCCCCCGTATAAGGAGCCATCATAAGCTCTTTCCGGAGAGGTCACCAGGAAGTCGACATTGTAATGCCGGGCGCCTGCAACGTAAGTATATGTAGTACTTATAAAATAATCCAATCCCCGTGCGTTGTGTATGCTCGATTGCGCCACTACCTTCCAGGGGTTGGCAGGGGTGCCATCTCCTTTCACTTCCGAGATCTCGCAATGTTTAAGGTATTGGGGAACGTCTTCTATAGTGTACAGTTTGCCCATCTTCTGCTGAAGAACCAAATATGTCCGCAGCCCTCCCTGTTCATACCGGCCCAGGAGGGGATCGGTACTATACTGGTCGAAGCCGTTGTGGGTTACCTGGACAGACGTATCTGTAATTGTAATCCGCAGGTCATTTCCACCCAGGTTACCGCCGGTGGGGTTGATGGTGACAGGCTGTGCCTGCGCCATGGCCCTTCCGGCAGGAAGGAGGAGGAAGAGGACGATTGCCAGGCCCAAAAGAGCACGGGACGCACGAACTGCCGCTTTCATAGGATAGAATAGGACTAACATAAAAACTTTAAAATTTCTTTACATACATACTTTTCCGCCTGAAACAGACGTTTTGGGTTCCGGAAGCCTGAATGGCCCGTTCTCTGCGGGATACTGCCGGCACGAATGCCAAAATCACACCCGGCGCCTCTGGGAAGGCGCCTCTTTCCTACTTATAATGACTCCGGATACTGAACGAAAAGGAGGACAGACTCCACCTATCGAAGCAAATGTATAATAATTATAATATTAAAACAAGTAATAATTATACTTATTTATCTATATATAATTAGGGAGGGCAAGGATATAGTCATTCATTTTGATAGAGATATGAGGGTATTTTAGTTTATGGGAATAGGTAAAATAAAGGTAGCTTTGCAAAAAATTATTTGGAATGTCGACTATATCAAAATCCAAAATTGATTTGAGCCTCAAGTACAAAGTAAAAGACATGTCTTTGGCTGAATGGGGCCGTAAGGAAATTCAGCTGGCTGAAGCCGAAATGCCGGGCCTCATGGCGCTGCGTGAAGAATACGGTAAATCCCAGCCCCTGAAAGGTGCCCGTATCGCAGGCTGCCTGCACATGACAATCCAGACTGCCGTACTGATCGAGACCCTTGTGGCCCTCGGTGCGGAAGTACAATGGAGCTCCTGCAACATCTTCTCTACGCAAGACCATGCCGCCGCCGCTATCGCTGCTGCAGGCATCCCCGTATACGCCTGGAAAGGCCTGAATGAAGAAGACTTTAACTGGTGCATCGAACAAACCCTGTTTTTCGGCAGCACCGACCGTCCGCTGAACATGATCCTCGATGATGGTGGCGACCTCACCAACATGGTGTTCGACGTTTACCCCGAGCTGATCCAGCACATTAAAGGCCTCAGTGAAGAAACCACCACCGGCGTTCACCGCCTGTACGAGCGTATGAAAAATGGCACGCTGCCCATGCCTGCCATCAATATCAACGACTCCGTTACCAAGTCAAAATTCGATAACAAATACGGTTGCCGCGAATCCTGTGTAGACGCCATCCGCCGTGCTACCGACGTAATGATCGCCGGTAAGGTTGCCGTTGTTGCCGGCTTCGGTGACGTTGGTAAAGGCTCCGCAGAATCTCTCGCTGGTGCCGGTGCCCGTGTAATCGTTACCGAGATCGACCCCATCTGCGCCCTTCAGGCTGCTATGGAAGGTTACGAAGTGAAGAAAATGAGCGATGCTGTGAAAGAAGCCGACATCATCGTAACCACCACCGGTTGCCGCGATATCATCACCGGCGAGCATTTCAAAGCCATGAAAGATAAAGCCATTGTATGCAACATCGGCCACTTCGACATCGAGATCGACGTTGCCTGGCTGAACACCAACTATGGCAATACTAAAGTGGAAATCAAACCGCAGGTAGACAAGTACACCATTAACGGCAAGGACATTATCCTCCTCGCTGAAGGCCGCCTTGTAAACCTCGGATGCGCCACCGGCCACCCTTCTTTCGTAATGTCTAACTCCTTCACCAACCAGACCCTCGCCCAGCTCGAGCTCTGGCTGAACACGGAGAAATACGAAAACAAAGTGTACGTTCTTCCCAAGCACCTCGACGAAAAGGTTGCCCGCCTCCACCTGAAGAAAATCGGTGTGGAACTGGATGAACTCACTTCCGCACAATCTGAATACCTCGGCATCCCTGTTGAAGGTCCCTTCAAACCGGAATACTACCGTTACTAATCACGGTTTTACCGATATAGCGAAAAGCAGCCTCCCGCAAAGAGGCTGCTTTTTTTTGCAGCAAATACTACTCATCATCCCGCTAACAGCGCTCATCATTTTTATCCCGCATCCTGCCCTGTTCCTCCTGCATAAATCGTAATTTTGCGGCATGACTAAGCTGAGTGTTAACATCAACAAGTTTGCCACGCTGCGTAACGCCCGCGGTGGCAACCTTCCGGATATTCTGAAAGTTGCGAAGGACTGTGAAATCTTCGGTGCGGATGGCATTACCGTTCACCCCCGGCCCGATGAGCGCCACATCCGTTACCAGGATGTACGCGAACTGAAGCCCCTCGTAACCACTGAGTTCAACATCGAAGGCTACCCCTCCACCGACTTTATGGATCTCGTGCTGGAAGTGAAGCCCGAACAGTGTACACTTGTCCCCGATCCTCCCGGCGTCATCACTTCCAACACCGGCTGGGATACGGTTCAGTACCAGTCTTTCCTGACCGATGTAATCTCCACACTGAAAGCTGCCGGCATCCGTGTATCCATCTTCCTCAATGCCGATGTGAGCAAAGTAGAAGGTGCCAAAGCTGCCGGAGCCGACCGTATTGAGCTGTATACCGGTCCATATGCGGAAGAATACGCCAATGCACGTACGCAGCCACAAAACTTCAGGCTGTTTAACGATTATAAAAACACTGCTTTCGCAGCATCAGATATGGGCCTGGAAATCAATGCCGGCCACGACCTGAATCTCGAAAACCTTCGCTTCTTTAAACTGCACATCCCGCAATTGAAAGAAGTATCCATCGGCCACGCACTTGTGTGTGATGCCCTGTACTTCGGGCTGGAAAATACCATCCAGCTGTACAAGCGCCAGCTGCAGGATTAACTGATACGATTGAAATTACTAAGGGCCGCCTCACATGTTTGCAAAAACACAGAGGCGGCCCTTTTAACTCCCGCATGCCCGCCTCCCTGGTAATATTATGTCAAAATCAGCGTCTCATTCTTCTACCATCCTCCATCCATCCTCCATCCATCTCCAGCAATGACAAGGGTTTGATATAGGTTGGATGAAGGATGGATGGATGGAGGGTGATAGCACAATCAGTTGATAATGAACGACATGTGATATAATGGGAATTATTAATAAAATGAAAGGTCTGATATTAAATTAACCGTAAAAGGTAAAAAAGGGTAGTAAGTCTAATATTCTGTTCTGAAGCCAACACAATCCGTCAGCCTTTTATGTCTTTCCAGCCCGATTTCCGGTAAGAACCATACAACAGATACAAAGCCGAGCCTGATAACAAAGCGAACCCGCCAAGCATTCCGTAATACAATCCACCGCTTTCTTTGCCCACAAGTCCCAGTATAAAATGCGCCAGCCCGATGAATCCGGGTACCGTCATTACGAGCACATTCCGCAGCAACCTTCCTGTATTACCGGAGAGATCGGGTGCTGCGGAGAATGGTAATTCCCGGAGGATTATAAGCGCGTAAATCAAACTGATCACCAGCACATTAATAAATCCGACTATCAGATCCGGAATAATCCGGACGCCCCAAATTATGCCTGCAACCAAAGAGATGATAGTATAGAATGGCAGAAGAAACTTCACCAGCGCCGCCTTCCAGGTGCCAATAAGCACATGGCCAGGTGTTTCCAGCGGCGAAACGAAATAGACCCAGGCAGCTTTATAATTATCGGAGAAAACCAGGTGGGAAAGTGCGGTAATAAATACGAAGCTTGTCATGTATATCAGGAACAGATAGATGGGTGTTTCCCGAATCTGGTCCCAATTTTTAATCCCCATTCCGCGGTCGGAGAAAAAGAACACGCCTATACACATAACGATAACATAAGCTACCGAAGGATATACTTTCAGCTTGAACTCCCGTGTGCGGCTCGTTAGTAACCAAACCAGTTCAAACGACAGTTTTTCATGCCCGTTGCTGGTAAAAAAACCTGACAGCCTTTTATAATAAGGTACTCCCCCATCGCTTTTCTTCACCTTTTTCATCACTTGCGGCGCAGTGTCGCTGCCACCCATTCCTGCGATTTTACGATTGAAGCTGGGAGCAAGGAAGCGCGCCACCACCCAAAGGCACAATATGGGAGTAAGGAAAGTCAACGCCAGATCTACCGCCAAACCCGGTTGCCAGCCCGCTAAAGGCCATGTAAACACACGGGCGAACCACCAGGTAGGGGCAAATGGTAACCAGGGATAATCTCCGTTATTGAACGCACCTTCGATCTCAATGTTCCGGAGCGCCCGTGGACCAAGGAAATAAACGCCAAACATCACAATTGAAAATGCGATCTGCATGGAATTAATCACCTCTTTGAATTTTTCGGCAGACGTAATTCTCAACACCAGCAAATACGCCGTATTGATAACGAATATAGCGAGGAAGGTCAGCAGCAAAGCCAGTACACAGAACCATAGCGCAGGTATAACCCCGTAGAGGATACCGATAAATATTACCGGAGAAAGGCTCATGGGCACTGCGATCTTCGAAATATGCAGGGCAATATGCATCAGTCTGCTCACCACCAAGGTACGGTCGCTCACAGGGCGCGGCAGCAGGATGTAGTTATCGCGCGGGTCGATCAGCACGAAGGAAAAATCCGTGATCAGTGTGATGCACATGGTCAGCAGATATGCAGAGAACCACAGGAAAGATTGCAACCGGATATCATCACCCACCGAAAAAACCGACAGGTAAATCAACCCGATAAAAAACGAAAGCACCATAGTATACAAGGCGCTATTTTTAACAACTTTTGTGCTTTGCCGCGAACCTCTGTTGTAGATATTAGGCCGTCGGTCGTCTATCGTCAGCTTGGTATGCAGGATGACGCGGAGTTGCTCCACATTCACACCGAGCGAACGCCATAGGGGGTTAAACAGCGATACCATCGCCAGCATCATCTTATTCATGGGCGAAGCGTATTTATTGCCCGAGGGCGTTCATGAACTGATCAGCCTGTTCGCTCAGCTGCTGTTTACCGGTAAGGCGTGCGAACACCTGTTCAAGTGTTTCCGTTCCGGATTGCTGCAGTTCCCGGAAGGTACTGTCGGCCACAATGCGGCCTTCATCGATCAGTACGATACGGTCGGCCACCTTCTCCACCACATCCATCATATGAGAGCAGTAGAAAATGGTTTTGTGTTCCTTTTTCAGCAGGGTGATGATTTCCTTAACGATGATCACGGCATTGGCATCCAGGCCGGAAAGTGGCTCATCGAGGATCACGATCTGGGGGTTGTGCAGCAGGCCTGAAATAATCAGTACTTTCTGACGCATGCCTTTGGAGAAGGTATCCATCCGCTGATCCTTGTTCTCCAGCAGCCCGAAAGCCTGCAGCATACGCTGCCCACGTTCTGTAATGATAGCATCATCCAGCCCGTAGAGCTTCCCGGTGAAAGACAGGTACTCCATGGGGGTGAGTACTTCGTAGATCTCTGCGTTCTCAGGCACATAACCCGTCAATGCCTTTACCTCCAGGGTGCTCTGCCGCATATCGTGCCCAAGCACGCTCACCTCCCCTTCGAATTCTCCCAGGAGACCGATAAGTATCTTCACTGTGGTGGATTTACCCGCGCCATTGGGACCGATATATCCGATCACTTCGCCGGGATGCACTTCCAGGTTAATGTCTTTCAATACCTGTTTGGTACCGAAGTATTTATTCAGTTTCTGTATGGAGATAACAGGTTGCATAATTTGTTGTATTAAGTTGGCTGCAAGGTGCTCCGTCAGCGTTTTTCGAAAATACCGATTCCTGCCCATTGTTGCAATGAAATACTGCAGCCGATGTGATGAAAACCTATTGCACGTTGATACCAGCTGCGCGCATAGCGTATCTGAATCTTCTTCACCACAATGCCCACTCCCATGGAAAACCCGCTCAGTCCGCGGCGTTCCGGCAACGACAGCTCCTGCCGGCGCAGGTGATTGTAAGCACCGGTTACTTCCAGATACTTACCGATGTTCCATTGTGCGGCCAGTACAAAATGCCGGAAAAGATTGTCGATGCCACCGCCCCCTCCCCGCAGGGTATCTCCGTTCTCTATCCTGATATCTTCTCTCAGGTCAGGTCCGGCGTATCGTATGTCGAATTGGTGGAGATGGTGAATGGTGGCCGACAGCTGGATGGGCACATGCTCCAGCCGCTTTGAAATGCCTATCTGCAGATCGAATGGCAGGGTGGCATTTTCAGCTGCCGTGTATTTGGTGAACTGCGTGCCCATATTCGTAGCTACGAGCCCGGCCTGCCAGCCGCGTACAGTATCGGAATAAGTAATGCCTATATCGGCAGCCAGCCCGGCAGAACGGTAATCGAAGTACCTGGAGCGGATGTATTTGAGGGTGAGACCGTAATGCCATTTCTGAAGATAGCGGCGCGAAGCGGTTATCCGGAACGTGAAATCGGCCGGACGAAAGGTACCCAGCACATTCCCCGTAACATCTGTATGCTGCAGATTCCCGTAGTCAACATATTGCAGGCTGGCGGCGAAAGAAGTAGCCAGTTTGGGAGCATACAGCCCGAATGCCGCATGCCCGTATTTAATGCCTCCATTATAGCCGGCCATGTTAACCTGCAGCTGTCCTGCCATTTCCGGGCGCATCAATGCGGGATGAAGCAGGGCTGTACTGAGGTCATTCCCCTGAATGGCAACATTAACCCCTCCCAATGCGGTGATCTGTGGCGATGGCGGCAGTTCCAGGAACCCGTACGATTGCCGCCCTCCCAGCAACTGGGCAGCAACTGAAAAAGGTAAAAACAGCCATATGATGAGGAAACGGTATTTCACAGGGAGCTTACTGCGGATTTGTTGCCGGTAAGTTACGGATAGAAGTACATAAAAAGAATAGAGCCATCCTATCACAGATGGCTCTATTCAAACCCTTAAACAATCAACATGCGCTCACTCTTTTCAAGTGAACATGGTAGCACGGCTGCATCAGGAGTAACGCTCCGTGCGTTTTACCTCCTTAATAACGCAGATTCGAGTACTTGGTTCATTTCGCGTACATAATGAAATTTCAAGCCCTTGATATAGTCCGGGTTGATGTCCGAAATGTCTTTCTCGTTCTGCCAGCACAGGATGATTTCCTTAATACCGGCACGTTTGGCGGCGAGTATCTTTTCCTTGATACCACCTACAGGCAGCACTTGTCCGCGCAGCGTAATTTCACCCGTCATAGCCATGTAAGGTTTTACGCGGCGGCCGGTAAACAACGATGCCAGGGCGGTGAGCATGGTAACGCCTGCACTGGGACCATCCTTTGGCACAGCCCCTTCCGGAACGTGAATATGAACGGTTTTCTGCTGGAACACTTTCGGGTCGATCTTGAAGTTTTGTGCATTGGCCTGTAACCAGCTAAGGGCCGTTATGGCCGATTCCTTCATCACATTACCCAGGTTACCGGTCAGCTTGAGTTCCCCTTTACCGTCGGAGAGGCTGGATTCGATGAAAAGGATGTCGCCCCCTACATATGTCCAGGCCAGGCCTACCGATACGCCGGGAGGATTGCCCGTTTTATAGATCTCGTTTGAATATTTCGGTTTACCCAGCGCCTTGATCACCCTTTCTTCGGATACCGCTTCTTTCGGCATGGTACCCATTGCTACATCTTTGGCTAGATTACGCATAATGGCAGCAAACTGCCGGTCCAGCTCACGCACACCGCTTTCACGGGTGTAGTTGGCGATTACTTTCTCAATTACCTTATTGGCAAACGACAGTTTTACATTGGCAAGGCCATGTGCCTCTTTCTGCTTAGGAATGAGGTGTCGCTTGGCGATCTCCACCTTCTCTTCGATGGAATACCCGCTGAGATCGATGATCTCCAGCCTGTCGCGCAGGGCCATGGGGATGGCACCGAGGTTATTGGCGGTGGCGATGAAGAGTACCTTACTCAGGTCGTACTCCAGCTCCAGGTAATTATCGTAAAAGGTACTGTTCTGTTCGGGGTCCAGCACTTCCAGGAGAGCGGATGCAGGATCACCACGGTGGTCGCTGCCGATCTTATCGATCTCATCAAGGATCATCACCGGGTTGGAAGACTTCACCTTACGGATAGTTTGCAGGATACGGCCCGCCATGGCACCGATATAGGTTTTACGGTGACCACGGATCTCACTTTCATCGTGCAGACCGCCAAGACTGAGGCGCGCATATTTGCGGCCAATAGCGTTGGCGATGGAGCGGCCCAGAGAGGTTTTACCAATACCGGGAGGACCAACAAAGCACAGGATAGGCGATTTCATATCACCTTTCAGTTTCAGCACTGCCAGATACTCGAGAATACGGTCTTTGATCCGGTCCATTCCGTAATGATCATGATCCAGTACTTTCTTTGCCTTTTTGAGGTCGTATCTGTCTTCGGTATAATCTAACCACGGCAGGTCCAGCATCAGATCGAGATGGTTATATACCACTGAATAATCCGGAGTGCTGGGATGCATACGCTCCAGCTTCTCAATGCCTTTGGTGAAAAGCTCTTTCGCAGCTTCGGGCCATTTCTTGGTTTCGGACTTGCGCAGCATTTCCTTGATCTCACGATCGTTGGAATCACCACCCAGTTCTTCCTTGATGGATTTCATCTGCTGTTGCAGAAAGTAATCGCGCTGCTGCTTATCGAGATCCTGCTTGGTTTTGTTATTAATCTTATTCTTCAGCTCCGCCAGCTGCAATTCCATCTGCAGCATTTTCATAAGCAGTTCGGCACGCTGGTGAAGATTGTTAATCTCCAGGATGCGTTGCTTTTCCTTTACATCGCTGTTCAGGTTGCTGGATACGAAGTGAATAAGGAAAGGTGCGTTCTCGATATTCTTCAGGATGATGCTGGCTTCGGAAGGCAGGTGCGGACTGAGTGCAATGATTTGCCCTGCCAGATCTTTGATGGAAGATACGTAGGCATCAAACTCAGAGTCGTTATTGTCCACTTCATCCTGCAGTATGTCGTATTTGGTTTTGAAGTAGGGGTCTTCACTTACGATCTCTGTGATTTTGAACCTTTTACGGCCCTGAATAATGATGGTAGTGCCACCATCAGGCATTTTAATCAGTTTTACGATTTTAGCCACGGTGCCCACTTCGTTCAAATCGTTAACACCGGGTTCTTCTATGTTACTGTCTTTTTGTGCGACAACGCCGATCATTTTGTCAGTTTTGTACGCATCGTTTACTGCCTTGATCGACTTGTCTCTCCCAACGGTAATGGGGAGTACAACGCCGGGGAAAAGTACTGTATTGCGGAGCGGCAAAAGGGCCAGCTCATCAGGTATAATGTCTTCTTCCTGTCCATCTCCGTCTTCATTAAGAGGTATGATGGGCATAAATTCCATCTCTTCCTCTGTATTGCCCAAGAAAAATGTATTCATCTGTCAGTTTTAAGTATCGGGACAGAATGGCAGGACTACCCCTGCAAATGCCCCTGAAAATAGAACATGGCTATATAGTCAATATTAATGCCATTGCTGCAGGTGTGCCAAAATAGGAAACGCAGGAAAGGGGTGCCGGGTTGCCCGGGACAAAAAAAAAGACCGCCCCGTTTCCGGGAGCGGTCATCGCTCAGTTGTAGGTAAACACTAAAGGGTAATACCTACGCCCAATTGAATAGATTGATTCTTCCACTTTTCGGGGTTGGTACCGTCGGCGAAAGTGATATCGTTTACGTTGGACAGGCCGATTACGTAACGGGCGCTGATGTTAACGATCGGGAGCTGGAGCCAGAGGCCGCCTACTGCACCGAAGTCTCCACCTTTAAACGCTTCTTTTCCTTCCTGGAAAACGTTCCGTTTCTTGCTGGTCATAATACTGAACTGTGGGCCTACCTGCAGTTTGAAGCGGGGAGATCCGAGGTCGATATTAGCCAGTACCGGGATGGAAAGATAATCCAATTTCGGTTTATTCTCATTTACCTGGTTCAGTTGGTATTCTGTCTGGAATTCGCCGGTGTTCTTTACTTCGGTTTTGGAGCTGGAATAGATGAGTTCGGGCTGGATGCCGAAACCTTTCATCAGGTTGATCTGCGCAAAGCCACCCAGATGCCATCCCAGTTTAAATGCGTCATCATATCCGGTACCATCGATTTTGCCCAGGTTGGCGCCACCTTTGATACCGAAACGCACCATTTTTTGTGCTTTGGCGGAGGATACGGTTAAGCCGGTGATAACGGCAAGGGCCAAAAACAGTTTTTTCATATGAGATATTTGTTTAGTGTTAAGCAGCTTATTTAATCTTGATCTGTTGATAATGAATCCTTTCCAGTTAGTTTAAAGACGTGCTTCAGGGCATTTACCCCTACGCATGTTGCAAATTCCATGCTAGAAGCATGAGGCTGCTCTTTATCAGAAAGTTACGCTTACACTGGCGGTAAAATATCCTTCCACAGATGTATCCGGACCCTGTAGCATTTTAAAGAGAGTAAACGACGGAGATATGGCGAACTTGCCGATGATGTAAGAAACCCTCACACCCAGATCTGCCGCCCGTGGCTTAAAAGCATTCCCGTCCGATAAGATGGTTTCGGTTGCTGTTTCCTCTACCGGCTGCGGACCCTGCTGCCCGCCATTACCATTGCCATTCCCGTTACCATTCCCCCGTCCGTTGTTCTTTTTTTCGTTATACTTTTTGATGGCATTGCCCCGTGTTGCATAGCGGAAGCTCTTCATATTGCTGAAATACTTCGCCGTTCCGGTGGTAAGCCCCATCACCGGCATAATGAGCAGCCCGTCGTCTTCCGTTATCACATCCATGAATACAAAAGGATGCCGCACATCCACGATCACGTTGAAATCGCTGCCGCGCTCCGTAGTGATCACACCGGCATCTGCCTGACGGTAGCTCCCGAATCCATAATCGAGGCTCAGCCCCGGCTGTAGCCACCATTTGCGGTAAATGAAGTATGCATACAGCTCGTTTTTAATGGGGGTTTGGGGTACATCAGCACTATCTGCATAAAAATAGCGCGTGTAGGAAATTCCGGTGAGGAGGTCACGGTTTCTCGTATAGTCGTATCCGGCGCTGAGGTCCAGCTCAAACCAGGGCTTCCGTGCTGCACCCAGCAGGTAATACGCACCCGCCGTGGCGAACAGCCCGCTTTTATGCGTATAGCTGACAGACGGGGAAAGGAAGGGCTTCATGTTTATAGGCCGGAAAGCATCTGCCGCCTTACCGCCGTAAGCAGGATTATTACCGAAGCCTAATGCCACGGTTACTTCGCTTTTATAACGGCTGTCCAGCAACGAGTCCAGCTCGCGCTCCAGGTCGGCCAGCGATTGTGCATAGCAGTTGGCGGCAGACAGCAGCAAATACAGTGTTACGATGATCAGGTTTTTCATCGCCCGCAAGTTACTAATTCTTATACAAGCTCGATCACGGTGATCTCCGGCAGGATGCCCACCCGGCCGGGATAGCCGAGGAAGCCAAAGCCACGGTTCACATACAGGCGCTGTTTACCTTCTTCATACAGACCTGCCCACTGGCGGTAGATGTACTGCGCAGGGCTCCATTTGAAGAAAGGGATTTCAACGCCGAACTGCATGCCATGGGTATGCCCGGCCAGCATAAGGTCGATATCCGGGTAGGAAGGACGAACTTCTCCATCCCAATGAGTGGGGTCATGTGAAAGCAGAATCTTGAAGGGAACCGCTTCTGTGCCGGCATAAGCGGCCTTCATGTCCCCAAGGCGGGGAAAGCGGGGGTTGATGCTCCAGTTTTCCACACCGATGAGGGCTATCTTATCTCCATCCTTTTCCAGGATCTGGTTTTCGTTCATGAGGAGGCGCCAGCCCATTTTGGCATGGATGCCTTTGAGCGTTTCGAGGTTCTGGGCCTTCAGGCGGGAGCGGCGGTTGTTGTCATAATCCGGCCAGGGGTAATAATCACCGTAATCATGGTTACCGAGGGTGGAATAAACACCCATGGGCGCTTCGATCTTATTGAACACATCCACGTAATCGTCCATTTCGATGGAGCGGTCGTTCACAAGGTCGCCCGTAAAGAGTACGAGATCAGGCTTTTGCGCCTGAATAAGTTCAATGCCGCGCATAACAGCCTCCTTGTCGTTGAAGGAGCCGGAATGGATATCCGACAGCTGTACGATCTTCAGGCCTTTAAAGGCAGCAGGCAGATTAGGATAGGCAAGCCGCAGTTTACGGACGTGGTAGTTGTATTTGTTGGAAAGGCCGTACAGGAGGGTGCCCATGAGGGTACCGCCGAGCAGGAAGCCCGATTTCATGAGGAACCCGGAACGGGACATGCCATTCCCTTCCTGGTTGGCGGTAACTGCTGCGGCTACCGCAGGGGCGGAACGGAACTTTTCCACCACCCACATCACGGCACGGCGGCCGTCATCGATGAGCAGGAACAGTACCACCATCAATTTGGAGAAGGAAAAAGAGAACGCGAAGGTGAGGTAGTAGGCGCGGGCCTGCATGAACCTGGCCCAGGGGATTTTGCCATAGAAAACGATAGAGGCCATTATTACGGCGCAAAGCACCCAGTACAGGCTGAACACGACAGTCCTGATTTTAGGAGCGGTGTTGGCGAGGATGGCACGAAGGGCGAAAAAGACGTAGGCATCTATTGCCAGCATGATCAGCACAAGGAGTATGGTAGATAGTAAATTTGGTCCGGCTCGCATAAAACTGTATGAATCAATGGTTTTAATAATTGAAGCAATCGGTGAAATTAGCACAATTGGCTTGTTCGGGATGGCTTCCGTGGTAAAGTAGACGGTTATGTGACTAAAAAATTGCAAAAGCTGTACAAAAAAAGTGGTTTTTCCCCAGCCGGTGGTGTGAATAAATAAATAAGGGGCTTTCCCCATTTTTAGGCGATTCGTTGTATTTTTGTCCGATTAGGTCATAATAATCTATTATTGCAATATGAAGTTCACCTATTACGGTCACTCCAGTTTTGCCGTGGAAGTGAAGGGGAAGAAGATTGTGTTTGATCCGTTTATCACGCATAACGAGCTGGCAAAGTCGATTGATGCCGACCGTATTGAGGCCGATTACATATTTGTTTCTCACGGGCATAACGATCATGTGGCCGACCTTATGGGGTTGGCGAAGCGTACCGGAGCTACAGTAGTGGGGGCTTATGAACTCACGGAGTGGGTACAAAAGCAGGGGCACGACAAAGTGCACCCGATGAACACCGGAGGTAAATGGGCATTTGATTTCGGTACGGTAAAATGTACTGTTGCGCATCACTCCAGTGGTTTACCCGACGGCAGTTATGGCGGCAACCCTATAGGTTTCCTCTTTATGACCGGTGATGGTAATTTCTATTACAGCGGAGATACGGCTTTAACATTCGACATGGAACTGATCCCCCGGTGGGCGAAGCTCGACTTTGCTGTATTGCCCATAGGAGATAACTTCACGATGGGTGTGGAAGACGCAACCATCGCAGCAGAGTTTATTGAATGCCAACGCATTATAGGAGCTCATTACGACACATTCGGATATATCAAGATCGATAAGGCGGCTGCTGTTAAGCAGTTTGAAGCAGCGGGGCTTACCCTGTTGCTGCCGGCAATTGGTGAAACCATCGATGCCATCGCCTGATATCCTATTTAATCCTATTAAACCTGGAATTTAAGACAAGACAATGGCAAGAATCATCGCAATCGCCAATCAGAAAGGGGGCGTGGGGAAAACTACCAGCGCCATCAACCTCGCCAGCAGCCTGGCAGTACTGGAGTACAAAACGCTGCTCGTGGACGCGGACCCTCAGGCTAACAGCACTACGGGGCTGGGCTTCGACCTGCGTAACATCCAGCAGAGTTTGTATGACTGCATGGTGAACGACGTGCAGGCCCGGGATGTAATCCTGGAATCCGACACGCCAAACCTGAAAGTACTGCCTTCGCACATCGACCTGGTAGGCGCAGAGCTGGAGCTGATCAACCATCCCAACCGGGAACGGGTGATGAAGCAGGTGATCGATGTCGTGAAAGACGAATATGACTTTGTAATTGTAGACTGCTCCCCTTCCCTGGGCCTGATTACCGTGAACGCCCTCGTGGCCTCCCATTCCGTAATCATTCCCGTACAGTGCGAGTTCTTCGCCCTGGAAGGTTTGGGTAAACTCCTCAATACCATCAAAATTGTGCAAAGCAGGCTCAATACCGACCTGGAAATCGAGGGCATCCTCATGACCATGTACGACGGCCGCCTCCGCCTGAGCAACCAGGTGGTGGACGAAGTGAAACAACACTTCGAAGAAAGCGTTTTCAATACCATCATTCACCGTAACACTAAACTGGGTGAAGCTCCGAGCTTCGGAAAATCAGTTATTATGTACGATGCCATGAGCACCGGTGCGATTAACTATCTGAACCTTGCGAAGGAGATACTGCAGAAGCACAACTTTACCAAGATCAATCAAGAAGACAAAATATTAGCTATTAACGATGACCAATCCGAGTAAGAAAGAGGCGTTGGGGAAAGGCATCCGCTCGCTTTTACAGAACATAGACACAGACCTGAAGCAAACCACCGGGGCATTAGCCGAACAGGTGGTGGCACAGGCTACCGGTATCGAGCGGATCCCGCTTGACCTGATTGAGATCAACCCCAAGCAGCCCCGCCGCGATTTCGATGAGCAGGCCCTGCAGGAACTCAGCCAGTCCATCAAGCTGCATGACATCATACAGCCCGTAACCGTTTCCCGCATCGGCAAGAAATACCAGCTGATTGCAGGGGAACGCCGTTTCCGTGCCAGTAAGATGGCCGGGCTGAAAGATATTCCCGCGTATGTGCGGCAGGCTAATGACCAGGAACTCCTGGAACTGGCCCTGCTGGAAAACCTTCAGCGCGAGAACCTCAACGCTATCGAAATTGCCCTCAGCTACAAACGCCTTATGGAGGAAATCGACCTCACTCAGGAGCAGGTAGCAGAAAGGATGGGCAAGGAAAGGAGCACCGTTACCAACTACATCCGCCTGCTGAAACTGCCTCCCGATATCCAGGTTGCAGTACGCAATAATAAACTCAGTATGGGCCACGCCCGTACCCTCATCGGTGTTGAAAATGTGGAGCAGCAACTCTTCGTATTCAGCGAAATCATGAAGAACGGACTCTCCGTTCGCCAGACCGAAGAGCTTGTACGAAAAGTGAACCAGCACTCCGACAAGGGGAACACGAAAAAACCGGCTAAAAATCTCCTGCCGCCGGCTTACCAGAAAATCCAGGACAACCTTGCCACTCACTTTTCTACCAAAGTAAACCTGGCAAGGGGGAAAAACGGGAAAGGAAACATCCAGATCGAATTCTATTCTGATGAAGAGCTGGACGCCATTCTGGAAAAATTATCAATGTAAGGTGAAAAATAGCGTCCGCTACCTGCTTTACTGCCTTCTGCTCCTGCCATGCGCAGGTGCTTACGCCCAGGCAGATACTACCGGCAACCGCACGATCATGGACTCGCTGAAACGCCAGGCCGCCGTGCGTGATACCGTGTATGCCAGCGTGGAAGACAGTATTGTCGCTAATTACAAACCGCTCCACAGCCCCCGCAAAGCGGCCTTCTATTCCGCAGTGCTCCCGGGTCTGGGGCAGATCTATAACCGCCAGTACTGGAAGGTGCCCGTAGTATATGCCGCCCTCGGCGTATCAACCGGGGTTTTCGTCTGGAATATGGACAAGTACCGCGAGTTCAGGGATGCATACCGCACCCGTATCGCCAACCGCGATAACCCGGATTACGTTGACCCGCATAAGCTCTACAGCGATCAGGACCTCCGGTACCTCCGCGATGCTTACCGCCAGTATGTCGACTATTCCGTACTGGTTTTTGTGGCGGCGTATGCGCTTAACATCGTGGATGCCACTGTGTTCGCGCACCTACGGCAGTTCGATATCTCCAACGATCTGAGCCTCCGAATCAGCCCCCGCCTGCTCAATAACCGGCAGCTGGGCGTAGGGCTTACCCTCACCCTCAACCCGCGCGGCCCGCGCCAGGGAGGGTTCTCATTCTAATAATCACAGATCCATCTTTCTGATATGAAAATCGCATTAATCGGGTATGGTAAAATGGGTAAAGCCATTGAAGCCATCGCCATCAGCCGCGGCCACGAGATCGTTCACCGCATAGACATCAACAGCAGCCACCTCCTGGAGAAAGATCAGCTTTCCCAGGCCGACGTTGCCATTGAGTTCACCACTCCCGAAACCGCTTATTCCAACATCCTCAAGTGCTTCGAAGCGGGCGTTCCCGTTATCTGCGGCACCACAGGCTGGCTGGAGAAACTGCCGGAAGTAAAAGCCACCTGCCTCGAAAAGCATCAGGCTTTCCTTTACGCCAGCAACTTCAGCATCGGGGTGAACATCTTCTTCGCCCTCAATCAGAAACTCGCCGAACTCATGGCCGGCCAAACGTCTTACACCGTACAGATGGAAGAGATCCATCACACCCAGAAGAAAGACGCCCCTTCCGGTACCGCCATTACCCTGGCCGAGCAGATCATTGCGCAGCTGCCGGGTAAAAGCGGATGGGTAAACGAGGCATCGCACGATCCTTCACGGCTTTATATCCATTCCAAACGCATCGATCCCGCGGCCGGTACGCATATTATTGATTACCATTCTGCTATCGATGACATCACCATAACCCACACCGCACATTCCCGTGAGGGCTTTGCTGCGGGCGCGGTAACTGCTGCCGAATGGCTGAAAGGCAAAAAAGGCATCTTCACCATGAGCGATGTACTCAGCCTCTAATACCTCCCGGTCCGGTAAAACCGCCGGTTTTTGTTATATTTGTACAATTGAGAGTGCAAAAATCACAGGAGACTACGGAATATGCTGTCTAAAAAAACACAATATGCATTCCACGCCTTAATATACCTGGCGGAGAATGTCGACAAAGGGCCTATACTGATTTCTGAAATCGCTTCAGAGAAAAGCATTTCCATCAAGTTTCTGGAGAACATCCTGCTGGAGCTGAAGAATGCCGGTATTTTGGGCAGCAAGAAGGGAAAAGGAGGTGGATATTACCTTTTGCGTACCCCCAAGGAGATTCCCCTGGCACGCATCATCCGCCTGCTGGACGGGCCTATCGCCCTCCTCCCCTGCGTGAGCCTCAACTATTATGAGCGCTGCGAAAACTGTAAGGACGAAGCCATCTGCGGACTCCATGAAGTGATGAGCAAAGTGCGCGACGCTACGCTTAAACTATTGGAAAACAAATCTTTAAAAGATATCCTCACAAGAGAGTAATCACATTCTCAGGGTTATAAGTACAGAGGCTGTATCGATGCGATACAGCCTCTTTTTTTTGCCTTATCCTCCACCAGGCCTGCCGGATGAGCAGCCGGAGAAATGAAAGGAAATGGAAGCGCCTGGAAAAGGACTGTTTACCGGGAATATGATGCAGGAATCTCCCTGTAAACCCGGATCATGAAACTATCTGCAGGATGTATGGTCTATTGCAGGGGCAAGACGGCCTGCCGGTTAAAATTAATACAAGCTAAGTTTAAGTTACTGTTGAGCCATCTGTGAGCTACGTCTAAGCTACCCTTATATAGGGTATCTCAAAGGTGGCTCAAAGGTATCTCAAAGGTATCTCAAAGGTGGCTTACATGACAATTAGCTGATAATTGGGTTAGCTAGTACTGTAGCTTAACCACCTGCTTGACTGAATTGCAGCCTGAATTAATTACTTCAGGGAGAGTTGTCACAAATCCCCCTAAGCATCCCTAAAAGATCCAATTCCCCCTTCCCAACCGGAAATAATGCCTGTTTAAATGGGCAATTATTCACCCAACTGCATAGAAAATACTCACTTCTAAGTATAGGAAGGTGATACCCCGCCCGGTACCTTTGTTGCACCGGATGCCACAGTCCGGTCAACGTATACCTGTTGCCATGGAAATAGCGCTCTTGCCGGCTACCCTATGTAACGTGTATACTTTTGATTCCTACCCGCTTATATTGCTTTCGAAGAGTTTTTCAGATAAGACGTTCCCCAGAAAAGTCACCGAAGAGCCCCGCAGGACGGGGCTCTTCACTTTTACAGAAAATTAGTCTATATTTTTTATAGACTTTATGTATTTTTGTTGTCTGGACACTCGGATAAGGATATGAAAGATTTAACGGGCATCATAGCCCAGCAAACAGACATCGCCACGGGAATACGCATTTTAACGGAGGAATTTCCGGGAGCAGTGGTATTTTCCACCTCCTTCGGGCAGGAAGACCAGGTGCTGGCAGACATCATCTGGAAAAACGACCTTCCGGTGCGCGTTTTCACTCTTGACACCGGCCGCCTCTTTCAGGAGACGTACGACCTCATGGACCTCACCAGGGCCAGGTACAAACAGCCGTTCGATGTTTACTTCCCTCAAACTGAAGCAGTACAAAATCTGTTAAAGGAAAAGGGTACCAACAGTTTTTACGACTCTGTCGAGAATCGTAAAGAATGTTGTCATATCCGGAAAGTAGAACCCCTCAACAGGGCATTACAGGGCGCTAAAGTGTGGATCACAGGATTGAGGGCCGAACAGAGCGATAACCGGAACGAAATGCCGGTACTGGAGTGGGACGACCACCGCGGGCTGTATAAATACAACCCCCTCATCCACTGGACCTACGAGCAAATGCTGACTTACCTGAAAGATAAGAACGTGCCGTACAACAAACTGCACGATAAAGGCTTTATCAGCATCGGATGCGCACCCTGTACACGAGCCATTGAACCTGGAGAGCACCCACGCGCCGGCCGCTGGTGGTGGGAGCTGAGCAAAAAAGAATGCGGATTACACAGTTAGACCAACTTTCAACACCAAGATATGAGTAGCATACAATGGCAATTTCCAAGGGCCCTCGAGGACGAAGCGATCTACATCCTCCGGGAAACCGCCGCACAATTTGAGCGGCCGGCTATCCTGTTTTCAGGTGGTAAAGACTCCATCACCCTCGTGCGCCTCGCCCAGAAAGCCTTCTATCCCGGCAAAATACCCTTTCCCCTACTCCATGTAGATACCGGGCATAACTTCCCCGAAACCATTGAGTTCCGCGACTGGCTCGTGGAAACCCTGGGCCTCGAACTGATCGTCCGCAATGTGCAGGACTCCATCAATCAGGGCAAAGCGAAGGAAGAAACCGGCAAATACGCCTCCCGCAATGCATTGCAGACCGTTACCCTCCTCGATGCCATCGAAGAGCTGAAGTTCGACGCCTGCATCGGCGGCGCCCGTCGCGATGAAGAGAAGGCCCGCGCCAAAGAACGCATCTTCTCCGTACGCGACGAATTCGGGCAATGGAACGCTAAAATGCAACGCCCCGAGCTGTTCGATATGCTCAACGGCAAAATCAATATCGGCGAAAACGTACGCGTGTTCCCCATCTCTAACTGGACGGAACTCGACGTATGGAACTATATCCGGGAAGAAGAGCTGGCTATACCTTCCATCTACTTCTCACACGAACGCGAGATCATTGAGCGCGACGGTATGTACTGGCCTTTCTCACCCTATCTCAACACTACTGAAGAAGAAGTGCCTTTCCGTTCGAAAGTACGCTTCCGCACTGTGGGTGATATGACCTGTACCGCCGCAGTATTGTCTGAAGCCGACAAGCTGGAAGACATCATCGAGGAAATCCTCGCAGCGAAGATCTCCGAGCGTGGCGCCCGTATCGACGATAAGCGATCCGAAGCCGCGATGGAAAAACGCAAACAGGCAGGCTACTTCTAATATTCACCGATAACCGCAACCCAACATATGGACGTTTTACGTATCACCACATCCGGCAGTGTAGACGATGGCAAGAGCACCCTCATCGGGCGCCTCCTGTACGATACCAAATCCATCACCCAGGATAAGATGGAAGCCCTTCAGGCGGCCAGCAAAAGAAAAGGGCTGGATTTCACGGATCTGTCGCTCCTTACAGACGGCCTCATTGCCGAACGTGAGCAGGGCATCACCATCGATGTGGCACACATCTACTTCAGCACTCCCAACCGCAAATACATAATCGCCGATACTCCCGGGCACTTCGAGTACACCCGGAACATGGTAACCGGTGCCAGCACTTCGCAGGTATCACTCATCCTGATCGATGCACGCAAAGGCATCGTGGAGCAAACTTACCGCCACTTCTTCATCGCATGTATGCTGCGCATCCCTCACCTCGTTGTCTGCATCAACAAGATGGATCTCGTGGAGTATGACGAAGCCCGCTACAACCAGATCGTGGAAGACTTCCGGCAACTGCTGCCCGGTTCCTACTACGAGAATCTGGAAGTGAAATGCATCCCCATTTCTTCCCTGTATGGCGAAAATGTAGTGACCCGTACCGAGAAGATCGGCTGGTACGAAGGAGAACCGCTGCTGGAATTCCTGGAGCAGATCCAGTTTGACCGGAACGACCGTAACCACCCTGCCCGCTTCCCCATCCAGTACGTGATACGCCCTAAAACAGAGCAGTTTCACGATTTCAGGGGCTTTGCCGGCAAGATAGCCAGCGGCAGCTTCAATGTAGGCGACACCATCGTATCGCTCCCTAACGGACAAAAAAGTAAAATCAAATCCATCGAGAAGTTCGGTGAACAGCTTACCGCCGCGCATGCCGGTGAAAGTGTGGTCATCACCCTCGAAGATGAGATCGATATCAGCCGCGGCAACATCCTCGTGCAGGAAGGCCAGCCCCTCCCGGAAGCACGCCGGGAAGTACAGGCACAGATATGCTGGATGGATCAGCACAAGCTTACACCAGGCAAAACATACCTGCTCCAGCACGGACCTACCCGCATCAAATCCAAAGTGCAACAGATCACCAATGTAACCGAGGTAACTACCAACCGTGTGGAAGAAAAGAGTGAGATGGGCCTGAACGACATCGGGCGCATTGTACTGAAAACTGCGCAGCCTGTTTTCGCCGACACTTACCAATCCAATCCTGCCAACGGCACGTTCATTCTCGTAGACGAGTTCTCGAACGCGACTGTAGCCGTGGGTTTCGTAGAATAAGACGCACCATCTGTCAACTAAAATAAAAAAGCCGGAGCCTCATGCGCTCCGGCTTTACCGTTTATAGCAACTTAGTGTTTCATTTCATATCGTTGGCTGCAGCGCCCGCCATATCCTGTGGTGAAGGCTGTTGCTCCGGTACCTGGAGCCATACCAGTTTCAATTCCTTCTTATTCTCCGGATTCCTTTTCAGCGTTACCAACATCCGTTTTTCAGCATTGTAGTTGGAGAATGCAAACAGGGCTACCTGGCGGTCGGTTTCCGTGTTAAATACAAAGTCACGCTGCGGTACAGGGGCCTTCCCTTCCAGTGAATAATAGAACCCGTGGCAATCCCTGATATCGCGGATGGCAGTCTGCCGCGAAGGGTCTGATGCCTTGCGGCGTGCATCGAGATCGTTGATGAGAATATAACCAGGGATGTAGGTGAACAGCTTATACTGATCTCCCCACTGGAACGGCTCATTCACGTTTTCACGGGCTTTCAGGTAAAAGGGCTTCATGATCACCCCCTGGTTGATATGCCTGCGGGGAATGATCCAGCTGTTGGTTTCCTTACCATCGCGGTCGTATTGTACTACCGCTACGTTGGCCAGCACGGTGCTCACGACTGTGGGCGTGTTGTTCATCATACGAACATGGTTATCCAGCTCTTCGAATACGATGCTGTACCCGCCGTCTTTCCGGAAAAACACATTCTGCGGTACGCCATTATAATCTGTTTCACTGCCGAACGCCTCCTGCTGCTTACTGTTCACATTCCAGAACACGATATCCTTTGCGAAAGATACGTGCAGTGAAGGGAGCTGTACAACGGAGCTGCGGGTGATGATCCGGGCAGTTTTCTTTTCTTCCTTTTTCACAGCCTGCAGTAAAAGCAGCTGATGAGAAACCGGGTTATACTTCACAAAAGCCCCTGTTACTGCGGCTTCTGCAGGGAAGCGCAGATCGTGGAATTTAAAGAATACCATTCCACTATCCAGCGTGGCGAGTTTCATTACGGAGCTGTCGCCCAGCTGGCCTTTATGTTCTTCCATCCCGAGGATGCAGAGTTTTTCTTCTCCGATTACCGCCATATCCCAGTACCGGAAGGGGGTGTAGTTATCGAAGTTGCGGAAGCGTGCGCGGCTGATCTCCCGGTGGTTGGCGGAGTAATGTACGATCTGGTAACCTCCGTCGCTTTCTTCATCGGTATTGAAATACATCCACACTGCATAGCTTCCCGAGTGGGGATCGCGGATGATGAGGAAGTCGGAACTGGCAAGGGTCTTCTTCCGCAAGTCTACCTTCTCCTGTGCGGCCACTACAGTATCTTCTTTCAGCAGACCGGTTTCGGCGCTGATGGTCAGCCGGCGTAATACAGGATACCGGTGAGAGCGGTCGCTGAGGAATATAGCAGCATCCCCGTTTCCGGCTTCGAAAGCGGCATCGAGGTAAGTATTCTTATACGACTTCCAGTCTGTTACAGAAGGCAGTGTATCGATACGCTGGTGGGCACTGTTGAATAACTGGAGCTGCACGCCCTGGCGGGGAGTGAAATGAAGGAAGAGCGTATTGCCGTTTGTGAGCTGGAGGATGCGCGCATTGCCTTCGCCCGGCTCCTGGAAGGAGGGGCTTTCGGCGATGGTGGTGAATTGTGCGGCGGCCTGCACCGCGCTGAAAGCGAGCAGGCAGAAAAACAATGTCTTTTTCATAGGATTGGTTTGGCAGGGCCGACACAAATATAATCTATTTATAATAAGAAAACCCCGGCAGAAATGCCGGGGCCGAACCTATAGTAGTGTTAAAATGAGATTACATGCCTTTCTGGACCCTGAGGTTTTTGAGCATATCGGCAGTCATTTTCTCCAGGTTGAATTCAGGCTTCCAGTTCCAGTCACGGGAAGCCAGTTCGTCGTTGATGCTTTTGGGCCAGCCGTCGGCAATATGCTGCCGGTAGTCTGGCTCGTAACTGATGGAGAAAGTGGGGATATGTTCACGGATGGCACCGGCGATCTCTTTAGGCGAGAAGCTCATGCCGGACAGGTTGTACCCTGAACGAACGGAGATCTTCGCACTGTCGGCCTCCATCAGCTCGATGGTGGCACGGATAGCGTCGGGCATATACATCATGGGCAGATAAGTATCTTCCGACAGGAAGCACTTATAACTGCCTTCCTCGAGGGCTTCGTGATAGATTTCCACTGCATAATCGGTGGTACCGCCGCCGGGGGCGGATTTGTAACTGATAAGGCCCGGGTAGCGCAGGGAGCGCACGTCGATACCGTACCGTGTATTGTAATACTCGCACCAGCGCTCGCCGGCGAATTTAGAAATACCGTAGATGGTGGTAGGCTCAATGATAGTGTGCTGCGGCGTATCCTCTTTCGGGGAATTGGGACCGAACACGGCAATGGAGCTGGGCCAGTAGATTTTATCGAGACCTTCTTCCTTCGCGATATCGAGTACGTTGAGGAGACTGGCCATATTGATGTTCCAGGCCAGCAGGGGGTTCTTTTCGCCGGTGGCGCTGAGGATGGCCGCCAGGAGATAGATCTGGGTGATGTTATGCCGGATCACCAGCACATGGAGCATCTCCTTGTTCATCACGTCGAGCGACACGTAGGGGCCCGTGCCCTTCAGCAGCTCATGCTCCTCCCGCAGGTCGGATGCAAGCACATTCGCGTCTCCATACATCTTGCGCAGGGCCAGTGTCAGTTCCACACCGATCTGCCCGCAGGCGCCAATTACCAGTATCTTGTCTTTCTTCATATTGCCGATTGATAAAATAAGAGGTCAAATTTAGCTTCAAGTCGCAATATTACCGGAATTACCCATTCAAACAATGACAATACGATAACAATTCTACCTGAAGTGCTCCTTACTTCGTAACGGCTGCATCAGCCATGTCGGGAAATAAGCCTAATTTTGCGCCGTGCAAACGAGAAAGGCACATTCGAATTGAATAAACAGACTAATAGCGATAGCAATGAAAACTTTAAAAGCACTGTTCAAGGAACAATACCATCCTGAAAACTTTTTCCTTATCGCAGGTCCCTGCGTGATCGAAGATGAAGACCTGGTGATGGGCGTGGCAGAAAAGGTTTCCGCCATGTGTAAAAGGCTGAACATTTCTTATGTGTTCAAAGCCTCCTACCGCAAGGCCAACCGTACTTCCATCAATTCCTTCACGGGCATCGGTGATGTGGAAGGGCTTGACCTCCTGCAGAAAGTAGGTAAAACTTTCAACGTACCCGTTACTTCTGATATCCACTCCGCTGCAGAAGCTGCCATGGCCGCAGCATATGTAGATGTATTGCAGATACCGGCATTCCTGTGCCGCCAGACAGACATTTTGCTGGCTGCTGCCGACACCGGTAAATTCGTGAACGTGAAGAAAGGCCAGTTTCTCAGCGGTGAGTCCATGAAATTTGCCGTGGAAAAAATACAACAGGCGGGTAATGATCATGTGCTGCTTACCGAGCGCGGTACTACCTTCGGCTACCAGGACCTGGTGGTGGATTACCGTAACATCCCCATCATGAAAGGACTGGGCGCACCTGTGGTGATGGATTGCACGCACTCCCTGCAACAGCCCAACCAGCCCGGCGGCATCACCGGCGGTAACCCTAAAATGATTGGTACCATCGCCAAAGCGGCGATCGCTACCGGGGCCGACGGACTTTTCATCGAAACCCATCCAGATCCGGCCTGCGCCAAATCCGACGGAGCCAACATGCTCCGCCTCGATCTGCTGGAGCCATTGCTGGAAGACCTTGTCCGCCTCCGCGAAGCAGTGTATAAAAAATAAGTACGAACGACTGACCGATAACAAGGCAGAGCCTCCGTGGTTCTGCCTTTTTTACTTTTTAGTTCCCCGGATTTCCATTAAATTCATAGCACACTGATTCGAATTGCTAAGTTTTCAACCCAAAAAACAACGCACTATGATTCATTTGCATGATTTAAAGACAGGCGATCTCGTGCTGGCACAATTTGAGGAACAGTTAAGAGAAGGGAAGGTCTTGCAGGTAGACCGTGAGCTGGGCCAGGCCTGTGTACTGACCAACCAGGAGAACTGGTATGAACCGGCCGAACTCTTTCCCATTCCGCTCACCACTGAGCACCTGGTTAAACTGAAATTCAAAAAGGCGGAGGAAGCTACTGTTAACGGTGCGGCGGAAACTTACGTCCGCGGTCCATTCTCAATTACGCTCCAATACGGCAGCGATCCCCGCACCATCCTCCATTACCGCGACGAAACGCGGAACATCCCCGGAGCCATCATGGTGCATCAATTACAGAACCATTATGCTGGAATGACTCTCTTCCATCTCGAATAATACAAATCCTTCTTATGCATAAAAGGGGTGGCTGATCATATTCAGCCACCCTTCTTTTTTGCCTTCCATCCCGGCCAAGACTTGCACTTTCCCGACCTCCCTCCCATTTTTTGACAAGACTCCGGACTATCCCCTGCCAGCCACCATTTTGAAGCCATGTAACAGCGAGGCTACAGGCAGGTTTCAGATAGGATATACCTGAAACAAGCCTGTTACATACTTATGACAAACAAGCTGAAGGATGGCAGCAACCTGCCTGAAGCCCGGAATGGAATTGGGGAGAAGCCCGGAGGAGGGACATAAAAAAGCGGGACCACCTGAAGGCAGCCCCGCTGTATCGGGAATCATTGCGGCGGAAACCGCTGGAATCTTTATTTGTGTGCCAGCTTAACCGTATCTACGGTAGTGATCTGGCCGAGTACCACCGGCACGCCTAATTTAACGGCGGGCAGGAAATTAGTGTCTGTAGGGAGGAAGTGAAGGTTATAAGCACCTGCAGGGATGCCGCGCAGGAGGTAGCCTCCGTTCAGCGAATAGGTACTGGCAACGGTGTCTGTACCCACAATGGCGAGTACAGCAGTCTGCACGCTATCCGGCAATACACCGCCGCGGATATTACCGCCTACGGCTTCGAGCACGGCGCGGATAACAGGTTTCAGGATGTATTTGCCGCTGTTACCTGCCTTTACGATGGATTTGGCCACGTCAAAGTCGAGGGTGAGCTTGTTGATGATGCCACCGATCACGGGCTGGTGGATGTTCAGTTTAAGGCCGGATTGCTGGGCGCTGGGAGTAGTGAGGGCGATGCGCTCTCCTTCGTTGGTAATCAGGTAGTTGTTATCTCCGAGTACAAGGCGGATCTGGGAGAGTTTGCCGGTGGGGATCTCTGCATCCACCAACAGCGTGTCTTTATCATTCACAAGATCCAGCAGGTTGTATGCGCCGGCTTTAACTCCGGGCAGGGGTACCCAGTTCTGATCATCGGCATCGGAGCCATTGATGCGGATCTCTTTCACGTCGATCCAAACTTCGGCATAATCTCCCGGATCGTCCGTAAGGGAGATCTGAAGACGTGCTTTCTCGGGTGCGCCGTTGGAATCTGAATCGGAACAGGCTGCCAGGGTGGTGATGCCGCCCAGCATAAGGGTGCCGAGAGCGAGGTTTTTCCAGGTTTTTCTCATCTTGATGTTGTTTAATGGTTCGAGCATTGTTAGGTCACTCTTACATCTTTGATGGGATCAAACCGGGAAAGTTTAACGAAGCATTGAAATATTTTAAAAAAAAGTAATGGGGCTGTGGGGTTAGAGGTACCTGAGGGGGTTTCTGCGGGCGTTGGTGATGTAGTTTTTGATATTCATCCAGAAAGCCAGGATCATGTACACGATGAGGGGTGAGCCCATTGCGAGGAAGGTGGCGTAGATAAAGAAAATACGGATGCGGGACGTGGCGATGCCAAGCTTCTCCCCAATGGCGGTACAAACGCCAAAGGACTTCCACTCAACAAAATCTTTGACCTTATTCATATATCAAATTTATTACAATCCAGCAAATTTAACAAATGAATTTGGCATCGTTAACAAGAGTTTTAACTTTAAAAAAAGTCTGAAAATGTTTAACTTCGCCGTGCAAATTTTAATGTAACCGCTCTTAAATTATTTATTTCCATGGTGTTTGATATTGACATGATTAAAAAATTGTATGCGGCACTCCCGGGTAAAGTGGAAGCTACCCGTAAGATGTTGGGCCGGCCGCTTACACTGGCAGAAAAGATCCTTTACGCGCATTTGTATGAACCGACTACTACACCTTACGAAAGAGGGAAATCCTATGTGGAATTTGCTCCGGACCGTGTAGCCATGCAGGATGCAACCGCGCAGATGGCTTTGCTGCAATTCATGACCTGTGGCCGAGATCAGGTTGCCGTTCCGTCTACCGTTCACTGCGATCACCTGATCCAGGCGAAAACAGGTGCAACGCAGGACCTTGCTGCCGCTATCGACACTAACAAAGAAGTTTACGATTTCCTCTCTTCTATATCCGACAAATACGGCATCGGTTTCTGGAAACCCGGCGCTGGTATTATTCACCAGGTAGTGCTGGAGAACTACGCGTTCCCCGGCGGTATGATGATCGGTACAGACTCTCACACCCCCAACGCGGGCGGTCTGGGTATGCTGGCCATCGGCGTTGGCGGTGCTGACGCGGTAGATGTAATGGCAGGCCTTGCATGGGAGCTGAAAATGCCTAAACTGATCGGTGTGAAACTGACCGGTAAACTGAGCGGCTGGGCTTCTCCGAAAGACGTGATCCTTCGCGTTGCCGGTATCCTCACCGTGAAAGGCGGCACCGGCTGCATCGTGGAATACTTCGGCGAAGGTGCCGACTCCATGAGCGCTACCGGTAAAGGCACTATCTGTAACATGGGTGCAGAGATCGGCGCTACCTGCTCCGTTTTCGCGTACGATTCCCGTATGGCTGACTACCTGAAAGTTACCGGCCGTACTGAAGTAGCTGCCCTCGCAGACGGCGTGCGTGAGCACCTCCGTCCTGACGATGCAGTGGCTGCTGATCCTTCCAAATTCTATGATCAGGTGATCGAGATCAATCTCGACGAACTGGAGCCATATGTAAACGGTCCCTTCACGCCGGATCTGGCATGGCCTATCTCCAAATTCGCGCAGGCTGTTAAAGAAAACAACTGGCCCGAAAAGCTGGAAGTAGCTCTCATCGGTTCCTGCACCAACTCTTCTTACGAAGATATTTCCCGTTCCGCATCTCTGGCGAAACAGGCTATCGATAAAAACCTGGAAGTACATTCCGAATTCACCATCACTCCCGGTTCCGAACTGGTACGCTACACCATCGAAAGAGATGGTCTGCTCGCCACCTTCGATCAGATCGGCGGTGTGGTACTGGCAAACGCCTGCGGTCCCTGTATTGGTCAATGGGCTCGTCATATCGATGATCCTAACCGCAAAAACTCCATCATCACTTCCTTCAACCGTAACTTCGCCAAGCGTAACGACGGTCTGGCTTCTACCCATGCTTTCGTGGCATCGCCCGAGATCGTGACTGCACTGGCTATCGCCGGCAGCCTCACCTTCAACCCGCTGACCGATAAGCTGAAGAACCGTGATGGTCAGGAAGTGAAACTCGACGAGCCTAAAGGTTATGAACTGCCTCCACAAGGCTTCGAAGTGAAAGATGCCGGCTACCAGGCTCCTGCTGAAGACGGTACCGGTGTTCAGGTAGTAGTATCTCCTTCTTCCGACCGCCTCCAGCTGCTGGAAGCATTCAAAGCATGGGAAGGTACCGACCTGAAAGGACTGAAACTCCTCATCAAAGCCAAAGGCAAGTGTACTACCGACCACATTTCCATGGCAGGTCCCTGGTTGAAATACCGCGGCCACCTGGACAATATCTCCAACAACATGCTCATCGGTGCGTTGAATGCGTTTAACGACAAAACCGACACCGTGAAGAACCAGCTGACCGGCGAATATGGCGCAGTACCTGCTACGCAGCGTGCTTATAAAGCCGCTAACATCGGTTCCGTTGTTGTGGGTGATGAAAACTATGGTGAAGGTTCCAGCCGCGAGCACGCTGCCATGGAGCCGCGTCACCTCGGTGTTCGTGCTATCCTCGTGAAATCTTTCGCGCGTATCCACGAAACCAACCTGAAGAAACAAGGGATGCTTGCGCTGACCTTTGCCGATAAAGATGATTACGAGAAGATCCAGGAAGATGATGTGATCGACATCGTGGGCCTTACCGAATTCACACCCGGCTCTACGCTGACGGTAGTATTCAACCACAAAGACGGCTCTAAGGATGCCATCACCGTGAACCACACCTACAACCAGCAGCAGATCGAATGGTTTAAATCTGGCGGTGCGCTGAACGTGATCCGCGCCCAGTTCGCAGCGGCAAAATAAATACTCGCTGAAAAGCATATATTACAGGCCGTTCCTTTCCGGGAACGGCCTGTTTTTTGTTCCAAATATCCCAAAATCCCGCGGCTATGCAACCAGACGCTATCAGGAAACACTGGCTGACGCTTAATCAACGGTGCGGAAGCCCTGCTGCCACGGCACGTCATGAGATCGACCGGCTCATCCTGCAGTATTCCACTTTCGGTCGGCATTATCACAACCTGGATCATCTTACCGACCTCCTTGCCCTCCAACATCAGTATGCTTCGCTGATCGTAGACAATGACTCCCTGCTTTTCGCTATTTACTTTCACGACAGCGTTTACCAGCCCAAACGCAACGATAACGAGCTTAAGAGCGCAGAAGAGGCTATCTTCTACCTCCGGAAGGCCGGCGCTCCTGTTGAGCGCCAGGAGAAGGTTTACAGCTATATATTAGCCACTGCGGGGCATCAGCCCGCCCTCTCCGATCCTGATCTGGATTATTTACTCGACTTTGACCTTGCCATACTTGCCGCCACGCCCGATCGGTATAAACTCTATGCCAAAAACATCCGGCGGGAATACCGGATGTATTCGTGGCTGGAATACCGCAATGGCCGCATCAAAGTATTACAGCACTTTCTCTCCATGCCGCACATTTACCGCACGGAGCTTTTCCGCGGGCAATACGAGCTGCGGGCAAGGCAAAACCTGGAAAGAGAACTGGAAAAATTATGATCCGAAGAGTGGCTTCTTCAGCCCGAACCGGCGCACGATACTGAACCGGAGATTACCTGCGCCAAAGGTCTGATAAGCCCTGGCCACAGGCGCGCTGCCGCGCGTGGAGATATCTACATAATGCACTCCCACATAGTATTTAGGGGAATTATAACCCGCCGCTATGCGCAGGGTACTATTTAGCTGCCATCCAAAACCATGCGCTTTACCACTGCCATCGTTAAAAGCAAATACTGAACGGTTTACCCCTGCTGCAATGGCGAGTGAACCGGTGATGAAAAAGTGCTTAGCGATCACCAGCGTATAAGCGTATCCTCCGTTTAATGCAAGGCTTATGTTGCTCGACCGGGTGAAAGGCATGCCTTCATAAAAACCATCTCCCCGTGGCTCTGCCGGAACCAATGCAGAATCGCCCCGCATCTGCCATGCAAAGATCTCCGCTCCCACCAATGGCGAACCAGCACTCTTCTTCTGATATTCGTTCTGTAAAAATGCCGCACGGTAAGAGAAGCGCTTATCATTGAAAATGTACTGCGCGTGCAGCCCAATATTGGTATTGATGATATCCGGGCGGATGCCGGCTGCCTTCACGGAAAGGGCGTTATCGAAAAAACGCTTGGTTTCACCTTTGTAATAACCCTGGTAATATTGCCCGTAAAAATCCACGACCAGCTTACGGGTGTAGAGATGTGTCTGCAAATCGAGATATTTCGTTTTGCCGTATTTGTCATTGTCGTTGTTAATGAATGGAAGGTTGAAGCCGAGATTGAGACCAATGAATTTGTAGTTGAAGCCCACGCCTACGTTGTTATTGGCATTGGGGCGGTAAAGCACCTCTTCATCCAGCTTACGATCGTGCATATCGTAGTAATTGTACTTGCGGGAGCCATAGAGGCGTACTGTGAGGTCGCGCGACAGGTCCTGGACATATACACTATCGTTTTCAGTCCTGAGCCACTTTAATATGCCCTTATCCTGTGCGCGGCAGAGGGCCGGGCAAAGGAGCAAAATCCAGCAGATGGCTTTTATCCGATGCATCATAAGTGTAACAGTGGTCAGGTATACAACAAATCCTTTAATCGGGCAGTTCAATCACTTCGAGATTTTTAATCTCTCCGTTCAGACACTCGAAGCGCACGAGGGTTTTGACCTTGTGCCAGCCCTGTTTACCACAGGCACCCGGGTTAATGTGTAGCAATTGCAGTGCCGGATCGGGAACAACCTTGAGAATGTGAGAATGACCGGTAATGAAGAGGTTCGGCCTTTTCTTCTGAATGTGGGGTTTCAGCGCGGGTGTGTATTTGGGCGGATAACCGCCGATGTGGGTCATCCACACCTTTACGCCTTCGCAGATAAAGAGATTGTGTTCGGGATAACGGATGCGAATATCCTGCCCGTCGATATTACCAAACACGGCCTTCAGCGGTTTGAATGCTTCCAGCTCATCGGCCAGTGCCACGTTGCCAATATCACCTGCATGCCAGATCTGGTCTACCTGTTCGAAATATCGGAACACCTGCGGATGGAGGTATCCATGTGTGTCTGACATCAATCCAATCTTCATCCCGCTAAAATATGGAATTAATCGCCCTGCCGGAGGAAATAATTCATCACCGTCTCGAACACAAGCGACGCTGCCAGCTTAGCTGTACGGTTGTCCTGATCCAGTGAGGGGTTGAGTTCCGCGAAGTCTGCCCCGGCCAGTTTACCCGTGCGCAACACGGTACGGAAGCAATCGAGGAACAGGGCATCGGGCACCAGTCCGTTATAGGCGGCAGCACTAACACCGGGAGCATAAGGTGCGGCAAAAACGTCGAGACAGGTAGTAAGATAAATACGGTCGTTCCGCTGGATAAAAGAGCGGATGGCACCAATCAGCTGATCATGGTATTTCTGTTGAAAGAGGCTGGCGGGGAGATAGTCGACACCAAGACTGGCAGCTGTGTCGAAAAGGCGCGGAGTATTGGAGTTCTGCTGGATACCGAGGGCAAGGTAATGAAAGGGTTGGCCTTCCTTCTTCCTGTCTTCCGCGATCTGCCAGAACCCGGTTCCTGAGCTGGGGCCTTCCGTACCGGGTTCCCTGAGGTCGAAATGCGCATCGAAATTTATTATACCCACTACCTCCTTCCCGAAGTGGCGGCTGATACCGCGCTCATGCCCATAAGCCACTTCGTGCCCCCCACCCAGTACCACAGGCAGGTAGCCTGCTTTGAGTATATGCGCCACCGTGGCCGAGAGTGCTTCCTGCGCCATTTCCAGCTGGCGGCCGTCGCAAACTATATTGCCTGCATCTGCCAGCACATGGCCTTCGAAATGTACAGGAAAGGATGAACATGCTTTACGCAGGGCTTCCGGACCTGTAACGGCACCGGTGCGGCCACCGTTGCGGCGAACGCCTTCGTCGCATGCGAAGCCGAGGAAAGCAATGCCTTTCTTCCCTACAGGAAGGGCGGGCAGCGGAGACTGGCTGAGATCGGTTGGCTGCACCAACTGGTGCCAGCGCTGCAGATCGGGTTCATTGCCATCGTTCCGGCCCTGCCAGCTGCCGGGCGTAATTGGTTGGTAACATACGAGGGTCATGGGCTATGCGATTGTATCTGTTGATATTGCTAATATCCTGAAAAATCAGATGCGCTCCCCGTTTTTCCATACAGACGAGGGTTTCAGCTTACCCTGCTGATACAGGATCTCCCGGTAATCGGTACAGGGATATGCCTGCAGGTCGGCCGCGGAAGAACGGATGCCCAGTGCTTTTGAAGCGCGTAGGGTAAGAGCTGCAAACACCTCTGCGGCAGAAAGCCTTTCCGCTGCGCTCATTACTGCTGCCTGCATGAGCAGGTCGCCCATGGGCGCGGAACCGGGATTCCAGTCGCTGGCAATGGCCACACTTGCTCCTGCATCCAGCAGCTGGCGGGCGGGAGCATATCCCATACCCAGCCCCATGGAAGCACCCGGGAGTACTACTGCAACGGTATCAGACGCTGCCAGCCTCCGGATATCTTCCGTATCAGAAGCCTCCAGATGGTCGGCCGACAGGGCACCGGCTTCCACAGCTAGTGCTGAGCCACCACTGGTAAACTGATCGGCATGCACCGTTAGTTGGAAACCCATTGCTTTTGCCGCTGCGAGGAAAGGACGGGATGCTTCGATAGAAAAAGCTGTTTCTTCCACGAAGATATCCACCCGCTCCGTTAACCGCTCTTCCTTCAGGACGGGCAACAGATCGTTCAATATCCAGCGCAGGTATGCTTTTTCATCTCCGTCAAAATCCTTTGGGCGGATGTGGGCAGCCAGGCAGGTGGTAATCAGCGCAGCCGGCGTGTATTGGTCGGCGGTACGTATTGCGCGCAGCATCTTCAGTTCCGATGCCAAATCCAGCCCGTACCCGCTCTTTACTTCAATGGTGGTTACACCTTCCCGCAAATGCCGGTTGGCACGGGCTACCGTGTGCTCCATCAATTCTGTATCCGTAGCAGCACGTGTTTTCGTTACAGAATCCCATATACCACCACCTGCACGGGCAATATCGAGGTACGATTTACCGGCGATGCGCATGGCATAATCGCGGCTGCGCGTACCGGCGAAGCAGATGTGGGTATGACAGTCAACAAAGCCCGGCAGTAATACCAAAGGCTCATCTATATTATCTATTTCCGCATTAGGATGTGCCTGGCGTAATGTTTCAAAGTCTCCGAAGTCGACAATATCGCCATCATCCACCAGCACCCCGCCGTTGGGGATGATGGTGAGCTGCTCGTCGGAGATGGGGCCTTTTTCGGGAAGGCCCGTTAAAGGCAATATCTGGGTAAATGGTCCGATGATTTTCATGTGGATGCTTTTGAAGGTCTTATAATCCCAGTCCGAACTGGTCGCGTACTTCGAGGGCTTTTTCATATCCTGCGTCTGCATGCCGGAAGATACCCATAGCCGGATCGTTATACAGCACGCGCTTCAGGCATTCTTCCGCACGATCAGTTCCATCTGCCAGCACTACCATGCCCGCATGCTGTGAATAACCCATGCCTACGCCACCGCCGTGATGGAAGGATACCCATGTGGCGCCTCCGGCAGTATTGCTCATCAGGTTCAACAGCGTCCAGTCAGATACTGCATCAGAACCATCTTTCATAGCTTCTGTTTCGCGGTTAGGCGATGCTACGGAGCCACAGTCGAGGTGATCGCGGCCAATGACGATGGGTGCTTTCACTTTGCCCGACCTCACCAGTTCGTTGAACAGCAACCCTGCCTTTTCCCGCTCTCCCATACCGAGCCAGCAGATGCGTGCGGGTAAGCCCTGGAAGGCTACGCGCTCCTGTGCTTTCTGCAGCCAGTTATGCAGCGGCTTATTATCGGGGAACAGTTCCATCAGGGCACGGTCTGTCGTATAAATATCTTCCGGATCTCCGGAGAGGGCTACCCAGCGGAAGGGACCTTTCCCTTCGCAAAAAAGCGGGCGGATGTAAGCAGGTGTAAAGCCCGGGAAATTGAAAGCATCCGCTTCTCCCCCTTCTTTGGCGAATTCGCGCAGGTTATTACCATAGTCAAACGTAACCGAGCCGCGGCGCTGCATTTCCAGCATAAAGCCTACGTGGCGGGCCATGCTTTTCAGCGATAGTTGTTTATAGCCGGCAGCATCTTTCACCCGCAATTCCGAAGCGGCTTCGAGCGTCATATTGTTGGGCACATAACCATTGATGGGGTCGTGCGCGGAGGTTTGATCGGTGAGGATATCGGGGATGATATTATCCTTCAGGAGGCGCTCCAGCATGTCTCCGGCATCACTAACCAGTCCGATGGAAATAGCTTCTCCCTTGGCCTGTGCATCACGTACCCATGCAATGGCTTCGTCGTAGGAATGCGTCATACGGTCGAGGTACTTTGTGTCGATACGCTTCTGCAGCCGTGTGGCGTCTACATCCGCACCGAGGAAGGTTGCACCCGCCATGGTTGCTGCAAGGGGTTGTGCACCGCCCATACCGCCAATACCGGCGGTCACCAACAGCTTCCCTTTCAGATCACCATTGAAATGCTGACGGCCGCACTCCACGAAGGTTTCATAAGTTCCCTGTAAAATACCCTGCGTGCCGATGTAAATCCAGCTGCCGGCAGTCATCTGGCCATACATCATCAGCCCTTTTGCACGGAGGTCGTTGAAATGCTCCCAGGTGGCCCATTTCGGAACAAGGTTACTGTTAGCCAGCAATACCCGCGGTGCCTGAGGGTGCGTGCGTACAATACCCACCGGTTTGCCTGATTGCACGAGTAAAGAATGATCGTTGTCCAGCGTGAGCAGAGATTGTATGATCTGCTGCAATGCTTCCCGGTTGCGGGCCGCCTGGCCGATGCCGCCATACACAACCAGCTCATCGGGGTTCTCGGCTACTTCATGATCGAGGTTATTGAGCAGCATGCGGAGCGGTGCTTCCGTTTGCCAGCTCAATGCATGAAGGTCTGTACCCCGGGGGGCTTTGTAATGCGGGTGTGCAGCGTATTGGGAGATAAAGTCATTGATATTTTTCATCGTAATGATTGTTGTGGTGAATGATAATTAAGAAAGGCGGAATTTTTCGTGGTAAGGACCGTTGAGGTCGATACCATGTTCTTTCGCTGCAGCAGTTGCGGTGGCAACAAATGATCCATCGGCGATGATGGTATGCAGTGCGGCAATATCGATGGCGAAGATGCGGTCCTTCTTCGCGAAGGTCACCTTCTCACGGGTATAGGCATGCAATGCTTCCAGTACGGGCGTGGAGCGGAGGGGTCTCCTGAAATCCATGGCCTGAGCGGCATACAGCAATTCGATCGCGAGGATGTATTCCACGTTACCTATCACCTGATGGAGCTTACGGCCGCTGATGGAACCCATGGACACATGGTCTTCCTGCCCCAGTGAAGTAGGTACACTATCGGCCGAAGCGGGGAAGCAAAGTGTTTTGTTTTCCGTTACCAGTGCAGCCGTGGTGTATTGAGGGATCATAAAACCGGAATTGAGTCCGGCGTCTTCAATGAGCAGCTTGGGTAATCCGAAACGCCCTTCGATCATCATATAACAGCGGCGGTCTGCGATGTTCCCGATTTCCGCGGAGGCCAGTGTGGCATAATCCAGCGGGAGGGCCATGGGCTGGCCATGGAAATTACCGCCGGAAATGGTATCGTCTGCCGCGAATACGATCGGGTTATCGGTAACTGCATTCAGTTCAATGGAAGTGAGTTCTTCGAGGTGCTTCCAGGCGGTGCGGGAAGCACCATGCACCTGGGGCATGCAACGCAGACTGTAAGGGTCCTGCACGCGCCCGCAATCTGCATGCGCCGCCATAATCTCTGAACCACTTAATAAAGTATTCAGCCGGTGTGCTACCAGCTGGTTACCGGCGTAAGGACGAATAGCATGAAGACGGGGATCGAAGGGTTTGTAGGTACCCATGAGGCCTTCCAGCGAAAGGGCGCCCGTTAGGTCGGCCGCTTCGAGGATATTATGCATGCGGGCTACGGCGCTTACAGCAAAAGAGAGGATAAATTGGGTGCCGTTGATCAGCGCGAGGCCTTCTTTTGGACCCAGTACGACAGGTTCTTTACCTTCCTGCTGCAATGCTTCAGCAGCGGGGATGCGTTGGCCCTTGCGGTATACTTCTCCCAGTCCGATGAGTGGGAGGAAGAGGTGGCTCAGGGGGGCGAGATCGCCAGAGGCACCTACGCTTCCTTTTTCAGGAACGAGCGGGGTGATGTGCTGATCAATATGCCACACGATGCGCTCCAAAGTATCGGGGGCCACACCGGAGAAGCCCTGCGCCAGCGCCTGCACCTTGGTGATGAGCATAATACGGGCGATGGTTTCAGGAATGGGAGCGCCCACGCCTACACTGTGGCTTTGCAGGATGTTGTACTGCAGGGCGCGGGTATCTTCTTCTGATATCTTGGTATCGCAAAGCGGACCGAAGCCGGTGTTGATACCATAAACAGTGCGGTGTTCCTTCACGATAGCCTGTACATAGCCGTGACTCTGGCGGACGCGGCCCATCACTTCAGCATCGAGCACGCCGCGGGTACGCCCTTCGGCAATGTCCAGCGCGATGCGGGCAGTGAGTTGTTCTTTTCCGTAATAAAAATGCTGGCTCATAAAGAGATTGTTTTGGTGTTGATGTCCACAGCACGAAGGATACGGGCGGAGAGCGGATCATCCGCTACCGAGCGCTCCACGGCACAGATGGCTTCGAGTATTTTTTTGCTTTGCGGATCTTCCTGTACAAGTTCTTCCATAGACTGGCCAATGGCTTTCCAGATGGGGAGTACCTGGCTCAGCAATGCGGTACCCTTGCGGGTAAGCTCCACCAGCTGGCGGCGCCCGTCTTCCGCACAGCGGGTTGTAGTGACCAGTCCTTTCCCTTTCAGGTTAGTGATAAGCTGACTTACAGCGGAGTGAGATACTTCCAGTTCCTGCGCAATATCCATCAGGGTGAGCTGCTTCCCTTCGCTGAGGAGGAAGAACAGGGGGAACCAGCTGGCATCGAAGGGGATGCCGGCGTGGGTGTAGACTTTGTTAACCTCCGCCAGGAAGTACTCACTAAGGCGCCGAAGACGGCTGCCGAATATCAGGTAACCAAGTTTAGGGTAGAAGCTCATGTAAATTATATAAGTGCTTATATATTTTACAATATTAAAAAATCCTGCGCATACAGCGTAGAATTTTTTTCAGCGGATTATTTCCGCTTCACATCGAACCAAACGGGGGAAACATCTTCCACATCTCCATTGTAGTTGATGTGCAGTTCCTCGCCTTTTTTGATGGCACGGCGGGTTTTGATGGCCATGGTTTCAGCATCAAAATCCATCTCATACTCACAGTTGGGATCGTAAGCATGGTTATAGATGGAGCAGAACCCGAGGGCCACGCAGGAGCGGGTTTCTTTCACGCCCCAGAGGAAGATGTAATTATGCAGCTTGGTGGTATCGACAGTTTGCGTATCGCTGTTAGACAGCACGAGTACGGGTGACACTTCGATAGTGGTACCTGCAGGAATGGCTTCTTTGGTGAAAACACCGCGGCCTTTTTCTTTTGTCTTCTGTATGTACAAATACGGCTTGATCATAAATGCGTTGGGAATAGATAAGCAGGGCGTAAATTAACACTAATACCAACACTAATCAAAATAAGCCTCCGTCTTATTATTTTTGTGGCATGATCAACTATAACCCTCGCGACTGGTTCACCTTTATTTTCCGCATTCATACGGCAGACACGGTGAAGAAGCTCTTCCCCATGTTCATTGCCATTGCCATTTACAGTGCCATTATAGCCTGGCTGGAGCTGTATTTCGTACGGTCTCAGGTGGAGCGCGATCATTTGAAGAATATTTCGGCCATGCACGGCCTGCTGGGATTTGTGATCTCGATGCTGCTGGTGTTCAGGACCAATACGGCGTACGACCGCTGGTGGGAAGGCCGCCGGCAGTGGGGCACTCTTGTAAACAGCAGCCGTAACCTGGCCATGAAAATAAAAGCCATGCTGCCGGCAGGGCATCCAGCTGTGGCTTGGTATGCCCATATGATCCCTAATTATGCGTTTGCCCTGAAGGATCACCTCCGCGGCGAGCATCACCCTGATAAGCTGGAAGACATCTCCCCTGAAGAGCTGGAGCGCATGGGCGGCGGCATACATATACCTAACCGTATGGCCGTACTCATTCTGGAAAAAGCCAATGAACTGTACCGCCACCAGGTTATTACCGGCGAGCAGCTCATCACCCTTAATACACAGCTGGAATCGTTTACAGATGTATGCGGTGCCTGCGAGCGTATTAAGAATACCCCCATCCCCTTTTCCTACAGCGTGTTCCTGAAGAAGTTTATCTTCTTTTATGTGATGACCCTGCCGATGGGGTATGTATTCGGACTGGGCTACCTCGTGGTACCCATGGTCGTTTTCATTTTCTATGTACTGGCCAGCCTTGAACTGATCGCGGAAGAGATCGAAGATCCTTTTGGTAAAGATGCCAACGACCTTCCCATGGAGAGCATCTCGCTCAATATCCGCCGGCATGTGCAGGAGATCATGCAGTAATTACCTATTTTCGCGCAAGAGTCAGGATTTATGGAAAATGAAGCTTTACTGGAAAAGTTCGAGCAATTGGCCCGCGATCAGCAACCTCAGGAACTCCGTGCGTTCCTGGACGATCAGCTTATCACGGACATTGCCGAGCTGATCTATGAAGATCCGGAACAGGGATCACTTATTATCAATAACCTGACGCTCAGCCGTGCAGCAGCGGCTTTCCGCATCCTGGAGTTCCCTACTCAGGAAGAAATCATCCACGACCTCCCTGCGCCTAAAATCGCCGAACTGCTCAATGAGCTGCCCCCTGATGACCGTACCGCTTTCCTCGAAGAGTTACCCAGCCAGGCCGTTCAGGAACTCATCAAACTCCTGGACCCTGAAGAAAGGAAAGTAACCCTCTCCCTCCTCGGGTATAAGGAAAACAGTGTGGGCCGCCTCATGACGCCGGACTACATCGCCGCCCGCGCTCACTGGACAGTGGCCAAGGTGCTGAACCACATCCGCATGTACGGTAAAGACTCCGAAACGATCGACGTTATCTATATTATCGATAAACAGGGTAAACTGCTCGATGATTTCCGGATCCGGGAGTTCCTCCTCGTATCACCGGAAACCGTAGTGGAAACCCTTATGGACGACCGCTTCGTTGCCCTCAATGTAAATGACGATCAGGAAGACGCCATCCAGACGTTCCGGCTCGAAAACCGTGTGGCCCTCCCCGTACTGGACGCCAACAACGTGATGCTGGGTATCGTCACCATCGACGACATCCTCTGGATCGCCAACGAAGAGCATACGGAAGACATTCAGAAGATCGGGGGTACTGAAGCACTGGACGAGCCTTATCTCGACATGCCGCTCATGCGCCTTATCAAAAAACGGGTAGGCTGGCTGGTGATCCTGTTTATCGGGGAAATGCTCACCGCCTCCGTGATGGCATATTTTGAAGATGAGATCGCCAAGGCAGTAGTACTTGCCCTGTTCATCCCCCTCATTATCTCCAGCGGGGGCAACAGCGGCTCACAGGCTTCCACCCTCATTATCCAGGCTATGGCGCTGGGGGAAATCACTATTAAAGACTGGTGGCGGGTTATGCGGCGCGAAATACTTTCCGGCCTTATGCTGGGTAGTGTTCTGGGCCTCATCGGATTCATCCGTATCATCGTCTGGAACCACTTCTTCCATACCTATGGCGACCATACCGTGCTCATCGGGGCTACACTCGGCGTATCGCTGATAGGCGTAGTGCTCTGGGGAACCTTCTCAGGAAGTATGCTCCCCCTCCTCCTTAAAAAAGCCGGTGCCGACCCTGCCAGCTCCAGCGCCCCCTTTGTAGCTACACTGGTAGACGTGACCGGGCTGCTGATCTACTTCTCGGTGGCGTATATGTTCCTTCAGGGAATTCTGCTGTAATGCATTTCAGAACCGCTTATGTACAAGGCGGCTCTGGCTCCTGCTTTTGTAAATAATGAAAAGATTACCATAATCCTTATCGGCTATACTGTCGATATTGGTTTTGGCATTGAGACTGCGGATTAACGGCAGCAGGGTGTTACTATGGCCAACAACGAGGATGCGCTTACCCCAGTCGTCTCTGCGGGAGATTTCGTACAACAGAGATTCACCGGTGCTGTCGGCCTGATAGGTGACGGTATCGATCCCGAGACGGATACGGAGGGAGTCTCCGGTTTGCCGGGTACGGAAGAAAGGGGTCGAATAGATGCGCTGGATGGCGGAATCTTTCAGGAGACGATATAGTTTACCCGCACGCTTTTCACCTTCCGGGGTGAGCGTGGAATCGCGGCCGGGGAACTTCTCGGCGTGGCGCACGAGGAAGAAGGTACCGGTCAGGAATGTAGTGTCTTCCGCTACAGGCACCACTGCCCGCTCTTTTACCTTAGCAGGGCCGCAGCTTCCGAGAACTGCCAGCAGGAACGCACCGGCCATCATTTTACGCATCATCGGGTTATCATGTTTAGTATCTTGTGCATCAAATTATAAAATATCCGTAATCAATCAAAAAACCGCTCCTGTTTACGAGACTATGCCAACAATCATGAAACGCCTTACGCTACTCGCATCGCTTTGCGGGCCGGCCATCGCCTTCGCCCAGCAGGTACAGCCCCTTTCAGTTGAAAAGATCATGCGCGACCCGAAATGGATCGGCACCTCTCCCGATAATATTTTCTGGGGGATAGATGGTAAGACCGTCTATTTCAACTGGAACCCCGACAAATTGCCTGCAGATTCCCTGCATGCCATAACCCTCACCAATCACAAACCTGTGAAAACGGCGCCTTCCGAAAGGTCGCATATCCAGGCAATGCAGAACGGTGAACTGAACCAGGACCGGACCCGCCTCGTATACACCTGGCAGGGCGATGTATGGCTCCGCGACCTCGCTTCCGGTAAAGATACACGGGTTACCTACACATCCGACCTGGAGTCGGGGGCAGAATTCGGATTCAGCGAAAGCCGCATCCTTTTCCGCCGCGAGCGTAATATTTACAGTTGGGACCCCGCTACCGGGGCCACCGAGCAATTAACCGACTTCGTAATGGGCGCCAGGCCACCCAAACGCAGCGAATCCCAGTCGGATCAGGATAAATTCCTCAATAACCAGCAGCAGGAACTGTTCCTCGTACTGCGTGAGAAGAAAGCCCAGTCCGATGCGGCCACGGCTTACAATAACAATCTTCCCAAACCACGCGCCATCCGCTCCCTTTACCTCGACGACCGCTCTCTCAACGATGCGCGTATGAGTCCGGATGGAAGGTTTGTCGTTTACCGGGTATTCCGTGAGGCAATGACACGCGGCACGGAGGTCCCTAATTTCGTGACTGACAATGCCTACACAACTGATCTCCGCAGCCGTTCCAAAGTAGGCAGCGCACAGCCCAGCTTTGAATCGTTCGTGTACGACCGGGAAAAAGATACCTCCTTCCCTATCCGCACCGCGCAGATCCCCGGCATCTACGACAAACCGGATTATCTGAAAGACTATCCCGGCCGCGATACCGGTAAGTCCATCAGGCCCGTTATTATCAACGGCCCTTACTGGTCGCCCAAAGGCACGCATGCCATCGTACACATCCGCTCACAGGATAATAAAGACCGCTGGATCATGCTGCTGAACGCTGCTACCGGTAAACTCACCCCGCTCGACCGCCAGCGTGATGAAGCCTGGATCAGCGGACCCGGCATTGGCTGGAACAATCTTGGCTGGACTGATGAACAAACCTGCTGGTTCCAGAGCGAAGCCACCGGCTACAGCCATCTGTATACCCTCAATGTCACCAACGGTAAAAAGACAGCGCTCACCAGTGGCAGATATGAGGTGCTCTCGGCACAACTGTCTAACGACAAAAAGCATTTCTACATTACCACCAACGAAATACATCCCGGCGAGCAGCATTTCTACCGCCTGGCAGTGAGCGGCGGCAAGGCTGAGCGCATCACCGCTATGAGTGGTGCCAATACAGTGAGTATGAGTCCGGATGAAAAGTGGATCGCTTACCGCTATTCCAACTCCAACCATCCCTGGGAAATGTACCTGCAGGAAAATAAAGCCGGCGCTCCTGCCAGGCAGATCACTGATAAGGCCATGAGCAATGAGTTCCGTGCCTATCCCTGGCGCGAGGCGAATGTAATTACCTTCAATGCCCGCGATAATCAGCCCGTGTACGCCCGATTATATACACCCGAAGCTGCGAAGAAGAACGGTGCGGCCGTGGTGTTCGTACATGGTGCCGGATATTTGCAGAATGCTCATAAATGGTGGAGTAACTATTTCCGGGAGTATATGTTCCACAACCTGCTCACCGACCTTGGTTATACTGTACTCGACATCGATTACCGTGGCAGCGCAGGCTATGGCAGAGACTGGCGCACTGGTATTTACCGGCACATGGGAGGTAAAGACCTTACCGATCAGGTAGACGGTGCCAAATGGCTGGCACAGCAGCATGGCGTCGATCCTAAACGCATTGGTATTTACGGAGGCAGCTATGGCGGCTTCATCACGCTCATGGCCCTCTTTACCGAGCCGGACGCTTTTGCTGCAGGTGCCGCACTCCGCTCCGTAACGGACTGGGCGCACTACAACCACGGATATACCAGCAACATCCTCAACGAACCGTTTACCGACAGCATCGCTTACCGCCGCTCTTCCCCGATCTATTACGCGGAAGGGCTGACAGGCAAGCTGCTGATGTGCCATGGCATGGTAGACGTGAATGTACATTTCCAGGACATCGTGCGGCTCTCGCAGCGGCTGATAGAACTGGGGAAAGAAGGATGGGAACTGGCCGTATATCCCGTGGAAGACCATGGGTTTACAGAGCCCAGTAGCTGGACGGACGAGTACAAACGAATCCTGAAACTCTTTGAAAACACACTGCAGCGCCATTAAGGCGCTGCTTTTTTTTAAGTATATTTGGTAACACCATCCCTTGCAACCTTATGATATTCCGGAGAACACTGGCACTGGGGGCGCTCCTGCTGACCATTTCACTCACTTCCGCAGCGCAGCAACAGCCACGGTACCAGGGCCTGTTATGGGAGATCACCGGTAACGGTCTACGGAAACCATCGTACCTCTTCGGCACCATGCACGTCAGCAGTAAGCTGGCATTCCATCTCAGCGATTCTTTCTACCACTGTATACGCCAGTCGGACATGGTGGCGCTCGAAACCAATCCCGAACGTTTGCAGGAAGACTTTTCCAACAGCCGCATGTTCTTCCTCGGCAGCATGGCATCGCGCAGGCCGCTCCAGCGCAAAACACTTCCCGATCAGGCTTTCACCCTCACAACTTATGCTGATGCACTGGAAGCCGGGCTGGCTTACCGCCCGGAAATGATCAACCACCTGCTGTACCGCTCGTATGCCATGCAGGAAGATTTCGAAGAGAACACTTTCCTCGACATGTACATCTACCAGGTAGGCAGCAAGCTCGGGAAAAAGGCTGCCGGCGTGGAAAACTTCGATGAATCGGAAAGACTGATGTTCGAAGCTTATCGCGAAGCCAGCCTTGACAGGCAGAACCGCCGTCCGGGCCGTTCCGGTGGCTTCCGTAATACTTCCGGAGAACTGCTGAACGATGCATACCGCCGTGGAGACCTCGATATGCTGGACTCCCTCTCCAACCGCCAGTCGGAATCACCCGCATTCCTTGAAAAATTCCTGTACGTGCGGAATGAGAATATGGCTCATGCCATTGATTCCATCATCCGGAAGAGCAGTCTTTTTGCCGGAGTGGGCGCAGCCCACCTCCCTGGCGACCGTGGAGTGATCAACCTGCTCAGGAAAGCGGGGTATACCCTGCGGCCTATTCAATACGCGAACCGCGACAGTAAACAGAAAGACGAACTGGATAAAATGAAAGCGCCGGTTCAGTTCCGGGAATATACCGCCGAAGATGGACGCTTTACCGTGGAGCTGCCCGGAAAACTATTCAACTTCAGCCGCCTGGTATCCCTTAGTCAGCTGCAATATGCCGACCTCGCGAATGGCGCTTATTACCTCGTGAGCCGTATTAAAACCAACTCCCTCAGCCTTGGGCAAGCTGCTGCAGATGTAATTGCACGGATAGACAGTACGCTGTATGAATTTGTACCGGGGAAGATCACATCTCTCAAAAAGATCACAGAAAACGAACTACCCGGGTTTGCCATAGAAAGCCGCACACGCCGGGGCGATCTGCAGCGGTACCGCATCTTTGTTACCCCGCACGAGATCCTCATTTTTAAAATAAGCGGCAACGGGGATTATGCTGCCGGGCCGGAAGGCGACAGGTTCCTGCAATCCATCCGCCTGAAGGCCGAACACTCCAATAGCTTTATACCTACAACACAATACCGCTCCGCCACCGGTGCCTTCAGCGCGCAGATACCGGAAACACCCTTCTTTGCCAGTACCGTTTCCATGCCCGCCATGACACTGCGGAATGAATACGAAATGCTGGACCGCAATACCGGTAACAGCTACCAGGTATCACGCATACCGCTGCACAACTTTACACGACTGGAAGAAGATACGGTAGAACTGTCATTTGCGGAAGAATCTTACCGCGCTTCCAAATCCATCAAACACCCCACCATCAGAAAAATAATTCGCTGGCAGGGCCGTGATTGCCTGGAACAGCAATATCAGAATACGGATAACAGCCATACCATCGCCCGGTTCTTCGTACAGGGTCCGCACACCGTAATGGTAACAGCCCGCTATACCAAAAACAAATCTTCGGCAGAAGCCTTCCTTGCCTCCTTCCGGCCAGAACTGGCACAATACGGCTCCATGAAGCAGGAGCAGGATACCATGCTCCGCTTCACAGTGCAATCGCCCGTAAAGGCGCTGCAGGATGATATGGCCGAAGCCGTAGAGGAATCTCTCAGCTGGGACCGTGCTTCCGGTGAGGTATCCCGGAATAAGGTGCGCTGGTTTGTGGCAGACAGTACCGGGGAAGTAGTGCGCGTATCCGTTCGCAAATACAATCCCTATTATTCGATAGACAGTACCGAATACTGGCACCTTGTGGAAAAAGACCTCAGTGAAGAAAACGACATGGTGATCGCATCCCGGGAAAAAAAGTGGGAGAACGGAGCGCACCATTTACTGCTGCAGATGAGAGACACCAACTCATCGCGCGCCATCATGCACAAAGTGATTATCTATAACCATATGCGGTACTGGGTAACGGCACTGATAGATCCGGCTGCCGGTCCATCGGATTTTGTACGCACTTTCTTCGACAGCTTCCGTGTAACCGGCGATTCATCCAATGAGCCATCACTGTTTACCCGGCAGGGTCCTGCATTGATCCGTGACTTCACTTCGGTAGACAGTACCATCCGTTCCGGTGCAAGAATATCCACTACCATTGCCAGTTTCGAGGACAAAGATGCCCCGGCACTCATCCGCCTGATACGTGGCCGGAGTGGGAAGGAAAAGGATTATATGCCGCTGAAATCGTCTCTCATCAGCAATCTGGGCACACTGCATCACCCGGAGGTGCTGCCATACCTGAAAGACGCTTACCTGGCTGCGGAAGATACTTCCACATTCCAGCAGGCTGTGGCGCGTGCCCTGCTCATGCAGAAAACCACAGAAGCCAATGCACTCTTTAAAGAACTGGTACTGACAGACATTCCCATCCTCGGAGATGGCGACCGTAGCTACGACTGGTTCTACCCCATGTACGATTCGCTGAAACTCAGCGCGGGACTCTTCCCTGATCTATTGCAGCTCACCGCACTCACAGAATATAAGAACAATATTTACCGCTTCATGGCACAGGCGGTAGACAGTAGTGCGCTGGCTCCCGCTGTATACGAGGACCATCTCGGCCAGATAGCCTTTGATGCACGTGCGGCCCTGCAGGCGCTCGTAGCAGCATCGCAGACACAGGAAGCAGACCCTGAAAGCAAAGAAGAATACGCAGAGGCAGATGATGATGTGAAGCAATATGCCATACTCCTCCTTCCCTTCCGCCATCAAAACCGAAATGCCGCACGCTTCTTCAATAGCCTCGAGAAACTGAAGCACCCTGCCCAGCAGATCCATCTGACGGCATTGTACCTCCGTCGCGGAGTACCGGTGAAAGATAGTCTGCTCGAAGCCATTGCCGCCCAGGACCTCTACCGCGCAGAGCTGTGGGAAGAGCTGGAGAAAATAGGGCAGCCGGCACGCTTTCCGGAGCGTTACCGCAGGCAGGAGCTACTGTCGCGTAGTGTACTGATGATAACACCTCCCTGGGCAAACCGGATAGATTCCGTGGTGTACATTGGAAAACAGGCCACCACATACAGGCTGAAAAAAGGCATGGTATATTTCTACAAATGCCGTGTCAGGAATCAGGACGATACATGGCACCTCGCAGTTAGCGGCCTGCAGCCGGAAGATCCTAAAAAGATGACTACCAAACTGGGCCTTACAGAGGTTTCCATGGAGCCAATGGATGTGAAAGTTCCCCTTGCTGCCCAGCAGGAGAAGCTGTTGCGGAAGGCGCGCTACAGGAACCGGGAGCGCCCGGTATATGAATAATCAAACATGCTTTTTGAATAATGAAACAGGGGGATATTGCCAGCAGCACTATCTCCCTGATCTTTTTATAACCAGCTATTATTACAACCTCTTTATGGCACGTAAAATACCTTCCTTTTCCGCAACAGTTTGCGCCAGTGTATATGCCCGGCGGTAATGTGATTCCGCTAAGGCCGGGTCGGTTTTGCTGTTGAGTTCTCCCAGCAGCACCCAATAGAAATGATTGTCTTCCAGCTGCAGCTTTTCCGCTTCTGCCAGCGCAGCTTTGGCCCCATCGGCTTTGTAAAGCGCAAAGGTGCGGTTGAGTGCTGCACTGGGGGAATAATGTATAAAAAGCAGCTCGTTATACAACGCCAGTATCTCCTGCCACTTCTCAGGTGTGTCTTCTTTCTGGCAATGCAGGTAAGCGATCCGTGCTTCGAGATGATAGGAGCTGATGGTATTACCGGAAGCCGAAAGCCCCAGGAACTGTATGCCCTGTGCAATCAGCTCACGATCCCACAGCGCTTCGTCCTGTTCTTCATACAATACGATCTCTTCCCCGGCCTGTTGCCGTGCTTCAAAGCGGGAAGCATGAAAACACATAAGGGCAATGAGCGCATAGGTGCGTGGCTGCGCGGTAAGGGGGAAGGCGGTTAGTAACAGTCCAAGCCGGAGTGCTTCGAGGCAGAGGTCTTTTTGCAGAATTACATCCTGGGTACGGCTGTAATAGCCTTCGTTGAAAAGCAGGTAGATGATGTGTAGTACATTATCGAGGCGTGCGTTGAGCATATGCTCCGGCGGCAGCTCCATCCGGATGTTTTCGGTACGGAGCTTCTCTTTTGCACGGAAGAGCCGCTTATTGATGGTTTCTTTGTTGCTGAGAAATGCGGCGGCAATTTCATCAATACCGAAACCGCAAAGAATGCGGAGCGCAAGCCCTATCTGCGACTCGCTGGCGATTGCGGGGTTGCAGATAGCGAAGATCATCCGCAGCTGGCTGTCCTGTATATTCTGTGCGGAGAAGTCGAGATCGGTTTCCGCTTCTTCCGTATCCATACCGGCTTTTACTGCCGGGAGTACTTTTTGCTGCCATACATCCCCACGCCGGAAATGGGCCAGCGTTTTATGCTTTGCCACCACATACAGCCAGGCAGCCGGGTTTTCAGGCACTCCTTTCTCTCCCCAGTTCTCTGCTGCGGTCAGGAAAGTATCGCTCACAATATCTTCTGCGGTTTCGATATGCTCCAACCCGAACTGGCGGCTGATTACCGCCACCATTTTTGAAAACTCCTGCTGAAAAAGCTGATCAATTGTGGTACGTTGCTGACTCATGGACACAAAATAAACGGTTCGCCCGCAAATGCAGGCGAACCGTATCTAAAATTATTTATCCCATTACCTGCCTGATTTCCACACTGCCGCCCACTTCAATGGCAGGGCAGCCATGTGCCAGGGTGGTAGCTTCTTCCAGGTTTTCCGCCCTTATTACGGTAAGGCCTCCAAGGCGTTCGCGGATCTCCACGAATGGCCCGTCTGTTACCACGCCTCCCGGCTTGAGTACCTTCCCTGCTCCGGGAACGAGGCGGGTAGGTGGCATGGCCAGCCTGCCCTGAGCAGCGATCCCACCCAGCCAGTCCTGCCACTTTTTTATAAGGGCAGCCTGTTCTGCTTCAGGCAATTCAAGATGATCGTATGATGGCTGACGGAATAATAATGCGAATTCTTTCATGTGATGTGTTTTACAGGATACTTGAAATTAAAGAATAAATAGTTCAAACTGGTGCTTTGGCATTGAACATACCAGGTACATAGCTGCCACCGGTGATGCGGAAAGCAATATTGAAGCGGTTGTAGCTGTTGATGACCATAGTGGCGAAGGTAAGCTCCGTCAGTTCTTCTTCACTGAAAATCTCACTGGCTTCTTCATACACATCGTCAGGCACCTCACGGTTGTTCAGTCGGGTGATGGCTTCAGCCCAGGCAAAAGCCGCACGCTCACGGTCAGTATAAAGTTCCGTTTCGCGCCAGCCGTCGAGTAACAACAGCCGTTGGGTGGTTTCGCCCATGGCAAGGAGATCTTTCGAATGCATATCCAGGCAAAAGGCACAACCGTTGATCTGCGAAACACGCATATAGATCAGGTGCAGCAACGGCTGTTCAATAACAGGCGCTTTATGCAGATAGGCGCCGAGGGAGAATAAAGCTTTGGTTACCGGGAAACCTTTTTCGATGGGATTGAATCTTTCTGACATGATGTTATGTTTTTAATGTGGTGAATTATTTGTTCTATACCCTAATAATGCACCATCACATCCCGATTGGACATTGGTCTCCATTTTTTTTTAAATAACTGACAAAACAACGCCGCCGCAGCTGCCGCTGATACTCCAGCAAACAACTACGGCGACGCAACAAATTGAAAATAAAAGATTTACGTTAAGGCAAAGACAATACCTGCCCCTGCTCCTGCAATTTCGTTTTCAGTTGCAAGTAATCCACTTCCTGGACAGGTTTACCCTCTTCCAGTGCCATGACGGCAGCCGTTGCAACTGACTGCCCCAGCACCATGAAAGTCCATTCCAGGCGAATAGCACCATAAGCAATATGGGTAGATGAAGGGCAGGTAGGCGTCAGGAGGTTGGTACATTCATTTTTCCGGGGTACCAGCGCCCTGTAAGCTACCGGCAAAGGACGCCAGTTGCCGAATGGCTCAAAAACGAATCCCTCATTATAGGCAAATCCATCTTTCACGATTCTTCTGACGCTATGCACATCCGGCGGCCAGAAAGCCACTCCAACAGGATCTTCTACGGGTGTGGGATTTGGTTTGAGGATATGATGTTCGGTAATAACATATTCTGACACCATCCTCCTTGCATCCCTCACATAAAACTGATGTGGCCAGTTTCCATTATCCTTGAATTCATCCTTCGCCAGCCCCCATGATGCCCATTCCTTTTGCATATCCGGTGCGAGCCGCTTTACTGCCGTATCATTCGCCAGAAAATAAAATAACCCCTCAGTAAAAAACCTATGCTCATCATATACTCGCCTTCTTGTGGCATAGCTTCCCCCCGGATAATCCACGTTCATGCCGTAGAGGTTATGGGAAAGGTCGTGCCAGGCACCCAGATCGGATTTACTGTTCGGTACACTTACCCAGGGCCAGAGTAAGTGACCACCGGCTTCCAGATAACGTACATAAATCTCGTATGTACTACGGTTGTACCCCGGCGGCTCCCGGAAAGGAACACGATTTTCCGGTACCGGCGTAAGTACCGCCCTGAAACAATAGGCCTGCAGGTGTTTGTCTGCCGCTCCCGGCGTACCAATGTCGCCAGCCTGAATGGTATGTATCAGTCCACTCTCCGGCCGTCCTTGAACTTTATAAGGATCTACCTTAACACTAAACTGGGCGTGGGTAGTTTCACCCCGCACGCCGTTGAGCGTTTCATTATACTGTGCATTAGCTTCCCGGCCTATGACAGTGGAGATGCCTGTTGCTGCCAGCAGGTCTCCTTCATAAGTAGCATCAATAAAAATCCCCGCACTGAAAGTTCTGCCATCTTCCATCCGGATACGCCTGATCGTCGTCCCTTTCATACTGACTGCATTCCGCTTCTCAATAAGCCGGGACCGGGTAAATACGCTTACTTTATTTTCCGCCAGCCAGTCCATCAATACTTTTTCACCCACACCGGGTTCATGAGACCAGAGTGCGTGTTTCTTCGTTCTTGTCCTCCATGCTTCTTCAAACTCAGCTTCGCGTCCATAAATTTTAGCAATGCGGCGGTAATATTCCAACGCCAGTCCTCCAACGGATACGCTGTTCTGAAATGCCTTCTGACTGTCAATATCTGTAACGCCCAGCCCGTTTGTCATGATGCCGCCCACGTGTGCGGTGGTTTCTATCAGTGCTACAGATTTACCCATCTTCGCAACTTGTATCGCCGCAGTAATTCCCCCGGGCGTTCCACCGTAAACAACCACATCGTAATGCAACTGCGCAGCTACCCATACCGGTAACAGACAAAAGACTGAGCCGGTAATAATATGCTTCAACATAATTTGCCTGTTTAATATCCTTTGATCTGTTTTAATGCACCGTTAGCATCAATCTCCCGTTGTGGGATGGGAAACCATACATGGTGTGGTTGAACTTTGGCATTTCGGGAAAAGCTATTCTCTGCTTTCACTGCAGCTTCAAGACGGCCTGTTCGTACCAGATCGAACCAGCGCTGGCCTTCGAAACAAAACTCCAGCCGTCTTTCTTCCAGTATGGCATTTTTAAATGTAGTGGCATTGAGTCCGGATAGATCGTCCAGCCCGGCACGGTTACGCACTTCGTTCAGTGCGAGATAGGCTTCTGTTCCGGGGCCACCATTTGCTTCACTTAGTGCCTCGGCATATATGAGCAGGATTTCGGAATAACGCATATATGGCCAGCTTGTGCCGCCATTCAGGCCCACTTTCACCGTGGGGTCCGCCAGTTTCCAGAAAGAAACGGCCAGCGCGGGATCGGGATTATCTACCGACAACTGCACTGTTTGCTGCGTTACAGGATGAACATAAGAAGTAAGGAAAGTAACGGCTTTCCGTTTGTCGTTAGCCGCATAGGATTCGAATAACGACTTGCTGACCCTGAAGATGCCGAATCCATTATTTGGAACGATGGGTGCTCCGCGGGGGGCATATCCGGTCGTAAAGGAATTACCCTGAATATCGGTGAGGAATACAACTTCAAACAACGATTCTTTACCACCGCGGTTCCTGATCGCGAACACATCTGCGTAATCGTCCCAGAGATCGTAGATCCCGAGGTCCATCACCTCCTTTGCCTTTGCCGCGGCCTGCGCCCAATAGGGAGAACCAGCAGTATTCCCCGCGCGCGACAGGTACACTTTAGCCAATAACCCTTTAGCTGCACCAAGCGTTGCCCGGCCAATGCTGGCACCAGAACTGTAGCTCCGGGGAAGTGCCACCTCTGCCATTTTCAGATCAGACTCTATCAAACCATACACTTCTTCGATTCCTGACTTTGGCGCTTCCACCCCATCCAGTGTTGTTATTTCTTTAGTAATGAGCGGAACACCTCCGTAAAAACGGACGAGGTTAAAATAATGAAGTGCCCGCAAATAATGCGCTTCTCCGAGGTATTGTTTTTTCAGGGTTTCATCCATCTGAATAGCAGGAACGCGGGAGAGGATAATATTCGAAAACTGGATGCCACGGAATGCGCTGCTCCAGATTTGGTTGGAGTAAATATTGGTAGATACCTGTTCGTATTTCCAAAGCGCCACCCTGTCTGCCGACCCGGTAAGGAAAGGAATTCCGTCGTCTGCACTAATCACATTGGGTGTTAAAATATGCTCGTTGCGGTATACTTCATGTAACACGCTGTATGCACCGGTTACTGCCGCCTCAGCGTCTGCAGGGGTACGATAAAATGTGCTGGAAGCCTTCCAGCCATCCGGAGAAAGATCGAGGCTGGGCTGGCAGCCTGCGATGCAAATGGAAAGTATGATGATGAAAATATTTCTCATGTTAGATGCCTTTTAGAGTTTTACATTCAATCCAAACAATATTGTTTTAGCAGTAGGATAACCACCGTAATCCATCCCCTGATCGATTGCGGAAGCCCCGAAGCGGCTCACTTCCGGATCATAACCTTTATATTTCGTAAAAGTCACCCAATTTTGCGCTGATACGTATACTTTCAGGCTGCTCAATTTTAACCGGTTAAGGACATGTTGCCGGAAGTAATAACCCAGCGATATATTCTTTACCCGCAGATATGAACCGTCTTCTACATGGAAGCTGGACAGAATGCGCTGTCCGCCATTAGCGTTGGCACGGGGAATGGTATTGCCCGGGTTAGATGGTGTCCACCGGTCGAGCACATCTGCAGACTGGTTGTTGTTTCCATTGAGATTGTAAAGATCGAAGCGTCCGAAGTTCAGGATATCATTTCCATAACTGCCCTGCAGGAAGATGTTCAGTTCCAGTCCCTTCCAGGTAACGGTATTGTTTAACCCACCAAAAAAATCGGGATTACCATTGCCGATTACGGTACGGTCTGCATCATTGATGATGCCATCGTTATTGAGATCTGCATACCGTATATCTCCCGGGTTGGCAGATTTCTGTGCGGAGGCGTCTATCTCTGCCTTATTCTGGAAGATGCCTGTCATCCTTCTCCCATAAAAATTACCGAGAGGCTGGCCTGTCCGCATCAGAATAGTATTCCCCCAAACGCCAAGGTGTCCGCTGCCGGAGCCTGCCGTAAATTCGGGACGACTATCCAAAGTCAGCACTTTATTCTTATTGACGGAGATATTGAATGCACTCGTCCATTTGAGGAGAGTGGTACTGAAGTTAACCGTATTAATCCCCAGCTCAAATCCACGGTTTTCAACCTTCCCTATATTTTGTAAAGATTCGCTGTAACCGGTAGTTTGCGGAACATTCACCCGGAACAGGAGATCGGAAGTAGTTTTGATGTAATAATCGGCCGTAAGCATGATTCGGTTGCGGAGAAAGCCGATATCTACACCAGCATCCAGCTGTGCGTTTTTCTCCCAGCTCAGGTCATGGTTACTGATTCCTCCGGGTACGCCACCCGTCTGCAATACTGCATTGGGACCAAAAGGATATTTGACGTTGGAAATGAAGGAAAGGTACCCGTAATCCCCGATCTCCTGATTACCCGTAAGGCCGTAACTTGCACGAATTTTCAGATCAGATATCAATTGCTGATCCTGCATAAATTTCTCGTTGATCATTTTCCAGGCCACGGCGCCGGAGGGAAAGAAGCCGTATTTATTATTCGGTCCGAATCGGGAAGAGCCGTCTGCCCGGGCTGTAAGCGTAAGGAGAAACCGGTTATCATAACCATAATTCATACGAACCAGGTATGATATCAGCGCCCAATCACCAGCTGATGATCCAGGCGTTCTTAGTGTGGCTCCGGAAGCCAGGTTATTGAATTTGGCAAAATCATCGATGAAGTTGGTAGCGTTCGCCGTTACATTTTCATTCCGGTAAGCCTGTGTGGTATAACCCGCCAGTGCAGTGATCTGATGCAGGTTGTTTATTGTACGAGTATATGTTAGTGTATTCTCGTTCAACCAGTTGATGCCCTGGCCGGCAGACACGGAAGCATCCCCATTGGTGCCCGCAGCCAGCCCTATCAGCCGGGTTGCGTAATAGTTGGTTTTGAAACTGTTGAGATCCGCTCCCCAGGAAGTCCGGAAGGTAAGTCCATCGATGATCTTATACTCCGCGAAGAAATTGGCCAGCAACCGGATGTTGCTTACCTGATCGGTGATTTCATTGGCAAGCCCCAGCGGGTTATCTACGAGATTGCCGTTGAGCGGGCCCTGGTCGCGGTAATACTTGCCGCTTGTATTAAAGACTGGAAAAACGGGCGCATAATTGATGGCAGCATTGGTAACACCCGAACTGGCTCCACCGTCTGTCTCAGTGCGGGAAGCATTCGATTTCGTATAGGCTGCCTGCATAGATAGCCCCACATTCAGCCGGGATGTTATTTCACGGTCCACATTGGCGCGAAGCGTATATCGTTTGAAGTAAGAATTCAGCAGGATGCCTTCCTGATTGTAATAGTTCCCGGAAATAGCATAGCGGGTTTTGGACTCACCTCCGCTAAAAGATAACTGATAGTTCTGAATTGGTGCCGTCCGGAAAACTTCATCCTGCCAGTCTGTCCCCTTGCCAACATTGGCAGGAAGCGGGCGTTCCGGTACAGTTCCATCGAAATAAGGAGATCCGCCCGCGTTCACCCTTGCTTCGTTGATAAATTCAGCATATTGCCGCGCGTTTAGCAGGGGTATTTTCCTCCGAACGGATTGTATGCCGTAATAGGCATCGAAGTTAACGCTGGAAACATCTTTCTTACCGCGTTTAGTGGTTACCATAACAACCCCGTTCGAGCCTCGTGAACCGTAAATGGCAGTAGACGAGGCATCTTTCAGGATCTCGATCGACTCTATATCGGATGGATTGATATCATTAATTGTAGTGGTGGGGAAGCCATCAACCACATACAGCGGGGCATTGCCTGCATTTACAGAGCCGGTGCCACGAATGCGGATAGTAGCGGCACCACCGGGGCGGGCGGAATTCTGTGTAACCAGTACTCCCGCGGCACGCCCCTGCATGGCCCTATCGAGATCGGTTACCGGTGTGGCCTTGATATCGGTTTCCCCTATGCTTGAAACAGATCCGGTGATGTCACTCTTTTTAACGGTTCCGTAACCAACAACCACGGCTTCATTCAGGTTACCGATATATTCCTGAAGTACGACGGTTAAGAAGTTCTTTCCATCAACCAGTATTTCTCTTGCGGAATAGCCGAGGCTTGAAACAACAATGACTGCTTCGGGGGATATATCTTTCAGTGTAAATTCGCCTTTGGCATTTGTAGATACCCCTTGCCGGGTCCCCTTGATGACCACGCTGGCCCCCGGGATGGGAACACCCTTTCCGTCTGTCACCACTCCTGCCAATGACAAAGCAACAGTTTGCATGGCAGCCATTGTATCCGGCGAAGCTACAGGAGATATAGTTTTAAGAGGTTCAATGACCACATTTCTACCTGCGATCCGATATGCGATCGGCTGGTTCCTGATACAGATATCCAGTACATCTTTCAGCTGCACATCACTGACATGCACAGATATTGGTTTGGTACGGGAAAGTGCGTTCTCATTATAAATTATGGAAACACCGGTTTGCGAAATGATTTCCGCAAACACCTGTTTCAATGGAACGTCCTTCATTGACAGGGATACTTTCTGTGAATAACCCGTTGCGCTCACGTGCAAACAGGTTACGAGTAAAATAAATGCGATCATTCTCATCACCCGGCATAATTTACTGCTAAAGAAATGGGAGGTGAAATTGGTTGATAGCCCGCACTCCTGCGGGATTTCTCCTTTCAGTTTAAAATACATACATTCGTGGTGTTTGGTGATTGTTAAATAGTCAGGCACTGATTATCAAAGCACGCCGGATATAGCCGGGGATGCCCTTAACATTCCCGGTTTCCTTTGTACCCTGTAAAATTTTTATCTCTGGTTTTGGTTGTGTTATTCTAATACGATAACCTTTCTTCCTTCTACTTTAAAGTGATTTGCGCCGCCTTCTTCCAGAAAAAGAAGTACGTCAGCCAATGCCATACTCCGGCTAAGTCCTCCACCATAAAGGTTTTTACTTGGTGGTACCTGGTAAATTATTTCTACATCATACCATCGCGCCACTTCTCTCAGAATGGCAGGCAGATCTGTATTATTGAAAATGAACAATCCGTTCTTCCAGTCTGTAACTTTATTTACATCCGTTTCCTGTACGGCTATCTGTTGACTTCCGGGTTCCATGACAGCTTGTTGCCCGGGCCGCAATATTTGAGTAGCGCTATTGTGCCCTACCCGAACCGCGCCCTGCAGCAGTGTGGTTCTTATTGCCTGCTCATCCGGATAAGCCATAACATCGAACCGGGTACCGAGAACCATCACTTCCGTAGACTGATTGATTTTCACTTTGAATGGTTTGCCGGCGTCTGCTGCAATTTCAAAGTACCCCTGCCCGCTCAGTTCCACCGTTCTTTCGTTCCCATTAAAAACTACCGGGTATTTAAGGCTGCTGGCAGAATTGAGCCATACGCGCGTGCCATCATGCAGCGTAAGCTGAAACTGTCCACCACGCGGCGTTCTGAGTGTATTATACCCCTGTGTTCCACCATTGTTGGCAGCGGTATATTGCAGACTTCCATTTTGCTGATGTATGGCGGCCTCCCCTTGTATGATCTGCCGGCCCGTGGAACTATCTAATTGCACGATGCTCCCGTCTGCCAGCACCAGAACAGCCTTATTACCTCCCGGAGCAGGTGCTGCCTTCGTAATTGGCCCCGCCGGCTTTTCGTACTGATACCATACGAATATGAATGCTGCCACAGCAGCAGCAGCGGCCGTCCATGCAGCCATTCGGCGAAGGATGGAGGACCTGCGCTCTTCCACGGGTCCGCTGGCAGCATGAATCTGCTGAAGGAGGTTACTTTTCAGGCGTTGAGCAGTTTCCGGGAAATGGTAACTACCGGCCAGCCGCTCCTTCAATGCCTCATCCATCATGCCTGCCAGTAACTCTTCATATGCGGGATTCTGAAAAACATGATATAGCTCTTCCCGTCCTGCCGCGTTCAGGGAGCCGGTGATATAGTCGTCCAGTAAAAACTGTATTTCCTCTCGTGTATGCATGCGTGTGCGTTCCCTATTAAAGACGCAGGAAAAACAGTGTTTGTAGTGTCTACGACAAAAAAAATCAGTTTTTAATCGAAGTAGTATGCGGAGAGGGTAAAAAACAGTAACAATTCAAAGGAAGCAGCATCACGGAGATGAGTTTTGAGAAAGCTTCCCGCTTCCACCAGGTACTGGTTCACAGTGCCGTAGCTAAGTCCGGTTTCGCGGACAATATCGGCCCGGCTCAGCTGTTCAACCCTGTACATAGTGAACACCCGCTTTTTCTGTGGGGGCAATAGATCAATGGCTTCCATTACCTGGCGATAAAATTCTTTATATCCAAGCTGACGGTCCGGAATCATATGCGGCTCTTCCAGAATGAATGATTCCGGATCTCCCGGTAATTCTTTCTTTTTACGCAATTCGGAAAAAATGCGGTTACGGGTAATAACGAACAGAAAATTTCGAAAGCTGTCCAATTCCGGAAGGCGCTTCCGTTGTTCCCATATTTTAAGGAATATGTCTTGTGTAACTTCTTCGGCCAATACGGCTTCCTTCAAAAAACTCAGGATATGCGAATATACACCTGCCCAATACTTATCGAATAATGCGGCGAACGCAGCCTCGTTGCCTTCCGCTGTTTCCCGGAGGAACTGTTCTTCATTATTCATTTCATGTAAAATATCAGGCAACGTGGGTGGTTTACGATGGTAATATACGGGATGCCTGATAAAAATAATACTTTTAACACCACTCCATGATACTTCACGATAACACCTGAATTCCAGTTTAAAAAGTTCTTAAACTTTCATAAAATTATTTTCATCACTTTAAATTTTCAGGGCTAAATAGCAACCTATTCAATTAATATAAATTGAATTACTATTTACACTTATTAGTAATATAACAAAGATACTTTCTTAAAGAATATGTTAATTGCGTGAATAAACTTACATTGAGGGCCGTTTTTGTTTCTTATTTAACCTCTCAACTAACTGTATCCATGTGTGGAATCGTAGCCTATATTGGCCATCGGGAAGCGTATCCCGTAGTATTAAAAGGATTAAAAAGACTGGAATATCGCGGATATGACAGCGCCGGAGTAGCCCTGCTCAACGGTGGAAAACTGAAAGTATACAAGAAGAAAGGGAAAGTGGCGGAAATGGAAGAGTATGCCATGGGTAAGGATGTAAAAAGCCATATTGCCATTGCACATACACGCTGGGCCACCCATGGTGAACCATCCGACCGTAACGCCCACCCTCACCTCTCCGGTGATGGTAAACTGGCCATGGTTCACAACGGTATTATCGAGAATTACATGCAGCTGAAACAGGAGCTCCTGAACAAGGGTCACCAGTTTAGCAGTGATACCGATACGGAAGTACTCATTCACTTCATTCAGGAAATCAAGCAAAGTAATAACTGTTCTACGGAAGAAGCGGTACGTATTGCCCTGAAGCGTGTGGTAGGTGCTTATGTGATCGTGATCGTGGATGAAGATAATCCCGGCACACTCATCGCCGCACGTAAAGGGAGTCCGCTGGTGATCGGTGTGGGCAAAGGTGAGCACTTCCTCGCTTCCGACGCTTCCCCCATCGTGGAATACACCAAAGAAGTAGTGTATGTAAACGATTATGAGATCGCCATCCTGAAGGCTGATGAACTGATTCTTAAAAACATCTCCAACGAGATACAGACCCCCTACATCCAGAAGCTCGATATCGAGTTGGCGGCCATCGAAAAAGGCGGGTATGATCATTTCATGCTGAAGGAAGTATTTGAACAGCCACAAACAATATTTGACAGTCTGCGTGGCCGTCTCGATGCCAAATCAGGCACCCTCACTTTAGGTGGTCTCCGCGAACATCTCGATACCCTTTCTGCCGCGCGCCGCATCATCATCGTAGCCTGCGGCACCAGCTGGCATGCCGGGCTGGTAGCAGAATATATCATAGAAGAACTATGCCGCATCCCGGTGGAAGTGGAATATGCATCGGAGTTCAGGTACCGCAACCCTGTGGTAGGTAAAGGTGATGTGATCATTGCCGTGAGCCAGTCGGGAGAAACTGCCGATACCCTCGTGGCAATGGAAAGTGCTAAGGAAAAAGGTGCCATCATCCTCGGTGTCTGCAACGTAGTGGGTTCCTCCATCGCAAGGCTCAGTAACGGCGGGGTGTATACCCACGCAGGCCCGGAGATTGGTGTAGCCAGTACCAAGGCTTTCACTGCCCAGCTCGCAGTACTGGCCATGATCGCCCTGAAGATCGCACAGGCAAAAGGCAGCATTACCGAGCAACGCTTCCAGCACCTGCTCGATGAACTGCATGATGTATCTGAGAAAGTAGCCACCGCCCTCCTGCTCAACGATCAGGTGAAAGTCATCGCGGAGAAATACAAAGATGCCCGCGACTTCCTCTACCTCGGCCGCGGTTACAATTTCCCCATTGCCCTCGAAGGGGCACTGAAACTGAAAGAGATCAGCTACATCCATGCGGAAGGATATCCTGCTGCAGAAATGAAGCATGGTCCCATCGCACTGGTAGACGAAAACCTGCCCGTGGTGTTCGTGGCTACGAAAGACAGTTACTATGAAAAGATCGTTTCCAACATACAGGAAATCAAAGCAAGGAAAGGGAAAGTGATCGCCATTACCACAGAAGGCGACACCATGATCCCTTCCATGGCAGATGATGTGATTGTGGTGCCGGAGGCCGATGAACTGGTGGCTCCCATCATCTCCGTCATCCCCCTGCAATTGCTGGCCTACCACATCGGTGTCAGCAAAGGGTTTGATGTAGACAAACCCCGTAACCTCGCCAAGTCAGTAACCGTAGAATAAAGCGCGTATGAACCATATTGCCAAGATGCCACTCAGCCAGCTGGGATATCAGTTTGTTGAAGGGCGCTACCTGCCGAAAGGCCGCGATGAGTATTACCTGCGCGATCAGCAACGCGGCAAAGCCAGCGTATACCGCAAGCTCAAAGCCGGTGAGATCGAAACACTGGTACGGAACGATAATACCTCCGACGACTGGAACAATATCTTCGTTGATAACGACTTCGATCCCAACCTTGTGCAGCACTGCCAGTTTTATGGTATCGTCCGCATCGGTAAGCTGGAACCCTACTTCCTGGAATTCCATAACCTGCGGTTACCCGTAGGACTATACTACAGCACCATCGCCTCCTGCGATTTCGGAGATAACGTGGTGGTGCATAACGTAAACTTCCTCTCCCATTATATTGTAGGGAATGAAGTCATTATCACCAACGTCAATGAAATGGCGGTTACCGATCATAGTAAGTTCGGTAACGGCATTGTGAAAGAAGGGGAAACTGAAAATGTGCGGATATGGATGGAGTTGTGCAATGAGAATGGTGGCCGCAGCGTACTGCCTTTCGATGGCATGCTCCCCGGCGACGCCTGGCTGTGGACCCGTAACCGGGCAGACGACAGCCTGCAAAAACAATTCAGGGCCTTCACCGAAAAGCAATTCGATAAACGGCGTGGTTACTATGGTGAAGTGGGCGACCGCAGCGTGATCAAGAACTGCAAGATCATTAAAGATGTAAAGATCGGGACAGACGCTTATCTCAAAGGCGCTAACAAGATAAAGAACGTAACCATCAACAGTGAAGCTGGCGCCCCTTCCCAGATCGGGGAAGGTTGCGAACTGGTGAATGGTATCATCGGTTATGGATGCCGCGTGTTCTACGGCGTAAAAGCCGTACGCTTTGTAATGGCTTCCCACTCGCAGCTTAAATACGGCGCACGCCTTATCAACTCTTACCTTGGTAACAACGCTACTATTTCCTGCTGCGAAGTGCTCAATTCGCTCATCTTTCCCGCACACGAACAGCACCATAATAACTCCTTCCTCTGCGCAGCCCTTATCATGGGCCAGAGTAATATGGCCGCCGGTGCCACTATCGGCTCCAACCATAATTCCCGCGGGGCGGATGGTGAGATCATTGCAGGGAGGGGCTTCTGGCCGGGCCTTTGCGTGAGCCTGAAACACAACTCCATGTTCGCTTCCTTTACGCTCATCGCGAAAGGAAACTATATGAGCGAACTGCACATACCTTTCCCTTTTAGCCTCGTAGTGAATGATGAGCACGACAATACCCTGAAGATCATGCCCGGCTATTGGTTCCTGCACAATATGTACGCCCTCGCACGCAACGCCTGGAAGTATATTGACCGCGACCGCCGTACCGACAAAACCCAGCACATCGAGTTCGACTACCTGGCGCCGGATTCCATCAACGAAGTATTTACCGCACTGGAACTGTTTGAAACCGCTGTAGGAAAAGCAATGGGGAAAGACCATAAAGCCGGGCGCACCCTGCTGATGGATGAGCCGCTGAAAGTGGCAGGAATGGAAATACGCGCAGAAGGATGTGAGAACTCTTCCCGCAAAGCGCAGCTGCTGAAAGTGGATAAAGCTTATCCTCTGTTCCGCAAGCTCATTACCCTCTATGCCATGCGCAACCTGCTCTGCGAATATGCCCGGTTCGGAGGATTCAGCGACCTGCAGGCTTTCCTGAAACAATGCCGCCGCACACCATGGAGCAATGTGGGCGGACAGCTCATGCCGGACGACCGCTTGAACGATATCAAACAACGCATCCGGAAGAATAAGATCAACAGCTGGGATGCACTGCACGAAGCATACCGCGAAACCGGCAGCGTATACGATGAAGATAAGCTCCGCCACGCCCTTGGCAGCCTGCTGGAACTGCATGGGCTGAAACCATCCGGCCTTACAGCAGAACTGCTGCGCCAATACCTGAACGATTCGGCGGAAACATTAAGTATCATTACCTTTAACATCCGCAAATCCCGTGAGAAGGATTACCAGAACCCTTTCCGCCAGATGACATACGACAGCACGGAGGAAATGGAAAATGTAGTGGGCAAGCTGGATGAGAACAGTTTCATCCTGCAAACCGCAGAAGAACTGAAAGCTTATAAGAAACAAATAAAGGACCTGACGAAGAAATGGCAACTGTAAAAGAGAAACAACGCTGCGGCTGGGCCGGAACCGACCCACTGTATAACGAATACCATGACAATGAATGGGGCGTGCCCAGTCACGACGATCATCACCTGTTTGAGATGCTGAACCTCGAAGGCGCACAGGCCGGACTCAGCTGGTATACCGTACTCATCAAGCGGGAGAACTACCGCAAGGCTTTCGATAACTGGGATGCGGAAAAGATCGCGAAGTATTCCGATAAGAAAGTGGAAGCCCTCATGCAGAATGCCGGCATTATCCGGAACCAGCTGAAAATACGGGGTACCATCGCTAACGCAAAGGCTTTCCTCGCTGTACAGAAAGAATTCGGCAGCTTCGCTACTTACATCTGGCAGTTCACCGGCGGTAAAACCATCCATAATCATTTTGCCGGCCTGAAGGATGTACCTGCCAAAACGGAGATATCCGATGCCATGAGTAAAGACCTGAAGAAGAGAGGTTTCAAATTCATCGGCAGTACTATCTGCTATGCATATATGCAGGCCTGCGGGATGGTAGATGATCATGTGAAGGGATGTTTCAAATATCACCCCTGATCTCAGATAACTTTAAAAAAAATACCGGCACTAAGGCCGGTATTTTTTTTGCGAACGTGCAGCGTTTTTTTGCGGGTTACAATAGACGGTTCGTGTACACGTTGCGGGTTTTCCAACACAAACTTTATGGGTTCATGGCCATTTCCAGAATGGGCAGACTGTTCACGAATTCTTTCGTGACAACTTCCACCTTTACTTTGGTCAATCCCCAGTGAATGAATCCAAGTTTCTTAGCGGCTGCCTGTGTAAGATCCACGATACGGCGGTTAGCCGCATGCAGCCGGTCGGTAACGCGCACCACTACCCAGCGGTTGTTCCGCAGATTGGTGACCTTGATGAGGGTCCCCAGCGGAAGTGTATTATGTGCTGCGGTCATTCCATTGTTATCAAAAATCTCCCCGCTGGCCGTTTTACGCCCGTGAAACTTCTGGGCGTAGTAACTGGCCGTTCCAGTGCCTGACTTTTGCTGCGCCATGGCAGGGATAATCCCCGCCGAGAGGAGCATCAAAGTAGCCAGGGCATACTTCATCACTTTTTTTAATACTTGTTTTTGCATGACGCCTGCAATTGGCAAAATTCCTGCCAAAAACCGTTAAAAGGACTAAAAAGAGATGTTAAAAAAGGGGCTTAAAAACACTATTCATTCTATCCCAATCAATTATCTATTAATATTTCGCTTAACGACTTGCTGTTGATGAAGGAATGATCTGTAAGGGTTGTGAGGAAGAGGTATAACTGCCGTTGCTCTTCCGGGCTTAAAGGTATGCCATTTTTGACAATCGGGTCAATGGTGGGGGTTTGTACGATCCCGGTGGAATAGTGCCGGAAAACGTTGAATATGTCGTAAAAACGGCCATCGTGCATATAGGGAGGACTCTTTATAATATTCCGGAGCGATGGGACCCTGAATTTGAGGTAATCGCCCGTACTGTTCGTGATCCGCATACGGCCGGCATCATTCAGGGCCGGGTTATAGGGAAGCCCGTTGTTCCGGAAAGATCCGTCGGTGAACAGCGGCTCTTTGTGGCAGGAAGCACATTTAGTTTGGAAAACCACATACCCACCCGCTTCATCGGGCGTAAAAGTGGCCTTTTTAGCGATCACACTGTCGTACTTAGCATTAAACGAGTTCATGGTAGCCATAAACTGAGAGAGGGCACGGAAGAGGCGTTGACTGTTGATCTCCTGCGTTCCGAAAGCCCCTTCGAAGAGGGAACGGTATTTCTTATCCGCATTGAGGCGTTCTATGAGCCGGCTCAGATCCTCCCCCATTTCATTTGCATCGGTAATGGGCGTAAGCGGTTGAATATCGAGGTGGTTAACGCCGCCATCCCACATAAAATCACCCTGCCAGATAAGGTTAAAGAGCGACGGTACGGAGCGGAAGCCCGTACGGTTATCGATACCATGGCTGAGCGGATGATCGAAGTGGGCGAAAGCAGCAAACTGCTGATGGCAGAAGCCACAGGATATGGAACTGTCGCGCGAAAGGCGCGGGTCATAAAAGAGGCGCCTCCCTAATGCCACACCCTGCACGGTGGGCGGGTTCTGTGAAAGGTCGTATACCGGTGCCGGGAAATGTGCAGGCAGTTCTATTCTAAAGGGCGTTGGCCCGGAAGGACCGTTATTGTCCCCCGACTTGCGGCAGGCCCAGAACAGCCCCAGCACAAAGCAGGTATAAACCACGTATTTCTTCACAGGTCGGTGACGTTGGTAATGCGGAACATGTTTTTGTAATTCTCCGATATTTTAAAGGCGGCTTCTCCGGGCGTATGAATAGTGGCGGAAGTAGCGAACGAAACGGGATGAGGTTGCCGGAACCATGCATTCAGATCTGCCGAAAAGGTTACTTCAGGCGCCCGGTCGGGCGCTACGTTGATAGAAATAGGCGTTTGCAGCCGGAAGTCCTGCACGGCATTGTATTGCCCTTTAAACCCTCCGATATGGAAATTAAGAATGTTATTTGGTGCGGTCGACAATGGTGAGGCTCCTTCCATCTTCGCCATGATGTATCCGCTGTTCCAGCTCCAGAACATCCCTAATGCAGGATCGAGCGCATCCGTTTGTGCACCGCTTACATTCCGGATACTGTCTACCCCCAGTTTAAACCCGATAGCCCGGTACTCTCCCTGTGGTGCAGGAACCAGGAAGGACTTGGTATCGGGCTTGCTTTCATCTACAAGGTGGTAAGATGCAGGCAGGCGTAAAATGGAATTATCCATTTTCACGAGGTAGATATTGCTGATGTAGTATTTGAAAGCGGAAACGGTGTAAGCTTCTGCAGAGGGGTTCTGGTATACCGTGGCTCCCAGCGCCAGGGGCACCGTACCTACCGTATGCTCGAACCGGAGGCGGAAATTACCGTCTTTCCGGATAAGATCCTTTTTGCAGGCCATGCAAAAGATCAGCAACGTGAAAAGGAAGTAGCAAGGCTTCATGCGGTGGGGGGTGTGATCACTAAGTTACACAAAAAAACGCTGCAAAACCGGAGGGCGCTGCAGCGTTTTCTCAAATGACCGCCAACGAGTTAGCGTGTCTTATATCCTTTCATTCCATAAAACAGGACTACCACGAAGCAAACCAGCGGCACAACAAAGGCCAGTGCGGTAGAAGCACTGTCTGCAATGGAACCCATTACGTAAGGCATAATTGCCCCGCCAACGATGGACATGATGATGAAAGAAGAACCCTCTTTCGTGCGGGAACCCAGGTTTTTAACACCCAGCGCAAAAATGGTAGGGAACATGATAGACATGAAAAAGAATATTGCGATAAGCGCCACCACTGAAGTTACACCCATTCCCAGCATCACCACACCGCACAGTACGATATTGATCAATGCATAAACAGCGAGCAGTGTGTTGGGTGCAAATTTCCGCATCAGCGCAGTACCGGCAAAACGCCCTACTGTGAAAAGTCCTAAAGCAAGACCCAACAGGCCCGACGCTAATTTGTCGGTACCACCTTCACCCCAATATTCCACCACATAGTTGATGAACAATGCTCCGATGCCTACCTGCGCTGCCACGTAAAAGAACTGCGCCACTACTGCCAGTACAAAATGCTTTTGTTCCATCAGACTCCGGCCTTTCGCATTTGCTGCATTACTGCCATCAGTAGCTTCCTGTATCTCAGGCAGACTGGTGCGGTAAAACATGAATGCGATCAGCAATACTACCACTGCCATTACGATGTAAACGAGCTGTACAGATTCCAGATTACCACCGGTTTCCGCCTCGCCGCCATGAAAGAACAGCGCCATGCCGATATAGGGGCCGAGGAAAGAACCAAGTCCGTTGAAGCACTGGCTCAGATTCAGCCGCTGCTCTGATGTAGAAGGCTCACCCAGTACGGTAACATACGGGTTTGCAGCAGTTTCAAGGAAGGTAAGGCCCGATGCGAGTACGAACAATGCCAGCAGGAAAAATTCGAAGCTGGCATAGTGTGCCGATGGATAGAACAGGGCGGCTCCTGCTGCATAGAGCAAAAGCCCGAAGATGATGCCGAATTTATACCCGAACCGCTTCATCAACATACCCGCGGGCAATGCCATCAGGAAGTATGCACCAAAATAAGCTGCCTGCAGGAGCGTGGAACGCGCCTTGTCGATAGACAGTGTATTCTGGAAGTGCTTGTTCAACACATCGAGCAGTCCGTAAGCCAGCCCCCACATGAAAAACAGGCTGGTAACGAGTATAAAGGGAAAGAGAAACTTCTTCCCATTGCCGGATGCGGTACCGGCGGAAGAATATTGTGAAGTAGTTGTGGCGCCTCCTGCCATAGTTTTGTTTGTTTAAGGTGATATTGTATAACGGGAATTAGCTGATGGAACGGTCGAGGTGGGTATAACCACCATCTACATAAATAATCTGTCCGGTAGTGTGGGAAGAGCGGTCAGACAGCAGGAACACTGTCATATTTGCGATCTCTTCCGATGTGGTCATTCTTTTCTCCAGCGGAATTTTAGATACGATGGAAGCCAGTTTCGCTTTCGGATCGGAAAGGGAGTTGATCCAGTTTTCGTACAGCGGCGTCCATACTTCGGCAGGGTTCACCGTATTCACACGCACGGAATACTGGAGCAATTCCACCGCCCATTCGCGGGTAAGGGCGTTGATGGCTCCTTTGGATGCGGCATAACCGGATGTATTACCCTGCCCTGTTTCTGCTACTTTGGAGCCAATGTTGATAATGGCACCTTTGGCAGTTTTAAGATAAGGCAGCGCATAGTGAGCGAGGTTGTAGTAATGCGAGAGGTTGTTCTGCAACGAAGCCATGAATCGCTCGGGGCTTCCGCTTTCCAGCCCAACACCATCGTTGGCACCGGCATTATTGATCAGCCCGTCGATACGGCCATACTCTTTCACGGTAGTGTCGATCACGTGTTTACAATCTTCCACTTTCCCCAGCTCTGCGCGGATGCCAAAAGCTTTACCACCGGCGGCACGGATGGCGCTCACGGTTTTTTCGTTATCAGCTTCACTTCTTCCTGCAATTACGGCAATGCCGCCTTCCTGCGCAATCAGTTCTGCAATGGCTGCACCAATACCTTTGGCACCACCTGTTACGATCACTACTTTATCCTGTAACCCGAGATTCATGTTGTGGTATAAATTTTAAGAGATGTTATAAAATGCCGCCGCATTGCCACCCATGATTTGGGCCTTTTCTGATGCGGAGAGGCTGGCGATGAAGGAATCCACGACTCCTTTCTGCCGGGTGTAATCTGCTGCCAGCAGGCACACCGGCCAGTCGGAGCCATACATCAGGCGCCCGGGCCCGAAGGCTTCCAGCACAATATCGAGATAAGGCCGGAGGTCAGATTCTTTCCAGTTGAGCATATCCGCTTCTGTGACCATGCCGCTCAGTTTACACTGTACATGCGGCCACCGTGCTATACGGCGGATTTGCTTGGTCCAGTCGCCGATTTCTTTCTTTTTGATGTATGGTTTAGCGAGGTGGTCGATAACGAAGGGCTGCTCCGGGTGCTGTTCCACAAATTGCTCTACTGCGGGCAGCTGGTGCGGGAACACGAGGATGTCGTAGGTAAAACCATGCTTTTTCAGCGCGGAGATGCCTTTATTGAAATCTTCCCGAAGCAGGAACTTATCATCAGCCTCGCCCTGTACGATATGACGGAAGCCTTTCACCAGCGGCTGCGCTGCCCAGTATGCGAGCCTTTCTGCTACCTGTGGTGAGCGGAGATCCACCCATCCTACCACGGCTTTCACGAAATCATTTTCCTGCGCACAATCGAGCAGGAACTGTGTTTCGGCTTCGGACTGATCGGCCTGAACGGCTACGCAGCCATCAATGCCTGCGGTATTAAGTAAAGGGGCCAGATCGGCAGGCAGGAAATCGCGGCGGATGACGTTCATCTCTTCCGTGATCCAGGCGTCCCGCACAGGGTCGAAACGCCAGAAGTGCTGGTGTGCATCAATTGTCATAACGTTGCTGGTTGCGTGGTTTGTATCAGTTATTACAATGAAAATACCTTATCCATCATCACCCACTTTTCACCGGGTTTGGCTGCGGGGATGGCCTGCTGGTAACTCCACATGAGCGTTTCCCACTCCTGCACTTTCGGATTGGCGGCATCCATGGCCGCCTTCCGCTCGAACGAGAAATCCGCTCCAACTTCCATGATCATAAACATACGGTTACCCGCACGATATATTTCACAGGCTTCCACACCTGCGCCACGGATGCTTTCCAGGATCTCCGGCCATACGGCCCGGTGATACGCTTCGTATTCTGCAATCAGCGCCGGATCATCTTTCAGATCCAGCGCCAGACAATATCTCGTCATATCCTTATTTTTTCCAGGCTTCCGCCGTTTGTTTGGAAGTGCCCAGTCCTTCGATACCCAGTTCCACCACGTCTCCCGGTTTGATGTAGATCTGGGGGTTAAAGCCCAGGCCAACGCCTGCAGGGGTACCGGTAGAGATCACATCGCCCGGAATGAGGGTCATGAACTGGCTGAGGTAAGAAACGATGAAAGGTATGTTGAAGATGAAATTGGACGTGTTGCCATCCTGCATGGTTTTACCGTTTAAGGTGAGCCAGAGGCGCAGGTTATGAACATCCTTGATTTCATCTTTGGTTACCATCCAGGGACCGAGGGGTGCGAAGGTATCGCTGGATTTACCTTTTACCCACTGGCCGTTTCTTTCGAGCTGAAACTCGCGCTCGCTGTAATCGTTGTGGAGGGAGTAGCCTGCCACATAATCCATGGCTTCGCTTTCGTCCACATAGCTGGCTTTCTTACCGATCACTACGGCCAGTTCCACTTCCCAGTCGGTTTTCACACTGTTGCGGGGGATCACGAGGTTATCGTTAGGCCCAACCAGTGAGGAGGTGGATTTAAAGAATACGATAGGCTCTGTAGGGATTGCGGCGCCGGTTTCACGTGCGTGGTCGGCATAGTTAAGACCGATGCAGATGATTTTGGAAGGGCGCTGAACGCAGGAACCAAGACGGGTGCCGGCAGGTACCTGCGGACAGTTAGCCCCGTTGGCAGCCCACCATGTTTGCAGACGGGCAATACCGCCTGTTTCAAAAAATCGCTCTCCGAAATCTTCTCCGAAGGCTGATACGTCAAACATACCGTTGTCTGTTGCTACACCCGGCTTCTCTTCACCCGGCAATCCGAACCTGATTAATTTCATATCCTTTGATTATTTAACTGTTTTCATTTGTTTGTACCCGATGCGGCCATTCACGACTTTAATCTGGTAGATATCTTCCGTTTCTCCGTCTTCCATCTCCAGCCCCACTACGCAATGATCATCTGCTACGGCCATGATGTAAGGTTTGGTGCCTTTAGGTGTTGGCAGATCAATATCACGGCGGATGCCGCCGAACTCCATGTATACTTTCACATTATCCGGAGTGGCATCGCGGATGTCTACAATAAACTCAGCGATGATCTTGCCGGATGTGATATTCTTCTTGTAGCTCGTTACTTTTTCGTAGTTGTTGATGGCATCACCCAGCCCCATATCTTTTTCCATGTACTGGTAGATGCGCTGCGGAGGCGAAGGCACCCAGAGGATGCGGAGCGATTTGCCGTCCTGCGTACCATGGTAATAACGGGTATCGCGGTTGGGCTTGATAAATCCGATCCATACGCTGTTAGGTGCATCCCACAGTACTTTATACAGCGAAGTATCTGTGAGGTTCTGCATGAGCGGGAGGTCGGTGAACGACTTTTCATATTTGAGAGAATCGATGTTCCAGTAGAAGGTCACCTTCGAGGTGTCTTTCTCCCGGTCATCGATCTTCACCTGCAACGTTCCGGCAGGTTTGGCACGCGTAACGGGTGCTTCGCCTTCGTGGTATTTTTTGCTTTTATCATCTCCGGAACCTCCGCAGGCGCAGAGGGCGAAGAGGAATATAGCGGGTATCAGTTTTTGCATGAATTAGTTGTTCAGTTTGATAAAGCCCCCGTCTATCGGGTAATCGCATCCGGTGATGAATCCTGCTTCATCGGAACAAAGGTACAGTGCGAGGTGCCCTACTTCCACCGGTTTAGCCATGCGGCCGATGGGCTGTGTTTTAGACAGCTTCTCAAACATTTCGGCTTCTTTACCGGGATAGTTCTTGGCGATGAACCCGTCTACGAAAGGGGTATGCACACGTGCGGGTGATACACAGTTTACGCGGATACCGGCAGCCAGGTAATCTTTGGCGGTGGAAAGCGTCATGGTCAGTACCGCGCCTTTGCTCATGGAATAAGCGAAGCGGTCGGGGATGCCTACGGTAGATGCGATGGAGGCTATATTGAGGATCACGCCGCCGCCCTGAGCCTTCATTTGCCCGATTACGGCGTACATGCAGTTGTACGTTCCTTTAACATTGACGTTGAACACACGGTCAAAATCCGCTTCGGCAGTATTCTCCAGGTTACCAACATGGGCAATGCCGGCACAGTTCACCAGGATGTCGAGCCGGCCGGTGGTGGCGGCTACCTTTTTCATCACGGCAGTAACTGCAGCCTGATCTGCCACATTCACGCCATGAACGAATGCTTTACCGCCCTCAGCGGCAATTTCATCTGCCGTTACTTTACCGGCTTCTTCATTCAATTCCAGCACATGAACGGTGGCGCCTGCCTGCGCAAAAACCTTCGCAACTGCCTGACCGATACCGCTGCCGGCACCGGTTATCACAGCAGTTTTACCATCTAATCGGAACAAACTCATCTTTCTGTTAATTTAAGGGTTCTAAAATACCTCAATTTGAACCAGTATTGCAATTCTTTTTTAGCCTCATTCTGTACTTTCTTGACTATTTTTAAGCAGTTCTAAATCGATACTCGTGAAAAATCTATTTATCCTTAGCATTTTACTACTATCTACCCGCCTTTCCGCCCAGCAAATACCGCTTAACCAAAACGGCCTGGCTGTGGTGAAGGACACGGCAATGTACCAGTCTCTCGTTAAAACAGACCCTTCGCAGGAGCTGGTGCGTGTAACGGCCATCCCTATTGATGTACGCTATGCTACAGACAGTAATTTTACCCGCACCGTGCTGTATCCCTACCCGGCAGTTTACCTCCGCCGCCCGGTGTATGAAGCGTTGCTGAAACTGCAGGAAATGCTGGAACCGATGGGACTCAGCCTGAAGATATACGACGGCTACCGCCCCTACCGCGTCACGGAAAAGATGTGGGAAGTGGTGCCGGACGAGCGTTATGCCGCCGATCCCAAAAAAGGCTCGGGCCACAACCGTGGTGCGGCGGTAGACCTTACCATCATCTACGCCAAAACCGGTAAAGAGATGGAAATGCCCACCCCTTATGATGATTTCACAGAGAAAGCCCATCATAACGCCCCCGGAGTATCGGCAGAAGCGGCAGAAAACCGCCTCCTGCTGCGCACTTTAATGGAAGCCCACGGCTTCGTGGCGCTGGAAACGGAATGGTGGCACTATGCCCTTAAAGGTGCCATCCGGTTTCCGCTCATGGATATACCGTTTGAGCACTTGCGATAATTTTTATAGCTTAACAGCCTAATTAATATTTTGTATGATAAGAACAACCCTCCTGTTAACGCTGGCCCTCGCATTGGGAAGCGTTACCTGCTCTGCCCAGAAAGGCGGCTGGATCAAGCTGTTTAACGGGAAAGATCTGAAAGACTGGAACGTAAAAATCACCGGTCACAATCTGGACGATAACAACGGCAACACCTTCCGCGTGCAGAACGGCAACCTCGCCGTATCTTACGAAAACTATGATGCCTTCAACGATCAGTACGGTCACATCTTCCATAAAAAGAAATTCTCCGCCTACCTGCTGGTGATGGAATACCGCTTTGTGGGCGATCAGGTGAAAGGCGGCCCGGGATGGGCACTCCGCAACAGCGGTGCCATGATCCACTCCCAATCTGCCAAATCCATGGGTAAAGACCAGGATTTCCCTATCTCCATCGAAGTACAGCTGCTCGGCGGCACCGGCAGCGGCCGCCGTACCACGGCTAACCTCTGCACGCCCGGCACTAATGTGGTGATGAACGATAAGCTGATCACCGCCCATTGCGTGGATTCCAAAAGCGAAACTTACCACGGCGAGCGCTGGGTAAGAGCCGAAGTACTGGTACTGGGCGATTCCATCATCAAACATATCGTGGAGAAAGACACGGTGCTGGTGTATGAGAAACCCCAGATCGGCGGCGGCAACGTATCGCATGCAGATCCTGCCCTCCAACAAAATGGCAAACTCCTCTCCGAAGGCTACATCGCCCTGCAAAGCGAAAGCCACCCGATCGAGTATCGTAAAGTGGACCTTTTCGACCTCTCCCCTTACATGAAAGACAAAAAGAAGCTCGACAAGAAAATCAAAGCGCTTCAGCAACGTAAATAGCAAATCCGTTTGCATAAAAAAAGTCCCGGTTCTCCTCAAAGAACCGGGACTTTTTCATTTAACCCGGGATGCAGGCTTTCTGGTTTGCTTTACATCCGTTTACTGCCTGCCGTCATTTTATCAACCTCTCTTCCATTAAGTTCCGTCCTAATATCAGGGCTTCGTCATGTTAACCGGCATCCAAAGGAAGAGATAAGCCGCCCTTAAGCCGCCTTTAAGCCGCCCATATCCCGCCTATAAGCCGCCCCTATATGGAGGCGGCTTATCTACGGCTTATCCCCGGGATAACTGTGGTTTATCGGCGGCTTTACATAATTGTATATGCACCTGATCCAGGAGGGTACGGTGCAGTAAACCAGGAGCTGCCCGGGTACTGCTCCCGGGTCTTATTGCTCCTGTTTTCCTCACTCGAATCCATTGGGTTTCAATAAAGGGTTCGTGTTTAAGGCTCTTCTGGGGATGGGGAACACACTGCGGTCTTTCCCGTCTGCCGGTTTATCCCACCAATCCGCACCGAATCTGTTCCAACGCACCAGGTCGGTCCGGCGGTGGCGTTCCGCGATGAATTCACGGCCCAGCTCAATCACAAACTCATCATCAGTAAGGTTACCGAGGTTGGTCACATAAGAGTTTGCAGGCCATGCGGCATCGGTAAAGTTGCGTTTGCGCACGGCATCGAGCAATGTGGCAGCGTTGGCTTTTGCACCCGCGCGGTATTTACATTCGGCCAGTGCGTAGTAGATTTCTGCCAGCCTGATCTCCGGAGCGGAATTGAACTGGAAGAAGCCCTGCGACATGGGCAGCCAGGGGAATTTCATGATGCGCACACCGGAGTTCTCCTCTCCCGTCAGCACCTGAGAGCCTTCGCCCCAACGGCCATTCGGCTTCTCGGAGAAACGTGCCACCTGGTCTACATACGCCAGTGGTTTATCTTTATATTCTTCCGTTCCGTTTATCTTCTTCGTACTGTCGAATCCGAATCCTGCATTGTTATTCCAGGCATATTGCTGGCCAATCAGGAAGAAGCCTTCGTACTGCGCATCTTTGGTGGTGGTACGGAAGGGTTGTTTGCGCTTGTCGCCCGCTGCATAACGCTCGTAGGGCATTCCCAGCTTGTAGGTATACAATGCCCCGTCGGGATTGCGGGAAGGTGTAAGGTGGATGCCATTCCATCCGCCCCAGTCGTTATCGAGGGAATAGCGGGCCTGATAATGCATGGTGGCATTATACACCCAGCCCATTTCGTAAATGTTCCGTGCATGGGGGAACTCGAAAATATTTTCCGGTGAGCGGTACTCTTTTATACCCGAGCGGAAAGGACCGCGGTAGTCGGTATCCAGTGCGTAGGTTCCGTACTTGCCATCGATGATCTCCTGCGCCACTACTGCACATTCGTTAAACTTCGGTGTACCGATCCACTTTTCCGCATTCAGGTAAAGCCGAACGAGCAATGCCGCTGCTCCACCCTGATCCCAACGGCCCTGACGGGTATTCTTCGGCAATAACGGAAGTGATTCTTTCAGCTCTTTTTCGATGTACGCGAACACCTCCTGCGGGGTAGACTGCCCCACCAGCTCCTGCGGTGTTTCGTATATGGGCACGGTGCGGAAGTAATCGATGAGGAAGAGATAGAACCATGCGCGAAGCACACGCAGTTCAGAAAGATGATGATTCTTTGCTTCTTCCGTCATACCGATAGCCGGATAATTCAGCGCTTTGATATCGCGCATGATGAGATTGATCTGCGCGATGCCCTGATAGGGACCAGACCATGCGCCGTAGATATGGCCATCGTCTGCCGTCCAGGTATGGCGATGCAGCCGTTGCCAGTCGCCCCCGTCATATCCGTGAATACCTTTCTGGGTCCATACGAGATGGTCTGCGGTAAGTTCCGATAAAAGATACCGGTCGCCATCCCATCCGCACCAGTGGCCATGTTCGTAAGGGCGCACCACAGCGGCAATTACTGATTTACTGTCGGTGTAGTATTTATCGGCCGGTAATACATCGAACGGCTCTTCATCGAGGTTCGTGCAGGAAGCGGCGGAGAATATGGAGAGCAGCAAAAGGCTGCCTATTTTGGTTCTGATGTTCATGATGTGAAGCTTTTACGTGATTAGAAAGTTACCTGTGCACCCAGCGTGAAAGTGCGCGAAATGGGATAAAGGCTCAGGTCGCCGTAACCGGGAGTAAGACCGGTTACACCGATGGCGGTAGGATCGAGGCCGGAATAGCCGGTGAGCGTAAACACATTGCGTACGCTGCCATACAGCCTGAAGCTGCTCACGAGCTTGCCCTGTAGTTTAGGCGTCCAGCCAAGGGTGATGTTATCCAGCCGGAAGTAATCGCCATTTTCAAGGAAGTAATCCGTAATGAGCTTGGAGGATTTGATATGCCCGTTGCGGGTGTAAGCATCCTGTAACAGGTTAATACCCTGTTCTGCCTGCAGGCCGTAGTACATCTGGTAAAGGTTGATGATCTGGTAATCGAACCGGCCGCGGAAAAAGAGGCTCAGGTCAAAAGCTTTGTAGCCGAGCCTGTTACCCCATGCCAGTTCGTAACGGGGCGCGCCGTGGCCGATGTAGGTTCTGTCGCGGTCGGCATTGGCACTGCTGTACACGATGGATTCCTTGCCTTCCTGCCCGTCTTTCCACACCATGATCTGCCCGGCATCGTTCACTCCGGCATATTTATACCCGTAAAAACTGCCCAGTTCCGTACCCGGATCGAGGCGGTAAGCATAACCGGGGTTACCGGGCGATGGCAGGCTTTGCAGCTCCCTGAAGTTGCCGGTGTACTCCGCATTAGACCATGATACCAGTTTGGATTTGATGTAAGAACCGGTGACGTTGGTGGTGTAAGTGAAATCGCCTGTTTTCACGGCATCCCAGTTCAGGGTGAGTTCCACGCCTTTGGAGCTGGTGGTACCCACGTTCACGAACATATTCGTGTGCGGGAATGCGCCCACTGCAACTTCGTAGTTATCGAGGATGCCCTTGCTGCGGCGGTCGAACACATCGATACTACCGCTGAGGCGGTTGTCGAGCATGACAAAATCAAGGCCTGCATTATATGCCACAGCACGTTCCCATGCCAGCCTTGGGTTGAAGTTGTTACCCGGGCCATACACGGAGATCCATTCTCCCGCATCGTTCTGGTACATGCCATACTGCTGGTAACGGAAGAGGGCAGTGTAACGGTCGAAGCCCGAGCGGCCGGTAACACCATACGAAGCACGGAGCTTCAGGTCGTTGAAGAGCTTACTGTCTTTCAGTGCCGGCAGGTTGGAGATACGCCATGCGGCCGACAGTGCGGGGAACATACCCCATTTGTTGTCGTTCCCGAATTTGGTATTCCCTTCGTAGCGGAACGAAGCAGTGAGGAAGTAAGTATCATCGAAGTTATAATTGATACGGCCGAGGAAAGCAATCAGCTTCTCCTTGCTTTTCCAGGAGTCCATACCCAGACGGCCTTTTTCGAGGTTCCAGAGTCCTGCACCCAGGTTGTTGTATCCGAAGCCATCACTGGGAAAGTCGGAGTTTTCTGCCCAGAAAGCCTGGTTATTGAATTCCTGGTAGGAGTAACCGCCCATGGCGGAGAGGTCGTGCTTGCCGAATCTGGTATTATAGTTACCGATCCATTCCAGCGTGTAATCGGCCCATTTTTCGTTTTGGAGGCGTGCGCGGCCTGTACGATCGTTGGAGATGGATTCCGCGGCTTTAGACGTGTAATATTCCCTTTTAAGCATCTCCCTGCCCTGCCGTGCGAGCTTGAGTTCGGTATTGAAGTTTTTGAGGATGTGGAACTTCACGTTCAGGTCCACGATGGAGTAATTCTGATCGGCCCCGTTTTCCCTTGCCAGCAGGTCGGCCACCGGGTTATAAGTATCGTAACCCGCCAGGAAATTATATTTCGTGGGATCGTCAGGGTCCATGATGGGAATGGTGGGATTCAGTTTTACGGCCTGATTGAAGGCGCCATAGTTCGTGTATTCTTCTTTCACGAAGCGCTGCGACAGGTTACCTGAAAACTCCAGCCGGCCATCGAGCACCTTTTGCTGGAAGTTGGCACGGTAGCCATATTCCCTGCGGTCTGAGCCGATATCGAGGCCCTGTTTGGTGCGGAAGTTACCGGAAAGGCGGAAGATGGAATTTTCATTCCCCCCGGAAATGGTGAGGAACTGGTTGGTACCGAAGTTATCCTTACGGAGCAGCTCATCGTACCAGTTGGTACGGGCACCCTGATCGTTTCCGCGTTTACGGTCGAGGTACTCCTGTGCCGACAATATATTGGGTTTTGCTGCAACGGCATCATGTTCGGCATAGCTGTCGTAGGTGAGCATTACCCTTCCGCTCTTACCTCTTTTCGTTTCCACGAGCACAACACCGTTGGCGCCGCGGGAGCCGTAGATGGCAGCAGCGGCGGCGTCTTTGAGGACGGTGATGGATGCAATGTCCTGCTGCATAATGTTGCGCAGGTCACCACCCGGCATCCCATCTATTACGATGAGCGGGGAGTTGCCGGCGCTGAGAGAGGCGGCGCCACGAACCTGCACATCTGTAGCCCGGTTAGGGTCTGCAGCAGCGGGGTTAGAGATGGTGACACCGGCCACTTTACCATCGATCTGCTGGAGGGGGCTGTTAAACCCGCCCTGAATGAAATCCTTACTGGCAACGGTGGTAACTGCTGAGGTGAGGTTGCGTTTGGCCACGGAGCCATACCCTACCACTACCACATCGGTGAGTGTTTTTTTGGACAGGAGGAGTACGATGTTGATTTCCGATTTACCGGCAACGGGTACTTCCTGAGGTTCGTAGCCGATGAAGGTGACGTTGAGGACGGCACTTTCGTTGGGCACGGTGAGTTTAAATTTCCCTTCACCATCGCTGACGGCACCGCTGGTGGTGCCTTTGATCTGAAGGGTAACGCCTGCGAGGGGCGCACCGGAGTCGTCTTTAACTGACCCGGTGATGGGTTTTGATTGTGCGAAGGCCTGCATAAAGGCCAGCATAATAATTGGCACGGTGAGATACAACGCCCGACTAAATCGATTTTGCAAAATAACGGACATGCCCCGTGGAAGGAGGGTTGCAGTTTTCATTGTAGATATGTTTTAGGATTGAGGAACGGGTCCCTGGGCTAACAAGCGGGATGATGGTATTAGAAATTGGCGTTTGTCCTGATTACTTTGTTCGATTCATGAAATCAACCGGAAAGGTCTTCGCTCCGGTTGCAGTTGGCCTGGCGTGGGCCGGTGAAGTAATGTCACTGTCATACGTGGGTCAATGTAGTTTAGTTTCATAAAATAATACACTCGTGGTTTTTCGTTCACTGCCGGACAGATATGGCGGGTGCCGGCGGGTAACAATTGATCGTCGATGGTTTCTAAATATGGCGTCTGTGTACTGCGGTCTTATAACCGACCTGCCAACAAGATAAGAAGAAGGGTTCTGGCATCCAAATTATATTTTGATCATTCCCTCCTCTCCGCTGCGCGGCCAGTGCAGCATCAAAAAACAGGCCGGGAATATCCCAACCCTCTATGCATAAAAAAACCGGACTCAGTTGAGTCCGGTTGAATCCGAATATGTTGAAAACCCGAAATCCTGAATTCCGGGTAGCTGTTTATAGTACCGGCGCCTTGTATTTATAGGCTTTTTGCTGCAGGATCTTACCTTCTATATTCTTAACTGTCTGTAAGCGGCCTAACCCATCGTATTCATAGTATTCAACAATCGCATTTGCATCACATTTGCTGGTAACTCCAACCTGAGGTGTATGTGTATATGTGGTCATCAGTGCAGAGGCCGGGTATAAACGTAATTCGTCCAATACTCCCGAACCAGCTACCGTTGCCGTGGTAACTCCGGAAATGGTGTGTTCAAAATATGTCCACCCGTTTACCGTTTGTCCTTTTTTTGCAGCCCCCACAGTACCTGCAATCGTTAAAGCCACTGCATTCCGGGTGTAATAGCTAACAGTATATTCAAGGGAGGCAGTGAGTCCGGTCCTGGTAATACCACCAGCACCTGCCAACGCCAGATCGAATGCCTGTTTGCCCGTAATGGAAAGTGTGGACCGTGTGGCAGATGGGATATTCCATGCCGAATTCTGCCCTTGTTCGAAACTGGTATGCGCCACATCTGCCAGCGCTGCACCAATTACAGAACATGTCACCAGTGCATCATTATATCCCCATACTAATACCTGCCGCTGATCTCTTTCCAATACTTCCGCCGGCTGCCCCAACGATGTGAATACGGTGCGCTCTGAAACTACTTCCGGGGTGTTGCTCCTGATCTGCTCGGTTATTTTATACTGACTGATCAGTCCCGCAGAACCATTTGCAAACCGATAGTCTGCAATCCGGGATTGAGTGGGCAGCCCTGCCCTTGTACCAACGATCTTTGTTAATCCTAAAACGTTTTGTGCCAACATAGGCGTTTTCATGGCATGGCTTGTTTCGTCGAAAATATAAGTCATGCGGCTGGCCAGGGTGTCTCCTTTACTACCGGTTGTTTTTGACCCGCGAAGGTAATAATATGGTTCAGGGGTATATTCGAACAACTTGGTACTGGCTGTATATGTGCCTCCAACACCAGTGAAAACCGTATCATACTGTGCCACTACATCCACCTGCTGGAAATAGATAGGATATGCTGTGACGCTAACCGAGCCTTTTTCTACAGCTGTGGGAGCTTGAGTACCACCCGTACATGGGGACTCATAGATTTTGCTGACATTGAAATTATCCACAAGGAACCTTTCCGTCAACCGCAATTCGCGGCGTGTCTTAGCATGTTCCTGATACGCCTTGGTAAGGCGATTGTAACTATACTGGATCGTTTGCTTCTCACCAAGCAGAAAGTCTGGCATAACTCCATAGGGAGTACCAATTACGTAACTGCCTGTTTCGACCCTCGCACCTACCTGAAAGTTATACTCAAACTGATGTTCTGTAGACCTGTCAATCGAATCAGCACCTGTCACCGTTTCCGTGACAACATCGTGATAAAAGAAGTTTCCACCTACCAATGACTCCGGCCTTATCTGTGTGCTGCCATGGACGAGCCAGGTACAGTAAGACAAGCCTTCGCAGTCGGGTACACGGTCACAGTTCATAAATCGCCGAACTGTATTAATGTATGAATACTTCTCTTCCTCCACGATTTTGCGGGTAGAATAGAATTTGGAATCACGAAACTTGTAGGAATAAGATTTCACTATAGGCTGGTTCGTGATGCTGTCTTTGGAAATGATCTTCGCAACGCTGACACCTCCGATCGGCCAATCCATCCAAAAGGAATCCGGTACGGGTTCATATCTGAAGGTCCTCTCCAGATACATATCGTCTTTCGCCATAGAATCGCGCAGATAATAAGCACCTGGTTCCTCTATCAAAAACTTCTCGCTCAGCCATCCGCTGGCATAATCAGTACCCCAGGACTTTTCCAAATGATTGGTGCCCACTTTGTATATATGGGAATATGCCCGGTCATGCACTCTTACAATTAAGTCTTTAGGTTGCACGAACATAGAAATTTCAACCTTTTGGGGATAGCCTATATTGAAGAACAGGGTGTCTGCCGTACCTGTACTGCCGTCCGGCGGCCATACATTTATAAAATCTTCTACCTGCCGTTTAAAGATTCGCTGTGTGTACTGCAGATTGGGTGTATATACAATAGAGTCTATGCCTCCTGTGGGATACACTACTTTATTGAGCAAACCGGCGAGCATGAATGTGGCTGTAGAGTCCGGAGATCGGTTACCATACCGGCTCGGATTGTATGTCGACTCTCGTTGCCAAAATCTTATATCTTCAACTATATTAGTCAGGAAATAATTATTATTGATAGAGCCGTTTGCCAGGCCATAATGGTCTTGCCCCGCACAAAAACGCGCCGGCAGAAGGTTCTCATTCAGGTAACCAAATCCATAACTCATTTCTATTGCAGCACTTGCCTGTGGCCTCACATCGATGCTGCGGAGCATTAAACGGTACCGACCTGTAGTATCTCCAACTGCTTCGGTTCTTGCCGCAGAAAGCAGATAATTCGTATTCAGAGTCAGATGCCGGAGAACCCCTTCACCATTGCTAAGGATCACATTTCTGAGAGCTTTTCCCCCAACCATATCCTTCCGGTTATCAGTATATTCAAATTCCAGCTTGCCATTCACGAAAATTACTTCCTTCAGAATTCTTCCTTTAACTTCCTGTTGCGTCTGGCAGCGGGTATATTGTTCACTAAACAATGGACAGGTGGCAGATGGGTCCTCACTTCCGCAACCACCTACACCACTTGTTATACAGATCGATTCATTCTCGTTAACATCCGCAACATATCTGTAATTATTACTCGTATAATTAAAATATACAGTATCCTGGTAAGGCATTATAATTTTGGAAAGATGCCAGGTATTGAATACTGGCCGAACGCGTTCACCGGGGTCTGTTGCACAGGCCCCCCGGTCATAATAGGATGTATCCTTCTCCGTAAACTGATAAATAGTGCCTTTATCATCTATTACCTGAAAACCATCCTTGATAATCCCGTTCAATACCGAGATCTTACAGTTCTTCCCACTGATAAGTATTGGTACCCGCTGATCATTCAGTATAAACTTACCATCTATGTACCCATTTACAGAAAAGGAGAAAACATCCGATTCCCGGTCCCGGACACCTGTCAGGTAGTTCATGGTAGGGCGATCAATCGGAGTAACCGTAAGCTTGGTCCAATTGGTAAAATCCGTATTGTATTGCAACCTGTCTTCATCCGGCATTCCCAAAGTGGTACGGGTCACCGCTCCTCCACAGTTCAAACTCCAGCCCAAACCGGTAAAAGGTGCCAGATCATTGACACGGATACCATTAGATGCATAATTGAGGCTTGCATTCACCGAAATGAATCGTGAACTGCCGGATGCCAGCGGGATGCTAATACTTGGCGCGCCGGAAGATAAATTAACGCCAACATCTCCTCCTTTGTTGATAGATGCTGCTTCTGCCGGTGGTGGCAGAAAAGATTTAGTTCTGAAATCAAGCTCGGGTTCTGATTGTGCTTTCGTTTCCAATGCGAAGAAGAACAAAGCAGGCGCGATACATGTTAGGACAAGGGATCTTAAACTCATAGTAATATCTGGATAAGTTAAAATGGGCTAAACGATGACCAAGATATACCAAAAACTGAAAATAAAAAACATCTGTACTAACCGGCCTAAATGCTAAACGGGCCTGCCTCTTAATGGAGGCAGACCCGTTTAAGTACTTAAATGTCAATTCTTCTGCTAGAAGTAACCAGGGTTCTGCTGACCTTTCAGGCCTGCATTCGCATCCAGCTCCCTTTGCGGGATCGGCTGGATCGTCCTGTTCTCGGGATACTTCACGTTAATCGTGTTGCCGCCGCGGCGGATCTTCACGAAGTCTTTCTTGTAACGCGTGAGGTCGAACAGGCGCTGCCCTTCAAAAGCCAGCTCTTTACGGCGCTCCAGTAATACTGCTTCAACCAGCGGGGTACCCGTAAGTGCCGCATCCAGTAAAGCCGCCGGGTCTGCATCTGCCCTCGCGATCACTACGTTGGCATCAGCAATCGCTTTGTCTGACTCTCCCAGCTGTGCATAGGCTTCTGCCCTTGTCAGATAAATTTCTGCGAGGCGGATCAGCTTCACGTTCTCCTCGAACTTGCGGGTATATTTCCCTACAATGTAAGCAGGGTTTTCGCCGCTGGAGCGGGAACCTTTGGTAATAAATCCACGGCGTGCATCCGTTGCGGAATAGATATTGTAAAGGCCTGCGGTAGACAGCATATCGCCATAACCACCCTGATCGTAGAAATACCCCAGCCAGTCGGTGCTGTTATTATCCGTAGCAGTATTCGCCACTTCAAGGATCACTTCAGGATTGTTCTGTTTCAGGAAATCGCCCAGCATGGTAGATGCGGGGATGAGGGAATAGCGGCTGGGGCCTGCTGCCAGTACATCAGTACAAAGGGGCACTACTTTCGCCCATTCGCCTTTGTACAGGTATACACGGGCCAGCAATGCTTTCGCTGCATATACGTTAAACCTGGCGCGTACGGAAACGCTGGTAGTCCGGTTCAGTTTGCTGACTGCGGAATCCAGGTCTTCAATGATGCGGTCGTACGTTTGCTTAACCGTACTGCGCGGAGGCGCTACGATACCTGCCTTTTCAGTGGCAGTTTTAAGTACGATGGGTGCGCCCATATGAGAGGCATCCGCGGTGAAATTATAAGGCTGGCAGTAGTAACGCGCCAGGTCGAAGTACGCGAGGCCACGCAAGGCATATGCCTGTCCGAGGATAGAACGCTGTTCCGCAGTATCTGCGGCTGGCAGCTGCAGCGCGGTACCTTTCTCGATCAGCAGGTTGGCATTGGCCACTGTGATATAAAGACTGTTCCACATACCGGAAGCCATACCATCATTCGCGGTGGTGGTATAGGTATCCTGATTGGAATAACGGTTGGAATAGTTGGTGCTGATGTGCGCATTGTCTGACTGCAGATCAGGCAGTACAGAAGCAGTACGGCCATAATAGTTGGCGCTCTGCAGGGCTGAATAAAGTCCGTTTACTGCGGCACGCATCCCTTGCAGATCTTTGATCGCTACGCTTACTTCCGTGTTCTGACGCGGTTCCAGCGTGAGGAAATCCTTGCTGCAGGAAGCCAGTACAACCGTTCCCGCCAGCAGTGCATATATGTTTTTCTTGATAATGCTCATTGTCTTCCGTTTTTAGAATTAAAAGGATAAGTCGATACCGGCCAGCATGGTTTTGAACACGGGCGGGCGCTGATCGAGATCGCCGGTCACCGGTACTTCCGGGTCATATTTCAGGCGGTCGTCTTTCACCCAGGTGTACAGGTTGTTGGCACGGAAATACACTTTCACGTTACCCACACCGATCTTGTTCAGCAGGTTGCGGGGCAGGTTGTATGCCAGGGTAACATCACGCAGGCGGATGTAATCACCATCGTACAGGAAGCGGGAAGAGTTCTGGCTGGAGCTGCCGGTTTGCGTACCACCATAAGTAACTTTCGGAACATCGGTGATATCTCCCGGTTTACGCCAGCGCTTGTCGTAAGTGTAACGGTTGATCTTGCCGGTGGCGCTGAATGCGCTGGCACCGTCGGAGTTGATGAAGCTTCCCCAGCCGTCGTACAGTTTGTTGCCGAAGTTATAGAACAGCTGGAAGCTGAGGGAGATGCCTTTGAAGCTCAGCGTATTGGTGAGACCGCCGTAGAACTTCGGCAGTGCGGAACCCTGGTTGGTACGTACACCGCGGCTGTAAACGTTCGTGGTTTTGGTATTGGAAGAATCGGAATACCAGAGGGCTTCGCCATTGGCGGGATCCACACCGGCATAACCGATCAGGTAGTACTGATAGTAATCCTGTCCTTCTTCACGGTTAAACGTTCCGCGGATAGGTGCGTTCAGTTTGGTGATGCGGTTCTTAAGAGTAGAGAAGTTGAAGTCGGTGGTCCAGGAGAAACCATCGTCGCTTTTGCTTTCGATGTTGCGGGAAGACAGTGTCAGTTCCCAGCCGCTGTTCTGCATTTCACCGATGTTCTCGAGGTAGCCGGTAAGGCCGTTAGTGGAAGAGATGGGTACGTTCAGCAACAGGTTGGATGTTGTACGGGTGTAGTATTCCACCGTACCGGTCAGGCGGTTGCGCCAGAGACCGAAATCAAGACCGATGTTGAAAGGTTTGTTCTGTTCCCAGGTAAGGTTCTTATTCTCATATTGGCTGAAAGCAAAGGCAGGATCGCCGTTGTATACGGAGTTGCTGCTGTACAGGCCCATGGATGCGTAGTAATCGATATCCTGGTTACCATTCACACCGTAGCTGGTACGGAGCTTCAGGAGCGAGAGGAGGTTGCTGCCTTTCAGGAAGCTTTCCCCGGTGATATCCCAGCTGGCACCCAGCGACCAGAAGTTACCGTAACGGTAGTTGGAACCGAAGCGGGAAGAACCATCGCGACGGAAAGATGAGTTCAGGAAATACTTCTGTTTGTAGTTATAACCCACGTTGGTGAACACAGATGCGATAGTGGCTTCCTGTATGCTGGAAGAAACTGCAAAAGGAAGACCCGCGTTTGCCACGGTTTCGGTATTGGGCAGGAAGCTTGTACCGGTAGCGGAGTTACTGTTAATAGTGGTTTTCTGTGCTTCGTAACCTGCCAGTACATCCAGCTCATGATCTTCCGCGATGGTTTTGCGGTATTTCAGGAGGTTGGTGGAAATCCAGTTCAGGTAAAGACGCCCTGCAGATGTACCATAACCGTTGTAGTTACGGCCATCACCGAAGCGGGGGTCCCAGAACAGGTCCATGTTCGCATAGTTGAGATCGAGGCCGAATTTAGTCTGGAAGCTCAGTCCGTTCCAGATATTGTACTGGGCGCCGATGTTACCAAGTGCGGAATAAGTTTTACCGATACGTTTGTTGTTATCAACAACTGCTACCGGGTTATGGCTGCTGTTGTAAGAGAGGTCGTAGGTACCATCATCCTTATATATCTTCAGCCATGGCTGCAGGCGGTAGAACGAGCGGATGGGGTTACCGAAAGCACCTGCATCCTGCACCGTATTGGATTTCTGATAACCGAGGCCGATGTTCATATCGAAGTTCAGGCGGTCGTTTGCTTTGTGCGTAACAGCCAGCTTCGAAGTGATCCTGTCATAATCCACCCCGTTCAGCGGAGCTTCTGCTTTATACAGGCCGCCGGAAAGGTAGAAAGTGGTTTTATCATTACCGCCGGAAGCAGACAGATCGTACTGCTGGAAGTTGCCTTTGCGGGTGAGAGCGTCTACCCAGTCGGTCGTATAGTTCGGGTCTATTTTAAGGCGTGTTACTTCCGCATCGAAAGTGGAAGGATCGTTGCCTTTGTTAGCCCAGCCTTCGCGGAGCAGCTCCAGCATTTCGGGAGTGGTAAGCGGGAGGTCACTGTCGCGGAGGGTGATCTTATTTACACCATATTGTGCGGAGGCACTGAATTTGGTTTTACCTGACTTACCTTTCTTGGTGGTAATGAGGATAACGCCATTGGCTGCACGGGAACCGTAGAGAGATGCTGCTGCCGCATCTTTCAGCACCGTTACGCTTTCAATGTCAGAGCTGTTGAGACCTGCGATGGTGTTGGTGTTATAGCCGGTAATATCACCAGATACAACGGGGATACCGTCTACCACATACAGCGGTGCGCTGGAAGCATTGATACTGCCCACGCCACGGATGCGGATATTGGGTACGGAACCTGGCTGGCCGGAGCCGTTGGTAGCCTGTACACCTGCAATGTTGCCCTGGAAGCTTTCCTGAATGGAAGCACGGGGCGCACGGCTCAGTTTTTCTGCGCTGATGATGCCGGCGGAACCGGTGAGCGAACGCTTGTTTTGTGTACCGTACGCTACTACAACATACTCATCCAGACTTTCCTGGTTTATTTCCAGCCGCACGTTCACTTCTTCGCTTTCACCCAGTGTTACCGTCTGGCTGGTATAACCGATAAATGAAAATGTAAGCTGTTTGGTACCTGCAGGTACTTTCAGAGTAAACTGTCCTGTAGCCGCAGTAAGTGTACCGCGCGATCCGGCTGCTACGGTTACCCCGGGCAGCGGGTTACCATCGCGACTGTCGGATACTTTACCGGAAATGGTTCTGTCCTGCGCAAACACACTGGCGCCGAGCAGGATCAGTACGGAAAGGAGCGTAAAGAATTTCCTCATGATGAATTTAGATTTTGTGAATGGGATACATATTGATGAGTAATGAAAAGGCGGAATATGCAGGCATAGGAATGCGATTCCGGATAAACCGATGCCGGTATCGGGCAGGCAAAACCAATTAAGTTATGCACGGCCCTGCCGCTCCGTTTACGGATGGTGTTACGATATAGATTTTTTCCCTGGAAAACGTTGGCTTATTCCCACATCATACTATGGTACCGGGATGCGGTGAAGCATTAGGCATAAGTTAGCACGGCTTAAATTGTGGTGAATTTTACGTTTGGATACGCGGGATGAATGTCTCTCTTGGTTAATGAATTATACTGCTTTGATTCATAAGTCCGATTTAGATTTAGATTAAAATATACTTAGGTTATAATGGCCACCAGCTGCAATTTGATGTAGGATGGAAAGCACTTAGATCTCGATTTGCGGGAACCCTGGAATATGCTGAAATGGTCCCCTTTCCAATTATTCCGTGAAAATACTGGAAAATATATTATCAAGTATAATTCTTCATCAGAAATTTAAAAAAATGTTAAAAGGCCGCACAATGGCGGCCTTTTAAATTATTATAACTATGCGTTTCTGCTAGTATATCTTATTCAGTGCATCCACATAAGCATGTACGCTTGCGTTCACGATATCGGTGGAATAACCGAAGCCGTAATAAGACTTCCCGTCTTTGTGTACGCGCATATTCACTTTGCTCACGTCTTCACTGCCGCCGTGCATAGCCTGAATGCTGAACTCATCGATGGTGATCTCATCATTGATGATATGCTGGATAGCGTTGATGGTAGCGTTAACCGGACCGTTACCGGCCGCGCTTGCTTCTTTCTCTTCGCCGTTCACGCGCAGCTTTACGGTAGCCATCGGGCGCAGGGGGTCGCCACATACTACCTGCAGCAGCGTTACCTTAATCGCCTTATCGCCATAGTGGTTGGCATCACCGTCACCCATGAGGGTAAGGAGGTCGTGATCGTTGATCTCTTTCTTGTTGTCAGCCATTTCAAGGAAGCGGGCATACACATCATCGAGGTTGATCTTATCGATCTTGTAACCCAGTCTTTCGAGGTGATGCTTCAGTGCATGACGGCCGCTGCGGGCAGTAAGGATAATAGCGTTAGACGACAGGCCGATATCTTCCGGATCGAGGATCTCGTAGTTTTCGCGGTGCTTCAGCACACCATCCTGGTGAATACCGGAGCTGTGTGCAAAGGCGTTACGGCCCACGATGGCTTTGTTAGGCTGCACAGGCATCCGCATCATGTTCGACACCAGGTTGCTGATCTCGTAAATGCGTTTGCTGTTGATGCCGGTAGTGTATCCCAGCGCATGGTGCGTTTTCAGGATCATGGCCACTTCTTCCAGCGAAGTATTACCTGCACGCTCACCAATACCGTTGATGGTACACTCTACCTGGCGGGCACCGTTGATCACACCGGCAATGGTATTGGCCGTAGCAAGTCCGAGATCATTATGGCAATGCACGGAAATGATGGCTTTATCAATGTTCTTCACATTATCTACCAGATACTTGATCTTGGCACCGTATTGTTCAGGCAGGCAGTAACCGTTGGTATCCGGGATGTTTACCACGGTAGCACCTGCTGCAATCACGGCTTCGATCATGCGGGCGAGATATTCGTTATCTGCACGGCCTGCATCTTCCGCATAAAATTCGATATCATCCACAAATTTGCGGGCATACTTCACGGCGCTCACTGCTCTTTCGAGAATGGCTTCGCGGGTGGAGTTGAATTTGTATTTGATGTGCATGTCGGAAGCACCGATACCGGTGTGGATACGCTTGCGTTTAGCAAACTCCAGTGCGGAAGCGGCTGCGTCGATATCAGCAGTATTGGCGCGGGTAAGGGCACAGATAACGGGTTCTGAAACCGCTTTGGATATCTCCACCACGCTCTGGAAATCGCCGGGGCTGGAAATGGGGAAGCCAGCCTCGATCACGTCTACACCGAGGGCTTCCAGTTCTTTGGCTACGATAATTTTCTCCACGGTAGTCAGCTGACAGCCGGGCACCTGCTCGCCGTCGCGCAGCGTGGTATCAAATACGTATACTCTATTCTTATCCATGATATTTGCGTCAGTTAATTAGTTAAGGTTTTTCAGTACCTGTGCCCCCATCGCGTCTGTACCCAGCAGCATGTTGTTGGCAGTATGTTTGTTGGCAATGTCCATGGTACGGTAGCCCTGGCGCAGCGTGGCATCTACCGCGCGGATCACGCGCTGAGCTTCTTCTTTCAGTCCGAAAGAGATATCGAGCAGCAGTGCAGCGGATAAAATCGATGCCAGCGGGTTAGCAATGCCTTTACCGGCGATATCGTGTGCGGAACCGTGGATAGGCTCATAGAAGCCGATGCTGTCGCCCACGGAAGCGGAAGCCAGCATACCCATGGAGCCTGCGATCTGAGAAGCTTCATCGGTCAGGATATCTCCGAACAGGTTGCCTGTCACCACCACGTCGAAACGCTTGGGATCTTTGATAAGCTGCATGGCGGCGTTATCAATAAACATGTGTTCGGTTTCCACATCAGGATACTCTTTGGCGATTTCCTGCACCACTTCCCTCCAGAGGCGGGATGCTTCCAGCACATTGGCTTTATCTACAGAGCAGAGTTTCTTACGGCGGGTACGGGCGGCTTCAAATGCTTTGCGGGCAATGCGCTCTACTTCGTATTTATGATAGATCATGAGGTCCGATGCGGTAGCGCGGTCTTCACTGCGCTGCTTTTCCCCGAAATATACGTCACCGGTAAGCTCGCGGAAAAACAGGATATCGGCCCCCTGGAGGATTTCCGGCTTAATGCTGGAAGCCTGCAAAAGGTCGTCGAACAGTTTGATGGGGCGAAGGTTGGCGTACAGCCCCAGCTCCTTGCGGATCTTGAGCAATCCCTGTTCAGGACGTACTTTAGCCGTGGGATCATTGTCGTATTTGGCATGCCCGATAGCGCCAAAAAGGATGGCATCGGAAGCACGCGCCTTATCCAGTGTTTCTGCCGGCAGCGGATCTCCGGTAGCCTCAATGGCTACGTGGCCCATGATACCTTCGTCGAATGTGAATTCATGTTTATAGTTCGCCGCAATCGTTTCCAGCACTTTCTTACCCCAGGCGGTTACTTCCTGTCCGATCCCGTCTCCGGGTATTACCAGTATTTTCTTTGAGACTCCCATAGATTGTTTTAGAAATTAAAAGGTCGTGTAGTTTCGTATGCTTCGATCTCGTTGCGGAGACTGAGGAGATAATCAATATCGTCGTACCCGTTCAGCAGGCATGTTTTTTTGTAAGGATTGATGTCGAACTGCTCCTTTTCCCCTGTAGCCTTGATTTCGATGAATTGTTCTTCCAGGTTCACTTCGATGGCGGTGGTAGGTACTTTTTCCACTGCACGGAAGATCTTAGCCAGAAAATCTTCGCTCACCTGCACGGGCAGAATGAAGTTATTGAGGGCGTTGTTCTTAAAGATATCAGCGAAAAAGCTGCTCACCACTACTTTAAATCCAAAGTCGCCAATGGCCCATGCGGCATGCTCGCGGGATGATCCGCAGCCGAAGTTCTTGCCGGCCACCAGGATCTTTCCTTTGTATGTTTCATTATTAAGAACGAACCCGGCTTTAGGTTCATTGTTCTCGTCAAAACGCCAGTCGCGGAAAAGGTTTTCCCCGAAGCCGTCGCGGGTGGTAGCTTTGAGGAAACGGGCCGGAATGATCTGGTCCGTATCTATGTTTTCTATCGGTAGGGGTACCACTGAGGATACCAGGTTTGCAAATTTCTTGTCCATGTTGATGGTTCGTTTCGGGAATTAAATCATTGCTCTCACGTCTGTCACTTTTCCGGTGATGGCTGCAGCGGCAGCAGTCAGCGGACTGGCCAGGAAGGTGCGGGCATTAGGGCCCTGGCGGCCTTCGAAGTTGCGGTTAGAAGTGGCAACGCAGTACTTGCCTGCAGGGATCTTGTCTTCGTTCATGGCGAGGCAGGCAGAGCAGCCGGGCTGGCGCAGCTGGAAGCCTGCGGCTTCAAATATCTTATCGATGCCCTCTGCAATGGCCTGTGCCTCCACCTGTTTGGAGCCGGGCACGATCCATACGGTCACATCATCGGATTTCTTTTTGCCTTTCACGAACTCGGCTACCATGCGGAGGTCTTCGATGCGGCTGTTGGTACAGCTGCCGATGAAAACGTAATCCACTTTCTTTCCGAGGAGCTGGCTGCCGGGCTGAAGATCCATGTACTGGAGGGATTTGGAGAAGGAAAGCTGTTCTTTCTCTTCAATTTCCGCCAGTGCAGGAATATTGCCGGTAACGCCCATGCCCATGCCGGGGTTGGTACCGTAAGTGATTTGCGGTTCTATATCTGCAGCGTCGAAAACCAGTTCCGCGTCGAAAACGGCATCGTCGTCGGTACGGAGGGTTTTCCAGTATGCGAGGGACTTTTCCCAGTCTTCTCCCTTGGGAGCGAACTCGCGGCCTTTAATATATTCGAATGTAGTTTCGTCAGGAGCAATGAGTCCGCCGCGGGCACCCATTTCGATAGACATGTTGCAGATCGTCATCCTTGCTTCCATGCTGAGGCTGCGGATAGCTTCGCCGGCATATTCCACGAAGTAACCGGTGCCGCCTGCTGCGGAGATTTTGGAGATGATGTAGAGGATGATGTCTTTAGACACCACACCTTTCTTCAGCTGCCCGTTCACCGTGATGCGCATGCGCCTGGGTTTATATTGCAGGATGCACTGGGTGGCCAGTACCTGCTCCACTTCCGAGGTGCCGATACCGAAGGCTACTGCTCCGAAAGCACCGTGGGTGGAGGTATGGGAATCGCCGCACACAATGGTCATCCCCGGCAGGGTAATGCCCAGCTCGGGTCCGATTACGTGAACGATGCCCTGGTAAGGATGCCCCAGTCCGTACAGCTCTACGCCAAACTCAGCGGTGTTGGCAGTGAGCATTTCCACCTGCTTGCGGCTCAGCGCTTCCTTAATGGGCAGGTGCTGGTCGAGGGTAGGTACGTTATGGTCGGCCGTGGCACGGGTCTTCCCCGGCCTGAATACAGGAACACCCCGTTTGCGTAATCCTTCAAATGCCTGGGGGCTTGTTACTTCATGTATAAAATGCGTGTTGATATACACCGCGTCCGGATGGCCGGAGCGGCTTGCCACGATGTGGCCGTCCCAAATTTTGTCGAATAATGTATTCCCCATTGCTTAATTTGACTTTATTAACCGGGTTACATACATGCAATCAGACGTAGATACGTTAAATATTCTGTGTCAGGCAGCATTGTCGGTCAAACCCGTATATTTGCTTTTCTTATCGCTTTATTACTTCAAATCTAATCGACACTTTTAAACCTCAGTTCGTTAAATTTGTCAATATTACGATTAGCAACTGTTACCTGAGGCCATTAAATTATTGTAAATCAATATCTTACAATCCTATAACAACGATGTCCAACACGCAGAACGATGCCTTATTCATATTAATAAAAACGCTAACTAAAGCAGAAAAGAGGAACTTCCAGCTGGCTTTCAACCGGGACAATACGAAAGAAGACGTGCTTTTCATACAGCTGTTTAATGCGCTGGACAAAATGAAGGAATACGACGATGAGCAGATCCTCCGGCGCGTGCCAGACATCAAAAAGCAGCAGCTCAGCAACATTAAGGCCCATCTCTATAAACACTTACTGACCACCCTCCGCCTCCTGTATAAAACGAAAGACGCCCTCATTGAGCTGCGTGAGCAGCTGGACTATGCCCGGGTATTGTACAACAAAGGGCTTTACCATCAAAGTCTGAAGATCCTGGCCAAAGCCAAGGTATCGGCCCGGGAACAGGAAGAGGTTATGCTCTATTTCGAGATCGTGGAATTCGAAAAGCTCATAGAAACAAGGCACATTACCCGCAGCCTCGATAACCGTGCTGAGGAACTGAGCGAAGAGAGCCGTGTCATCAACGAACAGCTCAACAACGTTTCCCGCCTCTCTACCCTCGCCCTGCGTATGTACGGTCTCTATCTCAAGCTCGGCCATGCCCGCGATGAGAAAGACACCCTCATGCTCAAATCCTTCTTTGATACCAACCTCCCCCCTGTTCAGCGGAGCCAGATGAGCTTTTATGAGCGCATCTATCTATATCAGGCATATTGCTGGTATTACTACATCCTGCAGGATTTCGTGATGTACTACCGGTACACCCAGAAGTGGGTAGACCTCTTCAGCGAATATCCTCATCTGAAGGAAACCGATGTGGACCTCTACATCAAAGCCATGCACAATCTGCTGACCGCTCACTTCCATACCATGAACCACGACAAGTTCACCGAAGTGCTGCAGGACATGGAAGTTTATATCACGGAAAAGGAAGAATCGCTCAATGAGAATACCCGTACTAATGCATTCGTGTATCTCTATACCGGCAAGATCAACCGCCACTTCCTGGATGGTACTTTCTCGGAAGGCCTGAAGCTGGTGGCAGAAGTGGAGGAAAAGATCAGCGAGCACCAGCTTACGGTAGATCAGCACCGCGTATTGGTGTTCTATTACAAGATCGCCTGCCTGTATTTCGGCAGCGGCGATAATGACAATGCCATCATTTACCTCAATAAGATCATACAACTGAAGATCGGCAACCTCCGGGCAGATATTCAGTGTTTCGCCCGTATCCTTCACCTCATTGCACACTACGAGCTGGAGAACTACAGCCTCGTGGAATACCTCATTAAATCGGTGTATCACTTCATTGCCAAGAACAAGGATTTAAGTCTGGTGATGGAAGAGATCCTGAAGTTCCTGCGGAAGAACATGTACGCCAATCCGCGTGCATTACGTACCGCGTTCCGCGAGCTGAAGGGCCGGCTGGAAGTGATTGCGAAAAGCCCCTACGAGCGCCGCAGTTACCTCTACCTGGATATTGTAAGCTGGCTGGAGAGTAAGATTGAAGGAATACCGGTGCAGGAAGTGATCCAACAGAAATTCAGGAATAAGGTGCCACGCATTTAGGCCATAAAAAAGGGGCCGCAGAAAAGGAATACTCATTTTTAAATATGTGCAAAAGATTGGAACTCAATTGCTGTTCCGACATATATTTTCAATGGACTAATATGTGCCAGAAAATCAACACATTCTGCAAATTCCTCATACCAAATACCTGCAAATAAGTGTGTAAAAGCCGCTATCCGGCATCCCTGCGCGATCTTCAAAGTTGTTCAGTTCTTTATCCACATATGGGGGTAACTTATGAATTTGTGCAGGTAGTTTGATCATTACATTTGCACACAGTTCTTGACAACGTTGTGCTGGCTTCCGAACGTTTCCGACGAAAGGAATTAAAAGGGAACCGTGTGAGAATCACGGGCAGACGCGCTACTGTAAACCCCTGTAATGCCGGATCTTCCATAGCCACTGTTTCGGGTAATACCGGAACGGGAAGGCTCACCCGGCAAGGGATAGCCAGGAGACCTGCCAGCACCACGGACAACGTCATAACCTTCGCGATTCAAGGTGTTGGCTGATGGCCCCTGTTACCTTCCTTACGAGGATAATGGACCTCCGTCTCCCTTCGAATCTCACAAATTTGGCAACTATAAACTGGTTAACCATATAAAAAATCTTGTATGAATAACGAGAATGAGATATTACTCAAGGAGAATAAAGACAGGTTCGTACTCCTGCCGATTAACTACCCCGCCATCTGGGAACAGTATAAACGGCATGAAGCCAGCTTCTGGACAGCAGAAGAAATTGATCTTTCCGGCGATTTGTCGGACTGGGCAAAACTGAACGATGGTGAGCGCCATTTCATTTCCCACGTACTGGCATTCTTTGCCGCATCTGACGGGATCGTAAATGAAAACCTCGCCGTGAACTTCATGAGTGAAGTTCAGATCCCCGAAGCCCGCTGCTTTTATGGTTTCCAGATCATGATGGAAAACATCCACTCCGAAACGTATGCCCTCCTTATCGACACCTACGTAAAAGATCCTGTGGAAAAAGACCGTCTTTTCCACGCCATCGATACCGTACCCGCTGTGAAGAAGAAAGCCGAATGGGCCCTCCGCTGGATCGAGAACGGAACCTTCGCCCAGCGCCTCGTAGCATTCGCCGCTGTAGAAGGCATCTTCTTCTCCGGCAGCTTCTGCTCCATCTTCTGGCTGAAGAAACGCGGACTCATGCCCGGACTCACCTTCTCTAACGAGCTCATCAGCCGCGACGAAGGCCTTCACTGTGAATTCGCATGTCTCCTTTACTCAATGCTCGAAGGCAAGCTGAGCGAGAAAGAAGTACACGAAATCATCACCGACGCCGTTACCATCGAAAAAGAATTCATTACCGAAGCCCTGCCCGCAGCACTCATCGGCATGAATGCCGACCTCATGAAACAATACATCGAGTTTGTGGCCGACCGCTGGATCCAGGCGCTTGGATGCTCCAAGATCTACAACAGCACCAACCCCTTCGATTTCATGGAAATGATCTCCCTGCAGGGCAAAACCAACTTCTTCGAAAAACGCGTAGGCGATTATCAGAAAGCCGGCGTTATGGGCGAGAAAGGAACACAAACCTTCAGCCTCGACGAAGATTTCTAGTCAATACAATACTACCCTCAAATAAGCCATATTCAATTTTTCACCCACTAAATTCATCACACTATGTTCGTTATAAAAAGAGACGGCAGAAAAGAAACTGTCAAATTCGACAAGATTACGGCCAGAGTAGAGAAGCTGTGTTACGGACTGGCGCCGGAATACGTTGATTCAATAGATGTAGCGAAGAAAGTGATCCAGGGACTATACGACGGTGTTACCACCAGCGAACTCGACAACCTCGCTGCAGAAACCGCCGCGTCTCTGACAACAAAGCATCCCGACTACGCGCAGCTCGCTTCCCGCATCGCGGTGAGCAACCTGCATAAAAATACACTGAAGTCGTTTTCCAAAACGATGAAGAAACTGTTCGAATACGTAGACCCCAAAACCGGTAAAAACGCCGGTCTCCTGGGCGACGACGTATGGGAAATCGTTAAGAAACACGCCGAGATCCTCGACTCTACCATCATCTACGACCGCGATTTCGCGTTCGATTACTTTGGGTTCAAGACGCTGGAGCGCTCTTACCTCCTGAAAATAGATGGCAAGATCGCCGAGCGCCCGCAGCATATGTTTATGCGTGTTGCTGTTGGCATCCATAAAGAGGATATCGACTCCGCCATCAAAACCTACCACCTGATGAGTGAGCGCTGGTTTACACATGCCACGCCCACCCTCTTCAATGCCGGTACGCCCAAACCGCAGATGAGCTCCTGCTTCCTGCTGACCATGAAAGGCGACAGCATCGATGGTATCTACGACACCCTGAAGCAAACCGCCAAGATCTCCCAGAGCGCTGGCGGCATCGGACTCAGCATACATAACATCCGCGCCACAGGTTCCTATATCAGCGGCACCAACGGTACATCCAACGGCATCATCCCCATGCTGCGCGTGTTTAACGACACCGCCCGCTATGTGGATCAGGGTGGTGGCAAGCGCAAAGGCGCATTCGCCATTTACCTGGAGCCATGGCATGCCGATGTATTCGAGTTCCTCGATCTCCGCAAGAACCACGGTAAGGAAGAAATGCGCGCCCGCGACCTCTTCTATGCTCTCTGGATGCCCGACCTGTTCATGCAACGTGTAGAAGAAAATGGCGACTGGAGCCTCTTCTGTCCTCACGAAGCACCCGGACTGGCCGATTGCTGGGGTAAAGAATTCGAAGAGCTATACGCTAAGTACGAATCCGAAAACCGTCAGCGTAAAACCGTGAAGGCACAGGACCTCTGGTTCGCCATCCTCGACGCTCAGATCGAGACCGGTACACCTTACCTGCTGTATAAAGATTCTGCCAACCGCAAGTCGAACCAGCAGAACCTTGGCACCATCAAATCTTCCAACCTCTGTACCGAGATCATCGAGTACACTGCGGAAGATGAAGTGGCGGTGTGCAACCTCGCTTCTCTTGCCCTGCCCCGTTTCGTAATCGACGGTAAGTTCGACCACAAGAAACTCTTCGAAGTTACTTATCAGGCTACCATCAACCTGAACAGGATCATCGATCAGAACTATTACCCGGTAGATGAAGCCCGTAACTCCAACCTCCGCCACCGCCCTATCGGCCTCGGCGTACAGGGTCTGGCAGATGCGTTCTTCCTCCTCCGCCTCCCCTTCGAAAGCGAGCCTGCGCAGCAGTTGAATAAAGACATCTTCGAAACGATCTATTTCGCTTCGCTGACTGCTTCCAAAGACCTCGCCATCACCGAAGGCAAATATGCCACCTACGAAGGTTCACCTGTTTCCAAAGGCATCCTGCAATATGATATGTGGGGCGTTCAGCCGTCTGACCGCTGGGATTGGACCGGCCTGAAAGCCGAGATCAAAAAGCATGGCATTCGCAACTCCCTGTTGCTGGCGCCCATGCCTACTGCATCCACTTCGCAGATCCTCGGTAACAACGAGTGCTTTGAACCCTACACTTCCAACATCTATACCCGCAGGGTATTGAGCGGTGAGTTTGTTGTGGTAAACAAGCACCTGCTGAAAGACCTCGTGGAACTGGGCCTGTGGGACAACGACATGAAGAATAAGATCATCGCGGCCAATGGTTCAATCCAGAGCATACCCGAGATCCCGTCCAGCATCAAGGAACTGTACAAAACTGTTTGGGAGATCAAGCAACGTACGATCATCGACATGGCGGCCGACCGCGGTGCGTTCATCTGCCAGTCTCAGTCCCTGAACCTGTTTGTGGACAAACCATCTGCCTCAAAGCTCACTTCCATGCACTTCTATGCCTGGAAGAAAGGCCTCAAAACAGGCATGTACTACCTCCGTACGCAGGCTGCGGCACAAGCCGTACAGTTTACCGTGGAAAAACAGGGCGGCCAGAATATGGTGCCTGTGTTACCTGCAGAAGGTGCCGAGTTGGAAATTGTGGAAGGAGCAGTATGTACCATGGAAGAAGGCTGCGTAACCTGCAGCGCCTAATTAAGGCTTTACAGCATTCATTGCAGATAATAAAATCAGGCCCGGGAGCGAAAGCTTCCGGGCTTTTGTTTGCATATACATTTCACAGAAATTGTTCTCACCCCACCCTTTAAAACCGCCCTTCCGCTCACTTCTCCCGACAGTTTGCGGCTATCCGCTTTAACTACAACTGCTTAGCGGGTAATTTTCCAGCCCCTAATCATTCAGCCCCCATGCTACCCGAAATTTTCAACGGACTGGGCCATGTCCAGCAACTGAAGGCGCTTTACCAATCGGTGCGCCAGGTTCATCCATTCCTTGTAAAATGGATCGAGAAAGATTTTATTTCTGAAAAAATAGATAATGAATTTGTGATGGACATGGTGCTCCATGCCCTGCAATTCCTTGAAGAAGCGTTCGTGCTTTCGCGGGATGAATCGCTGCTGCTGAGCAGTGAGCACAGTATAGGCAGCAGTATTTCTGATATGGAAATGATTAGTGTTTGGGTAACCGAATGCCAGACACAGCGGCACCTGAGCCGGGCAGAAGCCTCTATCAGGGCTATCGGGTGCCTATACCGCACCATCGATGCCTATTACTTTGAAAACCAAACCCAGTCGGCCGGAGAAATAGCCGGTACAGCTCTCCTCGCTGCTTTTGCCGGGAGCGGCCTTGTAGATGAAAAAACCGCTGCCAACATCAACAAACTCTTTGTTGACCGCGGTGTGGTAACCAAACAGGACTGGAAGGAATGGGATGAGATATCCCGGGAAGTGGGGATCGATGGGGCGTTTAAAACCTTTGTGAATGAACATATCCGCAAAGTAGGTGCATGACCTGACCTTTTAGATAGAACGGTATCTATATAAGTCGGCCTGCAGTCTTGGCGCTAATAAGGTCGTAATTATACCGGAGTATCATGCAGAAGAAGGGCAGATGAAAGGCAGACGAAGGGCAGACTAGCCGCCTATCCCCCTCCTATTCCACTATGTCAGGACAGGGATTAGCCCGAATCACTAAGGGCCCAAAACGCCCGATTGACCCAAAATTACCCTAATCGGAACTATTACTCCCCCAAGCGCAAAAAACGTAAAAAACAAATGGATATTTGGTGAGGATTCCGTATCTTATTATATCTGAATTCACGATGCAGATAGGCCACCAAGGCCCGATACGTCTATTTTTTATCATAAAACAAAACGCTATGGCAAGCACGCAAAGCGGCCTCTTGCAGATGCTGGGGCCTACGCAAAACATGAGTATTTACCGGAAGAGAAATGGTGAATACGGACTAAGAAGAAAAGGGGGTCCAACGGCGAAACGTTTCGCCAAAGACCCGAATTATGCACAGGCAAGGATCAACACCAGCGAATTTGGTCAGGCGGCCAAAGGCAGCGCCCTGATCCGGCGGGCCTTCCGTGCCATGATGCCCAAGGTCGCCAACGATGAGCTGCATAGCAGGCTTACAAAGGTCTGTAAAGATGTTATTAACTCTGACGCCGTTCATGAGAGAGGCAGCCGTATGCTCATGAACGGGGACCTTTCCCTGCTGAGGGAATTCAACTTCAACCCCGCCGGCAAGTTCGGATTGATCGTTCGGATGCCGTTTAAGTCTACTATAGACCGTGCCGCGGGTACCGTCCGTATTGGTATGCCTGCCTTTGCTCCGGCTGATATAATACAGTTCCCGAAGCATGCCACGCATGCCCGGCTGAAAATGGGTGTGGCGGTAATTAATTTCGGGGAAGAGACGTTTACGTTCGCAGCAGCCTGCTCCACTCCTATTCCCAAGGGAAAGAAACCCGTCAACCCGGAAAATATTACTGTGCAGATACCCGCCGGAACAAGCGATCCCCTGTTCATTGCGATGGCGGTTGAGTTTTTGATTTTGGAGAAAGGGGGCTTTTGCCCTGTACCAGACTGCCAGTTCAACCTCATGCAGCTAACTGGCGTAGACATAAACGCAACCGCCGAAGAACAACAAAGACTCCTACAGGAGGAAGCTTTGGTTGTTGCCGAAACGGAAGCTGACGTTTCACTCCAAAACGGCCATTATTGTATTATTTCGGAGAATTGCCCTGCGGACGACACGCAGCAGCTTTCGGAAATCAGTGAAGACAAAATTCCCGATCAGCTCCCGGATTATTACGCCAGCCGTACCCATAGCGGGGAAACCAGGGCCGAAGCTGTAGAACGGCAGCCCGATAAGCGGCCGGCCCGCCGGAATACCTCGTTACCGGAACCATCGAAAATCCGTCGACGGTTTTTCAAGGCTGCCGGGGCCGGGGGCCGGAGGGTTCAAACATCCGGATTCGCCGTACGATATGACGGTGATTTAATCGAACTGGCGCAGCGTGCTGCCGGCCGTGGTGGCCGTCTTCCGGCGGGCCGGCGTGGGGGGCATGCCTTTAGTTCCGGAATGCAGGGGGTGACCGGTTCGCTGACGAAGCCAGGATAGTATGCTTTTATGGGAATGTTCTCCGGGGCAATGTCTGCCTCCGCGGAAATCTTACATAGATTGAACCACACATTTTCAGCATAAAATAAAAGCTGTTTCCTAACTAAAAACAAGGAAATTGATTTTCTAATGGAAATCGATCATTTCAGAATTTCCATTCTCTTCTCTATTTCCGCCAATCTTGACTCAACAGCTTTACGCGCCTTATCCTGTTCAATGATATACAGCGTAAGCTCTTCCACCTTCTGCAGGAGTTTTCTGTTCATTTCTCCGAGGTCCTGACCATCGCGGGCTACATCAGCTGCGGTAGGCATTTCGGGCAGGTGTTTATTTTCCCGGATATAAAGTGCGAGATCTGAAAGCGGTTGTAGCTGGTAATCCGGCTCGAAAACGAAGTCGGGCCAGTTAGCATTTAGTTTAACCACTGCCTTTGTAAAGAGCGCGCTACCGTTTACGGCAAGTTTGTGGCCGTGGGTAACGGGGGTACCGATGCCAAATGAACCGTCTGCTTTTACCACGGCGAGGTTTACTCCCATGGAATTAATAGCCAGCACATTGGCGTTGTTGATCCTCGTTCCAATCTGGGAGCGCCCATCAAGGATCACAGCGGCTTCATATGCACCGGCAGATGTCACATCTTCCGATTCACCTACGAGGTATAAACCGAATGTATGCCCGGGGTTATATCCACGCCCTTTTATGGAGGGAATATACAGCCCCGCAGCACTTGTAGCGTTATTAATTTCCAGATAACCATTGGCAGAACTCACATTACCTACCGTAAACATTGCCTGACGTGTTCCGTGAGGAACATGAATGTGAAGCTTACCATTAGGTGCTGCTGTTCCGAGCCCAAGCATTCCGTTTTCATGCAGACGCATAACCTCAATCATATTCGCACTGCTCAGGAAGTTCTTCAGTGAAAAGATCATGGCGCTGTAACGGTTAACATCAGCTGTACGCTCCGTTTCAATACGAGCGACTTCCGTGCCAGCCATGTCAAACTTGATACCACCAACAGACCCGAGCACATCACTGGTACGTGTAAATTTCAGGTAAGATGGTGCGGCATCACGAATCTCGAAACGTTCTGCCGGGGTTGTAGAAGTGCCGATGCCGGCAGAGCCTGTGGAAGGCCAATGGTTTTGTGCATTGGCAAATTGGCTAATAAATGCTGCAGCCAGCAATAAGGTAAGGGATTTCATATACATTTTAACCTAGATTATTTACAAAACAAAATACTAAAAAATATTATTCATTATGCGTCACCAACTGTTCTACCTCCCGCATCACTGCATCCCCCTCCATCGCACCCTGTACAAACTTCCGGTACTTCTTTCCCGGGTGGATAAACAGCGTAGCCGGAAGGCTGCCTTTCCATTGCGGGTCAATTATCGGGGCGTATTTGTTGGCATTACTTTCTTCCATCCACCATACTTCTCCGGTAAGACCGAGCTTTTGAATGAAAGCATCTATCTGATGAGGGTATGCATCATCAAGGTCGAGGCTGAGGTAGATAAATTTGACGTTAGGGTGCTTTTTCGCGGCTTTTTCAAAGTAAGGCAGCTCTTCCACACAGGGAGCGCACCAGGTGGCCCAAAGGTTCACTACCACCGGAGAATCGGTCCGGTTCAGACGGGCTTCCAGTTCCGCGGGACTTACCCGGGTAACCGCAGCTGCCATCCAGAAGGACCATATCATCACAAGTGCGTTCATAGATCTTCTTCCTTAAATCCCCAATCCGTCAGCAGCCCGTTCCGCTGGGCTTCAGGAAGGGAAGGCGTACTGTACTGGCCCGCCAGCTGCTTTTGGCGCATGGCTTCATAAATACTGACAGCTGCCGCCACTGAAATATTCAGGGAGCGGATGATGCCCATCATCGGGATCACGAAGTTCCCATCCGCCAGCGCCCGCACATCTTCACTCACACCAAACTGCTCGTTTCCGAATACCAGCGCTACGGAACCGGTGAAATCGATATCGTAAAGGCTCATGGCCCCATCCGCCAGGTGCGTTGTATAAATTTTATCATATTTACGGCGGAGAATGGTTACCATTTCCTGCGTATTGGTATGCTGGTGAACGGTAAGCCATTGCGCTGCACTGGAAGAGCTTTTAACGCCCCAGCGCTTATGGCGCGGTACTTTGGTAGTGAGTACATGAATATCCTGGATGCCCACCGCATCGCAGGTACGGAGCACTGCGGAAACATTATGGGGGTCTTCCACATTTTCCAGTACCACTGTAAGGTTGGCCTGACGTTTGTTAATTACCGATAAAAGCCGTTCTTTCCGTTCCGGTGTCATGCCGTTGTATATATTTGTGTCAAAATTAATGAATTTAACTGCTGATATGCGATATACAATCATTTGCCAACAATTAAACATCAACAATAATATCCTATGAAACTGAAAAAGGTACTGAAAGGTATCGGCATCGGGCTGCTCGTGCTGATAGCGATACTGATCGCCATCCCCTATCTGTTTAAAAGCCAGATAATTGCCAGGGTTAAAGCGGAGCTGAACAAAAGCCTCAACGCCAAAGTGGATTTCAAAGACGTGGATATCAGTCTCTTCCGCCGCTTTCCCCGCCTCGCTGTAGCCCTCGAAGAGTTACAGATCACCGGTGTGCAGCATTTTGAAGGCGATACCCTCCTCGCCGTTCGCCGTCTCGATCTGGCACTCGACCTGATGAGCGCTATCAAAGGTGAAAACATCGATATCTACAATGTCTCTCTCCAACAACCCCGCATCTATGCCGTGGTAGACGAAGAAGGCCGTCCTAACTGGGATATTGTAAAGCCTGATACCGACACCGCCGGTGCCGCGCCTGCAGATACTTCCCAAAGCGAATTCGCCTTCAGCCTGCAACAATACAGTATCGAAGATGCGGTGATTAAGTACGACGACCACCAGGGCCATATGCACCTCGCCATCGAAGGACTTAACCACAAAGGTAAAGGCGATTTCACACAGGATAATTTCGTACTCAGCACCAGCACCACCGCAGGCAGCCTGAGCTATGCACAGGGCTTTATCCCCTACCTGCTCAATACTAAAATGGAAATCCTGGCCGATATTCAAATCGATAATACCGCCGGCAAATACTCCTTCAAAACCGATAAGATTTCCATCAACAACCTGAAGCTCAGTACCGAAGGTTTCTTCCAGCTGGTGAACGACAGTTCCTATAATATGGATATCCGCTTCCAGGCTCCCAGTACAGACTTTAAGGACATTCTCTCCCTCGTACCGGCAGTTTACAGTCAGGACTTTGCCAGTATCAAAACATCCGGCGCAGCTACCTTTAAAGGCTTCGTGAAAGGTATGTACGCCGGCGATCAGATGCCGGCTTATGAGCTTCACCTCGGTATTAAAGACGGCTTCTTCCAATACCCCGACCTTCCCAAGCCCGTGAAGAACATTCAGCTGGCAGTGAACGTTACCAACCCCGATGGCGTACCGGACCACACCATCGTGGATGTACCGCAGGCGCATCTTGAAATGGATGATAGCCCGGTAGACCTCCGCCTTATGATCAAAACACCCATCTCCGACCTTTACCTCGACGCTGCTGCCAAAGGCCGCCTCGATCTTGGTAAAGTTGGCCAATTCGTGAAATTCGAGAACGGGACTAAGCTGAGCGGCTTGCTCGATGCCGACCTTCAGGCCCGCGGATACATGAGCGCTATCGAGCGGCAGCAATATGAATCCTTCCATGCAGCAGGTAAGGTGTCTGTAGCCGATATGGCCTATAAAAGCAAGGATTATCCTGATGGTGTAAATGTATCTTCGCTGCTCATGACCTTCAACCCGAAGAATGTAACGGTATCTGATTTCAAGGGTCAGTATCTGGGCACCAATTTCAGCGCAAACGGCGAGGTGAACAACCTGCTGGCATACCTTTTCCGGAACGATGCATTGAACGGCCGCCTGGCCCTCCAGGCAGATCAGGTGAACCTCAACAAGTGGATGGCCACCGGCGAGGCAACTCCGGAAAGCAAGCCTGCAGACACTGCATCCGGCGTACCTTTCGCCGTACCTAACAATCTCGACTTCACCCTGCAGGCACAGGCCGGCAAAGTGATTTACGATAAAGTGGACCTTAACAACCTGAATGGCACCCTGCTCGTACGCGATGAAGCTGTGCTCATGAAAGACATCAAGGCCAACGCACTACAGGGCACCATGAAAATCGATGGTTCCTACTCCACCAAACTCGATAAGAACAACCCTGATATCAACTTCACCTACGATGTAAAGGAGCTGGATGTACAGGAAACATTCAAAGCATTCAACACCGTTCAGAAGCTTATGCCTATCGCGCAATTCCTCAGCGGTAAAATGAGCAGCCAGATGACCGTGAATGGCAAGCTGGGCAAGGATATGTCTCCCGTTTTAAGCTCGCTCTCCGGCGATGGCAATCTCCTGCTCATTCAGGGCTTCCTGAAGAAATTCGCCCCCATGGATCAGCTGGCCAATCAGCTGAATGTTTCCGCGCTGAAAGATATCTCCATCCGCGACATCAAGAACTATTTCGCATTCCAGAACGGCCGGATGACGGTAAACCCCTTCCGCATCAAGATGAACAATTTCAATATGCTCGTGGGTGGTTCGCATGGCTTCGACCAGTCGATGGATTATACCATGCAACTCGCTTTGCCCCGTGCATTGCTGGGCCAGCAGGGTAACGGACTGGTGAATAACCTCGTGAAGCAGGCCAACAACAAAGGCATCCCGGTAAACGTAGGTGATACTGTTTATCTCAACGTGCTGCTGGGTGGCAACATCATGAAGCCTTCCGTTAAAACGGATCTGAAGGAAGCTGCCGGCAAAGCCGCCGATAACCTGAAAGATCAGGCAACGGCTATGGTGAAGAACAAGATCGACACCGTACAGCAAACGCTGAAAGATTCGCTGAAGCATGTAAAAAATGAAGCAGTAAACGCAGCGAAAGATGAGCTGAAGAAGCAGCTGCTCGGCGGGAAAGACACAACAGGTAATGGCGGCAGTATTCAGGGAGCAGGCAAAGCTGCTGAGAAAACCCTGAACAATACCCTGAAAGGATTGCTCAACAAACGCAAAAACACCGCAGCCGATTCAACAAAGAACTGAGTTAACTTGTAATATAAAGCGTGGCACACATTGTGTCACGCTTTTTTTATGTACAGCATTTTACAAAACCCCTTCTGTAATGCCAGCTTACTGGCCGGACTGCTTTTCCTGTTCATGGGTCACATGATCCGGCGGTACCCTCCGCGCAGTATGAAGGCCTGGTACGGCTACCGTACATTCTCTTCCACCATCAATCAAAGCACCTGGGATGAAGGCAACCGCTATGCCGCATATGTATCGCGCTGGCTTGGCTGGATACTTTTCCCTTTTGGTGTATTGATAGCGCTGGTTTTCAGCCGGCAAACGGATGTGTTCCTCTACCTTACGGTAACACCCGTGATTGTGGGAGCGCTGCTGCTGACCGGCATCACGGAGTGGCACCTGTTGCAGGAATTTGATGAAGATGGTGCGCCCCGTAAAAAAGACGGCGGACAAAAAAAGCCCGCCGTTTGATGAATTATTTTCTGCTGAGCACCAGCACCGCAGGCACTGGCCGCTGACCCGAGGGGTCTGATGGTTTGATGGTATTCTGATCATTGACGTACAATGCGGAAGAGCCACCGCCATCGAGGTTCAGTGCTTCCACGCAACCGAGGTCGGAAAAGATCTTCGCCATTTCTCCGAAGTTGGCACCTTCGGCTACTCCTTTATTTCTTCCCTCGATCACCATGAGCAAAATAGTGCCATCTGCCCGGTAACCAATGGCAGAACGCGGATGCAGCGCAGCGATACTCTTACCCATCCCTTCTTTTTCAGTAGTTATAAAAGGCTGACCGTTTTGAACCAGAACCGGTCCGCCGCCTACGGCTTCCCGCATCTTCCACTTTTGTGCGCCTGCAGGCGTATGGCTGGTTGGCTCCACATTTTCTACCGGAGCGTTGTAGGCATATGGTGTTTTCTTCTTCCCCACATTATATACCCAGGCAATATCCGGCCGCCCCCGCTTATCGACTCCGAAAGCACCCCGGGTGAAATACTTCTTCGGCACGGCATCCGTTGCGGGCTGAGGGTTTACGGCGAACACCTTTCCCTTCTTCATTACGATGTTGAGGTTACTATTGTCTTTGAATGAAAAGAAGGTGGTATTCATAACGGCCACAGTACCCGGCCCAAGAATACTATCATATTGAATGGGTGTATAGCGCTTCCCGGGAAAAGCTTCTACGGAAAGGCGGAGATCTTTGGCCTGAGGGGATACCTCCAGATAATACGCCCTGAAGGGCCTTCCGGAAATGGAATCTGTGGTTTGATAAACGCGCGCTCCGTTTGGGAGGCCTTCATTATGCGCAGCAGAGGGCTGCCAGCGCAGTTGCGCCATGGCGGCACAGGGTAGCATGGTAAAAAGGATCAGCAGTGGTTTCATATCCGAAAAATATAAAAACTATGTAAATAGTTTCCCGGAAACTATAACGTTCAGCCCCTTGTACTGTGATAATTTTGTGCTAACAAACCTACTGAAAGATGAACACATATCAATTGCTGCTAAACATTACCAAACCAGTTATTGCCGGCCGGGAAACTTTATTCCAGTTCAGCCCGGCTACGCCTTTCCACCTGCAGGATTCTCATGAGCGAAAAATTCATACCATCATCGTTAACGACGATCTTTCCTTCTTTACCCACATTCATCCAATTGAGAACGGCAACAGTTATGCTGTACACGCCACATTGCCTCACGGAGGTCGTTTCTGGATCTTTGCGGATTATGTGCCGGAGGGCCATCACCAGGTGATCGATCGTTTTGAACTACATGCCGAAGGTGATACTGTCCCTTCACTTGCTGCCTATCACCCCCAACTTACTTCCACCGCCGGCGATTATACGCTGGAACTTCACCTTGATCATGGCCCCCTTACGCAGGGTCATGCCATGCTCTCAGCCGGACTTTCCCGAAATGGTACTCCCATCAATCCCGAACTGCTGGAAAACTACCTGGGCGAGAAGGCGCATGCGGTACTGATCCATCAGGATAGCAAAGCATTTGTGCATGTTCACCCCGAGGTCCGCAACGGACGTTTCGTGCTGCATGCCGATCTGCCTCATGCAGGCACCTACCGGGCCTGGATTCAGTTTAAAGTACAGGGAACCGTCCACACCACCGATTTTGTACTGGAAGCGAAGGAATCGCCTGCCAAAGGACTTCAGGCACATTCCCATCATCATGGGCCTCACCATTAACCCATTCTTAGGAGGAATATGGAAAGGCTCTAACAGTATTTAAACCTTACTTAAGACCCTTTTACAGCATGTTGGAAAGGTAGGCAGGTCATTATTAGTTTCAGGTGATTTTCAGCTATTTATGAGTAATTGTCATAAAAAAAGCCCGGAACCAATTGGCTCCGGGCAGCTATTAAGATGTCTGAATGTCTTAGTTAGGCCTTCCTGCCGCTGAAGATGTGTTTTTCAGCGTGATAAGAAGAACGTACCAGCGGACCAGCTTCCACGTAATCGAGTCCCATTCCGTAGCCGATCTCGCGGAGTTCGGCAAACTCGTCAGGATGTACGAAGCGTACAACAGGGAGGTGTTTGGGTGTGGGCTGGAGATACTGGCCGAGGGTAATAACGTCGCAACCATTATCGGCCAGGTCTTGCATGGCCTGAACGGTTTCTTCCTTGGTTTCACCGAGGCCGAGCATGATACCTGATTTGGTACGCATACCGCCCTGTTTGAGCCTCCGGATCACTTCGAGGCTGCGGTGGTATTTAGCCTGAATACGGACCTGCTTAGTGAGGCGCTCCACGGTTTCAAGGTTATGAGATACTACTTCAGGGGCGGCTTCAATCACACGGTCCAGGTTATCCCAGATACCCCGGAAGTCGGGGATAAGGGTTTCCATGGTGGTTTCCGGGTTGAGGGCACGAACAGCCTTGATGGTGTTGGCCCAGATGATGGACCCACCGTCTTTCAGCTCGTCGCGGTCTACCGAAGTAATAACTGCATGTTTAACTTTCATGAGGAAAATAGCCTCGGCTACCCGCTGAGGCTCATCCCAATCCACAGGCTCCGGGCGGCCGGTAGCTACAGCGCAGAAGCCGCAGCTGCGGGTACAAACGTTCCCGAGGATCATGAAAGTGGCGGTACCTGCGCCCCAGCACTCTCCCATATTGGGACAGTTGCCGCTTTCGCAGATAGTATGGAGTTTATGGGTGTCTACAAGGTTTCTGACTTGTCTGTAATTTTCTCCGATGGGGAGCTTAACTCGCAGCCAGTCGGGCTTTTTCACTCTGGGCGCTACCGGTTCGGCGGCGATTACTGGTAATTCTTGCATCGCAAATCCTTTCTTTAATAAGTGCAAAGTTACTTATTCCAGCGTTTACCTAATTGCAAACCTACATAAGCATTGATAAAGAAGGACTTACTATCCTGATCTACCATTATTTGCACCTTTTTCGTATAATATTCAGCATTTACCCCTACTTCCAGGGCCGATATCACGTCGTTGAATTTAGCCCAGTCGAACCGGAAGCCGATTTTGGCATGCAGTCCCGGGTTGATCTTTATTTCGCTCAGGCCTTTGGTAAACCCTCCGGGGCCATAAATGAGTTCTTTGTTCAGGAAGTCGGTACGTAGGGTATCGTTATACTTAACGATTTTGCGGTTGTCGTTATCCCCCGCATCGTTCATCAGTTCGAGGTAGTAAGGCTTCATGAGACCTACGGAAATACCCCCGTAGTAGATGGCATTTACCTCGATACCGTTCTTATTGCCTTTACCCCCAATGAGCCGCTTCTGCCCAAGGCCGAATTTAGCCTGGTAGAAGTTATTCATTTTACCATACACGTATGGGGCGCTGCTGATGTAAAACCCGGCGATCTGCACACCGTATGACGAGCGGTCCTGCTTAGGATGTTTCTTCTCCGAAAACTCGAACTGGAAGTAATTAACTATGGTAGCACTTTTGCGGTATCCCAGTTCCATGAAGCCGGTCCACCCGTCGGTATTGAGCCTTGCGCCCAGGGAAAACTCGCGGTTGTAAAGGTTTTCACCTTCCTCAATTTCGCGGAACAGGGAAATCTTCCGAAGCCTTTTCTGTTCTCTTTCCTCCTTTTTGGCAGACCGGTCAGATTGTGCATGCAATGCGAGAGAAGCCAGCAGGAGTATTAAAAGTGTGTTGAATTTTTTCACCGTGTAGCGCAATTATATTTTATTAAACGCGGGATATCGTTTTATGTTTTATTCCTATACAAACATACACAAATTTGTTCGTAGTTGTCCCGGGGCCTGTTGTGGTGCAGAACGGGGCAATTTCTTAAAAATACGCTTATTTTTACATCAAAAACCATCCATATGCAAACGGCTGCCATCCTTTACAACGGCGAACTCAGAACATCGGCTACCCACCTCCGCTCCGGCTCTTCGATCGAGACGGATGCACCGGTAGACAACAATGGCAAAGGCGAACGTTTTTCACCTACCGACCTGGTGGCTTCTGCACTTGGCTCCTGCATGCTCACGATTATGGGCATTAAGGCGCGCGACAAAGGCTGGAACATTGACGGTACCAAAGTAGGTATTGAAAAGATAATGGGTACAGAACCCCGCAGGATCACCGGCGTGAAAGTGGTGTTCGATTTCCCGCAGGGGCTTGACCTCGACGATACTGCCCGCAAGATCCTCGAAAATGCAGCGCTTACCTGCCCGGTAGCCAAAAGCCTTCATTCCGACATTCAGCAGGACGTGATCTTTAACTGGTAAACACATTTCCCGGGGTTGACTAAAAGGTACGTCCTGGTCAGCCCCTTACCATTCCTCGTGCCAGGCAGACTCCCAATCGCCCCAGGCTTCTTCTCCCAGCTGGGTGGCCACCCAGGCTTCATCGCCCAGCAGCCCCTTGCCTACCCTGCAATCCAGGCACTTCTTTTCATCACAGTACTGTTGCCGCAACTCTATCAGTGCCTGAGAACCGCCGGCCGTCTTCACTTCGATCCCTTCTTTGGCCCATGCCCGCAGTATGCGGTTGTTTTCCGGCTCCAATGCCTTCCATAGTGCCAGCCCCCTGTTCCGGTGCGCATCGCTTCGGAGGTACATGCCGTAGGCGTATAACAGGGGTGCTACGGCATTGATCAGTACATGCCTTACGGCCTGCCGGCCCATAGCGCCTGTCCGCACTGATGGAAGATCGAACCGGTAATGATCGTCCCAATACGTGGAAGGCCGTACGGTAAGTAGGTTTTCCAATGCGGCGGGTGTTTCATGATCCTGCATGGCGGAGAAAAGGTGTTGCTCCTTATGCAACAGGGCAGCCAGGCAGGCGATCCGCATGGTAGGGAAAGATGAGGGACGCATCCGGAGCCAGTGCCAGTTATGGGATGCCATGGGAGTAAGGCCGTACTTACGCTGAAGGAAGCGATATTCTTCCAGGAGGCTGCGGTGGTAAGGGTCTGTGGCATTATCTGCCAGCAGGCCTGCCTGACCGAACAGCAGTGCTTCAAGTGCGGGGAGGTTATGGCGCAGGCGGGAAATCACCGGGAAAGGGGTGCATGCCATCAGTTCCCGGAAGGCTTCTGTATTTACCGGCATACCATAGCAGGCAGCCACGGCACGGAGGCAAATCTCTTCCCAATTGGCCTTTGTTTGGCGTAACCAACCCAGGAACACCCCTGCTTTCCGCTCCATACGCGTAGCAGAGAGGGCATCCAGCCATTGGTCCCATACGCTGTCGGGCACACGGGCCAGCAGGCGCGAACAGGGCAGATCGTCGGCATTATCCATTAACGCATGGTAGCGCCGGAGGAGGAATTTGGGCACGCGGGACTGAAGTTCCAGCACGGGCATGCCGCAGGAAGGGTCGTCGTGCTCGAACACCACATGAAGGATCACCTTGTCGTACTGTGGATTGTGCTGGTGGCCATGGCGCCGCCAGTCGGACGTACGGTAGTGCACTTCCACATTTCCGGCCCATAGCAGGGGACCGATCCGGATACGGGCGGCGGTAAAATCAGGGCCGGCATGGCGGTTAAGCTGGCCGGGATGGAGGATTTGGAGGGGTTCGCCCGTGACGGTACACAGGCGCTCCATGTTAAACCTGCCGGAATACCAGATGAACTGGAGGAGCGACTCCGGACAGAGGGGGGTAACAAACGACTTCATTAAAATAGTATTATATTCCGTTCATAAATTACCATAAAAAAATAATAAAAATCGAAATTCGCAGAAGGAATTTGGAAATCTGGCTTTCCTGCCGTTAACTTTGCGGACAGTTCTTTAATATCACTTATCCAGAAAGGCAGAGGGTACTGGCCCGATGAAGCCTTAGCAACCAATTCCGCTCCAATGCGGGAAAAAGGTGCTAATTCCGGCCCCGGATATAGGGGAAAGATAAGTTGGCAGAGATTTTCCTTTTAGCGCACTTACCTGTTGCGATATGCTCTTCCAACCCCCGGAAGGGCTTTTTTGTTTTCATCTGACATAATGTGAACTTTAATTACCTGTACGTTTACAGCGAACGTTGCGGCATTGCCGTTTCGTAAAAACAATGATCAACCATGACCGTTTACTGCAGGGGTAATGCAGCTGACGGAGAAACAAAATTGAACACAGATGAAACCATCTACACAACTGATCCACAGCATCCCGATAGATGAACTGACCGGAGCGATCTCAGTGCCTATCTACCAAACGTCTACGTTTGTGCAGGAAAGCCCGGGTATCAACAAAGGGTTTGAATTCTCCCGGGCCAATAACCCTACGAGGAAAGTGCTGGAAGACCTGATCACCAACCTCGAAGAAGGGTTTGCGGGATTTGGCTTCGCCAGTGGCATGGCGGCTATTGATGCCGTGCTGAAACTCCTGAAGTCGGGGGATGAGATCATGGCAGTAGAAGACACTTATGGCGGCATCTTTTCCATATTCAACCACATGTTTGAGCGCTTCGGCATCAAGGTCAACTTCGTGGATATGAGCGATACAGACAAAGTGCTGGAAAAGATCACGCCCAAAACACGGATCATCTGGCTGGAATCGCCCACCAATCCAACGCTGAAAATCTCTGACATCAAATCTATCAGCAAAATAGCCCGGCAGCATAACATCCTGCTGGTAGTGGATAATACCTTCAGCACTCCCCTGCTGCAAAAGCCCATTCCCCTGGGTGCGGACATTGTGATCCACAGCGCCTCCAAATACCTCGCCGGGCATACCGACGTAATAGCGGGACTCGTGGTTGTCAACAACAAATCCCTCGCCGACCAGGTGAGGTTCAATCAGAATATTTCCGGCGGCATCCTCAGCCCCTTTGAAGCCTGGCTCACCATCCGCGGCATCGAAACACTGAGCCTGCGGCTGGAGAAACAATGCGCCAACGCCATGGCCATCGCTCACTGGCTGGCAGATCACCCTGCTGTTGATAAAGTGTTCTACCCGGGCCTCACCACCCATAAAAACCATCATATCGCCCGTAAGCAACAGAAAAGCTACGGCGGTATGGTCAGCTTCTCGCTGAAAGACGATCTCATCAAAAACGCCATCCGTATCGTGAACGCCACTAAACTCTTCAAGCTCGCTGAAAGCTTCGGCGGCGTGAAAAGCATGCTGGCACACCCCGTTACGATGACACACCGCAATATCCCGGAAGACTTCCGCCGTAAGGCAGGCCTCCAGGATTCCTGCATCCGCCTGTCTGTTGGTATCGAAGACGCGGAAGATCTTATCAACGACCTGAAACAAGCTTTAGATAAACTTAACCAGCCTATCGGCAAACAAATTACCGTACTGCAATAAATATGGAACAGAAGACAATCAATCTCGGCATCTTCGGCTTCGGCTGCGTAGGCCAGGGCCTGTATGAAGTGCTGAACAGAACGAAGGGCATCAACGCCAGGATTAAGAAAATCTGCATCAAAGACCCGAACAAGCCCCGTCCGATCGATATGAGCTATTTCACGACGGACCCCAACGAGATCCTCAACGATCCCACCATTGATGTGGTAGTTGAACTCATCAATGAAACCGACGCAGCTTTCCAGATTGTAAGCACCGCACTCCGCAACGGCAAAGCCGTAGTGAGCGCCAGCAAACGCATGATCGCCGAAAACCTGCCTGCTCTGTACCAGCTGCAGGTAGAGAACAAAGTTCCCTTCCTCTACGAAGCATCCAGCTGCGCCAGCATTCCCATCATCCGCAACCTGGAAGAGTACTACGATAATGATCTGCTCAATGCTGTGGAAGGTATCTGTAACGGTTCTACCAACTACATCCTCACTAAAATATTCGAAGAACACATGAGCTTCGACACTGCGCTCCAGCAGGCACAGGATCTTGGATTTGCAGAAACCGACCCTACCCTCGATGTGGAAGGCTACGATCCCAAGTACAAAATCGTGATCCTCCTGCTGCATGCTTTCGGCACCTTCGTGAAGCCGGAAGAAGTGTTCAACTTCGGTATCAATCACCTCAATGATTTCGATATCAATTTTGCCCGCCAGCGTAACTGCACCATTAAGCTTATTGCCAACTGCCGCAGGCAGAACGGCAGCGTAAATGCTTATGTACTCCCGCACCTCATCCGTGAGCATAACCTGCTCTATGATGTATACAACGAGTATAACGGCGTACTGCTCGAATCAGCATTCACCGACAAACAGTTCTTCGTAGGCAAAGGCGCAGGTGGTACTGCTACCGGCTCCGCTGTACTGAGCGACATCTCCGCACTGCTCTACAACTACCGCTACGAATACAAGAAAATCAAGCAGCAGAACCAGCCTTCGTTCACCAACGATGTGCAGCTGAAAGTGTACCTCCGCTTCAAAAGCCCCGACCAGGTAGACCTCGCTTCCTTCTACAACATCTCCGAGAAATACGAATCTCCGGAATGCCGTTACATCGTAGGCACCATCAACCTGCAGAAACTGAAAGAAGCCACCTGGCTGAAAAATAAAGATGTGAACCTGCTGGTATTGGAGCAGTAGTTCGGGTTAATGCTTTATTTCAATAAGTATTACAATACTATTTATAAAAGAGAACGGGAAGCAAATTGCTTCCCGTTCTCTTTTATAGTCTTTACTATTGTGGCTATTAATTATTTATAATTATAGGCTGATCGTGATTGCCATTTCATTTCCACAGTGCCGTATAACAATGTTGTTTCTATTGATTCCATTTCAAGTAACCGGTTATCGGGTGTAGTTTTAAAACGAAACTCTTTGATCTTTCCAGTCTGCCTGTCAGCCGAAAGGGATTCACGCTTCAGGGTGCGTTGCTTACTAAGCAAATGCCAGTCATCTCCGATGTAAAACACTTTCTCTCCTTCTCCACTACCCTGCATAGGCAGGCGAACATTTGGCTGATTCCCGTAAGTATAAGTATAGAAATTCGATCTCCTTAATGCGATCTTCCCTGTTACAGGATCTATCTGCCGGTCATCACCATAGAGTGTTTCTACTGAAGTAATGTTATCATTTTCCCAATTCAGTTTAAAACGCATTAATTGTAATAAAGCTGCTAACCCTATGCTTGTGATAATACATTAATCTACCCTGCGCATCATAAACCATTGAATCGAACGTAAGCGCTGGCTGACCTCCAAATGATGTTAATAACCGTGTCGGTTTTCCATCCTGGTATTCCAGTGTATAGCGGTTCCCCTGATTTGTACTCGATTTGGAATTTCTGACCCAGCTGGTGAGTCTGTTACCTTCATAAAAGAGTTCAGAACTCGCCCAATGATAACCCAGCAATCCGTACTTATCATTAATGCGGTTAATTCGGCCATTCTCATCATACTTTACTTCAGAAAAAATAGTATCCTGGGTTAATGGTGGCTCGGAGGGAAGTGTATTACCAAATCTTTCGATTTTCACATAGGTTGTCCAACCAGTAAGTTTATCCGAAGGAGGCTCCGGTTTATCACCGGGTTCGCAGGCAATTATGCCAAAACAGAGGGTTAAAACAAAAGGCAGGGATCTTTTAAAAAAATTACTGATCATGTACAATCAAGAGATTTAGGTATTATAATAGAACCCCAAAGATAAGCTTCGAAAATCCACTTAACCTGGAAATATAGTAGTAATAGTTAGATACCAGCGCCGGGTATTTGCTGATACATATAATCTTTCGCTGTGTTCTCTGTAGCGGGAGAAGTGAAATCCTCCCTTAACCGGGTCATTCTTTCCAGTCTGCCGCCTGTGAGGTAAGAGGGTCCGTATGTATTCCGCCAGCGCAGCATCCCTGTGGCCGACTTCCTTTCTTCCCGGATCAGTTCATTATGACTGAGGGCAGGGAAATGGTGTTTCGCATAAATGAAAAAGAACCATGGCTGAAAAGCGCGGGCCAGTGAAGGCTGATCGTTATATGCGTAAGCGGTGGTTTCGGTCAGTATTTTCAGGTCGCCATTGATGTCATAACTGTCGCAGCGGGTAATGTTCTCCCCTTCCCAGGTGAGCGCGTAATACTGGTTGCGTGCACCACCGTTCACCACATGGAGTTCCGACAGCCGGTTACCATTGTAAACGAGGGAGTCGTAGTCGGTGACGGTCCACTGCCCCTGATGATCGAAGTTGTGGTATTGGATACGTGACAGAAGATTACCGGTGTAAACGAACGACCTGTCTACCCGTTTCTGCAGAAAGAAAAAGAAGAAAGTGCGATGAGGCTGACCATCATACCAGCTCACTTCCACAGAGTCTTTCCCGGAAGTGGTAGAAGATACATAGGCAGTAGGTTCGCCGGTGGTGTTGTAGTAAAAAACGGTAGACTGCCCTATTCCTGCTATTTCCGTCAGTTTCCAGACGGGTTCTGTGGGGCGGGGCGTTTGGGGTGCATCCTTTTTACTGCATGCCGTTAGCGCCAATATAAGCGCCGCAGGTAGCATTCTCTTCATAGGTGTTTGATTGTCAATAACGCGGTTTCCAGGTGCTACGGTTCTTTCGGTCAGCATTTTGCATTACCGGGGGTAAATATAATGAAATTATCAAATCTAATTATAAGCAGTGACCTGGGGAGTTTAATCACATCACCGCCAACCGCTCCGCCACCTCACTCACCGGCAACCCCATCACATTATAAAAGTCGCCGTTAATACCTGCGATCCCCACTGCGCCGATCCATTCCTGAATGGCGTAGGCACCGGCTTTATCGTAAGGCTGGTAATTGTCTACGTAGTAAGCGATCTGCTCAGGGGTGAGGGGTTTAAAGTGCACCTCTGTGGTTTGGGAGAATGCCTGCTCTTCCCCGTTACGGACAATCACCACACCGGTGATTACGGTATGAATTCGGCCACTCAGGCGACTGAGGATACTGATGGCATCGGCCCGGTCTGCCGGTTTACCGATCACATTACCGTCCAGTACCACAATGGTATCTGCCGCTATAATGATATCGTCTGCCGCATAATGTGCCTGAACGGCTTTGGCTTTCTGCCGGGCAATGTGCTCCGGAACTTCGGGAACAGGCATGCCATCGGGCCACGATTCATCTGCGGCACTTACTTTTACTTCGAAGGGGATACCGGCCTGCTCCAGCAGCTGTGCGCGGCGGGGACTCTGGCTGGCGAGTATAACGGGTTTGCGGGAATACATTTTACATGATTTTAAAGAATACCATGGACAGGATGCCTGTCAGCATCACAATCTTGATCCAGGTAGAAATGGAATGGTAATGCTCCGGCTGATAGGCCTTCGAAAGCGGCTTCTGGATAAACCAGGCCAGGGGGAACAGTACGAACAGCCCTACATAGCCTACCGCTGCATACCACCCACGCATAAACGTTACCGCCATGAGGATCAGCAGCAGCACTTCCAACGCGGTAATAAGTACCATCGTGAAGTTCTTCGTTTTCTTCACGCCCCAAACAATGGGCAGGGTGCGGCAGCCGTCTTTACTATCCCCGATCATGTCTTCCATATCCTTCACGATCTCCCGGATCATGGAAAGCAGGAAGGCGAAAAGGGCGTAAATACCGATGATCTGTATGAGCTTACGGCCTGCGGGGGAAAGAATGGCTTCGAAGCTTTCATAGATCTGCTTCTCATAAAACCCTACCACCACAACGCTCACTGCCGTCAGCAGGGAAATCACGAAGTTACCGATGATCACCTGGCGCTTGAAGGAGGTGGAGTAAAACCAGAGGAGCATGGTGCAGATCACCTGAATGAAGCCCAGGTAAAACTGCCCGATCTTAAAGGCCACGAGGAAACCGATGGAGACGCCGGCCATATTAAGCATGGTATGCCAGGCCATGGCCCAGCGGCGGTTGATGATCTTTTCCACCACCATTTTCTCTGGCTTATTGACCAGGTCGATATTGATATCGAAGTAATCGTTAATGATATAGCCGCCTGCTGCCACCATGAGGGTGGAGATGCACAGCAGCACGAAATGCGGCCAGGAAAGCGAAGGCTCCAGCCCGCTTTTCTGCAGCACGGGGGCCACTACGCAAAACTGCAACAGCAATTGCGTGAGGGCAATGTAGATCAGGTTTGGGTACCGGATCATCCTGAAAAAAGCTGCTATGAGGGTCATATGTTGCTTTATATATGGAGTAGTGGGTTTATTTTGCGCTGATGCCTTCGTCCAGCTGCCAGTCGCCATTCAGCTTCAGTACTTTCTCGATCACATCGCGGGCACAGCCTGCGCCGCCGTTGACCGGGGAGATGTACTTGCTGATGGATTTGATCTCAGGTGCGGCATCTGCCGGGCAGGCGGGCAGGCCTACCAGCTGCATGGCACGGTAATCAGGGATATCGTCGCCCATAAAGAGGACTTCATCCCATTTAAGATCATGCATGAGTACATAGGTTTCGAGACGGTCTACCTTATCGGCAACGCCCGTATATACGTCGGTGATACCCAATCCGTTAAGCCTGCTGACCACGCTTTCCGACCTTCCGCCGGAAATAATGGCGAGGCGATAGCCCTTCTTCACCGCCAGCTGCAGGGCGTACCCGTCGCGTATGCTCATTTTCCGGCTCTGTTCACCACCGGGCAGGAGCTGGACGGTGCCGTCGGTCAGCACGCCGTCTACGTCGAATACAAAAGTGCGGATGCGGGAGAAGTGTTCCAATACGTTCATAGCTGTCGTTTCTGCGTTGCCCGGCTCAGGGCCGGTGCGCAAAAATATCTGTTAATCGGGAGACGGCCAATCATTTGTGGAACTGATGAATGCTTTCCGACAGGAGCGGGTAGATCTGGGCCATGGACGGGTAATCCACCAACAGGGATTCGTGGAGGGCCATGGTTTTTTCATCGTTACGTACGGCCGGGCCTGTTTGCACATTCTCCGGGGGGAATTTATCGAGCCGCTGGAAGGTTTCCCGGATAAGGGGTGTCAGCAGTCCAAAATCACGCCCTTCGTTCACACAATAGAATTTGGCGAGGGCGATGAGGTGATTGGTGAAATTATTACAGAACACGGCTGCCAGGTGCATCTGGAGCCGCTGGGCGGAGTCCATTACCGAAATGGAGCCGCTGATGCTTTGGGCCAGGGCCATCAGGCGTTTCTGTACTTCGTCGGAAGAGGCTTCCAGCAGCAGGGGGATTTCGGGGTAACTTTTATTCTCCTTCCGGATGCTCTGGAGGGGGTATATTACGCCGGTATTGACGGAGATGTTGCTGATGGCAGACATGGGTACTGCGCCGGCGGTATGTACCACGATGCGGCGGCCAAGGCGCAGGTCATTATTCAGCTCAGCGAGGGCATCATCCCCTACCGCCAGGAGGTAGATGTCGGCTTCCATGTGGATATCCATCAGGTCACCCGAGTGTTCGGCCCCCAGGGATTCGGCCAATGCACGGGCATTATCCTTATTTCTGCTGATTACCTGCTTAACGGGGTGGCCGTGGAGTTTCATGAAATGACCAAAGCAGTGGGCGATGTTTCCGGATCCGATAATGACAATGTCCATGGCGGTTTAATAATATTAAAAATGGATATGTAATAATAGCGTCTTTCGGCGAAAAGGAGATAATATAATAATATGGCGTCTGTTGACTGCTATAAATCAAGTATTTAACCTTATCTATTTTTTATATCAACCTACTTTTATATAATTGCACCATTCGGATTTGTAATATTTGTACAAATTTGGCGTAATTACAGAAATAAAAAGGCGTTCATGGCTAAAAATCTCGTGATTGTAGAATCCCCGGCAAAGGCGAAAACCATTGAAAAAATATTAGGAAAGGATTTTGAAGTGAAATCTTCCTTTGGTCACATCCGTGACCTGGAGAAAGATGACATGGGAATCGACATTCAGAATAATTTCAAGCCAAAGTATATAATACCGGAAGACAAGGAAAAGGTTGTCAAGGAATTAAAAAAACTGGTGAAAGACTCTGACGAGGTTTGGCTGGCAACGGATGAGGACCGTGAAGGGGAGGCCATATCCTGGCACCTTTGCGAAGTACTCGGCCTTGATCCATCTTCTACCAAACGCATTGTATTTCACGAGATTACGAAGCCTGCCATTGAAAAAGCAGTGCGTACGCCCCGCCTGCTCGACATGAACCTGGTGAACGCCCAGCAAGCCCGCCGTATCCTGGACAGGATCGTAGGCTTTGAGCTGTCGCCCGTTTTATGGCGTAAGATGAGCATGCGCAACTCCCTTTCAGCCGGGCGCGTACAATCCGTAGCTGTCCGCCTCATCGTAGAGCGCGAACGCGAGATCAACCAGTTTGAGACGGTCAGCAGCTTTAAAGTGGAAGCCTGGTTCCTGTCTAAAGACATCCAGGGCCGCACTATCGGTTTCAAAGCCGAAGGACCCTCCCGCTTTAAGACCGCTGAAGACGCTGAGAAGTTCCTTACCCAGTGTGTGGGTGCCGGATATACCGTGAAAGATGTGACCGTGAAGCCCGGGAAGAAATCCCCGGCAGCACCGTTCACCACTTCCACCCTCCAGCAGGAAGCCTCCCGCAAGCTGGGATACAGCGTGTCCAAAACGATGCTCCTCGCACAGAAACTCTATGAGTCCGGGCAAATCAGCTACATGAGAACGGACTCCGTTAGCCTGTCAGAAACCGCCATGGAAGATATCAGCAAAGCCATCCACAAGAACTGGGGCGACCGCTACTATCAATCCCGCAAATACAAGAATAAGAACGAAAACGCGCAGGAGGCCCACGAAGCCATCCGCCCTACTTATATGGAGAACGCCACGGTAGAAGATTCCGATACCAAGCGCCTCTACGAACTCATCTGGAAACGTACCATCGCCAGCCAGATGTCTGATGCCGAACTGGAGAAAACCATCGCCAAGATCGATATCTCTACCAATCACGAAGAGCTGATTGCCAGCGGTGAAGTACTTAAATTCGACGGCTTCCTCAAAGTATATATGGAAAGCCGCGATGATGAAGATGCGGAAGAAGACGATCAGGAAGGCGTACTGCCGCCACTGGCCGTTAAACAGGTACTGGAACTGAAGGAAATGAAAGCCACCGAGCGCTACTCCCGCCCTGCCCCCCGCTATACGGAGGCCAGCCTCGTGAAGAAGCTCGAAGAGCTTGGCATCGGCCGCCCGTCTACCTACGCCCCTACCATCACCACCATCCAGAAACGCGGATATGTGGAGAAGCGCGATAAGGAAGGCGTAAAGCGGGATTTCCGCATCCTCTGGCTTAAAAATGATCAGATCAGTAAAGTCACCGACCAGGAAAATACCGGCGCGGAAAAATCCAAGCTGTTCCCTACCGACCTCGGTATGCTGGTGACCGACTTCCTCAAACAATATTTCGACCGGGTAATGGACTACGGATTTACCGCCCGTATCGAAGAAGAGTTCGATGAAATTGCCGGTGGTAAGAAGAAATGGAGCAGTATGCTGCAGGACTTCTACGCCCCCTTTCATCATAATGTGGAGGAAACCCTCGAAAAGGCGGAAAGAGTGAAGGGTGAGCGCCACCTCGGTGAAGACCCTGCCTCCGGTAAGCCTGTTACCGCCCGTATGGGACGTTTTGGACCCATGGTACAGATCGGCAAGGTAGAAGACGAGGAAAAGCCCCGTTTCGCCAAACTGAAGCAAACCCAGAGCATCGAGACCATCAGTTTCGAAGAAGCCATGGACCTCTTCCGCCTCCCCCGTGTACTCGGTATGTTCGAAGACTCCGAAGTTTCTGTGAACATTGGCAGGTTCGGCCCTTATGCACAACACGATAAGAAGTTCTATTCCCTTAAAAAAGAAATGGACCCTTACACCGTGGAGCTGGAAGAAGTGGCGCCGCTGATTGTGGAGAAACGTACGGCTAAGGACGAACGTACCATCAAGGTATTCGAGAAGGAAAAGATCCAGGTACTCAGAGGACCTTACGGGCCTTATCTGAAAGTAGGTTTACGCAATTATAAACTACCTAAAGAGAAACACGATACCGCCGCCGATATCACTGTGGAAGAGGCTAAAGCCATCATTGAAGAGCTGAAAGCCAACCCGCCGAAGAAGAAAGCACCGCCCCGCAAAAAGAAAGCGGACTAGCCAAAAAATCGTAACTTAAAGACAAGAATCCTTAACTCAATCCATTGCACGAAACAAGGGAAATAAACGCGTTATTCCATCTGCTGGACGATCCTGACCAGGAGGTTTTTGACACCGTGGCCAGTAAGATCCTCATGTATGGAAAAGAGATCATCCCCAACCTGGAGCATTTGTGGGAAACCACGGTTGATGAACACATCCAGGAAAGGATTGAAATGCTGATACACCGCGTCCATTATCACGACCTTCAGGAGGCTTTCAGGGTTTGGCATACTGCCGGCTCACAGGAGCTGATCCGGGGCGCCCTGCTCGCTGCGAGGTACCAGTATCCGGACCTCACCGAGCAACAGGTACATACCGAAATAGACCGCATCAAACGCAACATCTGGCTCGAACTCAATAATTACCTTACCCCGCTGGAGCAGATCAATGTGCTCAACAGCATGATCTATAACTATTTCGGACTTAAAGGGGAAGAAGTAAGCTACCAGCGCAAGAACCAGTTTTTCCTCAACCAGGTGATTGAATCCCGCAAGGGTAACCCGCTGACGAACGGTATCGTATACCAGGCGCTATGTGCCATGCTCGACCTGCCGGTGTACGCAGTAAACATCCCCCGGCAATTTATTCTCGCGTATTTCGATACCTTTTATGATTTTACCGAGCCGGCCGATCCGGGAGATTATCGCATCCTCTTTTTCATTGACCCCATACAGGGGCAGATCTACACACAGCAGGATGTGGATACTTACCTGAAACGGGTGAACGTAACGGTAAACCCCGACTTCTACAAGCCCCAGAGCAATGCAAGAGTCATCCAGTTCCTGCTGGAAGAAACTGCCAAATGCTTCCGGAACGATAAGGAGCAGTACAAGCACGATGAGCTGCAGAACCTCGCACGGATACTGGATTAAACATGAAATAACTGTCAATAAAAAAAGCGGCCCTGGTAATACCGGGGCCGCTTTTTTTATATGAAATGCTTTCGTGTTAGCGTGCAGTGTAGTATTTCATGGCTTCCGGCATTTTAGCCCTCAGCTGTTCGATACGCTTATCATCGCTGGGGTGGGTGCTCAGCAGTTCAGGTGGCTTCTGTCCGCCACTGGCAGCGCCCATACGGCTCCAGAAGTTGATGGACTCCTGCGGGTTGTAACCGGCCATAGCCATGAAGATGATGCCGAGGTGGTCAGCTTCCAGCTCGTTCTGACGGCCATAGGCCATGAGTCCGAGGGGACCGCCAACACCTACCGCCTGCATAAAGATGTTCTGCGCCTGGGGGTTCTTATTGAGGGCAACGGCACCTGCAATCTGAATACCCTGTGCTACGAGTCCCTGGCTCATGCGCTCGTTACCGTGGCGGGCAATGGCGTGAGCAATTTCGTGGCCCATAACGCAGGCCAGTGCGGTCTCGTTCTGGGTAACGGGCAGCAGGCCGGTATATACCACTACCTTACCGCCGGGCATGCACCAGGCGTTTACCTGTTTATCGTTTACGAGATTGAACTCCCATTGGTAGCTGGCTACTTCGTTGCCCATACCGTTCTGGGTCATGTAAGTGGTAACCGCTTTAGCGATACGCCCGCCTACACGTTGTACCATCTCAGCATCCTTGCTGGTAGTGGTTGCAACGGCTTTGTTCTGGGAAAGGAAGGTCCGGTATTCCTGGAGGGCCATGGATTGCATGGTGGCTTCGGGAATGAGGTTTAACTGGCTCCGGCCTGTGATAGGCACTCTCGAACAGGCATATATCAGCCCGGTTCCGGCAACCAATAACAACGCAATTTTTTTCATCGGGTGTAATAGTTTAGTAGAAAGGATACAATCGCTGCGCATTATAATAACACGTTCGTGCGAACGGTTGTTGCGGCGAAATTACCACTTTCCTTAAAGAGTACAATCGTTGTGCCGGATTTACAGAAACAGGGATCTAGAGATCGTTCCCGTGCTTGTTTTTTCTGTTCTTGAAGAGAGGAACCTTGGATTCGTTACCACTGATCAGCCGTACAATGTTTTTCTGGTGTGTTAAAACAACCATTACTGCCACGGCGATGGCGAAGATGCGGTAGTAGATTTCCTGTTCGCGGAAGATGAAGAGGATCAGTACCGGAAACGCGATGCTGGCAAGGATGGAGCTTAGCGATACGTAACGGGTAAGGAACAGGATCATAAGGAATACGCCTACGCAGCAAAGGGCTACGAGCGGCTGAATGGCAAGTACCATCCCGAAGAGGGTGGCAATACCTTTACCCCCGCGGAAGCCCGCCCAGATGGGGAAGATGTGGCCAACCACAGCAGCCAGGCCAAGGCCCACCTGAAGGTTGATCATTTGTTCGAGGGAATCGTAAGCAGGGATCAAATAGGCAAGTCTGACAGCCAGTACGCCTTTCAGCATATCCACCAGCATCACGAATGTACCGGCTTTAGGACCGAGTACCCGGAAAGTGTTGGTGGCGCCGGCGTTACCAGAACCGTGCTCGCGGATGTCGATACCGAAAACTCCCTTGCTTACCCACACGGCAGTTGCAAAAGAGCCAATCAGATAGGCACCGAGTATTAGCAATAATTCTGTCATCACAATAAGTTAGAAATGCTAAGTTAGCAATTAATGTGTTAAAATGAATGTAAATCTCACTGCAATGATAAGTTAATTACTCTGAAATCAGTAATTAAAATATGTAATTTTTTCCACATTAGCCAGCTATGAATGATAGCGCAAGCCAGTGCATCCTCTCTGCCCGCTCCGCGGGACGCAGCCCCTCTGCAAGGGCAGCCTTTACAATTGCAGGTTCGTCTTCTTGCAATATACCACTCAAAATCAAAATACCATCGTTTTTGAGCATTCTTTTCATGCTCCCCATATTCGCTAATAATATGTTACGGTTGATGTTAGCAAGGAGTACATCATAAGCACTGCCCTCCTCTCCTTCCAGGGTATCTGACTGTGCAAACTGCACGTTTTTTGCGCCATTAGCTCCTGCATTTTCTTCTGCATTCTCCACAGCCCAGGCATCAATATCGATGCCCCGCGTTTCTGCCGCCCCCAACCTGTCTGCCAGAATCGCCAGAATGCCTGTTCCCGACCCGAAATCAAAGACTTTCTTCCCTTTGAAATCCAATTCCTTCATGAGCCAAACCATCGACCAGGTGGTGGCGTGATGCCCCGTTCCGAACGACATCTTTGGGGTAATTATAATCTCGTGTTTCACCACATCTCCCATGGGAGCATGGAAACCAGCCCGGATTCCGCAGAAGTTCCCTATCAGCACCGGCTCAAAACTGCTTTCCCACACCGCATTCCAGTTCGTTTGCTCTATCTTCTCCTTCGTATACCCTAATCCGTGAGAGCCTGCAAGGCCGGCCAGATTGTTTTCTTCAAAATCTGCTTCGGGGATATAAGCCACCAGTTCTTCCGGCCGCTCTTCAAAACCTTCGTAACCCATGTCGCTCAACTGAGCCACTAACACATCCCGCAGCTCCTGTGGTGCGGGTATCGTAATCGCGATATAAGACATGGCCGCAAGATAACGACATTTTTCCTCCGGGTAACCCAAATTTCCTTGGTCATGTCCCATGCTGTATTTATATTTGATATTTATTAAATATAACCTTATCCTATGAAAAAGCTCATCATCTTCGCAGCCCTGCTGGGCGGTGTTTTCCATGCATCTGCACAGTCTGCCATCATCCCGCACGAATACGAGAAAAAAGACTCCGTTTTCTACCAGGTGCCCAATGCCGTACTTATTATCGACAAGCTTGACATTGAGGATTATTTTAAGAATCTGGACACGCTCCTGGTGCAGAAAGCTTACAATAAAACCGTGTTCCGCAATATCCAGTTCAGCCCGCTGAGTCCTGAAGAAGTGCAGCGCCATTATAGCCTTGCCAGCAAGTTCTGGACGGCGAGCAAAGCCAATCCCCTTAGTTACAGCACCGATAAGATCACGCTATTCTGGAACGATAATGAGGGTATTATTCTCCCTTACATCGACGAGATCATCCCTGACCTGCTGGAAGCCGGCAAGGTGCAGGTGGTAGACCGTTCTACCAACAAACGGGTGAAGCTTTACAAACTGGATTATGAGGACGTAAACGGTAAATCGTTCCGGATCTTTAAGCTGGAGAAGGGTAAAATACTGTGGCGCGAGAGCGAGGTGTTCATTGAACAGGTGTATAACGCAGGGCGCTAAATGCAGCTGGCAAACCCTGCCTCATATAATTGAAAAAGCCCCTGGTTATACACCGGGGGCTTTTTCAATGTAAGCTATTCACACGATTATTGTTCGTCGAAAACGGGGCCCAGTTCAGGACCTTCGTTCTGTTCTGACTGGGAAGGACGGGGACCGCGATCATTACGGTCTCCACGATCACCACGGTCGGGACGGTCGCCACGATCACGACGATCGCCACGGTCTCCACCGCCACGGCGGTCTCCACGGTCACCACCACGATCACGACGATCTCCGCGGTCACCACGATCGCCACGTTCTTCACGTTCGGGGCGTTCTACATAACCTTCGGGTTTCGGCATGAGTACACGGCGGCTCAGTTTGAACTTACCGGTTTTAGGATCGGTGCCAACCAGTTTCACTTTCACTTTATCGCCTTCGCTCAGCACACCGTCCATGGTCTCGAGACGTTTCCAGGAAACTTCAGAGATATGGAGCAGGCCTTGTTTGCCGGGGAGGAATTCAACGAATGCGCCGTAAGGCATTACGCTTTTCACAACGGATTCGTATTCTTCACCTACTTCAGGTTGGGAAACGATGCCTTTCACCCATGCAACTGCTTTATCGAGGTTTTCTTTCTGCGTAGCGAATATGGATACTTCACCATGCTGGTTTACTTCTTCGATATTGATGGTAGTGCCGGTTTCGCGTTGGATTTCCTGAATCACTTTACCGCCGGGTCCGATAACGGCACCGATGAATTCGCGGTCGATGATCAGTTTCTCCATACGGGGAGCATGCGGTTTGGGTTCAGGACGTGCAGCGCCGAGGGTATTGTACATACCATCGAGGATGTGCAGGCGGCCCTGGCGGGCTTGTGCAAGCGCAGCGCGCATAACATCCATGCTGAGGCCGTCTACCTTAATGTCCATCTGCACACCGCAGATACCATCGCGGGTACCGGTTACTTTGAAGTCCATATCACCGAGGTGATCTTCGTCGCCGAGGATGTCGCTCAGTACGGCCCATTTGCCATCGGAAGCGCGGGAGATGAGTCCCATTGCGATACCGGATACGTGTTTGGGCAGGGGAACACCAGCGTCCATGAGGGCGAGGGAACCTGCGCAAACGGTAGCCATGGAAGAGGAACCGTTGGATTCGAGGATATCGGAAACTACACGCACGGTGTAAGCGTAGTCGCTGCCGGGCATCATGATCCGGAGGGATCTCATTGCCAGGTTACCGTGGCCCACTTCGCGACGGCCGGGGCCGCGCATCATTTTCACTTCTCCGGTAGAGAAGGGAGGGAAGTTGTAGTGGAGGATGAATTTAACGTAGTTGGAAACTGCGGCGGATTCTACCAGCAGTTCATCATCGGGCGTACCGAGGGTAACTGTGGTGAGGGATTGTGTTTCGCCGCGGGTGAACAGAGCGGAGCCGTGGGGGCTGGGCAGCAGGTCTACTTCCATGGCGAGGGGGCGCACCTGATCGAGAACACGGCCGTCGAGACGGATGGACTGATCGAGGATCATGTTACGCACCACTTCTTTTTCCAGTTTGTGGAAGTATTTACCTACGAGCGGGGCGTCTTCTTCAGGGAGTTCGCCGAGGTGCTCTTTCAGTTCTTCTTCGATTTTGCTGAAAGCTTCGCTGCGTTCGTGTTTACCGAGGGCAGATTTAGAAACTTCGAGGATTTTACCGGAGGCAAAAGCATCGATCTTCGCTTTCAGTTCTTCGTTGGCGTAAGGCAGGTTGAAGGTGCGCTTGGCGGGGTTACCGATAAGGCCGCGGAGTTCTTCCTGTGCTTTTACCTGAATGCGGATGGCGTCGTGAGCGAGTTCGATGGCCTTAACAAGGTCTTCTTCCTGACACTCTTTGGATTCGCCTTCCACCATCATGATATTTTTCTCCGTAGCGGCAACGATGAAGTCCATATCGGCTTCAGCGAGCTGTGTACGGGAGGGGTTGATGATGAATTCACCTTTTACACGGGCGATACGCACTTCGGAGATGATCTCCTGGATGGGAACGTCGGAAACGGCGAGGGCTGCAGACGCTGCCAGTGCGGCGAGGGCGTCGGGCATTACTTCTTTATCAGAAGAAATGAGGGTTACCAGTACCTGAACATCGCACAGGTAGTCATCGGGGAACAGGGGGCGCAGGGCGCGGTCGATCAGTCGGGAAACAAGCACTTCAGAATCGCTCAGCTTGCCTTCACGTTTGAAGAAGGAACCGGGGATACGACCTGCAGATGCAAATTTCTCCTGATAGTCTACGGTGAGGGGAAAGAAAGATTGCCCGGCTTTGGGTTCTTTATTGGCCACCACCGTAGCCAGCAGAATACAGTCTCCGCAGCGAACGGTCACGGCTCCATCGGCCTGGCGGGCCATCTTGCCGGTCTCGATCGTCACTTCGCGACCTCCGCCTATATCAAATTTAACCGAAGTAGGTGTGAGATTCATACTTGTGTGAGGATTAATAAGGTACACATACAAAAAAACTATTCCCAACCAGAATAGTTGGGAATAGCGCTATCAATAAATTCGGATTATTTTCTGATACCTAACTTCTCAATGAGGGCGCGGTAGCCGCCGAGGTTGGTTTTGGACAGGTAAGAGAGCAAACGCTTTCTCTGACCTACCATCTTCATCAGGCCGCGGTGTGTGGAGAAGTCTTTTTTATTTTGCTTCAGGTGAGCGGAAATGCTGTTGATACGCTCAGTGACAAGGGCAATTTGCGCTTCCACAGAGCCGGTGTTCTTTTCGCTACCACCGAATTCCTTGAAAATATTTGCTTTCTTTTCTAAAGTTAAGTAAGACATCTTTGATAAAATAAATTATTACTCGCTATTTTTCCGGTGCAAAGGTAAGAAGTAAAATGGCAAGTTCCAAATAGAATTATTAGGAACACCTTTACTGTAAACCAATGCATTATCTATACAAAATTTACTGCTGCATTGTCTGTCACCTGACCGTTTTCCGTACGCAGTACCCGCGACGGGAACTTCTGCAACACAATATAATCATGCGTGGCCATTACAATCGTGGTACCGTCTTCCCGGCAGATGCGGAACAGCAACTGCATGATCCCGTCAGAAGTTTCAGGATCCAGGTTACCGGTAGGCTCATCCGCCAGAATCAGCTTCGGCCCGTTCAGCAACGCCCGGGCAATATCCACCCTTTGCTGCTCCCCGCCCGATAACTCATATGGCATCTTAAAACCCTTCGTCGCCAGTCCCACCTTCTCCAGCACATCCGCTATCTTATCCTCTATCTGCTTCTGGTCCGCCCAGCCCGTAGCCTTCAGCGCAAACTTCAGATTCTCATACACCGTACGGTCTGTCAGCAACTGAAAGTCCTGAAACACCACCCCCAGGTTCCGGCGGAGGTAAGGCACCTTCTTCCAGTCCATCTTCGTCAGATCAAATCCCGCCACCTGGCCACTCCCCTCCCGCAACGGCAAATCGCCATACAACGTCTTGAGCAGGCTCGACTTCCCCGTGCCCGTTTTTCCGATCAGATAAACAAATTCTCCCTTGTTGATCGAAATGTTCACATCGGACAGGATCAGAGAACTCCCCTGGTAAATATTCGCATTCGTCAGCTGTACTATCGGTTGATCGGCCATTAATTTCCTGTTTTAAAATCCAAAAATAATTAAATCCTTGTCAATGACCCACATCCCTTATTAACTATAAATTTAGTTTGTAAACTAAGAAAATAGTTCTACATTCGTAAAAGCATACACAAAGCACCGGGATTCGAACGACCAAACGAGGACCACATCAGCCATCAGGGACATAACAGGCAAATAATACAACAATGCGGGCGGGGCAGGAGAACAACCAAAATACTTAGACAGAGCACCCCCGCCAAATAAAACAGCGAAACAATGAAAACACTGACAAAAGCGGAAGAACAGATCATGCAGGCCCTCTGGGCACTGGGCCCCTCTTTCGTGAAAGACATTATTGCCGTACTGCCGGAGCCGCAGCCGCACTACAACACCGTTTCAACACTCGTGAAGATCCTGGTCGATAAAGGATTTGTAGACTACAAAGCCTTTGGCAAAAGCCACCAGTACCACGCGCTGATTACAAAGGATGAATACAGCAGCCGCACCGTAAAAAACCTCGTAAAAGGCTATTTCGACGGCTCGTTCTCCAACCTGGTTTCGTTCTTCGTAAAGGAAAAAGACATGTCCGTTAACGACCTCGAGCACCTGCTGGAGGAAATCCGCAAATCCAAAAACAAGGAATCATGAGCCCGATCCTCCTCTATCTCCTGAAAGCGGCCGTATGCTCGGGCATACTTTTCGCCTATTACTGCCTGGCGCTCCGTAACCAGCGCCAGCACCGCTGGAACAGGGTATACCTGCTGGGCCTCACCGGCGCCAGTCTAATATTACCACTGCTGCGCATCCCCCTGCCGGGAGGCACACCTGATTCTGCGGCGCTTTTCAGTTATTCCGCCGCTGCCTTTGATGTCGGCAACCATGCGCAGCAATCAGGTTTCAGTACTTTACAATGGGCCTGCACCGGATATGCATTCATCGCTATCCTGCTGCTCGTTCGTTTCGGGTACGCTATCTGGCAGCTGCGCCGCCTCATCCGCGGGGGCCGCATCCAGGAAGGGCCAAACTACCGGCTCATCCTCCACCCTTCCGTACCCTCGCCCTTCAGTTTTTTCCGTTTCATTTTCTGGAACCCCGGTACCGAGCAGCTTTCCCCGGAAAGCAGGCATATGCTCCAGCACGAGCAGGTGCATGTACGCAAAGGCCATAGCTGGGATACCATTTTTATGGAACTGGTAACCGCACTCTGCTGGGCCAACCCGTTCTTTCATTTTGTAAAAAAGGAACTGTCGGTAGTACATGAGTTCGAAGCAGATGAGGCTCCCGCCGGTAACGGCCAGCAGGCCGAATATGCTGAAAACCTCCTGCGCCAGGCATTGCACGCTCCTTCCGCCCATTTATTCATTCACCATTTTTCCCAACCTCCCGTAAAACGCAGAATCATGATGCTCACCCGCAACACCCGCCCACGTTATGCCGCCGCCCGTAAACTGATGGCGCTCCCCCTTGCAGCAGGACTTCTCTTCGCAGTATCCTGTGTACAAAAAGATGAAGCCAACATTACCGCACAGGAAAAGCAGGTCCTGAACGCGCCCCGCAACGAAATATTCACGGAGGTGGAACAGCCCCCAACCTTCGCGGGTGGAACTACCGCCATGAACAAATACTTGTCAGAAAGCATCAAATACCCTGAAAATGCAGTTAAAAATGGCGTTTCCGGCACCATCTTCGTAACATTCATTATCCGCGCAGATGGCAGTATCGATGAAGTAAAAACCATTGGTGACAAAGTAGGCTCCGGCCTTGAAGAAGAATCTATCCGTGTTGTACGTGAAATGCCTAAATGGAAGCCCGGTGTTCAGAATGGCAGAAAAGTGGATGTACTGTTCAACATTCCCATCCGCTATACACTGCAGGAGCAGGAAAGTGAAAAAACGACTTCTTTCTGGCCCGTTGAGCCATCTTACTGGCCCGGCAAAAACAAGGAATGCTAATCATTCCGATAACAATATTCCCCGGCGCCGCAGTAATGCGGCGCTTTTTTTATGCCTCGTACCCCCTCTCGGGAAGCAGTACCGTTACGCCGACCTTCCTCCAGCATAAAGCCCTGTTTAAATAACAGATAAGCCGCCCTTAAGCCGCCTTTAAGCCGCCCATATCCCGTAGATAAGCCGCCCCTATATAGAGGCGGCTTATCTACGGGATAACTACGGGCTATCTGCGGGTTAGCCGATTCGCTGGTTTACTTAAACTACGGATGTACCTTGCTACATTTTGCCTTACAGGGTGCTTTTGTGACATTATGGAAATCCTGAACAGCAGCATCTTTTTTTAAAGTACGCCCGTTATGATGTACCGGTACCTCCCTATTGCCTGCATGCTCATCATCTCCTCCTGTTTGCTGCGAAGTAATTCAGCATCCTTTATCCAATTACAATTGAGGAATACCGTTTCAAGGGAATATGCGCCTATTGCGTACGACGCACCCCGGCTGCCGGAGGCTGTTTACCCCGCTATCAACCGCAGCGTCAGGGTGCTGTATCCCGTTGGCTCACATAGTCCGTTCGTATGGAAATTAGACCAGCCATTGGAAGACTCACTCGTGAATGTGGAAGGCCCGGAACTTGTAGAGCTTCCCGTCTTGCCCACTGATAATATCATCTGCTGCTTCCCTCCCCAGCCGCAATTCCCCGGCGGCGAAGATTCATTGCGCGCCTTTCTCCGGCAGCATATGGAATACCCGGCAGAAGCGGTAGCCCATAAAAAATCAGGGACCGTGTTTGTTCAATTCACAGTAACGGAAAGCGGACAAACGGAAGATTACAAAGTACTGAACAAACCCATCGGTTATGGACTGGAAGAAGAAGCGCTGCGCGTGATGAGATTAATGCCTAGATGGATACCCGGAGCGCAAAACGGGCAATCGGAAAAAACGCTTTATCAATTGCCAGTCCGCTTCTCGATGGAATAACGGGCTAAAGCACTACTTTCACGGCAACAATCCAATTTGATATGTACTTAGCAGCTCTTTTCTGCACGCTATTCCAGACGGATACATTACCTAAGCCACCTCAGGTAGAAGTATTCACCATTATAGCTTCACAAAACCCCTGGTTCAAACCCGGTATCGACTCCCTCAATCTCTACTTCCGCCAGCATTCCCAATATCCCCGCGAAGCAATTGAACAAAGTAAACAGGGTACAGTTGCCATCCGTTTTATCGTTAAATCTGATGGCTCCGTTTCAAATCCGGAAATCACTGGCACGAACCCCGGATATGGCATGGATAAAGAGGCACTCCGGCTGGCGGGTATCATGCCGGACTGGAGGCCCGCATTGGCAGGGGGGCGGGCTGTACATGCCTACATTAAATTGTTTTTCCGCTTCGATCTTTTGAAAGGAACAGTTGTTGCCGACGAAGTACCGCAGGGAAGTATTTTCCGATATACCGAACAACCGGCTCACTTCCCGGGTGGAGAAACTGCTTTACAACAATTCATAACTGACAACCTGCGCTATCCGGCTCAGGCAAAGGATAACGGGATTTCAGGAACTGTCCGCGTAGCATTCATATTCAGCAGCCGAAAGGTGATGACGAACATACATACCACTGGGTCTGAACTGGGTGGCGGACTGGAAGCGGAAGCACTCCGCATCGTGCACGCGATGCCTCCATGGAAAGGATCAATTACCGGAGGAAGAAACCTCCCTTCTTACGATACTGTGAACATCCGGTTCATATTGCCGGAAGTAACGCTATAAACCCATATATGCAAAAAGCCGGCGGCCCAAACGGACCGCCGGCTTTTCGTTATACTTCAATCTGATTATTTGTATTCGAAAGTACCGTACTCGCTTTTCACGGTTACTTTTTTCTCCGGGCTTGCTTCCACCCTTCCTACGATCTTCGCTTCGATGTTGTAAGTCTGGCTGATGCGGATAATGTCTTCCGCGATCTCAGCAGGCACATACAGCTCCATACGGTGGCCCATGTTGAACACCTGGTACATCTCTCTCCATTCGGTGCCAGACTGCTCACGGATGAGCTGGAACAGCGGAGGAACGGGGAACAGGTTATCTTTCACTACATGCAGTTTTTCGATGAAGTGCAGCACTTTCGTTTGCGCACCACCGCTGCAATGTACCATTCCATGGATCTGCGGGCGGAACTGTTCGAGGATGTGGCGGATCACCGGCGCATAGGTACGTGTGGGAGACAGTACCAGTTTACCGGCAGTGATTTGTCCGACACCGGGAACATCCACCATATCCGTCAATGCCTTTTTCCCGGAAAACACCAGTTCCTGCGGAATAGCGGGGTCGAAGGATTCAGGGTATTTGGAGGCTACTGTTTTATTAAAAACATCGTGACGTGCGGAAGTAAGTCCGTTGGAACCCATACCGCCATTGTACTCGCGTTCATAGGAAGCCTGGCCCGAAGAGGCGAGACCTACTACTACATCTCCGGCCTGGATACGGTCGTTCGAGATCACATCAGCACGTTTCATGCGCGCGGTAACGGTAGAGTCTACAATGATGGTACGTACCAGGTCGCCCACATCCGCAGTTTCGCCACCGGTGCTGTAGATGCCCATGCCGTAAGAGCGAAGCTCTTCGAGGATTTCTTCGGTACCGTTGATGATAGCAGCGATCACTTCGCCGGGGATGAGGTTTTTATTGCGGCCGATGGTGGATGACAGGAGGATATTGTCCGTAGCACCCACGCAGAGGAGATCATCCGTATTCATGATAATCGCGTCCTGCGCTATGCCGCGCCAAACGCTGAGGTCGCCCGTTTCTTTCCAGTAAGCGTAAGCGAGGGAGGATTTGGTGCCCGCCCCGTCTGCATGCATGATATTGCACCACTCAGGATCGCCCCCCAGCAGGTCGGGGATGATCTTACAGAAGGCCTGGGGGAATAATCCCTTGTCGATATTGCGGATGGCGTTGTGCACATCCTCCTTGCCGGCGGAAACGCCTCTTTTGGCGTAAAGGTTCTGGTCCACGGTAGTGCTTTGTTTGCGATTAAGATGCAAAAGTATTGTAATCCCGTCAAAACATTTAGATTTGCACGGCGTTTTTGCAAATATGATCGTTTAACCATGCAGGTCCACAGCCAATTAAATAATTTACCCGCATTCCGGAACGCCGTCATCACGATCGGTACTTTCGACGGTGTCCATACCGGCCACCAGCACATTCTGCAGCAATTGCAGGAGGCTGCGGCTGCCTGCAACGGAGAAACGGTTATTATTACTTTCGATCCCCATCCGAGGGAAGTACTGGCGGGCGACAAATCCGTCCTGCTGCTCACTACCCTCGAAGAAAAGATCTCCCTCCTGGCCCATTGGGGCATCCATCACCTCGTAGTGGTACCTTTTACCCGGGAGTTCTCAGAACTCTCTGCCACGGCTTACCTCGAAGATTTCCTCATCAGTACTTTCCGTCCCCACACTATCATTATCGGGTACGATCACCGATTTGGCCACAACCGGGAAGGTGGACTGGAGCTGCTGGAAGCGGAGCAGGAGAAATATGGTTTTCAGCTGCTGGAGATCCCTCAACAGGTGATCCACGATGCGGCTGTGAGTTCTACCCGTATCCGTAAAAGTCTGCAGGAAGGCGATGTGGCGCTGGCCAGTGAGCTGCTCGGATATCCTTACTTCCTGAACGGAGTGGTGGTACATGGCGATAAAATGGGCCGCCAGCTGGGCTTCCCTACCGCCAACATCCAGCTGAACGATTACCGGAAGCTGATTCCCGCACAGGGTGTGTACGCCGTTACCGTTGATACGGGAGACGGGCACCTGCATAAAGGCGCGCTCAACATCGGCACCCGCCCTACCTTCAACGGTACGGAGCTGCGTATAGAAGTGTTTATCCTGGATTTTGACAGGGAAATATATGGATCGCCCATCCGGGTCGATTTTCTGGCATTCATCCGGTCAGACCGGAAGTTTGACAATGTGGAAGCGCTCATCGTTCAGATGAAAAACGACGTGGAGCAGGCCCGGGCCATCGCCTCAAGGCCTTAATATCCTGTATACCAGCTCCTTCATCAATTCACCATCTTCATTACCACTGTCTCCGATACCGATGCTGCGCAGATTGTATTGCGCGAGCAGGAGAATGGCACGTTCCGTACCATCCGGCCCGAATTTGCGGGCGGCGGCAGTATAATCTTTCAGGAAAAAGGGATGCACACCCAATGCGGCGGCCATTTCCTTTTCTCCGCCTTTGGCGCCGAAGAGGAGATTGATCTTGGAAAAGTAACCGTATAAGGAAGGGATCACTACCTGTATGGGCGCTGCTTTGGGATTGGCGGCGAAGTAGTGGATAATACGCATGGCTTTGCCCATATCCTGCTGGCCAACAGCGTTCTGCAGTTCAAATACATTGTATTCTTTGCTGATGCCTACATACTTTTCGATATCGGCTTCATCGATCTTTTTGCCTTCGGGGAGGTTAACCATGAGCTTTTCGATCTCGTTGGCGATGCGGCTGAGATCGTTCCCGATATGATCTGCCAGCATAATGCAGGCCTTTTCTGAAATGGCAAGGCCCTGGGAACGGACGTATGCTTCCGCCCACTGGGGTATCTGGTTATCGTATAGTTTTTTGGTAGAGAGCATTACCCCGCGCTCTTTAACGAGCTTGGCCATTTTGGAGCGGCCGTCGAGCTTACCCTGTTTGTGGGCTACTACGAAGATGGTGGATTCGAGGGGTTTATCGATATAGGGTTCTATTTTCAGGAGGTCGCGCATGGCCTGGGCCTCTTTGAGGATCACTACCTGGCGCTCGGCGAACATGGGATATCGGCGGCAGGCGTTGATGATGGTGGCCCAATCGGTATCTTTCCCGTAGAGAACGGTGAGGTTGAAGCCTTTATCGGCTTCGGAAAGCAGGTTGTGCTCCGCGTAGTTCACCACCTGGTCTATAAAGAAATCCTCTTCCCCTTCGAGCCAGTACAGCGGCTTGAACTTATTGCTTTTCCACTCTTTAATAATATCCTGATAATCCATAACCCTTTCTTTTCAATTCAGTTAAGCCACTACTTCCACACCATCCTTTTCCATGAGCGGGAGGCCCTTAAAGCGGAGGAGGAGCTGGCCCACGGTGAGTACATCTTTCTGACAATATTCCACGATGCGGCGGAGATCCTTTTCTTCCCAGTACACTTTCCCTACCTGGCTGCCGTCGATATCGTCTTTAGGAGTGGGAATGCCCAGTACGGCGGCGAGCAGTTTAAGGGAGGTGTAGTTCCGGAAATCCCCGAACCGCCATAACTGGAGGGTATCCAGGAGGGGCTGTTCCCAGGGTTTATACTGGTGCAGCTGGAGGGGAGCCGGAAGCAGGAGGCCATTAATCATTGCGCGGCGGCAAATATAGGGAATATCAAACTCTCGGATGTTATGACCGGCGAACTGAAAACGTTGGATTTTTTGGTAAAATCTTGCAACCGTGTCGAGGAAGCCGGCCAGCAGCTCCTTCTCATCGTCTCCATAAAAAGATTTTATACGTAATTGATACTGACCGTTTTCCGTAAAAAAGAAGCCGGCAGAGATGCAGACGATTTTGCCGAACTCGGCGGTGAGCCCTGCTTTTTCGAAGTAGTCTCCCGCAGGATCTTCAGAATCTGGCAAAGTTTTTGCATTCTTCTCCAGCCAGAGCGCCTGCAATTCGGCCGGAAGCTGATCCAACGAAGATGTTAGCGGAGTGGTTTCAATATCCAGCAATAATAACTGGTCGAGCGCAACGGTATATAACAAAGCCTGCAATTTTAAAGCGTGTAATTTAGTTAAATTTTAACGTTTCAATTTCGAGGGAAAAATTTTACCCATATAACTAACAATCAACTTAACAAAACATCAATCATTATGGCGGAAAACACCTTTAACGCTGGTACGCCCAATCCCGGGCCTGAAAAACCGAAAAGCAGTAAGAACGGCCTGATATATGGCATCCTCATCGCAGCCCTCGTGGGTACCTGGGGTTACATGTATTATGACAAGAGCCAGACCAGCCGGGAGATTGCCACTAAAGAAAATCAACTCGATACACTGACGGAATCCCGGAATCAGATTCAATCCGAATATGAAGCTGCCTCTGCACGTCTGGACGATCTGATCTCCCAGAACAGCCGGATGGACAGCCTGGTGAAGAGTAAGGATAAAGAAATTGCGGATATGAAAGGCCGTATTACCGGCATCCTCAGCAACAAGAACGCAACTTCTGCACAGCTGGCGGAAGCCCGCAGGCTTATCGAAGAGCTGAAGTCTAAAACCGAAGGTTATGTGCAAACGATCGAGCGCCTCGAAGGAGAAAAGATCGTATTGGCCGGTGAACGTGATTACGCCCGCAAAGAGCGTGATTCTGTAACCACTGTAAAAGACAGCCTCGGTAAACGCGTAGATCTCGGATCCGTACTGCATGCTTCCAATATCAAACTGTCGCCCATTAACCTGCGTAAGAATGGTAAGGAAGAAGTGACCACCAAAGCCAAACGTGCCGATATGATGCGTGTGTCTTTCGACCTCGATAACCGTATCGCTACCACCGGCGACAAGGAAATCTACGTGGCCATCACAGCACCCGATGGTTCCCCCCTCGCAGTAGAAGCACTGGGCAGCGGCCGCTTCACTTTAGAAGACGGTACCGAAAAGCTCTACACCGTTAAGAAAACTATTTCTTACCAGTCTGGCGGTATTACTCCCGTGAGCATGGACTGGAAACAGAATTCTGACTTCAAACCAGGCGATTACAGCGTGGAAATTTACCAGGACGGCTTCCGTATCGGAAATGGCAAAGTGAACCTGAAAAAAGGCGGGCTGTTCTAATTTATCAGGATATACAATCCAACATTCATAGTAAAAAGGGTATGACTCCGGTCATACCCTTTCTTTTTTCATCCCTTTGTTAAAGATTGGTTATTGAAGGTTAAAAAACATTAATATTAAAAATAAATTAACTTTCTTTGCGGTGAAATTACGTAACGGCTTTTGATGAAACCCGGCTTGTGTGGCCCTATTTGATGAGTACCTATGCTAACGGAAATGGGAATTGCAGACAGTAAACGAAATTATATGAAGCAATTCGATAATATTATTGACATGGCACAGAATAAAGTAGTTTATGTAATCGACGATGATGAGATTTTCCACTTTATTGTGAAGAAGATGTTTGGTTTGCAGGGGTGGGATGTAAGGGTGAATTCCTTTCTTTCAGCGGAAGACGCCATTGAGGATCTGAATGATTTTGCGGCACGCCACCTCCCCTGCCTGATCATACTCGATATGAATATGCAAAGGATGAACGGGTGGGATTTCATAGAGGCCTTCCGGAAGCTGAAAAGCAAATTAACCCAGGATGTGCCCATTATCATGTGTTCCTCTTCCATGAACATCCAGGATATGGAGAAAGTGGAGAGAACGCCGGAGCTGATGGCATATATCACAAAGCCGCTCGACAAACACAAAATGAAAGTAATCGAAGAATATCTCTGAGTAGCAGAGAGCTAATACCCAAAAAAGTAACCCATAAAAAAGAGCGGATAATATCCGCTCTTTTTATTTTCAGTAAAGTAAGTCTTGCTTTTGCTTATGCGCTTACAGGCTCACCGTACATTTCGGCACGGAGGTTTCTCACGCGCTCATCGGCCAGGTATTCATCGAACGTGCTGAGGCGGTCAATAATGCCTGCAGGCGTGATCTCGATGATACGGGTGGCTACGGATTGCATGAACGTATGGTCATGCGTGGTAAACAGTACGATACCTTTGAAATCCTTCATGCTTTCGTTGAAAGACTGGATGGATTCGAGGTCGAGGTGGTTGGTAGGTTCATCGAGGATCACAACGTTGGGATCCTGGAGCATCATACGGCTCACCATGCAACGTACTTTTTCACCACCAGAGAGCACGGAGGTTTTCTTCATGATCTCATCACCGGAGAAGAGCATTCTGCCGAGGAAACCACGGAGGAAAGGCTCATCCACATCGGTTACGTGGGTAGGCACGTACTGGCGGAGCCAGTCGAGCAGGTTATAATCACTATTGAAGAAAGCGGCGTTATCATCGGGCAGATACGCTTTGGTAACGGTGGTACCCCATTCGAGCTTACCACTGTCTGCCTGCTGATCACCGTTGATGATATCGAAAAAGGTGCTGAGTGCGAGGTGATCTTTGGAAAGGAAAGCGATCTTATCGCCTTTATTCACAGAGAAAGTTACATCGCTGAAGATCTTGCGGCCATCAATGGTTTTCTCGAGTTTCTCCACGTTCAGGATCTGGTTACCTACTTCGCGCAGTTGCTTGAAGATGATACCAGGGTATTTACGGCTGGAAGGCTCGATGTCTTCAATCACCAGTTTATCGAGGGCTTTCTTACGGGAAGTAGCCTGTTTGGATTTGGATGCGTTGGCGGAGAAACGGGCGATAAAGTCCAGGAGGTCTTTACGCTTGTCTTCCATTTTCTTGTTCTTATCGGAAACCTGGCGGGCGATCAGCTGGCTGGATTCGTACCAGAAGGAGTAGTTACCGGTGAAGATCTTGATCTTGGCGCGGTCTACGTCGGCCACGTGTGTACATACGGCGTCGAGGAAGTGACGGTCGTGGCTCACCACGATCACGATGTTTTCATAATCGGCCAGGAAGTTCTCGAGCCATCCGATAGTTTCAACGTCAAGGTGGTTCGTAGGTTCGTCAAGCAGCAGGATGTCGGGGTTACCGAAGATGGCCTGGGCAAGCAGTACGCGTACTTTGAGGGAACCGCTCAGGTCTTTCATCAGGGTCTGGTGCAGTTCTTCTTTCACACCGAGGTCGCCCAGCAGCACACCGGCATCGCTTTCGGCGGTATAGCCACCCATCTCACCGTACTCTGCTTCCAGTTCACCTGCACGCATACCGTCTTCTTCCGTGAAATCTTCCTTAGCGTAGATCGTGTCGCGCTCATGTGCAATATCCCAGAGCTTTTTGTTACCCATGAGTACTGCGTTCAGTACCGTTACCTCATCGAACTCGTAGTGGTTCTGTTTGAGGACGGACATGCGCTCGCCCGGGGTAATTTCCACGGAACCCTTGTTCGGCTCAATTTCACCGGACAGGATTTTAAGGAAAGTGGATTTACCGGCCCCATTGGCGCCGATCACTCCATAGCAATTGCCCTTCGTAAAGTTGATATTCACTTCATCGAACAAAACCCTTTTGCCGAAAGAAAGCGTGACGTTTTTAACACTGATCATACCTGGCTGAATAATTTGAAGCCGCAAAGATACGAAATCCCGGGCATATGTCCATGCCCCCGGCATCCTTTCTAACGTGCGGTTATTGAACATTTTAGGGATATGTATTGTTATCAATGACAATCAAATTTTGTTACCATGATCCATGAACTTTCCAAATACTGGGGCCTTGTAGTTTTCCGGGGTGTAATGGCTGTTGTTTTCGCCATCCTCGCGTTCCTCTGGCCTGCCCTCACCCTGTCTGTACTCGTTATCTTCCTGGGCGCCTATTTCCTCGTAGATGGCATATTTTCCATTATTCATGGTTTCCAGATCATGAAAAAGGATGAAAGCTGGTGGACGTTCCTGCTGATCGGCCTCATGGGCCTCGTAGCCGGGGGCATCATGCTGTTTATGCCAGGGGTAACAGCCGTGTTCCTCGTAACGCTGGTAGCCATCTGGGCTGTTGTAACGGGCCTGTTGGAAATCATCGTGGCCATCCGCCTCCGGAAAGAAATCACGGGAGAATGGATGCTGATACTCGCCGGGATACTGTCTGTAGCATTCGGTATCCTCATTTTCATGCAGCCGCTGGCCGGAGTGGTAGTACTGGCCTGGTACCTTGGTTTTTACGCCCTCTTACTGGGCATCTTCCTCCTTTCTGTAGGCTTCCGCCTCCGGAAAGTGCATAAGGGCTTTGAAAGTCATCATCAAAAGCATGCCTGAGGGCTGTATCCGATCTAATGTTTTGGTTCAATAAACAAGGGCCGCCCTTCCGGGCGGCCCTTCGCTTTTATTATGCAGTAAGCAGTTATTTATCGATACCCAGCAGGTAGAACATAAATGCGTATTGAAGCGCCACATCCTTCAGTGCTTTAAACCTTCCGCTGGCGCCGCCATGGCCGGCTTCCATATTGGTTTCCATGAGCAGCAGGTTATCACCCTTCTTCAGTTCACGCAACTTAGCCACCCATTTGGCCGGTTCGAAGTACTGAACCTGAGAGTCGTGCAGGCCGGTAGTAACCAGCATATTGGGATATACTTTCGACTCCACATTATCGTACGGTGAGTAGGATTTCATGTAATCGTAGGAATCCTTGTTCTTGGGGTTCCCCCATTCGTCGAACTCTCCGGTAGTCAGCGGAATGCTTTCATCCAGCATGGTGGTAACCACGTCCACGAAAGGCACTGCTGCAATCACGCCTTTCCATAGCTCGGGGCGCATATTTACGACAGCTCCCATGAGCAGGCCGCCGGCAGAACCGCCCAATGCAAAGAGGTGCGATGTATCCGTAAACTTATTTTCAATGAGGAACTCCGCACAGTCGATGAAGTCAGTGAAAGTGTTTTTCTTCTTAAACATCTTTCCGTCTTCGTACCACTGCCTGCCCAGTTCCTGTCCACCACGGATGTGTGCGATGGCGTAGCAGAAACCACGGTCAAGCAAACTGATGCGGTTAGAGCTGAACCCTGGATCCATACTGGCGCCATAAGAGCCATAACCGTACAGTAACAGTGGTTGCTTACCGTTCTTTTCGAAGCCTTTTTTATACACGAGGGAAATGGGTATGCGGGTACCATCGTCTGCCGTGGCAAACAATCTTTCTGTTACATACTCTTTCTGATCGTATCCGCCAATCACTTCCTGCTGCTTGCGCAGGGTTTTCTCCTTCGTTTCCATGTTGTATTCGTACACGGAATTGGGTGTGGTAAGGGAAGTATAATTGTAGCGCAGCACTTTGGAATCCAGCTCGGGATTGGAAACTACGAATGCCACGTATGCCGGCTCACCGAAGTCGAGGTAATGCTCCTGGCCACCTTCCGGCATGATACGTAACTGCGTAAGTCCATTCTTCCGTTCGCTGAGTACTTTAAAGTTATCAAACAGTGTAAATCCCTCCAGCAATACATCCGGGCGGTGCGGGATCACTTCCTTCCAGCTATCCATGGTGGTTTTGCCGACAGGTGTTTCCATCAGCCGGAAGTTCTTGGCATCGAGGTTAGTACGCACAAAGAACTTATCACCGCGGTGATCGATACTATACAGCATATCCTTCTGCCGTGGCTGAAACACACGGAAGGCGCCACCGGGCTTGTCTGCTTCGAGGATACGGTATTCGGCAGACAGGGTGCTTTCACTGCCAATGTAAATATAATCGCGTGAGCGGGTGCGGCCTACCCAGGTGGAAAAGGTCTCGTCTTTCTCATAATAGATCTCAACATCCTTCACGGGGTCGGTCCCCAGCACGTGGCGGAAGATCTTTTCCACCCTGAGCGTGGTGTCGTTTTTGACGCCGTAGAAGAATGTTTTGTTATCCTTCGCCCAGGCGATGCCGGGATCTGCATTTTTGATAGTTTCCGGGTACAGTTCTCCTGTTTCCAGGTTCTTGATACGGAGGTTGTAGAGGCGGCGGCTTACAGTATCTTCCGCATACACAAGCAACCTGTTGTCCGGACTGATGTCTGCACTGCCCACCTGAAAATAGGCGTGCCCACCTGCCAGATCGTTTACGTTAAGGAACACTTCCTCCGGCGCAGTATCTGCTCCTTTTTTACGGCAGAAGAGCGGGTATTCCTTCCCTTCTTCGTAGCGGGTGTAGTAGATATAACCGTTTTCAGTAACGGGAGCGGTTTCATCTTTTTCCTTGATGCGGCTCTTCATTTCGGTGAACAGCTTATCGCGTAAGCCCTTCACGGGAGAAAGCATCGTGTCGGTGTATTTGTTCTCGGCTTCGAGATAGGCGATCACCTTCGGGTTCTCCCGCTCATTAAGCCAGTAATACGCATCGTTCCGGGTATCCCCGTGAATCGTCATTTCATGTTTAATCTTCTCCGCAACGGGTGCGGGCACATTCACTTTTTCCATTTTTTTATCTATTTGAGCGCAGGCCGACAGCATCACGGCAGCGCATACGGTTAGGGGCTGTAGTCGCATATGAGAGTTTTAGGATACCTGAATGTAAGGAAAAGCTGGAAATAAAACCGGGGCCACATGGGCCCCGGCTATCGGAAATTATTTGATTTTCATTTTCACAGGATCCCACTCGATCAGTTTCTTTTTGAAATAGCTTTCGTTTACCGCCAGGGCCGGGCCTGCAGCACGGAGACCGAAAGCTGCGTCTTCCACTACCGGTTTGCCGGTGCGGATGGAGTCGAAGAAGTTCACGAAATGGTCGTACCGGTCGTCGTAACCGGCTGGTGCATGATACTTGATCTCTTCAGCTTTGAGCTGTTTACGGTCGGCTTCGCTGTACTTAGCCATATAATCCTTTACAAACGCTTCCTGCTCCGATTTGGTGAAGGTGTTATAGGTGTCCCATCCGCCGTAACCGGGTGCTTTGGGCAGTTTGTGCTGTTTGATGGTAAAATCGTTCCAGCCCATTTCCATAACGCCTTCCGTACCAATGAGGCGGGTGTATTCCCCTCCCCCTCCGCCGTCTGCGAAATTCACGCGCAGCTGCATCTGGAAGGCAGGGTGTTCAGGTGTTTCGGGATATTCGAAGATGGCCACCATCAGGTCGGGCACATCGCGCCCGTCCTGCCACTGCACCAGGTTACCACTGGCAAAGATGCGGTTAGGCCCTTTGGAGCCGGTAATGAAGTGGAGTCCGGTGATGAGATGCACAAAGAGGTCGCCGGGTACGCCGGTACCGAAAGCCTGGTAGTTTCTCCAGCGGAAGAAGCGTACGGGGTCGAAGGGCATCTTAGGCGTGTCTTTCAGGAAGGTATCCCAATCGATCGTTTTAGGAGATGCATCGGTGGGTATGGAATACTGCCAGGCACCGAGGGCGCTGTGGCGGTCTATTTTCGCTTCTACGAGGTTGAGCCTGCCGATATCACCCGCCTGATAACGGCGCTTTGCTTCGGCCATGGCTACGCTGCTCACACGCTGGCTGCCTACCTGGAGGATGCCTTTGGTGCGTTCTACAGCAGCAATCACTTTATGTCCTTCCTCGATCTGCTGTGTCATGGGCTTTTCGCAATACACGGCTTTACCTTTCTGCAGTGCAGCGATGGCCTGTGCATCGTGCCAGTGGTCGGGCGTGGCGATGATAACGGCATCCACATCTTTCCGTTCAAGGATCTCGCGGTAGTCACGCGTGGTCTGGATATGATTGCCGTAGGTTGCTTTGGCTTTTTCGAGGTGACCATCGTAAAGGTCTGCCACGGCTACCAGCTCCACACCGGGTACTTTAATGGCGCAGGACACGTCACCGAAGCCCATAATGCCCATACCGATGCCGGCGATGCGGATTTTATCATTTGCGCTCACGCGCTTTTCGGGATTGAGGAGAACCCTTTTACCTGGTTCTGCTGCTAAACCGGCCAGGGGAGCGGTTCCCAATAAGGCGGCAGTGCTGCCCAGCTGCCTGATGAATTTGCGTCGGGAATTGTTTGACATAAAGGCAAGATAATGAAGCAAGCCAGAAAATGCAAGCCGGATGCTGCGTAGAGGTGCCACTACACTGCATCCGGCTGTATAAAATGATCAATGGTCGTCAGGTTGGGCGAGCGGAGCTATTCGTTGGCAAGTGCGCGCACCCGGTCCCGGTCCAAAACGGTTTTATACAATCTTACATCGTCGATCTCCCCTTTGAAATACGTCCAGGTATTCAGTACGTTCGAACCCGGAAGCATTATGCCATACCATGCGGCACCGATCTGGTTGATCGTCTTGGCAATGCCGCTGGTTTCGTCAGGACCGGGGTATGTCCGAAGTACAACTCCGTCGAGGTACATGATCTGGGTGTTCTGATTACCGGTGATGCAGAGATGATGCCATTCATCGGTAACCAACCCTCCATTCATCAGTGCATTTATGTCGTCCGCATCGCCCAGCTTACCGTACAACTTGTTGGCTGAGCTAATTAATACCCCCGGGCAATATGCCGACGGCAGGCTACCGCCAACAGCGGCATTCTGGTAACCGAACAGCGGGCTGGCAACAACAATAGGCATTTCGGATTTAAACCACAGGGAAATGGCCTTGGTATTACCCAATGAATGTATCAGGTTCTCAGGGAGGCGAACCATTGAACTGACGCCATCAAATTTCAGGGCATCTCCTACCATCGTTTTCCTGCTTGTTCCGGGGGTGATGTGCACCATGGTTCCATGATGCTGGTGGGGGGCTACATCGATAGCATCGTTGTTAAAAGGATAATGGGCTATCAGGTTCGGGTCCATCGCCACTTCAAATTCGTGGACAATAGTGTCAGAGTGAAGGACACCCTGGAAGAACCGTTTAGCAATCAGCTTCACCTCATGGATACCGGGAGAGTAAATCCAGGGGGCGATGTTTTCGCTGGCACTTTCTTTTTTCCCATCCACATACCATTCGTATTCATCACTGAAACGGGAACCATTCACACAGAGGAAGCTCTGGGGCAGGCCGGCACTCTGCGGGCCGGAAACGAAGTCAGCCTCCGGCAATTCAAGCGTCAGCATTGTGGCGCCCTGTCCTGAAGAGCTATTTACGGTAACTTCCACTTTACCATCGGCCGGGTGATTTGGGATGACCACCTTCAGTTGCGTAGCCAAAGCCTCAGACACAGTAGCCGCCTTCCCTCCGATTTTGACAATGTTTTTATTTTTTTGGGTACTGAAACCTGATCCGGTTATGGTGATAACATCTCCCGGGATTCCGGTCATGGGTTGCATTAGGGAAATGGTAACGGGTGTACCGACCGGGGGATCATTAACCGGTTCTACAGTTTTGTCTTTCTTTTTACAGGATATGGCCAGCAGCATCATGGTGCAGGCTGCCAGTGTGAGCATGGTTTTCATTGCATTTTTTTTTAATACAATACAATTATAACCCTGCAGCAGGATCCTTGCAATGAGAAAGCATGGAAGCGGGAGATGAGGAGTGCGGGACAGATAAACATAACTGTGAAGTGAAAAGCGAAAGGCCGGCCGGGGTTATTACACCCCATGCCGGCCTTAGCAATTGCCTTATAGTCAGTATGATACGATCTTACTTGGTGAACCCTGCGGAGAAAAGCTCACGGTTCATACGGGCGATGTTGCTGATAGAGATACCTTTAGGGCATTCCGCTTCGCAGGCGCCGGTATTGGTGCAGGAACCGAAACCTTCCTTATCCATCTGCATCACCATATCCGCAGCACGGGTGGCGCGCTCGGGGTGGCCCTGAGGCAGCAATGCCAGCTGGGAAACCTTAGCGGAAGTGAAGAGCATGGCAGAAGAGTTTTTGCAGGCAGCTACGCAGGCTCCGCAACCGATACAGGCCGCAGCAGCAAACGCGAGGTCTGCATCATGCTTCTCGATGGGGATGGCATTCGCGTCTACCGCATTACCGGTATTCACGGAGATGTAACCACCCGCCTGGATGATGCGGTCGAACGCATTGCGGTCTACCGTCAGATCCTTGATCACCGGGAAGGCTGAAGCACGCCAGGGTTCTACCACGATGGTGTCGCCATCATTATAAGCGCGCATGTGCAGCTGGCAGGTTGTGGTCTGATCCCACGGGCCATGTGCACGGCCGTTAATATACATGGAACACATGCCACAGATGCCTTCGCGGCAATCGTGGTCGAATGCGATCGGTTCTTTTCCTTCGTTTATCAAACGCTCATTCAGGACGTCGAACATTTCCAGGAAAGACATGTCTTTCGAAACATCCGAAACCTGGTAGGTTTCGAACTGGCCTTTATCCTGTTTATTTTTCTGACGCCAAACTTTTAATGTGAGCTTCATAATATGCAGTTTTATATCCCTTATCAAACTTATTTATAGCTACGCTGGGTCGGTTTAACGATCTCGAAGTTCAGCGTCTCTTTATGCAGTTCGTAATTGCTTTGACCTTTGTATTCCCAAGCTGCTACGAATGCGTAGTTTTCGTCGTCGCGTTGTGCTTCGCCTTCCGCATCCTGGTATTCTTCCCGGAAGTGACCACCGCAGGATTCATTGCGTTGCAGTGCATCGCGGCACATCAGCTCACCGAGTTCAAGGAAGTCGGCCACGCGGCCGGCTTTCTCCAGTTCCAGGTTCATTTCTTCCTGAATACCGGGGATGCGCACATCTTTCCAGAACTCTTCGCGGAGCGCCTGTATTTCCTTGATCGCTTCTTCGAGGCCTTTGGCGTTACGCGCCATGCCGCATTTGTCCCACATGATTTTTCCGAGGGCTTTGTGGAAATGGTCCACAGAGTGTTTGCCCTGAATGCTCATGAGTTTGTTCAGCGTTTCCTTCACTTTGTTCTCCGCTTCTACGAAGGCGGGGTGATCAGTGGGGATGGGTTTGGTATGGATCTCTTTTGCGAGGTAGTTACCGATGGTGTAAGGGATCACGAAGTAGCCGTCTGCCAGACCCTGCATGAGGGCGGAGGCACCGAGGCGGTTAGCACCGTGGTCGGAGAAGTTGGCTTCACCGAGGGCGTAGAGGCCTTCTACAGTGGTCATCAGCTCATAATCTACCCACAGGCCGCCCATTGTGTAGTGTACGGCGGGGTAAATACGCATGGGCATTTCGTATGGATTCTCGCCGGTGATCTTGGCGTACATATCGAACAGGTTACCGTATTTTTCTGCTACTACGGCTTTACCCATTTTAATGATCTCTTCTTCTGCAACGTTTTCTTCACCGCGTTTACCTGCTTCGATTTTGCCATAGCGTATAATGGCGTCGGCATAATCGAGATAAACGGCCATTTTGGAAGTGCCTACACCATATCCGGCATCACATCTTTCCTTGGCAGCGCGGGAGGCCACGTCACGGGGAACGAGGTTACCGAATGCAGGGTAGCGGCGCTCCAGGTAGTAGTCGCGCTCTTCCTCAGGAATATCAACAGCTTTGCGTTCGTCGTTTTTCTTTTTGGGGACCCAGATGCGGCCGTCGTTACGGAGGGATTCAGACATAAGGGTGAGCTTAGACTGGTGATCGCCGGAAACGGGGATACAGGTGGGGTGGATCTGCGTGAAGCAGGGGTTACCGAAGAAAGCGCCTGCTTTGTGGGCTTTCCATGCGGCGGTAACGTTAGAACCCATGGCGTTGGTGCTCAGGAAGAACACGTTGCCATAACCACCGGAGCAGATGAGGACAGCGTGGCCGAAGTGGCGCTCGATCTTACCGGAAACGAGGTTACGGGCAATGATGCCCTGCGCCTTCCCGTCGATCTTCACTACATCCAGCATTTCGTGGCGGGTGTATTGCTTCACGTTGCCGAGGGCTACCTGGCGCTCCAGTGCGGAGTAAGCACCGAGGAGGAGCTGCTGGCCGGTTTGGCCGGCTGCGTAGAAGGTACGCTGTACCTGGGTACCACCGAAAGAGCGGTTGCTGAGCAGGCCGCCATATTCACGGGCGAAGGGAACACCCTGTGCCACGCACTGATCGATGATACTGCCGCTTACTTCAGACAGGCGGTAAACGTTGCCTTCGCGGGCACGGTAATCGCCACCTTTAACGGTATCGTAGAAAAGACGGTAAACAGAGTCACCATCGTTCTGGTAGTTCTTAGCTGCGTTGATGCCACCTTGTGCGGCAATGGAGTGCGCACGGCGGGCACTGTCCTGGAAGCAGAACACTTTCACTTTATACCCGAGTTCACCGAGAGATGCGGCGGCGGAGGCACCGGCAAGACCGGTTCCTACCACAATGATCTCGAGTTTGCGCTTGTTGGCCGGGTTTACCAGCTGCACAGTGCTTTTATACTTGCTCCACTTGGTTTCCAGCGGCCCTGCAGGAATTTTTGCGTTCAACATATATCCTTGCTTTATGCGATTTGTTTATAGTAAATGTACACGGGGATCACGGCGAAGAGAACCGGGATGACGATGCCGAACAGCCAGAGACCAACGAAATTGATCATGCCGTTGTACTTCGGGTGGTTAAAGCCGAAAGTCTGCATCGCGCTTTTGAAGCCGTGGATCAGGTGGAAAGACAATGCGATCATACCTGCGATGTAAAGCACTACGAGACCAATGTTCTCAAATGCTGTCCAAACCACCGTGTAAAGATCACCTACTTGTTTACCATTGTAAGTGCTGGAAGGAATGTCACCATAGTGCATGGCCCACCAGAAATTGGCGAGGTGGATCACGAGGAAGATGAAGAGGATACTTCCCATTACCGCCATCTGACGGCTGTACCAGGAGGAGGTGGAGTTGCCGGGCTTAACGGCATATTTAACCGGCCGGGCGGCCTGGTTACGGATTGTAAGCTGAATAGCCAGGAAAGCGTGGATGAGTATCACCACCTTCAGGCCCCAGGCCAGCGTCTGGATCAGCGGGTTGTGCCCCATGAAATCCGCATACAGATTAAAGGCCTCTCCCCCGTCTTGTTTCATCAGCGACAGGTTACCGGCCAAATGCACGATCAAAAATGTGCACAGGAAAAAGCCAGTTGCACCCACCAGCAGTTTTTTACCAATGGAGGTTGAAAAGAATTGCGACCATTTCATAAGATACGTTCTAAGCTTCCTTTAGTATGATTAAATAAGTGAAATGTCGGGCAAATTTATAACATGAAAAATTAAAACCAAATGATAAATGTCACGAAAAATGCTTATTCGAGACGGCGCATCATCCAGTTATCCACGAGATTAAACAAGTGTTGTGGCAGAAAAGTTCGCCATTTAGGCTCATCCAGCAAATGCACGTAATTGTCCAGGCGGGCACTCTCAAACTCCTCCCGCGTTTGTGGCGGCAGGTTCAGCAGTACAATCCACCCCCCTTCGTCCCGGATATCCTCCCACCATTCTTCATAGTAACAGTCGTCAGACGAATAGAAATTAAGTACATTCTCACCAATAAGTATGAATTTGTAAATGCCCTCGCGGGTTAGTATATCAATGATATCCCGCTTCAGCGTCATAATGTTGTTCTCCACCGCATCATTCCACTCCCCTATCAGTTCTATGATAGCGAAATTGAACTGGTAATCGGCGAACAGTATCTTCATGTAAAGGTTGGGCGCGCCAAAATCATCCCATTGTGGATGAATGTAGTAGTTGTAAACCGTGTTGGTAAATTCGAACTCGCTATACTCACGTCCGTAGAACGGGGACTGTTCATCTTCTTCCGCGGCATAGAGGTGCCGCCAGTTGTAAAATGGTTCTATCTCATGCATGCCGGCAATTTATAGATTTTTTTTATTTCCGGCTTTCAACTGCACGCTTCACGCTGCCATGCTCCAGCAGCAGGCCTTTGGCCACTTCATAATCTGACAGCTGCAGCTGCTCCATCACCATTTTCACGCCACGGTCTACCAGCTTCTCGTTGCTGAGCTGCATGTTTACCATCCTGTTATCTTCCACACGGCCCAGCTGGATCATTACGGTGGTGGAGATCATATTGAGCACCAGCTTTTGCGCCGTGCCTGATTTCATACGGGTGGAGCCGGTTACGAACTCAGGGCCTACCACTACTTCCACGGGGAAGTCGGCATGTTCGGATACGGGAGAACCGGGGTTGCAGGAAATGGAGCCTGTAATGATACCGTTTTCCCGGCAGGCTTTGAGAGCGCCTATTACATATGGAGTGGTACCGCTGGCAGCGATGCCCACCACAACGTCTTTATCGGAGATGTTTAACTGCTGAAGGTCTTTCCAGCCCTGTTCCCGGTCATCTTCTGCATTCTCAACCGCACGGCGGATGGCGGAGTCGCCTCCGGCAATGAGCCCTACCACCAGCCCCTGGGGCACACCATAAGTAGGCGGGCATTCTGAGGCGTCGAGGATACCGAGGCGGCCGCTGGTGCCTGCACCCATATAAAAGAGCCGTCCGCCGGCCAGCATCTTATCAGTGATGGCGGAGGTGAGCTTCGAAATCTGTGGGATGGCCTTTTCAACGGCCAGGGGAACGGTTTTGTCTTCGTTATTGATATTCGTCAGCACTTCCTGAATGGTCATGGTTTCCAGGTGACGGTAACTGCTCGGTTGTTCTGTGACTTTGGTAAATGCCATAAGGTTAATCTTGTTCTTCGTGATATAATGCCAATCCATCCATGGGGTTGCGGAGCACCCTGCCCAGCTGTAGCTCATAGAGGCTGCAGAGGGCTTCGAGGACGTCGCGGAAGTGGAAGGCTACGCTGCCGGTAAAGTGCAGGGGCACAGTCCAGCTTTCGCGGTATTTATAGATGTGATTGAAAAAAAACTCGTTTAGCCCGTCTTCCAGTATGTTCTCGATCATAAAATGACCGCGGTTCTCTGCCAGGAAGGGGGTAAAAGATGCGAGGTAACGGTTGGGAAGGGGTTTCCGGTAAACATTTTCCAGGATATCTTCCTTACTAACGCCAAATTTCTGGTCGAAGCGGTAACGCATTTCCCCGTCGAAGGTTTCGTACAGGTAATACTGGAGTACTTTTTTGCCCAGGTAGGCACCGGAACCTTCGTCGCCCAGTACATATCCCAGTCCGGGATTGTTCTTTTCGATCTCTTTTCCGTTATAAAAGCAGGAATTGGAGCCGGTACCCAGTATACTGGCGATGCCTGGTTCATGGCCGCACAGTGCGCGGGCCGCCCCCATCAGATCGTGGGTGACTTCCGTTTTAGCATGGGGCCATACGGCATGGAGGGCCTTGTGCATGAGTTTCACGTTCTTTTCGGCCAGGCATCCCGTTCCGTAAAAGGATACCTCATCCGGCAAAACATCCCCCATTTGCGGCAGTAGTTCCGCACGGATCAACTCTTCTATCTGGATACTGGTCAGGAAATAAGGACTCAGGCCCTGCGTCAGCCAATGCTGCCGCTGCTTACCGTCCGTCAGGCACCATTCCGTTTTAGTGGACCCACTATCCGCCACCAGCTTTACTTTCGAAGGCATATCCGTTCGTTTATGAAATTAAGATTGAGATGTAGATGTTTTGCTTGTGAATATGTTATTTTTGTCACAAGTTAAACAAAAGGGAGGATTCCCTTCAACGTTTTAAATAATCATATGTCGGACAACAGAAGACTAAAAGTTTGGCTGCCCCTGATGTTTGCCTTCGCACTTGCGCTGGGCATGTATCTCGGGCACAAGATGCCAGCGGCCCGGAATAGCGATTCCGCCAGTTTTTTCCTCAACAGAAGGAGCAGCCTCCAGGAAGTGCTCGACCTCCTGAAATATAATTACGTAGATACGCTGGATGTGGCCTCCATTCAGGAAGAGGCTATCGAAGGCCTCCTTTCACACCTCGATCCCCACTCTGTATACATCCCTCCGGCCGACGTGCAGGAGGTGAATGAGGACCTCGACGGCAATTTCGAGGGCATCGGGGTGGAGTTTAACATCATCCGGGATACGGTAAACATCCTCAGCGTGATAGCCGGCGGCCCTTCTGACGCCGCGGGTGTGCTGACAGGTGATAAGATCCTGAAAGTAGACGACTCCGTGAACGTAGCCGGTAAGAATATTACCGCCGAAGACATCCGGAAGCTCCTCCGCGGACCCCGCAATTCTACCGTTAAAACCAAAATGCTGCGTGGTGCCAAACAGGTGGATATCACCATCAAACGCGGTGTTATCCCCCTGAACAGTGTGGATGCCGCTTATATGACCGCTCCCGGCGTTGGCTATATCAAAATCAGCAAATTCGCTGCCACCACCTACACCGAATTCCTCGAAGCTTCGCGTAAACTGGAAAAGCTGGGCATGCAAAAGCTGGTGATAGACCTCCGGCAGAATGGCGGCGGCCTCCTCGACGCTGCCACCCGCCTGGCCGATGAGGTACTGGAAGGCAGTAAACTGATCGTATATACGCAGGGCAAGAACTCCCCGCGTCAGGATTACAAAACTACCCGCCCCGGCGTGTTCGAGAAAGGCAACCTTGCTATCCTGATCGACGAAGGTTCCGCCTCCGCCAGTGAAGTGCTGGCCGGTGCCGTGCAGGATTGGGACCGTGGCATCATCGTTGGGCGCCGCAGCTTCGGTAAAGGCCTTGTACAGGAACCTTTCGAGCTGGACAATGGCGCTACCCTCCGCCTCACCATTGCCCGTTACTACCTCCCTTCGGGCCGCTCCATCCAGAAGAGCTATGAAAACGGCCGCGAAGCTTATGAAGAAGACATTGCCAACCGCTACAGCCATGGCGAGTTCCTGAACCGCGACAGTATCCGCCCCGTGGATTCCAGCCTGCAGTTCAAAACGCCCGGCGGTAAAGTAGTATATGGCGGCGGCGGTATCATGCCCGACGTGTTCATTCCTTTTGATACCACCCGGTATTCCGATGTGCTTACCGAGCTGTACAACCGCAACGTATTCGGCGATTATGTATATCAATATTACACTGCCAACGCAACGGAGTTCAGCGGATACAAAGATGCATCTGCCTTTAACCGCGAGTTCCAGGTGAGTGATAAAATGCTGGCCGGTTTCCGTACACTGGCTGCGGAAGCAGGGGTGAATATGACGCGTGCCACAGCTAAAGACAATGAAGAGATCCGCACCCGTATTAAAGCTCTGCTGGCACGCCAGCGCTGGCGCAGTGAGGGCTTCTATGAAGTGTCCAACGCCGGAGACCCTGTGATTGAACGTGCGGTAAAAGAACTGCAGGAAATGAAATAACGAATAAACAAACTGCCAGTGCGATCTTTGCACTGGCAGTTTTCTTTTATTTAATCCCCTGCCCTGTCTATGAAAATTGCATTGCTCATTCTTTCCATACTTACCGGCACCATTGGATTTCTCCTTAAAATACAACACTGGCCTTATGCAGATGTGTTCCTGATTATTTTTCCGGCACTCTTCCTCGCATTCCACCTGCTGGTTATCCTGCAGGTCATGCATGAGCCGCAAATCCGGTATGGTACCCGCGTTATGTGGCTGGCATTGGTGATCAGCCTGCCTTATCTGGGAAGCCTGCTGTTTATTAGTTTGCACTCCAAACCATCGGTAAAGCAGGCATAACCTTTTATGAATTAAATTAATAAGCCGGGCAGGATGCATCCTGTCCGGCTTTTTTTATAATTTCAATGTATGATTTACTATATCCTCAGAGTAGTGGTTGCTATTCTGGTTATATACATCCTATTACCTGACAAGAAGAAACGCAATTCCAAAGGAGAGTAACACAGCAGCTAGCATCGCATATACCGGATGCAGAACATTGTAGTAATGAGATAAACTCCAATCAGGCGCAGGTAGAAAGTGGCGTCGGCCATTACATCGGAACGAAGTATGGCCCAAAGCAGCAGAAAATTGAGCGCCAGCACGATGGCAGCACTCCGCATGCAATATTGCCTCAAACTTCCTTCCTCCTCACCGGTATCAGATTTACGGTACACCAGCCATCCGAAAGCAAATAAGGAAGGCAGTCCGAATAGCATGGATACGGCCAACAGCAGCACCATGAGCAGGAAATTGAGCGGCAGGCTTCCCGGCATGCGGTCAAAGATGGTAATAATAAAAATAAGCGGGGAAATGGCCACACTGGCCAGCCATATGCGCAAGGCATACCAGAAGGGTGCGGATTTCATAGGCGTACGGTTCGGTTATAAGGATATCAGTCCCAAAAATAAGGTATCCTGTTTATCGGCCGTATGACATGAAAGGGGGAATCAGCGATGGCGGAGTCGGGCACGCTCTTCTTCATAATCCCTCCGGAGGTCGCGCAGCTCCTGTTCCAGCTGGCGTTTAGCCAGCTTCTGCTCCCGGTCACTGCTATAGGACCTGTCTCCGAACTCTTTTGTACGGCGGGCACGATCGGCTTCATACGTCTCCTTTAGCTCACGGAGTGCATCTTCTTCAACGATATCTTCCTGAACATCATCCATTTTCTGCTGGAGGACAGCCATTTTACGATCCATTTCCGTTGCGGTGGAAGGGTCGCGGATGACGGTGCGTACGGTTTCCATCATATCCATGAGCACTGCACGCAGGGCAGCACCATGCTGGGGGGAAGCCTGACTGAAATCGAGTGTGGCAGGATCGAAGCGGGAAAAGGCGGTAAGGATACTGTCGCGCGTTGCAGGCGGTAATTGCGCCAGGCCTTTCAGATCAGTGCCGGGGAAGCGGAATACATAATTCCCGGGATCATACTGGGCGGCGGCGAAGATGTACAGGCTGCAAAGCAGCAGGGCGGTAAACAGGCTCTTTTTCATTTGCTCGGGTCCGTTAGTGAAGTATCCGCACCTAAACAATTGCTGTGCCAAATAAAAGATCCTTCCTGCCAAAGGCGGGAAGGATCGATTGCATTCACTGACGCAATTAGTGTTTATGCGCAGCACTGTCTGCCGGGGCTACCGGAGCAGCGTTGGGATCGGCGTTCAGGGTAGTAGAATCCGCGAGCTGCGTGGAATCAGGCAGCGGAGCGGTTTCTTCCACAGCAGGAGCGTCGGTAGAAACGTTGGTAGAATCAGCAGTGTCTGTAGCGTTGTTGTTGCAGGCCGCGAACAGTCCGGCGGCAAATGCAAGCAGAAATAATTTTTTCATCTGAGATATGGTTTTTTTATATGGTTTAATACCCCCATTTGCGCAATGACTGTGCCAAATAAAAAAATCCTTCCGGTTTGCACCGGAAGGACCATATACTTTCATCAAACGCTGATTAGTGTTTGTGAGTGCTATCTGCTTTAGTAGAATCACCAGCAACGATTGCGGAAGAATCACCAGCAACGATTGCGTTAGTGTCAGCAGCAGGAACTACAACCGGAGAATCGGTAGGAACAACGGTAGAATCGTTAGAAGTTGTAGTAGCGTTGTTGCAAGCTACGAACATGCCGGTAGCGATAGCGAGTACGAATAATTTTTTCATATTGATGTTTGTTTTAAAACGCCGCAAAGGTATTCAAAATTCCGTTACTACAAAATATATTTTTATGTAATACGGTTAAATTATTTCTTCCGGAAGAAGATTCTGATCGGAACTCCCTGGAAATTAAAGTTTTCCCTGATCTTGTTTTCCAGGTAATTTTTATACGGCGTTTTGATATCATCCGGCAAATTGGCGAAAAACGCGAAAGAAGGCGTATGCATCGGCAACTGCGTAACGTATTTGATTTTGATGGCCGTGCCACGAACCACGGGAGGACGATGAGCCTCAATCGCCTTCTGCATCACTTCGTTCAGTACAGACGTTTGCACCTTGCGCTGACGGTTTTCGTATACTTCCAGGGCGGTCTCCACAGCCTTAAAAATGCGCTGTTTCTCGATAACCGAACCGAAGATAATGGGAACGTCAGTAAACGGCGCTATACGGTCCCTGAGCTCTTTTTCGTAATCACGGGCAGTATTCGTTGCCTTATCCACCAGATCCCACTTATTTACAAAAATCACCAGGCCTTTACCCTTACGGGCCGCAAGACTGAAAATGCTGAGATCCTGCCCTGCAATACCTTTTTCGGCATCCAGGATAAGGAGGCATACATCGGCTTCATCGAGGGCTTTAATGGCACGGATCACGGAGTAAAACTCCAGATCTTCGTGTACTTTGGCCTTCCTGCGTATACCGGCGGTATCAATCAGCACGAATTCCTTCTGAAAGAGGTTATAGCGGGTATGGATAGTATCGCGGGTGGTACCGGCGATATCGGATACGATGTTGCGCTCTTCGCCAACAAGGGCATTGAGCAGCGACGATTTACCCACGTTAGGCTGACCGATGATGGCGATTTTAGGAACACCGTCATCTTCATTGCCGGCCTGATCTTCGTCGGGAATGAGGGCCGCTATTTCATCGAGCAGTTCACCGGTGCCGCTGCCGGTCATGGAAGACAGGAAGTGGATGTTCTCGAAGCCCATGGAATAGAATTCAGCAGCTTCGAGCTGGCGCTCGTGGTTATCCACTTTGTTAACTGTAAGGAAAACCGGTTTGGCAGAGCGGCGGAGCAGGTCAGCCACATCAGCATCCAGATCGGTGATACCGGTAGTTACATCGCACATGAAAATGAGTACGTTAGCCTCTTCCATGGCAATTTTCACCTGTTTGCGGATCTCCCGTTCAAAAACATCTTCCGAGCGGGAAACGAACCCGCCGGTATCTATGACGTTGAAAGTTTTACCGTTCCAGTCGGCGATGCCGTATTGCCGGTCGCGGGTAACGCCGCTCACGTCGTCGACAATGGCTTTGCGTTGTTCGAGCAGGCGGTTGAAGAGGGTTGATTTCCCTACGTTCGGGCGTCCTACGATGGCTACTGTGAACCCAGGCATATTATTCTGATTTTAAAATTCTTTGATTAAAGCAATCCGTATTCACGGAGGTAATTATCGTTATCCCGCCATTTGTCGCGCACTTTTACATGCAGTTCCAGGAACACCTTGCGGTCGAGGAACTTTTCTATTTCCACGCGGGCACGAGATCCGATTTCCCGGATGGAACGGCCTCTCTCTCCGAGAATGATGCCTTTTTGTGTTTCGCGGGTAACGACGATATCGGCGGAAATCTTCGTCAATGTTGTTTTCTCTTCGAACAGGGTCACTACCACAGCGGTATGGTAAGGGATCTCATCTTCGAAGAGGTGGAAGATCTGCTCACGGACCATTTCTGCCACAAAGAAGCGGGTAGAACGGTCGGTAAGGGTATCGTCCGGATAATATGGCTCGCCTTCGGGGAGAAGCTGAACGATTTCCTTCTTGAGGAGGTCGATATTCTTCTTCTGAATGGCAGAGATAAAGAGAACGGATTTGGCTTTGCCCCAGGCAAGGCACTTTTCCTTCATGGCTTCGATGGCGGGGGCCTCGAGGTTATCCATTTTGTTGATAACGAGGATGGAGGTGCCTTTCAGTTTAAGGGAACCGAAGAGTTCAAGGCATTCTTCGAGGTTATCGCGGGCATCCATGAGGAGGATGGCCACGTCGGAGTCTTCCAGTGCAGATTTAACGGCAGACATCATTTTCTCGTGCATTTTGTACTTCGGGTCAATAATGCCCGGAGTATCGGAGAAAACGATCTGGTAGCCCGGCTCGGTAAGTACGCCGGTAATGCGGTGGCGGGTGGTTTGTACTTTCGGGGAAACAATAGCGAGCTTTTCGCCCAGGAGGGCGTTCAGGAGGGTAGATTTCCCTGCGTTCGGTTTCCCGAAAATATTGACAAAACCTGCGCGATGCATTATGTTGTTTTTATGGTACGGTGGACGTAAGCGGTGATGCCGGGTCCCGGATGTCCGGGTGCAAAGGTAGTACAAATAAAAAAAGCCGAATGTGGTTCGGCATGATTCAATGGAAGGTACCTTTTCCGGTAATCCGTATGCGTATGTCCGTGGTGATAAAAAAGCAAATCCCGCTCCGGGAGCGGGATTCTGACTTTCTTTTGTAGCGAGGAGAGGATTCGAACCCCTGACCTTCGGGTTATGAGCCCGACGAGCTACCTCTGCTCTACCTCGCAATGTGGTTGCAAAGGTAAGCTAATATTTCTCCCTGCCAAATATTTTTTAACAAATTGTACCCGAAGCATGACAATTAAACGACGAAACCCTCTCCTGCCACGTGTTGCAGATGCACAAAAAGAATTTACAGTTGTACAAATTTGTGTGCGGCCCCAATATCTGCCGTTAGAATTTTGCCCCATAAGCATGCTTTAATTGGAAAACTTCCTGTGATCCGCACTTCCGTAGCCCTGCCGGTTGAGCCCCCCTCCCCCAATCCCTAACTTAATCCTGCAATTATATGCCTGCATCCCAAAAGTCAGAATAATGATTCAAGTTAAAAAGTTGGGGGAAGGACTAAAAAACGCCATAAGTTACCCGTCATCCTGTTGCATGAATCTAAGCCGGAGAGCTTCGTACGTGCCATCTCAAGCCCGGGCACATTGCTTCTTTAAACCTTCTTTAGACATAGTGTTACCTGCCTCTAATATAAGTGTTAGCGGGGGGAAGCTTTACCAATTTATGGGGAATGAATAGGGATTAATCAGGGTATATATAGCCTATGTCTAGCCTATGTCTAGCCCCTTATACCCCTATACATAGGCTAAATATAGGCTAAATATAGGCTAGATATAGGCTAGATATATATGGGCCTGGAAGGAAGTTACAGGCAGTTAACCCCGGGACTAGCCAAGGGTAAGCCTACGGTTGGGTATGCGGAAAACAGTCACGCGCTAAACCGGCCATCATTTTTGTGAATGATGTAGTTTTTTCCTTTTCAACCGAAATAGACAAATGGAAGAAAAGCTATGCCGGAAGCATTTCTTTGAGATGGCAGATGTGTGTGCTGTAGGACAAATTTTATGAGTGGGGAGTTCCAGGATTAATGACCCGTGTTTGGGCAGGTGGTTGGGTGAAATTGGATGCCTGAGTTCCCAATGCCCCAGGTATTTGATTTGATCCGGAATTTGACCTGATCTACTTTTCCTCTCTGCAAATTACATCATGAACTAACTGAAAAGAAAAGGGCCGCTCTTTGCAGAACGGCCCTTTTGTATTTTAGGAGATCTTCCTATTCGTAGCGAGGAGGGGATTCGAACCTCTGACCTTCGGGTTATGAGCCCGACGAGCTACCTCTGCTCTACCTCGCAATGTGGGTGCAAATGTAATGGAATTATTCACCCTGCCTAATTTTATTTTGCATTCCTTCACAGAATCATTTTTCTAATTCTCACCAAACCCTTTACCAACAAGGCATACGGGGGCATAAAAAAAATTCACAAAACAATTCAATCGCGCATATGCAAACGTAATTTCGATTCACCACACGCAAAATAAATTGCAGAGATACTTACCAAATATCATTTCAAAAAACAAATTCTACACATCTCTCCTGCCTCTTCACGCACACTCCTCCCTTTCCACCCTGTTTGACGGATATATCTAAAAACAAGCAGCCAGACCATTCCGGCCGGCTGCTTGTTTGGTATCATATCGTTTGAATAATTGTTGCTTTAGAATGGCAGCTCCTCCGATTCGTCCGCATGCATGGATTCTGGCAATGTAATGCCATCGCTTCCATCTCCTGCCCCCTCTGCCGCTGGTTTGTGTTCCGGACGCGGGCCATGTGGCAGCAGCGCCATGTTCTTCACCAGCATTTTCAACGCACAGGCAGGTGCCCCAGTTTGTGTCGTGTACATGTCCAGATAAGGTGTACCCTCCACATACACCAGCGTACCCTGCAGCAGGTAAGGCCCTACATTGCGGGGTTGCCAGAATGCACATTCCACCCAGATGGTCCGTTCCTGAACTACACCCTGCGGATTCTTGAAACGCTCATTGTGTGCTACACTGAAATTTAACACCTGTTTGCCTTTCACTTCATGCAAAACGGCATTCTTCCCCAGATGTCCGATTAATTCAAGCTTAATCATTGTACTTCCGATTTTAGGTTAACAATTAAAAAAAGTTGGCGATGCAAATAAGTAGAAGTAGTAATGCGTATTGGTTAACAACAAAAGCAATATAAAGAATTTTGGTATGCAAAAAATTATTTAGGCTTATTTCCTTCCATGTGGCTAACTTTGCACCAGAATCAGGGTCCGCGCTATAACACTGCGGCCTCTTTTCACCTCGGGGTGCCTTACTATCAGGCTGAGATCAAACCCGTTGAACCTGACCAGGTAATGCTGGTAAGGAAAGGTAAGCAGCACTTTTTCCTACTTACCTGTTTTTATTGCGATAGTACTCCGGTGCGGCCATTATGGCTCCGCTCCGCTATTGGACATGAACTTTAATCAAAGTCTTAAACAGGACCGATCATGAAACATCTGATGCTCTTTGCCCTGATCTGCTGCACCCTTGCCGCACAGGCCCAAAGATCGCTTTCCGGAACCGCTTCCGACCGCAAAACAGGCCAGCCACTGAATGGTGCCACCATCTCCGTATTGAACGGACCTTCCGTGACCACCAACGCTTCCGGCAGGTACATTCTCCCGCTCCCTAAACACCAGCCCGCCATTATCCAGGCCAGCTTCCTCGGATATGCCTCCCAAAGAGATACACTCCGCCCCGGAACTTCCACCTTCGACTTTGCCCTCACCGAAACAGGCCTATTCGTTAAACCTGTGGAAGTAACCAGTTTACGTGCCGGTGCCAACGCACCTTTCACCAAATCGGAACTCCGCCGCGATGAGATCGCACGGCAGAACCTCGGGCAGGATCTCCCCCTTCTCCTAAACCAGCTGCCTTCCGTTACCACCAGTTCAGACGCCGGCGCAGGTATCGGTTACACCAGTATGCGCGTACGCGGTTCCGATATCACGCGGATCAACGTTACCGTTAACGGTATCCCTGTTAATGACGCAGAATCGCAGGGAACATTCTTTGTGAACATGCCCGACTTCGCCTCATCTGTTTCCAGCATTCAGCTGCAGCGCGGTGTAGGCACTTCCACTAATGGGGCCGGTGCTTTCGGTGCATCCCTCAACCTATCCACCAACGAGTTCCGCGAGAAAGCTTATGGCGAAGTAAATGCCACATACGGCTCCTTCGACTCCTGGAAAACCACAGTTAGCGCAGGCTCCGGACTGATCAACAATCACTTTACCGTTGACGCACGCCTTTCCCGTATTTCTTCCAACGGGTACATCGATCGCGCGTCTTCCGATCTCAAATCTTTCTACACCTCCTTCGCATACATCGCCAATAAATCCTCCCTCCGCCTCAACGTTTTCTCCGGTAAGGAAAAAACCTATCAGGCATGGACAGGCGCCACCGACGAACAGATCAAGGATAATGGCCGCCGTTACAATCCTAACGGAGAAATGGACAAAGGCGGGTTCTACGATAATGAAACCGACAACTACCAGCAGGACCATTACCAGCTGCTGTTCAACCACGCCTTCCGCCCCAACCTGCACTTCAACGCTGCAGGGCATTATACCCGCGGCCGTGGCTATTACGAGAACTGGCGGGAAGATGAGCTGTATACAGACTACGGTGTTACCGGTCCTGATGTAAATGGCTCTCCCGCTACCGAAACAGATCTGGTGCGCCAGCTCTGGCTCGACAACCATTTCTACGGTGGTGTTTTCTCCCTCCGTCACGATCTCGGCAAATTCAACTGGACTGCCGGTGGCGGATGGAACAAGTATGACGGCAAGCACTATGGCAAAGTGATCTGGTCTGACCTTGGTGGCTTTGATAAAGACCACCGCTGGTATGACCTTGATGCATTCAAAACAGACCTGAATGCTTACTGGAAAGGCGAATACGCCATTACCAGCCGCCTGAAAGTGTTTGCAGACATGCAATACCGCCATGTTGGTTACAAACTGAATGGTTTCCGGAAAAACCCGGCGATCCGCCAGCATAAAAAATACGACTTCTACAATCCTAAAGCAGGCGCCACCTTCACGATCAACGAGCGTCAGTACATCTATGCTTCGTACGCTATCGGAAACAAGGAACCTAACCGTGATGATTTCGAAGTGGTACAAGCGGAATCTCCCAGGCATGAAACACTCCGCAATCTGGAAGCCGGTTATGTATGGCGCGGTGCCAACAGCAGTCTTTCTGCCAACGTGTACTACATGAACTACCGCAACCAGCTGGTACTTACCGGCCGGATCAATGATGTAGGTGCATATGCCCGTACCAATATCCCCGAAAGCTACCGCCTGGGCCTTGAAGTGGAAGGACAATACACCCCCGCTTCGTGGTTCACCATTCAGGCCAACGCAGCCCTGAGCCGCAACCGTGTGAAAGGATTTACAGAGTATCTGGATGATTGGGATAATGGCGGTCAAACCCCTAAACGGTACGACAATACCGAGATCTCCTTCTCCCCATCATTCATAGGAGGTACTACAGCCACTTTCCGTCCGTTTAAAGGATTTTCCGCAGACGTGGTGGAGAAGTATGTAAGCGCACAGTACCTCGATAATTCCGGCGATAAAAACCGCCGTCTGGATGATTATGCTGTTACAGACGTTCGCCTGAACTACACGGTACCGCAAAGCTTCTTCCGCGAACTGGGCCTGCAGTTCATCGTTTATAACCTCACGGATAAACTGTATGCCCCCAACGGCTATACCTACGGGTACCTGGAAAGCGGCAGCATGAAAGCAACAAATAACTATTTCCCCATGGCAGGGATCAACTTCATGGCCGGAGTAAAAATCGGGCTGTAATCACCATATCCAAACCAGAACTGAAAAGCCGGCGTACACATCGCCGGCTTTTTTTATACCACACGCATTTCGCCGGGTGTTTTGCCGGTCCATCGTTTAAAGGCTTTGAGGAATGCGCTGGATTCGTTGTAGCCCAGCATATAGGCAATGTCTTTTACGGAATGATGGCCTGAGCGGAGATAATCGAGCGCGAGGGCTTTCCGTACCTCGTCCTGTATCTGCAGGAAGGTGATGCCTTCGTCGCGCAGTTTACGCTGGAGAGTGCGGGCGCTGATGTTGAAATTGGCAGCTACGGCTTCGAGGGAAGCGGCATAGAGGAAGGAATTGGACAGGAGGAACTGGTAGATGCGTGCATGAAAATCTCCTGCAGGCTGCGTACCAGCCTGCAATGCATGAACCTGCTGCAGCAGTATGGTTTGCAGTTCATAATTGGCGGAAAGTATTTCCTGTTGCAGCCAGCTGTTGTCGAACGTAATGGTGAGATCTTTCCCTTTTTTCCGCAACGGGCACCGGAGCACGCGTTCATACTCCCCCGTTTCCGCCACTTCATAAGGCAATTGGGCCGATACAGGCGCCAGTCTGCGCATGAGTAGCCCATCCAGCTCATGTACCGCAAATACGGCTAAAAAGGGCGTTAAATGGCGAAAGGTATATGGATACTCTTTCACCTTCACAGAATCGGCCACAAAGCAGATAGAAAATTGTTTGGCACCATGATGCACCTGCATGCGGTACATATCCGTGAGCATGGGCGTAAGCGCTCCTGCATGGGCGATGGCCTCCCCGGCGGTGTTACTGGTCTGAATGATCTGCCCTACCACGCCCAAAGCTGCCAGCTGCATGGCTTCCCCGAAGTGCAGGCCAAACTGCGGATCTGCCGTGGCATGAACGGCGTTTTTCCATAAACTGTTAACCTGTGCGGATGTGAGTTGCACCGTGTGCCCCTGCTGCAATATCTTTTCGTCGATACCCGAAAGGGAACACAGGCGGCGGGGATCAGCACCACGCTGGCCGGCATAAGCCAGAAGGGCGCGTATAAGTTGTTGTTGTAAATCCTGCATGGCGGAAGTTTTCACCAAAATTAGGGCGGCTGAAGGGGAAGTTACGATGGTTGTCGCAAAATGACAATGGTTTGTCGTCTCAGGATAATGCCCGGGGCAGCAGGCCGGAGTACTTTTGTTTCAACAAATCAAAACACAAACACCATGATACCTTTAACCACCACCTTACGCATTAACGGGCTTTCTTCCGGCGCTACCGGCCTCCTGCTCACTATTTTCCCCGGCATGGCCGCATCGCTCTTCGGGGTTACTGCCACCCTCCCCTTCCTCGCTACCGGCGTTTTCCTGATCATCTTCGCCGCAGGTGTACTCTTTGTAGCCCAGCGCCCTAATCCTACCGCCGTTAAATGGATCATTACGCTGGACACCATTTGGGTGATCGGCAGCTTCCTTGCCATCGCCCTGCTTTTCTCTGCCATCTCCGGCATCGGTTCATTACTCATCGCCGGGGTAGCACTCTGGGTAGGACTGATGGCCGTTCTCCAACAAAAAGGACTCCGCAGCCTCGCCACGGCCTAACCAACAGCCCTTATACCACACAAACTGAAAAAGGCCGCCTCAGCAATAGAGGCGGCCTTTTTATATCGGAGTTTCGTGTGTACTTATTTCACGAGTACATTAATTGCTGCGTGCACATCTGCAAAGGGGAACCCTGCTATAACGGATTCCATCTGCGCTTTAATGGCTTCGTTCTGCAGATTACCGATACTGCCTTCGTGCGTATGGCGGATGTCGGTATCCGGTTCAAACTTTCCGCTTTCAATATCCAGCCCCACTTGTTTGTAAGCTTCGCGGAAAGGCGTGCCTTCCAGCACCAGGCGGTTCACCACTTCCACGCTGAAGAGGTAACGGTACTTTTCGTCTTTCAGGATATCTTCCTTAATGCGGATGTTTTCCAGCATGAGGCGGCTCATACGGAGGCAATCGCGGAGAGTGGAGAATGCAGGGAAGAGATTTTCTTTCAGCAGCTGCAGATCGCGATGGTAGCCGGAAGGGAGGTTAACCGTCATCATAGCAATCTCATTGGGCAGTGCCTGCAGCTTGTTGCAATGCGAGCGGATCAGTTCCCAAACATCCGGGTTCTTTTTATGCGGCATGATGCTGGAACCGGTCGTAAGCTCGTCGGGGAAACCGATGAACCCGAAGTTCTGGTTCATGAACAGCGTGGCATCCATCGCCATTCTGCTCACGGTAGCGGCGATGCCTGCGAGGGCAAATGCTACCAGCTTCTCGGTTTTACCACGGCCCATCTGCGCATATACTACATTGTAGTTCAGTGCTTCGAAGCCAAGCAGCTTTGTTGTCATGGTACGGTTCAGCGGGAAGGAAGAACCGTAGCCTGCGGCGGAACCCAGTGGGTTCTTATTCACCACACGGTAAGCGCCCTGCAGCATGATCAGATCATCCACCAGGCTTTCCGCATAAGCGCCAAACCACAGGCCGAATGAGCTGGGCATAGCGATCTGCAGATGGGTATAACCCGGCAGCAGGGTATTCTTATATTGTTCGCTCTGCGTTTGCAGCAGGTCGAATAATTGTTTGGTTTCGTTTACGATGCCTTCCAGCTCATGGCGGAGAAAAAGCTTCAGATCTACCAGCACCTGATCGTTCCGGGAACGGCCACTGTGAATCTTTTTGCCGGACTCACCCACACGGCGGGTAAGCAGCAGCTCTACCTGAGAGTGAATATCCTCCACTCCATCTTCCAGCACAAAATTCCCTTCGGCTATTTCGCGGTAAATCTTTTTCAGCTCAGCCTGTAATACAGCCAGATCCTCTGCCGGCAGCAGTCCTACAGACTCCAGCATGGCAATGTGCGCCAGTGAACCCTGCACATCGAAGGGCGCCAGGTAGGCGTCCATTTCACGGTCGCGACCAACGGTAAATTGCTCTACCGCTGCAAGGGAAGCTTTATCTTTCTGCCAAAGTTTCATACTCATTCCTTTTTTAAAAATCATACTTACCGAAAACCCGCTCGCGGATATCCGGCCATTCTTCCCGGAGGATACTGAAATACACCGAATTCCGTAAATGCCCCGTCCAGGTGATCATGTGTTTGCGTAAAATACCTTCCTGCGTGCATCCTATAGCGAGCATGGCATTGCGGGATTTGTCGTTGCGCTCATCGGTTTTCAGCTCTACCCTGTTCAGCTTCCATGTTTCGAATGCGTATTGCAGCATGGCAAATTTCATGGCGCGGTTAAGTCCGCTGCGCTGAAAATCGGGATGAATCCAGGTGTAGCCGATTTCTGTACGCTTATTGCTTTCAGAGATAGCGGCGAAACGGGTGCTTCCGGCTACGCGGCCGTTCTGCTTATCAATCACCACAAACGGTATGGATTGGCCGTTTTCTCTTTCCTTTAAAGCAGTCTTGATATAACCTTCAAGCTCTGCCCTGTCGCGGATAGCGGTAGAACCCACTGTCCACATCTCCGGAACAAGCGCTACTTCCAGCAGGCTGTCCAGATCTGTTATCTCCAGCGGGCGGAGCAATACACGTTTATTTTCAAGTACCAGCTTTTCCATATCTGCTAATTTACACCATTCACGACAGACAGCAGGCGGATGTATGTATCGATGCCCTGGCGTATCTCGTCGAGGTAAATAAATTCATCGGCCGTATGCGAACGGGCACTGTCGCCCGGACCTACCTTAACCGAGGTGGCGGGGATAAGTGCCTGATCGGAAGTGGTGGGTGAGCCATACAGTTGCTTACCCATTCCAATACCTGCCTGTACCAGCGGGTGTTCTACAGGAATGAAAGAAGGGCGCATGCGCATGGAGCGTGGTTTCACATCGCAACGAACATTGGCGCGGATAGTTTCCAGCATTTCTTCGAGGGTATACTGATCCGTAGCCCGCACATCTACCACAAAAGCGCATTCTGCGGGCACTACGTTATGTGCTTTATTCGAAGTCTGTATCACGGTCACGCTCATCTTCACCGGTCCCAGTGTTTCGCTCACATTGGGAAAGCGGTAGTTCCGGAACCACTGGATATCATCGAGTGCATGATAAAGGGCATTATCTCCTTCATCACGGGCAGCATGTCCTGCTTTACCGTGTGCAATGCAATCCAGTACCATCAGGCCCTTTTCCGCTACTGCGAGGTCGGTTTTCGTAGGCTCTCCCACGATGGCGAAATCGATCATGGGCATCAGGGGCAGCACGCTTTCGATACCGTTGGTACCAGAGATCTCTTCTTCCGCCGTGGCGGCGATGGCGATGTTGTAAGGCAGGTTTTCCGCTTCATAGAAATGGAGGAACGCAGCAATGAGGCTTACAAGGCATCCGCCGGCATCGTTGGAGCCGAGGCCGAAGAGCTTACCGTCTTCCACAGCGGGATCAAACGGATCGCGGGTATATTGCGGGTTGGGCTTTACAGTGTCGTGATGGGAGTTGAGGAGGATGGTGGGCTTTGCCGGATTGAAGTGCCGGTTGAGCGCCCAGATGTTATTGAGGTGGCGTTTATAATCCACTCCGTGTGTTTCCATGAAAGCAGCCAGCACCGCCGCAGTACCGTCTTCCTCTTTACTGAAGGAAGGCGTGGCGATGAGTGTTTTCAGGAGCTGTACGGCGTCTTCATAGCGTTGTTGATTCCACATATAGTCAGCAAATTAAGGTGCCGGCTACTGCTTCGGTAGTGTTGCGGCGCAGATCATCGGCATGCCCGATCAGCACTTCTTTCACTCCGTTGTCAATAGCCGAAAAGGCATTCTCCAATTTGGGGAGGATGCCGTCGGAAAGTGCTCCGGCAGCCATCAGCTCCGAATACACTTCCTTGTTGATCAGATTGATCACCGAATCATCTTTGTTCGCATCGCGGAGTACGCCTTTCTTTTCGAAACAGAATATGAGGCGTACATCATAATGCGCGGCAAGGGCCACGGCAAGCGAGGAAGCAATGGTGTCAGCGTTAGTATTGAGGATTTGCCCTTTACCGTCGTGCGTAAGCGGAGACATTACGGGGGTAAGGCCTGCATCCAGCAGCAGCTGCAGCGGTGCAGTGTTTACACTTCCTGCAGGTACATCGCCTACGAATCCGTAGTCGATATCTTTCACCGGGCGCTTCACGGCCGGGATGATATTGGCATCCGCACCAGTAAGGCCGATGGCATTGGCGCCAAGTGATTGGAGCTTAGCCACGATCTGCTTGTTGACAAGCCCTCCATACACCATGGTAACCACGTCTACCGTTTCGGCATCAGTGATACGGCGGCCGTTCACGTATTTGGATTCGATGCCCAGCTTATCTCCTATCCGCGTAGCGATTTTACCGCCTCCGTGGATGAGGATCTTACGGCCGGAAACCTGTGCCAGATCGGCCAGGAATTTATCAAGGAGGGCGGGATTGTCAATGACATTCCCGCCCACTTTCACTACAAATACTCTTTCTTTCGCAGCCATCAGCGGTTTTTTAAGATTTCACTGATCACAGCCTGTGCAGCCCAGGTGCGGTTGCCCGCTTCGGGGATTACGATAGACTGCGGCCCGTCCAGCACTTCATCCGCGATCACCACATTACGGCGAACGGGAAGGCAGTGCATGACTTTAGCGGTGTTGGTATTCTTCAGGGTATCGTTAGTCACCATCCAGGCAGGGTCGGAATTGAGGATCTTGCCATAGTCGGTATACGACGACCAGTTTTTTACATACACAAAATCGGCGCCTTCCAGAGCTTCTTCCTGGTTGTGGAAGATCTGCGCTTTGCCGGCAAATTTCGGGTCCAGCTCATAACCTTCGGGGTGTGCGATGGAGAAATCCACTTCATCCCATGCGTTCATCCACTGCGCGAAGGAGTTGGGAACGGCCTGCGGAAGGGCTTTAACGTGGGGTGCCCACGTCATTACCACTTTTGGTTTACGCGGCTGCTTCCACTGTTCGCGGATGGTGATAGCATCCGTAAGGCTCTGCAGCGGGTGCAGGGTAGCGCTTTCCAGACTGATCACCGGTTTGCCGGCGTACTTGATGAACTGGTTGATATATTTTTCGGTGTAGTCTTCTTCCTTATTCTTCAAACCGGGGAAGGTGCGGATGGAGAGGATATCGAAATATTGTCCCATCACGGCGGCAGCTTCCTTCACGTGTTCGGTGGTGTTGCCGTTCATGACTACGCCATCGTTCATTTCCAGTGCCCATCCTTCCTTGTCTATATTAAACACGACCACTTCCATACCCAGGTTACGTGCGGCCACCTGTGTGGAGAGGCGTGTACGGAGACTGGGGTTCAGGAATATCATGCCCAGCGTTTTATTTTCGCCCAGGCCCTTGTCTTTAAAAGGGCTGTTTTTGTAGCCCATAGCGATATCCACCATTTGTGGCACGCCGGGAACATCCGCAACGGAAATAAACTGTTTCATTAAGCGTGTACCGGTTTTAAAGCTTGTTTGAATGCGGTTAAGAATTGATCTGCCTGATCTTTCGTAAGTGCCAGTGAAGGCAGGAGGCGGATCACGTTCGGCTTTGCTTCGCCGGTAAAGATCTTGTATTTAAAGAGCAATTCTTTCTTTACATGCGCCAGTTCTTCCGGCAGTTCGATCCCGATCATCAGGCCCTTCCCTCTTACTTCCTTCACTTCGGGGAACTTCTTCAGTTCTTCCATGAGGTAGTTGCCTACTGTTTCTGCGTTGGCGATGAGGTTTTCTTTCTCGATCACTTCCAGAACAGCAAGTGCTGCTGCGCAGGCCAGGTGGTTACCGCCGAAGGTGGTGCCCAGCATACCGTAGGAAGGTTTGAATTTGGGGGCGATGATGATGGCACCGATAGGGAAACCATTGCCCATGCCTTTCGCCATGGTATAGATGTCAGCATTTACGCCGGCATGATCGTGGCTGAAGAATTTACCGCTCCGGCCGTAACCGCACTGAACGGAGTCGGCAATGAATGCAGCGTTATGCTGATCGCACAGGCTGCGGATCTTTTGCAGGAATGCTGGAGAAGCTACGTTGATGCCACCTACGCCCTGTATGCCTTCTATGATTACGGACGATACTTCGTGTTCTTTGAAAGCGGCTTCCAGTGCAGCGAGATCTTCCCAGGGGAGGAACACCACATTGTCAGTCTCATTCACCGGCGCAACGATCTTCGGGTTATCGGTAGCAGCCACCGCCAGTGAAGTACGGCCGTGGAATGCTTTCTTAAATGCGATGATCTTCTTTTTACCATTGTAGAAAGAAGCAAGCTTCAGCGCGTTCTCATTCGCTTCTGCACCAGAGTTCACGAGGAACAGCTGGTAGTCTTCTTTACCGGATATCTTACCCAGCTTCTCCGCCAGCTGCTGCTGCAGGGGAATGTGGATGGAATTGGAATAGAATCCTACTTTGCTGAGCTGATCCGTCAGCCGCTGCACATAATGCGGATGGGTGTGACCGATGGAGATCACGGCGTGGCCGCCGTAGAGGTCCAGGTACTGCTGCCCCTGATCGTCCCACACATGTGAGCCGAGTGCTTTGGTGATGGTGATATCGTTAACCGGATATACGTCGAATAATTGCATGACTTGTTGTTTTGTCTTGTTAGAATACGATGGATTTCAGTTTGAGTCCGGCCGTTTCTTCAAGGCCGAGCATCAGGTTCATATTCTGGACTGCCTGTCCGGAGGCGCCTTTAACCAGGTTGTCTTCGATGGAGTGGATCACCAGTTTGTTATCCTGTTTCTCCAGCTGTACGAGTACTTTATTGGTATTTACGACCTGCTTGAGGTCTATTTGCTTGCGGCTGACATGGGTGAAGGGGTGACCTTCGTAATACGCTTCATACAATGCGTAGGCTTCGTCGAGCGACAGTGAGCAGTCCAGATAGGAGGTGATCCATATGCCGCGCGGGAAATCGCCACGCACCGGCACAAAGTGAACGCCTCCACTGAAGGCAGGCTGTATGGCCTGCAGGGTTCGTCGTATTTCTTTCAGGTGCTGGTGTTGCAGTACTTTATAAGTAGAAATGTTGTTGGCCCTCCAGGTGAAGTGGGAAGTAGCCTGCAGGCTTTGGCCGGCGCCGGTGGAGCCGGTAATGCCCGTGGTATGCACTTCGTTCAGCAGTCCTGCTTTCGCCAGTGGCAGCAGGCCCAGCTGAATAGCCGTGGCAAAGCAACCGGGGTTGGCGATATTGGATGCCTGTTTGATGGCATCGCGGTTGGCTTCGGGAAGGCCGTACACGAATGTTCTCCCGTTCACGGTTTCTCCCAGCCTGAAATCCTGGCTGAGGTCTACCACTTTCACGGAAGCAGCGATATTGTTCTGTTCGAGGAACTTCTTTGATTCGCCATGGCCGAGACAGAGGAAAAGCACATCCACGGTGTTATCGATCTCACCGGTAAAAACCATATTGGTTTCACCAAGCAGATCACCATGAACGGCATGGAGCGGATTGCCCACATTACTGCGGGAATGTACAAATGCCAGTTCCACATCGGGATGGTTGAGCAGCAGCCGGATGGCTTCGCCGCCCGTATATCCTGCCCCGCCAATAATGCCTGCCTTTCTCGTTTTCATGCCTTTATTTTTTGTTGGATTCGTTCACCTGGTTCCAGATCATCGTCTGGTTACCAAAAATTTTAGAGAAACCTCTTACATCATCACCACTCCATCCGCTGTTCATCTCGCCATACTTGCCGAACTTGCTGCTCATGAGGTCGTATGCCGACTCAATACCCGTTACCTGGAAACGGTAGGGCATGAGGTTAACAAATACCTTACCGGTCACGTTAGCCTGGCTGTGTTCGAGATAAGCCTCGATGTCGCGCATAACGGGGTCGAGGATCTGGCCTTCGTGCATCCAGTTACCGTAGAAGGTAGCCAGCTGGTCTTTCCAGGTAAGCTGCCATTTGCTCAGCACATGCTTTTCGAGGGCGTGGTGTGCTTTGAGGATCACCATGGGAGCGGCTGCTTCGAAACCTACGCGGCCTTTGATACCGATGATGGTATCACCCACGTGAATATCGCGGCCAATAGCGAAAGCACCGGCAATGGTTTGCAGGTATACGATCGCATCGGTAGGATGGCTGAATTGTTTATCGTTCACACCGGTCAGTTCACCTTTCTCGAAAGTAAGGGTTACCTGCTCGGGGTTGTTGTTAGTCAGTTGTGTAGGCCATGCTTCTTCAGGAAGCATGCCGTTTGAGGTCAGTGTTTCTTTCCCGCCTACAGAAGTACCCCAGATGCCTTTATTGATGGAGTACATGGCTTTGGCAAAGTTCATTTCCACGCCTTTCGTCTGGAGGTAAGCGATTTCCTCTTCGCGGCTCAGTTTCAGGTCGCGGATGGGGGTAATGATCTCTACACCGGGGATCATGATGTGGAAGATCATATCGAACCTTACCTGGTCGTTACCGGCACCGGTAGAACCATGTGCAACGGCATCGGCCCCTACTTCCTTCACGTACTCTGCAATAGCGAGCGCCTGGCTCATACGTTCGGCACTTACGCTGAGGGGGTAGGTATTGTTTTTCAGAACGTTACCAAATACGAGGTAGCGGATCACTTTATCATAATAAGAGCGAACCGCATCTACTGTCTTGTGACTTTTCACACCCAGACTGTAGGCGCGTTTCTCGATCTCCTGCAATTCTTCTGCAGTAAAACCGCCCGTATTCACGATCACTGAATGCACTTCATAGCCTTTCTCTTCGGTCAGGTATTTAACGCAATACGATGTATCAAGTCCTCCGCTGAAACCCAGTACAACTTTTCTCATGGTAATTTTTGCTTGTATTTGGTAGTTCGTAAATAGTTTAAAAATTGGTTCAGAGCCATCCGAAGAAGAATCTCTTCCGGGAGGCCCCGGCTCCGCTGCCGCCTGATTTGCGTGCTGCTTTCAGCAAGATGTACTTTTTATACCGCATCCACCGCTCGAACAGGGAAAAGTTTCCTTTAAATTTCCGTTTCCGGGCGAGGGGCTCCACCGCTACTGCTGCTGCATTGGCAGCAGGCGGCACCTGCTGGGCTGCCAGTAGTTTGGCGGCTTTTTCCTCTATTTCCTTCAACTTCTCCACGGGATCGTAGAGCATGGCAGTGCAGAGGCAGTTTTTCCGGTTCTTGGACATGAGTACTTCGTAGTTCACACAGCTCCGGCAGCCTTTCCAGAACTCTTCATCATCCGTGAGTTCGGAATAGGTTACAGGTTCATATCCCAGATCGGAGTTGATCTTCATCACGGCGAGGCCGGTAGTGAGGCCAAAGATCTTGGCATCGGGGTATTTGGTGCGCGACAGTTCGAAGATCTTCTCTTTGATAGCCTTCGCAACACCATGCCCACGGAAGGCAGGGTTTACGATGAGTCCGGAGTTGGCAACGAATTTATCGTGCCCCCAGGCTTCTATATAGCAAAACCCTACCCATTCCCCTGCTGTGGTGAGTGCGATAACGGCTTTTCCTTCGTCCATTTTGAGCTGCACGTATTCCGGGGAACGCTTCGCAATGCCCGTTCCACGCGCTTTCGCAGAAGCCTCCATCTCATCGGTGATGGTGGTGGCATAATGCTTATCATCGGCAGATGCTGCCCGAACGATGATATCTTTATTTTCCAACTTTTTACAATTGAAAATTGTGATGCAATAAATTAATTGAGTATTCCCATTACCGGGACAGGCCCATAACGGTAGTTATGGATGGGTTATACGACCGGGGTGGCCGCTATCAAATACGAGGTCGTCGGGAAAGGTATCTAAAGACAGGAAACCCAATAGCATGAACACCCTCTTCAAGAGAAGGGTGAAAAGCGAATATGTTGGTATGGGTCGCGATATATTCCAACGGCAGTTCGACGTTAAATTGTGATAAAAAAGTGCCTTTAGTTTTAAAGTAGATGCAAAGTTATAACATTATTAAATATGCAACCGATTTTTTTTTGACTTAAAAACAAGAAGGGAAACCCAGGCCCAGCCTGCATTTCCCTTCTCCCTGTCCGGGTGGCCGGATCAGCCTTAAAATACCTTCAGTTCCGCTACCGAAACACGGGTATCCTGCGCATTGGCCGGGGCCAGCGCAACGAACTTAATGTACCGGCAAGTTACTGATGATGAAAGCTTTATGGATTGCTCTATAGGATTATTCAGAACATTGGCGAAAGCCCCTTCCGCTACAGGTTTGCCCCACTCCTTTCCATCAGCACTCAGGTATAGCGCATATTTGTACACGATTCCACCATGGGTATTAGGCTGATAACCAACCCCCTTCACCGTTTCTTCCCTGCCCAGGTCCACCACCAGCTCTGCCGGATAGGCGTTCTCTTTGGTTGTCCAGGCACGGGGCGTGGCGTCAATAGCATTCTCTGCGCCGGGCGTCAGCACCTTCCAGTTGATGGGTGAAATCCCGAAGATGGCATCGATTACATCACTGCTGCGCTTTCCGTTTTCCACAAAAGCGATAGCAGATACCGAACCGGAACCCGGGAGGGCGAAGGGCTTTTCATACTTTGGAGAGGCCGTAGTAGGCGCAGAACCGTCTGTCGTATAATGGATTACAGGATCAGGAGAAGCGGTTTTGATCGTCACCATTCCTGCCTTATCCCTCCGGATCTCAGGGTCAGAGATCAGCTCAGGCGCACGGAACAGGGATACCTCGCTGATTACAGGGCTGGCCTTGGCGTCCAGAATGCTCACACGGATGCTTTTGGCAGTAGTGAGCGGCAGGCGCAGGATGCGCTTGTAACCCACCGTTGTTTCCCGGGCAATCTCCTTCCACTCTTTCCCCTGCAGTACACTCACGGAAAACGACCGTACCCGCTGCCCCAACGGGATAAACTCCTGTATGGATATGCGGTTGAAAGTAACCGGATTGGCATAGCTGAGGGTAATATCTCCCGTATTCTTGCCTTCGGCGGTAGCCCAGTAAGTATTGTAATTGCCATCTGTCAGGTATACCGCGCTGGTCACGGAACTGTTCTGACGGGTATTGGTAGCGGCAACCCTTGCCTTGCGGGCCAGATTCTCCTTAAAATCAACGTCCAGCGTGCGGCGCAGTTCCATCAGGCGCATAGAGTCATTTTCATGGATGCGCCCGCGACGGTCTACCGGAATATTGAGCAGCAGGTTGGCATTACGGCCAACGGAGCCATAGTAGATATCGAGCAGATGCGCCAGGCTCTTCACCTGGTTATCAGTTGTTTCGCTGTAGAACCATCCCGGCCGGATAGATACATCGGCTTCTCCCGGTACCCAGTGCGTTCCGTCTTCCTGCCCTTTATTAAGCGTTTCTGTGATACCACCCATGCCGGGTTTGAAGTCTGCCCGGTTGAGGGTACTCCAGTTGGTAACACCGGCATAACCGCTCTCGTTCCCGATCCAGCGGCAGCCGGGACCGGCATCACTGAAGAAGATCACGTTGGGATGAATATTTGTAACGGTAGATTCAAAGAGATTCCAGTCGTACACCTGCTTCTTGCCATTTGGGCCTTCTCCGTTGGCACCATCAAACCACTGCTCGAACACATCACCATATTTGGTATGCACCTCCTTCAGCTGGTTGGCGAACACCTGGTTGTATTCGGGCGTGCCGTAGGCCGGGTGGTTACGGTCCCAGGGGGAGAGATACACCCCGAAAAGGAGTCCATATTCACGACAGGCCGCGGAAAGCTCGGCCAGCACATCCCCTTTTCCGTTCTTCCAGGCGCTTTCACGTACGGTATGTTTGCTGTATTCACTGGGCCAAAGGCAGAAGCCATCGTGGTGCTTGGCGGTAATGATGATCCCTTTCATGCCGGCGAGCTTTGCGGTACGTGCCCACTGGCGGGCATCCAGCTCAGTAGGATTGAAAACCTTAGGATCTTCGTCACCATGCCCCCACTCCTTGTCCGTAAAGGTGTTCGGCCCGAAGTGGATGAACATATAATATTCCAGCTGCTGCCATTTCACCTGTGCATTCGAAGGCAATGCGCCTACCGGTTTTATCTCCGGCTGTGCCCATGCCTTGCCCCCTGCCAGCAGGAGTGCTAAGAGAATCACTTTCTTCATATATCAGTTTGTAGACGTAAGCATCTAATATAATATCCTGCCGTTCATTAAGCGAACATTGTCAATATCATGAAAAAGAATGAGAAAATACTATAGAAACAGCCCTCCTGCATTACCGTCCATCACATGATTGTCACAATTTATCTACCCATGGCCGCGGAAACAAGCTGAATGCCCTACATTGTAAACCGTTACTCTTTATTCAAAACAATCGAGCAGCTATGAACAAGCACTTGCATCGTAGAAAATTTCTGCGGAATACCATGGCCGCAGGCGTAGGCCTCAGCCTCATGAACTCGCCCGCGCGGCTTTTTGCGGGCATCAAAAAAGATAAAGTAAGACTGGGACTGATCGGTGTTGGCGCCCGGGGAATTGAGCACCTGAAGCTCTGTCTGCACCGCAGCGACGTTGATGTTGTTGCCGTGGCGGACTGTGACAACGACTTTGCCATGCCATTGGTGCGCAAGGAAATCCAGGCTGCCTATGGCGCCAAGCGTAAAGTGGCAGAATACACTAACGGTCCGCACGATTACAAGAACCTCCTCAAGCGTGGTGACATCGATGCAGTAATCATCGCCACCCCCTGGGAATGGCACACCATTCAGGCAGTAGCAGCCATGAAAGCAGGGGTTACTCCTGCTGTGGAAGTATGCGGTGCAGCCGATATCCAGGAGTGCTGGGAACTGGTGAACACTTCCGAATCCACCGGCATCCCCGTATTTGGCATGGAAAACGTGAACTATCGTCGCGATGTACTGGCTGTACTGAACATGGTACGCCAGGGACTCTTTGGTGAATTGTTGCACCTGCAGGGCGGCTACCAGCACGACCTTCGTGCGGTGAAGTTCAACGATGGCAAGCAGTATTACGGCGGTGGTGTGGAGTTCGGAGATAAAGGTTTGTCTGAAGCCAAATGGCGCACCAACCACTCCGTTCACCGCAATGGCGACCTGTACCCTACTCACGGTTTGGGGCCGGTTAACAACATGATCAACACCAACCGCGGTAACCGCCTCATGTCACTCACCAGTGTGGCAACCAAAGCACGGGGCCTGCATAAATACATTGTAGACCATCCGAACGGCGGGCCTAACCACCCCAATGCAAAAGTGGAATTTAAGCTGGGCGATGTGGTGACTACCCTCATCAAATCGAACAACGGAGAAACCATTATGCTCTCTCACGACACCAACCTCCCCCGCCCCTACTCCCTGAACTTCCGCGTGCAGGGTACTAACGGGTTGTGGATGGACGATATTGATTCCATACATATCGAAGGGAAAAGCAAGCCTCACCGCTGGGAAAAAGCTGGTGATGAAAAAGACCCTGAAAGCTATATGGGCAAATACGACCACCCGCTGTGGAAGCGCTACGGTAACGATGCTTCCGGTGCAGGTCATGGCGGAATGGACTGGTTCGTGATCAACTCCTTCATTGAATCCATCAAGCGTGGTACGGATTACCAGATGGATGTGTACGACCTCGCTACCTGGTACGCCATTACTCCGCTGAGTGAGCAGAGCGTACTGGAAGGAGGTACCGTACAGTACATTCCTGACTTTACCCGTGGCAAGTGGATCAACCGCAAGCCTAATTTCGCGCTGGACGGAGAGTATTAATCCCGTTTAGTAAAAGCGAATACAGCAGCCCGTTCCGGATGATCCGGAACGGGCTTTTTTTGCGTTATGGGTAAGCCCCGCCGTAACGATGTTTTATTAACGACAGGACCTTCATTTCCAGCTCCCAACCGGCAAACCCGTTGCCTTAACCCGTCTGCTTTAAGCTGTTCAGCATCAAAATCCGCCGCTTCAGTCAGTACATCAAGCACCTCGAAACAGGTGCAAATTCCTGTAGGGTGGTCAGAGATTACATTTACATCTAATCTGACCCTGAAGAATAGAATATCAGCCAATAAGTAAGGACCATGCGGCCTATGTAATAATGCAATCACCAGACCAAACACTGGTTGACGATTCATCGCTTCAATCTAAAAACAAACAAATGAGAAAAACGCTAAAAGGCATCCTATCGCTCTTATGCCTGTTACTTCCGCTTGTCATGCAAGCGCAAAATCAAACCGTAAAGGGACGGGTCACTGATGTGGCCGGAAACCCTCTCCCTGGTGCCAGCATTGCAGTGCAGAAAGGCCGCCAGGGTGCTGTGACGAATGCCGAAGGCCGTTTCGAGATAAACGTAGCCCCCGGCAGTAAACTTACCATCAACTTCACCGGTTACAAATCTGCAACCGTAACAGCCAACCCCGCAGAGCCGGTACATGTTGTGCTGGAGGATGACATCGCCAAGCTCGACGAGGTGATTGTTACCGGTCTGGCTACTACTGTTAAAAGAAGAAATGCTGCCAACTCCGTAGCTACCATTTCCGCGAAAGAACTGGCCGGAGCAGCACCCGCACAAACATTCGATGCGGCACTGAGTGGTAAGATCACCGGCGCCAACATCGTATCGAACTCCGGCGCTCCCGGTGGTGGTCTTTCCATCAAACTGCGTGGTGTATCTTCTATCTATGGCACCATCCAGCCGCTGTTCGTGATCGACGGTGTGATCGTATCAAACCGCGCCACCTCAACGGGTATTAACGTGGTTACAGAAGCGCAGGGCGGTACCAGTGCTACTTCCGGCCAGGATAATGCCGCTTCCCGTATCGCTGACATCAACCCTAACGACATCGAGAACGTGGAAATCCTGAAAGGCGCTTCCGCTTCTGCTATCTATGGATCACAGGCATCCGCCGGTGTGGTAATCATTACCACCAAGAAGGGCCGTTCTGGAAAAACCACCTTCCATGTTGGCCAGGATCTCGGCCTCGTGACTGCCCGTAAACTCCTGGGCACCAAAACAGAATTCACAGATGCGGAAATCACCGCCAGGGGATCTGCCTGGAATCTTGCCACGGTGCGCGCTGCATTAAATGCAGGCAAATTCTTTGATTATGAAAAAGAAGTTTTTGGCAATAATGCCTTTTCCCGTAATACCACATTCAGCATGAACGGTGGCAACGAAAAAACCACCTTCCACCTGGCCACAGGCCTTAAAAAAGAAGAAGGCATCGTGCGCAATACCGGTTATGCCAACGCCAACGTACGCCTGAACCTGAACCACAAAATTTCCGACCGTGTAAAACTTGGCTTCAGCAGCTCTTATATGAATACGAATGCTGACCGCGGACTTTTCGGTAACGAAAACAGTGGTAACACCGTAGGTTATGGTATGATTGCAACCTTACCCTGGATTGATCTGCATCCCAATGCTGACGGGGTATATCCTAACCCCCGTGATGGCGCCAACATTCTGCAAACCATCGCACATTCCGAAAACAGCGAGAAGGTTAACCGTATCCTTACCGGCGCCAATTTCGAAGCTATCGTGCAACAGTCTGCAACTTCCACTACCCGCCTGATCGGGCGCGGCGGCCTGGATTATTACCATACTAAATCACTGGCACTGTTCCCCGCCCTCCTGCACTTCGAAACTGCTACCGGCGGCCGCAACATCCGTGGTAATACTTATGAAATGAACACCAGCTGGGCAGGATTCCTGGTAAATACCTTCAACCCCAACCAGGGCAACCTTTCCTTAACCACCACAGCCGGTATCACCCATGAGGCAGGTGAATTTGACCAGCTGCTGAATGTAGCCTCCCAACTCATTGGTGCTGAAACCAGCCAGGGCCAGGCAGGTGCCGTGAGAGTACAGCAAAACCGTAACTCCTATCGCAACGATGGCCTGTTCTTCCAGGAAGAGCTGGCTTACAAAGACTTCCTGAACTTCACAGCCGGTGTACGGTTCGATAAATCAACCAATAACGGCGACTACAAGAAATACAACCTTTATCCCAAGGCAAATGCTTCCTGGAACATCAGCAAAATGGGCCAGTGGAACAGCACCATTGTGAACGATCTGAAATTCCGTATCGCATATGGTGAAAGCAGTGGCTTCCCGACCTTCAACAGCCGGTTCACTACCCTTGGCGCTACTGCCATCGGCGGACGCCCCGGCTCTATCGGCAGCATAGTACTGGGCGACCCCAGTATTAAATCAGAGCGCCAGATGGAACTGGAAGGCGGTGTTGACGTGAGCCTGTTTGCAGGCAAACTCAACTTCGAAGCCACCGTTTATAATAAACTCATCAAAGATCTGCTTGTTGCTGCCGACTGGTATGGCTCCACCGGCTTCGTGAGCAGATGGGTAAATGGCGGTGAACTGCGCAACCGCGGAGTTGAACTCAGCCTTCGTGCTACCCCGCTCAACACCCGCAATGTTCGCTGGAACACTACACTGAACTACTGGAAGAACCGCTCACGCGTTATGAAGCTCAACGTTCCTGCATTTGACCAGGGCGACAGCTTCGGCGCCAGCCTCGGTACTATCTGGATCGAAGAAGGTAAATCTGCCACACAGCTGGTGATCGAAAGAGCCACCGGTCTGGAAGTGCTCGGTGATATCGAACCCCGTTATCAGATCAGCTGGTTCAACGACGTTACTTTCTTCAAGAACTTCACCTTCCGTGCTATGCTGCACTACAAAAACGGCAGCAATAACGTGAACCTTACCCGTTATCTCAGGGATGGAGCTTCCCGCCTTAATAAAGACTGGGGTGACCTCAACGACAAAGGTGTACCAAAAGGCAGAGCACGCAGACAGGATCTCAGGCTTTATACCGAAGATGCATCTTACCTCCGCCTCCGTGAAGTTGCCATATACTACAAACTGCCTGTACGCCCCCGTATCGTGAATGACGTAACGATTGGTGTATCGGCTAATAACTATTTCACCTGGACTAAATACTCCGGTTACGATCCTGAAGTATCCAACTTCGGCACCACATTCGGTACCGGTATCGACGTAGCGCCTTACGCTTCTACCAAGCGTCTGCAGTTCCACCTGTCCGTGAATTTTTAATCCATTAAAGAAGTAAGAAAAATGAAACTGAAAATAGCAAGTGCAATCGCAATAATGGCGGGTTTCGGATTGGTTACGTCCTGTAAGAACGAAGCGATCACGAATCCCAACGCCCCTTCGATGGAGGAGATCATCAAGAATCCCACCCTTACGCAGCTGAACAGCCTCGTAATCGGTACGGAAAGCGCAATGAGGAACCGTTTAGACATATACGTGGATGCGGTAAGTGTACTGGGTAGGGAATATTACCGTCACTCAGGTTCTGATCCCCGCTGGACGGACGTTATCCTCGGCTCTGGCACCACTGCGCTGCCCGCAGGGGGCTTCTTCGCCTCTATCCCCTGGGATTCGCGGTACAACGTAGTTAAAAACTGTAACCTGCTGCTGCAGGGGATCGAAAACTCCAAGTATATAACCAATCAGAAAATGGAAGATGGTTATATCGCATTCACCAAAACCATCAAGGCCTATCAGTTGTTACTGATCCTGAACGGAACACATGACAACGGCATCCGGCTGGAAGTAACAGACCCTTACAAACCGGGCCCCATCGTAACCCGTGCCGTTGCCCTCGAAGCCATCGCTACAATGCTGAACGAAGCAGATGCCCTGCTGGATGATGCCGAATTCGCTTTCCCGCTCTCTGAAGGATTCGAAGACTTCGATTCACCCGCCAACTTCCGCAAGTTCAACCGCGCCATTGCTTCCCGCGTGGCAATTTACCGCGAACGCTGGGCAGAAGCACTCACCTTTCTGCAGAACAGTTTCATGTCGATGGCCGCAGGTGCAGATCTAAACGTTGGTCCTAAGCACATTTACTCATTGGGTAATAATGACCAGGTAAATGAACTGTTCCTCCAGGAAGATAACGAGGACGAAGTCCAGATGGCGCACCCTTCTTATATAACTGATATGGAAGCGGGCGATGACAGGCTCCAGAAAGCACGCCTGCGTGCCAAAGCGATCTCGTTCGAAGAGCTGGACGGCACACATGAAATGCGTGTTTATAAAACGCAGACCGACCCTGTATCCATCATCCGGAATGAGGAGCTGATTCTTATTCAGGCTGAAGCCCATACACGGAATAATGCACTGGTCCTTGCCGCCGATGCAGTTAATTTTATCCGCACCAGCCACGGCCTCACCGCTCGTCTCGATCTGGATACGCAAGCCAAACTGATAGATGAAGTGCTGAAACAACGGCGCTTCTCTCTCTGGGGTGAAGGTCACCGCTGGATCGACATGCGCCGTTACAACAGACTTGCCGCTTTACCTGTAGACCGTACAGGTGATAAGATCTGGCCGCAAATACCCATTCCTCTTGCAGAAAACAACAGATAAAACACCTCTAATCAATAATCAAAAGACAGAAGGCTGCCAACGTGCAGCCTTCTGCCATAACCCCAACTCAACAAATACCATCTCATGAAGCATTATCTACGAATGGTGCCCCTGCTCGCATGGCTGCTTTGCAGCTTCACGGGCCTGAGGGCCGCTACCCCCACACTGCCTTCCTCAACCGTAACTTTTAACACCACTGAAGGCAATCATCTCGGATTTTACTGGACCAGAGGCGATGGCGATAAACGCATCGTTATTGCCCGTGCAGGCCAGCCGGTCTCCGCCAGACCAGAAAACGGCAAGTCTTACACTGCCAGCCTCACCTTCGGACAGGGCGAAGCAATTAAGCCCGGTGAGTTTGTGGTAGGATATGGTAATATCAACCAGGTAACCCTCGCCGGCCTTACCTCGGGTGTGGATTACTACATCGCCATATTCGAATTCAATGGAGACGGTACCACTACAGAGTACCTGACCACAGGGTTCCTCACCGGCAATAAGAAAACGGTACAGGCCCCTACTCAGCAGGTTTCAGCCATCACGGTGTCCAACATCACCGGAAACAAAGCTTCCATTAACTGGACTAACGGCAACGGTTACGGCCGTATGCTCGTAGTGCGCGAAGGCAGTGACGTGAATGCAGAGCCTTCTGAGTTCATGTATTACAATGCCAATTTCCATTATGGCTCCGGCGCCCAGGTCGGAACAGGCAACTATGTGATGTACAACTGGTACAGCGGCAGCAACATGATCGCCTATTCCCTCAAAAACGGCGTCACCTACCATGTGGCGGCTTATGAATACAATGGCTGGGCAGCGCCTGCTTTTGCACGGCCTGCAACCACCACCTCTTTCACCACACTCGCAGAACCTTCTAAAGCACCTACCAGTTTATACGCCGATTCACGCGACACCAAACAGTTCCGTATACTTTTCCCTGCAGGAGATGGTACCAAACGTATCCTCATCGGCAGAAAAGGAAGCCCTGTAACCACCGTTCCGCAAGATGGTGTCACCTATACGCCCAATATGCAATTCGGCCTGGGCACGAAACTCGGTACAGATGAATTTGTAATTTACGCCGGTACCGACTGGATGAGTTATGTAACCGGCCTTGAACCCGGCGCCACCTATCATTTCCGTGCTTTCGAATATGAAGATGCCGGCACTGTAAATTATCTCACATCGTCCTTCGCGGAAGGCTCCAGTTCCACACTGGTAGCGCCCACCACCGGCCCCACCAACTTTACTGCTACAGACCTCCGCGCTTTCCAGTTAACATTGAACTGGACCAAAGGCGATGGTAACAACCGCATCATTATCGGCAAAGCCAATGCGCCGGTAGATGTTACCCCTGAAGATTTTAAAACATATACTAACAGCACCCATTTTGGGAGCGGACAGCAAATCGGTAACGGCAATTACGTGCTGGTAGACGGTAACTATTCATCACAGGCCACAATTACTCAGCTCCAGCCCGGCATCACCTATCACTTCGCCATTTTTGAAGCCAACGGAACCGTCAATCCTATTTACCTGAAGCCCGGCCAGACCGTTAGTGCCGCCACACAGGCCCATCCCACCACACATCCCAAAGATCTGAGCATCGACTCACGCGGACTCACTACGATGCGTGTGTACTGTAACATGGGGAACGGAACAAAACTACTGGTAATAGCCAAAAAAGGCTCCCCCGTTACAGCAGTGCCGGTAGACAAGAAAGTGTACAGGCCCAGCTGGAAGTTCGCTGACGGGGAAGAAATCGCTCCCGGCGAATTCATTATCCATGCAGACACCTGGAACGCTCCTACCGTTAACACACTCGAACCCAATACTACCTATCACTTCCGGGTGATTAACTATAACGAGATCAACGGTGAACCTTACTACTATACCGCAGCCCCTATGACGGATGGCAACGGCACCACGATCGATTATGCCCGTCCGCAGGCCAGCAATCTCACCTTCCCGGAAATCACCCATACCGGCATAAAGCTGAAATTCACGGCAGGCGGTGGTAACAGAAGGCTGATCACGTATAAGATCGGCGCACCGGTAGACGTGCATCCTACAGACGGATCCAGCTACGGCGGAGGCCACGGGCTTGGCAACGGTAATTTCATCCTTGGCTACACATCTACCGACGAATACACTGCAACAGGACTTACCGCGGGCACCAACTACCACTTCGCGGTATATGAAATTACACCCAATCAATACTTCTATACGCCGCTGCCTTTAACCGGCCAGGCTACAACTACCGGCTCTACCCAAACTATCACCTTCCCTGATATGCCGGCCCAAACCTATGGCAATCCGGACTTCGATCCACTGGCTACCGCCAGCTCAGGGCTTCCGGTAACCTATGAGTTCAGCCATACCAACTATGTGGAAATCGTTAATGGCAAAATCCACATCCTGCGCAGCGGCACCCTTACGGTAACAGCTAAACAGGCCGGAGATGCCACTTACGCACCTGCCCCACCTGTCAGCAAAACGTTAACCATCAACAGGGCACCGCTAATCATCACCGCCGTCAATCAAACAAAACCATACGGTGCCAACATCCCCATCCTTTCCGCCTCATACAATGGCTTTGTGCTGGGAGAAACAGCCTCGGCGCTTACCAATTTGCCGGTTCTTACCACTTCCGCCACCGCAGCCTCACCTCCCGGTGATTACACCATCAACATCAGCGGTGCCAGTGGTACTAACTATACTATCACCCACCGTACCGGCATCCTAACTATTCAGCCACCGCCGCGTACACCGCAAACCATCACATTCCCTACCATTGCCGCGCTTCGTTACGGCATGGCGCATGTTACGCCTCAGGCTACCGCCACATCCGGCTTACCTGTTTTCTTCACCAGCGGCAACACCAATGTAGCCCAGATCGTAAACGGGCAGATCCAGATCAAAGGCGCAGGGACTGCGAAGATCACTGTCAACTGTCCGGGTGACCAGACCTGGGAAGATGCCCCCGGAGTGGAGCAAACCATTACCATCAATAAAGCCGACCTTACCATCCTCGCGGAAGATAAGATAATGACGCAGGGCAATGCCGTACCGGCACTTACTGCACGTTACATCGGTCTTGTTTACAACGAACAGCCTACAGTGCTTACCGCAGCCGCGCAGCTGGCCACCACCGCCACCAGTGCTTCTGTTCCCGGTACCTATCCCATCACGGTAACCGGTGCCACTTCCGGCAACTATAACATTACCATGACAGCCGGATCGCTGCTGGTTCAGCCGCGTCCTAAACTGCAGCAAACCATCACGTTTGCAGCTATTACGAATAAAACATATGGCAATGCCGCCTTTGCTGCCGGCGCCACCGCCAGTTCAGGCCTTCCGGTAACTTATCGCACCACCACACCAACAGTAGTATCGATCGTGGGTGGGCAGATTCGCATCATCGGCGCCGGTACCGCAGTGGTTTTCGCAAATCAGGCTGGTGACAATGATTATGAAGCAGCACTGGAAACTTCCCGCACCTTCGCCGTACTGCGCGCACCGCTGGAAGTAAAGGCAGATAATAAAACGAAAGTGGAAGGGCAGAACAATCCCCCATTGACCGTTAGATATACAGGCTTTGTAAATGGTGAAACCGTAGCCGTACTCACACAGCAGGCAACGCCTACAACCAATGTAACCAATGCCACTCCGGCCGGCCAGTACGATATCTTCCCCGGTTCTGCCATTGCCGCTAACTATGTAATGACATATGTAAACGGAGTATTCACTGTAACGGCAAAACCGAAACAACCGCAAACCATCAACTTCCCCACACTTACCAACGTAACATACGGGGATGCTGATTTCGGGATTACTGCTACTGCAACTTCCGGTCTCCCGGTTAGCTTCACATCGCTCACACCAGATGTGGCTACCATCACTAACGGACAGATCCATATTCTGAAAGCCGGCACTGTAACCATCCGCGCCAATCAGGACGGCAATACCGATTACCTTGCCGCAGCACCTGTTGCGCGGAGCTTTATGGTGAACAAAGTACAACTGACCGTCACTGCAGAAAACAAAACAAAAGTGCAGGGCACGGCAAATCCCACACTGTCTGTTACCTACGCAGGTTTCGTGAAAAACGAAAACTTTAATGTATTTACCACGCAGCCAGCGATCACCACAACGGCTACGCTAACGTCTCCGGTTGGTAACTATGTAATCAGGGCTACCGGCGCCGTAGCTGCCAACTACACCTTCGTATACGTGAATGGTACACTTACTGTCACTGCCCGTCCGAAACAGCCGCAAACCATCAATTTCCCGGCTCTGGCAAACAAACAATATGGCAATGCAGCCTTCGCGCTTACTGCTACCGCCACATCCAGCCTCGCGGTACGGTATGTGAACGAAACACCCGCAATTATCAGCATCAACGGCACACAGGTAACCATCCTGAAAGCCGGCCGTGCATCTGTTCGCGCTGAGCAGGATGGTAACAACGACTGGCTGCCAGCCACCGCCGCCACACAGGCATTCGAAGTTGAAAAGGCACCGATCACGGTAACTGCAGATAACAAAACCAAAGTGGAAGGCACCGATAATCCGGCGCTCACTGTCAATTACACAGGCTTCGTGAACGGAGATGATGCGGGTGATATACAAACACTTCCGGTAGTAACTACAACCGCTACACGTAATTCTACGCCCGGCAACTATCCTGTCAACGCTTCCGCCGCCGTAGCTGATAATTACCGCTTTACTTATGTGGCAGGTACACTGACTGTTACCCCCCGCGCACAGGCACAAACTATCCAGTTTGCAACACCGGCTCCCCGCACATACGGCGATGCTGATGTGAACCCTGCCGCCACCGCTACATCAGGACTGCCAGTAACTTACCTAAGCTCCACCCCCACTGTTGCCACTATCGTAAACGGGCAGATCCATATTACCGGTACAGGCACCACTACCATTACTGCCCAACAGGCTGGTAACAACAACTGGCTGGCTGCAGCTCCTGTAAGCCGCACATTCACCGTAGGGAAAGCACAACTCACCATCACGGCAGATAATAAATCGAAAGTGACGGGTACCGCCAATCCTCCGCTGACTGCCACTTACCAGGGCTTTGTACTTAACGAAAATGCCGGCGTGCTTACCACACCGGTAACAATGCATACCCTTGCGAATGAAAACAGTCCTGCAGGAAAATACCCCATCCAACTCACCGGTGGTGTAGCTGCTAACTACAACATCAGGCTGGTTCAAGGTATCCTCTCCGTTATCAACAAACCGAAAGACGAAGTGAAAGCCTGGTGCAGCAGCCGCAGCACCTTGCAGATCAGAGTATATGTAAACGAATCGCAGGGAGCTAATGTGATCCTGTATTCCACTTCAGGCCAACGGGTAACGCAGCTTTTCAAACGCCTCGATGCAGGCAGCAACACCATGCAGCTGAATGTATCCCACATCCCTACCGGCATGTATGTACTGCTTATCAATGGCGAAAAAACCAGTCAAACCCAAAACGTAGCGATTAACTAAATAAACAGCCGGGCCTGTGTGGCCCGGCTTCCTAAAATACTCTTCATGAAAAAGACTTTCCTGTTCCGCAATACCTTCGCCGCACTGCTGCTGGCCAGCGCAGGTGCCGCCAGCGGACAATCGACCGAGCCTGTGAACATCACCTCATCCGCCGTTCCCTTCCTCCGTATATCTCCTGACGCACGTGCCACCGGCATGGGCAACATGGGGCTGGCTACCAGTGCCGATGCCAACAGCGGCCTGTGGAACCTTGCCAAAACACCATTCGCAGACAGTATCGGTTCACTGGCCGTGAATTACAGTCCATGGATGCGGGATGTCACCAAAGATGTGTATATGCTGCATGCCGGCGGGTACTACCAGCTGGGCGGTGGACAGGCTATATCCGCCAACATCCGTTACTTCAGCCTGGGTAACCTGCCGCTGACGGATCATAACGGGCAGGAACTGAAAACCACCTATCCCCGTGAAATGGCATTTGATCTGGGATACGCCCGCAAACTGGGTGAGCGCTTCGGTATCGGTGTGGCTTTCCGCTACATCAGCTCCAGTCTTGTACGCGGTAACCTCAATGCCATCCGCTATAAAGCCGCTATGGCCGTTGCCGGCGACATCTCGCTGTTTTATTCCGGACTCAATGAAGAAGGACAGGGCTTTACCGCCGGTTTCGCGCTGAGCAACCTCGGCTCCCGCATCGCTTACCGCGGCGACTCCGATCAGAAAGAGTTCCTCCCTGCTAACTTAGGGCTGGGTGGCGCTTACACTTTTGTAATGCAGGAAGATCACCGCATTATGTTAGGTGCGGAAGTGAATAAACTGATGGTACCTGCCATGGATGATGTAAAGGAATATTATGAAACAGGCGCTATGGCAGCCTGGTTCCAGTCGTTCGGAAACAATACCTGGCGCGTATCGGGCGGTGCGGAATATTCCTACCGCAATGCATTCAATGCACGGGTAGGTTATATCTCCGGTAACAAAAACGAAGGCCGTATCCGGGAGATCACGGCAGGAGTTGGCGGACGTTACCGCATGGTAGCCATGAACCTCTCCTATGTAGTGCCTTCAGGTAACGGTGCCGACCGCAACCCTTTATCTAACACACTGCGTATCGGGCTTACGGTAGACCTTGCACCTGTGCAATAATTCAAACATTTATCCCAATAAAAAAAGCCGGCGCAATTGCAGCCGGCTTTTTTTATTACACCTGGTGAATATTTTATGCAACAGCTTCCGCAGCCAATTCCACTTTAGCGCCGTCTTCGATAGTGGTAATATAAATTTCCGGGGAAACACCGTAACGCAGGCGGAACTGCTCCTGTACGAAATCGCAGAAGGTATCTACTTTCTCAGTTTCCACGAGGTTGATGGTACAACCGCCAAAGCCGCCTCCCATCATGCGGGCACCTGCTACTTCAGGGCGTTGTGCTGCCAGCTGGGCAAGGAAGTCCAGCTCCGGGCACGATACTTCATACAGTTTGCTCAGTCCTTCATGCGAAGCGAACATAAGAGCACCGGCTTCTTTCAGTTCATTACGCTGCAGATGCGCACAGGCTTTCTCTACACGCTCATTTTCCTGTGTTACGTAAAGGCAGCGGTCATACACTTTGGCAGGAAGCAGATGTTGCTGTTGCTGCACCTGTGCGGAAGTGAAATCGCGCAGGCTGTTGGCAGAGGGATATACCTGTTGAAGGATCTTTACCCCTTCTTCACATTGAGCCCGGCGTACATTGTATTCTGAGGATGCGAGGGAGTGATGGACCATGGAGTTAACCAGCACTACTTTCACTTCTGAAGAAAAACTGAATGGGAAGTATTGAAAATCGAGGCTGCGGCAGTCGAGCAGCATTACACTGTCTTTCCGCCCGTGCAGGTTGGCAAACTGGTCCATAATACCGCACTTCACACCGGGGAAGGTATGTTCGGCCAGTTGACCGATACGTGCCATTTCCATCCGGCTGAGATTAAAACCGAGGAGATGATCGAGTGCTACGGCCAGGCCCCCTTCTACGGCGGCGGAACTACTCATACCGGCACCAATGGGAATATCTCCGGTAATAACGCAATCGAACCCTTTTACTTCATGACCTTTCTGCTGCAGATGATACACCACGCCTTTGAGGTAATTGATCCAGTCGCCACCGGGTTCGATGTTATGGAGGGAGAAAGAGGCAGATTCGCCGCTGAACATGGCATAAGCGTTACAGGTATCGGTACCATTGAGGGCAATGGCGTAAATGATGCGCTTGTCGATGGCGGCGGGTAATACGAACCCTTCGTTATAGTCGGTATGTTCTCCGATCAGGTTGATCCTTCCCGGGGAGCTGATGATAATGGGCTCCCTGTTAAAACGCTGGCGAAACTCCTTGGTGGCTGTGGCTATCATTATAAGGGTATATTTTACACCTAAAAGTAATAAAAAACAGTAGTAATCAAAAGGATGTGGGTTCCGCCGGCAAGATTCATACATGCTAATATACTATCAGAACCACCGCTTTCGCACTGTTTTCGGGCATTTCACAAACAATTCAATATCAATTATTTGCACTACCATTGTTCAGTCATCCTTCAGTGAACCTTCAGTGAAAGGGGTGCTTCCCTGGGGGATGACTGAAGGATCACTGAAGGATGGCTGAAGGATGAAAATCACGAATCCGGTAGGATATTAACTAATTGAGAGCTGACGTAACTAAAAAAGGGCTGTCTTACGACAGCCCTTTCGGTATACTTAGCAAAAGTAATTATTTAGCAGCTCTAACCTTACCGATCATATGGCCTTTAAGGGCGAAGAACAGAATGTAGATATAGCAGGGTACCATGGCGTAGAGGAAGGCGGATTTAAACGTCACGCCGTCGGAATGCAGGGCGAAGCCGAGCAGGCTGGACTCTTCGTACAGGCCGGTATAGATCTGCGGGAGGATGGCCCCACCAGCGATACCCATTACAAGGATGGCCGAGCCGATCTTGGTGTATTTGCCCAGGCCTTCGATAGCGAGGGGGAAAATAGCGGGCCACATGAGGGCGTTAGCAAAACCGAGGAGAGCGATGCAGGTAACTGCAGTAGATCCGTCTGTCAGGTAAGCGCCAACGGTAAAGAGGATACCGAGAACGGCAGAACCTCTGAGGGCCATATCCTGCGAGAGATATTTCGGGATGGTGAAGATACCGATCACATAACCAACCAGCATGGAACCGAGTGTGAAGGAGCTAAAGTATTTAGCAGCGTCTGCGCTGAGGCCAACGCTTTTACCGTAGGTACCGATTACGTCACCAGCCATTACTTCCACACCTACGTAAACGAAGATACAGAGGGCACCCAGCCAGAGGTAGGGGTATTTACCGAGGGAGCTGCGTGCAGGTACGGAGGCACCTGAGCTGTCGGTTTCTTCTGCTTCGATTTCAGGCAGGGTAGAGCGGCGGATAAGGAAAGCAACCACGAGGAGGAACAGGGTGAGCACGATGTAAGGCATGATTACACGGCCAGCCAGCTCGTCGAGCAGCTGGGATTTAACCACTGCATCGGTAGTAGATTTGATTTTAATCTCTACCTCAGTTGCGTTCTTGAGGAGGATGGAGGAGAGGATCAGAGGGCTGATCACACCTGCCAGTTTATTACAGATACCCATGATGGAAATACGCTGTGCAGCGCTTTCGATGGGGCCGAGAATGCTCACGTAAGGGTTAGTGGCGGTTTGCAGCAGCGAAAGGCCTGCACCCTGGATGAAAAGGCCCACCAGGAACAGGATGAAGCTTTTGCTGTTGGCAGCCGGTATGAACACGATGGAACCGATGGCCATTACTACAAGACCAATAGCCATACCATTCTTAAAACCGAGCTTTTTGAGGACTACGGAAGAAGGCAGAGACCAGAGGAAGTAAGGGATGTAGAATGCGAATGTAACCATTAAGGCCTGTGAATCAGTCAGATCACACAAAAGCTGAAGGAACTGGATAAGGGAAGCGTTCAGCCAGGTCACGAAGCCGAAAACGGCGAAGAGACCACCAATAATTAACATGGCCTGTTTGTACCCTCCTTCCTGCGGAGCGGTCATAGTAATGGTTTTGCTACTCATTAGCTTGCAAAGGTTGATTGTTCAAGAATGCCACGAACATAATGAACAATTCGCTAAATTCATAAATATATTAGCTAAAACGTTTGAGCAATGTAAAATAATGCAACATTCCCAGCAGTTTTTGTCCTTTTCTCAAAAAATTAATTATACATTTAGACCCATAATTTTACCAAAATTTAACGGTATATGTCCACGCCAAATAAACAGGGTACGCATCCGTCGTTTTCCGTACTTGTACTCGTTTTCTTTTTCTGGGGCTTCGTTGCGGCCTCCAATAGCATACTGATACCCTTCTGTAAAGCCCACTTCGGACTAACACAGATCCAGTCACAGCTAATCGACTTCGCCTTTTACGGTGCCTACTTCGTAGGGTCACTCATACTCTATTTGCTTTCTGCCATGAAGGGGGTAGATATCCTGAACAGGATCGGTTTCAAAAAAGGTATCATATATGGTTTACTCATCTCCGGCGTGGGTGCTGCTGCCACTATAGGCGCAGTTAACCTTGGGCTGGGTATGACAGATAAAACCGCTGCCTTCTACCTGATCCTCGGTGCATACTTCATTGTAGCACTGGGCTTCTCTCTTCAGCAAACTGCTGCTAATCCCTTCGCCATCCTCCTCGGTGACCCTGCAGGCGGAGCACACCGTCTTAACCTCGCAGGTGGTGTTAACTCCTTCGGTACCACTATTGGTCCCATCATTGTAAGCATACTCCTTTTCGGTTCTGCTAAAGTGAGCGGAACAACAGGAGATACTGACCTCAGCAAGATTAATATCCTTTATATTACCCTGGTAGGCCTCTTTTTAGCTGCAGCAGGCATATTCGCTGCTACTAAAATGCCAAAGGGTACAGAAGACGATCATTTCGAATCTTCTCCCAAAGCCACCCGCTCTCTCCTCGGCATCACCCTGATGTTCGTAGTGATCGCAATCGGAACTGGCGTAACCACCCATCCGCTCCCCTACTTCATCGCCGGAATTATCGGCATCCTCGTGATCCTGTTCTACAGCCAGTTCACCGCCCGCTCTAATGGCGAAGGCTGGGGTGCCATGAAATACCCGCAGCTGATCATGGGAATGATCGCCATTTTCGTATATGTGGGTGTGGAAGTCAGTGCTTCCTCCAACCTCGGCGAATTGCTGAAAACACCAGGATTTCTCACACTGGAAGGCTTGCATGAATCCGAAATCAGCCCCTATATCTCGATTTTCTGGGGAGGCCTCATGATTGGCCGCTGGACAGGTGCCATCTCCGTATTCAACATTTCCAAAACTGCACGCCAGGTGCTTTCTGTAGTGGTACCCTTCATCGCATACGCCGTCATCCTCGGTGCCAACGCCATGAAAGGCAATGACATTACTATATTGTATCCCTTCGCCATCTGCATTGTGATCCAGATCGCAGGCTTCTTCTACGGACAGGAAAAACCTGCCAAGACGCTGCTCACCTTCGGTATCATGGGTACCGCAGCAATGATCATAGGCCTGTTCACCTCCGGCGCAGTAGCTACCTTCGCTTTCATCAGCGGCGGCCTTTTCTGCTCCGTGATGTGGCCCTGCATCTTCAGCCTCTCCATCGCAGGCCTCGGTAAATACACCGGCCAGGGCTCTTCTTTCCTGATCATGATGATCCTCGGCGGAGCTCTTATCCCCCCGTTACAGGGCGGTATCGCTGACACCATCGGCATTCATTTATCTTACATCGTGCCTGTGGCATGTTTCGCATACCTGGCATTCTTCGCATTACGCGTAAAATCAATTTTAAACTCCCAAGGAATAGACTATGAGTCAGCAACTAGCGGTGGGCATTGATATCGGTGGAACGAACACTAAATTCGGTATTGTAGACCGTCGTGGCAACATTCTTTGCCAGGACCGCATGTCAACCAAAGCACACGAAGAAGTAACCATGTTTCTCGAAGAGCTGCACGGGCGGCTTATCAAACTGATCGATCAGGTTGGCGGTATCGAGAACATCCGCGGAATCGGCGTAGGTGCCCCCAACGGTAACTACTACACCGGTAACATCGAATACGCTCCTAATCTGCGCTGGAAAGGCATCGTGCCCCTGGCGCAAATGCTGGAAGACCTTTTTGGCCTCCCAACAGTATTAACCAACGACGCCAATGCGGCGGCACTGGGTGAAATGACCTACGGCTCTGCCCGCGGCATGAAAGATTTTATCACCATCACCCTCGGCACCGGCGTAGGCAGCGGTATTGTTGCAAACGGCCAGCTGATATATGGTCACGACGGTTTTGCCGGCGAGCTTGGCCACGTGATCGTGGTACCTGGCGGCCGCCTCCATCCCGGAACGGGTGCACGCGGTTCCCTGGAATCTTACGCATCCGCAACAGGGGTTACCAATACCGCCCTCGAACTGCTGGAAGCACATCCCGAACTGGAAAGCATGCTCCGCAGCCACAGCCGGGAAGAAATTGATTCCAAGCTCATTTACGAAGCCGCCATCAAAGGCGATAAACTGGCGATAGAGATATACGAGTTCACCGGTAAAGTACTTGGAGAAGCGCTCGCCAACTTCGTAATGTTCTCCAGCCCCGAAGCCATCGTGCTTTTTGGCGGTCTCACACAGGCAGGCGACCTCATCATGCGCCCCGTGCGGGAGCATATGGAAGTGAACCTCCTGCCCATCTTCCAGAATAAAGTTAAATTGCTTTTCTCCGAGCTGAAGGAAAGCGACGCCGCCATCCTCGGCGCCAGCGCCATGGCCTGGGAAATGAAAGATTAATATCCGTTTTCAAACCGTGTAGTATGAAGAGCAGAAGGAACTTTTTGAAAACCGCCGCACTGGGTGCCGCAACGCTTTCGCTGGATGGTATCCCGGCTGTAGCATCTTCCCGCAGCGGCTCCGCGCGGAAACCTATCGTTGTTTCTACCTGGGACTTCGGTATTGCCGCCAACCGCGCTGCCTGGGATGTACTGGGTAAAGGCGGCCGTGCACTCGACGCTGTTGAAGCCGGCGTACATGTGCCCGAAGCCGACCCCAAGAACCAAACCGTAGGTTATGGCGGCTTCCCCGACCGGGACGGCCGTGTTACGCTGGATGCCTGCATCATGGACGAGCTGGGGAACTGTGGTTCCGTAGCCGCTATGGAGCATATCAAGCACCCCATATCTGTGGCCCGCAAAGTGATGGAGAAAACGCCGCACGTAATGCTCGTGGGCGATGGTGCCCTCCAGTTTGCACTGGAGAACGGCTTTCAGAAAGAAAACCTCCTCACCCCTGAATCAGAAAAGGCGTGGAAAGAATGGCTCAAAAAAGCAGAGTATAAACCTGTTCTCAATATCGAAAACCAATCGTACGAAGGCAAAGGCACCACAGCATTCAACCCGCTGCGCCTGCCCGGCAACGCCTGGAACCACGATACCATTGGTATGGTAGCCCTCGACGCTGCGGGCAACCTCTCCGGGGCGTGTACCACCAGCGGCATGGCTTTTAAAATGCACGGCCGCGTGGGCGACTCTCCCATTATCGGAGCAGGCCTGTATGTTGATAACGAAGTGGGCGCTGCAACTGCCACCGGTGTTGGTGAAGAAGTGATCCGTGTAGTGGGCAGCTTCCTCGTGGTAGAGCTGATGCGCCAGGGGTATTCTCCCGAAGCTGCCTGTAAAGAAGCAGTGTTGCGCATCGTGAAAAAGAAGCCCGCCAAGGCTAAAGAGATACAGATCGGCTTCCTCGCCCTCAACAAAAAAGGTGAGCATGGCGCTTACTGCCTGCATCCCGGATTCAGCTATGCCTGCACTACCGGAGCCAATGAAGAAACACTCATCAAAGGGAAATATTACTTTCAGTAAACTGTTTACCAGATAATTTGATCGGCTACCCGGCGCCCTGCTGGTAGCCGATCCCTATTTTTGCATAAAACCTCGACGTTGAAGAATATCACACTGGAAATATGCGCCACCTCCGTGGCCTCCTGCATCGCCGCTGAGGAAGGCGGGGCAGACCGTATCGAACTGTGCGACAACCTCCTCGAAGGCGGCACTACCCCCAGCCATGCCATGATCGCTGCGGTACGGGAGCAATGCAGCCTGAAGATCTACCCCATCATCCGCCCGCGCGGTGGTGATTTCCTGTACGACGATACCGAGTTCCGTATCATGAAAAAGGATATCGAAGTATGTAAGCAACTCGGCTGTGATGGCGTGGTGATTGGCCTGCTAACTGCAGACGGCAAGGTAGACGTCCCCCGCACCCGTGCGCTGGTAGAAGCTGCAAAGCCCATGGGCGTCACCTTTCACCGGGCTTTTGATATGACAGAGAATGCTTTTCAGGCAATGGAAGATATCATTACATCCGGCTGTGAGCGTATACTCACCTCCGGCCAGCGGAATACTGCCATGGAAGGCGCCCCCCTTATCAGAGAGCTGGTTGAAAAAGCTGCAGGCCGTATCCGGATAATGGCAGGCTCCGGCCTGCGCGCTCACAACGCTGAAGCGCTGGCAAAAGCTTCCGGCGCAACGGAATACCACTCCACCGCCCGTGATTACACAGACAGCCGTATGCAGTACCGCAATCCCAATGTGAGCATGGGTGGCATCCCCGGGGTACCGGAATATGGCATCTCCGTTACGCAGGCACCTATCGTACGCGCGATCCGTGAAGGAGCTGAGAAAGGACTCAATACCTGATTACCTCCATTTTGATAAGCACGGGAAGCCCTCCGCTTCCCGAATGAATGTTTGCCCGGTAAGCATTTGTATAGTCCGGCTACATTAAATACACTACATGTGTATAAATATTAAACAAAAGACACGTTACATACACTACTTTTATCCACATTCCTTATTTGTGAAAAAAGCAGCATTGCTGATACATTAAATAAATTTTAAATTAGACCAAACATGAAGAAAGCTCGCTACTTAGCTTTATTGTTGTGTATGGCCCTTGGCGCAAAGGCGCAGGTAAAGGGCGTAAAACACGTGATCCTGATCGGTATGGACGGATTGGGCGCCTATGCGATGGAAAAGGCCGATAATCCCGTAATGAAGCAGATGATGGCAGATGGCAGCTGGTCGCTGAAGGCCCGCAGCGTATTGCCTTCTTCCAGCGCGGTAAACTGGGCGTCCATGATCATGGGGGCAGGTCCCGAACTGCATGGCTTCACAGAGTGGGGCAGCAAAACACCTGAGGTACAGCCCCGTGAGCTGGACCAGTACGGCCTCTTCCCCTCCCTGTTTACCCTGCTACGTGAGCAAAAGCCAAATGCGGAAACAGGCGTGATCTATTCCTGGGGAGGCATTGGTTACCTGTTCCCGAAAAAAGCCGTGAACAAGGATCAGAATTGTCCGACAGACAGTGCTACCACTGAAGTGGCCATTGCGTACCTGAAGGAAAAGAAGCCTGACTTCCTGTTCATCCATTTCGATCAGCCCGATGGTGTGGGCCACGAAATCGGTCATAACATTCCGCCCTACTATGAACAAGTACACAAGAACGATGTTTTATTAGGGAAGATTATGCAGGCAGTGAAAGACGCCGGCATGTGGGAAAACAGCATTATCATCCTTTCTTCCGACCACGGTGGCATCAACAAGGGCCATGGCGGTAAAACGATGGTAGAGATGGAAATTCCCTGGATATTTACCGGGAAAGGCATCAAGAAGAACAATGAAGTCAAAGAAAGTATCATGACGTATGATACGGCCGCAACGATTGCTTATATCTTCGGGCTTAAAACCCCGCAGAGCTGGATTGGCCGTAATGTGAAGAGCATTTTTAAATAGTTGCGATCCGGCAGAACGCGGCCATGCGCCGATCCGCCGGATCCCTTTTAACCACTGTATGCAGCGAATTATTCTATATCTGATTTTCTCGGTTGGCGCGCTTACCGCAAAAGCGCAGGTACAGGGCCAGGTCATCAAGGTAATGACCTATAACATCCATCATGCAGAGAACATGAGCGGCAAGCTGGACATCCAGGGCATTGCCACCGTGATACTCGCTACCAATCCCGATCTGGTTGCCCTGCAGGAAGTGGACTCCGCTACCAACCGCATCGGTAATGCCGATATTCTGAAAGAACTGGCAGATGCCACGGGTATGTACATCTATTTTGGTAAAGCCATGGACTTCGACGGTGGCGGCTATGGCAACGGGATACTTTCACGATACCCCATTCAATCGGCCTACACCCTTGCCCTGCCTTCCAAAGGGAAAGACGGTGAGCCACGCTCGGCCGCGGTGGTAACGGTACAACTACCGGGCGATAGCCTCCTCCGCTTCGCCAGTGCCCACCTTGATCATCTGGAAGACCCAACAGACCGCCTCGCGCAGATCCAGCTGGTACTGGGGCAGCTCCAGCGCTCCACCGTTCCCATGATCCTCGCAGGTGACCTGAACGCCCTGCCGGCGTCGAAAGAAATCACCCAGCTGAAAGCTCATTTCTCCGACGCAACGGAGAAGCTGGGCCCCACCTGGCCTTCCGATAAGCCTACGCAGAAGCTGGATTACATCCTGCTGTCGGGAAAAGGCCGCTGGCATGTGAGCAAGGCGGAAGTAGTGGAAGAAACCGTTGCTTCCGACCATCGCCCGGTGATCGCGGAACTACTGATTAAATAATCTTTTGATAAACAATAATGTGAAGCCTCCGGAAATCGACCGGAGGTTTTTTTATGCCCTCCCCTCCATTCATCATTTTTCAGATCACTAAAACGTTTTAGCGAATCATTTTCTGTATTTTAGCTTTTTCCGACCGGGCTTCTTTTATGCCATGGCACCGGCGGGTGGATTTAAAAAAAACAGTGAATGAAAAAATGGATGGTATTGCTGGCCGTAGGGCTGGCATCTGTTGCGCATGCACAGCAAAAAGACTATGCGCATAAAGTAAATCCCTTTATCGGCACAGGTGGCCACGGGCATACCTACCCCGGCCCCAGCATGCCCTTCGGCATGGTTCAGCTTAGTCCGGATACACGCCTGAAAGGCTGGGACGGCTGCTCCGGATATCATTACACCGATTCCGTGATGTATGGTTTCTCCCACACACACCTCAGCGGCACCGGCATTGAAGATTACTGCGATGTACTCCTCATGCCCGTTACCGGCCAGCCTGCCTGGAACAACGAAGCCTACGCTTCACCCTTCTCTCACGCCAACGAAAAAGCCTATGCCGGCTTCTACAGCGTAAAGCTCGACAAATATGACATCCGCGCCAGTCTCACCGCCACTAAACGCGTTGGACTCCACAAATACGAATTCCCTGCTTCCGCGAAAGAAGGCCATGTATTGCTCGACCTCTACCACCGCGATATCGTAAAGCATTCCAGCCTGAAAGTAATCAACGACTCTACCGTGGTAGGCATGCGCGTTTCTACCAGTTGGGCGAAGGAACAGATATTGTTCTTCGCGATGAAGTTCAGCCGTCCCTTCCGCAGTCATACCGTTGCCCTCGGTGATACTGCCAAAGGCAAAATGAACGAGGCGGAAGGCCGTAATATCAAAGCATACTTTACCTTCGACGTTCAGCAGCCGCTGCTCGTTAAAGTAGCCATCAGTGGCGTGAGTGAAGAGGGTGCTCTCAGGAACCTCGATGCGGAAATGCCCGGCTTCGACTTCGACGGTACCCTTGCCGCTGCCACCAGCGCCTGGAATAAAGAACTGGGTAAGATTGAAGTGAAAGGCGGTACGGAAGATCAGCAAACCATGTTCTACTCCGCCCTCTATCACGCCTGCCTCAATCCCAATCTGTACATGGATGTGGACGGCCAGTACCGCGGTACCGACCTGAAGATCCATAAAGCAGAAGGTTTCGAGAACTACAGCGTGTTCAGTTTGTGGGACACACACCGCGCGCTGCACCCGCTCATGACCATCATTAACCAGCATAAAACCAACGACTGGATCAATACCTTCCTCGGCCAATATAAAAACGGCGGTATGCTTCCCGTATGGGAACTGAGCGGCAACGAAACCTTCTGCATGATCGGCTACCACTCGGTACCCGTGATCGTGGACGCTTACCAGAAAGGCATCCGCGGATTCGATTCCAAATACGCGCTGGAAGCCATGCGCAGCTATGCGGAAGGTACCCGCTTCGGTATGCAGGACTACATCCGCCAGGGCTACCTCAGCATGGATACGCAGCCGGAATCCGTATCCCGCACACTGGAATACTCGTACGACGACTGGTGCATTGCACAGATGGGCAAAATGCTCGGAGATACAGAAGTGTATGACCGCTACATGCGCCGCGCACAATCATACAAAAACATCTACGACGCTTCTACCGGTTTCATGCGCGGTAAGATCGGCGGCCGCTGGATGACACCTTTCATACCCACGGAAGTCAACAACTACTTCACCGAAGCCAACAGCTGGCAATATAGCTTTTACGCCCCGCAAGACGTAAGCGGACTGATGAAACTGAATGGCGGAAGAGATAAATTCATTGACAAACTGAATCATCTTTTCTCTACGGAAGACAAGCTCTCCGGCCGCCACCAGAGCGATATTACCGGCCTTATCGGTCAGTATGCCCATGGTAACGAACCCAGCCACCACATCGCTTACCTCTTCAACTACGCAGGCCAGCCCTGGAGAACACAGGAACTGATCCACCAGGTAATGAACACCATGTACCACAATGCGCCTGATGGCTTAAGCGGCAACGAAGACTGCGGCCAGATGAGCGCCTGGTATATCATGAGCGCTATGGGCATTTACCCCGTGCGCCCCGGCGACGGGCAGTATGCCATCGGCACGCCCACTTTCGATGAAGTGAAGATCCACCTCGAAAGTGGCAAAACCTTCACCATCAAAGCCCGTAACCTCAGCCCGAAAAACTTTTATGTGAAAGGCGTGAGTGTGAAAAGCGAAGATGGCAAAACAGAAAATCTCCGCATCTCCGCCGTCCCTCACAGCACCATCATGGCGGGCGGTGAAATGACGTTCGATATGATTGGTACACCCGATAAAACATGGGCAACAGGCGCCAACGTTCCTGTAAGTGCCATTACCGAAGATCTTATCGTGGCAGTGCCTTATGCAGTTTCCGCGTCCGACCGTTTCAAGTATTCCATGCAGGTAACGCTGAAAGCAGTGGAACCCAATACCATCATTTACTACACGCTCGATGGCAGCACGCCTGATAACAAATCCCATAAATACACTGGTCCCATTACACTGAAGCAATCCGCGCGCCTCAAAGCCGTAGCCTTCCGCAATGGTAAGTTCAGCCAGGTGATGCAAACGCCTTTCTACCTCATCCCTACCGACAAAACCATACAGGTGTTGTCTAAGATCCATCCGCAATTCACTGCGGGTGGTCCGGATGGACTGATAGATGGTATCCGCGGGCTGGAAGATTTCCGCCTTGGTGCATGGCAAAGCCATTATCCTGGTGATCTGGAAGCGATTGTGGATCTGAAGGCACCGCGCCAGCTGCACAAACTGGGCCTTGGTGTATTGCAGGATCTCGGTTCGTGGATCTGGTATCCTTCGCAGGTGGAGTTCTTCCTTTCTGACGACGGGAAGCAATTCAAACCCGCCGGTGTGGTGAAGAACGAATTTTCCGAGCGTGAATACGGCAGCTTCCTCCAAACGCTGAGCTTTCCTGTAAACGCCAAAGCGCGTTACGTGAAGGTGGTGGCAAAATCGATCGGTGTGATCCCCGACTGGCATCCCGGTAAAGGAGAACACGGTCATATTTTTGCAGATGAAATCATTATAGAATAGTAATTTGGGAGGATTGATTCCTCCCATTTTTTTTGGACAAGACCATTACAGACATGACCATTAAAACGGTATTCCTTTCATTATTCGCCCTTGCGGGACTTGCTGCCTGCAATACCCGCGGGCCGGAAGGTGCGGCGCCTAAAACGCTCATCCAGCTCATTCCCCTGCCCGCAAAGCTCACTGAAACGGCAGACTCATTCCTGCTAGATAAACAAACCGTACTGGTGGCAGCCACCGAGGCCGACCGGCAAACAGCCAGGCTCTTCAACGAGTGGTTCAGCTCCCTCAGCGGTTTCGAGTTACAGGTGAAAGACAGCGGCAGCATGAACGCCATCGTGTTCAGCACCCGTCCTGCCGGGGAAAAGGCCATAGCAGAAGCGTATAACCTCAAAGTCGGGAAAGACCTCGTGACGATCGAGGGAGACGATGCAGCCGGTACTTTTTACGGCATGCAAACCCTCATTCAGCTGATGCCTGTGCAATCAGCCCCAGCCTATTGGCTGCCGGGCGTCAACATCTCCGACCAGCCGCGTTTTGGATACAGAGGTCTCCACCTCGATGTGTGCCGCCACTTCTTCCCCGTTACCTTCGTTAAAAAGTACATCGACCTGCTGGCGATGCACAAAATGAATACCTTCCACTGGCACCTGACAGACGATCAGGGCTGGCGTATCGAAATCAAGCGCTACCCCAAACTGCAGGAGATCGCCAGCAGAAGGAAAGAAACCATGGAAGGCCGCTATGCCGACAATAAATTCGATGGCAAACCATACGGCGGCTTTTATACGCAGGAAGATATCAAGGAAGTTGTGGCTTACGCTGCGGAACGCCATGTAACCGTGATCCCCGAAATAGAAATGCCGGGCCATGCCCTCGCAGCACTCGCAGCATATCCCAACCTCGGATGCACCGGCGGACCGTATGCAGTAGGCACCAAATGGGGCGTGCTCGACGATGTGTTCTGCGCAGGTAATGATTCCACTTTCCTGTTCCTGCAAAACGTACTGGAAGAAGTGATGATTCTCTTCCCTTCCACCTACATCCACATCGGGGGCGATGAATGCCCCAAGGTGCGCTGGGACAAATGCCCCAAATGCCAGGCCCGTATGAAAGCGGAAGGCCTTAAAGACGGCCATGCCCTTCAGAGCTATTTCATCCGCCGGATGGAAAAGTGGCTGAATGAAAAAGGCCGTCAGATCATTGGCTGGGATGAGATCCTCGAAGGAGGCCTTGCCCCCAACGCTACTGTTATGAGCTGGCGGGGTATCGAAGGCGGCATAGCAGCGGCTAAGCAGCATCACGATGTTATTATGACACCCGGCGGCTTCGTGTATTTCGATCATTACCAGTCGCAAGGGAAGAATGAGCCCCTCGCCATCGGCGGTTTTACGCCCGTAAGCAAGGTGTATGGTTATGACCCGGTACCCGAAGGGCTTTCACCAAAAGAAGCATCATACATCAAAGGGGCGCAGGCCAACCTTTGGACGGAATATATCGGCAGTCCCGAACATGCGGAATACATGGTATATCCCCGTGCGGTAGCGCTGGCGGAAGTATTGTGGTCGCCCAAAGAGAAGAAGGATTACGACGGCTTCCTCGACAGGCTGAAGCATCACCTTCCCCGCCTCGAGAAGAAAGGCGTGAATTATGCCAAACATGTATTTGAAGTGCGCCCTACCGTTGAGAGCAATGGCAAAAACGGTGTACAGGTTCGCCTCGATGCTAAACTTGAAGGCGGGAAGGTCGTTTTTACGACAGACAGCTCGGCACCTGATATGCATGCCACTGCCTATACCGGTCCCATCCCGGTAACCCAAACCGGCACCATCCGGGCTATTGTGCTGCAGAACAGCAAGCCTTACGGCAACGAATGGCAGCAACGGTTCCTCTTTCACAAGGCGCTGGGCAGAACGCCGGAACTGCCGCGTACGCCGCACCAGAACTATAACCCGGGCGCTTTTACCCTTGTAAACGGGATAGAAGGTGTGCCGGAGTTCAACGACAACCAGTGGACCGCATGGAGCGGAGGCACGGCCGTAGCAGTGGTTGATCTGGGCGACAGCACACAAATTACGCAGGTGGGACTCAACTACCTTGCCAACCGTGAACAATGGATTTATCCGCCCAAAGAAATGCGGGTGGATGTTTCGGAAGACGGGAAGCATTACAAAGAAGTGCTGCTGCGGAAAGAGCCGGGTGGCAATGGCATTGTACGCTGGCGTGTGGCGCTCACTGATGTGAAAGGCCGGTATGTGAAGTTCACCCTCCGCGCACTGGACAGGATTCCAGATGGGGCACCGGGTAAAGGAGAGCCTGCATGGCTCTTTATAGACGAACTGATCGTGCAATAATGAAAAAGCCGGATCTTACGATCCGGCTTTTTTCTTTCCGACCACCGTTCAAGAGCGGCGGACTTGTTTCTTCATCTGTATGCTATTCGTGACTCAATGAATAATATTCCCTATGACGCTGTGAATATTTTTATCTGGTGACCCAAAGGGTCCATTTCGCATCGAATTTGTACCATTCCCCGCGGGGGCCCTGCCATTTCCATTCGGGCACTTCTTCAAAGTTTTTACCATCATCGTTCGTCCACCACAGCTTCCCTTCCCCTATTTTCAGCCATTTATTCTGCTTATCGGCCCACATGCCTTCTGCAACTTCCGACCAGTCGCGGCCATTGGGACTCCACCAGAGGCGGGCATTCTTATCCAGTTTATACCAGTAGCTTTTGCCGTCTTTATGTGCGGCCCATGCCCCTGTTCTGGATTTAATCCATTTGGCTTCCCTTTCGGAAGTGGTAACCGGCGGGCCGGACCTTACATGTTGAGAAATACCCGTTCCCAGCAGGAAGGTGGCACTGGCTGCCAAAAGGATCAGTTTATTCATATTAAGGTTTTGGTTATAAATGATTGGTTACTGACTGGTTATTGAGGGTTAGCTGCCTGCCCGGTGACTGTCCCGGAAGGGAGGCAGTCTGCCGCTTGTGAACAGGAGGTTGATAGTAATTACGGAACAGCCATGCGTTTGGATTTATGAAGAAGAAACGGGGCCGGAAATAGTTAATCATAAATTTTCAATAACATTCCCTGTATTTTATTTAATTTTCCGGCTCGTTTTTGAAAACGCATTAAAAAACAGAACAATGACCATCAATCACCAGGAAATTGAACTGATCGACAGTTTCGAACAGATTTCCGTGGACATCCACCCTGACGCGAAGGAAGGCTCTAAAGCCGTAGCCAGGGAGATCGCTGCTCTTATACGTGAAAAGCAGGCCGCTAACGAACCTGCCGTATTAGGTCTTGCCACCGGATCCACTCCGAAGTACCTTTATGCAGAGCTGGTTCGCCTCCACAAAGAAGAAGGACTGAGCTTTAAAAACGTGGTAACCTTTAACCTCGACGAGTACTACCCTATTGAGCCGGACGCCCTTCAGAGCTACAACCGGTTTATGAAAGAGCATTTGTTCAATCACATCGACATTCCCACCGAGAATTACAATATCCCCGACGGCACTGTTCCCAAAGAGCAGATCAAGCAGTACGCGGAGGCTTACGAGCGTAAGATCGAAACGGTTGGCGGTATCGACATCCAGATCCTGGGTATCGGTAACAACGGCCACATCGGCTTCAACGAGCCAGGCTCCAATGTGAACTCCCACACCCGCCTCGTAACGCTGGATAACAGCACCCGCCTCGCCAATGCATACGAGTTCTCCAACATGAGCCAGGTGCCCCGTTTGGCCATTACCGCCGGCATCGGCACCATCATGAAGGCTAAGAAGGTAATCCTCCTCGCCTGGGGCCAGCACAAAGCCAAAATCGTACGCCGCTCCGTAGAAGGCAGCAGCACCGATCAGGTACCCGCTTCCCTCCTCCAACAGCACCCCAACTGCAAATTCGTGATCGATGAGCAGGCTGCTGCCGAACTTACCCGTAACAAGGAACCATGGCTCACCGGCGACTGTGAATGGACGCCCCTGCTTACCCGCAAGGCAGTAACAAGCCTTGCGCTGAAGCTGAACAAGCCCATCCTCATGCTCACGGATAAGGATTATAATAACAACGGCCTGAACGATCTGATCGTACAGTACGGTTCCGCATATGAGCTGAATATCAAGGAATTCAACGCTATCCGTGATACCATTACCGGCTGGCCCGGCGGCAAGCCCGGTGCACAGCTCCCGAACCATCCGGAACGTTCCGCTCCTGCACAGAAGCGTGCCCTTATCTTCAGCCCGCACCCCGATGATGATATCATCTCCATGGGTGGCACCTTCATCCGCCTGCACGAGCAGGGCCACGATGTGCATGTAGCTTACCAGACTTCCGGCAACATCGCAGTAACTGATGAGTTTGTACTCCGCTTTATCGACTTCGCCGTAGGTTTCGAAGGCATGTTCGACATCGACCGCAGCAAAAGCTCCCAGATCCTCGAAGACGCGAAATCTTTCATCGCCAGCAAGAAGCCCAGCCAGAAAGACACGCCTGAGATCCGTGCCATTAAAGGCCTGATCCGCCGTGGTGAAGCCAAGGCTACCTGCCGCTACGTAGGCGTGGGTGACGATCATGCGCACTTCCAGAATCTGCCCTTCTACGAAACCGGCCTCGTGGAAAAGAAACCCATGGGTCCTGAAGATGTGAAGCTGACAGTGGAACTGCTCCGCGAACTGAAGCCCCAGCAGATCTACTGCGCAGGCGACCTCGCAGATCCGCATGGCACCCATAAAGTTTGCCTCGACGTGATCTTTGCCGCTCTCGAAATCGTGAAAAAAGACGATTGGGCGAAAGATTGCTGGGTATGGCTGTACAAAGGCGCATGGCAGGAATGGGATATCCACGAGATCGAAATGGCCGTGCCCATGAGCCCCGACCAGATCATGCAGAAACGCCTCGGTATCTTCATCCACCAGAGCCAGAAAGACGTAGTTCCCTTCCAGGGTGCCGACGCCCGCGAGTTCTGGCAGCGCGCTGAAGAGCGTAACGCCAACACTGCGGACATGTACGACAAACTGGGCCTCCAGAAGTACGCCGCCATGGAAGCTTTCGTGCGCTACCACTTCATGTAAAAGTCAACTTTAGAGATATGTTTGAGACGGTCCGGGTGCATAACCCGGACCTTTTTTGTTTTATGCACACCTGTGCATAATCCGGCCCTCGCTGCTTCGCGATGATTCATTAACTTTGAATGATATGACATTAACCCTCCTTTTCGTACTGATGGCAGGGCTGTTTGCCGGCGGCCTGGGCGGCTATCTCCTACTTCGCCGTTTTTATGTACCGAAGCACGAACTGGCCCAGCGGCTGAGCCGCGAACAGGTAGACGAAGGATATGTGACCCGCGAAATGTACGACAGCACCCTCTTTACATTGCACCAGCGCGATCAGGACCTGAAAACACAGGAAAGCGAGATCCGTTCCCTCCTTTCCCGTGTGGCCGCTGCGGATAAAGAAAAAGAGCAGCTTTCGCAGATGGGCGAGCAACTGAAGCAGATACACGAAAGCAACCGCCAGGAGTTCTCCAACCTCGCCAACGACATCCTCCGCCAGAAAAGCCGCGATTTCCTCGAAACCAACAAGCTTTCCCTCGATCATTTACTGGCGCCCCTGCAGTCAGACATCGGGCAGTTCCGTAAAACCATTGAAGCCACGCGCAAGGAAGATATCCAGGACCTCACCTCCCTCAAAAAAGAAATTGAATCCCTCCAGCAGCTTAACATACGCCTCAGTGAAGATGCACAGCGCCTCGCCAGCGCCTTAAAATCCGATGTAAAGGTGCAGGGCAACTGGGGGGAAGACCGCCTGCGGCTTATCCTCGAATCGGAAGGGCTTCAGAAATACATCGATTATACCAGCGAAGAAGTACACCGCGACCGTGAGGAAGCCCGCAACTACCGGCCCGACTTTATCCTCAAACTACCCGACGGCAAGCATCTCATCATCGACAGCAAGGTGAGCCTCAATTCCTACGTAGCCTATTTCAACACACAGGACCCCGAGGAAAAGAAGCTCCATATCAAACAACTCGTACGCAGCATCAACGAACATATAGATGAACTGGGTGCCCGCAATTACCAACGCCTCGGCACCCTCAAATCGCCCGACTTCGTGTTCATGTTCATGCACTTTGAACCCGCCCTCACCCTGGCACTGAACGAAAGTCCGGAGATCTTCAACCGTGCCCTCAGCAAGAAAGTGGTACTGATCACCCCCTCCACCCTGGTGGCCACGTTCAAGATCGTGCGGCAGCTGTGGCAGCATGAGAACAGGGCGCGGAATGTGGATGAGATATTCCGGCAATGCGGGCTCCTGTACGATAAATTCATCCTCTTCTTAGAAGAGATGCAGGGCATGGGAGAGCATATCAACAAAGCCGGCATGGCTTATACCGAAGCCATGAACCGCCTGAAAGAAGGCAAGCGCAAGGGCGATACCATTATCGGTAAACTTGAACAGATCAGGGAGCTGGATGCTAAAACCACCAAATCCCTGCCCAGAGATATTGCGAATGACATGGACATACGGTTTCCTGACGACGGACTCAAAGCCATCCCGGGAAATGGTTAAAAACCCCGAAAAACAATGATCAACATTCAGCCTTTCTCCCCGGAATATGCGGGGCAGATCTATGACTTCATCCTCCACATCCAGCAAAAGGAATTTGGCCTGCCCGTTACCCGCGAGCAGCAGCCCGACCTGGCCGATATCCCCGGCGTTTACCAGCAGGGTATCAGTAACTTCTGGATCGCGGAGCATAACGGCCGGCTCATCGGCACCATTTCACTGATGGACCTTGGCGAAGGAAAAGGCGCCCTGCGCAAGATGTTCGTACATCAGGACTACCGGGGCCGCGAACACGGCGTTGCCCTCCGGCTGCTGGAAGCCCTGAAGGAATGGGCACATACCCACCATTACTCCGACATCTACCTCGGCACTGCCGATATACTCCATGCCGCACACCGCTTCTATGAAAAGAACGGATTTGTACAGGTGGAAAGGAACGTGATACCGGACGGGCCTTACATCCTGCCGGTAGACAAGAAATTTTATCATTATCAACTCTGACACTGAAATGCGCATCCGTATTTTCCAGCACGCATCTTTTGAAGGGCCCGCCGCCATTGCGGAATGGGCGGAAGAAAGGGACCATTCCCTTGAATACACCCGTTTCTATGAAAACGATCCCCTGCCCGCCGCAGCCGATGTGGATATGCTCGTGGTTATGGGCGGGCCGATGAGCGTGAATGAAACCGACAAATACCCCTGGCTACGCAACGAGATCGCTTTCATAACTGATGCTGTTGAATCCGGTAAGCCCGTACTCGGCGTATGCCTCGGTTCCCAATTGCTGGCCGCCTCCCTTGGTGCCAAAGTATACCCTAACACGGAAAAAGAGATCGGCTGGTTCCCCGTTACGTTCAAAGCCCCCTGGGCGCCCGATACGCTCACCGTATGCCACTGGCATGGCGACACCTTCGACCTGCCGGAAGGGTCCGTACATCTGGCTGAATCGCCCGTTACAAAGCATCAGGCATTTCAGTACGGTAACAATGCCGTGGGATTGCAATTCCATATGGAGATGACACCGGCTTCGCTGGAAGGCATGATCGAGTCCTGCGGCCACGATTTACAGGAAAGCAGATGGGTTCAAAGCGCCGAAGCGCTGCGCCAGGGCCTGTATCATACCAATTCAGCCACTGCCCCCCTATTCCGCCTGCTCGATTCACTGGAACAAAATGGCGTACATTAGCATATGGCAAAAAAGGTAGCATTACTGATTGTAGGCGGCGGTCCCATTGGCCTCGCCTGCGCACTCGCAGCACAGCAACAGGGACTGGATTATGTGGTGATCGAAAAAGGCTGCCTCGTGAACTCCCTCTACCGGTACCCTATCAACATGACCTTCTTCTCCACCAGCGAAAAGCTGGAGATTGGCGGCATCCCCTTCGTTTCCAACAATGCCAAACCTACCCGGCCCGAAGCACTGGAATACTACCGCCGCGTGGCCGTGAGCAAAAACGTCAGCATACACCTGTTCGAAAAAGTAGTTACCATCAAACCGGCAGATACAGGCTATACCGTGATCACGGACAAAGCAGTGTACGAAGCCGCCAACATCGTGGTGGCCACCGGCTTTTACGATATCCCCAACCTGCTCCGCATTCCCGGGGAAGACCTTCCCAAAGTAACCCACTACTACAAAGACCCGCACTATTACGCCACGCGCAAAGTGATTGTGGTGGGCGCCAACAATTCCGCCGTGGATGCCGCGCTGGAAACCTACCGTAAAGGGGCCGATGTAACCATGGTGATCCGGGAAGAAGGGATCGGGAAACGGGTAAAGTATTGGGTGAAACCGGATATTGAGAACCGGATAAAAGAAGGGAGCATCAAAGCTTATTTCTATTCCACGCTGGCCGGTATCCGGGAGCAGGAGGCAGATATCCTTACGCCCGAAGGGGTGATCACCATCCCTAACGATTTCGTGATTGCCACCACCGGCTATCAGCCCGATTTCCATTTTCTGGAGAATGCAGGCATCCAGCTGTCGGCCAACGGGGTAAAGGAACCTGTCTATAACGAAGATACGATGGAGACCAACATGCCCGGCATCTACCTAGCCGGGGTGGTGTGCGGGGGTATGAACACGCACGTTTGGTTCATCGAGAACTCCCGTGAACATGCGGATAAGATCATCCGCCACATCGCCGCAAAAATTAAATGATATTGACTTCGCGCTCGAGCACCACGCCGAATTTATCCTTCACACTGTCTACCACCTTCCACGACAATTCCACGATATCTTCACCAGCTGCGCGCCCGTAGTTAACCAGCACCAGCGCCTGGCGTTCATGTACGCCGGCATCGCCGTTACGGTATCCCTTCCAGCCAGCCTGCTCTATTAGCCAGCCAGCAGCCAGTTTGAAATGACCATTGGCCAGCGGGTACGCCACCATGTCAGGGAATGCGAGTTTCAGTGATTCGTACGTTTCGGCAGTTACTTCCGGGTTCTTGAAGAAGCTGCCTGCATTCCCGATCTCTGCCGGATTGGGGAGTTTGGAAGAACGGATATTGATGACGGCCTGACTGATATTCCGGATCGTCAGTTCCTTTGCGCCCATGCGCTCCAGCTCCTGCTCAATGGCACCGTAGCTGGTATTGAAAACCGGCTTTTTGGTGAGCCGGTAAGTGACGTTGAGTATAGCAAACTGATCTTTATACTGATGCTTGAACACGCTTTCCCGGTACCCGAAAGCACAGGCTTCCCGGTCGAACACACGTACTTCCCGGTCGTGCAGATGAAACGCTTCCAGCTCATGGAAAATATCCTTGATCTCCACACCATAGGCCCCGATGTTCTGCATGGGGCTGGCACCTACATTGCCGGGTATGAGGGAGAGGTTCTCCAGTCCGCCAAGCCCTTTCGCGATGCAGTCCATCACAAACTGGTGCCAGTTTTCACCGGCGCCGGCTTTTACGTACACATAATCGGCATCCTCGCGGATGGATGTAATGCCTTTGATCTCATTCTTAAAAATGATACCATCAAAATCTTTGGTGAGCAGGATGTTGCTGCCACCACCGAGGATGAGCCGGGGCAGGGTAGCGTACTGCGGGTCCAGCAGCAGCGTTTCCAGCTGTTCGCGGGAATGGAACGAAGCGAAATACCGGGATACGGCATCTATACCAAATGTGTTGTAAGGCCGGAGCGAAACATTTTCTAATACCCTCATATGCAAGTGTTCAAATGTCCTATCTTTATTAACGGAACAAATATAATCAACATTCATATGCGGGGAACAGCAATTGTGATAGGGGCCACAGGTCTCATTGGTTCTCTTCTGGTGCAGGAACTTCTGCAAAACAGCCAGTTCACAAAAGTAAAAGCGCTGCTGCGCAAGCCCCTACCCCTGCGCGACGGGCGGTTGGAACAGGTAGTGGTAGACTTCACGGATGATATGGCCCTGGAGTCTGTCCTTCATGGCGATGTATTGTTCTGCTGCATCGGCACCACTATTAAAAAAGCCGGCAGTCAGGAAGCATTTAATGCTGTTGACTATGCCATCCCCGTACGCTGTGGCACCATTGCGAAGAAAAACGGCATTACTCAGTTCCATCTCGTTTCTTCCATCGGCGCACAGGTCTCTTCCAAAAACTTCTACCTCCGCACCAAGGGCCGTACCGAAGCGGCACTGCGTGCTTTACAGTTTCCCGCGCTCTTCATCTACCAGCCCAGCTTTCTTACCGGCAACCGGAAGGAAGTACGCTTTGGTGAGCAGATAGCACTTATGCTCATGCCTGTATTCAGCTTCCTCATGCGCGGAAGATGGCGCAAATACCGTCCGGTAAAAGCGGAAAACGTAGCCAGAAAAATGCGGGAATTATCGGAAAGCGGGGAAACCGGTGTGCATTACGTGCTCTTCCACCAGTCTTAACATTTACACACAGTCTACATCCGGGATGATGATGACGGAGCGGAACTGCTTCTCGATTGTGAGCTGCAGGAACATCTCCTTCGCCAGCTGTTTTATTTGCGTGATCTTCTTACTGTCCTTCGGCAGCTTAATCAGCATTTCCTGCAGATAGAATCCTCTCACGCGGCTTACCAGCGGCGCGGCAGGCCCTACCAGCTGGTGGCCCAGCTGCGGCTTCAGCCAGTTGCCCAATACCATAGCGGCCTGTTCTACCGTTTGCTGCTGCTTATGCTTCAGGGTAATTTTCATGAGCCGGTAAAACGGCGGATAACCGAATTGCTCCCGCTCCGCGATCTCACTTTCATACATTTTGCGGTAGTTATGCTCCACCACAAATTGCAGGATAGGATGCCGCGTATTGCTGGCCTGGATCACTACTTTACCTTTCCCGTCGCGGCGCCCGGAGCGGCCGCTTACCTGCTCCATGAGCTGGAAGGCTCGCTCGTTCACCCGGAAGTCGGGATAACTGAGCAGACTGTCGGCACTGAGGATGCCTACAAGGTTTACATTCTCGAAATCCAGTCCTTTCACGACCATCTGCGTACCCACGAGGATATCTATCTCGCCCTGCTCCAGCAGCTGGATCATTTTGTTGTGACTGTCTTTACTCCGGATGGCATCGAGGTCCATACGGGCAATGCGTGCTTTGGGAAACAGCGTCAGCAGATCTTCTTCTATCTTTTCGGTGCCGAAGTTTTTTGTCTGCAGCGTTTGATTGCCGCAGGCTTCGCATATGTGAATGTAAGGATAGCGCGTGCCGCAATAGTGGCAGCTGAGCTTATCCTGGTACTTATGATACGTGAGGGATACATCGCACTGTTTGCAGTTGGGTATCCAGCCACAGGTGGTGCAGATGATGAAGGGGGCGTATCCGCGGCGGTTCTGAAAGAGGATTACCTGTTTCTTATCTGCCAGCGATTGCTCGATCTGCTTGCGCAGTACCGAAGTGAAATTACTTACCACTTCTTTCAGCGCCAGTTCCTTTTTCATATCCACGATCTCGATGTCGGGCATGTCTATACCGCCATAACGCTCCTGTAATTCCACCAGTGCATATTTGCCCTGTTTGGCATTGAAGTAGCTTTCCAAAGCGGGGGTGGCGGAGCCGAGGAGAACTTTGGCTTTAAAAAGACTGGCGTAATATATGGCTGCGTCCCGCGCATGGTAGCGGGGGGCGGGCTCGTGTTGTTTAAAGGAAGGATCGTGCTCTTCGTCGAGGATGATGAGGCCAATGTCGCGGAAGGGCAGCAGCAGGCTGGAGCGGGCGCCCAGCACAATGCGGATCTCCCCGCTTTTCACTTTATTCCATATCTCCACCCGCTCGTTGTTCGAGAAGCGGGAATGATAGATGCCTACCTGACCGGCGAAGTGCTTCTGCAACCTCCGGATGATCTGCGCGGTAAGCGCTATCTCCGGGAGGAGGTACAATACCTGCTTGCCTGAAGCGAGTGCATCCTCGATGAGCTTCACGTATATCTGCGTTTTACCGCTGGAAGTAACGCCATGCAAAAGGGTTACCTGCTTGTCCTGAAAGCCGGCCCGTATTTCAGCAAGGGCTTTTTCCTGGGCAGGACTGAGGTCGAAATCGACCTGTGTTTCCAGTTTGCCAAGCGGCACCCTGTCTACCTGCCGTTTCTCCACTTTTAAAATGCCTTTATCTACCAGCCCTTTTAGCTGTGCGGCGGAGGCACCTGATTTCTTCAGCAGTTCACTTTGTACCACGGCGCCCTGCGACCTTACGAGGTGGAGGTAAGCCAGGAGCAACTCCATCTGTTTGGGGGCGCGGGACAGTTCATCGAACAGGGGTGCCAGTGCCTCGTCGGTTTCATAAGCAGGATTCAGGAGCACATAGTTCTCCAGTTTCGCTTTATACGATTCCTTCAGTTCTTCGTAAACGAAGCATACCCGTTTTTCGATGAGTTGCTTGATGACGGAATAGATATCGAGGCGGTCGAGGATGAGCTGTACTTCGCCGATGCGGAGTTCCTTTCGGATCTGGAGGGCTTCGGCAATGAGGTATTCGTGGTCGTTGAGATCGGTGAAATCGTCGCCATAGGCGTCGTTATACAGCAGCACCGTTTCGCTGGAGAGCTTGAGGTGTGCGGGGAGGGCGGCATTGAGCACATCGCCTTCGTTGCACATGTAATACTGCGCGATCCATTCCCAAAAGGCCAGCTGGGTGGGGTACACCACTGGGTCTTTATCCAGCACATCCTGAATGGGTTTGGTTTTGTAGGCCGAAGGGGGTAGTTCATGAACGCTTTTCACGATGCCGGCATACCTTTTTGCTTTACCGAGCTGAACGGCTACACGGGAACCGGGCTGGATGGAGGCTTCCATCTCAGGTGGTACGGCGTAGGTGTAATTCCGCGGCAGTGCTAAGGGTAATATGATGTCGGCGTATTTCATGCAGGCTGGAGCGCCGGAAACTCCCTGTATTTGCGCAACTCGGCATCCATCAGTTCATATACTTTCTGACGGAGTGCGGGTACGTCTTCAATGGTGAGGCCTTTAACGGGAACCGGTTCCATGAACACCACACGGCAGCGGCCGGGGTTGAAGCTCATGGGGTCCAGCTCGGCGAGGCGGGCACGGCAATCGACATATATCACGGGCCGGATGGCCGTCTGGGTTTCTATCGCTATACGGAAAGCACCCTGGTGAAAGGGCAGCAGCGGCTGGTCGGAATTGTTGGTGGTACCTTCGGGGAAGATGAGGAGGCTCACTTTGTGCTGGAGCATGAACATCATATCCCGGACAGACTGTACCCGGCCACGGGCGCTGGAACGGTCTACCGGTACTACCGAACGGCTGTAGATCATGCCGAAAAGGGGCACTTTGGAGAGTTCGCTCTTACCCAGGGGGCGGAACGGGAGGGGCATTACCTTTACGGCAAGGGCCGCATCGAGGTAACTGGCGTGGTTAGCGAGGTAAATACAAGGCTCTTTTGTGCGGGGGGTGATCCATTTGCGGGTTACGATGATGCCCACGGCAGGGAACCATACATGCGCCCAGAAACGCAGGAAATAGAACACGTAGTTCCCACCCTTCACTTTTCCGAGGAAAGACACGGCCACGATGGGCAAAAGGATCACGAGCATGATGGCAAACCAGATCACCGCGGCGTACACAACATAAATGCCCTTCAGGATTTTCGATATTACACGCATAAAACCGGCAAGTTAGTGCATCCCGGGGAGCTTTTCAAGGGCGCGGCATACATATCGTTCTTTTCATATATCAATAGCCGGAAAAATCCCGGGATGTCGTACCTTTGCCATCCTTATGACAGGTACAAAATCAGTGGCATTTCACACATTAGGCTGTAAACTGAACTTTTCAGAGACATCCACCATCGGGCGGATGATGGAAAAGGACGGGTTTGTGCGGAAGGAATTTGATGATATAGCAGATGTTTATGTGATCAACACCTGTTCCGTTACCGATAATGCCGATAAGGAATGCCGCCACCTCGTACGCCGCATTCAGCGCCGCTCCCCCGGCTCCATGGTAGTCATTACCGGCTGCTATGCCCAACTCAAACCCACGGAGATCGCCAGCATCCCCGGGGTAGACCTCGTACTTGGCGCTGCCGAAAAATTCAATATTGCAGACCATATCCGCGAGCTTACCAAGGGCGATAACGGTGCCAAAGTATGCTCCTGCGATATTGAAGACGTTAACACCTTCCATTCCAGCTATTCCCTGAACGATCGTACCCGTACCTTCCTCAAGGTACAGGATGGCTGTGACTATACCTGCTCCTTCTGCACCATCCCCATGGCACGGGGCATATCCCGGAGCGACAGTATCGCTAACGTACTGGGCAATGTCCGCGAACTGGCCGGCAACGGCGTAAAAGAGATCGTACTCACCGGGGTAAACCTGGGCGATTTCGGCAAAGGCTTCGAAGGAGGCAAAAAAAGAGAAGAATCGTTCTATGACCTTATCCGGGAACTGGATCAGGTAGAGGGTATTGAGCGCTACCGTATCTCCAGCATCGAACCCAACCTGCTGACCGACGAGATCATCGATTTCGTGGCACAGAGCAATAAGTTCATGCCCCACTTCCATATTCCCCTGCAAAGCGGCAGTAACGACATCCTCGCGCTGATGCGCCGCCGTTACCGCCGTGAGCTGTATACCGAAAAAGTAGCGCGCATCAGGGAAAAAATGCCGCATTGCGCCATTGGTGTGGATGTTATCGTGGGCTTCCCTTCTGAAAGCGATGCCCATTTCCAGGAAACGTACGACTTCCTGCACGATCTTGATATCTCCTACTTACACGTGTTCACGTACAGTGAGCGCGATAATACCCATGCCCTCACCATCAAACCGGTTGTACCGGTGAATGTTCGCAACGAGCGGAACAAGGCACTGCGTAACCTCAGCCACAAAAAAATGTCGTTCTTCACGGAGCAGCATACCGGCCAAACACGCAAAGTGCTTTTTGAATCCCACGGGAAAGATGGTATGATGGATGGTTATACCGATAACTACATCAAAATCTCCACGCCTTTCCGCGAAGAATGGAGCAACAGATTAGTGGATTGGGAACTGCGCTAAAACTTTTTCAAAAAAAATTTGGCAACAATAAAAAACTTCCTACCTTTGCAATCCCAACGAACGAAAAGCGTTCACAAAAAGGGAGCTTAGCTCAGCTGGTTCAGAGCATCTGCCTTACAAGCAGAGGGTCGACGGTTCGAATCCGCCAGCTCCCACAAAAGCCTCGCAAATATGCGGGGCTTTTTTTTATGCCCATTAGTTTGCACTTACTTTTATTCCCCATCCCAGTTTCAGCACTCATCTTTATATCGGCTGGCGGCCATTAGGAACATTCCATTTTTCGAAAACTTCTAACCCCATAATACTGTTAGCTTCGAAATTATTCAGCCAGACTGCTTCGGCTTTTCGTCATCCTGCAAACCGCAATACCACGGCATTAGATATCCTTCAATCCCCCCGGCCAACGCTCCCTTGCGGTTTCTGTATTTTCAGGCTAATAAAATCTCAATATTATGGCCATCTTAAATTCTTTAATTCCATTTACCGGCAGGCTCGGTAATATCATTTCCTACCAGCGCAATGGTAAGCACTGTTTGCGCACGGTGCCGGATAAGGTCCGGCAGACGGATAACACCCGCCGCGCTGCGAAGTGGTTCGGCGCTGCCAGCCGTAAAGGCGCCCTTATCCGCAGTGCCTTCGTTCCTGAACTGGACATCCACCCGGATCAGTTCCTCGTAAACCGCCTGAACAGCTACATTGTAAAGGCCGGCAGGAACAACCACGCAGGCCTGGTCAACTTCCGCTTTAATGGACACACCGGTCTCAGTAAGTTCTTCGGACAGCGGCCTGTGTTCTCCAAAGACGGCAAGCTGCACATCCCCCCACAGTCTTTGCCTGTGTGTGAGGAAGCCGTTCGCATGGAGATAAAAGTGATCGCCTCCCGGATCGACTTTAGTACCCGTACCGTTACAGGTACAGATTCTGCCCGGATCAGCATCGATCTAAACCAGCCCCGCCAGCACTTCCATCAGTTCGAAGGCGCGGATCTGTGGGTCAACGTACCCGGTAAAGGCACCCTGGTAGTAGTTGTACAGCTAAAGTTCTTTTGGGAAGATTTTGATATCCGTGACCGGAAGTTCGAAGTAGCAGACATCATTGCGGTTGAGGAAAACCAGCCGCAGAAAGCGCCCCTCACCAAAGCAAAACCCGGTAAGGAACTACCCATCATAACAACAGCACCTGTCCGTAACACCGCGCCCGCTCAAAACGAACAGGCCCCCATCCAGCGGGAATAACACACCGCCATAGTAGAGAGATTTTGTTATAAGGAATTAATTATCAAACAGTTTGGAACCCAAGTCTACCCGGCAGGCCACCCCTCCGCCAGCCATTACCATGGGCCGCAGGCACCCGATCTTCACTTTACAGGCCTGCTATCACCTTCACACCGCCTCCGCATCACATCCGCATCACCTCCGCATCAAGTCCACCTTCTCAACGCACATCCTTGCTGTTTTACCTGTAGTTCCCCCCGAGATGCAATCTGGTTCCCTGCTTCATACCTGCTTCAAATAAGCACGAATAAGCATAGATGAGCCATTCAGACGCTTACATTTCAACTGTACATATAAGCCAGTTAAACCCAATGCCATGGTTATAATACAAAACGTCCCGGCGAAGCGGGACGTTACTTGTTAATCGTCGGTTTTAGCAGCATATTAAAATAAAGGTTCTCATTTGATCGTCAAGTCGGTAGAGCCGGGTGCTGCCAATACGTACTGGAAATGGAAGAAGGGCCTTGCGGTAGCGGTTACCGGTTCTGCGGGCGCATCTTTATACATACTGGTTATTTTCAGCTTGGCATATAATCCGTTGGCGGTGCGCACGATGATGGTACGGTCTGGCCGTGCCCAAACAGTGTGCTTTTGTGTAGTGGCATTGTTACCACCGATGCCTTTTGTGGTACGGAGGGTACCTGCAAAGTCGTACACGCACCAGCCGGTGGTGGTACCGAAGAACCCGGCAGAATCGAGACCTGCACCGCCGGATGTGGTATTGAATACTGCTCCGTCCGGCACGCGTGTAACCTGATCGAAGGGCTTATCGATGATCAGCACACCGCCCTTACCCGGGCCACCCTTTCCGGCAGTGGTATTTTCTGCAGTATTGGCGCCGAAATTACCCGCTATGGAAGAGTTGGCGTTGCCTCCGAAAGAGATATCCCAATCGGTACTCAGCAGGTTTTTCGGAGAGCAGGCCTTTTCCTTTTCAAGACTGAAATAGATCATCACTTTGCTGGTAGTGGTATCTCCGTTGAAATTTCCCACTGTTATCAGTTTGTTGTAATTCCCGGTTTGCACAGGCACTTTCTCATCTTTGGAACATGCTGTGAAGACCATCGCGGAGGCCACTATGCCGGCGGTCCACTTAATAAATTCTCTCATTGTCAATGCTGTTTGAATCTGCAAGGTCCGGCAAAGCAGTTACCACTTCCGGAAAATGGGTAACCATTCCCGGAAAGCTTTATATATCCCCCAAACCGTCCAATTTGGTGCGCTATACTTTCATACATTATGATTAATGCTATATTTAGAATCCAAACCATACTCCTATAACCTATATCTTATGCCTTATTTCTTACCTGACCAGGTTAAAACCATCCGGCAGCAATGGATACCCGGACTCGCACAGGTTGCGGCCGCTGGCGTGTCCGTCTTCTTGCTGAACAGTATCAACCGCCCTTCCCTGCAGATTTTATCCGGACTTCCGTTCTTACTTTTTACTGCATGGATTTTCTTACAGGCGCGCGACTGGAAGAAACTCACCCGCTACGGCACCGTGTGGCTCATCGCACAAACTGCCGCCATCTTCCTTAGCAGCCTCATCATTTCGCGTGAAGGCAATGTCGGATGGCATATCCTGATCAACAATTGCTTTGTATTGATCTGCCTGCTGGCACGGCAATATGTACAGGATGGCAGCAAGTTCTTTGTGAAGGGTGTACTGCTGTGGATCTTTCTCTCAGCAGGGTCTTCAGCATTCGTCAATTTCATCAACTCAAACATGGCGCTATCGCCCGATATACCGCTCCATACGGGCATGCGCGTGTTTCAGTTTACACTCGTAGGGCTAACCGGTTTTGCGACACCTTATATCTTTCATGCATTCGCATTCCTGCTGGATAATTACTTCACTATCCCGGAATACAAATCATTGCTGCGCTCGAAGGTATTGGTGACCGGTAAAAAGACATATGCTTTCATGTACTTTGTGTTATTCATGACGATCATTGGCAGCGCGTTCCAGCTGACGGGTTCCATGAGTTTCCTTTACATCGTGCTCAGTTCCGCCTCCCTCTTCGAAGGCATTACCGGTGTAGTACTATCTGCGGTATTATTCATCATGGCGGTACTGGCATTCGCAGCAATATTTGTCAGTCTCTACCTGATGCGGAATATCATCACCGGGAGAATGGCTACCGTTAAAATGTCTAACGGACTTATTTATGCCATGCATTACATCCCCCTGTTCAACCTGCTGGCTGTATTCTTCAATTGCGAAGCCGTGCAGGAACATAATTCGCGGAAAGAAAACGCAACATTTTACATTCAGCGTAATACTTCCCCGCTGGCACACTGGATCGTGGCACTGGGGATCATTGTTGCGATCATTAACGTGATCCGTACCTGGCTGGCGTACAACAGTGCATTCAGCAGCACCTACCCTTCTTATTTCAGGGAAGAAAGTTCGGGAGAATACCAGTTCATAAGGCTATCGCTCATCATCATCATCGCGCTGTATTTTATAAAAGTGCTGGGATACATCCTGCTATATAATCACCGGAAGGCGGTGCACCTCATCGTGATACTGAACATCGCTATTATGGCGCTGTCTCTCTTTGAAGTATTACCACTCGTATTACTTTTTTCGACAGCTGCACTGGCATCTTTTTATGTGATGCTGGAAATATTTCATCCTGCATTACATGATGAAGATGCATTGCTGATTACTGAATCTTATCCGGAATAATAATGAAAGCCCCGCAGAATTGCGGGGCTTTCTACGCGCTGACATAAATCACTAAAAAAAATATCTGCGCAGCTGATTGTTTTTGAAATATTTGTCTATATATTTGCACTCCCATCGAACGACAAGCGTTCAACAAAAAGGGAGCTTAGCTCAGCTGGTTCAGAGCATCTGCCTTACAAGCAGAGGGTCGACGGTTCGAATCCGCCAGCTCCCACACCAAAAAAGCCCTGCAATACTGCGGGGCTTTTTTCGTTTTTAGCCACCCCAAAATCCTGTATCATGTCCATTCCATTTACCACCATCAACTGGAACACGATCGCTCCCACCCTGCACCCTGGCGAAACCGGCAACGCACAATGGCAAGCCATGCAATATCCTGGTCTCCGCCTCCGCATCGTCACCTACTCCCCCGGTTACCTCGCAGACCATTGGTGCGCCAAAGGCCATATCGTTCATTGCCTGCAGGGCAGCTTCGACAGCGAACTGAAAGATGGTGAAACCTACACCCTGCAAACCGGTATGACTTACATCGTTTCCGACAACGAAAGCATCCATCGCTCCCGTACAGAAAGCGGCGTAACACTGCTGATCATAGACGGCGATTTCCTCGCAGGGAAATAACCGGCTTCCGGATTTATTAAAAATGTGATATATTAGGAGGACGAAACCCTCCTGAAGAGAACCCGGTACCAAAATCTAATTGTGATAAGCTAATTATTGAATCAGGAAGTTTCCCCTACGATAGAATAATTGTGACCCGGCATGCACGTTGCTCCCCTGAGCAGCGTAGCGGATTTAGTTTGTATGAAGAAGCACTTAACCAGTTATTTATGAGATATATTTCTATGCTACTCTTAGGGATAGGGCTATGCAGTACCACGGCTGCCCAGTACCAGGTAAATCCCATCTACGCAACTTCTCCACGGCCAGCCCAGCCCGGCGCGGAACTCAACAAATGTTTCGATGGCGATGTTGCCACCATTTATCACTCAGACTGGAGCCTCAACGCCATCCCGGACACGGTTGATTTTTACTTCAATGGCGTCAACAACATCAACAAGATCGAGTATGTTCCCAGAACCAGCGGCCTTAACGGCGTATGGCAAAAGGTAGCGCTCTACACCCGGAAGGCAAATACCGCTTTCGTGAAAGTGGCAGACTACACCTGGGCAAATGATAACACCATCAAGGTTATCAACCTCCCCGGCAGCGGTGCAGACACACCTGCTTACGTACGCTTCGTTGTAACACAGGCTACCGGCAACTTCTCCAGCTGCGCGGAAATGAAATTCTGGTCGTCCAGCCCGGCGGTCATCCCGGTAGACTGTGCCAATCCCGGAACCGGATTATCCGGTTTCATGGATACGAAGATGACGGTAGCCAACGCATCCGTTTCTCCGGCAGCAAACAGCGCAGGCGAAGGGATCGATAAAACAACAGACAACAATAAAAGTACTTTCTACCATTCCTCATGGGCAGGCGGCGGCTTCCCCATTACCATGACGTACAATCTGCAAGCGAATAACCGGGTCGACTATATCGTATACACTCCCCGGCAGGATGGCAGCGGCAACGGGCATTTCGGGAATGTGGAAGTATGGTACAAAACGTCCAACAATTCTCCTGCCGTACTGGCTACATCCGTCAATCTCGGATTCAGCGGCACTCCTTCCCGTATCACACTCCCCACACCATTAGTGAATATCAAATCGGTGATCATCAAAGTACTGAGCGGACAAAGTAATTTCGCCAGCTGTGCAGAAATGGAATTCTTTAAAAAGAATGCAGCATCCGGCACCGTTTACAGCACCATGTTCGACAGTCTGTATTCCGCCCTGAAGCCCGGCGTTACACAAGCCCGGATCGATACCATGTCGATCCCCTTCTTTAAAACACTGGCGCAATGCATCTTCAACAACTCTTACAACAGGAAATTCCGGTACCAGTCATACCAGGTGTACAAAGATGTTAACACAGTGGCTGCCGCATTGAAAACATCCACCTACAACCCTTTCGAAAACCCAACCGGTATTGCATTTAAAGCAGGTACTAAAGCGGTATTGTTCGTAGGGCCTACAAACGGCATTACCCCATCTCTCAGGGTTACCGATTTTGGGAACGCTACCTCCATCACTGACCAGAGCTACGCATTGGCCGAAGGCCTCAATGTGATCGACATCTCGGCAGACGGGCTTGGATACATCAGTTATTATAACAACGATACCACCCTTCCCAATATCAACATCCACATTGCCAGCGGTAGTGTGAATGGATATTATAATCCTGTTACAGACACGGATGCAGACTGGTTCAGGTACCTGACCAACCAGATCTACCCCACGCTCGACATCAAAGGCAAATACGTACACCTGAACTATCACAAAGCCCCCATGCTGACGAATTCAGCACAATCAGGCAAGGCACTGATCGCAGTGTACGACTCTATTGTTAAGACGGAGTATATCCTGATGGGGCTGTTCAAATACAACAAGGTGCCTAAAAATCATATGTTCGCATGGTCGGCCTACAACGGTGGATGGTATGCCGGCGGCTGGGGAGCGCATTTCGACCTTACATGGGGCGAACACGGCCTTACCAATGCGGCCGGTGTGGTAGAGTCTCCCTGGGGTATTGCCCACGAATTTGGCCACGTAAACCAGGTAAGGAACGGATTCAAATGGACCGGCACCACAGAAGTTACCAATAACCTGTACTCTGTTTGGATCGATTACAGGATGGGCACCTCCTACCCGGGATTCTCCAGACTGGAAAACGAAGCAGTGTCGCCAGACGATGTGCGGCCCGATATTACCGGCGGGCGCATGAATGGTGCTATCCTGCACAGCCGGGTGAAAAAGAGACACATCATGTCCAACCCCGACGTGTTCAAACGGCTGGTTCTGTTCTGGCAGCTGGAGTTATACTATCAGGCTGCAGGCGCCAGCAAAAATCTGCCTACTTTACAACAAAGACTGACAGGTACACCCGCTCCCGGTGGCACACAACCCGACGTGGCTTTCTGGCTGGGAGATATGCTGGAGAAGGTACGCAACACCAATGAAGCTGGCCTTACGAATAAAGACTTCATTTTAAACTGTATCATCAACACCTGTGATGTTGTCAAAGAAGACCTAACCGACTTCTTCATACAATCAGGCCTGCTGGCTCCCATCGATGAGCTGGTTGAAGACTATTCACCCGGCCAGATCACCATTACCCAGCAGGAAGTGACGGCCACCATCAATGCCATCAAAGCCAGGAACTACCCGGCACCAGTTTCTCCGGTGATCAATTACCTCTCTGCCAACAGCGTAAACGCATACAGGCTGCAGCAGCCCGTTACCGGCACTGCCGGCACTGGCGTTACCTACAGCAACAATGTGGTTACAGTAGCTGCCGCACAATGGCAACATGCCGTAGCTTTTGAAACATATAAAAATGATACGCTGGTAGATGTGGCCATTATCGGAACAGGCAGTAATGATAACTCCTTCACCAAAGTGCTGTACCCCGATACTGCCACGGCAGTTTATGCAGTAGGGTACGATGGCGACCGGAAACTGGTTTACCCTGCTGATGCGCTTATTACAAGCATAGAATCGCCTGAAAAATCAGCAGCAGACCAGTCGGGCATCCGCGTATTTCCGAACCCTGCAGGTGCGTTTGTATATGTAGCGTTGGATGGAGATGCAAGGAAAGCAGCAACCGTGCAACTGCGGGTAACGGATATGGCTGGTAATGTCGTGAACATACGGCAGGCCAGAGGCGGCGAAACCGTTAAACTGGACCTGTCGAAAACAGCGCCTGGTATGTACCTCGTACAGATCGTAACGAAGTATGGTACAACCACTAAGAAAATCATCAAACAATAACGGTTACCACACCGTAAAAAAGAAAGGCCGTCTCATTCAGTTGAGACGGCCTTTCTTTTTTTATGCGTCGGGCTTCTGCCCGTTTCCTTTGAATATCTTCTTTACTGCGCGGCCCAGCTTATGGATATTTCGCAGCTGCTCCTGGATAGGCATAAGTGAAATATCTTCGTCCTGCATACCCGGTTCGCTGTTTTCAGCAGTACTTTGTTCGGGATAGATGAGGATAATATTATTTTCCTTGAAATGCCGGCTCATTTTAGCCGGTATCCCTTCGAGGTATTGCTGGAAGGAAAGGGTGCCCCTGCGTGCGAGTACCGCCACCATCAGATCGTCTGCCGATACATTGCGTGCAATGATGAGGAAATCTTCCGGGTTCTCCAGCGTTCTGAATCCGATCTCCACACTGGCTTTTGCATCGGTGATAAACTTCTCTATGGCTGCCTGCGTGCTCTTGCCGCAATAGGCCGATATCTTCGCCCCTGCCTGTTTAGCCAGCAGCACAATCTTTTCCATGTAATGCAGGAAGCCTATTTCATACTCCGCGTTACGGGGCAGAATGAGCACCAGCTTTTTAGTGGTATTGAGGGGATGGCTGAAATGACATACGTATACCGTTTCCCAAACGCTTTGCAGCACATTATCGGTTGTAGTGCCGAAGATGTTTCCGAAGATGCGGTCGGTAGCACTGTTCTTCTCACTCCATGCAAGGATCACATCGGAGATCAGCAGTTCCTTCACGGCACGGGAGATGCCGTCGGTCACATTGAGATCTACCCGGGTTACCACCTGCAGGTTGGTTTCTGCAGCAGCGGCATGGATCACCGCCTTTTCCATGGTTTTATTACTGAGGTGGATCTTTTCACGCGCCTCTTCATCGTCCTGCACTACCACCAGCGGATACACGGGCGCGTTATTGCCGGGCTGCTTCACCATCATGGCAAAATCCAGCAGCGGCTCCATGCGCTCGGGCTGGGCAATGGGGATGAGGAAACGTTCCGGTCCGCCGGAGAATTCGGGCTTCCTGTCGGCCTCCACAAGGGCCAGCTTACGGCCGGCGTTTTCGGTAACAAAGGAGCTGACCATGCAGGTAACGAGTATCAGCACAACAGTACCGTTCAGTACATTCTCGTTGATAATACCCATGTTAAAGCCAATGAGTACCACGGCGATGGTAGCGGCGGCATGGGCACTGCTGAGGCCGAAGATCACATTGCGCTGGGTAGGCGTATAGCCGAACACAAGCTGCGTGAAGAAGGCTGCCAGCCACTTGCTGAGAAGTGCCATGGCGGTAAGGGAACCGGCGATGATAAGCGCTTCCGGACCTTTAAGCAACACCTTCAGGTCCACGATCATACCTACCGATATGAGGAAGAAAGGAATGAAAATAGCATTGCCCACAAACTCTACCCGGTTCATGAGCGGTGAAGTATGCGGGATGAGCTGGTTGAGGGCCAGCCCGGCGAGGAAGGCACCGATGATCCCCTCCACCCCTGCCAGCTCGGCAAGGAAAGCAGCGAGGAAAACAAGTGCCAGTACAAATATGAAGTGCGAAGTCTTATCGTCTTTGATCTTCTTGAAGAACCACCGTCCGATCATGGGGAAGCCCCACATGACCACCACTGCGAATATGGTGAGGGAGATGCCCAGCCGAAGCCAGAACGCGGCATTGAGGTTACCCTCCTGCGCTCCGGTGATAATGGCCAGTATCAGCAGCACGGCGGTATCGGTAATAATGGTGCCCCCCACTGCCACGGTAACTGCTTCGTTCTTATTGATCCCGAGGCGGCTTGCCAGCGGGTAGGCCACCAGTGTATGCGTGGCGAACATACTGGAGATAAGGAGTGTGGCCATGAGGTTAAAATGCAGTACATAGGCACACAATACATACCCCAGCGCCAGCGGTATAAAAAAGGTGAATGCGCCGAATACAGCACTGCGGTGCCGGTTCTTCCGGAACTCCGTCATATCCAGCTCAAGGCCGGCGAGGAACATAATATACAGTAAACCCGCATTCCCGAAGAGCTTGATGCTTCCCTGCTCAATAATCCTGAAACCATGATCTCCAATGGCCATGCCCGCCAGAATAAGCCCGATGATGCTGGGGATGCGGAACTTCCGCAGGATAATGGGCGCCAGCAGAATAATAAATAAAACCAGACTGAAAATGGGCACCGGGTCTTTCAGAGGTAAACTCATATTCAGGAGTAAAACCAATCCTTTCATCAATTAATTTTTACATTCCAATGGTCGATGTAACCTCGCACGCTCGGTTTCATGGCTGTTAATTTACAACCATTCCTGCAAACTCCCGGACCAATGCAAAAAAATGTAACTTTACAGAAATATTGAACCGAACATGGATTATACGGGAACAGGCGTATCCGTACAGGAAGCGGAGGATGTGCTGGTAGAAACCGCGGAAGAATTCCCATTCAGCCTGGTAGTATGGAATGATGAAGTAAATACCTTCGACTGGGTGATTCTATCGCTCGTTGAAGTGTGCGGCCACACGGAAGAACAGGCAGAGCAATGCGCCCTCATCATCCATTACAACGGTAAATATGCCGTTAAGAAAGGTTCCCTCACCGATCTGAAGCCCATGTGCGAGGCCCTGCTCGACCGTGGCATCAGCGCCACCATCGAAGAAACTGTAGCCTCATAAATGCCCCTGTATTATCTCCCTGAAAACGAGCTGTATTTTCCCCCGGTATCCATGTCGGAGCCGGACGGGCTGCTGGCCATCGGCGGAGATCTTAGTCCCGAACGCCTCCTCCTCGCTTACCGCTCCGGCATATTTCCCTGGTACAACCGTAAGCCCATCCTCTGGTGGAGCCCCGATCCGCGCTTTGTATTGTACCCGGAAGAGATCAAAGTTTCCGGCAGCATGAAACAGGTCCTTAAAAAAGATACTTTCCGCATCTCCTTCAACGAATGCTTCGAAACGGTGGTAGACCGTTGCCGCACCGCCCCCCGCGAAGGGCAGGATGGCACCTGGATCACACGGGATATGCTCCGCGCCTATACCTCCCTGCACAAACAAGGCTATGCCATGAGCGTGGAATGCTGGCAGGGTACCGAACTGGTGGGTGGATTATACGGCGTTAAAATAGGCCGCTGCTTTTTTGGGGAGAGTATGTTTGCCGCCGTAAGCAATGCTTCCAAAGCTGCGTTCATCACCTTTGTACAACAGTACCGCGATCAGCTCGCTATTATCGACTGCCAGGTACACACCCCTCACCTCGCTTCGCTCGGGGCACGGTTCATCAGCCGCGTCTCTTTCCTCGACACGGTACAGCGGAACCTCGGTTAAATCTTATTACTTACGCTTTTTGGTAAACGTGCCTTCAAACGCACATTTAATGCCGCGGTAGGCACCGCAGCCTGTTTCACTGATGGTAATCTGGCTGTTGGAGAATTTGAAGTCCACAATACAGCCGGATTGCTTGTCGCGGAACTGCCCGGTGGTAGCAGTCGTGAAACGCCCTGTACCATCCAGCTCACCCACACAGGCACCCTTATCACGGGTAAAGTGTATGAAGAAGAGGAATTCTTTGTTCGTTTCCCCATCGCGGATGGAAACGATATTGCCTTCGCCGGCGGTATAGTTGGCTGAGTACTTATGCTTGCGCGGAAGGGTATCAATGGGATTGAAAAGCCCCGTTACGGAAGGCTCGTTGGAATTGGTGAGGATAAGGGCAAGACTGCCGTCAGGGTTAGCTGCAAACACATCTTCCCGTGCTACGGCCGTTCCCGTTTCAGTGGATACGCGGATATTCCCCTTTTTATCTACTGAAAAGCCTGTCTTTTTGTTGCCACCCGGTACGTATCGGGCTACGAGATGCCGCTGCAGGAAGGTACCCTTCTTATCATAAAAACACATCCATGCCGCTTCCCCCGATTTAGTACTGCCTTCTACCAGGTAAAGCTGCAGATCTTCTGTAAGGCTCACTTTGCCGATGGGCCAGTACTTCGGCTTCTCCCCTTCACCGAAAATGCCTTTCCCCAGCGTATCGGGGAGGAACTGTTTCAGGTAACGGGGTTTGAGGGCCACACTGTCTGCCTGTTTCAACTTCAGCGAATCCGCATTCCACCGCAGTGCTTCCGCAGCGGGGAACTTGCCTGAGAAGTCCGCAAACGTCAGTTCCCGGTCATCTTCGCTAATAGTCTTTTTGGATTTGCAACCTGACAGTACGCCGATTGCCAGAAACAGGATTAGAATGCTCCGCATAGTGATTTGTCGTAATTGGGCGAAAATTAGTCATTAATTCCAAATTTCTCCCTGTTCTTTTACTTTCCCGATATTTTATTTAGATTTGTCTAAATAATATTTTAGAGGATATGAACTTGACGGTAGCGGAAGAGAATTACATTAAGAGCATTTATAAACTGCAGGATGGCAACACGGTGGTGAGCACCAACGCCATTGCCTACGAGCTGGCAACCAAGCCGGCATCGGTTACGGATATGGCCAAGAAGCTGAAAGAGAAGAAGCTGATCGATTATGAGAAGTACCAGGGTATCAGTTTAACCCCGGAAGGCCGTAAAATAGCCCTGCAGATCGTACGCCGCCACCGTTTATGGGAATGTTTCCTTGTAGATAAACTGAGCTTCAGCTGGAATGAGGTGCATGAGATTGCCGAGGAACTGGAGCATGTAAGGAGCGAGAAGCTCATCACCCGCCTGAGTAATTTCCTGGGCAACCCCACTACCGACCCTCATGGTGACCCTATCCCCGATGCTATGGGACGTATTTCCAAAAGCCAGCCACTGGTATCGCTGGATAAGGCAACGGCCCGGCGGCTGGAAGTGGCCGGCGTGTCCGACCAGTCATCCTCCCTCCTTGAGTTCCTCAATGCCAAAGGCATCCGGCTCGGCACACAGCTCGATATAATAGAAAGATATGAGTTTGATAACTCCGTAGAGGTCAAGATTCGCAATCAGCCCGCTTTTACTCTCAGCGAACAGGTATCGAAGAACATCATGGTAAAATCATTGTAAACCGGCAGCATGCACACGCAGGAATCCAGCGCCTCACTCAGCGAAGTTCACCAGAGTATAGACACCACCCGGCACCAGCCCTCAAAATGGAAAAGGATCCTGGCCTTTTTTGGTCCGGCCTACCTCGTTTCCGTTGGGTACATGGACCCGGGCAACTGGGCTACCGACCTTGCGGGTGGCAGCCGGTACGGCTATACGCTCCTGTGGGTACTGCTGATGAGTAATCTGATGGCCCTGCTGCTGCAAAGCCTCAGTGCCCGGCTGGGCATTGTACGCGGGCGCGATCTGGCTCAGGCCAACCGCGAAACCTATCCCGCCCCTGTTAACTTTATATTATACATCCTCGCAGAGATCGCCATCGCCGCCACCGACCTTGCGGAAGTACTCGGCATGGCCATCGGTATTCAGCTGCTCACAGGGCTGCCCCTTATGTGGGGTGTTAGCCTCACCGTGCTGGACACCTTTCTGCTGCTCATCCTCCAGCGTTACGGCATCCGTAAAATGGAAGGGTTCATTATCACACTGGTAGCCATCGTAGGCATATCCTTCCTCTTTCAGCTGCTCATTGCCGAACCGCCGATGGGCGAAGTGGTAAAGGGCCTCGTACCCGCCCTGCCCGATGATACTGCCCTATACATCGCCATCGGTATCATTGGTGCCACGGTAATGCCACACAACCTTTACCTGCACTCGGCACTGGTGCAAACCCGGAAGATCAGTAAAACCGAAAGCGGCATCCGGCGGGCGCTGCGTATCAATTTCGCGGATACGGCCATTGCGCTGAACCTCGCCTTTTTTGTAAACGCCGCCATCCTCATACTCGCCGCCACCGTATTCTATAAAGCAGGGCATACTGATATAGCAGACCTCCACGAAGCCCACCGTATGCTGGAGCCGCTGCTGGGCAGTAAGATGGCACCCATCCTCTTCGCTGTGGCTCTTATCGCTGCCGGCCAAAGCTCTACCGTAACCGGCACCCTTGCCGGACAGATTGTGATGGAAGGCTACCTGCGCCTGCGCATCAACCCCTGGCTGCGGCGCCTCATTACAAGGCTCGTGGCCATCATTCCCGCATTGATCGTAATTATAGTGGCGGGCGAAGAAAAGATCGGGGAACTGCTGGTATTCAGCCAGGTTCTCCTGAGCCTCCAACTGGGCTTCGCCATCATCCCCCTCATCCATTTTGTGAGTGATAAACAAACCATGGGCACCTTCGCCATCAAGCCCATCGTGAAAGCAGCCGCATGGCTCATTTCCAGTGTGCTGGTATATCTCAACATCCGGATGGTGTACAATGAGGCAGAAGCATTTGTTAAAGCAGATAATCCGTGGTGGGTAGACGGGCTTATTATTCTCGTTATCCTCACATTCGTTTTCCTGCTCATCATCACGATCATCTATCCGTGGCTGAGCCGCTACCGTAAAATGCGCTCTGCACAGATGCACCCTGCCAACATCTCACTCGGCAGTCTCGAAAAACCCGTATTCAACCGCATTGCCATGGCGCTCGACTTTTCACAGCAAGACGAGCAGGTGATCGCCAACGCCCTCGCTCAAGGCAATCCGCAAACGGAATACGTGCTGATCCATATCGTGGAAAGCGCCTCTGCCCGATACTTCGGGAAAGATGCCCATGATTTCGAAACACAGAAAGATCAGGAACAGCTCGACACTTACATCCGGCTACTATCGCACCGAGGCGTAAAAGCTATCGGACAGCTGGGTTACCGCCACCGCGCCAAAGAGATTGCCCGTATCGTAACCACCGAAAAGGCAGACCTCCTCGTATTGGGTGGTCACGGGCACTCAGGTTTGAAAGACTGGCTGTATGGAGAAACCGTGAACTATGTTCGGCATAAGGTCCACATCCCGGTGCTGGTCGTACAATAATAAAAGAATTACGCATGCGCAACAATGTACAACCCGGTGATGAAAGGCGCTTCAGCCGACTCGTTCGTCCCGAAGATTGTGCTGCTTTCGACAGCGGTCATGTTCATCCCGTGTACGCCACCTTCGCCCTCGCAAGGGATGCAGAATGGTGCGGCCGCCTTTTTGTGCTGGATATGAAGGAAGATGCGGAAGAAGGAATCGGCACGCTGATAACTGTTGAACATCTCAGCCCCGCGCTGGAAGGTGCCACCGTGGAATTTACCGCCATCGCCGAAAGCATCAACGGTCATGAGATCATCTGCACCTTTGAAGCCCGTTGCAACGGAAGGCTGATTGCCAAAGGCCGGCAGGGACAGAAGATCCTTAAAAAAGAAAAACTGGAACGGCTGTTCCAGTCTCTCTGAATTGCAAAAATGAATATGTAAAGAAACGCTATAATCCCAGTACTTCTTTCAGTTTAGGATACCCCGTTTTGCTGACCTGCACCTTGCTGCCATCGCGCAATATAGCGAGGTAGCTTTCTTTCTCGTAAGGGTCTATCCGCGTGATCTGTGCTATGTTGAGGATGTACGACCGGTGTACCCGGATGAACTGCTGCGGGTCCAGCATCTTCTCAAACCACGCCATGGTTTTATTCTTCAGGAACGATCCCTCACCCGTTACAATCTTCACATAATCATCCGCCGCTTCGAGGTAATGGATATCGGGCACGGGAATGATTTTGATCTTACCGTTTATTTTTACCACCACCCTGTTTTGCTGCATGGGCATTTCGCGGGAAGCATTGTCGAGCAATTCGGGCGATACTTCAGAACGGCGCTCCAGCATTTTCTGCAGGGCTTTGGCAAAGCGGTCTTTCGAGAATGGCTTCAGCAGGTAATCTACCGCACTCACTTCAAAAGCACGGAGGGCGTATTCTTCAAATGCGGTGGTGAAGATGACCTGCGGCAGCTTGTCTACCAGCTCCAGCATTTCGAACCCGTTGATTTTGGGCATTTGTATATCGAGAAACAGGAGATCGGGCTGGTGTTGCTGAATGGCTTTGAGCCCTTCGAAGCCATCGTTGCATTCGGCCACTATTTCCACCTGCGGAAAGTCGCGCAGGTATTCCCTGACCAGTTCGCGGGCCAGTGGCTCGTCATCTATGAGAATGGTCTTTATCATGCTGTTGCGGTACTTTAATAAGTGTGGTAAAAAGATTGCCTTCGGCGGATGTTTCCAGCAGATCCTGCCGGGCAAATAGCAGGTAGAGCCTGCGGCTGATGGAACTGAGGCCGAAGCCTGTCCCCTTTCTGGCGGATTGTGTCAGCTCCGCATCAAACGGATTGGTCACAGAGATGAAAAGCACATCGCGTTCCTGCCAGGCACGTATCCGTATGTTGATGGCATCGATGGTATCGTACAATCCGAACTTAATGGCATTTTCCACGGCAGGCTGCAGGAGCATCGGTGGTATGTGCAGTTCACCGGCACCCTGCTCTGTAAGCACCTCAGTAGTGAGGCGGTGGCGGAAGCGTACCTTTTCGATATCGAGGTACAGCTGGAGGTATTGCAGCTCCTCGCGCAGGGGTATCCAGCTTTGATCTTCCCGCTTGAGCGTTCCACGGAGGAAGTCGCTCAGCTGCTGAATCATCTGCCGCGCCTCTTCAGGCCGGATGGATACCAGGGCATTGATGGAATTGAGGCTGTTAAAGAGGAAGTGCGGCTGCAGCTGCTGGCGGAGCTTATACAGTTCCGCTTCACGGGCCATCTTCTCCGCCGCATCTTTCCGTGCCAGTGCCTGCCGTTGTTCTTCCATTTCGTAGAGGAAGAAGCTGAGGAAGCCGGTGCCTGTTAGCAGGAGCCATCCCAATGCAAAGCGGACGGGCGCTGTGTCTGACAACCATTGTACATACACCGTATCATTTGAGAATATCGCTTTCAGGATCACCAGGGTAAGCAGCAACCAGAGTACGGAGATAACGGCGGTGAGAACAGCCACGTACACATAGCGTGCTCTCACCGGCCGGTAGTAAGCCTGCATCTGGGTGATGGCGGCCACCGCGATGAACAGGAGGATATTATGAATATTGGCGTCCATCCAGGCGTTTGGCCCGTCTACCCCCAGCCAGTAGTGGAGGATGAAACCATGCAGCATGGAAAACAGGCAGCAGGCAACGAGGAACGACCAGCGGAAGGTTTTTTCTTTTAAAAGATGGGTAGCCAAAGGTGATCAGATTACCGGATTAGACATTCAGTTCAAACATCTTCTGCGATTGCAGCTGTGCTGCTTTCATCTGCAGAAGCGCCACATAGCTGTTGGCATTATCAGGCTCCTCCACGCGGGAGTAGATCTCCATGCCATCTTTCAGCTCGTCGAGCGCCAGCAGCTCAGGCACATTAATGTAGCGCCATTCTACCAGCTCTTCGCGCTGGTTACGGAAAGCATACTGTTCCTGCTCTCCGATCTGCACGGCCTTTTTCCAGGCTTCGGGCTTGCTTGTGGCGCTGATGAGGCGCAACTGCTCGTCGAATTGCGGGAGGTGATCGCCTGTGCCGCAAATGATCTGATAAACGATCTTGGCAACGTACCAGTACATGTTAAAAGGTTTTCGGTGACTATAAGGATGGATGGATGGAAGGGGCTTACAAACGATGGTAGAAAAAGGGCGGAAGGAAAGGATTAATAACTTTTAAGATCAACCCCTCCGAATGTGCACGAACCTTTCAGGATCAATGTTTTGTTCGAAGGAATGGCAGGCGGTACAATGCGCTTGTCTTCTATACCACCGAATACGGTGTTCACATCTACCCGCACATCCCAGCTCGAAGGCACTATGATCTCCACGCCTGCGAAAAGCGTCGTGATCTCAAGGAAAACTTCACCTTCTATATCGGCCTGTGAAAAGTTCAGCTCCGTGCCCCCGAATACCGTGGTCACATTACCGCCTTTGAAGTTTTTTGACAGGATCACTTTATTCGTACCGCTGAAAATGGTGGTAGCCTGTATGAAATCATCAGAATTGGCGCTGTCGTCTGCAGAAAATATCTTCTCATACTGGGACTTTTTACTGGTAGACCGGCCTATGATATAGATACCGATCAGGATGAGGATCGATGGCCAGATGAATCTTCGCAGGTTCCAGTCGAACGGCACAATATCCCCCACAAGGAAAATACAGCCTACCATGGTTACAATGAACCAGGCAATACCCTGGAACTTACCCTTCACCCCCATTATACAACCAATGGCGATGAGGATCATGGGCCAGGAAAAGAGCCAGTTAGGCAGCTCAAGCCCCATTTTTTTCAGGAAAATGAAAAGACCGATGCAGAGAATGATAACGCCGGCCCAAAGACCGCTACCGTTTCCACTATCATGACGACGATTATAGTTACCCATAAATTGTATTGTTTGTGATTATTTACGATACAAACATACGCAGCGCATATACGCCGGGCAACAGGGTTCAGGCGGGCGGGGGTGGATTTACCGGTAAAAGCGGGGAAAATGCCGGTGAAACCGGTCAGAGTTCCACAATAATGGTTTCACCACCAAGTTTACGGATAAGTTGCCGCAAAGCGGCCACCATGGGGTCGGGACCACAGAGGTAAAAGTGCTGGCTGTAATCTTTGACCTTATCGCGCAGGTACACCTCGTCTATCAGGTGATGGTCGTACCCGGGCCGGGCCTCGTCGGTAAGGGTATTGATGAAATTGGGTCCGAGGATGGAGCGGAGTTCGTCTTCGAGAATGATATCTCCCTGCGTTTTATTACTGAATATCAATTTGTTACTTCCTACTTTCCCTTCCTTTTGCAGTTGCCGGAAAATGGCAATAAAGGGAGTAATACCGGCACCTCCGGCAATAAAAACCCCTTCTCCCTGGTATTGGATGGCCCCCCAGGGTTCGTGAATGATCAGCTCATCCCCTGCTTTAAGCCGGCCCAGCTGGTGGGTAACGCCCTCATGGTCGTCGTAGATCTTGATGGTGAATTCGAGATGGTCCCAGTCGTTGAGGGCTGTAAAGGTGAAGGGCCGCAGCTGATCGTCCCATCCGGGCTTGTTAACGGCCACGTCTGTAGCCTGTCCGGGTACAAAGGTATACCCCGGGGGCTTGTGGAATCTGAAGCGTTTTACATCGTGGGTAACGGGGGTTACATCAATAATACTAACAATATGTTGCTCCATGGCGCCAGATTTACGGATCATACAATTCTACTCCGAATTTAAGTTAATTCTCACAAATCGGGTGGCGGGGACCATTGCAAATGTGTTACCTTTGCGGTGCAATAAAGAAATAGCAATATGCCGGCAGAAAAAATTCAGATGATCAACGGGCAGATCAAGGTTCCTGCCCATCCAATTATTCCATTTATTATAGGTGACGGCATCGGGCCGGATATCTGGCGTGCAAGCGTTCGGGTATTTGACGCGGCTGTAGAAAAAGCCTATGGTGGAGAACGGAAGATTGAGTGGAAAGAAGTATTGGCTGGTGAGAAAGCCTTCCAGGAAACGGGCGAATGGCTGCCCAAGAGCACTTTGGATTCTTTGAAAGAATACCTGGTATCCATCAAAGGCCCGCTGACAACACCCGTAGGTGGCGGTATCCGCTCCCTGAACGTGGCTATGCGCCAGGAACTGGACCTCTACGCCTGTGTGCGCCCCGTACGCTGGTTCAACAAAGTACCCAGCCCGGTAAAGCACCCTGAAAAGGTGGATATGGTGATTTTCCGCGAAAACACGGAAGACATCTATGCAGGCATCGAATATATGTATGGTACCGAAGGTGCCAACAAACTGCTTAAATTCCTCACAGAAGAACTCGGCGTAAACAAGATCCGCTTCCCGGAAACTTCCTCACTCGGCATCAAACCCGTATCGAAAGAAGGTACCGAACGCCTCGTTCGCGCTGCTATCAGATATGCCATCGAGCACAAGAAACCCACCGTTTCCATCGTGCATAAAGGCAACATCATGAAGTTCACCGAAGGTGGCTTCAAAAACTGGGGTTACGAACTGGCCGAACGTGAATTCGGTGAATACGTATACACCTGGGAGCAATGGGAAAAAACCAAGAAAGAACAGGGCGAAGATGCGGCCAACAAGGAAATCGCGGTGGCCAAAGCGCACAACAAGATCATCATTAATGATGTGATCGCCGATAACTTCCTCCAGCAGATCCTCCTCGCTCCGCAGGACTACTCCGTGATCGCCACCCTCAACCTGAACGGCGACTACATCTCCGACGCGCTGGCAGCAGCAGTAGGCGGTATCGGCATCGCACCCGGCGGCAACATCAACTACGCCACCGGCCATGCTGTGTTCGAAGCTACCCACGGCACCGCTCCCCGCTTCGCAAATACCGACACTATGAACCCGGCCTCCGTGATCCTCTCCGGCGTTATGATGCTGGAATATCTCGGTTGGAAGGAAGCAGCAGATATCATTACCCATGGCCTCAGCACTGCCATCATGCGTAAACGCGTTACCATTGACTTCTATAAGCTCATGGACGATGCCACGCTTGTGAAGACCAGCGAGTTCGCAGACGAGATCATCAAGCAGCTGTAATAAGCCTTAACACCGATTTTCCCGTTACAATTACGTTTTTTTGAAGGATAATACTATCTTTCGACATTCAAATAACATCATTTGATAGAAAAACGTAATCCGTAACGGGATTTCGTGTCTCATAAAAGACCAAAGACCATAAAAGCATATTGAAGAAAACAAAACATTAAATCGATGTCACAAAAAATCAAAGTTGCAAACCCTGTGGTTGAACTGGATGGCGACGAAATGACGCGGATCATCTGGAAGTTCATCAAAGACAAACTGATCACACCCTACCTGGAGCTGGATATTAAATATTATGATCTGGGCATGGAGCACCGCGATGCCACCAACGACCAGGTGACTATTGACGCTGCCAACGCTATCAAACAATACAACGTGGGCATCAAATGCGCCACTATTACTCCTGACGAGCAACGCGTAGAAGAGTTCAAACTGAAACAGATGTGGAAGTCGCCCAACGGCACTATCCGTAACATCCTCGATGGTACCGTTTTCCGCGAGCCTATCGTGATGAAGAACGTTCCCCGTCTTGTTCCCAACTGGACCGCTCCCATCTGCATCGGCCGTCACGCATTCGGCGATCAGTACCGCGCTACCGACTTCCTTACCAAAGGCAAAGGCAAGCTCACCATCAAATTTGAAGGCGAGAATGGCGATGTACAGGAGTTTGAAGTATACAACTTCAAAGGCGACGGCGTAGCTCTCGCAATGTACAATACAGACGAATCCATCTACGGTTTCGCCCGTGCGTGCTTCAACCAGGCGCTCATGAAAAAATGGCCCCTGTACCTCAGCACTAAAAACACCATCCTCAAGAAATACGACGGCCGCTTCAAAGACATCTTTGAAGATGTGTACCAGAAAGAGTTCAAAGCTGAGTTCGATAAAAACGGCCTCACTTACGAACACCGCCTGATCGATGACATGGTGGCTTCCGCACTGAAATGGAACGGTAACTTCGTATGGGCCTGTAAGAACTACGATGGCGACGTACAGTCCGACACCGTTGCTCAGGGCTTTGGCTCCCTCGGCCTCATGACTTCCACCCTCGTTACGCCTGATGGTAAAACGATGGAAGCGGAAGCTGCTCACGGCACCGTTACCCGTCACTACCGCGACCACCAGGCCGGTAAACCCACTTCCACCAACCCCATCGCTTCCATCTTCGCATGGACCCGCGGCCTGGAGTTCCGTGGTAAACTGGACGGCAACCAGGATCTGATCAATTTCTGCCACGCGCTCGAAGCAGTTTGCATCGAGACCGTTGAGAGCGGTAAAATGACCAAAGACCTGGCAGTTTGCATCCACGGTAACAAAGTGGAACATGGCAAACACTACCTCTACACCGAGGAGTTCCTCGAAGCGCTGGACACAGCACTGAAAGCCAAACTCGCCAAATAATCCAACATTTGCGATATAGAAACGGCCTCCCATTGCGGAGGCCGTTTTTTTTTGTGTCAGGCACTCCATAAAAAAGCCCCCTGACACTAAGTACAGGGGGCGAAATTACAAACAGCTAATAGAAGGAAACTAAAACTTCAGTGTATCTGGTTTTAGGGCGTAAAAAGTATCTATTGCCAGGCGTACAGGTTTGTAACCAGACAATACGCTTACCGGTTCATCTTCACGGCAATTAGGCAGCCGTGTTTCTGTTACTTCTGCTCCCGCATCTACTGTTTGCTCCTGGCCGGCTAGATCGGTATATGTGATCCGGGAACCGGTATGCACGGTATCGGCAGTTGCCCATTGGATGACGAGCGTTTTATCCCCCTCAAACCATTTGGAAACAATACCGCGGTTACCCAGCCCGCTCTGGTAACGCCCGCCATAACTACGAACGCCGGCCTTTTCAACAGGTACGGATATATTGCCGGCCCCGTCCCGGGCGTAGATCTTAAAATCATAACTATCCTCCAACAGACCGTTTACGGTGGCCGTCATCGTTTGCGACGGGTCGTGTGAGGTAGCTGCCACTTCCTGCGACGACTCACCACGGTTCCAGGTGATTTTATAGGATTTGATACTGGGATCGGCACTGGGTTGCCAGCTGAAGCGCACGCGCTCTTTGCCGGGCAGCACCACCAGGTTCTTCATCAGTCCGGGATACACTTTTTCTTTGCCATTGAGATATTCCCGGTAGTCGGTGGCCTGTTTGCCGCAGGAAGGCAAAATACCCAGCAGGATGATGGCTATTCCCGCTATTGTAAAAGATGTATGAAGATGGATCGGTTTCATGTGTTAGTCGGTTTAAGGTTATTGCTGGCCCCAGAACGAGATTTCGACCATATGCCAGAAGTTGGTGTTAGACCATGTTTCCAGTACCTGGAAACGGATGTAGCGTACTTTCGGGGAGCCGGGCGGAATATTGAATTCGAAACCGTTTCTGCCGAATGCCTGATCTTCCGCCGTGTTGTCGTAAGGCGGCTTTCCTGAAGGTTTAGCGGGCGCTTCATATTCCCCGAGCATCGTCCACCCAGTGAAGCTGCCGTCTGCAGCAGGCCTTTCATTAGTGCCCCAAACGCGCCATCTCTTCGGGTTACCATGTGAGAAGTCATACCATCCGCCACCGCGCTGCCATGTTTTGAAGCGGCTGAGATTATAGCTGGCTCCCATGTCGAAAGTGATGTGTTTGGGCAGGGCACCGATTGTGGTGGTGTGAAACCCGGTGCTGTTAGGATCGCTGTTACCATCCCACAGGTAGTGGATGAACCAGCCGTAGTCCGAAGGCTCATCGCCCGGAGAGCTCATATCCGCAAACTTATTCTTGTCGATGAGTTCTTCGAAAAGCGGTGTGATCGTTTCAAACAAAGTATCTGAACTGTTCCCCCAGCGGTCTACGATATAAACACCGAACTCACGCGGTTCGTTTTCATATCCCCTCACACTGAAGGCGATTTGCTCGTTGGTAGTATACTGGTTTTCGATGGGTTTAAATTCACCGTTTTTATCTTTGGTGATTACGATAACGCCTATCTTTTCGCGGATGGAATTCACACAGCCGATGAAGACGCCGCCGAAATCCGGCGCTATCCGCACGGTAGGCATTACAAGCCGGTGAACAGGTGTTTCCGGGTTCACCTTTACGATCACGGGCTCGGATTCTACTTCGGCACGCGAAACGGTCGTAAGCACCACTTCATATTCTTTCTTCTCCGCAAAGCCGCTTACTTCCACTTTATTGGTATAGTAAGAAACCTGCGTCTGGCGTGTAAGTGCGTCATTGGTTTTATACTTCGCTCTTACGTAAAGCAGGTTGGAGGAATTCGGCAATGTATAAGTGATGGTAGCGCCGCCGTTGTGATTCGTTACCTGTACATTGGTGACAGGCGCAGGCCTGGTGGCGTCTTTATCAGTGGGTTCGTTGTAAGCGTCGTCCTTAAAACAGCTCCCCAATATGGTTGCCATGCCCAGAAGGCTCAGCAGCGCGAATATCTTGGTTTGTGAAGTTTGCATCTTGATTGGATTTTAATTGAAAGAAGGAATCCGCGATTACCATAATGGTGTTTGCACAAGGTTGGGATTTATGGTCAGGTCAGCCTCGCTGAGGGGCCATAAATATTCCCGGGTATTATACACCGGAGTGATGATCGTACGCGGACGGTAGTAACCTGCCACGCTTTCTTCATACACGCTCCAGCCCTGCATGGGCTTAGACAGGTAGTCCTTCATTTCCTTCCACCGGCGCATATCCCAGCCGCTCTGGCTTTCGAAGGCCAGTTCAATACGCCTTTCCTGGTGAATGATCTGGCGCAGGCCTTCTTTACTGTTGAACTTCCCGGGGTTACTGGAGAAATTGGCCCAGGACTCTTCTACCGTTTTCAGTTTCGCCCTGTCTCTCACTTTATTAACCCAGGTAAGTGCCTCGGTACGGTTACCCGTTTCGTTCAGCGCTTCTGCATAAAGCAGGTACATGGCAGCGAGGCGGATACGGGGTACTGCGAATGGTACAGGCAGGCTGCGGGCCAGGAACTCACTCTGGTAAGGCACCAGCTTCTTGGGCCAGTAGCCGGTGGAATTCGTTTTAACGATCATAGCCGCACCGCTTACCTGCTTCATCTTACCCTGCACATATTGCTGGTTATCGTCGTCCAGTGTTCCGTTACCGAACCAGTTGCTGCCGTCGAAGCCAAGGCTGGCGTAGAAGCGTACTTCCCGGTTCATGTTGAGGCCTGCTGTCTGGTACCCGTTCCGGATATAATACCTGTGTGCATCGTCACTGGCACGTGGCACGTAACGGTTAGCATAATCCCATGTCTTGTCTTCGTTGAGGGGTACACCGTTCTTCGTATAGAATAGTTCAGCGATAGCCAGTGGAGCAGACAGGCTTCCCCAGATCACGTCGTTGGTTTGAGATTCCGCTGCCATTTTGGGTATGCAGATATATTGCCAGTCACTGTTCACCGCATTGGCGCCCCAGATCACTTCGTCGTTGAAAAGGTGTGTCACCGCGCCCTGGAAAGCGAGCAGATGCATGGTGGAATCGCTCAGTCCGGTAAGGTTAGCCGGCGGTACGAAGGGATAAAGTTTTCTGCCAACGGAATGCGCTTCCTCTATTGCCAGCTTACAGGCGGCGGCGGCTAATGCCCATTTGTTGGGATCTGCGGCTGGAGAAAACAGTGGTGTATTTTCCTTTGAACGGAAATTTATATAGTCGGGGTTACCATTGAACAGCGGGCTTGCCTGCCAGGCCAACACTTCTGCCTTAACGCTCAATGCTGTTGAACGTGTGACCCTGCCCAACTCGCTGGCCTCAGAAGTGATGATCCGCGGGAGGCCCGCAGCCGCTTCATCCAGCAATTGTACGATGTAGTTGAAAACCGTATCCACATGCTCCCTTTTTACTCGTACTTCTTCGATAGACGCATTCACCGGGAGGTTTTTGCGTATGATTGCAATCGGCCCGTACATCCGCACCAGCCAATAATGGTAGTAAGCCTTGAGGAAGTTCGCTTCAGCAGTCCACCGCGCTCTTTCGCTGGCAGACAGATCTACCGGCTTACTTACGTTATCGAGGAAAATATTACAACGGCGGATGGCCTGGTAAAGGTTCACACCGGCATTGCCTCCACTCCAAAAGTTCAGCTCTACAGACAGGATGTTGTTTCCGCTTCGCAGCATCCGGAAACCCATGTCCGCATTGTTCTCTACCGGGAACGGGTGCAACAGTTCCCCTCCGGTGGTGAATGCCGGGTCAGACCAGGCATAAAAGATGGACTTTTGCATTGTAGCGTAACAGGTGAACAGGTAATTCTCCGCTTCATTCCGGTTACGGAAAGCGTAATCTACCGTTGCAACGTTGTCAGGCACTACATCCAGGTATTGCTTGCAGGACGGCAGGCTTGCCATCAGCACAGCCGCCACTATCCAGGTACGTATATTGAATTTCATGATTTGCATTTTTAACTCCCTACAGATTGACGTTAATACCGAAGTTGAACACTTTCTGCACCGGGTAAGACATGCCCTTGCCGGCCATTTCCGGATCCCACAGTTTGAATGCGCTCCAGGTATGCAGGTTCAGCCCGTTGAAATAGATCCGCAGATTCTCGATGTGATAACGTTTTGTGATGTGCTTCGGGATGGTATAACCGGCCTCCAGGCTTTTCAACCGCAGGAAGGCCCCGTTCCGCATGAACCAGGTGTTGGGAATGGTAACCTTATCCGAAGGCGAGGGCGCTGAGTTGTAGTTATGTGTATGGGATAAACGGGGTATCATGGCATAGATGTTCTGATTTTCTTCAGACCAGTGATTCTCCGCATACGCCTTTAATATCTGCGCGTTGCCAACGAAAGGCATCGTGCTTTCCAGATAAGTACCTCCATTGTCTACATCAGATACGTCGATGAAGAAAGACTCCCGGCCAAGGCCCTGGAAGAAAGCAGACAAGTCGAAGTTTTTATACCCTACGGAGAAACCTGCGCCATACACCAGCTCGGGTGCAGTAGGCATGCCGATAGGCACCATATCACGCTCAGTGATTTGCCCGTCGCCGTTTACATCGCGATACTTGATATCACCACCGCGGGGCACGAAGCCGTTAAAGTTCTGGCGGGGTGAATTGGCTACTTCTTCGTCGTCAACAAACAATCTTTCCGCAATAAATCCGTATACCTGGTTGATAGAATTACCGATGCGTGAACGCCAGGGTTCATTGAACTTAGGCTCTTCGAATTGTTTGAATTCGTTGGAAGCATACGTCAGGTTACCGCGAACTGCTGCCCATACATCTTTACCGAAATTCTGTTTGTAATCCAGCGAAAGATCTATACCCTGCGACATGGCCTCGCCGATATTGGCACTTATTCCCGCTTCAAGTCCTGACGTACTTGGTATAGAAGCACGCTCCTGCAGGATATTGGTACGGCGCTGGCGGTAGATCTCCCCGATGAAATTGAGCTTATCGAAGAATGACAGTTCCAGCCCGATATTCGTTTGATAAGAGGTTTCCCAGGTCACGTCACGGTTTTCGTAGTTGGAAATGGATACCCCGTTGCGGGTGTAAGCATTATTTCTTCCGAAAGTGGCGCCATATCCTGAGTTCATATTTACTTCAGACATGTAGAAGAACCGTTGAGAGCCGATGGCATCGTTACCCACAAGCCCATGGCTCGCGCGTACCTTAGCCCTCGTTACCACATCCCTCAGCCCTTCCCACATTCTCTCATTTGATATCACCCATGATGCCCCGATGGTAGGGAAGAAACCGAAGCGGTTGTTGGTAGAAAAACGCTCACTGCCATTGTATCCGAAGTTGAACTCCAGGAAGTAACGGCTCAGGTAAGAATATGTAGCACGCCCTGCAAGCCCCATATTGCGGTATGGCAGGGAGGTCTGTAAGGTAGAACCGTCTGTATTCAGCGTCTGCTGGCGGGTGCCAACGAGGGTACTGCTGATCGTATGATCCCCGAAGGTACGGTTGTAATCCAGCACCCCCTGCAGGTAAACAAAGGTGGAAATCACCCGGTTGCCGGGTGTAAAACCAAGGTATTCCGTGGCTTCTCCGGGTTTGTTATTCAGCCATACGAGGCGGAACTGGTCCGTTCTCCTGTCGTAATCACCCACCTGGTAAAAGAAAGGATTATACTGGCGCACCACATCGAAGAAGGAATACCGGTTAGTCGTCACCATTCCGCGGAAATTAAGCCCCGGGGTGACGAACGACAGGTTCTGCGTCAGCTCTACCTGCGCCGACATACGGGAGCGGGAAAAATTCTTGTATCCACGAAGCAGCTGGGCATAAGGGTTGGCGCCAAGGGTGCCGTCTTCCCGCAGCTTGTTGCCGAAAAGAATATGCTTTTCAAATACGGTGGAAGAATCGGGGGTGTAGAACGCCGGGAAATCGACCGGACTGGTATGCATCACCAGCGAATACAAATCGGTACCATAGGAAGCATCCTGTGTAACAGGACCGGTGTATTCATCGAAGTTGCCCGATAAGCGCACCACCATTTCGGTAGTTTTGGTGAGATTGATATTTACATTGGAACGGAGCTGGTAATTATCCAGCCTTACGTTGTTATTGAAATTATTGACAGGGTTTACTTTCAGTATACCATTATCCCGGTTGAAAGCGCCCGCCACATAATACCGGGCTACTTCACCACCACCGCTCACGCTGAGGTTGGCGCGCTGGTTATTGGTACGCTGCTTGAACAGCTCTCCCATCCAGTTTACCGCCGGGTACACGAATTTGTTGTCTCCATTACGGGTGTGATTGATCTTGTTCTGGTCATAGCGCGGTGCACCGAGGGAATCCCTCGTCATGATAGCTTCATTATAAAGCTCCATATACGACACGGGATCTGCCATCTCGATGTTTTTCGTAGCCTGGGAAATAGAGTTCTCGAAGCGGAAGTTGATCTTCGCTTTACCGGTTTTGCCCTCTTTCGTTGTCACAAGAATAACGCCGTTGGCGCCCCGTGCTCCGTAAAGAGATGTGGCGCTGGCATCTTTCAGTATGGAAAAACTGGCGATATCGTCTACCTGCAGGCGGGCAAGGTCGGTGGCCGTTAGTTCCACGTTATCAATCAGGATAAGAGGATCCTGCTTGTAGCCGAAGGTCGTAACACCCCGGACGAAGAAGGTAGCGTTGTCTTGTCCCGGCTGACCGCTGCGCTGGTAAGCGATCATACCGGCCACTTGTCCTGCCAGTGCCGTAGTAAGATTGCTGGAGGGGATTTTAAGATCTTTAGGATTCACAGTGGTCACAGCTCCCACAATCGCCTCCCGCTGTTGCTTTTTGCCATAGGCGGTAATTACCACATCGGTCAGTTGGCTGACTCTTTCACGAAGTACAACGTCGATCGTCTTTTTGCCGGCAAGCGGAATAATCACGGTCTCAAATCCCATGAGCGTGAACTGGAGGGTGGCATTGGGGTTCACATCCAGTACGAACCTGCCGTCGGAGTTGGTAGTGGTACCTTTCCCTGTTACGCCCGCCACTAATACAGTAACACCCGGCAGGCGCATACCGGAAGAATCTTTCACGCTGCCCGTTACCGTCACCAGCCCGCCGCTTTCCTGCGCGGCAAGGCATAGTGGTAATAACACCATGAACAGTGCCCCGAAAAGGAATTTTACTAACCTGACGTTATAATGTAACAACGAAAGTTCACGGGGCGGGGATATAACTTGCCCGCCCGGAATGGAGTGAACGTGGATCACTTTCATAGCCCAGAGATTTTAATAATTTGGTTGATTGCGTCTAATGTTGATGCTGTTCGGCTTCAAATATATATCGATGAATTAAAATGAAAAATGGATATGATTGGGGAAGTGATGGATTTTATGCTGATATGGAAAGGTTTGCCTAAGCGCAAGGGTAAATGATAAAAATATCCTTGTATATCATATATTTGTATACACCGGAACATCGTGCAACAGGATTGATAAATGGATAATCTTACGGAGATGTAAACTGAAGCTTCATGAAGAAAAAAGATGGTTTCGACGGGCAGCAGGCCGTAGTTATCCCGCGCAAAATCCTCCAGGAACAATGCGCCCAAAACGATCTGATGGCTGCGCTGTACATCACTGATATGGGATACTATCCCAAAGCCCGGTTCCATCACCGTATGCGGCCAGACGGGGTGGATCAGCACATTCTCATTTATTGTGTAGACGGCAAGGGCAGTGCACGTTTCAACAGGCAAACATATTCCGTAAGTGCGGGAGATTTCTTCATCATTCCCCGGAAAACCGCGCATACCTACAGTGCAGATGAAACTGACCCGTGGACGATTTACTGGGTACACTTCGACGGGAGTGCATCCGATACTGTGATCCGTTCATTGGAAGATAAAGCAGAATCGCTGAAAAGCACCGTGCCCTGGCGGGATCAGCGCATCACGCTGTTCGGGTCTATTTACCGGCAGCTGGAGAACGGCAATGACCTCGACAACATCTTTTACGCCAATCTTTGCTTCGGCCAGTTTCTTGCCTCCCTCCTTTTCCCTGAACGGTACACACCAGACAACCAGGCCGACAGCCGTGAGATCGTGGCTGCCGCCACTGCTCTTATGAAGCAGCAGATCGGCTCCCAGCTGCCACTTCAGGAGCTGGCGAAGTCTGCCAATCTCTCCGTTTCTCACTTCGTACATCAGTTTAAGAAAAAGACGGGCTATACGCCTATTGAGTACTTCAACAACCTGAAAGTGCAGAAAGCATGTGAGTTGCTCCTGTATACTGAACTGAGAATCAAGGAGGTGGCTGCCAGTGTGGGCATGAGCGATCAGTATTACTTTTCCCGGTTTTTTACCCGGCTGATGGGCATGTCACCCAACCATTACCGCCAGCAAAAGGGCGGATAAACCCTTTCCCGGGGGCATTTTTTTGACAGGCGGCAAGTCCGCAACCGAATTCTTTCCCTATTTTTAGAGCGTAAAAATCAAACCAATCATGAAAAGATTTCAGATGCTGCCAGCAGTGCTGCTCCTGCCGGCGCTCGTTCATGCCCAAACCAAGTATACGGTAAAAGGCAAGATCGGGAACTACAATGAACCCGTTAAGTCGTACCTCGTTTATTCAGTGGACGGTGAGCAGAAACGCGATTCTTCCTTCCTTAAAAACGGTGAGTTCTCTTTCTCAGGTACTGTACCCGGTATCACCAAAGCAACCGTATTCCTGAACTACGGTCCCGGTGTAAGCCGCGTCATTCATCAGTCGGAGTCAGTGAAGATCTTCCTCGAGCCGGGCACCATTAACATCAAGAGCGCCGACTCTATGAAGACGGCTACTGTGAAAGGCGGTATCCACACCACCGATCTGCAGGCACTCGATGCACAGATGAAGCCCCTCGGCGAGCGTAACAAAGCCCTTATGGCACGTTACTATGGCGCTACCGAAGATCAGAAGAAAGACTCTGCTTTCATGTCCGTAATCATGGCAGAAAGCAAGCAGATAGGTGAAGATGAAGATGCGATCATGAAGAAATTCGCTGAATCGCATACCAAATCCCTCGCAGGGCTCGACGCGCTGAAACAATTCGCAGGCTCCGTTCCTGACTATAACACCATCCAGCCCATGTTCGCCAAGCTGGCTCCCGTTGTACAGCAAAGCCCTGATGGCAAAGCATATGCTGAGATGCTGGAAAAAGTGAAAGCAGTATCCCTCGGTGCTGTGGCTCCCGATTTCACACAGAACGATCCTGAAGGCAATCCTATCGCCCTCTCTTCTTTCCGTGGCAAATACGTACTCATCGATTTCTGGGCTTCCTGGTGCGGTCCCTGCCGTGCAGAAAACCCGCATGTGGTGAAAGCATATAATGAATACAAAGACAAGAACTTCACCATCCTCGGTGTATCGCTCGACCAGCCCAATGCAAAAGACAAATGGCTGAAAGCAATTTCCGACGACGGTCTTACCTGGCCTCAGGTTTCCGATCTGGCTTTCTGGAAAAATGCCGCTGCACAGCTCTATGCCGTGCGCTCCATCCCCCAGAACTTCCTGCTCGATCCTCAGGGCAAAATCATCGCCAAGAATCTCCGTGGCGATGCACTGACCGCCAAACTCGCGGAAGTGATCAAATAAGCGTACCACAGTTGAATAATAAAGGGCTGACCGGATTCTTTCCGTCAGCCCTTTTTCGTAAGAGATGGTATGTATTGGCAGCAAAAATTTACTTCCCGAGCCACTCCTTGAAGCCCGGTACCCTGTCTCGGCTCACTTCCAGCTCCACTTCCGGCGCAGGCTGCAGATCGAGCTTCAGGCGGCCGCTGAACCATGGGTGCACGCGGCGCACGCTTTTCACATGTACAATCAGGTGGCGGCTCACGCGGTAAAATTCCTTTGGCGATAATTGATGTTCCAGTGTAGCCAGGTTATCTTCCATCACATGCTTTTTACCGGCAAAATCGAGTGCAAACACGAGCTTCCCTTCTGCAAATACGCAGGCCAGATCTGTAGTGTTTACATAGTATAATTGCTGGCCCGTTTTCACGAGAAAGCGCTCCTTGTATTGCGCGGGTTGCACGTATTGCAGCAGCTGCCGGATCTTATCTTCCAACCCTCCGCCTGCTTCCTGCCGGGGCATAAAGAACTGGCGGAACTTAGCCAGCGCCTGCCGCAGCTCTTCTTCATCAAGGGGCTTCAGCAGATATTCAATACCGTTGTTCCGGAAGGCCTGCAACATGTATTGATCGTATGCGGTGGTAAAGATGACCGGTGCGGTAAGGGGTACCTGCCGGAAGATCTCCAGGCTAAGCCCGTCTGCCAGCTGCACATCCATAAAGATCAGGTCGGGCATGGGAAAATGCCGGAACCATTTGGCGGACTCTTCCACACTGTCGAGCACGGCGAGTACTTCCACGGCTTCGTGGTGGCGGCCCAGTAATGTTTTGAGCTTCTGCGCCGCAGGGGCTTCGTCTTCTATAATCACCACTTTTATCATGCGGATGGAAATATGGGCAATAATACGATGAACTGATCGGCCGTTATCACATGTTCTACTTCCTGCCCGCGCAGCAGGCGTACACGGGAATTGATATTCTCCAGCCCTTTGCCCGTAGAAGAAACCCCATGCAGTTTCCTTTGCAGGTTATTGGTGACCACGATCTTATCCTGCACCACTTCTATCCGCACGTTTAATGGTTTGGCGGCCGATACAATGTTGTGCTTCATGGCATTTTCCACTACGATCTGCAGGGCAAACGGGATGATTTTGCGGTCGTGATATGCATCAGGTACATCAATCGTTACAAGCAGGTTATCGCCGAAGCGGGTTTTGAGAAGGTAAACATATGCTTCCAGCAGCCCCAGTTCCTCCTTCACGGAAATCAGGGTTGTTTCCTGCACTTCCAGCATATGCCTGTACAACTTCGACAATTGCTGAATAAAATGCTCTGCCTTATCCGGATCACTGTGCACAACGGAGCTGAGGGTGTTGAGGTTATTAAAAAGAAAATGCGGGTCTACCTGGCTCTTCAGCGCCCTGATCTGTGCCTGCAGGCTTTCGTTCCGCAACTCTTCCTGCCCGTGCATGGAAAGCCGCAGTTGCGCCTGATACCATACTACTTCATAGATACCCGCGATAAGCAGGGTATTGATCATGCCCAGCACGTTCAGGTCGGGGTAAGGCAGCTGAATGTCTGACCACAGCGGTGGTGTTACCCCGTTGAAATTAGACACAGCGAAGGTGAATACGAACATCCCCAGAACGGTAAGGGCGATCCTTTTAGGTGCCTGGCTCAGCAGCGGATACTTACGCCGTAATTGAATGATGATCCAGCGGTTGCCCATCCAGAAAAGAGCGGTGATAGCTACCGAGAAGGCAAATGCCAGCCAGGTGTACCGGGGCGCGCGGGTAAACCGTACACCGAGGTACATGATCGGCGTCAGGAACCCCAGCAGGGGGATGCCCAGCAGCACAAACCATTTATCGTTGAATCCGAGTGCCGTCTCGTTGTTACGCATATGCCTCGTCTGTTTGCTTTAAAAGGTAAACTGGTAGTTAACGTTCGGGAATAGCCCTATCTGGTTCACCTGCTTGATCTTACCGGTTTCCACATCTATCGTACGGGTGTAGATATTCTTTCTGGCGGTCAGGTTCTGTAAATCTATAAAGAATTTCTGAGTGGTCCGGCCCAGTTCCCAGGTGAAGGAGAATTTCAGGTCGCAGCGGAAGTACATATCGTTCCGGAGTGTAAAAGCTTTGTCTTCCTGGTACACCACATACCCTGCAGCCACGGTAGCCTGTTCATTGAAAGGCGTATACCATTGGCCGCCCGCTACGCTCACTTTACTGTCGGCTCCCACGCTGAAGCCGGGCTTAATCGTCCATTCGCGGCCAATGAGGAAGTTGGTAACATATTGTGAATTGAAGGCGGTGTTACGCCAGATCTTGTCGCTGCCCTGATATTTTGAACTGAAGAGGCTCTGGGTGAAGAGGAAGTAAAACCCTTTATGCAGGTACTTCTCGAGCGTCAGCTCTACGCCATAGTTGCGGCCTTTGCCGTTGTTGAAAAGATTCGGTTTGTCCGGGAAACCAAAGTCTGCCCCGTAGTTCAGCAAACTGAACGATGATGCGGTGATTTCAACAGGTGCTTCGTACAGGTGCTGGTAGTAGGTTTCTGCTTTAAAACGCAGGCGTTCACCCACCATCGCATCGTACCCCAATACGGCGTGCAGCGCACGGGTAGGTGTAAGCTCCTTATTGCTGAGTTTACCGGCAGTTTCATTGAAATATACTTCCAGCTGCTGCAGCTGGCTGTGCATACCTAACCCCAAATTGATGGACTGCTTCCGTGCAAAATCGTATTTCATATTTACCCGCGGCTCTACCTGAAACTGTTCATTCAGTCCAAAGTACTGGCCGTATACGCCTGCATTGAAAGTAAGATCGTTGTTCACACGGTGCTGCCAGTTCATCCAGCTTTTACCTATCCAGGTGTTGTTGCTGGTGTTCACCAGATCGCTCAGTTCAGTATCCCCGTCTTTGATACGTCGGTTACGCATATCGAGTTGCATGCTTTCTCCGGAAACACCAATGCTGAACTGGTTACGCGGATTAAACTTATGATCCACACGGTAGCCGAAGCTGGATTTCATGAGGTTGTAATCCAGGTCCAGTCTCCGCTTCCCGCGGATCTCATCTTTCGATTCGAAATTATCCATTTTACTTTCCGCCATGGATACTGCTGCAAAGGCGCGGCCGTATGTGTTGGGCGAGAAATTAAAGCTGTGTGTAAGTCCCGCCACACCCATATTAGATGTGGTCAGCACTTCATAATCGCCTGTATTGTAGAGATCGGTAGAATCCTCTCCGGGTATGAAATGGATATTACTGAGGCCGCCCATGGCAAAGAGGCTGAAAGTGCCGGCTTTTTTGGTAGGCACATTTACTTTCATAGTAAGGTCCTGGTACTTGGGAATACTGGCACCGGTTCCTACGTTTAAGCCCAATGCATGCACAGCGGCTACGAGTGAATACCGGTAATCTACCAGAAAGGATGCCCCTCCTTTTTTACCCAGAGGGCCTTCTACCGCTGCTTCAAATCCATTGAAACCTACCTGTGCCAGCATTTCGTAACGGTCTTTATTACCGTTTCGGAGGCGCAGGTCAAAGGCTCCTGCCAGTGCGTTGCCATAATCTGCCGGAAAAGCGCCTGTCAGAAAGGTGGAGTTGCGGAGGGTATTGGTATTGAGAATAGTTACCGGTCCGCCGGTAGCGCCAAAAGTGCTGTAGTGGTTGGGGTTGGGAATGTCCACTCCTTCCGCACGCCAGAGTACGCCTGCGGGTGAGTTACCCCGGATGATGATATCGTTCCGCCCGTCGTTGGCACCCGATACTCCGGCAAAGTTCTGGGCCATGCGTGCAGGATCATTCCTGCTGCCGGCATAGCGCATACCTTCTTCAATATTGAGCTGTCGCGCGCTGGCGAGGGCCAGGGAGCTGCCCGGCCCTTCACTGCGCTTCATGGTTATTTCCGCGCCTTTGAGGGTGATCACCGTTTCTGTCAGTGGAATTTCCAGCATGGTTTCCTTACCGGCGTTCACTTCCACTCCCTGCAGGATCACTGGTTCATAACCCATCATGGTTATCTGGATGGTATGACGACCAACTGGTACGTCTGTAATACGGAACTCGCCTTTTTCATCGGTAGCGGCTCCTTTACTGAGTGTGGGAATGGAAATAGCTGCACCGGGGAGGGGATAATGCGTAGACCGGTCGGTGATTATGCCTTTGACGGTTTGCCGGGGCAATTCCTGCCCGGCAGCCTGCAAAATGGCCAATAAACACAGGCCGATCGTATAAAAGAATTTCATTTGGGGGTTGTTTTCATGCAAAAGTGCATGCTACCGCCCCCTTAGCAAAGCCATCCGGCGCGAATCGTAGTAATTACGGAATGAACGGGATTAATGGAAGTATTGCCGTACACGCGCATCTTCACCATATACATCTTCATAAAATTGCAGCTTCCCATCGCGGTACTCGGTGGAGAAGTAACGGATATAGATGGGTAAGCGCCTGGGCAGGGGGTATACCCGCTGCTCTTCCCGGGCCAGCCAGGCACGCACACTGTCTGCCATCTCCGGTTTGGGATCGCTGCTGACCATGTACATGGCCAAACTGTCCCATGCCTGCACGCGCACACAGCCATGGCTGAGCGCGCGGTTGGAATTGGCAAACAGTTTCCGGTTATTGGTATCGTGCAGGTACACGCTAAAGCGGTTGGCGAAGTTGAATTTCATGATGCCCAGCGAGTTATCAAGCCCATCCATCTGCCGGAGCACATATGGGAAGTACCCTTTCCCCAGCTTATTCCAGTCAATGGAATCGGGGGAGATGATATTGCCGTGATGGTCTACCACTTCGAGGTTCTTTTGGGTGAGGTAAGCACGGTCTTTCTTGATCTGCGGCAGCATCTCTTTGAACACGATGCTGTAGGGCACGCGCCAATAGGGATACAGTACGAAGTTGGTCATTACCGAGCTGAGCTGCGGGGTGCGGGTACGGGGTGTTCCCACAATCACGCGCGATTCCAGTACCATACCGGCGGAATCATCCCATACCTGTAACCGGAAAGCGGGAATATTGACGATGAGATATCTTGCGGGGAGGGTATCCGGCATTTTACGCCAGCGGTCGAGGCTCACAGCGGCCTGTTCCAGCCAGTCTTTCGGCTGCCGGTTCAGATATTGGAGTGTGCGTTTGCCCGCCACACCATCCGGATACAGATGTATATCCTGCTGAAATTGTTTAACGGCTTTCTTAAGTGCCACCGTATCATCCGGGGTGTTCATCAGCGTATCGAAATGACCGGTTTGCACCAGTCTTACCGCCAGTTGCCTGCGGAATGCAAGGGTATCGGTGTAATCTGCCGCTATAGTATCCCAGGTGTGGTTACCGTATTGTTCTTCATACGCTGCCACGCCTGCTTTCAGTAAATGGTATTGTTCATGTACAGGTTCCTGCGCCTGTAAAATTTCGCTGAGGCGGTTGCCGGAGATGGCATCGCGGAGAAGGGAATTCAGCACATCATCCGTCAGCAGGGAGTCTTTCCGAAGCGCAATACTATCGCGCGGGATAATGCCATAATGAAGATGGGTAGCGAGTTTGAAGAATGCATCCGTCAGCAGTACATCCGTTTGTGCCCATAGGGCTGCGTCGCGCAATGCGTCTTTATCGGTATGCCTCCGTTCCTCTGCGCCGAGTAAGGCATTTGAATGGTAGTGGGCAGGATTCAGTCCATAGTGGCGGGCACTTCCGATCCAGCGGAGCAGGCTGTCGGCCTGGGGAATAGCTTCTCCGTTTTTCGACCAGATCGCTTTACCGGCACTGGCAGCATAAGCAGTGCGTAATGCCGGTGTGCTGAGGGCAGGCACACTGTCTTCCATCCAGCCTTCATTCCCCTCCACATATTCCAGCCGTTCCGCTATTTGTTGGGGCACCACTTCATCCAGCTGCTGCACATTCTGCACCACTTCCTGCTGGCTGGGCTTGCCCTTCCTGTTTCCGCACGCGGCCGTGATGATGATCAGCAACATCCACGGTATGAACTTAAGATACTTCATTCCTGACTCAGATTAAAAAATACGGTCGAATGTAGTAATAAATGCAAATACCGTGCTGCTATGAAAGTGTTATTCCGGCATAATAAGGGGAAACCGGCCATAAATACGTATTTCCCGCAACGGAAGGTGTTGCAAAACATACTGCCATCCTACTTTCTGGAAGTAGGATGGCAGTCGATTGGTGAAGTTTGGGAAGCTTTTAGCGATGCATGGCCGGACTGATCCGCAGATACACCTGGCCGCTGAGGGGTTGCTTTCCATACAAGCCATCCAGCGCGGTATTAGCGAAATGTACCGTACCCTGCGCCCCGATAGCGAGGTTTGTTTTCCAGACGGTGGCCAATGTTCTGGCGTATCCTAACGTAAAGGCATGAACGCCAAACTTATCTTCGCCGAATTTATCTTCCAGTTGCAGCTCGTGGGTAGATTTCTCTACGAATTCATACCTCCCGTATACAGCATTCTTTTGCAGCTGCAGGTTGCTTTCCGCGAGGAATGCATGTTCACGGTGCCCATCGCTTTTGGAGTTGAGGCCCCATACTGCGGAAGATGCAATAAAGCTGCCATGCTTACGGAGGGGAACGGTATGGATGGCGGAAGCGGTGGTACGTGTCACGTCTTCATCCGGTTCGCCGGCCTCCGGACTTTTTACGAATGCCTGAGAGAATTGCAAAGCCCATTGGCGGGAAGGATTGTAGCTCACACGATAGGCGTAGCTGTCGAACTTAGGCTTATCGAAGTTGTAGCGGTCTTCATCCGGTTCGCGGCCCGTGAAGCTGGAGAACTCCGCCTTCACCTGTTTGTACCGGAAGCCCAGTGTACCCACACCGAAAGTGATGTGCGTGGCATCCTGCCAGTGGTGGCCCAGCGGTGCATCAGGATTATTCATAGCCGATACACGGTGCATAAATACCGGGGCGCTGATGGAAGGCTCGCCGGGATAACCGAAATAGGCGAATACATCCATGTCTTTATTGATGGCATGGGTATACCCGATGCTCAGGGCGGCAAAGAGATCGTGCGGGTGCTGACGGTCTACCAGCGGGCGACCTTCCCATGTTTCGCCGGACTGATACAGCAGCGGGTAACCTTCGCCACCCATTATGAGCTTGTCGAAGCTCAGCATCACTGTGGCGTTAAAAAGTCCTTTCTTTCCTACCCGGTGGTTCATCATCCCCATCAGCCAGTTGGGCGCATCGAATTTAGCGGCGCCACGGCTGCCTTTGGCGGTGAAGTCGGTAGAAGTATAGCGAAGGAACACATTACCGTGGAACATGAAGTTCGTACGGTCGTTTCCGGTCATATACATATACATCGGGCTGTTATCGGGCAGCCAGGCCGTGCCGGAACCGTTCCTGCTCATAGGCAGGTTGAGGCTGTAGGCATGGGTCATATTCCCCATTTTATGGCCTTCGTGCTGCATGGCGGAGGAATCCTGCATGCGGTGCCCGGCATGCGGGTCGTGTGCGGGAACTGTATCTTTCTTCGCGGGTTGCGGTAGATGGTGCTCATGCTGCGCAAATGCGGATATGGTAAAGGCTGAAAACAATAATGTCAGTCCTGCAAGTTGTTTCATAATGATGTTTTTACTTACAACAATTCTTCTTCATGAATAGCGACCGGAGAATCCGGAGTATGCTGTTTATAATCTTCATAATGCGCATATTGAATGATAATGCAAAGGTAGCTCTGCCATGCCGCCCGGGTGTTATACAATTATGGCCTTCTGTTATAACATTCCCGGCAGGAATCTGACTAAAATCAGGTCGCCCGGTGAGGTGGCTCAATATTGTGATTGATGCCCGGTTGTAGCTTTCAGGTAAATAACGACGACCTATGAACTTTTCTCAATGGATAGAGCTGACGCATCCGGTAGCGTTACTGATGCTCTGCACCGCAGCCGGGCTGCTCCTCATCATCGTACTGCTCGCGAATACCGTCATTTCCGCGATGGATGTGTATCGCGACAAGCACCTCAACAATAACAATCAACTTACCAAAGGGTTGCTGGCTGTAGGTATCATACCCGGCCTGCCTGATGATATGTTTGCCACCCTGGCATCCGTGCTGGTACTGGAAGTGCTGGTGATCCTGGCCCTGCTGGCCATCCTGCACTTCCTCACGGGCATCCGGGTAAGCCGGAAGGCCTGGGTTACCACTTCTATTTTGTTTGCCGTATTGGGATATGGACTCGTATTCGCGGTAGGTAAGCAGGCATCGCGCCAGCCCGTACTGGCCGAAGCAACCGCTCCTGCGCCTGAACCGGCCATAGAACCCAATAATGTACCCCAGCTCACTGCAGAAGCCGATATCAAGGCCGGAAAGGCCATTTACAGTGGCAAATGCGGTGTTTGCCATGGCGGGCAGGGTCAGGGACTTGTAGGGCCTAAACTGACCGACGATACCTGGCTGCACGGGGGCAGCACCAACGAGATATTCAAGACCATTAAACACGGTGTTCCTGAAAAAGGGATGCAGGCATGGGGCAAATCCCTCAGCGATAAACAGATTGCACAGGTGACGGGGTTCATACTTTCCATCAAAGGCAGCTGATAACGATCATCGGTCTGCTTGACCCCACTCATCGCCCGGGCGCGCAATGGCGGATACTTTTGAGGCATGATCAAACATGCCCAGGAAGTAAGCCACCAATGCGCGCATTGCGGCGAGCACTGTCCAACGGACGAACAGTTCTGCTGTCAGGGTTGCCAAACCGTCTACGAACTGCTGAACGAAAACGGCCTCTGCCGGTATTATGAGATCAACGAAAAGCCAGGCGTGGCCCAGCGGCAGACCGTCCGGAAAGATAAATTTGCTTTCCTCGATGATGCCCGTACCCAACAGCAACTGCTACAGTATGCAGACGAGAAGCAGGCACACGTCACCTTTCACATCCCGCACATCCATTGCAGCTCCTGCCTCTGGCTCCTCGAAAACCTTCACCGCCTCGATCCCGGCGTACGGCAGGTGGAGGTCAACTTCGCAGAAAAAGAAGCGCGTATTGTTTACAGCCCCGATCAGACATCTTTACGGAAAATAGCAGAAACGCTCACCAGCATCGGCTATGAGCCATATATCAGCCTGCAGGACCTCCGCGCCCGCAAGCCCGCACCCAACCGCAAACTCATTTATCAGCTCGGCGTGGCAGGCTTCTGCTTCGCCAATATCATGCTGCTGTCGTTTCCCGAATATTTTTCAGGCGAAGGGCATATGGAAGGCAATATGACCACCGTTTTCAGATACCTCAATCTCCTCCTCTCCCTTCCGGTCTTTTTTTATAGTGCGCAGGCCTTCTATATGCCGGCCTGGAAAGGCCTTAAACATGGTTTCCTCAACATCGACCTTCCCATCGTACTTGCCATCGTGGTCACCTTCACCCGCAGCGTGGTGGATGTGCTCTCCGGCACCGGGGGCGGCTACTTCGATTCCATGACCGGCATCGTCATGTTCATGCTCATAGGCCGCCTGCTGCAGGATAAAACTTACCGCGGACTCTCCTTCGACAGGGATTATACCGCCTACTTCCCCATTGCCGTTACCGTGATGAAAGACGGGGAAGAAAAGCCCACCCAGCTCCCCGATGTCAAAACCGGAGACACACTGCTCATCCACCACCAGGAACTTATCCCGGCAGATGGATTGCTCGTAAAAGGATCGGCGCTGATCGATTATAGTTTCGTAACCGGTGAATCCGTTCCCGTACGTAAACAGATGGGGGAGATCATTTACGCCGGTGGCCGCCAGCTGGATGGCAATATGGAGATCCTCACCATCCGCGAAGTGGCACAGAGTTACCTCACCAGCCTCTGGAACCGCGAAGAGCTGCGCCGCGAGAACCCCGGCAAACCATCCTTCATTCACTTACTGGGTCAATACTTCACCTGGGTAGTGCTAACCATTGCCGCCGTTACGGCTATTTACTGGGGTGTTTACGACAGTGCCAAAATCTGGCCTTCGGTAACTGCGATACTCATTATTGCCTGTCCATGTGCATTGCTGCTGGCGGCTTCTTTCACGAATGGCCATATGCTCAGGATACTGAGCCGCCACCGGCTGTACCTCCGTAATGCACAGGCCATTGAACGCCTGGCAGGCATCACCCACATCGTATTCGATAAAACCGGTACGCTGACCGGCAAATCCAGCACCACGGTATCCTGGCATGGCCGTGAATTAACCCACGCAGAGGTAAGCGCTGTAGCGGCTTTAACGGCCCATTCCCAGCACCCTGCCAGCAGGCAGGTGCGCGAGTTTGTAGGGAAGCCCGTGATCCAGACCATCGACCGTTTCAGTGAGCAAACCGGGCAGGGCCTGCAGGGCTGGGTGCATCAGATGCACGTACAGCTGGGCAGTGCGGAATATACCGGAGCCCGCGAGCCGGAACATGCAGGAGCCAGTGTAGTGCATGTAAATATCAATGGCGATCATGCCGGGTATTACCTCCTTGAGCATGCTTACCGTACCGGCATCCCTGCAATGCTGGGGCAATTGCAACAACACTTTAGCCTCACGCTCCTTTCCGGCGACCAGCCCGGCGAAGCCGGTAACCTCCGGAAAATGATGGGTGATAACGCTACCCTGCTCTTCCGCCAGCAGGCGCATGACAAACTCGACCATATCGTACAGCTGCAGGAAAAAGGAGAAAAGGTACTCATGATCGGAGACGGACTGAACGATGCCGGCGCGTTGCGTCAGAGCGATGCCGGGATCAGTCTGACCGAAGATTCCAACAACTTCACCCCTGCCAGCGATGGCATCCTGGAGGCTGCACAGCTGCACCGGCTGCCCTCCTTCATCCGCATGAGCCGGATCAATAAACGCATTATCCTCATCAGTTTCGTGTATTCGATCGCATATAACCTCACCGGTTTGTTTTTCGCCGTACAAGGTAAGCTAAGCCCGCTCACTGCCGCCATCCTTATGCCCAGCAGCTCTATCAGCATTATTCTGCTGACCTGGGGGATGAGTGAATATGCCGGAAGGAGGTTCCTCCGCTGATGAGCATCATCGGATGCTTTGACCCCCATCATCCATTCCGGATCGCCGCCACGATACTTTTACAAAATAATTAACAAAAACACTGAATCATGAGCGTGATCATTATGCTACTGTGTGCCAGCCTGGCTGTAGCCATCTTCTTCCTGATCGCTTTTATATGGTCCGTGAAAGACGGGCAATACGACGACGATTACTCCCCTGCCCACCGCATGCTTTTCGACGATAAAACCAGTAAAGAATAAACACCCGTTCATATGTTTCTTGAAAAATTCTCTTACGACAACCGCACCGTCAAATGGTTTGCCTATGCCTCCATTTTCTGGGGCTTAATCGGAATGCTGGCGGGCCTATGGGCTGCGATTGAGCTGGTTATTCCCGGCGCCAACCTTGGCTTTGCGCCCATTACCTTCGGCCGCCTCCGCCCGGTACACACCAATGCGGTGATTTTCGCATTTGTGGGTAACGGCATATTCATGGGGGTGTACTATTCCCTGCAACGCCTTTGTAAAGCGCGTATGTTCAGTGACCTGCTCAGTAAGATCCACTTCTGGGGCTGGCAGGCCATCATCGCCGGCGGCGCGCTCACCCTCTTCCTCGGGTATACTACCGGTAAAGAATACGCTGAGCTGGAATGGCCGTTCGATATTGCCATTACCCTCATCTGGGTTGTATTCGGTGCCAACATGTTGGGTACCATCCTCAAACGCCGTGTAAGCCACCTATATGTAGCCATCTGGTTTTACATCGGCACCTGGGTAGCTATTGCCATGCTGCACATCGTCAACTCTTTCGAGATGCCGCTGTCGCTTTTCAAGAGCTATTCCTGGTACGCCGGAGTGCAGGATGCACTCGTGCAGTGGTGGTACGGTCACAACGCCGTGGCCTTCTTCCTCACCACCCCTTACCTCGGCCTGATGTACTACTTTGTACCGAAAGCCGCCAACAGGCCTGTTTATTCCTACCGCTGGTCTATCATCCACTTCTGGGCACTGATATTCATTTATATCTGGGCAGGTCCGCACCACCTGCTTTACACCGCATTGCCTGAATGGGCGCAATCCCTCGGTACCGTATTCTCCATCATGCTCATCGCTCCATCATGGGGCGGTATGCTCAACGGCCTTCTCACCCTCCGCGGTGCATGGGATCGTGTAAGGGAAGATGCCGTACTGAAATTCTTCGTGGTAGCACTCACCGCGTACGGTATGGCCACCTTCGAAGGCCCCATGCTGTCGCTCAAGAACGTGAACGCCATTAGCCACTATACCGACTGGACCATCGCTCACGTACACGTTGGCGCACTCGGCTGGAATGGCTTCCTCACTTTCGGTATCCTTTACTGGATGTTACCGCGCCTCTTTAACACACAATTATATTCCCGCAAATGGGCCAATGCCCACTTCTGGATCGGTACCCTCGGTATCATATTCTACGCCATCCCCCTGTACTGGGCTGCATTTACGCAGAGCATGATGTGGAAACAGTTTACGGAAGAAGGTACGCTGAAGTATCAGTTCATTGAAACCGTCAATATCATCGTACCCATGTACGCACTGCGTGCCCTTGGAGGACTGCTCTACGTTTCCGGTGTGATCCTTATGATCGTCAATATCGCCAAAACAGTACGCCGCGGCAAGTTCGTTGCCGATGAACCTGCAGAAGCAGCACCGCTGGTGAAAGCTGCACCTGAAGCAGGCGGTAAAGACAAAGGCCATTGGCATAACTGGATCGAGAAACGCCCTGTACAGATGGCCGTATTCAGCCTCATCGTTGTAGGCATCGGCGGTATCCTCGAACTGGTACCCACCTTCCTCGTACGGAGCAACATACCTACTATCAGCAGTGTGAAACCATATACGCCACTGGAGCTTCATGGCCGCGACATCTACATCCGCGAAGGCTGTTATACCTGCCACTCGCAGATGGTACGTCCCTTCCGCGATGAGGTGGCCCGCTATGGAGAGTATTCCAAAGCCGGTGAGTTCATTTACGATCACCCCTTCCAGTGGGGCTCCAAACGTACCGGACCTGATCTGGCACGGTTAGGTGGCAAGTACCCGGACTCCTGGCACTACAACCACATGCTCGACCCCGTGTCCATGTCGCCCGGGTCTATTATGCCGGCTTACCCCTGGCTGTTCGACAACCGCATCGATAAAGCAAAAACACCTGCCATGATCAATGTGATGCGCAAAATAGGGGTGCCTTATGCGGAAGGATACGAGACACAGTCGAAGGCTGATCTGGACAAACAGGCTAATATCATCGTTGCCAATCTGAAGAAGGATAAGCTTGAGATCCCTGCCGACCGCGAGATCGTTGCGCTGATCGCTTATCTGCAAAGAATGGGTAAAGACATTAAAGAAACCGCTTCAAACTAATTGCCATGAAATTCATCAATTATCTCAAAAGCATAGAAGATGTAACCATCTACCCGATGGCATCACTGCTCATCTTCTCCGTTTTCTTCCTTGGCGCGGCATGGCTCGCCTTCCGGACCGACAAACAAACGATGGACGCCATGAGCCATCTCCCGATCGAAAACGATGCACCTGAAAATAAGTAAGCCCATGAAACGCATTCTCACATTTCTGCTCACCATCATTACCCTGCAGGCATTCGCCGCAGGTGCGCCTCCAGATCCATATGGAGAGCTGTCGCACCCTGTGTCCATCCTGCTGATTTCCATCGCCGCAGGGCTGCTGATCGCTATTTGCGTGCTCGGGCATACCGTAATCGGTGCCGTGGATATTTTCCGCGACCGTATGAAGAAGCTCCCGCTCATATTGGCACTCCTTGCCGTGGGCCAGGGTGCTTTTGCACAGGAAGCTGCGGAAGAAGCAGTAAAAACTGTTACCGGCCCAATGGTTTCCGGCTTGTCAGACACTACGTTGTATATGCTGCTGACCGTCATTGGTCTCGAGATCCTTGTACTGCTGTTCCTCCTGCAGGCCCTGCGCATCCTCACCGGTATTCAGGGTATGAAGAAAGCGGCCAAAGCCAAAGCAAAAGCTGCAGCAGTGAAAGCAGCACTGCCGGGCAAACCCCGCGTTACCTGGATGGAGCGCCTCAACGACACAAAAAGCATCGATGCTGCTACGGAAGAAGAAGTGGATCTCGGGCATGACTACGATGGCATCCGCGAACTCAACAATCCCACTCCGCCATGGTGGCGCTGGGCGTTTTACCTGAGCATCGTGTTCGGCATCATCTACGTATGGCGTTTCCACATCTCAGAAACCGCTCCCCTTCAGCTGCAGGAACTGGCGATAGCAGAAGAACAGGCCGCCGTTCAGAAAGCAGCATACCTGAAGAACGCGGCTAACAACATAGATGAAAACACCGTGAAACTACTCACCGAAGCTGATGACATTGCCTCCGGCAAAAAAGTGTTCGCTACCAACTGCGCGGCATGTCATGGTCCGGAAGGACAGGGCCTCGTTGGTCCCAACCTTACAGACAACTTCTGGGTACACGGTGGTAAAGTGGGCGAGGTATTCTCCACCATTAAATATGGTGTACCGGAGAAAGGGATGAAGAGCTGGAAAGAAGACTTCTCCCCCAAACAAATAGCACAGCTGTGCGCTTACATCCACTCTATCAAAGGCACCAATCCTGCCAATCCTAAAGCGCCTGAAGGCACTGAGGTGAAAGAATAATATTAACAAGGAAGACAATGGAAGAACACGAAATATTCAGGGACCACCTGGCAACGATCGACGAGAAAGGAAAAAGAAAATGGATCTATGCCAAACAGCCATCCGGCAGGCTTTATACGGCCAGAACGGTCCTGAGTGCATGTTATTTCCTCTTGTTCTTCAGCCTGCCGTTCATTCACATTGGCGGCAGGCCCCTGTTCCTCTTCAACGTAACGGAAGGCCGTTTCATCCTCTTCGGCGCCGTGTTCTGGCCGCAGGATTTCTTCATCTTCGGTTTGGCCATGGTAGCCTTTATCCTGTTCATCGTTTTGTTCACCATGGCCTTTGGCAGAATATTCTGCGGATGGATATGCCCGCAAACGATCTTTATGGAAATGCTGTTCAGAAGAATAGAATACTGGATCGAAGGGGACGCAGCTAAACAGCGCATGCTTAACCGCGCACCCTGGGATACGGAAAAGATCGTGAAGAAAACCGGCAAGCATGCCCTCTTCTTCCTCCTCTCCGTCATCATCGCCAATACATTCCTCGCTTACGTGATAGGCACCCGCGAACTGCAAACCATTATGGCCGATCCCCTGAGCACCCATGCTGCAGGCTTCATTGCCATGATCGGGTTCTCTTTTGTGTTCTATGCAGTATTCGCCTTCTTCCGCGAACAGGTGTGCACGGTGGTATGTCCTTACGGCCGCCTGCAAAGCGTATTGCTCGACAAGAACTCCGTGGTGGTGGCCTACGATTACGAACGCGGCGAGCCACGCGGGAAGTTTAAGAAAGAAGCGAATGATCTGGGGGATTGTATCGACTGTATGCAATGCGTAAATGTATGTCCTACCGGCATCGATATCCGCAACGGTACCCAGCTGGAATGTGTGAACTGCACCGCCTGTATAGATGCGTGCAATTACATGATGGATAAAGTAGGACGGCCGCAGGGTCTCATCCGCTATGCTTCAGAAAACGGAATTGCACAAAAGCAGCCGCTACGGTTTACAGGAAGGCTGAAAGTATATACAGTTATCCTCACTCTCATTGTTACCGCCATCACGTTCCTGCTCATCAGCCGCAAACCGGTAGACGGATCTATCCTCCGCACGGCGGGTATGCTGTACCAGGAGCGTGGGAAAGACAGTGTTACGAATCTCTATCGCATCAAGCTCGTCAACAAAACACTGCAGGATGTACCGGTAGAACTGCGGATAGAAAGCGGCGCAGGTAAAATTGAAGTGGTGGGCATGCCCATCCATGTTAAGGCCGAAGCGCAGGGCGAGGGTACATTCTTTATTGTTTTGCCGCGCACCGCCATCGAAAAAAGGAAATCAGTCCTGAAAGTGGGATTATATGAAAACGGTAAACGTATCGGAGGCAAGAGCACTACTTTCCTCGGGCCTGTTAGCCAATAAAAACATACCATTATGAACTGGGGTCATGCCATCATCATCGTATTCGTTCTCTTCGCCATAGGCATTCTTACACTCGTTACCCGCAGTATGCAAACCCGCATCGATATGGTAACGCCTGACTATTATGCCGAAGAGCTGAAATATCAATCTACTATTGACGCGCGCAACAACACCGGAGATTTGTCCGCTCCGGTGAGCGTGCGCCAGCCGGGCGATAGTATTGAACTTGCTTTCCCTGGCGAGCTAAAAGGCGCGCCACTGCAGGGTAAAGTACACTTCTACCGTCCGTCCGATTCCCGTAAAGATTTTACCCTTCCCCTCTCCCTCGACGATACCGGCAGATTGCTGGTGAGCCGTACGCAGTTCGAGAAAGGGCCATACCGCATTAAGATGCAATGGCAGTTTAACGGGAAGGATTATTTCCAGGAAACGCAATTCTACGTACAATGACCACTGTAATGACCGCCGCATGGCTACTTTCCGGCCTCGGGCTGGGCTTCCTCGGCAGCTTCCACTGCATAGGAATGTGTGGTCCCATTGCGCTGACGCTGCCCGTGCAGCACCTCAGCGGATGGAAGAAAATGGGCGGCATTCTGTTGTACAACTCCGGAAGGGTAGTAACCTATATGCTGCTGGGTATAGTGTTTGGCTGGCTGGGTCAACAGTTTTACCTCGGTGGCTGGCAGCAATGGCTGTCTGTTTTCCTCGGCCTGCTTTTGCTGGCTGCCGTCCTCTTTGGCAAGCTGATGCCTTCCATGAAAATAGGCATCGTACAGCGTGCGCTGGGGCAGTTGCTGAGCCGCCGGAGGACAGGTACTTTATTTGCCATCGGCTTCCTCAACGGCTTACTTCCCTGTGGTATGGTTTACATGGCCATTGCAGGGGCAGTGGCATCGGGGAGCGTATGGGGCGGCATGCTGTTTATGGGCGCTTTTGGTGCAGGTACATTACCAGCCATGGCGGCCGTAACCTGGTTCAGCCAGCTCCTCGGCCTGCGGGGCCGCAAAGCCATCCGCAGCGCAATGCCTTATGTAGTAGGCCTCATGGCCGTACTACTCATTCTCCGGGGCCTCAACCTCGGCATCCCGTATGTTAGCCCCGAAATGCACCAGCATACAGAAAGAGTTTTTGAAAAATGCCATAAATGATGTGTTATGACCTTGCTTAAAAAATACCAGGTTGCCGCGCCGCGCTATACAAGTTACCCCACCGTTCCCTATTGGGAAACCGGGGCATTTCACGAAAGCGAATGGCTGGAAGGCCTCGGCCCCTCCTTCGCTTCACTGAACGGGGAAGACGGTATCAGTCTCTACATCCACCTCCCTTTCTGCGAACGCCTCTGCACATATTGCGGCTGCAACAAATACATCACCGTTAATCACGACCACGAGATCCCTTACATCAATACCATCCTCGAGGAATGGCGGCTGTACCTCGAGCATTTCCCGGAGCGCCCGCGTATCCGCGAAGTACATCTTGGCGGTGGCACACCCACCTTCTTCAGTCCTGCCAACCTCACCCGCCTGCTCAATGCCATCTTTGAAACTGCAGACGTTTTACCCGGTGCGGAACACAGCTTCGAAGGGCATCCCAACAACACCACGGCAGAGCATATGCAGGCCCTTTATGATCTCGGTTTCCGGCGGATGAGCCTGGGCATCCAGGATCTCGATCTGCATGTGCAAACTATCATCAACCGCATTCAGCCGTTCGAGAATGTACGCCGCTGTGTGGAAGAAGCGCGCTGCATCGGGTATACTTCCATCAACTTCGACCTCATATACGGCCTGCCCCTCCAAACGCTGAAGAGTATTAAAAGTACTTTCATACAGTGCATGCACCTCCTCCCCGAACGCATCTCTTTTTACAGCTATGCCCACGTACCCTGGATCAAAGGGAACGGGCAAAGACTGTTCAGTGAAAAAGACCTGCCCACAGGCGATGAAAAACGTGCGCTGTACGAAATGGGCAAATCCATCCTCGAAAATTATTTCTACACCGAGATCGGGATGGACCACTTTGCCCTGCCCGACGATTCGCTGTTTATTGCTGCGGAAAACGGCAGCCTGCACCGCAATTTTATGGGATATACCGACCATCGTACTTCCCTTCTGATTGGTCTTGGCGTTTCCGCCATCAGCGACACCGGTAATGCATACACACAAAATGAGAAGTCCCTCGCAGCTTACCAGCAAAAAGTAAGGCAGGGCAAACTCCCCGTGTTCAGGGGGCATATGCTTACGAAAGAAGACCTGCGGCTCCGCGGCCACATCCTCAACCTGATGTGCCGCTTCGAGACCAGCTGGAACCGGCAGGACACTGAGTGCGACGCCATCTCCGAAGGCCTCCAGCGCCTGCAGGAAATGGAGCACGACGGGCTCGTAGAAGTTCAACCCGGTAAAGTAATCGTTACCCAAAAAGGAAAGCCATACATACGCAACATATGTATGGCTTTCGATGCCCGGCTGTGGCGGAATGTACCACAGTCCGAATTATTTAGTAATGCAGTTTGATCAGATGTTGTCCAGCGGCCGGCGCTTCTCTTCTTTCAGTTGTTTGAAATAGCTGGGCGTAAGTCCTGTCACTTTCTTGAACTGTCCGGAGAGGTGCGCCACGCTGCTGTAACCCAGCTTATAAGCGATCTCACTCAGTGTTAGCTCTCCATATACCAGCAACTCCTTCACTCTTTCTATTTTCTGCTGGATGATAAATTGCTCGATGGTGGTGTTCTCCGTTTCTGAAAACAGTTTGCTCAGCATATGATAATCTTTCTCCAGCTTCTGGGAAAGCAATGTCGAGAAGTTCTCGTTCATTTCGTCCAGCTCGCCGTAGTGCACTGTTTCCACCACAAAGTTCTTGATGGCTTCCACGATCTGTGTTTTGCGGTCATCCAGCAATACAAACCCTTCTGCTTCCAAAGCTTTTGCAATACGCTGGGAGGCTTCCGCATCGGGCGTGGTATCGAGTAGCGCTTTCCCGAGCGTTACGTCCTGTACCTGCTGACCTTCATGCTCCAGCACATACCGCACCATTTTGATACAGCGCGGGCACACCATGTTTTTAATATGTAATACCGTGCTCATGCTATTTTTTGAAGATGTTATACAAATTATACTCGTAACGTACGAGGAAGCTCCTGTCCATCATACGGGCCATATCCCCGAACAGCTGGGTACGGTAGCTGAGATCGATACGTGAATTGCTGTTGATGATCAGCTGCACCGCCGGCGCCACATCCACATAATACCCGCTGCGGAACTGATCGAGGTTCGATTTACCCAGCAGTTCCACATACAGGTTTACATTCGTTTGCTTATAGCTTTTATACTTGCGCGGCAGCAACAGGTACCCGGCAGACAGGGAGTAGTTCAGCGCATTGCGCGACACGTAAGGCAGGTTATGCTTCGTATTGTTCATATACCTGTCGTACGCCAGACTGCCCGAAATGGCCAGCTTATGTACCAGCTGCGTGGCTATCACACCAGCGCTTACACCGGAGGTCATACCATCAAGGTCAAGGTCCTGGTTATTGAAAGCTTCGGCGGTATGGTCATGGTCGGCACCCATAGGGGGAGCATAGGCATTATTGATGATGGAGCCTTTTACGAATGCGGCCATCCGGAAGTGAGAATGCATATCATCGTTGGAAAGAAAACGGTACTTGGCGTAAAGGCTTGCACCTTCTGCTTTGAACCGGTTTTCCATTACATTCCCGAAATACCCGCTGGCGTGTACCATGAGCTTTTTGCTGATCCCGAACATCAGTTCCGGCTGCAGTCGGTAACCTGTGTAGCTGGCATGATCCATGGGATAGAATTTATTGGTGAGCCGTACGCCAATTGAGTTGGCAGGCATATTACTGGCTGGCTCAGTCTGAACATACAGTTCCTGTGCCTGCGCAGTTAGCCCCGCGCCTGTAAGGGCGAGGATGATTGTCAGTTGCTTCAGCATGAACAGTGATTAAATAGTAACGTGATAAACCCGGGTACCGGCTCCTTTCTTCCCTTCGCTGCAGCATGCTTCCATCACACCGGTGTTGATGCAGTTCATTTTGGTGAAGGCAGCGTATTTCTTAAAGGATTTGGAGGGGAGGAAGTCGCGGTCTACAACCGTAACGTCCTTTTCACCGGAAAGGGTCTGGGGCTTCACGTTCACGAAGTGGAGGGTTTGCCCGGCAAAAGGAATATGCGCGTCGTTTTCCACTTTTACGTTGTTGAAATCGGCGGTCATCACCAGTTTACCTACTGAAAAGCCTGCACCTTCCACTTTCTGGCGGATCTGGTCGATATTGACGTTGGCGCCGGGTTTGAAGTGAAGGATGAAGGTAGTGGCGTTGAGATCGGTATCGATCTTATCCACGAAAGTCAGGGTTTTGAGTGCCTTCTGGGTAGCGTTGGAACACATGGCGCAGGTGAGGCCTGCAGCCTGAAGTGATGCTTTTTTATATTGTTGAGCGGAAGCGGTGAACGTAATGCCGGTCAGCGCCAGCGCAAAAAGAATAGTTTTCATTTTCCTTGATTTGAGGCCATATGGCCGGTTGAATACATAAAAATTCAATAACGGTTATCCTAAAAGGGAACCGCATCAAATCAGGAAGAGGCAGAATTGCTTGTAAAGGGGTATACCGGATAACGGTGGTGCGTTAATTGGTGCCCATACGGAGAATACGGGTGTAGCAGTAATGCTGGCCTGCCATTCGGGCTGTATCAGCCCGGTAACAGCAGGGCAAGGGGCCGGCAATCCGATTCCGGCTTTGGCTGCCTGGTGCGAATCGTCGTACTTCACGAAGTGGGCTTCGTCCTTACAGCAATCCCCCTTTGTTGGCATGCCGCATTTGTTGCAGCCGTCGTCATGAGAATCGTGCAGATCTACCGAAGCCAGTTCCCCCATACAGTAATGCACGTTCACACTGAACCCGCTGGTTATCAGCGTGTACAGCAGTGCAATACAGATAGTGAGGAATTTCTTCATATCACAAATATACGTTTTTCTACGCACTCCGGCCGCTAGTTCACGAACCACCAGCGGATGCCTACGCGGAGCGCAAAGTCGTTGGAAGGGTAAAAGGGCGCATGGAAGTTATTTTCCCAAAGGAAGGTGTTCAGGTTCTCTCCCCGTACAAATGCACTGAGCGATTTGATCCGGAAGTGAACGAACGCGGCGATGTCAGGCTTGTTATTGATCTGCTGGAAGTTCTGGTATACCCACTGGCCCAGTACAGGCGAATAATCGTCTGCATAATATGGTGTGTTGTATTTCCCTTCTAAACCGGTGTAGAGGTTCAGGTTCTTGAACAGCTTGGCAGTATAAGCAATGCGGAGGCGCGCCCAGAAAGTAGGCAACTGCAGCGGAGCTGTACCGGCCAGTTGCTGGAACGCTACGTCACCATCAAAAGTGAAGCTCTTCACATCAAAGCGTTTGTAGCCTACGAGCTGCAGCAGGTTGAAGGGTGAGCTGGTTTGCGCGCTTTTAGTGAAGCTGGAAAAGTAGGTGTAATTGGTATACAGGAAGTAATTGGCCGTGATGTTGTATTTCAGCTTGCGGTTATCGGCCCTGAATTGGATCTGGGTGATGTTCTCTTTGTTCAGTCCGGTATTGGTCCACACCTTGTTTCTGTCTGTGCCGAAATACTTGTAAACGTACGAGGGTTCGCGGTTCACGTTAGATGCCATCAGGCTGATGTTGCCCAGTGTTTCGTTGAGGAAGCGGCTGAGGCGGCCGTTAACGGCATAATCGCCTGCGTTTTCTCCTACCGGGTACAGATCTCCTTTGGCCTGAAGGTCCCACCGCTGATTGCGCGTCTTGTTACGGTATTCACCATGTAGCCTGAGGTTGGTGAACGATGCTTCCCCCATATTGAACTGCCCTTTGATGATCTCAAAAGCAGCCCCCACCCTGATGAAGTGGGCCTGGTTACCCCGCAGGGGGAACTGCATGAGCGAAATGTCATTGCTCATGATACGCCAGCGGTGACGGGTACGGATGGTATCCGTGTTCACCAGTGGGATATTGAAATCGTAGAAAGTGCGGTAGTACAGTGAATCGGGCTGACTGTCCTGGAAGCGGTAAGTATTCTCCGTGTAAGTGAAAGTATGCTCCACGCGGAAAACGGGATCGAACTTATAATATTCGGTTGTATCGTTCACATGCACGGTATCCCCTTTACCCCAGTCATATTGCTGGCGGACGAGGATGCTGGCTTCCTGATTATAGCTTTTAACAGGGATGGCAGTGTTGAAGAACGAGGAAGATCCGGGGTTTGAGCCGCCGAGGCGCACGGGAATGAGCCGCTGCTGGGTGTACTCCGGGTTCTTCAGGTCGGCAACATTCACGATACCGCCATTTTCCCCGCCGTTGATCTTATTGAGATAATAGGAAACGAAGAGGTGATAGCGTTTATCCTGACTGTTGTAACTGGCCGTCACGTTATAGGTATCGTGGTTAGACGATGCGTTCTGGAAGAAACCCGGGCTGTTGACCTTCTTGTACTGGAAGGAGAAGTTGAACTTCTCGCCCCTGTTCTGGGTATGCTGAACATTAATGATCTGTTCCTGCTTGGCACCGATGAGGTAGCCCAGCTCGGAATAGGGCCGGTTGGTATTGTAGAATCTGGCTTTCTGGTGATTGAAGCCGTAAATATCGTAGGCATGAAACCCTGCATCGAAGCCGGGCGTCATGATGGGTGTAAAGATGAGATTGCGGGATGCGTTGCCGTTATTGCCCAGGGTCATGTAGGAGGCGGGGTAGCCGAGGTAGTTTTGGGAAAAGTCAGCGATGGAGGAGTCGATCCTGAAATCGGTTGGCTCATCGAGGTACCGGAAGCGGAGCGTGAGCGTATCCGGCTCATGGTCGTGCTTCGTGGTATCGCGCTGCATGGAGGTATTGCCTCCGCCGCCACCGCGCATGGGAAGCCGGCCGGTATTGAACTGTGCCCTGAGGGCGGTGCCGGTACAAACCAGCAAAAGGAAAAGGATCGAGAATTGCCTCATCGGGATGATTCGTGTAAGGTCCGGCATATGCTACAATTGCCGGGCCAATTCGCTGAAAATATAAGTTAAATGCGGCTCAGCCGATTTAGCGGCCACCAGTACCTCTTCGTGGGTGATAACGTTTTCCTCTTCCCGGATGCCCAGGTCGGTGATCACGCTCATGGCAAAAACACGGAGACCGCTATGTATAGCCACGATCACTTCGGGTACGGTACTCATGCCCACGGCGTCGCCACCGATAATGTGCATGAATTTATATTCCGCCCGTGTTTCAAAGGTAGGTCCCTGTACGCCAACATACACCCCTTCGTGTAAAGGTATGTTTTTACCGGCGGCAATGCGTTTGGCTTCTGCGATGAGGGCCTTACTGTAAGGCTCGCTCATATCCGGGAAGCGGGGACCGAGGGCGGCGTTATTGGGGCCACGCAACGGATGCTCCGGCTGCAGGTTGATGTGATCGGTGATGATCATCAGGTCGCCCACCCGGAATTTGGCATTCATTCCACCGGCAGCATTGGAAATAAGCAGTGTCTCAATACCGAGGGCTTTCATAACCCGAACGGGAAAGGTTACCTGTTGCATGGAAAGCCCTTCATAATAATGATATCTGCCGGCCATGGCCACCACGTGTTTGCCGCCGAGCCTGCCGAGAATCAGTTTCCCGGAATGCCCTTCCACCGTTGCCGGCGGAAAATGAGGGATATGGTCGTAGGGGATCTCCGTCTTATCGGTGATCTCCCCTGCCAGGTTCCCAAGGCCGCTGCCAAGGATGATTCCTACGGCAGGCCGCTCTTTGGTAAACTGCTGTATGTAAGCTTTCGATTCGTTTATCTGTTCCAGCATATCCGGGTTTTATGCCCGGCAAAGTTAATTCTTCGATGCATATCATCCGCCCTATTCAAAGAAATCCCCGGATTAAAACAATAATTGCCTAAATTAGCGGCCAAATTTGTATTCCGATGAATTTACACGAGTACCAGGCTAAAGAACTGCTGAAAAAATATAACGTACCAGTACAGGAAGGTATCCCGGTTGATACGCCCGAAGCTGCTGCAGAGGCTTATAAGCAACTGAAAGTACAGTTTGGAAACGAGTTTTCCGTTGTAAAGGCGCAAATCCACGCGGGCGGCCGCGGTAAAGGCAAGATCCGTGGCACTGAGCAACGTGGTGTGGCTGTGGGTAAAAACGCGGAAGATGTAAAAACCATCGCCGGAAACATTCTCGGCGGCACCCTCGTTACCATCCAGACCGGCGAAGCCGGCAAGGTTGTCAATAAAGTACTGGTTGCCCAGGATGTTTACTATCCCGGTGCAAACCCCATTAAAGAATTCTACCTCTCCATCCTGCTCGATCGTGCTTCCGGTATGAACGTGATCATGTACTCCACCGAAGGTGGTATGGACATCGAGGAAGTAGCGCATAACACCCCTGATAAGATCTTCAAAGAAAGAGTATACCCCGGCGGCAAGCTCGAAGCTTTCCAGGCACGTAAGATCGCTTTCAACTTCGGCCTCTCCGGTGAAGCTTTCAAAAACATGGTAAAATTCGTGACCAGCCTGTATAATGCATACGTTGGCCTCGATGCTGCCATGCTCGAAATCAACCCCCTCTTCAAAACCAGCGACGAAAAGATCATCGCGGTGGATTGTAAGATGAACCTGGACGATAACGCCCTCATCCGCCACCCCGAGCTCGTTGCTCTCCGCGATATCACCGAAGAAGATCCTACCGAAGTAGAAGCCAGCAAACACAACCTCAACTTCGTGAAGCTCGACGGTAACGTGGGTTGCATGGTGAACGGCGCAGGCCTGGCCATGGCTACCATGGACATGATCAAGCTCTCCGGTGGAGAGCCTGCTAACTTCCTGGACGTAGGTGGTACTGCAAACGCTCAAACCGTAGAAGCAGGCTTCCGCATCATCCTGAAAGATCCTAAAGTAAAAGCGATCCTCATCAACATCTTCGGCGGTATCGTTCGTTGCGACCGTGTTGCGCAGGGTGTGATCGACGCTTACCAGTCTATCGGTAACATCAGCGTTCCTATTATCGTTCGCCTGCAGGGCACCAACGCTGCCGAAGCTAAAACCCTCATCGAAGAAAGCGGCCTGAAAGTTCAATCCGCCATCCTCCTGAGCGAAGCTGCAGCACTTGTAAACAAAGCAGTAAGCGCTTAACCGAAAGCATTACACATATTTTTCCTGAAAAGGCGGTCTGCATAAGGCCGCCTTTTCTATTTGTAGCCAGCACATCCCCCCTGACCCGGCCGCCGTTGTGTCACTCCCTTCATCAGTCAATCGCTGCTGATCAGCGCTTCTTCATTAACAAACAGTTTGCATTTTTTAAATAGCTGTTAATGTAATTTGCCGCCCTCCCATTTTCTCTCCCATCGTATTGATTATTAAGCATTCAAGATCAACATTAGCTAAACGAGGTAACTCGTGATGCCGTAATTAAACAATTATTTGTCAACCTATAGATTGCTTAATATGAGACTTATTACTATTTTTGGAAAGGAAACAAATGCGGTATATGCTGTTCAATATGCTGATGAGATTCAGGACGAACTGTACAGACTGATTTTTCTCTGGAATGATTACGAGTTTGTAAGTACTTACTTACAGGAGCGTAACGATCTTCTTGAAGATGCTTTCAGAGCAGACATCAAAATAGATGAAGCCGTTTCGGAAATCATAGAAGAAGTAAGGCAGATAACAATAGCACTCGTGGACCATTATGACAATGGTACACTTCAACAACTTTTTATGCCTTTGCGAAATGATGACGCCAGGCTATATGTATTTCAACATAGCAAAATGAAACATAGGTCGCGCAAAATCCGGCGGCCTAAAATTCGAATTTATGCTATAAGACTTGATGCAAATTGTTACGTTATTACTGGCGGAGGTATTAAACTGACAAAAGCCATGCAAGACTGCTCAATGCTCCGTGCTGAAATCACAAAGCTGGAACGGTGTACGCATTTCTTAAAAAATCATGAAATCTGTGATCTTCTTTAAATTACAATCTAATGACACTAGCAGAAAAATTAGCAAAAATAGTATCCCCAGAGCCATCCAAATGGATTGATCATGCCAGAGAAAGACTAGCGAACGACGGGTGGCTCCGTAAATCGGGTTTCGTTGCGTTGCGCGTAATGGCAGTACTGGATGAGAAGAAAATGACCCAGACGGATCTGGCTGAAAAAATGGGTGTTTCAAGGCAGCAAATCAGTAAAATCGTTAAAGGGCATGAGAACCTCACGTTTGAAACGATCGATAAACTGGAGAAAGCCCTGAACATTAAACTCATTACTATTGCAGGGGAGCCCAAGCCCAAACCGGAAAAGAAAGCCCGTCCGGCTAAAACTCCGCCGGCTTCACCCCGTGTACGTAAGGAAACCTCTCCAGCAACCCGCAAAAAGAAAACAAAGGCCACAGTTAGCTAATGCCTCCCGCGGTTATTTTGCATTCCGGCCCGAAAAATTAACTACTTTTATAGTCCATCCTTACTTACTGCAAACATGACGGCTCAACTGTAAAAGCAAGACAGCATGTTACGAATCCGTCAATTCTTCCTTATCTGCTCGGGCGCACACCTGCCCCTGCTCCGCCGCGCACCTTCAGAAACCAATAAGTACGCCGGCATCGGGGCCACTATTTTCTTTACCGGCCTGTTTGCCGCCATTGCCGCAGGCTATGCCTTATGGACCGTTTTCCGCAATCCATGGGCCGCCATAGGCTTCGCCCTTGTCTGGGGCCTCATGATCTTCAACCTCGACCGCTACATCGTTTCCAGCCTCAAGAAGCGCGACAACTTCGGTAATGAGCTATGGATGGCCCTGCCCCGCCTCATCCTCGCCGTTATGATCGCCGTAGTCATCTCCAAACCGCTTGAACTGAAGATCTTCGAACGCGAAATCCTCGCCGAACTTACCCTCATGGAACAGGAACAGCGCCAGGCCGAAGACTCCCTCGTCCGCAATGCCTTCTCCGCCCGCAAAAGCGAACTGGCGTCCAGGATGGCAGCCCTCCAGTCCCAGATTCAGATACAAACTACCCGGGTAGATACCCTGCAGCTCCGTGCCCAGCAGGAAGCCGACGGTACCGGCGGCTCACGCATCAAGAACCTTGGTCCCATATATAAAGCAAAGAAAGCCGATGCAGACAGCGCCGCCCTCGCCCTCCAGGCCCTTCAGGCACAACGCGCCGCACTGAACGCAGAAATCACTGCCGACGACGATAGCCTGGCCTACCGCCTCACTGCCCTCGAACGCCATAAGCCAGACGGGATGGCCTCACGCCTCGAAGCGCTTGGCCGTATCACTAAAAAGAGCGCCCCCATCCAATGGGCCAATTGGTTCATCATGCTGCTGTTCATTGCACTGGAAACTGCTCCTGTGCTGGTAAAGCTCATCTCCCCCCGCGGCCCCTACGATGATCTGCTCGATCAGCATGAGTTCACTTTCACCATGCACCGCAAAGAAAAGAAGGCCGTCCTCGAAATGGAGACGGAGGCTCGTATCCGTAAAACCGAAGAAGAAAATGCGTACGTATAGCATTAAGGGGATTTGTTATTCCCCTGAACTTTGCGTACTTTAAACATACTATGCAGGTACATCTCAAAACCATCCATGAAACGAGCGCAGCTGCAGGCTGGGCAGGGCCCCGCAGCCTGGTGATAGACCGTACGCCCCGTGCCGGCGGTCTTGGTATAGGGTTTAGCGGAGAAGAATTGTTTATGATGTCGATCGCTGCCAGTGTTTGCAACAGTCTGTACCAGGAAGCAGCCAAACGGGACATTCCCGTGGCGCATGTGGAGATCATCGTCAATGGCGACTGGGCTGGTGAGCCTGCACAGGCACGCAATATCCGGTACGACGTAAGGCTGGAATCTTCCGCGCCCCGCGAAGCGGTAGAAGACCTCATCCGCAGCGTAGATCATTCAGCAGACATTCCACTGTCTATCCGTTCGGGGACACCGGTTAAACTCAATTCTATCGACGTACTGCAAGGATAGCAGCAATCACCCCTCTTCTGCGACCGGCGGCCCCCAGGCACCGGAAAGCGGTTTATTTACACAAACTTCACAAAAACGTCGAGTCAACACTCAATATCCTCAAATGCCCTTTACTGCATCAGGCGGGGTATTTGTGACATAAAAAGTTCCTGAAAATATTGGCGTAGCCACTTCAATGCTTCAGTGATCCTTCAGTGATCCTTCAGTGAACCTTCAGTCAAACACCCTCAAACCTATACCACCACTGAACACCACTGAAGGATCACTGAAGGATGGCAGTAGGATGTCAGTAGGTTTTGCAAAACGCTGTATCCCGGCAAATGCAAACGGGTATTGAGAAATCACCCTGCAATGTGAAAAAGGCCTCCAGTAAATCATATCAGGCTCTGATCAAGCATGCTAAATGCCATTATTTGCTTATATTAACATAAACCCCTATCAAATGCGTATCCCTTTTTTCATAAAAGCGCATCTGTTACTGCTTGGTATATCCTTACCAATTTTTGCACAACAGGATGTAAAAAGCTTTCTGTATGCCACAGGCATGCAAATGGACGAAGCCTTCCTGCATTCCCGGGAAGAACAGCTTCAGGCATATTACTCCAGCCAGGTGGTTGTTATGCCGGAATTTCACAATATTTTGTATGGGCGTAAAAGTACCGGGAGTTACTATAATCATTGGCTGAAAAGTACTACGTATAATAAGCTAAGCAGAAACATCGCAGATGTGCAGACTGCGGGAAATTATGCCATTGAAGCCGGCAACTATCAGCACCGGTTCGTGAAAACAGGTACCGATACTATAACCTATAATGCCAAATACCTCCGGGTTTGGGACCTACGGAATAAAAAAGCCCCGTTGATCATTGCTGAAGTCTGGGGCTCGGTGAATTGGTTTGAGCGCTCTACGCTTCCGCAGATCCCGGATTTCCCGGCAGCACCACCCCCTTCGTCTATAAGCAATACAACAGCGTCCCGGATCACGGAACGCAATGCACTGATTAAACGGTTCGTGACTGCAAGAGACGGAGAATCGCACGCCCGGCTGTTTGCCCCCGATGCGATTTATATGCCTTATTACGAAAACATGTACATTGGTTCCGACAGCGTACATTCTTATTTCGTGCGCCACGAGCGGCCAGACAATCTTACGATCGATTCCCTGAATATCCTGTATGCAAACATGATAGACCTGGGTGGTGGTGTTGTTCTGGAGAACGGGTTTTACAAAGTTCGCTGGCATACGGCGGAAGATCCTGCGGGCGGGACCGGAAGCGGTAAAAGCATAAATGTGTGGAAGAAAAATGAAGAGGGGGAATGGATGATGTTCCGGCAGATGGTAAATCACGATTAAGACGATGAGCACCTGGAGAAGAAAGGCCATTGCCTGCATGCCATATTGCAGGCGCGAGTTCGAATCGCCCGGCACTACAATCTGTGATGTTTTCATTGAACTGAGAGCAGCGACAGTGCAGGCGCATATCAACAACGATACGGCGCAACTGATATTATTATATGATTTTGCGGAATGGTGCCTCTACCTTATGATACGTGATCTCCCCGACAATCAACTGAATGCTGAAGTAATTTCTATGCTGGACATGAATTACGGTTTCCGGCCTGCTTCCCTCCTAAAAAACAGCAAGTCTACCCGGTAACGAGTTCAACTTCATACACCGGGCTGAAGAGGTATACCCTGCGCGTTTCAGTTTCCTCGCAGCGGATGCGCTTCCTGATCTTCTCTCCCCTGCGGAATACTCTTCCATCTTTGGTTTTAAACAACTGTCCTACAGGAACTGATTCCACGAGGTGGTGGTTTTCCTTCTGGCGGTCGTACCGCATGAGTATGCGCATGAGGCCCTCATCTGAGCAGGAAGTGGCGCCGGGATTGTGAAGGCTTTGGCGAACGGCGTTTTCCACATCGTGGGGCATATAGCCTTTGCCGATGAACTCCCGGAGGATTTTTCCGTATTCATTCTTCCATTCGCGGCCATGTGCGGATACGCTGTGGCCGTAGACAAGAAAGGTGGTGAGATGGGCTATTTCGTGGAGCATCGTGAGCAGGAAGGCGTATTTATTCAGCCCCCCATTGATGCTGATACGGTGGCCCTTGCCCTGGTAAGGGTGGCGGTAGTCGCCCAGTACGCTCTGGCGCTCGCGGGTGATGGTGAGATGCACCTTAAATTCGGTGATGTATGCAATAACCTGCTCAAAAGTGCCTTCGGGCAGGTAGGCGGCCAATGCCTGTAAAGGATGTTCTTGCTTCAACGGTTACTCTGGTTTCTTGTGCCTGAGGCTGGCGCGAAACAGCTGCCAGGTTTCCAGCACGGTATACACAAGGTAAAAGAACAGCAGGATGAAGATGGTGGCTTTGCTGACCTGGCTCCTGTTGGCAATCACATAAGCCGCGATACCTACCACGCAGAGCATGAGTTTGCTCAGCGTGGAGGCATAAACGGAGCGAACGAAAACGTTCGGGTTTTCAGCCGTAAGACCTTTACGGCTGGTGGAATAGCTGACCAGGGTTACGAGCGCGAGCACGATGTTGCCGATCATGAGTATAGGAAAATGTACCCCCATAGTGGCGAGCCATCCTTCTTTCAAAATAAACAACGTACCTGTAATGACTGCGAACACTGCCGCCAGCCAGAAAATAAATTTATCGGTCATGCCTGCTGGTATCTTTTACAATTTGCCACAAAAGTAGGCCTAAAGCGAGTAAAGAAAAAATGATCATGAACAGCGGGAATCCGATGTTCACTTTTTTATCCAGCAGGTAGCCCAGCCATAGCGCCACACCGATCCCGGCCATCATCTGGAAGGCCAGCCCGGCGTACCGCATGAGCAGGTTAGACGGTTTCTGTTTCTTCCTGGACGATGGATCTTCCATGTTTTACTTCTGCAGTGATTTCAGAAACAGTACGCACCGGAGGAGCATCAGCAGGGTCCATATAGCAGCGGCCATTGAACTTTACGGAAGGCTCCATTTCGAAATGCGCCGTGTAAATATCTCCTTTAATGTATGCGTTGCCCTTCAGGAACAGCAGATCATCCACTTTAATAATACCGGTCACTTTACCAAGAATGTCCGCACTTTGGCAGATCAGGTCCCCCAGAATCTCCCCTTCCGGTCCTACCACAATCTTCGCTTTGGTAGAAACCAGGCCTGTTACCTGTCCATCAATACGGATATCCCCTTCACACACAATATCTCCCTGAATAGTGGTTCCGTTGCCAATAAGGTTAATGTTGGAGGAAGGCATAATGCTCTTGCCTTCACTTTTCTTACTTTGGTTAAACATAGGTCAGAAGGTTTTTCTTTTAATAAAGACGATCTAAGATAGTGAAAAAATATTTAATAAGTACTATTCTCAACTTTAGGGACCTTCAGCATGGTAGTATCCAGCTGAATGTTTCCGCCGATGACATCTTTCAGGTTTTGCAGGTAGCGGTCGCGGGTGGAAATGGCGCGCTCCAGGGAGTCTGTCCGCATTTTCAGCTGCAGGAACTCTTTCCGCTGCTTCAGATCACCATATCCGGGGATGTAATATCGCAGCGGTGTAAATACTACCGTGGCTACCGTAATGGCAACCAGCAGCACAAAAAGGGTGCTCAGCGCCACGTAAACGCTCATGCGGGATAACCGGAAAGCCGTCACCTCCTCATAGGTATCATCGTTCATGATAACCAGCCTGTATTTGTGGTTCAGCCGGTCCAGGCTTCTTCCCTTATTTTTGTCGTCCGTAGCCATATTTCTGCAAAAATGTAAAGATTGAAGAAATTACCGAAATATCCATCAAAAATTCATAATTTGTAAATACGATTTCTGATTTGCCCCAAGTTAGCCTATATACGCGCAGTCCGAAAAAAAATTATCCTATCTTTAAAATATTTTCTCCCATAAAAAAGTTAATAAAGAAGTTATTACTGACCTGGCTTTACATGCATTGTTCTAAAATATCTCTATTACGCACCGGAGTGGTGGGATGGATGTTCGTTTGCGCTGCCTCCACTACGGTTTTCGGCCAGGATAAGCCTGCTGCCAGGCCCGAGAAACCCCTGAAGGTGGAAGACCGGCGCCCCCCGTCCGAAAAAATGGCTGCAAAGCCCTTCACCGTCACCCGCCGGGTGGTTCAGAATACCGTGACCCGGTATAACTATTACTATCATGCCAAACTCAAGCTGGAAAAAGTGCTCACCGGCATCAACCGCCAGCGGCAGGATAACTATAACGTTTTTCTCCCCTTCTACCCTTTCACCGTCGATAAGCTGAACCTCGATGTCAATGAACTCGACTCCGTAGTCCAGAAAGCCTCCGTAGCCGTTCAGATCCACGACCCCAGAGGCCGGTGGATAGACGATTGCTACCTCCTCGTAGGAAAGGCTTATTACTACAAAGGCGACTGGGAAAATGCCTTCAACACCTTCCAGTACATCAATACCACCTTTGCGCCTAAAAAGAAATCGGAGTACAATACCGTAGTAGGCCGCAGTCAGGACGATCTCCTCTCCATTTCCAGCCGCGAAAAGGAGAAAACCTGGTATGCCCGGGAATTCAGGCATAAATCCTCCCGGAACGATGCCTTCCTCTGGCAGGCACGCACCCTTATCGAACAAAAGAAACATGACGAAGCCCAGTCGCTCCTGAATATACTGGAATCAGATCCTTACTTCCCCCGCCGCCTCGACGGGCAGCTGGCTGAGCTACAGGCCTGGAAATTCTATAAACAGGGCATGTATGCAGAAACCATTGAGCCGCTGAAAATAGCCATTAAAAAAGGCAACAGCGGCCGCGATCAGAAAGCCCGGATGTATTACATCCTCGGTCAGCTCTACGCCTACCAAAGCAAGCCCGATTCTGCCATGACGGCTTTCCGGGAAGTGATTTCCCTTAAGCCGGATGCCACGATCGACTTTAACGCCCGCGTTCAGATAGCCAAAGCCAATACCAGAATTAATGGCGGCAGCCTCGAAGAAAGCATCAAAGCCCTCGAAAGCATGCTCCGCAAAGAGCGCTTCATCTCCTTCCGGGATGCCATTTATTACAATATGGCCGTCCTCTGCGCCAATGACGATCCTGAACGTGCCATCGGCTATCTGGAGAAAGCATTACGCGTGGAAAGTGCGAATATGCTGCAGAAAACACTGACTTTCAAAGGGATGGCGGACATCTACTACTTCCGCAAATCCTATCGTGATGCCCAGCGTTATTACGACAGTACCGCTGCCATCATGGGTCCTGATTTCCATGATGCCGCCCTCGTGAATGCCCGGAAAGAATCGCTGGGAGCCGTAGCTGAAAAAGTGCAGATCATCCGTGATGAAGACAGTCTCCAGCAAATCGCCGCCCTTTCGCCTGCCATGCGCGACTCCTTCCTCGTGAAACAGGTGGCAGCCTTCAAGGCAGCCAAAACTCCGCCTCCTGCCGAAGGTGGCAAAAAAGGCAGCAGTACTTCTGCACAAGCACCTTCCGGATTTAATACGAACAATAACTTCAATAATCCTTCCTTCGGGCCCGGTAATGAAGGCGGGGAATGGTATTTCTATAACCAGAACAACAAGTCTGCCGGTTTCAGCGAGTTTCGCCGCCGCTGGGGCAACCGCGCACTTGGTGATAACTGGCGCCGCAGCCAGCAATCCGGTGCCCTCCTTGCCGGAAACAACAATAATACAGCCCCCGAAGGGCAAACGGAAAATACAGGCAATACCGCTGCCTCTATCGCTGATCTCCCTGCAGACAGTATCAATACCGGCCTGCTCGCCGGTCAGCTGCCCGACACTCCGGAGAAGCTCGAAGCCTCCCGTGACCGACAGGAAAACGCTTATTATGATCTCGGTAAGCTCTATAACGATAAACTGGACGATACCCGTGAAGGTATTTCCACCTACGATACCCTGCTGAACCGCTTCCCGGATCATCCGCGCAAGGTAGAAGTGCTATACAGCCTTTACGCCTGGCATAACAAGCTGAATCACAATGATCTGGCTTCCAAATACAAACAACAGATCCTCACCCAGCACGCCGGAACGCAGTATGCCAGCATCCTGACGCACGGACTGCAGAATACCGAAGACAAAGCTAAAACCCAGGCAGCTGCTTCTATTTACGAAGCAGCTTACGAGTCCTTCCGCAAAGGGAATTACGATACCATATTCGTGCTTCGCAAATTATCCGACTCTATCGTTGGCTATAGCTCCCTTCAGCCTAAATTCGACCTGCTGGAGGCCATGGCTATTATCAAAACCGGTACGGAAGACGAAGGCAAAGCCGCCATTGGATCCGTTATCACCAAATACCCCGGCGATGCTGCCATCCTGACACAGGCAAAATCCATTCAGGAAGCATTGGAGCGCCGCCAGGAACTGACCGAATACCTCACCAAACTGGAAATCACCCGCGACAGCAGTGGTGTAACTCATGTAGACGAAAACATCCGTATCCGCTACCCCTGGCAAACGCCACAGCCAAACATGGCCGATTCGCTGGCTCTGAAAGCCAAACTGGATTCAGCCGCCGCAGCTGCCAATGTACCGCCTCCGCCACCTGCGAAGCCGGTAACACCCTACCAGCTGGGTGCCGAAAAAGCATCCATCCCCCATTTCGTAGTGGTCCACTTCGACCGGGTATCCAAAGTGCTGATAGATGAAGCAGTGGCTCAGTTCACCAAATACAATACTGACAAGTACCCGGCCAGCCAGCTGCAAACCAGCACCTATGCGCTGACACCTACGGAGATCATGGTGATCGTTCGCCTGTTCCCTGATGAGAACAAAGCCCTGGACTACTTCGATGAAATTTCCCGCGTTGCCAGTGAAACCATTATCCCCCGGATACGGCCTACTGACTACCGGTTGTTCATCATTTCACGCGAAAACTTCATTCTGTTAAATAATACCAAAGACATAGAAGGCTACCGCACATTCTTCAACAACAACTACATAACGGAATAATATTTGTAATACAAACCAGTAAGCTCATGCAACCCGGCCTATGAAACGCGGGGAAAATGCATAATTTTGCGCTAAACAGACTGTTTCACACTTTTTAACATATGAAAAAATCCGTAAAAATATTATGGGTGACCTTTGGATGCGGGGTGTCTTTATTCCTCATCCTCCTCCTGTTGATCAATCTCCGGATCATCGGCCACATGCCAAGCATGGAGGAACTGGAAAACCCGCGTACAGCGCTTGCTTCCGAAGTAATCGCTGAAGACGGTACCATTATGGGTAAATACCTGCAGGTAGACCGCTCCAACGTCGACTACAAGAATATTTCCCCCAACGTAATCAATGCCCTCCTCGCTACGGAAGACCGTAATTTCTATAGTCACTCCGGTATCGACGCCAAGGCTACGGCGGCTATTCCTTTCTACCTGCTGATTGGTAAAAAGCGTGGTTCATCCACCATCACCCAGCAGCTGGCACTTAACCTTCAGCAAGACGGTGAGGGTAAAACCCGTTCCCGTAACCTGGTAGTCCGCTCTTTCCAGAAGCTTTCCGAGTGGGTGATCGCCATTAAGCTGGAAAGAAACCTTACCAAAAAAGAAATCATCACGCTTTACCTTAATACGGTTGCTTTTGGCGATAACGTATACGGGATTGAAAACGGGGCGCGCACCTTCTTCAGTAAAGACCCTTCCCGCCTTTCCATAGAAGAAGCCGCTACGCTGGTTGGTATGCTGAAAGGCTCCACCCAGTACAATCCCCGTCGTAACCCTGTAATGGCACTTAACCGCCGCAATACCGTAATCGACAACATGGCAAGCGAAGGTTATATCACCAATGCCGATGGTAATTCCGCCAAAAGCCGTCCCATTGTACTGCGCTATAATAAGCTCGACCATAACAAAGGACTGGCCCCTTACTTCCGTGAAGTATTGCGCAGTGAGCTGAAAACCTGGTGCAAAGAGCATAAAAAACCGGATGGTTCCGAATACAACCTTTACCGCGATGGCCTGAAGATCTACACCACCATCAATCCCCGCATGCAACTGTATGCAGAGGAAGCAGTGGCGCACCATCTTAAAGACCTCCAGAAGCAGTTCCAGCAGCAGGCTAATATCAAGTCCGGCAAAGTATGGAATGGCAACATCGCTTCCAGAGACCTGCAGAACTTCATCAAGGATACCGACCGCTACCGCAGCATGAAGGAAGAAGAAGCGTCTGACGAAGAGATTCAGAAGGCATTCAACACACCTACCAAAATGAAAGCCTTCTCCTGGAGGAGTTATACCAACACCGAGATCAATGATATCGATACGGTAATGACGCCCCTCGACTCCATCAAGTATCACCGCGCCATCTTACAGTCCGGTTTCATGGCTATGGACCCTGAAAGCGGAGAAATCAAAGCATGGGTAGGCGGTCCCGACTTCAGGTATTTCAAGAACGACCACGTATACAAAACCACCCGCCAGGTGGGTTCTACATTCAAACCGTTCCTCTACCTGTTTGCGCTGATGAATGGCTTCAATCCCAATACCATGCTTCCCAATGAGCCTGTTACCATCGGTAACTGGACGCTTTCGCGCAACTCAGAAGGCAGTGTGGGTGGTTCCATTTCCATGGCAGGCGCACTGGCCAAGTCACTCAACCTGGTGAGCGCATACCTTATCAAACAATTCGGTGCCAAATCATTCGCCAATTTCGCGAATGATAAGATCGGCTTCCAGTCGAGCAAGATCGAACCTTATCCGTCCATTGCACTGGGTACATCTACGCTTTCGCTGTATGATATGCTGAGAGCTTACACCATGTTCCCTGCACGTGGTGTGATCACTACTCCCATATACATTACCCGTATCGAAGACCGCTTCGGTAATATCCTCGAAACATATGTTCCGGAGAAGAAAGAAGTGATCAGCGAAATCGACTCCTATACGATGGTAAAGATGATGGAAGGCGTTACTGCTCCAGGAGGTACCGGTGCGCGGTTGCGCTTCCGCTACAACATCCCCGGTGAAGTAGCGGGTAAAACCGGGACTACTAACGATAACACCGATGGCTGGTTCCTCGGATACACGCCTCAGCTCCTCGCAGGTGCATGGGTAGGTTGCGACAACAACTACCTCCGCTTCAGCAGCACCGCACTGGGTCAGGGCGCTAACACCGGTCTGCCTATCTTCGCATTATTCATGCAGAAGGTTTATGCCGACAAAACGCTTGGTATTGATCCTAAGTCTACTTTCCCGATTCCCGCCAATATGCGCAACGACCTGTATTTCAATTACGAGTCTAACATACAGCCCGGCGCAGAAGCGGAAGACGTGGGTAATGGTGGTGCCAGCGACTATGAAAGCGTTGACGTAGGCGCATACGGTGAGCCGGTAGAGCAACAGCCGAAAGAAGCGCCTAAAGATGTTCCCAAGGAACAAAAGGACCCTAAAGAAGCACCAAAGGAAAAAGCCCCGAAGCGCGATGAGCCTCAAACTTCCGGCCAGCAGCCCAAAGCACAGATGCCTCCCAAACCGAAAAGCAGTAACTGATTATAGCATAAAGAGCGTGTATGAGTAATACACGCTCTTTTGTTTTTAATTCATTAAAGCGGTTCCATATTCCTCCAAACATCATGCTCCTGCAAAGAATCCGATGCCCGCTCTTTGGTAAACAAATCAACAATCTTCCCACGCTCATACTCGGTTAAATCTACCTTTCCATATTGCCCCGTCTTTGGATATAAGTAAAGTAGATACACCCTCTCCAGTAAAATATCAGCATAAAAAAACAACCGATATCCCGATCGCTTTCCTTGAGATTTCACTGAATTCCTAATACGACATTTGATTAGCCGGAACAAATTATCAGCATTCATGAGTTCAGGGGTATTGAAAATTACTACCATAAGTTTCCCGGTAAAAAACCGCCCAACATCCCTGTTACAATTAGCAAAAGCATATCTTTTCTTATACTTTGCCATTCCTGCCCGGCATACACTTATTGAAAAGAATCGAATCATAGCGCCCGGTTTAAGTTTTCACAAAATGCCTGGATCCACTTTGGGGGAGCTATCCTGAATTGAATAAGATCATCTACAAATGATCTGCAGTTCGCTTACCTCCCATTCAAATGCATCCAGTTCATCAACGATGCTGGCACTTAAAAAAGTAGTTTTTAGACTTTCAACAATACTATAAGCCAATTTCAAAAGAGGCTGCAATTCATCCACACCCAGAGCTATTGCTTGTTCCGTGTTACGGTAAGAAGAAAATACCTACTGAATTCGCTCAGCACTAATGGTTGTTAACATAACAAATGGTTTCTAAAGTGATATAATAGTATGCCGTCAAAATTAATTACCCTAAACACACGACATCTTAAAAAAACACCGAGAATATCTCCGAATAACGGAGGAGTTCTCAGGAAGTCGGAGAATCAGGCATTTTCTTGTAAGCACACAGATAAAAAAAGAGCGTGTACGATCTGTACACGCTCTTTTTGATCAAACTATTTTTATCACTAATCCTGCTTCACATAAGTAAGCCGGTTATACTTCATGGAATTATCAATCAGCTGGATCGCTATCTTCAGGATACCTGCTTCTGCATCAGCATCCACTTTAGGGGTATCATCCGTTGGCTTGTGATAATCATCGTGGCCACCCGTATGCAGGAACAGCACCGGTACACCTGCTATGAAAAAGCTATGGTGATCACTGCCACCCTTACCTGAGCCATCGGTGAAGAATTTAATACCTCCATCCTGCACTCCTTTAAAAATAGCCGGCCATTCATCTGCTGTGCCATATCCGCCGATGCCTACCCCGCGTTTGGGATCGTATCTCCCAATCATATCCATATTCAGCATAAAATGGGCTTTACCCAGCGAATCAATGGGATAACGGGTGTAATATTTAGAACCATGCAGCCCCAGCTCTTCCCCGCCAAAAGCGATGAACAGGAAATTAAAAGGCTCCTTCACTCCATTGTCCTGATAATGCCTCGCCAGCTCCAGCAAACCTGCTACGCCGGAAGCATTATCGTCGGCACCATTATGGATCTCGTTGGGATATCGGCCGTTAAACAGTTCGCCATGTCCAAGGTGATCGTAGTGTGCGCCAATGATCACCGTGCGGGCAGCACCGTTGTCGATAAAACCAATCACGTTCTTGCTGCGCAGATTGTAATGATTGCCCCGGGCAAATACGAAATGTTGAAAATACTGTCCCCCAATGGCGGGTTTGAGTCCAATGCTGCGGAACTGCTTCTCCACATACTTCGCTGCTTTCTCCCCTCCTTTGGTTTCGGTACCACGGCCCTTTAGCTTGTCCGAAGCGAGGAAACCTACCGTTGCTCTTATGCGCTCAGGCGAAGGCGTGGTGTCTTGTGCGGTGGCGGCTCCTGCTGCGGCCAGCCAGATAATCAATATAGCGATCTGCTTCATATGGGTAAAAATAAAAAAGGCCCCATTGTAACGGGGCCTTTTTGTGTTATACGGTTGTATTATTTCTTGCGTGTTTTCTGCATATCAGCCTGGCGCTTCTGCATATCCTCCAGTTTTTCCGCCCATTTGGACTTCGACTGTGGTTTGGATTTGTTGGCCTGGATCTGTGCATGGATCTTATCGTGGTTAATGATAAACGTCTGAATTACCCATTGTAGCAGGATCGAGATCACGTTGCTCAGGAAGTAATAGTACGTGAGGGCCGCGGCCATTTTGTTGAAGATACCCAACAGCATGATCGGGAACACGTAAGGCATATACTTCATCACCGGATTGCTCTGGTCGGCCATACCCCTGTTATAGAACGCGAGGATAAGGCTCGTGATGGTCATCAGGATGGTGAACAGGGAAATGTGATCACCATACAACGGAATATCAAAACCGAAGTTATAGATAGAGTCATACGTGCTAAGGTCATTCGCCCACAGGAAACTTTCCTGACGCAGCTCAATGGAGCTGGGGAAGAAGGAGTACATCGCCACCAGGATGGGCAGCTGCAACAGTGCAGGTAAACAGCCACCGAGCGGGTTTACACCGGCACTACGGAAGAGCTTCATTTGTTCCATGCCGAATGCCTGCTGGTCGTCTTTATAACGGGCGCGCAGCTCATCCAGCTCAGGCTTCAGTACTTTCATCTTGGCAGACGACACATAGCTCTGATAAGTGAACGGCGCAATGATGAGGCGGATAAAGATGGTGAGCAGGAGGATGATCAGACCGTAGTTGGAGGTGAGTCCGCCGAGGAAGTCGAACACAGGGATGATGATCCAGATGTTGACATATTTCACGAAAGCGAAAATACCGGTACCAAGGGGGATGATTTTCTGCAGCTCAATGTCCATGGCTTTCAGGGCCTTGTATTTATTGGGACCATAATACACTTCGATAGGGAAGGTATAGTTAGCGGCGCCATTGTACGGGATGAAGAGCGTAGTCATCTGCTGGCCAACGATATTAGGGCTTTGCGGTACTTTCGAATGAATGTCTGCAGAAGCGAAGTTATCTTTTTTGGCGATGAGCGTGGTGTTGAAGAACTGCTGCTTGAAGCTTACCCATTGCAGCGGCGTGGCCAGCTTCTTCTCGCTGCTGTTCATCAGCGTGAAGTAGTCATGGTCTTTCTGTGCATCGCGCCAGTGGATCTGGTTGTTCATGCGCTCCTGTTCCATGCTGTGCTCCTGGAGGTCGGATTGACTGTTCCATTGAAGCTCGGCATTTTTGCTGCCCAGCACACTCTGCATACCCACCAGGTTAATGGTGTAATCTACAAGGTAGCTGTCGTTTTTCAGCATATAGGTATACTCGATGTATTGACCCGCGGTGCTGGTGGAAAGGCGGTAGCTGACAGACTGGCTGCCATCAGGATGCTTTTCAAGGTTTCCGGGGGTAAAGAATACATCTGCAGTATTGAGCGATTGGTTATTGGTCAGCGGTACTTTAATACCCTGACGGTTGAATGAACCTTTTTGCAGCATAAGGGGCTGGCCGGCAGAGGATTTGAATTCCAGCAGCTGGATTTCTTTAGGCTGGCCGCCTTTATTGGTGAAAGTGATTTTCACCAGTTTGTTTTCCAGAATGGTGGTGGCTTCGGCGCCGGTAGCGGCGTGGGTAAAGGGACCGTATTCGCTGCTGAGGCGTGCAGAATCCTGGGGTGCAACGGCTGCAGTGCTGTCTCCCAGCGCTATCGTCTTGCTTTGTTCTGCTTTAGGCTTGTTCAGGTTGGCGATGGAATCCTGCCGGGCCTTTTCGATTTTTGCGTCCTGCGAGCTTTTCTGGTTCCACCAGATGTACCCAACAAGTAGGGCGCCCAGTAACACAAAACCAATGACCGAATTTCTATCCATGTCGAAAATTAAAATTTAAGGAGCAAAGGTAATATAAAGGCGGGTATGATGCATGATTTCTGCTAACGGAAATGTTAAAGTCTTCCGCTAACAGAAATCTTACTTACATCAAGATTAATTTATTCATGTACTACTTTCTCTTCCTGCTGCTTAGCCTTTCCATTCTTGGATTCGGCATAGGTTTTGGCAGCCGCAATAAAGCTTACGAAGAGAGGTGCCGGGCTTTCCACGGTGGATTTAAGCTCGGGGTGGAACTGGCCGCCTACGAAGAAGGGGTGGCCGGGCAGTTCTATCATTTCCACAAGTCCGGTTTCCGGATTCTTGCCGGAGGCTACGAGGCCTGTTTTCTCGAACTGGTCGAGGTAGTCGTTGTTAAACTCGTAACGGTGACGGTGGCGCTCAGAAATAGCGGTTGCGCCGTTATAGATGGCGGAAGCCTGTGAGCCTGCTTTCAGATCGCATGCATAAGCCCCAAGGCGCATGGTACCACCCATTTTGGTCACTTTCTTCTGCTCTTCCATGAGGTTGATCACCGGATAGGGAGTTTCCGGGTTCATTTCGGTAGAGTGTGCTTCACGGAGCCCCATTACGTTCCGGGCGTATTCCACTACGGCCATTTGCATGCCGAGGCAGATACCGAAGAAAGGCAAACTGTTCTCACGGGCATACTGGATAGCCGTGATCTTGCCCTCTATACCGCGATGACCGAAACCGGGGGCAACAAGCAGCCCGTCCAGGTTTTTCAGTTTCTCGCATACGTTATCAGGCGTAATATGCTCAGAGTGAATATTTTGCACTATCACCTTACATTCATTTACCGCACCGGCATGAATGAAGGATTCGAGGATGGATTTATAAGCATCCTGCAGTTCCACGTATTTTCCGATGAGACCGATGGTCACTTTGGTTTTAGGATACTTCAGTTTATCGAGGAACTCGCGCCATTTGGTAAGCTCAGGCTCTTTCTCAACGGGCAGGTTCAGTTTCTTAAGGGTAATGACGTCGAGCTTTTCGCGCATCATTTCGAGAGGTACTTCGTAAATGGTTCCCACGTCGTTTGCCTCGATCACCGCATCAACCTGTACATTACAGAAAAGCGCTATTTTCTTCTTCAGCTCACGGTACATGGGCTCTTCGGTACGGCATACGATGATATCGGGGTGAACGCCATTTTCGCTGAGCAGTCTTACGGAGTGTTGCGTAGGCTTGGTTTTAAGCTCTTTTGCCGCACGCAGGTAAGGGATGAGGGTGAGGTGGATTACCAGGCAATCCTCTTCTCCCAGTTCCCATTGCAATTGGCGAACCGCCTCTACGTAGGGCAGGGACTCAATGTCACCCACGGTACCACCCAGCTCGGTGATCACAATATCATATTTGCTGTCTTTCCCCAGCAGGAGAATACGGCGTTTGATTTCGTCAGTAATGTGCGGGATCACCTGAACGGTCTTACCCAGGTAAGCGCCTTCGCGCTCTTTGTTGATAACGGTCTGGTAAATTCGGCCGGTGGTTACGTTGTTGGCCTGAGAGGTGGGCGTATTAAGGAAACGCTCGTAGTGACCAAGGTCAAGGTCGGTTTCTGCGCCATCTTCAGTTACGAAGCACTCGCCGTGCTCGTAAGGGTTTAATGTTCCCGGATCCACATTGATATACGGATCAAATTTCTGAATTGTCACTTTAAAGCCACGTGCCTGCAATAATTTAGCAAGGGATGCAGCGATAATTCCTTTACCCAATGAGGAAGTAACACCTCCCGTAACGAAGATATATTTTGCCATAAAAACTAAGTTCCTGATTCTTTTACTTGACCAAAGAGGGAAGTGATGCCGGGACTGTAATGGTGGTATCCTGTCAAGTAAATTACTTCCGTAAGGTCATGCAAAGTTACACAAATTTGCTACCCTCCCAAACCCAATTTTCTCCAGGGCCTTAAAAACTGCCCGCAAACCATCCACCATGGCTAGTTTCAAAAATTTCCCGCCGGAAGGCAAGCGCAAACCTTCTTCCACAGCATGCCCCGGGAATTGTCAAAGCATTCCCGTAATTTTGCCCCCTGAAATTCGTTCCATTATGACCTTGATGCCTAAAAAGGCCCATGAATCCCTCATTCAGATGACCGAACTGGTATTGCCCAACGATACCAACACTTTCGGTAACCTGATGGGGGGCCGCCTGATGTACTGGATGGACATTGCCGCCGCCCTGGCCTGCATGAAACATTGCGCCGCCCCGGTAGTAACTGCCTCCGTAGACAATATTTCCTTCGAAAACCCCATTAAACTGGGCAATGTGGTGCATATCGAGGCCATCGTGACCCGCGCTTTCACTACCTCCATAGAGGTACATATGAAGGTTTGGGGGGAAGATCCTGTAATGCAGTACCGGTACAAGTCCAACGAAGCGTTCATGACATTCGTAGCCCTGGACCCCAACGGTAAATCGCGCCCTGTTCCCCAGGTTATTGCAGAATCTGAAGATGAAAAGAAACTCTACGAAGGTGCCCTCCGCCGCCGCCAGCTCCGCCTCATCCTCGGTGGAAAAATGAAACCTGCGGACGCAAACGAGCTGAAGGCACTTTTTACCGAAGCATAATTATCCTGTATAAAAAATAGTTGAAGGGCCGTCCGCTTGGACGGCCCTTTATTTTAACCCTTTACGGTATATTTAAGCATATAATCATCTTTACTATGTTAAATACCCAAAACTACGCCCGTCTTGCCGGCTTACTGTACCTGATTGTGGTGATTACCGGCATCCTTTCCCTTGGTTACATCCCTTCACAGCTGGAAGCATCCGGCACGTATGAAAACAATATCCTCCTCCGCTGGGGCATCCTTTCCGGCATCATCTGCTATCTGGCCTTCCTCCTGCTCCCGCTAATCCTGTACCGCCTGTTCAGCCCATTCAATGAGCCGCTATCCCGGCTGATGGCAGTTCTGGCAGTTGTAAGCGTACCCATTGCACTCGTTAACCTGCAACACCGCTTCGCCCTCCTGAATGGAGGAGATGTTAAACATCATCTTGAAATGTACAGCTACGGCCTTCGGATCGTTTCTATCTTCTGGGGGCTATGGCTGCTCCCATTCGGATTGCTGGTCATCAAAAGCAAATTACTGCCGCGGGTACTGGGTTACTTCCTCATTCTAGGGTGTATCGGATATATCACCAAATTTATCGGTGCATTGATGATCCCTGAATTCGGGAACCTTTCGTTTTCCGGTTATCTGACATTGCCTGCCACTATCGGGGAGATCGGCAGCTGCCTTTGGCTTCTTATTATGGGTGTGCGCAGGCAAACCGCATAAAAAAAGGAGCGTGCAACCACGCTCCTTCTGTATTGGATCAATCTAAAATAAACTTATTCACCCTTACCCACCAACACACTGGTCAGTTCATTCAGCTTCCGCACCTTTTCTGAGAAATCCCCTTTCAGGCGGTCGCGGATGGCATGGAGGTGTTGTAGAACTGATTCCAGTCCTTCCGGAATGGCCTCGTTCAACACTTCTTTGAGTCTCTTGGCAATGGTGGGTGATTTACCGTTGGTACTGATGGCGATTTTCAGATTCCCTTTCTGTACTACCGAACTGAGGTAAAAGTCGCACAGTGCAGGAGTATCCGCAACGTTTACCAGTACTTTAGCCGCTTTGGCCTTTTCCCAGATGCAATAGTTCAGGTCCTTGTCGGCCGTGGCGGCAATCACCAGATCTTTCCCAAAAATATCCCCGCAGGAAAAAGCTTTCTCCACCAATGTTATGTTGGCGTAACCTTCAACGATGCCCGCCATTTCAGGTGCAAACCAGGTAGCCACAACAGTTACCCTTGCATTCGGACAGTTATTCAGGATAGCGCCCACTTTCTCGCAGCCCACGTTTCCTCCTCCAACTACAAGTACCTGCAATTGGTCGAGTTTAAGAAAAATGGGAAAAAGATGGTTTTGCTCCATGGCTACAAGTTAAAAAATTAAACAGCCAGTTTATAGTCGTCTGCCAGTTTCGATTGCAGTGCCTGAAACGCTTCGTGGAAGCGAACCACTTCACCGATTACGATGATAGCCGGGTTGCGCAGGTCCTGTTCTTCCGCAATGGCAACCAGGTTAGCGGCAACACCCACGCCTACTTTCTGATCGGGCAGGGTACCGTTCTGGATGATGGCGGCAGGTACATCGCCTCTGCCTTTCGCTTCATAAACGGAAGCGATCTCGGCGAGTTTGCTCATACCCATGAGTATTACCACCGTGGTATCGGCCTGGATAGCGAATTCCAGGTCGCGGCTCAGTTTGCCGTCCTGCGTAGTGCCCGTGATCACCCAGAAGCCTTCGCTCACGTTGCGCGCGGTAACGGGTATTTTATTGACCCCGGGCACGGATATGGCGCTGCTGATACCGGGAATTACTTCGGTTTCGATGCCATATTGCTGTGCTGCGGCAAGCTCTTCCTGACCGCGGCCAAACACGAAGGAGTCCCCCCCTTTCAGCCTTACCACGCTACCGTATGTAAGTGCGTATTTTACGATCATGCGGTTGATTTCTGCCTGTGTATACACATGCATACCGGCGCGCTTACCTACAAAACGTTTGAGGCAATTCTGCGGTGCATGGTCCAGCAGTTCGTTGTTGGAGAGCGCATCATAGAGGATCACCCGCGCCTGTTGAATGGCCTTCAGCCCTTTCACCGTGATCAGTTCCGGATCGCCGGGACCAGCGCCTACCAGTGTCACTTTCGGATGTAATGTTTGCATGATCGTGTTTTTAAGAATGGTGGTTGATGATTAGGCATTAGCGGCGGCAGACTGGCGGGCGGTGCGGTATTGCTGCGCGCGGTCGTAAAACGCTTTGGCCTGTTGGAAATATTGTTTTGCGAAGCTTTCAGTGGGCTCGTGCTGATTGATCTGCAGTACCAGGGCACGGAAAGTTCCTTCTACAGGAAGCTTACCGGTTTCCACGAAATGCTTGTCGAAGTCATTGATAATGCCGTGCTGTGTGTTGCAGTTCACGTTCTCGTCGAGCAGGATGCTCTTGGCCGTTTGGATGAGGCAGGCATAGGAATGATAAATTCCATCCGCCCAGGCGTTTTTCGCGAACGATTGTGCAGCCCAGTCCAGCTTCTCTTCTGCCTCAAACAGCAGGGTGGCAATCAGATCGATCATTACACCGGCGCACTCTCCCACCCCAATGGCGGTAGAGAATGTTTCTGCCTGTCCCCAGTCAATGAAATCACCATCGCTCAGCGCGGTAAGGTCGGCCAGTGGTTTCAGCAGTTCATAGAAGTACTTCTCTCCGTTACGGTCGTAGTATTCGTTAAAAAGCTCACCGGACTGACGGTTAGATTCATAATCATGCAGTAGTGCGCGGAGTACATCCGGACCTTTACGGCTGGGTACTTTCAGCACTTTGTCTGACACACGGCCTTCACCATCACCTACTATACCACCGCCGAGGAGCACCTGGAGAGCAGGGAGCACACGGCCACCACTTTTCATAGACGAGCCATGGAAGCCGATGTGGGCAAGCCCATGCTGGCCGCAGGAGTTCATACAGCCGGATATTTTGATCTTGATATCGTTGTTGTAGATCAGGTCGGGGAATTCATCACGGATCACATCTTCCAGTGCCGCGGCAATACCTGTGGAGCTTGAAATGCCAAGGTTGCAGGTATCAGTACCGGGACAGGCAGTAATATCGGCAACGGAGTCGAAACCGGCTGCCTGGAGGTTGTTTTCTTCCAGCAGGTGGTATACATATGACAGGTGTTCAGGACGGATGAATTTCAGCAGCAGCCCCTGGTTCACGGTTACCCGAACATCATCAGCCACAACCGGACCCAGTTTTTCGAGCAGGGCGCGGGAGGTTACTGAGCTGATGTTGCCGAGGGGAACCCTGATATATGCGCCAAAATAGCCAGACTGCTTTTGCTCGAAGGTGTTGGTTCTTTTCCAGGCTTCGAAGGCTTTGGTATCGCGGATGCTGAATTCGGGCAGTACGGGATTAGCGGCTTGGGGCACTGTTTCCGCGTATGCAGTATAGTCTATCGGAAAAGTCTTGGATTTGAGGGCTTTATGTTCCTCTTTCACGAGGCGTTCGAATTCTTCAATACCTATTTTCTGGATAAGGAATTTAAGACGGGCCTTGTGGCGGGAAGATCGTTCGCCATGGCGGTCGAAAACGCGGAGGAGGCTCTCGATATAAGGAATGAGCTGATCCGTTTCCAGGAATTCGAAGGCTACTTTCGCCAGGTAGGGCTGGGCACCAAGTCCGCCACCTACAAGGATTTTAAAACCGCGCACTTCTTTACCGTCCACGATGCGGATCTTGGGGATGGCACCGAGGTCGTGCATGAAGGTGAGTGCAGTATCTTTTTCACTGGAGGAAAAGGCCATTTTGAATTTACGGCCCATATCCTGGCAGATGGGATTGCGGAGGAAGTAACGGAATGCCGCATCGGCGTAAGGTGTTACATCGAACGGTTCATTAGGGTCGATGCCTGCAGTATCAGAGGCAGTGATGTTACGAACTGTATTACCACATGCTTCACGGAGGGTAATATCATCCAGCTCCAGTTTAGCCCACAGTTCAGGGGTACGGTCCAGCGACACAAAGTGTATCTGGATGTCCTGCCGGGTGGTAAGGTGCAGGTTACCGGTGGAATATTCGTCGGAGATATCGGAAATGCGTTTCCATTGCTGGAGCGTCATTTTACCGTACGGGAGTTTAATACGGACCATCTGTACTCCTTGCTGGCGCTGACCATATACGCCACGGGCCAGGCGGAGGGAGCGGAATTTCTCGTCCGTCATTTTGCCTTCGCGGTAGAGTCTGATCTTCTGCTCCAGCTCAATGATGTCCTTTTCTACGATCGGATTTTCCAGTTCGGTTCTGAAACTTTGCATGTTTAAAGAGTTGCGCGTGATAAAATGGTATTCATAACATTGGCGGCGCTGTGCCGGAAAAACAAAAGCCCCCTGAACATAGGAGGCTTGTAGTATGTGTCTGTAAACAGATATTTCCTATGTAAGCGCTCCGCCCTAGTCTGTTGAGTTCCCCCAACAGCACCCGCACATATGCATCATCACCTTTGTTAATTCATAACCCATATTCCTATAGAATTTGTAGAGTAATACAAAGGTAGCCGTCCACCCCCATAACGCAAAACTTTTTTTCATAAAAAAGGCAGGGTGTTATTAGAAAATATCTAAATGGTGGGGAGGTCAGGGGTGGTCCGCTGGCCAGGCAACCGTTGCGTCGCACGCTGCCAGGGCGGGATTGCGCTCAGCAGCAGCTTCAGGAGCCATGATCCCCCGGTTATGGGTCATAACTATTTTTTATGAGGTATAAGGCCCTGCCCCTGCAGCCTGCCAGCGGTAATGGTGCTGAATAGCCGTAGATTCACGTTGATTAGAGATAAACCGGGAGCCGCACCAACGCCTCTCCGGCTTCCCAAAACTGATCCGGAGCATACGACTGCCTGCAATTAGCTATTGCCCCCTCATCCTAAAACAACCACTTATTCCGAAATTCCACCTGCTATCACCGCTTTATACTTACAAGGCTGCATTGAACAACGGGCATTACTGCTACCACTTCGGCATGAGTGAATTGATTTTCAGATACATACATTAATTCGATGGCCTATTTCTACTTTATAAACTATCCGGAAATAGCTTCCAGAAATAATAATTCAATTCAGCAGTGCTCTCCTCAGCCTCAATTCAACCAGACTTCCATTTGAAGTCTTGCCAACAGACTGTTGATTCATCCACTATTTCAATCAACTGAGCATGATTGAATGCCAACGAATAAGGCCCCCCCAATAGCGGCAACTAAATGCTGCTTACCAGTCCCTTTGTTCGATAAACCTCAATATGCTAATTCAATCTAATGAGCATAATTGAATACCAACGAATAAGGTCCCCGATAACGAGAACTACATTCCGCTTACCAGTCCCCTTTGCTGGACAAACCTCAATGTGCTAATTCAATCATTGTCAATACAATACACAGCAATTCCCATTCAAACACCCCAATCCCCTCCCCTATTCACTAAAAACCGCGTACCTTTGCGGCGCAAAAAGAGACATTATTTATGATCCAGACGGCGATTTTTGACATGGACGGACTCCTTATTGATTCCGAACCTCTCTGGGGTGTTGCGATGCGGGAAGTCTTTTCCACAGTAGGCGTCACCCTTTCTCCCGAGCTTACCCACCTTACCACAGGCCTTCGTACCCGCGAAGTTGTCAGCTACTGGCATGATTACTTTGGCTGGGACGCCAAAAGTCCTGAGCAGGTAAGTGATGAGATCATCGAAAGTGTTACCGCTAAAATCCTCCGTCAGGGTCAGGCTATGGAAGGTCTGGAATATATCCTCGATTTCTTCCGCTCCCGCAACTACCGTGTAGGACTTGCTTCTTCGTCTCCCATGCGCCTCATCCAGTCCGTACTGGATCATCTGCACATCCGCGATTACTTCGATGCGGTAACCTCCGCAGAGTTCGAAGCTTATGGCAAACCCCACCCGGCAGTATACCTCGCCTGCGCCGCGGAACTCAATACCCATCCGCTCAATTGCCTCGCATTCGAGGATTCCGTAACGGGAATGACGGCCGCCAAAGCTGCACGCATGAAAGTAGTGGTAGTTCCCGAAGCGCATAAACGCACCGAGCCACGCTTCGTACTGGCAGATATGCAGCTCCCCTCCCTTCTCTCATTTGGAGAAGCGGAACTGGAGAAACTCTCCATGTAGTATCATAAAGTTTGGATAAGAAACGGTGGGAAGTATCAGAGTTCGATACCCCGCCCCTGGATATACTTGCGGAGGTAGTCTATCCCGGATATGCTACGCGAATGCATATCCTTATGAAAATTATTAAATTCCTTCTCATTCACGATACCTTCATATCGTGCAGTTTGGCTTCTCATATTCAGATTATGATATTCATCCCAGGCTTTACAGGAAATAGGCATTGCACCCGGGTATTTGGGGTTGCAGTTACGGGCTATCTCGGCATGTGATTCCCCAATTTTGATCCTTCGCTTATTGGCAAGTGCCCTCACCCAATGTAAAGCCGTGTAAAACAACAATGTTACTTTCCAGTCATGGAATTCATCAGGGTACTGTGTGCATAGTTCATGATACATGCGCAGGTTGTGCCTTGCTTGTCTTATATGTTGCTGCATTTCTTTTCTTATAAAAAATTGGTAAGTTCTTCGCTAAATAATAATCCTTGGTATGATGCGGTATAAAATCAAACCATACAGGATAACGCTCTGCTATTTCGAGCATTTCATAATCACCCAATATCCTGCATAATTGAATCGCTGTATCGTGATTGTGTATTTTTAACAAAACGTAAAAATTCAGTTTCCCCGGCTCAGGCTGAAATACGGTTTCTATTAACGAATCCCGCTGGGAAAGCATCTTATAAATCAGCCCTTCCACCAGCTGTGTGTTCAACGCTCTTACATCTTTGCCCATCAGATAACCCGGTTCAAGTGCTTCTGCACCAAATAGCTCGATTTTAATCCGGTGCAGCAGATTTGTTAATCTTCGCCTGAGCGCTGCCGGCCCCGGCCGGTATTGTAGTGGTTCAATAATTTCAGTAAACATTTTATTGATTTTATGCCGGCAATCTAAATAAAATCCAAACTGAAAAAATTTCCTGATGCCTGTTTTTGCCTGTTCAAACTGTTCATTTTCAAACCCGGAATATATACCTTCTCACAATGAGAAAATGGATATCAACATGGGTTAAACAACAAAGGGCACCTCTCCAAGAGGTGCCCTTTGTTGTTATCGGAATATCGTAATCAGAACCTGTAAGTAAGGTTGCCCGATACGCGGCGGGGCATTTGTTTCTCTACGGTCGTCCAGCCGCCGAAATATTCTTTGTCGGCAATGTTATCTACTTTCAATGCAAGCCTGAATGCTTTCCAGGTGTAAAACGCCGATGCATTGAACACGGTGTAAGACGGCAGCGTGAAGATGCCTGTATGGGAATCATTAGTGATCACGTTCTCACTGGCATAGTTACCACCCGCACCGAAACCCAGTCCTTTCAGTATACCTCCCTGCAGGGAATAGCTGGCCCAGAAGTTAACCAGGTGCTCAGGACCCGCACTTACCGGCCTGCGGCCTACGGTGAATGTGTTCGCTTTCACCAGCTTGCTGTTGTTATAACCGTATCCGAAGATGACATTCAGACCTTGTACAGGTGATGTATTCAGGTCGGCCTCGATACCGCGGCTGCGCTGGGTTCCCTCCTGTACATTATAGTTATAGGTTACGCCTTCTTTGGTAATCGAGGCAGGCAAACTCAGGTTGTTTACTTTCAGATCATAATAGCTGAGTGTGAAGTTGAGTTTATTCTTCAGCATGTTCAGTTTCACACCGCCTTCGTACTGGTTGGCCTGCTGCGGTTTGAAGTTGCCATCCAGCTCAGGCAGCGGTTGTGTAACGGGCGATACGTTCTTAAAACCATTCATATAGTTAGCGAATACGCTCACCTGATCTTTTACGATCTGGTATACGAGACCGAACTTGGGAGAAACTGCCAGCTGAGTATAGTCGCCGGTTCTTTTGTTGGTGATGAAATCAAGTGTACCCTTGCTGTCAAAGTAATCCACACGAACACTGGCCATGGCAAGGAACTTATCGGTGATGTTCAGCACATCGGATACATAAGCGCTATAAGTGTATTGTGATTGCTTGTTACGGGTGAAGCCGGTGGTCAGTTTAGCAAGACTGGCATCTACCGCTTCGCGGTTCAGTGCGTAATAACGGGGATCGTTCACATTCACGGAGGATACAGAATCGAAGCGGTTATAAGGGGAGTTGTCGGCGCTGGATTGAATACTGAGGAAGTCGAGACCGAACACTACGCGGTTACGCATGGAGCCGATCTTAAAATCACCTATGAAGTTCTGCTGGATACCGGTTGCCTCTGTGGTCGAGTTCTGAGTATATACAAAACGACTGAAGAGTGTATCGTTCGGTTTGGTGACACCCTGATCCAGGAACATCACGTACTGGTAATAACCATCACTTTTACGGTGGCTGTAAGACAGGTTGGTCTGCGATGTCCATTTGTTGGACAGTTTGTACTTCACCTGACCGTAAAAGTTGTTAGTGGGCGTATGGTAAGAAATATCGTTGCTGGTGAAGGAACGGTTGAAATCGATCCCCAGTTCGTCCGGTGTACGGAATTTCAGCTGGCGCGATCTGTTCAGGAACACCATCAGCGGGTTGGTGGCTTCGCCATTGTAAATCTCCGCGTTCAGATCGATGCTGAGCCTGTCACTCAAATTGAAAGTGAAACTGGGAGCCACAAATACAGACTTGCGGAAACCTGCATCCTGGAAAGAATTTTCATGATGATATGCTGCATTCAACCGGAACAGGATGGACTTGCTGGCATTGAGCGGGGAATTAATATCTGCAGTAATACGGTGCAGATCATAGCTGCCCCCGGTATAAGATATCTCACCACCAAAGTGATCATAAGGTTTTTTGGTTACGATATTGATCAGTCCGCCGAAAGAGATAAGGCTGCTGCCGAAGAGCGTACCCGATGGACCTTTAATAGTTTCTATATGTTCAATGTTAGCCGGATCAATGGAACCGTTGGAAATACCTGCAATACCATTGATCATGGAAGGCTGCACGGCAAAGCCGCGCATGGTGAAATATCCCGCACCATCGTTCGGACGGCCGGTGGAAGTCCACAGCCTGCTTACACCGGGAGCATTACGGAGCGCATCATCGAAATTGGTAACTACCTGCTCTTTCATCAGCTCAAGGCCCACGGTGTTATATACCTGCGGGTTTTCCAGGTTCCTGATAGGCAAACGGGCGATCTGATCGCTTTCACGCTTGCCTTTCAGCTGAATACCTTTTACGATTACTTCGCTAAGCTGGGTATTGGATAATTTCAGATCTATCTTCACGTCTGCCGTCTGACTGGCAACCACGGTAACCGTTTGTTCGGAAGTTTCGAATCCTAAGAGGGAAACCTGTAAGGTATAATTTCCTGCCTGCACACGGCGGATGGTGAATTCTCCTTTCTCATTGGTCATATCACCACGGTTCTTGCCTTTGAGCAACACCGTCACCATAGGAGCCGGCTGACCATCGTTGGTATACACAACACCGGTGATATCTCCGGGTGCCAGCTCTTCAGCCTGTGCCGCGTTGGCGAAGCCGATCATCAGTATAATTAAATAGAAAAATTGTTTCATCGTCTTTGATTAATAAGGCAATATTGGTGGAAAGAAACACCGGCAGTATTAAGCCAGTTTGGAGAACAAAAAAGACCTGTACCGGTGCTCCAATCCGCCGCAAAGTTGGCACATGATCGCCGGCCCTCCGTCTCGAAATGGGAATTCTATTTACGCAATCGGGAAAAACAACGACTCAACAATTGCATGACAATCCCCGGTCCGATTGCCGGGATATACAAACAAAAGAAAGGCACCCCTTCCGGGATGCCTTTCTCCATCTTAAAGTAATTATGGCTGGTTTTATTTATTCCACCAAATTTTCGTAGCCAGGTTGTCTCCACCCTGTGCCCCAATAGCTGCACGGTAGTTTTCCAGGTTCACGGCCTGCTCTTTCTGCGGGTAATACAACCGGGCCGGGATACCTGTTCCCACGAGGGGAACGAATTTGGAAGCATCCGCCTCACCGCTGGGTACATCGGCCCAAACCACATCACCGGGCTTCACCAGCCATGCGGGGTAGCCTGTACGACGGATCTCAGACCATGCCTCAATGCCCTGCATATACAGCGCCAGGTACTTCTGCGATAATACGTTGGCCTGACTGGCTGCGGGCAATGCATTCACATACGTGTCTGCCGCAGCGCCTGTTACGCCCCATTTTTCAAGGGAAGCACGCACACCTGCCACATAATCCGCCTGGCTCCAGTTACGAACCTCACTCAGCAGGAAATTCACTTCCGCCAGCTCAATCAGTACTTCTGTATAATCGGCTGCGTTCACCAAAGTGCCCGGCAAGCTGATATCTTCCGCCTTCAGGATACTGGCTACCGACGGCAGCAGTCCATATGGCTGGCCACGGTACTCACCTTTGTTATTTACCCGGGCATACACCGGTAAACGGGGATCGGCTGCGGTAAACGGTCCCACCTGTCCTTTCAGTACATTGATCAGGATGTGCGATACGGAAAAGTCGCGGCGGTTCTCTGTAACCGTGATACGGAACAGGGGTGCCTCATTGGGCGATTTGTTCTCATATTTCAGGGTGGCGTTTTCTGCATTGGTAGTGATCAGTCCGCCGGCTATTGCTTCCTGAATATGTGCTTCTGCCACCTGGGGAAGCTTGGCACGGATACGTACTGCCACACGGACGCGCAGTGAGTTGGCGAACTTCTTCCAGAGTGCTGTATTGCCTTTGTAAATACCGTCATAGGCTGCGAAAGTGTTAGCAGTAGTCAGCTGTGCGGCCGCTTCCTTCAACTCTTTCAGGATATCCTGGTAGATCTTTTCCTGCGATGCGTATTTTGGTTTCAGGATCTCAGGATTGATCTTCAGCGCCTGGAAATCCGGATCGGCATTACCATAGGAGCTGTAAGGAATATCCCCGAACACATCGGTCAGCGAAAGGAAAGCGAACGATTTCAGGATACGCGCAATAGCGATCTGGTTCTCGTTCGGCCCTACCGTTCCGGATACTTTGTCTTTCGTCAAAGGATCAGTGTTGAGCCTGATGATCTGCTCGAGGTTGTTCAGGGCCTTGTAGGTATTATCCCAGACACCGTCTGCATTGGTACGCCCGATATCGTATCGCGATTCGTTCGTGTACTGGTTCTGGGAAAAGTACTGTGCAAACAGCATGCTGCCACGGAAGTTGGCATTGGAGCCGCGGAGTGCGTCTACCAGCTGCTTCTGTGCAACGGAAATAATAGTTGTCGTGGGCACATCGGCCGGACGGTTGGGATCGGTATTGATATCCCTGAACTTGTCGTCGCTGCAGGCTGCCAGCAAAAGGGCGGCAATGGCGGCGAATGTATATTTCAGCAAAGTAAGTTGTTTCATGTTCATGTCGGTTTATCAGAATTTCACCTGTACGTTTACGCCAAAAGTGGCCGGCACGGGGATGTTGCCCCCTTCGATGCCCTGAATGTTTCCGCTGCTGCTCGTAAGCTCGGGATCCACACTGCGGTTCTGCTGGTAAATGTTCCAGAGGTTACGGCCGTAGCCGGATACACGCACCTGCTGTATTGTTTTATTGTGGAAAGGAATGGTATACCCTGCAGTGATCTCACGGAGCTTCACATATGTAGCATCGAAGATGCTTTGCGTGGTAGGACCGTTGGAATACCCCAGCGCCCAGTTCTCTGCGGAAATACGGGTAGTGTTGGTTTTGGTATTGGAAACCGTGTAGCTGCCGTCGGCATTGAAAGTAACGTTACCATTCACTCCATCAAGGACAAGCCCGTTTTCACGGATACCGTTCTCTGCAGATTCTTTCAGCACACCGGTACGTACACCTACGCTGTAAGTTTGAGAGAACACTTTGCCACCTACGCGCCCGTCGATCAGGAAGCCTGCATCAAAGCGTTTGTACGTGAAATGATTTCCGATACCAAACTGCCATTTGGGAAGCACGCTGCCAAGGGGGCGCATCTGCTCTGTACGCAGGTAACCACCGTTGGCTCCAATCACTTTATTGCCCTGCGCATCATACACGAAGTCATAACCCATCAGCTGACCGAAAGATTCTCCTTCACGGGCTACCAGTGCAATAAGACTGTTGGCATCGTTGATAGGGAAACTGGTAACGCCTTCTGTAAGCTCCACCACTTCGTTTCTGTTGGTAGACCAGTTCAGGCTCACATCCCAATTGAAATGTGCCGTTTTAACCGGTACGCCTGTCAGCGTTACTTCAAGTCCCTTGTTATTAATCTTACCGGCGTTAATGAACTTACTGTCATATCCGAATGCGGTAGATGTGGGGATGTTGATGATCTGGTTACGGCTGTCGTTGGTATAGGCCGTAAAGTCAAGCCCTAACCTGTTTTTCAGTATCCTGAAGCTCACACCGGCTTCCAGTGAGGAAGTAATCTCCGGTTTCAGGCGGCTGTTGGCCAGTACGGCGGGGAGTTTATATCCGGGGTTGCCGTTAAACGACTGCACCGCTTCATACACCTGCTGTAACTGGTAAGGGTCTGTATCGTTACCCACCTGCGCCCAGCTGAGGCGAACCTTCAACAGATCCAGCCAGGATGCATTCTTAATACCGTTCAGCTCACTGATGATGAAGCTGGATGATACGGAAGGATACGCGAAGGAGTTTTTATCCAGCGGCAATGTAGAACTCCAGTCGTTACGCACGGTACCATCAAGGAAAAGGAAGTTCTTATAACCCAGTGACACGCTCCCGAAAAGCGAGTAAATGCTTTTCTGATATCGGTTCGATTCAATCAATACGCTGTTCGCATTCTTGAGGTTATAATACAAGGGGATGATAAGGCCGCCCTGTGTGGTAGCGTTGGAAATAGTACGCTTCTGGTTCATGATGTTACCACCAGCGTAAGCAGAAAGCGACAGATCATTCCAGCGTTTATTGGCATTGGCGAGGAACTCGTAGTTGAACTCGCTGAATTTATTGTTGTACTCGATGTAATTGCTCTGTGAGCGGGAATACACGGCGATGCGGTCCTGGTAATCGTAACCATACAGGTCAGCATTTACTTTAGAGCTGAGGTTCAGCCAGCTGTTCACTTCGTAGTTCAGGCCCACGTTACCGTAAAAGCGGTCGCGGTTCTCTTCGAGATAGCTTTCGTTGGCCGACCAGAAGGGGTTATCAATGTATTTAGTGGCACGCCCTGCAGAGGTGTTTTCCCAGCTGTTACGGTTCCATGCACGGGGAGTACCATCGGCACGTTTGTAGTCGCGGAGCTTATCATAATCTACCTGTACCTGGCCCCACTGGAAAGCTTCCAGCATAATGCCGCGGTTGGTGGCACCGGTCCACGGCCGTCCTGTGCTCTGGTTCTTCACATAATTGAAGTTGCCCGTTGCGAGGAATTTCCCGAAGCGGTTGGAACCGGAGAAATTGATGGTGTTACGATGGAGTTTTGAATTGGGAGCAGTACCACGCACGATCTTGTTGGTATACGACAGGCGGAATGTCTGCTTATCGTTACCGCCGCTCACGGCCACGTTGTTGGTGGTGGCAATGCCGGTGCGGAAGAAGTCGGTAGCATCATGCTTGGGATATACCCAGGGTTCGGGGTTCAGGTAATCGGCCTGAAACTCAGGATCGAGGTTATACCAGTGCAGTACGGGAGTGCCGTCGAGTTTTGGACCCCAGCTTTCGTCCATACCGTAATCCACCAGGTTATAGGTTTTGCCGTTGATGGTGGCTGTCTGGAAAGTGTTGGCTTTACCACCACCGTAGAGCTTCTGGCGTTCGGGGAGGCGTACCACACGCTCCAGCTCAACGCCGGAGTTGATGGCAACATCGAGGCCCTTGCCTTCTTTACCTTTCCTGGTGGTGATAACGATAACACCGTTGGCTGCGCGGGTGCCGTAGAGGGCTGCCGCAGCCGGACCTTTCAGCACGTTTACAGACTCAATATCATCCGGGTTAAGATCCTGGATGGTGTTGCCCACGTCTTTACCGGCAGAGCCCTGTGCGGTGGTGCGGGTGTTCATATCCGAGTTATCGATGGTGATACCGTCGATCACGAAGAGGGGCTGGTTATTACCGGAGATGGAGTTGATACCACGGAGCAGAACACGGTTGGAGCCACCCATGTTACCGCCAACGGAGATCACCTGCAGACCGGCTACTTTACCGGAAAGGGCGCCTATTGCGTTGGTTGGACGGGTTTGCAGCTCTGCGCTCTTCACTTCCTGAACGGAATATCCGAGGGCTTTTTTGGCGCGAGATATACCCAATGCGGTTACCACTACTTCCTGGAGCTGCTTATCGGCCGTGTGCAGTATGGCGTTGATAACGCTTCTGCCATCTATCGGCAATACCACCGTTTCCATACCGATGAGGCGGAACGATACTGCGGTGGCGGTATCGGGGATAGAAAAGCTGTAAGTACCGTCGGAAACCGACATGGTACCGGAGGAGGTACCAGCGATAAAAACGGTTACCCCGGGGAGGGGCTGGCCATCACCGGAACTCACTTTTCCGGAGATCTTCCTGCTTTGTGCAAATGTAGTTAGGCTTGTTAGCAGCATAAGCAGGGTAAGCTTGTACAAATTTGACATGGTTTTACCCTATTAATTTTATAGACTAAATAGAGTGCGAAGGTATTTGATGTGTTAAGAAAAACCTAATAAATTTTAGTTATAGGGCATATAGATAAGTTAAAATGGCTGTTGGCAGTGGGTTTCAGGGCTGGAGAAAACTGCAGTACCCGGGATTAGTGCAATCCTGTTTAAGGAAGATTACGGTCCGGAATGCAACGCAAACCATCTTTTGGTAAGTAATCCTTACAGTATTTTGCTATTGTCATCACATCCTGCAATTTACACGCAGTGCTACGTACGCTGGCCTACTTTCTGATTGGAGGACTCCCCTATTATAAAATGCAGGCCTGCATAGGTCACTTCCTTGTTTTAAACTCATTTGGTGGGGTATGCTATCAGGCTGAACTAAAGCCGCAGGCTGTACTCCGCAGAAGAGGCCCCTCTGGGGTAAAAAGTCTTGTCCTGAAGATTACAGGCTCAGGGTCTCATCCTAATTCTCCTCTCCCAGCGTAGGAATTGTTATCAGCATCCCTTCCCGTTTGTCAAGATTTTAGTGACATCAGTAAGCTTTGTTTCTACCGCGTAAAAGCAGGGCTAAAGCAAATTTAACCTGCATATAAAGAAGAGATAAGCCGCCCTTAAGCCGCCTATAAGCCGCCCATATCCCGCCCATAAGCCGCCCCTATATAGAGGCGGCTTATCTACGGCTTATCCCCGGGTTAACTACGGTTTATATACGGCTATACGTACTTGTATACTTACTATATACATAATTCTACCCTGTTGTAATCACGGGGCATCCGGGAATCCGGGGTTTGTGGAGGAAGGGCAGGGATGTGTGGAACCGGGTAGTGAGGACGGGTATAGATGTAGAGGGACGGGAATCTGTGGGTTAGGAAAGACAGCTATGGAGGGAGGTGAGAAGGCAGGAATCTGCAGTATAGTGAGGACAGGTATGTTAGTTCGGAGACAGGAAGCCGGGATGCAGTGTGGACAAACATGGAAGTGGAAAGACCGAAAGCAGGGGATCAAGGAAGACAGATATAGAAATGAGCATGGAGGAATCCGGGATCTGGAGAGAACATGTATGTTAGTTCAGGGACAGGAAGCCGGGATGCAGCGTGGACAAACATGGAAATGGAAAAACAGGAATCCGGGATGGAAGGTGGACGGGGGGGGGATTGATAAACGGGGAATGAGGAAATGTGGTAAGGGGGAGTTCCGGTTGGGTTGGGGGCATAAAAAAATCCCTCCGGCATACACCGGAGGGATTTTATCTTATGAGAACAATTCTACTACTCGGCTTTCTTTTCTTCGCCGCCTTCGGATTGTTTCAGTTTTTCTCTGAGTTCAGCAAGCGCGCCCAGGTCACCCAGGGTGGCTTTTTCTACCTTAGACTGGATGTTTTTCACAGTCTTGCGGGTTTTTTCAGCGTCAGCACGTTTTTCTTTGATGATAGCATCTTTTTCTTCGGCTTTCACTTGTTCCCAAACCTTGGTATGAGAAACCAGGATGCGTTTTTCGTTGCGATCGAATTCGATGATCTGGAATTCTTTCACGTCTTCAACAGCGATTGGTTTTTCATCTTCGGTGCGCAGGTGACGGGCGGGAGCGTAAGCTTCCAGGCCGTATTGCAGCTGCACGGTAGCGCCTTTGTCATCTTTCTTCACTACGGTACCTTCATGGATAGAACCGATCGGGAAGATGGTTTCGAAAGTATTCCAGGGATCTTCTTCGATCTGTTTGTGACCGAGGGAGAGCTTACGGTTGTCCTTATCGATACCGAGGATTACTACTTCGATCTCGCTGCCCACTTTCGTGTACTCGGAGGGGTGGTTGAAGCGTTTGATCCAGCTGAGGTCGGAGATGTGGATCATGCCGCCGATGCCGGTTTCCAGTTCAACGAATACGCCATAGGGGGTGATGTTTTTCACGATACCTTTATGACGGCTGTCGAGCGGGAATTTGGTTTCGATGGTAGACCAGGGATCTTCGGTCAGTTGTTTGATAGAGAGCGACATTTTACGCTCGTCTTTGCTGAGGGTAACCACCACTGCTTCGTATTCTTCGCCCAATTTGAAGAATTCTTTCGCGTTGATGGGGGTAGAAGCCCAGGAGATCTCGGATACGTGTACCAGGCCTTCCACACCGGGGAGGATTTCCAGGAATGCACCGTAATCTTCGATGTTTACCACTTTGCCTTTTACTTTGGCTCCTTCGGAGATAGTAGCAGGCAGGGTATCCCAAGGGTGGGGAGTCAGTTGTTTGTAACCCAGGGAGATACGTTTCTTCTCGTCGTCGAAGTCGAGAACAACCACGTTGATCTTCTGGTCCATCTGGAGTACTTCGCTCGGATGGCTGATGCGGCCCCAGCTGATATCGGTGATATACAGCAGACCGTCCAGACCGCCCAGGTCGATGAACGCACCGAAGTCGGTGATGTTCTTGATAGTACCTTCCAGCACCTGGCCTTTCTCCAGTTTGCTGATGATGTCAACACGCTGCTGCTCGATATCGGATTCGATGAGCGCTTTGTGAGAAACCACTGCGTTGCGGATAGCCTCGTTCACTTTCACAACCTTGAATTCCATGGTTTTGCCCACGAACTGGTCGTAATCGGTAACAGGTTTCACGTCGATCTGAGAACCCGGCAGGAATGTTTCCATACCGTAAACGTCTACGATCAGGCCGCCTTTGGTTTTGCTGGTAACAGTACCGGTAACCACTTCGCCGGTTTTGTAAACTTCCACGATACGTTCCCATGCACGTTGCATGCGCGCTTGCTTGCGGCTCAGGTGCAGGTTGCCATCGCGGTCTTCTTTCTCAACTACCAGTACTTCCACTTCGTCGCCGATTTTCAGGCCGGGAAGGTCACGGAATTCGTTGAAGGAGATCAAACCGTCGGATTTGAATCCGATGTTGATCACCACGTCGGTTTTGGTCATACCAACGATAGTACCCATCAGCAGGCTGTTCTCGTCGAACACTTTGAAGGTACCGTCATAAGTAGCATCGTATTTCGCCTTCTCTTCAGCAGAATAAGATGTTACGTTACGTTTGTCCACGCTCCAGTCAAAATCATCGTGGGCGGTTTCCACAACAGGTGCCTTTTTTGTCGCTGTTTCTGCCACAGCTGTTGCTGCAGGAGCCTGTTGCTCAGCGTTTTGTTCGTTAATAATGTTGTTTTCTTCCAAAATATAAAGTTTTAAGGGGGCAAAGATACGATAAATCCCCCTTTAAGGCAACTTTATTTGGTCAAAAGTGTTATTGAAAATGAGCGGTTTATGTATTCAACACCCAATTATCCGTTTCTTTCCCAAAAATGGAAAATTGGCTGTGGGAAAGGCCGGCGAGCATTTTTTTTCCTTAATTTTCCGGTATGAACGGATCTACATTCAAAGCGGACATTAAATACTGGCTGAAACAGGAAAATACGGTTAACCATCTGATGATCATTAACATAGCCGTGTTCCTCATCGCCAGCGTACTTCGGCTGTTTGCATTCTTCGGCACCCCATTCGCCAACCCGGCCTTCGGATTCATGGTCAATAACCTTTCCCTGCATGTAGACGATACCCTGCTGTACAAACCCTGGGGCCTCATCACCTACATGTTCTTCCACATTCACTGGATCCATATCCTCTTTAATATGCTGACCTTCTTCTGGTTCGGCAACCTCTTCCGTTCAGAACTGGGCAACCGCCGCGTACTGCCCCTCTATCTCCTCGCCGGCATCTTCGGGGGACTGCTCTACGTTGCATCCTATTACATCTTCCCGCAATCCCCGTACCTCGGCGGCCCCATGCTGGGAGCCTCTGGCGCCACCATGGCATTCCTCATCGCCAGTGCCACCCTCATGCCCAATATGGAAATCGGCATTCTCGTAGGCCATGTAAAACTGAAATGGCTCGCCGTCGCCGTACTGGTCATTAACCTTATTACCGTTCCCGAAGGCAACGTCGGCGGCATCCTCGCCCACTTCGGCGGCGCCCTCTTCGGATTCGGATATATCCGTATCCTCAAATCCTCCGGCACCGACCTTTGCGCCCCCCTCATGAAACTCTTCGATAATCTCAATAACCTCTTCAGTCGTAATAAAAGCTCCTCCACCCGTACCTTCAAACCTAAAAAGTCCCCCCTCCGCGTGGTCCGCAACCCGTCAGACGCTTCGCATGCCTCCCGGCTCGATCAGCTGCTGGATAAGATTTCGGAAAAAGGATATAATAGCCTTACCACCGAAGAAAAACAGTGGCTCCGTCAGTACAGCAACGAAAAGTAACCACTTAACATCCCATTAACCAGTAGTTCCCGGGAGATGCGTACATTCCGGTACTCAAAATCCCGTTGTCCCATGTCCGTTCAGACGATGGTCCGATCGGCCGGCAAACTGATAAACAATATTGTAAAAACGGGGACCAAAGGCCTGCATGATGAAGCCGCCATTCAGAGCGTTGTGTTAGTCAACAGCCTTAGTGTAGCACTTAGCCTGCTCTTACTACTGTTAGGTCCCTTCTTTTATTTGCTGACCGGCAACCCCTACATCGTATATCCTGCCCTTGCGGAATGCATCATTGCCGCGCTTCCTTTATATTTAAATTACACTAACCGCCATAGCACCGCCGCACTCGTCACCTTCTTCAACCAATGTTCCGCAGTACTATATTTCGGGCTCGCTTTGGGAGATGTTTTGCTCCTGCAGCTCATGGTTGTTTTCCTCATCGCCGTCACCTTCCTGATTTTTAATAAACCCCGCATCCGCCGCTTCTGCCTCCTTACCGCCGTTGCCGTTCTCATTGCCCTTGAAGCCGGGCATTACTTCCATATCGGCCAGTTCATTTACCTGGACCCTCAAACAGCGGCCATCTTCCGCTGGTGTTCCATGGCCGGTATGCTTACCCTTATCGTACTTACCGGCAAACATTATGTACGCAGCAGCGACTTCCGCCGCATCTTCCTCTACCAGATCACCCACGAGCTGCGTACACCACTCAACGCCGTTATGCTGGCAGGACAGCTCATTAAACGGGAACTCACCTTCAAGCCCGATGCCCGGCGCATTGCCGCCTTAACAGACCATTTGCTGGCTGCAGGTAACAGTGCCGACAATATCCTTGGCAACGTGCTCCACCTCGCCCGCAGCGAATCCGGCAGGCACGATGCCTCACAGGCATGCTCCATCGAAGTATTCCCGTTCTTTTCCCAGATCGTTCAGCTCCATGCCGTGATCGCACAATACAGCAGCATGTCGCTCAGACTGAGTGTGGAAAATATGCCTCCCTTCATTTCCGCAGACCCCGCCAAACTGCACGTTATCACCGGCAACCTGCTGGCTCACGCCATTCAGTTTGCGGACCGCAACAGTGAAGTGGGCGTGCTGGTACGCCGCGCGGGCGACCGCTGGGAAATACGGGTCAGCAATGCCGGTCCGGGAATTACCGACGAGCAGCTCGAACATGTGTTTGAACCATTCGTAACCCATGGCAACCTGCAGGTAGAGGGTACCGGACTCGGCCTGTTCATCACCCGCGCCAAAACGCTTTCCATGGGTGGCAGCATCGATGTTGATAACCGTCCGGGCGAACGCACCACCTTCATCGTTTCCCTCCCGCTCATTACCGCCGCGCCCGGCACCACGCCCAGCCTCCTGCCCGACTCCGGAACGGCAGACGAAGCCCTGAACCTCCATGTGCTCATTGCAGATGATAATGACATGAATAACCTGCTTCTCGCCAAATTCCTGCGCCGTATGGGCTGCAGGGTATCCATGGCAGTGAACGGACTGGAGGCACTCCGCCAGGCCGAACATGTCACGCCCGATGTTATGATCCTCGACTACCACATGCCCGTTATGGACGGTAAAGAAGTGCTGGAAAAAGTAAGGGAAGAAGCCAGCCTCAAACACATCCCCGTTATCATGGCCACGGCCGATGCTTACCACTCCACCCGCCAGCTGCTCATGGATGCCGGCGCCACCGCCTTCCTCCAGAAACCCATCAGCTTCGGCATGCTGCAGGAAACCCTGCAGGCCTGCCTGAAATAAAAAAAGCCCCGGAGAACCGGGACCTTACTTCAGATCATTTATCAGTAAACGTAAAATCCAATTTTTATCTGCTGCCATGGCTCCGGGCAATTCATCCCATGCACTTATCAGCAGCCCCAACAAGATACAGGCCTTCCCTTCTGAATCATACCCCGGTGTGTACAAAAGACGGCAATGGGAGATTTTCTCCGGCATACCAGCGGGAATTGTCTGCCATACGTCAGGCAACAGCGGTAATTCCCGCCCTGAAATGCCTATCTTTGCGTATCGTATAAGCCATGAAAACATTCAACGTACCCATCATATACCGCAGTCCGCTCATCTCTGCCATTAAACAGCAAAGAAAGCAGCAGGACCGTATGAAAAAAGACTTCACCCCTACCCGGCTGGAATTTGGTCCGCTTACGATACTGCTGGCCCGGCACTTCGGGTTTTGCTATGGCGTGGAAAACGCCATCGAGATCGCCTTCCGGACCGTGGAGGAAAACGAAGGGAAGCGGATTTTCCTGCTGAGTGAGATGATCCATAACCCGCAGGTGAATAACGACCTCCTTTCCCGCGGGGTTCAATTCCTGATGGATACTTCAGGCAAACAGCTCATCCCCTGGGAGTCGCTGCATGCCGATGACATTGTGATCATCCCGGCCTTCGGCACCACACTGGAAATTGAATCGCACCTCGAATCACTGGGGATTGCCCCGTTGAAATACAATACCACCTGTCCGTTCGTGGAGCGTGTATGGAATAAAGCCGAGCAGATCGGCGCCAAGGAATACACGGTGATCGTACATGGTAAGCCAAAGCATGAGGAAACGCGCGCTACCTTCTCCCACAGCCGATCCCACACCCCTACCATTGTGGTGAAGGATATGGAGCAAACCCACCGGCTGGCAGCATACATCCGTGAGCAGTTGCCTGCCGAAGGTTTTTACGAAGAGTTCAAAGGCCAGTATAGTGAAGGCTTCGATGTTACCAAACACCTCCAGCGTGTTGGTGTCGTGAACCAGACCACCATGCTCGCATCTGAAACACAGGCCATCGCTGACTATGTGCGCCAGGCCATCCAGGAACATTATCAGCTGCCAGACGATCGTATTGCCGAACGCTTTGCCGATACCCGCGATACGCTTTGCTATGCCACCAACGATAACCAGACTGCCGTTACCGGTATGCTCGACGAGGCAGCAGACCTCGCCATTGTTGTTGGCGGTTATAACAGCTCCAACACCTCGCACCTGGTGGAGCTTTGTGAAGAAAAGCTTCCCACCTATTTTATATCGTCCGAAGAAAAGCTCATCTCTCAAAACGAGCTGCTGCATTACGATTTCCACCACCAGCAGGAACTCCACAGCACCGGCTACCTGCCCGCTCAGGAAAAGATAACCCTGCTCCTTACAAGCGGCGCTTCCTGCCCCGATGCTATCGTGGAAGGCGTTATCCGTAAACTGGCCGGCTTCTATGGACAGGGGCATGTGGTAGATGAAACCGCCAAGGCATGGTCTTGATTAGACAACTACACTGACTACCAATCTTTCAGATATGAAAAAAGCACCGCTCAGCGGTGCTTTTTTTCTTTGGGGGTAATCAAACGCTAGTAATGCAGAGAAAATTAATTTTGGGGCCAGATAACAAACAAGTGATAATTGCTGGTACAAAAGTACTATCGCAGGCATATGCCCGCAACCGGGAATTAATATCCGGTATCGATTACCATATAAGTGGCGGTTGAAAAGTGAAAATCGGAGCGGTGAAAGGGGTATTTAGAAGTGCATGGCCTTTTTGAGGAAGTCTGCCTTACGCCTGCGTGACACTTCTACCTGTGCACCATCGCTCATCAGCGCAAACCCGCCCTCACCCTGAATATAACTATCCATCTGCTGGAGGTTGATAAGATGGGAGTTATGGACGCGGAAGAAGTCTACATCCGTCAGTAATTCTTCAAATTCTTTCAATGGCTTGGATACGAGCAGCTGCTTGCGGTCAGTGAAAAATATCTTCGTGTAGTTGCCCGTAGATTCACAGCGTACGATCTGTTGCACGGGCATAAAAACCAGTCCGTTGATGGTTGGCAGCGCAATCTTTTTATTCGTCTGCTGCAATGTTTTCATATTCTGCAGAAACATTTCCAGCGGCGCCATGCCAGGCTCCGGGCGGTTTTGCCGGCGTTCCTGGAATTTGCGGAGTGCATCCTGCAGCTCCTGTACACTAAAAGGTTTGAGTAAATAATCGAGTGCGTTAAACTTGATAGCTTTAAGTGCGTATTGTTCGTATGCGGTGGTAAAAATAACGTCGAATGGTATGCGGTCGAATTGTTTCAGGAGTTCAAACCCGTTCTGATGAGGCATTTCCACATCGAGGAATACGAGATCGGGGTGCATTTCATCGATTATACGGCGGGCATCCTGTACGCTTTTGACTCCGGCCAGTACAGCAACTTCGGGACACTTTTTAGTCAGCATCGTTTGCAATGCTTCGATACAATGCTGCTCGTCGTCTACAATGATGGTTCTGATTTCGCTCATGACGGAATATTTACTGTTAAAATAAAAACTCTGCCGGCAGTACAATGCGTACTTTCGTTCCTGCGGCTTCGCCTTCCGGCCCGTGGAGGTCGGTGATCTCTACATTGGCGTCTTTCGTATTATTGATTTTACGGATCAGGGCTATCCTTCCTTCCGTAACTTTCATACCCATGGAATTGTGCAGCCGGTCTTTCTTTTCCCGGATCTCCATCGCCAGCTTCCGCCCTATCCCGTTATCGGTTACCGTTACTTCGAGGATCCTTCCGGAAAGGGTTACCGTAATATCGAGCTTTCCTTTCTCCTTTCGGTGAACAAGGCCATGCCAGATGGCGTTTTCCACATACGGCTGGATGATCATGGGTGGTATAAGCACCTCTTCTTCGTTGATCTCATCATCCACAATTATTTGATAATCAAACATGTGATTGCAGCGGAGCGCCTCCAGATCGAGGTACAGCCGCAACGAATCCAGTTCCTTATTCAGCGGTATAAAGGTATGCTGACTATTATCGAGGATCATCCGCATAAGCTTGGAAAACTTCGTAAGGTAGTCCGAAGCTTCTTCCTGATTATTGCTCCAGATATACCGGTGGATGGAGTTGAGGGAATTGAAAATGAAGTGAGGGTTCATCTGCGAGCGGAGCGATCGCAGCTCCAGCTGAAGCGTTTGCCGGTTGGCCTGCAGGTTACGGTGGCGGATATAGAAGAAGCCGCCTACTATGAGCATGAAAAGGAATCCGGCCAGGGCTATGACCAGTGCCAGGTTACGACGGATGCGCAGCTGGTTGATCTCCTGATCCTGCTGCAGCACTTTGATCTGGTTATCTTTCTGGTGAACCTCATGCAGCGCTTTCATCTGGGCAAACTCCGTGCTGGTCCTTTCTTCAAGGATACTATCCTTGTACTGGAGGGAGCGTTGTGTATTATCGAACGACTTTTCAAAATCCCCCGACCGCTTGAAGTTGTCGGCCATAGCTTTATAGCCTTCCTGGAGGATGTAGTTGAAGGTCCATTTATGACCGAGGTCCAGCGCCTGCTGGATGTATTTGCGGGCTTCAGGGAGCTTCCCTTCTTCGTTCAGTAACCGGCCGATGGAAATATAGTTTTCTGCCAGGTGCACCTTGTCCTCCACCTGCTCGTTGGCATCAAGGGCTTTCTGAAGGTATATCATGGCAGCCGCCATATTCCCTTTTTTCTGATATGCCGTACCGAGGCAGGTATAGCAGATGGCCATTCCCGTATGGTTGTTGAGCTGCTGGTTCACGGCGAGGGAGCGCTCGTAGTAATCGATGGCCTTGTCCAGCTGGTTAAGGCCTTCGTAGGCATAACCCAGGTTGCCGAGGTTAATGGCTACCCCAAGTGGGTTATTGCCCTTCTCTTCCAGCTCCAGGGCACGGGTGAATTCCCGGATGGCGGCATCGTATTTGGCATCAGAGAGGTAAATATTACCGATGGAATTGATGGCAACCGTGAGGGCGCGGGGTTCATTGATCTTCTCCGCGATCTTCAGTGCCTGGAAGTGGTGTTCGAAGGCTTTCTCGAGCATTTCCCGGCGGCGGTAGTCTACCCCCGCATTGTTGTGAGAAACGGCTATTAGGTGCTCATTCTTGCTTTCAATGGCCGCTTTGAGCGCTTTCTCGTGGTATTCTGTAGCCAGGATGTACTGGGATTTGTTGCGGCGGGAGGTGCCGATGTCGTTATAGGCTTCCGCGAGGCCTTTCGGGTAGCGGAGGCGGCCTGAAAGCGCCAGGGCTTCCTGCAGAAAGGGATTCTCTCTCCCTCCTTTATCGAAATACCGGTACATAGCCCGTGATTTGGACAGGTAGGCAATTACTTTAGCGGTATCGTTGGGGAGGGCACGGATGGAATCCAGGGTGCGGAAAACCCGCACGGAATCCTGTGCAGATGCACATACCATGAAGAATAACTGCAGCGAGAGCAGGAAGATGGACCTTCTTAGAAACATGCGTTAATGGAGCAAACAGCTTCCACAAGTTAAAATAAAAGTGTGAAACGGCGTTATCCGGGGTTAAATGATGAAGGGGCGAAAGAATTCGCCCCTTTCCTATTAACCGAATACACCTACTGAAAATATGAAACGGGGCAGTTTAAGCCGCCGGATCACATTGCGTTTGCAAGCTCGCCAGCCGGTGGGGCATGGCGGTGCGGAATATATTTCAGAATTCATTGTTATACGGTTAATAAGATTGGTCTTTTAACTGGATGCAGTCCGGATATGGCTCAAAGCCTTTGGACAATCACAAAAACCGCTGATTGTTGCAGATGGCAGGTTGCCGGCGGCGCAACGCGGCGTCCGGGAACATGTGTCAACAAGTTGACTGGCAACAAATTAGCAGGTTTTTTTCCAGGAATAAGTCACAGGTCCAAAAATATCGGGGCAGCATGTAACACACATGTTTCCCTATTGGGAAAATCTACGCCAAGACCAATAAATAATGCAGGAATTTCGGAGGATGAGGCTAATAAGGTATAGTATAGTTCCCTAAAGGTAATAACGTTTTTTTGATATACAAAAAAAATCAGGACGAATGTGCCATGATTGCATCTTCCACCCACTGGCTCACCAGATCGAGCTGCTCGTCCAGCGTTAGTTGGCTGTTGTCGAGGATGATGGCATCTTCCGCTTTACGGAGGGGACTTACCTCCCGGTTGGAGTCGATATAATCGCGGAGTTCGAGGTTTTCCTTCACCTCATGAAGGGTAATATTAGGGTTCTTCGCATACAGTTCCTTGAAGCGGCGCTGTACCCGTATGGCAGGATCTGCCGTCATAAAAATCTTCAGTTCTGCATGGGGGAACACCACGGTTCCGATATCCCTTCCATCCATCACAATACCACGTGCATCTCCCATCTTCTGCTGCTGGGCTACGGCAAACGTACGTACCTCACGGATAGCAGCCACTTCACTCACTTTCTCGGCTACCAGCATCTCACGGATCATTGGCTCTACATTCTCTTCATTGAGATACATATCGCTCTGCCCCGTCAGCTGGTTATAAACAAATTCGAGATGAATGCTGTCTAACGCGGTTTTTACCTGAAAGGAATCTCCCCAGTCTACCCGGTGCTGAATAAAATACAGCGTAATGGCACGGTACATGGCACCACTGTCTATATACAGATAGTTCAGCTTCGCAGCCAGTTGCTTGGCCAGCGTGCTTTTCCCGCAGGAAGAATATCCGTCTATAGTGATGATGATCTTTTTCAATGCCCGGTATTTAATTAAGCGTAGGTGGAGTTCTTGTCAGACACTGCAAATTTGCTTCAATTCCGGGAATTTACAAAGGATTTTGTTGTTACCTGTCCAGCACAATGATCTTAAAGGTACGCACCAGCCGGCCTGTTGACCGGTCGTAGAACACCAGTACATATTGCCCTTTCGCCAGGTTATTCACATGAATGGTACGCTCCCCTTCAATGGTATACTGGTTCATCACCTGCCCTACCGAGCTTACGATCTGCATCAGGAGGTTCGACTGTACACCCCGTACCCTCACCTGGAAGGTACCGTAGTTGGGGTTGGGGAATACTTCCAGTTTGAGGAATGGCGGTACTTCCCGTATCTCCGTTACGCTTTCGCGTCCGTTGCGGGACACAGCGCGGATGCGGTAATAACTCCACCCGTCGTAATTGTTAGGGTCCACATACTTATAATCCAGCCGCGTATTAATATTACCTCCCGGAGCCATGGAAAACAGCTCTCCCACTTTCACGAAGCCCGTATCCTTATCGAGGCGCCGCTCGATAATGAATTTCTCATTGTTCAGTTCACGCGCAACCGACCACTCCAGCTGTACAAGCGATTCGTTGATGCGGTAGGCGTTAAATACGATAAAAACAGCAGGTGCATACGGCCCGTACAACACGGAGGCCTTCGTAAAGTATTCGTTATTCCTGATACCGGTATTGAACCGGCGTACGTGCATGGTTGCATTTCTCAGTGTGCCCGTTGTTGTGATGTTGCCCGCTGTGGGGAAAGCTTCCGGCTCCACATAATCCCAGGTGTTGTTAAGAAAGCGGGTTACGTAAGAAGTGGAACGCCAGGCACTGTAGTCACGGCCTTCGTCTATATCCATGTGCTGGATGGTGAGGCGCGTATCCGCAGCATCCGTCCGGCCACGGGCAATGTTCCAGGTCTTATTCGTAAAGTCAAGCTTATTCACCGTACCGGAAATAGCATATTGGTATACACTGTCAAACACACGGGCGCGGAAATCATCAGCCGGACCGTTATACTCTACCTGAAAAGGGGCATAACCGGTTACCGAAGAGCCAATGGGGAATACCACTTTCCCGTCGGAACCTTTTACCTGTTCGCGGAAAAGAAAACCACCCGCAATGGCAGCACCTGTGATGATGAAGGATTGTTCGCTGTAACCCGTGATCTGTCCGGGATTACCATTCCCTACCACCAGGTTCCATCCGTTGAGGAATAAGTGACCTGTAGTGAAATTGAGGGTATGGCGTATTTTAAGATCCGTGAGGTCGGACATAAGCAGCCCCAGCGGATTATTGATATCGATGTTGGGAAAAGATGCGCCCATTTTGCTTACGGCATTAAAGCCGCCGAACACCTGTTGCGAACCCTGGCTGCCGTAGAGCGGGTTGTTCCCCGAAAACCGGAAAACGCCACCTTTACCGGTGAGTCCGTTGGCACTTTCATCGGGCATGGAAGCCCCTGAACTATTGTTCCACGATTTGCCGAAGAAATTAATAATCGTGTTTGGTTTTGAACCAATTGCCCCGTTGTTTACCACATTTCCGTAAATACTAAAGGATTCTTCGGAGTTTACCTGCAAACGCTCTCCCGGTGCGATATACACACCCTGCTGCGCTTTCGAGAGGAAAGGCAGGAGAAGAAAAGCAATGATGGTAGGGTAACGTTTCATGGGTTCAATATTTCTATTTGCCAATTACAATCCATTGTGAGGCAGTAATCTGCTGTAAAGTATAAAACTGACCGGGAAGATCCGCAGAGAGGATTATACTTGTGGCCCCATCAACACTTCCACCAGCCCCGAGGTTTGTAGTAATTGTTATATTTCTCGTGGTGACACCAGGGCGTTTTCCCTTAATAATAATAATCCTGCCAATCTGTGTTGCCCCGGTTGTAAGCGTAATTGTAAAATCCGCGGTCGCCGCGTGACTGTAAAGTGTGTAATCATTCGCTTGAATGGTATACGCAGAGTTAACAGCTTTTATATTACCGATTACCATTCCCTGCATACGCATCCTCCCTTCCACCCGCATAGAATCTTTCACTACCGCATCCTTCTCAAAAGTAGCTGTACTTGTCCCTCGAAGCGTACCATCGATAATAACAGGTCCGTGCGCGCTGATATTCCCATCGCCATGCAGGCGGAACCTTGTTATATTATTTGTACCGAACACAATGTTCCGGTTATTAGTCATGTTAAAATTCAAACTATCCGTTCCCAGCATCCCTCCTTCGAATTGAATAGTTGCCGGGTGACTGATAAACTTTTGCCATTCCGCCACAGGAAGGTTGGTCATAGAGTTACCACGGAAGTATGCGTTATGATCATTCAGGTTAAACTGCCCGAAGTATCCACCGCCTACTGTTTGCAACATCATACTGAACCATGCACCCTCATTGGGGATGGGGTTTGTAGGAGCTTCCTGCACATCGGTTTGGAATACCCCGCTTCCCTGGCTTAAGTAACCATCATAATCACGTACAACTTCACCTTCCCCGGCACCGGTTGTGGTAGCGTAATACATCGGTAATCCACTTCGTTGCTTGCCGGTTATGATCCAGTCTGTACCATTACTGACCACGCGCATACTGTAGCCCGGTGCAATGGCTAATGTGGGTGAGCCGCCACTTTGTCCGCGTACAGCATACCCGGTGAAATTTACATTCGCCGTACCATATGCCACCACTTCTATCGCACGCCCTTTGTAAGTGGCAGGATTCTCTAATACGAAGTTGGCAGCTGTGGTATTGTTCATGATCACCACACTGTTGGTATCAGCCATTGTAAAGTTTCCGGTGCCAATAACCACGTTGGTAGCGGTAGATCCGTTTACATGCAGATGCGAATTGGGCAGTGCTGTATTGATCCCGATCTTGCGGTCGGCCGCGATGCGGGCGGCTTCAGTTCCGTTGGTTTTGAAGATGAGCGGCTGGGCGTTGTTGGTACCCAAATAATGTATAGCGGGGTTGATGGATAAATTGCCGGTCGTCTGCCAACCATCGGAATCGGTGTCGCGCATGGCTTTCCATGCACCGTTAGAGCGGATGTAAACTTTGTTTTCGGTAAGATTGTACACCATCATCCCCTGCGATGCAGTATCGAGAGGTTTGGCGGTGAGCGCCATAGATGTGACGCGGGGCAGCAATAAGCCCTTGCGGGTACTTTCAAGTTCCAGGATGGCATCTCCACGGGTAACCGCAGGGTTACCACCGAGTTTAGCCTGGGCTTGTGCATCGTGCCACGAAAGAAGTGTGGCGAAGAAGATAGATGCGGTAATGCTGCAAAGAGAGAAAGATAACTTCATAACGACAGGATTGGATTATAAAGGAACGGCAGCACGGTGGCCGCCGTTCCTTTCAATCGAATATCTATTACATGATAGACCTGGCTACAGCGTGCCATTCGGTACCATCAGAAATTACAGTTACAGTTGAGTTGGGTTCGCCGATCTCAATCGCAGCACGGCCACTGATGGTTCCACCACCGGTTGCTTTAATTGCGATGATGGCAAACTCACCGGCTACACGCTCTACCCTTCTGATGTGGTAGATACGGTTTTTCACGGTAGTTGCAGCGGGCAGGAAGATCTCAGTGATAGGATCAGGCGCGCTTCCGTCTCCGGTAGTAGCGCATTTAACGATCACCATATAATCGTTTGCGTCCAGCGTGTAAGTACCAATAGGCGCAGCTTTGAACGGAACGGACATAGAGCCGTTAACGTTCAGTTTGGAGGTAGATACGGCACTGCCACCAATGTTCAGTGTATCATCAATGGTTTTAGTACCATTGATTGTTTGCGGCAGGGTATTGATCAGACCACCTGCAGTTACGCTTGCATCCGGTACATTAAAGGTCAACGTATTGGGTGTGGCTACAATGCTGAAGCCGTCACCTGTTTTGCCGGTAGCAAAGGTTACGTTGCCGGTAGTGGTTTCTGCAATTACAGGATCTGTAACACCGGGCAGTTTAATACCGCCGATACCTTTCAGGCCATGTGCAGGCAGTTCGAGTGTTTCAAGGTTGTAGTTGTTATTCGGGTTCAATACAGCTAAATGGTAGGTAGCAGGTGCCGCCGTGCTGTAAGGAACAGGATTCGCAAATGACAGTGCTGCCTCAACTGTGGCATTGCCAGTTAGTGTGGTTGTACCGGTAACGGTTGCATTACCAGTAACTGCGGCATTACCGGTAACAGCCAGGTTATCAGCAAAGGTCTTATTGCCTTTGAAAGTTTGATTCCCGATAGATACAATACCTGCATGTGTTTCAGAAGCCTCTACAAGGTGAAGTACCAGTTTGCCTTCGTCGGCACCGGTCAGGCGCTCGATATAGGCACCTCTTGCACCACCTACAGTACCGTCAACGATGTCGCCAATGGTAATACCGGTGGCAGAGGTAATGGTCTGCAGTTTATTCCAGTCGGCAATGGTCATAAAACCATATTGCTGTCCGGCAGCACCAGCCATAATAGGCAGCTTCACGTCCAGCGTTCCCGCAGGAGCCGTGGGAGGCGCTACCAGGGATGCTACCAGTGCAGTATTATCCGGCGTAACCGTCAGCGTCACATCACCTTTCAGGCTATTCAGTGCGGTTACTGAAGTGAGGGAGAGGTTCTTCTTTTGAATAAGACCATCTGCACCGATCATCACCACATCGTTCACTCCTACTGCCGCTACAGGTACATTGGCGTAGGGGATGGTAATGTTACCATTCACATCACTGAACTGCATAACAGGGTTGCTGTTGGCACGAAGTGACAGGGGAACGTTCCCAATAGTACCAAACCAATCGGTAGCAGCCAGTCCGTCGTTACCATTGATTTTCCACGGACCGTTTCCACCAGCGTCTCCGGCCATCTTGGTCCAGTTTGCATCGGTGGTTCCAACTGCAGTTTTCACGTAGAAGCCTTCTCCTCTCGGATCAGCTCCGTTGAGCAGGTATACCACCATACCGGGGGTGGCATTGCGGTTCTTAAGAATGGTAAAACCGGCAGCATCGAGGCGGGGCAGTAAAAGGCCCTTGCGGTTGCTCTCCAGTTCAAGGATGGCGTTGGCGTTCACTGTTGCCGGATCTCCACCAATCTTGACCTGTGCTTTCACACTTTCGTAAGAAAGAAATAATGCGAGCGTAAAACCCGCTATACGTAGCGACTTTCTCATAGGTAAAAAGGTTAAATAAAATATACGTTTATAGAGATGAATTTGAAAAAACCAAGTCCTGTTACATACCATACGGTCCATGTTAAAATGGACAATTTGCTAATCTGGTACAAACATACATATAGTTTTTGATTAATACGTTTATTCTATAATGTTTTTTATTTATTAAATATGTAATGTGAGGGAAATAAATAATAGCTAATTGATTTTCAGTATATAGCATAAAAAAAGCTGCCGGCTTGTGGCCGGCAGCTTATATAAAGTCTGTTTTGTTCTTTACTCTTTAAGCTTCAGATTTCTCTGATTTGCTCTTAGAAGGATTCTTCAGGGAGAAGACCAGTTTCTGGTTTTCCTTATCGAGATCTGCGATGAGGATATCTCCATTATGAATGCTCATGTTCAGGATCTCTTCCGCCAGGGGATCTTCCAGGTATTTCTGGATGGCCCTGTGCAGCGGACGGGCACCAAACTGCTGATCGTATCCTTTCTCTGCGAGGAAGCCCTTGGCTTCGTCGGTCAGTTCCAGGCTGAAGCCCAGGTTCTGCAGACGGGCCAGTACACCTTTCATGGTGATATCAATAATGGTGTAGATATCATCCTTGCTGAGAGAGTTGAAGATGATCACATCATCGATACGGTTCAGGAACTCGGGGGAGAAGGTACGTTTGAGGGCTTTTTCAATTACCGCCTTGGTGTTCTCTTCCTCATTCACCACACGGTTACCGGTAGTGAAGCCCACGCCTGCACCAAAGTCTTTCAACTGGCGCACCCCAATGTTGGAGGTCATGATAATCAGCGTGTTCTTGAAGTCTACTTTACGTCCCAGACCGTCTGTAAGGATACCGTCGTCCAGTACCTGCAGGAGGATGTTATAGATATCCGGATGCGCTTTCTCGATTTCGTCGAGCAGGATCACGGAATAAGGCTTGCGGCGTACCTTTTCGGTGAGCTGTCCGCCTTCTTCATATCCAACATATCCCGGAGGCGCACCAATCAGGCGGCTTACAGAGAATTTCTCCATGTATTCGGACATATCGATACGGATGAGCGCGTCTTCCGAATCAAACATGTACCGGGCAAGGGCTTTAGCCAGCTCGGTTTTACCGACACCGGTGGGACCCAGGAAGATGAAGGTACCGATAGGCTTCTTCGGGTCTTTCAGGCCTACGCGGTTACGCTGGATGGCCTTGGTTACCTTGGAGATGGCTTCCGCCTGTCCTACTACGGCAGACTTCAGATCTTCGCCCATGCGGCGGAGCTTTTCGTTTTCAGCCTGCACCATCCGTTTAACGGGGATGCCGGTCATCATGCTCACCACTTCAGCAATTGCCTCTTCGTCGATCGGGTAGCGCTTGTGCTTTACTTCTTCTTCCCACACGGCTTTAGCCTTTTCGAGGTCTTCGCCAAGTTTCTTTTCGGTATCGCGGAGTGCTGCAGCCTCTTCGAAGCGTTGGCTTTTTACGACTTTATTCTTTTCCTGCTTGATGTCTTCGATCTGTTTTTCCAGGTCGAGGATATTTTGCGGAACATTGATGTTTTTAAGGTGGACGCGTGCGCCAACTTCATCGAGTACGTCGATGGCTTTGTCGGGCAGCAGGCGGTCGGTCATGTACCGGTCGCTGAGTTTCACACATGCATCGATCGCGTCATCGGTGTAGGATACGTTATGGTATTCTTCGTAACGCGGTTTGATGTTGTTGAGGATCTGGATGGTTTCTTCCACGGTGGGAGGATCTACCATTACCTTCTGGAACCGGCGGTCGAGCGCACCATCTTTCTCGATGTACATGCGGTATTCATCCAGGGTAGATGCACCGATGCATTGAAGCTCACCTCTTGCGAGGGCTGGTTTGAAGATATTGGAAGCGTCCAGCGAACCTGAGGCACCACCTGCGCCAACGATCGTGTGAATCTCGTCGATGAACAGGATTACATCACGGTTCTTTTCCAGCTCGTTCATGATGGCCTTCATCCTTTCCTCGAACTGGCCACGGTATTTGGTACCGGCCACGAGGGCAGCAAGGTCGAGGCTAACCACTCGTTTGTCGAACAGCACGCGGGAAACCTTGCGCTGTACGATGCGGAGGGCGAGGCCTTCCACGATGGCGGTTTTACCAACACCCGGCTCACCGATAAGGATGGGGTTGTTCTTTTTACGGCGGGAAAGAATCTGCGAAACGCGTTCAATTTCCTTTTCACGGCCTACGATCGGATCGAGGCTGTTGCTTTCGGCGAGCTTCGTAATGTCGCGACCGAAGTTATCGAGAACGGGAGTTTTCGACTTGGTATTAGTTTGCTTCTGTTTGGAAGCATAGCTTTTGCGTTCGTCTTCGAACTCCTCTTCTCCGGGGTCATCGAATTCCGCTTTCGGATCTGCAGATTTTACGAAGCCCAGTTCGTTTTTAAAAGTATCGTAGTCCACGTCAAATTGTTGAAGGATTTGCGTACAAACGTTTTCTTTATTCTTGAGGATGGATAGCATCAGGTGCTCAGTTTCCACGGTGGGACTTTTCAGCGCCTTTGCCTCCAGCACGGTTACCCGGATCACTTTCTCTGCCTGGCGGGTCAGGGGTAGACTGTTGATGTTCGCAATGTTCTTGCCCGTCTTGTCTTTAATCGCCAACTCCACTTCCTTGCGTAACTCATACAGATCAACGTTCAGCGCCTGTAAGATCTTTACAGCCGTTCCCTCACCCTCACGAATAATACCCAGTAGCAGGTGTTCCGTACCGATAAAATCATTACCCAAGCGTAAAGCCTCCTCCCTGCTGAACGTAATGATCTCCTTTACTTGCGGTGAAAAATTCTGATCCATTGTTTGTTGATTTTGTTAAACCCTTACGGGGGCATGCTTATACAATATTACCAAATTAAATTGGATTTAGTTTTTATCCTTGCACATTATTGGTTAAGATTTACTTTTGCGCTGAAGGGCCTTGTGTGCTGAATATATCTACGAGAAGAGGGATGTTTACGATTGTATTTTTTACTTCCCAAGTTATGTTCTTCGACGGGTTTCCTTTTTGCCGAATCCTTTTTTTTATAATGTTTTTGAATGATAACATCCGCTATATGCAATTCAAAATTGATACCAAAGAGAAAATACTGATTTTTAGGCTGGAAGAAGCCAATATGGATGCTAAAATGGCAGCATACCTTGAAAAAGAAGTACTCGCCACCCCTGGCCTGGAAGGTCTCAACCTCATACTGGACCTGCATTCCCTCCAATCCGCCGGTCCCGAAGCACTAAAAGCCATATTTACAGTGTACCAGCACCGGTACGACAATGGCCTGTCTGCCGCCGTTACCGGACTTAACAAGGTTTTAACAGCCGAACTCTCCGCCAAATACCCCGAAATGCTCAACATCGTGCCCACAGAAGCCGAAGCTATAGACATGGTGATGATGGAAAGCTTCGAACGCGAGCTGGACCTTGGCGATTTATAATTCATTATTTTCGGAATATGTTTGCGGTCACCATACTTGGCAATAACTCGGCCATCCCAACACCAGAGCGGCATCCCACCGCTCAGGTGCTCACCTACAACGATCAGCTCATGCTGATCGATTGTGGCGAAGGCACCCAAACCCAGCTGGCCAGATACAAAGTACGCCGGGGTAAAATCCGCTATATTTTCATCAGCCACCTCCATGGCGATCATTATTTCGGCCTTATCGGACTTATCAACAGCATGAGCCTTCTTGGCCGTACCGAGCCGCTCACCCTGTTCGGCCCTCCCGGACTCTGGGAAATCATCGAACTCCAGCTGACCCACGCCGCTACCACACTGCGTTTCGATCTGCAGTTCATCCCCCTCACACCCGAATCTGCCGGCGTAATCCTGCGCGATAAAGACATGGAAGTAAGCTGCTTCCCTACCCGCCACCGCATTCCCTGCTATGGCTTCTCCTTCAGCATACAACGTCGCAAACGCCGGATCATCCCGGAACAGGCCCGCGCTTATGAAATCCCTTCCGCCTTCTTCACCCGCCTCTCCGATGGGGATGACTATGAACGGAAAGACGGTACCATCGTTCGAAACGACTGGGTAACCCTCCCACCCCTCCGCGCCCGGAGATATGTGTATTGTGCCGACAGCATTTACGACGAAGACCTCATCCCCCACATGCAGGATGCGGATGTGGTATACCACGAAACCACCTACCTCCACGATCTGGCCCAGCGCGCGGCCGACCGCTTCCACAGCACCTCCGTTCAGGCCGCTACCCTCGCAGGTAAAGCCGGTGCCCGAAGGCTGCTGATCGGTCATTTTTCTTCCAAATACACCGAACTCCAGCCCTTCCTCGATGAATGTATTCCCGTGTTCCCCCAAACTGAACTGGCCCTGGAGGGGACCACTTACATTATCTAGATAAGCAATACATTAAAATATAATTTAATCATATAGTCAATACCTAAAATGGTGTATTGCAGGTGAAAATTCATGCAGGTATCTTTATGAATTAATAATTTTTCCTATAACATGAAACACGCAGCACTAATCGTATTGTCCCTGTGCCTTGGTTCCACTGCAATTGCACAGCAGTACAGCAATGTAACCGACAGCGCCATTGTTGACCAGCCCCGGCAAAAAGAAGCCGGAATGTATCGCAACATTCTGAAAACCAACCTCTCCAGCATCGCGCTCAACAATTACAGCCTTACCTATGAGCGCATGCTCACCCGCAAGATCTCCGCATCGCTGGGTTACCGTTACATGCCCAAAGGCGCCCTTTCAAAGAGCATCCTGGGAGAGAAGGTGATGGATTATGTGAAGGAAGACGGAGACGATGACCTGCAGAACCAGCTCGATAAGCTGCAGATGAGCGGCGGCGCCCTCACTGCCGAGTTCCGCATCTACACCGGCAGCCGGCCGGGTGCAAAGGGCTTTTATGCAGGTCTCTATGGCCGTTACAGCAACTTTAAGTACGATTATCCGTACGATTTCGAGAAACCTGATAACACCACTACCCTCGTACCCCTCACCGGTAAAAGCAGCGGTATCGGCGGCGGCCTTATCCTCGGCGGACAATTCATGATCGCCAAACGTGTGGTGGTAGACCTCTACATCATCGGCGCTCACTACGGTAAAATGACCGGCAAGGTGGAAGGGCTCACCGACCTCAGTGATCTGGACGAAGCCGACCGTACGGAGTTGAAAAACGAACTGGAAGGACTCATTGAAATCGGAGGTGAAAAAAGCATCACTGCTGATGTGAGGAACGATGGTGTTAGGGCAGACATCAAAATGCCCTTCCTCGGTGTTCGCGGCCTGGGCCTTACTGTAGGTTTCGCCTTTTAATCAACATATACCTGTAAAACCCTATACCTCCGGGCCATCTCGCAGAAAGAGATGGCCCTCTTTGATTCAGGAACAATGACTTACGCTTCAAAAATCCTTCAGCCATCCTTCAGCCTAACACCCTCCAACCTGAACCACCGCTGAACAATACTGAAAGACGACAGCAGGTTTTACAAACTTTCTACCATCCATCCTCCATCGAACCTTCATCCATCCTCCATCCAACCTCCATCAAACCCGCGCCATTGCTGAACACCGATGGAGGATGGATGGAGGATGGATGAAGGTTCGATGGAGGATGGCAGTAGGATGTCAGTAGGATATGTAAAACTGTATAAATTAAAAAAGGCTGACAACCAGCATATTGCAGGATGTCAGCCTTTAAGGTATTTCCGGAAAACCGGATTATTACTTTAAAGAAGAAATATATGATTTGATCAGCTGCTGCAGTCCGTCTGTAACAGGCAATACCGGCAGGCGGAATACATTCTCAACGATCCCGGCTTCGTGCAGGAACGCTTTGACGCCGGCGGGGTTGTTTTCCGCGAACATGAGATCGAAGCCCTGGAGCATGCGGTAATGCAGGCTGCGAGCGGTTACAAAGTCGCCTGCAAGGGCGGCTTTCACCATGGCAGGGAAATCTTTCGCGAAATAGTTGGCAGCAACGGAGATCACACCGTCCATACCACAGGCAATCTGCGGCATGGCTACACCATCATCGCCACTGATTACGAGGAAACCTTCCGGTTTGTCGCGGATGATTTGCATACACTGCGCCATATCGCCTGAAGCTTCCTTCATGGCGGCGATATTCTCCACTTCATGCGCGAGGCGGAGTGTGGTTTCAGCCGTCATATTGCGCCCGGTGCGGCCGGGTACATTGTACAGAATGATGGGTTTGGGAGATGCGGCAGCTATGGCCTTATAGTGTTGGAAGATGCCTTCCTGTGTTGGTTTGCTGTAATAAGGAGCCACGCTGAGTACGGCGGCCGCTTCGTCGAGCGGGCAGCTTTCGAGCCGCTTCACCACGTCGCGGGTATCGTAATCCCCTACTCCTACTACTACCGGCACCCGTTTATTCACCTTTTCAAAAGTGAATTTTATCAGGTCCAGCTTCTCTTCGGAAGAAAGCGTAGGTGTTTCGCCGGTTGTTCCGAGCGTTACAACATAATCTACGCCGCCGGTAATCACATGATCGATGAGCCTTTCGAGGGCGTTCCAGTCAATCGCTTCGTTGGTGGCAAAGGGCGTCACCAATGCCACGCCGGTGCCCCTTAATTGTTCCTGTAACATATATCAAATGGTCAATGGCCGCAATGCTGCCTTAAAAATGCAAAGATTGTCAATTGAATTGATTCCCGCAATACGGCCAGCCTGTTTTTTGGCTAGCGCTCTTCAAAAAAGCCCATATTGGAGAATTTGTCAATCCGTTGTTCAATACGCGTGTCCGGATCAATCTTCTTCAGCTCGGCCAGCGTTTCCTTTAACCGCTTTTTCAGTATTTCCGCCATTTCTTCGTGGTTGGAATGCGCACCGCCAACAGGTTCAGAGATTACCCCATCTACCAGTCCAAACTGGCTCATGTAACCAGAGGTCAGCTTCAGTTCTTCCGCAGCCTTCTCTTTGAAATTCCAGCTTCTCCAGAGGATGGTAGAGCAGTTTTCGGGAGAGATAACGGTGTACCAGCTGTTTTCCAGCATAAAGATGCGGTCGCCGATACCGATACCTAACGCACCGCCGGAGGCTCCTTCACCAATAATCACACAGATTACGGGTACGCGAAGCTTCACCATTTCGAAAAGGTTCCGGGCAATGGCTTCGCCCTGGCCACGTTCTTCCGCTTCCAGGCCGGGATATGCACCGGGTGTATCGATCAGGGTAATGATGGGCTTATTGAAACGCTCTGCGAGCTTCATCAGGCGCAGCGCCTTACGGTAGCCTTCAGGATTCGCCATACCGAAATTACGCACCTGGCGCATCTTGGTATTGATCCCTTTCTGCTGGCCGATGAACATAACGGTTTCACCATCCAGTTCCGCGAACCCGCCTACCATCGCCTTGTCATCCTTCACATTGCGGTCGCCATGCATCTCCACGAAGTTATCCGTCATACGCTCGATATACTCCAGTGTGTATGGGCGTTCGGGATGACGGCTCAGCTGTACTTTCTGCCAGCTGGAAAGATTGTTATAGACCTGTTGCTTGGTGTCGTTGATTTTCTGCTCGTACTCCTTAACGGTAGCGGAAACGTCCACACCGGACTTCTCCCCGTTTTCCTTCAGTTTTTCCAGTTGTTCGTACAGATCCGCAATCGGCTTTTCAAAATCCAGAAATTGCATAAACAGTTTTAAAAAAGGTTAAAGTACTTCATAAAGATAGTAAACCCTGTATTGCACCCAATGGGCTGTTTCGTACAGGGATTTGCATACAATGACCTTTCCGGGTGTTTGCCGGTGGGTCAGGGGTGCAAATGTAGGATAATTCTCACTATATCAAAATCCCCGCCGCATGGGCAGGGATTTTGTAATGTGAAATATCCTGTGAACGTGCATTTTAGCCTTTCCCGAAAACTGCTGCAAGCTTCTCTGCCCAGCCTGCATAAATGCCTGCGGACGGATGCAGCTTATCTTCGGCCACACCTTCCGGCCGGCCTCCTTCGAGGCGGTAAGTTTCCGTGATGTTGATATAGGACAGGCCCAGCTTCCCGCTGATCTCCCGGTTGATCCCGTTATACTGGTCTATCTGTTCGCAGATAACTGCCGTATCGCGCCCCGCGGCAAAAGGTGTTACACCCCAGTCCGGTATACTGATCACGGCAACCTTCCCTCTCTCCGCCAGCGCTTTGGCTTTATTTGCCAGGATGGTAAATTCATCCGCATATTCACTTTCCGGCAATCCACGGTATTGATTGTTGACGCCGATTAACAGGGACACGAAATCGTACCGGGGCAACAAACGGGTACGGTGTTGGAGATGATGGATCAGCTCCCCGGATGTCCACCCGGTTTGGGCAACTATTTCCGGTGCATTGATCTGCATGCCGCCGGCACGGAGGAGTTGCAAGGCTTGGTAAGGGAAGCTGTCGTACAACTGAACACCTTCTCCAATAGTGTAGGAATCGCCGAGGGCGAGCCAGTTTTTATTTGCAGCGGTCATGCTAAAGATTTTAATACGTCGTGGAATCGCAGCACATCGGAATAGGAGCAATATAAAGGCGCCGGTGCCAGTCGGATAACGCCCGGCTCACGGTAATCGCAGATGATACCGCTTTCCATCATGCGGGTATGAATGGCTTTGCCATCTTTCGGGAAGAAGAGCGATAACTGCGCTCCGCGCTCCTCCGGATTGCGGGGAGTAATGATCTCACAGGGTAGCGATGTTTGCCCCAGCAGGTATTCAAGGTAAGCGGTAAGATGCAGGCTCTTTTTACGAAGGGCATCTAATCCGGCTTCTTTAAACATCTCCAGTGAAGCTTTGAGCGCAACCATATTGAAGACCTGCGCTGTGCTGATCTGCCATCCTGCAGCGCCGGCCTTTGGTACAAAACCTTTCTCCATGCGGAACCGCGTCTTCTCATCATTCCCCCACCATCCGCCAAGCCGCGGAAAGGCGGGATCGTTCCCATGCTTTTCATGTACAAAAAGCCCCCCTGCCGCACCCGGACCGCCATTCAGGTATTTATAAGAGCACCAAACGGCAAAATCCACTTTCCAGTCGTGGAGCTGCAGTGGAATATTACCGGCCACATGTGCCAGATCCCAGCCTGCATAAGCACCTGTTTTATGTGCCGCCGCAGTGATGGCGGGCATATCGTAAAATTGTCCTGTATAGTAATTGATACCTCCCATGAGCACGAGCGCCAGGCTGTTGCCCTGCTGTGCTATAACGTCGGTAATATCCGCTGTCCGCAGCAACTTCTCTCCTTCGCGTGGTTTCACTTCAATAAGGGCATCATCCGGATCAAAGCCATGGAGGCGTACCAGTGTTTCGAGCGCATACTGGTCGGAAGGAAAAGCACCGGCTTCCATGACGATGCGGTAACGCTCTTTGGTGGGCCGGTAAAAGCTCTGGAGGATAAGATGCAGGTTAACGGTGAGGGTGTTCATGACGGTAACCTCATCCGGTGAGCAACCCATCATTTCACCCAGCGTTTCACTGAAATTGTATTGATAGTATAACCAGGGATTCTTAGCGCGGAAATATCCTTCCACAGCCATGTTCTGCCAGTCTTCCAGCTCCTGCTGAATAGCGGCGGCAACAGTCCGGGGCTGCAGCCCGAGGGAGTTTCCGCAAAAATAAATAGCGTCTTTTCCTGCATGCTGCGGGAAGTGGAATCGGGATTTAAAGCCGGCCAGCCCGTCTTGCTGGTCATGGGTGGTGGCAAATGCGATGGTTGGTTCAAATGCGGTATTCATGACAGCAATATAACGAAAAACCCATCGCGGTCATCTGTTGTAGGCTCTGATCACAAACCCGGAAGTATCTGCCTTCACGGCATGCAGCTGGCGGTTCAGTTCGGTAACCACTTTACGGAAAAGGCTTTCCGAAATCCCGTCTTTCTCCCGGCCAGTGAGGTATATCCTGAACGACGGGCGGTGGCGTACCTGCGCCAGCATCATGTTCATGCCGGGGAAGGTTTCAGAAACCGGGCCGCGGATGTTAAGCGAATCGTACAAAGGGATAGCCGTGAATACGTCGAAAACGGGTAGTACGGAAGAATCAGTTACCTCATTACGCCGCATACCTGCCGGCACTACGCGCTGCTGAGGATCGTAGAAACGGATGAAGAGTTTGATGGCTGCACTGTCATTCAGGTTAAGAATACTTTCACGCATCGGGCTAATCGTTTCATCACCTGCCACTATTACGGTCCGGATTTCGAAAGAATCCGGATGTTCTATGAATGCCTGCAGTTCACTATTTGCAGCTGTATGTTGAAAAGCACGGATGCCGGTAGGGTTACTATCGTCTATATCAGGTAATAACTCAGCACGTGCGGCAGTATCATTTGTATAAAGAAAGTAAGCGCCCTGCGTTTTGAGATACTCCTGCATCACTGCTTTTGCGGCTTCAATATTATCCTCGTAGCGCAATTCGCTCTGCTCCGCCATTTTCGCAAAATCTGGTTCTCTTTTACCAAACCATTCTTTGCCACAGGTTTTGAAAAGTCCTATTACGGCAAATGCCAGTCCTATCGGTATCGCCCACACGGCTTTACTGTTACCGGTAGCTACTTTACGCAGTTGCTCCGCCGGAGTGGGAACATCTTCATCCGTATGGGAGCCTTGCTGATATTGATTATTGTGCTTCGCCGTCCAGGCATCCATACGGGCAGACAGATCGCTGGTAAAACGCATGAATGTTTCCGCATCAGCAACAGAATTATAAATACTGCCTTTTATAGTGATCCGCCAGGTAAGCTTCCGGCCTGAATGCAGGGTGATCCGCATAGATGGCGGCTCCATGGAGAGTGAGCGGCCGGATACACTTTTAATTTCATCAAACTCAACCCGGCCGAAAAAGGCGGAAGTAAAGCTGTTCCTGTCCAGTGTAATTTCATCAGCAGCCTTGCCTCTGGTGAAGAGGAAGTAGAAACAAATGGCTACCGTCAATAACACGGCAATAATCATGATACTAGCCGAGGACCAGGCAAGCCAAATAAAAAGGAACATCACCAGAACCGGTGCGAGGACAACCAGCCATAGATAACGCATGGCTTTAGGGTGCTGAAATCGAAAAGCGTACATATTCATCTTGAGTTACAAAAGCCACAAAGTAAAGCATAAAATCCAGATTTGCAGCGCTTTGCAATTATTCGGTCCCGATACGGAAATGCTGCCGGAGAAATGCCCTCACTTCATCGAAATGCTTTATCGGCTCCGCATGCCCGCCTTCATACACAAGGTGTTTGTGCGGGTAAGCAAATCCTGCATGCTCCATCCTGGCCATCATCTTCGTTCCCATTTCCACTGCCGGTATCATTTCATCCCCCTTTGCCGACATCAGCAACACCGCTCCCCGGATACGTTCTACAGGGATGAGAGACCGGCGTTCTGTTGCCGTATCCGTCATCATGGCCTCGAAGGTTTTGCGCAGATTACGCTGCATGAGGAAAGGTACTGCCGCATCATTGACCGGTATGAAGGGAAGTTCTGTACCGCTTTTGGTCCAGCAGGAGGTGGTGAATTCCTGTGTATGGCCGGGAAACACGGCATGGCTGGCTGAAAGCCCTGCCACGCAATTAATATCCGGATAATAACTGCCCAGCAGCAGCGCCAGATCGCCCCCGCGGGAGCCGCCAATAACCGCTACCCGTATATTTTGCAATCCGAGCTTCGCTTTTGCAGCTACAATGGCTGCATACACATCATCGATCGCTATTTTATCCAGCAGCTTAGGGGTGCCCTTACAACCGAAATATCCTACAGCGAGAAAAGCATACCCTTCTTCCAGAAACTGCTCCCGCACTGCCTTCCACCGGCCGGAAGCCCAGGCATTGCCCCCTTCGGAACCTCCCAGCCCTACCACCAGCAAGGGCTGCTGCGAGGCAGCGCGGTAAAGGAGGGCCTGGGTATTAGGCGCTGTGAGCGTGTCCTGCCCGGAGGCAAAGAAAGGGATCAGTAAGAAAGCTAACGGGAAAAGAAGAAGACGCATCATAACAGGGTGTGTTTAGATTGTAAAAGTGCGCTGTCTGTACCGGTTAAAATTTGACCTGGATCAAATAATTACCTGTCTGCCCTTAACCGGCTCAGGGTTTCCTGTGTAATACCGAGGTAGGATGCCACCATACCGAGGGGGATGCGGTGATGAATGCCTTCATATGTTTGCAGGAAATGCGCATACTTCTCTTTCGCGGAAGTAAACCGCAGGGAGGCGATCCTTTCCATGAGATGACCGAAAACGGTACCCATACTCAACCGGGCGTAACGTTCCATTTCGGGAAAGCGGTCGAACAGGGAAACCAGATCGCGGGCAGAAATGGCCATGGCATCGGCAGGCTCAATGGCGTCGAGATAATATTCACCGGGCTGCTGGGTGTAAAAGCTTTTGGGAGAGTTGCACCATTCTTCCTCCGCCGAAAAGAAATCAGTAATCTCTTTCCCGTCTTTCAGGAAATATGCCCGTAACATGCCCTGCAGGATGAAATAACTCCGGGTACAGGTTCTTTCTGCATCCAGCACCAATTCACCTTTGCTGAAATGCACGGGCGTTAGTACGGCCGCCAGTTCCGTTTTAAGGGTATCGCTTAGGCTGATGTAACGGGAGAAATGAGCGAATACGGTATCCAAGGGGCAAGGTTTAGTTGATGCATCCCGAATATAGGATTTCCCGGGGAGATGTGACCTAAGTCACCACATCTCCAAAACCCGTTCCGGATATTTGCAGTATGAAAAGGATATTTTCACAATGGACCGCCGGCAGGCTCATAAGACTGGGCGTCGGGTTGATCATGTTTACTTACAGTTTGCTTATGAAAGAATGGGCCCTTGCGATCTTTGGCGGGGCGTTCGCACTGATGGCACTGCTGAATGTCAGTACCTGTGCATCGGGAAATTGTACCGTTCCGCAGAAAAGGCACAGACAGTAGCCGATTTGCTGACAAATCCTAAAAAGCCGCCTCATGTAACGGGGCGGCTTCTCTTTTTAACAAGTATGTCATATTTACAATTCCCATACCCCGGAATCATGTCGCAATGCAGATTGGAGAGTGGTTAATCCCCCATACCTGAGAAGCCTGAGCAAAGTCATACTTAAATAAGGACTATTTTATCCTTTTTAAACCAAATATCACTTAGCTTTGCGGTGTTTCTCAACTTTCTATTAAAGATATACTTGTATTTAATTATAACAACGCTAAAAACAACATCATGGAAAATCTTGAAAAAGCAGTTATCGGACAGCTGGTATCCGACAATTACAGAACGGCCGCAGTGTTCCGGAAACACCGTATCGATTTCTGCTGCAATGGCAACAGGACAGTGGAAGAGGCCTGCACGCAGAAGAAAATCGATCTTTCCACGGTAACCGGTGAACTGGAATTCGTACTGGAAACCAAACCCGAAGAAGGGACTGATTTTAATACCTGGCAGCCTGATGTGCTGGCGATCCATATCGTGGACAGGCACCATAGCTATGTGGCCTCTCAGATCCCCGTTCTGCAGGCATATCTCCACAAACTGGCTAACGTGCATGGCTCATCGCACCCTGAGCTGATTGAGATTTACTCTTTGTTCAACGGTTGTGCTGCGGAGCTGACCTCCCATATGAAAAAAGAGGAGACTGACCTGTTTCCTTACATCCGGCAGATGGTGGTAGCACAGGAAAATGGCACCAAACCGCACGCCCCTGCTTTCACTAATGTATCCAATCCCATTACAGCCATGATGCAGGAGCATGACCAGGAAGGCGAACGTTTCCGGAAGATACAGGCCCTCAGCGACGATTACACCGTACCTCCCGGAGGCTGCAATACTTACCGCGTAACGTATGCCCTGCTGAAAGAGTTCCAGGATGACCTTCACCTTCACATCCACCTCGAGAACAACATCCTGTTCCCTAAAGCGGCAACACTGGAAAACACCTTCGCAGGCTAAGGTGCCAACAACAGTATTACCGCTGGTCTGCCGGATTGTATCCTGTTAATGCAACTTCCTTTTATTAATAAATCGCTTTGCATTGAACTTAAAGGCATCCGAATTGTAATAGATAAAATATTAACGTTAGAATTTTTCATTATGAGGTATCTGAAAAGAACGTTAATAGCCTGTATGCACTGATAACTAACAGGTTTACATCGATAGACTGAGATCATTCACTGCGTACTACGGCCTGTACAGGCCAACGCTTATGGGCAATCCAATCTCGTCATAAATACCTTAGGTCCGGCTTAAGGCAGCATTAGACAGGATAATTTATGGATGGAGGTTGCATTCCGGGATGATCTCCCCATTCACCACATTATTTAAGATCCAACGTGGGATTTCCACGCCAGCGGCTTCGCAAAAGCCGGGCTGCTGCTATTGTCAGCGCCTTTTATAGCCGCTGTTGTTTACTGTCATCAATACCCATGACGGTCGTCATGAAGGATCAATCCACTGAAATCGAACTTTGATCTAAATAAAACAACATGAAAAATCTCAGGCACCTCTTCATTTTCGCCCTGGCCACTTCTATCGCAGTGGCAGGTTGCGGTGGCGGACAGGAAAAAAACGGTGATGAAAAGACGCCGGCATCCGAAACACCCGCAGACAACAGTCTTGTTGCAGATAAACCTGCCAGAGCTGTTGATCCTAAAGGCATTGGCAAGTTCAAGAATGTTGAACTGACACACCCGCTGGACGAAGCCATGGCTAAGAAAGGACAGGAAATTTCCGAAGTGAAATGTACCTCCTGCCACAAACTGACTGAGGAAAAGCTGGTAGGACCCGGCTGGAAAGGTGTTACCGACCGCAGAACTCCCGAATGGATCATGAACTTCGTAACCAATGTGGACGAAATGCTGGACAAAGACCCGGAAGCCCAGGCAATGCTCGAACTGTGTATGGTTAGGATGCCCAATCAGAATCTGAAAGACGATGAAGCAAGGGCAGTTCTTGAGTACATGCGCAAGATCGATGGTAAAAACTAAGCATATTCATCCCGTTAATACACTTTGTATGAAAATTTCTCACTTACTCCTGACGGCAACCGTTGCGCTCGCCGTGCAGAGTTGCAAGATGAAGAGCACCGAATCGGCTGTAGGCGGCGACGCTGCCGCGCGGACGTACGTTGCTCCAGGCAAATACGACGAGTTTTATAACTTTGTTTCAGGTGGTTTCAGCGGACAGGTAGCCGTGTACGGCATCCCATCCGGCAGACTGTTAAAAGTACTGCCCGTGTTCTCTGTAAACCCTGAAAACGGTTATGGCTACAGCGAAGAAACCAAGGCCATGCTGAACACATCTCACGGTTTCGTACCCTGGGATGACCAGCACCACCTTGCCCTTTCCCAGACAAACGGTGAGCACGACGGCCGCTGGCTCTTTGCCAACGCCAACAACTCTCCCCGTGTAGCCCGCATCGACCTGAAGGCGTTCAAAACCATGGAGATCATCGAACTGCCTAACAGTGGCGGTAACCACTCCTCTCCTTTCCTTACCGAAAACACCGAATACGTGATCGCCGGCACCCGCTTCGCGATTCCCGTAGGCAACCAGGAATCTCCGCTGGACAACGAATCTTTTAAAAAGAACTTTAAAAGCACCGCTTCCTTCATCGGTATCGACAAAAACACCGGTAAAATGGATGTATCCTTCCAGATCATCCTCCCCGGTATGGACCTTGACCTGAGCCGCGCCGGTAAAGGCCCGTCTCACGGATGGTTCTTCTTCTCCACCTACAACACCGAACAGGCCAGCACCCTGCTGGAGGTGAACGCTTCCCAGAAAGACAAAGACTTCATCGTTGCAGTTAACTGGAAAAAAGCAGAAGAGTATGTGAAAGCCGGTAAAGCCAAAAAAATGGCCACCGAGTACGTTCGCAATACCTTCCATGAAGAAACCCACTCCGCAACTTCAGAAATCATCAAAGAAGTGCTGACGCTGGACCCTACGGAGCTGAAAGACTTCGTATACCTCATCCCCTGCCCCAAATCCCCTCACGGCTGCGATGTTGACCCTTCCGGCGAATACATCGTGGGCAGCGGTAAACTGGCAGCGCTCATCCCGGTATTTGCATACCAGAAATTCGTGAAAGCCATCGAAGACAAAGCCTTTGAGGGTGAATACAACGGTATCCCCGTAATCAAGTACGAAGCGGCCCTCCACGGCGAAGTGCAGAAACCCGGCCTCGGCCCCCTGCACACAGAATTCGATGGTAAAGGCAATGCATACACTTCTTTCTTCGTGTCTTCCGAGATCGTAAAATGGAGCCTGAAAGACCTGAAAGTGCTCGACCGTGTTCCCACCTACTACTCCATCGGTCACCTGATGGTTCCCGGTGGCGACACCAAGAAGCCTTATGGCAAATACGTTGTGGCTTACAACAAAATCACCAAAGACCGCTTCCTGCCTACCGGACCCGAACTGGCACAATCTGCACAGCTCTACTCTATTGACGGAGACAAGATGCAGCTGCTGCTCGACTTCCCCACCATCGGTGAGCCGCACTATGCGCAGGCTATCCCGGCTGAAAAGATTAGAGACCAGAGTGTTAAGTTCTTTGACATCAACAAAAACAAACACCCCTACGTAGCTGCAGGCGAAAAGGCTACTAAAGTGGAACGTAAAGGCAACGAAGTACACGTGTATATGACGGCCATCCGCTCCCACCTTACCCCTGATAATATCGAAGGCATCCAGGTGGGTGATGACGTATACTTCCACATCACCAACCTTGAGCAGGACTGGGACATCCCGCACGGGTTCGCTATCAAGCATGCTCCTACAGCGGAACTGCTGGTTATGCCCGGCGAAACTTCTACCCTGAAGTTCTCTCCCAAAACACCCGGTATTTATCCCTTCTACTGTACCGACTTCTGTTCCGCACTCCACCAGGAGATGCAGGGCTACATGAGAGTTTCTCCCAAAGGCAGCAATGTGCCCCTGAAATGGCACACCGGCGGCGAGGATACCACCAAGGCGGTGGCAGCTAAGTGATTCTACACCCGAAGCAGTACGTCCTACGGGGCGTGCTGCTTTCTTTATTACCCGCAGATATGAACAGAAAATTAAGCGCAATCGCAAAAGTGAGTATAGTAGTAGCCATCGGCTGTATCCTGATGCTCTGGTTTGTGCCCATGTGGCGGATCGATCTCGCAGCACCGCAATACCCGGAAGGTATTTCCATGAATATCTGGATCAACGACGTGAAAGGTGATGTAGAAATCATCAACGGCCTGAACCACTACATCGGCATGAAAACCATCCATAAAAACGATTTCAAAGAATTTGTATACATGCCCATTGCCCTGGGGATCTTCTGCGGGCTGGGAATACTGGTACTGATCTTCAACCGCAGGTCTCTCTTCTATATGTGGACCGGCCTGCTGCTGCTCATCGCCGCAGTATCCATGTACGATTTCTGGAAATGGGAATATGACTACGGCCATAACCTCGACCCCACCGCTCCTATCAAAGTGCCGGGCATGGCTTACCAGCCACCGCTGATCGGTTATAAAAAGATGCTGAATTTCGAAGCCCTGTCTCAACCCGACTTTGGAGGATGGTTCTTTATTGTGGCGGCTTTATTGCTCACCGGCATGACTGTCTACGAATGGCGGCGTGCGTCAAAATACAAATTATGAAGATCTATATAACGGCGCTGGTGCTTGTACTCTTCACAGCAGTCTCCTGCAAACGTGGTTACGAACCCATCGCTTACGGAAAAGATGCCTGTGCACATTGCAAGATGACCATTATGGACAAGCGCTTTTCCGCAGAGATCGTAAATCAGAAAGGCCGCGTGTTCAAGTTTGACGATGTCGTATGCCTGAGGGCATTCACACAGGAGATCCCCGGCAGCATGCTCTTCGTGAACGATTATACCGGTAAACAAACCGAGCCGTTGAACGCTGCTACGGCCGTTTTCCTTCACCACGAAAATTTTAAAAGTCCCATGGCGGGTAACCTCCCGGCATTTGCCGGTGCGGAAGCTGCCGCAGCGCTGAAAGATAGTCTCGGCCTCGAATTGCTCACCTGGGAAACCCTGCCATGATACGCATCCTCACCATATTGTCCTTCCTCATGCTGCCGGCAGCTGCTTTCGCCACGGTGATCCGCACCGGGCCAGACAGCCTCCTGCAGCATGTACTGGACAGAGCACGCCCCGGCGATACGATACTGATTGCCCCGGGCACCTACAAACAGCACGATATCGTTGTGCGCACACCCGTTACCATTATCGGGGAAAACTATCCCGTATTCGACGGGGAAGATAAGTACCAGCTTTTCATCATAGCGGCCGACAGGGTCAGTATATCCGGCATCACCGTTCAGCAAACTGGCCGCAGCAGCATGGTAGACATGGCTGGCATCCGCCTCCAGAACGTTTCCCGTGTAACGGTCAGTAATTGCAGAGTCATTAACACCACTTACGGCATTTATCTGCAGAACAGCAAAAACTGCGTTATTACCAATAACGAGATAAAGTCTTCCGCTACCGATGAGCTGCAATCCGGCAACGGGGTACATGCCTGGAAGTCGGACTCATTGCTTATCCGCGCCAATAACATCTCCGGGCATCGCGATGGTATCTATTTTGAATTCGTGACCGGGTCAGTTATCACAGGCAACAACTCCCGCAACAATGTGCGCTACGGTCTGCACTTCATGTTCTCCCACAACGATACCTACATCCGCAATACCTTCCAGCACAATGGGGCAGGCGTTGCGGTGATGTACTCCAAACATGTGGTGATGGTCAGTAACATCTTCGAAGAACACTGGGGAGATGCGTCTTATGGTATACTGCTGAAAGATATCTCCGACAGCAGGATCGAATTCAACCGCTTCGCACACAATACCATCGGCATCTTCATGGAAGGCAGCAACCGGATACGTATCCTCGCCAACGCCTTTACTGCCAATGGCTGGGCCATGCGTGTACAAGCCAGTTGCGAATCCAACACCATCGAAAACAACAACTTCCGGGAGAACTCATTTGACGTGGCTACCAACGGTACGCTCATGTTGAACACTTACCGCAACAATTACTGGGACAAGTACGAAGGTTACGACCTTAACCGTGATGGCACAGGCGATGTGCCTTACCATCCCGTAAGCGTCTATTCCATCCTTTCGGAAAAGATCCCCACGTCCATGATCCTCTACCGGAGTTTCCTGACCAACATCATCGATCAGGCCGAAAAAATAATGCCGTCCATCATCCCCGACCAGCTGCGGGACGACACACCTAAAATGAAAAAATGGAAACTATGATCCAGATAGATAATCTTACCAAATCGTTTGGCAAATTCAGAGCGCTTGACGGAATAGACCTTCATCTGGAAAAAGGACAGGCCGTTTCACTCCTTGGCCCGAACGGCTCAGGTAAAACCACCCTTATCAAATCCATCCTTGGCCTGGTGATCCCCGAAAAAGGTACCATCACTATCAACGGCCAGCTCATCCGTAATAATCCTGCCTACCGCGCCAACATCGGCTATATGCCCCAGATCGGCCGGTATCCTGATAATATGACCATTGAACAGGTGATCCATATGATCAAAGACATCCGGAAGGAGCAAACGAACTACGATGAAGAGCTGTACCACAGTTTCGGACTGGATAAGATCAAACAAAAAAAGATGCGCACCCTTTCCGGCGGTACGCGCCAGAAGGTGAGCGCCTGTATTGCATTCCTCTTCTCCCCCGACATCTACATCCTCGATGAGCCAACCGCCGGGCTTGACCCCGTGGCCAATGAGTTACTGAAAGATAAGATCGCCGCGGAATGCGCCCGGGGTAAGCTGGTGCTGATTACCTCACACGTACTCAGCGACCTCGACGGCCTTACCAGCCACATCATTTACCTGCAGGACGGGAAGCTGATGTTCCACGAAAGCATCGGGGAACTGCAGGAGCGCACGGGAGAAAAGAAACTGAATAAAATCATCGCTAATATTCTGACAAATGCTGACAGTAAGCAAATATGTATTTCTTGATCTGCTGAAAAACAGGTCTATACTCGTGTACACCGCGGTACTGGCTGTTCTTTCTTTCACCCTGCTGGGGCTGGACGGGAACAGTGCCAAAGGCTTGCTGAGCCTGCTGAACATCACATTACTGTTTGTTCCGGTGATTACCACATTGTTTTCCGCTATTTACTTTTTCAACTCGCTGGAGTTCATCGAGCTGCTGTTATCTCAGCCGGTGAAGCGCGCAGGCATCCTGCTGTCTGAATATGCCGGGATGGCATTATCGCTTTCCGCTGCGTTTGTAGTGGGGGTGGGTGCGCCGCTGATGGTATTATTACCGATAGGGGCTTCCTTTGTACTGATACTGACCGGTGTGTTGCTGACTTTCATCTTTACCTCTATTGGCCTGCTGATATTTGTCATATCCCGGGATAAGACCCGTGGTATTGGGGCAGCCATAATCGTGTCACTGTTCTTCACCCTGTTGTTCGACGGGCTGATGATGGCCTTTATATTCTCCTTCAGTGATTACCCGATCGAGAAAGCGGTGGTGGGCATGATAGGCCTGAACCCGGTAGATCTGGCGCGCATCCTGATGCTGCTTCAGCTGGATGTGGCGGTGCTGATGGGTTATTCCGGAGCACTGTTCAAAGATTTCCTGGGATCATCCGCTGGCAGTATTTATTCCGTGGCATGTATGCTGTTGTGGATAGTGGTACCCTTACTGTTGGCATTGCGGATATTCCGGAAGAAAGACCTGTAACTGCTGCGTTACTTGGTTTTTATCTGCCGGTTATTGATAACGATCTTTCCTTTTCCGGATTCGTTGGCCAGATCCTGGATGGAGGTTTTTTCGAACATCTGGCGCAGCTGGGCCTTGATATAGCGGTATTGTTCATGCATGGGGCATGGTCTCGATTCTGAGCATTCCTTGAGGCCCAGCACACATTTAGTGATAATGCCATCTTCCCCTACTGCTTCCAGCACTGCGCGTACGGGAAGCTTCCGGGCGGCATCGGTCAGGTAAAACCCACCATTAGGGCCACGTACAGAACTTACCACACCGTTGTTCTTTGTCAGCAGTTGCAGGATCTTTGCGGTGAAATATTGTGGGGAATCAATCGCCGTAGCGATCTCATCTATCCCGAGCTTATTATCTTCCGAGCCTTTCAACGCAATGTAAATGGTAGCCCGGAGCGCATATTCCGCAGATTTAGAAAGCATAAATATGGGCGATTTGACTGCAAAATAATCATAAAACCCATTCCGCATACGAATCCGCAGTTTCAAACAGTTGCAGCCGGGCCAGTAAAACACCAGCCGGCAGCTTTTCACGGATGCTGTTGCGGATGAAAACAAGCAGGTTCTCGGCGGAAGGCTCGGCCTCCATCACCATCAGATTCTCCTCTTCAGACACTGCCGGGTGTGCAGTGAGGAAATCAGGAGAAACAACCAGCCGGTGATCGAGGCGGCGGATGACGGCATGGTTCACCAATTCTTTCAGATCCCGGAAGTCCAGTAAAATGCCCGGAGCCGGGAAATACCGCTCCGGCTCCGCTGCTGCCCGAACCGTTACATGCAGCTGATAAGAATGCCCGTGAACATGCCTGCAGGCACCGTTATAACCATGTAAAGCATGTGCCGTTTCAAAGCGGAAAATCTTCGTTACCTGTATCATTTATTTTCTTTCCGCAAAGTTAAATAAATAAAGACTAATTTATCTTTTTTCAATAACTTTACACTGCCAAACCGAAGCAAACATCATTCAGCAGCAATCGTCCAAATACAGGCGGGAGGCTGCATTCCTTCAACAATCCGATTTTATGGTGCATCAATTTCACATCCCCGTAATGGGGCTGGCTTACACAATCGACAGTCCGGTTAAAGTGGCCCGTTTCGGTATTTCCTCAGTAATATCCATCATTGAAGACCGCCTGATCGAGATGATGCGCAAACATTACTACACGGAGCGCAACGAGCCTTACGAACCGATTTCTACCAAAGAAGAAGACTACCGCGCCCGGCGCATCACTGATTACCTTAACCTGGTGAACCGCATCGTGCAGGAGCAGGTCGAGAAGTTACGTTCGGCGGCTTTCGAAACGGGGTCGGAGATCGTTAAATATTTTGAGATGCTGCCGGAAGAAAGTACACTGAAGCAGCTGTACCTGCAATTTAAATCCGCGAATAATGCAGACTCCCGATCGTCGATAGAAGCGAAGCTCCGCAGCCTGATACAGCCGGGGAGTATTGATGTGAACATCATGACCAAAACCGATAAGAATAATTACGGTGCCGATGGTGCTTTGCTGGAAGATGGCTCCGATGCTGTGGCAGCATTACGTGGTTACGCCAACAGTAATCTTACAGGTTCTTCTATTGTATTTTCTGCAGGTATGAACCCCCGCTTATACAGTTACCTTGAAAAGTGCCGCGACTTTGATGCAGATGAAAATGGCGTGTTCCGCAAAAAGGTGATTGTGAAAGTGAGTGATTACCGCTCCGCGCTCATCCAGGGTAAGTTCCTCGCCAAGAAGGGCATTTGGGTTAGTGAGTTCCGGATCGAATCGGGACTGAACTGTGGCGGGCATGCTTTTGCAACCGATGGTATGCTCATGGGCCCTATCCTCGAAGAGTTCCGTTCCGGGAAGCATGTACTTACCAGTGAACTATTCCAGCTCTATAGCGATGCGCTTACCAAACGGGGCGCCCATGTTCCTGCCGAACCTCCGGCGATGTTAATATCCGCACAGGGCGGCATCGGCACCTATACCGAGCATACCATGCTCCGGGAATACTACCAACTGAGCGCCACCGGATGGGGCACTCCTTTCCTCCTCGTTCCGGAAGCTACCACGGTAGATGACACCACGCTTGAAAAGCTCTGCAAAGCCAAAGCGGAAGATGTGGAGCTGAGCAATAACTCCCCCATGGGTGTAAGGTTCCACTACCTCAAAGGGCTGGATGGTGAAGCGGAACGCCTCCAGCGTATCCGCGATGGTAAACCGGGCAGCCCTTGTACGGAAAAACACCTGTCTTTCAATTCAGAATTTACCGAACGGCCTATTTGCACCGCCTCCATCCAATACCAGCGCCTGAAGCTCGACCAGCTGCAGAAGGCACAACTCCCCGAAGCGGAATACAATGCTCAGATAAAGCTCCTTTTCAGTAAAGAATGCCTCTGTACCGGACTCAGCAATGCAGCCGCTCATGTATACAATACCACACTCGTTAAAAACCAGCGTGCCATTACAATATGCCCCGGTCCTAATATTGCCTTCTTCAGCAAAGTAGTGTCTCTGCAGGAAATGACAGATCACATCTACGGCCGTGCTAATGTTATCGCAGCACCCAACAGGCCGCACATGTTCATCAATGAACTGCGCCTCTACATCACTTATCTTGCTGAACAACGGCAAAACTGCAACGATGCGAAAACATCGAAGCAGCTCGACGGATTTCACAACAACCTCCTGCAGGGCATTACCTATTACCGGGAAATGTACCGCAATGGCATCATCCGTGACGAGAACTTCGCTCCTATGCTGGATGAAGCTGCATGGCAACTGGAAGAAACGAAGTCCACCGTACCTGCTGCTATCCTGTGATTACCTGCCTATGATCCCTATACCATGAAAAAAGGCCTTGCCGCCAGTGCAGCAAGGCCTTGCCATTATTAGCGGAGATGTGGATGATAATTGCCGGCTATATTGGATTTACATTTCAGTTCCAAAATCAGCCACCCGGTCTGCCCCCTGTACCGATTCCGGAAAACATAGCGCAAATTGCATATTGAAATTAAACCCCTGATATGCAAGAAGAAATCTTCACTGTCAGAAATGCCCGTCCGGGAGAAGAGAAAGCTGCCGGACAGCTCATGGTATCCGTCTATTCTTCGCTCGAAGGCTTCCCCGGCATTTCGGAGCAGCCGGCTTATTATGCCATGCTGGTGAATGTAGGCGAACTCAGCTCCCGACCCGGAGCCTCTTTGATACTGGCACTTGATGAAGAGGAACAGATGGCAGGAGCAGTAGTCTATTTCGGAGACATGAAGCAATATGGCTCCGGGGGCAGCGCCACACTGGAAACAGACGCGGCAGGCTTCCGCCTCCTTGCCGTGGACCACGATTACCGAGGGCTGGGCATAGGGAAGCTCCTGGTGGAAGCCTGTATTTCCAGGGCGCAGGAGCAGGGGCGCCGCCAGGTTATTATACACTCTACACTGTCCATGAAAACTGCCTGGATGATGTATGAGAAGATGGGCTTTAAACGATCGGAAGAGCTGGATTTCCTGCAGGGCAGCCTGCCGGTGTTTGGCTTCAGGTTGCCGTTATAAATCAGTTCGCATAAAAAAAGCCTGTGCATCACGCACAGGCTTTTTTTATGCGAAGTCTTATTACTGCTGGGCAGGCTGCGCGGGTTGCGCAGGTTGACCGGCAGGAACTTCAGTACCTTCCGGCGCTTTATCGATCAGTTCCATGAACTGGTCGAGCTTCGGTGTAATAATGATCTGGGTACGGCGGTTACGTGCTTTACCATCGTCGCTATCGTTGGAAGCAATGGGATTGTACTCACCACGGCCGCCAGCGGTCAGGCGTTTAGGATCTACACCATAAGTGGTTTGCAGTGACTGTACCACGGAAGAAGCACGCAGGGCGCTGAGGTCCCAGTTGTTGCGGATGTTCTTCTGATTGATGGGCACGTTGTCCGTGTTACCTTCGATCAACACATCATAATCGCGGTAGTCTTTAATGATCTTGGCAATCTTGCTGAGGGTTTCACCCGCAACCGGGGAAATCTCGTAGCTGCCGGATTTGTACAGCATCTTGTCGGAAAGGGAGATATACACCACCCCTTTCAGTACCTGTACGTCCACATCACGCAGCTCTTCGCGGCTGAGGGAGCGGGTCAGGTTGTTGGTCAGCACCATGTTGAGCGAGTCGCTCTTGTTCTTGGTGTTTACCAGATGTTGTATGTACTTGTTGGAGGCATTGATCTCGTCAACCAGCTTGGAGATGTTCACATTGCCCTGGCTCGTGGAGTTCAGACATTTATCCAATGCTGCCTGTAACGACCGGAGACCGGCCCGTTGCTGGGCAATCTGCTCTTCCAGGCTGCTTACACGCTTTGTAGCGCCTGTCAGTTCTCTTTGAGCTGTCTGATACTTCCCGTCCAATGCTCTGTGCTCATTCTGCAATTCACCATAACTGGTTTGCAGCGCGGCAAATTTCTTATTGCTCACGCAGCCTGTTCCCAATACGGCCAATGCAAAAACTGATGATATTATGGCTATCGTTCTCATATAACAAAAGTATTAAGACTCATACTGTTACAAAGGTTGTACCAGAATAATATCCGGTTCTATTAGACTAACAATCAATGTACAAGAAATGTTCAGTTGGGGTAATGTGTTACGATCTTCGTTTTTCAACGAAAGCAGGTGTAAACAGTATGTGGAGAAACATGATTTTTATCAGATAAACCGGCTGCTACCAGAACACAGTGTACAGGGCAGCAAGGATACCAATAATAATCATAGCGGCGATCTTAAAGCCGGTAGTGGTACGGAACATCGACTTATCGATCTCAATGGTGGGCCGCGCCACTGATTTAGGCTGCAACAGGCTCATTACTACCATCACCACTATCAGTAATCCGAACGTGACAGACATACGGTCGAGGAACGGGTAATCGGGGAAAGCCCCATTGGTCCATACCGGGAGGAACTTCAAGATGGTTGAAATGGGAATGGTAAGCAATGCCCCGGCGAGAGCTGCCGCAGCGGTAGTGCGCTTCCAGAAAAAGCCCAGCAGGAAGATGGCCAGCACACCCGGAGAGATAAATCCTACATACTCCTGGATGAACTGGTATGCCTGATCCAGCGATCGCAGGGCCGGGGTTACCACAGCCGCAATGAGCATGGAAACGATCACTGCCCATTTACCTGCGCGCACCAGTTGCTGCTCACTGGCATCTTTATGGAAAAACTTTTTGTAAATATCCAGCGAAAAGATAGTGGAGATGCTGTTGGCCTTCCCGGCAAGAGAAGCCACAATAGCAGCCGTCAGCGCAGCAAAGGCAACACCTTTCAGTCCGGGTGGCAGCAGGTTCATGAGGGTGGGATATGCATGATCCGGCTTGATGTGACCAGCCGCATCCGTCATTTCTTTCTGGAACATTCCGTTCTGATGAAGTACGAACATCACAATACCCGGCAATACGGCAATCACAGGTACCAGGAGCTTCAGGAAAGCGGCGAAGATAATGCCATTTCGAGCGGTCTTCAGATCCGCGCCCAGCGCCCGTTGTGTGATATACTGATTACAGCCCCAATAACTCAGGTTGTTGATCCACATCCCGCCTACCAGTACGGAAAGTCCCGGCAGATCTTTATAATAAGGATTGCTCTCATCGAAGATCATATGAAAATGCGAAGGCGCTTCTTTCCGCAATACCCACAGTCCCTGAAAAATGTTTCCCCCATAACCGAATTTCTCCGACAACAGCGATAAAGCGAGACAGGTTGTTACCAGTCCGCCTACTATCAGCACCAGTACCTGCACCACATCGGTATACCCAATCACTTTCATCCCTCCAAGTGTAACGAGTACGGCAAACACGCTCAGTCCTGCTATACACCATTCAAAAGGCAGTGTGGAAATGGAAGTGATGGCTAATGCACCGAGGTAGATGATGGAAGTGAGGTTCACGAACACATACACCAATAGCCAGAACACCGCCATCACGGTACTTACTTTATCATTATACCGCTTCGCGAGGAACTGCGGCATGGTGTAGATCTTGTTCTTCAGGTAAATGGGGATCAGCACTACCGCCACAATGAGCAGCGTAGCGGCAGCCATCCACTCGTAGGTAGAGATGGCCAGACCCAATGCAAACCCTGAACCTGACATGCCAATGAAATGCTCTGCCGAGATGTTGGATGCAATGAGAGATGCGCCTATTGCCCACCATGTGAGCGACCCTTCGGCCAGAAAGAAATCTTTCGAGCTGGCAGCGGCTGATCGTTTTTTGTGATAGATGTAATAGCCATAAGCGGCTACTACTATGAAATAAATAAAGAATACTACATAGTCAGCGAGCTGCAGTTTATTCATACGCGTGGAAAGGGTTTATGGATAGTTACGGCATCAGAACTTCAGGGTGGCGGGCAGGTATTTAGCCACCAGGTCTTCGTAGTAGGGCCGCAGCTTTTTCCAGTCTGGCGGCTCCGGGCATTTGGAATAGAGGTCGTATGGATTGAAGAGTTTCACCCAGCGCAGCATGTCGCGGTCGTGATCGTCGAGCAGTTCGCTGTAAGCCCCTTCGCGGTGCCAGGCATAAAAAGAGTGGTAGCGCAGCATGTAAAGCCCCTGTTCGGGCAGGTAGTCTTTCATCATCTGGTATACATACTCATCGTGCCCCCACGACATGTCCACATTCCTCAGTCCGCAGCCCTGCTTGTACACACCGGTGGGCGACTGAAAACGGGGATCTTTACTATCGGGGTTATTTTGAAAGTATTCGGGGTATACTACTTTATCGGAATAGGCGCAGCCTACGGGAAAGGTATCGCCCACCACGGCCCATTGCGGTTCACCAAAGAGGCAGAGTACTTTACCCATATCATGCATGAGACCAACGAGTACCATCCAGTCGGGGTGCCCGTCTGCCCGGATGGCTTCTGAAGTTTGCAGCAGATGCTGGAACTGATCGAGATCGGTATCGGGGTCAGAGTCATCTACCAACTGGTTCAGGAAATTGAAGGCTTCCCATATCGGCATTTCTTTTTTATCGAATTTGAGATAATTGGCTCTTTTCTCCTGCACGAAATCATAGGTTTGGTAGGTGTGGTTCAGCCGGTAGAACTCACGCACGGTATCCCGCTCGGGGGTATCGTAGTTACGGAACTGGTCGGCCGTTTTTTCTTTTGCGATGCTGTCGGGTTCGGGGTAGCGCTGCAGAACGGCGTCTTCCCATTCATCTAAGCTGTTCAAAGGATTGATTTCGGCCGGTTTAAAGGAATGTTGCGTAGTTCCCATGGCAATATTTTTTGTAGTTTGAGTTGATGTGGAATCCGATCTATAATTTCGGCTATTTTTGAAGATGTTGGTGGTGTTTCCCATCTCTTTATTTACGAAACCGGTTTCGTAGTACCTGAATCCCCGTTATGCAGCAGATCACCATAAAAGCCCTCGCCCGGGAGTTAAACCTCTCGGTTTCAACGATTTCTAAAGCGTTGCGGGATAGTCATGAGATCTCCCCTGCCACCAAAAGCCGCGTATTACAACTGGCAGCCCGGCTGGACTATAAGCCTAATCCCTACGCCAGCAGTCTGCGGGGGAAGAAGAGCCGGAACATTGGCATCGTGATCCCGGAAGTGGCAGACAGCTTCTTTTCCCTCGCCATTAATGGTATAGACGCTACGGTGAAGGAGAAAGGATATCATTCTATCATTTGCCTGACGCATGAAGATTTCAAAAACGAGCAGGCCATATTGAAGGAGCTGCAGAATGGACGGGTAGACGGAGTACTCATGTCTGTATCCAGCGAAACCACTTCCGGCAAACACATCCGGGCATTGATGGAACAACATGTACCGGTGGTACTGTTCGACAGGGTGTTGGCAGATGTTCCGGCAGCCAAAGTGATAACGGACGATATAGCGAGCAGCTACAAAGCCACGCAACATCTGCTCCGCAATGGCTGCAAACGTATTGCTTTCATCGGCCTGTCTCAACAGTTATCTATCAGTGCCGACCGCTTACGGGGATACGAAAACGCGCTGCGTGAACATGGCAATAAACTATCTTCCAAACACATCCTCACCTGTACACCCGACCCTAAAAAAAATCTGGCAGCCATAAAGAAACTGTTACAGCAGAAGGACCGTCCGGATGGTATTGTGACAGCGGTAGAGAAACTGGCGCCATTAGTATATCAGGCATGCGGACAGCTATCATTAAGCATTCCACAGGATGTTAAACTGGTGTGCTTTTCCAACCTGGAACTGGCGGGGTTACTGAATCCTTCACTTACAACTGTTACGCAGCCCGCTTACGAAATGGGACAGAAAGCTGCGGAAATATTACTGCGATTATTGGATAGCAAACCGGTGCATAAGGGGGATATGCAGATAATGATACCTTCCAGGCTAGTGGAAAGAAATTCTTCGGGTGAGGGGAATTGATGTAGCTTTTATGCTATTCCAACGGTCCCTTACTTACCTCCTCTCCTGCTTTATAAACCCGGTAAATACTTTGTGTGTTTTCGATCTTTTGTGCGGGGTTATCATTCAATATCAGCAGGTCTGCTTTCTTGCCGATCTCAATCGTACCATACTCTTCATCTACCCGCAAAGCTTTCGCCGCGTTCTTCGTACCAACTGTGATGGCTTCCAGTGGTGTGAGTCCTGCTTCTACCAGCAAAATCAATTCCATGTGTTCGGAGAATCCCTGTGTCCTCGCCGGACTAGCCCCGGAATCGGTACCCAACGCCACGAGTACGCCGGCTTTGTGGAGTTTACAGGCATTCTTCAAAGCGGTTTCAAAAGCCTTTACTTTAGCGGGATAGTTGGGATTATTGCGAATACCATCTTTGTATTTGGGGGAGTTGATGAATTCATACGCTTCAGGTTCCAGTGACTTTTTAAAGTAGGGGGTGTTCAACCATGATGGGATATCGCCATAGGCATATGCAAATTTGTCGAGGGCAAGTGTGGGAATGTAGATGATATCGTTTCGTTTGAGCAACGATATCAGTGTATCATCTGCTTCCTGATCGCGGATACTGTGTGCGATAATATCGATGCCGTCTTTCGCGAGTTGTCTTGCATCAGCGATGTAGAACAGATGTGCGGCCGCCTTCATTCCGTTGCTGTGTGCAGCGGCGATCAATGCATGGTATACAGCCGTGTCCATCTTAGGTTTATCCGGACCCATATTATCCACCCACATTTTGATGGTTTTAACGGGAAGTTTCGCAAGAAGGTCCACTTCATGAGCAGCTTCTGCTGGTGTGGCGGGGCGCTTCACGAAATCCATTCCATTTGAGGGTGGCGGCACACCACCGGTTACCCCGAATCCGTATCCGGCAGAATGAAGGCGGGCACCGGGAGCCAGGCCTTTCAATGAAGAATCTGCCAGGCCGCTTTCGAAGAGCATTGGTCTGTCGGTACCCATAACGAGCACCTGCAAAATGCCGTAGTCCTGGTATTTTTTCAGGTGGCGGATGATGTTATCCCGCAAGTAAAAATCTCCGCTGTTATCCTTCCCTTTTAATGTACCCACATGCACATGGGCACTGATGAGTGCAGGCATTACTGTTTTTCCGGAAAGATGGAAGATGGTGACACCGGTGGTATCGAGATGCTGGCCGATTTGTGCGATGGAGTCGCCCTGCAGCAGGATGTCCATGTGTTCCTTTGGTGGCTGGCCGTTGCCATCGATCAGGGTTACATCCTGCAGGAGGATGCCCTGTTTTACAGTTGCCTGTGGGATGGATTGACAGGCGGAGTGAGCGATAAGGCATGTTAAGAAGTACTTCAGGAGCATGGTCATTTGCATGAAGTTGAGGGTTCCAGGAATCGGGTATGCTTAAAGATACAAAACGTGCGAGGGACCAGTTTTCACAAAATCTGGCATAAACGAACCTGTTAGTACGACTTTAGGACAAGGTTCTTACAAGGTTACGGGCAGGCAAAGCGTCATTAAAATGTCAGATGTCTTACCCATGTCCTACCCATGACTTACCCATGAGCTACCCATGTCTTACCCTTATAAAGGGGTAAGACATCCGTAAGTTATCCTTAGCTCAAATATTTGATAACCTAATAAACAATCTGCCTTTTCCTGCTGTTTACTCCCTTACAATCATACACCATGGCACTATTGAACGGGCCGTTAGACTTTAACGGCAGAATAGGAAAGATTTCGGCCTACAAAATGAAAGGCTGTGATAAGACGGTTATAAGAGTGGGGAGTGGTCCGTCTAAAAAGCAGATCCAGGAGTCACCCACGTTTGCACGGACGCGGGAAAACAATGCTGAGATCAAAGGAAGCACCCTGCTGACGGCGGCTGTGAGGCATGCACTGTTTCCCGTCAAACACCTTGGTGACACCAAATTCACCGGGGCATTGAATAGTCTCTTCAGGCAGGTATTGGCATTGGATAGTGAAGGGGAACGCGGTAAGCGGAGTGTGTACCTCTCCCGCAACCGCCAGATGCTGAAAGGCTTTGGGCTAAACCTGGATCATCCGTTCGATGGCGTACTTCGGCATCCGGTTTCCATACAAGCTGACCGGGAAAATGCTGCAGCTACAGTAACCTTTCCTAATATCATACCCAACATCAATCTGCACCTTCCATGGGAGGCAACATTTTATCAATTCGTGGTATCACTGGGAGTGGTGGGCGATATTGTGTACAATATAAACGGCCACATGCATACCACAGACAGTCATGCACAATTCCACACCACGGAATGGCAGCACCGGGATGCACATGCCGATGAAGCGGAGATCCGCATTCAGTTGGATAAAGAGATTCCGGAAGATGCATCGCTGGTATTATCCATTGGTATCCAGATGGGCATGCCGGACAGGTTCGGGGTGTTAGAAGTAGTTCGGTATACCGGGACGGCCAAGGTGGTTGAGGTGTTTTGAGGAGGGGTGATTATTTCAGCTTTCCCCGGCATCCAAAGCCAATTTAATACGATCCTGTTCGATTAATTGTACTAATTCCTCTTCTTTAGGCAGGTATAATCTATACTTACTTGCAAACAGGTATTCATTCTCAGCCAATACTGAATATTTTACAATTGTTTCATCCTTTTCTGTGCACAGGATAATTCCAATAGTTGGATTATCGTCTGTCTGTTTTCTCAGATCGTTGTACAAGCGTACATACATATCCATTTGACCAATATCAGCATGACCAAGTTTATTGGTTCTTAAATCTACCAACACAAAGCACTTTAGGTAATAATTATAGAATACCAGATCTAAGTAATAATCAGCAGTATCCGTTACAATATGCTCCTGCCTGGCTACAAAGGCAAATCCTTTCCCCATTTCCATTAAAAACTCTCTCAGGTGGTTGATAAGAGCAGATTCGATCGTACTTTCCGTTTGACCTGCATCAGCCGCGAGGTTCAAAAACTCAAAAATATAGGGATCCTTTACAAACTGCAGGGGTAATGGTTGAGATGAGGGCGGTGCTAAAGTCCGGCTTAAATACCGGGATTGGATATTCCTTTGTAAAGCACGCGTATCCAACTGATTTTCAATTGACAAAGTCATATACTGCAATCGCTGTTCATCTTCTTCCACCCGGCTTATAATTCGATAATGCGTCCAACTCAATTCGGTACGCACTGCGTTCCAAATTGGAAACGAAAGGTAGAAAGCCCGCATATTGTTAAGATTCCTTTCATCGAAACCCCGCCCGAACTCCAGCCCTAATTGCAATGCGAGCTTCTTAAGAGTAGCCTTTCCATATTTTGCTTTGTTACTGCCCTGCTGTTCATCTTCCACTATCAGTCTCCCGATCTCCCAATACATACGTAACATTATACTATTACTATTACGATAGGCTTTTTGCCTTGCCTCGCTTATAATTTGTGCGACATTATTAAAAAGACTGCCTTGCAATTCCATTATTTCGAATTGAAATATTTTTAAATCTCCTCTTTCAAAGCATCGGTGTAACTTTTCGTACCCATTAAACAATTGCTACTTCCAACTATGAAAAATCAGCATTGAACATACATTAGATGCATTCACAGCAATAAAAGTTGAAAGGAAGATGCTGCATTATAAATTGACTGAATAGTTAGCGTAGAAGTGAATAATAATAGTCAGGGGGATAATGTTACTATCATATTAAAATCTCAAGCAGATTAAATGAGAATACAAATAGATATTTGTACGATGACCGAACCCATCCCGGCTGAGCGGGGCTATGACAGAATAGGTTAGCAGATGCTATAAACAAAAAAGCCCATGCAGATTGCATGAGCTTTAAGATGCGGACCGGACGGGACTCGAACCCGCGACCTCCGCCGTGACAGGGCGGCATTCTAACCGACTGAACTACCGATCCTTTTCCCCTTTCGGGGCAGCAAAGAAAAGATTTAATTTTTAATCCGCCAATTATTTTGACAAAAAATATTGTCTAATCGAACAACCGGGAGAAATGATTCTCCAGGTGGTTGCGCATCGCATTGCGGAATAATTCGGGAGAGCCGTTCTGCAGAATATCTACCAGGCCTTTATGGCTCACGAAATTCCGAACGGTGGATTGCTTGCGGAGCAGGCCGCTGTGATGTACGTAATCAAAAACCGGCAGCAGCATTTTCTGGAACTTCTTCAGCGTGGCATTGCCTGTGATCTCATACAGCTTACCATGGAAAGCAATCTCATGACTGATGTTGAAGATGTGGTTTTCCCCCACATTGGCGGGTTCATTGTTCACGATGTTATAGAGGTCCTCAATATCCTGCGGACGGAGATTCTTAAACAACAGGTCGGCCATACCAATTTCAAGCACCAGGCGTATCTCAAATATATCCTTGAGCGTTTCCTCACTAAGGATGTATGGGTTCATGCTTTTACCCATGATATCCAGGATATCCGGACTGGTGATCACCGCGCCCTTCTTCTTCTTCGACTCTATTAATCCCATCATGCGTAACCTAAGCAACGCTTCACGTATCACTGTGCGGCTAACCCCTAGCGCTTCGGCCAGTTCCAGCTCCTTGGGTATGGAATCTCCCACTTTCAGTTTCCGCTGCTGAAGCAACGCTACAAGGTTGGCTTCCACCTTATCCACCAGTGAACTGGTATCTACCGTCTTTAAACTATCCCTGATCTCAATGAGGTCCATAATATGTATTACTTATCATGCAAATATAATCAATGTACATGTAAATTTTGACATGTCAATCGATTTCAATGATTTCCAATCAATTTATTGTATAACAAGTAGTTAATTCATTTTCCGACTGATATTTTGTTAACGTGCTGCGAAAAACTGCTTAAAAATTGGTTCCTGTTGGGATTTCATTACTTTTGTTATGTTATACATAATACAACCAAAATTCTCCATTTATGAAATTCGCCTTCAGCAGGGGCCTCGTCATCCTGACCTGCCTCCTCCTCTCCATCACAGGCCGGTCGCAGTCCGGTCCCCTTACCGGGAAAGTCGTTTCCGGGGAAGATAACACCCCGCTTATTGGGGTCACCCTGGTCATCAAGGCCAAAAAGAAAGCGGTACAATCCGATGCACAGGGCCAGTTCTCTATTGACGCGCAGCCAGGTGATGTGCTCTCCGTTTCCTACATCGGTTATGCCCCGCAGGATATCACCGTAGGCCAGGCCCGCACACTCAACATTACCCTCGCCTCCTCCGCATCCCGTATGGACGAAGTGGTAATTACCGGCTACGGCTCCACCAAAAGGTCTAAACTCACCTCCAGCATCGCCAAGCTCGACAACAAAATCCTGGAAACCGGCCTCCGCTCCAATCCCGCCCAGGCGCTGGCAGGCACCATCTCCGGTGTGCGTGTGGCCACAGGCTCCGGCAGACCCGGCGCCCTCCCCTCCATCGTACTCCGTGGCGGCACCAACTTTGACGGGTCTGGCAGTCCGCTGGTAGTGATCGATGGACAGGTACGCGGCTCCCTGAGCGACATCAACCCGGAAGACATCGGTTCACTCGAAATACTAAAAGACGCTGCAGCCACCGCCATCTACGGCGCCCGCGCCTCCAACGGTGTAATCCTCATTACCTCCAAACGGGGTAAGGCTGGGTCAACCTCCATCAACCTTCAGGCAAAACGCGGCTACGCTTATATGAACAGTCCATATAATTTCCTCAGCGCGGAAGATTATATCAAATGGACCCGCATGGGCGTGGTGGAAGCCATCAAAAACGGCACCCTCGCCAATTCTGCACTCTCCGGCGTAGGTCCCCGTGGCACCGGCAACCTTTATAAAGACGCCGCAGGTAATATCCTCGATGGCAACTACGACTCCCGCGCCATCTGGAGCACCATGCGCCTCTCTGACGTAAACCGTGAACTGCTCAATGCCAACGACGGCTGGAAAGTGATGACCGACCCCGTTAAAACCAACGCAGCCGGTGATTACGATCCCAACGGTACCAATGCCCAACTGCTCTATAAAGATTTCAATTATGGCGACTACGCTTTCAAATCACCCGCCGTTACGCAGGACTACAACCTCGGCATGTCTGGCGGTAACGACCGTGGTAAATACTACGCCAACCTGGGGTACTTCAATGAAGAAGGTTTGCCCCTGAACGTATTCTACAAAAGACTGACCTTCACCGGCAATGCCGATTACAGGATCCGCGACTGGGTTACAACCGAAACCGGCATCCAGTACGCCATGGCCAACTGGAGAGATCAGACGCTGACCAATGGTGAAGCCAACTACTGGGGCAGGATGCTCTCCGCACCTCCCACCATGCGCGGCACCAATGCAAAGGGTGAAATGCTCCTCGGCCGTGATGCCAGCGATGGTAACCCTCTCTTTAATGCTGATAAATATATCCGTAAAAATCAGAGCGATAAATTTACCATCACCCAGCGCTTCAACTTCCAGTTCACACCCGATATCTCCGGCCGTATAGGTGCTATTCTTTATTATGACGAAGGATTCAACGAGAGCTTTAACAAGGATTTCCGCACAGGCATCCAATCCCTTACTAATCCCAATACCGGCTGGAACCGCGACCGTTCCAGCAGCGCCAGCTTCGACCGTACCATCCGGCAAACGTACAATGCCACCCTCAGCTACAAGAAACAGATCAACCGTCACAGTTTAGATGCTTTGGCTGGTTTCGAATACTTCGATGCTTATAGCAAAGGTGTGAGCGCCAGCGGCCGCCTCGCTCCTACTGATGATTTCATGGACCTGGGTCTTACCCTCAACAACGCTACCACGCAAACCCGCGGTACGGACTCTTACCATTCACGTGAAAGGATCATGTCCGGCTTCGGGAACCTCATCTACGACTACGACGGTAAGTACATCGCCAACTTCACGGTACGCCACGACGGATACTCCCGTCTCATCGGCGACAACCAGTATGGCACCTTCCCCGCAGGCTCTATCGGCTGGATGGCGCATAAAGAAGAATTCATGAAAGGCACCAGCAACTGGCTCTCTTTCCTGAAGCTCCGCGCCAGTTATGGCATTAACGGCAACATCGGAATCGGTACAGATAATGCTATCGGCCTTTATGAGTTGCAAGGTTCATACGGCGCACAGCAATCCTATAACGGCATTACCGGCTTCCTGCAAACAGGTATCGCCAATCCGAAACTGAAATGGGAAAAATCAAGAACAGTGGAAGTAGGCACCGATCTCGGGTTCTTTGAAAACAGGCTCACCGCATCTCTCGCTTATTACAACAGGCTGACGGATGATAAGCTCACCTTCATCAACCTCCCCACTTCTTCCGGCATCTCCTCCATCCGCACCAACAATGGCAGCATGCGCAACCGCGGTGTGGAAATGGACGTGGCTTATAAAGTGATCCAAAATAAAGACCTCACCTGGCAAGTAGCAGCTAACGCCAGCTGGAACAAGAACACCATTGTGAAGCTGCCTTTCAATGGCAACGATAAAAACCGCCAGGGCGGCCAGCAGGTGTACGATCCCGCTACTCGTAGCATGGTATGGGTAGGCGGATTGCAGGAAGGTATGGAATGGGGTGAAGTGTATGGCTTCGTGAGCGACGGTATCATCCGCAACGATAAAGACCTGGCCGACTACAATAAGATCGACATCGCCGCAGGCGAAGTACAGTACGGCGCTGCCGCAGGTAAACGGGTGGCCAGTCAAAAGCTCATTACTGAAAAGGGACTTACCAACCACATCTCCACCAAACTGGGTGATATGATGTGGCGCGACCTCGACAGGAATGACACCATTGACTATCGCGACCAGACCCGCCTTGGCAGAACGATCCCACGTTGGACAGGCGGTTTCAATACCACTGTATCTTATAAAAACTTCCGCCTCTTTGCCCGTCTGGACTTTGCGCTGGGCCATATCCAGCAGGATTTCATGAACATGTGGTCACTCGGCAGCTTCCAGGGTGAGTTTAATTCCACCGACGTGGTAAAAGACACCTGGACGCCTGAGAACCCCAATGCCAAATACCCCCGCTATACCTGGGCCGATCAGCTGAACACGAAGAACTTCGACAGGCCCAGCGATATGTTCTGGGCCAACTCATCGTACCTCTGCTTCCGCGATGTATCGCTGAGCTACAGCATCCCTTCCCATATCCTGAAACCGGCACGCATCAGCGGACTTACCCTGACAGTAACCGGTCAGAACCTGGGATATATCACCAATAGCCAAATCAACCTGCCAGAGCGTACCGGCAACCAGAACAGTGCTTACATCATCCCTACACAACTGATTTTCGGCGCCAATCTTCAATTCTGATAACTGATCTCAAATTATTCTGACATGAACAAACTACAATACATATTCCGGGTGCTGATCGTTACGGTTGTACTCGCTTCCTGTAACAAAACACTGGAACTTTCTCCGGAAGATTATTTCGGTGATGGCAACTTCTGGCAGAACGAGGTACAGGTTACCAATTTTATGGTAGGCCTTCACAAGCAGTTCCGTGATAACCAGTTCCAGTTTTACCGGCTGGGCGAAATGCGTGGTGGCGGCATGAGTAATGTGGATGTACAGAACACCTCGCTCAATGAACTCCAGATCATAGAACAACGTATTGAAGAAAACTCCGCCGGTGTAGGCGGATGGGCCGGCTTCTACGGGCCTATCCTTCAGCTGAACCTCTTCATTCAGAAAGTGAATGAAGCGGGCTTCCTTGCTGCGGAGAAGAAAAGCTATCTGCTGGGCCAGGCATTTGCCATGCGTGCCTATTATTACTTCCACCTGCTGCGTACTTATGGCGGCGTGCCTATCCGTACTGAGCCTGAAGTACTCAATGGCAATACCGATGTGGTATCTCTCCGGAAAGCGAGGGCCGCTGAAGCAGATGTGCTGGCACTTATTAAATCAGATGTGAACCAGTCGCTGACACAGTTTGGCGCTGCAACTTCTGCCGACAAAACCCAGTTTACGCCTAATGCGGCACGAATGCTGAAGGGAGAAGTGTACCTCTGGTCTGCCAAAGTATATGGCACTACTGCCGACCTTACCGAGGCTAAAACTGCGCTCGACGGTGTTACCGGTTACACACTGATGCCTTCCTTCGCCAATGTTTTCTCCTATGGCAACAAAGGTAACAGTGAGATCATCTTCACCATCCGCTACCGGGTGGCGGAAGCGGAAATGAGTGTGGCTGCTTTCACATATTCCACCTTTAACTTCAACGGACTGCATTACAAAGACTCGCTGGTTTCCGAAGGGGTAGGCAACTTCCTGACAGACCCGCTGAAGATTGCGGAAACGAATTCCCAGCAGATCATCCAGCGGTATCGTTATACGTTTGAACTGTTTCAGTCGTATGACGTACAGGACACCCGCCGCAACACTACCTTCTACGATTACTACCGTGTAACTACTTCCTCCACACCATACGTGACCACCATCCGTAACACCGCGCTGGTGAAATTCCTTGGTACGATCGATGCCAACAAACGCTACTTCGCTGACGACTGGCCGGTATACCGTGAGGCAGACCGTCAGCTGATGCTGGCAGAGATCGCCAATGCCCAGAATACTGACCCTACGCCTTACATCAAAGCCATCCGCGACAGGGCTTATGGTGCGGGGAACGATCCTTCACCGTTCGTGAACGGCAGCAAAGACGCCAACGAACTGGCCATCTTCCGCGAGCGCAGCAAAGAGTTTGTGTTCGAAGGCAAGCGCTGGTATGATATCCGGAGGATGAAGTTTGCCAATGAGCCACTCGTTTACAAAAGCCCGAACCATCCGTTCGGCGTACTCGACAAAGCCACACAAGGTTATAAAATTCTCTGGCCGGTAGAGACCGGTATCTGGACCAATGACCCGCTCGTAAACCAGACACCCGGTTACCAGACCGCCAAACCGAATTAACCCGCAACTATTAACCATACGATACCAGATGCGCATGAAACATTTGCAAGGACTGATTGCTGCTCCCTTTACGCCCATGGATGAGGCGGGAGCGCTGAACACGAAACTGATCCCGGAGTATTACCGCCTGTTGAAAGCCAACGGCGTTAAAGGCGCTTTCATTTGCGGCTCCACAGGAGAGGGTGTTTCCATGACCCTCACTGAAAAGAAGCAGACAACGGCAGCATGGGCTGCTGCAGCAAAGGGTGATGATGATTTTAAAGTAATGCTGCTGCTTGGAGGCACCTGTCTTGCCGACTGCCGGGAGCTGGCCGTTTATGCAAGGGAACAGGGCATCTATGCCGTGTCTTTCACAGCACCGTTCTACTTCAAGCCCGCTACCGTGGAAGCACTCGCGCAGTGCTGTACCGATGTAGCCTCCGCCGTGCCCGACATGCCTTTCTACTACTACCACATCCCCGTACTGAATGGCGTAGGCTTCGCCATGTACGATTTGCTGAAAGCAGTGGAAGGTCGTATCCCCAACTTTGCCGGGGTGAAATACACGCATGAGGATTTCATGGACTTCCTCTCCTGCATGCATTTCCGTAACGGTAAGTATGATATGCTTTGGGGCCGCGACGAAAACATGCTTCCCGCGCTTTCCATTGGCGCTAAAGGCGCAGTAGGCAGCACCTTCAATTACGCTGCCCCACTGTACCACCAGCTGATGGAAGCGTATGAGCACGGCGAACCGGTAAAGGCCGCTCAATTGCAACAGCAGTCGATCGACATGATCAGGCTATTGGGCAAGTACGGTGGTATAGCCACCGGTAAGGCATATATGAAACTGATCGGGCTGGACTGCGGGGCTTTCCGCCTGCCGGTCTCCAACATGAACAGCGAGCAATTCAGGCAGTTTACTGCAGACGTTGCCGCGTTGGGGTTCGATCAATTTAAATCCCGGCCAGCGGCCAAGACACATTCCTGATCATCATGCGATTCATCCGAGACATTCGATTCATGCTCACTGCAAGCCTGTTCTTTTCCTGGATCAATAAAGGCAATGCGCAACAGCCCAACCATATCCGGTGGGATGTTGCCGCAAGATTGCCCGCTTTGCCCGATGGCGCCCCGCAACCTGGTGTTGCGGGGGCCTTTACGGGCATCCATAACAACGCGCTCATCCTTGCAGGAGGCGCCAATTTCCCCGATGGTATGCCCTGGGCAGGTGGTAAAAAAGCCTACCGCAGCGAAACATATGTGATGCGGGGGGATACCGTATCGGTTTTCCCGTTTGAGAACCCCACTGCTTATGGCGCCAGCGCTTCCGTGCCTGATGGCGTGGTATGCATTGGCGGGGAAAATGATAATGGCGCCCTCTCCCAAACATTCCTCCTCCAATGGCAGGAAGCATCCGGAAAGGTAGTCAGGAAAGATCTTCCACCCCTGCCCTTTCCATTGACCAATGCTGCCGCAGCAGCTATCGGCCAAACTGTATATGTGGCCGGCGGAGAAAACAGTGAACGCGTTTCCAACGCGCTCCTTTCCATCGACCTTACTGCTCCCAACCCTTCCTGGAAACTACTGGCCGATATACCACAGGCACTTTCACACAGTTTGTTGGTGGCACAGTCCAACGGATCTAAAACACAACTCTACCTCATCGGTGGCCGCGCACGTACCGCTTCCGGTGTAAGCGACCGCTCTTCCAAAGCCTGGGCTTATGACCCCGGGCGTAACCATTGGGCACCCATCGCCCCTATCCACGACGAAAAAGGCATTACTGCATTATCCGCTGCCACGGCAGTGGCCACCGGCGCCAGTTACATACTGGTGATGGGTGGCGACAAGGGCGATATCTTTAATCGCATCGAAACCCTCAATGCGCAGATCGCACAATCGGAGGGCAACGCAAAAGCGAAGCTTACAGCAGAGAAGCTCGCCATCCTCCGCAATCATCCCGGGTTCAGCAAAGACATTCTTCTATACAACACCATCACCGATACCTGGACCGTTGCCGGGCAATTACCATACGCAGCCCCCGTTACCGCTACCGCCGTGAAGTGGAATGGTGATATCTATATCCCCAGCGGCGAAGTACGTCCCGGTATACGAACCACTGATATACTGAGAGGCGCTATCAGCAAGCCGTCTTACTTCTCCCTTACCGATTACATTGTGCTGGCTTTGTATTTCATAGGCATGGTGGTGATAGGGCTGTGGACTTCCCGCCATCAACATTCTACTGCCGATTATTTCAAAGGCGGGGAAAAGATTCCCGGATGGGCTACCGGGCTGAGCATCTTCGGCGCCAAGCTGAGTGCTATTACCTTTATTGGCATTCCGGCTAAAACATACGCCACCGACTGGACCTACTTCTTCCTGCTCATGACCATCATCCTGTGCATGCCGCTGGTGGTGCGTTTCTTCATACCATATTACCGCAAGCTGGGAGTCACCTCTTCCTACGAATATCTGGAAAAGCGCTTCAGTTATGCCGTGCGTTCTGTATCCGCGGGCATGTACATCCTGCTGCAACTGGGCAGGATGGGTATCGTGATCCTGTTGCCGGCCATTGCATTGTCCGTAGTAACCGGTATCGATGTAAAGCTGAGCATCCTGCTCATGGGTGCTGTGAGCCTGTTCTATACGGTGCTGGGTGGAATTGAAGCCGTGATCTGGACGGAGGTGGTACAGGTAATCATCCTGCTGGCCGGGGCATTGCTTGCGCTGATCCTCATCCCCCTTTCTCTCAAAAGCGACGGGGCTGCTGTGGCGCATACGATGGAGCAGTATAATAAACTGAAGCTGTTCGATTTCCGGTTCGACTTTACATCGGCCACCTTCTGGGTAGTGATCATCGGCGGGTTTACGCTGAACCTCATTCAGTATGGCTGCGACCAGACGGTGGTACAACGTTACCTTACCACCCCCGATGAAAAGACCGCCGTAAAAAGCCTGAAGCTGGGCGCATGGCTCACCCTGCCTTCCACCATCATCTTCTTTGCCATCGGCACCCTCCTTTTCCTCTTCTACCGCGACCATCCCGGGCAGGTGAATATGGCGCTGGATGCGCAGGATACCATCTTCCCCTGGTACATCGTAACACAACTTCCTCCCGGAGTGGCCGGCCTTGTGATCACTGCCATCTTTGCCGCAGCCATGGGCAGTTTAAACGGTAGTCTTAACGGGGTATCTACCGTGTTTGTGAATGACTTCCTCCGGAGATTATCGCCGGGGAAAGAAGATAAGTATTACCTCCGCTCTGCCAAGATCACCACACTACTGGTGGGCTTACTGGGAACAGGCATTGCCTGGTCTATGGCAGAGCAGGGCGCCACTTCCCTGTGGGACCAGTTCAATCTCATCCTCGGTTTATTTACCGGTGGGGTTGGCGGTCTCTTTGTACTTGGCATCTTTACCAGCAGGGCAACAGGACCCGGTGCAATAGCCGGGTTTATGGCCAGCGCCATCATACAGGTGTTGCTGCTGCAATTCACCGGTATGCATTTACTCATGTATGCCTTTACAGGCCTCGCCTCCTGCGTGATCACCGGATACGCATGGAGCATACTGTTTCCGAAAACGCAAAATATCCAGGGTTTAACCATCTACCGCTAAAACGTTTACCGCTAAAAACCAAACTATGCAATACTCATATCAGGAACTGGAAGGGCTGCGCGATTTTTACGCCGCACAACTGCTGAACGACACCGTGCCGTTCTGGTTCCCGCGCTCTTACGACCATGAGCACGGTGGCTTTCTGCTGATGCGCGATGCCAGCGGAGAACTTATTGACGACGACAAGGCCGTATGGATTCAGGGGCGGGCAACCTGGCTGTTATCTACCCTATACAACACCGTGGTGCCCAGTCCGGGTTGGCTGGAAGGGGCAAAGCTGGGATATGAATTCCTGGTGAACCATTGCTTTGATACCGATGGCAGGATGTTCTTCCATGTAGCGCGCAATGGCGCACCCATCCGCAAGCGCCGTTATTATTTCTCTGAAACATTTGCCGTGATAGCCATGGCTGCATATGCCCGTGCCACCAACGATGAAAGTGTGGCCACCCGCGCCCGCGAGCTGTTTGGCAAATGCGTGGAATATGCTACCATACCCGGCCTGCTGGACCCGAAGTTTGAACCAACGCGCCCGGCTAAAGGGATCGGTGTACCCATGATCATGCTCAATACCGCCCAGCAGCTCCGTGATACCATAGGTGATCCCCGTTGCGATGCACTTATTGATAACTGGATCAGCGAGATCGAGCAATACTTTGTAAAAGACGATATTCGTTGTGTGATGGAACAGGTGGCTCCCGATGGTTCCATCATCGATCATATCGATGGCAGAACACTAAACCCGGGGCATGCCATAGAAGGAGCCTGGTTCATTCTCCATGAAGCGATGCACCGTGGTAACGATCCACGGCTGATAAGCCTCGGTTGCCGAATGCTGGACTATATGTGGGAACGCGGATGGGATGAGCAGCATGGCGGCATCCTCTATTTCCGGGATGTGTACAACAAACCCGTTCAGGAATACTGGCAGGACATGAAGTTCTGGTGGCCGCATAATGAAACCATCATTGCAACGCTCCTCGCCTTCCTGGTTACAGGCAATCCTAAATACGCGCAATGGCACCGGCAGGTACATGATTATTCTTACGCCCGCTTCCACGACAAGGAGCATGGCGAATGGTTTGGCTATCTTCACCGCGATGGCAGCATTGCACAATCCGCGAAAGGCAACCTGTTCAAAGGCCCTTTCCATTTACCCCGACAGGAATGGTATTGTATGCAGATATTGAACACTTATCTTCAAAAGAACACAGTATGGTCAGGGGCATCGCATGGCTGATCCTGACACCGGCGCTGGCTTTCGGGCAACTGAAAACCGCGCCGGAATGGATGGACCACATGGTGCTCCAGCGTGGCAAATCCCTCACCATTGAGGGGAAGGCCATACCGGGGCAAACCGTGCATATTACATTCAGTGGCCAGAAGCATACTGCCTCTACCGCGGGAGACAGTAGCTGGCGTATTCAACTGCGCCCTTTGCCGGCAAACGCCAAACCGGGTGATATGTTAATCACTGCAGGAAAAGAGCGTATCAAACTCCGTGACTTACTGGTGGGCGATGTGTGGCTGTGCCTAGGGCAATCGAACATGGAGTTCTCCATGAGCGGGGAAGCACATTTTACATCCCTCCAACCTTTCGTTGACCGTACGCTGGTACGCCAGTATAATCCCCGGTACATCGGGAAAGGGATTTACGGTACTGCTTTCCCTGACAGCATGGTCCGCCTTATAGACAGCGGTATCTTTTACACCGGCGCCTGGGAACGGTGCGACAGTACCTCCATCCGCAGCATGAGTGCTGTGGCGTTTTACTTTGCGGAGCAGGTGACTAAACGGACAGGTGTGCCCATTGGACTGGTACACCTCGCCATTGGAGGCGCGCCGCTGGAAACGTTTATCCCGAAGGAAGCACTGGCTGCTGACCCGACATTTACGCATAAAGTACGGGGCAACTGGCTGCAGAATATGCATCTTCCCAACTGGGCACGCGAAAGAGGAAGGCAGAACCGGGGAGATGATTCCGGTGATGCCGGTCCGGCACATGGATACAATCCGGGATTTGCATTCGATAAAGGATTGCGGCGGTTAACAGGCAACCCGGTTGCAGGCATCCTGTTCTATCAGGGAGAAACAAATGCACAGGAAGAGGCGCGTGTGGAAGAATATGGCCGTCTTTTCCGGGTAATGGTGGAAGCCTACCGCCACTACTGGCCGGGAGCACCCTGTTACTTCGTGCAGCTCTCTTCCATCGACAGTACAAAATACCGGTCTCAGTTGTGGCCCGCCTTCCGTGACGGGCAGCGGCGTATACTGCAGGACATTCCGCATACCGGCATGGCCGTTTCCAGCGATATCGGTGCTTTACATGACGTACACCCTGCCAATAAGAAAACGGTGGGCGAGCGCCTCGCCGCCTGGGCATTGCATGACTATTACGGGTTTGCCGATGTACCATCCGGGCCACTTGTCCAAAAGGCAGCATATGTAGCCGGGAAAGTCATTATTCATTTCAATTGGGCGGAAGGATTACAGCCTGCCGGAAGCGCGTTGCTGAAAGGGTTCTCCCTCGATGGCGTGCACCCCGCAACGGCCATCATTCGTGGTAACAGGGTAGAAATCACTACTCCTGAAAGGCCTGCTTTCGTATATTACGGCTGGCAGCCTTTTACGGACGCAAACCTTCAGAATACCACCGGATTACCGGCATCCACATTCCGCCTCCGTATTGAACCTTAAAAACAGTAACATGATCCATAAATATTTCTTTAGCCTGTTCCTTTTGCTGTCTGGCGCAGGTGTACAGGCACAGCAAGCATTCACGCCTGTGTTTGTAAGCGGGCAGGACGGGCATAAAAGCTACCGTATTCCCGCCATTGTATCTGCCGGCGGTAAGTTACTCGCGTTCTGTGAAGGGCGGGTAGACCATGCCGGGGATTTCGGGGACATCAATATCGTTTTGAAAGAAAGTGCCGATGGCGGTAAAACCTGGAGTGCATTGCGCACCGTGGTGGACTACAATAATCTGCAGGCAGGAAACCCTGCTCCCGTGGTAGACATGACCGATCCGGCATATCCTCAGGGCAGGGTTTTCCTCTTCTACAATACCGGCGATAATCATGAAGGAGAAGTAAGGAAAGGAAAAGGACTGCGCGAAGTGTGGTATAAGACCTCAGCGGATGGCGGACTTACCTGGTCGGATGCCGTGAATATTACTTTGCAGACACACCGGCCCAATCGGCCTGATCTCAATCCTGCATATAATTTCAAGGAAGACTGGCGCAGTTATGCCAATACTCCCGGCCATGCCATGCAGTTTGCAGATGGTACATTCAAAGGCAGAATATTTGTAGCTGCTAATCACTCTGCCGGTGTGCCAGACAGGGAGTTTAAAGATTACCAGGCGCATGGCTTCTATTCAGATGATCATGGCAAAACCTTCCACCTCAGCGAAACCGTAAGTACGCCGGGGGGAAATGAAGCCATGGCCGCACAGCTGAAAGGCGATAAAATGGTAATGAACATCCGCAATCAGCGGGGGGATGTAAGGGCGCGCATCATTGCAGAAAGCAGCAATGGCGGTGCAACCTGGGACACTACTTTCTTCGACCGCCAGCTGCCAGACCCTGTTTGCCAGGGTGCCGTACTGAGTGTGGGCAGCGCAAAGAAACGCATCCTGCTGTTTTGCAACAATGCCGATACCGTACAGCGCAACAACCTCGTGCTGCGGGTGAGCCGCAACGACGGGAAGTCCTATTACAAAAGCATCCCCATCGCTAACCGGCCTGATAACCCGCGCAGGAACTCATATACTGCCTATTCCGATCTGGTGGCAACTGGTAGAAAGAAAGTGGGTATTTTGTTCGAATACGACGATTACAAACAGATTGTATTTACCAACATAGCATATTAATTCATGACATTCCGACTTCCACGTGTACTCACCGGTTGCCTGCTGTTCTTCCAGATGCATGCAGCACAAGCGGTGCCTTCAAAATTTCCACCAGCAACCCGGGTTACTGAAAATGCCCGTCCATCGTTGCTGCCGCTCCCTGCGGAGCTTTCATGGCGGGATGCGCGTTTTGAACTGGCAGGCTGCCGTGCAATAGTATCTTCCGATCCGGCACTGAAAACTGAAGCCCTCCGGCTGCAGGCCATGCTGGCAGAACAGGGTTTCCGTAACATTGAAATCGTGCGGAAAGCCAAAGCAGGCGAAGCTGTTATCCGTCTTGTAAAAGCTGCTGTGCCCGCACCTGTACATGTGGAAGAAGCGTATGCCATTGAAGCGGATGCGCAGGAAGTGAAGGTTTCGGCCAATACTGCTCATGGCATTTTCAATGCCCTGCAAACTCTCCGTCAGCTGAGTGCTTCCGGTTATATCCCCGGCTGCTCCATCCGCGACTGGCCGGCGTTCTCCTGGCGGTCGTATATGGTAGATGTGGGCCGCAACTACCAGCCCATGACACTGCTCAAAGAGCAGATCGATGTCATGAGCCGTTACAAGATGAACGTGTTTCATTTCCATTTTACGGAAGATGTGGCCTGGAGGCTCCACTTCAAGCGTTACCCTCAGCTCACCGATGCCCGTCATATGATCCGGCAGAAAGGGAAGTTCTATACAGAAAAGGACCTGCATGAACTAATCAGCTACTGCCGCGAGCGCCACATCGAACTGGTGCCGGAAATAGATATGCCCGGGCATAGCGCAGCCTTCCGCAGAGCCATGGGCGTTGATATGCAAAGTGATTCGGGTGCAGCTCTCGTAAAGCAGATACTTAAAGACTTTTGCGCCGAATATGACTTGCCTTACATCCATATTGGCGCAGATGAAGTGAAAATCACCAACAAGGCGTTCCTCCCTGAAATGACGAAGCTCCTGGAGGGCATGGGTAAGCAAGTGATTGGATGGATGCCCGGTGGTAACTTTCCTGAAAGCGTGATGCGGCAGTTATGGTCTGAAGGGCATATTGAAGAAGGGAAAGACAATATCCGATACATTGATTCCCGCCAGCTCTACATCAATCACATGGACCCGCTGGAAAGTGTGGTGAGCATTTACCAACGCCAGCTCTGCAACACCCCGGTTGGCAATGCCTCCGCACTCGGCGGTACGCTTTGCCTTTGGCACGACCGGAATGTTACGAATGAAGAAGACGTGATGATCATGAACCCCGCCTACCCTTCCCTCCTGACTTTCGCTGAGCGCACCTGGAAAGGCGGTGGCACACAGGGAATTAAAGTTCACATAGGACCGGAAATAGCCGCAGCATTCATGGAGTTCGAAAAGCGGCTGATGGACCATAAGACACAATACTTCAAAGGCATGCCATTTACCTACTATCCGCAAAGCGGGCAGCAGTGGCAGCTGTACGGCCCTTTTGCAAACAATGGCAACCCTGTACAGGAGTTCGATACCGCGGCAGCTACACCATCACAAACCGCCATTGGCGGCACAATTATCCTGCGTCACTGGTGGGCACCTAACCCGCAGGGACTGCTGGTTAGTCCTGCAGAGAATACTACCTGGTATGCTTCCACCCGCATCTGGAGCAACCGCGATGGAGAAACTGATTGCTGGATAGGCTTCCATGATTTCTCCCGTTCCCACGCCTCGCTGCCTCCTGTTGCCGGAGCATGGGACAGCCGCCAAAGCAGCATCCGGGTGAATGGCGCCATCATTCCGCCACCGGTTTGGGAAAGCGCCGGTAAAACCATCACGCTGGAAACTCCTTATACCAACGAAGGCTATGCCTACCGCGCTCCAGCGAAAGTAATGCTGAAAAAAGGCTGGAACGTAGTGGAAATCAAAGCACCCGCTACCACCTTTAAAGGCCGCGACTGGCAAAACCCTGTTAAGTGGATGTTTTCCTTCCTCCCCTGCCGCGATAACATGCCCTGATCTGCAATTTTGATAAATTGGTAACGCCTCCGGAAACGGGGGCGTTCCGCTTTTACAGAAGCCCCTTTTCACCCCCTGAAAAAATCATTATCATTGTATCATGTTCAAACGTTCAGCCATTTGGGCCTTGCTCCTCCTACCCGGAGCGCTGGCCGCACAGGAGCGCAAGCGCGCACGTGAATACGGTATCCGCATCGGCGTGATGCAACCCGGCGCGCTGAACAGTATTACGGATGTGCAGGGCGTGAAGGTGGGGCATACCACCCTCATTAAAGGAGACTCCATACGCACAGGCGTAACTGCTATTATCCCCGCAGCGGGCAACCTCTTCCAGCAAAAAGTACCAGCTGCTATTTATGTTGGCAATGGGTTCGGGAAGCTGGCAGGAAGCACGCAGGTAAACGAACTGGGTAATATCGAAACACCCATCGTACTCACCAATACGCTCAGTGTACCGGTGGCTATGCAGGCGGTAACCGGACTGGCGCTGGCGGAAAAAGGCAATGAGAAAGTGCAGTCGGTGAATGCTGTAGTAGGTGAAACGAATGATGGTTATCTGAACGATATCCGCGGCCGTCATGTGACGGTGGAAGATGTAACCGCCGCCATACGAATTGCAAATACAGGGAAAGTGGAAGAAGGTAATGTAGGTGCGGGCACCGGTACCGTTTGCTTTGGCTTCAAAGGTGGCATCGGCACCGCATCACGTAAACTGCCTGCCAGTTTGGGCAGTTATACCGTGGGCGTGATCGTGCAATCGAATTTCGGAGGGGCACTGGAGGTGAACGGAGCGCCTGTTGGCAAAAAGCTCGGGAAGTTCAACTTCAGCAATCACTTGCTGAATAATGTAGACGGTTCCTGCATGATTGTAGTGGCTACCGATGCCCCCATCGATCACCGGAACCTGATGCGCCTTGCCAGTCGTGCCATGCTGGGATTAGGAAAAACAGGCGGTATTGCCTCCAACGGCAGCGGAGATTATGTAATTGCATTTTCTACCGCGGCAGGATTGCGTGTTCCCTACAACAGCGATCAGCCGGTACAATCCGTATCCCTTTTGCAGAACGATAACATGTCGCCGCTGTTTATGGCCACGATAGAAGCTACGGAAGAAGCCATTATCAATTCCCTTTTCATGGCCCGTTCTTCCAAAGGGCAACAGGGTAACGTGGTGGAAGCCTTACCTTTAGACAAAGTAATCCCTATCCTTCAACAGTATAACCGTTTGCAACCATGAGCCATGCCATCATTAACGGAGCCATTGTTCCGGAAAGCGAAGCCAAAGTTCTCATCTCCGACCTCTCCATTCAGCGCGGGTACGGCATTTTCGATTATTTCCGTGCACGGGCGGGAGAGCCTGTTTTTCTGGAAGATCATCTCGACCGCTTCTACCACTCCGCTACCGTCATGCGGCTTACTCCCGATGTAGACCGCAGCCGGTTAAAACAATTACTGAAAGAACTCATTGAAATAAACGGCGCACCTCATGCAGGCGTGCGCATCACACTTACCGGAGGTTATTCTGAAAACGGATATACCCCTGCCACTCCCAATCTGCTCATCACGCTGGCACCATACCACTATGACCCCACCAGTTTTGATAAAGGTATACAACTGGTGACGAATGATTTCCAGCGCCAGCTGCCCGAAGTTAAAACCATCGATTACCTGCAGGCTATTTATCTGCAACCTTACATCCGTGAGCATCATGCCGATGATGTGCTGTATCATCAGAACGGCTCCATCCGCGAATGCCCACGTGCTAACTTCTGGGCAGTGACCGAAAACGGCGACCTCATTACCCCGGCCGACCGTATCCTGAAAGGCGTTACCCGCAAGAAAATCCTGACCATGCGCGACCTCCGGCCGCAGGAAGCACAGCTCCCTCTTTCCGCCCTCGTTACCGCGCGCGAAGCATTCATTACCAGCACCACCAAGATCGTTACGCCGGTGTTGAAGATCGACGGCCGCCCGGTAGGCAATGGAAAGCCCGGGCCGATAGCCGCAGAAATCTACCGCCGCCTGATCGGTATGCGCGGAGGCCACGAATAATTCCCGGTTTCCAAATAATTACTACCTTACCGCATTATCAGACCAGTTATTCCATGTTGAGCGGACGTACCGACAGTGAACACCTGACGCCCGGAGATGAGCGCACCCTCCTGCAGCTGGCTATAGCCGGCGACATGGATGCGTTTACCCGCCTGTACGTACATTATTATCCCCGTTTGTACCGCTTCATCTTCTTCATCAACCGCCAGCACGAAGACACGGAAGAAATTGTGCAGGATGTATTCCTCAAAGTATGGGCACGCCGTGATGGTTTGACGGGTGTACGGTCTTTCGAGGATTACCTGTTCCGGATGGCCAAGAACCGGATGGTGGACCTGCTCCGTAAAAACCAGTCAGGCCGCAAAGCCATCCATCACCTGCAACAGAAAGATGTTTCTTTGGATAACCCTACCGAAGCTGCCGTGGCTTACCGGGAATACCACCGTATGGCGCGGGAGGCTATTACCCACCTTCCGGAGCGCAGGAGGGCAGTTTTCCTCCTGAGTACGGAAGAAGGCTTATCGCTCGATGAGATCGCGGCCCGGCTGCGCATATCCCGATCGGCCGTAAAGAAGCACCTGAGTACCGCCACGGCACAGGTGAAAGACTACCTGCGGCTGCATGCGGAGTGGACGGCAGGTATGCTGGCCCTCATTTTTCTTTCCCGATAAAAATATTTTCCTGAGGGGGGTGTCCTTTTTTCTTTGTCGCCCGTCTTTAGCACATGACAAGGGATAAAATCATTTCCTGCCTGGAGAAATATGCCGCCGGTACGCTTACCCCGGAGGAGGAGCAGGCATTCCACGCCTGGCTGGAAACGGCCTCCCCTGATGAGTTCCATGCCATGCTGGATGAAGCCGGCGTACCCGAAGGGCTGAAAGCCTGCCCGGTACCCACCGCTGCTTCCGTTGCCAGCTTCCGGCAAAGGCTGAAATATGAGGAACAGTCACCTTCCACCCGTATACGCCCTATATGGCGGAAGATAGCTGCGGCGGCAGCGGTACTGCTGCTGATGGCAGGCAGCTGGTTCATTTACCAGCAAACACAACAGCAAAACAGGCCTGCCATTACGCAGGTAACAAAGCCCGTTCCCGGGGGCAATAAAGCCACGCTCACGCTGGGCGATGGCTCCGTTATTTCCCTTGACGATGCCAATGCCGGCGATCTATCCCAACAAGGCAACACGAAGATCGTGAAGCTCAATGGCGGGCGCATTCAATACAATCCTGAAGAAGACGGCGGTGCGCCTGTGTTTAACACCATTGCAACGCCCAACGGCGGCCAGTACCAGGTACAGTTACCGGATGGCACGGTAGTCTGGATGAACGCCGCATCATCTCTCCGCTTCCCTTCCGCCTTTACCGGTAATGAGCGGCTGGTGGAACTTACTGGCGAAGGGTATTTTGAAGTAACTGCCAATGCGGCCAAACCCTTTCGCGTAAAGGTCAGTGATGCCGTGGTGGAGGTACTGGGAACTAAGTTCAATGTGAATGCCTATGCCGAAGAGCCACAAGCCCGTACAGCCCTGCTGGAAGGTGCGGTGCGCGTAACCCGGGGAGCACAGGCTATACAGTTACGCCCGGGGCAGGAAGCCCGGTTTACGGATGGGGGCATGCTGGAAGTAAAAGCTGCCGACCTCGAACAGGCTTTGGCATGGAAGAACGGGTATTTCCAGTTTGAAGGTACTACCCTGCCCGTGCTGCTGCGCCAGATAGGGCGGTGGTACGATGTGGAAGTGGAATGGAAAGGAGATATCTCCGAACGTGAATTTGCAGGGCGGATAGCCCGTAATGTAAGCCTCCAGGCAATGGTGGACGCCCTCCGCAGCAGTGGCGTTAATTGCCGTATACAGGGAAGAAAGCTGGAAGTATTACCATAATAGCCTCGAAGTCAAACCAAAATCGGATAAAACATGAAAAGCTGACAATGTGAGACTGCCCTAAACGAAACCAGGAGTGCGTCAACACTCCCGGCGGATTAGTTCGGGTTCGTCAGAAAAGCGCGGTTAAACACTATTTGCATTACCAAACCCAAACTGTACAAAAGTATGAAACTACTTGTGTCCGGCAAAGCCATGCCACGTAAACGGCTCTTGCCCGTTAAACTATTACTCGTTATGAAATTAACGGCCATTTTGATGCTTGCGGCAGCCCTGCACGTCAGCGCCGCAGGCTTCTCCCAAACCATTACCCTCAGCAGGAAGAATGCACCGCTGGGCCGGATCTTTACGGAGATCCAGAAGCAGAGCGGGTACTCTCTCCTGTACGACATGAAACTCATCCGCAGCGCCGCACCCGTTACCATCGACGTGCAAAACGCCACGGTGGAGGAAGTGCTGGACAAATGCCTGAAAGGCCACTCCCTTACCTACGTGATCCGGAACAACATTATCGTTATACAGGAAAAAGCAGTGACCGAAGCCGCACCCGCAGCCATTCAGATCACCGGATCGGTGGCCGATGAAGCTGGTGCCCCCATCCCCGGTGCCACTGTGGAACTCCGTAACCTCCGCCGCGGCACCGTTACCGATGCACAGGGCCGCTTCCGGATGGCAGACATCCCCGCAGGTACACATACCCTCCGCGTAAGCTTCCTCGGGTTTGAAGCGCAGGATAGTACCATTCAGGCAGGTAACGAAGCGCTGAATATCTCATTTACACTCAGACAGGGTGTGAATAAACTGAAAGAACTGGTTGTGGTGACAGCCCTCGGCATCCGCAAATCGGCCCGCAGCGTTACCTATAATGTGCAAACCATCTCCGGCGGGGAACTCAACAATGTGAAAGACCCCAGTCTCGTTAACACGCTTACAGGCAAAGTGGCCGGTATGGCCGTTAGCAACAGTTCCTCAGGCCCGGGTGGCGCTACCAAAGTAGTCATGCGTGGCAACAAATCCATCTACGGCAATAACAACGCACTGTTTGTGGTAGACGGCATCCCCCTGCCCGACCTCTTTACCCAGCAGAAAACAGACGGCTTCTCCGTACCCGGCGGCAGTGATGGTATCGCCAACATCAACCCCGACGATATTGAAAGCGTAACTGCACTTACCGGCGCATCATCCGCCGCACTCTATGGCAGTCAGGCTGCTAACGGCGTCATCCTTCTTACCACCAAGAAGGGACGCAGCGGAAAGCCCTCCGTGAATTACTCCCTCAACGCCAATTACAGTAAACCCCTCCTGCTTCCTGATTTCCAGAGCAGCTACGGTGCCACGCCAACCGCAGGCTCTTTCTACAGCTGGGGTAACAAACAGGCAGCCAATGCCGACAACAAAAGCTTCTTCCAGACAGGCAACAGCTATACCCATGCCATCAACATTTCGGCAGGTAACGAGCGCAGCCAGAACTACTTTTCCGCGGCTGCAGTGAACGCCAATGGCATTGTTCCTAAAAACACGTATGCACGGTATAACTTCAGCGCCCGCCATACTACGAGTTTGCTCAATGACCGGCTCAGTCTCGATGTAAGTGCACAGTACCTGAACATGGAACAGGATAATGTGCCCGTGCAGGGCCAGTACTACAACCCTATAGTAGGCGTGTACCTCTTCCCCCGTGCGCATGACTTCAACAGTTTCCGCCAGTTTGAAGAGTATAATGTGAACCGCAACTTCAATACCCGGCGCTGGCCCTATGCCGACCCGGGCATGATGCTGCAGAACCCCTTCTGGGTAGTGAACCGCAATACCAATTCATTACAGCGCAACCGCTTCATCGGCTCCGTGGCCGCGAAGTATAACATCACTCCCTGGCTGAGTGTAACCGGGCGTGCGAAGCATGACCGTACCAATGATGTATATGAAGCGCAGAGCTACGCATCCACCCCTAAATTCCTTGCAGGCGATAACGGACGCTATGACAAAACGCGCTCCTTCGTGCGGCAGACATATGCTGACATCCTCGTTACCGCACAACACCGTGCGGGCGATTTCTCCATTCAGGCCAATGTGGGCAGCAGCGTGCAGGATGTGGTAGATAATGCCACCGGATGGGGCAATGGTTACCTCCTGCAGTTCGCGAATATGTTCACTTTCGCCAACATCGATTTTACGCGCTTCGCCCCGGTTGAAAAGAACGACCGGATTCAGACACAGGCTGTGTTCGCCACTGCCCAGCTGGGCTTCCGTGACATGCTGTACCTCGATGTAACGGCGCGGAACGAATGGTCGTCTGCTTTGGCGTTTACTCAAAACCAATCTTACTTCTACCCCTCTGCCGGCCTTTCCGCCGTGATCAGTGAAATGGTGAAACTCCCGCAGGCAATATCCTTCCTGAAAGCGCGCACATCACTCAGTGAAGTAGCCAACTCCATCCCCATTTACATTTCCATGCCCACCATCGCGCTCACTACCGGTGGTGCCATACAGGCCATCCACGCCAAACCTTTTGCGGAGATGAAGCCTGAGCGTACCCGTTCTTTCGAAGCCGGGTTGGATATACGCTTCCTGAACGACAAGCTTTCGTTCTCTGCCACATACTACAAATCATCTACCCGCAACCAGTATTTCAAAGTAGAAGTATCCCCCTCTGTTGGATACAACGCATATTATGTGAATGCCGGTAACATCGAGAATAAAGGGATTGAAGCCAGTTTGGGATACAACGGGAAGATCGGCCAGGTGCAGTGGAACAGCACGCTCAATTACGGACTCAACCGCAATAAGGTGGTGGAGATGATGGATTACACAGATCCCTTTACCGGTACACGTAGAACACAGGAAGAATTTGTAGTATCTGACTTTGCAGGGTACAGGCTCATCGTACGCAAGGGTGGCAGCTATGGGGATATTTACGCGAAAGACGTGAAACGCACTGCTGACGGCACTATTGCACTGAACGACAAAAACGTTCCCGAGATCGGTGAATACAAGAAAGTAGGCAACGCCAATCCACGTTACCTCATGGGCTGGAACAACAGCTTTGGCTGGAAACAGTTCCAGCTTTCCTTCCTCATCGATGCACGCATTGGCGGTGAAGTGGTGTCCACTACCGAGGCTATCATGGACAACTTCGGTGTATCGCAACGTACGGCAGAAGCCCGCGACAATGGCGGTGTAAAAGTGGGTGATAAAACCGTGCCCGCGAAGGATTACTATCAGAGCATAACCGGCGCCACTTCTTCGGCACTGGCCCTGTACACTTACAGCGCTACCAATGTGCGCCTGCGCGAGCTTTCGCTGGGGTACAGCATTCCAACGAAGGCCTTGGGCAATAAAGTGCGCCAGCTGCAGCTTTCGCTCGTTGGCCGCAACCTGTGGCTCATTCACAAGAAGGCACCATACGATCCGGAGATCACTGCCTTTACCACCAACCAGTTCCAGGGCTATGATTACTTCGGGCTGCCCAGCCAGCGCAACATCGGGGCCAACCTGAAAGTTACCTTCTAATGCTCACCGCTAAAGCACAACAACATGAAAAGTTTCCAATCCATATATAAATTATTGCCCGCCGCAGCGCTGGGGCTTATCCTTACCGGACAAACGGCCTGCACCAAAAACTTCGAATCATTCAATACCAACCCCAATGAGTTAACCGACTCATTGTTAAAATACGATTATAAATATGTGGGCGCATTCATTCCCGGTATGCTCACCAGTATTTATAGTACGGTAGACTGGCAGTACCAGCTGCAGCAGAACCTCAATGCCGATATTTATTCCGGGTTCATGGGCATCCCCACCCCGTTTAACAGCGGCAAGAACAATTCCAATTACTTTATGATGGACTGGAACAACTGGGTGTTCAAAGTTCCGTTCGATAACGTTATGAGTGGCTGGAAGCTGGTAAAGGAGCGTGGCGAAACCACACGTCCGGATCTCTTTGCCGTGGCCACCATCATTAAAGTGGCGGCCATGCATCGTGTAACCGATGTATTCGGGCCTATCCCCTACAGTAAGTTCGGCGCAGGAGGCTTCTCCACGCCCTACGACAGCCAGGAAAGCGTTTACAAGGCCTTCTTCACGGAACTGGATCAGGCCATTGCCTCGCTGACTACATTCGATAAAACCAATCCCGGTGGTAAAGCGCAGCTGAAGCCCTTCGATCTTGTTTACGGCGGTGAATACGCTAACTGGATACGCCTCGCCAATTCCCTGAAGCTGCGGCTCGCTGTGCGGTTGTACTATGCCAAACCACAGGTAGCTAAAACAAAAGCAGAAGAAGCTGTAGCTAATGAGTACGGCGTACTGACCACCAATGCCCAAAACGCTTTGGTACGTTCCGGCAGTGGTATTACAGTGAGTAATTCGCTGTACGTGATCAGTCAGGAATACAATGATATCCGGATGGGCGCTCCCATGGAATCGTTCCTCGGTGGTTACAATGATCCACGCCTGCCGAAATTCTTCCGCGCTTCTGCACTCGCGGGTAATCCGTTTAAGGGAGTCCGAAACGGGATCGATATCAAGGTGAAGACGGATTATGAAACCTTCTCCCCCCTCAACATCGACCGCAGCACACCCATCCGTGTGATGGCCGCTGCTGAGATGTATTTCCTCCGGGCAGAAGGTGCGCTCCGTGGCTGGGATATGAAAGGAACTGCAAAGGCCATGTATGAAGAAGGCATCCGCACCTCATTCGCGCAGTACGATGCAGGAGATGCTTCAGCATATATCGCCAACAGTACCGCTAAACCAGCAGTATATACCGATCCTGTGAACGCAGAGAACAATGTGGCAGTTACGGATGCATTCCTCAGCACCGTTACCATTGCCTGGAATGAAGGGGATCATGTAGAAAGGAAGCTGGAAAGGATCATTACCCAGAAATGGATCAGCCTCTTCCCTGACGGTCAGGAGGCATGGACGGAGTTCCGCCGTACGGGATACCCCAAACTCTGGCCCGTGGTGGTAAATCTAAGCGGTGGCACGGTACCCGGTTTCATCAACCGCCTGCCATTCCCGCCAGACGAATATAAGAACAACAAAGACGAGACTACCAAGGCCGCCGCGCTGCTGAACGGAGCAGATAACCCCGGCACCAGGCTCTGGTGGCAACGCCCCTGATATACATTATGCTTATGGAAACCTTGCGGGGGCCGGCGAAAGCCGGCCCTTTCCTGTTAGTACCTGCCCCCATTCTGAATTGTCATTTTGGTCATACCTGCTGACATCCTACTGCCATCCTTCAGTGATCCTTCAGTGGTGCTCAGTGGTGGTATAGGTTTGAGGGGGTTTGACTGAAGGATCACTGAAGGTTCACTGAAGGATTGCTGAACAATTACTGGAGCGTCAGGCAGGTTGACTGTTTCGCAAAACCTACTGCCATCCTCCATCCATCCTCCATCGATGTCCAGCAAAAGCAAGGGTTTGATGGAGGTTTGATGGAGGTTGGATGGAGGAATAAAGTTTATCCCGGGTTTTATGCAGGCCCATCCCTGCAATAAGGCAGCTACGTCACAAAGTTTTCAATCGTGTCCGGTTTCAGCGTATGTTTGGATTGTTGGGGTGGCCGTTCTCAAACACCACGCTTCCATCGGGCTTCTTCAACACAACGTGCTGAACAGACCCGATGCCTGCGAAGGAGATCCGGATACCATAGAGCTTGCCGAGGGGTTGCTGGTAGGCAATATCGTAGAGGGGCTTTCCGTTGATCGTGAGCCAGGCGTGTTTACCGGCCACCTTCAGGTGAACGATGCCACCGGATGTAAGATCCGTACCAACAGGACTTAAATCCGCCCCGCTGCCTTCGATCTCTTTTTCGGAGAACTTCAGATACGCCCAGGATACGCAGCCCGGTTTGATCAGCAAGAGTTCGTGCCGCGATTTTTCACCATACAGCGTGATAGTTACCTGTGAGCACCGGATTCCAGGGCGCAGGCGTGAAGTAGTCAGATTAGCGGAAAGATCGAAATCATCGCCGGAAACATCCCACTCCTGTGTGTTTATAAAATCCACAAAAAACGTGTGCAGCGTATCAATTCCTGAGGCAAATACTTCCGGCGAAGTTACTGCCATTCCTCCGGGACCAAACACCGGTGTTTCGAGGGGGTAAACACGGGTAGTATCTGTTATTGTGTTAGCGGTGGCCGTCCACCCATTGGTTTTGAGGTAAACGGGCACTGTATCGATGACGCGGGAATCGTAGTGAAGCGTGGCATAGAAGCGGCCGGGCTTTTCGTAATAATGCGTCAGCACGGCACCGGGGCGCATGGGCCGGTCGCGTTCACCATCGCCGAAGACGATATGGAACTTACCGCTATCTCCTTTGAATTTTTCCGGCATCTCCAGGCGGAATACTGCCGAGTGGGGATTATCACCAACCGGGTTGCTGCATACAAGGTGTACGCCGGCGGAGCGGGTAGCCGGGTGATTGATATGCTTTATCCACTGCCATCCGAAAATAGCACAAGCACCTGCCATCAATATCAGTGCGGGCCACCAGCTGATTTTGGGCGCACGCGGCTGGGGCAGTTTAGTAGGCGGGCCTTGCACCTCGCGTCCTCCATCTCCTGATTTTGCCGGGCGCGGATGCTTCTCTACAAATTCGTCCCATCCTGCAAACCCGGCGTATTGCGCCAGTCCGTCGCGGGTAGCTTTCTGGGGATAGTAACGGTCTGTAGTTTTGAGTTTCCCGAAAATCCGTTTCAGCGTACTGGGGCTAAGCTGGATTTCGGTATGGCGGCTGAGGATCCCGCTAAGGCGCAGGTAGTCCCCATTCGTCCACGACCCGATTTCCGGATTGCCGAAGTTTCCGGCAACATACCGGCACACCATATCTAAATGATAAAAGGATTCTTTGTTTTCGTGTTGTTCCATCCCGATTGCCATTACCGGCAGGTAGTTGATAACGATTACAGCGCCGTGGTGCCCTGCTGCGGCCAAAGATAATTTACTTTTCCAAAATCGAAATACCACCCTGATTTAAATCGATTGCTAACTATTCCCACATGCCCAAATACAACTCTTTAACTCCTTTATTACTGTAAAAACAGGCATTTCCCTTGTTCATCTTACGGCGATTCACCTTCCTTATTTATTGATTTTCATACTGTTAACCTGTTCATTGTTTTGGTAGGGGAATGACCAGCCATAAACTTGGCGGCAGGACCCGTCTGCCTCTACATTTGTTTTCATCGCTACAACACGTCTTTTCCGCGAGATGCGGATTTCACCAAAATCAACTAGTTCCAGGATTATGAAAAAGCAACTATTATTCCTTTGCGCCATGATGTTGCTGGCCGCCGGGCTCTCGGCTCAGGACCGGCAGATCAAAGGCACGGTGACCGACGCCGCCAACAAGGCGCCCCTCCCCGGGGCTACCATCACCGTCCCCGGTACTCCGGTCGGCACCACCACAGACAACAACGGTCATTTTACGCTGCGCCTTCCCGCCGGAGCAGGTAAGATCACCGTTTCCATGCTCAACTTTTTATCCCAGACACTCGATGTTACACCTGGCCAAACGGTGGAGATTGCGCTTGCAACGAACACCCGCGATCTGGAGGAAACCGTGGTGGTAGGCTATGGCCGCCAGCGGAAGAAAGACCTCACGGGCGCCGTAGCCACCATCAGCGCCAAAGATGTGGGCGGCAGGCAAACCCTGAAGGTATCTGACGCTTTGCAGGGCGCTGTGGCCGGGGTTTCCGTTACCCGCTCCAGTGGTTCTCCCGGCGGAGGATCATCCATCCTTATCCGCGGCATCACTACCATCGGCACCAACGGCCCGCTGGTGATCGTTGATGGCGTCCCCGTTTCGAGCGTGGATAACGTGAACCCCAATGATGTGGAAAGTCTTTCCGTTCTCAAAGACGCTGCTTCCGCCGCCATCTACGGCTCCCGTGGCGCGGCAGGCGTTATCCTCATTACTACCAAGCGGGCAGGTACCGGCAGGCCCAGCCTCGAGTACAACTATGAGTACGGCGTGCAGAAAGCTACCGCCCTGCCGGAATACGTGGGTCCGCAGGAATACATGCGTTATTTCAACGAACAGGCTATGAACGACGGGGCCGCATCCGGCGCCTACGCGCAGCCTTTCATCGACAGTTACCTCGACAGTAACCGCGTGAACCCTGACATGTTCCCTATTACCGACTGGCAGAAAACATTACTCCGCCACAAAACCGCACCACGGCAAAGGCATGAGATCGTATTTACTTCGGGTACCGACAAGCTGAAAACAAAAGCATCCCTCGGTTACTCAAAAGCAGGCGCGTTCTACGACAATTACAGCTTCGACCGTTACCTGCTCCGCGTGAACAACGACCTGCAGATCAATGCAAAGCTCTCTGCCGGATTGGACATCTTTTATAAAAGATCACAGGAGAAAACGCCCAATGCCAACCCGATTTATGAAAGCCGCATTATGCCGGGCATCTACGATGATTATTACAACGATGGGCGTTATGCAATATCCAAAGATGGCCGCAACCCTGCTGCGCAACTCTACAAAGGGGGATTCGGGCGTGATCTGTATAGCCAGATCGGCGGCAGGCTGCTGTTTAACTATAAGCCCATCGAAGGACTGACACTCACGGCCCAGGTAGCACCAACTTTCGACATGGATAAATTCAAATCCTTCTCCACCCAGATCAAATTCACGAACCCGGATGGCACTCCAAGCACGGTAGTGAACCAGCCCCGTACGGTACTGGGTGAATCAAGGAACGAAAACATCGCTATTAACGGGCAGCTCTTGGCGAACTATACTCTTTCACTGAAAGGCGGTCATGAGATCGATGTGCTGGGCGGATATGAAGAAAACTACAATCAATCCGAATCACTATCGGCAGGCAGAAGCGGATTCCCCCTCACCAGCTTCCCTTATCTGAATGCAGGCTCCATTGAACTGCGGACCAATTCGGGTAGTGCTTCCGAATCCGCATTACGCTCCTACTTCGGCCGTGCGAAATATGCCTATAAAGGGAAGTACCTCTTACAGGGTAACCTCCGTTACGATAAATCATCCCGTTTCGGCAAAGCATACCGTGGGGCACTATTCCCATCCGTTTCTGCAGGATGGTCGCTTTCCGAGGAATCATTCCTGAAAGGTGTGAAATGGTTATCGTTCCTGAAAGTGAGAGGCAGCTGGGGCGAGGCAGGTAACGAACGTATCGGTAATTATCCCTACCAGGCAACACTGGATTTCACCAACGCATTGTTTTATCAGGCAGGTGCCGTTATACCACTTTCCGGTGCCGGACAGCAGGTATATGCAGTGAACAATATCTCCTGGGAAACTACCCGCACTACGGATGTGGGTATTGATGCAGCCTTCTTCGACAGCAGATTGAACTTATCCGCAGGTTACTTCAAAAAAACCACTTTAGACATCCTCCTCCCACTCGACATTCCATTGTATATCGGTTACGATAAACCCAATCAGAATGCAGGCACCCTGCATGTTAACGGCTGGGAGCTGGAAATGAACTGGCGTGATCAGATCGGGAAAGTGCGCTACTCCATAGGCGCCAATTTATCCGATGCCCGCTCACGCATCGGAGATCTGAAAGGCACGGAGTTCCGGGGCGATCAGATTATCCGTAACGGCAGTGAATACAATGAGTGGTTCGGATATGTATCCAATGGTTTGTTCCAGACGGCGGAAGAGGTAGCGGCTGGTCCCGTAAACGGTGCCAATACCAAACCCGGAGATGTCCGCTATGTGGATATGAATAAAGACGGTGTGATTACTCCTGACGACAAGGTGCTGCTGGGCGGTGCATTGCCCCGCTACCTCTACGGCGGTAACCTGCGGGCCGATTATATGGGCTTCGACTTCGGCCTCACCTTCCAGGGCGTGGGTAAAAAACTAAGCAGGCCGGGTACTGATATTGTACAGCCGTTTGCCGAAGCATTCGGGAATGTACCGAAAGAAATGGAAGGCAAATTCTGGAGTAAAAACAATTCGGCAGAACAGAATAAGCAGGCAGTTTATCCCAGATTATCGAGAACATCCAACGGCAACAACTATGCATTATCGGATTACTGGCTGCGTAGCGGTGCCTATTTCAGGCTGAAGAACCTGACGCTGGGATATACGCTCCGTGAACAATTGCTGAAATCAGCAGGCGTTCAATCGCTCCGGATCTATCTTTCCGCCAACGACTTCGTATCATTCAGCAAGCTGCCCAAATACCTCGATCCTGAAGCCGGGAGCTACAGTTATCCCATTGTAGCCACTTACATGATTGGCGCCATCGTTAAATTTTAAGCATCACGCATAAAACGATTTCACGTGAAAAAGACATTATCTATCATATGCCTTGCAGCAGGCCTGGCCTCCTGCGCAAAACTGGACCTCACGCCGCCTTCCGAGCCTTCCACAGCCGGGTTCTATTCTAACCAGACCGAGCTGGAACTAGCCGTAAACGATTTATACAGGCTTCCGTTCTGGGGTAACGACAATGAGCTTTTTACCGACAACGACTGGCACCGTGCACAGCTTACCAACGCTGTGATCGGCGGCACCATGAATGCGGATGACGGCAGTGTGCAAACCTATTGGCTCAACTCCTATAAAGCGATTGCCCGAGCCAACTCTTACCTCTCTAATATGCAACGTGCGGCAGCTACCACACCCACTACGGTGATGACCCGGCTGGAAGCAGAAATGCGCCTCATCCGTGCTTATCAATACGCCCGGCTGATTGCCCGGTTCGGAGATGTACCCTTTATCACCAAACCGCTCCTGCTGGAAGAATCAGGAAGTGTAACACGAACCAGTCAGGCTACCGTACTCGATTTCATATTTACGGAACTCGACTGGGCGGCAGAGAACCTGCCCCCATCCTATGGCGCAGGCGAAGTGAAACGGCTCACCAAAGGCGCGGCACTGGCCATCAAAGCCCGTACCGCGCTGTACGCCGGTAAATGGACTGAGGCAAAAAACGCTGCCGAAAAAGTGATACAACTCGGTGTTTATTCAATGGAAAGCAATTACGCACAGCTCTTTCTCAGAGCGGGTGAATCCAGTAAAGAAATCATCATCAGTATTCCGCGCGATGAAAAGCAGCAGGTATTCAACGGCGCTGGTTTTGTGCAGGATTACATATGCCGGAACGCTGGCGGCTTTGGTGCCTGGCTGCCTACCCGTGATATAGTGGACGCTTACGAGTGTACCGATGGCAAACCTATCGATGAATCACCACTCTACGATCCGCTGCAGCCTTTCCGTAACCGCGATCCCCGCCTTACCATGACAGTAGTGGAGTTTGGAACACCCTGGCTAGGATACTCCTACCAGCCTCACCCTGATTCCGTTACCACGCGCAACTTCAAAACCGGCGGCATGGTGGCCAACTTCGACAACCGTGCCGTGCGCCCCTTCGCCAGCTATACCGGATTCCTCTGGAAAAAAGGCATCGACCAGTCGTGGGCCGACAGGCTTGTTGAAGATAACGATGCCATTATTATCAGATTTGCCGAAGTTCTTCTAACTTATGCCGAAGCCAAAATTGCATTGAATGAGGGTGACGCTTCCGTGCGTGATGCGCTCAACCGTGTGAGGGCACGTGCTTATGGAGTGGCCGTAAGTGCCACCACAGATTATCCCGCCGTTACTACCACCGACATTGCCGAACTGAAGAAGATCGTTCGTCGGGAAAGAAGGGTGGAACTGGTGAAGGAAGGACTCCGTTACATGGACCTCATCCGTTGGAAGCTGGCGGAAAAAGTGCTGGCACGCCCTGTGATCGGCTTGCCTGACCCAGCCAATCAAAACCGCGCCAAATGGCCATTCCCCGGCGTTACACCACTCGATGACGATGGCATCGCCGACTACACTGTTTTTGGTGCCGACGTGAAGATTCTGGTGGAAAGGAAGTTCGATAAATCGAAACAATACCTCTGGCCGGTACCTGCCGTGGAAAGACGCGTGAACCCAAACATCTCACAGAACGATAATTATTGAAGCAAAAGGAATATACATGAAGATATCAACAGTTTGTATGATGACAGTCCTGGCCGCGGGACTAAGCAAGACAGCGGCAGCTCAGTCGGGTAACGGACCGGGGAAGCCCCTGCAGATCAGCGGGGTATATCCTCACCTTACTGTTTTCAACGAAGGCGGTGGCTACCCATGTAAGGGCGACGGTGCTGAAGGGGGAATAGGCGCCATAACGCCCTGGGCAGGGCAGTTATGGATGGTAACCTATTCTCCCCACTGCCCCAACGGCAGTTCAGACAAGTTGTACAGCATCGACCAACAGCTGCGGCTGACAACGCATCCGGAAAGTGTGGGTGGCACGCCTGCCAACAGGCTCATCCACCGCGAATCCAATCAACTGATCACAGGATCGTATTTTATCAGTGACAAAGGAAAAGTGCGCGTATTACCGCTCTCCACCATGCCCGGCCGTATGACTGCCACCGCCCGCCACCTTACCGATCCCGCCAACATGGTGTACTTCTACGACATGGAAGGGATGGTGTATGAAGTGAATGTACACACCCTGGCAGCGAAGAAACTCTTCCACAAACCTGTTCCCGGATGGCATGGCAAAGGTGCATACACCGCACAGGGTAAATTCATCATCGCCAATAATGGCGAGCACAAGGTATTCGACATCCGGCAGAACGATCTGCAGGTGGGGGCCGCTCCCCTCAATGATGATGAGAAAGGTGTACTTGCAACTTGGGACGGACAGAAATGGGAGATCATCGAACGCAAACAGTTCACGGATATTACCGGGCCGGGTGGAATTTATGGCGCTCCCAATGATAAGGCACCGGCCTGGAGTATTGGCTGGGACAAGCGTTCCGTGATCCTCAAACTACTCGACAACGGCAAATGGTTTACCTATCGCTTACCCAAAGCCACCCGCACCTACGACCATTGGGGAGGCTGGTACACCGAGTGGCCGCGTATCCGTGAAATGGGTAATGGAAAAATGCTCATGGACATGCATGGCATGTTCTATGACTTCCCCAAAACCTTTACCCGTGCCAACAGCGGCGGTATAAAGCCCATCGGAAGCCACCTGCGTTACATTCCCGACTTCTGCGAATGGAACGGGCAGCTGGTAATGTCTACAGACGAAACCACCATTCTCGAAAACCCATATGCCGGCAGGTCGCAGTCCAACCTCTGGTTCGGCACACCCGCCGAGTTGAGTAACTGGGGTCCTGCTTCCGGCTGGGGCGGGCCTTGGATGAACGATACCGTAAAGGCAGGCGAGCCTTCAGACCCTTACCTCGCAAGTGGCACCGGGAAGAAAGTGTTGCACCTCAGTCATGTTGGGTCTAAACCCATCACCTTTACCATTGAAGCCGATGAGAAAGGTAACAACCAATGGACGGTTTATAAGAAAATCACCACCGGGAAAGACGGGTACGCATATTTCATTTTCCCCGATAACTTCAACGCCAGCTGGATCAGAATTAAGGCCGGGCAGAACTGTGTGGCCACGGCTTTCCTCCACTACGGCGGGCAGCTTCATCACCAGGCAGACCCCATGTTTGCATCCCTCGCAGGGATAGATGAAGCCGGAAGTTTTGATGCGCAGCTGATACGCCCTGCAGGTGGAAACAAGAACCTGCAGATCCTGCGGATTACGGGCGGAGAAAAGCAATATGCAGAGATAGATGAAACGCTGCAAAACGTAGCATCTGTTGGTGACAGTACCGTTATGATGGAAAAGATCCTTCAACTGAAGCAGGACTTCCGGATAGATGAAGCGTCAGTTATTGTGAAAGATAAAACGGGCACATTCCGCTTACCGAAAACATCTGCCCGGTACGATAAAGAACTGGCTTTCGGATGGCCTCGCGGTGCGCGGGAGCTGGAATCGGAAAGATATATGCTGAATGCGCACGGTACCTTTTATGAAATAGGAAGGGAATCAGGATTTGCAGCTATCCGCCCCGTTACGACGCATAAGCGGAAGATTGCAGATTACTGTACCTGGCGCGGGCTGCTGGTGATCAGCGGCACAAAAAGCAACGCTGTGCCCAACGGGCATTATTTTGATACCAATGGGCCGGGTGGCGGGCTGTGGTTCGGGGCTATTGATGACCTGTGGAAACTCGGCAAGCCGGTAGGTGAAGGCGGACTGTGGAAGAACGAAAGTGTGAAAGCAGGGGTGGCTTCCCTCCCCTTCCTCATGACGGGTTACGACCGTAAAAGCGTGACCCTTCAATCCAACAAAACGGTAGACATCACCCTCGAAGTGGATACTGACCTTAACGGCTGGAAGATGTATAAAACCATTCGCGTACCTGCCGGACAAACCATCCGGCATACATTCCCGGCCGGGTATAACGCACACTGGATAAAAGCTGTATCCGACAAAGACTGCACGGCTACCGTGTGGATGAAATATGAGTAAAACGGTAAACATGCAATCAGAAAAAACGACCCTGCAATATCTGTTTTCGGCACCCGTGATTGTGGCCGCGCTGGGGTATTTCGTAGATATTTATGACCTGCTGCTGTTCGGCATCGTGCGCATCCCCAGCCTGCGCGACCTTGGGCTGAGTGAAGCGGAGATCTCCCGGCAGGGTGCCGCTATCCTTAACTGGCAGATGACGGGCCTGCTATTGGGAGGCATACTATGGGGTGTACTGGGCGACAGGAAAGGCCGGCTCTCTGTATTATTTGGTTCCATCATCACTTACTCCCTCGCCAACTTCGCCTGCGGATTTGTGCAGGATGTGGATCAGTACATGATACTCCGTTTTATTGCCGGCGTGGGGCTTGCAGGGGAGCTTGGGGCAGGCATCACCCTGGTATCCGAAAGCTTGCCGAAGCAACTGCGGGCGCTGGGCGCCTCGCTGGTGGCAGGCGTAGGCTTGCTGGGTGCGGTGGCGGCCTACTTTACCGTGGAACTGTTCAGCTGGCGGAATGCCTACTTTGCCGGAGGTGCACTGGGAGCCATGCTGTTACTGTTGCGGATAGGTGTATTCGAATCCGGCCTGTATGAAAACATGAAGGACATGACCAATGTGCGGAAAGGGAGTTTCATTTCTTTCTTCACACGAAAAGAAAGGCTCATCCGGTATTTGAAATGTATCGGCATCGGGCTGCCTACCTGGTATGTGATCGGTATCCTTTCCACTTTCAGTAATGAGTTCGGGAAAGCGTTGGGTATAACGGAGGAGGTGAAACCTGGCCTTGCCGTGATGTGGTGTTATGTAGGCCTTGCCGGTGGTGATCTGTTGAGTGGATACATCAGTTACCGCATGCAATCGCGGCGGAAAGCGGTGATGGGATTGATGGGTTTCACCTTTATCGGGAGCCTTATCTTCCTCTATGCTGGAATTAAGACCGCAGCCATGCTGTACTTCACCACCTTGTGGCTGGGCTTCGGGATTGGTTACTGGGCAATGTTCGTTACCATTGGTGCAGAACAGTTTGGTACCAACATCCGCGCTACCGCAGCTACCACCATTCCCAATATGGTGCGGGGTACTGTGGTAGCTATGACTTTATCCTACGGTTTCCTCAAGCCGCTGGTACACGAAGTGCATGCTGCGGCCATTGTAGGGATCGTATGTTTTGCCATTGGCTTTTATTCCATATTCACGATAGATGAAACCCACCACCGCGATCTGGACTTTGTAGAAGAACAGTAAGAAGTATAGTGAACAATGCAATGTGTGGAATCCTCGGAGAGCCGGCTTTGGCCGGCTCTTTCTTATTTCGCCTGTACCTGTAAACGGTATTGCCCAATCATATGATAACAGATGCCTCCTGCGAAGTAAGCCACTGCATCCCAGCCATCAGCCGTATACACAGGAGAAAAATGCGGTGCCACTACCTCCATAACCACTGCCACATAAGCAGCAATAAACATGATCCAGGAGAAGGGATACCTGAATGCGGGGTCTCTTACGAGGAAGCGGCGGGTGAACAGCAGCGCGATGTGTACCATTACAGGAACAGCCAGCAAATCGGTCAGGTAACCGTTGAGGATGGGGATGGGGTAACCGATGGCGCGGAATCCATGAATCATACACCATGCGAGAGCGGAAGTAATGAACAGCCACATATCAGACAACGAAAATTATCACGGCCGCCAGGGATACCGACACCAGCAGGGCGAGGGTACCGAAGAGGTAGAAAGCACTGTTTTTAAGCGTTCTGGCCACCGGCCCATCTGTAGGCTTCAGAGGAAGAAACATCTCCCGGATGCCCTGAAACCACGATTTACCTGTTGGCTGCTGTTCAGTAGTTTGTTCCATATAGCTGTATTTAGAACAAATGTACTACCCGTTTAGAACAAAAGACCTAATTTAAATCAGTTTTCCGGAGAAAGGTGGGTATATTTGTGGATGGATACGAAAGCGAAGATCCTGCAGACCGCATTGGATTTGTATAATGAGAAGGGCATCCACACCATTACCAGTCGCCATATTGCAGCTGAGATGGGCATCAGCGCGGGGAACCTGCATTATCATTTCAGGCATACAGATGATATTATTATTGCGTTATATGAAGAACTGTCTGCCGGAATGGATGCGCTCATGGCAGGGGTGGAAGCCGCTGCATCTGCCCGCCCTAAAGACCTGCTGGTATTCGCCGGGCAATCGTTTACCGTACTATATAAATACCGCTTTATTTTCCTGCATTTCCCGGAAATAGGCATGCGCATCCCTGACATCAGAAAGAAGTATCACGTACTGGTGAAGCGCCGGGAGAAAGAGTTCATCGGCATATTTGGCAAGTGGCAGGAGAAGGGCATTTTCCGGAAAGGGGTTCCTGAGCCTGTACTCCAGGCACTGGTTACGCAGATCTTCCTTGTGGGAGATTACTGGCTGGCGCACAACGAGCTTACGCAGCGGTTAAAAAGTAAACAGGCGGAGCAGGCGTATACAAATGTATTTCAGGGTCTATTCTGGCCTTATTTAACGGAGAAAGGGATGAAGCAGTTATAGATCCGCCATTGCAATCACTTCCAGCACTTCGCATTCCGCCACATGGCGGCTGCCTTCCACAAAAAAGGCTTTCTGCCCTGCATGGATATGCGTTGCATGAAAAGGGCGGCGCTCCTGAACAATAACCCACATCCTTGCAGTACCTGACGAAGGCACGGGTTTATCATCTTCCAATATCAGGTTGCCATTCTCATCCTCAAACTCCGGCCAGATCCCGGGTCAGGAAGCGGTATTTTACCCTGAAATCGGGCAGGTGATGAAATTTCTCTTCATAAGAAGTATGCATCCTTCAAAATACTGAATTAATTACATCAACCCCGCCTGCTGCATCCAAAAGAGGCAGCGGCCGAACCATTCATCGAAGGCCGGTTCTTTTAAAAAGCCATGTTCCCCTTTCTGGTAAATGTGCAGTGATGCGGGGATCTTATACTTCCGGAGGGCCTGGTAAAAGTATAGGCTGTTCTTCTCATCTACTACTGTATCATCTCCCGCATGTACGAGGAAAGCTGGCGGAGTTTTATCACTTACCTGCAACTCGTTGGAGAACCAGCGCACCTTTTCAGGTGCTGGTGTTGCACCCAGCAGATTCTTCCTTGAACCCGCATGACCAATACTGTCCGTAAAACTGATAACAGGGTTCAGCAGCAGCATAAAGTTGGGCCGAAGGGAAGTACCTGCTTTGTTTTTGATAACGGCCTGTTCAAAATGCGTACCCGCCGTAGCTGCGAGATGTCCGCCTGCGGAAAAGCCCATGATGCCGATCTTCTTTTCATCTATCCCCCATTCCCTGGCACGCTCCCGCACGATGCGGATAGCTTCCTGCGCATCCTGTAAAGGGGCAAGAGATGGCTCCTGCATCAGCGTGGCAACCGGCAGTCTGTATTTCAATACGAAAGCAGTAACACCCTCTGTAGTAAATGCTTTCGCTACATCACTCCCTTCCCTGCTCATCAGCAACACACCATATCCCCCACCCGGACAAATTATCACCGCCGTACCATTGGCTTTCCCTGCTTCCGGGAGGAACACTTGCAGTGAGGGCTGCGTGATGTTGGATATGAGCAATCCCACCGTTTTATCCGTGCGTACATTTTCTTTCTCCCCTTGTGCTACGGGCAACATATGCGGCGGCGCTCCGCCATGCAGGAGAATCGTTTCCTGCGCGGCAGCCGCCATCGACAACAACAGTAATAAACCGGTTATTTTAATCATTTTACTTTCCTGATGCGGTGAACACATAATGTCCGGAACCTACCTCAAATACAGCATTACGGCCTTCGGTACGTAACGGCTTTACCACTTTCCCGCTTTCCTTCACAACACCGCCATACTTCAGCGGAATGTATACTTCTGCCGTGGTATTGCCCGGAATGCTGGTCGCAAGGGTAAATACTCCGTTCCTGATATGCCAGTCGCTGCTGATTTTACCATACATGCTTCTCAGCTGCCCTTTGGCAGAAGTGAGATCACCGGCAGGTTGCGGGCGGATGATGATTTTACGGAAACCCGGTGCGGCTGCATTGATACCCAGTAAAGAGCGATAAAGCCATTCACCGATGGAACCATACATAGGGTGGTTCTGTGAGAAAGTATTATCGGAATATCTCCAGGTTTCCCACAAAGTGGTAGCCCCGCTTTCGATCATATGCCCCCAGCCGGGATAAGTGCGCTGGTTGGCGATACGGTAGGCCACTTCGTTCTGATCATGTTCCCGCAACACATCGAACATCATTTTGGTTCCAAAGATGCCGGTAGAGAGATGATGATCTTTTTTGCTGATAGCATTCAGTAATGCTGCTCGCGCTTTCCCTTCTTCACCTTCATCCAATATATCCGACCAAAGGCCCATCGATTGCGCAGTTTGTGTACCTGTGCGGAACTGGCCTGTGGCGGGCTGATAAAATTTATTCCGGATAGCATTCCGGATATCGTTGCTCAGCTTCGTGTACTCGGCCACATCTGCAGGCTTCTCCAATATACCTGCGAGATCTGCCATTACTTTGGCGCTGAGATAATAGAAAAGCGAAGCAGTGAGGGGAATCTCCCGGTCGTCCAGCGCTTCGTGATCACCGAGGTCCTCTTTATCAAACAGATGATTTTTTGCGCGGGACTGAAGGAACTTAATTAAGCGCTGCATGGCTGGATAATTCTCTTCCACGATGCGTTTATCTCCATAAAAATCATACACCCTTTTGATCAGGAACGGATAACCAGCCTGCCAGCCCATAGGTCCGGAACCATCGCCCGGGCCGGAATCCTCAATACCCACATATGGAGCGGTTTCAGTAATGCCTCCTTCAGGGCGCTGTGCATCCACATGATCGCGCAGGGTTTTGGTATAGAAGCCCGGCATCTGGAAATGATACATAAATGAACCCGCACTGCAAAGGATATCACCGGCATAAGCCAGCTTCTCCCGCGCAGGACAATCGGATTGTACACTGAATACATTGCTCAGGAAAGTATTTTGAATGACTGTATCCAGCCGGTTCAGCATAGCATTGGAACTGGTGAAGCTGCCTGCAGTTTCAAGGTCGGCACTGAGGCGGAGACCATCGATATCGTTTACACCCGGTTTGCCTGGCCAGCCTGAGATCTCCACAAAACGGAACCCGTGGAAGGTGAAGCGGGGCGTCCAGGTTTCTTTGCCTTCGCCTTTGAGTGTATAGCGATCTTCCTGCCAGGCAATGTGCGGTGCTCCGGGGCCGCCATTCCCGCCTTTGATCTGTCCGGCTACTGCGGTCATTACATTGATGTTTCCGTCTTTCAGCGTGTCTTCCCCATAACGCATTACTATCTGTTGACCAGCGGGACCTTGTACCTTAAGACGTACCATACCGGCGAAGTTCTGGCCCATATCCACGAGGAAGGTGCCAGGCTTTACTTCTTTAACGCTCCGTGGGCGAAGGGTTTTCGTGACGCGGATGGGAGGCTGCACCTGTGCCAGCATTTCCCCTTCAGGGCCTGTGACTACTGTGGCACTTGTCCAGTTACCGGTAGGGTTTACGGCTGCCCAGTGCTTTATTTCGCGGCGGGCATCGTAATGCTCACCAAGGTATACGTTGTTACGGATCACCGGCCCGGGTGCTGATTGCCAGGTGGCATCAGTACCGATCACTTCCGATGTACCATTGGCATACGTAACGCGGATCATGGCTTTGGTGCAGGGACGGCCGGTGGTAAGGAAATCCCTCCAGTTGCGGGAACCCCACATCTTCAGCGGTAATGGATTATACCAGCCGTTGCCGACCATAATACCTGCCACGTTCTGCCCGGGCTTCATCAGCGGAGTGATATCGTGTACGGCGTATAGCACGGATTTGTGATAGGTTGTCCATCCCGGGTCCAGCACCTGCGTGCCTACTTTCTGTCCATTGATGTAGGCTTCGTAGTATCCAGCGCCACTGATGTACAGTCTTGCGGAAACGATCTTACCTGTTGCGGGGAAGCTTTTGCGGAAGAGGGGCATGGGATCGTCTTTGAAAAAATCTTCCGGCTTGTCTGGTGTACTACTGCCATCCCCGATCCAGTTACCTGCCCAGTCGTCCGGCGTCATTACGCCCGTTTCGAACCAGTTAAGGGCACTCCATGCGGAGACTTTCCCATCGGCTCCATACACTCTTACTTTCCACCAATACCGTGTAAAGGACCGCAGTGGTGAGCCTTCTATTGCAATATGTATATTATCGGGGGAATTGACTTTCCCTGACTCCCAGATGTTTCCATTGCCGTTGGGTGCTGAGCTAACCACGATTTCATAGGCGGATTGCCGGAGATTACGGCTGGTGCCGGTTACCATCCAGCTCAGGCGGGGGCAGGGAGCATCGATACCCAGCGGGTTTTGCCGGTATTCGCAGGTGAGCTGTACGGGCGCTATGCCGGGCGTTTGGGCCTGCGTTGCGCCTGCGATAAGCAGCAGCGCCAGTATCATCCTTTTCAGTTGCATTTATGGTACCATTTTCAGTTTTCCGTTAACGTCTGTCACTTTATATATCCGCACGCGGGTATGTGGTGCTCCGTTGGGTGCGTGGTATGAAATGCGAAGCTGTCCGTTGAAGTCGCGGAACAGCATGGCATGGCCGCCATCGTCGGTATTGAGCGGTTCAGCATCGTGCTTCCAGGGGCCCCTGAGTGTTCCGCTGGCAGAGCGTGCCACGCCAATGGCATACTTCCCTCCTTTTGTGAAGCTGCTCCAGATCATGAGTAACTCCCCGTTGGATGCCCGGTGGAAGAAAGGCCCGTCGGTTACGATCCCTTCGGTGTTGTGGCCTTTTACGGGACCTGTCCAGGGGGCATCGCCAGCGCGGAACAGTTCTATAGGTTTGCCTTTGGTGGTTTTGAGATCGCGGGAGAGGCGCTGTGCCATGATGCGGCCGTCTTTCACTTCCAGCCATTCCCAGCAGTAAACGAGCCATGGCTGCCCGTCTTTACCGGTATACAACATCCCATCGAGGCACAGGTTACTATCGGGCGTGGCGGCGTGGTTGACCAATGGTGTAAAGGGGCCTGAGGGATGATCGCCCACTAAAATAGACGTACCCCGCTTTATACCGGGGGCGCTGAAGGTGGTGAACATATAAAACTTCTTCCCCCATGCATATACATCTGGTGCCCAGAAGTCCTGTTTGCCCCAGAAGCTTTCCGTGGCTTCAAAGGCAACACCTGCCTTTTCCCAATGTTCAAGGTCTTTGCTTTTGTAGACTGCAATACGCGGGCGCTCGTTGGCGTAGAGGTAATACGTACTGTCGGCGGTATGGGTGAAGATGAAGGGATCGCGGATCTGAAGGTCATTGGTTTTGACCTGTGCTGAGGTTGTGGTGAAGAATGTTAATATGGTAATCAGGCACTGGAAGCCTTTGATCGTGGAATTGGTCATCATTGGTAATATAAGGCTATTGCAAAACTGATCTGTCATGGACTGTCATGGTCCGTCCCGGTTCTCCTAAAGTACCATCTATTCCCCGAAACCGAAAGTGAGAAGAATGCTTGTACATTCCGGGGCATAAAAAAGGCTGATGCCTGTGCATCAGCCTTTTTTGTTTTATGAGCCGAAAGTCTAGTCTTTCAGATTAAGATATTTCTGTACGGATTTATAGTTGTTCCAGTCCACATCAGCACCCGACGCTTTCCGTGCAGCAACGCCACCCGGAATGAGGACATAACGGTACTGCCATACTTTCTGATTCTGCGAATTAAGACCCGTTCCCGCATCTATGTTAGAATTGAATTCGATCACATTCAGATAAAAGTGGTAGTTGATGTTTACAAATACACCGAAAAGTACCAGATTGGCCACTGGTAATGGTGTAACGTAAGGATCTGCAGCAGTTCCCATATTGATGTAAACCTTCACATCGCCACGGTTAACGATATCCGCCGTCAGTTTCGGCACATCAATTCCGCTGTAATACCGGAACAAAGTATCCCCCACAGCAATAACAGTCGTATCCTCATCGTATCCAACATCGATCCAGTCAGAATAGATCACATTCGCTGTACCGGCAGGACCCTGGGCTCCACCCGGGCCGGCAGCGCCACCAGGGCCTTGTGCTCCCTGAGGACCGGCAGGACCGGCGGGACCTGTATCGCCATCTTTACCGCAGGCTGCCAGCAGTGTGGCAAAGGCGAGGAAAAGGTATAAAACGCGAGGCATACTACTTTTCATAAAACAAGATTTTGGGTTATAGATAAATTTTAGAGATAACACGTTCATCTATCAATTCCACGAAATCCATGATCTGGCATCCGAAGCACTCACCATGTCCCAGCTGGACTGGCCTGTTTGCACGAGGTAGAACCCGGCCGGGTTATCGAACAATTCTACAGTATTAAAGAAAGGCTCCTCAGCATCAGCCGGCAGATCACCAAGGTAACCTACGTAACGGAGTATGATGCGGCCATTGGCAGTAAAGATGGGCGGAGCGAAGGCAGCGCCGAAATAGAGCTGCAGGGCTTGTCCTTCGAGATAGAGGAAGCCTGCAAGGTCTAGTTGTACGCCCTGGTATTCGTCAAATTCCGCCTGGAACATAAGAGAATAGAAATTGGGGATCTTCCTCAGTCCGAAAGCGTCATGCACACCATTCACCAGGAACCCGCGGGGCGACGACCAGTAATCTCCCGTACCTGCCACTGCCAGCCACCATCTGCCAGATGCATTTACATCAGGAACAAGTGGGGTTATTGCACCTGCGATAGTAGCAGCCGTATTGCCGTTCACCGTCAGGTTAAAAGTGGAAGTATTATTATTCCAGGCAAAAGCGGAAAGGCTTGTAATGGTATTAGCTCCGTCTATCAACGGCTTCACAAACGTGAGACCTGCTGCCGTGAAGGAGAATGTTGTTACATGGGAGCGTGCAACCCCACCCGCATCGCGCCATACGAAGGATGCCGTTCGATAACTGGGGGTTACAACTACTTCATACTGCCTGCCGCCTACAGTGAGGCGTTTCCAGTAGGTGAGGATGTTCTTATTCACCTGTTCGAAGTTGAGGGCGCTTACCCAATTGCCGTTCTGCCATGCCTGCAGGTCCTGCGCGGAGGCTTTACGCAGCACGAGCTTTGCATTTCTGAAGCGGCCTACCAAAGTGATACTGTCGCCCGCCATCTGATCGAACCTGAATTCGAAGTCAGACTCCAGGCCTTCACCGGCGGGGCCACCCGCCACACTATCTGCCGGATCTGACAGGTAATGTATGTAAGAATAGGTATCGAACATGAGCACCGGTTGCTGCAATGCTTTGAGGCGGTAGCTGCTCTCTTTCCGTTCCGCAGCACTCGTAAGGTCGAAGTCCGAATACATCTGTACGCGGTTCGCGTTATTGAAGCTGAAATGGAACTTGTAAGAGATGCCGTTCCTGGTTACCAGCTCGGCATTCCATCCGCTGGGAGAACCAGCGAGGGCGGTCTGATAAGCGGCGAGGGTTTTATTGAGGCGCTCATCTGCCGATTCCGGGAAAACAGGATCGTCTTCCTTACGGCAACCGGCAAAGGCTGCCCAGACTAGTATGATACAGGTAAGTAATCTTTTCATCGTCGTCGTTTTATTTAATCAGCCCAACCAGAGCGGCCCTGGTGCGGAGTTGGAGGTTATAGAAATTGATACCCCAGCTGGTACGGTAGTATTCTACCACCAATGCTTCTTTCTGGCGGATGCGGGCAATTGCCTGTGCGGGTGTGGTACCATCTTCCGCAGCTTCCGTGATGCTGTTCACCATCCGGTCGAAACCTGCTCTGCCTTCCATGAGCATCACAGATACCATTTCCACAAAGTCTTCATTCGGTGAAGCCATAGCGTATGCAGTAATAAAACCACGGCGGTTAGCTTCTTTTTCGGCTACGTTGTTCCAGTTGGAGGTATACTTTCCTATAGAGATACGTTTAAACTCCACCTGGTAGTCGATCGTCTGGTTCATGATATGTGCAAACTCGTGGTGGATGGTATGGAACATCATCTTCACGTTCCCGGAGTCTGAGGGCTGATAGCCGGGCATCCAGCTTACGCGGAAGTTATTGAGGGCATACAGTTCGATGGTTCTTCCCCCTTCGGCCCTACCGATGGTAATGGTATTATCGAGGTTATAAGACGAGCTGCCTACCAGTACGAAGAATTTAGGGGAGTATTTCTTCATGAAGAGTTCGCCCACTTCATCTACATATGGCTTGATCCAGGCCCGGCGAACGGTACTGAGTACGGGGATTACCTGGTCTTCCCGTGGGGGTACCAGCGTTTGGTATGGTTCCAGTTCGCCCTGATCCCATTTGTATTTAACAGCGATGTTCAGTGATTTGGTGAGGCTGTCTTTGATCCATATGTCAATGGGACCTGGCACCCAGGTATCACCACCGAGTCCGGGGATGTCACCCACATTTCCCGGATCATCGTCTTTCCGGCAACCCGCAAACAGCGCGAGCAATAGCAGGGATATCGTTATATGCTTCATATGCATGATAATTCGTGTTCTTTAATGTGATTAACGGGGGTTGGGTTGTACGCCGGATTCGCCGGCCGATTGTGGTATCTGGAACAGGCGGCGGGGATCATCACCCGTAAGGGTATATATCCGTCCTTCTGCTGTTATGTGCTCCACGGGAATACGGTAGCGGAGTATATCGAACCAACGCATACCTTCCTGTGCATATTCCGCCCGTTTGAAATCGAGAATGGTCAGCAGCAGGCCGGTGCGCACATTGCTCGTGTTGTAATACCAGGTTACCCTTGCCGCGTCGATCTTATGATTCGCGGGATTGTAATTATTGATGCGCGTACTGGCGTAGATGTTCAGATCTTCCATGGCAGCAGTGGCATTGTTCAGGTAAAGGTTGGCCTCCGCACGGTTGAACAATACTTCTTCTGTCGTAAATGCAGGTACCATTACATATCCAAGTCCGATGTCTGCATTCACGCTGCTTCGCACGAAGTACTCATTGATCTTGGGAATCATATAGTTGATAGAAGAGCTGAAATAGGTGTGATTGGAAAACGCCCATTCGCCCAGTGTAACATTAAAGCGGAAAATATCATCACGCTTCACCGAGTTCATGCCATAACGGCTGTTGATGAAATAGCGGCCCCACCACGACTGTGTTTCTATCAGCATCAGGTTAGCCGGCTCTGTCGCCTGTGCATATTCATTAAACATCTCCCGGTAAGTAAGTGTAAGGTACCGCGTGTTCCAGGGGCGTAACTTACCGGCGATATTACCGTCGGAGAACACGAGGCTGGCGTATTCCACCGTTTTCTGATAATCTCTTTTAAAGAGATAGAACCGTGTTGCGAAAGCGTGCGCTGCAGCTTTGTTGAAATGATAGCGGGGAACGGTGTATGATTTTTCATTAATGAGCGGCAAACCTTCCAGCAGGTCTTTCTCAATCATTTCATATACATATGCCACCGTTTTACGGTCGTATTGTTTCAGCACTTCTTTCTCTGGCTCGGTTACGTACGGTATCCCGGGTTTAGTAGCGGCAGTGGCCGGGTCGTAGATTTCTGCAAACAGCGTTACGAGCATGAAGTGTGAATAGGCACGGGCAACGAGGGCCTCCCCTTTCTGCGCATTAAAGGCACCGGGGTTAGAAGCTTTACGGATCACTTCCAGCGCCTGGTTGGCGGTGGCAATGGCTTTATAACAGGCATTCCAGTAAAATTCCGGGCTGTCCTGCTCTTCATCCCGCACGTCGGTAAAGGTGAACGGGTCGGCCAGGGAGTTCTGCTGGTCGCCGGCACCTTTGTCGAGTGCATTATCGGAAGCCAGCTCCATGAACTGCATATAGTTGGCGTTGGGGTAAGCGGTACCCAGCAGGCGCGACACCTGTTCGGGTGTATCCAGCTGCGCCCTGTTATCAGGAGGCTGTTCGAGGAACTTCTTACAACCGGTGGTTGCAAGGAGAGCCAGAGCAGTGAGTATTGTCAGATGCTTTTGCATGGTTATAACTTTTTAGATGCCCACTTTCAGGGAGAGGGTAAATTGTTTCTGCACGGGTTGCGCTACGCCACCTGCATTAAAGAACTCGGGATCCTGCCCTTTCAGCTTGGGATCTGCGTATATCAGCCAGGGGTTGATGGCGGCGCCTGAAATGCTGGCGCTGCCTAAACCAAGGCGCTTCAGCAACAGTGGATCTACCTGCCAGGTGAGGGATACTGATTTCAGCCGCACCATATCTCCTTTCGCCACACGTGCCGAGGAATAGTTATAGTTATTGTAGGGGTATTCTCCGCTGAGGGTAGATTGTTCGTAGGCACCGTAAATAGACGGTACTTTGGTCACCCGCTCATCACCCGGCATCATCCAGCGGTCGCGGAACTCTTTCGGCAGCGCGTCCAGATCGGTATAGCTGTTCGCAAAGGCGGGGTATAACCGCACCATGCCACCTGCCTGATAGGTCAGGAACACGTTCAGCGAAAGGGATTTGTAATTAAAGGTATTGGAGAAGCCCCCTGCAATGGTGGGGTCTACCGGGCCTTCGTAACGCAGGTAGCTCACGTTATAGTCCTGCAGGAACACACCGCCCGATACTTCGCCTTTCTCATTAATAAACTCCGGCTTGCCGGTTATGGGATGCAGGCCGTTAAACGGAATGGAGAACAGCCCCCTTGCAGGATAGCCTCCCAGCGCACCGCCTTCTGCCTGGACAAGGTCGAATATACGCGGGCGGTTGCGGACGTTGGAGATCTCCGTGGTATTATATCCGAAGGTGAAATTCGTTTTCCATCCCCAGTCTGTTTTCCTGATCACGTGCCCGCCGATGAGTACTTCAATACCGCGCGCATCGAGGTTAGCGTAATTGGCTGCCTTTTCGTTCTGGCCGCCTATTCCTGATGTACGGATAAGACTGATAAGGTCGAAGCTTTTGCGGAGGTAAGCGTCCACACTCACATTCACCCGCTTGCCGAACAGCCCTACGTCGATCCCTGCGTTAGTGGTATAGGCCTTTTCCCAGGTGAGGTCCTCGTTTTCCAGTTCCGACAGCACAATCACTGATTCCATTTCCGTGAGGAAAGGCCGGTTGGTATTGATATTACGTAATACTATGGACGAGTTGGTGGCAGGGCCCATACTGGCCGTAAGACCGTAGGAACCACGCACAGTCAGGTAATCGATCCAACGGAGGTCCTGCATGAATGGCTCCCCGTCCACGTTCCATGAACCGGCCACGCTCCACGTAGGCAGCCAGCGCGCTTTGGCAGTGCTGCCCAGCCTGTTGGAGCCATCGTAACGGGCGGTACCTGTAAGGTTGTACTTCTGGCGGAAGGAGTAGCCTGCAGAGCCGTAAAACGCCACAAACCGGTCATAGTCCTTACTCATACCATAATACGGGAAATTAGCCTCGAGGGTTTGCTTCACAATGCGGTAATCCACAAAGGGTACCCCCCCGTTGCCATACTGATAGCCGAAGCCGGTATTGCTGGCATTCTGCCGGTCGGTCGATTTTACCTGCATACCACCCAGGATGTTCAGGGAGTGCAGGTTATTGATGGTTTTGATGTAGTTCAGGCTGGGACGGATGTCGTAATTCACCATCTGGTCTTCCGTCCTGTTATAGAACCCGCCGTAAGGAAGCACTACAACCGGGGGAGCCTCCGGATCATCCGGATCACGGTAAAGGAACTTATTGTTTTCGCGGATAGTGGAATTACCTGCCGCACGGTAGGCGTTGGCCATATTGGCGTTTTCCTTGATCTGGTGTTCCATCGAAGACTTCACGTAACGCAGGGCACCGAGGAAGTCGAATTTCAGTTCAGGGGTGATCTGGTAGGAGAAATCGCCCTGCAGCCGGATGTCGGCCACATTGATGTCGATATAGTTATTCTCCAGCTCGGTGAGGATGTTGAACGGCGCATAGTTCCGCTGGAAGTATTCGCGTTCGCCAAACTCATCATAAGCCGTGAGGGCACGGCTGGAGTTAAGGGCGTAGTTGAAGGGGTTAATATCAAAGTCGCGGTCCATACGCCCGGAAACCGCATTCGGCTGGCGCCTCAGTGAACCCGGTGCGCGTTGCTGACGTACGGAAGCCAGCGTACTGAACCCTACCTTGACCTTCTCGGACAGCTGGTAGTTATTCCGGAAGTTCAGGGTGTAGCGGCTCACGCGGTCGGCGATGGTCCAGCCATTGTCGCCGTAATAGCTGGTAGAGAAATAAGACTGCGAGCGGTCGGTCCCGAACGACATGCTGAGGGAGTGCTCCTGGAGGAAGTTGTTCTTGAACAGCTCACCATACCAGTCGGTATTGGCATTGGCATACCGCATGAGGAAGGCCTTTTTGGCTTCCGGAGTATTTTCGATCTTGTAATTACCGAAATCATCAGCCTGCAGGCCCTGGAACATTTTGCCATACATACCCCACGCAGCCCCGTTCAGCATACCCACATTCAGGAGTCCTTTCCTTTCCAGTTCTCCCATTACAGACATCTGATCTCCCGAGTTCATGATATTGTATTCCCCGTATGAAGGAATCAGCTGGGTACTGAAGTTGCCGGTGTAATTGACAACAGGTTTACCTATGCGGCCTTTCTTGGTGGTGATCACCACTACCCCGTTCATGGCGCGGGCGCCGTAGAGGGCAGTAGCAGCGGCATCTTTCAGAATGGCGAAGCTCTCTATATCGTTAGGGTTAAGGCCGGCAACGGCGGAGCCCAGCAGCGTGGTGGGGTCGCCAGAGGAAAGCTGGTCGTTTGAGATGTTGATGACATCTTCCAGCACCACCCCGTCTACCACCCAGAGCGGTTTGTTATCCCCGTTGATGGAAGTGGCACCGCGGATCCTGAGTTTAGGTGCTGAGCCGAAGGTGCTGGAAACGTTCTGAATGGTAACGCCTGCGGCACGGCCTTCGAGCATACGGCTGAGGTCGGCCACACCGTCGATCTTCACATCATCGGCCTTCAGGGTGGTGGCGGCGCCGGCAAACCGGCGTTTATCCAAATCCTGGAAACCGGTTACCACTACTTCCGACAGCTGACCTTCCGCTTTGGAAAGGGTAACGTTCAGCGGCTGGCCGCGGTACGTGCGGACGATGGAGCGTTTACCAAGGTAAGTGAAGCGGAGACTGTCACCATTCCGGGCAGCGAGGGCATAAAAACCATCACTGTTGGTTTGTGTGCCTTTGCGGCTTACCAGGTTCTCGACGGTAACCCCGGGGAGCGGAACATTCTCTTCCGCATCCATTACGCGGCCCCTCGCCTGGGGAACACTATCCTGGTAATAAGGTGGTGGCGATGCTTCAGCAGGGTGTGCAATTACGGTTAATAGCAATAGCAGAACAACCGGGGGCAGCTTACGCCAAACCCGGGCTAACGTATAGGAATCGATCATATGCATGTGTGTACATGATTAATAAAAATTACAATTTGGTTGATATGCCAACAGCTCCTTGAGGCTCTCTCTGCGCGGGGTGCTCCGATTTTTGAGTATAACAGACTATCTGACGGAACAGACTGTACATAAGTTAAGACATGAAATCCAATTAATCAAAAGCTTTTTGTCTACCGGCACAGGACAGGTACATATAGGATATATACATTACATATAATAAGCATGGCACTATCCTGCGGGTATGCTGCAGGTAGTTATCAGGAATTTTTGCGGGTGTAAGGTAGGGTGGAATGTGAAGTTATCAAAGGGACGGGGAAAGTTTCTTCTTTGGAAAAAGATAGGCGGCACCGTAATTTTGGCAGATGCAACAATTGCTCGCCCATCTTGCCAATTTCCACCACCTCAGTGCCACGGCGCGGGAGGCTATCCAGGCCTGTGTCACGGAAACCGTACATGCCAAAAACGATATGCTCATTACACAGGGGCAGGTGTGCCGGTATCTGTATTTTCTGGAAAAGGGATGCCTGCGGGGGTATTACCACCTCGACGGGAAGGAGATCACGCACTGGTTCGGTTTCGAGCAGGACTTTGTAACCTCTTTCCACAGCTTTACCACGGGCCAGCCTTCGGTGGAAAACATCCAGCTCATGGAGGGTTCTGTACTGTGGTCCATATCGCGGGAGGCGCTGCTGAAGTTGCTGGATGAGCATCATGAACTGGAGCGGCTGGTGCGGATCGCTTATGAGAAGTATTACCTGCGGCTGGAAGAAAGGTATGTAAACGCCCAGTTCAAGACGGCGGCAGAGCGGTATGAGCAATTGCTGGAACAATCTCCCCATATATTAGAACGTGCCCCGTTAGGTTATGTGGCATCGTACCTCGGTATCTCTCAGGAAACACTAAGCCGGGTGCGCGGGCGTATTTAACAATCCTTCTTTTGGTTTTTGACGGATGTCAAAAGAAACTCCTCCGGGGCAATATACCTTGGTGTCATTAAACAATGATACCTGTATGGAAACTGTAAAACACCAACAACCCTCTACCGCCTTCGTTGCTGCCTCCTGGATCGCACTTTTTGCCGGTGCCATCGCTTACAACATCGGATTATGGAACGCCCCGATGCAACTCAATGAGAAAGGTTATTACTTCACGGTGCTGATGTTCGGCCTGTTTGCCGCAGTATCGGTACAAAAATCCGTACGCGACCAAATGGAGGGCATCCCCGTAACGGGATTGTATTACGGCCTGTCGTGGTTCAGTACCATATTAACGGTGCTGCTGCTCACCATCGGGTTGTGGAATGCGGAACTGACGAAGAGTGAAAAAGGCTTCTACGCCATGTCTTTCGTACTGGCCATGTTCGGTGCGATCGCTGTGCAGAAAAACACGCGTGATGCCCGGGCAAAACGCTCGGAAGAAATATAATCAAACCCCCATCATCCATTACCCTGAACCTGCGCCTGGCGCGGGTTCTTTTTATTTCCACAGGCCGGGGCGCAATTGCCCCATTGTTGTTTTCCACCCCAAAAACGGCTTTGGTATGGGAATTGCAATTTAAGGGCAGAGACATACTTTATTGACTAAAACCGATTCTTTATGAGACTTATGCTTAAATCTTTAGCAGTACTGCTGTTTTCCGCCATTGTAATGAGCTCCTGCAGTAAAGACACTGACCCTGCTGACGTAGATGTTTTCGCCGGTACATTTAAAGGGAGTATTGGATACAGGGATAACGACCGTACGGTAAGTGCCAACGGTAATGTATTCGTGACAAAAGTAGGCTCCCGTTACGACTTCCGTTTCTCAGAAGGTATACCTGATCTTACCGGAGTACAGTTCGAGAAGAAAGATGCCAATACCATGACGAGCATAGGCAGCGATGGTACAGGACTTATCACTATTACGAAAGACCGGCTTGTGATCGGCTTCTCACGTAATGGCAGAAACTGGACGGCTGATTGCACCAGATAACCTATAGCAATACAACAAAAAAAGCCCGGGATTCAATTTCCGGGCTTTTTTTGTCCAGGGAAATCAGTTAATGCATTTCCTCAAAATGAGATTCCAGCTGCATATGGCTGCCGTTCAGTATGTGGATCTATGCATCCGGCAGGTCGCGTTTGTAGCAGGGCGCTTCATTTGCACTGAAATATGGGGCATATTTTCCCCAAATGTCTAAATGAAATTCCTCCGCCATACAGAGGTAATACTGTTCTATCGTACCTGCTTCACAGAGGAATGCGTTTTTTTCCAGTATTCAATGGTTTCGTCCCAATTGGGCCCATTGCCTTCATCGTACGCATTCCCGTAGCACTTTAGACTGATAGCGTCCGTAAAGGCATTCATGCATGCTGAAATGCCCTTAAAAGTATAGTCAAACACTTCCGGGAAAGCGCTGAATCCGAAGCCGGGATAATACGGCGCAATGAGATAATAATTATCAGACAACGCAGTCATCAGGTTCTTAAACATTACTGAGGAAGATGGGAAGCCATGCAACAACAAAAAAGCCAGGTTGTGAGGATCACCAGCCTCGCGGTAGAAGATGCCGGTACCGTTTACGGGAATGGTGGAGTGGATGAATTGCTTTGCCATACGGGACAGATTGGGTTGAAGGGAACCCGGCAAAAAGCATACAGGTATTATAATGCAAAAGACCTGTACAGGTGCACAGGTCTTTCTTTGGTTATTCATTCAGAAGTCTGGTACAGATTAAGGATTGGCGCCGTTGAACCGGAACCAGTTAAAATCAGCATAGCCGCCAACTCCTTCCGGTGTAAGGCTGTAGTTGATGAGGGCAAAACGGTTGGCGGTCCAATCGAGACCCAAGCCCATTTTCAATGTATTCCCGAACGGCAGGAATGTTTTACCGTCTGTGCTGTAAGAGAACCTAGCGTGGTAATCTACATGCGTTACGTTTGTGCGGAGCCAAATCCTGGAATGCGGAAATTGTGCAATGCTGTCGATTACTTTTCCATCGTTGACCATGATGAGCCGGTTACCACCGGACTCTTTCTGTATGGCAACGTATGCGTAAGGAAATTGAAATACCCCGAAGCCCGCCACATTACCTTGTTTCAGATTGCTTACCTCTATTTCCACGGTGCCTTCGGAAGTGGGGCCTTGTACTCTTTGTGTGAGGGTATTACGGGCAGATTTAAGGTCTGTTGCAAGTGAGGCTTTCAGGCGCATGTGCCCTTTCCTTTCCGTCAGCGACCATTTGCTGTTGTCAGGGTTGTGGTTCCACTGCCACTGAAGGCCCAGCCTGCTGCTATTGAACTCGTCGGACGTGGCAGGGTTCATCACCGGGTATGTTTTACCTACATCCGGTTTTTTACCTGCTGTAAAGCCTTTCCCGTTTTCACCCAGTATGGGCCATCCATCTATCCAGGTAACGGGCAACAGGTGCGGCACCCGGCCAATGGGGCCACGGTCCTGCATAATAATGAACCACCATTCGCCATTCTTCAGTTGTACCATACCGCCCTGGTGAAGTCCGTTGTTGGGATAGGAGCTTTCGTCCTGGTAAATAATCTTACTTTCATACGGACCGGTGATCGATTTACTGCGGAGGCATACCTGCCAGCCTTCCGTACCTCCCGCAGGATTGGTGATATAGTAATAGCCGTTGATCTTATACATATGTGCACCTTCCATCGAATATTCGGGGTAATGCGCGGTAGATCCCTGCGGACGGGGAATTCGCCCTTTCCATATCTGGACGGGCTTACCATCACCTTTCACGGATTGTACATCGGCATTCAGCTCGGTGAGGTAGAGGGTACCCGCGCCGTGTACCACGTATACACGGCCATCTTCGTCGAAGAAAAGGCCGGGGTCATACAGGTACTGGGGAAAAAGGGTGCGCTTCCAGGGGCCTTTCACATCGTCTGCAATACAGATGGAAAAACGGCCAGAGTCGGAACCCCAGCCCTTGGGGGTACAAAACCCGACATAGAACTTCCCGTTGTGATGACGGATCGTATTAGCCCATGAGCCGTTCAGGTACATCGTGCCGCCATTCATATCGAATTTGGGATCATCGTCGTACCGGTCTACCGCGTAGCCAACCATTTCCCAGTTCACGAGGTCTTTGGAGCGGAGGATGGGGCTGCCCGGCACGTAGTGCATGCTGGTGGAAACGAAATAGAAATAGTCGCCCACACGGATCACGTCCGGGTCGGGCCAGTCGCCCCAGAGGAGCGGATTCTTGAAAGTTCCGTCGCCCTTATCAGCGGTGTAGATGGCTGACGGTGCTTTTTGCGCCAACAGCAGCCCGCTTCCGGGGCTTAACAGGAAAAGTAAAAAGAGTAGCAGCCTCATGTTCTGGTTTATAGTACTGTATTAATGCGTTGTTATGAGGGAAACGCCGAAGGTATGCCTGTGGCAGGCTGCTGACACCTATTTTATTGATAAAAACCGATGGTATTTTTGCTGCCGTAAGGAGCTGCCGGGGCTGCTTCTACCACTCTCCCTTTCCAACCGGCCTTCCCGAAAAAGAGAAGGGGAACGATGCCTTTCGGCACCTTCCCCTCCATTTTATCCATATGCTAGTGAACAAGCGCTAGTTGTACTTCAACTGGATCGTTACTTTCCACACACCCTCCTTGAGGATGGCCATATCAAACCAATAGTTAAAGTAGGCTCCGTTGACGCTCCCGTTATTGTACATATCGATCCGCAGCACTGCGCCGCTAACGAACGGCAGCGGGTACCCGGCAATCTCCAGCTCCAGGTGGTCCGGATGCTCGGTGTACTTGGTGGGGTTGTTAAGGCCAAGGTTATGCCAGTCTTTCAGATCCGGCACACCAGGTGTGGTGGAGTAATCGTACCCTTCCAGCTCTTTAGGATCGATGGCTGTGCCGTCTTTCCTCAGCGTATACACCAGGATCTTATTACCGACGGGTGCGGTACGCTCAAACTTTACATCTATGCCGGTCAGCTTACCGTCTATCCCACGCAAGCGGTAGGAATAGGGCGGTGCATAGCTTACTTCGATGGTCAGTGCTTTTTCGATGATCCGCTCTCCCCCGCTGTTCTTCACTTTCACATCAATGGTGTAGATGCCTTTCGTAAGCTGGGTGCTGTCGCTGGCTTCGGGATAGATCACGATGTTTCCGTTATCGGGGTTGATGTCTATCGCCGGGCGGTTTTGCTTCTCGCGCTTGGCATCCAGCTCTTCCACCGTTTTCTCCTTGGTGGTGTATTCTGCTTTCCACCAATAAGTATCCACTTTATAGTTCATGACCTTATCGGCCACTTTTCCGTCTTGCGTGCGGATGGCTGCGATGCTGAAGGTCAGCGGCTTGGTGGATTCATCCGTTACCATGGCGCCGGACTGGATAAGCGAAGCGCCCACCGCCACCTTGATGGAAGGGTTGGTATACTTCAGTGCAGGACTGAGGAAGCCATCCGAGTCTTCCTTATCGCAAGACACCAGGAACATTGCTGCGATCAGCCAGCACAGGTTGAGTTTGCTATTGAAAATTTTCATGGCAATACGATTGAATTATCTGAAATAACGTTGTATCAGCCCTGCCGCATAACTGGCATCATACCTGAGTACATGCACTACGGCGTTGGCGGTTTTGAGATTGTGTGTCTGGAAGCTGGCTGAGTACCGGATGGAATCAACGCCCGGGATCTTCAGGTGGGAATACTCCAGGTAATAAGCAGAGGTCTGTATGGAACTCCCCGCATTGATACCTCCACCGCGACCGAAAAGGTACAGGCTGTCGCCGTTCAGTGCTTTATAATATTTCTCCTTGTCACGCACAGCATCTTCCAGCGTTACGCGATTGCCTTTGATGATGAAGCGGCTCAGCAGGTTCAGCAGGGTATCCTTACCGATCATGGCCAGCGGGCGCGGCGTTTGCCGGTCGTCTGGGTTGTAGTTCATCTGCAGCCGCTGTACAGCGCTGTTGGGTGCCGCAAAGAAAGTGATGTCCGGCTGGTTCACGATGTTCTTAGCGTCTGTCAGATCAATGATCTTGATCAGGGAATCGAACATGTGGTTAGGCCGGCTGGCGAGGAAGTCGTACACCGGCATTTTCATTTCCGCTTCGGATTGCCGGGATAATCCCCCGTCGATAAAGTAATCGTCTTTGCTGCACGCCGCCAATACCAGGGCTGCGCAGGCCGCCAACAACGTCGTTTTTCTGTTCAGAATATGTTTACGCATGTGAATTCGTTTTCTTTCGGTGAATTGTTACTTCCAGTATTCGTTCTGGGTGATCAGGAAATTGCTCTTGGCAATAATGCCTTGTTCGATCGGCAACAGCCAGGCGCCTTTCGCGAACCAGTCGGCCTGCGTGATCTTGGAATCCTTGTCGAGCTTCCGTGTGCGTACCAGGTCGAAGAAATATTGTCCTTCGCCAATGAGTTCCTTCTTCCGCTCCATGAGGATCGTATCCTGCAGGTTGCCGCCGCCGGCGTAACGATCTGCAAAGGCACGGTCTCTCACCTTGTTCAGCAACTCTATAGCTACCGCCGTTTTACCCACAGCAGGGTTTGCACAGGCTTCGGCGCGGAGCAGCATGATGTCGGCAACACGGGTGATGATGATGTTGGATTCATTGATATTCTGAGAAGAGGTATCGCCTTTCAGTTGCAGCGTCCGGTACTTGCCGAGGAAAATGCGGTCGTCCATCACACCCTGCAGAACGGTTTCTTTGATGAACCAGGTGAAGAGGCGCGCATCGCGGGCATCAGGAGTGAACATGGCATTCAGCTGCGTACGGGAGGGAGATAGTATGAACTTGTCTGTTCCGCCGCCACCGTCCGACTGGTCTTTGTACCAGGGCCTGCCGAGCGTTCGGTTGTAAACGCGGTTCCTTTGCAGCTCACGGGCATTGGCGTCGAAGTTGATCTCAAAGATACCTTCATCGCTTCTGCCAACAAAAATGCTGATCAGGTTGGAGGTGTCTGTTACCAGCTTAAATGGCGAACGGGTCAGCACACTGTCGCATAATTTCTCGCAGCCTGCGAAATCCTGCTGCCATCCCAGTACGTGGGCTTTAATGGCCCAGGCGGCTCCTTTGGTAGCCCGGGTGCCCTTGCTCCCATCTGCATACACCAGCTCCAGGTTGGCAATAGCAGCATCCAGGTCTGTTCTGATCTGGCTGAACACCTCCGTTTGCGGAGCACGGCCGATGTTTTCTATGTCCACGCTTTTCAGGTTCAGCGGTACATCGCCCCAGAAGCGTGCAAGGTAGAAGTAGGTGAGCCCGCGGATGAAGCTCGCTTCTCCGATATGCCTTCTTTTCAGGGCCTCGTCGTAGGTCTTGATAGCGGGAATCCTTTCAAGGATGAGGTTACATTGTGCGATTACCGTGTAAAACTGGTTCCAGTTACCGCCGCCATTTGCGAGCAGGTCGCGGGCAGTGTTGGTGGCGATCCAGGTTTCCGTACGTACGTTCGAGCTTTGCGAGTAGCTGGAGAATACATCAGCACGTACGTCTCCCATCAGGAAGATCTTGTCGGGCACCACGGTGCGGAGGAAAGAATAAGCGGCAGCAACCGCCTTTTCCACATCCTGCGCGGATGTGATCGCGTTCTCGGCTGTAGGCAGCTCGATAATGTCGGGATTCAAAATTCCCTTGCACGAAAACAGGCAGGAAATCCCAACGATGAGTGGTATATATTTCAGCTTAAAGCGCTTCATGTTGATCAGAATTCGAAGTTAAAACCAAGGTTAAATTTGTGCGGGATGGGGTAGCCATTGCCGAGATCGTAACCATAAGGATCGATGTTCTCGGGGTCTACACCAGAGTACTTCGTGATGATGAAGACGTTGCTCATCCCCGCATACACACGCGCCCTCCGGATATTAGCCCGGCTCAGTAATTTGGGCGAGAAGTCGTAGCTGAGGTTCACGTTGTTCAGCCTGATAAATCCGCCGTCTTCAAGGAACAGGTCCGTATTGGATTCGTAGTTACCGATGAAGTCGTAGCTGGAAAGGCCATAATAACGCCAAGGGTTCAGTGAAGGGTATTTGGCATTGGTGTTGGTTGGCGTCCAGTAGTCGAGGTCAGACACGTCCAGCAGGTTACGTTGCCCGCCGGGGTAATTCACGTTCTCACTGGCTGTCCAGCTCACACCGCGAAGGCGGTCTACCAATACTTTGTTATACACTTTGTTGCCAAAGGCGTAGTTGAAGAAGAGATCCAGCTGAATGATACCACTGTTCTTGAAACGGTAGCTGAAGCTGTGGAAGATACTTCCGTTGAATTTGGGGTTGGGATCGCCGCTGTAAATACGGTCAGAGTTATCCATCACCCCGATCATTCCGTCGCCATTTACGTCGAGCAGGCGGATGTCGCCGGCTTTGTAAGGGTCCTGCGAAGCGAAGCCGCTCGTATTCGGGAAGAGGCGTTTGCCGGTGTATTTGTTCACAGGCACGGAGGCGTCTGTGGGATATACGCCGAGGTACTTCATCAGATAAAAACCATTGAGCGGACGGCCGATCTGCAGGTACGGTTGACCTACGGTGTAACCAGCCCTTGCCACACTTCTTCCGAAATCAGGCAGCTCTGTGAGGATGTTCCGGTTGAGGGAACCCATCACCGTAAGGTTATACTGGAAGCTGGCAGACGGGCGCATCAGGTACGCCGTGATCTTTCCTTCATATCCGTAGTTGCGTACTGCACCACTGTTCACGTACCGGGATTTGTATCCGCTGGTGCCGTTAAGAGCATCCGGGAAAAGGAAGCCTTTCGTGTTTTTGTCGTAATAATCGAATGTAGTGGTGATACGGCTGTTGAGGAACTCGAGGTCCAGTCCAATGCCTTTGTCACTCGCCGTTTGCCAGGTAAGGTTAGGCAACGGAATACCGTTCCCTTCACCATAGTTCGGCGAAAGCGTGGGCACGCCATTATAGGTAGAGTTGTCGCCGCTGCGGGTCAGATAAGCACCCACGGCCAGGTAGTTGTCATCGTACTGGCTGCCGGTTTTACCCGCACTCATGCGGATCTTACCAAAGTTCATCCAGGAACCGATGCCGTTCTTAACCAGGTTCTCTTCGGTAAATACCCAGCCTGCGGAAACAGATGGGAAATATCCCCACTGATTGTTCTTACCGAATTTGGAAGAACCATCCGCCCGAACTACTGCCTGTATGAGGTATTTACGGTTGTAGTTGTAAGAAAGGCGGGAGTAATAAGACAGCAAACCATAACGGATGTTATGCGTCTCCAGCTTCAGGTTAGCCTGAGGGTATCCGAGGATCACCTGCTGGGCATCGCTCGGGCCGCCGAAAGCGCTGCCGAAGATGTTGTTGTTCTCGCTGGTATTGATCGTATTACCTACCACGAAGTCGAACGAGTGGTTAGACGCGAAGGTGTGGTACAAACGGATCATGGTTTCGCTGAGCAGGTTCACGTTCTCTTTAGAGTAGTACGAAGCCGCAGCTTTGAAATCGCTGCGCGTGGCCGATGGCTCAAACGAACGGGTCCGGTAAAACTCGTAGTTACCGGAAGCCCTGGACGTGATGTTCAGGAATTTGAACAGGTCGTAGCTCAGTTCCACCTGCGCAAGGGCGCGGCGGGTAAGGTCGATGTTCACACCTTTGTTGTACGATTCCAGGAAAGCGTCGAAGAAGCCGCTGCTGGGTCCGGGGCGGAAGGAGGAGGAGAAGTTGTTACCAACTACTGCTGCATTGTAACTGTCACCACGTTTCTGGCTGGCATCCGTCTGGCTAAGGTTAGCACGGCCGGTAATGGTCAGCTTGGAGGTGGGTTTGAAAATGCCGGTATAGGTGAGTGAAAAGCGGGAGAAGCCCGATCCCAGTACAATACCTTTTTCTTTATAGTAATCCACCCCAATGCGGTAGCTGGCGTTTTCCGTAGCACCGCTGATGCCGAGGTTGATGTTTTTCAGATCTGCATTGCGGAAATATAGTTTCTGCCAGTCGGTATTATTGTTGTAGAAGCTGTTGAGGCTGTCCGTGAGTTCGATGGGGATGGCCGTTGCACCGCCACCTACTTTCGCAGCGCCATACTGGTCGTAAAGCGCCAGTTTGAAGTCGCGCTCTTCCCGGCCGGCGAGTGTTTTGCGGAGGGCAGGGTAATAGCTGAGACCGTATTGGCTGTTCAGCGTTACGATAGGCTTCCCGATCTTACCTCTCCTCGTATTGATGATGATTACACCATTAGCACCGCGCGAACCGTAAATGGCTGTGGCGGAAGCGTCTTTCAATACGTCTACCGATTCCAGATCGAATGGGCTGAAGCCGGATAATACGCTGGTGATGGATTGGCGGGGATCGGAAGGATTAAACACATCCTGCTCCAGCGGCACACCGTCAATGATGAACAGCGGGGTGCTCACCACGTTGGAGTTTGCGGAGTTGGAGAAAGATGCCAGACCACGGATCTGCACCATGCTGCGGCCACCCGGCATACCCGAGTTGTTTTGTACCAGCAGCCCTGGCGCCAGGCCCTGCAACAAGCCTTCGATGGAACCGCTGGGCTTATTCTGCAATTGTGATACGTTGATGCTGGAGATGGACGAAGTTGTTTCCCTCCGCTTTTGCGTACCGTAACCGATTGTAACGTTCACTTCCTGCAGTTGCGATGCTGAAGGCAGCAGCGAGATGAGCATGTTCTGTAAAGCGTTGCGAACCAGTTGCCCTTTGTTCTCGCGGTTGGCGACGGACAGCATGCCGTTACTCATACGTAGCGTAAGGGTGTTGAAGCCGATGGAGGTAATTACGATGGTGGCCTCTTCCGGAACTCCGGCCAGTACGAACTGGCCGTTTACGTCTGCACTCGTACCGATACGGGGATTGGAACCCTGCACGATAAGGGTGGCACCGATGATCGGCTGGTTGTCCGGACTCACGACCTTGCCCGTGAGCGTTACGACCGCCATTTGCCGCGCTTCGAGTACGGTAACGATCTTGTCATTGATTTCGTAGGTGAAAGGCTGGGATGCAAAAATCTGTTGCAAAGCGTTTTCAATCGTCTCAGAATTGATGTTCACTGTTACAGGCAGCGCGTCTTTGACATATTTGGCGTCAAACACAAAAGAGTAGCCGGTTTGTGCTCTGATGGAAGCCATCACCTGCTCCAACCGGGCATTTGAAACCGAAAGTGTCACTTTTTGGGAAAAAGCGGATGCCGCCGTGGACAACACGCATAACAATGCGATCGTCAGGCAACAGACATGCCGCTTCCAATGGCGCGAGCCACGGCCATGCTGAAATTTCATACTGGTAGTTTTACGAGTAAGTAAATGATTGTTGGTTGATAAGACCGGGTGCTATTGTTCTGCTTGCAGCCGGTTGTTGTTCATCTTGAATTTAATATTGGTTGTTCGTTCTATCGCTTTGAGTAATTGTGGCAACGGCGTGCTCCTTGGCAATTCGCCATACAGATTCTCTTCCGGCAGTGACGCGAAATCCACTTCGATATTGTACCACCGCTGCAGCTGATGTGCTACTTCGCGGAGGTTCGTGTTGGAAAAATAAAACAGGTCAGTTGTCCATGCCACCGCTTCACGGCTGTCCGTTTTACGGATGATGAGCCGGCCGTTTTCCAGCGTGGCCTGTTCCCCCGGTTTCATCAGCCGGGCTTTGCCTTCCCCATGCGGATCGAGCATAATACTGCCTTCCAGCAGGGTGGTTTGGGTATAGGATTCGTCCGAATAAGCTTTCACGTTGAATGTGGTCCCCAGCACGGTAATGGTTTTCGCACCGGTCTCTACGATAAAGGGATGGGCGGGATCGCCAGCCACTTCGAAATAGGCTTCTCCTATCAGCTCCACTTTCCGTTGGCTGTGGCTGAAACGGGTGGGATAACGGAGAGAGGAAGCTGCATTCAGAAACACCCTGCTGCCGTCAGGCAATACGATTTTAAACAGGCGGCCACGCGGTGTAACAAGTGTGTTGTAGACCGGTTCGTTATCGACTTCCGTTTGCTGTACATCGTTTTCGGTATAGGTGAGGGTACCGGTCCCGCTGTTCACTGCCAGTGCTCCCTGTTGCCTGATGTTACGGTCCGTGCTATCCAGCACTACTTTACTGCCGTCAGCCAGGGTGAGCGTTACTTTAGTGGCCTGATCTGCCGGAGCGGCAGCCTGACCTGGGCGTTCTACACCGGCCACTTTTAAGGTGCCCGGTTGTGAAGGAGCCTCCATAAACTGGTAAGCCATGAAAGCAACCGTAGCAACCACACAGGCTGCTGCAGCCCAACCTGCTACACGCAGCACGCGTATAACCGGGAAAACAGAACGTACTGCCGGTTCCTCCTGCGTTTCCGCGTTGATCCTATCCAGCAGCGATGCCGCCTCGGCATCGGAAAACAAAGGTCTTTCCCCATGTTGCGCCGTCATCATTTCATGCAAAGCATCAAAAATCCGCTCAGCATCAGCGCCTGTCATGCGCGCATGCAGTTCTTCCCGTTCCTCCCGGGAGATGGTTCCCGAGACGGCTTTTTGCATTAAATGTTGTAAACGGTCCTCCTGCATAAATACGCAGTTTTTACTACTGCCTGATATAAAGACAGCGGAGGGGGTCGAAAAGGAGATATGCCCGGGAAAATTATTTTATCATTTGGTCTGCGGCCATTGAGAAGACAGTGAGGGCGCCCACTTTCATGAACTGGTGGATGGATTTAAGCGCCAGCTGGTTGTATTTTTTTACGGAATCGGGAGATAATTTCAGGCGGAAGGCTATTTCGGGATTTCGGAAACCCTGGGCACGCAGGAGGAAAACGGTTTTCTGCTGCGCCGGCAGCGCATCAATGGCTCTATCGAGGATATCGAGGCGCTGGTTGAATTGCATGCTCTCCCCTTCTTCCTGTAAATACACCGAGCGTACGTATTGATCCCGCTTCTTACGTTCGGTGGCAAGGCGGTCAATATAATTTAAGGTGTGGTTGCGAAGCAGGATATAGAAATAGGCATTGAACCGTTGTACGGATGGCAACTTCTCCCGGTCGTTCCAGATTTTCACGAACAATTCCTGGAGGATGTCTTCTGTATGCTCACGGGAGCCGGTGATCATGTAAACAATGGGGCCAGCCTGGTTCACATATCCGTTGTACAGCTCTGCAAAAGCTTTCCGGGAACCGTCCGCAATACTTCTCAGTAAGTCCTCCTCATTGTTAATACACTTCAGGCCCATAAGCATTGAAGAAGTTGATGACTACATTGTACACTGTATGCAATAGTTAGTAAAGTCTCGGCAAAATAGTAGGAATAAAACAAATTTCATATCAGTTTTTATATTTTCAATATACTATTTTACCAAAACAAGGTATGAATTTAACAATACGCAATTTCAATCGTTTCCATACGTTGCGAAATTGCCCTCATAGTCGGTACACCAGCCTTTCCAGTTCCCCGTTGTTTACCAGCACCGGACCATGCCCAAAGCAGATGATCTTAGGCTTTAACGCCGCTATCTTTTTAACTGAGGCTATATTTCGCATTCTATCAGTAGTAAAAATTGCCGGAGGCAGGCCTAAGCCAACTTTCGTTGTAAGCAGGTTCATATTTACCAGGGCATCCCCGGCAATCAATACCCCGTCTTTCTCTCTGAAAAAAGAAAGGTGGCCCACCGAATGACCCGGGGTTTCAATTACGGTAAAACTACCCACACTATCACCTTCCTTCAAAACGCCGGTTACTGTATACCCTTTACCCGCCCAGTACTTTTGCTGTAAGCGTGCAATAAAATGATCCTTATCCGGGTAATCATATGTTACGTTCCCTGTTTCCGCATTGCCTTTTTCAGCTGCCGAAGTAAAAAGCGGGATTGATAATCTATCACAAATAATACTACTGCTTCCCTGATGATCGGCATGCGCATGGGTAAGCACATGCTTTGTGATATTTAGGCCTCTCATCGACTGTAAGATGCCCGGGGCCGAATGCCGGATGCCGGCATCAATCAATACATCATCAATAACATAACAATTAATCGCATTACGGGGCATCAATGCAAGCTGGTAAACTCCTTTGGCAATTTCCTTCATCCTGTAAGTATTTATTGCCAAAGTTGCAGCATAGCATTTTCCGGAGACTTGACATATGTTAGGAAATACTCCTCCTGATCCTGCTTAATGACTCAGGGGCTATGCCAAGGAATGAAGCCACATGTATTAATGGGGTTTGCTGGACAATCTTTGCAGGCTGGCTTTCGAGAAATGCTAAGTACCTTTCCTTTGCCGGGGTAGCATGCAATTTCAGTATCCTGTCGGCCATGCAGAGATAATGCTGTTCCGCAAGCATTTTCCCGATTGCCAGCCATTGCGGCAACTGTTTATATAGCCAGGTCATTTTTTCATAAGAAATGGAAAAGGTATGGGTATCTTCAAGACATTGAACATTTTCAGGAGATACACCCTCTGTTAAGAAACTCGAAAAGGAAGCAGCAATCCCCCCATCGCAGGCCAGATAGGTGGTTACTTCTTTTCCGTCTTTAAGGTGATAGTTCCTGACCAGCCCCGACACGATAAAGTGCAGGGAGCTTGTTTTTTTTCCCTCGCTGATAATAAGCGTTTTCTGGCGAAAGTGATTCTCTTCGAAACACGTGCTGATCATTTCAAGTTCATCATCCTGAAATTGAGCCGTATTGAGAATGAGCTGTTTTAAACTATCGATTATCATGATACCGGGAAATTTTAGTGCAATGTATTATTTACTGCAGCATTGTAGCTGAAATAATACATTCACCCGTGAATTATAGCATCCACCCGGGTACCGCAAAGCCATCGGTATGTAACGCTTTCATTAAAGCTGTGATGGCGCCAGGATCAATTCCAGCTTCCCTTGCCGGAAATTGAAAATCGCATTGAATTGTTGCAAAATCCGTGCACCGATAAGGTTAGCCGGGGCATTCTTACGGATAACAACCGGCTGATTTCTCAACACAACATTTCCTATTTGTATTTCAGGCAAAACAATCTCGTATTGAATATCTTCCACACCAGCACGGTTGACACCATCGATGACAACCGTTTTTGGCGATGGTTTACATGTTTCCAACAACTGCCGGCCCAGTTCAGTTTGCTCCCGTACCAGTATGTGATCCGTACTGCCCCAATCAAGGATAAAACTATGTTCCCCTCCTAATATCGTACATGATGTATGGGGGTAAGCTGCTTCCCGAAGTCCCCTGTAAGAATTGCAGCATCCGGGCTTTCAAATGGTTTGTCCTGCAACAGAATATATTGCCCGTCCCGCTCGATCTTCCAGCAATACTGGCTCAGCGTGGCAATCCCCAACGATCCCGGGAGGATGTTCGTTTTCGAATCGACACGCATAAGGGAAGGCGGCCCCATCCTGCATACGCACTATGATACAGATGAATGGTGGTATATTCTGCAAGGAGAGTTCCTTATTAAAGTCGGAGAAACGACTTATAATGCCAAAGCGGGGGAAGCGGCCTTCCATAGCCTAAAAACTTAATATACGTCCGTGCCCTGTATTTGGTGTACTTTTGCCGGATGGAACATTCTTCTTTCTCAATTTCAACCGCCCTCTCGCATTTGCAAATCCCGGCATTAAACGAGATGCAGCAGGCATCGCTGGAAATAAACAGTACAACAGACGCCGTGGTATTGCTGGCCGACACCGGATCCGGCAAAACGCTTGCCTTCCTGTTGCCCGTAGCACAATTACTAAAAAATAACACGCATGTAAGCCAGGCCATGATCATTGTTCCATCCCGGGAGCTGGCTTTACAGATAGAACAGGTTTTCAAAAAAATGAAAACAGGTTTCAAGATCACCTGCTGTTATGGCGGACATTTGCGTGAAACTGAAGAAAACAACCTGAAACAGGCCCCCGCGCTCATCGTTGGTACTCCAGGCAGACTGGCCGACCATATCCGCAGGGGTAATATCGGTACCACCCATATCGAAACGCTGGTGCTGGACGAATTCGACAAATCGCTCGAAGAAGGCTTTGAAGAAGAAATGGCTTTCATCATCGGATCCCTGCCTGCTTTGAGGAAAAGGATACTTACTTCGGCAACGGAAGCCCTGGAGATCCCCCAGTTTGTTGGAATGGAGCATCCCACGGAGATTAACTTCTTAAAAGGTGAAAAGTCGCCTGCATTAGCGGTTCAAATGGTTTTGAGCGATGATGAAAACAAATCCGAAACCCTGTTCAGGCTGATCTGTGCGCTGGGCAACCGTTCCACTATCATATTCTGCAATCAGCGTGAATTTGTGGAGGAAGTAAGCACATCTCTGAAAAATGAAGGCATCCCTAACGTTTATTATCATGGTGCGCTGGAACAACAGGAACGGGATATTGCACTGTGCAAGTTCCGCAATGGCAGCTCCAATATCCTCGTAACAACCGACCTTGCGGCCCGCGGGCTGGATATCCCCAATATCCGTTACGTGATACATTACCAGCTTCCTCATACCATTGAAGCATTTACGCATCGCAATGGCCGCACAGCGCGCATGGATGCCAGCGGAACGGCCATCCTGATATTAGCCCCTCACGAAAGGGTTCCTGCTTTCATAATGCCGGAACCTGAAGTTATCAATTTACCGGCCACAGCGGTATTGCCTCAAAAACCAGATTGGACCACGCTGTTTATTGCAGCAGGCAAAAAGGACAAAGTAAACAAAGTGGATATCGTAGGCTTCCTCTCGCATAAAGGAAAGCTGAAAAAAGAAGATATCGGTATAATAGAGGTTAAAGACTTCTTCTCATTTGTAGCCGTACGTAAATCCAAAGCCGCCGCTACCCTGCAACTGATACAGTCCGAACGTATCAAGAACAAGAAAGTAAAAATTAATGTTGCGAAGTAAATAGATGCTGGCAAACTAAAAAGCCCGCACTATGTTTCAGCAGGCCTGCCGTTTTGCAGACAGTGGCAAACTCCATGTTCAGCCTCCGTATCTTGTCGTATTACGGATCGGCGACGTATTTTTCGGGGGTGACACTGCCTTTTCTTATCTTGGCGTACTCGCTGTTTTTCATTCTGTACAAGGTTTCTTTTAAATTTTTTTGTGATAGGCACTTACGTAGCCGTGCCAGTTGGGCTTCACGTGATCAGCGTGGCTGTAATTACAATTCGAAAGTAAGCACGATCTGTTATCACAAAAAAGCAAAGGGTACAAAAGTTCTTATTAGGGTCATTTTGGGTCATTTGTTCCGTTTTAAAGGGGGGCCTGTGTGCTTGAAGATTGCATGAAAAGTGCATGAAGAGTGCTTGCGGAATGCATGCAGAGTGCTTGTGGAGTGCTTGTGGAGTGCTTGTGGAGTGCTCAGAAACTACTTGACGTTAGCTTGACGTTAGCTTCATACCAGCTTGTAATACCATGAATCCGGTTCCTGACTGAATTTATACAAGGAGCCATTTCCATTCTACATTCGCGTATACCCTAACATTTGCTACAAATATCTTTGCTTCAAGTTGTTGCCAAAGATCACCTTACCTACTTTCCATTCACTTATCGGTTTGTGCTAATATTTCCTTAACGGTCATAATCAGGTATCAGACTATTGGTACATTCATTCAGATTATAGGGTACTGACAAAACCAATGTATCAACATTTAATGAGGTGAAAAATTTCACGAAATATTCTCCAAAAACCGCAGTACCTCTTCCCTTTTTCGGCTGCTTACAGGAATCTGTTCGTTATTCTGCATCTGCAGATACCCTTCGCGGTAATATTTTTTCACGAATTGAAAATTGACGAGCCAGGATTGATGGCATCGCAAAAAACCCGCCGGTCCAAGGATACTCTCATATTCGATCAACCCCTTAGACACGAGGATCTCCCGCCTATCTGTCAGGTAGAAAGTTGTATAGCCTTTATCGCTCCTGCAATACATAATGTCCTCCACAGACACGATCTCCATATATTCCACCCGCTTCAGTGCCAGTCGTTTCACATTCCCACCGCCCTGCGCACCATAGTGTTGCCGCGCAATCTCCAGTTGCTGCCGGTCGAACTGCTCCTGCTGCCGGTGCTGGAAACATTTGCCAAGCATCTCCGTAAGTGCCGCTTCATCGATCGGTTTGAGTAAATATCCGAACGCTCCCATGTTCAGTGCCTGGATGGCATACTGGTCATAAGCTGTGAGAAAGATCACCTGGAAATCAATCTCCCCAATCTCATGGAACAGGCGGAAACTGTCGCCGTCTTTCAGCCGGATATCGGCCAGAATGATGTCCGGCTTCAATACCGGTATTTCCTTCGCCGCCGTGGCAATATCTGCAGCATGGCCTGCAACCTGCACATATGGATTTTCCTGCACTATCTGCAACAGGTGTTTCAGTATCCGGACCTCATCTTCGAGTATATAAAGTTTCATTTGTATGGTTTCCAGAGTTAGTCTTTAATGACGGGAAGAACGATGTGTACCGCTACGCCGCGCTCATTGGTGCCCACTTTGTTCTCAATATCGAATCGCGCCAGCTGGCAATCGGATTTGAAAAGTACCTGCAACCGTTCTTTAAGGATCGTCTGCGCCAGCGACTGTTTTTTCTGCCCGTCATATACTTTGTCTACAATGCCCTGCCCATTATCAATTACGGTAATTCGCAGCCGTTCATCTTTCACTTCGAAGCGGATAATCAGCAACCCTTTATAACTGATATTCCTGAAACCATGCTCGATCGAGTTTTCGACGAAAGGCTGTATCAACATGGGCGGAATCAACAGTTCGTCAGGGCGGATATCTTCCGCCACTCCTATTTCGTATTCGAAAAGCCCTGCATACCGCATCTGCTGGAGCTGTAGGTAATTTTCCAGGGAATCGATCTCTTCGTTGAGCGAGATAAAATCCTTACGGCTCTGTTCCAGCACATTCCTTAAAAGCCCGGAGAAAACGGACAGGTAGCGGACAGATTCCTTTGTATCCCCGGAAGCCACCAGGCTTTGCAGGTTGGCGATGGAATTGAAGATAAAGTGTGGATTCAGCTGCACCTGCAGTAGTTTCTGCTCCATCAGCAGCCGCTCATTTTTCGATTGGAGGAGTTTATTTCTCTCATTGAGTTTAACCTGCCTGTAGAGAAAATACAGGAAGCCGACTACACCGAAGAAGGCTACGGCCCCCAGACCGAGCGTCCATCTTTGCTGGCGGATGATCTTTTCATTGAGTGCATTCCGGCTGCTCAGGTCGGCAATGTTCCGGTCTTTCTTTTCGGCGTCATATTTTTCGTGAATATCGGCGAATTTCACCGCCTCAATTTTCCTGAGGTTGCGCACTTCGATGCCATACGCCGAATCAAGGGCTTCCATGGCATTTTTCATATCGCCTTTCAATTTATATGCTTCTGTTAACCCCTTGTAATAAATCGGCGTCTGGTTCGTGTTGGCCTGGCTTTTCGCAAGGTCCATTGCTTTGTGGTAATACTTTATAGCCGAATCGGGCAAACCGTTGTGGTTGAAACCGGTTGCGAGATTATTATAGGCGAGTGCGTGGATACGGTTCGTCCTTTCCAGAAAATCAACATAGATCTTGCTGCATACCAGCGATTTTGCAAATTCCCCTCTTTTATCCAGCACCATCGCCTCGCTGTCGTACGTCCTGGCAATGGCAACGCTATCCCCTGTATGGATAGCGAGCTTCCGGGCGAGGGAATTGTATAGCATCATTTTGTCGAAATCGTTCACCCGGTGTGCGAGGAGATACGAAACGTCGTAGTGCCGCTGCATCACCACGGGATGCGTATTAAATGGATGTGCTTTGAAGTGGCGCTCCGCATATTCGAGGGATTCGCTTTCGTTCTCGTTCTGGTAATAAGCCTTCGCCATGAGATCGTAGAACCGGTAAGTGACCGGACTTTGTAAGCGTTCGGCCTTTTTCATTGCCGTGAGGATCGTTTGCATCAGCTCGGCCTCCACCATTATGTTGTTGCGGCTATTGAAATCGAGAATGGTATATTCCCTGAGCAGGGAAACGTTGCTGTCCACCCTTTCTCCATTCATTTTTTCCAGCTGAGCCATGGCACTGTCGGGAAGGTTCTCTTTCAGGAGAATCCGGGCGCGGAAGTAATGGTAAAACGGGTTAGAATTACTATCTGGCCGATGAGAAAGGAGACTGTCCTCTCGGCGCACAGTTTTCCAGAATTGGTCAGACTGCAGTGTGTCCAGCGAAATAACGATGGAAAGGTAATCTTTATCCTGTGCCAAAGCTTCCTGGTGACGGGGGGCTTTACGCGAGGCGGTCTGCTCACCACAGGAAACAGTTATCAACAGGGCAATCATCCAGAAGATAGCTAATGCCGGTCTTACATTCATCCTACAAAAAATTTGCGCAGCTAAAAAACATAAAAATACGATCCGTTGTCTAATTACGGAGTTTGCTCGGTATAAATGTACTTATCAGGTTCGATTTCTGATGGGATGGTTCCATATCCGTGGGGGGCCGGTACATATCCGGGCCCTTGTGCCGGATTGGCGTCAGGAGGGGGCCGGAAGCACGAGGTGGTCTCAAGGTCAGTCATTGAGACCACCCTTGAGACCACAAAAATTATATTATTTCCGCAATGGGGGACATACGATCTTATATTCGCCCGCATATTTAAAAAATCTGCCGCCAGGCTATGGATCGTGCCAGATCAGGTGCCAGCTGGTTGCCGGCTGAAAAGTATCTTTCAAATATGGCCCGGAAATCATCGAATATGGATTACTTTCCGCCGGATATCGATTTGCCGTTGCGCAAGGGACCACCGGGGGCGAAATTTGAGGATGCATTACCTGATAAAACTTGTAGTCCCTGCGCTGCTGCTTTGCGTGCTTTACTCCTTCCGCCAGAAAGAAAACTCAATATCCGAGCGTGCAGGCATTGCATATTACCACTTCTCTCACGTTCGCGACACCACGCAGTCCCGCAAATGGGAAGAAGATTTCCAGCTGGCGTTCGGCCCCCGGCAGAGTGTGTACCTGAGTGCTACCAAGCGCCGGCAAGACTCTATGCACCGGGCGGTCTTTGAGGAAGCTGAGCGCAGCAACAGCACTACAATAAATATGGGTGCCTGGAGACCTGTCACCGAAGAATCCGTATATATCAATGAACAAGCGCTGCTGGTAAACCGGAGCTTCCGCCGTGCCGATTACCTTATCCAGGAACCGCTGGAAGTAACCGCCTGGCAAATATCCACCGAAACAAAACAGCTCCTTGGCCACACCTGTCAAAAAGCAACCGGCAACGTTAAAGGAAGAACGTACACCGCCTGGTTCACCACGGATATCCCCGCCAGCTTCGGCCCCTGGAAGCTGTATGGCCTCCCCGGACTGATTCTCGAAGCCTACGATAACGCCAATCGCATCCGCTTCACCTGCACCCGCATTGAAACCGATACCGCGCTGCCCGAAGGGCTTTCCCTCAACCCGCCTGCAGACGCCACCCCTACTACAAACGCTGCGTTCCTTAGAATGGAGGCTGCCTACCGGGAAGGGCTGCAGGCCAATGCCGGTAATTCCGACGATATAACGGTTGACAATGCCACGGTTAACGGCCAGCAGATGAAAGTTGCGAACAACAAACCTCAGTTCAATTACCCCCTCGAATTGACCACTAAAAAATAATCCTGTTGCGCATCAAAATCCTGTTGCTGTTACCCATCCTTTTTTTCGCCTTACCGGCTATCGCGCAAAACTCCGAAAATGTGACCGGGAGGGTGAAAGACAGCACAGGCAAACCGGTGGCGGCTGCTTCCGTAACAATCATAAACGCTTCCGGAGCCGGCGTCAATTTCACTAAAACAAATGCCAACGGAGCCTTCAACTGCATATTACCCACACCCGGCAACGGACTATCTCTGAAGATTACAGCCCTGGGCTACCGGCCTTTCATCCAACCTATTTCCAGCGGCACCTCTCCATTCCTTATTACCCTTTCCCAACTGCCTACTGCACTAGCCGGGGTCACCGTAAAATCTAAAACCGCCATCCAGGCTTCCGGTGATACGCTGAAATATCGCGTAGCCGCATTCAAAGACAAAAACGACCGTGTAATCGGTGACCTGATTGCCCGGCTGCCGGGGATAGAAGTAGACGAGAAAGGTACAATCAGCTACAACGGGAAACAGATTACCAATGTATATATAGATGGAGAAAACCTGCTTAACGGCCGGTACGGCGTTGCTACGAATAACGTACCTGTGGATGCAGTAGAGCAGGTTCAGGTGCTGGAGCGCGATCAGCCTGTGAAAGTCCTCAACGGATATGTACCGGCAGATAATGTATCTCTTAACCTCCGGCTGTCAGACAAAGCCCGCGCCACTACCATCAACACCGGCGAAGCGGCTGCAGGGAACAATGCATACCTTCTTAATTACAGCAACCTTGTTCTCCAGCAAAAGATCAAAAGTATCAATTACCTCAAATCCAATAATTCCGGCCACAACCTCCAAAGAGAAACCGCCGAGCTTGGTGTTACCACCGGTAATACCAGCATTTTACCCCCACAGCCACAGGCATACCTGTCTATGACCGGCGAAAACATACCCACAGTAGACGAAAAATATTATCTCCGCAACACCGACCATGCCGTAAACGCCAACGCATTATTCAAACTCTCCGCAGACCAGGCACTCCGGTTGAATATCACCGCCCTGGATCTGAAACGCCGGTTCAATTTTTCTCAGGTTGTTCAATACTTTTTACCGCAGAGAGATAGCATCCGATACCAGGAATCCCAATTCAATACAGACCGGCATCGCGAATGGCAGGCGCAGGCGCAATACGAGAAAAACAGTTCACAGGCTTTCGTGAAATCTTCTACCAACGCCAGTCTACCACATTCTTCCGACCAGGGAGACGCCTGGCAGAACGGGCAATTCATGCAGCAGCGCCTTCCCTTCCGCCAGCAAAGCGCGGGCAATGAAACGCAAATAGTGAAGGCCCTTGGTGGTGGGCGCTTATTGCAATACAATTCTGTTTTGCGATATGATCATGTAGACGAACGACTCTACCTTATTCCGGGGCTTCATGAAAACCTGGTAAATGACAGCGTAGGTTTCCAACAGCTTGGCCAACAGGTGCAGACGCGGCAGTTTTATGTACATCAGTCTGCCGCCTTCAACATCAAGCGCGGGCAATGGGTGTATTCTTTCTCGGCGGGTGGTAATTATGAAAGGAACCACCTTCGCTCTGACCTCCTGGTTATGGAAAGTTCCGGGAAAAACTCCAGCGCGGGTGCCCGCTTCCGGAACAACGTCAACTTTGAAAACCTGAAGTTGTATGGCAGTGCTAATGCTACCTGGATGCTGGCTAAAGGAGTCATTATTGCAGAAGTGAAACCAGCGGTTCATTTCATCGGATATCGCGTACAGGGAGAAAACCGGGACAACCGGCAGCAAAATTTCATACTGAACCCCACGTTCGATTTCCGCAGGAATATCGGCAGGTACAGCGAATTTCAGCTTCGGTACAACGGGCAAACTACCTTCGGGCACATCAATGACATTTATCCCGGATCAATCCTCGTCAACTACCGGCAATTCAACGCCAACGCGGCCCCTCTACCCCAGACCAGGGTTCATTCGGCAACAGCACGCTTCGCTTACCGTAAACCGATAGAGATGGTCTTCTGGCATATCATGATTTCTACCGAGAGAACACAACAGAATTTTCTGCAGGCTTTCATGATAGACAGCGGCATTACCCGCATCACAGCTATGAATTACGATAACCGCCAGTCGAAATACAGCGTAAACGGTAATTACTCGAAATACGTCTTCCCCCTTTCCATGCAGCTGTCTGCCGCTGTAAGGGCGGGTTTGCAAACAGGGTACCTGTGGTACAACGAGGATATTTCTCCTTTCAATTCACACAATTACAGCCTGGCGCTTGCCGGGCAGAAGAAGTTGCCATTCGGAGCGAAGTTGTCGGTTTCGGGGGAAGTGGGAAAAAGTATTTACCGGCTGCGTCCGCTAAAAGGCGCTGCTGCGTCCAATACCACGGAATCTGTAAAGGCGAAAGCAGAATGGCAACAGCAAGTGGCCGCCGGTATTTCGATTACGCCGGTGTATCAGTTTACATCTTACCGCCCTTCCGGACAAGCCGCTATCCACCAGCATTTCCTTGATTGCAAAGCCCGATATGTACTACCGAAGCGGAAAAGCACCTTCGAGCTGGAAGGTGTTAATTTGCTGGGGCAGGAAAAATACCGGCAGATTGTGAACACCGCCAACCAATCGTCTATTCTGGAAATGCCTTTACGTGGAAGAACGATCATGCTGAAATACTTATTGGGATTCTGATGCTGTCTTACCCGGGGGTTTCACAGGAAGGAAGTACAGGGAGCACTACAGAATAGAGTTCATGAAAACGGAAAAGGGCAATCCTGGTGGATTGCCCTCTTATCGAGCCTGGATAAAGAAATACCGGGTTTCCCCGGATTGGGGGTTAGGCAAGACACATCCTCGAAATTCACAGAATTATCCTGCGAAGCAGCCGTTGGAATCCAGGTGGCTGGCAACGTAAGTAATAGCAGTGTCGTACATGGATAACCATGTGGAGCTGTTCGGACCTGATACGTAAACAATTATGTGATTACCACAGAGGTCCTGAGTCCTGATCGCACGTTGGATGCGGAATTTGGATTCTTTCATTTTCTTGCTGCTAACCATGATGTCATTGTTAGTGGTCATTTTCACTTCCACTTTCTTGTCAGCGGGTTTGGCAGTTTTGGATTCTGCTGCAAATGCGCCTGCGCCCAGCGTCAGGCAGAACATAGCTAATACTAAACGTTTCATGCTTTCAGTTTTAAAAAAGTTAACAAAATTGAAGATGTATGCGGAAAATGAGGATGCACATGGTTCCAATTGCCTTTCGAATGTAAAAATCGGTATTAACGGCAGCCGAATTACCGTGCATGTATATTCGTGATTGCCCGGTTGATATTCGTACCAATTCAGGAAAAATTCGCAGGGCCGGTCCCGCACAAATGAAACTCCTACAGGATAATTACCAATCCGAACTAAAAAACTAAAAATTCAACCGCTTAGCATTGATTAGCAGGCTGTCGGCGTATGGAACCATGTTCTCGATGGTTACCGTTCCGGTGGATATTGTTTGCTCGATGTTCGAAACAAAAGGCGGGTGTTTTCCTGCATCCGAACGTTTGAATTCTATTTCCTTTAATTGGGTTCAGATATGTTACGGATCAAGTTGAAAAGTTGGGGGAAGGCGTAAAAAATCGTTTTTTTGCATGCTATTTCAATGATCTCCGTGGACCAGAACTATAAACAACTCATCGAACTCCTTTTGCCAGCCGGCATACTCGAATATTTTGACCTGATCAAAACCACTCAATCGCCCAATGGGCTTCATATTTACCTGGAGGAGCGTAACGAGGTTCCTGAAGAGTATAAGGATGTAAAACTGCATTCCAAAGGACTGTTGGACGAGATCAGGGTGCAGGATTTTCCTATCCGGGGCCAGAAGGTGACCCTGGTCATCAAACGGCGACGCTGGGAAATTGTAGAAACAGGTCAAACCATCAGCAGAGACTGGAACCTTGTCGCCGACGGAACTCGAATTACCAATGAGTTCGGTCTTTTTTTAAAGAAGGCATTTAGATAACTATCCTATTAGCCCGACCCAACTGGGGCAACTCTTCCACGTTGACGGCAAACAGCTCCAGCAGCAATACAAGCATCATCTCAGCGACTTTCATGACTGGAAACAGAAAGAACATGCTGAACACTGGATGCTTTTTGAGCAGAATATCAGCCCATATTTAAGCATTGATGAAACAGCATTCTCCAGCGGAGAACTGTATACGATTGTGACCAATAAGCTGGCTAAGGGCCGCAAAGGCTCGATCGTGGCGATGATCAAGGGCACTCAGGCTGATTAACTGATAGATATCCTGAAGAAGATACCCAAACGCCTCCGCAATACTGTGCAGGAGGTGACGCTGGATATGTCCGGGAGTTTAAATCTTGCAGTCAAAAGATGTTTCCCCAATGCCCACCGGGTAACCGATCGTTTTCATGTGCAACAACTGGCTTTTGATGCTGTACAGGAGACCCGGATCCATTACCGGTGGGAAGCGCTCGAGCAGGAAAATCTGTCCTATGAACAGGCCCGTAAGCTGCAACAGACTTATCATCCCGAGGTATTACCTAATGGAGACACGCTTAAGCAGTTACTGGCCCGCAGCAGGTATCTGCTGTTCAAACACCACCGGCTCTGGACAAGGGAGCAACAGCAAAGGGGCGAACTCCTTTTTACTCGCTATCCTGTTATTCAGAAAGCGTATCAACTGTCTTTGCGGCTGGGAGAAGTTTATCGGTTGTCCACCTGCAAGGAGCAGGCATTTAAGAAGCTGGCGTTATGGTATAATGACGTGGAAGAAGCAGGGCTTGCCTCCTTCAGAACCCTTGCCAGGACGATACAGAACCATTATTTGGGCATACTGAACTTCTTCAATAACAGGGCAACCAATGCTGCTGCAGAATCATTCAATGCGAAGGTAAAAGCGTTTAGAAACAGTATGAGAGGGGTGAGAGATATTCAATTCTTCCTTTTCAGACTGGCTAAACTGTATGCTTAACTTTTAAATCCCCCAACTTTTCAACTTGATCCGGAATTTTACTTGATCCGTTACCCTTCGTAAAAAATTATTGAAAACAAAAGGGACACAACTAAAAACAAAAAAGCCCATGCAAATTGCATGAGCTTTTGGATGCGGACCGGACGGGACTCGAACCCGCGACCTCCGCCGTGACAGGGCGGCATTCTAACCGACTGAACTACCGATCCTTCCCTTTAAAAAAGCCCTAAGGCTCTTCCGTTTTGGGATTGCAAAGATAAGGACAAAATCTGCACAAACGCAAATCTTTTTTAGGATTTATTTTTAGCACAGAATTGGGTAATTTCATTAACGCTCAACCCATCACATATGAAGAACCTTTCCCCTGCGCTCCTCCTCATCCTCTTTGCCGCCTGCAACCAGGCCTCAAGACCCACCACGGGCGATACCTCCATCATCCAGGACGTTAAAGAGCTGGTACCCGTTGCTCCGCCCCCCACCATTGATATTCATACCGCCCAACTGCAGGCCCAGGATTCTATTTTCGATGATGGCTCCATCCCCACCAGTTGGGAGAACGCCGGGTTCAGCAATCCACAGGAATTTAAAATGTTCCTCGCCCGATTCAAAACGTGGGTTAAGCTCGATCAGCAAGACAGTATCGCCTCCGTGATCCGCTTCCCCCTCCGCCTCTACCCCTCCGCTGCAGACTTCAAATCTCAATACACACAGATCTTCGACCCTACACTTAAACAGGCCGTAGACACCCTCCGCCTCGATCGCATCTTCCGAAACTCCCAGGGTGCCATGATCGCCAATGGCCGTATCTGGTTCGCTCCTTTACCGGAAGGCTACCGTATCATTGCCATCAACGCACAGTAACATGACCTCTGCCGAAGCCAGCGCCCTTATCCATATGCCCGATCTGCCCTACAACGGAACCCCACAATCCTGGGCCGACCTCGGATCAGGCAGTGGACTCTTTACCCGTGCCCTCCTTGCTCAGCTCCCTCCCGGCTCAACGGTATACGCCATCGATCGGGACGAAGTGCCGCCTCCCGCTCCCGGTATCATCTCCCGGCAGGCAGACTTCACTACCCACAACTGGCAAACGCCCCTACTTCACGGTATCCTCATGGCCAATTCGCTCCACTTTGTCAGGGATCATAAAACCTTCCTCCACCGGGCTGCTGATACCCTGCTGCCTGCCGCGCGCTTCCTGTTCGTGGAATACGATACCAACACCCCTAATCCATAGGTTCCATACCCACTCAGCTTTAAAACGCTGCAGCAACTCTTCCGCTCCATTCAACTCGGAGAAGCCCAACTTTTACATACCATGCCCTCCCGGTTCGGGGGCGCTCAACTCTATTCCGCGCTGGTTACACTGCGGTAAATACGCATTCTGCAGATTACAGGAAAACACGGAAATCCATCGGTTTTTAATTCACCGGTGCCCTTTCTATAGCTGTTTTCCGATATTTGCACGCAGATGCCGATACACCGATACATATGGTTGCCCCTGTTGCTGGCCTTCTTTGCCTGTCACCAGCCCCGGGAAACACACCGCGCATTTTACCACTGGAAGCAACGGTACGATCCCGCCCCAGCTGAAAAAGACGCCCTGCAAAAACTGGGTGTCCGGAGGATGTATGTTAAATGCTTCGATGTAGACTGGCAAAATAATAACGCCGTTCCCGTTGCCGTGGCAGACTTCCGCGCTTCCTTCCCGGACAGTACACTCGTGGTGCCTGTCGTATTTATCATGAATGAAGTATGGCAACGGAAAGACAGCGCCTGGCCCCGCGAACTGGCGAAACGTACAGCCGACCTTCTTCAACAGGTATGCCGCAATATTCCCGCATCACTCATCCCGGAAATACAACTCGATTGCGACTGGACCCGCACCAGCCGCGATGCCTACTTCGCTTTCCTGCGCGCCATCCGCAACGAACCTCTCTTTCAGAACCGTCAGCTCTCCGCTACCATCCGGCTGCATCAGGTAAAATACGCCAATGGCAGCGGGGTACCTCCCGTAGATAAAGGCCTCCTCATGTGCTACAACATGGGCGACCTGCGCAAGCCGGGCGATCATAACTCAATCATCGACCTGCCCACCCTCGAATCTTATACTGGCAACAGCCGTATCGAGGATTACCCACTGCCGCTCGACTTCGCCCTCCCCCTCTTCGAATGGGATGTACTCTTCCGGCAGGGACGGTATGCCGGACTTACCCGCAACATGCCCGTAAGCAATGAAAGCGTATTCCGCAAAACCGGCAGCCTCACCTATTCCGTAGTTAAAGACACCGCCATCAACAGCGTACGCCTCCATCCCGGTGATATCATCCGGCATGAAGACAGTCCGGCTGAGGTGCTGCGAAAAGCCGCAAAGCACATATCACGGCAGCGGCAGCCCGGTGCCCCGGTTATCATCTTCTATCATCTTGATCCTGAAATTCTTAATAAATATGACCTGCATGAACTGGAAACGATTTACCGTCTATTCGGGTAGCGCGCTGGCCATGACGCTGGCGGGAGCTGCCTATGTGTGGTCCTGCGGTCCGGAGCCTGACCCTTATGATTACTACACCTCGATGTTCAACCCCAACCTGGCGGAAAAGCCCGGCTTTGAACCATTCTATTACACGGCACTCATTGATTACTACGCTGCCGAAACACCGGAACAACAGCTGAACCTGAAAGAGTGGGGCACGTTCTTTAAAGGAAAAGTGAATGAACACGACCTGCAGGAGTTCATCTACTATTACACCCGTCCGCAGATGAGTGCGTTGTATAACCACATCGAAAAGAACCAGCCGCTGCAGCTGCCGGACAGTGTACAGCAAAACGGATTGACGAAATACTTCCTGCAAACGAAAGACCGTGAAACCCTTGGTTACCTCATGTACGCCAGGCAATGCGAGATCAATTCCGCCGCCGGTGATCCCTGGGATGCTCCCAAGCGGGATTCCGCAGGTATGCTGCGCCTCGCTAAGAACGGTATGCAACTATACCGCGCTGCGCAGAATGAACAGATCCGGGAACGGTATGCGTTTCAGTCTGTAAGGATGTCGCATTATGCAGGTAACTACAAACAGGCGTTGCAGTACTACGACTCCCTTGCAGCTCCGTTGAAAGGAGAATCACTCATCCAGTACCGAACACTGATGCTGAAAGCCGGTGCCCTTATGCGGACGGGCAGGAAAGCACAGAGCGCCTACATCTTCTCCCAGATATTCGATAAAGTCCCCAGCCAGCGGAAGCTTGCCTTCCAGAACCTGAAATGGGCTGATGTATATGAGAACAGTGTACTCCAGCTTTGTAAAACACCTTACGAAAGAGGTACCGTTACCGCCATGTACGCTATGCGCCAGGTCGATTACCATCCGCAGGGACTGGAACAGACATACACCGTATTCCCCCAACACCCGTTGGTGGAAGTACTGCTAAGCCGGGAGATCGCGAAGCTGGAAGAGAATTATTTTACCAATGCACTGGCCAAAGAAAGCGGTGTGGTGGGTAACTACTGGACCTCTTCCGAAGTTGAACCCTCCAGCGTCGAAACCCTGCGCGATATGGCAGACCGTATTGCGAAAGAAGGTAAAGTGAAAGAGCCTGCGCTGTTCCACATCAGCAGCGCCTACCTCTCGTATATGATCCGCGATTATAAAGCTACCCGCGCCAGTCTTGCCACTGCACAAAACCTGCCTGCACGGCCTGCGGTGAAAGATCAGTTCGAAGTGGTGAAACTGTTACTTACTATCGCTGAGCAGCCACGTATCGATGCCCCTTTCGAACAGGCACTGCTGCCTTCCCTCCGCTGGCTCGATACTAAAATCACGAAGAACGAAAATGAAGATTATTGGTACGATCCCGACCCGGCTACGCTGGACGGCAGCTACTACGCCCGCCTGTACCGTAACCTGATGGATTTCATCATTGCACCGCGCTACGCAAAGCAGGGCGATCCAGTGCGCCAGGCCCTCGCCCTCTCCAACCGCGACCGGGCAAAGCCTTACCAGTATTACTGGCAATATGTGTCTGCAAAGAGCTACATCTCCGACAGCTTGCCCGTCAACTCCATGATAACCCTCTACAACGGCCGTAAAGCCCGTAACCAGTCGGCCTACGAAGCTTATATGTATCAGGGCCTGCCTATGCACGAAAAAGAGCTGGGCGAGGCTATTGCCATCGGTTATGTGCGCCACCACCAGTTCCCCGATGCAGTAGAGTGGTTTAAGCGCAGTGGCAGCACCCGCAGTACGGAAAGAGCCCTGAAACCGCAGTTACAGGATTATGGGCTGGAAGAAACCGATTCCATGAGTACCCCCCTGTCTGAACTGCAGTTCGCTGAGAAAATGGCTTCGCTGGAGAAAGACATGAAGAAGTCGAAGGTAAGCCCAGAAACGTATTTCGAATATGCAAACGGACTGTTCAGCATATCGTACTACGGTGCATCTTACCATCTTGCCACGAGTTACCGCCCGAGTACAGACTGGTGGTCGCCGGAGGATGATAATACACCCTGGCTGAAGGAGTACTTTGGCTGCTACCGTGCAGAATCGTTCTATAAGAAAGCGGCGGATGCATCCTCCGATCCGGAGTTTAAGGCAAAAGCCCTTTACATGGCTGCCCGCTGCGCCCAGAAGCACCTGCCTTATTCCGACAACCTGGAATGGCACCTGCAGGCTATCCGGAAAAACCCTTACTTCCCGGAACTGCACAGTCAATACAAAAACACCCGCTTTTACCAGGACATCGTGAAGGAATGTGGTTACCTCCGCGACTTCGCCAAAGCACAGAAACCTTAAAACAAATTGATTCTCAATAAATAAAAAAGGGGCTGGTATAAAAATACCAGCCCTAGCTTTTTCATCATTACTACTAAATAAACAATGCGGGACGAAACGTATGTATTACATACAATCCGCCCCTGCTACAATATAACGAATTCCGTTCAATAAAGTTGCGGATAGCCGTTGCCGTGATGTGCAAAAGCCCAAACTGCTTACAAATACCATTTTTTATACCGCAGCAGCCCTTCCAGGAAGTAATAATCCGCATACGTAAGCGGTACATCCACCTCTGAATTAGCCAGGAAATGCCCTACGCAATGCTGCAAAATAAACCCGCCATTTTCACCCTGTTTAGCCCGGTATGCGGGAGATGAAAGCGATTGCAGCATGATGCCTGCGGCGGATACAAATTGTTCTTTTTCCTTCTTGTCTACATACTGCCCCAGTTCCAGCAATGCAGAAGCTGCAATGGCGCCTGCGGATGCATCGCGGGCAGTAGGTATCTGCGGGGCGTTGTAATCCCAATAAGGGATTTTATCAGCCGGCAGATTAGGATGCTTTAAAATGAACTGGGCGATATTCCTTGCATGATTGAGGTACTTCGCATCTTTTGTGAAACGGTACATCATGGTGAAACCATAAAGTCCCCAAGCCTGTCCGCGGCTCCAGGCGGAAGTATCATGTGCACCCTGACCATTTACCTTTTGAATGACAGTACCCTTATCGAGATCATAGTCTACAATGTGAAAGGTGCTGTGATCAGGGCGGTAGTGATTTTGCAAAGTGGTATTGGCATGCGTAAGGGCAATTTCACGATAACGGGGATTGCCGCCCTGCTGTGTTACCCAGAGTAATTGTTCCAGGTTCATCATATTATCGATGATCACCGGACAGTTCAGTTTCTTATTCCTGTTCCACGACTGAATAGAGTTGATGGAAGGCCGGTACCGGGTGATCTGGTATACAGCAGCCGTATCAATAATGATTTTATAACGCTTATCGCCCGTGATGCGGTAGGCATTGCCAAAAGAGCAATAGATCATGAACCCGATATCATGGTTGCCTGTGTAGCGCTGCTCCTTTTCAAGGATAGCGAGGCGGCGTTCTGCTTCCGCTTTCACCGCAGGATCCTTAGTGTATTCATAAAGATACCAGAGCGTACCGGGATAAAATCCGCTGCACCACCATTCCGTATCCGACGTTACGGACCTGCCCTGCTGGAAAGTGCGGGGCATACGGTCTGCCGGAGTACTGTCTTTTAATACCTGGTATTGTTTTACTGCGAAGCGCATGTTCTCATCAATCAGCCGGCGCATGTCGCTTTTGGATGGCTGCTGTGCATGTACCGCAGCAGGAATAACGAGGAATGCCAGGGCAGTAGCCCATTTTCCAATAGTGGATGTCATGGAAATAACTATTTAACTGTAAACAGGATGGATCTATATACTAACGTGCAATCGTTTGCATAAAAATAATAAGCCATCCGGATATATCCAGGTATTTTTTTGGATATTGCGGTCATGCGATTGGTTTTAGTATTCTTTTTAATATTTACCGGTTGCGCAACCAGCGCACAAACAGGAAAAGTAGTAGCAGTCAAAGACGGAGACACGATTGAAATGATGATGGGAAAGAAAGCAGTTCGCATCCGGCTTTTTGGGGTCGATAGTCCGGAAAAAGGGCAGCCTTTCGGAGAAAAAGCCCGGCAATATACAGCAGACCTGTGTTATGGAAAGGTTGTCCGCTTACAACAGAAGAATAAGGACCAGTATGGGAGAATTGTGGGAGAAATATTCCTGCCCGATGGTAGTTCCCTCAACGCCCGGCTGATAGCAGCAGGCTTTGCCTGGCAATACACCGAGTTCAGTAAAGATCCGGAATGGGCAAAGGCACAGGAAAAAGCGAAACTGGAAAAGAAAGGGCTTTGGGCAGATAAATACCCCATTGCCCCATGGACCTGGCGGAAGCAGCACCGCCGCTCAGCCAGATAACAGACCTAATATTATTATATGGAAACACCTCAGCACACCGTTACCCTCCGCTTTCTGGCGGAACCTTCTGATGTAAACTTCGGAGGGAAAGTTCATGGCGGATCGGTAATGAAATGGATAGACCAGGCGGGTTTTACCTGTGCGGCCAACTGGAGCGGGCAATACTGTGTAACCGTATATGTAGGTGGCATCCGTTTCTACAAACCTATCTCTATTGGCGATCTGGTGGAGATATCGGCTTCCATCATCTATACCGGCCAAACCAGCATGCATATTTCCATACATGTTTACGCGGGTAATCCCCGGCAGCAGGAAAAGGTGAAAACCACCCATTGCATCATGGTATTTGCCGCGATCGATGAAAAAGGACAAACGGTGCCCGTTCCTAAATGGACACCCCGGACTAATCAGGAGTTGAATATGGAGAAATACGCCCACCGGCTGATGGACCTCCGGAAGAACATAGATGATGAGATGAAGCCTTACCTCTGATGCTACCTATGCTATAGCACGGCTGAGCGCCTGGGCCTGGCCTGTGGTGTATACTGCTGTCAGCAGTTCACGGCGGGGAATCTGCTGGTCAAACAAGTTGTCGGTAAACGACCAGCCAATACGCTGGCTCTGGCCAAGTACATATACCGCAGGCAACGGTGCATTTTCTTCAAATCCGGAAAGGCGTGCCCACAGGGGGTCAGTTTCCGCATAAATCCCCGCACTCTTTGCAATACGGAAATCCTTATCGTACGCCAGCGGGAATTTCACCTGCAAGCCTTTCAGGTCTTCTTTACAGTCGCCGGTTACTACCAGCAACTGACCTCCCATTACCTGGATATCAGCATAGAGATCTTCCAGCTGCTGCAGGAATTTTGGGCCATAACCATTCCAATGCACGGAGAAGAAGGCCAATACAAGCGGCTGGTTCAACAGCTCACTACCAACAATATAAGACCCTTCAGGGCTGAGGAAAGAGAACGGCACTACAAAGTCTTCCCGATGGAGGTGAAACAGGGGTAAAACAGATCCTTCGGTAACTGGCTGAATGGGTGTACGGTCTTTCGGGCGGATGTTAATCACGTCGTAACGGAAGGGAAGCAAATCTGCATAGCGGTTGGAAGTGAACATAAAATGTAGGTTGGTTTTTGATGCTGATTTCTAATGACTGTACAAAGATAAGGAGAATATCTATTAGTCCACCAAACTGGTGGACTTTTATTTTAGATATAAAGAAACCCGCCGTAATGGCGGGTTTCTTTATATCGACAGGTCGATAAATGCTTATTGTTTCACCAATTCACCGTCTACGAAGATGGCAACATCGTCGCTGAGCATCTGAGCGGGGAATTTAGCGCCGATAGCAAAATCGGTACGTTTGATGCTGCCGGTAACACGGAAACCAGCGGTGGGCTTTTTGCTCATCGGGTTTTCGATGGTGCCGCGGTACCAGAGATCCAGGGTTACGGGTTTGGTTACGCCATGGAGGGTAAGGTCGCCGGTTACGCTGTATTTGTTTTCACCGAGGCTCTTAACGGAAGTGCTCTTAAAGGTGAGGGTGCCGTGGGTGGCTGCGTCGAAGAAATCGGGAGATTTCAGGTGGTTATCGCGCTGCTCAATACCGGTATTGATAGAACCAACATTTGCGGTGAGGGTAAATACGCCATCGCTAAAGTCAGCTTTAGATGCAGAAACGGAAGCTTCGAAGTCGGTGAAGGAACCGGATACAGTGGAAAGGCCAAGGTGCTGCACGTCGAACTTCAGTTGAGAGTGTGCTTTATCGGATTTCCAGAAAGATTGGGCAAAGGCGCCGGCGGAAACTGCCATTACCAGCAGGAGGCTCATTACTTTTTTCATATGTGTGCTGTTTGGTTTTTTACAGGAATGCAAACTTATGTACATTTGCTTACGATTTGTTAGTAGTTACCTAAAGGTTACTGGTTACATTGAGGTAAGTTAAATGTTAGGGTTTATGCTAAAGTTACAAACTATTTCGGCAGAATGGGAAACCTGTACGGCATTATCCGCTGTGCAGGACGCGCTGTATGTATTACACGGTAAATGGAAGCTGCCCATCATCGTGGCCCTCAGTTCAGGCAATAAGCGGTTCAACGAGCTGCAGAAGACCGTACCCGGCATTGCCGCCAAGGTACTATCCCATGAACTGAAGGAACTGGAACTGAACGGTTTTGTAACCCGCCGGGTGCATGACACCACCCCGGTACTGGTAGAGTACTGTATAACCGATTACAGCAACACGCTTGGAGAAGTGGTGGATGCCCTCAGGAAGTGGGGCACCCAGCATAAGGAGAACATCCGCCGGCAGCTGAAAAAAGTAGATTAGTCGAGGCGCTGGCGGAGGTAGTTACCCAGCTCCTTCCCTGCCCTGTTATAAGCCGCTCCGATCCGCGGGCCTGAGCCATTATCGGTAAGGCCACTTTCGCCCGGGGCATCATCTATCTGGATCTTCACCAGGGGCTTGCCCGGGTTCTGCGTATCTATCACTATTACGGTACCTTCCATCTTGGCAGCCTTCCGGATGATTCCGGACTGGCCGGGTTCTATGAATGTGGAACTGAGTACCAGCTGATAACGGGCCTCAGGGTGATTACCGATTTCCTTCTCGGAAAACTTCCTGATGGATTCCAGGAACTGCGGCTCATAGTACTTCGTACGGTCGCCGATCCACATCTCTTCCCAGGCATAACCACTGCCCGGTGCCTTCTTTTCCGCATCGGCTTTCTTCTTCCGGATATAATTTGGCTCTCTTCCCAAATCCCCCACCATCAATTTATCGTATTTATATATGATGTGAAAAGTATCGATGCCCTTCAACGCATCAATCTTACCGGAAGAAACGTCGATTTTCTGAGCCATAGCCAATGAAGTAAGCGCCAACAGCGGGAGCATGAAAAACAGTATACGGGATCTCATCATTCTTTAATTATACCGATAAATATAGTTCTTTTCGAACATCTGTTAGTCGCCCCCCGCCATCAAAAAAAAGGGCATCCTTTTGGGATGCCCGTGTATGGCTGCTTTTCGCGATTTTAATGGTTGGTTTCGTTTAGGGAAAGGGCTTTTTGCCCGTCCGTACAATATAGAGTAGCAACTAAAGCCGGTTTAAGGCTGATACAGGGTTTTCTGCCTTGAACGGATAGTGTACACAAGATAAGGCGTCATGTACGCGGCTGCCTTACACGCTATCGAAAACTGAAATGCGGATGACAGAGCACCGGATGTCCATAGCATCTACATCCGGCATAAATGAATAAACCTCCTGCAAAGCCCTGTCAATCCGCTGCTTTTTGATAAGACCACTGAGAGAAAAGCCTCCCGGGTGGAGAAATTGCCTCCCCGGGGCTGACGAATCAATGACATACTGATTTGCATCGCTACACAACATTTTCCACTGCGGTATTGTTTCAGTAGAACCAATACGTACAGGCGCTCCGAAATCGTGATATTGCTGCACAACACCGCGTAATCTTTCCATTACCTAAATCAGCACTTCCATGCCAATGAAAACATCCGCAGGCATCCTGCAGGGGGCCAACTATGATTTTACCATGCAGATCCCCCGCGTCTACCACCAAAGCCTTATTCATGAAGCCATTGCCAATTACAATAGTAATACTGGCGGCGACATTCTCACCCAGTATTTTTCAGACCAGTACTTACATGCATGGTTATACGAATCCAATCAACAGGAAACGCAGGAGCTTTCGATTCAACTGGCATCTTCCGCAATCGTAGCCCTCTTTAACCTTGACGGGTACACCGTATTGCATACACACCGGCAGGAGCAACTGGAGATCGTGCAGGATAGTTATTATTTATTATCCCTCCAGCCCAATATCCATAAACTGGAACTGCCAGCCGGGCCGCACCGGTTCCTTTTCCTGTTCCTTTCACCTGCCATACAATCGCTCGTTAATGAAGAATCCATTCCGGCTCCTTACAGCCAACCTCCGTCGGGTCTATTAACAATTAACAGCCGGGAGCAGCTGATGGGCCTATACCAGCGTGAGCTGGATGGAGATATCTGGCGCCTGAAGCGCCAGGTCATGCTGCTCGATATTTTGTTCCGCACCCTCGGTGAAGCAGGTGTGCGTTACCGGCGTGAAGACATGGCTGTTTACCATCGCGATTACCAAACGCTTAACATGGTAAAATCCTACATTGCCGAAAACATTGACAAAAAACTTTCCATCCAACATCTGGCCACGCGCTTCGGAATACAGCCCACACAGCTTCGGCGCGGTTATTACAAATTATATCATCAACATCTATGCGACTATGTTCGTGATCTTAGACTAGATAAAGCGCGCAAACTATTAACAAATACAGGCCTTCCCGTTCAGGAAATTGCATGGGAAGTTGGGTACGAATCAGCAGCAGGGTTCTCGCGTGTATTTGCACATTACTATCAACATCCCCCTATGGATATACGGCGGATTTAATGGTAGCCTGTTGAAAAAATTGCAAAGAATTATATCACTTTGGTAGTTGGAAAATAAAATTAGAAGAGTAGATTTACAGTAGTAGCATGAACGACATGAGAAGAGCACAACTGTCAGCACGTTCCATGCAGGGGTATTAGAAATATGTCTACACTTAGAGAAACTAGCATCTTAACCGTAGTAAAGCGCGTATCTATGAAGCACAAGAGGTTGCTTGAAGGATTGGTATTTTTCCTGTTTATTTTTTGGATCTACGCCGCAGTAATAAAGTTGGCGGACATTAGCATGTGGAGGTTTCAGTTAAGGGAACAGCCATTTGCAGATGCATTAACTGACCCGCTGGCATTTGGGTTGCCGGCCCTGCAGTTTGTAATTGCTGCATTACTTATTTCCAAAAAGACATTGAAATGGGGATTGTATAGTGGGGCCTTGCTACTGGTTATTTTTTCAGGATATATCGCTCTCATTAAACTCAACTTCTTCGAACATGTACCATGCAGCTGCGCAGGCATTATCAGATCTTTCGGCTGGACGGAACATTTAATCTTCAACATTGCCATACTAATACTTACTATAATAGCCATCTTTCAAATTAAAAGACCGCAAAGTGATTTAGCTACTCTTGGAGTACAGTTATCGTAAGTCTACACACACCATCTCTCCTATAGAAGTTTTTGCCAACAATCCTCTCCCTACATTATTGATTCAACTACTCTTAACCGCGTTAGTGGGTAGGTCATCTACGTCTTGTTATCACTCACAGTTATTTTTTCACTTACGTATTGTTTCACAAACAAAAACCATTAACTATGAAAAAGCTCAAAATCAGCTTAATTGCAATCGCATTGATCATCGGGGGAGTTCAGGCGTATGGAGGGATGAAAGCAAATACTTACTATTGCGCACCATTGACAGAATCAGTAGATAATTTCTATCAGGTTGCATCTTCATCACCAGCTTTCTTTTGCGGACCAGGACAAGCACTCACTTATGTATGCACCTTTTCCACTACAGGGGCATATACTAATGGACAAGTAGTTGCAAGTTCACTATGTACCATACTGACAACATACGAGGATTAAATCCTCTCATCTTTCGTTTTGCTCCAGGTCAGCTAAATCAATCTCATTCTGCGGAATCGGATAAACGTATTTTGGATCATTTGGAAGCAAAACCTTTAACTCTCCTGCAATTCGTCTTTTTATTATAGTGGCAAGTCTAGGATCTATGTTCAGTCTTCTTAGATCTTGCCACCTAATATTTCCCGCAAATGGAAACTCCTTTCTTCGCTCCTGCAATACTTTTTCTAAAACCTCGAATGGGTCATTAGAATCAAAATCTATGTAAGTCCCTGTTTTATATCTAGATCGCAATACCAAATTCAAATCTTTGATAGCAAGAGTTAACTCATTCAATCTCGCATTACATTCAGCACGAATAAAAAATGCTTCGCTTAAAGCTAACCCTGCAAAATTACTGGCAATCCCAGTAAAACTTCCCTTAAACTTTATTGTTACAGAGTCAAATTCCTTATAGTAATATCTCTTTCTCAGGTCATCTTGTCTATATGACCTGTATAGAACAGTATCTACTAAACCCAAACTAACAATTTCACTAGGGAAAATTGTTTGGTATAAAATACCCTGACCATAAAAAACAACTTCAGGGTTTCCTTTAATAAAGTCTGGAAACCGGAACGGTAAAGCAGCACCTGGTATACTATTAAAATCAATAAGAGTATTAGAGATCGACAATGCAGCATCTGCATATTTCCTGGCGTGCTCATAGTCCGACATTATTAGATAAATTCTAGCTAATAACAGGTTGGCTGAAATCTTAGATGGCTGTGTATTAGGTGAAGCTGTGCTACTTAGTAATTCCAATGCTGTGTGAGCATCCGACAGGATTAACTCATACGTTTCAAGTACACTGAATCTCTTTACTTTTTGATTTATATCAGGATCAACTTTTAGACAAAGCCCCTTATCAAATCGGGCACTGGAAGCAATATATGGCTTACAAAAAATACTTGCTAATTCAATATACATATATGCCCTGAAGAAATGGGCTTGTCCTTTTATGGATCTGTACTCATTTAGGTTAATCGCATTTACTTCTATTTCCTCAATTCCATGCAAAATTGTATTTGCATAATTTATCGCTACATAGGCAAAAGTATAATCCAAAGATGCCTTACCTTCATAAATATCTTTGTTCCACAAATACGCATTTCTTTCAATCGCAGGAAGACTAGAGATAAATCTCTCATTCATATATAAATTATCGGTTCCAACTTGGCTAATTATAGGTATTGACAGGTTAAAAACTGCAGTATTATTTAGCAAACTTTGGAAATCCTTCAGTTTACTAAATACAATATCCTTCTTTGACCTTGGAGTATTCAACCAGTCGCTGGCTTTCTTACAGCCCAAGCCACCAACTATGAGTAATAATAATAATAATAATAATAGACTACGCATAACTTACAGTTTTAAGTTTGCCCCAATTGAAATTGATAAAGGCTGTGGATATAAACCAGCACTAACATTTGCGTGAGTTACATCAGGATCTAGTCTTAATCTATTTGCCCTCCACAAAATCCCGAGATTACTTGCATAGCCAAATATTTCATATTGGCTAAAAAGTCCCTTTCCTTTTCTTGGTGATAGATAACTTAACCTTACATCCTGTAACCGAATATGATCTCCTCGCTGTACTAGCACCTCCGACCTTTGATAAAACTGATTTCTGGCCTCATTTGAAGGATATACTAAAGAAGGAACATGAGTGCTAATCTCATCACCAGGCGCCCGCCATCTATCCTGATAATCTATATTCATACTTCTGCTAAGTATGTCTGTATAACCCAATTCTATACTGGATCTTCTGAAGTAGTAATTCAATTTATAGGAAATGCCAATGGAAAGATTAAAGTTCTTATAATTGAAATCATTCCTTAAAACACCAAACCATTTAGGGAATGCCGAACCGTGATAGACTAAACTATCCGGATTAATATTATTTAAAATTCTAGTATAATCTTTACTTACTTGTCCATTTAAGTAACCTTGGGGATCTCCATTCTTTGGATCTAAACCTGCCCATTTATAACTATAGATTCCTTTGAGTGAGCTCCCTTTCACAAACATCAACTCAAAGAATGGGTCATTCAATATAATATTTTGCCGGCTAGGAGGTAGATCGTATACAGTTAATTTGTCAGTTAAATACGTAAGATTCAATCGGGTATACCACTGAATTTTCCTAATTTTCCACATTCCATTTAACGTCGCTTCCAGACCTTTAGCCTTCATCTCAGCAGAATTCAAAAACGCAACCGTATACCCCGTTTGCGGGGGCAATGTTACTCTTTGTACCAAATCCGTAGTATTCTTCGAAAAAACATCAATGGTACCTGAGAAACGCTGCTTAAGCATAGAGAAATCTACACCAACATTCAACATATTCACTTTCTCCCAACTCAGATCCTCATTCGCTGGATTGCCAATTAAACTACTTGGCAATCCAGTTAACGGATCAATGCCACGCGTTGCAGTCAGATATGCAGTACTGGTGTTGATATTACCATTTTCACCAATAGAGACTCGTAGTCTAAGTGTATTCACGATATCAGAATGGAAGAACTCTTCTTTATCAATATGCCAGCCCGCTCCAACAGACCAAAATGGGCGGAGACGTTCATTCGTTCTGGCACCGAACATATTAGTACCATCTTTTCTGCCTATAACGGTTAAATCATACTTACGAAGCAAGTTGTAGTTGATGATAGCATAAGCAGACAAATATCTATTTAACCGACCATCATTGTCCCCAGCAAGATTGATCTTCTCTCCCAAAGTGGCATTACCAGATGGTGTAAGTGGGAAAGTCTGATTCGGATTTAAATTGGTTACAGGGATTCCTTTTGCATTGTCATAACCTACGCTTTCTCTGTCAAATCCTGTAGCCGACATTTCCCTGATTTCAGCTCCCAAAACTGCATTGATAATATGAGAATTATACTGCCGTTGAAAGTTAGTGCTGACTCTAAAACTATTGGCACGCCAATCATAGTCTCCTATCGCCATCATGCCTCCCAGTGGCAAGGCCCGGTTAATTGTTTTGGTAGCCTGATTATAGACCGTGAAAGTATTAATAAGATCTCTGGCATAATATGAATTTGCATCCCAGTACTTTTGATTAAAAATCATCTGACGTTCATTCTGATAATTCATTTCCACATTGAAGTATCGTAAGAAGGAATATTTCACGGTGGCTTTTAATAAGAGATTCTGTAACGAGAAATTATTGTGAACGTTGTTAATCTCGTCGTATGGTCTGTATTTCCAGTCCAGAAAACCCAATTTGCCCAGGCTATCGGTAAAACTTCCACGTAGATTATGATCTATACTGGACTTGTGACCTGATTCATCGAAGAATGAAGCATATGGATACATGAACTTGTACTTCCCTCCAACCATTTGCATCCTTTTCGGATTTATTTCATTACCTGCATCAATCTTTTGCTGACTGAAATTGAGAAGCGTGGATACTTCCAAATTCTTTATCGGTTTGAACTGGTTTGAAGAAATCAGCGTTGTTCGTTCAGTCCGGTTACGGACCATGCTTGACTGGTTCCTGTCGTGCCCAAGTGAGACGTAATATGTAAAATCCTTCGTCCCACCTCTTATGCCTATCGAATACTGCTGGCTAAGTGCTTTCCGATATGAATACCTCCCAATATCGGATCTTAAATCATTCCTCTTTAACCTGTCCAGTAAATTCTCTGCCTGAATTTGACTTAGCTCGCCCTTATTCTGACGATCCAGTATTTCAACAACTGGCGAAATCATAGGAAAGGTGGAAGTATTGGATAAATCGGAGGTAAAATAACCCTGGCTATATAATAAGCGTTCCACTTCTATGTAATCAGAAGCGCTCATGTAATTGCGGTCGTAGGAGAGGCGCGGTTTCATGGATAATGAAAAGCTGGTCGTAAAATCAACCTTCATCTTTTCCTTGTATTCACCCTTTTTAGTCGTTAATACAATCACACCATTTCCACTTCTGGCCCCCCAAACTCCCGCAGCGGTCGCATCTTTAAGGATGGTTACATTAGTGATATCATTCGGGTTTATATTCCTGATATCGCCTTCATAGGGGAAATTATCCAATACTATCAGCGGGTTGGGATTTACTTTATTCGGGGAAATTGTACTAAAGCCCCTAAGATATACTCCCATATCTGCTCCATCTGGCAATCTTGATACATATTGAGCCATTTCAGGAGTACGTAAAAAGATAAGCCCACTTGCTCCACCCTCGAGTCTATCAAGGATATTAAAACTGGTAGAGCGGTTGATGAATCCACTATCTATTACAGAAACCGCCCCAGGCGTCTGTTTCTTCTTCAGCACCTGGTAACCGGTATTCCCGGTAACCTCCACAGGATCTATCATTGAAACAGCTGGTTCTAATACAAAGTGGACCTTCCGCTCTCCATCTAACCGGTACTGCCGGCTGAGGAACCCGATAGAGTTAACGACCAAAGTCGATTTCGGTGGTACCCGCTCGATCTTAAACCGTCCGTTGCCATCACTCACGCCGCCTTTCTGTTCCCCTCTCACAATAACGGTAACACCGGGCAGGGGACTGCCCTCCTTATCGGTGATCATCCCCAGTACGGTGACCGGTTCTTCTTCCTTCCTGCGATCGGGGTTCTTGCTTTCGAACAGGATGATATCGCCGCTGGAGAACATCCAGTCAACAGGATAATCGCCCAATACTTTGTCCATTACTTCACGGATAGTTGTATTGCGGAAATGGACGGTGAGCTTTTTCTTAAGATCTACGATGGAATGTTCGCGATTAACGTAAATGCCTGTTTGCGAATGCATCAGGTCAAAGATCTCCCCGATGGAGTAAGTACCTGATAAGGTAAAGGTGATCTCTTTAGAAGGCTTATCCTGGGCATTGGCAGGGCCTGCCATCGTAAGGAACATGGTAGTGAAAAGAATGTATGCCAGAATCGCTGCAAATTTCCCCATACGGATCACATTACAAAATTTGGTTGTTTTGTACTTATTTCGTTCTGGGAGCAGACTCCGGGGTACTTCACATGGAGATGGGCCATGGGGAATCCGGGAATTGTTTCATAAAATAAATAAAAATCCTATTTACAAAAATAGGATTTTCGCTTTTGTCTAAGCATGCTTGTGTTGTGTAGTCGATAGAACCCGCCATCGGGATGTTATCTCAGATTTTTTAGCCGGTCGCGCAGGTTCTTTAGCGCGATCTTAATGTGGCTCTTCACTGTCTCTGGTTTCAGGTCCATTTCATGAGCCACCTGGAGGTGGGGCTTTCCCTGCAGGTATGATTTGGTGAAAGCCAGCCGCCGTTGTTCCGGCAAAGCCTGTACGGCATCGCTCATCTTGTCCCGGGAATCCCAGGCTTCCAGTTTTTCTCCAGGTTCGTAACGCGGCGCCGTTTCAATGAAGCGAGCCATCTTACGATCGTCTGTCTGGATCTTGCGTTGCATGCAGAGGCAGTTGTTCCGTACTGCGCGATAAATATATGCCCGGTATTTTTCAGGTTCCACTTTACTGAGATGTTTACCTGACCAAATTGCCACAAATGTATCCTGCACAACATCTTCCGCCTCCCACATATCCTTGAGGACAGAATATGCTTCCACGATCAACCCTTTACGGTGTTGCTCGAACAATTCCCGGATCAATTGATCCATCGCCCCTTGATTGTTGTCTGACTTTAGATGTTCTTCCGGCATATTAGCGCAATCAACGTTTAATGAAGTGTTAAAAACCACTCGCTTAATCCCCGAACAATCGAATCTCCGGAAAGTTTGCAGATGGCTGTATCATATGCTTATACGGAATTCTCCTTCACTGAAGTTAGTGAAAAAATGTAATGCAATAAAAGCGAAAATGTTAATCTCGCGTTAAGGACTTACTGGTCATGTCATGCATGCACCCCCGTAAAAACAAATATAATGGTTAACTCAGGGAATTACACAAACAAGTTAAAGGATATGCTCACTGTTCTTGACGATCTCCAAACGGTATCCTATCCGCGAAAGTAATTCACTGGACTCATCCAGTAAATCCAACAGTTCCTCCCGCAGATTCGGTCCGTTTTCCCCCGCCCGGTGAACGAAATCATCCCAGCTTAGGTTGTCGGTCAAGAATATGACTTGCAATCTGTTCGTCAAATATGAATTTTCCATAATGAAAAAATTAATATATGGTCCTGATTTGCCTGAAATACTTTAGAAAATATGCAGCTCTTTACCTACGATCCGGTAGTGCAGGCCTTTCGTTACCCGTAAAATCTCCATGAAATCCTCCACCGGTTTATTCTTATCGAGCTTTACGTCGAATTCATATGCTGCCAGTTCCGGCTTGTCTACCACCAGCTCCAGCGAGTACCAGCGCTCTATGGCTTTCGCTATTGTCTGGAAATCAGCCGCTTTGAAATAATAAACCCCCTGCATCCAGGAGAGTTTATCGCGTTGATCGAATCTGCTCACTTCCATGGGCTTATTGGTCCGCCATACCGCTTCCTGTCCGGGTTTCAGTATAGCCGTTCCCCCATCGCCTGCCGCACGAACGCTGCCACTTACCAGCGAGGTGGCCACCACACCTTCTTCATAAGTATTCACATTGAAGCTGGTACCCAGTACTTTGATTTCACCCTGCGGTGTATGCACGATAAAAGGCTTTTCAGTGTCGGGTGTAACATTAAAATAGGCCTCCCCGCTTACTTCCACCTCACGGCTGTTACCGGTAAACGTGAAAGGGAAACGAATAGAGGTCCGGGAGTTGAGCCATACCTCAGTGCCGTCTGACAGCACCAGCCTGCAATCCAGCCGCGGTGGTACCTCCAGCTGATTCCAGCCGTCGGCATGCCCGGTAGGGTCTTCATATCGCAGGGATTTATCGCTTTCCATATGCAGGCTTACCCGCGATATCAGTCGGGATGTATTGGGTGAAAGAACGATCCGGTCGCCATTATCCACCTTAAGCGTCACCTGGTCTGAGGTAAACTCCGGCTGCAGGCGGGCCATTTCACGGATCTCAGGCTGCGGATGATGTACGTAACGGGTATAAACAACCGCCCCTGCCATCAATATTATGGATGCTGCCGCCACATAACGGAAAACCCGGATGGTCCGGGATGAACGTTCCGCGCTTTGCATGGCCTGGGCAGCCAACTCGTCCCAACGTTTGTTGGTAGGGCGCTCCTTCAGCAGCTCCAGCATCTCTGGTGAGTTGTACAGCTCTTCCAGCTCTTCACACATCTTCCTGATCTGTGGATCAGCCATCGCAGCTTCCAGCTCGGCATTCTCACTCTCGGTGGTAGCTTCTGCCAGTTTCTGCAGGTACAACTGCCGTATATGATCTAAATTTTCTGCCATAAACTAAGAGGTGTTATATTAAAGATGGAATTTCCTACCCCGCCGGGGGTATCCTTCCAAAAATAAATTCAACCGGTAATCTAACAAATCATATCCAATCAACCGCTACCTAACAAGGCTAAAACGATTTATCTTTACTTAGATTAATCAATTCCTCCTTACACATGCGTTTACTCTCCACCAGCCTCGCTTTGCTGGCGCCCGTCCTGCTGCTTGCCCAGGACCCGGCCAGCTACGTCAGGCCCATTATCGGGACCGCCAAAATGGGTCACACCTACCCCGGCGCCACCGTCCCTTTCGGCATGGTACAACTTAGTCCGGACACAGACACTATTCCGTATGAAATGAACGGGAAGTACAATCCCGACGTTTACCGCTACTGTGCCGGATACCAATATGCTGACCCTACCATCACCGGCTTCAGCCATACCCATTTCAGCGGTACCGGGCATTCTGACTTGGGCGACTTCCTGCTCATGCCTGCCAATGGACCCGTACAGCTCAATCCCGGAACGGCCGGTCACCCGGAAACCGGTTACCGTTCACCGTTCTCTCATCAGAACGAAACCGCAGAACCGGGCTATTACAAGGTGCTGCTCGACGAAAGCCATATCACCGCAGAACTCACGGCCACCAACCGCACCGGTATGCACCGGTACACCTTCACCTCCGGCAACAACCCTCACATCGTTTTCGACCTGATGGCCAACCTGTACAATTACGCAAACAAGAATGTATGGACGTTTGTACGGGTTGAAAACGACACCCTTGTTACCGGGTACCGTCAAACCTCAGGATGGGGGCGCACCCGTACCCTGTATTTTGCCATGGCCTTTTCGAAGCCCATCCGCAGCTACGGCCATCAGAACATGGCCAGCGACGTATACCGCGGATTCTGGCGCAAATTCAACCAAACGGAGAACTTCCCCGAAATGGCCGGCCGTCAGATCCGTGCCTGGTTCGGCTTCGATGCAAAGGCTGGTGATAATGTAACCGTTAAATTCGCCCTCTCCCCCGTTAGTACCGAAGGCGCCGTAGGCAACCTCCGTGCAGAAAACCCGGGATGGGATTTCGATGCCGTACGCCATAAGGGCCGGGAAGCCTGGAACCGGGAGCTATCCAAAGTAAAAGTGGAGATGCAACAGCCTGGAGACCTCATTAACTTCTACACCGCCCTCTACCACACCTACCTCGGCCCTACCACCTATGCCGATGTGGACGGCTCCTACCGCGGTATCGATCAAAACAACCACAGCGCCAGCGGGTGGACCAATTACAGCACCTTCTCCCTCTGGGACACCTACCGTGCCCTGCACCCCCTGTTCAACATCCTCCAACCGGCCCGTAATGCGGACATGGTACGGTCCATGCTGGAACATTATAACCAAAGTGTGCACAAAATGTTGCCGGTATGGAGTCACCAGGGCAACGAAAACTGGTGTATGATCGGTTACCACAGTGTTTCGGTGATCGCTGATGCCATTATGAAAGGCAACATCCGCGGGTATGACGCCATGCAGGCCCTCGAGGCCTGTGCCAACACCGCCCGGTACAAACCTTACGACGGCATCGGATATTATATGGAGATGGGGTATGTGCCGGAAGACAAAAACGGCTCTTCCGTTTCCAAAACCCTCGAATATGCCTACGACGACTGGTGTATTGCCCAGGTAGCCAGAAAACTCGGCCGCAACGATCTCTATACGGAATTCTCCAAACGCGCCGAAAACTACCGCAATGTATACGATGCAACTACCGGCTTCATGCGCCCCCGCCTGAGCGATGGCTCTTTCCGGAAAGATTTTGATGTACTAAGCACCCATGGCCAGGGCTATATCGAAGGCAATGCATGGAACTACAGCCTGTATGTACCGCATGCTCCGGCAGCCATGATCAGTATGATGGGCGGAAAGAAACAGTTCACCGGCCACCTCGATTCCCTCTTCACCATGCACCTCCCCGATGCTTTTTTCGCAGAAACGGAAGACATCACCCGTGAAGGCATTATCGGTAACTATGTACACGGCAACGAGCCTGCGCACCATGCCGCTTATCTTTACAACTGGACGGATGCCCCATGGAAAACACAGGAACGTGTGCGCATGATCATTGAAAAAATGTACAAGCCTACTCCTGACGGCCTCGGCGGTAACGATGACTGTGGACAGATGAGCGCCTGGTACCTCTTCACGGCACTTGGCTTTTACCCTGTTTGCCCCGGCGCTACTGAATATGCATTGGGCAGCCCCGCTGTTGTATCAGCAGCAATCAGGCTGGGAAATGGCCACACATTTACTGTGAAGACGGTGAACCAAAGCCCGAAAAATGTATATGTGCAGAAAACAGTACTGAACGGCCGTGAAATAAACCGTTTCATTCAGCATGATGACATTATGAATGGCGGCACCCTTGTATTCCATATGAGTGCAAAGCCTGTACGGTAGGCAAAAAAAACATCCCGGAGAACCGGGATGCGAAATTTACAGTGAACAATGAAATAGCATCTAGTGCTACTATTCCAGGATCTTTATAGTTATTTTCCAGCAGTTGTGAACGAATAAGGAAATGCAGTTTCGTTTGTGCCCCTTTGTTTATTAGGTTCTTTCCCCATCACCACTTTCATGGTTCCGCCCTGCTGGATAGCCGAATGGCTGATCCAGTTTGCATTGAACGGTTTCCCGTTCAGTGAGATGCTTTGGGTATACACATTCGATTTACTGTTGCCGGGTGCTTCAATCACGAGCTTCTTCCCGTTTTCCAACGTTACCGTCATTTTCGGAAAGAGGGGCGCGCCCAATACATACTGGTCGGTGCCGGGGCACACGGGGTAGAAGCCCATCGCCGAAAACACATACCAAGCCGAGGTTTGCCCGTTATCTTCATCCCCACAATACCCATCGGGTCCGGCATGATATAGGCGGTCCATCACCTGGCGAACCCAGTACTGGGATTTCCAGGGCTGACCAGCGTAGTTATAGAGGTATATCATGTGCTGAATGGGCTGGTTCCCATGCGCATACTGACCCATATTAGCGATCTGCATCTCGCGGATCTCGTGGATCACGGAGCCGTAATAGCTTTCATCATACACGGGTGCCATTACGAACACGGAATCGAGCATCTCCGAAAACTGTTTCCGTCCGCCCATGAGGCGTGCCAGCCCTTCCACATCATGGAATACTGACCAGGTGTAGTGCCAGCTGTTTCCTTCGGTGAAAGCATCTCCCCACTTAAAGGGATTGAAAGGCGCCTGGAACTTACCGTCTTTATTTTTGCCACGCATCAGCTTCGTTTCCGGATCAAAGATGTTACGGAAGTACTGGCTGCGTTTTTTGAAGCGTTCTATTTCTTCCTGAGGGCGCTTGAGGGCTACCGCCAGTTTATAGATGGTAAAGTCGTCGTAAGCATATTCGAGTGTACGGGCAGCATTCTCGTTTACGTCCACATCGTAAGGCACATAACCGAGTTCATTATAGTATTTCACGCCTTTACGGCCAACCGATGAAAGCGGCCCTTCATTCTCTGCGTTCTTCAGCAGTGCCTGATACAGTGTTTCAATGTCGTAACCGCGGATGCCTTTGAGGTAGCTGTCGGCAATGAGGGAAGCAGAGTTGGAACCGATCATACAGTCGCGGTGGCCGGGACTTGCCCATTCAGGCAGCCAGCCACTTTCCTTGTAAGTATTGGCAAGGCCTTCCATGATCTGTCCGTTCAGCTCGGGGTACATGAGGGTATAGAAGGGGAATACAGCACGGAAGGTATCCCAGAAACCGTTATCCGTAAACATATACCCGGGCAGTACCTGCCCGTTGTAAGGGCTATAATGCACGATTTTGTTCTGATCGTCATACTCATAGAATTTGCGGGGGAAAAGCAGGGTGCGGTAGAGGCAGGAGTAGAAGGTACGTACCTGGTCGGAGCTTCCTCCTTCCACGGTAATGCGGCCAAGTTCTTTGTTCCATGCCTGTTTGGCTTTCTGCTTGGTGGTCTCGAAATTATCGGTCCCTACTTCGCGGCGGAGGTTGAGGGCGGCCTGTTCGTGACTGATAAAGGAAGATGCGGCTTTTACATGCACGACCTCTCCTTTTGAGGTGGCGAAGCCAATAATGGCTCCGGCATGACCGGCTTTGAGTTCGAGTGTGTCTTTGGCGAGCCGGTTACCATCCCAGGTATGGGCGAGTGCAAAGGGCTTACTGAACTCGAGCACGAAATAGTTTTTAAAGTTCTCAGGAACACCGCCGCTGTTGCGGGTGGAGTAGCCGATGATCTTTCTTTCAGCGGGGATGATCTTTATATAGCTGCCATGGTCGAATGCGTCGATAACCACGAAGGCACTGTCGGTTTTAGGGAAAGTGAACCGGAATTGGGCGGCCCTTTCTGTGGGGGCTATCTCGGTAGTTACATCCGCATCGGCGAGGTAAACACTATAGTAGTAAGGTTTGGCAGTTTCCGCTTTGTGGGAGAACCAGCTGGCGCGGTCGTCCTGCGTAAATTTCATGCGGCCTGTAACGGGCATGAGGGAAAACTGGCCATAGTCATTGATCCATGGGGAGGGCTGGTGGGTTTGTTTGAAACCACGGATTTTATCGGCACTGTATTGATAGGCCCATCCGTTACCATTCTGGTTGGTTTGCGGCATCCAGAAATTCATACCCCATGGGGTGGCAATGGCGGGGTAGGTGTTACCGTTAGATAAACTGCCTTTTGAATCTGTACCCATCAGTGGGTTTACCCATTCTACCGGATCGGAGATCTTCTGTACGGTCTGAGCGTTTGCGTGAAAGCCTGCACATAATGCGACAAGGCACCAGCGAAATGTATTCATGTTGCAAAATCGATTTTGTAAAGAAAGGGGGCCGGCCCAGGAATGGGCCAGCCGTTAGATGCTACTCTTTATTGTTTGTATGATAAGCACTTATTAATGTACGCCTAATTATAGCCTTCGTTCTGTTTCAGATTCTGGTTTAGCCTGATCTGGCGGGCCGGTATCGGAAACAATTCAGCTTTGGCGCTTGACGCAGCATGGTCCCACCATGTTGCGGACGTAAATTTACCAAACCTAATCAAATCTTGGCGTCTTTTCCCTTCAAAAATAAATTCCCTTCCTCTTTCCGCCAAAAGTTCGTCTAAAGTTAAAGTTACGGTTGTATAAGCAGCTGATGTCCAATCAGTTGGCGTAAAGGCCCTTTGACGGACAGAATTTACCAGTGTTACGGCTTCTACATTGGCAACCCCTCCGTTCTTCCGCATGATGGCTTCTGCCTTGTACAAAACGATCTCCGCAAGGCGGTACAGTACGAAGTCATTATTCCAGAATTCAGCATCATCTTTTGTACCGGGCAGGTACTTCGCAAAGCGGGCACCACTGTTTTCCTCCCCTCTCGTCATCCCTCCGGCACCGGTTTCGCCCTCGGAATTACGGCGGATCTCTTTCACAAATACGAGCGGTTTGCCTTTATATTCTTCCGTAGCCATTACCACAGAATCTGCTTCGTTTGCACGTACGGTGGGGTGCTTTTTAAGGGTATCGGTCAGCATCCAGGTTTTCTTCCGCAGGTCATTATCGGCGAAAGCGTCGTAGGCACTGGGGATCACTACAATACCGTTGTTACCGCGGTCTACCGCATTATACGCCTGCCATTGAACGTAATGCCACATATCACCATGGAACCCGAAGCGGAATTTACCTTTTGTCTGGTTATAGGCAATCTGGAACAGGTTTTCGGGTGATGTGTGATTCACATTTGTGAAAGGTTTAACAATATCTGTTTCCAATGCAGGAGCAGCACCCTTCAGGCTACCGGCTTCCCCGTTAATGATCTTATTACAGGCAGCCACACACTCATCCCACTTCACTACGCCTGTCCACTTCTGGGAATTGATATACAATTCAGCCAGCATCGCGTAACCCGCAGCCTTGCTTACACGGCCTACCATGGAAGGCCCCAGCGGCTGGAGCTTCTCCACGTTCTCCCGCAATTCCTTTTCAACAAACTCCCACACTTCCTTCCGGGAAGCGGTATGCGGTTTGGCTGGCTCTCCCACCTGCGTTACAATGGGGATATTACCGTAAAGGTCCAGCAGGCGCAGGTAATGCCAGGCACGGAGGGCCTTCGTTTCTGCTATGATAGATGCCTTATCGGCATCGGTCATCCCTATTTTATTGAAGTCAAGCTTCTCCAGGTCGGAGATGGTATTGTTACAAAAACCGATGCCCCAGAATATGAGCCGCCAGGGGTTCCATACGATGTCGTCTTCCACCGTCCAGGTATGATAATGCAGCCTGATCCATTGGCCCCCGTCGAAGCCGTGGATGCCTTTCTGCGGCCATGCCAGCTGATCACCCGAAAGCTCGCTAACACGCCAGTAACCCACCTGCCCTGTAGGAGCAGCCCAGGCATTGGCATGGGTAAACGGGCGCAGCACTGCCGTCATTACTTCTGTACGGTTGTTATAATAAGACTCCGCCACCAGTTCGGAATATACTTTCTCATCGAGGTTTGTGCAGGAAACGATTCCGCATAACAATGCGGTGAGCCCCAGCACCATATGTTTCTTTTGCATAAAATTTTTCAGTTAGCGGTTAAAATTAGAAGCCCATGGTAATCCCTACCGTAAACGAACGTGTGCGGGGATAAAACCCTCTGTTATCGATACCTGTGGTCAAACCGTTATCCTGCAGCTCGGGATCCATGCCGGAGTATTTGGTGATGGTAGCCAGGTTCCTCCCGGTCACATACGCACGGAGGTTACGGACATACTCCGATTTAATGGGAAAGCGGTAAGCAAGCGTCACGTTATCCAGCTTCACGAAGCCACCCGGTTCGAGGTAATAATCGGAATACTGCGGGGCAGCATTGAGCTTGCCGTGTTTGGTAAGCGCCACCATCAGCAGGTTATTGGGCAGCCATTTACGATTACCGAAATACATATCCTGCAGGTTCAGGAGATCCACACCCAGTTTACCTCTCCAGAAAATTGACAGGTCCCAGTTCTTGTAACGGAGATTGTTATTCCAGGAGAACATCATTTTGGGAACACCATTGCCAATGATGGCCAGGTCTTCTTCCTTGATATCACCGGCCACTGCCTTGCTGCCATCTTTTTTGTAGAAGAGGAAATCGCCGTTGTCGGTAAAACCTGCAAAGCGTTTGCCGTAGAAGTTACCAAGGGCACCGCCTTCCACCACACGGATGGCAGGACCGAGCGCACCGGGAGATGGCAGATCGCCGAAGGTCAGCCTTTCCAACCGGTACTGGTTCCCTTTCATTGTTCCGGAAATGCGGGTCATTTCATTCTGCTGACGGTTGAAGGTAATGTCTGTGCTGTAAGTAAAATTCTTCTTGTCTACAGGCACTCCACTCAGTACAATCTCGAAGCCCTTGTTATTGATCGTTCCGATGTTGAGCATGGTTTGGCTGGTAACGTTGGATGGCAACGATACGTCATAGTTGGTAGCGAGGGAAGATGTGGCGCGGTTATACACATCGAACGAGCCGCTCAGCCTGCCTTTAACCAGTGAGAAGTCGAGACCTGCGTTTAGTTCTTTCTTCTTCTCCCATTGCAGATCGGGGTTGGGGTTGCGGGAAGGGCCAACAGTTTCAGGATACTGCCCGTCCAACGGATAAGCCCCGCCGGTGCTGAGGAGGATGAGGGAGTTGTAGGAAGAGAATCCGGAGTTGCCGGTTTCACCATATCCTACGCGCAGTTTCAGCTGATCTATCCAGCTCAGGTTCTTCACAAAGCTTTCCTCATGCAGGTTCCAGCCTGCGGAGAAGGCAGGGAATGGCGCCCATTTATTATTCACCCCAAACTTGGTGGAACCCTCGTACCGGAAGATGCCCTGTGCAAAGAAGCGATCGTTGAAAGAGTAGTTTACACGGCCAAAGAAAGCAACAAGTGCGTATTCACTCTTATAGCTGCCCATACCGGCCTTGCCTTCGCGAAGGAACAAACCATTGCCCATATTCCAGTCCTGGAAACCATCGGTCAGGAAGCCGGAGTTGTTCATGTTATAGGTTTCTGTGGTGCTGAAGAAGTAACTGTAGCCACCCACTGCAGTAATGCGATGTTTGTCGTTGATGGTTTTTACGTAATCGAGTGTGAGGTCCAGCGTTTTCTCCAGCATCATGAAGTTGCCTTTGTAAGCATATCCCCTGCCTTCATACGAATCCTGCGACGATTTCGAATCTTTGGTACGGAACTGACGATCGTTGTAGGTATTCCGGGAGATGCCGCCGAACACGGAAGCCCGGAGATCTTTCACCAGTTCAAGGCTCACCTTCGCATCACCCTGAAGGGATTGCTGGTCCCGGTAAGAAAGCTCCTGTTCCAGCCTGCCAATGGGATTGTATACGTTGTACCCGTTGGGGTTTACGTACTTGCCATCTTTCATGAGCGGGGATGTGGGATTACGTTGCACTGCCTGTTCGAAGTCACCGTTGTTACCGCCGAGCAGGTCTGCTTTGTTGAAATTGATGGCGAGGTTGGACTGGAGGGTGAGCCTGCCTTTAAGGCCGGTGGAATTGATGTTCAGCCGTCCGCCGTATTGATCACGCGAGTTGCGTTTGGCGATGCCTTCGCCCTTATTGTAATACATTGCCGCGCGGTAATTGCCCTTATCGGTACCACCACTTGCGCTCAGCGTGTAGTACTGGGAAAGATTTCCATTGTTGATCAGCATATCGTATACATCGGTATTGCTGCCTTCGTCGTAGCTGGGTGCTACTTTCCTGAACTCGTCTGCCGTGAGGTAACGTGGCTTTTTAGCTACGTAGTCGCGCTGCACTGCAGTAGATAAATTAAACTGCGGCTCACCGGTGCGGCCTCTTTTGGTGGTGATAAGAATAACGCCGCCATTACCGCGGGTGCCATAGATGGCAGCGGCGGAGCCGTCGCGGAGTACGTCGATGGAAGCGATATCGTCCTGCATGAGGAGGTCGAGGTTACCGCCGGGTACACCGTCGATCACGATAAGCGGGTCTCTGGAGCCACTGAGGGAAGTGATGCCACGCATCTGGAAAGTGGCGCCGCTGTTGGGGTTATTTCCGTTAGCGCGGGTGATGCTGAGGCCGGGTACTTTACCCTGAATGAGATCCATGGGTGAGCGGGCAACGCCGGCGTTAAAATTTTCAGGTCTGAGGGATGTTACGGCGCTGGTGATTTCTTTCTTCTTCAGTGTGCCATACCCTACTACTACCACATCTTCCAGGTTTTTGGAAGAAAGCGGGAGAGAGATGTTGAGGGTGCCGTCGGAGCCGGCGGATACAGTCAGCGTTTCATATCCGATAAAGCTGTATTCGAGTTGCGTATTGCCGGCAGGTACGGAGATGGAATAGGTACCGTCTGTACCGGTAACAGTACCGGCAGCAGCTTTTACTATTTTCACGGTAACGCCGGGAAGGGGCGTGTTGTCGCGGGCATCCGTTACTTTCCCCCTGATGGTTCTGGACTGGGAGAATGCCACGGAGCAGAAGAGCGCGAGTAAAACGCTCATCCAGCCTACACGCCTGGAAAACGTGGATGCGGTGTTCATTGTAATGTATTGATTTGGTTAAGAAAATGCGGGCAATAAGCTGCCAGGTCCCGTTTGCGGGACTATTTTTTTACGGGCAATAGTTTGCCATGTCCCTTATACGGGGACGATTTTCATGGGCAATAGTATCCCGTGCTCCTTATGCAGGTGCTTTTATCACAGGCAATACGTTGCCATATCCCTTATGCAGGGATAATTTTCATGGGCAATAAACCGGCTTACGCAGCTGTTAAAGGCTGTGTTAAATCGATTTAGCAATAGGTCAGAAGGGCGATGTTTCTAGGGGATGGCATCCTGGGAATACCAGTTGGCTAATTCGTCATCGATTTGTGAAATTGAGTTTTACAATAAGAGAATGCCGTGCAGAAATTTTGAAGCAGCAATTCCTCCCGTGTGTTACCAGTGATTGAGTCGTTCGTATTAAGAAAAATATTCGTTCACCTAAATAGTCCTGAAATGGCACGGCCATTTTTCTTCATAAGCGCTCGCAGAATTTTGGTTCATGCATCGGGCAGCAGCTGCCCGCATGCCTGTGCTGTTACATTCATTGTCAGGTTCTGCCCCGCTTCAGATCTTCTGCTTAAAATGTCCAATGCTAAACAGCAAAATCGATTTAGCAAAGGGTTTTAAAAAAAGGCCTTATTACGAGGCACGCCGTAAATGTAGAATATATTATTTGGAAACAAAAATTTTTTGAAGGATTTCTCAGACTGAGAAATAGCTGCATCAGGAGGAACCTCTTTTGATGAATTTGCCCGGCAGCTCAAGTTTTGTTTTACGCAGTGCCCGCTGACTTTTATCCAATTGATTCATCAGAAGTTGCATCGCCGTTTTCGCGATTTCGTCTATTGGCTGCTGCACCACGGTAATGCCGGGAGGGTACAAACGGAATATGTCATGATCATCGAAACAAACCATTGCTAAATCATCCGGAATTTTAAGGCCGAGTCCTGCGATGCATTCCAGTCCGAGTATCCCCAGATAGTTGGTCGCGAAGAACAATGCATCCAGCCCTTTATTGGATTGTATGAACTGACGGATCTTACGCACAGATGCTTCCTTGTCTCCATCATACGGAAGCTCAAGAATAAGCTTGTTCTTAACAGGTATGCTATGGCTACGCAGGGTTTCTTTATATCCTTTCATACGCTCCTGCATCTGCACCAGGTTCATATCCACTGTCACAAATCCGATCTGTTTAGAACCGCGGTCAATGAGGTGTTCCATCCCCTGCTTCACCCCACCGAAGTTATCGATCAGCACATGTGGTGCGGCTACATCGGGAAAGTAACTGTCCATCAGTACCAGCGGGCGTTTGTGTGCTATCAGTTGCTGAATATCTTTCTCCATTCCGGCTGCCGGTGTAATCAGGTACCCGTCTACCTGCTGGCGGCTCAGCATTTTGATGAGCTCTCCGCCTTTCTGTGCATTATTTTCTGTGCTGCAATAAACGATATGGTATCCGTACCGGTCTGCTTCCGATTCTATCACCCGCGCCAGCGCCGCAAAGAAGCTGCCGGAGATGCTTTCCACCATTAAACCGAGGGTTTTGGATTGGCCTGTACGGAGGTTAACAGCTACAGAATGAGGCTGATAGCCGGTCTTCTTCACCACGGCCATCACTTTCTCAGCAAGTTCTTCGCTGATGCGCATCTGCCGCGCTTTACCGTTGAGGACAAACGACACTGTAGATGGAGCAACACCCGCCATGCGGGCCACATCTTTCAGGGATAACCGTTTCATTTCCTGGCCTTTCTGTTCTTTCATCTTATACAGGTCGCTTATACCGGTGTTGTATCCGGCGGGAGGTTGACAAAATAGCTTACAGGCGGGAAATTAAGGTAAAAAGGGGAATTCTTATGCCACATTCATGACAAATCCATACCAGGCCAGCTGGCGGCACCTGCAAAGGCAGGGCGTTCACATGCCGAGCGAGTTATCTACTTTCCGGTAATTCATCCGCCACAGGATGTTGGCGAGCCTGCGTGCGGTGTTGGTAATAACAGTTTCGCTTTTTTCGGGAAAATATACGTGTAATGATTCGTGGAGGGCCACTTCGAGGTGTTTGCGGCCCTGCAGCCTGCTGTCTATCACAATCGTATTGGAGCCGTAGTCCGAAAGCCCGAAGGCTTTTTCCCGCCCCAGTTTCTTATAAATGACTTTCATACGCCTGTATTTAGGTTTTAAAGGTACGAAGTTGCCGGATGCCCCTTTTCCACTGCGTGTACCCGTTGCCCACCGTGCCTTCCATAGTTGTTTCACCCTAAAAGGAACCACCAGTCCGCATATCCCGCTGCAATTTTTGGAGAATCGCCATGAAGGAGGATTTAGGTAGGAATCCCAGCCATCGGCCAAACTATCACTCCAGATCAAACGCCTTCCCAAACGGAACACTGATCCATACTGTCCAAAATACCGGTACCGGTTTCAACTTCCTTCTCATAGCTACCGCACCTGCATGCCCTGTTACCCGTACATGCAGGTACCCGCCCCGGTCGAGAAAACCTTCGTAATCACGGCGGTAATTACTCCAATGAAGATGCGGCAGTGAAATATCTCCATACTTTTCCACGATCAGTTCCGGCAACTGCTCCTGCAATAAGCTTTCCACAACCAGTATTTCATGCAGCATGAGCGGAACCGGCCTGTCCATTGCCAGCGGCGTTTCTGCTGCCGGAGGCATTACGCTGCCTTTTACACCGGGTGCACAGAAATACCATATACCCTTTAACTGAGCATACTCCGAAATACGGCTATTCCACAATTCTATCTTATGGCGCAACTGCCTTTCTCTGATATTATTACAAGCGCATAGAAACAGGCACAACAGGATGATCAGTTGCTTCATAATTCACATTTACCGTAAAACTACCGGGAACGCATCACCGACACAAACGAAAATGCCGTTTTGCCTCATTTTACCTGATTTACCTTCGTTTTGTGCCGCTGAAGTAACAAAAGGGTGTATTTGAAATGGAGAAAACAAAAAACACAGCGTATATGCACATAATCGTAAACCATCCTAATGCCGGGTTAAAGCAGGGTTAAAGGGTACTTAATGGGTACTTAAAGGGTACTTACTGTATATAAAATGGGGGCAAACCCAATACTGTAGTGAAACAACTGGGATAAATATACTTTACAGTATACATACATTATCTATGGACATAACCACCAGTTACACACTCCTGTCCCATTAAAAAAACCGGCTACTGCCCGAAAGCAGTAACCGGTTACCTGATCTCACTTTACACTATAGTTCCCGTTATATCTTTTCCGCTTTAAAGCCCGCTTTCTTCACGGTTTCTTCTACCTCTTCCGGGGTGAGCGTGCTCGTATTAACGGTGAGGATCTTATCCGGGTTAGCGGTATCCACTTCCCAGTGGGCGATCTCTTTTTCTCCGTTCAGGGCTGGGCTAACAGATTTCACGCAGCCGCTGCAATTGATATTGGTTTTGAATTGGAGTGTTTTCATGTTTGAATATATATTGGGTGATTGAATGATGTTTAAATTTTAGACAACTTCAGACGGAGACTATTGCTCACTACCGATACCGAACTCATGGCCATGGCCGCACCTGCCAGCATGGGATCGAGCGAGAAACCGATGATGGGGATCAGTACACCTGCCGCCACCGGGATGCCGATGATATTGTATATGAACGCCCAGAAAAGGTTCTGGCGGATGGTGCGTACCGTTTTGCGGGAAAGAGTGATCGCTTTGGGGATCTGCCGCAGGTCGGAGGAGATGAGTGTCATCATAGCCACGTCCATCGCAATGTCTGTCCCTTTACCCATGGCGATGCTCACATCGGCCTGTGCAAGAGCGTGACTGTCATTGATACCATCGCCCACCATGGCTACCACTTTCCCCTGTTGCTGCAGCGTTTTCACAAAGTCGGCTTTATCACTGGGCATAAGCCCTGCTTTTACGTGCTTGATACCGGTTTCTGCGGCCACAGCGGCGGCGGTGCGGGAATTGTCTCCTGTAAGCATCCAGACTTCGATACCCATGCCCTGCAGCCGTTGTATGGCTTCGGCAGAACCGGCTTTGATCTTATCTGCGATGGCGATCACGGCAAGTGCCTTTTGTTCGTCGGCAAACCAGATCACGGTATAAGCAGCGTTCAGCCAGTTCTCCGCGATCTTCTTCAGTGAATCTGCGATGCGGACACCATTTTCTTCGAGGAGCTGCTGATTACCGGCATAAAATCCTTTCCCCAGCGCTTTCCCTTTCACACCACGGCCGGTAACGCTTTCGAAATGCTGCAGCTTTTCGGGCGTAATGCCCTGCAGCTGTTTCACTACTGCTTCTGCCAGCGGGTGTTCTGATTCACGTTCCAATGCTGCCAGTGTACCGGAATACATAAGACGGTCTTCTTCAGAAAGCCATTCCTGGCCGGTTACGGCGGGTTTACCTTCAGTGATGGTGCCTGTTTTATCGAGGATCAGTGCCTGAATGCGGTATGCTTTTTCGAGGCTTTCGGCGTCTTTAATAAGTATCCCGTTTTCCGCGCCTTTACCCATCCCTACCATGATAGCGGTAGGTGTGGCAAGGCCAAGCGCACAGGGGCATGCAATTACGAGTACGGTTACCAGTGCCAGCAGTCCCTGAGTAAGACCGTTTTCGCCACCCCAGATGAGCCATGCGGCAAATGCCAGCAGTGCGATACCGATCACCACCGGTACAAAGATGCCGGCTACTTTATCGACCAGCTTTTGCACGGGTGCTTTGGAGCCTTGCGCTTCCTGTACTTTACGGATGATCTGCGCCAGTAATGTGGTGCCGCCTACCTGCGCGGCTTTCAGCCTGAAGCTGCCTTTCTGGTTCAGCGTACCGGCAAACACTTCTGCACCCTGTTCTTTGGATACTGCCACCGGTTCACCGGTGATCATGCTTTCGTCTACATAAGATTTACCTGCGATCACTTCCCCGTCTACCGGTACCTGTTCACCGGGTTTTACGAGCAGCACATCACCTACCTGTACTTCCGCGAGGGGTACTACAGTTTCTTCTCCGTTGGCAGCAATACGCACTACGGTATTGGGTTGCAGGCCCATCAGTTTCTTGATGGCGGAGGAGGTGGAAGCTTTCGCTCTTTCTTCCAGCAGTTTCCCTAGGAGGATGAAGGCGATCACCACGGCAGCAGCCTCGAAGTACACATGTGCGTGCAGGCCGCGGCTATGCCAGAAAGCAGGATTGAGGGTGTTGAATACGCTGAATATATAAGCGATACCTGTACTGAGGGCCACCAGGGTGTCCATATTGGCTTTCCCCATGCGTGCCTGTTTCCAGGCGTTGATGAAGAATTGCCTTCCCAGTACGAGTACAACCGGTGTGGCGAGTGCCCACATGATCCAGTTGCCGTATGGCATGTCCATGAAGAACATCCCGATCACCACGAGGGGCAGCGAAAAGATCACGGCCCAGATGGTGCGTTGTTTCAGGTTTTGGTAATGATGGCGCTGGTGATCTTCCAGGCCTGATTCCATATTTTCGGTCAGCAGGTCGTACCCTACGGATTGAATTGCTTTTTTCCATGCTGCGGGATCAGCTTCACCGGGTATATATTCTACCAGCACAGAGCTGCTGGCGAAGTTTACCGCGGCAGACACTACATCCGGCTGGGCCTGGAGCATGCTTTCCACGGATCCGGCGCAGGCTGCGCAGCTCATGCCGGTTACCGGAAAGCTTGTTTTGACCGTTTGTTCCATTGTTTCCATGTTGTGTTTCCTTTAGAGGATACAAATGTCGGAAGGAACACCCGGCAGGGCATTATAGAATTCAGGGAAAGATTTACATCATTTTCTGCTGGTCGCCTTTTACGCGGAAAAGGGCCGTTGTACGGCGGGGGTTACCTACTACCCATACCACATCACCCGTTTCGAGGCGCATATCGGATATGGGGTTCAGGATACGCTCGTTTCCACGCTCCACGCCTACCACCATACTATGCGCCAGTTCACGGATACCGGATTCACGGATGGTTTTACCATTCACGCCAGACCCTTCCAGCACTTCGTACCGACGGAGCTGTACTTCGGAACGGGAATATTGCTGATGAGGCTCGTGGTGCTCTATAAACTGGCGGAAGGCCTCTATTTGCTGATCGGTCCCGATCACCTGCAGCCGGTCGCCGGGAAAGAGGCGCTCGTGTTTAGGCGGGATTGGGATCAGTCTTTCTCCCCTTTCGATTACGGCGATATTAACACCGTACTTTTCACGGAAGCCCAGTTGCTCAAGTGTTTTACCTACGCCATTCCAGTCGGCATGCACATTAAAAGATGCCAGGTGGGCATCCCATGGCGCCAATACCGGTCTGCGTGCCGCCGCTGCGGTTTCACGGGCATTGAAGTTGGAAAGGAAACGTGCTTCCAGACGGTCGTAGAAGGTCTGGATCTTTCGGTTCATGATCAGCAGTATGCCGGTGATTAGTGCGGTAGCGGTTAATGCCACGGTAAAGGAGAAAAAGCGGTCCAGCATAAAGCCTACGAGGAATACCGCAAGGCCTATACGGACGGTACGGAATAGCGTAAGCGGACCTTTATACCGGTTCTGCGACCACAGGTTAGCAAACGCCTTGGGTTGAATCTGCCTTACTGCCAGCGCCCAGAGGAAGGGCAGCATGGCGAGGAAAGTAATGGCCGCGGTTACCATTTTACCCCATCTGTCGCCAATAAAGCCGTTCACAAAGGGTAATACGTATATGGAGGACAATAGCCCCAGCGCCAGGATAATCACGGAGAACACTATGGCGTTGAGCACATATCCCTTGAAAAGCACCTGCCAGTCAGACGCCTGTGAGATCGTTTGCGCACCGGTACTGTACCGGGCGAGGGATGATTTCCATTTTTCAGGGATGTATTTGTCGAGCCAGTTGTAGAAAGGATCGGCTACTTTAATCATGTAAGGCGTGGTAAACGTGGTAACTGCAGATACCGCCACGGCAATGGGATACAGGAAATCGCTCGTTACATTGAGGTCACGGCCGAGGATGGCGATGATAAAGGAGAACTCCCCGATCTGTGCCAGGCTCATACCTGCTTTCACGGAAGTTTTCAGTGGCTGCCCGGAGATTACAGCGCCCAGTGTAGTGCTGAAGGTTTTACCGAAGAGCGTCAATACGGTGATAATGATGACCGGTACAATATAAATCTGCAGCATCATGGGATCGATCAGCATACCGATAGAAACGAAGAAGATGGCGCCAAAAAGATCTTTAACGGATTTAATGAGGTGTTCTATCTTCTCCGCCTGCGTAGTTTCTGCAAGGATGGAACCCATAATAAAGGCCCCCAGCGCCGGAGAGAATCCCACTTTTACTGCGAGCACTACCATCAGGAGACAGAGCGCAATGGAGGTAACCAGCAGGGTTTCTTCACTCATCAGCTTCTTGGTCTTCTTCAATAATGTTGGGATGAAAAAGATACCGCCGATGAACCACAGTACGAGGAAAAACACGAGTTTCACCACGGCCATGAGCATTTCCGAACCGGCAAACTGCTGGCTGACGGCAAGTGTGGAAAGCAATACCAGTAATACGATGGCGATAAGATCCTCTACTACGAGGATGCCGAAAACCAGTCCTGCGAACTTTTGCCCCTTCACCCCCAGCTCTTCAAATGCCCGGATGATAATGGTGGTGGAAGAAACGGACAATACACCGCCGAGGAAGATGGAATCCATGGTGTTCCAGCCCATGAGCTGCCCGGCTACATAACCGAACCCCAGCATCACGGCTACTTCCACAAATGCGGTGATCCCCGCACTGCCTCCTACTTTCATGAGCTTCTTGAAACTGAATTCAAGACCAAGACTAAATAACAGGAAGATCACACCGATCTCCGACCAAACCTTGATATTGCCTTCTTCCTGTACCGTGGGGAACAGGTGGAAGTATGGCCCTACCAGGATACCTGCAATAAGGTAGCCCAGTACCAGTGGTTGCTTAAGTGCTTTGAATATTAATGTGGTTACAGCAGCTGCGCCCAGGATCAGGGCAAGGTCTACAATCAGGTTCGGAAAATGGCCCATACGCTCGTCTTATGTTAGTTTCTTTTGTTATCTGAGTTATGGCTAAAATAGGAAAAAAAGACGGCAGATGGGAGTCTAAACAGCACGGGGAATGCGCCCCTATGGCTACATTCCCCGTCCAGAAAGGCTATTCGCCTATAAATTAATTATTATCGTCCGCCCCACTTCTGATAGCGGAGCAGTGCTTCGAGATAGTAATAATCGGCGTAAGAAAGCGGTACATCCAGCTCCGACTTACCCGGTACCGAACCGGTGCTGTGCATGAGGATGAAGTGATTATTGGCACCTTCTTTTGCACGGTAAGCATCGCCGCTAAGGCTTACCAGCGCATCGGCGCCAGCGTTCCAGTAACGTTTGGACTCCGCTTTATCCACATACCGGCTCAGTTCCAGCAATGCGGAACTCATCACGGCGGCAGCGGATGCATCCCGGATGGCATTGGGGATCTCCGGTGCGTCGTAATCGTAATATGGTACAAGGTCGGCCGGCATGTTGGGGTGATTGAGCATGTAATCCGCGATGTGGCGCGCCTGATCGAGGTAGGTACGGTGTTTCGTTTCGCGGTACATCATGGTATATCCGTACAGCCCCCATGCCTGCCCACGGCTCCAGGCGGATGCATCGGAGTGGCCCTGATGCGTCTTCTTCGCGAATACCTGCCCGGTGGCGGTATCGTAATCGATGACGTGGTAAGAACTGTAATCTTCCCGGAAATGATTCTTCAGGGTGGTATTGGCGTGTTCCAAAGCAATGCGTGCAAAGTTGGGATCTTTACTTTCGCGGGCGGCCCACATAAGCATTTCGAGGTTCATCATGTTGTCGATGATCACCGGGCACTTCCACCCCGCATGGTCCCAGCTGCGGATGGCATGAATGGTTGGCTTATACCGTTTGATGAGTGATGCGGAGCTGGTAAGCAGGATGCGGCGGGCAGCAGTGTCTTTGGTAAGGCGCAGGTCGTTGCCGAAGCTGCAGTACATGAGGAACCCGAGATCGTGTGTATTGGTGCGGTATTGATTGGGCAGCAGATTCTCCTGGCGCTTCTCCGCTTCGGTGCGGAAAGCCGGATCGCCGGTGGCTTCAAAGAGATACCAGCAGGAGCCGGGATAGAAGCCGGCAGTCCACCAGTTGTACTTTGCAGTCATCATACTGCCGTCTTTGTTAGTGGAACGGGGGAAGAGGGAATCGGGAACAGCCGTCATCATCCCTTTATATTGCCTTGCGGAAAAGGCGAGGCTTTCCGTTACAAGGGCTTTCATCTCTTTCTTGCTCACCTTCGTTTGTGCGAAGGCGGTGGTGGAACTGGTAATGAGTAATGCTAAGACAAGTCGTTTCATAAGTGGATCATTTTTTCTTTTTCGGCGATCCCGCACTCGACTCCCGTTTGATCAGCTGAATGGGCACGATCTCCTGCGGATGCCGGTAAGAATTGGGATGCCTGTTTTGGATGAGGTCCATCAAAGCGGCCACTACCCTTTCGCCCATAGTGGCAGAAAACTGGTCGACCGAAGTAATGGAAGGTGTCACGATCTCCGTGCGCGGATCATTAGAGTATCCTACAATCTTCACATCTTCCGGTACACGGATACCCTGTTTCCTGCAATATTCCAGGATGGTGATGGCGGTAGTATCATTGGTAGCGAAAACTCCATCGGGATAAGGCTGCTGTGCAAAGATCTTTTCGGCAGTTGCCAGCGCATTCTCCCGGGTCAGTTCGTGGAAGAAGACGCGCGGCTTTTTGAATGGCAGCTTATGCTTCGAAAGTGCATCTTTATACCCTGCCAGCCTTTCCTTATACAGGTTACAGGTGAGCGGCCCGGAGATGTGCACGATATCACGGCAGCCCTGCTCTATGAGGTGTTCCGTGGCGGTGTAACCTCCCAGGAAATCATCTCCCTTGATCACTTTCGCCTGGTAATCTTTCGGCGTGCGGTCAAAGAAAACAACGGGGATATTATGCTGTTTGAAAATGTCGAAATGGGAGAAGTCTGTTGTGGAAAGGGTGGCGGAAACCGCCAGTCCGTCGATACGCGCGGAATACAGGGTGTTTACTAATTCCTGTTCCTGCTCAAGCGAATCGTTGCTCTGGCAGATGATCAGGTGGTAACCGTATTCCTGCAGTTTGTTCTGCACCACGGTGGTGATGGCAGCGGGGAAAAACATGGATATCCGCGGGATGATCAGCCCGATGGTCTTACTTTTATTATTCCGCAAGCCCGCCGCCATGGCGTTTGGCCGGTAGCCAAGCTTCCGGGCCATCTTTTTTACTTTATCTTTTGTTTTAACACTGATGTTGGGATGATCATTCAGTGCGCGGGAAACGGTGGATACGGAGAGCCCCAGCTCTTCAGCGATATCAACGATGGTTTTTTCAGAACGTGCGGACATAATATTGTATTGATTTTAACGGCCCATCCAGCCCCCGTCAACCGTCATTACCGTACCATGCATATAGGAGGAAGCTTCTGATGCCAGGAATACCACGGGGCCTTTAAAATCCTCCGGCTCTCCCCAGCGTGCGGCCGGTATACGTTCCAGTATTCCCTGGCTCCGTTTTTCATCGGCCCGCAGTGCTGCGGTATTGTCGGTGGAGATGTACCCCGGCGCAATGGCGTTAACGTTAACACCGCGGTGCGCCCATTCATTGGCGAATGCTTTCGTCAGCTGTCCTACCGCGCCCTTACTGGCCGCGTACCCCGGCACATTGATGCCGCCCTGGAATGTGAGGAGCGATGCGGTGAAGATCACTTTCCCGCTGCCTCTTTCCAGCATTTGCTTCCCTACTTCCCTGGTGAGGATGAACTGTGCCGTCTGATTGATAGCGATCACCTCATCCCAGTATTCGTCCGGATGCTCTGCTGCGGGCTTGCGCATAATGGTGCCTGCATTGTTCACAAGTATGTCGATAACCGGAAAGTCCTGCCGGACTGCCGCAATAAATGTATACAAAGCATCCCGGTTCCCAAAATCGCATTGGTAAGCAGTAAACTTGCGGCCGGTTGCCGTTACTGCTTTTTCCACGTCGCTGCCGGTTAGCTCCAGCGAGGCCGATACGCCGATCACATCTGCCCCGGCTTCCGCCAAAGCTACTGCCATCGCTTTACCGATCCCCCGCTTACAGCCTGTTACCATGGCCGTTTTGCCTTTAAGGCTGAACTTGTCAAATATGGACATAATGCCTGTTTTTCAAATTTAATAAATCCGTACCTGAACGGGTTGCTTCAGCCGCTGTGCCTGCTCCCGCAGGTATTGGAACCATTCTCGGGAAGTGGTGATCAACCCTGCTTTATCCCAGGCACCACCGGTGTAGTACACTACTTTATTGTCTTTACCCGTAGGCACAATGGAAAGCAGATGCCCTTTTTCCATGGCCATCTCTTTCACTGGCGTAGCCACCACCACGCCGATGCCGGTGGTACCGTCTTTCGCGGAGGCGGGTTCCCAGTAGCCCATCACCCCGTCTTTCTCACCAAAGTATTCCGTTCCCGGGGCGGGTCTTTTCACAATGCCCACTGCCGCGGTGAGCGGTGCGGTGTAGGTAACTTCCATGCGCGACAGCTGTGCATGTGCGTCGATGGAAACCTTTTTTGTAACGCTTACCTGCTGCCCGTTCACGTTCCATGGCTCGTAACCCAGCTCAAACGTGGTGCGGAGGGCGCCGCTGTCGAGCATGCGATGGGATACATAGTTGCGGGAATACCAGATGCTGTCTTTCGTATATGGTGCGATGCCGCCTGCTCCAAGGGTAAATCCTACGCTGTAGCCGTCCAGCCCTTCGCCTTCGTCTTTATGGTAATTGGTGCGTTTGTACCAGCTGTTGACGATCATCTTTTCCGTGCGTTTATTCCAGAAGTCTACCCCGTAAGCATTGTGTTTGGGCTGTGCTTCGAGGGCGCGACCGTACATACGGAAGCCCACGCGGTTGTTTTCCCAGGCAAAATCATCGAGGCGTTCTGCAATGAAACGGCCATAGGTCTTCGTTTCCACGGGTGCCGGCATACCTTCCGTGAAAGTAAGCACTGCCCGTGCACCGGGTGCTAACGGAGCATCCAGCAGGATCTTCACGGGTTGTTTACCGCCTTCGGTAATGAGCTGATAGGCGATTTCTTTCCCGGAAATTGCGTTGATGATCCGGAAAGGCCCTTTGCGAAGGGGTCTCCATTTAGCAGCTACCATGGCGTAGTCCAGCTCCACCAGTCCGCCGGAGGCTCCTGCAGGGTTATGCAGCTCCACGGTAATGGGGAACTTCTGTTCCGCCAGGGTCATTTTCAACAATTCGGTACCGGCGAGCAGGAAGGCCCCTACACCATAAACCTCTGTATCATCGAAGGTAGTTTTACCGGGAGAGTCTGCGATCTTTTGCACAAAACCCAGCTTACCATCGGTATGCACGCTGGACTGCAGCGCATTCCAGGCTTTTACCATCACGGGGCGGAAGTCCTTCTTCGGCAGCAGGCCATTGTTCACACCCCATGCCATGGCATAGAGGAAAAACCCGGTGCCGGAAGTTTCCTTCGAGGGGTAATTGTCCATATCCAGCAGGGCCGCGTGCCAGGTACCATCTGCATGCTGCAGGGCGGCGAGGCGTGTGGCCATTTCTTTGAATTGCTTTTCGAATGCGGGCCTTGAAGGATGAGAGGCGGGCATATTGCTGAGCATGCGCACGAGGCCACCCATTACCCAGCCGTTGCCACGGCTCCAGAATACGGAATTACCGTTGCTTTCTTTTTTATCGAAGTAACGTGCGTCGCGGTAATACAGGCGTTCGTTTTTGTTGTACAGGTAGTCCGACGTTTTCCACCAGAGCTTCACGGCAGTTTCGAGATAGGAAGGGTTGCCGGTGGCGGTGGAAAGGTACGCTAAAGCAGGGGGGCCCATAAAGAGCGCATCGCACCAGGCCCATTCGCGCATATGGATATGGTTTTTCCATTCGAGGGATTCGTCGTGCGGAAGGCGGCCTATACTGTCGGCCAGTGACCGCCAGCGGCGGATCATAGGCTCTTCTCCGTATATGCGGTATAGTTGCGAATAGAGCTGGCCCACGCAATAATCGTCCGCAAAAAGTCTGCGTGGACCTGTATTCCAGCCATTATCTTCTGAAATCCTGAGCAGGCGTTCCATATTCACCGGGTCGTTGGCGATTTCGGCATAGGAGAAGGCGCCTGCATAAAGGGCGCCGTTGGTCCAGTCCCATTTAGACCATGTCCAGCCTTTGCGCTCCAGGTTTTTGAACTGCCAGTCGTTCACCTTTTTCATATACGAGAAGATGGTATCGGGCACCAGCCTTTCCTGAGCAAAAACAGGCATGGTTATTCCGGCGCTGATGATGCCGGCGAGGCACCATTTCTTCCAGGTAGTGATCATATCCATGATTATCTTAATTCGGTAATAGCGCAATGGTCCATATCCCCGTAATCGAGGTTTTCGCCAGCCATGCCCCAGATGAAGGTATAGTTGCTGGTGCCTGAACCGGAGTGGATAGACCAGGGAGGGGAAATCACGGCCTCGTTGTTCTGCATCCAGATATGGCGTGTTTCCTGCGGCTGCCCCCAGAAGTGGCAAACCGACTGGCCCTGGGGCACTTCGAAATAGAAATAAACTTCCATACGGCGGTCGTGGGTGTGGGCCGGCATGGTATTCCAGGTATTTCCGGGTTTCAACTCCGTCATTCCCATTTGCAGCTGGCAGGTGGGGATTACGGAATTAACGAGTAACTTATTGATTGTGCGGTGATTGGCAGTTTCCTGCGCCCCGAGGGTAACTACTTCCGCCTCTGCCTTTGTTACACGGCGGGTGGGGTAGGTCATATGCGCCGGGGTGGAGTTGAGGTAGAAAAGGGCAGGCGCTGTTGTGCCTGCGCTGGCGAAAATCACTTCTTTTTTCCCTTTGCCGATGTACAGGGCTTCTTTATGGGCCAGTTCAAATACTTCTCCGTCAACGGTTACGGTGCCGGCAGCGCCTACGTTAATGATACCCAGTTCACGGCGTTCCAGGAAATAGTCTGCTTTCAGCGTATCGGGGGCTTCTAGGCGGAGGGGTGCCCCTGCCGGCATGGCGCCGCCGGTGATGAAACGGTCGTAATGACTATAAACCAGCTTTACCTGTCCTGCTTCAAACAGTGATGGGATCAGCAGGGCTTCGCGCGCCTGGGCAGTGTCCCAGGATTTGGCTTCAGCAGGACTGCTGGCGTACCTGGTTTCGATATGCGTGCTCATGAATAATTGATGTTTTTGATAAATGCGTGATCGTAATGAAAATGACAACCGTGGAACGGGACCGGAAGTTATAAAGAAACTTCCGGATCTGCAAACGTTTGCATAAAGAATAGCATCACTTGGGAGGGGCTTTCGTACCTTTGTGGGAGCGTTAATATTTAATCATGAATACAGACGATAGTATTAACGCAGGTTTTCGAAATGATCTATTTTAGCATATCATGAATACCTTTCTTCAGATTCACCCGAAAGACAATGTGCTGGTGGCTTTACAGGATCTACCGGCAGGCCGGCAGATAGACTTCAATGGCACATCGATCCAATTGCTGCAAAACGTTCCCGCCAAACATAAATTTCCATTCAGGCCGCTCCATTCCGGCGATCCCGTGCTGATGTACGGAGTACTGGTAGGTAAAGCCGTGACTGATATTCCGGCCGGCGAGCCTATCACTGTTAAAAACCTTCAGCATGATGCTGATGCGTTTCACGAAAAAGATACCTCCATCCAATGGCAGGCACCGGATGTCTCCAAATGGAAAAATGCCACGTTTAATGGCTTCCACCGGGCAGACGGACAGGTGGGTACCCGTAACTACTGGCTGGTGATCCCCATGGTTTTTTGCGAAAACAGGAACGTAAACGTTATTAAGACTGCTTTCGAAAAAGGACTCGGTTTTGCACCCACGGAGGCTTATAATGAGCAGGTGAACGACCTGGTGAGTTTATATAAAAGCGGCAATCTTGACGCTATTAAAACCTATCAGGCAACAGAAACGCAGAAAGCCAATACCCGCAGCGAGATATTCCCGAATATAGACGGTGTAAAATTCCTTATCCACGAAGGTGGCTGTGGCGGCACCCGTCAGGATTCTGATGCCCTCTGCGCCCTGCTGGCCGGGTACATCCATCATCCCAATGTGGCCGGTGCTACCGTGCTTAGCCTGGGATGCCAGCACGCACAGGTATCCATCCTGCAGGAATCACTTAAAAAACTCAACCCGGAATTCAATAAGCCGGTACTGGTATACGAGCAGCAAACAAGCGGTTCAGAGTTCAGCATGCTGAGCAACGCAATCCGTGATACATTCCTTGCCCTCGTGGAAGCCAATAAGCTGGAACGTAAGCCCGCCCCTCTCTCCAGGATCGTTATTGGTCTGGAATGCGGCGGCTCCGACGGGTTCAGTGGTATTTCCGCAAACCCTGCCATCGGTCATACATCCGATATGCTGGTAGCATTGGGCGGTACCACCATCCTCTCCGAGTTCCCTGAGCTTTGTGGCGTGGAACAGGAACTGATCAACCGTTGTGAAGAAGAAGCTACGGCCGATAAGTTCATCACCATCATGCGCGCATACGAGAGCCAGGCACAATCTGTAGGCTCCGGCTTCTATATGAACCCTTCACCCGGCAATATTAAAGACGGCCTCATCACAGACGCCATCAAATCTGCCGGTGCTGCCAAAAAAGGTGGTACATCTCCCGTGCGCGATGTATTGGATTATACCGAATACGTAACCAAACCGGGCCTTAACCTGCTTTGCACACCGGGTAACGATGTGGAATCAACTTCCGCAGAAGTAGGCTCCGGTGCAAACGTAGTATTGTTCACCACAGGTCTCGGCACGCCTACCGGCAACCCCATTGCACCTGTTGTTAAACTGGCTACCAACACCCGCCTAGCACAACGCATGCCGGATATCATCGATATCAATACCGGTACCATTATCAGTGGCGAAAAAACCATTGCACAAATGGGCGAAGAGATCCTCGAATACGTGATCAAAGTGGCCAGCGGGGAAGAAGTAACCAAAGCCGAACTCCTCCACCAGGATGATTTCATTCCCTGGAAACGCGGAGTGAGCCTTTAATCTGTGCTAACGTAGATGAAAATAGAAAAGCGGCGGGGCAATGGCTCCGCCGCTTCTTTTTTATAATGCAGCCAATAAAAAAACAGCACCACTTTTTACTGTGGTGCTGTTTCTCCCTTTAAAAGATTAAACATTCTTACGCTATTTCCGCACGCTCCATTTTAGGTACACATAAGTGGATCACGAGTGTGGCCACCAGGTAGGCAGTGCTGCCGTATATGAAGAAGGGAACATAGCTGTCTGTATGTCCGGCGTACCAGGTCATCATAGCGCCTGCAATGCCACCGAGCGTCCCCCCAATACCGGTTACGGAACCAACGGCATATTTCGGGAAGAGATCGCCGGGCATGGTGAGGATGTTGGATGAGAAGCCCTGGTGGGCTGCAGTACCGAGGGCAATGATGCCCACTGCCACATAGTAGCTGCCGGTAAAGGCCGCATAGAAGATCGGTAAAGCACAAAGTCCGCAGATGACCAGTGTGGTTTTACGGGCGCGGTTCAGCGACCAGCCGTTCTTCAGGAATTTGGTGGTCAGCCATCCGAAGAAGATACTGCCGATATCAGAAATGATATAGATGAAAACAAAGGTGAATCCTATGGAAGATATATCCAGCTTCTGATCGAGCGTATTGTTACGGGAGAAGAAGAGCGGCAGCCAGGTGAGGAAGAAATACCATACACTGTCGGTAAGGAATTTAGCGCCGGCAAAAGCCCATGTCTGGCGGAAACCGAAAAGTCTTATCCAGGATACTTTGCCCGGAGGGTCCTGCTCCTTATCACTTTCAATATATTCCAGCTCTGCCGCGCTGAGCGATTTGCTTTCACGGGGCTTCCTGTACATTTTAATCCAGAATGCAATCAGTATAAAACCCAGTGCCCCAGTTACAATAAAACATACCCTCCATCCAAAGTGATAGTTTAGAAAAGGAACGGCCAGTGCAGTAGCAATTACCCCTATGTTGGCGCCCGCATTCATGATACCGGTAGCCTGCGACCGCTCCTTTCGCGGCAGCCACTCCGATATCGTTTTATTGGCCGATGGAAAGTTACCTGCTTCTCCCAATCCCAATGCAAACCGCGCACCTATCAATCCCCCCGCACTTTTTACCAGTCCGTGGAGCATACCCGACAGGCTCCATACGCCCAATGCAATCGGGAAGCCTTTGCGAACGCCAATACGGTCGAGGAACCATCCCACAATCAGGAAGCCCAGTGAATATGCGATCTTGAAAGCAGCATCGGTATTACCGAGTGCTTTCTTAAAGTCCGCATGATCCGAAGCCTCCATCACATGATTGGCAGATAACCCCAGAATATCTTTCTGAAAAGTTTCATCAGTTGAGATCATCGACAACACCTGACGGTCGATATAACATATGGTTGTGGCAAAGAAAAGTAATGCGACAATTCGCCAGCGATACCGGCCAATTACAGTGGAATTCATATCAGTTGATTGTTTAAGGGATGATCATTACAGAACAATTTACTGAAACGACCTTAATAATGCAAACGTTTGCTTAATCTTTTCGGACAGGCCTGTCCAGTCCTTTTTAGACAGGGTTTCTTTAGGGATGAGATTCGATCCCATACCTACGCAGACAACGCCTGCGCCGAACCATGCTTTCAGGTTGGTAATTTCCGGTTCCACGCCACCGGTAGGCATAAACTTCAGACCGGGGAACAGTGGTTTGATGGCTTTTACGTAATCAGGACCGAGTGCGCTTCCCGGGAAGAGTTTTACCAGTGGTGCACCGTTCTTTTCCGCAATGGAGATCTCTGTTGGCGTCATACAACCCGGTATCCAGAGGATGCCGGCAGATTTGCAGTAAGCGGCGGTTTCAGGGTCCACTACCGGGCATACGATAAAATCGGCCCCCATGTCAGTGAACGTTTTTGCGTCTGCCGCATTTTTTATTGTGCCGATGCCCAGCTGCATATCGGGCATGGTAGCGGTTTTCAGATCGCGCAGATGCGCGAAGTTCTGACGGGCGCCTTCCCCGCGGTTGGTAAATTCGAATACGCGGATACCACCTGCATAACAGGCTTTCATCACTTCCGCACACACTTCAGGATCTTCATGGTAAAATACCGGGATCACCTTCGTGTCTTCAAATGCTTTTACAATTATATCTGGTTGCGTTTTCATCTTTCTACATCATTTGCGTAATTGTTTCCCGGGGTGTGAGGTTGAAATCCCCCATCCTGAACAGCTTCGTATAAGCTGCTGCGGCAGCATACCCAATTACTTCCTGCGGAGTAAAGCCATGCAGGTTGGCATGAATGAGACCTGCCATAAAGCTGTCGCCACTGCCCACCCGGTCTACCACATCATTGGTTTCATATTGCCGGCTCACGAACAACTCGCCCCGGGTGTAATACACGGCGTAATATTGGTTGTGCGTGGGGCCTTCCGAAAACCGGAATGTAAACGCCACCCGGTCGCACTTGGGAAAGCGGGCAATAATGGCTGCGGCTGATTCGCGTGCCGCCTGCAGATATCCTTCTTTCGAGTTCTCCCCTACGGCGTCCTTGTTCAAAGGCACCCCGAGCATCATATCTGCCGCCCAGATATTTCCCATGATCACATGGCAGTATTCCGTCAGCGCAGGCATCACATCCAGCGGCGACTGCCCATATTGCCAGAGCTTGCTGCGGTAGTTCAGATCGGTAGAGATGGTCATGCCTTTACGGGTAGCAGCCTCCAGCACTTCGCGGCAGATCAGTACTGCATTGGCGTTGAGTGCGGGCGAAATGGCGCTCCAGTGAAACCAGTTGGCTCCTTCCAGCAGGGCATCCCAGTCTACCGTTCCCGGCTGTATCTCGCTGAAACTGGAGTATTTACGGTCGTACACTACTTCGGCGTGCTTCAGATCCGCTCCCTGCGATAAGTAATAAGTGCCGATGCGGTCGCCGCCCCACAGCATTCTGTCGGTGGCAATACCTGCTGCTTCCAGCTGTGCCATGGCCTGGCGGGAAAGGCCATTGTCGGGAGCTTTACTGATGTAGGCCACCGTATTGCCCCAGGTACCCAGGGCTGCGGCTACATTGGCTTCCGCACCGCCTACGTACATGGCTGCGCGGTGATTCGCCCATTCAGGCGAAAGGCGGAATAATATCTCTCCGAAAGTGATGACTGATACTGGTTGCATTAAAAATTAAAATACGCCTGTGCGTTGTTATAGCATATGTTTTGCACCGTTTTGCCCAGCCATGGAATATCGGCGGGCAGTTCACCGTTCTCTGCGTCGTTGCCGAACAAATTACACAATATTCTTCTGAAATACTCATGGCGGCTGTACGACAAAAAGCTGCGTGAATCGGTAAGCATACCTACGAAGCGGCTGATGAGGCCCATATTGCTAAGCGCGTTCATTTGTTTTTCCATCCCGTCTTTCTGATCCATGAACCACCAGCCGGAGCCGAACTGCATTTTACCGGCCACGCTGCCATCCTGGAAGTTACCCACCATGGTGGCGAATACTTCGTTGAAGGAAGGGTTCAGGTTGTAAACGACTGACTTTGCCAGCCTGTCGTCTTTATCGAGGCGGTCGAAGAAGCGGCTCATGGCTGCTGCCATGGACCAGTCGCCGATGGAATCCACACCTGCATCGGCCCCCAGCTTTGTCAGCAAGCGGCTGTTGTTATTACGGATGGCGCCTACGTGAAATTGCTGCACCCAGCCTTTTTCATGGTTCCACTGGCAGATGAAGTGGAGTGTGGCGGATTTGAACATGACTGCATCTTTATCCTCCAGCTGCTTTCCGGCCATCACATCTGCAAATGCCTGTTCCAGCGCAGCATCTGTGAAATCACTATACACGAAATAATTGAGTCCGTGATCGGAAAGGCGGCCGCCGGCTGCATGGAAGTAATCGTGGCGGTTTTTAAGCGCGTCCAGCAGTGTTGCGTATGACTTGATATTTATCCCCGCAGCAGCTCCCAGCTTTTCCATATAGGCTTTGAAAACCGCGGGGTCTTCAGTTGCCATGGCTTTATCGGGCCGGAAAGTGGGCAGCACTTTCACATCGAACCCTTCTTTCCGCAAAGCAATGTGATGCTCCAGTGAATCGGAAGGATCATCGGTAGTACAAAGCGCCTTCACCTTGAAATGATGGAGCAGGTTGCGGGTGGAATATTGCGGCAGCTGCGCATTGCAGGCCTCATATACTTTGGCTGCGTTATCCCTGTTCAGTGTTTCGCGGATACCGAATGGATTGTTCAGTTCCATGGCGCTCCAGTGATAGAGGGGATTGCGTAGTGTATAGGGTACCGTTTCCGCCCATACGCGGAACTTCGTGAAATCGTCGGCATTACCCGTGATCAGGTCTTCAGCAACCCCATTGGCCCGCATGGCGCGCCACTTGTAATGGTCGCCTTTCAGCCAGATCTCCGTCATGTTCGCGAAGGTTTTGTTCACGGCAATCTCATCCGGAGGGAGGTGATTATGGTAGTCGATCACCGGCATGTCTTTCGCATAATCGAAATACAGGCGCCGTGCTGTTTCGGTTTGTAAGAGGAAGTCTTCCGACAGAAATTGTTTCATGCGATTATAAAACCTTGGAATGATGGATGATGTATTCCTTTACGCCGTTCTGCAGCATGCCCACGAGGTGATCGGTAACGGTATCTGCAAAACCGGGCAACTGGTTGAGGTTGGTTTGCCAAAGCCGGTCGTCTGCACAAATATCCCGAACCATAGCGGATATTTCGGGGTAACCGGTTTTCGCAACCGATTTCCAATACCCGGCAAATATTGCGGCATTGTCGTCGTTGATATCATACAGGGTTTCTCCCCGCTGGCCCTGGTACTTGCCTTCGTGTTCCGGAACAGGGCGGAGGAAGAGCAGTGTACAGGCAAAGCCCAGCAGCATCATTTCGGGCAGCAGGCCTTTGCTTTCGCGGTAGCGGAGCATGGTTTGCACGTTGCGCGCATTCATTTTACTGCTTTGCTGGAAGGTGATGGATAACAGTTTATGCTCGATGGCCGGGTTGGCAAAACGGTCCAGCACATCGGAAGCGAACACGGCTACCTGCGGACCGAGATGTTCCAGCGTAGGCAGGATCTCCCCTTTCACCACTGTTTCGAAGAAGCGGCGCATATAGGTGTCTTCCATGCATTCGTACACGGTATTGAGTCCGGAGAGATATCCGAGGGTAACGGCGGCGGTATGACTGCCGTTGAGGATACGCAATTTCTGTTCGCGGTACGGGGTAATGGTGGGGGCGATGAGCATCCGGTCGTCTCCCCGGTGGAAGCCCAGCTTTTGTGCCACACCGGCATCGCCTTCAATGGCCCATAGCAGAAAGGGTTCGGAATCTATCCACAGTTCATCTTCATACCCTGCTTCTTCCCAGCATTCCGGGAGGTTCTTGGGTTTGCCGGGCACGATACGGTCTACCAGCGAACTGCAGAAGCGGTTGCCCTCACTGATCCACTGGATGAATTTATCCGGCATATCGTTATAAGCTGCCAGTTTGAGGACGATGGATTTGAGCAGTTCGCCGTTATCCACTACCAGTTCTGTAGGGATGATGACGAAGCCCGGGAGTTTCCGGCGGAAGCGCTCAAACAGGATGGCGAGCAGTTTTCCGGGGAATGAAGCCGGCACTCCTGCGGCCACGTTCTCTTCCACATATTGAATGCCCACTTCCGTGGTGTTGGAAACGATGATTTCCATGGTGGGCTGACAGGCAGCTTCGAGTACCGCCTCCCAATCTGCATTCGATTGCAATACACGGCTAACAGAAGCGTTCACCAGGTATTGATCTACTGGCTTTCCCTGCGAAACGCCTTTAATGTGGGTGGTGAAGAGTCCGTCCTGCGCATGGAATGCAGCAGCATCGCCGCCATCGGTGCTTTTCACGATCGCGATGCGGCCGTTGAAAATACCCTGTTTATTTGCTTTATCTACCAGGTAATCGACCAGGCCGCGCAGGAGCACGCCGGTGCCGAACTGAAGAATTTTTTCCGGTAACTGAAGATGATCGGAGGTAACGCCCCACTCGGGGTGATTCATAACGTGAGCCTTATTCAAACGAGGTAGCATGCATCTAAATTTATAATATGACCTGGCTAATTTCCGATAAATATAAAATTAGACTGGGACTTTTTTGACGAATAGTTAAAGAATTATGGCAAAAATGCAATATCAATCGTTGTAAATCCATTCATTTTGAATTTTTTCCATCCGGCCTATCGGGCGAAACTATGGTGCTATCAGCAGTATCTATAGGTGTTGCCCCCCTATCCCGGGGATTTTCAGTAATTTTGCACGCTAAACCGATAGGAAAATGAGCAAGCATGGAAAAGTGCTGGTAGCCATGAGCGGGGGCATCGACAGTACCGTTACCGCCCTGATGCTCCATGAGCAGGGATATGAAGTGGTGGGCATCACCATGAAAACCTGGGACTATGCTTCCGCCGGAGCCTCCAAAAAGGAGACCGGCTGCTGCAACCTGGACTCTTTCAACGACGCCCGTGCCGCTGCCGTACATCATGGTTTCCCGCACTTCATTCTCGATATACGCGACGAATTCGGCGATTTCGTGATCAATAACTTCGTGGACGAATACCTCGCAGGCCGCACCCCCAACCCGTGCGTGCTGTGCAATACCCATATCAAATGGCGCGCCCTTATGAAACGGGCCGATGCCATGGATTGTGCCTTCATCGCCACCGGCCACTATGGCCAGATCCGTGTCGAGAACGGCCGGGGTATCATCAGCAAGGGGGTAGACGAAACCAAGGATCAGAGCTACGTGCTTTGGGGACTCGATCAGGATGTTATCAAACGTACCCTCCTCCCCTTGGGCGGCTACCGCAAAACCGAGATCCGCCAGATGGCCTTCGATTTCGGATACCCCGAACTGGCCAAGAAAGCCGAAAGCTATGAGATCTGTTTCGTGCCCGACAACGATTACCGCGGGTTCCTGAAGCGGAAGGTAGACGGACTGGAAGAACGCGTTAACGGTGGCAATTTCGTACTCGCCAATGGTAAAGTGGTGGGTCAGCATAAAGGTTACCCCTTCTACACCATCGGCCAGCGTAAAGGGCTGGATATCGCCCTTGGCCGCCCCATCTTCGTAACCGAGATCATCCCCGAAACCAATACCGTGGTACTGGGCGATGAAGAGGAACTGAACCGCAGCGAAATGAACGTTGGAGGCATCAACCTCGTAAAATACGATCATCTCCCCGAAGGCATGGAAGCCGTGGTAAAGGTGCGCTACAAGGATAAAGGCACCTTAGCCAACCTCCACAACACCGACGATCTCGTGAAAGTACATTTCTACGACCAGGTGAAAGGCATCGCCCCCGGCCAGAGCGCCGTTTTCTATGAAGGCGACGATGTACTCGGTGGTGGAATTATCCGCAGATAAGCATTGTAATTCAGCTATAAAAAAAGGCCACTTCTTGCGGAGGGGCCTTTTTTATACTAATAACTTTTATCCGAGTTAATTTAATATCAGAACTTCCGGAAAAGGCCTGATACATAGCATTTCACAATCCTTTCATTATCAATTTATTGCACTACCACCCTTCATCCATCCTTCATCCAATCTATATCAAAGGGGAGCTTTTGCTGATGGTTGGATGAAGGATGGTACGCCTTAATCCGATACGATATTAACGGAATAAGAGCATTATTAATCCTTCCGGGCAACGGTTACGAACATGGAGTCTGCAAACCGGTTATACCCCTCTACTAACGTGCTTTCCACAATCTTCAGTCCGCAATGCTGCTCAATAAAAGCGGTGGCGTCTTCATTCTCTTCCCGGAACACGGAGCAGGTAATGTAGATGAGGGTGCCCCCCGGTGCCAGAAAAGGCGTCACATTCCCGGCGATCTTCTTCTGCAGGGCGGCATATTCGGCTATTCTGGCTTTATCGAAGAAATAGAGGTTCTCCGGTGAACGGCCCCAGGTACCGGAACCGGTACAAGGTGCATCGAGGATAATGCCGTTAAAGCGGGTATGCGGCAGCTGTCCGCCTACGTGCGGTGAGGTAAGATCTACCACCTTGGAGGCATAATCCCTTATACCTGCTTCCGTGAAGCGTTTCCGGAGGTTATCGAGGATAGAAGCGCGCACATCGGTCACCAGGAGCCGGAGATCGGGCTGGATGTCGTGCAGCAGGATGGATTTGCCCCCGCTGGCGGCGCAGCAATCCCACCAGTACTCTTTGGCTTTGGGGTGAAAGCGCTGGCCCGTTTCCTGTGAAGAAAGGTCCTGTATCTCGTACCAGCCCTTTTCTGGCAGGATGGCTTCGGTTTTGGTACCATTCGGTAATGCAATGCCATCCGTCCCCACAGTAGCATACGTTACCCCGGCCTGCTCCAATTGCCTTATAAGGGCCTTTTTACGGCCCGGACGGGCACGGAGGAACAATCGGGGCTGCTGGAGGAAAGAGCGGCTGAATGGGGCTGTATTGACCGTTGAAGACAATTGCTGCGGGAAGGGGAACACCGCTCCGGCATCCCAGGTAAGTCCGGCTACGGCCAGCTTCTCATCCAGTGAGGCGGCCATATGGCTGGCAAACGCCGGACGCAGGGCTTCCAGCATGGGATCGGGGGATGTTTCACAGAGGAATGTGGCCAGTAACAGGCGGTCTTCCACCGGCATATCCAGCTGCCAGCGGCCAAGGCGGTAATATCTGTACACCAGCTGCGTAACCAGTTTACGGTCGCGGCTGCCCATCTGGGGCCTGGATTTGAAGAAACTCTTCAGGAAGTGGTGCAGCGGCACGCTGCCATCATAGGCCTCCAGCACGGCTGCGGCCGAACGGAGATAATTTTCCCATCGCGTCATGGCCGCAAAGATAATCGATCCCGCGGAAGCAGTATTTCAAATCGATCCTTGTCTTGTTTATTTCACCGCGGGGAATCGTGTAGTGAAAACCGTAATTTTAATAGTAAAATTCCCCGCCATGCCAGCTATCAAAACCCTTCTCTGCCTCTTACTCCCCCTGGCCGCTATAGCCCAGTCTGCTGACGACAATATGCGCCGTGTCGAAAACGGCCTTATGCCATGGGTACAGTTCCAGGACCAGCAGCCTATGCGTTTCTCCGTGGAAGAAAGGCTCAAAGCCCTCGAAATTCCCGGTGTAACTGTAGGCGTTATCAGAAATTATAAACTCGAATGGGCCAAAGGATATGGCTATGCCGATAAGGAAGAAAACCGCCCCGTTACTCCCGAAACCCTCTTCCAGGCGGCATCTATCAGTAAATCGCTCAACGCGGTGGCTATTCTGAAACTGGTACAGGATGGCAGGCTGAAGCTGGATGAGGACATTAATACCTATCTGAAAACCTGGCACCCTGAACTGAACAAAGGCACTATCACCCTGGCGCACCTCCTCAGTCATACGGCCGGCCTTACCATACATGGCTTCCCCGGATATGAAACAACAGACAACCTGCCTACAACAGAACAGATATTACGTGGAGCCAAACCCGCTAACACTAGCGAGGTAAGGCCCTTCGGATCACCGGGAGAAAAGTTTCAGTATTCCGGCGGCGGCACTACCGTTACCCAGCTGATCCTCACCACCATCACCGGCGAGCCTTATGAAAAATACCTCCAGACTGCAGTACTGAACCCTATGGGTATGACGCAAAGCTTCTTCTCCCAGCCCCCGCCGAATGACAAAGCGAATCTGCTGGCCACGGCATATGTGGGTGAGGGTAAGCCCGCCAAAGGTAAGTACCACGTGTACCCGGAACAGGGAGCTGCCGGCCTCTGGACCAACCCCACCGATCTTGCGAAATATATCATTGAAACACAGCTGGCTAAAGAGGGCAAATCTTCTAAAGTACTGTCTCAATCCATGACGCAAACCCGCCTCACACCTTACCTCAACCCTAATTCTGCATTAGGAGTATTCATGTCGCGGGAAGGGCGCTGGTTCAATCACAATGGCGGCAACTACGGATTTGCCTGTGTGTATTACGGCAGCATGGAAGGCGGCAACGGGTTTGTAATCATGACCAACTGCAACAATTACATGATTATCGACGAGATCGCCCGGGCTATCGGGAATGTCTATCAATGGAAAGATTTTCAGGATGAAGAAAAACTACCCTTGCTCCCCGTGCTCCCCGACAGCCTGAGCAGGAAGTATGCCGGCAGCTATGTAGAAAAGACTACAAAAGTGAAAATCAGTTCTGCCGAAGAAGGGCTGCGTGCTTCTTTCAATGATGGACAACCCTTTAAAATGTTTTTCACACATCCCGACCGTTTTGTGATTACAGAAACCCAGGCCTTTTTCACTTTCAAAGGAGATACGCTCCTGTTCAAAAGCGGGCCACGGGAAAGGAAGTTCCTCCGCGAAGTAAAATAAATAAAGAAGGGGCGGCCAATGAAGGCCGCCCCTTTTGCGATATACTATTACGGTAAATTACAGTTTCAGTAATGCCTTCACCGGATCTTTGCCGAACAGCAGCTGATCGGGGTTCTCCAGCATATCTTTCACTCTTACGAGGAAGCTTACGGATTCGCGGCCGTCGATGATGCGGTGGTCGTAGCTCAGTGCCAGGTACATCATGGGGCGGATCACTACCTGGCCATTCACCGCCATGGGACGGTCCTGGATCTTGTGCATACCGAGGATGGCCGATTGCGGGATGTTGATGATGGGGGTGCTCATGAGGGAGCCGAATACACCACCATTGGTGATGGTGAAGGTACCGCCGGTCATTTCATCCATCGTCAGTTTACTGTCGCGGGCTTTGGTAGCCAGCTCCACTACTTTCTTTTCGATATCTGCCATACCCATGCTTTCTGCATTGCGGATCACGGGTACCACGAGGCCTTTGGGGGCGGAAACGGCGATGGAAACATCGCAGTAATCGTGGTAAACGATCTCTTCACCGTCGATGTAGGCGTTCACCGCAGGGAATTCCTGCAGGGCGAAACATACTGCTTTGGTGAAGAAGCTCATGAAGCCGAGGTTTACACCATGGGCGGTTTTGAAGGTTTCTTTGTATTTAGCGCGGATAGCCATGATGTTGGTCATGTCCACTTCGTTGAAAGTGGTGAGCATGGCCGTGGTGTTCTTGGCTTCTACAAGGCGGCGGGAAACGGTTTTGCGGAGGTTGCTCATTTTCTCCCGACGGTCGTTGCGGGAGAATAGTTCCTGGCCGATAGCCACGCCGGGGTTCTGAAGGGCAGCCATCACATCATCTTTCATGATCTTGCCATGGGCGCCGGAGCCTTTGATGCTGGCAGGGTCTACTTTCTTGTCTGCGATAACCGCGGCGGCAACGGGACTGGCCTTCACATCATTGGGGATGGAGGTTACAGGGGCCTGTTGCGCCTGGGGGGCAGCCTTTGGAGCTGCGGCGGCCTGGGGAGCGGGAGCTTTACCGGCAGGGCGTGCGGCGGAAGTATCGATCTGGCAGGCAACGTCGCCGATGTTCAGCGTGTCGCCATCTTTTGCAATAGTTTTCAGTACGCCGGCTTCTTCCGCATTCAGCTCGAAGGTGGCCTTTTCGGATTCCAGTTCGCAAAGCACTTCATCCCTTTCCACGTAATCGCCGGTTTGTTTCAGCCATTTCACGAGGGTTACTTCACTGATGGATTCACCTACCGTAGGAACTTTAATATCAATCGTGCCTTTGTTAACTGCGGGTGCTGCTGGTGCTGCTGGTGCGGGAGCGGCTTCCGGGGCCGGAGCGGCAGTTGCTGCGGGCGCTGCTGCGGCAGGAGCAGCGGCGGGCAGTGCATCACCTGTTGCATCGGTATCGATGGTGCAGGCTACTTCCCCGATCTTCACCGTGGCGCCTTCTTCTGCCACAATCTTCAGCACGCCGGATTTCTCGGCGGTCAGCTCCAGTGTGGCCTTCTCAGACTCCATTTCACACAGAACATCGTCCTGATTCACAAATTCGCCGTTCTTCTTCAGCCATTTTGCGATAGTAACTTCGCTGATTGATTCTCCTACCTGAGGTATTTTAATTTCGATTATCATGTGTTTAACCCTCCCGTAAAAAGTTACGTTAAAAATTTGATGCGTAAAATTAAGGGCTTTCCCGTTAGTGCGGTCAGCCTTTCTTTTACTTTCTCCTTAAATATTGAATGCGGTATCGATGATTTCCTGTTGCTCCTGTGCATGCACCTTGCCATAACCGGTGGCCGTGGCGGCGCTGGGGTTGCGGGAGATGACGCCGTAGTTGAACTGCTTGAGGTTCATTTGCAGGAAGCTGGCAGCACCCATGTTGAGCGGCTCTTCCTGTACCCAGAACCATGTAGCGCCCTTGTATTTCGACTGGATCGCTTCCAGCTGCGCAATGGGCAGCGGATACAGCTGCTCGAGGCGAACAACGGCCACGTCCTTGCGGTCGTCCTTCATTTGCTTCTCGCTCAGGTCGAAGTACATTTTACCGCTGCAGATGAGCACTTTCTTCACCCTGGAAGGATCGGTGATGAACGGATCGTCCAGCACTTCCCTGAATCCGCCCTGGGTAAAGTCCGTAGCCGGACTGTAGCTCCGCACATGGCGCAGGTTGGCTTTGGGTGAGAAGTTGATCATCGGTTTCCGGAACGGCATTGCCAGCTGGCGGCGCAGTGCATGGAAGAAGCTGGCCGAAGTGGTGCAGTTGGTGATGAAGATGTTGTATTCGGCGCATTGCTGCAGGAAACGTTCCAGGCGGGCACTGGAGTGCTCGGGGCCCTGGCCTTCGTAACCATGCGGCAGCAACATTACCAGTCCGCTTTGCTTCTGCCATTTGGTTTCGGCGGAAGTGATGAACTGGTCGATCAGCGTTTGTGCGCCGTTCATAAAGTCGCCAAACTGCGCTTCCCAGATGGTCAGTGCATTCGGATTAGCGATAGAATAACCATATTCGAAGCCCAGCACGGCAAACTCGCTCAGCAGGGAATTGTAGATACGGAACTTACCCTGCTTTTCACCGATACGGCTGAGACGGCTGTATTCCTCATCGGTTTCCTCGCTGCGGAGTACGGCATGGCGGTGGGAGAAAGTTCCCCGCTTCACGTCCTGCCCGCTGAGGCGCACGTCTTTACCTGATCCCAGGATGCTGGCATAAGCCAGCAGTTCGCCAGACGACCAGTCGAGCAGCCCCTGTTCAGCAAACAGCTTCTGCTTGTCTTTCAGGAGTTTTTCGATCTTACGCAGTTGCTTAAACCCTTCCGGGATAGCCATGATGTCGGCAAAGAGCTTTTCGAGTTCGGCTTTGGAAATTGCAGTGTCGGGAGATTTTACGAAATCTTCCGCGGTTGATTTCCGCAGTTCCTGCCACCATACTTCCGGCTGCTGGTATTTATAAGGCAGCGGGTGTTGCTTCACATTGTCGAGCCGCTCCTGGAGATCTTTCCAGAAGGTCTTTTCCATTTCCGTGGCGAGGGCCGCGTCCACATCACCATTGGCGATGAGTTGTTTGGAATAGATCTCGCGGGGATTGGCGTGTTTCTCGATGGCTTCGTACAGCTTCGGCTGTGTAAACTTGGGATCATCCCCCTCGTTGTGGCCGTGCTTACGGTAGCACACCATATCGATATAGATATCGGAGTTGAATTCCTGGCGGTAGCGGGTGGCGATTTCTGCCACTTTCACGGTTGCTTCCACATCATCGCCGTTCACATGGAACACAGGCGCCTGTACGATGGAGGCAACGCTGGTGCAGTAGTCTGATGAGCGGGCATCTTCGAAATCAGTGGTGAAGCCGATCTGGTTGTTAATAACGAAGTGCATGGTACCGCCGGTGTAGTAACCGCGGAGCTTGCTCATCTGGGCGACTTCATATACCACGCCCTGTCCGGCAATGGCGGCGTCGCCATGGAGGAGGATGGGGAGGATCTGATCGTAGTCGCTGTTATAGATAACATCAGCCTTGGAGCGGGCGAAGCCTACCACCACGGGGTCTACCACTTCGAGGTGTGAGGGGTTAGGGGTGAGCTGTACGTTCACTTCCTTACCGTTAGGCGTCTGGATACTGGCGCGGAAGCCGAGGTGATACTTTACGTCGCCGGAGCCCATGGTGGTGTCGGGAACGGCTGTGCCTTCAAATTCGGAGAATATCTGCTCGTAGGTTTTGCCGAGGATGTTGGCCAGCACGTTGAGGCGGCCGCGGTGGGCCATACCGATCACGGCTTCTTTAACACCATATTCTGCGGCGGTATTGATCATGGCATCGAGCGCAGGGATGGTGGTTTCACCTCCTTCGAGGGAGAAGCGTTTCTGGCCGATGTACTTGGTGTGCAGGAATTGTTCGAACATCACGCCCTGGTTCAGTTTACCGAGGATGCGTTTCTTCTGTTCTGCTTTGAGGGGAGCGCGGAGGGTGGTCTCCATTTCTTTCTGGAGCCATTCGATCTTCTTCAGATCGTTGATATAGGTGAATTCGATGCCAACTTTACCGGCATAGATCTCTTTTACATGCTGAACGATCTTTTCGAGGGGTGCTTTACCGATCCCGATGATCTGGCCGGCATAGAATTCTGTTTTAAGATCGGCATCGGAGAGGCCGAAATGTGCGAGGTCAAGATTGGCGTGCCTGTCTTTCCTTTCGCGGATGGGGTTTGTTTTGGCGATAAGGTGGCCTTTTTTGCGGTAGGCCTGAATGAGGCGGTAAGCCGCCAGTTCCTTGGTCAGCTGTTCGTTCGAAACTCCCAGAGCGGTGGTGCCCGTTGCCGCGGCGCCTGCTTTCCCGTTTGCGTTGCTCACTGCAAAGTCGAATCCTTCAAAAAATTTGATCCAGTCCGGGTCTACCGAGGCCGGATCTTCGCGGTACGAATTGTACAGCGATTCTATGTACGCCGGGTGCGAGTTGGTGACAAACGAAAAGTCCTTCATTTACAACGAATTTAAGCTTGGTCTTTAATTCTGCTTTAACCTATAACAAGAAAAATGTGTTACGGGATTGCAAATATCGCTAAAGATTTGGGATTTTGTGGCCTTTTTACCGGATTTACAGGGTGGAAAACGTGTTGGTTTTTCACATTTTTTCATGATCTTTGTTCGCATTCCGCAACGGTAAGGCCGGTAAAATCCTGAAATCCCGGTATTTATTTTTGTTTATAAAAAGATAAAACTTACCTTTGCCGTCCGAAACTTGAAATTTAAACAATGGCAAACCATAAAGCAACAAAAAAAGACGTACGTCAGAGCAGAAAGCGTAATGAGCGTAACCGTTACTACGGCAAAACGACCCGCAATGCCATACGGGATCTGAAGAAACTGACCGACAAAGCCTCAGCTTCCGAGAATCTCCCGGAAGTGATCTCTATGATCGACAAACTGGCTAAGCGTAACGTTATCCACAAGAACAAAGCAGCTAACCTGAAAAGCAAGCTCGCCTCTAAGGTGAACACGCTCGCTTAATAATCAGGCTGTTAACATAACTTTCCAGCTCTTCCCTGCAACACGGGAAGGGCTTTTTTTATTTCCCGGATTTCCTGCTGTTTACCCCAGCCTTCCCTTTTAAACATTCCCCTTAGCTTTCCGCCTTTACCTTCCACCTCCTTATTGCTGTTTCGCAGGTATATCAGCCTTGTCCTGTTTCAGGGCGTTACTTCCTGCTGGCCCGATTATTCAGTCATCCTTCAGTGATCCTTCAGTAATCCTTCAGTCAAACACCCTCAAACCTATACCACCACTGAACACCACTGAAGGATCACTGAAGGATGGCAGGAGGATGTCAGCAGGTTTTGTATATTTACAACACCTTTCAACAATCAAACAATTAACCGTTGATTATCAATCATCTAAACCGAAACTGGCGCCCCTTTGCGCTGGCAGCTTTGTTTGCCGTATTCTCCCAACACACTCAGGCACAAGACTTAACGACCAGATACGAGCGCACCGGCGCCCGGGAAACCGTTACCTATGCTGAATGCATCGATTACTGGAAAATGCTCGTCCGCCGCTTCCCGCAGCTCCATATCCGCGAAATAGGGGCCACAGATGCCGGGTTTCCCCTCCACCTCATCACCCTTTCCCCCGACCGGGACTTCGATTATGCCAGCCTGCGCCGTAAAAACCGCCGTATCATCCTCATCAACAACGGCATCCACCCCGGTGAGCCTGATGGTATCGATGCTACCATGATGCTCGTACGTGACCTCTGCCTCGGTAAAAAGCAGCTTCCCGCTAATGTGACCCTCGCCATTATTCCCATCTACAATATCGGCGGCGCCCTGAACCGCTCCCCGTACTTCCGGGTAGACCAGAATGGTCCCGATGCCTTCGGCTCCCGGGGAAACGCCCAGAACCTTGACCTCAACCGTGATTTCATAAAAGCCGACTCCCGCAATGCCCGCACTTTCCACCAGATCTACCACCTCACCGATCCGGATGTGTTTGTAGACAACCACGTGAGTAATGGCGCTGATTATCAGCACGTCATGACCCTCCTCGCCACCCAGCACGGTAAACTCGGCGGCGTTATGGGGGCTTACCTCCATGATACCTTTGAGCCGGCGCTGTATAAAATGATGGCGGAGAAAGGATACGACCTCCTCCCCTATGTGAACCACTTCGGGCCTACGCCCGACAGCGGGTGGACTGCCTTCGCCGACGGTCCCCGGTATTCCAGCGGTTACACTACCCTTTTCCACACCTTCGGCTTTGTACCTGAAACGCATATGCTGAAGCCCTACAAGCAGCGTGTGGAGGCCACTTATGCCCTGATGGAGTGCTTCATCCGCTTCACCTCCGAGAACAGCAGTAAGATCAAAAGCCTTCGCGACGCTACCCGGGCATCTGTAAAAACGCAGGAAAGCTTCCCACTCAACTGGCAGCCCGATGTTACTAAGCCGCAATGGTATACGTTCAAAGGTTACGAAGCTGGTTACAAACCCAGCGAGGTATCCGGACTACCGCGGCTCTATTACGATCGCAACAAGCCTTACGAAAAGCAAATCCGGATCTTCAACCATTTTGAGCCGGGTAACTACGTAACTAAACCAGAAGCTTACATCATTCCGCAGGGATGGTGGGCTGTGATTGAACTGTTGCAAAACAACAAAGTGCAGATGAAACGCCTCACCCGTGATACCACCATCACTGTTGAAGTATATACCATCAAGGATATGAAAACCGTAGCCCAGCCTTATGAAAAACATTACATGCATCACAGCGTAACTACGGAAACATCTCAACAGAAAATCGCATTCCGGAAAGGTGATTATCTCATCCCCATGAATCAGGCGGCTAATCGTTTCGTTGTGGAAACGCTGGAACCGAAAGGTGCGGATTCCTACTTCGCATGGAATTTCTTCGACGCTATTTTAGGTAAGAAGGAAGGGTATTCAACGTATGTATTTGAAGATACTGCGGGCGAGTTCCTCCGTCAGAATGCTGAAGTACGAAAAGCGCTTGAAGCACGCCGTGCCAGCGACTCTTCGTTTGCAAAAAGCGGTGGAGACCAGTTGAATTTTGTATACCGCCAATCTCCCTGGAACGAGCCGGGATTCATGCGGTATCCGGTGTTCAGAGTTGTGAAATGATACTGTTAGTATCAACGATTAAACTTCCATCCAGAATGTCAGAAAAAAAATAACCGATAAAAATTTTTCAGTTTAAAAAAAATATACATTGGCTTCATTGTTTAACATTTAAAGTATTATTCAATGACGCAAGAAACGATGACAATTTTAAACGCGATTCAGGCATTAGGTACAGAAATGGCCTACAAGTTCGACTGCCTGGATGGTAGAATTGACGGACTGGACAAAAGAATCGATGGACTAGAGAAGAGAATCGATGTCATGGAAACCAAATTCGAGATGAAATTCGATTTGATCGATCAAAGATTCACAATCATGGACGGCAAATTCGATTTGATCGATCAAAGATTCACAATCATGGACGGCAAATTCGAATTGATCGATCAAAGATTTGATTCAATGGACAAGAAGTTCGAATTTATCAACTTTAGGTTTAATGAAATCGACGAGAAATTTGTATTGATCGATCAAAGGTTCGAAATTATGGACAACAAATTCGAGTTGATCGATCAAAGGTTCGAGTCAATGGACAGGAAATTCGACTTAATTGATCAAAGGTTAGAGTCAATGGACAGGAAATTCGAATTGATTGATCAAAGGTTCGAATCCATGGACAAGAAGTTCGAACTGATCGGCTTCAGGTTTGATGAAATGGACAGGAGATTCGATGACGTAGACAATCGGTTTGAACTGGTGCATACCCGGTTTAACCTTCTTGAGGTAAGATTATCTCCCATCGAAAGCAGACTGATCCGTATTGAATCCGATCTCGATCAGATTGAAGCATGGACGGGGTACAGGGCTAATCCCAACCTCCCCAGGTCTGTGAAGAAATAACTGAAATATACCATCGCAATTGACGTCGCATGTTATCGAATAATACCCACATAGTTTAATACCCACTGGCTGCTCCCGATAAAGGAGCGGCCTTTTTTCTTCTTATTCCCTGAAAAGTATATCTTAATCTTACTATTACCCTAATCCTATGTATGCATTTGAATTTGCCGCGGTGGTTTTTAATTGTATCCTCATTGCAGCCGTATTCAGACCCGGCCGTAAGAAAACCGCGGCACGGGAGCCTAAAATGTGGCACATCCCCCTTTCCGCAGCAGTTATTTTTCTTCTCATAGCTTTTCTTACAGGAGGTTTTACGCTGGCAGTACTGCTTTGCCTGATCTTCTCCGTCATTGCAGCATCAGGCGCATGGCTCAGGGAACGGAGCCGTAAACAAAAAGAGAAAATGCCTTGGTTCACGGAAATCCGTGATGCCATTGAAACTTCAAAACATTACAATAACAAGGGGATATTCGCGCCTGCTATTCTGCATGAATTCATCAGCTCAACAGCGAACATCTTGCTCGCGAAACATTTATTGCAGGAAAACCGGGATAAGGAGATCTATGACTTAAAGCCGGATCTGACTAATCCATTCAGCCAGTCTGCACTACTTGTCTCCTTTGCATCTGGTGACAATAAGACTTATTTCGCGCTGCTGCATGAAAGTGAGACGGGACTTGGGATGGAAACTGCGGGTATCTGGGAACGGGGTTAGGAGGTACTACTCTTCTAAGAGCGTGCAAATTGCATAAGGAATTCAAAATTGCCTTTATCCGCTTCTCTGAGTGCATGCAGGTAGGCAGCACGGATATTACCTTCCTGTACAAAACCTCTTCCACCCCAACTGAATACATCACCACCGAGAAGTTTTTCTATAATCACGTCTGCATTAAGACGAGAATGCTGCCCATTACCATTTGCAAAGCAATGGATAAGCCTATAAGCTTATAACATAAGCTAAAAAAGAAGCCTATACCCTGATAACGATTATCGAGATCAATTAGGACATTCCTATTAAATGCTTGTAAATGATATAGTTATGAACCTAAGCTTGCAACAACACAAAAGTATGCTGCTCCCCGTAAAAGTGATTGTAAAGTAGTGCAGTTTTATGACGGCCGGAAAGTAACTCCTGTGTGACCGTCCACATACCGAAGGCACCTGCAGTATCGTACTCGCCGCAGTATTGTTTGAAGTGAATTTTCTCTACGGAAGAAGGGAGTACCTTTTCAGCCACGTCATAGAAATGATCGAAACGGGTATCACCATTACGGCCGCTTACCAGCAGATCGATTTCTTCAGGAGCTACGCCCTGCTGTGCGAGGAATTGAGTGAGACTGGCAGAAAGCTGCTCAGGTGTGGGTTTATAAAGCATCTGCATGCCTTTCAGCTCAACTGCAGATGGAGCGGTGCCAATGAGGAAAAACACGGAACCCTCACCCGCAACGGTACCCTGTGTACCGGATTCCAGCATATCAGCCGGTTGCGTGAGCGCGGTTTTCCAGTAGCCAATGCGGCTTTTGATGTAGTGATGCTCAACGGTCATTTCGTCGAAACCACCGGTTAGTACGCTTTGGGCTGCGCCTTCCTGGATTTGCAATATGCTGTCCAGCAGGGCATGCTCGAAAGAGAAACCACGGTGTACGAAAGTATTGTTATAGTCGGTGCATTGCTGCTGCAGGGCTACCAGTCCGTTTACGGAATTGTAGGTAGATTGAATGAACGGTGTGGGATTGAGTGCCGTTTCTTCATATGTGCGGATATCATGCAGGAACTTTTCGGTATCCTGCAGGCTGCCACGGCCAGTGCCGGTGATGATGGCACCGGGAACGGAGGCGTTGCCATTGCGGAGGCATTGTAATGCTGAGGTTAAGCCCATCTTCAGCAAACGGCTCATACGGCGCAAACTGTTGGGCGGGATAAAGCCCGCATAACCCGGCTCCTGGGCACGCAAAAGGTTGCGCTCCGTGAGGGGAAGCAGTTGCGGTGTGTAATCTCCCGTAAAGCTCTGCTGGGGGGAAATTGCCGCGCTGGCCTGTATGTAGCACTTAATATCCATACTTACTGATCACGAGTGATGCATTGTTACCACCGAACCCGAAGGAGTTAGACACCACGTTCTGAACGGGTGACTCTTCCAGCAGGCGCGTTTCCGGTGAGATGCGCAGCTCTTCCATACGCGCATTAAAATTGAGATTGGGCCATATCATTTGCCGGTTGATGGACAACACGGAATAAATGGCTTCTATAGCTCCGGCCGCCGCAAGGGTATGACCGGTAAACGGTTTGGTAGAACTGAATGAAGGTACGTTATCCCCAAAAAGCCGTTCCAGAGCGCGGCCTTCAGACACATCGTTGTTGAGCGTGGCCGTGCCGTGTACGTTGATGTATTGCACATCTTCCAACGTGCGGCCGCTCATGGCAATGGCTTTGCGCATGGCCTCGAAAGCGCCGTCGCCTTCCGGGGAGGGTGATGTGGGATGAAAGGCTTCGTTGGTATTGCACCAGCCGCTCAGCTCGGCCATAGGCCTTGCCTTACGCCGTTGCGCGAAGCTTTCTGATTCCAGTACGAGGTATGCCGCGCCTTCGCCAAGGTTAAGACCATTACGGTCGTTGTCGAAGGGCATGCAATGCCTTTTGTCGATATTTTTAAGGGAATTGAAACCGTTGATGGTAAAGCGGGTAAGCGCTTCCGTACCGCCGCATACGGCGCGCTGTACGAGTCCTGCCCGGATGAGCCTTGCGCCATACATGAGTGCATTGGCGGAGGAGGAGCATGCGGTGCTGATGGTGGTAACGTAAGCGGTAAGACCTGTGTGATCAGCGATGCGTTGTGTACAGTCTGCACAATCGAGGGCATCGATGAGTTGCAGGAAAGTACCTTCCTTTTCGGGGTCGAGGATATCGAAGTAGATTTTCTCGGTATCACACATGCCGCCAACGGTGGAGGCATTGATGAATGCGGTGGGTGTTTCTGCAGCATCGCGGATACCTGCGGAAAGCAGGGCTTCCTGCATGGCTATGAGACCGAGGAGCGTGGTGCGGGTGAAGCCTGTGGCATCGGTGATACCGGCCATCTCTGCCAGTTCTGCCGTACTGCATTTCACCTCACCTACCGGCAGCACATTGCGGTGAATGGTATCCACATATTGCGAATACCCGATGCCGCTCCGTTGCGCCCGGAGGCTGCGGAAATTCTCCTCCACGTTATTCCCGATGGCGGAGATCATACCTATCCCTGTTATCAGCACACGTTCTGCCATACGGTTATGCGGATCAGGCCGCCTGTTTGCTCATGATGAATTCTGCCATGGTCTGCACGCTCTGAAGGATCTTACGGCCTTCGCGCGGGTCTTCCACTTTAATCTTATAGCTTCTTTCCAGCAGCACCATCAATTCCAGCGAATCGATGCTGTCGAGCCCAAGGCCTTCGCCAAACAGGGGAGCATTGTCGTCAATGTCTTCCGGTTTGGTATCCTGCAGGTTGAGGGCTTCGATGATCTGCTGTTTGAGTTTCAGTTTTAATGCTTCCATGTTGTTGTAGGTTTTACGCCAGCGGCGTATTCCGGGGGAGTAAAATTAGTTGTTTTACCGTTGTTATGAAAATTGTTCTTATCCGATCCTCCGTTGTTCCACCATGGCGGCTATTACCAGCATGGCCCCGCCGCAGCACAGCAGCTTTGCCAGATCGGGTAAAACATAGCGGATATGGCCGTTGCGGAGGTAAACATCGTTGATGGCATCCAGCCCCCAGCTCAGGGGCGAGAGCCGGCCGATGTGCTGCATCGCTTCCGGCATAATTTCCAGCGGTATCCAGATGCCGCCAATGGCGCTGAGGATCACGATGCTCACCGCGCCAAAGTTAAGCGCCTGGTTGGGCGTCTTGAACACCGAACCGATGAGTATACCGTAAGCCGTAGCCGTTACGCCGATGCTGGCCGCCACGAGGAAGCCCGCCAGATGATCGACCCCCAGCTGGAGCTGCGGTAAGCCCAGCTGCGGCAGCAGGTAAAGGCCTACCATGATCATCAGGTAGAACTGTACAATGCATATGCCGACAAAAAACAGCAGTTTGCCCGACAGTACAGACAGGTAATTGCCGGGGATCAGCTTCATCCGCACCAGGCTCCCATCTTCCCGCTCACGGATCATATTACCCGCGATAGGGATCACGATGAAGAACATGGCAAAGATGCTCCATGCCGGCACGTTGTGCTGCACGGAATTGGAAATCACATCTATCTGCTTCCCTTCCCCCACGCTTGTTTCACGGAGTGCCACCGCTTTGAGGCGGATGGCGGGGAATGTATCCTGCTGTGTACTGTCGCGGTTGCGGAGCTGCAGCTGGATACGTTCCAGCAGGAGGTCTGTTTCCACCTGCGTGAGGAAATTATCCAGCGCCTGATGGATCGCGCTTTTGAATGCTTTCTTGGCTGCGGGATCGAAATACAGCTGTACAGCCAGCGAATCATTGGAAAGGGCTTTTACCGGTAATTGCGCGGGCAGGCCCATCCGCTTCGAAATATCATTTACGATCTTATTGGCATTACTGACGATTTCTGCCGTAGCGCCTTTAGGGATAGTGATGCTGATCTTATACTTTCCTTCGCCCACCATTTCCTTTGCCGCTTCTTCAGAAACAGGCTGCCCGTTGAGGGAATCGATCACCTGAAACTGTCCGCTGGCCTGAAGGCCTTCGCGGATATAGCGGCCGAGGCGGCCCTGGTCTTTATCGACGGTGAGGATATCGAACTGCACTTCCTGATAATCGCGGAAGGGTGCGTCCTGAATGAGGGCCATCACGGTGATGAGCACGAGGGGCATGGCAAAAAGCAGCGCCAGCCCGGCTTTATCGCGCCGCAGCAGTAACCATTCTTTCCGTATCGTGGCGATGATCCTTAACATGTTGTTGTTGTTGCTTTAGTCCCTCACGGCATGGCCGGTGTAATGGAGGAACACGTCTTCCAGGTTGCGGCAATGTGCGTGGCGGCCGATCAGGTCTGACGGTGCGCCCTGTGTCACCAGTTTACCTTCGTCTATGATCGCCACTTCTTCACAGATCTGTTCGGCTTCTTCGAGCAGGTGCGAGGTGTATATCACACTGTTGCCTTTCGCGTTATACTCCCGCAGGAACTGCAGGATCATGGAGCGGGATTGAACATCCACGCCCGCGGTAGGCTCATCCAGTACCAGCAGCTTTGGCTCGTGCAGGATGGAAGCGATGATATTGGCGCGCCTTTTCATCCCGCCGGAAAACCTGCCGGTTTCTTTATGTGCGGCCTTTTCCAGTCCGAATGCTTCGAGGTGCTGCATGATCTTTTCCCTGAGCGGGCGACCGCTGAAGCCATAGAGGTTACCGAAGTAACGGAGGTTCTCATATGCGGTGAGCTGCGGGAAAAGAGCGATCTGCTGGGGCACCACGCCGATAGCCCGCTTTATTGCCTCGCGGTTGGCGGGCGTTTGCGGGATACCGAATATTTCAGCCGTACCACCGGTAGGCTCTACCAGTCCGCAAAGGATGGAGATGGTGGTGGTTTTGCCGGCGCCGTTGGGACCGAGCAGCCCTGCTATGGTGCCTTCTGCGAAAGTGCACGAAAGCCCCTGCAGGCTGGGCGTTAAGGCCCCTGCATAGGTTTTCTGCAGATCTTTCACGGCAATGCTGTTCAATTCCTCAGAGTTTTACGGTGGATAAACGGCGGAATACTTTTTCTTCTTCATCAGCAATCTGCAGGAGCATTTTGCTTAGCTCGCCATACGACATGTTATCGGCAGCGCGTGCTTTACACACACGGCCGGCAGCGAAAGCGAAATTACGCCAGCCGTCGCCAACGGATGTCAGCTCGCGGCCAATGTCTTTCAGCTCCTGCCGGTTCAGCAGTGTACCGGCTTCCTGCAGGAAGGCGGCGTACATAAAGCGGAAACCGGCGCCACCGGTACCTATTTCTTCCTGCATACGGATTACGTTGCCGAGGTACAGTGCTGCGCGGCGGTCGCCCAGTTTAGACGGATAATCCTTCATGCGGTTGGCGAGGAAGCGGATGCCTTTTACGCCGAACATGGGGATGGGGATCTTCAGCATATAATGGCATGCCTGTGCGATGCCTGCTTTTACCGGCTCGCGGAAGTCCACTTCCTGCGGAACGTTCACGGGGTAATACATTTTACCTTTCGGCGCGGGAAAGCCTTTGGCGAACCGTGCGCGGATGAGGTTTTCGGTATCGATACGGGTAACGGTGTCCATGATGGGATCGGAAACGAGGTAATCGTCGCCCTCCTTACCATAGATCACGAGGTTATGTGCGTTGAAGTGGAAACGGTATGATTCCGGGAAATATGGCAGGTAGTACACGCTGGACTGCATGCCCACCGGTACGCCCTGATCGAGGAGCTGATCGAGGGCCTTCATGGCTTTATCGACGTTGCTGAATTTATGAGATTCCATTTCCACGCCCAGCCTTTTGCAGGCACGCGAGAAGATGGCTCCGGGCCAGATGCGGTAGGTGGTGCCTGGCACGCCATTCACCTTCACAAACGGCAGGTGGCCGAAGAAGATGCCGGCACCGATGCCGAAGGCCATGGGTTCACTGATGTGAAGGCCATAATGACCGAAGAGGTTGGATATTACGCCGCTTTCGCAGTGTGCGGTTTGGGTGTGACTGAATTGTGTCATGTCTGTTTGTTATGCTGGGCGCTTGAAAGGCAGCAGTTCGCCACTGCGGAGTGTTTGAAAAGGAATGCCGAATATTTCCGCGTAGCGGGCAATCATGTTATCGCTGAGGGCTTTGAACACACCCGGTTTCATGTGGCGTTTTACCTGCCATTGAAACTTACCGGCTTTCAGGGCCAGCAGTGGCAGATCGAGCAGGGTGCGTTCCATATAGTAAGCGATGGGGCTTACATCACCGGCATCTACTTTTGCTTTGGTATTGGCGACGCGCTGTTCCACTTCATCCCATGCCTGGCTGAGGGCTACATTTTCCGGTTCCCAGCCGATGCTGGTGGCGGTGGTGTAGTCGCCCGACTGGTCTACTGCATAAAATAGTTGCCTGAATGTACCGTGGTGCAGGTTATCGCCATCCTGCGGAACTTCATCTTTTTTCATGATGGTGTGCAGTTTTAGGGTTGGGGAACAGCCCCCTTTTATTATTTAGAAATGCAGCAGGCACCGGTTTCTTCCGGCGGCTGCTGCATGGAAAATCGTTTTTTACGCAGGCAAAAGAGATCAGACAACGGTGATGTGTGCGTATGCATAGGAGAAGCGTGCGCTTTCCGGTACCATCATCACGATCGTATCGCCTTTCTTCAGTTTGTCCTGGTTGAGCAGTTCTTCCAGCATAAAATAAGGAGAAGCCGTGCCCACATTACCTACGCGGGTGAGGTTGGTAAACCATTTTTCCTGCGGAACATAAGCACCGATACGGCCCAGTTCTTCGTCGATTTTGGACCGGAAGAATTCGGAGGAAAGGTGCGGCAGGAACCAGGTCAGGTTTTCGAGATCAATGTTATACTTATCCACCAGTTGCTTCCACATTTTAGCACCGGAGGGTACGATGTTTTTACCGAGCAGGCGTGTATCCTGTTTGAAGGAAAAAACGCTGTTGGCAGCCCATTCTTCGGGTGTCATGTCGGTCCAGCCTTTGGTGGAGCCGTCTTCGTTTTTAATGGCACCTGCGTACATGCAGGTCTCCAGGTCATGTGCGTAAGAAGCGATCTCCACCCAGTCTACCCGCAGGCTAAGCCCTTCTTCGTTGGGTTTATCCTGGAAAAGGGCAGCGCTGGCTCCGTCGGAGAGCATCCAGCGGAGGAAGTCTTTTTCGAAGGCGATGATGGGATTATCGGTGAGGGACTTCAGGTTTTCTGCTTCCGGCTGAAAGTTACGGGAGAGCAGCCATGCGGAGAACTTCTCGGAGCCTGTGGCCACTGCGCTGGCGGTGCCACCACATTTCACGGCCATCCAGGCGTATTTGAATGCCTGCATGCCGGCAGCACAGGCGCCGGTGGCAGCCACGATCTCTACGGGCTGGCATTTCAGGAGTCCATGAACCATGGCGGCATGGTTGGGCAACATCTGGTCGGGGCTGGTAGTGCCACAGGCCAGGAGTTGCATATTGCTGATGGGAAATTTATCGTCGAACAGGCTTTCCACGGCTTTGGCAGTCATTTCTGCGTTGGTGTGGGTGCTTTTTCCTTCTTTGTTCTGTGCGTAGTACCGTGTCTTGATCTTATTGTTTCCCAGGATGATGTTGCGTGCCCGGGAAGGCTTACCATCCACCATACCGAGGATGCTTTCCATTTCGTCATTCGCTACTGGCTCGTTCGGCAAAAATTTGGAGAGCCTCGTTATATATACTTCTTTCATCGCAGTGAGTTGTCCTTTTTGTCGATCTGAAGAAACGGTGCTTCCGGGGCACCGCAGTCATTTCAGGGTTGTTTTTAAGTGATTAAGCGGCCGTAAATATAGAATTTTATCAGTTTTCGCGTAGCTGTATTCCTTTGTAATATGTTACATCACGGTTAAGCTGCTTCTTTCCCAGTGTGAGCTTAAGCCATCCGGCGATGGAGGTAAAGGGCGTCAGGATGGGAATTGCAGCCAGCAGGATAACGCGGTACATGGTAACGCGGCCCTGGCGGGCGGGGCTTCCCGGCTCACCGGCAGCGCTGATGTAGTTGGCCCAGAAGCGGAAAGGCTTAACGCCCCGCATTTCGAGTACGATCAGGCCGGGATCTACTTCCACACTGTTGAGTGCAAGCAGGTCCGAATGCAGCCGGCTGAAATCCTTCTTCCCGAGGGCTTCACCGATAGGTGCCGCAAACCGGGACGATTCCACGATTTCCTTCTCCTGCACACCGGCAGGGGGGAATATAAAAAATGCTTCTTTCTTTCCTTTGGTGGCCCAGCGGAGGATGGTAATGAGAGAAACGAGGTTGGGATGCTTGTCTACCAGCGCAATATGCCCTGCCAGTTGAGCACCGGCTTCCTGAAGGTAGCGTTTCACCTTTTCCTGCGCATTGATCCACATATTACGGCATCCCAAAAGGGTAACCACGGGTTTGCCCTTCAGCAGGCGCTTCCCTTCTTCGCTTTGCAGAAAAGCGGCGATGGGCTGCGATGGTGAAAGGAACCAGGGCTGGTAAGCGAGCAATACCAGATCATAGTGTGCTCCGGGATCGGTTTTCAGCGGTTGGATGGCCTGTGGCTTGCCCAATACGGTTTCGGGCATGGTATCGAAGAAGCGCTGTTTGGGCCAGGGGAAAGGAAAATCCTTTACCGGCTCAATTTCCTCGAACGTAATCTCCGCCTTGCCCTGCAAAGGCGCTAACACATGATCTATTATTCTCTTTAGCTGGCCCGTTTGGGTGTAGTACACCACTAATATCTTGGGAAGTTGACTCATATACGGCAGTCGTATGTTCAAATAAAACCTGCAAACATACAAAAGTTTTTCAATTTGTTAGCGCTTCTGAACGGTGCCTGAACCCATTTTACTCACGTTCATGGCAGGTTCACCTTTATAATAAACGTTGCCCGACCCTACAATATTGGCGGACAGGGAACGGCTGGCATGCAGCTTCACATCTCCGCTACCGGCAATGCTTACTTCGGCGGTTTCAGCCAACAGGTCTGAGGCATCACAATTGCCGCTGCCGGCAATGTCTACATGCAGCTCACGGGTTTCTCCTTTCACATCGGCATTACCGGAGCCTGCAATATTTACATGTACGGCGGGGGCGCTGAAGCCTGCTTCAATGTCGCCACTGCCGGCAACACTCAGCTCTACCGGTTCAGCGGAGGCATAATGACTTTCCACTTTAATATCGCCTGAGCCTGCCAGTTCGATCTCCCGGAGGGTTTCGGTGGCGAGGAACACCTTAATATCTTTATGGGTACGGATATTTACGTTGTTTTTAAAACGGATCCGCAGTACATCACCGTCTTCTTCCAGTTCAATGAGGGGGAGGATGTTATCTTCGGCCTCCACTTTAGCGCTTCCGCCGGTGCCTTTGATAATATATACATCCATGGATCCCTGAACATGTAGCCGGGAAAAAGATTTTACCTGACGGGATTCGGTGGCTACGCGGCCGCTTCCGCTAACCTCGTCGCATGCCATCCAGAAGGGCATTGCAGCGAGGAGAAAAGCCAGCATGGTGAGTTGCGTTTTCATACAGCAATTGATTTAGAACGAGGGTTATGGGCGAAAAATACGATAAAATATTCAGAACGCACGGCCCGGGGTAATTTCGGGCGAATCTGCCGGAAAGCAAAATCCGAAGTCCGAAATTCCTTTATCTTTGCACGACCATGACAGAAAAGATCCTGATCCTCGATTTCGGGTCCCAATACACGCAACTGATTGCACGTTGCATCCGGGAACTGAATACTTATTGTGAAATACAGCCATGTAACAAGCCCATAGATTGGGACGACAGTATCAAAGGCATTATTCTTTCCGGCTCCCCCTTCTCCGTTAACGATCCGCTGGCACCAGTGGTAGACATTGCCGCCATGGGCGAGCGCGTTCCGGTATTAGGCGTTTGCTACGGAGCACAGCTGATGGCCAAAGTGTTTGGCGGTGAAGTAGCCAAGAGCAGCACCCGCGAATACGGCCGTGCCTTCCTCGAGCATTCCGACAAGGAAGAGCCTCTTTTTTACGACGTAAACCTGAAAAGCCAGGTGTGGATGAGCCATGCGGACACTATTGTTCGCCTGCCTGAAGTATTCACGCCCATCGCACATACCGATAATATTCCGGTGGCGGCCTTCAAAAGCCTCACCCTCGCCAGGCACCCTATCCATGCCGTGCAGTTCCACCCCGAGGTAACGCACTCACTGGAAGGGAAGCAGATCCTCCGCAACTTCCTCGTTCATATCTGTGGTATGCACCAGGAATGGACGCCGGCCGCTTTCGTGCAGGAAACTGTTGCCCGCATCAAAGCACAGGTAGGTGACCAGAAAGTGGTAATGGCCCTCAGCGGCGGGGTAGACTCTACCGTAGCTGCCGAGCTGATCCACAAAGCCATCGGGGCTAATCTGTACTGCGTATTCGTAGACAACGGGCTGCTCCGCAAAAACGAGTTCGAATCTGTACTGGATTCCTATAAACACATGGGTCTCAACGTAAAAGGTGTTAATGCAAAAGACCTCTTCTACGGCGAACTCAAAGGCGTTTCCGATCCCGAACAAAAACGGAAGATCATCGGCCGCCTCTTCATCGAAGTGTTCCAGCAGGAATCTAAAGAGTTGAAAGACATTAAGTTCCTCGGTCAGGGTACCATTTACCCCGATGTAATCGAATCTGTTTCCGTAAACGGTCCCTCCGCCACCATCAAATCCCACCACAACGTGGGCGGCCTCCCCGAAAAGATGAACATGGGGCTTGTGGAACCGCTGCGTTTCCTCTTTAAAGACGAAGTACGCCGCGTAGGTAAGGAAATCGGCATCAGCGACATCTTCCTCGCCCGCCACCCCTTCCCCGGTCCCGGTCTGGCCATCCGCATCCTCGGAGAGATCACCCCTGAAAAGGTAGACATGCTCCAGGAAGCCGATGCCGTGTACATCGATCTGCTGAAGGAAATGAACCTTTACAACCAGGTATGGCAGGCAGGCACCATCCTCCTCCCCGTACAGAGCGTTGGGGTTATGGGCGACGAGCGCACCTACGAATTTACCGTAGCGCTCCGTGCTGTTACTTCTACAGACGGGATGACGGCCGACTGGGCGCATCTCCCTTACGAGTTCCTCGCCAAAGTATCGAACGACATTATCAATAAAGTGAAAGGTATCAACCGTGTGGTGTACGACATCAGCTCCAAACCGCCGGCAACGATAGAATGGGAATAGTTTCCCCGAAGAAATGAGCAGTTACGAATTACGGATGAACAATTATATTCATTTGTAATTCGTAATTGTTTTTATCCATGGAATGATTTTTGCAAATTTGGCCTCATGAACCGAACGAACATCCTGAGCAGGCTGACGGTTACCTTATCCTGCATGCTCCTGCTTTCCGCCTGCGGAATTTTCCGTCAGGCACCACAGAAAACGGACGGCCCTCCTCCCGAGCTGAGCAAGCCGGTGAAAGAAGAGCCTAAAAAGCCCGTTGACGAGAAGCCCGCCGCCCGGGCGCCCTTCAATGTTCCGGCATTTGCACGCGAAGTGAAAAAAGACGCATATAATGTAGTGCTTTTCGCACCGCTGTATCTTGATTCCGTATTCGCCACCAGCCTGGAGATACCCGGCCGCACCATGCCCCGCTATGTGCTGCCCGGCCTTGAATTCTACGAAGGCGCCCAGCTGGCCCTCGACTCCCTCTCCCACCTCGGCATTAAGCTGAACGTACAGGTGTTCGACAGCAAATCCCGCCAGAACGATCCGGCCACGCTCATCCGCAATCGCCGCCTTGATAATGCCGATCTCATCATAGGCTCGGTAAGCTCCCCGGAGATCAAAGCCCTCAGCGATTTCGCCAGACAAAAAGAAATCAACTTCGTATCGGCCACCTTCCCCAACGATGGCGGCATCAACAACAACCCTTTCTTCCTCATCACCAACAGCACCCTCCGCTCTCACGTGGAAGCCATGCATGATTATGTACAGAAAGGTTTTGCCAACAAGAACATCCTCATCCTCCGCCGGAACACGCCCTTCGAAAACGGCATCTATGGCAATATCAAGGCTGCGTACGACAGGATGAACTACGATAAGAAATCCCGCATCCGCGAAGTGATCTGGAACGAAGGCACTACAGATGCACAACTGTCTCAATACTTACTGGCAGACAGGCCCAACGTTATCATAGTAACTGCACTCGACGAAGCCGGTGCCAAGAGCATCCTCCGGAAACTGGCTCCCCAGCGTGCTGCTTACCCCATGCACATCTTCGGCATGCCTACCTGGGATGTGATGAAGTTTAAAGAACCCGATTTCGAAGGCATCACCCTGTATTACTCTTCGCCTTATTACAACGATAAGTCTGATTACTACAGCAAATACCTCGCAGACGCGTTCCGTCATAAGTACAAATCCCGCCCTTCCGACATGGCGTTTAAAGGCTTCGAGGTAACTTATTACTTCGTGAAAGCCCTCGCTCAGGACGGTGTTTATTTCAACAAAGACCTCAACAAACCGGGTAACCGCGTATTCACCACTTTCAATTACCAGCCGGTTTACCTGCAGGAAAATGGGGAAACACCCGATTACTTCGAGAATAAAAACATCTACATCATTCAGAAAGGCGACAGTGCAGACTTTAAAATGAATGCGATTAACTGATTGATGAACAAATAACTTAGAGAAAAGACCGGTAACCCCGGTCTTTTTTTATGCCCCTGCCTCCCAAAGCAGCTCCCTGAGCAGCAATCTCAACGGCCATTGCATTACCCTTTTAGTCTACAGAATATGTGTTGAAGTCATGTACTACCTTTGGTTTGCGGGGGAGTAGTCCCTGCCGCCAAAACATCCTTCAACCGTACAGAACGGAAGGAAAAAGGACCAATCATTCGACGACCAACATTAAAAAAACGCAATTGTACCTACCATTGCCGTAGTCATTGGCTTTTCTTTCGTAATGCGCGAGGATGCACATTCTATTCACACGTGAAAATTTGATAACGCCAGATGGACCTGCAGGCCGTATTGTTATTAGTATTAATCGGATTTGGAATCGGAACCTTCGGCACCCTGATAGGGGCCGGCGGAGGCTTCATATTAATGCCCCTCCTCCTGCTCATGTATCCTAACATGGAGCCGGATGTACTCACCAGTATTTCATTGGCCGTGGTTTGCCTCAACGCCACTTCCGGATCTGTGGCATACGCCCGTAAAAAACGGATCGACTACCGCTCGGCCGCCATATTTGCGGTAGCCACCCTGCCGGGTGCCATCCTTGGCGCTATGGCCACCAGCGTTATCTCAAGGCATACCTTTAACCTCATACTCGGAGGGCTGTTAATCGTCATCGCAGTTTTTCTCATACTGAAACCCAACCGGGGCGCTTATGCCGCGGGTACCCTCAAAGGCAAATGTGTAGATCGTGATCTTACCGAACGCAGCGGGGAGCAGCATCAGTACCGTTTTAATATCTGGTACGGCATCGCCATCAGTTTTGCTGTAGGCTTCATCAGCAGTTTGCTGGGCATCGGCGGCGGCATTATCCACGTGCCGGCCCTTATCAGCGTACTCAACTTCCCCATACACATCGCCACAGCTACCAGTCACTTTATACTGGCCATTATGTCGCTGGCAGGTACAATCGTACATATGATCCAGGGCAGCTTCTGGGAAGGCTGGCAAACGGCCCTCTCCATCGGTATTGGTGTGATAGCAGGTGCGCAACTGGGAGCAGGCCTCTCCAGCAAAGTGAAGCCCAAAGGCATCATGATTGCCCTTGCCAGTGCGCTGCTCATTGTAGGCGTAAGACTTCTTTTTACCTGATCATTGCAGTAGAAAACTCAGTACAAAGAGCACAGACAGTACGTACATCACCGGGCTTATTTCCCGGTATTTCCCCGTAAATACTTTCAGTAAAACATAAGACAGCATCCCGAACACGATCCCTTCGGCGATGCTGTAGGTGTATGGCATCATCACTATCGCCAGGAAGGCGGGGATGGCTTCTGTCACATCTTCAAAATTGATCTTCACTACCGATCCCATCATCAGCATCCCCACAATGATCAATGCCGGCGCTGTAGCTGCCGCAGGTATCATGGCAAACAGCGGTGCAAAAAACAACGCCAGCATGAACATGCCTGCTACCGTTACAGCAGTAAGTCCTGTGCGCCCGCCGGATGCAATGCCGCTGGCACTTTCCACATATGCAGTTACCACACTTGTACCCAGCAATGCCCCTGCCGTTGTGCCTACCGCATCTGCAAACAATGCCTGTTTGGCGCGGGGGATGCGGCCTTGACTGTCGAGCAATCCGGCTTTATTGCAAAGCCCTATCAATGTACCCACCGTATCGAACAAATTGACCATCAGCAGGGTGAAGAGGATCACCACCATGTCCATCGTAAATATCTTATCGAACTCCAGCTGAAAAGCGATAGGGGAAAGACTGGGCGGCAGGCTTACAATACCATGCTCCGGCCACATGGTAAGCCCCAGGGGGATGCCCGCCAGTGTGGCGAAAAGAATACCCAGCAGCAATGCTGCATTTACCTTACGGTACATTAAAACGGCGCTCACAACGAGGCCCAGCAGGGCAATGAGCGGTCCGGCACTGGTAATGTGGCCTATTTTGAGGATCACGCCATCCAGCTTACCTTCCCCGATATGCCGCATACCGGTTTCAATGATGCCCGCATTCGCCATACCGATCAGCGCTATCAGCAATCCGATACCGACGGATATGGCATGTTTGAGGTTTTCCGGGATGGAATTGATGATGGCTTCGCGGATATGGAAAAGGGAGAGGAAGATGAATATGACCCCTTCCAGGAAAACTGCCGTAAGGGCGAACTGCCAGCTGTAGCCCATTCCCAGTACAATGGTATAGGCGAAAAAAGCGTTAAGGCCCATACCTGGTGCGAGGCCAACAGGCAGTTTGGCGTACAGTCCCATCACGAGCGTACCGATGGCGGCGGCCAGGGCGGTGGCGGTGATGAGCGCGTTAAAATCCATGCCTGTTTTGGAGAGGATCATGGGGTTTACGGCCAGGATGTAGGCCATGGTGGAAAAAGTAGTGAGGCCCGCCAGCAATTCCTGCCTGACGGTGGTACCGTTCTCGTGTAAACGAAAGAAATCGCGCATACGGCAAAGGTATGCCTTGCGGGAATTTTTCCTAATTTCAATGCCTGATGAAAAACACACCCGGCTGGCAAGCGATAGAACAGTGGCTGGGAGCAAAAGGGCTTGCCCCCTTTGCCTTCCAGGAAGAAGCATGGGAACATTACCTGCAGGGCTGCTCCGGCCTCGTAAATGCCCCTACGGGCTTCGGCAAAACGTTTTCCTTATTCCTCGGCACCGTGATCCGCTGGATCAACGAAAACCCAAAAGATTACCGGAAACGCACCGGTAACGGTCTCCGCCTCATGTGGATCACCCCGCTGCGGGCGCTCGCTAAAGATATCGGGCGCGCCATGGAAGAGGCGCTTCGTGAGCTGGATGTACCCTGGGCAGTAGGTATCCGTAGCGGCGATACACCCGCCAGCGTGCGCGAAAAACAAAAGCGCAGCATGCCCGAAGTGCTCATCATCACCCCCGAATCCCTTCACATCCTCCTCGCCCAGCGGGAATATCCTAAACGCTTCGAGCATCTTGAAACCATCGTGGCCGACGAATGGCACGAACTCCTCGGCTCCAAGCGGGGCGTTATGACGGAGCTGGGCATCAGCCGTCTGCGCGGCCTGCGCCCTCACCTTCGAATATGGGGCATCTCCGCCACCATCGGCAACCTGGATGAAGCGCTTGACGTACTCCTGGGCAATCTCCCCGGTGAGCGGGTGATTGTACGGGCCGATGTGCATAAAGCCATCGAAGTAGAAAGCATCCTCCCCGATGAGATCGAGAAATATCCATGGGCCGGGCATATGGGGCTGCGCCTTCTGCACAAAGTGCTGCCCGTGATCATGGAAAGCAATACCACCCTCCTTTTCACCAATACCCGCGGACAATCAGAAATATGGTATCACCAGATCCTGAAGCAATGTCCTGAACTGGCGGGCGCCATCGCCCTGCACCACGGCTCTATCGACGCCGAGCTGCGCATATGGGTGGAAGAAGCCCTGCATACCGGCACCCTCAAACTGGTGGTATGCACCTCCAGCCTTGATCTCGGGGTGGATTTCAGGCCGGTGGATACGGTGATACAGGTGGGCAGCCCTAAGGGTGTGGCCCGCTTCCTGCAACGGGCAGGCCGTAGCGGTCACCGCCCCGATGCCGTGAGCCGCATCTGGTTCCTCCCTACCCATTCCCTCGAACTGGTGGAAGCCGCCGCACTGAAAGATGCCATGGCTGAAAACATGATCGAAAGCAGGATGCCCGTCATCCTCGCATATGATGTGCTGCTCCAGTATCTCATGACGCTCAGTGTGTCTGAAGGGTTTGAGCCGGAAGAGATCCGGAAAGAAGTACAATCCACCTTCTGCTTCCGGGAAATGACCAACGAAGAATGGCACTGGTGCCTTTCCTTCCTCGTATCCGGCGGCGAAGCGCTGCAGGTGTATGATGAATACCACAAGGTTCACCTCGTGGGCGACCGCTATTACTGCACCAGCAAGCAACAGGCCATGCGCCACCGGCTGCACATCGGAGCCATTGTGAGTGATGCCATGCTGAAAGTGCGGTACATGACGGGGGGATACATCGGCGTTATAGAAGAGTACTTCATTTCCCGCCTCTCTCCGGGCGACAGCTTCCGCCTCAGCGGTCATAACCTTGAATTTGTTATGATCAAAGACATGACGGTGCTGGTGCGCAAATCCAAGTCAAAGAAGAGTATTGTACCCAGCTGGAACGGTGGCCGTATGCCGCTTTCCGCCAACCTCGGTATGATGCTCCGCCGGAAGTTCCACGAAGCCATGGCAGGCAAGGCCCATGAGCCGGAAATCGTTATTTTGCAGCCGCTTTTTGAGCTGCAGCAAATGCTGTCTCACATCCCCCGGGAAAATGAGCTGCTGATGGAGCAAATCCAAACAGAAGATGGGTATCATCTTTTTGTATATCCTTTCGAAGGCCGCCTGGTGCATGAAGTGATGGCCATGTTGCTGGCCTGGCGTATCAGTCAGCTGCATCCCATCACCTTCTCTATTGCCATGAACGATTACGGGTTCGAGTTGCTGAGCGACCAGCCCATCCCGGTAGACGATACCAATGCGGATGAGCTTTTCTCTGTAGAAAATCTTACCACCGATCTGCAAAGCAGTGTAAACGCCACGGAAATGGCGCGCCGTAAGTTCCGGGACATCTCTGTAATAGCAGGGCTTGTATTTCAGGGGTATCCTGGTAAATCGAAAGCTAACAGGCATCTGCAATCGTCGGCTTCGTTATTGTTTAAAGTGTTTGAGGATTATGATGCGCAGAACATCCTGGTGCGGCAGGCGTATAATGAGGCTTTCTTTTACCAGATGGAGGAAGCACGTTTGCGGGAAACGCTGGAGCGTATCCGGAACAGTAAGATCGTGATAACATTCCCTCAGCGGCTGACGCCGTTCTGTTTCCCTATAAAAGTGGACAGTTTGCGTGAGGAACTGACCAGTGAGAAGCTGGAAGACAGGATTAAGAAGATGACCCTGTGGCAGTGATGCCCTGTTGCCTGGAAGGCAGCTGAGGCTGGCCTTACTTTTATAATTATAACAAAAACATCCCGGCATATCCGGTTAAAATAAAGATAGCATTGGAAGATATCAGGTATGAAATGAAGGGCGGACACTGGCGGTTATCTGCCGGCAAAGCAGTGTATTGGGAAGAAGAGCGGGCGCTCATTGTGGCAGACCTTCATGTGGGAAAGGCGGCGCATTTCCGCAAAGCGGGCATTGCCGTACCGGGGAACATTGTGGAGGAAGATCTGTACCGGTTGCAGCAACTGATCACAAAATACAACCCGCAGCGCCTTATTGTGGTGGGTGATATGTTCCATAGTTCTGCCAATAATGAAGTACAATATTTCCGTATCTGGCGGAACCAGTTTCCGCATATCCGCTTTGAACTGGTAACGGGCAACCATGATATTATGGACCCATCTGTTTATGCATCCCTTGATGTTCAGCTCATGGATACGTTGACGTTGGGAGGTATTTACTTTGTGCATGATCCTAAAGATAAACCTGTAAATGGCGGGGGACTGTATGCAATGTCCGGCCACATTCACCCGGGCGTGTGGATGGTGGGTAATGGCAGGCAGCGGTTAAGGCTGCCGTGTTTTTATTTCGGTGTGGAGGGGGCTATACTGCCTGCATTCAGTGCATTTACCGGAACGTATTGTGTGGAGCCCGGGGAAGATTCGGAGGTTTTTGTAATTGGGGGGACGGGGGTGTTTAAGGTGTAGTTGACTATTTCTCTCCTTCTATATTTTTACCGAATGCGAGTACGTTTCCATCTGGATCTTGTACTGCAAAATCTCTCATGCCGTAACCACGATCCTCAGGAGGTGCGAAGGTATTCGCTCCTTTGGCACTGATAGCCTTGAAGTAATCGTCTACTTCATCACAGAAAATATACATATCCCCTTCTCCGATGGCTTTCTTATGCCCCTGGGCCTTCGGGCCGGAAAGATGTATGCGTACCTCGCCATGTTGGATTCCTACTACGCTACCGAATTCAAAATATTTTGTAAACCCAAGCACCTCTGTATAAAATGGAACAGCGATGCTGAGATCGCTCACCTGGAAGATGGTTGCAGCGCAAAAGGTTTTCATGTGGGGAGGGTTTAATTGATAGATGAATGTACGAAGAAATTGTGGCCGTGGTCAGCAACACACCAGCGTTGCTTGCGAAGGCATGCTACAATCGCTGGTTACCGGCAGGCCGGCACCGATGTTAATTCATAAATATGGGTGCATGGGATATGTGAAGGAATGGAAGTTTGAAGTGAGTGAGGCTCCCCTAAAGGAAACGTTTAGCGAGGAAGGGGGAATTATCTAACCAAACTTGCAGGATTTGCTGGTTTCCGGTGATCTTCCCAATTAACATTGGGTCAAGAATAGTATGATTAATACATCAACCATAACGATCACTGCGCATTACAACAACAAAAGAACCGTTTGCTTATTAAGATAGAGCGTGAAAAACTATTACTTGGCCAGCTGCCTGAATTATCATTGCAAATACTGGGATTGGTGAAGGATCGCGGGCGCATCACCATTAGCGAGATTGTCACATTCACGAACGCCAACCGTAACACAATCAAAAAACATCTTGAAAACCTGGTCTCTGCGAAACATTTGCAGCAAAACGGATCAGGGCGAGGAGTTTGGTATTCTAAATAAGTGTGGGCGGGGCGCGCTGCAAGCCTTATCTGTCTTTACAGACGGAATTATGAAATCCAATGTTAACCTATGCATAATTGCAAAAAGCCCTGAGATGTTTATCTCAAAGCTTCACCGTTTAGCGAGAATGGAAATTGAAACAGCACAGGGCATGAATAGAAGACAGACTAAATCACACCTATACCACCAGAACTAAAATTTAGCAACTGCGGGATTAGTGTACGAAAACAGTACGGGAACACCGCGTGTACACCGCGTGAACTTAACGTGAAATGGCAGGGGATTGTGGAGAGAAGGTGGACTTGATGCGGAGGTGGTGCGGATGTGATGCGGAGGTGGGTTACATGTGATAGCAGGCATATAAAGTGAAGACCGGGTGCCTGCGGCCCATGACATTGACTGGCGGAGGAATGGCCTGCCGGGTAGATTTTGGTTCCATATGTCTGATAATTAACTACTTACAACAAAATATCATTATTATGGCGGAGTGCTATTCCCGCTGGATGACCGGCTGCCCGTTTTGAACGGGGGGTGTTTTGCGGGCAGGCACCGCTGGTATGCGGGTTAGTTGCTTATGGGGGGCTGCATTAGCATGGAGTACTTCCTTTGGTTGATCTTCCACAACAGCGATGATGTCTGCTGCATCATACTTCCGGTTAAGCATTACAGATTCTTTCGTAAACAGTCTTACCTGTAAAACTACTACCAGTGTGCCTTTACCAGGTACGTCTACCCACAGATCCGTGCCTTCGAAGTGTTGGAAAGGTTCGTTCAGATTGACGTTGAGTACGGCGGCATCGGTGCCTGTGACCGTCCGGGTGCTGAAGTTGATCCGGGTAGCGATCACTTTTATTTCCATGCGGATGGCACCGTTATAGGCTTGAAATTGTTGTGGAGGTATGTGCAGCTTACCGTCTTTTGTGAATACAGGCTTGCCCTGAAAGTGCTTATGGAGACCAGTGTAACCATTGAAGCGGAAGTTAACCAGTCCTGCGTGGTTGTTCCTGCCGGCCTGTACAATGTAGCTGTTCAGGCGGTTTACAAGAACGCGATCAGGGAAGATGTCTAATTCTGGAGTGATGGCACTGCGGATAAGCGCGCCTTTGCGGCTGGCAGCACCGAACCACTTCGCAGCACGGCGGGTGTTATCCGTTTGCCGGACTTTATCAGGCACCGTGCGTAAACAGTGCTTACCATTGCGCTTGTAGGCAATGATATTACCGAGCCTGCCCGTAAATGGGATGATAGAATCTAAAATGGCCATAACATTGAGATTTTGTTGTACGGGAATATACGAAAACCGCAACGGAGCTATAGCCGGGGCAATTGAATGATATTCAATGTCATCGCATTATGATTTGAAGGATATCTAAGGTTAATCGTACTGAGGTTTGAATGGTTTCGAAGGTGAACTACATAGGGGTTAGAAGTTTTCGAAAAATTGCAATGCAAGAATGATTTTTCCACCTGATTTCAAGACTTAAACCTACCGGGAAGTTCGAGTTTATTGAGTATGAAAAAGATGCTAATTACGTTGAATTCGACGTAATTAGCATCCCACTTCCAGCGGGTAATCCTTTTAAAGAGGAAGAAACGGGATTTAATTCCCTCGAATTCGAGGGAATTAGAATTATCTCATCAAATGATTAGAACTGGCTTATTTCAACACAACGCAACCCAATAAAAAATGCCGGAGTTTCCTCCGGCACTGTCAATGGTTAACTTGGGGTTGGGAACAACGATGAAATCCTTTGCATATGACATACGGTTTATTCTATGTCACAATCTTTAAGCGATCAGTTGTTACCCTGAAACGGTATCAAAATTATTTTATGTTACTCAATACCCTGGTATCACTACCCGCATCTGCTTTAAATAATATCCTGCTTTAATTACCTGAAACCACTGAAAACAATCCATGTATCACTAGTGGAAACTTCTGATAGTAATTATCACGGCATTAATACGCGCAACTGCCGATAGCAATACCCGGCCGCGATCTCTCACGGCCGGAAAGCTTCTTCATACTTCCGGGTAATGGAAAGTAAGATGACTGGAAATGTTTTCCGGTAGCAGCGGTTACCAGAAGGCAAACTTCTTCAGGCTACAGTTACATCCTGCTAACAAATCAGTTCTTCATCTGCTTCTTCAGCATGCTCACCTGCTCCTGAAGCTGGTTTACCATACCTGCCAGGTGGTTCACGCTCATCTTATGCTGCTGGCCCATTTTCTGGATAACAGCATCTGCCGCCCAGATCTCCAGCACTTCTTCCATATTCACAGAATACGGATCGTACATGGGATTGTCGGAAGCAAGCGTAACCTTGGCTTTGGAACGGTTGCTTTTCAGCACCCGTTTGTAAACAATGCCTTCGCGATTGGTCACCACAATGTATGCCTCGTTATTCCGGATATCCTCCCAGCCGTCTACCTTATGGCAAACCACTACGGAACCGGATGGAGTAGGTAACATCGAATCACCCGCGATCTCAAAAGCACGGTATTGGCCTGCACCCAGCATCGGCAGCGTGAAGGTGTTCAGCTCGTCGATGAACTCGTCATCGTTGAAGCCCGCCAGGTAGCCCGCAGCAGCCTTCACCGGAACAAATACCACATTCTGACGGTTGGTACCACCCAGCTTCTGCTGACGCCTGCGCTCCAGGAAGCTTTCTTTGGCAGAACTCAGGTCGCGCCGCAACAGGTCGTCGATCGAAACACGGAACATATCGCTCACCTGTTCCAGGACCTCTGTGCGAGGCTCTGCACGCTCCTCTTCATAAGCACCCAGTAAAGAACGCTTTATGTTAAGGCGGTCAGCAAATTCCTGCTGCGTCCAGCCCTTTTGCTTGCGCAGATATTTAAGATTTTGGCAAACAGTAGACATCCCTAAATAATTTAGTACAACAATGCTAACAAAATTAGCAAACATTTTTTGTAATAAAAAATTTTATCTGTGACTCAACGCTTATTTTTGCCCCGGACAAACTCAAACAATATGCAAGCTTTGTTAGACATTCACTCTTACGTGCGCTGGCTCATCCTCGCCTTCGGCGTAATCGCAGTGATCCGCGCCATTATGGGCGTTACCGGAAAGAAGCCTTATAGCGCAGGCGATGCCAAGGCCGGCCTATTCTTCATGATCTTCCTGGACATTCAGCTGTTGATCGGCCTGGTGCTGATGTTTACCAGCTCGCTCACTAAAACCGCTTTTGGCAATATGGGTGCCGCAATGGGCGATAAAGTGCTTCGTTTCTTTACCGTAGAACACACCCTGCTGGGCATTATCGCCATCGCGCTCGTACACATCGGCCGTTCCAAAATCAAGAAAGCTGACTCGGATGCCAAAAAGCAGAAAACCGCGCTCATCTTCTTCGGTCTCGGCCTCGTATTCATCCTCGCCATGATCCCATGGCCGGGCCGCGAAATGATCGGCAGAGCACTGCTCCCTTCCCTCCGTTAATGGTATAGTATCCATAAAAAAAAGTAAGAACAGGTTCATCCCCGTTCTTACTTTTTTTATGCCCGGGAATGCTTGCCGATCCCCGTGCCTGCGACGATTCAACCCTGCGTTTTATAAAATAACCGGTAAGAATAAATATAAGGCAGTGCCGCCAATGCCATCCCTGCAAAAATAAACAGGAACACCCCGCTCATCACCGGCAGGAACATCCCGGCTACCATAATGGCAATACCTGCATACAACCACAGTCTCCCTGCCATATGGTGCGTTTCCGTCCATATAACATCGCTCGCCAGCGTCCAGGGCGTACGTACCCCCACAAAATAATTTGGTTTGAGGTGCCGCAGAAAAACGCCCAGCGCTGCAATCAGTAACCCTACACCCACAAACACCCATTTCTCCAGGAAGACCTCCTTCCCGGTACTGATCAGGTAGATCACAATCGATGTAAATACAGCCAGATATATATGAATCCGGAAACGGATGCGGTAATATTCGCTCATATACGCCCTGAACTCAGCCGGCGTTTCATCCCACACATCCCGCTTTGGAATATATCGGAACAGTGCGTAAAGCAAACCATTCGTAAAAAAGAGGAAAATCATCAGCAGGAGGAACTCCCTTTTGTACACCATCCCGTCGGCCTCGCCGTTCAGGTTAAAATTGGTGGGAATCTGCGCAGGCAGTGTGTTCCAGATCAGTGCAAGGTACACCATGGGTCCTATCAGCAGTGCCAGCAGCAGGACTTCCTTAACATAATCCGTGTGTTTCATAACGAAATGGATTAGTTCTGTCTATTTAAACAAACGAAGGCCGCTATAAGTTTATTATTTCTTTACTAACTGCATTAGTTTTGCTAATTTATTTAGTAATTTTGGATAAAGACACGATTATGTTGTTAGACGGCCAACGCACGATCGCGCATTTCGACCTGGACTGTTTCTTTGTTTCGGTCGAATGCCTGAAAGATCACAGCCTTAAAGGCAAGCCCCTCCTCGTAGGCGGCAAGGGCGACAGGGCCGTGGTGGCAGCCTGCAGCTATGAAGCCCGTACTTTTGGCATCCATTCCGCCATGCCTATGAAAATGGCTTTACGGCTTTGTCCGCATGCCATCATCCGGGGTGGTGACTTTGAAGAATACAGTCATTTTTCGCGGGAAGTAACCGACATTATCGCCGGTTCCGCCCCGCTTTATGAAAAATCCTCTATTGACGAATTTTACCTTGACCTGACAGGGATGGACAAATACTTCGGTTCCCTCAAATGGACCACCGAACTCCGCCAGAAGATCATGCACCAGACGCACCTGCCCATCTCCCTCGGCCTGGCATCTAATAAAATGGTGTCGAAAGTGGCTACCAACGAAGCCAAGCCTAACGGACAGCTTTCCATCCCTTTCGGGCACGAAAAAGGCTTCCTCGCCCCCATGCCTGTCGATAAAATACCCATGGTAGGCAAAGAAACGGCCGCACAGCTGCGCCGCCGCGGGGTAGAAACCGTGAAAACCCTCAGCGAGATACCTGTAGGTCTCCTCGAAGCCTGGATGGGTAAAAACGGGATATCCCTATGGAATAAAGCCAATGGGATCGATGAATCGCCCGTAATACCGTTTCATGAGCAAAAATCTATTTCCACCGAATCGACTTTCCCGCAAGACACGATCGACCTCGGATTTATGCACAGCGAGCTGGTGAGGATGACGGAAAAGATCGGCTTCGAACTCCGGCAGCAAAACCGGCTTACCGGCTGCGTAACTGTCAAAATCCGGTATTCCGACTTCGAAACCGTCACCAAACAACTCAGTATCCGCTATTCCTCCAGTGATCATGTGCTGCTGGAACATGTTAAACAATTGTTCGCCAAACTGTACGACCGGCGGCTGCTGGTCCGCCTTATAGGCGTGCGCTTCAGCAACCTCGTTTCCGGGAATTACCAGATCAGTCTTTTTGATGACACGGAAGATATGATTTCACTGTATCAGGCTATCGACAGCATCAAACAGCAGTTCGGATGGCAATACCTGATGCGCGGCAGCAGCAGCGGCGGCAACTTCGATCAGCAGCTGCAGCCCTACCAGAAAGAAACCCTGATCATGAAACGCCGATATCCCCATTAACATGTACCTGAATTGCAAATCCTGGTTCAGCCTGCGTTACGGCACCATCCGTACCGATGAGCTTGTGGCTACCGCCAAAGCTCACGGGATTACATCGCTCGCACTTACGAATATCAATGCCACTACAGATGCCTGGATGTTTGTACAGGAATGCATGCAGCACGATATCAAGCCCATCCTCGGCCTCGAATGCCGGAACGGTGCTGCTTTCCGGTACATCCTGCTTGCCCGGAATATGGACGGATGGCTGGCTATCAACCGCTTCCTCTCCCGGCATCTCCAGTCAGAGGAACCATTTCCGGAACAAGCCCCCTACCTCCCCGAAACCTTTGTGATATACGCCTGCGGAACAAGGCCGCTCCACTCTTTGGGAGAAAATGAATTGATAGGCATTCGTCCCAGAGAACTAAACCGCCTGTTCCGGACAGATACCCGTCGATATGCTGATAAACTCGTGGTATTACAGCCCATCAGTTTCCAGAATGAAGAATCCCAACGGCTGCACCGGGTTTTGCGGGCAGTCGATAATAATCTGCTCATCAGTCAATTGCCGCCTGAAGAAGTGGCGGGGATCGATGAATGCTTCATCCCTCCCTTTCAACTGCTGGAACTATTTAAAGAACAGCCGCACATCGTCCGCAACACCCTCCGGGTGATGGAAGAATGCCAGCTGCATTTCACCTTCGGGCAACACCTTAACAAGAAACGTTTTACACACAGCCGCGAGGGCGACCGCGAACTGCTGAGAGACCTGGCGTATGAAGGAATGGAATACCGCTACGGTATAGGCAATGCCGAAGCGAAAAAACGGATCGATAAAGAATTGCTGATCATCGACCAGCAGGACTTCAACGCTTACTTCCTCATTACATGGGATATTGTGCGTTATGCCCGCCACCGCGACTTCTTCCATGTAGGCAGAGGCAGTGGCGCCAACTCTATCATCGCTTATTGTTTAGGAATCACGAACGTAGACCCCATTGCGCTGGATCTGTATTTCGAGCGGTTCCTCAATCCACACCGCAGTTCACCTCCCGATTTCGATATTGATTTCTCCTGGCGCGACCGGGATGAGATCTTCGAATATATTTTCAATAAATACACGACAGAACATACTGCCCTGCTGGGAACAGTGGCCACTTTCCAGACAAACGCCATCGTGCGCGAACTGGGTAAAGTATATGGATTGCCCAAAGGCGAGATCGACAAGATCCTTGAAAACCCTTACCAGGTTAAACTCGGGGAAGATAACGTGCATCAGCGCATCATCCGTTATGGCCGTATGCTCGACAGGTTCCCCAATCACCTGAGCATCCATGCCGGTGGTATCCTCATCAGTGAAGCCCCCATCCATCAGTACTGTGCAACGCACCTGCCTCCAAAAGGTCTCTGCACTGCGCAGCTGGACATGCATCTGGCGGAAGCCATCGGTCTTCACAAATTCGACATCCTCAGTCAACGTGGCCTCGGGCATATCCGTGATTCGCTGGACATTATTAAGGAAAACCACGGGCTGGATCTGGATATCCACGATGTTAAATCCTTCATGGAAGATCCCAAGGTGAAGGACGCTCTCCGTAATGTTCAGACCATCGGTTGCTTTTATATCGAATCACCCGCCATGCGCCAGTTGCTGCGCAAGCTCCGTTGCGATGATTACATCACGCTGGTGGCCGCCAGTTCTATTATCCGGCCGGGTGTGGCACAGGCGGGCATGATGCGGCAGTATGTACTGAACTTCCATCAGCCCGACAAAGTGGAATATCTCCACCCCGTTATGAAAACCCTGCTGGGAGAAACGTATGGCGTAATGGTGTACCAGGAAGATGTGATCAAGGTTGCACACCACTACGCCAACCTTGACCTGGCGGATGCAGACACCCTGCGGCGCGCCATGGCAGGGAAATACCGGGGACAGCAGAATTTCGAGAAGATTAAAAACCTGTTCTTCGATAATTGTGAAAAACTGGAGCGGCCCAGGGCTGTAAGTGAAGAAGTATGGCGACAGATCGCCAGCTTCGCTAATTTCTCTTTTTCCAAAGCCCACTCTGCCAGCTTCGCCGTAGAGAGTTATCAGAGCCTATACCTGAAAACATACTTTCCGGCAGAGTTTATGGTGGCAGTTATCAACAATTTCGGCGGGTTCTATAACCGGGAGCTGTACTTCAGGGAGCTGAAGAAAACCGGTGTCCATATTAACCCACCGTGCGTTAACCACAGTGACTACTACACCAACATCAAAAAAAACGAAGTGCATGTAGGGTTTATTCATGTGGAGAAACTGGAGCAGGCATGGATCGAATCTGTACTGGATGACCGCAAAGTGAACGGGCCTTTCCTCAACATGGAAGATTTTGTGACCCGCACCCAGCCCAACCCTGCACAGCTGGAAATACTGATAAGGATCGGGGCCTTCCATTACACGAAAGAAACAAAAAAGAACCTGTTATGGAAAAGCGCTGCGTTGCTGCGCAGGGAAACCAACGATCCTGCAAAGCCCGGTTTATTCCGCGAGCCTTCCCGCAACTGGACGCTGCCCACCCTCGCCTACCACGATCACGAAGATGCTTTCGATGAAATTGAGCTGCTGGGCTTTCCGCTCACATCTCCCTTCGGGGTATTGCAGCACGACCAGCGCAAATACATGCCGGTAGCCGAGCTAGAGCGTCATCTTGGGAAAAACGTAGCCATGCTCGGTTACCTCGTAACCCTGAAACATGTCTATACCGTTAAACAGGAAGCCATGTGCTTCGGCACTTTTCTCGATCGCGATGGTGATTTCCTTGACACCGTGCATTTCCCCGACAGTCTACGCCGATACCCTTTCATGAAAGGCGGCTTTTACATCCTTGAAGGCAAGGTGATCGAAGAGTTCGGGGTCTATTCGCTGGACGTTCACCGCATGCGTAAAATCGGGTACTTCGAAGACAAAGTAAAAGAAACCGGTACCATAAGTGCTCCGCTTAGTCCTGCTTAAAAGCGTCTCTTTCCGCCTTACTCACATAAAAAAAGGCTGAAGCAAATTATGCTTCAGCCTGTATTCTTTTAATCTGTATTCATTCCTATTCCAATCCGAACAGACCTTTGTTCAGCAGCTGGAGCGTTTTCTCCTTATGCTGGCCACCCACGAGGATGGAAATGTTGTGCCTGCTACCGCCATATGAGATCATACGCAGGGGCACTTCATTCAGGGAGTCGAACAGTTTCTTGAGGATAGACGGTGTGGCCGCTACTTCATTACCCACGATGGAAACGATCGCCTGATGGTGATCCAGCTCCACGGTTCCGAAGGGTTGCAGTTCCTTAAGGATCTGATCAAGATGGCGCTGATCGTCGATCGTAATGGAAACTGCCACTTCAGAAGTGGTGATCATATCGATCGGGGTGCGGTACTTTTCGAATATCTCGAAGATCTTACGGAGGAAGCCGTAAGCCAGCAGCATGCGGCTGGATTTGATTTTGATGGCGATGATGCCGTCTTTCGCTGCGATAGCTTTCACACCGTTACCATTAGGCATTTCAGTGATGATGGTGCCTTTCGCTTCGGGCTGCATGGTGTTCAGCAGTTTCACCGGAATGTTGAAATGCTGTGCAGGCCAGATAGAGGCAGGGTGGAGGATCTTGGCACCGAAGTAAGCCAGCTCGGCAGCTTCGTCGAAAGAGAGCTGCTCGATCGGGAAGGTTTTCTTCACAACACGGGGATCGTTGTTGTGCATACCGTCGATATCCGTCCAGATCTGCACTTCTTTCGCCTGAATGGCTGCACCGATGAGGGAAGCGGAATAATCGCTGCCGCCACGTTTCAGGTTGTCCACTTCACCGCGGAAGTTACGGCAGATGTAGCCTTGGGTAATAAAGAGCGTCTGACCTTTCTGTTGTTCCAGCAGGTGGTAGAGTTTTACTTTGATACGCGGGATATCCGGTTCTTCGAACTCATCGATGCTCATGAAATCCAGCGCAGGGAGCAACACGGCTTTCACACCGGTTTCCTCCATGTAAGCGCTGAACAGTTTGGTAGACAGGAGCTCGCCCTGAGCGAGGATGTCTTTGTTCAGTGCCTCGTTAAAGGAAATGCGAAGGATGATATTAAGGAATTCAAAATGTTCGTCTACGATAGCTTTGGCATTGGCCTGTCCGGCTTCGGTTTTCACCAATTCATTGCAGAAAGCGCGGTAATGGCTTTCCAGCTTGTCGATCTGCTGCTTCGCTTCCGTCTTCTTTCCTTCAGACAGCGATTGACCAATTTCGACAAGTGCATTGGTAGTTCCCGAAAGGGCGGAGAGTACCACTATTTTGGCATCGGTGTCAGCTGTGATCAACTGTGCTACGGAATGCATGCGCTCCGGTTTGCCAACCGAGGTTCCGCCAAATTTTAAGACTTTCATTTGTTTGTGATATATATTACTTAAAAATCGATTTTAAATTTCATGGCTACTTCGCCAAGGTCTTTTACCACGGGATCGAGGATGGGGATGCCGGCTTCCATACGGCAGGCCTGCATTTCCCTTTCAGGATCGCCGGGGATCAGTACTTTATCTTCTCCTGCAACGGTTTTAGCCCCACGGAAGCGGTTGATCCAGGTATCCATATGCGATTTGAACTCATCAGCCGGTCGGAAAGCATCTACCCGCATGGCCCCGAAGAAATGCCCGAGACCCTTGCCAACGGGATCCGGAGGCAGGGGGAGGAAACTCACAAAGGGTGGTGCCCAGGGACCATAATTGGCGCCAGACAGCACCGCCGAGAAGATATCCACGATAGAACCGAGGCAATAGCCTTTATGGCTGCCATGCTCACGATCGCCGCCGAGCGGCAATAATGCACCGCCGCTTTTAAGCTCGTTCGGGTTAGTGCTGGAATGGCCATGTTTATCCTGCACCCAGCCTGTGGGAGCTTCCAGCTCTTTGCGCTGAAGTATCTCGAGTTTGCCGTTGGCTGCGGTAGTGGTAGCAAAATCTGCCACGAAAGGCGGTTGCTCCCCTGCCGGGATGGCCACTGCAATGGGATTGGTTCCCAGCATACGCTCCGTGGCGAAAGTAGGGGCAACGAGCGGACTGGCGTTTGTCATCGCCATACCGATCATATCCTGTTCCAACGCCATCATGGCGTGGTACCCGGCTATTCCGAAGTGATTGGAATGGCGGACGCTTACCCATCCTGTGCCGGCGATTTTGGCTTTATCGATCGCAACCTGCATGGCAAAAGGTGCTACCACGAGGCCAAGGCCGCCATCCCCATCCACCACCGCCGTAGAAGGCGTTTCATGGACGATCCGGATATCCGGCGCGGGGTTGATACGGCCTGCTTCCCATAGGCGAACGTACCCGCTAAGGCGCGCAACACCGTGAGAATCAATACCTCTGAGGTCAGCGGAGAGTAAAACGGTAGCCGCGAGTTCTGCATGTGCTGCAGAACAGCCCATTTTCAGAAATACATCGCGGGTAAATGCCTGCAGGTGGCTATACGGGAAAATTTGCTCCATCCTAATGCTGCGGTTATGCCTGAGCGGTGGGACCGCCAAAGTTCATCGGTAAGGAAACCGGTTCCTGGTCCTGGATGGCGCCATGAGCGGATTCATATTTCTTGATATTGTCTACCAGCGCTTTCATCAGGCGCTTGGCATGCTGCGGCGTGAGGATGATCCTGGATTTCACCCGGGCCTTGGGCAAACCGGGCATAACATTGATAAAATCAACCACAAACTCCGACGGTGAATGCGTGATGATCGCCAGGTTGGCATACGTTCCGTCTGCTACTTCCTCGCTTAACTCAATATTCAGCTGTTGCTGTTCGTTTTCATTTTCCATTATAATGTGGCTTTGGAACCACAAAAATAGAAAAAGAGGTGCCATTTCCAGCACCTCTTTTTTTATAATATGTATCCCTCTTCTTATTCTCTCACAAAAGTTTCCTCCACAATACGCGGTGCAGCCGTATTATAGGAATAATGGAGGTGGAAAGTATGGGTAGCAGGATCGTATCTGTTTACACCCCAATGCTGGTCAATATTAGGCGTATCGCCCGCCGGAGTGATGGTTACTGAATTGTCCGCATTCACTGTAAGAACCATCTGGTAATCCGGACCAAGATCCCCCAGATAGGCAACAACCGAGTTTGGTCCAGTGGTAATCAGCTCTTTACGCATATCAATAGGGCGATCGCCATTTACAGGGTGGTGAAAAACACCCGTGGCACGATAGTAGGCATGATACGAATTTCTTACCACCACTTCAATAAACACCTTCCCCAGGTTGGATGCAATAACAGCGCCGTTGGCATCTGTCAGCTGAAAGCCTACCATCCACTTCTTAGACAGGTCGGGGATCTTGCTGGAATTAACTTTTACCACAAAAGGTACAGACCTTGCACCGGCTGGTACTGATACGGTATTTACCGTCATGGTAAATGCATCGGCCGGCAGCTGATTGTATTCATCATCGAACTTCTGGTTGTAAATCTGTGCAGCGTTTGTAATTGCGGCCACTTTTGCATTTACGGCAACACCCAGCGGGTCTTTTGATGCAACGGCGACTTCGATGGGCATGTCCTGCGCATCATTAGACAAGTCGAAGGCCTCGATCACTTTATCTCCGTCATGCTCGGCATAGAGGAATTGCAAGGCAGGCGGGGCAGTGGTATAATCGATGTAACTGGCATCGTCTTTCAGGCAACCGGTAAAAAAGATACCGGTGGCAGAAGCGAAGAGGATATATTGAGAAAGCTTTTTCATGATCTTCATTTTTAGTTTACGTCCCAGAAAATTTTGCTCGTGAACTGATCGATTTTGCCCTGTTTCACCAGGTTGGCGGCATTATATGACTCCTCCGTTTGCGGATAGAGGAGGCGTGAGGGTAGCTGACCGGGCTTGATGGATTCGAGGGAAGACGGAATGTTGGGGTAACCTGTACGGCGGTATTCGTTCCAGGCCTCCAGTGAGTTTATGAGGTACATGGAGATCCATTTCTGCGTGGCAATAGCTTTCAGCTTATTGGGAGAAAATTCCCAGTCGGCATCTACTTCCTCACTTGTGAGATAAGGCTCTACCAGTTCATCATAAATGGTGGCACGGTCATCAAAACCGTTGTAAGCAATCATGGCAGGGGATGTCATGAGATAATAAAAGCTTTCGGCAACACCTTCTTCATAAAACGCTTTGGCAGTTTTACCGAAATTTATCCCTAATTCCTGTACCGACTCAGCGAGCAGGAACTTCAGCTCCGATACCTGGAAAATAACAACAGGCTGATTATAACTACGGAAAATAGAAGCGGCTCCGAAAGGCGTGGCATCCGGCGGATTGAGATCTCCAAGGTCCACACCGCTGGCAGCTGTACTGCCGAATATTGCCACACCGCGTTCATGATCTACTTTAGCAACTCCGTAAGAGGTGGGCATTACATAATCATGCTCAGTGGCGGCAGAACCTGCTGCATCCATATAGTATCTGTTCCAGAAAGGATTCTGCTTACCCTCAGTTCTGAGATAGCCCGGATTCACAACGGCGTCTTCATCCAGAAATCCATCCGGATCAGCAGCAAGGGCTGTCAGCAACGGCGTAATATAAGCGAGGCGGGCTGCTACGCGCGACTGACGGATGAGCAACCGCAATTTTACTGTATTCGCCAATTGCTTCCATCGGTCCAGATCTCCATCGAAGAGGATATCTTCATTACCCACGTGGATTGTGTTGTCCGGGTCCGTATCATCAATGATCTTCTTGGCAGCGTCCAGCTGTTTGATGAGATCTTCGTAGATCGTAATCCCATTATCATATGCAGGAGTAAGGTTAGCCTTGCCTTTCAGTGCTTCTGAATATGGAATATTTCCGTACTGGTCAATAACCTGCTGGTATACATATGCTTTCATGATTTTGGCCATGGCAATGAAGTATTCATGCCGGGTAAGCGCGGCGGCCTTCTTTTCAATAAACTCGTAATCCATCAGGTTGTTATACGACTGATTCCACACACCCTGTTCAGTGGCGCTGGTATAGTTATACGTGCGGTAGGTATTGTAACCACTCACCACATTGGATTTAGCCCAGTAACCAACGGTCCAGGCGCCGTACGTTTGCCAGGTATTGCATACGAGTGTGGCTGTTCCTGAAAGCGCACCGGTAAGCACGGCCTGAGGCGTGGCATCGGTGGCATCGTTGGGTGTATTATTGATTTCAAGGAAGTCTTTCTTGCAACTGGTGGCGAGCATGCCCACACCCAGTATAATATAGATGAGTTTCTTCATGATCGGATCGGATTAAAAAGTAACAGATACATTAAAACCATACAGGCGTGTTGGCGGGGTCTGGCGATAGTCATTCAACCCCGTGGCGTTGCCGGTAGTAAAGTTGAATTCCGGATCGGTATACTCATTCGACTTGGGCAGCCAGGTTAGCAGGTTCCTGCCGGTGAACCCGATCGTCGTTTTCTTCACGATTTTCAGGTGCCGCAAAACTGAAGCTGGTAAATCATACGAAAGCGTCAGCTCACGCAGTTTCCAGAATGCACCGCTGGACACATAGTTTTCCCCGATAGAAGTACGGTAGGCACTTTCCGGCCAGAAGTCGTAGTTACCATCCATTACCAGCACGTTGTTGTTATCAATATATTTTCCGGATCCTGCAGGAGATTCAACAACGGAATTGGGGAAGATGAAGCGCTGGCGGTTATAGGAAGCACTAACAGCAGAAGCGCCGGTGAAGTCGAGGTCGGAACCAATGTCGTGGTACACTACATACCCGCCGCGGTATTCGCCGAGTGCGGTAAAGCGCAGGCCTTTCCATTGGAAGCTGGTATTTATACCCACAACATATTTGGGGTTTGTATTACCGATGATAAAGTAACCCGAAGCACGGCTGGGCATTCCCGTTTCCGCATCCACGATCACTTTGCCATTATGTTTCTCGTATGAAGTAGTTTTCAGCATGGGATAGGGGTATCCCGGGATGGCTGCCACATAAGCGTTACCGGAAGCGTCAGAGAGTGCAAGCTCAGGCAGGTCGGCCCCGATCTCCAGCACCTTGTTATCACGGAAGGCATAGTTACTCCCGATTTCCCAGCGGAAATCCGCAGTTTTAAGGGCCAGCAGCTTCAGATCTATTTCATATCCCTTATTCTTCACCTTACCGGTATTGATGAGATATCCGCCATATCCGGTAGAGTTGGAAAGACCAGCAGTAATGGTTTGGTCGATGGAAAGCTGATCGTAGTAGGTAAACTGTACATTCACCCTGCCGTCCACAAAGCCCATTTCCAGGCCCGCTTCTTTAGACTTTAATCTTTCCGGGCGAAGGTCGTCGCTAACGAGAGTATTACCCACCGTGTACCCCACCGTAGATCCAAAGGGGAACCCGGGACCGCGAACAAATACTTCGTCGAGCGAGTGCGGGCCGATGTTTGCCTGCCCCACTTCGGTATAACCCAGGAACAGTTTCAGGTAATTCATGGCACGTTTACCTTTCAGGAAAGGAATGGCTTCTGTAGCCACAAATGCCACGTCGATACTCGGGTAGCCGAAGTTGCGGTTCACTTTGGAAAGGCGGGAGATATGATCGAGGCGGTAGCTGCCATGCAGGAATACGAAGTCTTTATACCCGAACGACGCATCCATATACTGCGAATGCTCACGGGCGGTATAGTTGCGTTCATCCCCATCCAGCTCACCCACACGGTTGCTTACATTGAAGAACCCCGGGTTCACCAGTGCGTTGGCGCGAACAAACCCCACCTTGCTCCGCTCCTGCCGGATATGGTTACCCACCATCACACGCACATCGAGATCATTGAATTTTTTCTGGACAGTAGCCATGAAATCGAATTGGTTCAACGCGTAATTGCTCCAGTTATCCTGTACAAATCCATTGGTCACTTCGGCCTTCACTTTATTGCCCGAAATCTCTTCCGTGTAGGGCGTGTATGTGAATTTGTCTGCACGGTCTTTGGATGCAGAGTTTTGCGTGGAGGTAGATACCCTGCCGAGGAACGACAGCCAGTCCAGGGGTTTATAATTCAGGGTAACGTTACCAATGAGATTATCAGTTTTGGCATCCGTTCTGAACTGATCGATGATGAAGTAGGGGTTGTAGTAGTATTCGTTATAGTACCCGTTAGGGTTGGCAAATTTATCAGTCCGCCAGTTCTTGTAGCTGGTAAGGGGCACATGCGCGGCGGTGTTCATCACCATCCAGTACACACTTTCCTCAAGTCCGCCGGCGTTGGTATGCACATCTGCGGTGTTCTGGGAATAGCTGATGTTGGCACTGGCGGTCACTTTACCGAACTCGCGGCTGGCATTCACGCGCACCCCGTTCCTGCCAAACTTATCCTTCGGCACTACGCCATTCACTTTCTGATTCTGAATGGAAGCGAAGAAAGCAGTTTTATCGTCGGCAGTGGCAACGGACAGGTTGTTCTGCAGTGTGAGTCCGGTGTTCCAGAAGTTGAACCTGTCACGCGTGGGTGAATATTTCACGCGTTGAATAGATCCGTCTTCCAGTGTTTTTCCGATTTCCACTTCGGAGCCATCGTAAGCAGGGCCATACTGTTGGTTTTCGTAGGCGTTATAAACGGGGATGGGGGATTTGGTGGAGCCGGTGCCGAATTTGTCCTGCAGGGCGGGGAAGAAAGATATTTCCTCGAATTGGGTGGAGTTAGCAAGCTGGACTACAGGCCGGCCTTTCTGGGCTTTTTTGGTGGTGATGATGATAGCACCGTTGGAGGCGCGGGCACCGTAAAGTGCCGAAGCGTTGGCCCCTTTCAGGATGTTCACATCTTCCACATCTTCAGGGTTGATGGTGTTGAACTGGCTGCCGGGGATCTCCACACCATCGAGTACGATCAGTGCCTGGTTCTCACCCGTGATGGAGCGGTTACCGCGGAGAATGATGCGGGTGCTGGGGTTAGCCGAGTTGTTAACCGTGTTCACCTGCAGGCCTGACACTTTAGCTACGAGCGACGAGGCTACCGTGGTAGCTTTTGCCGTTACCAGGTCGGCGCTTTTCACCTTCCCGACGGAATAGCCAACAGATTTCGCCTGCCGCTGGATACCCATTGCCGTAGTGATTACGACTTCCTGGAGACTGCGTGAATCCAGCATGAGTACGACAGGCAGGGATGAGGAAGTTCCTACTGCCTTTTCGAGCGTATTGTAACCTACGCTTCGTATGAGTAGTACATCCTTTTCTGAGACCTGAATTTTGTAATTCCCGTTTTGATCAGCAGTGGTTCCTTTTGTGGTTCCCTTGATCTGGATGGAGGCGTAAGGTATGGGAGAACCGTCTTCTCCTGTAACCTTACCGGTGACCTGGCGTAATTGGGCATAAGCCAGGCTCCCGCTCACCATGAGTATGGTGAGAAAAAGTAGAGCCTTTTTCATAGATGATTTAGATTTTGGTTGACTACCGCAATGTAGGTAGTTTTTTGAATCCGCAAAAATTTTAAGTTAAACCTTTGTTAAGCGTTATTAACACCCTACTGCAGCGGATGTGCGGTAAATACTAGATAAGTTATTGATGATCAATATGGGACTAAACTTTTCTTGATAGGCTTAAAAGTGATTGAAAAAGAAGAGATTTTTCGTGTTAGGGGAACAAAAAAGCCGGTTTCCGAAGAAACCGGCGGATTGATGATCAGTTGGTGTCAATCAAAATCTAAATCATCAATGAGTTTAAGGCTTTACTTGCATTAACAAGCGATGCAAGATACATTCTAATACTGCAATCGCCTAGTAATTGGGGGATGAAGTTCACATAAATAACAAGGGATAGACAAATAAGTTGCCCGGAGCGCTGAGAGATATCAGAGGGTACCTTTCCTGACAGCCCGGTTTTCAGGATGAGTGGCAGGAGGTGTTCTCATTTCTCATTTCTCATTTCTCCTTTCCCCAATCGTATTGCACCTGTAGCTGTAGGGTACTTCGGCACTCAGGAGTTGTTTCTTTCCTCCATTCATCCAGTGTTTGGGGTTGTTCTTTTGATAGTGCATATTGCCAGCTGCCCCATAAGCTCCAGCGTTCACCAAATTTCCGCTGTGCCTGGAACCGCCCGTACCATCCCGTACCACTAAACCGGCTCACCGTTCCGTCACCGGCAAACCCCTGACCAGACAGATACATCGCCTGTCCGGGAGATCCGCTGTACCAGGCATGTGCAAACACGCCCTTCCATTTCCCGTATTTCCATTTCCATTGCTGCAGCGCCATCCAGCAGGATGCGCCTGCTATCTGCTGAGCCTGTACCCTCACCTTCCAGGTAACACCCGGCGACAAAGGAAATTCTGCCCGCAACTGGATCTGATGTTTCGCCTGCATCAATGTCTGCATCTCACGGTAACCATCAGGCAGCATATCCTGCGCTTGCTCCACAAACCTGTAACTCCATTGTATCATAGCATGGCGCTCGGGATTCCATTGTACCGTTAGCAGCGCATCAGTACCGGCAGACGGGCTGCCAACACGATACCGCAACCAGGGAAATCGAAACATATCCACATAACCAGATATCACCCAGTTACTCCGGACCTTCCATTGCATTGCTCCATAACACCCTTCTTCGTTTCCCGCATTGCCCGTTACTCCGAAAGGCGCACCATACAATCCCGCAAAACCCGGCTGCCCTTTCCTCCAAACCATACCCGCATCCAATACGGGCGACAAAGCCGCCAGTCCTCCCAGTACGGCTGCCCGGCTAGCTGATCCGCTATATGCTACTTCTCCGAAAAAGTGTACATTCTTCCAGGTAAACGCGTGATCAAAACTATATTCATGTAATTGGGATCCACGGAAGCGAAACCGATTGTACAGTTCATCTTCCGGGCGCAGCGGTACCGAAAACTTCTGCCCTTGTACATTCAATCCCACATGCCCTGTCTTCAAACGCAGTTTCAGCATGGCACCGGCAGTTTGTTGCATGATGTTGCCCCGGGCTTCCTGTTCAGCAACAGTGCGATGATAACCTCCCGTCATTAATGAACCTGCCGAATCAAAATCGGTTCCTGCCACAGGGCGTACCCTGCCATCGAGCGCACGAACGGAAAGCCATGCTGTAACCTCCCATTTTCGAAATGCCAGGGTAGTTGCTGCTCCGCGGTAAAAGTAATACTCCCCTGCTCCGGCATATGGACGAAGCGATTCTCCTTCCCGTTTAAAGAACATTACTGACGAGCTTTTTCCCGGGGCCATTCCATGCCATTGAATTAACCCCTGCCCCATATTGATCGTGTAATCTCCAAGCACCAGCGTTTTCAGTAAACCCGGTCGCCGTAGTACCCAGTGAAAACCAATATGATCGGGGATGGAACTTCCTTTTTTACGCAGATAAGACTCACCGGCATCTTTCTCCAGCACTAATCCCCATCCCGCATATCGCCCCATTTGATAGCGGTATCGCAACAATAACTTCTCGGGGCCGCCGGCATATGCTGGTGCTTTCTCTGCAACCGGGAAAGGCGTCGCTCCGGGGCCATCCCATGTTCTAGTAAATCTCAGTTGAAGCATATGCGTTCCATCGGTCCAATAGCTGCGAAATGGAACATGCAGTCGGAAAGGATCACCGGCAGTCACATATGGCAGCAACTTCCGGATGGTGATCAGGTCAAAACCTTTTATCACCTGCAACTCATATATAGCCACTAAAGGGCCGAGTGTTCTCCGGTGCTCCAGCAATTGAAATATCTGTCCGGGCAATAACAATCCCAATTCCTGTAAATCCTCTGCCGATGCCTTGTTAAGGTCCAGCGGACGGCGCAGGTATTTCTGCAGCAGGCTCCATTGTTCATCGTTCTCACGGAGGCTCCCGGGGTCTTGTTCTGCCAGCTGCTCCTGCGTTTCCGCCATATGCTTTTCTTCTTCCTGAAATGCGTATGCCGGGTTGGCCCAACATACCAGCAGGCAGCAGCATACCATTGCAGATAAATCCTTCCACACTTCACCAGCTGGCCATGCATAATTCCTTCTATTGAACTGCTTCATTTCTTTCAACTAAGATGAACAGTCAACGGTTCTTAAAATCCGCAATTGCCAGCTATGCCATTAACTTCAGTCAAACACCTATCTGCCGCAGACGGATTTGCAGCTTTCTGACAGTACGTTTATGTTTATCAAAAATCTTAGTACGGCCGGTTCTCTTTGGAACTTCTTCTTATCAACTCCCTTTCTAACATAACTACCCATCGGCATTTGCGCCTATTTAATGCTACTTATCAGTTTTCCTGTCTTTCCAACCAACCATTACCCCCGGGCTGATTCCCAGATAGGGATGCCATCTCCCCACCACGCCAATATCCCATTTTCCCATTCCCCAGCCTGCACCGAAGAAGGGAAATAATGGGCCTGTAGCATACCCTCCTAAAAGCAGAAATCGGTCTACGGGCCGGTACCTGAGCTGCAGTCTGCCTGTTAACGGTTGCCCCGCTTCCTTCCCGGCGGCCAGTTCTAACTCTGCAGGCAGCCCAAGCTGAAAAGTCAATGAAGCGCCGCCATAGCCCAACCCGGCTCCTCCCATCCTCAGCTGAAGTCCCAGACTGCAGTGCTTCCCGGTTTCCCAGACAGTACCCACCATTGCTTCCGGTTTCCCTTTGCCATACCCCAGGCCTCCTGCCATCAGCAGCGATTTCCCCAGCCGCAAGCCATACAACAGGTTAGCATGTGTTTGCACGTACGGGCTTATCCCCTCCTGCAAAACATGTAATCCCGCAATACCACTACCTACAGGGAAAGCTGCAGATAATGCATGTATGTTCCATTCATGGATCATAAATCTTTTTTCCGTGTAAACACCGGCTGCAATATGCCGCTGCGCTGCCAAACGGCCCGGCTCGTTCCAGCTGTCAAAAGCCTCCATTAACGGAGGGATCGTAAATAATTGAAGAAACACCCAGTGGAGGGTGAGCTTGCAAACAATGGTCATAATAAAATAGGTTCAATCAAACAATAATTCAAAACTAAAGACCTTGCAGATATGCACCAAAAAAAATATCTCCGAAAAACGGAGATTAGCCGTTATCCGGAGATAAAAATTGTATAGAAAAATCCTAGAAAAGCCCGTACAGTTGCGAATCTACGCGAGAAATAATTTCTCCGAGATGTTCTTCGTTTTCCGGAAATTTATTCTTGTCAACATCAATGATCAGGAGCGGACCATCTTTATACTTATCGATCCAGCTGTTATAATATTCGTTGAGCCGTTTCAGGTAATCGAGGCGGATGTTTTCTTCATATTCCCGCCCGCGTTTCTGAATCTGCGCTACCAGCGTTGGTACGGATGCCTGCAGGTAAATCAGCAGGTCCGGCGGTTTCACCATCGACTTCAGCGTTTCAAAAAAATTGAAATAGTTGTCGAAGTCGCGCTTTGTCATCAGCCCCATTTCGTAGAGGTTGGGTGCGAAGATGTGCGCATCTTCATAAATGGTGCGGTCCTGAATCACCGTGTCTTTGCCATGCTGTATATCTACCAGCTGCTTGAGGCGGCTGTGGAGGAAATACACCTGCAGGTTGAACGACCAGCGGGGCATATCGTCATAAAAGTCGGTCAGGTACGGATTATGCTCCACATCCTCGAACTGGGGCACCCACTTATAGTGCTTAGACAACATTTCCGTGAGGGTGGTTTTCCCGGCACCGATATTACCGGCTACCGCTATATGTTTGACTTTATTCTTTGCCATGCAGTGGGGTATGATTCAACAAGTTAAGTATCAATAGAAGTTGATGCCCATCAGGTTGCGCGCTTCTCTGAGAGTAGCTGCTGCAGATTCACGGGCTTTTTCGGCCCCCTGGCGCATGATGCGGTGCAGGTAGGCATGATCTTGCTGGATAGCCTCCGCCTTTTCGCGGATCGGCCTGATGAAATTCACCATATCTTCCGCCAGCTGCTTTTTCATATCACCATAACGGATACTGCACCCGTTATAGGCATCTTCGAATGCCTGAAGGGTATCGGGCGAAGATACAAGCTGCATGAGGGTGAAAAGATTCGCGATATAGTCGGGTTTCGCGGAATTGGGTTCCTGCGGACCACTATCCGTCTTCGCCTTTTTTAACTTGTTACGGATGGCATCATCGCTGTCGTTGAGGTAAAGCGTGGAATTTTCGTTCTCGCTCTTGCTCATCTTCCCGTTTCCGTCGAGGCTCATGATGCGTACCAGCTCATCTCCGTAGTTAAAAGGATAAGGTTCCGGGAAAAGCTCACCGTAGCGGTTATTGAAGCGCTGTGCGAAGTTCCGGCTCATTTCCAGATGCTGCTCCTGATCTTTCCCCACAGGTACTTTTACCGCGCGGTGGATAAGAATATCGGCAGACATGAGAACAGGATAGGTCAGCAGCCCGGCATTCACGTTATCGGGGTTCTGGCGTACTTTATCCTTAAAGGTGGGTACTTTCTCCAGTTCTCCCTTATAAGCCATCATATTCAGCAGCAGGTATAGCTCCGCGATCTCCGGGATATCGCTCTGCACGTAAAGCGTTACTTTTTCAGGATCAAGGCCGGAAGCAATGTTTTCTGCCAGCACCCGGTACACGTTGCCCCGGAGGCTTTTCGGATCAGGATGCGTGGTAAGCGCATGCCAGTCAGCCACGAAAAAATAACAATTGAATTCTTCCTGCATCCGTATGTAATTACGGATGGCACCAAAATAGTTACCCAGGTGCAAAATGCCGGTAGAGCGGATACCGCTCACTACGATTTCTTTTTCCTTAGCCATATCGGGCCGCAAAATAAGAAATTTTAACAAGGCTTTTGGGAAAGGATACATCCATATCCCGCCCAATTATCCCTATTTTTGCCAGACCGATCACATTTATCGGTTATATGAATACAATTTATTAGCTTTAAAACGTTAATTTAAACTCATGGAAGTGAATGACGCGCTGATACAGCAGCTGGCAACCCTGTCAAGGCTGAAGATCGGCCAGGAAGAAGGGGAGGAAATCCGCCTGGACCTCCAGCGGATGATCACCTTTGTGGAGAAACTGAACGAACTGGACACGACCGATGTGAAACCATTGCTGCATATGACCCGCGACGCCAATGTTTTCCGTGAAGACGCAGTAATACCCGGCATTTCCCGGGAAGAAGCCCTTCGCAACGCACCCGTCCATACCGACGAATATTTCAGCGTTCCCAAAGTAATCAAGAAATAATATGACCCAATCCGTTATCCACCTGGAAGAAATCAGGAAAAGCTATTACATCGGCAAAAACGAGTTGCCTGTGCTGAAAGGCGTAACCATCGACATAAACCGAAACGAATATGTAGCGCTGATGGGCCCCTCCGGCTCCGGAAAATCGACCCTGATGAACATCCTCGGCGCGCTGGACACGCCTACCAGCGGCACATATATCCTGAACGGGCATGATGTGAGCAGCATGGAGGATAACGAACTGGCACGCATCCGCAACCAGGAAATCGGGTTTGTATTCCAGCAATTCAATCTCATGCCCCGGCTGAGCGCTCTCGAAAATGTGGCAGTACCCCTCATTTACGCCGGAGTAAGCAAAAAGGAAAGAGAAGATAAAGCCAGGGCCATGCTGGAAAAGGTTGGTCTCGGTGACCGCTATAAACATAAACCCAATGAGCTTTCCGGCGGCCAGTGCCAACGCGTGGCCATCGCAAGAGCGCTGGTAAACGACCCTTCCCTCATCCTCGCCGATGAACCTACCGGTAACCTCGACACGAAAACTTCCATTGAGATCATGGATATTTTCGGGAAGATCCATGCCGGTGGTAATACTGTAGTACTGGTTACCCACGAAGAAGATATTGCCGAACATGCCCGCCGGATCATCCGCCTCCGCGATGGCCTCATGGAATCCGATAAAATGAACGCAATAAGGGAAGCCCTGGCCCAATAGTCACGGTTAACTGCACGATATGTACAGCGGCCCCGGTAAAACCGGGGCCGCTTTTTTTAGTACATTCGCCAAAACCCTGATTAATGGCATTCAGAATATATACCAAAACCGGCGACAAGGGTAAAACATCCCTCATCGGAGGCACTAAAGTCTCCAAAGGCCACCTCCGCATAGAAACTTACGGAACGGTAGATGAACTCAATTCATGGATAGGACTGGTGAACGACCATATGACTGACCCCGGCGTACGGGCCATGCTCCGTGAGTCGCAGGACCGGCTGTTTACCATCGGTGCCTCACTGGCTACCGATCCGGAGAAGGAATCTAAAATGAAACGACCGGACCTCCACGAAGAAGATGTAAAAATGCTGGAAGATGCGATGGATAAAATGGACGAGATCCTTCCTGAAATGAAACACTTCATACTGCCCGGCGGGCACGTAGCAGTTTCCCACTGCCATATCGCCCGTTGTGTTTGCAGGAGAGCCGAGCGGCTGTGTGTAGCCCTGCAGGACGAAGGCCAGCCCGTGGAAGCCCTCGTGCTGCAATACCTGAACCGGTTGAGCGATTACCTCTTTGTGCTGGCGCGGTATGTAGGGCACCAGCTCCAGGTAGAAGAACTGCCCTGGCGCCCCCGTATGTGACAAAAGGGGAGGTTATTCGTGGATATAAACGTAACTTTGCAAAAATTTTTCACCATTTCATGAATCTAATATCGGAATTGCGCTGGCGTGGTATGATACAGGATATCAAGCCAGGCACGGAAGAACAGCTGGAAAAGGAAATGACGACTGCTTACGTGGGCTTCGACCCTACGGCAGACTCACTGCATGTGGGTAACCTCGTTCCTATAATGCTGCTGAAACACCTGCAGCGCGCAGGCCACAAGCCACTTGCACTGGTTGGCGGTGCCACCGGTATGGTGGGCGATCCTTCTTTTAAGGCAGAAGAGCGCAAAATGCTCGATCTCGATACTTTGGCGCATAACCTCCGCTCCATCCAGGCACAACTGGAAAAGTATCTGGACTTCGACCCTTCGAAGCCGAATTCTGCGGAAATGGTGAATAACTACGACTGGTTCAAGAACATCACTTTCCTCGACTTCATCCGCGACGTGGGCAAGCATATCACCGTCAATTACATGATGGCGAAAGACTCTGTGAAGAAGCGTCTCGATGGTGACAGCGGTATGTCGTTCACGGAATTCTCTTACCAGATGATCCAGGGATACGACTTCTATCATTTATACAATCAGAAGAACTGCAAAATGCAGATGGGCGGCTCCGACCAATGGGGGAACATCGTAACCGGTACGGAGCTTGTGCGCCGTTTGGGCGGTGGCGAAGCCTATGCATTTACTTGCCCGCTGATCAAGAAGAAAGACGGTACCAAATTCGGCAAGTCCGAAAGCGGCAACATCTGGCTGGATGCCAATAAAACTACGCCTTACCAGTTCTACCAGTTCTGGCTGAATGCAGATGATGATGATGCAGAAAACTACATCCGCATCTTCACCTTCCTTGAAGAGGCTGTTATCAACAGTCTTATTGCGGAACATCGGGAAGACGCCGGGAAGCGCCTGCTGCAGAAGAAGCTCGCACAGGAGGTAACTACCTTCATTCACGGGGCGGAAGGTTATGAGAAAGCCATTAAAACTTCCGAGATACTCTTCGGCAAAGCCTCCATTGAAACCTTGCGCTCCTTTTCTGAAGAAGAACTGATCCATGTACTGACCGGTGTGCTCCAGTATGAAATGCCTGCTGCTTCACTGACAGAAGGCAAAGATGTGGTTACCTTCCTTGCGGAGGCCGGCATCTTCTCAAGTAAAGGAGAGGCACGTAAAACTATTCAGGGTGGAGGTGTAAGCCTCAACGGCTCCAAGCTAACGGGCGTTGATCTGATCATTGACGAATCGTCGCTGCTGAACGGCAAGAGTATCCTCTTTCAGAAAGGAAAGAAAAACTATTACCTCGTTCGTATGGTGTAGAAAAAACTGCACATTAATGTTATAATTAAAAGCCCGGAGACATATTGTGCTCCGGGCTTTTTTTATTAATTATTAACCAAAAAGAGCAGGTAATTCCTGCACTTCCATTGTTTCGGTATAATCCTGCACCTCTTTCGGCATAAAGAAACCAACGATGCACTCCGGGTTACGGATGCATATTTGAATATGTGTATCACGGTAAATCCCGGAACCTTCAATACCGGTTTCCCTTCCTGAAACACACCTCTCACTGAATCAAAAGGCGATTTGGTTACTTGCTCATTCCTTTTTAAAGTATTCAAAGTACACGATTTCTGCATCCGGGAATGCATATATTCAATAACCGAACAGTCCAGGTTCCGGGATACTCTATCCGGCTCATTAGTACCCGGTGGGGCATAGTTAACCGGCAACACTTCTCCCGACGTTTCAGATAATCTTTGTAACTCCCGATGATACTTTTGGAACAAATCAAAAAACCGCTTATCGGAAAAATCGCAGCAATTGCGCAGGTTAAGTATGGCTCCAATAACTGCGGGCTGCGAAATCAGGCCTTTCCTGTATTTACTTTCGGCCCAGGCTTTTGCCCTGTCAAAATTATCCTCCCAGAAATACATACCATGACCAAGCCATTCAAATGGCTTCTTGCTGTATCGGAATGTTGTTTCTCTACTTAGCAACTGGGAGGCGAGCACAGCATCACAACCATGATAACCTATGGTGAAACTCGGTTTACTCATCCTTACAACTTTTGAGGTTAAACACACAACATTACTCCCATCCCCATCGCATGGTATTATTCTCTGGATCTGTCATCCAGGCCGCGGGCTTCCCGTCCTTATCCAATAAACCGGCATCTATCAAGACCTGTCGGGCCATTTCAGGAGTTTTAATAGTAGCCATAAATGCATCCGACTCTTGTTGTACCTGCTCGAGAAATTCTTTAGTACTTAAAAATTCACTATTCCTTTCCATACAATATGATTTCGCCAAATATAATTGCAGGAAGAATACAAAACTTTTTATTTACTTTTTTTTATTGGATACCCATTTTTCAACCACGCTGATATTCCTTTCGTCATTACATACACATGCTCAAACCCCATGTTCTTCGCACGCTTGGCTGCATATGGCGCAGCGCCGCACAATGCGTCTGAACAATAAAAAACGATGGTATCAGCTTTCGTACTCTCCAGATCCCCCGCGCCATAATCCCCAGGATCTAAATGACGCGCACCTGGAATATGGTGCCGTTTAAACGAGGCGCAACTGTTATTGTCTATCATCCGGAATCCCGGTTCCTCTAACCGGCGAAGCACCTCCTCCGGCGAAATCTCTTCCAGCCCAAAGAGGCGGGCCGTTGTTATTGCTTGTCTCATCTTTTTTTTACAAATCTCACACCCCAGTGTGACAAGGGTATGTCAGCAGCCTTTGAGTATTTTCTTATCCCCTCAACCCCTTTAGCTTCCTGCTTCAACCCGGCTTGAAGGATGGAAGGGCCGTGAAAGTGCAATACTATAACCATAAAAAAACCGCCCGCGAATGCGGACGGTTCCTATATTAAATACTGAATTTCAACCTATTGCAGGTTATACTTGTGCTTATAACGCTCATACAGCTGCTTATGCTTGTCCGTAAGGTCCACTTCTCGGCCCTGGATGTAAGCTTTTGTTATCACGCTCGACTTCATATCCAGAATATCGCCGGTACTCACAACGATGTTCGCATCTTTCCCCACTTCAAGCGACCCCGTTTTCTCAGCTATGCCAAGGATCTTTGCTGCATTTAGGGTTATGGCGCTGAGGGCTTCCTCTTTGGTAAGGCCATATGCCCCCGCCGTGCCTGCATTGAAAGGAAGGTTCCTTTGCTGCCAGAAACCCTCATTTGAAATACTGAACAGTATACCGGCTTTCTGTAGGATAGCGGGTGTTTTATAAGGCTGGTCCACATCATCGTCCTGCATAACAGGTAAGCTGTGTGGCTGGCTCAGAATAACGGGGATACTGTTTTTCTTCAGCAGGCTGGTAATCATCCAGCTGTCGGTTCCGCCAACAATCACTATGTCAAAACCAAACTCCTGCCCCATATCTGCAGCCACAATCATTTCCTTCATGAGATCGCAGTGAACGAACAGTTTCTGACTGCGGTTAAACAAGCCTTTCACTGATTCATATTTCAGGTTGGTACCGTTCTTTTTCGAACTGCCGTCGAGGTATGCCTTGGCTTCGCGGAAGAATCCTTTCACCGATTCAATTCTTTCCATGGCTTCTTTTACAGCATCGCTTCCCGGGCCACGGGCTTCTGCACCAAATGGATTGGAGCGGGGCATGAGGCGGGGCATATAGAAATGGATGCCGTTATCCGTCTTATAAGCAGCGTCTTCCCAGTTCCAGGCATCGAGCTGCACAACGGATGAGCTGCCGGTTATCAGCCCGCCTTCCGGTACTACCTGCGCTATCAGGATGCCATTGGTACGCAGCGTATTGATGATTTTGGAATCCGTATTGTAGGAAATGATGGAACGGACGGATGGATTGATGTCACCCACTTCCGCATAGTCATTCGTGGCGCGCACACTTTCTACTTCCGTAAGCCCCAGATTACTGTCTGATGCGATGAGGCCGGGGTAGATATGCTGGCCCTGTACGTCGAACACGCGTACATCATCGGCAGGGATGGGTACGTTGGCTCCAACGGCAATGATCTTTCCGTTACTGAACCCTATGGTACCACGTTCAATGACTTGTCCGGCCCCGGTATGGATGGTGGCATTTTTAAGAAATACCAGTCCCTGCTGTGCTTTGGCCGGATACACCGTTTCCTGCGCACGCAACGTTGCGAGGCAGGCGGTAAGTCCGAATATGGAGAGGAATACTTTTTTCATGTTGTTGGATGTTTGCGTGGCTTAGTGTGTTTCCACGTCGTTCAAAATATGATGCTGATGGCCGGCCTGCAGATCTTCGCAGTGATATATCTCCTCGCGCGAGGGCACTGCTTTCTGCATGGGTGCTCCTTTCTTCTTCTCTCCCAGCATTTTGGCAATCAGGCGGCTGCGCTCTGTTGCAATCCGGGTACGAAGTTCGAGGTCGCGGGAACGGTCGAAGTATACGATACCGTCTACGATAGACTGTTCGGCTTTAGCGTAAATGCTGAGGGGATGATCGCTCCAGAGTACCACATCGGCATCCTTACCGGTTTTGATACTGCCGATACGATCTGCCACATGCAGCAGCTGAGCGGGATGGAGGGTCACCATTTTTAGGGCATCCTCTTCTCCCATGCCACCATATTTCACGCTCTTGGCAGCTTCCTGATTGAGACGGCGTGCCATTTCAGCATCATCGGAGTTGATGGCGGTGGTAACACCCACACGCTGCATGATAGTAGCGTTTTGCGGGATAGCATCGACCACTTCCATTTTATACGCCCACCAATCGGCAAATGTAGAACCTCCGGCTCCATGTGCTTTCATCTTATCCGCTACTTTATATCCTTCCAGGATGTGGGTGAAGGTATTGATGCGGAAGTTGAACCGCTCGGCCACCTTCATGAGCATATTGATCTCACTCTGCACATAGGAGTGGCAGGTTACGAAACGTTTCTTGTTGAGTATCTCTACCAGAGCGTCGAGTTCCAGATCACGACGCTTACCGGACCCGGCTTTCTCGTAATCGCGGGCACGGGTAAATGCATCAACCAGCACTTGTTCCACCCCCATACGGGTTTGCGGGAAACGGACACGGGCCGGGATATTCCAGTTCGACTGCTTTACGTTCTCACCCAGCGCGAATTTGATAAACCCATCCGTACCGGCAAACTTCAGCTCTTCCGCATTGGCTCCCCAGCGCAGTTTGATCAGCTGACTCTGGCCGCCGATGGTATTGGCGGAACCATGCAACAGATGAGAGGAAGTTACCCCACCGGATAATTGACGGTAGATGTTCACATCATCAGGATTCACTACATCGGCAATGCGCACTTCTGCGGTCACAGATTGCGTGCCTTCATTCACACCACGACTGATGGCGATATGTGAGTGTTCATCGAGGATACCGGGTGTGAGGTGTTTACCGGTACCATCAATCACGCGGGCACTGCCAGCAGAAAGGCCTTTACCAATCTGCGCGATCTTGCCATTACGGATCAGCACATCGGCACCTTCTATTTTCCCTTCTTTTTCGTTGGTCCAGATGGTGGCGTTGCGAATGAGCAGATCCTGCTGCTTCGGCATTTCTTCAAAACCGTAGCCTACGAACGGGAAGTAGATTTTACCGGGAACTTCAGGCGTTTTCTTCTTCGTGGTATCTGCTTTGGCTATATGATTGGCCGTTTGAACTGCCTCCCAGGATACAGGAACACCTTTCTCGTCAGTACCCGCACCACGCATGGTGGTCATTGCTCCTTCCATGAAACGGATAGCACCGCTGAGACGGATCTGGCGACTGTTATCTTTGGTAGTATTGAGAATGATTGTTACCAGCGGACCGGCCACATCGATCTTACCGGGGACAGTATCTTTATTAACGATAGACGGAGCTGCAGGCGTACCCTTGATTTCCACCGGATAAGTACCCGAACCATTGGGATACGTCAGCACAATGTTATACTTCCCACGCAGATCAGACCAACCGTCTTCTTTCAGCACATATTTATTACCCTGTACCCAGTTTTGGTACAGCACGGTGCTTTCATCGAAAATGGGACCGGAAGCAATGAGGAAATTTGCCAGCTTACCGGCATCCAGGCTACCGATCTTATCGGAAGCCTTCAATATAGCAGCAGGTGTTTGTGTGAGTGCTTCGAGGGCCTTTTCTTCAGACAGGCCATTCTCGATCGCTTTACGCAGGTTAGTAAAGAAAGACTTCGCATCTTTCACATCACCCGGTGTGAGGACAAAAGGGATACGGGCTTTCTCGAATGCTGCAGGGTTGGATGGTGCGAGTTCCCAGTGCTTCATATCTGCGAGAGCTACAAAACGCGCATCGGCAGGATCTTCCACATCCATAGCGGCAGGGAAGCTGACAGGCAGGATGAATGATGCTTTGGAGGCGATCATTTCAGGTATACGCTGATATTCATTGCCACCGCCCCTGATTACATATTGCACACCAAATTCATCTCCGATCTTATCTGCACGGAGCGCATTCCATTTATCGCCGGCTTCGAAGATCTGGATGAGGTTCTGCTGATCGTTCCAGGCCTGGAGGCTGAGGTTTACGCCTTCGGTGGCAGGGTTACCCTTGTACCACAGTGCATCGATGTATTGCTGGCGCAGCAATGCGATGGACCCCATGAGGGAACCGGGGTAATCCTGTGAGGATGAACCTTTATCGAAAGAATAGTGGGAAGAAACCTTTTCACGGAGGATGGATTTGTTCTCCCGGGTGGAGGCAAGACTAACGAGCGCCCCCGTGCCACGGGCAATACCGTCGTGCTGATGGGTAAGTACTACCCCGAAGCCCTGTTCCCGGAGATTTTTTGCTTTTGCAGCATCTGCCCCGAAAATATCCACGGCGTTCACTTCCGGTTTAACCGCCTGGTTCCAGTTATAGGCGCCTTTAGTGCCGGATATGAACTGTTGAGACCCACGGCCACCGGCAGAGCGTTGTACGGAAGACATACCGTAGTCACTGTCGAGATCGATGAAAGAGGGATAGATGTATTTCCCTTTACAGTCTACCACCACCGCATCTTTAGGTACTGCAGCTCCGGGACCGGCAGCAACAATTTTGCCATCGCGGATAATGAGGGTGGCATCCCTTAAAGTGGTTTTAGCGTCTTTTACTATGGTGGCATGGGTAAAGGCGTAACAGCCTTCGCGCGGTTCGGCCACACCGTTGACAGGGAAAGTTTGCTGGCCCAGTACTGCGCCGGCCGGCAAAAAAGCCGACAGTCCGCATACTGCACCAATCGCCCACCGCGTTAAAAGATAGCGGCGATGCTGCAACCCTGTCTCCGGCAATGGTGCGCCGGCAGGAATTTTAATTGCTTTCATGGCAGGTTGATTAAGATACGTTTAGATAATGGCTGAAAAGGACGACGATGCCGGCACAGGTTAGATCCGGAAAAAGCACGGCAATCAGGTTTCAATACAGCTACAAGCTTTAAATTTAATAAATGATTGTCCGCCGAACCTAGTATTTTAGTATAAATTTTTACAAGCGGTAAACCATCTGGTAATAACACACGGCATCACTATATGAAAAATAAGATTTGGCTCATTATCATCCTGTTAGCGGCTACCGGGCTTACGGTACAGGCGCAGGACACCGCGCGTACCCGGGGCCACCGCTGGGACGCTGCAGGGAAGGCAGACAAAATGAGTGATAAACTCTACCGCGAACTGGATCTTTCCAAAGACCAGCGTAAGGCTATTTACGACATCAATGAAGATATTGCGCGTAAGCGGGATGCCGCCAAGAAGGACTCATCACTTACCCCCCGCCAGCGCATGCAGGTATACCAGCAGCTCGATGCGGACCGCAACCGCCGCTTCCGTGAAGTACTCTCCACTTCCCAATATAAAAAATGGAATGACTGGGAGCTGATGAAAAAGGGAGATATGGAAAAGAAGATGGACCGTAAGCAGGAAAAGAAGGAAGCGCGAAAACCGGCCCACGGATGAGTAAAAACGGCCGTCAACATGCCGAAGCCATTTACCTACATGCGGTAAAGGCGGTGCAGCCACGCTATTTTGTTCCACTCAGCTTACCTGCCCTGCCCCCTCGCGATGGCAGGATCTTTCTGCTGGCAGCAGGTAAAGCTGCCGCTGCCATGGCGCATCAGGCTGAACGCATATTGGGCGACAGACTCACCCATGGCTTTGCAGTTACCAGCCATCCCTCCAACTTTCCACTACAAAAAACCGAACTAATAACTGCGGGTCATCCCGTTCCTGATATTAACAGCATAATCGCCGGCACCACCATGCTGCAACTGGCAGCAGGACTCCAACCGGGAGATCATGTGGTGTTCCTGCTTTCAGGGGGTGCCTCATCCCTGCTGGCCGATGTGCCGGAAGGCGTTACCATGGAAGAGCTTCGGCATGCATTTCAGTTGTTACTCAACTCCGGTGCCGATATAACGGAGATGAACACCGTACGCAAACACCTTTCTGCTATTAAGGGCGGCCAGCTTGCACGGGCCATTCATCCGGCCACGGTGCATTCCATCCTGCTGTCTGACGTGCCGGGAAACGACCCTGCGGTGATCGGCTCCGGCCCTACCGTTGCCGACAACACTACTTTCAGTGAATCCCTGGATATCATCGACAAATATCAACTCCGCGATCAGGTGGCTTCCGGCATTATAGCACATCTTGAACAGGGCGCGGCAGGACTTATCCCTGAAACCGCCCGTCCCGGAGAACTTCCGCACGCTACGCACATCGTAGCTGCCAGCAACCGCATAGCGCTGGAAGCTGCGGCAGAAAAAGCTTCCAATCTTGGGTACTTCCCACACATACTAACTGATCATGCCACGGGTATGGCCCGCGATCTTGCAGCATCTCTTGTACAAAGCGCCCTGGCATACAAGGGTCCTTTCCCGGGATGCCTCCTTGCAGGTGGAGAATCCACCGTACAGGTAACAGGCAACGGACTCGGCGGGCGTAACCAGGAATTAACACTGGCCGCCGGCATGCTGCTCCGCGATCATCCGCAGATTACTTTCCTTTCTGCAGGAACAGATGGTATTGACGGGCCCACAGAAGCTGCGGGTGCCGTAATAGATGCCGAAGCCATGGCGCAGGGTCCCGACCCGGTGCCTTACCTCGAGAATAACGACAGCTGGCATTACTTCCTGCAAACCCGCACACACATCACCACCGGCCCAACCAATACCAATGTTATGGACCTTGCCGTTATCCTTATCCACGGCCCGGCAAACGTTTGACAAATTCCCGGCAGATAATTTGCTTATCTGGTGGGTAATGCTAATTTTGGGAAACTAAAAAAATTGTCAAGTATATGTTGAGAATGGAACAGACCTGGAGGTGGTTCGGGCCTAAAGACCCGGTAAGCCTTTCTGATATCCGGCAAGCCGGCGCCACAGGTATCGTTACTGCCCTCCATCACATTCCTAACGGCACTGTATGGACGAAAGAAGAGATCATGCAGCGCAAACAGGAAATCGAAGCCGCGGGTCTCGTTTGGTCTGTAGTGGAAAGCGTTCCCGTACATGAAGATATCAAGACGCAGACCGGGCGCTTCAAGGATTATATCAAAAACTACCAGCAATCCATCCGCAACCTTGCCGCCTGCGGCATCCAAACGGTTACGTATAATTTCATGCCTGTACTTGACTGGACCCGTACCGATCTGGCCTATACCGTGGAAGACGGTTCCAAAGCCCTCCGGTTCGATAAGGCACAGTTCATGGCATTCGACCTCTTCCTCCTCCAACGCCCCGGCGCTGAAAACGATTATCCGGAAGAAGAGATCTCCCGCGCCAAAGAGCAATTCGATAGCATGACGGCCGATGAAATAGCCCTCCTTCAGCGCAACATCATAGCCGGACTTCCCGGCTCGGAAGAAAGCTTCACCCTCGAACTATTCCAAAAAGCACTGGATAAATACAAAGACATTGATGCCATTAAGCTCAAGCTGCACCTCTTCTACTTCCTCCAGCAAATAGTGCCGGTAGCAGAAGAAGTGGGAGTTAAGCTGGCCATCCATCCGGATGATCCTCCGTTCCCGATACTGGGCCTCCCCCGTGTGGTGAGTACAGAACAGGATGCACGCGAGCTGCTGGCTACTATCGTATCGCCCTCCAACGGCTTATGCTTCTGCACCGGATCGTACGGCGTGCGGGAAGACAATGACCTGCCCGGTATGGTAGACCGCCTCGGAGAACACATCCACTTCATCCACCTCCGCTCCACCAAGCGCGATGCTCAGGGCAACTTCTACGAGGCTAACCACCTGGAAGGCGATGTGGATATGTACAGCGTGGTAAAAAACATCCTGGCTGTTATGAAGCGCAGAGGTGTTTCCATCCCCATGCGTCCAGACCATGGTCACCAGATGCTGGACGATCTCCAAAAGAAAACAAACCCCGGCTACAGTGCCATAGGCCGCCTTCGCGGGCTTGCAGAACTGCGTGGCCTCGAAATGGGCATTGCCGGGAAGTAACCCCAATGCAATACCCTTATAAAAAAATTGCCCGGTCCTCGAAAGACCGGGCCTTTTTATTTAAACACACACTACGAAAACATAACCAGATGGTTATTGTTTCCAAAATTCTTGTCCTCCGAGGTGCATGAGTTCAAGCCCTGCAAGTGACAACTGGTACTGGTATTGTATTTTCGAGAGCTGCGCTTCGAGCAGGGAGGTTTGTGCATTCTGCAGATCGAGATAAGTGATCACCCCGTTGCGGTAGCGGCTCTGCGCCAGTGTAAGCGCTTTATTCGCCTGTTCGAGCAACACTTCTGCAGTAAGCAGTCTTTCTTTTCCGGCAGCAATATCAGCGTTATGCTGCATAGCTTCTTTCCGGAGGTTTTCTTTCACATCCTGCGTATGCAGCTTCGCAATTTCCGCTTCGGTGGCAGCCATATGCTCCTGTGTGCGGAGTTTTTTGCCATTGTAGATGGGGACAGACAAACTAACGCCCGCGTAGTAATTGAACTTAGGCGTAGTGATCTCAGGCAGATAACCGTTTTTAAAACCAGTACCTGCATTGAGGAACAGCGAAGGCTTGTATTGTGCTTTCGCGAGTTCGATGTCAGTACCGGCTACTTTCTCTTTTTCTAGTGAGGTACGGATAGCTGCATTATGGGCAAAATCATCTGCCACGGGGGGTACTGCCCAGGCAAAGTCTGTATCTACGGTATCGCTCAATGGTTCACCGGTGAGATATTCAAGAGCGGCCAGCTGCTTTTGGAGTGAATTACGGAAATCTACTTTCTTATTGCGGTACGTTTCCAGTTTCACACGGGTGTTGATGAGATCCAGATCAATGGCATCGCCATGCTTCAGTTTGTTTTCCACCATCGTTTCCGTGTCTTCCAGCAGGCGGATGTTGGCATCCTGTACGGCAATATTGTCTTGCAGGAAAGCGATGTTCAGATATACATTGGCTACCTGGTAGGCCAGTTCTTCCCGTGCCTCGTCCGTTTGCACACCCAGCAGTCCGGCCTGAGCGGTACTCTTCTTAATCTGGCTGCCCGACTTTCCGAAGTCCAGCAGTAACTGCCGCGCTTCTATGGTAGTGCTCAGGTTTTCGGAAGGCACGGGCTGGAAGGTGAAAGAGCTGCCGGGTAACTGTACTTTAGGAACAGGATATACGTGGCTATAGCTGGCGTTGCCATTTATTTCGGGTAAACGGCCTGCCTTTGCCAGTGTGGTTTGGTCAGCAGCAATGCGCTGCTGCGTTTCCATCGCTTTGATCTGCGTGAAATGGGAGAATGATTGCTGCACAAGGGATTTGAGTGCCAAGGGGGCCTCCTGAGCAGCAGCCCCTCCAGCCGCCAATGTCAATATGATGATGAGTACTTTTTTCATTTGTTGTGTGTTTATACGATCAATGCGCATGTTCCGACGCTTCTTTCATGGCGGATGCGCTGAGGTTTCTTTTTTCACAAGGAACATTACCGGCAGCACGCATACGAAGAAGATGCCCACGATGCGGAATGCGTCGAGATAAGTGAGTATATATGCCTGTTTGGTAACGAGTCCGTCGAGCATGGAAAGGCTGGCCTGATGAGCATCTGCCGCTGTCATTCCTTTAGCCATCATGGCGTCCCCCATCTGCCGGAGGCGCTCGGTAGCAATGGGACTGTCTGGCCCTACATATGGCAGCAACTGTGTGCGGTGCTCCAGGTACTGACGTGCCACATAGGTATTCATAAAAGCAATACCGAAGGAGCCGCCCAGCTGACGAAGCATATTGTTGATGGCAATACCCTGTGGCATTTCATGCGGAGCAAGGCCTGATACCGCCTGATTGGTGAGCGGTACACTCAGCATAGCCGAGCCTACGCCACGCAGCAGCAGGGGAATGAAGAAGAACATCTCTCCCGCATCCGGACTGGCGGCCGACATCCAGAAACAGAATATCGCGAAGATGATAAAGCCGCCTGTGATAAGATACTTCGGCGGTACGCCCCTCTGAATGGCCTTACCTACCATGGGCATCATTACCGCCGCCATAATAGCACCCGGAAACAGGCTTTCCCCGGTCAATGTTGGGGTATAACCCATCACACGCTGCATCCATACCGGGTACACGAACATGGAACAGTAAATGCCCATACCCATGATAAAGGTGAGCAGGGTGGTTATGGCCAGCGTCCGGTTTTTGAGTACGTGCAGGTTTACCGCCGGTGCATCCGTCCGCAGTTCCCACCAGATAAACGCGATGAAGGAAACTACCGCGGCAATGGTAAGCACTACGATATGCGTGGCCGCAAACCAGTCTTCCGACTGCCCTTTCTCCAATATGTATTGCAGGCTGCCTACCCAAACGATGAGGAGGAGAATGCCCAGGTAATCGATCTTGATAGCCTTCCGGTTGATATTATATTCATTCGGCAGTTTGTCGATGAAAGTAAATACGAGGAAGGCAGCAATGATACCGATGGGTACGTTCAGGTCGAAGATGAGCGACCAGTGGAAGTTGTCCACGATTATACCACCCAGTGTTGGCCCAACGGTAGGACCGATAATCACGCCCATCCCAAAGATCGCTGATGCCGTGGGGCGTTCATAGATCTCGAACGTATCGAACAGGATGGACTGTGAAGTACTCAGCAGCGCACCACCGCCTACGCCCTGCAAAAAGCGCCAGGCCACCAGCTCCCACAGGCTGCCCGATTGCCCGCACATATACGAAGCGAACGTGAAGATGAGGATGGAGGTGAGGTAATAGTTTTTCCGGCCGAAGTAGGAAGCAAGAAACCCGGTCATGGGTATCACGATCACGTTAGCGATGGCATATGCGGTGATGACCCAGGAGGCGTCTTCGATCGTGGCGCCCAGGTTGCCGCTGATCTGCGACAGCGCCACGTTCACTATCGTGGTATCTATCAGCTCCAGCATGGTAGCGGAAATGACGGTGGCCACGATGATCCATTTGGCGAGTCCTTTTGGTTTCGCTGTCATGCGACTAATATTTTAAAGCCACTTCCACGCTCAGGCCGGCGCGCAGGCGGTCGAGGTATTGGTCAGCATTGTCAATGGATATTTTAACAGGTACACGCTGCACAATCTTCACGAAGTTCCCGGTTGCATTATCTGGCGGCAGCAGGGAGAACTTAGCGCCTGTAGCGCGGGAGATAGCTACAACATGCCCTTTCAGATGCAGACCGCTGAAACCATCTACCTCAATATCCGCCTCCTGGCCTACTGCTATATGCGCCAGCTGCGTTTCCTTGAAGTTGGCTACGATGTAAAAGCCATTCTCATCTACAACAGTGAAGAGGCTTTGCCCTGCCTGTACAAATTGTCCCGCTTCCACGTTCTTCTTGCCGATACGGCCGGTAATGTTAGCCGTTACGTTAGTATAGCTCAATTTCAGTTTAGCCTGGCCTACAGCGGCCTGTTTGCTGGCAAGGAGTGCTTCTGCCTGTTGGACCTTGGCGGCAGCCACCTGTACTCCTGAACGGGCCAGGGTGATGTTGTCCTGTGCTGCCTGGTATTGCTTGTCGTTCGTGAGGCTCGCGGCTTTTGTATCGTCGAGCTGGCGGTTGGTAATGGCATGATCGTCGAACAGGTTCTGATCGCGCCGGAGATCTGCGGTAGATTTATCCTTCTTCACCAGTGCTACCTGCGCGTTGGATTGTGCCACGGTAATACCCGCCTGGGCATTCACGAGGTTAGCGCGGGCGGTGGCCACGTCCGCAGCTGCCTGCAGCTGGTCGGCTTCCGCTTGCTGAAGTGCAATACGGTATTCCTCATCGTCGATGGTTACCAGCGTATCATGCCGGTGCACGTTGCCATAGTCCTGAACGCTGAGGCCTTTTACGTAACCTGCCACCCGGGCAATTACGGGAGCAGAATGCCCTTCTACCTGCGCATTGTCGGTAGTTTCGTGATGACGGGCATATAGCCATTGTTTTACGCCGAATATGGCGCCGAGAATCAGTATGGCGACAAATATCAGTCTCGCCACGAGTTTGCCCTTACGCGGGCTTGCGGGTGCAGTTTCCATTGTGTGTGTTTGTCAAGAAATGGGGCCAAAGGTAAACCAAGCTTACCAATTAGACAAACAAGTTGACCTTCTTCAAAATATTATTATCTTTGTATGACAAAAGGAATATTTTAGCCCTTCATCCAAACACTGGCCGCACCACCATGACAATTTCTGACAAGGACCAACAACTGACTGATATTATTGCACAACGGCATAAGCTGCTGATAAGATTACTGAGCATTGTAAAAAAGGATTACGATGCCCGCCTTACCGAGCATTTGCAAAAGAACGGCTATGCCGATTTTAAGATTGGCGATATGGTGCTCATGGCGAACATTTCCACGGAAGGCACTATAAATAATGAGCTGGCAAAAAAAGCACGTATCACCAAACAGGCGATGAGCAAGGTGGTAAAGAACCTGGAAGCAAGCGATTACATTGTTACCCGCAAACATGAAACCGACAAGCGCGCTACTGTTATCTTTTTAAGTGAAAAGGGCAAGCAGCTCATGATCGATATGTTCGGGGCAGTAACGGGTATTCAGGAATATTACACCAGCATTATCGGGGAGCAGGATGCCGACCTTCTGCGCGACATACTTTTCCGGCTGGTGTCGGACGTTTGTCCCAGTGCGGTAAATACATAAATAATGCAGGCAGGCAGCTTTGCACCTATTGATGATAAAGGAGTGGATCACATACGGATGATCTTCAGATCCTTAAAAAATCCTTCCGTTCCAATATCCACCCATAGGCCAATTGCCCCAATGGTTGTAGCCGCTTTCATCTCCCCCACTATAAAGGATGGATGCAACTGCCCGTTGATGTAAAGGAGCGCCTTCCGGTCGCGGACCTCAATCTTCAGGCTGATCCACTCATTGAGTCCGATATCCGCATAGGTTTCATACGTTCCCGGGGCTTCCTTACGCAGTCGTTGAAATTTGTAATGTGGATAAGCAAAATATTGCACGCTGTGATTGCGGGCAAGCTGGCTTTCTGACCTTCCCACACTCGGCCGCAGATATATGTTCTCGAATGCGGTGTCATTTTCAGCGATACGGAATGCTATGCCTATAAATCCCCGGGCCGCTTTGAAAGGTAAAGGGTGCTGCAACCGGCTTAGCACCTTTACTTCAATCGTCCCGTTTTCAAACTGAAAGTTATCCAGTTTTAGGTAAGTAGGCTCATCCACGGTAGTTTCCATCCGGGCTTCGTCAAAGGGCAGTGTTTTCAGATCCCGCTCTATTTTTAACACAGATTCGTTCCCCATTTGTACAACAGATGCCTTAACATTTGTGGCAGTAAAAGCCTGATTGTTCCATTGTATGAATTGGGCATAAGTGCTAAATGTCCCCAATATCAGCCCAATTAGAAGAGATAATCTCATTACCATAAATACTGTCTTATAATATTTTACAATGCTGCTCCGGTTAACAGGCTCCCCCTGGCTTCACTAAGCGTTACCGTTTTACCCAGGGCGCCAAATTCATGAAGATCACCAAACACTTCTATTCGAATGGAAGCATCTATTCCTCCAACCCGCACCGGTTCAAAACCACTGTCTTTAATGAGTGCATCTATGGTTGCATTTACAGATGGGTCATCAGCTGCATAGAACAATACCGCCTGCTCCGGCTTCCGGAAAGCAGCCTGCTCCAATGTAGCAGCACCCAATGTCCCGAATGCTTTCACGAGTAAGGCACCTTCAGGCAGTAAGGAGTTATTGATTTGCCCGGCAGACTGGCCTGCGTCAATGATCTTCTTAAAACCACCCTGCTCATCCGGAGCTATGGGGTTAGAAGGATCGATGATGATTTTCCCGCCAAGTTCTGTGGCATATGTTTCCAGCAGTTCACTGATCGCATTAAACCAGACAGCAAGGATTACCACATCTGCTTCCCGGATAGCGGCCTGTATTGTCATAGCGGTGGCCAGTCCGCCTGATGCATCTGCCAGCTGCTGCGATTTCTCCGCATTGCGATCTGCTACAATAACCGGGCGGTTACCTTTCACCAGATTATTAGCCACTACTTTCCCAATGTTACCAAGGCCGATCACGGCTACTTTTGCTTTTTGTGTTGCCATCATTTTATCTTTTAAATGAAAGAATTATTATGATGCAAATTTCCACATAAATGGCGCCTCCTGCCAATGACCTGGTTTAAGAAATAGTATTGATCTATATTAAGATTTCGGGGGATTACGGGTATTACGTTTCCGGTTCCTCAACCTGCTCAGAAACTCAGGGGTGATTCCTAAAAACGCTGCGATCTGTACCTGTGGGAGCCTGTTAGCCAGATGGGGGTAAATATCAAGAAAGGACAGGTACCGTTCCTCTGCAGTGGAACTGATGTTTTGCAGGAGACGCTCCTGTAATATTATATAGCTTTCTTCTGTTAGTACGCGGAAAATACGGTTGAAGTTTGTTGCGGACTTATATAAAGCAATCAGATCGTCGCGGCTGATCTGTAACACAACAGTATCTTCTACCGCATCGATATTCAGCGAAGACGGCTTCATACCGTGAAAGCTTCCAAGATCATTGATCCAGTTGTTTTCTGTTGCGAACTGGAGCATGTGCATGGCACCTTTATGATCGATCTTGTACATCCTCAGGCATCCCTTCACGATAAAGTAAAACTGCGAGCAGATATCACCTTCCTGTAAAACATACTGCCTCTTCCGGAAAAGCCTGTGCTGGAATTTCTGCGCAACAAGTTCTTTCTCCTCCCTGCTTAAAGGGAGCAATGTTCCGAAGTAATCCAATAGTGGTGCTGTAACGTTGGGTGTAGTTTTATGTGCCATGTGCCATTTACTTCCTAATGCTGATCAATTTACTACAATTCAGCACCATGGCAAAAAGGGATAAAAAAAGATGCCGGCTCAGACGAGACCGGCGTTATCATATTCCACGTCTACAGTAAAAAATCTTTATTACTTCATGTATATAATCATTTATAGTTTAACCATCCATATTTCAGGATTGCGAACGGGCAGGTTACGCAATACTTCTTCCACCGCCGGGTTATGAGGCAAACGCTCCCACAACCGGAAATACTCTTCTTTTCCATAAGCCACGGCGGCGAACAGCAGGAAAGGATGCGCCATTGGCCACTCTTCCCAATACATTACGTCTTTGCCGAAAGGCCATAAATCTTTTTGCTGAACATAGGGGTACATAAAGGATATGCCTTTACCTATCGATTTCCCTGCGGAATCCTCATATTGCCAAAGATCCGTTCCGGGTTTGCTAAGGATCTGGCAAATGGTAGTCATGGCATCCAGATTGAATAACGCATATCCATATGGTTTTGTTCTGCGCAGTTCAAGTGGGAAACTGCCGTCTCCTGCCATCTGGCCGGGTAGCAATACTTCTCTGTAACGGCGTTCGCAAAAAACCGTCCATGCAGTGTCTTTCAGGAAGGCAGAAAACGCCGCCACCTGCATTACCCAACAAGTGCCATGGTTGTTCTTCGCCTGCATCTCATCTTTACCGTAAGGGTGTTCCGTCATCCATTGCAGGTATTCACGAAACCACCAGCGCACGGCTTCCAGCTCACGCCCTTTTAACACACCGGCCTTCTCCATTATCCGCAGCGCCTGCGCCACTTCGAGGAAATGAATGGTATCAATGATGCCGATACCACGGCCTGTAACTCTTCCTTTTATTGCCTGTGCATATAACAGATGCGGACTCATGCTGGTAGCGCTGTCAGCAAACCATGCCAGCACATGCTTCTTTGCATGTTCCAGCGAAGCAAGCTTACCATCGGCCACATAGGCCGCAGCTAACGCCCCTACTACACGACTGAAGCGTACCATTGCCTGGCGGTGTGCTACAAAGTTTCCGGGATTGGTTTGCCCGTCGCGCTGTATATACGGACTGTCCGCATGTACCGGATTGGGCCACCAGTAATCGCCTTCGGAGTAAAAATCGTGTTTGCCACCGGCACTACGATCGCAGGACGATGCGGTAACCGTTACCGGTTGTTGTTGCATAGCCCATGCAGCTTCCGTACGGATCTGCGTACGCCTCACTTCCAGCGCCCGTTTCAGCCAGTCGCCATCACCTGCGGTTGCGGTTTGCAGCCACATCAGACAAACATATACGAGGGCCATTTTTTTCATGTTATATCGTTCCATTACAGGCATTCAGATAATCAGGGTAATAACAATTCCAGTTGCCGGAACTTTAATCCTTCCCCATCGGCGGTGCTCTCCAGTGCCAGTTTCAGTTCCGTTGTTCCGGCATTCAGCTGAATCATGTCCCATTCTCCATCGGCTCCCGGCGTTCCTTCCAGCAGTTTCCTTCCGGCACTGAGGATGAACCTGCAGTTCTTAGGGCCGCCACCTGCTGCAAAACGCAGCGCTACTTTGAACTTAGTGGGCTTCGTGAGCCGTATTTTCCAGGTAAGGTATTGTGTCGTGTCTTTCCAGTTTTGCACAACATCCTTTCCTGCCTTTCCATCGCCATAGCTCCAGCCTTTGCCATGCAGCGCAGCGTCAAAGGCATGGAAGGTATGTGGTGCGCGGCTTTCTACCAGCCGGTACTCTTCTTTCTTTATGTCACCTTTCACATCCAGTACTACAACGGTAGCCGCAGGGTCGGCCCAGGTTTGGGGCAGTTCTATCTGAACATCTTTTGGGCCAGCGCGCTTCACTTTCAGTGGTGCCCCCGTAGCGAGGAAATAAGCTTTTTCCGGTTCAGCCGTAAGCCCTCCCACGGTAAGTATCCCTTCAACAGGTAGTTCGTACAGGTGCAGGTACAGCCTGTTACCTTTGCGCGTAACATCGCCCCACTGCTGTATGGGCAGCGGTGATGGCTGAGACCCGTAAATGCTTTCCCCGTTCACTTTCAGCCATTCGCCAATGTGGTGGAGAATGGCAGTATCACGGGGATCAATGCGCCCGTTACCCATGGGACCAATATTCATGAGCAGGTTGCCATTGCGTGCCGCGGCCTTCGTAAGGAGGCGGATGAAGAACGCAGGCGGTTTATGACTTTCGTCGTACCTGGAATAACCGTAAGATTCATTGGTGGTGGGGATGGCTTCCCAGTCGCCCTCCACGGGGTAAAATGCAGCCGGCCTGTCGGCAGTATTCTTATAATCTCCGAAAGAAACTGCGGAGCTGCGTGCCAGCCTTCCATTTACTACTACCGTGGCATCCACTTCGCGGATCGCTTTCAGGATGCGGAGGTTTTCTGACAGCGGTAATTTATGCGGCGTATCAAACCAGAGAATATCCGGATGATACTTCTGCAGCAATTCCTTTATCTGCGGGATGGCTTTCTCGTCCACATACTTCACCGCCTTTGGCAATAACTCCGGATGATGATCATACCAGTTGGTTCCGCCATACAATTGCCTGTCGCCACCGGGGTTCTTATAATCCCAGTCGTTCCCCGGAGCATCCGGGTGTTCCCAGTCGAAAGCGTGGGAATAATAGAAGCCGAAGCGGATACCGTATTTCTTACAGGCATCCGCTAACGCTTTCATCGGATCGCGATGGAAGGCGGATGCTTTGATAGTATAGTCTCCAATTGCGGAAGGGTACATGGCTACCCCGTCGTGATGCTTGGCGGTGATCACGAGATATTTCATCCCGGCATCACGGATCGTGCGCACCCATTCGTCGGCATTGAATGCTTCCGGGTTAAAAGTTTGCAGCAGTTCGCGGGCATAATCAGTACGGGAGATCTTTTCTTTCCGCATGAGGTGTTCCGCATACCCTCCTACTTTCCTGTTTTTCCACAAACCACCAGGCACCGAGTATACTCCCCAGTGGATAAAGCACCCAAACCGGGCATCTCTCCACCAGGCAATGCGCTGCTCATGGCGGGTCATGGAGACCGTCCACCAGCCATTGACGGCTGATGCAATAGCCACACTGTCTCTGCTGGCGGCGCGTTGCATGAGGATGCCTTCGTCATCACCCTGAAACTGTGCCGTAGCCTGCAGCCCTAATGCCAGCCCACATCCCAATATCCATCCTGTTTTACTCATTTGGCTATTATAGTGGTGGTGCCTTTCTTAATCTGTACCGCCTGATCTTCTACCGATGGCAGGTCGAGCGCGGGTAATTTATCCGCAGCGGAAATGCGCTTATTCACGGCGAAGTCAAAATCTTTCAATCCACCTGCTGCCTCTTTCGAAGCAGCAGCCGCGGCAATATTCACAGGCACACCTGTTCTGATGATCCTGCTGCCTGCATCTTTCTGCGAACGGATGTTTGCGGATTGCAGTTTGCCATGCTTCCATACGATATCTATTTCCATTCCGCCTTTTACTTTCAATCCCTTCACGCCGCCATTGGGCCATGCGGAGGGTAATGCGGGTAAAATATGGATCACCCCGTCATGACTTTGCACCAGCATTTCCGTAATCCCGGAGGTTACCCCAAAGTTGCCGTCTATCTGGAAAGGCGGATGTGCATCGAACAGGTTGGCGTAGGAGCCGCCGCTGTTATCTGCTACGCTGATAGAATCCGCCGTGGCGAGGAACAATTGTTTATTGAGCATGGTATAGGCATGGTCGCCATCTTCGAGGCGGGCCCACCAGTTGATCTTCCATGCTTTAGACCATCCCGTACCGCCATCGCCACGGAGGAGCAGACTGCGTTTGGCAGCGGCAGCCAGTTCCGGCTGACGGCGGGGCGTGATCGCATTACCGGGGAACAAACCGTACAGGTGCGAAAGGTGGCGGTGACTGTCTTTGGGATCATCCCAGTCGAGGTACCATTCCTGGAGCTGACCATATTGGCCTGCCTGGAAGGGGTACAGTTTCGCCAGCTTCTGCCTGATCTGCGATACCAGTTCCTTATCGCGCTTCAGCAATGTGGCTGCCAGCGCGGTACGGTTTAGCAGGTCGTGGATGATGGAAATATCCATGGTAGAAGCGATGCTTACCGAGCCTTTCCTTACACCGTTGATCCGGAAATTGTTTTCGGGTGAGGTGGATGGATTGGTGACCCAATGCCCTGCGGTATCTTTTATCAGCCATCCCAGCATAAATTCGGTGGCACCTTTCATGAGGGGGTACGCCGTTTTTTCGAGGAATACACTGTCACCGGTATAAGCATAATGCTCCCAGAGGTGGCGGCAGAACCAGGCGCCTGCCATGGGCCAGATGCCCCATCGGGGATCTCCTCTGGGGTCGCGCCAGTCAAAACCGCCGGAAGGGGCAGTTATAGCCCATATATCGGCATTATGGTGAACGGTCCAGCCACTGAGTCCATAATTGATTTTGGCGGTCTCTTTGCCGTTCTCAGCAAGCTGCCCGATGAATTCAAATAAAGGCGCGGCGCATTCACTGAGGTTGGCAGTTTCTGCCGGCCAGTAATTCATCTGGGTGTTGATGTTGGTAGTATAGTTGGAACCCCATGGCGGCTGTACTTTATCGTTCCAGATACCCTGGAGGTTCATAGCCGGGCCGCCTTTTCTTGATCCTGCGATCATGAGGTAACGGCCGAACTGGTAGAGCAGTGTGGTGAGTTGGGGATCGCGGTTGCCTTTGGCGCGGGTGTATTCCAGCAGCCGTACATCTGTAGGCTTTCCTGCCGAAGTATCTTTCCCCAGATCTAAAGTTACCCGGCTGAAAAGGGGCCGGTAGTCTGCGAGATGGCGTTGCAGCAGGGCACCGTACGCAGTTCCGGCCACCTTTTTCAGGGGTTCCAGTGCTGCAGAGTCCGCATTGCGGCCATTGCGTACCGGATCATTATTGGGTCCGTTATAACCCGTTCCGATGGAAACAAGCAGCGTCACTTCCGTGGCGCCTTTAATATGCAGACCATCGCCACCGGCAGTGGAACTACCGTCTTTGAGGGAAGCTTTCACATGTACTTCGTATGGGATGCCTTTGGCAGGGTCATATTCGATGGCGCGCTTTTCGTACGGCCGGTGCGGCACGTACGAAGGGCACTGCCCTTTCATCACGAGGTGATCTTTTGCCCTGGCAGTGGTAACAGACTGCATGGGGTTCCGGAAACCGGCCGTAAAGTTTATCGCACCTTTGCGGCTGCTTTTCCAGCGGATCACCAGCACCTGATCGGGGTAAGACACAAATATCTCCCGCGTAAACCGTACCCCATTTACCGTATAAGCAACCGTAGCCATGGCGGTGTTGAGGTCCAACGCACGCTCATAGCCCGTGGCATTCGTAACATGATCTGTTTTAAGAAACAGGCTGCCCAGTGTAAGATACCTCGCAGAGTAAGGCCCGAGCATTAACCGGCTAATGGAATCTGCCCTGAGATATTCCCCGCTCCACAACGCCTGCCGTACTACGGGCAGCTGATGATATGCATCGGGGTTATTACCCACGCCCGGCCCGCCGCTCCATAAAAAAGCTTCGTTCAGCTGCAGCTGCTCCTCTTCCACCGACCCAAATACCATGGACCCGATTCGCCCGTTACCCACGGGCAGCGCCTCGTTCCAGTTGGCAGCAGGCTGGCGGTACCAGAGCTTCAGCAACGGATCGGCCGGTGTCTCTTTCTGTGCCATTACCGGAGTGGCGGCTACACACAACAACCCGGCTACCCAGCCTTTCATCCTTACATTCATATTGATGTTACCTGTTTTAATTTGCCGCACCGGCGCTCCACTGCCCCGACATTCACAGGGGTACGGAACATAACCATACCACCCGTGAATTACTCGGAAAACTGGATCTGATCGGAAAAGTACATGATGCTACTTTTCATAACGCGGTGCCTCGCAGGGCATATATAGAAAAAATTATTCAGTTGATCGTTGGCGACGTGTAATTATTTAAGCAAACGTTTGCAGGCATCTGGGCAATCATACCTTCTAAACCATCCTGTAAACGTGTACCGAAATTATGCAATCGGTTGCAGGATACAAAGCATTATTTTAACGGATACTGATATTGGATTCGCATTCTACAGGGCAGGACTACTGAAACCCAGTTTCCTCAATCCCGTTTTCACCTCCGGACAACTCATGAAAAGCCGCCACAACAGCCCGCTGCGGTAATTCTCAAGCATCACTACAATAGGTCCCTGGTCGATAGCAAGATATTGATAGTCAAACCAGTTCTCCGTTTCATTGAAGGCATCGTAAAACCCAAATGGTCCCCAAAGCCGGTCGCCCAGCTTATCATAGAAATGCCGCATGGCCTGCATGGAATATTCAGGAGTGTAGGGGAAAGAGGAGAGTGCGGCCGAGGGCGTAATCACTCCAAGATCATTGGTTGGACTATGTGCGTTGTAAAACTCATGGTTATCACTTGCTGTAAGGCCCCAGCATTCGGGACCATATCCTTTAAACTTCTTAGGATTATCGATACAATACTGCCGGTTGATAAGGGTATGATTACGGTTCTGTTCCCAGTAATCAGCATACCGGTCTTTCAATCCTCTCGGATCGAGGCCGAGGAAGGAATAATGCGCAAAGAAGAGCGGTCCGCCATAAGGGAACCCCAGCGGCAGGGTGATCCCGTAATACTCCTGCCCGTTCAGGAAATGGTTATTCACCGCCCATCCCTGATGATACACCTTTGGCGTGATGGGATATGTGGGAGATGATGCTGCCAGCACATAGGCGATCAGGCATTCATTATACCCCCGCACGGGATGGTTCATGGCCCAGCCCTGGTTGGGCGACCAGTGCCAGTACAGCACATCCTGCCCGCCCTGCGTATACCAGCTCCATTCTGTTTCGTTCCACATCCACCCTATCTTATCGCGCAGCTGCCTTTCTTTGGGAACATCCCGGCCGAAGTACTGCCGCACACACAATAACCCCTGCCACATAAAGGCAGACTCAACCAGATCGCCTCCGTCATCGCGCCTGCCGAATGGTACGGTTTTACCCGTAGCGCCATGCATCCAGTGGGGCCATATGCCGTGATAGTGATCGGCCGTAAGCAGGAAGTTGACAATCTTCAACATTCTGTCAAGCCCTTCTTCCCGTGTAATAAACTTCCTTTCGATCCCCACCAGAATGGCCATCACTCCAAACCCTGAACCACCAATGGTTACGGTATCCGGCGTAATGGTTCGCTCCGGCGCAAGGCCCGATACGGGATGCGCGAATTTCCAGAAGTAATCAAAGGTGCGCTGTTGAACGAGCGTAACCAAAGCAGTATCCCCCAGCTGTTGCCGGGGGATCTTTTTCTTTTGCTGCGCCATTAAAGCTATGGGCAAAAGTATTATTGCAACACATGTTATGGCAAATTGCCGGAGCGTATCAATCATAACCGGGGTTTTGTTTCAGACGGTTGTTAGACAACACGATCTGCTCTTGTGGAATAGGGAACAGCTCATTCCTGTTATCCATGAATGCTTTGCCATGCGCCCGCAATACGGTGCCTGCACGGCCGGTACGCACCAGATCCCAGAAACGGTCGTGCTCCATGGCCAGCTCTACCCTTCTCTCTTTCCAGATCTTTTGCCGGAGGTCTGCCTGTCCGCCGCTGGTGGCTGGTGGCAGGCCTGCTCTTTTACGAACGATGTTCAGCTTGGCAAGTGCCTCCCCTCCGTTCCCTGCTTCATTGGCGGCTTCTGCATATTGCAGGAGCAATTCACCATAACGCAGTACACGAAGGTTTTTCGGCGTACGGTCAGGACTGCCGCAGTAAGGCTCCTGCGTACGGCTGTGATAGGCTTTATAGCTATACCGGTCGTTTTCCACAGAATCGCGGCTGGGTACCCGGAAGCCGTCCCACAGTACGGTCCCATTGGGCAGTATCGTGATGATAGTGGCATCTTTCCGTTTATCGCCAGGCTCATATGCTGCGGCGAGGTCGGCAGTGGGATTATTAAATCCGAATCCGAAATCGGACCATCCCCTCCTTGCCCTTATCCCCTGCGAATTTGCATACAGCTCTATTGCCGCGTTACAGGCGGCATTGGTGCCGGTTTGCACTTCAAAGATCGATTCAATGGAGTTGGCACCTTTCGCCCGCCAGATATCGGCGTAGGCAGACAGGGTGTCGTACAAACCCGAGTTCACCACCGCCTGTGAAAGCTCGAAGGCTTTCTGCCAGTTTTTACGATAGAGATATACTTTCCCCAGCAACATCTGCGCTGCGCCCTTGGTAACGCGCCCCACCTGTGTGGCGCCTTTCAGCGGCACATTATCCACCGCAAACTGCAGATCGCTGATGATGAGTTCATAGATCACATCGGCCGTGGCCCGCGTCTGGAATTCGTCGGAATTTGCTTCGTCAGGAGTAGGCACACGATCCAGTTTAGGCACGCCGCCATATGTTCTCACGAGGTTGAAGTAGAAATATCCGCGCAGGAATCGTACTTCACCTATCAGCCTGTTTTTCTCTGCTGCCTCCAACGGACTCAGCGGTAGTTTATCCAGCGCCTGGTTACACCTTGCAATGGCCTGGTACAAGCCCGTCCAATAATTCTGAACAATGGGGTTGGTGGGTGTGAAAGTAAAATTGTCTATCTGCAGTGCCGGCTCATAATCCTGCGGAGTGCTGCCTTTATCGGCATCGTCGCTGGATATGCTGGTAAGGGTAATGAACTGCAGTCCGTGTACATCAGGCCCAAACCCGCCCAGCCACATCACGTTATACACACCGTTCACCAGATCGATGGAGGCGGTGGGATTGGTCCTGATCTCGTCTTCCGTTACCCTTCCCTGCGGCGGAATGTCGAGGAAGCTTTTTCCGCAGGCGGCATATAATACGAGGGAGCCAATCAGCACAAATGGTATATAATTCAGTTTTTTCATGTCGCCGTTTTTAGAAGGTGATGTTCAGACCCAGCGCAAATGTGCGCGTTGTGGGATATGGGCTTAATTCAATACCGGCTTCAAGCGGACTACTGCTGTTCTGCAGACTGAGGAAGCCATCCTGCCTGGGATTACTGGAAATCATTTCCGGACTGAAACCGCTGAAGCGCTTACTGGTAAACAGGTTCTGCGATGTCAGGTAAATACGGATCTTTTCCATTTTGATATTATCCAGTATCCTTTTAGGCAATGTATACCCAAGTGTTACATTGTTCAGCCGGAAGAAATTACCCGATTCCACGAAGTAAGTAGAAGCCGGTGTGTTACCATACAGCACCCGTGGATCAGTAGTGGAAGGTCTTGTGCTGGTCCACCGCTTGTCAGCATACTTTGCCTCCACATTATCCGTTACTTCATAGCGGAATGCCTTCTTCCCGTTATAGATCTTATTCCCGGAATTGCCGTAGAAGTCCATACTGAAATCGATCCCTTTGCAGGCGAGGCCCGCGTTGATACCGTAGTAGAATTTAGGCTGATAGGAGCCTGCGTAGATGCGGTCCAGATCATTGATGGAGCCGTCGTCATTTACATCGCGGTATTGCAGATCGCCGGGCTGGGCGTTGGGTTGTATCTTCTGCCCGTTCTTATTCACATAGGCATCAATGGCAGCCTGCGTAGGAAATACGCCCATGGCATCCAGTACAAAGAAACTGCCGATGGGTTGCCCGTTATCGGTTTTGGTAATATTACCCTGCTGCCCCACACCGCCGCGGAAGAGGGGCTGGCCCTGGTTGAGACCGGTTACTTCATTGTCATTCAGCGTAAGGTTACCGCCGATGTTGTAACTGAAATCTTCCGAGATGTTATCCTTCCAGCCTACTGTAAACTCCCATCCTTTGTTTACGAAAGAGCCAGCATTGGTGGTGTATTCGTTATCGGGATCTCCCAGCAGTCCGGGGATCTTAACGGTTACCAGTGCATCTTTCGTTTTCTTGTTATAATAATTCACTTCACCGGTCAGGCGGCTGTCGAGGAAAGCGAATTCGAGTCCGAAGTCATATTCCTCCGTGGTTTCCCATTTCAGGTTCCTGTCTTTGATATCGGCAAGGTTGGTACCCAGTGTGGGTGTACCGCCGAAGAAGTAGAGTAAGCCTGAGTTAGCCGTGAGGATATAGAGGTTGGAAGAGATGTTATCGTTACCAATACGGCCCCAGCTGCCTCGCAGTTTCAGGAAGCTCAGCGCACCGCCTTTCGGCATCCACGGCTCTTCGGAAATAACCCAGCCTGCACCTACCGCGGGGAAGTAACCATTGCGGTTATCTGACGGGAAGCGGGACGAAGCATCGTTACGGAAAGATGCCGTCAGCAGATACTTGTCTGCATAACTATAATTGATACGGCCCAGCCAGGAGCGGCGGGCGTACTTGTCGCCATCTGCAGTATTGGTGGATGTGTTGGGGTCACCGGCAATGAGGTACCACAGATCCGGGCTGTTAGGCACATTGCGCCGCAGGCCTTCGAGGTAATTGCCCTGATACTCCTGCGAGGTGAAGCCTGCCAGCACTGTGAGATCATGCCGGCCGAACTTCTTCTGGAAGGTTACCGTGTTATCCCATATCCATTCCGTGCCTTCTTCCTTCACCATCGTGAGCTGGCTTTCGGGCCGCTGCTGATTACCACCCGCCACCAGGAAAGTGGATTCGTTGTTGAGGAACGCTACGTTGTAACGCCGCCGGTTCTGGAAGCCCTGGTTAGCGCTCATACTGCTGCGCAGTTTAATAAACTCCCACGGACTGTATTCCAGGTAACCCGTTCCCTGCAACCGGTTTTCCTTATACCGGTCATTCACCTTATCGATCGAAAGAATGGGGTTGCCCACGTTCTGAAACGCGGAGGTGTTGCCATATTTGCCATCGCGGGTGATAGGGATAACAGGCGCTGCGCGGTAGGTGTTATTATATACTTCCGCGAGGTTTACGTTCTGCGTGGTGTTGTGCATATAGGAAACCTGCGCTACAAATTTCAGATTGCTGGCAATGTTCCATTCGTTGTTGGAACGGATGGTGAAGCGGTCGTATTTATTACTCTGCACAATACCTTCATCGGTGAGGTAACCTACGTTGAAATAATACAGGAATTTTTCGGTACCGCCGGAAAGGGAAACGTTGTGCGTTTGCTGCATTCCTTTGCGGAGCAGTGCATCGTACCAGTCGCTGTCAGCATTGTAAGACGGAATGGTAACGTTGGGGCCCGCATCTTTCAGGTAATCCGTATACTGGGCGCTGTTAGCCATTTTCACCAGGCTGGCCACTTCGCGCCAGCCTACAGACATGTTGTAACTTACTTCCATTTTACCCACACGCCCGCGTTTGGTGGTGATGATGATGACGCCGTTGGCGGCCCGCACACCGTAGATGGCGGATGCGGAAGCATCTTTCAATACATCCATCGTCAGGATGTCTGTCGTATTAATATTCCGGATATCATTCGTCAGTACACCATCTACCACATACAGTGGTTCTGCGCCGGCGAGCATACTACCTGTACCGCGTACACGCACCTGCGGTTGCGAACCGGGAGCGCCGGAACTGATGATCTGTACCCCGGCCAGTTTACCCTGTACGCCCTGCGTGGCAGTATTCACGGGTTGTGCGGCAATAGCATCGCCACTTATACTTCCTACAGACCCTGTGAGATCGCGCTTGCGGCGGGTACCATATCCTATCACAACTACCTGGTTCAGTTCACTGGCGGAAGATTCCAGTACCAGATCCACTACGGCACGGCCGGCCAGCTGCACTTCCTGCGGGGTGTACCCGATGTAGGAAAATACCAATATGGCATTGGGATCGGTTACATTGAGGGTATACGTACCATCGGGCTGGGTTACAGTACCCTGGTTAGTACCTTTGATCTGAATGGTAACGCCCGGCAGCGGATTGCCTTCCTTATCCCGCACCGTACCCTTCACCGGATCTGCGGGCGGCCCGGCCTGCGCCAGCCCCGTGCAAAGGAACAGCAACAGTACCGCGACATACTTGAGTAAGCCTGGTTTCATACATCAACGTGTTTAGAATGTCAGAAAATGGATGGTAAGGAAGAGGGTAAACAGGCGGGGCAGAGGGAGAAAAAGGACAGCTGCAACTACATATACATTAACATCTGCCACCTTTGAAAGTTCAATACAGCCGGGCGTTATCTGCGATTACGGCCCTAACAGCCATGAAAAAGCCCTCCCGGCAATACAACCGGGAGGGCAATGCAAATTAGTTTGATCGTATTACTGCTGAACTTTACCGGCCGGACGGCGTTCCGTGCCGGGAATTTTGCGCAGCTCATCGCCAAGGGTCTGGCGGTAATTATCTGCAATGGCTTCGATATCTCTTACCACTTCGGGGAATACTTTACTGACATCCGTAGTTTCTCCCGGATCAATGCTCAGGTCGTACAATGCTGCAGGCACCTCCACATCCGGCGCGGAGCCGGGGAAGCCGTCGTAGCCGGGTATGTGTAATCGGTAAGTACGGCCTTTATGGGGGAATACCAGTTTGTAATGTCCTTTGCGTACTGCCTCCAGGTTATTGACATTGTAGTAATACACGAAATGATCGCGCGGATTAGCGGCGGGATCACCTTTGAGCAATGGCAATATGCTAAGTCCGTCAATTTTCTTTGTGGGCAGTTTGGCACCGCAAATGGCGGCTACGGTAGGCAAAACGTCAATGGCTGCAGCCACTTTATTGCAAACGATGCCGGCAGGTATTTGTCCGGGCCACTGCATGATACACGGCACACGCTGCCCGCCTTCCCAGGTGGAGCCTTTGCCTTCGCGAAGCCCGGCGGTATTGCCGGCATGGTTGCCGTAATTCAGCCAGGGACCGTTATCACTGGTGAAGATCACGAGGGTATTTTTATCCAGTCCGTTTTCTTTGAGTGTTTCGAGGACCTTACCCACTGAAGCATCCAGCTCCGTCATCAGATCTCCGAAAAGCCCTGCACCGCTTTTGCCACGGTAAGCTTTGGATACCGCAATGGGTACATGCGGCATGCTGTGTGCCATATAGAGGAAGAAGGGAGATTTCTTGTTTTTGCGGATAAACTCGCAGGCCCGGTTGGTATAAATACCGGTAAGTTCCGCCTGATCATCGAGGTTGCGTATGATGCGGCGTGTTTCGTTGCCTTCGATGAGTGGCAGTGGCGGGTACTGGGCGCGCCATACCTTCGACGTGTCTGGATAAGGCTTGCCATCGTAATGCACCGGCCACATATCATTGGAATAAGGCAGGCCCAGATATTCATCGAATCCATGCTGTAATGGCAGGAAAGGCACTTTGGCGCCGAGGTGCCATTTGCCCACCATACCCGTTTTGTATCCCTGATCCTTCAAAATCTCCGCAATCGTTTCCTCTTCTCCGTTCAGCGCTATTTTGGCATTTGGGTTAAGGGCATTGTGAATCCCGATCCTGTTAGGGTAACAGCCTGTAAGCAGGCCCGCCCGCGAGGCGGAGCATACTGCCTGTGCCGCATAGAAATGGGTGAAACGCATACCCCGGGCAGCCATCCTGTCCAGGTGAGGGGTGGCATATGGCCCGCCACCGTAGCACGAGGGGTCCCCATAACCCATATCGTCCATGAAAATGATGATAACATTCGGTTTGGCCAGCGGAGGCGGCTCCGCAGGGAGGAAACTGGCTACCCCAATTCCTGCTACTGCCAGCAGCAGGATGCATGCGATTTTTTTAATCATTTGAGTTGGTTTTTACCCTGATTCAGGGAATAAAGATAGCAGAAGCTGCGAAACCCCGTAATTAACCGAAAGCAACCTTGCACAACAATCATGTTTATGTTATACATGAACTAAAGATGAGCTACGGATGTCTTACCCCTTTATTAGGGTAAGACATCCGTAGCTCATGGGTAAGTCATGGGTAGGACATGGGTAAGACATCTGACATTTCAATGACACACTTCCGGGGCTTTACGTGGCTTCAAAAGGCCATTAAAACCGGAAGAATCCTGCCTTTTCCATGACTATTGGTGTATGAATAGCCGGTTAATCTGCCAGGATGAGTTCAATCACGGGGATTTCCACACCGGGTTTGATGACGGGAAGGCTCAGGTTAAGATCGTTGGCGCCAACTTCGTTCTTGATCCAGTGGCCGGCGGGGGCGCTGAATTTGATCTCGGAACCATCGTGCAGGAACTGGGCGTATTTCACTTTGCCTTTATAGCCGGGCAGGGTGAAGTTTTGCAGGGGGTAATCGAGCAGGTGGATGTAGAGGCGTTTGGTGGTTGGGTTGTAAGTGATGAGGCTGTGATCAGGCCGTGCGAATTCGTCAGGAGCCTGGGTACAACCGTAAATGCTGCGGCCATGCAGTTCCATCCATTCTCCCATGCCGGCAAGTGCCTTTTGCGCGCGGGGATCAAATTTACCACGGGCGGTAGGCCCCACGTTCAGGAGTACGTTGCCGCCTTTGCTCACGGATTCGATAAGGAGTACGAGCAGCTGCTTATTGTCTTTCCAGGTGTTTTCGTCGCGGTAGTACCCCCAGGATCCGGAGAAGGTCTGGCAGGTTTCCCAGGGTACGCGCTGGCCGTTATGAGTGGGCCATGCAGATACCTTGAATTGCTCGGGTGTTACAAAATCGCCTCCGTCAGCATATTCTTTCAGATCCATCCGGTCGTTCACGATGATGGCGGGCTGCAGTTTGCGTACCATTTTGATGAGATCGAGGGAGTTCCAGTCTTCCTGCCCTTTGCCATTTTTGCCGGGGTATGAAAAATCGAGCCAGAGCATATCCACTTTACCGTAATTGGAGAGCAGCTCACGCACCTGGTTGTGCATAAAGGTGCGGTACTTATTCATATCGCGGCCTTTGTTGAGCTTTTCATAATCTTCCGGATTGTGCGGGCGTTGGGCGTGGGTGTTATCGATGGTAAAATCGGGATGGTGCCAGTCGATTAGGGAATAATAGAATCCGATTTTTAGTCCTTCGGCGCGGAACGCATCTACCCATTCGCGGATGAGGTCTCTTTTTGCGGGGGTGTTGGTGGATTTATAATCGGTGTATTTGGAATCGAAGAGGCAGAAGCCATCGTGGTGTTTGGTGGTGATAACGGCATACTTCATGCCTGCGGCTTTGGCCTGGCGGGCCCATTCGCGCGGGTTGTAAAGGTCCGGGTTGAAGAGGTCGAAGTATTTCCGGTAGGCGGAGTCGGAGATCTGTTCGCGGTTCTGCACCCATTCGTGCCGTGCGGGGAGTGCGTAGATGCCCCAGTGAATGAACATACCGAACCGGTCGTTGGTCCACCATGCGAGGCGTTTTTCTTTTTGGGCAGGAGTTTCGTTGAAGATGCGTTTTTCCTGAGCTGCGGTGGAAAGGCAGAGGGCGCAGAAGGCGGCCAGGATCAATGATCGTTTCATGATTAGCGTTTGATTTTGAATGAGGATGGCAAGTTAGTTTGCCTGCGGGGTGGAAAATGGTAGTTTATTGGCCGGGAATGGGTAAATCTGAAATGAGCGTGGAATTTTAGGGGATGGAGGGGGTATAAAGTGACAAGATGCATGGAATGGATGCATATTGAGATAATTTTTTCCCGAAACGACTCCTCTTTTTAATGGGAAAACAAGTGTTGGGTTAAAGCCCAACTCCCTGATAAATCATATTTGATTAACATCTCGTTAACAAAGCGATTTTTCAATCGCCATTAACATTGGGGGAGAAAATTACCACCTGATCCATAAAACTGATTGTTTTACGCCTCCGGGCCTCTGGTTTACTTTAAGCAAAACGACCGTCGGCATTGTATCTGCCGGCGGTTTTTTAATGCTACAACGGGCCACTGCAAAGAGTTTGCATTTCCGGGACCGCTTCCGGTTGGGGCGCAGGGAGGTGCGATGGGCTGGCATGAGGGGAGGGAAGCAGAGATGCGGTGATGCAGGAGGGCGGCAGTGGATAAGCTACCCAGAGGCTACCCATTTCATTTGTTAATAAAATTCAAAATATGACATATTTATAACATGGCGTTAACAAGCAGGAAAACGGCTGTAATGTAATATTGGTGCATGATTCACGCTCCAGGTTAACCGTTAAAAAGGCAACCTCTCAGATGAGGTTGCCTTTTCAAATAGTTCTTGCGCTGCCATAATATTGCAGGAATGTGGCGTAATTTAGGGACGAATCCTATCAAAGCAAAGCAGTACTGTATATTCGTTAACCTTTAAACCAATACCCGCGAATGATGTAATTTTTTATCAATGTAAGACAAAGACACAGACACAGTGAAGTATCCATTCCGTACCAGGACACATTCGTTAACAACATTTACAATTTAGCTTAAACCCCCTGTTGATCCATGCCAAAGCGTTATTTTGAAAGACTACAGACCATCGATTACCTGATCCGTATTAAAGGGACCGGCAAGCCAGCCCAGCTTGCCAAGCGCCTCCGGATCTCGGAACGTACCTTGTACGAGTTCCTTAAACTCATGAAAGATCTGGGAGCTCCCATCGAATATGACCGATACAAGGAAAGCTATTATTATGGGGAAAAAGGTGGATTCAATATCAAATTCACCAAACTGCTCGCCGGGCTTACCGCGGCAGTACCCATGCTGCTGCTCATTTTCACACAAACGAGTTAGCATTATTTTATCATCACCAATGCGCCGGTTAACAACCAATTAACTCTTGTGTGCATCGCTTAAAGCTATTTTGTTGCCGTATTCATACCACGGCAACAAAATAGCTTTTTGTCGTTTTGACTACTCCGTCTGACATCCGAATTCACACATCCGGCAGTAGCTTATCCCCAATATTAATTGCATGAGCGGGTTTCTTTTCAGTTACCGGCCTGCAATTTTTCCTGAGAGATGGCGCCTGTCCTGCGATACATCGTTTTATTTACAACGCGGTTAAGATCAAACGATCTACTTAGATGCTTAGACAATGCAGGTTTCTTTTCAGTCACCTGCCCCTTCCCTCACCGCTGTCACTTTTCCTGTGCCCATTCCTCTTCCTGCCAATCCTTACCCGGTTGCCAGGCGGGCCCTTTTGCATAGGCAAACCGCCTGTTGTCTCCCAACAGCTTCACCACCTGTTTCTCATCCGCCGCAAAATGCCAGATATACTGCGTCATCACTTTTCCACTATCCTGCCGCACCGGCACAAGCCTCAGCTCCAACATCCCTCCTTCACTCCTCGCCACCTTAACATCCATCCCCCAACCTGGCGCATCTTTTACCTCTACCGCCAACAAAAAATCTTTCCCGTATCGCATGGGGAATGCCTGCTTCCGTAAAACAGGATGAGCTGGTGCAATGCAATTGTTCACCTCCGAACTGTCCTTTAACACAAACACGTTGAACTCACCACGCCCTCTGCCTGCCACCAGTGTATCACTGTATGCCGGGTTGCCGCATGGTGCCAGGTATCGGTAATCGGCAACCGCAACGTATGAAATATCAGGGATCTGTTTTTTGGGGGTGTTATTGTGACAGGAAACAAGTACCCACAATAAAGGGAGATAAACACGCATCCGGTAATTTACGAAGAAGCCGCCATTCCTGACGGTTGATGCCATTTTATCTTTTCCCGTTGCTGCTTTACCACCCGCTAGCATTTTAAAGGTAATCCGGCTATATTTAAACATATGAACCACGTGCTACTCCCGGCCCTGATGGCCTTATCCATTACCGCATCCGCCCAGCAACGGCCGGATCAGACGCTTTACTTCGATAAGCCCGCCAATTATTACCAGGAAGCCCTACCACTGGGGAACGGCACCCTCGGCGCCCTGATATATGGCGGCCCCGTGCGCGACCGTATTTCTCTCAATGAGATCAGCTTATGGTCTGGCGGTCCACAGGAATCAGATAACGACACCGCCTACCGCATCCTCCCCCGTATCCGCGAATCACTCCTCGCGGGGCGTAACAAGGAAGCACAAACGCTCCTGCAGCAGTACTTCATCTGCAAAGGCAAAGGCTCGGGGCATGGTAACGGCGCCAACGTTCCCTTTGGCTGTTATCAGACATTTGGCGACCTCACCCTGCAATGGAAAGATACCACCGCCCCTTTCAGTGCTTACCGCCGTACACTCGACCTCTCCACCGCCGCAGCACGTACCACCTGGCAGCGTAACGGGGTTACCTACACGCAGGAAGCATGGATAAGCGCTCCCGCTAATGTACTGGCCGTGCGCATTACTTCAAATAAAAAGGGCACTGTATCCTTCACCGCCGCCCTCTCCCGCCGTGAGAAAGCTGCTACCCGTACAGAAAACGGATTCCTCATTATGGAAGGCCAGCTCAACAACGAAAACGAACCGGGTATGCGCTTTGCCGGAGCACTTTCCGCTCAGCTCACCGGTGGCCGTACCACCGCTAATGCGGAAGGGATCACCATTGAAAATGCTGATGCCGTTACACTCTACTTTTCGGCAGCTACCGATTATAATAATATCGACTTCCGCCAGCGCGGTGAGGCCCCATTACCCGTTGTGCTTGCACGCCTCAATGGAGTGAAGGGCAAATCGTACGACGCCCTCCGCAAGGCACAGCAGCAGGCACATCAGGCTTATTATAACCGCAGCACCTTTACGCTGGCGGCTAATTCCACCACTGCTAACACGCTCACTACTCCGGAAAGGCTCCGCCGCTATTATGATGGTACGCCTGATCCGCAGCTGCCTGTGTTGTATTATAACTATGGCCGCTACCTGCTCATCGGCTCATCGCGCCCCGGCTTCCTCCCCGCCAACCTGCAGGGACTCTGGGCACCGGAGTACCAAACTCCCTGGAATGGAGATTATCATATCGACATCAACCTCCAGATGAACTACTGGCTGGCGCCCATCACAGGACTCGATGAACTCGCCGAACCGCTTCACCGCTACATCCGCCTGCTGTCTAACGAAGGTACCCGCACCGCTAAAGCCTATTACAACGCCCCCGGATGGGTGGCGCATGTGATCGCTAACCCCTGGGGCTTTACATCGCCCGGCGAAGGGGCCGACTGGGGATCTACCCTCACCGGTGGTGCATGGCTTTGTGAACACATATGGGAGCATTTCCGCTTCACGCGCGATACGGCTTTCCTCCGCGAATATTATCCGGTACTGAAAGGCTCGTCTGACTTCCTGCGCGCCATTCTCATCCGCGAGCCGGAGCACGGCTGGCTGGTAACAGCCCCCTCCAACTCTCCCGAGCACAGCTTCATCATGCCCGACGGCACCCGTGCCAGCACGGCCATGGGACCTTCCATCGACATGCAGATCTGCCGTGAACTTTTCGGAGCATCCATCGAAGCATCGCGCATCCTGAATACCGACGCTAGCTGGCGTATGGAGATGGACAGTGTGCGTGCGCAGCTGGCACCTAACCAGATCGGTAAAAACGGGGATATCAATGAGTGGCTGCACGACTGGAAAGATAACGAGCCTCACCACCGCCACGTTTCCCACGCATATGCATTGCATCCTTATGATGAAATCACTCCGTGGAAAACGCCCGGGCTGGCTGCCGCCATGCGCGAAACGCTCCGCCAGCGTGGAGATGATGGTACCGGATGGTCGCTCGCGTGGAAGATCAATTTCTGGGCGCGCCTGCAGGATGGCGATCATGCCCTTGGGCTGATCCACAAGCTGCTGCGCCCTGTAGATCCTGCCAATGCACGCGGAGGCGGATCTTACCCCAACCTTTTCTGTGCGCATCCTCCCTTCCAGATCGATGGCAACTTTGGTTTCACCTCCGGCGTGGCAGAGATGCTGCTGCAGAGTCATGGTGACTCCACCGTTATCCGCTTCCTTCCTGCCCTCCCCACCGAAGCCGGATGGCAGCAGGGCAGTGTGAAAGGGCTTAGGGCACGCGGTGGCTTTGCGGTGGATATGGACTGGAAAAATGGGGCTATTGCTACCGCGAAGATCCGTTCCCTCAAAGGCGGTCTCTGCGCAGTGGTAGTACCTGCCGGCAAATCGGTTTACAATGCCAAAGGCGTGGCCGTGTATAAAGCACGGCAAACCGCAGCGCAAACCTCGTTCCCTACCGCGAAAGGGGCTGTATATTCCATCCGCTGATAAAAACTGACCATACCTGAGAGCGTCCCGGTTCCGGGACGCTCTTTTTATTACAGGACCCTCCCCCCACTCACCGGCTATTTCCACCATCCGGCTGATTGAATTTCTTACCTTACCCTTTAAGGACTAGTTTTGATTCCATGAAAATGCATTACCGATATTGGATTACCCAGATCCTTGGCTGGGCCATCTTCACCTACCTGTGGAGCAATCTGCGGATAGATGGCTTTGGACTGCGGAGCGATGTATTTATCGATTACGATTATTATTTCCACATCGCCAACGGGGTACTTTGCACGCACCTGCTGCATCTTTTTATCCGAAAACAGGGCCTCGAGGGTATGCGCTTTGGTGCAGTATTCCCCCGGCTTTGGCTGGCAGTAGTGTGTACATCGATACTGATGGTGGTGAACATGGGCATCCTCACTATCTGGGAAGCAGGCGGATGGAAAAGTTTTTCCACCTCCGGACTGAAAGACAGAGACGGCCTTTCCACCAATGCTCAGCTGGTAATTGTATTTATCGTTATCCTCTTTCTGTGGCACCTGCTGGTGTGGGTATGGGTGGCTATCTATTTCGCGCTGGCGCAGGGCCGGATAAAAAGGCAGGAGCTGGAAAGAGAGAACCGGCTGAAGCAGGCCGAACTGGACAATCTGAAAACCCGCCTCAATCCGCACTTCCTTTTTAACTCCCTCAGCAGCATCCGCAGCCTGATAGCAGAAAATCCGGAACGGGCACAACGGGCGGTGGGCGAACTGGCAGAAGTACTCCGCAGCGCTATGCTTTCTGAAAGGCAGCAGCTCATCGCATTCGATAAAGAACTGGAAGTAGTGAAGCATTACCTCGCCATTGAAAATATCCGGTTTGAAGAAAGGCTGCTGGTGGAATATTCGATAGGTCCCGTTTCGGAGAAGCAGTCCATGCCACCCATGCTGTTGCAGACACTCGTGGAAAACGCCATCAAGCACGGTGTATCCAAACGCACTTCCGGCGGCACCATCCATATTTCTGCCGCTACCAAAGGCAATCATTTCATTATTCAGGTCGATAATACGGGGCAGCTTACGGAGCCGGGTTCTGATGATGGCTTCGGCATCAGCGGCACACTCAAAAGGCTTGCCCTGCTTTATGGAGAAAAAGCATCTTTCCGCATCTCCAATGTTTCCGACACTACCGTGCGTGCCACGGTTAAATTACCCGCAGCATGATACAGGCATTGATCATAGACGATGAAAGGCTGGCCCGCAGCGATCTCCGCGGCGTACTCAAAGCATTTCCGCAGATAACCATTGCAGGGGAAGCCACCAATATCCGGGAGGCGGAAGAGATGATCGGGCGCCTTCATCCGCAGCTCCTTTTCCTCGATATAGAAATGCCGGAAGGCAATGGATTCGATTTACTGGAACGGCTGGCAACCGCCCCCCATGTTATTTTCACCACTGCCTACGATGCCTACGCCATTCAGGCATTTGAGATCAACGCGCTCGACTACCTGCTGAAGCCGGTAACTGAAAAACGGCTGGAAGAAGCACTGGCCCGCATCCCGGCTGCAATACCCGCAGCTCCTGCGGCATCCTACTTCCCTATTCATGAAAAGATCTTCGTGAAAGACGGTGACCGTTGCTGGTTTGTACCCCTGGCAGATATCCGGCTGCTGGAAGCCGCGGATGATTATGTGCGCCTCCGCTTCGGGAAGCATGCGCCTTTATTGCCCCGCAGCCTGCAATCACTGGAGCAGAAGCTGGACCCGCAATTCTTTTTCCGTGCCAGCCGCCGCCACATCGTGAACCTGCAGCATGTACAATCTGTTTCACTCCTGCCTTCACAACTGTTACAGCTGGAGCTGACAGACGGTTCCGCCGTGCCCGTTAGCCGCCGCCAGACCGCCCTCTTCCGCGAGCTGCGCGGTATCTGATCCGATCCTACATCAATAATCCATACAACATGAAACGCATCTGCATGCCGTTACTGGCACTCCTTTGTCTGAATACAGGCACTATGGCCCAGCATCCTTACCGCCTTCAAAGCACCGATCCTGTTACTGCCTATGCTGACCTCCTTCCGCTAAAAGCATCCCTCTCCTCCGCCACAGTGATCGGTGCCGGCGAAGGCACGCACGGCTCCCGGGAATTTTTCCGGATGAAGCACCGCCTCTTCCGCTTCCTCGCAGAAGAAATGGGGTACACCGTTTTCGCGATGGAAGACAGTCCGTATGGCGCCGCCCTCATCCAGCAATACCTCGAAACCGGCACCGGCAACCCCGTCGCCATTATCCGCGAGCATTTCCATAAAGTATACCAGGTACAGGAACTGGCTGATCTCGTATACTGGATGCGTAAGTACAATCTGGCCCATGATAAAAAACTCCGCTTCACAGGGTTCGACTGCCAGCAGATGCATTACTTCCATCAGGGGCTTACCGAAATCTCATCCCGCTATGCTCTTCACTGTTTCAACCCGCTGCTGGAATATAGTGCGGATACATCCGTATCCTTCTCTCAGGCTATGATCCCCCTCATCAGGATCGCAGACAGTATTGCGCATGCTTTTCCGCAAAAGCCGGACAGTGTTCCGGCAGAACAATGGCAATTGGCCAGGTTCTACCTCGATAACATCCGTGCTGCCTCTGTTGAATTCCTGGCGCAGGAAGGTGATTGGGCGAGATCCATGAACACCCGCGATTCCATGATGGCAAGTAACGTGCAGTGGATAAGGGAAAAATACAAAGGGGAAAAGATGATGCTGTGGGCACATAATTCTCACCTTGGCAACTACTACGCAGACTCCATGATTGTTTTCAAACCCATGGGCGCTCACCTGCGGGAAACTTTTGGTAAACAATATATCAACATCGCTATGCTTACCGGTTCAGGTACTTATCGTGCGCAGGCAGATATGCGAAGCGATCCCGATAGTGGCCATCGCATTATTCCTCCGCTTCCCGGCTCTGTAGATGCACAGCTGCAACAATTCAAAGTTCCCCTGTTCCTGCTCCCGCTGAAGAAGGCCAACCTCTTTGGCAGAATGCGTACGGTAGGCGTATATGCTTCTGAACATCAGTTTACGCTGCTACCGGTAAAATTGCAGGAGCGGTTCGATTGGGTATTATATGCGGAAACTACCACCTCTGCCATAACGCTCTGATTTAGCGGCAATTCGTTAAATTACATACAAACCCATGTTTGTATGCACCACTGGAAAATAGTTTGGCTCGTCCTGTGCCTGCTGACCGGACTACGGTCTACAGGTCAGGACAGCCTCCCCTCCGCCCCTGTACTGTTTCAGGGAGATACTTTATTTGTGCTGCATACAGCTCCGCACAATCTGCACCTGCAGGAAAGGGCTGACCTAATCAGTAACAGGCTAAACGCTGTTTACAACCAGCGCGATTTCCGCCCGGATTCAATGCTGCTGGCAGAAGACACAGCGGCCTCCCGTATCATGTATAAAGGGCAGGTGATCATGACCATCACTTCCCGCGATGCCGACTTCACCGACCTCGACAGGGGCATGCTAGCCAGCAATTATCTGACCGTCATCAAAGAGAAAACCGGTGAACTGCAATCCTTTTCCAGCTTCCGGCAGGTGTTGCTTTTTGCCGCCGAAGCACTGGCAGTACTGGCAGGGCTGCTCGTCATCATCTGGCTGCTCAATAAATTGTACCGCCGCATTAAATACCGGTATGCACGCCGTACCTACAAACCCTTTGTGGTCAATAATTACACACTCCTCTCGGGCGACCGTGTGCGCGGGCTATGGCTTAAAACAGTTGCCATTATCCGGCTGGCGGCGCTCCTTATCATCGTTTACTTCACACTACCCGTACTATTCGGCATATTCCCCTGGACCGAAAAGCTGGCCGACAGGCTGCTCACCTACGTACTCGATCCACTGAAAGATATCATCCGCAATATTGTAGGATACATTCCCAACCTGCTCACCATCCTCGTTATCTACCTGTTCACCCGTTACATTATCAAACTGGTGAAATTCATGGCGGGCGAGATAGAAAGGGGCGTACTTCAGATCAGGGGCTTTTACCCGGATTGGGCAAGACCCACTTACAACATCGTGAAAGTGCTGCTGTACCTTTTTATGTTCGTGGCTATTTATCCGTATTTACCGGGATCGGGTTCCAGGGTATTTCAGGGAGTATCGGTATTTCTCGGCCTGCTGATTTCCATCGGTTCATCCTCAGCCATTGCCAATATGGTGGCGGGGATCGTTATCACCTATATGCGGCCGTTTAAGGTCGGTGAAAGGATACAGGTAGGGGATGTAACGGGCGATGTGATTGAGAAAACCCTGCTGGTAACGCGCATCCGCACTATCAAAAACGAAGATGTAACCATTCCTAATGCCGTAATTCTCGGTGGCAGAACCGTCAATTACTCCTCCTGCGCGCAGGAGCCAGGGCTGATCCTTCATGTGGAAGTGACGATCGGATATGATACCCCCTGGCCTAAAGTGCATGCGCTTTTGCTGGAAGCGGCGTCCAAAACGGAAGGGTTGCTGCAGGAGCCTAAGCCTTTTGTATTGCAAACGGCCCTGAGCGATTATTATGTCAATTACCAGATCAACGCATATACGCGGAACCCGGAGCGCATGGCAGTACTGTATTCCGAACTATATAAGAACATACTGGACACTTTCCATAATGCAGGGCAGGAGATCATGTCGCCAGCCTATCAGGCGTACCGGGATGGCAATTCGCCTGCCATTCCCAAATCGGACGAAAAATAGTGACTTTCGTCATGCCGGCCTGTCAATAGACCCTTAAATGTTATCTTTGCAGTTAACGTAAGTAATCCACATGTTTCACTTCGGCCAACGGCAGACGCTCATCATCTCGATCTTCATCATGCTGGTGACCGCTTGCCTGCTGGTTTGGCGGCCCGATTACAACTTCTTCGACGGAGGGCTTATCACCGCCATCCTGCTCACCATCTTCATCAAGAAAGACGCACCCACCCGGATTATGGGCATCGCCTGTACCGTACTGGTAGTGGTGATCGCATGCCTCCCGCATAAAAACCCCAACCTGGCGGAAGTATTTATCGAGCACTTCTTTTCCCTCATCCTCGTTATCAGCTCCACTATGCTCGTGCTGTTCCTGAAACGGCTGTACCGTACCATGCAGGAGCTGAATCAGGCACTCGAAAAGGAAGTAGAGAAAAGAACCGCCAATCTGGAACTGGCCCTTTCTCACCTCGCATCTTCACAGGCAGAGCTGAAAGATGCACTGGAAAAGGAAAAAGAACTGAACGAGATCAAATCCCGCTTCGTATCAATGGCCTCTCACGAGTTCCGCACTCCGCTAAGCGCCATCCTTTCCTCCGCAGCCCTTATTGCCAAATATCCTAATACTGATGAGCAGCCCCGCCGCGAAAAGCACGTGGGAAAGATCAGGGAATCGGTCATCCACCTCAACGAGCTGCTGGAAGACACGCTTTCATTGGGCCGTATCGAGGAAGGCAAAGTGCATGTTCACCCGGAAGTGATTTCTCTCCCGGCCTTTGCACTGGAAACCGCTGACGAAGTACAGGGCCTTCTTAAACCCGGGCAGATCCTGCAGCCCGATGTGCAGGCCGACCTCCAGGTGATATCCGACAAGCGATTGCTCAAACATATTTTCGTAAACCTCCTTACCAACGCCATTAAGTTCTCCCCCGCAGGCACCTCCATCGGCTGGAAGCTGTGGGAACAGAACGGGCAGATATGGGCCGAAGTGGCCGATCAGGGTATGGGGATCCCGGAAGAAGATAAAGCGTATCTGTTCAGCAGCTTCTTCCGCGCCCGTAACGTGACCAACATTCAGGGTACCGGCCTGGGCCTGCATATCGTAAAAAGGTATGTAGACATGCTGCATGGCGAGATCGGCGTAACGAGCGAACTTAACAAAGGCACCACTATTTCCATCAATTTTCCAAACCTTCCTTCCACATGATAGCGACGATTCTGGTAGTAGACGATCACCCCGGCATCCGGGAAAACGTAGCGGAAATTCTCACGCTCGCAGGATACAGGGCACTTGAAGCCGAAAACGGTAAACAGGCCGTTGAAATGGCCCGTGAACATCGCCCCAACCTCATCATCTGCGATATCATGATGCCCGAGCTGGACGGCTACGGCGTGCTGCATATGCTCCGTAAGTACCCAGAAACGGAACATATCCCGTTCATCTTCGTAACTGCTAAAACCGACAGGAGCGACTGGCGCAAAGGCATGGAAATGGGGGCAGATGATTATATCACCAAACCGTTCGAAGATGTGGAGCTGCTCACCGCCATTGAAACGCGCCTGAAAAAGCAGCAGTTCCTCCAGGAAAAGTTCGCCGCTGCCAGAACACAATCCATCGGCACCATGCTGCAGGACTGGCAGGCTTCCGGCCTTCTGCAGCTCGATCTGGACAGTTACGACGTGGCGCCTTATGCAAAGAAGCAATCCGTTTACCGCGAAGGCAAACACCCGCAATTCTTATACTACGTGAAAAGCGGCAAAGTGAAGGCCTTCCGCCTGAACGATGATGGAAAGGAATACATCACCAACCTCTTTGGAACCGGTGATTACTTCGGCTATGTACCCCTGCTGGAAGATCATGTGTATGAAGAAAACGCCGAGGCCCTAGACCAGACGGAGCTGGTACAGATCCCCAAAGAAGTATTCCTCGAACAACTGATGAACGATATCAGCGTGGCACGCACTTTCATCAAGCGCATCGCCATGGAAGTAAAGGAAAAAGAAGACCGGCTGCTCCAGCTCGCGTACGACTCTTTACGGAAGCGTGTGGCCAACGGCCTCCTCGCCATCCATGATAAGCTGCATCTCGAACAACAGCCCGATGCCCTCATCGAACTGTCGCGCGATGATATTGCACGCTTTGTAGGAACGGCTACCGAATCCCTCATCCGCACGCTCAGTGATTTTAAATCGGAAAAGCTGATCGAGATGCAGGGCACCCGTATCCGCATCGTACAGCCCGACCTGCTGCGTAAGCTCCTGTACTGATCAGGGCTTCAGCTCAAACTTCACCTCCTGCACATCGCGGCTGTTGGGACCTGCCTGTAAGCGAAATTCGCCAGGCTCGGCTACATAACGCATATTGCGGTCGTAGAATCTGAGGTCTGCAGCAGTGATATCGAAGCGTACTTCCTGTTTCTCCCCCTTTTTCAGGAATATCTTTTTGAAGCCGCGCAACTCCTGCAGTGGCCGGTTTACGCTGGCCGTAACATCGCGCAGGTAGAGCTGCACCGTTTCATAGCCATCGTACCCGCCGGTATTGGTAACCGTTACCGTGGCGCGGAGGGCACCATTCATAGCCAGTGTATTTGCACTGAGCTGCAGGGGCCCATATTCGAATGTGGTGTAGCTGAGTCCATAGCCAAAGGGGAACAATGGATCGTTGGCCACATCGAGGTATTTGGAGGTATATTTATTGTTGGCATCCATGGGGCGGCCGGTATTCTTCCGGTTGTAATAGATGGGTATCTGCCCAACATTCCGGGGGAAGGTCATCGTAAGCTTACCCGATGGATTGAATTTTCCTAACAGCACATCCGTAATGGCATGCCCTGCCTGCGTACCACCAAACCAGGTGACGAGGATAGCGGGTACATGTGCGTTTTCCCATTCCAGCGTAAGCGGTCTGCCATTAAAAAGAGTTAGCACCACAGGTTTGCCCGTTTGCATTACTGCTTCCAGCAAGCGCTTCTGCGAAGCAGGGATTCCGATATCCGATCTGCTGGCGGCTTCTCCGCTCATCCCCTGCGATTCTCCCAAAGCCATTACGACCACATCTGCCCCACGGGCTGCATCCAGTGCTTCCTTCAGCATGGCATCTTCATCTCCCGTCTGCAATCCCAGCTTCCCCATCAGTTGTGCATCACTGGTTACCTGTGCACCCTGTGCGTATGTTACTGCAACACCGGCTGCTTTCAGCCCCTGCAGTAAGGTGACGGATTTCTTATAATCCCCGGCGGCAGACCAGTTTCCGATCATATCCCGCTGCGCATCTCCCAGCGGGCCGATGAGTGCCACTTTAGCACTTTGCTTCAGGGGTAATACCGGCCCTTCGTTCTTTAACAGAACAATTGATTTCTGCGCGGTTTCACGGGCAACGTGCAAATGTTCCGGCTGCATAATTACCCTTGCGGCACGCAGGGTATCACAATAACGGTACGGGTCCTGAAACAGGCCCAGTTTATATTTGGCTTCCAGCACGCGGTACACGGCATCATCAATCAGTTTGACGGGTATTTTCTTTTCAGCTACCAGTTTCTTCAGCTGCGTGGCATATACGCTGCCCTGCATATCCATATCTACCCCGGCCTTTAAAGCCAGCTCAGCGGCCTCGTATTCATTCTTCACGATGCCGTGGGGGATCATTTCGTTGATAGACGTGTAGTCTGTTACCACAAACCCTTTGAAGCCCCATTCTTTACGCAGCAGCTCCGTGAGCAGCCAGTGGTTACCCGTGGCAGGGATGCCGTCTACTTCGTTGAAAGCAGTCATGGCCGTGGCAGCGCCTGCCTTTACCGCAGCCTTGTAAGGCGGAAGGTAGAACTGGTACATCTGACGGCGGCTCATATCTACCGTATTGTAATCCCTGCCTGCCTCTATGGCACCATACAAGGCAAAGTGCTTTACGCAGGCGAGGATGGTGTTGGTGGCGGAAAGATCGTTGCCCTGGTAGCCGCGCACCTTTACGCTGGCTATTTGTTCGCCCAGCCATGTATCTTCCCCTACGCCTTCCGCTACACGCCCCCAGCGGGGATCACGGGCAATATCCACCATAGGGGAATAAGTCCAGTGCAATCCGTCGGCGCTTGCTTCTTCCGCTGCTATGCGTGCAGTTTTCTCCATGAGCGGGAGGTCCCATGTACAGGCTTCACCTAATGGGATGGGGAAAATTGTTTTATGCCCGTGGATAACATCGTACCCGAACAACAGGGGGACCTTCAGGCGGGTCTTCATAGCCATATCCTGCAGCATACGGGTATATTGGGGAGTATATGCATTGAAAATAGCACCACAGGCACCACTCAGGATGTCCTGCTTGTAATTCTCCTTCATAAAAGGACCAGTAACGTCCATATCGCTCGTGAGGAGGTTGAGCTGACCGATCTTCTCATCGAGGGTCATCCGTTGGATAAGGGAGGTCAGGAAGCGCTGTTGCTGCGCGTAGGCCACGCCGCTGATCAGCAGCAATAGGGCGAGGATGCATTTCATAAAAAAGCGGCGTTGATATGCATAATCAACGCCGCTCCTTCTGCATTGTTCAGTGCGGTGCAGCCCCGCCGCCTTACGGCTGATTATTGTTCGGGCCAGCTGTCTGTCCGGAAAGGACTCACCGGCAGTCCTTCTTTACTGAATATATTGCCTATACCCGAGTTACTGAAGGCGAAACGTACCGCTTCCGGCTGTGCAAGTCCTTTGGCAGATACCGTTACGATATTGCCTTTTACTTTCACATCTGCCGGTACGAACTTCTTATCAGCTCCGGCGATGAACCATTCTTTAGCCGCCCCTTTCAGTACAAGACCGTTATCTGCATGTTTGAAATGGAGGATGATCTGGTTGTTCTTCTTCTCCATTTTGTCGAATTGCGGACTTTTAATGGCGATACCCTGCTTTCCGTAATGGTCGCCCAGTGCGAGGTTAGCCAGCCGCTGGCCTACATCATGCTTGTTGATGGGGTGGATATTGGTGGTATCATCCACCAGATCGGTGATTACCACCATACCTGTTTTAGGATACGAAAGCGTTTGCTCCTGCGATTCCCTCAGCAGGGCACCCTTTACCGTGCCGGCTCCGTATGTGAACGGGGCTATCTGCACATAGTAGAAAGGGAAATCAGTTCCCCATGCCTTCCGCCAGGAGCCGATCATTGTTTCCATCAGTGGCTGGTAGGTAGAAGCGGTACCCGTGTTACTTTCGCCCTGATACCAGATTGCCCCGGCAATGCGGTAGTTGGTGATCGGGGCAATCATGGCATTGTAGGTTTTACCGGCCACATGCGGGCGGTAACCATTTACACCCTGTTTAGCAGCAGCTGCAGCCAGTTGAGGGGCGCCGGTCACCAGTTCCGCAGGCGTCCACACCTCTGCGGGTGTACCTCCCCAGCTGGAATTGATGAGCGCAACAGGCACGCCCAGCTTCTTACGCAGCTCTTTACCAAAGAAGTAGCCTATGGCGCTGAAAGGTTTGAGTGTATTGGAATCGCAGGATGTCCATTTACCAGGTACATTGTCCTGCGGACTATTGGAGGTGATTTTGGGAACCTGGAAGAAGCGGAGCTGATCATCGGCACAGGTAGCCAGTTCGGCTTTAATATCGGGCAGGCCGTGGTTGCCGCTCCATTCCATGTTAGACTGGCCGCTGCAAACCCAAACTTCCCCGATGAGGATGTTTTTCAGTTCTATCGTATTCCAGCCGCGCAGCTTTATCGTATAAGGGCCGCCGGCATCGGGAGTTTTGATCTTTACACTCCATATTGATCCGCCGGAAGAAACGGCAGAGTCAGGGGTGGATTTCCAGGATGCCTGTATACGGATCTTTTCTCCCGGCGAAGCCCAGCCCCAGAGCAGGGCGGAATCGTTCCGCTGGAGTACCATATTATCGGAAAGCACATCCGGCAGGCGGATCTGTGCGCTGGCAACAACGTGGAAACCGGCCAGAACGGTCATCATAAAATAGCGAAGCATAAATAGACAAGGTTTCTTTCCGTTAAAATAGTAAAACCCTGCTATTTATGCTCCCCTATTCCGTGATTGGTTAGAATCCGTGCGGAAAATACCTGTTTTCCAGGGTACCGTCTTTATACAGTTTCAGGATGGCGTAGCCCGGGGGCGTTTCCTGATAGAAGTATGGGCCTGCGGAGTCCTTATCACCCTTACCCCACCAGAAGCCGCTCATGGCCCCGTTACAGGCGTAGGTAATGCCGTTATACACCGTATTGTCTGACAGGTGGTTATGACCGCTGAGGCAAAGGCGTACCCGGTTGGTTTTGTAGAACAGGTTCTTCAATGCTTTACAATCGGAATGCCCGCCGCCTTCCAGTACCTGGGTAGTACCCAGAATAGGATAATGGGAAGTCATCACTGCAAAATCCCCTTCGGGCAAAGCTTCCAGTTTTCCTTTCAGCCAGGTGAACTGCTCTTCGTCCAGCGAAATGTTTTTGTTATTGCCATCCAGCATAAAGAAATGCCAGTTTCCCTTCTGTACGGTGTAATACCGGTTTGGGGTACCGAGGCGCTTCACAACATAGGGTTTCCCGTACATATCATCCTCCTTGGAAGGTGCCTTCCACCACATATCGTGGTTGCCGAGGCAGGAATGGATCTCGTACTTCCCGATGGTTTTGATACAATCGTCCCATATCGCCCACTGGGCAGTTACCTGATCACGCACCACGTTGTCGTACGATGCATCATGGATGGAATCGCCGGTATTGAGGAAGAAATCAGGTTTATGCCGGTCGATGATGTTACCGAGTGCTTTTTTGAAACGTGCGGGCGCATCGTCTCCTTCACGGATATGTACATCGGTAATATGCGCCACGGTAAGCACGGGCTTGCCCTTTGCCGGCGCTTTCTCCTTTTCGCCGCCGCCAGTAAGGCCATCGGTCACGGAAGCGCCTGCAAGCAGCCCTATGCTGGATAAAAAGTCTAGTCTGTTCATGATGCTGGGTTTGAATTCTCAAATATACATTTGTTTAGTACGAATAAACAAATGGCAAACGTTATCATTTTTTAAATAAATAGCGCCGGCGGATATTATCCCGCCGGCGCCAGGGAAAAAACGGTGGTTTAGAGCGTTACCTGGAAACGCTGGTAATCCACCCAGTTACCGTTGTCGTTGTAATACACGTCAATGTAACGGGTAGTACCGCATTCTGCTTTGAACATCACACCGCCCACGTTTTCGTGAACCAGTCCTGAAGTTCCGGCATAGGTGTAAATGGGGCAGCCGTCAGCGCTTTCCACTTTAAACTTTGCACCAACAAAAGCGCCGTTGTACTTAAACTGTACGGACTTTACGTAAGGCGAAGGAGGTGCCGGAGCGGCTACCATGGAAATTGTGCCACCGCCCAGCGCGATTTCTTTCGCAACAGGTGCTTTTACTGAAGGGGCCGGGGCATTCGTCATTCCGAAAAAGCCCATCATTACAGCGATTGCTGTGATTTTAATGATCATGATACGAGGGTTTTATGATAGTGAATAGTGATCAGTCCCAACCGAATATCTGTTTCAGATTCGGGTTCATACTGGTTTCCGCGAAAGGCACGGGGTAGTAGTAAAATTTCGGCTCCGCGAAAGTCCGGGCAGTAGTACCCGTTACTATCCTGCCGCCAGCTTCCCCGTTTTCCAGATAAATAGCAACACCCGGTTCGGCATAGTTGCCGGTTTTGTAATAAATAAGGGTTACGCCGAGGGAGTTTTTAATCTTCTCGCTATCGGGGGGGATAGCCGTGTTTTTCGAAATCAGGATAACATCGGCAACGCCATCGCCCGTGAGGTCATATTGACCGAGGCCGGGGAAATACATACCATGAGGAATTATCTGAAGGCGTTTGCCGGCATACCAGCGCTTGATATCATCATACCGGTACCCTTCCATAGCCAGTTCCACCCTTCTTTCCCTGCGCACTTCCAGTATCAGGCCTTTGTTAGCCCCCTGTACTGCAGGGTATTGTGCTGCCAGCACAGGATCAGGATCTCCATTAGCGGCAGCTATATTCAGGCCGGGCATATTCACACGGCCACGAAGCAGCCCTATGCTATTATCTATATCCGTTTGTGTTGCAGTTCCCATTTCCGCGATAGCTTCTGCATATGTGAGCAATACCTCTGCGTAACGGATAGAAGGCACATCGGTGCTGCCGATCACCTGACCGTCTGTACTGAAGTTGAAATAACCTTTCAGTTGGTGGTAGCCGGTGAAGTTGTTAGAGAACGTTTGTACATAAGGACGCGTGGCTGGCAGCCTTACGAAACCGGGAGGCACGATGGTAAACCCGAGGCGCGGATCGCGGTCCGTAAATTCCTCCACGAAACCGAACTGGTTGTAATTCGCCTTATCAGTGAAGCGGGTACCATCTTTCATCAGGAAGGTCTGCACCAGATCGCGTGAGGGCGATTGTTCATAATCCCCGAACACGGTGCTGTTGTTATTGGCACTGGAGCCTCCTTTCTTGGTTACGTCGTAAGGACAATTCAGGATTACTTCCTTGTTCCCGCTGAGGTCGAGGCTGTTGAATATATCGCTGAATTTAGCGGCCAGTGTAAATTTACCGGAGTTCATTACATCCAGCGCCTGCTTCCTTGCAGAATCGAGAAAACGGTTAGCCGTGGCAGCAAGATTCAGCTCCGGGTGATACTTTCTGAAAGTACCTTCATACAATGCGATCCTAGCATATGTTGCTTTTACCGCCCATAGGCCCGGTGTGCCTGAGGGAACACTTTCCTTCACGTTCTGCGATGCAAACACCAGATCTGCGATCACACTGTCCATCACCTGGGCACGTGGTGTGCGGGGGGCATAGAGCAATGCGGTATCGGAAGGATTAAGGGTTTTCCCATACCAGGGCACATCGGAGTATGTTTTGATTTTATCCATGTAGAACATGGCACGATAGTATCGTGCAAGCCCCGCATAATGCATCTTAACATCGCCCGGTACATTTGCCACATGGTAGTTCTCCAGGAAGTAATTGATGTTCCGCAGCCTGCCCCAGCTCCATTCGTTAGGCATATTCTTGGAATTCGGCGTACTGGTCATCATGTTGAGAATGGTCTGGTTGCCGGTAGTGGCGCAGTTGTCCGTCCCCTGTTCGTTCAGGTAAATACCAGCACCGGAATGATTCAGCAGTCCAAACACGTACATGCTCAGATCAGCTTCTGACTTAAAGAACAACTGAGGAGACACCGAGGTTATGGGATACCGGTTCAGGAAGTCCTTCTTGCACGCGCTCCCTGCAACAGCTCCGGCCGCGAGTAAGGTTATAATGAACTTTTTCATTGGAATATTTTTTCGCATTTAAATGGATTAAAGCGTCACGTTAACGCCCATGGAATACTTGCGCTGGAAAGGATAGTTCCAGCCATTGCCCGAGGTGATCGCTTCCGGATCGATATATTGCTTGATGGATGAAAATTCGTAAAGGTTTTCGCCGGTAAAGAAAATCCTGGCGCGTGTAAACCCTGCTTTTCCTATTAATCGCTGTGGCAGACTGTAACCCAGGGTAAGATTTTTCACACGGAGGTAAGCGCCGCTCTGCAAATAATTCGTTTGAGGAACTGCAAGTCCCTGACCGGTGCGCTGATCGGCCAGCCAAGCTTGCAAGGCAGGATAACGCGGATTTAGGTTCGCATTGGCCAGTCCCGCATCAATATAAGCTTTGGGATAGGTAGCAAGCTCAGCAGGAGTTGCGGCACTACCGCGGTAGAAATCAAGATTCCAGGGATAGATGTTGGCATAGGGCTGCTGATATGGGCCCCAGAACAAATAGTTCTGCGGATAATAATCCATTTTACCAATGCCCTGCAGGAACACAGAAAAATCGAAGTTATTCCAGCTAAGATCTACATTGAAACCATACTGGTAACGGGGACTGGTGTTTCCGATAACACTGAGATCCTTCGGATCTTTAATGCCATTGCCCGTTTCAATCTTGCCGTTATTATCCAGGTCAACATACTTAGGCCATCCCGGTACCACTTTAAGAGAAGCCCAGGGAACAATAGCGGACTGGTCAAGCTTATCAATCTCTCCCTGGTTCTGGAAAAGCCCATTGCTGGTGAGGCCCCAGATCTCTCCTATATCCTGACCTACCCGGTAACCTGAAAAGAAGCCCTGTGGATTATCATACTTTGTGATCTCGCTCCGGCTATCCCATACACGGCCGCGAACGTTGAAGCTCAATGGCTTGCCGCCTATGTTGAAATTGTTGTTGTATTCAACTCCAAGCTCCCAGCCCTTAGTCCGCATATCGGCAGCATTCTGTTGCGGAGCTCCTGTTCCCAGCACTCCCGGCAAAACAGTCGAAGGTGCCAGCATACCAGTTGTATTTCGGATGTAATAATCTGCACTGATATTAATATGATTATCCAGAATACCAAGATCAACACCAAAGTTGGGTCCGGAAACATTCTCCCATGTATAGTTGGTAGGGTCAACTTTCAGGAGGGGTGCCTGCCCGGCCACCAGCGGAAAACTACCGTTTACCAGGTATCCGCTTGTGCGTACAGTCATTGACTGGATGTGACCGTAATTAGATACAGACTGGTTACCGAGGGTACCGAAGCCTGCTCTCAGTTTGAATGTTGAAACTACCGGTGCAATACCCTTCCAGAAATTCTCGCGGCTTACGATCCATGCTCCGGAGAACGACGGATAGGATGCCCAGCGGTCCTCTTTCGGAAAGCGGGAAGAACCGTCTGCACGCTGCGTATATTTCAGCATGTATTTACCCTTAAATGTGTAATCCACACGGCCGAAAAAGCTGCGGATGGCATAGTCGTAATATTCGCTTCCGTTCCAATCTTTATTACCCACGGTAATATCTCCGGTTGCCAGGCCCAGATACGGCAACTGAGAAGATACCAGGTTGTTCCTGCTCACTGATAATGGAGACCAATAATTGTACTCCTGATTATAACCCAGGGTTATGTTAAAATTATGATCGCCCAATTTTTTGTTGTAGTTAGCGAAGAGGTCGTATACATTCTGCCCTGAAGTAATGTTGGATTCCGTAATAGAGCTAGGGCCGTTGATTTCCCGAACATCGCCCGGGCCATAGCCAATTTGTACAGGAAGCCTTTCGGAATTGTATTTCAAATACTCGCGCTTGATACTGGCAGAACCGGTAATGGTAAGGTCGCCATTGAGCAGAGTGGCAATTCCCCTTACGAGGTTCTGGAATCCGAAGCGGGTTTGATTACTGCGGCCTCCGTCTTTCAGCTGGGCTGCCAGGATACCTGCCGTATTATTAGCCCAGGTGCCATCAGGATTCTTATCAACGTTGATAGGTTGGGTATAATAAACATCCAGAATATTGAAAGTAGGCTGATCAAGTACCAGCTGATAAATGTTCGCATTATTCTCTACAGACAGCCATTTAAACGGTTTGAGACCGATATTGGCGCGCATCCCGTAACGGTTCCAGTCATCCTTAGCCAGCTTGTTCAGTCCATTTTCTTTGGTATAGTCGGCAGACAGCAGATAACTTACCGGATTCTTGCCGGCGGTAGCACCTGTAAGCGACAGGTTATGGTATTGCGAGAAGTTGGATTTCGAGAAGAAATAATCGTTCCAGTCAGTGTTGCCCATATATGCCCATTTGGTAGGATCGTCCGGGTTCGTTTTAACATTGGGAACGGAAGGATCATCGGAACGTTGCTTTCCCCAATCATACTGCCAGGAAGTGAATGTCGCATAATGCCATGGTGTATTATCGGCAGCAGTCTGCATCACTTTCATGAAAATGAACGGATCTGTTATTGGATCCGGTGTGAGGGTACGCTTCGACATGGCGAAGTAGTTATTATAAGAGATCGCTTGCTTGCCTTCGCCCTTACCTTTTTTCAAATTAATGAGTAATACTCCAAAAGCGGCACGTGCGCCGTAGATGGCTGCAGAACTACCATCGCGAAGCGTGGTGATGGATTCGATATCGTTAGGATTGAGGCGCAACAGGTCTTCATTTGTAGAAGCAACCCCGTCGATCAGGATCAGAGGAGATCCACCTCCACCGGCATTGATAGTCCCCATACCGCGGATATTAAGGTTCGGCATGCTGCCAGGCCGGCCACCTGAATAAGTGATATTCAGGCCGGGAGAAGCACCCTGCAGGCCCTGGAACACGTTGGCGATAGGGCGCTCTGCAAGCTTGGCGCCGCTAATCTGATCCACCGCTCCGGTTACATCTATTTTCTTTTGTGTACCGTACCCTACTACTACCACCTCGTCCATACTTGAGCTGTTAGGTTGTAGATGGATAGGGGAAATTACGTTGTCACCCGCTTTGAGGGCCAGCGCCTGCGTAATGGGATCGAATCCGAGATAAGTGATACGCAGGGTGTAACGGTCGCCCGGTTCAATACCGCTGAAGGAAAAGGATCCGTCTGTGGCAGTAGCCGTCCCTGTTTTAAATGCCGGTTTATCGGCTGAGATGACGATAGTGGCTCCCGGAATAGGAGATCCCTGTCCGTCCTGCACTACGCCTTTCAGCGATGCTTTCCTGTTTTGAGCCTGTGCCGTGGCAGCCCAGGCGATGGCAAGGCACCACAGCAGCAGACAGCTGCCAAAGCGTTTGGCCGGGACGCGCATACGGCGTACAATTTGTTTCATAGTGAGTGTTTTACTGTAAAGGAGATTACGTGATAACCGGACAGAGCCTTTTGAAACGTGCATGCATGAACATGCCAGTCCGTCCGTAGACAGAAGCCCTTCCCGTATTGTGTTTTCATGTGATTACTATAGGTTGCGTATTATGTGGTGCTTATCTTCTTCCGGGCATACAAAGCCCCTTCCGGCAGCTGATGTACCGGCGGGCCGGATGTTCCGGCATATAGTTTCCCTGGCCGCATACTGCAGCTAAACGCGGCGGAAAAACAGTTGTGTTTTCCTCAATTAATTCGTTGTTCTTATTCTTTCGGCTTGCTTATTCACACAGCCCCGGCTGCTTGCCTGCGGACCCTTCGCTCTTCGTTCATCTAATTACCCGGGGGACAAATATAGATTGAATGATTATTCAATTAAATACCCATTTTGATTGATAACGGTTAAGTAACATTAGCCACTTCTCTACAAATATAAAGTTGAAAATGAAAAAACAAAAATATATTGAATGAACGTTCAATATATTTATTATCCCACAGCACGCCATAAAGGGAGGATTGTTAATTTAACACAGAATATTATCGGCTTTTGTCGGTAATTTCCCGGTTAACAGCTAGTTTTACATTAACCTAATCACCAGTTTTTTTTGCGAACAAATGGGAAGAAAGAGTTTAAAAGAGCCTCGGCAGAAGGAGATTATCAAAGCGTTCTATAAGATCGTTAAAAAGGAAGGGCTGGAAAATGCTTCCATCCAGAAGATCGCGGAAAGCATCCAGATTAATCCCAGCCTCATTATGCACTACTTCCGATCACGGGAGCACCTTGTTTACGGGCTGGTAGAATTCATACTCGACCGTTGGCTCCATATCTTCGATGTAAAAGATGCTGAAGATCCTATGGATGCACTCAGCGCGGTACTCGACAATGTATTCTCAAAAAAATGGAACTCCCTGTTCGACGATGGCACATCTTACTCCCTCTACTCCCTCGCATTCCGTAATAAAACCATCCGCCAGCGGTACAAACATTTGCTTGACACGCTCCGGCAGCGCCTTGCAGAAATGATTGCTGCCTGCAATAAAACGAAGCAGCTAACCGTGAAAGATCCTGCAGCTGCGGCCGATATTATATTTGTTTTAGTTGATGGAGCTTACTATTACCTTTCGTTAGTAGATGATAAAGCGGAGTACGACCGGAGGCTGGCCGTTTACAAACAACATGCGTTAAAGGTGCTTAATTAGTGGCCCGCCGCCTGCGAACCAGCAGCCATACAATGGCTCCTACTGCTATTACCAGCCATATGAAATTGACGACAAAACTGGGGTAATCACTCAGGTATAATGCATTGGCAATGAGGCCTACCGCACCCAGTGCATTCAGCCAGTGGTATATCTTCTGGTCAGACTTGATTTTACCCATTGTCAGCAGTACATAACCCAGCACATAAAAGAATGTGCCTGCCCAACCGGGAATATCCATCCATGAAAAACTGCTTTCCTGTACAGTTTCCACGCGCTTCAATACAGTTTGCTCCTGGCCGCCTGCTACCGCCGCCGCCATTACCTGCTGACGGCCCCTGCCGCCAATCTGAAAGGCTCCGCACATAATCAGCAGGGCCAGGCTCAACACTATGAATTTTCCCATGGATGGTCTCTGAAATGATGTATGATTTAAGTCTTCCCGCACATGCGGTTGTTGCAATTCGTTGCGATAAACATACAAAAAATATCCGCCGGCAAATATTAACCTATTGGAACCTCAGGAAGGCGGGCGCCTTCAGGCCATAAATATCAAACCGGAAATCGACTACGGTTGTTATTTCGAAGAACAGATTACTGATGCCCTCCGTTTTGCGGGGATAATAGGATGCGCTCATCTGCAATGTATTCAAAGACAGGTTCTCATTCTTCACCCGTACTGCCAGTCCAAATCCCGTATATACCGGGTTTTTCAGGAGGTAATTGTTGCTATGCGACAATTGCCCGGCTTCAATGGTACCGATAAAATTGAATTTAAACCCATATACTTTCCAGGGACTATACACCACACTCTCTGAACGCAGCAGGAGGCGGTGATAACCATTGATCTTCGTTCTCCGCCATCCCCAGAACCCAATTCCGAAATCCCGGTTGAGGCTGAGCGGACGGTAAAAAAAGTTGTTAGGACTGCCCAGATAATCGAGGAAGATAAATTCCCGCCAGTTCCACTTCTTACCCAGCGGCATCAGTCTGCTGAAATAACTGACATTCGAATGCACCACCAGATCTTCCGAAGTACTTCCCTGCCAGAAGCCTCCTACACCAACATTCACACATAACAGGCCATTATGCAGGGTAGGCCAGTACTTCTGCCCTTCTATGGCCGTATAAAGCCTTTTACGGTCGTTCCAGTTCTCACGCCCTACAGAGAGCGCGGCGGAATAACCGTAGGGAATATCCTCCGTTCTTCCGAAACCGAAGAAACGCTCGCTTTTGAAGAAGTCCTGCTTGAATACCGCGATCTGGCCCAGATAATAATGTCGGTCGTTATAAAGCGGGTCATCCATATATTTTTCCAGCTGCGGTCGTTTGTCGAATGCGATGTTGGAATAGCGGAAAAGCAGGGCTACGTTGGGCTTGTTATCGAAATGCCCGTCTGACCCAAAGCGGTTGCGGAAGTTGTAACCTGTCCAAACATCTACCAGTTTGTAGGAATAGTCACGCCACAGGGAGTCAGGCTCGCCCCATACCCTGATACTGAAGTTTTTAGCGAGGGAGATACCACCGGCCAGCTTAGCGCCTGTACGGTACAGGGGCCGCTCCAGCCGGATGTAATACGAGCCTTCATATACTCCGGTATCCAGCTGGGAATTGGTATTGAGATGGGTATATCCTACGGTGGCGTCAATAAAACTTCCGAGAATATTGTATTTGGTATACCGGGCTTCGGTACCCCAGGGCCGGGAGTAACTGGATTTCCACCGGAACCCAAACTGTACGCCCTGAGCGGCTCCAAACAGGTTATCGTTGGAAAGTTTTGCTCCTACACCACTGGGTGCCAGCTCACGCAGGTCGAAGCCATATTCGAATACATCTTTGGTGATAACGAGTACATCTACCGTATCCTGGCTGGCGGTTTCGAGGGTAATAAGGCGGGCATCCTGCAGGAAGGGGCGGTTACGGAGGTAACGTTCATTATCTGCGAAGGCATAGGCATTTACCGTATCATTTTCCCGGAAAAACAGCATTTGCCGGATGGCCCATTCCTGTGAATCGAAATGCAGCCTGTTCACCAGGTGGATCAGCTTCATACTGGTGGAAAAAGCGGTATCGTTGATATTACGCGGACCAAACACTTTTACCTTTCGGAAATGGATACGGCGAACCGTTTTGCCGGAATGCGGCAAAAATCCCTGCTCGGACCTGATCATCCGGCCATCGTCCTCCACAGGCGGAGGATCGTTGTGCCGGGAAATTTCCTTGAGTACGGAATCCCGGAAACGCCTGCTTTTCAATGAGTCCACATAGTTATTGAACTTCGAAAACCAGCGTTTCTTAAGTGCGGCCGGGATCGTATCCGATTGCGCGAAGGCGCACTCCGGAATGCTACACAATAACAGGCAACAGGTAAGTACAGCTAATAGGTTTATTTTTCCCAACCGCTTCAATAATTGCAATTGATCCGGAACAACAATACAAATTTTTAACCAATATGTAGGGACGGTTACAAAAAAAGGAAGGGCACTGTTCCGTCCAGTACCCTTCCTTATACAAAGCATATGCTTGATTATCAATATTGTACCGTCACGGTTCTTCCGCCTCTGCCAGATTGGTCGAAAACTCTCAAACGGAAGGTCCCTTTCGCATCAAGCGGCCCGCTCCAGGCAGGACTTTTAGCATTAGGCTCCTTCCCATCGGTTGTATAACGAATGATGAGTCCGGGAAGTTGTACGTTCGCTAAAACTTTTCCATTCTCCTGTTTCACACCGGCTGTAGGAATCCGGTAATTGTAACCACCATTGAGGCTGGCGAGGCGGGGCAGCTCACGCTGGCCTACCACATTGGCGAATTTATTCCACGCTTCGTTATACAGATTGAGGTCGCCCGTCCAGGAAGGATCAGGCGCCCAGGCGCGCTCCGCCATACCCAAAAGCTTGGGAAGCACCATATACTCTAAACGCTCCGGCGATTTAACCGTTTCGCTCCAAAGGGCACATTGAATACCTGCGATATTGGAGGCTCCGTATTCGGTCAGCCTGTCTTTCCCTACAAAGATTGAGGCAGGCAAAGGATTGCCGGCATCATCTTCTTTGGCATTTTTATACAGATCGAGGGGTATGAAATAATAAGGCTTGTCGATATCCACATACCCGCCCCAGTAAAATCCCGGCTCTTCGTAATCGCGGAGGTAAGCCATGTCAAAATAGTAGTTGGCTACGCCTGACAGTACCACTTTGTACCCTCCGTTGGCCAGCCGGTAGCTGAGATCTTCCATGCCGCCGCCCATTACGTTGTTCCAGACATCTACCTGGAAGTTACGGTTGCCAAAAACGGGGTTTACGATCATAAGGCCCTGCCCGTCGCGGCGGGTACGGCGCATACCTGCTTCTTCCCATCCGTACAGCTGCATCCCATGCTTATTGACGATCTGGGCTACTTTATCATAAAAATAGATCCAAAGATCGTCTACATGGTTAAGTTCCGCGTTTGAGGCCAGGAGTTGCCGGCAGGCAGGAGACTTTTCCCAAACACCTCCAGGCGTTTCATCTCCCCCCATATGAATAATATCGAGCGGAGTACCAGCTTCACGGTGCATGGCTGCGAGTTCGACAGTTACTTTTTCGATGAATTTGTAAGTGGAAGGCAGGGCGGGATTCATCACATTGTCTTTCCATTCCTGAACAGAGCGGTAAGCACTTTTATCTTCCGGATCGCTGAGGCGGTATTCCCCGGCATTGGGATCACCCGCTTTTGCGAGCTTCGCGGCTCGGGCATCCATTGCTTTAATGGCAGCACGGCCATGACCGGGCATTTCCACTTCGGGGATCACTTTTATGTGCCGCGCCTTTGCGTAACGGAGGATTTCGATATAATCGGCACGGGAGTACCAGCCGGTACCTGTTGCGTTATTCACATCCGGACCAGAGCCGTAAGAAGGACGGAGACAATCCATCTCGTCAACTGTATGACCACGGCGGCCACCAACCTGCGTCAGTTCAGGCAAACCGGCAATCTCTACACGCCATCCTTCATCGTCGCTCATATGAAGGTGCAGGGTATTTACTTTGTAAACAGACATTACATCCAGCATACGCATTACTTCCGCTTTGGAATGGAAGTTCCTGGCCACGTCGAGACTGAAGGAGCGGAATGCAAAGCGTGGCTCATCGGCTACCAGTACCACCGGCAGTGTGGCAGTGCCCTTAGCGGTTAAAGGTAACAGTTGCCGGAGCGACTGTATGCCATAAAAGATCCCGGTAGTTGTACCTGCGGATATTACCACCCCGTCCTGGTCAATCTGCATGCGGTAGGCTTCCTTTCCTTTTATGGAGGCATCCTTCAAGAGGCGTACCGCAGCTTTCCCAGTGGTACCCTGTGCCGTGAGCACCTCTTTTCCGAAGATTTTCCCCATCAACCGTGACAGGTAATCTGCCTCTGCACGAAATTCAGGTTCATATACGATACCGCTTTTCGGATCCAATACAAATGAGCCTTCTGATTCACGGATAAGCAATGGTGTCGGGAATATTTTAGGCACTTCGGATGCAGGCAACAGTCGGATAGATTCATTGCGGCGGTATACATCTTCCGGCGTGGATTGCACTTTGGTATCGTTCGCTGTACGGCGGAGCTGCTTCACTTCTTTAGAAGGCACCACGGTAAAGTCTGCAATGGAATGACCTTTAGAAGGGTCAGCATCCCATACGATGTAAGGTCCGGTGGGGGCATCAGTGAAATGGGTGACCCAGGCCGATGAAATAATGTTCAGTTTCAGGGAGTCTCCGGGCTTCAGTCCGCTAAAGCCCCCGGTAGGTTTAAACCAGAACAGATCTCCGTTGATATGCCCGGCCCCGATCCCCGGCGCTACTTCACCGGGTGTCACGAAACGAATGAAATTGTAGTAGATGGTCCACCCGCTGGCCGGGAGTGTTTCCTTAGTGCGGTTTACCAGCGTAAAAGTCGATAATGTCTGTGCTTTGCCCTGGTAGCCGTTTTCCACCACTTCCCAGCGCAACTGCAGTCCCTTTGCGGGGAATGCCGGAGCTTGTGCCATGGCGCAGCAGGACAATAAAAGGCATAAAATAGTTAGTCTGTATTGCATACAATCAGGATTTCCCGCGGGTGCTGCATTGAGCTGCGCGGCTGTCTTATTGGTTATAGATTTTTATCGATCGCATCCAGCAGGTAACCTTTCGGATCACTGGAGTATTCCCAGAACATGACTCCGCCAAGGTTGTGCTTGTTTACATAGCGGCATTTTTCTTTTACGGATTCCTCATCGTCGTAAGATATGAATATCCGCTGCCCCGGGTGCCAAAGATAAGGTGCTTTGGCCCGTTTATCCCAATGGCGTTCAAAACCCTTCGCCGGCAAACTATCCTTGATATAGGAATACCCTCCTCCCCTCGCGCCTCCCAGCGCCTGCCGGTTCAATCCGCGGGCGGTATCGCTGCCTACCATCCAGCCGCGGCCATAAAAAGCGATGCCCATTACAATCTTTTCCTCGGGTACGCCGGCCGCTTTAAACATTTCAATGGACCGGTGAGTGGAGGCCTCCTGAGGGTCTTCCGTAGAGCCGAAAAGGTTGGTGTGATGGCCTGAAATACCTTTGGGGTTTGTTTTATAGTCGTACGACATGATATTTACGTAATCCAGGTATTGCTGCGCTTTTGCCATTTCAGTATGCTCAATGAAATTGCGGCCTCCACCCACGGCAGTAGTGAGCAGGTATTTGCCTCCGGTCTCTTTTGCTAGGGAATCAAGTGAGGCACGGAGCGCCTGGAACATGAGGGTATAGTTCTGCTTGTCTTCGGGACGGAATACGTTACCATCTTCGCCCGGAATACCGGGGTATTCCCAGTCAATATCCACCCCGTCCAGCTTATGCTTCCGGATGATGTCTACCGATGTGTGGGCAAAAAGCTTCCTTCCGGCATCGGTGAGTACCGCATCGGAAAAGTTTTCACTCCATGCCCATCCGCCGATGGAGATAAGTATTTTGAGATCGGGGTTACGGGATTTGAGGGCATTAAGTTTCCGGAAATTGATGGTATCGGTGGCTTCGTTGGTAAGCCATGCCCTGCCATGTTGCACATCTACAAACGCATAGTTGATATGCGTGAGCTTCTCTACGGCGATGGCATCTGGGTCTTTGACATGGCCACGGAAGCCGCCAACATAAGCGATCACAACTGGTTTAGGCTGTGGAGCCTGCTTGGAAGCCAGTAAACCGGCAGCGCCTGCGAGGGCGAAGAGCGCCGGAATTGCGGCGCGGAGGGGATTGGACAAGAGAGGCATATTTAAAAATAGTATATTTACGGCCTAAATTCAACCCTGTGAAATACATCTGCTCCCTGCTCGTATTGAGCATCGCGGCATCCGCCTGTAACTCCGGCGGAAAAACAGCCACCACAGATACCGGTGCGGCTAAAACCGAAACTCCTAAATCGCTGGCTGCCAGCCCCGCCGGTATTTACACCGGCGATTTCGGCGGCACTCCCATTTATATCAGTATCAACTTTGCCCGGGGCAAAAACATTGCCGGATACAACACCCATAAAGGCCTCCGGCGCAACCTCCATGGGGAGATAGTGCCCGATGGCAGCGGCTGGAAGATCCGTCTCGAAGAGCCGGGTGACCATCCTTATGACGGCGTATTCAGCGTTCGCCTCTCCGAAGACCTGAAAACCATGAAAGGAACCTGGGAACCCATTCATAAGGATTCTGCTTCCGCTAAAAAATTCGAACTGAAAAAGATAGACAGTAATCAGGGCGAATTCTGGATGGCCAACGAAGAGAGCAGTATTTCGTTTCTGGTAGACGGCTCATGTAAGCTGGAGTACTATCCGAAAGACAGTATTTCTTCCGGCCAGATAGAAATTGTACGTGGCACCTGGTTGCGCACAAAGGACACCTTCGACGTTAACTGGAAAGCAAACGCCCAATTCGGCAAAAGCAACAGCCGCTTCGTGATACACTTCACCATGGATGAAGGAGAAATGTACCCGGATAGTCTTACCGGAGAAGGATTCACTTTTTACAGTATGCCATGAGGCTAACCTTTCAACTCATTACGGTAGCGGCTATCCTGTATGCGTCATGGCTGATGGTACTGCTAAGTCTGCCCTATACTTCCTTTGAGCCACATATCGATTTTCTCTTCACCAAACAGCTTGTGTATAAGCTCCACCACTGGCGCTGGAGCTTTTACGTGCATGTATTCGTGAGTACGGCGGTGCTGGTAGCAGGCATACTTCAATTCAGCAGGTATGTAATACAACGGTTTCCGAAAGTACACAGGGGGGCGGGATACGTATATGCGGTTACCGTACTGGCACTGAGTGGCCCCAGTGGGTTGATCATGGGGTATTATGCCAACGGGGGCGTATGGGCGAGGGTGAGTTTTGTACTGTTAGCCATATTGTGGATTGCGTATACGGCCATGGCGATGTATTATATTTATAAAAAAGACTGGAAAAAACATGCCGACATGATGACGCGGAGTTATGCGCTCACCCTGTCGGCAGTTACGCTCCGGTTCTACGCCTATATGATCGATGTGATCGGACTTCATATTCCTCCGCGCACGGCCTATATCTGGCTGGCGTGGCTGAGCTGGACGCTGAACCTGTTGCTGGCGGAGTATCTCATCCGCCGGCGGGTATTTACTTCATGGCGAGTGGAGCGGATTTCGGCGTAATGCGCCCTTCAGGCGTAATCGCGAAATATTCCACACCTACTTCGTTCATTTCTGCCATTGCATTATCACGATACCCCTCTTTCGCGGGGTCCTTTTCATAACGGATGGCGAACTTCTTCACTTCCACATCCCCGTTTTCGGTGATCTTCCCCACACAGAAAGGCTCCTCAAGGATGCGGTGACCGCCTACAATAAGTTTATCGAGCAGTTTGCCGGCGGCATCGAAGCTGGCGAGGTAATAGCAATAAGGCGCTTCGGCATCAATCATCACATCCTTTACCGCATAGGTGACTACGGTGTACAATGGAGTGGCCTGTACGCTGCCAATATAGTAAAACTCACTACCTACGTCGCGCGAGAATTTACCGTCGCGCATTTCAGGGATGAATTTCTCGAAATCATACGTAACGCTGCCAAATTCCTTTTCCTCTCCATACTTCAGATCAAACACTACAGGCAACTCAATAGGCTGAAATTCGTGGGAGAAGAGCTTCCATAGCAGGCGGTCGGGGTCACTTGCTCCGGCGAGGGCATTACCCACCTCACTGTCGAACCGGTAACGGACAGCGCGGATCTTTGCAAGATCCTCGTCTTTATAGATCTGATCGGTATTGGTATATCCGAATTCGATAGCGGAAACGAGATAATGGAAAGCACTGTCTTCATTTTCCTGTTTGGCATATACACAGGCGGTATTGTACAGCAGTTTTGATACCGGTTTATACCCAAGCAGGTCAGCGATGTGATAGGCTTTAAGCGCCTGGTCCGTGCTAAGGTCTGACTGGAGCGGCTTATCATCAGACCGCATTTCCGACAGCGCGTTGCCATATTCAAAGAAGGCCGCTGCACGGGGAGCTTTTAGAATGGATTGGCGGAAGATCGGCAATGCTGCTTTGGGGTCCTTATCGTTACGGTATTTATCGATAGCCTGGCGGAAAAGGCGGTCAGCCTCATCTTCCGGGAGATCTTTACGTGCTGCGAAATGGAGTACACTGTCGGCATCGAGGTGGTAGCCTTCGGTAAGCGTGTAAGCGTTGTTGTTGGCTGTACCGGCCTTATCCTTACCCTGCTGGCAGGCAGCAGCGGCGAAAAGCATGGCTATGAAAGGGATATAACGCATAGGGGATGAATTTCCGGGCCAAATATACGGTTATTCCGGTAAAAGGTATTCCCCTGCGCCGTGGAAAACCGCTGCGCAGGGGAACTCTGGTAACCATCAAAGGATTACTGATTGAGTTTGAAACGGATGGGGACGTTAAACCATACGGCTACGTTACGTCCGTTCTGGCGGCCTGGTTTCCATTTAGGCATTTTTCGGATCACGCGGATGGCTTCATCTTCACAACCTGCACCCAGCTTGTTGCCGGTAGCTGCCACATTAGTAATGGAACCGTCTGCATTCACCACAAATTTCACGAACACTGTGCCTTCAATGCCATTATCTGAAGCCATGGCAGGATAATGCATATTGTTATTCAGGAACTTGTACAAAGCCTCCTCTCCCCCGGGGAACTCAGGATTGATCTCCACGAAGCTGAGGGGGCCTTCTTCTTTCTCTACTTTCGGAGCTTCCACTACTCCACCTCCCGGCCCTGTTGGCCCATCAAAGAAAGCTTCCGGTCCGTCTGGTGAGCCTTTTATATTATCATGGCCAATGCTCACGTCTTTCAGTTCGTCCATTTTCTTTACTTCATCTTCCGGGTTTACCTTATCATTCTCTACCACTTTAAAAACCGTATGTTTCACCATGGTTCTTGCTTCCGGCGGTGGCTCCACTTTACGTGTGGGCGGTGGTATCACCTTTTCCTCCGCCGGTGGAAGTGCAACATTATCCAATACGATCGGCTTCACATATGGCTTTTCAATATCCGAAGCTTTGGAATTGGAAGCCCAGGCATAAGCGCCGATGGACAATAAAACGATCCCGGCCATACTGGCCACTGCATTACGAACGCGGCGATCGTATTTACGCCGGAGGTCATAAGCACCGTATGCTTTGTTACGGGAATCGAAGAGGATGTCAAGGAAGTCTGGTTTAGGCATTTGGGAGGTATTCATGGCGATTGTGTTTAGAAGGAAGATGCCGCCTTTATATTTTTCCATAAGCCCCCAATTAACATATTGAACCTTTTCACGTTACGATTGTTCTACAAACGTACCCGCTGCTGTTAAACGGATACATACCCTGTATGAGTAGCTGTTTCCCGAACATAATAAGGCGGATGGTCTGTTTGACCGCTATGCTGACAGCCATTGCCGGGATCTCCTTTGCCCAGCAAGGCACCACGGCCGGCCCCGCATACACGCTGGAAGAATGCGTACAGTACGCCCTCCGCAATCAGAACAATGTCGTAAATGCCCGGCTGAACCGGCAAATGTCCACGGAGAAGATCCGGGAAACCCGCGGGCGCCTCTTCCCCCATGCCAACATCACCGGCAACTTTACCGACAACCTGAAACTACAAACCTCACTCATCCCTGATTTCGCGGGAGACCCCAATAATAAGATCCCCGTGCAGTTCGGCACCAAATACTCCTCCGCAGTAACAGGTGAAATTACCCAGGCCCTCATCAACAGTGATTATTTCCTCGGCCTTAAAGCCGCCAAAGTTTACGACGAACTTTCCATCCGCGAATATGAACGTACCGCCATAGACACACGTGTGCAGGTAAGCGTAGCCTACTTCAATGTGCTCGTCAGCATGGAAAGCATCCGTTTATTAGATGCCAACCTCGCGCAATTCGGCAAAACATTGAAAGATACCCGTGCCCGGTACGATCAGGGTGTCGCAGAAAGAATTGATGTAGACCGTATCCAGACATCCTACAACAGCGTGGAAACACAGCGTGCAAACCTCCAGCGCCAGCTGGAATACACTTTCGATGTTCTGAAGTTCCAGATGGGCATGCCGCTCGACTCTTCCGTGGCCGTTAAAGAAAATATCCGTGAGTTTACCGATGATATGCCCGACAGTCTCAACTACCGTTTCATGGACCGCCCCGAATACGCCATGCAGCGCGTGCAGATTGAGCTGGACAGGCTGAACCTCCGCAGTAAGAAACTGCAGATCATTCCCACCCTTAACGCCTTCGTCAATTACGGCTTCAACTATTTCTCAGAACGCTTCGGTGATTTATATAAAACCGGATATGGTACCTCCGCTGTAGGCGTAAGGCTAACGTGGCCCATCTTCAACGGAACTGAAAGGTTCTACCAGGCCCGGCAGCTGGCTATAACGCTACAGCAAAGCCAGAACAACCTGAACTACCTGGGCCAGCAGATTCAGCTGGAAGTGCGCAATGGCTGGACGCAGTACCGCAGTAACCTCGCTTCCCTCAACACGCAGGAAAAAAACATGGCCCTTACACAGGGAGTGTACGACAGGGTAGTGTTGAAATATGAAGAAGGTGTAGCTACCAGCCTCGACGTACTTTCAGCAGACAGCGAGCTGAAGCAGGCGCAAAACGATTACATCAATGCACTGATCAATACCCTCATCAGCAAAGTGAAACTGGATCAGGCAATGGGCAAAATAAAAGCGGAATAAACTCATTGTTATGCAACTTTACCGGAATCTTTATATCATGCTGATACCTGTGCTGGCAATAGCCTGCAAAGGAAAACAGCCTCAGCAGCAAATGGCAGGCGGAATGCCCAAAACCACCGTATCAGTATACGAAGTCAAGGCTGGTAACTACACCATCACCGAAAGCTTCCCGGCCGTGCTCACCGGTAATGTGATCGTAGACATCCGGTCGGACGTGACCGGTTTTCTGCAAAAGATCCATGCCAAAGACGGCAGCACTGTTTCAAAAGGTCAGGCGCTGTATGAAGTAGACAAAAGCCGCAGCCAGGCTGTTTATGAAGAAGCCAACGCTTCAGTAATTCAGGCGGAGGCAGACCTGGCGCAGAAGAAACGCGACTATGAACGCTACGCCAACCTCCTGAAGCAGGACGCCATTTCAAAACAAACGGTAGATCAGGCAGCTACCGCCGTTAAAACCTCCGAAGCTATGTTAGCCGCCGCCCGTGCCACCCGCGCCCGTACCGGTACGGACATCAGCCATGCCGTACTCCGTGCACCCATCCATGGAAAGATCGGCATCGCGCAGCTGCGTATCGGAGATCTGGTTACTGCGGGGTCAACCATTGTCAACACGCTCGTGAATGAAGATCCCATCTTCGCGGATATCGATATCCCGCAAACACGATATAGTGAGTTCAGGAAAGATGTAAGCGACCGCGATGGCGGCAATCAATACTATATCACTTTCCCCAACGGCGAGTTATACCCGGAGCCGGGAAAGATATTACTGGTGAACAATACCGTAGATCCCCGCACAGGCACCATCCGTGTAAGGCTCACCTTTCCCAATAAAGGCGGACAGCTCAAATCGGGCATGACTGCTTCCCTCCAGATGCATTACAAAACCGGTGAACAGCAGGTGGCCATCCCCGCCAAGGCCATTATTGAACTGCTGAGCGAAGTGAAGGTATACACCCTCGGACAAGGAAATGTGGTGGAAGCCAGACCCGTTCAGAAAGGATCCATCTTAGACAGTCTGCAGATCATCAATCAGGGGCTGAAAGCCGGCGATAAAGTGATCACGGACGGCCTTCAGAAGATACGCCCAGGCGATACCGTGAATGTTAAATAAAAGGCACCATGATTGCGAAAACGTTCATAGAAAGGAAAAATACAACGATCGTGATCGCCATCATTATGGTGATCGTTGGCCTCATCTGCATGATCAACCTGCCGGTGGCTCAGTTACCCGACATTGCACCGCCTACGGTTTCCGTTAGCGCCAGCTACATCGGTGCCAACTCCACCACGGTGGAAGAAACGGTAACTACCCCCATTGAGAACCAGGTGAACGGTACACCCGGTGCCATGTACATCCAGTCGGCCAGTGCAAACGATGGTTCCATGAGCATCACGGTTACTTTTGAGATTGGTACCGATCCCGATATCTCTACCCTCGATGTACAGAACCGCGTAAGTATCGCATCTCCCAGCGTGCCCGATGATGTACGCCGTGTAGGTATCACTACCAAAAAGCGCTCGAACGACATGCTGATGGTGGTGGCCCTCCTTTCACCCAATGGCACACACAGCAAAGCCTTCCTGGATAACTATCTTAACATTTACCTCAAACCTGAAATATCCCGCGTAAACGGCGTAGGCGATGTGCAGGCATTCTCCAATGACTACTCCATGCGCATCTGGCTGGACCCGAATAAGATGGCCAACCTCGGCCTCAGTCCTGCAGATATAGCACGCGCCATACAGGAACAGAATACACAGGCACCTGCCGGTATTATAGGTGCGCCACCCGCCAATAAAGATCAGGCATTCGAATACACTGTTAAAGTGCGGGGCCGCCTCCTTACATCAGAAGAGTTCGGCGATATCATCGTGGCATCCAATCCCAATACAGGATCGCTTGTACGCCTGTCAGACGTATCCCGGCAGGAGCTGGGATCTTTCAGTTACGCAATCGACGTAAAGGCCGACGGCAAAACCGGTACCGGGATGGGTATATACCTCACCCCTGGCGCCAATGCCCTGGATGTGGCCGACCGGGTAGAGGCACGTATGAAGGAACTGGAAAAAACATTCCCTACAGATATTGGCTGGATGGTACCATTCGAAACCGTTTCGTTCGTACGTATCTCTATCAGCGAAGTGATTCAGACCTTCATGGAAGCGCTGGCGCTCGTGGTGATCGTGGTATATATCTTCCTCCAGAGCTGGAGGGCTACCCTCATCCCCATCCTCGTAATCCCTGTATCACTGATCGGTACTTTTATATTCTTCATGCTACTGGGCTTCTCCATCAATACCCTTACGCTATTCGGTTTCGTACTGGCAATCGGTATTGTGGTGGATGATGCTATTGTGGTGGTGGAGGCGGTCCAGCATCATATCGATGCCAATGGTATGTCTCCCCGGGATGCTACTTTCAAAGCGATGGAAGAAGTATCGGCTCCTGTTATCGCCATAGGTCTTATCCTCGCTGCGGTGTTCGTACCAGTGGCATTCATACCCGGGGTGAGCGGTAAGCTGTACCAACAATTCGCGCTTACGATCGCTTTCTCTGTAATCCTTTCCGCCTTCCTGGCGTTGAGCCTTACACCTGCACTTTGCGCGGTAATGATGCGCCCTTCGAAGCTGGACACAAATTCTAAAGGCCTGGGCAAACTGCATTATAAATTCAATATATGGTTTGAGAAATTCACACACCGCTATACTAATGGTGTACGCAGGGCCATCAAACAAACGGCCTTTGTATTAATACTCATGGGCATCCTGTTTGGTGCGGCCTACCTGTTATTCAAGAAAGTGCCTTCCACTTTCGTACCGCAGGAAGATATGGGCGCCATGTTCCTGGCGCTCGATCTGCCGGATGCATCGTCTTCCATGCGAACGCGTGAAATGGCGGAGCAGGTGAACCATATGCTTTCCGAAGACCCTGCCGTGCAGCACTATATGGCGGTAACAGGGATGAACTTTATTGGTGGGGGTGCTGTAAAACCCAGCTCTGCCACCTGGTTCGTGAACCTGAAACCCTGGGAAGAGCGGTATGCCAACGGGCAAAACATGAATGTTGTGATAGCCAGGATACAGGGAAAACTGGCACAACTCAATGGAGCTACTGCACTCGCCATACCTGCCCCTACCCTGCGCGGACTGGGTACCTCCTCCGGCTTCTCCTATGTACTGGAACAACGAACGGGTAACGATATCACCGAATTTGCAAGGGTATTGCAGAATGTATTGATCGCGGCTAATAAGCGTCCGGAAATTGCCATGGCATACGCATTCTTCAGTGCTTCCACACCGGAGTATAATGTGGAGGTAGACAGAGAAAGATGTAAGCAGATGGGTGTAGCCGTGAATGACGTATTCAGCGCACTGCAAACATTCCTTGGGGGTATGTATGTAAATGATTTCACGCGGTTCGGCAGAAGCTTCCGTGTGGTATTACAGGCCGATACCGGATACCGTAAAAACATCAGTCAGCTGCAATATTACTACGTGCGTAATGCATCGGGTACCATGGTGCCCCTAAGTACGCTTATTAAATACAATATGGGAGCCGGCGCACCTGTAATTAACCACTTCAACCTCTACCGTTCGGCGGAGATCAGTGGTACGAGCAAGGCCGGTTATTCTTCCGGAGATGCCATCAAGGCGATGGAAGAAGTGTCTGCCGAAGTGCTGCCTTCCAATTTCGGATACGATTGGTCAAATATTTCGCGGCAGGAAATCGAAGCGGGCAACAAGAGTTTCCTCATCTTTATGTTGTCTATCCTCTTCGTATTTCTGCTGTTAACTGCATTATATGAAAGTTGGTCTGTCCCATTCTCTGTACTTCTGGCTGTCCCTGTAGCCTTATTCGGAAGCATTCTTGCTTTATGGCTCACCGGGCAAGCCAACAGTGTATATTCCCAGATCGGGTTGATTACGCTGATTGGCTTGTCCGCCAAGAATGCCATTCTGATTGTGGAGTTCTGTAAAGAGCGGGTAGACAGGGGGATGCCTCTGATCCAGGCAACCCTGGAAGCAGTGTCCCTCCGTTTCCGCCCTATCCTCATGACATCTTTCGCCTTCATCCTTGGGGTGATGCCACTTGTTTTCTCACAAGGTGCGGGTGCCGCTTCGCGGGTAAACATCGGGTTTACTGTTGTAGGCGGGATGCTGGCTGCCACTCTGCTTGGGATCTTTACCGTACCAGTTTTGTATGTGCTCATCACACGCTGGGCATATGGTAAAAAGAAACTGGCGGAACTGGAAACGGAAGGAAAAAACAGGTCGGAAGAGCAGGAGCATTAATTGCGCTCTTCCGCATTGTCGCGCTCCCATCCGGTATCCCGGATCATCATATTGGTATAGGCATCTGCCTGTATCAGTTTCTGTAATTCCTCAATCCTTTCTTTCGCAGCATTCACGTATTGTTTATCATCACGGAAGGCTGACAGGCCTTTGAGTGATTTCTCATCGAACCGGCGGAACATCCGCGCGGCGCGTTGGGATTGATACGCCCTTCTCCCCAACAGCTCCAGTACATCCGTCCCCATCCGCAGGGATGTATCGATGGTTTCACGGTAAATATGCAATACACCGGCGTTCATCAGGTCGAACGCATCGGCATTATCCACTGCGCGTACCATCATCCGCAGGTGCGGAAAATGCTTCTTCACCGCTTCTACCACTTCCAGGTTCTTCTCCGGCGTGGCCATGGCTATTACAATGATGGCAGCCTGTTCCGCACCTGCGGACTTCAGCAGGTCAAATCGTGCGGCATCTCCATAATGTACTTTCAGCCCCATCCGGCGCAGGAGGTCTACGCGGTCGGAGTCGAGGTCCAGCACGGTGGCAGGGATGCCGCTGGCACGAAGAAAACGGCCTACTACGGTACCAAAATGATCGAACCCGGCAATGATCACTGCGTTCCGTTCATCTATTTCATCCGGCTCGCGCGCTCCCTGTTGCTTTGCAGCCCCTTCAAACCGGGGTTGTATCCATTTTTCGTATGCCAGCATCACCAGTGGCGTAAGCGCCATGGTAATGGCTACCACCGCCATCATCATATCCACCAGCTCCTTCGGCAACAGCTTTGCGCCGGCAGAGAAGGAGAACAATACGAATGCGAATTCACCCACCTGTGGCAGTGCGAAAGAGAAGAGCAGGTTTTGCTCTTTCCCGAGTTTGAAAAGCTTACCCAGCCCCAGCAGTACGAGGAACTTCACGATCATAATACCGAAAACCAGTCCGGCAATGATCCAGGGTGAATTAATAATGAGTTGAAAATTGATGGTGGCACCAACGCCTATAAAGAACAATCCCAGCAGGAGCCCTTTAAACGGCTCTATATCACTTTCCAGTTCGTGACGGTATTCGCTATTGGCGAGGAGTACTCCGCCAAGGAAAGCCCCCAGCGCCGGACTAAGCCCTACCAGCGTCATAAGCACGGCGATCCCTACTACGAGGAGCAACGCTGAGGCAGTAAACAGCTCCCTGAGCCGGGTGCGTGCCACAATATGCAACACGGGCTTTACCACATACCGCCCCCCGATTACCAGCCCCGCAACAGCACCCAGTACGATCAGCGTTTTGGCCCAGGCGGGCTGGTGTGCGATGAGTGATCCACTTTCTTCCGCGGCCACCGTAGCCCCTGCCGGCGCCAGCAAGGGAAAAATCGCCAGCATTGGGATTACCGCAATATCCTGGAAGAGTAATACAGAAAATGCACTCTGCCCTGCGCCGGAACTCATCTGCCCTTTTTCAGTCAGTATTTGGAGTACTATCGCTGTCGATGAAAGCGAGAGTATCATACCGATCACAAGCCCCTGATTCCAGGGTAACCCAAAAGCAATAGCCAGTCCTCCCAGCACCACGGCCGTTATCACTACCTGCAATCCGCCCAGCCCAAGGATGGGGGCGCGCAGCTTCCAGAGCAAGGAAGGCTCCAGCTCCATGCCGATAAGGAACAGCATCATTACTACGCCAAACTCTGCGAAGTGCATAAGGTCCTGCCCGCTCTGGCCGATCAGCCCCAGCAGGGCCGGACCGATTATTATACCACCGAGTAAATAACCCAGCACGGAGCCGAGGTTCAGCTTCTTGGCCAGCGGTACAAACACCACCATGGTAGCCAAATACACAAGCGCCTGATAAAAGAAGGATTCGTTCGACATATTTCGGATTTACAGGGTTCAGCGGGATGGGGCGGACAGCAGGCCGGGCATGTTCAGAAGCATATTTGCTTCCGGCATTTGCTGCAACGCTTTCAGATCAGTGGTTTTGGAGGTGAGGCCCTGCAGCAGTTGTACATAACTGTCTGCATAACGCGCCAGGTCAGCCTCTTCGATATGTGCTGAGCCGGGCACCACATATGGCGGAAGATATTCCATATGGCAAAGGGCAGCAGTTTGCCGGAAAGGCAATAGAAAGTCGTAAACGGCATGCCCATGATGCCCCTCCGCAGAATATGCATGCGCGTTGCCGCCGGTGGAGATCACCTGCATGAGGTATTTCCCCTGCAGGGCCGTACCATCTTTCCCATATGCCCATCCATGCTCCAGCACCAGATCCATCCATTGTTTCAGTAAAGCAGGACCGCTGTACCAGTAAAAAGGATGCTGGAAAATAATCAGATCATGTTGTTCGAGGATGGGCTGTTCCACTTTAGGGAACACGTCGAAGTCGGGATAGGTTTCGTACAGATCACGCAGGGTAATGCCGGGCAGTGTGCGTACCGCCTTTAGGAGCCGTGCATGCACGCGCGACCGCTCAAATGCCGGATGGGCGAAGAGTATGAGTATTTTCAACCGGGTATAAATTACAAATGTGCACTGAAGTTAAGATTTTATTCTACTCCAATGCACATTCGCAACAGTAAGGTATCCTTATAGTTGCAGCGCTCCTGCCGCCGCTTCGTCAACAAACCAGTGAAGCTGGCCGTTTTCGGGACGTATGAGCTGGGAAGGATATTTGTCGGGATCAGGTTCACCGGAAATCACGCTCTTCAGCGTCAGCGCTTTGCCATCGCCGGTTGCCATGAATATGACACAGGCCGCGAGGTTGGTAACGGGTGCGGTGAGGGTGATGCGGTACATATCCTGCGCTTCGAGCCAGAAGGCTTTCACCCATGCTTTCTTTTCATGAACGATGGGCAGGCCGGGGAAGAGGGAAAGGGTATGCCCGTCGTCGCCCATACCGAGCAGCACCAGGTCGAAGGTATTATCCTTTCCGTCGAAATACCTGTGCAGTGTTTTTTCGTATTCCTTCGCAGAAGCTTCAGGCTCAATATCCGTCCGCATCACATGGATGTTTTCAGGCAATGCGCCTACTTTATCGAGGAGTACATCGTAAGCCATGCGGGCATTATTCCGCGCGTCTTCGAAAGGAACGGCACGCTCATCTCCCCAGAAGAAGTGTACGCGGCGCCATTCGATCATATTAACGTATGGCTCTTTGGCGAGCAGGTTATACAGCGCTTTTGGTGTGTTACCACCGGAAAGGGCGAAGGTGAAATGTTCCTGCTGCTGCAGTTTTTCCTGAATATACTGTGTAATGAACGCAGCCAGGTTTTCGCTCAGCTGCCGGGTATTATTGGCAATGTGTAATTCCATGCTTTACTTTTTTTCCGGTGGCAGATTGATCCAGGAATGCCCGTCGCGGGCAATGAGTGCATCGGCATCTTCAGGACCCCATGAATCCGGAACGTAGTTCGGGAAATCGACCGGATGACGGTTTTCCCATGTTTCGAGGATGGGCATGATCACCTTCCAGGCAGATTCCACCTGATCGGCACGCATGAAGAGTGTGGCATCACCTTCCATTACATCGAGCAGCAGTGTTTCATAAGCTTCAGGAGTATGATCGTCGCTATTCTCGTAGGTAAAAGTCATATTCACCGGATCGAGGCTCATCGTTTGCCCCGGGCGTTTGGCCTGGAAGCGGATACGGATGTCCATTTCGGGCTGAATACTGATGGTGAGCCTGTTATTGCGCCAGGACTCTGCAGCTTCAGCAGGGAATGCGAAAGTAGGCGCTTCTTTGAACTGTATGGTGATATGAGTCGATTTCTGGTGCATGAACTTACCGGTGCGCACGTAGAAAGGCACGCCCTGCCAGCGCCAGTTATCAACAAAGAATTTAACGGCTGCGTATGTTTCCGTGTTTGATTGAGGATTTACACCCTTCTCTTCGCGGTAGCCCGTAACCTGTTTGCCTTTCATCCAGCCGGCTCCGTATTGCCCGCGTACAGCGTACTCATGTACGTCTTCCTTCCTGAGAGGACGGATAGCGTTGAGCACGTCTACTTTCTTATTACGGATCTCATTTGCCTCGAAGGATACAGGGGCTTCCATGGCAACCATGCACATGAGCTGCAGGATGTGGTTCTGCACCATGTCGCGCAGCGCGCCGGAATGTTCGTAATATCCGCCACGGCCTTCCAGCCCAACACTTTCTGCTGCGGTGATCTGGATATGGTCGATGTAATGACGGTTCCATACCGGCTCAAACAGCGCATTAGCGAAGCGGAGCGCGAGGATGTTCTGTACGGTTTCTTTACCGAGATAGTGATCGATACGGAAGATCTGCTCTTCCGCAAAAAGGCCGGTCAGCAGATCGTTCAGCTCATGTGCACTCTCAAGGTCATGTCCGAAGGGCTTCTCGATCACGATGCGGGTGGTATTCTTTTCCTTGCAGAGGTTGAGGGTACCCAGTTCCTGCGCGATAGACGGTACCAGCTGGGGCGCTACGGCGAGGTAAAAGATCACGTTGGGATGCACACCCCACTCCTCTTCCTTCTTGCACACGTAATCCGCGATACGCTGATAGGAAGCGATATCGCCCGCATCCAGCTGGAGGTAGTTTACGTGCTGGAAAAATTCACCATAGTGACTGTCTTCCGCTTTGCGGCGGGAAAACTTGTCCAGCCCTTCCTGCAGGTGGCCACGGTATTTCTCATCGGAGTACTCCGTGCGGCCGATGCCTACGATGGCAAACCGGTCCGGCATCCACTCATCGAGGAAGAGGTTGTACAGCGCGGGTGTAAGTTTCCGGTAGTTCAGATCGCCGCTGCCTCCAAAAATAAAAAGGATGGATGCAGGGGGGCGCTTATGTTGTTGCATAAAAAACGTAAAAGATTAATGGTGTTGCCAGTTGGTGTGAAAACTGCCTGGCATGTCTATTCGCTGATAAGTATGTGCGCCAAAATAATCGCGTTGCGCCTGCACCAGGTTAGTGGGCATTACTCCGCAGCGGTAAGCGTCGAAGTACGACAGCGCCGCCATGAAGCCCGCAGCTGGCAGTCCCGCCTGAGCGGCCTGCACGATCACCGCACGCATATTATGTTCTTTAGATTTGACAATTTCAGCTACTGCTTTGTTCAGTAACAGGTTGGGAACTTCGGGGGCTTCTTTCAGCGCCGTATAGAAAGTTCCCAGCAGTAACGAGCGGATGATGCATCCGCCACGCCATACTTTTACGGCTTCGGGCAGAGGGATCTGCATGTCATGCGCTTCCGATGCGGTGCGCAGCATGGCCATACCCTGCGCATAGCACATGATTGTGGCAAACTGCAGGGCATCTTTCACCTGGTTGATGAACAGCTGCTTTTCTGCCGGTACGGGAATGTTAGGCTCTGCATACACTTTCGCCGCCTGCACCCTTTCGTCTTTATAAGCCGAAATGCTGCGCATGGAAACTGCTGTATCAATGATAGTAGCGGGTACGCCAAGGTCCATGGCTTCCTGCGAAGTCCATTTACCGGTGCCTTTGGAGCCTGCTTTATCGAGGATCACATCTATGAGGTGCTGGCCTGATTTATCGTCGGGCTGCAGGAAGATGTCGGCAGTAATTTCGATGAGGAACGATTGCATTTCGCCTGCGTTCCATTCTTTATATACCTGATGGAGCTGATCGTTGTTGAGACCGGCAGATTTCAGCAGGCGGTAGCTTTCGCTGATGAGCTGCATGATGGCGTATTCGATGCCGTTGTGGACCATTTTCACGTAATGGCCTGCGGCGCCTTTGCCGAGGTAAGCCACGCATGGCTCACCGCTCACTTTAGCCGCAATTGCTTCCAGCATGGGTTTTACATGCTGATACGCTTCCTCATCGCCACCGGGCATAATGCTCGGGCCGGTGCGTGCGCCCTGCTCTCCGCCGGATACGCCTACACCCATAAAATGGAACCCGGAACCTTTCATGCCCTCTACCCGGCGAAGGGTGTCGGTGAAATGGGAGTTGCCGCCGTCGATCACGATATCGCCTTCTTCCAGCAGGGGGCGCAGGGATGCCAGCACATCGTCTACCGGCTTACCTGCCGGCACGAGCATCATGATCCTGCGGGGGCGCTGAAGCTGTCCTACCATTTCCTCCAATGATACCACGCCCTTTACACGGGTACCTGAGGTAGCGGAAGTTTCAAGGGCTTTCGCCTTTTCGGTATCCTTGTCGAAGCCAATTACGGCAAATCCATGATCCGCCATGTTGAGTAACAGGTTACGCCCCATTACCCCCAGACCGATCATGCCGAATTCATACAAGCTGTTTGACATATATTATGTTATCTGTATTGAAGGGGCGAATTTAGCCATTTGCCCCCATTAATTATTTGCGGAGTTGCAGCGTAAGGTCGCGGAGTGCTTCCAGCGAGCGGTACACCAGCTCTTTTATCTTTTCGTCAGTCAGGTTGCCATTATCATCAAATTTTGATGGTGCCTGTGCTACCAGTACTTCCGGCTTGGCTATCTGCTTCATATCCAAAAACTGGAATACCGGTTTAAATGCCAGCTGCATCCGTACCGTTCCCCACATACCCGGCGTGGCACCCATGAGTGCTACCGGCTTATGCATGAGCGGCGCATCGGTTCCCCGGCTGGCCCAGTCAATGGCGTTCTTCAATCCCCCCGGGATGGAATAGTTATACTCCGGAGATACGATCAGGAAAGCATCGGCTTTCGCCAGCAGCTCCCGCATGATGCGCACAGGTGCTGGCCGCTCGCCCGTATCCTGGTCAGCGTTATATAAAGGAACTTCATCAAATGTGACAATTTCGGAAGTCATCCCCGCCGGGAGATTGGCCAGGGCAGCGCGTAAGAGCGCCGTGTTGTAGGAACCTTTCCGGAGACTACCGGACAGGCCCGCAATATGTACGTTGGTACTCATGAGATTTGCAGTTCGAACATCAACGCGGCAAAAATAGGTACAAAAAAGCATCAGGAAAAGGGAAAAACACCCGGGAGGGTTGCACAAAATGATAAAACCGGCTGCCAGACCAGCCGACAACCGGTTATGGGGTTTTATTGGATCAGAAAATCTTTACTTATTGGTCACCACTTTCAGGGTTACGGCGTGCGTAGGCACATCCCCCGAGATGAAGATCGTATATACCCGGCCTTCCGCCAGTTGCACATTGGCCTGCGTTACCTGTACCACGCCGCCGGGGTTCAAACGCACTTCAAAAGCATGCGTGCCCGCGTCTATGGGAATAAAATTGTCGTTGTTTTCCGCACTGGCCTGTGTTTCAAAAGGCCTGTTGGGGAAGAGGGGCTGATAAGCCGCATTTACCAGGTAATTCACATCCACAGCAGCCAACCCGTTTGCCAGATGGAAGAAACGGACGAAAGCCTTCCCTGCCTGAGCATTTGGAAAATCATCTTCCACCACGAATTTCACGAAACTGGCCGACTGGTCAGCGAACAGGATACTGTACCGCCGGTTCACACCAAACTGGATGGCTTCCCGCAGGAGGGTTTCGCCCGTTCCACTGCGGTTTACCCTGAATTGCCGGTTGCCGGGGATCGCATCGAAATAGCCCACAGTAGAACCATAAGGCATTGCCTGATTGTTTAATTTATTGGGTTCCAGGTACATATCAGCTCCTGAGGTGCGTGCAGATGCCTGATACACCATGGCTGCAGCAACGGGCAGCGGGTTATCATCATCGTCATTATTGCTGCAGGATGCAAAAAGGAACAGGAAAGAGCAGAGTGCCAGCAGGTTTCTCATAACCATGTAATTTTGAGTGAGGAATGGATATGGGTAAATGGACAAATTACCATTGCAACTCCCGTGCCGCAGAATTGATTATCTTGTTTCCCGTTATGAAAAAAGCGCTCCTGACATGCCTGCTGGCCGCCGCTGCTACGGCAGTTTCCGCCCAGCAAAAAAACCGGGCCACTCTCAACCACCTGGCCCTTTATGTGCAAAACCTCGAAAAATCGACGGTTTTCTACCGCGATCTCGTGGGTTTGGATACTATTCCCGAACCTTTCCACGATGGTAAGCACACCTGGTTTTCCGTAGGTCCCAAAAGCCACCTCCACCTTATTTCAGGTGCCAAAGGGCCGCACACGGGCGACCGTAACTCTCACATATGCTTTAGTGTGCCCTCGGTGGAGCAATTCATCGAAAGGCTGGATAAAGCCGGAATTTCCTTCATAAACTGGGCCGGAGAAGCCCGAAAGGTCACCAACAGGGTAGATGGTGTTAAGCAGATCTATCTGCAGGACCCGGACGGATACTGGGTAGAAGTAAACGACGCAAAAGAGTAAGGGATACCCCCTACTCTTTCACGATCTTAAAACGGTGTACTACCGGTGTACGCAATGCTGCCGGTATCACCGAAGCAGCCTCGAATTCCCGGATAATATCCTGCTCGCGGGGTTTATTCTGTTTGTAAGCAATCACCCGTTTGATATTGGTAGAATCCAGTCCCGACTGGCCGGGGTTGGCAGTAAATACATCCAGCTCTTTCGTGAAGCGGTGCTCCACCAGCTTTATATCGCGCAGGAGTTTTTCCAGCTTCCAGGCTTCGGCCATATGTTTCTGTACCGCTAATGCCTGGCGGTATTGCGGCGTTTGTGGGAGATCCGACAGATTCAATCCTCTTTCCAATATACCGGAGAAGTAAGACCCTATCTTTTCATCATCGATGTAGAGGATATAGTTGCCCGGCTGGATGTATTGCACGAACAGCATTTCACGGCTGATGTCATTCACTACCGGAGCCAGTTGCAATGCAGGCATCTGATCATTCCGCAGCGGGAAAGGCAGGGCACTTTCCAGCATGGTGAAAGAAATCTCTTTATCATCCCGCTTCAGGTCGCTGATCTTACAAAACTTGCTTTTCCCCTGGCTGGCGGCGGTATTCTTCCCTATCACCATGTACGATACAAATGGCTCTGCCTTCATTGTTTTCAGCCACTCCCAGCCCATGAGCAGATGCCCCGGACCGGCAGGGTGTACCCTGTCTTTACTGACGATGGTAGCCGTAGAATCCGTTGATTGCGCCAGTTTGTTCTTCTCCACCATCATTTGCCAGTAATCTACCAGCGGGAGCTTATGCTTGCGGGTAAGCGACTTCACGAATTCTCCACATTCTTTCAGGGCATCGTTCGCCCCTACCTGGTTATTGCCGGTCATTTTGGACGTCTGGTCATAAATGGAAGGCGTCTGCAGGATCACTTTCACTTTCGCCGCCAGCAGTAAGGTAACGAGACTGTCCACATTCTTTTTATAATCACGGATGGCGTTCTGCTGTTTATCACGGATACCCGGTTCATTAACACGGCGCGCATCGTAGAGGGGGCGGCCTACGTCGTTCATCCCGATCATTACCACAACGTGGGTAGGACGGTGGGCAAGAATATCGCTGTTGAGGCGGCGGATCATACCCGAAGCCACATCACCACTGATGCCACCGTTAAAGAACTGAACATTCAGCGAAGGATACCGGGTAGCGTAATACAAGGCCACATTATGCCAGTAATCGCCATTGTGGGTGATACTGTTACCGGAAAACACCACCCGGTCTCCCGATTTGAAATATTGTGCGGATGCTGCATGGAATACCAGCAGGAAAAGTAGAAGTAATCGTGTGCGCATGGTCGTAAAAAAGGGTTGTGCCGATAAATATACGCAACACGATCCTCAATTTCTGACCCTAATTGTATTTCGGCGCCACTTCCCGGGTGAGAAATCTGTCGATCAGTGAAGCGATCTCCGCCCCATGGGTTTCCAGCGCAAAGTGCCCGGTGTCCAGCAGATGGAAATCCACGTTTTTAAGATCCCGCTTGTAAGGATGCGCGCCTGCTTCCACAAAAATCTGATCATTCTTGCCCCATACCACCAGCGCAGGGGGCTGATACGTGCGGAAGTACTCCTGCCATTGCGGATACAGCGGCGGATTGTTCTGGTAATCATAGAAAAGCGCCAGCTGAATGTCGCGGTTACCCGGCCTGTCCAGCAGCGCCTGGTCGTGCGTCCAGGTATCCGGACTTACCAGTGTCAGGTCCTTCACGCCATCCTGGTATTGCCAGCGGGTGCTTTCCGGGCGCACCATTACCGCAGCGCCTTCAATGGCAGCAGCATCGTTCCTGTTGGCCCAATAGGTTTTAATGGGTGCCCAGAAGTTGTCTTCCATCCCCTGTTTATACGCATTCCCGTTCTGCACGATCAGTCCTTCCACTTTCTCAGGCCGCCGAGATGCGATACGGTACCCTACCGGCGCGCCGTAATCCATTACATACAGCGTGTATTTCTCCAGCCCGATGGCATCAATGAAGCCATCTATGGTTTCGGACAACTGATCGAATGTGTAGGTGTATTCCTCTACCCCCGGCATGCTGCTCTGCCCGAACCCGGGAAAGTCCGGCGCTACAAGGTGATACTTCTCCGCCAAAGCGGGAATAAGATTGCGGAACATGAACGATGAAGTGGGGAAACCGTGCAGGAGCAGGATGGCAGGGTTTTGCGGATTGCCGGCTTCACGGTAAAAGATGTCCAGTCCGTTCACGGAAACGGTGCGGTGTTGTGTCATAAAAATCTGATTTTTAATTTTGTACTGATTGGTCAATTATTGGTGATAAAAAGACGGCAGGGGGCTGCCGTATAGAAAAGAAGTTAAGGTTTCAGCAGCTGCAGCTGCATTTCCACCAGATCTTCCAGTGATTTGCGGCTGTACATCCTGCGGGAGATGCTCATACCGTTCCACATATTGAGCAGGAATTTAGCCATGAGTTCAGGCGAAGCTTCTTTACGTATCTGCCCGTTTTTCACGCCTTTACGGAGATATTTGAGATAGATGGTTTCCACTTCGAGTAATTTGTTGCGGGCCAGTGTGGCCAGCTCTTCGTCCATGCCGCACATTTCGCCGAGGGTATTAACGAGAAAGCATCCTTTGGCATGATCTTTCACATCGGCCGGACGGGTCACCTGCCGGAAGATTTCGCGGACACCGTCTAACGGGTTATCAAAGGCTTCGAACTTCGCCGTCATATCGTGCTGCGCGTTTTTAAAGAAACGGTCGAGCACACGCAGGAACAGATCGCGCTTGCTGCCGAAGGTGTTGTACATGCTGCCCTTGTTGATGTTCATGGCAGTAAGCAGATCTTCCATGGAAGCCGAATCGTACCCTTGTGTCCAGAACACTTCCGTGGCTGCGCTGAGCGCCGTTTCTACATCAAATTCCCTGTGCCGTCCTGCCATTTTATCTATGCTTTGATGACCCAAAGATACTATTTTGTACCATACGGTCAAATATAATTTAAAAAAGAAAGCACATCCGGGGGAGATGCGCTTTCACAGAGGGGTTTGGGGAAAAACAAACAGTAGTTATCAGACTAGCGATTACAAAAGTAGGCTCCGCTGACTGGAAAAACACGAGTGAAACTGCTGATTCGGGAAAAAGCGTAGTTCTACGCACCGGGATATTGCAAATCTGCAAACGTTTGCATAACTTGGGAATTGCTCAAATTCCGCATGTTATGAAAACGATTTTCCTGAAAGGATTGGCAGGGCTTCTCCTCCTGCTGCCTTCCGCCCTTTCCGCCCAGTCGGGTAAAAACGCCTTGCGCAACTTCCCTTCAGGCGCTTCTCCTGAAGAAATCGGACAGAAAGTGGCAGCCCGCTTTGTGGCCACTCCGCATACCAACTTCGGCAGGCCGGTTCCTCCCCGCGTCATCACTTACCCGGAAACCTGTACCTGGTACGGCGCCCTTACTTTCGCAAAAGTCACGGCTAATAACGCGCTCCGCGACCAGCTGGCCGCCCGCTTCGAACCGTTGCTGGGCGCCCGGGATACCCTCATCCCTGTACCCGATCATGTGGATTATACCGTTTTTGGCTCCGTACCGCTCGAACTATATCTCCAAACCAAGGATGATCGTTACCTGAAACTGGGGAAACATATAGCCGACAAGCAATGGGGCCCGCCCGAAGGGAAGCGCGTGGTACCCGCCAGCCACCGCTTCTACAGCCAGGGGTACAGCTGGCAAACCCGCCTCTGGATCGATGATATGTTTATGATCACCACCGTACAATCGCAGGCTACCCGCGCCACGGGCGACCGCTCCTATATCGACAAAGCGGCCAATGAAATGATCCTCTACCTCGATTCCCTCCAGCAGCCCAACGGCCTCTTTTACCATGCGCCGAATGCCCCCTTCTTCTGGGGCCGTGGCAATGGCTGGATGGCCGCCGGCATGGCAGAACTGCTCCGCTCTGTGCCTAAGGACAATCCCAACCGTCCCCGTATTTTAGCTGCCTACCGTACCATGATGGCCTCCCTGCTCAGGCACCAGTCGGCCGACGGGATGTGGCACCAGCTGATCGACGATCCCAACTCCTGGAAAGAGACCTCCTGCACAGGCATGTTTGCCTTCGCCATGATCTCCGGGGTTAAAAACGGCTGGCTCGATGCCAAAACATATGGACCCGCCGCCCGCAAGGCATGGCTGGCCCTCATCACCTACCTCGATGAAAATGCCGATATCCGGAACGTATGTGAGGGTACCAACATGAAAAACGACCACCAGTACTACCTGGACCGTAAGCGCCTCACCGGCGACCTTCACGGTCAGGCTCCTCTCCTCTGGTGCGCCACGGCGCTATTGCGGCCTTAACGCCCTCCAAACAGCCTTTACCCCCTGTTTACTCCCGTAGTAAATTCTTATATAAGCTACCTATAACTTACCTATAAGCCATCTATAAGCTACCTATAAGCTACCCTATATATAAAAGGGTAGCTTATAGGTATGTTATAGGTAAGTTATAGGTAGCTTATATATGGGTTATCCTGGGGGGAACCTGCCGTCTAGATAGCCTGTAACCCGAGTCTGGCTTATATCTGGCAGCTTTGTCACAATACTCCGGATGGGCATAAAAAAACCTCCCGGACGGTAAGTCCGGGAGGTTGTGGGAGAAGATCTATTAGAATATGATGATCAGTACCGTTGGCCTTCGATTTCCTGCTGTATGTCGATCAATGTGGCAGATAGTCGTATATAATTTATCTCCGCATATTATGGATTTAGTTTTGCCCGAATTAATATCCAACTAACATGAAAAGGAAGTATGTTTTTCTCTTAAAATCAGCACTTTACGGGCTTTTAATAACAGGTATCCTCTCTGCGTGCTCCAAATCCGGCGGGGATGGCTCCGACGAACCGGAAGAACCGGTTAACACTGATTGTATTGTACCTGTCCATTTTAAAGGTTGGGGTACCTGTTCATATGACGCACCGGAAGGCACTCCGCTTTCCTTGCCGAAGGGGCTATCTTTTGTTTGGGCAGAACATCCGCGAACCTTCGATCAGAAAGACTCATGCGCATATAAGGATGAAGATGATCCCCACCGCTGGGATGTAGGCAGCCATGTAACTTTGTGCGTTAGCTTCAAAAATTCAACGAATGCTCCGCTGAACCTTGTTCTGCCTCCCGGATTAATTTTTGTTTCCAGAGATCAGGAGAGCCAAAACGGCATTTTAGCCATGCGCGTGGCCGTAACAGTTCCGGCAAATACAACTGTATATAACCAGCTGAACATGCATTGCATTAATGGGAGTAAAAGTACTTCCGGCGATTCCAAGCTCAATTACACCCTTGGCCCGGTAACTAACGTAAAGCCCGCAAAAGAACTGATTGCTTTTCTGGAAGGAAAGAATATTAAGAAGGCCCATAATTCCATCCGGGCCGGGATCTCCATTGCTTTCTCCGATATCGATTCCAAAGGTTTCATCAGGGAATCTACCTGGGATATACTTAAGCAATTACCCAATAAATAACCGTGTTTTACTGAAGGATACAGCACTTGCCTGTCAGAAACAATCCCCATTAATAAAAAAACCTCCCGGACGAATGTCCGGGAGGTTGGGGCACAAACATGGAATCTGTACGACGGATTTTAATTATTTCACTTCAATGCAATAGGTTGCACAGCGCCAGATCTTTTCGTAAGCCTTACCGTGGTGGTCGCCTTTTTCTTCTGCAGTACCGGCGATTTCTACCATGTAGCGGCCAGGCCAGAGGGGGGTAAAGGAAGCTTTACCGGTGCTGTCGGCCCACATTTTCTTACCCCAGCCATTGGGAGCAAATACTTCGATTTCCTGTCCATCAGCAGGTTTCAGATTCACAAGTGAATAGAAATCAATCTTTTGACCCACTTTAAGCGTGGTATTGGGAGCAGTATATACGCTCAGGGTATTTTTATTGGCAGCAGCGTCCAGCTGGCTGGCAGTGCCTACACGTACAACTGCGCTGGAGTGGTAATCGAGGCGGGAACCGTGGTAAACGTCTTTCACCACGTGTTTCATCACTACGGTATAGGCACCGTCCTGATCAGGGGTGAAGAAAGCCTTGTAGTGGTCTTTACCGGGTGCGCTCTGAAGAGGAACCACTTTACCATCCGGGGTAATTACGGAGAGGGTGTAGGATTTGGTATCGGAAAACCATTTATCCAGCGGAGAAATGTCTTTATCGGCGAATTCTCCCCAGAAAACGCGTACTTCCTGGGCCTGTCCTTTTTTGCCTACGGGGCTGGTCTCGATCCAGAGTGCATGGCCGAAGGAGTTGATGGCGGCGAAGATCGCGAGGGCCAGCATAGATGTAAAACGTGATAACATTAGCTTCTTGTTTTGAAATTGTAAAAGTATGGCTGGCAAATGGGGGAAGATGATCGGATCGGGAATTTGAATTATACATCCGGGAAAAATCGCGGGCATGTAATTTGCGCCGTGGTAAGGGATATTTCCATAATTTAGTGACAATGATATGCGTTATACGCATGTAGCTCCTAAAAATCACCCGCATGAAACGGATTTTCTTACTGCTCGTATTTGCCCTCCCCCTTGCCACCTCCGCCCAGAAGTTGACGGAATCCGCCATAGAAGACATTTCCAGCAAAATGGCCGCCCAATTCCTGAAACTTAACGATCCCGCGCTGGTATTTGTGACGGAACAGATGAGCAGGTCTGGCGCAGGCGGGCTGGAAGTGGATAAAACCATGCAGGACCTCAAGAAGGAGCCGGCCGCCATGGATGCCGCCCTGAAATACCTGTTTCAGTACAGCGACTGTAACCGCCAAACCTTCATTGCCAACCTCCGTGCCATGAACCTCAGCTCCGGCAACGTATTTCCGGTAGCTACCTACACGGTGAATAAGTATAAAGACGAAGCCAAGGCATTGACCGACGAGAAAAAGGAGCTGTACCGCATTGGTGCCATCCCCAAAGCCATTACGCTGATGGTGGCCCCGCCGGCCAACCTCGATGCGGTTACCACCACCAACCTCCCTGCAGCTGCTGCCCCCGCTAATACACAAACTACTGCCGCCACACCGGCTAAACCTGCAGGCCCGGCCAATGTATCTGCCGCAGGAGTAACCGAACCAACAGACACCCGTAACTGGGATGTACGCCTCGTTTTCGGCATGGTGAAGCCCGACCAGCTACAGACCCTGTATGGCAAGGAAAACGTGGAACTGCGGGATGCTACCGACTTCGATGGAAACGATGTAGGTAAGGCCTGGGTAGTGTATCCGGATACGGAAAATGAGATGTCTGTCATCTTCTATGCAGATTCTACCAAGTCCATCACCTTCGGACAGGAAAATACCAAATGGAAATCCCCCTTCGGCATCAAACCCGGCGACCCGCTGGAGAAAGTGCAGAAAGTAAATACACGCGGCTTCCGTATCAATGGATTCGAGTGGACTAACGGCGGTACCGTAGCCAGCTGGGATGGCGGAGCGCTCGATAAAAAAGGCGTCCACATCCTATTCAGGGCACAAAATACAGGCGATCCGAAGCTGTATGACCAGTTCACCGGCGATAAATCGTTCCGGTCAGACGCTGCGGCAGTTAAAAAGCTGGGCGTAGTGGTGGAAAAGATCGAGTTCCGGACCCAGCCCTGACCCATTAAGTCCTGTTTCCGTAATTTAGCCGCATGGAAGGCATTGGAAACAAGTTTTACAGGTTCCTGATTAATCTGGGAAACCTCCGGATCAGATATACATCTCACCGCAACTTTCTCATCCTTATCAGTTTTATTGTAGGCGTTATTGCTGCATTGGCGGCTGTGGCGCTGAAAGTATCCGTATCGTTCTTCGAGCACCGGGCGGAGGCGATGAACAACTGGATGGGCAGCAACTGGCTGTCGGCCATCTTCCCCCTTATAGGCACAGGCCTGTCTTTGCTGGTACTTACCCGCTTCTTCAAAGGCCGCCTCAGCCGGGGTATAGGATTCATTATTCAGAACATCGTCATCAATAAAGGCCGGATCGAAAAGCGCCACACCTATGGCCATATAATTACTGCGGCACTCACTACAGGCTTTGGCGGCAGCGTGGGACTGGAAGCACCCATTGTGGCAACCGGTGCGGCTATAGGGTCCAATACCGGGCGCGATCTGCGGCTATCGTCTAAAGACACTATACTGCTGCTTGCCTGTGGCACCGCCAGTGGTATTGCGGCGGTGTTTAACAGTCCGTTTGCAGGCATCATCTTCGTCCTCGAAATATTCCTGCTCGATTTCAGCATCCCGTTTTTCATCCCATTGCTTATTTCCACCGCCACGGCTACCGTGGTATCTCAACTGATATATCCGGGCAAGTTCATCTTCACCGCCAGCGAAAGCTGGAACGTGCAGGCGATCCCATTTTATATCTGCCTCGGTATAGCCTGCGGCATGGTATCGGTGTACGTTACGCATATGGTGGAGTGGATAGAAGGTTACTTCCATAAGCGCGCCATGTCATGGAAAACCTGGCTCCTCGCCGGCATTCCCCTCTGCGCGATCATCTTCCTCCTGCCGGGGCTGTATGCCGAAGGATACTCTACCATTACCCAGCTGCTGTCCGGTAATTATACCGCACTCACGTCCCATTCCCTGCTGGCAACTTATAGTGATGAGTTATGGGCCGTGGTATTGATGGCGTTGCTGATGATACTTTTCAAAGTGGTATGTGCCGTACTTACTATCTGCGCGGGTGGCAACGGCGGGGTATTCGCACCATCCATGATCACCGGCGGTTTAACAGGCTTCCTGTTTGCTTTTATCATCAACGAAACCGGCATCTATCATCTCAACACACCCAATTTTATCATCACCGCCATGGCAGGTGTACTGGCGGGTGTGATGCATGCACCGCTCACTGCTATCTTCCTGCTGGCGGAGATCTCCGGCGGTTATAAATTGTTTGTACCCCTCATGATCGTAACTGCTATCTCCTACTTCATTACCCGGAAATATGTTAAGTATTCTGTGTACCACAAATCTCTGGTAGAACGTAAGATCCTGAACGACGATCATCTTCCCGACCACTTCTGATATTCCCATATAAAAACAGCCCCCGGCGCAAAGAAGCACCGGGGGCTGTTTATTTTTAATACCAATGCGCGGCATTGGGTCCATTATCTACAAAAGGCCTGCACATAGGATATGGAGTATCATTATCTCCGGGAAAGCTTGCGGATGGCGTGGTTGGCCTGGTCGGCCACGTACAGGTTACCATTACGGTCTACACATACATCGGTAGGCGTATTCAGCTGCGCCCCGGCGCCAAGGCCATCAGTAAAGCCCTTAGCCCCACCGGCAATGGAGATCACTTTACCCTCCGCGGATATCTTACGGACCTTGTGGTTATTCAGGTCTGCTATATAGATATTACCGTTGGCATCTACCGTAATACCATAAGGGTCAGCGAACCGGGCTGCGGCAGCGTCACCATCGAGGTATCCGGAAGTACCATCGCCCGCGAGGGTAGTAACAACCCCTGCCTGCGTTACTTTGCGGACACGGTGGTTGAGCCTGTCTGCAATGAGCAGGTTACCGTCTTTATCGATCTCCAGGCCACTGGGGTTACGGAACTGTGCAGCCGCCCCCGTACCGTTTGCAAAGCCGGCTGTGCCATTACCGGCGATGGTGGTTACCTCTCCATCGGCAGCTATCTTACGGATGCGGTGGTTCAGGTTATCCGCCACAAACAGGTTGCCTGCGGCATCGGCGACTATATCGAGCGGCTGGTTGAACTGTGCGGCTGCGGCAGGGCCATCTGTATATCCTGCAATGCCTGTTCCGGCGATAGTAGTTACTACGCCTGCCGGCGTTATCTTCCTGATGGCATGATTATCCCGGTCTGCCACATAGATGTTTCCCTGCGCATCTTCCACCGCGCGCCATGGCAGGCGGAACCTTGCAGCTGCACCCGTAGCATTCGTATACCCGGCACTATTCGCACCGGCAACGGGCATTACTTCACCTGCAGTGGTAATACGGCGGATGCGGTTATTACCCCGGTCTGTAACGATCACCGATCCATCGGTCCCGATAGCTACGCCCTGCACCGTGCGGAAGAGCGCAGTGGCAACAGGCCCGTCTACCGATCCGGCAGTTCCTGTACCGGCCAGCGTGGTAACTTCGTATTCTTCTACAGGAGGCAGATAGGTAAATACCCCGCCTGTTGCGGAACCCTTCGGCGTGGCGAGAGTAACAGGGCCGGTAGTACCCGTTACAGGGGATACCACCAGCAGCTCCGTTTCCGATGCTTCGATCACGATGCCGGCCTTACCATTGAACTGAACTTTATTCTCTTCCCGCGTAGTGCTGAAGTTTTTACCCTTGATCCGGATGATCATATTGGGATGGCCGGAGGATGGATATACGGCCGAAATAACGGGCGTTACCGGGCGCTCTTCATCGTCTTTATCACAACCCGCCACAAAAACCAATGCGGGCATCAACAGGTATAAAAGGAATTTTTTCATGTCTGACTGAATTTGAAACGGTTAGCGTGAAATGATCATCCAGGCATTGCCTACGGCACGGTTGGTACCATCGCTGGGGCGGTTACGCACCTGCCACACATCTGCCAGCGGATGTTTGATCATGAAAGTACTGCTACCGCCACCGTCTACATTTATAGCGATAGTAGATCCACAGGCTTTGAGTATATGCCCCAGCTGTGTGATGGTAACACCATTGGAATAATAAAAACTACGGCCATCCACCACAATGAAATACATCTTCCCATTTTCGTTCATCCCAATACCGGTGCGCGGCTCTACCGAAAGATCGGTTTGGGTGAGTATCTGGTTATTGCGTACCAGCATGGGGCCTCCGCCAAGCGCATCTTCCAGATCATCCTGTACGGTCAGGAAATCGGCCCTGTCTCCGATATAAGGCTTACCATTCTTCAGTACTCCCATAAAGGTGGCGCTGCGCGCATTAGCCCAGGTGGTTTTAAGTACCGTTCCATCTTTCACATATATCCCACGGGGTTCACCAGTGGTGGTATTGAAGAAGTCTGCATTTACTGCAGCCATTACTTTGTAATCGGGCTTCTCCATGAATTTGGCCATTTCCGGAACAGTCTGCATGGCATAAGCTGCTGCATTGTAAGGGGTACCTGCCTGCAGGAGGATGCCGGGGTGGTTAGCATCTACCTCCAGAATGAAGGCACGCATGGAATAACCTTCGCGGCTGAGATAATGAATATCGGTTTCCTTAATACCCGGACTTACCTCAAACAATGTATCACTGAATACCTGCGCAATAACGCCGGCACTGTCGAGGATGCGTTGGGTAAGCGGACTTTTAATTATTACAGGTGCCTGTGCTGCGGCATCATCTTTACTGCATCCTATCAGCAGCGCATATGCCAGCGTTAATCCCCACACCAGTTTGTATTTATGAAGCATAAAATTGTTGTTTCAGGTGGATTAGTAATCGTCGTTTTGTTCCAGGTTTCTGTTCAGTGCCAGTTCGTTCATGGGCAGCGGGTATTTCACTTCCCGGTCCAGCAGGCCCAGTGTGCTTACGGCTTTGCCGGTACGTACGAGGTCGTGCCATCGGAAGCCTTCCCCCAATAGCTCCTTCCTTCTTTCCAGCAGCACAGCATCGAGGTAGGCGGGTTCGCCGGATGGATTCACGGGACCCAGTCCTCTGCGGGCACGCAGCTCATTGAGGCGGGCAAGTCCTGCAAGGCCACGGCCTTCTGCCGCAATGAGATACATTTCACCCAAACGCACTACCACAATGGGATCGGTGCCCGACTGGCCGCTGGGATATTTGTTGATGACACGCAGGCCCTGAAAGGTTTCTACTGACATGGCGGTACGCCTGTCTTCGGCCGAGAACATATCCATGGTTTCCTGGGTAGGGCGGTATACATAGCTTCCTTTCACCGCATGGGCGTAGGTGTAAAACAGGGTGCTCACGCGGATGGAGGATTCTATCGTCAGGTTTTTGAAAGAGAAGATCTCTTCCGTGTTTTGCTGTGCGCGGAAGATCTTTTCAAAATCATCCAGCTGAAACGAACCGCTACTGATCACTTCTTCCGCCAGCGTTGCTGCTGCTGCCTTCTTCCCCTGCGCCAGCTTCGTACGCGCCATCAGGGCTTTGGCTGCCATGGACGATACCTGGTAGTATTGTCCGGATGCATAAGCCGGTGCCTGATCCATGGCTATTTCCAGTTCTTTTTCCACAAAGGCCCAGGTGTCCGCCTCGGTATTGCGCGCTACTTTCGCATTGGTATTCTTCTCCAATACCGGCACGCCGCCCCAACGCGTTACGAGGTTGTAATAAATGAGTCCGCGGAAGAAATGAGCGATGCCCGCTATCTCCCTGTTACGGGTAGTTTCCGGTAAACGGCTAAGGGTCTCGAGCAGGTTATTGACCTGATACAGTGCGGCAAAATAACCATTCCATGCGTTAGCCATTAGACCGTTCTCCGGCCGCAGCACACCGCTGATGAAAGTGTTAAGTCCTCCATCGCTGGTGGCACCGGCGTTAATGAGGTTGCCTCCAACTATATCGAACGAAATGTATGCTTCTGAGCCAGGCGAGTTTTGCATCCTGTTGTAAGTACCCACCAGGAATGCTTCCACATCAGCTTCTGACAGGGTGTTGGTGGCTACGGCCGAATGCGATTTCACGTCCAGCATTTTGCTGCAGGATGCAGCCAACAGGCTACCCGAAATCAGTGCTGGTATCAATATTCTTTTCATGACAATGTTTGCTTCGGTTTAAAAATGCAGGTTGATCCCGAAATTGAATGAGCGTGGCTGTGGCAGTACGAGATTATCTTCTCCAAGGAAACGCGGGTCCAGATCGGAAGATACTTCCGGATCTAAACCTGAATAGCGGGTCCATAATGCCAGGTTATCGGCTTGTGCATATACCCGTAAACGCTTCACATGTGCACGCTGCAGCCAGGAGTTTGGCAGCTCGTAGCCGAGTGATACTGTTCTTACCCGCAGGAAAGACCCGTCTTCCAGCCAGCGGGAAGAGTTGGCCAGGTTATGCGCCTGATTGTAGATAGCACGGGGAACGGTATTGCTCGTACCCGGGCCTGTCCAGCGCTGCTCTGCTATCCGTTTGAAATTGTTGGTTCCGTTCTGCCCCAGTCTCTCCACCATTATCCGGGAAGTGGCATATACATCAGCTCCGTAGCTGTAGTTCAGGAAAACAGTGAGGTCGAAGTTGCGATAGCGGAAGGTATTGTTCCAGCCACCAAAGAAGTCAGGGTTGGAACTGCCCACCACCTGGCGGTCGTTGATATCGATCACCCCATCGCCATTGATATCATCATAGTGCACATCACCTGCGCGTACGCCTGTCTTAAATTGCGGCGCTGGCACTTCTTTATCATCCTGGAATATTCCCATCATCCTGTACACCCAGATGCTGCCGATATCCTGCCCTACCTGCAAACCGCGGTTGTTACCTACAGACAGCAGGTCTGTATTACCAATAAGCGAAGTAATGCGGTTGCGGATGAAGGATATATTGAAATCCGATTGCCATTGCAGTTCACCAAAGCGGTAGTTACCACTCACCGCGGCTTCAAATCCCTTGTTGCGCATGGAGCCGATATTACTTGTTATGCTGGTAAAACCGGATGTTCCGTGGATAGGCATATTGTAGAGGAGGTTCGTGGTGTTTTTCACGAAGTAGTCCACCGTAAAGCTGAGTGCACCTTTCCACAGCGCCAGTTCCAGTCCGGCATCGAGCTGATTGGCTTTCTCCCAGGTAAGTGCATCGTTGCCAAACCCGGTAATAGAGATACCGCTTTTGCCATCGTAGTTATACCCGCCACCGGTTAATGCCTGGTAAGCATAGTTACTCACGCCTTCCTGGTTACCGGTAGAGCCGTAGCTCATACGTACTTTCAGATCAGTACCGGGCCTTGTCCACCACGGTTCTTTTGATACCTGCCAGCCTGCAGACACAGAAGGGAAATATCCATACCGGTTATCGGGATGAAAGCGGGAAGAACCGTCTGTACGGATAGAGGCCCCGAAGAGATAACGCTCTTTGTACGCCAGGTTGGCACGGCCAAAGTAAGACTCCATGGCATTTCCGAACAGGTTGGTACCTGCGTTATTGATAACTGAAGCAGCTGACAGTACATCGAATGAAGGAGCCGGAAAACCGTTACCATCAATCACGCTGGTAGAAGTCATTACCCGTTGGAAGGAATGGCCGCCCAGTACATCGAGCTTCATTTGTCCGAACAGCTTGCTGTATGTGAGGGTATTTTCAAGAAGGATGTTGGTCATCCACCGGCGGTTATCTGCAATGCGGCCGTTACCCGTTCCATAGGGATGTTTGGCATTGTAATACACGTAGTCATTGGTAAGACCAAGATCTGTCCCGAAAGATGTTTTGTACGTAAGGCCGGGCATGAGGCGCAGTTCTGCAAAAGCATTACCGATCATGCGGTAGTTCTGCAGCTGGGCTACTTCCTCTTTCAGGATCTGGATCGGGTTGTGATACACCAGGTCAGACGTGCCGCCTACATAGTAACTGCCATCCGGTTTATATGGCCTGTCAAACGGACGGTGAGGAAGACTACGGCCCATTACAGTGGACCCAAGGTTGGAGCCGGGCACACGATTATTATCAGAATAACTGAAGCTCAGGTTTACACCCGTGCGTAACCAGCTGAGTACCTCACTGGCCAGGTTGATGCGGCCGGTATATTTCTTCAGTCCATTGTGGATGATAGTACCCTGCTGGTTAAGGAAACCGCCGGAAATGTAGTAAGTCGTTTTATCATTACCGCCGGAAACGGAGAGGTCCACGTTTTGTGACCAGGCTTTACGCAACACCAGGTCCATCCAGTCGGTATCAGGCAGACCGGGATAGGGATTGTCGATTCCCTGAATAAACTTGCTATTACCCGGCCCGTAGCCGTATTGGCGATTGTAATTATCGATGGCTTCGTTCGCTACTTCGAGGTAAAGCTTTGAATCTGCCATTTTGATCTTGTGGAGGTTCATCACTTCCGATACCCCGGTCCATGCGTTGAGGCTAAGCTGTCCTGCCCCTTTCCTGCCGCTTTTGGTAGTAATGAGCACTACACCATTGGTAGCACGGGATCCGTAGATGGCAGCGGAAGCTGCGTCTTTCAATACCTCCACCGAGGCAATATCCTGCGGGTTTAACTGCGCAAGCGGGTTCATTCTTCCACCGAAGTTGAACATACCTGCATCATGCGGAATGATGGGCACACCATCGATCACATATAAAGGCTCATTACTGGCACTCAGTGATCCTGTACCCCGCACGCTCACGCGCAGTCCGGCACCGGGCATCCCGGAAGAGGAAGAGACACTCACACCGGGCATGCGGCCCTGCAGCATCTGATCAGGTCCCAGTACTGGGCGGGCGTTCAGCTCATCCGGTTTGAAAGTACTGATGGAGCCGGTAAGCTCTGTTTTCTTCTGGGTACCATATCCCACTACTACTACCTGCTGTATGTTGCGGGTTTCGCGCTGAAGAAAAACCTGAACGGGTTTTTCGTCGGTAGCGGTAACAGACTGTGAAGTATATCCGATAAAAGTGAAAACGAGCGTGGCGGGAAGCCGGGTGTTTTGTAAAGCGAACCTGCCATTGGCATCGGTAACCGTGCCTCCGGAAGCACCTTTAACCGTAACGGTAACGCCGGGCAGCGGTTCCCTGCTTTCTGCATCAGTTACCATCCCTGAAAGCTTAACAGTAGCCTGAGCAGGTTCTTCCCGGCTCATAAGGATCACGGTTTTGTCGACTATCCGGTAAGTGAGAGGGGAACCGTCCAGGCATTTATCCATCACATCACGGATGGAAGCATTCTGCATCTGAAGGGTAATGCGGGTGTTGATACGGGCGAGATTCTCGTCTTTGAAAATGAACAGGTAATCGCTTTGCTGGCGGATAATTTTGAAAATTGTTTCCAGGCCTGCATCGCGCACCTGAACATTCAGGGGCACGTCTTGCGGACGGGCAGCAGTTGCCGGCAGCCCGGTTGTGAGCGCCATCATCAGAAGGAGGAGCAGGGCCGGAGAGGCTTTTCGCCTCCGGGATACCGCCCCGCCGGGATGTGCTGCGGGCTTCATGCGTTTCTTCATAACAAGCTTTGTGTTTTTGTAAGTTCTATGTATGCGTCAGGGCATGGCATGGGCGGTCCGGAAGGCGTCCCTTCCTGACATCCGCCAGCCTGTAATCTTTTCTTTTATCGGGATACTTTCACCGTGCGCCCTTCTACTGTAAAGTGGACGCCTGCGGTTAACTCCAGTATTTTCAGGGCCTGCAACAGATCTTCCTGTTTCCGCATCGCTCCTGTTACATGAATAAGCTGGTCCAGCCCCGGCTCGTATGCTACATCCACATCATACCACCTTCCCAGATCACGCATAACGGCCGACAGCTCGTCGTTCTTAAATGTGATGATTCCGTTTTTCCAAGCCACCGCACTTTCTGTATCGCCTTCATATTGTTTCAGTCCATTTGTCTTCGGGCTATACGCAGTTTCCTGCCCCGGCTTCAGGGTAATCTGTCCTTTGCTGCTGCTCACCCGCACAGCGCCTTCCAGCAGGGTGGTAGTAAACTGCCTTTCTTCCGGATAAGCATTTACATTGAACCGGGTACCCAATACCTGCACTTTCATCCCGTCTACCATTACAAAAAACGGGCGGTGCACATCCGCTTCCACTTCAAAATAGGCTTCACCTGTAAGGCTCACCAATCGCTCATTCCCTTCGAAAGCAACGGGGTATTCCAGTTTGCTGGCAGCATTGAGCCATATCTTTGTACCATCAGAAAGGCGTACCCGGTACTGTCCTCCGCGCGGTGTAATAAGGGTGTTATGGCCATTCACCACCGCATCTTCACCGGATGCATATACCAGCTCGGCATCTTTCTTATGCAGATTACCTTCTCCTATACGCCCGTCAGCAGTTTGGTCGAGCACTACCGTGCTGCCGTTGCCGAGTACCAATCTGGCTTTATTACCACCGGGAGCGATGCTTTCCTCAGTTTGCACCGCTTTCACATCCCTGTTACCCGCAATTGGCTGCGAAGCCTGTGGCTGGCGGAGAAAAAGATATCCACCCCCCAACAGCACAGCAATACCTCCAACAGCCGCCGCTACGCGCCACCAGTTATGGCGTATGGGTAATACAACAGCTTCGGCAGCAGGCTGCATACGGGCATGAATGCTTGCCAGAAGGGAACTTTGCAGTGCCCGGTCAGGAGCAGGAATATTCCTTTCCCGGAAAGCATCCAGCAGCAACGTTTTCATTTCCGTTGCGGGCGTGTGCTCCAGGTAATGCAGCATCCAGCGGCATTCATCATCCGTCCAATCCGGCTTGGCGAGCAGCTCCCGGAGATATGATGTTTGATCCTCCAATGGCGGTCAGGTTTACAGTAAATACGCGGAAAAAGAAAAAAGGGGGGTTCGGGGGAAGATATTTTTTTTCAACCCAGCAGATGGGAAAATAAAGGCGCCCCCAGCGCCAGGGCCTGCCATTCAGGCTGGAGCCGTACATACTCCCGGATAAACTGGCTGGCCTTCTGAATATGCTCCTTTACGGTGTAGTGGGATATCTGCAGTTCCGAAGCAGCTTCGGCATAGGTACGCCCCTGCACTTTGCAGAGGAGGAATACTTTCTTACGTTGTGGCGGTAATTGCTCGATGGCTTTCTCCAGCATATCCAGCTGCAGGGAGGTATGATCCCACCCCGGCTCACATGCCATGTCAGGTACAGCATCCAGCCCTTCCACCTGCAGCCTTTCCCGCAAGTACCTGCGCAACCAGGAAACAGAACGGTTGTAGCTGACCACAAAAAGCCAGTTACCGGCAGGTTGCCCTGCTTTCAGCTGACTGCGTTTTTCCCAGAGGCGGATGAAAACTTCCTGCACAATATCCTGCGCGGCCTCAGGCTCACGCACCAGGCGGCAGATATTGGCGTATACAGACGGGAAATACACACGGTACAAAGCATCAAATGCTTCGGTACTGTCGTTACGCAATGCGTCTACCCATAATATTTCATCAGATTCCTTCCAGGTCATGCGGTCCCCCTGTTTAAACAAAAAAAGATGCCGTTACGTAGTTCCGGATCGGCGCGCAAATGTTAATATTTTGGTTGAATGGTCATAAGACCTGCAGGCAAATTAATAATAAAATAATACAAATGTAATTACTCCCGCACGAGCTGCGGCTGAATGGCAGGAAGGGCTACTACCACTGCCGTACCACGCCCCTGGCTGCTATCCCATTCAATGGTGCCTCCGAGGCCGTGTACGTTCTGACGGAGAATGTCCAACCCGGAACCAGGGCGCAGCCTGTCTTCCCGGAAGCCTACGCCATCGTCTTCAATGGTAAGGGCAATATCAGCTCCGTCAAACTGAAGCTGTACAATAATGCTGCCCGCCTGCGCATGCTTAACAGCATTCTGCAGGAGTTCCTGAGCAATACGGTATACGGTAAGCTCGGCACCCGGTTCAAAGCGGAACGGCTGGCCGAAGCTGTAAAAACTGATCTGTGCAGGAACACAGGGGGAAAGATTGCGGCAATGCGTTTCCAGTGCTTCGCTCAGCCCGTAATGCTGGAGGGTTTCCGGCATAAGGCTGTGAGCGGTTTTACGCACTTCGCGGGTGGCTTCATCCAGCAGGAGAAGCGTTTGCTGGAACTCCGGCTGATTCAGCAGCGGAAGCTGCCCCTGCAGGGCACTAAGGTGCAGCCGCACTGCTGCCAGCGTGCCACACACCCCATCGTGCAGGCTACGCGCTATACGGCTCCGCTCCTTCTCTTCCACGTTCATGATAAGCAGTGCCTTCTGGAGATCGTTACTGCTCCAGGGCCCCAGCTCCATACCGGCTTCCGCGCCGGCTTCCAATGCTTTCAGTAATACGGGATTGTAAAATAAATTCGGGATATCCGGGTCGGTAGGCAGATAAATGAGCTGGGTATGCTCCTGCCCTCCTTTAACCGGACAATTAAATATCGAAACGTAATGCTCCGTTTCTGCGGGTGATATCGGCCAGGAAAAATGCACCTCCCAGGGGTATAAATCCAGCTGAGCGGCATAGCGCGTACCATGCATGCAGTACGACATGGCCAGTTCTATGAACTGCCGGGTAACGAAACCATCATCCGGTCCATAGTGACGGGGCGACATTACCACCCTCGACTGCTCAGCTTCTTCATAGAAAGTATAGTCGAAAACGGTATGCAGTAAAGGAAGATAACGCTGGATGCGGTGCATGCCCTCCCGCATGTTCTTGCTATAACGATACAATTGACCGACAATTCCCAGCGCATCGAGGTTGGAAATATTGCCGATATGCAGCCCGATCTGCGGATCTCCCGAAATCTTCACCGCTGCTTCAAAGAAGCGCGACAACATCTGCAGAGATACGGGAGATTGGAACACCTCGAGGGATTCGGGGTCCATATCGGCAGCCTGAAGAATTTCATCGACAGGCCATCCCAGCTTCTCACAGTAAATGAGGAGAATCTTTAGCGCCTCCACAGTGGTTACCGGCGTTTCCATGCATTGTTAGATTTGGGACTATTTACTTACCTGGTTATGCTGCAGGGTTAAAAGTAAACAAATTCAGCACTGCCACCAAGCCTGCCGCGACATAATACCACCGCCCATAGAAAAAGCCCGCGGCCCGGAAGGATACTTCTTCCGGGCCGCAGGCAATCATCAGAATGGCGAATTAGTTTTTATCGAGCGATTGCAGCACGGCATAAGAGGTACCCGTACAGCGTACTACTTTATACCCCATCTCACTTTCGAGGGTAATGATGTAAGTAGTGTTGCCTTCAGCTTCAAACTCACGTACAAGGCGGATCTGGTGATCAGGGCATTTCTTCATCAGCTTCTTAATAACAGGCAGGGGTAATGCTGCATCGGAAACATATTTGGAAGTTGCCAACAGGTTGCCGGACTCATCATAATGCTTCTTAACAGCGCCCAGGTTAACAGAAGCCCTGTACATCATATCGGCAACCGGTGAAGCGGCGGCGTTCAGGGAAATAATGGCGGTGGCGAAAAGTGCGATAATAGTTTTCATGTTAGAAATGTTTTTATGTGGTAAACGTTGTTGTTTGTTTGATGACTCAAAAGTATAAACGGTTACCCACTTGCTAAAACGAATAGTTATCGGCGGATGAACGGCAAACCGAAACAGTAAAAGTGTCCGGTTTTGTGCAGAACGGACATTCATCAGAAACACGCCAAACCCCTTGCCCAATAAGCGTTTCCACGAAAAAGCCCGTCCATTGGACGGGCTTCAGCTACTTAAAGCCTTAAAAATCAGCATCGGGCTAACCGGTTTTGGGGGAACGGCGGATTTTAAAAGCGGACATTTTTTCTCGAAAACGGACATTTTAAAGCCGCTTTTAACCTATTTACCGGCAATCCACATCACTTCATGCGCCTCCCAGGCAGCGGGAACTTCCAGTTTCGAAAGGAGCTTTTCCAGTACGGGTACCGGCACCACGGCCTCCCGATTGCAGTTTTGCCGGAATAACCGGCGATAAGGCACTTCTATATATACAATCTTCACCTGTGCACGGTAGCTGTAAAAGAGATCCATCAACTGCATGCGCATCTGGCGGGTAGTGTTCGTTGCATTCCATACGAAGCCTAAACCCTGCCGCAGGTATTCCCGCGCATGTTCTTTAGCAGCCTGGATCACCTGTCCGTTCCCCGATGAGTCTGTAGGAGAAACATCCATTTCTTCCCGGATTCCATCCAATGAAATAAGCGGCAGCCGTGGGAAGTGCTTCCTGATGTAAGTGTCTTTTCCGGCACCGGGCAATCCGCTCATAAGGATCACTTCCGTTCCCGGAGTATCAAAGGGTATATAATCAGGATGGGCATTTTCCCTTTGCAGATAATACATCCGGGCGCTGGCGGATGCAAATGGTCTTGGAGCACCCCAGCATTGCTGCTCCTGGCAGAAAGCCTCGAAGCAATCAATACGGTAGAGCAGCTCATCCCGGTCGCTGCATATACGGCCCATCGCATCCGCACGGGCAAGCATAGCCAGCATGCGGGTATCTGCTTCCATGCTAACCTTCACCAGTTCCCTGACGGGATCCTGACGTTCCAATACCCAAAGAGGAAAGCCATGGTAGCGTACCAGCGCCGTCACCTGTTCCCGGATAGCGAATGGCGCAGGGATTTCCGCATACAGGATGCGCCTGGCGGTAAGGGCACCTTTCCGGGCATGCCCCGGCGAAGCAATGCTGCCATTAATTTCCGTTACCGTAGTGCTGCGCTTTTCCACATCATGCAGTAGCGCAGCAGCCCAAAGCACGTCCTGTTCTTCTGCCGGTAAAGATTTATAATTACTATCTCCACATAAAGCTTCCAGTACCATGCGGGTATGCACAGCCACATTGCCTTCTGCGTGATGTATGGGATCTTGCGGAGTATCCGCCATGTCACGTACCCAGTCATACGACTGTTCGAGATGATCCCATGATTTATTATTGGTGAGTGTCCACATATGGGCCTCCTTCTTGTTTTAAGCGGGCGCGCTTCCAGTTCCGTGTCCAGTGTACGCTGGTTTGCACATGCCCTTTTCTTACATATTTAAATACATTCTCTGAAAATTCGCTGACAGCGTATCCGGTTACATTACGTGTTACAATGCCCTCCATGGTAACAGGGTTTCCAGTGGCGGCATCATGCGGCGCCAATGCTCCGGGACCGCCTGCAGCATGAATAAGCGCCTTTTCGTAAGCAATACGGTCTTCAGTTAATATAGGCAGCTGAATTTCAGGCACCACCGGCAGATCGAGCAGGCGGGCATAAAACTTCGTTTCCTCCCAGCTAAGCCACTGCTCGTTTTCCCTTACAGCGAAAACATAGAAGTGATGATCGAGTTGCCGGTATTCGATGGAATGGATGGCATAGAGATTCTCCAGAAAAACCTCCAGTGTTCCTAAGTCGTTTTTTATCAGTTGCCAGAAGCGGCGGAGGCTTTCCGTCCATGGCGATACCGTGGGAGCGGCATGCGAACGGGCGAAAACACCGTGGCGGGAAAGACAATTGTTTTCCCCATCCAGCTTTTCGGTATGTACCAATTCAGGTATCCGTCCCAGGTGCTGCCAATAATGGTAATTGATTCGATCGTCGCTGGAAGTTCCGGGTGAGAACGGATAGTGATAGGTACGGCCGTATTTATTTGAAATAGCCATGTTTTGCAGGTTTTAGTTCAACAAATAGAATTCCGGGCGCCCGCTGAAGGGGCACCGTATCAAGGATTAATATGTTGAAGCAATTACATGGCGCAAGGCTTGTCGTGTTTGCGTATAAGTTGCAAAGGTAGGAATATTCCTGCGGGGTTAAATTACGTTCGTCAATTAAGCGGAGTACTCGTCAAATCATGCGGACAAACAATAGAACTTTAATAATCTCCCGCATTTCCCGGAATTGTGCTGCTATCGGATGCAATTGCAAACATTCGTCCCTTCCACCGTTCCCTGGGTAAGACAAGCGGTTTTAAGTGCTTTCAAATGTTGTGAAAAAGTTGCCTGCGCCAGGCCCAGATCATCCTCCAGATCGCCACAGATACAAGAAATCGCTTTTATCAGGTGCTGCAATACGGCAATACGCTCCGGGTACTCGTTAGCCTTAGCCATTTTGGCCAGCCCTTTTTGCTGCCTGCTGAATAAACCTGTCGCGCTGATGCCCATTCGAGTACATTTACGGTAGTATTATGATATAGATAGTTCACCAGACAAATAATTTAATCCTTCCCCTGAAAAAAAACAGCCCGCATCCGGGAGGGTGCAGGCCGCTTCTTGCATATTTACACCTATAAATCGAATTTTATCCCCTGCGCCAGCGGTAAACGGTTACCATAGTTGATGGTATTGGTTTGCCTGCGCATGTATGCCTTCCATGCGTCGCTGCCGCTTTCACGGCCACCGCCCGTTTCTTTCTCCCCGCCGAACGCACCGCCGATCTCAGCACCACTGGTACCGATATTAACGTTAGCAATACCACAGTCGCTCCCGGCTGCGGAAAGGAATAATTCCGCTTCCCGGAGGTTGAGGGTCATAATTGCGGAGGATAGCCCCTGCGGCACGTTGTTCTGAATGGCAATCGCTTCATCCAGCGTGGTATATGGCATGATGTATAAAATGGGGGCGAATGTTTCCGTTTGTACGATCGGGAAACCCGGTTCCACTTCTGCGATGCAGGGCTTCACATAGCAACCGCTCTCATAGCCCGGTCCTTCCAGCACACCGCCATCAACCACAAACCTGCCTCCCTGTGCCTTACACGCCGCTATGGCCTGCAAATAAGCTTCCACAGCGCCTTTATCGATCAGGGGACCAACATGGTTCTGTTCATCGAGCGGATTGCCAATACGCAATTGCCCATATGCCTTTTTAAGTTTATCCCGGAATCGTTCGTATACTTCCTTATGGATGATGAGCCTCCGCGTGGTGGTACACCGTTGCCCTGCTGTACCTGCTGCTCCGAAAACTGTACCTACGAGCGCCATATCCAGATCCGCATCTTTAGAAATGATCACGGCATTGTTACCACCCAGTTCCAGCAAGCTGCGTCCGAAACGGGCAGCTACGGCAGTAGCCACCGATTGTCCCATCCTTGAAGAACCTGTTGCAGAAACCAGCGGTACCCGTACATCTTCCGCAAGCCAGGTACCTGTTTCCCGGCCTCCGGTTACAAGGCAGCTCACACCTTCCGGCACATCATTCTTCGCAAATACTTCTGCAGCTATCTGCTGACAGGCTACTGCGGACAGCGGTGCTTTCTCACTGGGCTTCCAGACACAGACGTTACCGCAAACCCATGCAATCATCGCATTCCAGCTCCATACTGCCACCGGGAAATTAAAGGCAGATATAACGCCAACAATACCCAGCGGATGCCATTGTTCATACATCCGGTGCTGTGGCCTTTCGCTATGCATGGTAAGGCCATACAACTGGCGGCTCAGCCCTACTGCAAAATCGCAGATATCAATCATCTCCTGCACTTCACCCAATCCTTCCTGCAGACTTTTACCCATTTCATAACTCACCAGTTTCCCCAATGCCTGCTTCTTCTCCCGCAACGCATCTCCTATCTGCCTTACTACTTCGCCACGGCGGGGAGCCGGCACCTGTCGCCATTGCTTAAATGCGGCCTCCGCTGATTTAATCACCTGCTCATATTCCGCCCGGGATGCACCGGCCACTGAAGCAATCAGCTTCCCGTCTACCGGAGAATGCGATGCGAAGCCGGCTCCTTCACCGGTTAGCCGGTGAGCGCCGGTGCTAACTCCTGACTGCTCCGCCAGGATGCCTGTTTCCTGTAAAAAGTTCATGAATGTTTATTGGTTTGTGAAGAATAGGTACTCTCGAATATCCGGTTGGCATTGGCTGCTTCAAAACCCTCACGGCGATGTACCCTTGATATTTCCCCGGGAGATAAATGTGCAAATTCCGGCAACACACGGCGCTCTGCAAATTCCACATACGACCCGGAAATCCGTTGATTCTCCCCTCCTGCAAAGTCGGCCCCGATCATACCTGCCACCGTAGAGCTTTGCAGCAGCAACCCATCCGGACTTTCTTTAAACTTCCCTCCGGAATCATTCAGCACAAGCCCTTTTCTTTCAAGGAAATCGTTGAACTGCCGGATATCATTATATCCCTCCGGCAGGTTATGCACGCTGATGGTGAAATGATTCAGGTAATACCGGTTGTAAATAGCCCAGGAAGCGTATTCACTTTCTGCTGCCAGCGTCCGGAAGTCTTCCAGCGAAGGCAGGCGCCATAAGCCGCTGTGCAGGAAATGATCCACTACGGCAGCATCATCAAGATCCAGCGCCGGCACAGGGTCCGTTTTCACTTCGCTGGTATAGCTGAGGATAATACGCTGCGCTTCGTCCGATAAATCTTTTACCCGAAGCTCACTGATGAAGATCCTGGGCAGTGACGGATGGGGTGGTGCATACCAGTATGCATCCAGCTTCTTTTCTGCGAAATGGTAATACTCCTTCCGGATATAACCGTGGTGGAGGAAAATCTTTTCCAGCGAAGCAATGCCCAGTTCCGGCACACCTATCGTCCGGAAGGCGATATGATCATTCTCGATTTCATCATCACGGCGGATAAGCCCTTCCGCGATCATGGCGGAGATGACTTTATCCACATCCGGAACACGTTCTTTATACCGGCGCATCAGTCCGTCGAGGATGCGTTGCAGTGTTTGCATCTATAATGTTTTTAGAGTGATAATGCGGTTAACGCTTCGTCGAGATGGCGTACCATGTCTGCAGCGTTCTGTTTATTGAAAACCATGGGTGGTTTTATTTTAAGCACGTTGTACAGCGGCCCGTCGGTACTGAGCAGGAAGCCTCTTTCTTTCATGCTTTCTACCAGTGCGTTAATCTCATTAACTGCTGGTTCTTTCGTACTACGGTCTTTCACCATTTCAGCGCCTACAAACAATCCATGCCCGCGTACATCGCTGATCACGGGGTGCTTGTCCATTAGTCCGCGTAACCCTTCCATAAGGAAGTTACCGGTTTCCAGTGCGTGCTGCTGCATACCTTCTGACTGGATCACTTCCAGCACAGCCCTGCCGGTAGCCATTGATACAGGGTTACCGCCGAAGGTGTTAAAATATTCCATACCGTTATTGAATGCATCTGCAATCTCTTCCGTAACCACCACGGCAGCGAGCGGGTGGCCGTTGCCGATGGGTTTGCCCAGCACCACGATATCAGGCTCTACGTTCTGCAGTTCAAAACCCCAGAAGTGTTCTCCTACCCGTCCGAAACCCACCTGTACTTCGTCGGCGATGCAAAGCCCGCCGGCTTCCCGTACCAGGCGGTATACGTTTTCGAGGTAATGATCGGGCAGTGGGATCTGGCCGCCTACACCCAGCAGTGTTTCACAAATAAATGCAGATACTTTTCCGGGATTTGCAGCCAGTATATGCTTTACACTTTCTGCATACTTCTCTCCCGCCTGCGGATCATTGTATCCATAAGGGCCACGGTACAGATCCGGAGAATCAGCTTTATGGATATAGGACATCTGTCCGAAACCGCCTTTCCCATCGAACTTATACGGGCTCATTTCAATCGCTACCGTGGAAGTTCCATGATAGGCATGATCAAGCACGATCACATCTTTTCGTTTTGTAAAATGCCGGCTCATGCGGATGGCCAGATCATTTGCCTCACTACCCGAATTGGTGAAATAGCACACTTTAAGTTTAGAAGGCAGCGTACGGGTAAGGGCTTTACCGAACTCAACGAGGTGATCGTTCAGGTAACGGGTATTGGTATTGAGGGTAGCGATCTGGCGCTGCATGGCCTTCACCACCACAGGGTGACAATGCCCTACATGACTCACGTTATTCACACAATCGATATAGGTACCCCCTTTATCATCGTACAGGTATTGCAAAGCACCTTTTACTATTTTCAGGGGCTGGCGGTAGCTGATGCTGAGGTTACGGCCAATAAACTGGTGGCGCTCTTTCAGCAACGGGCTATAATCCTGCTCCTGCTTTACCAGTGCAGGCATGCCGCAGGCCTTACGGAATACGTCTGCCGCTTTTACAGGATTGATGCGGATAAGTTTCTCCAGCAGCTCCCAGGCGTGGCGCTCTGTCACAAAATGATGGCCGTTTACCGAGCCGTTGGAAGCCTGCCAGGCCGATTGCGTAACACTGATACAGAGGCGAGCGGCAATAAGGTAATAAATGAGGTCTGCCTCCTGCTCCGTGAGCGGATAAGCAGCATGGTACCCCTCAATTACCCAGGCGGCAGCCTGTAAAGGATCGCTCGTATCGAGCATGGCATAGGTACATGCTATGGCAACGTTATTAACCAATGCGGAGTAGACCATATCTCCCAAATCGATCAGGCCGCTTACTTCACCATTTTTCACCAATACATTATAATCGTTGGCATCGTTATGAATGCAGGCATGCCGGAGGGAACTGAGTACAGGGAGTACTTCCGTTTCAAATGCCAGCAGGAAGTAACCTGCCAGCCGGCGCTTTTCCGGATCAGTAATGCATTGCAGGAATCGATTCGCGTCTGCAGCGGTATTCACATCCCACACATATGGCCTGTGGAGGGCATCATGGGCAAAATCCTGCAGAGATTCATCGGTTTTACCGAGGAAATGACCCAGGCCTGTATAGAGCGTTTTAGGTTTATCTTTCACATGCACCCAGCAATCGCCGTCGAGCCAGGTAAGGATGCGCACATTATACTGCTTGCCGTTATTGAAAACCGGCGTTAGTTCCTGGCGGTTTTTATTGCGGAGTATTTGCTGAAACTTCCAGGCCACGGGGCTTACTGTAAGGTGATCGAGCAGGCGGAGTTGTGCATCAAGGAAGGAATAAGGTTTCTCCTCCCCCGTCACCTTCAGGATAAACTTCCGGCCAGACGCATCTGTGAGCCTGTAATTGTATTCGTCGTACCCCTGAAGTGTGTCCACTTCCACCGCAAGCAGGTAGTTTTTCTGCACCAGCTGCTGCACTTCGTTTGCTGTGAATTGCATGTCGTTACTTGTTTTTCAATATCATTAAGAGATGCGCCGCTGACCAGCTGAAATTTCTCGCATTGAGACCTTTACCGGTGAGCGGGTGATAATTTTCATATACTGGCTGATCGGTTAAAGCCCCTTCAGCCCCGGCCAGCAACTTCGCTTCAAGCACTGCGGCCAACGCGCGGTAACCATATTTCCGTAAGCCCTCCGTTCCGAAAGCAAACTGATCCAGCCATACCGGCCCACGCCAATATCCTTTCATGGGGTCGAAGGCGGGATGGTCGGCAGAAAGCGTAGGCAGAGGAATATGGGTATTAAAGCGGGCAGTATCTTCCATTTTCTTTTTCACTGCAGCGGCCTGTACTGGTGTAGCCAGCCCTGCCCATAAAGGGATCCATCCTTCCGGCCCGTCTGCCGGCACGTGCCCGGGGGCACCCAGCATACGGTCCCTGAAGTAACCGGCACTGGTGTCGTAGAAGCGGTCACCGATCAGCTGCTTCAATTTCTCTGCCTGCTGCATAAAGTTGTTTTGCTCCCCTGCTACCGCACAAAGCTTTGCCAGATATAGTTTTTCAGCATAGAGATAAGCGTTAAGGTCTACACTTTCCTGATCCAGCGACCAGGCAGATTTATTATTCTGCAGCATCACCGCACTGTCAAACCGAACGGCATTATCCATCCCGCTTTCCCAGGCCGCGGCAATACGTGTACCATCAGTGGAGCCATATTCACAAAGACCGTTCTGATCATGATCCCGATGCCGGAACCACCACTCGTGATAGCGGATGAGCCGTGGCAGCATTTCGCGGACGAAAGCCCGGTCGCCCGAATATTGATATACTTCCCAAACACCCCAGGCGGCCAGGGGTGGCTTGGTATCGCGCCAGTTATTCTCTGCTTTATCTGCATAAATACAATCGGCGATCATGCCATGCTCGTCCTGATAATCGAACATACTCCGAATGTTATTCTTCGCCAGCTCCGGGAAGAACATGGCGATGCCGGCAGCCTGCTTCCAGCTGTCCCAGCTCCATACGCCATAAAAGCCCTGATAATTAACGGAAGGGAAAACACCGTCGTGCAGGATGTGCTTCGAAGCACTGCGCCAGTTAGTAATGAGCGTAACCATGCATTTCACCGCGAGGCGGCTTTCTGCAGTATTCAAATGACTGGCCCGGGAAAAGTATTTAGACAGATAACCGTTCCACCTTAATTCGTTCTTTTTCAACTCCACCGGGAAGTCATACTTTCCATAGGGGTGTTTACCATCCGGTGCATAGGAGTGCCGCTGGGTTTGCGCATATGCTTCTCCCGGTTGCAGCGTTTTCTTCCATACCGCGGCATACCCCATCGTATCGGATGTAACAGCATCTGCCACCGGCCAGCTAATCTCGAAATCCCGTACCTGCAAGCCCTGCTGATCGGCTGTTATACCTTTCACCTTCCCGCTGTATTGCACCTGCAATTGAACAGGGCGGCTGCCACGGTTGATGATACGCGTATGCAACAGCGCTTCCCTCCCTGATACGAATATCAGTTGTTGCTTTACTGACAACCCTTTAATATCAAATGACTGCTCCAGCAGACCGGGGTAGTAATGAATAGCAGCTTTCCCTTCCGCCAGGTTTATCTGCTGACCGTTTAATGTTACTGACAGCCGGGATGCGGCATCAGACAGCCAGCGCCCGTTCATATCCATCACCAGCGGTCCGGCAAATGCGCCATAATCCGCTTCTTCCAAAGGCAGAGCATATGCATGCCAGGCACCCATATCACTAAATACATTAGGTTCAATACTGCGCCCCTGCGGCAGGTTAGTACGCAGGTTCAGCACATCAGGGAAATGGGCGCGCTGTGCAAACGCGCCCGGCATTACAGTTAATAATAGGACGGAAAAGAGCATGGACTTCATGGCACTATCGGAAGGAGAATGAACGAATATTGATAATCCCGGTAAGGCAGCATGTATTCGGCATGCGGGGTAGCGCCCCAGCTGTTATCGCCACCTACACCGGATTGTTTGAAATCGATGTTCCACCAAATGAGGTCGTCGTTGGTCATGGAGCCTCCGTGAATATTCTCCGGTGCATGCCGGTCAAATTCCATGCGGTTCATATCGAAGTGAAGCACGCCGGTGCAGATGAGCGGCATCCCCTGAGCCGTAAGCCCCAGGCCCGTTGCGTTCGTCAGGGAAATACGACGAACATCGGTACGGTACCCGCTTTCCTGTGCGCGGGGGTAAGGATGGAAAAGACTGTCGGCCTTCATACAATACAGCCCCACTGCCGCAGCGGTCTTCCTGTCTTCATAATTATCGAACGGGCCGCGGCCAAACCAGCTGACATTATCCATATCCCCTTTCAGGAGCATGCGCATACCAAAGCGGGGCAGCTCAGGCAGGGGATTCTTCCCGGCTTTCATGGCCACATTAACTTCCACCCGGCCATCGGCCTGTATGTGGTAATCCACGATATAAACCGCTTCCACTGTGGGCAAATAATGCTGTGTGCGTATCCTCGCACCGGAAGCATCCTGCATCACCCTGAAAGAATCCAGGCGGGCGGAGGCCGGCGCATCTTTCCAGACTGCACAACGCATTTGCTGACTGTTGCCAATATCATTATCAGTAGGAGCACGCCAGAAATGAGGCTCCATTGGCGCCACCATCATCTCTTTCCCATTGAGGGAATACTGCTGCAGCCACCCTGTCTTACGATCTAACCGCCATTCGAAATTGTTTCCCGCAACACGCAGCTTTCCTTCTTCCTCCATCAATTTCACCTGCCCGCTAACAGCCGGTGCTACGGCACTTTTCGGAGTATTCATTGGAAACTGATCCCATGCCGCGAGGTGCCCTGCAGGAACTAATGATGCACTTTCACGGGTACGGGCTTCTATCGTTACAAAGTATTCGAATGGTTCATCTGTTGCAGGAAGGGGAAGTGTAATTACTTTTTCACCGTGCGGTTCAATATGCATACGCTGCAGCTTTCCTTCTGCAACCCGTCTGCCATCTTTCGTTACAAACCAGGAGAAGTCGAATTGATCCAAACCTGTAAAATCGAGGCGGTTGGTGAACCTGATTTGATTGGCAGACATTGGCACCGGCGAAAAGGTTACCGGCTGTATTACTTTCCTGAATTCATAAGCCTGCGGATGGGGCGTACGGTCGGCAGTAAAAAGCCCGTCGGCACAATAGCTCGTATCACTGGTAGCGCCTACATTGCCCATATCCCGGCCATATGCCCAGATGTCGCGGCCGGCTTTGTCTTTCTTCTTAAAGGTCTGATCAGAAAAATCCCAGATAAATCCGCCCTGCAGCTGTGGATGCCTGTACATCAGGTCCCAGTAATCCTGCAGGTTTCCGCCGCCGTTGCCCATCATATGCGCGTATTCGCAGAGGATGTACGGCCTGTCTCTCCAGCGGCGGACATATTCCAGCAATACGCTGGTGGATTTGTACATGGGGCATACGATATCCGTATACGCGTTACGCTCCGCAGCTTCGTATTGTACGGGGCGCGTACTGTCGCTCGATTTCAGATATTGGTAGGTGGCAATAAAGTTTTCCCCGAAACCACTTTCATTACCGAGGCTCCAGGTAATGATGGAGGTATAGTTCTTGTTTGATGAGAACATCCTGCGGGTACGGTGGAGATATGCTTCTTTCCATTCCGGTTTATCGGACAGGGTTTTGGTGGGGTGAAAATACATACCATCACATTCGATGTTTGCTTCATCCACCACGTACAACCCATATTCATCACACAAGCGGTACCAGTCAGGACTGTTCGGGTAATGACTGGAACGTACGGCATTGATGTTATACTGCTTCATCAGGCGGATATCGTTCACCATGCTTTCCACTGTAATCACTTTTCCGGTATACATATCATGCTCATGGCGGTTTACGCCTTTGATCTTCACTGCCACACCATTCACGAGAAATAATCCGTTGCGGATCTCTACCGTCCGGAAGCCCGTTTTATGGGCGATGCTTTCCACAAGCCGGCCATTTTTATCGAAATGGGATATGAGCAGCGTATAAAGATGGGGGCGCTCGGCATTCCAGCTTTTTACAGTGCCCGGTCTGGCTTCGAAATGGTAACGGTCCTGGCTACGGAGAGGCTGCTGTGCAGCGTAAATGGTTCTACCCGCGTCATCCATCAAGCGGATTTGCAGTCGGCCTCCTGCTGCAGGAGCACTCATGGCAACATCCAGCTGAAGGATGCCATTTTTATAAGTACTGTCTAAAAGTGATTGTACAAAGAAGTCGCGTATGGCAGTTTTAGGACGTGCAATCAGTTCCACACTGCGCTCAATACCGGAAAGCTTCCACATATCCTGTCCTTCCAGGTAGGTAGCATCACTAAAGCGGAACACTTGTACTGATACGGAATTATCACCTTTCCGGAGCATATCGGTAATATCGAATTCAGCAGCAGTTTTACTGTCTTTACTGAAACCCACATACCGCCCGTTGATCCAGCAATAAAAGAAGGAGTTCACCGCACCAAAACGCAGTATCACACGCTTCCCGCCCCAGGCATCCGGGATACGGAAACTGCGGCGGTAAGAGCCTACAGGGTTATCATGCTCCGGCGGGAACGGCGGGTTAACAGGGATAGGATATTCCACATCCGTGAAAATGAACCTGTCAAAACCTTCCGTTTGCCAGTGTGCCGGTACTTTTATTTCCTTCCATCCCCCTACATCGTATTTATCAGCAAAAAAGCTGTCTGGCCGCTGCGCAGGTGAAGGCGATAATTGAAAGCGCCACTTCCCGTCCAGCGACAGTATGAACGGCGAAGTCTTTCCTGCAAGCGCATCACTTTCAGTGGCATAAGGTATAAAGTGGGCATGTGGCTCCAATGCGTTCTCCGTTTGCACCGCAGGGTTCTGCCAGGGCTTCCCTGCCTGCTGTGTGCGGGCGTTCAATGCCAGGCAGCATACCAGTCCAATGGTTAATCCTATTCGATGTATCATGCGTTCCGTGCTAATAATTAAAAAAGCGGCGGCGCGGAATGATGCGCCGCCGCAGGAAATCAATACAAATTATTCTGTTTCAGAAGCGGGTTCACACTGATCTCCTTCAAGGGTATAGGGAAGCGGATGTGCTTATCTTCCACGTAGTTGGCAGCCGAAGGTTTGGCATGCAACTGCAGCGTGCTTTTCACATTGAGCTTAGCAGTAGTGCCACGTGCCCAACGCATCAGGTCGAACCAGCGGATGCCCCATTCCATGGCCAGTTCAACAGGCCTTTCGGTATGGCGGATGTGCTCACGCAGCTGATCTTTGTTTAAACCTGCAATGGGTGCGGCATGGCTCCTCTCTCTTACTTCGTTCACGAAACCAATGGCTTCGCCGGTTTTATTGTTTTCGTTGGCAGCTTCTGCGAGCATCAGCAACACATCGGCATAGCGGATCACTGAGATGTTATACCCTACATATGCACCTCCCCGGTCGTTAGGATAGGCGTATTTGTTGAAGTACACCGTACGCACCATGGTACCTTTCACATCGGCATAAGGCACGAGGTTGGCAGGCGTATTCAGGTCCCACATGGCAGATTGCGGATCATCGAAGAAGATGGTACCATATACACGGTCGCTGTAACCACCGCCGGGAGTTTTATCGTTCTTCAGGGTTTGCACCAGCCAGTCTGAAGGGTATAACAGCTCCCATCCGTCGAGTACACCAGGGCGCACCTCGAAGTTGAAAGGATGCCGCTCGTCAGACACTGTACGGTCGCCACTGAACTGGATCTCGAAAACGCTTTCGGGACCATTTTCTTTCGTACCATTAAAGTTGTCTGCATAATTGGCATTAAGTGTATACTGCCCGTAGATTTCACGGAACTTGGCTTCTGCCAGTGCCCACTTTTCGCGGAACAGGTAGGTTTTAGCCAGCAAAGCTTTTGCAGCACCTTTGGTAGCACGGCCTTTATAGGCATCGGTGTAATTAGGCGGCAACACGGCTTCGGCTTCTGTCAGATCCTTTTCGATCTGCGCCCATACATCTGCAGCAGTTGCCTGCGGCGCCTGGAGCTTCGTGATGTCTTTCTCGAATGTTAATACCAGCGGCACATTTTCAAAGCCATTCACCAGCAGGAAGTAATTGTATGCCCTGAGGAATTTAGCTTCGCCTACGATCTGGTTACGCTCATCCTGCGTCATTACGTTAATGGAAGGCACTTTTTCGATCACCTGATTGGCACGGCCAATACCGGCATAGCAGGTAGCCCACAGCCCCCAGGGACCGCTTTCATCAGCACTATTCACAAATGCCGCGAGGTTCTTGCCATAAGGCTCGTTCTTATTATTATCGATATCATCGCCTTTATAATTCAGTGTGGTAAACACTTCTTCGAACCAGGTCCATTTGGAACCGTCGTGCGCCTGCAGCGCCCCATAGGTAGCAGTAATGCCCTGAAGGGCGTGCTGGCGGGTAGTCCAAAAAGTATTCTCCGTTAAGTTTTGCTTATCATCCAGTTCCAGGTACTTGTCCGAGCACGCAGTAAAGGTTGCGGCGGTAAGGAAACTGAGGACGGCTATTTTAAGTTTCATAATGTTCGATTTTTGATTCAGTTTAGAAGCCTACGTTTACACCAACCACAAAAGAGCGGCTCATGGGATAATACCCACGGTCTACACCACGGCTGAAAATGCCGGTGTTGGATAAGTCCGGATCAAAGCCGGTGTACTTCGTGAACGTGAGCAGGTTGTAAGCGCCGGCATAAATACGCAGACGGTCTACATGTGCCTTTTTAGTCAGTTCCTGTGGCAGGGTGTATCCCAGCTGAAGGTTCCGTAAACGGAGGAACGATGCATCTTCGAGGAAGTAATCGGATACGCGGAGGTTCTCGTTCCTGTCTTCGTTGCTCAGGCGGTAAACGTCGGAACCTGTATTAGAAGGGCTCCAGGCATTCACGAGGTCAGCAGAACGGTAGAAGCGATACAGGAACATCTTTGCACCATTGTACATCTTCTGTCCCTGCTTGCCATTCAGGAAAATCATCAGGTCGAAGTTCTTCCATGCAGCATTGAAGGTTACACCGTAATCGAGTTTCGGCAAACCGTTGCCCATGATCTGTTTGTCCTGATCGTTCAGCTCACCGTCTCCATTGGTATCATCGAAACGAAGATCACCGGGTGCGGCATTGGGCTGCAGTTTATCGCCACCTTTATTCACGTGCGCATCAACTTCTGCCTGTGAGCGGAAGATGCCGGATGATTTGTAGAGATAGAAGGAAGCCAGCGCTTCACCTTTGCGGGTGATGGTAGTTCCCCTGTTCGCGAAATCCACAAAACCATCTGCGATCATCCCTTCGTCGTAACCAAGACGGATAATTTTATTACGGCTGTGCGAGAGGTTCACCGTAACATCCCAGTAAAATGCTTTGGCACCGGGCTGGCGGTAAGTGGCTGTCAGTTCCCATCCTTTATTCTCCATGTCGGCGATATTGGTCAGCGGCATAGCCGTGATGCCCGACGAAGAGGGGATCGGTGTTTCGGCCAGCATGTCAGATGTTCTGGACTGGAAATAATCGAAGCTGCCGCTGATGGCTCCTTTCAGGAAGCTATAGCTCAAACCGGCATTGAGTGTGGAAGTTTGCTCCCATTTGATATTGTTATTGGCAAGACTGTTGGCGATAGCACCCACATACACCTGCTGGCTCAGCGCGGAACCGAAAGGATAGTTCAGGAGGCCGTCGGATCCGGCGATATAGATCTTCGCGAGGTACTGGAAGTTGGCCACGTTCTGGTTACCTACGGAACCGTAGCTGATGCGGGGCTTCAGTTCAGAGATCCAGGGCACATCGAAGAAGCTTTCGTTATGCAGATTCCAGCCACCGGATACGGAGTAGAAAGTACCGTAGCGGTTGAGGGGACCAAACTTGGAAGAACCATCACGGCGGAGGCTTCCCTGCAGGAAGTATTTGTCGTCGTAGTTATAGGATACACGGCCGAAGTATGACTGAAGCGTGCTGGAATAGTTCCATCCGTTGGCGCGTACAAAATCACTGGTACCATCGATGATAAGACCGGAGAGGGATTCGATGAGCGGACTGCTCAGGTGGTTACCTGCACCGGTGGTACCCTGGCTTACGGATTTCTCACGGGAGAAGCCGTACATGGCTTTTACATTATGCTTTTTAAACGTCTGCTCATAGTTCAGCAAATGTGTAAACACCTGGAACTCGGTACGCCCGCGGCTTTCTGACCGGCTGGGGTTTTCCACCAGTGCCTGAGCGCCGAAATCATATGCGGGTGTTTGCGTAAACCCGAAAGTATTTACGATGTTGCGACCTGCGCTGAAGTTGTAGGAAAACCCTTTCCAGAGCTTCAGGTCGGCAGCGATGTTGAATTGTAAATGATCGTCGGCAGAGCGGCTGTTGCTCAGCATCATTTCCCCAACCGGGTTCCCTGACCCCAGTTCCGCTTCCGGCTTAGCATACCCGTTGGGCACTGCGGCATCAAAGATGCGTTTGTGCGGAAGGGTGTTGTAGAGGTTCATGATGGGCGAAAACCCTGCACCGCCATCTCCCGTCACATCCCCGAAATTCTTGTTGTTGAAACGGGTATAGGAGAAGATAGGGCTGATTTTCAACCGGTTGTTCATAAGCCGGATTTCGGTATTGAGGCGGATGTTATCCCGCTTGGAACCTGAATTGATGACGTTGCCGGAATGCTCCCAATGGCCCAGTGAAAGGCGGTAAGAAATCTTCTCGGAAGCACCTGATACGTCTACATCATGCTTTTGCTCCACGCCTTTTTTCATATACGCACCTACCCAGTCGGAGTTGGCGTACTTGCTGTCGTCCTGCACATAGATGGGGGGAGCGGATGCGGAACCATCGTTCGCATAAGCCTCTTTCACCACTTTGTTCATGCCAAACTTGTCGAGCAGATCGATGTTGTTATTGAGCCGGTGCATGGAAACGTAGGAGTTGAAGTTGATACGCGGCTCACCGGATTTGCCTTTTTTAGTAGTGATGATGATAACACCGCCAGCAGCACGGGCGCCGTAAATAGTGGCGGCAGATGCATCTTTCAGGATACTTACCGACTCAATATCGTTCGGGTTGATGTCGTAAGCATAGCCCTGAGGGATACCATCTACCACATACAGCGGGTTATCGTTATTGATACTGTTCAGTCCGCGTACAAGCACTGTAGGGTTGGCAGCGGGGTTGCCCGTACCGGAGCTTACGATCACACCGGCAGCCTGGCCCTGCAGCATGGTACCGATATTACCGGTGGGCTGTTTAGACAGGTTTTTAGTGTTAACCGTGGAAATGGCCGATGTAACATCGCCTTTCCTTTGAGTGCCATACCCTACCACTACTACTTCATCCAGCCCTTTGGTGCTTTCTTCGAGCGCTATGGTTATATCGCTCTGGCCGGCTACCGGAATTTCACAGGAGGCATAACCCATGGCGGAGATTACCAGAACGGCATTGTCAGGGGCAGTGAGGGTAAATTGCCCGGTAACACCGCTGGCCGTTCCATGACTGGTGCCTTTTACCTGGATGCTGGCCCCGGGAATGGGCTGCCCGGCAGCATCCGTAACTTTACCTTTGAGGGGCTTCCCGGATTGGGCCATCGCCGCATACCCGGTTATTAACAGGACCAGCAACAGTCCGTTCCCTCGGAATAATTTCCACATACATTTTGGTTTTTAGTTTTTTAAGAATAACATGGACCTGCCCGGGTACTGCTTGCATAGGTTTTTGTAGCAGAAGGACGTGAAATCACAGCCCCGGGAATGTATTCGTAAAGTAGACCGGAAAAACGGGCGCAGCGGCATAAAGGGCCTCTATCCGTGCCTTACAGGCACCTCTACAGGACCCCTACAAAGGGGATAACACATTGATAATAAAATAATTAGAAATTCCTGAGAAAGTCAGACAGACTGTCCTTATGCTCCAGGTTAAACGCTTTCCGGAGACGGTAGCGGGCCATTTCAACAGACTTAACAGAAATGTTATTGAGGGAAGCGATATCTTTTATCGACAGGTTGAGGCGGATCTGGGCACACAGGCGGCGCTCATTTTCGGTAAGGTTAGGGAACTGGCGGAGCAGGTTGAAGAAGAAATCCTTGTGGATCTCGTTGACGGAGAGGTTGAAATCCTGCGCGTCTTTATTGATATCAAGATCGTGCTGGAACTTATTGACCATCTTATTGAACCGGGCAATATTCTCCTTTTTGGCATCGGAGTGGATGTCGAGCGAGGCCAGCTCGTCGATGAAATGGCGGATCATTTCATTACGCTGGGAGATGTAAAGTGCGTAGTTTTTAAGATCGTTGTCCCGGAACTCCAGTTTATTATTAAGGGCTTCTTTTTCCATGAGGGCACCATCCAGCTCATGTTTAATGAGCGCCCGCTTTACTTCTTCCAGTTCCTTTTCCTTTTTCTGCTTTTGCTTCAACTTGGAGTACAGCAGGAAGCCTATAATAATAAGGAGTATCACCCCGGCAGCCAGGGCGTTCCGCTGGAAAGACCGGAGCTCTTTCTGGGCCACAAGGGTAATGATGCGTGTCTGATTCTCATCGGCTTCGCGCTTGAGCTTAAGGGCTGAGATGGCTTCGCTTTTGCTTTTAGACAGGATCTCGTTCCGCACACGGGTATATTCCTGCAGCTCGTTGAAGGCGGTTTTGTATTCCCCGAGGTTTTGGTAAAGGAGGACGGAATTGGTCAGGTTATCGAGCAGCTTCTCTTTCCGGGTATTGGAGTTGCTTTGATGAATAAGGGTACGTGCCTGTGCCAGCAGCTCCCGGGCCTGTGGGTACTCCTTGAGCATGATGCGGCTATAGGCCATCTGGTTGAGGACCTCCGCATGTGAGAGACCATCCGTTTGCCGGAGGGTGGCCAGTGCCTGATTGAAGTCGGCTATCGCTTCAGGATAGCGGCCGAATTCATTCTCACAAATACCCCTGTTACTGAGCGCTGTGGCCACCATGCCCTCAAGGCCCCGTTCCCGGGCAAGTTGCAGCGTGCTGTCGAAATACTTACGGGCAGTGGCAAACTCATCTTTTAGCAAATACACCAGCCCGAGCGCATTCAGCGAAAGGGCAATCCTCCGCGGGTCGTTGAGGCGGCGGTAAATATCATATGCCTCCTGGTGGTACTGTAGGGCGAAATGAGCGTTCTCCGTATCATAAAATATCCAGGCGAGATGAGTGAGGCTCCGGGCGCGGGCACTGTCGGTCTTTACAAGATCAAGCGCTGTGTAGGCATAGTTGAGAGCCTGATCGTATTGGTCATTATATAAATACCCTTCCGATAAATTGAGGAGCGAAGCAGCCTGAAGGGCAGGATCTTCTTCCTTCAGTGCCAGCAGGTAAGCTTCGTTAGCCCATACAAGCGCAATATTGGTGGAGTCTTTATTATAATAGGCTGCGAGCAGATTGAGCGTTCGGATTCTTTCCGGGGCTGACATCGACTTACCGGCCAGTAAAGCCGTCAGACTATCGGTGTTTACCTGTGCGGAAGCAGCCTGGCACCAGCATGCCATCAAAAACCAAATCCAAATCCTCATGAAGGAAAAATAACAAAATTTAGGAAAAGACTGATCTAATGTATCCTTACTCCTTATTTAAAGAAGGGTTACTGTATGTCTAATGTATATAAAACGCGGTAAAACCCAATACAGTAAAGGATAAGGAGCCAATACATATACATTACCTTACCCCAATAGTAAGATTACAGTAAATATACCTGAACGACGCCATATCACAAACGTGACAAATAGTATAAAAAAAACCGACCCTCGAAGAGGGCCGGTTTCCTTGTTCACTGTATTTCAATTTTGCCTTTATAATGATGCGGTTGGTTTACTGAGGTGTTGCATAATTTTCCATGACCAGTGCTGCGGAGCCGAGCAGTTCGGCTTCATAGCCGAGGCCGGATACTTCCACGGCGGTTTGCGTGGCAAGCCGTGGTATGCAGTGTTCATTGAGCGCCTGCTGTACCGGTGCGAGCCAAAGCCTTCCGGCAAGTGATCCGCGGCCGCTTAGCACGATAGAGCGCGGGTTGAGAAGATGGATCAGGATGGCTACGCCGCGCCCGATGTGATACCCTATTTCCCTGATCAGCTCTATACAGAATTTATCTCCGGCTGCTGCTGCTTCCATGATGCTTTCGGCATCTTTTTCAATCTCACCTGTCGGGAAATGACCCTGAAGGGAAGATATCTTTCCGTCCTGAAGGCCTTTCACGGCTTTGTCTATTAATACGAGCAGCGAAGTTTCTGTTTCGAGGCAGCCGCTCTTTCCGCAGCTGCAAAGTTTGTTATTATTGAATAACGGAATGTGGCTGAACTCTCCGGCAAAACCATTGTTGCCGCGGAAGAGCGATCCGTTGAGGATCATGCCGAGGCCTACGCCCCATCCTATATTAACTACCATGCTGTTGGCCGCTTTCCGGGCGATGCCGAACTTGTATTCCGCCAGTGCGATAAGACTGGAATCATTATCGATGTGGACCGGCAGGCCGGTGGCAGTTGCCAGGTATTCCACGATCGTTTGCTGCTCCGTTCCGTCCTGCATGGGGAAGCTGTAGTTTTCGCCCCGCATCCCGTCTATGAACCCCGGCATACCGATACCAATGCCCAGTATGCGCGACCGGTCGATCCCAGACTGGTTGACTGCATCTGCCAGTAATGTTGCCAAAACCTTTAGCGCAGCCGGATTATTCTTCAAAGGCAATTCATGCCTGCCGATACCGCCTACATGACTGTTGGTAAGATCCATCAAAGAGATGCGTGTTACCAGCTGATCCATGGAAACTGACAGTATATAAAGTGCCTTTCTATTAATGGTGTATGTGATGGGGCGCCTCCCGCCGCTGGAAGGTGCATAGCCCGAAGGCTCCAGAATCTTCTCTTTCACAAGGTGATTAACCGTCCGGATCGTAAGCGGCAGACTCTTTCCGATGCGATCGCTTAATTCAGTGGCAGATAACGTATTTGCATAGTAAATCTCCCTCAGTATCAAACGTTTATATTGCTCATCTTTTTTCATGCAAGGAAAGAATCCATCTCAAGATAATAATAAATTTAGAATGAAGGTAAGACTTTCTAACTTTTTTAGGAAGTATTTGTCTAGCCTACATAATCAACTGAATATAAAACATATAAGTAAGTCAACCCGCCTTACTTATTCACCACTCCCTTCCCGCTACCCGCCGGCAATCTCATCATCAGACTGTTTTATGCCTTTGCGCTAATGCACTACCTACCGGTTTGCCTATCGCTGCAGCGTCTTTACGCTCACTCATCCTGCACATAAAGTCAGAGGATAGAGTATCGATTTCCAAGTTGTCACAAATACGCCTTCAGGTTGTCGCATATGCACAGTTTATGGCAATGCAGGATGCATAATTTTGATAATTAAATACCCGGATTATGACAACTACTTCACTGATAGCGGAAATCCGCACTTCCACGAAAGATCTGCTGGATGCAATAAGCATGTTTACGCAGGAACAACTGAACGAGGTCCCTTTTGCCGGCAGCTGGACGCCGGGACAGGTAGCGCAACATCTGCTGAAATCAGAAAGCGGCATCCCTGAATTACTGGAAGGAAACACCTCCCCTGCCAATCGCGAACCTGATGCACTGGTACCTACTATACAATCCATCTTCCTCGACTTCAATACTAAAATGCAGGCTCCCGACTTCATCTTTCCCGACGAAGCTCCCAAAGACCGTGAAGAATTAATGCAGCAACTGGCGCATAACCGGGAGCTAATTATACAGCTGATCACCACAAAAGATCTGTCGCGGTTACTGACAGACTTCCCATTTCCGGAATTGGGTGAGATGTCAGCGTATGAGTGGATGAAGTTTATGATGAGCCATGCGAAAAGGCATACCCATCAGTTAAAAAACATGCTCCCTCATTTTAATACTGTCACTAAATAAAACAGGGCTTTTTGTTATTTGCCTAACCCAAATACCGACAGGATCAAATAGTGGTCAGACGGGAAACCGGCGGGCCATTCACTGATTACTTCGGTAGACTTGTTCGTAAGGCCTTTGCCTTTATAATACAATTGATCGATCCGGATGTTTTCGCGATGACTGAACCCGGGATATTTACTTACGTCCGGATACAGGCTTCTGTAGGCATCGGTAAAACCGGAAGCGAGCATTTGTCTGGAAGCAGGACTATCGCCACCATCCGTATGCGGCACTGCGTTAAAGTCGCCCGCAAATAAAACGGGTATTGCATCCGACTGGGCGAAGCGGGCTTCATGGTAACGGTAAACGGCAGGGAACTGATTCATCCCATACCAGTTCGACATTACATATACTTCCTGTGTTTTACTGACCCCGATTTTAGTACCTACATTCATGAAAGCAGCTCCCTTGGGCACATAAACCTCCCGGATAGGGAAACGGCTCAGTACGGATATATTGGCGCCCTGATTGAGGTAATCCCAGTCGACCGTGGTGGCATAATAATAACCCAGCTCCGCCGCAATAAAATCTACGGAAGAATAACTTTCCTGCATCATAACCACGTCTGCATTCTTCGCACGCAATATTTCCGCAATGCGCTCCCGCGAGTCCCATCCGTCTTTCACCTTCGAGAAATGCTTACCACCATGCCAGATGTTCCAGTTAGCGGCTACGAGGGTTTCTTTCCTTTGGGAAAGTTGCGGCTTTTGGACGTTGATATATTTAGCTGCAGATGCCATTACTTCTTCCGGGGTAAGTGCCCTGTCCCATACTGCCAGCTCATCGAGTTCAACATCGGGATTGGACAGCTTTTCTGATTGCAGGTATTGGCTGGCAACTGCTTCACGGAATACGATCTTATCCCCTCTCAGTGCATATATCTTCAGCAGTGGTGCCAGTTCCATGAACTCCCGTATCTGATGAACCGTATAAGGGTTGCGGCCCAGCTCACTGCGGAGCTTCATAATGGGCGATATATCTGGCTTCGGTGCATTTGCTTTCAGCCGGGCTTTAACAAGTTCATCCGGCTCAACGATGAGTGTTTCAAGGTCGGCCGAATCCAGTTTGCCGAGGTTTAAATGATGAAATGCATCTACCAGCTGCTGTAGTGTTCCGGCACCTTTATCAATCTCCGCACGGGAATTCTTCCCACCGGAGCCTTTCCATCCAGCAATGAGCGGTAACTGGTTAGTGAAATCGAAGCCGGTGGAATCCCAAACGTTAAAGAGGACACGGTTGTCGCCATCGAAATAGAGGCGAATGAGGGATTGCGAACGGTCGTAAGTCATGGTGAGCTGGTGCCACTTCCCATCATTTACCGGCATACGGTAACCATTGCTGATCTCATGTGTGATCCTCCGTTTGCCGGAACCCATGTTCCAGGCCCAGGTGCCACCATGCAGGTAAAACACCCAGCCGGCCTGTTTTTGTGAGGCGAGACTGTTATCGGGATAATCTTTCTGAGACAGGAGTACCGCTGTATGTTGTGCATCCATCCGGGTTTTCACCCAAAACTGCACGGTAAAGTTTCCGGTAAGCGGAATATCTCCTTTGGGCAATTCAATGGTAGCGCCGTTGCGGATCTGCAATCCTTTACCTGCAACGCCTTTCCCGAAGGCAGGGTTCCCGGCGGAGGCTGCGGTTCCGGTATTTCCATCAAAAGAAAGATGCACCTTCGGACCACCGGCTACAGCTGTGCGCTGTGCCATGGACACTCCTGCTGACATAGCGCACAGGCAGCATATGATTATTGATTTACCTTTCATACAAACGGCTTAAACTGTTTAGTATAAGTAAAGTGCGATATTCTTTGCATGGCACATAACCAGCCTCCCTGAATTTGACATTGCGATGAAGAACCTGAGCTTCCCTGCGCGCATCCGCATCATTTTTACTAGCTTCGCCAACGCTGCAAAAACAGTGATACCCATTAACCTTAGATTATGAAGCTATTCCTTTTCCTCCTGCCCGGCATACTTTTAATAGCCTGCCAATCGCAACAAGGCACCCCGGCCGACAATGCCCAGCCTGTAGCAACAGCAAACGCCATCCCCGGCTACCTAGACACCCTGCAGGACCAATGGATCTGTGAAGATCAAACCCTCTCTGCCAGCGCCTTTTCTGATAAAAGTGCTGAATTCGCAAGCATCACAAAATTGGATTCTACCGGGGAGATCATTGGCATGGGACTCATCGACCGGCAGGGTGTGATCCGTGTACCCGTTGTATATGACGGTATAACCGTAGGGTTTACCGACAGTGTATGCCAGGTACAGCGCAAAAACCTCATTGGCCTCGTAAATTGGGAGGGAAAGGAGATAGTGGCGCCGCAGTATGATATGCTGGCCGATCATGCCACTTTCGGACTATTGCGGGCGGTTAAAAACGATTCCGTTGGCATGATCAACCTTAAAGGCGAAGTAGTGATCCCTATCCAATACGCTCAGGCCGATGCCGTAGGAGAAGGACTGATAGCTTTCATGCATAAACCCCAGCAATGGGGATTCATCAACCTGAAAAATGAAGTAGTGATTCCTCCTCAATTCACCTTTGTAGCTCCGTTCGAAAACGGGAAGGTAGTATTGCAGAAGGCAGATGGCGAAAATTACATCGTTTACCCCGACGGGAAGATCGTAAAACAATAAACCACTGTTCATAAAAAGGGCTGTCTCTCAGGTAAGAGGCAGCCCTTTTTATACACATTAGTCCCGCCAGACTAAATATTTAAAATCTTATAATTAATAGTTTATTCAGATATAATAAACCCATAAGCTTCTATGAAGGCGCGTTTTTTTATGACTGGTTACAGAAAAAACGGAATACATCGTATATTCATGATAGAGAGCCAGCTTAAACCCTACACATCATGAAAAAGACCCTGATTATTAAAATCATTTTATTGCTATTGCCATTGATAGCTGCCTTTGTAATGTATTTGATTAATATGGACAGCGATGGTATCGGAGGAGGTTATTACGACCTGACGTATCTTTATTATGCCGTTGTTGCCGGCATAATCTACTTTGTTTTCTGCATTGTACTGATGTCTAAACTCACCCGCGAAAACATTCCCCTGCTGGCAGTTTCGGTTTTATTACTGCTCGCACACCTGATTTACCTGTCTAAAATACTGCGGTAAAGGATCAGCAATCGTTATAACGGTAATGGGTATGCTCCAGCGCATCTTCGTAGAATTCCTGCTTATTGGCGGGTAATTCCTTTTTACGGAGTGTAACCTTACGGATGATTTTCCCATCCGGGGAGATCCAGTTGCCGGTGAAGCCTTCTTCACTGCGCTGAAGGATCAGTACGCCGGAAACACCGGTTTCCACCATCACGTATTGGTCTTTTCCGTTGTAATCCACCGTAAGCAGGAGCCACTTCTCCCGGTCGAGTTGTTTGTTATAGGTATATATGCCCCGGTACTTCGGTTCGCCGTTGCAGGGATCCGGTACACCTTCGAGGAACATGGTAACCGGGATCTTTCCGTCTATTTCTCCGGTATAGAGCAGCAGGAGGGGCTTTTCCTGAGCGGAAGTATGTAAGGATACGAATAGCAGCGCGAATATGGCTATAAAACGAATATGCATGATGCAAATGTCATAAAAAAATGCCGTATCTTTTTTCGCGGCATACCGGCCTAAATATTCCACCATGAAAACAATTCCTTTACTGGCAGCCATGCTTTTTTGCACAGTTACCTACGCTCAGAATTACAATGAAGCACTCGTTCCTGCGTATACCCTGCCCGATCCGCTGATCACACTAAATAACCGTCCTGTTAAAAATGCGAAAGCCTGGGAACAAACACGGCGGCCGGAGATCCTCCGTTTATTCGAAAACCTGGTATATGGGCAGATGCCTAAAACATTCGACAGGATCAGTTATGTACCGGTACGTGAAGACCGTAGCGCAATGAATGGCCATGCCATACTGAAAGAAACCCGCGTAATGATCTATCACCGTGGAGATTCCGTTTCCATTGATGTTTCGCTCTTTGTTCCCAAAGCTGCTAAAGGCGCAGTACCGGTATTCCTATTAATTAACAACCGCCCAAAAAAGAACACTGATCCCGACAGGAAAGAGAAAAGCGCATTCTGGCCGGCAGAGATGGTGGTAGACAGTGGCTATGCCGTGGCGGCGTTTCACGTAAGCGATCTGGCACCCGATGATAAGGTGAAATATCCGGAAGGTGTGTTACGCCTGTATCCGGAGATGCTGCAACAACCTAATGGCATGAAAGCCATCGGTTCCTGGGCATGGGGTGCTTCCCGTATAATGGATTACTTTGAGCAGGAACCACTGGTGGATGCGAAGCAGGTTGTACTGGTAGGGCATTCGAGAGGAGGCAAAACTTCCTTATGGGCCGCCGCACAGGATCAGCGGTTTGCCATCTGCGTAAGCAACTGTTCCGGTAACACAGGTGCTGCTCTTTCCCGGAGGCAGTTTGGAGAGCGTATCAGCCGCATCAATACCGTATTCCCCCATTGGTTCTGCAATAACTATAAACAATATAACGACAGGGAAAACGACCTTCCGGTAGATCAGCACATGCTCATATCCCTGATTGCGCCACGCCCCGTGTTTGCAACCAATGCCACCAAAGATCTCTGGGCCGACCCCACCGGCACATTCCTTGCCATGAAAAATGCGGAAAAGGTATTTGCCCTGTACAAAAAACAATCCCGGCTGCCAGACTCCCCCACTCCCGTGAACGAGGCTGTGGTTAACTCCGCACTCGGTTATCACATCCGGGAAGGGGAACATGATATGACGGCGTTTGACTGGCAGCAGTTCATCCGCTTTGCCAACGTACATCTCCGGAAATAAAAGCCCCACAGTAATTACTGCAGGGCCTGCTTAAAAATACTACCGGCATCACTTCACAATTTATCAGGCAACCGGGAATTAAAACCGGGTGAACCTGTATAGCATGAAAAAGCAAAACTTTCTGCAAAACACAGGATACAATCCCTGATTACATATCAAAAGCAATTAATCTTATCATGCGTAAAATCATTATCTCCGGACTGATCCTTGCAACTATCGCCACTGCGGCCATGGCATTCCGGAACAAAGAAAGCAAAGCCAAACCGCCTCGCACCAAACTATCGCTGCAAACCCTGCAGGATAAGATAAAAGGAGGATGGGCAGGACAAACGATAGGCTGCACCTATGGAGGCCATTTCGAATTTAAGTATAACGGCACCATGATCCAGGATTATATTCCCGTACACTGGGACAGCAGCAGCATTCAATGGTGGTACGATAATTTCCCCGGGTTGTATGATGATGTTTATATGGATCTGACGTTCGTGGAAGTTTTTGAAAAACACGGACTGAAAGCACCCGTGGATTCATTCGCCAATGCAGTCGCCTACGCATCTTACCCCCTCTGGCATGCTAACCAGGCCGCACGCTTTAATCTGCTCAATGGCATCAAAGCTCCACAAAGCGGTCACTGGCGGAATAACCCGCATGCAGACGATATTGATTTCCAGATCGAGGCAGACTTTGCCGGACTGATGGCTCCCGGCATGGCCAATACATCCAGCACCATCTGCGACAGTATCGGGCATATCATGAACTATGGCGATGGCTGGTACGGCGGCGTATACGTGGCAGCTATGTACTCGCTGGCCTTTGTATCTGACGATATTCAATGGATCGCAAAGGAGGCGCTGAAAACCATTCCGGCACAAAGCAAATACCGTAAATGCATGGAAAGTGTTATGGCCGCACACAAGAAAAACCCCAACGACTGGAAGCAGGCGTGGTTTGAAGTGGAGCGCAACTGGAGTGAGGATCTGTATTGTCCGGATGGCATACATACGCCTTTCAATATAGACGCCACCGTAAACTCTGCCTACATCCTCATAGGACTACTGTATGGTGAGGGCGATTTCACTAAAACCATGGATATTTCCATGCGTTGCGGACAGGATGCTGACTGCAATCCCGCCTCTGCTGCCGGCATTATCGGCACCATGATCGGCTACAGCAAAATACCGGAGAAATACCTGCAGGCTTTGCGCATCGTGGAAGACAGGGATTTTGTGTACACCACCGCTTCGCTCAACGACCTTTACAAAATGAGTTATAACCAGGCACTGGCAGTAATCCGGCAGAACAAGGGAACGGTTGATGCATCCTCCGTGACCATCCCGTTTGAAACACCGCGCCCCGTACGCCTGGAGCAGGGCTTCCCCGGCCATTACCCAACAAAGAAAATGGGTGTTCATAAATTGATCGGAGAAACAGGAGCAATTGCCTTCGAAGGAAATGGTATCGTCATCAAAGGCTACATGCAGGGACCTGCGGCCTATGTGGCAGAAGTAGAATTGATGATAGACGGAAAGAAGCATAACTCCGTGAAGCTGCCACTTAACCAAACCACCCGACGGGATGAAGTAGCCTATGCTTTTGATCTGCCGGCCGGCAAACACACTGCAACCCTCCGCTGGGTGAACCCGGGAGATGGAGTGAAGTTCCATATCACAGAAGCGCTGTTATTCTCCCATCCGCCTGCGGGGCATTAATCCTGTTTTTCGTTCCAGTAAAAACTATCCGGAGTAGGGCGCTGTCCGAATATGGCAGTGCCCACTCTTACTATAGTAGCTCCTTCCGCAATAGCAATTTCCAGATCGCTACTCATCCCCATCGACAATTCCTTCATCTCCACACCCGGGATATCCATGGCGGCAATCTCATCACGGAGGATGCGGAGCATATGGAAGCATTTGCGCACTTCTTCACTATCCGCACTAAACAAACCGATCGTCATCAGGCCTTTTACTTTCAGCGTTCCAAGTGCTGCCACCTGTTTCACAAGGTCAGCCGCATGAGAGGGATGAACACCGAACTTGCTTTCTTCCCCGGATGTATTTACCTGTATGAGAATGTCCATCGTACGGCTGGTGGCCGATAATTGCTGATACAGCTTCTCTGCCAGTTCAATCCGGTCTGCCGACTGGATGCAGGTTACATCATGCTTCAGGAGGTCTTTGATCTTGTTCGTTTGTAAATGCCCGATAAAATGATGCTCGTGGGGTATATCTTTCAACGCATCCCACTTCTCCTTCAGTTCCTGTACCCTGTTCTCTGCAATCAGCGTCTCCCCTGCTTTGAGTGCCATCCTGATGCCATTGGCAGGTACGGTCTTGGTAGCCAGCAGCAGGCGCACTTCTTCGGGCAACCTTCCACTGGCAATACAGGCCGCAGCTATCCGCTGCCGGATCTTAGCGATATTACTATTTACGTCCTGATACATTCGAAAACATTCATTAAATACATGCCTAAACCCGGCAAAAGGTAAAGCACCAATTGCCGGGCGGCTTCGTTGTTTGTAACTATTTCAGGTCTGCAAAAGCTGCTCCGAAATTGATGTGCAATACATTCCCGTTGGGTGTTACCAATGCGGGTACTGACTGAATGCCTGCAGCTTCCGCTTCCGCCAGCCGGGATCTGTCATTCCCGAGGTGTACTACTTCAACGTTCTCTGCTCCGATAAGCTGGATGATGTCTTGCTCTGCGCTCACACAAACAGGGCAGCCTGCATGATAAAATACTGATTTTGCCATGGTGATTAGTTTTTAATGCTTGAAAGAATGGTGGATAATTCTGCTGATTCGGCAGGTGTAAGGGGTTTAAGCGGGCTTCTCAGGAAACCGCCATCTTCCCCTAATATCTGTAACCCTGCCTTCACAGCCCGTGGCAATCCTTTTGCCACTATAAACCTGAGGAGATCCAGTTGTTGATAAAATACTTCGCGGGCTGCATTGAAATCATTCCGTTGTACCGCATCATGCAATGCAATGTTTAATGCAGGGATGAGATTGGGAGCAGCCGTACACCACCCGCGTGCCCCTGCGGTGAAAGCTGCCAGCGCCAACGGATTCGATCCATTGTAAAAAGCCACATCTTCTCCCAGCGCTTTCCGGAGATAATGCATCCGCTGGATATCGCCCGTGCTTTCCTTGATCATCGTTACATTGGGGATCTCCAGCAAACGTTTCAGTAGTGCCGGCGACATATCCACCCCACCCGTTGCCGGATTGTTGTATGCCATGATAGGAATGGCAATGGAGGAAGCCACGGCATCATAATGCGCCACGATCTCATCATCCGTCAGCTTCCAATAGCTCATGGGAATGATCATCACGGCAGAGGCACCCGCCTTTTCCGCGAACCTAGCATGCCAGATCGTTTTTTCTGTGGTAAGGTTAGATACGCCCACCAATGTAGGTACACGGCCTGCCACCTGCTGAATGCAGGCTTCTGTAACTGCCTCTTTCTCTTCATCAGTGAGGTACGGCAAAACGCCTGTGCTGCCTAAAGGGGCTATTGCATGAGAGCCGGATGCCACCAGCCTTTCCACCAGAGACCTGAACAGGGGGAGGTTCAATTGTTCTTTATCATTGAAGGGTGTGATCGGGTAAGCGACAACGCCCTGAATCGGGATGTGTTTCATGTTGTAATGCTGTGCTGGATTTGATGAATACCGGATCAGAGGTCGCGCCCTTCTTCTTCACGGAGTGCTACGCCGAGGTTCTGTAACTGCGGAGCGTTCTCACAGGCAATGTATTTGGCAGGCTCTGCTTCGTTGAGGTTCTGATGCCGGTGCCAGGCCCAGGAAGGAATGTAAACCGCATCTCCTGCCTGCCACTCCACCTGCTCGCCTTCAATCTCCGTCCAGCCACGGCCTTCGATCACATACAGCACCGTTTCGTAGGTATGCCGGTGGCGGTTGGTAAGTTGCCCCGGCAGGAGTCCGCCGATAGTCATACTGACGTTTTTACTGGGCAGGTCCACAAAGAAAACGGGGTGTTTCCTTTCGGTAGAGAACTGATTGTGCGCTCCTGCCTTCTCCACATTCTTGTGGATGAGATGCGAAGGTTTCACAAATTTCGGGCGGGCGAATGTTTCATGGAAGTCTTTGGAACTGAACTGCTTCGCATCCGTTACGGGTGTTTGATCTGTTTGAACCATGGGAGGATGTTTTAAGTGATCTGATTGATGACGACACAAAATTACCCTACCTTTGGACCACCTAAATGATACAGTTTTCATAAAATCAGGTAGTCCAGATGCTTAGACCATGGAAGTTGGAATTACAGATAGATGACCGTTCGGAGAAAGCGGTTTATCTGCAGATAGCGGATGCCATCATTGCTGATATTCAATCGGGCAGACTAAAAGGCGGTACCGCCCTGCCGGGCAGCCGTGCCCTTGCACAGGAACTGAAACTGAACAGGAATACGATAGTGGAGGCACTGCAGGTATTGCTCAATGAAGAATGGCTGGTATCGCGGGAAAGGCGGGGCACCTTTGTGTCAGAAACGCTGCCCGCTTTACAAAAAGGCTCCCGTAAGGCTGCTCAAAAAAGCATCCCTGAGGCGTTGGAACTTAAAACCCGGATCAACTTCGACGACGGGCACCCTGATAGTAAAATAGCCCCTGTTACGGCATTGGCAAGAGCCTACCGGCAGATCTTCCAGCGCAAAGCGAAATGGCAGCTGATGGGATACACTCATGAACTGGGAGACATTGCCTTCCGCAGGGCTATCGTACAGATGCTCAATCACCAGCGGGGTATGCAGTTAAATGAGCAGCAGATATGCATTACCCGCGGCAGCCAGATGGCGATGTACCTCACCGCCCAGTGCCTGCTTGAGAAAGACGGCTTCGTGATGGTTGAAAACCCGGGATACCAGCCTGCATGGAAGGCCTTTGAGCATGCAGGAGCGCAGGTATTGCCGGTACGTGTGGATGAGGAGGGACTTGTAATCAGCGATGTTATCCGTCATCTGCAATCCGGCAAAAACATCCAAGCCCTTTATACCACACCCCACCATCAATACCCCACTACGGTAACCCTCAGCCTGCAGCGCCGCCTGGAACTAATACAACTCTCCAACGAATACGGATTTACCATTATTGAAGATGACTACGACAATGAGTTCCATTTCGGGTACAGACCTGTGCTTCCAATATCCAGCCACGGCAACCTGAAAAATTATGTGTATATCGGCACCATGAGTAAAGTGGTGGCGCCTGCATTAAGGATAGGATACCTCGTCAGTAATTCGCACGTGCTGATGGAAAAGGTAAGCGCAATACGTAAGATCATCGATGTACAGGGAGATGCAATTATGGAACAGGCAGTGCTGCAGCTCATCAACGATGGCACCATCAAACGCCACCTCCGTAAAGCAACCCAATACTACAAAGCGAAGCGGGATTATACCGAGGCCCTTTTACATAAGCATCTCGCCAATAAAGCCACTTTCCAGACACCCGATGGCGGCCTCGCCTTCTGGATCGTACCATCCGCTATCCCCAACTGGAAGAAGGTATCTGAAAAGCTCTGTGAAAAAGGCATCCAGATCATTACGCCCGACCGCTTCAGCTGCGACAAAGCAGTGAATGGCATCCGAATGAGTTATGGATCGGTAACGGAGGCACAGCTGGAAGAAGGGATTAAGGCGATTGCGGAAATGCTGTAGTATTCTTTAAATAAACATTTTGTTACTTTTAAAGAAACGCCGGACCATATGCGCCTGCTCCTTTTCCTCCTTTCCATCGGCCTCCTCCCCCGCCCTTTGGCGGCCAAGGTCCTCCATACCGGCCACGGCCAGCCATTCCCGGACGTTACTACTGCAGCTAATGCTGCTACTCCCGGCGACACTATACTTATTCATGCCGGCACTTATCCCGGCAATCAGTTGCTGGACGGCCTGCAGGGAACTGCGACACAATGGATATATATCATGGCAGCGCAACAGGGAACTGTCTGGTTTGAGGGAGGCACTGCTGCGTGGAGGGGCAGCGATGTAGCCTATCTCCATATTGAAGGGATGGGGTTTTCCAAACAAACAGGCAACGGCGTTAACTTCGACGATGGCAGCACTTACGCCTCCCCGGCCCATCACATCGTTTTCCGGCACTGTATTTTCAAAGACATGGCCGCCAGTGGCAACAACGATCTGCTGAAGCTTTCCGGGGTAGATGCACTCACCATTCGCCAATGCACATTTATCAATGGGTCAAAAGGAGGCAGCGGGATAGATATGGTGGGTTGTCATCAGGCACTCATCTCCCAATGTCACTTCGAAAATCTGGGTGCCAATGCCGTCCAGATGAAAGGCGGCAGCAGTCATATTAAAGTAGAGCAGAGTGTATTCATCAACGCCGGCAGCCGGGCCATTAACCTTGGAGGCAGTACCGGTGAGGCATTCTTCCGCCCGGCTAATGCCATCTGGGAAGCAGCTGATCTTGTGATTGACAACAACTACTTCACCGGCTCCGATGTACCGGTGGCATTTGTTGGCTGCATCCGCTCTTCCGTTATCAATAACACCATATGCCATCCTGAAAGATGGGTGATCCGCATCCTGCAGGAGAATAAGGATACACTGCGCTTTGTGAAATGCGCGGATAATACATTCAGCAACAATAAGATCTGTATCAATGGCCAGGTACGTACCGTTTGCAGTGTTGGCCCCGGCACAGCTCCGGAAAGCTTCACGTTCTCCCGCAATCAGTGGATTCATACTACAGACAGTACCTGGCGCAGGCCACAGCTGCCAGTGCCTGAAAACGGCGGGACTATTTCTTATAACCCTGCCTGCACCAATTGCAGATTATCCAACGTTCCAAAATAAGACAGGCCTTGCATTGCTGCAAAGCCCGTCTTCCCAATTTATCCTGCCTGTTATTTCCAGCCTCCGCCAAGTGCCCTGTATGCACTTACCACGGCCTGCAATTGCTGTAATTGTGTTTCCACCAGTTCGAACCTCGACTCCAGTGCATCGCGCTGCGTCATCAGTACTTCCATATAATCCGCCCGTGCAGAAGCAAACAAATCGTTAGAGATGGCAATGGACTGGGTAAGTGCCTCAACCTGCTTCGACTGCAGATCATAACGCTTCTCCAGGTTAGCGATCTTCGACAACTGGTTAACCACTTCCACATATGCATTCAGAATCGTACGCTCATATTCATACACCGTTTGTATCTGTTTAGCGTTGGCATTGAGGTATGCCGCCTTGATACCGTTCCTGTTCACCAAAGGCGCTGCCAGATCGCCTGCGAGCGAATACAGGAGAGACGCTGGTGTTTTGATGAGATAAGATGGATTGAATGCGCGATACCCCACCCCCGCAGTGATCCCCAAAGAAGGATAGAACTGCGCACGGGCCGATTTCACATCGAGCTTAGCAGCAACAAGCTTCAGTTCTGCCTCACGGATATCGGGCCGGTTCGCCAGCATAGCTGAGGGTATGCCTCCGCTGACACTTGCCACCACTGCACCGAACTGCCGGCTATTCCGCGGCACATGCGATGGATATCGGCCTGTCAGTAATCCCATCCTGTTCTCCGTTTCTACAATGCGCTGAAGGATATCGAACCGGAGGCTCTGCGTACGCAGTACTTCTGCTTCAAATTTGCGCACCGCCAGTTCTGTTACCCGGGTGGCCTCCTTTTGCAGCTTCACTACAGAAAGTGCATTGCCCTGAATGGCAATGTTCTGATCTACGATCTCCAGCTGCTTGTCGAGGGCCAGCAGCTCATAATAGGAAGTGGCAATTTCTGCAATAAGATGGGTTACTGCGAAGTTCCGTCCCTCTACCGAAGCGAGGTACCGGGCAGCAGCGGCCTTCTTCGCATTACGCAGCTTGTGCCAGATATCCACTTCCCAGCTGGCAAACGCACCCACCATAAAGTCACCCAGCGGCTCGGGCGTTTCCTTTCCTTCCTTGATTTCGGTATTGGCATCGTTGGCACCCTGACTGGTATAGCGCCCTACTTTTTCCACGCCTGCACCAGCCCTAAGTCCAACAGACGGGAGGTACTCCCCTTTCCGTGCCCGCACCTCGTTCCGCGCCATCTCAATTTCCCACTGCGCTATATTCAGTTCCTGATTATGGAGGAGTGCAGTGTCTATCAGTGCCGCCAGATCAGGGTCTGCAAAAAACGCTTTCCATGACATGGAAGCCGTACTTACCGTATCCCCGCTACCATTAAAACTGGCAGGAACATTATTAATAGCCGGCGTTTCCGCCAATTCGGGGATCTTACATGCCGTATAAGTAAGGCACGCACATCCTACGGCGATGTATGTTAATTTCCGATATTTAAACATTGTGATCTAGTTCTTCAGTTAATGGATTCTCTTCTTCATCCTTAATGAGCTTCCGCCGCTCAGCGAGTTTCCCGAAAATGTAGTACAGTCCGGGTATCATGAGTACCCCGCCAAGTGTTCCCAGTATCATTCCCCCCGCAGATGCAGCACCAATGGTACGGTTACCAATAGCACCGGGTCCTGTAGCAAATACGAGCGGTATCAGGCCGGCAATAAACGCCAGGGAGGTCATGAGGATAGGACGGAACCGTACACGGGCACCTTCTATTGCGGCCTGCAGAACAGACATCCCTGCACGGTGCTTCTGTACGGCAAACTCCACGATCAGCACCGCATTCTTACCCAGCAGGCCTACCAGCATCACCAACCCTACCTGTGCATAAATATCATTGGCCAGCCCCATCACTTTCACGAGCAAAAACGCCCCGAACACACCGGCCGGCAACGATAATACCACGGCCAGCGGCAGGAAGAAGCTTTCGTACTGCGCCGCAAGGATAAGGTACACAAAGGCCAGTACGATCAGGAAAATGTACAATGCCTCATTCCCACGCTCGGACTCATCTTTCGAAAGACCTTCCCAATCAATATCATACCCGCGCGGCAATGTTTTAGCCGCTACTTCCCGTATGGCAGCAATGGCCTCACCACTGCTATAGCCTGCAGCAGGCTCCCCACGGATCGCAGAGGAGGTATACATATTGAAGCGCGTGATCTCATTCAACCCGTGCGACTTCTTAATCGACATAAATGCCGAATAGGGTACCATTTCGTCGCGGTCATTCTTTACATAGAGCTGCATCAGATCATCGGGCAGGCGGCGGTATTCCGGAGATGCCTGCACATATACTTTCAGCGCTGTACCAAAACGGACAAACCCCAGCTCATAGGTACTACCGATGAGGATAGACAGGTTATCCATCGCTTTACCGATAGACACACCTTTTTGCATGGCAGCCTTATTATCGATCTGTAATTCGTACTGCGGATAGTTGGCGCTGAAGAAGGTGAACAGTCCGGTAAGCTCCTTGCGTTTCTCCAAAGCTTCCATAAACTGATCGTTCACCTTTTCCAGTTCCTTGTAATCATCGTTATTGGTTTTATCGAGGAGGCGCAAAGCAAAGCCGCCGGCAGCTCCATAACCGGGAACAGCGGGTGGACCGAAGAACTCAATGGTGGCACCGGGTATTTCTTTCGCTTTCTCTTCCAGCTCCTCGATGATTTCGTTGACATTGTGCTTACGCTTCGACCAGTCTTCCAAATTGATCAGACAGGTACCGGCGTTGGAGCCGCGGCCTTCCGTGAGCACCTCATACCCGGCCAGTGCGGATACGGAGCGGATACCTTCCACCTTTTCCGCGATCTCCTGCAGCTTACGTGAAATATCATTCGTACGCTCCAGTGTGGAACCGGGGGGCGTTTGAACGATGGCATAGATCATACCCTGGTCTTCGTTAGGAATAAACCCAGACGGCAGGCTCTTCGATATCCCGAAGATCCCTGCGCAACACACCAGTAATACCACAACCGTTAAACCTCTCCTGCTAACGATCCTATGCAACAGCTTTTCGTACCGGCCCGTCAGTTTCCCAAATACCCTGTTGAAGGCATCCAACGCATGATCAATGGGAGTTTTCCGTTTCGGTTTACCATGGTTGTTCTTCAGGATCATGGCACACAATACGGGTGTAAGTGTAAGCGCTACCACGCCTGACAGTACGATGGATGTGGCCATGGTAATGGCAAACTGCCGGTAGAAAATCCCAACCGGGCCAGACATGAATGCCACAGGGATAAACACTGCCGCCATCACAAATGTAATGGCCACAATGGCTCCGCTGATTTCATGCACCACTCTGTAAGAAGCCACATACGGGGTCAGGTTCTCTTCTTCCATCTTCGCATGCACGGCTTCAATCACAACGATCGCATTATCCACCACAATCCCGATCGCCAGTACCAGTGCAAAAAGCGTGATCAGGTTAATAGTAAGGCCGAACAGCTGCATAAAGAAGAAGGCGCCAATCAGCGAAACGGGTACCGCCAGGGTGGGGATCAGTGTGGAACGCCAGTCGCCCAGGAAGATGAATACTACCAGTGCCACGAGAATAAATGCCTCACCCAGCGTGTGCAATACCTTTTCTATAGATGCATCGAGGAAGCTGGATACATCGTAGCTGATTTCATAATCCATTCCCGGAGGGAAGTCGGCCCTGATCTCATTGAGCTTGGCTTTAATATCCTTGATCACCTCACTGGCATTACTACCGTACGTTTGTTTGAGTACGATAGCTGCGGAGGGATGGCCATTCAGATTTGAATAGATGTCATAGAATTCACTTCCGAACTCTACTTCCGCCACATCTTTCAGATACAGTACTTCGCCTTCCGGATTGGCCCGGATGATCACGTTCTCGTATTGTTCCGGTTTATTGTAGCGGCCCGGGTAGGTTAGTACATATTCGAGTGCTTCCGACCGTTTACCGTCACTACGCCCAAGGCGGCCCGGTGAGCCGATGATGCTTTGGGTAGAGAGGGCCTCCATCACTTCTTCCGTAGACACGTTGTATGCGCGCATCCGGTCTGGCTTAAGCCATACACGCATCGCGTACTGCCGGCTGCCGAGGATCTGCGCACTACCGATGCCGTTTACCCGGCGAAGCTCCTGCAGGATGTTGATATTGGAATAGTTGTAGAGGAAGTTCTCGTCGGCCTTCGGGTCTTTACTGTATACGTTAACGTACATGAGCATGTTGGGCTGCAGGATATTCACGATAATCCCTTCGCGCTGCACCAGCTCCGGCAACCTGCTGGTTACCTGTTCAATTCGGTTTTTAACATTCACCACAGCCTGGTTGGGATCTGTCCCCAGTTCGAATACCACCTGGATGTTTGCCTCCCCGGCGCTCACAGCGTCGGAGGTCATGTATTTCATGCCCGGCACACCATTCACGGCTTTTTCCATGGGGATCAGCACTGACTGTACCAGCACATCGGCACTGGCACCCGGGTACGCCACGCTCACGATAACCCGTGGCGGCGCAATAGACGGAAACTGCGAGGTGGGCAGCACATTAATGGCCAGCACCCCGAGAAAGATGATAAATATGGAAATGACGATCGCGAAGACCGGCCTTTTCATGAATATGTTAAACATTCGATTGTCGGTTTATGGGTCTAAAGTTTATTCTGACGGCAGCACCAATTGCGAAAAGACAGTTTGCGGCGATTGGAAATCGAAAGATATCTTGTCGTTATTCTTCACTTTCCGCAATCCTTCCAGCAGTATTTTCTCATTCCCAGTCAATCCCTCTTTAATCACAAACAGGTCGGGCATTTCAGCGGCGATGGTGATGGGCTTCAGCTGAACGGTATTCTGTGCGTCTACCACATACACATACTTACGGTCAAGGATCTCAAGGGTAGCTTTCTGCGGGATGATAACCGCATCTTTCAGCGATTCCCGGATGAGGATGGTGCCTGTTTCTCCATGGCGCAGGAGGCTTCCCGGATTAGGGAACGCGGCACGGAAGGCGATATTCCCGGTTTCGTTGTTAAACTCGGCCTCAATGGTTTCCACCACACCGGGGTGCCTGAATTCTTCTTTATTGGCCATCCGCAGGTTCACATTGATCTTCTCTTTAGGCTTGATCGTGGAGGCATAGTTGAGGTATTCCGGCTCTGACACATTGAAATACACCCACATTCTGCTGTTGTCAGACAGGCTGGTGAGGAGGTCGCCCTCTTCCACAAGGCTTCCCAGTTTGAGATGGAGGTGGTTGATGATACCGTCGAAGGGAGCGCGGATCTCTGTGAAGGCGAGATGCACCTCCGCCAGGGCCAGCTCTGCCTGGGCCTTCTTCAGTTTGGCATTGGCCAGTGCCAGTTCATTCTTTGATACTACATTTTTGTCTGCCAGGGTTTTGGTATTCTGCATTTCAATTTCTGCAGCCTGCGCTTCTGCTTCTGCTTTTAGTTTTTCCGCTTCATAGAGGCGCGGCATGATCCGGAAGAGGAGCTGTCCGGCCTTTACATGCTGGCCTTCATCTACCAGCACCTCCTGCAGATACCCTTTTTCCTGGGCACGCACTTCGATGTTCCGGATAGATTTGATCTGGCAAACATATTCCCGGGTAATGGTGGTATCCGTTTTAAGCGGACTGGTAACGAGCAGTTTTGAGGAAGTTTCGTGATGTTCTTCTTTTGGATGGCAGCTGGTATGGCACAGGAGGGCATACAAGCCCAATACTGTCAGAATTGGCTTCATTTAGTGTATTTGTTTAAGGATGGATTTAGATAGCAGGAGCAACCATACAGGCACAAACAGGTGCCTTACCGAATGCCGGGACATTGCGGATGGAAGCTGATAATGGTTCAGTTAGCCGGGAATGGCATAACTGCAGAAAGCAGATCAAATACGGATCACCCGCTGCACAATAATCTTATCGGGCGTAACGCAGGTAATTTGTGGAGAGAAGGGTAATGGAGTAGCGGGGCAAACCGATGAAAAGATAGTGGTGTGAGTATAAAGTGCGGTAATGACCAATTTAAAAGGAACATGCTGCTTCCTGAAAATGGAATCTATATCTTCCTCAGAAAGTTCGACGGCCTGCAGCTTTTCGGAAGAACTCCTCGCATCGGAAGACCCTGACCTGCTGAATTCCAGCACATCACAGGGTTCGTCGGCCAACTCATCTTCTGTAAGATTAAGATAATACCTGCCGGGAGAAAACCGGTCAAACGAATGTATGCAATGAGGATACCCGTCCAGCAGGAGGACAAATACCAATAGCATAAATCCGATCATCGACCGTACCATGTTCAATATTAAGTTACTGTGCCCGATACGCCAGGCACGCCTGATTATCAATGCTCACATGTCTATTCCCCCCGGAGACAATGAGGAAGATCCCATCATTCCCCGGTGCATGCCTAAAGCAGTGGGGCGTAAAATTAAAAGGTTTGCCGGCAAACAGCAAACTATTGCAGCCTAAAAGGCATTAATTTTTCATTAAAATTGAGGCAGCACAGAGGGAAAACACATATAGCTACAACCATAATGTGTTTTCCCCGGTAGCAAATTACAATTATCCGGTGCCTGCTAGTTTATTTCTGACATCACGACATGGCCATCCTTCACCCCCAGCGCCTTATATGCTTTTATACCGGAGTAAAGCTTGATTGCTGCAGTTCCGGAAGTACATGCCCAGGCAGTGCCGATACAAATGCCCCTGCTTCGGGGTGTGCCAATCAACACACCCGGCCGCAGTGTAATTGCTGCGAAGCCCAGGAATGAAAATATAACACCCAGCGGGTTGGAGGTTTCACTTACATTAGACACATAACCTAAAATGAATAGTCCGGACAGGCCCATAAAAAGGCCCAGCGCTGCATTGATGGCTGTTCTCCCCTCATCAGGTATAAACTTCGTGTATGCGAACACACTCATTACGATTACATCCACAAACACACCAAACGTTGTTACCGCCCATAAGAGCGTATCATAAGCCAGCGCCGTGGGGTTATCTGCATTTGCAAAGAATTCTACCAGAAAGAGCAGGGATCGTACGACTCCTCCTATTACTACGATTCCTATCAGCTGGGCAATTTTATAAATCGGCTTACCAATTCTCCCCAAAACCATCTTCCCCCTGTCCATTAACAATTTGGTACCGCCTAACTGTGCATTAAACAGTGCCCACAGCTCCTGCCCGGCACCACTGGCAATACTCAATATTGCCGCAACCTTATTCGGGACCGCCGTTACTCCGGCCGTGGCCTTGGTTACCAACTGGGTTGGAATGGCCAGCAGCAGGCATACGAAATCTGCCACTGTAAGGTCGCTGCCCTTGGAATTTTTGTCAGACCTTGTTATAAACCGGTACAGGTCTGAAATGAAAGGTATTTCTATCTTTTGGGTAAGATATGCATCCACCATCTTTAACAGTGCTTTCAAAATGGCCATCATCGCATCAAACAAACCTCTCACCACATCGATAGTTACGCTGGCCGCACCTTTTACGATACCGATAAAGAATTTAACCGTGCCGGAGAAAAGGTTGCCGGCATTCTCGGTCAATCCCACCTGCACTTCCCGCAATGTTGCTTTAATATCGTCCGTCACTTTATGTTCCAGGTCCCCGAACAACTTTTGCAATTCTTCTTTCAGGCTTTCGGGCACGTTTAGGTCAGGAATAAGATACCCGAATGGCAGGCCAGACATCTCCACATTTAATTTATCGGCCGTAAGTATCCTTTTTGACAGCAACTGATCCATTACATTATAAAGTAACCAATTAGACTTTACACCTCCGGCAGCGGAATTGGCAATACCCGCTGCCCGTTCCGCATCTTCCCGGACAGCCTTCCCGGTGTATGCACCATACTCCTTTTCCATATCCGTTAAATTCTTCTGCACTGTTTCATGCAGCTTCGCAAATATCTCAGCTCCCTTTCCTTTCATTTGATCGAAAACACTGGGCTTACCATGCTCTTTGGAATCCAACAGTTTACTCACGACAGAGTTTACCTGTTCTTTCAGTATGTCTTTCATGGCAAGAATATCCTGCCAGTCGAAATAAAAGCTCAGCATTTCCTTCACTTTCTCAATTCCCCTGGCAATAGTGTTGAAGATACCCTGTGCAACAAGCATGGCTTTCCCCAGCGTATCAATCACGAGGTCGATGGTATGCTTCACTTTATTGATGATCGCAGTTACCCTTGCCCGGACCTTATCTGCCGTGTATACGATGGCATCGGTAACTGCAGCGGCTCCGCTTTTAATATTATCCCAAAAATCATCGAAAGACATAGGAACCGGGTTGGTAGTTAAAGGATGCTGATTCAGCCATTCCTGAATACCTGCTTCATTCAACTGGTCCTTAAAATACGTTTTGCCTCCTGCAGCCCCGCCCAGGTCAAATGCATAGTTATTGGAGCAAACTACCGGGCAATGAAAATCGCCGGTGGCGCAACAGCAGATGGTGTCCATATTGCAGCCATTTGCCAGATACCTGCTTTCCATGCGCTTGTTATTATGCGCTAACGATGATTTTATCATCACCGCCGTTGTCCTGATCACATCCGCCACATCATTCATGGCGGCATCGTTATTCCGGTAAGTATCCGTCACAACGTGATTTCCGTTGAAATCCTTCCCATCCCGGAGCATTTCCGGCGTCATCCCTGCCAGCATATCATGCAGCTGTGCATCCGGCCGGATAAGGATACTCGAATCATCATCCATAAAAGTGGAGAAAAGTGTCAGACCTGGGTAGGTAAGCCCATCATGAAACCGGCCATTGCTATCAGTATATCCGGGGTTCATGGATAACCGTACTCGTCCGTTGGCATCCGTTTCCAGATCTGCATAAGTGGAAGGCCCAACCCGGTACTCTTTACCTTCAAACCAGAACACGGCATCCTCCGAAGCGCCTATCCGGAGATGCTGACCAGACCGGAGGCTGCCGGATTTATCAAACAGGACAATCTCCGTCAAAATACGGGCGCTTGTTACAGGAACTGCCCCCGGTTCGTCCATCTTCCCCGAAAACTCCATATCCTGCATCAGGATACTCTCTGCATAAAACTCTCTGGACAAATCCGACAATCTTACGGCGTGAATATTTCTGAAATATTCACTTTCCAGCGTGAGATCACTGTAATATAAAACACCATTCTCTACATCTATTAATTGTGCCCCGGGATCTGTATGCCGGGAGGCTGCTACACCGGTATTCAGATTAATAGCATGGATAACTCCACCGGCAACGCCGTCTATCGCATAGGACATATACAATATACCTTCCTGCATGATGGTTTTGCCGAGTATGATGGAACCCAGCGAATACGGTCCAACATTCTTATTATTGAAAGCAGCCTGTTTGCCGGTGTAAACATCCAGTACTACCAGGGAGCCGTGTACGAGTGGGATATAACAGTAAAATTCATCACTGACAAGCATACCATTCGAGGAGAGAGAAACTTCCATCGTGGCGGTCCATAGCACTTTGGGATGTGCGCCGCCGGAAATACCGCATACCATATTACAAAGGTCACCCGAATTCAATACCACACAGTATACCGGTGCTGCGGATGTTGAACGGATACTGTCGCAGCCATTATGCGGTAATTTAACCGTATGCAGTTTATGCAGTGATTGCAGATTGTAAATCAGGAGTTCCTTTCCTTTTGTTACATATAATCCGTCTGTACTCAGGCTTGGATAGCATCCGGTACCCGGCCTGTCTCCCCGCACAAGTCCGCGGGCTACTTCCCCTCTGGACACCATCCGGAATATACGTCCGTCACCGGAATAGATATACACAGAGCCATTATGGGCTTCCATCCACAGTGGCTTTTTGTGCTGCCCGGAGTGATCACCTTCTTCACTGATCGTCCCGATTTTTACCGGAACTGGCATTGCCGTGGTGAGATCGATGTAATACAACCCTGCATCATCACAGGCTACCAGCAAACCATCTTCAAATGGCTGTACAAAAACCGTGGATGCCGGCGTTTTACCAAAACCTGTCAAACAATATTGCTCCCCGCCCGTAAACTGATCAAATCCATACAGTTCCTGCCCCGAACAATACCATACGCAATGATGGGAAAGGCAGGCCGAAGCTGATGGACCAACTGACCGGGAGGAGGTCCAGTTTGTAGTGAATGAAGCCACATCAGTAGTAACGGATGCGGTGTTCGCATGCTGCGAACCGGCAATTTGAGGTTGAGTTTTCATTGCAATTGTTTTTAAGGATATGGAATCGGGCATAGCAAGCCGAACGAAATACTTCGCTTAATACTGCTGATAACTTTTACAAATATTGCCGGAACGGTAAACGGGCTGAAGAAGAAAAATAGATGAATAGGCTTTTCGGGTCTTACACAATAAATGTAAGACAATTCCAAATTAGTATAAATATTATTCTACTGCTGTTTGGTTACAGGATTGCTTCCCAGGTAGTCAATAACCTCACCGGACCCAGTAAGCCCGATTCAAGCAGCGGGTCCTCTTTCTTATAGTTGTTCCAGGAAGAGAATGAGATACGCTGCCCGGCGTTCTCTTTGTTTTGCACCAGCCAGTCGGGTAAGGCAGTGATATAATTGGAAGATGAATACTTGTTTTCTGCCGGGAGGTATTCATCTCCAATCTGGCGGTTGGGCCATAATGTGGCCACCTGAATGCGCAGCTTGTTTTCCCCTGTATGTACAAATGGTGTGATATCTGTTTGATAAGGCTCTTTCCAGCAAAGGCCCGCATCTTTGCCGTTGATGTGTACGCTGGCCACCACCTCTATCCTTCCCAGATCCAGCAACACCCGTTTACCCTTTTGCAGCATATCTGCTGAGATGTGTACTCCTTTTTCATACGTGACCACTCCGGCAAAGTGACGCACATTAAAATCCGGATGGTTACGCAGTGATTTTAATTCCGGAAGGGTTATCCCTGCCGGCGCACCGCGCCCTGCTTCGAAGAATAATTGCCAGGAGCCGGTAACAATATGAGCCGCACACTTATCCGTAACGCTCAGCTGTCTGCCATCTATCCGGTAATCCCCATTCTCCCGGAATACCGCTTTCATCCTGCCACTTTCACCGGAGAGAACCATCCCTCCGGGTAATGCAGGTGCAGGTAAACCAGCGGTATACTGCGCCACTATCTTTTGCGGACTGAGTGCTTCATGGTAAAGTTTGGGTTCAGTAGCATTTCCTTCAAACACACCGGACTGCAGCTCTCCCGTAGGCTTGGTGCCCAAACCGGGAACAACGACATGATCCCCTGCAGGAGCCTGCCCTGCCAGCTTGCCGTTTACATACAATGCAGGAACTCCGTTATTATATACGGCTACCACATGCGTCCATCCCGAAACAGGAGCATACACTGCCACTACATCTTTTGAGAAATATGCAGCACCTTTAGACCGTTCACAAATGCGGATTACATTCTGCCCAGCGGCAATACCTGCAGTGGTGATGCCTTTTCCATACACCACTTCTCCCTCAGCAGGGAACACCACATATCCTTTCCCCGGCATAGCATACGAATCGGGCTTTATCCATACTTCTATTGAAAAAGTTTGCCGTACCCGCTTCCATTGCGTGGCTTCCGGCACAACATAGGGATGCGTTGCTGCAAGGATATTCCCGTCTTGCAATAAAGACCGGATGCCTTTACCTGTCAAAGGCTTCCGGAATACCACAAGCCAGGACCCTCCCGGAGTAAACTCCATCGGTATACGGATACCATGTTCTGTTGTTTCGTACATCAGCACCTCCGTAATACTTCCGTTTTCTGCATTCCATAGTTCAGGCTGCATACCTTTCACCCGGAACGCTGCCGTAATACGCTCATGCCGGCGAAGACGGTTACTTACAAAATAAATATCTGCTGTAGCTGTACAGCGATGCGTGAAACGAATAGCCGCATCCCGCCGCGGAGCAGTATAGGTAAAATCAGGGGGTAATTGAATGATTTCTGCCAGCAATTTGCCACGGTAAACCGTTCCCTTTCCCAAACTGTGTTCCTTTACCGTTACCCCATCCAGATCGCCCCATATGGCATTGACCAGTGCTTCCTGTTCAGCCTGTTCACCATCCAGCCCAGGTAATGATGCCGGTTTCTCATTTACTGCCAGCCACATACCATTCTCCACCAGAGCTTTCAGCTTTTGCAGTACGCGGACAGACATGCTTTGCTGCTGGATCAGCGCCATTACTTTATACTTCATCCCGTCCGGAAATACGATTTCATGTTGCCGGATGCTGATATCACTGAACAATGCATCCGGCCCCATCACATCAGCACCATATCCGGTAGGGGCTGCGGGCGAGGCAAGATCGATGTCAGGTATGGTAGCGGAAGGTTCTTCCCCTTTAAAGAATACGAAATCTGCAGCATAATGCCCCTGCTGCAGGAGGTACTGTGTACGTGTCAGGTAATCTGTCCAGCCACTGGCAAAAGGCATCCATGGATTGGTGCGGTCGAAATGGGAACCAAAATGAGCCATGGAAAAGCCGGGTGCACCATACCGGTAGGGTTGGTGCACCATAGTATGAAACATCAGGTGGTTGATACCCATTGAATAAAAATGATCGCCCTGCACTTTGTGGGAATACGGATAATCCGTCCAGCGGGAAGTTTCCGGCAACCCTGTAAATGCTTCTGCACCTATAACGCGCTTACCTGCAGTATGCCCTGCAGAAAGTGCTGTGCTGATGGCATTCATAGATCCAGGTGCATAACGCGTCCAGAATTCTCCCATAGGCAGGTCTAGTTCCTGCGTTATTTGCAGGCTGTCGAACATTCCGTCTCCATAAGGCTCCCCCCATAAATGCCAGCCTTTTCCATTGCAATGCGCTTTAAAACCAGCATAATATTCTTTTGCCACAAGCCTAGCCTGCGTTTTTCTGAAATCGGAAAGAAAGGCATCAGTGGCCGTAGAATTATTCACGATGCGCCCCGTTAGTGCAGGGAGCCATGGAGTAATACTGTAATTGTTACTGTCAATAAATGCTTCCGGCATTTGCTGCGTCCAGTTCTGTACCCCAACTTCCCAACTATCGATCTCCAGGCCACTGAAGGCAGCGCAGGACCGCAGATCGTTGAAGATGTAATCGTCCATATGCTGCCACCAGGCGTCTACTGCCTTACGACTGAATTTGTCCAGCTCCAGCCCTGCAGCAGCATCCGGTTGCGAAGCCCCCGGCTGCCCGGTTGGAGTATGGCCAATCCGCAGGATTGTCCAGTGCCCTGCCGGCGGGCTCCAGTGAAGCATATCATCCTGTTGCAACAGATGCGTAAGATCCAGCACATCCCCTTCATTGATACCTTCCGTTGCAGGTAGTTCCGTAGTAGCAACGGGTACATACTGATAGAAATTTGCTTTACCCGGCCAGTTGTACACGCCCGCATGGGCATGCCAGCGTATCCCGGACAACCAGGTAGCCGTATTGGTTTTCAGGCGGAGGAATTTCGTATTTACAGCAGGAAAAACCGCAGCACCGGGTGCATTCATTTTACGTAACTGCGGCATGGAAATAGTGCAGACAGGCGCATAATTCACACCATCCGTACTGCTTTCCAATGTTAATATGGGAGGATTATCCGGAGGGCCGTTATATACATCCGCAGGCACTTCCGGTTTGCGCCAGATGGTTACGGACTGGATGGTACTTACTACAGTAAACTCAAATACAAGCTCTCCCGTCTTTTCTAACCGCAATGCCGTTTCAGGTTGCTCGTCAGAAAGCATGAGAATATCTGCCGCTTCCCCGTTTAGCAATAATTTATGCGTAAATGGTTCCGGCAGTTCCGGGAAAGCCAGCACTGCAACGTCTTTATAGAATCCGAGTTTCGAAAAAGGCTGTGGAAGTTGGTACGCCTTTGTTTCAGGTACTGCCTGCACAGTTCGCCATACCAACTGCTGCATGCTCTGATCCGGCTGAACGAATGGACCACCGGTCCCGGAAAACCCTGATGAGTTATGCAATGTGATCTGCAGTTGCAGACGTTGTGCTTCCTGCATAGTAAACAGGATCATCTGCCGCCACTGCTCCCCTCCCATGTCTATTGGTCCTTTAGGTACCGCTGCTTCCACATTAAACAGCATTGCACCGCCAAGCCCCATCTGCCGCATGGCTTCCAGATCCTTCGTAATACCTTCTTTTGAAACATGACCGTTCTGCCACATCCAGAATACCTGCGGACGGTACCGGGCCGGTGGCCGCATAAAAGCGGCCGGGTTAAACGGCTCATCATTTACACCCGCACTGCTCAATGCCGGCAATATCAATACACCCGTAGCCGTTATCAGTGAATTTTTCAGGAACTCCCTTCTTTGCATAATACCCAACTTGTTGAAAGCTTTAACAAGATACTGAATTTTATTGCGTCCCGGTTGGTGAGCAGCATTCCGGAAATATTGCAATTTTCGAAAACTTCTAAACCCTGATACTGTTAGCTTCGAAATTATTCATCCTGACTGCTTTGGAATTTCGTAGTTCAGCAAACCGTAATACCGTGGTGTTGAATAGCCTCTAAACCCGCGCCCTGATTACTCCGGCGCGCTATTCGTAAATTTAGCTTCAACAACTAAAACACCTTGTTATGGCAATCTTAGATTCTCTCATTCCATTTAAAGGCCGGCTCGGCAACATTATCTCGTACGAGCGCAACGGCAAACACTGTTTACGTACAGTACCACAAACAGTACGGCAAACGGATAACACCCGCCGTGCGGCAAAAGTATTCGGTGCTGCCAGCCGAAAGGGCGCCCTTATCCGGCATGCTATTACGCCTGAATTAAACATCCACCCGGACCATGTGCTGGTAAACCGCCTCAACAGCTACATCCTGGGAGCGGGCAGAAACAACCACGCAGGGCTGCTTAATTTCCGCTTCAAAGGCTACACCGGGCTGGACAGGTTCTTCGGCAGCAAAACTGAATTTAAAAAAGACGGCTCCCTGCACATACCTGCACAGTTCATTCAAGGTTATGGAGATGCCCTCCGCATGGAGCTGAAAGTAATTGCTACCCGCATCGACTTCAGCACCCGTACTATTAAAGGCACAGATACAGCCCACCTGAAAATCGATCTCAACAAAGAGTTCCACTATTTCGAAGGGGCGGATTTGCGCGTAAATGTACCCGGCAAAGGCACCTTACTGGTAGTATTACAGGTAAAGCTTTTTACTGAGGATTTCGATATCCGCGACAAGAAGAGCGAAGCTGCAGATATTGTAGCCGTTGTGGAAGAGCAGGCTCCGCAGGTTACCCACACCAAAGAAAAGCCCCGCACTAGCTTCTTATTACCCAATCCCGGGGCATCCACTACCGTTCCGGAAAATCAGGTTCACATCCAACGGGAATAGCCCTTAGCCATAACAGGGTATTTTTGTTGTAAGTATTTTAATATCAATAAGTTTGGAACCCAAATCTAACCGGCAGGCCCCTCCTCCGCCAGCCAGTGCCATGGGCCGCAGGCGCCCGGCCCTCCCTTTTACAGCCTGTTATCACCTTCACACTGCATCCACATCACTTCCGCATCACCTCCGCCTCAAGTCCACCTCATCGACGCACTTTACTGCTAATTCACCCATAACTGACACGTAGACGACCCATAGATGCACCGTAGACAACTGCTTCAAATAAGCTTCAAATACCGTAAGACCAACCGCTTTAATGCCAATGCCCCTCCGGATAGTACCGGAGGGGCATTGGCAATCATGAACGGATGAAATATATGGGGAGTACTTACAGTGTTTTTTCGAGTAACTGCTCAAGATCTGCCGGGGTGATACCAATTTTCAGGATATTACCTTCCCGGTCAATTACAATGGTAGAAGGCAGTGCAAATACTTTATAGTCTTTGGCGATCTTGCTTTCACCCCCTTTATCGCCTACAACCTGCGTCCAGGTCAGTTTATCCTCTGCTACCGCTTTCAGCCATTTATTCTTGTCTTCGTCCAGAGAAACAGACAGAATTTCGAAGCCTTTCGCTTTGTATTTTTCATACACTTTAATGAGGTGAGGGTTCTGTTCACGGCAGGGCTTACACCAGCTGGCCCAGAAATCAAGCAGCACTACTTTACCTTTGAAGTTGCTCAGCGTAACCGTTTTTCCTGCATTGTCCTTCACTTCAATAGCAGGAGCAGCCTTACCAACCTTCGCCATAAAATCAGCGCTCATACCTGTTCTCTGCTCCATCATATACTTAATGGTAAAGGTATTTTTAACATTGGGGCCGAGCTTATCCACCATTGCCATGAATTCATGCTTCGGAAGATTTCCCAGGTAAGCGTTCATCAGGTAAGATGCCGCGCTGACATCAGGATGCTTATTCACCCAATCTATTGCCAGTTTAATCTGCTCGCCTTTCAGCTGCGCCGCTTTGGCAGACAGTTCCTGGAGCGCATCATGGTCACCTACCTGCGTGGCCGTATTCATTTCCGCTTCGATTTTGGTAATCTCATCTTCCTTCAGGTCTTTCTTCAGCACGTCCTGCTCAATCATCTTCCAATCCTGCACAAACTTGCTGCCGGTAAATTCCGCATCCTTGAAATACGGTCCTTTACCTTTAATGTTCAGTTTACCGCCTTCGAGGTAAAGGAAAGTGCCATGCGATTCATCGCCTCCGTTTCCAACAAAAACAACGTAGGTAGATCCTCCCTCTTTCATGTCGAGCGTAGCGGTAAAACCACCATTCTTCACATAAACGGAATCTGTTTTGCTTCCCAGCGGGCGCCAGAAATAAACTTTCTCCCCTTCCGGCAACCCGTCTATCCGGGCATTGATTTCCAGTTTATCCTGGGCCAGGCAATTCATGGAGGCCAGCAGCGCCATCCCGGTCATTATTTGTTTCATGCGAATAGATTTATAGCGTTGAAAAATGTGTACGTTCGAATAAATCAGTTTTCCCGCCTTCTTCCTGCAGGTAAATCAGTTTGGGCCACAGGATACCTCCGGTCATTTCATATCCGGAGAAAACCCTCATAACATATACCTGCGGGGCATCGCGCCCGGCAAACTCTTCCCGCACCTTTAACCCTGTGGTAAGGTCGTAATAGTAGCGCCATTTGTTGCCTGCAGTTGTTGTTACAGTGATCTGGTACGTTTCCATACCGTGTATGAAATGCAGTGAATCAGAAAGCCTCACATGATTCCCTTTATCAAAGAACCTCAGTTCAGGAAAGGCTTCGGTAGAACGGCGGATTTCATCAGCCCCGGCAGCGGAAACAGGTACGGGTTGCCCCAGCTGCTGAAACTGAATACTGTCTGCCACATCAATCTGCTTAAGCGCAAGTTTGATGGCCTTCATTTCAAGCCCTATACGCCAGGAACCTTCACCGGCAGCCTGATGTCGGTGCCGCCAGATCACTGAGTTTTGTTGCCCGCCGGTGTATTCCATCTCTACAGATTTAACGCCCGCAATCTTTGCTTTTCCGCCAATGGCATTCAGATACCTGTCTACCACTTCATTGGCTTTCATGGCTGCCTTACCAAGCGGGCTTGTTCCGCTTCCGGTCCAGATATTATTGGAACGGTCGGTATCCGGTAACTGATTATCGGGATCGAGCAGGATGTATTGTACTGGTGAAGTAGTGGCAACTTTCAACTGATGCTTATCATTCCATTCCCATACCTGCACAGGTAATTTCACGCGGTGTGTTTTACCGTTGAATTCACGCACGATCAAATCTACCGGCATGGGCATTTCTCTTTTATTCACGAGAGTAATGAGAATACCGCTGGCAGGCTTCTGACCGGCATATTGCGCCTGCAATACGCCCTGATCAAGCTGTGCATCTGTTAAAAACCATGCGCGCCAGAACCACGATAAATCTTCCCCTGCCGCGTTTTCCATGGCACGGTAGAAATCATCCGGCACAGGGTGGCGGAACGACCATGAGGCGATGTATCGGCGGAAGGCGTCATCGAACCGGGCAGGACCAAGTACCGCATTACGCAAAAGCAACAAAGCATAGGCAGGCTTCATATATATCAGCACGCCCATATCCCGCTGTGGCATACTGCCGAAGCGGGTGCTTACCGGCACCCGGCTCATGCCTTTCCCGAATACCTCCGATGCTTTTTCTATTTCAAAGGGAGGTTCACAACCCAGGATGGTAGAATTCAGGTGATTGATCAATACGTTTTGCCCTTCACACATCCAGCCATGGCGGCTGTCTGCAGCCACCATCAGGTTAAACCAGGCGTGCCCGAGCTCGTGATTGGTTTTCAGCCAGACGGTAGCGCCGGAGCTGCTTTCCCTGTAATGAAGAACAGACACGCCCGGGGAGGCCACGCCGGTAATAGACCCGGCGATGTTAACACAACTGGAATAGGGATAGGAAGGCCATTGCTGGCAATAAGTATTAAGAATGCGGCGCATAGCGGTAGCGCTGGTGTCCCACTCAGCATGGCTGCCGGGAGGGTATAGCGCCATCACGGGAATACTCCGGCCATCAGGGAGTTTGGTACGGAGGGCATCCCAGTTGAAGGCTGCCGAAGCAGCCCAGATGCCATCACCTGCACGCGGCTCCCTGAAATGCCAGGTGAGCATACCGTTGCCCTTTGTATTTACAGGCTCCCCCGCAGTGCGGACACGTATTGCTGTATCACTTTCGCCTGCCTTACGGTACCGGCGCAGCACATCAGAACTCAGTAAAGCTTCCGGATTCACCAGCAAGCCTGTACCCTGAACAATCATATTGGCGGGCGCGGTAATCCGCATGTCTATACTTCCTGTTTCCACATAATACTGGGATGCATGGGTATTCCAGCCCAACTGGTCGTCGTACACACACATGCGGGGAAACACGCTCGAATACTGGTATACACCGCCATGCTTCGTTTCCAGCACACCCATAAAATCCCCGCCTTTCGCAGGTAGTATGAAATGGTACGCAATATCCAAACGAATAGTTTTACCCGGCGCCAGAGGTGAGGCCAGCCCAATACGGATAAACTTACCGTTCACCTCAAATGTAGCAGGCCGCTTATCCGCCATCAGCGATTCAATGACACAACCTTCTGTATATTCCGTGATCCCAAAGCGGCTGCCTGTAGGCGGCGTAAGCTGGGTTTCCCTGGAATCTGCACGGAAACGGTTTTGCCCCGCCAGCACCCATAGGTACGACAGCGTATCCGGACTGTTATTCGTATACTTAATGGCAACATTGCCTTTCACTCCTCGTGTAAGCGTATCGAGGGTGATTGCTACTGAATAATCAGCATTGTTCTGCCAGTACCCAGCTCCGGGAGTACCGGCTGCTGTGCGCAGCTGGCTTACAGGAGCATAACTGATGGGGGCGAAGGCTGCTACCGGGTCATATCCTTTTGGAGGCGACTGTTGCGCCTTCACAGACATGTAGCAGGCAAGCGCTGCCATTAGCAGCGCCATTCTGAGTTGCAGGTTGACCAATTTATTTATTGCTGTTCGTTATAAAAATCGAAGATCTGTTGCTCTACTTTCTCGCCCAGCATAACGCTCAGTGAATTATCGAGGTAGTTGCCTTCTTTGTCAAGTACAATATACCGGGGCACTCCTGTCAGGGAAATACCTTTAAAGAAATCCTGGTATTCTTTGCTTTTCCGATTGATGGTAAGGATCAGGTTATGTTCCCCTTCGATCTTATGTTTGGCGGATAACTCTCTCCAAAGCTCATCGAAACCGGGTTCTTCCCAGGCAATGGTGAGGAAAACAATGTCCTCTTTACCTTTATACTTTTCTTCAATGGCTTTGAATTTGGGCAGGTTAGCGATGCATCCGGTGCACCAGTTGGCCCAGAAGTCCATCACAACCATCTTCCCTTTAAAGTCTGACAGTTTTACTGTTTTGCCTGCGGCATTCTTAGCCGAGAACTGCGGCATGGGAAGACCGCGGTCCATAACAGCATAACTTTTATACAGAGAGTCGATGTACTTCTTCTGAGGATAGGGTTTTAGAGTACCATTTAAAATCGGGTAAACATTCTTCACCGCAGTCGAAAACTGACGGTAACGTGTTTCGGAATACAACCAGACTTTAGCAGCCTCCTGCTTCATCAGTTCTGCTTTAGCGAAACGCATCAGATCAACCATCTCAAATTCGTCAGCCAGTTTTGGGTCTTCCATTTTACGGCCAGTCCACCACGCATCCACGATTTGTTTCAGAACAATGTTATGTGCGATTCCATCAAATTGAGGATTAGCGATATCGAACTCATCGTAGTACCATTTGGAAAATCCTTCCATTTTTCCCGCTTCGGGATGGCTGCGTACATACGACTGCTTGTGCATCAGCCTGCGGCCGGACTCATAGGCAATTATCAGTGCACGCTCATCAGCAGAAAGGCCTGCAGCCTCTACAGACGCATTAAAGAAACTGCGGACAGCTGCCATATCCCGGTCGAATGTTTCCATCGGCACAGCCACATCTACGGTATTATAGGCGGAATCGATCATACGGGGCAGCATATGCTTCATTGCTTTCGCTTTGGTTTTCCCTGCTACCTGACCAACACCACCCCAACGCTCTTTACCAGACTGTACAATATTCTCCAATGCCATTTCAAGGATGAGTGTTTCACCCGCGCCTACCAGGTATTCTTCGTTATTCAGATAAACAATCTGAGCTTTAGGTGCCAGCGGATAGCGTACCGTTTTCGTCACGCGTTCATTATATGCTATACGGCTGCTTACCACGTAGGTACCGCTATTGCTCAGATAACTAAAATCTATAAGTGTAGAAAGCTGGGCATTCGGACGGATGCTAACCTGCAGGGCACCAGGGCTACCCGGGCCCGCAGCGGCTGCAGATACGCTGCCACCGGCAGCCAGGCATATTGCGAGGAACTTCTTCATAGTGATTAAATTGGTCATTACTTTAAAGGCAATCGGTTAAGTGATTCGGGTGAATCCTGCATGAATAATCAGACCTTGTTGCCGATAGCAACAAGGTCTACACCATACTGATCCTTAAACTGCCGTACGAGTATGTTGTATTTGCGGCGTATCAGCCCTCTACGGTCTGACTGCGGGCTTAATATCCCAGCTTCCAGTTCGGTGGTTGTTTTCCCCGCTATGGCTTCAACGAAGCTTCCTATATCAGTGGCAACATTATGCGTTGTACTGTTCTGTACTTCAATGATGCCTCTATCGTATTTATTAGATTCTACAATCCCAACAAAGCTTATCGGGTAAAGCGCTAGGTATTCCACGGGTATGGGGATGGAACCGCCCTGTAAGGCACGGGTCATGAAGTAGCGGTGCATTCTGGCGGTGAGTGCTTTCCTCTCTACAGGCCCAAGGCCGGCCAGTTTATCATTAGCCCAGCCTATAGCCAGCATTTCGCGGGTGGATGCGAAGCCATGGCCGGGAGCAATGGCACCTCCCGGTAAAGGACTACCCACCGCAGAAGAAAATAACAGTTTAAAGGGTAGCGCCTTCTGCCGGAAAGATTCCGGATACCAGCTGAGGCAATTATCCCGGAAGTAATTGTACAACTCAGCTATGTGCGCCGGATCTCCCGGAGCAGCGGTATCCGTCAGTATAGCGCCGGCTGAATAAGCGAAGTCACGGTGCGAGAATTTATAAAGGATATAGGTTCCGTAACGTTTTTTAAACGATACGATAGTATCATCAATCGGCTGGCTGCCCTGTGGCAGGGAATATTCGTCAGGCAACAGTGGTGGGTTCAGTTTTGACTCCTTTCCGCAGGATAGCAGCAGGGTAAAGCCGGTGGCTATTACGGTAAGGGGAATATATCTGGAAAATGCAATTGGCATAACAGAGCGTTTAAATTATTTCGGTAAACGTAGCGAGGTAATCTGTGGATTCTGTACAAGGGCACGGTTCCTCTCCATCACATCACGCGGGATAGGAAGTACATATTGCGGATCGTTTTCCTTCAGTTCGTATATCTCCGCCATTCCCGGTGCGCGCCTGAGTATGTGTTCGATGGCAGGCATACCATATCTGCGAAGGTCGAACCAGCGGTGCCCTTCAAAAAAGAGCTCTCTCCGGCGTTCCTCACGGCATGCTTTGAGCATCTGATCTGCAGGCTGGATTGCCCAGGGCTGGAAGTCGGCCGCACTAAAACGTTTGGCACGGAGGATGTTAAGATCTTCCAGTGCTTTCTGTGCAGCAGCACCATCGCCATTCTTATACAATTGAATATTGGCTTCCGCACGGTTCAGGTATGCTTCTGCACTTCTAAAACAAAGGAAATCCGTATTGTCAAGTAGTTTTGACTGAATAAAGTCTGAAGGAATAAACCACTTCAATTCCGGCGGCGTTACCATAATGAATTGCTGCAAACGCTGATCTGTTGGTTCAAAAGCATCATACAGACTGTGAGACACGTCGAAAAATGCCAGGAAGCCCGTGTTATCTACCTCCTTCTGGCTGGCAGATACCCAAATACTTTCCACGTTGTTTCTGCTAACAAGGGGCGTACCGTTTGCATTCGCAAGGTCCATCAGTTGGGGATGGGCATTAATTACGTAGTTTGCATGGTTTACGGCAGCTCCCCAATCCTCCATATACAATGCCACTCTTGAAGCAAGAAAATGAGCACATACGTCAGTAAAGAAGAAATTGTTGCGCTGGCGTTTCTCTTTTTCAAGGAGCCGGATAGAAGAATCAAGGTCTTTCCTAATCTGTGCAAACACTTCTTTTACCGTATTACGGGGAATCTCTTCCTCAATCACGTTACCATCCAGCCTCAGCGGTACTCCCGGCGCTTTATCGGGAGCAGCCAGTGCGTTTTTGTAAGGAAGACTGTAAAGATTTACAAGATTGAAATAATAATAAGCCCGCAGTCCGTAAGCCTGCCCTTTGATCCAGTCGCGCTCACCGGGATCACCGGATGCCTTGTCGATTCCCTGTAGCACTACGTTCACTTTCAAAAGGCGTACATACGAAGAGGTGTATACATTAAATATGCTCACGCTATTGCTGCTGGCGAGTTTGCAGGCTTCGATAAAATCAGCCTGCCAGGTAAATGCCGGAGCATTACCGATGTATTGCGCTACGGTATTAGGATCGTCTGACGGGTAAGTTTCCGCATCATCATCCATCAGGTAAAGCATCGGGAAGAGCGGATCATTACCCGAGGAGGCGGGGTAGGCTTCTGAATGCAGGATATCCCCGAAATCCGTCACTTTCGTCGGCGTCATATCCGACAGGGAACGCTCTTCCAGGAACTTCTTGCAGGAAGTAAGCCCGGTAGCGGCCAATATGGTGATAAAGAACAATTTCTTCATGTCAATGCGGTTGATAATGTTAAAAAGTTGCCTGGATAGACCATGCATACTGACGTGTGATCGGAAGAGCAGTGGTTCCTACTCCTTCTATTTCCGGGTCCTGCCCGCGAAGCTTACCTGAAGCGATGGTAAAAGGATTGCTGACATTAAATGAGCATTGCAGCCCTTTAATACCGGATGTACCGAGTACTTTCCGGGGCACTATGTAACGGAGGTTCATCTGGGTACAACGTAGGAAGCTGCTATTGGCAACGCGCAGGTCCGATTTGTCGAACATTTCATACTGCGGAATGGAAAATGCAGAAGCTGAGCCTATGATCTGGGGAATGAGCTGGTATTCTGGTATCGTAATATCTCTTGTTGCAGGAATATTGGTATAACGCTCGTCTCCGGGTTTACGCCACCGGTTCATCATTTCACGGCTGGCATTATTAACCGGTTCAGGGATACCATATGCAATCACCATCTTATCATACAATGGGTTCATACGCTTGTGGGTACCCAGACTGTAATAGAAGTTAGCGCCAAACGAAAATTGCTTATAACGTATTTCAGGCATCACGGTACCGAAGAAGCTGGGTATCTGCTTCCCGGAATACACTAACACTTCGCGGGGATCAACGGCACGGCCTTTATTCTCCATATTATAGAAAAGCGGCAATCCTTTATCGGCACTTAACCCTTTAAAGGCATAGGAATAAAAGGCACCTACCGGCATTCCGGGAACACTGGCGGTACCATTAATGAAATCATTATAAGTATTACGATACCCCTGATCCACTACTTCATTTTTATTCAGGCTATTCACAAAAGAGATGGAAACATTCCAATCCCTCCGCTGCACCGGCACAACATTCAACACTAATTCCAGCCCCCTGTTATTCATCGATCCTGCATTCACCAATATTTCCTCCACACCGTTCTCTAATGGCACTGCACGACCGGAAAGCAGATCCCGCCCCTTCTTGATGTAATAATCAGCCATCAGGTTGATTCTTCCGCCCAGAAATGATACATCTGCACCAAAATTCACCTGCCATGTTTTTTCCCAACGCAGGTCGGGATAGGCAAGACTTTTTACAATTACACGGGGCCGGTCATTTATATTAAAACTTTCAGCAAGGCCGGGTTTAAACGACACAATCAGGTTCGGCCCCACTTCCGTTACTACGTTACCCTGTGTACCGAGGCTGGAGCGGAAAGAGAGGCGGTCCAGTGCTTTCCAGCCCTGCGCCCATTTCTCCTGAGATACATCCCAGCGGAATGACACACCATAGTTGGGCAAAAACTTAGCGTTGGAATACTGGCCAAAGCGGTTAGACCCGTCTGACCGGACTGTAACCCCAACGATGTATTTATTCATAAGGTTATAGGCAGAGTTCAGGTATAAGCCCAGTTGGTTTTCCTGTACATCCCTGATTTCCGTTTTACCCAGTGAACGGCGGGAGAAATCGTTCGCATCAAAAGTACGGCCACGGTCCGGGAAATAACCCGGCTGCTGAGACAGTACACCCTGAATATTGCGGGACATTACCTCGGTACCAACTGTTACATCAAACTGGTCCCGCTTGTCAAAAAGCTGCCGGGTGAATGTTAAACCGTTACGGGTATTGAGTACCAGCGAGTTCATATTACTGAGGTTGGCAAGCCCTCCCTTGGGAAGTTGCGATAAGGCTTTAGCATTATCCGGTACGGGGTCACCCAGTTTATACCCTCTTGCAACTGCAGCAGCAGCGCTCGTTTCGTCATAGGCCATAAAGGCATCAGATGCATCGATCATGGCACTGGAAGAGTGCTGGAAACGGATGCCCCAACCAAGGTCGTAGCTCAGGTTGAAATTGGCGCTTGCATTACGGACACTATTGGTGTTACTGGTAGTTTCCAGTTCATGCAGCATATTGTACTGAAGGGGAGACGGACGGAATCCGGATGCATCAATAGTTGCCATCCTCCAGTCGTAATGCTCATTTGGATCTATAGAGCGGTTGGTACGGATCGCATACCCAAGCGGAGAAACTCCGCCGTAATATCCATTCATCTTCATATAGGATGCCATCACATGCATATCTACCCGCAACCTTTTTGTAACATTGGCATTCAGCCTGACATCGGCAGTATACCGATCCCGGCCATCTTCTTTCGCGGAACCATAGCCTTTGGTATAGCTCAGCGATGAATACCAGCTAGCCTTATCTGTACCACCACTCAGACTGAGAGAGTGGCTCATGCTAAAAGAATTACGGAACAGGATATTAAACCAATCCGTATTACGGGCAGACATTTCCTGCACAGCCAGCTTAAACTTATCTTCCGTCAGTTCCCTCGAAAGCAGCTTTGCCCGCAGGCCCTCATACGTGGATGAAGGAACAAAACCACGTACTAAAGTATTGCGAACCAGTCCGTCAGCAATAATCTCACGGGACAGGTTCATACGCTCCTCAGAATTCATGAGCTGCATACTCCGGTAGGAAGGCCTTGCCACGAAAGACATATCGGTATTATAGTTCACCGTCAGCGGGCCGGATTTTCCTCTTTTCGTCTGGATAACGATAACGCCGTTTGCTGCGCGCGTACCATAAATGGCAGTAGCCGCAGCATCCCGGAGGAAAGTAATGCTTTCAACATCGTATGGGTTCAGCCCGCTCACAGCACTGCCGATCAGGGAATAGTTCCCGTTCACGACATTATTAACATCAGAAGAAGAAATAGGAACAGGGTCGGGGCGGATCATTCCATCGATCACCCACAAAGGCGAGGGATTGCCAACAAACGTGGAAGTACCACGCATGCGGATCACCGGCGCAGCATTTACGCTGCCCGATGTGTTCAGGATCATAAGGCCGGGCACTTTCCCCTGCAGCATTTTATCGATAGAGGGAGCGCCGGGCTGCAGGATCTGCGCCGCATCCAGTTTAAAAGTGGCTGCGGTAGACATCCTTGCTTCAATGCGCTGGTAACCGTTCACCACCACCTCTTTGATCTCTTCTGTTGCCGGTTTCAGCTTCACGATCATAAGCCCCTCGCCCTGATTCTTTGCACGCAGCGTTATGGGGGTGAGGCCTACTGCTGAAAAGCGCAGCTGTTCCCCATCAGTTACTACCAGCGAAAACAAACCGTCGTCGCTGGTTACGGTGCCCAGGTTGGATTCCAGCGCACGGATAGAAACACCGGCCAGTTGCGGCCCCTGTTCACTCAATACCTGGCCTTGCAGCAGGAAACCCACTTTGCCGGGCTTTGTATTGCCTCCGGGATCTTCGTCAGGGTAAATGATGATACCGCCCAGGTCTACCGCAAACTGCAGCTTCGTGTTTTGCAACACCTGCTTCAGGAGGGTTTCCAGTGTAACATGTTTCATATCCACCGTTACGGGCGGCTGCCGGCGGATGATGTCAGCGTTGTAGGTAAACCGTACGTTTGATAATGTCCGGATATCTTTCAGCGCTTTAGCCAGCGGCGTCTTGTCTGCCTTGTACGTTACGCGGATATCCAGTACGGATGGAGTCTGCGACTTTACTTCGCCGGGAGTGCATAGCAGCCAGGCGAACAGCAGACTGAATAAGGCAAGGGAATGCCAGGCCTTTCTTTGGAAAGGCGATCCAGTTTTCATGCTCATGTTGATAAAATGGTTTGGCTTTACCACCGGTTTACGGCGGTCCGTTCTAAATTGCATTATTGGCAAGCTGCCAGGGCGTCCCCCTTTAGTCCCGATACAAATAAACTATTCTGTCTTCTATTTTGAATTGTACGTCCCCTGTTGTTCTTCTGATCTGTTCCAATACCGCCAGGAGGTTATCGGGCTGTGGCATATCCAGCGTAAAGCTGAGATTGCGGAGTCCCTCGTCTTTGAAGCGGAAACTATAATCGTATATTCTGCCTAATGTATGCGTAATATTTTCCAGTGTGGCTTCTTCGAAATACAACTGCCCGTCTTTCCAGGCTGTATGTATCCTCACATCCACTTCGATGCTGGTAAGCGTTCCGGCAGCGGCATCGAATGCGGCCTGTTCTCCCGGTTTCAATACTTCCTGTTTTCCTGCGGCGGAGGTTCTTACCTTCCCGCTTTCCAGTGTAGCAAGCGTGATGGTTGTGTAGGTATTAACATTGAAGCGGGTACCCAGTACTTCCACCGTCATCCCTTTGGCGCGAACCGAAAAAGGTTTACCGGGATCGGCGGCCACATCAAAATAGGCCTCACCGTCTACTTCCACCACCCGGGTATCTCCCGTAAAGGCCGAAGGGTATACCAGCCGCGAACCGGCGTTCACCCATACCTTCGACCCGTCTGCCAGCGCTATGCGGAGGCGGTGCCCTCTGGGTACGATCAATGTATCGATGGTGGCGGACTGCGCATCTCCCGTTGCATAAACAATATCTTCATCGCTCGCGCTCAGGGAGGCGCCGTTCTGCCATTGCAGCTTTTGTGTGGAATCTCCCAGCAAGATGCTTTTCCCGGAAGATTTGATTTCTACTTTACTGGAAATATGTACGGAGGCTACCTGATCCTGCTTCGATGGACCGGCAACCGGCTTCGTAGCCTGACGGATGCCTATAAACGCAACCACCACCGCTGCTGCGGCAGCTACTGCCCAGTACAGCTTCCTTACCCGGGGCTTGTACGGAGCCTGTTCTCCTCCCAGCTCCTTCCGGAAGCGCTGCCATCCTTCTTCTGAAGGAAAACGGCTGTCTTCCTCACCGGCCTTCAGCATACGGCTCATTTTACGGGCCATCTGCAGTTGCTCCGTTTCTTCCGCGCTATCTTCCGCATCCGGTATAGCACCGTCCTGCAGATTTTCGAGTTTCGGCAACAGCTTATCCCAATTGATATTTTTGTCCGGGTATTCCATTTGAACTATATGAATGGCAACCGACTTTTCCTTTCGGGTGAAGGCGGGTGATTAATTTGTCAAAAAAAATATAAAACCGATCAGGCGCACCATCCAGCTACATTCTTTCCGGAGAAACTGGTATGCCAGTTTAATGTGCGTTTTGACGGTATTGACAGATATATCCAGTTGTGCAGCGATATCCGCATACCGGAGCCCGTCGCGGTTACTGAGGAGGAAAACTTTGCGGCGCTGCATGGGTAAACGCGCAATAGCCGCCCATAGGGCGGCATTACGAATATCGTCAGCATCGTCTTTTTCGTCCGGTATTTCCCCGGCGGAGGCCGCCAGAACCATGGGTTCTTCGAAAACGATACGCCCGGCACGCTTGATGTAGTTGAGGGAGGCGTTTTTTACCGCACGGGCGGCATACTGGGTAAAACCAGTGGTAATAACCAGTTCTTCCCTCCGGCGCCAACAGTACAAAAAGAAATCCTGTACAATGTCTCGCGCGGTTTCCTCATTTCCCACTACCTGATATGCTATCCGGCATAAAACCGAATAATGCAACCGGAACAATGTCTCGAAAGAATCCGGATCTCGTGAATTTGGTTGATACATACCCCTATAAATGCGCTCATCATTAATCCTTTGTAAAATAATTAATAAATAGGATTCCTCCCGTTTTTCATTTTGCGAGATCCCGCAGGATGCCGATTGCATGGTATATGTATCTGTCAGTAGTCCGTACACGGAGCCATTCCTGATACCGGGCCGCTTCGTAGTCCTCCAAAGGCGAGGCATCCGGCTGGCGGAGCTGAAGGCGGGCTGCCGGGGGTAACTGTCCGCCGGCTTCAAGGCGCTGCTCCTGTTCGGCCAGCACATCGGCCGATTGCTGATATGCCTTGTAACCGAGGGGTTTAGCGTCTGCCGCATGGGCTTTCAGCCAGGCTACGGACTGCCGCACGCCGTCAAACCCTGTATCCTGTTCCGCCCTTGCTCTGCCCCCCGCTATAGCAGCAGCAACAGCACCTGCATGCTTCGACTTCATATAATATGCCGCTTCCATGGAATCTGGCCGCAGCGCGGTAGCATAGCTTTTCTCCCGCAGGGCGCTGTATTCACCTTTGGTAGGGAACACCACGTCAGGCGTTACGCCGATGAGCTGCGTAGGCACACCGGTAATACGGTAAAAACGGCCCAGCGTAAGGGCTATGGAACCGTATCTGATGTTCGGGGTACCGAGGGTTTTACTCCCCATCTTCCCCATCAGCCGCGTTTCCTGCATAGTACCTTTCCCAAATGATGTGGCACTGCCCACGATCACTGCCCGGCCGTAATCCTGCATGGCTGCCGAGAACATTTCTGATGCCGAAGCACTGCTTTCGTCGATCATCACGGTGAGTGGCCCATCGTATAACATTTGCTGATATATGACCATATCGAAACGCTTTTTCTCTGCTTTGAATCGTCCCTGCGCCACAGGGCCTTCCGGCAGAAATAACCCAGCCATCTTCTGCACCTCTTCCAGCGACCCGCCCAGGTTACCCCGCAGGTCGATGATGAGACCGGCTATGGAAGCTTCCTTCAGTTTAACAATGGCCTTTGCCACATCTGCCGAACATGCTGCCCCGTCCATCCGCGAGAAGTCGCGATAAAAGGAAGGCAACTGGATGTATCCGATCTTTTTACCGTCCTGCTCAATTACCGCACATTTCGCGGCGGTGGTATTATCCTTTATTTCGCCACGGGTAAGGCTTACTTCCTTTTCCACACCGGCACGGCTTACCAGCATCCGGAGCACAGTGCCGGAATCACCGCGCACCATACGGGTAACATCGAGCGCAGAAAGCCCGCTCACACGTACCATAGCCCCTTTCAGGTCTGTTACTCCCACCACATGGTCGTTCAGGCGAAGGAGACCACTACGGTCTGCCGAACCACCCGGCAGGATCTTCCCGATCCGGATTTCGCCTTCTTCAGTCAGCAGCTCCAGCCCCACACCGAAATAGCGCTGGGCCATCTGCGCATCACGGTCCCGGCTGTCCGCCGGGGCGTAGAAGTTCGTATGCGGATCTATTTCCATGAGTACCGTATTCAGCAACATGGAAAAGCGATCATCGTCGGAAGTGATCCCGATAAGATTGTTGTATGAAGCATCCAGCCACACCAGTACTTTACGGCGCGCTTCCTTTTCGGCTGCCGCAAACGTCAGCTTCGGGTCAGCCTTGCGCAACTCTGCTATTTTCTTCAGCACCGTCAGCTTCATCCGCTTTTGCCAGATCGCCTCCCGCCCGGCCGCTGTGGCAGCATATTCTTTTTTGGATTCATCAAGGTATTCGTTGCGGGTGAAGTCCATCGGTTTGGAAAGTATACCGCGGTAGAGCGGCATGATTTCCCGGATGCGGCGGGTAAGGGTTTCGCTGTAAGCCTTAAAAAAGGCAAGGGTGGGTTCGCGCATCTCATCATCCAGCTGCCGCTCCCAGGCCTTCAGGCGGTCAATGTCTTCCCGGAGAAAAACGCCTTTATTGATATCCTGGCTTTCAATGTATTTCTTCCATACGGAAGCGGAAAATGCATCATCCAGCACCGGAGGCTGAAAATGTTCCGCAGTTATGCGTTTCATTACCTGCCGGATCGTATTGATCCGGTAAGTATCCGTATCGTCTGCCGGCCGGCCGGCAAATGCCAGCCATCCGATAACGATGGCCGGCAGGGTACGACGGAGAGTGGCGAAAGGGAGGGAAATATACTTCATACCCTCTTAGGCAATTGAACTGCAAAATCGGGTGAACCACCTGTGTGAAAACACGCACCGGTTTATAGTTATCCGCTCCCTCTTCACCCAAAAAGGCCTGTCCGATTGCCTTATTGGTTAACGAGGCGAAGCATTGCCCGGACCATCAATTCTCAGACGCTACAAACATCAGACATGCACGAAACGTATTCACCCTCCCGGTATGCACGGCTACTCCCGGTAATGATCGCCTGCCTCCTTCTGCCCGGCCTCCTGTCCGCACAGGGAATTCAATTCCGTAACGACCTCGACTGGAAGGGTGTTCAGCAGCTGGCGAAACAGGAAGGTAAAGGGATCTTCATCGACTTCTTCACCACCTGGTGCGGGCCATGCAAACACATGACAAAGTTTATATTCACCCGGGATGATGTGGGTGAATACATGAACAAACATTACATCAGCATTAAGGTGCAGGTGGATACTACGGTTGCAGATGCACCAGCGGTGCGCCGCTGGCGGAAGGAAGCGCTGGAGCTGGCAGCCATATACAAGGTAAAAAGCTACCCTACAATGGTATTCCTCACGGCAGACGGCTCTCCCAGGCACAAAATGGTAGGTTCCTTTGAATCACGCCCATTCCTCCATGGCGGACAACTGGGCCGCCAGCAGGACTCCGGATATGAAGCATTGCGCAGCCGTTACCATGCCGGTGACCGCAACCCTGCAATACTCCGCGCCTACGCCATGGCAGCTCATGCAGCGGGAGACCGGGAGGCGGATACCGTTGCAACACAATATTTGCTCCTCGAAAAAAATGTATTCAGCCTCCCCTACCTTACAATAGCGCAGCAGTTTACAAAAGACACCACTGATAAAGGATTTCGGGTGATGATGCAGGAACCCGACAAAGTAAATGCCCTCCTTGGGCCGGGGATAGCACAACAGGTCGCATTCGGCACGCTCCTTAATAAGCTCCAGCCTTCCGGCCGTTCATCAGAACTATCGAAAGAATCGGTTGACCTCCTGTTCAAACGTTATCCCGGATCTGCAAAGCAAATCATCGCCTACGCCAGGCTTCAGGCAGCAAATGACAGAATGGATTCCGCCACATTATTCACCCTGGCAGAAGCATACCTGCACCAATATGGTAAAACGGTTTCGTATGAAGAGCGTTCCAACTTCGCTATTACTGCTTCAGTATTATACAAAGACAAGCAGATGCTGGAGAAAGCTTTGTTATGGAACAAGCCTACGCTTGGCACCCAGGCAGACAAAATGCATCACTATGCCGAAGCCGTTCTGCTCTATGCCCTTGGCCGCCGGCAGGAATCGCTCACGTATATGGACAAGGCCATAGCGAAGGCGGAAGCCTTCCCCGAGCAGATGTTCCGCGCCATGCGCGCCTGGATGGCTGAAGGGAAAGACCTTTCAGAACTCGTACTTACCGAGCTGTAATACTGTAATACTTTGCTGGGAAAATTCAGGTTATTAGGGTAGATTTATTAAGTGCATGCATCATGCACAGCCATTTATTACCCTGATAACCTGAAACCCATGTTGATAAGCCAAATTCTTATCTGGAGCGCACTCACGCTTGCCAGTAACTACTCCCCGATAATTCCCGTAACAGATATCTCCTCCCCTGCTCCATCACCGCAGCAACAAACACCCGTTTTACCTCCCCGTGAAATCATCAGCTGGGATACCACCCGCACATACACTACGCTTAAAGAACTGAGCATCCATAAGAATAAAAAGGATTCTGTATTCTATGCATGGTTTAAGAAGATGCCAAACAATGCAGACTACGGTTTCCTCCGCGATAGTCTCATGTGGCAAATGCAGGAAGAGTACGCGATAGTACTACTTAAAAACCTGCAACGTCAGCCACGGAATGCTATCGCGTTGGCCAACCTGTACTTTATTACACGGATTTCATTCGATATAGATAACAGCCGGCTGGAAGAGTTGTTCCGGCAATTCCCTGCCAGCCTCCGCAAAAGTGAAAGAGGTAAGGAAATCGAAGCAGAGCTGCTGTTACAATCCGGCCCTAATAACGGGAAGAATATATTGCCGCTGCTTACATCCACGAAGGCCACTACTCTACAGGGGAAAGTGCAGACTATTGCTGAATTCATGAAAGACGGGAAGGAACAATACATCCTTGTATTTGGGGCATCGTGGTGCAGCCCGTGCAGGCACAACGACAAAGTTATTGAAAGAGCCACGGCAGGTAAAAATCAGACGAGGTATAAGTTAATCCACCTGTCCATAGATAATAACCGGGCGAAATGGACAGCACATGAAAAGGAAGCATTGTACGACAGAAATGCACTTTTGCTGAGTGGTGGGTTCCAGGCCCTTTTAGTGAAACAACTCGGGATATCTGCTATCCCGTATTATATCGTAGTAGATGGAAGTGGCAAAGTGCTGGAAGATAACAAAGGGTCGGTGAAGAAGCTGCTAAAGCGATTGCAACAGCTCCAACCGGCATGATATTCCAATATTCATAAAAAAAACCTGTACCATCCGATGGATAGTACAGGTCAATATCAGCAGTGCCTTCTGCTAATCAGGAGCATTCAACTATTGCTCAGAAAGAATCAGTACGATCTTAAACTTAACAGGACCGGTAGGCCTTGCCCCTTGTCCTCCATTAGCTCCCTGAATGGAAAGGGTAAGGAAGCCCGGTGAGTAAAAGAAGGTATAACTGAGGTTGTCGTATACCTGTGGCAAAGCCTCATAGTTGGTACCGTCAAACATCGCCGCTACAACTACACCGTCATTATTGAAGGATACGTTGTCTATTTCCGGCATGTTGATGACAGCCGTGTAAGTACCATCCTGTTGATTGAGCCTCCAGTCACCAACTGCTACAGTATGTACCACTGTAAAATTGGGAATGTTCTCGTTCGTAATGTATTCCTTCTTGCAGGAAGAGGATACAAGGAAGATGCTGAGTAGCGCTAAAAGCAGGGGCCATTTCTTCATAAGGGTGATTTTCCTAATAAATACAAAAGGCGTACCGGAAAGTTCAACAGACAGGTATACAATATAAAAGGCCCCGCCGGTAGCGGGGCCTTTTATATTGTAATTATGTAATACAAACAGGGGTTGCTTAGTGTGCACCCACCGGGACCTGGCTTTGTACAGGCTTATTCCGCCTGATCCAGAACCAGAGTATCGCAAAAAGGACTATTAATACACCCGGGAAGATGATCATGAATTTCATGGTTTCCTGACCGGCTGCCAGCTCCAGTTCCGAGCCGGTTAATCCATTTGCTGCGGCACGAACCCTGCCTTCATCGATCCATCTGCCGATTACCGGGTTCCAGATAGAGGTGGAAAACATACCCACTGCTCCTACTACAGACATACCGAATGCACCGCTTTTAGGTATTTTCTCCGCCACGAACCCGATCATATTGGGCCAGAAGTAGCATACGCCGATCGCAAAGAAGATGGCGGCAACATATACCATCCCTCCGGTTTGGGTGCTGAACAGATAAATACCGATGGTTGCAAATACTGCTGAACCCAGCAGTACGCCCGTTTGGTCAAACTTCCCAACGATATCACCACCGAAGTACCTGCCTACCGCCATTAAGCCGGTCACCAGTGCCAAAACCACCATCGGTTCGGCTCCGCTTGCCGCCATGATGATACCGGTCCACTGTTGCGGCCCGAATTCACTGATGGCAGTAAGAGACATACATACGGCTATAAATATAAACAGCGGCGTAATCATGGCTTTCAGGTTTTCCACAACGGAAATGCTCTCCTTGTGCTGCGGCTCCGGAAATTGCTGTTTATAGAATAGAATGGCATATACGATTGTTGGTAAAAGGATGATCCATATCTGTGCTTCCCATCCCAGCTTCATCTGCGTCATTCCCAGGGAAACCAGGCTGCCTATCACGATACCACCCGGGAACCACATATGGAACCGGTTTAAGAGGGTATTCATCTGCTTACCGGTATAACTATCTGCAATCATAGGATTACAGGCAGCTTCGGTACAACCATTCCCCAGCCCCAATAGCAATGTGGAAATCAAAAGTCCGGTATAACCGCCGGAATAGATCGTTAGCAGAATGCCCAGCGTGTGCGCAAAGAAAGCGAAGATCATAATCCGCTTAGGCCCGATCTGGTAATAAAACAGGCCTCCGATCACCATGGAAATAGGGAACCCCAGGAACCACATGGAGTTAATAAATCCCAGTTGCGTGGCATTCAACTGGAAAGTTTCTGCCAGCTGCGGAAGTATACCCGCTCTGATACTGAATGAAAATGCAGTTGTGATAAGGGCAAAACAACTGCCATAAAACAATCGTAGTTTGTTGTTCATAACGCTGAAATTAAAAATTAACCACCCCCTTTATTTCATAGGGTGTTCTTTCAATAATTGTTCTGCGGAATATAAATCTTTTTTACCATCTGTGGCTTGTCTAATTTTTTTCACTTTCTCCGCAGACACGGCCGCGCCGTTATTGCCAAACGAATTACGTACGTAAGTTATTACCGCAGCCACCTCTTCATCTTTCAACAATCCGCCGAAAGGCGTCATGGGAACCTGCCCCGGATACTTCTGGCCATTTACCACAATAGGGCCTACCAGGCCTTTCAGCACCAGTTTGATCAGCCGCTCATCACTGCCATTTACCCAGGCTGTTCCGGAAAGCGGCGGGAACCCCGAAGCCGTAAGCCCTTTACCATCGGCCTGGTGGCAGGTTTTGCAGTACCCTTCCTTGTTGTAAATAAGCTTGCCCTTATTGAACAATGCCAGCTCGGCACCTGTCAGTGTTGTTTTCTTGTTCTTCTCAGCCTCTTCAGCCACATTCTGCCCTTTCAAATGCGCTAAGGCAGTTTTATAAGCATGAACGGTCCATTTGTCCATCGGGAACTTAACTGCTGCCGTTAACACAGGCAACCCGGCCTCTTTGCTCATCCAGGAAGCGGCCACAATAGCCGTCAGCCTTACCCGGCTATTTTTATCCCTCGCGGCAGCCATCATCAGTGCCGCCTGATCGGGTACCTGTTGACCGGTGTACCGGAGTACCTGCACCGCCGCAGCTCTTACGTGATAGTCTTTCGCCCTGAGGGTGCGTTTTAACAACTGCTGATTCACCTTACCGGTACCCTGGCTCACCCAAAGGCCTTCCAGCAGGTGGTGTTCATATCTTGCATCGCTGGTATCCAGACTGGCTACCCAGGCGGTAACTTTCCCCTGCACGGTATTTACATCCAGGCTCCTTAGCTCCCTGCGTGTTCTGTAACGCGTCCTGTATTCAGGAAGTTTCAGATTCTCCAGCAGTTCATCAATGCCTGCCTTATCTATGTTGGCCGGCTTTACGAGGGGCCGGGAGGGATAAGTGATGCGATAGATCCTGCCATGCGAATGGTCGCGCAGGGGATCGCGGGCATTGTGCTGCATATGTCCGATAAGCACATTATGCCAGTCTACCACGTATAAAGACCCGTCAGGAGCAAATTCCAGGTCTACCGGACGGAAATTCGGATCATCGCTCTTCAGCAGGTCCATATGGAAACGGCTTTTATAACCGGTTCCATCGTCGTGCATGGTATGTTGTTTGATCCCCAGAAAACCGATGGTATTGTTTATAAGAAGATCTCCCTGCACTTCATCCGGGAAGTGGCGGCTCGAAACGAACTCGATTCCGGAAGTGGGACGTACCAGGTGTTTCTCTTCTATCAGCTGTTCTGATTTATGGGTAGCGCGCCCATAACGGGGCAATATTGTTCCGGGAAGCATCCAGCGTACATCCGGCGAAGATGTTTCGGCAAAAAAGGGCTGCCCCCAATCGTCGAACGTAATACCCCAGGGATTAGGGATACTCAGCTGCGCGGTACGTTCCAGCTTCGCACGCCGCGTATCGAAGCGAAAAAAACCTCCGTTGGTTGCGTAAACGGGTCCGTAAGATGTTTCGATATTGGAACTAAGGAATACCCCTTCACCGGAATAAATAGCGCCGGAAGCATCCGCAGTAAAGGCATGATTACCGTGGTGGGAATCGTGGTCGTCGAACCCACTCAATATTATCTCCTTCTTATCAGCCTTGCCATCGCCATCCGTATCTTTCAACAGCACGAGGTGAGAACCCTGCCCCACATACACGCCTTCCGGCGCAATCTCGAACCCTAACGGCAAATGCAAACCGTCTGCAAATACCGTTTGCTTATCGGCCTTGCCATCGTTGTCAGTATCTTCAAGGATAATAATCTTGTCATTGGGCTTGGCATCTCCCGGTTTGTATTGCGGGTATGTAGGCATGGTGGCTACCCATAAACGCCCCTTGTTATCGAAAGACAGCTGCACAGGTTTTGCCAGTTCATTAAACTCAGACTCAGAAGCAAACAGTTCAGCTTTATAACCCGGAGGCAATTTAAGGCTGTTCATCGCATCCTGTCCGTACAGGTATTTAAGATTACCGTTCTTGTGGCTCGGCGTGTAGTTGGTTTTAATTTCCGGTAGTACAGTGGTGTGTTTATCTGCTTCTGCCAGATCCATTTTTTCACCTTTCGATGCAGCAAGCCAGATAGCTGTGTCCCTTATAGCGGTCAGCTCCCGGGTCTTCTGAATTTCCGCCGGAAAGTTATCTGGCCCGTAGGGTTTATACCTGCGGCCATACACGTGTACACCGTTCGGTACTTTATAATCATACAGCCACATCCAGTTTTTTTCCATCACGGCATCATTCACCAGCTTTCTCTCTGTTTGAGCCATTGGTGCCCCGTACCCGAATATCTGATCGGCCAGTAAAACACTCAGCTTTTTATATCCTTCCTCATTCAATTGGGAACCGTCGATGGTCAATGGCGCATCGGACTCGTTGTACCATTTCTGGGAAGGATTGAATGCATCTACAAACAGCACTTTGTTTTGCGCTGCAATTTCTTTCATGGCATTTGCATACAGCGCAAGATTGCGGTTCTCTTTACGGCCATCCGGCAGATCGCGGATGTCTGATAGATTTTCAAATGCTATCGGGGAAACAATCACCAGCTGTGGTGCAGAAACGCCATTGTATTGTTGCTTCAGCGTCCATTTAATAAAAGCGTTCAATTCTGCTTTGAAGTTGGCAAGACCGGCTTCTCCCGAGAAGGATTCATTATAGCCAAAGAATGAAATGATCACATCCGTTTTCAGCCGGGTGAGCCATTCGTCCGGCGTTTCAAAAAATCCATCTCCGGGATTATCGTCCTGCAGCATCAGCTTTGCGGGATCAGTTTTACTCCTGATAAGGTTAGCCCGCTCTACCTGAAACTTCTCTGCACCGGGGAATGCCCAGGGCAATGCTCTTCCTGAATGTGGCCGGAACCCGGGCGTTTCTCCTGCATCACACATATTGCGGATAAACAGTTCATGCGTAGGGAAACGGAGCTGCAGTTCTGTTTCAAGATTATCATAATGGATCATCCTCGCACCCAGGTTATTACCAATCATCGCAATGCGCGATCCTTTGGCAAGCGTCAGCGGTGGTGGTTGTTTGAATCTAAATGCGTTCAATATCATTATTGCAGGCACAACTGCCAATATCAACAGAACGCTGATCCTGGTTATTCTCATGGTCTCCCTTAATTTATCTATTTAGCTACACGATAAGGAACATTGATGTCCATCTTACCTTTCCATTTCTTCGGCACTGGCAGGCCCAGCTCATAGTGAATCGCATTGATCACGAGGCGCTGAAAGGATTCTACATTAAAATCCTCAGGATGGCCAAGCGTGGTCATAAATACTTTTCCTCCGAAGGCATTCGTGCCGGTCCAGGCTACAGGGTTTTCCACAGCCGCCCTTTCCGGATTAACTGCTTTGCCCGACAGCAGGGACACAGATCCTTTGGCCGGGTAATCAGGCACTACATGATACAACCAGGAACGTACATGCCAGTTTTTCGCCACACCTGTCAGTATAGGATTTTTAGCTTCGGCGGCAATCACGCTCACATCAGTACTGCTGCTGTGACCATAGTGGGTATGTTTAGCCTTACCACCCCAGCCGGGAGGAGCGTTCAATGCAAATTCCCCGAAAGCATTCCACTTTTCGCTGGCATGGCCGGCAGGGAAATTAAATGCGTGCGTGGTAGTGCGGAAGCCCATCACGGGTTTTCCTGATTTCAGGTATGCATCAATATGTGCCAGCTGATCGGCAGGGAGCCTTCTCCAGCGGAGATAAAAAACGGCCAGATCGGCATCCTTTAAAGCTTCCAGCCCGGGAATATTTTCTTCGCTGTTGTGATCCGGGGAGGATTTAAGCACGATCGTTCTCATGCCATAATTCTTTTCGAGTTCCGCAGCCACGATGGGCAGGGTTTCTTCCCCGCTGTATTCATGGTCTCCACACACAAAAACAACCAACGGCTTTTTAGCCTTTTGAGGAGACTGGGTACAGAACAAACCTCCCAGTGTCAATAATAACCCAAAACAAAAAGTATTCATCTTAACAGGAATTTAGAATTATCATACAAACGAATCGCGATTAAAAACGCTCTCCTTGTCCGGATCGTGGCCTGTAAGCAGCGCCACAACATTCTTTATGGTATACACGCACATTTTACGGTACGTAGTGGCCGTAAGGCTGGCGGAATGCGGTGTTACGATTACGCGGGGATGCTTTACCACCCCAAGGCTCTGCACGGGCGGTTCATCGGGCAGTACATCCGCAGCAAATCCCGCAATAGTTCCTTCATTCAACGCTTCCAGCAAAGCTGTGTGATCGATGAGGGCACCTCTTGCCGTATTGATCAGCAATGCCTGCGGTTTCATCGAAGCCAGCTGTGCTTTCCCGATCAGGTTCTCCGTTTCTTTCTCCAAAGGGAGATGCAAACTGATAATATCGGATTGCTGCAATACTTCGTTCAACGGCAATTGCCGGTAAGGCAACTCCTGTGCTGAACGGCTCCAGTAAACCACGTCCATTCCGAATGCATTTGCCAGGCGGGCTACCCGTTTCCCGATATTCCCCATGCCGAGGATACCCAGGGTTTTGCCGTTCAGCTCATCTCCTGCATATTGATTCCGCCAGTTCCAGTCATCCTGTTTCACCCGGTCTACTGAAGTGTACATATCCCGCATCAGCATCAGCATGAGGGCAAGCGAATGTTCCGCGATGGTGCCTGCATTGCTGCCCGGCGCGTTGATCACCCGGATCTTTCTTGCTGAGGCCGTTTTCACATCCACATTATCCAACCCAACGCCACAGCGGGCCACCACCTGCAAATGCGGACAGGATACCATCAGGGCTTCATCCACCTTCATTTTCCCTCTCGTTATTACGGCATGGATCTCCTCCTTTGCCAGAACAACTTCCTGGTTGGCTTTATCATATCCGGTAAACACATTCACGTGTTCCCGGAGAATGGCCAATGCCTCATCGGCAATGGTTTCAAGCAGCATTACGTTCTTCCTCATGGATGCTTATGGTATAAAGTGGCATCATCAGACCGGTCTCCCCTGAAGTCGTTGCGGCCGGAAACATACAATCCTTCTTCGTACAGCTCATCTTCCAATATCCGGGGATCGATTTCGGCACCGGGTGCGGAAGACATTTCAACGAGGTTACCTGCAGGGTCTCTGACAAACATCTGCATGGCGCCATCGGGCAGCTTACGGACCTTTCCCCAGGGGGCAGTATCGATCACGCCGAGTGCTTTCATCCGGAAAAATATACTATTGAAATCATCTACCTGTACACAGATGTGTCCGCGGAAAGAAGTGCGGTCGTCCCATTCTGAGAGGTGCAATTGCTGTTCGTCGTTGAACCGGAAGAACATCACCGGATAATCGAAGCGGAATGCGGGAAGCGCCTCGAGGCCGAGTTCATTTTTATAGAAATCACCTGCTTTCTCGAGGTTGTCCACTATTAATGTAACGTGGTTAATTTTAAGTGCCTTAGCCATAGAAATTGTTTTAAACACCCTGTTTAAATTCCTTAACAAAATCCCAATCCGGCGTCATTCCTAATCCCGGAGCTGTTGGTGCAGCGATCATGCCGTTTGTAACGGTGATCTTTTCTTTTACAAGATCGTACATCATTGGGTTACCACCCAGAGAAAACTCGATGATGGTGGCGGAGGGTGATGCGAATGCCACCGTTAGCCCGGCCATAAATGAAAATGCGGAACCCCAGCAATGCGGAGCCATTTCCACCTGGTGCGCACAGGCAAGGTGCCCTGCTCTCATCGCTTCCGAAATACCGCCGATAATGGCCGCATCCGGCTGGATCACATCTACCGCCCTGAGTTGTAAAAGGTCGTGTATATCGAAGCTCGTAAATTCACTTTCGCCTGCTGCAATGGGAATAAAGGTGGATGCCCTTACTTCAGCGGTTCCCTGTTTGTTATCCGGGCTGATGGGTTCTTCGAACCAATAGATGTTACAATCTTCCACTCCGCGGCAGAACTGCTTTGCTTCCGGAACACTGAATGTTCCGTGTGCGTCTACCATCAGTTTTACATCCGGTTCCAGTACGGCTCTCGCCGCTTTTACCCGGTCGATGCTTTTTTGCACGCTGTCATCCATAACGCCTACCCGCATCTTTACCCCTCTGAAACCTTTGTCTACATACCCTTTCAACTGCGCTCCGATGTTATCGACATCAGCCCAGCCACCGCTGGCGTATGCAGGCATCTGCTCCCTGCAGGCGCCGCCGAGGAGGTCCAGCACGGGTACATTCAGCATTTTACCTTTCAGATCCCACAGGGCAGTATCGATCCCGCTCATGGCAGAGATCGTTAAACCACGCCTGCCGAGAACAGGAAACTTGCGGCCTCTTGATAAGGCGTAATGATCCCGGGTACCGTTATACATTTCCTCCCAAAGACGGGTGATGTTGCTGACAGACTTCCCTACCAGCATAGGCTTTAATTCATTTTCGATACAATTTACAATGGAAGCACATACTCCCGACGAACCTACTGCTGCTTTCGCTTCTCCGAAGCCCTGCAGGCCACTGTCTGTTGTAATTACCACCAACGTCATATCAAAATGCGTCAGCAATCCATAATCCGAAGCATGCTGTTTCTCCTTCGGAATGGGGCAGCGTAACCAAAACGCTTCTACGTTCGAAATTTTCATTAATTGGATTTGACGCTTTTTAAATAAGTTTCGATAAAGTATTATAAGACTCCCGGGTGAGCATGGAATAGAATTCTTCCGTAACGGAGGAACTGCCATGATCTATCAGGAACTTTTCCTGTTCAGGTGAAAGGTTTTCCGGCATTTCATCAATGGAGCCGGGGTAAGGGTTGGCAGGGGTACGATCCAGCGGAGAGCAGAACTCTACCGATAGCACTTTGTCGTAGTTTACTTCCCGGAGGGTTGCAACTATCTTTTCCCAGTTCAGGTTCCCCATGCCCGGTGCCATCCTGTTATTGTCTGCCACGTGGAAACCGGCCAGTTTATCACCAGCTCTCCGGATGGCAGCAAACATATCCGTTTCTTCGATATTCATGTGGAAGGTATCGAGGCATACGCCGCAGTTAGGCCCTACGGCTGCTGCCAGTGCCAGTGCCTGATCTGCACGATTGATAAAATACGTTTCAAACCTGTTGATGGGTTCGATCCCCAATACGATTCCGGCAGCTTCGCTGTAGGCATAGATCTCTTTCATGGCATCCACGGCCCATTGCCATTCCTCATCCGGACGGCCATCCGGCACCAGTTTCCCCACGGTGCCCGGTACTACAGAAACCATATGCCCGTCTAACTCCTTCACCATTTTCACTACATCTTTTACGTATTGTACAGATGCGGCGCGTTGCGCTTCGTTTTTGGCGAGCAGGTTACGTTCTCCAAGCATCAGCGTTACTGATCCCCAGCATTGCACTCCATGCTCTTTCAGTGTTTTCCGTACTTCAGCGGTGTTATATTGTTCCGGGCTTCCGGCAATTTCAAACCGGGTATAACCTTGTGCAGCAATTCTCCGTATTGTTGTTGTTACTGTTTCGGAGCGCATCCAATTGTGTATCGCGAGTTCCATATCGGGCTGTATATAAAGTGATGTTGATTGTTTGGTCGGTGAACAGGATAAAGTTCCTGGCGTGAAGCTGATGTTACAAACTTATTCAGGTTACCGTTGAAATAAAAGTACCCCATTTGCCAATTTTCGATACTATATTTACATATATCGCATTTTTAGCCCCTTAAAAACAATTATTGTACTAAAAATGACCGCATGAAAGTTTCTTACCGGCACATATCCACCTCGGAAGATGCCAGTTTTGCCATCAAGGAATTCTGCCAGCCGCACTTCACCAACACGTTCCATTTCCACAGCGGATATGAAGTGACCCTTATTGTAAAGAGTTCCGGTCAGGTATATGTAGGCAACAAGATGCTGAATTATAACGAGGGGGAGATATTTATGTTTGGGCCGGGCTTAGTGCATTGTTTCTCCAACAATCACCTTTCTGTCGGTAAAGGGGAAAATGTGCATGCTATTGTAGTGCAGTTTGATGCGGATTTTATGGGGAAGGGGTTCTTCGATACGCTGGAACTGAGAAACATTAAAACACTCATGCAACGCTCCGCTTATGGTATCATGTTCGGGAATAACCATGCAGCCCTCAGTGCGCTATTTTCGCGGTTCCAGCCTAACCAGCAAATGAAAAACCTCATTGTACTGCTGCAGATCCTGGAAGAGTTAAGTCAGCGCCATAAAGAAGATGGGGTTATCATTACGGACGACAGCCGGAAGATACAGTACAAGGAAAGTGATGCGGAAAAGCTGGCATCTATTTTCAACTATGTATTTGAGAATTATCACCTCGGGGTAGACATACAAACTGCCGCATCGCTGGCCTGTATGAGTGAAGCTGCTTTTTGCCGTTACTTCAAAAGAAATACCCACAAAACTTTCTCCCAGTTTGTCAATGAAATAAGGATCAGCCACGCCACCAGGTTACTGATCGGCAAAGAAGACAGTATTACAGACATCTGTTATGCCTGCGGGTTCGATAACGTGTCTTACTTCAACCGGCAATTTAAGATCCATCAGGGAATCACACCCCGGGAATACCGGAAAGTGTTTATTGTGAGTAATGCAGGGATGCCTTTGCTAAGGCATGCATAATAAGGGACATACCGCCCATCCGGGAGGACGGGCGATATGTTTGCTAACAATCAATAGGTAACCTTCCGGCCTTTACTTTTCCAGTAATCAATCATTGGCTGATACGGGCCATATTTATGTGCGTCAGTAGAAAAAGTGTCCGCAAAAGGTCCCTTTCCATAATCCAGGGCTTTCTCAGATATATTCGGGTAATCGAATGTCTTAGGATTGGGACGGCTATGCCGGCTGTCGTCATTTACAAAAGCAGCCAGATCCAGGGCTTCCATATCTGTCAGGAAAGGTTTCTCCCACGTGGCTTTATCGAATGGCATATTGGCTTTCAGCCATTGCGCCTGTTTAATGATGCGGTGCATACTTGAACCGGGCTGGTAGCCTTCCGGTCCCCATAATGGCGGGTATACATAAGTAGATTTATCTTCTTTCAGGATGCCTTCACCGTTTTTACCATGGCAAACTGCACAATGCTGCGCATACAATACTTCCCCCCTGTCAGGACTGGCAGGCACATCAGGCAGTACGATGTCCAGATTTTTGCCGCCCTTGTGAGGCTGGCCTTTGGGAACAAAACTATTTAGCCACCTGAAGTAAGCAAGAAACGCCACCATCTCTTTACTGTCCAGCGGCAGAGATTTACCACTGTGCGGACGGTTGATACAATTATTCACCCGCTCTGCCATAGTAAGCACTTTCCCTTCCCGTGCGCGGTACTGCGGGTACTGCTCATGCGAAAGCATCAGGTTAAATGAGTAGGGTTTGGTTCCCCCGTTTTGATGGCAATTGGTACAGTTCATCCTGTTGCCCAGGTATTTGCCGTTGATGCCTTCCGGACCAATGTAATACGCGGTTCTGTACATCAGTTCCTGCCCATACCTGACGGCCTCTCCATATTTGTCCGCGGGGATCGCGGCACTGTCCACCTTCAGCAGAATTGCGGCGGCTACAGCTTTATCTTCCGTTGTATTCTTACCGCTTAAGTTCGTTTGACAGGAATAAATGATGATGATAGTGATGGCTGCCAGAAAACAACTCCAGACAATCCGGGATGCATATCGATTCATGTGTAATTCTTTAATAAACATCAATAATCAATCTGTGACAAAATCAGGCAATGCTTCTGCTGGAATGAATTCAGCACGGTATGGGATAAAAGCACAGCGGAGGCTCCAGAGAGGCTTTCCCTGCAAGTCTGTCAACAATACCGTATTCTTTTTGGAACTGCATTGCAGAATATGCTGCGGACCGGCCAGGTAAGCGCTGCCCATACGGTCGTTAAAGAGGTATGCCGGAATGGGGGAGCGGATCACCGGCGTTGCGGTGCGGGCGCTTTCATCGATGTGGAAAGTCAGCGTCTGCGATAGTTCTTTCGACACGCCGTTATCGAACAACATCAGGTCGCCCGATGCATTCCGGTGTACGGCATGCCCCATATCGAAGGCCGCAGAATCGGGGAAACTAAAGTCTCCTCCCCGTCCGAACTTCCAGATAACAGCGCCTGTACGTGCATCCAGCTTCCATATCTGACCATTATTGTAGAAGGAGATAAGGTAATGCCCGTCTTTATCGAAACTAAGGCTGTTGGCGTGCATCCAGTCTTTGCGGGTACTTTGTATAAGAGAATCGTCTAATGGATTCAATGCGTCAAATACCGTCCACTCCCACACTTTACGCCCTTTACGGTCTAACACGAGTATACCGTCGCTTTTCACTGTATCAGCCATACCTCCTCCCATCGCACGCAGATCGAATGTTTTTTCCACGGTGCTCAGCATAACGATGTTATCGTCCGGGCTCAACAGTACTTCATGATGGGCATTAGCGGTAAAATCGCCCTGCCCCTTTTGCAGATGCAGCAGGGTATCCCCTTCCAGCGAAACTTCCAGCACCTGATTGCCGTAACTGGTGGCATACTCCTTACTGCCCAAAATGCAGAGAAAGGTTTTTTTGCCGGTAAAATGCGCAGTTTTAAAGCCCGTGCCTTTTACTTCATGATACCATACCACTTTACCTTGCGCGTTCAGCAGATAGAGCGCACCAGGCTCATCGCGCCGGCTGAGCAGAATGTAACCGCGCTTGAAAATGGCCGGTACCTCATCCATGTGCGTACTGTCCAGCAAAAAACCTTCCTGCGCCCGGGAAGGTATCGGAGCTTTGGGCCGTTGTTGGCAGGCCAGGCATAAAACCGCCCATAACAGGCAGGGATATAGTTTCATATTCACTTGATTAAAACCCGGGTATAACCGGCAGACTGTTGTTTGTCCGGCGTTTCCGCCGAACAGACCACAGTCTGCATATCAGTTATTCATATTGCATACCTGCTACTTCCACAGACTATGCTGGTCAGCTTTGGGGTTAGATTTCAGTTCACTTGCCGGAATCGGGAAGAAATAATGCTTCGCACCGAATACGTTTGCGCCTTGTTTCTCGCGGGCTTGCAACACCTGCGACAGCTCACCGGCAGATTTATGCCATCTTCTGAGGTCGTATACGCGGTTCTGTTCAAAAAACATCTCCAGCAGTTTCTGGTGATCGATTTCCTTGAGCAGTTCAGGTTTGCCGGGAAGCTCACCCGCGGTTTTATCGGGCAGTCCGGCTCTTCTGCGGATGCGGTTGATATCGTCTAACGCTTTACCGTTGTGCCCGTTCTGCACAGCGGCTTCTGCACGCAGCAGCAGCACTTCCGCGAAACGGAATGCCCTGAAGTTGGCGGTGGAGGGAGTAGCGCCCCAGTAATTGTCCGCATCCTTCACATTGCGCCATGCATTGGTTCCCTTTTTAATCAGGAAACGGCCATAGGTTACAGTATCCAGTTTAGTACCCGGATGAAGGCGCACAATGGTGGAGATGGCAGATGTCCACATCCTGTCGAACGACTGGTTATCATAAAAAGTGGCATCCGGTTCTCCCAGCACAGAGCGTTTCCACATCATGGAGGCGTACATCCGTTTATCGTATTTGGTATCAGCACCTGCAGGGCGCGGCTCTTTTACAAACTCGCGCACCATATAGTTCGATGGCACATATTTAAACCAGCCGCCCGCCGAAGGAGGACCGATGAATTGCGGCAGATAATTGTACATGGGAGAGTTGGCAGATTCCACGCTCCATGCGCCATATTGGTCACCCAATGGTGCAAAGGTCCATTCGAACACAGACTCCACGTTAAACTCATTCTTATCCGTGAAGTTATCCTCAAAATCAGGCACCAGATCATAAGCATAAGGCGCGGCGTTCAGCAGGTCGAAGGTGGTTTCAGCCTTTGTATAGTCTTCGGTAAACATATATGCTTTCCCCAGATAAGCCAGTGCAGCGCCACTGGTAGCGCGGCCTTTTTCTTTTGCATCGCGCGCCGGAGGCAATCCCGCGGCAGCTTCAGACAAATCGCTGATTACATGCTTCCACACATCTTCTCTCGTTGCGCAGGGGGCCGCATACCCGTCTGTTGTTTCTACCGGTGCGGTCCTGAGCGGTACACCGCCCCAGTTAGCTGCGAGGATGAAATAAGCCAGGCCACGGAGGAACTTGGTCTCCGCAGTATACTGCGCCTTTTTGGCCCCATCCATTCCAACGGCGTCTATTTTCGACAGCAGCAGGTTCGCCCGGTGAACAACTTTATAGAGATTATTAAAGATATCATTGAGATCGCTGTTGTTTTCATCATTGGTGAAACTGGCAACTCCCCAGGTGGCAGGTTCTCCGCCCGGGATGGTAAACACATCGTCTCCCAGTGAATTGATATCCTGTATACCCGTAAAAGCCCCCCAGTAACCATACAGGGAAGGACGAAGCGGGCTGTAGGTGGCAGCCAGTGCGGACAATACGCTATTCTCGTCTTTCCAGAACATCGTTTCGGTTACTTTATTGGGATCGTTCTGGGTAAGGAAATCCTTTTCGTTGCAGCCTGTAGCGGACAGGAGCAGCGTTAATGTAGCTATATATTGATATTTTCTTTTCATGATTCGTAACAATTAGTCGTTTTAAAAAGTGAGGTTCAGGCCAAACAAAATGGTACGGGCCAGCGGATATGCATCCCACGAATCATCCACACCACGTACCAATGCACCACCGCCGATATCCGGGTTATACCCTTTGTATTTTGTGATGGTGAAGAGGTTTTCGCCGGAAGCAAATACCCTCACTTTTTCAATGCCATACTTTGAGATGATGCGCGACGGAAGGCTGTAACCCAATTCCACTCTTTTTAAACGCATGTAAGAACCATCTTCCAGCCAACGGTCGATGTTGCTGCGGTTATTGTTATTAGGATCTGCGAGAATAAACCGCGGGAAGTCGCTTTTGTTCTCCGGCGTCCAGGCGTTGAGTACGCTGGTGGAATAATTGGTGACTTCGTTCATCTTCTCCATCCACTTCTTCCGGGCATTATAGATTTTATTACCTCTTAACCCTTCAAGAAACAGGTTCAGGTCCAATCCTTTCCAGGACATGTTGGCGGAAAAGCCCATGGTAATACTGGGGAATGGACTACCCATAAACTGCTCGTCCTTGTTATCGATGATACCATCTTTATTGAAGTCCACAAACCGGATATCGCCGGGTTGGGCACCGGGCTGAATAGGAGCACCGCCTTTATTGTGAGCCTGTACTTCTTCCGTCGATTGGAAAATGCCATCCGTTTCTATCAGCCAGAAACCACCGATGGGGTAACCCACTACCGCCCGTGAAATGGAACCGAATTCCTGTCTTCCGGAGCCGATGTTAATGGCCTGCATTTTATTGGAAACATGAGAGAAGTTCAATCCCAGCCGGTAATTCAGGCTGCCGCTTCTGTCTGCATATTCAATGGTGGCTTCGTATCCTTTGTTATCAATTACACCGGCATTCAATGTAGGAGAGCCGGTTTTCCCTACAGATGGCGGGAAGGGTACATTCAGCAGTACGCCCTCCGTTCTTTTATTGAACACATCGAAGATCAGGAGGAGTTTATTTTCGAGGAAACCGAAGTCGGCACCTATGTTTGTGATTTTGGTTTCTTCCCACGACAGGTCAAGCGGAGAAGCGTACCCGCTGGCAGTGGCGCCCGGCCATAGCTGACCACCCTGTACATAGTTGAGTCCGCTGGTGATGCTGTTCTGCGTGAGATAGTTCCCGATTTCCTGGTTGCCCAGCACGCCCCAGCTGCCGCGCAGTTTCAGGGAGTTGATCCATTTCCTCGCACCGGCGAAAAAGGCTTCGTTATGCACATTCCAGCCGAGAGAGAAAGAAGGGAAAGATCCGTACTGGTAATCCGATGCGAAACGGGAAGATCCATCGCGCCGAACAGAAGCGGTAAACAGGTAACGGGAATCGTAAGAATACATGACACGGGCAAAGCGCGAAACGATGGTATTCACACTGGCACTGCCGCCATTTTTCTGGGAAGACGCAGTACCTGCACCGAGTACAAATGTACCATCGGGAAGGTCGTCGCGCTGGGCATTAAATCCGTTGTAAATGTTCTTCTGTGCGGTATATCCCAACAACGCGTCTACGTAATGCCGGCCAAATTTTCTATTATACCCCAGGGTGTTTTCCACCAGCCAGGAATTACTTGTGGAAGTACCTTCGCTCAGGTCCGGGATGGCGTTTCCGGCGTTACCATCATGATAAATACCGGTGTAGAAACGATTACTGCCATGCGCTTCTGTAAGCCCCACATTGAATTTATACTTCAGGCCTTCTATCAACCTCACTTCCACAAATGCATTGGCCAGAATGGACAGGTCTTTTGAAGTGTTATCGATTCTTTCCAGCCGGGCGATGGGATTGGAAAGGTTCTTCATATACGTAGGCCTTCTGCCGTAACCGCCCATATCCTGCGTTGGATCATATACCGGTACCGTGGGAGGGAGCATCAGGGAGCTGCCTACGATACTGTGAGATTGGTCGCCACCGCCGGGGTTGTTCCGGGTAATGCCGCGTTTGATAATAACGGTTTCTCCCACACGGATACGCCCTTTTTCATACTCCGTTTTCACCCTGAAATTGGCAGCAGAATAATGTGTATTCAGGATAGTGCCGTTTTCCTTCAGATAACCGCCAGACAGGTTATAGGTGAAGTTCTTTGAACCGCCGCTGAAGTTAATGTTGGTACGTGCCAACATGGCCTGCCTGAAGATTTCATCCTGCCAGTTGGTATTGATTCCGTTATAAGCCGGGATGCCGGGTACGTATTTACTCATCAGGCTGGTCCATTGTTCACCATTCAGCATGCTCATTCTCCTGGGGATAGACTGTACACCTACCCAGCTGTCGATTTCCAGCCGGGGAGGCGACTCTTTCCTTCCTGTTTTGGTGGTAACGATTACCACGCCGTTTGCAGCGCGGGAGCCGTAGATGCTTGCTGTGGCGGCATCTTTCAGTACTTCGATAGATTCCACGTCGTTGGGGCTTACACCGTCAATCCCCCCTACGAACACGCCATCTACAATAAAGAGAGGAGCGTTGTTCCCCAGGGTACTCATCCCGCGGATGGTGATGACCATGCCGGAGCCGGGTGCTCCGCTGGCCGATTCCACAGAAACACCGGGAACCCGCCCCTGAATAGCAGAACTGATATTTTTAGAAACGTTAGGGCTGATCTCACTTACTCTTACTGAAGAAACCGCCCCTGTGATGTCTTTCCTTTTCTGCGTGCCATATCCTACCACCACCAGTTCTTCCGTCAGCACCGTTTTGGGCTTCAGGGCCACATTCAGTGCACCTGCCTGCGACACGCTTTTCTCCGTTACTTCATATCCCACGTAGGAAAATAACAGCACCCCGCCGCTTTCAGGCAGTTGTAGCGTGTAATTACCCTTCGCATCCGTACTGGCACCCTGGCTCGTGCCTTTCAGCATTACCGTGGCGCCAATCAGCGGTTCGTTGGTTATGGCATCGGTGACCTTGCCAAACACCGAAATATTGACCACGGCCGCTGGTGATTCCACGGCCTCTTCCTTCGCTTTTACGGAAAGAATGATCGTATTATCCACAATGCTGTAGTTGAAGCCTTTGTTCTGCAGGCATATGTCCAACACCTCCTTCAGTTCCATCTGTTCCACCGTCAGGGTTACCTTGCTGGCGTCTTCCAGCATTTCAGTATTGTAGAAAAAGGTATACCCGGTTTGTTTCCGGATCTCCTTAAACACCTTGGTAAGCGTCGCGTTACGCATATTGAGGGTCAGTTTCTGCGAGTAAGCCGTAGCACTTACCTGCGTGACCAACACCAATAGCAAAAAGGCAGTCAGTTTCATAACTTTCAGCATTTTTGCAAACACCGGATCATGGAGGTGTTTGCCAGCATCTCTAAATAGCATAAATTTGAAAAGTTTAGGGTGAGCATTGAGCTGTTTACATCAATACACGCAAATGTGCCAGCCAGACAAATTCTGCCGGGAACGTTGCCTCGTTCCCGGTTTCATTTTTATCTGAACACAATCCGTGAAAATCTTGGTTGTTTATCCTCTTAGTTGATATTTTTTTTATTCCTGAACATCGACGATTATCTGCCTGCCATCAATCGTGAACCTGATGCCGGCCGTTTTTAAAATGCGCAAAGCCTGTGATAACGTGGACAGCTTGCGTATGGAACCTGTATAATGCTTATCCGGTATAGGACCCGAGTATTTTACATCCACATCGTACCAGCGCGATAATTGCCGCATAACGGTGGATAAATCATCATCATCAAACTCAAACATGCCTCCTTTCCAGGCAATTACTTTATCTACATCCGCCTCCTCTACTTTCATCTGCCCGTTCTTCCTTAATAGAACAGCCTGCTGGGCGGGGGCCAGCACCACATCCTTTCCATCCGGCGAAATCACTTTTACCTTACCGGTTACCAGCGTGGTATGGAGGGCGCTTTCATCTTCATAGGCCATGATGTTAAAACCAGTTCCCAGCACCGCGACTTTTAACCCGTTGGGCATTTCTACGAGGAATGGCTGTGCGGGGCTTTGCGCCACTTCAAAATAAGCTTCGCCGGTGAGGTAAACGGTTCTGTTGCTGCCATTGAACCGGGTGGGAAAGCGAAGGGAGGAACCTGCATTCATCCATACCCGGGAACCATCCGGTAATGTCACTTTATATTCACCACCGCGCGGGGTGGTAAGGGTATTATAAATCAATTCCTTTCCGGATCCTTCCGCGGCATCGTATACCAGCTGACCTTTATTTTTACCGATCCGTGTGCCGTCTTTTTCTTCCAGTCCCTGTTCACTCAAATCGTCCAGGTTAACGGATGTACCGTCTCCCATCAACAGCTGCGCCTTAGTTTGGCCGGGCTGTATGTCATTCCCGTTGGTAGCAGCAATTCCCTTTTCAGGGGTGGGGCTTTCAACTTTGTACAACAGCTTCCAGCCTGCAACCGATACCGCAAACACTAAAACTGCGGCAGCAGCAACACGCCACCAGCCCATACGCCGCACTTTGGGCAACTTACCATGCTGTTGATGGGCATGTTCCTGCAGCAAGCCACGAAAATGCGCCACCTCCACATTGAGCCGCCCCTGGCTGCCATTCAGCACATCAAATAACCGGCAGGCTTCATTGAAGGGAATCCGTTTGTCAGGATGGGCGGCCAGCCAGGCTACCCAATACTGCTCAGCTTCCACATCAATACCCATACGGTAGCGAAGGAAAGAATCATCCAACAGGAAATCTTCTGCAATGTTGTATTGTTGCGCCATTGTTACGATTAGTAATCTATTGTGTAAGAAAAGGGGGTTTATTCCCAAAGAAATCGGAACTATTTTCTGATTTCTTTTTTGCAGGAAAGGTTAGCGGCGGTCCGAGTGCCGGAAATTACCGCATCAGCAGGTAACATATTGCAGCCAGGAGGCCTGATGACAGGGCCTTTAATGCCGCTGCCAGGGTATTGTAGGCGGTTTTGGTGGTGATGCCGGCCCTTTCCCCCACTTCGTCCATACTGAGACCTTCAAAAAAGCGTAACTGCACCAGCTCTTTCTGCCGTGGAGTGAGCATGGCCATGGCCCGCCTTACTTTTTCCTTTACTTCATCAGAAGCCTGCAATGCCATGATACACTCTTCATAAGACAGCTCATAACCTTCCGTGAGGTGAGACAGGTTGCCGGCCGCTTTGGCACGCTTCTGATCTTCCCGGATATTTGAAAATATTTTACGGCGCAGGTAGGTAAGTAAATAAGATCTGATGTTAGCAACATCCGGGAGTTGAAGACGCCGGTCCCACAATTCGAGGAATACATCGTTAATGGCATCGCGCGTTCGGTCAGAATCGCCACTGGTGCGGATGCCGTAGTTCAACAGGTAAAAATAAAGTCGCTCGTATAGTCCAACCAGCGCCTCCTGTTCTCCAAGGCGCACACGGTTCCACAATAATACCTCCTCTGCTCCGTTTTGCTGTCCGGCACCGGTATTCTGTGATTCGTGGGATTGAATTGGTGGCACACCGTTCATCAGTAATCAGCAATTTCTTGAATGTAACAAGGAATGGAAGTTTCAGGCTGCCGACTGTTGACATAGACTGATATAGGCGGAGGAATGCCTGCTACGCGGAAAACCCCGCTTCAAATAATTGATTTTCAAAACGTTTATCATACCCGTGAAAGCGTTAATATTTTGGTTGCTAACTGAATATCGAGACGGACGGCCGTCATTTGTAAGTAACATCATGACTACCCGGCAGTATGCCTGCATAAAGGGTTAGTTGGTTGCCAAGATACTATTTTTTTGGTCGATCCGGATTTAATGGGAAAGGGAAAGATGCCGTAGACAACAGGATAATTGCCGTTACTTCCGCTATAATAAGGGTTTTAGGCAGCCAACAGGATGGGGGAAGATGTCAAAATTCAATGCAGAGAAACTACCCCATGTTATAAATTATATAGTAATTATATATTTAAACAACGTATTATTGCACCCCATAAGTGTTAGGCCTTCAGTCTAAAACCCAACAACCTAAAAAAAAGCAAATTCCTATGATCTCCTTCAAACACCCAACTTTTATCGCTTTATTAATTGCGTTATCCTCAACTTCTGTTTTTGCCAAGGCCAAAATTCCATTTGGGGAAAGGGAAGTATTAAATAAAGTATATGACCTGCCAGATACAGATGAATTCAAACTAAAAGATGGCAACTTTATGGACATTGCTACACTTCATAAAGAATTCAACATTGCTTATTTTCTTCCATTATACATCATAGAAGACCCTAAACTGGTTGGTTTTGATGAGAAAACGGAAACCTTTTATGATATCCCTCAAAACGAGATGGTTGCAATTCTAGCATCACAAAAGCTAAATCAAGAAGAACTCAACAAATTGCCTTTCTATACAAGATATGGAGGTAAAATGGTGGCTGTATTAATTATTGGATTATTAGTCTGGGGCGTTATCCCTTCCAAAAAAGGGAAAGTGATACCTAAAAACATTTAAACTAACCTTGGAATACATTAATAAATTATGAGCCCACTATTATTTATCCCGGTAGTATTAATTATTGTAGGCATAGTATTTATGACTATAATGAACAAACGTCACAAATCTGCAAAAGCTGAAATAAATATTGATCAGGAACGCCAGCATTATTCTTCTTACAAGAATGAGTTATTGAATCATGATTTCTCTTTTCTTAAAAATTGGATGAACGGGAAAGCAATTGATGCTTTCAGTTCTGCCTCTATACCTCAAAGCACAGCAAGTAAAGTTCAAACTTTAATAGGTGATGGTCTGAAAAATGCAGCGTTGTCTGGTATTGGGGTAAAACTTCAACGTATAGAAACTGACGCCTTTTGGGTTTTGAGCGGTAAAGATTTACATTTTTTCACAACTGATACAACTGGCGAATTAGAGGAGCATTTAATCTTTGATAACTTTCGCATAGAAAAATCCCAATTGCAAAATGGCGGGTTATTAAAAACTCAATTGGGGCTTTATGCAAAACAAGCAGAAGAATATCTGCCAAAGGTTCACATAATCACATTTGATATTGACGGGCAACAATTATCCCTTGAAATTCACGACAGATTAAGGTATGTTGTTGATCCTGCCGATATGTTAAATCTTCAAAAGCAACTTCAGATCAGAGCAAAATATCAGGTTGTTGGAGAGCAATTGCCAGAGGAATTAAAGTCCCGATTCCCTCATTTAATATCCGCCTGATAGCTTATGAGTTTTCTGAAGAAAATACTTAACGCTTTTTCGGGCCTGAGACTAAATGATAATCAACCGCTACACGGCCAACAGCTAGATTACATCTTGGCAGGCTCTATGTATGCTTCTCAACAATCAGCATATTTAAACTCCTATGTTACAGGTTTAAGTAACAAGGAGATTAAGAAACTATTACAGGATTATTGGAGTATCTATAGTAGTGATGATGCGAAGGAAATACTGAGCAGTTTGATAGAACGGAATAATGATCCTTATATTTCTGTTGTATATGAAGCCTATGAAAATAAGGGGAATTATGTTGAAATATTAAAGTCCGGTTTGCCAGATGATGAAAGTATATTCCAGCAGTATATTCAAATTTATAGACGATTAAATACTGTAATTCCGGAGGTTACAGCACAGGGGTTGTTTGAAAACTATGCTGTACTGAAAAAAGCAAAAGATGCAGGATGGAATTATGGCAGAGCTTCATTCATAGCAAGATGTTGTTTTGAAATGAACTATCTATCAGAAAATGAGTTGAAACAATACCTGGAAGCAAGTTATTATGGTTTGAAAAAATCCTGTAAAACCTGGAGAGAATACACTTCAAGTTATGTATATGGAAGAGCTTTATCAGGCGGTCCTCATAATGAAGGTATGATATCAATTGCAGAGGATTTGTTGAGCAATAAAAAAAGTCCTTTACATGTTAAAGGATACATTTAGCAGCATTAACTAAGCAATATCATTCGCCCCAATATAGCGGGATCAATAAGCTAATTACTTAAAAAGCCAATGCAAACAGCATTGGCTTTTTAAGTAATTATTGCCACTATAATATCAGCATTCATCATGTGCTGCCTGCCATTATCCTTTTAACACCCTGTTACGGCAAAAGAGGGGTCAACACGCTACCATTGCCGCTTTTTCTACGGGTTGCAATAGGGACTACTTCCCGATACAAAACTTCGAGAAGATGTAATCCAGCCTGTCCTCATTCGTCACCTCTCCAGCTATATCTGCAAGGAAAAAGAGTGATCTCCTGATATCAAGTGCCAGCAGGTCGCCTGGCAGATTGTTATCCATACCTGCTTTCACATCTAACAGGGACGACTGTACTTCCTGCAGCGCCGCGTAGTGGCGAACGTTTGTGATGATGGTGTTTTCAGTGTTGATGGACCCTCCCATTACTTTATGTACCAGCTGATCTTTGAGTTCGGTGATCTGTGAATGGTTGCGCGCGGAAATGAATATGATGCCGGGGATAAAGCTGAATTTAGCACGTGCCTCTTCCACACCGAGCACATCGGATTTGTTGCCTGCCAACAGGTAGGAGATACCCTCGTGATCGAAGATCCGGATTTGTTCGAGGAGATCATCTACCGAGAGTTCCGATACATCGAACAGGTATACTACGATACCTGCTTCCCGCATCTTCTCGAGCGATTTCTGAACGCCGATGCTTTCAATGGCATCATTACTCTCACGGATACCTGCGGTATCAATTAGGCGGAAGAGAATGCCGCCTATGTTGAGGATTTCCTCTATGGTGTCTCGCGTGGTACCGGCGATGTCGCTAACGATAGCACGGTTCTCGTTGAGGAGGGTATTGAGGAGGGTGGATTTACCGGCGTTGGGTTTACCGATGATAGCCGTGTTGACCCCGTTTTTGATTACGTTACCTACTTTGAAGGAGGTGATCAGGCGCGATACTTCGGAGAGGGATGCATTCACCAGTTCATAAAAGGCGGTGCGGTCTGCGAACTCCACGTCTTCCTGGCTGAAGTCAAGTTCCAGTTCGATGAGGGCGGAGAACTTAATGAGCTGTTCGCGCAGGGCGAATAGTTCTTTTGAGAAGCCTCCACGCATTTGCTGGAGGGCGGTTTGATGAGAGGCGGCGGTGTTACTGGCGATGAGGTCGGCAACGGATTCTGCCTGTGTGAGGTCGAGTTTGCCATTGAGGAAGGCTCTTTGGGTGAACTCTCCCGGTCTGGCAAGGCGTGCACCTTCAGCGATGCATGCTTCCACGATCTGTTGCTGGATGAAGGGAGAACCATGGCAGGAAATTTCCACTACTTCTTCGCCGGTATAGGAACGTGGAGCACGGTAGAGGGATACCACTACTTCATCGATCAGCCGGCCCTGAAAATGGAGACCACCGAAGTGAAGGGTATGCGTAGGTTGTTCTGCAAGCTGCTTTGAGGGGAATAGCCGGTCGGTGATGGCCACGGCCTGTGTGCCGCTGAGCCTTATCACGGCAATGGCGCCAACGCCGGGGGCGGTTGCAATGGCTACAATGGTATCGTCATGTCCTCCAAGTTTTCCTATCATGGCCCGAAAATAAAGAAATTCCGTCTGACTGGCGGTGAGCAGCGTGACAGTAAATAAAAAATCCCCCCGGTTGATCCGGGGGGATTAGTATGTACTACTAGCTTGAGACTAAATACTACTCTTGCAGGGTGAAGCGGATGGGCAGGTTGAACTGCACAGATACCTGGCGTCCGTTCTGCTTACCGGGTTTCCATTTCGGCATTTTTTTCACCACGCGGATAGCCTCTTCTTCGAGACCGCCGCCTTTGGCCTGGCCGACAGTTTTCACATCCTTGATGTTACCTTCCGAGTCTACCACGAATGATACGAACACGGTCCCCTGGATGCCATTTTCGGTGGCCAGGTGAGGATAACGGATGTTGTTGCTGAGGAATTTGTTGAGTGCATCGTCACCACCCGGGAAGGTTGGAGGTTGCTCCACGAAAGTGAAGATCTCTTCTTTCGGCGGGGGCGGAGGTGCGTCAACTACACCTGTACCTTTAGAGTCGTTGATCAAACCCGGGTCGATACCATTGGGGTCGCCTTCTACGGTTTTGGTAGAAACGGCCTTGTCTTTGATTTCGTCAAGTTTCACCAGTTCTTCCTCGGCTTTCACCTCTTCGTCTTTCTTGATCACCGGAGGGGTGAACTGAACAGACGGCTTTACCGGCGGGGGTGGAGCGGGTGGCGGAGGGGGTGGAGGGGGAGTTTTCGGATCATCCGGCAACTTCACATCCTCCAGTTTAATATCCTCGATAACGGGCTTGGTGTTTTTATCTGAATTGTCAGCTTTCAGATTCAAATAGATGAAATAACTGCCGACAATCAGTAACGCCAGCGCAGCCGTTCCCAGGACAGAGTTCCGAACGCGCTTGTCGTACTTCTTGCGAAGTTCGTAAGCACCGTAGTTCTTGTTCCTGTCTTCAAACAGGATATCAAGAAAGTCGGACTTGAGAATTTTAGCTGAATCCATTGTTACACGTTTATTGATGGATGCAAAAAATGATTGTTTTCCATACTACTGAATACCGTTGCTGGTTTCAGTAGCTTTGATCCATTGCTTGTCCTGGTCGCTGATATCCACCGTAGCATAACGCTGGATACGATTGATGGCCATTTCATCCAATAAATCTACAAAGTTTTCGTATGTAGCGCCATCATCAGCTTTGATGATAACAACCACATCTTCAGGTTCTCCTTTGTGGTTCCGGAGGCGGGCTACTTCATCTCTTTTCTGGATGATGATATCGCGGATGCCGCCGGTGTTAGCGAAGGTGGTAGCTTTAAAGAAATCCGGGTTGCTGGAGGCATTGGGATCCTGTGCTAAACCTGCGTAATAATAAACCTGGTCTTTTTTGCCCAACAGAATGGTAAGAGCGGTGGATTCTTTCACCTTATTCTGCTCTTCTTCCTTCTCTGTATCCTTGGGCATGATCAGGTCCATGGTCTTGGGCTTAGACATGGTAGTGGTGAGCATGAAGAAGGTGATCAGGAGAAACCCTAAATCCACCATCGGAGTCATGTCCACACGGGTTGAAAGCTTTTTAGACTTCGTGACCCCGTGTTTCTTCTTACCACCACCAGAACTACTGGTATCCATTTCAGCCATGGTAGCAATATTTTTTGATGATTGAATGTTGTTTACTGTCAGGCTAAGTCAACTAGTGCTTATCCTGTTGCTGTTCTTCATACAGGGCAGCAGCGGAACCGGCCGGTTTGGACTCCAGGTTGGTCACCAGATTCAGTTTCTGGATTTTCTTTTCCTTGAAGGTGTCCAGTACCCGCTTAATTACGGGATACGGCGTTTCGTTGTCGGCCTTGATGCAGTATTTCAGCTTGTTGTTGTTCCCTTGCGCAGCACGGGCATACTCGATCCAGATCGCCAGCTCGTTGTTGGTGGAATCCATAGGGATACCCTTTTCAACGTTGCCGTTTTTGCGCTGGTCGGCCGTGAGGTTCAATACCTGTTTCAGGTTTTTGAAATCCGTACCTACGCTGGAACCAATCATGAAGCTCTTGATTTCCTTTTCTTCCAGACCAAGCTTGAAGTTAGTATTCAGATCTTCAATGAGTTGTTTTCTTTTGGGCTGACCGTCCATGCTAAAGAACACTCTTCCGTCTTTATCCACTGTCAGCAGGATCACATCGGCGTCCGGCAGCAGCTGGGTATTGATGGAGGAGGGAGTCACCACCGCAACCGGCTCATCCGGTTTGAATTTGGTGGCGAGCATGAAGAAGGTCAGCAGCAGGAAAGCCACGTCACACATCGCAGTCATGTCGATGAGGGTACTTTTCCTTGGCATTTTTACCTTTGGCATCTTACACTCCTTTTGTTTGGTTCACTTAATTAGATTCAATTCGCACGGAATTCCACAATAATTTACGAATTATTTGTGGTTAGCGGCGAAAGACTGTGTCAAAGTAAAGCCAGATTCGTCGATAGCGTAAGTGATGCTGTCGATATTAGTAGTGAAGTAGTTGTACATGATGATCGCGATAGCGGAAGTACCGATACCCAGAGCAGTGTTGATCAGGGCCTCAGAGATACCAAGTGCCAGTGCGGAAGAGTCAGGTGCACCGCTGGAAGACATGGCGGAGAACGCCTTGATCATACCGAGTACTGTTCCGAACAGACCGAGGAGGGTAGCTACGGAAGCGATAGTGGACAGGAACACCAGGTTCTTTTCCATCATAGGCAGTTCCAGAGCAGTAGTTTCTTCGATTTCGTTCTTGATTGTCAGGATCTTCTGATCTGTGTCCAGCTCAGTGTTGCTGATCATTTCCTTGTACTTCTTCAGACCGGCCTTCAGCACGTTGCCTACGGAACCTTTCTGTTTGTCGCACTCAGCCAGCGCAGCGTCTACATTCTTGTTAGCCAGGTGATACTGAACCTTACGAACCAGTTCGGAACCGCTGAACTTGCCTTTGGCTTTAGCCAGATACAGGAAACGCTCGATTACGAAAGTCACGCAGATCAACAGGGTAGAGATCAGAATGGGAACGATGGCGCCACCTTTGTGTACGGTACCGAACCATTTGCCAATACCAGCTTCTACAGGGTGATTTTCAGGATTGCCTCCCTGGAAGTTGGCGGGATTACCTAATACGAAAATGTAAAAGATGTAAGCAATGGCAATAGAGATGGGTACAGCCAGAATCGCAAATAAATTAGACGATTTTTTAGCTTGGTGAGAAGTCGTTTTGGCAGCAGCTGCAGTCACAGTTGTTTTAGTCTCAGCCATGTTGATTGAATTTTAGTGTTAAAAATTAAACTGTTTGTTTGTAAGTAATTAAAATTTTAGATCGCTTTTTCACATTTCGCACGGATAACCGGCTTATAATCAGTGATTCGCAAAGTTATAAGCCTTACTCAAAAAAACAAGTGTCACCCAAAAAATTTAACCTGGCGCCTCAAATCCCCTACCATAGGGCATTCCAATCCCCTTCACATTAATTGAGCAAACACTTAGATAGAAAAAATAAATAATGTTATCTGTCCTCTCCCAACTTAGTTCTCCGACACTTCAGGAATCGATTGATAATTTTTCAAAGTTGGACGCACAATTTAAGAAAATTTTCAAATGTTCCAACAGAAATTTTAAATCCTTCTGATTCAATTTTCATGGCCTCCCCTGCACTCCAACCGCAGTTACAATTACGTTCATTGGAATGCCTCCGGGCAATTTACAGATTTTTATTTTCCACTCTTAATGCAATTTTCGTCTTTTATGGATTTTAACGATTAATTATGACTTTCTTACCTTTCTTTTGTCCCGCTTATTATTTACTACACAAAAACCAATCACCACGCACATGCATCTACAGCGCACTATTGCCGCTGCCGTAACAGGCGTACTGTGTACAGCCCTGCTGTTACCGTCCGCCACCAACGCTCAGCGCAGGAAGAAAGACGACAAAGCTCCTGCCGCCGCATCCCCGGCCAAAGACACTACTGCCCGTCCTAATGGCCCGCGCCCCTCAGGACCGCCCAAACCGCAGCCTAAGAAATTCGCTGAAGTCATCAACGCCTCCGCTGTTGCCGACTCCGGCCTCTTTAACATCTACAAACAGGACGACCGCTTCTTCGCCGAGATCCCCGATGCGCTCATCGGCCGCGATATCCTCGTCGTTAGCCGCCTCTCCAAATCTGCCGCCGGTCTCCGCGCCCGCATGATGGGCTTCGCCGGTGATCAGATCAATGAAACCGTTATCCGCTTCGAAAAAGGACCCAACAACCGCATCTTCCTCAAGAACATCTCCTTCTCCGAGCGCTCAAAAGATTCCACCCAGCCCATGTTCATCTCCGTGATGAACTCCAACGTGCAACCCATCGCTGCCTCCTTCGATGTGAAAGCTTTCTCCAAAAATGGTAAAGGCTCCGTAGTTGACCTTACCGATTACATCAACTCCGACAGCGACATCCTGTTCTTCGACGGCAGCGTGAAATCTGCCCTCAAACTCGGTGCTCCCCAGGGCGACAAATCCTACATCGATGATGTGAAGTCGTACCCCGAAAACATTGAGATCAAAACGGTAAAAACCTACTCCAAACAAGGCTCCTCCCCTATGCCGGGTATGCCTCCCGTTGGTGGCGGCAATGCTACCGTTGAAATCAACAGCTCCCTCGTACTGCTTCCCGCCGTACCCATGGAACCCCGCTACTTCGATCCCCGTGTTGGCTACTTCGCCACCAGCCTCACTGATTTTGATGCTGACCCGCAGGGTGTGAAAAGACTCTCCATGATCACCCGCTGGCGCCTTGAGCCTAAGGCCGAAGACATGGAGAAGTTCCGCCGCGGCGAACTTGTGGAACCTAAGAAACCCATCATCTTCTACATCGATCCCGCTACTCCGGAAAAATGGCGTAAATACCTCATCCAGGGTGTGAACGACTGGCAGGGTGCCTTCGAACAGGCTGGCTTCAAAAATGCCATCTATGCCCGTATGGCCCCTACCCGCGCCGAAGACTCTACCTGGAGCCTCGAAGACGCACGGTTCAGCGCGATCGTTTACAAACCTTCCGACGTTCCCAACGCCTCCGGCCCTCACGTACACGATCCCCGCTCCGGCGAGATCCTGGAAAGCCACATCAACTGGTACCACAACGTAATGAGCCTCCTCCGCAACTGGTACCTCATCCAGGCTTCGCCTAACGATGAGCGCGCCCGTAAAATGGAGTTCGACGACCAGCTGATGGGCGAACTCATCCGCTTCGTATCCAGCCACGAAGTTGGCCACACTCTCGGCCTCCGTCACAACTTCGGTTCCAGCTCCACCTATCCCGTGGATAAGCTGCGCGACAAAAACTGGGTGAAAGAACACGGCCACGCCGCTTCCATCATGGACTATGCCCGTTTCAACTACGTAGCACAGCCCGGCGACGGTATCTCCGGTGCAGACCTCTACCCCCGCATCAACTATTACGACAAATGGGCGATCGAATGGGGCTACAAAGCCATCCCCGGTACCAATGCTGATACCGAAAAACCTACGCTCAATAAATGGGTGATCAACCGCCTGCAGGATAAACGTTACTGGTTCGGTACAGAAACCAACCCCGACGATCCGCGCAGCCAGAACGAGGACCTTGGTGATAACGCCATGAAAGCCAGCGAATACGGTATCAAAAACCTCCAGCGCATCCTGCCCAACATCCTCACCTGGACCCGTACCGAAAACGAAGGCTATGCTAACGCTACCGCCATCTATAAAGAGCTGCTCGACCAGTTTGGCCGCTATAACGGCCACGTAGCTAAAAACATCGCCGGTATTTACGAAACGCCTAAAACCGTGGAACAAACCGGTGCTGTATATGAGCACGTTTCCAAAGCCACACAACAGGAAGCCCTTAAATTCCTCCAGACTAACCTGTTTACCACGCCTACCTGGCTGCTGGATAAAGAAGTTCTGGCCCGTATTGGCGGAAACGCTCCTGCAATCATTATCTCCCAGCAGGACAGGGTACTGGGCCGCCTGCTCAGCACCAACACTTTTGTGAAGCTGCTGAACAATGAAGCGGTAAACCCGGCAGCCTACAAAGCTGTTGACTACGCTACAGATCTGAAAAAAGCAATCTTCTCCGAGCTGTACACCCACAAACCGGTAGACATTTACCGCCGTAACCTGCAGAAATCATACGTAGCCCAGCTATCGAAGCTGATTACTGCGCCTGACAATTCACAGGCTGCCATGATGATGGGTATGGGTGGTCCTAACCCGCTGTCTTCCGACGCTGCGAGCATCGCCCGCGCACAACTGACCGCTCTCCGTACAGAAGTACGCACAGCTGCGGCAGGAGCACCGGACAGCATGACCCGCTTCCACCTGCAGGACCTTGCAGAGCGGATCGGCCAGGCGCTGAACCCGAAATCCTGATCCTTACGGATTAAAAATCAATACGTTGCAAAGCCGCATCCCTCACCGGATGCGGCTTTCTTTATTCCGGGCACGGTAGCTTACAAACCTAATGTAAACACCTTCTTACCGTTATCACGGCAGGAGGATCAGGTATATATATCTAGCCTATATCTAGGGTATATCTAGCCTATATCAGGCCTATATCTAGCCCCTTATAAGGGCTAGATATACCCTAAATATACTCCTGTCATACTCCAGATAAATGCATGATATACCTCAGGCATTCAGGGATCTGGCAGGCAGTAAGAAGCAGGGTAGACTACGGTATGAATGGGATGAAAGAGATAAAATAAAAAAGGACCGCCCATGAGTAGGCGGTCCGTCATTTTCCCTATACTAATAAAAGTACAGGGTCAAAGTTATGTTAGCGGTATGCAGTGTATCTGCGTAGCGGGTATGCTACCACCATTTTCCCCTGGCCGGGTAGCTACGGTTGCCGGGGATATTGTTGATCATCCAGGCTACCAGCAGCAGCAGCAGCACTCCGGAAGCCACGGGCGTTAATACATAAAGGTATCCCAGGGCGCGGATCTTGGCGCTGCCGGCAACGGCCAGCAGGGCGGTAGCTCCTCCGGGAGGGTGTATGGTTTTGGTTATCTGCATCACCACAATGGAGCAGGCTACCGCCAGCGCGCCGGCCAGCCACTCCCATTCAGGCCAGGGGATGAGATAGCAGAGGGTTACCCCGGTTATAGCACTGAGCACATGGCCGCCCAGCACATTGCGCGGCTGGGCAAGCGGGCTTTGAGTATGCCCGTAGATGAGAACTGCCGAGGCACCAAAGGAACCCAGCACAAACAGATTATCGCGCGCGGGCAGGTAGAAATGATTAATCATGCCAATAAGCCCTACCCCGAGGAATGCCCCGAGGAAAGACCAGACCATATCCTTCCGGTCGATCAGCGTTTCCCGGTAAATCACGTATTTGGCAATACGGTATGTGCGTTTCATCCTTCTCTTCATGGAGTGCAAAAATACACCTATCAATAAAATTTCTTAATATCGCCTTAAATAGACTGTCCACCCCGTGAAAGAACGACCTAACACCAATAAGATCACGATATACGACATCGCCCAGGCGTTGGGGCTGAGTGCTTCCACGGTATCGCGCGCTTTGCAGAATAACCCGCTGATCAATGAAGATACCCGCACCAAAGTGCAGGATACGGCTGCCAATATGGGTTATGTACCCAACTGGATAGCCTCCAGCCTGCGTAAAAAGCGGTCTAACATCCTGGGGCTCATCGTTCCCCGCACCAGCATGTACTTCCAGAGTACAGCCATCAGCGGCATCCAGCATGAAGCACATAAATACGGCTTCAGCATCGTGATCGGACAGTCAGACGAAACGGTGGCCATGGAAAAAGAGCTGGCCCACACCTTCTTTTCCCTGAGGGTAGACGGGCTGCTGGCATCGTCCTCCATGTTCACCACCAACATCGACCATTTCTCTCCTTTCATCAAGAATAACATCCCCCTTGTTTTTTACGACCGCGTACCGCTGGACTTTCCCGGCTACACTATCACGGGCGACGATTACAAGGGCGGATACCTGGCCACGGAACACCTTATCAAACAGGGGTGTAAGAAAATTGCGCATTTCTCCGGCCAGCTTACCTGTAACCTTTACCAGCAACGCCTCGAAGGCTATAAAGCTGCGCTGGCTAAATATAAACTCCCCTTCGATGAGTCGCTCATCTACGTCCATAACCTTACACTGGATGCAGGGGCTGAGGCAGCACGGCAGATCCTTGCCGGGAAAGACCTGCCCGACGGGCTTTTTGCCGCCAACGACAGTTCCGCCGTGGCTTTTATACAGGAAGCCAAAAAAATGGGTATCCGGATCCCTGAACAATTGAAGGTAGTGGGGTACTCCAACGACCTCTCTTCCCGTATTATCAGTCCTTCCCTCACCACCATCGAGCAATCGGGGTATAAGATGGGGGAAAAGGCGGTGGAAACGCTGGTCCAGCTCATTAACAAAGAAGAAAAGATCAAAATTGTCAGGAATTACGTGTTCGAGGTGGAATTAATTCAACGGGAATCATCATCGATGTAACCTGTAAGGCTTTTTGTCCGTTCTATATCCGATCAACCTACAACAACTTTAGTATGAACAAATGCTACCTGTTTCTGCTTGCTGTTCCTGCGCTTGCATTTACTGCATGTAACAGAAACGTTTATGTCCCTAACCAGGTGAACGTCCCCCTTCTGAAAGAAAAAGGCGAGGTAAAAGCTTCGGTATCACTGTCTGACTGGCAGGCTGCTTATGCCATTACCGATAACTTCGCCATCATGGCCAACGGCCAATATGTTTCCCGTCTTATTCGTTTTGAGGATGATGATGATTATGAAGATCCGATCGTAGACCCCAATACCCGTGGTGGTTTATTTGAAGTAGGTGCGGGATATACGAAGGCTTTAGGCACCAGCAAAAAGGCCGTTTTCGAAGTATATGGCGGATATGGTTTTGGCGGGTTCCACACTTACGAATCTGCCTACCTCATGAAGCCGGATTCTGTACGGGGATATGATGATTATAAACTAAGGACCAAATTCCATAAGTTCTTCATCCAGCCATCTTTCGGCATGTCTCACAGGATTGTGGAAGTAGCGGTAACCACCCGGTTCTCGCTCGTAAAATTCCATGATGTAGCCAGCGGCAGCCGTACCTGGGACGGCGACCAGTTTGCACGGATGGATTTCCAGGATCTGGACGGCAAGCTGATCCCTTTCATGGAGCCAGCGGCCACGGTTCGGGTGGGCTATAAACACGTAAAATGGTTCTGGCAGCTGCGCGCATCCGTTCCGCTGCGTACCGACGGTCCGGAAGCAGGGCCCACCTTAAACAATTACTTCCAGCCTTTCTCCTTCAACACCGGTATATCCGTGAACTTCGGCAACTGGCTGAAAGAAGGAAAATAACATAAGCGTATAAAAAAAGCGCCCCGTTAATTACGGGGCGCTTTTTTTTATATCATGCTATAACCGGATTATCCCAGTTTGATAGCTACTGCATGTTTCAGGCCTTGCTTCTGCGCACCTGCAGGCACCTGGATCTCCACAGCGTCGCCGCTTTGTTTCCAGGATACTTTGCCTTTGTAACCCAGCAGCTGCAGCTTTGCTCCCTTCTTAGGGGCAATACCGCTGAAGCGGATCACAGAAGGGAGTTGCTCACCTTCGCCCAGCAGGTAAATAGCGTACACGCTACCGTCCCGCTTCTGGGTGAAGCACACTTTACCGTCTTTGTAAGGTGCAACGGAACGTGTTCCATAAATCGCATCACCATTCACCTGCATCCAGCTGCCAATACTGTCCAGCTTGCGGTAAGCTTCATCGTGCCAGGTACCGTCAGGGCCGGGACCAATATTCAGCAGGTAGTTACCGCCTTTCGCCACAATGTCTACAAGGTTATGAATAATTGTGCCGGCAGGCTTGTATTGATCGTTGGGAACGTAGCTCCAGGAGCCGCCCATGGTCATACAGGTTTCCCAGGGGTAATCCAGTGGCTTGTCGGGGATGGTTTGTTCCGGGGTGCGGTAGTTCTCATATGCACCATGTACGCTACGGTCTACCACAATCAGGCCGGGCTGATGCTTACGCGCCATGGTGGTGATACCCGGCATATCGATATCCTGATCCTGTGCCGGGGTTTTATTCCACGACAGGGATTCTTTGGTATGCATGTTCAGCGGACGTACCCAGCCACCATCGAGCCACAGGATGTCTACCTTGCCGTATCCGGTCATCAGTTCCTGGATCTGGTTGAACGTGAATTTCTTAAAGGAATTCCAGCGCTCGGGGTATTTAGCCAGTTCGTAGCTGGGGTTACGGTCTTTCGGGGGGAAGTAATCCCACCAGTAAGAATCCACATGCCAGTCGGGCTTAGAGAAGTAAGCACCGATATGAATGCCTTCATTGCGGAAGGCATTAAATACTTCTTTGGTCACATCCGCCCGGGGATCTTTGCTGAAAGGCACGTTGGGGGCAGTGATCTTATAGTCCGACTGTTTGGTATCGAACATATTGAAACCGTCGTGGTGCTTGGTGGTGAAAACCATGTATTTCATTCCGGCCTTTTTAGCAGCGGAAGCCCATTTGGCGGGGTCGAACTTCACGGGGTTGAATGTATTGGGAAGGGCTTCATACTTCTGAACGTATTCGTAGTATGGAATGCCTGCGGGCTGCCGCTGCGTCCAGCCTTCATCTTCGGGGCAAAGGCTCCACGACTCCACGATGCCCCATTGGGAATAAGTACCCCAGTGCATCATCAGTCCAAACTTCCAATCCTGCCACTGCTCCAGTTTATCGAGTACCAGCGGGTCCTTTTCCTTCACGTAAGGCTCGTTCTGCGCGAGGGCTGAAACGCCCGCCAGCAGACAACCTGCCAAAATCAAATGTTTCATCTTTTTCATGTTGTTCACTGTTTTTATTGGGTAACGCCCTTCACATGCCAGGCTTTCAGTTCCGATCTCACCGCCTCAAGGCTCATGCTGGTTTCCAGCGCTACCGTGCGGCTCATGCCCGGCAACAGGTCGAAGTAATTATCGGAGAAATGAGATTGATCATCCCTGTCGAGCAGCAGCCAAATGTTTTTGGCCAGCTTCGCGGAACTAACCGTCACCAGCTTCTTCCCGCCCGATTCCTTTACCTCGAACCGGATATCTGCCTCCGGCAGTTCCAGTTCGCGGGGTGCAACAAAGTAAAATACATTCTCAGAGAGGGTTTGATTTTCGTTTACCAGTTTGGCATACAAAATTACCTTCCGCGGGTCGGCACCCTGTAAAATGGCATCTTTATCCATCCGCCAGGCAATGTGGGAAGTATTGGATTTCGCCAGTACTTTCTCTTCTATGCGTTTGATCGCTTTCCCTTCGAGGTCCATCAGCGTCAGTTCCAGCCGGGCTTTTTCATCTTTCATCAGGTCATTCACCACATATGCCCTTACCTGTCCTTCTTCCGCGGCGATACTTACCAGCACCGGTACGTAGGCTTTCTGTACGAAGTATTGCAGTGCTTTCCAGCGGCCGTAGTAATCGATACCGCTCCAGGATGCTCCCGGCCAGGTATCATTAAACTGCCAGTACAATGTACCCATGCAGAATGGCATATTGCGGCGGTGTGCTTCCATCCCTATCTTCATCCCTTCCGCCTGCAATACCTGGCTCATATACAGAAACCCGGGGAAGTTCTTCGGGCGGTGGTAGTAATGATCCATATACGTCTGAATAGCGGCATTACCACGGGTAAACGACTTCTGGTGCGACTGCATCACAAAAGAATGAATATCCCACTGCGTGGTATCTGCAAAGCGGCGTACGGTGTGAATATCGGGGAACGACTGGAAGCCGAATTCGCTCATAAAGCGTGGAACGTGGGTGGTAAAGGCTTCGAACCACTCCATTCCGTGCCAGACGCCCCAGTAGTGATTATCCCCATTGCGGAAATCTTCCGCGCGGCCCCAGTTGCTGATAGGGGATGATGGGAGATAGAACCGTGAAGGGTCGTGTTCCTTCACCTCATCGCGCAGCAATTCCTGGAAGAGGGTTTCATAGCCTTTCAGGAGGGAGGCCCATTGCGCATCGGTATAGGCATATCCATCCTTCCAGCCCCAGTTCTTGATGGCCACGGCTATTTCGTTATTGCCGCACCAGAGTGCGAGCGAGGGGTGGTTACGTAGGCGGCGGATGTTGTATGCAGTTTCTTCCTTCACCTGCGCCAGGAAGGCGGGATCGGAAGGATAGAGCGTGCAGGCAAACATGAAATCCTGCCATACGAGGATGCCTTTCTCGTCGGCCAGATCATAGAAAATATCGTTCTCGTAAATACCGCCTCCCCAGATGCGCACCATGTTGAAATGGCTGATGGCCATGTCGTGGAACATTTTGCGGTAGCGGTCGTCGGTAACCCGTGGCAGGAAGTTGTCGGAAGGGATATAGTTCGTTCCTTTCATGAATACCGGTTTCCCGTTTACTTTCAGGAAGAAAGAGGTGCCTTCATTATCAGGAGCATTCACCACTTCCACGGTACGCAGGCCAATACGGCGCGTAAGCTGCTGGAGCGTGTCTTTCCCATGCAGGATGGAAATGGTAACGGGGTAGAGATATGCTTCTCCCAGTCCGTTGGGCCACCAGCGTTTTGGCTGGCGGATATTGAAAGGGATATTGATCGTTTGTTTACCGGCCTGCAGTGTGGTCTGGAGCTTCTGTGCAGCGAAGGCTTTATTACCGCTTTGAACGATGGCAGTATAGGCACCCGCCTGCTGAACGTCTACAGTAAGTGAGGCTTCGAGGCTGGCGGCTGCATCTGTCAATTGTTGCTGCTTTATCCATGCGTCTTTAAGCTGTGCTTTATTCCAGCCGCGGAGGTATACGGGGCGCCAGATACCGCTGGTCACGTAGCGCGGGCCCCAGTCCCATCCGTAATGGTAAGGTGCCTTGCGGGCATGCACACTCAGCGGAATATCGCTGGCATCGTTGCCGGCAGGGTACACGAGCCTGTCCTGCATGAATTTGGGCATATCATGCATGATGGGGCTGTGGAAGAGAATGCGTAAGGTATTGCCCTGTTGGCGGGCAATGCTTTTAACGGCTACTTCTTTCCCCACAAACATATTCTGCGCACGAAGTATGAGGGAGTCGTTGAGATAAACGTCGGCGTAAGTATCGAGTCCGGTAAAGTCGAGTGCGATGGCATCGCTTGCGAAGATACCTGCCGGGATATCGAAAGTGGTGCGGTATTCCCAATCTTTTTTATCGATCCATTGCAGGCCTTTTTCGTTGGCACCGGCAAAGGGGTCGGGGATGAGTTTGTGTGCGAGCAGGTCGGTATGTACGGTGCCGGGTACGGTGGCTTTCCGCCAGATGTTTTCGTCTGCCCTCCGGAATTCCCATCCGCTGTTCAGTTCCTTTAACTGTTGCGCCCTGGCCGGAATGGTGGCTGCCACCAGCCCCAGGGCCACGATGAATCTCCTCATAAACTGTCTGTAAATGGTTAAATACCGGGTAAAAATAACTGATTATGAAGAATCGGCCCGCATTTCGGATATTTGGGGCATGAAAAGCATCTGGCAGCAGATCCTGCAATACCTCTACATCCGCAAGCGCGATAAATCCGAACCGCTGAACACCAACACGAAGCTGATGCACGGCATGAATCGGATTTCCATCCTGTTATTTCTGATTGCGATACTGATTCTCCTGTATAAGCTTATTTTCCGCTAACCATCCGTACGATTTCGGAGGCTGCTTTCTGTGAAGCAGTGCCATCACCGAGCAGGGTCCAGAGCGTGGCGTAATCGGCTTTCATCTGCTGATGGCGGGCTGTATCCTTCAGGATAAGCGTCAGCTCTTTCAGCAGGTTTTCCTCCGTAAGATCGTGCTGGATGAGTTCTTTCACCACCAGTTTATCCATAATGAGGTTTACCAGTGAAATGTATTTCACTTTGATGAGCCTTTTGGCGAAGAAGTAGGAAATGGGGCTACCCTTGTAGCATACCACTTCCGGAACGCCGAAGAGGGCAGTTTCCAGGGTGGCGGTACCACTGGTAACCAGCGCAGCTGTGGCCTGCGTCAGTAGAGGGTAAGTTTGCCCTTTAACGGTAGATACGTTGGGATATGCGTCTGTATACTGACGGAGGAATGAATCATCCAGGCTGGGGGCCTGGGCTACGATGAACTGGTATTCGGGAAAGTATTTTGCAACTGAAAGCATTACAGGCAGCTTCTTGGTTACCTCCTGCTTTCTGCTGCCGGGGAGCAGTGCAATGATGGGCTTATCGGAGAACGGAGGCAAGGGCGGTGCCTGCTGTGCTGCTTTCACTGCTTCGATGAGCGGATGCCCCACATACGTTACTTCAAAGTTCCATTTCTTATAGAAGTCCTGCTCAAAAGGCAGGATCACCAGCATTTTGTCTACGACCTCACGGATCTTCTTCACACGGCCTTCTTTCCAGGCCCATACCTGCGGACTGATATAATAAATCACTTTAATCCCCTGCTGCTTTGCCCATTCGGCAATGCGGAGGTTAAACCCGGGATAGTCGATGAGGATGAGCACATCGGGCTTCCAGGCGGTGATATCCTGTTTGCAGTAATCTAAGTTTTTAAGAATGGTACGGAGGTTCATGATCACTTCTGCAAAGCCCATGAAAGCGAGTTCCTTGTAGTGTTTCACTACGGTAGCGCCCGCCTGTTGCATGAGGTCGCCCCCCCAGCAACGGATGTTGGCCGAAGAGTCCTGTTGTTTGAGTTGAAGGATCAGGTTGCTTCCGTGCAGATCGCCGGAGGCTTCTCCCGCAATGATGTAATACTTCATGCCCCGTTCTTAGATGATTTTAAGCAGCAAGATAACGATTGCGTATAACAATGTGACCAGGAATATGCCGCGGGCCGTGAGGTCGCGGCGCTTGCGGGTGTATAGATAAAACACGATACCATTCGCCAGCAGGCAGATGCTGATGATTTTGGGGATGAGGTAACGGTTGTTGCTAAGCATTTTCAGGAACTCGCCCAGTCCCAGATTCTTGGGATAAATGGTGACGAGATAATATAGCAGGAAGGCAATTAACGGCGTAAGGAAGCCGAGTAAAATGCCCAGTGATAATTTGTCTTGTTTTAACATGTTCATAGGATTATCAGAATTGCCATTCGGCTTCCAGTTGTTTTTTCAGGCGGTAGTTGGTAAGGTCGTACTGCACCGGTACGAGGGATGTGTATCCGTTTTCAAGTGCCCATACATCGGTATCATCGCCGGTGTCCTGGTTCTTGAAAGCGCCGGTGAGCCAGTAGTATTTTTTGCCGTGAGGGTCTCTCCTTTCATCGAACTCTTCCTGCCATTTGGCATTGGCCTGGCGGCAGATACGGATGCCTTTATAATCTTTCTCAGGAACGTCTGGAATATTAACATTAAACAGGGTGTGCGCGGGTAGCGGAGTTTCCAGCATACGGCGCGTTACTTCATGTGCTACTTTACGGCTGGAGGTAAAGTCTGCATCGTAAGCGTAGTTAAGGAACGAAAACCCTACTGAAGGAATCCCTTCAATAGCAGCTTCCATGGCGGCAGACATGGTACCGGAGTAAATGATATTGATGGAATGATTGGCGCCGTGGTTAATTCCGCTCACGCAAACATCAGGCGCACGGTGCAGTATCTTGTCGCGGGCCAGCTTCACACAGTCTACCGGTGTGCCGGAGCACTGCCAGGCTTCGATCCCTTCGAAGATATCGACGGTATTGAGCCGCAGCGGAAACCCAAGCGTGATGGCATGGCCTTTACCGGACTGCGGACTGTCGGGTGCCACTACCACCACCTTCCCCAACGGGCGCACGGCCTCAATGAGATTGCGGATGCCCGGAGCGGTTATCCCGTCATCGTTTGTTACCAGTATCAATTTTTCCTGCTTCACCTTGTTACTTTTATCAACAAATGTACATGCACCGGCGCACAAATCCTGCGGTTGTTAATTTTTTAACCCGGGAAACTAGATATCAGACTGCTTCATTTTGCGCCATCCGAGGAATCCGAAAAGGATGATCCATCCAAAAGCGATCAGCTGCAGTGTTGTTTTAGACGGAGGTGCGCCGCCCTCGCGGACAAGGTTCCGGACGATCCCGGAATCGCCGGGGATAAGCCGGTCTGTACATTCCAGCGGCAGGAACACGCTGCTATGGAACTTTACTTTAAACTCGAGTAAGCCCATCAGCGCCATTTCCCCGATATAGGTATACATCACATAGATGGCGATGGCAATGCCCGCACGGCGCATATAAATACCGAGGAAGAACGCCAGCGACAGGTAAGTCATATTCTGCACAAAAGCGTACCAGATAAACTCCGTACCGTCTCCCATGCTGCCGCGGCCTGCCTTCAACCCGAAAAACAGGGAGGTAAGCGCCATTACGGCTGTCATAAATATGGCGGCCGATACCATTGTACCGTATTTGGCAAAGAAGAACTGCTCCCTGCTCCAGCCGTCGATAATGTTCTGGCGGACGGTGCGGAAGTTATTCTCATTCGTCAGTGAAATAATCAGGAGGATGCCCATTACAGGCGACATCCAGCTACCCAGCCAGGCGGCAGTTTCCCATACTTTGGGGAAGCTGAAAGAAGAGAGGTATGCCGAGATCATCTGGTTCGCATTCAGGAGGATGCTTTCGTACGCCCAGCAAATCAGGGGAACACCTATGAGGAAAAGGCCGGAAAGGATCCAGAAAGTGCGGTATGCCTTTACTTTCAGCCATTCTATTTTTAAGAGATCGGTCATGACGGTGGGGATTAATTGGTCAGTTCAATGAAACGCGCTTCCAGGCTCTTACGGCGCAGGGCGAGATAGTTGAGGGTGATGCCCTGTTCGAAACAGTAAGCGTTTACCTGCTCGGCAGTTTGCCCGTTGTCCAGCACAATCTGGAAACCACCGTTGTGGCGGCGAAGAGAGCGGAGGCCCGGTATAGTGTTCAATGCCTGCTCCAGTTTCCCGGCATCTGGTGCACTTACTTCGATCATGTCTTCGCTGGACAGCACTTCGTCTACATGCCCGCAGGTGAGCAACACACCCTTTTTCATGATGGCAACGTGTGTGCATACCTTCTCCACTTCATCGAGTAAGTGACTGGCCATAATAACGGTAGTGCCCTGCTTACCCAGTTCCCGGATCATGTCACGGATCTCTGCGATACCGGCGGGGTCGAGTCCGTTAGTAGGTTCATCCAGCAGCAATACTTCCGGGTTGCCCAGTAAAGCGCTGGCAATGGCGAGGCGCTGCTTCATCCCCAGTGAGAAGGTGCTGAATTTAGAGTCTTTCCTTTCCCACAGTCCGGCAAGTTTCAGCACGCGCTCGATATCGTCGTGCCCATGTTGTTTAATGGCTGCGGCTATTTCGAGGTTGCGTACCGCGGAATAATAATGGTAAAAGTTAGGTGTTTCCAGCAGGGTGCCAATGCGGCGGCGGAGTGTGTGATGCGCAGACTGGCCAAACCAGGAATAAGTACCTGAATTGGCTTTCAGCACGTCCATCACAATGGCCAGTAGTGTAGTTTTGCCGCTCCCGTTAGGACCCAGCACGCCGAATACGCTGCCGGCAGGTACGTCGAAAGACACACCGTTAAGCGCCTGCACAGGGCCATAGCGCTTGGAGAGCTGGTGTAGGGATAGGATTTTTGTTTGTTCCAAGTTGACAGATTTGAATGGCGAAAATATACATTAGTTGCGAACAGGCTTACCCGTTTTTAGCACGCTCTGCAACCTTTCCAGGGTTTTCCTTTCACCACATAGGCTGAGGAATGCTTCCCTTTCAAGATCCAGCAGATACTGCTCACTCACGAGTGCCGGTTCAGACAGGTCGCCACCGCACATAACGTACGCCAGCTTACCTGCGATCTTTGCATCATGTTCTGATATGTAGCGTCCGAATGTCATGGCATTGATACCGGTGAGCATGGCGCCAAGGGCACCACGGCCCAGCACCCTGATGTCCGTACGCTCAATGGGGCGTACATATCCGGCATCTGCCAGCTCCATTGCCTTCTGCTTTGCGTCCGCAATGATACGGCTGTGATTAAGGCTCACAGCATCTGTTCCATGACGGAGAATGCCCAGTTCAAAAGCTTCCTGCGCGGAGGTAGCTACTTTGGCCTGTGCAATGGTGAGGAAACGGTCCTGCAGGATGGGGTTCTCAATCTGCCCTTCCTTATATTCGTCTGAAGCGCGCAGGGCAAATTCTTTCGTACCGCCGCCACCGGGAATCAGGCCTACGCCCAGCTCCACCAGACCGATATATGATTCCGCTCCTGCCTGTACCGCATCGGCATGTAGGCTCATTTCGCATCCGCCACCCAGCGTGAGGCCGTGAGGCGCTACCACCACCGGGATGTTAGAATACCGCAGCCGCATAGTGCTACGCTGGAAAAGGCGTACTGCCATATCCAGCTCATCGTACTCCTGCTCTGCGGCAAACATAAAGATCATACCCACATTGGCGCCTGCTGAGAAGTTAGCGGCATCATTCGCCAGTACCAGACCACGGAAGTCTTTCTCCGCACGGTCTATCGATTTATGCACGCCTTCCAGTACTTCGCCTCCGATGGTATTCATCTTTGTTTTCCATTCAAGGGAAAGGATGCCATCACCAAGGTCGTACAGGTTGCAGGCGCTGTTTTTCCAAACGATGTTGTTGGAGATATTTTCGAGGATGATGAAAGCATCTGCTCCCGGAACCGCTTTGTATGCTTTGGAAGCGAGGTCGTAATAGAACTTCTTCCCGTTCTCTACTTTGTAAAAGCTTTTCACGCCGGCGGCCAGCATTTCTTCTACCCAGGGCGCCACGGTACGGCCTTTGTCCTTAATGGTTTTGATGCCATTCTCGACACCCAGCAGATCCCAGGTTTCGAATGCACCTATCTCCCATCCGAAACCGGCTTTCATGGCATCGTCTACCTTATACAGGTCGTCTGCGATTTCAGGAATGCGGTGGGAAATGTAGGAGAAAAGGTATGCATGGAAGTTCTTGTAAAACTCACCTGCCTTATCGCCGGCATTGGCCAGCATTTTAATACGTTGTTTGAGATCCTCTACAGGCTTTGCCGCATCGACAGATGCAAACTTAGCACGCTGCTTGGGACCGTATTCCATAGTCTGGAGATTGAGCGTAAGGATTTCCTTTCCGCCTTCTCCTTTTGTTTTCTTATAAAATCCCTGACCGGTTTTATCGCCCAGCCAGTTGTTGTCTACCACCTTTTGCAGGAAGGGAGGGATATCCATGATAGCGCGGGCTTCATCGTTCGGGGCATTATCTGCAACGCCTTTCGCCACCTTCACCAGTGTATCGATCCCTACTACGTCAGCAGTACGGAAAGTAGCTGATTTCGGGCGCCCGATGATGGGTCCGGTCAGAGAATCCACTTCATCTATTCCCAGCCCCATTTCCTGCATGATGTGGAAAATAGCCATGATGGAGAAAACGCCTACGCGGTTAGCAATGAACGCCGGGGTATCTTTACACAGTACGGTGGTTTTACCAAGATAGAGGTCACCGTAATGCATGAGGAATTCCGTTACCGCAGGGTCGGTATGCGGCGTGGGAATGATCTCCAGTAAGCGGAGGTAGCGGGGCGGGTTGAAGAAGTGTGTTCCGCAGAAATGCTTTTGAAAGTCGGCACTGCGCCCTTCCGCCATCAGGTGGATGGGGATGCCGGAAGTATTGGAGGTGATGAGCGTACCCGGAGTACGGTATTTCTCTACCTGCTCGAACACTTTCTTTTTGATATCGAGATTTTCCACTACCACTTCGATGATCCAGTCGCATCCCGCGATGGATTTCATATCGTCGTCGAAGTTACCGGTAGTGATGTGTTTAGCTGCTTCTTTGGTATAAAGCGGGGAAGGATTGGATTTGATGGCGGCCTGTAATGCGTCATTCACGATGCGGTTGCGTACTGCCGGGCTTTCGAGGGTCTGGCCTTTGGCTTTCTCCTTATCGTTCGGTTCTTTCGGTACAATATCCAGCAGTAAAACTTTCACGCCTACACCGGCAAAGTGGCACGCAATCCGCGAACCCATTACTCCTGAACCCAGCACAGCAACTTTATTGATCCTTCTTTGCATAATTTCCAGCTTTAGAGCAATGAATTTAGCATTTTTTACGGTTGAAAACTTGCCTGAAATGAAAAAGGCCGGCGAATCCGCCGGCCTTTTAACATTATTTTCTGAGGATCAGCTGATGCCGCTTCCCGGAGCCACTGGGGCATCGGGGTTTACGAACACGAGCTTCCCGTTATCTTCTGCCATCAGGATCATGCCCTGGCTTTCGATGCCGCGCATTTTACGGGGGGCCAGGTTGGCTACCAGTGTTACCTGCCTGCCTATTATAGCTTCCGGTGCAAAGTGCTCCGCTATGCCGGATACCACGGTACGCTGCTCGCTTCCGAGGTCTACTGTGAGTTTCAACAGTTTATCAGCTTTAGGTACCTTTTCCGCGTGGGTGATGGTACCGGCGCGCAGGTCGAGCTTCGCGAAATCATCGTACTGGATCTCTGCCTTGGCGGGTTTAGCTTCCGGCACAGGGGCTGCTGCAGGTGCATTGGCGGCAGCAGACTTCTTCAGACCGGCATGCAGCTTTTCTACCTGTGCAGCCACCTGTTCATCTTCCACCTTCTTAAACAGCAGTTCAGGTGCGCGCAGTGAATAACCAACGCTTACCAGCTTCATGCTGCCGGCATTTTCCCAGTCCAGCATCTTATCCACCACTTTGAGCATATGGCAGATCTTCTGCGCTGTAAATGGCAGGAAGGGATTGATGAAGATGGCCAGGTTAGCCGTCAGCTGCAGGCATACATGCAGGCAGTTGTCGATTGCTTCCTGGTTCTGCTGTTGCAGCTCAGGCGTTTTAGCCAGTATCCAGGGTTGCTTTTCCTGAAGGTAACGGTTGCCTTCACGGGCTACGTTCATCACTTCCGACAGTGCATCGCGGAAGCGGTAGGTTTCCAGGCTTTCGGAGATCTTCAGCTTGGCGTCCTGCAGCATGGCAAAAATGGCATCGTCTGCCGCATCTTTCACAGAAGCGTGCATTGGCGGCACTTTACCACCGCAGAGCTTGTGCATGAGCACCATCGTACGGTTCACGAAGTTGCCAAGGTTAGCTACCAGCTCGTTGTTATTGCGGTCCTGGAAATCTTTCCAGGTAAAGTCATTGTCTTTGGTTTCAGGCGCCGTGGCGCAAAGTACGTAACGGAGCACGTCCTGCTGGTCGGGGAAATCCTTAATGTAATCATGTACCCAAACTGCCCAGTTACGGGAAGTGGATACCTTTTCACCTTCGATGTTAAGGAACTCGTTGGCAGGCACGTTGTCGGGAACAATGAAGTTGCCATGCCCTTTCAGCATCGCCGGGAAGATGATGCAGTGGAACACGATATTATCTTTCCCGATGAAATGCACCAGGCGTGTATCCTCCTTACACCAGTAATCCGCCCAGTTATCGGTCAGTTCCTTGGTGGCGGAAATATACCCGATCGGGGCATCGAACCAAACGTAGAGCACTTTGCCTTCCGCATCAGGCAGGGGCACTTTGATGCCCCAGTTGCTGTCGCGCGTCATGGCACGGCTTTGCAGCCCGTTATCCAGCCAGCTTTTACATTGGCCGAACACGTTATTCTTCCATTCTTTATGCTCTTCGAGTATCCACTGTTTCAGCCAGGGTTCGTATTGCTGAAGCGGCATGTACCAGTGTTTGGTTTTGCGCTTCACCGGCACCGCGTCGCTGAGGGCGGAGCGGGGGTTAATCAGCTCATCCGGACTGAGCGAGCTGCCGCAGCGCTCACACTGGTCGCCATAAGCACGGTCGTTACCACACTTGGGGCAGGTACCGATGATATAGCGGTCGGCCAGGAATACCTGTTTGATTTCATCAAAATATTGCTCGGACTCTCTTTCTTCGAACAGTCCTTTATCGTACATCACTTTGAAGAAATCCGCAGCCGTTTCGTGATGTATCTGGCGGGAGGTGCGGGAGAATATATCGAAAGAAATACCCATGGCCGCGAAGCTGTCGCGGATCACGGCGTAGTACTTGTCTACAATATCTTGCGGGGAGACGTTTTCCTGCATCGCCTTGATGGTGATAGGCACACCATGTTCATCGGTTCCGCAGACGAATTTCACGTCCATTTTTCTGGCTCTGAGATACCGCACGTAAATATCTGACGGCAGGTAGCATCCGGCCAGGTGCCCTATGTGCACCGGTCCGTTGGCATAGGGTAAAGCAGCCGTCACCAGGTATCTGTTAAATTTTTCCATTGGCGTATTCTCCGTTAAAAAATTGAAAATAACACTTACTTTGGTTCCCCATTGCAGGTTATTTGTGAATTTATTACTAATCTGCAAAGGTAAACTAAAGCGCTGTAGAATGATCAAAATTCCGCCATATCTGAAAAAAGGCGACCTTATAGGCATTATGTGCCCCAGTAGTAAAATGGAGCTCCAGGCGGCTGAATATGCGGCAGAAGTACTGCGGTCCTGGGGCTACCGGGTTCACCTCGGTATCACGGTAGGCACCAGTTTCCATAATTTCTCCGCTCCTGACGAGCTACGGCTCGAAGAGCTCCAGGATATGCTGGATGACAAGGAGATCAAGGCCATCCTGTTCGGCCGCGGCGGGTACGGCATGGTTTGTATCCTCGACCGGATCAATTTTTCCCGCTTCCGCAAGCATCCCAAATGGCTTTGCGGATATAGCGACATCACCGTTCTGCACACCCACCTTCTCGAACAACATAAAACCGCCAGTCTGCATACCCTTATGTGCAGCGGCATCTCCTCCTCCACAAAGGATAATGACTATGTAGCCAGCCTGAGAGACGCACTGTCCGGCAAGCGCAGCCGCTATTCCGCAGCCGTGCATGACATGAACCGTTCCGGCAAAGCTACCGGAGCGCTCGTTGGCGGTAATCTCACCCTCCTTTCCAATGTTTCCGGCACCCCGTCACAGCCCAAAACGAAAGGCAGGATACTCGTACTGGAAGATATCGGCGAATACCGCTATAATATTGACCGTATGATGTATAACCTGAAGCGGGCCGGGTGGCTCGATCAGCTCGCCGGCCTCGTGGTAGGCTCCTTCGCCGACCCGCGCGAAACCGATACCCCCTTCGGGCAAACGGAGTTCGAGATCATCAGGAACCTGGTGGCGGAATACGATTACCCCGTTTGCTACAGCTTCCCCGTTGGGCATCAGGACGAGAACTACGCGCTCAAAATGGGTGTTCCCCACGAGCTGAAAGTCTCCTCCCGTGGCGTTTTCCTGACGGAAGTGCGCTAAACACGCAGTACCGGCTGCTATAACTGCAGCAGGGAATCGAGTTTCTGGTGGAAAAATGGGTAGTCGCTCAGGTTATTATGCTCCCCGTCTTTAATGGTAAACAGGGTATCGCCCGGTTTAAAATGCGCTTTCAGCTTTATGCCGGAGGCATAGGGCACCGTTTCGTCTTCCGTACCATGGAAGATGGCAACGGGAGCGGATACTTTTGGGAGATATTCGTTGGTAGGCAGTTTAAACTTCAGCAGGAGACTGTAGGGGTAGATGGGTGCCGCTTCTGATGCCACATCCCCTATATTGTAATAGGGCGTTTCCAGTATAAGCCGGCGGCAATCGCGGACCGATGCCAGCTGGGAGGCGATCCCCGTCCCGAGCGATTTCCCGTAAATCACGATCTGGTGAGGCGCAAAGCGGGTACGGGCCACTTTATACATAAGGAGCGCATCTTCATACATCGCTTCTTCTGTGAGCCGCCCTGTGCTTTTCCCGAATTCCCGGTAATCCATAATCAGCACATCATACCCGTTCCGGGTAAAATTGGGCATATACTTCGCGTACCGGTTAATATTGGCTGAATTCCCGTGAAAATACAGCACCATCCCCCTCGGGCGTTCCGCTTTAAACAATACCGCACTCAGCTTCACTTTCTTATTTACCGGGATCAGTATCTCCTGAAAGGGTACATCGAACTTATACTGGTAATTGGCCGGCAGCACTTCCGGATGAAAAAGCAGCCTGTCCTGCACAAAGTACAGCGCGATGCCTGCTGCCAGGTATACGGCGATAGCCCAGATGGCGATGGTCTTGAGATTCTTAAGTATGGTGGTCAGCTGCGGCATTGGTTTGTTTTTAAGAGGTGGCTACTCCTGCAGGATGTCGCGGATGAACGTATGGTATTCCGGGAAAGACGAAAGATTGTTGTGCCCTCCGCCTTTGATGCGGATCAAAGTTACCTTTCCGGGATTCAGATCACGGAGGCTCTCGCTGTGTCGGATAGGGATCAGCCTGTCTTTCGTACCGTGCAGGATGTAGGTATGACAGTTCACCTTGCGGATCCATTGATCGGCGCGGAGGTGGTACTTCAACACCCATGTGACCGGTAAAATAGGCAAAAATCGTTTGACGACGCGGGTAAAACTATAATACGGTGCGTGGAGGATGCAGTAACGCGGCTTGTTATCGCAGGCCAGCTTCACCGCAAAGCCGCTCCCCATGCTCCGCCCATACACGAGCATATGGCTTTCCGGATACTTTGCCAGCTGGGAGTCGTATACAAACTGGGCATCTTTCAGGAGCTGTGACTCAGTTCGCCTGCCGGTACTTTTCCCGAAACCCCTGTAATCCACCATTAACACGTCGTAACCATGCCGGGTATAATCGCGGGCATACTTACCCCATCCTTTGATACTGCGGGTGTTGCCATGGAAGTAAAGGAGCAGCCCCCGAGGCGCTTCTACGGTAAAATGCAGTCCATTTAGCCGTACACCCGGTTCCGGATCGAAAAATAGTTCTTCGAAAGGCTGGTCGTAACGGAAGGTGAAATCGGGGCGCAACTTTTCCGGCTTCCAGATGAAGCGGTCCTGGATAATGAAAACCAGTACGATGAGGATGATATAACCGGCGAGGATGTAATAAACCATACAGGACCGGGGTATTGGGTGAAAACGGGTCAGTCTTCCACATCCGGAACGATCTCGAGGCCGTAATCGTCGGCAGAGAGCAATCCGTTCTCCTTTACACCCTGAATCTTGGCAGGGTCGGAATGGAGGTCGCGCACGTCGAACTGATGATGCAGGTAGTTGAAGGTATGTAATTTCCCTGCAAGTCCGGGTACACCTGCCAGGTACTTGATGATCTCATTCACCATCAGCAGGGCAGTTGCACCATGGGTAGCGCCCATGGCACCGGCATCGAAGTTGCGGAAATCATCGACCAGGAACTCGTTGCAGCGATAAGAGGCAGCGGGTCCGCCATTGACCGGCAACATATTGAACCCGCCCCACCAGGCCGTCCAGTTATGCACTTCTCCCATTACAAAGGGTTTACCCTCCAGCATACACGCATCATTAACCACAAGGTGGGTAGGCCGGTGCTGGGAGCAGTCCACCACCAGATCGAAGCCCTGTATTACCTGCAGGGCATTATCGGGGCGTACCTGTATGAGCATGGGGTAGTGCTTGTTCCAGGGGTTGAGGGAAAAGAGGCGGCTGGCAGCCATTTTAGCTTTGTGCTTGCGCAGATCCTGCATGTTAAACAGTGGCTGGCGGTGGAAGTCTTCTTCCAGCACCACGCCATAATCCGCGATGCCGATCACTCCTACTCCTGCGGCGCTGAGGTACTGGGCAATGGGGCTTCCCAATCCGCCCGCGCCAATGATGAGGATGCGTGCTTTTTTAAGTTGCTCCTGCATCTGCACGCCCATACCGGGCACTGCGATGGGATGCTTATATCTGTGCAATTCTTTTTCTGACAACATGATCTGCTACGGTCTGATTTCCATCGCAAAGATAACCTACTCTTGCGGAAACTCCATTGTAAAACGGCTACCCTTTCCCAAAACGCTTTCCACGCGTATTTTACCCTTATGCGCATCCACGATGGCTTTCACATAGCTAAGTCCGAGGCCGAAGCCCTTCACGTTGTGAACGTTGCCGGTGTGTGCGCGGTAGAATTTCTCGAAGATGCGGGACACCGTATCACGCGTCATCCCGATGCCGTTATCGGCGATGGAGATCACGAGGTGCTTACGGGTATTGGAGGTGGTGATGCGGATCTCCAGATTGTCTTTCGAATACTTGATAGCATTGTCGAGCAGGTTGAAGATCAGGTTGGAGAAATGCACTTCGTCTGCTTTAAGAATAGGCTGGATGGCGTTCAGCTGAAGATCCACGCGCCCGTTCTTTCCATCGAGCTGCAGGCGGAGGTTATCGATGGTATGTGTGATGAGCTGGTGAACGTCGATAGGTTGCAGGTTGAGGGAAAGTTCTTCTTTTTCCATGAGGGCAGACTGTAGGATGGACTCCACCTGTTTGTTCATGCGCTTGTTTTCCTCTTTGATGATACCGGAGAAGTAGCGGATCTTCTCTTTGTTTTCCATGACGCGCTCGTTGCCGATGGCGTCTATCGCAAGTGAGATAGTGGCCAGTGGAGTTTTGAGTTCGTGGGTCATGTTATTGATGAAATCGCTCTTGATTTCTGAGAGCTTTTTCTGGCCCAGCATGGTGCGTATGGTAAGTGCGAAAGCCGTCACGATAATGATGGTGAACAGGATGCTGCCGAAGATCATCCACCCGAGGGATTTGAAGACGGTAAGGCTGCTTTGCGGTACAAAAACGTGGAGCACTTCCATGGTGGGAGAAGCAAAGTTTTCTGCAAGCGGCACAATGATTTCCTGGTATAACGCGGAATCCATTTCCCGGCGGCGGAGGCGTTCCACAAAGTGGCGGGAGGCAAGCTGGATGCTGGTTCTGTATTGAGTGCCTGATTCTATACCAGATTCGATACCGAACTCAAAAAGGGTATCCAGTTTCCGTTCCTTCATCGCTTTGCGGAGTACGGAAGAAACTTCATTTACGTCTACCTGCGCGGAGATGGGAATAAGTGGTTTGATGAAGTTATCAGACAAGGGATCGAGCGAAAGCCTGCCGGCAGCAACACCGTCTTTATTCCGGTCGATCTGTATGCGTGTAACAGGCGTGAGAGAACGGCTGAGCAGCTCATTACCAGCGGCGAGGACGGCTTCAGTCATCTTCTGTTCTTTCTCTTCCTTCTTGATGTGGGCTGCATTACGAATCCAGCTAAACTGTATGTAAATGATACCCAGAAGCGAGAGTGTAATCAGTGAAATTATGACAGGAAATATCTTTTTTAACGGCAACATTCTGATAAGCTATGAAACGATAAATATAGGTAAAAAACTCCCTTGTAACGGTAATTGCTATAGCAACTGTGATACAAAATTATAGGGGTCTATAGTACAATGGGGGGCACTGCTGTTAAAAAACATCACTTTAACGTAATTTTAACGGGGAAATTGCGCGGTTATTAGGTGTACTTTACATACCTTTGTTCTGTGATCTGGTACTAAATTTGCTACTGGATTACAACACAAAGAAGCGAATAAACTTTCTACATACATCGACGTGGATTCGTTCCATAAGCGATTTAGATTTTGGTTGATAAAATGGTAAGGGATCTGTCTAGGTCCCTTTTTTTATTGCTTCAAATTTCCATTATAACTTATTGTAAAACAGCAGTATGGAATCCTTACGATTCCGTGCCCCCTTTTTGTTCTGCCGCAAGAGATAACGCGGGAGGAGGACGATGTATTGCCCAACACATTACCAAATTGTGGAAACTGTGGAAAAACTGCCGTAGCACAGGGTGAGAATATCCCCGATTTTCGGAGATTCTGTGATACATGGAAAATCAGAAGGAAATAAGGCTACTGAAGGCTTTAGGGAGTATATACCCGCTATTAAAGCCTCAAATTGGAGCAAAGCGATCTCCGGAATTCGGAGGCGGTATTTTTTGCGTTGATTTCCTCATTAAATTGAGCGCCTCATCAAAAAACCACTTATGGATCATCTGATTTTCGTAACAGCGGCACTTATCTGTCTATACTTTTTCTGGGGCTGGGTTTTGATATATCTAGGAGAGATAATCCCTCGGGGGTTATATGATGCTATAGTATACCGGCATCCGGATAGCATGAGGGAATTCACCGGGCCATATTCCGGGAAAAAGGCCAGGCTGTATGTACACAGGAAAAATTCTCCGGAATTGATTGAGAAGGCAAGGGAAATCCAGCATGAGATCAACGTTCAGTATTACTATATGCGCCTGAAAAGATTACAGAAACACTAAACCCGTTATCCATTGTTTATTAGCCCTGAATCGCCCAATGAATTCAAATTGAGGCTGGCTGCTACTATATGCGGTATCCTCAGCGGAATGTCATTGTTGTACTATCATGAGAAGCTGGAGGCATCCCGTGCAGGTCCGCCTGCCTGGCTCATTTATATGTCCCCGGTCTGCTCCGCTCTCATAAAACCCTGCTGCCTGTATATATATTCAACATGCTGGTTGAATGGATAACTAACATAAAGATCTGGATACGAAAAAGCTACGTAAAAAAGAGCATCCAGATAGCTGCCGGGCGGGAAAATATCAGCGAATCTCACGCCGCCTATCTGCAACGCAAGCAAATGACTGCAGATAGAAGTGTGATCGAATATCATCACGAAAAGCTTCAAAACGCCCTTCGCAAGCCGCCTCATCATCCCCGGCAAAATCATCCGGAAGATAGTGAATGACAGAAGTTCTCTGTACCGGTTTTATGCCTTGGCAGAACCTGCAGCTTTACCTTTTGTGGCAGCCTTTGCTTTAACAGCAGGCTTTGCAGTTGACTTTTCTTTAGCCGCAGCTTTCTTTGCAGGCTTAGCTTTCTGTGGGGTAGCCTTCTGCTCATCCAGACGGAACTTCACCATGCGGGCTATCAGCTCCAGCGGGAGGGGCTCGCTTTTAGGCAGCTGTACCACACTTTTAGATTGCTGGTAGCCTGCCAGCTCTTTGGCAAATGCGGTAAATACGGTGAAAGGGGGCGGGAAGGCCAGGGAATAATGCTCCTTAAAACCGGAAAAATAGATCACATACCCAATTTCCTTGTAAGCGGGTATCTGGTAACTGATTACCTCCTCCGCATTGGGTGCTGCCTTACGTATAGCTTTACGGATCTTAGTGAGCGCGGCCTGATCTGCATCACTGAAAGTAGCGATGTATTCATCTACAGTTTGAAAGTTTGTTTTTGCCATGGGTATTGTGGGTTTTGTTATCTCAAAAATACCACCCTGCAATGGAATGCAGGAATGGCAGACGCGACAAAAACCGGGCATATTGCGTCGCGCTCAACACTTTCCATCAAAAAACAGGCTGCCAATTGCCGATAGTTGGCCGGAGTTGGTTAAATTTGGTTAGAGCTTAAGGAATAAGGTATGGAACAACTTGCGCCTGGAATATTGCTGATTGCGGACCCCTTCCTGAAAGATCCGAATTTCGCCAGAACGGTGATTTTGCTTTGTGAACATCAGGAAGAAGGCAGCTTTGGCTTCGTGGTAAACCGCCCGTTCGATCATAAACTGGATGAGCTCATCCCCGCCGTGGTAACTCCCAATATACCTGTCTTTTTCGGCGGTCCGGTTCAACTCGACACCGTTCATTTCATTCACCAGCTGCCCGACCTGATAGAAGGCGGGTTCGAGGTTTTCCCAGGTCTTTACTGGGGAAGCGACTTCGCTACCGTGGTGGAACTTATTAACCGCGGAGAGCTGGATATGCAGAAAATCAAATTCTTCATCGGTTACTCCGGATGGGCCAGCGGCCAGCTGGAAGGCGAGCTGAACGAGAAGAGCTGGATACTCTCCCGCATCAACCCTCCCCTGCTTTTCAATGGCAATGAAGAGGAGATCTGGAAACAATCCCTCCAGAAGCTGGGTAACAATTTCGCCCTGATGGCTAACTTCCCGATCGATCCCTCACTCAACTGATTCCATAAAAAAAGCCGGGCATCACTGCCCGGCTTTATAATGTATAACCTTTGAGAATTACTGGGCGGTGGCGCCTTCTACCAGCACCGTCGCCTTGTTATTCAGCACTTCTACGAACCCGCCCTCGATGGAGTAGTGATCCGCATGGCTCTTATCTTTCAGCACCTTCATTTTGCCTTTACCCAGGGCGGCAATCAGTGGAGCGTGGCGGTCCAATACTTCGAAAGACCCGTCTACGCCCGGCAGCTGGATGCCGTATACTTCTCCTGTGTACAGCTTTTTTTCCGGTGTTAATATTTCCAATAACATGTTAATCGGTTTAGTGATGTCGGCCCTTATTTAGTAGCAGCCGCAAGCAGTTTCTTGCCTTTTTCGATGGCATCGTCGATCGTACCTACCAGGTTGAAGGCAGCTTCCGGATACTCATCCACTTCGCCGTCCATGATCATGTTGAAGCCGCGGATGGTTTCCTCGATGGGAACCAGTACGCCTTTCAGACCGGTGAACTGCTCTGCTACGTGGAAGGGCTGGGAAAGGAAACGTTCCACACGACGAGCGCGGGATACCGTCAGTTTATCATCGTCGCTCAGCTCATCCATACCCAGGATCGCGATGATGTCCTGCAGTTCTTTATAGCGCTGGAGGATCATTTTCACGCGTTGTGCGGTGTTGTAGTGAGATTCACCAACAACTGAAGGGGAAAGGATACGGCTGGTAGAATCCAGGGGATCCACAGCGGGATAGATACCCTTATCCGCGATTTTACGGGAAAGTACCGTAGTAGCGTCAAGGTGGGAGAAGGTAGTAGCCGGAGCAGGGTCAGTCAAGTCATCCGCAGGTACATATACCGCCTGTACGGAGGTAATGGAACCGTTTTTAGTGGATGTGATACGTTCCTGCATCAGGCCCATTTCAGTGGCCAGGGTAGGCTGGTAACCTACTGCAGAGGGCATACGGCCCAGCAGTGCGGATACTTCGGAACCTGCCTGAGTGAAACGGAAGATATTATCTACGAAGAACAGGATGTCACGACCGCTGCCTGCAGTGCCGTCGCCATCACGGAAGTATTCCGCCATGGTGAGGCCGGAGAGGGCCACACGGGCACGTGCTCCGGGAGGTTCGTTCATCTGGCCGAACACGAAGGTGGCCTGTGAGTTCTTCAGTTCGTTCTGGTCAACAGCGGAGAGGTCCCAGCCGCCGTGTTCCATAGATTCTTTAAATTTATCACCGTAGCGAACGATGTTGGCTTCGATCATCTCACGCATCAGATCGTTCCCTTCACGGGTACGCTCACCTACACCGGCAAATACGGAGAGACCGGCGTGACCTTTCGCGATGTTGTTGATCAGCTCCTGGATCAGTACGGTTTTACCTACACCCGCACCACCGAACAGACCAATTTTACCACCTTTTGCATAAGGCTCGATCAGGTCAATTACCTTGATACCGGTAAACAGCACTTCGGTGTCGGTTGCCAGGTCCTCAAAACGGGGAGGCATCCGGTGGATCGGGGCGCCATTGGTAGCGTCCAGCTGGCCGAGACCATCGATAGCCTCGCCCACCACGTTGAACAAACGGCCTTTAATGGCATCACCGGTTGGCATCTTGATGGGAGCACCTTTGTCAGACACTGCCATACCGCGTACCAGACCCTCGGTAGAATCCATGGCTACGGTGCGAACGCTGTCTTCACCCAGGTGCTGCTGAACCTCCAGAATCACCTTCTGGCCGTTTTCACGGGTGAGCTCAAGCGCGTTGTAAATTTCCGGCAATTTTCCTTCAAAATGCACGTCCACAACGGGACCGATGATTTGTTTGATCTTACCTGTATTAGGCATATTTGTTAGTTGTTTATAGTACGCAAGTAAAATGTGCTAATGCAAAATTTCGCGCAAAGGTAATCATTGAAGCCTGAAAACCCAAAATTCCGGGAATTTGATTTAGGCTGATTTTCGTCAGTTTTCACGCGGAGGAAACAAATATATATTAATTACACTCAATAAGTTGGCATTTCCCAAAGGTGCAACTTATTTTTAAGGCCATAATACTCTTTACGCATGCATAATGATAAGCCTACCCTTCCACGCAGGAAATTCCTCGGCAATCTGACAAAAGCCGGTCTGTTCGGCGCTGCCGCCCTTACTCCCGGTGCCCTCACCGCCGCAACTGCCATGGCTGCCACACCGGCAAATGAAGCCCCCGCTCCCGGGGAACATGCCTTCCTCTGCCAACCTTACCTCCAGCACCCCATGCCCGACGGCATGACGGTGATGTGGCTCAGCAACAAGCCTACCTACAGCTGGGTGGAATACGGTGAAACGGAAGCCCTTGGCTCCACCGCCCGCCACGCCAGCGCAGGTATCGTAGATTCCTACAACAACCTCCACCGCATCCGCCTCTCCAGACTCAAACCCGGCACCACCTACCATTACCGGGTACACTCAAAAGAGATTGCGGAGTTCAGGCCGTATAAACTCACCTATGGCGACACCATCACGTCAGAGATCTTCACCTTCACCACCCCGGCCCTCAAGCCCGCCGAAGTATCGTGGCTGGTAATGAACGATATACACGACCGCCCGGAATCCATCCCCCACCTGACCGGACTGAACAAAGACCCCTACGACTTTGTGTTCTTTAACGGTGATGTGTTTGATTACCAGGAAGATGAGAAGCAGATCATCGACCACCTCCTTGCCCCTGCAGGCAAAGCCTTCGCTTCCTCCAAACCCTTCATATTCACCCGCGGCAACCACGAAACCCGTGGCAAATACCGCCGTGAGCTGGCCAATTACTTCGATGGCGAGTACGTTTTCGACCGCACCTGGGGTCCTGTTCACTTCACCGTACTCGATACCGGGGAAGATAAACCGGACGACCACCCCGTTTACGCAGGCATCGTGAACTTCGACGAATACCGCCGCGAACAGGCAGAGAACCTGAAAAGGATCGTTGCCTCCCCGGCATTCAGAAAAGCGAAGTTCCGGGTGGTAATGATGCATATACCGCATTATTACTCGGGCGACTGGCACGGGACCATGCATTGCCGTGAAATGTTCGGAGATACCTTCGAGAAAGCAGGTATCGACCTCTTCATCGCCGGGCACACCCATAGAATGGGCATCCACCAGCCGGTAAAAGGCCAGCACTCTTACCCGATCGTGATCGGTGGCGGGCCCAAAGATGGCAACCGCACCCTCATCAAAGTAAAAGCCACGGAGAAAGACCTGAAGCTGGTGATGCTGAAAGATGATGGCTCCGAGTTCGGGAAAGTGGAACTGAAAAGCAAACGCTGATACAATTTATTGTAATACAGGAAAGGAGGCCCCGGTTGGAGGCCTCCTTTCTTATTTATGCTTCAGAATGATTACTTAGGGAGAGAATCCGCTGGTTTGGCCCTGGGTACACAGGCCCAGGGATCTTCATCTCCCGGGAGCGTCCGTTTATCTGCCGACCAGCAGAAGTTCATGGGCTGGCTGGTTACGCTCATGAGCCGGATGTTCACTTTCGTGCCTTTACGGGAATTGCTCGCCTGAATGGTGCGCGATCCTTTTTCGGGGATATTATGGATGGTGTAAGGCTCTGATTTGAAAACCCCGCCGTTGCCCCGGAGGTACTCTACCATTACCACGGCATTGTCTATGGGAAACTCCGTCTGGTTCCTCAAGGTAATCTCCAGGTTCTTTATTCCACCCAGGAACCCGGTTTTGTAATCGCCCGTGTGCAGGGTGATGTATTGCTTCCAGTTGCGCCGGAAGTATTCACGGCGGTCTACGAAGGTAGCCTGCATTTGCAGCTGCATATCTTTTCTGTCGGCAATCTGTTGGGTAGTGCGGCTGCTGAGCTGCAGCTTGTCTTTCAGTTCTTTGTTCTCGCGGATGAGCCCGGCATTCACCCGTAGTAATTGGCGGGAGCGGTTATGGTCGTGGCAGGATTTAATCCCCAGGGCCACGGCCAGCACGGATAAAGCAGCGATCATGATCCAGTTTGGGCGCATACTGCCTCTTACAGAAAAAATAATGCCGGATTTCGGCTGTCGAAAATCCGGCATGGATAAGTGTATGGTTCCGTTTTACTTTTCGTCGAATTCGTACCTGATCTTCTCCTGCTTCTCAAAATCATACAGCGTCAGGCGGCGCACGGTGTAGTAATTGTTCCAGAAGTTCCGAAGGGCACTGATAAACGATTGCGTAGCCTGATCTTTCTCCTGCTGGGCAAGGTTAAGATCCGTGATGCTGATTTTGCCGATCAGGTAGCGCTGCTTGGTGATCTCATAGCGAAGGCGGGCAATGGTATCCGCTTTGGCTGCGCTGGAGAGTACACGCTTCTGAATATTGAACTGCTGGGTCTGGAGGAATACCTCCTGCTCAAACTTCCTTTCTTCCTGCTGCACGTCTATCTCAATAAGGTCGCGGTTAGCTTTTGCCTGGCGTACACGGTATTTGGCGCGGCCCCAGTCCATAATAGGGATTCCTACACCCACACTGAGGTTTTGCTGCACCTCCCCGCCGGAGTAAGCCTTCCGCAGTTTCTCGTCGTTATTACGTTGTCCTAATTGCGCCTGCAGGTTAAATTCATATCCGCTGTAAGCCTTTGCCTGCGCCACATCTCTGTTTGCCTCCAACCGTCTGCGGCGGAATTCCAGCACACTCTGGCGGTTGCTGCTGGCTTCAGCCACTGCTTTATCCAGCGGCACATCGAACTGGGGTACCGCATCCGGCAGATCCAGCCGGATATCCGCATCTTTGGGCATATTGAGAAAGCGCTTCAGTTCCTGGTACGCCATTTCCTGCTGCAGGGTATACTGCTCCAGTGTATTGCGGGCGTTCAGGAGGCTCAGTTCTATCTGCAGCAGTTCGTTCTCCGCTATCTTCCCCAGGTCGAAGCGGCCTTTGGAAATCTTATACAGCGTATCGGTATTATCCACGTTTTGCTGATAGATCTTCACCTGTACCTGTGCACTAAGGGCGGCGAAGAAATACGATGCACCGTCCAGCCCCACCACTTCGAGGTCTTCCACATATTGCCGCTTGCTTTCATCATAGGCAATGGGTGCGATCATCCGCTCCCAGCGGTAAGGGTTATAAACGATAGACGGCTGGTTATAGTTGATGGAAAACGGTGTGGCCAGATAGTTCTGGGAGGAAAGGTCCCCGAATACATCGAACCGGCTGAGATCCGATCGTACGGAGAAGTTACCGCCCGTCCAGGGTACATTCTGCCGCAATCCAAGGCCCAGTGAGGTATTGGAAGTTTTGCGGCGGATGTATTCTATCTTCCCGTCGGGCTGCAGCACTTCCACTGTTTCCCCGAAAGGACTGCTGCTGTTATTGAAGTTCAGCACCAGCTGCGGCATTTGTCCGGACCGGAAAAAGCGGAAAGCATACAGGGAATTGAGGGCACGGCTTTGTGCGCGGTAGTAAGATGGCGAGTTGCGTTGTGCCATCGAAACCACATCCTTCAGATTCAGTTTTTGCTGGGCATGGGATGTTCCGGGTATTAAGGCGGCCGCAATTACTGCGGCCAGCATCGACTTTTTAAGCATGGCGTAAACATTCTATAGGGTTCTGATTGGCAGCCTTCCGCGCGGGGGAGATCCCGAAGATCAGTCCCACGGAAGATGCCAGCACAAAGGATAACAGGATGGAAATAGCGGAAATGATGGTTTTGATATCTGCCACCTTATCCACAAAATAAGCGCCGGCCACACCGAGCAGGATGCCGATGATACCGCCGCAAAGACTGATCAGCACCGCTTCGAAGAGGAACTGCATAACGATGTCACTCTTCTGAGCGCCCAGTGCCATGCGGATACCGATCTCTTTGGTACGCTCCAGTACGGAAGCCAACATGATGTTCATGATACCGATACCGCCTACCAGCAGCGAAATGCCTGCAATGGCGCTCAGTACGATGTTAAAAACGTCTTTCGTTTTCTGCTGCTGCTTCAGCAGTTGCTCCGGGATCGACACTTCAAAATCCTCCACTTCGGAGTGCCTCCTCTTCAGCATGCGGTTGATGATACCGGCAGACTCAGTGAGCAGCTCCGGATCACGGACCTTCACGATCAGCTGATCCAGCTGATGCGTAGGCTCCGGACTATCATCCCCACCCCATCGGTTTTGCGATATCTTGAAAGCAGGATTACGGTAACGGACCAGCGCTGTCTGGATAGGAATGTATACATCCATATTGTAGTCGCGGATACCAAGGTTCTCTTTGGTGGCGCTGCTGATGAGCTTTTCGTCGGTTACTCCTATCACCCTAAGCCATTGCTGCCCGCACTTGATATCTTTCCCTATCGGATCTTCTGAGAGGAAGAATTTCCGCTTCACGCCGGCGCCGATGATACACACACCATCGCCGGTGGCGAGTTGCTGCTCATTGAACATGCGGCCTTCTGCCAGTCCGATATTACTCAGTGAAAAAAACGAAGGCTCCACGCCCACCGTTTTGAGTTTCTTGCTTTTGCTTTGATATATCACATCCTGCTCAAGGATCATCTCTGCACTGATAGCTTCCACGGTGGGCACCATTTTCAGAATGGAATGCGCATCGGCCAGGCTGAGACCTTTGGAGAATTTGGCTTTCTTTTCCTGTCCACCGGCTTTCTTCTCCTCTGTCCCTTCCTTTTCTTCTTCTTCCTTTTTTTCTGTGACGGGCTTGATGACGATGTTATTGACCCCGACCAGTTTCATCTGGTTCATAATCTCTTCCTTGGCGCCCCGGCCTATGGCCAGCATGGCAATCACAGCGCCTACACCGAAGATGATGCCTAACGCGGTGAGGAAGGATCGCAGCCGGTTGGCCACGAGAGAGTCCAGCGCTATGCGCAGGTTGTTGGAATTACGGGTACCCCATAATGGCTGCATGTGTGGCGGATTTGATGGGGTTATTTAATGGGTATGATCTTTTGTTCCTTTCCTGATGCCGGCTCCGACATGAAAACTTCATCGCCTGCAGCAAGGCCTTTTTCCACGATCACTACTTCGTCATTACTCTTACCCAGCTTCACTTCCCGTTTCTCGATGGTACTACCGCGGCGGATGTAGACATAGCTTTGCGACTTTTCGCTGAACACGCTTTCCAGTGGAATGGTAAGCTTGTCGGGGATTTGATTGATGAGGATATTATTGGAGGTGGTCATGCCGGGTTTGAGGATTGAGTCCACCTTCTCCAGCTTTATCATAACCTCAAACACCTTTGCATTGGAACCCGGCCTGTTTTCTCCGATGTTGGCAACGGAGGTAACGATGCCGGAGAGTTTCACTTCAGGAAAAGCATCGAGTCCCATGGCCACGGTTTGCCCTTTCTTGATCTTACTGATATCTACTTCGTTGATGTATGTTTTGGAAAGCATGCTGGAGAGGTCGGGCAGCATGGCGAGGTTGGGGTCCCAGCTGCGGATGGAGGAGCCGGATTTCTTTTTCCCGCCCTGCGACCAGTCGTTTACATACACCAGCAATCCGTTTTTGGGTGCTTTAATGGTGAACTTACCTTTCAGGTCTTCCAGGTTACTGAGGTTACTCTGATGGCGCGCCACATCGCGGTTCGCCTGTTCCAGCTTGGCAACGCTTTGCCGTTCTTTGATCTTATGCTTCTCTTCCAGCTGATCGAGGTCACGCTTCGCCTTTTCAAGGTCCAGCTCTGCCTGGCGGATGGTGGCGGGAGGTTCGTATTTACTAAGCTGCAGGGCAATCTGCTTTTGTTCCAGCGAAAACACCATATTGGTAATGGCATCCCGCGATTCGCGGAGCTGCAGCGTGGTATCGAGCGCGGTTTGAGACAGTGTGGTTAATGCCCTGTCCAGCTCCATACGAACATCACCAATCTTTTTGTTAACCACAGCCGGGTCAAGCGTGGCGATGTAATCGCCTTCTTTCACAGTGATGCCTTCTGCCACCATATCCTGTATCTTCACCTCTTCATATATCTGATTCGATTGCAGGGGCGGCGCCTGAATGTACACGGTGTTCTCGGCCATCAGTTCACCCGGACTGGCCACTACATCCCGGAACATATCCTTTTTTACGGTAGCACGGGCGCCGGGGCCTTCGGCCTTTTTGCCGAATACGAAGAAGCCTATCAAGGCACAAACAATAAACAGTGCGGCGAATAGCCACCATTTTTTCTTTAGCATAACGGTGCGTGTGTAGTATGAGTCAAGGGTATATAAAAAGCTATAGTTTCAGGTATCAAATGCGCAACCGCCCGGGTGGCGGCTATAACGGGATGCACTGGCTCAATTATTCCATAAAAATAATCGGGGAAAGCTAAACGAAACGTTAATTGTTGTAAAGGGAATACTTTGCATTTCCAAAGGTAATTTGAATGGGACGAATGCCATTTTCGCCGGTTTGCTCATCAAAAATTTGCCCGGATGAATAACGGATTCTATTATAATTTATTTTTGCACCCATGGCCCAGATGAAAATTATTCCGGTAAACGACGAAAAAACAGCCCGGGCGTTCCTACAGGTGCACGTAGTGCTGAATAAGGACAAGGAAGGTTGGATACAACCACTGGACAAAGACATTGAAGATATCTTTGACCCGAAGAAGAATAAAACATTCCGATTCGGGGAATGTGCCCGATGGGTGATGCAAGACGAATCTGGCAGGCTCACGGGCCGTATAGCCGCTTTTGTCAATAAAAGGTACAAGACGATGGGCGACGAATTCCCTGTGGGAGGCTGTGGCTTTTTCGACTGTATCAACGATCAGGCAGCCGCCCACCTCCTTTTCGACACAGCCAGGGCCTGGCTGGCGGAAAGAGGAATGGAAGCGATGGACGGTCCCATTAATTTCGGAGACCGTGACCGCTGGTGGGGCCTCCAGGTAGAAGGATATAAGGAACCGCCCTTCGGCATGAACTATAATCCGCCCTTTTACCAAACCCTCTTCGAATCTTACGGCTTCCGCCCGTTCTTCCACCAGATCTGCTTCGGGCTGCACGTTCAGGTGATACTCCGGGACAAGTTCCATACCCGCCACGCCAATATAGCGGCAGACCCGGCATACTCCGCCCGGCACCTTACAAAAGACCAGCTGGAGAAGTACGCCGGCGATTTCGTGTCCGTATACAACAGAGCCTGGGCCGGGCATGGGGGGAATAAGGAAATGAGTAAGGAACAGGCGGTGATCCTCTTTAAGAAAATGAAACCGGTGATGGACGAGGAAGTGATCTGGTTCGTGTATCACCACGATGAACCAATAGCCTGCTGGATCAACCTGCCAGACCTCAACCAGTATTTCAAGCATATGCATGGCAAATTCGGCCTGCTGCAGAAGCTGCAGTTCCTGTGGCTGAAAATGACAGGGTCCTGCCGCAAGTTCACAGGCATCGTATTTGGCGTGGTACCCGAGTTTCAGGGTAAGGGCGTAGACTCCTATATGATCGTGGAAGGTGCCAAGGTCATCCAGCCCCGGAAGCGGTACGACCATTACGAAATGCAATGGGTGGGCGACTGGAACCCCAAAATGCTGAACGTAGCCGAGAGCCTGGGAGGCTTCCATAGCCGGAAGCTCACCACTTACCGCTACCTGTTCGACCGGCAACGGGAATTCCACCGGCACCCTTTACTTCCATAATTCTTTCAAACCGGCCGCTATGGCCGGTTTTCGTTTTACAACTTTTTACTTCTTATTTTTTGCGTTACTTTCGGCTTTTGGAAAGGAGCGACTCCCATCATGGAAAATTTTATTGTATCGGCCCGGAAATACCGCCCGCAGAACTTCTCTACGGTGGTTGGGCAAGCCCACATCACCACTACCCTTAAAAACGCCATCCGCAATAATCAGCTGGCGCATGCATTCCTGTTTTGCGGACCCAGAGGGGTGGGTAAAACTACCTGCGCCAGGATCCTCGCTAAAACCATCAACTGCGAAAACCTCCAGCCCGATGGGGAAGCCTGCGACCAGTGCGACTCCTGCCGTACTTTCAACGATGGCGCCTCTTTTAATATCCATGAGCTGGATGCCGCTTCCAATAACTCTGTAGATGATATCCGGACCCTGGTAGACCAGGTGCGCTTTGCCCCACAGGCCGGTAAATACAAGATATATATCATAGATGAGGTGCACATGCTCAGCTCATCGGCCTTTAACGCGTTCCTCAAAACGCTGGAAGAGCCGCCCTCATATGCCATCTTCATCCTCGCCACCACAGAAAAACATAAGATCCTCCCCACCATCCTTTCCCGGTGCCAGATCTTCGACTTCCGCCGCATCACCATCCAGGATACGGTAGACCACCTGCAGGGAATCGTTTCCAAGGAGCACCTCTCCGCCGAGCCGGATGCCCTGCACCTCATTGCCCAGAAAACCGACGGGTGTATGCGCGACTCCCTCAGCACCCTCGATAAGATCGTGAGCTTTACGGGTGGACAGCTGACCTATCAAAATACCCTTGAACACCTCAATATCCTCGATTACGACTACTTCTTCCGGATCATGGAAGGCGTACTTGTGCAGGATATAGCAGGCTCCCTCCTCATATTCGACGAAATCCTGCAGAAAGGATTCGAAGGCGATAACTTCCTTGGCGGCCTCGCCGAATTCCTGCGTAACCTGTTGGTTTGCAAAGATGATAAGGTGCTGCACCTCATGGAAGTAAGCACCAATCTGAAAGACCGTTACAAGCAAATGAGCGGCCGCCTCAGTGCGCCTTTCCTCGTTACGGCCCTGCAGTTGCTGAATGATACCGAGATAGGGTACCGGATGGCCCGCAACAAGCGCCTCCATGTGGAAATGGCCCTTATCCGGCTGTGCTACCTACAACAGGCAGTAACGCTTGTCAGCAATGAGCAGACGGGCGAAGTGGTAAAAAAAACTTGATTCCTGAAGGCACTCCACAGCGCCTGAGGGTGCCCCTCCCCACGCCGATCTACGGCAAACCCGCTACCAGTAAAACAATTACGCCGCCCGAACCGCGGCTTACCATAGAATCAGGTGCGCCCCAGCCTGCACAGGCCAGCGCACCCGCTCCGGTACAGCCGAAGCCTGCTCCCGTTCCCCCTCCTGTACAAACGGCACCCGTGCCTGCGTCAGGTACTACAGGGAGCGCACCAAGGCCGGCAGCCCCTGCAACAGGCGGCGGTGCTACACCTAAACTAACCGGCCTGGCCGCCATGAAGGAAGCCCTTGCCGCCAAACAGCAGCAAAAGGCCGAGGTTCCCAAAGAATCTATCCCCCTCACCGCAGGGGCCGTAGCCGTTTATTGGGACGAGTTTATTGACCGGTTCCGCCAGGCCAATAAAATGACCGTGGTAGGTAACCTGCAGCTGGCCCAAACGGAACTGATGAGCGCCGAAGAAATCAGGATCACCAGCAGAAACATCGTGCAGTACCGGTTTATGGAAGAAGAAAAGCTCGAAATATCCGAGTTCTTCAAACAGAAATTCCGGAATAAAGACCTGGTGCTGACCCTTGCGCTCGACGAATCCCGCCAGGCCGAAGTGGATACCGGCCCTGTTCCCCTCTCCAGCAAGGAACAATTTGTACGGATGATGGAAAAATACCCGCTGGTAAAGGATCTGAGAGACCGGCTCAACATGGAGCTGGATTTTTAATATACTATTCCATTCAGGAACGACTATTTTTAAACTCCCTTACACTGCATCCTTTGCGTTTCTGCGCAAAAACTTGTAGGTTTGGGCAAAATTTCGAAGAAACACTATGGCAGAAGTTATCAGAATGCCCCTTTTAAGTGATACGATGACAGAAGGGGTGATTGCGGAATGGCATAAAAAGGTAGGCGATACCGTTAAATCGGACGATGTTATTGCTGAAGTGGAAACCGACAAGGCCACCATGGAGGTTATGCCCTATGTGGATGGCACCATTTTATATATTGGTGTGGAAAAAGGCAAAGCTGCAAAGGTGAATGAGATCATCGCCATTGTTGGTAAGCCCGGGGAAGACTTTAAGTCGCTCCTCGATGGTAACGGAGGTGCGAAAGCCACTCCTGCCGCCGCTGCTCCTGCCCCTAAAGCCGAAGCCGCTCCCGCAGCTGCAGCAGCTCCTGCTGTAGACAAAGGCGCGCTGGAAGCTGCACTGAAAGATGCAACCGTGATCCGCATGCCGCTCCTGAGCGATACCATGACCGAAGGAAAGATCGTGGCATGGAATAAAAAAGTGGGCGACACCGTGAAATCTGATGACGTTCTCGCAGAAGTGGAAACCGATAAGGCAACCATGGAAGTGATCGGATATGCAGACGGCACCCTGCTGCACGTTGGTATCCCCGAAGGCCAGGTGGCTAAAGTAAATGGCATCATCGCCATTGTAGGCAAGAAAGGCACCAATGTGGACGCCATTCTCGCCGCAGAAACGGCAGGAGGCACCGCAGCTCCCGCTGCTGCACAACCTGAAGCTGCTCCCGCTGCAGCCGCAGCATCTGCCGAGCCTGCCGCTGCCAACGCTTCTGCCGACGGCCGTATAAAAGCTTCTCCCCTTGCCCGTAAACTCGCTGAAGATAAAGGAATTGATATCAACCAGGTACCCGGTTCCGGCGATAATGGCCGTATCGTGAAACGCGATGTGGACAATTTCGTACCCGGTAAAGCGGCTCCCGCTGCTGCTCCGGCCACTGCTCCTGCAGCAGGTGCTCCCGCTCCGCAGGTAGCTGCCTTCGCCCCCGTTGGCCAGGAAAGCTTCAACGAAGTACCGGTAAGCCAGATGCGTAAGGCTATTGCCCGCCGCCTCACCGAAAGCAAGTTCCAGGCACCGCACTTCTACCTGACCATGGAAATCAACATGGACAATGCTATGACAGCCCGCGAAGCCATCAATAAAATCTCCCCCGCAAAAGTTTCCTTCAACGATATGGTGATCAAGGCCTGTGCTATGGCCCTCCGCCTGCATCCTGATGTGAACAGCAGCTGGAGAGGCGACGTGATCCGTTATAACCAGCACATCCACATCGGCTCCGCCGTAGCTGTGGAAGAAGGGCTGATCGTACCTGTGATCCGCTTCGCAGACCAGAAAAGCTTCTCGCAGATCGCCGCTGAGACCAAAACCCTCAACGACAAAGCGAAGAACAAGAAACTCCAGCCTAACGATTACGCAGGTAATACCTTCACGGTATCCAACCTGGGTATGATGGGCATCGAGCAGTTCACCGCCATCATCAACTCCCCTGATTCCGCCATCCTCGCTGTTGGAGCCATCAAGGAGATCGTGATCGCTGAAAAAGGACAGTTCAAAACCACGAACGTGATGAAAGTTACCCTCAGCTGCGACCACCGCACGGTGGATGGTGCTGTAGGTGCACGCTTCCTCGTAACCGTGAAGAGCTTCCTCGAGAACCCGGTGAACATGCTGGTATAACCAGACACAAACTTAACTGCCATATAGCGCCTCCCCACCCGGGGAGGCGCTTTTTTTTATGGGTGAATCCCACGTACTCTCTCCATTTCAGAACGGGTTTAAACTGGAAATTAGTAGTAGGTTAATCCGTGGTTACTCCGTAGATAAAGAAGGGATAAAGGGTACTTAATGGGTACCTAACGGGAGGAAACCTAATGCAGTAGCGGCCTGTATACGATATTGTATCCCTTAATATACCCCAAAGTATACTTTCAATGATCATGCAGTAAACCATAAATAAGATAGTAGTAAACAGTAAATATGATTTCCGTACAGTAGGAGGTATTTACCGGCAGGTACGGTACGACTGTATTGCTCCCCCACCCTCAATAAATTTTCAAAAACTTTTGAAAGTTCGAAAACTCGCCCTACATTTGAAATATGAAATTGCCAGAAGCCAAAGCGCAGTTCATCCAGACCTGGGGATTACTGGGCGCCCAATGGGGTGTTAACCGGACCATGGCCCAGATTCACGCGCTGCTGCTGATAGCGCCGGAGCCTTTGAGTGCGGAAGACATTATGGGTGGCCTGGACATCTCCCGCGGTAACGTGAACATGAACGTGCGGGAACTGATGAACTGGGGAATCGTTGAAAAAGTACTCGTACCCGGTGAAAGAAAGGAATTCTTCATCGCTGAGAAAGATATCTGGAAAGTGGGCACCGCCATTGCCCGGGAACGGAAAAAACGCGAACTCGATCCTATCCTGAAAGTCCTCCTCCAACTGAATAAAGTAGAGGGCGACCCGAAAGACAAACAGGTACGCGCATTCCGGGAAACCATGCAGAACATCCAGAAGTTCGCGCATCAGACAGACAGTGCGCTGAATGCGTTTATCAAATCAGAAGAAAACTGGTTCTACAGCACCCTTATGAAGGTGATCCGCTGATTATTTTTTGACGGTCACCGGCAGGGGATTCTTATAACCTATTATTTCACAACTTTCAGAAATAACTATAACATGAAAAGCAGGAATATTGTCATCGCCGGCGGCGCCGGTTTTATCGGGAAAGGACTGGTGGAGGAATGGGGAGCGAACAACTTCATCGTAGTACTGACCCGGCAACAGCCGGCGCCCCCGGCGCATGGCAATATCACTTACCTGCATTGGGACGGGCGCACCGCAGGCAACTGGGCACAGGCACTGGAAGGTGCCGACCTCCTGCTTAACCTTTCCGGAAAGAGCGTGAACTGCCGGTATACTCCGGAAAACAGGAACGAGATATTCGACAGCAGAACCAATAGTACCATTGCCCTCGGAGAGGCCGTAAAGCTATGCAAAAAGCCGCCTGCCTTGTGGGTAAACGCTGCTTCTGCCACCATCTACCGTCATGCTGAAGACAGGCCCATGGATGAATATACCGGTGAATACCACAGTGACTTCTCCGTGCAGGTATGCCAGCGTTGGGAAAGTGTGTTTAACCGGCTGGAAACGCCTCAAACGCGCAAAGTGATTCTCCGCATGGCCATTGTGCTGGGATCTCAGGGAGGGGTAATGGAGCCTTTCCTGAACCTGGCAAAATTCGGGCTGGGCGGTCATCAGGGCAGCGGGCGGCAGAAGTTCAGCTGGGTGCATATCAAAGACGTGGCGGGGATGCTGGAGTTTTTCATGGACAATGCGGGGTGCAGCGGCGTATACAACTGCAGCTCCCCCAACCCTACAGATAACAGGGGCTTTACAACCGCCATCCGCAAAGCCTGCGGGCACTACTTTGGCCTGCCATCCCCCGCCTGGATGCTCCATATGGGTGCGGCACTGATAGGAACAGAAACGGAGTTGTTACTGAAAAGCAGATGGGTGGTACCTACGAGAATACTGGAAGCTGGGTATGTGTTCAGGTATCCTGAGCTGAAAGATGCGCTTGCGCAAATCATCAGCGTATTGCCACGAAGGGCGTATCATCTGGTATAGGAGGGTGGTATAACTTTTGCGCACCATCTTCCGGAACCTTAACTTTACAGTATGGATACACCTAAACATACGGTGGTGCTCGGAGCTTCGCCTAACCCTCAGCGATATGGATACCTCGCCGTTAACCGGCTGCATTCGCATGGCCACCCTGTTACGGCCATCGGTAAACGTTCCGGTGCAATCGGTGATACGCCCATCATCGAAGAGCACCCTGCCCTTGAAGGTGTAGACACCGTTACGCTGTACCTTAATCCCATGAACCAGGTGCCGTACTACGATTACATCCTCAGCCTCAAACCGAAGCGGGTCATCTTCAATCCCGGAACGGAGAATCCTGAACTGGAGCGGCTTCTGCGAGAAAACGGAATTATTGCGCAGGAAGCATGTACGCTTGTACTGCTGAGTACCGGCCAGTTTTAACCAATTGTCATAATCCACACGATTTCCCCAAACCCCGCTGCCCCCTGCCGGAGCAAACCCTGCTGCAGTTTATTTTCGTATATTCGGATAATTCCAATTACATCCCGTTACCCCCACAAGACCGGCACAAAGACTATCAGCTAGGCACATCGTTTACACTTTACCGTTAAAACATTCCTGTATGAAATGGAGAAGATTCAATGGTGAACCTATTCACCTGCCCATTAAGGAGGAAGTGCGGCGTGCCATCGTCCGGGAAACCGGTCGTGGGCACCGGTTAAAAGTCTGCATCGGTACCGATTCGCAGGTAAAGGGCCTTGAAACTGAGTTTGCTACCGTGATCGTTTTCCTCCGGGAAGGGCACGGCGGTTTCATGTTCATTCACAACGACAAAACGCGCGACGTCTATTCCATCAAAGAGCGGATGCTCGTAGAAGTGGCGCGCAGCATTGAGATCGCATATGAACTGTGCGACCTCTTTACCGATTATGATGTGGACATGGAAGTACATGCGGACATTAACACCAATCCGCAGTTCAAGAGCAACCTGGCGTTGCGGGAGGCCATGGGCTACATATTAGGCATGGGCTTCGCCTTCAAGGCCAAGCCGGAAGCCTTCGCCAGTAGTTCCTGTGCCAACAAAATCGTGAATTAGGCGATGCCCTGGAAGCGCGCGTTCATTTCGTCGATAAACGCCAGTATCTGATCGCGCCCCGTCTTTTTCACCGTTGAAGTAACATAGCTTGCGGGCAGGAACTGCCAGGTTTCGCGCAGCTTGTTCAGAAATGCTTTCGTATTACGGCTGGTTTCCAGCTGCGTACTCTTGTCTGCCTTAGTGAACACCAGCTGGAACGGTATGTTCCATTCCCCGAGCTGGTTCACAAAATCAATATCTATCTTCTGGGGAGAATGCCGGCTGTCTACCAGTACAAACACATTCATAAGATTGGCTCTTTTACGGAGATAATCCTCAATCATCCTCTCCCAGCTTTTGCGCTGGCTCTGTGACACCTTGGCGAAGCCATACCCCGGCAAATCTACCAGGTACCATTGGTTATTGATAAGAAAGTGGTTGATCAGCTGCGTTTTACCCGGTGTTCCGGAAGTTTTAGCCAGCTTGTCACGGCTGGTCAGCAAGTTGATCAGGCTGGATTTGCCGACATTGGAGCGGCCGATGAAGGCGTACTCGGGTTTGTCGGCCGGGGGGCATTTTTCCCAGTCCACATTGCTGATAAGGTATTCTGCAGATTTGATCACCATAATTTTTCCATTTGCGGCCCCTCTGTTACCTTTGCTCCCATTATGACGAGCAAAGACGTACAGAAAGTGGTTCCTTTTGAAGGGTCAAAATTAAGCAAGAAGGAGCAGATGGCCAGCATGTTCAATGATATTGCCGGCCGTTATGACTTCATGAACCATTTCATGAGCCTTGGCGTGGACGTTTGGTGGCGTAAAGTGGCACTCCGGAAACTGAAGCCCCTGGCCCCTAAAACCATACTGGACGTAGCTACCGGCACGGGCGATGTGGCTATTATGGCCCAGCGCATGCTCAAACCAGACAAGATCACCGGTATAGATATTTCCGAAGGTATGCTGGCCCTGGGCCGGCAGAAAGTGGAAAAAGCCGGATTCAGCGATAAGATCACCCTCCATGTGGGCGACTCGGAGACAATAAGTTTTCCTGATGCAACGTTTGATGCCATAACGGCGGCATTCGGCGTACGGAACTTCGAGAACCTGGAAAAGGGCCTTAGTGAGATGTGCAGGGTGGTAAAACCCGGCGGCATGGCAGTTATCCTCGAATTCTCCAACCCGACGGCTTTCCCGGTCAAACAGTTATACAATTTTTATTTTCGTTATATTACACCGCTGATCGGTAAGATGGTAGCCCGCAACCAGGCTGCCTATTCCTACCTCCCCAGTTCCGTGAAAGAGATGCCACAAGGCAAAGAGATGTGCGATATCCTTAAAAAAGTTGGTTTTCAAGACGTTACATGCAAAACGCTCACCTTCGGGATCTGTTCTGTTTATTGCGCCACCCGCTAACACTGGCCATATTCCTGCTATCGGCCCTCCCTTCGAGGGCACAGCTCAATATGGAAGAGCACGACAGCAAGCCTTATTATTTCGGCATCACCCTCGCCGTCAACCAAAGCCATTTGCGCCTTACGCACAGTGATATTTTCCTGCACCAGGATTCCATCATGGTAGCAGAACCCCTCAAAACCATGGGCTTTAACGTAGGTTTGCTCGCCAACCTGCGCTTCAACCACCGTTTCGATCTCCGCTTCAACCCGCAACTGTTTTTCGCCAATAAGAACCTCTATTACAAAGAAAACTATCCTGAAAGGGCCACCGAGAAGAAAGTGGAATCCATCACCGCCTCCTTCCCCCTGCAAATCAAATTCAAATCTGACCGTATCGGCAACCTCCGCGTATACACGATCGCCGGCATGAAGCTGGATTATGACCTTGCCTCCAATAAAGGACTCCGCCGCGCGGAAGACCTCGTTAAGATCAATAAAACCGCCTACGGCTACGAAGTAGGGGCCGGTTTCGAGATCTATTTCCCCTCCTTCATCTTCACCCCCGAGTTCAAAATCAGCAATGGCCTGAACAACGTACATGTGAAAGATCCCAACCTGCGGTACTCCCGCGTACTGGACCAGCTCAATACCCGCACCATCGTGTTTTCCATTCATCTGCAAGGGTAAAATATTTACCTTTGCGGCATGCAAAACACTATCATCAAGAATATATCCATCGTTAACGAAGGCACCACCACCGTTGGCGATGTACTCATCCGCGATGGCCGCATCCAAAAGATAGCGCCTCAAATCGGTGAAACCGGTCATGAGATCAACGGCGAAGGCAAATACCTGCTGCCCGGCGTGATCGATGATCAGGTACACTTCCGCGAACCCGGACTTACCCATAAGGCCGACATCCGCCACGAAGCACGGGCCGCCGTAGCAGGTGGAACCACTTCCTTCATGGAAATGCCCAATACCAAGCCCGAAGCTACCTCACAGGAGCGCCTCGAAGAGAAATACGATATAGCCGCCCGCACCTCCCTCGCCAATTACAGCTTCTTTATGGGCGTTGCCAATGACAACCCCGATGAAGTACTGAAAACCAATGCGAAGAAAGACCGTGTTTGTGGCGTGAAAATATTCATGGGCTCCTCCACCGGCAATATGCTGGTAGATAACTACCTCACCCTCGAAAAGATCTTCGGCGGTACCGAACTCCTCATCGCCACGCATTGTGAAGATGAGAAGATCATCAGGGCTAATATGGAAGAATTCAAAAAAGCAAAAGGCGACCAGCTCACTGCTGCAGACCATCCGCTGATCCGTAATGAAGAAGCCTGTTTCGAATCATCGCTGGTAGCCATCCAGTTTGCCAAGAAGCATAACTCCCGCCTGCACATCCTCCATATCTCCACCGAGAAGGAATTACAATTGTTCAGCAATATGCTTCCCCTGAGCGAGAAGCGCATTACTTCCGAAGTATGTGTACACCACCTGTGGTTTACGGCAGACGATTATGCGCAATACGGCAACCTCATCAAATGCAACCCTGCCATTAAAGCACCCCACCACCGCGATGCGCTCTGGAAAGGGCTGCTGAACGACCAGCTGGATATCATTGCCACCGACCATGCGCCACACACCTGGGAAGAAAAACAACAGCCTTACCTGCAGGCTCCCTCCGGCGTGCCCCTGGTACAACACAGTCTGCTCATGATGCTGGAACAGGTGAAGGCAGGCCGTTTCACTATTGAGCAAATGGTGCGCAAAATGTGCCATGCTCCGGCTGAATGCTTCCGTATCCGTGAAAGAGGCTACCTCCGCGAAGGGTACTGGGCCGATGCCGTGATCGTGGATCTTAACGCACAAAGCACTGTTACCAAAGAGAACATTTATTACAAATGCGGCTGGAGCCCCTTCGAAGGGCATGCCTTCCCCGCAGCAGTAACCCATACTTTCGTGAGCGGTCACCTCGCCTATGAAAATGGCACTTTCAACGAACAACAATGCGGCCAGCGCCTGTTGTTCAACGCGTAATCAGCAGTTCATATCATTCGTATACAGAGCGCCCCGGCAACGGCGGCGCTTTTTTTATGGAAAAATCTACACCCCGCATCTTCCCCGTTAGACTGTTTCATTGTAATTTCACAAAAACGCCTGTGCATGGAGTTGGACAAAACTACCTACCTCGATCTTTCGATCTTCAACCGTGAAGCCGAATACTCTTTGTTTCATAAACTGGATTTCACCACTACCGCAGGCGGCCGCGAATATCTGCGCGCGCTGTTTGGCCAGCCATTGAAAGACATCACTGCCATCCGTAACCGCCAGCAGATGCTGCAATACCTGATGGAGAATGAAAAAGCATGGCCCAAAGCCATCAGCAACGGCACCATTGTGGTCGTGGAAAATTACCTGAATGCGGATATAGAACCGGTTTCCAGCGCGGGCGGGCTGGGATTGTACATCAATGCCGTAGTCACCAAAACCATCTATGCGCCAGACTTTGGTTTCATTAAATTCTCGTTCGATCAGCTACTTAACCTCATCAACGGCTTCCGGCTGCTGACGGAAGAAATAGATATTCCGGGTGCTCCGGTAAACCTGCGGCTCTTACTGGAAAGAGCGCGCGTACTCATTAACCAGCAGGAGTTTCACGATATTGTTCGCCTCAGCCAAAGCGGAGAGCTGAACTTCATAGAGATACTGCGGTACGACCGGCTCATCCGTAAGAAGCATAAGAAAGTATTGTGGGAACTGACGGAACTGTACACTCGCCTCGATGCATATCAGAGCATGGCACAGGCCATCCGTCATTTTAACCTGCACTTCCCTTCGTTTCTGGAAGACACGAAGCCCAACATTATTATCAAACAATTATACCACCTCATTCTCCCCCAGCCCGTGGCTTACGATGTGGCCATGGACCCTGAAAGAGGCTTTATCTTCCTTACCGGCGCCAACATGGCCGGCAAAACTACGTTCATTAAGGCGGTGGGCATCTCTGTATTCCTTGCACACCTCGGCATGGGCGTACCGGCACAATCCATGGAGCTGAGCTTCTTCCACGGCATCCTTTCCAACATCGATGTGAAAGACAATATCTTCAAAGGTGAAAGCTATTTCTATAACGAAGTGCAGCGCATCAAAAACACCATCATCAAAATCAGCAATGGCAAAAACTGGCTCATCCTGATCGATGAAATGTTTAAAGGCACGAATGTGGAAGATGCGAAAAACTGTTCGCTTGCCGTTATCCGCGGGTTGCTCCACAACCGCCGCTGCCTCTACATCCTGTCTACCCACCTGTATGAAATTGCAGAAGAACTAAGGGGCGAGCCGAAGATCATTTTTAAGTATTTCCAGTCGGAAGTAATTGATGATAATCTCCATTTTACTTACGAGCTGCGCGATGGTATTGCGAAAGAAAAGATCGGCTATCTCATTCTCCGTAAAGAGAAAGTGATAGACCTGCTGAACAACATGAAAGAGGATTAAATCCTATCTTCATGTTTCACTAACATTGTTTGTTCCCATGCTCGTCAGAATTTTCGGCAGCGCCATACACGGCGTGGATGCCATTACCATTACTATAGAAGTCAATGTAGGCCAGGGCACCCGCTTTTGCCTTGTAGGCCTGCCCGACAATGCCGTGAAGGAAAGCGAGTACCGCATTGAAACGGTGATTAAGAACACCGGGTACAAGATGCCCCGTTTACGTACGGTGGTGAACATGGCGCCGGCAGATATCCGTAAGGCGGGTGCAGCGTATGATCTGCCCATAGCCCTCGGCATCCTTGCTGCATCGGAGCAGGCCATATTTCAGCAACCCGTTGAATCTTTCGTGATTATGGGAGAACTGGGGCTTGACGGTACGATGCGCCCTGTACGTGGTGCATTACCCATGGCTATGCGCGCCCGGCAGGAAGGATTTACAGGCATGATCCTCCCCATGCAGAACGCACTGGAAGCTGCGATGGTGGAGGGACTAAGTGTGTACGGCATGTCGCATGTACGGGAAGTACTGGCCTTCCTCGAAGGTCGGGAAACTATTGCACCGGTGCCCCCTTCTGCTTACCAGCCCGGCTTCCCTGAAGGACTGGATTTCTCCGAAGTAAAAGGGCAGGAAACCATTAAGCGGGCAATGGAGATTGCCGCTGCGGGCGGACACAATATTCTGCTGGTAGGGCCGCCAGGTGCAGGAAAGACTATGCTGGCGCGAAGGCTCCCCACGATCCTGCCGCCACTCACATTAGCCGAAGCCTTAGAAACTACGCGCATCCATTCTGTGGCAGGTAAACTGAACGCTGCAGACGGCATCCTTACCACGCGGCCTTTCCGATCCCCGCATCATACCATCAGTGAAATGGCCATGGTGGGCGGTGGCAGTATCCCTCAACCCGGAGAGATCTCCCTTGCACAACACGGCATCCTTTTCCTTGACGAACTGCCGGAATACCGGCGCTCTGTACTAGAAGTATTGCGACAACCCATGGAGGAAAGGAGTGTGAGTATATCGCGGGCACGGCAGGCGATGGAATTTCCCGCCACGTTTCAACTGGTGGCCAGCATGAATCCCTGCCCTTGCGGGTATTTCAACCATCCTGAGAAACCCTGTACCTGCCACCCCGGTATGGTGCGTAAATATCTTAATCGTATTTCCGGTCCGCTGCTCGACCGTATAGATCTACACGTTGAAGTAACACCCGTTCGTCCGGATGCACTGGCAGATGCGCCAGCTCCAGAACCCAGTACCCATATCCGTGCCCGTGTGATGGCAGCACGGGAAAGGCAATCAAACCGGTTCTACGTTGCAAGAACGGATGTAATGCGGACTGATAAAAAACGTCAGCCTGAAGCATTCTGTAATGCACAAATGAACAGCGGACATCTGGAAAAACATTGCGCCCTCGGCCCGGAAGCACGTCAGCTGTTAAGTGCTGCCATGAAAAGGTTGCAACTAAGCGCACGGGCATACGACCGTATTCTTAAAGTAGCACGTACCATTGCAGACCTTGATGACGCAGACAACATCAGCCCGCATCATATTGCAGGTGCAATTCAATACCGTACGCTGGACAGAGAAAACTGGGGAGCATAAAACCATAAAAAAAGCGCAACCGCTCATTGCGGTTGCGCTATATACAAAGGGTAGGATTAGTGCTGACCGTTTTGTTGTTCCACTTTTTTATAATCATCACTCAGCTTCTTCTGTACTTCCGCCGGAACGGGTGCATACTCTGCGAAGATGGCTTTCACTTTTGCTTTCCCCTGCGTTACATTGCGCAGCGCAGCAAACAGGTGATCCAGCTCCGCCTGTGGCGTACGTGCTTTTATTATTTGCCGTGCATTGCCGGAATCCATACCGGTAATGATGCTGCGGTGGCTCTGCAGCTCACTCATGATATCGCCCATCATCACATCCGGCGCAGAAGCTTCCAGATCATAAACCGGCTCCAGCAACTGGGGCGCTGCCTGATGGAATGCTTCACGGAAAGCCATCATCCCTGCAATCTTGAATGAGATATCGTTACTGTCTACCGGATGCATCTTTCCATCATACACACTTACACGCACATCACGCACATAGGAACCCGTGAGGGGACCTTCATTCATCTTTTCCATTACGCCTTTGAGGATGGATGGCAGGAAGCGTGCATCGATGGCGCCGCCTACGATACAGTTATTGAACACGAGCTTACCACCCCAGTTTAATGCAATCTCTTCCGTATCGCGCACCGGCCATTCCTTCAATGCCGGCATGCCTTCGAACCATGGCTCTATTTTGATGAAGACTTCCCCGAACTGTCCTGCCCCACCGGACTGCTTCTTATGCCGGTACGTGGCCTGGGCGGCTTTCTGGATGGTTTCGCGGTAGGGAATGCGGGCAGGGTAATAATCTACCTGCATGTTGTAGACATGCTCCAGCCGCCATTTGGTGATGGCCAGATGCAGCTCTCCCTGTCCATGCAGTATTACCTGTTTGAGTTCGCGGTTGTACTCCACTTCCAGCGTAGGGTCTTCCATGTGAATTTCGCTGAGTACTTCGCTGAGCTTTTCATCGTCGGCCTTGTTCTTTGCTACGATGGCCGTGCGCACTTTGGGTGGCGGAAAATGAATGGGATCTATCTGGGAAGTGAATTTGGGATCGTTGAGGGTATGATTGGTAAAAGTATTCTTCAGTTTGAGGGTGCAGCCGATATCTCCTGACCGGAGGCGGTCTACCGGCTGACGGTTTTTACCGTCAGCGATAAAAAGCTGGTTCAGCCGTTCAGAGGTATTGCCTTTTTCGTTGTACAGTTCCTGACCGGCTTTTACTTCGCCGCTCATCACTTTAAAAAAGGAGAGTTTGCCGATGTGTGGTTCCAGAAGGGTTTTAAATACGAAGAGACAGGTGGGTCCGGCAGGGTCGCAGGGTACCTCACGACCGTCTTCCGTGACCTCGGGTGGCATTTCCACTGCAGAGGGAGCTACGTTGTCGATAAAGCCCATCATCCTGCCGCTGCCCATGTTGCGGAGGGCACTGAGGCAGAATACAGGAAATACCTGGTGCTTCATCATCCCAATTTTCAGGCCTTGCCGAAGCTCGTCCTCATCCAAACTGCCTTTTTCGAAGAACAGTTCCATGAGGGCGTCGTCGTTCTCGGCAGCTTTTTCCACGAGGGCGTTGTGCCACTCGTCTGCCTGCGCTTTTTCATCGTCGGGGATGGGGAGCTTTTCGGGCTTACCGCCACCTTCGGGGAAGCGGTACATGGTCATTTTAAGCAGGTCGATGATGGCATTGAAACCCTGGCCCTGGTTAACGGGGTACTGCATAAGGGTAACAGCGTTCCCAAAGAAGCGGCGTGCCTGTTCCAGTACCTGCTGGAAGTTGGCATTTTCATGATCGAGCTGGTTAACGGCGAGGATGGTGGGCTTGTTGTAACGGTCTACATAATCCCAGATCAGTTCCGTACCTACTTCTACCCCGTTATAGGCGTGGAGTACCATCACGGCGGTGTCGCATACGCGGATGGAGGAGGCTACTTCGCCCATGAAGTCTTCCAGTCCGGGGGTATCGATGATATTGATTTTAAAATCGCGCCACTCGGTGTGGAGTGTGGTGGCGTAAACGGAGTTACCGCGTGCGTGCTCTACTTCGTGGTAGTCGGACACGGTGTTTCGCTCCTCCACGGAGCCGCGTTTTGGGATAATGCCGGCCTCGAACAGCATGTCCTCGGCCAGCGTCGTTTTGCCGCTCTTGGCAGCGCCAATGAGCACAACGTTTTTAATGTGTTTTTCGTCATACGTTTTCATACGGCAATTGATTTAGCGGGTGAAGCGCCGGGGTTTGCGGGTTTGCCGTTCTGGGAGAAATAGATCAGATTGCGAGGCTCATAACATGCTGGTGGATGACCGACCCGGCCGGATATTAAATTACGCAATTTTTAGGGTAAATACCGTGATAAGTACAGTTTAAAATCAGTGTGACAACACCGTTAGGGGAGCAATTTCCAGTACCTTTGCCCCATGAAATTACTTTTGCAATACCTTAAAAACTATAAATGGCTGGTTGTGGCCGCGTTGGCCCTTGCTACGGTGAACCAGGTCTTCTCCCTGCTGGATCCCTGGATCTTCGGGGAGATCGTTGACCGGTTTGCCAGCCACCCTACAACTTTCACCCCTAAAGATGCAGCCGTGCCCGTTCCCCGTTCGGGAAACGAATACCTCTACGGCGTGGTGCTGCTGCTACTGGCCTCCATCGGTGTAGCCATGATCTCCCGGATCGCAAAGGCATTTCAGGATTATTTCGTAAGCGCCATCACCCAGCGCCTTGGGGCGCAGATGTATACCGATGGCCTGCGCCACTCTATGCGGCTGCCTTACCAGCAGTTTGAAGACCAGCGCTCCGGGGAAACCCTTGCCGTACTCCAGAAAGTAAGGCTGGATACAGAGAAATTCATTTCCCAGTTCATCAACATCCTGTTTACCACCCTCGTAGGCGTGGTATTCGTGATGATATTCGCTTTCCGCGTTCACTGGTCGCTCGTATTCGTGTATTTCGGCGGCTCTATACTGCTGGGCTGGCTCATGAACGTGCTGAGTAAACGCATTAAGTCGATCCAGAAAAACATCGTGAAAGAAACTACCGTTCTGGCAGGCGCCACTACGGAATCTCTCCGCAACATCGAACTGGTGAAAAGCCTCGGCCTTACCCATCAGGAAATACGCCGGCTCAATGCCAATACGATGAAGATCCTGCTGCTGGAACTCAGCAAAGTGAAGCGCGTTCGCAGCATTGCCTTTGTACAGGGTACGTTTGTGAACCTCCTCCGCTCCTCAATCCTCTTTCTGCTGCTGTACCTGCTGTATGGTGATCAGGTATCTATCGGCCAGCTTTTCTCCCTGCAGCTTTATTCCTTCTTCCTCTTCGGCCCCCTGCAGGAGCTGGGCAATATCATTCTCGCGTACCGCGAAGCGCAGGTATCACTGGATAACTTCCAGCGAATACTGAATACACCGGTGGAAGTAACGCCTGCTTCGCCCGCCCGCTTATCACTGGTTAACGAACTGTCGTTCCGCCATGTGGGCTTCCAGCATATTACTGCTAAGAACAAAGCGCTCGACGATATCAGTTTCACGGTAAAAACGGGAGAGACCATCGCCTTCGTTGGCCCCTCCGGCAGTGGCAAAACCACGCTGGTGAAACTGTTGGTTGGCCTTTACAAACCCGGCGAAGGGCATATCAATTACAACGGGATCGATTCCAATGCCATTGACATAGAAGAGCTGCGCCACCAGCTGGGCTTTGTTACGCAGGACACGCAACTGTTTTCCGGTACCATCCGGGAGAACCTGCTGTTCGTAAACCCCAAGGCTACGGAAGAAGAAATGATGAGCGCACTGCAACGCGCATCTGCATACAACCTGCTGGCACGTGCCGAGAAAGGGATCGATACGGTGATTGGTGAGGGCGGGATCAAGATTTCCGGTGGGGAGAAGCAACGCCTCTCTATTGCCCGGGCACTCCTGCGCCAGCCAAGGTTACTCGTATTCGACGAAGCTACTTCCGCGCTGGATTCCATTACTGAAGAAGAGATTACGCAAACGGTACGGCACGTAACATCCAGCAAGGAGCATATCACGGTAATGATCGCCCACCGCCTTTCTACCATCATGCATGCCGACCGTATCTACGTACTCGAAAAAGGCAGGATCGTGGAAACCGGCGGTCACCATGCACTGCTCGAAGAGAAAGGTTTGTATTATGCCATGTGGCGCCAGCAGATCGGGGAAAGGAAAACTACAGAGGCCCAGCCTGCGTGATGACCACCGTCATCCGTACAGCCGGATATTAATTGTATTTTTGCGCCACCATGAGCAATAAACCGAATTACTTCCTCAGTATCCTTAAAATGAAATGCCCGCATTGCCGGCGGGGCGACATGTTCCGAAACAAGAACTCTTTCCAGCTGCGTTTTTCGAAGATTTTCGATATGCACGAAAAATGCCCGGTGTGCCAGCAGAAGTATGAACTGGAAACCGGCTTCTGGTTTGGTACCGGATATGTGAGTTACGCCCTCGGTGTGGCCCTGTCCGTTTTCAACCTCGTATGGTATTGGTTCTTTTTCGGCATGAGCTGGAAAGATGACAGTATTTTCTGGTGGCTGGGCGTGAACGGCATTATCCTCATAGGACTGCAACCCTGGCTCATGCGCATATCCCGCGTAATCTACCTTTACTTCTTCGTGTACTACGATGAAGATACCGAGCAGCTCCCGGATGCACCCGCGGCGCACGATCATTCCCATTAACCGAATTATTCCCGTAATACAGAAGGGCCGTGAAAACGGCCCTTTTTTGCTTTTCATCCAAAATCTGAGCAGTATGTCAGATCATCTTTAGTATGGTAAATGACGTTGTTTACGGTGTTTGACGGATGAGCATGCATCCGTTTTCAAATATATCTTTTCATTTTCATTACTCCCTTATTTTTTCTGCACCAGCCCCTATGTAACCTGCCCCCAGCGCGGCTTGCTAATCAGGGCAATTCACTATTTCAATAAAAAGGAGATATTATTTGCAACAGAGCTGCATTTGTTTAGTTTTGCAACTTCGTTGCACATTAAACCTACCCGCACATGAAAAAGATCCTGTTACCGGCAGTTTTCGCCGGTTTATTCCTGGCAGCCTGCCGGAAAGACGACAAGCCCTCGAACCCTGAGCCTGTCAAATCAGAAGCCGCTTACCTCCGCCTCATTGTGAGCGATGTGGACCAGGCCCGAATCTCTGTAGTAGACCCGTTGAAAAAGCAGTCCAAAGCATTCCCTGTGAAAGCCGCACAGCCCTCGATGTATGCTACCAGCACGGGGCAATTCGGTACCATCATCAGCCGGGCCGCCAACACGGTACAATTCTTCAACACGGGCGTGGAGAAGCACGGCGGGCATCTGCACGTGCATGACGCAGAAATGTCTCCCGTTACGTTCACCGAAGCCGGACCGACCCATTTTTATGCCCATGCGGGCCTCAATGCCGTCTTCAATGACGGCACGGGCACACTGAGCCTGTTCAAAGACAGCGACCTCGAAAACGGGCCAGGAAAGGTGATTCCTGTGGCCCAACCCCATCATGGGGCCATGGTCATCTTTGACGATCATACCATTGCGGTAACGCAGAAAGACGGCTCCGTGAGCGGCACCCTTCCTGAGAAAGTGAAGATCATCGACCGCTTTGGTAAAACGCTGCATGAAACAAAAATTGCCACACAGGGCATCCATGGCGACGCAGGCAATGGCAAACTGGCAGCCTTCGGTAGTAAAGACGGTATCCTTATCGTATCACAGACCGGCGACCAGTTCCTCGTGCCCTATCCTTCCACCTTCGGCGATGCCTGGATAGGTACCGTACTGGGTAATAAAGCACTTCCCCACTTCTTCGGGTACGTAGCGCTCGGACTGTTCAAGATCGATCCTGTAACCAAACAGATCACCGAGGTACTGAAAAACAATAACAACATCCACCAGTACATGCTCGATGAAGAAGGTAAGAACCTGTATGTGCTCCTGACGGATGGTACCCTGAAGATCTTTGATGCCATTACCACACAGCTGAAGAATGAAGGTAAAGTAGCCCCCGCTATCCCTACAGGAGCTACGGCGGTGCAGAAGCCCTACTTCGCAGTGTCCCGCAGGGCGGTATATATCACCGATCAGGCCGCGGGGGCTATCCGCATGCTGAGCCTCCCATCGCTCACGGAAATTGCCAGCATCCCTGTTGGCGGCAAGCCTTTCAAAGTACTGGTAGCCGGTGATCAGGAAGGCCTCGAAGCAGGGGATCATTAGCGCCATTCTGCAAGTGGTCTGAAGTGAGTTAATTTCCTATCAAACCGGTTACAACCCTTCTATATTAGGGCACTACACAATTAACTCATTATCAATTCACTTAACTACCGTCCTTCATCCAACCTTCATCCAACCTATATCAAACCCTTACCATTGCTGGAGCTGGATGGAGGATCGATGGAGGTTGGATGGAGGATGGAGCTACCTTAACCGATACCATTTTAACAGAAAGGGCCATCTCACCAGGGTGAGACGGCCCTTCTTCTTTCGCCTGTCAGGACTATCTTTATTTGATCTCTATCGGGAATTCGGTTTGCGCATCCGTACTGCCGGGCGCATAGGTACCATCTTTACCGGTTACCTGGTGGCGTACCACCATACGGAAGTAACCTTTGAATGCGGCTTTAGTGGCTACATGTACCTGTAAGCCTACCGGCAGGTTCTTCGAATCCTTATCCAATGCCGTTACGGTAGCGGCCGTGTTTAATGAGTCTTTCACCGGCGCGTCGGCATTTGCAAAAAACAGGTGGAATACACGGTGCTCATCTCCCTCTTCCTGAATTTCATTCGTAATGTTATCTGCCGGATTTTTATGCTCATCAAAGAGTTCTGTAGAGAGCAGGTAGGCGGTATTTGCCTTCAGTACAATATTGGAGATCTGGGGTGCTGCTCCGCCAGCGCCATCCATATCTTTCCAGGTGGCGATCACTTTTTCGGCAGGAATTACTGCGTTGGTAAAGGTGAGCTTCACGGTAGTGATTTCTTCATTCTCATGTTCATTTGCAGCATCATCCGGCTCATTCTTTTCCTTTTTGCAGGCGGAAAAAGTAAGCACGGCGGCAGCGGCGAAGAAAGCGATGGACTTATGGAAAGTGATCATATTTTTCATGTTGATGTGTTAGGATTTTTTGCCGAATTGCAGCGGCAGTTTGAGTTTAAGATAAACGTTGGTTCCCGGCTCATCCGCATAATACCTGAAGAGGTTCATGTAATCGCGGTAGCGGGTGTTAAGCAGGTTTGATGCACCGACGATCACAGACAGGGGCTGCCTGCCGAAATGCAAGGTACTGCCGGCTTCCAGGCTTACAAGGTTAAAAGCATCGGGAGGCGGAATACGATCTTGCCCGCTGGGGTCTTTCGGATTGGCAGGATCAACCGGGATGCGCGTTTGCTTTGTCACGTTCTGCAGGCTGAGCGCGATGTAGTTCTCTTTCAGCCCATTCAGATTCCCGGGAAAGAAACTAAGCTCATGCTCGAAACGGTCAGACGGCATGTTGATCAGCCAGTCGTTAATACTTTCATTCCACGCACGCAGTATGGATGCTTTGGTAGTAAGCTGCCATTTGGGAAGGAAGCGGTAACGCACCTGTGCATCGAAGCCTTTGGTAGTAGCATCCGACTGGCGGTAGTACATCCATGGGAATGATCCGCGTGCAGATACCACATTGCTATCAGTAGGTTGCAGGAATATGAAGTTGGAGAAACGATTGTAGTACAGGTTCACATCCGCTTCCAGCTTTTCACCGAGGTCGTAGTGCAGTGCCAGGTTAAACTTATTGGCCGCTTCCGGCAGCAGCCCCGGATCGCCCTGTTCCATAATTGCCGTACCATGGTGGAGACCGTGAGCGTAGAGTTCGTTTACACCGGGAGCCCTCCAGGCACGTGCGGCATTGAGCGATGCGTGGAAGTTATCGGTAATACGGAACTGCGCACCCAGCGATCCGGAGAAGCTGCTGTTATCACTGCCGGGGAAGTGGAGATTACCGGGATTATCACTGATGCTGAAATACTCCTTGTTATCGTAGCGCACACCACCTTCCAGCAGCCATTTGTTATCCCGGCTTTCCCATTTCTCTGACCAGAATAATCCATGCTGGCGGAGTTGGTAGTTAGGGATAAAGAGGCGGTGCTTGTAACTGTTTTCCTGATACATGCCACTGGCACCGATGGTACCGCGAAGTCCTTTCCAGGAGCGGTGATCCCAGAGCAGCTCGCCGCTCCACGTAGTGAGGTTAAGCGCCATGCGGTTTACGGCCAGTACGGAGTTATGGTCCAGCTCTTCGCGGTAGTTGAACTGCCGTGCCACCACGAGGTTCAGTTTACCGGCATTGCCTGTATTCACGAAAGCTTTTACTTTAAACAGTTCGTGTTCGATATGCTGTGAAGGCCGCTGGATCTTGTAACTGAAGCCTTCGGTGTATTGCGGCAGCGGCTTCCCCTGTTGGATCACCTGATCGAGGTCGGTGCTGTTACCGATATGCGAACCTTCGAAAACCGCGAGGTTGGTATTGAACTGTGAATAGAACAGCTCAAGGCCATAATTCTTCCGTTTATAACCTGCGGCAGCGGAGAAGTTATATTCTTCCACCCCGGTATTATCCAGCCAGTAATCCGGCGTGCGGGTATTTCCTCCTTTGCGGAGTGTACCCTGCAGGCGCCAGCTGAGTCCCGGGATGGCAGGAACCTGCTGTTCGATGATTGCACTAACGGCACCAAGGCGGTTGTTGGAGAACCCTGCCAGGTTCACCTCACCGGCCAAACCTGGCATAACAGGCAGGGCGCGTGGCTCCACCAACACCACACCGCCGATGGCATCGCCACCATACCGGAGGGCACCGGCACCTTTCACTACTACCATTTTATTGGCGAGGAACGGGTCTACCTCAGGTGCGTGCTCAGAACCCCATTGCTGGCCTTCCTGACGGATGCCGTTGTTGAGGATGATAACGCGGTTGCTGTGCAGGCCGTTGATAACGGGCTTCGCCACGTTTGGGCCGGTGGTCATGGTGGTAACACCATTTACACGTTTGAGGGCTTCGCCGAGGTTGAGGCCCCGCGTTCTGTCCAGATCGCGGCCACTGAGCGATTCTACTGCTGCGGTAGTTACTTCCTTGGCGGCATGGCCGGTTACGGCCACTTCCTGCAATTGGGTAATACTATGCGGCAGGGCAATGTTGCGCCGCTCGTCTCCACTCACCTGCCAGGCAAGCTCTACGGGCAAACAGCCGATATGACTTACATGCAGGGTATAGTTACCGGGGCACAGCCCGTCTATATGGTAATTACCTTTCTCGTCGCTCTTTACGGTTTGGCCTGTCTCCTTCAAAACGATGGTGGCCGCAGCCAACGGTTGCTTCGTTTCACTGTCTGTCACCACACCGCCAATACGTATGGTGCACTGCGCCGCTGCCGGGGTGGCCCACGCCAATGCGAGGAGGCCGCACAGCAGGGTGCGTAATCTCAAATGTCTCATCTGGTTACATTACTTCCGGGGCAATATGGGAATACTGCCGGTGATAAATGATATACTGGGGGGGATGGATGGGGTTACGCTGCCGGAGGCGCGCGGAGAGAGCAATAGGGCACGGGGGATGCCGGAACGGGAACGGGCTGCACCAGGGGCAGCTCCGCGAATATAAAAGGCACTGCTGCCAGGCGCACGTTATGCTCAGGGAGATAAAGCTCCATGGCGGTATGCAGCCAGTCGCAATGCTGGTGAACGGAGGAAATAGCAGGACCGTGGGTGTAAATATCAGCGCAAACAGGCTCGTCTATCGTATCCTCATGGCCCGTAAAGTGATGCAGATATTCCCGGGGCGCCAGGTAGATACTGAAGACGCCCAGGAGCAAAAAGACGCTTATTTGTTGCAAACGTTGTTTCACTGCACCGGTTAATTACGGGCAAAGATAACCAATTTCTGGGATTTGCAACTTAGTTGCACGCTATCGGATCTTCATCATGGTGCGTACCTGCTGGGCTGCACCATTCTGGAAGCGGACATAATAAGTTCCCGTAGGCAGATGTTCGCCATCGAACTGATGAGTGTAAGTGCCGGCGGCATGCTGCCTGTCTACCGGTTTCCCTACCAGCCTGCCCATTGTATCAAACACCTGGATCATGGTATGCCCGCCACGGGTTTTATAAGTAAGCACCGTTTTGGTCGTAAAAGGATTGGGATAGTTGGAGATGAGGGTTTCGTTATCGCCGATGCCAGGGATACCGGTTACCACGCTGCAGGCCAGTCCGTTTACAAGCGGGAGGCTCTGGTAGTTGTTCAGCATGATCTTACTCAGGTCGGCAGACTGAACGCAGAACCACTGTTCCAGCAGCGAAGCGTACACCGACCGGAAGTCGTACTGCATCGGCACATTATCTACCGGCGAAGCGGCATCCGGCATGGTTGGGTTGTTACCCAGCACCTGCTGGTTCACATAATCACCGAAAACAATCATGGGGGCAGAGTTACCATGGTCTGTTCCCATACTGCCGTTAGACTTGATCCTTCTGCCAAATTCCGAGAAAGTCATCCCCACCACGCGCTGCGATTTCTTTTGCATGGTAAGGTCGTCCATAAAGGCTTTAATGGCGGAAGACACATTGCCTAGCAGGTGAGCGTGATCACCGGTGGTGGTATCGCCACTATTGGTCTGGTTGGCATGGGTATCGAAACCGCCGATGCTCACCATGTAGAGGCGGGTTTTGAGTCCTCCCGCTACGAGGCGCGCCACAATCTTCAGCTGTGCCGCCAGGTGGTTATTGGCGGGGTAAGGTCCCTGGCTGGTGACCTTAGCTGCAGCAGCCTTGATTACATCTGCATAACGGTTGGTTTGCTTCTGTATCTGGCGGATGTATTTCAGCTCTTTGCCAGCTTTGGTGTTCGGCGTATTTTCTTCGATATTCTCTAAGAGGTTATAGAAATCTGTTGGACTGGTAACCGCCATACCCATGCTACCCCCTGTGCCCACAAAGGAGGGCGATACGATGGAGCCGATCTGGATGGCAGGGGGATCAGGCATTTCCGCATTGGGATAGCCCTGCGGGTAACCTGCGTATTCCGTATCGAGGAAGCGTCCGCCCCATCCTGTTTCCAGCACCACATTGGCATCGGAACCGGTGAGCCAGATATCGGTGGCACGGAAGTGCGAGAAGTTGGGAGAAGGATAACCTACCGATTGAATGATGGACACATGCCCTTCGTCGTACAGCTGCTTCACGCCTGTCATAGCAGGGTGCAGGCCGGTTTTCGTTTGTCCGGCCAGCTTCAGTACGCGCCCTTCAGGGATAGCGATATTAGAGCGGGCAGACTGATACTTACTGTATTGATCGAGGGGGATTACCATGTTCAACCCATCATTACCACCATTCAGCTGGATCATTACCAGCACGTGATCATTGTCGAGCGCGGTTTTTTCAAGGGCAGCGAGGAAAGGCGATGCTGCAAAGGCCTTGATGGAAAAGCCGTTGATAAAAGTAGGCAGGATAGATGCCGGAGCGGTATATCGGAGGAAATCTCTGCGTTTCATAATTAGGTTTTCAACGTGATCAGGCCAGGTGATATTCTGACAGGTTCATGATGGTTTTATAAAGGGCTTTCAGCATGTCTACAACCAGTGCTTTGTTCATTGCGTCAGACGGGTCGGAGGTATAGAGGTTCCAAACCTGCGTCCAGTAATAATCCTGTTGTTGCCCTTTGAGGAGGATATCGTTCTTGAGATAAGCCTTCATAGCGTCTGACAGATCCATCCGGTAAAGGATGGCCAGTGCATCGTTGATGAGCAGTACCGGATTAGCGGGATCGGGCAGTTGTTGTGTGAACACCAGCGGATCGATACGGAGTGTTTGCCCCATGGAAATATACCCTGTGGTGATCAACTGATCTGCGAGGAAGTTCCTTTTAGGCAATGTGTCGGTATTGATCCAAAGCTCGTGGAACTGAGGGGCCAGGTAATAAGCATCCCAGCCTGATACGCCGGGGGGATCACCTATATTCTGCTGCTGGTTACCGGCGGCAGCCTGCAGTGAGCGCCATTGCGCGTATGCATTCATATAATCAGCTGCCGGAGCGAATTTCACTCCAAATTCACGGCACATGCCCACAGTGTAATCTACCGGGCTTTTGATGAGGCACGACATATTCAGGGGATCGTAGAAATGCTCGGATTTGAAAAGCGCAGCCAGCACCGGACGGATGTCGTAATTCGCTGCACGGAAAATATCTGCCAGTGGCGTGATCACTTCCGCTTCTGCTGCGGAATCAATATCGTAGTAGATGAAGAACTGGTAAAGTTTGCGGCAGATGAACTTAGCAACTTCCTGCTGAACGAAGATGATGTTCAGCATATCATCCAGCTCAGTTGCACCCGCCATACCGGTTTTACCGGTGATTTTCTTATTAGAGAACCAGCTGGAGAACTGCTTGTTCTCGATATCGTGCTTAGTAGGATCGAAGTAGCTGGTGATGTTCGTTTTATCGACTTTATAGCCGGTGAGTACATGCGCAGCGGCGCGTACATCTTCTTCCTGGTAGAGGGATTCCGGGCCTTTACCGCAGGTGAAGAGTTCGAGCAGCTCTCGGGCATAGTTTTCATCGGCCGAAGTTTTTTCGTTGAGGTAACCGTTGAGGTAAACGAGCATCCCGGGATCGATGGTGACCGCTTTGGTGAGGGCTTTAAAATTCCCCAATGCGTGTGTACGCAGCATGACGTTGTGCGCGTACATAAAGCGTGCATCCTCGATGGTTTGTGTTTCGGTAGCGAAGTGGTTGTGCCAGAATAGGACCATCTTTTCATGGATGGAGCGCGACTGGTTGAGCATGATACCCGTCCACCAGGCTTTATAGCTATATCTGCGTGCGTCGTTAAGATCTTCGTCTCCTTCCGGAGCGGTGACCCAGGGGGCGCCGGGTGTAACGCCGGTGGGATCTATATAGCCTCCTGTCTGATAGCTGTTCACGGGAGGCGCGGGCATGGTGGCGATGGGCACGAGCAGGGCATCAACTGCCTGGTTCATGCTCATGGCGGCGAAATGCTTCACGTCTGCCGGGGCGGCGCCAAACATGGCGCGCTTCAGCAAATGCACTACCTGCGCGGTGCCCCAGGTTCCTGTATAGGGGGCTATGCCGGTGAAAGTCCGGCCACCTTTTACAGAAGCGGCTTTACGGGAGGAGTTGAGTGTGAGGAACGATCTGCGGTCCATCGGGGATACGGTTAAATATGCGGTCAAATTTTGCGTTGCGGCCTTCGGGGAGTTTCCTCAAAGGCCTATTCCGCATCCAAATTAACAAAAAGTTTAATTCATTTGTATTATTTTATATGTTTATTGCCTTGCGTGGTGCCTGATTCGGGTAAAAAGCACTTATTTTTCACCCATACAGTCTGTTATCCGGTCCGTATCCCGCTTAAATATATTTCAGCGCCCTATACTAATGCTACTGCACAGGTAAGCAGAATCGCTGAATGGAGTGACACATCGGCGGTTGAAAAGCGTTCATAAGCCGGTGCAATAATTCACTGAACGTCACACATATTTATACGCGCGTTTCTTGATAGGTGAATGCATCCGGATGATTAACGGATCTGTTGGAAACACTTCTAATTCCAGCATGGTTTCGTTTTGACTCACGGGAAATTCCATGGATAAATACTCCACATTACGCTGCACGGTGAACCAGCCTATCCGTTGCAATACACGCTCTATTCCCGGACCCTGCTGCTCTGCAGATTCGCATAACCAGGCAATACGGCAACGGAGCACTTCCATCGCATCACTATCATTCAATACAGTGTTTTCGATTTCCAGCAACGGAAGGCTCACCCATTGTTGCCCTTGTGCTGAAACCCAGTCCCGGAAAGGCATACAGATGGTGATGGATTCAATCTGACCAGCCTGATGTTTAATTTCAAATGTTGCTTTAGCGTAAGACATGGTTACAATTTTATTCGTGAAATGTAATCAGTAAATACACACCAAACTTTTTTCAGCCCTTAAAAAAGCTGTTCATTTTTGGGGATGGTATATATACCATATAGCAATGCTGACACATGAAAAAACCGCCGAAGTGAGTGACACAACGGCGGTTGATAGTTGATGACAAGCTGGCTTAAAAAAAATACTTATTTCAGGGATCAGGCGAGGTTTTCGATAATACCCGCGATGCCCTGGCCACCGCCAACACAAGCGGTAACGATGCCATATTTTTTATTAAGACGCTGCATATCGTTCAGCATCTGAATTGTAAGTTTTGTACCGGTACATCCGAGCGGATGCCCCAATGCGATAGCTCCGCCGTTGATGTTCACGATATCCGGATTAAGACCCAGCTCGCGGATCACGGCGATAGACTGTGAAGCGAAGGCCTCGTTGAGTTCCACCAGATCAATATCGCCAAGGGATTTACCTGCCTGGCGCAGCACTTTCGGCACAGCCGCTACAGGACCAATGCCCATAATGCGGGGATGCACACCTGCAGAAGCGCAGGCTACAAGGCGGCCAATAGGCTGGAGGTTCAGTTCCTTCACCATCTTTTCGCTCATGACGATCACGAATGCTGCACCATCGCTCGTTTGGGAGGAGTTGCCCGCAGTAACGGAGCCGCCGGCTGCAAATACTGGTTTCAGTTTGGCAAGGGCTTCATACGAAGTATCTGCCCGGGGACCTTCGTCAGTATCTACTACCCATGATTTCGTTTGCTTCTTACCTTTTTCGTTGACATACACATCTTCCACAGTAACGGGGAGGATGCCGGGCTTGAAGTAACCGTTCTGGATGGCGTTGATGGCTTTGAGGTGAGACTGGTAGGAGAACTGATCCTGCTCTTCGCGGCTCACTTTATATTCATTGGCCACCGCTTCTGCAGTGAGGCCCATGCTGAGGTAATAATCGGGAGTGGTGGTAGCCACGCTGTAGGCGGGTACTGTTTTCCAGCCAGCGGTGGGTACGAGGCTCATGCTCTCGGTACCACCGGCGATGATGCATTCTGCCTGGCCGCTGCGGATCTTGGCAGTGGCGATAGCGATGGTTTCCAATCCGGATGCGCAATACCGGTTAACCGTCATACCCGGAACATCGATACCCAGCGCCCGAACGCTGATCATACGGCCGATCTGCAGGCCCTGCTCCGCTTCCGGAACGGCGTTACCAACAATCAGATCGTCGACCCGGTTAGGGTCCAGCTGCGGAACGGCACCCAGCAGCCCCTGAATCACGTTCACCGCCAAGTCATCGGGCCGGTAGAACCTGAGTCCGCCTTTCTTCGATTTCGTTACCGCCGTTCTGAATCCTGCTACGATATAAGCGTCTTGCATGGTTATCTCCTTTTATTTGGTATACTCCAAATTTAAGGAATTCCGGCCTTATTTAACCGGTATCTCCACCCATGCGGTGGAAATGCCTGCGAAGATCCCGTAACCCTTTCCTACGTTGGAAAACACCTGCGTTGGATCTACCAAAAGGTTGCCCCGGTTGGCTTCCTGGAGCTGGAGCGACTTCAGATACTGCCAGCTGGCGGAAGTGAGGCCGGATACTTCGAGCAGCAACACTTCATCTTTCACCAATACCTGCCGCGTCTGGAGTACCACGAGGATCTCCTTACCATCAAACCGCTCATCGGGGATAAGGGAATATTCGTGGTAGGTTTCGGTAACGAGGTCGGTAAAGCTGTTGTTGTAAGAGGGATCGAACCGGTATTGACGGCGCTCCGCGGGTGCAAAACTCCCACTATCCAGCTTCCGGGCCTTGTAGAGGCGGATGCGGTAACGGTCGCCCCCGGGCAGGTCGGACAAATATACTTTTACGCGGTTACCGCCTTCCTGGGCAAAAGGCTCCCGGAGCAGGGGCTTGCGGGGAAGGGTATCCTCCGCTTCTACAGATGGCAATCCGGCGGCGGTTACTTCTACTTTATAACGCATACCCGCAGTTACTTTCGCATCCGATACGTAATACCCTTTGCCGCCGATGGTCCTGAACTGCATCGCCATCACAGTTGTACCGGCAGTGAGCTTCACACCGGCATTGGCAACTTCCGGAAAAACGATTGCCCCCGGTGGCTGGGAGCGCGTAAGGCGCAGGTACACCACACTATCCTCCTGCACGAGGCTGTTCACCACTATACGGTCGCCTTCATATTCCATCGGAATGTTGGCCGGCTTCTCACAGGCAGCCAGCGCAAAGGCGATTATCAACGGAAATATCTTTTTCATATCAAAACCTGACTGACCACGATACGCTTGGCAGCACGGGCAAAACGCTGAGCATGGTAAGCTCGCGCCGCTGCGATTCGGGGTTACGTTTATAATAGTAGAAGAAAGGATTCTTCCGGTTATACGTGTTATACAAACCGAAGCTCAGGATATACCGCGCATTTTTTCGTTGTTTGGTATAAGTAGCACCAAGGTCGAGGCGGTGAACATCGTTCATACGCACGGTAAACTGATCGCGGTGTACATCAATGGGATCCTGATCGTTGATGGAACCGGGCAGGTGTGGCGACGGCTCAGTAACCTGTTCGTAACTGGCCACGGGCAGCGTAAGCGGCAGGCCGCTGGCATATTGCCACTGTGCGGATACTTCCCACCTTTTACCCAGCTGGTGCGTTAATACCACTTCCAGCTCGTGGCGCCGGTCGTATTTGTAGGGGAACACGGTGCCCTGATTGATGTTAGGGAATGCCCGGTGACTCCAGGCAAGGGTATACCCGATCCATCCCTTAAAGCGGTCCTGTTTTTTCTGCAGCAGCACTTCGGTGCCGTAGCTCCAGCCGCGGCCTACCACCACCAGATCTTCCCAGCTTTTGGTAGCGAAATTGAAATCGGCCGACTGCTCCTGGTACTGGATCACATTTTCCATCCGCTTGTAATACCCTTCCAACGATATCTCGTACCGGTTGTCTTTCGTGGTTTTAGCCAGCCCCAGTGCCAATTGCGAAGAGTGCATGGGCGGCACTTTATCCGTTGCGGCAACCCAGAGGTCTGTAGGCAGAAAAATAGCCGTATTTGTCAGCAGGTGGATGTATTGGGTCATAACCGTATACGACATTTTCAGTGCCCACCTTCGTGGGAGCATGTACCGGAAACCAAGGCGGGGCTGCACGGAGGTATACGCCCTTCCTTCCACGAGGAAAGCCGATGCATGTACGCCAAGATTAAGGTGCATGGAGTCGCGGATCTTCCAGTCGTTCTCGAAATACAGCGACAGCTCCACGCCGCCATGCGTCTGGTCATTATACGTGGTATCGGCCAGCTGCTGATCGTCAGACACATTGTTAAAAGCAGCGATGCCGGGACGGAAAATGTGCCAGGTACCCTGGCCGCCAAATCGGATTACATGGTTGGGATTGGGCCGGTAATCGAAATCAATCTTAGCACCCGCGTTATCCACCTTGGAGTAATACCGTCCAAAGGCATTATCGTTTTCGCGCAAGCGGGGTGTATCAAGCGCCATGTATTTATACTTGTAATCGGTATTGAAACGGAACTGCGAATAATTGAGTGTTACATTGGAAAACAGCTGTGGATTGAAGATGTGGTTCCAACGGAGGGCATAAGCCTGGTTGCCCCAACCCAGCCGGAAGCGCATTTCTTCGTGGTATCTCTTAGGAGCGCCCTGCAGGGAATCGAAGCTCTCGTTGCGGTGCATGGTAAGATTATCTTCCCCTCCGTATGCGCTGAGATATATTCTGTCTTTCGGTGAAAAGATATGATTGATCTTCAGATTGGCGTCGTAGAAATAGGCCCAGAACTCCCCTTCTTCCCCCAACTTTAATTCCTTATTGGCGACCTCCTGCATGATGAGATCTGCGTAGGTGCGGCGTGCAGAGATTATATAGGAAGTTTTCCCTTTTACGATGGGGCCTTCTGCCGCCATGCGCGAGGCCAGCAATCCGATGGATAATTCGCCGTGATGGTTATACATATCCCCGTCTTTCATGGAGATATCCACTACGGACGAAAGGCGGCCGCCGTAACGCGCCGGGAACGCACCTTTGTAGAGGTCCACATTCTTGATCACATCCGGGTTGAACACGGAAAAGACACCGAACAGATGGGTGGAGTTATACACCGGCGTACCATCGAGCAGGATGAGGTTCTGATCCGGGCTTCCTCCTCTTACGTGGATACCGCTGGTACCTTCCATCCCCCCGCTCACACCGGGCATAGCCTGTATGGTTTTCAGCACATCGGCTTCTCCGAGAATACGGGGCATGGTTTTAGTCTGCGACATATTCACGTTCACCTTGCTCATCTGCGTCTGATCCTGCAGGCGGGGCAGCGTTTCCGTTATTTCCACCTCTTGCAGTGTATTGGAAAGGTGGAGTTTGAAATTGAGCTGCCGGCTGTCGCGGTCGCGCAGAGGTACCTGTACGGCATTGTAACCGGTGTATGAAACGAAGAGGGAAAGGGTATCGCGTAAAGCGGTAAAGCTATAGAACCCATATGCATTAGTAGTGGTGCCTGCTTTAAGGTGAGGGGCATATACGGTGGCGCCGATGAGTTTTTCGCCTGTGGTGGCATCTTCAACATACCCGCTGATCGTGCGCTGGAAGGGTTGTTTCGCAGCCAGCACAAGGAGCCCGCCGATACGGCGGTATTGAATACCATTATCGGCGAACAGCATATCGAGCACCTGCCGCAGGGGCATATCGCGGACACGGAGGGTCATGCGGCGGTTGAGGTTCACAACATCGCGGCTGTATGAGAAAGGAATGCCGTAAGTTTTTTCCAGATGGTCACAATACACGTAAAGGGGCTGATCTTCCAGTGAGACCGAGATCCGGGTGCGCCAGTTCCATGCGAACACCTGCAGGGGGAGCATTGCCAGCAGCAATAATCCCGGCAGGACTTTCTTCATTTTGCAAGCAAATTAACTTTGACGAATATAGTTATAGCGGCTGCAGCTTGTATTCCCCGGGTTTGGGTGTTTCCACAGATGCAGACACCATAAAACCGAGGGCTTCCATCACTTCTCCGATCGTTTCGCCGGAGAAGCGGGTAGTAATCCGTTTTTCCAGCATCGCGGGGTCAGCGACGGAAATTTTCACATCATAAGCCTTTTGCACTGTTTCCAGCACCATACCAAACGGTACATCTTCGAAGACCATAGGCTCCGGTGTACCGCCTGTAATGTCGAAACCGCCATCGGTTCCTTCGCGCCTGAGGGTCATACCGGGAGTCATGATAACAGGTTTTCCCAATGCGGGGTCCGTTACCTGGATCTTACCGCTTTCCACCCGGATGAACAGGGAAGTATCCAGCTCCACTGTAAACCGGGTACCGAGCACCTTAATCTCCGTACCGCCGGCTTCTACCACAAAGGGCTTACCGGCCGAGGCGGCGATGTCGAAGCTGGCTTTTCCGGATACGCGTACACGGCGTTCCTGATCCCCGAAATCCTCATGCACCGTAAGCTTACCGTTCCCGGCCAGTTCGATGCGGCTGCCATCGTGCAGGGCGGCGGTTTCCCCACCTGCGAACGACTGCTTATCACCTCCCAGTTGCTTTAATCCCCAGAAGCCGGCTACTGCCACAATGCCTGTGGCGGCTGCCGCCATCCACCAGGTATTCCTGCGGCGGAGGGGCACTACCGGGGCTTCTTCCGTGAAGGCTTCGGGAGCCTGGGCGGGGCCGGCGGTGATAGTAGCGCGGAGGCGGTCCCAGCTGTTGTTGGTGCTGATGCCTGCGAAGGTATCCCTGGGAAGGGGGGCTTCGAGGAGCCGGCGGATGGCATCGAGCGCGGCTTCGTTAGCCGGCTGATCTTTCCGCCATGCATCCACCCACGCCCGTTCCGGGGCTTCCGCCTCGTTCAGCAGGTACTTGCACAGCAAGGAATATAAAGCCTCATCGGGCTGCAGATGGCTCATGAACAGTTGTAAATATTAACTAGACCGGTTAGATGACGCGCCTCAAAAAGGCAGCCCCCTATCCCGTATCAAAAAATCAGGGGCAGGTATTCCCGCAATTCCTCATGGAGGATCCGGAGGGCCTTCCCCATCTGGTTCTCAACAGTTTTAACAGAAATATTCATCACGGTGGCGATTTCGGCATACTTGAGCTGCTCTTTCCGGCTGAGGACGAACACTTCGCGGCAGCGCTCCGGCAGCTTATCCAGCGCCAGCTCGAGGCGACCTTCCAGCTCCCTTGCCTGGAGTGACATCTGCACGGAATCGTCCTGCAAACGGCCAAATGAAAGCTCCTTTTCCGTCCGCACCTGCTGCTTCCGCCACTGACTGATAGCCATGTTGCGGATAGATGTAAAGAGGTACGAGCGCTCCGACCCGGAAATATGGATATGCTCCCGCTTTTCCCATATCTGGGAGAAGACGAGCTGCACCACTTCCTCGGCCTGCCAGGGGTCGCCGGTATAATGCACGGCGAATGCCAGGCAGTGGGGGTGATGCTCGCGGAAGAGCCGTTCAAATGCGGGAAGGTCCAACATGATTGTTGCGGCAAAATTAGGTGCCCCGGACTCATAAACCAAATAGCCGTTGGTCTGGGCAATTTTATATCTTTGCGCGGACATGTACGGTTTTATCAAAAAAATACTTTTCGGCTTCCCCCCAGAGCGTATTCACTATGGTGTAATGCGCGGGCTGAAGGCCGTAAACGCGCTGCCCTTCGGCAAAAATCTGCTGGACGCATGCTGCCGCCCGAAAAATGATGGTCTCGAACGCAAACTCTGGGGCCTCACATTCGCCAACCCAGTAGGCCTCGCCGCCGGCTTCGATAAAGACGCCCGGTACATAGACGAGCTGGCCCACCTCGGCTTCGGCTTCGTGGAAATTGGCACAGTAACCCCACTCCCCCAACCCGGTAACGATCTGCCAAGGCTGTTCCGCCTCCCGGAAGACGGAGCGCTTATCAACCGCATGGGCTTCAACAACGAAGGGGTTCGCGCAGCAGCTAAAAGGTTGCAGAAACGTAAAACAAACATCATCGTTGGTGGCAACATCGGCAAAAATAAACTCACCCCTAACGAAGAGGCCGTAAGCGATTACGAAAAATGCTTCCACGCCCTTTTTGAAGTGGTAGACTACTTTGTGGTGAACGTAAGCTCGCCCAATACACCCAACCTCCGTGCCCTGCAGGAAAAAGAACCGCTTAAACAGCTGCTCCACCACCTGCAAACGCTCAACAACCAAAAAAGCAAACCCAAGCCCATCCTCCTCAAAATTGCCCCGGACTTAACCAACGAACAACTCAATGATATCATCGAAATTGTTCAGGAAACGGAGCTGGCAGGACTGGTAGCAACCAATACCACCATCAGCCGTGAAGGCCTGAACACCCCGGCTGCCGAACTGGAGAAGATCGGAGCTGGTGGACTCAGCGGGCGCCCTGTACGGGAACGCGCTACGGAAGTGATACGGTATATCCATGAAAAGTCTGGTGGTAAGATCCCCATCATCGCCGTAGGCGGGATCTTTACTGCTGCCGATGCGCAAGAGAAACTGGATGCAGGCGCCAGCCTCGTACAGGTGTACACCGGGTTCATTTACGAAGGCCCCACCATCGTGAAAAAAATCTGCCAGGGATTATCTGTTTAACCAATACCAATGATAGCATTCCAAGAACTCCTAACCGCTGATGCCCTTATCAGTTTGCTGACCCTCACTGTCATGGAAGTGGTACTGGGGATCGACAACGTGATCTTCGTTTCCATCGTCATGAACAGGCTGCCGGAAGAAAAGCGCCTGAAAGCCCGCCGCATCTGGATGTTTACCGGCATCGCCGTCCGCATCGTATTGCTGCTGTGCATCGGCTACATCATCCGCGCCACGCAACCGCTGTTTTCCATTTTCGGTAACGCCATCTCCCTCCGCGATCTCATTATGCTCGCAGGCGGCCTCTTCCTGCTGGTGAAAACCACGCTGGAAATTCACCACAAGCTGGAAGGCGAAGAAGATGAAGCGCAACAGGGAGGCACAAAAAAAGCCGCAGCCACCCTTGCCAATGTGGTAGGACAGATCATCCTGATCGATATGGTATTTTCCTTCGACAGTATCATCACCGCGGTAGGCCTGGCCAAGCACGTAGAGATCATGATCATCGCAGTAATCATCGCCATGTTCATTATGTTCTCCTTCGCCCCGCGCATCAGTGCTTTCATACACAAACACCCCACGCTTAAAATGCTGGCACTGTCGTTCCTCATCATGGTAGGCGGCATCCTCATCATTGAAGGCTGGAATCCGGAAGCAGTACACGATCTTCACCTGAAGAACTATGTGTATTTCGCCATGGCGTTTTCCTTTATCGTTGAGCTGCTCAATATGCGCGTGCGCAAGCAAAAGCCTGCACATCCCGTAGAGCTGCGTGGCCCTAAAGAGACCGATATCGAACCCAAAAAATAGTTTCGTTTCCAAGACATAAAAGGCTGGCCCGCATTACGCAGGCCAGCCTTTCTTTTTGTAAATCCCTCCCCGTTAAACGGGCTTAGTCAAATGGAGGAAAAGGTTCACGCCTGCAGGCTCGTTCCTGACAACAGGTGTCCAGTCTGCAGCGCCCGCCTGCCGGGCAAGGTCCGTCAGCTGAAAAGGGCTTCTATGGTGCAGATACCACTGCATCCCAGCTTCCATGAAAGCGCGATTAGGATTTTCGTCAGAAAAGTTACCGATCACCAGTTCTCCTCCCGGCTCCACACAGCTTAATAGCTTCCGTAATACCCGCACGAAAACGGCATCGGTAAAATAATCGAACAGGCCCGACGACCATACCAGCTGGTATGCCCCTTCCGCTTTCCAGGTCAGGATATTCTGTTGCCTGAACAGTACGCGCTCGTTCCCATTCAGCAGCGATTTCGCGTAGGCAATGGCGTGCGCATCGTATTCGAGGCAATCCACCGTGATGGGTGCCTGCGGCCATTTTTCGTAAAACTCAAATACATCCCGCGCAGGACCGCTGGCCACATTTAGCACACGGCCGGGCATGCCATTGGTGAGCAGGTCCATGAAGTAAGTTTTTCTGTTGCGGACCGCCACTGCCGCAGGTTGTGCCTGCGCAAAAGCATCCCACCGGGCAATATGCTTACCATCGCCGGTGTAATGCGTGTACAGTCGGTCTATCAGCTGAAAATCGCCGGCATAGCCGAATGGTTTAAGGCAGCAATAACCGGCAATAGCGTCGGGAGAATGAAAGGCGGCATGCTGTTCGCGCAGTAGTTCGAACTGCAGCATGAAAGCATCGGGATCGCGGTGATAAGCGTGGTTGAAATAATCATTGATTCGGGGATAATCGGCCGCATCAGGGCCGGCAACGAACAGGTCGTGCAGAGCATCCGGTAGTGTACGCGTGAGCATGGGGTATAGTATGGCTTTGATGATGAGCCACAAAACTATACCGGGGTGCAGGCGGGGAGAATGGGAGTTACCACCTACAGGATAGGCATCATTACTTACCGGTTATCCTTATCCGTTATTAACTGCCGCCATCAGGGTACAGCCTACCAGTCCGGCAGTTTCTGTACGGAGGCGCGTGCTGCCCAGTGTAACAGGATGGTATCCATTTTGCAGCGCCAGCCCCACTTCTTCAGGCGTAAAATCCCCTTCAGGACCAATGAGCAGCAGGGCATTTTCACCCGGGTGGGCCACCTTCAGGATGGATTGCTTTTCACCGGGGAGGCAATGTGCGATAAACCGTTGCCCTTCTGCCGCCATGAGCGATTCAAATGGCTGCGGAACAGGAAGTTTGGGAAGATGCCATTGGCGGGACTGGAGCATGGCCGAAACAAGAATGCTTTCCAGCCGCTCCATTTTCAGGTTTTCTTTTTCCGTACGTTTCGTAATGAGCGGGATGATCTCAGCCATACCGATCTCGGTTGCTTTTTCGAGGAACCATTCCATCCGGGAAGCGTTCTTGGTAAAGGCAATGCCTATTTTTAAACGCGGTACCGGCGCGGGTATCTGTTCCCTTTCTACTATGACGGATACACACTTCTTGCGGTGATCGTCAGTGATCTCAGCAGTATACTTTCCGCCACGGCCATCAGCCAGCAGAATTTTGTCGCCTTTCGTTTTGCGCAATACGGTCACGCAATACTTTGAAGTAGGCTCATCCATGGTGTAGGCTGTGGTACCGGTTACCATATCGCCGGCAAAGAAAACGGGCAGTTCCATGCGGCAAAATTAGTTTTTTCCCGCTTGCAGTTCCAGCCTGCGGGTAATATTCTGGAATCGGAAAAATAAAAGGGCTGATGCCACGAGCAATCCCAGCGACAATCCCCACCAGATCCCCTGTATGCCCAGCTTCAACGGGAACCCGAGAAGATACCCGATAGGAAGGCCCAGCACCCAGTAAGCGATCATGGTGATTACGGTAGGGATCTTTACATCACCCAGTCCACGCAATACACCCAGCCCTACCACCTGCGTACCATCGAACAACTGGAAGAATGCAGCTATCAGCAACAGGCCGGATGCCATGGCGATCACCGCCGGATCATTGATGTATAAAGTTGGCAGCAGTTTTGCCCCCAGAACGAAAATGAGTGCAGATATCCCCATCATCACCAATACCATATGATAACTGGCGATGGCAGATTTCCGCAGATCCGCCCAGTTACCCGCACCGAGGTTATTACCACTACGGATACCCGCTGCTGCAGATACCCCGCTGGCCATCATATAGGTCATGGCAGCCAGTGAAATCGCGATCTGATGGGCAGCCTGCTCTTCAGAACCCAGCCAGCCCGCCATAATCACGGCACCGCTGAAAGCACTCACTTCAAAAATATACTGCAGCGCTACCGGCGTACCCAGTCCGGATATCTTCTTCAATACCGAATGGGATATGTCCCGGAAATGGAAATCACCAAGGTATTCCTTAAAACGGGGCGCTTTCAGCACATACCAGGCCATGGTGATACCCATGAGCAGGCGGTCAGTGAAAGTAGCGATCCCCACCCCGGCAATGCCCATTTTGGGCATTCCAAGGAAACCGTATACAAGGGTTACACCCAGTACGATATTCAGGATATTGCCGATAATGCTGATGTTCATGGCCTGCCGGGTGAAACCCAGCCCTTCCGCAAATTGCTTGAAGGTGAGGAATACCATGAGGGGGAGGTAAGAGAAGGCGAGGTAATTCAGGAACACACGCGCCTGTGCTGCAACATCCGGCGGCTGGCCCATGCGGTGAAGGTTATAGCCGACCAGCACGATCAGCCCGAACATCACAACACCGGTAATCATATTGATGATAAAACTATGCGCGAGCAGGCGCCCGCAATTAGCGCTGTTTCCACGCCCGTTTTCCTGCGCAATGAGCGGCGTGAGTCCGTAAGACATGCCGATGCCCGTTACCATAAATATGGTGAACAGGCTTACACCCAGTGAAACCGCTGCCAGCGGTACTTTACCGGTATGCCCGATGATGATACTGTCACTAAGGCCCACCAATGTATGCCCCAGCTGGGAAATCACCACAGGGTAGGCGAGATGAAAATTATTCTTGTAATGGTGTTTGTACTTTTCGTAGATCCTCTTCATATTCAATCATTAAAAAGGCCGGTCTTTCTTTGCAGAACGACCGGCCCCCGATATTATTTGCAATGCTATCCCTTAGAACGGAGCATCACCGAATGCGTCGTCGTCAAAATCCATATCGTTCATCTTCGATCCTTTCTGGATGAACACTTTTGCTTCATCGTAACCGCCAGGGCCACCGGGTTTACCGGGGAAGCTGGGAGCGCCGCCTATGGGTGCGGGAGGACCGTCCACGAAACCATCGTCTTCAAAACGCTGGAATTCGAGAATAGCGCGGAGCTTCACGGTATCGAGCTGACCGTTACGGTGTTTCGCGATACGTACGTGCGTTTCACCTTTATTGGATTCGCCCATTTCGTTGGTGGTGATATCGTAGTATTCAGGACGGTAGATGAACATAACCATGTCAGCATCCTGCTCGATAGCGCCCGATTCACGAAGGTCGGACAGCTGGGGCATCTTATTACCGTCTTTACGTTTTTCCACATCACGGGAGAGCTGGGACAGTGCCAGTACCGGCACGTGCAGCTCTTTTGCGAGGCCTTTCAGATCGCGGGAGATTTTGGAAATCTCCTGCTCACGGTTTGTATTACGGCCATCGTTAGGGCCAGACATCAGCTGGAGGTAGTCAATGATGATAATACCCACGCCATGGTTGTGTACGAGGCGGCGGCATTTGGCACGAAGCTCGAAGATGTTGAGACCGGGGGTATCATCGATAAAGATGGGCGCTTTTGCAAGGCGCTCGATACCGTGGGTCATCAGCTTGCGCATTTCATGCTCTTCGAGCTTACCACGCGTGATCTTTTCCAGCCTGATTTCTGATTCGGCGGACAGGATACGTTGAACGATCTGTCCGCTGGACATTTCAAGGCTGAACACCGCGGCACCTTTCGCGAACTTCGGATGGAGGGCGGCGTTACGTGCAAGGTTAAGCGCGAACGCGGTTTTACCCACCGCAGGACGAGCCGCGAGGATGATAAGGTCGGAAGGTTGCCATCCGTAAGTGATCTGATCGAGTGAGGGGAAGCCGGAGGGGACCCCGGTGATTTCGTCGCCTTTGTTCCGGAGGTCCTCGATACGTTTGATGGTATTAACGAGGATACGGTCGATGGAATCGTAGTTCTTGCGGAGGTGATTATTGGTTACTTCGAAGAGTTTGGATTCGGCGGCGTCGAGGAGGTCGAATACATCGGCCGTGTCTTCATAAGCTTCTGAGATGATTTCACCGGAGATGCGGATGAGTTCGCGCTGGATGAACTTCTGCAGAACGATACGTGCGTGTGCTTCGATGTTAGCGGAAGAAACTACCATGTTGGTGAGGCGGGTCACGAAGAAGGGACCGCCAACCATTTCCAGCTCACCGCCGGTTTTGAGTTCTTCAACAACAGTGAGGATATCTACCGGCATGGATTTACCGGCGAGGCGCTGCATAGCAGCAAATATTTTCTGGTGAGCGTCTACATAGAAACACTCGGCTTTGAGAATCTCAATTACAGTATCGAAAGCTCCTTTTTCCAGCATCAGTGCGCCCAGTACAGCTTCCTCAAGCTCTTTGGACTGGGGGGGCACCTTTCCATACACCATCGTAGACAGGTCCACGCCGGGCTTACGGCGCGTGTTACGGTCTTTCTTCAGATTGAGATCCATTATATTAAGTCCTATGCGTTATGAAGTTAAAAAAGTGGTTACCGAATGGTTCCGGAAAAGGGATTTCTACAATTCCTGCATGATTCCATTCACCCATCTTTAACAAATTGTAAAATTTTTTTCTAGCCGGTCAAATGAAGGTAACGGACTTTATCCATTTCCCTCCCGCACGGCCGAACTATATTTATTCCATCCATTCCCACTGCTTCGCGCACACCAATCAGGCAGTTATCCACCGTTTTACACGATCTTATCCACAAAATCAGTCTGCAACACACAACAAATGTCCGATTATTCACAATTATTGTGCAAAAAGATTTTCCACATTTCTCTTGCGTAAAATTCCGCTGTCACGTACAGCAGAAGTTGTTAACTTTACGCGGCACATCTTTGCCTCCGGCGGGGGCGCAAAGGTCATGCAAAATATTGATTCACACAACATTAAATCGATCCGACGTGTTTCGGACAATATAATTCAAGGAGCATCCAATGACAATTTCGTACAACTGGCTATGTGATTATTTGCCGGTAAAGCCCGCACCGGAGGAACTTTCCGTTATTTTGACCGCTATCGGCCTCGAAGTAGAGAGCCTCGAGCGTTTTGAAAGCATTAAAGGCAGCCTCGAAGGATTAGTGATCGGTGAAGTACTGACTGTGGAAAAGCATCCCAATGCCGACAAGCTCCGCCTCACCACCGTAAATACCGGCAACGGCGCACCGCTTGCCATCGTTTGCGGCGCACCTAATGTAGCCGCCGGCCAGAAAGTAGTGGTTGCCCCCGTTGGCACTACCATTTACCCTGCTTCCGGTGAGCCGCTCACCATGAAAAAAGCAAAAATCCGCGGGGAAGACAGCTTCGGCATGATCTGCGCGGAAGATGAAATAGGACTCGGCAGCGGGCACGACGGCATCCTTGTGCTGGACGCATCCCTGCAGCCCGGCACCCCGGCCCGCGAAATATTCCAGCCTTATCAGGACTGGATTTTCGAAATCGGCCTCACCCCTAACCATATGGACGCCATGAGCCATATGGGCGTAGCGCGCGACGTGTGCGCGTTCCTCAACAACCGGGAAAACACCCAGGTTTACCACGTCCGCAAACCCGGCATCAGCGCCGCAGCAAAAGCAGCCAAACCGCTTCCCATAACCGTGGAAGTGAAAAATACCGATGCCTGCCCCCGCTACTGCGGCCAAAGCATCACCGGCGTTAAGGTAGGTCCATCCCCGTCATGGATGCAGCACCGCCTGCTTGCCATTGGCGTAAGACCCATCAATAACATCGTGGATATCACCAACTATGTACTCCACGAAACCGGCCAGCCTCTCCACGCTTTCGACGCTGCTGCCATTAAAGGCGGCAAAATCATCGTGGAAAACCTCCCCGCAGGCACCGCATTCATTTCCCTCGACGGCAAAGAGCGTAAGCTGGATGCCGGCGACCTGATGATCTGCGACGGGGAAGATAACGGGCTTTGTATTGCCGGCGTATTCGGCGGCTTAGGTTCCGGCGTTAAAGAAGCTACTACAGACATCTTCCTCGAAAGCGCTTACTTCAACGCCACCAGCATCCGCAAAACATCCGTACGCCACGGTCTCCGTACCGATGCCGCTATCCGTTTCGAGAAAGGTCTGGACATCTCCCTTGCCCCCTTCGCCCTGGAAAGAGCCGTTGCCCTTATCAGCGAACTGGCACACGGAGCGCCCGCGTCTGACCTTACAGACGTGTACCCCGCCCCGGTACAGCCCTTCCAGATTGATGTTACTTACGATTACATCCGCACCCTCAGCGGCCACCAATACCCCGAGGCGCAGATCAAAAACATCCTCTGCAGCCTCGGCTTCACCATTCATGAAGAAAGCGGTAACCGCCTGCGTGTGGCCGCCCCGCTTCACAAACCCGACATCACCATTCCGGCAGATATCGTGGAAGAAGTAATGCGTATCGACGGACTGGACAATATCCCCATCCCCGCCCTCGTAAGCATGGCGCCCTCCGTACAGGCACAGCCCGACAAAGAGCGCGTAAAGGAAAGGATCGCGGATTACCTCGCAGGCAACGGTTTTTCTGAAATCTTCACGAACTCTATTACCAACGCACAATATTATAGTCACCTCGATGCGGATACGCTGGTGAAAATGCTCAACAGCCTCAGCGCCGACCTTAATGTGCTGCGCCCTTCCATGCTGGAAACCGGCCTGGAGCGCATTGCCTATAACCTGAACCGCCGGAACGACGACCTGTTGTTCTTCGAATTCGGGAAAACATACCGCCAGGAAGCGGTGGGCCAATACCCTGAAAGCGCTCACCTGACATTGTACCTCACCGGCCGGAAGCTTCCTGAAAACTGGATGCAGCAGGAAAAGCCGGTAGACTTCTACGACCTGAAGGGCTATATCGGCAACATCCTCCAGATGCTGGGACTCCAGGCTCCGCAGATGACTGCTGCCACAGTACACGGCCTCCAGCCTGCATTCGAGATCACGTCTGCCGGTAAAACGATTGCCGTGGCCGGGAATGTGGCTCCCGCACAGCTGAAGGCGTTCGACATCAAGCAGCCGGTATGGTATGCAGACTTTAACTGGGACGTAATCCTGAGCCTCCTGCCAACGAAGGATGCGTTCTATGAAGAGATTCCCCGCTTCCCCTCCGTACGCCGTGATCTGGCGCTGGTGCTGGATAAAAACGTACCTTTTGCTGCGGTGGAAACCGCTGCAAGGTCTGTGAAAACGACCCTGTTGCAACAAATCAACCTGTTCGATGTTTTTGAAAGTGATAAACTGGGTGCCGGTAAAAAATCCTACGCCGTAAGCTTCACTTTCCAGGATAAAGAAAAAACCCTGACCGATCAGGAAACCGATACGCTGGTCAACAAACTCGTTAAAGCATTCGAAAGCCAGTTACAGGCGGAGATCCGCAAATAAACCATGGAGATCGAACAATACATACAAAGCATTGAGGACAAGCTGCAGCAGCTGTTCCGCAAACTGCAACTGGCGCAGGCAGATAATGCCACGCTCCGGGAGCAATTGCAGCAACAGCAGGAGGAGCTGCTGCAGCAGCAGTCCACTATCCAGACCCTCGACGAAAAGCTGAAGCTTTCCAAAATAGCCACAGCAACACAGGGCAACGGACTATCGGAAGATGAAGACGCCTTCCGAAGGGAGGTTCGCGGGAAAATCAATGATTACATCCGCGAGATCGACCGTTGCATTGCCCTGCTCAATACCTGACCCTGTGCCATTCTACCGCATTGCCAGGTAGCATACGCCAATCTTCACTTCTTTCATCAACGGGTGCCGCAGGTTCAGCACATACGTCCATTCCCGGCTTAGCCGTACGGATGGGAACGCCAGCACGAGCTTATCAGCCACGCCGAGGTGTGCCGATCCGAAATCTCGCGATACGGCAGATACCGGCATAGCGCGCCATTGTTCGGGCAATTCATCTTCCCTGAAATACCGGATACTCCCTTCGGGCACTTCTACCGGCACGATAAAATAATGTGGCGGGATGCCGGGAGGTACATCAGCCAGTCCGCTTTCCACCGGGCACATCCCGGGATGATCTACCAGGTACCGGCAGGGCATATCCTCCCTGTTCCACCTCGCAGCCAGTCCGTTTGGGCGCAAAAGCTTCCTGGAGCCGGGTTTCCGGCTCAATAAATACAACACCATATACTATGAAATGATTTACAGCATGAACTCGTCGAGCCGGAGTAATTCCAGTTTCACTTCTTCCACGCCGGCCAGCGATTCCATCAGATGGAGGGGCACCAGCCCTCCGAGTGAGCGCCTTGGGGCGCGCAGCCATGTATGAAAAACCTCCCGGTCGCGGAACATGTTATAGCCGAGGCTGAACACTTCTGCGATGGCGATGATCCGCTCGCTGATGCCGCGGTTCAGGAGGTCGCGCCCTTTTTTGAGGTGCAGCGCCCGGTTGGTGACAGCGAGCATGGCGCTCAGTGTATCGTAATCAAGCCCGAAAATCTCTTTCAGGCGTGTCAGCTGCTCTTTGGTGATCCCGCTTTTACCGAGGTCTATCTTTTTGGTGAAGAGGGCGGCCCGCAGATCCACCACATCTTCATATGTCATCAACGGCAATTCCCCCACGTGCACTTCCCCTTCCGGCCGCTCCGTTTTCCTTGGCCGGCCGCGCCGCCTTTTTTCAGATGCATTATCCATTCGAAGATAAAGTAGTTTTTGTTGATAAAAAACTTTACAACTGAAATTCTTCACGTGAAAATATTTATTGATAATGAGCATCTCATGGTGATAGCACTTTCATCAATATGCACATTTACGTAAAGCGTTTAGTTGTAATTCTCATGATAATAAGCATTCGAAGGACACGAAAAAATGAGTTTCAGTAAAAAAGTGGAGATTTCCCGCTTTTGCTATTTTTGCCGAAACACTGAATCATGGAACCGCAACTCATACCTGTTAATATAGTGGTGGCCGACCGCACCTATCGCATAAAGATCCGGAAAGACGAAGAGGAGGATGTAAGAAGAGTGATGAAAGAAGTAAACGAAAAGATCGTAGAGTTTAAAGCTGCCTATGCCGGGAAGGATATCCAGGATTATATTGCGATGGCCCTCATTATGTATGCTACCCACCCTGCCACTACCGGAGGCAAAGCTCAGGCGAACATAGCCCCCTTCTTACGGGAAAAACTGCAACATCTTGACAATCTGCTGGATGAGCAACTGAAATAATGACTGCAGCCGCAGGCGAGCGCAATTTATTCATTATCACGCCCCATGATGCTTTCCTGACAATTTTTACTTATTTTCGCGGGTCAGGTGGGTCTGTTTGGAAATAACAGACCTTGACCGTATTTTAATATGCCTAAACAATACTTTTATTAAACAAAACAGAATATGGAATCCATAATGGTGATAGTAGTCGGCGTTGTCGCTCTGGCTATTGGAATAATACTTGGAAAACTGATTTTCGCTAAAAACACCCAGATAAAAATTCAGGAAGCAGAAGAGAAAGCCAGCCGCATCGTAGAAGAAGGAAGAGTGAATGCTGAAAACCTCAAGAAAGACCGCTTACTCGAAGCCAAAGAGAAATTCCTGCAACTGAAGTCAGAACATGAGAAAGAAGTGATGCAGCGTAACCAGAAGATATCCGAGTCAGAGAATCGCATCAAACAGAAAGAGCAGGGCCTGAACCAGAAGAATGAGCAGTTGCAGAAGCAGGTAACCGAAAATGAAGCGATCAAGGAAAATCTGGCCCGCCAGATTGAACTGGTAAATATCAAGCGTACCGAACTGGAAAAGCACCAGGAAGAGCACATCCGCCGCCTCGAAAAAGTAGCCGGCCTTACCGCAGAAGAAGCCCGCAACCAACTGGTAGAATCTCTGAAAGAAGAAGCCCGCAGCCAGGCCCTCAGCCACATTCAGGAGATTATCGAGGATGCCAAGACAAAAGCCAACAAAGAAGCCAAGAAAATCATTATACAGTCCATCCAGCGTACTGCTGCCGAGCAAACCATTGAGAACGCCATTACGGTGTTCAATCTGGAAAGCGATGAGATCAAAGGCCAGATCATTGGCCGCGAGGGCCGTAACATCCGTGCCATTGAAGCGGCTACCGGTGTAGACCTGATCGTGGACGATACCCCTGAAGCCATCGTACTCTCTTCCTTTGACCCGCTCCGTCGTGAGATCGCCCGGTTGAGCCTGCAGCGCCTCGTTCAGGACGGCCGTATCCACCCCGCCCGTATCGAGGAAGTGGTAGAAAAGACCAAACGCCAGCTGGAAGAACAGGTAATGGAAATCGGTGAACGTACCGTTATTGAAATGGGCATCCACGGTCTTCACAAAGAACTCGTGCGTATGGTAGGTAAAATGCGCTTCCGCTCCTCCTACGGTCAGAACCTGCTCATGCACTCGAAAGAGACCGCCAACCTTTGCGCCGTTATGGCCGCCGAGCTGGGCCTCAACCCCAAACTTGCCAAACGCGCCGGTCTCCTCCATGATATTGGTAAAGTACCCGATGAAGAATCTGAACTGAGCCACGCCCTCCTGGGTGCCAAACTGGCCGAGAAGTACGGAGAACATCCCGCTATCGTGAACGCCATTGGTGCTCACCACGACGAGATGGAAATGTCTTACGTGATCTCCCCCATCGTGCAGGCCTGTGATGCCATCTCCGGTGCCCGCCCCGGCGCACGCCGCGAGATCATGCAGAGCTATCTCCAGCGTATCAAAGACCTCGAAAATCTGGCTATGAACTACGATGGTGTTGAAAAAGCATACGCCATCCAGGCAGGCCGCGAGCTGCGTGTTATCGTTGAAAGCGAAAAAGTAACCGACAACGATGCAGACCGTCTCAGCTTCGAGATCGCAAACAAGATCCAGAACGACATGCAGTACCCCGGACAAATTAAAGTAACGGTGATCCGCGAACGCCGCGCCGTGAATGTTGCCCGCTAATCAGCACGTCTGTCCATATTTAAAAGGCCGCCTCACTACGAGACGGCCTTTTTTGTGCCTTACCCGATACCCTAAAAACACATACTTATGCGATAGGCCCACATAAATCATATTGCTATATTGCAATAGCATTCATGGAAACCACTCGTGCAACCGGTCCATCAATTCAGAACGATTAACCAAATCCAGACATCGACTTACATGAGATACCCCGCAAGTGTTGCAGAAATTGTTAACTAATCAGCCCCGTCTCCGCATGCCGCAAATGCAGGTATGGCGGTAGTATCTCTTTCCGTTACAACATTATCATCATCAGTGAACCGTTACAGGCCTAAATCCACCGGCAAACCCTGCTGTATCGCATAACTGCGCTTCAGCTGCGGTGCAGCGCCTGTCATCGACCATTTCTACATTTCAATTCCCCTCATCATGAAAAGACAACTTCTTTTCCTGGGTCTGTGCGCCTTCATGGGTACAGCCAGCACCGCACTTTACGCCCAAAGCCAAAAGAGTGGCACAACCCCTTATCTGTGCTGCAATACCCTGGAAGTAAGGTGTGGCTTAATCACCGGATTTCATATATATGGTCCACGCACCACGGATATCAGCCTTTGTGACGAATTCGCCGTTCCGGCATCTACCCCGCTAAACCAATAACGATATGAAAAAAAGTCTCCTTTCCCTGGGGTTCTGCGCCCTCATGGGCATAGCAAGCCCTTCGCTGTACGCGGTCAGCCAGGAACACCGCATTGGCCGGATCCCGTATTGCTGCAACGAGGACGAACAAATATGCACGCGGATTAATGGACAGGTATTTTACGGACCATCCATGCCTGCCACCTGCAACTAACCCGTTTTTAATCCACTCAAAAAATAGAATATGAAAAAAAGCATCTTTTTCCTGGGGCTTTGCGTAGCAATCGGCCTCGGTATTACCACATCCATCAAAGCCAGCGGTAAGAAATTTATCAAAGTCTGCTGCGATCAGAGTGAAGGAGCCTGCCAGAAGATCGGCAACACTATCGTTATGTACGGTCCTGCAGTTTACCAACTCGATCAATGCCCCTGATCCACACCTTTTTTCTTTTTTTCACCCAAAAACCCAAATCCATGAAACGTTCATTCGTTTTCCTGGGGATGTGCCTCGCCCTTGCCGCAGGCCTCACCACCGCCCAAAAGGCGAAAAGCTCCGCTAAAGCAGCAGCATCTTTTTGCTGCAATGACAACGAAACCCGTTGCAAATGGTCTCGTGAAACCGGATGGTCTACCGGTCCCATCGCTGCCAGTCTCCCGGATTGTGTGGAATTTTAATGATCGCATTTGATGCAGTTCCGGCGCTTTGCACGAGCGTCGCCTGAATGCTCCTGGCATTAGCCAGGTTTCGATCACCGGGGCCGGTGTAACTACACCGGCCCCAATTATTCATTTCCTCTCATGAAAAAATTGCTTTCAGGGATCATTTTCCTGTGCGTGGTAGTTGCAGGCCTCTTCATCGCACTCATTTCCCGCTCCGACAAGCCTGTTCATGCACGAACCGCAATTGAACGGCAATACAATCACATTACCGCAACTCCTGCAGATACCTTCCAGATACCTGGCGAAGTGCATATTCTGGCTGCATATGATGGCATCCCCTACGCGCTCGACCAGCAGGCTGGCCTTATTTACCGGATCGATCCTTTGCAGGGGAATGCAGTAATAATTGGCCGGACCGCTGTACACTTCCCCGAAATACCGGCTTCATTCCAGGTCGACTCTTCCGGTGTTTACTGCTTTGCCGCTAACCAGAGAAAGATATTCCGGTTCCCACATACCGGCGGGCTGCCCGATTCCCTTTCATGTGCCAAATTTCCATTTTCCCGCTGCGCCTATCTTACAGACAGTACTGTTTTTACTCATTACTACGACACCATTATTCACAAAGCAGGTTTCATGCTGGCAGATTACCGGGATGGCGGGAAGCCTGTCTCCCAACTGTATACTTTTCCGCATGAAAACGATGGAGGCCTGGCGTCTGACGGGCAATCCATTTTAGCAGGCAACCAGCTGCCGGTCATTTATTACCAGCATCACAACAGCGAAATCCATATCTGGGATTCTTCCGGCCTGCGCACCTTCCAGACCATCGACCGTACGGCGCCCGAGAATACGATTATCCACGGTGGCGACTCCTGGAGCATATCCAGTAAAACCCGATTCATTAATCTGGACGGGTCTACCGACGGGGACTACCTGTACGTGCTATCGACCGCCGTATCCGGCAATCAGCCCACTATTGTGCCACAGGTGGATGTATACCGGCTGGCAGACGGCGGGTATGCAGGAAGCCTTCACCTGCCTTCCGTTCACCAATCCCGTGCCCGCTTAATTGCAGCTGAAAAAGGCATGTTGTATGCTGCTTACAAACAACATATTGTCGCTTATCAACTCCAAATCCATGAGAAATAATTTCCTGCAAATCATTTGCTTCAGCCTGAGCATCCTGTTCTTTTACGCCGCTACGATGAAAGGGATAGAATTCGATCAGTTTCAGCTGGACATCGCCAAATCGCCCCTGCTGGCAAACATCCCTCCGGTGGTAACCGGCGTACTAACCATAGTAACGGAGGTGGTAGCGGCTATTTTGGTAGCACTGCCGGGCACACGGAAGGTTGGACTGTACCTTTCCGCATTCCTAATGCTCAGTTTTTCACTGTATATGAGCGTGCTGTATTTCTTCTATACGAACATCCCCTGTTCCTGCGGCGGCATCCTCGGGCAGATGGGTTATCCCACCCATATTGTATTCAACATCGCTTTCACCCTTCTGGCATTTACGGGTATACTTCTACAACATTTTTCCCTATCTTACCCGTCCACAAAAACTACAGGAGCATGAAAACAAAACTGATGATGCTGGCCGCCATCGCCCTGCTTTCCGCTGGTACGGCTTTCGGGCAAAAGGCTCAGAAACTCTTCAACGGTAAGAACCTCGACGGCTGGAAGATCCATGGAACGGAGAAATGGTACGTAGACAATGGTGAACTGATCTGTGAAAGTGGTCCGGATAAAGAATACGGCTACCTCGCAACCGATAAAACTTTCAAAGATTTCGAACTGACCGTGGAGTTCAAACAGGAAGCCAACGGCAACAGCGGCGTATTCTTCCACTCCTCCCTCGAAGGCACCAAGATTGCCGGATGGCAGGCTGAAGTAGCGCCTCCGGGTCAGCACAGCGGTGGCATTTACGAATCTTATGGCCGCGGATGGCTCATTAAGCCGGAAGCCGAGAAAGATAAAGCGCTGAAAATGGGCGAATGGAACAAGATGAAGATCGTGGTGAAAGGCAACCAGGTAACCACCTGGCTGAATGGTCAGGAAATGATCACCCTGAACGATGAGAAGATCGGTGCAAAAGACGGCCAGATTGCCCTCCAGATTCACTCTGGCGGTGGCATCAAGGTTCGTTGGAAGAACATTAAGGTGAAAGCGCTGAAAAGCTAGGCTTTCCGTGATATTAAAAAAAGCGGCCGCTCCTGATGGAGCGGCCGCTTTTTTATGCTCCATTGCCACATGTTTATGTAGTGTAGCTGCATAGGAGATTCTGTTATATTTGAAACAATCTATTACACGGCTAACAACTGCTGAATGTAGCCACCATACTGAGATACAGGCATCACCCCAATCGCATTTCAACACTTAAAACATACATATGAAACGCTCCCTTTTACTCTTCGGTTTAAGTATGATGCTCGCCTGCGGTATAACCGCAATCATCAAAGCAAATACATCACTCCCCAAAAGATGCTGTAATGATGACATAAGCGACATCTGCGGTTTTACTGAACATGGTGAGTTTATCCTTGGCCCCCGTAATTGCTATTAAACACCATCTTTCATCACACATCCAACACCTCATTTTTCCCCTCACTTAAAATCATCGAATGAAACGTTCAATGCTCTTGCTGGGCCTCTGCATCTGTGCAGGACTTGGCCTTACTACCATCCTCCGCGCCAATTCTCTGATTGAAATCAAATGCTGCAATGTAAACGCCAATGTCTGCTCCCTGGACTTATATGGCAGGGTAGAATGGGGCCCGATGGTGTTAAACTATCGGGAATGCCAGTTCTCTTTAGTTCCACTTAAAAAATAACCCAACACATGCCGGCCATCCCATGATGGCCGGCATTCTCTTCTAATCCTCTATATAGTTTCATGAAAAAAATCTTCATAGGCTTGTTCATGGTGTTTGCAGCCGTGGCTTGCGTATTTATGATCCTCATTCCGCGATCCGACCATGAATCCATCGCTACCGCCATTCCCCGCCAATATACCCGCTGCTCCGCTTCGCCTATAGACACCATAGCGGTGCCTGGCGGCATCCATGCATTCTGTGTCTTCAACAACGAATTATATACCTGGAACCAGGGCGATGGAACCTTATACAGAACAGGCCCATCCACTACGGGAATCCCTTTCGCTAAAGCCAGGCCCTATTTCGGGGAAATACCCACTTCGATACAGGTCGACAGTTCCGGTGCCTGGCTCTTCACGGGTAATCAACAGACCATCTTTCATTTCAACGGCTCAAATCCGCTGCCAGATTCCATTTCCACCAAATCGCCACGCCTCTTCCGTGGTACGCGCCTGCAGAACGGTCAGTATTTCATCCAGCATTACAATAAGAAAACCAAACAATCGGAACTCCGGCTGGTCAACTACCCAGACGCTACGCAATCCATTACCCTGCACCGTTTCCCGCAATTTGATGATGCAGGACTGGTAGCAGACGGGCACATCGTTCGTTCTCCGGGCAACAGCCATATCATTTTCGCGCAAACGCACAATGCAGACATGATCTGCTGGGATCCCGCCACCGGCAAGACTTCCACATTCCAGACCATAGATCGTACCCCGCCCATTAATACCATCATCCGCCATCAAAACGGCCATTCTATTTCCAGCAAAACCATGTTCATTAACAACAGCGGAGCAACTGACGGCAAATATTTCTACATGCTTTCCTCTGCAGTATCCGGAACAGAAACGTTCAATGGCCCTGAAGTGGATGTATACCGTTTGCCCGGCGGCGAATACACGGGCAGCCTTCGGCTTCCTTTACTCAATCGCCGCAGTGCCCACCACATTCAGGTGGAAAACGGGAAACTGTATGCAGCATACGACAACCAATGTATCATCTTTCAACTTAACCTGCCATGAAGAAAGATCTCCTCCTCCAATTTATCGCCTACCTGCTATGCACGCTTTTTATTTATGCAGCCTCCATGAAAGCCATGGATTTCGGGCAGTTCCGGGTGGATATCTCCCAATCCCCGCTCCTCGCCAATGTGCCGCATTTACTGACTGCTCTTTTTGTGATTGTTACAGAACTGACTGCGGCGTTTATGCTGGCCTTCCCGGCTACGCGGCTGTATGGATTTTTCCTTTCTTCTTTTCTGATGCTGCTTTTTACGGTATATATGAGCGTGCTGTATTTATTCTACGTCAACATTCCATGCTCCTGTGGTGGAATTTTAGGGCAGATGGGATACCCTGCACACATTGTTTTCAACGCATGTTTTACGGTACTTGCGATAACGGGAACACTTCTCCAACAGTATGGAAATGATCTCGCCGGACAACGGAAACAACGTAGCACGTCCGAACAACATTAAATGCAAAGCACTGCCCCTGGCAATAAGAAAGCGGCCGTTCCATTCCGGAGCGGCCGCTTTTGCTTTACTGGTTATATGGCAATTGTTCTGGCATGGATTGCCTTGGAGGGAATTAATGCAGAGATGGTAAAGATGGCGGAACTACGGCCGTTTGGGGGTAACAGTGCTCATCAACGTGCCGGGTAAAATATCCGCGAAATTCTTCCGTCAGTTATTCGCCCAGCCATTTCCTGAAATCCGGGGCACGGAGGCGGCTCACGATCACATCTTCTTCCAGTGTGGGCTTCACCTGCACCTTCAGCTTACCGTTGAACCAGGCCTGCACCTTTACGATGCTGCGGTAGTGCACGATACATTGGCGGTTGAGGCGGAAATAATCGTGGGGGTCAAGCTCATTGGCGATGTCATCGAGGCTTTTATCGATGAAATGGTCCGTGTTCTGATGGGTACGGATACAGGCCATCCGGTCGCGGATATAGAAAAACGCGATGTCCTGAATAGCCACGGAAATGAGGCGGGTACCGCTGCGTACGAGGTAGCGCTGAACGGTTTGTGTGTTGCGCAGGCTGGACAGCAGGCGGTCTACCTGGCTGTTGAACTGTAGTATCTCCACATCGGGGTCAATGGTGGCGATCATTTCTCTCAGCTTCTGCGCTGCAATAGTTTCGGTTTCGTTGATGAGAATCTTCATGATGAGAACACTTTAGATAAGCATGGATTGTTCTCAAATGTAGCTACTGCTTACTGAGGGGCTGGAATAAATCGATGAAATGCATGAAAAGGCGATGAAATGTAAATACCGGCGATGAAATTGCAGCAACCCTTTAGTGGGGGTACTTTTTGAGGATATCCTCGATGCGCTCGTCGGGCACCAGGTCGGTGGTTTCGATGAGCCGGATCCGGCGGAAAGCGGAGTGAAGTGTATGCAGAACGTAGTTAGATGACTCCGGTAGTACTGCAGAAGGTACTTTAAGTACAGGGGTCAGCCCTTCATCGAACCACTTGTTGCCGAGGGGCTGGCAATGGCCATAATCCTTAAAATCGCGCCATTTCGGGGGCAACTGATCCGGCCTGATGACAGAAACCTCGAGATCGTCGGGTAGCTCAATGATCATGATCTTAAAATCATGATTGAATCCCACGCCCTGGCGGCGTATCATATTTTCGAGGAATGCAAGGGAGATGGATTCGGCACAGTAGATCACCTTACGGCCGGTCCCGTTCCAGCGGCCTTTAATACCGGAGGCGTATAAATTCTGACTGTATTGTTTATGGGTGATTCGGAATACCAGCATAAAAAAAGTGGGCGTTAAACAGGATAGCCTTCGGCGAGCTTGTCCAGCTCCTCGGCAATGATGTCGACCCCACCGGGGGTTACCAGCCAGTCCATAGGCGTTTCCCGGGCGTTCCAGAAAGGTTTCTTCAACCAGTAACTGAATTCGTCCACGGTACCGAAGATGGATTCTCCTTTTTCGTAAAGGGCAATGAGTTTGAGGAGGTGTTCACTGTAGATGGGTTCCAGCAGTTTCTGGTGCTCCTTATAGTTGCTGATGGTACGTGCAGAAAGATTGATGATGCCCGCCAGCTCTTTCTCAGGCATTTTAATGGTTTCCGCAAAGTCATAGAAAACCTTGGTTTTCACGCCTTTGTGTGCCGAGGTTACCAGGCGGTAAAGGTTCCCCAGTTCAAGGCCCATGAAGCGGTGCAACACGGAGTATTTTTCCTTTTGTAAAGCAATGGTGGCGGCAGGCATATTAAATCTGTTTATTCCACTACAAAGGTATGAAATATTTCATTTTTAAAGTTGAATATTTTCAATAGCCAATTTGCTGAATATCAGCTATTTCCCCTCCCGGCCCTCTTCATCTTCCCCTTCGTCCTCTTCATCATTGAGGCTGTCGTCGGCATCTTCTATGGCTTGCTCTTCATCATCTGCCTTTTCTGCATCGTTGGCGTTGTAAGGATCTTCTTCGAATGGAATGGGTTTGACTGCTGCTGCTTCTTCATCCTCCTCTACCTCGTCTTCGTCATCATCATCATCGTCATCATCATCATCTTCCTCTTCTTCGTCATCCTCATCCGTTTCTTCTTCGGCATCACCACCATCTTTCTTATCATCGCTCAGCATGGCTTCCACCTCTCCGTCTTCATCCAGTTCATCCTCGAGATCGTCTCCACTGTCAGCCATTTCAGGATCGCCACCGGCACTATTGCCGGAAGCATGGGCGTCTTCATCATTATCGTCTTCCCCGCCGTCATCACCGGAGCCGGCAGAGGCTTCGGGAGCACCTGCAGTATGTTCTTCGGAAGGTTCGTCTTCCATGAGAATAGTGGTTGTTTCGGTAAGCTCACCCGATTCAGTAACAATTAACTGGCCATCGGAGAGCACTTCTTCATCCACCTCCAGGTTTTCCACTGCTTCGAGGGTAAGCTGGGTAGGCGGTACAAAGTCTTCTTCGAACACTTCCTTAAGTTTGGGCAGATCTTTCGGAGAATTGAGGCCGAAATAGTCCATAAAGGCTTTGGAAGTGGAGTATAACAGGGGTTTGCCGGGCAGTTCTTCAGAACGGCCGGAAATGATGATCAGTTCCTTTTCCAGCAGTTTGGTGATGGAGTAGTCGGTACTTACACCGCGTATATGTTCGATTTCCCCTTTGGAGATGGGTTGTTTGTAAGCGATGATGGCGAGCGTTTCCAAAGCAGCCGTTGAAAGCCGTTTAAGGAACTTCTCCCCATTGATCTGGGCAACGGTCTGGTAATAATCCCTTTTGGTGAGGAACTGGTAGCCGCCGCCGCTTTCGCGGACGCTGAAAGCGTAGAATTCGGAGTTGTATTTTTCCTGGATAGCCTCAATGGCAGCTGCTACCTGCTCCGGCGTGGCGCGGTCTTCAAGGAAGGCGAGCGCATTATTCAGCAACTCCAGGATGTCGGCAGCCGGCAGGGGCCGGTCAGCGGCAAAGATGAGTGCTTCGACGTGCGGGATCAGCTGTGAGATTTCCATGGGAAATGCGGTTTAAGTCAAATAAAAATGTCAAAGGCCGAAAATAAGACCTTTGACATTCTTTATAAAATATAAAAAAATTGCTGTGGAAGATTTGTTGAAAAGATCAACCCACAAGCGCTGCGGCGCCAGACACGATCTCGGTAAGCTCGGTGGTAATGGCTGCCTGACGGGCGCGGTTGTATTCAATTTTGAGGCTGCGCAGCAGTTCACCGGCGTTCTCGGTAGCCTTGTCCATAGCAGTCATACGCGCACCGTGCTCTGAAGCGTGGGCGTCGAGGATAGCCTTGAAGAACTGGGTATTGAGAATTTTAGGCATCAGCTCTGCAACGAGGGTATCCTTTTCAGGTTCGTAGATAAAATCTGCCTTACGGCCTTTGCCTTCCTGGCTTTCCACCTTTGCGATGGGGAGGAACTGTTCCAGTTTATAACGCTGGGTAGCGGCGTTCTTGAATTCGCTGTAGATGATATCCACGGCATCGTAGTCGCCTTTAATGAAACCATCGAGGGCAACAGCAGCAGCAGCTTTCACCTGTTCGAAGCTCAGACGGCCGAAGAGGTTCCAGAAGCTGTCGTTTACTTTATAACCACTTTTGGTAAAGTGCTCAAAGGCTTTCTTGCCAATGGGTAACACTTCCACATGGCCTTTAGCGTATTGGGCAGCGTATTTTTCGCGGATGGTCTGCTTAGCCAGCTTGATGAGGTTGGAGTTATATGCACCGCAAAGACCGCGGTCAGAGGTGATCACTACGATCAGCACTTTCTCCACCTGGCGATTGGCGGCAAGTGCCATATCGATGTCTCCCTCCGTATTGCTGACGATGTTCTGCAGCATTTCCTGCAGTTTCTCGGCGTAAGGGCGCATCTGAACGATAGCGTCCTGCGCACGGCGCAGCTTGGCAGCACTCACCATCTTCATAGCTTTGGTGATCTGCTGGGTAGACTGGATGGATTTAATACGGTTGCGAACTTCTTTAAGCTGTCCAGACATATATTATAAAATATTTATAGAAAAGGGCATCCGCCCCCTTATTTTGGGCGCAAAGGTAAGTAATGACATCATCATTCGGAAATCCCCCGCCCGATTTCTTCACCTGATTCTGGTCAGGTTTCGGTTAAGGGGTGATCCGGGTACCCAATACCTTCAGGAAAGCAGCCATCCACTGTGGGTGAGCGGGCCATGCCGGGGCGGTTACGAGGTTACCATCGGTCACTGCTTCATATACATTCACGGATTCATAGGTACCGCCGGCCATCACCACTTCCGGCTCCACGGCAGGGTAAGCAGTAAGCTTTTTCCCGCGCACCACGTCTGCAGCTGTAAGTATCTGAATACCATGACAAATGGCTGCAATAGGCTTGTCTGCACGGGCAAAATGCTTCACCATATCGATTACCTTCTGATTCAGCCGCAGGTATTCCGGAGCGCGGCCACCGGCCAGCACCAGTGCGTCGTACTCCTCCGGACGAACATCCGCAAAGGAGGCATTGAGCACAAAGTAATGCCCGGGCTTCTCGCTATAGGTTTGCTGCCCTTCAAAATCGTGGATCGCAGTAATCACCTTCTCCCCCGCCTGCTTATCCGGACAAACTGCATGCACATCATGCCCCACCATCTGGAGCATCTGGAAGGGCACCATTGTCTCATAATCCTCGGCATAGTCCCCCGTAAGGAATACGATCTTCTTACTTGCCATGTCTTAAAAATTTAGGTGGTTATAAAGATAAGGTATTATATTGTCCTCCGGAATCCATGCCTGATCCCGGGGCCTATTGGCGGGAGAATCTTTTTGCAAACGATTGCAATTATGCAGCAGAATGGCTAACTTGGCTCCGTCAGACGGTGATATACAGCGGTCTGTACGCAGTGCCACGGGCAGCAGGCGTAAAAAATGTCAACTTACAACACGTAAAAGCGCGGGAGCAAGCAGCCCGGATTGTCACCGGACGCTTTACTGATACAAAACACAATCGATGAAGAAGCAAATCCTCCTGGGTTGCGGGGTGCTGTTTATGTCTGTATCCTATGCGCAGACGGCCAAATGGCAGAACCTCTTCAACGGCAAAGACCTGAAAGGCTGGAAGCAGCTGAACGGCAAAGCCATTTATGAAGCGAAGAACGGCGAGATCGTGGGTACCACGGTTCTCAGCGAGCCTAATTCCTTCCTGGCCACCGAAAAGGATTACGGCGATTTTATCTTCGAAGTGGAGTACCGGCTGGATAAAGATTTCAACTCGGGCATCCAGTTCCGCTCCCAAAGCAATCCGGAATACCAGAACGGCCGTGTGTACGGCTACCAGATGGAAGTAGACCCCTCTCCCCGTAAATGGAGCGGCGGCGTTTACGAGGAAGGCCGCCGCGGATGGCTTTATCCGCTGGACCTTAACCCGGTTGCCCAGAACGCTTATAAGCAGGGCGAATGGAATAAATATAGAATTGAGTGCCGTGGCAGCGAAATCCGTACCTTTATCAACGGAGTATCGGCCGCCCATGTGATAGACAGTGAACTTCCTTCCGGATTTATTGCACTTCAGGTGCATGGAATCGGTAAAAAGGCCGAAGACGCTGGTAAGAAAATACGCTGGCGCAATATCCGCATCATCGAAAACCCTGCCTCCTCGCAGTATTCAAAATATGATGATGTATACGTGGTGAATAACATTCCCAACAACCTCTCCGAACAGGAGAAAAAGCAAGGCATCCGCCTGCTGTGGGACGGTTCCACCACCAAAGGATGGCGCGGTGCATACAAGACTTCCTTCCCGGCCAAAGGATGGGAAATTAAAGACGGTGTGCTCAGCGTGCAGCCTTCCGACGGTGGAGAATCCACTAACGGAGGTGATATCGTTACCGAAGAAGAATTTGCGGCATTTGACCTCGAATTCGATTTTAAACTAACGCCGGGTGCCAACAGCGGCGTGAAGTATTTTGTGACGGAATCAGAAGGAAACAAAGGTTCCGCCATCGGCCTGGAGTTTCAGGTGCTGGACGATGATCAGCATCCCGATGCTAAGCTGGGCGCAGCAGGGAATCGTAAGATTGGATCACTGTACGACCTCATTCCATCTTACAAATTCACCAACTCTCACCGCAAAATCGGGGAATGGAATCACGGCCGCGTGGTAGTGTACCCCGACAATCGTGTAGAGCACTGGCTGAACGGACATAAAGTAGTGAGCTACACCCGTGGCGATAATATCTACAAAGCCCTCGTGGCACGTAGCAAGTATGAGAAATATCCGAACTTCGGACTCGCGGAAAAAGGCCGTATCCTCCTTCAGGACCATGGCAATAATGTGAGCTTCAGAAGTATCAAAATAAAGAGTTTGAAGTAGTCAGCGACTATTTCATTGTTCACTGTTTTTCAAACCGACATCCCTGATTCTTCGGGATGTCTTTTTTTTGTGCCATACCCAACAAAAAAGCCGGCCCTTTCAGACCGGCTTCCGCACTATTTTTATCCTATATGCTCCAGGATGATATCCCGCACATCCGTGGCCTGCACCTCTCCCTGAACGGGCCTTGACGTAAGCAGTACCGGGTGATCTTTCCGGTCTTCCGCCAAACGGCCATGCGCACCTTTTACCAGGGTGGCATCCAGCGGAATTACATTCATCAGATACCTGAAGCCGAGTTTCTTTTTCAATACTTTCCAGATCACCTTCAGCTTCACCAATGGATCGGCAGGGTTGAGGAACATCTCCACCGGGTCGTAACCCGGCTTGCGGTGAATCTCCACCAGCCGGGCGAAATCGGGTGCCTTTGCATCATCCAGCCAGTAATAGTAAGTAAACCAACTGTCTTTATCCGCGATCAGCACAAGATCGCCGCAACGCTCGTGATGGAGGTTATTCGCACGAATCCCGTCGCGGTCGAGCACCTGCTCCACTCCCGGTAATTTCTCCACAAGGTCGCGCACCTGCTTTGCCACACTGCGATCATTGATATAGATATGCGCGATCTGGTGATCGGCCACGGCAAAAGCTTTGGATGCACCGGCATCCAGCAGCTCAAGCCCTCTTTCAACCCGTACATTGATCAGCCCGTGTTCCCGCAGCAGGCGGTTAATGTGTACGGGGCGGCTCACGTTGGTGATGCCGTATTCAGACAGGATAATGATCTCACTGTTTTGCTGTTCGTAATATTCTACCAGCTGCTTTACCAAACCGTCAACCGCCCGAAGCTCCGGGGCAATTTTAGTATAATCATGCCCGAATTTCTGCAGGCAGTAATCGAGATGAGGAAGATAGATCAGGGTAAGATCCGGATGGTGCCAGCGGTCGGTAAGGATGGAAGCATCTGCAATCCATTGGCTGGATTTGATATTAGCTCCCGGACCCCAGAACTGAAAAAGCGGGAAAGTACCCAGCTCCTGCTGCAGCCGGTCCCTCAGATCACCCGGACTGGCGTAGCAGTCAGGCATCTTACGGCCATCGGCAAGGTATTGCGGGCGCGGAGTTACGGAGTAATCCGCAGTTGAGTACATGTTATACCACCAGAACATTTTGGAGCAGGTAAGCCCCGGGTGTTTGCGGCGGGCCAATTCCCAGACTTTTTCTCCGTGTACCAGGTTATTGGATTGTTTCCAGAATTTGATTTCGCTGTCGGTACGGTCGTACCAGCCATTACCGACAATGCCGGTTTCGCTGGGCCAGAGACCGGTGAGGTAGGTGGACTGTACCGCTGTAGTTACGGCAGGGAGCATGGGCCGGATGGATGACTGATGGTTCTTCTTAGCCCAGGCGGCCAGGAAAGGCGTGTGTTCCCCGATGAGGGCGCCCGATAATCCAACAACATCCAGCACTACGGTTTTTCTCATATGTCTTATCTTCTCTTATTGCTGTTTCAAATCTATGCAGCCGTCAGGATAAATCCAACTGCCGGAGCACCCATTTCATTTCCCGGGCAATGGAAGCGCCCATTTCCTGCTTCAGGCCGGCCGGGAGCACATCCCAGGTATACGTTTCTATTTCGAGATGGGTACTGAACGGTTTCGATTTCTGACGGGTCAGCACACGGGTGATATCGTCGCGGGTAGAGCTGAGCGTTCCGAATTCCCCTACAAATACCGGAACATGGAAGTGGGCGCGCCATTCTTCCACATCTTCCCTGCCGCCTTCTGCCAAAGCCTCGTTGAGGTCAGGGTAATGAATTTTATTGCCATCATGCTTTCGCGCAATCACCTGGTGAAGGTACACTGCCTCGTTAAACTGGCGGAACCCGGCAATCACGCTTTCACGGTCACCTTTAGGCAGCAGGGCTTTAAGAGCCGCACTGATCTGTATCTTCCCGACTTTCAAACCAAAGAACTGCATACGCTCCAATACCACCTGCGGATCTTCGTAAGACACTGCAAAGTGGCACACATCGTAACAAAGCTGCACGTGCTCTTTAATGGCAAGCGTAGCCTCTTCTTCACTGAAACCGAACTTCTCGGCAAACAGCATCACCCCTGCGGGCAGGAGATATTGGAAATACCAGTCGAGGTATTCTTTTGAATTTTCAAGGAGTCCGTCAGGCTCCGGCTCTATATCGAGATGCAGGAGCGGGCCGCCGTTTCTACGCACCAGTATGAGTTGTTCCACCACCAGGAGCATATTGAATGTGGCACCTTCCGTCACTGATTTCCTTTCTTCTTCACAACGGTGCCAGAATTTGTACGACAAAGGCGAAGTGGAAATACCGCCTTCCATGCCTTCGGGCAGCAGTGCGGCGAGGATGCGGAACAGGCGCCCGGTGTATGCCGCACGCTCTGCGGTAGACCAATCAGGCGTATGCACCTGATCTTTCACGCGCTCATGATGAAAGCCTCCGTAGGGGAAGCCATTCATCGTAAAAACATAGCAGTCGTTTTCCTTCAGCCAAAGCTGGAATGCTTCCAGTGCCGCGGCTTTACTAAGCTCCAGGCTGGCGAGATTGCTGAGGCGGAGCCCGATGCCGAAAGGTTTGTCGGGTGATACTTCTGCTTTAACGGCAGGGATATATTGACGGAGCTGCGCGAAATGATCGGACCAGCTTTCGCCAGGGTGAATATTGGTACAATAGGTCAAATGCCCGAATGGTGTTTCCATTAGCTTGCTAGTTGACGGTTCGGGTTATAAATGAAACGGTTACCATTTATCGCGCAGCATATTAACCGCTTTGCGGAGGGTATTGAGATCGATGGAATGCACTTCCTTCCCTTTACCAATGGCTTCGAGGAGCGAAATAGTGAGCCTTCCGCCGAGGTGTTCGCGAAATTCCTGCAGCCCGGTGATAATAGGAGCTTCATCATCTTCGATCTCTAACAGCGGGTGATATAGCGGGAGGCGAAGGGCTTTGAGTAATTGAATAATGCGCTCCAGACTTGCAGGATCGAGGAGACCGGTAAGCCAGGAATACACACTATCCAGCGCAATGCCGATAGACACTGCTTCGCCGTGGCGTAATTCGAAATCAGTAAGCTGCTCGAGCTTATGCGCGCTCCAGTGGCCAAAATCCAGCGGACGGGAAGAGCCGCTCTCGAAGGGGTCTCCCGCACCGCCGATATGCTGCATGTGCAGCTCGGCGCAACGTTGAATAAGATAATTGAGAGACGCAGGCTCCGCTTCGGTAAGCAGGGCTGCCTTTTCCTCCATCCAGGAGAAAAATGCGGCGTCTTTTATGAGGGCAACCTTTACCGCTTCCACCATCCCGCTGCGCCAGTCGCGCTCATCGAGTGTGGTGAGGAAATGTGCGTCATTAAAAACTGCCGCGGGCGGTGCAAAAGTGCCAAGAAAGTTCTTTTTGCCGTGGTAATTGATGCCGTTTTTAACACCCACTCCGGAATCGTTCTGGGAGAGTACGGTAGTAGGAATGCGGATATGTTTTACACCGCGATGGCTTACGCCTGCCACATAGCCCACCAGGTCGAGCACAGAGCCGCCGCCGATGCCTACGATATAGGAATGCCTGTCGATCGCATGCTGATCTACCGCATTTACAAGCCAGTAGAATAGCTGCAGATCATTCTTGGATGCCTCACCTCCCGGAACCACGATCACATCTTCCACCAGTTCAAAACCTTCTATTCCTGAGCAGTACGCTGTGATTTGTTCCTGCAGCGTTTCGTGACTACTGGAAACGCCTTCGTCTACGATAAACAGCAACTTCTTCCGAAATCCTTTCTCCGCACGGGATTCAAGGAACTGTGCGAATACCGGATTGTTGGTATCGAACAAACGCTCCGTAAAAAAAACCTTATACTCGAACGAAACGCTAAATGATTGTTGAATAAAAGCCATGACATTTTTCCTGAAGCCCCCGTACGCCGGGGACGGTTATAAACGGTTAAAAGTACGAAAACGGGGGAACCGGAACAACAATTAAATGGCGGACGAATGCGGGAAACGGATGAACGGAGGAAACCCCTGAAACCATCCGCAATCAAGTTGGCGTAAATGTAATCAGGAAGATCAGGTTACGGCAAAGAGCTTGCCCAGGAACATGGATAACGGAAGAAATGCCAGCACCGCTAGGCCGTAGGCGGGGCCTGCAAAAGCGGCAGTCCAGGCGGCATTCATGGCAATCAATCCCAGCACCCCCCATTTCACGGATTTGCCGATGTTGGGACCGGTAGGGTCTTTCATGGCACGGAGCAGGGGTTTATAGATCAGCCAGGCGAAGAATGCGAGGAAGAAAGGTACGGTATAGAGCTGCCCCGTCATATAACTGAAAAAGCCGATCACGCTGATGACAAGGCCATAAATGACTGCGGCACGGATAAGAGGGGTTTTGGTACCTCCGTGTACTTCATCTCGCGAGATCATGGTTACTGCCGCAATGTATGCCACCGGCACCAGCGCAATCCACCAAAGAAAATCGCCCTGAAGCGACACGAGGTAAACGCTCATCCCCAGTGAAAGATTTAAACCACGGCAAACGCCCATGAGGATCGGACCTTCTACCGGGTGGTGCTTCGCCCATTTATCGTATACCAGGGCGGATGCGGCGGTGAGTACCGCAATCCATCCGGAGAAACTGCTAACGGTGAAAGCTGCGAAAATCCCTACAACCAGCAGGTACCCACCCAGCACACTCCCTTCCGTTACGGAAATAACACCACTGGGGATGGGCCTTTCCGGCCGCTCTACTTTGTCGAGCGCGGTGTCGAATACATCATTGAACACAACTCCCCCGCCATACAGTCCGATGGTAGCGATGATAAGACAGAGCAATTGCAAAACAGATTGCAGATCGTTCAGTCCATGTTCGAAAAAGCCAACAATGGCAGCTCCGGCAATGATGTCGGTAATGGCGGTCAGGATGTTTGCCGGCCGCATGAGCCGGAGGTAACCCAGCAGTTTGCTAAGGATATAGTTCACGCGCTTCTCAGGTTTTCAATATGGTACGTCAAAGGATAAAAAGGATTATCGTATGATCGTGGATTGTTTGTTGGTACGTGGCGCTTGTCCGCCTCTCAGTACGGTGCTGCCATTGAATTTCAGGCTCTGGTCTATTTCTCCGGGTGTTTCGAAGTCAGCGATATTTATCTGGCCGCTTTGCGCGAATGCCGTGATGGCATTGCGGTAGGTAACCAGTTCCACATCCGCTTTGGAAATGCCTCTGTCCAGCATCAGCGCGGCAGTTTTCGGAACCGCCAGCGGATCACTGATACCCCAGTCGGCAGCAGAGTTAACCATGATACGCTCCGTTCCGTATTGCTTCACAATATCCACCATGCGCTCATTCCCCATTTTGGTGAAAGGATAAATGGTGAATGCTGCCCAGAACCCGCGATCGAGCACCTCCTTCACGGTTTCTTCGTTGTTATGGTCTACGATCACCATGTGGGGATCGAGTCCCATTTCCAGCGCAATGTCCATGCTGCGGGTGGTACCCTGTTTTTTGTCGCGGTGCGGTGTATGGATCTGCACGGGCAAACCGGCTTCTTTAGCCAGCAGCAACTGTGCGCGATAGTATTTTTCTTCGAGCGCGGTCTGATCGTCGAAGCCGATTTCCCCTACGCCTACCACACCTTCTTTGTAAATGAAAAGCGGGAGAATTTCCATTACCTGCTCACTCAGCTTTTCGTTGTTGGCTTCTTTAGAATTGAGGCCGATGGTGCAGTAATGTTTGATACCGAACTGGGAAGAGCGGAAGCGTTCCCAGCCAACGAGACTGCTAAAATAATCCCGGAAGGTGTCTATCCCCGTCCGTGGTTGTCCGAGCCAGAAGGCAGGCTCTATGATTGCTACCACGCCTGCATCGGCCATGGCCTGGTAATCGTCCGTTGTCCTGGCAGACATATGCACGTGCGGGTCAAAAAACCGCATGCCTTTGATGGTGGTCAGAAAGGCGGGGTCATATGATTGCGGGACTAAATCCTTTTCCGTCAGTTCAGCATTACAACACATATATAGTACGAATTACAATTGCGATTAAATTAATAAAAGGGTGGAAGCCTTACGTAACACCTAATGGCCATTTACACGGGCGGCAACCGTATCCCATGTTATCAGTCCCTGCTGTATTTCCGCAGCCACGTCAGCACGGGTTTCCAGCAGTTGTTGTGCGGGCGGGTAGGATGACGAATGGCATGCCAAAGCAGCAGCTTCGCGCTCTGCGTGCACTTCAGAGAAGAAGGCGCGTTCCAGGTCTTCGAAATTATCAGCGTCGGTGAACGGGCCAACGAGCCTCCACAGCATGGGTGGTACCGGCCTGCTGGCGGCGCGGCGCTCGCGGGAAAAATCTCTCAGGATGCGGGCCAGATCAGCATTAGCGCGCTCATCGAGTCCGGTGATGAGGTGTACCGGTTTATCGGTAAAGAATGCTTTCATGACCAGCTGGTTCCATGCGGGTTCATCGAGATATGCGGCAGGATAAGGGTTGCGTACCATGATGGCTTCGAGGACGCTGCCTATGTTAGAGCGGATACCTTCTGCAGTACGCAGTTTCCAAGTCTCCGGGAAGGCGAGGAAAGGGAGGGCACCGTAGAGGGCGGTAAGCTCATTCATTTCTCCGGCAAGGAACAGGTTTTCTATTGCCTGCACATAGGCTGCTTCATCTGTTACCGGTAGCTGCAGGAGCCACCAAAGCCGGAAAAGGCGGTCGGCAGTATAACCATCCACCGAGCGGGGCAGGAGGGCTTCTCTGGCGGCGGGAGGTACGGTAATTACATCGCGCCCCAGGAAACGGGGTGCGGCCGTAAATGCGATATTAAAAGTTTGAAGTGTGCCTTTCGATTGCCAGGCGGTTAATTGACCTGCGATCCATTGGCGTCCCTTTTCGGAGATTTGCTTTTCTAAGATTTCTGCTAAAACTATGGCTGTACCCGTTGCTTCGTATGCGTATCCCATGCAGCTAAAATAAGTAATAATGAGATGAGCCGGCCCTGACAAAAAATAAAAGAGAGGCAACTAGTGCCTCTCCTTCCGCCATTCTAAAACCTGATTAGTAACCAGGATATTCTTCAGGGGCAAAGCCCCAATATTTTTGTCAAGGTTAGCTGGAAAAATGGCCGGAGTTTATTGTTCCGGCCCTAATTCTTTTGCAATATAAGCATTAAAAATCGTTCGGCGCTCACCTGAAGGTGTGAAAATTTAACTTTTCCTTTAGGAAAAACGATTTTGCATAAGACGAACGCTGGCAGAAAGCTTTTAAAGGCAATTATTTACAACTATGCAGTGGTGGAATTTATAAAGACAAAAAGTATGTTGGCCCTCCTGCAGTCAGCGTTAATTTATACGAATTCAAAGCACTGTCCGATCTGATAATCTTACGTTCTAAATTTATAACATTAATTTAACAACCGCAAACTTCTGTGCGATTTTTTTTGAGAGGATTATCCGGCATGCCGCCTGTTAACTCCCGGAATTTACGTAAGTTTAACGGATATACCATTTAGCATGATGAAGATCTTTAACGTGATTTTTTGTGTGATGTTCGTATTGTTCGCTGCCCTGCAGTGGAACGATCCGGATCCTTATATCTGGATTCCGATTTACCTGTATGGCGCCGTACTTTGCGGCCTCGCTGCAGCCCGGCGCTATTACCGCGGCTGGTACCTTTTCGGCATTTTCGCTTTCCTCGCCTACGCCACTTTCCTCTTCTTTGAGAAAGACGGTGTGCTGAGCTGGGTTACCGAACACCAGGCCCAAAACATCGCCGGTTCCATGAAAGCAGCAACCCCCTGGATAGAAGATACCCGTGAATTCTTCGGGCTCTTTATCCTTATCATTGCCCTGCTTGTCAATTTTGTGCACTCAAGCCAGAAAAAGGCCAAAAAGATGCGCAAAAAGATGATGAAAATCGGGTGATTCTTCCGACAATCAGCCATGATATTTTATACTAAAAGAGCTGTATCCTAACCAGATACAGCTCTTTTTTTATGCCTGAACAACAATGCGCTGCTCCCGGTAGTACATAGCAGGAAGTCATCAGAAACGGTATAGCAAGGAGATTGAAAACTTATTGCAAGGAGATTACAAGGGTAGTTAATGGGTAATGTATGGATATTAGAAGGAGATTACTACCTTATTACAAGTTAATTACAAGGTATTAAGATGCATTAAACGTACAGTAACTATACGGTATCTATGCGGTTACAATATGGAATATATACAGGAACAATACAGTAACTATGGACGTAAGGTGGAGATGAGGTGGACTTGATGTGGACTTGATGCGTAGATGTTATTGATTATGAATTACTTATAGTGCGGGGAAATTGCCAGAAACGGCCTTTTAATGCATAATCACAACCCATTGATAATAAGTATTTTATCAGGTTTTAGTTACTTTTCCCTCCACCTGCCGGGCGCCGCCCCTCCTCTTTTACGACAGTAGCCCTGCATGCTCATCACAAGCCAACCCAGTACGGCAAGATCTGTCTCTCTGCGAAGGAGTTACATCGCGCAAAAATCACACCATACCGCATCAAATCCAACGGATATTTGCATACAAAAAAACGGGCCGCCTTGCAGGTTTGCAAGACGGCCCGTTGAAATATCCGGTTCGGCTTATTTAGCCTGTAATCTTAAAAAATCGATCCCTAACGGCGTTGCTTCCGCAGGATCAGCAGCCTTGATCACCAATACCAGCGACTGCTTCTTACCACCTGCAATGGCAGGGAAGGTAATGGTAGCCAGATTGGGCTGGCCCGCCTTCGCGCCCTTCCCGATAGAAACACTGCCGAGGGCAGTACCGGTGGGGCTATCCAGATGGGCGGAAACTGTATATCCGTGAGCAGGGATCTCCCGCACAAAGTATGTAAGCTCAATGCCCGATACACCACTCAGATCAAGGTTCGGATAAGCGGCCCAGGTATTGGCACCCGGCACCAGCAGTTTCATCCCATCGATCTCAACAGCATTTGCACCGTCAGACTCCTTGTAGCTTTCCGCCTGAATCTTAGGATTGCGCAGTTCCACGGTTGCCGTTCCGGTGATCGGACGGATACCGGCGCCGCCTTTATCAGTATAGCTGGCTATCAGGTACAACACACCACGGTCTTTCACTTCATTCCCCAATGTGGCATTCACACTGCCGCTCGCAGGAAGCGAGGGGTCCTGCTTCGCGCCGCCGGCAAGGGAGAAGATGTATTCCACGATCTGTTTAGCTTCTCCATTGGAAATACCCGGGTGGGCAGCCATGGCAGTTTCGCCCCATACACCGCCGCCGCCTTTGATGATTTTATTTGCGAGGTACTCGGGCGACCTGGGATCACTCTTATACTTATTCGCTACTTCCATAAAGCTTGGGCCGATGGATTTCTCATTTGGCTTATGGCAGGTTTTACAGTCGGAAGTTTCCATAATGTTTTTACCTGCAATAGCGCCAGACACGATCTGGTGGCCCTGAGACATTCCCGCTTTATCACGGCCTTCCAGGTACACCGCTTTTACGTAGAGACCTGCAGGATCGAAGCCGCCTGCTGCAGACTGCCCGTCTTCCTTGTCAGACACTTCCACCGCATAATCCACTTTCTTACCGGGGAAATAGTACATACTATTGCCCGCCAGTTTGATGTTTACGTTCGGCGTTTCGTTACCGGCATACACCGGGATGGTCTGGCTGGAAGTTTTGGCGCCTTTATCATCCCCTACTTCTACAGACACAGGGTATTCTCCGGCTGTTGCAAAGGTGAATTCTGCTTCCGGCGTTTTGGTTTCTTTCTTATTACCGTTTCCGAAGTTCCAGATGTAGGTCAGCGAATCGCCGTCAGGATCTATGGAGCCGGCAGCGGATGCCTTCACCGTAAAGGGAAGTGCTCCGGTCAGTTTCTCCACGTCTATCTTCACTTTAGGAGCGCGGTTACCACCGTTATAGTCGATGCGTACCAGGCCGGCGTCAGCATTCTTCGAGAACCAGCCATTGCCGTATTCGAGAATGTACAATCTGCCGTCCGGTCCCATTTCCATATCGATGGGTGCGTTGAATTTCTGCGAAGGCATGAAGCGTTCCATCTTCACATAGTTGCCGTCTTTATCCATCGTTACTGCCATTACCCAACCCCTGATCCAATCGTAGATGAACAGTTTACCGTTGTAGTAATCGGGCAGGCGGGTTTCTTTCGGGTAGAATTCGCTGTAATAAACCGGGCCTGCTTCCGCGTTACGGCCTCCCGTTCCCACCAGCGGAAACTCGTCTGATTTACCATAAGGGTACCAGATGAATGCCGGTTGTGCCGGTGGCAGTTCGGTTAATCCGGTGTTGTTACGGGAATTATTGATGGGTTTCTTCGGATCATTGTAATCTCCGGAAACGCCCGTTGCGTAATCGAATGCCCGATACGGTTTGTTATCAGCGATGAACAGCGGATAACCAAAGTAACCGGCTTTCTTCGCCTGGTTCACCTCATCGTAACCACGCGGCCCACGTGTGGAATCATCGTTGGCCGCATCCGGACCTACTTCACCCCAATAAAGGAAATTTGTTTTGCGGTCGATGGAAATGCGGTAAGGGTTACGTGTGCCCATGGTATAAATCTCCGGCTTCGTTTTCGCTGTGCCTGCCGGGAAGAGGTTACCTTCCGGAATCTCATAAGAGCCATCTTCCTTGACGCGGATACGCAGCACTTTACCGCGCAGGTCGTTGGTGTTGGAAGAGGAACGGCGGCCGTCGTACTGCAGGTGACCGGGCCTGTCATCTACAGGACCATAACCTTTACTTACGTAAGGCTGCCCGGCTTCATCGAATGGTGTGGTATTGTCGCCCGAGGAAACGTACAGCAATCCGTCAGGACCGAACGCGATGGAGCCTCCTGTGTGGCAGCAGATATCGCGCTGGGAGTAGAACTGCAGGATTACTTTTTCGCTCTTCATATTCAGCTGACCATTTTCGAAAGTGAAGCGGCTGAGGCGGTTCACGGAAGTATCGGTGGGGGAATAGAAGAGATAGATGTAATTATTTTTCGCGAAGTCCGGATCAGCGGCGAGTCCCATGAGACCTTCTTCCGCATTCACGTTTGGCACTTCGGTTTTATGATATACGTTGAGGAAGCCTACCTGTGTGAGGTTTTTACGGGAAGCGCTGTAGAGCAGTACTTCGCCGCGGCGTTGCACAACAAGGATATCGAGGTTGGGGAGGATGGCCATTTCGGTAGGCTCGAAGAACTCGCCGCTGGTCAGGGTTTGACGGGTGAAGCGGTCTTCTTCCGGAACGCGCAGCGACTTCGCTTTAGCGTAGTCCAGCTCAAGGTTCTTGCCGATGGCGTATTGGATACCGCCCAGTACATGTTTCAGGAAGTTTGCTTCTTTGTAAGATTCTTCCGTGTGGCCCAGTTCGGTATAGAAAGCGCGGCCGCCGTCGTAGTCATGGTACCAGGAAATCGGATGGTCTTTCCCCATCTTGCCTCCGGAGTAGGTAGACTCGTCGACTTTCATCAACACATTGGTTTCAGTGTTGAGATTTTTGAAGTTGTACCACTCGTCGGCATGCTCCCAGGTGTCAGGAAGCCCTTTGGTGGACAGGTGATTTTTGTCGGTAACGGTGAGCTTGGCTTTAGCAGTTCCGGGGGGATGGTCGGAGAAGTAAGCCCCAACCAGTTTGCCGTACCAAGCCCAGTCGTATTCCGTATCGGTGGCAGCGTGGATGCCCACGAAGCCGCCGCCGGCCTGAACATAGCGCTCGAAATCCGCTTCCTGAGCGGTGTTCAGCACATCGCCGGTGGTATTGAGGAAGATGATGGCGGAATACTGGCGAAGGTTGTTCTCTGTAAATTTAGAGGCATCTTCGGTGGTATCCACATCGAAATTGTTTTCGGTGCCGAGTTTCTTAACGGCTTCGATGCCTGCAGGGATGGAGGCGTGACGGAAGCCGGCCGTTTTGGAAAAGACAAGTACTTTGGCTTTCCCGGGCCGTGATTTGCTGCAGCCGGCCAATGCTGCCGTAACGATAAAAACGAGGAGGTATGTGAAATGCTTCATGGTATCGTTCTGTTAATCGGTAGTAGACGTGGTATTTTAAAGCAAGTAGAGACGCATGGTTGCGTCTCTACTGATTAACTATTTTTTGCAGGATCATTTCTTTTTCCCGGTGGCATAATCGATACCGCCGAGAACGTGTTGCAGAAATGCCGGCTCACTGTACGATTCATTGGTATGCCCCAGTTCTGTATAGAAGGAGCGCCCGCCATCGAACGCACGATACCAGCTCATGGGATGGTTATCGCCGTTTTTGCCCCCTTCGTAGGAACTTTCATCAATCTTGATGAGGTAGTTCAGCCCGGGTACAATGCTCTTGAAATTATACCACTCATCTTTACGCACCCAGGTAGGATCCAGATGGGCGGTAGACGGGTGGTTCCTGTCCACCACCTGCAACGTGGCAGTTTGCTGGTGCGGATGGCTGAGGAAGTACGCGCCAACCAGCTGGTTGTACCAGGGCCAGTCGTACTCCGTGTCGGTAGCTGCATGAACACCTACATAGCCACCACCTTTGCGGATGTAACCTTCCAAGGCAGCCTGCTGCTCGTCATTAAAAATATCGCCGGTGGTATTCAGGAATACCACTGCCTTGTAGCGGGCGAGATTTTTTGTATTGAACAGCGAAGCGTCTTCAGAAGTATCTACATCATACCCATTTTCAGCACCGAGCTTCAGCATAGCCAGCTTGGCGACGGGGATACAATCGTGCCGGAAGCCGGCAGTTTTCGAGAAAACGAGCAGGCGCGGCTTTGCCTTCTTAAAGGCGGCCAGGCCGGCGATTGCCGCAACGGCAAAAAGGAGGAAGAGGTATTTATAGCGCATCATGGCTTATTAGAGTTGACGGATCTTGATGTTTCTGTACCAAACCTTGTCACCATGGTCCTGCAGTGCAATGTGACCTTTCTGGTATGCACCGAAGCCGTCCCACGATTTGAATTTGGAACCGGCAACAAGTTTTTTCCATTCTTCAGAGGTCATGTCTACTTCCGCAGTTTTATGGCCGTTGAAGATGAGGGTCAGTTTGCCGTCTTTCTTAATGATTTTCGAAGTATTCCACTCGCCTACGGGTTTAGCGTAACGTGCGGGAGAAGCGATGAGATCATACAGATCGCCTGAGTTATGCTTGTGGATCTTGCCGTCGGAATGTTTATCATCGTCGAGCACCTGCATTTCAGGACCAGTCTGGTAGGTGGCACCGAATTTAGGATCTTCATGTACGCTGAAGATGATACCGGAGTTGCCGCCTTCAGCGATCTTCCACTGGAGTTCCAGTTCGTAGTTCTCGTAAGCTTCTGCGGTCATGATGTCGCCACCTTTCGCACCGGCTTTCTTAGCATCGGTGTCGAGGAAGAGCGTACCGTCCACCACTTTCCAGGCATCAGGAGCTTCAGATTTTTTATATCCGCGCCAGCCATTGGTGGTTTTACCATCAAACAGCAGTTGCCAGCCTGCTTTCTTCTCCTTTTTGGAGAGGGCAGCCTCCTGAGCGCAGGCGCCTGTGGCACCGGCAAGCAGGCTCAGTACCAGTGAGGCGGAAAATATGCGTTTCATCATATTGAAATGTTTATAGGGTTGTCTTACTTATTTGACAGTGAGGATGTACTTCACCATTTCTTCCGCGTCGGATTTGGATATACCGGCGTGAGGAGCCATGGGAATTTCACCCCAGTTACCAGAACCGCCGCTGATAATCTTGTCGGCGAGGGTGGCGATATTTTCCGGATTGCTGGGATACTTCGCAGCAATTTCTTTGAAGGAAGGCCCGATCACTTTCTCGGTTTCTTTGTGGCAGGTGGCGCAATCCTGCGAAGCCATCAGTTCTTTCCCTTTACCGGTAACGTCAGCTACCATAGAATTGTCTGCTGCAGGAGCAGTTGTTTCCGCGGTGGATGCCTTCTCTTCGGCTTTCTTTTCTTCGCCGCCACCGCAAGCTGCCATTAACATAACAACACTGATACTAACCGGCATCCAGATTGATTTCTTCATCGTTTACTGAGTTTAAGTCTTTTATAAAATCGTTATTGCAAAGCTTTTACAGCCCTAATATACGTCTGTTCAGGTTTTCATCCGCTCCTGTACCGGCAAAATCGTCGAACGCCTTTTCGGTAACGCGGATGATGTGATCTTTTATGAAAGGTGCACCTTCGCGGGCGCCATCTTCCGGGTGCTTCATGCAGCATTCCCATTCCATCACGGCCCAGCCGGAGAAATTGTATTGGGTCAGCTTGCTGAAAACTGCCTTGAAATCCACTTGTCCGTCGCCCAGCGAACGGAATCTTCCCGGGCGGTCGATCCATCCCTGATACCCGCCATAAACGCCGGAGCGCCCTGTGGGATTAAATTCCGCATCTTTCACATGGAACATCCTGATCTTTTCGTGATAGATATCGATGTATTCCAGGTAATCCATTGCCTGGAGAACGAAGTGGCTGGGATCGTAAAGCAGGCATGCACGGTTGTGGTTGCCCGTAGCCGCGAGGAACTGCTCATAGCTGGCGCCATCGTGCAGATCTTCTCCGGGATGTACTTCGTAGCAGAGGTCTACCCCATTGGCATCAAACTCATTGAGGATGGGCAGCCAACGGTTGGCCAGCTCTTTGAAGCCTGTTTCCACGAGGCCTGCGGGGCGCTGGGGCCAGGGGTATACCGTATGCCAGAGCAGTGCACCGCTGAATGTGGCATGGGCGTTAAGGCCCAGGTTGCGGCTTGCTTTGGCGGCATATTTCAGTTGTTGAACAGCCCATTCTGTACGGGCCTTGGGATTACCCTGCACCTCTTTGGGAGCAAAACCTTCGAACAGTTCGTTATAGGCGGGGTGAACAGCCACGAGCTGGCCCTGTAAGTGTGTAGACAGCTCGGTGATTTCCATCCCGGCGCTTTGCACGATGCCTTTAATTTCGTCTGCATAAGTCTGGCTCTCGGCGGCTTTCTTCAGGTCAATCATCCTGGAATCCCAGGTAGGTATCTGAACACCCTTAAAACCGAGGGAAGCAGCCCATTTGGTGATACCTTCGAGGGTATTAAAGGGAGCCTTGTCGTCCAGGAACTGCGCCAGGAAAATGCCGGGTCCTTTGATCGTCTTCATATGCTTTTCCTTATCAGATTTAAAAATTCAATTTCCGGTATTTCGTTCAAAAGAGCGACTAAATTTCGAAAGTCGTCCATTTTTCGGTACTGGCGGAACTTTTCACCACATTATCGATAAATGCCATGCCCCGTACACCTTCGTTCACGGAAGGGAAATCAAGCGCTTCTTTCGCCGGCTCCGTACCATCGATGATAGACTGGAGCGTGAGGGCAAAATTGCGGTACAGGTTACCGAATGCTTCGAGATAGCCTTCGGGGTGGCCGCCCGGAGTGCGGCAATTGTGGGTAGCGTAAGAGCTGAGGTGGGGGTTACCCGCACCGGCACGGAGGATCTCAGCGGGTTTGTCGAGCCAGCGAACAATCAGCGTATTCGGCTCATGCTGCGCCCATTCGATACCGCCTTTCTCTCCGTATACCCGGATCTTGAGGGCGTTTTCCTCCCCTGCTGCTACCTGGGAGGCCATCAGCACACCTGCGGCACCATTGGTAAAACGCATCAGCACGGCGCCATCATCATCGAGGAGGCGGCCGGGTACCATGATGTTGTTATCAGCGCAGAGTTTTTCTACTGTATCACCGGAGATGTATTCTGCAAGGTTGAAAGCGTGGGTTCCGATATCGCCCATGGCACCGGCTTTTCCGGAACGCTTGGGATCGGTACGCCATGCGGCCTGGGCGTTGCCTTCGCGCTCACTGAGCTTGGAAAGCCAGCCCTGCGGATACTCCACCCATACCTTGCGGACTTTACCAAGGGCGCCATTGGCCACCATCTGGCGGGCCTGCTTCACCATAGGATACCCGGTGTAAGTATGTGTAAGCAGGAGGGTAAGCCCGGTCTGCTCTACTTTAGCTTTCAGTTGTTTTGCTTCGTCGAGCGTAAAAGTGATCGGTTTCTCGATCACTACGTTAAACCCTTTATCGAGGGCCATCATGGCCGGCTCGAAGTGAGCGAAGTTGGGGGTTACGATGGTGATGAAGTCCAGCCGCTTGTCTGCCGGCATGGCTGCTTCTTTTTCCAGCATGGTTTTGAAGTCCGTATAAATGCGGTCGCTTTCCAGGAAAAGCGAGCGTCCGGAGTCTTCCGCTACTTCGGGGTTGATGCTTAAAGCACCTGCTTTGAGTTCAATCAGGCCGTCCATATTCGCCGCAATGCGGTGGATGGCACCGATGAAGGCGTCTTTTCCGCCTCCGATCATTCCCATTCTGAGTTTCCTGTTCATACTTTATAATTTCTTATACGATTATGCGGTTTGCAATACTTGTTTATTTCTGCCTTTCATGTAAAAATAAAGGCCACCGAAAGCAACGATGAGTATAATAGGTATTACTAGAGTCACGTTAATGATCTCCGGACCTGCCACTGCCTGCGCCTGCAGATACGCGGCTGCTTCAGGAGAACCGGGAGCCGCAGAGCGGTAAGCATCCAGTGTTCCGCCGGCCGGCAGATTCTTCCCGATAATGCTGTCGTAAAATCCACCCATGAACATCATATAAATGGAAACGGCAAACATACCGGCACCACCCATCAGGTTCATACCGAGTGCTCCGGATTCAGGAATGTTCTCAGAAACGAAGCCGAGCATGGTGGGCCAGAAGTAAGTGATACCAAGTCCGAATATTATAGCTGCAATGAAGAGCATGCTGCCAGACTGGCTGCCCATCAGATAGAGGCCGAGGGCGGATAATATCGCAGAAATAAACAGAACGCCGGTTGGAGAAAGGCGGTGAACGATAGGCCCGGCCACTGCGCGGCCAAGTACCTGTACACCTGCGGTTAGCGCCAGAATAAGGATACCGTTCTCTGTTACATTCTTCAGCAGAATTTCAATCCACTGATTGGTGAAAAGCTCCGTGATCGCAGTGCCGAACATGCAGATAAACATGAAGATAAACAGCGGGCTGGTTACCGAACGATACATCTGTGCATTGGAAACACCGGCTGCTACACGCTCCGTAACCGGGAATTCCAGTTTAGAGAATAAATAGCCGTACAGGAGCGTAGGGATGATCATCAGTGCTACCTGTAACTGCCAGAGACCGGCCATATCCATTTCCTTGAAAAGGAACACTACGAGGGCACCTATTACGATACCACCGGGGAACCAAAGGTGAAAGTGGTTCAGTTTGGTGGTTTTGTTGTCCGGGAAGATGGTTGCCACCAGCGGGTTACAGGCTGCTTCTACCGTACCATTGGCCATCCCGATAAACAGGGTGGAAATGAACAGCGGCCAGAAGCCCGAGCTGAAATAAGGAGTGCAGATGGTGAGGATGATACCCAGCAGGTGAAGTACGAATGCTGCGATGAGCAGCCTTTTCATACCGATGGCATCCACAATGAACCCGCCAAGTACCACAGCAAGCGGGAAGCCCCAGAATGCCGTACCGGCGATAACCGCTAATTCCTGAGCATTTAAATGGAATTGTACACCCAGCTGTCCGAGGATGCCGGCGCGAATCCCAAAGGATAATGATGTGACAAGCAGGGCCAGGCAGCTGGCAATGAATAGACTCTTAGGCTGTATCTGCTTCATAGACGTGTTGTTTGTAAAAAATCTAATAACGTTATTAAAACCTTTAAATTTATAAAAAGTATTTCCATATTTCTTACTTTTTATGATGAATAAACACCCCAATCGTTAAACGGACAGGGGGCAGATCCCGGACACGAAAGTGGTTATTTTTTATTAGATAGTGTTAATCCAACACTTAAAATATTTTTTAAAAAAGCCCGTTCCCCCATCCTAACGCTATCTCCGGCCGAGCCGGGCCTTTTTACCCCCCAACGGCAGAAATACCGCGGCAGGCCTAATTTTTCCCATATTTCATAGGGTCATCCCCCAAAAAACCCTAATTTTACCAGCCTTGGCAGCAGGGTCATCCTGCCACCTTGTCACAACCTGGTATCCGGGCGTAATATTTGACTATATTTCGGCCCAACAGGTTCCTTTATTCTTTAGACATCGAAAATTTTAACATGCTAGGTTTTTTAACAAAGCTTTTCGGAGGAAACAAATCTGAGCGCGACATCAGGCTGATCCTTCCTATTGTGAAGCAGATTAACGAGGAGTATGAAAAACTGTCATCCCTGCCTATTGACGAACTCCGTGGGAAAACGCAGGTTTTCCGCGCCCGCATCAAGGATCACCTGGCTGAGATTGACCGGGAGATCACCGAAAAGAAAGCCGCTGCAGAATCCGAAGAAGATGTAAATACAAAAGATCTCACCTACCGCGAGATCGACAAGCTTCAGAAAGAACGCAATAAGAAAATTGAAGAAATATTAGTGCAGTTGCTGCCTGAAGCCTTTGCTGTTGTAAAGGAATCCTCACGCAGACTGAAAGAGAACAGCGTAATCACCGCTACGGCTACTGATATGGACCGCCATCTCGCCGTACTCCGGGAATATGTGACCATTGAAGGTGACAATGTGGCCTGGAAGAACACCTGGATCGCCGGAGGCAGTGAAGTAACCTGGAACATGGTGCATTATGATGTTCAGCTTATCGGTGGTGCAGTGCTCCATCAGGGCAAGATCTCTGAAATGGCAACAGGTGAAGGTAAAACCCTCGTATCTACCCTCCCCGCTTACCTGAATGCACTCACCGGCGAAGGGGTACACATCGTTACCGTGAACGATTACCTCGCCCGTCGTGACTCCGAATGGAACGGTCCCCTTTTCGAGTTCCTCGGTATCACCGTGGATTGTATCGATAAGCATCAGCCCAACTCCTTCGAACGCCGCAACGCATATCAGGCAGATATTACTTACGGAACCAATAACGAATTCGGCTTCGACTACCTCCGTGATAACATGGTGCACAGCCCCGAAGAAATGGTGCAGCGTAAGCACCACTTCGCAATGGTGGATGAGGTGGATAGTGTACTTGTGGACGATGCGCGTACCCCGCTCATCATCTCCGGCCCTATCCCCCGTGGCGATGAACAGGAATTCCATACCCTGAAGCCCCGCATCCAGCGCCTGGTGGAAGAGCAGCGTAAAATCGTTAACGCCAGCCTCCTCGAAGCTAAAAAACTCATCACAGAAGGGAAAGACGATCCCAAGACCGGCGGCCTCGCTCTTATGCGTGCCCACCGCGGTCTTCCCAAGAACAGCGCACTGATTAAATTCCTCAGCGAACCCGGCATGAAAGTGCTTCAGCAAAAGGCTGAAAACTATTACATCGCCGATCAGCAGCGCGAAATGCCCAAAGTAGACGAAGGCCTCCTATTCCATATCGACGAGAAAAACAACAGTGTAGACCTTACCGATAAAGGTATCGCCCTTATCACAGGCGCAGGTGAAGACCCTGCCTTTTTCGTGATGCCCGACGTAGGGTCCGAAATCGCTGACCTGGAAAAACTCGATATCACTACCGAAGAAAAAGTATCCCGGAAAGATCAGCTGCTGCAGGATTTTGCCGTTAAATCCGAGCGCATCCACTCTGTACAGCAACTCCTGAAAGCATATACCCTTTTTGAAAAAGACGTGGAATATGTGGTGATGGACGGGAAAGTGAAGATCGTGGACGAACAGACAGGCCGTATCCTCGATGGCCGCCGCTACTCCGACGGGCTCCACCAGGCTATTGAAGCCAAGGAAAACGTGAAAGTGGAAGCTGCCACCCAAACCTTCGCCACCATTACCCTGCAGAACTACTTCCGTATGTACCACAAACTGGGTGGTATGACCGGTACGGCTACAACCGAAGCCGGTGAGTTCTGGGAAATCTACAAGCTGGACGTGGTAACCATCCCCACCAACCTGCCGATTACCCGTAAAGACGCGGAAGACCTGGTATATAAAACCAAGCGCGATAAATACCGTGCAGTAATTGAAGAAATCAAGAAACTGAAGGAAGCCGGCCGCCCCGTACTGGTAGGTACTACCTCCGTGGAAGTATCTGAACTGCTGGGCAAAATGCTGACTTTCGAAAAGATTCCCCATAACGTACTGAACGCCAAACAGCACGCACGTGAAGCCCAGATCGTGGCTGAAGCGGGCTTTGCAGGCGCCGTAACCATCGCCACCAACATGGCTGGCCGTGGTACCGACATTAAACTCGGACCCGGTGTGAAAGACGCTGGTGGTTTGGCTATTATCGGTACAGAACGCCATGAAAGCCGCCGTGTAGACCGTCAGCTGCGTGGCCGTGCCGGCCGCCAGGGCGATCCCGGTACCTCCCAGTTCTTCGTATCCCTCGAAGATGATCTGATGCGCATGTTCGGCTCCGACCGTATTGCCGCACTCATGGACCGTATGGGCTATAAAGAAGGCGAAGTGATCCAGCACAGCATGATCACCCGCTCTATTGAGCGTGCCCAGAAGAAAGTAGAGGAAAACAACTTCGGCATCCGTAAACGCCTCCTCGAGTATGATGACGTAATGAATAAACAGCGTACTGTTATCTACTCTCGCCGTAACCACGCCCTGTTTGGCGAGCGCCTCGCTATCGATACCGATAACTCTTTCTACGAAGTAGCAGAAAATCTGGTATCTACCCACCGTGCAACCGACGATTACGAAGCGTTTAAACTGGATGTGATCAAGAATTTTGCGATCGATACCGTGATCGCGGAAGACGAATTCCAGAAAGGAAACGTTCAGGAAATATCCGAGAAACTTTATGGCGAAGCAGTGGCCAATTACCACCGCCGTACCAACGAAGTAGTAACCGGTACTTACCCCGTTATCAAAAAGATATACGAAGAGCAGGGCCAGCATATCGAGAACATCTCGATTCCCTTCTCCGACGGCCGCCGTGGTCTCCACGTACTGGCTCCTCTCCGCAAAGTGGTGGAAACGCAGGGCAAGGAAACTATTTCCGCGCTCGAACGCTCCATCACCCTTAACCTCATCGACGAAGCCTGGAAAGAACACCTCCGTGCGATGGACGACCTGAAACAGTCCGTTCAAAGCGCCGTGTACGAACAGAAAGACCCGCTGCTGATCTACAAATTCGAAGCATTCGAATTATTCAAGCAGATGTCTGCCGAAAACTCCAAGGAGATCGTTTCCTTCCTTTGCAAAGCCGGCATCCCCGGTCAGCAGGCGGAAGAAGAGCAGATCACCGAAGGGCGTGAGGAAAAAACCGACATGAGCCGCATGCGCGCCTCCCATCAGGACCCGGACGCAGCAAACGGTCATGCCCAGCAACAACAAGGCCCCGCACGCCGCGAGGATTATGCTCCCGCTATGGAAGAACCCAGGCAGGAACCCGTGCGCGTAGGACCCAAAGTTGGCAGAAACGATCCATGCCCCTGCGGTAGCGGAAAGAAATACAAAAACTGTCACGGGAAAGACCTGTAACGCCCAAAGCGTAAAATAACCAACGGAGTTACCCGGGGCCATCCTGTGTAACTCCGTTTTTTTTTACTTTTTGCAAAACACCATTCAAAAAATGAATACTAACCGGTACATCGATCACACCATACTCAAACCATTAACTACACTCGAAGATATTAAGCGCCTCTGTATGGAAGCGGTTGAATACGACTTTGCGGCCGTTTGTGTACCACCTCCCTTCGTTAAAGCCGCCAGCACTTTTCTGGGCGGCACCACTACCGCAGTGGCTACCGTGATAGGCTTCCCCTTTGGCTATTCCGCCCTGGAGGCCAAAGTAGCCGAAACAGTACTCACCATAATTGACGGTGCTACAGAGCTTGACATGGTCGCAAACCTCATCGCCATCCGCGGAGGCGACTGGGTTTACCTCGAAAAAGAAATAGCCACCATAATACCCATTGTCCGTAATAAACAATGCAGGATCAAAGTGATTATCGAAAGTGGCATATTATTGGAGGAAGAAATCATACGCTGCTGCGAACTGTATGGAAAGTACGGGGTCGACTACGTAAAAACCAGTACCGGTTACGCCGAAAAGGGGGCCTCCGTTGATGCGGTTGCCCTCATGCGGAAAAACCTGCCCGCCAATATTCAGATAAAGGCTTCGGGCGGGATTCGTACCTTTGCCTTTGCCAAGGAACTGATAGCCGCGGGAGCCACCCGCATCGGAACAAGCTCCGGAGTGGCCATCATGAACGAAGCCGCCGCCCTGCAGTAAGGGAACGATAAACCATTTTGCCATCAAACGAATCAATTATATGATGTTACGAACAGGCTGCCTGATGCTTTTACTTTTATCCGCCGCCACCATTTTGCGCGCGCAGGAATCAGTGCAACAGGAAGGCAATGTTAAAGTGACGAAAGACAGCCGGATAGACATCCTTATCCGCAAACAAGTGTATATCAACAACTTGTCTATCCGCAACCAGCCAGGCTTCCGCGTACAGGTACTCACTACCAACAAACGGAACGAGGCCAATGATGCGAAGACACGTGTGATGCAACGCTATCCCGATTACCGCACTTACATCGATTTCGAAGCCCCATACTTTAAAGTACGTGTAGGCGATTTCAGATCGCGCGAAGAGGCAACCGACCTCCGTAAAGAGCTGGCGGAGTTTTTCCCCAACGGCGCTTTCGTAGTGCCCACCATCATCAACGTATCACCGGAAAAAGAAGATTAATGAAAGACCGGATAAAAGCCCTGGCCAGTGAATACGCACCGGACCTTATCGCCTGCAGAAGACATTTGCATTCCCATCCCGAACTTTCCTTCCAGGAATTCGAAACGTCAAAATTCATCCAGCAGCAGCTGGATGCCTGGGGTGTGCCTTACCGCGCCAATGTTGCCGGTACCGGTGTAGTAGCCCTGATCGAAGGTAAGAACCCGGAAAAGAAAGTGATAGCCCTCCGCGGCGATATTGACGCACTGCCCATCGAAGAAGCCAACGATGTACCCTATAAATCCCAGAATGCCGGCATCATGCATGCCTGTGGCCACGATGTGCATACAACCGTTGCCCTGGGAGCCGCACGCATTTTGCAACAGCTGCGCAATGAATTTGAAGGTACGGTGAAGATCCTTTTCCAGCCGGGAGAAGAAAAACACCCCGGTGGTGCCAGCCTCATGATCCAGGACGGTGCGCTGGAAAACCCGAAGCCCCAGGCCATACTTGGCCTCCATGTGCTTCCTGCCATGGAAACAGGCATACTGGGATTCCGTGCCGGTAAATACATGGCAAGTGCCGACGAGATTTATATCACCGTAAAAGGCAAAGGCGGCCACGCGGCTGCTCCTCACCTCACGGCAGACACTATTCTTATCGCATCCAACCTTGTAGTGAGCCTCCAGCAGATCATTTCCCGCAACAATGATCCGTTCTCCCCTTCTGTACTTTCCATCTGCGCTTTCAATGGCGGTTTTACCACCAACGTGATCCCCAGCGAAGTAAAGCTGATGGGAACTTTCAGAGCGATGGACGAAACCTGGCGCTTCAGGGCCCACGAACTCATCCGCAAACAGGCTACCGAACTGGTACATGCCATGGGTGCGGAAATTGATATCGAAATCCTCGTAGGTTACCCCACACTCTATAATAACGAAGCCGTTACCGCCAACGCGCGCAAACTGGCCGAAGAATATATGGGTGTGGACAACGTAACAGACACCGAGCTGCGAATGGGTGCGGAAGACTTCTCATTCTATTCCCAGGTGATCCCTGCCTGCTTCTTCCGGTTAGGTACCGGCAACAAGGCCAAAGGCATCACAGCAGGTGTACACACGCCTAAATTTGATGTAGACGAACGGGCATTGGAGATCGGGGCAGGAACCATGGCCTTCCTCGCTACTCAGTTCTGATGCACATGTTCAGATGATAATAAAAAGCCGCCCAGGTTGGTACCAGGGCGGCTTTTTCAATGCGTATTTATGCATAGGCTATTACTTCTTCAACTGGGTAGAATCAGCCGGAATACCCGCAATGTTAAAACTGGAATGCGGATCCGTTTTCACCATTTCCTTCTTCCCGATAACCAGCCCCGCCTGTACCGTAAGGTACATTCCGGCGCCCAGCTCATATTTCAGGGTGTCCATTTTTCCTCCGCTGATATACATGATCGTGTGGTTGCCCTTTAAATCCAGCAACGGTATATCCACATATTGAATATTTGCCACCGTCATATTCGTACACTGCAAGGCCACCGGCGCATCCTGCGCCAGCTGAACGATGTCAAGGTTTACACTGTCCGTCCGGATGCTTTTGATAGCGCCGGTCCTGATGGTAAGTTCACGGTACGACCTCGCCACCATCATCCAATCCCGTGAATTATCCGCTTCAAACCAGCAATACAGCGTATCGTTTCTGACCTCCGTCCTGATAAAAGGTTTCATATCGGCCCTGAATTGCAGCGAAGGCTTATTATCCGGGCCTACCCAGATTTGTGTATGCACATTATTGATGGAAATACGGCGCTTTCTGGCGCTTTTCAGGCGCACACCGCCTTCTACTACGATGTGGCTATAGGATGGGAGCGTCCGGTGAAACATCCGGTCGCCATGATAGTCATTGACAGGCTGCTCCCTGGCGTCGTGGAAAGCCGCGCGCAGTGCCAGGTTATGTACCAGCATACCGAGCGGGAAAAGGAGCAGAACGATGAGTATAAGGAGGTTACTTTTTTTCATTAGAAGTTGTTAATGCGCCTTTGCCTGGCGGTTTTTAAATTTCTCGTACCGGTCCTTCAGCTCGTCGAGCCCGATACCAAGGAGATAAATTTTCCTGAAAAACTGCGGCAGCTCTTCCTGCAGGAACAGCTCTTTCCGAAGTGCTGTTATTTTAGCCACCGCGTCCGGCGCAACGAAATATCCGAGGCCGCGCCGCGTATAGATGACACCCAGTTGCTGGAGGTGCTCGTAAGAGCGCATCACCGTATTTGGATTTACTTCCAGGGTCACCGCAAGCTCGCGTACGGAAGGTATCTTTTCTTCAGGTGCCCACTCCCGCAGCTGAATACGGTCGCAAACATGGTCGGCTATCTGGAGGTAAATGGATAATTGGTTATTAAATTCCATTGTTTATTCTTAGGGCGTTTCAGGATAATTCCTGTTCGCGTAGTTTTAAAACGGTCAAATACGGCAAAGCCAATAGCATCAGGTAACCGGTAATATTCTCGATCCAATTGAGATATTCCGGTACCTTCATCTCATACGTTCGTAAAAACTGTCCGTCTTTATCGCTGGTAGTAAAGCGCCATGAAGAAAATGGGCTATGCGTTTCCCATGATTTCCGGTCTGGCGTACGGCCATCCTTCATTGGCTCCCGCATGCTTTCCGTTAATGGCTTATTATCCAGCAATAGCATCCCCAAAATATCGTTACCAAAATTTATGAACACGAAGAGGATCGCCAATGAGACGATAGACTTGGCTATCGCCAGCTTCCGGAAAACTGCGCTGCCCGCCAATCCAATTAGTACGAATACCAGGTTGGCCATCAGGAATCCCCAACCGATACCACCAATGCGGTTGAAATAGTAAAACCTATTTCCGCTCTGCAATACCTGACTATCGATATAATGCGCTATACCGCCACTCGCGAGGTATGTAAGCAAATAAACGACGGGAAACAGAACTACCGTAAAAAATACTCCCACCGCCAGGCGCTCCATTACCGTAACAGGCAACATTAGCGCCTGTAACCGGGTAGACCGGCCATGCAGGCTTTTAAAACACCAGGCCGCCGTCATGAAATTGAATATGAGCAAACCCTGTTCGGCCAGTTCTTTCTGCTTATCGAAATAAAGCCCGTCGGAATTTGAATAAGTGTAATACAACAAAACCGAGAGTTGAATGGCGAATAGCGCCAGTGTACCGTAGCCATATATTTTTCGGTCTGTAACAAATTGCAGCCTGAGCAACTGTATACAACGCTGAAGTGAAAAGTTCATACACTGATTTTTTTTAATCTTGTAAAATAGGGAGGATGGAATCGTTACCGGAAAGCGCCGCGTTGAATAGCAGCTCCATATCCAGCCGCGAGCTTTCTTCGTTTGTATTGCGTGCAATTACAGCAAAGCCTCCCAGCGCTTCTTCGGCATACAGCGGTTTACCGCTTTCTCCATGGCTTTTCACTTTCTTAAACACGAGGCGTTCCGTGATCAGCGAAACCGGCGCCTGAAGCAAGATGCGCCCTTCGTTGAGGATCAGAATGTCATCGATCAGACTGTCGAGGTCCCTCACCTGGTGCGTGCTGATAACCATACACTGGTCTTCCCGAAGGTGTCCTGCGATGATCTTGCGGAACTGCTGTTTGGATGGTATGTCGAGGCCGTTGGTAGGCTCATCGAGCAACAGGAGCTTCGCACCGGTAGCTATGGCAAAGGCAATATGGAACTTCTTTTGCTGACCGTGGCTCAGGCTGCTCAGTTTGTCATTGCCTGTTATCAGGAATTGCTGCAGAATGGATTGGCAGATCTCCGCGTTAAAGCCGGGGTAAAACGGTGCGTGCAGCCTGACGTAAGACTGGACGGAAAGGTCTGGTAACCGGAAGGTTTCCGGTACGATGTACACCGACTGAAGAAAAGCAGGCTCGCGGCGGGAAGGCTCATAATTACCTACCCTGCAAGTTCCGGAATCCGGGAAGAGCAGGCCGGCCAGCTGATACAGCAATGTGCTCTTTCCGGCACCGTTCTGCCCCAGCAGCCCGTAGATGCGGCCCGGCTCAAGCGTCAGGCTAAGCCCGTCCAGTACCGGCTTGCTGCCGGGGTAAGAAAAGGTAAGGTCGTGAAGGGATACCATAATAAACGGGTTATTGGTTGACTTACTAGTGTACTATCTAACTAGTACACCACAAATGTAGCAGTAACTTCCGAACTTCCAAATAATTTGTTATAAATAGTTCAATTACTATCACCCGGGGTAAATGTACCGGGGTAACTTCGGCACATAAATAACCAACTATGTTGAAATGGATATTATCCTCCAGTCTGCTATTCCCTCTTGCAGCACTGCCGCAGGAAACCCACGTTTATCTGTCACCTTCCGGCAACGATGCTAACCCCGGCACAAAAGCCCAACCCAAAGCAACTATCAACGGTGCCAGGGAAGTCTGGCGTAAATCACCCAACAGTGCCACACACGTTATTCTACGAGGCGGCACCTATTACCTTGATAGTACATGGTTAATAACACCAGACGATAATCCCTCCGGCAAGCCATTTCAAATCTCTGCCAATCCGGGAGAAAAGCCCGTACTCTCCGGCGCTCACCCGCTGAAAGTAAACTGGGAAGCAGGCGAAAAGGGAATCTGGAAAGCCGCTCTTCCCGGGAATATCACTTCCATAGACCGGCTGTATATAGATGGTAAACTTAAGATCTCAGCACGTTATCCCAACTACGACTCCTCCGCACGCTTCTACCACGGTACATCGGCAGATGCGCTTTCTCCTGACAGAATAAAATCCTGGAAGAAGCCTGAAGGTACCATCGTTCATGCGCTGCATCGTGCAGAGTGGGGCGGCTATCATTATATCATTACCGGTGTAAATGCCGATGGAACGGCAAAACTGGAAGGCGGATGGCAGAACAATCGCCAGATGGGCCTGCATGCCGAGCACCGCTTCGTGGAGAACGTTCGCGAAGAGCTGGATGCACCTGAGGAATGGTATTATGATGCCGCTGATAAAACGCTTTACTTCCAGCCTGCAAACGGGCAGAAACCTTCATCAAATATTGCATACGCACAGCTGACTGAACTCATCGTGCTGAAAGGAAGCATGGGGCAGCCATTGAAGAATGTCACCATCCGTGGCATTACATTCACTGGCAACACCCGTACTTTCATGTTTACGAAAGAGCCGCTCCTGCGCAGCGACTGGACCATCTACCGCGGCGGCGCCGTACTGGTGGAAGGAGCCGAACAATCTGCAGTAACCAATTGTGTTTTTGACGAAGTGGGAGGTAATGCAGTGTTCGTGAACAACTACAACAGGAACGTGCGCATCGACAGTAACCTGATCTACCGGGCCGGCGCATCCGGCATCGCGTTTGTCGGTAATCCGGACGCAGTACGCTCTCCCGCTTTCGAATACAACGAGGCAGTGCCGTTCAGTGAAATGGACTTCACACCCGGACCAAAATCAGATAACTACCCTAAAAGCTGCAGTGCATCGGACAACCTCATCCAGTTTTCCGGTGAGATCGAGAAGCAATCTGCAGGTGTACAGATCAGTATCGCAAATGCCATCAGGGTTGCCAACAACACGATCCACAACGTACCACGTGCAGGTATCAACGTAAGTGAGGGTACATTCGGCGGCCATCTCATCGAGTACAATGATGTGTACAACACAGTACTCGAAACCGGCGATCACGGAGCGTTCAACAGCTGGGGCCGCGACCGCTACTGGCACCCTAACCGCAGGATCATGGATAGCGCCACTATTGCTAATATTGCTCTCACTAAACTCGACATACTCGGCACCACCATCATCCGCGACAACCGCTTCCGTTGTGACCATGGCTGGGACATTGATCTGGACGACGGCTCTTCCTACTACGATATTTACAACAATGTGTGCCTGAATGGCGGATTAAAGCTTCGGGAAGGTTTCTTCAGGAGAGTGCATCACAACCTCATGATCAATAATACTTTTCATCCCCACGTATGGTTCGCGAACAGCAATGATGAATTTACCGCCAACGTTGTCACTACAGATTACAAACCTATACAGGTAAATACATGGGGCAAGAAGGTAGATTTCAATTTTTTCCCCGACAAAGCGTCTCTGGAAGCCGCGCAGAAACGCGGAACCGATGCGCATTCCACGGTGATAGATCTGCAATTTGTCAATTTCGCGAAAGGAGACTACAGGTTAAAAAAGGGCAGCAAGCCGCGCTATGTTACATACCGCGATTTCCCCATCGATAACTTCGGCACCAGGGTGGCCGCGTATAAAAAACTTGCCGCACCCGTTCCCCTGCCTACTGTGCTCCTCTCCGCCGCTGCGGGCAAAGGCGACCTGATTGAATGGAAGGGTGCAAAAGTGAAGAATATCGAAGGATTAGGCGAACGCTCCGCCACTGGCCTGCCCGATGAGAAAGGCGCCTATTTCGTGGAAGTACCCCAGGGCAGCGAGGCTTACAAGGCCGGCATGCGCTCCAACGATGTGGTACTTAAGCTGGATGGACAACCGATCACTTCCCTTAAAGACTTCTTCGCTGTATATCAGCCCATTGCATGGCGCTCCAACCTGAAAGTGATCGTGTTCCGCAACCAGCGCGAACAGGAGGTGGTGCTGGCGAAGTAAAATATATACAAACGTAAAAGGCCGGTCCTGGAGCAATAGCGCTCCGGACCGGCCTTTTACATTACAAACCTTTATTCGGCTCAGCCCATTTCAGGGTAGAGGGGGAATTGTTTCATGAATTCGTTCACTTCTCCACGGATGCTCTTCTGAAGACCTTCGTTGTCTGAGTCCATCAGCAGTTTATCGATCCATTCCACCACTTGTGGCATATGGTCTTCTTTCAGGCCACGGGTAGTGATGGCGGGAACGCCGAGGCGGATGCCGGAGGTAACGAAGGGAGATTTATCGTCGTAAGGCACCATGTTCTTGTTAGCGGTGATATCTGCCTGCACCAGTACATTTTCGGCTTTCTTACCGGAGATGTTCTTATTGCGGAGGTCGATGAGCATAAGGTGGTTATCGGTGCCACCGGAGATGATCTGGTAGCCTTTTTCCACAAAGGAGCGGGACATCGCCTGTGCGTTGCGGATTACCTGACGTGCGTATTGATCGTAATCGTCGGAAAGGATCTCGAAGAACGAAACTGCTTTAGCAGCAATCACGTGCTCGAGCGGGCCGCCCTGGATGCCGGGGAACACTGCCATATCCAGCAGGTTAGACATCATGCGGATTTCGCCTTTCGGAGTTTTGAGACCGAAGGGGTTTTCGAAATCCTTGCCCATCATGATCATACCACCGCGGGGACCGCGAAGGGTTTTGTGGGTGGTGGTAGTTACGAAATGGCAATGCTCGAAGGGAGAATTGAGCAGTCCTTTTGCAATGAGACCCGCAGGATGCGCGATGTCTGCCATTACGAAAGCACCTATTTTATCAGCGATGGCGCGGATGCGGGCGTAATCCCAGTCGCGGCTGTAAGCAGAAGCACCGCAGATGATCAATTTAGGCTTTTCTGCAAGGGCCACGGCTTCCATCTGGTCGTATTCTACGAGGCCGGTTTCTTTATTTACACCGTAAAAGAACGGCTGGTACAACTTTCCGGAGAAGTTTACCGCGGAACCATGGGTAAGGTGACCGCCCATGCTCAGATCCAGACCGAGGATTTTATCGCCCGCCTGGAGGATAGCCAGCAGAACTGCCGCATTGGCCTGTGCGCCGGAGTGTGGCTGCACGTTGGCATATTCAATACCAAAAATCTGTTTGGCACGGTCGATGGCCAGCTGCTCGCTCAGGTCCACCACTTCACATCCGCCATAATAGCGGCGTCCGGGGTAGCCTTCGGCGTACTTATTGGTCATTACGTTGCCCATGGCCTGCATTACCTGATAGCTCGTGAAGTTCTCAGAAGCAATCAGTTCAATGCCATGGCGCTGCCTATCCAGTTCCTGGCGGATGATATCGAAGATCTGCTGGTCTCTTTGCATGTGAAAGAAAATTTAAGATGCAAAATTAATCATCTTCCCATTAATTATAAACTTGTAATTGATGAAAAGAAGCATCTGGCCATATACATCAAATTCCTAATGTCTTTTCCAGATCAGTCTGTTGTCATTTATTTATTGCCCGTTATTCCGTAATTTGCCCGCTGAAGCAAAGTGATTAGGTTAACTGTAGCAGTGAACCATCTCAAAACCGATTCATGAAGGCAATCATTCCAGTCGCCGGTGCAGGCACCAAACTGCGCCCGCATACATATACGCAACCGAAAGCACTAATTCCGCTGGCGGGGCGTACCATCCTGAGCATAATCGTGGACCAGCTGGTGGAATCCGGCATCCGCGAATTCGTGTTCGTGGTGGGTTATCTCGGAGAAAAGATTCAGCATTATGTAGAAAAGAAATATCCTGACCTCACCACTCACTTCGTTCAGCAGAATTCCCGCGAAGGCACAGGCCACGCCATTTTGCTCACGAAAGAAGTAGTGGCGGGAGATGAAGTACTGATCGTATTGGGCGACACCATTGTGGAGGTAGACTTCAAAGAAGTGATCAACTCCCCAGTTTCCGTACTCGGTGTGAAGCGTGTGGATGATCCCCGCAACTTCGGTGTGGCGGAGATCACGGAAAACTTATCCATCACCCGGGTGATTGAGAAGCCACAAATCCCCAAGTCGAATCTGGCGCTGGTAGGTATGTACAAGATCCGGGAAACGGATCAGTTGTACAAATGCCTGGAAGACAATATTCGCCAGCAAATGCGCTCGCACGACGAGTTCCAGCTTACTGACGCGCTCGAATGCATGATCCAGCACGGTGTACAGTTCAATGCCTTCAAAGTGAACAACTGGTTCGATTGCGGCCGTAAAGAAACATTGCTCGAAACCAATGCCACGCTGCTGAAGAAATATAAACTCTCCGCCAGCCCGGTGCTCCCTTACGAGAACACGATCATTATCCCACCCGTAAGCATCGGCGAAGGCTGTAATATTAAAAACAGCATTATCGGTCCAAATGTGGCCATCGGCGATAATACCGTTATCAGTTATTCTATCGTGAAAGATTCCATCATTGGCTCGTTCAGTAATCTGTACGAAGTGGTACTGAAATCGTCACTCATCGGCAGCGATGCCAATATCCGCGGACTTAGCCAGAGCCTCAATATTGGTGATAACACGGAAATTGATCTCGGCTAAAACTAATTCAGTACTAATGGCTGCATTCCCCAATCCCGTTACGCAACTATTCGGAATCGACTATCCCATTATCCAGGCAGGCATGATCTGGGCCAGCGGCTGGCGCCTCGCCAGTGCGGTGAGCAATGCCGGCGGACTGGGCGTAATCGGTGCGGGAAGCATGTATCCAAACGTTTTGCGGGAACACATTCAAAAGTGCAAAGCAGCTACTGATAAACCTTTCGGCGTTAACGTCCCGCTCCTTTACCCTGATCTCGACCAGCATATTCAAATCATTCTTGAGGAGAAAGTGCCTGTGGTATTCACTTCTGCAGGCAATCCCAAAACCTGGACGTCACTGCTGAAGGAACACGGCGTGAAAGTGGTACACGTAGTATCCAGCAGTAAATTTGCGCTGAAGAGCCAGGAGGCTGGTGTAGATGCCGTGGTGGCAGAAGGCTTCGAAGCCGGGGGCCACAATGGGCGGGAAGAAACCACCACCATGGTGCTCATTCCCGCGGTTGCATCGGCTGTAAGCATTCCGGTAATTGCCGCGGGCGGTATCGGAAGCGGAAAGGCGATGGCGGCAGCTTTTGCACTGGGCGCTTCTGGCGTGCAGGTAGGCAGCCGGTTTGTAGCCACTCCCGAAGCATCATCCCACGAAGCATTTAAACAAGCCGTGGTGAATGCAGGCGAAGGCGATACCATGCTTTCTCTCAAACAACTGACTCCCGTAAGGATGTTAAAAAATTCGTTCTTCGATGCAGTACGCCAGGCGGAAACCGAAGGGGCCGATATCGAAAAACTGAAAACCCTCCTCGGGAGAGGCCGCGCCAAAAAAGGCATGTTCGAAGGACAGCTGGAAGAAGGCGAGCTGGAAATTGGCCAGGTAAGCGCCCTCATCCGGGAAATAAAGCCAGCTGCTGCCGTACTCCACGAAATCTGGGACGAGTTCCGCGCAACCTGTTCCCGCCTTGGATCACTCTGATCATTTTCCTTCCCCTGTCTTCCCCCTTTTACGTTTCAAACTTACGATGAAATCGAACCCGAGTTTAAAATTTGTGACGTCATAGCCTAAAAGCCGGGACGAGCATGCATAAACTGTGTGATGAAATATCTTTTGTTCACCGAACCTCCATCCATCCTTCATCCATCCTCCACCCCAACTTTCATCAAACCCTTGCTATTGCTGGACATGGATGGAGGATGGCAGTAGCATGTCAGTAGGTTTTGCAAAACAGCCAACCTATTTGACCATTAGCAATTATTCAGTAATCCTTCAGTGAACCTTCAGTGATCCTTCAGTCAAACACCCTCAAACCTATACCACCACTGAACACCACTGAAGGATCACTGAAGGATGGCAGTAGCATGTCAGTAGGTATGACCAAAATGACAATTCACCAAAGCATAAAAAAGGGCCGTCTCCGATGATGAGAGACGGCCCTTTTTTGCGATTATCCCGCAATATTCACTAGCTTTTTCTGAAAATCCACTTACCCACTTCGCCCAGTGTCACTTTCTTACCGTACATAAGAATTCCTGTGCGGTAGATCTTCGCGGCCACCCAGGTGGTAGCAAGGAAGCCAGCAATGAGTGATATCATGGACAGCCCCAGCTGCCAGTAGGGTACCGTGCCCGGTACGCCATATGGGATACGAGCCATCATTACCACAGGCGAAGTGAACGGAATGATACTACCCCAAACTGCCAACTGGCTGGTTGGCTTCACCACCGCCTGAATCATGATGATGATTGCAACGATGATGGGAAGCGTGATGGGGAAAGTAAGCGACTGCGCATCGTTGGGATCTTCATTCACCAGGCTGCCTACTGCCGCAAACAATGCCGCATAGAAAAGGTAACCACCCAGGAAGTAGAAGAGGAAGAGAGGAAGTAATGAGAACCAGTCGATGCTGTTGAAAACAAATTCCATTTGCTCCTTGAACTTGCCGCTGGCGTTGGCAGACATCTGTCCGGCAGCGCTTACATCCGTATCAGCACCCAGTAAAGGCAGCAACAAAAGGCGCAGACCAATAATGATTGCGGTCCATATGATAAATTGTACCAATCCTACGCCTGCGATGCCTATGATCTTGCCCATCATCAGCTGGAAGGGCTTTACGCTCGATACCATTACCTCCGCGATACGGTTGGTCTTCTCTTCCATCACTCCCCGCATTACCATCATACCAAATACCAGTAACACGATATAGATCAGGAAGCCTGAAATCCAGCCTACGATATAAGCCACGGTGGAGCTGCCTTTCTTTTCTGCTTCTCCTGCGAGGTTCTCAATACTGATATCCGCACGGATGTCTTCCAGTTTCGATTTATCGATACCTGCCATCTCCATACGCTTGTCTTCAATCACGCTTTCCAGTCTCTTTTCCATGCTGCCTCTCAGGGAGAAGGGCATCTGGCCTTTGCTGTAATAGACGATGGCGGGAAGGCGGTTGATATCCATTTTGGGGATATGCAGCAGGCCGGTATAACCCCGATCACGGTAGCTTTTCTTGAAGGTATCCAGCTTTGCTTCCACGAAGTTATAGTGGATGCCTTTCTCGTCGGGGAGTTTGCCGGCGAAGAAACCACTATCATCGATCACCGCTACTTTCTCATCATTGTCGGAATTGATGAAAAGGCTCGGTAACACGATCATAGACGCGAAAAGGATAGGCAACAGCAGGGTGGTAACAATGAAGGATTTCTTGCGTACCCTGGTGAGGAATTCTCTTTTGATGATGATCCAGATTTTATTCATGGGAGTCAGAGTTAGAGTTTGGGTGATATTCAACGTAAACGGAATCGGGTTCCAGATAGCTGTCTTTAAGTTTTGAACGGAAAAAGGCTTCGTTTCGGCGTGAACTCATACCAGTGGTATCAAATGCGCCATCGCGGAAATAGAAGATGCGGTAATCGGAAGACGATTCAGTGCGGCCGGTAGTATCTTCCGGGTCACCGTAAATATAATTTACACCCATCCGCACTTCCAACTGATTATTGCCGGGATGTAACCAGCTATAGGTGTATTGCGACTCACCTGCATCTCCCCAATGGTCTGCCAGCAAAATATGATCTTTGCACTCAGCGGAAGGCTTATACCAGGCGAGCAGCTTGATGGCACTGCTTTCATATTCACCGGGTGCCCTCACGATCAGCATCTCATAGTCTCCAACAGGGAAGCGGCCGATAGCAAAATAACCTCCATACAATTCTCCGGGCATACCTATTTCCCGCTTCTCCCAATCATCCGGTAACCAATGTACCATATTGCTGTCTATCCACTTCCCCACAAGGCCTTTCATTACACCATTGGAATCAGTATTGGGAGAGGATACTTCAAAATCATTGGGATTGATAATGGGAAACAACTTTAGAAAAGCTTCGGCCTTTGCCAGCCGCTCATCCTCTGGCTTGTTCCATTGTGCTTCCGTACTGTCTGCGATGTGTTTTGTACCTGCTGCTTCGCCGCATCCTGCGGCTATTATCATTAATAAGAAAATGCTATACTTCATAGGTATCAATTAACCGCTGCTGCTTCCATATCCGTGGTCTTTACCTGCTGGATGAAAACTTCGTGAATGGTGGGGAGGATTTCTTCAAAGTAAGTGACCTGGATATCATGATGCAGGAAGTGGGCGAGAATGTCGTTGGTCTTACTGTATTCATTGATCTTCACGGTATAGCCATTTTCATGCTGCTTCACGATGGTGAAATGATGCGTTGCCATCTGCGCCGGATTAGGCATGGACTCGAGGCTGACACGGTAAAGATGATGTTTGAAGTCCTGACGGATTTGCTTCACCGGCCCGTCGAGCACCTTTTTGCCTTTATTGACGAGAACGATATGGTCGCAGATCTCTTCCACCTGTTCCATACGGTGCGTGGAGAAGATGATGGTGGTGCCGCCTTTGGCCAGCTGGAAGATCTCGTCCTGAATGAGTTGTGAGTTAATGGGGTCGAGCCCGGAGAAAGGTTCGTCCAGGATCAGCAGCTTGGGATGATGCATTACAGTGGAGATAAACTGCACTTTTTGCTGCATGCCCTTGGAAAGCTCTTCGATCTTCTTATTTGACCAGGATGTGATTTCGAACCGGTTGAACCAGTAATCGATCTTCTGACGGGCTTCCTTTGCGCTGAGGCCTTTGAGCTGAGCGAGGTACATGACCTGTTCTCCCACTTTCATCTTTTTGTACAGTCCACGCTCTTCCGGCATATACCCGATATACTGGATATCGTTATGCGGGTCAAACGGGCGGCCGTCAAAAAGAACTTCCCCGGCATCGGGGTAAATAATGCCGGTGATCATACGCAGGAGCGTAGTTTTGCCCGCACCATTCGGGCCAAGCAGTCCGAAGATGCTGCCCTTCGGGATGGAGAAGCTGATATCGTCCACCGCACGGTGGGTCGCATAATACTTCTTAAGATGTTGGAGTTCCAGTACGTTCATAAGGATAATTGACGGGTGAAAATTACCCAATTACCCTATGCGCGCCAAAGAATTGACGTTGTATTTTCAGGATGATACACCAACCGGCAGTTTCACTGGACCAATCCCGGCGATGGCTTCCGCCACCCGCTCACCGTCCATGGCTGCGGACACAATACCGCCGGCATAACCCGCTCCTTCGCCACAGGGGTATAATCCTTTCACCTGCGGGTGCATGAGATCATGATCGTTCCGTGGGATGCGGACGGGGCTGGAAGTGCGAGACTCTGTGGCCACCAGTATCGCCTCTTCCGTGAAATAACCTCTTATCTTCTTCCCGAATGCTTTAAAAGCCTCTCCCAGTCTCGAATGAACCGCAGCAGGCAGTACATCACGCATATCGGTGCTGCGTACACCGGGTATATAAGAACAATCCGGCAGGGAAGCCGACACTTTGCCTTTCACGAAATCGGTCATACGCTGAGCAGGGGCAACAAAGCCACCTCCGCCTGCTTCAAAAGCCGTGCGTTCCACCGCCTGCTGGTACAACATGGCAGCAAGGGGACCTGCCTTGGCAAATGGCGCAAAGTCCTCCTCATCTACCGTTACTACCATACCGGAGTTAGCGTAAGGGTTGTTACGCTTCGAAGGCGACCACCCGTTTACCACCAGCTCACCGGGTGAAGTAGCTGCCGGAGCAATGATACCACCTGGGCACATACAGAAGGAGAACACACCGCGGCCATTCACCTGTTCTACGAGGCTGTAACTGGCAGGAGGGAGGTAATCTCCCCGGAGGGCACAATGATACTGGGCACTGTCGATGAGCGACTGCGGATGCTCTACGCGAACACCCAGTGCGAAGGGCTTTCTTTCAATGAGGATGTTCCTGTCGTGCAGCAACTGAAAGATATCTCGGGCGGAGTGACCGGTGGCAAGGATAACGTGTTGGGCATGAAACACATCACCGCCTGCGCACTTCACGCCGGTGATCTGTCCTTTATCTATCAGGAAGTCTGAAACCTTCTGTTCAAAATGAACCGCTCCCCCGCTGTTGATGATCTGTTCACGCATAGCGGTGATGATGTGGGGGAGCTTGTTGGTGCCGATGTGAGGATGCGCATCTGTAGTGATGGCATCATCTGCGCCAAATTGGCGGAATATGTGCAGGATGCGCTGGATATTTCCGCGCTTGTTGGATCGCGTGTATAGCTTACCGTCGGAATAGGTTCCTGCACCGCCTTCCCCGAAGCAATAGTTAGACTCGGGGTTAACGATACCGGTTTTGTTGAGTGCGGCGAGATCGCGGCGGCGGGCGCGCACATCTTTACCTCTTTCGAGCACGATGGGCAGGAAGCCCAGCTCTATGAGGCGGAGAGCAGCAAATAGCCCTGCGGGACCGGCGCCGATGACGATAACGGGATGAGCATCAGGCTTCAGCGTTTCGTACCGGAACTGTTCCAGGGCTTTGGGCTGAAAGGGTTCGCTGGCGAACACTTCCAGGGTGAGCATGAAGTAGGGTTGTCGTGAACGCGCGTCTATAGAGCGTTTCACGATATTGAAGCCTGTTACTTCGGAAGTTTTGACACCGAGAGCTTCGGCGGCAAGGCGCGCAATGGCGCGATGGGAAGATGCATCCTGCGGGAGGAGCTTGAGAGAGATTTGTTTGACCATGTTAGGTATTTATCCTAAAAACCGGGGCAAAGATAGGTAATAAAAGAAGGCGCCCCGCTGTTGCGGGGCGCCTGTAATATGATAAGGCTCAGGGAGCCGGTATAAATGCTGAATTAGAACGGAAGATCATCGCCGCTGTTGCCGCTGTTACCACCACCGCTGAAGGAACCTTCCTGGGAAGTATTGTAGTTAGGCATGGGGTCAGCACCGGGGGCGCCCTGCATCATGGATTCGATACGCCATGCATCGAGGTTGGTGATGTAGTTTACTTTACCGTCTTTTTCCCAACGGGTACCTTTTATATTAAAATAAACTTTAACCATTTCGCCTTCATTGTGACGATCCACAATAGCGGTACGATCCTGAACTGACTGAAACTTGATATAATTGGTAATCACCCGTCCATTGATGTCATCAGATTTCTCTATAACAAACTCGCGGGTTTTAAATGATTCGCTGCGCTGCACCGTATTGTACTTCACTACCAGTTTTCCGGTAACTTCAAAGCTCATAATAACTAGTTTAAAATTTCAATTGCGCCAAAGATAGGTTTTTCAACACAGGAATAATCAACAACTTTTACACAAGTTATTCGCATTTATTAGAAACAAGATCATAAATTTGCAGCCGATTCGAGAAACCGAAAAAGAAGTTACCAAAAAAGTGAAACACGCAAGAGCCAACAATGTGCCCTTAGGGGCTTGCCTTTCAAGGCAGGTAAAGGGCAATGTTATTTTACCTGATAAGCCGACCATTTACGCGTTAATCAGTAAACACTTTAACAAATTACTTGTTAATCATGCTTGTACGGTTTAACACTTTTCATAGTGGTCGAATTGCAGGCTAAACGGGTGTTTTAGCCGATTTAAATACGAAAAAAACAGGGCTGGCACACTGTATTTGTAGGAAATAAAACAAGGGCAGATTTATTTTTTTTTCAACATTTTCTACAGATATTCGTCGTCCTGTCAAAAAGATCTTCAACTGCCCGCATTGAAGACTTTAGTATTCGAGAACACCCAAATTATAAACACGACAAATTATTTTTTTCTAAATGAATAAAACTTGCGAACAAGTTTGGGATAGGTGTCTGAATATAATCAGGGATATTGTGGAGTGGCAGCCTTTCAAAACATGGTTTGAGCCGATAAAACCCGTAAAGCTTGAGAACAACGTTTTAACCATTCAAGTACCCAGCCAGTTTTTCTATGAATACCTGGAAGAACATTATGTGGGCCTGTTAGGTAAAACCATCAAGCGCGAGCTCGGCAAAGAAGCACGCCTGGAGTATAGAATCGTGGTAGAGAACAGCACCCCTCACCAACATCCTAAAACGGTGAACATGCCTACGCAGTTTACCAAGCCCCAGAAGGATAGTGAAGTTGATTTCCCCCTTACGATACAGAACCCGGTAAAAAATCCCTTCGTGATTCCGGGTATCAAACGTGTTCAGATCGATTCTCAACTGAACCACAATTACACCTTCGAGTCTTTCATCGAAGGGGATTGCAACCGCGTGGCACGCCGGGCCGGTAAAACCGTATCCGACAAACCCGGAGGCACCTCCTTCAACCCTCTCGTTATATACGGAGGCGTTGGCCTTGGCAAAACGCACCTCGCGCAGGCTATCGGCAACGAAGTGAAAAGGCAGAACCCGAACAAAGCCGTTCTCTATGTAAGCGCGGAAAAGTTCATCAACCAGTTCATCGACCACTCCAAGAATAATATCATCAACGACTTCATCCACTTCTATCAGTTAATAGACGTATTGATCGTAGACGATATCCAGTTCTTCGCCCGTGCCGAAAAATCGCAGGACGCGTTTTTCGCCATCTTCAACCACCTTCACCAGAGTGGCAAACAACTCATCCTTACTTCCGATAAACCGCCCAAAGATCTGGATGGTGTTCAGGAAAGACTGCTGAGCCGTTTCCGCTGGGGCCTCAGTGCAGACATTCAGCTCCCCGATTTCGAGACCCGTATGGAAATACTGGAAATGAAGATGCGGAACGATGGCCTCGAAATGCCCAAAGAAGTAGTGAAGTATGTTGCCTACAACATTCAAAGCAACGTCCGCGAACTGGAAGGCGCACTCATCTCCCTCCTCGCCCAATCTTCCCTCAACCGGAAAGAGATTGATCTGGAGCTGGCTAAGCGCGTCCTGAAATCTTTCGTAAAAACCTCCTCTAAGGAAATCACCATCGAAAGCATCCAGAAAATGGTGTGCGAATACTTCGATGTGGCTTACGACAAGCTGTTGCAGAAAACCCGCAAACGCGAAATCGTACAGGCCCGCCAGATCACCATGTACCTGGCCAAAAGTTTTACCAAGAACTCCCTGAAAACCATTGGCGAACACTTCGGCGGAAGAGACCACACTACCGTGATCCACTCCTGCCAAACCGTCAAGGACCTCATGGATACAGATAACAGCTTCCGCGACAGTGTAATTGAATTGCAACAAAAAGTGCAACTCGCTGCCATGTAGCATTCCTGCAACGCAACTAAAGTCATTCAAAAAGTGCCGGGCCATCCGCCCGGCACTTTTTTTGAACAAAGTTTTTTATATCCGCAATTCTTCCTAATTTTTACTTAACAATTTCATAAATAGAGCAATAGTAGAATTCCACCGGATACGTTATAATTTTGAAGCGCATAATAGAGGGGATATGCGGCAGCAACCACAGCCAGATACATTATGGGAAAAGGTCCGACAGGGCCACTCAACCGCCTTCCGCGCATTGTTTGATGCGTATTGGGAAGAGCTGTACAGCTATGCCGTGCGCGTATTGAAAGACAGTTCCGCTGCTCAGGATGCTATCCAGAGCCTCTTTATCCACCTCTGGGAAACACACCACCAGCTGCCTCCCGTTACTTCCGTTCCCGCCTACCTCCGCTCAGCACTCCGCAACCGCCTCCTGAACGTTATCCGGGACGAACAGGTTTACCAACAGCATGTAGGCCAATTCGGAGCATCAACCGCCAGGGCCGATAACTCCATCCTCGACACCATACACTTCCGTGAAACAGAGACTGCCTTACTTCGGTCTATTGACCGCCTGCCGGTACGAATGAAAACCGCATTTTACATGCACCGTATTCAGCACCTCTCCGTTCCCGAGATAGCCCTTCGCCTTGGCAGCAGCGAACAAACCATCCGTAACCAGATCAATACCGCCCTGCGCCGCATCCGCATACAATGGCAAACCATCCCTTTCATTATCTTCTGCATCCTCCACTAAATCGTTTTTGTAAGCAAAAAAATATTTTCACTGCCGATAGTTATCCCGGTTTCCAGGCGTGTCTTTTAAGAAAGCGACCTTCACTTGGATCCTAAAGACATACAGGCATTACTGGAAAAATACCGCAGTGGCCAGGCCTCGCCGGAAGAAGAGCGCCTGCTCCACCATTGGCTCGACGGGCTGGCAGAAACCGCTGAACCTTTCATATTGAAGGCTGATGAAAAGGCCCGCCTCCATAATACCATGTGGCAGCACATCGAAGCTAACGCCCACCGCCGCCCAAGGCGCTTGTGGCGCTACGCTGCAGCGGCAACCCTTGCAGGTGCAATTGCACTTGCCGCAGCATGGCTCCTGCGCCCGCAAACGCCCGAAACCCTTTCGATGACCACTGCCGCCGGTGAAGTACGTACATTCATCCTCTCCGACCAGAGCCGTGTTACTGCCGGTCCCAACTCCAAATTGGTTTTTGAAGAAGTAGCCGGACAAAGGCAGGTGAAGCTCCTGCAGGGCAAGGCATATTTCGAAGTGCAGGGATCTGCAGAGAAGCCGTTCACTGTATTCATGGGAACCGACACCGTCACCGTACTCGGTACCGCCTTCACCATGGAGCGCCCCGGATGTGGCAACACCCGGCGTATCACCCTCCTCTCCGGCAAAGTAAAAGCCAGCGGCCACGGCATCCTTGCACCGGGGCAGCGACTCACGTATCCGCAAAAACAAATCGACACCATACAACACAGTGATGCCCTCGCATGGACGAAGGGCGAAATCCTCCTCCAGAATGCCACACTTTCCGACGTGATCCATACACTTGAAGATCAATATGGCATCACCGTATCCACCGCGCTCGACAGAAGAGCAGGCAGCTACACGTTCCGCTTCCCTGCAGGCATGCCCCTGCAACAGGTGCTGGATATCCTCCAAAAAATAAGTTATAAACCTAAAATCAGTTTCACGATGAAGCAACATCAACTCACTATCCGTTAATGCCAATGAAAAAGCCGGCACAAGCTGCAAAATGTACCGGCTGAAAGTAACAACAACTGCAATGCGAATCGCTCAGGCCTGCAAGCCTGTTCAGTCATTACCTTTAATCTTACAAAGATGCAAAAAATCAGACAGCATTTTTTTTTACGGACCGTTATGGCCTGCATGATCGTGCTAGCTACCACGGTAACCACCGTAGCCCTGCCCCTCTCTGCGCAGGACCTTCAGAAAGTGGTCAGGAAAGTCGACATCCCTGCCGGCCCCCTTTCTTCCGCACTGAAACAACTTGAAAACTCCGCCGCTGTACGCCTGGCGTACGACGAAGCAGCCCTACGCCGGGTAAACGTGAAAGCAGTATCCTACTCTTCGCGCACTGTAGAGGCCATTTTATCCGAGTTACTCGCTTCTTCGGGCCTCCGCTTCGAAGAGCGCCACAACACCATTCTTATCTACGAAGCCCCAAAGCAGAACGCCGTCCTTCTTACCGGCGGCGCAACGGCAGAAAAAATTACACTGACGGGCATCGTGACTGAGAAAAACGGTCCCGTTCCAGGCGCTTCCGTTATGATCAAAGGCACCGCTACCGGCACCATCACATCTATAGATGGCCGTTTCCGCCTTACTGCAGACGAAACCCCTAACATGACGCTCGTTGTCAGCATGCTTGGATACGCCACACAGGAAATACCCGTAGGCTCCCGCCGCGACTTCAGCATCAGCCTCGAATCATCTACCGTTAACCTCAACCAGCTTGTGGTAATCGGTTATGGTACGCAAAGCAAAGCCAAAGTAACAGGTGCGGTATCCGATGTACAGCTCGATAAGCTTACCAGCCGTTCACTCGCCAACTTCAACGAAGCACTCCAGGGTAAAGCTCCGGGTGTAATCGTTCAGAACGAAGGCGGCGACCCTACCGCCAATCCCCGTGTGAACATCCGTGGCATGGGTGGTATCAATGGTGAAAACGTACTGTATGTGGTAGACGGTGCCATTTATGCCGGTGGCCCCATCAACCCTAACGATGTGGAAAGCATCTCCGTTCTGAAAGATGCTGCGGCCTCCATCTATGGCGCCCGCGCAGCAGGCGGCGTAATCCTCGTTACCACCAAGAAAGGTAAACTGGGTAAGGCAACAGTTGAGCTGGACATTAAGCAGGGCTGGCAGTCAGCTATCAAGAAGCTGGAGCCACTCAATGCAAAAGAATTCGCAGACGTTACCAACCAGGCATACGATGCAGCCGGCAAACCCCGCCAGGATGCTTTCGATCCTGCAAAATACCCCGACGGACAGATCACCCGTACCAATTGGATGGACGAGATCTTCCGCACCGGTAAACTGCAGGACTATAATGCCAATATCAAAGGCGGCAGCGATAACGGCCGTTACTATTTCAGCTTCGGCTATCGCAAAGGAGAAGGCATCCTGCTCAATACTTACAGCGAGCGCTACTCCATTCGTATGAACACTGATTTCCAACTGAAGCCCTGGCTGAAAATTGGCGAGAACATGGCACTGACCATGACCGACGGTAATGGCGCCAATACTACCAGTGCCTATACCGGAGCAATCATTTCCGCCATCTTCTACCCGCCGCACATCCGTCCGTTTACGGCTGATGGGGGATACAGCGGCCTGCCGCTGCAGTATGCAGGTGCTTATGGCGATGTGATCAACCCTGTGGCTTACCTGCAGCGTATCGATTCAAGAGCGCCTGAAACGAAGATCTTCTTCAACCCTTATGCAGAAATCAACCTCGCTAAAGGGCTGAACTTCAGGTCTAACTTCTCCCTCACCAAGTCTTTCCGGGATGCCAAAACCTATTCCGCGAAGGTGCTGGAGATCGGTAAGATCTTCAACTACAACGAGCTCCGTCAGGACATCAATAACCTGACCGAGATTCTCGCAGAGCAAACCCTCACTTACAACACTACCTTTGAAGGAGGCCACAACCTCACCGCCATGGGCGGCTTCTCTCACCAGAAGCACCGCGGCACCTGGGTAGGCGCCAACGCACAGGGTTTCTACAACGAACACCCTGCCTACCGATACTTCGATAATTCCACCATCTTCTTCCGTCCGTCAAGTGGTCTTAACACATGGGCGATGACCTCCTGGTTCAGCCGTGTTAACTACGATTACAAGAGCAAATACCTGTTGGGTTTGATCGGCCGTTACGATGGTTCGTCTCTGCTGCCCAAGCATAACCGCTGGGAGCCTTATTACGGTATCACCGCAGGCTGGGTAATCACTGAAGAAGATTTCCTGAAACAATCTTCCTGGCTCAACTTCCTGAAGCTCCGCCTCAGCCACGGCATCCAGGGTAACCTGGGTTCACTGATACCCACTGGCGTAGATGCTCCCATGTCTAGCGGACAAATCTGGATCGGTAAAGACCCTCAGCAGGTGCCTACCTATCAGGAAACCGCACTGCCTAATAAAGAGCTGAAATGGGCCTATACAGAAATCAACAACATTGGCCTTGATTTCGGACTGTTCAATAACCGCCTCAGCATCAACGCCGACTATTTCCGGAAAACCACACACAACATGCTGTTACACGTTAGTGTACCGGGTATGCTCGGTGTGCCCGACGGTATGTGGATGAATGCCGGTAAAGCGCTCGACAAAGGGGTAGAACTGGGGCTGAACTTCCAGGCCGACAAATCCGGTGATTTCCAGTACGACCTGGGCCTTACATTCACTAAAGTGAACAACAAACTCCTTTCACTCTACGATGATCAGAAAGTAATACCGCTGAACGGCATCAATATACGCAGCACACTGGCCCCCCTCCGTCAGGAAGTAGGACTGCCGCTGTATTCTTACTACGTGGTACGTACCGATGGTATGTTTAAAACACAGGATGAAGTAAACAACTATAAAGACAAATCTGGCAACCTCATCCAGCCTTTTGCCAAACCCGGTGATCTGAAATTCATCGATCAGAACGGAGATGGAAAAATCACGAATGACGACCGTGTTATTGCCGGCAATGCATTCCCCAAGTTCACTTATGGTTTCAGCTTCAACGGCCGCTATAAAAAATTCGACCTCAACCTGTTCTTCCAGGGTGTACAGGGTAATAAACTGTTCAACGCACTCAAATTCACCGCACTCAACGCCGGTAACGGACAGAACTACAACATGTTGAAAGACATCCTGAATGCATGGACGCCGCAGAACCCCAATTCCAACATCCCCCGTATCAACAGCAGCGACCCGAATGGTAACTTCGGTACTACTTCTGACTGGTATGTGGAAGACGGCAGCTACCTCCGCATGAAAAACGTAACCCTCGGTTATACCGTGCCCAACAGCATACTGCGCCGCGCCGGCATCGGCCAGGTTCGCCTCTATGTAACCGGTAACAACATGCTCACCTTTACCAAGTACAAAGGATTCGACCCTGAGGTGGGACTGGATGAATACGGTATCGACAAAGGCCGCTATCCGCAGGCTAAAAACGTAACCGTAGGCCTTAACGTTAATTTTTAATCTCCTTAATTCCGGACTAACATGAAATCAGTGATCCGATATATGCTGGCAGGTACTATAGTCATGGGGCTTACCACTGCCTGTACCAAACAACTGGAGCTTTCGCCGGAAGGCACTCCTACCACCAAGAACTTCTGGAAATCAGAACTGGATGCCATTTCCGGTGCCAATTCCATGTACCAGCCTTTAGATGATGAAAACTTCTACGGCCGTGGATACTGGTGGTTCATCAATGCCAGCGATGATATGGTGACCGGCCGTATTAAAGCAGAGGCAGATAACATTAAGAACTTCAACCGCAGCTTCATAGGAGGCTCTTACACTGAAGGCCAGTGGCGCATGCGCTATACCATTGTTAAGCGCGCAAACGATGTAATCAACCGCGTACCCGCCATTAACATGAACGAGGCTACCAAACGCCGCGTAATTGGTGAAGCGTACTTCATGAGCGGACTGATGTACTTTGAGCTGGCGTATGCTTATGCAGATGACAAAGCCGGTGTACCTATTGTAAACCGCGACAAGCCTTTGGATGAAAAGCCCATCCCCCGCGCAGCCAACATCACGGCTAACTGGGATTATATCGAAAGCGAGCTGAAACAGGCATCGGCCCACCTGCCCTGGTTCCAGGACCTGGCAGCGGCAGACTATGGCCGTCCGCACAAATCCGCCGCCCTCGGCTACCTCGCCAAAATGTACCTCTACAAAAAGGACTGGGTGAAAGCTGAAGCTTATTGCGATTCTCTCATCCTCAGCGGCCGTCATAAACTCCTGGATAACTTCTCCGACGTTTTCACCATTGCCAACAACTGGTCTGCCGAATACATCTGGAGCGCTTATTCCACGTCGAAGGGTAATGGCGGCTTCGGCAGCATCCTGCCCGGTGTTATGCTCGAGAATAAAGGCTGGGGCAAATACAATGGCTGGGGCTATTACATGCCCACCAAAGAGCTGTATGATACCTACGACCCTACAGACAAGCGCCGCGCTGCTACCATCCTCGCGCCGGGCAACAGGTTCAAATTCTGGGGTGATTCTGTGACCTATAATTCACTGAACAGCCTTTCAGGATACCAGTTCAACAAATACATGGAGCCGTTCTCATATGCCGACGGTGTGCATGCCAGCAAAAACGGCGATCACCCTACTACCGATCTGTGCCTGCCCCTGCTCCGCTATGCCGAGATCTATCTCATCAAAGCAGAAGCCCGCCTGATGCAGGGTAAAAATGCAGATACAGAGCTGAATGCTGTGCGTAAGCGTACCGGCCTTGGCAACCTCACCAATGCAACCCTGGCTGATCTGAAGAAAGAGCGCAGGCTGGAACTGGCCGGCGAATGGTCTAACCGCCATGCCGACCTCGTACGCTGGGGAGATGCACAGGCTGCATATTCCCAGGCACTCCATGGCGCTAATGGCAGCGTGATCTGGCCGGCCCGTACATTCGACCCGGCAAGGCACCACATCTGGCCCGTACCACAAAGCGAGATCGACAACAGCGGCGGCCTCGTATTCCAGAATGCCGGCTGGAAATAATTAATTTCTCATTACGATTTACTGCAAACTCCCGTTATAGCGGGAGTTTGCTATTTTTAAGAACCGATGAAACACATATTCACCTCCTTTTTGCTCTCTCTGAGCTTCTGCAGTGTACAGGCACAGTACACCGCCGGCAATGCCCATTCGCATAACGATTACCAGCAGGCCATCCCATTCGAAAAAGCTTACTCGCTTCACTTCGGATCAATCGAAGCGGATGTCTTCTGGCAAAATAGCGAACTCTATGTTGCACATACCCTCCAGGAGATCGATACGAATAAGACACTGCGCAAACTATACCTGGAGCCGCTCCGTGCAAAAGCCCAGTCAAAATCCGGCGTGTTCGGAGAAACAAAACAGCATCTCCAGATCCTCATAGATTTCAAAACTGCCGCCGCCCCTACCATGAATACCCTGCTCAGCCAGCTCCGCGATTATCCGGAACTGACGGGCAACGGCAAGCTGGTGTTTACGATCAGCGGTAACCGTCCACCGCAACAGGAATGGCACACATACCCTGCTTACATTCAATTTGATGGGAGGCCGGGAGTGAACTATACCGAAGCCGAGCTAAAGAAGCTGGCCCTTATCAGTGATAATTTCAGGAACTATAGTCAGTGGAACGGAAAAGGTATACCTGTTGCTGCGGACCTTGCACGCATCGAGAAAGTAATCGGGCAGGCGCATGGGCTGGGTAAGAAATTCCGGTTCTGGAGCACACCTGATGATGTGAACACCTGGAAAACGATGATGCGCCTCGGTGTGGATTACATCAATACCGACCAAACGGACCAACTGGCCACCTACCTTCGTACCCGTGTACAGGCGCAATATCAGGCAGATTCGGGTTATGCTTTGTACAAACCGGCCTACCGGAACAACGACCGCCAAAGCAGGGTAAAAAATGTAATACTCCTTATTGGCGACGGTATGGGACTGGCACAGATCTATGCGGGATATACCGCAAATTACGGGCAGCTGAACCTGTTCAATATGTTGAATATCGGCTTCAGTAAAACTGCTTCATCAGACAGCTATATCACGGATTCTGCAGCCGGCGGTACTGCCATGGCTTCGGGGAAGAAAACGAATAACCGCTCGGTAGGTGTGGATAATACAGGAGCGCCCATACCCGCCATTCCCGACCTTATTGCCCCGCTGGGTATGAAAAGTGCCCTCATCAGCTCGGGCGATGTGACAGATGCCACGCCTGCAGCATTCTACGGTCATTCCGCAGAAAGGGACCATCAAGGTGAAATTGCCCGTGGATTACTGGAAAGCCCCGTAAGCATCCTCATCGGCGCCGGCCAGCAACACTTTGAAGGCATGTGGGAAACGCTCCGCAATAAAGGGTATACTATTGAATACCGCCTTTCCGCCCTTGACACTATCCGTAACAACAAATACATTGTTCTGGCCGACAGTGCGCAGCTGCCCATGGCGCAAGGCCGTGGCGCCTTCCTGACCAAATCCCTGAAGGCCGCCATCACTACGCTGCAACGCGAAAAGAAAGGGTTCTTCATCATGGAAGAATCGGCACAGATCGATTGGGGCGGGCATCGTAATTCCGTTGCCTACCTCACCACCGAAATGCTTGATTTCGACCGCGCTATCGGTGAAGCCATGCGCTTTGCCGACAGCAATGGCGAAACACTCGTGATCGTAACGGCCGACCACGAAACCGGAGGCCTCACCCTCCTCGACGGGAATATTGCAAAAGGGTATGTAGACGGGCACTTCAGTACCAACGACCATACGGCCGTAATGGTACCTGTGTTCGCTTACGGGCCACACTCTGGCGACTTCTGCGGGGTATACGAGAACACGGAGATCTTTGCGAAGATCATGGCCGTTATCCGGCGCTATCAGAAATGACGGCGCTGGAAGGGTACACCCTCTCCCGTTTCACAATACAACTTCAGGCTGTAAAGGAACCATGCCCAGTTGTAATTGCAATACCGGTAAAACTCCGTCAACTCACGCCAGTTGCTGTGTTTTAGCACAACGGCAGTATGCTTCTGCCGCTGCTCAATGTCGAATGAAAGGAAAGTACCGATCCACTCCTGATCTGAGTCCACACACTCCCAGCGGATGCGGTTTGGCCGGCTCATTGCCAACACTTTAAACCGGGTGTTGTAGTTGTCGTTGAAATCAAATTCATTGATAAAGCCAACTTCTGGTTTCACCACCAGCTTTTCGGTCCATATTTCGGCAAGACCTGTTTTAGTGGTTAATGCATCAAATATTTTGTCGGCCGCGGCTTTTACATACTGGATATGCTCGATGTTGTACATAGTTGGATGAAATTGAGTAATCAGTCAATACGCATTATAAAAAAGATAATATTATTCCCAACACGAAAGTGCTATGATGATATGGCAGGAATCAAGTAAATTACGAATACCGGCTTATCATCAACCAGAATCTAAATCTATTTATTCCCCAATCCACGAATCCATGTCCACCGCAAATTCCGTCCAGACAACGAGATTTATTACAGGAGCTCTATACGCAGGGCTCCTTGTCTTTTTACTGGACGGAACTGCAGCGGTGATCCAAACTGAATTCAGGGCAGACCGTGTGTTCAAATACATTGCCAGCGCCATTGCCGGTGGTGCGGCATTCGAAGGAGGCGGTACATTCATTGTGCTGGGACTCATCCTCCACTTTCTCGTTTCACTTGGCTGGAGCCTGTTGTTTTTCCTGTTATATCCAAAACTCCCGCTGTTGCAGGGCAGCAGGTGGCTGACGGGATGCATTTACGGCATCGCCGTTTGGGCATGCATGCGCTTTTTGATTGTACCGTTATCGCTTGCCCCGCAGGCAGCCATAACATGGCGCGGTGCTTTAACAGGCATAGCCATTCACATGGTTTGCGTAGGGCTTCCCATTTCGCTAACTGCATGGTACTGGTACCGCCGCCCGCAGGCGTGATCAGGACAAAGTATCTTTAAAAACTTTTAATGTTCTTTCCCAGGCAAGCTTTGCTGCAGCTTCATTGTAACGAGCAGCAGAGGTATCGTTATGAAAAGCATGCTGCGTACCGGGATAGATGTATAATTCATACTTAGTACCAGCGGCTTTCAATGCGGCTTCATATGCGGGAAGTCCTGCATTTACCCGCTCATCCGTTTCCGCATAATTCAACAGGAGGTGTGCTTTGATCTTCGGCACATCTGCCGGATCGGCCTGCATACCATAAAAAGCCACTGCCGCATTCAGCTGCGGATCATTCACCGCCAGCTGGTTAGCCATGGCACCACCCCAGCAAAAGCCCACACAACCTGTTTTCCCGTTGGCATCGGAGCGCTTACGCAGGTAATCGAACGACAGGAGGTAATTGCGGAGATTCTGTGCTTTATCGAGCTGACCGATCTTTGTACGCGCTTCATCCTCATTGGTTGGCGTACCACCAAAAACAGACAATGCATCCACCCCCAGTGCAGTATATCCTGCTTCGGCCACACGCCTTGTTACATCTTTGATATGCGGTGTAAGTCCGCGGTTTTCATGTATTACGATCACACCACCGCGCTTACCTGCTGCTTTAGGCCGTACGAGGTACGCTTTCATGGTCACACCATCACCGGGGTAGGATACTTCTTCCTCCACCAGATCAGCCCGTAGTGGCGCTGCTGCGCGGGCGTAATTGGATTCAAGTAAAGGAAGCATAGCCAGGGCAGCAGCCATGGTACCGGTGAGCTTCACCAGCCGTCCGATGAACTCGTCGCGGCGGAGTGGCCGGTGCGTATACTCGTCGAAGAGGTCTATGATACGTTGATCCATATGCAACAGGGTTTTCTTCAAGATAAAATATTTTTGCCGGAACGGAAAGCGGGCGCCCTGTTTAAAAGGCGCCCGCTTTGTTAATACGGAACAGAAAAGCAAAGGGTTTCGTTAATGCAGGGCCGGCTTCAAATGCGTAGATACGCCAATACGGTTCCAGGCATTGATAACAATTACCGCCATAATCAGCTGTGCCAGATATTCTTCATCGAAAACACGGGCTGCACGGGCATAAGTTTCGTCTGACAGGCCCTGTGGTATCAGCGTCACTTCCTCTGTAACAGCAAGTAATGCTTGTTCCTCTTCCGAGAAGAAATCAGTTTCCCGCCAGTTGGTGAGCGCAAACAGCTGCCGGATGGAAGCGCCCTGTTTAATAGCGTCCTGCGTATGTATATCGATGCAATAAGTACAACCATTTATCTGTGAGGCGCGGATGCGGACCAGTTCATGATGCAAAGGACTGAGGCGGGTGGTAGTAAGATAATTTTCCAAACTCCCAATGGCAGTATATCCTGCGGGAGCCAGTTTTTTGATGTTGATTCGTTGAGACATGATGTATCGTTTTAGGATACAAAGGTCTGGCGGAATGCCGGCTACTTTTCTTGAACTAGTTCAAGAAATCATCCATTACGTTTAGCGCGGATCTTACTGAGGAATTCAGGTGTGAAGCCCAGGTATGATGCCAGCATGTATTGTGGCACCCGCTGCACGAATTCCGGGAACGACTGCCGGAAATGCTCGTACCGCTCTTCGCCCGAGTGCATGAAAATATAGGTAACACGCTGCAACGCCGCCGCCAATGCTTTCTGACTGATGATGCGGAAATACCTTTCCAGTTCAGGGAGCTTTTCGAACAGCGCATCCTGGCAGTTGCGGTACAACACTACACATTCCGTATCTTCAATTGCCTGAATACTGTATTCAGACGGGCGTTGCGATTCAAGGCTGAAATAATCCGTGATCCACCAGTACTCAATGGCGAAGTGGTTAATGAGTTCCGTATCCTTTTCTGTGATCATAAACGACCGGCAACAGCCTTTAATGATAAAGTAGTTGCCGTTGCATACCTGGCCGGCTTTGAGGAGGAAATCTTTTTTACGGCAGGTGCGGACCTCTAAATAATCTGCAAGGATGGCTTCCGCCCCTTCAGGGAGGCTGGTGAATTTGCGGATGTGTGCCGTTAGTTCGGGAAACATGAAAGCAAAATAGTCTTTTCACGGCAACAAACCGGGGCCGGATATTGTAATTCAAATACCAAATGCCCGTATATGCTTCTACGCGACAAACTATCGCTGTTACAGATTTTCCGGATGACCTGGAAGCTGGATATTATCATGATCATTTTCTGTACCCTTGCCTATTTTACAGACACCTACTGGCTGCGCGACCACATATCCATCCCCATCAGTATTACGGCCGTATTGGGCACCGCACTGGCCTTTTTCATCGGGTTCAACAACAACCAGGCATATGACCGGTGGTGGGAAGGCAGAAAGATCTGGGGTGCACTGGTAAATGACTCCCGTACCTGGGCGCGTAACCTGATCACTTTCTGTGAAAGTGATGACCACGGACAGGCCACTACGCTGGCGCGGCGCATGGTTTTCCGCCATCTGGCTTTTGTATATGCCCTGAAATCGGCTTTACGGAAAGATGGAGATACTTACTACGAGGGCTACCTCAGCCCGGAGGAAACGAAATCTGTAGCGATGAGCAAAAACGCCCCCAATGCGGTGCTCAACCTGCAGGCAACAGACCTTCGCACACTGCGCGACCTGCAGGCGGTAGACGGGTTCCTGTTCCGCGATATCAACAGCAGGCTTACCGCATTCACCGACCAGCTGGGTATGTGTGAGCGTATCCGCAATACCGTTTTCCCGCCCAGTTACCTCTTTTTTACCCGTGTATTCATTTGGTTTTATGTGATGATGACCACCTTCAGTCTGTCAGAAAACATAGGTCCATGGGCAATTCTGTTCGGCTGGGCAGTGGGTTTCGTGTTTCACGTTACTCATCAGAACGGGCTGAGTATTATGGATCCTTTTGAGACCAATCCCATGTCACTGCCATTGAACAGCATCAGCCGCACGATCGAGATCAATATGCTCGAAATGCTGGGGCATTCCCCCCTCCCTTCCCCCGTTGAGCCGGTAAGTAAACAGTACCTTTTGTGATGATGGGATTCCGAATTATTATCGTAATTTACGGGTACCAGTCCTCAGCCAAACTGTTATCCTATGTCAGAGATAGAATATCCTGCTATCATGAATTTTGACGTACCGGAGCATCTGAAGAATCGTATCATCGAATCAGACCGGTTACCGTCTAAATACCAGTCCCACCACGTCCCGGGCACCACAGTCACCTACAAAGAAGGCCCATTCGGCGCATATTTCAAACAGGAATTTACCTGTCCAAACTTCGTTATCGGGTGGCTTAATTTCGACATTAAAGAACATGTATTTCTTTATCCTGTCACGCAAAAACCTTTGCTGGCCTTATACACCGGCTTTGATGGGGATATACCCTGCGAGCTGCAAGGCTCCGCGGAGAAACTGATGCTCCCCGAAAAGAAATTTGCCTTCTACTATGTGCCGCCGATGGCATTTAACCGTGCAGAATTCACACCCGGGCATTATACATCGGTTTATGTATCCTACTCAAGTTCCTTCATGCAATTCTTCGCCAGCGAACACGAAGAATACAAAGCGCTGGTAGAGAAACAATTGCGTGGAGAGCAGGACGGTGAACAAAAGAACCTTATCCTCTACAGCCATGAGGAAAAGGTAATTTTCAAAAAAATGCGCTCATATGAAGGGGACCCTTCAATGTACAGGCATACCATGCAGGGCCACATCACATTACTAACCGCCCATTACTTCAATCACCTTCTCACCCGCCACCAGGTGCCCCAAACCCTGCTCAATGCCTGCGACTACATACAGGAGAACCTGGGGGAAGATATTTCCACCACAACCATTGCCCGGAAAGTAGGGTCGCATTCCCTGGCACTCAACAAGTTGTTTAAAGACAACTATGGTAAAAACGTACGCCAGTACCTCACGCAAAAGCGGCTGGAGGAAGCGGAGTACCGTCTCAAAACTACCAGTGAGCTTGTCTGGGAAATTGCCGCCTTCACCAATCTGACGGATGCTTCACACCTCGTGCGCCTCATTCGTGCCAAACATGGCATCACCCCGGAGGAGTACCGTGAGAAGCACAAACTTCACCAGGCAGGCTGATTAATTTCACTTCGTACAATTTCGCCCGCGGCATATACAATGCCGCATGGCGATCTTTTGCCATTTTTACAATACAAGGTAGCACGCCTGGCTGAGGCTGGTCTACCAGGGAGAGAGGACCCGGGCCCATCTTCCAATAACTGGTAATGCTTTTTATAAAACTCTGTGAAACAATACGTTAGTATTTTTCTCCAGTTTAGCTTAAGACAAAGAAATCAGACAAGAATCCCCGTTCCCCAAATTAGACTTGAGACACCTGGAATAAAAAAGCCGGCGCTCTTGCACCGGCTTTTTTGTATAAAAGGCATTGTACGAATTGTATGAACCGATTGTACGAACTTTATTCCTCCTTAATAAATTCCCGTAGCGCCGCCGTCCACTCAGGGCGATAGCGCGACAGGAAGTTAACATGACCCGCCTGCGGGAATGTTACCAGCCGCTTCTTCCCTTTCAGGTTCCCGAACACTGCATCTATCTCCCATCTTTCCACCCTTTCGTCTTTTTCACCATAAATTACCATGGCCGGCACTCGTACTGATCTGGCATCTTCCATGGGCTTGTGGCCAAAGCCCCAGAAACCGTGGATAGCACCTCCCCAGAATACGACAAACGCCGCCAGCGGTACCGGTGGTGCGCCTACGGAGCGGAAACGGGCACTGGTAGCCTCGTACAAAGTAGCAAAAGGAGCCTCCAGCATAATACCCCTGGGCGACATGCCACCGTCTTTCATTGCTTTCAGTACTGCCGCAGCCCCAAGGCTCGTTCCCAACAGCCAGATGCGGCGCTCCCCTTTTGCATATAGATAATCATATGCCGCTTTCACATCGCGGCTTTCCTTAAAGCCTACCGTGGTATAATTGCCACCGGAGCCGCCGCTTCCGCGGAAGTCTACCAGCATTACATTCAATCCAAGATCACGGAGGATCATACCCCGGTCGATCATGCTTGATTTTTTACCGCTGTACCCATGGAAGATCACCACGGTGCCTTTGGCGCCAGGGGCACGAATCATCCATGCTTCCAGCGGGTAATCGCCTTGCAGCATTATGGTTTCGTAAGGCACGGGAGGCACGCCGCGGTTCACGGGCCGCGGATTGTCTACCCCCACTACAACAGTTTTGATCTTCCCCAATATGGAGAGCCTTCGCGGATCGGTACGGGGAGCAGTGGTATTGGTAAAATGAGTGAACTGCCAGGCGTGCCAGGCGCAGAAAAGGTTCAGGAGAATAAAAAAGATGCCTGTGCCCCAGGCCAGTCTTTTCCAGAAACGTTTACGCTTCATGTAGCTTATTTTGTCAGTTCCAGCACTAGTTTACGAAGGGTGAAATTCTCATCTTCCACATCTTCCTGCCAGTAATATACAGTATCATTTTCCAGTACGATACGCGCCTGCAGGGCGGAATCGCTCATATATTCCCCTGCGGTGGGTACCATCCATGGCCCGGCAATACACTTCCAGCCATCGGGAGAAAGTGTCCAGGTGGCAATGCTGTGAACGGTACCATGAAGGGGACTGTGGAATATAGAGATTTCGGGTATGCCATCGCCATTCAGATCGCCTTCGGGGATGAGCCGGAAGCGGTTTTGAATTTCTTTCATGGTGGGGATAGCAGTGGTATTGAATTTAACGGCGAAGATATGAGGCTCATCGGCGTCTTCCGACAACCTGACCACTTCGCGCCAGGCAGAATCAATCATGCCGTCACCATTGAAATCGCCGGAAATACCGATGGCTTCATCAGATCCTTCGTCTGCTACCGGTTCGGAAGGGAGGGTGTTTACCGCCGGGGGTAATGTCTGTAGGGCGGGAGTGTCTTTAACCACGGGAGCCTGCTGCTGCGTAACAGGTTGCTGGCAGGCAAACAGGAAGGCTAAAGGGATGACAGGCAAGAAATATCGCATGGTAACCGGGGGAGCAGACATGGTGTTGCTACCGGAGATGCAAATTAATCGATTGACGGGAATTGGTCAATTCAGGCGGGGGAAAATTAATCTTTCCGGCCGCCCCGGGTAAAGAGGAAGATGATGAGACCTAATACAAGGGCAACAAGGAAGAGGCCCGTCCATACGCCGGCTTTGAAGATGCCCCCTACGATTTCACAGCTGGATAAAGTCATGGAAATGAGTGCGATGGCAAAGAGGGATATGCTTTTGTTCATATGTTTTTCTTTTACGGGATCATATACTGTGCCGAAAGGCAGAATGGTACCATGGCGGGGATTGCAAAGAAAAACGGGAAGCAGAAGGGGTGGAAGAAATTCCACAGGCGTGGTTATTTCACGTGCAGCTCGTTGCCTTTCCAGTAGAAGGTGACATCGCCGGTGAGGTTGATAACGTCAATGAAATCCTGGATGGGCTGATTGCGGTCGAGGCGGCCCCACAGGCGTTCTCGGCCTATGCCGGGAGCATCGAGCCGGATCTGGATATTGAACCAGCGGTCGAGCATTTCTGCGATTTCGTCTACAGTGGCATTTTCGAAATAGTGGACGCCGGAGCGCCAGCTGAGGGTACGGTTGGGATCGAAGGCCTCTACTTTAATAGATTCACCTGCATTTACGAGGGCTTCGCTGCCGGGGTTCAGCTCAATCCGGTCTACCCCTGATTTCACGGCTACTTTACCGGATATGAGGGAGGCAACCATTTTATGTTGCGTGTAAGCATTAACATTAAACTCTGTACCGAGCACCTGCACGTCACCCTGGGGGGTGTGGACGGTAAACGGGTGTTGGGGGTCGCCTTTCACTTTAAAGTAGGCTTCGCCAGCTTCGAGGAATACTTCGCGCTGGCGGCCGTTCTCGAATCGGAATTTGAGGCGGGAGCGGGAGTTGAGCCAAACGGAAGAGCCGTCTGTCAGTTTCACCTGATAATCGAGGCGGGCGGGTACCACGAGGGTGGTCCATCCGTCGGCCGGGGGCTTTTCGCTGTCGAGTTCAAGCACGCGGTTGTTATTGGTGAAGCTGGCACCGGTGGAATGGTGCTGCTGAAGGCCGGTATCTTTGAGGGGGATGGTGGTCCCGTCTTCCAGTAAAAGTGAGGCGCTTCCGCCTTCACCGGTCATGGCGATGGGGGAAGTTTGAACCGGGGAGGGTTTAACCCAGGTGAAATAAACGATGCCTGCGATGAGGGCTGCTGCGGTGGCGGAGAGGATGGAGCGGACGATGGTGCTGCGGCGGCGGCGCTGCATATCGGTTTCGCGGTCGTATACATCGAGGAGACCGGCGTTCACGTCGAAAGACGTGAATGCATCGCGGAGCTCGTCCTTCGGGAGGGACAGCAGCTCTTCCCGCAGGGTGCGAGCATCGGGGTCAGCTTCGAGGATTGCGTCTAATTCCTGTTGTTCTTCAGGCGTTATCTGCCCGAGGATCTGTCGGATTATCAGCAATCGTATATACAAGTTATCTTCCATGCATGAAATGGTCTATGTTAATAGATGCCAATAGCCGTATGAAGGGTGAATCTGTGCCTTAAATAAATCCAGGCAGGCCGGGCAATCGTAAATATAACGAGAGAATCAATAATACAACAGATGATTTCTATCGGATATGGTTGTTGGGCGATAACCCAATATTAACAATTTCATAACGATTTATTAAGACCCTTTTACCGAATTTAGATATGGACAGTGACCTTGCCCGGCAAAGACCGCGTTGGGGTACTTTCAGAAATACGCCTATACTATTTAGCTTCTCCACATCCATGCTTAAGACAGTACATGACGCCGCCGCCGGCGCGAAGAGACAATCTGATACTGTTACTTTAAAAATCTGCAACCGTGGAGGACCAAGAACTAATTCAGCAACTGCAGGAAGGTAATCTGGAAGCTTTTAATCAGGCTTACAAGAAGTATGCTCCTACCATGCTCACCATCGCATATACTTTTATGCGTGACAAGGATGATGCGGCCGATGTGGTGCAGGATTGCTTCGCCACGCTGCTGCACAAGCCGCAGCTCTGGAAATCTATTCGAGATATCCGCTGGTACCTCATGCGCATGGTGCAGAACCAATGCCTGGGTGTGATCAGAAAAAGAGATGTCCAGCACCAGAAAGACGAGGTCTTTCAATACTACAACAAATCCGCCTCGGAAGACGTTTCCCTCCCGGAATCCTACAACAATACAAACCCACAGGAAAAAGAAAACAAAGTAGTTTCCTGGCTCGGCTCACTCAGCCCGCAACGCAAACGCGCCATGGAACTCGTTTACCAGCAGGAACTCTCCTACCAGGAAGCTGCCCTCAAAATGGGGATCAGCAAACAAAGCGTGAAAACACACCTCCGCTATGCCAAACAGATCCTGAAATCAAAAATGACCACCATCCTGCTGGCCGCTTCCACCCTCATGCTCGGGTAATTATCAGTTCCCGAAAAATCGATGCATGTATAATAGCTGATACTGGATAGCATTACCCCAGTATACCCAATTGTGCGCCCCCGGACGAACCAGATAATCGTGCGGGATATTCCTGTATGCCAGCTCCGCGTGTAGCTTCTCATTTACACCAAAAAAGAAATCCTCCGTCCCGCAGTCAATCACAAGCGCCAGCGATCCGCCAGTCAGTAAATGCAACTGGTTCATCACTGTGTGCTCTTCCCAGCGTTTCGGCTCCTCAGCATAGGTCCCCAGCCGCTTCGACATATCCCAGTTCTTCGGAAAAGGCCTGATATCCACCCCGCCACTCATACTCCCCGCAGCTCCATACACATCCTGATGACGCATCCCCAGGTACAGCGCCCCATGCCCCCCCATACTCAATCCGGTAATGGCGCGCCCTTTAGGATTCGCGATGGTTTTATACTTCCCGTCTACCCACTTTACCAGCTCTTCTGAAACATACGTTTCATATTGATACGATTTATCGGCCGGACTGTTCCAGTACCAGCTGCTAAACCCTCCATCGGGGCACACGATAATCATGTTGTATTTGTCTGCCAGTGCAGATACTTCCGGCACTTTCTTCACCCAGTCAGCATAATTACCGCTATAACCATGCAGCAGGTATACGACAGGCAGCGGTGTATTCCCGGCATTATCGGGTGTAATTACCACTGCGGGAATGTTCTTTTTCATGGCGGCGCTCCAGGTGCTTACGGTATCCACTTTCGCAGCGAATGCGGGGATAACAGCCACCAGTAACAATGCGGCCATCATCGGAAATATCGATGGTTTCATGACAAACGTTTTTGCGGCTATCAATATACTGCGGGAATCGTTCTTTTCAAACGTTTAGAGATGACGGAGGCCGGATTGGGCTGCCAGCGCAAGAGATAGTATCAGGGGGAAAGAGCCGTCCATCCCTTTGCGGATGGCCCGTAGGGACAGGGAGATCTTCTTTTCAACGGTTTTGATGGAAATACCGGTCTTTTCTGCAATCTGGCGGTAGGTAAGCCCGTCTTCCCGGCTCATGCGGAGAATCTGGCGCTGATCTTCCGGCAGTCTTTCCAGCAAACCTCTGACGATACATTCCATTTCATTGTAGAGCAATGGCTCATGATGAATAAGATCCTGTGTGATGGAAGCCAGCCGGTCGTAAAAAGCAGTATCTGACTGGAGGCGGTGCAGGGCTTTTAGTTCCTGGAAACGGACGGCCTGGTGGAGATAGGCGGCCAGCTTTTCTATGTGAGCTTCGCGCCGGCGGTTCCAGAGGGATATGAACACTTCCTGTACGATATCCTGTGCCAGCTGGCCATCGTGCAGCATAGCACGTGCCCGCTGGTAGAGTACTTTCCAGTAGCGTTGGTAGATTTCGGTAAAAGCTTCCTGATCATCCCCCTGCAGCATTTCATATAGCTGCTCATCCGTATTTATCGAATATGCCGGCATCAAGCCGTAAAAATACGCGTTTTTCCGGCAATTCAGCAGCATGGATTACACGACCGCCTTGTTCTCCGCCTGCCGCGGCGGCCCATTCCCGTGACAGGCGGCAACTCCTGCCATAGTTGTTAATCTTATTGGAATATACATTAACAAAAAAGGCCCCGGAGTAATCCGGGGCCGCGTTTTCGCATATATTATCAACCGTTATGCTTATATTTTATCAAATTCATCTACCAGCTCCTGCGCCAGTTTCTGAATCTTAGAAGTTTCGGCATCTGCCTGTAAACGCGCTTTGCGTGCGGCTTTCAGCCCTTCTTCTTTTTTCCCCATTGCCAGGCAAACCCATCCGAATGTACTCTGGTTGCTGTACTCTTCCGGATTAATTTCCACTGCTTTTTTCGCCAGTTTATATGCCTGGGGGAGGAAAGGTTTCATCTTTTCTTCTGTTTCCTTTTTCCCGCTGATTCGGCGTGCCAGGTAGCTCAGCCTCTCTGCTTCGTCCTTCATTGAACCTTTCATCGCCTTATCTGTCAACGCGATGTATTGCTTTACGCGGCCAGTGCGCAGGAGGAACTCTGCTTCCAGCAATACGGCCTGCACCTGACGGTCTTTTGACTTGGAGGTGGAGAAATGCTTCAGTCCTTCGTAGAAAGCCGCTTCGTTCCCGGCGTACACATGCTGGTACAGGGTGCTGGTAAGCAGGCGGTCAGTCAGGGTTTCCTGTTCGGCCACTGGTGCGAAATGTTTGAAATCAGCGGTATGGGCCAGGTAATATTTACCCAGTTTATCGTTGCTGCTGCGTGCCAGGTTCTTGATCACCTTCCAGCCGAGGGGGGTACCCAGTGTACTGTCGGTCATCTTAGCTGTAATTTCTGCTGCGATCTTTTCTGATGCCTGCCTGTCTGAGCGGTTCAGGGCGAGGTAGTAATTGAGCAGGAATGGAACATCACGCTGACCATTCTGATATCTTTTTGTTACCCCTGAAAGACTGCGATCCGGATCGGCGGCCATGCGGCCTTCTTCCAGAAACTCTTCTGCAGACATTTTAGAACCGGTGCGGTGTACTACTTCACCTTTGGCATTGATGAAGAGGTAGGTAGGGAAAGACTGGATGCCGTACTTCTTCCGCAGTTCGATTCCTTCTCCTTTCTCCATGTCGAATTTCGTGTTCACGAACTGACCATTGTAGAGGTCGGCCACTTCTTTGAGGACGAATACGTTTTTATCCATCCATTTGCAGGGAGCGCACCAGGAGGTGTAGCAGTCGAGGAATATGAGTTTATTTTCTTTCTCAGCCTGTGCCAGTGTTTCGCTCCAGGTGTTGGTGTTGAAGCGGATACCTTCCTGTGCGCGGAGGGTTACGGTGGCAAAAAGGGCGCAAATCAGTAAGAATGGTTTCATGATGACTTTTTTAGAAAAGGGCGCCGGGATATCCGGCGCCTTTGTGTTGTATGGGTTTGTCATTCGTGGTAAAAGAAAGATGGTTGGTTTTATCTTTCGTATTGTGGTATGCCCGGGTTCATAGACAGCACGCGTGGCGGAACCGGGAGGATGTACCGGTTATCGTTTGCGGGCAATGTGTATGTTTGATCGGCATTCTTATGTGTTACAGTTTTGGCGAAGCGGGGATCCTTATTGAGCCTTTTCAGGTCAACGAGGCGGTTAGAGCCAACAAATGCCATTTCGCGACGGCGTTCGTCGAGGACGATACGCAGGGCTTCTTCTTTATCCGCAGCTACCAGAGCCTGATTGTTTGCAATGCGATGATCACGGAGGCGATTGATGAGCTTCATAGCCTTGTCTTTATCACCTACACGTGCTTCACACTCTGCAGCGGTCAGGATCACTTCGGGAGTGGAAAGGCCTACATTGGCATCCACATACGAAGCCCAAAGCACGCGACCCGGGAAGTTGATCACGGAGGCGCCAAACTGGGCTTTACCATCTGCATAAAACAATTTAAATCGATAATCTTCCGCGGCAGCGGGGAGGTTATTCTTATAAACCGTTATCAGATCATCCGTTGCATATACTTCCGCGTATACGGTACCATTGCTGGCTGTTCCGAGACGGGCCCAAAGAGACTCCGCATTATTCTGTACATCAGGAAATGCAGTACTGTCAGACAGTTTACAAACGCGGCCAAAGGTTCCTTTCTTAGTTGTATAGATCTTATAATCCATCAGCTGGTTGTTCAGCTTCAGTGCTTCGTTAGCATTTAACAGCGCTTTCTGGTAATCACCCATATAGAGGTACATCCGGCTTAGGAAGGCATAACCAACGCTTTTAGGAGGATGAAACCTGTTGGGCACACGTTCGGAAAGATTAGGCGTGGCTTCGTCCAGATCTTTCTTAATCTGCGCATATACTGCTGCAACAGATACACGCTGGTATGTTTCGTTGATATCTTCAGAAAGTATCAGGGGAACGCCCAGATCTTTGTCTGCCGTAGCAGCGTCAAAGTGCTTTGCATAGAGATTTACCAGCGTAAGGTATTCAAATGCACGGCCTACCAGTGCTTCAGCACGGATACGGCGCTTATCGGCATCGGTACCGTCTTTCGCGTCCATCACATTATTGATGATCGCGTTGAAGGTGAAGATGTGGGAATAATTGGGTTCCCATTGAACATCCTGCTGTCCTTGCTCCATCACCTGTCCCTTTTCGAACGTATAGAGGTTTCTCTTGAAAAGTGCATAGCGGCTAAATCCGGCCGCTTTGTTTACGTCATTTTCAATACCCGCCTGCACATCATCCGTAAGGAATACGGGATATGCCGACACCGCGCGATAAAGGTCCTGGCTGTTCAGCAGTTTCTGATAATCGTCCAGAAATTCAGGAATGGTAAATCCTTTCGGCTTGATGTCGAGGTATTTATTGCAGCCGGCTGCCAACAGAATGGCCGCACCGGCAAAGATGCCATATATCGATTTTTTCATCTTGCTCATGTTTAGAAAGTAAGGTTAAGACCAAAAGTATAGCTCGGCGGCGCCAGGATGCCACGGGTCGGGTAGCTGCTCAGTGTAAGGCCTGACCATACTTCCGGATCAAGATCCTGCGGGTTGGCAGACCAGCGCCATGCGTTCTGCACCTGCATGCTTACACGGAGGCCCTGTACTTTGTATTTGCTCAGCAGTTTAGCTGGCAGGCTGTACGCGAGGGTAATATCGCGCAGTTTGATGTAGCTGGCTTTCGCAATATGCGTATCAGCAGCATCCCAAAGCATGGTGGTACCGGTAGGTGCCTGCTGGTAATATGCCGGTGCCATTTCGGGATTCAATTCGTCTCCCGGTTTGCGCCAGTAATTCAGGGCCAGTCGGTCCATATTGGTGGTGTAGTTCAGCTCAGGCAGTTTCGTCAGATAAGGAGCAACTGCGTCGCGCATTACATGGCCGCCATAATACATGAACATAAAGAACAGTTCGAAGTTCTTGTACCTCACGTTATTGATCAGGGAAGCGGAGAAAGGAGGTACAGTGGTACCGGAGTTCACCAGATCGTCTGTCGTAAGCTTACCAGCATCATTCACGATCTTTCCATCTTTCGTAAATGCCTGCGGACGGCCATTCTTGTCGAGACCGGCATAGCGGATGCTATAAAGCGAGTTCATCGGAAGGCCCACACGGTTCTGCGTGTTATATACGAAGTCAATCACCTGGTTGGCAGACACGTACAGATCGGTAAGCTCGTTCTTGTTATAGTTGAAATTTAGCGTGGTAGTCCAACGGAGATCCTTCGTGCGCAAGTTCTCGCTTGTCAGGGTAACATCTACACCGCGGTTGAACATCGCACCGTAGTTCACCATTCTGGAAGACCATCCTTTTGTAGGATCTTCCTGAAGTCTTCCCAGCAGATCGCTGGTTGCTTTATTATAAAAGTCAACCGATCCAATAAGTTTGCCTTTGAATGTGCTGAAGTCGATACCCAGGTTCACCACTTGTGTCTTTTCCCAACGTAACTGCTCGTTCGGAGGAGAAGAAATGCTCGCCTGGGATTCATTCGTATAATAGTTGGTCCCACCATCCTGGCTGATCAGGAATGGTCCCTGGTCCTGTGCAACGTTACCGTTAACACCGTATGTGGCACGGGCTGCCAGACGATCGAGCCAGGGCAGATCATTTTCACTGATCACATATAATAAACCTCCAGACCACATCGGACGGTACTGGAATTTAGGATCGGTTCCGAAGAGATTACTTTGGTCGATGCGGATAGAACCTGTGGCAGTCAATTTCTTGTTGAAAGTAAATGAGCCATTACCAAAGAATGATACATATCTATATTCCTTTTCAACAAACCCTCTCTCCTTACGCGACAACCTGAACTGGTTGAAAAGCGCCTCAGTACCCTGGATAGTTGTACCCAGCATCGTGAGTTCGTCGATGGATTTATAGGAGAGTGAGTATTCGTCAAAACCATACTTATACGCATTGGTACTTGCATTTCGCACACTACGGCGTTCAGCACCCGCCAGCACTTGCAACTGGTGCTTGTTAGCGATCATCCGATTGTAATTCAGCTGAGTCCGCAACGTGTATGAATTACGTGTAGAACGGGTTTCATCAAACTGTCCACCTACTGGTATGTACAATGTCGGTTGTCCGTTCTTCATCACAGTGGCATCGTTCAGCATCGTACGCACATAATTGGAATTGGGACGGTACAACTGGCTGCTAAGTCCGTCGGTACGTTCGTTCTGATAACGCACATCCAGCGAAAGCCCCTGAATGAGGCGGAGGTTCAACCCCACGTTCATATTCAGGTAATTCGACTTGTCAATGTAATGCTGCAGCCCGAGCTCCTTTTGCGCAAAAACCGATTCATCCTGCAGGCCCAGGCCATTCAAACGATCGATCTCAAATTGCGATTTAGAACCATACCATTGTGCAGGCGTACCATCGGGGTTGCGGAACATATAATAACTTGCGCGGCCACCATTGAGATTGCTGTATCCGTTGAAACCGTTGTCGTAATCGGCACGGGTATGACTACCCAATACACCCACATCCAGTCTTGCCCATTTATTCAGGGTAAACATGTTCCGGAGATTATATCCGAAACGGTCATTGGACTGTTCCTTTTCATATGGATTATCACGCAGGTAGTTAACAGACAGATTATACTGGTGTTTTTCAGTACCCCCCGAAATGCTCATGTTATGTTGCTGTACCAGCGATGATTTGCGAAGAAACTCGTCTTTCACCTGTTGGTAACGGTCGCGTTTGCGATACACGTCCAATTGCGTTTCCAGTTGGGCATCGGTAATATTACCAGCTTTACGTTCATAGAGCAATGCATACACATCGTTCATGAAACGGCGCTCATCGAGGCCTGCATAGTCATTAGACCAATAAGCAAACATATCGCGCTGGAAATCTACCAGTTCCGCGCTGGACATACGGTTCATATAGCTTCTCTCCGGCAGCGGGGTTACCCGGAACGAGCTGTTTACGTTTACGCGCATGGGACCCGGTTTGCCGGCTTTGGTAGTAATAACGATCACTCCATTGGCTGCGCGGGCACCGTAGATAGAAGCTGCGGAAGCGTCCTTCAGCATGGTAACGGTGGCTACATCGTTTGGATTGATGGCTGCAATACTGCCTTCATAAGGAATACCATCCACTACATATAGCGGACTGGAAATTGCATTCAGCGTGGATACGCCGCGAACCTGCGGTACGTTTTTATAATAAGTGAATCCCGGTGCCATACCCTCCAATTTCTCCAGCAGGTTGGTCTGCATTTTATTAGACAAGTCCTTTGAGGAAATAGCAGAGAATGATCCAGCAGCACGTTCTTTGGAAATCGTGGTATAACCGGTACTAACAATCGAAACACCCTGCAGGCGGGAAGGCAGCAGTTCCAGTTTAATAGTCAGCACAGTTTCAGGACCTACTTTCACTTCTTTATCACTGTAACCCACATAGCGGATCACCAGCACATCGCCTGCATCAGCGGAGATAACGAATTTACCCGCCACATCAGAAATAGCGGAACGCTGTGTGCCTTTAATCAGAATGGAAGCACCCGGCAACGGTGTGCCCTCGGTGTCGGTAATGGTACCGCTGATCTCTACTTTAACCGGCTTTAAAGCCTCCATCGTGGCGGAAGGAGCATAATTAGCAGGCTTTCTTTTTATAATCACCACCTTATCCACAATGGAATAGGTAAGGGGCTGGTCCCGGAAAGCGGCGCGGAGTACGGTTGGCATATCGGCACCATTCAGATCGAGGTTAATAGCCTCCAACTGGTGCAGATCTTCCTGAGAATACAGGAAAGAATACCCTGTTTGCTGCTCGATAAGGCGGAAAAGTTTATCCAGCGGAGCCTTCTTCAGCGAAAGGGTGACGTTTTGCCCGTAGGTACCGGCGCTGACGCTCATACAGGCCATCAGCATAAATACACTGGTCAGCTTCATAATCTTCCACATTTTGCTCCCGTGTAGCATCTTCCGGGAGTTGGCGCGTTCAGGCGGGTAAGGGATACCCTGCCGGTGTTGGCACCTGGCTTTTAAAATCATACTTTTGATTTTGGGTGATAAATAAATTTTCTCTCATGAACATTTGTTGCGCCCTGGCAACCGGAGCTGGTACCTCCTGTTACCGGATCCCGGCTTATGGCCGGGATTTTTTTTAATGGCTATTTCAGTCTAATGTTGCCTAAGGCTTTACTGTAATCCTGTTCCCGTCAATCAGAAAGCGGACCCTTCCTGTCATCTCCAGCATCTCCAGCAGGCGCGACACCGGCAAATCCCGTGGCAGCGACCCTACAAAATGATGCGTTATATTCCCCTCATATGTTATTTCTGCTCCATACCAACGCTGCACCTGGCGCATCACTTCCGTGATGGAGGCATCGTTGAACATGAACCGCCCTTCTTTCCAGGCAGTTACCGCGCTCATATCCACCCCGTCTTCCACACGCAGCTGTCCGTCGGGTAACAGGCTGGCCTGCTGTCCGGGAGTGAGTATGCGTGTTTTGCCATTCTTCCCCACCCGTACAGCTCCTTCCAGGAGGGAGGTGCGGATAGCAGGCTCATCGTCGTATGCGTTTATATTAAAGTGTGTACCGAGTACTTCTACCGTCATCCCCTTGGCCATTACGCGGAATGGGCGGATGGCATCTTTGCTGACTTCGAGGTAAGCTTCACCTCTCAGCTCCACGAGGCGCTCACCGTTGGGGAACGATGTAGGGAAACGAATGGAGGAAGAAGCATTGAGCCAGACCTTACTGCCATCAGACAGTACTAGGCGGAACTGCGCTCCTGTGGGTGTGGTAAGGGTATTGAAAACCGGAGATTCCGGTTCGGCAGCCTGGTATTCCAGCGCACCGGCGGTGGGTTGGTAAATGCTGGCCCCTCCCTGCCGGGCAATCGTATCGGCATCTTCGCCTCCAAGGGCAATGGTGGAACCGTCTGCCAGGGTAAGAATAGCTTTATCGGAACCGGGTTCCAGATCGTTCCTGAACCGCTCTTCCCTTGCGAGGGGTGCTGCAGGAGCTGCGGGGCGCATGAGGAAGAAGGCTCCCCCGGCCACCAGCACCGCCACGGCGGCAGCGGCGTACCATAAAAGGGCGCGGTGCAAAGGCTTCCTGCGGATGCCCGTCATGATCCTGCCATACATCAGCTTTCCCAGCGCAGCCTCCTCTTCAGGACTCATGGCTGCCGGAGGTACACCCTCCAGCCGGTCGCAATACGCGTTTACCAGCTCCTTCTCCGCTGCGGTGGCAGTACCGTTCAGGTAACGGTCTACTAATAGTATGAAAGTGTTTTTGTCCATAGGTTATACTAATATGTACTGAAATCAGTTATCCCCCCTACACCTGAGCCAAAATATTTTTTACATAAATTTAACATCTCAATCTTCCACCCTCATGCCCGCCACCCCACTCATCGCAAGTCAATACCTGCTGGAACGCTTCCAGGCCAAAGGCGGCTGGACGTACGCTTATATCCCTGAAGTATCCCCCGACCCCGGGAAAGCTTTCGGCTGGCTCCGGGTAACCGGCACTATCGACGGTATCGATATTGGCCTTACCCGCCTCATGCCAATGGGACAGGGCCGGTTGTTTTTACCCGTAAAGGCGGCATTACAGAAGAAATTGAAGAAAAAGGAAGGCGATCAGGTATATATCGTGCTTTACCGGGATACAACACCGGTAATTGTACCGGAAGAGCTGCAGGCCTGCCTTGAAGATGAACCCGCTGCGCTGGAAGCCTTCCACCGGTTGCCGGAAGACCGGCAGAAAACGATCATTACTTCCATTAATACTGCAGACACCCCTCAACTGCAAACCAAAAGGATACTTGAAACCATGGCATCCTTGCTGAAGAAAAAATAGTGTGCCGCTACCAACTGCACAACATCCCGTGTACTATGCTGATATTAACACGGAAAGGCACCGTATTTGCAAAGGTTATGGTAGTACCAAAACCCATTGATATGAAAAACCTACGCTACCCAGCCATTATATTATGCTCCATCATTACCTCCTGCGGACAGCCGGAGCCTAATCAAACGAGCCAAACCGCTACTCCGCCAGCGGAAGACACCATTGCCCAGATGCCCGGTGGCGGTCCGCGCCCAAATTCCAGCACCAATGAACAACTATTCCGCACGGCATTGTCATCTTTCCGTACCGCGGCCACCGCAGGCGATTACGCTACGTTGGGAAAAATGATCCGCTTCCCCCTGCAAACTGCACCCAAATGGAGCAGGGATAACGTCCCAACTACTGATTCCGACTCCGCCGCCGGCCAGGTCAGCGAAATGCAGTTTGCCCGGTTCAGGGATAAAATCTTCACCCCGGATGTAAAAGCCGAACTGGAAAAGGAAATACAGTCAGATATAAGGGAGATCCCCGCTGGCGCTGAAGATGATTACTACCGCCGGCTGTTCCCCGGGGTCGACAGTGCCGCACCGCTGTATGAGGTATACCATCCTTACATCGACAAAAGCCGTAACGCAGAAAGCTGGTTCGCTTTCATTTTCGGTAAAGTGGGCACCACATATAAAGTAACGGGGTTCCACTCTAAATGGCCGGTGCAATAAAAACAGAAACAGGGTAAGTGCGCTATGGCAAAGCTTACCTTATTAAAGGGTTAAAGAAGGGTTACTGCAGGCTTCAGGTATATCTACTGTATATAAAAGTCTGCCAAACCCAATACTGTAGCGGAGCTACACCACTTCTATATACATTATGGTAATATTGCCTTACCCCTTCAGTAACCCTTCCTTTCGGATTCATTTAATTATCAATTGCTTATAAACTGCAGTACAAAACGGTGGCAGCATTTTTGTATTACACCGGCAAACCATGACTAAATGCAGCAATTGAGGAAAGTAGATACGGAAACCAATGTGATTACCTGGTTTGAAATTCCGGTAACCGATACGCCAAGGGCAAGAAAATTTTATGAAACCATCCTCGATATTGAAATGCGCACTGTACAGGCTGGCGACAATGAAGAGCTTACCTTCTTCCTTGCTGATCCTAATATTATACAGGCTACTTCCGGGAGAGTTACCGGTGTACTGACCAAATCATCTGCAGCAAAACCCGGCGCAGAAGGCACGCTCATCTACCTGAACGCATACCCTGAGATACAGACTGTGCTGAGCAAGGTAGTACCCGCAGGCGGGAAGATCCTGACGCCCAAACACCTCATCAAAGCGGGTTACATCGCCATTATTCAGGATACGGAAGGCAACCGGATAGGGCTGCATGCGGAAGCTTAATTCAATTAACAATATTTAATATCTGTGTTATCCCGGAGCGCAAATCCTGAAGGCCATATACTGCAAACCGGCGTCATTTTTCACTACAAAAGACTTCTTTTCATGGTATTCGGAAAGCACCCGAAAATGGGGAAAACTTTTTATACATATACAAATAAAATGCTTCAATAAATATTGTCATATATCAGAAATACCTACATCTCAAAGCAGTCTTTCAAATCCTCCCAACTGTGACTACACGCGGATTCTCACCTACTCCCCCATTTTTATAATACCCCTGCTACATAATTAAACCCGCCATAAATCATGGCATAATATTTCGTTGTTAAGCCTCTTTAAAAACCGCTCTATTCCAAAAAAAAGGGGGAGTATTGCACAATTGTCGTATTTTAATTTTAACCATTTCTTTATTCTGAAAAACCATGACCAAACGTTTTAACGTATCAGTGATGCTTGTATTGGCGTTCGCAGTCCTGATGACTGTAATTAGCTGCACCGAAGAAAAGCCGGTAGATCCGGCACCAAAGCCGGAAGACACCACTGCGGTGAAACCTCCAACGGGTACAACCGGCAGGCAGTTTACACTCGTGCCCGATAAATTCGGCCGGCTGGAAGTGAACAATGCTAACGGCACTTACAAAGCAGGAGACATTCTCAATCTGAAAGGCACCTTCACCGCTGTGATTTTCTACAACCTGAAAGGCGCTTCCGGTAAACCTATCACCATCCGTAACGCACCCGGTACCGTTCTGAAGATCGGCGACCCTGCGTGGAATGGCGGCTCCTGGTCTACCGCACTCAGCTTCCGCAATTCACATTATGTGAAAGTAGAAGGCACTTCCAAAACGAGCTTTATCATCAACGGCTCCACCACTGCCGGCCGCATCGCCTATTTCAATATGGCACTGGCTGAGCAGTCAGACAACTTTGAGATCGCTAACCTCACCATCACTGGCGGCGGCACCGGTCTCTGGGCTAAAACGGATCCTGTGAAAAGCATTCCGGCTACCCATTATCCGAATTCCTACATGGAGAATCTCCTCATTCACGACCTGGTGATCACCGGTACGCACAATGAGGGCATGTACATCGGCCACACTGCCACTTACTGGAACCTGGAAACCAACTATTCCTACTACACGCTGCCTGCCGGCACCGTATTGGGATCAGTTTACGTGCAGCCCATCAAATGGCGTAACGTGAAAATCTACAACAACATCGTGAAAGATGGTGGTGCAGATGGTATCCAGACTGCCGCTATCGATGGCCTGGAAGTTTACAACAACGAAATCACCAACTGGGGTGGTCAGCACAACCCCTCCCACAGCGGTGGATTGCTCATCGGCGGCAGGGTTAACAACTCCAACATTCATGACAACTACGTGCATGATGGCTGGGGTGAACTCTTCCAGTTCTTCGGTTCTGGAGAAAATAATGGTAAGCACGTTATTACCAGGAACCTGTTCCGTGACAACTTCGTACATGATGGTATTAACTTCCGCGGAACTGACAATGCCATTGTGGAGTTCTCCCACAATACCGTTGCCCGTACCTACGGCGTATCTCTCCGTTTCAATGGTTACCTTGGTATGAAAGGCACCCAGCAGATCTTTGCCAACGCACTGATCCAGCCCCGTACCGTTGGTGGCGTAACGATAGAGCCGCGCTCCTACATTTACCTGGAAGGTGATGCGATAGTACGTGAAGGCACCGGCACGAATGCCAACACTAAATTCGCAACTGTTGCAGCGGCGGGTGTTGACGTAAACAATTACTATCAGCCATTGGCTAACTCCCCCCTCGGCAGCTCAGGCTACCGGAGATAGTCCGAAATAACATAATAAAAGCCCGCAGGTAGCCATATCTGCGGGCTTTTGTCATAATATACAACCTGAACTTATAGAAGAGGGAGTATTTCTACCAAAAGCCCCCATATGGCAGGTTTTAATCTCTTTTGAACTTGGGAAATTCAAATTCTAATTGTCGGGATGGCAAGATTCGAACTTGCGACCTCCCCGAAAACGATCGGGACGCGATGACAGTAGTACCAAAAGAAAAAACCCGCCATATGGCAGGTTTTAATCTCTTTTGAACTTGGGAAATTCAAATTCTAATTGTCGGGATGGCAAGATTCGAACTTGCGACCTCCTGCTCCCAAAGCAGGCGCGATAACCGGGCTACGCTACATCCCGAGCCTTCAAACACTCTCCAAGTTAAACCTGGTTGAGTTTGCGGTGAGGGAGGGATTCGAACCCTCGGTACAGTTTGACCCGTACGCCGGTTTAGCAAACCGGTCCTTTCGGCCTCTCAGGCACCTCACCGTTCCCTTGCGGGGTTGCAAAAATAGGAATTATTTAGAATTTTCCAAACAGAGTTCTAATTAAGCTTAAATTTATTCTAAACATTTCTCTCATGCCCGACCTAACTACCCTCCTCGCATTCATCACCGCCGCACTGATATTACTCATTATACCCGGTCCTGCAGTGTTGTATATAATCACCCGCAGCACGGAGCAGGGCACCAAAGCCGGACTCGTTTCTGTTTGCGGCATTCAGGCCGGTACGCTTGTGCATGCAGCCGCTGCTTCCCTCGGGGTATCCGCACTGCTGATGGCATCCGCCATGGCATTTGCCGTTCTCAAATACCTTGGTGCCGCCTATCTCATATATCTTGGTGTGAAAAAAATCGCGGATGCCCGTAAACAAACCGGTCAGCAGGAAGCTCCGCCTCCCCAGTCACTCTCCGCCATCTTCTGGCAGGGAATGATCGTGAACGTACTTAATCCGAAATGCGCACTTTTCTTTTTTGCCTTCCTTCCGCAGTTCATCCGGCCCGAAAACGGCAACGTAGCCCTGCAGGTATTGTTCTTTGGCCTGCTCTTCACCTTCCTTGCCTTCCTCACCGACGGCAGTTATGCACTTGCCGCCGGCCGCCTTGGAAAATACATGAAGCAAAACACCTGGTACCGCCGTCTGGAAGCCTACATTTCCGGCATTATCTATATTTCACTGGGACTGCTCACTTTCGTGTTTCAGCCACAGACATCCAAAAAGTAATTACTGCAAAGGCTCCACCATTACCTGCCGCAGGCGGAATAATTCCTTACCTGCCGCATCGGGCCTTACGCGGAGCGCCCATTCTCCGGGTACTATAACGCGCACCACAGCAATCGTCTGGTCTATAAACAGCAGCGGTTTGTGGGAATCGTACTTTCCCGTAAGGAGTACCTGGAAGCGAAAATCCTGCTGCGCTCCTCCATGAGGCTTCATTTCAAGGATGCCTTCTCGTTTTTCATGCGAGGTATCTGCCGCGTATTGTAAGGTGATCTTGTAATCGCCCGGTTCGGTGAAACGAAGGCGGTAGCTGATACTGTCGCCCGGCTCTTTCATATTCGTAGCGTAGGTGGCATGCTTCCAGTCCCCGAAATAATAACTATGGTAATCGACTTCACATCAGTAGTGCCATATGCCCTTGCTCTTTCTGATGGCAGTGCCACACTTTCGTATTGCGTTCCGGCCACAAAGGGAATATCATGTCTTTCTTCCAGCGTACCGCTGTAATCCAGCGCTATCACGGTATTGCGTGCGTCCGGCAATGTGGCTGGGAGCGATACCCAAACGTCGGTACCGGATTGCTGTATTTTTAACGGATTGCCCCCATCCAGCAGCCGGGCTTTTATTGCCTTGCCGGTGAAGGCGGGCAGCAGCAGTTTGCCGTTATGCGGACGGGTAAATACATGCAGATAAAGTTTACCGGGCTTCGCTGTCATCACACCCCAGGGCTGCGGTGCAATGGGTGAATATCCGGTGCCGTAGATGGCTTCCCCGTTCTTTTGCAGCCACCTTCCTGTTTCACGGAAATACTGTTCCGAAGGGCCGGGAATGCGTCCACTCCCGTCTGGCCCGATGTTCATCATGAGGTTCCCTCCTTTCGACGATACTTCGGCAAGAATACGGATGATCTCTTTTGGCGATTTAAAGTTCTGATCGAAGCCGGAATACCCCCAGCTGTCGTTATGCGTAAAAATAGCCTCCCAGGCACCTTTAACCACGCCTGTTGGTATTTCTCCATCACCGAAATCTTTAAAATCTCCCAGTCCGTTCCCCACGCGGCTGCTCACGAGGCATCCCGGCTGCAGGCGGTGCACCTTAGCCATGAACTCGGCGGATTCTTCTTTGCTCATATTTCCCGGCGTATCAAACCATATAATCCCCAGATCACCGTAGTTGCTGAGAAGTTCGGTGATCTGCGGCAGGGATTTGTTGCGGTAGTAGGCGCTGTAATCTTTCTTATCATTTTTGAAATCCCAGTTATTGCCGCCACCATTCGGCTCATGCCAATCCTGGAACTGAGAGTAATAGAAACCCAGTTTGATTCCGGCCTTTTTGCAGGCGGCTGCCAGCTCTTTCAGCGGGTCGCGCTTAAAGGGGGTAGCATCCACGATATCGAAATCCGTTACTTTGGAATCGAACATGGCGAAGCCGTCGTGGTGCTTGGAGGTGATAACGATGTATCTGATGCCGGAGGCTTTGGCGATATTCACCCATTCTTCCGCACTAAAGGCTGATGGGTTAAAACCCTGCGCAAGACGGGCATATTCATCAGCAGGCGTTCTGTCGCGGTGCATGATCCATTCTGTAATGCCGTAGTATCGCTTACCGCGGATCTCTCCGCCGAAGTGGGCATAGGGGCCCCAGTGGAGGAACAGCCCGAATTTGGCCTCGGTGAACCATTTCGCTTTCTCACTTTTACCTGCTTCGCCCTGCCGGCCCCATAGCTCGCCGGGCTGCTGTGCGAAAGCGGGCACAGTTCCGAAAGCCAGAGCAGCCAGCAAAACCGCTTTCTTCAAATCGATAATCATAACCGTAGAATTTACTGCAAGTATAACAAAGCCCCCGCCCTGCAATAACAGTTAATTGCCGGTTTCTGATAGTATTTACGCGGATAAAAACGTTTCCGGCACGGGCGGGAAATAAACTCTCGAAAGCATTAAACGAAGGGAAAAGGTTACGGTGGGTGATGAGACCGTTGGCGCCGGCACAGGTAGTACGGAACCTGCACCGGCCTCCAGGGGGGAATTGGGGTTACAACGGTGGACAGGCCGATGGTCTTGGGATCGATGGATAGACCATTAAAATCCAGTCTCAAAGGTCATGAATTAAGGATCGTTAGGAAAGCGTATTAATACCGAAAATCCGAAACGTAGAAGTACGTAACGTGGGTAGCCTCTGGAAGTTCTCGGGGTTATGATTATCGATATTTTAACATGCTTATGGAAGCATATACATAACGGCAGATAAAATACCATGAAAAAGGGCCGCCCCGTGAGAGACAGCCCTTTATTCAAATAGAAAGTATTTTTTACCAGATCACCACTCTCTGTGCCTGGGGAAGCACCATTGCATCCCCTTCACCACAATGCCATGCATCGTGGAACTCTTTCAGATGCGGCATGGGTCCGTTTATGCGGAACCGGGCCGGGCTATGCGGGTCTGTCTGGATCTGGTTGCGGAGTGCGGCATCCGTGATATTGGCATGCCATACCTGCGCCCAGCCGAGGAAGAAGCGCTGTTGCCAGGTGAAACCGTCGATAGCAGCAGGTTCTGTTTTCCCTTCAAAGGATTTCTTCAGTGCGTAATAGGCCAGTGTAAGACCTCCAAGGTCGGCGATGTTCTCCCCGATGGTGAGAGCCCCGTTGATCTTAAAGCCGGAGAGTGGCTCCAGGCTACCGAAGTAATCGATGTAGTGTTTAGCCAGATCATCGAAGTTCTTACGGTCGGCTTCCGTCCACCAGTTCTGAAGATTACCATCCGCATCGAACTGAGAACCCTGATCGTCGAAACCATGTGTGAACTCATGGCCAATTACTGCGATGATACCGCCGTAGTTGATGGCATCATCCGCATCCGGATTAAAGAACGGCGGCTGCAGGATACCCGCAGGGAACACGATCTCGTTGTTCAGGGGATTGTAGTATGCGTTCACCGTTTGCGGCGTCATGAGCCATTCGGAGCGATCTACCGGCTTACCGATCTTACCTATTTTCTCCGCGGTGCGGAATTTGGTGGTACTGATAACATTCTCTAACAATTTATCGCGCTGAACGTCGATAGCAGAATAATCCTTCCAGCTATCGGGGTAGCCGATCTTATAGGTGAAGGCTTTCAGTTTCTTATGCGCCATCTGCTTAGTTTCCGGACTCATCCATGCCAGCTGGTCGATGCGTTCGCCGTAAACAGCACGTACATTCTCGATCATGTCAGACACTTTCTGTTTGCTGGACTCGGGGAAATATTTTTTCGCGAAGAGTTTGCCGAGCGGCATGCCCAGCACACCATCTGCAGAGCGGATGGCACGGTCGATACGGGGGCGCTGCGCCTTTCTGCCGGTCATTACCGTGGCAAAGAACCGGAAGTTCTCATCATCAAACTTCTTAGGCAGGAAGCCTGCGAAAGTTGTCAGCAGCTGGAACTTCGACCAGGTTTTAAGGGTTGCCAGCGAGGTGGCTTTTAGCAGCTTTGCACCGTTGGTGATATACCCTTTATCCTGCAGCACGAGTGTATCTGTACGGATATCCTGCACTTTGGTAAAACCGTCCCAGTCAAACTCTGGGGCGAGGGTGTTCAGTTCCGGATAGCCGATTTTGTTATACGTTTTAACAGGATCGCGGAGCTGCACGTTAGTGAGCTGCAGTTTGGCGAGGGCTGATTCAAAATCGAGGATCGTTTGACCAGGGTTCTTTTCAGGGAAACCGGCGAGGGCAAACATCTTATTCACGTGCGCCACAAATTCCTTCCGAACGTTCTGTGTGCTGGAATCGGTACGCTCATAATAGGAGCGCTCACCAAGACTGAGGCCGTCCTGCCCGCCATACACAGCGTTGATCTTACTGTCTTTCAGGTCACCTTCAACGGCAAAGCCCGTCCAGGTACTAACGCCGATGTTCTGCAATTCACCGGTAATCTTAGCCCAGTCGGCCAGATTCTTAGTGCTGTTGATCTTATCGATCCATGTTTTGAGGGGGGAGATACCGCGCTTTTCGATGGTCGCTGTGTCGAGGAAGGAGGCGTAGTAGTCGGAGATCTGCTGTTCTTCCGTGCCTTTTGCGAGGCCGGTTTTGCCTGCAATTTCATGGATGATGGATTTCAGGCGTACTTCTTTGTTAGCCTTATCGAGTTCATTAAAGGCACCCCAGCGACTGTCTGTCCCGGGGATTGGGTTGTTCTTTTTCCAGCCCTGGTTGGCGAAGCCGTCGAAATCGTGGCAGGGCTTAATGTTCTTGTCGAGAGATGAATTATCGAATGCCGGCACCTTCTGGGCGGCTGCAGGCCCCGCGGCGGCGAGGGACAGCAGAATACCGGCCGTGAAGCGCCTGGCGGTGCTGTGGATAGATTGCATATGCATCAAGGTTTAGATGATTAAATTTATCGAAGATTTAGCAATCCGGGCGCGTCGTTTATGTTAAATGGTAAATTCGTAGGTTTGCATAGACTAAATAAAGAGCAAAGGGATGAATTTTCTGTTTGGACTGTTTCGATTCTTGACATGGGGCAATATTATCGTATTGGGCCTTTTTTCGGTGATAATGCTGATGGCGGCCATCGTACTGCCTTTCGCCCCGGTTTTGGTGATGCTGATTATGTTCGGCACGGTGATCATGCATAACGTGCTCTGCCTCCGGCTGCAGAAAAACCTCCTTCGTCCGGCACAGCCCATGCAGCCCGGCTTCTCCACCCAAATGATCATGATCAGCGTATTAGCCTTCATTTATGGGGTTTGGGTACTGGGTACTGCCCTCAAAATGCAGACGGTACCGGATGAAGAATGGATACGGGGCTTCTCCGAACAAAAGATCCCCGGTGCCACCGGCGCTTCCACCCAGCAGCTGATTGCTGTAATGAAAGTATGGATGATTCTGTTGGGTATTCATGGCGCGGCAATTGCTGCGAACTGCGTACTGTCGAGCTTCTACCTCAACCACTGGAAAAAGGAGCATGCTGCGGCAGAAAACAACGATAAATTTCTCGACATATAAGCACTGAACCATGCGCGCACCATTGGCAGAAAGGCTCCGTCCGGAAACGCTGGACGATCTTGTGGGCCAGGAACATCTGACAGGCCAGGGCAGTATACTGCGGAAAGCAATCACCGCAGGTAAAGTACCCTCCATGATCCTTTGGGGGCCTCCCGGCGTGGGTAAAACCACCATCGCCAATATCATTGCGCATACCCTTCAGGTTCCCTTTTATACGCTCAGTGCCATCTCTTCCGGTGTAAAAGACATCCGGGAAGTGATAGACCTCGCCAAAAGCCGCCACGCGGTACTTTTCATTGACGAGATCCATCGCTTCAACAAATCCCAGCAGGATGCACTGTTGGGCGCAGTGGAGAAAGGCATCATCACCCTCATCGGCGCTACTACAGAAAACCCCTCGTTCGAAGTGAACGCGGCACTGCTCTCCCGCAGCCAGGTATACGTACTGAAGCCTCTAGGACCCGGTGAGCTGCTGAACCTGCTTAACATTGCCATGCAGAAAGATGCATGGCTGGCAGAAAAGACCATCGAACTCAAAGAAACAGAAGCCCTCTTCAATATCGCCGGCGGCGACGCACGCAAGCTCCTCAACCTCTTTGAACTGGTAGTGGATACCCTGCAGGACGAATCGCCCATTGTTGTTACCAACGAGAAAGTGATGGATATTGCCCAGCAGCGCGTAGCCATTTACGATAAAACTGGCGAACAGCATTACGATATCATTTCCGCTTTCATCAAATCCATCCGCGGCAGCGACCCCAATGGTGCGGTTTACTGGCTGGCAAGGATGCTGGCAGGTGGGGAAGATGTTAAGTTCATTGCCCGGAGGTTGCTTATTTCTGCTTCGGAAGATATCGGCAACGCCAATCCCAATGCGCTGCTGCTGGCCAACAGCTGTTTTCAGGCCGTGAATGTGATCGGTAATCCGGAGTCCAGAATAATTCTCTCGCAGTGTGCTACCTACCTCGCTTCCTCACCCAAGAGCAATGCGTCGTACATGGCTATTGGTACCGCGCAAAGCGTGGTAGCACAAACCGGCGACCTTCCCGTTCCCCTGCATATCCGCAACGCACCTACCAAGCTCATGAAGCAACAGGGCTATGGTCAGGGATACCGTTATTCGCACGATTACGCCAACAACTTCTCCGAACAGGAATACCTGCCCGAAGCAATTGCCGGCACACGCTTCTATGATCCCGGGAAGAATGCACGGGAAGATGAGCTGCGCCGCTATCTGAAAGCGTTGTGGAAAGAAAAATACAATTACTGAGCCTTCGACTTATCGAGGATCTCAAACTCCAGCCTTATCTGCTCCCCTTCCTCATCTACCACCGTCAGCACATGCTTACCGGGTTTCGGCCGCATAGACAGCTGATGGAAGTCTCTTGTTTCTCCTGCAAATTCCGCATCAAGGTGCCAGAAGATTCTTGCACCGGCTGCGCGGTGTGTGGCTTTAAACACCGTTTCCCCTAACGTACCGTCAATCTCCACAGGCACATATATTTTCGCATTGGGACGTGGATAAATCAGTTCCATAGCGCGGCCCAGATCCTGCGTTGCGCAACCGGGGAGATATGGCGGCAGGGGATCGTAGGCATGCGTGGCGCGGTAGAAGTACTCCATAGCCGGAGGCAATACAAACCATGGCTTATGCAGCATCCTGTCCGGCTGCTCACAATCTGCCGTAACACGGTATTTTCCGGAAGGGTCGAGGTGGATGAGCTGATGGTAAGGGCATACGGCAGCGCGTAATCCTGCAAGCGGTACCGCCAGTGAATCGCGGTCGGTACAATATTCCCCTGCCCTGTATCCGCTTTGCCGGCATACGGCAATTGTTTTGAGATGACCGGCCGGAACAGGGAAAGGCGGTGTATTGGGGAGTAACCTGAAGATATCGAACATCACCGGCGCCGCGGCTGATACGCCTGTCAATCCCGGGCGCCCTTCACCATCAGCATTCCCTACCCATACTGCTACTACGTACTGCGGGGTAATGCCTACTGCCCACCCATCGCGGAAGCCGAAGCTGGTGCCCGTTTTCCAGGCTATCCTTTTCGATGAAGCAAATGCCTCCCAGAGCATTTCCTCACCAGGGCGCATCACTTCTTCCATTGCATTGAAAGTATACCAGATTGCAGCAGCATCGAGCAAGCCAAAGCGTGTAAGGCTATGACGGCCGGGGGCAGTAGCATCTGCCCGGTATAATGGCGGGTGATAATCGTCTGCATCATATTTACCATTGTATTGCTCCTGATGCAGCAGCGTGCGGGCCATGCTGGCATATACGCCTCCCAGCTCCCATAAAGTGGTTTCCCCACCGCCAAGGATCATGGACAAACCGTAATACGTTGCCGGCTTGCGCATGGTGCTGATACCAAGCTGCCGTATGAGGTTGAGGAAGCGCTCGCTGCGGTATTGCTGTAATGTTTTAACTGCGGGGATATTGAGTGAACGGGCCAGCGCACGGGAAGCAGGCACGCCGCCGTCGTACGACTGATCATAGTTCTGCGGTGTATACCCGGAGATATGTGTGGGTACATCCGGCAGGAGGGTATGCGGCAGCATCAGTCCGTCGTTCAGCATACCGGCATACAATAATGGTTTGAGTGTGCTGCCGGGACTGCGGGGCGCCTGAATGATATCTACATATGCTTCCAGCTCCGGATCTTCCGGCCGGTATACATTGCCCACATAAGCCAGCGCATTACCTGTTTCCACATCCAGTACAAGGGCAGCAGCATTGTTGATACCATTGGCTTTGAGCTGGAGGTGATGGCGATACACGATATCGTTAACGCTTTGCTGCAGGCTGCCATCTAATGTGGTTTTGAGGCGTGTGCTGCCCGTTTCTCCGCGAAGCCTGTACTCCTGCCGGAAGCGGCTCAGCAAATGCGGGGCAAGTTCCGGAAGGGGATGTGGTTTATCCGGCAGCGGCTCCATACAGGAAAGTGCACAGGTGCTGCTATCGATCGTACCGTTTTGCCAGAGCTTGTTCAGCAATGCATTCCGTTTATCCAGCAAACGTTGCCGGTTCCTGCCGGGGTGTATCAGCGCCGGACTGTTAGGCAATACTGCAAGGGTAGCAGTTTCCGCCCAGGATAATTGATCCGGCTTACGCCCGTAATACCGCCACGACGCTGCTTCCAGCCCCACCACGTTTCCTCCGAAAGGGGCATTGCCTGCATATAAACCGAGGATGGATTTTTTAGAATAGCGGAATTCCATGCGTGTAGCCATCACCATTTCCACCATCTTCTGCCATAGTGTGCGGGGCTTGTTGCGGTGCAGGCGTATCACCTGCATGGTAATGGTACTGGCTCCGCTCACTACTTTTCCCCCTCCCACATTCTGCTTCACTGCGCGGAACAAAGCTCCGGGGTCAACGCCCCAGTGGTAGTAAAACCGTTTGTCTTCGTAAGCCACTATACATTTGGCGAATTTATCCGGTACGGATTTATCTGCCGGAAAGCGCCATTGCCCGTCTTTCGCGATGGTGGCATTCATCAGGTCGCCCTTTTCGTCTTCTATCACAAAAGATGTTGGCGCAGTAAACAGCTGGTGCGGCAACAGGAAGTAGTATCCTGTCAGCAACACTGCTGCTATGGTCAGCTTCCATCGTCTCCGGTATGCCCAGGCTTTAATACGCGTCCACATAAGGAAAGAAAAGCCGGCGCAGTATCCGCGCCGGCTCCGTTTATTTTTTCTACAATATTATTTCACTACTTCGATCCACTTACCCGGTGTAAATGCGTGTATGGTATTATCATACATCGCTTCCACACTGGTGGCGGGGAGATAGTACCTGCCAAGGTATGCCGCGTTCAGCAGTACCTGGTAAGTATGCGTTTTGCTTTCTTCGAGATTGAAGTAAGTATACACCCTGTCATCACGGATATCACGGTAAGTGTAGGGCGACATGCGCAGCGTACTGTCGTTACCCATCAGGCGGGTATTGATAATCTCCCATCCGGAAGGGAACACCTGCGACAGTGCCAGTTGCTCGTAATAGCCGCGCTTCCCGGGGTTGTGAACGGTAACTGTAGCCACAAAGTCGGTCCCCTGTTTCAGCTGCTCTATGCCGATGGGTTTACCGGTGCGGGTGTTGTACTGCACCGTCATCGTCATTACATCGGGCTGATTATCTGCATACGGATTCTGCCCTGCTTCCGGCTGGCCTCTCAGGATCAGGCGGGCATACAATACGTTCTGGCCTTTATTCTGCACGGTTACATTGTTGTTGCCTTTAAACGCTACAGGTATCTGCGACAGGTAAGATTCAGAACTGATGTTCCCGGTTGCACCGCTAAGGTTATAGCTGAATGCCATCTTGCTGCCCTTGTTAGTACCACAGTATTTAGACACCGCTATAAGTGCATAGGCCGTGGTTTGCGTGCTGTACCATTGCTCCTGTCCCAGATCGAAGGCTACCTCTTTCAGCAGTCCCGCAGCGGTGTTACGCTGCCCCAGGATGGTGAGGGTTTCAAGGATCATGGCTTTATCGCGGAGGGTAGATCCGAAAGTACCACCCAGCTGGTTGTATGGCTGCACCGTAGTGCTGAGGCCACGTACCAGTGCGCTGGCTGCTTCTGCCTGTCCTGCGAGTTTATACGCCGCAGCAAGTCTCCATTTGGCAGCTACCGACAGGTACTGGAATTCTTTCAGTCTGTTCATAGCACCCAGCTCTGGTGTTTTGGCAAGTGCCAGCAGGTAGAGGCGGTATGCCTGCACGAGGTCACCACCGGAGAAATTGGTGGTGCTGGGTGCCCAGCTTACTGCTTTATTCTTCTGAAACTTACGCCAGCCTTCCAGGAATCCGGGAGGCAGGGTATAACCGCGAGCCTGTGCTTCAATCATGAAGTGACCGGCATAGTTGGTACCCCATTCATCTGCATCAGTATTACCGGGCCAGTACGACAATCCGCCGTCTGTCAGCTGGAAGCTTTTCAACCGGTTAATACCTGATTTAATATTCTGATCCACTTCGGCTTTTTGCCTGTCGCTCAGATCCATGATGGTATTGAGTGCCAGTTGCGGGAACACGCCTGAGGTGGTTTGTTCCACACATCCGTGGGGATATTGAATGAGGAATTTCAGTCGCTTCTCTAAGTTAAGCGCAGGAATGGTAGATACTTCCAGCACACCTGTATTGGTCCCCGCCATACCCACAGGAGCAAACGGAGCGCTCCAGGTACCACCGGGTTCCATGGTCTTCTCGATCACATTCGTGGTAAATGGATTGGGATTCCGCACATCCAGCTCCACGTTTTCTTCTGCACGCTCTTTGCCGCTGGTGGCTACTACTTTGAATTTACCGATGCCTACGAGGTTACGGATCTTCACATCGAAATACACCAGTTGCTCTCCGGGTTTCGGGAAGCTCACTATTTTAGTGGCTTCTCCCACTACTTCAAAATACGGATTGGATGTGAGGGTAACGTTGGCCTGCCTTACATGCGGCTCTAGTCCGAATACGGTTACCGGCAGCTGAATGGTTTCTCCGGGACCCAGTACGCGCGGCGCAGTGGCCAGCAACATAAGGGGCTTCTTCACGGAAGCAGTTTTATCTGCGTTACCATATGCACCTGCCTGACCTGCCACAACCATGGCTTTAACAGATCCGATATAAGGCGGCAACTGGAAGGTATGTGTTTGCTTCTCTCCTTTCTTCAGGTAAAACGGACCCATAAACTTCACCACTGGTTTAAAGCGGTTGGCTTTGGCCTGGCTGGCGCCGCGGTTCAGGCCTTCGTCACCACCAATACTCAGTATCCTTTCCAGATCACCACCCCATGCGCCAATCACGAAATCGAAGAGATCCCATGTTTTCACGCCCAACGCTTCTCTTGCATAGAACACACTATGTGCATCCGGCGTACGGAAGCGGGTGAGGTCCAGCAGGCCTTCATCTACAATGGCCACGGTATAAGTCATCGGCTTACCACCGGCTTCAGATACGGAGATGGATGCATTGGACTCAGGGCGTAAGGTTTCCGGCAATGCTATCACCGGCTTCAGGATGGTATTCGGATCTTCCACCAGTACGGGAATAGTACCATACATACGGATGGGCAGATCGTTCACCGTTTGGGCATGTGGCTGCAGGAGGCTTACGTTCACATAAATATTGGGCGACATATTCGGCTCTGCTTTGAAGCGGTACACCGTTTGTCCTTTCTCGGTAGTAACCCAGTCGGTTTTAAGTACTTTGCTGCCAGACTCAACGCTGATCAGCCCGCGGCCGCCTTCGCTGCTGGGGATGGTGAGCACGATATCTTCTCCTACGTTATATTTCGTTTTGCTGGCGGTGAACACGAGCATGGAAGCTTCTGTAGGATTCTCCTTCATGAGCCTTTCCTCGTAGTTCGGCCAGTCGATATAAACTGATTGACCGGTGATATGCCCGCTTTCCAGATCTTTCACCCGGATGAGGTAGCGGCCCCATGATGGTTCATGCACCAGCAGGTTCCAGCTGCCTTTACCACCACGCAGCGTTACCTGGTCGGTAGATATCAGTTGATTGTAACTATCGTTGGTAAAGTTGCTGATATCATCCTCACTTTCATCCCACCACCAGCGCCAGCGGATTTTATACAATTGTACTTCCACATTGCTGCTGCCGCCTTTGAGTTTCCCATTAGCGTCTACATTTACGATGCTTACCGAATGAGTTTTACCGGTCACGAGCATGCCGGTGAGGCGGTTGCCTTCCGGAGCGCTCACACCCACATAAGAATCAAATACGTGGTAAGGCATGGAGAAATGATCGATACTGAAATCGCCACCGGGTTCAAACACTTTCACTTCAAAGTTCGCTTTCAGAACACCGGGCGCACGCTCACCAACAGGGATGCTGGCAGATACGGGTGCGGCACCGTCTTCACTGAGACTGCCATCGAAGATGGTTTTATTTTCTGTACTGAATGATTCAGTAGGATCATCGAAATGATAGCCATCGAACTTAGGGAAGGTAGTGTGGGAAGAGGTGAGCGATACGTCCACTTTCGCTTTTAGGCTTTGCGCCGGGGCACCGAAGAGCCAGGCGGCAGTGAGGGTGCCTTTAGGCTGTTGATCTTTCACTAGCGACTGCTGACTGCCGAAGTCGAGCTTCACTTTCAGGCGGTTGGGCTTCACGGTTTCGATACGCACATTCCTGCTGAATTCGGCACCGCCTACTTTTACTTTGGCGACCCAGCTGCCGGTAGGTGCATCAGCATCCGTCACGGTATTGAAATTATAGAACCCGTTCAGGGAAACGTGCTGGTTGATGCGTTTGTACAGTTGGCCTTTGGGATTGAACAGCTCCATGGTTACGGGGTGGTTGGCGGGCAGTTTGCCTTCCTTATCTTCCAGCAGGAAGGTCAGGAACAGCGAATCTCCCGGCCGCCACACACCTCTTTCTCCATACAGGAACCCTTTCATGCCGTGTTGCACTTCTTCCCCTTTCACATCGAAGCGGCTGAGGGGGAGGGAGGAACCGTCGTCCAGTTTGAGGTAACCACGCTCATTGTCGCGTTTGGCTACGAGGAGGAAAGGCTTGCGTTTCAGGTCAAACTTAGCGAAGCCGTCGCCATCGCTCTTAGTGGTGAAGATGACCTGGTTCTGATAATCGAGCAGGCTCAGATCCACACCGGAAATGGGCTTGGCATCGCGGATATCCGTAACGGCTACTACCATGCTGTTATCATTCCCTCGTTTGGCGATGAGGCCGATGTTCGAGGAAATAATGTTGCGGGTAGCCCAGCGGTTGTGATTGTAGTAACTGTTGGTGCAGGGCGATTCCCGCTCGTCCCAGTTATATCCGTAAGGGTAATAATCTTCGTAACGGCGCCAGAAAGCATCGTCTTCATCAATCTCTTCTCCGTAGTATTCACGGGTACTTTCATCTTCACTGCTGCCTTCTCCTTCTTTACAGGTATACAGCGCATATGCCTTCCTGAAACCGATTCGTACCCGGTAAATAGCACCCGGTTCGGCTTTGATGATTTGTTCGAGGTCGAGGTTGAAACGGTTGCGGTGGCGGAGGTTGAGTGATTTGTCGGTATCGAGCCGGATGGTTTTCTCTGCAACCGGACTTGCCACGCGCCGCAGTTCGTTGTCGCCGTTGAGGCTGTTCCTTTGCAGGTACTGGGGGATGTTGTTTTCATAGATGCGGATCACCACCACGTCTACTGCGTTCAGTCCCACGGCTTCAAAAGGCATCACCAGCTTTCCGCTTTGCGGCATAATCACCCCTTTGCCGGGGATGGTTACGGATGGTAAACGGTTTTCGAAAGTGACAGAACCGGTGAAAGATTTATCGAGTCGGTCTTCGTAAGTACTTTGAATCCCTTCGTTCACTACCACGGTGTAATTCCCTTCGAGCCTGCCCGGGGCGAATACTTTTACTTCACTGCCTTCGATGGTATACCGAAGGTCTGTCTGGCCGCTGATGCCGATAAGACCTTCCAGCGGCTGCGTGGGGAGGAGCGGGCAGGAGAATTGTACCAGCACATGCTCTTCCGGTTCGTAACGGGGTTGTATATCCAGTACTTTAAAATCACCGATTGCCGGCACTTCCACTTCCTGGCTGCCTTTCAGATCGGAGCGGATGGGCGTGCCATCCCACAGGATGTGGAGTTTGGCAGCTACTGATTTACGGGTGATGTCTCCGATGGTGAAACGGTAGGTGCGGTTGGCCACATCGTGCTGCCAGGAGATGTTCGTTTTAGGACCATCGTATTGTGCAGTAACCAGTTTCTCCACGGCCTGTACCTCTTCCGCATCAGAAGTACGTACCACACCTGTATACTGCATCTTCTCCCGGCTGTTGCCAGCGGTTCTAAGGCCAAGCAGTTCCACTTCGAAAGAAGGTTTTATGACTTCAAAAGTGAATTCAAATACTTTGAGGTCGGAGGGAACCGACATTACTTTACCCAGTTTAAACTTCCCGGTATAGCGTTTACCCGGTTCCAGGTTTTTCTCAGGCCTGAATTCGAGCGTAGTAGCATCTACCCAGAAAGCCTTTCCTGCGATGGAAGGCGAAAAAGAGAAAACGTCTTCTGCCACAGGTTCGTTTACGGCGTGGGTAACATTCACATCTCCTGCCAGCTGAATACGGATGGCGCTTTGTTTGGAGATGATTCCCGTCGTGTAGGCGCCGATGTATCGGGCAAAGGCGGGGTTCACTTCTTTCGCCTTGGTGCTGCATCCGATCTGGAATATGACTGCTGCGAATAAAGTTAACAGACTGGCCAGGGGCAGTAGCCGGTTGTTTGGGTACATAGCGTAGGTTTTAATTTGGACGGATTAAAGGTATCGGATTTATATCATTTTCCCATTCCGGATGCGTAAATAGCGGTTAACCGGTGCGGGTAGTTCTTCTTCGTAATGGGTAACGTAAATCATGGTCACTTCCATACGGCGGCATAACATTTCTATTACGCTTTTGAAGTGGTTACGCTGATGATCGTCGAGGCCCTGGGTAGGCTCGTCGAAGATCAGGAGCGGCGGGTTCTTGACAAGTGCGCGGGCAAGGAGCGTTAACCGCTGGATGCCTGCGGGAACATTTTTGAACAGCTCCCCTGTATAGGCACCACATTCCAGTAACTGCAACCACCCGCCGGCTGTATCCAGCTGCTCCGCCGTGGCGGGCTTCATATATCCGATGGTGTCATAGAATCCGGAAGCGGCCACCTGTACGCAGGTAGCATTCGACTGGAAATACTGATGCAGCTCCGGAGAAACGAAGCCGATCTTCCGTTTGATGTCCCAGATGCTTTCTCCGCTGCCTCTTTTACGTCCGAACAGATGGATGCGGTTGGCGTACGACTGGGGATTATCGGCGGTGATGAGGCTGAGCAAGGTGCTTTTGCCGGAACCGTTAGGACCCAGCAGCGCCCATTTTTCATTGGGCAGCACTATCCAGTCTATTCCATCGAGGACGGTGTTCTCTCCATATTTGACCCTGATCTGTTCCATTTGCACGATGGATCCGAAGGAATAAGCGGGTGCGTCTTTTGTAAGGCGAGCCACCAGTTCGGCATCCATGGCAGACACGGCAGCTTCCGGAGCTTCCGGGTGGTATTGCGACAGGTACTCCGTACGGGTCCACTTTCCGGCAATGCGTCCTTCTTCCAGTTCCAGGACGTGGGTAATGGCAAATGGGATCTCCTGCGGTGTGGTTACGAGGATCACTGTGGTGCCCGAAGCGGCCACATGGTCAACGATACTGTGGAAAGTCTGCCGCGCATGTACATCGAGTCCCATAAAAGGGTTATCGAGCAGTAAAAGCGAGGGGTGCTGCAGGAGCGCCCGGGCTATCATTACCCGCCGGGTTTCACCATTAGAGAGCTTAATCAGCTCTTTATCATGGAGAACACCGATGTTGAGGGGAGTCAGCAGGGGATCGTTAGCCCGGTTCTCCAGATATTCGTCTACCGTAGGTGCGTCAGACGAGTCCATGGAGTTAAAGCGTTGCTGATAATAGAAATCAGCCATATTAGACTTGTTCCTGAAATCGTTATGATGGCCAACGAGGGCTAAGAGGCGGCGGTAATTGAAGTAAGGATCGCTGATCTGGTGCGTTTCGCGGTAGCGCTCGTAAAAATAATGTCGGATACTCCCGCCGATCACATTATTTTTGCCGATAATTGTATGAAGGAGGCTGGATTTGCCGGCCCCGCTCCTGCCAACTATGGCCCAGTGCTCACCGGTGTTTACCTGCCAGGTGAATTCCCGCAGAAGGGTATGCTGCTGGTTGCGGACCGTAATATGGTCCATCAAAAGGAATGGGAGAGAATGGCTGCTCATGTTTAATTTAAGGCTGAATGATTTCCGGGGGGCAATTTCGGTATCCTCTACCTGAAATCAAACCCCAAAACGAGAATTTTATATAAAAGAGGTAATAAAATGGACATCCGGTGGGAAATTAAGTCGTTCGGGGACCTGAGTAACGAGGAATTGTACCAAATCCTGCGGCTCCGCAGCGAAGTTTTCGTAGTAGAACAGAATTGTGCCTATCTTGATCTGGATAATTATGACCAGCAGGCACTCCATGTAATGGGTATTACGGAAGCCGGACTGGCAGCTTATACCCGATTATTCCAGCCGGGAATTAAGTTTGACATGGCCTCTATAGGCCGGGTGGTAACCTCGCCATCGGCCCGGCGCCATGGTTTTGGCCGGGAATTAATGAACGTTTCAATCGCTGTTCTGCACGATAAATGGGGAAATATGCCTATTAAGATAGGAGCACAGCAATATTTACAGAAATTTTATGAATCTTTGGGGTTCGTACAGAGCAGTGCAATGTACATGGAGGACAACATCCCCCATATCGAAATGATTAGAGCATAATATATTATATAAAGTAATACATCAAATGACGCCACTTGAACAGCTGCGTACAATGCTGGACGAGCAGTATAGTACCCAACAAAAGGAAAATTACTCGGTAGAACTGTTCCCGGGTCTTTCCGAAGAAGAAATAGACGATATCGGCACGCAACTTCGCTCCAATTATATCCCGGACGAGATCAGAGAACTCCTGGCCTTTTCCAGCGGTTTCCTGTTTTACGGCCTGGACGCTATCACTTTTGATGCGGTGAACGAATTCGAGATACCGAACCTCCTGCCCCGGTCTATCCGTATCGCCGGCGACGGCTATGGTAACAGCTGGGTGCTGGACGTAGACGTTGAAGGCGATTGGGGCAGCGTATTTTACGTGAGCCACTCTCCCGCTGTAATCGTAAAACAGGCGGATTCCCTCACCGGCTTCCTGGAACAACTCCACGAATACGGTAAAGATCCCCGCAAATCCAACATCGGACTGGTGCACGAAATCGTTGTGAACGATATCTGGAACCGTGAAGACGGCCTGATCACCCGCGACGAAGCCAGCTATTCCGAAGATACCGAACTGGCCGAATTCGCGCGCCGCCTCCCGCATTACTATATGCTGGGCGACCTGCGGAGCGGTGAAGTAGGGGCAGGCTTCGCCTGGGGCAAATTCAGCCCTGACTCCCGTGGTATCATCCGCTTCAAAGAAGGTTACCTCTGGGGGCTGGAAAAGAAGGCTCCCCGGCCAGGTGGCTTTGGTGGAGGCGGCGGACGCTTTGGCGGTGGCGGCGGTGGCCGTTTCGGCGGTGGCGGCGGCAACCGTGGTGGCGGTGGCTATGGCGGTGGTAACCGCGGTGGCGGAGGCTACGGCGGCGGTAGCGGTGGCAATCGCGGAGGCAGTGGCGGCTATGGCGGCAACCGTGGCGGCGGAGGAGGTGGTTACGACCGCGGCGGCAGCGGTGGTGGTTATGGCGGCGGTGGAAACCGTGGCTATGGCGACCGTGGCAGCGGAGGCGGTTATGATCGCGGTAGCAGCGGAGGCGGTGGATACGACCGTGGCGGCAGCGGTGGCGGTTATGGCGACCGTGGTGGTTACGACAGAGGTGGTGACCGCGGCGGATACGACAGAGGCGCCGGCGGCAACGACCGTGGCGGATTCGACCGCGACAAAGGATTCGAAGGCGGCGGCGAAGAGCGCGACTTCAACAGATAATCTGCTTAACCCAGCATATAAAAAACCCTCCGGCCAACCGGAGGGTTTTTCTTTTCCCTATCACCATTTGCACATAAAAAATCCCGGCCTGCCATCGCAAACCGGGACCACTGATTTATCTGGTACCTTTTACAGGTTCATCTTCTGTTTTACTTTATACATCGGTATCAGGTACGATACCGTGTATTGCATATCAAACACATTCCCCTTATTGCCTTTGCCATATCCGGGTATCACCATGGGCGGATAATCGCCCTTCGACAACTTCCTTGTCAGCAACATCCGGTCGTGCAGGCTCCAGCCAAGGTAAAAATGCTTGAGCACTTCCACTTTCACCCCAACCGATAATTCTATCCAATGGGCGGTTTTGTTGCTCGAAGGCACCGAGCCGTGATAATCTCCCCAGTAACTGCCGGGCACCTGGTAGGCAGGCAATTCGTAGTTAAAAAGGGCAAATCCATACTTCATACCGCCGAACAGCATAAAGTTCTCCTTAGGTACCTGCCTTTTCAGGAGGTTATAATTTACTCCCAGTGAAATGGCCAGGCCGTTGCCTTTATAAGTATAGCTGGTGTCGGAATGGGAAGTCCGGTTCCAGGAGATGTCTGATGCGAAAAAGATACGGTCTTTATACCGGGCGTCAAGAGTAATGGTGGCATCCGTCCGGTAGGGTTGAAAAAAATGCATGGCAATGCGCGTAAGGTCCGTACCTATGCGCAGGCCTGCCGGCACTTCTACCACCAGTGGCTTTACGGAATCCTTCTTCTTGTCCTGCGCACCGGCACCAATAGTCAGGAGCAGGAAGCAGGCGCTAAAAATGGAGGATAATGTGCGTTTCATTAATCGTTGTTATGTTTTTTACAGAAAGCTGCACAGATTTTATGATATGACTGGTAGACCATGCGGAGTCTATATTGAAATACATCACCACACCACACCCGGCCGATACGAAATGAGGCTGGCGCCTGTATGCGAAGGTAAGCGTATCCGCCACCCGCGCACTATCGGTCTGGAAGTAAAACCTGCTGGTATCATTTCCCAGATCCAACGGCAGCTGCAACCCGGTGATACCTATCCGCTTCTTAATGAGGCTGTCTTTACCCAGGGCAAAAACCGTCACCTTGGGCAAAGCGGTATCTTTCTCGATGTTGTTGTTATTGGGATTTGGATACCGGAAGCGCAGGTTCGCGAAGGTTCGCGTGTCCTGGTCGCATATCTTGGTATCATCGTCGCACGAGGCCAGGGCCGTGATGCAACAAAGTAACAGGATCAGATATTTCATATTGCGGGCTGTTGGCATGGAGGGCCTATTGCTTGAGTTCTTTCTTCAAAAATAATGCGGTGTGGCTTTCCTTGCACTTGCTGACTTCTTCGGGTGTTCCCACGGCCAGGATGCGGCCGCCGCCTTCCCCGCCTTCAGGGCCAAGGTCGATCACATAATCGGCCACCTTCACCACATCGAGGTTATGTTCGATCACCAGCACGGAATTGCCACGGTCCACCAGTTTGTTCAACACATTGAGCAGCAGCTGAATATCCTGAAAATGGAGACCGGTGGTAGGCTCATCGAGGATGTAAATGGTTTTACCCGTGTCTTTCTTCGACAGCTCGGTAGCCACTTTCACCCGTTGCGCCTCGCCGCCGGAGAGCGTTACCGCCGATTGCCCGATGGTAATATACCCCAGTCCCACGTCCTGCAGGGTTTTGATCTTGCGGTGAAGATACGGCACAGCCTGAAAGAATTCCACGGCTTCTTCCACGGTCATATCCAGCACATCGCTGATGGCCTTGCCTTTATAACGGATCTCCAGTGTTTCGCGGTTATACCGGCGGCCGTTACATTTTTCGCAATGCACGTACACGTCTGGCAGGAAGTTCATTTCAATCACGCGAACACCTGCACCTTCACATACATCGCAGCGCCCGCCTTTCACGTTGAAAGAGAAACGCCCGGCATTGTACCCTCGGATCTTAGCTTCCGGTACCGCCGCAAAAAGCTGCCTGATCTCGGTAAAGAAACCACAGTAGGTAGCAGGGTTACTGCGAGGTGTACGCCCGATGGGCGACTGATCGATCTCGATCACCTTATCCAGTTCTTCCAGCCCCTTCACGCTTTTGTAAGGCATGGGGGTGAGCTTGGAGTTGTAGGCGTGGCGGGAGAGAATGGGATACAGCGTTTCGTTGATTAAGGTAGACTTACCGCTGCCCGATACACCGGTTACGCAGATAAATGTACCCAAAGGCAGTTTGATGCTGACGTTCTTAAGGTTATTGCCCGTGGCGCCCTTCAGCTCCAGGAACTTCCCGTTACCCTTACGGCGCTCCGCTGGAACAGGAATTTCGTTTATCCCGTTCAGATAGCCGGCGGTGGCAGTTTTGAGTTTGAGCATTTCAGCAGGCGTGCCCTGGGCAACTACCTGTCCGCCATGCACACCTGCACCCGGACCAATATCGATCAGGTGATCGGCATGCAGCATAATATCTTTATCGTGCTCTACAACCAGCACGGAGTTACCCATTTCACGGAGGTTACGGAGTGCGTCGATAAGGCGCATGTTATCGCGCTGGTGCAGCCCGATGCTCGGCTCATCAAGGATATAGGTGATACCCATCAACTGGGAACCTATCTGGGTTGCAAGGCGTATACGCTGGCTTTCGCCACCGGAGAGGGTGCGCGTGGCACGGCTGAGTGTAAGGTAAGTAAGGCCCACATCCAGCAGGAAGCCAAGGCGTTCCCGGATTTCTTTCAGTACATCTTTCGCGATCACGTTCTGCTTCTTGTCCAGCCGCTTTTCGATGTCGCTGAACCAAACGGCCAGTCCGGCGAGGTTCATTTCGCCCAGTTCGGCGATATTCATCCCGTCTACCTTAAACATCAGGCTTTCCTTCTTCAGGCGGGTGCCATCACACTCGGGGCAGGCAGAAAGCTGCATAAAGCCTTCGGCCCAGTTGCGCACATGATCGGAAGTGGTATCGTTGAAATAGCGGCGTACCATGTTCACCACACCCTCGTATTCGGTAGCGTAGGCTTCTGTAGCGCCGTTTTCTTCAAAACCCATATCAACTTCCAGCATACCGTTTTCATCGCCGAAAAGGAGCACGTTAAGGGCTTTTTCGGGAATCTTGTCGATGGGAGCTGTCAGGGAGAATTTATATTTCTTTGCCAGCTGCTGTATCTGTTTGAACGTAAAGGTATCGCGCGCTTCACCGAGGGGCACCAGGCCGCCTTCGTTGATGGATTTGCTGCGGTCGGGCAGCACATCATCCATATTGATCTGGTAAATAGTGCCGAGACCTTTGCAGCGTGGGCAGGCGCCATAAGGTGAGTTGAAGGAGAAGCTGTTGGGAGAAGGCTCTTCGTAAGAAATGCCGGTGTCTTCACACATCAGCTGCCGGCTGTACTGGTTTACTTTACCGCTGTCGTGATCCATCACGAACATCAGGCCCTTTCCGAGCTGGAGCGCTTTCTGAACGCTCTGGCTGATGCGCACCCGGGCATCGTCCTGCACCTGAATGCGGTCTATCACCAGTTCGATGTCGTGGATCTTGTAACGGTCTACCTGCATCCTTTCCTTCAGATCCACCACCTCACCATCTACCCGCACTTTCAGGAAGCCCTGTTTGCGGACCTGCTCAAACAATTCGCGGTAATGTCCTTTACGGCCACGAACGAGCGGAGCCAGGATAACCAGTTTCTTTTTCGGGAACTGGGAAAAGATATGCGCCATGATCTCCTCTTCGGAGAAGCGGGTCATGCGCTTGCCGGTGTTATAAGAATACGCTTCACTGGCACGTGCATAAAGCAGCCGGAGGAAGTCATAAATTTCAGTGATGGTACCAACAGTGGATCGGGGGTTTTTGTTGGTCGTTTTCTGTTCGATGGAGATCACCGGGGAAAGTCCCGTGATCTTGTCCACATCAGGCCGCTCCATGTCGCCGATAAACTGGCGGGCATAGGCACCAAAACTTTCCATATACCGGCGCTGGCCTTCTGCATAAATAGTATCGAATGCCAGCGACGATTTGCCACTGCCACTGATCCCTGTAATAACGACCAGACTATTCTTCGGAATGTGGATATCCAGGTTTTTCAGGTTATGTTCCCTCGCACCGTACACTTCGATCATTTCATCGCCCTGTACAATTGGAGCCGGTTGTTCCGTTGTTTTTTGCTTTTGCTTTGCCATATTAGATCCCGAACGCAAATTGAAGGTATAAAACTACGGATTTGTGAAGGGATGGAAAAATAAAAAGCCGCCCGCCCAAACCCCTCCTTTCCGCCACTGCTGCCAAATGACTGACATTTACGCATTAACCATTATTTCCAATTACAGGTTTTCGCATATTATTAAATCAAATATGTTTAAAGACGCATACCAGGGATGCAAAATCTGGATAGATTTACGGCCTATTTATCCAGCGCCTGCCTTTTAACCCAATACACCCTATTTATTAGCGTTCTATAACATCCAGAACGAATGAAACACAAGAACCCTGTTCCGGCAGCACCCTGCAGCATTCCGCAGGTATGCGCTTTATAAGCTTACGACCGTTTGAAACTTCCCCGCAGTATTACGTTCTCACTCAACTGTACCATGCTCATCATCTCTTCACAATAAATCCCTTAACCCAAACAAACCCATCAAAAATGAAACATGCCCTTTGTTCCCTGCTTCTCATCATCGTATTCCTGGAAGCATGCAAAAAACATCCCTACCCTTACCCCGGCGGCCATGGTAAATGCCCTGAAATGGCCGATTGCCAGCTGGAATCCATGTACCTCACCAACTGGACGGGCTACCCTTATGTAAACGGCCCTACTTACAACGCCCAGGTACGGCGCGATAGTCAGCGGAAACCCGTATGGTTTAAAGGCCATTCCACCCACTGGACCGGCCCCATGAACTGCCTGATCCAATACCAGGGCCGGCTGGTGAAGTTTATCGACAGCGTGAGCGGTCAACGTTTTGCCGATGTATGGCTGAATGATTGCGGTCAGCCGGATTCATCCGTTGTATACGCGCCTGACTATCCGCACAACAACCTTTCTCCCCACAAAGCGAAGTACCACTACCACAACAAGCAAATTACCGGGTGGACGGAGTATTTCTTCGACAATCCTCCAGTGGAAGTAGAAGTGGATCGCGATCAGCATGGCAATGTAACACGGCTTGGCAACGATCAGAATTACATCTCATACGAGTATGACCTGACGAAACCGGCGAAGGGTGCCAAGTTCCACCACTGCCATTACTTCTCTCCGGCCTGGACGATGCCCATTGTGTTGGAGTACCTTGGCTTCCTGCAGATCAATTCCAAACACCTTCCCCGCCACTCAGAAAGCTGGGGCGGCTCTTACCGCTTTGCTACGGTTGATTTCAAGAACATTGTTGTTTCAGGAGACAAAATCCTTTCCTATGATGTAACGGATGCCTATGAAGGTGGTTCCGGCTGGACGATCTATTCTGTAGCGATGAGCTGGGATTGCGGTAAAGGTGGTGGCAAGTGGTAAACCGGCGCCTGAGTGAGCCAGCAGGTTCAAACTGCATTGTAAAACGGGCGATGGTAGTCCCTGTTTTTGAAGATAGTAAAGTCCCGGGCAATGCTGTAACCGGTTAAGATAGTTTACTTAATCAGCCTGGCCGCTCTAATAAATTCACAAGGCCGCCCCTTGAAAGGGGCGGCCTTGCTTACTTTCCTGCCGGTTATGGCCGGCTAATACTAATTGGGAGCCTTGCATGGATTATACATGAGAAGGCAGTAAAAAGGCCGGAGGCGTCATAGGAGAAGAAAGTCCGCATTGCCTCCGGGGGATAGGGATTTCTGTCAGCGATACATTGCCATGCGTACGGAAGCGGTTATTGCTGCTTCCCGTTTTGCATGAATAGTTTCTGCGTTGCTTAACATGGGGTCTGGTACCGGCATCTCATTCACCGGGAACCGATAACGGATGGAAGGCCGCTTTGAATGGGGTTGGCTTGAAGCCGCTGCCAGTGATGCATGGCGCAATTCACTTACTGATTCATCACGCTGCAACATGGGATCAGCATCCGGTATCTCATTTACCGGGAACCGATAACGGATGGAAGGCCGTTGTGAATGGGTTTTACTTGAAGCCACTGCCAGTGATGCATGACGCACTTCACTTACTGATTCATCACGCTGCAACATGGGATCAGCATCCGGTATCTCATTTACCGGGAACCGATAACGGATGGAAGGCCGTTGTGAATGGGTTTTACTTGAAGCCACTGCCAGTGATGCATGACGCACTTCACTTACTGATTCATCACGCAGCAACATAGGATCAGCATCCGGCATCTCATTCACCGGGAACCGATAACGGATAGCAGGCTGTTGTGAATGGTGCTGAATGGAAGCCGCTGCCAGTGACGCATTGCGCAATTCACTTACAGATACATTACATAGCAACATGGGATCAACATCCGGCATCTCATTCACCAGGAACCGATAACGGATGGTAGGCGGTTGTATGTAATAATCCCCGGAAGCTGCCGCCAGTACTAAGTCGCGCGGGGCGGGCGTAGCTTCCTTTACTGATTCCGTATCCAGTAACATGGGATCGTAATCAGGGATATGCTCCAGAAAATTATACCGTATCGGTATCGGTTTTACTGCTTGCCGGGCACATCCCGCGGTCAACATAACAATGGTAGCTGTTGCCAGCAAATACAGGGTTTTACAAGGTTTCATCTCTTGAGGTTTGTTTTTCTTGTTCAATAACTGATCCGATAAATGACAGCCATCCTACCTTATTCCACTTCCGGTTAATTGGAGAAATTTGCCCTATCCGACTGGTTACCGGAACCATTCACCGGGAAACCCGGTGCCCCATTCCCGCAGCATCTCTGTCCATATAGACGCAATACACCGTCCGCCCACGGCAAATACTTGCCGCAAACAAAACATCCGCGATTACATCCCGGCACCTGCGCATGAAAGATATGGACGGCTACATCAGCAGCACGCCGGAACTGTATAAAGTCCTTTCCGCAGGATTCACCCGAAACTACCGCCAGTACTGCCACTCAGTACAGCCGCCACCGGATAATAGCAATAAACCGGAAATCAGATAAGTTGTGATAATATAGCCCTACATCGCATTCGAATTGAAGGTTAACGGGTGTAAAATTACTAAAAATTTTAGCAAAAAGAAGGAAAAACCGGATATTTGATTTCATAATGTATAAAAAGCAAATAGGGCAGAAGTTATACTTCTGCCCTATTTTTATGACTTTTCTATCGGTATTAATTAGCCTTTGAACTTCGCGAAAGCCGCAATGGCATTGTGTCCGCCAAAGCCAAACGTATTGCTGAGCGCCACATTCACGGTACGCTTCTGCGCCTGTCCCAGCGTCAGGTTCAATCCTGCGGGGATATCTTCTCCGATCTCAGTTGTATTGATGGTAGGAGGAACAATATCTTCCTTCACTGCCATGATACAGGCAATTGCTTCAATCGCTCCGGCTGCACCCAGCAGGTGACCCGTCATCGATTTGGTAGCACTGATATTCAGCTTCGATGCATGGTCGCCAAACAGCGTCTTAATCGCCTTCAACTCACTCATATCACCCAGCGGGGTAGATGTTGCGTGTGCATTGATATAATCCACATCTGTCAGCGAAAGCCCTGCATCCTCCAGCGCTTCCTTCATGCCCAGCTGTGCGCCGGCGCCTTCGGGATGCGTTGCTGTGAGGTGATAAGCGTCGCAGCTCATTGCACCACCTACCATTTCACCGTAGATAGTAGCTCCGCGTGCAATCGCATGATCGTAATCTTCCAGAATGATAGCACCTGCACCTTCGCCCATTACAAAACCATCACGGTCTTTGTCGAACGGACGGGAAGCATGTTCCGCATCATCATTACGGGTGCTCAATGCTTTCAATGCATTAAAGCCCGCAATGCCCGCACGGGTAACAGGACTTTCTGAGCCTCCGGCCACAATCATGTTGGCCTTACCCAAACGGATATAGTTAAATGCATCTACCAGTGCGCTGTTTGAAGATGCGCAGGCAGATACCGTGCAATAGTTAATACCCATCAGCCCGTACTTAATCGCGATCTGGCCAGCGGCGATATCGGAGATCAGACGGGGAATGAAGAATGGATTGAACTTAGGAATGAAGTTGGATTGTGTAAACTCAACGATCTGGTCTTCGAAGGTTTGCATACCTCCGTTACCGGATGCCCAGATTACACCAAACTTAGTACGGTCCACCGCTTCCAGGTTCACGCCACAGTTCTCGATCGCCTGCTGTGCGGCAATCATCGCATACTGCGTAAACATGTCCATCTTCCGCGCTTCCTTCCTTTCTATATATGTTTCAATGTCCAGTCCCTTCAGTTCACAGGCGAATTTAGTCTTGAATGCTGTGGTGTCGAACCGGGTAATAGGGCCTGCGCCGCTCTTACCGGCTTTCATGTTTTCCCAGAAAGAGTTTACATCCAGACCAAGCGGTGTGATGGCCCCCATCCCTGTGACTACAACTCTCTTCAGTGTAACAGTACGCATAGATTTTACTTTGAATGACAAAAGTTAGGACGCAAAGTTACTCGTTTATTATCAGGTTTGTGCATACGCATGAGAAAAAAGAAGCATATAGTTTGATTTTTAAATGCCCCCGTTGCAAAAAAACTTTAAAACTGGAAATATATGGGAATCATAGGCTCCAGCGTCTTCATTTCATTCAATACCCAGATAAAGAGCATCATCACCACCGCTGCGCCTGCCCAATGCAGTTTCGTAAAGCCTTTCACCAGTTTACTATCCCAGTCTGCCGGCAGGAAATGCAATACATATCCCAATCCCATCAGCACAAACACCTGCGGATAAGCCGCAATCACTTCCCCTGCCAGATGCCCCTGGAAATTCCCGCCTACCTGGTGCAGCAATGCCCAGGCACCCTCAAATGTCTCCATTTTAAAAAATACCCAGCAGAAACAAACGAGATGAAATGTAAACAGTATGCCACCCACCTTCCAAAGCCCCGCACGCACCGGGTCTCCCTTTAACCACGATAATCCTTTCTGCCACTGTATCCATAATTTATCCACCGCCAGCGATCCGCCATGCACGCCACCCCAGAAGATGAAGTTCCAGCTGGCCCCATGCCAGAATCCGCCGATAAGCATCGTCAGCAGCAGGTTTACATATTGCCTGAACTTCCCTTTCCGGTTGCCGCCCAGCGGTATGTAAATATAATCGCGCAGCCAGCTGGACAAACTAATATGCCAGCGCCGCCAGAACTCGGTAATGGAACTGCTTTGGTATGGCTTATCAAAGTTCGGAGGGATCACAAAACCCGTCCACCTTGCTATACCGATCGCCATATCAGAATACCCGGAGAAGTCACAATAAATCACCAACGCGTACCCATACACACCCAACAGGCATTCAATACCTGTATGCCGCGTGGGATCATCGAAAATATACTGTACGAAATGCTGATAGATGAAATCGGATACTATTACCTTTTTGAAGAGTCCGTTCATGATAAGGAACATTCCCTTGCCCACATCTTCCTGCGACAGCACATACGGCTTCCGTATCTGCGGAATGAAATCTGCCGCCCTTACAATGGGGCCCATCATCAGCTTCGGGAAAAACGAGAGGAAGAAGAGATAATCCATGAACTTATCCACCGGCTTAATTTCCCTGCGGTACACATCCACCGTATAACTGAGGTTTTCGAATGTGTAAAAGGAAATACCGATAGGCAGCAGGATGTGCAGCGGATGTATGTTACCGCCAGATATATCGTTGATGGCGTTGATGAAGAAATTGGTGTACTTGAAATAGAACAGCATGCCGATGTTGATCAGCACACTAAACCATAGCAGCCCTTTCCGGACCCTGTCGTCCGTTTCGCGGTAGATGCGGTTACTGAGATAGAAATCCACAATCGCTGATAAGATGACTAACAGTACATAATATCCGCAGGCCAGATAAAAGAAGTAAAGACTGAAGAAGCAGAAAACTGCTACGCGCCCCCGTTCACTATTGCGCACCACCTGATAGCACAATAAAAACACGGCGAAGAAAAAGAGAAAGAAGCCACTGTTAAAAAGTATGGGTGACTCTTTGTTATAAACAAGCAGGGAGAGTAGGTTTTCAAAAGACATGCGTCAGTTTTTCCGTATGTTTTGTTGCCAGTTATTATATCCGTTAAGAATGGCTTTGCCCAGTAATTCGCCCTGCAGCTGGTAGCCGTAGGCATTGAAATGAACATGATCGTGGCTCCATGCGCGGTTGAAACGGCTATCGCCCCGCATATCCCCAAAGAGGTCCCAGCAGGCATGGCCATCTTCCCTGCAGAATTCGATGATGGCCTGGCGCAGTACCGCAGCCTGTGGTACCGCAGTTAACTTTGTCCGGTATTTCGTGCGTTTGGAACCTTTCGGGCGGTATGCAATCTGCCTTTTCTTCATCATACCGGATGGCGGTGTGGTAAAGATAAAGACCGGGTTAGTTGGACCTTGTACCATCTCTTCTACCAGCTTCCTCATTTCCACCTTCAGCTGTTCTGCCGATACATTCCCGAATGCTTCATTCGTACCCAGCGAAACTATCACCAGCTGAGGCAGGAATGCTGAACTGATGTACGCAATGCTGGCATCATCCGTTCCATACTGCTGATTATAATGCATTAATTGTGCACCATTGATGCCCACTGCATGATACACGATTCCTTTGCCACCGCGCTCGTCCAGCGCGCCGTAAAACCGCCAGATGGAAGGAAAGCGCAGGGTTACCGATGTTACTCCGCTGTCAGGCTCAAATACGCCCATTCTCGCAGGCAAATCTTTTCCGCTTTCGTGGATCAATCCGTTATCGGCTTCAGGCATATCCTGCCCTTTGAACCAGAATGACAATGCACCTATCGCACTATCGGAAGAATAGGTGATACTTGCCATGGACTTTTCTTTTGACAAGAAAACACCTCCCGGACCGGGCCATTCGCTGATATTACGATCCACTATCCTGTTGCCGCTCCAGTTAACATTACTGCTCCAGCGGTAGTCGTGCGGACCGTTTGTTTTCGCAAGCTTATACGGAAAAACAAATCCCCGTCCTGCATATCCGAATTTATCCTGCAATGCCTTGCGCACCGCTTCGGGGAAGAAGCCTCCCTGCACGTGAGAGTCTCCGAGGTGAAGTACGGATACTGCATTTGTGCTTGTATCCATGGCTTCGTACACGGGGTACAAGCCGGTATCATTGAGCAGCTTCTGGGCCGAAGTGCCCATCCAGCTGCCGGTTAACAGCATCACTGCGATCGCCCGCCTACATAGCATCGTGCTGATATTCATCCATGATCGCTTTATACAACAGGGCACCTACTTTAGAAGCCCCGCGGAAATTGAAATGTGTATAATCTTTATTGGCCAGCGCCTGCTCTCCTTCTACCCAGCGCGCCATTGCCCCGTCTCCCCCCATGGCGGAATACAGGTTCCAATAGGCCATACCCTTCTCTTCTGCAAACTGGTGCTGCACTTTCAGGAGCGCCTTAACGCCGGGAGCGGTTACATACCGCCCGTCTTTCCGGTAAGACTTATCCGCTGTGCCCACAATGAGGAAGCTCGACTGCGGGAAGTGCTTCCGGAGGGAATCCACTACTTTTTCCATGGGCCGCTCGTACCAGTCGAACCGGGTATTTTCCGGCTTAAACAATACGTTGGCGCCATAATGCAGTACAATCAGGTCATAGGGGCGTACGGTTTGCACCTGCTTCAGCATATCGCTGCTGAGCTTACCCAGTTCAATACCGCTGATGCCGCGGAAGGAATAGTTATCGAGGAAGATGCCTTCCCGGCTTTCGAAACACACGCCATACAAAGGCAGTGGCCGGTCACCCGAGAATTTGAAAGTGAGGGACCGGGTAGCAGAATCAGCCTGGAACGAATAGGCATTGAGCTTCCCGATACCTTCGAGGTTGGCAGGACGGTCGTTAATGCGTACCTGTCCGGCGCCTTTGCCGTATAGCAGGCTTACTTCCCCAAACTCATCGAGCCGCTCATGCCTTACAGGCTGGAAGCGGACCCAGCTTTCGGGAGAGGGTACGAAGGCGTGCCCTGAAATGCCAAGCTCCACGCCGGCTGGCGGGGAGTTCTTGAAATGGTAGTCGGTCCAGTTGGGAGAAAAGCTGTGGGTGATAGTGGTCCTGAATCCTGATACAACGGAAGTGGCTGGCACAAAGCCAACACCTTCGCCTCCGAAGTAGGATTGGAGGCTGTCCCGGAGATCTTGTGTGATGAGGTCGCCCTCGATCATGGAATCACCGAAATAAGCGATGCGTACTTTTTTGCGGGAGCCGGTGCGCAGCTGGCGCAGGGCTTCCATGAAGTGGTGCATGCCAGCGCCCTGAGGACCTGTCGTGTATCCGTAGTCGAGAATACCGCTGTAGGTCAGAAAATCTCTGGCGGGCAGGGGATTCCTTTTCAGCGAATCGGCACCCTGAGTTGTATCGGCCGCGGCCAGCATTCCCGTATCGGGTATGCTAACGGGTCCGGGAGTACGCAGGTCTGCATAAACGTCGAGCGGACGAAGATCATGCCCGGCTATATTAACAGCTGGCCTGAGCGCTGAAACGACGGACAGGCCTACGATAGCGCCTATCGTAATAAGGAGTGGATAGGGATGTTTATTTCCGGAAGACATAAGTCGGCATATTCGAAAAAAGCGGTCTTCCCGCTGAAATCAGCGCAAATCTATCGTTTTGCGAGATTCATTGCATCATCCAGTTCGTATAATTTGTACTTTTTTATCATGGACCTTACCCTGCTCACCCAAACCTGCCCTGCGGTGGAATATCCGGAGCGGATCAGCTTGTTAAGCCACTGGTCGTAATCGTCATTGCCTTTCATGGTGGTGAACCATTTCTTCTTCATGACTACTTTCGTAAAATGACGGTAAGAGGCAGTGTCTGTGGTGTATTCACGGTACATGCTGCGGTAGGTAAGGCCGCGTTTTGCCAGGTTGTTTTTCCCGACAATACCAAAGTGGTTTTTCAGCAAACGGGCGTTCTTGCTGGTGCCCATCCCTGATTCCAGCATTGCGATGCCGAGGATGACACTTGCCGGCACTCCGGTTTCCTGGGAAAGATTAACAGCAACGGGGGTAAATTGCTCGAGATACTTTTTGGGGGTCCGCTGCGCGGAGGCGGAAAGAGTGGTAATCAGCAATCCGCCGAGCAGCAGTCTTTTCTTTGATAAAAACATGCTATTCTATTAGATGAACCCATCTGCACAATGTTCCTGTTCACCCGGCAATATTACGCCTTTCTCAAAGATTATATGTAAGTGATATGTTAATATGTTATAATTCATGACTATTCCAATATCAAATTAACATATTAGATATACTATCTTCTCTCTTGGCTTAGTTATCGTCCTGTGCACAGGCAGCAAAAGTGAAGTTGAGATGCCCGGTACGGAGCCCGTGCCCCTGGTACACTACCATCTTCAGCCAGTATCGCCCATCGTCCAGCACGGCTACTTCATTCGTCTCGATCTGCATGTTATAAAAAGCCCGCAGGTCCATATCCAGCTGGAGGTCAGCCGTTTGGTCAAAAACAAATGGGTATAACCGGTCTTCATCGGATGCTTCGTCGTACACGGCAAAGGTGATGGCGATGGTCTCGTCTTCAAAGTTGATCTTCAGCTGAAATATTCCCTCGTCCTGCAGGTCCAGCTGTTGTATGGCGGCGATAGTTTGAGATGTCGTATCCATTATCTGTATGCTGAAAAGAGAAGCCACACCCTGTGCGGGTATGGCTTTCATTAGGTAAATGCTGTTAATTCAATGATTACTTCTTCACGAGCGACAGCGCCAGCTCATCCAGTTGCACCTGATCGATGGCAGCAGGCGCATCGAGCATCACATCACGGCCGGAGTTGTTTTTAGGGAAGGCGATAAAGTCGCGGATAGTTTCGCTGCCGCCCAGCAGGGAGCAGAAGCGGTCGAACCCGAATGCGATACCGCCATGCGGAGGCGCTCCATATTCGAAAGCGCCCAGCAGGAAGCCGAACTTATGATCTGCCTCTTCCTTCGTCATACCCAGTGCCGAGAACATTTTCTCCTGCAGGTCGCGCTGGAAGATACGGATGGAACCGCCGCCGATCTCAGTACCGTTCAGTACGATATCGTATGCGTTGGCTTTGATTTTCGCGTACTGCGAAAGATCGTCCATCAAATGGATGTGTTCAGGCTTAGGTGAGGTGAACGGGTGGTGGCGTGCTACCCAGCGGTTCTCTTCTTCCGCGTACTCAAACAGCGGGAAGTCGATCACCCAAAGGGGTTTATATACGTTCTTGTCGCGGAGGCCGAGGCGCTCGCCCATTTCGAGGCGCAGCTCGCTCATAGCTTTACGGGTACGCTCTTCCTTACCTGCAAGGATGAGGATGAGATCGCCCGGCTGGCTCTGACACTGATCAGCGATCAGTTTAAGGGCCTGCTCGTTAAAGAATTTATCTACAGACGATTTCAGGGAACCGTCGGCATTGTATTTCACATATACCAGGCCGTTCATGCCGATCTGCGGGCGTTTTACCCAGTCGGTCAGCTCATCGGTCTGTTTACGGGTGTACTCGGAGCAGCCTGTTACGTTAATACCTACTACCAGCTCTGCGTCGTCGAACACTTTGAATCCGTTACCACGACCGGTTTCGCCAAGGTCTACCAGTTTCATTTCGAAACGGATATCGGGCTTATCGTTACCGTAGTATTTCATGGCGTCTTCCCAGGTCATGCGGGGGAAGGGTTCGTTGAACTCGATGCCTTTGATTTCGCGGAACACGTGTTTGGTCATGTCCTCGAAGTTGTTCAGTACATCTTCCTGATCCACAAAGCTCATTTCACAGTCGATCTGTGTGAACTCGGGCTGCCTGTCGGCGCGGAGGTCTTCATCGCGGAAGCACTTCACGATCTGGTAGTACCGGTCGTACCCGCTCACCATGAGCAGTTGTTTGAAGGTTTGGGGCGACTGTGGCAGGGCGTAGAACTGATTGGGGTTCATACGGCTGGGCACCACAAAGTCGCGCGCACCTTCGGGGGTAGACTTAATAAGATAAGGCGTTTCAATTTCCATGAAATTCCGGGTGTCGAGGTAATTGCGTACGGCGCGGTTTACCTTGTAGCGGAGATCCAGGTTTTGTTTTACGATATTCCTGCGGAGGTCGAGGTAGCGGTATTTCATGCGCAGTTCATCGCCGCCATCCGTATCATCCTGAATGGTGAAGGGAGGCGTTTTGGAACCGTTGAGCACGGAAAACTCAGATACGGTGATCTCAATATCTCCGGTGGGGATGTTTTTATTTTTAGCGGTGCGCTCGGTAACGGTGCCTTTCACCTGGATCACGAACTCGCGGCCCAGGGGCTGCTGATCGAGCTGAGCGTTTAAGGATTCGCCAAGCAGCAGCTGCGTGATACCGTAACGGTCGCGCAGGTCTACGAAAGTAATACTACCAAACTTGCGGACGGTTTGTACCCAACCGGCCAGGGTTACCGGCTGGCCAGCATGTTCCATGCGCAATTCTCCACATGTATGCGATCTGTACATTGTTTGCTGTTCTTTTAAATAAAGGAGGTCAAAGATAAGAAAGCCCACGGGAATTGCTACCGCAAGGCATTAAAAAAGCGTTTAATGTCTATTTCCGGTGGTATGCTTTCCCCGTTCAGGAGGTTGCCAACAAATTTCCGGGCGGCCCAGGGGGCGAGGGAGCAGCCTTTGGAACCCATTCCATTGAAAATCCCTACCTGCGGGATGCGCGGATGCAGGCCGGCCATCGGCCTCCTGTCTGGCCCGGCCGGGCGTACTGCCGCCTTGTGGCTCAGCACTTCGTAAGGTACCTGCAGCAGTTGTTCCAGCTGTGATTCTATCTGGGCACGGGCATCGGCAGTAGGTTCCACGTTGTTGTAATCCCACACGAAGGTGGCACCAGCCCAGAAGGTCTGATCCCCCATGGGCACCAGCGTTACGCCTTTCTTGATGATATCCTTTGTGTCGAAAGGGAGGCGGATGATGAGGGCTTCGCCTTTATTGGGATGAAATTTCAGTTTGCCAAACCAGGGGTTTTTCGGTGATGCAACGCCTTCGCAAAAGATGACCGCTCTAGCCTGTAAACCTCTGTATTCCACACCTTTATCCGTGATCCTGATCTCCGACGCCTCTAATGTTTCGCGGCGCGCACCAATATGGCTGGCCCAGGCAGGCAGCAGCGTGGCTAGGTCTACGTTAGCCCCTTTAACGATCCCTGCACCATAGGGTGCTTTGAGGAACGCTTCATACCTCGGCTCAGCGGGGTTTTCGCTATATGGCGAGGGATATTCGGTAAAAGCATCGCGCATCTGCTCTGAGGGCCACACATTCCAGATATCACGCTCCGTGAACACGGAAATCCCCATGGCAGCCTCCATAGCCCGATAGGTATCTACCGCCAGCGGGTATATGAGATCGTAGAGCCAGGAAACTTCAAACTTCCGGCCCGATAGGGGATTGATGATGCCCGCTGCCAGCCGGGAAGCGGCATCGGCCCTGCCATCGTCAAACACGGCAATCTTAAGCCCCGCCTGCTGCATTTCCCAGCCCAGGTGGGTGCCGGCTACGCCCTGGCCTACTAAAATGTAATCAACTGTTTCCATAAATCCGCTGCAAAGGTAAGGGCAAAAAGAATCCCCGTTCCGGTATGGCCGAAACGGGGAAATATCTCTTGTAATGATAATCGTAAAGATTAAGCGGGAACGCCTTTCAGCACTTCGGCCATACGTTTGCCGATATCCGCCGGGCTGTCTACCACATGAACGCCACAGGCGCGCATGATCTTCATTTTAGCAGCAGCAGTATCGTCTGCACCACCGATGATGGCACCGGCGTGGCCCATACGGCGGCCGGGAGGCGCAGTCTGGCCGGCGATGAAGCCTACAACAGGTTTGTGGGGGTTTGCCTTGATCCATTCAGCAGCTTCTGCTTCCATGGAACCGCCGATTTCACCGATCATGATGATGGCTTCGGTTCCGGGATCATTCATCAGCAGTTCAACCGCTTCGCGGGTGGTGGTGCCGATGATGGGGTCGCCACCGATACCGATAGCGGTAGATACGCCCAAACCAGCTTTCACTACCTGGTCGGCAGCTTCGTAGGTGAGGGTACCTGATTTGGAAACGATGCCTACTTTACCTTTTTTGAAGATAAAGCCGGGCATGATGCCTACTTTGGCTTCTTCCGCGGAGATAACGCCGGGGCAGTTAGGTCCGATCAGGCGGGTATTGTGCGATTTGAGGTAGTTCTTGGCTTTCACCATGTCCTGCACGGGAATACCTTCGGTGATGCACACCACGAGGGCAATACCAGCGTCAGCAGCTTCCATAATAGCATCTGCCGCGAATGCCGGTGGTACGAAGATGATGGATACATCCGCTCCGGTAGCGTTCACCGCGTCTGCCACGGTATTGAACACAGGGCGCTCCAGGTGGGAGCTTCCCCCTTTACCCGGGGTTACGCCACCTACCACGTTGGTGCCGTATTCAATCATTTGTGTGGCGTGGAAAGTACCTTCGGTACCGGTGAATCCCTGCACAATCACTTTGCTATGCTTATTAACTAAAACACTCATCGCGCTTGGTTTATTTATTTTTTTTAGATAAGGTGGGGCAAAAATAACGGATAATGGCTAAAAAGAAAAGGAAAGGCTTTTTAGTTGAGGAATATTAACTATTCGTTGGCGCCTCTCCCCCTTTGGAACGCCAGTTCTTATCCCGGAATATCTCCATTTTCCGCATTTCCTTGATATCCTGAAAGAATTCGGAAGCGAAAATGAAGTCGTTCAGCAGCTTGTCTTCACTGAAAATGATGTCTTCATTACTCCCTTCCCACTGTTTTTTGCCCTGGTGCATGTAAATAATATGGTCCCCGCTTTCCATTACGGTGTTCATATCATGGGTGTTTACCACGGTGGTAATGTTATAATCTACCGTAATATCCTTGATGAGCTTATCGATTACGAGGGAAGTTTGCGGATCAAGCCCGGAGTTGGGCTCGTCAACAAAGAGGTATTTAGGGTTCAGGACGATGGCGCGGGCAATGCCTACACGCTTTTTCATCCCACCGCTGATCTCGGCGGGGAACTTTTTATTCGCGTCTTTCAGTTCCACCCTGTCGAGGCATTCCTGCACCCGTTTACGTTTTTCCTTATAGCTCATGCTGGAAAACATATCGAGTGGGAAGAGGATGTTTTGCTCCACGGTCATGGAATCGAACAGGGCTGAACCCTGGAACAGCATGCCGATGGCCTGGCGGATGGGCTTCTTCTCATTATCATCCATGGTAGTAAAATCCTCCCCATTGTAGAGCACCTGCCCGCTGTCGACCGGGATGAGTCCTACCATACATTTCATGAGTACCGTTTTTCCGCTGCCGCTGGCGCCGATGACGAGGTTGGTTTTCCCAGCCTCCATGGTGGCCGACACATCTTTCAGGATCTCCTTTTCTCCAAAGCCTTTGCGGATATTTCTCAGTTCTATCATAGATCGTTCTTCTCGGTTTGAGTGTTACAGCAGTATAGCTGCGAGGGCATAGTCAGCAAAAAGGATCATCACACAGCTCACCACTACTGCGGTGGTGCTGGCTTTCCCGATCTCCAGGGCGCCGCCCTGCACATGGTATCCGTAATAGGCCGGTACGCTGGATATAATGAAGGCGTAAGTATATGATTTGCTCAGGGCGAAGAATACGTTGTATCCGTCGAACTGGCCACGGAGACCTTCCATGAACTGCTCGTGCGACAGAATGCCGCTCAGCTTGCCGGCTTCCAGTCCGCCGAAGATGCCCAGAAAGGCTGCTATCACCACCAGTGCGGGGATCGTCAGCAATGCCGCCAGAATCTTAGGGCCGATCAGGTATGCTTTGGTATTGATACCCATGATCTCCTGCGCATCGATCTGTTCGGAAATACGCATGTTCCCCAGTTCCGATGCGATCTTGGACCCCACAACCCCGCCCAGTACGATACATATCAGGGTGGGTGCCAGTTCAATGATCATCGTGTCGCGCACCACCATGGCAATGGTAGATTTGGGGATGAGCGCACTCGTCAGCTGGTAAGCCGTTTGTACCGTGGTAACAGCACCAAGGAAAGTAGAAATGATCGCTACGATGCCCAGTGAGCCTATCCCGATATCCACACACTGTTTCATAAACTCCTTCCAGTACATCCGGAAGTTTTCCGGGCGGGAAAACATTCCTTTCAACATCAGCAAGAATCTGCCGAAATGGTAAAAAAACCTGAACTCCATAACTTGTCAAAGATAACGGGAAAATGAATTGTTTCGCCTGATTATCGCAAACTGCCTACCAGCAACCGCTTGAGGCTACGCTCGATAATTTCACCCATCGTGGTACAGCGGGCAAAAGCGGTATCATGATAATGTTCCGCCAGCTCTTCCCCTAATTGTTTGATTTTCCCGGGGAACGATACACGGTCGTTCATGATCACATCCCGCAGGTCTTTTATCCGGTGGCGCTGTACCTTCATCCTCCGGGCAATGAGCGACCGCTCTTCCTGCTGGTATTGCTTCACCACCTCTGCATTGAGGTGCTTCATGGCCAGCTCTACAAACACCCGGTTTTCCTTGAAGAATTGCGGCATGTAAAGGGTTTTCTTCCCTTCGTAAAACTGCTGGTCGAAGTCAATGGCGCGGATGCGGAACTGCACGTCGTCGAAATCAGGGGTGATATCGAAAATGAAGTTGTACGACCGCATATCGCCCAGCAGCCGTACAAAGCAGCGCTCGTTGAATTTCACGAACTCTTTGGCGATACGCTTGGGGTTGAACTCCGGCCGGTGCAGCCAGTCTTTAGCGAACTGATCTCCCGGTACGCCGGCGATATGCTCTTCCACCAGTGTATTACCATCTACGAGGAAGTTCATCCAGTAAGGGGAAAGGATATGCTCCAGTTCAAGACCGTAAATGCGGGAAGCATCCGCAATTTTGATATAGAAGTAATCGTAAACCTCGTTGTAGTTATTGACGATCTTGATGCGGAAAGGGTGGGAGTTCCCGAAGGTGCAGTAATCGATCCGCTCAATGTGCAGGTGTTCTTCCGCCGCCTGATCGCCTCCGGCTTTAAGGATGGAATAGATACGCTTCAGCCCGGCATGCAGGGATGGCGTCATGCTCTGCGGGTACAGTACCGACTCCCAGAGCGTGTCCTTACCCTCCTTATCGTACACCGGAATGCCGTATTCGTAATACTTCAGCTCTTCATACGTTACCGGCAGCTTAATTTCCCGTTCATACGCCTTCAGGTAGTTCCTGAAAGCAGGGTTGAGCGGGAAAAATATCTTCTTGCGGGAGATGGATTGCATGCCGGAAATTACGAATTATCCGGTTTTGCGGGCCTATTTCGATGCGGCCTCAATGTCTTTCTGGATTTTTGCGGCAATATGCTCGCCCCATATCTTGCCTGCGGCCTGCGATTCGCTGGTGATCAGGGGCAGCTTTTCCACCATCTTCCTGCCTGCGGGCGACTTGTAGAAATCAATCATTTCATCTACCTCCACTTCGGAGAAATGGCGTTCGTATATGGGAACGAGGAGGCTGGTCAGGTCTTTTTCATTATAATAACCGGCAATGCGGTTCCATACGGCCGAATCCACGGCAGGGTAAGCTTTCTGATATTGTGCCAGCATCTGTTTTACTGCGCTCATACCTGCCCGGGAAGCGCCATTGAGGCTGATGAGCACACGTATCTTAATCGTTTTGGCGGATTCCTGTGCGGAGGCGCTTACGGCAACCACCGCGAACATCAGTATGAACAGTAATTTCTTCATATCAGCAATACCGGGATATGGCCGCGGCAGTGTCTAAGATAGGAAACGTTGGGAGATAAAAAAGAAACCGGCGCCCCTGGGGCACCGGTCTAATTCTTTTTATTTATTCTCTTTGCGGGGTGCAGGTGGGGGCGGGGGCGGCGGCGCTACAATCGTTTCCTGCCCCTCTTCATCTTCTTTCTTAGCTTTCCGTTCAAGGAAACGGCGGTACAATTCCTCACCCAGTTCCTGTCCCCACTTCTGCCCTATCTGGGTCGATTCCATGGTGAGGTCTGGCAGTACGGCAATCATCTTTTTACCCAGCGGGGTTTTATAAAACGCTACCAGCTGGCTGATTTCATCATTCGTATAGTATTTGGCGTAAAGCGGGGCCAGCCGGCCTTCCAGATCCATTTCTTTAGACAGCTGACGCATTTCTACATAGAAAGTACTGTCCAGCCCCGGCACATTTTTCCGGAACTCATCTTCCATATACTGCATCATTTTATCCATGATCTTGCTGCTCTGTATGAGGTTGACCAACTCGCGGACCTTTTCAGCGTCTGCGGTTTGTGCATTTGCTCCTGCTGCAGCAATGGCCAGGAGTAGTGTGAAGAGTACTTTTTTCATAAGTATAAAGGCTTACCGGGATGTACCCGTATCACAAAAATAGTATGTTTTATTGACCGTATAGTACGTGCATGGTACCGTACAGGGAGTCAGGTATACTGTTAAAAAAAGCGGGCCTTCCGGCCCGCTTTCGCTTTTATTTCTTCTTACCTTTTTTATCGTCTTCCATCTTGCAGCACTTCGTTTGTGCGTCTACCACAGCGATCAGTACCATGTTCACGATCTGCCGCACGGTAGAGCCGAGCTGAAGGATGTGTACCGGTTTCTTCATCCCCAGCAGGATAGGCCCGATGGCATCGAAGCCGGCCACGCCCTGCAGCAGGTTGTACGCCACGTTGCCCGCCGCGAGGTTAGGGAAGATGAGGGTATTCACATCTTCACCGATCAGCTCGGAGAAGGGGTAGTTTTCTTTCAGTACGCTTTTATTGAAAGCCATGGCCGCCTGGATCTCACCATCTACGGTAAGGGTCGGTTCCCTTTGCTTCACGATCTCCCGTGCACGGCTCATGAGCAATGCTTCCGGCGTTTGGCTGGAGCCGAAGTTGGAGTAAGACACCATTGCGATGCGCGGCGTGATGTTGAACTGCTTCACTTCCTTGGCTACCATCAGCGTGATCTCGGCCAGCTCTTCCGCCGTGGGGTTGAGGTTCACCGTGGTATCTGCGAGGAAAATAGGTCCGCGTTTGGTTTGGATGATATACATACCAGCCACACGCTTCACCCCGTCTTCCATACCGATCACCTGCAGGGCAGGACGGATGGTATCCGGATATTTACGGGTAAGCCCGGAAATAAGTGCATCTGCTTCGCCGGTTTCCACCATCATACAACCGAAGTAGTTACGCTCGCGCATGATCTTCTTGGCTTCATAAAGGTTGAGGCCTTTACGCTGCCGTTTTTTGAAGAACAGCTCACCGAAGTGATGGCGCTTGTCTGCCATTTCATCGCTCTTAGGGTCTACGATGATCACATCATCGATCTCAATGGAGTTTTCTTCCATGAGCTGACGGATGCGTTTTTCGTTACCCAGCAGGATGGGGATGGCGATGTTTTCGTCGTTCACTACCTGTGCCGACTTCAGGATCTTGATATTGTCAGCCTCCGCAAAAACCACGCGGCGCGGGTCTTTCCTTGCTTTGGAGCCGATCACGCGGAACAGCTGGTTATCGAGTCCGAGGCGGTTATTCAGTTCTACTCTGTAGGCTTCCCAGTCTGTAATACCTGCCTGTGCCACGCCGCTTTCCATGGCTGCTTTAGCCACTGCAGGCGCTACGGTGCTGAGCAGCCGCGGGTCCAGGGGTTTGGGAATGATATAGGTGGGGCCGAATACGAGGTTGCGCTCGTTGTAGGCCAGGTTCACGATGTCGGGAACGGGCGACTTGGCGAGGTCAGCCAAAGCATGCACCGCAGCGAGTTTCATGGCTTCGTTGATCTGCGTGGCGCGTACGTCCAGCGCACCGCGGAAGATGTAGGGGAAGCCCAGTACGTTGTTCACCTGGTTGGGATAGTCGGACCGGCCGGTGGCCATGATCACGTCTTTCCTCGCACCGGTAGCGGCTTCGTAGGAGATTTCAGGATCGGGGTTAGCCATAGCGAAAACGATGGGGTTCTTGGCCATGCTTTTCACCATATCTTCCGTTACCACATTACCAACGCTGAGTCCCACGAACACGTCGGCACCTTTGAGTGCTTCCGTGAGGTTGGTGGCTTTTGAGCTGGTGGCGAACACCTGTTTCATTTCGTCGAGGTCTACCCTTTGCTTGTTCAGCACACCGTCTTTATCGAACATGATGAAGTTCTCGGGTTTAGCGCCCAGCGAAACGTACAAGCGTACGCAGGCCATAGCTGCGGCGCCAGCGCCGTTCACCACAAACTTCACTTTATCGATCTTCTTCCGCACGAGTTCAAGGGCATTGAGCAGTGCAGCGCTGGAGATGATAGCGGTGCCGTGCTGATCGTCGTGCATGATGGGGATCTTCAGTTCCTTTTTCAGGCGGTCTTCGATCGCGAAGCACTCGGGGCTTTTGATATCTTCGAGGTTGATGCCGCCGAAGGTAGGCTCCATGGCTTTTACCACGCGCACGAATTCGTCTACATCCTTGGTATTGAGTTCTATGTCAAAAACGTCGATATCCGCGAATATTTTGAAGAGTACCCCTTTCCCTTCCATCACGGGTTTACCGGCTTCGGGACCGATATCGCCGAGGCCGAGTACCGCGGTACCGTTGCTGATAACGGCTACGAGGTTGCCTTTGGCGGTGTATTTGTAAACATTCTCCACGTCTCTCGCGATCTCTTTGCAAGGCTCCGCAACGCCGGGGGAATAGGCGAGCGAAAGATCCCACTGTGTCTTGGTGTCTTTTGTCGGGATGACTTCGATTTTGCCAGGCCGCCCTTTCTCATGGTAATCGAGCGCATCCTGCTTGTTCAGTTTCTTGGCCATATAAGATTGTAATTGGGGCTGCAATATACGGACTTCGCGCCGAACGGGCTTGAAATGCCTCCCCATTGTTGGTTAAAATTGCTTACTTTTACCCTGTTAAACATTCGTATTTAATATGATACAACGCATACAAAGCCTTTATCTCCTCCTCGCCGCCCTGGCCGGCGTCGCTGTTGCCCGCTTCGATCTCTGGAAAGCCACCTATACGAAAGGGAACGTTGCCGGTGTGGATACGTTTAACGCTACATCCAATTACATGGTGTTTATTGTACTGATCATAGGCATCCTCCTGTCTGTTGGCTGTATTTTTCTCTATAAGAACCGCCAGCTGCAGTTCCGCCTTACGGTGGTAAACATCCTCCTTTCCATAGGCATCCTGGCGCTTATCTATCTCAAAATACAGGAAAGTGCCCAGAAACTGAGCGCCGAAGGGGCTGTAAGTCTCCGCGGCTCTTACCTCATCCCCGCATTCCTGCCCGTGGTAATGATTGTACTCCTTTTTCTGGCCGCCCGTGGAATCTATAAAGATCAGAAACTCATCAAATCGCTGGACCGCCTCCGTTAATAAGGCTCCCCATATATCATTTCGCCCCGGCTTATAAACCGGGGCTTTTTTTTGATAATTTACCATCAGAATCGTCGTTTCCCTCCTATTTTAGGGCATTTCACAAATTACTCATTATCAATCATTTAAACTACCATCCTTCAGTGATCCTTCAGTCAACCTTCAGTGAAAGGGGTGCTTCCCTGGGGGATGACTGAAGGATCACTGAAGGTTGACTGAAGGAACATTACCCAGATTCCGATATGATATTAACAGAAAAGGCCGGTTGAGTATTCAACCGGCCTTTTCACGAATATGATATTGCTTACAGGAACTTCCCTGTGTAGCTTTCTTTGACTTTCTTCAGTCCATCGGGCACCCCGGCATAGAGGAGCGTTCCTCCGCCTTCGCCGCCTTCAGGTCCCAGGTCAATCACCCAGTCGGCCGAGCGGATCACATCGAGGTTATGCTCGATCACCAGTACGGTATGCCCCTGATCGATGAGTGCGTTGAACGAATCCAGCAGCTTTTTGATATCATGGAAGTGCAGACCGGTGGTAGGCTCGTCGAATATGAAGAGGATGTGGCCCTGCGCCTTGCCCTTTCCGAGGAAAGATGCCAGTTTCACACGCTGTGCTTCACCGCCCGAAAGCGTATCGCTCGACTGCCCAAGCTTCACGTATCCCAATCCCACATCGCTGAGCGGTTTGATTCTGGTGATCACATCTTTCTCGTCGCGGAAAAATTCGATGGCTTCATCTACCCCCAGTTCGAGGATATCGAATATGTTTTTGCCTTTGTATTGAACTTCGAGTACTTCGTCCTTAAAGCGTTTACCACCGCAGGTTTCGCAGGTAAGGTGTACATCTGCGAGAAACTGCATTTCCACGATCACTTCGCCTTCACCTTTACAGGTATCGCAGCGGCCGCCGTCAACGTTAAACGAGAAATGTTTGGGCTGGAAGCCGCGCATTTTACTCAGCGGCTGCTTTGCGAACAGGTCACGTATTTCGTCGTATGCTTTGATGTAAGTTACGGGGTTGGAACGGCTGGATTTACCGATGGGGTTCTGGTCTACCATCTCGATCTGGGTGATGTAATCCAGGTCACCTTTCATGACACGGTGCTGGCCTACGCGGTCGGTAAACTCACCTTTCAGCTTCATCAGCGCGGGGTAGAGGATCTGCTTCACCAGCGTGGTTTTTCCCGAGCCGGATACGCCGCTCACTACGGTGAACACGCCCAGCGGAAATTCCGCATCCACGTTCTTCAGGTTATTCTGCCGGCATCCTTCCAGTACAACGGAGCGTTTCCACTTCCGGACATGTGCGGGCGGTTCGATGCGGTATTGCCCGCTGAGGTATTTACCGGTAAGACTATTATCGTCTTTCAGAATGGCGGGATAAGTGCCTTCGAAGATGACTTCGCCACCGAGATGGCTGGCCAGCGGCCCCATATCGATGATGTAATCGGCTTTCTCCATCATCTGCTCATCGTGTTCTACCACTACCACGGTATTCCCGAGATCTCTCAGTTCGTGCAGCACGCGGATGAGGCGGTGCGTATCACGGGCATGCAGCCCGATGCTTGGCTCGTCGAGGATATAAAGGGAATTGGTGAGGTTGCTGCCAAGGGTGCGTGTGAGCTGGATACGCTGACTTTCGCCACCGGAAAGGGTATTGGCCACACGGTTCAGCGTGAGGTAGCCCAGGCCTACATCCAGCAGGGTTTTGAGACGGTGATTGATCTCAATGAGGATCCTTTTGGCCACCTGCTGCTGGTATTCGCTGAGTTCGAGATTATCGAACCATACTTTCAGTTTTTCCACGGGCATATCTACCAGCTCCGAAATGCCGGAGCCTGCTACTTTCACGTAGGTAGCTTCCTTACGGAGGCGGGCGCCGTGGCAGGTGGGGCATATGGTGCGGCCGCGGTAACGGGCCTGCATTACGCGGTATTGCACTTTGTAGAGGTTTTGCTCTACCATTTTGAAGAACTCGTTGATACCGTAGAAGTGCTCATTGCCGGTCCACAGCAGCTCAATTTGTTCATCCGTAAGGTCAGATACCGGCTTATGCACGGGGAAGTTGAACTTGCGTGCTGCCTTGATGAGTGCTTCCTTATACTCGCCCATCTTCTCCCCCCTCCACGGTGCCACGGCACCTTCGAAAACGCTGAGGCGTTTGTCGGGTATCACGAGGTCGCGGTCGATGCCCAGCACCTGGCCGAAGCCTTCGCAGGATGGGCATGCGCCGAAGGGGTTGTTGAAGGAAAAGAGGTTGGGAACGGGTTCTTCGAACTGGATACCGTCCAGCTCAAAGCGGTTGGAGAAAACGGGTCCCAGCTTACCATCGACTTCCAGGGTACAGTCGCCTTCGCTTTCGTAGAAGGAGGTTTGCACGGAGTCTGCGATGCGGTGTTTATCGTCTTCTTCGAAATTCTTCACCACGATACGGTCGATGAGTACATAGGTATCGGGGGTTATGGCAGGGGCTTTCTGTTCCAGCAGTTCTTCTATCCTGACGAGTGAGCCGCCGGTATAGAGCCTGGAGAAGCCTTTCTGCATGAGTATATTCAGTTCTTCCAGCGGCTTGCGGTTGGCATGCTGGCGGAAGGGAACCAGGATCTGAACTTTGGCGCCGTGCGGGAGTTTGGAGATATAATCCACCACGTCGGCTACTTCGTGTTTCTTCACGAGTTGGCCGGATACGGGGGAAAAGGTTTGGCCGGCGCGGGAAAAGAGGAGGCGCAGGTAGTCGTAGATCTCCGTCATGGAGCCTACGGTGGAACGGGGCGTGCGCGTTACCACTTTTTGCTCGATGGCGATGGCGGGACAGATGCCTTTGATGTAATCCACGTCGGGTTTGTTCATCCGCATGAGGAACTGGCGTGCGTATGCACTGAGGCTTTCCGCGTATCGGCGCTGGCCTTCGGCATAGAGGGTATCCATCGTGAGGCTCGACTTTCCCGAGCCGCTTACGCCGGTTACTACCACCAGCTGCTTCCTTGGTATGGAAACACTGACATTTTTGAGATTATGCACCCTCGCCCCCTTAATGTAGATATGATCAGGAGCTATAACTGGTTCACGTTCAATGGTTTTTTCCTTGGATTTTACTTTTGCGCACATAAGGATTACAAATGTACGCATTAACGGTTATTTTACAGGAAGCTTGTTGTTTTATTCAACTATTCCGTTATATTTGCATTGACCGACTTCTTATACCTGATAATCCCGGTTACAAATTCAATCACTTAAACAGTACATTATAGCTCAACTTTTACGCTACTAAACAACCTACTGACGATTAAGTCCGTACTATTTACTAACCGCTATTGGTAGACGTATATGCAAGTAATGTACAAGCTGAACGATGAGCAACTCATCACGCTGTTTAAAAAAGGCCATTCTTCTGCTCTGGAAGAGTTGGTTTACCGTCATAAGGACAAACTTTTCACTTCCATCGTATTGCTCGTAAAAGACACTTTCCTTGCTGAGGATATCTTTCAGGACACCTTCATCAAGATCATTGATACCATCCGTGCAGAACGATATACTGAGAAAGGGAAGTTCTTACCCTGGGCCATGCGCATAGGGCACAACCTTTGTGTAGACCATTTCAGGAAAGTTAAACGTACCCCGGTCATCAAAACCGGCGACGATAAAGATATTTTCAATGTGCTGAACTTCAGTGAACCCAGTGCCGAAGAGGCGATGATGACGCGGCAAAGCCACCATAATGTGCGCCGCATGCTCGACCTCCTGCCCGAAGAACAGCGCGAAGTAATTATCCTCCGCCATTATGCGGACCTCAGCTTCAAGGAGATAGCGGACCTCACGCAGGTGAGTATCAACACCGCCCTTGGCCGTATGCGGTACGGACTGATCAATCTCCGGAAGATGATGACGGAAAAGCAGATTTGTTTGTAATGCCCTTTTTTTGCTTGCCATGAACGGGCGGTAAGATGTAAGTCTACCGCTCGTTTTTTTTTATTTCCCCTTCCTCCCGATCATCAATACCCCCATCAGCACCAGTGCAGTACCTGCCAGCTGTTCCCAGGTGACCGGCTCTCCCAGAAAAATATACGCCTGCACAATTGTTGCCACCGGCCCAATGCTTGTTACGATCGCCGTATTACCCGATCCTATCTTCCGGATGCCTTCACTGGTGAGGAAAGTTGGAATAACGGTAGATACAATGGCCATCTGAAAGCACAGCCAGTAGGTTTCCCCGCTGAAATGCCGCACCTCCACCCCATGGGTCACGAAGTATTGCGCGAATATGCCTACAGACGCGAAGCACAGCGCATAGGCCGTAAACTTCACCGATCCCACTTTCGGGATCACCTCACCGCCACCCACAATGTAAAATGCATAAGTAACGGCGCAGCCCAGTACCAGTAAACACCCTGTTATCATTCCCGGGTTCCAGTCCTGCTGCACATCTCCCACAAACACCACCAGCATACCGGCATAAGCAATGCTCAGTGCTATCATTTGCGTACGGGTAACCTTCCGCTTGAAGGCAATGGCTCCTATGAGCAGGGCAAAGGTGGGGTAGAGGAAAAGGATGAGCCGTTCGAGGCCGGCAGAAATATAAGCCAGTCCCATAAAGTCGAGCAGGCTGCTGATATAATACCCCAGCAATCCCAGGGCCGCAACCCATCCCCATTGTTTGGGGGTCAGCTTCACATTGTCTGTACGCCGGTAGAGGTAGATGGCCGTAGCGATGTAAAAAGGGAGGGAAAAAGCCATACGCAGCGCCAGCATCGAAATGGCATCTATGGCTTCCACACGGTAGATGAGCTTTACGTAGATGGCCTTTGCGCTGAACATCATGGCACCCATAAGGGCCATGGCGTAGCCAAGGGCGTAATTAGACCTGTTCATGGTTCAAATAATGGCCCTGCCGGATTGGAGTGCCGGCAGGACCGGGTATGGGGAGTAGCCCGGATGTTCCGGAGCTATACTTTCTCATAAACAACAGCTGCACCCTGCCCTACGCCTACGCACATGGTAGCGAGGCCGTACTTAACACCGGCGCGGCGCTTCATTTCGTGCAAAAGGGTGGTGGTGATGCGGGCACCGCTGCAGCCCAGCGGATGGCCTATGGCGATGGAGCCACCGTTCAGATTAATCTTAGAAGGGTCCAGCTTTAGCTCGCGGATGCAGGCCAGCGCCTGGGAAGCGAAAGCCTCATTCAGCTCTATTGCGTCAAGGTCAGCAGCACGGATACCGGCACGGGTAAGGGCTTTAACAGTGGCCGGAACGGGACCTATGCCCATAATGGCAGGGTCTACCCCGGCAACGGCCATCCCGCGGATCATGGCAATGGGTGTGAGGTTGAAGCGCTTAAGGGCGGCTTCAGAAACGATGAGCACGGCCGAAGCACCGTCGTTAATGCCGGAGGAGTTACCCGCTGTTACCGACCCGTCTTTAGCGAATGCCGGGCGGAGTCCCGCCAGCTTCTCGAGGGTAGTTTCACGGGGGTGCTCATCTTTGGAGAAAACCACTTTATCTTCCTTGTTGGGCGTGATCTCCACAGGAATGATCTCATCCTGCCAGATGCCCGACAGGAGGGCCTGCCTGTATTTATTCTGACTTTCGAAGGCGAAAAGGTCCTGATCTTCCCGGGAGATCTTCCATTCGCGGGCTACGTTTTCGGCGGTTTCCCCCATGGAGAAGGGGTAATACACGTCTGCCAGCTTCTTATTGGTGAAGCGCCAGCCGATGGTGGAGTCGTAGATTTCGGTTTTGCGGCTGAAGGCCCCGTCGGCCTTAGGCATTACGAGAGGGGCGCGGGTCATGCTCTCTACGCCGCCGGCCATGTAAACGTCTCCTTCCCCAACCATAACGGCCCGGGCAGCGTCCATAATGGCCTGAAGACCAGAGGCGCAGAGGCGGTTAACGGTGTTACCGGCAACGGAAACGGGCATCCCTGCAAGGAGGGCAGCCATCCGGGCCACGTCGCGATTGTCTTCCCCGGCCTGGTTGGCGGCGCCGGCGATCACATCTTCCACAGCCGCGGGGTCGAGGGAAGGGTTCCGCGTCAGGAGCGAGCGCAACATGAGGGCAAGGAGATCATCGGGCCGGACGGTGCTTAAAGCGCCACCATAGCGGCCTATAGGACTCCGGACCGCGTCCGCTATATAAGCAGTTTGCATGGGTGAATGGTTAAGAAATGCGAATTTATGTCTTCCGGGCCGGATAACCAGCTACACAAACGAATCTACAATTCTCCAATCCGAAAATCGGACGTACCTTTGCCGGATGACGAGGAAGCAAAATATCAGGGAACTTACTCTCCCCCAATTGAAAGCGGTATTTGGAGAGATGGGGGAAAAACCGTTCCGTGCCCAGCAGGTCTATGAGTGGATCTGGGCCAAACAGGCACCAGGTTTCGAAGCCATGACCAACCTGAGCAAACCCCTCCGGGCTTCCCTGGAAGAAAGATTCAGCTTCCCGTCCGTAAAAGTGGACGCCACCCAGACCAGTGAAGATGGCACCATTAAAAGCCGCTTCAGACTGCACGACGGGCACCTCGTAGAAGGCGTCCTCATCCCCACTTCCACCCGTCAGACCGCCTGTGTAAGCTCCCAGGTAGGCTGCAGCCTCAGCTGTAAATTCTGCGCTACCGGCTTCATGGACCGTAAAAGGAACCTCGATTTTGATGAGATCTTCGACGAAGTAGCCCTCATCAATCAGCAATCCATGGAAACTGCCGGGAAAAAGCTGACCAATATCGTGTATATGGGTATGGGTGAGCCGCTGCTCAACTACGCCAACGTCCTGAAATCCATAGAAAAGATCACTTCGCCCGACGGGCTGGCCATGAGCCCCAAAAGGATCACCGTATCCACCGCCGGCGTTGCGAAAATGATCAAACAGCTGGGAGATGATAAAGTGCGCTTCAACCTCGCCCTTTCCCTCCACGCCGCCAACGATCAGAAACGCAGCGAGATCATGCCGATCAACGATTCCAACAACCTGAAAGTGCTCGTGGAATCCCTCAACTACTTCTACAAAGCCACCGAAAACGAAATCAGCTTCGAATATATCCTCTTCAAGGACTTTAACGACTCCCTGAAAGATGCCGACGAACTGATCAAAATTTACCGGCAGGTGCCTGTAGACCTGGTGAATATCATCGAGTATAACCCGATCGATAAAGCACAATTCCGCAAGCCTTCCGAAGAGAAAGTGGCCGCTTTCATGGAATACCTCGGCAAAAACCGCGTGAATGCCCGCCTGCGCAGAAGCCGCGGCAAAGACATTGACGCTGCCTGCGGACAACTGGCCAACAAAGCATAAAACATACTGCAGGAATGCAGCAAACAATCATAACACATGAAACAAAGCAGACCGCCCCGTAAAGGCTTCTCCCCTTTCAAGGAAAACAAAAGCGGCAAAGCAGCTCCCCGATCCGGCGATTCCAGACCGGCAGGTAAAAGCTTCCGCGACAGGGACGACAAAGAAGGTAAACCCTTCGGCGACAAACCCAAAAGAACCTTCGGTGGCGATAAAGAAGGCAAGCCCTTCGGCGATAAACCTAAACGCTCCTTCGGCGGCGACCGGGACAACAAGCCTTACGGTGATAAACCCAAACGCACTTACGGCGACAGAGACAACAAATCCTTCGGCGATAAGCCCAAACGCTCCTTCGGTGGCGACCGGGACGACAAGCCTTACGGTGATAAACCCAAACGCACATACGGCGACAGAGACAACAAATCCTTTGGCGATAAGCCCAAACGCACCTTCGGTGGCGACCGGGACGATAAGCCTTACGGAGATAAACCCAAACGCACTTACGGCGACAGAGAAGGGAAACCTTTTGGTGATAAACCCTTCCGCCCCCGTGAAGAAGGTGACAAACCTTTCCGCGCTAAAAGAGAAGGTAAGCCTTTCGATAAAAACGCCAAAACTGATGGCGACCGCGATCCCAAGATCAAAAAGGAACGCGAAGTAAAACCCGGTGATAAGCTCTTCCAGCACGCCTTCTCAGATGGAGCACCCTTCAAGGAACTCCGCTCCCGCAAAAGCAAGCCTAAAGATCCGAAAGATATCGTGGAAGACCAGTCATTCGGTGAAATCCATGACGAGAAGTCTTACAAGGAGCTTCGTGGTGATAAGCCCCGTCCGCGTAAAAGCGAGCGTAAGGCAGCCATCCACGGTTCCAAATCCAACAAGCCCAAGAGTACCCGCAAGCGTATAGCAGTAGAGGCACCCGCGGCCGAACTGGAAGGCGGCGATATGCCCCTCAATAAATTCATCGCCCATTGCGGTATTTGCAGCCGCCGCAAGGCAGTAGATTATATCAAGGAAGGTAAAGTGACCGTGAACGGTGAAGTGATTGTGGAGCCTGCTTTCAAAGTAACCGGTAAAGAAGCCGTGAAACTGAACGATAAGCGCATCCACATCCAGAAAAACCTCGTGTATGTACTTCTGAACAAACCCAAAGGATACATCACCACTACCGATGATCCGGAAGGCCGCCAGACGGTAATGGAGCTGGTGGAAGATGCAGCCGAAGAACGCCTCTACCCTGTAGGCCGCCTCGACCGTAATACATCCGGCCTGCTGCTGCTTACCAACGATGGTGAGCTGGCGCAGAAACTGGCGCATCCCAAGCACAACATCAAGAAGATCTACCACGTAGAGCTGGATAAACCCCTTACCAAAGCCGACTTCGACCGCATCCTCGCGGGCCTGGAGCTGGAAGACGGATTTGCATCTGTTGACAGCCTGGCCTGGGTAGATACTAAAGACAGATCGCAGATCGGTATCGAGATCCACAGCGGTAAGAACCGCATCGTACGCCGGATATTCGAGCACCTCGAATACCGCGTGGAAAAACTGGATCGTGTGATGTACGCCGGCCTTACCAAAAAGAACCTCAACCGCGGCAAATGGCGCTTCCTCAGCGAGAAGGAAGTGATCCTGCTCAAACACTTCAAATAACGGCTGCGCAACATGCGAATTGAATCTCTCATTATATTCGAGAACGATGATTTTGTGGCGGTCAGCAAGCCTTCGGGCCTGCTGACCATCCCCGACCGGCACGACAATGAGCTGTTATCCCTTTCAGGACTCCTGAAAAAGAAATATGGCCAGATTTTCACCGTACACCGGATCGACCGTGATACCAGCGGACTCGTACTGTTCGCCAAACATGAAACGTCCCATAAATACCTGTCCCAGCTTTTTGAATCGCGGGACGTGGAGAAGTATTACATGGGTATCGTGAATGGTGAGCTGGCACAGGAATCGGGCAGTGTGAACGCAGGGATCATGGAACACCCGGTGCAGCGCGGCAAAATGGTTACCAATGCCAAGGGCCGCCCTTCGCTGACGGATTATGAAGTACAGGAAGCTTATACCCTGTACAGCCTCGTAAAGTTCAGGATCCATACTGGCCGTACCCACCAGATCCGCGTGCATATGAAATCTCTCGGTCACCCGATTGCAGTAGACGAATTGTATGGCACTGCCACCCCCATCCTCCTTTCCGCTATCAAAAAGAAGTTCAGGCTGGGCAAATTCACCGAAGAAGAACGCCCCCTGCTCCAGCGCCTTGCCCTGCATGCCTGGAAACTGAAATTTACCGGTCCGGATGGCACTCCTGTAGAACTGGAAGCCCCGCTGCCCAAAGACTTTCAGGCTTTGCTGCAGCAATTGCGGAAACATAAAAAGCCGCAGGGCAACTAATTCAGCGATTTTACCGTTTTACTATACGTTAACACCCGAATGTGGCAACATTTGGGTGTTTTCGCGTAAATTACTGACAAACTGCTTTGCATATATGATTAAGCTCCGGATCGCAGCTGCCGCCTTCATTTGGATAGCGGCTTTCGCTGCCTGTAAAAAAAGCGGCAATCCATCCCCATCCGGCGGCAACCCCACGCCCACTACGGGCACCAGGTTGCAGCTAAGCCTCGATTCCCTGTATCTCTACGCAAAAGAAACATACCTCTGGTACGATGCCATTCCTTCATATGATGCCTTCAACCCAAGGCAATATGCGGGAGATGATGACTTCAACAGTCTTAGCAATGCATTGTACAAAATCACCCAGCTGAAAACCGACCCGGCAACCGGCCAGCCTTTTGAATACTACACACCCAGCCCTTCCCGCGCCAAATTCTCCTATGTGGAGAAAGGCAACCTCATGCGGGGTATTAAAGCGGCGGTTAACCTCGAAGGTGACGGTAACGATCTTGGCCTGATACCCGTGGTAGTGACCTTCGGAGGCGACCCCAAAGCTTATCTCTACGTACGCAATGTGGAAAAAGGCTCTCCGGCAGACCTGGCCCGCCTCACCCGTGGCAGTCTCATCACCGAGGTGAATGATGCACCCGCTACAGCTACCGTTTCTGCGGCCACTGCGCTGATGAACAGCAACGGGGCTAAACTTAAATTCTACCGGCCAGACAATCCAACGGTAGCCATCACGGCCACCCTTACCAAAACCGCTTACAAAAGCGACCCCGTGGTAACCTGGAAAGTGTTCCCCACCCAGAGCGGCAATACAACCGGATACCTTGCCCTCGCGCACTTTACCCGCCAGAGCGTAGCACAAACCTCCCTGAATACAGCATTTGCCGACTTCAACGCAGCAGGGGTGAACGCAGTGGTGGTAGACCTCCGGTACAATGGCGGCGGGTACGTTTCTACCGCAGAATTCCTCATGAACCTCCTGGCCCCATCGGCCCTGCAGGGAAAAGTGATGTATAAACAGGTGTATAATGAGCTGGTGCGCAACGATAAAGCCCCCATCCTCAAAACCATCCCTTACCAGGACGCCAATTATCAGCAGGTGTACCAGAACGGTAAGGCCCTTACTTATGCAGACCTCGATTTTACTGAAGCGGGCAACACGTTCCAGTTTGAGAAAGCCGGTCCGTTAACCGGTGTCAAAAAGATCGTATTCATCGTATCGGGTAGTTCGGCATCGGCCAGTGAGCTGACCGTCAACTCATTAAAAGCATGGCCGGGTAACGTTACGGTACGCACGGTAGGCAGCAAAACCTATGGCAAGCCGGTAGGCTTCTTCGCCATTGGGATTGATAAGTTTACGGTATATATGGCCCAGTTTTCCAGCAAAAACGCCCTTGGGCAGGGAGACTATTACGCCGGTATGACGCCCGACGTATCTGCGCAGGACAATGTAACCCGTGATTTCGGGGACCCGCAGGAAACCTGCATCGCAGCAGCGCTCAGCTTCATCAACTCCGGTGTTACCGGCGGGCGTATTTCTTCTGTACCTACACTCATGACGAACGGCCGTGAGATGATGACCACCTCCATCCGTACACAAACCATTGAGCCTAATGATTTTAATGGCATGGTGGAAGACAGGCGCCGGGTTCGGCAGCAGTAAAAAAGACTTATTTACGATATTCTGGAGAGGTTGCCGGCAGGCAGCCTCTTTTTTTGGTGGGTGGGCAGGGCACAAAAAAACGGGGAAAAATCCCCGTTTCGTAAAATCAAAAACCAACCATTAAAAAAAACAGTAAGGAGTAAGATACTTGCAACCATGAATGTTGCGGGTTTCGTTCTCCAATATTTTTACTTCCTTGCCGGAAGAGAATTGCTTTCGCAGGTTGAGACGGAAGTTCCCGTTTCGCGGCAAAGATACGTCAGATTATTTATTAGGCTGCGGTGTTGTTCTCAGATAAGGCTTTATGATTTTATGACCTTTCGGGAATTTAGCCGGGATGTCTTCCGTTTTCACGGCAGGCACCACAATCACGTCTTCACCATCTTTCCAGTCTGCCGGGGTAGCCACGCTGTAGTTGGCCGTCAGCTGCAGGGAGTCGATCACGCGGAGCACTTCATGGAAGTTGCGGCCGGTGGAGGCGGGGTAAGTGATTGTCAGTTTCACTTTCTTATCCGGCCCGATCACAAAGAGGGAGCGCACGGTGAAAGTTTCGGAAGCGTTGGGGTGGATCATATCGTAGAGATTGGCCACCGTTTTATCTTCATCAGCAATAATTGGGAATTCAACGAGGCAGTTCTGCGTTTCGTTGATATCTCCGATCCAGCTTTTATGTTTATCCAGCGGGTCTACGCTAAGTGCGAGCACTTTCACGTTACGCTTGGAGAACTCTCCATTGAGAAGGGCAGTTTTACCGAGTTCGGTAGTGCAAACAGGGGTAAAATCTGCAGGGTGGGAGAAAAGGATGCCCCAGCTGTCGCCGAGATATTCGTAAAAGTTGATTTCTCCAATGGTGGTTTTTGCGGTGAAATTGGGAGCAGCGTCCCCTAATCTTAAACTCATATTTTTCCTCTTTAAGGAATTCAAAAATACCATTTTCCTACAATTTTTATAGACTTTAAGGTATTTTTTTTATGGTTTAATGAGATTTTAAGCAGGTGGCGGCCGGAACAGGCCTGGAGAACGAGCCTGTTCCGGTGAAAACGGCAGTAGCAGCCGCTGCCACCCACGGGAAAATGAGCGGGAATAACAGGTATAGGGTTCAGGGACGAGACCGTTTGCCGGGGGAAATTTGTCGGTATGTATGTCTGGGAAAAGTTTGGGGTAGTGAAGGTTGTTCCGGGAGAACATTTTGCCTCGCGGACGGCCCCGCATTAGAAAATGCGGGGGCCGCCGCCGGGTTAATCGCCCGGAAGGTTGGCTTACGGCTATTGGGGATCAATAGCCCGCCTCCGGTGCTCACATCAGGCAAAACTGCGGCAGTAGCTAAATGCAGCGCCGCCGGGAGACAACAATGGATGAAGGGCTGTTCTTTCAACAGTCCGCATCTGTGGGTTAACTCAGGCAACAGGCCTGTTTTCGGGTTAACAATAGGAGCGAAAGGCCGGGTGGCCGGTGCTTTTCGCCGGTTTCGGGATAAACAGCCCGCGCTTTCCGCGGTACTTTGGGGTTACAATGGATGATGCCGAACAAAGGGTTTTCAAACGAACGGATAGCAGGGAAGATCAGGATCACTGCGAATAGCGGAGGGTACAGCGCCCTGTCTTCCCCAAAAATTCTTATTTATTTTCTCCGGTCTGGCGGTATGCGTAGTAAGCCAGGGTATATTTCATATCGTCTGTCAGATCGGCCTGTTTACGGGCAGCATCCTCATCGAATTCCAGCTCCAGGTAACCGAGGTACAGCTCGTAGCTCTTACCCAGCGCATTCATGCAGTTTTCAACGCCACGGGCATACGCTTCTGCAGGGGTTACCGGCTCGGCCTGACGGATGTAATAACAATCATCATTCGTGTAATCGGCCCAGTCACCGCTACTGAACTGCGGGCGCTCCAGGCGGAAAGCGATATTGTCGAACAATACGGCTTCGCCCAGCTGGGCTTCAAAATCAATGATCTCGGGAATTTGCTCCATATGCTCCAGCTTCTGCACAATGGCCATCTGCACCGCTTCACTCTTATCCTCGATAGCACGGAGCATGGTGTTCAGCACATCGTAATTGGTTACGAAGTCGCACTTCCGCCATCCTTCAGGCGTTTGCAAATACCCCCAGCAGGTGAGATAATGCGAGTCGTCCAGGATTATTTGTCCTACCTTAATGGCTGTGGCTTCCAGATGGGCTGCGGTTGTTACTGATTCCTTTCTCATAGTTTGGATATTGATAACAATACAAAAGTATCCGGGGCCTGCGCATGGGATATGCGTAGTGAAAATGTTTTATTTTTATCCCGAAAAATATCCGAACATGCCCAAGAACAAAGACGCCCTTTCCCGTTACCGCTGGCTCGACGAGCGCCTCCGCAACAAGCGCCTCCCCAAGCCCAGCCTCGAGAACCTCGTGGAATTCGTGTCGGAGAAAATGGACAAAACCATCGCTGTACGCACCATCCAGAAAGATATCGAGGATATGCGCAACGATCCCGAGCTGAACTACTTTGCTCCCATCGTATACAACCGCAGCTCCCGCGTTTATCAATATGAAGACGAGAACTACTCTATCGGCAACAGTCCTATCGACGAAGCCGACCTCCAGGGCTTGGAAGTAGCGATCGGCATCCTCGAACAGTTCCGCAGCCTGCCCGTTATCCAGCGCTTCGAAGATGCTATTCTCAAAATAGCCGCCAGTGTGAAGATGAACCGCCAGGATCTCGAAAATAAGGGACTGGTTAAGTTCAGTCGCGGTGCGCAATATAAAGGTGCCGAACTGATCCCCGAGATCGTGGACGCTATCAAGAACCTCGAAGTAATCCGTATCGCCTACCAGACCTTCGACCGCACCGAGCCTAAAGAACATTGGGTGGAGCCTTACCATCTCCGCGAATACAACCACCGCTTTTACCTCATCGGCAAAAGCCAGAAAGCCAAAGGCGGCACCGTGCTCACCTTTGCCCTCGACCGTATCGTGAAGCACTGGCCCACCAACGATAAGTTCGATGCCAAAAACTTCGACGACGCCGCCTATTTCAAGAACGCCATCGGCATTACCGTAGCAGAAGGAGAGCCGGAAGAGATCATACTCTCTTACACCCCGCTGCAGGGCAAATACGTGAAAACGCAACCCATGCACGCCTCCCAGGAAATCATAACTGATAATGAAGAAGAGTGCAGGGTGCGCCTCCGGATCGTGGTAAACCATGAACTGGTTATGCTCATCCTCAGCAGCGGAAGCCGTGTGAAAGTGATTGCTCCGCAGCATCTGGCAGACAGGATTCAGCGCGAAGCAACGGAGATGCTGGGCCGTTACCAATAACGTAACCGCATAAAAAAACCGCCCGGGGCTTTCGCTTCCGGGCGGTTTTTTTATGCTGCAGCTGCGGTTATTTCGCGGCCGGCTTCTGGAAAGTACTTTCCGGAACCGGTGGGTTGGCCGTTACCTTGGTCAGTAAAACAACTGTTTCCATGGGTGATTGCTCAATCTTTCCTGCATAGAAATAGCCATCGCTGGTTTTCTTGTAATCGCTCAGCTTGGTTACCAGCGTCATTTCCTGCCCCTGTACATTACCTGTGGTAACACGCCTGGTGATGTAGAAAGTGGTGGGATCGATGAAGTAATGTGCTACGGAACCGTTCTTACGGGTAAGCTTGAACTTGTATTGCTCCGGCCCGTCGGTGGCATCTTTACCTACCAGTTCCACGGTATGGCCTTTTGCTTTGGCATCTACCAGTTCGCCTTCGAGGTCCAGTTCGGAACCGATGTCTTTCATATCATCGGGGTTGGCATCTACCGGCTCGGTTTGTTGCTGAACCGGGAGCAGGAACCATCCGCCGGTGGTAGTAGCCACCTGGATGTTGGTTGTGCCCATGGCTTCAAACTCCACACGCATGGCGGTATTACTGAGCACCGTGATTTTGAAAGGGAAATCCATGCCCTGAACGGACATGGTACCTTCGGAATATAATGACTTGAGGGATTTCAGTTTGGCATCGCCGCCCATTGCTGCCTGGTGCCTGGCGATGATCTCGTCGGCCGTTTGGGCCTGTGTACTGATGGCTGCTCCGGAAAGGGCTATGGTAATGGCTAACCCGAGGAATCTTTTCATTGATGAGGATTTTAAATGATAGACGAATAGACTACAAATGTATCTTTTCCGGGGAACTGGCAAAATCATTTCACGCGGTTTTAACAGTTTTTCACGAGTTTAGCCGGATGAACGCATCGCACATTGCAGGGCATGTTGTAGACATCCCCGGCAGAAGAACCTTTCCCGCTGTTGTTTCAATGGAAGAGGGCAGAATAACCGCTGTTAAGCCGGCCACAGGCCCGGTACCCGACCGCTACATCCTCCCAGGCTTCATCGATGCCCATGTACATGTGGAAAGCTCCATGCTGGTACCTTCAGAATTTGCCCGTATGGCCGTTGTTCATGGTACGGTGGGCAGTGTATCCGACCCGCATGAGATCGCTAACGTATGCGGCGAAAAAGGCGTGGAATTCATGCTCGATAATGGCCGGCAGGTACCATTCCGCTTCTGCTTCGGCGCGCCCTCCTGCGTTCCCGCCACAGTGTTCGAAACTGCAGGCGATGCCATTGATGCAGCCGGGGTAAACCGGTTGCTGCAAAGGCCCGATATCTACTACCTCTCAGAAATGATGAACTTCCCCGGTGTGCTACACAAAGATCCGGAAGTAATGCAAAAGATCGCAGCAGCGAAGCAATACGGCAAACCGGTAGACGGCCATGCCCCCGGACTCCGTGGCAGCCTTGCCGCACAATACGCTGCCGCAGGCATCTCTACCGACCATGAATGCTTCACCCTGGAAGAAGCGCTCGACAAACTTGCCGCAGGCATGCATATCCTCATCCGTGAAGGCAGCGCCGCCCGCAATTTCGAAGCCCTCGAACCACTGATATCCACCCATCCGCAACGCGTGATGTTTTGCAGCGACGATAAGCACCCTGATAATCTCGAAGAAGGGCATATCAACCTCCTCGTGAAAAGGGCCCTTGCCAAAGGGCACAACCTGTACAACATCCTGCAGGCAGCCTGCATCAATCCCGTAGTGCATTACGGCATACCGGCAGGACTGCTCCGCGTGGGAGACCCGGCAGATTTCATTATCGCAGATAATCTTACCGATTTTAATATCCTCGAAACATGGATCGGTGGCAGGCAGGTAGCGGCAAAAGGTAAAACCCTCATTGCTGCCGTACCTGTGGAGCCTATCAACCGGTTCCGCTGCACCGCCAAACAGGGAGCAGATTTCCACATCCCCGCCCCGGCAGATACCTGCAACGTTAAAGTGATTGAAGCGCTGGACGGGCAGCTCATCACCCAGCCCCTTACCTTTCAACTCAGGGCACAAAACGGCCTCCTCAACAGCGATGTTTCTCAGGATGTACTGAAGATCGCCGTAGTTAACCGCTACCAGGACGCTCCACCCGCCTGTGCCTTCATTCACCGCTTCGGCCTCCGCTCCGGCGCTATTGCCTCCACCGTTGCACACGACAGTCACAACATCATTGCCGTAGGGGCCGATGATGAAAGCATGTGCCGCGCGGTGAACGCGCTGATTGGTGCGGAAGGCGGCATTTGTGTGATCGACGGAGATAAGGAATATATCCTGCCATTGCCCGTTGCAGGCCTTATGAGCGCAGGCGACGGTTACGATACCGCACGCCGCTACAGCCAGCTCGATAAAGCGGCAAAAGCCCTCGGCAGCACGCTGGACGCGCCTTTCATGACCTTATCGTTCATGGCGCTGCTCGTCATCCCACGGCTGAAACTCAGCGACAGAGGGCTTTTCGACGGAGATAACTTTTCATTTACGGAATTGGTGCAGGCCTAGTCTTCACTTACCCAAAGGGCACCGTTCACACTATCGCGCGGAGCACCGGTAACGGAAGAGAGGATATTAGGCTGCTGACGCCAGCGGAGTGCACCGATGAGTGCCATTACAAGGGCTTCCTTGTAAGCGGCCGTTTGCTCGTCCGGCACTACCAGGGTGATCCCCAGCGGATCGAGGCGGGCATCGATGGTTTCGATGAGGAAGCGGTTAAAAGCACCGCCGCCGGTAACCAGCATTTGGGTGCCCTGGGTGGGAAGTCCCAGCCCTTTTACGGATGCTTCTATCTGTGTGGCAATATGTTCCACATAAGTGCGCAGCTTGCCCTGAACGGAAAGCGTATGGCCTGCTATCAATGGCAGCACAGTATCGGTACCGAAATCGTTCGCGAGCGATTTGGGGGAAGGGAGTGCGTAGTAAGGCAGGGCATTGAGGGCAGCAAGCAGCGCTTCATCTGCCACACCGCCGGCAGCAAGACTGCCGTTTTCGTCGTAGGCTTTACCCAGCCCCTGTGCCAGTGAATCCAGCACCCGGTTAGCCGGACAGATATCGAAAGCCTGGTAAGCTTCGCCGTTTTTGGCAGAGATATTGGCGATTCCGCCCAGGTTGAGCAGGTAAGCAAAGTCGGGGAAGAGGTATTTTTCACCGATGGGTACGATGGGGGCACCCTGGCCGCCCAGCGCCACATCAATGGCACGGAGATCGGTAATGACCGGGAGGCTGGTTACCGCGGCGATGGAAGCCCCGTCGCCCAGCTGGGCCGTGGTCCGTTGTTCGGGGATATGGAAAGTGGTGTGCCCGTGCGATGCGATGAAATGGATCTTATGGTTCAATCCGTTCCGCTCGATAAAAGCGTTCACCTGCTCACCGGTAAACCGGCCGAAAGCGGTATGGAGCAACTGGTAATCACGGGCGTTCATGTGGATAGCGTCTCGCAGGGAGGTTCTCAGTTCATCGGCATACGGAATGCATTCCGCTGCGTGGATCTGGTAAGACCATTGCCCTCTCACTTCCGTAAGTTCCGCATACGCAATATCCAAACCATCCAGCGAGCTGCCCGACATTAAACCGATTACGTGATATACCATTTCATAAAATTTGGTCAAAGATAATGGAAGGCCCGCTTATTTTATGGAATTGGGGGGATGATATGCATCATGGGGTTAACAAACCTCCCGCCTATGCAACGCTTCTTCCTGTGTTGCGCCTTTCTGCTAATCAGCGGTGCGCTTGCGGCCCAGAAAACGATCTGTGTTACCGGTACTGTCATTGATGCGGCAACGGATGAACCGCTGGCCGGGGTATCAGTCCTTATCCCGGGCGCTCCCAATAGCACGGTTACGGATGTTAACGGACGCTTTACCTTGTTGAAAGTCAAAGCGAAAAAGCAATACGGGCTGAAATTCCAATATATCGGGTATACTATTGTCAGGGAAACGTTCAGTAAGCAGGATACCGTGCTGAAAGTATCTCTGGAAGCACGGGCACACTACCTGCAGGAAGTGGTGGTGAAAGGATACCCAATTATCTGCGTATTAAGAAGAACCAAGACCACTTATTCCGTATTACCGGCCCCCAAAGGTAACAGCGGCAGGCAGATCATTGACAGTCTGTGTCCGGAAAACTGCCGTTTGACGGGTGCACTTCCGTTTATCCGCTTACGTAGCGCACGGGGGAGAGCAGGCACTAAAAGATGACCAAACAGCCGGTGGTATTGAGGGACACTGCCGCCCGGAATAATGTTATCGGGCGGGAAAAAGCTGCCCGGTAGCGAAAAAAATGCTATTTTGGCGGCGAACGCAAAACAGCCCGGTTATGATAATCAATCTGAGTGACACCAACTCACTGGTAAGCGAGTGGATGAGCGAGATAAGGGATGAAGTGATCCAGAAAGACAGGATGCGGTTTCGCCGTAACCTGGAAAGACTGGGCGAGGTTGCCGCCTACGAAATCAGCAAAACACTGATGTATGTAGACAAGGAAGTTGAAACCCCGCTGGGAAGCGCGCATGTGCAGGTGTTCAAAAACCAGCCGGTTATCGGAACCATCCTGCGGGCCGGACTGGGCATGCACCAGGGCCTTGTTAACTACTTCGACAAAGCCGATCATGCCTATGTTTCCGCGTACCGCAAACATAACCGCGACGGCTCTTTCGACATCAGCCTCGAATATGTTTCCTGTCCGCCGCTGGATGGAAAGGTCCTCATCCTCTCAGACCCCATGCTGGCCACTGGTGCCTCGCTGGTAAAAACCATCGAACACATCGCCGAATTCGGCAAACCTGCTCATATCCACATCGTTACTGCTATTGCCTGTACTATTGGCATCGAATACGTGCAACGCCACTCCGATGCCAATATCAGCATCTGGGCCGGCGATATCGATGATGAGCTTACGGCCAAAGGCTATATTGTTCCCGGACTGGGCGATGCCGGCGATCTGGCCTTCGGAGAAAAGGTGCAGCAGTAACAAAAGTTCAGATTTCACGTTCTAAAGTCAGGCACTATATCGTAAAAACAACCAAAATTAGCCAGGCCGTGTGTAACTAAATCTGTATCAATACCTCTTGCTATATATATAGATTTAATTTGAAATATAAAATTGATTTTCTACCTTAGCATTATATAGTGTCCCTATATGCCTTTAACCGATGAAGTATTGAAATGAAAAAAGTACTACTCCTATTAACCATAGCCCTTTATGCATTCAGCCCTGTTAAAGCGCAGGATCCGCATTTCACGCAGTTCTTTGCGTCTCCGATGACGCTGAATCCGGCATTTACGGGGTACTTCTCCGGCGATCTTCGTTTATCCGGGAATTACCGCAGCCAATGGCGCAGTATTGCTTCTCCATATATCACGGGTACGCTGGCAGCGGATTTCGGTATTTTAAAGAATTCAATTCCTTATACAGACACCTGGGGTGCGGGTATACTTGCCCTCTACGATAAAACAGGCGCAGGCGCACTTACCTCCAACTTCATAGCCGCCAGCACGGCTTACCACAAAGGGCTTGACGTGGAAGGCAACCACACTTTAGGACTTGGCGTGCAGATGGCACTGGTGCAGAAGCGGGTAGATCAGAGCAAGCTGATTTTTGAGCAGCAGATAGGAGACAATGGGTACGACCCATCCCTGCCCAGTGGCGAAACCATTTCCAACACTAACATTTCTTATCTTGATTATAACGTGGGCCTGTTGTACAGCGGCCTTGTGGGAGAATCGTCCAACATTTACCTCGGCGCTTCCTACTATCACTTCACACAGCCTACAGAAACTTTCCTTGACAATAACAATAACCGCCTGAGCTATCGCTATACCGTGCATGGCGGCGGCTCCTTCCCTGTTAACGGCGGCAACCGCATTCACGTATCCGCACACTACATGCGGCAGAACCAGGCGGTAGAAACCACGATGGGTGCAGCTTACGGCTTCCTCCTGAACGATATGCCCGACAGCCCCACCATTTTCTACGTAGGCTCCTGGTTCCGTTTGAAAGACGCCGTGAATCCCTATGTGGGCCTTGAGTTCAATAGCTTTAAGGTAGGGTTGAGCTACGACATGAACGTATCTACCCTGAAGCCTGCTTCCAATTACCGTGGTGGCATGGAAATTTCCGTGATCTATATCGGCAAAAAAGGCGACAGCAACAAGAACGGCACGCTTTGCCCGAAGTTCTGATGCCACTCTCACATTACTTCATCTATTTTTTCGATATAGCAGGCCCGCAAGGGCCTGTTTCGTTTGCAGGCTGTTCCGTTTGTATTATCTGACCAGCCCTTTTCCTTTACTCACCCATTTATTGCCCCGGATCCAGAACCGGTAGGGCAGGTAGGCATCTTCCATGGCATAGGCAACACCTACGCGTGTACCGGCTACAATATCCTTCGGTGGTATGGCCGGCGCATCTTCTATCCAGATACGACTGCCAAGGAGGCTTTGGCCGGTAAGGGCGGTGCTGATGCCAAGGGCACGGGAAAGGCTGCCGGGACCGGCGGTGAGTGTATAATCCACCCGCTGTTTGCCGGTGCGGTGCAGCATATCCGGAATGCCTTCCAGCGGCTCAAGACCACGTACCAGCACGGCATGCGGTACTTCCTGCAGGTTGGTGACCACGTTGAAAAGATGATGGATGCCGTAACAGAGGTAAACATACGCGGCGCCTCCTTCCCCAAACATGATTTCGGTGCGCTGCGTCCGCCGGTTATTAAAGGCATGGGATGCCCTGTCTGCCGCGCCGTTGTATGCTTCGGTTTCCACAATCCTCCCGGAGGTGCGTACACCTTCAATTTCTGTCACCAAAACCTTTCCCAACAAAGCTTTGGCTACTTTCAGTACATTTTTTTCGAGATAAAATGCGGGTTCCAGTTTAGGCATACTGAAAAATAATACTAATTTACGTTCGACCCATCCGTTGATTGAGCAATACTCCAGTACATTTTTTTGCTACATATCTAAAAAAAGCGAACGTTGTTTTCACTAAGAGAAGTTATAGGCGCCATACAGTCTTACGGAGCTGCCCATCGTTTCATTTCAACACACCGCCTGTGGAAGTGGATCATTATACCGGGGATTGTGTACTGCCTGATGTTTGTGGCAGGGATCATTTACGTGTGGGATTATTCCGGCGTGTTCATTGACTACACTTTGAACCTGCTCACGTTGAAAACGTGGATAGAAGGGCTTCAGAATAGCTTTGTGAACTTCCTCTTTCTACTGGTGGGGGTTGCTGTACGCATGATTTTCCTCATCATGTATTTCTCCTTTTTCAAGTATTTGTTTTTAATAATAGGCGCCCCGCTTTTCGCATATCTGTCTGAGAAAACGGAGAGTATCATGCAGGGGAAAGATTATCCGTTTAATGCTGCGCAGCTGCTGAAAGATCTGTGGCGGGGAATACGCCTGTCTCTCCGGAACCTCCTGTTCCAGACGGGCCTGATGCTTGTGCTTGCCATATTAGCATTCGTTCCTATCCTTGGATGGCTCACCCCGCTGATAGCCCTGTTGGTGGAATGCTATTACTTTGGATTTTCGATGATGGACTACAGTTTTGAACGCCGCCGCTGGTCAATGGTGCAGAGCATCCGGTACATCCGTCAGCATAAAGGCATGGCCCTGGGAAATGGGGTTGTGTTCTACCTTTTTCTGTTCATCCCGATTCTGGGATGGTTGCTTGCGCCCTGCTATGCAGTAATTGCGGCAACGATCCATTTACAGCGGCAGCGCCTGCCGGAAGGAACGGAAGCCTAGAAAACCTATCTTTGCCGGAATTCATCAATTACTATGTCAACAAAGGGCAAATTATATCTTATTCCGACGGTTCTCAGTGCAGATGCACTTTTTAGTCTTCCTGCGTATATCACTGATACCGTGCGGCAACTCCGTTTTTTCTTCGTGGAAGATGAAAGAACGGCACGCCGGTTCATGAAAGCCCTTGACCGTAGCATTGACATCGATTCGCTGCAGATCCACCCTATGAACAAGCAAAACCCGCCTGATACAGCGCTCGTCCGCAAGCTCCTTCAGGAAGGGCACTCTATCGGTGTGATCAGCGAAGCAGGATGCCCCGCAGTGGCAGACCCCGGCAACATCATTGTGCAAGCTGCCCACCAGGTGCAGGCTGCCGTAGTGCCGATGGTTGGTCCCAACTCCATGCTCCTGGCCCTCATGGCCTCCGGCATGAATGGCCAGAACTTCCAGTTTGTCGGCTACCTGCCCATTAAGAATTTAGAAAGAATGCAGGCCATTAAAGAGCTTGAAGCTACTTCTGCCCAAAAGAAACAAACACAACTTTTCATAGAAACCCCCTACCGTAATAACCCGCTACTGCGAGATATACTCCAGCACGCCAACGACAGTACCCTGCTTTGTGTGGCTGCCGACCTCACCGGGCCTACTGAATTTATCCGGACCCAAACCATTGCACAATGGAAAAAGGATAACCAGGATTTCCATAAAAGACCCGCTATCTTCCTGCTATACGCCGGACAGTAATTTCCCTGACAGGAACCATCTTATCAATTAATATGCGGCTCGTTTTCGAAGCCTGCGGAAACATTATTTGCCTACTCATGCCGGGTACTCCCCAATAACCTGCCTTCGGTTAATCCGGATATACACTTGTATTAGCTCAGCGCTTTACTAAGCTCATCTATGCTTATTCGTGCTTATTTGAAGCAGGTATGAAGCAGGGAACCAGATTGCATCTCGGGGGGAACTACAGGTAAAACAGCAAGGATGTGCGTTGAGAAGGTGGACTTGATGCGGAGGTGATGCGGATGTGATGCGGAGGCGGTGTGAAGGTGATAGCAGGCCTGTAAAGTGAAGATCGGGTGCCTGCGGCCCATGGTAATGGCTGGCGGAGGGGTGGCCTGCCGGGTAGATTTGGGTTCCAAACTGTTTGATAATTAATTCCTTATAACAAAATCTCTCAATTATGGCGGTGTGTTATTCCCGCTGGATGGGGGCCTGCCCGTTTTGAGCGGGCGCGGTGTTACGGACAGGTGCCGGTGGTATGAGGGGTAGTTCCCTACCGGGTTTTGCTTTGGTGAGGGGTGTTTTCTGCGGATGGTTTTCCTCAACCGCAATGATGTCTGCTACTTCGAACTTCCGGTCACGGATATCAAAATCTTCCCAAAAGAACTTTAGCTGTACAACTACTACCAGGGTGCCTTTACCGGGTACGTTGACCCACAGGTCTGCGCCTTCGAACTGATGGAAGTGCTGGCGGGGCTGGTTCAGATCGATGTTGATCCGGGCAGTATCTGTACCTGTAACGGTACGGGTGCTAAAGTCGATCCGGGAGGCGATCACTTTTATCTCCATGCGAACGGCTTCCTCACATACAGGCAAAGACTGTGGGGGGATGTGCAGCTTGCCGTCTTTGGAGAACACAGGCCGCTGTCCGAAGAACTTACTGAGACCGGTGTGTCCATTAAAGCGGAAGTTGACCAGGCCTGCGTGGTTGTTCCTGCCGGCCTTTACAATGTAGCTGTTCAGGCGGTTTACGAGGAACTGATCCGGGTGGATGTCCAGTTCAGGAACGAAGGCACTGCGGATAAGGGCGCCTTTACGGCTGGCAGAGCCGAACCACTTCGCAGCGCGGCGGGTGTTATCCGTCTGCCGGACTTTATCCGGCACCGTGCGCAAACAGTGCTTACCATTGCGCTGGTAGGAAATGATATTACCGAGCCTGCCGGTAAATGGAATTAAAGAATTTAAGATGGCCATAATATTGAGATTTTATTAGCCTGAAAATACAGAAACCGCAAGGGAGCGTTGGCCGGGGGGATTGAAGGATATCTAATGCCGTGGTATTGCGGTTTGCAGGATGACGAAAAGCCGAAGCAGTCTGGCTGAATAATTTCGAAGCTAAAAGTATTATGGGGTTAGAAGTTTTCGAAATATTGGAATGCGGCAGGGATTTCAACCTGATCCAATAAAAAAAGCCGGGTGTTTCCACCCGGCTTTCTGCCTTAGAATGTCGTTCGTTTGCCCGTTCCGGGGTCTGTCACTGAGATCACACTGTCTACAATAAAATTACTGTAACCGCGCCAGGGCAAGGCCCCGAGGTATTCTTTGTAATGCAATTCCAAAATCTTGCCGCTGCTGCTCATCAGCATCTGGGCCACCTTTTCATCCGTCACCGAGAACTGGAACTCGTTCGATTGCATCCCACCCATGTTCTGCGGTTTAAAGCCTGTCTGAATCAAACGGCCTTCATACGTTTTCCACACATACCCCTTCTCCACAAAATAATTCAGCTCACCAGCCTTAGCCCCGCGGCCAAACACAAAGTAATACCGGTAGTAAAAGAAGCCTCCCAATACTACCAGGATGATTGCGATAATAATCAGTACAAATTTCTTCATGGTCAGGATTATAAACCGTATTTATCAACAAGATAGATCAACGCGCCCATGCCAATGGCACCCATTTCCAGCTCACGCTTATTCACGGATTCAAACACATCGGATGCGGCGTGATGAATATCAAAATAACGCTGCGAGTCAGGAGAAAGTTCAGCCATAGGGATTCCGAACGCACGGCCCAATGGTGTAATATCTACCCCGGACCCCACTTCGTCGAAGTCATACAAACCGTACGGGAGCATTAACGGAGTCCAGCTCTTTACTTTTGCGCGCTGCGCAGCCGTCATTTCCATGATAAAGCCACGCGGTGTGAAACCACCGGCATCGCTTTCCAGCGCAAATACGTGCTTTTCATTGTTCTCCTTCGCCAGCTCTGCATACTTTGCTCCGCCACGTACCCCATTCTCTTCGTTCGCGAAAAGCACCACACGGAGGGTCCGCTTCGGACGAAGCCCCATGGCTTTATATGCTCTCAGGATTTCAACACTCTGCACCACACCGGCGCCATCGTCATGCGCCCCTTCACAGTTATCCCACGAATCAAGATGCGCACCTACTGTGATATATTCATCCGGGAACTCACTGCCGCGCAGTTCACCAATTACATTATGGCCAATGGTATCCGGCAGCATCTGGCAGGTGGTACGGAGAAAAACCTGCATGGTGGGGTCGTTTACAATCCGTTTGCTCAGCCGCTCGGCATCCTTCAGTCCGATAGCTACCGCAGCTATCTTCGGAAAAGAATCATTGTAACGGGTACTGCCGGTATGCGGATGATTGTCCATACTATGGCTCATAGACCGTACAATGATGGCCAGCGCACCGTATTTTGCCGCACGGCTGGGGCCCTGACTGCGGAATTTCACCGCATCTCCATAGCTATGAAAGGTTTTAATGAATTTGGGGTTGAAGGGATAATTGTAAAACACGATCTTCCCTTTCACTTCGTTCTTCCGGGCTTCCAGCTCATCGAAAGAACTTACTTCAAGCACAGGTGCAGTAACGCCTTTGCTTCCCGTGCCTACCGAATTGCCCAGTGCGATAATATTGAGCGGCGGTACAAAATCCCGGCGCCGGCTTATGATCCGGGCCTGTTCTTTTTCGCCACGTACCCAATGGGGCACCATACATTGTTGGGTAAATACCTTATCTGCCCCGGCCGCTTTCAGTACATCAGCGCCCCACTTTTCTGCTTTCACCATTTGCGGAGAGCCGGCCAGGCGGCCACCGATCTGCTTGGTGAGTACACGTAAGTTCCCGTAAGCGGTGCTATGGGTCAGCACCTCATCTGCCATCCTGCGGATGGTCAGCGAGTCGGACTCCTGTGCCCATGTGGTTTGTACCGTAAGGCAGGCCAGGACTGCTAAAATTGGCTTCATCATGATAAGATCCGGATTTTCGGCTTTAAAGCTAACTAATTTTAAAATACTTACCTTAGCAACTCATTAAATCCACTTCTCGGATGCGCATTGGAATTGTATGCTACCCAACTTATGGCGGTAGCGGCGTATTGGCGACGGAACTGGGCAAGGCCCTGGCCGACAAAGGTCATCTGGTACATTTTATCACATATCAGCAACCCGTCAGACTGAATGCGTTCCACGCCAATATTTATTATCACGAAGTTCAGGTTCCCACATATCCGCTGTTCGACTTTCCTCCTTATGAAAGTGCGCTCAGCAGTACGATGGTAGACGTGATCCTTAATCAGAAACTCGACCTTCTTCACGTACACTACGCCATTCCACACGCTTCAACCGCGTATATGGCGCAGCAGATCGTAGCGAAGCAGGGCCGTCATATCCCGTTCATCACCACGCTTCACGGCACGGATATTACACTGGTGGGGAAAGACAAGACCTACGCTCCCGTAGTCACCTTTTCCATCAACGAATCCGACGCTATTACGGCGGTATCCAATAACCTGCGGGACGAAACTTATAAATCGTTCCCCATCGAAAAGGATATCACGGTGATCTACAATTTCGTGGATACGACGCGTTTTAAACGCCGCGACCTTCCACATTTCCGCCAGGCTATTGCACCTAATGGAGAAAAGATCCTCCTGCATGTGTCCAACTTCAGGAAAGTGAAGCGCGTGCCGGATGTAGTAAAGGTTTTCAGACAGGTGCGTGATGTCATGCCTGCCAAGCTGCTGCTTGTGGGCGACGGGCCAGACCGCCCCATGATCGAATGCATGTGCCGTGAAATGGGCCTGTGCGACGATATCCGGTTCGTGGGCAAACAGGAGCAGCTGGAAGATGTGATGTCTATCTCTGACCTGTTCCTCCTGCCATCCGAATACGAAAGCTTCGGCCTCGCGGCATTGGAAGCCATGGCCAGCCAGGTTCCCGTACTGTCTTCAAACGCAGGTGGCCTCCCGGAAATCAATATCGACGGTGTTACCGGCTACAGCAGTCCTGTTGGCGACGTTGACCAGATGGCTTCACATGCCATAACCATCCTGCAAGACGAAGCGCTGCTTGCCTCACTCCGTAAAGGTGCGCTCGAACAGGCGCTCCGCTTCCACATCGATAATATCATACCGCAATACGAAGCCCTGTACGATGCTGTACTTCAGCGATCTGCAGTACGCATCTGATGTATAAGCGCATAAAAAAGAAAGAGCGGCAGGTAACCCCTGCCGCTCTTTCTTTTTGCCGTAATACCAGCGTTTATCTTTGTTTGATCCAGCCATTTGCGTTCTGGAGCTTGTCACCTTTATAAATCTGTACTTCCACCACACCGGCGCTTTCTTCTTCGTTGGTACGTGCTGTGCCGATCACCTGCCCGGTAGATACCTGCTGCCCGGTTTTCACATTGAAGGAACCCAATCCCACGTAGTTGGTAAAATATTGTCCGTGGCGGATCATCACAGCATACCCACCGCCAGGGATGGCAAACACGATACGCACTTCACCCTTAAACAAGGCTTTTACATTGCCACCTTTGCGGGTGGCGAAAATCATACCGTCGTTATCCTGCACGATTTTGATATCCGGGTTGCGCTGAGGGCCGAAGAAACCAATAATGGAACCGGACTCTACAGGCCAGGGGAGTTTCCCTTTATTGATCTCAAAGTTTTCAGACAGGGCTGCAGCTTCCGGCGAAGCCTCCAGTACGCTCACTACACGTGTCGGCTTTTCTGGAGCCGGAGCGGGAGGCTCAGGCTTCGGAGCGGGAGGTGTTGGTGTGGGAGCAGCCGTGTTGTTATTGGCAGTATTGTTGTTTGCGGCATTGTTTGCTGCAGCGGCTTTAGCAGCTTCGCGGGCTGCAGCCAGTGCGCGCTGGCGTTCCTCTTCCCTGCGTTTCTTCTCTGCCTCTGCAGCTCTCTTGCGGGCCAGCTCTTCCGCTTCGGCCTTCTTACGGGCAGCCTCAATTTCTTTACGGATAACGGCGCGGATGAGGTCCTGTACTTTCTTCTGGTCTTTCTGTTTCTGTGCTATATCTGCCACCAGTTCTTTCTCACGGCCTTTCAGCTTGCTCAGCACTTCATCTTTCTCCTTCCTGTCTTTCTCGAGTGTTTCCCGTTCTTTCTGCTCTGATGTGAGGGCAGTGGAGCGTTTATCTTTCTGATCCTGCAGGTTCTTTACTTTGACCCGCAGCTGTTCCTGTGTTTCTACGATATTATCGGCCTGGCGGCGGCGGAAGTCGCGGTATTGCTGCAGGTACTTATATCTTTTAACGGCATCATTAAAGCTTTTGGCGGAAAACACGAAGTTCAGCAATGCATAAGAACTCCGGTTTTTGTATGCCGACACGATCAGTTGGGCGTATTGCTCCTTCAGTGTATCCAGATCGCGCTGGAGGGTTTTTACATCCCGCAGGGCGGAATTGATATCGCCATTGATGAAATTGATCTCTTCGTTAATGTTACGGATCATCCGGGAGCGTACGTCAATCTTATTACGGAGTGCGCGCAGCTGGCCCAGGTTTTCCCGGCTCGATTTCTTCGTTTCTTTCAGGATAACCTGCACTTCTTCCATTTCTTTCTGCAGCTCACGTTTCCTTCGCTCCAGTTCTTCCCGGCTCTGGTTCTGCGCATGCAGCAGCCCCGGCGCCAATGCCAGTGCCAAAATCAATAGCGGGATGAACTTTTTCAATTGCATCATATTATTCTGAAGTGATGTTTATTAACGTTAAATATACAACGAAATTGTATTTACTGACGGGTATAGGATGCAGGAATAGGGAACGGGAAGCTGACAGGCTTGTTGAATTCCATCTTCCGGAAGTCGAGCGCCACCTTCATCACGTTCTTTTCTTCCACATAAATCTTCCGCTGAAAGGCGAGTTTACGGCCGTCTGTTGTCCGGAAATCGCCATAGGTGAGTTCTACCACCCGGGGTACAGGCCGCGAACCGTCTGCATCCGTAAGCTTTACCTGCTGTACGGAATAATCGTCGGCAAACACATTGAACTGGCTTACCAGGTCCTGCATTTTTGATACGAAGGATACGATGGATTGCGTGCGTACTACCAGCCCTACGGAATCACCAAGGAACACGGGGTTCCCCACGATCAGGTCCTGCAGTTCGGTGAGGCTCATATTCAGCTTCATCAGCTCCTGGCCTTCGCTGGTACTGCGGAGCATCACGGTACCATCCAGCTTGTTGGTTACTTTAATACTATCGCGGGTAATGAGGATGCGGGCACCTTCCACGTTGAGGGGGCCGCCAATGCGCACCCAGATGGCACTGTCGTACTGCATCCGGATATTCACGCCGAGGTTATTGCCCTTTTTGCCCCGGTCGTCTTCAAAATCCATTTTCACATCCGCAGTAAAGGATTCATAGGTAATACGGTTGGCTTTCACCTTATCGCGGATTTCCATGGCTTCAGCAGCCGCTTTACCGTTCACCGCCGAATCAGGACGGGTAACAGGCGCAGTGCTGTCTGACGGGAAGGTGGCACGGGTTATCCGTGTGGAGCGGCAGGAGAAGAATGCCAGACTGATCAGTGGTGCAACAATTGGTAGTACTATTTTACGATTCATGATACTGTTCAACGATTTTTAGTGCCCGCCATTCAACGGTCCATATTTTTGATGTAGCGCCGCTCCGCAATCTTACGGGCAAGCCCGTGGGAATTGGCGCCTTTGGCTTTCGCCATCTGCCAGTATTGCATGGCTTTCTCTTTTTCGTTCAGATTGAAAAGAATGTCGCCATAATGCTCCAGCACGTCAGGGTCCTGCTGCGCATCGGCGAACTCGAGTGCTTTCTCGATCCAGACACGCGCATCACGGTAACGGCCCATGCGGAAAAGGATCCATGCATAGGTATCGAGGTAAGTCGGACTATCCGGCTTCAGTTCGATGGACTTTCTGCTGAGGGCCTCCGCTTTATCTAGCTTTTCCCCGCGCATAGACAGGTAAAAGCTGTAGTTATTCATGACAATATGATCCTTCGGCCGCATGCCCAGCACGATCTCGTAACAGCTGTCGCTACGGGTATGCAGTCCACTGGCGTGATAGGTATCACCCAAAAGGGCATACACATCGGCCACGAAGCGTTTTTCGCCGCCGATGCCCAATGCTCCGTTTAGGGAAGAGGCTGCGGCATCATATCGTTGTTTGAAGTAGTTAGCCAGCCCGTTGAAGTAATATCCCATGAACTCCCGGGGAAACTGCTGCATCACCTTATTGCTGACACGCAGGAGGGAATCGGGCTGATCGGTACGCGAGTAAAGGTACATGAGCTGGTACCATACGCTAAAGCGGGTAGAGTCCAGCGAAAGCGCGTGATGATAATTGATAAGCGCACTGTCTGGCACATCTGCCTGGGAATACATATCGGCGCGGAGTGCATATGCCTTGGCATCGGCAGGATGTGATTCCACGATCAGGTTGGCCAGCATAATACCTTCTCCGCGTTTGGAGGTATCGGTTTCCAGCATCTGCAGATAGGGATATACAAATGATACCTTTTCATCGATACTGAACTCAGGGTTGTTAAATGCTTTCAGGAGGAAAGTGCGGTAGCGTGCCTCATTACCGTTTTTCTTTTCCATATTCGCCACGGCGATGAGGGCACGTGGCTGCTGCGGATCGATCATGAGGATGGAATCGTAGACTGCTTTGGCGGCAGCCGGCCTGTCTACCGCTTCATAGATCTCTGCAAGGAGTCCCCAATAGCGGAGTTCTTCCGGTTGCTGGGCAATGAGGCGCCTTACTTCGGAGGCAGCTTCATCAGGCATATTGAGCCGCATGTATATGCGTTGCTTCTGAAAAACCACTTCGTCATTGATACCTACGCGTGCTTCGAGGGTGTCGAAGATGCGGAGGGCTTCGGAAAAATGCCTGCCTTTGGAAAGGGATAGCCCTTTATTGAAAAGCAGATCATCATCGTGCGGTGAAAGTACCATCAGCCGGTCGTATACATACGCAGCACTGTCGAACATCTCGTTAACGGAGAAGGCTTCGGCCAGTGCCAGCTGATACCATTTATTGGAAGAATCCATGGAGGCGGCACGCCGTGCGAAACCGAGTGTATACTGGGCATTGCGCCCTTCGAGGAAGAGGCGGCTCAGCTCGTAATACACGGCGGCATTTTCGCGGTTAAGGCGCAGATAGTCGGAATACTGGGTAATGGCAGTTTTGTAATCCCCGAGCATCTTAGAGCGCTGTGCGGCAAAAAAGAGACTGTCCGCCCGTTGCGCCAGGATCTCCTTTTGCAACGGTGCGGGTATCGAGGAAGCAGTTTTGCGTTGACTGCCGCAGGAAACGGCGATCAGACCCGATATGGCCAGGATCAATATGCCGGTAATACGCATTATTAGGATTTACCTGTATGCCCGAATCCGCCGGTTCCCCTTTCGGTATCAGTCAGCTCCCCTACTTCGGTAAGCGTAGCCTGAACGAACGGGGCAATCACCATTTGCGCAATACGGTCAGCATGCCGGATGGTTTGCGGTTCGGTAGATAAATTGATCATGATGATTTTGATCTCTCCCCTGTAATCTGCATCAATCGTGCCGGGCGTATTGAGGAGTGTAAGGCCCTGTTTGATGGCCAGCCCGCTGCGGGGGCGTATCTGCGCTTCGAAGCCGGAAGGCAGTTCCATAAAAAGTCCGGTGGGAATGAGTGTACGCTCCATGGGTTGCAGCGTAACTGCAGTTTCCAGGTTAGCGCGGAGGTCCATACCGGCCGCTTCGGCCGTAGCGTATTCAGGCAGTGGATTGCCGGAACGGTTGATGATTTTTACTTGAATATCAGCCATTGAACAAAGGTAACAGTTATCGTTAAAAAGGTTATTGCTTTTCGAGGAGCACGTTGGCATAAGCTACCACGCCTTCCTCACGTCCTACAAATCCGAGCTTTTCGGTGGTAGTGGCCTTGATGGAAACCTCTTCTGCCGTAAGCCCCAGTCTTCCGGCAATTACTTCCTGCATCTGGGGAACATATGGCCTGATCTTCGGTGCCTGAAGGCAGAGGGTAGCATCTACATTCACCACACTGTATCCTTTTTCTTTGATCAGCTCAGCGCAACGCGAAAGCAATATTTTGCTGTCGATGTCTTTATAGGTATTATCAGTATCGGGGAAATGTGTTCCGATATCACCGAGGGCAGCAGCACCCAGCATGGCGTCGCAAATGGCGTGGAGCAGCACGTCCGCATCGCTGTGCCCGAGGGCACCCTGCGTATGAGGCACCAGCACTCCGCCCAGCCAGAAATCGCGGCCGGGTACCAGCTGATGAAAATCTACTCCCAAACCAATCCTTAACTTACTCATTATCCTGTTTTTTTGCAGTTCCGTAAAATAATAAATCCTCCTAAAGACCGGAGGATTTATTGCATCTTAAAGTTATTATGGCAAATATACTGTACTATTCCTCATTAGCGCCCAAATCAAACGTCAGCGAGAACCGCAGCGTGTTGGACAGCGGATTTCGCTGTATCCCGGTACCGGAAGGCACCAGGTAAGAAAAATTAAGGCCGAAGATATTGTATTTAACACCAACACCGGCGGTAAAGTATTTGCGGTTTCCTTTGGTGGCGTGCTCGTTATAATAACCGGCGCGCACCGCGAAAAGCTCGTTGTACATGTATTCGGCACCAACGGAATACATCAGCTCGTGTAATTCTTCCTTAAACCCGTTGGGCGCATCACCGAAAGAGCTGAACATGCCTTCCAGCATGCTTTTGTTAGGCAGGAAGGCAGAATCTCCCACGTATTGAACGGAGGGCACCATCAGCTTATTGATGTCTGCCGTGAAAGTTACTTTATTATACTCATCGATCCCTATCATATAAGCCGCTCCCAGCCCGAGGTTGGTGGGGAGGAAATCTTTCTGTGCAGATTGCGTATAGGAAATACGGTTACCGATATTGGTGATGGCGATACCTGCGCTGAAGTTGTTCATCACGCCGTTATCTTTCTCGATATCTTTTGTGTAGAAAGCGGAAAGATCAGCAGCGATGGAACGCCCGGGACGGATCGTCTGATCATTAATTGTACCGCTGGCGAGGCTGGAATGGATGTATCTGGCAGTAACACCAATTGACCAGTTGGGGCTTAGTTTGCGGGCATAACCACCATCAATGGCGAACTCCCGCGGGCGGAAATTACCATCGAACTGGCCGTTGTTATTCCTGAATTCAATATCTCCCAGTGAGAAATAGCGGAGAGAACCACCAATAGACTGGTTTTCATCTAACTGTGTATATCCCGCTATTTGCGCGAGAAACACATCGCTCACCAGCTCTTTCAGCCAGGGCGTATAAGTTACGGCTACTGATGTCTTCTTTTTTGCGAAGGGGAGTTTGGAAAGGTTCCAGTAAACTGAATTGGCGTCGGGGGAAATTGCAACGCCAGCGTCGCCCATTGCACCGCTCCTTGCGTCCGGAGAGATCCGCAGGAATGGAACAGCCGTGCTGATCACATTCACCCTGCCATCTACAGGTCCCGGTCCGGGGTCGAGTTGGGCAAACGAGCGCTGAGAGCTTAGGCACAGGGAAGAAATGCAAATAACAGCTGTCGTTATCCTAGAAAACATGCAATACTATTTAGTTAGCTTAAATGTAAAAATAATGTCTAATTTATTAAAAGCAATAAACGGCGACAAAACGTATAATATTATTTGCTTAAATATATTCATTTTACAGTATACAATTTAATATAATATTAGCTTTCCGCCCCAAAACCGTTGGCCGCCATCCTTTTTGTTCAAGCTGATTTGATAGAAGTAGATTCCAGGGGTCAGTCTTGCTCCCGCACCGGCGCTAGTATTCCAAGGTATATCCCCAAAACGGCCGTTATCCGTATTTATTGTGCTTCTCAATTGCTTCACTGGCTGTCCGGAGGCTGTAAAGATAGTGATAACCACGTCAACATCAACATGCTCCCACGGCACCCTGATCATAAACCGGGTAAATCCGTTAGCCGGATTGGGGTAATTCCAGACCTCCGGCCCTTCTTCCGTACCGCCCACCATAAACCGCAGCACCCGGTCGGATGCATTGTTCCTGGTATCCCAGGCCCTGATCCTCAGGGTATGAACACCGGGAGAGAGTCCGGCCAGTGGGAAACGTACCGTCCCTTCCTGCCAGGTACCCGGGCTGGCGTTGTAATGATCATTGAGGATAAAAAACCGGGTACTGTCATCTAACACCGCCGTCAGATCGTGCCCTATGCCATTGCCTGATACATTGATCCCGGAAACATCTTTCAGCCGGAGCAGCAATACCGGCGATGCCGATGTGCTTCCTCCGTCTATAAAACCTTGATGATCCATCCATGCGCCTATTTCAGGGCCGCGGGTATCCGGCTGCTGCCCTTCCGCAGTTCCGGCAAGGCGCATCCCTTTCCATGCCCCTCCGGCATCGCGGTCTACACTTTCTGCATAAAAACGCATTACTGCCCGGCCTCCTGATTGCGACATATCTTTCGGTACCATAAACGCCGATTGCCAGCGTCCGGCAATCACCGTATCTGATCCGCGGTATAACACCCTGTCGTCTTCCAGGAATGGCACCCGGCTGCTTCCCGGGTCATTACCCCGGGTATATTGAAGGCCGGGCATATCACTTACCGTGATCCGCACCCGCCCGTTAAAATCCGTCTGTATCGCGCCGGCTCCATTCCGTACGCTACCCGATAATCGGTAAAAGCCCATCGCTTTCAGGGAATCTGTTTCGCGCGGTGCCGCCCCGTTTACCGAATCGAGGTAAATACGCTCTTCCGGAAAGGCGATCGCCATGGCGGGGTCGCCCAGCAGTTGAAATTTCCGGTTATTGACAACGTCGGGAGACTGGGCATAAGTCGCATTCTTCGCGCGCATGGCGCCTTCTCCCAGCAGGGGCATTTCCCCTGCAGCATCCGGCCGCAGGGCCTCCCTGAAATAATTGGCGTTCATCACTTTATTGGACGCTGCGAGTACGGCACGGGTAGTAGTGAGCAAGGCAATAGCACCGCCCTTTTTACGCAGGAGGAGCTGCCCGCCCAGTGGCTGGATCTCAGGCTGGTCGAACGGGGCAAAATCGCAGGTGGCAGTAATCAATAGCGGCGGACGATCCATATTATCCCATTGTGCGGCCGAAGCTTCGCTCAGTATTACTTCTTCCGCCAGCCGCGAAGCACTGCCGTGCCCACTATAGTTCCAGATTAGGTTACCACTGTTCATCCGTTCCCGGATAGCATCGTTCACTGCCGGGTACCTGCTCCCTGATGCACCGGATACCTGCGGAAAAGCGTCGAGGTAGATTTTACGGATATGGAAACCGGGCATTTCTTCCGCCACCATTTGCGCCACCCCTTCGGCATCTTCGAGATGCAGATCGTTGTCTTCATCATCGGCCACAAAAGTCACCTCCTGACGCCAGGGACCATAAGTGGCGGCAGATTGATACCTGATAATCTTTTCCACGGCATCAGCAGCTTCTTGCGGCGCAGAAACCGGCAGCCGGCCCACCGCTACATCGAGCAGGGAACCATGGCGGGAAATATCGTCGTTATCATCCAGAAAGGCATAAAAGTCGTCGGAAGGGTGGGTATTGAGTCCATGGAGGGAAACAGGACTTTGCCAAACGGGTATCAGTCCGCTGCCGGCACCTTTGTACCGGTAACCGGCGCGCCCCATGAGCAGCACAAAGCGCAGCTTTTTACGGTCGTAGTGCATTTTCAGGAAATCACGCAGGGCTGAGGGGTCAGCCAGACCACTGCCGAACTCGTTCCATATCTGGTCAGCAGGTACACACGCTACAGTAAGGCCCTGGTAGCTGCGGCGCCAGGCTGCCAGTTTTTCTGCCTGCGGAAGGAAAGTGGCCGGGGCGATGATCAGCATTTCTACAGGCTCCCTGCCGTGGAGGTCCTGATTTTCAACTATTCCGATATAATCCGGCTCAGGCAATGCATCCGGTTTAAAGGCAGCGAATTCACGCAACAAATCTGCATCGCGGGAGAAGCGGAGGCTCCCGGCAAAGAGATCCGTTGACAGCTCTACAGGCCGTTGCGGATCGGTTATATCCCATACAACCGTGCTCCCATCGGCACCTGCCACTTCGAAGCCGGTGGTTCTTCCGGGTCCGTAATTGCGCGGATCACGGAAAAGGAGCGCCCCCTGTGCCGGGAGCTTTAACGGCGCCAGGCCTTCCACCGTAAAATAATCCAGCCAGCCCTGTGCGCTGGCGTTGCCGGCGAAGGTAACGGAGAGGTTGGCCGGGGCATTAACCGGGAAGGAACCGGTTACCGTGGAGGCGTAGGTATCAAATATATTACCGGGGATGGAAGGCGGGAAGAGGGTTCCCAGCAGCTGTCCGTTCGCGGAGAGGTCAAATTTTACAGCGGAGGTGGATCTGGCGGCGAAACGGGCACGGAGTACTCCCTGCCGTAAGTTTTCCGGGGCGGCGATGCCGAATGTCCGCGTCAGGGCATCTTCCGGGAGGGAAGAAAAGCGCTCACCCATCCATTGTTTGCCTCCGGAGAGGATGTTATGCCTGTCTGCCTCATATACCCCACGGAAGCTGTATTCTTTCTCCCAAATGGCCACAGCCGGTTTTGCAGGATCTGCCGCTATGCGGAGACCCTGGTTACCGAGGGTAATAAAATAACAGGCGGAATCGGCGTAGATATTTGGCAAATGCTCCCAGGTTCCGCCGGAGAGCTGCCATCGAAGTGGGCCGGGGGCATAAAATAAAATGTGATCGTTACCGTTTAAGATACCGTCGCCCCCATCGATCACCGAGATGGCGATTTCGGGGAGATCGTCCGGGCGGGGGATGGCATTATCTTCCGGGATGATGGCACCACCTGAACCGAAGAGGCGGAGGGAGGAAGATGGCTTCCCTTCTGCAGGCAGCCCCCAGGTGCGGAGAAGCTGAAGGGAGATGCGGTACACCCCGGCACGGGGTACGGAGATCTTTCGCCAATCGCCCTCTGCCAATACAGAATGGGGGGTATAATGCCGCTGCGCCACGGTTTTCAGGGTGGGTAAGAGGCAGGCAGAAAGGAGGAGAAAGCGGATTTTCCGGGAGGCGGTTCGCATAAAGGCGGAAAGCTTGTACTTTATACAAACCTAATATATATCAGTGAGTTTCGCAACGCCCGTTACAAGCACCTGTTTACAGATTATTTATTTTTGCTATAAAATAAAAAGAATTACATTTGCGTTTACCTATTTGAATACCTAAATTGTATCGATCAAAAGCTGATTTCGCATGCATAGATTAACCTCCTTATCCTTGATTGTGGGCGCTGGCGTGATAATGTCCATGTCTGCCTGCAGCAAGAACGGCGGCGGGCTGTTCGGGAAGAAGAAAGAATCTTCTTCTGCAACAGGCTGGGCGTATAACGACCCCAAAATGGGTGGTTTCTCCGTTGCCAAGAGCAAGGACCAGTTCACCGGTCCGGGCCTTGTGTTCGTTCAGGGCGGCACGTTCGCCATGGGCGCCACGGAACAAGATGTGATGGGCGACTGGAACAATATTCCCCGCCGTATCACGGTTTCTTCATTCTATATCGACGAGAATGAGGTTTCCAACATCAATTACCGCGAATACCTTTTCTGGCTGAACCGTGTATACGGGGAATCCTTCCCGGACGTATACCGCGGCGCATTACCCGACTCCCTCGTATGGCGTAGTGAGCTGGCTTATAACGAGCCGCTGGTGGAATACTACTTCCGCCACCCTGCTTACAACGATTATCCGGTAGTAGGTGTTTCCTGGAAACAAGCCACCGATTATGCCAAATGGCGCTCTAACCGTGTAAACGAAAAACTGCTCATCGACGCCGGCCTGCTTTCTCAGGCAGACATTATGAACCAGGCAGACGATAACACGTTTGATTCCAAGGCCTACCTGGCCGGCCTTTACGAAGGCACACCGGGTAAGATGTCTAAATCCGCCAAGAAGCAATTCGCTAATGCTGACGGATCTCCCCGCGGTGCGCAATTCGAAGATGGTATCATGCTGCCTAACTACCGCCTCCCCACAGAAGCGGAATGGGAATACGCAGCACTCGGATATATCGGTCAGAACCCCAACCCTTCCAAGAAAGAAGGCAAACGCGGGGAAGAGCTGATCCTCAACAAACAGATCTACTCCTGGGGCACCAATAACAGCGGTCTTCGCGATATCCGCCGCGGTAACTGGCAGGGCCAGTTCCTCGCGAACTTCAAACGCGGATCGGGTGACAACATGGGTATGGCCGGTGGTCTTAACGACCGGGCTTCCATCCCTGCTCCCGTACGCTCCTTCTTCCCCAACAACTTCGGAGTATACAACATGTCAGGCAACGTGAGTGAGTGGGTGAATGACGTTTACAGACCGCTGACAACCATCGACGGGGACGACTTCAACTACTTCCGCGGTAACAAATTCCAGACAGTATACCAGAATGGTGATAAGGAATTCGAAAAAGACAGTCTGGGTGTACTGAAGATGCGTGATGTAACAGACGAAGAATCTGCCAGCCGCCTCAACTACCAGAAAGGTGATGTTATCAACTACCTTGACGGTGACTCCCTTTCACTGGTTGAATATGGTTATGGCGTAACTACCCTGATCAACGATAAATCCCGTGTGATAAAAGGTGGTAGCTGGAACGACCGTGCATACTGGCTTTCTCCCGGCTCACGCCGCTACCTGCAGGAAGAAATGGCTACCAATACCGTAGGCTTCCGTTGTGCGATGGACCGTGTAGGCAGCCCCGAAGGCAACAAGTTTAAAACGGGTCAGGCTTTCCGCGCGCAGCGCCAGAAACGCTAATCCGATCAATAGCATACAAAAGAGAAAGGCTGACCAAATGGTCAGCCTTTCTCTTTTACACCTGTCCTGGTGTGGATATCTACCGTCCTGCGGGCCTTAGCGCTTTTTGCCTTTGGCTTTAGGGGCGGGTTTCGCTTTTACTTTAGCTTTTGCCTTAGGAGCAGGCTTCGCCTTCGCAACGGCTTTCTTAGCAACAGGCTTCGCTTTTACCGCGGCTTTTTTAGCTACTGGCTTTGCTTTCACTTTCGCCTTTGCTTTAGGAGCTGGTTTTGCCTTTACTGCTGCTTTTGCTTTCGCTTTGGGAACTGCTTTAGCTTTAACCTTAGCCTTTGGAGCGGGTTTCGCCTTTACTGCAGCTTTTGCTTTCCCTTTAGGAGCAGGTTTTGCTTTAACGGCAGCTTTCTTCGACACTGGTTTTACTTTAACAGCAGCCTTCTTAGCAACGGGTTTTGCTTTCACCGCAGCCTTTTTAGCCACAGGTTTCGCTTTAGCTGCCACTTTCTTTGCCACAGGTTTAGCTTTCGCTACGGCTTTCTTTGCGGCAGGTTTAGCTTTGGCAACAGCCTTTTTAGCTACCGGCTTTGCTTTAACAGCCACCTTCTTAGCAGCAGGAGCAGCTTTGGCAGTGGCTTTCTTAGCTACTGGTGCAGCCTTAACAACAGCTTTTTTGGCTGCAGCGGGCTTAGCCTTGGTTGCGGCTTTAGCTTTAGGGGCGGGCTTAGCTTTAGCAGCGGGCTTTTTAGCGGCAGGAGCAGCAACGGGTGCTGCCTTCTTCTCAACAGGAGCCGCAGCTTTTTTCTTTACCACTTTTTTAGCGGGAGCGGGTACAGCAACTGCAGGAGCAGGCGCAGCAGTTTCCACTGCGGCGGCAGGCTCAGCAGCTACAGCCGGAGCGGGTTCTTCCTTCTCAGCGGGCTTCACATCTTCCCAACCTTCGGTATTTCCTTCCCACAGTTCAATAATCTCGCGGGCATGGTCACCCGTGTCGGGTTTTTCGATTACGTTGGCAATGATGCCGCTTTCATCGATGAGGAATGTGGTGCGGAGGGTACCGTCATAAGTGCGGCCCATAAATGTCTTCTCTCCCCAAACGCCATAAGCATTCAGGATCTCGTGGCTCGTATCCACGAGGATGGGGAACGGCAGGTCGTACTTGTCGCTAAATTTCTTATGGCTTTTTTCATCATCCTCACTAACACCGATCACCGCATAGCCTCTTTTCAGGAGCTGTGTGTGATGATCACGAAGATTGCAGGCCTGGGTTGTGCAGCCTGGCGTCATGTCGTGGGGATAAAAATAGAGGATGACTTTCTTTCCTCTGAAATTGGCCAGCGATATGGTATTACCATGCTGGTCCACGGCGGAAAAGTCGGGGGCGCTTGCCCCAGGTTGCAGATGCGTCATGGTTTAACTAGCGTTTAAACGTCAATGTATATGTGGATGAATTATTCGCGATGTCCGTCACGGTGAGCGTAAGGGTATGCGTCCCGGGAGGGCAATGCTCATCAAAATTATAAGAAACTACGTTACTTTTTCGCGAAAAGCGCAACCATTTTCCATCCAGTTCCGCACGGTAGGATTTTATTCCGCTTTCGTCGCTCATACTGAATGCAATACGGCCTGCTCCGCTGAGGCTGGCGCCTTGTTTGATTCCCCCCAGCGGTGTGATTTTAGGTGCGGTGGTATCCGCCAACAGCTGAAAATCTCCCAGATCACGCGAGGTGCCACGGAACCAGCCGTCTTCTTCTGCCGTAACTGCCATTACGCTTTCACCGAATCCCTTCCGTTGCAGTACCAGCCTGTCGCGCAGGTGCGCCGGAACAGGCTTCGATGGCTTAATACGGAGGTTGAACCCCGAATGCAGCGGCACCAGTGCGGAATGCAGCCTGAAGATATTGGAATACCCGCCGGCAGCCGCGATCTCAGAATACCGGAAACAGATCTGGTCGTACAGCAACCCTTCATCCAGACTAAACTCTACCTGATTGTTCTCGAAAATATTCATGGATTCAGGGAACATCCTGTTGGCGCAGGCCGCTTCTGTAGCCTTACTGCCACTCTGCTGCAGCGTAAGCTTTACATCAGATTTGTTACCGTATGCATCCGTTACCCGGAGGGTTACTGGGTGCGGCTGTCCGTCAGAAAGGTCGATCGTACCATCTCCTTCCACATCGTGATAGATGCCCAGCTGATTACCGGGGAGCGAGAACAGCAGTTGCACGTAAGGCCCGCCGCCTTTCTTCATTTTATAGTCGATGTGGGCGTTTAGGTAACGCGTTTCGTCGTATCCGATATTATCCAGTTGAAAGCCCATATCTACAGCGCCATCCCGGATGAGCATGGCTTCGTAGATGCCATTGGGGTTGGCAGAATTACTCTGCCGGTCGAGTGCGCTGATGCCCAGACTCACCTTATCGGTAGCTACCTGAACGAGGGGCTTCGCGGCCACGAATCCGCCTTTTTTCGTACGCTTAACCGGTACTACCACCGGTGTTTGTTCAAATATGCTGCGGTTGCGGTCGTACACCACTATACGGGAAATCTCCGGGTCGCGGGTATCGGGAATATTGAAACCGAAGAGCATCCCGTTCAGGGGTTTCTCCGTTTGTGTATCGCGGATCTCGAAGTGGAGGTGCGGCCCGGCAGAGCCTCCGGTATTACCGCTCCAGGCTACAAATTCGCCCTTTTTAACCGGGAAAAGATTGGCGGGGATATCCAGGCTCACCGCCCAGGATTCCTGCTCGTATTGCTTCCGCTCGAGGTATTCCTCCAGCAGGGGGGTAAACTTATTCAGATGGGCGTATACGGTGGTGTATCCGTTAGGGTGCGTGATGTAAAGTACATTACCAAAACCGGTGTGCGAAACGCCTACACGGCTCACATACCCTTCTGCGGCGGCATGTACGGGAAGATTCTCGCGCTGTTGCGTCTTTAAATCGAGTCCGGAATGGAAGTGATTGGGCCGCAATTCACCGAAATTACCGGCCAGCTCCATGGGAATATTCAACGGGTTTCTGAAATAGCCTTTCGGGTAATGCTTCTCCGGCAGCGACTGCGCCTGCAGGAGCTGCGGGAGCAATAGCAAAAGTGCGATCGATCTTTTCATCATGCAAATGTAATGGTTAAAGAAGTGACAGACAGCCATCTTGTATGATTGACAGCGAATTAACATATTTTTTGTCAACAGCTCTGCACTTTTCCTTAATTTCCATTCACCAAAACATCCGTATATGAGCTACCCGATACAAGAGATCCAGGGCATAGGTCCCAACTACGCAGGAAAACTGAAAGGCATTGGTATCGACACCGTGTCAAAGCTGCTGCAGGATGGCAGCCTTAAAAGCGGGCGGTCCCGCATTGCAGAATCTACCGGCATCCCTGAAACACTCATCCTCACATGGGTGAACCATGCAGACTTAATGCGTCTGAACGGCGTAGGCGACCAGTTTGCCGAACTGCTCGAAGCAGCCGGGGTAGATACTGTTAAAGAACTGCGTAACCGCAATGCAGAAAACCTTTACGCCAAGGTATCCGAGCTGAACCAGCTGAAGAACCTCAGTGGCCGGGTGCCTTCGCTTTCGGAAATCCAGAGTATGATCGACCAGGCCCGCGATCTGGAGCCTGCCGTCGCTCACTAAAATCTCAAACCAGCACCAACAAAAAGGGCGGGGAAATTTCCCCGCCCTTTTCAATTTATTTACCAGCCTTCGCTTCCTGCTCCGCCTTCCACTTCTCTAGTGCCTCCAGCTTCTTGTTTTGTTCAATCAGGTAAAGGGTAAGCTCCTCTACTTTTGCTAATAGCTTCTTGTTCATCTCTCCCAGCTCAACCCCTTCTTTCTCTACTTCTTTTTCTGATGGAATATCCTTCAGGTGGCCGTTTTCCCGGATATGTTGTTCTACCTCCTGCAAGGTAGGCAACCGGTAATCGCTCCTGAATACATAATCCGCCCATCCCGTGCTGAGTACCTTTACTTTTTTGGAGGTAATGGTACCGTTTACTGACAACTCGGATTGTGGGGCGAGGGTACCGATACCTACCAAACCGGTACTGGTTACATTGATCGCTCCTGAAGCCGGGGCCGCAGTACCCCGTCCGCCAATTCTCATGATATTGCTTTCCTCCTGAATCCAGAAACGGGTATTTGAAGCAGATTGCAGGGTGATTGTTGACTTACCATTGGCAGCATCATAAACACTGAGTTTCCCCGCATAGCTTCCAGACGTTCCTACCCCTATTCCCAAACCGACTTCATTCAGTAGCAAATTGGTAAATACGGTTCCGTTGCCACCGGCCATATATGAAGGGATATAAGTTGAGGTAGTGCGGTTGTACCCGATGTAGCAGGCTACTGTTCCGGAAATACCAATCTCTGCTGCCGGGCCTGCGCCAAATCCGGTATACCATCCTTTAAAACGTCCATGCCCTTCCCACTGGCTGCTTCCTAATCCATCGATCCGGCCAACTTCTTTGGTGCCGCCATAAAAATTCAGGCTGCTGTAATGTGTGTTATCAGGCATACTGTACCAGGATTCGGTGTAGGTGCCGTTCTTTTCAAGACCTAATCCATAATCTACGGTGGTGGGCGTAACGGCAGGGAACAACACCATTTTAGTACCAAATGACCGCGTGGTTGTGGCCGGTGCTCCGAAACCAACCCCGTTGTAAAATATGTAGTTGGCCGTTGGGTTTACCAGGTTCAAACCTCCATATACGTTTGCAGTCGCTGAATTACGGTTGATAGAGAAAGCCACGCCTTTAAACGCACCGGCATCGGAATAATTCCATAAAGTGAAATCGCCTCCCACATCGCCGGTTCCCGTTTCAGTATTGGTGATACCCATTGCCCATCTGAGATTTGGATTACCGGAAGCATATGCTCCCTTATGTATCAATATCTGCCCGCTGCCTAAATTCCCGGTGGTATGCATGGATTTCATGACGCCTGCCCCATTGATCCAGAAAGAAGCTGCCTGTTCGGAGGTAATGGAGTTATTGATCTGAGATTTCGCAATTAACGGGCTAATTGCAAACAATAGTAAAAAGACTCTTTTCATAGATATGCGTTGATTTACAATATTCAAAACTAATATTTCTACAAACAAAAAGAACCGGCTACCCGGTTCTTTACTTTTTTTATAACCCTTTTCTGATCTCATCTATCAGCCCTACAAACTTCGGATCGGTCCGGATATCGGGCTTCCAGGCGAGGCCCATTTCGCAGAGGTCGTACTCCTTCCGGATGATAGCCCCTGCTTTGCCCTCTTCAGTCCCCATCAGCCACACCGTGTCAGACACGGCAGCGGCATTTTCAATGTCGTGGCTCACCACGATGAGGGTATTGTCTTCGTGCAAAGTGGATACTTTCAACAGCAGTTCGATCACCTTATCGATCATCAGGATATCAAGCCCGGAAAAAGGCTCGTCGAGCAGGATAAACCGGTTGCCGGTTAGTACCTGCTGGATGATGCTCACGCGCTGGCGCTGGCCGCCGCTTAGCTGAGCAGGATATTTCTTCAGATGGTCGATCAGCTCAAACGTGGCCGCATAATCTTCAATAATGCGTTTCTTTTCCGCATCGTTCAATTCCACCCCGGAATGATCGAGACCGATCCGGAGGTTCTGGTAAACGGTGCGGTGCTGGAACAGGATGTAGTTCTGGGGTACAATACCTACCTGCCCGGCTTTCACCGGATGCTGATCGGACCCGATGCGTACTGTTCCCAGCGTAGGAGGTACCAGGCCAGACAGCACTTTAAACAACTGGGTTTTACCCAACCCGCTGCGCCCTATCAGCGCTACCACCTGCCCCTGGTGCACACCTTCGCGGTGTACGTTCCGTATCTGGAAATTGATGTCGCGGAGAATGACCTTTTCACCATACTGCAAATGAATGTTCTCCGCACTCAGCAGTACATGGCTTTTTGTATATGCGTTCATTATCGTGTTTGCAGTTTGGTGTAAGGAAATAACCAGTGGCGGAATAAGCCAAGGATGTAATCGAAAGCCATACCCAATATGAATATGATTACGAGCAGACCGAACACCACATCCAGCTGCACATATTTATTGGCTTTAATGAGCATCACGCCCAGGCCTCCTTCACTCATGCTAAGGCCTTCCACAGATGTGATCATGAGCCAGGCAATGGCGAAGTTCTGCCGCATTACTTCAAACACCTGATCGAGCCGGCCAATGATAATCACTTCCCAAAGCGTTTTCCAGCTGTTCATCCGCAGGGTGGTACATAATTCATACTCCTGCTTGTTGATCCCGTCGATTACCGACAGCAGCGAGGTCACGAAGAAAGGCACGATACCGAATATCAGCAAACTGATCTTCAGCTGATGCCCGTTTTGCGTAAGCAGCGTAAACAGGAAGATAAGACCCGTGAGCGTGAGGTAACGGCATTTAACTATAAACCTTGTTATAGGCTGAAAAAAAGGAACGATCGACAAGTAACTGATCACCAATGCAATGAGAATGGAAATCACCATCCCTTTCACGGTAAGGGTAAGACTGGCAAAAAGGTTATCGATAAAGTCGGGCATGGTAAATATCCGTCCGATAGCACCTACCACTTTATCCGGCGTAGGGATCAGCCCGCCACCCGACAGCTGCCAGGCAATGAGTGCCACCGCCGCCTCAGCAACAATAAGCAACAGCATTGTGCGCGGGTTAATGGTGCGTAGTGGCTCGAATATGGATTTGATTTTATTCAATGGTTTCCGGTTTAAGGGATAAGAAAATCCCCGGAGTGGCAGGCCACCCCGGGGATAATGAGATTATTTACCCAGTACGATCTGCACGCGGCGGTTCTTCGCACGGCCTTCGGCGGTAGCATTGCTCGATTCAGGACGGGAAGCACCGTAGCCTTTAGACTCCAGGCGGGTTGCGGAAAGGCCCTTACCCTGCAGGTAAGCCACTACGGAAGCTGCGCGCTCGTTAGACAGCTTTACGTTTGCCTCGTCGTTACCCACATTGTCGGTGTGGCCATACACACCCAGCTTCAGCCCCTCGGCCACTACGGCACTCTTCAGGATATCGTCCAGCACGGCGTAAGATTCAGCACGGATCACGGCGCTGCCGGTCTCAAACTGCACCTGTACCGATTTAGACGACACCTCGGAAGTGATGGTATCAGCATACTGCACCTTAATAGCCGCACCCGTCAGCAGTTCGGGATGGTTGCTCACCACGCTGGCGAGAAACGATTTATCGATCACCTTGTTGTAAACCGGGTAACTGGGAACCAGCTCGGGATACATTTTCACAAGGATATCACCAAAGGTGCCGTATACTACTTTGTAACGGTCCAGCTTGTCATCACCAAGACCGAACATATTGGCAGCATCTGCCAGGTTGTAGGCCATGGAACCACCGAGGTGAAGGGTAGTACCCTGTGCATCTTTTTCTTCCACACCGTTGTAATACTTCAACCAGTAAGCACCATCCTGTTCATTGTACACTTTGGCAGATACGTTGGCAGCGAAAGCTTTAGCATCGTTGAAGGAACGTACCTGGTCGCCGGCTTGTGCCAGGGCCATGATGAGGTTCTCGATGTCGGTACGGTGGTCGTTGGCGAACTTCTTGATGGTGATCGTGATGTTCGGCATCTGTGCAGCGTACTCACGGGTGGTGGCGATATTGATCAGGCCGCCTTTCTTCTGGGCGATGTTCACGTCGCCGGGCGTCCAGGTGGCAACACCGTCTACCCCTACCGTGGTATCTTTCGCTACCTTCTTACCATTCTCCACAAACTTGCGGGTTTCGGCATAACCTGCGATGTACTTGTTGGCAGCATCGAGGAAGTCGTTCGCAGCGATGAGGTTGATGGCGTTACGGTCGAAGGAAGTTTCGTCCGGGTTTACGCGGAGACCGTTATCACCAGCCCATTTCACGAGGATGTTCATGTCCCCGTCGCGGAGTACACAGGCAACGGTTTTACCGATAGCTGCTTTAGGATTGAGCTTCCATTCGGCAGGGCCCATCAGTTTATCTTCACCATAGCTTTTACCCATGGAGTAGAAAGCTACAGGCTGGTATTCCGGCCCCAGCGGCTCCAGTTCTTTCGACAAAGCAGCAAAGAACATCGGCATACCATCACCCATGAAGGAGGCGAATACACCCGGCGTATTGGGGTCGGATTTGTAATCCTGTGCAAACTTCACCATATCTGCGATGGATTTGTTGCAATCGTCCTGACGCACTACATCCACCTGCAGAGAAGCTTTATCGAGCAGAGAGTTCTTTGTGGTTTTGGGGCCACCATTGGCATACATCAGGGGGAACTGCGAGTTCCAGGCCATGATCTTCCAGATGATGCGGGTACCGCCGTTGGCAGATTCATCGGTGGAAGGCAGCTCCAGCTTGGCTGCATTACCGCTCAACGATGCTTCAGGCGCATCGGGGAGGCTCACTTTACCAATTTCTGTGGAAGCTTTTGCTTCCTGGGGGCGCTTGTCCCACCATAATACTTTACCGGCATACAATGCGCCGAGAAGGATAAGGATACCTACTACTTTACCACCAGGTTTAACTTTAATTGCCATAGTTGGGATTGTTTTAATTTTTGATGTTTGTTCGGAATATGAGATTTATATGGGTTACGCGGTTAGCTTAACAGGTTATTGTAGCTGTCGTTAGGCAACGTGCCGGGCGTACGCGGCGTATTGGAAGGTTCCCACTTCGATACGTCGAGGCGGAATTCCTTATCCGGATCAAAGGATTCCAGCATCTGGAGGCCCTGCAATTCATACGTAGCGTTATCCAGGTCAATGGAGCGCATAAAGTCTGTAGAATAGTTGATGGCCTTTTTCATGCTCGAAAGCTTGGTGGCGATGTCTTCCTTCAGGTATTCCATCGACTGTTCCACCATCAGTTTCTTTTCCGGATCACCGTTAAAGATCTTCAGGGCAGAAGTAAGGGCTTTGTTACCGGAGGAAACGGATTTATACAGATCCTTTTTCAGTTCCAGCTCGTTGCGCGCATCTTCGATCATGTACCCGCTGTTCTTGTGAACCTTGGTGAGGTAGTCGCCGATACGGGCCAGGTTATCGCGGATGGGGGTCAGCTGCTGGATGTACTCCTTGATCCGCGCAATGTGGCGGGTGGCATTACCCAGCTCGGGAATCATGTTGTTGGTTTGTGCTGCTTTGGCGCGGCTCATGAGCTGTGCCATATCTTTTTCTTTTTCACCGATCTTCAGATCGATGCGTTCTTTCTGCGCATCCACGTCTATCGACTGTTTGTACAGTTTCTCCCGCTGTTCTTCCATATCGCCGATATAATCTTCTGCGATAATGAAGGGGTCGAGTTCGATCACCACACCTACGAGTTTCTTCATCAGCCATTCGTAGAAATAGAAGAAGCTGAGGCGGAGTTTGCGGTGGGTAACGCAGTAGAGGAATACGCCGAGCACTACCAGGGCTACACCGAAGTTGATCGTGTTCCATACTACAGCGGTGAGGATGGGAATAATAAAATATCCTGCGGCGATGAGGAGGCCAAGCCCTATCATGATGCCAAATTTGCCGCCTGGCCGTTGCCAGTAAGATTTCAGTTTTTCATTGCCCGCGGCGGGGAAGATGTTTGTTTCCATAATCGGTTAGAGGGATGTTTGGATTTTTTGAATGTCTGTTTGAATCTTGGTGATCATGGCCTGGCAGGCGATATCGTACCCCTGCCTGCTGGCAGTGATCTTCTGTTCCTGTTCAGCCACCTGTGCCTGGAGTGCTTTCATGCCAGTCTGCGCTTTCGTAATTTCTGCTGATAGCCGTTGGATTTCGCTGGAATGGTCGGCAATCTGCTTTTCCATGTCCGTTATTTCCTTTTTGCGGCCTTCCACTTCGCGGGATGCTTTGTCTTCGGCAGCTTTCAGGAATTCGTTCCTGTCCTTTTCCACCATGGCCTGGTACAGCGTTGCGGTTTCGAGCAGCTTCTCACGCGAGAGGCCCTGGATGCTGAGGGTGGCGAATACGGCGGCGATACGCGCTTTTTCGTCAGGCACGTGTGCTTCCAGTGTTTCCATCATGCGCCAGAACTCGAAATAATCCGGTCCGGGCAGGTTAGACGACTCGAAGAGGCTCGTGAAGTGCTGTTCAAACTTATCCAGCTCTTCATCGGTAATACCGGCAGCAGCCTGTTTTGGACTGGACAGGGGGAATTTTTGGGCAAGTGCGTCCCGCGCGGGGGCGCTGCCCGGTTGCAAAGGTTGATTGGGTTCAAATTCCACGAAAAGACCCAATGCCTTCTTTAGAAAGTTCGACATTGACAGGTGATGGGTTTAAGAAAGTCGGCTGAATACCATTTACACAGTTGAGTGTAAATTTATATATTTAATTGAGAAGGTATGTCGCAGAAATTATATTCTACATCGGAGTGTTATTGAAGACGTAAAATTACACTTTTTTCGTCATATGCAAAATATCAGGCCTGTCTGGAAGCGCGTTCTGCTTTGATAAACAATAATCTGGAAGCCTTCTTAACGAAAATCTGAAAACCCGGAGGGCCGCGGATTTGAAAATTTATAAGCGGGAAGCCTGCGGATTAGCGGTTTACTATATTTTTAACCTAATTTAGTCACCGCAAAAACGACGCATGTCAATCAACGTATCGCAGCTGCTGAAGCAGTATGGGGAGCAAAAAGCGGTGGACGGTATATCTTTCAGCCTGCAAAAGGGTGAGATCGTCGGGTTCCTGGGGCCTAACGGCGCAGGAAAATCCACCACCATGAAGATTATTACGGGATATCTGCCACCTACCGGAGGCAGCGCCTCCGTTTGCGGATATGATGTGGCCACCGCTCCGCTGGAAGTACGCCGCCGTGTGGGGTACCTTCCGGAAGCCAATCCCCTGTACCCGGATATGTACATCCGCGAGTTCCTCGAATTCGCCGCAGGCATGCACCATATGGGTAAAGGCACCTCCGCCCGGATCGATGAGATGATTGCCCGTACGGGACTCACCCCTGAGCGCCATAAAAAAATCGGCGCTCTCTCCAAAGGCTATAAGCAACGCGTAGGACTCGCCCAGGCACTGCTCCATAACCCGGAAGTACTTATCCTCGACGAGCCTACGTCCGGACTCGATCCCAATCAGCTGGCCGACATCCGTCAGCTGATCCGCGAACTGGGCGAAAACAAGACGGTTATGCTCTCCACCCACATTATGCAGGAAGTGGAAGCCCTCTGCAGCCGCGCTATCATTATCAATAAAGGGCATATCATTGCCGACGGCACTATCAGTACCCTCCGGCAGGGTACCTCCGGGTTTATACAGGTCGCCTTTGCGGAGGAAACCACTCCCGCAGAGCTTGAAAACCTCCCCGGTGTTCAGAAAGTAACCCCGGCGGAAGGGAACGCCTGGCGCCTTTACACGGCAGAACCCGAAACAGTAAGGAAAAACCTCCTGCAATTCGCTTTGATAAATAACAGGAACATCCTTTCTTTGCAGAGCAATTCACTGTCGCTCGAAGACGTGTTCAGGGAACTGACAAACTAGTGGTAAGAATCGGTCACCTTTTCTAGCATTTAAACAATAAAAATTTTACCCATGAGTATCATTTCAGAGATCCATGCCAGACAGATTTTAGACTCCCGCGGCAATCCCACGGTAGAAGTAGACGTAACTACGGAAGACGGTCACCTCGGCCGCGCAGCCGTACCCTCAGGTGCATCTACCGGGAAACATGAGGCCGTAGAGCTGCGTGATGGCGACAAAGGTGCCTACATGGGCAAAGGTGTGCTCAAAGCGGTAAAAAACGTCAATGAAGTGATCGCTGACGAACTGATTGGATGGGACATTTCCGACCAGGCCGGTATCGATAAACTGCTGATCGAACTGGACGGTACCGATAATAAAGCCAAACTGGGCGCCAACGCCACCCTCGCTGTTTCCATGGCAGTAGCCAAAGCAGCAGCTGAAGCTTACGGCCTCCCCCTCTTCCGCTACCTCGGCGGCGTTAACGGCACCACACTGCCGCTGCCCCTGATGAATATTATTAACGGTGGCGCACATGCCGACAACAAGATCGACTTCCAGGAGTTCATGATCGTTCCCGTTGGTGCAGACACTTTCTCCGATGGTCTCCGTTGGGGCGTGGAAGTATTCCACCACCTCAAAAATGTACTGAAGAAGAAAGGTTACAGCACGAACGTTGGCGACGAAGGCGGTTTCGCTCCCGAAATCCAGTCTAACGAAGAAGCCATCGAAACCGTACTCCAGGCTATCGAAGCCGCAGGCTACAAACCCGGCTCCCAGATCGCCATCGCACTGGACGCCGCTTCCAGCGAAATGTACAATGAGGCTGACAACACCTACAAATTCTACAAATCTTCCCAGAAAGTAATCTCCTCCGACGAAATGGTAGCTTACTGGGCAGCATGGAGCAAGAAATACCCCATCGTTTCTATCGAAGACGGTATGGCGGAAGATGACTGGAACGGTTGGAAAAAACTCACCCAGTCTATCGGTGCAAACGTTCAGCTTGTGGGCGACGATCTGTTCGTTACCAACGTAAAGCGTCTGAAACAGGGTATCGATCAGGATATCGCTAACTCCATCCTCGTGAAAGTAAACCAGATCGGTACCATTACCGAAACCATCAACGCTGTATCCATGGCGCAGAAAGCTGGTTACACTTCCATCATGAGCCACCGTTCCGGCGAAACCGAAGACACTACCATCGCCGACCTGGCAGTGGCACTGAACTGCGGTCAGATCAAAACCGGTTCCGCTTCCCGTACCGACCGTATGGCCAAATACAACCAGCTGCTCCGCATCGAGGAACTGCTGGACAGCAGCGCCATTTATCCGAAAAATTCCATTAAATTTGGTAAGAAATAAATATTCTTTCCACTGCGTTTAATTAGTGGTCACATACAATTCATTCCGGGCACTGTATTCAGTGCCCGGATTTTATAAGTAAACTGGTGCGAATATGGAGACGACGACGAAGAAACGGTTTAAATTCCCCCGTTGGGCACGGAACAAGTACATCATCAGCTGTATCCTGTTCGGTGGCTGGCTCATCTTCCTCGACCGTAATAACGTCCTTTACCAGTTCCAGCTCTACCAGGAGGTAAACCAGCTGGAAGACCAGAAAGCCTTCTATCTCAAAGAAATCGAACAGGACAGGCAGAACCACCAGGACCTGTTTTCCAGCCCCGACAAACTCGAGAAGTTTGCCCGTGAACAATACATGATGAAAAAAGACGACGAAGACATCTACGTTATACCCACTCCCCCCGACGCAAAACGTTAACCGCCTGACTATCACTCCACTTCATTTGTTAAAAACTTGCTAAAATCAAAAAAATAGCCTAGTTTAACAATACTGTCAAGCCATTCTCCGTTATTTATCTGTATCTGAATTTCGTGACCGGGATTTGTTTAATCCATTTAACAACTAACACAACCATCAAACGCATGAGCAATTCTACCCTGCCTTTTTCTGCCCTTCAAAGTGCAGTAACCGATCCTACACAAAAAACCATGCATATGCCAGAGCAAGATTTGGTGCGTGAAGAAAAGCAATTGCATCTGCAAACACACCAGGTGCTGGATACCATCCGGTACAGCCCCCGCACGGCTACCCTCACCGCCATCTTCGATTACGCGCAAGACGCCGCTAAAGACCGCTAGTTTTATTATTTTGCGGGCATGACGAAAAAAGAACGGTTCCAGTACGTAATCGATTATTTTGAACACCATGCACCCAATGCAGAAACTGAACTGCTGTACGACAACCCGTATCAACTGCTGGTTGCCGTAATCCTGTCTGCCCAATGTACCGACAAACGGGTCAATCTCACCACCCCCGCCATCTTTCAACAGTATCCGGACATACCGGCGCTGAGCAAGGCCACCTTCGATGAGCTTTTCCCCCTCATCCGAAGCATCAGCTATCCCAACAACAAAACAAAACACCTCATAGGCATGGCCAATATGGTCATGGATGATTTCAATGGAGAAATCCCATCTACCGTACCCGAACTCGTTAAATTACCCGGGGTAGGCCGCAAAACCGCCAACGTCATCACCAGTGTTATTTACCAGCAACCCAATATGGCGGTAGACACACATGTATTCCGTGTTTCCGAACGCCTCGGCCTCACCACCAATGCCAAAACCCCGCTCCAGACCGAACTGCAGCTCCTGAAATATATCCCGGAAGATAAAGTGCACATCGCCCACCACTGGCTCATCCTCCACGGCCGGTACATCTGCATCGCACGAAGCCCCAAATGCGGGGAATGCGGACTCAGGAAAATGTGCAAATATTATCAGAAGTTGATAAAATCCTAAAAAAACGGATTGCAGGGAGAAATACTTTTTTCTATATTGGAGAAATTAAAAAAATTTAAAAATTCTCCACGTGAATACTAGTAAAGGCTTTCAGCTCTCCTTCATGATGTTCCTAGAATACTTTATCTGGGGAGCATGGTATGTGTCCATGAACAGTTACATGGCTACCAACCTTCAATCTTCCGGTCAACAGATCAGCTACGCCTACATGGCACTGGCCGTTGCGACCATGATATCTCCCTTCTTTGTGGGTATGATCGCAGACCGGTATTTTTCTGCACAAAAGATCATGGGGGTGCTGCACCTGCTGGGTGCCGGATGCCTCCTCCTGGCTACCACTACCACCTCCAACACCGTTTTCATCGGCATCGTACTGTTCTATTCATTATTATATATGCCCACCATTGCGCTGAGCAATTCCGTGGCGTTCACCCAGATGCAGGACCCCACGAAGCAATTTCCCCTTATCCGCATGTTCGGTACCATCGGATGGATACTTTCAGGTATCCTCATCAGCTACCTCAGTGTGGAGAAAACACATTTCATCTTCATTATCGCTGCCGGTGCTTCCACACTGCTGGGACTTTTCAGTTTCACACTGCCGGATACGCCGCCGCTTGCAAAAAATACTTCCATGACCGCCTCACAGGCGCTGGGTGCGGAAGCCGTTGTATTATTTAAAGACCGGTCTTACGCTGTGTTCTTCATTGCCGCGGTCCTCATCTGCATCCCGCTGAGCTTCTACTATGGCTTCGCCAACCTGTTCCTGAACGAGGCCGGGATGGAAAATGCAGCCGGCAAAATGATCTACGGTCAGATCTCTGAAGCCGTTTTCATCCTTGCCATTCCCTTACTGCTGAACAGGATCGGTGTGAAAAAGATGCTCATCCTCGGTATGGGCGCCTGGATCATCCGCTATATCTTCTTCGCCAATGGCGATAATGACGCTAACCTCTGGATGCTGTATGCAGGCATCATCCTGCACGGCATCTGTTACGATTTCTTCTTCGTAACCGGTTACCTCTATACGGAAAAGAAAGCCGGAGAAAAGATCAAGAGTGCCGCACAGGGACTGTTTACTTTTGCCACCTATGGACTCGGCATGGTTATCGGCACCCTCTTCTCCGGAATGGTGGCCGATCATTATGTAACCAACGGCCAGCGCGACTGGAGCCAAATCTGGATGGTACCCGTTTACATCGCAGCAGCCGTACTGGTATATTTCATCATTGCCTTCAGGGATAAAAAAACAATCTGATTAACGTATAAATCAATCATACTATGGCGAAAATTGCAATGCTGGGGTCCGGGTTTATCGGACGATTCTATGCAGATTCTCTACAGGGACAAAGAAGCCGGGATAAGATCGTAAGTATCTATTCCCGTCGCGAAGAAAGCGCGAAGAAGTTCGCGGAAGATTACAAATGCGACCATTGGACAACCGACATGGAAGCCGCGATCAACCATCCCGATGTGGATATGGTTTGCATCGCCCTTCCCAACAATCTCCATGAAGCCGCTGTGCTGGCCTGCTGTAAAGCTAAAAAGGCCGTAATGTGTACCAAACCCCTCGGCCGTAATGCGGAAGAGGCACAGCGCATGATGGAAGCCGTGGAAAAGGCGGGCATCTTCAATGGTTACCTCGAAGACCTCGTGTATACCCCCAAATTCCTCAAAGCACTCCAAAGTGTAAAAGCCGGCGCCTTGGGTAAGATACTCTGGGCAAAGTCCCGCGAAACGCATCCCGGCCCCCACTCAGAATGGTTCTGGGATAAGGAACAGGCCGGCGGTGGTTGTATGCTCGACCTCGGATGCCATTGCGTGGAAATTGCCCGCAGCTTTATCGGGAAAGATATTAAGCCCATCGAAGTAATGTGCTGGGCCGATACGCAAGTGAAACCCATTGAAGCGGAAGACCATGCCATCGGCCTCGTGAAATACGAGAATGGCGCCATCGGTCAATTCGAAGTTAGCTGGACCTTCCGCGGTGGACTCGACCTGCGCGATGAAGTAATGGGTTCAGAAGGCACCATCTGGCTCAACAGCTTCCTCCGTACCGGTTTCGATATGTTCACCACCGGCAAGGGGGCAGATTATGTGGCAGAAAAAGCAGAAAGCAATTCCGGCTGGCTCTTTCCCGTGGGCGATGAGCTGAATGAGCTGGGTTACAACCACATGTTTGCGGATATGTTCAACGCAGTGGAAGCAGGTAAAGCACCTCAGGAAACGTTCTACGACGGATATGTGGTGAACGCTATCCTCGATGCCGCCTACCGCTCCTCCACCTCCAAACAGTGGGAACCTGTAAACCTCCCCGTTTGGCGCGGACAGGAAGGCGTTCAGAAAGAAAAAGCCCTCACCAGCTACAACGAACAGTTCTACCTCATCAAAGAAGAAATGACACATTTCGGCAGTCAGAAACTGATTCTGAAAGACAAGAAAACCGGTCAGATCATCGAAAAAGTACTGTAAGCCCAACAGCAATACAAGAGAAGCCGTCCCACATTTACCGGGACGGCTTTTTATTTTCCTCATACCCTCTCAATCTTTCCCATAGTGACTGGATGATAGGATTACCCCGTAAGGCAGTGGCAGGATTAATTCAGGAATCTGTAAAGCTATTTCAGGACGAGACAACGCCACAGCTACTCCATGGTTACTTCAGGGTTACTCCGTAGATACTCCGGGGATAATGCGTAGTTAATGCAGGGTAACAGTGTATTTACAGGGAACACATGCAGTGCTGTAGCGGCTTGTATACAAGTATGTATACTAAAAACATCGAAAGAAGGTACTATCAGTTACCTAAAAGTAAACGATAAGTAAGACAGTAGTAAACGATAGATAAATAGTAAATAATAAACCTGTAAAGAAGAAGAGTGATCCCACAGCCCCAGTACCACCACTGAAGGATCACTGAAGGATGGCAGGGGGATGTCGGCAGGCTTTTGGGGATAAGATGCCGGTACAACGAGAAGTTGAACAATTACCTTAAAACAAAACGGGCCTTGCCCAAAGCATGGTTTACTTCCACTTCTGTACATTTTCCTTTGGAGTAATGGTATACATTCCGTTTACCTTCCGGTAACTGCAGCTCATACAGGTGGTTACCCAGGTGGCGGATCACCAGCTCCCGGGCCAGCGTTTCGCTGAAAACGGACGCTACCCCTTCCGGCTCCGTGAAGTAGAGGTCTCCTACACTGAAGATAATCCCGGCCAGATCGAGGGTTCGGGTCTCGCCTTTATGGATCACTACATATTTCTTCCCCGATTGCCTTACTGAAGTAAGTAACTCCCCTTTACGTTCCGCCTTCGACTCGTGCAGCACATTATTCCGGAAAACGGAGATTATATCCACTTCCATCCGGGCCATCAGTTTAGATTGTACCCTGCTCGACATGGAGTTGGTCCTCCCTTCGGCGGTTTTGGCCTGCTTAACGGTGAGGGTGCCGATGGGATTGGCATTGTTGCCAAAATAAATGTCATATACCTGTGAATGAGGATTTTGAAACGCGGTAGTCAGGTAAAAGACTGGCACCAGCGCAAGCGTCATTATTCGGTTAAATGGGAGCCTCAGGTTCATAGCGGAAAGGGTTACGTAAAACAATATACGAAAAAGGCGGTTACCGCTTTTCGCAGCAACCGCCCTTTTTTATCATGATATATCTGCTTACAATAGTTCGCGGATCTTTTCCACCAGTTCACCTTTGGTAATGGGCACTCCCATGACCTTATTGTAACCTTTGGCAGGGATAAGGAATTGTTCGCGGATGATCTTAATGAGCTGGCCATTGTTGATCTCAGGGATCAGCACATGGTCGTAGCTGTGAAGGATCTCTTCGAGATTGCGGGGGAAGGGGCGCAGGTAGCGGATGTGCGCATGAGCCACTTCATGTCCTTCGGCCAGCAGTTCCAGCACTGCACTCTTAATGGCACCGAAGGTGGAACCCCAGCCCAGCACAAGTACTTTACCTTTTTCCGGTCCTACTTCGATATCCTGCAACGGAATATGATCTGCGATCTTATCCACTTTCTCCTGACGGATCTTCACCATGAGCTGGTGGTTTTCAGGATCATAGCTTACGTTGCCGGTGATGTTCTGCTTTTCCAGCCCACCGATACGGTGCTCCAGGCCAGGTGTACCGGGTACCGCCCAGGGGCGCACCAGGTTCTCATCGCGCTGGTAAGGCAGGAAGGTTTCTTCGTCTTCCGCCAGCCCCTTCTTGAATTTCACTTCTATCTTAGGCAGATCAGCCTGCTTAGGGAAGCGCCAAGGTTCCGCACCATTGGCGATATAACCATCGCTGAGGAGGATTACAGGCGTCATGTGCTGTACGGAAATGCGGAAGGCTTCAAATGCCATATTGAAGCAGTCAGACGGGGTAGCTGCTGCTACTACGGGCATAGGGCATTCGCCGTTACGGCCGTAATAAGCCTGCAGGAGGTCAGACTGCTCAGTTTTGGTGGGTAACCCGGTTGAGGGGCCACCACGTTGAATATCAATGATCAGGAGAGGAATTTCCAGCATTACTGCCAGGCCCATGGCTTCGCCTTTCAGGGCTACACCGGGTCCGGAAGTGGTGGTAATACCCATATGCCCACCATAAGACGCGCCAATGGCCGAGGCAATACCGGCAATCTCATCTTCTGCCTGGAAGGTACGGATACCGAAGTTCTTGTAGCGGCTCAGTTCATGCAGGATATCTGACGCGGGGGTAATGGGGTAGGTGCCGAGGAAAAGGGGCAGGCCGGATTGCTGTCCTGCTGCGACGAGGCCGTAAGACAGGGCGGTGTTGCCTGTAATACTGCGATAGGTACCGGGTTCCATGCGGGCCTTCTCCACTCTGAACCTGGAGGCGAAGGCTTCCACGGTTTCTGCGAAGTGATAACCTGCCTGCAGTACTTTAACGTTGCTTTCGAGGATATCGGGCTTCTTACCGAATTTGTCGTTGAGGAAGTTGAGGGTGCTCTGCATGTCGCGGTCATAGAGCCAGTAGAGGAAACCGAGCACAAACATATTTTTGGCGCGGTCTTTCTCTTTCATGCCGAGGGGGCTTTCCTTGAGGGCTTCCCGGGTCATTTTAGTGACATCCATGGTATGGAGCTGGTAGTTGACGAGGGAGCCGTCTTCCAGGGGATTGATGCCATCGGGATAATTAGCGAGGCGGAGGTTCTTGGCATCAAAGCCATCGGTATTGGCAATGATGATACCGCCCTTCTTCAGTCCTTTCAGGTTGGCTTTAAGGGCTGCGGCGTTCATGGCTACGAGTACATCGCAGGCATCGCCGGGGGTAAAGATGCGGTTAGATGAGAAGTGCAGCTGGAAGCCGCTTACTCCGGGAAGGGTACCCTGTGGGGCACGGATCTCGGCCGGGAAGTCCGGGAAGGTACTAAGGTCGTTCCCGATCAGGGCCGTATTATTGGAGAATTGCGTTCCGGTCAGCTGCATACCATCGCCGCTGTCGCCCGCGAATTTTATCACTACATCCTCTATCTGTTGAATCGTTCTATCGGACATTGGTGTTTGCTTTATGATAATATATATAATGGACAAATACGTTGGCCTGCCGTCCGGGTGCCAACCCGGTTCCTGCAGGCTTTTTTCTAATCTGTAAAATTACAGAATAGACGGGTAATTCCCCTGTAATTTCCGGCTTTAAAAGTACACAAAACAAGTAGACTTTACCCATAACTATATGGAATGGGGCATTCCAAAACCACTACAGCAGTTTTTCCGGCAAGGTATTTGTTATTTTATCGGGCGTGAGAAAAAGACGATAAACAACAGTTAAAACTACCTTGAAACCCTTTACAGGGTGGGAATTAACTAAACTAACGTCTACGACACTACGCAAATAAGTAGTATTTTAATTCTCCGCAAACCCATACTGTTAAAGGATTTATAAAGAATTGTTAAAGAGGCGGATTTTGATCAAGTGGCATGGTAATTGCAAAAAACTCAACAGCACACAGTATTTCAGCACTAAAAGTTTTGCTTATAGAATCGATTACTACTTAAACCATTCTTTATTATTAAACCTTAAAAATTGTATGCTATGAAAAGAGCAAAAATGAGTTTGTTAGCAGTTGCGGCCGTTGCATTCGGCGCATTCGCCTTCAAAGGTATCGCAGGCGGTTCCATCGGTGGTAAAGTAGTTCCTGCAGATGGTGCTACTGAAGCCTGGGCAGTTTCCGGGACAGACACACTGAAAGCTCCCATTGCTGATGGTGCTTTCTCCTTCGCTGAAGCTAAAGCAGGCACTTACACCGTAGTAATTGATGCTAAAGAACCTTTCAAGGATGCTACCATCACCGACGTAAAAGTTGAGGACGGTAAATCTACCGACCTTGGCGAAATCAAACTTGCACAATAAGTAAATAGTTGGTTTTCATAGGGGTTAATCAAGCCGGTCCGCCTTACTCAGGCGGCCGGCTTATTTTTTTTCAGTCCTTCTGGGGGTAGGCTCCCCGTTCGCCGTCATAATTACATCCGCTCCCATTGCGGAATTACCCCTAAAAAAAATGACAGTAATGAAAATGACGGCAAAAAACGAATCAGTACTCACCATCGGCAGCCTCGGCGCCTCACTCCTCTTATGCCTGCTGGCTATCTTCGGCTTCATCCTTACCGGTTGCAGCCGCGAAAATGTAAACGGTTCAGGCCGGATGATCTCCGAAGAGAGGTCTGTAGGCCGCTTCGAAGATGTGACCATCGACGGCTCCATGGATGTCATTGTTAAGCAAGGCCCCGCCATCCCGCTCACCATCGAAGCGGAAGATAATGTGATGCGCTATGTGGAAACCTATGTGGCTGGCACCACCCTCCGCGTTAAAATGCGCAACGGACTCAACCTTAAAAGACATAAACAGATCATTGTACATATCCAGAGCGAACAATATCGCAAAATCGTCTTTTCCGGATCCGGCGGTGTAACCACTCCCGACACTATCCGGACCAACCAGTTTATAACCGAGCTTAACGGCAGTGGAGATGCCCGGCTGAAGGTAGATGCCAATGAAGTGCGCCTCTATGTTAACGGCTCCGGCAATGTAAGGGTAGAAGGCAAAACACGGGATTACTTCTCCGAAGTCAACGGCAGCGGGGATGTAAGTGCCGAGAATGTAAAATCTCTAAATGCCGATGTACGCATCAGCGGCTCCGGCAACCAGTCTATTTCCGTGGCCGACCGCCTGAACGCCCGCATCAGCGGAAGCGGCAATATCCGCTACTGGGGCAATCCCCCCGCACTCACCGTCAACGTAACCGGATCAGGAAAAGTCATCAAGCAGTAGTACCCGAAAGGATCAAATGAAAGCAACCGCTATACTGTCAACCGCCGTTCGTCCGGACAGGCTGTTTGCGAAAGCCCAAACTGGTTATTTTTGCAACATGTCCGACAACGACCGTTTATTGCAACTATTACGGGAAGATGAGCAACAGTTCATGAAAGCCCTCTTCCAGACTTACTTTCCACTCGTATGCAAGTCGATTTACCGCCTGGTGCCCGACATGGCAACGGCGGAAGACCTGGCGCAGGAAGTGTTCATCAAGGTCTGGAACCGGCGCGATCAGCTGGGCGAAGTCTACTTCAAAGCCTACCTTCACCGCGCCGCGGTTAACATGGCCCTCGATCATATCGACAAGCACAAACGCCGGGGCGGCCCGCCTGTAGAAATAGGTCCCGCGGCGGAAGAACAGCAGGCCACGGCACCTGTGGTGCACCTCGCCGAAACACAAACGCGCATCCGCCAGGCAGTGGATGCCCTTCCGGAAAAATGCAGGGAGGTGTTTATGCTGAGCCGGTATGATGAACTGAGTTATAAGGAAATAGCGCTGGCGATGCAGATATCGGTCAAAACAGTGGAGAACCAGATGATCACAGCCCTTAAAAAGCTGCGGCATTCCCTCAGGGAATATTTGGAATGACGATGCTTCCCTACACCTAACACACCATTGTCATGAAGAATTTCCTATCAGAAAAAGAACTAGCATGTTGAGCAACGAAAATATGGATACACTGATCGCCCGAGATATCGAGGGCACGATCTCCGGGGCCGAAAAGCGCGAGCTGGCTGCCTGGCTGCAGGAAGCTCCTGCTAACCAGGCGTACTACAACGCGCTGAAAGATACCTGGGACCTGACGGCAGAAGCCTGGGATGAAATGCCCGAGCCAGACACCGCCGCCAACTGGGAGCGATTCTCCCAAAAGATCGCGGAGCCGGTACCCATGAAAGTAGCGCACCGTGGCCGGGGGCGATGGCTCGCCGCTGCAGGGGTAGCCGCCATCCTTGCTTCGGGTATTATCGCATTCTTCCTTACCCGCAGCAGCAACACCGTTACCCTCGCCGCCACTACCGAGAAGCAGACATTTACGCTTCCCGACGGCAGCAAGGTTTACCTTAACCGCAACTCCTCTCTCCGTTATAACGAACGCTTCGCTCAAAACAACCGCGATATCACTCTCGAAGGAGAAGCCTTCTTTGATGTGGCACCTAATGAAGCACATCCTTTCATCGTACATGCAGGCACTTCGCAAACGAAAGTACTGGGCACATCTTTCGGGATCAAAGCTTACGGAGCACAACCGGTACGCCTCAATGTGATAACGGGCAAAGTAGCCTTCTCCAATCAGGAGAAAAAGGGAGACGCCATGGTGTTAACTGCAGGTCATTCCGCTGTAGTTAAAGCAAACGAAGATCCGGAAGCCATCACCGAAACCGATCCCAACTTTACTGCCTGGAAAGATAACAAACTGGTGTTCCGCCGCTCCAGTCTCGCATCAACCTTCTCCGCAATGGAAGAATACTTCGGCATTGAGATACGGATTGAAGACAGTTCGTTATCCGGCATCGAATACAACGCTTCTTTCTCCAATCCCGGCCTGGATACCATGATGAAAGTGATCTCGCAAACAACAGGTGTAAAAATCGTGGAAGAGAGTAAAGGTATTTATGTAGTACGGCCATAACCTTGCCATAAGCATACACAACTGGAAACCAAATCGATCCGGGCCATCTTGGTCCGGATTTTTTGTGAGGGTAAGGATGTATAACATCAGAGCATCAACACGGGCAGCAGGCCCGTGGCCGACAGGCATTCCTGATAGCATTGATATGGGTAACCCAGGAACCATAGCATCCCTTAAGGAAAGAAAGCAGGAATTGCTGCGTAAGTAATTACTTCGATGAATATTTCTTACAAACGGGCAAAGGTGAGTTAGGTGGTTAACGTAAGCTTCATTTTACGATTAACGCGCAGGGTAGATTTTTTCGAAACCTGCAATGTCCGGGAACTTCAATCTGATCCGGTTCATGTTTCGGGAGATATGACTGATTCCAGGGCAAAAAAAATCCGGCCCATGAGGACCGGATTCTTTTTATTGACGGGGGCCGTTAATTAAACGCCGCCGAGTTTGCATTTCTGGAGTACTTCCCATGATTTGCCGTTGTGGCGGAGGAAGTACAGGTTGTTTACTTTGAAGGAAGCCTGATACTCTTTGTTTTCGTATTCGGGCCAGGCTTTTTCGAAAGTAGCGTCGTCGAGGTCTTTGAAGGCCACGGTAACGTGAGGAGTAAAACCGGTGCGTGCAAGCATGGTGCTGAAGCCGAACTCCTTCCGGAGGAAGTTGATCAGCTGGCGGTGCATGGCGCTCATGGTTTCTGATTTCTCCACGTTAATGAAGAGGACGCGGTTTTGTTTATTCGGGAATGTACCGAAGCCGTTAAGACCTACTTCGAAAGGCGCCTGTGTTTTGGCGAACTCGGTAAGTTCTTCGCAGAAGGCTCTTTCGAGGCTCGGATCGGCAGTGAAAGGTACCTGCAGGGTAATGTGCGGGAGAACTTTCAGTGCGTACATCGGGCCGTATTGTTCGGCAAACTCCTGTTTTATTTTGATGATCTCCTTACCTACTTCTGCAGTAGGGAGTAATGCGATGAAGTAAATTTTATTATCGGGTTTGGGAGGACGGGCACCGCCTCTGAAACCACCCTGGGGACGACCACCGCCGCCCTGGGGACGACCGCCGTATCCACCGCCGCCGCCGCGGTCATATCCGCCGCCTCCACCGCCACGGTTGAAGCCTCCGCCTCCACCGCCACGATTGAAGCCTCCGCCTCCGCCGCCACGGTTGAAGCCACCGCCTCCACCGCCACGGTCGTAGCCGCCGCCACCGCTGCCGCGGTCATATCCTCCGCCACCACGGTCGTAACCACCGCCGCCGCCGCCATAGCCGCCGCCACGGTTTCCACCGCCGTATCCGCCACCGCCGCGGTCATATCCGCCGCCGCCGCTTCCACCACGGTCGTATCCACCACCGCTGCCGCCACGATCGTAGCCGCCGCCGCGATTGAATCCACCGCCACCGCCGCCTTCGCCACGGTCGCGATTGAAGTCACGGTCACGGTATCCGCCGCCGCCACCTTCGCTGCGGGGAGGAAATCCGCCACCTTCACGGTTAAAGGTACCTTCGCGGTTGAAATTGCTTTCACCACGGGGAGTGTAACCACCACCTGTACCGCCTTCGTTGCGGGGAGTGTAACCACTGCCTGCACCGCCTTCGCTACGGGGAGTGTAGCCACTGCTGCCTTCGTTACGGGGACGATAGCCGCCTTCAAATCGGTTGTTGTAAGGACGTTCTTCGTCTTTGCCAAATTCGGGTTTCTTGGTATAACCGCCGTCCTGGTCTTGGTTGGGTTCTTGTGGATCTCTGTTGTAGCCAGGAGAATACTTTCGGGGGCGTTCGTTTCTCTCAAAATTCATCTTACTTAATTAAGCGTGTTTGAAGCAATTTTTCAATGATTTCATGAAAATGAAATTCACCTACTTGTTTAACTAAAAATGATTAAAATTTTATTCTTTCAGCTGCCGGCGCGTAACCTGCATAACGTCAGGATGATTGATTATGTTCAATATATACCGGCATTCCGTTTAATGCTAATAATTTTCTCTGTTTGTAATTCGGGAATCGCAAAGATAATTTAGCGTCGCATTGCGTGACAACTTTTATCGCGGATATTTTTCAAATTAATCCTCACGTCCGTCTCGACAGGATATTAATGGTAGTTCTGGCAAATGGTTAACTGGATTTCATCCAAACCGCTTATAGGGCTACCGATATAAGACCTGGTAATTGTTTTTGCCTTGAGATACACCTGAATTCATTTAATGAGTAAGTTTTTCAATTCTTATTCATAGCACCTAGGATAAATTGTCTTTCAAAGCGCCAGTGAGTAATCACTGAATTGGCACCCACACAGTGCCAAACGCTGTTCTGTTTCCTTTGTAATATACAAAAAATCCGGTGTATCCGGTCAAGCCTCCGGGCAATATTAGTACAATACTACCAATCCATTCGTTAATTTTTTGCAAAAATGGTATAAACGGAAGGATTTTAACTTCGAATTGTATTGCCTGAAAAAGCGCCTGCCGGAAAAAGGTTTCCCCTCACCGGCAGGCGCCTATATTAACTTATTGATTATCAATCTCCATCGAGCAGGTTACCAATCCCACCCAGGATGCTCCCTTCTTCCTTCCGCGCACCGGTACCATAAGCCAGTACACGGCTCGCAAGGCGACTGATCGGCAGGCTCTGCAGCCATACCTTCCCCGGCCCTCTCAGCACTGCAAAGAACAGCCCTTCGCCACCGAAAACCATGTTCTTCACCCCACGTACAAATTCAATATCGAAGTCCACCTGCTGAGTATAAGCCACCACGCAGCCGGTATCCACTTTCAACACTTCGCCCGGCGCCAGCTCTTTTTCGATCACATACCCACCGGCATGTACAAAGGCCAGCCCGTCACCTTCCAGCTTCTGCATAATGAAGCCTTCACCGCCAAAGATGCCCGTTCCCAGCCTGCGTTGAAACTCAATTCCCACATTAACTCCTTTCGCGGCGCAGAGGAATGCGTCTTTCTGGCAAATAATCTTTCCACCCAGCAACCGAAGGTCCATCGGGATAATTTTGCCCGGGTAGGGCGAAGCAAAGCTTACGCGCTTCTTTCCGTGACCAGTGTTCGTAAAGCAGGTGATGAACAGGCTTTCTCCTGTGATCAGGCGCTTACCGGCAGACATGAGCTTTCCGAAGATGCCCTGCTTTGTACCGGAGCCGTCCCCGAAAAGGGTCTCCATTTTAATCTCCTGATCCATCATCATGAAACTGCCGCTCTCGGCCACTGCGCTCTCGTTGGGGTCCAGCTCGATCTCTACGATCTGCATCTCCTCCCCGTGTATTTTGTAATCGATCTCGTGATTGTTCAGCATAGGTTACTGGCGTTTTTGTCTACCCGTAAAATTACATCACATTTACCTTATGGGATGGCTTTTTTTCATCAGCTGGCGCAGTTGCGGCCACATCGCTTCCAGCTGTCTCATGTAGCCCAGATCGGTCAGATGCACACCGTCAATCGTACCTTCATGGTCGCTCCCTATCAGGTTGGTGGCAGGCAGGTAATGCAGTTGTTTATACCCTTCCGATTTCAGCTTCATATACGCTTCTTTGATTGCTGCGTTTTTATCTTTCGTATCCTGATCCGTTTTCTGGTCAAAATATCCGTTTTCCCGTATTACAGTTTCCACCAGCAGGATGGGCACTTCCGGCCGATTATCCAGCAGGTGTTTGATGAAAGGATATGCTCTTTCCTTAATTTCTTTCGGGGAAGGGTTAGGTATACAATCCAGCACAAATACAGACGCGGGCATTTTAACCAGCAACTCTGCTACGGGGAACTCCATCTTGCCATTCCCGCTAAACCCGAGGTTCACCACATCCCAGCCAGTTTTGCGTTGCAGGATAGATGAGTAAACCATCCCTGCCCTGCTTGCCGATGCACCCTGCAGGATGCTGGACCCGTATATCACGATGCGGTGTGTGGTATCGATCTTAGGACTGGCGGGCCTTCCCAGCTGCGCTTCAGGCGCCACGCCTATTTCCAGTGAAGTAAGCTCGTTATAGGTTGGCAGGTACAACATGTATTGCCGCATGGCTCCGTCCATATTGCTTACAATGATACCGGAATTAGCGGTTTCCTTATCGCCCGGCCTGCCTACACCTGCCCACTGCCACTTCCCGTTTTGCCAGGCGTACAGATCCAGGCCACTGTGGCAGATCGGTACAATGTTGTTATAGAACAACCCGTTCGCCAGCGTCCATTTGGCTTTGATGTACATACTATTCGTTTCAAACAATACTGCAATCCCTGAACTGTGCTTGGACAGGTGCTTCACTGCTGGCGTAAGGTCCTTATCAAGCAGGGAATCGAACCGCTGGTATACAGGACTGGTGGGCAGCCCTTTCCCTACAATCTGGAATTGGCGTGCATCGGTATACCGTGTATTGTCCTGGCCGTGGGCCCAGGTAAAAGTAGTGCCTGCCAGCAGCAGGGCAATCATCCAGTTCTTCATAATGCGAAAAATAAGCATAAGCCACCGGGAAAGGAAGCCAGGGCATAAAAAAAACCGTCCCGAAGAATCGGGACGGTACTAGTTAACCTACAACTGTTACACTGTTTGCTCTGATAAAAACAGTTTCTTAATTCATCGAAACCTTATCCGTTTGCTTGGCATGAGCTTCCTCATGCGCGTCTTCCGGATGGTTGAAGAAATGATATGGACGTGGTGAAACATAGTCCGGCTGGTGCAGCTTCTTCACTGTATCCCTTTTCAGGAACAGTTTCAGGATCAGTACGAGGAAAGGAACATATTTCAGGCCGCGGGGGAGATTGTAAAGGTCGAGTACATCGATGCAGCGCTTGTTCATGGCGTACATCACGGGTACGAGTACCAGCGTCAGGAAGGTAGCGAAGACCAGGCCAAACACCATCGTCCAGGCGAGCGGGCCCCAGAAAGCCACGTTATCGCCACCGAAGTAGAGGTGTGGATTAAATTCGTCGAACATCTTCCAGAAGTCGATATTGAGGCCAACGGCCAGCGGGATGAGACCAAGTACCGCAGCGATGGCGGTGAGGATCACCGGCGTCATACGGGTACGGCCGCCTTCTACCACCGCCTCGTTAAAGGGCACACCCTGCATCACGAGCAGGTCAGTGAACTCCACGAGTACGATACCATTCCTCGCTACGATACCTGCGAGGGCCATGATACCCACACCGGTCATTACGATAGAGATATCCATGCCGAAGATGGCAAAGCCGAGGAACACACCAATAATGGAGAATAGGATCTCCAGGAAGATAACGAAAGCGCGGCCAACGGAATTGAACTGCGTAACCATGATCAGGAAGATGAGGCCTACAGCGCCGCCCATTGCCAGCAGCAGGAAGTTCATTGTTTCTGCCTGGTCTTCCTGTTCTCCTGTCATCTTCACCGTGATGCCATCCGGCGGGTTGAATTCCTGTACTGCGGAAGATATCTCTGCCACTACCTCGTTGGCGTTGAAGCCGGTGAGGATATTGGAGTAAAGCGTTACCACACGTTTTTCGTCTTTATGCTTGATACCTGCGTAGGTATTGCTGTAGCGGATATCAGCCACCGCGCTCAGGGGCACCTGCCTGATCGCACCGTTCATATTCATATCGCGGTAGGTGAGGTTCAGGTTCATGAGGGTATTGATATTGTTACGCTGGTCTTGCTGGAGACGAACGGTAATATCGTACTCATCGTCCGCATCACGGAATTTCGTGGGTGCGTAGCCAGACAGCGCGATACGCAGTGCGGTACCGATCTGGTCTGTCGTGATACCTTCACGGTTAGCTCGTTCGCGGTCGATATTTACTACAATCTCCGGCTTATTGCTTTGGAAATCGCTTTTCAGCTCTTCCACGCCACCAACCTGCAGGCTGTCGAGATAACGTTTCAGTTTCTCGGATGTCAGTGCAAGCTGCTCAAATTCGTCTCCGGAGATTTCGATATTGATGGGCTTACCTGTTGGGGGACCGCCCTGTTCCTGCTCTACAGTGATATCCGCTCCGGGGATGCCTTTCACGGCATCACGAATCTTATCCAGATACTCGAGGGTGGATTGGCCGTTACGTTTCGAGAACTCTACGAAAGCAACTGTCACCTTGCCTTTGTGCGGGTAGGTGCCCTGATCCATCTGAGACGGGTCTGTAGCGCCCTTGGCAACGTTGGAGATGATCGATTTAACCAGCGGGTTGTTCTTGCCTACGACTTTAACGATCCGTTGTTCAACGATGTTGGTCACGGAGTCAGTTGTCAGCTCATCCGTACCGTTTGGCAGTTCGAGATATGCAAAAATAAAGTTCGGTTCGGCGGTCGGGAAGAAGATCACTTTGGGGTTACGGATACCGGTAAGTACGATACTAAACACGAGCAATCCGAAAGTAGCGAAAAGAATCTTCACGGGTCTCCATCCTACGATACACCACTCCAGGATACGGCGGTAGCGGTTCTGGACACGGGGCCATATGTTGGACTGGAATTTCCGTGCCACCACGCCCAGCCAGAAACGTTCGATGGTGATCAGCAGCCAGATGAAAACAACCAGGTTACCCGCACCCATGCTGCCCACATACCCGATCAGGGCGGCTATGCCGAAGACGAGGGTCAGGATGCTGTATTTACGGTCCCATTTCGGTTTGGGATGCGCGTCGCCTTCATGACGATCCATGAAATCCACCGCAAACACGGGGTTGATGATATAGGCTACGAACAGTGACGCCATCAGGGTAACGATCAGCGTTGCTGGCAGGAAGAACATGAACTTACCGATAATGCCCGGCCAGAACAGCAGCGGGAAGAATGGCGCCAATACGGTCATAGTACCTGAGAATACCGGCAGGAACACTTCGCCCGCGGCTATCTTAGCTGCTTTAACGATACCCAGGTCCTTCCGTTCATAGAAGATACGATGCACGTTCTCAATAACTACGATGGCATCATCCACCACGATCCCCAACGCCAGCAGGAAGGAGAAAAGCACCATCATGTTGAGGGTGAATCCCAGCATCGGCATGAAAAGGAATGCGATGAACATTGACAACGGTACGGAAGCCGCTACGAACAAGGCGTTCACAGCCCCCATGAAGAACATCAGTACTACGGTAACGAGGATGAAACCGATGATAATAGTATTGATCAGGTCGTGCAGGGTGATACGGGTAGATTCGCTCTGGTCGGCCGTAATGGTCACGTCCAGATCTTTGGGCAGCAGATCTTTCTTCGCATCTTCCACGATCTGGAAGATTTTATCAGACGCATTGATAAGGTTTTCGCCACTACGTTTGATGACGTTGAGGGTTACCACGCTTTTTCCGTCGAGTCGGGCATAACTGTCCTGCTCTTTATGGGAATCTACCACTTCTGCGATGTCGCGGAGATAAACTACTGCGCCGGAAGTGCCACGCACCACGATATTGCGGATGAGGTTAGGATCTTTATACTCGCCTTTGACAGCCAGCGTACGTTTCATTCCATCAATCCTTACGAGACCGCCGGACACTGTTTTATTCTCGCCCTGCACAGCCATGATCACATCACCGAAACTGATCCGTGACGCATCCATTCTGTATTTATCCAGGTTGATCTGGATCTCACGTTCGAGGGCGCCTACAATATCTACACGGGTAATTTCAGTAAGCCCTTCGATCCGGTCCTGCATTTCGTCTGCATACTTTTTCAGCGTCTGCAGATCGAAATCGCCCGACATATTCACGTTCATGATGGGCACTTCGGAGATCTCCATTTTGGTGATCATCGGGTCTTCGGTGAGATCGTTTGGCAGGTCTTTCTTGGCTGCGTCCACCTTCTCCCGCACCTGGATGCCGGCTTCCAGCAGATCTTCATCCGGATTGAACTCAACGATGATGGCAGAGAAGTCCTGGATGGAAGTGCTCGTGATCTTACGAACGCCCGAGATCGATTTGAGTTTCTTCTCGAGGGGCTTGGTCACGAGGGTTTCCATGTCTTCAGGGGAAGTACCGTCGTTGATGGTAGAAATATAATATTGGGGGAACACCACCTCAGGGAATTGCTCCTTAGGCAGGCTCTGGTATGTGAGGATACCAATGATAGTGAGGATCAGGGTGATCACATAAATGCTCACCTTGTTATCGATCGCCCAACTGGTCGGCCGGAATTCTTTTTCTAAGTCCTTCATCGGTTAATTTTTTAAAGTTGGCCGGTTACAGCTTGATAAAGTCGTTGTCGTTCAGGCCCTGGAAGCCGGTGGTAATAATCTTATCCCCGGTATTGAGTCCGGATTTGATTTCTGCTTTATCGTTATAGGTCCGTCCCAGTTCGATGTAGGAGCGGGAGGCCTGTATTTTATCGCCCGAGCCTTTTACCGTCAGCACGTAAGGTTTGCCGAGAGAGTACTGAATCACGTTAACCGGTACCACCACCGCATCATTGGCGCGGTAGTCCACAATCCGGATCTGCGCCAGCATGTTGGGATGCAAATCCTTATTGCCGGAAACAGGAATCTCTACACGGATTGTACGGCTGAGGGGATCAATGGTGCGGGATGCAAAACCGATCTTCGTACGGAAGGACTTTTGAATATCGGGGAAAGTCACTTCCACTTCGTCACCCGTTGTAACCTTTCCGGCGAAAGCTTCCGCTACGTTGGCCACTACCCGCAGGTTGGATACATTCACTACCCGGAAGGCTGGCATGCCGGGAGATGCTGCATCACCGATCTTGGCGATCACCTGGTCTACCGTACCATTGATGGGAGAAATGATGCGGGTGAGGTTGATCTGATCTCTCATCGTTGCGATGTTCTTCTCCAGTGATTCCTTTTGAGATTTGGCGGTGAGATATTGCACTTCGGAACCTATTTTCTGGCGCCAGAGGTTCGCCTGTTTGTCGTAAAGGGTGGTAGCGAGGTCCAGCTGCGTTTGAAGCTGGGCGAGGTTGGAGCGCATCACCTGATCATCTACCTGCGCCAGCGTCTGGCCTTTGCTGACAGTTTGTCCTTCGCGAACGAGGATGGCCTTGATGATGCCGGGCGATTGTGCAGATACCTGTACGTTTTCACGAGCGTCCACATCTCCCTGGATATCGATGAAATGTTCAAAAACAGTAGTTTGTACATCGGCGATTGTCACCGTCTTGGTTTTAACGGCAGTGGAATCGCCGGCTTTGAGATCTTTTTCAATTGTTTTGATCTCTGCGTCCAGTTTAGCTTTCTCCTGTTTGAGACGGGCGAGCTTGTCCGCTTTCTTTTCTTCTCCGCCGCCGCAGGCAATCATCAGGGAGATCAGCGGAAGAACGAAATATCTTTTATTCATTTTATGTTGATTTTTGGGAGATAAAGTTGAAGGTTAGAGTTTTCCGTATGCTTTCAGGTAATCTACTCTTGCCACAATCACATTGAAGAGGGCAGTGAAGTAGTTATTCTGTGCAACCAGCAGGGCCGATTCGGCATTGATCATTTCCACGCTGGAACCTACGCCTTCGCGATACTTGATCATGGTTGTTTCAAATACTTCCTTTGCCAGCTGCATATTTTCTTCTTCATTGCTGAGTGTGGAAATGTTATTTCTAAGACTGGTGACAGAATTAGCCTGTTCCAGGTCAATGGAACCACGGAGTTTTTCGAGATCGATATCGTTCTTCTTCACGGCGATCAGCGCCTGGTCTACTTTGCGGAGGCGTTGGAACCCTGTAAAGATGGGCACTTTCAGGTTAAGGCCGTAAGACACATAACCATACCAGCTCTGGGAGGAGAAGTAGTCGAATTTACCTGACGCACGGGAAGCACCACCCTGCCCGAAGAGGTACAGTGAAGGCCAGGCAGACAGGCGGTACCTTTTCAGGTTATACTCATTGGCCTGGCGGCGGGTTTCCAGCAGTTGGTATTCGACACGGTTCTGGTAGCTAAAGCCATCCTGCCCCTGAATATCGGCTTTCAGAGAATTGTTACCCAGCGTATCCGTAAGCTGCAGCGGCTGTTTTACCGGCATGCCGATCTGGAACTTCAGAGCGGCAATACCCACTTCGCGGATTTCCCGGAGGCGGGTTACTTGTGATTCCAGGTTGTTTACCTGTACTACAAGGCGGTCTACATCCAGTTTTTCGACAAGTCCGTTCTTGTAGATCTCACGTGTTTCGTTAAGCATGGATTTGAGACGTACCTGATTGGAGTCCAGAATAACGAGGGCCTTATCTGCAGCCACTACGTTGAAGTACGCCTTGTACACCGCAGCCTTCACTTCAGTCTCGGAATACTCTACTCCTTTACGGGCAAGCACTTCGAGGGTTTTACGGGCCTGCAGGGCTACCAGCACGCTGGGGTCGAAGAGGGTCTGGTTTACATCCACCTGACCCAATACGTTATAGGCCAGCCCGAATGCGATGGGGACTGTTGTCCCTTTAGGGGCGTTGGGATCGAAGTTGCTGATATCTACCAGCTGCTTCTGGATAACAGGATTATGCTGGAACAGCCCCGTGCCGCTTACCTGCGGCAGGGCGAGGCCGCTCACTTCGCGATTAACCGCAAGCTGGTTGAGCTCGTCCAGCTTTGCATTACGAATGTCGTACTGATGGGAGAGCGCATAAGATATGGCGTCCTGCACAGAGAACCGCAACGTTTCCGGCGAGGGTGCCGGCTGCTGCTGCGCATGGGCACAGGTTAAAACATGCAACATCGTGCCCGCGAGGACAGCGAGTTTCCATTTAAAATGCATAGATCATTGATTTATTACTGGTTATCTTTCGATTTATACTGGTCGATCAGCTGGTAGCCTTTCAGCGAGGCTACCCCGTACAGGAAATGTTCCAGCAGCACGCGCTGCACCTTCGACATATCATAACCGTTCATGGGGAACAGTTCGGGCTGGAAACAGAAAAGGGACGACGCGGCGCGGAAGGCGCTGAGAATGTCCAGGTCAAGGTCTGGCCGGTAAAATCCTTCCCGGATACCCCGCTCCAGGTTTTCACGGATCGTCCGTACCATGAACACATTTTTATGCTGCTCAAAGAGCTGAAATGCTTTGGAATGGAATTTCTGGAGGTCCATCATCACTACCGGGTTCATGTTCCGGAATTTATCTTCCATCATCTTAATGACCAGAAACAATTCCCCGATTGCATCGGCACTATTCTGCCGGCTTGCGATACATTCCTCTTCGATGAGGCCGAGGTGGCGGCTCATCACATTGAGTACCAGGTCGCTTTTATCGGCGAAGTGCGCATACAGCGTTTTTTTGGATATGCCCATGCGGTTGGCGATATCGTCCATCGTAATGGAGCGGGTGCCATACTGCCGGAACATGTTGAACGCTGTATCCAGGATTCGTTCTTGAACTTCCATTGGTTTTTGATAAAAAGGGGGCGAATTGAATTACACGCACAAAACTATGGAAACTATTTAAACCTCCAAAGTTTCCATCAAGTATTTATGGCATAATATGACGAACGGGGTTCATCACAGGATTTACCGGCTTTATTGAGGACCCGATGCGGTTTTATGGCGTAACTTTGCCCTTTCAAACCGAAAACATGTCTCCAAAGCTGAAATTCAGGGTATTGCTGTCGCGGGTACTGCGGTATTTCTTCCAGGGGTTGCTGATCCTGGCACCCATCGGAATCACGGCCTTTACGCTGTACTGGGGCTTTATCACTATAGATAACCTGCTGCCGCGCGATCTCATCCCGGAAGATCATCCTATGAACTTCCTGCGCTATAAAGGCGTTGGGTTCGCTATCGTATTGATATTCATAATATTTGTAGGTTATCTGAGTTCCTCTTTCATTATTGGCCGGCTGATCGACATGTTCGATCATATACTGGAGCGGACACCATTTATTAAATACATCTATTCTTCCGTGAAGGATGTATTTGATGCCTTTGTGGGAGAGAAGAAGAAATTCGACCATCCGGTACTGGTGAATGTTTATGGTGAGGATGTGTGGGAAATGGGGTTCATTACGCAGGAAGATGTACGGGCGCTGGGGCTGGAAGGCTTTATGGCAGTGTATGTACCTCATGCTTATGCGATCACGGGTAAGGTGTTCATCGTTAAACAGGAAAAAGTACGGCCCCTTACGAATGTATCGGCGGGTGAAGCCATGAAGTTTGCCGTTTCAGGAGGTGTTACCCATATTACAGAGCTGCCTGCTGCACCGGTTGCAACACAGGAGAAGCCCGAATCTCACTAATTCGGAGAAATGCTCTTCCCGGACTGAGAAACGTATCGTTAATTTGAGTTCTTTACATATCGGAGCGGATTACATTGCAGGAAACAAACTGTATGAAGTATTCCAAAAAGATGCGCGCTGCAATGCTTACCCTGGCTTGCTGCTGTATTACAGGAAGCGCCCGGAGCTGGGGCTTCTTCGGGCATGAACGGATAAACCGGATAGCGGTCTTTTCCCTGCCTCCGGAGATGCTGGTGTTCTTTAAACCCCATCTGGCATATATTATCAGGCATTCCACCACGCCGGACAAAAGGCGTTACATGGTAGCCGGCGAAGGGCCGCGGCACTATATCGACATCGACCATTATGGTGTTCCCCCATTTCCCACATTGCCACGCAGCTGGCGGGAGGCAGTTGCCCGGTACGGGGAAGATTCCCTTTCCCACCATGGCATACTCCCATGGCACCTGGAGCGGATGCAATACCGGCTTACAGAAGCATTCCGGCAGGGCAACGGTCTTCAGGCACTGCGAACAGCAGCAGAACTGGGGCACTACATTGGTGATGCCTATGTGCCTCTTCACACCAATTCCAATCACAACGGCCAGCTAAGCGGCCAGCACGGCATTCATGGATTGTGGGAGTCCCGCATTCCGGAGCTTTTTGCCGACAGCCGTTTTGATTTCTGGACCGGACGTGCGGCCTACATCCCTGACTGCACTTCCTTCTTCTGGACAGCCATACTGGAAAGCGCAGCGGCATCCTGGCAGGTGCTGGAAAAGGAGCGGATGCTCACGAAAACCTACCCCGCCAGCGGACGGTACGCCTGGGAACTGCGGAACGGTAAACTGGTGCGGCAATACAGCACCGGGTACACCACCGCCTATCAGGACCTCCTCGGGGATATGGTGGAAAGCAGAATGCGGGGAGCCATTGCCGCCGTTGCAGCCTGTTGGTACACCGCCTGGGCCGATGCAGGACAGCCACCACTCGCACACCTGGCAGCCCTCACTTTTCCGGAGCTGGAAGCAAAGGAAGATCAACGGCTGGACAGTATAGCCGCCGCCGGGAGTATTATCGGGCGCGGGCACTAGCGGCCCTTCCCGGAAACACTGCAGCAATTAACGTCACCGGCTATCTGTATCCCGTATCACAGCGGCATTGCTTCGGGCGTATATCTCCCCACCGGCAAGCCCTTCGTTCCCAATGCCTCAGCATAGCTGCAGGCACCACAAAAACCCGCTCCAAACGGAAGCCTGTACAGTGTTGAAGGCATTAAAATATTTAGGTGTCCCTAATACGTTTTCTAAAAAGAAACATTATCTTTGGTTCTCCATCTGATATTTTTAACCACTCCTACACTGACCAATCTTCCGGTTCATTTACCGAGATTTTTTACCTTTTCCTTCGAAAAACCATTTAAAGTGGAACAAGAAACCGTATACAATTTAGACCGCAACATGAAGGTGCACAATTTTAATGCAGGTCCTTCTGTATTGCCCAATGAGGTGCTGTACAAAGCCAGCAAAGCGCTCATCGATTTTGAAGGATCAGGTATGTCCATCCTGGAGATCGGGCACAGAACGGAACCTTTTATGGCAGTAATGGAGGAGGCCCGCAACCTTACCCGCGAGCTCATGCAGCTCGATGATGATTTCGAGGTACTCTTCCTGCAGGGAGGGGCTACCATGCAGTTTATGCAGGTACCCATGAATCTGCTGGACAGTGGCGAAACTGCTTCCTATATCGATACTGGCGTTTGGTCAAACAAAGCCATCAAGGAGGCGAAACTGTTTGGTTATGTAGATGTGGCCGCCAGCTCCAAAGAGGCGAACTATAATCACATCCCTAAACTATATACCGTAGCCCCCCAGGCCAAATATCTCCATATCACCACCAACAACACCATTTACGGGACCCAATGGCACACCATGCCCGAAACGGATGTACCAGTTGTAGCAGATATGAGCAGCGATATACTGAGCCGTCAGATGGACTTTAACCGCTTTGCCCTTATCTATGCAGGCGTGCAGAAAAACATGGGTGCCGCAGGCGCTACCATGGTTGCTGTCCGCAAAAGTATGCTGGGTAAGATCTCCCGTCAGATCCCCTCCATCCTCAATTACAAGAACCACATCGAAAACGGCTCCATGCTTAACACACCGCCCGTTTTCGCCGTATACATCTCCATGCTCACCCTCCGATGGCTCAAAGGTCAGGGTGGCGTAGCAGCCATCGAGCAGATCAACAATAAGAAAGCAGCACTCCTTTACGACGAGATCGACCATAACCCGCTCTTCCGCGGGAATGTAGCTAAAGAAGACCGCAGCAAGATGAACGTCACCTTCACCATCGATAAGCCCGAGCTGGAAGATGAATTCCTCAAGTTCTGCAAGAAAGAAGATATCGTGGGCATTAAAGGCCATCGCCTGTCCGGAGGCTTCCGTGCTTCCCTTTACAACGCCCTCCCGCTCGAAAGTGTGGAAGTTATGGTAGAAGCCATGAAGTTCTTCTCCCTCAAGAAAGCATAACCTTTCCCTATACCGAAGTATTGAAAATATTTAAATACGAAGAGCGCCACAGATTACTGCGGCGCTCTTTTTTATTCCTACCCTCCTTTTCTTACTTTTACCCCTCCTAACAGTAAACTTAGAATCCATGGCAATTATCAAACCGTTCCAGGCACTGCGTCCGCAACCCGCACTGGCCAAAGAAGTAGCCGCCAGGCCCTACGATGTGCTCAACGCTAAAGAAGCCGCCGAAGAAGCCGCCGGAAACCCTCATTCCTTTTATCATGTCAGCAAATCGGAGATCGATCTGCCGGCCGGAACGGATACCCACTCCGCACCCGTATATGCCAAAGCAGCAGAAAACCTGCGGAAAATGCAGGAAGACGGCACCCTTTTCCAGGAAGAATCTCCCGCTTATTATATCTATAAACTCGTGATGGACGGTCGCTCCCAGACAGGACTCGTTTGCGCATCCTCCATTGCCGACTATAATACCGGAATCATTAAAAAACATGAGTTCACCCGTCCGGAAAAGGAACAGGACCGCATTAACCACATCACCGCCACCCGTGCACAAACCGGTAATGTATTCCTCGCCTACAACGATGTGCCTGAACTTAACTCCCTCATCTCCCACTGGCAGGAACATAATACCCCGGTTTATGATTTCGTAGCTGCCGACGGTATTGCCCACACCATCTGGGTAGTGGCAGACGCCGCAGCTGTGGATGAGATCACTCACCGCTTCGCCACGCAGGTACCCGCTACTTATATTGCTGACGGCCACCACCGAGCCGCTTCTGCTGCTCTCGTACAGAAAGCCAGCGGTGAAAATGTAGCCACGGATAATCCCATAAACTACTTCCTCACCACGATCTTCCCAGCCAGCCAGCTCGCGATTCTCGACTACAACCGTGTTGTGAAAGACCTGAATGGCCATAGCAAGGAAGACCTCATTTCCCGCCTTGAATACGACTTTATCGTGGAAGCCGTTGGCCATCACGAGCAAAAGCCGGCCATGCTCCACGAGTTTTCCATGTACCTCGATCATACCTGGTACCGTCTCGTAGCCCGCGAAGGCACTTACACGCATGATCCTATCGGCATCCTCGATGTAACCATCCTCCAGAACAATGTGCTTGACAAACACCTTGGCATCCAGGACCCGCGGATCGACAAGCGGATCGATTTCGTTGGCGGCATCCGTGGATTGGGCGAACTGGTGAAAAGGGTAGACAGCGGTGAAATGGCCGTGGCCTTTGCCCTGTATCCCGTTACCATCCAGCAATTGTTTGATATTGCTGACTCCGGTAATGTAATGCCCCCTAAATCCACCTGGTTTGAACCCAAACTGCGCGACGGGCTGCTGACCCACACATTCTGATTCCCGACAAATCCGCCGTTGGCCCCGGTTTGAGCCGGGGTCAGCGGTTTTTTCTTACATTTACAGAAAACGTACTGAACAATGGAATGGCAAAAGGCTGCAAAAAAATGGACACTGGTGCTGACGGGCGTGCTTTCCTTCCAATGGGCACTGGCTCAGGATAACGCCGAACTGCAACAAACTGCACGGAACTTCCTCAGATCCGGCGATTATACCAATGCCATACTTGTCCTCAACCAGGCCATTACCTCGGCTCCTGACGATCTTCAGCTCAAAAAAGATCTGGCCTTCGCCTATTACCTTAAAGGGGACTACAACCGCGCTTATACCGTGGTTTCACCACTCACTGATAAGAAAGATGCCGACATTCATCTGTTTCAGATAGCTGGCAACATCTATCAGGGCAGGCAAGACTGGAAGGGAGCAGAAAAGCTTTACCAGCGCGGCCTGCGTAAATTCCCCAACAGCGGTGAGCTTCATTGCGATTATGGAGACCTCCTGCAAAACATGAAGAACTTCGACGGCGCCCTCCGCTACTGGGTAAAAGGCATAGAGGTAGACCCCAATTTCCCGGGCAATTACTATCATGCCTCCCGCAGCTACCTGTGGACCAAAGAACCCATCTGGGCCATCCTCTACGGCGAAACCTTCATCAACCTCGAAAGCTATACCACCCGCACCGCCGAGATCCGCGATGTGGTGCTGGAATGTTATAAAAAACTGTTCGACGATCCGGCTATCTTTAACAGCGTACCCGGCGAAACCGGCGGTTCCAAAAGCAAAAAGACGGACGCTAATGCCTTCATGGACGCCTACAAAGCCGTAATGGCCAAACAGGTAAGTGTGATCGCCACAGGCATAGAGCCACAATCGCTCATCATGCTGCGCACCCGCTTCCTGCTGGACTGGTACAAATTCTACGGTGTGAAATATCCTTATGCCCTGTTCGACTTCCAGCGGAAGCTCCTGCGGGAAGGGATGTTCGAATCATACAACCTCTGGCTGTTTGGCCCCGCCGCCAACCAGGCTGAATACAAATCCTGGACCGCACTGCACAAAACGGAGTACGACAACTTCACCACCTGGCAGCGTAACCACCCGCTGAAACTCCGGGACGACGAGTTTTACAACACCGGCAAAGTAGCCACCATCCGGTAGCATTGGCCGGTGCCGTCAGCAATCGTTTACAACTCATATCTAAACCATAGCGCTATGCTGATCGCAAAACACCAAAACATCATCGACAACGCGGTAAAGGCTAACCACGAAAGAACCTTTTACTCGCAGTATCCCGAGCACCCCAAGGCATACGGCGATGAAGCTCCCCAACAGGGAGAAGCTGCTTACAAAAGCATGCTTAACATGCCCTTTTCACGTTTGAAACAGAAAGTCGTGGACAATTGGTATGGGGAAGAAGTTTCCCCTTACACCCTTGAGCCCCTCGGCATTTCGTATCCCATTATTTCCACGGACGAACTTATTAAAGCTGGCCAGAGAGCCGGCCAGCGCTGGGCACAGCTATCTGTAGCTGACCGTGCCGGCATCCTCACCGAAACGCTGGAAAAGATCCAGCACCACTTTTTCGAGATCGCACATGCAACCATGCATACCACCGGCCAGAGCTATATGATGAGCTTTCAGGCCAGCGGCCCGCATGCGAACGACCGTGCCCTCGAAGCCATTGCCATGGGCTACCAGCAGCTCCAGCATTTCCCCGGACAGCAGACATGGGAAAAACCCATGGGCAAGATCAGCGTGAAGCTGCAGAAAACCTTCCGCCCTGTTCCTAAAGGACTTGGCCTCGTGATCGGCTGCTCCACCTTCCCAGTATGGAACTCTCTCCCCGGTATTTATGCGGATCTCATTACCGGTAATCCGGTAATCGTGAAACCACATGCCCGGGCTGTGCTACCCATCGCCATTGTTGTGGCTGCTATCCAGCAGGTGCTGGAAGAAAACGGGCAGGACCCTTACACCTGCCAACTTGCGGCAGACTCCACTTCGGCCCCCATTACTAAAGCCCTTTGCGAGCACCCCGGTATTCACCTGATCGATTACACAGGCGGCAGCGCTTTCGGTAACTATGTGGAATCTCTCACATCGCAGGGCAAAACCGTGTTCACCGAAAAAGCAGGTGTCAATTCCGTTATCATCGATTCTGTACAGGATATCGACCCCGTAATGCAGAACCTAGCCTTCTCGGTGAGTCTTTACAGTGGGCAGATGTGTACTGCACCACAGAACTTCTTCATTCCTGAAACGGGTGTTAAAACTGCCAACGGCACGCTTTCTTTTGATGAGGTAGCTAAAAAATTCACAGACGCCATCACTGCCCTTGTCAATAACCCTAAAATGGGTGCCGGCACATTGGGCGCTGTTCAAAACGAAGCCACCCTCACCCGTGCCCGCGAAGCGGCTAAACTGGGAGGCAAAATATTACTGGAAGGAGCACCTGTTAGCAGCGAAGAGTATGCAGGTGCACGCACCTGGTCGCCCGTGGTAGTGGAAGTATCGGCAGATGACCAGTCTATTTTCCAGCAGGAACTGTTTGGCCCGGTAGTGTTACTCGTAAAAACGAAAAACACCGACGATTCCATACGCCTCGCACGCCAGATGGCCTCCAGTCATGGTGCCATTACCTGCGGAGCTTATTCTACAGACGAAGGGGTGATGGATAAGATAGCCGATGCCATGAACAGTGTGTTTACGCCTGTGTCGTTCAATTTCACAGGTTTCATCTGGGTAAACCAGCATGCCGCCTTCTCTGACTTCCACGTAACCGGAGGTAATCCTGCAGGTAACGCCAGCTTCACAACACCCGAGTTTGTGGATAAGCGTTTTGTGTGGGTAGGGAACAGAACTTATGTAGCCTAAAACATTATGTATATGCGTACATCTTCACGGATATGGTTTATACTACCCCTCGCCGCCGCGGCCTGCCAGCAGGCACCGAAGGCCGACAAGGCAGCAGTATCGGAACCCCAGGCAGTGTTAACACAGGCCAGCGGGCATACCCTCCCCCTCGATACTACGGCATGCATCCTCTTCTGGATCGGTACCAAGCCCACCGGAGAACATAAAGGATCATTCCGATTTCGGGACGGGGAGATATTCGTGAATGACAGTACCATCACTGGCGGCAATTTCACCATCAACATCGCCAGCCTCCGTAACCTCGACCTTAACAAACAGCCCGACATGCAACAGCAGCTGGAAGAAGAACTGCGCGGAGCCAACTTCTTTGATGCCGGCCAGTTCCCAACGGCGAAGTTCGAAGTAACAGAGGTGACGCCTTACCACCCTGCTGCCAGCGACGAGTCGGTACTCCTGAAAGACGCTACCCATATGATACGCGGTAACCTGACCATGAAAAACGCCACCAAGAACATTACCTTCCCCGCCAAAATCGTTTACGAGAAAGGGAAAGTGAAAGCGGCGGCTAATTTCAACATCGACCGTACACAGTGGGGGATGACTTACCGGGCCGATAAATCGTTGCAGGACAAGTTGATCAATTCCGTCGTCAATATTCAGTTTGAACTGATAACCAAATGATAAAGAGGCCCGGTTTACCCCGGGCCTTTTATTTTCCGGGGAAAATTCGGTAAATTGAATTAGCTCAAAGTGCTTTATTTGCCCACTCATCCAATCATACATCATGCACCACCCCAATCGCCTGTTTGACGTATTGTCGCACCAGCTGCAGCATTTCCCCAAACAGGATATGCTGGCCGCCAAAGAAGAAGGCGTTTGGAAAAAGTACGCCACAGCAGATGTAGCCACACTCACCGCCCGCTATGCCGCCGGCTTCCTTGAAATGGGCGTAGGCGGGAAGCCCACTGCACCGGAAGTCCAGCATAAGATCGCCATTATCAGCGCCAACAGGCCCGAATGGATACTTACCGACCTTGCATGCCAGCAGGCCGGAGCCGTTCTCGTACCCATTTACCCTACCATCAGTGCCACTGAGCTTGTTTTTATCCTCAACGATTCTGAAGCCCGTGTTTTGTTTGTGGACGATGCGGAGATGTATGAAAAAGTAAAAACTATCAGGGATCAGCTTCCCCACCTTTCCGACGTCTTTTCTTTCAACCGCATACCGGGCGTCCGCCACTGGATGGATGTGCCTGCCGCCGCCACTCTACAGTCGGAAGCACTGCTCCCGGAAGTGTCCAGATCTATATTGCCAGACACCCTGGTCACCATCATCTACACCTCCGGCACCACTGGCACACCTAAAGGTGTCATGCTCACACACGGTAATATCATGAGTAATGTGGAGGGGTGCCTGCCCATTCTCCCGGTAGATGAGCATGCGCGTGCCCTCAGCTTCCTGCCTCTTAACCACATTTTTGAGCGGATGGTGACCTATGTCTATTTTACGGCAGGCGTTTCTGTTTATTACGCAGAAAGTCTGGATGCCATAGCGGATAACCTCCGGGAGGTACAGCCGGGTATATTCACCACAGTACCACGGGTATTGGAAAAACTTTTTGAGAAGATCATGGCGCGGGGCCATGCCCTCACTGGCATCCAGCGGGCGATATTCTTCTGGGCATTGCGCGTGGGCCAGCAATATGAGATCAACAAAAACCAGGGCCCCTGGTACCGGATGGAGCTGGCATTGGCCAACAGGCTGGTGTTCGGCAAATGGCGGGAAGCACTGGGTGGAAAGCTCCGCTGCATTGTTACCGGCGCCGCCGCCTGCCAAATAAGGTTGCTAAAGCTCTTTACCGCTGCAGGGCTTCCCGTATTGGAAGGCTATGGCCTCACAGAAACCTCCCCCGTGATCAGCGTAAACGGCAAAGAACCGAAAGAGCGCATGTTCGGCACCGTAGGCCCTGTCATATTTAATGTGGAAGTAAAGCTGGCAGACGATGGGGAGATCCTCGTTAAAGGCCCCAGCGTTACTTCCGGCTACTACAAGCGCCCCGATCTTACCTCCGAAGCTTTCAAAGACGGATGGTTCCATACGGGCGATATTGGAGTGATGCTCCTGCAACGGTTCCTTAAAATCACCGACCGCAAGAAGGAACTCTTCAAGACCTCCGGCGGCAAATTTGTAGCCCCTCAGCCCATCGAGAATAAGTTTAAGGAATCACCCTTTATTGAGCAGATTATGGTGGTAGGGGCCGACCGGAAGTATACCGGTGCCCTCATTGTACCCAATTTCGAGAACCTCCGCGCCTGGGCCAGAGATCACCAGGTGGAGTTCCCTTCCAACGAAGCTGCGCTGAAAGATCCTCAGATCAAAGCCCTGTATAAAGAAGCTGTGAACAGGTATAACCAGTACTTCAACCACATTGAACAGATTAAGAAATTTGAGCTGATGACCCGGGAATGGACAATAGACGGCGGGGAGATGACGCCCACATTGAAACTGAAGCGCCGTGTTATCCAGGAAAAGTACCGGGATTCGATAGAACGCCTCTATGCCTGATTTTTTTAAGGAAATTTGCCAAAATCGTTTATTTTTGCCCTCCCGCTGTCCGCTGGGTAGTGCCGGCCCGGTAGTTCAATGGATAGAATAGAAGTTTCCTAAACTTTAGATACAAGTTCGATTCTTGTCCGGGCTACAAAACACTTAATCGCCCGTTTTCGCATTTTGCCGAAGACGGGCGATTTTCTTTTGTGGTGGCGGGTTTCAGAAGAAAGAGAAAGAAAACGCGGTCAAGTAAAGTCAAGGTTTCGTGTACCCCATGATGTACCCCGATATTTACAAATCCCCCTACCTTTGAAACATGACCATCCAATTGTACCTGAAACGCCCGAAAGCAACTGAATACACGGCAATCTATGCCCGGATACGCTATGAAGACGGTGAGTTGAAGTATTACTTACCCGAGCAAATTCAACCGAATTTTTGGAGTCCTAAAGAACATCGCGCGAGATCAACGCGACAATTCCCCGAATATCCGGAGTTTAATGCCCGGCTTGACACTTGTGAACAGTTGATTAAAACAACCTACCGGAAGTATATCAATGATAACGGCGGACGCATCCCCAGTCCCGCAACCCTTAAATGCTGTCTTGATGTTGTATTTGGGAAAACGGAAAACCGGGTACGGTCCTTTATGGAGTATTTCGAAGAGTTCATCAAGCGGTCCGGTAATGGTGAACGGATCAGTCCTAAGACCAAGAAAGCCACTGTAGAAAACACGAACAAGGGGTATACTACAACCTTTAACCACCTTAAAGCCTTCCTTTCCACCTACCGGCGAAATATTGACTTTGAAACGGTAGACCTGGAATTCTACAATGATTACCTCCGTTTTCTTACACATACAGTTCAGCTCCAGCCTAATACTATGGGTGACCATATCAAGAGGATCAAAACGATTCTAAGGGAGGCACGGGCAAGGGGGATCAAGGTAAACCCTGCCTTTGAAAGTGAGTATTTCGCCAAGCCTGCCGAGGAAACGGACAGTATCTATCTGACTGTACGGGAATTGGAGCTGCTGGAGGCGTTGGATTTATCGAAGAACTCGAAGCTGGAGCGCGTCCGGGATCTGTTCCTGGTTGGATGTTATACTGGCCTTCGTTATTCGGATTACTCAGCGCTAACACCGGAACATGTTCGGGATGGGTTTATTTACATCAAACAGGCCAAAACGGGGAAAGACGTAGTTATTCCGGTGCATCCTCGCGTACGTGTTATTATGTCAAAATACGGTGGCGAACTACCGGAGAAGATTAGTAATCAGAAAACGAACGAGTATTTGAAGGAGGTAGGGAAGATGGTTCCGGAACTGGAGGTATCAATTACTTCATCATACACCCAGGCAGGCCAGAAGAAGACTATCATTTCCTCAAAGTGGAGCCTGATTACCACACATACAGCCCGGCGGTCGTTTGCTACCAATGAGTATCTGGCTGGTACTCCCGCCGTTACGATCATGGCTATAACAGGGCATCGTACGGAAAAGGCATTCTTGCGTTATATCAAATTATCCTCTGCAGACCATGCCAAATTACTAAAAGTACATTGGGAAAATAGAACAATACTTAAAGCGGTATAATTTTGTAAGTATATTCATATACTAAACGAATAACATGCAACAAGCATTAACTATTATACTGACAAGCGCAGTCGTATCTAGTATCATTTCCATCCTTGGTAACCTATTTCTAAAGAGAAGGGAATTTAGATATAGCTACGAAAAGTACATACTTGAAAAGCGTCAAACGGCATATGAAGAACTATTCAAAGTAATAAACCAAATTAAGCGCTACGGCACTCATATTCATCATGAAAATGGAATAAAAAGAGAGATTAAAATCCATGCAATGTATATGATTAACGATTCAGCAGCGGTGGCGTATACAAATACACCAACCTATACAGCTTGCGTTAGTCTCAGTGAAATTATTACAAACTATCATGGATGGTATTCTGTCCCTATGAATAAAATTCTTGTAAGGATACAAGAAAAGTTTTCTGATTCTTTAAAAGACCAATTCCTAGAAAGTCCTGTAACCAAAACTTACGTCGCTCAACAAGGTTATGCTTCCTTCCCAATACTGCATGAACTATTCAAGCAAACTCATGATCAATATTTTAAAGATCTTAAATCCTTAAGTAATATAAGGGCATTTCAAAAAGAAAGCCGCCCACCAGGTTATTAGGAAATCAATACGCAAATACCCTGCGTTACCAATTCATAAGTTTATCCTTACGAATATCCCCCAGAAGGATAAAACATGTGAATATGGATCAAGAAATCATTGATAAGCTGTTATCCCAAGAACGCATTATCCCCTCTACCTCCCCACGCTATGAGGAAGTCGCTACCCGTCTTTACCCGTTAAGGCTGCACAACCTGGAAGCCGGTATCTTTTACAGGGCAAGCCCTGCTTATTACGAGGATATTTTCATAAAGCTCGAAGCATTCATTAAAACGACTATAACACGGGAGGGCGAAATTTTTCTGGAGTATTTAACGAAAAGCCTCCAATACGAACTCCCGGACAAAACGAGCCACATAACTTTCTACGAACGGGAAAAGGACCGCTTATTCCTGAAAATGGCAACCTATGCGGAGTTCGGGTTGACAGAAGATACCTGGAAATATGCAAAGGATTGTATGTATGGGCATATCTCGCGCAATTTTAGCGAATGGGTTGAGTATTGGGACTCGGTATCTGAAATCGAATTCCAGTATTTCCCCGGTGCAGATGCAGAATCTTTCAACCGTGCCTTAAAATTGATTACCCTATTGAATTGCTTTGATGAATTATATGTTCTTGCTTATAACAATGGCTATGATTTTAGGACGGCGATAAAGGAACGCTCCTCCAACCCTGAGGACGAGGATACTGAAGAGGAAGAGACAAATGAAGTTAACCACATTTATCCTCAAAAGCTGGTTTGGCTTGGAACACCGGCGCATCTGGCTCTCATTATTGATCTCTTGATTGATAAAGAGTATCTTAAAAAGCCTAGCCCATTCGGTGAAAGGAACGCAGAAATACTGCTTTCGATGTTCGAATTCAAGTTTTTCAGTCCTACTAAGGCAAGTTTAGGGCGGCTCCTTCATAAAGACAGCTACCCCATAGTAGACATAACATCAGTTGACCAATTCTACCGAATACCAAACAGAAACGAGTTAAAGAAATAAAACATCCGAGAGTAACCGAGAGTTCCCGAGAGAAACTACATAATTATCGCAGGACATTTGATTAAATCAAACTGAAAAGCGATGATGGATGTTATTTTATCTCCTATCACACTGGATAGGCTCAAAGAAACCATATCAGACGTAGTAAAAGGCGAGTTAACCCGGCATTTTGAAAAACAAGTTAACCAAACTCAGGACGGCGATTTGTTGACCAGGAAAGATGCCGCCAAGTTCCTGGGAATCTCCCTGCCTACCCTCTTAGAATTCACTAAGGCCGGGAAAGTAATCGGCTACCGGATTGGGACACGGGTAAGATACAAACGATCTGAACTGGAAAAATCCCTTCAACAAATCCAATCCACTAAATCTAAACGGAAGTAGGGTATGCGGGAAAGTGTGAATGAAAAAATGATGAAAGCTCCTTTAAAAAACATGAGTTTTGAACCAGATTTTTCAAAGCAGGATACATTAGTTTTCGGAACTCCAAGAAAAGATGGCATTACTCCTGAAGGCATAATTGCCCATACAGAAGAGCTGCTGAAAAGAACTGGACATTTACCACATAAAAAGGTGCTGGCCTTACTATTGGAGAAGATTGAACCGATTGATTTCTTACTTAAAGCCTACCCGGAAGCCGCTGAAATATCAGTAGAGCTAAAGGCAATTAAGGTACAGGCAGAAAAGGGGGAAATTCCAGAAACCGTCCAGGAAAGGCGAACCGCCCTGCAAAACCAGCTGAAGAAGTTCAAGCTAAAGCAAGCGCATTACCTGGTAACATCTATTGAAGAGCTGCTTACACTTGCCCTCGACTATCAATTCGGTATCTGTAAGCATCTTCAATTTCTCTACCTCTATAATGGGGCGTATTGGTGCCTGCTGGGAGAAGAAGAACTCTGTTCATTCCTGGGTAAAGTGGCAGAGAAACAAGGTATAGACAAATACACTTCCCGCTTCTTCCTGTTTAAAGAGAATCTGTTTAAGCAGTTCCAGGCATCTGCCGCACTCCCAGCACCAGACCACCGCCGTGACAGAGTATGTGTCAACATGGCGAACGGTACATTCCAAATCATGGACAACGGGGCCAAACTAAGGGAATTCCGGCGGGAAGATTTCCTTACCTACCAGCTACCATTTGCTTATGATCCCAGCGCCCAGGCTCCATTGTTCAAACGGTATTTGTCCCAGGTATTACCAGATCCGGAGCGTCAACAGGTATTGGCTGAGTTCTTGGGTTACGTTTTTATTCCTCCTGGCATTCTAAAGCTGGAAAAGGCGCTGCTGCTATATGGCAGCGGCGCAAATGGTAAATCTGTCTTCTTTGAAGTAATGAATGCCCTACTGGGAGGCTCGGCCAATGTGTCCAACTATTCCCTAATGAACCTAACCAGCGAAACTGGGTATTACCGGGCGCAAATTGGCAACATGTTGGTAAACTATGCTTCTGAGATTAATGGTAAGTTAGAAACCTCCTTTTTCAAACAGCTGGTTTCCGGTGAACCCATTGAAGCACGCTTGCCATATGCACCTCCTTTCATCCTTCGGGATTATGCTAAACTGATTTTCAACTGTAATGAGTTGCCCAGGGAAGTGGAACACACCCATGCTTATTTTCGCCGGTTTCTTATCATCCCCTTTGACGTTTCGATTCCTGAAGGTCAGCAGGACAAAACCCTTTCCCGTAGGATAATAGAAACCGAGCTTTCCGGAGTATTTAATTGGGTATTAGAAGGACTGAACCGATTACTTACTACCCGGCAGTTTTCACCTTGTGAAGCCGCCCGGCTTCAACTGGAGCAGTATAAAGAACAATCCGATAGTGTGAAAATGTTCCTTCATGATGGTGATTATTTACCATCACCCGATCAATTCATGCCATTGAAAAGCTTATACCAGGACTACCGCCAATATTGTCTAACCGAAGGAGGGTTTCATCCTGTTAATAAGGTCAACTTTTCACAGCGGCTAACTAAGTCAGGATATGTCGTTTTACGTCGGAATGTTGGGAATGTGGTATTCCTAGTTAAGAATATTTAAAAGTTTGTTTTACCCTTTCACTTGCTGCACCTTCTACACTTTGGTGTATTTCGTGCAGCAAGTGAAGTTCCAGAAAAAACAATTTCATGAAAGATTACCGGTATCAGCTGGATCGCTCCTCAAAGAAATACATTTGTCCATCCTGCGGAAAAATGCGGTTCGTTAGATTCATAGATACTTCTACCGGGAAATTAGCGGATGAGCAATTCGGCCGTTGCGACCGGGAGGTGAATTGCGGCTACTTCCTTATCCCCTCTCAACCGGTTACAGGTGTCGAATTCAAGAACTCCTCCAATAACCAGCCCATCCAGCCCCCACCGGATATCCCTTTAGAGGAAATGAGGGCAACTCTGAGCAGGTATGAAGGCAATAACTTCGCCCTATACCTTTCTGACCTACTGGGGCTAACAAAAGCTAACCAATTGATTGCCCGCTACTACATTGGCACTTCTTCACATAAATGGGCTGGAGCAACTGTATTCTGGTTTATTGATTATCACGGCCGCATTCGATGTGGACAAGTGAAGCTATTCAACCATGACGGCCATACTGCCAAAATTGAAGGCCCGGACGATGAGCAACGGAGCTGCACGACTTGGATTCACTGTGTTTTAGATCGAGAATATAAAGACAAAGCACAACCGGCCCCTTTATGGCTACAGTCTTACCTGGAATATTCCGGTACACGGATAAACTGCCTTTTTGGGGAACACCTTTTGAAATTAGAACCAACTAAGCCCGTGGCAATTGTTGAAGCGCCAGCAACGGCCATTGTTGCCAGTGCTTACCTACCGGAATTCGTTTGGCTGGCTTCGGGAAGCCTGTCTTACTTGACAAAAGAGCGGTGTAAAGCCCTGAAAAATCGGGATGTTGTCGTGTTTCCTGACATATCAAAGGATGGAAGGGCGTTTAATCTGTGGAGCGAAAAGGCAAAGGAAATAAGCTCTTATGCGCGCGTTACCGTGTCAGATTATTTGGAAATACGAACAACATTGCATGAAAAGCGCATGGGGTTAGATTTGCGTGATTTTGTAACCAAGTATTCCTTGGCTCAGTTTCGAAGCCACTACTTCATAGAAGATCCGAATCTTATATTGAAAGTAGGCATCGAATCCCTGATTATCGAATCTTTGATATGTACTGCAATCTTGCCAAAATTTGATATCCACACCTTTCGCTGTACTGATGGCCGATACATTGACTTACTGTTTGGCAAGGACGGGAATCCCCTTATCATTGAAAACCTCCAACAGTTTCAACATATATCATCATTTTTTAGCAGGTCGCCCGAAACCTGTTACTTTAATACCGGTTTAAAAGGTTTGTCTGCCTGGATACCCTCTAATTCGACAACATAGACTTCCAGATATTATGTTAGTCAACCCATTGCGATTCCTTTCCTTGCCGGACCTATGTCATTTGGTAAATTATCCATTACCATTTTGAGGGCTTCATTTGCATCGCCTTTTCCAATTATTTGAGTCCTGTCAATAGTTACCAGATAAAGTCTACCTTTCGACGACAAATTCTCGTGTTGTATCTTTTCATTCTCTGGCAAACCTCCAGGTAGACAGAAGTTTCTATTATCAATCATTGTCACATTGGGTAAGCCCGTTGAATCATAGGGATAACCAGTACATTTGCTAAAACACAATGTATATAAACTTGTAAAGGGGAAGAGCTTATTTAATACTTCGTTCTTACTTGCAACATCAATAAACTCTTTTAGCCCTTTATCGTCATCTTCTGTTGCCAAGTTATTCCAGGCGTATTCAATTTCTTTGTTATTATCAAAATGCACGGCCTTATCGGAAGGATTCACAAAGCTAAATTGGAGGGCCAAATCCTGAGTAGATATGTCTTGATTCAACCAATAATCAATCGCTTTTATTAAATCAGATATGTTATCAGTAGCCCCGTGCGCAAGGCAAGCCCCATCTCTCCAAAAGTCCGGTAAGTATAGTTTTTCTTTTGCTGCAATATAAATTTGGGAGAACTTACTAGCATTTTCTACCCTTGCATATGTCATAGGCAATTTCCTAATAGTCTCATCATTGACAACCCGTAATAATGAACCTAATCGTTCAAATTCATTATTCATTGCATTGGCAAGACCACCAACCTTTTTAAGCTCCGGATACATTTCCGGCCCAAAATTCTTTGACATTAGTTCTTTAATGTGACTTTTCAATTTGTGTCTATTAAGGTCTTGGGCAATGTCATTCATATTGCCTACAGAAAATCAAATCGGCCCATCCGGCAAAAAATCCTTCGGGGAACAACCAAAGATCCTCGCCAGATCGTTCAAGTGCCGGATATTATACTTATGCCGCTGGCTTTCACTCTCCACATTCGAAACAAAGCTATCAGCAAGCCCCAGGTGATGAGACAAATCAATCTGGCGCATGTTCGCCTTCTCTCTTAATTCCTTAACCTTTCCAATAACATAGAGATCTATTTCTGATGCGTGCGGCTTCCTCTTCATACGAATTTTGAGGTAAAGCACGTCTTAACAGAAGAAAATATCAACCACACATGTGTGGTTTGTGTATTATTTCACTATATTTGGTTAAGTAAATCACTCAATTAACGGCTATGAATTCTTCCTAGATGCTTATTTTTGGCGTCTGACAAATAATAACAGCGCATTTGCTTTACACTCGTACCCGAAAACTACGACCTTTCAAAGACTACGAGCAATAAGGTAAATCGCCTGCATCATACTGGTGTGGGCGTTCTTATCTCGTTGTCTGGGTGTCGTAGCCCATCGGGAACAGGTAGGGACTAACCCACGCCATTTTTCATGCCCGTCCCTACCACTTTCCTCCACTTCGATTACTCACCTCAACACTAACTAATGACCGAAATTAAACATCGGATTGGGCAATGCATGTCCACCCAGTACCAGTATTTCCAATCATTAAGTAATCTTTCCAGGGAATTTAAGGAGAAGATCTGCATGGAATTCGGCTGGAGTTATATGACTTTCGATAAAAACCTCAAATCTTCAAAGGAGATCAAAAAATATGAACGGGAAACAATTCATAAAGTTGCTTACAGCCTCCTAACAGGAATAGTCAATCAGAACTTACATGTTCTGGAAACTGAGTTTAAAATCGATATTTCAGCACTTGAAGCGAAGGCTCAAACCCTTAATAGCGAAATACAAAACATCAAAACTCACGTCAATCTATTTAACCAAAACTTTACCAATGGAACCCCTGAAAATAAAAAACCATGAGGCTTTTATGCTGTACTTCGAAGGCATGATGGATATTCTAAGTGAGGTATCCAGTGAAATCAAAGCAGTTTATATCAATATTCATATGGATGGCGATGTTAAACCATGCCTCTGTGGAAATGCACTGAGTTATGCAACAGAACAAATCAAAAGCCCGCATTTCCATAGTGAGGTTACTTTCTTCCTTTCACCACCATCCATTAAGAAATAACTAACTACTTAGCTTTGGGATATAATGGGGATTAAAAAAGGGCGGGATTTATATCCTGCCCAATTCAGATATATTCTCGCATGTAAACTAAAACGTGTCCATTGTCTCCATTTTTTCCTTCATGGAACTTAATAATACCTTACTGTAGTCCATCACATAGTTTTTCAGCCCGTAAAAACTCTTATCCTCAAACTTGCTTCCGGAGTCAGACTTTCTGATAACTTTTTCCTGCCCCAATTCCCCATATTTGACGCCCGGCATATTTCCGTACCTCGTAACGGAAACCTTGGGGTTATGTACGAAATTGGATAAGATACACCGGTACTTTCCATCCCGAACATCAACCGATATAAGGTATTGCACTTCTCCATAGGGGTATTCCTTATAGTCAATAATTGCCTTCCCAATGATTTTACCCGCCTCCTTATCATGCATATCAACTACCGCTTTGGCACTCCCATAAGACCGGGAGATCCATTCAAACGCCTTTACATAAAGTTGATCCTTAGTTGCGGGAAGCGAATCCACAACGGAAAATTCAAAGGGAGTAGGGTAATTCTGTTTTACAATCTTCCTACCAGGGGCGCAACTTGCCAGAAAAGCCACGGCAAGCATGAGATTAACGTATTTCATAGTTTGGTTTGCTTTACAGCTATCAACATTATAGATACTCTTCACGCTGACGTGTCAAGAACTCGTTAATGATTAAAGTGTAAGCCATTCCGTTATTGAATTGTCATTTTCAACATTTTTCACAAATTCTTACCCCTATGTGTACCCCAAGTGTTGAAACGCCAATACAACAAACTGTATTTCAATATATTATAAAATTCAAAAGTAACCTTGTCCGGGCTACAAATCAACAAAAGGTGTTCACTCGGACACCTTTTGTTATTAAAATGAGTTTCAGCCAGCTTGATAATATGATCTACCTTTGTTAAACCGCTATCTCAACTAATTCTTCCACGATCCTCATATTTCTTAATTGTTAAATCCAAAATCAATGAACCAGTTAAGATTCACCTGTTTGCTCGTTTATGCAATTGCTGCGTTATTCCTGACATCTTGTGGAGAAGGACGTAAAAAAGCCGACACCACAACAGACATTGATAGTAATACTGCTAATGTTACGCCTGTAGCAAACACTACCACCACCGTCCCGCTAAGTATGATGCTGGCTACACACAAAGTAGCCAACTTTGCAAAATGGAAAATCTCCTACGACGAGCACGATTCCTTACGATTGGTCAATCAAATACACAGTTATATTATAGGTCGTGCCCTAAATGATTCTAATATCGTACTTGTAGGAGTGAAAGTAGATGACATGGCTAAAGCCAAAACATTTGCCAATGAACCCAGCCTGAAAAAGGCAATGCAAAAAGGAGGTGTTTTAGGCGCTCCTTCTTTTAGTTTTGTGACGGTCACTTTCAGAGACACCGGCGCTGTTGATACAGACATTCGGTCCAGGGCCACATTTCAAGTCAAAGATTGGGACACCTGGAAGAAATCGTTTGAAGAAGGCAATCAGCAAAGGCTGGAAAATGGTATCTCGGTAAGGGCTTATGGCCACGATGTGGACGATAATCATAAAGTAGTAGTGGTAACTGCAATAAAAGATACTGCAAAAGCCAATGCCTACTGGAAATCAGATCTGCTTAAAAACAGGATGGCGGCAGCCGGCGTGATAGGCGAGCCTGAACGATTTGTATACCGGTTAACGCACCGGTACTGACCTCAATGAGTATAAAACAGTATACTGAAAAACTCGTCTGACAAGAACACAAATAATTTGAGAAGGCGCTGGTAAAACCGGCGCCTTCAGTGTTTTGATTTCCGTATATTTATTTTATGGAACAGCTACCGGATGAAACCATCCCACCTATGGCCCCCCAAAACCGCAAATGGATTGCAGTAAGTATGATCACAATTGTTTCCTGGCTACTTACAGCAGTCATATTCTATTTGTTGGAGGATTATGGTCTTGCACTGTTTTTGGTGCTTCCTTTCTTTATGGGTTTCGGCACCGCAACGTTATATGGTTATAGTAACCAAAAAAGGATAAGCTACAGTTTGTCGTGGAAGCTGGGCTTTATTACGCTTTTAGTATACGCAGCAGGACTGTTTCTTTTTGCCATGGAGGGCCTGATCTGTATTGCGATGGCTGCCCCGATTGCACTACCGCTGATATGGATGGGAAGCACCCTTGGATATTGGATGATCAATAAGCAACCGGGCAAAACCCCCACTTTAATAATCATCCTGGCGGGCAGCATTCCGCTCATTTCATTTATTGAAAAAGATACGCCTCTCGAATTGAATGCAGTGGCAACCTCCATCGAGATCAATGCCTCCCCTCAAACGGTATGGAAGAACGTTATTGCATTCCCTCAACTCGATGAGCCTGCGGAGCTCCTTTTCAAAACAGGCATTGCTTATCCGATCAATGCAAAGATCGAAGGTGAAGGGATTGGTGCTATCAGGCATTGCAACTTCACTACAGGAAGCTTTGTAGAGCCTGTTACTACCTGGGACCCGCCACATCTGCTGAAATTTGATGTTCTTGAACAGCCGGCTCCCATGAAAGAGCTGAGCTTTTGGGATGTGGATGCTCCACATTTACATGATTATTTCGTCTCTAAAAGTGGACAGTTCAAATTAACTGCATTGCCTAATGGGAATACTTTGCTCGAAGGCACAACATGGTACTATCATAATATCCGTCCGGCTTTCTACTGGAGACCTTGGAGTAATTATATCATTCACGAGATCCATGGAAGAGTGCTGCGGCATATAAAAGCGAATGCAGAGAAAGGAGAATAATTAAATCACTTTGCCTTTAATTCCTTCATTCTTTCGGCCTGATGGATAGAATCGAGCCTGGAAAGTTCAGCCGCTTCTTTAATATATTCAGGTGATATGTAAGTGCTTTTTCTATTAAAGTAGTATACGATAAATAATAGCAAACAAAGGGATAGGATGCCAATTGCAACCGGCTTTAGCCATCTAAAACTTCGTTTCCTGTCCGGCACATCTTCTGAAACGCCTGAAATAGTGGCGTGAAAACTATATCCAATTTTAGGCAGGGTTTTAATCATCTCTTTGCCATCATCATCTAATTGTTTACGGAGAAAGGATATAGCCTGATTAAGACCTTCATTAGCTCCGGGATATTCATTCCAGACCTCTTTTATTATATATTCCCTTGTTACTGTTTCGTTGCGCCGGTCTGCCAGCAGGCATAACAATTTCATTAATCGCGGTTCTAACCGGTTCCCCTCATTTCTTTCCTTGTCCCATATCTCGTTCCTGCGCTTATCTATTAAAAAGCGGCCATTAATTTGAAAAATCCCTTCTTTTAAGTCCTTATGGGGGTGCGGCATAAAATCCAAAGGTTTATTGAGGTTTTCTAAAGCTTTATTTTACTGAAAATGAACACCTTCCATCTACTTTTACCAGAAATCAATATACATGAAAGTTAGCCTTTTTTCGCTTCTCCTGGTCCTTGTACAAATCAAAAGCATGGCACAAATGAATACGGCAGACCGGCTTGACAGCTTGTTTCAATCCGTTTATAACTATGGCCAGTTAAACGGCAATGTTCTGGCGGCCGAAAACGGTCATATCACTTACAAACAATCCTTTGGGTTTGCCGATTTCCCCGGAAAAAGGATAAACAGTGGAAGTTCCCGGTTTTCTATAGGTTCCGTAGCAAAAATATTTACGGCTGTTGCTATACTGCAATTGAAGGAAAAAGGAAAACTTAAGCTGGATGATGCACTTGTAAAATATTTGCCCGGGTTCCGGTACCCTGCAATCACTATCAGGCATTTACTGTCTCACACTTCAGGCCTGCCGGATTATGAGCTGTACGGCAAACTTGTAGATAAAAACCCGCAGAAAATATTTGCAAACGAAGACATTCTTCCCGCCTTACAACTATGGGAGAAGCCCCCCGCATTTACTCCAGGAGAAAAGTGGCAGTACTCCAACACAAATTTTGCCCTGCTGTCACTTGTGGTGGAGCACGTTTCCCGCATAACTTTTCCCGACTACCTCACAAAGCATATTTTCAAACCGGCAAAGATGGTAGATACTTATATCCTTACCGACACCATGAAGCTGCCAGATACCTACAGGGTGAGCAACCATCAATATGCAGTACTTTTTGATGCCGAACCACAGGAGGTAAGTAGTATCAAAAAACTCCGTTGGAGACTTTATAACCTGAGCGGGTTTACCGGACAAGGCAATATCGTAACAAGCGCTAAAGACCTGCTTAGTTTTGATCAGGCTCTGTACGGTAACAAGGTACTAAATGCCGCTTCCCTTGAAGAAGCATTTACCCCTGCCAGACTTAATAACGGGGAAAACTGTAATGCAGATATCGGTCTTGGTAAGGCATCATATGGATTAGGATGGTTCATATTTGCAGATACCTCCACAGGAAAAATCGTATGGCATGGTGGTGGTGTTCCCGGAGCAGTGGCTATTTTCCTGAGGAACATTACGCAAAAAAAGGCTGTGATTGTTTTAGATAATGCTTTTAGTGAAGGGATATACCAAACCGGTTTCAATGCACTGAACATTCTTGATCATAAACCACTCACTATTCGAAAGAAAAGCCTTGTACAAGGCTACGGTTCAGCGCTTGTAAAAAAGGGGGTAGATCCTGCATTCTGCCGGTTGATTCAGCTACGATCAGATTCCGCACATTATTACCTGGACGAAGGGCAAATGAACCTCCTTGGATATCAATTATTATACGAAGCAACTTTTGAAGGCCATTCTCAACTTGCTCTGGAAGTCTTTAAAATCAATACCCTGCTTTTCCCGTTTAGCTACAATGCATATGACAGTTACGGAGAGGGGCTATTCAAAAACGGCCATCGGGAAGAAGCCATCTTTATGTACAGGAAAGCGCTGGAAATTAACCCCGAAAACCCTGAAAGCAAAGCAGCATTGAAAAGGATTCTGGGTAACTGAGTAATCCCCGGCCTACTCCCTGGGGGCTCCATACCCGTGCCAAATAAAACCATGCCACCCCGTAATCCTTTATGTACACCAGCCAGTTCCTGGAAATTTTCCTTATTTTACCTTTTTCCCCGTTAGCCAACTAAACATGCAAATCCAGAAATTTTATGGTGAAAAAGCCTAAAATAATACTAGAGCTTGAAAAGCATCTGGGTATCAGCCTTACTTATTTCCCCACCACAGAAGGTATTTCAAGAATCCCTGACTACCCCAATTCCTTCTCATTAAATGGTGCCACGCAAATAACAATGTTGAGCCTGACAGACTGTGAAGTTCCGGTTAAAATACTGACTTCTTTAACCCACTTACAGATACTTATACTTCGTAATTGCAACCTGTCAGACGTCTCATTCTTATCCCGTTTTCATGACCTGACCTTCCTCGACCTTGGCAGAAACAACATTGAGGACATCTCTTCACTACGAAGTCTGATACAACTGAAATATGTAAACATAGCAAACAACCGGGTTTTTGATCTGAGTCCATTGTATAACCAATGCAAAGAAATCAATCTGGCACGAATCAATTCAGTAAACAATCCCCTCAGATACCCTCCAGCCACTATAGCCAGAAGAGGAAAAGATGCAATTGTAAAATGGATCGATGAATCATTGCAACCTGCACGCGACAGCATATCGGCTTGCCGCAAAAGTAAAAATACCCGGTTAGACCTCGGCAACCTTAGTATCACTGACCTGTCACTCCTGCCTGAACTCTTTGAATGCTTTCATCTTAAAGAACTTATGCTGAGTAATGAATGGGGAACATACCGCACAAATGGGTTCATCGAGAAAAGACATAGCAACAATAAAGGGATGCGCAATAATATTTTCCATATCCCGGCTGAAATTGGAAAGTTACAAAACCTTGAAGCATTGAATGTTGGCGGCGATTGGGCGGCAATAGACGGACATGTTAACAGAGGACGCCTTACAACTATCGAACCATTCCTTGAACTAAACAAATTAAAGTATCTCAATATCAGCAACAATAAAATTAAAGGGATACTCAATATTAACTCCCTGAACAAACTGGAAGAATTTATTGCAAACAATAACTTCATCACCCATATCAGATCACATTTCCATCTCAAATCACTAAAGCATCTCAATCTAAGTAATAACCTCCTGAATAATGCCGACTTCCTGATAAAAACGCCTAATGCAGAAACCATCGATCTGCATTCAAATAAAATAAGCAACCTCTATAATATCAGAGACATCGTAATTGAAAAAACCATCTCGGATTCTAAATGGCGGCCAAATACGATCAATATTGCAAACAACCCATTGGATGTCCCAAACATGCAGGTTATCGGGCAGGGTATGGAATCTGTGGAAAGCTTCTTTCAACAATACGAGGTGGAACAGTCCGTAAGGATTCCACTTTTTAAAAATGATGACATTAAGATCATATTAGTGGGGAACAGCGATACCGGGAAAACATCGCTTGCAGAAAGACTGATAACCGGCAAATGGAGCGACAGGTTACCTTCTACGCACTGGATGGAGATATTACATTGGCAACCGAAACGCAATGACAGGACTTACAATATCCGGATATTCGACTTTGGAGGACAGGAGTATTATCACGACACTCACTATTTATTCTTCAGTAGCCAAACCGCCTATGTGCTACTTTGGAATCAGAAAACAAACAATTACGATGAACGTGAAATTCAACAGCTGCAGAAAGACCAGACCAAAATAAATGTAGCCATCCAGGGCTTTCCTATTCCTTATTGGATGGAATCCATCGCCTATCATAGTCAAAAAAGACTAACAGAAGAAGATGATGCCTTATTCAAATCGCTCAGAACCGATGGCACCCTAATTAAATCAATTAGGTTTGAAAGGGAACACATGTTGTCCTTTGAAGCAAATTTGGAAGAACTGGATATTACATTCCCAAAGGAGAACCTATTGAAGGTATTACAACCACCAAACATCCTTATCACTCAGAGCAAGGTAGCAAAGGCGGCAGACACGTTTTTCCTCGATCAACTCCAGTTGAATGCCGAATATCCCGCAATCTTTGATTTTGCCAGCATCTCTGTTAAAACAGGGCGGGGCATGGATCATTTCGAGAATCTGCTTTTTGAAATGATCGACAATATGCCCATTACCACAAGGGAATGCCTCGGTACATGGGGAGCTATTAAAGCTGCTATCGAAAAAGGAGTGGAGGAAAATCAGCGGGAAATGACGTTGAAAGAATTCAGAATCTACTGCAACCACATTATATCAGGCATGCCGGAAGTTATTGGCGCAGGCGAAAAAAGTACAAATGCCCTTTACTTCAGCATCGCCCACACCGAAAGCTATGCCCGCTACCTCAACGACATCGGTCTCATCCTCTACTTCCCTGACAACGAACATCTCAAAGACAAAGTGTTCCTAAGGCAAAATGATGTCTTAAAGAAGATATACGAGATCCTCGAAGGCCTGCATATCCTCAACGGAAAATTCAATCAGGCCCACATCTTAAAAGCACTGAAAAAGAAAAAGTTCGACGAAGAATGCACCACCATCATCGAACTCATGAAGCATTTCAAGATCGCCTTCCCACATCCGTCTCAGGAAGGCACCTTCATCGCTCCGCTCTACCTTCCGGCACAGCCCTCCAAAAGCATCAGCATCTTCCTGGACGATGGTCACCAGCCGTCATACAGGTTCCTGTTCCAGGGGTTCATCCATAAACACATTATCCTGGAGTTCTTCCACCTCTACGGTCAGCAAGCCCTCCGCGACGAACACGGTCAACAATATTACTACTGGAAAAACGGCATCGTTATTAAAGACGATCTTACCCACGGCATCGTGATGGTCCGTTTCATCAATGCTACAGCCTCGGCTAAAGCCTATATCGATGTATATTCACTGGGCAAGAACGGAGATAAATCCCTGCTCAAAAAGATCACTGAAGAATTGGAGCGCCTCACCCTCGATATGAACGTAAAGAAAGCGGTAACTACCAACGGCGCAGATTTCGTGCCGGTGGATGTGATCCATGCCGCCGAGGCTTCCAACCAATGGATCTTCCACTACAACGATCAATACTTCGACCTGAAACTCTTCCGCGCCCATCTGAAAAATGAACTCAAAATGAAAAAGTTATTCATCTCCTATTCCAAAGCCGATGCACATTATCTGCAGCAATTCGAAAACCACCTCAGCGCCCTGAAGCGCAATGGCAGCATCAGCACATGGAATTGCCGGCAACTACTGCCCGGCGAAAAGTGGGATGGCAAAATCAAAAAGGAACTGGAAGAGGCGGATATCATCATCTTCCTCGTCAGCTCCGACTTCCTGGCCACCGACTACATCTGGGACATCGAAATAAAATATGCCATTGATAAAGAGAATGCAAACCCTGACGCTGTGAAAGTTGTACCTATCATTATCCGCAGCTGTGTTTGGGAAGACACACCGCTTTCCGCTTACAACACTGCACCTAAGAAAGCGCAGGTAATTACCCTGTCCAACAACCTCGACGAAGCTTTTACTGATGCCGTGCGCGATCTGAAAAAGATACTGTAACCGGTTCTTATATTTGACATGGCCATTCCGTGTCTCTTCGATTATACATTTACCTGCCTTATAAAACAAATACTCCCGGCGACACCAGGAGTATTTTGTTTTTATATTTCACAACACCTCAATACACATCAATCAACTCCTGTATAAACCAATTTAACCCGCCCAGGTTCTGCCCGTAAAAATATTGCTGGCCTCCCACCACAAAGGGAAACTGCACATCATACGAGTACTTCCATGTCCCAACCTGCAGTTTCTCACCCATTTTACCATCGTTAGTCAGCTGCCGGATGAACCAGTCATGTGAATCCAAATCCTGACCATACATATACTGATGCCCGTTGATGTTATATCCGAACTGCACCTGGTAAGCATTACTCCATACATCATTATCTGTTTCCGTCCCCAGCTTTCCATCAGCTTTCAACTCCTGGATGAACCAGTTCCGCTCGTTCATATTTTGCCCGAATAAAAACACTTTTCCACCTACCGAATATGTGAACAGTACATCATAGAAAAATTTAAAACTGCCGGAAGCAGTTTGTGTCCCTATGACCCCGCCTGCCAGCACTTCCTGTATAAACCATATTCTTGTACCCTCGTATTGCCCGAAGAGAAACACCCTGCCGCCTATGGTATATGAAACGATTGATTTATAATACACCGGCCAGGGCCTGGTGGTAGTTTCGGCTCCCAGCTTCCCGTCAGACTGTAACTCATGAATTACATGATAACGCGTTTCTTCGTTCTGCCCAAAGAGATATGTTTTACCGCCAATGGTAAAAGTTAAAACGTTTTGAAAGGTCAACTTCGTAGTACCGAAATCCGTTATCCCACCCATCTCTCCTTTAGGCATCAGCTCCCGGATAAACCAGTTCCCATCATCACTATTATGCGCGTAAAAGAAAGTTCTCCCGCCAATCGCATATGAACATTGCTGCTGGAATCCTTCTTTAAAAGTACTATGATCGGTTTCAGGACCCATGGGAACAGGCACATCTTTATACAGGTTGCGGATGGCCATTTCATCCATGGCAGACATATTGGTCCAGCCCTGCGCTGCGCCTCCACCCAAATGCAAATCCGGATCTTTTATGCTCTTCATTGTCCATACTTCAGACCCTTTGGGAAAACCTCCCCAGCCAGTGGCCGGTGCAGGATAATGCATGACGGAACCCGTGTCGTACCCGGTTAAATTACCGCTGTCCGGCTCAAGGATGAAATTTATGTTCTGCTGCCCATGCGCTATATGATACCATTCAATATCTACAAACTGATCCCGGTCGTCGCGGCATTGTTCATGTATAAGGCCCAGTGTATGGCCCAGCTCGTGCAGGGCTTTATAACCATGACTGATATTTACGATCTGCTTGCCGATATTCTCCATGCCTACCCCACTGTTGCTGGTATCCGAAGATTGTATCAGCACATAATTATATTCATTGGTATGAGGCACAAACCACACATCCGCAGCGTCCGTCCATTTCTGCATCGCTTCTTCCACTTCATCTTTATAAGGAAAATTGTTCTCGAACTTATAGGGTATCCTCCGGAATGTCCAGAGGATTACATCAGCAGGTGTTGCAGCCATAACATAAATTTTTAGGGGTGAAAACAACTATAACGGACTACTGAAAAACTATGTTCATATCCATCTGCCACAATCATGTTAATCTCATTCCGGCAATGCCTCACTATTGTTAATGCACCTGTACGAAAAGCCTCAAACTCATTTGCAGGCCCACTGCTAATTACAGCACATCCATCCATTAATTTATCTCATAATTAATTGGTAATAAGTAAATTATGAAAATATTGTTACTGCAGTCTTACCGCAGTATCGAATTATAACTTACAGCCCAATACGCAATTCCTTTTCAGAAAAACGACCAACCAAACCAACCAACCCGTCTAATATGAGAATGTTGTCCCTATTCCATGGACTAGCTGCAATGCTATGTCTAATGCAGCTCTCCTGCTCACAGGCTCCCCGTGAAATCACCATCCATAACGGCACTATCCGCGAAGCGTTGAACACCGCCTCCCGGGAACAGAAACACCTGATGGCTGTGGTAACGTATGAAGGTTGTCCCTCGTGCGACAAACTCCTCTCTGCCGCCAAACATTATGACACGTTTCAGGAAGTGCTCGACAAATATGTGGTGTTTCGTTTCAACGCTATGGAACCCGGCCAGCAGTGGCTGGATCAGTGGTTGTATGAAAAAGCCTATCCCATCATCCTCCTTTTCTCCCCCGAAGGCAAACTGCTGACCATTATCAAGCATGGTAACGCGGGAATTATTAAAGATCTGGCGGCAAAAGCGCTGATAGCTCCTGCCAGCCAGGAGCTTTTCAAACACAGCCGAACCAAACTGCCATACGGTCACGACACTTTGGTACGCACACTGGCCGCGGGCTTCGACGGGTACATGGCGCTGCAAAACAATGCAGCAGCGCCCCAATTACAGAGCGCCCTTTCCGGACTGGAGAAAACCGTAACGGAACAACCCTATTTCTTTAATTACTACCTCTTATCCAAACTGCATCACAAACTGGGCGACACCCTGCAGGCACATCGCTTTGCCGACAGCGCCCTCAATAGAAAAGGCCCGCTGGAAGCAATCCTCTACCCCTCACTGCGCGCAGAGCTGAAGTTCCAGAATGATCCCGGCTACGATCAGTACGACGATCCATATGTGGCTATCAACGAAACCACCATCAACATCGGGGAGGTAAACCGCAACCAAAAACCCAAAGCCACCTTTACCATTAAAAACATCGGCAAGCAGCCCCTCCTTATCCGCGAAATGAAAGTAGGCTGCTCCTGCACCGCGGCCGACTGGCCTAAGAAGCCCATCCTTCCGGGAGAAGAAACTTCGGTCACCCTAACCTATAAAGCAGCGAAGGAAGGTACTTTCACGCAATCAGCCTACTTATTGACTAATGCCTTTAACAGTTCCATCCATATTACTATCAGTGGCTTCGTCATGTAAAAACTAATTACCCAACCATTCATACCAGCCATAAAAAGAGTCTCCCGATCCGGGCAGGGATTCCTATGCGCGCTAATTTTTTTTTCTCACCCAAAACCAATCATGTATGATGAAAACAATGTCCAAATGGGCAATTTGCCTCACCCTGTTTGCCGCTATCATTACGGGATCTGTCCGTGCATTTGCAGGTACGCCGGCATGGAGCTGCTGGTCTAATTCACAAGGTGTTCCGGAAAATTTTATCCCGGACATGTACGACTGTGGCATCTATTATGTATGCGACAATGAGTACCACCCTGTTGAAAAGCATTGCCCCTGGGGCCTGCATGCCGACTGGGCTTTCGAAATCTGCGAATGGCCGGCATCTGCCATTACCTATCCTGACTGTAACGATGTCGATCCTTACGATCCCTGGGGCGAATAACAAACGCCGGCTATCCGTTTTAAGCTTTCATTTTTTCACCAACCAAACCCTGTAACATGAAAAAGCATATCCTGAAATGGAGCGCCATGCTGATGATGACGGCAGCGCTCACCACCACATTCACCACCCCGTCCACCGCCTACCCCGTAGGCAGCTGCTACGACCCTTACGGCGGTAAACGAAATACACTGCCCGATGATGAGTTTTGCCACATCTTCTACACCTGCGACGACTGGTACCAGCCCGTTATGCACGAATGCCCCTGGGGCCTGGTATTTGACATGCAGCTGGAAGTATGCAACTGGCCCGAATTCTCCCAAACCTGGCCCTGGTGCTGGTAGTTAATTAAGCCTGCCTCCGGGTATAAAAACACCGCCCGCTTTCCGGAACTCCGGGAACGGGCGGTTTACTGTGTATGCATAGTTGTATCAAAAGCGGACGGGATTTGTACCGAAAACGAACAAACTTATAATCACTTTATAACTATCTTACTGAAAATCAACACCAAAACTATCCGGCATAGTCTTAGCGCACCCAGCCGCACATCCTGTCTATCATATTTTAAACGAATGACACAGCAGCTATGATCACCAACTTCTTCAAAGTCATATACCGGAATATCCTGCGCAACAAAGGGGTTTCTGCTATCAACATCTCAGGCCTTGCCATCGGGATGGCGGCCGCAATCCTGATCATGCTGTGGATACAGGATGAGCGAAGCTATGACGAGTTTCATCAGAACAAAGACAGGATATACGAGATATGGAACCGCGTAGGGCATGAAGGCCAGCTCTCCAGCTGGAATTCCGTACCGGAATTAACTGCCCGCGCACTGGAAAATGATCTGCCGGAGGTAGAACGCGCGGTGAGGGTAGATGAGAATAACGACTTTCTTTTCACCACAGGCGATAAAAAACTGATGAAATCGGGTTTAACGGTGGATAGCGGCTTTCTCCAGATGTTCACTTTCCCGATGCTGAAAGGCAACTCCGCCACAGCACTGAACGATCCGAAATCGGTTGTGCTAACTGAAAAAACGGCTAAAAGCCTGTTTGGCGAAGAGGAAGCCCTTGGCAGAGCAGTGAAGATTAAGAATAATGAAATTTACACGGTATCGGGTATCCTGAAAAACCCGCCCGCTAATTCAAGGTTCGAATTCGATTACCTGCTGCCATGGCCAACAGTAAAATCCGGCGAGAAGCAGGATTTTGGATGGGACGATAACAGTACCTCCACCTATATCCTGTTAAAACCTAACACCACCCTTGCTTCCATGGCCCCTAAACTGAAAGGGTTGAAGCAGCGGTATAGTGAAGAAGCAAAAAAACTGAAATGGGAATTTTTTGCATACCCGTTAAACCGCTGGCGCCTGTATTCCAGCTTCACAAATGGCGTGGAAGATAACGGAGGCCGTATCACATTCGTAAAAATATTCGGCATCATAGCCGGTTTGATCTTACTGATCGCCTGCATCAACTTCATGAACCTGAGTACCGCACGCAGCGAAAAAAGAGCAAAGGAAGTAGGGATCAGGAAGGTGGTAGGCGCGCAGAAAAGCTCCCTCATCGGGCAGTTTATAGGCGAATCGGTTTTCATCTCCTTCCTTTCCGGCATCCTGGCGATTATCATAGTACAGCTAAGCCTCTCCGGTTATAATCAGCTGACCGAGAAAAATCTTTCCCTACACTACAACAATACCTCCACCTGGATAACCTTTACCGGGTTTATACTGATCACCGGATTACTGGCCGGCAGTTACCCCGCCTTCTTCCTCTCGGCCTTCCGCCCGGTGAAGGTGTTAAAAGGAACCTATAAAAAAACCAATGCACTGGTAACGCCCCGCAAAGTGCTGGTGGTATTACAGTTCACCTTTGCCACCATGCTCATCATCTGCACCATTATTGTGAAGCAACAGATAGATCATGGCCGTAACCGGGCCACAGGCTACAACAGGGAAAACCTCGTGTACCATTACATGACGGGCGACATCAAAAAAAACTACACACTGATAAAAAATGAACTGCTTGAATCAGGAGCAGCCACTTCCATCACCAAAACAAACTCTCCTTTAACCGAAAGGTGGAGTGATGGATGGGGGCAAAGCTGGGAAGGAAAGGACCCGGAAGACAGAACATCCTTCGACCGTTACTTAGCCGATGAAGGCCTGGGTACTACCGCCGGCCTCGAATTTATACAAGGCAGGGACTTCAACCTGAAAGCATTTCATACCGACTCAACAGCCCTTATCATCAATGAATCTGCGCTGAAAGTAATGAAGCTGAAAGACCCTATTGGCAAAGTAGTATCCGATCTGGGAACAGACTGGCATATCGTAGGGGTAATAAAAGACTTTATCCTGACCAACCCCTACGAACCCACCAGACCTATTCTCATTTGCGGAGCAAAGAGCAGTTTCATGACATTCGAGGTGATGCACATTAAACTGAACAACCAGCACCCTACGGCCCAAAACCTCGACAAGGTGGAAGCCATCTTCCAAAAGTACAATCCGGAATATCCGTTTGAATATAAGTTTGTTGATGAAGCCTACGCGCAGAAGTTCAAAAACGAGCAACACCAGGGAACATTAGCCGCATTGTTTGCAGGGCTTACCATCTTCATTTCCTGCCTTGGCCTGTTTGGTCTGGCCACCTATATGGCGGAAAACAGGGTGAAGGAGATAGGCATCCGGAAAGTGCTGGGAGCATCCATTACCAGCATTACGGCCCTGCTATCCAAAGATTTTGTAAAACTGGTACTGATCTCCTTCATCATAGCAGCGCCCTTATCCTACTGGTGCATGCAGGCATGGCTGCAGGGCTATAATTACCGCGTTTCCATACAGTGGTGGGTATTTGTGGTGGCGTGCCTGCTTTCCGTCTCTATTGCCCTTTTAACGGTGAGCTATGAGGCCATCAAAGCAGCAGTAGCAAATCCCGTAAAAAGCCTCGGGAAGGAATAAGCGGAGTATATTTTTTACTGCCCGGTTTCTTATCTGCAGAAACCGGGCTTTTTTTTCCCTTTTTGTCAACCTTACTGCAAACATCCCACCGCCACCACGGTAAATGTGTATCAATTTAAATCCCTCCCTGCAACAGTACTATTTTACCCTAAAATCGAGGAATTGGTTCGTCCAATTGTCATATGACTTATCTATGTCTTATCTATGACTTATCTATACCTTATCTATGTCTTATCCTAATAAGGGGATAAGACATAGATATTTGATATTTAGTATTGATAGATTTTATACGCAATTGTATATTATCAATGCCCAACCCTAACCACTTTGCTGTAAAGCAGCATTCCAGCCTTAACAGGCTGTTGCGTGTAAACGAAGGATCAGGTAAGATGATGGAAGCCGGCTAGTGCAGTTTGCCTTTCATAACTTCATACACATCAATGAGATGCGTACGCACTGAGTCGGGCGTGGGGCTTTGCTGCCCGTTGGTAAGCATGGTAATGGACCCTGAAGGAAGGGAGGGCATATGGCAGTCTATACAGTTTTGCTGAAGGATGGCCGATGGCTGGCCTGTATGTTTGCAGAACTGAGGCGTTTCAGGCTGATGGCAGTTCATACATCTTTGAGAGAATGTCTGCATACTGGTACGCTCGGTAACATGGGGATTGTGGCAGGTGGAGCAATTCATGGTCTGGCTCTGGAGGAAGCATTTACTGGCGGCCAGCAGCTGCATCTGGTTGCCATGTACATCGAGCTGACTGGGCTTCTGCGGGAAAGGGACGGTAGCAATAATGAAATCTTCCAGCCTATTTCCCGGCTTAAATTCAAATGCCGGGCGTACCATGGGCTTGAGTCCGGAATGGCAAAGTGCGCAGGCATCCAGGCGCTGAATACGGCTGAGGGTATCCATCCGGGCGATGAAACGGGCTGTCTTCTCCGCCGGGTTTGCTTTGTGGAAATCAACATGATCCGCCGCCGGACCATGGCACCGCTGACAATCGATCCCAGCAATCATCTCTCTTCTGGCAAACTTGTCGGTTATCTTCAAACCGCTCACTTCTTCCTTTACTGAAACCATGGAGCTATGGCAGCCGAAGCAGGTTGCAGGAACTATCCGGTCGAATTTAGGATGACCGGCCGGGAAACCCGGACTATTGGCCCAGCCGTTGGCAGGCACAAACCACGAAATGGGAAGCTGAAAGTATTGATCGTTTTTCCAGTACAAAAATGTTTGCGCCTTGCGGCCTGAGCCGAATACGATATCAAAGGGATATTTAGCCTGTGGGGTACCGCCGGTTTTCATGATCTGAAACAGGTCATCGCCTTCCTTTTCCATCACTACATCCGTTTGCCCGGCGAAGTGGAACACGTTATCAGGGGCATCGAAATAGCCTTTTACGGTAGCTGCGGAGGCTATGGCGGATGATTTTGCATGCGCAGTAGTGGCATATGAATCATACACAGCCTTATGACAATCTGCGCAAGAGGTGGCAGCAGCGAAAGTATTACCGCGGGGATCAGCCGTACCTTCCTTCCGGCCGGTACATCTCGATATTAGAATGACGAAGAGGGCTATACAGCCCACAATTACATAAGGGCGCAATTTCATAACAGCAGAAAGTTGGAGTTGTGCTTTGACCGCTCACATCTCCCTATACTTCCAATTTAATTAAAAATCATCGGTTAATCTTACTTTTACTTTCATGGAGCTGATAAGGCAATACTTCGAAACCATTACACCCCTGTCTGACGAAGACTGGCATTACTTTTCTTCACGGTTAACTGCCGCAACCTTTCCTAAGAAGTCGCTCATATTACAGGCCGGACAAACGGAAGATCATCTTTCCTTCATTGCCGAAGGACTGGTACGTTTCTTCATCCCCGGAGATGAGGAGAACGATCTTACCTTCAGTTTCTCTTTCGCCGGCGACTTCGTTTCTGCCTACGACTCCTTCCTCACCCGCCTGCCCTGCGGCTATCATACGGAAGCGCTGACCAACACCACACTGCTCCGCATTTCTTATGCCGACCTGCAGGATATTTACCAAAATACTACCGCCGGCAATATCATTGGCCGGCATGCGGGAGAAGATCTTTACCTCACGCTCCTCCGCCGGGAAATATCCCTGTTGAAAGAATCCGCGGAACAGCGCTACCTGCAGCTGGTGATTGACCAGCCGCATCTTATCCGCGAGATCCCGCTTAAGTATATCGCCTCTTATATCGGCATTACGCCGCAGGCACTTAGCCGAATCCGGAAGCGCATTATGGATATTTCTTAACCCGGGTTCATTGACTTATCGGTTCCGGTGGCGGAACTTTGCTTTAAAAAAACATGGTACCTGAAATCACCTTACTGGCCGTATTCCTCCTGTCGCTTATAGTACTGAGACTGAAGCATGGAGAATACCGTTTCGCTCATGCCGCGCGCATTGGCATGGCCGCCATGCTCTTTGTAACGGGAGGCGCGCATTTCGGGTTCGCTAAAGGAATGGCCATGATGCTGCCGGAGGCAGTACCCTTCAAAATGGGGATCGTTTATATAACGGGGATATTGGAGATTGCGGCAGGTATAGGTTTGCTTATTCCACGGATGGCAGCCCGCACCGGGTGGTGGCTCATCGCTTTCTTTGTGTGTATTACACCTGCCAATATATATGCGGCACTGCATCATGTAAACCTGCAAACTGCCGGCCACGACGGTAACGGACCCGAATACCTGTGGTTTCGGATCCCGCTGCAATTCTTTTTTATCGGATGGGTCTATTTTTCAGCCATCAGGCCGTACAAGGTGCCGCGGCTCGCCACTCACCTGTAAAGTGTGGGATCGAGCGCCATGGGCGACCATTGGCGGAGCATATCCAGTATCTTCTTCTCATCGTATGAGTCGGCAGCTTCCAGTATCCCGGTGTTCTGGGTATGCAGGCGGTTGCCTTTGGCATCCAGTATTACCAGCACCGGGAAGCCGAAGCGCTGGGGAAAGCCCAGCTCCTTCAGGATATCGAGGTTCTTGTTTTCTTTACTGTAATTGAGGTGATACACCACGTAGTACCTGTTCTGCTCTTCTTCCAGCTTCGGATGCTCGCCGATAAACTTGTAAAGCCTCCGGCACCAGATGCACCAGTTACCACCGATCTGCAGCATTACATGCTTATTTTCTGCAGCTGCCTTTTTTATTGCGGCAGCCAGATCGGCCCGGGCATTGGCATTAGGATTATAAATACTGTCGATGGGTTTGTGTTGTGCCTGCGCAGCCCCGAATGAGATAATGGCTATCAGCAGAAGGATCAATTTCTTCATGTAAGTGTGTCTTATCGCTAATGTAATACATTCCGGGCATGCGTGGCTATCCGGATTTCAGCAGTTATTTGCTTTCTTTCCGGAAACCGAATGCTCCCACCCGCAGATGTACACCGTATTCCAGCCAGGCTTTCATACAGGATAAAAAATTAGCCCATCCTTCGGTATTACCAACGAGCCATTCCTGCCCGGGATCGTATCCCTCAGCAGATGCTTCTTCGATCTTCACTACTGTGGCTCCATCTCCGAAAGGCTCCAGGCGGATGGTGGCCGTCATCTCATGGCCATTTACATCCCAGCCAAAAGATACGAGCGAGGGCTTCTCCACTTCCTTTACCTGCACCGGTACGTTCATATCAAATTCCGGGAAGCGCCAGGTAAGGGAAGCGCCTGCTTCCATCCTGCCGGTAGAAGATGAAATGAAATAATGCTTCATCTGCTCCGGGTCTACGATGGCTTCAAACACCGCAGCAGGGGGCTTACTGATCTGAAGGGCGGCTTTAGCGGCAGGGCCGGCACCGGGCTGCTCACCATAATCACCAATACCGAAAGCGTTGCCCTCAGGGTCGCGCAACATGGCGTAATACACACTCCCGTCTTTCTTATGAGCCACTTTCACTACCTGTCCGCCCAGCTTTTTGCAATCCTCCATACGCTGTTCCGCATTATCTACCTGTATATACATCATCCACCCCTTCGGTACATCCTGGTTCGTTCCACGGGCATAGCATACACCGCCAACCGGATTACCTTCGGCATCGTTCATCATGTAATCTTCATAATCTGCCTCTCCGTCTTTCATGGGTACGCCTGTAGACGACCAGCCGGCTACCGCCTGATAGAACTCACGCAATCTGCCTGCATCGGCCGATGAAAGGTCTGCGAAGATGAAGGTGCCGGTTACATACTTTTTCATGATGCAATGATTTTAGGTATAGAAATTTACAACAAAACTCCGGCATGGCAGGTAATGCTTTTCTCCGGGAAATATCCGACATTCGGAAAACAACCGTTCCCCATGCAGCTTACCGCCCGTGCATTTACCGATGCCCTGAAAACTTTACAGTCTGATGAAGAACTCCGCAAAATACAGCGGTACTTCAAGTCCGGCACCGGAGAATATGGCGAAGGGGATAAGTTTATGGGCGTGAAGATGGGTGAACTGTTTGCGCTGGCCAAAGCATATAAAGCCATGCCGCTGAAGGAGGTGGAAAAACTCCTCGAAAGCCCCATCCACGAACTGCGTGCAGGAGCCGTTAGTATCATGGATTTTCAGGCGCGGGATATGAAGACGCCTCCCGAACAGCGTAAAGCCCTGTATGAACTCTACCTCCGCCGCCACGACCGTATCAACAACTGGGATCTGATAGACCGCTCTGCCCAATTCGTGGTAGGTGCTTACCTCTTCGACAAACCACGCGACATCCTTTACAAACTGGCCCGCTCCAAAAACCTGTGGGAGCGCCGCACCGCTATTGTCAGCACCGCCTACTTCCTCCGCAAAGGCGAAACTGCCGACACATTCAAAATAGCCACCCTGCTCCGTAAAGACCCTGAAGAACTGGTGCAGAAAGCAGCCGGTGGCTGGATCAGGGAGGCAGGGAAACAGGCGCCCGATCAGCTGTATGCCTTCCTCGATCAATATGCCGCCACCCTGCCCCGTACCATGCTGCGCTATGCCATCGAGCACCTCAGTCCGGCAGAAAGGAAGCATTACATGGCCCTGGCATAAAACAAAAAAACCGCACGCGTGATACGTGCGGTTACTGTTCGAATGTTTCTCAATTTATTTCATGATGGTATAGGATCCTTGCTGTTCGTATGTTTTACCGTAACGGTCGGTAGCTCTTACTTTCACCTCATGCTGGCCGGTGCTCAGCTTGAAGGGAATCTTCACCCACCACAGGTGGGTACTCTGCTCTGCATGTGAAGGGCGTTTGCCGTTCAGCAGCTTCTCCGTATGGTCGAACTTATGCAGTACACTGAGGTATGCGGGGTCGGCGGCTTCCATATAGTCCATCGGTTTCCACTCACCTCCGTCAATGGAGTACTCCACTTTATCGCCTTTTGTTCCCATGAAGAAGTTGGCGTAAATACCGGACGAACTGTTCCTGTCTTTTTCTACAACGTTAGGGATCGACAGTTCTATCTGGTATGCATCCGGCTTACCGGCTACTTTATAATCAATACTGTACTGGTTCCCTTTAATGTTCAGGAAGGCATAGCCTTTGGGAGTACCGTCGCGCATGGTGGATGCAGGCACGCCCTGTTCGTTCAGCTCACCTGAGTACCAGTCGCCGGAAGTGGTTCCTGCATTGTACTCATGGTGCGGTTTCTCCTGCAGCCATCCGTCTGCTTTGCCGTAGAAGTTCTGGCGTTGCAGGTGTGTATGGGCAGAGAGGGAAAGGGTATTCGGGAAATCTTTCAGCAGCTCGAAAAGGCGCGTCCTGTCTTCCGGACGGAAGGCAATTCCCTGCTCGTTCAACAGTGGAATGTGAAAGGCGAGTACCACCAGTTTATCCTTCGCAACGGTTTTAAGGTCGTTTTCGATGAACTTCAGCTGATCTTCACGCAGTCCTCCCCAGTAACCTTTTCCATCGCGCGGATCGGGATAGATGATATCGTCCAGCACAATGAAGTGGGCGTTTCCGTAGTTAAAAGCGTAGTTGGCAGGGCCAAAGTTGGCTTCGAAGGTTTCATCGGAGAACAGATCGTCTTTCGCATCGTAGTTCATGTCGTGGTTACCGATCACGTTGTACCATGGCAGGCCTACCTGCTTCACCGCCTGAATATAGGGCCCGTGAAGACTGAGGTTATCACCCACGAGGTCGCCCAGGCTGAGTCCGAATGCTACATTCTTTACGCCGGCCACTTCTGCCACCACACCTTTGGAGAAATGCGCGATCTCTTCCATGGTATAAGGTTGCGGATCGCCAAACACCAGTACGCGGAAGTTTTCATTCTCTTCCTGACGGCGGAGTCCGAAGTTCAGCTGTGCAGGCAGCTCACCTGTGGGGGCGGAACCTTTGAACTTAAAGTCTGCCGGTGAACCTTCCGGTTTATGGATATAGTAGTTTTTGGCAAGGTTGTTCGTATCCAGTGCAAACTGGTAATCTGCAGGTTTGATCACGAAGATCACCTGCCCGGGTTGCTCCGGCAGGGTGTAATTACCCTGTGCATCGGTACCAACTACCTCAATGCCATTGCTGACATGTACGCCGGCGATGCCCTTTTCCTTTTTATCTAATTTGCCATTTCCGTTCGCATCTTCAAATACCCGGCCTTTCACCTGTGCGTTGGCCAGGGCGCTGATTAGCGTCAGTGCGGCGAATGCCGATAAGAATTTCCTCTTCATGTGTTATGATTTTATTGTTGCCACCAAACTTTTACTTCGAGCTTATCGCCACCCATTTGCTGTGCGGCTTTCAGGTAATTCTCCGTGTTGTAGATCTTCACGGTAGTGGGGTAATACATGCGTGCGGGCATGTTACCGCTGTTGAACATGAAAGTTGTTTTCGGCAGTACCGGTAAGCCGGTGCGGCGGTGCTCAAACCATTGCTGATAATCGGTAAAGAACAGGGCGTAGTATTTCTGCAGCATGATCTTAGCCAGCGTACCGTCGTACTGCGCGGCAGGAGCATCAAAGTAGGTAGCCGGCATTACTCCGCCCCACATTTCGATGGCAGCTTTCACACCGCTTTTATAATGTTCTTCAGCCGATGTAGTAAGGTGGCCTTTCTGCGCCAGTTCCGCTTTAATGAATTCTACTTCCGAAAAGCTCATGATCGGCACGATCATCGGCGCTATCACAAGGCGCTGCAGTAGGCCGGAAGGTGTGAAGTCTACACTCGTGGGCGACTCCATGTAATTGATAGGCAGGCCTTTGAAACCAAGGCTCGCATTATCCTTCCCGCGGGCTACACTTGCAAAAAGCTTCAGGCGGGGATCGTTCACATCGTTCAGGTTCTTCGTAAAGAAGTCGTACCACACACGCCCTGAGCTATAATCCTGCGGACGGCTCCAGGGAGAAATGTTGGGTACCGTACCGCTGATGTTCAGCACTGCTGCTTCTGCATTACTGGTAAAAACAGGGTGTTTAGCGGGATTGTTGATGATCTCAGCCATCTTACCATAGTTCTCCGCCATTTTACCGGCCGAGCGCAACAGCAGGCGCAAACGGAGGGAGTTGGTGAACTTTCTCCACTTGGTGAAATCATTGGCAAAAAGTATGTCTGCAGCGTAGGTGGCCGTGCTGCCCTTGCCGTAGATGGTATCTGCTCTTTCGAGGTCGGCCAGCATGGTTTTATACACATCTTCCTGCTTATCGAAGGTGGGGAAGAACTTGCCGTCTTCTCCGCTCAGCGCATTGCTCATGGGCACATCGCCAAAACAATCAGTCAGGTTGGCGTACATCCACGCCTTCAACGTGAGGGCAATGGCGAGGTAATTGTTGTTACCCAGCTTTGCGGCGTTCAGTTCCATTTCACGGGCGTTGGCCAGCCATTTGTAACCTGTTGTCCAGATACCGTTACCTACATCTTCCCGGAAGTCGTAGAGGTACACCTGATCTTCCACGGACTCATTGGGGTAACCGCCGGATACCTGCATCAGTTCGAAAGTGAAGGAGCGGCTGCGGCTCATACCGTAGGTAGCAGCACCGTAGATGGTAGGGTTTAATAATGTACCCGGTGTAATGCTTTCAAGACGGTTAGGGTCTTCGTTGGTCTCAAGAAAGTCTTTGGTACAGCTGCTCAGCAGCAGCGCAGCGGCTGTAGCGGAGAAGAGACTAACAGACCGTATATTTTTTCCTATGCTGGAGAATGTCATTGTTTCGCAGTTTACGGGTGATTACAGTTTTACTTTCAGGTTAAAGCCAAAGGTCGAAGGCACAGGCATCTGTCCTACTTCCACACCGGTGAGGATACCGGTACCGCCAGCCTGCGTGGCAACTTCAGGATCGTAGATCGGGAAGTCGGACCATACTGCCAGGTTACGGCCATAGGCAGCAATGCTCACATCTTTCAGGAAAGTCCCGGCAATCCATTTAGCCGGCAGCGTATACTCCAGCGATACCTCTCTGAACTTCAGGAACGATGCGTCGAAAGAGTTGGCTTCGGTATTGTTCAGGCGGTAGTATTGTGCATAGTAATCTGCGGGACGCACTTTTGTGGTGTTGGGAACATAAGAACCGTCGGCTTTCTTTTCCACACCTTCACCCACGATCCAGTTTTCTTCACGGCCTTTCAGGGTATGTTTCAGTTTACCCTGCTCGGTCATTTTGTGGTGCGAGTGCGAGTAAAGGATGCCGCCGTACTGTCCGTCGATGGTAGCACTCAGCCTGAATCCTTTGTAGGAGAAGTTGTTGATGAGGCCGGCTCTCCAGTCGGGGTTGGTATCACCGATGTACTCGGTAGTTTGTGTTACAACGGGGAGGCCGTTGCTGTAAACCACCTGCCCGTCAGGTGAGCGTTCGAACTTCAGGCCGTAGAGCGCTGAGGCGATCTGGCCTTCCACTGCGGTGAGCGTGGCGCTGGAAGAGCTCATGATGGAGAGTTTACCACCGAGTCTGTGATCGAGGCTCATCACTTTACTGCGGGTGGTAGCCCAGGTAAGCGTGGTATTCCAGGTAAAATTCTTGTTCTTCACAGGTGTACCTGTCACTACCAGTTCCAAACCGCGGTTGCGAATCTCGCCGGAGTTGAGGATAGCAGAGCTGAAGCCGGAAGAGTGTTCCAGAGGAACAGACAGAATCTGGTTTTTCGTGTTTGTCTGATATACCGATGCATCAATGCGCAGCCTGTTTTTAAAGAAGCCCAGGTCAAGACCGGTTTCTATGCTGGTAGCGATCTCGGGCTTGAAATGCAGGTTATACAACTGCGTGGGTGCCTCTGCAGAGCTGGGGAAATCGCTGCGGTTGTAATACTTATTGGTTCTGTACGGATCGGTATCATTACCTACCTGTGCAAGCGAAAGGCGGTATTTGGCAAAGCTGAGCGCCTTCGGCATACGGATCATATCACTCAGGATCACGCTCAGGTTAGCAGAGGGATAAAAGAACGACCAGTTTTCTTCCGGCAGGGTGCTGGACCAGTCGTTACGGCCGGTAAGGTCAAGGAAGATCCTGTCGCGGTACGCCAGGTTGATAAGACCGTACAGGCTGTTCACTTTCTTATTGGCATCGTAAGTAGCTACCAGCGGGTTGCCGGTGCCATTGGTCATTTTGTAAACACCCGGCACAACGAGTCCGATGAGGGTATTATCATTCCGGTTATACTGGCTGCTCATGGTGTTACCACCTACGGAAGCGCCGAGGGTAAACTTCCCTTTATCGAATGCATCGCGGTAAGAGAGGAGGAAGTCGCTGTTGATCTCCTGGCTGTATACCTGCTGTGTCTGGTAAAAGCCCTGACCATAGCGGTTAATATCCCAGGGGCGGCGCTGATCGCGGCCCTGCTGGTTGGCGTTGATACCGGAGCGCACCATCAGGTTCAGCTTCGGCGTCAGCTGCGCATCTACTTTCAGGTTACCTGTAAGCTGGTTGCTGCGGAGACCATTCTTGATCTCGTCCGTCATGGCAAACGGGTTGTCGATGAAAGAGCTGTATGGGCGGATCATATCGATACCCTCAAAGCCGGGGCGCCACAGGGGGCGGTACCAGTTAAGGTCTACGTTAGGATTCTGGAAAATCATGAAGTAAGCGATGGAGTGGTTGTTATAACCAAGACCGGGCAGGTTGTCGCTCGTTTTGTTGGTATAGTTCACCACAGAGCTAACCCTGATCTTGCTGGAAATTTTATACCCTGCGTTCACGGAGGCAGTGGTACGCTTGAAGCCCATCGAAGGCATGATCCATTTATTGTCGGTATGCGTCAGTGAAGCGCGTACGGTACCGGCATCGCCCGAATTATCGAGGGTGATGCTGTTGGTGGTAGTGCGGCCGGTTTGCCAGTAGCTTTTCCGGTTATCGGTATAAGGCACCCAGGGAGTTCTTTCTTTGCCTGTGGTAAAAGTAGTGGGATCGTACTGGAAATACGGCTGTCCGTTGAATTTAGGACCGAAAGCGCTGGAGCTGCCGCCGGTGCTGCGCCCATCTGCCGTAGCACCATAGGAGTAATACATTTCACCATTAGCGTTGAAGTTGGTTTTACCATCGCCCTGGCCGTATTCGTATTGATAATCGGGCCAGCGTGTAATCACGTCGTAGCTGGTGTTGGAATTGAGGGAGATGCCGAGGCCTTTCCGTGTTTTGCCTGATTTGGTAGTGATGAGTACTGCACCGTTGGCAGCGCGGCTGCCATAGAGGGCTGTAGCGCCGGGTCCTTTGAGGATGGAGATGCTCTCAATATCATCGGGGTTGATATCGGAAATACCGTTACCGAAATCTACCGGCACATCGATAGATGCATCGCCCCCCATGTACATGTTGGAGGCGCCGGAGGTGGTGAGACTTCCGTTTACGGGGATACCGTCTACCACTACCAGTGCGGCATTACCGTTGCTGGTGAGGGAGCTTTCGCCGCGCAGCCTGATCTCCTGGGAATTGAGGGGACCGCCCAGTGAAGCGATGTTAAGGCCGGCAACTTTACCACGGAGTGCATCCGACCAGTTGTTGGGCCGTGCATCGGTGAGTGCGTCTGCACCAACGGTTTGCTGGGCATAGCCCAGTGCCTTTTCAGAACGCTTAATACCCAGTGCGGTGGTTACCACATGTTCGTTCAGGGTGCTGGACGCGGTTTTCATGGTAAGGTTCAACTGCGGGGGGATGTCGTTCACTACAAAATGAATTTTCTCATATCCGATCATCGAAAACTGCAGTATGGTGCCTTTCTCCGTCACTTTAATGGAGAAAGAACCGTTCTGGTCGGTCATCCCCACCAGTTTACCGTTCGCGAGGATGGTAACGCCGGGCATAAGGGTGCCATTGTCTGCCGTGCGCACAACGCCTTTAACAGGCATTTCTGCCTGGGCATAAAGCTGCTCCGGAATAAACAAAACCGCACACCATACAATGCATGCGAGTAACTGTAGTAATTTTTTATTCATAATGCTTGAGCGATTAGATGACCTGATAATTGGCATGTTGAAGGCGCAAAGGAACTGCAGTAGTGTTACCGGAACACTAACTAAACTTTATGAAAGTGTTAACGTTTTGAAATGTGTTGAAATGTTTTGAAAGTTGATCCGTTCCGTTTTTAAACTAACTGTTGTAGTAATAATTCTATATTGAATGGGTAATAAGCGGGATATACATGTATACGGGAAGTAATCTGTAATTTAGGGCCAGTTAAAATTGATTTACATTTCAATAACAAACAAGGGCTTTCAATACGCGGAAACCATGATTATTTAAACAGACATGAGGCTCAGGGATCTATCCTGTATTATTATGCGTATATATTGACCTGCTTCAATCTTGTGGAAAAGGGATGATGTGTCAGGGGCAACGGAGAAAAGGGGCAGCATAATAGGCTGACAGGTGAAAATGACATCCTGCAGACTATTTACATCCAATTAACAAAACCCGGAGATTAATTCGGTAACTTGAGGAACGAAACCCGATCTAAGTTTATTGAGAGAACCATCGAAAGAAACTAAAACCCAATTAATGCGCTACCCCGCCTACATACTGACTATTTTGACCGGATGGGTTAACCAGATAATTTCAGCCGGGGCAAAAGGCTTGCCTGAAGAGAGGGCGCACAAAATACGTACTGTTAACAGCATCTGTTTCATTACAGCGCTTTTATCAATCTCCATAGGATTCTTTTTCTATGTTTATTCCGGCAACAACGGAATATTGTTTCCGGCTTGCATCGAAGGCCTGATTTTCCTCGGAATTATATTTCTCAACAAGCAAAAAAAATACGAAGCAGCCAGCATCAGTGTACTACTCGCGCATTGCTTATGTGCATTGTACTTTGCCGCCATCCTGGGTAAAACTATTAATATCTCATTGATTCTGGTTTTCATTTTCGGGGTTAGCTTTCTAGTCTATCGCAAGCGCTGGCAGCGTATTACTGGTATAGGTGCCGCTATCTTCACCCTGATAGCACTGGAAATTAATTATTACTACAATATTGTTCCGCCGCTTGAACTGGCAGAAGAGTTTCAATATCTACTTCGTTGGGTGGCGTTGCCTTGCTTTTTACTTTTTGATGCTTTGGTACTGGGATATTTTGTACAGGACATCCGTGAAAACAAGATACTGCTGAATCAGGTATCCATGCTGATTTTCAAGACTTCGCATGAAATGCGAAATAATCTTGCCTCTAATACCATTTTGATCGATCTGCTGCAAACAGAAGTTAAAGACAATCCTGAGTATGAAAAGCTGAAGCCATATGTGGAGCAGCTGATGACGATCAATCATGGCATGCGGAACATAGTCAATAATGTCTTAAATATGGGTGAGATCGAGAATGGCGTTCCATCTGAAGCTCATCCGGAAACATTCGAACTACAAAGTTTCATTCAGGGAATTATCAAAATCCAGCAAATCAAGGCGGAATCCCGTCGGCTCGAGATCATGCTGAATTACGACCGGGAGTTACCTGTATATATCGAAAGTGATCCTTTGCAATTAAATATCGCCGTCACTAACCTTATTTCCAATGCGGTAAAGTATGGAAGGGAAGATACCCCAATCACTGTGCGCCTTAGCGGTATCAGCAATAATTCCTACTTAGAAATAGCTGTCACGAACCATTGCCCGGATATTCCCCAGGAAAAGATCAAACTGCTGTTCAATAAATTCATGACAGCCAAACACAATACCAAAATTGAAGGCTCTGGCTTGGGCCTATACATTGTGCGTAGTATTATGGATCAGTGCAATGGCACATATCATGTAACCAGCCAAAATGGCCTTACTACATTCACCATCACCTTCCCGCTCATCGCCAGTACAGCACCTGTTGAAGTTGCACCTAAGCAAATCACCCATCAACTGGCAGGGCTTAACCTTAGCTATGCGGAAGACGATCTGATGCAAAACAAACTGCTTTCTTCCCTGCTTCAATCTTTTGGCTGTGCTGTTACTTCGAGTATTGATGGGCTACAATTGATAGAGAAGCTGGAAAATGCGGCTACACTACCAGATGGTATTATCCTCGACGACAACATGTCTGCCATGAATGGCCCTGAAACGCTGAAGTTCTTAAAGGCTGACAAGCGCTTTCAGCATATTCCTGTAATCATGATTACAGGTAAAGGTGGCCCCATGGAACAGTGGTTGGAGCTGGGGGCACATGGCGTGATTCGCAAACCATACGATAGGATTACTCTCCTTCAGCAATTAAGCCAGCACCTGCATACACAGGCACTGGCCTAAAATATCAACTTGACTTATGCAGCCATTTCTTTGGCTTTTGCAAGATCCTCTGAAGGGTGTCCGCCCTTTTTATAACGTTCTGTCAGATTTAATGTCCAATACAAATTACCAGCTATCATCAACTGGAGATTCTCCACGTATTTCGATACTGGTTTACTCCAGATTCCGAAATCCGGTAGTTGCTCTGTAAGCATAACAAATTCATCGGCATCCTGATCATGAATCGCTAATGCTGCCAGATAGGCCTCACTGAGTGAACAACCTCTTTCATTCTCAATGATTAATACCAGGTTCATTACGTCGTTCCCCTTTTCGAGGTGAGCGGAGAAGTAATCGTTTGACCATGCCTGAATACTACACGACAATTGTTCCAGCCTTTCTACTACCGGATGCTGTACAATATAGTCGGGCAGGGTAGTATTGGTGATTGCCTCTGCCAGGTGTATCATGGAATATACATTCACCGCTTTCATGCGGATGTTTACAAATGTTTCGAAATCCGGGAATATTTGTGGAACACGGTAGTATACCTCTTGTTTCAATCCATCGAAATAGCGGTCGAGACTATTGCAAAACCTATCCAGCCAAAGTGGGGAGCTAATAGCAAGCAGCTCTTCCCGCATCTTTGGAAGCGATGCAAATATCTGCTCGTCGCTGATAAAGTTACCATACCGCAGTGCCTCCATCGAAATATTGCGTACACGCTCGATTTCGGCAGGATCAGACAACTCATATATATCATCCACAGTAAAGGCCCAAATGAAAAACCGGCATATAGCGGTTAATTGTGCCATGGACGCATGCGGAAATATGCATCCGCCACAATGACCCATCCCTGTTTTTCCATACTTGAATTTCATCTTATCGGGCAGCCAGTTATAATCCGTTTCGATCCACCCCCGGATCACGGCTTCCATGGCTTCTGCATTGGGGTTTAGCTGATGGCTGAAGGAATACTGCAGTGCATTGGCATTAAGAATCTCTTTCATGGTAAAGTGCTTTTTAGATAAAGAAATATAAATGTGTAAACGCTTGTCTGATGTGCATATAGAGGGCATGGCGGATACAGGCCTCTCGCCTGTCCGTCTCATGCTATCCCCGTTTTTCGCTGTCTGTACTGGTGAAGAAAAGTGTCCTCGAAGTGAAGTATCTTTTCTGTGCCCTTATGGTTACTAAACCCGGCCGTACTCGATATCCGGCAGGGTAACTTGTCAAAAGTTACATCTATTACGCGGATGTTTTATGTGTCAATGAGTTAATGTATTATCCGGTGATTATACCCTCGTAATTGTTATGTCTTATTTTGTTAAACAAGGTCGGTTTCCGCCAATGAGCGTTTAAACGCTTAATGCGCAGATAAGTCGCATTACCAGCAGCAGCGGCATAGCCCCTAAATGATTCATAATGAAACGGGTATATAACTGCGGTTATATTGCAGCCGGTAGCATGCCCCCGAAGATGGTGCATGCAATTTTGTTGAAGAGTTGTAGCCGAAAAAGTAACAAGCCGCCCTGCCGCCTCCTGGGATCAGGAGCCGAAAATTTTAAGGCAACATTGTAAGAACCATTATTTTACCCAGTAGGTATTCAACACATTTCCGTTGCTGAATTCCCGCGACGATACCAGGGTAAGCCCTTTCCTGTTAAATACCGGTGGAAACGCAGGGATACCTCCCCCTAACAACACCGGCACCGTAAATATCCGGTATTCATCAATCAGCCCCAGCTCCGTAAGTTGAGACACGATGGTCCCACTTCCCAGGATCACAATATCACCACCCTCACTTTCTTTCAGTTCCCGTACAAACGCCTCCATAGGCTCCTTTATGAGGTGGGCATTACTCCAGTCCACCGCGGTCAGGGTATTGGAAAAAACGTATTTCGGCAGGTTATTCATCTGCATAGTTACCGCCTTGTTATTGTCAGTAGCATTGGGCCAGTAACCCGCCATGAGATCATAGGTAATACGTCCAAACAGGATGCCCCCGCTGGAAAGCATCATTTTCTCACCATAGCCTTCATATTCGCCATCGGTATTATGCCAGTCGATTTCGCCATTTGGTCCTGCTAAATAGCCGTCGAGGGTAGCGAGGTTAGATACAAAGAGTTTACGCATGTAATTGTTTTATTGGTAACGCATGGGCGGATATCCGAGAAGCCTCCGCCAGAGGCCCAGTTGGCCGATGCAATAAGATTCACGGTCAACGCAATATAGCAACATATCCAGCAGGCTGATCTCATCCATTCCCGGCATGGGCCATGGATTGGGTCCGTTCAGTTTTTCTGCACCTGCATTTGCAAAGGCTTCGCGCATTATGGGTGTGATACGTGCCCAATCTGCCCGCAGCGTTTCCAGCGAAGGGTATTCGGCATCGGCCTGGATACCTTTATGATTATCGAACAGTGCGTGGGCCTGCTGCTGCTCCTGCAGCCCCAGCACATTGGCCATTTCAAACCGCTCCTGTACAAGGCTCCCTGCCAGCCATATGGGGTGGTTAGCCGGGGTATCGAGCCGCTTCCGGGCATCAGTCTCCGTAATCCCTTCCAGCACATTGTTAAACATGGGCGTATGCCCGTCGTACAGCAGCAAAAAAGCAGCCACCTTACCGGTTTGCGAAACGTCTTGCGTAGTCATGTTGTACAGTTTTTATGCGATTTTCAATAAATGCGAATAAGCTTTTGTACGCTTTGCTATCAGCGTCACCATCAGTCCCACGAAGCCCGTCAGTGTAAAGAGCAGGGCAATACCCCTGTCCAGCCCCGTACCGAACCACGGACCAAGGATATCGGCTCCCTGACCTGTAGTCATGAAAGGAATGAAGAAGAAATGTGCGACCGGGCCGATCATAATAGCCGTTAAAGGTGAAGCTGCCTGTTCAATACTTTGGGCAAACCCGAATACGCGGCCCTGCCGCTCCAGTGGTATCACTTTCTGTATGATGGTTTGTTCCGCCGCTTCCACTACCGGGATCAGACAGAGATAGGCGAACATCCCTACGGCCAGTAAAACGATAGAGGCCTGCAGGGCAAAAAAGATGCAGATGATCCACATCACGATGTTGCAGGTAAACAGGGTACGTACCGGTTGCTTCCCCAGTCCGGTTTTGGAAATGGTGATCCCACCCACAATGAAGCCGAGGCTCAGTACGCCCCAGAGGGTACCCCATACTTCCACTGATACCAGCGATAGTCCGTATGGGTCCATCAATGCCATGAACACCCCGCCGAGGAAGTTATTGAACGTATTGAAGAAGATGAGTCCGAAGAGGCCGGGTATCTGCCGGACTATCCGGATGGTCCCTTTCACATCGAGGCGCGGCTTATCGTCGTGCGATTCTACGTGCAGCGTTTCTTCCATCTTCACAAACCAAAGATGCAGGATGCATAGTAGCGTACCGCATACTGCGGCCGCCATTGTCCAGAAGATGCCCAGCAGTCCGATAGCAAGACCGCTGAATACCGATGCTACGAGGAAAGCAGTGCCATTGGCGGTACCCACCATACCATTGGCCTTATCCCGCTTCTCTTCCGGCACCAGTATCGTTACCACGGTGGGCAGGGTAATATACCGGAGGTTACCCGATAATGCGCCCATGAGTGCCAATACGATAAACACCCATAACATAGGACTGCCTGCATGACGGAATGCTTCCGGCGGAGTGATGGCATATACGCCGCCCGCCAGTGCAAAGCACACCAGCGAGCCGATGCTCGAAAGCATCATGACCTGTTTCTTTTTATAGTGATCTACGAGCGAGCCGAGGTAAAACCCCGATACCGCCACGGTACCGATGTAAATGCCCGCCATCCACGATGTAGCGAGCACAGACCTCGTTTCCAGATACACCCAGAAAGTAACGGCGAACCATACGAATGTATTGGTTATGCCTGCCACGATGGAATTGATCAGAATTGCATAGAATGGTTTCATGCGAAGCGGTTACTTGGTTAAATGGTTTCCGGGTTTAAAGGATAATGCAATAGTACATCCATTCCGGGAGACGGATGATGGCAGGAAGCGACAAATTTCAGGGGTTATCAGGCCAGTTTCAGTTATCCAGCTGGCGGTAGCGGAATTGATCACGGATAAAGCGGTTGAAGAATTGCCCTTTGGAAAAGGCCTGCAGCATGCGGGCATATGTATCAGCAGGAACAGGCTGGTAAGCATACACCTTCCCTGTCACGAAAGTAATTACGAGTACTTCCGTTTCCGGATTATAGCGCATGTGCTTAATAACGGTAGACGGCATGACGGCGAATCATTATTCGTCATGGCCACCGCCTGCCGGGGTATTGTCAGGGCCGTAAGGAGGCACATTGCGGTTAATCAGTTTTTCCTGTCCTTTGTCGCGCGTTTTGCGGTTCTGCTGGATGAGTACATACAACAGAATTAACCCGGCGAGCACGATGAATGCAAGAAGTCCGGTAGACATGAGCGTTTTTTGTTTCAATAGCGGAAGAATGATGCCAGAAACGCTTCCCGGCGAGGGATGTTGGTTATGGTAAGAGTGGATTCCCCGCGCTGTAGACTTTATTCCACGGCGATTTCGGGTCTTGATGGGAAAGGTGTAAATTAGGATACCGGCATGGTTGTTGGCCGGAACCATCTAAATCTGCAGTTATGAACAAATTCTGGAGAGCACTTATCGCGGGTTACGGCGCTAAAAAACTGGGCGGCGGATGCCTCAGCACCATTTTGATTTTCCTGCTCATTTACTGGGCGTTGGGGCATTGTGGTTAATAACAGGAGGAGTTCTATAGCTTAGCCCCGCAAAATTTACAATACTTCGCATCGGTATCATGCCCCTCGCGTCCACAGCTTGGGCATGCGTTGGTAGAATGACCTTTATCCTTATAGGCATGGGCCATTTCAGTAGTTACGATGCCTGTTGGTACTGCGATGATACCGTAACCCAGCAGCATAATAAAACTCGCAATAAACTTACCCAGTGGTGTAGCGGGTGCCACGTCTCCATACCCTACAGTAGTGATGGTAACGATGGCCCAGTATACCGATTGCGGGATACTGGAGAACCCTTCATTCTCATCTTCCACCAGGTAAATAACGGAACCAAGGATGATTACGCAGGTAAGTACGAAAAGTATGAATATGCTGATCTTACGGAGACTGCGGCCGATGGCTACGGTCAGGAAGCGCATTTCCGAAATGAACTGTACGAGGCGGAAAACCCGGAAGATGCGAAGCAACCGCAGTGCACGTAACACCAGCAGTGATTGCGCGCCTACGAAAGCAAAGCTGAGATAAGAAGGGATAACGGCAAGGAGATCGATGATCCCCAGGAAGCTGAACAGGTATTTTACCGGCCTGCGGATGGTGATGAGCCGGAGGATGTATTCTATGGTAAAGATGATGGTAAACCCCCACTCGAGGGCATAAAAAAGGCCGCCGTAGCGGCTATGCAGGCTGTCCACGCTATCGAGCATGACTACAAGAATACTGGCAAGGATCAGCCCCAGCAAGGCAATATCAAATGCTTTGCCTGCCGGAGTATCGGATTCGTAAATGATGCGCTGCAGCCGGATCTGCCAGTCTTTCAGTTCCCGCTGCATTATTCGTCCTCGTCTTCTTCCTCTTCGAGCCACTCCAGGTAAGCGTAGTACCAGTCTTCCAGCTCTTCCAGCAGCTGCTGTTTCTTTTCCGGCTCCCCATGGAAGTATTCCTCCACGTTATCGATCTCTTCCACGATATCGATATAAGCCATTTCTTCATCTTCTTCCACGCGCTTCGCAAAGAACCGGGGCTTTTCCGTATGGAAAATATACTCGTTGTCCGGGTCCGTCACGGGATCATCTGCAATCATGAACTTCGGTAGTGCCATTGGAATCATTTTAGTTGTAAACCAGTAAATACAAAAGTATGGATTTAACCGGTTCCGGAGAACACCAAATTCCGGTATATGGTGTGCGGCCATGGCAAACCGTTTATGACAGCAGCATGCAGTAAAAAAAATTCTCTTTCCCTGATTTAATAAATCCTCATACCTTTGCAAACATCTGATGATATGACGAACCATGAAACCATACTAAGAAGGAACAGCCTGGCCGACGATGTGGCTGCCAGCCTGCAGGGCATGATCTCTCAGGAGCGGTATGCCGTGGGCGACCGCCTGCCTGCTGAGCCTGAACTCATGTCGCAGTTCGGCGTAGGGCGCAGTACCGTGCGCGAAGCCGTAAGGCTGCTCGTTAATGCCGGCATGCTTCGTGTGCAGCAGGGGCAGGGCACTTTCGTTACATCGCGCCAGCCCCTTACCGGCGGACTCGGCCGTAAACTGCATACCGCCGATTACCAGGAACTCAATGAAGTACGGCTGCTCCTCGAAGTGAAGATTGCGGAAAAAGCAGCGCTCCACCGTACTAAGGACGACCTGACCCGGATGAAGACCTGCCTCCGTGCCCGCGAAAAGTTCGCCAGGGCCGGAAATGTAGATGCTACCATGCAGGCCGATGTGCATTTCCATACCAGCATTGCCGTGGCATCCAAAAACAGCATCATGCTGGAACTGTATCAGACCATCGCCACACATATGCTGCAGTCGTTTAAAGACCGGCATAAAGACACCAGCGATTTCATTGGCACACAAGCCATGCACAAAGCCCTGCTCGATGCCATTGCGGATCAAAACCCAGCCAATGCTTTGCTCTGGGCCACCCGTATCAGCACACACAGCCGTTAAACCATTTCTTTACACTATAAACATCAGATGATCTGACATTACAATGGAAACTACGCTTGAAACGGACGACCGGCAGGCACAAGCCAGGCAAGTGGCGGAGAAAACCGCATTCTCCGTACTGATAGCCCTTAGCTTTACTCACCTGCTGAACGACACTATTCAATCTCTCATCCCTGCCATTTACCCCATGGTAAAGGATTCACTTTCTCTCAGCTTTTCGCAGGTAGGACTGATCACTTTAACCTTCCAGCTTTCTGCCTCCATTTTGCAACCGCTTGTGGGCCTTTATACCGACAAGCGCCCGCAGCCCTATTCCCTTGCTATTGGTATGGGCTTCACGCTTTTGGGGCTTCTATGTCTTGCCATGGCGCATTCCTTCGCCATCGTACTGGTATCTGTAGCGCTGGTAGGAGTAGGCTCGGCAGTATTTCATCCCGAAGCATCGCGACTGGCATACATGGCATCAGGCGGCCGGCATGGCATGGCGCAATCCCTTTTCCAGGTAGGAGGTAACACCGGCAGCTCCCTTGGGCCTTTACTGGCAGCGGCCATCATTGTACCGTTCGGGCAATCCAGCGTGGCCTGGTTCTCACTCATTGCATTGCTGGCGATATTCGTGATGCTCCGTATCAGTAAATGGTACCTCGGCAATACCCACCGTATTAAACCGAAGAAGCAGGCGCAGTTTGCAGCGGTACAGCTGTCTAAAGGGAAAGTAGCCTTTGCGCTGTTCATCCTTTTGCTGCTCATTTTCTCCAAGTACTTCTACATGGCGAGCCTCACCAGCTATTACACCTTTTACCTGATGGGTAAATTCAACGTATCGGTACAGCATGCGCAGATCTACCTTTTTGTGTTCCTCTTCGCCATTGCCGCGGGTACCTTTATTGGCGGCCCCATAGGCGACCGTATAGGCCGCAAATACGTGATCTGGATATCAATCCTCGGCGTGGCCCCTTTCGCGCTTTTAATGCCCCACGCAACCCTTTTCTGGACCGTAATCCTGAGTGTGTTCATCGGGGTGATCCTGTCTTCCGCATTTTCGGCCATCCTCGTTTATGCGCAGGAACTGGTGCCGGGTAAAGTTGGCATGATTGCCGGCCTGTTTTTCGGGTTCGCTTTCGGCATGGCCGGGGTAGGCTCCGCATTGCTGGGCGAACTGGCAGACCGTACCAGCATTTACTACGTGTACGAAGTATGTGCCTATCTCCCCCTTATCGGACTTTTAACCGGCTTCCTGCCCAATATCGAAGGCAGCCGTAAGAAATAACCTCCATTGCCTGCTAACCCAAAAGGGCCGCTTCCTGCGTTGCATAAACAACGGAAGCGGCCCTTTCTGATAATATTGCATCAAAACCGGCAATATCATCCTTCAGTCAACCTTCAGTGATCCTTCAGTCATCCCTCAGGGAAGTACCCCTTTCACTGAAGGTTGACTGAAGGATCACTGAACAATGGTAGTTCAATAAACTGATAATGAATGATTTATGAAACGTCCTAAAATCGGGCAAAAACAACAATTCCGATAGTAAATTAACATAAGAGGAACACCCGTAAATAAATAAGGGACATTGCCTGGCATTGTCCCTTATTTATTAGAGTTAGGGTAAATACTTTTAAAGCCGGACGTAGGTAGCCAGCTGGATCACATTGTTAGTGATACGGCTGGTATTCTGCCCGTTGAAACGGAGGGTGTAATGGTGCAGGTACCCCACTTCCGCATCGAACATAGGACTGAAACGGTAACCAATAGCCCCGTATGCGCGGTTCTGGTCGAACGTATGGCTGTTGGCATATTCATTTTTCGCGAAGTTGAGGAAGATCTCATTCTGCACTGCACCAAACATCCCTTTGGTAAAGCCCGCCTGCCCGCTGAAAGGTAGCAGTCCGCGCAGGAAATACCTTACCCGGTGAGACATGTTGGATTCCACCTTAGTCACTTCACCATCCAGCGACCTCGTTACCGGAATAAACCGCTGCTCTACCCGCAGGCGGTGCTGCAGGGGCATGAACTTCGCGATGCTGTGGGTAACGATGAGTTGTTCCCAGATGCGGTGCTCGGAGATGAAAGTACCGAGGGTTTTGTTGCCCACCAGCGCATACCCCGCAGTGAGAATAACGTTCTTCCGCGCATGGAAATTGATGCCGGGGCGTACGATGTATGTTTGCATCGTTTCCCACTTATCGTTGCTGCGGAGTTGTCCGTCGAAATGGATACTGAATTTCGTATCCGGGATGTGGATGGTGGAGAAATTGGCAAACCAGCCGCTGAACTGGCTTTGCTGGGCCATTACGGAGGCGCTTTGGATGAGGAGCGCACATACTAAAAGTGATCTGATCATATATTCAAAAATAATACACGATCTGCCTGTAACCAACCCTTCAACCGCCGTTTAACCGTTAAATCTTACCTTTACGCTATTAAAATTCTATAAACATGCCGGTATTAACCGCTACAAATTACGCTGCGCCTTTCCTGCTGAGTAACCGGCATGTGAACACCATCTATCCCACATTGTTCCGCCGGGTGCCTCCCGTTCAGTATGTGCGCGAGCGCATCAACACACCCGACAATGACTTCCTGGACCTGGATTTCAGCCGCATCGGGAGCCGCACGGCAGTGGTGATCCTTCACGGCCTGGAAGGCAGCGCTAACCGTACATATGTAACCGGAATGGTGAATATATTTAATGAAAGAGGGTTCGATACAGTATCTATGAATTTCAGGGGTTGCAGCGGGGAATGTAACAAGGCATTACGTTTCTACCATAGCGGCGAAACGGAGGATCTTCAGACCGTTATCGACCACATCTCCCCGGATTACGACCAGATCCATCTCGTAGGGTTTTCCCTCGGCGGGAATATTACCCTGAAATACGTGGGTGAACGCGGATCGTCTATAAACAGGCAAATCCGTTCTGCTGTGGCCATCTCCGTTCCGGTAGATCTTCACGACAGCTCTTCCGAACTCGAAAAGCGGCATAACACTATTTACCGGATGCGTTTTATCCGCTCCCTTGGCGAAAAGCTCATTGAGAAAGCACGGTATTATCCTAATGATATATCGCTGGACGGGCTTTCGGCCATCCGCAACTTCCGCGAGTTCGACGACCGCTATACCGCACCACTCCACGGATTCAAAGATGCGCCGGACTACTGGAAGCAATCCAGTTCCGTCTTCTACCTCAGCGGCATTGCCATCCCCACCCTGCTCATTAATGCCCTCGATGATCCGTTTCTCGGGAAAGGATCTTACCCTTATAACGCTGCAGCCTCCAACCCGCACTTCCACTTCGAAACGCCGGAAGAGGGCGGCCATGTAGGGTTCGCTACTTTTTCGGATAAATACTACTGGTCGGAGAAGCGGGCCTGGCAGTTTATCAGCCAGTACAGCTGAGCTGCGCGCTGAAACCGTAGAATTTGTAGCTTTATGGTATGGAAAGGATACAGTCTCTCGAAGAATTTTATCGTGCCAAACAGATTCCCGTTCCGGCAGGGATGAACCGGGAGCTGGGACATTTCAACATATTCGATACTGCCGAACTGATCACCACCAATACACCGTTGCCTTACAGCCGTAAGGATTTCTATAAAGTAGCCTTCGTAAGCGGGCGCAACCGGTATTTCTTTGCCGACAAAACGCTCGACATCGATCAGTACGGGTTATTCTTCGCCAACCCGCAGGTACCTTACCAGTGCGATCATCTCGACGAAGACCAGGCGGGTTATTTCTGCATTTTCACGGATGCATTCTTTCATGGCCACTCTTCCATGAAACTGACCGACTTCCCGCTGTTCCGTCCTGGCGGGCAGCCGCTCATCTGTCTGCCTGAAGCACAGGTACCACAGGTGGTGGATATCTTTCATAAAATGAAAGCGGAGCTGGAATCGGATTACGTTTATAAGTTTGATTTGCTGCGGAACTATACCATGGAGCTGATCCATCTGGGCATGAAACATCAGCCCGCAGCACTCTCTCCTGCACATACCAATGCAGCCACGCGCATATCCAGCCTGTTCTCCGACCTGCTGGAACGGCAATTCCCCATAGAAACAACGCGGCAGCAGGTGAACCTGCGTACCGCGTTCGATTTTGCAGCACAGCTATCCATCCACGTCAATCACCTCAATAAAGCGTTGAAAGACGCTACCGGGAAATCGACCTCAGATCATATTGCTGACCGCCTGGTACAGGAAGCCAAAGCGCTGCTGCGCCACACCGATTGGAATGTATCGGAAATAGGCTACTGCCTTGGCTTTCAGGAACCTGCCCATTTCAATAATTTCTTCAAGAAAAAAACTCAGCTCACTCCCCGCACTTTCCGCGCCGCCTGAGATCAGGCGGGTTGTTTCTTAAACACCATGGTATCTGTTGCCAGTACGGGCAGGCGGTACCCGCCTGTGTCCACCCGCAGATCGGGCAGGGCAGTACGAAGCTGCTGCACGCCGGCGGCAGTTACACCCGTTCCATAAATGAATAACTCGCGGAGAGAAGCCTGCTTCTGCAGGTATTGTAATCCCTTATCGGTAATCTTAGTACCGGTGAGATTGAGGTATTTCAGTTGTTTGGCCGACGACAGTTGTTGCATGCCCTCATCCGTAACGCCGGTATATTCCAGCTGGAGGCGGGTAAGGCTTGGCAGTGAAGCAATGACTTTCAGCGCACTGTCTCCCGTAGCAGTACTGCCCAGGTTAAGCCAAACCAGCTGCTTAGCCAGCGGCTCCAGTAATTTCGCGTCAGCATTTCCAAAGGCGGAAGCATTTACTGCGCTTACCATAACATAGCCATTACCGGCCGCAACGGGCATTACTTTCACACCCAATTTCACGAGCGGGGCCACCTGCTCATCGTTCACCGCGCTAACTTCGGTACGGGGCATGTAAGGATGCACGCCGTCGCCGGAAGGTTTCATGCCTTCAAATACCAGTGCGATGCGTGGTGTTTTCTGCAGTTCCTTAACGGCCATAGAATCAGGGGCGCCCTGCTGAATCCACCAGTACAGGATTTCCACGTCCTGCGGGGTGAGCTGGGGCTTTCCTTTGGGTGGCATGCGATGATCGTCGGACTCGGGGAGAACGAGGCGTTTATACAGCTCACTCATTTCAGGGATACTGTCTTTCAGTACCGGGCCGTTTTCTCCTCCTTTGCGGATATGCACCATACCATCGAGGCGGAGGCCGCCTTTCAGTTTTTGTTCATTATGGCAGCCGTAGCATTTCTGTTCGAGGATAGGCTGCACAAGCTGTTCAAACACCTGCGCATCTTCGATGTTCTTGAAGGATGCCGTTGTTGCCACTTCCTTCGTTCCGAACGGCCATGCAGCAGTCAGGTAATCCTCACCATGCGTGAGGTTACCACCATAATGGCCCGCTACGGACAAAGCGATGATCATTGCAGCAGATACCGGCAGCCACGATTTAGGGAACAGATTGTACTTCCTGAAAACACAAAGCAACAGGGAAAGTACCGCTACTGCGATGCCCATCCACATATGCAGGTTGAGCGCGGCTTCGTCGTACCCGCCCGAGAGCGACAGCAGATAACCCGCCACACATGCTGCTACAGCCGAAAGGGCACCAAAAAGCAGTGTAGGAAAAACTGCGGCACCCAGCACAGCAAGCTGGCGGAAACGGCTGAGCCATTCCAGCAGAAAGGCGATTATGAGAATACCGATCGGCAGGTGAACGAGTAAGGGATGGAACCGGCCGATGAAGAGGCCCCATCCTGATTGTAAGAAAAACATCATGCGCCGTAACGTGCTTTTAAAAGATCTTTCATGTGAACATTGATCGCCCATTGGTCTGCCACGGGCTGGCGGGTATAGGGGAGCGTGGGCATATAATCTGCCGGACCAAACTCGGTGAGAACGGTCATCACTTCGCCTTTCGCGCGTTTCATCTTCGCCACTTCATCCCACCAGGCGAAATGCGCTTTTACGGCATGTTCCCATTCCGGCGCGCGCGGATCGCTAACCTGCGGGCCTTCGGGATGACCGATGCGCGCATGTATATGCCCTACACGTTGAAGCGCAAGCGCAACCGTTTCCGCCTGATCAGACAGGTACGATTCGTGTACGTTACACCAATGTGATATATCCAGCGTAAGTCTCAGATCGGGTTTGGTTTCGATGAAGCGGCGGGTAACATGCGCGGCAAACATCATCCGGGCGCGGTGCGTTTCGTGGTAAATGGGAACGCCTGAAGATCTGGAGATGCGGGTGGTGATATCGATCAGCTGTCCGTTCTGCGCTTCCGTGTAATAATCTCTGCCAGAGTGGCAATTGACATAGAGTGGTTGCTTACGCTTGTTGCCGGTAGCCGCCAGCAGGGTGGCCTCGAAGGTAGATGCGTGCTTTGCGAAATCGTTACTGCCTCCGGAAGCAAGGAAACCTACTTCCATTCCGTGTTTTTCCACCGCATCGAATATTTCTTTCTGCGCTTCGGGAGAACCAGGCCACCATACTTCGATCCCGTCGTATCCTGCGGCTTTTGCTTTTTCGCAAAGAGCATCGCGGCTGCCGGGGAAGCCCCAGTCTGTAGCCAGTACCACTAATCTGAAACCCGCTTTTGCGGCGGGCATGGCGGCGGCAGGCAATTGTGATAATAAAGTACCTGCTCCAAGGGCAGCAGTGCGCTGGAGAAAATCCCTCCGGTTGATAGAATGCTTCATGTGTTAACCTAAAATTTCCTTAATAACATGACCGTGAACGTCGGTAAGCCTGAAAGGCCGCCCCTGGAACTGGTAGGTCATTTTTTCGTGATCAAATCCCAATTGCTGTAAAATAGTAGCGTGGATATCATGTACGGCTACCTGGCCTTTCACGGCGCTAAACCCGATCTCATCGGTTTCGCCCCAGCTGCCACCGCGTTTGATTCCCGCACCTGCCATCCACATGGTGAACGCTTCCACGTGGTGGTCGCGGCCCATGTAAGGCATTTCTTTACCATCGCGGTTTTCCTGCATGGGCGTACGGCCAAATTCGCCACCCCATACCACCAGCGTTTCATCGAGCAGGCCGCGCTGCTTCAGATCGAGCAGCAGGGCGCTGATTGGCTTGTCTATCTCCCGGCACTTATTCCGCATACCGAGGTCTACGGCAGTGCTTTCGTCGGTACCATGTGCATCCCATCCCCAGTCGAACAGCTGCACAAAACGTACGCCTTTCTCTACCAGCTTGCGGGCAAGCAGACAGTTATTGGCGAACGATTCCTTACCCGGTTCAGTGCCGTATAGTTCATGGATGTAAGCCGGTTCGCTGTTGATATCCATCACACCGGGAACGGAGATCTGCATTTTGTAAGCCAGCTCGTATTGAGATATACGCGACAGGATTTCGGGATCCTGGAACGTTTCATATTCAAGGCGGTTCACTTCGTTAATGGCCTGGATTCCCTGATAGCGGAGATCCCTGTTCAGCCCTTCCGGATCGGAAAGATAGAGGACCGGTTCACCTTTAGAGCGGCATTGCACGCCCTGGTACACCGAAGGCAGAAACCCGCTGCCCCAAACGCTCTTGCCCGCATCCGGCGTTTTCCCGCCTGAGGTGAGCACTACGAAGCCGGGAAGGTTGCTGTTCTCCGAGCCAAGCCCCCAGGTTACCCATGAGCCTGTGCTGGGCCTTCCGAGGCGGGCGCTACCCGTATGCATGAATAATTGCGCAGGGCCATGGTTGAACTGATCGGTTTGCACCGCTTTCAGGAAACTCACATCATCCACCCTTTCCGCGAAATGCGGCATGAAATCAGATACCCACGCACGGCTTTCGCCATGCTGACTGAACACCGCCTGCGGTCCCAGCATACGGGGCACGCCACGGATGAAGGCGAACTTCTTGCCTTCGAGGATAGATTGCGGGCATAGTTGGTTATGCAGCTTCTGCAGTTCCGGTTTATAGTCAAACATTTCCAGCTGCGAAGGCGCGCCGGCCATGTGCAGGTAAATAACGCTTTTAGCTCTGGCAGGGAAATGCGGGGCGCGGGGCTCCAGCGGGTTAAGGCTTTGCACGGGGGCAGCGCCTGAACCGGAGAAAAGGTTGCAACCGCTTACCAGTGAACCGAGGGCTGTAGCACCAAGGCCCGTTACACAATCCTGCAGAAAATGCCTGCGGGAGAAAAACCGGGCGGCCCGGTCGTTGGCTTCTTTTATGATTTTGTCTGCCATGATCTTTAGGATTTGGACAGGAACTCGTCCAGGTTCATTAATGCGTTGGCCACTACAGTGAGTGCGGCTACGTGTGCTTTTTCACCATCGGGTACGGAACGCATATTGAATGCTTCCGCAGCGGCGGGATCTTTCTGATATTGCTGAAGGGCCTGGCTGTAAAGCTTTACCAGCACGGCAGATTTAGCCGCGGAGATATCTTTATTCATCGCAAGCTTATACCCGCGCTGAATACAGATCTCAGGGTCTTTACCTCCTCCCTTCTCCATCTGCATCGCCAGTGTTCGTGCGGCTTCAAGATACACGGGATCATTCAGCGTTACGAGCGCCTGCAGCGGTGTATTGGTACGTATGCGGCGTTGCAGGCATACTTCACGGCTGCTGCCATCGAAAGTAATAGAGGAAGGATAAGGGCTGGTACGTTTCAGGAATGTGTATACGCCACGGCGGTATTGATCACCGTTCTGTGAAGTATTCCACCGCTCTCCGCTGTAAACAGACATCCATACACCATCGGGCTGCATAGGCATTACCGGCGGGCCGCTCATTCTGTCACTCAGCAATCCGCTTACGGCGAGTGCCTGATCGCGCACCTGCTCAGACGACAGGCGGAAGCGAGGCCCACGGGCGAGAAGCCGGTTAGCCGGGTCTTTCTCATTCAGTTCCGGATTACTCTTTGAATCGCGGCGATAAGCATCAGAAAGCACTATTTCACGCAGCATGGATTTCACGCTCCATTTATGTTTATGTACGAACTGGTAGGCGAGATAATCAAGCAGGGCGGGATGTGACGGGGTAAAGCCCTGCGTACCGAAATCTTCCAGTGTTTCCACGAGACCTATACCGAAAAGCTGTTCCCAGAGGCGGTTTACCATCACACGCCCTGTAAGCGGGTTCTTAGGATCGGTAAGCCATTGCGCCAGCCCCAGCCTGTTGCGCGGAGCGCCCTGCGGCCATGGGTTAAGGGACGCGGGTGTTTCCGGTTTCACTTCATTACCTTTCACCAGCCAGTTACCTCTTTCAAATACTGCAGTAGGCCGGAAAAGATCCCGGTTGTTTTCTACCATAACGGGTATACTTTCCGGATTGGCGTTTACAAGCGCCAGGAATTTGGCTTCCATTTCTTTATAGCCAGCCTGTCCTTTACCGGGAAGATCATGACGGAAAGCCATCCATTCCACACTGGCAACTGTGCTCATGGGGTCCAGCGAGGGATTGCGGAAGATGAAGAATAAATCACGGCGGCCCTCCAGCGGCTTTAACGCTACCGGCAACACGCCATTCCCTTTCGGCAGTGCCATACTGGAAATTACGGGGCCTTTCAGGCTATCGGCACGCACTTCCAGCGTACCACCTTCGCCTGACCAGTAGCGCATCAGCAAACGGTCTGCATTATTCAGCGGCACATTCTTCATCCTGCTGCTGCCGCCATTACGGATGGCCATGAATTTAGTATCGGCCAGTTGCCCGTTAATATATTGGTCAGCATCGTGGGCATGCACTTTCGGTTCCAGCGTACGCAGGAAATCCTGCGCTTCCTGCAGCTGGCTGGCATCACCATGTTGTTTTACCCATTGGGTAACAGCAGTAACATCCTGGCGCTGCAGACTGTCGTAGAAGCGCAGTTTTGGATATTCTCCCCAGGTATCTTCATCACGGGTATTGTTGAGGAAGGCCATAAATTTATAATAATCCTCGAAGCGGAACGGATCGTAAGGGTGACTATGACACTGCACGCACGCGATGGTGGTGCCCTGCCATACTTCCATGGTGGTATTCACCCGGTCGATGATGGCAGCGGTGCGGAACTCTTCGTCCTGCGTGCCCCCTTCATCGTTACTCATGGTATTGCGGTGAAAGGCGGTGGCGATGAGCTGATCGTCTGTTGGCGCAGGGAGGAGGTCACCTGCGAGCTGTTCTGTAGTGAACCTGTCGAAGGGCATATCCATGTTAAAGGCCTTGATCACCCAGTCGCGGTAGCGCCAGAATTCGCGGCGGGAGTCCTTTTCATATCCTTTGGTATCGGCATACCGGGCAAGGTCGAGCCACATAGAGGCCCATTTCTCACCGAATTGCGGCGAAGCGAGGAGGGAATCTACCATAGCAGCATACGCGCTGTCGCTGAACCGGGCAGCGAATGCATTGGCACGGGCTTCAGTTGGCGGAACGCCGGTGATGTCGAGGGAGAGCCTGCGGAGCAGGGTTTGCGGATCGGCCTGCGGAGCGGGATCGAGGTTTTCATCATCGAGTTTTTCGTTAATGAACTGATCGATGTTAGCGTTGGCAGCAGGAGATGCAGGAGGCACGTAAGCCCAATGTTCCCCCCATTCGGCACCCTGTTCCACCCAGCGGGTGAGGATGTCGATTTCGGCTTTGGAGAGCGGTTGTGCCTTGAGCGGCATACGCTCTTTGGGATCATTGGTGTGGAGCCTGCGGATGAATTCACTGGCACCGGGATCTCCGGGAATGATGGCGGGCTTACCGCTTTTAGTAACACCGAGAGCTTCTTCCCGGAACAGCACACTGAATCCTCCGTTTTGCTTTACACCGCCGTGGCAGCTGATGCAGTGCTTGTTGAGAATGGGCTTTACTTCGGTACTGTAATCTACCTTTTTACCGGACCCGCATCCTCCGAGCCAGATGGCGGCAAAAGGAACAAGTACCAGGCTGGCTGATATCCAGTGGTTAGAGCGAATGGTCATTTTCATGTTAATGGCCGTGGCAATAAATTTAATTAATGAGCGACTGTGACGTAACGATGCAATATATAACGTAGAGGTGCCTGCTGCACCGGGCTTTATGCTAAAATCATACAAATCCCTGCTAATATTCTTTCAATAAGCGTACTTATTACCCCTAAACTACGAAATGGAGACGGGTGATGCAAGTGGAGTTTATAAACGGCAAAAAAAGAAGGGTGAAAGAATTCACCCTCCGGTATATGCATACATTAGACATGAGACTTATTTGAGGCCGATACGGACAACGGGACCGTGGTTAGTGTGTCTGTCCGCGGCCGGGAGGTTTTCGGATTTCCTGTAACCCTCAGCCGGGGCGCGCGACTGCGCGTTTTGGCACTTGGGGACATGGACGCTGAAAGGCCGGCATTCGGCTAACTGATGACGGCCGGGAACAATTTCACAATCGCAACACCGGCTGGTGACAACAGCAGTTATATTTAATAGAGTGAATTTCGGGGGGCGAGGGGTGAAGCCAATAAAAAAAATATTTCGCTTTGAAATTTCACCCTTTAGACAGGATTCCATGTCTAAAACTGCGTAACACACATCTTTATGGAATCAATCGCAAGCAGACTTAAAAACTTCATTCAGCACAAAGAGCTGAGCACTTCAGCATTCTCCCGTGCACTGAAATACAAAAGCTGCGAGAAGATCGCGCGGCTGTTTCGTACCAAAGGTGCCAAACCCAGTGTAGATATAGTGGCTGACATAGCGCACCAATTTTCCGAGCTGAATATCAGATGGCTGCTTACAGGCGAAGGAGATATGCTCCGCACCACCGTAACTACCCATTCCGTTATCCTCCCCGGGAATGCACTGCGGACAGAAGCACTCGAATCCCTCCTCCTCCAAAGCCGGATGGAAGAACCAGATATTAATTATCGTGTAAGTATTACACAGAACGCATAACCAACCATGTCCTATGGACACCCCAATTTCAAAGGGCTGCCTTGACAGGCAGCCCTTTACCATTGTTACTACTTTAAGTATATCGCATTTATCAAATCAGGTAGTTAGTAACCTTTGTTCTGCTCGAGGTGCCCGATCCGCACGTCTTCATCCGGGATAGGCAACAACTCATGTTTGTTGGGTTTAAACCCAAGTCCACCCAGTTCTGCAGCTGCCTTACCCCACCGCACAAGATCCAGGTACCGGAAGCCTTCAAATGCCAGCTCCAGCTGCCGCTCCAGTACAATCGCCTCAAACAGGGCATTACCTCCTGTCAGCACATCTCCCAGCTTAGCCCGGGTACGTACCTTGTTAAGCTCCGTCCGCGCACGCCCCTCGTTCCCTGCACGGTAATATGCCTCTGCTGCCATCAGCAGCACATCCGCATACCGGATCAGCCGGGAATTGGAACCGTAGTTTAAATCTGGCGTTCCATCGTCCGGGTGCGTGGTAAAGGTGGAAAACGATCCATACTTACGCTGAATATAGCCTTCGAAGTCCCATACGGAAGGGTCTGCATATTCACCGCCACCATCTTCCAGCTCTTCAATGGAAAAAATCGTTTGCTTCCTCCGCTCCACATCCCCTGCAGCCACAAATGCATCGTACAGCTTCTTCTTGCCGGTATTGAATCCCCATCCGCCGTCCAGCGAATCACCGGTCATGCGGGTATAATGTTCCTCACGGGGGCCCATCAGCTTAATATGGATATTGCTTTCGATCTCCCGGAACCGATCCCATGGAAAGTTATCCCATGTATAACGCTTCTGATCGGTGAATGGCACTTCAAAAACACTCTCCTTACCAAACTCGCCCTGCTTGGAAAAAGCTGCGGCCACCGAGGCCTCCAGATCATATTCTCCGGATATAATCACCGCATTGAACTGCTCTGCAGCTTCAGGCCATTTCTGCTGGTAGAGATACACTTTTCCCAGCAGCGACTGGGCAGTTCCCTTGGTAACCCGGAACCGCTCACTGGCACCCAATGCGCTTTTAACCGGCAGTACGGGGATGGCTTCTTTCAGATCTTTCTCGATCTGTGCGTACACTTGTGCTCGGGGTGTGCGGGGTGTTTTGGTATATTCCGCAGGCTCCAGGTTCTTCAGCACCAGCGGCACATCGCCCCAAAGTGCAGCCAGTTCTGAATAATAATATGCACGCAGCACTTTACATTCTGCGATGAGGCGCTTCTGCAGGTCCGATGTTCCGGCCACGCGGTTGATCACCTGGTTGGCCCGGTAGGCTCCGAAATAATTCATGCGCCATACCCACAAAATGCTTTCGCCCTGTGAATCGTGCGTAAAGTTGTCCAATGCCTGGTAATGCGGCTGATCGCCCGGGCCATTACCGCCTGCATTGCTTTCATCAGACGGCAGGGTTTTCAGCAGCAGCGGGCTGCCCCATCCCCAGTTGTATTCAGCCTGCAGCATGTCATATGCGGCAAACGTGGCCGCAGTGGCATCCACATCGGTCTTATAATATCCTTCCAGCGGCGACCGGCCCGGGATATCCTGCTCCAGGAACCCCTTTCCGCAGCCCACGCCCAGCAACAGCGCCGCTCCTATGATGATCGTATTACGTTGATGATTTGGTTTCATGAGTGGAATGTTTGCAGGTTAAAATGAAAATGAAAGGCCGAACATAGCTACCCGCGGGATAGGGTATACGCCGCGGTCGATTCCTAAACTGTTATTGTCGTTACTGCCCGCTTCCGGATCCAACCCTTTGTACTTTGTGAAAGTGAAATAGTTGTCGAGGGAGCAATAGATACGCGCATTACTGATCTTCGCACGGCGCAGTACCGATTGCGGAATGGTATACCCCAGCTGCAGCTGCCTGATCCGCATGTACGACCCGTCCATCACCATAAAGTCACTGTTATAGGCGAAGGTGCTCGCCGTATTGGCACCAAACCATTTGGCATTGGTGTTCTGTGTGGTCCACCGGTCTTCCCACAGGAAAAGGGGGCGGTTACCGGTTGGCCTGTCTGTCCGGTTAAAACCCATCAGCACATCGTTCCCGGATTGGCCCTGTATGAGCACCAGGAAATCGAAGCCTTTATAGTTCAGGCTCACACGGCCACCATACACGAAGTCGGGGTGCGGGCTGCCGATGTAATCATAATCACCTACTGAAATAGATTTGTTTCCATCTACATCTACCGGCCGCGGATCACCCGGGCGAATGTTTTCATCCGTGGCATAGATCGCTTTCCATGCATCGATCTCGCGCTGATTCTGGAAGATGCCATCGGTTTTATACCCGCGGAAATACCAGATGGGCATACCTTTCTCGAACCAGGAGGCGGTCCAGCCCGTACCTACTGTAGTACCGGGGATGCGGTCTGTAAACTCGTTGAGCCTCAGCACTTCGTTCTTGATCGTTGTCAGGTTAGCGGCAATCTCAAATTTGAGGGCGTTCTTATTATCGTTGCGGTATGCTACTTCAAACTCCCATCCGTTGTTCCGCACATCTCCCCCATTCACAATATGCAGCACGTTACCCAGGAAGTTGGGCACCTTGCCGGGAGTGAGCAGTCCTTTGGTGACTTTGCGGTAGTAGTCGGCCACAAAGCTGAGGCGGTTATCGAAGAAGCCGAAGTCGGCACCAAAATCGAGTTGCTCACTGGCTTCCCATTTAAGCAGCGGATTCTCCAGTCCGGCGGGTTCTGCACCTACATGGTATATTCCGTTTGCATCCGGGTAAGAAATGCCCTGCGTGGTGATAAGGGCTTTCCAGTCGCCGATATTGATATTGGCGATACTCCCGTTCTGCCCCCAGCTGGCGCGGAGCTTCATGTAGTTGAGTACTTTATTCTTAGGGAAAAACCCTTCGTTAGACACTACGTAACCCGCAGAAACCGAAGGGAAGGTACCCCATGTATTATTCGGCGGCAGCAGTGAAGAACCATCGCGCCGGATGGTAGCGTTGAAGAGGTATTTTCCTTTATAATCATACTGGATACGGCCGTAGTACGACACCAATGATGTACTGGTTTGCGTACCGGCAATCCGGTCCTGCGCATCCGGGATAAAATCAGGATAACTGAATATCGGATCTTCGAGGAACATGCCCGATGCGGTACCTTCCAGCCTGTCATGATTACGGCGCAATGCACTCATACCTGCCATCACGGTAATATCATGACTGCCGATTACGTGATTGTAGGTGGCAAAGTTCTCCCACTGCCAGTTATACCAGTTCTGGTTATTATCTCCGGAGCTGGGCACGGTATTGAGGCGGTTAGCGTTCCACCAGAAAGTGGGCGTCCAGGCGTGTTGCCGCTGAAATGCAGCATCCAGTCCAAAGCGTGAAGTTATTTTCAATCCTTTCAGGGGAGATAATTCCCCGTACAGATTACCGACTACTTTATGTTGTGTGGTAGTGTTATGTGTAACATCAATTAGTGCTACCGGGTTACCGGCTTCCCCGAAAACATAATCCGACACGCCGTAATAACGGCCCTGCGAATCTTTCACCAGGGTATAACCATCGTTCAGCGCGTTCTGCGCACGGGGCGATAGCGCGCCTGTATATACAACAGGGAACAGCGGATCGAGCAGGATAGCATTGTTGATAACAGATCCGAATTCAGAATCTTCCGTTACACCGTTTCTTTTATGATAAGCATAAGACAAACGGTTGCCTATTGTAAGCCACGGTTTGATCTGATGATCGGAATTGAGGCGCACGGTATAACGGTCGAACCGGGCTTTACTGCCGCCTATAGGGCCATCCTGGCGGAACATGGTACCTCCCAGCAGGTAGGAAGACTTTTCCGAACCACCGCTAAAATTAAGCGTGTAACGTTGCAGGGGAGCAGATTCGCTGATCTCTTCCAGCCAGTCGGTCCCTTTTTTCCCTTTCCAGTCTGCCGGACTGGGGATATCTCCCGGCGTTTGTGCTTCTGTGAGATATTGACTGTACTGCTCGGCGTTCATCATAGGCATATTATTCTTGAGCGACTGCCGGCCGTATTGCATACTGAAGTCGATACGGGAATCCTGCTCTTTGCGCCCTGTTTTGGTGGTTATGATGACTACACCATTGGCACCTTCCGCACCGTAGATAGCGGCAGATGCGGCATCTTTCAATACTTCGATGGATGCGATCTCAGAGGGATCGAGGTATTCCATACCACCTGCCCGCATACCGTCTATGATATACAGTGGTTCGGATGATCCGTTGGAACCTGTGCCCCTGATCCTTACGCGCATGCCACTGCCGGGAGATCCGGAAACTGGCAGTACGGTAACGCCTGAAGTGCGGCCCTGCAAAGCCTGTTCCACACGGGTGGCAGATACGGTGGCAATATCAGATGCTTTGATGGAGGAAATAGCACCGGTCACGAGGCTCTTGCGCTGGGAGCCGTAGCCCACCACCACAATTTCGTTGAGAGCGCGGTTGCTCACATCGAGTGTGAGATCGTAGTTACGGTTATTACCCACCGGGATCTCTTTGCTTTCGTATCCAAGCAGGGTTACAAGGAGCACGGTGCCAGGCGCAACATCCAGGGCAAAGCGGCCATCACCGTCGGTAGTGGCACCGCGTGTTTCGCCTTTCACCTGGATAGATACACCGGGCAGCGGGGATCCGTTTTCGCTGTCGCTGATTTTACCCTGTATACGCACCCTCTTTACGGTATCCGCAACACTGCCATTGTAGGCTACGGTAGTAGCGCCGCTGAGGCGAGTGAGCGGCTGTGTTTCAGGAGCGGAATTGCCGGAGCTGCGCTTAACGGGCGCTTCCGTTCTGGGGCGTGTATTTTTATCCTGCAGCGGCACAATGGCCCATGTATTTGGCTGTACCGACTGAGCCTGTAAGCCATGCGGATGCAGAAGTGCTTCCAGCATTTCTTCCACATTATCGAATTCCGATGGTTTGAAGTTGACTTTTACTTTTGGCAGCTTGCGCGATTCATACAACAGGTCTACCTTATATGTTTTGTGAATTTCCCTCAGCAACTGTTCCAATGTTTTCTGCTGCCTGCGGGCATCGCCGACAGGCTGCAGATGATGCGGAGTGCTGCTGTTCGCAGCCAGATCCTGCGCACCGGCCTGTATGGCCAGGGAGGAACCGGCTGCGATGGCAGCTGCCAGCAAGGTGGTCCGCAACAAAGTGTTCGCTAGCATAAAATGGAATTTTAAAATGGGTGAAACATTTTGGTTGATATTATATACCCTTTCGGCATGCCAGTGGCTTACCGTTGCTTCTGCAGAAGACAGTCAGATACGTGTACTGATATATTCGAATTAGTCTTTGGTCGTAATAGTAAGCTCCCCGTCCGATTGCTCGATTTGCAGGTTCATGGTAACGGATAAAGCTTTGGATAACTGATCTATATTTTGGGCATACAGGTCGCCGCTGATGGTACGTTTTGCCGCGGCGGCGCTGAGTGTAACTTCATATCCGAATTTGGTGCGGATGATCGCGGCGATCTCCTGCATGGATGTATTTTCGAAATGATAGCGGTGATTGCGCCAGTCTGCTATCTGATCGGTATTAACGGATTCGCGGAGGCGGGATTTCTCATGATCCACCAGCACTTCATCGCCGGGTTTCATCATGATCACCTTGGGGCCTTCGCTGATCTCGGATTTAGCGGTAAGCTGTACTTTCCCTTCTTTGAGAGACACCGTGGTACGTGCTTCCAGCATGTTTACATTGAACTTGGTACCCAGTACTTCCACATCAATTTCAGGGGTATGCACGATAAAGCGGGCATCTGCAGCACCTGGGCGTTTGGTGATCTCGAAATAAGCTTCTCCATCGAGCCAAACACTACGGCTTTCTTCACTCTTCCATTCTTCGGGTATACGCAGGGTGGAATTGGCGTTCAGGAACACGGTTGAACTATCCGGCAGGAGTACCTGCTGTATTTCCCCATATGCCGTACGGTAAACACGCATGCCATCGGCCATCAGGTTGCAATAGAGGAAATATCCGCCATAAGCAATTGCCGGGATGAGTAATACTGCGGCTGCCATGCGGAGCATCCTCCGCCGGGGACTGCGGCGGGCATTACGGCCCAATGCCGGCGCTATACGGTTCCAGCTTTGATGGATCTGAGTTTCGGAAATTTCCCGGCGATTGAATCTGAAAGGAACATTATCCGGGCCTTGCGGCAAGGAAGGATCTTCCATAACGTGTTTATTAGAAAGACACTTAACCGGCTCCGGGATACTCCTTTTTCATCAAAAAACTTTAGAAAACCTGCAGAAGCAGCCACCACAGCGGCAAATGACCCAGCCATTCCCTGAGCTGGGCAATGGCTTTAAATACGAGATTGACTACTGACTGGTAGTTTACCTTCATAATTACCGCTATCTCTTCATACGACAGGGCTTCGTAATAGCGGAGGTAAACGGCCTCCTTCTGACGGCGGGGTAACTGATTGAGGTAGCGGGTAATTGTTTCGCTGCGTATCTCCCGGGACTCTTCGGAGATAAGTATGTCTTCCGGCGAAAATTCGATATCAGGACCCGGTGCGGGCAATACCTGTAGCATGCGCAGGCTCCGAAGCTGATTAAGGCAATGGCGGCGCAGTGCGGTGAAGAAAAAAGCACGGAGGTTACGGGTGGCGCCGATAGATGATTTCTTAGACCAGATACGAATGAATACTTCCTGTACGGCATCTTCCGCCAGCGCTTCGTCGCTCAGAATAGCCAGGGCATAACGGTAAAGCAGGGGATACAAGATCGCATGCACCTGTGCATAAGCCCCGGGATCGTCTCTCCGGACTGCTTCCCAGTAATTGTTCAGTTCTTCATCCTGGCCATAGGTACCCGGCATGCGAAAATTGAATACTTTCGGTGATAAAATGGGTAATTCCCCTAAAATAGCAATTCCCGTGGAAAGAAAATTCAAATTAACATCCCTATGCTGCTGAGCTTATCATTCCTCATCTTCCTTTTCACCCCCGATCCGGAAACAATCTTTGTATGGATCTTCTCCGGCATACTCTTCATCATCTTCTTAAGTATCGTTTTCAGGAAGAAAGGCAGGCGATCTAATAATAGCAACATAGATACTGCTACCGGCTTCCCAACAACCTGGAGCCATTCCGACTCCCCTCAATTGAATTCCGATATTAACAACGGAGGCTTTGATGGATACAGCGGGGGAGATGGCGGAGGCGGTGGGGCCAGCGGCGACTGGAGTGACAGCGGCGGTGGAGACAGCGGCGATGGTGGAGGTGGAGACGGTGGTGGCGGTGATTGATGCCTCCCTACTCTAAGCAACAGCCCGGGCACGGGTACCGGAAGCTTTGTTCCTGCCTGCTTTTTTCTGCTTCTTCAGCCGGACGATCCACATGATCGTACCTGTAACAGGGAATATGACTCCCAGCAGGCAAACAACAAACCCGATGATTTTTGACGGCATTCCCCAGATGGAAGCCACGTGAACCGGCTTAAAGGAGCTGCGTACACGCTGCCCGAGGTTACGCTCTCCAAAAGTCTGGAGTTTTAGTACCTCACCTGAATACTGGTCAATATATAAATTATCGGAAGCTGATTCGTGCACAGAACGCGGCGTGATCATGCTAACCGCATAGGCGGATGCAGAATCTTTCGGCAGGGAGATATTGTAGAAATATGCGTCGGGCACTGTAGCGAGGGCGCGCTGAAATACGGTATCCAACACCGCAGGCTTCGCATCAGCAACATACACCGAAGATGGTGGAGGTGTAGCTTTGGGAGAAGAGTTCGTTACTTTGTAAATACCGTCATTAAACCATTCGAACGACCAGGCCAGTCCGGTAAATGCAAAAATGAAAAGAAAAATGGCGGCATAAAAGCCCAGAACAATATGAAGATCGTGGTTAAGGCGCTTCCACCCGGCACTCCATTTCACTTTCAGGCGCTGTATAAGAATATTGCGCGTTTTAGGCCACCACAAAACAATCCCGGTAATAATAATAAACAGGAAAATCAGGGTACAAACCCCCACAATCATCTTACCCACATCTCCTCCAAGCAGCCAGCGGTGCAGGGCGAACATAGTGTAGAAAAACGTATCCTGATAAACATACACTTCGATTACATCACCGGAATATGGATTTATATAAGCCTTCTTTCCACCACCTTTTGCCGGTTTACCACCACTTTTTGCCGCCTGATCTTTTTTACCGCCGGCAGTGAACGTAAGCTCTGCGCTACGAGCCGGATCATTATATATCCGAACACCGGTTACTTTGGCACCGGGCACCTTTTCCTGCAGCTTCGCATTCAGCGCAGCCACGGATAGCGGACTCCCCTTCGGCTCCACATAATAACGCTCGCGATGAAAGGTGTGATTCAGCTCTTCCTCGAAAACCAGCACTGCACCGGTAAAACAGGTGATCATTATCACCAGGCCTGCCACCAGGCTCAGGTAGAGGTGGATATTCCGGAAAAAAATCTTCATATTACGCTTCTTTACCATGGCCAAAAGATGCGGCCAAACGCAAAGAACCGGTATTAGCCATAAAAAAGTTTATCGGATCGGGAAAATTTTCGGCATAAAAAAAGGCACAAGCAGAAGCTTGCGCCCGTTATATTAGCAGCATATTCCTATAAGGCGTTTTTATAAAGTAAATGCAGTTGCACAGAGTCCCCTCCGGGCAGTTGTTGCCGGCAGCGGGGGTATCCGCGATGTAGCTGAAGATTCACAGGTTCGGAGTCAGTACATGGGGCTATGCGTTGCATTGTTTCTCGTAAATCAAAGGTAAACCGCTTAACCTGAATCCCAACCACATAAACATGTGAAATGGCAGTTTCAGCGGATAGAGCGTAAGATTAATGGAGTAAACCGGTTATTTTTACACGATTCACCCGTTTTATGCGACCGCCCCTTCTCAAACGCTTGCTACTGGCCGTATTGCTACCGGCCTTCGTCATCACCACGGCCATTGCAAAGCCACCATCGCACCGCTATACACGCCTCACCGTGGAAGACGGGCTGATGAGCAATTACGTGAAGGCCATCTGTCAGGACAGGGAAGGCTTTATGTGGATAGGCACCCAGGGCGGACTGCAGCGGTACGACGGGCGGCAGTTCGAATACGTGCCCCTCACCGGCCTCCCCCCCCTCCCACACGGGGAAATCACCCATATTTCAGAAATCAGGCCCGATGTACTGCTAATTCTATTCAATACCTGCGCCATTACCTATAATTACACCACCCGCCAAACCCGCCTGCTCGATCTGGAAGGCGTTACTGCCACCGGCTTCAGGGTAACAAAGGTTCTGCACGACCGGGAAAAGAACATCTGGCTATGCACGGCACACCATGGCGCTTACCTGCTCCGGGAACAGGAAGGCAAATTCGTCCCTTTTAACTCCCTGTACAGTAATTCCCGCCACCTCAAAATCATACAGATTGAACAGGCCCCGGGAAAAGGCCGCTACTGGCTGGGCACCAATCAGGGGATAGGAATGCTCGACCTTGAGGAGAAAACGATTTACACCCCGGATCACAATCCCCGCAACATCCCCCTGCTCAAAATACCCGCTCTCCGGAAAACGGTAACCCAGTTGTTTGCCGACAGCCGGCAGGGCCTTTTCATTTGTACATGGCCCTCCGGACAGGAGTTTCCCGATTACTTCCGGTATGATGAAAGTAACGGACAGCTGTTTACCGGTTTTGGCAACCTTGGCGGTATCGATTTCATGATGCGCGACCGCTCCGGCCACACCTGGAGCGCAGGCAATAAACTCCTCCGATTCAGTGCAGACGGCCGCAGCACCCGCGAATTCCCCCGCGACCCAAATTCCAAATACGGACTCGATTATACAGACCTTTTCACCATCACAGAAGATAACATGGGCAATCTCTGGCTGGGTACCAGCCACGGGATTTACATTTTCAATTACGCCCGCCAGCAGTTCCATAGCGTTGAGTTCAAGCCGGAGAATGGTCCACAGCCGCCGCCGCCAACCGAGATCACCGCCCTTTGGCAGCACCCCGGCGGAGATGTTTGGGTAACCAGCTGGGGACAGGGCCTGCTTATTTACGACAGCACCCTCACACACCTGAAAAAACACATCCACTCCTCCGATTATCATTACAACATGTTATGGTGCATCCAGCCACTGCCCGATGGACGCGTATTGTTGGGTGGCCAGCATGCCCGGATACTGGAAGTGAACGGCACCACCTGGCAATCGAAGCAGCGGTATGTGGATGGGATCGATAACCGGACCATCCGGCGAATGACACTTGCCCCTGGCGGAGATGTATGGATAGGCGCATCCCATGGCGTAGTAGCGCGATGGAATGTATCCTCCAATAAGCTCCGCAAATTCACAGACAGCACGTATGCTTCCGGCAAATACACCTGGGGCGATGTAATGGATATTTACGCAGGCCCGCAGCACGATATATGGGTGGGCACCGCCACACACGGACTGTTGCGGATGGATACCGCCGGACATGTGCGCCAGCGCTATTCCTGGTTCGACCCGCTGTATAAACTCCCCGCCAACAACGTAACGGCCATACATCCTTTGCCCGGTGATAAAATGCTGGTAGCAGGTGGCGGCATTGCCCTGCTGGATATACGCTCCGGTACCATGACCGCTGTGCTCACCGAAAAGAACGGTTTGCCCATGCGCCACATCACCAACGTACTCCCCATCAACAACCGCGAAGTATTTTTCACCACCAACTTCAGTGCCGGTAAAGTAAACCTGGAAACGGGCAGCATTACACACTTCGGACGGAACGACGGTATCGCAGACGAATCCTTTCAGCTGCCTGCAAGCATCCGCCTCCATGATGGCCGTATTGCTTTTGGCTCGGCCCGCAGGGTATTCGCTTTCCACCCGGACAGTTTGCCCCTGCCACAACGGCCGCCTGACATACATATACAACACTTCAAGAGCGGAGATGAAACGTATGACAGATCAACCCCCTTACTCCGGATGGATACACCGCGGATCCTGCTTAGTCACCAGCGCGCAGGGTTTACAGTCGGCTTCATGTCTCCCGCATATCTGGAGCAGGACAATCTTACCTATCATTACCAGCTGGAAGGGATCGACGAAGACTGGGTAAACGCCGGAAAGCGGCAATACGCCAGCTATACCAACCTCCCTCCCGGTGAATATGTATTCCGGCTGTACTGCCTGAACGGGGAAGGGCTGGGTTCGAAAAAAATAACCACCATGCAGATCGTGATTCAGAAACCCATCTGGCAAAAGGGATGGTTCTACGGCGTGGTGGCATTATTGCTGGCGGGGATCGTTTACGGGGTGCACCGGTTGCGCATCAACCACATCCTGGCAACCGAAAAAGTAAGAAGCCGCATCGCACGTGACCTGCACGACGATATGGGCAGCACACTCACCTCCATTAACATCATGAGCTCCATGGCAGGTAAGAGTGCTGACAGGGGCGACATGGAGAAAACACGGGATTTCATATCAAAGATCGGGGAGAGCACTACGCGTATGATGGAGAGCATGGACGATATTGTATGGAGCATCAACCCCCTGAACGACAGTACTCCCCGCGTAATTGCCCGTATGCGCGAATTCACTACCAGTGTACTCGAAGCCCGCGGCATCGGTTTCTCATTTACAATCGATGATAAGATCTATAACCGGAAGCTGCAGCTGGAGAACCGGCACGACTTCTTCATGATTTATAAAGAAACGATCACCAACATCGCTAAATACGCCCAGTGTACATTTGCTGACATCAGGATTCAACTGCGGAAGGGCCAGCTGGTACTTCGGGTGCAGGATAACGGTGTGGGTTTCAATGTAAATGAGGCTGGCGATGGTGACGGGCTGATGAATATGCAACGCCGCGCCTACCGGATGAACGGACAGTTCAGTATTCAGAGCCAACTCGGAAAAGGCACCGTGGTAACGCTCATGTTCCCAACCACATAACCATGTGATTGGCGTTTAGATATGCGATCGTTACCTTTACTATAAGTTATCAACCCTCCAAACCCTGGATATGATCCGAATCGTGTTATATGAGGATAACACCAAACTGCGAGAGAACCTGACATTACTGATCGATGGAGCACAAAATTTTGTAGTATGCGGCGCATTCCGCAACTGCGATAATATCCTTCAGCAGATGGACGATCTGCTTCCCGACGTTTTGTTAATGGATATCGACATGCCCGGCACCAACGGCATAGAAGGTCTGCGCATGGTACGTTCCCGTTACCCCAATCTGCCCATTCTCATGCTCACTGTTTTTGACGACAACCAGCATGTTTTTGAAGCCATTAAGGCCGGAGCCGACGGCTACCTGCTGAAAAAGACCCCTCCCGATAAACTGCTCGATTACCTGCAGGATGTATACGATGGCGGTGCCCCTATGACATCGAGCATTGCGCGCCAGGTGCTTCAGCTCTTTGCCCGCCAGCCATCTGACCGTAACGAGATGTACAACCTTTCCGACCGGGAAAAGGAAGTATTGCAGTTGCTGGTGAACGGGTACAGCTATAAGATGATCGCATCGGAGATATTCATTTCCATTGATACCGTGCGCTCCCATATTAAGAAAATCTATGAAAAACTGCATGTAAACTCCAAATCCGAAGCCGTAGCAAAGGCTTTCAGGGATAAACTCGTTTAAAAAGCAGCCAACTCCTTACCGCTTAGCCCGTTGTACAACCGGCCCTCCGCTCACTCCCCTGAACGAATCACATTGTTATGTGGTTGCGGGAAGGCCATTTCTTTTTCAATTTTGCACTCAGTAAAGCTGGTAACATACCAGCAGCTTCAGAAACCATTTAACCCAACGGGTCATGCTTCCATTTACCCCAAAACATGCAGTTATCTGCCTGGTTGCCCTGATGGCACTGGCAGCCTGTAAGAAAGACAAACGGCCCCGACCGGTGGAAACGGGCCGGCTGCTGATGAAAGTGACAGAAAACCAGCGGAAAGTAAACCGGTATGAATATACACCCGGTGGGCTGTTGAGCAGGCAATGCTATCATCCCGGCTTTGTAAATGTGGATTCCATATACATGGATTTCACTTACAGGAACGGGTTGCCGGAGAAAATGACCGCAGGTACCGACGAAATACAATACTTCTATTATGTCGACAAACTGATGAAAATGGAAGTGCACGAAGCGGGGAAAGGGTTGCAGTATTTCTGGAGTTACGAGTACCAAAACGGCAGACTGGTACTTGAGCTGGGATACGAACCGGTGAACGGCGAATGGAAAGCCAACCAGAAACGGTTAAGCTACTACGATGCGCAGGGTAACCTGGTGAAGAAAGAATTTTATACCGACCTGGCACATACCGGCACTTTCACCATGGAAAAGTATACCGTATTCAGCCAGTTCGTTAATAATCCCGATACGCATGAATTCCTGAATGCCCTCCGCCATTATCCGGGGCTAAAGCTACCGCCGCGGCTGGCCACGAAGGAAGCGCATTTTGACAGGAACGGATTTGAAGAATGGACAACGGAATATACTTTCCGGTTCGACGGTGGGGGATTCCCTGCTGAAAGAACGATGGTCACTTACAATCCCGACCATCACGTAATATCCAGATCCACTGTTACATATACCTATAACAGGTAGCCCCTAAACTTGTTACAGACAACATCACATTGTTCCCCAAAGGGCACACCTCCGGTGTGCCCCTTCCTTTTTCAACACTTTTGGCCGGAAATTTGTTAGCATAGCAACAAAAACCTCCTTACAATGACAAAGCAATTGACCCGCCTTTTTATGGTATTGGGAGCATCCACACTGATATTCAGCGCGTGTGCATCCCAAAAAAGCACCACAGTAACCGCAGGCGGCATGCGCAAAGCCGCCACCGGCAAATGGACCCTTAACTCCATCAACTACGAAGGGCTCCCCTCTACCGCCAAGATTTCCTCTGTATTTTCTAATATCCCCCCGGATTGCCTGAAAGGCAGTAACTGGGTGCTGCCCTCCAACAGCAACGGATCTTTTACCATCAACAGTTCCGCTACCGGCTGCCCCACAGGCACGCAGGATATTGTTTGGAGCACCATTAACCAGGGCGGCCTTATTATGCTGCAATTCAAGGAAATGGTTTCAGGGGTGAAAGCGAAGAACATTGCCGACGGCTATCGTGTAGAGCTGGCTTCGGCAGACCAGGCCAGTATGGTTTGGCGCGCGCCCGTAACATATGAAGGCAAAACTGCTTACGTAGTATATTCATTCAGCAGGCAGTAATTCATTATCTGTCAGCATCACTACCGGAAAAAGCGGGGCAAAATTTGCCCCGCTTTTTCCTTTTTAGTTATTGTATCTTTGCCCTTCGTTTCAAGAAATTATGAAAGCATTTAACTTATTTATTAAATACCGCCTGCCACTCGGACTGGTACTTCTGATTGGCGGTATCGCCCTGGGGCTTACCGTGGGCTGGTGGGAATCATCGATCCTTCTCATTCTTGCCGTCGTTTGTATTGTAACGCATTTCCTTTTCGGCCCTATGCGCCTTGTACAGGAGGCTGTTGAAGCCGGTGATGTGGATGGTGCCATGCGCTATATGAACTCGGTTAAATTCCCCAAACTGCTCATCAAACCCATCCGTTCCGTATACTACTTTATGGAAAGCAACCTGGCTATGCAAAACCAGGACTTCGACAGGGCCGAAGCTGCCGTTAAAGCCAGCATCAAATCCGGCAGCCCCATGAAAGAGTATGAAGGCATGCAGTTTTTCCAGCTGGGCACCATCGCTTACCAGAAGAACGATATCAAATCGGCCGACGCTAACCTTAAGAAAGCAGTACGCCTCGGTCTCCCCGATAAGGAAAATACCGCAGGCGCCCTCCTCATGCTTTGCTCCATTGCCATGAGCCGCCGCGATTTCAAATCCGCAAAGGATTACTTCCGCCGTGCCAAATCACAAAAACCCACTACCGAACAAATCGTTAGCCAGATCAAGGAGATGGACAAATACATCAGCCGGATGCCGGGTTAATTTAAATGATACTTTTATGAAAAAGCCAGCCGGAATCCCGGCTGGCTTTTTTTATGTTGTCAACTTCTTGTAAAAAATTAATACAAACCAGCTTGTGAAAACAGAATATTTTGTTAATTTTATTCAGCAGCGAACATAACTATACTAAGTGCTAAATCGATATTGTAAGGTATTTTAAGCCTTTAATCATAAGTCTGAATCGAATTAATAGTCTGACATGAATGCTTCAGCATGAGAGCTTCGGAAGCATTCGCCAGCAAAAACGACAACATTTCAACCAAAATTCATCATTTAAACAAATCCAGTCAGGCACAGGAACACCGCAGCGTATCCCGATTGAGCGCTACTGAGAGCAAAGCTACTTTTTCTTTAACGCCATCACGGGCAATGCCCAAGGCACCGCCTTGCCATTAACACAAATCCGGGAAGCTTTTTTTAATTCATCCGCCTTAACCTGAGTATCTACGTGCGCGCACGTGCCGCCACCGGCATGCCCGCCAGCTTCCAACAGCATGTAATTCACCCCTGCCATACCGCGCCGATAAAGCGCGGCAGGGCTTGCCATGCCCAAAATACCGTGCCTGACTGCAGCCAAAATCTGTTTTCTAAAACTCACCTCTATGTTCAAAAACATCCTCTGTTTAAAGCTCCTGCTGCTATGCACCTTCGCATATGCCCAGGATCGCCGGATTACCGGCACGGTAAAGGACAAAGACGGCAGTCCTTTGCCTGGCGTAACCGTTGTTGAAAAAGGGATCCGGACCAACGGGTCTGTCGTTACGGGCGACGGATCTTTCGCCCTTACCCTTAAAGGCAACTCAAACGTCGTTATTCTCAGCCTTATCGGGTACGAAACCCGCGAAGTGAATGTAGCCGGCCAGCAGGTGGTCAACATCACCATGCAGGTCAGCTCCAAAACACTGGGCGACTATGTGGTGATCGGCTACCAGGAAGTATCACGCCGGAAAAACACGGCTTCTATTGCCACCGTGAAAGGCGAAACTATTGAAAACCTGCCCGCGGTAAGCGTTGATATGATGCTGCAGGGAAGGGTAAGTGGTGTAAACGTGCAGAACTTTTCAGGAGAACCCGGTGTCCGCAACTCCCTCGTTGTACGTGGCAACACCTCCGTACTTCGGGGATACGATGAAGCCCGCGCACTGTCGCGCCCGCTGTATGTGATCGATGGTATCCCCAGCACGGCATCAGAAGCCGGCATTCTCGAAAGCAACGGCACCGGCACCAACCCCATCGCAGGACTTAACCCGAACGACATCGAGTCTATCGACATTCTGAAAGATGCTTCCGCCGCCGCTATTTACGGCTCCCGTGGCTCCAACGGCATCATTATCATCAAAACCAAAACCCCTAAACTCGGTAAGCCCCAGTTCAATTTCAGCTCCTACATGGGCGTTACCAGAAGGCCTAAGCTCTTTGAAGTGGTGGCTGGCGCAGAAGAAAGAAGGATGAAGATGAAACTCCTCAACCTGTACAACGAATCTGTAGATAATGAATCCCTGCCCATGATGCTGACAGACAGCCTCAGCCCGGATTTCAATAATGCTACCGACTGGCAGGGAATGTTCTATAAGACGGGGCTTATTAACAACTACGACCTTTCCATGCAGGGCGCTTCGGACGTATTCAACTATCGCGTCAGCCTCGGGCATTATAAGGAAGATGGCATTATCCGCAACACCGGCTTCAAACGTTATACCGTACTGGCAAGACTGGGCGCCAAGATCACTCCATGGCTCAGTAACCAGACACGCTTCCGCCTCAGCCGTACAGACCGGCCCCGAACCACCAATGAGCGCACAGGCGGCTTCTTCGCGTTCGATACTTACTCCCTCCCCGCATCTTTCTACGCACTCACCGAAGATTCCCGTGATTATTTGCTGGGCAGCGATAAAAGTCTCAACAAGAACATCAATAATTCTCTGGAGATCAGCACTGTTTTTAATGCCGATATCCTGAAGAACCTCCGGTTTAATACCACCGTTACCTACACCAGTGAAAACGGCGCCCGGAACTTCTACCAGCCCGGCGTAGTCCGCGATAACGGTTATGGATTCGGATCTGCCTTCTCCAGTAAAACAGAAGGGCTGATCATGTACAATACACTGGACTATACCACCCGGTTCGGAAAGCACGATCTTAACTTCCTGGTGGGGCAAAATGCGGAATACTCGCAATACCAGACCAATTTTGGCAGCGCGGATCTCATCCCGAACGACTATGTTTGGCAGGTAACGGTAGCGAATAAAAACTATTCCAACACTTACTCTTCCATTTCCGAAGAAGGGCTGCAGAGCCTCTTTGCCCGTGTGAACTATTCTTTCAACGACCGCTACCTGCTGTCGGCCGTTTTCAATGCCGACGCTTCCTCTAAATTCGGGAAAGACAACCGTTGGGGCATTTTCCCTTCCATCTCTGCCGGATGGATTATGAGCGATGAACCTTTCATGCAGGATCTTTCCTGGTTAAGCTTCCTGAAGATCCGTGGGAGCTATGGCGTTACGGGTACACAGCCGGAAAGGAATTACCTCGGCTATAATACTTACCGCGTGAACGTGGCAGGGTTCGAAGGTAACGACGCCGCCACCTCCTACAACGGCGTGGCAGTAATTACTCCTAACTATGCAGACGGTATCGCGCAAAAGGATCTTTCCTGGGAAGAATCCCGGCAGGGCAACATCGGTTTTGAGATGGGACTGTTCAAGGAAAGGATCAGGCTTACTGTGGATGGCTATAACCGTAGTACATCCAAAGGCTTCTTCTCTTACCGCCTTCCGGTTTCCAGCGGGTATACCGAAGCGCAGACCAATGCTATGGGCCTCCGCAATGCAGGTATCGAACTCACATTGAATACCCGCAATCTGGCACCCCGCAATCCGCTCCAGTGGAATACCGACTTTGTATTTTCCTGGAACCAGAACGTGATCACCGCACTTCCCAATGGCGGGCGCAGCATCGTATTCAATTACAACTCCGGTGTTTACGGGCTGGATTACCTGCTCACGGTAGGCGAGCCTGCCAACCAATATTATGTGTTTGAATCAAGGGGGATCTACTCCCGGGATGAAGACATCCCCTTTAATCTGCTCACCGGGCGGAAGCTGACGAACTTTGTTGGTTATGAATACCATGCCGGCGACCCGATCCTGATCGATCAGGATGGCAACTTCGACCTGAAGGAGCCAATGGATCAGATCATTGGTGGCGACCCTAATCCTAAATTCTACGGTGGCCTGAACAACACTTTCGAATGGAAAGGCATCTCGGTTGGCGTATTCCTCAGCTATACCTTCGGCCGTGAGATCATGAACAGCTTCCTGAACCGCCGGTTAGAATATCTGTTTGAGTCAACCGGTGACGATGGTGAAAATAAACTGGCCCGCAGGGGAATGATCAATGTAGACAGGCTCAACTACTGGCAGCGCCCCGGCGATAAAGCGGATCTGCCTACCCTTTCGCTCGTTAGCCGCCAGCGCTCGCCTTACCGGTTCCTCGACAAAAACACGTTCTACATCGAAGATGGCAGCTATGTACGTATCAAGACCATTACGCTGGGCTACAACTTCAGACCATCCCTACTGAATAAGCTGAAGCTGAACCGCCTCAGGCTGTATGGAGTAGTCGATAATCTGTACACCTTCCAGAAAACGGATGTCCCTGATGCGGAAGCAGTGAATGCATATGGTGTTTATACCGGCGACGGTTATCCCATCCCTACCAAGTTCACTTTCGGCATCGACATTGGATTCTAACCTGCATCCCCACACATTAAACTGACGATCATGAAAAGATTCAAATATATCCTTCCCATCCTCCTCACCAGCATCCTGATACTGGGTGGCTGTAAGAGGCTGCTAGATCTGGAGCCGAAGAGCGGACCTACCAGTAATGCCTTCTGGAAAAACGACAAAGACGCTCTTGCCGGCCTGCTGGGTGGTTACTCCCTCATCCGCGATGCGCTCACGGACGAGAACCGGTTTTACGTGTATGGCGATGTTACCGGCAATACTTTCCGGATCACCTACTCCTCCGATTACTCCATCCACCAGATCCGCGACGGGCTGCTCGACGGTACATACTACGGTTACCTCGAAAACCTGCAGAACTGGACCAAGTTCTATAAAGCCATCGCACAGGCAAACTTGCTCGTGGAAAAGATTGCCGGCATTCCGGTAACCTCATTCCGCAATCAGGATCTTAAGAATTATTATCTCGGTGAAGCTTACTTCATGCGCGCTTTCCTCTACTTCTACATTTCCCGTGTATGGGGAGATGTGCCGCTTACGCTGAAGCCCGTGGAAGATCTGGCAGAAGCGGAAGAAATAGGACGGGAGAAGCAGTCGGTAGTACTGGCGCAATGCCTGAAAGACCTCGATGCTGCATTACCCTTGCTCCCTAAAACACCCATCTCTTCGCAAGACCGTGGTGTACGCGCCACCAAAGCATCGGCCATCGCACTCAAAGCACACATTTACGCCTGGCAGAAAGACTTTGCCAAATGCGCGGAAGTTACCCGCGACCTGGTGACCAGCCCCGCAGAATTCGGACTCTCACTCATCACCGATTCCGTACAATACCAGCGCATGAGCGTCGGCAAATCCACTGAAGCCATATTTGAAATCAATATCAGTGATGAACAGAACGAAGGCCTGGGCCACGACATTTACAAAACTTATAAAGGTATCGGTGAAAAAACACTGTATCAGCCTTACCTCGCCACCCGCGACCCTCGTAAAGAAGACGATGTACCCTGGCTGGTGAATACGGAAACGGCGCAAAACCTCTTCTATGAAGATGGCGACCTCCGTGCCGATCTCTGGTTCTACTTCGATCCTAACCTGCCGATGGTGATGCTGAAGAAGTATTCCAACGTTACCTATAAAGACGGTGATGTACGGAAAGATCCTCGCTTCTCCAACAACCTGCTCATCTTCCGCCTCTCAGATATCATCCTGCTCCGTGCCGAAGCCCTCTACAATACCGGAGACGAATCCGGAGCACGGGACCTGGTGAACCTCATCCGTACCCGTGCCCGCCTCGAAGCGCTGGATGGCACCGTAGCCGGAGATGACCTGTATTATTACACCATTACCGAAAGGCAGCGGGAGCTGTTTGCAGAAGGCCATGCTTTCTGGGATCTGTTACGGACAGGATACATCAACGATTTCAATGCCTCGTTCAGTGACGCCACCGTACCCGGTTCACCCCGCTACGGTATGAACTACTGGCCCATCCCCCGCATCCTGTTCAAAGACAATCTGCACATGAAACAGACGCCTTACTGGAACGGCAGGCTCTGATCCGTCATCACAAAAAACAGTATCATGAAAACGAACTTAATATATATCTGGGTCCTCCTGCTGGCAGCAGCATTCGTCTCCTGCAAAAAGGATGACTACTTTATCGGTGGCAGCCTCCACAGTCCCAAATTCGAAGGCACCACTTACGAATATCTAAAAACCAACCCGCTGTTTGATACACTGTTGTTGCTTATCGACAGAACGGGACTGAAAGATGAAGTGAATGCCGCCGGCACTACCTTCTTTGCACCCAGCGATTATTCCATCCACAATTTCGTGAAGAAAGTTGTACAGAAAAGGAAACAGCTGGAAGCTAATGATGAGAATCTCGTATTCAATTTCGATGAGCTGGACTTCCCGCAGCTGAAAGATTCCCTGAGGGCTTACATTTTCGGGGAAAAGATCGTGCGGGACGGATTGAATAAAGATGGTAAGTACTTCACCTCGAAAGATGGGGAAAGAAGATACATCGCCCTGCGGGACGACCCTTCCAACACCTATCAGAACAGCGGCCTCACCACCATCCCGAAGTTCATTTATTTCATGAAGGTATATGGAGATGTGGACCCCATCGTGAATGACCAGGTGCCGGACGAGGAAAAGGATACGCGTATTGTAGCACAAACCACAGGTATTATCACCAACAACGGCGTGCTGCATGTACTGTCTAACAACCACATTTTCACTTTTGCTAAAGAACCTAAATAACCATCCACATGACATTCAGTAATTTCCCATACAAAATCACAGGATGCGCGATGGCAGCAGTGGTGCTCCTCTCCGCTGCAGTTTCCTGTAAAAAAATCCCGGTAGGTTATATCAGCGATCAGATCCGGTATGTGAATGATACATTCCGGGTAATCCGCGGTACCAACTGGAGTTCAGACGCAAAGGCCTTTGAGCTGGACGGTTCCAATTATCCCATCTCGGTTAAAATGCTGGAGATCCGCGACCTCGCTACCGGCAAGGCTGTAGATTATTTTGATAAGCCGAATGAAGTACTCGTCTGGACCGCGCTTTTCGACCCCAATTCCGATACCACGGTAGCGTTGCTGAACAAGAAGCGCAAAATGGAAACCGTTCCACCGCTGAATCTGATCGAGAAATCGGGGCAGCTTATATTTAACGAAGGCACCCAGAAGATACCTCCGGGCAATTACACCTTTGATGTAGGGGTTACCAACGGCAGCGGCACCAAAACTTTCCGCAATATATCTGTGATACAGTTATACGAATTGGCTTTCAGGCAGGAAGGTGCGCCCGGATGTGCTTACTTCATTGATGGCACCAATACTAACGGCGACATTGGTACACCTACAATGACTTACACCAAATTATCGGATCAGGGATACCAGGTACGGCTGAAAGTAGTGGATAAAAACGGTAAACCATTCAATCCCAAAACGGGTGAGCTGATCAAGCGTGGCGACCGCCCCCTGTTTGAGACATATGCCAAATTCCACCCCGTGGAATATACCGACACCACGATGGTATGCAATTATGAACTCACGCCTTTCCCGCTGAAGGAATACCCCGGGTATGGATACCTGATGTATTACCGCATCCCCAGCCAGTATGTGATACTGGATCCTGGCGTGGCTCCTACTGCTGACCCCATCTACAATGTAAACCCCCGCTTTGCATTCCGGCTACTGGTGGCCGGCACTTTTGAAGTAACGATCCGCATCCCGAAGGTCACCCGTAAGACCTGATGCGATTTTGAACATAGAAAAGGGGTCCTGGCGCTGCCGGGACCCCTCCTTTATTCCAGTTCATTCTATTATATCAATTGCAATGCCTGCTGCAGATCGGTGATGAGCATATTAGGATCTTCGAGACCGATGTACAGCCTTACCATCCGGTGTTTTTCAACTGCAGGATCAAATTCGCTTTCGGCGAGGGAAGCACATGCCGGGAATGCCAGCGATTCATGCCCTCCCCACGATACCGCCATGAGGAAACGCTGAAGCCCGTTACAGAATGCTTCCACCTGTTCGCGGCGGGTGGCCTTCAGCTGAATGGTCAGCAGCCCTGCGGCGCCGCTCATCTGCTTTTTCGCCAGGTCATATTGCGGGAAGTCAGCATCCATAGGAAAAAAGAGTTTTTCTATTCCCGGTTGCGCCTTTAGCCATGTGCAGATCTTTTCCGTACTGCAGGCACTCCGCTCCAGCCTGATCTCTAATGTTCGGAGCCCGCGGAGCAGGAGCCATGCGTTGAAAGGAGCAATGCCACTGCCGATATTCAGCAATTCGGATGCAAATATCTTCCGGATCACTTCCTGCCGGCCGGTAAGCACACCCGCCATGGTATCGCTGTGGCCGCTGATGAACTTAGTGGCCGATTGCAGGCAGAGGTCGATCCCCAGATCATGCGGGCGCTGAAATATGGGCGTGCAGTAGCTGTTGTCGATAATGGATACAATCCCCTTTTCCTTCGCCAGGGCTGCCACGGCGGCAATGTCCTGCAACTCGAAGGTGAAAGAGTTGGGAGATTCGAGGTAGATCACGCGGGTGTTGGGCTTTATGGCGTTCCGGAAATTGGCGGTTTCCGTACCATCCACAAATGTAGTTTCCACACCAAAGCGTGGCAGAATCTGCGTGAACAACTGTCCCGCCCAGTTATACGGGTCGCGGACAGATACGATATGATCCCCCTGTTTTACCTGTGAAAGCACGGTGGCAAAGATAGCCGCGGCGCCACTGCCAAAGATCAGTGCATCTTCCGCACCATCCAGCGCAGCCAGCTTCTTCCGTAGAATTTCGATAGTGGGGTTATTACCCCGGGTGTAGAGAAAGCCTTTGTACTCGTCCTGCAGCAGCTCCCGCATCTCACCCACCGTCTTAAATGCAAAGTTGCTGCTTTGCATAATAGGTGGTGCAATGGCATTAAAATACTGCTCCCTGTCTTCTCCCAGTTGGTTAATGATATATGAAAGATCCATAATTACTGATTGCTCCCGCCTGGCCGCCTAACGGCATAGCGCATGAAAAAATAAATGGGCAGTCCGGCTACAAACCAAAACATACCGCCAAGCGCCTGATTTAAATCTTTGATGAAAATATTTACAGTTACAAATAGATACACGGTAATGAAAAACGCCGGCACTAAGGGATAGAGCTTCATTTTGTAGATCCCCTGCCCGTCGAGATGCGCAGTTTTCCGCCTCAGCACAAAGATAGTGGCTGCGGCGGAAGCAAGCCCTATCGAGTCAAAAAGCATGACATATTGGATAATATTGTCGAAGTTACTGAGGAAATAAAGCATACCGATGATCAGTGCAGCAAATACCGACAGCGCTACTTCCTGCACCTGTGTACGGTTGTTCACCCGGCGGAAAACCGCCGGCAGCACCCCGTCTTCCGCCATAGCATAATACATTCGCGGGTTCGACATGAGATTGACGTTGGCATATCCCAGCACAGAAAGGAACAGCAATACAGAAGTTACTTTAAAACCGTATTCCCCGAAAAACGCTTCTGCCATCCTGGCCGCCAGTGCTTCGGTAGATTTCAGCTGCTCGAACCCGATCACTTTTACATATGCGTAGTTCACGGTCAGATACAGCACCAGGATAATGGAGATACCCAGTAATATGGCGCGTGGCATATTCCTGGCAGGTTCCCGCACATCCGATCCGAAGTTGATGGTTTGCTGGTAGCCGCCGTAGGTAAAGAATACGGGCACCAGCGCCGCGCCAAAGATATACGCCCAACTGTGGTTCACGGAGGTAACGGCCACTTCCGCCGCCGGGGCTACCTGGCTGCTGAAGGCGGCGAGGCACAACAGGAGTACGAGGGTGATCTTAAAAACCGTGAGTACATTCTGCCAGCTGGCGCTCATGCGGATGCCGAGCATATTGATGCCATAAAGCACCAGCACCGCCCCGATGGCGATGAGCTTACGCCCGCCTTCGTGCTGCATATGCGCCGGGAGGATGACCGGGCCTATATATTCGGCCCCCACAATACAAACCGCCGCAATAGATGCGGCGTTAGAGATCACGAGGGTCCAGTTGATCATGAAAGAATAGGCAGGGTGGAAGCCGACAGACAGTACTTTGTAGAACCCGCCGGCTACAGGTAAGCGGGAGCCGATTTCTGCATAGGTGAGTGCCCCGCATAACGTTACCAGCCCCCCCAGCACCCAAACCATATAGAACAATAAAGGCGTCCCCGTTTCACGGGCTACGCTGATGGGCGTACGGAAAATCCCCATCCCTATCACCAGTCCCACCACGATCATGGTAAGGTCAAAAGGCCCGAGTTTCGGTTTGATGCTCATAAATACAAGATAACCGATTAACGCCTTATTTACCAAATTATGCGTAGGTTTGCGCCCGGTAAACGGTTGCCTCGCCCTTTCCGGGGCAGGCATTAATAGGGAATCCGGTGTAAATCCGGAGCTATCCCCGTAGCTGTAAGCCCGCATACGTTTTTCAGTACCTCCAGCCACTGTTCCGGTTCACCCGGTACGGGAAGGCCTCCTGAAAAGCGGGCAAAGCCAGAAGACCTGCCGCATACCTTTTGATTTTTCCGCGCTTTCGGGTGAAAAGCGGAGGGCATATGCGGCATAGCCTACATACGTACTTTTCAATTTCCCCTCAGCGCCACTGATTTATTTACAATCTATGGCCTACATGAAAAAAACACACCTGATCCTGACAACCGGCATCCTTTGCGCCGGTGTCTCCGCCAAGTCACAAGACTCAGCCAAAGTTTCACAACTTAACACTGTTGTGGTTACCGCTACTAAATTCAACAAGAAACAAAGCGAAACGGGCAAAGTACTCTCCGTCATCTCCGCCCGTACTATCGAACAGAACATCGGACGCTCCGTAGCCGATGTACTCAACGAGCAGGCCGGTATCGTGATCGGTGGCGCTTACTCCAACCCCGGCAAAAACCGTGAAGTTTACTTCCGCGGCGCCACCTCCCAGTACACCACCATCCTGATGGACGGTATCCCCGTGGCAGATGCAACCGGCCTCACCGGTAACGCTATCGACCTCCGCTTCCTCCCCATCGATCAGGTAGAGCGCATCGAGATCCTCCGCGGCACACAAACTACCCTGTACGGGGCAGATGCTATTGCCGGCGTTATCAACATCATCACCAAAAAAGGCGGCATTAAACCCGTTAATGTTTATGGCGACCTCATCTACGGCACCAACCGCAGTATGAAAGGCTCCGTTGGCCTCCGTGGCAAGCAGGATAATGTAGATTACAACATCAGCTTCACCCACTTCACCACCGATGGTATCTCCGAAGCCAACGACACTACCGGTACCGCCGACTACGACCGCGACGGTTATAAATCCAACGGACTCAACGCCACAGTAGGCATCCAGGCTACTGAAAACCTCCGCATCCAGCCTTTCCTGTTCTACAGCGATTATAAAAGCCGCTTCGATGGCGGATCTTTTGTAGATGCAGTGCTGAACAGAAATGCTTCCAACGCCCTCCATTCCGGTGTACGCGGACAGTACGACCTGAAAAAAGGTGCCATCTTCGGTAATTTCGCATACCAGAAAGTAACCCGCGACGACGAAACTACCTGGGGCAAAACCTACACCGACGGCCGTGCTTACTTCGGTGAACTCTACGCCCACCACGATATAACCAGCTGGTTCCAGGTATTGGCAGGTGCAGAATACCGCAAAACCGAACTAACCGATACCGCCAATTTCAAAGACGTGAAATACCGTACCCACGAGCAAAGCTCCGTTAGCCCGTATGCAACACTGTTCCTGAAAAACCTCGCCGGCTTCAACTTTGAACTGGGCGGCCGCTATACGCTACACAATCAGTATGGCAACCAGTTCACCTACACCATCAACCCGTCGTACGTTTTCTCCGACAAGTTCAAGGTGTTTGCCAGTGTGGCCTCCGGGTTTAAAGCACCCACCCTCACTTCCCTTTACAGCATCTACGGCAATAAGGATCTGAAGGCCGAGCATGCCGTTAGCTATGAGGCAGGGGCGCAAACCTTCCTGTTCAACGATAAGCTCGACCTCCGCGTGGTAGGCTTCCGCAGAAACATCAAGGACCAGATCTCCTACATCAACTACAAGTACATCAACTACAACAAACAGGAAGATAAAGGTGTGGAAGTGGAAGCAACCATCCGCCCGACAGACAAACTGACCATCAAAGCCTTCTATGCGTATGTAGACGGTGAGGTGACCACAGTTGGCGGCAGCGGGAAAGACACCACGTATTCCAACCTGATCCGCCGCCCTAACCATACCGGCCAGATCGATATCGGGTACCAGGTAACGGAGAAACTGTTCGTAAGCACCAACATCAAACATACCGGCACCCGTGCCGATCTGTATTATAAGTTCCCCGCGGCAGAATATGTAGCCCTGGATGCTTATACCATGTGGAACGCTTACGTGGAATACCGCCTCGGCAAGGCCCGTGTGTTCTTCAACGCAAATAACATTACCAATAACAAAAAATATTGGGAAATTTACGGTTACTCCGTGCTGGGTTTCAACATGCAGAGCGGGGTATCTTTTTCATTCTGATCTAAAAACTGACCTATGTCCATCAAACAAATCCAGCCGCGCTTTATTGTTTTGCTGCTGTTCATCGTAGCCGGTGGCATCCTCCGGGTAACTGCCGCAGGCAATATCACACCGTTCTCCAACTTTTCCCCGTTGGGAGCCATGGCCCTCTTCGGCGGTGCCATGTTCGCCGATAAATGGAAAAGCTACTTGTTTCCTTTACTGTCGCTTTTCCTCAGTGATGTGATCATGATGAAAACAGTGTATGCTGCATATGCGGATGGCTTCCTGTTTGAAGGATGGTACTGGAACTATATCGGCTTTGCCGCCATGGTGCTGGTTGGCCAGCTTGTTATCCGCAACGTGAAAGCCCTGCCCGTAATAGCAGGTTCAGTGATCGCAGCGCTGGTGTACTGGCTCATCGTCGACTTCGGCACCTTTATGCGCCCCACCAGTATCGATATCACTACCGGCCTGCCGTTCAGCAGAGATTTTGCCGGACTGATGAAGTGCTACGCCCTCGGCCTGCCCTTCATCAAAAACACCCTGATCTCTAACCTCGTGTACAGCGGAGTCTTCTTCGGATTATTCTCCTGGCTCGAAAACAGGATCCCGGCGCTTTCCGCCAGATAAATATTCAAAAAGGCCGGCCTCAAACCGGCCTTTTTACTTCCACCCTACACAACAGCTTTGCATATGATTGCCAGTTCCTTCCTCCCCGCCGCTACACAGATGATCTATGATATGAACCTCCAGCACCTGCTGGACGGTATCACCTTCGAGTGCCCTCCCGCAGCACTGGCAGAAAAGCAGCGCGTGGTGAGGTGCGTACTGGAAGGCAAGCAATACAGCAGTGAGGAGATAGACCGGATATTTTCCGCTTCCAAAGCACAGGGCAAAAGCCTGTATTACGTTGATGAACCACTGCTGGCAACTATTGCTCCTGATGTGATCTTCACACAGGATGTATGTGAAGTTTGCCAGATCGATACCCAATGCACGCAGCAAGCCGTCCATAACCTGCCGAAGCAGCCGCAGCTGGTGAGCCTCAGTCCGAATAACCTCGACGATGTGTTCCAGTGTGCCATCACCATTGGCCGTGCGCTGGGAGAAGAAGCGGCTGCCTTCCACTATGTGACCGCCCTTCAGCAAAGGCTCGATGCGGTGACAGACCGCCTCCGCCAGCACCGCTCCCCCCTCCGCCGGGTGATGATCATGGAATGGATGGCACCTGTTTACAACTGCGGCCACTGGATCCCCTACCAGGTAGCCTATGCAGGCGGGGTAGATATGCTCTCCAACCCGGCGGGAGACTCCATCGTTACCCCCTGGGACAAGATATTCCGTTACGACCCTGAAGTGCTCGTTATTGCCCCCTGCGGGTTCCTTACAGGCCGCTCCCTCGAAGAGCTGGACCTTGTTACCAAAGTACCCGGCTGGGAAAATCTGCAGGCCGTACGCAACAAAGAAGTACACCTGGCAGACTACGACCTCTTCACCCAGCCCAGCGCCAGCACCCTCACCGATGGCGTGGAAGTGCTCGCGCACCTCTTCCACCCACACATCTTCCCTCCGCCGGAACATCACAAACATAAATTCCGCTCCACAAACGCCAGGGCGGTTACCGCATAAACCCAAGGCCTTCCCCCAACGGAAGGCCTTTTAATTTCCCGCTAATCCCGCTCCTGCCCCTGCCAGACTTATCCTAACCAGCCTGACAATAGCTTGTATACTTCGGTATAACTAGCATTTATCTGGCATATAACATGCCTATGTCTAGGGTATATCTAGCCTCTTATAGGGGCTAGACATACCCTAGATATACCCTAGATATAGGCTAGATATACCCTAGATATATATGAATACTGCCGCCTTCAAGCAGCTGTTTACCCTATATCTGGAAGCTATCCCGAGCGCGATTAGAAAGAAGCTGGAATAAGGTAACCCGGGAGCTGCACGCTTGAAACGTTTATCTTGATAGTTGTAAAACGAAAAAGGCCGTCCGAAGACAGCCCTTTTCGTCGATTCTAATCACTGTTTATTTAATCAACCACATTTCGCTGTTGATATCGTCGGTACCACCAAACTGTCTTTGGATGGCAGCTTTTACCTGATCGTTATTGGTCTGGTACTCCCGCTGGGGATAAAGCCAGCGTTTAGGGATCTTTGCGCCATTGGCATTGGCAGGCCCGATATCGAACTGCGGAATGCCCGTGCGGCGGAATTGATAATACGCCTGGCGGCCGGAGTTCATGAAGAATGCCAGGTACTTCTGCAGGAGGATCTGTTTCAGCCCTTCCGCGTTATTACCCTTATACTGCGCTTTAGGCGTGGCGGCGTACCAGTCGTTGAACACCTGCTCGTTCAGGGTATAGAATGCAAAAGAAGCTTTGATCCCTTTCTTATACCAGTCTTCCGCATTACCCGGTGCCCATCCGCGATGGATAGCCTCGGCGATGTTGAAACAGGTTTCAGGGAAACCCAGCTGGATGCATGGCTCACCACTACCCGTTTGCCAGTAGCGGCGCTCGTTGCCGTAAGACAAATAGCCGTTAGCGTTCTGCGAAGAAAGATCGCTGAGTACATCGCCCGTGCGGCCCCCTTTGTAGGAAGTAAAGCGCGTTGCAAAGCCGGGGATGTTATTGGTTTTGGCAGTATCTACCGGTTCGGCGATCTCGAAGGTACGCGGGTCGCGGTAGGCAGTGAGCGAATCGAGGTAGGTAGCGCCCATGTTATTACGCCCACGGTCGAAGCCCCGGTTGTATGGCCCGAGCGGGTAACGGTTGTCCTGGATGTTGCCATTGAACACTACCTGGTAATTGTCGGTATTGCTTTCCATGATGGGGAAATTAGCAGCTGAGGCAACGATGGCGGCGAATTTGGTTTTCACCTGCAGTTCACCATCGTCTGCATGTTTGCTGAGATTGATCAGCACACGCAAACGGGTACTGTTGATCAGCTTGTGCCATTTGTCCAGATCCCCGTCGAACATGAAGTCGCCATTGATCTTGTTACGTTTGGCCGCATCGAGGAATGCCTTCATTTCTGTACCGGATGCCTCCAGCAGCTGTAATATCTGGCGGAATACTTCTTTCTGCGCATCATACTTCGGGGTGAAATTATCAGCCCCGGACTGCATGGCCTCACTCATGGGAATATCACCAAACTTCATCGTCATATCCAGGTAGCACCATGCTTTCAGGAATTTGGAAATGATCAGGTATGGCCTGTTCTCATCTCCGCCGAGGCGATTGGCTTCTTCCTCCATTTTCTGGATGTTGCGGAGCGCATTGTAGCGCATGCCGGTAGAACTCCAGTTATAACCCTGGCTGGCATAATAGTCGAAGTTCGATACCCAGAACTGGTTTTCGCGCTGCGCCTGATCCCATGGGTTTTCCTTCAGGTCTATCAACACACCCGTCAGCAACAGCGCCGGGGGTGACACGGTGGGTTTGTTGGGATTGTCTTGCAGACTATCGAATTTCTTGCAGGATGCCGCACCGAGCAGCAGTCCCGCGCATATGATGATGTTAGCTAAATGTTTCATGTAGTTTGTTTTTCAGGATCAGAAGGAGAAGTTGAGGTTCACGCCATAGCTCTTCACGGAAGGTGATTGCAAACCATTGTTGCCTTCGATGAACTGGTCGAGGTCGATGTTCTTGTGCCTGGTGAAGTACATCAGGTTGCGCGCTACCAGTGATACGTTGGCCGATTTAAACGGTGTACGCGTCAGCTTGCCGGCTGGCAGGGTGTAAGTGATGGATACATCACGCAGCTTCACGAAAGTCTGATCAATGATATTGCTGATATCGGCTCCATTCAGATTATACGCCCAGTCCTGGAAAGTGGTTTTGTTGGTATTGGGAGCAAACTCACGCGTATCAGAGATAATATTGCCATCGCCATCGCGCTTCAGTTCGCCCTTCGTTACGATTACACCATCGCCCGTCCAGTGAGGGATTGGTTTCTTGGTAACGGGGTCGCGGAGGGCGTCTTTCTCTCTTTCCGGAACACCGGCTCCCGGATGGCGGCCGCCTTCCCAGAGTTTCTTGTTTACATAGTTCAGTGTTTTACCTCCCACACGCCCGTCGAACAGGAAGGTAACCCGCCAGTCGCCGTACGTAAATGTATTGCTCAGGCCACCAAACCAGTCAGGCGTGAAATAGCCCACTTTCTTCGGCAGGGGGTCGCGCACAGGTAAACCGTTGGTGCCATATACGATCTTACCATCGGGAGAACGGTAGAAATCAGTGGTGTAATACGCGTCAGAACGTTCTCCCACTTTGATGTTCCCCAGCTTCTGCTGATTGCCGTAGATCTCTTTCAGGATGGGCTTATAGGTAGTCCAGTTTGCCAACACCTCCCACTTGAATTTCCCGGACGATACAGGGGTACCCATCACGGAAACCTCTACGCCGCGGCGCTCATACTTCAGGCCGTTCAGCTTTTTGGCGGTATATCCCGATGCTTCGGAAACAGGGTTATCAAATACCTGGGGGCCATCTACGCTACGGTACAGGCTCAGGTCGAACCCGATACGGTTTTTCAGGAAACGCATATCCGTTCCCACTTCCACAGACGAGCTGAAGGCCGGTTCGATCTGGTCGTTGAAGATCTTATCTGCATAGGTGGCAGAAGGCATATTGTTCCAGCGGGTACCGAGAGAATAGTTGGCGATGTTGGAATAGAGATCCAGATCACCACCCACACGCGCCCAGGAGCCACGTACTTTCCAGAAGCTGATAAAGCCCGGCAGCTTCACCATGTCAGACACGATGCCGCTTAGCGATACGGAAGGATAGAAGTACGTGTTATTGCTGATCGGGAGGGTGGAAGATTTATCCATACGCCCGGTAAGCCCGAGGAAGAGGTAGTTGCGGTAGGCCAGATCCACAGCTGCATAGGCGCTGCCTACCTGCTTGGTAGCGGTGTAGTTAGTAGGCTTACGCTGCTCGCTCGTGTTCTCGAAGTTATACCACATGGGGATGAGCAGATCCGCAGTTTCACCATAGATGTTGCGCGTATTGAGTGTACGGAGGTTGGCACCTGCGTGGGCCGACAGCTCGAAGTGGCGGCCGAAGTCCTTATCATAAGTGAGTAAGAAGTCGGTATTATTCTCGAAATTATACGTCCACCATTCGCGGTACTTACCTTTCAGGTTAGCCTCGTAGGCACCTGCTGAATAAGGCAGCTTGTTGCTTTCATAGAGGTTGTTGGTATTGATGTGCGTGCGCAGCATGGCATTGAAGTTCTTCGCGATCTTGTAGTTCGCGGAGATGTAGCCATACACATCGTCTTTATAATACCCGCGCAGCCATTCGTTGGCAATGAACCAGGGGTTGTTATAGCGGAAATACTCGAAGTTATACTGTTGCATCCCTACTTTACCGGGCTGCCAGTAGTTCCTCAGATCGCGTACATCAAAGTCGGCGCCACCCCAGATGGTGAGGTAGTAAATAAAGCTGTTGGGACCATAAGCGAGGTTAGGGAAGTTAGGTGTGTACTGCTTGTTGTAGTTCACGGTAACATCTACACGCAAACGGTCGGTAAGATTCACGCCGCCGGCAACATTCACGTTGGTAATGTTCACTTGTGTATTAGGCACCTGGCCGCGTTGATAAGTGTGTGAAGCGGAAAGACGGATGTCAGTTTTCTCGTTGCGGGAGGAGAGGGCCACGTTGGCAGTAGAAAGGAAGCCGTTGCGGAGGAAGTTGCGGAGGTTATTGGGACCGCGTTGCAGCCAGGGTGTGGGAACAGGTTTACCTGTGGCAGGATCAATGGGACTGTCGAACTGAGGCAGTTCTTTCCAGCCGCTGGCGGTAGAGGGGTCTTTCACATTAAACTTCGGACCCCACTGGTTGTAATCCACATCGTTGATACCACCGCCTTTACCATCACCGAAAGCGTATTCGCCATAATCGCCCGGACCGTAATCGTTCTGGGTTTCGGGGATGGCGTTGTAGCCCGCCTGGAGCTGGTTGCTGAGGTTGAATTCCACGCGGGTACCGGTTGTGCCACGTTTGGTGGTGATCTGGATAGCACCATTCACACCGCGTGAGCCATAGAGTGCCGAGGCGGTGGGGCCTTTCAGAATCGAATAGGTTTCGATATCGTCAGGGCTAAGGTTCCAGGAGTCGGAGCTGATAGGCACACCGTCGACCACGATGAGCGGTTTCACACCCCGGAGGCGGATTTCGGGATTGCCGAACAGGTTGGAGCTGGAAGCAATGAGCAGGCCCGATACCTTACCCGATAAGGAGTTGAGGGCATTGGGCTCACGGGCCTTCACCATGTCGGACCCTTTTACTTCCTGTACGGAAAAGCCAACGGCTTTCTTTTCCTTTTTAATACCGAGGGCGGTAACCACCACTTCATCCAGCGACTTATTGTCGGTGGCGAGGGTGATGTTAATGGAAGCCTGACCATTAACCGGCACTTCCTTAGTGAGAAAGCCCAGGGTGGTAAACTGTAATACTGCGTCGGAAGCGCAGCGGAGAGAGAATTTGCCATCGCCATCAGTAACGGAGCCGGTGTTGGCGCCTTTAACTTTAACGGTGACACCGGGAACCGGTTGCTGATCTTCGGACACGACCCTGCCCGAAACCAGATGTTGCGCCCATGCATCGGCACATGGCAGCGCAAGGGCGAGCGCCAGCAGCGCTACCCTGAGAAGTGGTTGTAAAACGTGTTGCATAAAGGAAAGGATTAAGCGTTAGCGAAAACGAAAATGGGGAACCTGTATAAACGAAATGTTAAGTATGACTAAATTTAATAGTATAGAAATATTAAAATAATAATTCCTTAACGTGGCAAATTCTTCCGGTCGCCCTAAACGGGCGAATTTTGTCGAGTAGCTATTCTATGGCCTATCTACGTGGATTATTCTGGATTCTTTAAAAATCTTTCGTGGAATCTTTCCCGAATTTAAAGAATTTTTATAATTTACAAATATTAAACACAAAGATGGTACAAGGTTGGCTATACTAAACACACCTTACTATGTTCACCAAACGGCTGCAATCGCCCTCGGGCTTATTCTTTATTGTATGGTGCCTGCTGGCTTCCTTCGGCACGTACTTCTGTATGTATGCATTCCGCAAACCCTTCAACACCGGCCTGTATGAAGGACTGAGCCTGTTTGGACTGGGGTATAAGACCGTTCTGATCATCGCGCAGGTATTGGGATATATGGTCTCCAAATTCGCCGGCATCAAGATTATCTCTGAACTGCAGCCTCACAAGCGCATCCGGCTGGTAGCGGGCCTGATCCTTTTCGCGGAACTGGCTTTACTGGGATTTGCACTGGTACCCTACCCTTATAATTTCGTTTTCCTGTTCCTGAACGGCCTGCCACTGGGCATGGTATGGGGCGTCATCTTCAGCTTCCTGGAAGGGCGCCGCTTCACGGAAATCCTCGGTATGGGACTAAGCATCTCCATCATCGCCGCCTCCGGCATCCTCAAAACCATCTATCTCGAAATACACAGTCTCCTTCCCGCCCTCTCTGAATTCTGGATGCCCTTCCTCATCGGACTCATCTTCCTCCCGCTCACCTGCCTCTTTATCTGGATGCTTTCCGTGATACCCGCTCCGGGAGAAACTGACCGCCTCCTCCGTGCAGAGCGCGCACCTATGGGCCCGGGCGATAAATCCGATATTATCCGCAACTTCTGGCCCGGCCTCCTTTGCGTTCTGCTGATCTACTGCCTGCTCACCACCCTGCGCGATTTCCGTGACAACTTCAGCGTGGAGATCTGGAACGAGATCAGCGGCACGCACTGGAGCAAAGCCATCCTCGCACAAACTGAATTAATATCCACCGTAATCGTAGTAGTCTGTGTTTCCTCTCTTTCCCTGATCCGCAATAACATCCGCGGGCTTTGGGCTACTATAGGACTCATCGCAATAGGGCTGATTATGACCGGTGCCAGCACCATGCTCTTTCACAGGAACGCCATCGGTCCCTTTACCTGGATGCTGAGCCTCGGTACAGGTCTCTTCCTCGCTTACATCCCCATTCAGGTAGCGGTGTTCGAGCGGCTGATTGCGCTGTTTAAGATGAAAGCCAATGCCGGCTTCTTTGTTTATGGCTGCGATGCCGTGGGGTACCTCGGCAGCGTGGGGCTACTGCTCTATCGCGAGTTTTTCATGAAAGACCTTCGCTGGAGCCGGGTACTCATGCAATTCAGCTATCTGCTGTGCTTCGTTTGCCTCGCTCTTTTAGTTACTGCTTTCGTATATTTCAACCGCAAACACGGTGTCCGCAAGCTGTGGGATAAACCCGAGCCTGCGGCGCCCAAACTGCATAACATTACAATACATTTATGAAGAAGCTTTTATTCACGCCAGGACCGCTATCTACCTCACGCACCGTTAAAGCCGCCGCCATGGAAGACATGGGTTCGCGCGATGCCGCGTTTGTAGATACCATACAACAGATCCGCGATGAATTACTGGCACTGGCGCATGTGTCGCAGGCAGCAGGATATGAGACTGTACTCATGCAGGGCTCCGGTACTTTTGGCGTGGAAAGCGTGATCAGCAGCGCCATCGGAGAAAACGACCATCTGCTCGTTCTTTCCAACGGCGCTTACGGTGAGCGTATCGTTAAGATGTGCACGATTCACAAACTGCCCCATACCGTAGTCCGTTTTGAAGAAGATGAGATCACCGACCCCGCAGTTGTGCGCCGCCAGCTGGAGCAGCAGCCCAATATCACACACGTAGCCTGCATCCACAGCGAAACTACTACCGGCCTTTTCAACCCCATTGCAGAGATCGGAGCGATCTGTTCAGCGCATAACAAAACATTTATCGTAGATGCCATGAGCAGCTTCGGCGGCGTAGCGCTCGATATGCGTGCGGCACACATTCAGTATCTCGTTTCCTCTTCCAACAAATGCATTGAAGGCATCCCCGGTTTTGCTTTCATTATCGCAGAGAAGAAGGAATTACTCAAAACGAAAGGCCAGGCCCGCAGCCTGAGCCTGGACCTCTACGAGCAATGGCACGGACTCGAAGCGAACGGACAATTCCGCTTCACTCCGCCCACCCTCAGCATCATGGCTTTCCGCCAGGCACTGAAGGAGCTGCAGGAAGAAGGCGGCATCCCTGCCAGAGAAGCGCGCTACCGTAAAAACAAGGAAACGCTCGACAGCGGAATGGCTGCCCTCGGTTTCCAGCAATATCTCCGCCCTGAAATTCAGGGACACATCATTACATCGTTCCTTTACCCGAACGATCCCGGTTTCCAGTTCGAAGATTTCTACCAGCAGCTCAGCAGCCGCAACTTCGTTATCTATCCCGGTAAACTGAGCAAAACCAATGCCTTCCGCATTGGCAACATCGGCCAGATCTTCCCGGAAGATGTGAGTGCGCTCGTACGCGCAATTGGTGAGATCGTGGAAAAACAAACCGCCACCTCCAAATAACCATTAAGCAGCACAACCAGGCAAAAGGCGCTCCCTTACCGGGACAGCGCCTTTTTCATTTACCGTATCCATCAAAAAAACGGCCACGGAAATCCGTGGCCGCATCATACAAACATTAAAAGAGTAACCTACCAGGGTAGGGAAAATGTTTTCACATATGTAAAGCATTTCATGGCTTCGATTACACCTTCCTTAATACCCAGCCCTGAATCTTTAATGCCGCCGAAGGGCGAACTTTCGATCCGGTAACCGGGTACTTCGTTGATGTTAACCGTTCCCATGCGAAGATTTTTAATCGCATAGAGGGCCTTTTCCATGTCTTTTGTAACTATACCGGAAGATAAGCCGTAGGCGGTGCCGTTGGCCAGTTGTACTGCGTCTTCAAGATCTTTTACTTTCATAACAGGCGCCAGTGGTCCGAAAGATTCCTGTACAACCATCTGCGCATCGCGGGGCACATCCGTGATTACGGTAGGCTCCAGCAGTGCGCCGGTGCGCCGGCCGCCGATGCGTACTTTCGCACCCTGGGCCACGGCTTTCACCACCACATCTTCCAGGTACTTTGCTGCAGGCTCATCTATCACCGTGCCTACGCGGGTTTCGGGCAGCTCAGGATCACCGGCAAGGTACTCCTTCGTTTTCTCTACCAGCTTTTCCACAAACGCATCGTGAATGCTTTCCTGCACCAATATGCGCTTTACAGCAGTGCAGCGTTGGCCTGAGTTGCGGTAAGCACCTTCAGCAGCGAGGGTAACGGCAAGGTCCATATCCGCATCTTCAAGGATAATGAGCGGATCATTACCTCCCAGTTCGAGGATCACTTTCTTGTACCCTGCCTGTTTTGCGATGAGCTTTCCTACCGCCACACTGCCCGTAAAAGAAACGAGTTCCACACGCGGGTCTGTCACCAGCACTTCGGCCACTTCAGCTGTAGGTCCCAGTAAAACACTGAGCATGGCGGGAGGTAATCCTGCTTCATACAGCAACTCTACAAAGCGGATGGCGGTAAGCGGTGTTTTCTCAGAAGGCTTCAGGATAACAGGCGTACCGGTGGCAATAGCCGGTGCGATCTTATGCGCCACCTGGTTCAGCGGATGGTTGAACGGGGTGATAGCCACAGCGAGCGTAAGCGGCTCGCGGGTAGTGAATATTTTACGGGCTTTGCCCTGCGGTGAAATGTCGCAGGAAAAGATCTGCCCGTCGTCTTTCAATGCTTCGATTGCTGCAAAATGCAATACATCACGTGCGCGGCCTACTTCATAGCGTGCTTCGCGGAGGGCGAGGCCGGCTTCTGAAGTGATCAGGCGGGCAAATTCCTCCTTCTTTTCTTCCAGCAGCTGCCGCGCCTTATCCAGCACAGCATAACGCTCGTAGCGGGTTAGCTTCACGCTGGAAGACAGGCCAGCCTCAATGGCGGCTTCTGTATCCTTACGTGTTGCCAGCGTTACCGTGCCAGACAGCCGGCCGCTGTAAGGGCTGCGCACTTCCAGCTTTTGAGCGGAAGTAACGGGCCGCCCCGCGATATAACCAGTCAGGGATAAAGTGGCGTCTGGTGCGATGGTATTTGACATAAAGAGGGGTATTAGTTGAGGGTAGTACCATTAACAGTGAAATCGAATACGTCGAAGTTGCGCGGGTCGCCTCCGGCTTTACTGCGGTATGCAGGAGTAAGCGGGTGCGAGATAAGCAGCGGCACCATCTCTTCGTATCTGCCGCCATGCGAACGCAGGCCGGAGTCAAGCGCAGTAAGGTCGTGATGCGCAGGCGTACGACCCACCACCACATCGCGGGCACTGAGTACTACGAGGTCAGCAATACGGTCTGCCGGCTGTTCGAGTAAATGCACGGCCATATCGCGGTTATGTACTTCCGTGATACCCGGCTGCGCCTGCAGCCATGCGGCCACATCGCCTTCGCTCACGTTTTCCGGCAGATGAACGGCCACATAAGAACCAAGTGCGCCATGGTGTTTCACATAAGGGTCAGTAATAGGGCAAATCACCCGGAAGCCATTCCCGAATTTTTCGGTGAGCATGGTTTCGATATAGAGCACGTTGGGCGTTCCGTCTTCTTTCTGCTTGGCATTCATACCATGGTCTGCCGTGGCGCCGATAACAGCTCCGGCAGCAAGGAGCCTTCCCAGTTCATGATCAATAGCTTCGTAGAAGGCCAGCGAAGGACCATCTTCCGGAGCGTAAGTATGCTGCATATAGTCAGTAAGCGAGAGATAGAGGAAATCGGCCATGCCTTTCTCAATGAGGGCCACACCTGCCCGGAGCACGAAAAGGCTCGCATCCGCGCTGTAAATGGCAGGAGTGGGCAAACCAAGCACGCTTTCCACATTGCCGATGCCATGGGTAGCTTCCTGGGCCTGGTTGGCTTTCTCGGCAGAGAAGGCGATGCCGGTCATTTTATGACTGAGGATATCCCGCAGTTTCTCCTTCGCGGTAACTACAGCCACCTTACGGCCTGCATTGGCTGCGGCGGCGAGGATGGTTTCGGAACGGAGATAGGCGGCGGAGTTCATCATTACTTCCTCCTGCTTGTCGGTATCAAAGAAGAAGTTCCCGCAAATGCCATGTACGGCCGGAGTAACACCGGTTACAATAGAGGAATTGTTTACGTTGGTAAACGAAGGCAATGCCCCACGAACCATGCCGCGGTAGCCGGCAAGGGTCATTTTTTGAGGTTGGGCATGCGGTCATGCGCAAGCGTAATATCGAGGTATTCGTCGGCAGAGCCGTCCAGGCAGATAACCACTACAGGCCGGGCTGGCGGAGTGTAGGTTTTGCCATTTACTGTGAAGGAGCGGGTAGATATAGCCATGTGACTGTGTTTATAAATGCTAACTTTTGAATAGTAAAAGTAAACATTTTTAATAAAGTCACCTGTTAAATTTTCATGAACTGAATTTTTTTGACGGAACTATTTCTCTCCTTCCTGGAAGAAGTAAATAACGAGGAGAAGGGCGTTATCGGGTCCGATATTGGAGGGTTTGTGGCCGAGGCGGCCGTCGAAGAAGATGGAATCGCCGGCTTCGAGGGTAAACTTTTCGTTGTTGATCAGGTATTCCACGGTGCCCTGGATCACGTATTTGTATTCGTAGGCATCAGTTTTAACGATCTGGTTACGGCGGGCATCCTTTTTCAGCTCCAGCAGCACAATGTCTGTAGGGCCGCCTTTGATGTTACGGGTAAGTACCCTTTTATAGAGGAAACCTTTGGCATTTTCTTTCTCGAACGACTGGTACTGGTCTTTTCTGATAACGATTACCTTGGCGGCCTGTTTGTTCTGGTTGATGTCGTTGAAGAACTCGTTCATGTCCAGGTTCAGTGCCCTGATGATATTAACGAGTACGAGCAGGGAAGGCACGGTACGGTTATTCTCGATCTGGGAAATGAGACCCTTGCTCACATCTGCCTTATCGGCAAGTTCCTGCACGGTGATGCCTTTCGCTTTCCGTTTCTCTTTGATTTTATGACTGATCTGAATGATGATATCTTCCTGCATGGACAAACGCTTAATTCCCGCCAAAATAGCTATTTTAAGGCAATATCGGGTGATAGAAAAGCTTACTTTTGCTAAAATTTCATCATATGTTCAGTATCGACCAGATCATTACCATCAGTTTTACCCTATTCGCCGTGATAGATATCCTGGGGTCTATCCCGGTATTGTTATCGCTGAAGGAAAAGATCGGGGAGATCAATGCCGCCAAGGCTACCATAGCATCAGGGGTATTGATGGTGGCATTTTTACTGGGAGGCAAAGCGTTCCTGAACCTGATGAGCGTGGATCTGCAATCGTTCGCTGTTGCGGGTTCCATCGTAATTTTTATCATCGGCCTTGAAATGATACTGGGCATTGAGTTTTTCAAGAGTAACGACCAGGATACTAAAACGGGCAGTCTTGTCCCCATAGCCTTCCCGCTGATCGCGGGGTCTGGCACACTTACCACGATCATGTCACTCAAAGCAGATTTCGGGGATTACAACATCCTGGCTGGCATACTGGTGAATCTGATCATCATTTTCATAGTTCTCCGTTCACTCAGTTACATCGAGCGGATATTGGGAAAAGCCGGGCTGATGGTGCTTCGCAAATTCTTCGGGGTTATCCTGCTGGCCATTGCTGTACGCATTTTCAAAAGCAACATCGGCACTTTATAAAATTCTTCCTAAATATTCATTTTTCCATTACATTTGCATTCCTTCAAAAAGGCCGGCCTCGTCGTACAATGGATAGTATAAGAGTTTCCGAAGCTCCAGATACAGGTTCGATTCCTGTCGAGGCTACCACCAGATTCCCGCAAACAAGCTACCTGCAGCGTTTGCGGGTTTTTTATTTTAACCGGAAAACAACCCTGCAGGAATGCTGATTTCTCCCTGCAAAATGGCAGCAAAGCCCTTTCAATCGCCGGAAACGCCAGTAATAAACCCGGTAATTTACAGGAAATAAGATATCGATGCCATCTGTCAGAACTGCCGCCCTTTACCTTACCGCATTCTTCTCACGGCATTTGCTGATGATGGAATGCCATGAGCAGGTACACCTGCTGACCGGATACCACACTTGCGGGTGTTATGGCGAACGGTATTACGTACCGCTCTCTCCGGCGCGCCCCTTTTACCTGCTAAGTAGCTAAATATTGAGAAACGGGGCATTTGTGCCAAATTGAAAGGTCAATTCAGGCACGGTTACTCCCGGGTTAAAGGGTACTTAATATATATAAAAGGGGTATAAACCCGGTACTGTAGCGGGAAAGGGACTAAAAGTATATATAAAGTACCCTTTCCGTAAGGGCAAATGAACCCTGAAGTACCTAAAAAGTAACCGGGACCCTGCATAGAGTCCCGGGATGGGTTGACCAAAAATAACGTGGATTGGCATCAAGTGCCGGGACTATTTAAATTCATCATGAGGTTGATTTTCGATTACGCGATGAAAATAACATGATTACCATACAGGCAATCATGAACCTTAAAAGGGTGAAGGAGGGCAAAAAAAACGGCGCCTGCTCTGCAACAGGCACCGTAGGGTTATGACAAAGGATTAAACGGTTAGTTCGGCTTAAGGGCACCCTGCGAGCGGTCTATCTGCTGCTGCGGGATGGGGAAGTACTCGTCTTTCGCCTCAATCACAATACCGTTGAAGGCAGATAAGATTCCGCCTTCGAATGCGGAATAGCTTTCGAGGGTTTGCTTGGCGATCCCCCAGCGTACGAGGTCAAAGAAGCGGTGGCCTTCCAGTGCCAGCTCCAGCCTTCGCTCAAAGCGCACGGCATTACGCGCCTCTGCCTGGCTGGCAAAAGCAACATATGGCTGTACGTTATATTTGGCTGCACGGGAATTGCCGATCCGTTTGAGAGGCAGCTTGGCTGCACGGTTACGGACATTATTCACGAGTGCGAGTGCTGCAGGCAGGTTATTCTGCTCTATGTAACACTCTGCCGCCATGAGATACACATCGGCCAGCCGGATGATGTTTACGTTCAGACTGGTGATGTAAGGCGCGCCTGCTACGGTTTCCGTACCACGGACAGACCCGTCTACCATATGCTTAACCCCTACAAAAGGTCCGGCATAAGCGGGGTCACGGATCCAGGCATCGCCAGGCATCGTGTCCCAGTCGCGGTACAGCACACCACGGCGGCCTACTGTAAAGTCGAGCCGTGGGTCGAATGCGAATGTGGTATCTACCCGGTAAGCTGCTTTGGCGGCACCGGTAAGTCCGAAGTCGGATTTATAGGCATTCGTGCGGTATGTGCCATCGATCAGGGGTAAGCCTGCCGGTGACACCTTGAATGCATTTACCAGATCGAAAGTAGGCTGGAAGAAGCCGCAGCAGGAAACGGGAGCGTCTCCATAGAAGCCACCCAGCATATCGCCCACATTGGCATTATCACCACTACCATCGGGGTTAATGGCGTGCTGCGAAGCGAAAATAGTTTCAGGGCCATTTTCTTTCGTTACATCAAAGTTGTTTTCAAACGGCAATGTTTCCAAACCTGGTCTTGCGCCGATCACTGTGTTAAAAAGCACGAGCGCCTCGGGGTATTTCTTCTGATAAAGCAATACTTTACCGAGGTATGCCTGTGCCGCCAGTTTGCTTGCGCGGCCGATGTTACCACCGGTCCATTCAGGCGGCAGGTTATCGATGCCGTTCTTGAAATCCGCTTCGATCATTGGCCATACTTCTTTATCGTTAGGTGTTTTCATGGCCTGATCCGTTGACATCGTTTCGTCGATATACGGGATCTTCACGAAAATCCTCCGGAGGAAGAAGTAATAATGTGCGCGGAGGAAGCGGGCTTCGGCCTCTACTTCTTTAGCTCTGGCATCGGTCAGTTTATTGGAACCTGCCTGTACCGCTTTTAACAAACGGAGGGTGTTATTACAACGGGCGATGCCTTCGTAATACCGGTTCCACATGATCTCGGTATTATCGTTGGTGGTAGAAACGTCGTGCAACTCCACCTGGTTCATGTTTGGCTGGTCGCCGTTATTACTGCCTTTGTGGGCATTATCGGCACCCACTTCGCCAAACAGCCACTGGCTGGGCGAGGAGGAATAATTTCCCCAGGTACCGTTTACGTTGCCATTTACAAGGCCATATGCGCCGGTGAGCATGCCTTCCACGCCTGCCGGCGATTCGATCTGCTCCTGGATCAGTTCTCCCTGCGGGGTTCTTTCAAGAAAGTCCGCTCCGCAAGATCCCAATGCAGTTGCGCATGCTACCATTATGATGCTGTGAATCCTTTTCATGTTCAATTACTTTTAGATTAGAAACCTGCACTGATACCGAAAATAAACTGCCTTGACACCGGGTAGATACCGAAGTCCACACCCAAAGCCGAGAAGGTAGAGTTCGTCTGGCTCACCTCCGGATCGAGGCCGGTGTAGTTCGTAATGGTGAACAGATTAGTAGCGCTCACATACGCTCTCAGCGTACGCATGTGCCCTTTAAACCAATTCTCCACTTTGAAGTTGTAACCCACCTGAAGGTTCTTCATCCTGAAAAAGCTGCCATCCTGCACATAATAGCTGGAAGAAGCCAGTTCGAAATCGGAAGCCCTCCTGTTGGGCGTGTGGGTCTTGGAATTAGGGTTCGAGGGCGACCACCGGTCCAGCATACGCACGCTGGCAGTACCGTCGAACGTACTGAAGTCAGTAAAGTAACGGGTAGCCTCGTACAGGTCGTTCCCCTGAGAACCGTTGAAGAACATGCTCATATCCCAGTTCTTGTATTTGGCATTGATGCCGAAGCTGTATAAGAAGTCGGGATGCGGATTACCGATGATGGTACGGTCGTCAGGCGTTATCTGCCCGTCGCCGGAAACATCCACATATTTCAACCCACCAACGCGTGCTCCGCCATATTTGGGACTCTTGGCGAGGTCTTCCGCGCTGGAGTAAATACCGTCGGCCTTATAACCATAGAATGCACCGAACACTTCACCCGGCCGGGCGATGGTAGTTTGCAGGCTACGGAAAGAGCCGTATGGCTGATCCTTTACGGAAGGCGCCAGTTTCACCAGCTGGTTCACGTTACGGGATACGTTCACGTTCAGGTCAAGCTTAAAGGGCTTATTCTCGCGCTGACCATAGTGGTATCCCAATGCCAGTTCAATACCCTGGTTGGTCATATCACCTACGTTCACGAAAGGTGCTGCGCCCTGCCCGATGGAAACCGAAGGGAGTGGAACAGGATACAGCATATCGGTGGTTTTACGGTCGTACCAGTCGATCGCACCATCGATCTCTCCGCCCAGCAGTGTAAAGTCGAGACCGATGTTGAGGGATTTCAGCTCCTCCCATTTCACGTTCTCGTTCTTATACGCTTTCTGCCAGACACCCATTGCCACCTTCTTCCCGTCGAACGGATAGAAAGCGTTGGCGATGGTGCTCTCATAGCGGTCCAGATACTGGAAGCCGGGGATGCGCTGATTACCGGTAATGCCGTAGCCCGCACGTAGCTTCAGGTCTGTGATCCAGCTGCTGCCTTTCAGGAAATCTTCTTCAGACAGGCGCCAGGCCACGCTTCCCGCGGGGAAAGTACCATAGCGGTGGTTCTTACTGAAGTTGGAAGAACCGTCGCGGCGTACGGTAAGGCTCACGAGGTAACGGTCGCGGAGCGAATAATCGGCACGGCCGAAGATCGAGAACAACGAACCCACACCACCACTGGAGTTATTATTGATGTTGGAAGCACCGGCGCTGAGGTAGTAATAATCAGGGCTTCCCAGCAGGAAGTAATCGTTACGCCCTGCAGTAAGGAAGCGGTTGCGCGACTGGTAAGCCTCTGTACCCGCCAATATGGTAAGGGCATGTACATTGGCCACCTCCCATTTATAGGTGAGGGTATTGGTCCAGGTCCAGTCCGTATTGAATCCCTGGAACTCAGACATGCCGTTGGCGGCACTGCCTTCAGAGAACTCCAGGTTAGGATATGTCATGGAAACACCGCTGTAGTTTTCATAGCGCACACCCAGCGAGGTACGTGCCATAAGCCCTTTCACGATATCCACTTCTCCAAATACGTTACCGAAGAAGAAGTTACGTTTATTGATATTGTCTTTTGCGCGGTAGAGGAGTGCGAGCGGGTTCTGCGCATTACCGAGCTTATCGCCACGGCTGCCGGCGAAGTTGCCCCCCACATCATACACCGGAATAATAACAGGGATACGGTATGCAAAACCGAAAGCACTGCCTTCGCCCTGGTACTCACCCGATACGTTGGGGTTTACACCTACACCCACAAATTCTTCGTAGCTGTATTGCATGTTTTCCCCAAACCGGAAGTGGTTGTTGAAAGCAGAGAACCGGGTATTTGCACGAACGTTGTAACGCTCGTAACCGGTATGTTTTACGACACCTTTCTGACCGAGGTAGCCTGCACCAATGGCGTAGGATGCGTTTTCGCCCCCACCGGTTACACCCAGCTGGGCATTGCGGATAGGCGCATTCTCAGTGATTTCCTTGAACCAGTCGGTACCTGCCTGATTGGCTTTGGTGATCTGGTAGAAAGTGGCATTATCACGGCTGTAGTTATACTTGGCAGGGTCCAGATCGGCAGCGGTGATTTTTTGTCCGTACACTTTACCTGCAAGGAGGTATTCCGGCAGGGTAGGTGAAGTACCATTACCGTAGTTGGCGCCGGTAGTTCCATCCTGGCCGGGCGTTTGTCCGGAGTTCCGGAAAGCCTCGAACAGGTACTCGGCGTACTGCTGCGGGTTCATCATTTTAGGGAATGCGTTACGGCGTGGAGTCTGAACACCATAGTAAGTACTGAGATTGATCTTTGGCGGACCTTTCACACCCTGGCGTGTGGTGATGATCACCACACCGTTGTTGGCGCGGGCGCCGTAGATGGATGCGGAAGATGCATCTTTCAGTACCTGCATGCTTTCGATATCGTTCTGGTCGAGCCAGGAGAGCTTGCCTTCATAAGGCACGCCGTCGATAACGAAAAGGGGATCATTGTTGTTGATCGTACTGAAGCCGCGGATACGGATCTGGGGTGTGGCACCGGGGGCGCCATCACTGATAATCTGCACACCGGTAGCTTTACCCTGAAGCGCTTCCACAGGACTGGCCACTGGCTGTTGCTTCATTTGACTGACGTTTACCACGGCCACAGCCCCGGTAAGGTCTTTTACACGTTGTGCGGAGTAACCTGTAACCACCACTTCGTCGAGCGAAGTATTGGAAAAGGCCAATGTAATGTTATAGGATTTGCCTGCTTCAACGGTGACTTCCTGTGCAGTGAAGCCAATGCTTGAAATCATGAGCACATCGCCCACATTGGCCTGGATGGAAAACTCTCCGTTTTCGTTGGTAACGGTGCCTTTACTCGTGCCTTTAATCTGAACGGCCACACCGGGAACCGGCTGTTTATCCTGTTCACTAATGATTTTGCCTTTGACGGTTTGCGCCTGCTGAAAATACAGGCCGGAGGCAGTTGAGGCATGAACGGAAAGGGTACCGGAAAGGGGGGTGATAAGGAAAAAGATTCCACTTATCGCTTTTGTCAAAAAAGCAATATTCCTCTTTTTTTTCATATTTTTGATGCGTTATAGTTCAGCGAAGTATTTTGAACTGTATCTCGGCAAAGCTTCTCCCAGCTTAGCCTGCCGGCAATACTCCCATATTGCCGGTTTATGTTGGAATCCTACTTATATGTCATAACAAGGGATTTAAAAGGTGAATAATAGGGCATGCGCAAAAGCACAACCGGTTATCCCGGACACGGACAAGCACACGTCTGCAGATACGGACCTGCCGTTGGGTTTTAGAATGGGCATTAAAGGTGAATTGAACGAACGTGGTTCAATGATGTCGATTTCGAGTTTGGTTTACGTAATAGCCGGTTCCCATAACTTTCGATTTAGCAATGGAATTTATTTAACCTGACAGAATGAGTTTACAATCGTCCCAATACGTTTCTGGTAATAGAATGGCGGCGGGTTAGGCATGAAATTTCATGCGTTTCCAGTAACGGTGGAATATTTATCGTTCAAATGATATTGGTATATGTTAAAAGTACATGATCTTTTATATAAATCCAAACACTGTAACAAATTCTTCTCCCCGAATTGTAAAAGATAATGCGGAGCTGACGCGATTCCACTACGAATCACAAACCAACTTGTGGCCGGCATATTTTATTAACAAACATCAACCCTGCTCAACCTGAAAGGTGCTTACAGAAAAACCGAAATGCTCCTTGCAGAGATCAGCCGGCTGTATGATCACCGCTGCCAACCACATTTACATTATGATCGAAAAAAGCGGAGATTGCGTCCCCAACATCCCTGCAGCTGATATAAGAAGTACGGACCCACTCCCGGATAAGCGCAAACGGTATCCGCCCCGGTCATTGAAGAATGTTAGGTGTATTTCGAATGCCGCGTGGCCGACCGGCGAATGCGCGCAAAGTATAATTTCTTTATCTTGGAAGTAACGCACGCATGCTGTGCCGAATGGACCCGGTATCCGAAAAGAGTTCATTATCGTGATGAGGGCATATTCATGGAATCAGGACGCAACATCGCCCGTCCTTAAAAATTCAGGCCGCAAAATCTATAATCAATTACATGGAGCATCAGTTTTTCGTTTTCATCATCCTCCTGATCTGTATTCAACTGCTGGTAATGCTGTCCCGCAAGATACGCGTGGCCTACCCCATCGTACTGCTGATAGGCGGCCTTGCCCTATGCGCCGTTCCCGGCATGCCTGCCGTGGCCATCAATCCCGAATACATATTCCTCATCTTCCTCCCGCCATTATTATATGAAGCTGCCTGGTATACTTCCTGGAAAGATCTCTGGCGCTGGCGCCGCATCATAGGCTCCTTTGCCTTCATTATGGTGATTGTGACTTCCTTTATTGTAGCATACGTCAGCAGTACGTTTATACCCGGCTTCTCTCTGGCGCTGGGCTTCCTCCTCGGTGGCATTGTATCGCCCCCGGATGCGGTAAGTGCCACTTCGGTACTGAAACATGTAAAAGTACCCAAGCGCCTCTCTGCCATTATAGAAGGGGAAAGCCTGCTCAACGATGCATCCAGTCTTATTGTTTTCCGGTTTGCACTGATTGCCGTGGAAACCGGGAGGTTCGTTTTCCGGGAAGCAGCGCTCAATTTTGTGGTAGTCATCGTAATGGGGATCGCCATCGGTATTGCGGTGGCCATAGCTTATTACTTCCTTCACCGTAAACTGCCTACTTCAGCTAATATGGACATCGTACTTACGCTGACGGCGCCGTATGTAATGTATATCACGGCCGAGATGTTCGAATATTCAGGAGTACTGGCGGTTGTCAGTGGCGGCTTATTCCTTTCCTACCGCAGCCACCTGTTCCTCAATGCCACCAGCAGGCTGCGGGGTTCTACCGTATGGAGCACACTGGCTTTTGTATTGAACGGACTCGTCTTTCTATTGATCGGGCTGGAGATGCCGGTGATCGTCCGCGAGCTGGGTACCGTCTCCCTCCCCAGTGCCATTGGATATGGGGTGCTTATCACGGTAGTCCTCATCCTCACCCGCCTGGCCTGTACCTATTTCGCATCCGTCTTTACCGTATTTATCAGCCGTTTTATAACCACAGCCGATCCCAGTCCGGGATGGAAAGGCCCGCTCATTTTCGGATGGGCAGGTATGCGTGGCGTGGTATCGCTGGCGGCAGCACTGTCTATCCCCCTCCATTTTCCACAACGCAACCTCATTCTGTTCATCACCTTCACCGTTATATTACTGACACTGGTGGTGCAGGGGCTCACGCTCCCGTGGCTGGTTAAAAAACTGGATATGGAAGACGCCGACCATCCGGAGCCTGTGGAAGAGCAGGATCACCAGGTGCGTAAAACCCTGGCTTCGCTCAGCATACGGTACCTCGACGAAACGTATCCGTCCGGCCTTGCTGATAATGTTCCGCTGCAACAGCTGCGGGCCCGGTATGCTGCAGAAGAAGCGGCAGATGGCAATGTGACCGACGGCGACCATGTGCTTTACCGAAAAGCAGCGCTGGAACTGCTGGAGCTGCAACGGAAGCATCTGCAGGATCTCAGTGAAGCATCGTATAGTACCGACGAAGGGGTTATCCGCAAGTACCTGGGACTGATCGATCTGGAAGAGGAAAAGCTGCGGCTTAAATCAACCGTTTCGGAAGTGGAGTAGTCAAACATATGTGTATATCTTGTCCGTAAAAAGGGGGGCCTCCTATTCCCCCCAAGAGGTGCGGGGTGCATCTATAATTATAATCAACCGAAATTATTCACCTGCCACACCCCTCTGATATTTATGCGACCAGATTCCCCTCAATCGCAAACCCGTCGTCATGAGAACCCCGGGTAGCCCGCTGGCCGGAAGGTATGCCGGTATCCTTTCGAAGGAGAACCTCCATATGCTCTTATGGCTGGAGCGTAGCGGTATGTGTACCCGGGAAGAGGCGCTGGCAGGAAGCAATCAACCCACGGCAATTGCATTAAGCGGGTTGGCGCATCTGGAAAGGAACTTACTGTTGAAGGAAACCGCCGGGCTGCTACGCATTACGGCCAACGGCAGCGACCTTCTCACCTCGCTGGGCCTTGGTATGAAAAGCCTGCAGGCATACATCCCGCCCAATGCATTGCCCCCACAAGAGCAACAATGGCTCGAAGATATGGTAGTACAATATCGCGCTCACTACCATGCAGCTTATCTCCATACCCTGCAATGCATGAAATTCTGGAGCTGGATACGCCCGGCCGGTCAGCGGCAAACCCGGCGCAAGCGCAAGCCGGTCCGACATCTTGTATCCCTCCTGCTGCACGATCTTCTTTTTCATCCACTGCCACCCGCTTTCCCACCGGGTTACGTAACGTTGAACGAAGACCCCTCATTTATCCGGATGTATGAATCTGTACGTGACACAGATCCTGCACCAAGGCACTCAGTAACAGAATTCCTGCGGCTAAAAGACCTCTTCTTCCGCCACGAACGCTATAGCATGATGTACCTGCTGGAAGCCCGCCATTACGGCGCACCCCACTTCCGGCTCAACATGCGGAATATTTATCGCTACTTCCTGCTGGAAACGAGTCCGCACCGCCATGCAGCGCCGCCTCCCTATACACCACCTTCCGGAGCCAAGAGGCTGCCCACCCTTTCTACGGACGCCGCACTGGACTTACGCCAGATTCCACAAGATTACTGGCCGCTGCAGATACCCTGTGCATCAAAGCACTTCTTTCGGGACCAGGTGCACGACCGTATCAGCCAGATCATCCACGCTCCACCATTTACCATCCGTATCCACGATATCATTACCCACGAAGCGATGATGCTGCTCCCCGCCAGTCTCCCTGAGCCATGTTGCTCTATACAGGTCCGGCAATCCGTGAAGCCTGCCGAAGCAGTGGAGAAAAACGCCTCTTTTTGCTGTGGCACCGTGCATGATATACAGGGAGCAGAAACTATTATCGAGCTGCCTGCGGACGTTTACCACTGTTCCTTCCGGGCAGAGCTGCGGCCGGAAGACCTTATCCGGCTTTCCGCCACCTGGCCCCAGCTCACACCCCTTGCAGGTAAAGCTGCGGGCTGGCTCCATGGTAACCAGCGCGCTGTAGAACTCCGCGCCAATGATCTCGTAAATCTGCTACTGACCCAGATCATCCACTGTGGCTACATCGGTGATACCGCACAGTGCTTCCTCCGCCGCGTGTGCCTCGATCTGATGCTTACCGCAGCCACGCAAAGCAGGATAGCAGGCAGCAAAAGGCATATACGCCTTACCCGCCGCGATAAATCAGTCCTCCGTGAAATATTTATCAAGTCACGCCATGATGTGGGCCTCCTTTCCGATCTCATTGAACTAACCGAGCAATTTCATATCAGCCGGTACAAATTCCAGCATGGTTTCTTACAGGAATTCGGTATCTCTCCCAAAGATTACCATCAGATGCTGATGATGTATCACGCATTTCACCTGCTGCATCGTAATGGAAAATCAATGCTTATAACCGCCATCCGCTGCGGCTTCGAAACCCCATCAGAACTTCGCAGCGCCTTCATCCGACACTTCGGACACGACCCCTGTCATCTTGCACAATTGCAATAAATATTTTGGATTTTGATTAACAGTTGATCGGTTAATATTGCATTATTAATCCCTCAATATGATCAAAGCCATACTATACCTGACAATGATCTGCTTTCTGACTGCCTGCAGCAGTGGTCCCCATACCTTCGACACCTCCAAACCACTCGAAGGCCTTCCCATCGGAAAGAAGAAGAAAAAGAAGAAGATATTTCCCACCTATGCCTTCTCCAGCGCTATAAAGCGTTACACCAAAGAGAAAGGACATTTCCCCTTCGATCTCGCTTCCTTCGAATATCATAGTGACTATACCCGCACGGGTATGCAAAGCATGAGGGATGCCGGCTTCCACTACCTGTACATCTCATATCAATACCTCGACTCCATGGTAATTGATTTCGCGCATTACCCCGTGTATGCACCGAAGATCAACAACGAGCATACTATTAGTATCGATCTCACCGGCCAAATCACCTTCACAAAAAAAGATTCCAGTATTGTGGAATACCGCAGGTTCGACCGGAAAGTAAAAGGCGGCCAGATCCGTCATCAATACCAACGCGATACTGCCGGTAATTACCGCCGGCAGCGTTATGGATACTGAATAGAATTGACGAAATTTGGCACATGACCCGATTCACCGCCATCCTGAAGAAATTTGCCGATGCAGGCGATAAAACCGGTTGGACCTACCTGGAAATACCTGCTGCTGTCGCAGAAAAGATCAAACCCGGCATGAAGCAGTCGTTCCGCGTTAAAGGTCTCATTGATCAGCATCCTATTACACAAACATCTTTACTCCCTGCAGGTGAAGGGGCATTCATACTGCCCGTAAATGCCGTTATGCGGAAAGGAATCGGGAAGAAGCAGGGAGCTTCCGTACTGCTGGAACTGGAAGAGGACCTTAAACCCTTCGAAATGAACGGGGACTTCATGGAGTGCCTGGCCGACCTGCCCGGTGCCCAGGAATTCTTCGAATCGCTGGCACCCAGTCACAGGCGCTATTTCTCCAAGTGGATCGACGATGCTAAAACCGAAGAAACAAAGGCACGCCGTATAGCTGCATCGCTCAACGCATTGGAGCGGCATATGGGATATGGAGAAATGATCCGGTCGCTCAAGGCAGACCGGGAAAAATAGGCTTCTATCTTTTAACTTTTCGTTAGAAACGGCTGAGATATCTTCAGGGTATGATGCGTACCCTGTTCCTGTTCACTGTTTGCACATGGCTGCTGTTACCAGCCGTCTCCCGGGCACAGCAGGCCCAGGGCACCGTATACGGTCTCGATTCTTTACCATTATCCGGCGCCTCCGTTGCCAACATCCGCAACAAGCTTGCTACCCTCACCGATGCGCTAGGCCGCTTCACAATTTCCGCAGAACAGGGCGATACCCTGATCATTCAGGCCATGGGGCACCTCCCCTGGACATCCACTGTGGCAATGCTGCCACTGCGTATTTACCTCCAGCCGAAAGTGGAACAGCTGGCGGGTGTGGAAGTAAAACAGCGGAAGCGGCAACTGGATTCGTTGGCAGACAGGGAGAATTTCAGGGCAGGGTTCGACTTCAGGCGGCCACGTTTCAGAGAAGTGGTCATGATCTCTCCGGTGGGTATAGGCGTGAATATCCATAAATTGTACAAAGCGCTATCCTTCTCCTCCAATCGTTCCAAAAGCACATTCCGCCGAAGGCTCATAGATCATGAGCGGGCACAATTCGTAAATGAACGCTACAATGCGGAGCTGGTGGTCCGGCAAACAGGGCTGTCGGCCGACAGCCTGATCATGTTCATGAACAGGTACCGCCCTACATATGAATTTGTGCTCAATGCCAGTGATTATGATTTTATCAGTTACATCAGGGAATGCTGCACCATGTTCCGCCGCGGCATCAGTCTGCCGGCTTCCCCTCAATAAAAGCTGCGATCTGCGGGAAGGCGATATGGAACCAGTGGGTATACTGCTGTGGGGCGGTGGCGAGCTGGGAACGTATATCGTTGAGGGATAGATAACGGTAGGCCTGTACTTCACCGGCATCGGGGTGTACCGGGCCATTGTATCTGCCCAGTAATACGTGATCAAACTCGTTTTCGGTGAGTCCATTATCGAGTTCGGCGCGGTAGGTAAAGCTAAAGATTTCTTCCAGCGGGCAATCGAAACCCATTTCTTCTTCCAGGCGGCGGTGTGCGGCAACGGAGGTCTCTTCTCCTGGCAGCTGGTGACTGCAGCAGGTATTGGTCCATAGTCCGCCGGAATGATATTTACCGGCAGCGCGCTGTTGCAGCAGCATCTGGCCTTCATCGTTTATTACGAATACGGAGAATGCGCGATGGAGGAGGCCCTTCTGGTGAGCTTCCAGTTTTTCCATGGTGCCAACTGGTTCGTCTTTTTCATTGACGAGGATGACGGGGGGCAATGTCATGCTTATCGGAGATAGTTTGGCTATAAAAATAGGGCAAGTTCCCGGCATTTTGACATCATTCTCCCATGAAAGCAAACAAAAAATGATCCGGCTGCGGCCTACCGGCAGCGGAAGTACGATCAGGCATGCGAAAGCTGTTACCGGAAGGGCGGGTAATCCGGAAAGATGGCGAGACAGGGCATAGCTTTCCTGATACCGTTTATCGGGCAGATGCAATCAGAGGTAAATTAGGGACTTGGTTCAGATGGATTATATCCGTGGCTCAGGCGGATATATTTTTTGCAGATGGAAAGTAGAAATCAGGCGATAAGTAAAAATTAATAGCGGGCTACCTGGGCTTTCAACATTTTACGGGCGAAATGGATACGGCTTTTGATGGTTCCTAAGGGTTCTTCCAGAATTTCAGCAATCTCGAAATACTTAAATCCGTCGAGGTACAAAATGAAGGGTTTCTTGAAAATGACGGGGAGGTGGTGAACGGATGATTGGATGTCCTTGATTCTCAGGCCGCTTTCTGCCTGGTTCCCGATGATAACCTGCTGGGTGTTCAGTAGAAAATCGTTTGTTGAATTGTCAAAACAAACGTGTTGTTTAGATTTCCGTCTGTAATTATTAATAAAAATGTTGCGCATGATGGTGTAGAGCCACGCGCGGATGTTGGTGCCTGCCAGGTATTTCTCCTGGTTTGAAAGCGCCCTGAACATGGTTTCCTGATAAAGATCTTTGGCGGATTCGGCGTCCTTGGTCAACGTTATGGCGAAGGGCTTTAGGAAGTCAGCGTTGCTGAGCAATAGGGTGTTAAATTCAGCGGATGACATATTGTTTAATTTTTGTTAGACTAATTTAAACAAAATAACACGTTACTCCAAACAATTTCAGTGATTTTTTTTCGTTATCGGCACAGAAAAGCAGGCATTAACAATTTCATAATCAGCATTATGCAAAGTATGGGACGTATTTTTTCACATGACAATAATGGCTAACGGGGCAAATAACTGTTTAAAAGGAGGAGGGTAATATTAAGAATGAATATATGAAAATAGGAATATAACACAAAAAGTCCACGCTTCGACTGTAGTATATACGCAGAAGAGTGGCAGAAGGTTTGTAGTTTTGCAAAAAATATTTTCCAGTAATTGAACCATTTTCCCGAATCAGACGTAATGCCCCTAAATGTAATTTCCAGAAAATCAACATATGAAGTTGTCCACCACTGTGTAGAAGGATATCCCATTTGCTTTATACTAACTTTTAATGTATTAACTTGCTCCCGAAATAAAAATGTACTCGAGCTTTAACCCGACATACAAAATTGCGATTATCGGATTGGGATACGTAGGTCTCCCATTGGCCGTCGAATTCGCCAAACATTTCCCTGTACTTGGCTTCGATATCAATCTGGAGCGGATCACCGAGTTGTCGCGCGGAGAGGATCATACTCAGGAAGTACATTTGCCCGATCTGCAGTCAGCCATCGATGCAGGTCTCCGGTCGAATGCTGAACGGGGAATTCGGTTTTCAGGCGATTCTGGAGAATTGTCGGCCTGCAATATCTATATAATAACTGTTCCGACCCCCATCGATGAATATAAATCGCCAGATCTCGGTCCTTTGTCCGATGCTACAGCAACGATAGGACGAGTATTAAAAATGGGAGATTACGTGATTTACGAATCTACCGTTTACCCTGGCTGTACTGAGGAAGTTTGCGTACCCATTCTGGAAAAAACTTCAGGTCTCCGGTTCAATACCGATTTCTTTTGCGGTTATTCACCGGAACGAATCAATCCGGGAGATAAAGTAAATACCCTGACCCGGATTGTGAAGGTAACGTCCGGCTCCACACCTGAGTCCGCTGGCCGGATAGACGCCTTATACCAGACCATCATCACTGCCGGCACACATTTGGCGCCCAGCATAAAGGTGGCGGAAGCGGCCAAAGCAATAGAAAATGCACAACGGGATGTCAATATTAGTTTTGTAAATGAACTGGCCCTTATTTTCGACCGAATTGGCATCGACACACACGATGTACTGGATGCAGCAGCAACGAAATGGAATTTCCTGAAATTTAAGCCCGGACTCGTGGGAGGGCACTGTATTGGGGTGGATCCGTATTACCTGGCTCATAAAGCACAGTCGTTGGGCTACCATCCTGCCGTGATACTCTCGGGGCGTCGGGTCAATGATAATATGGGGATGTTTGTGGCCAACAAAGTTGTGAAGCTGATGATCCGGAAAGGGCAAAAGGTGGATGGGGCACGTGCGCTTATTCTGGGGGTCACCTTCAAAGAAGATTGTCCCGATATCCGAAATTCCCGCGTGATAGACATCCACAGGGAACTTCGCCAGTTTGGTATGGACGTGGATACATATGATCCATACGCCAACCCGGATGAAGTTCTGCAGGAATATAGGATTTCGCTCGTTCATGCCCCAGAAGGTACTTATGACGCCATTATCCTTGCTGTCGGCCACCGGGCTTTCCAGGAGATTGACTTTTCGAAACTGCGAAAGGGGGACAAAACGGTTATTTTCGATACCAAATCAGTCCTTGATAGACAGACGGTAGACGCTCGACTATAGCCCGGTAACCATTTCATCCGTTTTTCTATTCACAAGCGTTTTGTGTTATTTTTGATAAATTTGCATTCATTTTTTGTAAACCCTTTGTTGGCAGGGAGTTTGCATAAAGTGCACACTATTATTCGAGAAAGCTAGTTACATGAATAAGTTACTATTGATTTTTTTCCTATTTCTTTCAGGTATTGGCGCCGCTGTCGCCCAGATATCGCCGTCCATGCAACCCCAACAGATCAGAGTCGAAGAACTGTCGGATGATCAGGTGCGCCAGATCGTGGAAGATATGAAAAACAAAAAGGTAACTTTGGGCCAATTGAACAGTTTCGCCCAACAAAAGGGCATCCCCTCTTCCGAAGTAGCGAAATTGAAAGAGCGCATCCGCTCGCTAAACCTCGAAAAAGACCTGGAGTACAAGCGCCCGCCCGAATCTCATGAAACGGGTAGAGGGATTGATATGGAAGACATGACTTATGAATCCGCCGGTCATATCCAACCCGTTTCACCCACCCGGAAAAAAATATTCGGCGCAGAATTGTTCAGCAACAAAAATCTCACTTTCGAACCTAACCTCCGAATGCCAACCCCACAGAATTACAGGCTGGCTGCGGGCGATGAGATCATAATCGACGTTTATGGTTATTCAGAAGTTCAACATAAACTCACCGTGAGTCCCGAAGGCTATATACGGATTCCTTACTTGGGACCTGTATATGTAAACGGACTTACAATTGCCGAGGCGAAATCACGTATCTCGAAACAGTTAGGCACTATTTACAGCGGTATCAAATCCGGGAACACTTCTGTACAGGTTTCACTTGGTACTATCCGCAGTATTCAGGTTTTGCTAATTGGTGAAGTGGAACGCCCCGGAACTTATACTGTTCCCAGCCTAGCTTCCGTAGCCAACGCACTTTACATTTCAGGTGGTCCCAGCGAAAATGGCTCGTTTCGAGATATTCAGGTGATCAGAAATGGCAGTATAATTACTACGTTCGATCTGTACGACTTCCTAACCAAAGGAGACCTCACAAATAACATCATTTTGCAGGATCAGGACATTGTCAAGGTAAATGCCTACAAAGTGCGGATCGAGCTAAGCGGTGAAATAAAAAGGCCAGGTATTTATGAAGTAAAAGAGGGAGAATCGCTGCAAAACATTCTGGAAGTCGCCGGTGGATTTACGGATTTATCCTACCGCGATTTTATCAGGGTGTCCCGTATAAATGCAAAAGAAAGAGAAATGGTAAACGTTCCCCAGGGAACAACTGGAACATTCATTCCCCGAACCGGAGACAAGTACTTCATAGATGGCATTATTGACCGCTTTTCAAACAGGGTGTCTATAACCGGCGCCGTATTCCATCCTGGCGATTTTGCCTTGGAACCAGACATGACCTTGCTCGACCTGATTAAGAAAGCTGATGGACTCATGGAAGTGGCATCTCTTTCCCGTGGCATTATTCGTAGAATGAAGGCAGATTATACACCGTCTATCCTCAACTTCAATGTAGATGAAATTATGAAAGGCCAGCAAAAGATAACTTTACAGCGGGAAGATAGTGTAGTTATTTTCAGCAAGGTGCAATTGCAGCAAAAATACAAAGTCAAGATCTCCGGTCTCGTAAATAAAGGTGGTTATTTTGATTTTGCCGACAGTATGAAACTTGAAGATCTTATCCTCCTTGCTGGTGGCATGCAGGAAGGAGCCTCCCCCCGCCGCGTGGAAATCTCCCGGAGAATCCGCACCGGACAACCTTATAATCCAGCCGATTCACTCAATGTTATCGTTCAGCAGTTTGATGTAAAGTCAGATCTACGCTCGACACCGGATGCGGCGGAATTTCTGCTCCAACCTTACGATGAGGTCTATGTCAGGAAATCGCCCACCTATATGGAACAGACAAATGTTTCGATCGACGGAGAGGTGGTATACCCCGGTTCTTATACTATCTACTCGAAGAAGGAAAGAATCTCGGACCTCATGAAACGATCCGGCGGACTTAAGACAGAAGCATATCCGGCAGGTGCGGTGCTGTTGCGCAAAACTTTTATCAACGAATCTGATAGCCTTTTACTGGCACTCAAGCTCAAAACCTTCGCTAATTCCCTGAAAGATAGTGCTGCCGTACAACGTCTGGAGAGTACTGTTCAACGAAAAGAACAACTACTTGGCATTAACCTGGAACAAATCATCAAACATCCAGGCAGCAAGTTTGATCTTTTCCTGGAGGAAGGAGATATAATCAGTATTCCAAAAAAATTGCAATCCGTGCAACTGTTCGGCGAGGTGTATTTCCCGAAAAAGGTGCGTTACGATAAAAGCACACATTTCAGAGATTACATTCGCGGTGCGGGCGGATATACCAGCAACGCTCTGAAAAGAAGGGCTTATGTTGTTTATGCTAATGGAGATGTGAAAAGCACTCATAAAGTACTGTTCTTTAATCGTCATCCAAAGATCCGGCCCGGCGCGGAGATTTACGTCCCCGCCAAGAAAGAAGGCCGAGGGCTGAATACACAAGAAGCCATCGGCATTACAACCGGCATTGCCAGCCTTGCCCTCATACTATTCACGATTATCGATAAAACGAAATAAACTGCCTGGTAGCAGGTTATATAACCGAATGTAAATGGAACATTCTGCAAATACACAAAATGAAGCACAGCATCAGGTTTCCCTCAAGGATATCATCCTGCAGATCATCGACTGGTTAAAATATTTCATAAGCCAATGGAAAACCATCGTGCCGGTTGGCTTGCTGGGAGCTGGATTGGGATTTTGGTACGCCTTGTCTGTCGAGAAAAAATATGAATCTGAGATAACTTTCGTACTGGAAAATAATTCAGGAGGCCAACTTGCCGGATATGCAGGGATCGCCAGCCAAATGGGCTTCGACCTGGGATCACAGGCCGGTACAGGCATTTTTTCTGACGACAATATCCTGGAGTTCCTTAAATCCCGGCTGCTGATAGAACGCACACTACTATCGCCTATGCCTGGTTCCACAAAACCAGGTTATAGCCTCGCAGACGAATACACCCGGATCAACAAATTCCGGGAAAAATGGGCCGAAAAACCAGAGCTTAGAGATATCAAATTCCCCAGCATTCTGGACCGTAAGAAATTTACGCTATCGCAAGACAGTCTTCTTAACGAATTTCGTAAGAAAATCGTAAAAGAGGAACTGGTCGTTTCCAAGCCAGACAAAAAACTCAGCTTCATATCCGTTAAATGCGTATCCCCCGACGAGCTGTACTCCAAACGATTCACAGAGGTACTGGTACGCGAAGCGACTGATTTTTATGTAGCTACAAAGATAAAACGTTCCCAAACAAATGTAGACAAGCTGCAGGCCAAGGCTGACAGCATTCTTAGTTTACTGAACGCCAAGACATATTCTGTAGCCGAAACCCGTGATGTTAATATGAATCCCGTAAGGAATATCGCGCAGGTCAAGGAGGAGCTGGGAATGAGAGACAAGTTAGTGCTGCAAACCATGTATGGAGAGGTAGTAAAGCACCTGGAAATGAGCAGGATGTCTATGAACCAGGAAACTCCTATTATACAGATAATTGATTCTCCAATACTTCCGCTGAAAATACTGAAGTTCGGTAAGCTTAAAGGGATGATTATCGGCGGGTTAATCGCGGGATTTCTTTGTATCGGGATACTGATATTGAGAAGGATCTACCTGAACGTCATGAAATAACATTTTCGACAGGGGCTACGGTTCCGCAAACTATATCCATTTTATGTCATCAGACGCTATCATAGCTTTTATCAGAAAGACTTTCAGAACTGACAACGAATTTATTCCACTGCACGCTCCCGTGTTTCATGGTAATGAAAAAGCATATCTGAACGAAACGATTGATTCAACTTTTGTTTCTTCCGTAGGCCCGTTCGTAAACAAGTTCGAGGCTGATCTTGCGACAGCCACCGGTGCCCGGTATTGCGTGGCGATTACAAACGGAACCACGGCATTGCACCTGGCTATGATTGTGGCCGGAGTGAAGCCTGGAGACGAAGTGCTGACACAATCCCTCACGTTTGTAGCTACGGCTAATGCTATTTCACATATTGGTGCCCGTCCTGTATTCATCGATGTGGACAAGGACACAATGAGCATGTCGCCTGCCGCTTTGTCGTCCTTTTTACAGCAGCACGTCAAAATAGAAAACGGGAGATGCATTAATAAAGTAACAGGCAATCCGGTGACAGCGTGTATACCCATGCATTCATTTGGATTCCCGGGTAGAATTGATGAAATAGCAGAAATATGCCGCGAATTCCGGATACCTCTTGTGGAAGACGCTGCAGAATCGCTAGGCAGTTACTATAAAGGAATTCATACCGGTAATTTTGGTTTGATGGGCGTTTTCAGTTTCAATGGCAACAAAATCGTGACCTGTGGCGGTGGTGGTGCCATCATCACCAATGATGAAGCGATTGCCCAAAAAGCAAAACATCTGTCTACTACCGCGAAGGTACCGCATGCCTGGGAATTTGTTCACGATGAGGTCGCCTTCAACTATCGCATGCCCAATCTCAATGCAGCGCTTGCCTGCGCCCAGCTAGAGCAGTTGGACACATTCCTCGCCAGCAAACGGAAACTTGCCGGTCAATACCGGGATTACTTCTTGGGTTCAAAAGTGGAGTTTGTATATGGAATCAGGGATTCCCTGCCTAATTACTGGCTAAATACCATCCTTTTTCCCAATCCGGAAGACAAGGAAGCATTTTTACAGGATTCCAATGCCGCAAAAGTAATGACTCGGCCAGCCTGGCAATTAATGCATAAGCTCCGGATGTACGAAAACTGTTATTGCCCTGCCGAACTGATAAACTCAGAATGGTTGTCAAACAGACTGGTGAACATCCCCAGCTCAGTGATAGCATAGAATATCTTACTATATATGACGACGCGCAAAGCATTAATATTGATAGGAGGAGGAGGGCATTGCAAGGCATGTATAGAGGTAATTGAATCTACGGACAAATACATCATACATGGCATCCTCGATGCTCCCTCCCGGTTAGGCCAATCCGTATTGGGTTACCCCATTGTAGGGACCGATTCTGACGCGGCATCCTATATACAACAAGGGTATAATTTCATGGTGACCATAGGCCAGGTGGGTGCATCCCAGGCCCGCACTCATCAGTTTGATCACCTTAAAGCAGCCGGAGCCATTTTCCCTGTCGTCATTTCACCGTTTGCAAGGGTTTCTCCGCACAGCAGTATCGGTGAAGGCTCGATCATCATGCACGGAGCTGTGATAAATGCCGATGCACAAGTTGGAGCCAATTGTATCATCAACACCGGGGCTATTATTGAACATGATTGCCGGGTTGGATCACACGTTCACGTTTCAACAGGTGCGATCCTGAACGGGAACTGTGAAATTGGAAATTCCTGCTTCATCGGGAGTCATGCCACGCTTAACCAGCAGGTATATGTAATTTTAGGCACCGTGGTAGGCGCAGCTGCCCTTGTAAACCGGAGCATTCACGAAGCCGGGGTTTACGTTGGAGTTCCGGCCCAAAAAATTAAATAATTCAAAGATGCCAAATACTATCATCATAGCAGAAGCAGGAGTAAACCACAACGGCGACATCGGGTTAGCCCGACAACTGATAGACGTCGCGGCTGCGGCAAAAGCTGATTATGTGAAGTTTCAGACCTTCAAAGCAAGCAAACTGGCCAGCCCACACGCTTCGAAGGCCTCCTACCAGAAAGCCACTACAAATGCAGAAGAAAACCAGCTGACCATGCTGAAAAAGCTGGAACTGGATGAAGCCATCCATTATGAATTAAAATCTTACTGTGAAATAAAAGGGATCAGGTTCCTGTCAACACCGTTTGATGAGGAGAGTATTTCCTTACTGAAACAGCTCGATGTCGAAATCGGTAAAATCCCATCTGGTGAAATCACCAATCTCCCTTACCTGCGACATATGGCAAAGTCGTTCCCTCAGCTAATTATTTCTACCGGTATGTCGGACACAACAGAGATACAGGATGCGATTAATGCACTGAAGGAAGCAGGAGCAGTTCCAGCCAATATTACCATTTTACATTGCAACACAGAGTATCCGACGCCGATGCAGGACGTCAATTTAAAAGCGATGCTGAATATCGCAGACACATTCGGGTGCGCTATCGGTTATTCAGACCACACGCTTGGAATTGAAGTACCTATTGCTGCAGTTGCATTAGGAGCTACTATCATAGAAAAACATTTTACCCTTGATAGGAATATGGAAGGGCCGGACCACAAGGCTTCCCTGGAACCAGCCGAACTAAAAGCGATGGTCGATGCGATCCGCAACATAGAACTGGCTGTATCCGGATCGGGAGAGAAAGTTCCATCGGCATCGGAACTCAAAAACAAGGCCATTGCCCGGAAGAGCATCGTTTCAGTCAGGGACCTGCCCAAAGGCCACCGGATTATGGCGGAAGACATGGTCATGAAGCGTCCCGGAACGGGGATTTCACCCATGAAAATGGATACACTTATAGGGAAAGTACTGATACATGATGTAGAAGCCGATACCGTATTTGATTACAGCCATTTCGAATGAGAATAGCAATACTTACAAGCAGCAGGGCCGATTATGGTATTTATCTCCCCCTGATCAGAAAGCTTCAGGATACCCCCGGTACCACGGTGGGGCTTATCGTTTTCGGTACCCACAATTCCTGGTTCCACGGGCATACCATCGACCAAATCCGTAAAGATGGTTTCCCTATCGATGCCGAGGTGTACTCCATGCTTACCGGAGACACACCGGAAGCGATCGCTACAGCAATGGGGCTTACCCAGGTAAAATTCTCCCAGCTATGGGAACAAAACAAGGACCGCTATGATATCGTCATTTGCCTGGGCGATCGATTCGAAATGTTTGCGGCCGTTTCAGCAGGTGTAGCTTTCGGCATCTGCTTTGCGCACTTACACGGCGGCGAAACCACCTTAGGTGCGATCGATGACGTGCTGCGACATTCTATCACCCTGTTCAGCACACTCCATTTCACCTCTACTGAAGCTTATCGGAAAAAAGTCCTTGAGATTACCGGTGGTACACCTTTTGCTTACAATGTAGGCGCACTTAGCCTCCAAAACATTGGTCAGACACCACTCCTGTCGCCCGGAGAATTCCAGGAAAGATTCGGAGTAGATATGACAAAAACTACGCTGCTCGTAACTTTTCATCCGGAAACGAAATCCCCCGAGTTCAATGTTGCCAATGCTAAAATCCTGTGCCAGGCAATTGTGGACCTGGACTTGCAGACTATCATAACTATGCCAAATGCAGATACCTCCGGGAATGAAATGCGTGAGGTCTATTTACAGTTCGCACGTTCGAACCCTCAGTTCCATCTAGTGGAAAATATGGGAACACAAGGCTATTTTTCTGCATTGCAGCTCTCCCACCTTGTTATTGGCAATTCTTCCAGCGGCATTATAGAAGCCGCATCGTTTGGAAAATATGTAATCGATATTGGCAACCGTCAGGAAGGCCGTGCTACTTCCGATAACGTATTCCATATTCCTGCTGAAAAAGATAGCATCATCAGTCTATCCAAGGAATTGCTGAAGAAAGCGCCTTATGGCGGTCTGAATATTTATTTCCACCCCGATACCGCCAACTTGATCGTAGGGCATTTAAAAAATTATTTGAATGGAAAATCTTGATATATACCTGATCCAGGCCCAACAACCTGCCAGAGAAGCTTTAAGAAGGCTGGACGCTGTTCCGGAACTTACCAACAAAACTCTCTTTGTGACCGATGGGGATAGACGGCTTGTTGGTACCGTAACCGATGGCGATATCCGGAGAGGATTACTCCATGATCTGGAAATTTCCTATCCGATCGAGAAGTTCATGAACAACAACTTTAAGTCAGCCCGGGAAAACACGCTTAACATCGACTTACTGAAGCAACTTAAAAGACTCAATATCAGCATGATTCCATTGCTGAACGAATCCGGTCATATCCTCCGTATCATCGACCTACATGATTTGCAGACGGTATTACCCGTCTCCGCGTTTATCATGGCAGGAGGCCGGGGTGAACGATTACGGCCTCTCACTGATACCATGCCCAAACCTATGCTGAAAGTAGGTGATAAACCTATTCTCGAACATAATATCGACAGGCTCATTTATTTTGGCATCACAGATTTTTATATCTGCGTAAAATACCAAGCCGAAAAAATAAAAGATTATTTCGGAGACGGCAGTAAAAAGAACATTTCCATTACTTATGTGGAAGAATCCGAACCCTTAGGCACAATAGGTGCGTTATCACTCATTCAACAGACGCGGCATAACCATCTGCTGCTAATGAATGCGGATATACTTACTAATATCGATTACGAGGATTTTTTCCGCTTTTACCAGGAAAGTCAAGCGCAAATGTGCATGGCCAGTATTCCATATCATGTGAAAGTGCCTTACGGGGTCATTGAACTTGAAAACGATCATATTATTTCCATAAAAGAAAAACCGACATATACTTACTATTCTAATGGCGGGATATATTTTATTGATACTTCCGTAAAATCGTTGCTACCTCAAGAGCAGTTTTACAACGCTACCGATTTGATGTACGATATGATCAAACACGGAAAAAAAATCGCGCACTATCCAATTGTCGGATATTGGCAGGATATCGGAAGGCATGAGGACTTCCTGAAAGCGCAGGAAGACATTAAACATATTAAATTCAAGATATGAACGTATTGGTAACCATTTGTGCCAGAGGCGGGTCCAAAGGAATTCCGGGCAAAAATATCAAACCCGTTGCCGGCATACCGCTGATTTGGTATACCATCCGAACCGCCCAGCGTTTCGCAGAAAAGTACAGCGCCCATATCGCCTTATCTACAGATGACGGGGAGATCAGATCGGTAGCCGCTGCAGCAGGACTTGCATCCGGGTATTCCAGACCAGATTATCTCGCCTCAGACTCTGCAGGAAAAATAGATACTATCCGTGATCTACTTGAAGCAACAGAAAAGTCGACTGGTATCCGTTACGAAATGGTGTTGGATATGGATGTAACCTCTCCGCTGCGGACGCTTGAAGACCTGGAAGCTGCCTGGGAGATCATACAGGCTGATAAAGATGCACTGACCCTTTTCTCCGTCAACAATGCAAACAGGAATCCGTACTTCAATATGGTGGAACCCACCGCAGACGGGTATTTTTCAATTGTAAAGAAGGGGACTGACGAGAAGCCTCTCACCCGCCAGTCTGCGCCTAAAGTATACGAATTGAACGCTTCGTTCTACTGGTACCGCAGGCATTTTTTTGATATTAGCCTAAAATCTCCCATTACAGACCGGTCGCTGATTTACGTTATGCCACATGCATGCTTCGATCTGGACCATATGATTGATTTTGAGTTCATGGACTACCTGCTCAGCAATAATAAACTGGATTTTAGTATATGAATATATTGATCGTCGGACTCGGAGCAATAGCCACCAAGCACATCCATGCTATCCGCGTGCGGTTACCGCAGGCAAAGGTATTTGCGCTACGCTCGGGAAAAGGCGGACAGGCAATAGAAGATGTTACGGATGTTTTTCAGTTCGATGAATTACCAGGGCGTCCTGATTTCGGAATCATTTGTAACCCAACACACATGCATTTTGATACGATTCGCGATCTTACTATGCGGAACATCCCTTTGTTCATAGAAAAACCTGCCGTACATACACTTGCCGGTATACCACAATTGCTGGAGGATATTGAACAAAGGCAGCTGCCTAATTACGTAGCATGTAATCTTCGGTTCCATCCTTGCATACGCTTTCTAAAGGAACAGCTAAATGAACGCCAGGCTAAGATCAACGAAGTAAACATTTACTGTGGTTCATATTTGCCTGACTGGCGGCCGGGAAGGGCGTGGAGGGAGATGTACAGCGCATGCCCTGAACAGGGCGGTGGCGTTCATCTGGATCTTTTTCATGAACTGGACTATACCTGCTGGCTTTGGGGAATACCTGAAAAAAAACACTTGGTCGTCACTCACCAATCATCTCTTGATATACCAGCTGCAGACTATGCCAATTATTGGTTAGGCTACAAGGGCTTTTCAGTCAGCATCGTCCTTAACTACTACCGCCGTAAACCCAAACGCACCATCGAAATTCTATTTGACGACACTACCTGGACGGTAGATCTGATCGCGAATACAGTTTCCGACGAAAGAACCGGCATTATTGCCACATTTCCCGATTTCAAGATTTTAGATACATATGAAGACCAGATAACTTATTTCCATCAGCTATTGGAAGACAAAGAAAAACCAATGAACAACCTCACGGAATCTGTGGACATACTTAAAATAATACTGGACAATGAACCGACTTAACAATAAAGTTATCATCGTAACCGGTGGTAGTGGCTTATTGGGCCGTACCATGCTGCAAAGACTACGCGAAGAAGGCGCTATTGCCATCAACGCGGATATTCATCATTCTACCGATCTGGAAGAAGGTCTGCTACATTGCGATATCACCGACCCATCGTCTGTAAATAAAAGCATCCATTCTATTATGGATAAATTTGGCAGAATAGACGGTCTGGTCAACAATGCATACCCCCGTACTCGCGACTGGGGTACTAAATTCGAAAGCATTCCGCTGGAATCATGGAAGCAAAACGTGGACTGGCAACTTAACAGTTACTTTTATTTTTCCCAGCAGGTTTCACAGATAATGAAAGTGGCTAAAAGCGGTTCAATAGTGAACATAGCTTCAATATATGGTATCGTAGGGCCTGATTTTTCAGTGTATGCCGGAACGGAGATGACCATGCCCGCGGCCTATTCAGCTATAAAAGGCGGACTCATCAATCTGACCAGATATATGGCAGCTTATCTCGGGCCATACCAGGTAAGAGTCAACACAGTATCTCCCGGCGGTATTTTGGATAACCAGCCGGCGTCATTCGTCCAACATTATGAGAACAAAGTACCGATGAAAAGACTTGGCACGGCCGCTGATATCGCACCAGCCGTCGCCTTTCTCCTGTCTGACGATGCGGCGTATATTACAGGGCAAAATCTTGCGGTAGACGGAGGTTGGACTGCAATTTGACATTATTTTAAAACAGTAAGCCATTATGAATTATCATATCGCATTGATAGGAGCCGGGCAACTAGGGACGAGACATTTGCAGGGCTTGTCGCGGATGTCTGCATCCGCCAAGGTCTACATTGTAGATCCTAATGAAGCGTCACTTGAACAGGCACAGAAAGGATTTGCAGAGATGCACTCTACTGCTGGCGTTACAGCAACGTTTCACAAGTCTATAGCTGAGCTTCCTAAGGAACTGGACCTGGTTATTATTGCGACCAGCTCCCGTCCGAGAGCCCAAATTACCCGGGAGTTGCTGGCTACAATGGCACCCCGGTACATTCTGTTTGAGAAGTTCCTCTTCCCAGAGATAAATGATTATAAACCAATTAACACTCTGTTGCAACAACGCGGTATCAAGGCATGGGTTAACTGCGCACGGCGAGCACAATCGATCTACAAGCAACTGCCCTCGATGCTAACTTCCGGATCGCCTGTTCATTTCGAAGTGAACGGAGGAAATTGGGGACTTGGCTGCAACAGTATACACTTCATTGATATTTTTTCATGCCTTGTGGGAGAAACGGCCGTATCCATCGATCTGTCCAAATTAGACCGGCAATTGTACCGCAGCAAACGAGATGGTTACATAGAGTTTGGGGGGACCCTTTCGGGAAGTACCCCTAATGGCCATTCCATTACATTAACTTCGGACATGATGGGAAACGAACCACCCGTAGTCCGCATCAGGCAGACAGAACAGGAGTTTACCCTATTTGAATCGGGTAAATTAATGGAACACCGAAAGTCTGGCGAGCCTGCCACCCAAACGCCGATATCATTCCTATTCCAGAGCGAACTTACAGGTATCACTGCAGATTTGATACTGCAAAAGGGTGAATGTGACCTGACACCTTTCGATGCTTCGTCAAAACTCCATATGCAATTTCTTGAGCCAGCAATTGCATTATATAATGACCTTTCCGGCGAAAAAGGGACGTTTTGTCCCATTACGTAAGTAAGGTTAATCGATCATTACACTATTTTAGTATGCAACACATCTGGATAATAGGTACTGGGGGGATCGGAGAAGAATATGCACGGATCCTCCATGAACTGGGCAAATCATTTATAGCCATTGGCCGCAGCGAAGAAAAAGCGCAGAAATTTGAAGTGAATACCAGTTTCAAAGCTGTTAGCGGTGGTCTGGATCAATTCTTGTCTACTAATCCGCAAATGGCAGATGCCGCCATTGTAGCAACCGGTATCCGGGAACTGCTGCCTGCCTGTAAATCGCTGATCGCCGCGGGAATCAGCCAGTTGCTGATTGAAAAACCAGGCGGCCTTCATGAAAGTGAAATCGCTGAACTGGCCGCGCTTTGCGATCAACACAACGTCCACGCCCTGATAGCATATAACCGACGCTTCTATGGTTCTGTAATGAAAGCACAGGATGTAATCAGTAAAGATGGCGGGCTAACTTCATTCCACTTTGAGTTTACCGAATGGAGCCACCGGATCGCGGAGATCGAGCGGCCGGCTGAAATACTTCGTCACTGGTTCCTTGGAAACAGTACCCATGTAGCTGATACAGCCTTTTTCGTAGGCGGATGGCCCGAAGAATTCTGTAGCTTCCGCAGCGGCAACCTTTCCTGGCATCCCACTGCGTCTGTCTTTACAGGCGCAGGTAAAGCAAAAAGTGGAGCACTATTCTCCTATGAGGCCAACTGGGAATCTGCCGGCCGCTGGAGCATTGTATTTAACACCTTCCACCGCAAACTCATCCTAATGCCTATGGAAGGGCTGTTTACGACTTTGAAAGGCAGGGTGGACGTAGTACCGATGGAATTTGACAACACTCTTGATACCGCTTACAAACCCGGCTTTTACCTGCAAACTAAAGCCTTCGTGGAGAAAGAACATAGCCGCTTCTGCACGATTCAGGAACAGTTAAGTCACATCAAGTCCGTTTTCAACAAAATAGCCGGCTACTAATATTTATCAATTAGAAGAATTAAAATGCCAGACGTATTCGTCACCGTCATCATACCAGAGCATAAACGGCCACATCACCTGAAAAGACTGTTGGAATACTACTGTGCTTCCGGCATCCGGACTATCGTTTCCGATTCTTCCGAGGCAGTCTTCCCTTTCCTCCACGAATTTGAAGACAGAATCGTTTATCGTCATTACCCGGGAATGCCCCTGGCGGAAAAACTATATAGAATACTGCCGCTGATCAAAACTCCATTCGTATTCATGTGTGCTAACGACGACTTCATTGTACCTGCAGCGGTAGCCAATATTATAGATCATCTCAGACAAAACCCCGCCTACAATTCGGGCCAAGGCATATTTACCGATTTTTCGTTCCGGGATGGTAAGATCAGTACGGCCATCAGATACGCATCTACGACAAATATTGATCTGAATATGCACGACGCAGGTGAGAGGATGCAAACGCTGATGTCGAATTATTTCCAATATTACTATTGCGTTTTCAGATCATCCGTTTTTCAACAGGTAATAACCTCCGTTATGAAAGACGATAAAGCACGCATACGAAATCTGGTACTACTGGAATTATATATTTCAATTTGGTCTGCGATCGATGGTAAACATCTCATCGCGCCGATTTATTATGCCTCTCGTGAGAACATACCCGGTTCGGCAGCTGCGTTAACAGATACAATGCTGGAAATCCTGACCAAAAAGAAGTATGAAAGCGAACTAGCTGACTTCTATGGGATGCTGGCCAACAAACTTACCAGTACGAATGGAATTTTCATGCCAGAAGCGGTCGCATCGGTAAAAGAGGCCATCCAAATATACGTGGAACGGTTGCGGCCTGGTTTTTTCAGCCCGGCCGGACGTATGATTCAGAAATTCAAAAACTTGTCAAACATACGTAGATTAAGATCCATGCTGCGCCCTTCGCAGGTCGCCCCGGCATCCAACTTCTCCCCGCTCAGTCTGAAAGGTGGAGATCAATGGCATGAAGTTGAAAAATATATCCTTTTACATCAAAATATCTATCGATAATATTGGCAAATTTCAAAGAAATACTGAAACATGGAGCAAATTACCTGGCTGCCAATCTTGCGACTAAAGCGCTTGCATTCATATCCATACCGATATATACACGCATCCTTTCGACGCATGATTACGGTATCGTAAGTATTTTCATTGGGGTTTCCGGCATACTTTCCAATCTGCTGACATTGTGTATCGACCAGTCGGTTAGCCGTTATTATTGGGACCGGAAAAGCGATGACGATTTCAAAGAATTCGTGGGAACTTCTCTGATACTTTCTTCGCTAGTGTTCCTAATTAACTCCGTAATAGTTTTCAGTAACGCAGAATGGATAGGACAACTGGTGAACCTTGATAAAGAAGTTGTATATCTGCTGATCCCTTATGCATTGGTAAACATCATCGGCCTTATGTTTGACCAGATATACGGTCCTATGAAGATGAGCCGTAAAATCGCTATGTCATCTTTATGCAGAGTCTATCTCGGATTTGCATTTGCACTGCTTTTCATTTTCATTTTTCGGGAAAAGAAGTACCTGGGCCAGATTCTGGGTCTGTTAATGGCTGGCACACTGATGATAGTTTATTGGTATTTCAACATCCGCAAATTTACCAGGCTAAAATTCAGGCCGGAGTTTGTGAAATACATATTCAGCTACTCCGTTCCCCTTATACCGTATGCACTTTCAGGTGTCATTATCGAGCAATTCGGAAAACTTACCCTGGGGCAAACGAGCGTCAGCACCGTGGGATATTATAGCTTGGCCCTGACAATCGCTAGTATCGTGAGTATCGTCACAGTAGTTACCCATCAGGCCTGGGCACCCTACTACTTTGAACATATGAAGGCGAAGAACTATGTACAGCACGATCTTGAAATCTCGCGAATACTTCGTTTTACGCTGCTTACGGCGATGGGGATTTCTATTTTTGGCAAGGAAATCGGTATGATTCTGGCCTCGGTAGAATTTACCGGAGCGCTGGGACTTATCCCGATTTTTACTTTTGGATATGTATTTCATCAATACGCTTACGTATATATGCGAAATATTTCTTTTGTATATAAAAGCTTCTGGCTCACGGTTACAGTAATCGTTTCAGGGGCTAGTAACATATTACTTAATTTGTTCATAATTCCCGTTTGGGGGCAAACGGGAGCCGCGATCTCGTTCGCAATTTCATACTTCATCATGGCAGCCGCAGCCTGGGGAATCAACAAATTTGTCATCCGGCACTACGGAACACCGCCGTCGAAGCTGCTGGTACCGTTGCTGGGCTTCTTCTTCTTCAGTATTCCCGTGTTCAAGTTATACAATATTGCTCCGTTTTACCTCGCCATCCTGTTGAAAATTCTATTGATGACGGCATTTATTATATTTATAGCCTGGCCGGAACGTGTTTTCCTGCTACAATTCATAAATAGACGTTCCAAAAAACCATGATCTACCTCACTATCATATTACTTCTTTTTTTCCTGATCTATGCATATGATATTATGCATGTGAAGGAAGGGAAGAATGCTTTCTTCTTTACCTTACTAGGAATGCTGGTCCTTATTGCAGGTCTCGCTTACCGAGTCGGGATTGATCATATCAGGTATTCCGAGGATTTTCTGCAATACCCTACGCTTTATACGCTTGACTTGGACTATATTGGCGATTCAAGGGAAGATCCGTTGTGGGTAATCATGACCGCCACTTTCCGGACGTTTACGAACAGCTATATGTGGCTTCACCTGTTTCATACTGCCATCGTCAACTCGGCGATATTGCTGTTCATGCGCCGGTATTCCTATTGGACGTTCACACCGATACTGCTGTATTGCTTTACGCTTTTCATTTTCTTCAATTTTGAAACCGTCCGCGAATCTCTTGCGGTGGCAGTTTTCCTGTTAGCATATCCCTACCTGGAACGGAAGCAATGGGTAAAATATTACCTCGTCGCAATCACCTGCTTTTTCATACATTCATCCGCTTTACTGGCATTCCTCTTGCCACCACTCTTGGCATTGGCCAGGAAGAATGTAGGGAAATTGCTAGTTATCTCGATTATTTTGATGGCCGTTCTGGGTCGAGTTGTGAATGATATTATTTTAAATTCGCTACAATTTATCATGGTAAATCAGCGGATAGCATACAAACTATCCGTTTACCTCGGACGGGAAGATGTTGGCATTGCATTGAGCATTTTATTGAAAAACGTCGTTTTCCCCGCTATTGTTCTCGTGACCCATCAATTTATTCTGAAAAGCAATACCCGCTTCCTGCCTTTCACGAAGCTGTTTTTGATTCTTGGCGCGATGAGTATGTTTATTCCCGTGATAGACAGGTTACTGAATTATCTCTTCATATTTTATCTTGTTAATATGGGAGAAGCTATTTGTCTGGTTGTAGCCCGGTTCCGGGAGCCTAGCTTCAAGTTCCTGGCGTCAGTGGCTTTTGTATTAGCCGCAGCGATCGGACCTGTCTCTTGGCATTTTACGATCGACAACCGTATTTCTGAATATAATTATCATCGCTACTTCCCATATCATACTTATTTTACCCGGCAGGAAGATGATATCCGCGAACGGTTTTACAGAAATGGAAGTTAACAGTAACAACTAACAATTAGAGATGAAAAAAAGCGCCTTTATCATAACAAAGCCAATTCAGTATATTAATGCAACGAATATCCCGGATGATGGCTTCAGGGAATGTTTCCTAATTAACCAGTTCCATAAGGTAGAAACGTTCAGGCAAATCGTGGAAGAGCATTCAAATTATTGGGGGAAAGTGCAGCTTTTTCCTACGAAGCTGGATGCGGTACGTTATGTTTTGGCACATAAAGCTGACTACGATCGCATGTACCTTGATTCGGATTTCGGGATCAATTTAAGCTTTTACCTTTCCAGGCTGGCCCCCATCTCCCTTTATACTTATGAGGAAGGATATGCGTCATATAGTTTCATTCGTAAACCTGTCACTTTTAGCGAAAAAGTCAAGATCTACGCTGCAAAGATGTTGGGATTAAAAAATTGGGTAGGCGCACATCATGCAAATAAAGGCCTCTATCTGTACCAGCCTGAAAAATTTAGAAAGAACATAAGCAGTTCTAAGCCTATTTTGGCTTTCCGTCAGCCATTTTTTACGCACCTGCAGTCATTACCTGAAATTAAGGTCTTATATAACACAAGTATTGAAGGGAAGTTGTTTGCTAGCAAGCGCGTAGTATTATACATATCACCGTGGCGGATCCATCCCGAACTGGAAAAATATCTGTCAGATTCAAATTGCGACCTAAAAGTGATCAAACCTCATCCGCACAATAGGGTTGAAACTATCCATCAGCTTTTCGACCTTGTAGTTGAACATTTCATTCCTGCGGAAATACTCATACAGGGCATTCTTCTCAATTGCTCAGAATTAACCATCTTACATGAAGGATCATTCGCGCTAGAGTATTTCCCGGAAATTCCCCATCTAAAACTCGTCCACATTCCAGGCGTGTAACGAGCCGAGCGTTCATAATTCAACGAATTTGTTAATATTGTATCATTCTTTTACAATATCATTTATACTTTTTAACAATTTTTATGATTAGAGAAATATATAATCGTTGGAAATTCTGGCGTAAAGCGGACAGGCTCGGGCCGGATATCCCCTTGACACACTGGAGGCTACATTTTCAAAGTAGAATGATAAAGCTATGTAAACAAAAGTTCCACTTTTTCGCCGATAACGCTTCTATCCGACCGGGATGTTATATAGTAGGCTGCTCGAATATATCAATAGGCAAACGGGTAGTTATCCGTCCAGCCACCCATATCCATGGAACTGCACCAGCAGGAGTTGTCAGTGTCAGAATTGAGGACGACGTTTTAATCGGGGCCGGGGTCCATATATATGTATCTAATCATGCGTTCAAAGACAGATTCCGCCTTATCATCGATCAGGGCCATGATGAAGTAAAGCCTGTCATTATACAACAAGGGGCCTGGATCGGGGCTAATGCCATAATTCTCCCCGGTGTAACCATTGGCTATAACAGTGTAGTTGCCGCTGGGGCTGTTGTCACCAAGTCTATCCCCGCGCAAGTAGTTGCCGGAGGAAGTCCTGCTAGAATTTTGAAGGAAATATAATACCCCTCTGGATTTAAAATCACCAAAATATTACTGGAAAGCCGCCCCTTGATCAGGGATAATAATAATGCAAGGCAAAAAGTCGTTAAAGCCACTGATACCCGTCTTCAAACAGGTGAAGGGCTCAAAGAAGTAACAGATACCTACTTAACCCCAAAATACATGAAAAACAGAGGACAATATACAATCAGGTCGAAAATGATCCGCTTCTGACCAAAAGAACCGTAATCCTTCATATTTACTACGTTTACTATGAAATCAAAGCCATGTAAACCCTGAATGCAAAGTGGTGTGCCCACATTCCAGACCCGAAGTGAACTAGTTTAGGAGGAAAACGAAAGTGATGGACATTATTGTTCTGAAAGAATATTCCGGGAACTCTGACACGTATGGATATAATAATTAACATATATACCCTACAGAAAAAACACCCATCTGCCATAAATTCGCAGTAAATTGCCCCCTGTTAAAACCATATTTTCGGAAATTATTAATCTCAGAACTTCTTGAAACAGGACCGCCCGAATATTTTAGTGAATGCCACAGCCGCTGTAGAAGGTGGTGCTTTGAATATATTGACACAGTTCCTTTTGTCTGCCGTACTCAATAAGGACAAATACAATGTATATGTGTTTACTTCCATGGAAATGAACGATTTTCTGGGTAAGGGTATTGAGATCGTGACGCTGAAGAAGCAAGGTTATCTCGACAGGATTAAATGGGACTTCGGAGGAGTCAGGAAATGGGCGGAGGTCAGGGGGATCAAGCCAGCACTTATTATTTCGTTTCAGAACATGGGCGTGAAATTCGACCCAACAGTGCCCCAGCTTATATATTACCATCAACCAGCTCCGTTCAGCAAGGCCCGCTGGAATATGTTTGACCGCGAAGAAAGGGTTTTCTGGATGTATAAATGGATATATCCGGTTTTCACCCGGATTTTGATGGCTCCCCGCACCTACTTCGTTGTTCAGACAACCTGGATAAAAAAGGGCGTGATGAGGTTGTTTAACGCCCGGCAGGAAAGTATCCGCATTATTCGCCCCGACATTCACCTTTGTGCCGGCGACGTTCCCGAAGCGTCCACCGACCGACAAGAAGGGGCGCCTTTTCGTATTTTTTACCCTGCCATGCCCTTTATCAATAAGAACCACGCGGAGATCGTTGCGGCCATTCACCAGCTTGCCAATGTGAACCGGACGTTGAGTCCTGGGCAACTCCAGGTGTTTTTTACCTGTGAAGCTGATGAAAAGCTTTCGTTCGTGAGGCGGATACGAGAGTATGGACTGGAAAAATATTTCACTTTTACAGGTAAATTGAAGCAGGAAGAAGTACTCACGTACTATCGCAATGCCGACCTTCTAGTATTTCCAAGTGTACTCGAGACATACGGTTTGCCTCTGATGGAGGGTGCTTCTTTTGGCCTGAAGGTCTTAGCTGCCGACCTGGAATATGCCCGGGAGGTACTGGAGGGTTACAATGGAGCCGAATTTGTAAAGCCGCACTCCACATCGGATTGGGCAATAGCAATCAGTAAAGCCATGTGCGAGCGAAAGCGGTTTAGCCCCTTAATCATGAAAAACAATCAGGGATGGGGCGACTTTTATAATTTTGTGGATAGCATATTAAAGGAAAATTAAAGCAATATGTTTGAAAGTAAAACTTTACTTATTACCGGTGGTACCGGCTCTTTCGGCAATGCCGTCCTAAACCGTTTCCTGCATACAGATCATTTCAGGGAAATCCGGATTTTCAGTCGGGATGAAAAAAAACAGGATGATATGCGGAAGCGATTGAACCACCCCAAAGTAAAATTCTACATCGGTGATGTACGTGACCCCAATGGTGTAAATACAGTCGTAAAAGGAGTCGATTATATTTTCCATGCTGCTGCCTTAAAACAGGTTCCATCTTGTGAATTCTTCCCACTGGAAGCCGTAAAGACCAATGTTATGGGAACTGAAAATGTGTTAACGGCTGCTGAAAGATACGAAGTAAGGAAGGTGGTGGTACTCAGTACCGACAAGGCGGCGTATCCAATCAATGCGATGGGTATGTCCAAGGCACTTATGGAAAAACTGATGGTCGCTAAGTCAAGGAACCTAAATGATGAGCGGACCGTATTCTCTGCAACACGGTATGGCAACGTGATGGCCTCTCGTGGTTCGGTTATTCCACTCTTCATTGAACAGATAAAATCAGGGAAACCGCTTAGTATCACAGACCCTAACATGACACGCTTCATGATGACGCTCGAAGACGCGGTTGACCTGGTGCTTTTTGCATTTGAGCATGCCCGGCAGGGTGACCTTTTCGTACAGAAAGCACCCGCTGCCACTGTCGAAACCCTCGCCCAGGCACTTTTGTCACTTTACAATGCCAACAATCCCATTCAGGTTATCGGTACCCGGCATGGAGAGAAACTTTACGAAACCCTCGTCAACCGGGAAGACATGGTTAAGGCGGAAGATCTGCAAAACTACTATCGTATCCCAGCCGACACTCGCGATCTGAATTATAATCAGTTTTTCTCCGAAGGGGAGATCAAGGTGAGCCAATATGATGAATACCATTCACATAATACACACCGGCTGGATGTGGAAGGCATGAAGGCATTATTGCTGAAACTACCGCTGATAAGAAAAGATCTTTTAGGTGAAAGATCCGCTGTCCAATATCCTGATTAATGAGTTATATGATAACAAACATTATAACCGGTAACCAATTTCAAGATGCTAGGGGAAAACTGACATTCGTAAACGATTTTGATATGTCAGCCATCCGGAGGTTTTATACAATAGAACATCCGGATCTTAATGTAGTGCGTGCATGGCAGGGACATCAGGTTGAAAGCAAATGGTTCCTTGTATTGGAAGGGATCTTCGAAATTTCTACTGTATCTCCGGATAACTGGGAACAACCCTCGGAACAACTTCAGGTAGACACTTATTTGCTCGAAGCCGGTACACCGCAGGTACTGCACATTCCTCCCGGGAATGCTACAGGTTTCCGCGCATTACAAGTAAACTCAAAAATGATCGTATTCTCAGACCAGTTGCTACAGGACTCTATTAAAGATGACTTTAGGTTTCCCAGCCATTATTGGCGTACCTGGTCCTGAGCAACATCCCCTGGAGGGTGTTCAAACTAAAGTATAAGCATGAAAAAAATTGGAATTACCGGACAAAACGGATTTGTAGGAAAACATTTATATAATATACTTGGAATAAACCCCGAGCATTTTGAGCGTATCCATTTCGACCGGGAGTATTTTAATGTTCCGGCAAAGATGGATGAATTTGTCCGCCAATGCGATGTCATCGTACATCTTGCAGGGATGAACCGGCATGAGGACCCGCAGGTCATTTACGATACGAACATAAGCCTTGCAACATCCCTTGCTGAAGCTATGGCAAGAACCCAAAGCAAAGCGCATATTTTATTTTCATCCTCCACCCAGGAAGAAAGGGACAATCTCTACGGTCGTTCGAAGAAAGCAGCCCGGGAAAAACTTGCAGAACAGGCGGCAAAAAATGGAGCAACTTTCACAGGATTGGTTATTCCAAACGTCTTCGGACCATTCGGACAACCATTTTATAACTCTGTTGTCGCTACATTTTGTCATCAGCTTACACACAATGAAATACCACACATCGATAAAGATGGTGAGTTAAATCTCATTTATGTAAATGAGTTGGTGAGTTTTATTGTACAATCCATAGAAAATCCCGGAGAAGGAGAGGTCCTCATAGTACCCCACACAGCAACTACCAGTGTCAGTCAAATTCTGATGCTGTTAACACTTTATCGGGACGAATATCTTTTGAAAGGTGCGATACCGGCATTTGCAAACCCTTTCGAGCGTAATCTCTTCAATACATACAGGTGTTATATTGATATGCGAAGCCACTTTCCCGTAAAATTCAAACAGCACACCGATCCCCGTGGGTCTTTCGTTGAAGTGATGCGTGCATCCGGCGGAGGTCAGACGTCCTTCTCCAGCACACACCCTGGCATTGTCAGGGGCAATCACTTCCATACCCGGAAAATAGAGCGGTTTGCTGTATTGCGCGGCGAAGCCCTTATCCAGCTTAGAAAGATAGGCACGGACGAAATCCTAGATTTCCAACTTAGCGGGAACGAACCTGCATATGTGGATATGCCCGTTTGGTATACTCACAATATTAAAAATATTGGTTCGGAAGAATTGCTGACCGTATTCTGGATCAATGAATTTTTTGACATTTCGGATCCGGACACTTATATGGAAACCGTATGACCATTTCGTTATATCAGTATTGTAAATACAACACATGAAAGATAAGTTAAAAGTAATAACCGTTGTGGGAACGCGTCCTGAAATTATCAGGTTGTCCAGAGTAATGGCTAAACTCGACGAGTCGCCTGCTATTGAACATATCATCTTACATACTGGGCAGAACTACGATTATGAGCTGAATCAGATCTTTTTTGATGATATGAAAATACGGAAACCGGATTTCTTTCTGGATGCTGCGGGAGCTACTGCAACTGAAACCGTGGGCCAGATCCTCATCAAAATAGATCCGCTGCTGGAATCCCTAAAACCAGATGCTTTTCTCGTTCTGGGGGACACTAACTCCTGTCTTTGCGCCATTCCTGCTAAAAAAAGGCATATCCCGATTTTTCATATGGAAGCGGGTAACCGTTGTTTTGATCAACGGGTACCTGAAGAAACGAATCGGAAAATCGTAGACCACATTTCAGATGTTAACCTCACATATAGCGATATTGCTAGGGAATATCTCCTTAGGGAAGGCCTGCCTGCAGACCGGATCATTAAAACCGGCTCGCCTATGTTTGAAGTACTTCATCATTTCCTGCCCGAAATCAATTCTTCGGATATCCTGGATGAATTAACTCTCCAGCCGCACAAATATTTCGTTGTATCTGCCCATCGTGAAGAAAATATTAATAACGATCGCCAATTCCAGGACTTTATCTCCAGTCTCAATCTTGTCGCTGAAACTTATCAGTATCCGATTATCGTCAGCACTCATCCTCGGACAAGAAAAATGATCGAATCCAAAGGCATAAAGGTTAGACCTGAAATACAATTCCTTAAACCAATGTCATTCACCGCATATAACTGCCTGCAAATGAATGCATTCGCTGTATTATCCGACAGTGGTACTATTTCGGAAGAGTCCTCTATTCTTAACTTCCCGGCGCTCAATATCCGCCAGGCACATGAAAGGCCCGAAGCAATGGAAGAAGCGTCAGTGATGATGGTTGGTATGAACCCAGAGCGTATCATGCAGGGCCTGCACCAGCTTTCCGTTCTGAACCGCGAAGAAAGGACCTTCAAGCTTGTTGCTGATTACAGTAAGCCTAATGTATCTGACAAAGTAGTGAGGATTATACTGTCGTACGTCGATTATATTAAGAGGGTCGTTTGGTCTGAATCAACAACAATTAACTGATAGTGGCAAAAATACTCGTACACTCCCTGACTTTTAAGCCAGATGGCGTATCTACTGCCTATCTATATGCCGATCTCGTTTTAGAACTAAAGAAGATGGGGCATGAAATTGAGGTGTTAACAACAACGCCCCACTACAACCGCGTTCCCTCAGAACTGGAACGACAGCCTGTCAGCCGCAAGAATATATTATTACATGAAAGCACTTTCGAAGGGGTGCGTGTATATCACATTCCCCTAAAAAAATCGAAATACATATTCGTCAGGCTGCTGGACTTTATCCGGTTCCACATCTCAGCCGTTTTAGCCTCCGTATACATCAAAAAGTTTGACATTGTACTAGCACCGTCTCCACCGCTAACGATCGGTGTGGTTGCATGGATACTGGCAAAACTAAAAGGCGGTAAAGTGATTTACAACGTCCAGGAAATCTATCCTGACTTTGCTATAAACCAGGGTATGCTGAAAAACAAAGGGGTGATTCGGCTTTTGAAAGGGATGGAGAAATTCGTATACCGTAAAAGCGCTGCCGTCGTTACCATCGATGAAATTTTTCACCGCATCATTCATAAACGAATTCCCGAAACACACAAGTTCCACATCATTCCTAATTTCGTTGATACGGAACTATATACAATTGGTGATCGGATAAACGATTTTTCCTCGAGACATGGCCTGAACGAAGAATTCGTTATCTCATACGCAGGCAATATCGGGTATGCGCAAAACTGGGAACCTATTGTTTATGCGGCGTCTCGCCTCAAAGACCTTCCTATCAGGTTTGTGATCATCGGTGATGGTGTGATGAAACCCTGGCTGGAGGAAACGATCAAGTCGCAGCAGCTCGACAGAATCCTGTTGCTGGGTTATCAGCCTCGGGAAATGATGCCACAAATCAATGCCGCTGCAGATATACACACAATAGTTATGAATAGGGGCACCGATGCAGAGGGGTTCCCTTCTAAAATTTATACGATCTTCGCTTGCGGAAAACCAGTCATCGTTTCTACAGCTCCGACTTCGCCGCTTGGCAATTTCCTCCGGGAGGCAGGATGTAACAGGCGAATTGAACTGGACGATAACGAAGCCTACTACCAGTCGATCCTAATGGCTTATGAGAACCGGGCGCAACTTCCGGAAGAAGGCCTTAAGGGAAGGGCATTCGTTGAACAGCACTATTCCAAAAAAGCGATCGCTGCTAAATACGATTCCCTGATCCGTCAGGTAATGGCTGAAAACTAGTAACCACCCAAAAACATTCGCTACATGCATTTTGAACTATATAAATTTATTGACGAAGCAGTAACCAGACGGAGCGTCAGTCTGTTCCTGGAAGATCTGGACCAGAATACTCCGGAATTAAACTCTAAACTCAACGGCAAATCTATGCTCGTTATCGGCGGCGCAGGATCAATCGGTTCATCCTTTATTAGGGCTGCACTTCGTTTCTCTCCCCGTAAGGTGTATGTTATCGATATTGATGAGAATGGACTTACGGAACTGGTTCGTGATATCCGCAGCTCTTTCGAGTTACCGGCCGATTTCGAGATCAACACCTATCCCATCGATTTCAGCAACCCAATTTTCGAAAAGATTCTCATCAACGAAGGTCCATTTGATGTGGTGGCCAATTTCGCTGCGCATAAACATGTTCGGAGTGAAAAAGACCCGTATTCCATCGAAGCCATGTTGCAAAACAACGTACTCAAAGCAAAAGCGCTGTTGGACCTCCTCGTTCAGTACAAGCCGGCGCATTTCTTTTGCGTATCCACTGATAAAGCCGCCAACCCTGTAAACGTTATGGGGGCAAGCAAAAAAATGATGGAATACCTTATCCTGTCATATGCCGACTCGATAAAAATCACCACCGCTCGCTTCGCCAATGTCGCGTTCTCTAACGGTAGCCTTCCCTATGGATTCACGCAGCGCATGATTAAAAAACAGCCGCTCGCCAGTCCTCAGGATGTTAAAAGATATTTCGTTTCACCTCAGGAAGCAGGGGAATTATGCCTACTCGCATGCATGATGGGTGAAACAGGAGATATCTTCTTTCCCAAATTAGCAGAGGAACAGATGAAGCCGTTCTCCGACATTGCCATCGCTTACCTCCAGGCGCTGGGTTTTACACCCGACATTTGTTCTACCGAAGCGGAAGCCCGGCAAAAAGCAAAAGCATTACTCCATGATAGCACAACTTATCCCCTTTACCTCTTCGATTCTGATACTTCGGGGGAAAAATCCTACGAAGAATTTTACATTCCGGGCGAGCAACTTAATCTCCAGGCGTTTCGCCAGCTTGGCGTAATTAAAGACGCAGAAAGATACCCAAGGGAAGAAATGCTCCGCATCATTACAGCGATCGAAGGACTCTTCAAACAAAAGGGTATTCGTAAAGAGCAAATCATTTCCGAATTAAAGTCCATCATTCCTACTTTCGATCATATAGAAACAGGCAAAGGACTCGATCAACGAATGTAACAGACAATGCCACCCAGAATGGCAGCATTTTTGTAAAATTATGGCAGGCACATGTTGAACCAGACATGCCTGCCATATGTTCATTAATGACCGGATGGCCTCGTATCCCGTTAATAGCGGAAATCATGCAAATACACATATAAAATGAATATATTAAAAATTCCACTCCTACTTTTGGCTCTATGTCTTTTAGGGATTGGCACAAAAACAGTCCATAGCCAGATAAATTCTCAAAATATCCGTCAGGAAGATGTATACAAGAACGATATCGAGAATCGCCAACGCTTGCTGAACACCTTGTCCCAGGGAAATAACCAATCCCGATCGTCGGGAGCCTCGGCTAAGGTTGCAGGTAACATCCGTTGGGACCAGGCAGAATATCAAACACAGATCCGAGATACGCGAGAAGCTTATAAGGCCTTGCTTATCTCCAAACTGGGTGGGCTTCCTACTTCACGTTTTTGCGCCCAACCAATTAATCCCTGGGCAAATTTTCAGTCGGACCTCATCAATCCTTCGAATATCTTTCCTGCTAAGGGAACGATCCAGATCAATAGTTTTCTGCAGGCACAGCAATATGGAGCGTTCTGGATCTGTAATCTTGACAATACAGCACAAACTTTTAACATATCGTTTAACCAAAAGGCTACCCGCTCCAAGTTGCAACTGTTTGATGCGGAGTTTGTCCTGGCCCGTAACTACCTGAATCAGCCGGATGCGCTTATTCCCATAACAGCTGGGATAACGCTTCAGCCAGGAGAAACCCGTGTTTTCATGATCTCCCAGATCGGGGTTAAGGCAGGAACAGAACGCCTCCAGGTCGTGATCAACTCTGGAAAAGGACAAGTTGCTTTGCCATTAGTGATCAACAATGCTAATATTATGCTGCAAAAAAGCGCGATCACATTGAATACCATCAACTGGGCTTATTACTTTAACCCGATGTTGAAAAATCGCGAAACAGCGGCCACCCGTAATCTAACTGACCATTATATCAATTCAATTGTTATTCCAGTCGCGTACCTCCCGGCTGTAGGAAACCTGCAGGCCAACCTGCAATTCAAACCCTACTTGCAGTATTGCAAACCTTACAGGAATATCCTGATGATCCTTGATATACGAAAGCAACACAAGCAAAAGGATTTTCTGACTCCTTCCTGGCAACAGTCTTTCCTGCAGTGGTACGACTATGTTTTGTCGGAGTTCAAGGCACAGGGGATAAATCCCGCTCAGAAAAACATTTATCTGTATCTGACGGATGAGGCCACTATCGAAGAACTGCCTTATCTGCGCGATTTCATTACCTGGATACGTAAAGCGAAACCTGATGCAAAACTCTATGCGACCGTTGTAAAAAACCAGTCTGTATCCGATCTTCTTCCTCGGCTAGACGTTATCCAGATTTACAGTCCTGATTTGATGGGTAATAAATATTTCGACAAAGACATGTCGAAAATCTGGATTTACGATGCCAAACGTAAATGGCAAAACACTTACAGTTCTTACCGTCTCATGCCATGGGAAGCCTATTACAAAGGTTACGGCGGCATAGGCTGGTGGAATTACGCAGATAATGCAAAAGGGGATAAAAACACCGATGGGACGGAGTGGAATGACTTTGACGGAAGATATGGTGACTACAATTCTATTTATATCAGGGATAATAATATTTACAATAGTCGGCGATGGGAATCATTCAAAGTAGGAATGGAAGATTATTTTCTTTTGACCCGATATGGTCAAAAGTATGGAGTGAATGCAGCCAGAGCACTCGCATTGAAAGTACTCAACAACTCCACAGATCCTGCCGCTGCAGATGATGTGCGAAATACGATTCTCTCCAAATTGTAGCCCATTCCACCACGCAGAATCATACTCCTGTTAAATTATATATATATTTGTTCCGGCAAATGAAAGGCATAGTTTTTGCCTTTCGAGAATCCAAACCAACGGAAATGAAGAAATTCCTGAAGGTCGCAGCCACGCTGCTGCTAACCGCCCCAACATTCGCGCAGGAAAAAGCTCCGGTCATCGCGCCATATCATGCACTCAACATCCGTGAGCTTTACCTCGATTCATTAAACCATCATACCGCGTTGAAAGTGATTCTTCACGAAGACACTTCTTCTTTAAATACACGTAACGATAATACACGGAGAAGCTGGTTCCACCGCAAATTATTCAAAGAACACCTCTTCGAATTCCGAGAACCCGACTTCAACGTTTTCGTCGACTTTCTTCCCGATTGGCAAGTCGGCCGAAGTAATCAGGGGAAAACTCTATGGTTGAACACCCGCGGTGGCAGAGTTCAGGGGAACATCGGAAAGAAATTCTATTTCGAGACCTCCTTTTATGAAAATCAGGGCGTATTCCCTGTCTATCTCGATTCATTTGTCAGCCGAAAAAGGGTAATTCCCGGTCAGGGAATGATTAAGTACAACGATAAAATCGGAAAAGCTTACGATTTTTCATATGTGAATGCCTTGATTTCTTATACCCCTAGCAAATATGTAAATTTTACCTTAGGTTACGGTACTAATTCCTATGGAGAAGGTTACCGTTCGATGATTCTGTCAGACATTGGGTTCAGCTATCCCTACCTCCGCATCACCGGTAATCTGGGGCAGTTTCAATACACCTCAATGTGGGCGCAATTCATGGACACCGAAGGGAAAACTTATGGACAAGCTTATGAAGGGCGCGGTTATCCTAAAAAATGGGGTGTCTTTCACTTCCTAGACTGGAATGCCACCAATAAAATGACTATTGGCTTGTTTGACGCAGTCATCTGGGGTGATGTCGATACTGCAGGAAATAAACGTAGTTTCGATTTCAGTTATGTCAACCCCATCATTTTCCTCCGGCCTTCCGAATATTCTGTAGGCTCATCAGACAATTCATTGCTTGGCCTGAACGCGAAATACAAGTTATTACCCAAAACCACACTCTATACTCAGTTCGCGCTTGATGAATTCAAATTAAAAGAATTTTTTGGAGGGAAAGGCTGGTGGGCCAATAAGTGGTCTACCCAATTCGGTTTCCGTTCTTTCGACCTGTTCAAAGTCTCAAAACTGGACGTACAGGGAGAACTGAATATAGTTCGACCCTATACGTATTCTTTCCGAAATACCCTCGCCAATTACGCCCACTATGGCCAATCGCTTGCACACCCCCTTGGTGCCAATTTCACCGAGATACTCGGCATTGCATCGTATACATATAAACGCTGGTACGTCCGCGGCCAGCTCAATTATTCAACTTATGGACTCGATGCTACTTCAGAAAGCAACGTAGGACAGGATATTTTTAAATCATACGACAAACGAAATACCGACTATAATATCAAACTCGGCCAGGGCCTTAAAACGAAACTCTTCTACGGCCAGGGTACTATTGCCTTCGTGCTCAATCCCAAATACAATCTTAGACTGGAAGCCTCAGCAGCACTGCGTAACGAGAAAAACGACCTGCGCACCAACCGTGAGTTCATCTTCAACTTCGGCCTCCGCAGCACCTTCCGCCAGTTCTATTACGATTTTTAAACATTGATAACTATAATTATACGAAAGCCTCGCCATGTTGTGGGGCTTTCCTTTTGCTTCAAAAAATAACACGAAAATGTTGCAACACCTATAAGCCAAAAACCCTTAACTTAGGAACAATACTTTAATCTAATTGTCATGACTAGCCTGTTCCTACATTTCCTATCAGGAGGGATCGTTTTCCTGGGCCTGTTCTCACTGGCCTGGGTAATGAAAAAGGTTGAAAAAGCCAGATAGTCCCTACCTATTATCCATTCCATTTTTCTGTAGCAAAAACAATTGAGCCTCCCCATAGGGAGGCTTTTTTACTGCTGATATCCCCCAACAAAAAAATCCCGCCCATGCAGGCAGGATTTCTTATTCTCCTTCAACCAGGGGAGACAAACAAAAGATACCACAAAAAAATGGAAAAAGGCCGTATCTGGGGCAAGCGATGGATGAGGAATATGCTTCCCGTATCTCCCAGGTTTATATCATTTTCACAAATGCATATACGAAACAGCGTTGCGGAGGTTGATTCTTAAAGTGTTGCTGGAAGGCTGTAATAAGGTTCTCACCGTAAAAAATCCCATCTATTATTCCCTTTATGAATATACGAAAAAAATATTGAAAAAACCAATTTTATGAAAAGGGATTAACTTCGCGCCATGCATTACGTAACAGTAGAAGGGCTCACCAAATCATATGGCGAAAAACCCCTTTTCGAAAATATCTCTTTTCATATTGAAGAAGGCGACAAAATCGCGCTCGTGGCCCTTAACGGCACCGGTAAATCTACCCTCCTTAAAATCCTCACCGGCACCGAACACCCCGATTCCGGTAAAGTCTGGATCCATAAAGATGTCACAGTAGTAATGCTTGAGCAGTCTTCCAAACACGAGCCGGGTGAAACTGTTCTGGAAAATATCTTCGACCACGATCACCCCATCCTCAACGCCATCAAGGAATACGAAGCCCTTACAGACGAAGACGGCCCTGAGCCGGACGCATACGCTCTCTCCGCCGCAATCGAAAAAATGGACGAGCTAAACGCCTGGCACTTCGACGCCAAAGTCAAACAGATACTCGGTAAACTTAATATCCACCATCTTGATCAGCGGGTAGACAAACTTTCCGGTGGCCAGCAGAAACGTGTAGCCCTTGCCAAAGTGCTTATCGATATCGGTTTCGAGCATAAACACACCCTCCTCATCCTCGATGAGCCTACCAACCACCTCGACGTATCCATGATCGAATGGCTGGAACATTACCTCGACCAGGAAAATGTAACCCTCCTCCTCGTTACCCACGACCGTTATTTCCTCGATTCCGTCTGCAACGAGATCATGGAGATCGACAATAGCGAACTCTACATATATAAGGGCAATTACGAAAACTACCTCGAGAAGAAAGCCGCCCGTGAGGAATCTGACAGATCCAGCACCGAAAAGGCCCGCAACCTTTACCGTAAAGAGCTGGAATGGATGCGCAAACAGCCCAAGGCCCGCACTACCAAATCCAAATCCAGGCAGGATGCTTTCTACGATGTAAAGGAAAAAGCCGCCAAACGCCTCGAACAGGCCCAGCTCGAACTCAACGTCAAAATGACCCGGCTCGGAGGTAAAATATTGGAACTCAAGAAAGTATATAAAGCTTACGGCAACCTACAGATCCTCCGTGGATTCGATTACACCTTTAAAAAAGGCGAACGGATTGGCGTGGTCGGCAAAAACGGTGTCGGTAAATCTACTTTCCTGCATATGCTCCTTGGCTCCGAACAGCCCGATTCCGGTAAGATCAATGTTGGCGATACTGTTGTTTTCGGTAACTATTCCCAACAGGGGCTTATCGTGAAGGAAGATATGCGTGTTATCGAATTCGTGAAGAATATCGCTGAAAACTTCCCACTGGCAGATGGCACTAAAGTGTCAGCCGCACAATTCCTACAGCTGTTTCTATTCCCACCCGAAAAACAATACACCTATATTTCCAAGTTGAGCGGCGGAGAAAAAAGAAGGTTGCACCTGCTTTCCATCCTCTTCCGTAACCCCAACTTCCTCGTACTCGATGAGCCGACCAACGACCTCGACCTGCCCACACTCAGCATCCTTGAAGATTTCCTCATGAACTACCAGGGCTGCATCATCATCGTGAGTCACGACCGTTACTTCATGGACAAACTGGTGGATCACCTGTTCGTTTTCGAAGGCGATGGTGAGGTGAGGGATTTCCCCGGCAACTATTCCCAGTACCGCGAATGGGAAAAAGATCAGGAAAAGGTGAAGGCATCAGAACCATTGAAGCCCGTGGAAGTGGCTGCACCCGCCCAGCCCGTCCTGCCAACTGAGCAGAAAAAGAAAATGTCGTTCAAGGAAAAGCGTGAACTGGAGTTGCTTGAAAAAGAAATTGCCGTATTGGAACAGGAGAAGAAAACACTCGACGATCAAATGGCAGCAGGATCGTTGCCATACGACCAGCTTCAGAATGCCGCGCGCCGTGCAGGAGAGGTGATCCAGCTGCTCGATGAGAAAGGTATGCGCTGGCTGGAACTAAGCGAAATGGCGGAATAAGAGTTCCGGTAACGTTACCATTTATTCGCTTTTTCTATTAGCTTTAGCGAATAAACCCGTGCCAATGAACCAAAATCAACGCTTTCTCTCCCTCGATGTGTTTCGTGGGCTAACCGTTGCCTGCATGATCCTGGTAAACACTCCGGGCAGCTGGAAGTACGTATATGCGCCGCTTAATCACGCCAAATGGGACGGTTGTACGCCTACCGATCTGGTGTTTCCGTTTTTCCTGTTCGCCGTAGGCAATGCCATGAGCTTTGCCATGAAGAAATTCAACACCCTGAGCAACGCGCAGGTGCTGGGGAAGATCTTCAAACGGACGGTCCTGATCTTCTTTATCGGTCTCTTCCTGAATCTCTATCCGTTTGGACGGTACGATGCAGAAGGGCACTTCAATTTCATCGACCTCAGCAATCTCCGGATCCTGGGGGTACTGCAACGCATCGCACTTTGCTATTGCATCGCAGCCCTGCTAATCCACTATCTGAAGCCCAAAGGAGCATTTATAGCATCCTGCCTGTTACTATTGGGATATTGGGCAGTAATGTGGTTCTTCGGAGGAAGTGATCCTTATAGTATGACCGGGCACGCCGGACAGGCCATTGATATGGCCATCCTCGGAGAATCGCACATGTACCATGGTGAAGGGGTGGCATTTGAGCCGGAAGGGCTTCTCAGCACCTTGCCTGCAGTAGCTAACGTGGTGTTTGGCTTTATGGTAGGCGATTATGTGCAAAAGAACAGGCATGCACGCGGAATGCTGCTTAAACTGGTGCTGGCAGGTTCGTTCCTCATTGCACTGGCTTTATTATGGAGCACCGTTTTCCCTATCAATAAAAAGATCTGGACCAGTTCCTATGTGCTCTACACCGTAGGCCTGGCTACGCTTGTTCTTTCCGTACTGATCTACCTGATCGAAATGAAAGGCTGGCAGGGGAAAGGCACCTATTTCTTTGAAGTTTTCGGGAAGAACCCGCTCTTCATTTATGTGCTGTCGGGCGTGCTGGTAGATACCTATTCGTACTTCCGGCTCGGCGAAAACCACGAAGGCCTTTACAGCTGGATGTACAACAATATTTTCCAGCCGGGACTCGGAGATTATCCCGGTTCTCTGGCCTTCGCACTCTTCCATGTGCTGCTGCTGTGGCTCGTGGGATGGTGGATGGATAGGAAAAAGATATATGTACGCGTTTAGTATATCATGAAGGAACCGCCCGGCAAAATTGTCCGGGCGGTTTCATTTTTCCCCTGCCGATCCCGATATAATGCTATTTTTGCCGGGATTAAATCCGCCCAACCGATGAAAAAAGCATTAATCACAGGGATAACCGGCCAGGATGGCGCTTATCTGACGGAGCTGCTCCTGAAGAAAGGCTATGAAGTGCATGGTATTAAGCGCCGTACTTCGCTGTTCAATACTGACCGGATCGATCACCTGTACCAGGACCCTCATGAGCCGCATGTACATTTGAAACTACATTATGGTGATCTTACGGATAGCACCAACATCATCCGCATTATTCAGGAGGTACAGCCCGACGAGATTTATAACCTTGGCGCTATGAGCCATGTGCAGGTGAGTTTTGAGACCCCGGAATATACCGCAGATGTAGACGGAGTGGGCACCCTCCGCATCCTCGAAGCCGTTCGCCTGCTGGGCCTCACTGAAAAAACCCGTATCTACCAGGCTTCCACTTCAGAGCTGTACGGACTTGTGCAGGAAATCCCCCAGTCGGAAAAAACTCCTTTCTACCCCCGTTCTCCCTACGCAGTAGCTAAAATGTACGCGTACTGGATCACTGTCAACTACCGCGAAGCGTATAATATGTACGCCTGCAACGGCATCCTCTTCAACCACGAATCCCCCCTGCGCGGCGAAACCTTCGTGACCCGCAAAATCACCCGCGGTGTCGCTAAAATCGGACTCGGTATGCAGGACAAACTCTTTATGGGTAACCTGGATGCCAAGCGCGACTGGGGTCATGCCAAAGACTATGTAAAAGCCATGTGGCTTATCCTCCAGCAGGAAAAACCTGAAGACTTTGTAATTGCCACCGGCGAAACCAATACCGTACGCGACTTCATCCGCCTCAGCTTTGCCGAGATCGGTATTGAACTGGAATTTAAAGGAGAAGGCGCAGCAGAAAAAGGGTACGTGAAAAGTGCATCCAATCCGGAATATGCCCTCCAGCCCGGAACAGAAGTAGTGGCGATTGATCCCCGCTATTTCCGTCCAACGGAAGTAGAGCTGCTCATTGGCGACCCTACCAAATCTAAAACCCAACTGGGATGGGTACCTGAACATGACCTTTACAGCCTCGTGAAAGATATGATGGCTGCTGATCTCGAGCTATTCCGCCGTGAGAAGCTCCTGAAAGACGCAGGGTATAAAGTTCTGAACCAATTCGAATAACCGCATGCAACCGAACGACAAAATATACATCGCCGGGCACCGCGGCATGGTAGGTTCCGCCATCGTACGGCGCCTGCAGAAAGCCGGGTTCACCAACTTCGTGACACGCACCTCCGATACCCTCGACCTCCGTGACCAGGCTGCCGTAGCTGCTTTCTTCCGGGAAGAAAAACCAGACTACGTATTCCTCGCTGCGGCCAAAGTAGGCGGCATCGTTGCCAACAATACCTATCGTGCGGAGTTCCTGTACGATAACCTGATGATCCAAAACAACGTGATCCATCATGCCCATCTCAACGGGGTGAAGAAACTCATGTTCCTTGGCTCCTCCTGCATCTATCCCAAACTGGCTCCCCAGCCCCTGAAGGAAGAATACCTGCTTACCGGCCTGCTGGAACCTACCAATGAGCCATATGCCATTGCCAAGATCGCCGGTATCAAGCTCTGCGATGCTTACCGCAGCCAGTATGGTTCACAGTTCATTTCCGTGATGCCTACCAACCTGTATGGCCCGAACGATAATTACGACCTGCAAAATTCACACGTACTTCCCGCTTTGCTTCGCAAATTCCATGATGCGAAGGCCAACGGACAGGAAGAAGTAGTGATCTGGGGAACCGGTTCACCGCTCCGTGAGTTCCTGCATGCCGACGATATGGCTGATGCCTGCTTTTTCCTTATGCAAGGATACAACGAGCCAGGCCCTATCAATATCGGTGTAGGGGAGGATCTCAGCATAGCTGACCTCGCCCGCCTCGTGCAAAAGATCGTGGGATATGAAGGAAAGCTGGTATTTGATACTACCAAGCCCGATGGTACGCCCCGTAAACTGATGGATGTATCACGCCTGCACAGCCTTGGCTGGAAAGCCGCCATATCGCTGGAACAGGGTATCCGCCAGGTATATGAAGATAAATTCCTGCAGAAGGCCTGAGCATAGCCTTTTGCCTGAAAATAGTACGGGGGAGGCAGATTACTGTCTCCCCCGTTTTTTATACCTGTTATCGGGATTTAATCTTCTCCCGGGCCACCATCCGCCATACGGACGATTTTGGGATAAAACGCCCCTACAACGTCTACCAGCGGCTGCTGTGCTGCCATCACAGCCCGGATGTCCTTATAGGCACCCGGCGCTTCATCCAGTCCGCCTCCAATTAGCGTAACGCCCTGCTCTTTCAGCAGGCGGCTCATTTCATGACCGGTGAACGTTTGTGTGGCTTTGGATCGGCTCATCTGCCGGCCTGCACCGTGAGAAGCTGAATCCAGCGACCCTTCATTACCACGCCCCCTGACTATAAATCCGGGCGCTGTCATGGATCCGGGAATTACCCCAAGGGCTCCTTTACCGGCAGGTGTTGCGCCTTTCCGGTGAACGAAGAGTGTTTCCCCTCCGTGGTTCTCTTTCCAGGCGAAGTTGTGGTGGTTTTCTACCCGGGCCAGCAGGGTTCCGCCTACAGATTTGATCAGGCGGCGGTGGATGTGATGATGGTTGGCGGAGGCGTAATCTCCCGCCAGGTTCATCGCCGTCCAGTATTCCCGGCCGTTGTCGGTATCCATATCCAGCCAGGCCAGGTGCTGTACTTCCCGTGGCAGCTGGCATACATCCCGTGCCACTTTGGTGTAATGTGCAGCAATTTGTGCCCCCAGGCCACGGGAGCCTGAGTGAGACAGCAGGCCCAGGTAAGTACCTGTTGCCAGGCCCCATTCATTATCAGGGTCCGTCAGTTCCACGAGGCCCCATTCCACAAAGTGATTACCGGACCCGGAGGTGCTCAGCTGTGCAGCGGCTTTTCCGTGCAGGTGCTTCAGCAGCCCGATTTCCTGAAAAGCCGGGTTCTCCAGTACGGGGTCATCTTCCTGTTTCTTCCAGGCCATACCGGCACCGAAAGCAGTTTGGGCAATCAGTTCGCGCTTAAACTGGGAAGCGTTCTTTTCCAGGTTGGCCACAGGGATATCCAGGATGCTCAGGCACATCCGGCAACCGATATCTACGCCTACCGCGTAGGGGATAACGGCATTACGGACAGCCAGCACACCTCCGATCGGAAGCCCGTAACCCTGATGGGCATCCGGCATCAGTGCACCGGCAGCGGTAACGGGGAGGCGCATGGCACCTTCCATCTGGCGAAGGGCGCCATCGTCAATAAATTCCTTCCCGAAAATCTGGTAAGGCAGCGCTTCGGGCAGGAGGGAGATCTCCTGTGATTCTTCCACGATCAGCTTTCCTGCGATCTTCCCGAGATGTTCGTCGGCAGCGAAAGCTGCGGGGTTTTCCAGCACCTGGGTTAACAGGGCCAGCGCGGCGTCTTCGGAATGATGCTTATAATGCTTTTCCATGACACCGATCGCGACACTGATTACCGGAGACTCAGGGTAACCAATAGCCCGGAGATCCTTACCGCGAAGTTTGAGTTTTGACATATAGATGAATTGTGTGTCCGCCTTTTGCGGACAATTTAATAATACTGCAGCACCTTTCATGCCACAGCAGGGTTTTATGGGTTGTTTTCAGCTTCCGCCAATTGTAACCATTGGCGGGTGTTATAACGGGTTCGATATGCACGGGGAGGCTGGCACCAGCTGTATGCTATATAGGGCCGCCCCTTCATGTTCTCAATTTTCCCGGAAATACCGGGATCGTCCATTAACCGATTAATTTCCTTCAGTCGTTTTTCCACTTCAATGTTCTCCACTTTCTGTTGGGTGATCATATTGCGGCGAATCTGCAGGCGAAAGCGCCATGGCTCTTTAAATTTCCATACTTCACCATGGAGGCGGCAGCGGGGATTGGAAGCGATCCCCAGGTAAAAGAGCGCAGCTTCATGCTCAGAAAGCTTTAACTGCCGGAAGCGGGCGTTATCCAACTCTTTGAGGTATTGCGGGATGGGGATTTTCTTTTTCCCGTTCTTTCTCAGTTTCTTCGTAAACGCACGGTCGTGATGCACGAGTACCGTATTGATCTTATCCAGAATACCCTGGTAAAAAGCTGCGCGGTAAGTGCGGGCTACATCCTCACGGAGTATGAAGCTACGCCTGAAGCCGCGCTGGATAGGAGGGTCCAGAGGCACATACTCCACTTTATGGTATTTGATATGCCACAGTTCCCCTCTTTCCTTCTCCAGTTTAATCAGTTGCTTTTCCCGGTCGGCCCGAACGGCTCGTTTTCGTGAGCGCGGGCACCGTATGCGGAAGGAGTGCAAGGAGCAGCTTTCCTCCGCCATCGTCGAATTGTCCATCATACCTGATGTTGTAGTTAACAGATAGGACCGTGTACCGGTCCGGTTTCAGTTTGTATGTGGACTTATGGTTCTTTCTCATTGTTGGCATTTTTAGTGTTAAAAAAAGCTCCCGCCAAAGACGGGAGCCGGGGTTGACTCTTTTCTTTGTGTATTTAAAATAGTTCAGATCAATATGGCGCTTTCCTCGTATTGCTCGCGCAGTTCCTGCAGTTGTGCAATGTGGCGCTCAATGTGCTTGGTGAGGAAAAAGATGTATTGATAGATATCCAGTTTCCCCAGATCATTCACGGTCATCATCGTTTTCACCAGTCTGCCTTCGCCGTTTTTGAGCAGGCTCAGGTTATACATGCACTGGGCAAACTGTTGCTTCAGAAGTGTCCGGATCTCTTCGAGGTCCTGGGTACCGGAAGGCTCCAGGTGCACCGGGTTTACCCACCCGAAGGATTTACTGCTGACGATTTCTATCTGCCGGAACTTAGCTTCATAATCGGCTCCGGGCATTATATACAATCCGTCCATCTTACGGTCCAGCGCACGGCGGGTACTTTTATTGATGGTCAGGAGTAAAAAATAATTAGTAAGGCTAATGTGCTCAAGTACTTCACGTGCATTCCACTGGCCGCGCTCGGGTTTAAAGTGCAGCAGCACCTGGTCTTGCTGAAACCATTGGTCCAGTTCCCGGAAGTTGTTGATCAGGGCCTCTCTTACAAATTGTACTACATTTCTCATTGGGTCTCGTTTTGGGGCAAATCACTTTTTTAAAAAGTACTTACCATGTTATATATATGTTCATTTCCGTTTCCGGGGGGCTTAAAATAATAAGCCCGGTCGGCTTTGAGCGGCGGACCGGGCTATATAAATGTTCGTAATATTTACGTTCACATCAATACATACCTATTCCACCAGGGCTATGCCATGAAAAGCACTCCCCTGACGCTTTTGCCATGCGTCTCACTTGCGCGGTAGTTTTGTTCAGTTGTATGTCCATCAGCACGATAATAAAAAAGGTCCCGCATTTTCTGCGGGACCTTTTGTTATATCTATCGGATAACTTTCTTTGTTATTACCAGCTATAACCTGCCCGCATATCGCCTCCCGCCTGCTTGTGCATGCGCTTTGCGACCTTCATCTTATATGTACAATTGCGTGACATTGTTATTTAGCTGTTTGTTTACGTCAACAAAGGTAGTTTTTATTTTTTTTCTTACGCAATATTTTTTATTAAAAAATTGTTTCCTCCGGAAAATTTTTCTTATCCCACTTTTTTGATCAACACTTTCTGTTCCCGGAAAGCCTCCGCTGCATCGAGCATTTCCAGCAGCAGCGGCCATTTGGCAGCAGGCGTTACCGCCTGTTTATAGGTTTTGGTAATGTGTAGCCGCAGTTTATTCGCATCCAGCCCCGGCTTCACAATGAAGCTTCCGCATTCATTATCCACGTTCCGCGCCAGCTTTTCTACCCCTTCCGCCACAAACCCTTCCGGAATCTCCATTTCCATCTCATACTCAATCGTTCTCGCAAAAGGCATCTGCACATCCACACTACGGGTGCGTTGCGATGGTTTGATGGAGATCTGCCCGCCAATGAGCTTCCCTGCATCCAGTATGTAATTAGGTCCGGCTTTCTTTACAAATCCATCCATCGTAAACCGGGTCTTATATACCACGTCTGGTTTATTATTGCGGAGGCCCATTTCAACCAGCTTAAAAGAATCGAGCGACTGTGGTGTTTTCTCAAATTGCTCTGCCACTTCCTGCTGGAACAACTCCTTCTGATCGCGCCGGGCCTTGCTGAACGCATTATTATACTCTTGTACCAGCGCCCTGCTGGCCTTTGCCGCAGCAAATTCATCGAGGAAAGAGGTTTCTATCCCCAGGTACTCCCTTTCTTCATCATAATAATCCTCAAAGAGGAAGAGCTGCTGCTGTGTACGCTGTTTAAAATGGCCGGTAATGATGGTTTCCCGGTTGATCTCCAGTTGCTGGATGTTATCTGCCTTCAGGGAAATGCGAAGGCGGTTCAGCTGTTTATTCTGCTCTGCCTTGCTGAAAGGGATATCCCAGTAGCCTGTTATTTCACCATCATGAATGAGGGGCGCCTTCTGCCCTTCGAAATCATCAGGGATATAGGAGGTAACGGGGAACATACCAACGGCCGACATATACAGCGGCTTATCGCCCCTTGTTTTCACCATCATTTCATAATCCCTTTCGGTAAATACGTCTGTATCAGAAGGGCCGAAGCGGGATGTAAGGAGTACAATGTCGGCAGGGATATCGTTTTTCTTCAGCTCGGACATTACTGATAACAGGAAGGCGTACCTGCCGGGGTCTGAGTAATTCCGCCGGCGGTCTACCACTATGGGATCGCCCGGCCATACGCGGTACAGTAGCACAAACCGGTGGATATAATAGATGTATTCGGCCAGCTCCTGTTTAGAAGCGTCGGGATGGTTCTTTTTGAATTTAGCGATGAAGCTTTTGGCAGCATCGGCAGAAGGCATACCATATTCAGGGAAATAACCGCCGGAACTGATGGCTTCATCCCGTACTCTTACTGCATTGGGGTTACTATAGATCATCCCTTCCTTCCTGCGGCCGGCTTTCTCGTTCCGGGCACCGGGGCGAAGGTGTGCCCGCACCATGGGCAACTGGCGGAACGGATTCATCCAGAGGTTACGGGGAACGGGCGGAATGTTCCGTACCAGCATATCGAGATGGATCATATGGGTATCGAAACGCTCCTTGAAGTTGGGCGCGCCGTTCATGGACCGGTATTCGAGGGCGAACACTTCGTTCCATGCCGCAATGTGGATGGAATATTCCAGCACCGGCACTTCTTCTCCCAGCACAAAAAGCTCTTTGGAAAAGGTGTTACTGGTTTTCATGAACTCTTCTTCCCGGATGAAATAATCTACCAGGTCGCCCACCTGCAGATCCGGGATCGCCAGTTTCCGGGTTTTATGCTCTTTCCTGACCAGATCGGTTACCACTGCTTCATTACCGTAGATCTCCCGCATGCTGCCGTCTTTCTTGTAGATGCGCACGCCGATATAGGTGATTTTGGTCAGCTTGTCGAATGGCTCCAGCGGATAATAGTAATCGCTGTTCAGGTATTGTTTGAACTCGAATTCGGAGTATTGTTCCAGGGCGGCCTTATCATTGATGGCTACCAGGTTGCGCTCTGTACGGTGCAGTTTCACGTTCTTCTGCGGGGTAATCAGCTCCACATGACGGGCCAGTACTACTGCAGATTCTTTCGCATATTCAGCAGGCACCGTACGGTTACGGAAGCCGGCCTGTTTAATGGACCATACTTCTCCCTTCACCTCTTCCTGCCGGCTTATATATTTCTTTTCTGCTTTTACATCCCAGGCCTCGGGCTTTCGCTCCTGGGCCATCATGCCGGAAATGAGCAACAGCAGGCAGATGAATATGGCAATGAATGTCCTCATGGGTGGATTATTTTTTTACAAGGGAGATTTGTTCGTGATAGGACTGGCGGAGTTGCTTAATGTCGTTGTTCCAGGCTTGAAAATCTTTACGCTGTAAACTCGTATCGCGGATGATGATTTCCTTTCGGTAAATCACTTGTCCGTTTTTGTGCTCATAGGTTGTAGAGAAAGAATATTTAGGCTGATCAATACGCATGGCGGGGGGCAGTGATTTTACCCTGAAGCCTTCCGGCAATTGAAGCACTGTTTCCTGCAACACCCCACGCTTATAGGGCAGCCAGTAATCATGCTTCCGCTTGAGGGTATCAATTTCCGCATTACTCAATTCCTTGCGGAAGTCCATTTCCACATACAGTTCTTCACCAAAAGCGCTCACTGCATCCACATGAGAAAGGTCGTAGTTAATAGTGAGATCGGTATTCCAGTCGTGCAGATCGGATGTGAGGATGTTGGCAATTGTATATTGACTATTCCCGTTCGTGAGATACTCCTGTAATGCTTCTTCCAGTTTTGTTTTACGGATCTGATGTACCTGCGACAATACATTTTCCGTGCATTCTCCTGTCATCCGGTGGATAACTTTCCCCACCAGCTTCTCACCTTCGATCCGGAGCGTTCTTTTTTCTGTTTGCCTGTTTTGTTCGAAGCCGGGTTCCGGAATACGGGCGAGTTGATAACCGGCGCCATTTTCTATGAGTACCTGCCGCCCCTGTATACGTTCTGCATACTGGCCGAACCCGATGTAGGTTTCCGTAGCATCGAGGAAGTAAGTTTGGCCGCCGAGGTAAACGGCACATATCATATGATTGTCTACCGCCAGGCTGGGCATGGAGTAATCGTAAGCAACGTGGCGGGTGCCTATCCAGCAGAGGCGTGCGTCGAACCCGAGTGAGGCGAGCATCTCGCGGGTGAGGTTAGCCATGCCTTTACAGTCGCCGTACTTTTTTGCGAGTACTTCCTGCGCTTTGGAGGGCCTGAACCCTGCTATACCATTTTCAAAAGCGATATAGCGGATATTTTCCTGCACCCAGGTGTAAACGGCTTTGACTTTATCAAGATCGGAAGCCTTCCCCTCCACAATGGATGCAGCGGTTGCCTTCACGGCATCACGATCGTTCCCTATTTCCAAGACAAGACTATGATACCAGGAATATAAGTTTTCGAGGCTGCCGAAGTAAGCGGTATTACCGGCAGGCAATTGGGCACTGTGACTGCAAATCAGGATATGGGGATAGATATGGCTGGGACCGGGCGCATCGGATTCGCTTTTAGAAGGTTGCAGACCCGTAGCGATGAAGGTATATACATCGGCATCCAGTTTGGAATCGAATGATATGGAAGATTGAATACCGTTACCGGCGAAGTTCATTTCCCTGATTTCCGCTTTCATCCAGCGGGGTATTACGATGGTGATTTCTTTTGATGCGGTAAAATACTCTTCCGTGAAGTAGATGGCATTAATATACCGGGGGTCGAGGGTTGTTTTCTCTATTTCCGCACGGCTTTCGGTGTTTATTTTTTCGAATGGCAGCATGAAGCCGCATATACGGGCATCGGCATAAAATATATCTTCAATGGAATAATAACGGTGTTCGGGCTTTACCTTGATGCGATCGTTGTTTACCCATGCCTTCACTTCCTCTATACGGCTGTAGTCATTATAAAAAGCCACTACGGGAATGGAACCACGGAATTCGTTGCAGCGGTAGGTGGTGGTGGATTTTTCTTTGACCCAAACGGGGTTCTGTTTATCACCGCGGGTAAACTCGATGCGTTCCTTCTTTTCCCGGATAATGATATTGGGACTTTCGTCATCCCGGGTAATGCGGGCCGGCGTATGCGGGCTGGCATAGAGGGATGGCGAAGCCGAGCAACAGAGCAAGGCACTGAGGTACAGGGAGATAAGCGTGATACGCATGTTTTTCGAAAGGTATAAGGAGGTTAAAGATACAGAAAATCTCTATATATTAACCCCTCACCAGCATCCCCCAGCGTACTATTTTATCATTTGAGCCACCTCTTCCATCATGCCTTTCAGAGAGATGATTTCGGTACCACCCGGCCCGGGGTAACGCTCGGTACCAGCGTATACAACAAAACGCTTTGTTGCACCAATATCCTCACATCCGTGATGGAACCCTTTAGAAACCACAGGAGCTAACGACTTTTTAATTTCTATCGCATATTTAAACGACGCATTCTTCTCCAGCACCAGATCAATTTCTGCTCCAGCCGCTGTCCGGTAATAATATGGATTAATCCCTTCCGGCAATACGGATAACAGGTTCTCAATTACAAATCCTTCCCAACTTGCGCCTACTACCGGATGACCCAGCAAATCGTCAGCATCTGTCAGGTTCAGCAACGCATGCGTCAATCCGCTGTCCCGGATGTAAACTTTAGGGGATTTTGTTAATCGCTTTCCGATATTAGTTGCCCAGGGCTTTAAAGCCCTCACCAGTAATAAATCTTCCAGCAATTCGACATATCGCTTTGCAGTAGGAGCGGACACACTCAGGTTCGCCGCTAATTGGGCAATATTCAACTGGCCACCCTGACTATGCGCAAGCATTGTCCACAATAAGCGGAGACTGTTGGCCGGAATACGATGGCCAAATTGCGGAACGTCTCTTTCCAGGTAAGTGGTAATAAAATTAGTACGCCAACGGTAACTGGCAGCATCGCTGGCCGCAAGATAACTATCCGGGAAGCCTCCCCTGAGCCACAATTGCTGCATAGTGCCGCTTCCTGCATTCACAACTTCCTCCAAATTAAAACCTGTCAATTCCTTGTACGCTATTCTACCGGCTAGTGTTTCTGACGATTGCTTCAATAAGTCCAGCGACGCCGATCCCAGAATAAGAAACTGGCCCGTTTTAGCACCTTCACGCTTGCGCTTGTCGATTACTCCCCTTAGCACCTGAAAAATTTCAGGCACCCGTTGAATCTCATCAAGAATGATCAGCTTTCCCTTATTGTATTCGAAATATTGCTCGGCCTCATTCAGCTTAATTAAATCCGATGGGGATTCCAGATCCAAATAAATGGGCTCCTGATGAAGGGCTTCAGCAATCTCGATAGCCAGCGTTGTTTTCCCAACCTGCCGTGGCCCGAGCAAGCCAACCGCTGGAAATTCATCCAGCAATTGCTTCACCTCTTGTTGAATTAACCTTTTAATCATCCTTGCAAAACTAACATTAAATGTTCGATTTACAAGGATCACCACTGTTTTACCTTGTAAATCTAACATTAGATATTCGATTTACAAGGTAAATGCGATTGCCTCAGGCTTTCGGAATTAACACATAAATCAAAAGAATCCTCCCTAAAACAGTTTCAACTGATTAGTCGGGCGGGAGAAGAGGGAGGTATTGAATTCGAACTTGTCCTGGTTCATACCCAGGCGCTTCGTTTGTACACGAAACTGCTGGCGGATGATGTCGGCTATATTTCCATCGCCCCGCATACGGCGGCCAAACTCACTATCGTTCACCTGCCCGCCATGGAGGCTTTCTATCATATGCCACACTTTATCAGCACGGTCGGGAAAGTTCTTATGCAGCCAGTCTTTAAAAATGACCTGCACGGCATCGTTCAGGCGAACCACGGTATACCCTGCATATTTAGCTCCGTTCTCGGCAGCCTGCTCCAGTAAGCGGGGAATTTCATGATCGTTCAGTCCGGGGATGATGGGTGCCGTCATCACACCTACGGGCACTCCCAGTTCGGAAAGCTCCCGGATCACTTTAAGGCGTTGCACGCCGGTTGCCGTCCGCGGCTCCATCTTTTGCCGGAGATCTTCCTGCAGGGTGGTAAGGCTCACATACACACAGATGAGGTTATGTTCTGCCATCTTTTGTAAAATGTATTTATCCCGCAGCACGAGCGCATTCTTAGTGATGATGCCTACAGGTTGACGGTATTCCCATGCCACTTCCAGCAATTGCCGGGTGATCCACATTTTACGCTCCAGGGGCTGGTAGCAATCCGTGTTACCGGAAAGGGATAATGGCTTGGGCGTCCAGCTTTTGTTATTAAGGAATTTACGGAGCAGCTCCGGTGCATTGGTTTTTGCTACTATCTTCCGTTCAAAATCCAGCCCGGCACTAAATCCCCAGAACTGGTGGGAATTACGGGCATAGCAATATATACAACCATGCTCGCAGCCCTGATAAGGATTCATGGAATACCACATCCCCACATCCGGACTATCGACCTTATTCACCAGGGTTTTGGCGTTTTCTTCGAAGATTTGGGTAGGAACATCCGCCTGCCACCATTCGTCTATGCCTTCGGGATGCTCCTGTGCGTACTCGGCCGTCAGGAAGCGGTTTTTCGGGTTCACCTGGGCGCCCCGGCCTTTATAGTAAGGGAATGATGCGGGTGTATCGCTGAATGGAAGCGTCATATACACTAATTATTTTAGTAAAAATACTAAATTAATTAGTAGATAAAAATTTTATATTATTCCCATCTGCCGCATCAGGAAGGTCGCATTTTTATTACGTGCTATCCCCGGCCGCATGGTATAATCGAAATGCAGCATCCCGTTTTCCAGGCTGCTTTCAAAACAATAATTCCGCACCCTGCCCGGGCATTCGCTCTCCAGCGTTCCCAATTCCAGATCGTGTGTGGCAATCATACCGGCACAGCGGTATTGCAGAAAATGCTTCACCAGTTCGCGCGAACCCGTCAGCTTATCTTCAGAATTCGTCCCTTTCAGGATTTCATCCAGAATAATGAAAACCTCTTCCCCACCTTTCAGCACCGTAATAATCCTTTGCAGCCGCTGCAGCTCTGCCTGAAAATAAGAAGTATGCCTTGCGATGGAATCCTTAATACGCATGGATGTCATAATACGCAGCGGGTGGCACCTGAACTGCGATGCGCATACCGGCGCACCGGCCATTGCCAGCAACCAGTTTATACCCACACTCCTTAAAAAGGTGCTCTTGCCGCTCATGTTCGACCCGGTGATGATGTGGCATTGCTCAACGGCATCTATCCGCCAGTCGTTCTTCACGCATTCCTGCTCCGGGATCAGCGGGTGGCCTATGCCCACGCCGCCTGTTCCGCTCATTTCGCCTCCTACTTCCGGGTAAATATATTCGGGATGGTTAAAAGCGAAAGTAGCCAGACTGTTCACTGTTTCCATCAGCCCGATCGCTTCCAGCCATTCATCCATACCATCGCGGTGCTTCTCCTTCCAGCGTTCCAGTCTGAATATGCAGTGAATATCATACAGCATCAGGGAGTTCAGTATCAGTCCCACCAGCAGGTTCATCCGCTGATCAAGGAGATTACTGATGCGGGCTAGTTGATGCAGTGAACGGTCGGCCTCCATGGCAGTACGCTTTCTTGCTTCCAGCCAGGGTACGCCTTTCCAGTCTTCCCCACCTATCATCTTCAGTAATACCGCGAATTTTGCCAGCACTTTTTCCTTATTCGACAGTAAAGCATGCTGTGCATTCACCTTCTTCACATTCATCAGCAAAATACCCCAGTTCACAAACAGCATCAGCGTCATCCAAACCACCACGCCTGTAACGGCGTAATAAATGATACCTCCTAACAGTAATGCCGGCATCACATAAGCAGCAATCAGCAGCCCCTTCTTTCCCACAAATTCCATAGGCGCCGATTTCCAGAGACGGATCTCCTTCATATCGCGCGGCGTTTCATTGGCCAGTTGTGCATGTGCCGAAAAATCCTGCCGGAATCCTATTCCGGGACTCAGCTCAGCAACCGCCTGCTGTACCGCAACGATCTCTTCAGACGATTGTAATGGCTGCTGCAACCAATCGGCCAGGCGCTGTTTTCCGGATAACGTGCCCGTCCGGTTCAGGTGCTGATACAGCGACGAAGGCCCAAACACATCCAGATCTCCTGAAAAATCGTGCTGATCATTGATGAATTCTTCCCCATCCTCAAAATCAGCGCCCTGACCGGTTACAAGCTTCAATTCCTTTTCATTGAGGAGCAACAGTGCTTTATACAACGCCTGCTTGTTTTTAGCACGCTGATACTGTACGAGCGAGGCTATAAAACCTACGAACATGGCACCGGCGGCCAGCAGCCATAATGTATGGAATGCAGTAGAAAAGTATTTATATCCGAACCAGGCAATGGCAAGAAAGCAGGCGAGGCGTATCAGCCCCAGACTTTTCAGCCGGCTTTCCGTGGCATTGAGTAAACGGCGGTATTCGTCTATCCGTTGTTGATAAGTTTGCGCGATTTGCATGCCTCAAGTTAATGAATCCGTACATAAAAAAACCGGACGGCAAGCCCGTCCGGTCAGTATTGGAAATAAAAATACATTGTACTACATATTCCTGCGGTACTGCCCACCCACTTCATACAGCGCATGGGTGATCTGTCCGAGTGTGCAGTATTTCACGGTTTCCATCAGTTGCTCGAACAGGTTACCGTTTTCCACCGCTACCTGCTGCAGCTTCTTCAACTGCTCATCTCCATGGTCTGCATGGCGTTCCTGGAAAGCGTTGAGTGCAGTGATCTGGTATTCCTTTTCATCCGTGGTAGACCGGATCACTTCTGCCGGAATAATGGTGGGGGAACCATTCTTATTGAGGAATGTATTCACGCCAATGATGGGGAACTCGCCGGAATGTTTCAGTGATTCGTAATACAGGCTTTCTTCCTGGATCTTGTTACGCTGATACATCCTTTCCATGGCACCCAGCACGCCGCCACGCTCCGTGATGCGGTTGAATTCTGCCAGCACGGCCTCTTCCACCAGGTCGGTCAGTTCTTCAATGAAGAAGCTGCCCTGATTGGGGTTTTCGTTTTTCGCAGTTCCCAGCTCACGGTTAATGATCAACTGAATGGCCATTGCCCGGCGCACGCTTTCTTCCGTAGGCGTAGTGATGGCCTCGTCGTAAGCGTTTGTGTGAAGGGAGTTACAGTTATCATAGATGGCATACAGCGCCTGCAAAGTGGTGCGGATATCGTTGAAGTCGATCTCCTGTGCATGCAAACTACGCCCTGAAGTCTGTATATGATATTTCAGTTTCTGCGAGCGGTCGTTCCCTTTGTATTTGTACTTGATGGCCTTTGCCCATATACGGCGCGCCACCCGGCCTATTACGGCATACTCGGGGTCCATACCGTTACTGAAGAAGAAAGACAGGTTAGGGGCGAAATCATCGATATTCATGCCACGGCTCAGGTAGTATTCAACATACGTGAAGCCATTCGCCAATGTAAAGGCCAGCTGCGTAATGGGGTTAGCACCTGCTTCGGCAATGTGGTATCCGGAAATACTCACGGAGTAGAAGTTACGGACCTTCTCACGGATGAAATAATCCTGTACATCACCCATCAGCTTCAATGCAAATTCAGTAGAGAAGATGCAGGTGTTCTGTGCCTGATCTTCCTTCAGGATATCGGCCTGAACGGTACCGCGTACCGTGCTCAGGGCATATGCTTTTATCTTCGCGTACACTTCCGGCTCCAGTACATCACTGCCGGAAACACCCAGCAAACGCAGGCCCAGCCCGTTATTACCATGTGGCAAATCGCCGTTGTAGCGGGGCAGCGGATGGTCTTTGAACTTCTTATGGATGATGGCCTGCACTTTATCTTCCAGTCCTTCCTTCGCAATGTATTTCTCACATTCCTGATCAATGGCAGCATTCATGAAGAAGGCAAGCAGTATCGGGGCCGGACCATTAATGGTCATCGACACAGAAGTTTTAGGATCACAAAGGTCGAAGCCGGAATACAGTTTCTTGGCATCATCTACCGAAGCAATGCTCACACCGCTGTTCCCTACTTTACCATAAATATCGGGGCGGTAGGCAGGGTCTTCACCGTAAAGGGTTACACTGTCAAATGCGGTAGACAGCCGCTTGGCCGGCTGGTCAACCGATACATAGTGAAAGCGCTTGTTCGTTCTTTCCGGACCGCCTTCTCCGGCAAACATCCTCGTAGGATCTTCGCCTTCGCGCTTCAGGGGAAATACCCCGGCGGCATATGGGAACTCTCCGGGGAGGTTCTCGGTGAGCTGCCAGCGGAGGATGTCGCCCCAGTCTTTAAACTGCGGCAGCGATACTTTGGGTACGCGGGTATGGGAAAGGCTCTCACTGAAAAGGGGTAGTTTAATAACCTTATCCCTTACCTGGAAAGCGTAATGATCTGCTTTATATTTTTCCACCACAGCAGGCCACCCGGTAATGAGGGCCTTGCATTCCGGTGTAATTTTTTCCTGCACCAGTTTACTGATCTCTTCCAGTTCGGCTGCATGTTTCAGGCCGGGTGTTTTCAGCACGCCATCGAGCTGGTACCATTGGGTGGCAAGGGCACATTGCTCTTTCACCCAATCGTTATAATCATTACTCGCCGTGGCAATCTCCGACAGGTAGCGTACGCGGGAGGGCGGAATAATGAGGGACTTGGTGGATGTGGCGGTAACGGGTTTATCAGGCTGGTCATCCGTGAAGTGGATACCTGTTTTCTCCGCGATGCGGTGCATCAGGCGGCCAAACAGCTGGTTCACGCCCGGGTCATTGAACTGGGAAGCGATGGTGCCTAAAACGGGCAGGTCTTCATCTTTGGCTTCCCATAATCCGTTGTTACGTTTGTATTGTTTACGCACGTCGTGCAGGGCATCGAGCGCGCCGGCTTTATCGAATTTGTTGATGCAGATGAGGTCCGCATAATCCAGCATGTTGATCTTCTCGAGTTGGGAAGCTGCGCCGTATTCAGGCGTCATCACGTAGAGCGAAACATCGCAGTAATCCACGATGGCCGTATCGCTCTGGCCGATGCCGGATGTTTCGAGGATAATGAAATCGAAGGCTGCAGCTTTGCAGATATCGATGGCTTCCTGGATATGCAGACTGATGGCTTTATCGCTTTCGCGGGTAGCGAGGGAGCGCATGTAAGCGCGGGGGTGGTGGATGGAGTTCATCCGGATACGGTCTCCCAGCAGAGCGCCACCGGTTTTCTTCTTGGAGGGGTCTACCGAAATAACGGCGATGGTTTTATCGGTATAGGTGCGGAGGAAGCGGCGGACCAGTTCATCGGTAACACTCGATTTACCTGCGCCACCGGTACCGGTAATACCGAGCACGGGAGCTTTGCGGGCGATGCGCTTCAGATCATCCTGTTGCCCGTTCAGCGCATAGTTCTCCGCATATGTGATGGCTTTGGCTATTTCGGGAGAATCGTATTGGGTAAGTTTTGCGGGGTCCAGCTTCCATTCGCCCTGCTTTACGGTTTCGAAATCGCACTGGCGGATCACGTCTTCGATCATACCTGCGAGGCCAAACTTACGCCCGTCATCCGGACTATAAATCCGCGCGATGCCATAAGCATGCAGCTCATCGATCTCCACGGGGAGGATGGTACCACCGCCGCCGCCGAAGATGCGGATATGGCCGCAACCTTTTTCTTTCAGCAGATCGTACATATACTTAAAGAACTCGATGTGCCCGCCCTGGTATGAAGTAACCGCGATACCCTGTGCATCTTCCTGAATGGCACAGTCCACGATTTCCGCCGCTGAGCGGTTATGACCCAGATGGATCACCTCAGCACCGGTGCTCTGCATGATCCGGCGCATAATGTTGATGGCCGCGTCGTGCCCGTCGAAGAGGGCTGCTGCGGTTACAATCCTGATTTTGTTGTTCGGTGTATAAGTCATGTTTGACAAAGCTTCTTGTGCCCGGCACGCATCGCGCAGGGAAACATGCAAGTTACGAAAATAGCGGCTGCGGGTGCGGCGATGATGGAATTTGGAACATTGATTACCAGAACTTCCATTCATTAAAAAATTTCCAACTGCAACCCCTTGCAACTGAAAATTTTGCTAAAATTTCGGCTAAAACTGGTTCAGCCTGCGTTTTTTAGGGAGGCATTGCAATTTTCGAAATCTTCTAACCCTGATTGAAGCTGCCTTCGAAATTGTTCAAACTCACTTCGATTGCCATTGCACAAACTGAAATTGGGTCGCGGCGGCTTTAAATATCCTCCAATACACCCCTGCCACCCCTCAAATGCATCTTACGTATATTCAGTTTACAACAAAATCGTTCTCTTATGGGAATCATCACTTCAGCTATCACTTTTAGCGGCCGGGTAGGCAACGTTATCGCCTACAAGCGGAACGGCAAGCACTGCCTCCGCTCCATGCCGGAATTAGTCCGGCAAACGGATAATACCCGCCGTGCCGCGAAATGGTTTGGCGCAGCCAGCCGCAAAGGCGCCTTTATCCGCAATGCAGTTGCGCCTGATATCGACATCTTCTGCGATGGAGAGGTCGTAAACCGGATGAACAGTACCATCGTTACCGCGGGCAGAAATAACCATGCCGGCCTGAAGGGCTTCCGGTTCAACAGGCACGCCGGTATCGAAAAGTTCTTCGGCCAGCTGCCGCTTCTCACCAAGGAAGGGAAGCTGCATATCAAAGCACAGAAATTGCTTGGTTATGGCGATGCTGTCAGGATGGAGATAAAACTCATTGCCACCCGGATCGACTTCACCACCCGCACCGTTACGGGTATGGACGCAGATGTGGTGCACATCGACCTGGAGCAGCCATTTACAGGAGCGGACCTGTCGGTTGACGTACCGGGAAAAGGCACCCTTATCGTAACCCTGCAGGTAAGAACCTTCCTCAAAGACGGCATTTCCTACAACCGGCAGTACAATGCGGCGGATATCATTGCCGTGACCGGAGATCAGGTACCTGATAAAGTGGTTGCAAAATCGCGCCCCCGTAAGAAGTTGCTCCTTCCAGCACCAGAGCCTGCTCCCAAAATGGCTCCCACTAAAAACGGTCAGGATCCCGTCCCGCGGGAATAGCCCACCGCCATAAGAGGATATTTTGTTGTAAGTAATTCATTTTCAAAACATACAGCCCCCAAATCTACCCGGCAGGAGCCTCCTCCGCAAGCCATTGCCATGGGCTGGAGGCGCACCATCTTCAACGCACATGCCCGCCATCTGCCAAAACTCAGCTACAGATCAAATGCACATCAAATCCGCATCAAGTCCACCTTTAGTCCAATGTTACTGGTATGCTTCTGGTACCTTTCCGCCATGTTCCAGGCAGGCAACCTAATACTTAGTACCTTCTAATCTGCTCTATACCTGCATTCAATCTGCTCAATACCTCCTGCTAATCTCCTATTTAACCCCTTCCAACCTCCTCAATAACTACTTCTAATCTACTCATAACATGCATCCAATCTCCCCGTTTCATGTATTCAATCTCCTCTTTAACCCTGTGGAATTTTCCTGTTAACAACCTTGTACCCCATGTTTACACCCTGGCAATTTGGGAACTACCACTGCCTGTCTTCAGGTTTAAGACCTGCTAACCCCATCCACGCCACATGCATTCCCCATAACGGAGGCGGGTTCATCCCCATTACACTTCTTCTAAAAGGCCTCAGGCCCCATATCCATACGTTTTAAAAACCCCGCAACAGGTTACCCGAAATGAAAAACAGGCTGTCCGGAATGGAACAGCCTGTTTAATGAAAGACTTGTGAGTCCTGCATCACAACGTGGAATTTGATAAAATGCAATATAAAGCGTTGACGAACTCGCCTTACCGGCGATAATTAGCTTATCTGGCGCACGCTACGGGTTCTCTCCTGAATGTCGTCTGTTGATTAATTAGTTGGATTTAGATCTGGCCTCTGCTTACGATAATACACGCCTTTTGCAATACTGTGTATCTCGTACACAATCTTAATTAAAAGTTTGTTAAAAAACAATTTTCCGCATGGTATTTCTAAAATAATACCACACTCCCTAAACCCAACGGGTACGGCAACATCTCCCCCAAACCCTTTACAGTAAAGGATTCAGGTCAACTTAATAAATTCAATTAAAAAGGTAAAATTCTATTAAAAACCGAGGTCCTTTTTATGCTGCAGGTTATACTTCTCATGGTTGAACTTATATAGCCGCGCAGGCCTGTGGCGAACATCCTTCTCCTCCTCATTCAGATCCACCAGGTAATCCATCGCAAAGAACTTCTTCCGGAAGTTCCTCCGGTCCAGCTTCACATCAAGGATAGCCTCATACAGGTTCTGAAGATCGCGGAGCGAAAACTTCTTAGGCAACAGGTTAAAACCCACCGGCTGATCGATCACCTTGGCCTGAAGGCGCTGGTAGCAGGTATCAAGGATATCTTTATGATCAAAGGCCATTTCGTGAATATCTTTCACGGCATGCCAGTGCAGCTCGTTCTCCTGCGTCTTTAACTCGGCATGCTGGATGTTGATGAGGGAATAGAATGCAATGGTCACTACACGGCCGGCTGGGTGCCGGTTAATACCACCAAAGGCCTGCACCTGCTCCATATACAGATCTTCCAGCCCGGTACGGTCGCGCAGTACGCGATAAGCCGCAGTTTGCAGGTCCTCGTCGGGGTGCACAATGTCTCCCAGCAAAGAAGGTTTGCCTTTGTACTCTTTCAGATCGGACTTGATCAGCAGTACTTTCAGTTCGTTTTCATCGAAACCGAAGATTACACAATCGACGGAAATGGCCGCCATGAAATAATCCCTGATTTCGATGCGGTGCGTGTTAATGTTTTTGGTGTGCATACAGCATAATCGTGGAATAGTCAATAATATGCGGCGCATCAGCGGGGCGCCTGATAACGTGGCTTACCGTAAATATAAGTAGCTATAATTTTAGTTGCGGGGATTTTATCTTCTTCCACCTTCATAATATCCTGATTCAGGATCACAAAATCTGCATACCGCCCCGGTGCCAGACTGCCTTTGCGGCCTTCTTCGAATGATGCCTGTGCCGCCCACAGCGTCATCCCTTTCAATGCTTCCGACCGGCTGAGCGCATTCTCCATCTGGAAGCCTCCTGCAGGAAAGCCTGCCGTATCTTTCCTTGATACTGCGGCATAAAATGTACGTATCGGCTCTATATGCTCCACCGGAAAATCGGTCCCCAAAGGTAACCAGCCTGTCTGATTCATCAGGTCGCGGAAGGCATAGGCGTTCTTCACGCGCTTAGCCCCCAGCCGCTCTTCAGCCCAATACATATCCGAGGTGGCATGCGTTGGCTGTACGGATGGAACGATGTTGTACTCCCCGAACCACCGCCGGTCAATAGAATCTACCACCTGCGCATGCTCGATACGCCAGCGCCGGTCGTTACGGCCTTTCAATACATTAGCGTATATCTGTAGGATAACACGGTTGGCAGAGTCCCCGATGGCATGGGTACACATCTGAATGTCTGACCCGGCCAGCAACCCGGCCATGGCTGCGAAGTAGGCGGAATCCTTCCTCATAAAGCCCTTCCAGCCTGCTTTATCTGCATAGTCGTGCTTCAGGCATGCACCTCTTGAACCCAATGCCCCGTCTCCATAAAACTTAACACTCCGCACAAGCAGGTTCCCTTTCTCGTAAGGACCATTCTTCAGTATCCAGTCTATGTTTTCTTCGGAATCGCTCAGCATCACATTCAGGCGGAGGTTCAACCGGTTGGATGTGATCAGTTTCTCCAGCAGCCGCATTTCGGGGATAGACAGGCCGCAGTCTGTTATACTGGTGATGCCTGCCTGCACGCAGTTACGTTCTGCAGCCAGCAGTGAAGCAATCACAGCAGCAGTATCTGCATCAGGTATTATTTTAGAAACGCCGGCGATGGCATTATCGATCAAAATACCCGTCATAGCCCCGTTCTTCACTTCCACTGATCCGCCGCCATCTGTAGATGCCGGTGTGATGCCGGCCAGTTTAATGGCAGCCTGGTTTACCAATGCAGCATGCCCGTCTACCCGCTCCAGGAACACCGGGCGGTCGGGGAACATACGGTCAAGTGATGATTTATCGGGGTAAGTTTTTACGGGCCAGTCGTTCTGATCCCATCCCCGGCCTATGATCCAGCCTTTGGGATTTTTAGCGGCAAAGTCGCGTACACGGGCCAGGGTTTCATCCCAGCTTTTGGCACCGGTCAGGTCTACCATCCGCAGCGATGCCGCATAGCCTACAAAGTGCGCATGCGCATCATTGAACCCCGGTACTATGGTGCCTCCCTGCGCATCCAGCTCTTCCTTCGGGGCAAAACGTTCCGTCATTTCTTTATCGGAACCTGTCGCCACAATAATACCATCCTTCACGGCCATGGCCTGCATCACCCTGAAACCGGTATCTACCGTATAAATAACAGCATTCCTGACGAGGAGGTCCGTTGGTTCTTTACGTTTACAGGCGAAAAGCAGGATAGCAAGTGCAACTAGGCAACTGTGTTTCATGGTAAGAAATTATACGCGCGTGGTAACTAAAGTTTAAATTTACGCCAGACTTTTGATTTATCCAGATACATCATGTACGCCAAAGACATTGAAATTTCGCTCGCCAATGAGGCGAAAGCACTACTGTCCGGCAGAACGGACACGCCGCAGGCACTCGCAGATTCCCTGCGCCAGGTGATCCGCCATAGCGACTGGCGGTATTATGTGCAGGACGATCCCGTGCTGAGCGATGAAGAATACGACCGCCTGTTTGCCATGCTCAAGAAGCTGGAACAGGACAACCCGGAACTGGTAACGCCAGACTCTCCTACCAAACGTGTAGCCCAGGGACTTACCAAAAACTTCCCCACGGTGCAACACCTGGTGCCCATGCTCAGCCTCGAGAATTCGTATAATGCTGACGACCTCCTCGACTGGGACCGCAAAAACCGGGAAGCCTCCGGACTCAGTGAAATAGAGTATTGTGTGGAACCTAAGTTCGACGGCGCCAGTATCTCACTCATCTATGAAAATGATCTGCTCGAACGCGGCGCCACACGTGGCGATGGTGTGCAGGGAGATGATATCACCGTTAACATCCGCCAGATACGTTCCATCCCCCTGTCTGCCAACTTCTCCAAGTTCGGCATTCAGCAGATTGAATTGCGGGGAGAGGTACTCATCAATAAAAAAACCTTCGCACGCCTGAACGAACAGCGTGCGGCCGATAACCAGCCCCCGCTGGCTAATCCGCGCAATGCAGCCTCCGGATCACTGCGGATAGTAGACCCGCAGGAAGTAGCACGCCGTGGCCTCGAAGCGTTCCTCTACCATATGAGCTTCCATACCATGAACGATGATATGGATGAACCTGCTGCAATTCAGACGCACAGCAATACGCTTGATATGCTCTGGCAGCTGGGCTTCCGCAGTCCTGCCAAAGAAATGAAAGCAGTGAAAGGCATCGATGCCGTGATCGCCTACTGTGCGGAATTTGAAGCGCACCGCGATGACCTCCCTTATGAGATCGACGGTATGGTGATCAAAGTAAATGACTACCAGCTGCAGGATAAACTGGGTATGACCACACACCACCCCCGATGGGCGATGGCATACAAATTCAAAGCCCGCCAGGCTACCAGCATCCTCCGCGACGTGGAGTTCCAGGTAGGCCGTACCGGCTCCATCACTCCCGTGGCCAAGATTGATCCTGTGCCCATTGGCGGTGTTACCGTGGCTTCCGTAAGCCTCTTCAATGAAGACGTGATCCGCGAAAAGGATCTGAAAATAGGCGACCGTGTACTGGTGGAAAGGGCCGGTGATGTGATTCCTTACATCGTAAAATCAGTAGCCGACCTTCGTGACGGCTCAGAAACTGATATCCTTTTCCCGAAAGAATGCCCCGTTTGTAAAGACCCGCTGTTCAAGCCGGAAGGCGAAAGCGTTTGGCGTTGCGTAAACATCAACTGCGAAGCGCAGGTGGTAGAACGGATGATCCATTTTGTAAGTAAAGATGCCATGGACATCCGGAGCCTCGGCGAAAGTAATGTCCGTAAATTCTATGGACTGAACTTACTGCGCGATGTGCCGGGTATTTATGCACTCGACTTCGAAGCCATCAGCAAACTGGAAGGCTTCGGCCCCAAATCGATCGCTAATCTGCAGACCGCCATAGAAGCATCGCGGAGCCAGCCGCTGCACCGGCTCATATTCGGACTGGGTATAAGGTATGTGGGAGAAACCACCGCCAAAACCCTCGCCAACGCAGTATCTCACCTGCTGGACCTTGCTGATTATACCGAAGAGCAATTGCTGGCACTGGAAGATATCGGCCCTAAAGTAGCCGGCAGCGTTCGGCAGTTTTTCCTGAATGAAGATAACATACACATGTTGCAGAAACTGGAAACGCTGGGGCTGAACCTCGCCAGCAACAAAGGCTCCCGGTCCGAAGAAGGTACCCTCAGCGGACAAACCTTCCTCTTTACCGGCACGCTTCACAAACTGAAACGCAGCGATGCCGAAGCTATGGTGGAAGCACAGGGCGGTAAAATACTCAGTGGCGTAAGCAGCAAACTCAATTACCTTATTGTAGGGGACGATGCAGGCAGTAAGCTGGAGAAAGCGAAGAAAATAAACACCGTCAAAATACTGACGGAAGATGAATTTATAAATATGGTACAATGACCGATGAGCATTTCATGCGCCAGGCCATAAAGGAAGCGCGCCTCGCAGAAGAGAAAGGAGAAGTACCCATCGGTGCAGTTGTTGTGATGAACGGACAGGTGATTGGCCGCGGGCATAACCAGGTGGAGATGCTGAACGATTGTACTGCACATGCGGAAATGATCGCTTTAACATCTGCATTTAATTACCTCGGTTCAAAATACCTCATGGAAGCAACGCTTTATGTAACGCTGGAGCCATGCGTCATGTGTGCCGGAGCGCTTTACTGGAGCAAGATAGCCCGTATTGTATATGCAGCAGAAGATGAAAAGAATGGTTACCGCCGTGTTACCGAAGGCAGATCGCCCTTTCATCCTAAAACCAAAGTGGAAAGCGGATTACTGGGCAGTGAAAGCCTGCAGATGGTGAAGGATTTCTTCCAGCGGCGAAGGAAGTAATGATATTAAAAAATCAACGGCGGCCTATAAGGGCCGCCGTTTTTTCATCAACAATGCGAAGATATGTAAATCCTCAAGGCATTCTCTTTACGCGGAACTTGCCTTCCACGCGCTCTGAAACCCTGTATCCCAGGTCATAATATCTTCCTGCATTCGTCAGTACAAAATGGCCTTCTACAAAACCATCGGGCCCCTCATTGCTGGTGATCGTCAGCGAACCGCCGCTGGGCTTTACTTCACCGGTTACGGGGTCGTTGTACCGGGAAGACATGCGGTCGCCCATATAAATATTTCCTGCTTCAAATACAGCATGCGGCGCATTGGCCGTTTCCCAATTCCAGGTTCCTGTGCCTGTAGCCGGCCATGCAATCATCACATGGTATTCATCCTGTTGATACAGCAATCTGAGCATGCCATTTACTTCCGTGATGCGTGCCGGCACCGAGAACCAGTTTTGATGCGCAATCTTTAGCTCCAATGCATCGCCGGTAATGGGTAATGTATATGAAACAGCCAGTAAAAAATCAGTGGTTACGCGGGAATTCAGATGGGCATATATGCGTGCATCCTTTCCTTCCGGGTTTTCATGCTTCGCATGGCAGATGGCATGATTGCCGATATCTGTGATGGCGGCAAGATCTTCTGCCGTCCAGATATTGACGAGTTCCCGTTCTAATGGTACCGCTTTGATAACGGGAATGCCTTTGGTGAAAACATCCTTCGCCACCGGCTTGAGGGGTGCCAGTACTTCTGCATTGTCTTCCTGCGGGCGAAGGGGTATCACACGCATCACTTCCACATCGGTTTCGCCACCCACTACAAGGGAGGAATCCTTTGGACTGATGAGGAGTGTACGCATCAACGCAAAATCACCCACATCTTTGGTTCGAATTACAATGCGCGTGCGGGCAGCATCGTGCTCATAATTTTCCTGCACATACCAGACTTTGTTGCTGTTGTGGTGCGCTACCATCAGGCACCGCAGATCCGATCCATACAGTTTCATGAATCTGTAATCGAAAGCCAGCTCAATTGGTTTCTTCAGTGGCTGGTTTGCAGTAATACGGTAGGTATAGCCCAGGTTACCCTGGCAGCTGTCGGTGATTTCTTCCACCGTCATGGTAGCAGGGCCCGTGAATGTTCCGGCAGGGATGGTGATGAGGAACCGGCTGTCGATGTATTCGATCGTTTGATCTTCTGTACCAACAGGCACGGTGATCAGATCACTTTTGTGTATTCCCGGGCCGGTCTGATGCCCGATGGAGGGAACCGGTATTTCTGTGTCGGGAGCTGGAGGCGGCTCCGGTGATGGTTCTTTTTTCTTACGGCAGGCAAGGAGACTGAGGCCCAGCAGGGATAGAATAAGATAACGGTTCATGAGCTTGGTTTACGGGGTATGAGATCGAAAATTATCCCGTAAATGACTGGCCTCAAAGTCAAATCCTGTGAAACCGGGGGTAGCATGCATGGAGTGTACAAACACCGGCATGAAATGAAAAAGCGAAAGCGGTCCCCGGGAGACCGCTTTCGCCAAACTATATCAGAAATACTATTTCTTAGCCTGCATATTTTCGGGAGCCATCATTTGATTAAGCCCCATCAGTTGTTTCATGGTTTTATCCATGCCTTCGGAAGAACCATCGAGGAAGATGACATTGCCCTTACCGTTTTCCGCGAAATTCTTGATGCCTTCCACCCACATGGAGAAGAGGATCACCGAGGTATCCATATTGGCCTGTTGCATTTCACGTGCGGCGAGGCTCATACCCTTAGCCACTTCTTCCCGGAAGAGGGCCACGCCTTTACCACGGAGCTGTGCGGCCTGGCGCTCGGCTTCTGCAGCGATCTTGATCGCATTACCATCCGCTTCGGCAGCTTTGGTTTTGGTGATGAGGAGTGCCTGTCCTTCATTTTCTGCGGCTGCCTTCAGGTTGTTGGAAGCCACTACCTGCGCCATGGAGCGCATGATGGCCTCATCGAAGGTGATGTCATTCATCTGAAGGTCGATCAGGTGGAAGCCCCAGTTTTCGAGGGTGAGATCGATCTGTTCTTTTACGTGCTCGGTGATATCCTTGCGGAGGCCGAGTACTTCCGACTGGCGTTTAGTGGCCACAAACCCGCGGATAGAGCCTTCAATGGTACGTACCAGCGCCTGCATGAAGGAGCGCTCGTCCATGAATTTAAAGGCCACGTTCTTAATGGTTTCTTCTTCCTGATTGTAAGTGGCATACAACAGCATGGCCTTGAAGTACACGTTGGCCTGGTCTATAGTAATGGCCTGAAATTCCAGTTCCACGGAACGGTTCTGGATAGTGATGCGTTTAAAGACCTTCTCGATCAGCGGGATCTTGAAATTGAGCCCGGGGGTTAGTATGCGGTTATACTTACCGAAAATAGTGGTAACCCCCACCGTACCCTGTTGCACTGTGACGAAACATGACAGTACGATAAGGACCGCGAAGGCGATAATTACATACAAAATAATGTTATCCATAGTATAAAGAAATTGATGCCTGAAGGTAATCAAATTCCTTTACCGGAACATCATAATGCTGCATAAGCTGGGTTTTCAAACTATATAGGATGTAAGACCGGGTGCAAGGGCTTTGGGGATGTTAACAAACAATGAATGATCCTGCACAACCGTTTTTACGGTTGTACACGAGATATATGCAATGTTATATTTTCTGACTGTTCCGGAAATATATGAACACGTCATCCAGTTCGATCTGCTTAAGCTGATATGCCAACTGGGTTTTCAGGTCGGCTGTCTCTTCTTTGATTTTCCTGTACTGGTCCTTTAATGATTGATATCTGGCAATTATTTCCTCGGGGGTGGCGGTATTGTCCAGGGCCAGGATATCAAACGCCTTCTCTTCGGTTATCATAGCGATAAGTATTACCTCTCAAAAAACTATCCAAATGAACTCCGTATCTTTTCTTTTCAGGCTACTAAATTAGTGGAGTTTGTAACGCCGGAAAATACCCAAGCTTGGGTATTTTTCCCAGTCCAACCCCGGATCACACTTGCGTTGTAGCGAATTTATAAATTAGAAAAGGAACCTATGTAAGTTGATAATCATGTATGGGTCAGGGTTATTGCACGCCAATTTGCCGGGCGAGGGCTACCAGTTCGGGGGTATTTCTTACTTTCAGTTTCAGCCGGATATTTTTGCGGTGGGTCTCTACGGTGTACCTGCTCAGGTTCAGCCGCTCCGCTATTTCCTTGTTATTAAAGCCTCTGGCCGCCAGCATAAAGATGTCTTTCTCACGGGCAGTCAGCTTGTTAAGTACGTCTTCATTACGCCGGCGCAGTACTACGCGCAGCGCTTCCGTGATCTGGTTACCAGTGTCCAGTGCATTGGTAAAATCCAGGAAAACGCATATTACGTCCACCACATTCCCATGTTGATCAAATGTAAACGGTACACCTAATCCAACTACCCAAAACCACTCTCCGTCGCCTTTACGGCGCACACGCATGACCCCGCCAAACATACTTTTACGTTCGGAAAACGATTGTTGTGAGATGGCGAGTATGCTCAAATCGTCCGGATGGGTTACCTCCCGGAAGAAATCTGTCCCAAGCGTGAATACCTCCTCCTGGCTGTATCCGAGGGTTTCGGTCAGCCGCAGGTTACACCAATTCACTGCCTTTTTTGAGTTGTTGGACGTATACAGCATGGCCGGTACCTTTTCTATAATGGCCTCCAGATGCTCCACCCGGCTCCTCAATTGCGTATTCTCAGATAACAGTGCATCATGAGAATCGCGGTTTTCTGTGCCCATGTCCTGCATTATGAATGTTTTAAACAAACAATAGTGAAAACTAACGATGAATACTATACGAATATAAAAATTCGCTGCGCAATTGTTATAACACCTTTATGTAAATATAAAATAAAAAGCCATATATCCAAATCCTCCGCAGCATGGTCTCAGCGGGTATAACAAGCGGAACGATAAAGGGTTTGACAATTCCGGAATCAGGGCTTAAATTTGATGCTCAATTGAATCATAAATTCTTCACCCATAAAAATTGGATTATGGCTTTTACCCTTCCTGCATTACCGTATGCTTCCGATGCGCTGGAACCGCACTTCGACAAGATGACGATGGAAATTCATCACGGTAAGCACCACCAGGCTTATGTAGACAATCTGAACAAGGCTATCGCCGGTACTGAGAACGAAAATAAATCCCTCGAAGAACTGGTTGCCGCTGCCGGCAGCATCAGCCCCGCCGTTCGTAACAACGGTGGCGGTCACTGGAACCACTCTTTCTTCTGGGTATCCCTCGCTCCCAACGCTGGCGGCACTCCCTCCGGCGCACTGGCCGATGCTATTAACAGCACATTCGGCTCTTTCGACGCTTTTAAAGAGAAATTCAATGCAGCAGGCGTTTCCCGCTTCGGCTCCGGATGGGCATGGCTCATTCAGAAAGACGGTAAGCTTGAAATTACTTCCACTCCCAATCAGGACAATCCCCTGATGGACGTTGCTGAAGTAAAAGGCACCCCCATCCTTGGTGTAGACGTGTGGGAACACGCTTATTACCTCAAATACCAGAACCGCCGCGCAGAATACCTCGCTGCTTTCTGGAACGTGGTAAACTGGGATGCTGTTAGCAAACGCTTCAAATAAGCGAACCCTACGCATAAAAAAAGCCGGCTGTCATCAGACAACCGGCTTTTTATTTAGTTAGCCATCCTTACAGTGGCCGTATCTTCATATTCTTAAACCAGATCTCACTGCCGTGGTCCTGCAGGCATATATGGCCTTTCTTCGCAGTTCCGTAGCCCTTGTATGCTTTCCACTTGCCGGTTGCTTTGGCTTTCTCCCACTCTGGCGTCCACATTTGCGTATCCACCACTTTCTCGCCATTCAGCCAATGCTCCACTTTACCCTTGTTCACCACAATACGGGTGTGGTTCCACTCACCAATTGGCTTTGCAGCCAGTTTAGCGGGCGGGTTCATAGCATAATTGGCACCGGATTTCTGCCAGTCTTCCAGCTTCTCCGGGAAATTGTTGTCGTCAATGATCTGATACTCCGGCCCGCTCATGTAAGGTGCTTCAAATTCTTCCGTCACGAGATAGAGGATGCCGCTGTTGCCCTGAGGCGCCAGCTTCCAGTCTGCCACCAGCTCAAAGTGCTCGTATTGATCGGTGGTAATAAGGTCGCCGCGCATATCGCTTTTATCGGTTGCGCTGCCGGTACAATGGAGCGTACCATCCAGTGCGCTCCAGGTTTTACCGTCTTTACCTTTGTAGATCCGCCACCCGTTCAGGTCGTTGCCGTTAAACAGCAGTTTCCATCCGGCGGCAGTTTCTGCCTCGGTCAATGCATTCATCACTTCAGGTGCCGCTGCAATATTTTCATTGCCGGCAGTAACGGAGTCTTTCTTTTCACCATCAGAACCTGCATTCCCGCAGGAAGCCAGTCCCAATGCAGCAGCCGCGAATACTGGCAGCATCATCTTCTTCATACAATTACGCCGTTTTATTTGTTAACCACTTTGAGCGCTTTAGGATCCCAGTGCATGATCTTATTCTGGAAATAGCTGTCGTTACACAGCAATGCGGGAGCTGCAGCACGGAAACCGAACAGTGCGTCCTCTGCCACTTTACCCTTGGTACGCATGGCGTTGAACAGGTTGTAGAAGTGATCGAAGTGAGCACCTTTGTAACCTTCTTCTGCTTCGTATATCAGCTTGTCAGGGTCCATCATTTGCTTCCTTTCGTATACATACTGCTTGCCATTAGCCTGTGCATTTTTAGTTTGCAGCAATGGATCATCTGTAGCAGCATATGCTTTGTTGCGGTAAAGGGTCACTTTATCCCACTCAACGGTCATCGAACCTTCGCTTCCTACCATGCGGAGATAGTTGGTTCCACCTGTACCGTCTACGAAGTTAACGCGGAGGGACAGGTTGAATGCGGGATGGATGTCGGTCTGCGGATAATCGAACATACCCAGCATTACGTCAGGAACCTCACGGCCGTCTTTCCAGTAACGGAGGCCACCGGTAGCCATGATCTTCTCAGGTCCGATAGAGCCGGTTACGAGGTGAAGACTGCTGAAAAGGTGCACGAACAGGTCTCCGGATACACCGGTACCGTAATCGCGGTAGTTTCTCCAGCGGAAGAAGCGCAATGGATCGAAGTCGCGTTTCTTGTTATTGGCGAGGAAAGCGTCCCAACCCACAGTAGCGGGGGAAGCATCAGCCGGGATGGGGTACTGCCATGCTCCGAAGGGAGACATACGTGCCCAGAAGCCTTCTGCATAGTTCAGTTCACCAATTGCACCGTCTTTCAACAGCTGGCGGGCCTTTTCGTTACCGAGTGAGCTAACACCCTGGCTGCCTACTTCATATACAACGCCTTTATTACGGTTCTGTGCCTCCACAACGGCAGCGCCTTCGCTTACGTCGTGCACCATGGGTTTTTCGCAATACACGCTCTTACCGGCGTTCATGGCTGCCACGGAAATGTCTTTATGCCAGCTGTCCGGAGTAGCGATGATAACTGCATCGATGTCTTTACGCTGCAGGATCTCACGGTAATCGCGGGTAGTATAAATGTCGCTGCCCCAGTTTTTCTTGGCATCAGCCAGGCGGCCGTCGTACAGATCGCAGGCTGCAACCAGCTTTACGCCGGGTACGGTGATAGCAGTATTGGTATCTGCCGTTCCCATACCACCCGCACCAATAAGGGCGATCTGGATCTGATCGTTGGCACTGTAATGATCTTTCTGCCTTTTCAGTTGCTCCAGGTTTCTCTTTTTATCGGCAGCGGTGATGATATTCGGGAACAGAGAAGCTCCCACAACTCCCATGGCCATCTTGCTGATGAAGCCGCGGCGGGAATCATTCTTTTTAATTTCCTTCATGCTTTTACTTTTATAGATTTTACGTGTACGTGTGGTTTCGCGATTGGTCAAATTAATTAATAATTTTTGCAAATACAATTGCAACTAAAAGGATAGTTGCAGCACTGCTTTAACCGGCAGGTGATCGGATGCATACGTTTCCGGGATCACCTCATGGCTGCGTACGCTGAACTTACCTTTTGTAAAGGCAATAAAATCGATACAACGGCGCGGATTAATGACCGGGATGGTAGGTGCACAGTCGGAACAGCTGCGCTCGAAATGGGCGTCCAGCTGCGCTATAACAGGCCCTCCGGCGGAGGCGTTCATATCTCCGGCCACAATTACCGGATATGGCTGTTTCGACAATATCTCCGTCATTTCCCGCATTTGTACGAGGCGGTTGGAATCGTTCCGCTGTGCATCGAGGTGGGTGCAGGCCATCAATACCTTCCTGCCACCGGGCATTTCCACCAGCATGGTAGCCAGTGAGCGCGGCTCTCCATTAGTGCCGGCCAGCGTAGTCAGGGGATAACGCTTCGTTTCCAGTACCGGGTATTTAGACAATACGGCAATACCATATTCCCCTCCGGCATAATCGATCCCTTTGGAGAAGAAAGCTTTCATCCCGAGGCGCTTCGCCAGATCTTCGGCCTGATGCAAACTGCTGCCGGAGCGTGTAGTATGCACATCTATCTCCTGCAGGGCTACCAGGTCAGGATTGGCGGCTGCTATTACCCGTGCTATCGCATCCATATCAATCTTCCCGTCTACAGATGGCGGATTGGCGTGGTGGATATTATAGCTTAAAACACTGACGGATGTTGTTTTAGCGGATTGGGAATGTTTACCTGCGGTACAGGCTGCCAGGGAAAATATCGCCAGGAATGCTGCGAAATAGCGATGGTTACTCATATGTGGACGATTGAATTGCGTTGTCATAAAAAAACGAAAAACAATTTAGCCATGCAACAAATCGTGCATGGCTAAATTGTTTTTATGATAAACGGTGGCCGTTTAGTTCTTTCCGGTCAGCAGCTGTTGGTATTTCTGCGGGCTTTGTACAAGGCCCACAGCCTCTTCCACATCTTTATCCCAAACCAGTGAGCGCTCTATGCGCCCTGCCTGGGGAAAATAACGGTTAGCGATCTCTTCTTCCAGCAACTGGCGGATCTCTGATTTATTACGCAGGAGGTCCTGCTTTTTGTCGTGTTTCATTTTAACCTGCAGCGCGTCAAATTCCTTTTGCAGTCCATCGTAGTATTTCTCTTTTCTGGCAGTAGCCCGGAAATTGTCGAGGGCTTCTTCGCTGCGGGTTTTGTAACTGTAATCCTTACCATCGAGGAACTTCAGGAATTCTTCAAACACTTCGTCGGTCACAAACTCCTGGTTGCCGGCGGGTGTTTGCGGATGGGCATAATAATATCTCGTGGCATAGTCGAAGATGAATTGCTTGCGAAGGAGGGTGATGGCTACCTGGCTGAGGATGGTGCTTTCCACCCGGGCATCCGGCTCAATTCCTCCACCGTCTTTTACTGGTCTCCCCGCTGCGGTGGTAAATGATTTACGGAGGGAGTCCGGCACATAATCCGCTTCTCCATCCTCATTCCTGTGAGCATAATCGATCGCCTGTATGCAGCGGCCGCTGGGTGTGTAATATCGTGCGGTGGTTACTTTCAGTTTGGCGTTGTAAGGAAGCGGCCGGGTAGTTTGTACAAGGCCTTTACCATAAGAGCGCTGTCCTACAACAAGCCCCCGGTCAAGGTCCTGCACGGCTCCTGCCACAATCTCAGAAGCGGAGGCGGAAGAACGGCTGGTGAGTACAACTAAGGGAATGTGATTATCGAGGGGGGAAAGACTCGTTTTATACTCCCGGTCCCAGCTCTTCACTTTCCCGCGGGTGCTTACAATGAGCTTGCCTTTGTCGATGAAGATATTGGATAGGGAAACTGCTTCTTCGAGGAGTCCGCCGGGGTTACCGCGGAGGTCAAGCACTACGCCTGCCAGCGAAGGGTTTTGTTTGCGGAGGTTTTCGAAAGCCAGCTGTACCTGCTCGGCACTGCCTTCCGTGAACTGGGTCATTTTGATATAGCCAACATTCTTACGGATCACTCCGCTGTAGCTTACGGGTTTCACATTAATATCTTCCCTGACGATCTTATATGTTTTTTCGGTGCTGTTGATGGGATGGCGGAGTACGATGGCGAGGGTGGTACCTGCTGTTCCTTTAAGGTAGCGGCTCACTTCATCCTGCTCCATGTTACGGGCGCTTTTACCATCCAGAGAAACGATGACATCACCGGCTTTGATACCTGCTTTATCCATGGGACTGCCTTCGTAGATATCCGTGATGGATGTCCATTCGCCTTCGGTATAAATGGAGGCACCTACACCGCCGTATTTCCCGGTTGCCATAAACCGCAGCTCGTCCAGCTCTTCTTCCGGAACGAAGTCGGTATAAGGGTCGGTTTCTTCGAGCATGGCTTCGATACCGGTTTGGATGAGTTTATCTGGTGGGAGGTCTTCGACGTAATAGGTATTCAGTTCGCGGTAGAAAGCAGCGAATATGTCGAGGTTTTTGGCGATGAGGAAGTATTTGTCACTGTTTCTGAATGCAACGGCCAGAGAGGCGATGCCGATCAGGGCGAACAGAATTATTTTCCTGGATTTCCGCATGCTTGTCGGTGTTTCGGGATGAGTGAAAAGGTGTGCCGTGTCAGGGAACCGGATCGTATCCGTGGCCTCCCCAGGGGTTACAGCTCAGGATTCTTTTGGCAGCGAGCCAGCCTCCTTTAAAGAGGCCGTGTTTCTTCAATGCTTCGAGCCCATACTGGGAGCAAGTCGGGGTATACCTGCATTTGGCTCCCAACAGCGGGCTGATGCACCACTGGTATATCTTAATCAGTAAAATAAACGGGATACTCAAAATTTGCATCAATCGCTTCATGGCTGTTCTTTTCTACCGGCTTCCCTGGCGAGTTTCTCTAAAATTACCGAAAATTTAGGCTGAAGGGAAGTGAATTCGGGGATTTTTTTATCGACATAGATAAAAAACACGGCCATCTGGCGGGAATTGGTGAGGAGGGCATCGTAGAGGCCCTGTTTTTGGAGACGGTAGGCTTCCCGGCCGAGCCGCTTAATGCGGTTACGGTCTACGGCATGGGGGAATTTACGCGACGACACGCTGAAGCCTGCCTGAACCGGATATTTATCCGTTGTAAGGCTGGCAGGCATGAAGATCACACGATAGGGGAAAATAGAAAACGCTTTTCCTTCACGAAAAAGCGTTTCAATCATTTTCCTGCTCTTTAACTTCTCTTCTCTGTTAAAAGAATAAGTTTTTATGGCAATATGAGTTGATGACGGAATTATTTCAGCTTGCGCTCGTCAGATACGGTCAGCTTCTTACGACCTTTAGCTCTGCGGGATGCCAATACTTTACGTCCGTTGGCAGTTTCCATTCTCTTTCTGAAACCGTGTACGCTCTTTCTGCGTCTGTTGTGCGGTTGAAAAGTACGTTTCATCGTTTTTAATATTTTCTACTTGAACTCAAAACTTGTTACCCATCCGTTTTTCGGGCGGGCAGACTGTGATCAGCCCCGTTTAAAACGGAAGGCAAAGGTAGGTGAAAAAATTTAAAATGAAAAGGAAAGTCCGAAAAAAGTCAATGGAATATTTCTCTGACCGGAAATTCCTGATAATCAGGATAATAAAAAGGGCCCGGTTTGCATCCGGGCCCCTATATTAATGATTTTCAAGCTTATTTAGCTGCTGCGGGAGCTGCTGTGGCAGATATACCCAGCTTAGTCTTCACAGTGGCCAGAATGTCGTCTCCTGCAGGAGAAACCAGCAGGGTTCCACCAGAGTTGTCGATCACATAGCCGTAACCTTTTTCTTTAGCAACATCTTCGATCGCTTTGCGGGCTTTATCGTAAACGGGCTTCAGGAGGTCGCCTTGTTTCTGACCGATCTTTTCGCGGGCTACCTGTTCGTAATCCTGCAGTCTTTTCTGGATATCCTGAATCTCCTTCACTTTCACCGCTTTCATAGCGTCGCTTTCTTCTTTCGGAGAATTCTCGAAATCCTTCATTTTCTTGTTGTATTCAGCAACAAGCGCCCCGCTTTCTTTCTCAAGTGTAGCAGCATAAGACTCGATATCGGTCTGCGCTTTTTTATACTCGGTCATAGATTCGATCAAAGCCTGGGCGTTGATATGGGCGATTTTGGTCTGAGCATTGGCCTTCACGCTGCAAAACCCGGTGAACGCGACAATAGCGATGATTACATACTTCTTCATGATGATGTTGTCTTGTTGATTAAAAGAATGTAGAATGTTTAATTTTTATAGGTCTGTTGTCTAAAGGGATCATTGTTTGACACCCAGCGCTTTCAGAATCTCCTCACTCTTGTCCAGTTTCGGATCAGCGAAGATAACTGTGATACCACCGGACTTATCAAGCACAAAGTCATACATTCTGCTGGCAGCCAGCTTCTGTACTGCATTGTATATCTTGTCCTGAATGGGCTTCACCAGTTCTTCGCGTTTCTTGAACAGGTCGCCTTCATAGCCGAATCTCTTCTTCTGCAAATCCTTCGCTTCCTTCTCCCTCGCAATGATCTCATCTTCACGTTTCCGCTTCAGATCATCGGTCAGCATCACGGCTTCCGCCTGGTAGGATTTGTACATCTTGTCCACTTCCTGAAATTTGGCATCAATCTCTTTCTGCCATTGTTCCGCAACCGCATCGAGCTTCTTTTGCGCGTCTTTGTAGTCCGGAATGGTTTCCAGGATGTATTTCGTATCAATTACACAATACCGCTGTGCAAAGGCGCCTCCGATGGCCCCCAGCACTAAAATCATGGTAATTAAGATTCTTTTCATCGGTCGTAATTTTTTTAGCGAAAATCAGGCTTCGCAATATATAATTATTTTTTTATTCCGGCTCAAAGCCCAGCATGAAGGTAAATTTAGCTGCGTTCTTCAGGCCGCCATCAGACGTTAATCTATCCAAACCTATGCCATAGTCGAACCCAAGCAGACCGAACATGGGGAGATAGAACCGCGCACCCAGACCAACCGAGCGGCGAAGGCGGAACGGATCATACTCCTTGATGTCGCGGTAACCGTTAGCCGCTTCGAGGAACATCAGGCCGAAAATCGTAGAGCTGGGGTTGAGGCTGAAAGGATAGCGCAGTTCCACCACATACTTATTAAACATGGTGAAGCCGGAGTAACCACCCGGAGGCGCACCGCTCTCAGGGTTCAGCTTCGGATTGGAAGTATAATATACCGGATAACCGCGCTGTGAAATAATGTCACGGTCATATACAGCAAAGTTGCTCAAACCATCACCACCCAGCTCAAAGCGGCCGAAGGGCGAAAGTGTGGTGCGGCTGTTATAAGAACTTACATAACCAAACTTGGCAGCCACTTTCAATACCAGCGACTTGTTGTCTGACCCACGGGGGCGGGAAAGAGGAACATACCACTCCGCGTTCATACGGTATTTCTGATACTCGATAAATTTAAACTGCTCGCTGATCGGCTGGGATTTGTAATCCTTGTCGGGGTTCAGCACAGAATAAGGAGGTGTGAACTGGCCGAACAGCATAAAGCTGGAACCACTGCGGGGGAAGATCTGCTGGTCAACAGAAGAACGCGCCAGTGTGATACGCAGGGAAAGGTTGTTTGCGGTACCGTTATCGAAACCTTCCATCCCGAAGTAGTTGAAATCTTTCAGCTTATAACGCTGATAGTTCACAGAATACATAATGGAGAAGAAGTCGTCCGGCCATTTGAGCTGCTTACCGATGGAAACCGAACCACCGAGTACACGGAAGTAGGCGCCGCCGTTAGCAACCGGCATATTATAATATTCCGCGAAAGCGTTCGGGTTCTGGTAAGTGCTGTAGAAGTTTACGGAGAAGGGGTTCCGTTTTTTCCCGCCAAGCCATGGCTCGGTGAAGGAGAAGTTGTAGGAACGGTATGCCTTACCGTTGGATGAGATACGCACACTCAGCTTCTGGCCATCACCGGAAGGCAGCGGGTCCCATGTTTCTTTTCTGAAGATGTTGCGGAGTGAAAAGTTGTTGAACGTAACACCGAGGGTACCGGTCAAACCGATGTAACCACCCCAGCCTGCGGAAAGCTCCAGCTGGTCGTTTGCTCTTTCTTCTACTTTATAGTCAATATCCACGGTTCCTTCCTGTACGTTAGGAACGGGGTTGATGCCAATAGTTTCAGGGTTGAAGAAGCCGAGCTGGGAAATTTCGCGTTGGGAACGGATAAGGTTCTGACGGCTGAATTTATCACCGGGCATGGTCCGAAGTTCACGACGGATCACGTGCTCGTTCGTTTTTTCGTTACCTGCGATTCGGATGTCTTTGATGGTAGCCTGCGGGCCTTCCTGCATGCGGATCTCAAAGTCAATGGTATCTCCGCGGATACCCACCTCCATAGGATCTACCTGGAAGAAGAGGTAACCATCATCCATATAGAGGGAGCTTACATCTCCGCCTTCAGGGCCGGGAGGGGTTCCGAGGCGCTTGTTCAGCAGTTCCAGATTGTACACATCACCTTTCTTGATACCCATTGCACGGGAAAGGATGGTATCACTGTATACAGTGTTGCCTCTCCAGGTGATGTTGCCGAAGTAATACTTCTTGCCTTCGTCCACCTTCATTTCAATATTCAGGTTTCCTTTGGCATTGTTATACAGCGTATCATCTACGATCTGGAAGTCGCGGTGACCTTTCGAGTTGTAATAAGCGATGATCTTTTCCTTGTCTTCTTCGTATTTGGAGTCGTTGAACTTAGCAGAGGAAAAGAGGTGGAAGCGGAAGTAGGGGTCTAATTTCTCAAGGGTACGGGTAGCGGAGAGGTAGCCCATATCCTGCCAGTAGGTGTCGGTAGTAGCCATACTGTCTACCCATGCGTTGGCATTATCCGGATAAAGGGTGAACCTGCTCAGTTCCTTGGTACCCTTCATTTTCTTTTTGATCGTGTTATCGGCAACGTTATAATTGCTTACGATATTAATATCGTTCACTTTCACCTTGTGGCCTTTATCCACGATGAAATAAACGGTGGCAGAGTTTACGGCAGGGGCGGGATCCTTACGGATATCCATTCTCATGCTGACGTTGCGGAAGCCTTTGTCTGCATAGAATTTGCGGATAACGTTATAAGTATTCTGCTGCATGGCTTCGGTAACCACACTTCCTTTCCGGAGACCGGCTTTGGTGGTGATTTCGTCGCCTTCGGTTTTCTTGATTCCTTTCCAGAAGAAGTTAGACATGCGGGGCTTTTCCACGAGGGTAATCTCCAGCCAGATCTTGCTGTCTTCTATTTTGGTGATGTAAATCGCGATGTTGGAGAAGAGGCGTTGTCCCCAAAGTGCCTGGATAGCCTTGGCAAAGTGATCGCCCGGCAGCACTACCTTATCGCCCACGTTAAGGCCGGAGAGCGAAAGCAGGAGAGATTTATCGAGAAATTCGGTGCCGGAAACGGCGATATCAGCAATCTCGTATTGCTGCGGGTTGCCCAGGGACCAGGGGCTGATCTCTGCCGGTTTAGTCGGCAGGGGTACCGTATCCCTTTGTTGGGCACGCACAGACATTCCCGCGCTGCAACATAAAACTACGGCCAGTAGGCTTTTAGGAAACAATTTCTTCATTCTGCTGTATTTGTTCGCTTGTTTTGCCGAATCGACGTTCTCTGTTTTGATAATTGAGTATAGCTTCGTAAAGATTCTCTTTGCGGAAATCTGGCCAGCGTGTATTGGTGAAATACAGTTCCGCGTAAGCGAGCTGGTATAAGAGGAAATTGCTGATGCGGTGTTCTCCGCTGGTCCTGATCATCAGTTCGGGATCGGGAAGTTGGGATGTACAGAGATATTTGGACCAGCTTTCGTGGTTGATATCGTCCGGATTAAGCTTTCCATTCTTTGCATCGCGTGCGATGGCGCGCACGGCTTCCAGTATTTCCCACCGGGAACTGTAGCTGAGGGCCATCACGAGGCTCAGACCCTTGTTAGGGGCGGTGATTTCCCGTGCTTCCTCCAGCTCCCGCTGGCAATGAGGGGGCAGCATGTTCATGTCTCCAATCACATGCAGCCGGATATTATTTCGGTTGAGGGTGTCCACTTCCTTGCGGATGGTAGTCACCAACAGCTCCATGATACCGTTAACTTCGTAAACCGGGCGGTCCCAGTTTTCGGTAGAAAAGGCGTATAGCGTCAGGTATTCAATGCCCAGTTCAGCACAACCTTCTACTATATCCCGCACACTTTCTACTCCCTGATGATGCCCGTACAGCCGGTCCTGACCCCGCTCTTTGGCCCAACGGCCATTACCGTCCATAATAATGGCGATGTGTCGGGGCAGTCGTTGCAGGTCTAATTGATCCTTCAAACTCATGACTAAATCAGGCGTATTAAAACAGATTTACTAAAAGTGTGCAAAGATACAAAAATAACTTTATGGCCTTTCCTGCAAAGGGGGGCGGGCCGTTTTAACGTAGTTTTAACGGGAATGGCCGTCCGCAGAGGATTAGGGGTTAAAATTTACAGCGGTAAGAGGTGAAAAGGATGCCAAGGGTAAGCTCTATAGTGGCAAATTGATCTTTATCCCGGCTATTGCCGCGCTGCCGCCCGATTTCCCCGATCGGAGGGTTGCTGGTAACCGTAGACCGGTCCTGCAGGATAGCAGCTATGGTACTACTCCCGTCCGGCTTCTGCGGGAACGCGGAAACCCCTGCATAGGTAGTACTTACGTCGTCCAGATAATCTGTCTGTGCAAACCGGAACAACACCTCCAGCCCCAGGTTCAGCCTTCGGTTCAGGCTGTACTTCAATCCGCCGCCTATCAAAAAAGCGTAGTTGAATAGCGCATATGGCTTCCGGTCGGGGTACATGGAGGAATTCTGCCCTTCCGTCCCTAACGGCTGGAGATAGTATTTCTTATCCTGATAATAAGCGTAAGGATTGTAATGAAACCCGGAAGCCCCCACCGTCAGATAGGGCGAAAACCTGTAATCCTCGCTCCCCGGCTCAAAACGGAAGAAGTTAAAATCCCCCTGGATGGCCAACTCAAATATGTCTGAGTTGAAACTGAGGTTCCGCTTCCGCTGATAGTCGTTATCACTGTACACGTCGGAATAACCCACATTCATATACCTGAAGTGGGCCCTTGCACCGATATAGTCGTTAAAATACTTCCTGTAAAATATGCCGAGGGCAGGCTTGGGAGATTTTAGCCCGCCATGGGTGTTGAGATCACCGAAGTAATGGGCCGCCCCGGCCGTAAAGCCCAGTTCCCCCACATAGCTCAGCTCCTGCTGTGCAACGGCCTTATTGAGCCATCCGGCACAAAAAAGGGCCGCTATCCCGGTGGTCTTGCATAAAAATCGCGTGATCAGCATAAATATGACTAAGAACGTAAATTAGGGCTTTTTCGTATGACAAAAAACTTACACCCCGGCTATTTCCCTCTTGCATTCCGGGTATCGATCCCCCATAACAGTTTGTCCCTCAACGTATGCAGGAAGTTACTTTCGTTCAGGCGAAGCAGTTGAAACGTGAAATCCTCTTTTTTCACTGCCAGCTGCACCCGGTTATCGATCACCTCCATCCGGGAGTCAAGGGTACAAATGAACTGGTCAGACCGGCCCTCCACTTCAAAGGAGATCACATTATCATCGGGTACCACTATAGGCCGTACGTTAAGGTTATGAGGTGCTACCGGGGTAATTACGAAGTTAGCCGCTTCAGGGAATACCACCGGCCCGCCACAGCTGAGGGAATAACCGGTTGAACCGGTAGGTGTGGCCACAATAAGCCCGTCCGCCCAATAAGTATTCAGAAACTCCCCGTTGAGGTAGGTATGGATTTTCACCATGGCGGAGGTATCTTTCTTATGGATAGTGAATTCGTTTAGCGCATAGGGCACTTCTCCGAAAAGTGGGGTGCTGGCATCGAGGTGGAGGAGGCTCCGTTTATCCACCACATAGCTACGGCTCACGAGGGAGTCTACCACTTCATGTACCGCATTACGCCCAATGCCGGCCAGGAAGCCAAGGCGCCCGAAATTAACCCCCATTACAGGGATATTCTTGTCGCGGACGAAGCTCACGGTATCCAGCAGGGTGCCGTCGCCCCCAAGGCTAACCAGGAATTCTATACGGCTGTCAAGATCTTTAGCACTGGAGAAAGTATCGGTATCGGGTGAAAACTGGATGTGCGTGCAGAGTTCCTTATAAACAGGCTCATACACGACCGGTACAATTTCCTGCCGGGCCAGCTCATTCAGCAACAGTTGTATATCTTCCAGATCATCCTTAACAAAGCCACGGCTGTAGAGGGCTACATGCATTTACATATCCAGTTTAGCGTGTAAAAATAGTCCTTTTTCTCCCATTTGGTTGATACTGTATTCGAACCGGATACAGGTGTCGTAGAAAGAAACAATATCAAGCCCCAGACCGGCTGTATAGAGCATACGGTTGCTCAGAACGCCGCTCAGGCCAAGTTTCGAATACCCATACCCCACATCTCCGTAAGCTTTTGCCAATACACGAATGGGGAGGTTACTGAACTTCTTTGGCACAACGGGCAATCGCACCTTGAAGTTAAGCAATTCCCGCCGCAGGGTATTTTTGAGGATGAAAAAGGCCGTCCCGTCTACCACATAATACTCAAGCCCCCGCAGATAATCATCACTATACCCCATGGCACGAGAGGCAGCATATGGCAGGTCATTGGGAAATTTCACCTGCCCGAGGAGACTAACGGCTCCATAGGTTTTGGGGGCATATTGCCAGTATTTTGCGCCTTTCAGGCGGATTTTCAGGTAATCGATGTCGTTCAGGAATCCCAGCCCGGCTTTTGATATTTCACCTCTGAAAGACTGCCCGATCAGCGGATACTGCCAGCTGTCGGCCTTGATGTAGTCCAGCCGGTACAATATTTCTGCATACTTAACTTCTGTACGTCCGCCCCCGAGGTAATCCGGGTTCAGCTTCGCCACGGAATCGGCCACCCGTTCATTATGATAAGTCAAAAAAGCCTGATGACGGGTGGAAATGGCCTTCCTGTAAGTGTAGCTGACCCCGAAAGCCATCTGCCGGCGAAGGAAGTCGTCCTGCCGGAAAAACTGCTGCTTATTATCTGCTGAAATATAATTTATTTCCCTGTTCCTGCTGAAAGCCGCGGAAAATCCAATACCATGGCGCAGCTTCCGGTCGATATATGGGAGTGTATAACCCAATACAAACTTCTGGGTATAGCCGAAAGACACGTCTGCATAAAGCTCATCGTTTCTGCCTGTCAGGTTATCCTGCCAGGCTTTTACGCCGATATTGACACGGCGCAGGCTTTTTTTCTGCTCTACCCACCACTGGTTAAAGTTACGGTCTGCCAGTTTGAAGACGGGGAATGCGAGCAGATACCATCTTTCCAGAACGTCGATTACCACATTGGCTTCGTTCCCGTTCCAGTCTTTTACGTTCGTTAAAACATTCAGGAAGAGCGAGGTGTTCAGGAGTTGCTTCCGGTTGATTTCGAGCGTGGCGGCGAGGTTGCGCAGGCGGATGGTATCCCCGGGCTTTATGCCAAATTCACGAAGGATGACGGAACGGCGGGTACGTTTATTACCGGCCACAATGATATCACGCACCACAATATATGAGGTGTCCTGCATGATGGTAAGCTCCTGCAGAGGCGCGGCTGGCGAAAGGGTATCCCTGACCTGTGCACGGGCTGGCAGTGCGGCAAGCAGGCAAAGCCACAGGCCGGATATGTTAAAAACAGTGCGCAAACAGTTGCATTTTCGAAAACTACATGCTGATGTAATTCATGAGCAGATCGTAGTTCTTTTTGAGGAGATCTTCTTCCAGCTCTTCACTGAACATGTATTTGATCGTATAATTAAATCTTTCGAAGGTGGCGAGAAGCCCCTGCATTTCCTGGCGGTTGGTTTTAAGCACCACTTCCAGTTTGGCAGTATTGGGATTGGTGAGCGTATTTACGCTCAGGAGGGTTACTTCATTGCTTTCTGCGATCCGCGCGATTTCGCTGAGACTATAATCCCGCGGTTCCATTTCAAGGACCACCACGCCACCGGGTTCTTTTACCCCATTATATTGTGCGAGGGCGGCGAGGAGATTATCGCGCGTAATAACGCCGAGGTATTCCCCCTCACGTGAAATAACCGGGAGGGCTGAAATCCTCATGTCATAGAAAACTTTCAGCGCTTCATAAAAGTGTGCTCCTTCCGGAACGGCGGGCTTCAGCGTACCAGGCGCTGCCGATTCCAGCAGTTGATCAGGATCTTCCCAATCCAGCACCTGATCCTCCTCGAGGAGGTATGCATACTTATTATCCACCACCAGCGGCAAATGCGTCAGATGAAATTCATTCATGAGCCGGAGCGCTTTCGCCCCTGTGTCCTGAGGAAGCAGCACTGGCACAACTGTCGATATAAGTTCCTGCACCAACATAGAGATCGTGTTTCTTATACAATAATAGCAAAGAATATTCCAATAGCCAGCGGGCGGACTATTAAAAGTTACTTAAACACGGAGCAATGGCGCGGCAGCGGTGATGGACGGCTACTACTGTGCTACGGCTTTACTGTCTAAACGGTGGAGATAATCGTGCATGATCCTGTTGAATTCGTCAGGCACTTCCATCATGGGCGCATGGCCACATTTGTCGATGAAATGCAGTTCGGAATTGGGTATCAGCTTATGAAACTCCTCGCCTACCATGGGAGGGGTCACCGTGTCATTAAGGCCCCAGATAAGGAGGGTTGGTGTCTTTATGGTAGTGAGTTCTTCACCAAGATTGTGGCGGATGGCAGATTTGGCGAGAGTGATGATCTTTATGACTTTCAACCGGTTACTGGTGATTTCGAACACTTCATCCACCAATTCCTTTGTTGCCATGGCGGGATCGAAGAAGATCAGCTCGGTCTTTTTACGGATATATTCGTAATCGCCGCGTTTGGGATAGGTTTCACCCATTCCATTCTCATAAAGGCCGGAACTACCGGTGAGGATGAGCGATTTAACTCTTTCAGGGTGTTTGAGGATATAAACAAGCCCGATATGGCCCCCCAGGGAGTTGCCCATGAGGTGTAAGTTGTTGTAGTCGCGGGCTTCAATAAATTTATGCACGTATTTGGCCAGGCCGCCTACGGAGGTTTCCAGGATATTCAGGTCAAACAAGGGCAGCATGGGGATTACCACCTTATAATTCTGCTTGAAATACTCGATCGTTCCGCTGAAATTACTCAGGGCACCGAACAGTCCGTGCAAAAGTATAATCGGTTCTCCTTCCCCTTCTTCGATGAACTTGAATTTGCCCTGTGTTTTGATTTCGTAATTCATTACCGTTGCTTGAAGTCAATTTTGCGCTAAAATAATTCTTTTTCTTAATTCAAATAACCTCCGTTATCTGGGTTTTATACGGGAATCCTGGTGGCAGCCCTTTCAAAAAAGGCTTCCAGTTCCGTAAAAACATCCCTGAACAGGGGGATTATCTTTCCAAGCCGGTCCATGACCCATGGTCCCACAGGCTCGATATAGGGATACACAACGGATTGGAGCTTCGTTTCCGGGCTAAGCAGGTATAATTGATTCGCCAGCCACAGGAGTACGCTGTATACAATTGTAAAAACCACCGCATATAAAAGGATGCCTCCCAGTCGGTTAAGCCATCCTAACATGGACCATTCCACCACTTTCTGCAGGGCAGCTGCGCCAAGGCGTATCAGCACCACCACAGCCAGAAAAACTATAAAAAAGCACACCACGGGCCACCACCGCCCGTCCATTCCGGACTTCCCGAGCCATTCCGCCAGTACGGCAGACAGCTTCAGAGCGGCAGCCAGGCCAATTACGCAGGCTATAAGGGAAAATACCGCAGCAATAAAGCCCCGGACAAATCCCCGGTATAACGCAAACGCTACCAGGATGGCAAAAACGACATCAATTGCCAAAGGCGGATTATTTGGTCAGTAATTCCTTCACGAGCGCAGAAATGGCTTTCCCGTCTGCCTTACCTGCCAGTTGTTTAGTGGCAGCCCCCATTACTTTGCCCATATCTGCGGGGCCGGAAGCACCTGTAGCGGCAATAATGGCGGAAACTTCAGCACGCAGCTCCTCCTCCGTAAGTTGTTTGGGGAGGTAACGCTCGATCACCACCAGTTCCTCTTCTTCCTTCACCGCCAGATCGGCACGGTTCTGTTGTCTGAAGATCTCAAGGGAGTCTTTTCGTTGCTTGGCAAGTTTCTGTAACAGCTTTTGCTCGTCGGCATCGGTGAGTTCCCCACTGGCGCCTTCCGCAGTCTTAGCGACCAGAATAGCCGCTTTAATGGCACGCAACGCACGAAGCTCTGCTTCAGCTTTGGCCAGCATGGCGGTTTTAATTGCGCCGTTGATAGTAAGCTCTAAAGACATATTACTGGATTGTTACTGGTTTTGATTCTTGAGTTTTTCTTCGAATTTCTTGTAGAATTCGGTCGCAAAGGCACGGAGGTCGTTCGCCTGATCGGCCCAGGGCGTGGCACGCTGATAGGTATCAGCCATAGTCATGAAGGTCTGATAAAAGAAATCAGCCATTTCATCCACCATCATCTCCTTCGTCCAAAGATCGATGCGCATGGCCGTACGGTCGGTACCATCCCAGAAAGCCACCATCATGGCCTTCGCCTTATTCATTTTGTCAGCCGTACTGTCGGTAGCTGTCCACTCAATGGACTCGGGCACTTTTTGCTCATCGAGCCCTACCTGTATCTGTATGGTAGATTTTTTAGTCATGTACTTTTTATCGGTTTGAGTCGCAAAAATAAGCAATTACCGGGCAAAGTCAGGAAGTGACCATCTGCCCGAGGGTTTCGGCTGCATCATCCCAGCTGGGAACGCGGCCAATATGGTTCAGAAGGCGGCTGCGCAGCATCTCATCTTTATACAGTGCACTCATCTTTTCAGAAAGGTCTGTTACATCATCGGGCACTGAATTGAGGGCGGCATCACCACCCGCTTCAGGCGAGGCTCCGGCATAAAGTGCCACGGCAGGCACCTGGCATTTCTGCCCTGCAAGAATAGGAACCGCCATGGCATCGGCCCCGGCGGTATGTACAATGGCATAAGCGCCACCCGTCAGCCGCGCCAGTTTTTCCTGGTCTGCATCCTTCACCCAGATAACATCCTGCCGGAACTTGTATGTCTGGAGCGCCTCCACAATATCTTCTCCTTCAGCGGTTGCCCTTCCGGCCAGCACGAGCTTTATACTCGAACGAAGCCGCTTTTTGAGCATGGAAAAGGCTTTCAGGAGGGGGATGATGTTGTTGGAAGGGTCTATACTGCCCACAGTCAGGAAGTACTCCATCCCATCCGCATATTCCCTTTTCACTTCTTCTCTTTCTTCCCAGTTCAGTGGTACATAAGCCTCGTTCCCTCCGGGCGTCAGCAATTCAATCCGTTCTGCCAGCCTTGGGAAACGATTCACCAGTTGCTCTTTCGCAAATGCCGAGAATACGAGTACTTTCCTGAAACGGCGAATGTTTTCGTCCGTCATGGGGCCAAAAGGCAGGGTCCCCTTACGGGTCATGACGAGATAAGCGGGGGTATCCAGTGGCACAGGGAGCACTTCATCGAAATACAATACCCTGTCGGCCCGGAGCTTCTTTAGCATGCGCGGCCACTGATAGCTCCGCCAGAGGTAGTTCCCCAGCTTTCCTTTCAGGAATGGCTTTGTTACCGCCACTTCCACATTCAGGGGCAGGGGGTCAGCAGGCAACCAGGCTTTTCCGGCAACGAGCACAAATTCCGTATCCGGGTGCAATCGTGCAATCCGGACCAGCATTTCGGTAGACACATTCCCCGTATCAGCAGGTGAATCCTGTATAAGGGGAAGCGCATTCACAGCTATACGCATTTAAATCGATTGAATCAGGGCACAAACCTAAATAAAAAAAGGGTGCTCCCGGCCGGGAATCCCCTTTTTACTTTATGGAAGCAATACTTAAATGGTCTTGTTCATGACCCCGAAACGGTAAGTTTTCGTATTCCCAGGCTTGTTATTGCTGGTTACCGTCACCACTATATCAGCCACCTGCCGTTTGGGCAGGTTGATCAGGGAAAGACTGATAGTCCCTTCCTTGCTTTTGTACGCCGGGTTCTGGGCAATTACGGCTCCGGAGGGGTCGGTGGCAGTTATGGTTATCGTAACCCCTTCCGGCGGAAGCGGATTAGATATCAGCTTGATGGAAAACTCCAGCGTAGCTCCCTGCGCAGCATTATCGTCCCGGTTGAGATGAATACCCGGTAGCTCTGCCTGTAATTCCGCTTCTTCCGCCGGTTTGGGAACCGGATCACCGCTTTTCTTCTTTTTACAACCCGGCGCTACTAAAACGAAGGCGCACAGTAGCAGAAAGAGAGATCGTGTCAGGTACATGATATGCTTATTAATTATACTTAAAATTAAAAATAAATATAATACTCATCAAATTTTTCCCCGAACGTCCATGGCATCGCGTAGTCCGTTCCCCAAAAGATTGAAAGCCAGCACAAGGAGCATGATAGCCAAACCCGGGGCAAGGGCCAGCAGGGGATTGTGTGTTATGATGAAATTGTAATTCTCCTTGATCATAAGGCCCCATGAGGGTTGCGGCGGCTGTACCCCTACACCGAGGAAGCTAAGCCCTGCTTCCACCACAATGGCTGTGGCAAAGTTTCCGGCTGCCACTACCATTACAGGCCCGAGGATATTTGGCAGTATGTGGCGGACGATGGTACGGGTATGTCCATAACCCAAGGCACGGGTGGCTTCCACAAACTGCAGCTCCCGAAGCCCCAGCACTTGCCCCCGGATGATGCGTGCCACGCTAACCCACATGGTAAGCCCCACCGCAATGAACACCTGCCAGAATCCTTTGCCCAACGCCAGTGTAATTGCGAATACCAGCAGTAATGTGGGCATGCTCCAGATCACGTTAATCAGCCACATCACTCCTTCATCTGCCGCTCCGCGGAAATATCCGGCCACCGCCCCCAGCAGAATACCGATCGTGAGTGATATCAGGACAGCGATGCAGCCCACGCTCAGGCTTACGCGGGTCCCTACCAGCAGCCGGCTGAGAATATCGCGGCCAAATTTATCGGTACCGAGGTGAAAGGTTTGCCGGAACAGCCGCTGCTCTGTGGCCTGCTGTGCAGCGGCAACATCTGTAAGAACCGAATCCTTTCCATAAAGTACCTGCGCCAGCGGATAGCTTTCGGTGGCAGTGGTTGCTTCGTCCACATACTTTTCCACAACGATCGAATCGTGGGTAAACCGCCAGGAGGAAACCGGCACCAGAACATCGGAAGGTGTTTTACCGTATATGAGGCGGTGAAAGAATCCCTCTTTCTCCGGGGTATGCGCCTGTTGTACGGAAAGCATGTGAACAGAGAAGCCGGGCCGCTGCCCGCTAATTTCCAGCACCATCCGGTTGGCATAGGATGTACCATCGGGCGCAAGGAAATACGAGAAAACAGCTGCCACCAGCGCCAGAATAATGACAGCCAGCCCTGCTACAGCGCCTTTGTTGCGCCGGAGCCTTTTCCATGCCTGTTGGGTAAATGCATCCATGCGGTTCTCAAAATAGCGTAAATACAAGACATTTTTACCGCTTTGCCTGTGCGTTTTTTTTCATTTATGATGAAGGCGAATATATAATGCCATATACCCCACATGCTCTTTTGTGATCACACGAAAATCAACCTGCATACATGAATCCGTACAATAGCAAGGGTATCAAAATGCGTAAATTCTGGATGACAGATACCATTGCCAATAAGATTTATTGCTTAAGACACGACACAGATACCAGAGAATTTTATGCTTGAGACGTAACCAATTTAGTGAACAATCCCAAATTAATCTATACCCGATTTTTTAATCATCATTAAACGACACAGTTTATGGAAACACTCCAATTGCCGCAGATTTTCTGCCCCTTCCCTTCTATGCTCAATCCCTTCGCAAAGGAAGCCGAAAAACACACAGCAGAATGGGCTGCCCGGTTCGGTCTGGTAAAATCAGAAAAAGCGAAAGAACGCTTTAACCGCGCAAAATTCGCCATGCTTTCTTCCCGGGCCTTCCCTTCAGCCGGGCGCTTCGAATTGTGCATTGCCGCGGAATTCAACACCTGGCTGTTTTTACTGGATGACAAGAACGACGAGTCTATGTTCGGCAAGCTTGATTTCCTGCAAATGGTACATTCCTTCGTAAGCCAGATCCTCCGTAACAATACGGTGGTGGCACCGGAAGAAGGGATGGCCCTGGCAGACAGCTTCGCCGATCTCTGGAAGCGTATGCGCCGCCTTGGCAACCCGGCATGGCAGCAGCGGTTCGTGAAAAGCATGACCGATTACCTGGACGCCTGCCTTTGGGAAGTAAAAAACCGCATGGCCCACAAAGCGCCGGCAGTGGCAGACTACATCGAGAAGCGCCCTTACACCGGCGCACTTTATGCCGACATCGAGCTGATCGAGATCCTCGAAAACATTTACCTGCCAGACGAAGTACGCAACCACGAAGTGGTGCAACAGTTATCCCTCGCCTGCAACAACGTGGTATGCTGGGCCAACGACCTGTTCTCGTTCGACAAGGAACGGCGCCAGGGCGATGTTCACAACCTCGTGGTGGTATTGAAGGAAGAACGTGCGCTTACACTGGAAGCAGCCGTGGCGGAGGCCGCACGTATGCACGACAACGAAGTTCGCCGGTTTATTGAACTGAGCGAATCGGTGCCATCGTTCGGGGAAGAAGTGAACGACGAACTGCAACGTTACATCGGTGTCCTGAAAGCCTGGATGAGGGCAAACCTCGACTGGAGCTTCGGCGATACTGCCCGGTACCGTATGCACATCCGTGAAACCGCCAGTGGTAACTGGCTCATCTCCCGGATTTGATCTAATGAAAAAAAAGGGGCGGCTAATGTACCTGCCGCCCCTTCCATTCGTAAGTTCCGAATTTGCCCAGCCATCCGGCCAGTACAACATAAATGATATGAAACGGCTGCCCGGGTATGAACCAGGGCAGGAGAGATCCTTTGCTGAAAAACGCGGCAACGGGTATAAGGAAAAGTAATTCCAGCACCACTTTATATGTCATCAGCCACAGGAGCCACATGCGCAAAGCCGGTGTAAAAATGGCAACAATGGCCATGAGCAGGAGCATTACGTTCCAGAGGTACACGATCACCAGCACGCGGGTAATCCGCTTGTCTTCATACTTATCTGCCTTCGACGACCAGCGGATGCGCTGATTCATGAAACCTTTTACAGTATCAACCGGGAGCGTACGCACAATGGCGTCGCGGGATTTGAGATAGTGAATGCTGCCGGGGTAGGCGTGAGAAATCTTGTACATGAGCAGCATATCATCTCCGGAAGCGATCATATCGATGCCGGTGAAACCGCCTACTTCTTCGAATGCCTGTTTTTCATAAGCCAGGTTAGCACCGTTGCACATGGTCCCCGATTCGAGGTAAGCCACCGCACCGGTAATGCCCTGCATGGTCATGAAATCGAGCGACTGCAGTTTCTTGAAGAAGTTGGTTTCTTTATAATATGCTACAGGTGCAGCAATGAACCTGGGTTTATGGGTTTCATAACATTTCACGATAGCCTCGAGCCACTTCGGCCCCATCACACAATCTGCATCGGTGGTTACGATCAGGTGGCCTGTAGCCGCGGCTATGGCCGTTTCAATGGCTTTCTTCTTATAGGAATTAAGACGCTCTTCCGGGCTGAGATGATCCGACATACGGATAACGCGGACGTTGGTTGCCGGGAAATACCGCACCGTATCGGCAGTGTGATCGGTAGAGAAATCGTCTACCACAATCACCTCAAACAGATTTGAAGGATAACTCTGTTGCTGAAGAGCTTCCAGCAGCGGGGGCAGATTGCGTTCCTCATTGCGTGCCGGGATGATAACCGACACTTTAGTGTTAAACGTATAAGCGTGAACGGAGGGGTCGAAATTCTTCAACCGGCTCCAGCCATAAAAATACGACAGCATTAATATACCGTACAATAAAGCAAGCCCGAGCGTGATGATCAATAAAGCAGTCATTTCCTATGTAGTCCTAATATTTTTTCTAATGATGAATCCCAGTGATTCCGAAATTAACTGATGCCCTTTGTCGAGCACCAGCACCTTGCAGGGAAAAGTGCCGTCGGCAAACTTTTCTCCGATGACAGGAGGGATCACACGGTCGTATTTACCGAATATCAGCAACGTGCCGATGTTATGCTGTGCCATGAGGCGCTTACAACGTTTTTTACCGGGCAGCATATGCCGCATGATGGTCCAGACATGATACACAAGCTGCCTTTTCTCCGGCCGGTCCATCCGGTGGAGGGCGAATTTGTAGACGCTTTGGTTCAAAAGGCCGATTCGGCGCCAGAAGGTAAGCAGGCGAAAAAACAGCGCTGGATTGTGGGTATTGTAAGAAAAGATCCGGTTTCCCAATATGGTTCTGGTGGCAAACATATGCCATGGATTGTTCTTCAACCCGTCGGGCGCTGCAAGTATGAGATGCCTGATCCTGTCCGCCATCTGTTCAACGATGCACAGGGACAGCCTTCCGCCCATACTATAACCCAGGAGGGAGAACGTTTGTTTGCCGGTTCTTTCCAATATTTTTTCCGTGAGTGCTGCAAGGTCCCGTTTTTCCATAGGCCGGTCTTCCTTCCATACCGTTTTCCCGTGAAAGGGCATATCTAACGCAACAATAGTAAATATATTGCCCAAACCCGCATCCATACAACGAAAGTGCGATGCACTCTCCCCGAAGCCGTGGAAGCAGATCAGCAGTTCTTTCCCCTCACCGGTCTGCATGCCGGAAAAGGTACTGTCAAGATATGATAGACTGAACTCCATGGGGTATTTTCGGGAATGCGAATTTATAACATTATGCCCCGGAATCATAATTTGTCAATTCCCATAAACTCGGTAAATTACGAGTAGACTAAAAAAATCATGCAAAATGGATACCGCGGTAAATAGCAAAGCAGCCCTGAAAGGGGCGGAGTTTCTCGTGAAAGATGCATCCCCCGCAGACGTTTTTATTCCGGAAGATTTCTCGGAGGAACAGCTGATGATTAAGGAAATGGCTGAAACTTTCATTGCCCGTGAAGTAACACCGGTAATTGACCGGCTCGACAAACTGGAGGAAGGGCTGATGCCTTCCCTGCTGGATAAGGCCGGCGAACAGGGCCTCCTGGGCGCTGCTTTCCCTGAAGAGCTGGGAGGTCTGGGAAAAGATTTCATTACCGCCACACTGATTAATGAAGCCCTTGGCGCCGGACACTCCTTTTCCGTAGCCATGGCCGCCCATACAGGGATCGGATCACTCCCTATCCTCTATTTCGGCACCGAAGAGCAAAAACAACGCTTTATCCCCAAGCTCGCTTCCGGCGAAATGAAAGGAGCTTACGCACTTACCGAACCCAACTCCGGGTCCGATGCGCTCAGCGCCAAAACCACCGCTAAACTGACCGACGACGGTAAACACTATATCCTCAACGGCCAGAAGATCTGGATCACCAACTCCGGCTTCGCGGATGTGTTCACCGTATTCGCCAAAGTAGACGGTGAATTGTTTACCGGCTTTATCGTAGAAAAAGGCACCCCTGGCTTTACCCTCGGGCCCGAAGAACATAAAATGGGCATCAAGGGCTCCTCCACCCGCCAGATCTACTTCCAGGACGCTAAAATCCCTGCGGAAAACGTACTGGGGCAAATTGGCAAGGGGCATCTCATCGCCTTTAACATCCTGAACATTGGCCGCCTGAAACTTTGCGCAGCCACGCAGGGAGGCGCAAAAGGAAGCCTGAACATATCTATCCAGTACGCCAAAACGCGTGAACAATTCAAACAACCCATCGCCAACTTCGGCGCTATCAAGCATAAACTGGCCGAAATGGCCATCCGTATTTGGGTATGCGATTCCGCCCTCTACCGTACCGCACATCTGATAGATCAGCAGGAACACGAACTCCTCGCCGCCGGCAAAGTCTTTAACGAAGCCCTGCTGGGCGCTGCAGAAGAATATGCAGTAGAATGTGCCATCCTCAAAGTAAATGGCTCCGAAGTACTGGATTTTGTGGTAGATGAAGGCGTACAGATTCACGGTGGCAACGGCTTCAGTGATGAATACGTTATTTCTAAAGCTTACCGCGACTCCCGTATCAACCGCATCTTCGAAGGCACCAATGAGATCAACCGCCTCCTTACCCTCGATATGACGCTTAAGCGTGCCATGAAAGGTAAGATCGACCTCATGACACCTGCCATGAACGTCCAGAAGGAACTGATGAGCATCCCCGATTTCGGCAGTGAAGATGAAAGTGCATTTGCCGCGGAAAAGAAAGTGATCACCAATCTGAAAAAGGCCATCCTCCTCTGCGCAGGCGCCGCAGCGCAAAAACTCATGATGAAACTGGAATCCGAACAGGAGATCCTCATGAACATCGCCGATATGGCCATCGAAACCTTCGTGAGCGAAAGCGCCCTGCTCCGCCTTATTAAACTCACCGAACAGAGAGGAGAAGCCGCAACCGCCCTCCAGGCTGACATGGTACGCACTTACATCACCGATGCTGCAGACCGTGTGCATAAATCTGGCAGAGATGCGATCAACGGCTTCGCAGAAGGCGACGAACAGCGTATGATGCTCCTTGGCCTGAAACGTTTTACCAAAACAGCACCTTACAATACTAAAGACGCACGCCGCCGTATTGCCGACAAACTTATCAGTGCCGGTAAATACTCTTTTTGAGGAGCGGCAACCCGTTAACAATTGAATTAGATAACTTTACAAGGAACAGGCACACTGCTTGTTCCTTGTTTTTTTTGGACTTTAACCAGCGCTATGTCGAAACGGAAATTAGGGAGTCTGCTGCTTGCGGCCTGTATTGCCGCACCTGCTCTGGCTCAGGAGAAAAGCTTTCTGCGCCTTACCCAGCCGGGAAAATCTAATAACAGCGTATCTGCCCAAAGGCAATTTCTCGTTGGAGCAACCTGCAAATCGTGCCAGGTATTTGTCAACGATGCACCTCAGAAAGTTTATCCCACCGGCGCTTTCGCAATTGAAGTGAACCTGAAGGAAGGCGGTAATGAATTTATATTGAAATCCGTTGGCCCCAATGGCGACTCTTTACAGCGCTCCGTTTGGTACAGCTACAACATCCCCCAGGCACCTCAGCCCGTTTCCAGCGTTAGTATTGCTTCTATTCAAACATTCCCCGCAGGCAACCTTACCGTTGCCCCCGGCGATATTATCCGGATCAGGGTGAAAGCCATCCCCGGCGGCACCGTGAAGCTGGGCGATGCCATCACCCTCAGTGAACTTCCCGTCAGCGATCACCAAACCATGCCCGGCATCTACCAGGGCACTTATACCGTGCAGTGTGGCGACCCGCTCATTCAGGGTAAACAGCTGTCCGTATCACTCGAATTCGAAGGCACACGCATCAACCGTTTTACCCCTAATATTTTCACACTGCGTGATCCGCAGGCTCAGCCACTGGTGGGCAAAACTACCGGCGACGATCCTATCCTCAAATACGGATTGGGGGAAGACCGGCTGGGCGGTGCCCGCATGGGTAGTCTGGACACCGGCGTGGTACTCAATATTACCGGCAAAGCAGATGGAGATTACCGTGTGCAGTTGTCCAAAACCCTCAGCGCCTGGATCCCGCAGGAATTTGTGAAGCTTCAGCCGGCAGGTACCTTTCCGCCAACATCCCTCACAGGGTCGTGGCGGGTATGGGGAGATGACCGTTTCGATTACGTGACAGTTGGCCTCAACACAAAACTACCTTACCGCACCATTCAGCAAAATGATCCGGCACGCATCGTGATAGACATTTTCGGCGCAACGTCCAATACCAACTGGATCACCCAGCTGGAAAATACCCAAGCCATTAAAAACGTGTATTACGAACAACCGGAAGATGATATCCTGCGCGTGGTGATTGAACTGAAGCACACCCAGCACTGGGGCCATCAGGTGTATTACAACGGTAACATACTAACCGTAAAGGTGAAGCGCCCCCCCACAAAACCGGGCCTCGGTAACCTTACCATCGCAGTAGATGCAGGCCACGGAGGGAGAAACCTGGGTGCGCAGGGACCAACTGGGGTATATGAAAAAGAAATGGCACTGGCCGTGTCAGTAGCACTGCAGCAGGCCCTTCAGCAGGCCGGTGCACGCGTGGTGATGACCCGTGTGAATGATTCTTATGTAGACAATGGCTACCGCGTTGTGTCGTACCGGGATAAAGACCCTGATCTGCTGGTAAGCATTCACCTGAATTCCTCAGCAGACCCCATCCGTATTCAGGGCACCAGCACCTACTACAAACATATCGGCTTCCGGCCGCTGAGCCAGCACATTTATAAACGCCTGTTAGAATTGGGCCTGAAAGAATTCGGGAACGTAGGCAGTTTCAATTTTGCACTGAACAGCCCTACCGAATACCCCAACGTATTGGTGGAAACCCTGTTCCTGAGCAACCCGGAAGATGAAATGAAGATCCTCGACCCGGGCTTCCGCAGGAGCATGGCAGAGAAGATCGTGGAAGGGATTAAAGATTTTGTGGAAGAAGGATATGCCGGATCAACTAAAAACACCGTGGGATTAACCCCATGATATAACAGAAATGGCCCCCGCAGAGGGAGCCATGTAATACCAGTGAAGGTATTTCCATATCCAGAACGATTCTTTGCGCGGGATGCAGTGGTTAATGTTAACACGTATGCGTCCTCGCCGTAAGGCGGTTAATGTCTCATGTCTTGTTAATTGTAAACCGGGAAAAGGGGCCGGGCTTTCTGGCCCGGACTAAAACCGGCACCACATTACAAAGGTGCCCAATTGACAGGAGGGCGGCAATACCCACAAGTGAGTATTTTTCCCCGGGAACATATACCCTACTATATTAGTAGATTAATCACTATCTTTGCTGAACAGCGGGAAAGGGATATTTCGTATCTTTAACCTTATCCGTTGATAAATATGATCTTATGAGCCAACTGGTAGAAGAGTTTGACGCATACCGGAGCAAAATGAATGAAGTAATCCTTGGAAAGCAGAACCTGGTGATCAACCGACTGTTCAACCTGGATACAAATACCTATGCAGAAGGTGCCTTGTCTGTGAAAACCAAGGAATTGCTCGGCCTGGTGGCTTCTATGGTACTCCGCTGCGACGATTGCATCAAATATCATCTGGGAAAGTGCCATGAGCAGGAAGTTTCCACACAGGAATTGTATGAGGTTTTTGCGGTGGCCAATATCGTAGGCGGCACAATTGTAATTCCTCACACGCGGCGCGCGGCGGAATATTGGGAAGAACTGATCAATTCGTAACTTTACATTCCAAACTTTATATATACAAATCAATGTCAACAGCTACTGCTTCTCCGCAGCCATTAACGGCAAAAGATTTTGCAACCGACCAGGAAGTTCGCTGGTGCCCGGGTTGCGGGGATTATTCCATATTAAAACAGGTGCAAACCATTATGCCCGGACTGGGCATACCCCGTGAAAACATCGTGATAGTATCCGGTATCGGATGCTCTTCCCGTTTTCCATATTACATGAACACTTATGGCATGCACTCGATCCACGGGCGCGCCACGGCAATCGCCTCCGGTCTCAAGGCCACCCGGCCTGAGCTGAGCGTTTGGATCGTGACAGGCGACGGCGACGGGCTTTCCATCGGCGGTAACCACACCATCCACCTCCTGCGCCGTAATTTCGATGTGAACATCATGCTGTTCAACAACCAGATTTACGGACTTACCAAAGGGCAATACTCTCCAACTTCAGAAACCAATAAAGTCACCAAGAGCACTCCATACGGCAGTATCGACCATCCATTCAATCCCATGGCACTTGCACTTGGGGCAGACGCTACTTTCATTGCCCGCAGTATGGACCGCGATCCCAAGCACCTCCAGGAGATGCTGAAACGCAGCCATGCGCACAAGGGTGCCTCTTTCCTCGAAATCTACCAGAATTGCAACATCTTCAACGATGGCGCTTTTGAAGTGTTTACAGAAAAGTCCAGCAAGGCAGACAATACCCTGTTCGTAGAGCAGGGCCAGCCGCTGATCTTTGGTGCACAAAAGAACCTCGGCGTTCGCCTCGACGGGCATAAGCCTGTAGAGGTTGACCTCAACGAAGGACAGTTCAGCACTTCCGACCTGTGGATTCACGACGAACAGGATTTCGGCAAAGCACAGATTCTCACCCGTATGTTCGACGATGCCCGGATCGAAGGGCACCTGCCCCGTCCGTTTGGGGTGTTTTACCAGATCTTCCGTCCTACCTACGACGATATCATGGCCGCCCAGCTGGAAGAAGCCACTGCAAAGCGTGGCCCCGGCAGCCTCGATAAGCTCCTGGCAGGTAATGAAACCTGGACGATCGCTTAATACATTCACGAGTTATTATATCAAAGGCCGCATACATTGCGGCCTTTTTTTATATCAGGATTTCCGATTTGACGGAGTTCCTTTCTCACTGCGTAATACAAGCCTCAAACATGTGCCCACACTGATATTGATCTCCGATTTCCGGAGATGCATTTTTATGCCGGGAAGATTCTTTACCGGATATTTGAATTGTTAACCTGCTTGATAATTATTTAAGCCATTGTTTTATGAACCTGGATTCTTATCCGGTGATTTCATCTGAAGATTTGTTAACACATACTTTTATAAGTGAGGGTCCGAAAGGGCAGATATTGAAACGAATTGAATTTCAATGTTGTGATCAAAACCAGTTTAACCTGGCCTTTGGCAACTGGAAAAATGCAAATCAAACATTGGATGATATAGCACGGAGTAATAATAATGATCGTGATAAAATTCTTGCTACCGTGGCCAAGGCAATTATGCTTTTCCGGATACAAGAATTGAAGCCCGTGGCATTACTACATCGAGAACAAGATTATATCAGATTAAAGTAGTACAGCATTTACTTAGAATTCGGGAAAATTATGCTGTTCAGGGTTTAAAAGATAATGAATGGAAAAACTTTGACAGCAACGAGAACTACTCAGCATTATCATTAATCACAAAAACTAAGGTCAAATGAAATGGATGCTGTTACGTCAATAAATGCTTGTGATACTTGTATACGCAAAAACAAATTAAATCATGAAAAAAGAAACAAAGAAGCAAGAAAATCAGGAACCGTTTGATCTTAAAAATGGATGGAAAGAGAATCTGTAAATGACAAAATAATGCCAAATGATTATTTTCCTGATTCCAGCAACCATCCATTCTTTAAACGAAAAAGGGAAGAGGCGATTAAATTTGCAGCCAAACATCCTCACCGCTAAATACTAAAAAAGTATTTGCACCTCCTGCTGTCCCTGATGCTATGCAATTTAAAGGTGTGCATGCAACAGTTTGATTGCACACCTTTAAAACAAATACGTGAATTACTAGTGAGAAAAATCCCCTCCGCCAAAGAGCACCTGGTATAACAGTGCAAGGCCGAAGATGATCATGCAGACACCGGCTATGCGGTTGAGCCAGTGTACATTGGTAAGTGTGAGTTTATGACGGATTTTGTCGGATACGAATACTTTGAGAACATCGGCTGCCAGCACAAACAATAAGCAAACGCTGTACATGGTAACCCGGTAACTGACATCCAGCGGGGCATTGGCCACACATACGCCCAGCCAGAACAGGATCACTCCCGGGTTAAGGGTATTCATGAGGAAGCCCCCTAACCAGATCTTGGCATAATCGCGTGTACGGAACATTTCCGGACGCTCATCGCCTGTGGTAAGCCTTACCTTCTTAAAGAACAGGCCATATACACCCATGCATATGAGGAGGATTCCTCCGCTGATTCCAATGATCCGGGTATGGCTCCCTAAATTGCTGATAAAAGATGATGCAAGATTCCCCAGCAGTACAAACATAATATCACTGGCGGAGACGCCGAGGGCAAAACTAATCCCCGCACGCCATCCGTTGCTGATGCTGTACTTAATGATAGCGAAAATCACCGGTCCTACCGAGACCGATAAAAACACGCCTAAACCTAACCCTGCGATAATGGCGGCAGTCATTCCCGAAACGCTTAGGCTTTAACGCCTGCTTTGGTGATGAGGAATTGTTCCCAGTCCTTGAGCTTTTCGCCCTTCAGTACACGTGGGAACTTGTTCATGGCTCCTTCTTTGCCTTTACAACGGAGGTAATCGATAAATACCTCGTTGGGCATGATTTCCACGAAAATGTCTTTAAGAGCGGAGGTTCTTTCCACCGCATAGTCGTCGTTAACTTCGCTAAGTGTCTGATCAATGATCTCCCTTACTTTGGCGGCATCTACATTGGAAGCATCTGTACCGATGTACCACCGGTGTGCAAAGAGATTCTCATAAGGGAACCCTGCAACAGTGAACTCACGGATAGTAATACCCAGCTTCTTCTGCACGGTATCTATCGCCTTGTTCATGTTATCGATACTCATATGTTCACCGGCAAGGCTCAGGAACTGCTTGGTACGACCCACAATCACTATCTCATGCTCTTTCACGGAGGTAAACTTCACAACGTCGCCAATGAGGTAACGCCACGCACCTGAGCAGGTAGACAGCATGACGGCATACTCCTGATCTTCCACCACCTCATGGATCATATATGATTTGGGATTCGGCTTAACTTCACTGTCCGCATCAAAATTCTCTTCGTTGAAAGGAATGAATTCGTAGAAGATACCTGTGTTCAGTACCAGCTTAATGCCTTTAACTCCCGGGCGCGCCTGGAAGCCGAAAGAACCTTCAGAGGCCATGTAGGTCTCAATGAAAGTGATGGGCTTGCCCAGCAGGCGCTGGAAACTGTCGCGGTAAGGTTCGAAGCTCACACCACCATGGATATAGATGGCCAGGTTAGGCCAGATCTCATGGATATGCTTTACGTTATGGTATTTGATGATTTCTTCCAGAACAATCTGTACCCAGGCAGGCACACCGCAAACCGTACCTACATCCCACTGAGGGGCTTTCCGTACGATCAGCTTGATGCGCTGCTCCCAGTTGGGCTTACGGGAAATCTGGTTGCCGGGCTTATAGAAGCGGCGGAACCATTTGGGGATATTCTTGGCCTGGATGCCACTCATATCTCCTTCATAGTAATCACCTTTCTCAAAAAGGCTGGTAGTGCCCCCGAGCATGAGTATACCCTTGGTAAACGACTTCGGTGGTACGTTAAAGTTAGCCATGGAGTATAGCTGCTTTACACCTACCTTTTTCACTGTCTTCAGCATATCCCGTGTAACCGGAATGTGTTTACTGGCAGATTCAGATGTTCCGGAGCTAAGGGCGAAGTATTTGATCTTCTCCGGCCAGCTTACATTGGCCACCCCTTCCAGGCATTTATACCACCACTCGGTATGCATCTTGTTGTAGTTATGCACGGGCACCGACTGCCGGAAACGGGTTACCCAATTGGGGGCATGCAGGATGTCCTCAAATTGATAATGTTCGCCGAACTGCGTATGCTTCGCTTTTTCCATCAACCGGCGCAATACCTGCATCTGATATTGTCGCGGCGTCCCCAGTTTAAAAGTGAACTGTTTCCTAATTCTCAGGGATCTGGATATAAGGTTACCAATAATGGCCATTAATCGCGGATTCTAGTTTTAAAAAGCAAAAATAGTTAATTCGTTGTAATTCGGGGAAGTTGGCTAAGCTTCGTACATTTGCGCCATGTTGAAAACTACGTTACTCAAAGCTACAGAAGCCGGGGCAAAAGTTTTGCAGGAATATTTTAACGGTACTTTCACGATTTCCCATAAGAGTACGGTCAACGACCTGGTGACCGAGGCCGACAAAAAGGCCGAAGAAGCCATCATCAACGTTATCAGGGCAGATTACCCCGACCATTTTATCCTTAGTGAGGAAGCCGGAGCCCTTGAAACTGCCTCCGATATCAAATGGATCATCGACCCTATCGATGGTACCGTAAATTTCGCCCATGGCATCCCCCTCTGCTGTGTAAGCATCGGGGTAGAGCAGGATGGCGAAATGATCCTCGGAGCCGTGTATAACCCGGTGATGAACGAGCTTTTCTTCGCCCAGAAAGGATTTGGAGCCACCCTCAACGACCGTAAAATCTCCGTTTCCTCCAAAGCCAACCTGGCCAATGCCTGTCTTGTAACCGGCTTTCCCTATCAATTCGAAAACTCCACCCGTAACCCGATGGCTACCCTTCAGTCGTTCGTACAGCAGGGCCTCCCCGTACGCCGCCTTGGCTCCGCAGCCATCGACCTTTGCTGGGTTGCCTGCGGCCGGTTCGACGGGTTCTGGGAGCATCACCTCAATGCATGGGATTCCGCTGCAGGGTACCTCATCGTTCAGGAAGCAGGCGGGAAAGTGACAGATTTCGAAGGAAAAGCATATTCCCCCTACCAACCGCACATCCTCGCTACCAACGGCCATATTCACCAGGGCATGCTGGACACGATCAACAGTATTCAATAAATCATGGAAGAAAGAACTGAAATAAACAACCTCGGAGAGTTCGGCCTTATCGACCACCTGACGAGAAATATAGAAATCCGCAACGCCGGCACCATTCTCGGCGTGGGGGATGATGGCGCCGTGATCGACCATTTCGGTAAACAAACCGTTGTTTCCACGGATATGCTTGTGGAAGGCATTCACTTTGACCTGATGTATACCCCGTTGAAGCATTTGGGATATAAGTCAGTGATTGTCAACCTGTCGGACATATATGCTATGAACGCCGTGCCTACGCAGATCACCATGAGCATCGCATTCTCTAACCGCTTTTCCCTCGAAGCGCTCGACGAGTTCTACGAAGGGGTGTATGCGGCCTGCGAACGTTATAATGTAGATCTCATTGGCGGCGATACTACTTCATCCCAGAAGGGCTTCGTTATCAGCGTTACTGCTATCGGGGAAGTAGCTCCCGGTAAGTTCGTTAAGCGCTCCACCGCCCAAAAAGGAGACCTCCTCTGTGTTTCCGGCAATCTTGGCGCTGCCTACCTCGGCCTGACCATTCTGGAACGGGAGAAACAGATCTTCCTGGAGAACCCCAAAGTGCAGCCAGACCTTGAAAATCAAACATATATCATAGGCCGTCAGCTGAAACCTGAGGCCCGCCCCGATATTATTTCCTTCCTGGCCGAAAAGGAGATCCTCCCTACCGCCATGATGGATGTGAGCGACGGCCTAAGCTCCGAAATACTCCACATTTGCCGCCAAAGCGAACTGGGCTGTGTTTTATATGAAGATAAGATTCCCGTACACGACGAAGCCCGCCAAATGGCCATGCAATTCGGACTTGACCCCACTGCCTGCGCTTTAAGCGGCGGGGAGGATTACGAGCTTCTTTTCACCATGAAACAGGAAGATTACGACAAGATCGTACTCAACGAAGAGATTGCCGTGATCGGGTATATGACAGGTCCCGAAGAAGGTGCCCATATCATTACCCGCGGTGGTAACAGACACGAAATCACCGCTCAGGGATGGAACGCTTTCAAATAATGTAATTCCGCCATAAAATTAAAAAAGCCCGATGCAACAGTTGCATTGGGCTTTTTTAATCAGAGATCATTTATCCTGAAAACCTGACTGTTATGTGTAGGATCCATGCCTTCTACGGCATCAAGCCCCAGTTTGAACTTATACTTCCCCGGCATTTTTGAACCCGGGATATATAAATCAACCGAATCCTTCCCTACCAAATCCTTCAGGTAAAGGTCGGTGTCCCAAACCACAGGCGGCATTACGGGATCTTCCCAAATCATGTATCGCAGCTTAGGACCATTACCAATAACCGGCAGCTCCTGGTGGTAAAGATTCTTAACCGCAAATCGGTACTTCCCGTCTTTAGCCCGGCCAAACTCCTTTTGGGCTGGTATCAGCTGTAAAAGTGTGTAAGCGTGAAAGCCGGGTACCGATTTACCGAAAAACTCGCCCTGAGCTGTAAGTATCCCCTTCTCATTGGGGAAATAATTCCTGTCGGAAGTAGCCAGCCATATTTCCTTCCCCCATAGTTTCTCTTCCATAGGCCAGAAGTTGTACTGGCTCCGGCGGCTGCGTATGGTATTCAGGCTGAACGACATATCACCCTGATAAAACATATATTTCGAAGGCTGCTGGTAGCTGTTGAGGAATACCACAGGCCTGCCTGCCGCCTGCTCCTTCACTACAGCTGTCCATTCCCGGTTGTGATGCAGCTCCGGACGAATACGTACCCCGGGCAGGAAATCCCACATCATATACACCCTTACCACCAGCACCAATATCAACGATGGTATCCAGACGGCTTTCAGGAACTTCAGGGAATACCCCTGCCGCACGATGCCCTGATGGGCAAGTACCAGCAGCGGCGTAAAGATCATGACGGTCCAGTTGGCTTCCACCCGGCCTTTGAAAGTACTGATGGCAAAAAATACAAGCACCCCTATCAGTGAAAACTTCATAGCCCGTTCAAAGCTATCCTTCACTGGTACTTTAAATGCATAGTACAGCAGCAGCCAGCCTACCAATGGACCGAATAACAGCAGTTGCCCTGCCAGGTAATCCAGCGTAAAACTGATATGGTACGCCTTGGCATTACGCTCAACGAGGTGGTATTGAAGCGAAGGGAAGTCGTGGGTATATTGCCAGTAAAGGTGCGGGAAGAAGAGGGCTGTCGTAATCAGTACTGCCATCCAGAAACGGGGAAGCTTCAGCAGATGGAGGTTCGATAATACCGTGAAAAACACCAGCAGCACACCATGGTATTTACTGTAAAACATCAGCGCCATACTCAATCCGAGTAACAGCGTATTTTTCCAGTTTTGAGCCTCAAGGAAGTTACGATAGAGGTAGAAGTACAATGCGGCGAAGAAGATGAGCGGAATATCCGGAACTGCCAGAATCCCTCCCAGTTGCATGGCACCCATGCCTGCAAGAATGAGGTAGAAAACGGTGTTATTCTTTTGGGAAATCAGCTTATCCGCAAGAATGAGGGTACCTACATTCAGCACCACCATGGCCAGTCTTACACCCAGTTCATTGTGGAAGATGGCATATCCCGCCTTGATCAGGAGGGCAATCATGGGCGGATGATCGAAATACCCCCAGTCGAGGTGGCGTGAATACACCCAATAATAAGCCTCATCATCCATCAGCTCCGTAAAGCATGCCTGAATGAGGGCTAATATAGCCCAAAGGGCCAGTATGGTGTTTTTATACTGATTCTTTGTAAAAAAGCGGATCATAGTGGGGCGAAGTTAGCCAAATCCGCCGCTTTTTAGAGTATCATAAACTTGTCTGCATCTTTCATGAAGGGGAATTTCCCACGCAGCTCGCTGAGATGCTGACGGGATAGGGTGTAGGTAAACACATCTTCGTCGTGTGCTTTGTGATAAACGATTTCCCCGATGGGATCAATAATGCTGGAGTCTCCGCTGTGGTAGATATCGTTTCCATCATTACCCACGCGGTTTACACCGATCATGTAGCATTGGTTTTCGATGGCACGTGCCTGCAGCAGGGCTTTCCAGGGCACATTACGGCGTTCCGGCCAGTTGGCTACGTTTACCAGTACGTCGTACTCCGGCTGACCGTCTTCCTTAATCGTATTGCGGCTCCACACCGGGAACCTTAGATCGTAACAGATGGTCAGGCAAATCTTCCATCCTTTGACCTGTGCTATGATGCGTTTCTCTCCGGCTGCGTAATGATCATCTTCCCCGGCAAAACCGAAACGGTGACGTTTATTGTAAATTCCGTATTGTCCGTTGGGTAGCATCCAGATAAAGCGGTTATAATACTCACCCTCTTCTTCGATGATGAGGCTTCCGCCGATGATAGCATTCTTTTGCTTCGCTTTCTGCTTCATCCATTGTACGGCCAGGCCATCCATTTTTTCTGCGAGCTTTTCGGGCTGCATACTGAAACCAGTGCTGAACATTTCGGGCAGCAGGATCACTTCGGTCCTTTCCTTAATGGAATCGATCTTTTGATCGAACATGGCCAGGTTGGCCGCAATATCTTCCCAATGCAAATTCGCCTGAATGAGCGAAACGGTTAAATCTGACATACAATAACGGATTCGTGCAAAACGACCTCAAATTTACGCTGCAAAGACTTAGAAAGTTTTGAAATCACGCAGGATTATTCCCTGTTTTTTGAAATTTCTTCAATAACACCCCTCGAAAGGTCCTGTTCAAAGCCTCTCTGTAACAGAAACTGCAACGTTTTCCACGTTCGTTTTACAGGTTGTTCCCCCTTCAGACTGGCATATTTCTTTTCAGCCAGCTGCCTAAGTATCCGGTCGTATTCATCACCATCTATCTCAGACAGTCCTTTCCGGATGCAATAATCCGACACCTGTTTCTGTTTCAGCATGAGGCTGATCTTCTTCTTCCCCCATTGCCGCATTCGGAACTTCCCACCGGCATAGGCACGAGCATAACGTTCTTCATTGAGGAAGTTATCCTGTACCAGCTGTGCAATAGCTTCGTCGGCTGCATCGCCGTATATTCCCAGCTCCCGGCATTTCTCTTTCACTTCCGAATGGCACCGCTCCTGATAAGCGCAGTAGTGGCGGAGCTTTTCAATATCGCTGCTACTCATGGCATTCAATAAAAAGGGCCGGCCGTTGTGCGGCCGGCCCGGTGAGTAATGTATTGACTGTATTACTGCCGAACGATCATCAGTTTGGCGTAATTGAGCATGATCTTCTTTTCGCCCCCGCCTTTAGGGAACATTACGGTTGCAATGCGGTTGTTGGGCGCACCTTCCAGCCCGGTGATCTTCCCGAAGCCGAATTTCATATGCTCAACGTCCATGCCCACTTCCATATTCGCCGGATCATCTGCGGCAAAGTTAGCAGAAGGGGTATGGTTGCTGCCGGAGGGCGATGAAATAACCCGGGGCTGCGGTTGCTGCTGCACGGGGCGTGAGGGACCTGCAGGTGATCCCGGAGCTTTACGCTTATCGAACATATTCCCCCAGGAAGCACCGCCTCCCATGCTGCCGCTGTTGCGGAGGCCGCCACCTGCATAGCTGCGGTCGAGGTATTGTTCCGGAATTTCTTCGAGGAACCGGCTGGGTTCGTTTTGTTGCAATTGGCCGAAACGGTAACGGCTATTGGCGTATGTGATGAACAAGCGGCTCTTGGCACGGGTTACTGCCACGTAAAAGAGACGGCGCTCTTCTTCCAGCTCTTCACGGGAATTGATGGAAAGCCCGCTGGGGAACAGCCCTTCTTCCAGCCCTACGTTGAACACTACAGGGAATTCAAGTCCTTTAGAAGCGTGAATGGTCATGAGCTTCACCACATCGCTGTTCTCATCGTTGGTGTTATCGGCATCCGTGAGCAGGGTAATCTGCTGGAGGTAGATGCCGAGTGTTTTATCGTTGAGCAGCTCACCATCTTCAGTGGGTGTTTCAGTGAATTCCTTGATGGAGTTCAATAACTCCTGAACGTTCTCGTAACGCGCCAGTCCTTCCGTGGTTTTGTCGTTGAAAAGTTCTTTCACTATGCCGGTGCTCTTACCTGCCTGTACTGCTACTTCGTACGCATTCTGTTTCTCCAGCATCACACGGAAGCTCTGGATCATGATCACAAAGTTGCTGATGGCTTCGAGGGTACCACCCTTAAATCCAAACTCACCGGCCCTTTCCAGTACTTCCCAGAAAGTAATATTCTGGTCGTTGGCCAGAATAGAAACCTTCTCGATGGTGGTTTTACCTATACCGCGAACCGGGTAGTTGATGATGCGTTTGATAGCTTCCTCATCACGGGAGTTCATGATTACACGCAGATACGCGATGAAATCCTTGATCTCTTTGCGCTGGTAGAATGAAAGTCCTCCGAATATGCGGTAGGGTATTGCCTGGCGGCGCAGGCTTTCCTCGAAGGAGCGGCTCTGTGCATTGGTACGGTAAAGTATGCAGAAGTCGCGGTTGCTGTAGTGGTTGCGCAATTTTAGTTCGGCAATGCTGTCGGCCACGTTCTTACCTTCCTCATTATCGGTATTGGTACGAATCAGTTTTATCTTTTCACCTTCGATATTATCTGTCCACAGATTCTTTTCGATCTGCCCTTTGTTTTTCGAGATTACTTCGTTGGCCACATGGAGGATCGATTTGGTGGAACGGTAGTTCTGTTCCAGTTTCACCACTTTCACATCGTCATAATCCTTTTCGAACTGGAGGATGTTCTGGATGGTAGCACCGCGGAAGGAGTAGATAGACTGTGCGTCATCTCCCACCACACAAATATTCTCATGGACAGCTCCCAGCAGCTTCACGATCTCGTACTGCGCAGGGTTGGTATCCTGATACTCATCGATCATGATATATTTGAACTTGTGCTGGTATTTAGCCAGTACGTCAGGGAAGCCTTTCAGCAGCTGGTACATTTTGAACAGCAGATCATCGAAGTCCATGGCGCCATTCTTAAAGCAGCGCTTCACATACATGTCGTAGATCTTGCCTGTAAGGGGGCGACTGGCGCGCTGATCTTCCTGCTGGAGGTAATAGTCCACCTGGTATGCTTCCGGCCCTATGAGGCTGTTCTTTGCCGCGGAAATGCGGTTATATACGAGATTGGGTTTGTAATGCTTATCATCGAGGTTGAGTTCGTTGATGATGGTTTTAACCACGCTTTTGGCATCGTCCGAATCATAGATGGTGAAATCGCTGGGGTATCCCATCTTCGGAGCATCTGAACGCAGCAGGCGGGCAAACACGGAGTGGAAGGTGCCTATGTAGAGATTACGGGCCTCGTTGCTGCCGAGGATCTTCTCCACACGTTCCTTCATTTCCTTGGCCGCTTTGTTGGTAAAGGTCAGGGAAAGTATGTTGAAAGAGTCCACCCCGTTACGCATGAGGTGAGCGATCCTTGTGGTCAGCACCTTGGTTTTGCCTGATCCGGCGCCGGCAATGATCATTACAGGTCCCTGTAGGGTGACCACCGCTTCGCGCTGGGGAGCGTTTAATCCGTCTAAATAGTTTGCACTCATCACTGAAAAAATTTGCAGGCTGTAAAAGTACGATTTGACGGCCGGATCACGAAATAAGTGGATAAATCCCAACGCTTTCAGGGCATAAAAAAACGGTCCCGGCTGAGCCGGGACCGTTTTCAATTTTTTATTTCTCGTTCCTGTCCACCTTCAGGCGGCTGGCCCTGTTAGCGACTTCCCAGGCGGTGTAAAACACCAGCTTGGCACGCTTTGCCAGGAGGTTGTAATGGATTTTATCAGGTTTATCTCCCGGACGGTGATAATCCTCATGCACGCCATTAAAATAGAAGATGATGGGAATCTTATGCTGAGCGAACATGTAATGGTCGGAGCGGTAGTAGAAACGGTTAGGATCGTTAGGATCGTTGTATTTGTAATCGAGTTTCAGACCGGTATGTTTGTTTGCCGCTTCGCTAATGGGACGAAGGTCGGAGCTGAGCTTATCATCACCGATGATGTATACGTAGTTGGTATCCTTCTTATGCTCGTCGTCGATACGGCCGATCATATCGATATTGAGGTCCGTAACGGTTTGTTCGAGGGGGTAGATGGGATGGTCGGTATAGTATTGCGAACCGAGGAGGCCTTTTTCTTCGCCTGATACCGTCATGAACACCACGGTACGGCGGGGCCCTTTACCGGCTTTTTTGGCTTTCATAAAAGCATCGGCCATGGCGATCACTGCTACTGTGCCGGAACCATCGTCGTCAGCGCCATTATGGATCTGCCCGTTGATGATACCCACGTGGTCGTAGTGCGCTGTGAGGAACATATATTCATCTTTCAGATCCGTGCCAGGCAATATACCCAGTACGTTACTGGATTTGATCTCTTCTGTGCCTTTGCTGAACTCCAGGGAAGCAACCTGGCCTGTTGCCGGCGTGGGGTTACCTGCTTTGGCAGCAGTCTGCAGCTCGCTCCAGGGCTTACCAAAGATGGCGGCAGCCACATCAGGAGCTACAAAATAACAGTTGGGGATGTATTCCATGGTTTTCATCATGGGCCAGTAGAGGCCGGTTCTCCGCATGCGGGAACCACCACGGCCGCCCAGGTTGTTACGTTCGCTTACAACAAACACGGCAACTGCACCATGGTTCGCAGCATTGCGAAGTCGTTCTGTAAGAGGTGCGCCTTTCTTGCCGGGTTCTTCATCGGCAATCACAACGATCTTATCTGTAGCGGTGGTGCCTTTGTAAGGATCATTTGCTTCGGTAGTTACACCATACCCGGCAAACACGGCGGAAGTAGCGCCTAACTGCTGGTTAGCGGCATCTTTTACGGAAGCATAGAATTCCTGTCCGAATGTAAAGGTTTTACCACCTGCCTGAATGGAACTTTTTTGGAGAGAGTCCTGCATGAGAGAAAACGGCTGTTCCCATTCTCCGTTGCCGGCACCGGGCTGAAGCCCTGCAGCTTTAAACTGCTCGATGATATATTTGGCGGCTTTGTATTGACCTGGCTTGCCGGTTTCACGGCCTTCCATTTCATCGCCCGCTACGATATATAAGTGTTTTTTCAGCTTTGCAGGCGTAATGGTTTCCGCGTAGGATGTGGCCGCGGAGCGCTTCAGGGGCTTGGAGGCCTTCTGGGCGCAGGCTGCGGTCCCTATAACGAGGAAGCAGGCCAGCATTGAATGTTTCTTCATTGGCAGGTTTTATGGGCTAAAATTAAGGTTTACGGCTGTTGCCACCGCTACCATTCAAATAAAAAGAGGCTGTTTGCACAGCCTCTCTGTAAATATCTGCTAAAAAATCAGCCTTACGGGTTTATACGCAGGCGATCTTTTTCACACGGTTTTCGTGACGGCCGCCTTCGAAGGGTGTGGCCTGGAATACATCTACCATTTCGGTAGCGGTGGGAACACTTACGAAGCGCGCCGGGATGCAAAGGATGTTAGCATTGTTATGGCTTCTTGCGAGGCGGGCCAGCTCATCTCCCCAACAAATAGCAGCGCGGATACCCTGGTGCTTGTTGGCGGTGATGGCTACACCGTTAGCGCTACCACAAATCAGTATGCCGAAAGCATGCGTACCGTCTTCCACGGCAGATGCCACAGGATGTGCAAAATCAGGATAATCCACGGAATCGGCAGAATAGGTGCCAAAGTCTTTTATCTGTATTCCCTTTCCTTCGAGGTAAGAGATCACTTCTTCCTTGTATTCGAACCCTGCGTGGTCCGATCCGATGGCTACCGGCAAGGCAAGATCAAATGTCGTCTGTTCCATACCCTATGGGTTTATTATTGGTGGTGATCGTTTAGTTTATCAGGACCATTCTTCTATTTCGGCCTTCTCTTTCTTTGCGTATGTTCTGGCAGAAATGAGGATGCTTATTTCGTACAGCAGATATAAAGGTACGAAAACGAGCAATTGATCGAGTACATCAGGTGGAGTAATGATGGCAGCCAGCACAAGGATAACCACGATGGCATGGCGGCGGTAGTTCCGCATGAAGGTGGGTGTGAGCACACCGAGTTTGGTGAGGAAGTACACGAGGATCGGCATTTCGAACAAAGCACCCATACCTAGAATGATCTGCGACATCAGGCCGAAGTAATCGTCGATGAAGAAATCGTTCTTGATCACTTCCGACACGGAGTAGCTGGCGAGGAAGTTGATCATGAAGGGAGCGATGAGGAAATAGCTGAATGCGATGCCCAGCATAAACTGAAGCGTGATCCAGAAAATAACGCCCTTAGACCCTTTGGCTTCATTGTCTTTCAGAGCGGGGCGTATAAAGCGCCACAGCTCCCAGCAAACGTAAGGGAAAGCGCCTATTACCCCGATGATCATTGCCAGTTTGAACTGCAGCATGATCTGCCCTGCCATTTTCGTATTCTGGAATATGATAGGAGGCGGAGTAATACAGAGTTTATCACCCAGGTTCATTGCATGGCTGGCAGCACAGAGCCACTTATACGTCGGGAAATCGGCCTGGGTGGGGCCAAAGATTACTTTCGTCAGGATCCAGTCGGTAAATACGAAGCCCAAAATGCTCACGATTACAATCGCTGCGGCAGAACGCACAAGGTGCCACCGGAGTTCTTCCAGGTGGTCAAAAAACGACATCTCTGCTTTTTCTTCGTTACTCGAGAATAACTTTTTTAACATGCGGTATCAGAATCAGGAGCACAAATATAACATGCCCCGAAGAGTTGATTGTGAAAAAAAACGATGGCTAAGGTAAAAAGAAAAATACGAGAAAGTAAGTGGAGATGGATTTAGGGCAAAAAAAAGAGCCAGCCCGAGAAGAATCAAGAGCCGGCCTTTCATCCATTGTTTGTTAACCCCAAAAAAGTTGAATTCGAGAATGTCTTTATTCGCTTCTGTTTAGATTAGAACCAGCATCCTTTATGGCAAGCTATTCAGATGTAAGTCCGTAATCGTTACTAAAGCATTCAATTTTCTAAAACAAAAATAGAAAGAAATATCGTATTATCAATGTTGTAACAAAGTTTTTTACAACCTTTTAACAAAAATCAAATTATTGTGTTACGTATCAGCACCTATCGTAATTCCTTTCGTGTTAATTTCATACCACTCTTGTAAAAAACGATTTTGCAACGGATATATTATATATAACGATAAATTCTACTTAAATCGTTTCCTAAGCTCTTGCAAATCAGCAGTTAGTCTACTTTTAACCCGTATTAAGATAAATATATCCATTTTGGAGCAGCTGCAAAAAGCTTAGTAATATCCTCTCAATACCACAATTATCAGGCCGGATTCTTTTAATCCAGGATCTTCATTTTCACCATCTCGATCCTCGTATCTGTCACATTCAGCACATCAAACTCGTAATTATCGATGATAATTCGCTCTTTTAACCGCGGAATTGTTTCATAATGAGAGATGATGTAACCCGAAAGCGTTTCGCTTTCATCCTCCGGAAAATCAAACCCATAGCGCTCGTTCAGGTAATCCAGTTCCAGACGGCCGGAGAATATGTATTCCTTCTCCGCAATCTGCTTCTCCACGAACTCTTCCACATCATGCTCATCCTTGATATCCCCGAAAATCTCTTCCAGCACATCTTCTATGGTCACTATGCCGGCCGTTCCCCCAAACTCGTCTACCACCCATGCAATGCTCCGGCGCTCTTTATTGAATTTCCCCAACAGGTCGATGGCACTCATCGTTTCCGGCACTGCCAGTATGGGATGAATGACTGACCTGATCTCTGTGGGATTCTTAAACATATCCAGCTGGTGCACATATCCGAGAATATTGTCAATATTTTGCTCATAGATGATCACCTTGGACAATTTGGTGTCCATAAACTTCTTCCGGCAGTCTTCAATCGTTGCGGTGATATCCAGCGCTTCGATCTCTTTACGCGGTATAAGGCATCCCCGTATCTTCACGTGTACCAGGCTCAGGGCGTTCTCGAACAACTCGGTGTTCAGCTCCTGGCTTTCCCCCATATGCTGCTGGCTCTGGCGGGTAAAGAACTCAACGTCCACCCGTGCAAAGGAGCTTTTATTCTCCACGATGCGCACGTTGAACAGGTATTTGAGAATCCATTCCGAGATCGATTCCAGCATGGCACCAATCACATAAAAAGGCTTCGATAAAAAGGATATCGGCCAGGCAAAAAAGCTTAACAGCGCTTCAGGCCGTGAGCGGAATATGCTCCGGGGAATGAAGAAGCCAAAAAATAACACCAGCAATGTGGCAGCACAAATCTCAATCGTCAGCGTCAGCGCAACCATTTCGGCCACTTTCTCTTCCGATTTCCAGATAGACAGCCATAACCGGTCCAGCCATCCTGCCACGAGCATACTGTAGATGACGATACTGATCGTTAGCCCGATGAGGCTGGTAGCAAGAATCTTGGCGGGGTGATCGCTGAAACCGGCTAATATTTTACCGGCCACGCGGCCCTGCTTTTTCTTCAGCTCGATGCTCAGCCGGTTTATATTGGCGAATGCAGTTTCCATACCGGCGAAAAAGCCCGCCAGCAGTATCACTAAAACCAGTAAAACAATCGTGTAAATATCCATCCGTTCAAGATATATTTTAAGCGGGTTACGCTTGTTTCAGGCCCCATTCAATAACGGTTAACGGCCCAAAAAGTTCTCGACAAGACCTTTCACTTCACCATATGCCTTGTCCAGCTCCTCATTTACAACAATATAATCAAATTCGCTGGCAAAAGACAGTTCGTATCGTGCTTTCCCCAACCTTTCTTCCAGGCTGGCCTGTGATTCGGTTCCTCTTTCGCTCAGCCTTACCCTTAACGCGTCGAGCGATGGCGGCTGGATGAAGATGGTCATGGCAGTTCCGTGGTACTTTTCTTTGATGCTGAGAGCGCCTTTCACGTCGATATCAACCATAGGAGTTTGCCCGTTGGCCCAGATCCGTTCCAGTTCGCTCTTCAGGGTACCATAATACTTGCCGGCGTACACCATTTCATATTCCGCGAAATCGTTCTTTTCGATATGTTCCTGAAAAGTTTCGGGAGACATGAAGTAGTAATCCTTTCCGTGTACTTCCGTATCGCGGGGCGTACGGGTGGCAGCGGAAATAGAAAATGCAAGCGCAGGCATATCTGCCAGCAGCTTGCGTACGATGGTGGTTTTACCCGCACCGGAAGGAGCGGTGATAATAATGATCTTGTTGGATGCCATGTAATCTAAACGCGCTTGATATCTGCTCCCAGGTTCCGTAACCGCTCATCGATGTATTGATAACCGCGGTCGATCTGGTCAATGTTATGAATGGTACTTTTACCTTCGGCACTGAGTGCTGCAATGAGCAGAGATACGCCCGCACGGATGTCTGGGCTGCTCATGGTAATACCTCTCAGTGAATGCTGGCGGCCAAGGCCGATAACGGCAGCACGGTGCGGATCGCACAGGATGATCTGCGCGCCCATGTCAATGAGCTTGTCTACAAAGAACAGGCGGCTTTCAAACATTTTCTGATGTATCATCACACTGCCACGGGCCTGTGTGGCTACTACGAGCACGATGCTCAGCAGGTCGGGCGTGAAGCCGGGCCAGGGATGGTCCGAAATGGTTAAGATGGAGCCGTCGAGGAAGTTCTGGATCTCATAACTCTCCTGCGAAGGGATATAAATATCGTCGCCCCGGTATTCCATCTGGATGCCCAGTAACCGGAATTTTTCGGGGATGATACCAAGGTTTTTGATGCCGGCGTTCTTGATGGTGATCTCGCTCTGCGTCATCGCTGCAAGGCCGATGAAGGAGCCGATTTCGATCATATCGGGCAGCATGGCATGCTCACATCCGTTGAGAGAAGAAACGCCTTCTATTTCGAGGAGGTTGGACCCTACGCCTTTGATTTTTGCGCCCATGCTGTTAAGCATTTTGCAAAGCTGTTGGAGGTAAGGTTCGCAGGCCGCGTTATAGATGGTGGTAACTCCGGTCGCCAGCGCAGCAGCCATCACGATGTTGGCAGTGCCTGTAACGCTGGGCTCATCGAGGAGCATATATGTGCCTTTCAGGCCGCTTTTGGGCGACTCCAGGCGGAAATAGTTATCTCCGGTATCGTATGAGAAGGAAGCTCCCAGGCGCTCGAACCCGATCACGTGTGTGTCGAGCCTCCGCCGGCCGATCTTGTCGCCACCGGGCTTGGGAATATAAGCTTTACCGAAACGTGCCAGCAGGGGGCCGGCCATCATCACGGAACCGCGCAGGCGGCCGGATTTCTTTTTGAACTCAGGGCTTTCAAGGTAATCCATATTCACCGCATCGGCCTGGAACTCACATACGGAGCGGGAAACGCGGTTAACTTTCACGCCAACATCCTCCAGCAGCTCTATCAGCAGGTTTACATCCACAATGTCGGGGATATTACTGATGGTTACTTTTCCGGGTGTTAACAGTACCGCGCTGATAATCTGTAATGCTTCGTTTTTGGCTCCCTGCGGTATGATTTCTCCTTTCAGACGGTTGCCGCCTCGTACTTCGAACGCGTTAATCACTTGTTCCTGTTTTTGTATTTGTTGTGTTTATTCTTGTTGTTGTTGTTATTGTTCTGCTTGTATTTACCCTGCTGGAACTGTTTGCGTTTTACACTCGCAGTAGGTGCTGTAGTGTTGCCGGGGGCACGGAACTGGGTTTCCAGGTTGATCACGGGCGCCGGGTTGGCGTTTCCGGAAGTGGGATAGTACTGCAGCTCTCCGCTGGTGATAGACGACAGCTCGGCACGGATCGCATCGTCATGAACGTTTTCCTTATGCCAGTTGCCGTATGCCAGCTTCATATAGTTGCCAATAACCTGAACGAAACCGTCTTTCATTTCGGGGTTATTCGTTTCAAGGGCTTTATCGATCACTCTTTCGAGGTTCTTACCAAAGTGGCGGTGGCGCGGGTGCTTTTTGGGATATGGCAGGCGCTCCGGTTTGGACTTCAACGTTTCCCGGGTGGGGATGGGGTATGGAGAGTCCACATCCAGCCGGAAGTCAGACACCAGGAAGAGGTGATCCCACAGTTTATGCCGGAAATCCTCCACATTACGAAGGTGCGGCTGCAGGATGCCCATCAGCTCAATCACGGCAGATACCTGCTCCTGACGGTGCTCACGGTCCTTCAACGTCAATATATATTCAATCATCCGCTGTACGTTCCTGCCGTACTCCCGCATGATGAGGTGGTTGCGCGCGGTGTTATATTCCATTAATCTAATTTGTAAATCCGTAAATATGCTTGAAATTCAGCCGTTCTATCGCGAAGTAACAAAAAATATACCTATTATGGAACGGCCAGACGTGCAGTATTGCGTCATGCAAACCTAATGAAAAAAAATCATACGCCGCACGGGAAGCGGGCCTGATTCCTTACTTTTACCCTATGAATCTGTCGCTGACCGGTAAAACCGCAGTTATCTGCGGAGGCTCCCAGGGCCTGGGACTGGCTTCCGCCCGCGAAATCGCACTTTTGGGCGCTAACTGCATCCTGCTCTCCCGCAGCGATGCTGCGCTGAAAGCCGCCGTGACCTCACTGGACACATCGAAAGGCCAGCAGCACGACTACCACACGGCAGACTTTAACCACCACGAAAAGGTACAGGCCGTCATCCGTGCCATTACCGACAAAACCATCGTTCACATCCTCGTCAACAATACCGGAGGCCCTTCCGGCGGGCCCATCCTTGCTGCAGAAGGCGCCGCCTTTATGCAGGCGTTCCAGATGCACGTGGTATGCAATCAGATCATGGCCCAGGCTGTGATCCCCGGCATGAAAGCCGAAGGCTTCGGCCGTATCATACAGATCATCTCCACTTCGGTGAAAGCCCCCATCCGAAACCTCGGCGTGTCCAATACCATCCGCGCCGCTGTAGCCAATTGGGCTAAAACGCTTGCCGGAGAAATGGCTCCTTTCGGCATCACGGTAAATAACGTACTGCCCGGCTCCATGTCTACCGACCGCCTTCGCAGCCTCTTCCGCACCAATGCGGAAAGCCGTGGCGTTTCAGAAGAAACCGTAGCCGAAGAATGGCGCCTCGAGATCCCTATGAAACGTTTCGGGGATCCCGCAGAATTCGGTGCTGCCGTAGCCTTCCTCGCTTCTCCTGCTGCCGCATACATCACCGGAATCAACCTGCCGGTAGACGGTGGCAAAACACCCAGTCTATAAATCCACGCCATGAATATCTGGAAAAACATCATCAAAAGTCCAACCTGATCCGCCGCCGACCGTTATTATGCTAACGGCCGCCCCGCGGCCCATTCTTTTATTTTATTACAATTCCCAATATGCAACAATCTAATGTGCAGTACGGTCCGTACCTGCAACTGGACACCATACTGAACGCGCAGCACCCGGAAAGCGACAAGCTCGGGATGCCTGCCCACGACGAAATGCTTTTCATCGTCATCCACCAGGCTTATGAACTTTGGTTCAAACAGCTGCTTTTTGAAGTAGAATCCGTGGCAGACATAATGAGTAAACCAGCCGTGAACGACAACTCCCCCGAGCTGCAAACCGTTGTTCACCGCCTGAACCGCTCTGTCACTATCCTGAAACTACTCGTTCAGCAGATCGACATCATGGAGACCATGACGCCCATGGATTTCCTGGATTTCCGCGACATGCTGCGCCCCGCATCAGGATTCCAGAGCTGGCAGTTCAAGACCCTTGAAGCCAGGCTCGGCCTGCAATACGAAAACCGTTTCGGGCAGGAATACTACATTTCCCAGCTTACGCCAGACAAGATCGAGATCATCCGCCGCGCTGAAAGGGAGCCTTCTGTACTGAAGCTCCTGAATGAATGGCTGGAGCGCATGCCTTTCTTCGAAGAAACCGGTAACTGGGCCGACTATCAGCCGTCTACCAGCGCTGCCGCCAGCGGCGAATCCATCTGGTTCAGCGATTACCGTAATATATACATGAGCGGCCTTGCAGACGCCGAGCAGGCCAACCGTGCTTACTTCGATAAAGTATTTGGTGACGGGGAAGGGGCCGGACATCTATCTCCCCGGGCGAGCCGTGCCGCGCTCTTCATCATGCTATACCGCGGATACCCTTTATTGCAGCTGCCATTCCAGCTGCTGAACAGCCTGCTTGAGATCGACGAACAGCTGAGCACCTGGCGCTACCGGCATATGAGCATGGTGCAAAGGGTGATCGGTACACGCATCGGTACGGGCGGCAGCACCGGCAGGGATTACCTGAAAGGTGCGCTGGACAAACATTACATCTTTGCAGATATAGCGAGGCTGACAAGCTTCCTTATTGAGCGGCGGAAGCTTCCCGCATTAAGTCCGGCGATGGGGAGGAGGCTGGGTTTCAGATAACGCTTCCAAAATGACAAAAAGGGCGACGGTAACCGTCTCCCTTTTTGCCTTTGCTCATAACGTGAAACATAAGCGCCTACTCCACTACGTTAATAGTGCGCGTAAAGCTCTCTTCGAGGGAGATGAACGTTTCGGTACGCTCGATGCCCTTGATTTTCTGCAGCTCGTCGTGCAGCACACGGCGGAGCGAGGTGATATCTTTACAAATGATTTCTGCAAACATGCTGTAACTGCCGGTAGTATAGTTCAAACGAACGATTTCCGGCATTTTGCGCAATTCTTTAGCCACGGAATCATAAAGTGAGCTTTTCTCAAGGAATATCCCGATGAAAGCGATCACGTCGTACCCGATCATTTTTAAATCTACATGTAATCTCGTACCTTTAACTATACCCAGTTCTTGCAACTTCTTCATTCGCACGTGAATCGTACCGCCTGATACGAACAGCTTCTTCCCAAGGTCTGCATAGGAGATTTCAGCATTAGACATCATCTCGCTGATGATCTGAAGGTCCAGTTTGTCAATATTCAAATTGTGGCTCATTTTGACAAAGTGTTTTTGAATGTTTTAAACTTACATGCAAATATTTAAAAAATATCGAAATTTCCAAAATTTCTATTAAAATATTTGCAAAAAATACCCCCTCTCTTTAGATTTGCATCATAATCGTTGAAAACAACGCTTACCCGCCAGGGGAAATCATCAAATTTTGTGGGATGATGGAATTGGCAGACATGCCCTCTCGTCTCGAGGGTGAGGATCACGGGATAAACGTAGCGTAATGGGTTGACCACTAATCTTATTTGTGCTATGGCTAACTGCCTCGTGTAGGTTCGACTCCTACTCCTACAGCTTCAGAACGCACTGGTTTACGCCGGTGCGTTTTTCATTTAGCCCAAATATCAGCTTCCATATCGGTACATTATCCATCGGATCTGGTTAAATTCCCGGAGATATTGAAATACATGCATCCAATTTCGCCATTCTGAACGGAATAAATTGAACATCCATACCGTCCTTTATGTTATTTCTACAGACTTTTGTTTTATCAAACACGTCCTCTCCACCTCTCCTATTGATATTTTCTTAACACCCTCATCTCCGCATCAAGTCCACCTCATCTCCGCCTCAAGTCCACCTTAGATCCGCACTTAACCTCTATTTCACCCGATATACACCCGGGTTTCCCGTCATGTACACTGCCTCCAACTCCCCTTTAGGTAAGATAGTATCAAGCCGGACACTATCAGAAGATTGTCGTTTGGGACCGCATCCTTATTTGATTAAGGTCCTATCCCCCTAACTTAAGTCTACCCAAGCCTATCTATCCTGTATGGATACTTCCCGGATACTGTAATGCTGCTTTCCCCTGCCTGTATGTATATCTTTCCGTACTAATCTCAATACTGCATTGGGTTTGAGTACATTTTATATACATTAAGTATACTTTAACCCTTCTTTAAACCAGGAGTAACCCTGGGGTAAGGTAGGAATAACCCTTCTGGAAATCAAGCTTTACCGGCATACACCTCTCTTCTTCCGGTCACATTTTCATCCCTTTTCGTACTTTTGCGCCCTCATGGGACATAAGAAACTACAGCGATTCGCGGAAATTGAGACTTTCCCTAACGTACTCATCTATCCGAAAGATATGCCGGGGAACTGGCAGCGCCACTTCGGCAACAGTCAGCCGCTCACCCTCGAACTGGCCTGCGGCAAGGGCGATTATACCCTTGGCCTGGCCCGGAAATACCCGGAAGCGAACTTTATGGGAGTAGACCTCAAGGGGAACCGCATCTGGAAAGGCGCCAAAACCGCTATTGATGAAAAAATCGCCAATGTAGCCTTCCTCCGTACCCAAATCGAGCAAATTACCGATTATTTCGCGCCCGGCGAAGTAAAAGATATCTGGATCACCTTCCCGGATCCTTTCCTCCGCCAGTCCAAATCCAAAAAGCGGCTCACCCACCCCCGGTTCCTCGCCCTCTATCAGCAGATCCTTGGCGAAGGGGGCACCGTTTGCCTCAAAACCGACTCCCCGGAACTGTATGCCTTCACCAAAATGGTGATTTCCAGGATCGGGTGCCAGCTTATTACCGATGTGCCGGACGTTTACGCCCTGTCTCCCGTTCCCGAACTGTTGCAGATCCAGACATATTATGAAGGTATGCACCTGGCCGACGGGCGCATTATCCGTTTTCTTAAATTTGCCTTACCGGCTGCCCCGATAGACTGGAAGGCCGCGAATCTCGCAACGGATGAAGAAGCAGCTGCAGGAACATATTGATTTTTATTACAACGAGCAGGGATATGTGGTGTTGACCGAAAAATTCCACCTGGAAAGGGGATTTTGCTGCGGAAACGGATGCCTGCATTGCCCGTTTAATTATGAAAAAGTCCCCGGAGAAAAAAGAAAGCTCCTCCCCGAAGCCCGCCGGCAGAAAAACGGAGCCTGATTTTACCGACAAGGTTTTTGCCATCGCCCGCAAGATTCCAAAGGGGCGTGTTACCAGCTATGGCGCTATCGCTGAGCGGGCAGGCATCCGCCTTACTGCCCGTATGGTGGGCTGGGCCATGCACCAGGCCGGGAAAGCACACCCTCCCGTTCCCGCACACCGCGTCGTTAACTCCAAAGGTCTCCTGACAGGTAAAGATCACTTCGCCACCCCCACACTTATGCAGGAACTTCTCGAACAGGAAGGGGTCGAAATACGCAATAATCAGGTCGTCGGCTTCGCGGATAAGTTCTGGAACCCGCCGTTGCCCAAAAAGAACACAGCGTTACCCAAAAAGATACGGTAGGTCCATCCCCTTTTTCGATAACTTTACCGCATGTCTGTACTAAAGTTGAAGCTGGACCAGGACCAACTGGTGGAAGATTTTTTTGAAGACGCATGGCTGGCCGGGATTATTTCTCAGGCGAAAGACTACCAGTTGTGCTGGCAACTCAACAAACAACTGGGTTTTGACTTCCGGGTGAATAATTCCCTGGAGATCAATCTTACCAAGCACCGCCGGGGTTTCTTTTTTACCGTATACGAACATCAGGAGCTTACCAAATCCGCCGCGCATTACTTCTACAACAACCACTGCAAGGCTGAATTCCTGCTCCCCGAACTGAAGCATGTAGATTACCTCTGGCTCATTAAAGGCAATTATTACCAGGCTCCCGATGTGAAAGCCCTCGTTGAACAGTGCAGAAAGGCCGAATTAGTTCAAATGGCGTCGCTGCTGGACCTGCGGGATATCCGCAACCGCATTAATCTCATATTCTAACGCAGCCACCCACCCCTTAACCGTCCACCGCAAAAAACATCTGATATGTGGCAGGAAACAGAACGGCACCTTTACCGCGCCTTCACCTTCCAAAACTTCCGCGAAGCCTTCGCCTTCATGACCAATGTGGCACTGGCCGCGGAAAAAATGGACCATCACCCCACCTGGACCAACACCTGGAACAAGGTGGATATCTGGCTGAGCACCCATAGTGCCGGCAACACAGTCACTAAAAAAGACCGTGAACTGGCCCTGATTATTGATAAAATCCTCCCAAATACGTAAACCGCACAGTGAATCGCTTATCCCTGATATGCCTGTTGTTTTGTTCCGCCCTGTTCAGGATGGAGCCCGTCAGTGCCCAGGATACACTGTCACTCAACCTGTCGCACCCTGTAAATGGTGTCGACATCCGGAACTATTTCACCGTTTTTGCCGGGCAGGCTACCGTGAGCCAGGCTCCCGGTCTCGCTTATCAGCAAGACACTTCCGTATTCCACCCCCGCAAAAAACTCCTTCAAAATAAACATGACGCCTGGTTCCGCCTCACCCTCCACAATAGCGGGCCGGTAGACTCCCTCGTGTACCTCTTTACCGGCTGGCAGGAACAATTATATTTTTATTCTTCCGGTGAAAACGGGCAGCTCCTGCTGGAATCAACTGCAGGCATGATGCTGTATGTTCCCGGCACCGACCGCTGGGACAATTACGCCTTTCCGCTTAAAGTACCCGCCGGGCAGGCGCGTACCTTTTATCTCCACCTCGTAAATCCCTACTACCGCGAAAACGAACTGATGCCTGTGTTGTACGACGCCATACACTATGCACAGTTCCGCAACCATGAAGCGGATGTTTATAAAGGTGAAGTACTGCTTATCCAGATCGTCATCGGCATGCTGATCGTGCTGCTCAGCATTACCGTCATTAATTACGTGCAACTGCCCGATAAGCCCAGCATGTATTTCGCAGCATACCTCCTCGGACTTATTCTCTTTTTCTGTCTCAGGCTGGAAACGAAGCCCTACCAGCTGTCGTTTTTCCACGCTATGCCACTGCTAAAGTATTTCTGGGATGTGCCTGCACTGATCGGATGCTTTTACTTAATGTCCATGCTTTTCGGGAATGCCTTCCTGAACCTCCGGGAGCGGTACCCGCTAATGGAGCGGTATTATTTTTACAGCAACATCTTTTATGCGGCGTGTATTGTGGCCTGCTGGGTGTTTATGGCCATGGGTGATTTCACGGTTATGGGAGAGATTTATACCTGGGCCACCTTCCTGTCACTGATACCGTTCGGCATATCTTTTATAGCCCTTGGGAGGCGGATGCGCCATCATCCCCTCATCCGTTTTTTCCTTTTCGGCTCTCTTAGTTTATACTTACTGGCCATTGGGTCATATATCCGGAATACGGAACCCGTCCCCTTCACTCCGCTGCCAGAGATGATAACACCTTATGGCCTGCTGGTACTGGGAGTGCTGCTGCAATCCCTCTTTTATGCAGCCGGCCTCAGCTACCGGAACAAGCTCGTTCACCAGGAAAAAACAAGAACACAGGAGCTGCTTATCAAACAGCTTAATAAGAACAAAGAACTGCAGCATAAGCTGAACGAGCAGCTGGAAGAACTGGTACGTGAGCAAACCACGGAGATCGTGCGGAAGAAAACCGAGCTGGAAGAACAAAGGAAGCTCCAGATGGAGGCGGAATACAGTAAGAAATTCGCGGAAATAGAGCTAAAAGCCATCCGTGCCCAGATCAACCCGCATTTTATTTTCAACTGCCTCAACTCCATTCAGCTTTTTGTAATGCAGCGCGATTACGAGCATGCGCAGAAATACCTGTCCGATTTCTCGTACCTGATCCGCAAAACGCTGGACTTCTCCCGCCGCAATTTTATTTCCCTCTCCGACGAAATAACTTATTTAAATACTTATCTTGGTCTGGAGAAGATGCGGTTTGAACAAAAGATGAGTTTCGAGATTCTGACGGACCCATCCATTAATACGGCCGAACTGGAGGTGCCTGCGATGTTACTGCAGCCGTATGTGGAAAATGCCGTTAAGCATGGGATGAATAACGAAGATCACACTACAGGACTATTAACCATCCGCTTTAATATGCTCGCACACGATATGCTCGAATGCATTGTGGAAGATAATGGCATCGGCATAGCACGGTCTCGCGAGTTGCGGACCCTCCCGGGCCACCACCAGTCATCGGGCATGGAAATTAGCTCCAACAGGGCAGAGCTGCTGAACAAAATGTACAATACCGGCATCCAGATCGAAATCATAGACAAATCTACCCGCGAGACACAGGATAGCGGCACCATGGTACGGGTGCTGATCCCCCAACTGTAGCCGGGAACAAATTGGGAAACCATGATCCGTGCAGTAATTATTGACGATGAGCGGAACAGCAGGGACATTATAGCCCTGATGTTACAGCGTTATTGCCCCGACATTGAAGCCGTGGCGCAGGCCGCTAATTGCCGTGAAGGCATCGCCCAAATTAGGGAACACCGCCCCCAACTGGTATTCCTTGACCTTGAAATGCCCGATGGCACAGGGTTCGACGTACTTACCGGCGCTTACGACGCCACTTTCGAAACTGTATTTGTGACCGCTTTTGAGAAGCGGTATCTCCATACCATCCGCCTCAGTGAGGTGGAGCTGATCCTTAAACCTATTGACCGCGAAAGCCTGCAAACGGCAGTTCAAACCGTACGCCAGCGTCTTTCTTTCCCCGGTAAACAGGAACGCTACGATGTACTGCTGCATAACTTCGGCAAAGCTGCCCGTGAAATGCGCCAGATCGTGATACCCCTCGCAGAAGGTGGCGAACACATCGTTACCATCGAAAAAATCGCTTATGTGGAGGGCGCGGGCGATAAAACATTGTTCAGTCTGTCCGATGGTGACCTCCTGCAATCCCGCCGCCCGTTCCGTTATTACACCGAACTGTTTGCCGGCATGCGTTTTTACCAGGTGAACAATCATCAGATGGTCCATCTGCCGCAGATCCGCCAGATCGATCATGAGCAGCTGCAGTTACATTTGCAGAATCAGGCGGTGCTGGATATTACGGATAGAAGGAAAAAGGAACTGATGGCGATCTGGAAGCCGCAGGCATAGCCGCTACATCAATGCCCCCGCGGCAATGCAGGCAATTACGATTATGGGGGAAGGCAGCCGTGTGAAGCTCAGCAGACTGAGCGTAGCGATCATTATAAGCACGTTGTACCAGTTAACCGGAATGGAGATGAAGAGGAAGATGGTAGCCGCCCACATCACCCCCACCACCACCGCATTAATACCTTCCAAAGCGCGGTAAATCACCACATGTTTTTTCAGGTTGTTCCAGATGGGGAAGAAGAAGAGCACCAGCAGCATGCTTGGCAGGAAAATGGCCACAGGCGCCAGAATACAGCCCAGGAACTGGTAGCCCGGACCCAGACTGCGCATGATCATCCCCCCTACATAAGCCGATACCGAGAAGGTGGGACCCGGCATGGCACGCATTATACCAGCACCCGTCAGCAGCTCCTCTGCCGACATGAACTGGCTTTTGGAACGGAACACATACTGTTCCAGCATCATGGCAATAAGGATATCTCCCCCGCCAAACACGAGGCTTCCGAAGCGGTAAAAGTTCTCGAACAGGTTAAAAGGGCGCCGCGTAATCCAGTTATTGGTACGTGCCAGCTCGGACATAACACCCGCCAGTACAAAGATGAGGGCAAAAAGCCAGAGGTTGCCCCATTGTATCTTTTTTCTGGGTTCATTGATATCGGGGATGCGTTTGTCGCTGAAGTTGGAAATGGTGCCGCCGAGGATGATAAGGGCCGGGAAGGTCCAGGGCGATTTAAAGAAAAATGCAGCCCCCATGGCTACAATCATGATGATGAAGGTGGCGGTATTGCGGATGGATATCTGGTAGGCGCGCATACCGCCATAGGCGAGAAATCCAACCGCCATGGGTTGTACGTATTTAAAGATATCGACACTGAGTGCCCGCTTGTCCATGAACTGCAACAGGAAGCTGAGGGAACCCATCAGGAGGCAGGCGGGGGTGATCCAGATGGCAAGGGTAGCTACCGCGAGAGGGGCACCACCACGTTTGTATCCGATAAGGGTCAGTGTTTGGGAGGAAGAGGCTCCCGGTAATAACTGGCAGAACGCATTGTATTCCATCAGTTCCTTTTCCGTCACATCCCGGCGCTGTTGCACAAAGGTCTTCATCATCATAGCCAGGTGGCCCTGCGGGCCCCCAAATGCCGTGAAGCTGTGCAATAAGACTGCTTTTAAAAATGAGATGTGACGTAAAAACACGTTCGGATATCAGTTCGTCCCTCAATTTCCAGTAAAATAATGAGATATTCAAATACTGTGTGCAAATGTGCCTGATAATCCGGTGGTTAGCAAGGCATAATACTTGTATTACTGATTTTACGAAACATTTGCTTTCGTTTAGGCGTTAAAGAAATAACAGCAGTACCATGAAACGTCTTCTGACCGGCTTTCTCCTTGCGCTGGCATGCTCCGCCCAGGCACAACTGTCTAACTACAACAGCCATGCATACTGGTCGAGGTTCAACCTGCAGACCGCCCACCAGCACCCCGCCGGCAGCGATACTTCCCTTGTATTCGTATCTAACAGGTTCATCCATCCCGACAGCCTGCGTTTCGTGGATGAGTTCATAGACACAACCGCATTAAAGTATTTCTTCCTCGAAAAGCAGAACGGCATCTGGAAAGTATACCAGGAACCCACGCTGGATCAGGCAATGGAGCACCTGCCCCTCCGCCGGAATATTGTGGTGTATGCGGAAGGCATGGGCAAGATATTTACTTCCAACGTGGAAAGAGCACAGCTCATGAGCGGGCAGTACGGGGTAAACGTTGTGATGTTTGATTACGCCAGTATCAATACAACTTATAAGCCTTCACAGAATTTCAGATATGCCCGGCAAAATGCGCGGTTATCGGCCAGGCAATATGCTGCTTTGCTTATAATGATCAGGACGGCCCGGGAGAAGGCCGCACCATGGACGGAAGGCGTGTCGGTTTCTACATTTTACCACAGTATGGGCAATATCATACTCGAACAGATGATGCGGGAGGGAGATTTAGGATTGCTGGAGAAAGAAGCGGTTCCGTTCGTCGACAACCTCATCATCAATGCAGCCTGTGTGCCCATGAAACGGCATGCACAATGGGTGGAAAAGATCCGCTTCGCCAAAAATATTTACATACATTATAATCGCCGCGATATGCAGCTAAAAGGCGCGCACCTGCTCACTTTAAAGCGCCAGCTGGGTGAAAAGGTGACCCGCCGGCAGCGGGCAGACAATGCACAATATGTTAACTTCCTGGAAGTGGCGCGTTGGCAACATAGTTACTTCATGAATTTCCCCTACAACGATTACCGGCTGAATACGGCGATGATCACTTACTTCGACCGGTTATTTACCGGGAGAGGGGTAACCGCAGGGGAGCTGACGGCCCTTCAGGCCAGCGCCCCCGCGGAAACTGAACCCAATTAATCAGGCATTTTTCTTCATCATCCGCGCTATGTTCAGGCCCGGCGGCTCTACTTGCGGCGCGGGTTCCTGTTCAGTAGTCTTTTCAGTGGATGTTCCTGCACTTTCATTATTTCTCACAGGAGGGAGAGTGGGCAGTTCGCCCGAGCTGTCGGAAATACCACCGGCAATAAGCCTCATGTCTTCCGTGCTCAGCGGTAGGAAATTGTTAGTATGCATGCTGCTAATTACGGCCTTACCTGCTATCCGGATGTTGTTCATTTTGTTCATTCTCCTTTTTCTGCAACTTCCCTGTTCAGTAATAGGCACAAAAAGGCCCGGTGCAGGAACACCGGGCCAGTCAAACAAGTTTATTTCTTCAGGCCAATTTCCCGCAAACGCTCGTCGAGATACTCCCCGGCTGTAATGGGCGGATAAGCAACCGGATGCTGTTCATCCACGCATTGGGGCAAACAGGTAAGATCCATGTCTGACTTGGGATGCAGGAAAAACGGGATGGAAAAACGGGAAGTATTCCACAACTCCCGCGGAGGATTTACAACGCGGTGGGTCGTAGATTTCAAACGATTGTTAGTGAGGCGCTGGAGCATATCGCCCACGTTCACCACAATCTGGTCAGGCAGTGATGTAACCGGCACCCAATCCCCCTGTTTATCCAGTATTTGCAATCCATCGGCAGAAGCTCCCACCAGCAGGGTAATGAGGTTAATATCCTCATGCTGCTCGGCACGGATGGCCGAAGCAGGTTCCTGTGTGATGGGCGGATAATGGATGGCACGGAGTATGGAATTGCCATTGTGTACTTTGCTGTCGAAGAAATGCCCGTCTAACCCGAGGAATATGGCAATAGCCTGCAGGAGTGCGGTACCCGAAGCTTCAAAGCCGCGGTAAGCTTTGAAAAGGGTAGGCGTAAATTCCGGTACTTCCTTCACGGTAACATTGCTGGGATAGGTTTCTTTCACGGGATCATTATCTTCCACCGACTGCCCAAACTGGAAAAACTCTTTCAGATCAGGTGCGTCAAATCCCTTTGCATGCTCTTTCCCGAAAGATGTATACCCCCGCTGGCCGGCCAGCTCAGGTACTTCATACTTACTTTTGGTACTTGCGGGTTGCTGAAAAAACGTTTTGACATTATCGTACAACTGCGCGATCAGCTCATCGGAAATACCATGGTTTTTTACTGCCACGAAACCGACATCTTCATACGCCTTGCCCAGCGCTTTCACGAATGTTGCTTTTTTGACAGGATCGCCGGAACGGAAATCCGCCAGATCAACGGAGGGGATGGAATGAACGGTTGCCATATCTGTAGTGTTTTTGGAGCACTAAAGGTAAGGGAAAAACCTCTCCGCCGAGCGGCTTATGGCTGCAACAATTTCTCTTCCTGCGGTGTTATATCGGCCAGTGAATAACGTGCTACCCGGTTAATTTTCATTTCATCCAGCGCATCTACCACATTGCCATAGCTGGCTCCTTTTTCTGCTTTTATCAACACAATCAGCTCTTCCGGATCACCATACTTTGCTGCTACTGCACGCTGACGGGCACGGATCACATGACCGATACCATCGGAAGCCGAGAAGCTGCTGTGGCGGATATAAGGAGGTATGGCAGGATCGTCGCCCAGTCCTTCGTACCAGGAAACCGTCCGATTACTCCGCACCAGCAGCGTCATAGATTTGCTGACAGCTACTGCCGTAGGCTCACCATCGGCCGGCATAATAAGCGGAAGCGCTTTAGGCTCCGAGAGTGTAGTGGTAAGCATGAAGAATGTAATCAGCAGGAAACCAAGATCCACCATGGGCGTCATATCTACACGGGTGGAATGCTTCGTGCCGCGGCGGCGGCCTTTGCGGTTGCCGGATTGTTGGGAGGAAATCATTTCTGCCATAGGGAATGTTTGAAAGGGTGAAGAAAATTCCGGCGGCGGGAGCGATACCCGCCACCGTGATTACACACACTGTATTGTTTTGCTCAATTGCATGTATGATGCAGCCGGCAGGTGTTTCCATAAGTTAATCGCATAAAAAAAGCAGGCGCGGGGCGCCTGCTTTCGTATGTACGTTGTTGAAATGCCTAGAATTCCGCGCTCTTGGGAGTACGGGGAAAGGGTATCACGTCGCGGATGTTGGTCATACCGGTCACGAACAGCACGAGGCGTTCGAAACCGAGGCCAAAGCCACTGTGGGGAGCGGTTCCGAAGCGGCGGGTATCCAGGTACCAGTACAGTTCTTCCACGGGGATGCCCAGCTCATTCATACGGGCAACCAGCTTGTCGTAGTTTTCTTCCCGCTGTGAGCCGCCTACTATTTCACCGATGCCGGGGAACAGGATGTCCATGGCGCGAACGGTTTTCCCGTCTTCGTTCTGTTTCATGTAGAACGATTTAATAGCGGCAGGATAATCCGTCAGGATCACCGGTTTCTTGAAGTGTTTCTCTACGAGGTAACGCTCGTGTTCCGACTGGAGATCTGTACCCCATGCATCTACCGGGTAGGTAAACTTCTTATTCTTATTCGGCTTGCTGTTACGGAGGATCTCAATGGCTTCGGTATAGGAGATACGTTCGAATTCGTTGTTGAGAACGAACTCCAGTTTCTCGATGAGGCCCAGTTCACTACGCTCTGCCTGCGGTTTCTGTTTTTCTTCTTCAGCGAGGCGCTGCGCGAGGAACTCGAGATCTTCGCGGTTATGCTCCAGAGCAAAGCGGATTACGTATTTGATGAACTCTTCGGCGAGGTCCATATTGTCTTTCAGTTCATAGAAAGCCATTTCCGGTTCAATCATCCAGAACTCCGCGAGGTGGCGGGCGGTATTGGAGTTTTCTGCACGGAAGGTAGGGCCGAAGGTGTAGATGTCGCCAAATGCCATAGCACCGAGTTCGCCTTCGAGCTGGCCCGATACAGTGAGGTTGGTGGCACGGCCGAAGAAGTCTTCCTTATAATCGATTTCTCCGGATTCAGTACGGGGCGGGTTCTTCATGTCGAGCGTGGTAACGCGGAACATTTCGCCGGCTCCTTCTGCGTCGGATGCAGTAACGATAGGCGTGTGGAGGTACACGAAACCTTTCTGGTGGAAGAACTGGTGAACGGCAAACGCGAGGGAATGGCGGGTCCGGAACACAGCACCGAAAGTGTTGGTACGGAAGCGCAGGTGCGCGATCTCACGCATGAATTCCAGGCTTTGCTTCTGCGGCTGGATGGGATAGGCTTCGGCATCACAGTCGCCCAGTATCTCCAGCTGAGCGGATTTAAGCTCAACACGCTGGCCTTTGCCCAGTGAGGGTATGATTTCTCCGGTAACGGAAATAGCAGCACCGCGGGTGATGCGTTTGAAAGTGGCAGGGTCCATCTCCGCCTCGTTCACTACGATCTGGAGATTATTATTGGTTGAGCCATCGTTCAGCGCTATAAACTGGTTATTCCGGAAGGTGCGCACCCATCCTTTCACCGTAACTTCATAGTTGGTTCTGTCATCTTGCAGGACCTGCCTGATTTTTACTCTTTGGCTCATATCAATTGTGTGTTTTGAATTGAGTTGCAAAAATAGATAAAATCGGATGACGAAAAACCGCTTTTTGGCAAGGGGCGGGGTTTACAGGGCGGAAAGTACATGATCATAAAACGCTATGCGTTAGGCGTCCATGTTCAATATTTTTTTGGAGAATCGCGAAAATAGTCATAATCTTGTGTCCTCAATCTGTCTGATTAGATTCTTTTTTGCCATCTTCATCAGCAGTCCTTTACGCAGGTAATCCCTATCAATTTAATGATCAAGACTTTACATTGACTCAAAACAATTATTTGTTAATTGGTGTATGTTGATATGCGATGGTACCCGCCTTACGACACTTCTAAAATTTGACAAAAACAGATGATGTACGACATCTTACAACTGAACGACATGCTCGTTCCTGAACTACTTGACATTGCCGAGAAGCTGGAAATTCCCAACGCAAAAAAACTGGACAAGCAAACAATCATCTATAAAATCCTCGATAAACAAGCTGTGATAGCATCTGAAGATAAGCAAGGAAACGGAGATGACAAGAAAGTGAGGAAACGGAAACCGGTGAGTAACAAGAAAGACGAACCCACTCCGGCCCCCACCCCACAGAACCCACCCACTCCCTCCTCTGACGATAAGCCTTCCGCAAAGAAACCACGAAAAGCCGCCACCACAAAAGTTTCCAAAGACGAAGAAGAAGAAGCCGTTAAAGCTCCTCCGGCAAAACGCAAGATCGATCTCGACCTTGACATCCCGTCTCTGACGTTTGATGATGATGACGACATCGTTCTGCCCGCACTTACCGAAGAGGAAGAAGAAGAAGAAGAAACTACCGTGATTCCTGAAGAGGAAGCGGAAGATGACTTCGTGACCGTACAGGAACCAGTGGCGCCTATCAAGCAACAACCTGCTGCCATTCAGCAACACAAATACCCGAAGAAAGAACCCACATTCAACATAGAATTCGATGGCGTAATCCTCAGTGAAGGCGTACTGGAAATGATGCCCGATGGCTACGGTTTCCTCCGCTCTTCCGATTACAACTACCTCAGCTCACCGGATGATATTTACGTATCTCCCAGCCAGATCAAGCTTTTCGGCCTTAAAACAGGTGACACCGTTCGCGGTTCCGTTCGCCCGCCGAAAGAAGGTGAGAAATACTTCGCACTGCTGAAAGTAGAAACCATCAATGGTAAAACACCTGAGGAAGTACGCGACCGCGTTCCCTTCGATTACCTGACACCGCTGTTCCCCTTCGAGAAACTGCACCTTACTACCACTTCCAACAACTACTCCACCCGCATCATTGACCTCTTTACGCCCATCGGTAAAGGCCAGCGCGGCCTCATCGTGGCACAGCCTAAAGTAGGTAAAACCATGCTGCTGAAAGAAGTGGCCAACGCCATCGCCACCAACCACCCCGAGATCTATCTCATGGTTGTACTCATCGATGAGCGCCCTGAAGAGGTGACCGATATGGAACGCTCCGTTAAAGCAGAAGTTATCGCTTCCACCTTCGACGAGCCTGCAGAAAAACACGTGAAAGTATCCGCCATCGCACTGCAGAAAGCTAAGCGACTGGTAGAATGCGGACACGATGTGGTGATCCTGCTCGATTCCCTCACCCGCCTTGCCCGCGCCCACAATACTGTGGCTCCTGCATCCGGTAAGGTACTCTCCGGTGGTGTGGAAGCTAACGCCATGCAGAAACCCAAACAGTTCTTCGGTGCCGCCCGTAAAATCGAAAACGGCGGTTCTCTCACCATCCTCGCTACCGCTCTGATCGACACCGGTTCCAAAATGGATGAAGTTATCTTCGAAGAATTCAAAGGTACCGGTAACATGGAGCTTGCGCTGGACCGCCGCCTGGCCAACCGCCGCATCTTCCCTGCCATCGACGTTACCGCATCTTCTACCCGCCGCGACGATCTGCTGCTGGAAAAAGACGTACTGCAGAAAGTATACATCCTGCGCAATCACCTGGCAGATATGAACACGGAAGAATCCATGAACTTCATGCTCCAGCACATGCGCGGCACCCGCAACAACGAAGAATTCCTGGTTACTATGAACAGATAGTACAGGAATTAATGTATAAAAGAAAAGGGCCTATACCTGCTGGTATAGGCCCTTTTCTTTGTATGTCATTGATTTTCTGGTTACCAGGAATCAGGATCGGATTTCTTGCGAACATATGCATGATAAGTCTCACAAGCTACCGTAAAGTTATTGATAGTTACATCTGGATAAGCACCATGTGAGCTTCTGGAAAATTCTAACCTTTCAATAATAATTCCACTTTGGTTCTTAATTCGTACTTCATACGTAGTATTATCAATACTTGATAGTGAACTTATAGAAAAGATTAGTTGATAATAATGACCTGGAAGGAAAGTCGCGGGTATCAGATAAGGGTCATATTGAAAAGGCACATAGTGCGGGTGCAATGTTCCATAATTCAAATCCCAAAACGTGAGCTTTTCGATTTTCGGAGTTCCCAATCCGGTTTCAATAGTAAAATAGCTTCCACACCGGGTAGGTGATTTTAAGGGTGCGGCGGTAAAAGATGTCATTAATGTAAAGACGGGCAATAATAGAAGCAGGAGCTTTTTGATCATAGGTGTATTATTTATCGGGTTAAAAAATCTAAGGGTTTCCGTATACGCGTTACATATAGTTATTCAAAAATAAAAAAAGAGACTGCAAAATGCAATCTCTTTTTCTTCTTTAAAGTGATTTCCGTTTATCGCTGTGGGTATGCTATGATCAGGGTGGTATGAGGTGTTTCCGCATTTGGGCCATTAGGCGGCCTTGGTGGTGTGGGCGGAGTAGGTGGCCGCTGACCAGAGCCTGGCGGATGCGGTGGCGTAGGAGGCCTTTGAGGCCTTGGCAATGCACAAGATGCAGTGAGCATAACTGCTGCTATTGCTATCATTCCGGATACTCTCCAATTCCTTTTCATATGCCTGTATTTTAAAACGTCATTAATGATGCTTCTTCTGCTGACCCGGCGCAAAAGGTTTGGCTGATTTAGTGCCATACTTCTTTTTTGCCTGACCTGGCGGCATCGGCTTATTATGTGGATGGTGATGCCGTTCTACCACACAACTGCCGAACATCAATGTACCGGCAAGGGTCAAAAGCAGGTGTACTCGATTAAATTTCATAATAGGTGTATTCTGTTTGATATTAATATTACAAGATACAAGCCAAAGTGTGCATGAACCATAACAAAAGAAAAAAGGCGTTGTCCCTGAGGGACAACGCCTTTATAAAAAACGCTAATATCTTAGCAATTAGAACAGGAAGGCAACGCCTACTGTAAATTCTTTAGTGAAGTTGAAAGCAAATTCGCTTGTTTTCAGCTTAGCATCAGTGGCTTCAGTTGTTTTGGTTTCATTTCTGTAACCAAGACCACCAAATTGACCTTCCAGCATCAGGCGTTTGCCAACCAGGTAAGAGATACCGGGAACAACGTTTGCAGAGATAGTGCTGTACTTGTAGGTCTTAACATCACCAGCTTTGTCGTTACCGAAACCGTAAGAAACGTTTGCTTCGCTCATGAAGAACACTTTTGAATCAGCGATCTGGCAATAGTTGCGAACGAATATACCTGGAGCAATCATTGTATGCTTGCTTTTGGTAGTTACTTCACCAACTTTGTCTTTATTGGTACCAAAGGAGCTACCAACGAATACACCTACCATCCATTTGTCGGACAGCGCATAACCAGCTTTAGGGCTGATAGTAAAGGTAGTAGAAGTTTCTTTGTTGTCAGAACCGTCTACTTTCTCTGTAGTGCTGTTAACACCGAGGGTACCACCTACGAGGAAGTTACCTTTCTGCACCTGTGCTTTGGCGAATTGGGTTCCGAACAGGGCCAGCGCGGCCATAACGATCATCTTTTTCATCTGTCGTACAATTTTGATTTTAATATGTCAATGATTGAATCGCTTACTCATGCTCTACATACATGCGATCAGCAGGGAATAGGTTTTCGGTTGTAAAACGGTTTTTCTCGGGGGCGTTATTTTAAGCCATTGAAGAATATAGTGAGCACTTTTCTCTCACGGCTCATAAACTCCTTAATATTATTAGCATCCTGAAGGTCAAAATCGCCAGCCTGCCACTTGCACCAGTTAATCCAGAATCCGAACAACACCTGTACAAGCAAATCGGCTGTATGTGAAGGATCATGTACTTCTGCTACTTCTCCCAGCTCAATACCTTTCTTAAGCCAGCTGGAAATGAAGCGGATTTCGGACTGATGTACCATTTCTCCAATCTGCCGCATCAGGCTACTCGGTTTGTCGCTCACCCACAAGTTGATGCCGAACAGGAAATGATAATCCAGTAAAATCCTTTCTTTTACCGATAAGTAGCGGTCCATCACTTCCTGGACAGACCCGGCTGTTTGCAGGAATGTGCTGATGTCTGTAAAGCAGTCATTAACGATCCGCTCTACCACCGCTACATAAATGCGATCCTTATCGGAAAAATAATAGTACAAAGATCCTTTGCTGATCTCCAAATCTCTCGCGATTTCGTCCATGGTCGTCTTGGCCAGGCCAAAGCGTTTAAACCGCTTCAGCGCTGCCTCCAGTATCACTTCCCTTTTCTGATCCTGCTCGGCCATTTTACTATTGGTGCAAAACCGCGTTTGACTTTTTGACTTTGCGGGTCAAATGTAGGATTAATTTGGAATCTGCAAAAAAATATTATGCCTGATTTTTAAGAACTACAAAAAACGCAATATGTAATGCATTTGTACCGCAAACATAAAGAAATATTTAATATTTCGCATATGTATCGTGAAAGAATTTGTTAAATCTGCGGCAGTATGGGTTTATGGGGAATTGAGACGGGGTTTGAAGGTAAAAAAAGAGGCCGCATTAGCTGCGGCCTCCGGTATAAAGTACGTCGGTTACCAGCCAAGCAGGTAAGCGAAAATGAGAGGTGCTACAATAGTAGCATCCGACTCAACGATGAATTTCGGTGTATTGATATCCAGCTTACCCCAGGTAATCTTCTCATTGGGCACTGCGCCGGAATAAGAACCGTAGGAAGTGGTGGAATCGGAGATCTGGCAGAAATAGCTCCAGAAAGGAACGTCTGTCCACTCAAGATCCTGGTACATCATAGGCACTACGCAAATGGGGAAATCTCCTGCGATACCGCCACCGATCTGGAAGAAGCCCACGCCTTTACCGGCAGAGTTGTTACGGTACCATTCGCTGAGCCATACCATGTACTCGATACCGCTCTTCATTGTGGAAGCCTGCAGCTGCCCTTTGATAACGTAGGAAGCGAAGATGTTACCCATGGTGCTGTCTTCCCAGCCTGGTACGATGATAGGAATATTCTTCTCGGCCGCTGCCAGCATCCAGCTGTTCTTGGGGTCGATCTCGTAATGTTCCTTCATTACACCGCTGAGGAGCAGTTTATACATGTATTCGTGGGGGAAGTAGCGCTCTCCGGCTGCCTCTGCGTCTTTCCAGATTTTATGGATGTGCTGCTGAATACGGCGGAAGGCTTCTTCTTCAGGGATACAGGTGTCAGTTACCCGGTTAAAGCCCTGCTCCAGCAGATCCCACTCTTCCTGAGGGCTAAGGTCGCGGTAATTGGGCACACGCTTATAGTGCGTATGGGCTACGAGGTTCATGATATCTTCCTCGAGGTTGGCGCCTGTACAGGAAATGATATCGACCTTACCGGCACGGATCATTTCTGCAAACGAAATACCCAGCTCAGCAGTGCTCATAGCACCTGCAAGGGTCACCATCATTTTGCCGCCTTCCAGCAAATGCGTCTCATATCCTTTGGCTGCATCTACCAGCGCCGCCGCGTTGAAGTGGCGGTAATGATGCTGGATAAATTGTGAAACAGGTCCTTTTGTCATTACAGTACGTGTTTTACTTGTGTATACAAGCCGCAAAGGTACAATTTAATAGGGCACAAAAAAACCGTCCCGCTTTAACCGGGACGGTATACTGACTGAAACTAAAACTAAAACTTCGGTTATGCTTTCTGCAATTTCTTTAACCGGGAGATGTTGCCGTTAGATTCGGCTCTCAACACGGTCCAATGCGTTTCGCTCTCGAGAGTAATCACATACGTGGTGGAACCATCGGCTTCATATTCCACGATGTTGTTAATTTTCTGGTCGGGGTACTTCTTCATGAGCCGGGTGATCACATTCAGCGGAAGGTCTGAGTCGGTGATGTAGCGGCTGGTAGCGAGCAGTTCTCCTTCTTTGTTGTAATGCGCGGTCACTTTACGGGCGTGCATGGTGAACTTGGCCACGAACTTGTCGGGCGTAGTGTACCAGGCTACATCTTCAGCGGTAGCGAATTCCCTTTTGAAGGCTTCCAGTACTTTCTTGTTGTCAATTGTGACGCCATCAGCGGCAAAAGCGCCTGTGACGAACACGGTTACTAAGGTTAGAATGGCGATAATCTTTTTCATGGCGGAAAAATTTTAATCAGGGTGTTTGTTTTAGAATGCGGTGATTTGATGATGTAAAATTAGTGCGGGATGCAGCCCCCGTCAAGGGAATAAGTATGATTGGCATGGCTGTATGAAGCCAATGTTATGCGTGTTATAACCTATACGTAAAATGTCGTATTGCTGCAGTTGCAAACCTGCGCCTGCAGAGGAGTTGAGCGGGAAGAGCAAATGTTGCACGCAGCCGGGTTAAGACTTTGTTAAAGTGATCGGGCGGTGACGTGTGGTAGGAGCTGGAAAAGCATTTTCGAAAACGGACAATGGCTTCCGGAAACGGACGGACCGGGGAATAATACCTATCTTCGGAGTAGCGGAAACGCCCGGTTGTCGTGGTTTTGCCATTCATCTGCCGGAAGTACCGCTCGTCTGACTATGAATTATCTCGCGCACGCATATTTATCTTTTCATGATCCGGATATTACTACCGGACAGTTAATAGCAGATTTTGTAAAAGGTAAGCAGTCCGAAGCATATCCGGCTCCTATCCGAAAAGGCATCATCCTGCACCGTGCACTGGATGAGTATACCGACAGTCATCCTGCATCCCGCACTGCCCGCGATATCTTCAGGCCTGCTACGGGCCTCTACGGCGGGGTTTTCCTGGATATTGTATATGATCACTTTCTGGCTAACGACCCGGAGAGGTTCTCCCTTCCGGAGCTGGCCCGGTTCTCTGAAGCAACGTACCTCGCTGTGGAAGAACGCCTTCCCATATTGCCACCGGCATTCCGGCAGATGTTTTCCTTTATGCGAACCCATAACTGGCTGTATCATTACCATGAGCGCGACAGTATCCTCCGCAGCTTCGGGGGTATCATCCGCAGGGCGAAGTACTTCAGTCAACCTGCTGCCGTGCCATACACCGTACTCACCGAAAACTATAAAGAACTACGCGATTGCTATAATACCTTCATCCCCGATGCTGAAAACTTTATGAAATCTCTCACAAACGAGCTTTCCTGATTACCTGAAAAACACGTAGGTTTGGGGCCAATTTCTAATCTATTATTCAACGCATATGAATACGCTCAAATCACTCTTCGTCATAGCAGGATTGGCTGTGTGCAGCCTGGCAACCGCCCAGGAAAAGAAAATGCCTCCGGTGGACCCCAGTCCAATGGATATGGCGTATTACCCCGTAATGTACCCTTACGTTTGTAAGGTGAAAGGCGAACCGGGTGCCCTGGTGGCCAGGGCCATCTTCAGCCGTCCGCAGAAAAAAGGGCGTCCAATCTTCGGGAACCTCGTGGAATACGGTAAAGTATGGCGCCTTGGGGCTAACGAAGCTACCGAGCTGGAATTCTACCGCCCGGTGACCATCGGTGGTAAAATCGTCCCTAAAGGCCGTTATACCCTGTATGCCATCCCCAGTGAAACCAAATGGACCGTTATCCTTAATAAGCAGACCGACATCTGGGGGGCCTATAAATATGAGCCACAGCTCGATGTAGCCCGTGTGGATGTTCCCGTAACTGCCTCCCCTGAGGAGATCGAAGCCTTCAGCCTTGTGTTTGAAAAGGCCCCTTACGGCGCCAACCTTCTCATGGGCTGGGATAAAACGCAGGTAACGCTCCCTATCCGCTGGTCGGATTCCAAAGGCTATACCGCTTCCAATACTAAACCAAAGAAGAAATAACCCGGTGGGAATGAACGATATGCAAAAAGGGCAGCGAGATTTCGCTGCCCTTTTTTTATTACTGCAATGTGAGATTGGGTCTAAAGAAAAAAGCGGTAAGAATACCGCCTTCTGAAAATTTTAACCATATCCTATGAAAAACCTGAGTTAAAATTATCGGAAATCTCCATACATCTGAGCGCATTCTGGTGAAAGCTGTTTTTTTTCTCGTAAGCGATGGAAATGGGCGGGCGTAATGCCGATAAGGAACCCCGAAACCACCAAATGCCCACTGCGAAACGGTTTCAGCAATTACGGCATAGCACATACGTGTCATGTAAGGTTATCAGGTGGCAGCGGATTCCGGGCGGGTAAAATCGTTACCTTTGGCTTTCCCATAAAATCTAGCAAACCATGAAGTTAGGTACTAAGCTGATCCATGCCGGCGTTGAGCCAGACCCCTCTACCGGCGCCATTATGACGCCAATTTTCCAGACCTCTACCTACGTTCAGGCCGCTCCGGGCGACCATAAGGGCTACGAATACGCCCGGACGCAAAACCCTACCCGTAACGCCCTCCAGAATGCCCTGGCGGCCATAGAAAACGGGAAGCACGGCATCTGCTTCGGAAGCGGCCTCGCGGCTACAGATGCCATTATGAAACTGCTATCCCCCGGCGATGAAGTAGTGGCATCCAGCGACTTATACGGCGGAACCTTCCGGATTTTCACTAAAGTCTTTGCCAGATACGGTATCAAATTCCAATTTGCCGACCTCCAGGATGCGGCGCAGCTCAAACAGCACCTCACTCCGGCTACGAAGCTCATATGGATAGAGACGCCCACCAACCCCATGCTCAATATCATCGATATTGCCGCCTGTGCTGCCATAGCCAAAGGCAAGGGCATATTGCTCGCGGTCGATAATACATTTGCCTCCCCTTACCTCCAGAACCCGCTGGACCTTGGAGCCGATATAGTAGTACATTCTGCCACCAAATACCTCGGCGGGCACAGTGATGTGGTGCATGGTGCCGTGATCGTGAAAGACGACGCCCTTGCCCAGCAGCTGGCCTTTATCCAGAACAGTTGCGGTGCCGTACCTGGCCCGCAGGATTGCTTCCTCGTACTCCGGGGTATTAAAACCCTCCATGTGCGTATGCAGCGCCATTGCGAGAATGGCGAGGCAGTGGCGCGCTTCCTCAGGGAGCATCCCAAAGTAGGGAAAGTGTACTGGTGCGGGTTCGAAGACCACCCTAACCATGATATCGCTAAAAAGCAGATGCGTGGCTTCGGAGGCATGATTTCTTTTACCCTGAAAGACGATAGTATGGACGCCGCACTGAAAGTGCTGAGCGGCACCCATCTCTTTTCCCTGGCCGAGTCGCTGGGTGGTGTCGAGAGCCTGATAGGCCATCCGGCATCCATGACGCATGCTTCCATACCCCGGGAGGAAAGGCTGAAAAACGGCCTGACGGACTCGCTGATCAGGCTGAGCGTAGGCATTGAAGATGTGTCTGATCTGATCGAAGACCTTAAAAAAGCCTTAAGCTGATAGGATTGTTGGGCCAATCTGCTTACTTTTAGCACATTACACCTACATGCCTCCCGGTCTTACAAAAGGTTGGGGGCATTTTTTCCATATACTATGACCATGAAGTTCCAGCAACTGAAAGATTTTTTAGACGCCAAAGCGGATCATTACGACCAGCCTGCATTCATCGGAGGCGATCCGGTGAGCATCCCCCACCGGTATACGAAACTGCAGGACATTGAGATTTCGGGATTGTTTGCGGCCATCCTCGCCTGGGGCAACCGCACCACTATTATCAACAAATGCTCGGAACTGATGGAGCTGTTTGACAATGCTCCCTATGATTATATCCTGAATCATGACCCGCGCGACCGTATGAAGCTCATGAATTTCAGGCATCGTACGTTTAACGGGCTGGATCTCCTCTATTTCGTGGAGTTCCTCCAGCATTATTATACCAACGTTACTTCCCTTGAATTCGCCTTCAGCGGGCACCTTCAGCCGGAAGACACGTCGGTGGAAAGCGCCCTTACCGGCTTCCACCAGATTTTCTTTGCCATGGAGCATCCTGACCGTACCCGCAAGCACATTTCCACGCCGGCGCGTAACAGCGCCTGCAAAAGGCTCAATATGTACCTGCGGTGGATGGTGCGCCAGGATAAAAATGGCGTGGATTTTGGACTGTGGAAGCATATTTCGCCCACACAGCTAGTTTGCCCGGTAGATATCCATGTCAGCCGCGTAGCTGCCCGCCTCGGCCTCATACAGAGCGCTGATGCCAACTGGAAAACAGCGCTTGAGCTTACCAGCCAGCTACGACTGATGGATCCCGCAGACCCTGTGAAATACGATTTCGCACTGTTTGGGCTGGGAGTCATTGAAAAATACGTTTGATCAAAGTAAGTGATAATGAAGAAACTCACCGGACTGGTAGCGCTGTGCTGCCTCGCCTTATCCCTCTCCGCGCAGGACTATGTGGAGCTGAATTACAAACTAAAAACAGGGAGTGAATTTTCGCTGAGCCAGGAAAGCCGCAGTGAAACATATATTACGGTAAGCGAAGTAATCCAGCGCACCACCCGCGATTACAATAACAAAATGTCCATTAAGGTAACGGATGCCAATCCCGGCAAGTTCATCCTGTCATGGGCCTATACCGACATTAAGTTCAACTTCAACGCCAAAAACCAGAATATTTACGTAGATGCCAAAACCGACCATCCGGACGAGCCGCTGCAGGGTGCGCTTAAACTGATGCTCAACCAATCCTTCACGGTAGAAATACAGGGGAACGGCTCCATCGTAAAAGTAGATGGACTCGACGCACTGTTAGACAAGGCTTCAGAAGCCTTCGCCAAACTGAAGTCTGACGAGCGCGATGCTTATAAGAAACTCCTGAAAGACCAGTTTGGTACGGATGCATTCCGCGGGTGGCTGGAGCAGTTGCTGGTCATCTACCCAGTACACGGCATTAAAAATGGCACACAGTGGGAAGAAAGCGTACCGCTCCGCGGAGGGCTTAAAGGCCGCATAGATCTCTACTGGAACCTTCAGCACTGGGATGGACAGACCGCCAAGATCAACACCAACGGTAATATCAAAACCGATAAGGTGGAGACCTTTACCATCGAAGAAGGGATTCAGGCAACGGCTTCCATTGACGGAACGCTTACCACCAACTATCTCATTAACCGCGAAAGCGGTTTCCCCAGCATTGCGGTACAGAACACAGAAATGAAGGGAGAATATGTTTACCTCGCCAACCGTAAGAAACAGCTCAAAAAGGACCTGAAAGTGCCGGTAAAGATCGTAACGAACGCCTCCTACAAGATCAAGCAGATCAAATAATGGAACAGCGACACCTGGAAGAAGCCGGAACATGGCTGGTGGAAAATGCAGGCATTAACCTGCCCTCCGCCTTCACCATGGAAGACCTTGAGAATACGCTGGCTGCTGCACTCGAAGCGCTGGTGGAAAGCAACTTCCAGCAGTTTGTATTGCTCCTCTATCAGGTAGATGTACCGGAAAATAAAGTCAAAGCCATCCTCGCCAGCGAAAGCTATCCGGATGTTTACCGGTCTGTTGCGAGGCTGATTATTGAACGGCAAACGGAAAAGATCATCTCCAGGGAGAAGTACCGCCAGTCGCCGGACTCTCTCGCCAGTGATGCGGAAAAATGGTAAAAACTTATATAAAAGAAGCCGCCCCGGTAATACCAGGGCGGCTTCTTTTATTATTCAGATCTGATTATTTGTCAAACATCAGCGTCTTCACCTTCTCTTTATCTTCCTTCTCTTTTTCCAGGTCGAAGAATGTGCCGAACACGCGGTCCCAGAAAGCGGAGCTTACACCAAATCCTTTGTCTTCACTTTTATAATGATGCAGGTGATGATTGCGCCAGAGTGGCTTCAGAAATCTGAAAGGCGGGTTCCATGCATGGATAGCGTAGTGCATACTGCCATACATGAGATACCCCAGCAGGAACCCGGGGAAAAACATAAAGGTCGCTTCCCGCAGGAAAATATATATGCCGCCAAATATCAGTGAAGCAAGTATGAGGCTGGGAACAGGCGGCATAAAGAGCCGCTGCTTATCGCGTGGGTATTCGTGATGGTTGCCATGCAGCACATAAATAAACCGGCTCATACGCGGGCTTTCGGTTATCATATGAAAAATCCAGCGATGCATGATGTACTCAAAAAAGGACCAGAAAAACATAGCCCCGAAAAATACAAGTGCTATACGCCCTATGCTGAATCCCAAAGCGCTGTGACTATAATACAGCGAGTATCCGATCAAAGGAATATACATTCCCCAGATCACGAGGGGATGGGTTTTAGTCAGCATTTCCAGATACCGGCTTTCAAAAAGTTTTGCCTGTCCTTTATTCTTGATCTTCTCAAACTTCATGACTCCCAAGTTTTAAATTAAACCATTTACTTAATCAGTAACAGGAGTAGGGAAACAAATGTTTTGGTGGTTATTGTGCAGACAACAACCGGGGAACAATTACAAAGTCATAGTCTTTCAGTTGCAAATATCGTATCAATTTAAACAACTGAAAATAAAATTTATCCTTCCGGCGGGGGTCGGTACCTATGTGTACCAATAACATAAACCCATTAAGTCCCCCCGGGCGCTGGTTTTCAAATAGTACGACGGATTCGTGGATTTTGTCGCTCGTCAGGTAGGATTTTCCCATTTCCGGATAGGTATAATCCGCATTGGAACGTGTACCGGGTGTAAAATTGATGAGCTGCATCCCCAGATCGTTCGTCCATTGCACAATACTATCGTTGTACCACTCATAAGGCGGCAGAAAGTAATGCGGCTCAGGCAACCCAAGGCGCGTCATGGCAAGGAGGTTCATATCGAGGTCTGCTTCAAATTCACTGCGGGTTAACAGCAGACTGTCTCGCTTTTTCCAGTCGCAATACAACAGGTGCTTCCCGGAATGCGGGCCGAGGTAATGCCCATCGGCATGCAGGCTGCGGATAAGCGGTGCAAACGATGGGTTCCCGTAAAAATCTCCTGTCAGAAAAAAGGACGCTTTTACGCCCAGCCGCTTCAGCGTTTCCAGTATATACTTCCCTCCATCGGCATACTCATGCCCTGTAAACACAAGTGCCAACTGCTTCCGCGTGGTATCGCCCCTTGTAATGGCTACCGGCTTTTCTCCCAGCCCCGATACAGCTTCCCGGAAACGGGAAAGATCAGGCCTGCGGGCAGGTGCATTAGCCAGAGTGTAGTCGTATAGTATATCACCCACCTCACGGAAAAAAGGATAGCCGGTTTCCTCGTATTCATACTTACCATCGTTCAACACCCCGTCACGGTTCACATAGATATTCCCTGATACCAGGAACTCCACATTATTCCTGAAATCTGCGAAGTAAGCCACATCAGTAAGGTAGCCGTACGACCAGCCCGTTTTATTGAAAACGCTGATGTGTGAAGGGAGCTTCCTGCGGCCGTCTTTAAACCGGAAAAACTTCGTGTAGCTGTCAAAAAATTCTGAAGTATCGTACCGTGGGTGATCACTTTCTGAAGGCAATGCCGCCATCCAGCGGTAGAGGAACCTGTAGTCCTCCTCCTGCAATGCAAACCGTTCTTTTACCGCCACAGACCCCGGGAATAGAACGGACCGCAGCAGGCGGTGAAGTTCTTCGAGGGGAAAGTAATTATGCTTCGTAAAATCCATGGGCGTACGGATGAGGCTGTCGTTCCGGTCCCAGTGCGAATGCCCCACCAGCACTCTTTTGCCATAATCAAATGCCGCGCTGTTATATACCGCAGGCTGACTGTACAGTGTTTTCCCGTTCTGCACAAAACGCACAGGGTTGGTGTGCCTGTTCTCTTCCTCACTCATGGATACAAACCGCCGCACGATCCGGATATCCTTAAACCCTTTACTGCGCAGGTTATCATGGATATAGCCCTGCCCCAGGAATTCGTACAACCGGTTGTATGCGTCATTATCTGAAACGAGGAATATCTTTTTGATATACTGCGCAACAGACGGCAGTCCGTTAGCCGCGGAGGTATCCATGTATACGGCGGATTGGCGGCTCCAGGCACTGTCTGTCAGCATAGGCGTCCATTTCCAGAGCTTCAGTTGCCGCATTTTCTCCAGCGCCAGAAATGCCAGTGGCATTTTAACGGTGGAAGCAGGATTGAAATACTGGTTGCGGTCGGTATTGAAATGCCAGTCGCGGAACGTGGCATTCCCTTTACTGTCCCGCGTAATGGTGGTGAAGATGAGTTGAACGTGGAAAGAATCCGGGTTGCTGAGGATATGCCGCAGTTGCGGAGAGGCACGCTGAAAGAGGAGATCGCGCAAAGGTGCGTCTGTACGGGCCTGCGCGGTAACTACGCAGGAATACGGCAGCAAAAGGCATAAAAGGAACCATCTGGACATACCTTAAAGCTATAAAAATCCGATATATTTGGCGCCAGAACACCAAAACCAACGCAATGAAACTCGTAACCTATATTCGGGAAGATGTAGATCAGCTGGCCATGCTTGTAAACGGGCAGCTGTATAACCTGCAGGATCTCCACCCCGAACTTCCTACCACCATGCATATGTTTTTGCAGATGTGGGATGAAGTGATAGACCTGGCCAGGGCGATTGATGCCCGGCTGAAAGAAGGCCATTCCCCCCGCGCCAACATCCACGGCGTACCTTTCGAAGAAGTACAACTGCTGGCGCCGGTGCCTTTCCCTACCAGCTGCCGCGATGGCTATGCCTTCCGCCAGCATGTAGCCACTGCACGCAGGAACCGTAATGTGGATATGATCCCCGAGTTTGATCAGTACCCCATCTTTTACTTTACCAATCACAACGCTATTCAAGGCCCTGGTGATATCTTCTGTATGCCGGATCATTTCCGGCAACTGGACTTTGAACTGGAAGCTGCTATCGTCATCTGCAAGCGGGGCCGTAACATAACTGCAGCAGAAGCGGATGAATATATCGGCGGATATATGATCATGAACGACATGAGTGCCCGCGTGCTTCAGATGGAAGAAATGAAACTCAACCTTGGTCCTGCCAAGGGTAAAGACTTCAGCACCGTGATAGGACCTATGCTGGTTACGCCCGATGAACTGGAGCCTTACCGCATCCCTGCCAAAGAGGGCCATACCGGTAATCACTATAACCTGAAAATGCGCTGTTGGGTAAACGGTATTCAGGTAAGCGAAGGGAATATGGGAGATATGGACTGGACCTTCGCGGAGATCGTTGAGCGCTGCGCGTATGGCACCGACATCCTCCCCGGCGATGTAATCGGGAGCGGCACCGTAGGTACAGGCTGCTTCCTGGAGCTGAACGGCACCGGCAAACTCAATGACCCTAATTATCCCGTACAATGGCTGCAGGCAGGTGATGTGGTGGAAATGGAGATTGACGGCCTGGGTAAACTGACGAACACTATCGTAGCGGAAGAAAGCGACTTTTCCATTCTTGCTCAAAAGAAAAATATTTAACCGAACGGCATGAGAGTAGATCCCTCGGAAGTAAAAACCTCCGCGCTTCACGCATACCTCCTTGGTGCGGTGGCACCGCGCCCGATATGCTTCGCCAGCACGATTGATGCCGAAGGGCATCCCAACCTGAGCCCTTTCAGTTTCTTCAACGTGTTTGGTTCCAATCCTCCTACGCTGGTATTTTCCCCTTCCCGCCGTGTGCGCGACAACACCGTTAAGCACACACTGGAAAACGTATATGCTACCGGCGAGGTGGTAATAAACGTAGTGAGCTATGCTATGGTGCAGCAGGCATCCTTAGCGAGCTGCGAATATCCGCGTGGTATTGATGAATTTGTGAAAGCAGGATTCACGCCGCTGCCTTCTGAAAAGGTGAAGCCTTTCCGCGTGGCAGAAAGCCCTGTGCAGATGGAGTGTAAGGTAAAAGACATTATTGAAACCGGTACTGGTGGCGGAGCGGGCAACCTCGTGATTTGCGAACCCGTGCTGCTGCATGTCAATGAAAACATCCTCGATACTGATGGTAAAATAGATCCGCAGAAAATCGATCTCGTAGCTCGTATGGGAGGTGATTACTATTGCCGTGCCTCCGGCACGGCGGTATTCGAAGTAGCCAAGCCTAATACACAAATGGGTATAGGAGTAGATGCCTTACCGGCTTCCATCCGTCAGAGCCACATACTGACAGGTAACAATCTGGGCCAGCTGGGGAATGTAAATACCAGGCCTCCTGTAGACCCTGCGTTTACCGACGAGCATCTTACCAACATCATCCAGTATTTTTCCATCAATCCCGAAGAGATGGAAAAAGAACTGCACCGCTATGCTAAACAGCTCCTGGATTCCCATAAGGTGAACGAAGCCTGGCAGGTGTTGCTGGCAGGTAATCAGGACTAGAAAGAATAGTTAATTTACTATCAGAACAGCCGCTTTTGCTCTGATTTAGGGCATTTCATACATAATTCATTATCAATGACTTGAACTACCATCGTTCAGTGATCCTTCAGTCAACCTTCAGTGAAAGGGGGTGCTCCCTGGGGGATGACTGAAGGATCACTGAAGGATCACTGAAGGTTGATTATCCTGAATCCGGTATGATATTAACAGTTGGTACTGTTACAAATGAAAAGGGCCGCCTCCTTGTTTTTGCAAACATTGGAGACGGCCCTTTTCGATTATACGGGTATGTAATACTTAGTTTTTAGCGAACACTTTCTTCAGGAGTTCAGTAGTACGTGCCGCAGGATTGTTGCGGATAGCAGCTTCTTCTTTACCTATCTGGTCGAACAGGGCAGATACTGCCTTGTCTGTCACATAACCTTTCAGATCAGGGTTGAGTTTGTTGAAGGTGGTAGGCAGACTGTTATACTTATCCGCGATTTCACCATAATAGCGGGTAGCTGCCGTTTGGTTAAGTGCTGAGTCGATCACGGGAGAGAATGCAGCAACCAGACTGGCAGTCGTTTTTTCTTTGAAGAAATTGGTAGCAGAGTTAGCGCCGCCGGTCACCAGCTTCATGGCATCGGTAATGGTCATTTGTTTAATGGCATTCACAAAGATGGGAGCCGCAAAGCCAACGGCCTGTTCAGCACCCCGGTTGATCTGGAGGATGGCTTTATCTACCAGGCTGCCCATGCCTATGCTGCGGAGGGCCTTTTCTGCTTTGAGGGCATCAGGCGGGAGGAGCACTTTGTAGAGCTGATTCCCGAAGAAGCCATCCTGTTTGTTAAGAAGGCCAATGCCTTTGAGAACTCCTTTCTCCAGGGCTTCCTTTATACCGCCAGCGGCTTCGCCTTCTGTGACGTTGGTTCCGGTGGTGGAGGTGCTGCCGGATTTAAGGATGCTGCCCGCTTTTTTCAGGATCTGCGCATCAGCGGCAGTATGCAGGAAAAGCGCCCCTGCAAGTACAACGATAGTTTTCTTTAACATATGATCTCTGCTGTGTTAGTTTGGTACAGGATTTTCGAGGATAAGTCAAATTTATTCATGGATAGACAACAGCGGAACATTCGTATGGAATGCGATCCGTGATGTATTGCTGCGTTTAAATATGCTGTCGAATAAGCCATGCCTTTTAGGAATGATGAGCAGGAGGTCTGCCTTCTGCTCCTGCGCAAAGGATGTAACGGCATCCGGTACATTGGGCCTGTCTAGGAAATGATACTGCGGATTGTAATTATGTAACATGTTATCGAGCGCCTGATTCTCTTCCGGGTGGAAGTTTTCGCGGCCTTCCTTCTGGATGTTCACCACATGCAGTTCTGGCTGGAAGATATCGAGCAGCCTGGTAAGCACATCTTTCCGGGTGGTTTTAGCCACTTTGCGAAGGTCGCAGGCAAATACCACTTTGCGTACCGGTGTGAAACCGGAGTGGGTGGGTACCACAATCACGGGGTATGCGGAGGTTTTCACCACATCCACGGTATTGGAGCCAACGAGGATCTCTTCCAGCTGGCTGCCACCGGTAATACCCATAACAATGATGTCGGCCAGTTCTTCCCGGCATACCTGGTCTATACTGGCGGCGAGGAGGTGATTATCTGCCCGGATATCGAGTGTTATATTGGCGGGAACGGACTGCTTCAACTGGCTTTGCATGTTGCGGAGGCCTTCCATACTGGATGCCCGGAGGTCGTCCATATTTACCATAGGCACAGCCGTGGGGAGGTCGGGGATGGGCACGATCAGCTCATATGCATGATACAGCACGATGCGTGTGGCCCCCGTTTGACCGGCGAGGCCGATGGCATAACGGGCTGCATTGTAAGCCGTTTCAGAAAAGTCCGTTGGTACTATGATGGTTTTCATGCCGGGTCAGTTTTTATCTGATTAAAGGTACGCAATAACTACACCAATCATTGAGCCGAAATCTTAAATAAATTATAAAAACAAACCATGCGGGCGCCAGGAGAAGGATGCGGCAAATGCGCCCGAAAACAATTATTTTTGCGGTCTCGTAATGCCGGGGGAGTCTTATCCCCCCATAAAACAGTATTATTCACGACAATGAGCGTAACTACCCAACAACAGCTGTCAGAACAGGAAATTATCCGCCGCGACAAGCTGAAAGAGCTGCAGAACCTGGGGATCGATCCGTATCCCGCCGCAGAATACCCAGTGAATGCGTATTCTACGGACATCAGGGCCGGCTATTCGGAAGAGACGAAAGACCAGTACCAGGATGTATGCCTGGCTGGCCGTATTATGAGCACCCGCGACATGGGCAAAGCAAACTTCGCCGTTTTGCAGGATAGCAAGGGTAGAATCCAACTCTATATAAAGCGGGACGATATCTGTCCCGGAGAAGATAAGTCGCTCTACGACAACGTATGGAAGAAACTGACAGACATCGGTGATTTCATTGGCGTAAAAGGCTATGCTTTTATTACCAAAACCGGTGAAACCTCCATTCACGTGAGAGAGTTAACCATACTGGCCAAGGCCCTGCGCCCGCTTCCGGTGGTTAAGTCGAAAGAAGGTGAAACCTTTGATGCGGTAACCGATCCGGAGTTCAAATACCGCCAGCGTTATGCCGACCTCGTTATTAATCCTGAAGTAAAGGAAGTATTCATCAAGCGCACCCGCCTGATGCAGACCATCCGCGACTTCTATAACGGAATGGGATACCTCGAAGTGGAAACGCCCATCCTGCAAGCCATCCCCGGTGGCGCAGCGGCACGCCCCTTCATCACCCACCACAACGCACTCGATATGCCGTTGTACCTCCGCATCGCCAACGAACTTTACCTGAAAAGGCTCATCGTAGGCGGCTTCGAAGGCGTATTCGAATTCGCGAAAGATTTCAGGAACGAAGGGATGGACCGTACCCACAACCCCGAATTCACCGTAATGGAAATGTATGCCGCATACAAGGATTACGAATGGATGATGCGCACCACCGAGCAACTCCTCGAAAAAGTTGCCCTGAACGTGAACAGCACCACCAAAGTAACCGTAGGCGAGCGGGAGATCGATTTCAAGGCCCCCTTCCGCCGCGTTACCATGTACGACGCCATTAAAGAACATACCGGGTACGATATCTCTGAAATGGACGAAGCAGGCATCCGCGAGGTTTGCAAAAAGCTCGATATCCATGCAGAAGCCAACCACGGTAAAGGCAAACTCATCGATGAGATCTTCGGAGAAAAGTGCGAGCACCACTATGTGCAACCCACTTTCATCACCGATTACCCCGTTGAAATGAGCCCCCTCACCAAAAAGCACCGCTCCAAAGCAGGTGTGGTGGAACGCTTCGAACTGATCTGCAACGGCAAAGAAATTGCCAATGCCTATTCTGAGCTGAACGACCCCATCGACCAGCGCCAGCGCTTCGAAGACCAGGTGGCACTCATGGAACGTGGCGATGATGAAGCCATGTACATCGATTACGACTTCCTCCGTTCCCTCGAATACGGTATGCCCCCCACCTCAGGTATCGGCATCGGTATAGACAGGCTCACCATGCTCATGACGAACCAGCCTTCCATCCAGGACGTGCTGTTCTTCCCGCAGATGCGCCCGGAAAAGCAACATATTACTGAGTAACCGTATGATTTTCAATAGTAAGCCCTGCGCCATGGCGCAGGGCTTTTTTTACAGGGTTTCAACAAAGACGGTTTCGGTGAATAAGCAGGTAAGTATCGGTTGAACAAAAGCGGGCCGGGTTCGTTAACAAGGAAACCCTCCTCATATGCGCATTCACATACCCACTTTCGTAGCCGTCGTATTATTTGGCATTGTCTTAATGTTTCAGGGAATTGTTCATCTCGTAAACGCTGATGTACTTCAGCCGCTGGTAGTCCGCCTCCCTATCCCCGGGGGCATCTTCTGGGTGTATTTCACCGGCGTTGCCATGCTGCTGGCCGGTTTCTCCATTATTCTGAACATCTGGGCCAAGCAGGCCTGTTACCTGCTGGCGCTGATGGTTTTCATCATCATCCTCACCGTACACATGCCGTCCCTCGTAGGTGGCAATCTCAATGCTCCCATCAACATTATCAGAGATTTCGGATTTATTGCCGCATCGATCACTATCGGCAACATCCGGAAACATATCAGGCAGCTGGGCCAGCTGTAGACATAACCGGCCCTGTGCCTGATGACCATATCCTATGAAAAACCATACGGTAAGGTACGCGCCATGCATACCCTGCTGCAGCACCGTTTCACGGACGCGCGGTTCCACCGCATAACCGGCAGTTTTCTGTAAACCGCCGGTATAATTGATTGTCATAATTGATAATTGATCTTTATTTTCGCTTCCGTGCCGGAAAATACCGGCTTCAACCTGTCATTAATTATGAGAAATATGCACAAGTCCATTCCGGCATGGACAGCCGGCCTGTGTCTTTTGGCCGCTTTGCCAACTTTAGCGCAGGAAAAGAAAATGCTCTCTTTCGACCAGATCTTTACCAGACCCGTTTCCATTACTGAACAGCTCCCCGGCATCAGAGGCTGGGCCGATAAGTCGCATTACATCGAAACGCGGAACGGGAAACAGGTAGCGGTAGACGTTAAAACCGGCTCCGATGCGCCTTACACTCCTCCACCCGCTACCGGCAGCACGGTAAACGTGAAGGATAATGACATTTACCTGCAGCGGCCAGATGGTAGTGCGCCCATCCGCCTCACCACCACAGAAGCCGAAGAAAAGAACCCCACACTTTCGCCCGACGAAAAGTATGTGGCCTTCACCCGCAACAATAACCTGTTCGCCATTGAAGTGGCCTCACAGAAAGAAATTCAATATACCACCGATGGTACCGATGTGATCTATAACGGCTGGGCATCCTGGGTGTACTACGAAGAAATCCTCGGGCGCCCTTCGCGTTACAGGGCTTTCTGGTGGAGCCCCGACAGCCGGAAGATCGCGTTCATGCGGTTCGATGATACCCGCGTGCCGGTATTCCCCATCTATGGTGAAAAAGGCCAGCATGGTTACCTCGAAAATACCCGCTATCCCAAAGCCGGCGATCCCAATCCGGAAGTACGCCTTGGTGTAGTGCCTGTAACCGGTGGCAACATTACCTGGGCCGATTTCAATGAAAAAGACGACCAGTATTTCGGCCAGCCTTTCTGGACGCCGGACGGCTCGGCCCTGTGGGCACAATGGATGCCCCGCGATCAGAATCAGCTCTTCATTTACGCGATCGACTCCCAAACCGGCGCCAAAAAAGTAGTGTATGAAGAACAGCAGAAAACCTGGATCGACTGGTTCACCGATATCTACTTCCTGCAGAACGGTAAAGGATTTATCGTGAAAAGCGATAAATCCGGCTGGGACCACCTCTACCTCCACAATATGGACGGCAGCCTGAATAAGCAGCTGACATCCGGTAACTGGCGGGTAAAGGATATGCTGCAGATCAATGAAAAGAAGGGCGCTATCTATTTTACCGCCCGTAAAGAAGCCAGCACCCGTTACGATCTGTACAAAACCGACCTGAAAGGCAGCACACCACAGCGCCTCACTTTTGGTGATTTCAGCCATAATGTGATGCTCGCTCCTGAAGGTGACTGGTTTATTACCTCTTACAGCAACCTGAACACTCCTACCCGCATAGCCCTCGTATCCGACAAAGGTAAAGTGGCACGTGAGCTGGGTAATGCCCGTGGAGCCACTTACGACAGCTATCGGCTGGCACCCACCGAGCTGAAAACTTACACCACCCGCGATGGACTGGTGCTGCCGATCACTATTCAGTGGCCCTTCGATATGCAGGCAGGTAAAAAATACCCGGTGCTGATCTCGATCTACGGCGGACCAGATGCTGGTTCCATCTACGATACCTGGAAGCCCAATTTGTCTGGCCACTGGTTTGCACAGGAAGGACTTATTCAGGTGGTGATCGACAACCGCGCTGCCGGGCACCTCGGTAAAATGGGGATGAACTACATCCACCGCCAGCTGGGTAAATATGAAATTGAGGATTATATGGATGCTGCCCGCTGGCTGGCTACCCAACCCGGTGTGGATGCCACGCGTATGGGCATTACAGGAGGCAGCTACGGCGGTTATATGAGCGCCATGGCACTTACCTATGGTGCAGACGTTTTCACCCACGGAATCGCCAATTTCAGCGTTACCGACTGGCAGCTGTACGACAGCCATTACACCGAACGTTATATGGATCTCCCGAAAGACAACCGTGATGGCTACAAGATAACTTCTGTAATGACGCACGCCAATAAACTGAAAGGCCTGCTGCGTATCGTACACGGAACGATGGACGATAACGTGCATTTGCAGAACTCCATCCAGCTGGTTGATAAGCTGGAGGACTTAGGCAAACATTTCGAATTCATGGTATACCCCGGCGAACGCCATGGATGGGGCGGGCCTAAAGCCACACATTCCCGGAACGAGAACTACCGTTTCTACTACCAGAACCTGCTGGAGAAGCCGCTGCCCAAATTATTCCAGGGCACAAACTAAAGCTTCCGGCTTAAAATCATAAAACGGGCTGACCGATCTACGGTCAGCCCGTTTGTATTTTGGAGGTACCCGCGGCTTCCGGTATTCCTACTTCCTGCATACTCCGGCATTACTTTAGGTATACAGAATGGGTACTTTATGCATAAAAAGCATGCTTTCCCCGCTACAGTACTGGGTTTAGTATCGTTTTATATACAGTAAGTACCCATTAAGTACGCTTTATGTGAGGAGTAACCCTACTGTAAAGCTGCTTTTGATGGCACAAATCCCCCTGTTGCCCGAATCTTAGTTAAGTAAACCTGGAGGGAAGGGGTCGTTCTGCTATTCGCTGACAGGATGGCTGTAGAATCCGCGTAGAAGTGGTGTAGCAGGGATGCAGTAGTAAAGCAGTTTTGGAACAGGGAGCAGGAACCGGGGAAGACGGGCATAAAAAAAGAGCTGACCGTTTCGGATCAGCTCTTTTCGCTGTTACAGCAAATGACTTAGGGGCAAAAAAACAGGGCTGCAAGAATACAGCCCCGAAAAATTTTAACCATATCTTTATTGAAAAACCTGTTACAAATTTCCATAATTTAGAAACAACTCGCATCTGCAAATTAGCGAACGCTATATTTTTTCCAGTTAACGTATAGAAAATCCCCCTGAACGATAAAAGCAGTGAATGGAAAAATGGCCGCATGGAGCCAGGCAGGGAAATCAGTAAGTAAAATTGATATATGATGTTGTAACGGCGAATTTGCCGTGAATGGCGCTATGGGAAAAGAAAAAAGGCGGTAAGAATACCGCCCTTGTAATAATTTTAACCATATCCTATGAAAAACCTAAGTCAAAGATAAGGCGGTTCTTTTCCTTCGCAAGTGCATTTCCGTGAACGCATGGTTTTAGTTCGTGAAGCGCAAAAAACCGTCTTTTTGTTATTATATTAATAATTTCTTCATATTATAATTTATCAAACTATGCAATCCTGTGGCCATTCTTAACGGGGCGGTCCGGCTGCAGTAATACAATTTCCTTCCCTTCTCCTACAACGCCCAGCACAAGGCATTCCGAGAAGAAATTGGCGATCTGTTTGACCGGGAAGTTCACCACTGCCACTACCTGCTTCCCTGGCAGCTCTCCGGGTTCGTATAATTGCGTGATTTGGGCGGATGAACGTCTTATACCGATTTCAGGACCGAAGTCTATTTCGAGCTGAAATGCCGGATTACGGGCTTTTTCGAAAACACTTGCTGTGAGGATGGTGCCAACGTATATGTGGACTTTCTCAAAATCATTCCAGGTGATGGTATCCATATTTGCGCTGTTGAGGAGATTGGATGGTTACAAAAAATGGAAATTAGCGCTTTGGAGGTATCAAAAAAAATTGGGCGGTAAGAATACCGCCCACAATATTTTTAACCATATCCTATGAAAAACCAATACAAAGATACTGGTGTGCTCCATATAAGGATCTGGCATTTCGTAAACGCAAGATTTTGCCTCGTAAACGTATAGAAATAATGTTTATTAACATCGATTTAACCATCCGTTTCTCACCCATTAATGCCTCACTGCGCTCGGCACATTATCCATAATTCCGTCTATTTCCTTCATGATCTCAGGCGTCAGGAGCGGATACACTTCAAGGGCTTTGAGGGTTTCCGTAAGCTGAGACTCCTTCGTGGCTCCCAGTATAGTGCTGGAAACGTTAGGGTTACGGATCGTCCAGGCTACTGACAGTACTGCCAGCGTGGTACCAAGGTCGTTCGCTACCTTTTCCAGCTTCTTCACCTTCGCAATACTGGAATCCAGCAGGTTACGGTTACGCAGCCACTCATAGCCTTCCAGGCTCAGGCGGGAGCCTTCCGGTACCCCGTTATTGTACTTTCCGGTCAGTATCCCGGATGCCAGGGGGCTAAAAATGGTGGTGCCCAGTCCAACACTGTTGAATACGGGTAAATACTCCAGTTCCAGCTTCTCCCGGCGGAAAAGGTTGTATTCCGGCTGCTCTACTATGGGGCCAATCAGGTTATACTGCCGGGCTACCATATGCGCCTCCATGATTTCTGCGGCCGTCCATTCCGAAGTACCCCAATACAGGATCTTCCCCTGCTGGATGAGGTTCGTCATCGTCCATACCACTTCCTCGATGGGCACATTGCGGTCGGGCCGGTGGCAATAGTATATATCCAGGTAATCGAGCTGGAGCCTTTGCAGCGCCTCATGGCAGGCTTCCATGAGGTGTTTACGGCTCAGGCCTGTCTGGTTCGGCTTATTTTTATCACCCCGCCAGCCAAAGTAAGCCTTACTGGAAATGATATAAGATGTGCGGTCCCATTGTTTCGCTTTCAAAACACGGCCCATCATCTTCTCCGATTCGCCAAGGGCATAAATTTCCGCGTTGTCGAAGAAGTTGATGCCGTTATCGTAAGCCAGCCCCATGAGGCGGTCTCCATTCGAATCATCGATCTGGGAATGAAAAGTGACCCAGCTGCCGAACGATAGCGCGCTGATCTGAAGGCCTGATTTGCCTAATCTTCTGTATTCCATATGAAAACTATTTACGGGTTTTTCGTGAGGGTGGTAAAATAATACTTTGGCATGGTTGTTGGACCAAAAGGAGCAGGAAATTTTAGGTTAAAAAATAGCGTTTGATCTGTTTCCAGATCGTACAAACAATTAGGTTAAAGCAAAAGAACCCGGTCACATGGCCGGGTTCTTTTGTTATAATAAGTCTTGAAGTTCGTTTAGTCGAGCGAGAGAATACTATCCTGCGGCACAAATGAGCCATAGATATGTACGAACTCACTCCAGCTGAAGTCCTGATTAGCCCGAAACCCCTGACCATAAATAGTATCCGTCAGTGTTGACAGTCGGCAGAAGCGGTCGGTAATGAAGAGCGATGTTTTGGAATCCCAGCGGAGGTCTTTACAATCGAGGCGCTGTGCGCTGGTGAGACTGATAAACACCACTGAGTCTCGGAGAAAGATGTCATTGTTCCCTTCATCCATCCGGCCGAAGTTAGCGGTCAGAATACTTTCTTTCCGGGAAGAATCGTCGTAGAAGATCACCTGCAGCCCTTTGGGGAAATCCGTGTGAGGAGGGTGCGTCACGTATCTTTCCATGTAAGGGGAAGTGAGTACACCTTTTACAACGGCAGACTGGCTCACGATGGTTTCCACGTTATAAGCCTGTTCCACACCCAGTTTCCTGGTATCGAAAGCAGCAACGGCGCTAATATCGTTCTCACAGCCGATGGCTATGCAGGCGAAAGCTCCGTATGCAAGTAATCGTTTCAAGCTGCTAGTCGTATTTAGCCTTGAGGAACCAGCGGTCGCTGAGGGTGAAGCCCAGTGTGAGGCGGTAGTAGGTTTCGCGGAGCTGGTCTACATTACCGCGTGATCCTACTTCAAAGGCCGCATTAATCATAGTGAACTGGTTCATGGCGGGCATGATCCTTCTTACGGGGAAGCCTGCGCCGATGGAGAAACCAAGTGTGTTCATGTCCATACCGGCCAGTCTCACATAATCTTTCCCGAAATAACCACCGAGGCGGTAGGTTACTTTATTCCAGTATCCGGAGAAGGATTGTGCATTGGGTACGAATTGACCGCCAACGCTCATGCGCCAGCTGTCCTGCGTAGAGTCTACCGCGCCATAGTTTCTGAAGTTGCTCCATTTGGAGGTGTTGTAATCCACACCTACGGAGAACTTATCGGTTTTGGAAAGCATGATACCGGCACCGATGGACTGGGGGTAGATGAGATCGCCTCTGTCTCCGCTGGTGTATTTCACGGTGTCGCGGGTATCGTATTCGTCGGAGCTTTGATCGTAAATCAGGGTTTCCTGCAGGCGTTCACGTTTGGCGGAGAGCTTTTGCTCCAGGTTGCCGGACACGCCGAGCTGGAGGTTAAGATCGTTGCCGAGTTTGATGTTCTGCTGGAGGCCGAGCGTATAGAAGAACGAGCCATAGCTGGTCCGCTTCATATCCCTCGAGGGGGTGATGTTGGATTCGGCAGGGAAGAGTGCTTTGGTACTGTTTGTTACGTTACCGAAGATGTAACCTACGTTAACACCAACGCTAAAGCCGCCAAAGCCGATGCCGGAGCCTATGTACGCCTGATAAATACCGCCGTTACCTTCAAACTGGTTTACGGTGTTTACTTTCAGTGTATCGAAAAATGTTCTTTCTTCCGGCATGGCCACGTTGTAAGAAACGCGGGTGAGGGGGCGGATACCGATGTTGAGGCCCCATTTAGGGCTGAGCGGCATACCCAGCTGGAGGTAACTCAAAGTACCAAAACCGGCGCTGGAGCTTGCATCTCTTGACGAGAGGCGGCGCGAGCCTCCATGAACGCCCACGTCAAACGTTACCAGCTGTAGCCTGGAGTAACTGGCGGGGTTCACGAAGTTGATGGACTGGGCATCGCCATATGCCTGTGCCACACCTCCCATACCCAGATTGACGGCGTTTTCCGAACGGGAAACCTCCCCCAATCCAAAGCGGGAATACGGTGAATTATCCTGGGCGACAGCATTTTTTGCCGATAGCACTGAAACGCCTAACAGGCAAAAGAAGCTAGCTTTTGTCCAATACATTATATTCTGCGATTGATTTTAAACCTTTATACATTAAATACGGGCTTGCAAATATCTTATTTTTAAGGCGGGAAGCAAAAAAAACCAAATTCCCCCCTGTTAAAAGCACGTTAAAGTTCCCGTACCTCGCGGCATAGGATGCAATCATGCCGTCTACCTCCGCCAGCGCGCCTTCCAGCACTCCGCTAAGTATGCTTTGACGGGTATTATATCCCACAAAACTATAATGTTCTTCCGCCTTAACTAATGGTAATTTATCTGTGAAAGCGTGCAGCGCCCTGAAACGCATGTCAATTCCCGGGCTTATACCTCCGCCCAGAAATTCTCCCCGGTTGTTCACAAAATTGTATGTGATGGCCGATCCGGTCCCAATGATAAGACTATTTTTTCCCGGAAACATCTCCCATGCCCCTGCTGCCAGGGCCAACCGGTCTACCCCCAGTGTTTCCGGCTTTTCGTATACGATACTTACCGGCATGGGCGTATCATAACGCAGCCGGATGAATTGTGTTTCCCGTGCCAGCAGCTCTTCCAGTGCCGGCGGATGATCGATAACCGACGATAGTACTGCAGCTGCAGGGTGCCATTCCTTCAGCAATGCCTGTACTTCCTGTAACAACGCTTCTTCGCTGAAAAACCGCTCTTCCCGCAGTTCCCCACCTTGCATAATGCCACATTTTAACCGGGTATTGCCCAGGTCCAGACAAAAAATCGGGCCTATCATGGCGCCAAGTTAAAAATTATCCACGGATAAATCCCGGAAGTGACCGTTCAGTTTCACACGGTCTTTCAGCCGCTCCATTTCAGCCATCAGGGGAATAACCTTGCTGAGGTGCCGTTTGAGGTACTCCAGGCGTTGCAGTTCCTGGAAAAGGTGGAGCATTTCATATTCTTCTTCCAGCGAAAGCCCCGCATGATGCGCGATATCATACGCGCGCAAACGTTGATCTTCCACCGGAAAACTTTTTGTAACCTGTAATAACTCGTGCAGTTCGCGAAGGGCTGTGAGTACCTGTTCGCGTAGTTTTTCGCTGGTACGCTCCTGGTTATCTGGGTAATTGACAATAGCGCCGGCATACAGTTTATCGGGTACTTCCCGGATCACTTCCAGGATGCGGAATACTTTGATGCCGCGCGTCCGCACATCTATTTCCCCGTTGTCATAGGTTTTTTCCACGCGCGAAATCTCCACGAGGGTGCCGTACTCATTGACTTTCTTATCGATCACAGCCGGGATGCCAAAGGGCTTTTTTTCCGAGATACACTCGTCTATTAACTGTTTGTATCGCGGCTCGAAAATATGCAGGTTCAGCAACTCGCCCGGGTAGACAACGATGCCAAGGGGAAATATAGGAATGAAGTTCGTCATGGTAAGGTAGTCGGTTCAATGGTCTGTTAAAAGATACGATTTTCCGTTGAAAAAAGTTGGCTGCGAACCAGTGGCTGCCCAGTTATGAAAAATCCTCAATACATTTGTTTCATGTCTGCCTTACTCGAACGGCTCCTGGTTGGAGACGTGCGCGCCCTGGCCCGTTGTATTTCCCTCGTGGAAAATGAAACTCCGGGATATGAACTGCTGCTGGAAGCCCTTCCGCCACGTGCAGACACGCGCGTAGTGGGTATCACAGGCCCTCCCGGTGCCGGTAAAAGCACGCTTGTAAATGCGCTCATTTCTTCTCTGCTGCAGCGTCAGCAACGTGTAGCCGTTATTGCGGTAGACCCTTCTTCTCCTTTTAATTTCGGCGCGCTGCTGGGCGACCGCATCCGTATGTCGGGTCATTTCTCCGACCCCAATGTATTCATCCGCTCCATGGCCAGCCGCGGTGCACTTGGCGGGCTGAGTCCCAAGATCCTCGAAGTGGCGGATATCATAAAAGCAGCGGGGTACGATTACCTGTTTATTGAAACGGTAGGTGTGGGGCAGAGTGAAGTGGAGATCGCCGGTGTGGCCGATACAACCGTGGTAGTGGTGGTTCCGGAAGCGGGAGACGAGATACAGACGATGAAGGCCGGACTGATGGAGATCGCATCTGTATTCGCCGTTAATAAGGCCGACCGGCCGAAGGCGGATGAATTTGCCCGTAACCTGCGCCTGCTGGCCCATTCCCGCAGAAGCGAAACCTGGGAAACACCCGTTATCAAAACAGTGGCTTTCCGTGGTGAGGGGATCGATGAATTGGTACAGGCTATCGATGACCACCGGGAGCATATACACGAGAACAACGACCGTAAAGCGCTGCTGATGGCAGAAAAAGCCTGGCAGCTTATCCAGTACCGCCGGATGCAACAGATAGACAGGGCGGGCCTTATAAGCGAGATCCGCACCCATATGGACGCTCCGGGGTTTAACCTCTACCGCATCGTTCACCGCTATAGCTGAAAAATTGCTATCTTTGCTCCATCTTAACGTAAACGCAGAAATGGTCACCCAAATCAGAGTATTCCGACTTTTCTTCACTTACGCCGTTTTCAATTACGGCGGCTGATCCTGCGCGCACACCCTTTTCTTTCAACTTTTCCGACATATTTCTTAATCATCTAAAACAAGCATTTGTTATGGCCTGGTTATTCCTGGTGCTGGGCGGTCTGTTCGAGATCGGCTTTACCATTTCGCTGAAGTATTCTGAGAATTTCTCGAAGCTCTGGCCCTCCATCTCATTCGTGATATGTATTTCGCTGAGCTTTTTCCTGCTCAATAAGGCGATCAACAACGGTCTCCCCATCGGTACGGCTTATGCCGTGTGGACGGGCATAGGGGCTGCCGGAACCGCCATTGCAGGCATGCTCTTCTTTAAAGAGCCGGCTTCCGCCATGCGGCTCGTATTCCTGGTGATGCTCATCGGTTCTATCATCGGACTGAAGTTTGTATCCGAATCGCATTAAAAAAAGAGGCTCCGGCCTCTTTTTCTTTTCTATATTTATTCCCCGTAATGTATCCCGGGGGATGTTCGCATGATGTATTTATACGATATTTGAGCAGTAGCCCCACCGCAGTGCATCGTTCTTATCCCACGCATGTACTACCGGGCAATGAAGTGTAAGAAAAAGTTTCCAAAGAAAATTTACCGGGGGAAGCACCGTTTAGCAAGCGGGGCTAATTTCCATTCAACCAAATAGATATATCAAAATTAGGTGATGCAAAAAGACTGCGGATAAAGCGCGGTGAGAGAGGCACAAAATACCCCTCTGAGAGATATTCCGTACAATTTTGCAGGTGCAGTTCCGTTTATCAAAAAGCTTGTGAATCACCATGAAAGTGTGATATCGGCCGCTTAAAACTTTTGTACATTACGCCCCCCGTGCAAACCCGTTAGAAGAACAATTAGGCTTAACAGAAAAACTATTGCGTTACAATAAATACCATGCGAAAGGAATCCACCTTCAATCCGGAGCACCAGGCCACCAATACCGCCAGTAAAGTGGTGGCAGCGCTGGAAAGACTTTCAGAAGCTTTCCGTGTTTTGCTCTGGCAGGAAGCGAAACAGTACGGGATCAGCCCCATTCAGGTGCAAATACTCACCTACCTCCTCCATTATCCGGAAAAGCTCAAAACTGTCACTCATCTGGCAGCGCATTTCAACATGACGAAAGCGACGATCAGCGATGCCATCAAAACGATCGAATCGAAAGGTTTTGTAAAGCGTAAAGATGATAAGGAAGACAGCCGGAGCCATACACTGCACCTTACCCGTGAGGGTAAATCCGTTGCCCGCAAAGTGGAAAGCTTTGCCGAGCCAATGCAGGATTCAGTGAAAGATATGTCGCCCGAGAAACAGGCGGGTATGCTGGAGCAATTGCTGGGCCTCATTCAGGACCTTAACAGGAACCTGGTGATTACCCCACAGCGGATGTGCCTCAACTGCAGATTTTACGAAAAGAAAGGGAAACTTCACTACTGCCACCTCGTGAACGCCATATTAAAGGCGGGAGAATTGCGGGTAGACTGTCCGGAGTTCCGGAAACCTGCCATATAAGTAATAGCAGGGGGGCGACTATTCCGCCGCCCGCTGGCTCCTATACCAACGTACTCCCAGGAATACGCCCAGTGCCAACGGTGCTGCGGCCAGCATCAGGATACCATTGTTAAGGCCTTTGGCCGGTCCTTCACCTAACTGCTGCGCGGTTTTCGTGCAGAGGGAGCATTGCGCCAGTAACTGGCTTCCGGGTAGCAGCAACGCTGCGGTCATCAACAGGTAGAATAACTTTTTCACGTTCCGAAATTAGGCAATTTTTAAGCGCCCCGGCCTGATTTACGTCAGGACTCAGGCGTAATATGGCTGTATCATCATGTACACGATCACTCCCGTAATGGCTACATAGAACCAAATGGGCCAGGTTATCCGTGCTATACGGCGGTGCCTGGGATCATCGTTCTGGAAAGCCCGCAGCAGTGTAAAAAGCACCATAGGCACGATGGCTATTGCAAACACAATATGCGTCAGCAGGAGGAAATAATAAAAATACCGGATACCTCCTACCGTGGCTATCTCCGCCGCATCTATCAACCCGTCGTGGTTCATATCCCCGAACTTCGTGGAATCGGTGAGGAAGTGATAAGTAACGTAAGAAAGCAGGAATATTACAGAGAGCCCCACCGCAGTGAGATTCGCCCATTTATGGGCCTGCTTTTTACCGTTCTTGATGAAGTACAGGCTCGCCACCAGCAGCACTGCCGTGGCGGAATTGAGCACTGCATGGAAGAAAGGCATCACTTTCACGTCGAACCCGGCTTCGATATCGGGCTTCGGTATAACGAACAAAACAGCCACTACTACCGGGATAGCAATGGATATGATAGTGATGATCGTATTCAGGTTCTTATTCTTCAGATTCATGTTCACTTGTTATTTGTCGCCTCCGGAAAAGAGGCGCTTGAGCAGACCGGGCTTTTTCTTGTTCTTGGCGATGTGCAGAATGGCGATGTCGTTCACCATACGGGCTACATCACTGGTATCCATGCCATTGTAATAACCGCGGATAAAGCGGTCTTTATCAATCAGCACGAATTTCTCGGTATGAATGAAATCATCGGGTCCACCATCGCCTTCGAGTGCGTTCACGAAGAATTCGTGACGGGCCAGGTCGTAGATTTCCTTCTTATCCCCGGTGAGCAGCCACCAGTTACGGGGATCAATACCCTTGCTGTCAGCATAATGCTTAATCACAGGTACCGAATCACGAACGGGATCTACCGAGAGGGAAAGTATCTGGATGAGGGTATCGTTCTTGGTGTAAGTGTCCTGTACCCGCTTCAGGTTTTTGATGAGGGTGGGGCAAATGGTGGGGCAGCTCGTGAAGAAGTAATTCACGATAATGATCTTGCCTTCCATCTGGCTAAGGCTCACCTGTTCTCCGAGCTGATTGGTGAGAGTGAAGTCTTTAACCTTGTGAAAAACGGTATCGTAGGTCGTTTTTCCATCTTTCACGATCGTGTCTACTCTTTCTGCTATAAGAAACGGCGGTATAGACACGACATTCTTGCCGTAATGGTCCACGATCAGGTACCCTGCTAGGGGTACGAGAATGGCCAGTGCAACGCCGAGTAATGCTTTCCTGTTGATAACCGTAAGTTTTAGACGTTTATAAAAGCGAAAAATGTAAAAATGAGTGCTATCGGTTGTGACGGCATCACTTTTACATTTTTCGGAATATCGTGTTTACGACCGGGTGGTTAGTGATGATTGCCACCACCATGCGCGGGCGCCACTTTTTCTGCGGGTAGCGGAGCGCTGGGGGAGTTTCTGCGCATGTGTTTCCAGCTGTCGCCATCTGCGAGGAAGGCGATGATGAACCAGATGAACAGCAGCAGGGGCATCATGATCGTCCAGATCAGGTTTTTAATTTCATGGCCGAGGTGCATGAATTCGGCAACGATATAAAAAGCCTTCACAATGGTGAGACCAATGAAGATGGAGTTCAGCAACAGTTTGCCGGGGAATCCGGAATACAGGTGCAGGAAAGCCAGTCCTACTTCCACCATGGTAACGATCAGGAGGATCCAGAATGTTTTCCAGATGCTCTTGATGGATGCCTGCCTATCGGATGCGTTTTGTGTATGCGCCATGATCAAAAATAACTTTTCTCTTTATTAAAATACGTTCAGTCAAAAATCGGATGCTTCTTACAGCAGGTAGAAGCAAGTGAATACGAATACCCAAACCAGGTCTACAAAGTGCCAGTAGAGGCCTACCTTTTCCACCATTTCGTAGTGGCCGCGGTGTTCGTAGGTGCCTTTCAGTACGTTGATGAGAACGATGATGTTCAGCACAACGCCGGAAGTTACGTGAAGACCGTGGAAGCCTGTGATGGTAAAGAAGAAGTCAACAAAGTTGGTAGAGATGGCAGCCGTTCCGTCAGCATTCGGGAAGGGGTTGCGGCCCCACCAGGCGCCTACTTCATGTAAGTGCGTCCATTCCCATGCCTGACAGCCGAGGAACATGATACCACCTACGATAGTGAGGGAAAGCCATTTCACAACCGCTTTTTTATCCATGTAGTGACCGGCGTTAACTGCCAGTACCATGGTAACAGATGACATGATCAGGATGAAGGTCATCAGACTCACGAACACCAGCGGGAGATTTGCATGCCCCATAAAAGGGAATGAATGGAATACGACGTTGGGGTCAGGCCAGCCTTCTGCCATGAAACGTTGTGTGCCGTAAGAAATCAGCAATGCGCCGAACGTGAAAGCATCGGAGATGAGGAAGTACCACATCATCAACTTACCATAGCTCACGTTGAAGGGGGAATGCCCTCCGGTCCACCATTTTTTCTTCGCTGTTACTGCGTTATCCATTGTACGAATTGTGAATTTTATTGGTTCTAAACAGTATCTTTTTTTCTAATTCTATTATCTGGCCAGGCTAAAAAATATCAGCAGATAAATCCAGAGGCCGCCCACAAAATGCCAGTAGGTGGATGCTACTTCGATGGGAATTGTACTGTAGGTACGTATACGTGTACGGAATGCCCGTACAAACATCACCATCAATACCGCCACACCGCCCAGTACGTGCAGAACGTGCGCGCCAACGATCACATAAATGAAAGAGGCCGAAACTGTGCTGCTCAGGGGTAAGCCATTGCTTTTAAGATCCGCGAAACCAATGAACTGGCAAACCACGAATCCTAATCCCAGCAATGCCGTTAACGTGATCAGCTGTTTGTAAGCGCTCATGTTGCGCGCTTTGAACTGACGGCCCGCCAGGTAAATGGTAAGGCTGCTCAGCAGGATCAGGACGGTAGACACGTAAAAGATGGCAGGCAGTTCGAACGCCAGCCAGTTGGCCTGCGAACGTTTCACCACATATGCACTTGTAAACCCGATGAACATCATGGTGATGCTCGCCATGGCGATCCAGAGTGAATATTTATGCGGGTGCAACTTATTCTTAGGTGCGTTCATTGTCATCATCTCCTCACAGTTTTACTTTGTCAAACAAAAAGGCCAGCAATATCACTGCCAGGTAAATATACGAACCGAACATCAGTTTCCTTGCCGAGGGCACGTCCGCTTTGCGGTACAGCTGAACGGCTTTCCAGAGGTACCAGCCTCCGATAAGGATGGCCACGATAGCCGAAATGTACCCGGTAAGTCCCAGCAAATACGGTGCTACGCCCGCCGGGATCATCAGTAAGGTATACATCGCAGCCTGCAGGGCGATCATCTTGCCGGGTCCTTGTTCGGAAGGCATCAGCCGGAAGCCTGCACGGGTATAATCCTTATGCGCTACCCAGGCAATTGCCCAAAAATGGGGGAACTGCCAGAGGAACTGAATGGCAAAAAGCGACCAGCCGCCAATGGAAAGCGCATTGTCTCCCGCAGCCCATCCGATCAGCATCGGAAAAGCTCCGGGCACCGCACCTACCAGTACCGCCAGAGAGTTCCATTTCTTCCATGGGGTGTATACGAAACCGTACAGTACCAGTGAAAGAAGGCTCAGCCCTGCGCTCAACCAGTTAAAAGCAAAACCCATTATTGCTATGCCTGCCACACCGGTGATCACGCAAAGCAACCAGGCTTCGGATATGGAAACCCTTCCGCCGGGCAACGGCCTTACAGCCGTGCGCGCCATCAGTTTATCCGTTTCCCGCTCCAGGATCTGATTGATGATATTAGCGGAGCCTGATACCAGGATACCGCCTGCAAATAATAAAAGAACTTTAATCAGGTTAAATTCCACACCAGGTACCAGTAAATAGGCAACCACACAGGAGAACACAACCATGAAGGTCAGTGTAAACTTCATCATCATGAAGTAATCCTTCACCCTGCTTGCAATGGCGTATGATAAAGACAACTTTATGGAATTTTCTTGCAACATATTAAACAACACTATTTCTTTCCATCATCCTGGTACGGCAGGGGTATGCCCTGCCGGCAGATTTAGTGGCCGGATTCGTCGGGCGATACCGGTACTGTTTGCGGGATGAAATCTTTTCCGTCTTTGCTGTAGTCGTAAGCCCAGCGGTGAACTTCCGGGATCTCACCAGGCCAGTTGCCGTGACCGGGATTGATAGGAGTAGTCCATTCGAGGGTGGTAGCAGCCCACGGGTTGGTTGTGGTCAGCTTACGGCCTTTGAAAATGCTATAGAAGAAGTTGAATACAAACAGCAGCTGTGTGGCGAACACAATGATTACTACAAAGCTGATGAAAGCGTTCAGACCTTCGAACTGGTTAAAGGATGCCCAGTTACTGTAGTCGAAGTAACGGCGGGGCATACCGGCCATACCCTGGTAGTGCATGGGCCAGAAGATCAGGTAAGCACCTACCAGCGTGATCCAGAAGTGGATGAAACCAAGCGTCTGGTTCATGTAACGGCCGTACATTTTCGGGAACCAGTGATAAACACCGGCGAACATACCGAAGAATGCGGATACACCCATTACGATGTGGAAGTGCGCGATTACGAAGTAAGTATCGTGCAGGTGAATATCGATAGCGGAGTTACCCAGCCAGATACCTGTAAGACCACCGGAGATGAAAGTGCTCACGAAACCGATAGAGAACAGGGATGCAGGCGTGAAACGGATATTACCGCGCCAGATAGTCGTAATCCAGTTAAATACCTTGATAGCAGAGGGCACCGCAATCAGGAGCGTCAGCAGTACGAAGAACGCGCCGAGGAAAGGGTTCAGACCGGTCACAAACATGTGGTGTGCCCATACGAGGAACGCCAGTACCGTGATCGCGAACATAGAACCGACCATTGCGAGGTAACCGAAGATCGGCTTGCGGGAATTAACCGCCAGGATCTCAGATACCATACCCATCGCAGGGAGAATGATAATATATACTTCAGGGTGACCCAGGAACCAGAACAAGTGCTGGTAGAGGATCGCGGAACCACCTTCGTTAGGCAGTACTTTACCCTGTACAAAAAGTTCGCTCAGATAGAAGCTGGTACCACCATGACGGTCGAACAGCAGCAGTACGAAACCGGAAAGCAGTACGGGGAATGACAGTACACCCAACACGGCGGTGAAGAGGAAGCTCCAGATAGTAAGGGGCATCTTCGTCATGCTCATGCCTTTCGTACGCATGTTCAGGATCGTAGAGATATAGTTAAGGCTACCCAGCAGGGAAGAAACTACGAACAGTGCCATACTGATCAGCCAGAGGTCCATACCGATCTTGGAACCGATGGAGGCATCGCCCAGGGCGCTCAGCGGAGGATATGAAGTCCAGCCACCGGAAGCAGGGCCGGTTTGTACGAACAGGGACGACATCATAACAAGGCTGGCGGTAAAGAAGAACCAGTAGCTCAGCATGTTCATGAAGGGAGATGCCATGTCGCGTGCACCTACCTGCAGGGGAATCAGCAGGTTGGAGAATGTACCGGAAAGGCCGGCGGTTAATACGAAGAACACCAGGATAGTACCGTGCATGGTAACCAGGGCGTAGTAAGCCTCAGGTGTAATGCGGCCGCCTTCTGCCCAATGGCCCAGGATGGATTCCAGCCAGGGGAAGGTTGCATCCGGGAAGCCCAGCTGCAAACGGAACAATACAGAAAAGAATGCACCGATGATGGCCCAGATAATACCAGTGATCAGGAATTGCTTCGCGATCATTTTATGGTCCATGCTGAAAACGTACTTCGAGATGAAGGTTTCCTCATGATGGTGATCATGCCCGTCATGCCCATGCCCATGGTCATCATGACCGTGATGGAGAGATTCCTGACTGTGCAATGTTGCTTCGTTACTCATAATAAGTTCTGTTTATGATCAGCCGGTAAACGGGGCGGGTCTGCCAGCTATTTCTATAATTTTTTTCGCTCCTAATTTCTCTTCTCTAAGGATGAGTTACTATTTCGTAAGGGCCGCTACGGCTTTGGTGGAATCAGCAGGTACCGCGGGTGCTGCCGGAGCAGCTTCCGGTGCGGGATGCGCCTGTGAGTATTGGGTTACCTGCGTCGCTAACCATTTGTCGTATTCTTCCTGTGTTTCCACAATGATGTTCGCCTTCATGGAATAGTGACCGTTACCGCACATCTGATCGCAAGCCAGCTCGTAAACGAAGTCAGGGTTGCCGGTGCGTTTGCGGTATTCTGCTGTAGTGATGGTGGGAGTGAACCAAAGGGTGGTAGGGATACCGGGCACAGCGTCCATTTTCAGACGGAAGTGCGGCAGACCTACGTCATGCACCACATCGCGGGAACCGATGATCAGCTTAACCGGTTTACCTACTACTACGTGCAGGTCCGGAGCAATCACGTCGTCGTGATTCAGGCTGTCTGCCCAGTCCTGACCTACAGGGTTATTGGAGTCGTTGGTCAGTTTAAAGTTGCGGCGGCCGAGCTGACCGTCTTTACCGGGGTAACGAACGATCCAGTTAAACTGTTTGCCGGTTACTTCCACGATCATGGACTCTTTCGGAGCATCGGAAGTCATACGCAGCCAGTGGCGGATACCGAAGGCAACCAGCACGGTGAGTACGATGGCCGGGATAACGGTCCAGATTACTTCCAGTTTGTTGTTATGCGGATAAAAGAATGCTTTACGGCCGTCTTTCTCCTGGTATTTCCAGGCGAAAACGAAAAGTGCGATCTGCGTCAGCACGAATACGATCATGGTGATGATGAAAGTAACCTTGATCAGTCCGTCCACGCCAACACCATGATCAGATGCAGGTTCTCCCAGCATCGAATCATCCATCAGATCGTGGCAGTACCACACCCCGATCAGGCCCAGCACCAGGAACACGATCATCAGGAAACCGTTAATACGGTTGGACTGCTCGCGCGCTTTCTTTTCACCTTTGAGAATGGACACATATTCGCTTGCCTTCGCAATCTGGAAGATCACGACGAATATGAGAACAACTACTATAACTGCTAAATATCCTGACATTGCTATTGAATAAAAATTAAGTTATCTAATGCTAAACGTTGTTTGTCTTCGCCCCCGCATCAGGTGTGGTGGATGATACTTTCTTTCAGGTACGGATGGTTCTTTGCTGTCAGCGGCGCTTTAGCGAGCTGTTGTGCGGTCAGATAAATGATCAGACCAACGAAACCAAGGCCGATACCCAGTTCATACCAGGGGAAGTACAGGTGTTTCACGGTAGCGGGCATTACCATCTGGAAGAAGTCGAGCCAGTGGCCGAAGATGATGAGGCCGCCCATGAAAGCAACCAGCGTATAGTTACGTTTGGAATTACGTTTCATCAGAATCAGCAGCGGGCAGATGAAGTTGATGATGAGGTTCAGGAAGAAGATAGGCCTGAACTCACCCCATACACGCGGCTTGTAGTAAATAGTTTCTTCGGGCATGTTTGCGTACCAGATCAGCATGTACTGGGAGAACCAGAGGTAAGTCCAGAATACGCTGAATGCGAACATGAATTTGCCCAGATCATGAAGGTGTTCTTCGTTCACCATTTCGAGGTAACCTTTGCTTTTCAGGTATACTACGAAAAGTGCGATGAGGGAAAGACCGGAAACCCAGGTGCTGGCGAAAGTGTACCAGCTGTACATGGTGGAGAACCAGTGTGCGTCGATGCTCATAAGCCAGATCCACGGTGTGGTGGAGCCCATGCTCAGTGCGTATACTACGGCAAAGAGTCCGCACCATACAGTTCCTTTCCAGATGAGTGCTTTACGGCTCTCATTGTCGAGGAGCATTTTATCTTCCGCTAGAGACATCCTGCGCAGTTTCACTGTGAGAATGCTCCAGAGAGCGAGTGTTATCACCGTCATGGTGGAAATGAAACCGGCATTGAGGAAAGGAGATTTGAACTCCAGTATGCGGTCTCCTTCGGGGTGAAGCCAGTGGTAGATGTGGCCTTTATTACCGAAGATAAGGAAGCCCAATACTACCAGCACGATTACGCTCAGCACAGGCACTGTCATTGAGATGGCTTCAGGCACGCGGCGGAAAGCCATCTGCCAGCCACCGTGAGCCAGTGTGGTTACACAGATGAAAAAGGTGCTGGCCAACACCACCATCAGGAAGAAGGTGCTGTTTTGCAGCAGCCCTGCCCAGAAACGGGTGGGGCCATGTTCGCCGCCTAGTGCAAATATTCCGATCAACAAAGTCAGCAAGCCGATGCCCACAAGCACAAAGCTGGTCGTTTTTAATCTTGCTGGTACTACAAATTGGTCCTTCATTACTGTTGTATATTAAAATACGAAGTTGAAATGCGTTTTAATCTAATTATTTAGCTGCGGCTACAACGGGTGCCGCTGCTGTTGCTGAATCGGCTGCCGGTGCTGCCTCTGCGGGAGCCGCAGGAGCTTTACCTCCGTTCTGCATGTTCTTGATATAGCCTACCACTTTCCAACGCTGTTCAATATCCAGCTGGCTGGCGTAGCTGCCCATCACGTTGAACCCGTAGGTGATTACGTGGAAGATGCGTCCTTCAGTATAACCGAGCACTTTACCGGTCAGGAATGCCGGAGGTGCAGCAGGATAAGGCCCGTCGCCGCCTTTGTACAGCGGTCCGTTACCATCCAGTTTCTGACCATGGCAAACGCCGCAGTAGATGTCGTACAGACGTTTCCCTTCATCCAGACCTGCTTTATCGAGCACCAGGGGATTGCGACCCAGGTTGGCTTGCGCCGTGTCTTCCGCTTTCAGGTGATACGGCAGCATAGCGCCGCGCTTCACCGTTCCTTCCACGGGCTTCATGCTCGCCAGACGGGCGCTGTAGAACTCGTATGCACGGGACTCGTACATATCGGGCGCATAAATCTTGCCGGGATTTCTATGGTGCGGCCCCTTATTCCCGCAGGATGCCAGAAAGGCGCCACCTGCTAAGGCTGCTACAATCAGTATGTTGGAAGTCCTTTTCATCCGATATTAATTGTCTTTTCAGTTGTCAGACAGTACCATTCCGGTCCTGCCCTCCTGTATGTTGTCAAAACTGATCTATCTGTCTCTTTTCGTGCCTGACGAATTATTTCGCAAACACCTTGTCTTCCTTGTCGAAGCGGCCTAACCACCAGCCGGCCTCAGCCGTCTGCTCGTTAATCTCCTTCGCACCCACGCTGCTCAGGAAGCCTTTCACCTCTTCCGCGCTCGTCTTGTCAGACAGCTCGATCGCCATTACAAACAGATCGTCGGTCTGGCGGGGGTGGAAAATATGCTTCTTTACAAACGGAGCCATCTGGCAGAGGTACATGAACGTCATTACCATCCCTACCGCTGAAAACAATACCGTCAGCTCAAAAGTGATGGGAATAAACGCCGGTAAAGGGAAGTGCGGCTTACCACCGATGTTCATCGGCCAGTCGGTAGTAAATACCCAGCCCATGAAAGACAGGGCGGTAGTAGTACCGGTGATACCGTAAATGAAGCCGGCCGTGTGAAGGCTCGTTTCTCTCAGGCCCATCGCATGATCAAGACCATGGATCGGGAACGGAGTGTAAACGTCATGTATTTTGTATCCGGCCTGGCGTACTTTCTTTACCGCCGGAAACAATACCGCCTCATCATCAAAACTGCCTACAACAAATTTCTTAACAGCCATATGGATAATTATTCTGTATTCCGTTAATCTTAATTCTATTCTTAGTGGTGTGTGTTATCATGCGCGAATTTCTCAACGCTCTGATCTTCGTAAACGTCCATTTTGTCTTTGAAGTTCTTACCGGATGTTTTCAGGATCGATTTGATCTCCGCAACAGCAATTACCGGGAAGTATTTCGCAAACAGGAAGTAGCAGGTGAAAAACAGACCGAACGTTCCGAGGTAGAAGCCAACTTCCGGCCAGGACGGACGGTAGTAGCTCCAGCTGGAGGGCAGGTAATCGCGGTACAGTGAAGTACAGATGATTACGAAACGCTCAAACCACATACCGATGTTTACGATGATAGACATGATGAACGTTACCATAATGTTCCTTCTCATCTTGCGGAACCAGAACACCTGCGGAGAAATTACGTTACAGGTCATCATGATCCAGTAAGACCAGCCGAGCGGACCGGCAGCACGGAAGTTATAGAAGGTATCGAATTCGTATTGAACACCGGAGTACCATGCCATGAACAGCTCGGTCAGGTAGGCAACGCCCACGATAGAACCAGTCAGTACAATCACCTTGTTCATTGCCTCTACGTGGCCGATGGTGATGTAATCTTCGAGGCCGAGTATTTTACGGGTGATGATCAGCAGTGTTTGTACCATCGCGAAGCCGGAGAAGATCGCACCCGCTACGAAGTAGGGAGGGAAGATCGTGGTGTGCCAGCCGGGAATCACGGAGGTAGCAAAGTCAAAAGATACGATGGTGTGTACAGACAGTACCAGGGGAGTGCTCAAACCGGCGAGAACCAGGGAGAGCGACTCATGACGCTGCCAGTGTTTGGTGGAACCGGTCCAGCCGAAGGAAGCCACACCGTACAGCATTTTCCGCAGCTTGGTTTTGGCACGGTCACGAACGGTTGCGAAGTCAGGCAACAGACCGGAGTACCAGAATAGGAGGGAAACGGTAAAGTAAGTGGAGATCGCGAACACGTCCCACAACAAGGGAGAGTTAAAGTTAACCCACAGCGGGCCACGGGTGTTAGGGTAAGGGAGTACGAAGAATGCCATCCATACACGGCCCATGTGCCAGATCGGGAACTGGCCCGCACACATTACCGCAAAGATGGTCATCGCTTCCGCCGCGCGGTTTACCCCTGTACGCCATCCCTGGCGGAACAGCAGGAGGATGGCGGAGATCAGTGTACCGGCGTGACCGATACCTACCCACCATACGAAGTTGGTAATGTCCCAACCCCAACCGATCGTTTTGTTCAGGTTCCACACACCTGTACCGAAGTAAACCTCCCAGAATACGGAGAATACACCGAACAGCAGCAGGAGAATGGAGATGAATAAGCCTATATACCACAGTTTTCCAGGTTTCGCTTCAATAGGACTAATAATGTCCTCCGTTACCTGGTGATAATCCTTAACCCCATCTACTAAAGGTTCTCTCAGTGTGGATTCGTACTTCAAATGCATAGTATTTCGAGCTTTGCTCGTCCCGGCCCGGAGCCGGAACTAAGTTGTTTCAAAACTTAAAACTGTTTCTTAACTAGTTCTGTCATTCTTGTCCCTCCCTTTCGGAAGGGAACGCTATCATTAGTGATGAGCTTTCTCTTCGGTTTTCGCACCGTGACCTGCGGCTACCGGGGCTGCATCCTTGTTACGGATCTTAGCCAGGTAGTTGATGGAGGGCAATACGTGCGTTTCTTCCAGTACGTAGTACAGGCGGTCTGTTTGCTCTTCGTTACGAACCTTGAAGATGCGGCTGTCCTTATCATTCACGTTACCGAATACGATGGCGCCGGTAGAGCAGGCCTGTTGGCAAGCGGTCTTGGCTTCACCGTCTTTCATGGGACGGCCTTCTTTCTTGGCGTGCAGTTTCGCGTCTTGCAGGCGCTGTACACAGAAAGAACATTTTTCCATCGTACCACGGGAGCGAACCACAACATCTGGGTTCAGCACCATGCGGGTAAGGGCATCGTTCATATCAGCAGTATCGTGCAGGTTGCCTTCGAAGCTGTCAGCACCATTCCAGTCTCTCCAGTTGAAGCGGCGAACTTTGTACGGACAGTTGTTCGCGCAATAGCGGGTACCGATACAACGGTTATAAGCCATCTGGTTAAGACCTTCGGAAGAGTGGTTGGTAGCAGCTACCGGGCAAACGTTTTCGCAGGGTGCGTTATCGCAGTGCTGGCAGAGCATAGGCTGGAAAACAACTTCGGGGTTGTTCTCGTCACCGGCGAAGTAGCGGTCGATACGCAGCCAGTGCATTTCGTGTGCCAGTACCACCTGCTCTTTACCTACCACGGATACGTTGTTCTCCGCTGTACAAGCCACCACGCAGGCGCCGCAGCCGAAGCAGGAGTTCAGGTCGATAGACATGCCCCACTTGATACCGGGATATTCAAACTTAGTACCGCCGGTATAAAGGGTACCATCGTTACGGAAATCTTCACCGTAAGTTTTGAACAGCTCCTGACGCTGTTTATTCACTTCCTTGGGGTTCTTGATGAACTCCTCGAGGGTGGTTTCTTTGATGATCGGACGTCCTTCGTAGCTATTGTGAGTCTGGGTAAGACCAATAGCATATTTAGCACCGGTGGCTTCGGCTTTCGCTTCGGTAACGAAGTAATCGAAAGTCTGGCCGTTGAAGGATACGAACGGATAAGCGTTCGCTCCCACCTCACCGGCGGCTTTACCAATGAATTCTTTTTTACCGCGACCATAACCTACTGCGATAGCGATTGTATCTTCCTGGATACCAGGAACGATCAGCAGAGGTAGTTCAACGGTTTTGCCTTTAGCGGTGATTTTCAGAACTTTCTTCTCAGCGTTGATCTCGTAATCGTCGCCCAGTTCCATTTTGAAGTCCTTCGCCAGCTTGTTGGATACGCAGGCGTAGTTATCCCAGGTAGAACGGGTGATAGGATCGGGCATTTCCTGCAGCCAGGGGTTGTTCGCTTCTTTACCGTTACCGATAGCTACTTTCTCATACACGACCAGCTCGAGGCCGGAAGTTTTAGGAGTACCGATCTTAGCGGCAGCAGCAGCAACGTCTCCTGTGAAGGAAGCGCCGCCCATTGCGGGAGCTGTAGCCGGCTCGATAATACCGTCCTGCAGGGTTTTGTCCCATGCACCCTGAGAGCCAAGGCGCGTGATCCATTCGTTCTTCAGGTAATCTACCCAGGCGGTAGTGTTACCGGTCCAGGTCAGCAGGGAGTCCTGGAAAGCGCGGGTTTTGAACAGCGGAGCGATAGTAGGCTGGATAAAGCCATAGTAACCGTTCCGGGGCTCGGCATCACCCCAGCTTTCGAGGTAGTGATGGTCGGGCATAATGTATTTGCACAGCTCGGTGGTTTCGTCGTAACGATCGTTGAAGGAGATCGAAACGCCGGCTTTCTGAACACCTGAGATGAATTTGGCAGCGTCGAAATAGTCATAAGCGGGGTTAACGCCGTAAACGATCAGTGCTCCTACGGAGCCTGCGTTCAGGTCGCTCACCAGCTGTTGCATATCACCGTCGATACCCTGCTTGTAGTTAACGGTAGCAGCCCAGTCGATGGTAGAACCGTTGGAACCCGCCAGGTTGTTGATGGCGTTAACCAGGGTTTGTACATTCACATCGTTAGAGCCGGACACCACGAGCGCTTTACCGGGGTTAGCCTGGATGGCTTTGGCGGCTTTGGCGATACCTTCTTTCAGACGGGTGTTGGCGATAGCCGGGGCAGAAACGCCGCCGCCAAGAGCAGCGAGGAGTGCCTGGGCAACAATGCCGGCCTCTGAAGGACGGTGAGTGTAGCGTTCGTCAGCATTAGCACCGGTGAGGCTCATCATGCTTTCGAAATGGAAGTGCTTGCTCATTTCGGGGTTCTTCGCATTGATCTTCCGGGTTTCGCCGTATTGACCGGAAAACTCGGAGGGGTTCAGCCAGGTACCGAGGAAGTCGGCGCCAAGGCTAACGATCACTTTTGCGTTCTCGAAATGGTAAGCAGGAAGGGCGCGTTTGCCATAGGATGCCTCGTTAGCGAGGAGCATCCCGGAATAGGAAACAGCGTCGTATGTTACGTGACGGCTACCAGGATATTTCGCCAGGAATTCGCCTATCAGTTTCTTAGTGGTAGGGCTGATAATAGTGGAGGTCAACAGGGCTACTGATTTCCCGGAGAGGGCAGCGGCGATCTGTTTGTCCAGCTCAGCATATTGCAGTTCCTGGATGCGTTTTGCCAGATCAGTTTCCTTGTTCCTGTTATTGATACCGGGGAAACGGAGACGGGCTACGTCATATAAAGAAAGAACGGAAGCTTGTACGCGGGCAGTGGTGGCACCTTTTGTGATGGCAGACATTTCGTTGCCTTCTACCTTGATGGGGCGGCCCTCACGGGTTTTCACCACCAGGGGAACGTACTCACCGTCTACTGCATAAGCGGAAGCATAATAGTTGGGAACACCGGGGGTAATATCTTCCGGTTTGTTAACGTAAGGGATAGCCTTCTTTACAGGGATATCACAGCTTGCTGCGATGGTAGCGGCAGCGGTGGTGAACCCGAGGTATTTCAGGAAATCCCGGCGAGGGGTGGTTGCGCCCAGAAAACTTTCACTCTCTTCAAAGGGCAAATCTTCCCTGAATTCGTTTTTCACAGCCTCCTGATGCGAAGTGGTATTGTGCAACTCCTCCAAGCCTTTCCAATACTTTTTTTGCTCCATGTGATTATTTATATCGCGTTACGATTTGAAAATTTAGTCTGATCTTTTTATCTGATCTATTGATTAGTAGTGGCACTTCTGGCACTCTGTACCGCCCAGCATTTCAACAGTTACACTGTCTACTTTACCTGCTTTTACATCGTTATGCAGCTTTTCGAAGATGCTGTAGTAGTTATTTTCAGCAAACTGCACTTTCGTGTTACGGTGGCAGTTCACGCACCAGCCCATAGACAGGTCGGCGAACTGTTTTACTTCGTCCATGTCCTGAATATCGCCGTGGCAGGTCTGGCATTGTACTTTACCTGCGCTTACGTGCTGGGAGTGGTTGAAGTATACGTGGTCAGGCAGGCTGTGGATCTTCTTCCATTCGATCGGCTGTGCGGGTTTGGTATAACGACCTGCGTCTTTATCCCAACCGATGTGATCGTACAGTTTCTGGATTTCAGCAGTACCATTTACTTTCTTGCCTTCAGCGGTGAACAGGTCAGGACCGGTATATTCGGTAACAGCCTTGTGGCAGTTCATACACACGTTCTCCGAAGGGATCATGGCATGCTTGCTCTTTTCAGCGGAAGAGTGGCAGTAAAGACAGTTGATCTGATTGATACCTGCGTGCACCTTGTGAGAGTAGAAGATGGGTTGCTCCGGCATATAGCCATCCTGACGGCCCAGGTTAATTGCTCCCTGGATAGTGTAGTAGCCGCCAACGATAAAGAGCACCAGGATGCAGAGGGCGATGTAAACTTTGTTTTTGTAGAAAGGAACCGGCTCAATGGTATCATGACCTTCTTTCTCAGATGCCAGTTTGTTCAGGTTGCTGTTGATCTGCATGAGGATCACCGCAACGATCGCAAGGATCAGGGTGATGATACCAAACAGCAGGCTGTTGTTTCCGGAATCTTTACCGGCAGCTCCAGCAGCTCCACCACCAGCAGTTCCTTTATCGCCACCTACAGGTTTAGACTCTTCCTGCTGAACAAATGCGAGGATATTGTCGATATCAGCATCCGTCAGTGAAGGGAAGTTTGTCATCGGCAGCTTATTGTAAGCGTTGAACAGATCAACGGCATACTTGTCGCCACTGGCAATAACGGACGCGGAGTTGCGGATCCACTTGTGAAGCAGCGCCTTATCAGCCCACCTGCTTTCAACACCTGCGAGCGCAGGGCCTGTCAGTTTTTTGTGCACATTGTGACAAGAAGCACAATTCTGCTGAAATAGCGTCTTACCTGCACCAGGATCTGCTGCCTGCGCGTTAGAGATGGAACAAACCAGCCCCGCGCATAGGATAAGAACACTCACAAATTGCTTACGCAAACGAATGGAAACACGACGATACACAGCCTATTTAGTTTAGATTTGACCTAAGGTTTCTTTAAAAGTGCCAGCAAAAATAAGACAGAATGTTGACAATTTACCAACAAACGAAAAAAAATTGTCCTTGTTTTGAAAGCACTTTTTATATAACATCCGCGAAGCCATCTTCGCTGAAATTACTTCCTGTGGCTGATTTCGGCTAGCCTCTATCCCTCTCTCGCCTACACGTACACATCAATTCCTGATAAAAATCATATTTCCTCCAAATGGGGATAACGCCGATAACAGTAATACTATTTTTGCATGGAGAATTCAACCAGACTGCCGGATAGTGCCTCACCTGTAGTTGTTCCTGACCGGATTTAGTGATACTTCAACCTACAACAATATACACATAAGAAGGTTGCAATGCCATGATTTTGCGCATTCTCACAGGTTGATTTACCTCACCTCCTTCCCACATGGCCGGGCAGGATACTTAAATTTATGGAAATTTAGCGTTACCGGGAATGGTTATCTGCCTATTTTTGTGACTTAATTAATTGATCAGCTTGAAAAATATTGCCATTTTCGCCTCCGGCACCGGTTCAAATGCCCGGAAAATCATCGATCACTTCAAAGGATCTCCCAACATCCGGGTTGCCGCCATCGTTTCCAACAAACCGGACGCCGGAGTCCTCCATATCGCCGCCAGCGAAAACATACCGTCCTTTATAATAGATAAAGAAGCCTTTTTCCGGGGAGACACTTATGTTAAATTAATGCAGGAGCTTCACATCGATCTGATCGTGCTCGCCGGCTTCCTCTGGAAAGTACCCGCCAACCTCGTACAGGCCTTCCCCAACAAAATCATTAACATCCACCCTGCCCTGCTTCCCAAATATGGAGGCAAAGGCATGTACGGCCACTTCGTTCATGAAGCAGTTATCGCCGCCGGAGATCCCGAAAGCGGCATCACCATTCACTTCGTTAATGAAAAATATGACGATGGTGCCACCATCCTCCAGGAAAAATGCGCCATCACTTCAGCCGATACCCCCGAATCCCTCGCCCAAAAAGTACTGGCACTCGAACATAAATGGTTCCCCGTTATTGTGGAACGATTATTGACCTGATTCGTGTAAGGCGGGCTTCACACCCCCGCCTCATCCTCCCTCTAACCCGGCAGACGTATGAAAAGAATCTTTACCATTCTTCTCCTTGCAGCAGCTACCTCCGTACACGCGCAGGATGAACCCTCCCGCAAACGGACCTACCTCAAAGTCAATCCCACCACTATTATTAATGAACTGGACCTCTACCTGGAGCAGGACCTCTCCGAGACCCTGAGCCTCGAACTGGGCGTTTCCGGCATTTATACCGATTACCCCGATTACGTATTCTTCAAAAGGATCAATATCGGAAAGGAGAACCCCGGTATCTCTACGGAACAATTCGTAGAAGGCCGCGGCTTTGGCTTCCGGGCAGGCCTTAAATGGTACCTCGTACGCCGGAACACTGCCATCCGCATGGCCGGCACTTACTTCGAACCCGTTCTGCTCTTTAAAAAAGTATTCTACGCAAATGAAAAGGTCACGCTCAATGGCGCAACCTTTGAAAACTCAGGCGATAAAAACGTTTATGGACTCCAGCTGCTCCTTGGCCGACAGATGACCCGGGGCCGGTTCATCCTCGATCCCTATCTGGGCGTAGGCGTTCGTAGTAAAGTGTACACTGCCACCACCCATCACCTTGAAGGTATTTCGGTTATCGCTAAACACGATGAAGCCATTAAGTACCTTCCCAGTATCCACCTTGGCATCAAGGTGGGCCTCCATCTCTGATCAGAGCTTCGTGAACCGTACCCCCAGGAATCCACGGATGCCCTGGTTGGGTGCGAATACATAAGCGGGGTCAAATGTCATATTATAGGGGTCTGCCGAACCATCGGCATTATAACCGGGGCGCTTGTCGAACGGATCATGCGCATGCGCTATGCTGTTGGCAGGAGGCAGGAAATTCAGCAGATTCTTCACCCCGCCATAAATCTCCCACTCCTTACCCAGTTTTTTCGTTAACTGTACATTCTGAATGCTCCACACCGGCGATTTAGCCGGCCGGGGATCTACAGGTTGCACCGGCAGCAGCATGGGACCATATATATTACCAGTGTAATCCACGGTAAGCCCCGCACGCTTGAAGGCGTAACTAACCGACCAGGTGCCCGTAAACTGCTCCGTAAGCATCTGCCGGGTACGCACACCATTCTCCTTCTGGTAAACATCCATCAGTGTAGCCCCGGCCATGATCTTCAACGGGAAGGAAAATGCCACATCCGCATTCAGACTGAAACCTTTTGAAATGGCATACCCTTTCAGATTGTCATATAATATGGAGTCGGGCCGGGTATAGTCCGGCATGATGCGGTTAGAGAAGTGCGTGTAAAAAGCTGTTGCATCCAGCCCGAGGAAGGCGTTACCCAGCGGTATTTTCCTGGTATAGTTGATGTTGGCATTCCAACTACGCTCCGGCTTAAGTTCGGATTGTATCACTACCTCCCGCGCGCCACTCAATGCAGCATGATCTTCCGTAAAGATGGAAACCACCCTGTATCCGGTTCCGGCATTCAGGCGCAGAACATTCCTATAGTTAGGAGACCATTTATAAGCTACCCTTGGGGTTAAGATATTGCCATGCAGCGAGTTATAGTCGTACCGCATGCCCAGCAGCAGGTTATGCGCCGGGGCCAGTTTAATTTCATCCTGCACGAAAATACCCGGCAAAAAGGTCTTCTCCGGTTTGTTGCTACCCTTTTCGGTGGTTACTACAGTATTATCATCATAAAAGGTGTACCTGAACGGCAGACCCGCCAACAGGTTGTGCTTTCCAATTTCCTTATCCCATGTCAGCTGGGCAAAGGCGATCGTCTGCTTCGCCAGGAACCAGGTCTTTCCATATACGGAATTCTGGTTATGGTAATTGAAAGAACCCTGGAGCATCAGGCGCGGTGCTGTGGGTAACTGGTATTGCCCCAGCACTTCTACACGACTGGTGTAAATGCTTTCGCCATATATGCTGTCGGTACCACGCCATTGTTTATCCCATTGGGTTTGTCCACCCCAGCGGTCTTCATAGAAATACCGGGCTGCCAGTGAAGCGGCACGGTCGTTCTTGCGGGTAAAGGTCCATTTATTAAATATACTGATCCGGTGCTGCTGGGTTACGTCTGTAAATCCGTCTCCATTATGATCAGCAGGGTCCTGGTAATTATAATAATTGAGGCCCAGCAGAGACTGTGCCCGTGTACCGGCTTTGAAGCGCCATCCCAGGTCGGCATTGTATTCCTGCCAGGAAGTAGCCATCACATCTGCCGAAAGTACGGGTGCTGTAGTCGGGGATTTGGTGATAATATTGATAAGTCCGCCTACTGCTTCGGAACCATACAGGGTAGACGCCGGCCCTTTCACCACTTCAACCCGCTCTACCAGACTATTGGGAATGCCAGACAGACCATATACGGTAGACAGTGCGCTAACGATGGGCATCCCGTCGATCATTACCATAGTGTATGGCCCTTCGAGACCATTAATGTGAATATCGCCCGTGTTACAAACGTTGCAGTTAAGCTGCGGTCGTACACCGTTTACATTCTGGAGCGCGTCGAATATGCTGGGTGTGGGGTTTTTCCGGAAGAAGACGGGGGAATATACTTCCACCGGTACCGGACTTTCCATTTTGGTTACCGGCCGCAGGGTACCACTCACTACTACTTCGCCCAGGTTACTGGAAGAAGGCTCCAGCCTGACGAGGACGGATGTGGTACCGGAAGGTTTTATTACGATGTTCTGCGTGGAGGTAAGATAGCCTACGGCGCTCACCTGGAGCACATGTTTACCGGGAGGGATGTTCTGCAGCAGAAACAGTCCGCCCTCATCGGTTACCGCACCGGTTTTAAGATCCTTGAACCCTACGGTAGCGAAGGGAACCGGGCCTTCCCCGGCGGTAACTGATCCTTTTAAACGGCCCTGGCCGTTGGCGGCCAGCGATGCCGCAACAAAAAGTATAATGTAGAAAGAGCGTAGCATTCCTGCCATGGAGATTCGAATTAATTATGAGACAAATTTAAAAACAGAATCTACATTTGTCTAAATTATTATTTAGACCAGCCTAAATAATACTGTATCAGAAGTAGCCGCCACCTATGGGAAACCCGTGAGGACAGCGGGCAGGCGGCGGCCTGGGGTTTTCGGGAACTAATTTTATAAAGCCGGGAAAGGGTCGTTAAAACCACCCCCAAGCGACCAATTTTTGATTTCCTGACTGGTACAAAGGCAGGCATCCAGCCGGTTGGTGATCTCTTTTTCATCAATTTGCCGGCCGATGATCACGATTTCGTTGTAACGGTCAGCAAAGAGAGGATGCCAGCGGCTGCGCACCATGGCTTCGGAGGCTTCATCGAGCTGCCATTTCCCTTCCGGGATGGTGCACCACCAAACGCCGGCACGGTCTGCCATCAGGCTGCGGCCAGCCTGACTCCAGTTTACTGCCACATCAGGTCGGGAGGCGAGCCACATCAGACCTTTAGAGCGTACTACGCCCTGCGGCCAATGATGCTGAATCATTTCCCAGAAGCGCTCCGGATGAAAAGGGGCGCGGCTGCGGTATACGAAAGAGCTGATACCATATTCCTCCGTTTCAGGAACGTGCTCTTTTTCCAGCTCGGCAATCCAGCCCGCAGATTGGGAGGTTTCTTCAAAATCGAACAACTGCGTGTGCAATACTTCCTTCAGCGGCACTTCACCTTTTACAGCTTCAATAATGCGGGCCTTTGCATTGAACTTGCGAAGGAGTGCTTTTAGCGCGCCCTTTTGCTCCTCACTTACCAGGTCCGTTTTGTTGAGGACAATGACGTTGGCAAATTCAATCTGTTCAGTGAGCAGGTTCACGATGGTACGCCCGTCTTCTTCTTCCGTCATACCTTTTTCCGATAACAGTTCCCGGCTGGAGTAATCGTGATGAAAATTGTAAGCATCCACCACCGTTACGAGTGTGTCCAGTACAGCAAATGCGCCGAGATCGATGTTGAGCGCATCATCCCGATAAGTAAAAGTTTGTGCTACCGGCAAAGGTTCAGCAATACCACTGGACTCTATCAGCAGGTAATCGAACCTGTTCTCCGCAGCCAGGCGCTGTACTTCGTTGAGCAGATCTTCGCGCAGCGTACAGCAAATGCAACCGTTAGACATTTCCACCAGTTTTTCCTCTGTGTGATGCAGTGCGGCGGAGTCCTTCACCAGCCGGGCGTCTACATTCACTTCCGCCATATCATTAACGATCACGGCTACGCGGAGACCTTCGCGGTTATGGAGAATATGTTGCAGCAGGGACGTTTTTCCCGCACCAAGAAATCCGCTCAGTACGGTAACCGGCAGTTTACGGGATGTTTTGCGGAAGTGGTCCGCTGTCAGGGTGATGGAAGCATTTGCGGGCATATAGTCTGGTTAAATGGTTACCGGGAAAAGTTTTGGCATACGAATGCCGTTATGCACATTACTCAGATGTGCATGCAGTTCTGCAGTATGATCTATATTGAAAAAGTATGTTGCAGCTCCTGTCAATTGTATGAACAGGGCTAATGAATTATGCAGCTTTCCGGGTCACCACTTCATGCTCCTTTACCCGGCATTTGCGGCAAAAACGGATATTATCGATATGGGCAGCAATCAGCAGGCCAGCTCCAACCGCGATCCCAGTCAGTTCCCAGGCTTCCGGAAACCAGAAATGGCCTGCCATCAGCAAAGCAAACCCGGCAATAAATAATACCGACGGACGAATGCGCCGGTGCTGATACCGGTACCCTCTGTACAAGGCCAGCAACCCAACAACCGGGGTAGCGCCCAGCAGCAAATACTCCAGCGGCTCATAATGCACCGCAGCGCCTGCCAGGGGTAACACAGCCGCCAGCAACGGAAGGGCAACACAATGTACCGCACAGGCCAGGGAGGCTCCAATGCCCAGCATATCCAGGTTCAGCTTATTCATGAGTCGGTTGTTTGCCATAGTTTGCATCTTTTGTGGGGAACAAAGCTAAGGGATATTTTGCAGCCGTGTTGCGTATTATCCTAAAATTAATGAAATTTGTGTGTATTGAAAGCTAACTTAGCCGAATTCAAACCACCGTTTGCAACGTGGTTGCCAAAACAAAAGTGAAGACAGATATGATGATCCAGACGCGCGAACTAAGCTACACCTACCCCGGCGGCAGGGTGATCCGATTTCCCGATCTGGCCTGCCAGGCTGGTGAAACCCTCCTGATCACAGGCCCTTCAGGTGCCGGAAAAACCACCCTGCTCCATATGCTGGCAGGACTGATCCCTCCTGCAAACGGATCTGTAGAAATTGCAGGCACCAATATCGGTCGATTAAACACCCGTAATATGGATGCTTTCCGTGGCCGGCATATTGGCATCGTTTTCCAACGCTCCCATTTTATAGGATCGCTTTCCGTGGGTGACAACCTGATGATGCCGCTGCGGTTAACCGGTGCTACAGCAAACAAGTTCCAGCTCCTGGAAGTAGCGCAAAGCCTTGGGATCGATCATTTGCTGCATCAGCTCCCCGCACGCCTCAGTCAGGGTGAGCAACAGCGCGCTTCCATTGCCCGTGCAGTTCTTCCGGCTCCCAACGTTATCCTGGCTGATGAGCCTACCGCCAGCCTCGACGATCGTAACTGCGAAGCTGTAGCCCGGCTCCTCTCCGAACAGGCTGCACGGCATAAAGCTGCCTTACTTATTGTAACGCACGACAACCGGTTGACCTCCCTTTTCCCACAACACATCCAACTCACATGATTTTCCGCATCGCCATACGCAACCTGCTTCATAAACCACTCTATACCGTACTTTGCTGGCTGCTGCTTGCCTGCAGTACTACCGTGTTGCTGGTACTCTGGGCACTGAACCGACAGGCACGCCAGCAACTGGAAAAACAGATAGACGGCGTAGATCTCGTGCTGGGTGCCAAGGGCAGCCCGCTTCAGCTCATCCTCAGCAGCGTTTACCATCTTGATAACCCTACCGGCAATATTTCCCTCGCGGAAGCAGCCCCCTTCATGGATAACCCCATGGTGGAATCCGCCGTTCCCATTTCGCTGGGAGACTCCTACCACGGCTTCCGCATCATCGGCACCACACAGGCTTACCTCGATAAATATCAGTTAAAGCCCGCCATTGGTAAAGTATTTGGCAACTCTATGGAAGTAGTGGCCGGAGCAGAAGCCGCACGCAAAGCGGGCCTTAAATTGGGAAGCACTTTCGCCGGAACACATGGACTGGGTAAAACCGGGCATGTTCATGAAGACCAGCAATATACCGTTACAGGCATCCTCCCTTCCACCGGCCTCGCCATCGACCAGCTGCTGCTCACCCCGCTGGAAAGCGTGTGGGACATACACGCAACGCACGAGGCACCGCATATCCATGAAGAAGGGGAAGATCATGACCATGAAGCGGAAGAAAAGCCGGCGGTACCCGACAGGCAGGTTACCGCCGTATTGCTGAAGTTCCGCAGTCCGATGGGGCAGCTCACTTTCCCCCGGATGATCAATGAAAATACGAACATGCAGGCAGCGGTACCCGCCATTGAGATCAACCGGCTGCAAGCGCTGCTGGGAACGGGAGCTAAGGTATTACGTGCCCTTGGCTGGCTGTTGGCCGGGCTGGCTGCATGCAGTATCTTTGTAACGCTGGTGCAGGGCACGCACGAGCGCCGCTACGAACTGGCCCTAATCCGGACCATGGGCGGCTCCCGGGGTAAACTGCTCTCTCTCGTATTCGCTGAAGCCTTCCTGCTGGGAGTGCTGGGTGTTATTACGGGGATAGTGCTGAGCCGGGTAACCCTGCTGCTTTTACAACAAGAGTTGTTTGCCGGCTATCATTTGAATTTTTCCGGCGCTATGCCGCTTACCGCTGCGGATGGTATTACCGCCGCAGCCATTGTTGGAGCCTGTATGCTGGCCGCTTTGCTGCCTGCCGTACGCGCCTTCCGGCTTAATATTGCTAAAACGCTTGCCAATGCTTAAAGTGGAGAAAATTACCCTGGCCGCAGTTGCCATCTTCCTCGTTTCCTGTTCCGACATTTCACAAGTATGCCGTCACAGCCTTGCCGCGGCACCCTGGATGAAACAGATCATTTCCACCCGTGCGTCTGCCTCCGAAAGCCTCCCTGTTTCCACCATTACCGTGGCCCCTCGCAATGAAGCACCGCTTAAAGTGACCTGGAAACAATTGTCGGATGTCATCTTTACCCGCAAGTACGACGAAAAGATGAAAATGCCCATGCTATACCCCTCCTTTTCCAGGAACATCAAGGCACTGAATGGCAAGACAGTGGAAATCAGCGGTTACATGGTACCGGTAGATGCTAAAGGCGGTCTCTATGTACTGAGCGCTAATCCCAACAGCTCCTGCTTCTTCTGCGGTGGCGCCGGTCCTGAAACCGTTATGACCCTCAATTTCAAATCCAAAAAACCGGATTTCGAAACCGACGACTATATTAAGGCAACAGGCGTACTGAGACTCAATGAAAAAAATATTTACGAAATGTACTATAACCTCGACAATGCTGAGGTAACCGACAAATGACTTCGCTCAGGGACCGTGTCCGGAAACTGTGCTACCTTTGCATATCAGATCAGGATATAAATTTGACATGTCTAGAAAAGCAATCTTTTACACCTCATTTTTCGTGCTGCTGAGCATTGGCTTTATGGCTTATGCGGGCTTATTGATCAAGGAAAGCACGGGGAAATTTTTAGGCGGAGAAAAGCTCCCGGTTCTTGGTCCTCCCGGCCACACCGTTCAGGGCTTCAGCTTCACCGATCAGGATAGCAACCGTGTTACACAGGATAATGTGAAAGGCAAGATCTACGTGGCCGAATACTTCTTCACCACCTGCACCAACATTTGCCCGGTGATGAATAAGAACATGGAGAAGATTTACGCCAAATACAAGGATAAACCGAACTTCATGATCCTGTCGCATACCTCCGATCCCGATTATGATTCCATCCCCGTGCTGAAGGCATATGCCGAAAAACATGGCGCAGATCCCAGGAACTGGCATTTCCTAACGGGCGATAAACTGCAGCTTTATAAGCTGGCCCGTGAAAGCTATCTGGTAGACGATGGTAAATTTACCGGAGAAGATGACTTCATACACACCCAGTGGTTTGCTCTGGTAGATGGCGAAGGCCAGATACGCGGCCTCTACGAAGGCACAAAAGCGAAAGATATTGACAAGCTGATAACCGACATCGACCGGTTGATGCAAGAGTAAATTTTTGAACAATGCCTGCAAAACAGAAAGAAATCATTGTGCAATTGTTACGTTCCAGCAACCTGAGCGTCACAGATACCCGTGTGAAGATACTGGAACTCTTTTTGAAAAGTAACGGCGCACTCGAACATGCCGACTTCGAAAAGCTCAGCGGCAAAAGCTTTGACCGGGTTACCATTTACCGTACCCTGCAAACATTCCTCGACAAGGGGATCGTTCATAAAATCCCCACTACCGATACCAGTGTACGGTATGCCATCTGCAAATCCGATTGCCGAGAACATGAGCATCACGATCATCACGTACATTTCCGTTGCGAAGAGTGTGGCAGCACCCAGTGTCTCGAAGAAACGGATGTACCTGTCATCGCCCTCCCTTCGGGCTACGCCATGCATAATGTGGAAGTAGTGGTGAGCGGTGTATGTAAATTATGCCAGTAAAATATTGAATGTATAAAGAAAGGGAGCGACCGTTTGGCCGCTCCCTTTTTTATTTTCAGCAACATTCCTACTTCGTGATCAGGTTGATTTCCTGCTGCACAAAATCCGCCAGCTCTTTTACATATGCGGGCGAGAAGTCGAACCGGATACCGGCTGCTTCATACAGCTCGGGCAGGGTTTTGGTATACCCCAGGCTCAGCGCTTTCATATAATTATCCAACGCTTCTTCCGGCTTTTCGCGATACTGCTTCCACATAGCGATGGCGCCCAACTGGGCAATACCGTATTCGATGTAGTAGAAAGGCACTTCGAAGAGGTGCAGCTGGCGCTGCCAGTTGCTGGCACGGAAATGTTCAAAGCCTGTCCAGTCAATATTTCCGGGAGTGAATTCGTCGAGGATGCGCGCCCATGCCGCGGTACGCTCTTCCGGCGTGTGGGCAGGATTTTCGTAGATCCAGTGCTGGAACTTATCGATGGTAGCAATCCATGGGAAGATGACGATAGACCGCTCCAGCTGTTGCAGTTTGGCGCGGCGCAGCACTTCCGGATTATCGAAAAAGAGATGCCAGTGGTCCATCGAAAACAGCTCCATACTCATGCTCGCCACTTCTGCGATCTCCATAGGATACTCCTTGAAGGCGCTGAGGGGTAGGTTGTGGCTGAGGAAGGAGTGAACGGCGTGGCCGCCTTCGTGCACCATGGTGGTGAGGTCTTTCATTTGTCCGGCAGCATTCATGAAAATGAAAGGCACGCCCGTTTCCGCAAGTGGACAATTATATCCACCCGGGGCTTTATTCTTACGGCTGTCGAGGTCGAGGCGTTTCATTTCCTGCATTACTTCGAGGCACTCTCCGAAGAAGGGGCGCAGCTCTTTAAAGCACGCGATGGATTTGGCGATGAGTTCGTTACCATCCTTGAAAGGCTCCAGTGGTTTGGTTCCTTCAGGCTCTGCGTCGCCATCCCAGGGGCGCAGCGTATCGAGGCCCAGTTTGATGCGCTGGCGTTCGAGGGCCTGGCCTACCAGTGGCAGGATGTGTTCACGGATAGCCTGGTGGAACTGGAAGCAGTCTTCTTTCGTGTATTCAAAACGGCCCAGTTCTTCGAACTTATAATCCCGGTAATTGGCAAATCCAGCGTTCTGCGCTACTTCATGCCGTTTGGCTACAAGTGTGGAAAAAAGGGTATCCAGCTTTTCACGGTCCTGCAGGCGGCGTTCGCCCGTTTTGGTGAAAACCTCCTCACGCAGCTTACGGTCGGGGTTCTCCAGGAACTTGGCAGCCTGCTGCAGGGTGTACTCCTGACCATTTACCTCAATGGTCATAGCACCGGAGATGACGCCATATTGTTGCGCCATTACACTCAGTTCTGCCTGAATAGGAATATTTTTCTCGTTGAACAGCTTCACCTGTTTGCGGACGTTTCGCAGATAGGGGAAGTATTGTGCGGGGTCAAGCTTTGCGCTGAAAGGACTGTCCAGCAGTTTACGGTTGAGCGCATCTGCATAAGGCTGCAGTTTAGGCTGGATTTCCATGCAGAAGAAGGTGAAGGCTTCTTCGTATTCCTTGCTGGCGGTATCACGCGTCATACGGATCTGGCGCCAGCAGGCGTCTTCACTGATCACTGCTTCCAGCTCACTGATATCCGCCAGCCATTGGGAAAGTTCTTCGGCTGAGTTGATGGGTCGTTGCTGGAGCGTTTCAAAATATGGCTGCAACGCATCCCAGGTGGTTACGGCAAAATCTGCCGGAAGAAACTGCCTTGGGGGCGCTGTAATATGAGCATTGGGCATGATTAATAACTTTATTTGCCCCAAAATAGCAAAAAACGGGCTAAGCCACCCAAACCTGCCATAAGGACTGAAGCAGTCAACTGTCAACCTTTTTCAGGACGAAAAGTCCATCTGTAAACCGGTATATTACTTTTTAACCCGCGTTTGATCCTGTTTAAAGGCAATCCGGTTTCTTAATTGATTGTCATGTGAGCCACCTTTGAGCCACCTTTGAGATACCTTTGAGATACCTTTGAGCCACCCTAATGAGGAGGTGGCTTATTGGTAGCTTATAGATAGTCTGCAGATATGATATAGATAGTTTATACTAATGTTACCAAGACTGTAAACTTTAAGGTACCGGGTGGTAAAAGGCAGTAAAGTGGCAGCATGCAGTAAATCAGACTGCAAGTGTACATGGCCAAACTGATGGGTAAGCTATCTGGCTATCAATGGCTTAGATGTCGTTCTGAGAGGATGAGAACGGAAGGTAAGGGCAAAAAAGAAACCAGGCCGCTTACGGGAAGGGCCTGGTTTGCTGCAAAGTATGTTATCAACCGACTATTCTTCGGTTTTCTTCTTACGGGTAGTTTTAGGCTTTTTCTCTTCGCCTTCTGCACCTTCAGCATCAGCAGCAGCTTTCTTGGGAGCAGCTTTCTTCTTAGGGGCCGGTTTTTCTTCGGCGCCTTCAGCAGCGGGGGCTTCTTCCTTCTTAGCTTTTGCTTTTTTGGCTTTAGGTTCTTCTGCGGCAGCGGCTTCAGCAGCAGGTGCTTCTGCAACTTCTGCAGTTTCTTCTGTTACTTCTTCGAACTTCAGCAGATCGTTCTTTTCGAGGATGGCGAACCATTTCACCATCTTCTTCATATCGCTGACATACACACGCTCTTCATCAAACTCGGGGTATACGTTTTTGAAGTAGCTTTTAATGGTATTATTATCAGCCTTAGCTTCCACGAGGGGGAACTTAGCTACGTTTTCCTGCATCGCTTTGAATACAGCCGACAGGTTAACATTATCGCCAGTTGTAAATACCTCGATGCTTTCCAATGGGGTAAAATTATGTACCCGGGAAGATACGAAGCGAGTGCTTTGGTCTTCGAGCGATTTTACAATAGCGCCGTCCTGTTTACTGGCCAGCAATTGGAATAAACCGCCTAATCCGGTTACTGCAACAATTTCTCTGTACTGCATGAATTCAATTTTAAGAGCGGCAAATATAAAAAATTAACAGATGATAAAGCCCTGACAAATTTTCACCCTCCCGCCAAAGGCCTGATAAATTAATCCCGAATCAATACCAGAGCGAGTTTCCGCAATAATTGTTCCCCATTTCCATCCCAGGCGGCCATTCTGACGGCATATGGGCCGTTGGGGACGGGTAAACCATTGTCTCCCAATCCATTCCAGCTGATCCTGCCGGTATTACCCACAGAAATATTGGCTGCAAGATGCCTTACGGGGCGGCCTGCGGCGTCAAAGATCCGGACATCAAGGCGAAATCCCGGCGCGGGGAGGTTCCAGTTTATCCACGCGAGATCGTCCTGCCCATTGTTCCCCGGGCGGAAAACCTTTGGCCCGAGGCTGCACCATTCCTTCCCGGATGCTACTGCCATAAAGTGGGAGTTCCGGTATCCCGGAGTGGCGTACCCCGCAGTGGATGCGGCGGAATGCCAGTTTGCCGCTTCCAGTCCGGAGGCTCCAAAGTCCAGCCGCTCGAAAGATACCCCTTTGGTAACCGCCAGTTCGGGCGCATGGCGTGCCCTGTTCCACGATGCTTCGTCGAGCAGGATCCCTTCTTTGGTAAATAGCCCTAACCGCCCAGCTTCGGCACCGAGGGCAGGTAAAGGAGCTGCCTCCAGCCGGCCAAGACAGGCGTATTGCCGGCATAAGGCTGCCGGGGCGGGGTGTAGTGCCAGATACTCACCGGGGAATAATAGATATGGCCGGCGTACCACTGGCACCGGGGGCTTCCAGCTGCCATCGTCGGCCTGTACAGTCCACCGGAGGTCAGTGATTGCTATGGGAACCGGGCCGTTATTATATATCTCCACGAAATCGTCTGCCCCAACAACCGGATCGGGGAGTATTTCGCTGATGACGAGGCCCGATGGACTCATTGGCCTGCCGTATGGAACGGGATTATCGGAAGGGATGCTTTGACCGGAACATTCTTTCAGGCCGGAAGTACTGACCTGGAATATGGCTCCCGGCGGCAGGGAGTCTGCGAAACGGAGTAAAACGGTCATGAATTCAGGCGGCTCGGGTGTGGAGCCGAGGATAGTTCGGCCTGCATTGTAGGCAAGGGGATAGGCTGCGGAAGCACTGTCGAGCGGAGCGGAGAAATGCAGGCGGACCCTTATGCTATCGGGGGTAGTGGTGCGAATGAGTACCGGTAAAGGAGGAGCTTCTATAACTGAAGCCACGGAATTGGGTTTGCCGGGCGTTCCGCCGGAGGGGTCGGATGAAAAAATCCAGTTCGTGATGCCTGCACAGGGATACGAAGGGTCCTTCATTTCGAGGCTCCAGCCTCCGGCAGATTTGAAACTTCCTGCGTAAAGGCGCATATTTACCGCTACTGCGTGGATCACGCGGCCCGTAGGAGATTCCAGTGACAGGAGGTCTTCATCATTATGTAATGAAAAGAAGCTCCCGGCATCGATGGACGGGTGGTAAAATGATGCAGCGCGGCGTGGGGCTACTACTACCAGTGCGCCAGGCTCAAGGGCAAAGTCGGGAAGGGTAACTGATCCTCCGTTGCCTTTCAGCTTCCAGCCCTGCAGCTGAACCTGCCGGGAAGAGCGGTTCATCAATTCAATGTACTCGTACTCGGGGAGTGAAACGGGTGGAGACGGGTCGGTCATGATCTCGTGGATAATGACATCGTGCGGCAGTGGATACGACGTATCGCCGCAGCGCGCACTCAATAGCGCGATTGCACAAACAATGGCTTGCATGTATTCAATTTTTAATGGGTCAACAATCTGACCGAATATAGAGAAATTGTCGTTTGATGTATTAATTTTGGGGTCTGATTTTTAAATCTAATCAAATCATGAAAGTAGCCGTAGTAGGTGCCACCGGACTGGTAGGCTCCAAAATGTTGCAAGTACTCGCGGAAAGGAATTTCCCGGTGACGGAACTGATCCCTGTCGCTTCCGAAAAATCTGTTGGTAAGGAAGTAATGTATAAGGGTAAGCCGTACAAGGTTGTAACCGCTGATACGGCTATAAAGATGAAACCGAACGTAGCTATCTTCTCCGCCGGCGGCAGCACCTCTCTTGAGTGGGCACCCAAATTCGCGGAGGCAGGTATCACCGTGATCGATAACTCTTCTGCCTGGCGTATGGACCCCGGTAAGAAACTGATAGTACCTGAAGTGAATGCAAAAGTGCTGACACCTGAAGATAAGATCATTGCGAATCCTAACTGTTCTACTATTCAGATGGTGCTGGTGCTGAGCCCGCTCCATGAAAAATATGGTATTAACCGTGTGGTAGTTTCTACCTATCAATCTGTAACCGGCACCGGTGTAAAAGCAGTAACCCAGCTCATGAACGAGCGCCAGGGTATTGAAGGTGAAAAAGCATATGCGCATGAGATCGATCTGAACGTGATTCCGCAGATCGATGTGTTCCTCGACAATGGTTATACCAAAGAAGAGATGAAGATGGTGAAAGAAACCGTGAAGATCATGGGTGATGAAAAAGTGAAGGTAACAGCTACCACTGTGCGCATTCCGGTAATGGGCGGCCACAGCGAAAGTGTGAATATTGAATTTGATAACGACTTCGATCTTACCGATGTACGTAACCTGCTTGCTGCAACACCTGGTGTGATTGTGGTGGATGATCCTTCCAAAGCAATGTATCCTATGCCGAAGGATGCGCATGATAAAGATGAGGTGTTTGTAGGCCGTATCCGTCGCGATGAAACGCAGGCTAATACACTCAACCTCTGGATCGTTGCAGACAACCTGCGTAAAGGTGCGGCAACAAACGCTGTACAAATCGCGGAATACCTTACCGGGAAGAACTGGCTGTAAGCACTGCCAATAAAATAGTTATCCACAACGGCGCGGAATGATCCGCGCCGTTATTTTTTGCCTTAAAACTGCTATTATCCTGCAGTTCAATTCATTAACAAAAAAAATCTTTTTACCGGTTTTCATTCATTATCATTCATCTACACACATAACTCCGCCATGCGTCATTTATTCTCAACGGATTACAGGGTTGAACATTTGGAAGTTGTCTTTATTTAATTTAAATTCACTTCCCCGTCAAACTACGACGAGGGATATACGAATACTAGCGACTCTATTAACAAAACGCGCAATGCGTTTACTGTGCCTGCTTTCATCATTTTTTGTTAATGCACTTTGGACTAAAAACTACACGGAAGTAGTATAGATTTGTGCAGGATAAAGTCCACCTTTGACAGTACAATCCTATTGCAATCCTATGCTAATAAATTCTTTATCTGTATTATCCATGAAAACTATTCTATCAATTTAAACACCCTTTTTATCCTATGAAAACCAACGCAAATCGTGAACTTTTGTTAATGCACAAGTTCACTGAAGAATGGAGCACTAACTTTTCTTCGCAGGTTTCCCGCATCATGAACATTGTTGATCAGAAGGATACGATGGATGGTATCATGCCGATCATCGAAGTGGCAAATGTTTACAACCAGCGCTTCGCGCAAACGAAGACAGACAAGGAAAACGTATTAAAGAACCGTAAATCGCGTCCGTTTGAGTTTTTGATACACAAGAATTGATTTACTGTCTATTTTGTTGCAGCAGCCTAGTTGCCGGAAGCGCTTGTCACCAAGAACTTCTCCGGTAACTAGCAGGGCGGGGGAGCATAACATTAAGATTCGTCCTGTGCGGCATTAAGAAACCCTATGAAAGGAAGCATTGTCGAGAAAATGCGTAGTATTTCGCGAACGAGCGTAGGCTGGGTAGCCGCATCGTCGCTGACATGAGTAGTTACAACCCAGCTTTTCAGTTTCAGATAAGCAATAGCGGGATTGTCTTCATGATATCCCTGTGGCGCAGTCTTCAACGAGTCGCCATTTACTTTTCCAAACAGGCGGATAAAATCTTTCGCCCCAACGATTCGCTGAAATTCAGCGAAATTATAATCTATTTCCTGGCGCACTTTTTTGAGCGCAGCAGGCTCCGGCATCCATAATCCGCCACCGGCCATGCTATGCCCTCCCGGCTCCAGGTGAAAGTAAAATCCCGCCAGCGGGCTCTTCTTCCCGCCTTTCGTGAAGGAAGCACCCATGTTTATTTTGTAAGGAGTCTTGTCTTTTGAAAACCTGACATCTTTATAAATACGGAACACACATTCTTTCACCACAAGCCCTTCCATTCCCGGATCTATCCGGGCCAGCCCGTCTATAAGCTGTTGTACCAGGCTTTCAAAATCTTCCTTCGCCGCCAGATAGGCAGCCTTGTTTTCATCGAACCAGGCTTTGTTATTATTCAGCTTCAGGTCTTTCAAAAACTTCAGTGTGGAACGTTGCAGCATAATTGATAGCTCATTTTGGGGGAGAAAAGATACAAAAAACCCGGTTTGATACCGGGAAATTTTAATGGCGCAAATCCCCCTGCTGGCTATGCTTGTTATAAAAAAGAATGGGCCGGCTGAAACAGCCAGCCCCTTTACATAAAGGTTCGGTTAAATTTATTTATATGAGCCTGTGATTAAGATTCCTTAAAACTTGTATATGGCCGCCAGCAATACGTTGGCAGAATTAGCCTTGGGCACATCTTCCCCTTTCAGGAAAACATCCTTGGAGCCATGATCCAGCCTGAACTCGGGGATCAGCGTGAAGCCACCTACCTTGTACTGACCAGACAGTGTAACGGCGAAGATGCTGCCACCTTCGGGATACTCTGTTTTATCTCCATATACTTTGAGATTGTCTTTATCGGAGAAATACTCACCGCGCAGCGTAAGCCCGATACTCTCCGTGGGGTCGAAATTGAGATACAGGGCTGAGCCGTACCAGTTGGTGCTGATACCGTTTTTATACATGCTGTAGGTACCATTGTAGCCGAAACCGAATTTAGGCGTCAGCTGATAGGTAAGTACGGCATCCAGCTGATCGTTCCGGGTTTGGAAAGTATCGCGGCCGCCGATATAGTTCAGGTAAAATTTGAAGGGCACTTCTGCAGGAGCAAAACCATACTGCGCACCAATAAATTTAATTCCACCCCAGGTAGCAGATTTGAAATCGGTCGGATTGAACACGCCTACCATGAAGCTGTGCGAGCCAAACGTTAAATCCGCTTTAACCCCGGTGTGGAAGAAAGGGCCATAGGAAAACATATATGACATGCTGTAGTTGCGGTTCGCATAAGCATCTACCAGCTCATATCCCACGTGGGTGCTGTAAGAACCCATAGAAAATTTGAGCCATGAGGTGGGTGCATAGGCAACATAAAGTTGCTTGATGGCCAGGCGGGTCTTCTCGTCATTATAAGAGAAATCCTCCGCACGTTTGCCGAATCCGATATCAGCTACCATACCTACATTCTTGAAAGAGCTTTCCAGTTTAAGGGACAGCATATTCAACTCGAAAGAGTTATGGGAACCAGTGAAGCTCGTCTTATTATCGGTAGCGTTCTTGTTGAAATTGTATTTATAATATACATCGGCGGAGCCAGACAGCTTAAAGCCAACAGGCAGGAGGCGGGTAGAGTCCTGTGCGGAGGCAGATACGGTCAGAAAGACAGCCAGGAGTGCGAATAAACTTTTTCTCATCATTGGAATTTTAAAATTTTGGTTAATAAAATGATAAAGGGTTCGGCTGTTTGTTAAGGTGTTGAATCGTTGACATAGTGCTGTTCGGGCAATCCACTCCCGGATCGCCCGTCATCATGGCGTTTTAGCCATGACGACGAACAACATCCGGTTTTTCAAACTAACTAGGTATTTACTAACTATTGCGAAAGATCAGATCCGATTAACCGTGCTGAACACCGGTTTCTTCTTCGGTAAGCGAGCCATTGGTGCCCACTTTCATGAGGTTGGGGTGATAAGCCTCGTTGTGTTGGGTAACGTCCAGGCCGAGTTCTTCTTCCTGATCCGTTACACGGAGCGGGTGAACGTAGTTGATGAACTTGAAGATAGCCCAGGATACCGCGAAGCTGTAACCTACCACCAGCAGGAGGCCAAGCGTTTGTTTATAGAACAGGCTGAAGTTTCCATAAGCCCAGCCGCTTTCTGTAAGAGCGGGGTTCACTGCCTGAGAAGCGAAAATACCTGTCAGGAGCATACCGGTCATACCTCCTACACCATGGCAGGGGAATACATCCAGCGTATCATCGATAGACGATTTGTTTTTGAAGTGTACCACCAGGTTGGAAACGATCGCTGCAGCGAAACCAATGAACAGGGATTGCGGAACACCTACGAAACCTGCGGCAGGAGTGATGGCCACCATACCTACTACGGCACCGATACAGAAACCAAGTACCGAAGGCTTACGGCCACGGATCACATCAAAGAAGATCCAGGAAAGACCAGCAGCGGCAGTAGCAGTGTTGGTAGCAGCAAATGCGGTAACTGCCAGAGAGTTTGCGCCGAGAGAAGAACCTGCGTTGAAGCCAAACCAGCCAAACCAGAGAAGACCGGTACCCAGCAGTACGAAAGGTACGTTTGCAGGAGTCAGTTCTTTTTTGGCGATATGGTCTTTACGGCGGCGGAGCACCAGGGCACCGGCGAGCGCTGCGCAACCGGCAGAAATATGTACTACTGTACCTCCTGCAAAGTCGAGCACACCCAGTTTAAAAAGAATGCCTTCGGGATGCCAGGTCCAGTGTGCGATGGGCGCATATACAAGGAGACTGAACAATACCATGAAGAGCACGTAAGATGTGAATCGGATACGCTCAGCCACGGCACCAACTACCAATGCCGGAGTAATTACGGCAAACTTCAGCTGGAAGAGCGCGAAAAGCATCAGGGGAATGGTGGGGCCAAGGCTCCAGGGCCCGCCGTCCGGCACTCCCTTAAAGAAGAAGAAAGTAGACGGGTCGCCGATGATCCCGTTCTGGGATGTACCGAATGCCAGGCTGAACCCTACCACAACCCAGATCACACTGATCAGGCCGGTGGCGATAAAGCTCTGCATCATGGTAGAGATGATGTTCTTACGGTTTACCATGCCTCCGTAGAAGAAGGACAAACCGGGGGTCATCAAAAACACCAGACAGGTGGCTACCAGTATCCAGGCTACATCTGCAGCATTATACTTGCTGGCATCAGCAAAAGTTGTCGGGGTCGGTAAAAAAATGCCAATTATGGCAAGCCCGGCCAAAACGATAAAGGGCAGATAATCCTGAAATGAATTTTTCTTCATAGCGTTTCATTTTAAAATTCTCAATAAAAGTAGGTGAGGGATTTAAAATCTCAAATAGAACGCCCGAAAATTGGAAAACATTGAAAATTCATGGGATTATGAGGCCAATACAGCAATCATATTATAATACGATACAATATAACATTTGATTTTATGATAATTTGATAGGGTAAATGAGGCCAGTATGTGGTAATAACAAACTATATTTCAATTATTTACACGAATATTTAGCGACAGATTACGAAATTCTAATTTGCAGGTATGAATGTGCTACTACAAAAATGCAATAAACCTTACAAAGTCTTATCCAGTAATATTTTAAATATTAAAGCGAATTGCACTGGCTGTGTGAAAGCCGTACAATTCGCTCAATCATATTATAAATAATTCTATGCTGGTTTATTTGTTTTAGCAACTAATTTCTCTTCATATTCTCGAGTTCCTGCTGCATATTGAACATTTGGTCCCGTAATCGGGCCGCTTCCATAAAGTCGAGGTCCTTGGCAGCCTTTTCCATATCTTTCTTCACCTTGGCAATGCTCTTCTCCATCTGCGGTATACTTTGTACGGTACTTGCATTGAATGCCTTACCCTCGTCCTGCACCACTGCCATTTCATCGTGAACAGCGTATGGGGACGACTCATCGAAGTGGCGGATGGCCAATACCGAAGTTTGCCCCATAATCTGCTCTTTCGACTTACGGACCGTTCTGGGTGTAATGCCGTTCTCCTCGTTGTGCTTACGCTGCTTCTCCCGCCGGCGGTCGGTTTCGTCTATGGTACGTTGCATACTGTCTGTTATCTTGTCTGCATAGAATATCACCTTACCGTCCACATTCCTTGCCGCACGCCCGGATGTTTGGGTAAGCGAGCGCTCATCCCGCAGGAAGCCTTCTTTATCCGCATCCAGGATCGCCACCAGCGATACTTCGGGCAAATCAAGTCCTTCCCTTAAGAGGTTCACCCCTACCAGCACGTCAATATTACCAAGGCGTAAATCCCTCAGGATCTCCACCCGCTCCAGTGTATCTACTTCACTATGTATGTACCTCGACTTAATATTAATACGATGCAGGTACTTGTCCATTTCCTCCGCCATGCGCTTCGTAAGAGTCGTTACCAGTACACGGTCGCCCTTTTTCACCGTTTTATCGATCTCATCCAGCAGGTCATCCACCTGGTTCTTACTGGGCCTGATCTCAATCGGCGGGTCGAGCAGGCCAGTTGGCCGTACGATTTGCTCTACCACTACACCCTCTGTTTGCCGGAGTTCATATTCTCCCGGGGTGGCACTTACGAATATCGTCTGGTTCAGCAGGCTTTCGAACTCATGGAAGTTCAGCGGCCGGTTATCCAGCGCCGAAGGCAGCCGGAAGCCGTAATCTACGAGCGTAAGCTTGCGGGAGCGGTCGCCCCCGTACATACCGCTAACCTGCGGAATGGTTACGTGGCTTTCATCTATAACAAGCAGGAAATCTTTCGGGAAATAGTCGAGCAGGCAGAAGGGCCTTGTTCCCGGCTTACGACGGTCCAGGAAGCGGGAATAGTTCTCAATACCACTACAATACCCCAGTTCACGGATCATTTCCACGTCGTAGTTCACTCTTTCCGAGAGGCGCTGGGCTTCGATGAGCTTGCCTTCTCTCTTGAAATAGTCTACCTGCGCACTCATTTCATCCTGGATCTCATGGAGGATCTGCACCATCATATCTTTCGGTGCGATATACAGATTAGCGGGGAAGATAGCTGCAGTATCCATGGTACCAATGCGTTTACCATTCTGCACATCGAAAGTTTCGATTTCCTCGATCTCGTCTCCAAAAAAGGTAATGCGGTAGCCATAATCGACATAGGGCAGATTAATATCCACCGTATCTCCCTGTACACGGAAATTACCCCGGTTGAAATCGCCGGTGGTACGTGAATAGAGGGCGTTTACCAGTCCGTGGAGCATGGTGTTCCTTCCCAGCTGCTGGCCTTTGAAGATTCGGATAATACCATTCTCAAAGTCGGTAGGGTTACCCATACCATAAATGCAGGAAACGGAGGCCACCACAATAATGTCGCGCCGGCCGGAAAGCAGGTTGGATGTGGCACGGAGCCGTAGTTTATCCAGTTCCTCGTTGATGGCGAGGTCTTTTTCAATATAAGTATCACTTACAGGCATATATGCCTCGGGCTGATAATAATCATAATAACTCACGAAGTACTCCACCGCATTTTCGGGGAAGAACTGCCTGAACTCTCCATACAGCTGTGCTACAAGGGTTTTATTATGGGTCAGCACCAGTGTGGGCTTCTGCACATTCTGGATCACGTTGGCTACGGTAAAGGTTTTACCTGAACCGGTAACCCCCAGCAGGGTTTGGGCGCGTTCGCCATCCTGCAGCCCTTCAGTGAGCTGTGCTATGGCGGTGGGCTGATCGCCTGAGGGTTTATACGGTGCTTCTAATTTGAAAGGCATATCGTGTCTGATTTAACTGCGGGTCAACGAATTTCGTAATTTATAGGGGAATGACCGAACTTCGGTCCCAAAATTCGACAAATCGACTGACATGAAAAAGGTTTTATCCATACTGATGTTGATCGCGCTCGGCTATATACCATCCGCAAGCGCATACGGCCCAACAGGACACCGCGTGGTAGCCGAAATCGCTACATTCCGCCTCAGCAACAAAGCTAAACTCGGTATACAGAAAATCATAGGTAACGAAAGTCTTGCCATGATCGCCAACTGGCCCGATTTCATTAAGTCCGACACTACAGGCACTTATAATCATACCTCCTCATGGCATTACCTCGATTTCCCCGGCCATTGCACCCGTGGGGAATTCGACCGGATCATGGCCGAAGCCAAAGGAGAGAATTTATACAGCCAGACAATGGCCATGATCACACAACTCAAAAATCCGAAAACGCCTTCTGCGCAAAAACGCTTCGCCCTCTCTTTCCTCGTTCACCTCATCGGTGATATGCACATGCCCCTGCATGTAGGGCGCGATGAGGACATGGGGGGCAACAAGATCCAGGTATCCTGGTTCGAACGCCCCACCAACCTGCACCGCGTATGGGATGAGCACCTAATCGATTTCCAGCAATACAGCTATTCCGAATATGCCCATAACCTGAACAGGGTAACTACTGCTGCCAAAGCTTCACAAATACGCCAGGGCACCGTGGCCGACTGGATGTGGGAATCCCACCTGCTGAGCGACAAAATATATGACCGCACCCATTCCGGCGATAAGCTGAGTTACCGTTATAACTTCCTCTTCGTGGAAGATCTGAATGATCAGTTGCTGAAGGGCGGGGTAAGACTTGCCAGGGTGCTGAACGATATCTTCGGATAAGCTATTTGCAGTAAGGCATAAAAACTTGAGTGAACCGGGTTCATAAAGTGGATGTAAGTCGTTTTAGCGTAGGGTAACAGTGTTAAAATAGTCTCTAACCGTATTGCCATAGTAGTAGTGTGGTGGTAGTGTGGTAGAAATACCGCATTGAAACAGTACTACTGCATTCCAAGGAGGGCAACTCGTAGTATCAGCTGATTTACAGATACTTAGGATATACTTTCAATAAAAAAGCGGTCCCGGTATAAACCAGGACCGCTTTTTTATTGAAAAGAATGTAAACTATACGAGATCGATATCGAAGTTCACCAGTTGCACGAATTGTTCGAGGCGGCTGGTGATGTCTTCTCTGGAAATTTCGCGAAGGCGTGCGGCACCAAATTTCTCCACACAGAAAGAAGCCATGGCAGAACCTACGATGATCGCAGTTTTCATGTTTTCGAAAGAGATATCTTTCGTTTTGGCGAGGTGGCCCATGAAGCCTCCGGCAAAGGTGTCACCGGCACCAGTGGGGTCGTATACTTCTTCCAACGGCAGCGCGGGTGCGAAGAATACGTGATTCTCGTGGAACAGCATGGCACCATGTTCACCCTTCTTAATGATGAGGTAGCGGGGACCCATGGTGAGTATCTTCTTGGCAGCTTTTACCAGAGAATATTCACCGGAGAGCTGGCGGGCTTCGCTGTCGTTGATCATCAGCACGTCAACCATTTTGATGGTTTTGAGGAGATCTTCGAGCGCCACATCCATCCAGAAGTTCATCGTATCCATTACGATAAGCTTGGGGCGGGGGTTCATCTGGTTGATCACGCTCATCTGCACCTGGGGGGTGAGGTTGCCGAGGATCAGGAACTCGCTGCCCTGGTAGCTGGGAGGAATAACCGGCTGGAAATCGGCCAGCACATTCAGGTCTGTTACGAGGGTATCGCGGGAGTTCATATCAAGATGATAACGGCCGGCCCAGTAAAAGGATTTCTCGTCCTTCTTCACCTGCACACCTTCCAGTGCCACGCCTCTTTTGGCGAGGGCATCCAGTTCATCCTGCGGGAAATCCCCACCGATAACAGACACCTGGTTAACAGGCTGAACGAAGTTGGAAGCGGCCCAGGCAATAAATGATGCAGACCCGCCCACGATTTTATCCGATTTACCGAACGGCGTTTCGATATCGTCGAACGCCATGGTACCTACTACAGTAAGAGACATTAGTGCTTGAATTAGAGGTTTAAAACGCAGCAAATGTAATCCATTCGCTATTTTAAACCTTGATTTTCTTCCAGCGCCCCTTCCTGAAGAGGATTACTCCCGCTACCGCCATGGCCGATTCCGCCATCACAATGGCCCAGTAAACGCCTGCAGGTCCCCAATCCAGCACAATAGCCAGCAGATATGCCAATGGTATCTGGAAAACCCAGAATCCCAGCAGATTGATGATGGTTGGCGTCCGCGTATCACCTGCGCCATTAAACGCCTGGATCATGACCATACCAAAGGCATAAAACAGGTAACCTACACTAACAATCCGCAGCCCTTCCACTCCATTAGCCTGAACGGCCGGGTCCGTGGAAAAGAATCCGATGATCCAGGGAGCAAGTACGATGAAGCAGACGGAAACGCTCCCCAGGAAGGCCATGTTCATAATAGCGGCTTTTTTTACACTGACGGCCGCCCTTTCCGGCTCATTTGCGCCAAGGTTCTGTCCTACCAGGGTAGCCGCCGCATTAGCGAGGCCCCAGGCAGGCAAAATGGCGAAAACAATTGTACGAATGGCAAAGGTATATCCATCCAGTGCATCGACACCGAAATGGGAGATGATACGGGTAAGAAAGATCCAGCTGGCACTGCTGATGAGGAACTGCATGGTACCGCCGGTGGCGATGGAAGCCAGCTTACGGACGGTTTCCCAATGCGGGCGAACATGCTCCCACCTGATCCGTATGACCTTATTACCTCCAAACAGGTGAAAACACTGATACGCCACCCCTGCGCCGCGACCGATCGTGGTAGCAATAGCCGCCCCTTCAATACCCATAGCCGGCACGGGACCAAAGCCATAGATGCAAATGGGGCAAAGGATAATATTGAGGATATTGGCCAGCCAGAGGCTCCGCATGGCTATACTGGCCTCTCCTGCACCACGGAATATGCCGTTGATGAGAAACAGCATCATGATTACTAAATTGGAGCCGAGCGCAATGCGGGTGAAGCCATGGCCATACGCCACCATTTCTTCCCCAGCCCCCATCAGGCGGAGGATGTCAGCGGCATAGATAATGCCGGCAATGCTTACGATAATAGAAAAGCCAAAAGCCAGGTAAATGGATTGCATCGCGGCGATAGAAGCACCTTCGGGGTTCTTTTCCCCGATCCTCCGCGCCACAATGGCCGTGGTAGCCGTACTGATACCAACTGCCACAGCATATATGATGGCAAGCACCGATTCGGTGAGGCCCACTACCGAGATAGCCCCCTTGCCAAGGTGGCCCACAAAATAAGCGTCTACCAGCGCAAACATGGATTCCATGGTCATTTCCAGGATCATGGGAACAGCTAGGAGCACCAGCGCACGGTTGATGCTGCCTTCGGTATATACTTTCTCCTCTCCACGGAGTGCCTCTTTGATTAATGTAAAATATTTACGGGTACGGGTTATGACCTGCGCCATTCGTCGCATTTTAAAGATTGATATAATAAGATAACAGGAAAGTGGAATTAGCCTTTCATATGCGAAATATTTGAAGGCCCCGAAATTAGCGGGAATTGCGGGTCTGGCGGCGCAGTTTCCGTTAAATACCATGGGAAAATGACCAGTTCCATTCGTCAGGGCTTATTTAAAACCCGGGTGTAACATTTCCGGGATGGTTCCCGTTTCATTCACAAACAGTTAAACGGACACCAAACTTATTATATCTTTGACGGAAATCATGCTTGTTATGTTCAAAAAACAGATATGGAAGGGAATGGCTGCGGCTGCGATCATCAGTACTACCTTCGCCGCCTGCAGTAAAGACGATGCACCCAAGAAAGTTTACCGCTATCAGAACCTGAATCTGACAGATAATAACAACACCAATAACGGCTTCATCACAATAGCCGAAACTACCGATTCCACTTTCGATATCTATATGCAAATCAATAAATCGGTAATGGACAGGCAGTATAAGTTCGTACTGTTCCGCGGCAATACCACCTCTGCGCCTACAGATACGCTCATTAAAGTGGGTTCTATCATCAGCGAAACCACCGGTGCCCCCGTGCTGGCTAAGTTGCATGCCATTAAAGTAATTAAAGTAGACGCGGCCACTACCCGCAAATTCAATTACGACAGTATTGTTAACGTACTTGCGTTTGCCCGCATCTCTACTCCCGGTTCCCTTGGGCAGGATTCTACCCTCGCACTTGGCAACATCGGGAAGAGCAAATAAGTGTACAATTTTTAGTTGATAGATGGATGTAAGCTGTTCCGCCAATGCGGGGCAGCTTTTTTCTTTTGGGTTACGCCTAAAAATAAAGCCGGCCAAATGGCCGGCTTCCAGGTCGTATATGAATAGGATATGGTTCCAGGCGGGAAGGATTTCCCATGCAGAACAACTTTTACCGTATGGTTGTCAATTTCGTAATACCTTAAACTCGGTGCGCCTGTTTTGCTGACGGCCATCCGGGTTATCAGATCCGTTGGGCAGCGTATTGGGCGCTACAGGGCGGGTTTCGCCATAACCTTTACTCAGAATCCGTTTTTGCTCTATGCCTTTACTGATCAGATAATCAACGCAGGATTTGGCGCGATTGTTAGACAGCTTAAGGTTGTAGGCATCAGTACCTTTACTGTCGGTATGCGCACCCAGTTCAATTTCCATCTTCGGATTATCCAGCAGCAGGAAGTACAGTGAATCCAGGATGAGCTTAGATTCAGGCCGGAGGGTGGCCTTATTGTAATCGTAGAAGATATCGTTCAATACGATTGGCTTATCGATCTCAAAGCGTTTCAGGCACACTGTAGGATTCATCATGGAATCTACCATTGTGAGTTGTTCGGAGTTGAAGGTGAAGTTCTTTGAGAAGTAGTTTTCCTTTTCGATCAGGACTTTATACTTCTTGTTCATCTCGATCTCAAATGTATAGTTCCCGCCAAAGCCTGTGGTTTGGGATTCCAGCACATTGCGCTGGGTACTGTCGAGCAGGGTGATCTTAGCGCCAGCGAGGGGCTTATTGGTTTCGCAGTCAAGCACCATACCGCCAGCCATCTTGGCTCTTCTTTTTACAGCGAAAATTTCGAGGCAGCAAACAGACTCCCGGTCGGAGCTGATAAAGCCTTTATTCAGGGCTTTATCCGGAGAAAGGCCGGTGTAATATTGATCGTCTTTGGCAGAGTTAATGGGGTAACCCATGTTTTGGGGAGTGCTCCAGCCGCCGAAATTACCGGCAGATTTGGCGGAGTAGAAGTCTTGTCCACCGAAGCCTACGCGGCCATTGGAGCTAAAAATAAGGGTTTGTTTCGCGGGGTCATAGAAGGGCGCGCTTTCATCGCCATCGGAGTTAAGGGTGGCACCAATGTGCTGGGCAGCACTCAGCGTTCCGCCACTGCCAATGGAAGCATACCAGATATCGAATCCTCCTTTACCACCGGAGCGGTCGGAAACGAAGAGGAAGTATTTGCCGTCGGAGGAAACGGAGGGTTCTTTTGAACTATAGCCGGGTGCATTAATGGTAGCATCAAGTGGCTGAGGCTCACTCCACCCATTGCCGGTACGGGTACTTTTGTAAATGGAGGATTTCTTCGACCCGTCTTTACTATTCCATCTGGTCAGAAACAATGTTTTACCATCGGGTGTGATTGCCGCAGCACCTTGCTCAATACCCTTATCAGTAGGGATCGATACTTTTTCACGGCTCTCATAACTCGCATTATCGCCCATCGCTACATAGAGGGTATTCACGAATGGGTTGCCCTTCTTCGCCAGCATCATGGAATCGGGCCGTGAAGAAGTAAAATATACCATCCGGTCGGCCACAGGTACAATCGCATAGTTGGCACCACCCTGGTTGATATTCCCGGATACTTTTACCACTTCATACCGCGGAGGATATTTCATTTCTTCTATTGCAAACTCACAGTTCTTTATCTCCATGTCTGCTTTCTTCGAATAATCGTCATACGATTTCTGTCCGCGCCTGAAAGCAGAAAGCTGCTCCCATGCACGCTCATAATCTTCACTTTTCTTCGCATTGGCCCGTATGGTAAGTCCATACCAGTAGCGGGCCTGCGGAAAGAGTGTGGAATCGAACTGAACAGCTTCGCCGTAATACTTTTCCGCGTTACCGAAATCATTGTACATACGATAAGATTCCGCAAGGCGGTATACTACCTGCTCGTAATCCTTCAGCTTCTGTTGCTTCTTTTTGCCACTATGCTCAACCTGGTAAGGCCGGTACTCACCGGGCTTAACATTGAAAGTGCCCAGGGCCTTGCTATAGTACTGCGCAGCGGAGTAATAGTCTTTCTGTTCGAAATACTGGTCAGCCGTTCGCTTGTAATCCGTAACATACTGTGCCTGCAGGTTATGGAAAACTCCTGTCAAAGCCAGGATACATATAAGGGTAAATTTTTTCATAAGGCTCATCATTAGGTGTGACTGAACCGGGTATTATAACCTGGGGCAGATGAAATATTCCGGTTGAAGTATTCTGCGTTTGCGGCCGATGAACGAAAGCGACACTTCGAAAGCATTGCTGCCGCTGGCCAGCTTGCGGAGGTTGGATGCGTTGGCATCATAGCTGAGTCCCAGTGTGAAATTCTTGTAATGGAAACCTGCAAAAGGTATTACAGCATCTTTCAAGCGGTAATTAGCTCCGATGAGCAGATCAAATTCAAGGTTAACACGTACCTGAGAATATACACCTACTACGGTTTCCTCCGCATTCCCCTGGCGCATGTAAAGTGCGTGAGGGGTAAGTCCGATCATTTCTGATACTTTAATGCGGGAGCCACCATGCACGGTGTAACGCACCGGCAGTGATTTGGTCTCATCGTTTTCAGCCACAAAGGGGTCCTGCGGTTGGGTGAGGTGTGCGCCCGCTATCCCGATAAAAGGATTGAATTTGTGGTTAGGGTTACCATCAAACAATAATAGCCCTACATTGGCATCGAACACCGTCGAGGAAGAAGCCCGTAAAGATTCGCCGGAAGGGATATTAGGATCAAACCCGCTAACAGGATTGTACTGGCTGCCCATCTGGAATTTGGACTGATCTACCCGTCGGCTGATAATACCAGCCTGAACACCGGCCACGAGTTGCGTGGTTTGGTTCCGCCCCATTTTAACACCGCTATAGGAAACGGTAGCCATGGCATTAAAATAATTGAAGCCAGCTGAACCTGCCCGGAGATTGAGTGCAGTAATACCAAGGCCCAGATTCTTGCCAGTTGGTGCGTCAAAAGAAACGCCGCCGGTAGAATACGGATCCCCGAAGTTAGCCCATTGGTTGCGATAGTTCCCGGTAAGCCGCCAGTCCCCGTCAATCACACCTGCCATTGCCGGATTCAGGAACAGCGGATATGCGTAATACTGGGAAAAGTGCGGATCGACCTGTGCGCTGGCAGTTTGTTGCAAACATCCGCAAAATGCGAGCATGGCCACAAATATTTTATTCTTCATAGGAACGTGTTTTTCGTTTTTGATAGCCGGAACGAAGCACTTGCCACTTCGTTCCGGCAATTTGTTTTTTTGGTTGCCTATTTTATTGCAGGTATTACCTGATAATGGTAATGGTACCTCGTTTATTCACGGTAGTGCCATCCTGAAGCACTGCACGGAGTACATAGCTGTAAACGCCTACCGGTTGCTTCCTGCCACTCATCGTACCATCCCAACCACGAGCACGCTCTTTCGACTCAAATACCAGTTGCCCCCATTGGTTGTACACCCTGAATTCCATTTGACGGATTGTGGTGCCATACACATAAAGGATATCGTTGGTACCGTCGTTATTCGGCGTAAATGCGTTCGGAACGAAGATGAGGTTACCTGCAGGATTATCTGTGCTGCCACCACCCTGGAACCATGCACTGTTCGCGCATTCGCTGGCGCCTATTGCCATCACCTGGAGGGTGACAACCTGATTCGGCTCAAGACCAGTTACCGTGTGCGTGGTGCCTGTGAGGCCCGAGCTCGGTTGCGTGAAGGTAATGCCACCGTCTGTAGACACTCTGTAGCCCAGTGATCCCGGGATCGCATTCCATCCGAAGGTTACCGAAGTAGCTGTTCTGGATGCGATAGTTACTGTTGGTGCCGCCAGTACAGCATACACATTGATAGTTACCGGTGTGCGGGTTGCACTCATACATCCGCTGGCATTAGCAGCCGATACGTAGTAAGTGGTTGCCGCTGTGAGAGCCGGCGTAGTGAATATAGCACCCGTGAAGATTGGCGTGCCACCTGTTGCAGAGGTGTACCAGTTGAAGGTAGTACCCGCCTGGCTGGAGGTTGCTGTAATTTTCACTGTACTGTCAGGACAAATGGTATTCGCGGCCGCGGTAACTACCGGAACAACCGGGATACCACCCACATCCGCTCTTGCCGTTGCTCTGCCCGCGCTGGTACAGCTTCCGCCAACAACCGCTTCCACATAAACTGTGAGGCTGCTGGTGAGTGCACCGGTGGTATAGTTTGGCATGCTGCCAGACTGGAGGAGTGTTCCGCCAGTTGCTGCATCGTACCAACGATATACTACCCCTGCTACAGGATTCTGTATGGTGAAGGTGGCCGTACTGCCGGAACAGATGGTTATTGCACCGCCGTTAGCCAGTACCGGAACAGATGGTGCATCTGCCGGGATGAGGATCACCTGGCCACGTCCGTTGCTTGCGCAGGTACCGCCCAGGAGCGTCGCTTCCACATATACCGTATCTCTTGTAGTCAGACCAGCAGGTGTAGTATAGCTGGCGCCCGTGAAGAGCAGATTACCGCCACTCGGCGCATCGTACCACCGGTACAAATAGTCCGTACGGGCATCTCTTACTCTGCCAGTGGCGCGCAGACCGCGGCATACGGTCACTTCACCATCAACCGGTGTCGGAACAGCCGGACCTGCGGTTGTTGTAACCGTCACACTGGTGCGGGCATTGCTGGCGCAGTTGGCTGCATTCACCGCTTCTACATAGAAGATGTCAGTTGCGGTAAGTGCCGGTGTGGTGTAAGATGTGCCTGTTCCAAGGAGGGTACCGCCGGTGGCAGCGTCATACCATCTGTAGGTCAGGCCAGCCTGCGGATTCGTTACATTGAGTATGGCAGTGTTGCCTACGCAAACCGTTTTCGCTGCAGCGTCCACAGTTACTGCCGGCGGAACCGGACTAATGGTAACCATTACTGCCGCTCTTGTTGCACTTGCGCAGGTACCGTTATTAGATTCCACATGGAAGGATGTGCTTGCTGTGAGGCCAGTGGGTGCATAAGTGCTGCCTGTGAAGAGGAGCGATCCGCCGTTAGCGGCATCATACCATCTGTAAGTGATACCAGGCTGCGGAGACTGAACGCTCAGGCTGATCGGGCTGCCGGCACAAACTGTGGTGTTACCCACAATTACAGGTACTGCAGGTCCTGCTGATGCGATGAGGATTACCTGAGCGCGGTTACCACTGGCACAATTGCTCGTATTCACGGCTTCTACATAAATCGTATCACGCATGGTCAGCGGTTGAGCCGATGTGTAGGTAGCGCCTGTGAAGAGTAGCGTACCACCACTCGGTGCATCGTACCAGCGGTAAGTGATGCCCGCCAGCGGGTTGCTAACTGCTGCAGTGGGGCGGTTGCCGGAGCAAACTGTTACCTCACCGTTAGCTACCGCCGGTGTTGACGGAGCCGGGGTTACCGTTACCATAACCTGCGTGCGGTTGTTGCTTGCGCAATTGCTTGCGTTCACTGCTTCCACATAGAAGCTGCCATTTGCTGTGAGAATCGGTGTAGTGAAGGACACACCTGTTCCAAGGAGGGTACCGCCCGTTGCGGCGTTGTACCATCTGTAGGTGAGGCCAGCCTGGGCATTGGTAACATTCAGCATGACTGTGCTGCCAGCGCAGGCGGTTTTCGCTGTTGCGTCTACCGTTACACTGCCAGGAACCGGGTTCACCGTGATGGCTACTGCAGTTCTGGTTGTGCTGGCGCAGGTGCCGTTGCTTGCTTCCACATAGAAGGAAGTGGATGCGCTGATAGCATTTACCGTGAAGCTCGTACCTGTTGCCAGCGGAGTACCACCGGTGGCGGTACTATACCAGTTATAGGTGATGCCAGCCTGCGGCGTCTGAATGCTGAGGCGAACAGTATCGCCTGCACAAACGGTGGCGTTACCTATTACTACAGGTTGTGCCGGAGCTGCCGTGGCGATGAAGATCACCTGTGCACGGTTACCACTGGCACAATCACCTGCATTCACCGCTTCCACATATACAGTGTCACGCATGGTCAGCGGTACGGCTGTTGTATAACTGTTACCGGTGAACAGCAGGGCGCCGCCAATCGGAGCATCGTACCAGCGATAGGTAATACCTGCCAGCGGATTGCTAATGCTCGCTGTAGGACGGTTACCTGCGCAAACTGTTATTTCACCATTGGTTACCGTCGGTGTTACAGGACGTGCAGTTACTGTTACGCTCACCTGCGTGCGGGTTGCACTTACGCAATTGCTGCTGTTTACAGCCTGTACATAGAAATTCCTGTTGGCGTTCAGCACCGGTGTAGTGAGAGACGCACCCGTACCTACGAGGTTACCGCCGGTAGCGGCATCGTACCACCTGTAGGTCAGGTTAGCCTGCGGGTTCATCACATTCAGGGTGGCTGTAGTACCTAAACAGATCGATTTGGAAGTTGCGTCAACAGTTACTGCCGGAGGAGCAGGGTTTACAGTTACCAGCACAGCTGCTCTGGAGGTGCTTACACAACCACCTGTATTAAGGGCTTCTGCATAGTAGGTAACATTAGATGTATTACCTGTTGAAGTAAAGGTACTGCCTGTACCCAGGAGGTTACCGCCCGCAGGTGCATTGTACCACCTGTAGGTAACACCTGCCATTGGGTTCTGGATTGAAAGGCGAACCGTATCTCCGGGGCAGATTGAAGTATTGCCAGTCACAACCGGCACAATCGGATTAGCTGCTACAGACACCGTAATCCTCGTGAGGGATGCACTGCCACAACCACTGGCGTTCACTGCCTGTACAAAGAATGTATCGGCTGCATTTACCGGTCCAATCGGGAAGTTGACACCTGTAGACAGAAGTGTGCCACCCGGCTGATCGTACCAGTTATAAGTAATGCCTGCTACAGGGCTCAGCACACGGAGGGTATCTCGACCGCCACTACACACTGCAACACTGGTTGCCTGAACAGCCGGAGCCGGCGGCAGCAGATTTACATTTACAAATGCACGTGCTCTTGCAGAGCTGATGCAATTACCCGTACCAATGGCATCTACATAATAAGATACCGTATCAGTAATTGCGGGAGTTACGAATACAGGTCCGGTGAATACCGGGGCGCCGCCTGTTGCTGCTGCATACCACCTGTAAGTGATGCCAGCCTGCGGGTTACGAACACTTAATGTAGCAGTTTGATTGAGGCAAACTGCCGTGGCAGCATTGGTTACTACAGGTATTGCCGGAGGTTGATTCACATTTACAGTGGCAGCCACACGGCCTCCTGCGTTCGGGCATCCGCCTGCGGAGCGAACTGCTTCCACATAATAAATCGTGGTATTGGACAAGGCCGGAGTTACGAAGGTATTGCCGGTAAAGAGCGGTGTGCCACCCGTTACCACATTATACCAGCGGTAAACTACACCTGCTGCCGGTGACACAACACGGAGTGTACCCGTAGTGCCGGAACAGATGGAGATGCTGTCCAGTTCAAGTACCGGGTTCGGGGGCAGCGTAGCTACCGTTACGGTAACTGATGTACGCGTTACCGTTCCGCATGTACCATTAAATGATTCTACATAGTAAGTAGTATTGGCCGTGAGTACAGGCGTAGTGAATACGCTGTCGAGGCTGAGCGGCGTACCGCCGGTAGCAGTTGCAAACCAGCGGATGGCATGAGCCGGATTAGCCGGACGAGCCTTCAGCACAGCAGTATTGCCCGTGCAAATGGAGGTATCGCCTGCGATAATAGCCGGTGCCGGCGGTACAGGCAATACATTCACGGTTGCCTGTGTACGGATCGGGTTTGCGCAATTAGTAGAGGCCCGGAAGCTTTCTGCATAATAGGTGGTGGTGGCGGACAATACAGGTGTATTGAACACTTTACCCACAAATACCGGCGTGCCGCCTGTGGCCTGCGTATACCAGCGAACAGTTGCACTGTCAGATGCAGTTGCCGTCAGTGTAGCTGATGTACCGGCACAGATGGTTACGTTGTTCGTTGTGATCACCGGAGATGCAAGTACCCTGTTTGCGTAGTACACATTGATATTCATCAACGCACCTACCAGGCTGCGTACCCTGATCTGAACACTGGTGTATGGTGCTCCCGGCGCAAAGAGGACAGCCTGTTGGTTAGCACCGCCAAGTAGTACTACACTGAGCAGTGAACTGTTCAGCGCCTTTGAATCACCGTTGGATACGCCGTTATTAAACGAAGTGATCTCGATTCGGCCCAGTGCAGTAGCATCCAGGAGGCCTGACGGGGTAGCGAAGCGAAGCTTCACGGTATCACCTGCTGCTGCTAATGTCTGGAAGTTAAGATTATAAGTTACATCGCCAGCCACCCCTACAGGGATAGAGATGTTCGCGAAGTTGGTTGTATCGTTATCAACCGCATTATCTGGGTTATTCACTGCACAAAGCAGGCAAACACCATTCACTGTGGATGTAGCTGCGTTTGCGAAGTCGCAACCCGGATTAAAGTTACGGTCTACATTCACCGTTACCGAAGTACGGTTAGTGCTTGCGCATCCACTCGTAGTTACTGCTTCCACATAATAAGTGATGGTGTTTGCAAGTTGCGGCGTTACGAACGATGTACCGGTGAATATCGGGGTACTGCCTGATGCCTGAGTATACCAGTTATAGGTATACGCAACATTCGGAGCTGAGATATTCAGCGTGGCGGTTTGACCATAATTAACAAGGCCGCTCGGAGGAATGATGGTAACCACCGGAGATGCCGGCAGTGCTTCCACCATTACCGTTACCGTACGGGGTGTAACACTTGTACATTGACCGCTAACCGCTACTACATAATAAGTTGCGTTCGCTCCGAGTGCCGGTGTATTGAATACAGACCCGGTGAACACAAGGTTCGTAAGGCCGGCATCACTGTACCATCTGAAGTCTACCCCAGGTGTGGCACTATTTGCCGACAGCGTAGCCGAGGTACCGATGCAGACGGTGGGGCTGGTGGGCGTTACGTCAGGCACTGCCGGGCGCTCGCTTACATTTACCTGTACCCCTGTTCTGGTGGCACTTGCACATCCACCCGCAGAAACGGCTTCCACATAGTAAACCACTGAGCTGTCGAGCGCAGCAGTAATATAGGTTGCGCCGGTAAACAGGGCAGTACCGCCACTTTGTTGAGTGTACCATCTGAAGGTTGCTCCTGCAGGTCCGGTTGCTCTCAGCGTTGCGGAAGTACCATCGCAGGTAGTAACTGTGGCGTTCTCAACTATTGGCGCCGCTGGCGCTGCACCTACGGTTACAGTTGCGGATACCCTTCCACCTGCATTCGGACAACCTCCTGTTGAACGAACCGCTTCCACATAATAGATCGTGGTACCATTCAACGCGGGCGTTATGAAGGCAGTTCCTTCAAACAACGGTGAACCACCTGTCAGGGAAGCGTACCAGCGGTAAACTACGCCTGCCACAGGAGCCGTTACGCGCAGGGTGGCGTTGGCTCCTGCGCAGATGCCCAGACTGTCAGCTTCCAGTACCGGAGCCGGCGCTGCCGTGCTCACAGTAACCGTAACCGAAGTACGGGCCGCAGATCCACATGTTCCATTGTATGCTTCTACATAATAAGTCGTATTAGCCGAAAGGGCAGCTGTTACAAATACACTGTCGAGGCTCAGCGGTGTACCACCGGTTGCTGCTGCAAACCAGCGGATCGTGAGCGATGGGTCTGACGGACGTGCCTTCAGGATCGCATTGTTTCCGGAGCAGATAGTGGTATCGCCTGCAATGATGGCAGGAGACGGTGGCACCGGCAACACATTCACTGTTACTGCAGTGCGTACAGGATTCGCACAATTGGTAGATGCGCGGAAGCTTTCGGCAAAGTAAGTTATTGTTGCATTAAGTACCGGCGTGGTAAACACTTTGCCTGTAAATACAGGTGTGCCGCCAGTTGCCTGCGTATACCATCGTACTGTAGCGCTGTCTGAAGCGGTAGCGGTCAGCGTAGCTGTACTGCCAGCACAGATAGTGCTGTCGCTGGTTGAAATACGCGGCGTAGCCAGAACCCTGTTTGCATAATAAACATTCACGTTCATTAACGCACCAACCAGGCTGCGAACCCTCAGCTGGATGCGGTTATAACTGCCACCCGGCGCAAACAGCACTACTTGCTGGTTAGCACCGCCAAGCAGGTCTACCTGTACCAGAGAGTTATTCAGCGCCCTGGTATCGTTATTAGAAGTGGTTCCATTGAATGAAGTGATTTCCAGACGGCCCAGCGCTGCTGCATCCAGAAGGCCTGTTGGTGTAGCAAAGCGCAGTTTCACCGTATCACCTGCTGCAGCGATTGACGGGAAGGTCAGTGTGTAAGTTACATCGCCTGCAACACCAACCGGGATGGAGATGTTCGCGAAGTTAGTGGTATCATTATCTACCGCATTGTCCGGATTATTAACTGCGCAAAGTAGGCAAATGCCATTTATGGATGATGTTGCCGCATTGGCAAAATCACAACCGGGGTTAAAGTCGCGGTTCACATTCACTGTAACTGCGGTCCGTGTGCTGCTCGCGCAACCGCCTGCAGATACCGTTTCGGCATAGAAGGTGGTTGTATTGGTAAGTTGTGGCGTAGTGAAGGAAAGTCCGGTACTAACAGGACTTCCTCCAGTTGGAGCAAGGTACCAGTTATAGGTTGCACCAGCCTGCGGACCACTGATCGTCAGCGTAGCAGTTTGGCCGTATTCTACAATACCCGTTGCAGGGTTGATGGTAACAATTGGTGCGGCCGGGGCTGCTTCTATCAATACGCTTACAGTACGGGGCGTTGTACTAACACATTGGCCGCTTGCTGCAACAACGTAATAAGTGGTATTAGCGGCGATAGCCGGTGTATTGAAGACAGGACCGGTGAATACAAGATTGGTTAATCCTGCGTCGCTGTACCACCTGAAGTCAACACCCGCGGTGGTGGATGTTGCCGTAAGGGAAGCGCTTCCACCAATACAAACCGCAGCGCTTGCCGGGGTTACATCGGGTGTGGCCGGCCGGGTTGTTACATTTACCTGTACTGCAGTTCTCGTTGCACTGGCGCAACCGCCGGTCGATACAGCATCTACATAATAAATTACCGAGCTGTCGAGTACCGGAGTGGTAAATGCCGCACCAGTAAATACAGATGTACCTCCTGTTGCCGAAGTATACCAGTTGAAGGTGGCACCTGCAGGAGCTGTGGCCCTCAGGATGGCAGATGTGCCTTCGCAGGTGGTGACTGTTGTGTTTTCAACGGTTGGTGCTGCGGGCGCTACGCCCATTTTCACAAATGCCCGTGTTCTTACAGGATTCGCGCAATTAGTAGATGTTTTCACTGCTTCCACATAGAAAACGGAATCAACAGAAACCGGTCCGGTTGTGAAGGATGTTCCGGAAGCAATGGGCGATCCACCTGCAGGCACAGTATACCAGCGGAACTGCGTATTTGGTTTCGGTGTAACGTTGAAGGTTGCGGTACCTCCGGCACAGATTGTCACAGTATCCGGTGTTACTTCAGGTACTGGTACAAGACGCTGCGCATAGTGAACATTTACTGCGGAGATAAGTGAAGCTACGCCGGAATTAAGGCGTACTTCCACCCTGTCGAACACCGCTGTAGGTGCAAAGGCTACAATAGCCTGTGTATTGCCAGCCAGCAGCCGCAGATTAACCAGGCTGTTGTTCAGGGCTACACGATCGTTATTAAAGGTTGTTCCATTATAAGTCGCAATTTGCGTTCCACCCAGCAGGGCTACATCGGCCAGTGAACCGGTGAATGATATCAGCAGCCGGACACTGTCTCCTGCGTCACTCGATGTCGGGAAGATCAGCGTTTGCTGTGCATAAGCACCCAGCAATCCTGCCACCACATGGAGCGATGAGCTGGAAGTGGCACTTGCATCCACTGCAGCGCCCTGGTTATCTACAAAACATCCGATACATATGCCATTCACATTGCTTACCTGTGTGGTAGCAATATCGCAAGGCACATCCGGATTGGTAATCGTCACATTTGCCACAACAGCAACACGCTGGGCACTGGCGCAACCTGTTGCATTGGTTGCTTCCACATAGTAAGTAGTGGTAGATTGCAGTGCTGGTGTTGTAAAGCTGGAACCAGTGAATACAGCCGTACCTCCAACAGGAACTTCATACCATTTGTATGTCAGCGCAACATTCGGATTATCTACCGTAAACGTAGCCGTGCTGCCCTGAGGAATGGTTACTGAATTAGCAGTCACCGTAACATCAGCCAGTCCTACTTCCACTACTACCGGCACCCGTGTTTCGCTCGGGCAATTGGTAGTACCGGAAACCGCTTCTGCATAGTACACTGTGTTTGCCGTAATAGCCGGGGTGGTGAAAGATGCACCGGTTGACAGCGGGGTACCTCCGGTTGCGGTACTGTACCAGCGTACTGTATTACCCGCAGGCACAGTGGCATTCAGTGTAGCGGTTTGACCACTGCACACGTTTACGGTATCTGCCGCGATGGAGGGACGGGCAGTTATCTGTTGTACATAGAATACATTGATTTCATTCAGTGCGGATACTACGCCTGTAAGCCTGATTTCCACGTTATTGAATACCTGGCTTGGAACAAAAGACACCACACTTTGCGTACCGCCGTTCAACAATTGCAGGTTCAACAATCCGCTGTTCAGTGTTCTTACATCTGCCGCATTTTCTGTTGCACCCATCCTTGGACGTACAGATGTACCTGCCAGCAGGTTCAGATCAAGAAGGCCTGTGGTAGAACCAATTACTACACGCAGCGAATCACCCGGCGTACTGGACTGAGGGAATGAGATGCGCTGGTAAACCGATCCGCCCAACAGCCCCACCGGCAGGTGGAGCGACGAAGAAGTTTGCGGATTATCATCTACTGCAAGGGCCGCATCATCTACACCGCACAGCAGGCAAAGTCCTAATGTACCCGTAGCAGTTGAAAGGGTGCCGCGGCCACATGACAGATCAGGGCTGGCCGGACCTACCGTTACGGTAATCGGAACACTGGTACGGATGAAACTGGTAAGGCCATCAGGCGTTGCAGCCTGTACATAGTACGTTTTATCCTTCAGCAGTACAGGTGTATTGAAGGTGGCTCCCGTTGCAACAGGTACGCCACCGGTAGGCGTTTCGTACCAGGTAAACGTTGTACCGGGGAAGCGGATGGAAGCATTGAAGGTGGTATCGCCACCGAAAGGCACTATAGCGCTTGGCGGCACTACTGTTACGGGCACAAAGGCAGCAGCTTCATATATATTGAGGTTGCCCAACGCCGTCACCAGGCCGTTCAGATCTACCCGCACGCCGTCAAAACCGCTGGTGGCCGGTAATACTACCTTGAATTTACTCACGTTACCGGTTACATCCAGCCCGAGTGCCTGAAGGTTCACAAGGTCGGCATCAAGGGTAATGGGATTACCATTTGGCGTGGAACCGGAATAAGTCTCTACCCGGATGCCTGAAAGCAGCTGTGTGCTGAGTATTTGATTCGGCACGCCGAGGAACAGGGCAATACTGTCGCCCGCCTGGTATGTACCTGGGAATTTAATCAGTTGACCAACAGATCCGCCGGCACCTACCGTCATCACTATCTGCGATGCTGTTGTTGTATCCTGATCTACCGCCAGGTTAGGATTCAATACACTGCAACCAAGGCAGACACCGCCGATAAGCGGACTTTGCTGCAGGTCGCCGTATGTCCATAAGGGGCCGGGGCCACCATTTACGGTAACGGTAGCAGATGTACGCGAGAAGCTCCGCTTACCGTCAGACGGAGTGAAGGCTTCTGCGAAATAAGTTTTGGTTCGGGTAAGCACAGGTGTTGTAAACGCAGCGGCATTGCCAACAGCGGTTCCTCCCGTTTGATCCTGGAACCAGGAATAGGTAGCGCCCGGAGCGCGGACGTTTGCAGTCATCGAAGCAGTGGAACCGGAAGGAATAACCGGTGCCGGTGGTGTAATAGTTAATGGCATGAAAGCCACCGCCTCATATACACGCAGCCCGCTTAATCCGGCAAGAGCAGCAGATGTACCGATGCTAACACCATCGAAGGACTGCCCAACCGGGAAGGTAACCCTGAATTTACCAGTGCTGCCCACACCAACGCCAAGCGGCTCTAATCTCACCAAACTACTGTTCAGTGCAATAGCATCACCATTCGGCGTATTGCCGGTATAGGTTTGAGCCGTTAACCCACCAAGTGCTGTTAAACTGAATAGCTGATCAGGTAACTCAAGGAACAGCGCAATGCTGTCGCCTGCCTGGTAAACACCCGGGAAATGAATAATCTGTGAAATGCTTCCCAATGCTCCCAGCGGCATGCTGATCAGGGAAGAGGTGGTGGTATCTTCATCCACCGCATTCGCTGCATCAGAAATATTGCAGCCAACACAGATACCGTTGATGGCAGGACCTTCCTGACGATCACCGTATGTCCAAAGTGGGCCAGGACCGCCACCAACATTCACAGTTGCCAGTGTACGCACATAGCTCTTCTTGCCATCGGGCGTGCTGGCTTCAACGTAGTATAAAGTTTGACGGGAAAGGTTTGGTGTATTGAAAGTGGAACCTGTAAATACTGATGTACCGCCGGTGGGGGATGTAAACCAGTCGAATGTTACTGGAGACAGGCGGTTGGCAGCTGCAATAGTAGCGGAAGTGTTGAGCGGAATAGTTTGTACGGCAGGCGTTACCGTAACGGGCACCATGGCCGTAGCTTCAAACACCTGCAGGTTACTTAACCCGCCCACTGCCGGTGCAAGAGAAATCTGCACCGCATTGAAATCTGCTGTGGCAGGCAGCGTTACCCTGAATTTACCGGTGGACCCTACCCCAATTCCCAGTGCCTGCGCATTAGCAAGCGCTGAATTGAATGCCGCAGCATCATTGTTGGATGTGCTGCCATTAAATGTTTCTATCTGAATGCTGTTCAGTAATTGCAGGGAAAGCAACTGACCGGCAGGAATTGCAAGGTCAAAGATGATGCTGTCGCCGGAATGATAATTTCCCGGGAAGCGGATCAGCTGACCGGCACTGGAAAGCACACCGAGCGGGATGCTGATTGTTGATGCTGTAGTTGTATCCTCATCTACTGCCAGCTCCGGACTGTTTACCGCGCAACCAAGGCAAATACCGCTCAATACCGGACTTACCTGTGTATCACCATGGGTCCACAGCGGCCCGTCTGCACCGCCAACCGTTACAGGAACTGCCGTACGCACATAACTTGTTACACCGCCTGCTACCGCTTCAACATAATATGTAGTACTACGTGTGAGATTAGGTGTATTGAAAGTGGTGCTCGTGCTAACCGGCGAACCGCCCGTGGGAGTAGTATACCATGCGAACGTGGCTCCTGCCGGGCGTACAGTAGCAGCAAGGCTGGCAGGTGTTCCATAAGGGACAACTGCAGGGTTGGGAGTTACCACAACCGGTATCATGGCCACGGCTTCGTAAATCCGCAAGGTAGCCAGTTCGGCTAATACCGCATTCAGATTTACCTGCACACCATCGAAAGATGTAGTGGCAGGAATGCTCACCCTGAACTTAGGCGTACCGCCCAGTCCAACACCCAGCGCCTGCACATTAATAAGATCGGTGCCGAGATTGATGGCGGAACCTGCTGTTGCTGCACCAAGGTAAGGTTGCAGTGAAATATTGGTCAGGATGGATTTCGTATAAAGCACACCGGGCAGCTCCAGGTCGAGGATAATGCTGTCGCCCGCCTGATAAATTCCGGGGAAACGGATCAGCTGGCCAACTGTACTTGCTACACCTACAGGTGAAGATAATGTGCTGAAGGTATTAGGGTTACCATCTACGGCATTGTTAGGATCAGTCACGGAGCAAAGCAGGCAAACGCCGCCAAGCTTAGGGCTTTCTTCTTCAAAACCATACGTCCACAATGGACCTGCACCGCCACCGAGGTTAACGGTTGCAAGTGTACGGTTAAAGCTTGTTTTCCCGTCAGGCGTACTCGCTGCTACATAGTAGCGTGCTCTTGCGGTAAGATTCGGTGTATTGAAAGTAGCGCCTGTAAACACCGGTGACCCGCCTGTTGGCGTGGTATACCAGTTGAATGTGGCTGTAGAAAGCCTGTTGGCAGCCGTGATAGTTGCAGTAGTATTGTAGGGAACCGTTTGTGTGGCAGGATTCACGATCACCGGAATAGTAGCCGTGGCCTCAAATACCTGAAGGCTTGCCAAACCACCGATCACCGGAGACAGTGAAATCTGAACCGCATCGAAATCAGTACCTGCCGGGAGTGTTACGCGGAATTTACCGGTTGGCCCTACACCAATTCCCAATGTCTGTGCAGCGGCAAGCGCAGAATTGAAAGCAGCGGCATCATTGTTAGCGGTGCTGCCGTTGAAAGTTTCAATGCGGATGCTGCCCAGCAGCTGCAGTGAAAGTAACTGGCCTGCAGGGATGCCGAGGTCGAGAATGATACTGTCTCCCGCATGATAATTACCCGGGAAACGGATCAGCTGCCCTGCGTTGGAAAGCACACCGGCAGTTATATTGATAGTGGATGCAGTAGTAGTATCCTGATCTACGGCAAGTACGGGATTGGTAACCGAGCAACCTACGCACACGCCGCTGAGAACAGGGCTGGTTTCAGTATCCCCGAATGTCCAGAGCGGCCCATCAGTGCCTCCAACCCTTACAGGTACTGCAGTACGTAAGTAACTGGTAACTCCGCCGGATAACGCTTCCACATAATAAGTAGTGCTGCGGGTAAGGTTGGGTGTATTGAATGTGGCACTGGTGCTAACCGGCGAACCGCCCGTGGGGGTTGTATACCAGGCAAAAGTAGCTCCGGCCGGGCGCACTGTGGCGTTGAGACTGGCAGATGTTCCATAAGGTACTACGGGCGCAGCAGGTGTTACCGCAACCGGGATCATGGCCACGGCTTCGTAAACGCGTAACGTGCCGAGTTCAGCGACCAAAGCATTGAGGTTTACCTGTACCCCATCGAAGGAAGCAGTAGCAGGAATGCTTACACGGAATTTGGGCGTACCACCAAGTCCTAAACCAAGCGCCTGTACGTGAATGAGATCAGTACCGAGACTAACTGAAGCGCCGGCGGGAGTTGTTCCCAGGTATGGCTGAAGGGAAATATTGGTAAGCAGTGATTTGGTATAAACAACGCCTGGTAGTTCCAGATCGAGCACGATACTGTCTCCCGACTGATAGATACCGGGGAATTTAATGAGCTGCCCAACGGAGCTAAGCACCCCAACGGGAGCTGAAATAGTACTGTAAGTATTGGGATCCGCATCAATTGCATTGGCAGGATCAGTCACTGTGCAAAGGGCGCATACGCCACCCAGTTTAGGGCTTTCTTCCTGATCTCCATAGCTCCAGAGCAGGCCCGGGCCGCCCCCTACGTCTACCGTAGTGCCGGTACGAAGGATCCCTGTGAGGCCGTCTGACGTGGTAGTTGCTTCCACAAAATAATCATGAACACCGCGGGTAAGCACAGGTGCATAGGTAGCGCCGGTGTGCAGCAGTGTACCGCCGGTGGGAGCATCGTACCAGCGGAAGGTGGCGGCACCAAGGCGGTGGGTAGCTGTCATCGTAGCAGCCTGGCCGGCAGGACTGATGATAGGATCGGCGGAAGGAGTTATCGTAACAGGTACCACAGCGGCAGCCTGGAACAATTGCATATCGTAGCTGAGACTCACGAGGCCGCCAAAGGTAATGGCAACCTGGTCGAATTGCTGAGTGATGGGGATTACAGCCCTTCTTTTACCGGTGGAGCCAATGCCAAGGAGCTGAACATTGACTGAAGTGCCGAGGCGCACATCCTGCCGGACGGTGCTGCCACCGCCGAGGTACGTTCTCACCCGCACATTGTTCAGCACGGAAGCATCCACCAGGCCAGAAGTGGTGAGTGCGAAATCGACCACGAGGCTGTCTCCCGCTTCATAGGTGCCAGGGAATACGATCCGTTGTCCCATTTCAGCAACGAGGCCCAGTGCCATATTATATAAGGCGGCTGTGTTGGGATCGTTATCGATCGAGTTGCCGGGATCGGTTATGGTGCAACCGATACAGGTGATGGATGTGATGTTGGAGGCTGTGGTACCACGGGAAAAAATGGGACCTGCGGCGAAGAAATTACGTACAGCCGGTGCGTTTAGCCAGGAAAATCTGGCATCGCCATGCAACATCGGGGATTTCCCAAACCAATCTTCGAGGATAGGTACAGGGGATTGTTCCGGATACCACCAATATTGATTATATGCTGCGGGGGTGGCAGCGCGCGCGTTTCCGGCTTTGCCGAGCAGGAAAGCTGCGGAGAGCACGAATAAAAAGCGCAATAAGCAATTCGGAGTAACATTACAACTCATACGACAATGGTTTGGGTTTATAAGCTTGTGTTGATCGGTTCGGACACATGGGGAAATCCAGCTTTTGGTTGGAAGCAGGGGTTCCCGGACTAGCAAAGACGATGATAAAGGAGAATGTCTGTCAAAAAGATGCAGGATACAGAACTGGTCTTCATTTGTTTTTGATAGGATGCATTCATCGGTTTATTCATAGATTCTCGAAGCGATTGTAGCGCTAAATTAAATGGCCCGGGAGATGTATGGATACGCCATTCTTATCCATTCCGTTCAGAAATCGCCATGTCGTTCATTCATGCAATAGCTGTTCATTTTGTTCATTATTCATTTATTTGAACATTTTCTATTCATTAAGTGTATCGGGGTTATTCATTAGTTATGTCATGGATAGGTCAAATGACTAACGTATTGCTTACAGCCGTTCAACCTTTACTCATATTCTGCTCTCTCATTATCAATATAGTTAGGAACACAGATTATTTTTAGAGAAAATGAACTATTTAATATTCTATATAAAACTGACTATCAATACAATACGAACAAATTACTAATATGATGCCGGCCGTTCATTTTGTTCATTTGTTAAAAAACAAAATCCAAACGTTCATTCTATTACGTATTTATTCATTTCAATCAGGGTCCCAGTATACCATAATCCATTAATTGTAATTGCCCTTATGATCGATCTGTCCTACGACTTTATAATGACCTTACAATCAGAAGTATTAAGGCATTTTGGCGTCGAGAACCTGCAGCCTAACCAATGTAAACACCTTACACAGGCTATCCTTAACCATACCGGTAAATTGGTTAGTGAAACCACACTCAAACGTGTGTTCGGATTCGCCGTCACCCAACACAGCTTCTCCCGTTACACCCTCAACACATTAGCGCAGTATTGCCGTTACCGTGATTGGGAAGATTTTCAGTCACAGCTCTACAAAAAACAATTCCAGTTCAAACAACCCGTACAGGAAAACTCCAAATGGGAAGATGTGCGCCGCAAAGCCACTGCCGTTTCCCATTACACCATCCTCACCCTCCGCAACCGCTGCGGCATGCCGTTCGAGAAAACCATGCCCCGCCAGTACTGCCAGCAACACATCGAGAAATTCCTCGAATCAAAATACTCCGCCACTTTCCTCATAGCCCCCGCCGGCTGGGGAAAATCCACCGCACTCGTACACGCCGCCGAACATTACTGGTTCAGCCGCACACCCGCATGCCCGCAGGATATCTGCTGGTTCATCAACGCTCATGCCACCGGAAGCCTCCTCCTCAAAGGTTTCTCCCTCTCTTCATGGCTCGACAATCAGCTGAACCTCGGCAATGGCGATAACTTCCGGGAATATTTTTCCGCTACGCCAGAAGAACGATCCGGGAAACTCATCCTTATCATCGACGGGTTCGACGAAATCGCCCTTAGTGTCGACAAGATGAAGCTCCTCTATAATAAACTCGAAGACTTCGTATATTCCAATGATCTCCACCCCTGGGTGAAGGTCATCCTCTCCATCCGGTCGAGCACCTGGAGTGATGTATTTCATCAATCCCACCAGTATCCCGCTTTCCGTAAGTTCTGGTACCTCGGTTCCGAAATGGATGAAGAAACCAATACCAATATCCCGGCGCTCACGGATCAGGAAGTGAAATCGGTACTGTATAACTTCGATTTCGACCCCGCCACAGTACGCCTCTTCTCCGACAATTTCATCCAGCGCCTCCGCCATCCCTACTATCTCCAGCTCTTCTGCCAGCTGAGCAACACACCGGATCAATCGTTCGTAGATGAAAACCTCAGTCTGTTCGAAATCATCTCCCGTTTCATTCAGAACCGTGTATTCCATTCCCCGGCGAACTCCTTCAAAATGCAGCTCATCGAAAAGCTGCTGGTACTGCTGGATATGGGAAGAGCCGGTTTATATACTGATAAAAGCAGCCTGCTCAACCAGAATGCTGATTATTTCCCCGCTTACAAGGAACTACTGGCCGATAATATATTAGTGGAAGAAAATCTCAGTCAGGAAATCATGTTCAACGTGAAAGTCCGTTTCGCGCATAATTTCCTCCTGGAATATTTCACTGCCATGCACTATGTGAACAGCTACAGCCAAAACGTAGCCGCCCCGCTGTTGGAAAAAGTGCTGGACGATTTCCCCCAGAGTCCTTTCCGCATCTCCGTATTTAAATGGCTGCTGCGCTATGCCATTACCCGCAGCCAGGTTGATGGCATCCGGGATTTTTTCCGTCTTCCGCTGACCACCAGCGAGAAAGCGCATTTGCTGGAATATGTGGTACTCCACTACCAGCAGGAAGGCACGCATCAGGAGCAACTTTCCGCTATCTTCCCCCCGGGTTACTTCCGCAAGAACCCGTTTGGTCAATTTATTGCCGACGATTTTATGCACTTCAAAAAGCGGAAAGTACTTAACACCTTACTGGGCATGGCTGAGTCGGCAGACGATAAGCTGAAGATCCGTTGCAATTTGTTTGTAATGGCCCTGATGCAGCTGGATGCAGAACAATGTGAGATTGAACTGTCCAACATCCGGAAGCTCTGTTCCGGTGAAAAGGCAAGCGATATGTGGATTACACCTTATGATGCCTTCCTGTTTATTTATGAATACCTGAAATTCGGGCAAACCAATCCCGAAATGCGTGAAAAGCTGTATCACTACGCATCCTGCTGGAACTTCTCTAACCATAAAACCTTAACTACCGGAGAAGAAGCCGTGTACCGCGCCCTTTGTTTCATTTTCCTCCTGCTGGGCGATTATCATCAATTACTGTTATTCACCAGCCGGCTGTTTGAGCAACATCCGAGTATCCTTTTCAACCGTACAGACCCCTTCCGGCTCATGATGCTTTGTTGGAAAGCACAGGCACACCTCAGCACCGGCGATACAAAACCCGCCCGCCGCATCAGTACGCACGTGGAAAACGTGCTTAAACATTACCCCGCCGAGTTCTACAACGGCAAGCACCTCGAAACACTACAGAAAATCGTGGCTGCCCAGATCTATTTACACGATCAGGAGTTTAATAAAGCCATCCGCGCAGCAGAATCTGCGATGGATATGGCCCATAAACTTGACTTCAAGATATTCGCACTGCTGAATTACAGTATCCTCGACAGGATTTACCATCATCTTAAAATGGATAAGCAGAAAAAGGACGCCCAGCAGAAAATGATCGTCATCCGCCAAAGCACTTCATTTATTCAAACACTGCCCGGACTCGTGGAACATTAACGGGTTGTACCACAGATTTGGCATAATTTTGCGGTACTAATTCGAAATGCCCATCGATCAGAGCAAATACACAACTTTTCAGCACTTCCTCCTGAACCTGCTGAGCCTGTTGACCATACTGCCCCTGGCTCCCTATCTCAACCGGTTCATGCCTGTTATACAGGTAGGCGCCTGGCATATTGACCTCTTCGTTTCCGCACTGATCGTATTCCTTTTCACCCGGCTGCTCCTCTGGATCTTCCGTCCACTCATTATTCCCGCCTTCGTACTGGTGGCAGGCATCCTCATTTTCAACCAGTTCACCGGCAGGTACTCTTTCGCTAATGTGCTGAACGATTATCAGGGTATGGTACAGGGCAACTGGGGTACAAGGGGCAACAAACAGCTCGACATCCTCAGCTTTTACCCCCGCAAGGTGGAAACCTACGTCGATAAAACCGTTCGCGGCATCCGGGAAAGAACCAACTACAAGGATTCCATCGTCCGGAACTTTTCTGTGGAACATTCACTGGATTATTATGACGCTTACTTCCCCAAGTATGGCCGCATCGTCCGTTATCTCTCACTTTACCGCTATATTCGTGAACATTTCAAATATGTGAACGATTCCCAGCGCGATGAATACTTCGCCACCCCCATGGAAACTATCCTAAACGGAATGGGAGGCGATTGTGACGATCATAGCATCCTCATGGCTTCCTGCCTGGAATCCATTGGTGCACGTATGCGCATCGTACTCATACGCGGGCATGCCTATCCGGAGCTGTATTGTGGAAATAAAGATGACTTCGAAACCATGAAGCAGGCAATTATCCTGTTATTCAACAATCCGCCTGTTAAAGAGTTATATTATCATGAAATGAAAGGCGAGTACTGGATCAACATGGATTATACCGCCCGGAACCCCGGTGGCAGATACCTCAATGATAAGGTATATGCCCTGATAGAATTGTAACCATTAACTAATATTAAAATATTTTGTATCATGAAAGCGAACATCGGCATTGGCGACAACCATTTGAAGGCAGTAGCAGAAAAATTACAGGTAGTATTAGCGGATGAACAGGTGCTTTACACCAAAACCCGGAATTATCACTGGAATGTAGTGGGCGACAACTTCTCCGAAATGCATCTTTTCTTCGAGAAACAATATGGCGAACTGGCAGAGATCGTAGATGAAGTGGCCGAGCGCATCCGTATGTTGGGCCACTACAGCACCGGGCGCCTTGTAGACTTCCTGAAGCTGACTAACCTGCTCGAGCCGGAATACACAAACGTACAAAGTGAGCAAATTAAAAACCTGCTGGATGACCATGAAACCATCATCCGCCACCTGCGGGAACTCATTACGGAGTTTGCTGACAAGCAAAAAGACCTCGGTTCCAGCGACTTCGTGACCGGCCTTCTCCGCCAGCACGAAAAAATGGCCTGGATGCTCCGGTCGTACCTCGATAAATAAGTAATCTTTGTAAACATAAAAAAGGAACCGTCGCACTTGTTTGAGACGGTTCCTTTTTTATGCTCCTATAATTGCATATTCACTACCCTACCCTATAAAGCTTTTTTCAATATAAGACACTTTAAGTTCAGGCTAGTCAAATTGTCTGTTAATTGTCATGTGAGATACCTTTGAGATACCTTTGAGCCACCTTTAAGCCACCTTTAAGCTACCCTAAAAAGGGGTGGCTTATAGGTAACTTATATCTGCACCATACCTGGATTGTAGATACTTTATGTTACATTTTTCTCTTCTGTTAGCCTTAGGTTACCAGGAATGTAAAGGGAGGCAAACAAGTGGCAAAGAAAAAGGCCGCCTCAGACTAGTGAGACGGCCCTTCGGTTTTTATGCTTGCTTGCCAATTATTGCCTGTAAATGATGATCTCCACCCGCCGGTTGCGCCTCCGCCCCTCGGGAGTATCATTCGGGAACACCGGTCGGTGCTCACCCTCACCTTTAACCTGCAGGATGTAATCCCCCAGTCCTTTATTGCGCAGGTACTCTGCCAGGGAAGCTGCGCGCTTGTGCGAAAGGGCCAGATTATAATCGTCTTCCCCTGCATTATCAGTATGCCCGATCAGCGCTAGGGTAGTGCCTTCAATGCGGGGAATCTTCGCTACCAGACTGTCGAGCGATTTAAAAAGGGCCGGATTGAGTTCGTGACGGTCAAATCTGAACAATACGTCCGGAATGATGAGCGTATCGGGCTGCAGAGTCGGTTTTGCGACAAGAGGCGCCATGGGCGCAGTATTCGTATCTTTTACACAAAAGGCAATCTTCACGAAATTGCGCCCTTCCCGCCCATCTTCCCCATCAGGATTATAAGGCGGGGCCTTACCTGCCGCCGTTACATCGATCTCCTCCTTGTTGAATCCGTATTTATTTACGAGTACTTCCCTGACTCTTTCCGCCTGAATAACGGATATCGATTTGTTGTACAGGCCGTCCTGTGGATAGTAAAACCCGGTAACTTCCACCCGTTGCCCCGTTTCCGGTTCATAGGCACGAATAATGGAATCTACCCGGGCCGCAGCCACAGGGTCTGCAGAGCGGCCGGCTGCCGTGAAAATATCTGCTCCCGGTACCCCGATATCTATACATTTCAATTTACGGTGCAGCCTGACGTGGACAGAATCGTCCCGAGGCCCAAAGAACTCGTCGGGTATGGTATGCCGGTCGATGCGGGTACGGAGTGTATCCATCACCAAAGCTGCTCCTGAACAAAGCGGGCCCGGTTCCAGCGGTTCAATACTGAGGGAGTCTATGTAAACGTATTCATTTCCCCTGCTTACCCTTGATTCCCTTTTCGCCATGACTCCCATTAACAGATGCTGCCAGTTACCTTCTGCAGTAAACGCTGCTTCCATCGCCCAAAAGATCGATTGGGGGACCTTTTTCCTGATATTAAGTTCATGCAGTTTTAATGTAGGGGGTACGTTGGCAATGGCTTCGCCGTAATACCGGTAAGCATATTTATCAGACAGGTAAAAATCCAGCTCAGGAGATGCTGCATTGGTACCTACAATGGCATACAGGCGGTAGCGCTTCCCTTTTTCAAGCGGGCACAAGAGTTTCGTTTGAGCATAGTTGCGTGCAAAAGCATCGCTGCCGGCCAAAAGCCGTATCATCTGATTACCTGCCCCATTCTTGTACGTGTGAAAATTGTAATTCATTTTCAGCGTAGCAGGTGCCACATTTTCCCAACCCACAGGGGCACATGGTGCTCTATATTCCCTGCAGATATTAATCTCTTCGAAACTGGGATTCGGGACCAGGTTCTGGGCCAGCGCCACCTGGTGAAATGGCAGGAGGGCAGGTAGTAAACGTAACAGGGCAGACAGTCGCATTCTTCGCTTCATGAGCTTCCTATTAACTGAAAATCACCGCAAATATTATCCACCGCCTCATATATGACACAAATATGTTATACCCTTTCAATCTTAGGATTTCTCTAACACCTCCACCCCGTACCTTTGCAGTCTACAAACAATCCCCGGCCATTTTACGTTAAACCTACTGCACTTACACATTCGTAACCCTGTCTATTATTCATTTTAAAACTTAAATGATGGAACAGTTATTTTCCGAAAAAGTGGCATTGGTAACCGGCGCAGGCTCCGGCATTGGAGAGGCTACGGCACTCCTTTATGCGAAGCATGGAGCTAAAGTAATCGTATCGGATATTAACGTGGAGCATGGCAACAGTGTTGTGGAAAAGATCCGTAAGAACGGTGGCGACGCGCAGTTTGTAGCCTGCGATGTTAGTAAGGCGGAGGAATGCGAAAAGCTCGTGAATGAGACCATCAAACATTACGGTCGCCTCGATTATGCCTGTAACAATGCCGGAATAGGAGGAGAAGCCGCACCGGTGGGCGATATGAGCATAGGCGGATGGGACAAGGTGATCGCCATCAACCTATCCAGCGTTTTCTATTGCATGAAATACCAGCTGCCGGCCATACTGAAAAACGGTGGCGGTGCCATTGTGAATATGGCTTCCATTCTGGGTCAGGTGGGGTTCCCGCATTCTGCAGGTTATTCGGCAGCCAAACATGGCGTGGTAGGTCTCACACAAACTGCAGGTGCCGAATACTCTTCACAGGGGGTGCGCATCAACGCTGTAGGTCCCGGATTTATTGATACCCCGTTACTGCAACAAATGGACAAAGCCGCGAAAGCAATGCTGGTTTCCAAACACCCCATCGGCCGCCTTGGCAAGGCAGAAGAAGTGGCTGAACTCGTAATCTGGCTTAGTTCCGACAAAGCATCTTTCGTAACCGGCTCCTACTACCCGGTAGATGGAGCGTACCTCTCCATTTAATTTCATAAGACAGTGCAGGACAGTTGCGGCCACGCGACTGTCCTGCACTGTTCCCTACCGCCCATCTCCCACAATCCCCGCTCTTCCATTATCCACCCTTCTGCTTAAACGTTTGGCTGATTAATAACGTCTATCAATGTGAACGGACCACGTAATTACCAGACCGAAATGTGCATTACCATTTATCCCGTAAATCCTGCACAGGTGTAAAAGCCATGTCAGGCGGGCGATGGAGTCGTATTTTTCGGCATCAACCTATAGATATTATACCTAGATGAGAATCACGCCAAAAAGCAGCATAGGCGCCGCTATCGGTATCCTTTGCTGGCTCGGATGTATGTTCACCTTTGAGGAAGCCTACGCACAGCAGCCCCCATCGAATAAGGATACGGAAACCGGTGCCATCAGCGGGAAAGTGCAACAGACCGGCAATAAAGAACCGATCCCTTTCGCCACCATAGCCCTGCTGAACGAAGATGACTCTACCGTCATCAACGGTGTTGCCGCCGATGAGAAGGGAACGTTTGTCCTGAAGCCGGTGCCATACGGTAGTTATCTTATAAGAGTAGCCACCATGGGTTTTACACCCTATTTCACCAAAGTAAAACTCAATGGTGAAAGGCCCCATTGGGAGCTGGGCACCATCATCCTCGAAACCGGCACCCGCAGCCTCAAAGAAGTGGAAGTGGTAGGACAGAAGAAGATGTTCACCATGAACAAGGATTCCATCATCTTCACCCCCGACGAAAACTTCCTACCCGGAGGTACCGGTATGGAACTGCTCGAATATGTTCCCGGGGTTACGATCGATGCGAACAATAATATCACCATGGAAGGAAAGGACCAGGTACGGTTTTATGTCGATAATAAGCCCGTTGCTCAAACCGGCATGGATGCCAACAGCTACCTCAACAACCTGCCCTCCTTTATGATTGAAAGGATCGAAGTACTGAAAGTACCGCCCGATGCCGTAGATGCAGAACAGGCGTTGGTGGAAGGCCGCAACAATATCCGGTATATCAATATCATTACCCGGAAAGTGAAGTTCCGCGGCTATTCTGCTGCGGTAACCGCCGGGGTGGACAGTCGGCGTAACCTCAACGCTAAAATGCGTTACAACCTCAACCTCGCCCCCTTCCAGGTCACCTATTTCAATAACGGTCAATATAATTCCGACTCCAGCTATCTGCAGCGCACTTATTTCCCGAAAACTGCGGGAGGCGACAGTTCTTATCTCTCCCAAAAGAATTTCCGTACCAGCTATAACTTCAACCACAACCTCAACACCCGGTATGAAAGGAAATTCACTGACAAGGAATTTCTGCGTGGCGCGGTAACCCTCGGCTGGACGGGCGATGGCAGCAACAGTACTAACAATTCCATCAATAGCAATGCTTCCCATAAACCTACCATGCTCAAAAACCAGGAAAACGAAAACAGACGTAATGGCTATCGTGCTGTTACAGATTGGAACTATTCCAAAGAATACGAGCAGCGTAATAAGAAACTGGAAGCGGGTTTCAACTTCACCAAATCGGGCGGTACAGGAAGAGGGTACAATGATTATCTCTATCCGCTCACAGATGATACTTCCCTTCAGAACAATGACCAGCGCAACGGTAACTACAGTATGCGGACCAACATCCACTTCCGCCAGCCGCTGGAAAAAGGTAAATACTATGATCTCAGTGGTGATGCTTCTCTTAGCGGATCGGCTAACGAGAATATCGCGAAGCGGAAAAATGTGAACGATCATGAGCTGCTGGATGCTCCGCGCCTCAGCACCGACTATACATCATTTAACCAGAACTACGCCGTAAATGCCAGCACGGGTAAGTCCAACCCCAAACTGGGTTATAACTTCACCGGCAGGTTCTCCTACAACAGCCAGCAATCGCGGGAAACATTTGCCGGTAACGAATTCAACAATAAGACTTATGAAGTGAGGAGTTCTGTGGGTATTAATTACAGCCCCTGGAAAGACCACCGGGCTAACCTGCGCTTCAATCCGGGTATTCAGTTCTTTAACCAGGAAGCACTGCTGGATTCTCTCCGTAGCCGGGTGCCTTTCAAGTATACGAACTTCGCCCCCGGTATGAATTTCACGTACGATTACAAACAGCAGCAGCTGTCGTTCAACTTCTCCCGGAATATGGACCGGCCTACGCCCGACCAGCTGAACCCCTTCGTGAATACGACAGACAGCTTCAATATCCGTACCGGTAACCCTAACCTGCGCCCGTCTTTCACAAAAGACTACCGCGCAGAGTACAGCATTCAGGTTAAATCGCATTCCATGAAAGTTGGTTTGGAAAAGCAGGATGCCGATGATATCATCTCACGGTACACACAGGTACAGTATATCAACGATACTACTATCATTAATAAGAGCACATTTGTGAACCTGGCCTCCCGCCGTGATCACAACGCATATATAACGCTTACTTCCCACTTCTTCCGGCCTACTAATAATAACAAAGGCGCCCTCCAGCTGAATATCAACGGAGGCCTTCGTTACTACGATACCAAAACTGATGGTGGGGCAGATGGACAGGGAGCAGTGAGTGACAAATTCGCACATGTTTCCGGATGGACCAGCCACCTCAATGTGTGGACCAGTTACCGTATCCGGGTGTTCAATATTTCAGCGAATTTCCGGTACAATGGCCCGCGCTACTATGCCCAGGGTAAACAGGAAGCACGCTTTGGCAGTGGTCTGAAAGGACAGGTGAATCTGTTCCAGCGCAAGCTCAACGTAGCGTTCTCCGTAGAAAACATCTTCGGGTCAAGCGTAAGGAACTTCTATGAGCTTACGAAAGATTACGAGCAGTTTTCCAACAACCGCCGCAACGTGCGCTACCTCAGCCTCAACGTTACTTACAACATCCGCAAATTCACTAAGCTGGGCAAAAAAGGGCCGAAAGAATTCGAGCTGGGAACGGAGGAGGAAGAGTCAAACGATCGCGGGAGACGCCGTCAATAAAATTGTCCAGACACGAAGCGCCGGCATAATTGCATATCTGCAAACGTGCCGGCGCTTCTTCTTTTACAGGATGGCTGATGGGATTAAAGCACCATTCTGGATTTCAGCTCCAGGTATTTGTTTACCACATTAACAGTCAGGTGTTCAGGAGCCGTAAGCAGGCTCATGATACCTGCATGTGCCAGCTCCCGTACGATCTGTTTCTTTTCGTGTGCAAACTTCTGTGCTATCACCTGCATATAAATATCTTCTGTTTCCTCCATCCGCTTTTCGTTCACCGTTTTCAGTTCCGTGTTTTCGAAGAACACAACGAGCAGGATGTGGTATTTGGCGAGCTGCTTCAGGTAAGGTAATTGCCGCTGCATTCCGGAGAGTGATTCAAAGTTGGTGAAAAGCATCAGGAACGAGCGTTGTGATAATGAAGCCCGCAGGTGTACACCCAGGCGCTCATAATCAGTTTCCATCCAGTCGGTATTTTGGGCATACAGCTGATCCAGAATTTTGCTGAGTTGTATTTTCTTATTGCTTGCAGGGAGCACTTCTGTTTGTTTACCGGTGAAAGTAATCAGACCTGATTTATCTCCTTTCTGCATGGCCACATTACTGAAAACGAGTGTGGCATTAATGGCATAGTCGAGCAGGGTGAGTCCGCCAAAGGGCATCTTCATGGTACGGCCTTTATCGATCACGCAATACACAAGCTGAGAACGTTCTTCTGTGTAGCTGTTCACCATCAGGTTACCACGGCGTGCCGTGGCTTTCCAGTTGAGTGTACGCACATCATCGCCGCGGATATATTCTTTAATGTGATCAAACTCCATGCTGTGCCCGATCACCCGGCGGCGGTGAACACCCAGTTCGTTCAGTTTATGCTTAATGGAGAAAAGCTCGAAGTTGCGAAGCTGCATGTAGGAAGGATAAACCTTTACGGTTTGGGCAAGCGGCTGCGTGATACGGCGGCATACCAAACCAAATGCGCTCCAGATATATACATGTAAATCTCCGAATGCATATCCTCCTCTTTCTACCGGGCGCAACGTCATCCGCAGCTGCGCATCGCCTCCGGTGCTAAGCCTGAAGGGCAACGTATAATCCCTCCGCTGAAACTGAACGGGCAGCTCATCCATCACTTCGCCCCATACGGGAAATCCATACCGGCTTTGCAGCAGGTATTGCACCGGGTTTTCGTCGCCATTGCTGAAACGATCGGCCATTACCCGGCTGGCCTGTATCGGCCGGCGGGGGGCATACAGGATGAAGAGATCCACCAGCAATAAAGCCAGCCATACCGCGGAGCCAATCAAACCCAGCAGGAAAGCAAACGGGAGGAAGAACCCGATGATGAACACAATTACCAGTACACCCAGTGCGAGATACAGGCGGTTGCGGAAGAAAAGCGATTGATAAAAACGGAGTAACTGCATGTTATCTGGGTACTTCTACAGCTTTGAGAATTTCTGCGATGACTTCATCTGGGGTAATGCCTTCCATTTCACGCTCTGGCGTGAGGATGATACGGTGGCGTAATACATGTGGAAGTATGTATACCACATCGTCGGGCGTTACGAAATCACGACGGTTCATTACTGCCACGGCCTTGGCGCAGTTCATGACTGCAATGGAAGCACGGGGCGATGCTCCGAGGTAAATACCGGGATTGTTGCGTGTCTGGTTCACCAGTGCAGCCACATAGTTGAGCAGTTTTTCTTCCATGAGGATAGTGCGTACTTTCTGTTGCAGGCGGATCACGGTAGATGCACTCACCACCGGCTTCATATGCTGCACGGCGGCATGATCGCCCCCTTGTTCATTGGCCGACTGGAGGATGCCTATTTCGTCCTGCAGGGAAGGGTATTTCACTTCCACTTTGAAAAGGAAACGGTCCAGCTGGGCCTCCGGCAGGCGATAAGTACCTTCCTGCTCTATGGGGTTCTGTGTGGCCACTACCATAAAAGGAGCATCCAGTTTGTGCGACACACCATCGTTGGTGATTTGCCGTTCTTCCATTACTTCAAACAACGCTGCCTGTGTTTTAGCCGGGGCACGGTTGATTTCATCGATCAGGATGATATTACCAAAAATGGGACCTTTCTTGTATTCGAATTCCTTGCTTTGCGGGTTGAAGATGGACGTTCCCAGCACGTCGGCCGGCATAAGATCAGGGGTAAACTGAATACGGGAAAATTTCGCGTCGATCGTGCCTGCCAGCAATTTGGCAGCCAGTGTTTTGGCGACTCCCGGGACGCCTTCCACCAGTATATGCCCATTGGCCAGCATTCCCGTCATCAGCAAGTCTATCAGCTGATGCTGCCCTACAATTACTTTGGCGATCTCGCTGCGGATGGCTGCAACGGCCTCGTGGAGGTCGGCCAGGTCGGTACGCGGCTCAAAGGTGTTAATATCCATTATTTCGAATTTTGATAGAATTGATTGATGCTGTTATAAAAATTATGTAAGTATTCATCATCGACATGTCCGCCCAGGCGCACGTCCATCACCATTTGCATCATGCCTTCGATGAATTCCCGCGGATGTCCTGATTTACGGGACAGCCCGGTAATAAATTCGGCATTGATCTGTGCGGTATTGAGGAAGTAATGCTGCCGAATGTATTCGAGCAGGTGCTGGGCCATTTTCTGAGCCAGATTGGTATTGTTGTGATGCAGGTAATACAGGCGGCCGAGGGTTTCCGCGAAGTCAAGCGAGTTATTACGGAGCTTCGGCATATCAGGGATAATACGCTGCCGACGTTTGCTTTCGCTGAAGATGTAAAGCCCCAGCAGCAAAATGCTCAGCCAAAGCGCCCACTTCAGTGGCGGGTGTTTGAGCATCACCTGCATATCGGAGAAGTTATCGGAAGTGCGGGCCGACTTCTGGTATTTGTAAAACTCATCCCAATACACATGATCAGCATGCATACGCAGGTAAGCCATTTGCCAGCCCAGAGCCTGTACATTATCATTCTCCAGCAGCCAGGAGTTGGTCCACGCCATTGGATTAAGCAATACGAAAACCTGCCCTTCACCATGCTGTATGCGGAAGAAGTTTGGCTGATGCTGTGCATTATTGCCCAGGACCGTGACAACGGCAGTATCGCTCTCCTCCAGCAGCAAATGACTGTTCATAGGGAGGCCTTTCCCCGAAAACACGGTATCAGGAGCAAAAGCAGGATTCACAAAACGCTGAACAGCTGATGAAGGTTCTATTTCGAAAGTTGATTCCGATGTTTTGAACCCGAATGTTTTCTCCAGCAATGAATCGGTGCTTTCAACGACCAATACAAGCTGATTACCATTGTATACGTAAGCCGCCATGTCTTCAGCATCCTTCTCTGTGAGGTGAAGCTGAGTGGCTACTGCAATGTAAATTGAATTATTGCCTTCAAGGTTTTTGGTTTTGCGGTAGGTATAGGCGAAAGGGCGTGTTACGCTGCGTGGTGAGCGGCCGTTGAAATAACCGTCGAGCAGGGAATAAGCGGCTTTACAGCCATATGCAGTTTCGCTTTTATTGCCATAATGCACCGCTGAACGGATATATCGCGCATCTTGCCCTCTGCTGAGTACGGGGGCGGCAAAATGCCCGATCCCCAACAGCATCAGTACAAACAGCGCTACGATGACCAATATCAGTCCTATGATGATGTTGCGGTTTCTCACTGCGGTTGATTGGATAAGGAATGTTTAAAATCGTCGAAAGCTGCGTTTACCCGTCCGAACTGTGATTCGCTGAGCGGCATCTTCCCGTACCAAACGTATTCATATTGCAGTGTGATGGCGGCAAATGACTGATGGAAAGTGGTACGCCCCAGCTCGCGGAGGTAATCCATGTTCGTTTTGTCTTTCGCTCTGGCAATCAGTCCGGCGCTTTCCAGCAACTGAAGGGTATGCAGGTACCGTAAACGAACCGCCTCCCGCAGCTGCCCTGCACTTCGTGCGAGGCGGGCCATCTCCTCCAGGTCGGCCACAGTAACCTCTTCTACAGTTTCACCTGGTAAGTTTTTCTTCCTTGACCTCCATCTGAAAACGGGGATATCGTTCTTATTCATGAAGAGGATGATAGCAACGATCAGCAGAAGGCCCAGTGAACAGAAAAATGCAATCCGGATATTATCAAAATTCGCCGCTGCCCATGCCGCAATGTTCTTAAGCCATTGCGGCCTTCTGTCTCCCGTAGGTTTATATGGCGGATATTGGAAATCCTTATCATTTCTGATCTTTGCCAGTGCGGCAGAATCAGGGTTACGCGGGGTAAGGCGCATCTGCGAGCTCTCATCGAAACCATCAACAGGTTGGCGGTCGTACAGGGAATGCGGGATTAACCCATGACGCATTTTATCTGCAATCGTCATATTCTCTTCGTCCATTTCCACATCTTCACCATCCGCTCCATTTAATATTCCGGTATCGATCGTAGATTCAGCCAGATCATCATTAGGTAATGCAATATTATCGGCATCAGCAGAGTCGAGCATCCGATATTCCATGGTATCGGACTGCCGGGAAGGTTGCTGCGCCACTGCGTTACCGCTGGCCGCCAACAGTATGAGGAGCAGCACTGTCTTCAACATGTTCATGCGGCGGCGGGTTTAATCAGTTTGCTGTCCATATCGAGGCGGTAGCCCATTTTCTGCACACGAATGGGATACCATACAAAATACCAGATCATAAATATTGCTGAAGCTGCAAGGATGAAGATGCTGATGGCCATGGGCATCTCGGTATGCCGGGTCACAAAGCTTTCGAGGAAGGCAGCCACCACAAAAATGGGTACTAACGCTGTTATGATTTTTACACCTTCCAGTGCACCCCGCTTCAGGGACTCCTTGCGGGAATAGGTACCGGGAAACAACAGACTGTTACCCATAATTACCCCGGCACTTCCGGCAATCACGATAGACGAGATCTCCAAGGTGCCATGTATCCAGATTACGAGTACAGACTGCAGCCCGAGCCCTTTCGCGAAAAACATATACTGGAACGAGCCAAGCATAATACCGTTCCTGAACAGCACCCACAAAGTACCAGCCGAAAAAAGTATTCCGCTCACGAAGCAGAACATGGATACACGGATGTTGTTGAATCCGATCCGCAGCCACATCAGCCAGGGGTTTTCATCTTTATATACCCCGAAAGGATCTCCGGCGGCAATGTTCTCTTCCGTCATATTCACATAATCATCACCCAGCACGCCGCGGATAAACGTATCGTCATGAGCAGATGAAAATGCGGCCAGAATGCAAAACAGGAGGAAATAGCAAAACGTAAAAAGGAAAATACGGTGATGCTTCCGGATAAGCAGCGGTAGCTGATATCGGAAAAAATTACGGAATCGGTCCTTGTCGCCCTGATGGTCGCGATATATACGTTGGAAAATGGCGGCGGCCATCCCATTAATATACCCGGTCACCTTACTGTGCGCGTAAAATGTTTTGGCGTAGGCAAGATCGTCTACGAGGGAAGTAAACCGTTCTGCCATCACATCCGGGTCTTCGGTGGGCTCTTCCCGGATTTTCTTCCAGCGGACAAGGTTACGTTTAATGAATGAAGATTCTCTCATGCGGTACCGGAGATAAAAAATAACGGAGTGAAAATATAATAAATTTTAAATTTGATAATGCCTAATATTAAAATCCCTACCGTATTCAACATAGATCTTGAGTTTGAGGCTGCCGATATGGGCCGGCGCCTCGTGGCTTACCTGCTCGACCTGCTGATCAGGGGGGCATATGTTTTAGTTGCACTTTACCTGATTAATAAAGCGGATTTTGATTCTCAGACCAATAATGTGGTATTGACCCTGGTGATCGGCATCCCAATATCCTTATATTATCTCATATCCGAGCTGTTGATGCGGGGCCAGAGCCTTGGCAAGCGGATCATGGATGTGAAAGTAGTTAGTCTTATGGGCAATGTTCCCAGCATCAGCCAGGTGCTGTTACGCTGGATGTTCCGCCTGATAGAGTCTCCACTGCTGTCGATGCTTCTCATTGGCGCTATCCTCTCCGAAACATCACCTTTTACGGCCCTGATGGTACTCATCATCGGTATGATCCCCATCGTAATGGTTTTACGTTCCCCGCTTAACCAGCGCCTTGGTGATATGGCTGCGGGCACCATACTGGTACGTACAAGGCAACGCCACAGGCTGGAGGATACCATTTTCCGGGAAATCGCACAAGATAACTATCAGGCCACTTTCCCCCAGATCCTCCGCCTGTCTGACCGGGATCTCAGCAAGATAAAATCAGTGATCGACAGTACGCAGCGGAGCAAAGACTACGTAATGGCAGAACGTATCTCCTTCAAAATCAAAGAAGTACTGCAGATCCAGACTGATATGCCGGCGCTGGAGTTCCTGGAAACACTGCTGAACGACTATAACTACCTTGTTACCCGAAAATAATTTTTCCCCACCTACCCAACCTCCGGACAAAAATGGGATGTCTATACCATCATAGCGTCCTTGTCTACCCATGATTCACATATCACAAAACCGGCGCAACCGTTGCCGGAGGAATTTTCCGCCTGGCTGGATGGCTGCAGGCGGCAGGATCGTTTGAGCCAGGAGCGGCTGTACATGCATTTTTACGACCGCATGATGATGGTTGTAAAGCGGACATTTCAGGATCAGGACGCGGCTGTCACCATACTCAACAATGGTTTTCTGAGAGCATTTACCAGGATAACACAATTTAACGGGACGGGGAGTTTTGAAGGCTGGCTTCGGCGCATTATGCACCATTCAGCTGCCGATTACTTCCGGCAGAACAAGCTGCGGCTGCAGGCCGAAACATCGTTACTTCCGGAAACGGAGGTACATGATAAAAACGAGCCTGCTGCTTACCAGGAATTGTTGCAACTGCTACGTTTTTTGCCACCGGCCACCCGGATGGCGGTAAACCTGTTTGTTATCGAGGGGTATTCCCATAAAGAAATTGCCGCCATGCTGGGTATCAGCACGGGAACATCCAAATGGCATGTTTCCGAGGGAAAGCGGCTATTAAAGGAATTTTTGATCAAACGCAATGCGTAACCGTTTGCCAGATATTGAACGAATGCTAAAAGCGGCCGCTGCAAACCAGGAGCCGTTGGTTGCAGACCCTTCCGAAAAAGAAGCGTCGTGGGATCAGTTGTGTGCCACACTGGACACGATCCCTGATAATCCGGAGGCTATATCAGGTCAGGAATCGGATCCGGGTAAAGGAGGGGGCAACTTGCCGATGTTGGTGGAAACCGCGGCATTGGTGGGCCTCACCGCTGCCGTATTATGGCTGGAAACGGCTATCCCCGAACCAAAGGCAGTTCTTACTCAAAACATGCACCCAGAGAAAGCGGTAAATACATCGTTGCAGAAGGCTCCATTGAGTAGTGATCAGCATGAAGCAATAGCTTACAAGGAGCGTATCAATATTACGGATTCCGTGCACACTTACTTCCCGGTTTCTGGCAAGCTGCACAAAACATCGTTTCAATGGCCATTTCAAGTAGTTGAAAATCCGGAGAATAGCGCTGGAAAACCTGCCAGCCCTGCCTCGGATACTTTCCGGATATCCACACATAGTACAGTTCCGGGTAAGCCGCTGCATGAATCTGTAACCCGTAATAATCAGCCGCCTCCCCAGGGAAAGGTCTCCGCTCCTTCCTCATCCGGAAATCCCGGTCAGGGGAAATACAGCGGTATTCAGCAAATAACTGGTAAAGGAGAATCTGGAATGACGTCGAACGCAACCGGCCAGTCAACCGCTTCTGATAGACAACTCATGAATAATCAGCAGTATGCTCCCGGCAGCACTTTAACTGAGGATGCAGCTAATACCTTCACAGTACCACATACCGGCAAAGTGTCCGGCTGGCAACTTACGGCTATTAACGGAAGGGCATTACAGCAATTCCCTTCCATTACACCACCGTCATACATCCCGTTTACCCCGCGAACCAGGCATTGGGTTCCTGTTCCGGGTAATCTTAGCATTCGTGCTATGGGCACCATTGGCTCCGGGAACTTCTATGGCGGCGGACTGATGGCAGAATATTCATTTCCCCTGGGTAAGCAGCTGCTACTCCGCTCCTTTGCCGGAGCACAATATCTGACGGGTAGTGCAACGGATTTTAACTTCCGGTACTATAAACTCAATTCCCGTGACACTGGAGCTTCTTATAAGGCAGACAGTGGTATCACCCGTTATACGGTACGTAATACGGCCTATATTATTGCCGGTGCTCTGGTGGTGAAGGAGTGGCGTAAGTGGGAAATTTCGTCGGGCATAAGCCTCCAATACCGCATTTACCATGGCGGGAAGGATACTACATTAATACTTTCGACCACCATTATACCGGTACACACTGACGTTAAAGGGACACCCGAATTCCGCAAGTCCATGATACCCGGGCAGATGGGAATGGGGGGGCACGCCGGGGCTGATTACAAGATAACACCGCTCTGGCGTGTTGGCTTCCAGTATAATATCCGGTTACTGGAAAGCGGTGCAAGGGGGGAACTAAACACTCCATCTCCTTCCTATCCCGGTAAACATTCCATTTCCCTGCACCTCCGCTATTTTTTCCGGAAATACGGGCGCTGACCCAACTTTCATTACCGGCCACCCCGTCTATAAGATTATTAAAACCTTTTCTCCATGAAAAAATCCATGCTTTTACCCTGCCTGCTGTTTGCCTGCCTGGGTGCCCTGATGGCGTTCGGCGGCAGCGGAAACATTTCCGGTAAAACCCGCCCGGTAACTATGTATGAGAAAGACACCTTCCCATGCGACTCTTTCCCAAGCGACACGTTTCCCTGCGATTCTTTCCCCGACACGTTTTACCTCCGCACACCTGCCATGGCGGCAGTAATCTGTGCAGAACTGAAAACGCCGGCATTTGAAAGTATCCCGGCAACGCACTAACCGCGTTATTCCAAAAGTAAAAACGGGCAGGAACTTTTGTTCCCTGCCCGTTTTCGTTTCATCAACTTAAAATTAATCTGTATGTCAGAAAGTGAATTGCCCGTCGATATACACACCTCCGTTGTTTCCTGCTTCGTCTAACAGGGTGAGGTTAGCGCGATATCCTGCGCGGATGGCGCCGATATCTTTATACCCCATTACATTAGCAGGGTATACCGTAGCCATACGCACAGCCTCTTCCAGTGAAATACCCACATGCTGCACACAGTTGCGGATACCTTCAGCCATCGTAATAGCCGAGCCGGAAAGGGTACCGTCGGGCAATGTAAACCGATCGTTCTGCCGTATGTGCGGATAGGCACCTTCGTTTTTCTCCACCGCGTCGGTAATAAGGAAAAGCCTTTCTCCCATGATCTTTTTGCTGATCGTAAGCGCTTCGTAGCTGACGTGAATACCATCGGGGATAATGCTGGCAAATGCACCGGACTGGTACACTGCCCCGGGAAGCCCTACATCACGGTGATGGAAAGGACTCATGGCATTGAACAGGTGTGTGGCGGTACGGATGCCTGCACCAAACCCGGCCATGGCTTCTGTAAAAGTGGCATTGCTATGTCCTGCTGAAAGTACTACACCATGATCGAGCAGGAGCTGCAGGATATCAGGGGTACACATTTCAGGTGCGAGGGTCATCATTTTTACGGTCCCGGCCGCTCGTTTGAGCAGGGCTTCCACTTCTTTGCGTTCCGGCTTCCGGATGCAGGCTGCAATATGAGCACCACGTTTTACCGGGTTGATGTATGGCCCTTCGAGATGGAGGCCCAGTACAGCAGGGTGCGGATTGTTGGCAACTACATCCATTGCAGTTTCGAACACATCCAGCTTGTTGGTGGCAAGGGTGATGAGGAAGCCTGTAGTACCGGTTTTCACAAGACCGGCAGCCATTTCATATAAAGCAGCGGAGGAGGGAGCGTCTGAAAACAGAACGCCTCCTCCTCCGTAGATCTGCAGGTCCAGCAATCCCGGCACGATAGTCATGCCGGGGTGATGGATAATATAATAGTCAGATGGAATGCTGTTTTCGCTAACCAGCCCCAGTATTCTTCCGTTCTCCAGCAACAGGGCCTCGCCTGTGATGTCTTTAGTACCCGTCAGGATACGGGCCTGTGTGAGCGCTAACAGCATTTTGAATCGTTTGGTTTGGATTACCAATCCTTGTTCTGATCCAGATGATAACCTCTGTCGGAGTAGATCTTAATCTGGTCGGAAGGTATTGGGTCCAAATATACGCGCGCATTGTCGAATTTCCTGTGTGCCAGAGCAGAAACTGAAGGAATAATATAACCCTCATCCGCACCGGTTAGTGTTACATCTACCAGCCAGGGTTTGCCATCGGGCTGCACCCATTCGGATCTTTTGATCCACGCACCACGGTTGATGTTTGGGCGAAGTTCCGTATCGAGGTAATTCAGTTTCTTCCAGCGGCGCAGATCATCGAGGCGGAAGCCTTCCATGCTCAGTTCTACCCTGCGTTCACGACGGATCTCCCAGAGGATACCTGAAACGTCTGTATCACGGCCTGGGTCATCGTATGCTGCCCCACCCACTGCCGCCTGGGTGCCTATTACCTGCAAAGCAGCCACTCCTGCGCGGGCGCGCAGCACATTTATGGAGGCATCCAGATCTGCCTGGGTAATGCTTCCTAATACAGCACATGCTTCAGCATAGTTCATCAGTACTTCTCCATACCTGATCACCGGGGCATCGGAATCATTAGTATTGCTCAGGCCACTGGGCTTATCACGTACAGCCTCATTCAGGAACTTCCTGGTGGCATATCCTGATGTGGAAACTCCCATGTTGTTGTAACGGCCTTTGGAGCCGAGGGGCCGTAACTCAGGACTGATAGTTTGACCCAGGCGCTGATCACGATCGGCCAATACATCTGTTAACGTTTTATCTCCTTTATACAGGGGAGAAAGAGTAATTGGTAATCCGTCGGAACATACATAGGCTTCTACCAGATCCTTACTTACGCCTGATTGCGCTTCCAGATTCACATAACTCATCATGGAGTGTGTGACCATAGCGGTAATATAGGAACGATACATAATCATTTCCTTATTAGACGCAAGATCGAGTGAGTTAAATGATTCGCGGTAAGAATGCGAGAAGGAATACCCACCTCCATCCATCACCTGCCTGGCTGCCCACTTAGCCTTTTCAAGGTACACGGCGGCTTTGGTATCGTTACTCAGGTGATACTTTTGCCATGTACCTTCAAACAGCATGTACCTCGACATAAATGCGAGCACTACCCATTTGGTAACCGTAAGTCCTTTTTCACCATCCACCGCCTTTACATTGGCAGCGGCGAAATTCAGATCTTCCAGCACTTTGTCCATAACAAAAGTGCGGCTGTCGCGCGCCTTGTACAGCTCTTTCAGGTCGGTGATATCAAGCGGACGGTCGTAGTACGGCACATCTCCATAATTATTCACCAGGTTTGAGTAAGCAATGGCTCTGAAGAATCGGGCTACGCCCAGCCAATGGTTTTTGGCAACAGCGTCCAGGTTCTGCATACCTGATACACGGGCAATCATGTAGTTAGCGTCCCGCACTTTGACAAAACTCCAGTTACCGCTGGATACCGGTACCTGCTTGGTGAAGCCAACGGGTGTGGTAGGTGAAAAATCGTCGTTCAGGCTTTGTCCTACATAGAAGTAATTACGCCAGGTGTACCCAGTTCCGTAACCGGAAAAGTAATCGGCATAAAACCGGAAGGCAAAAGACCTGATGTTGGTTTCGTTAGTCCAGAATGTTTCATCAACCAGCTGATCTTTCGGCAGCCTGGTAAGGAATTCCTTTTTGCAACCGGCAACCAGTAAAGCCGTAAGCGCAAGGGTTAATATTTTGAGTTTCATATCCTGTCAGATTTGAGCGAATTAGAAAGTAAGTTGAACGCCTGCGGAATATTCCTTACGATAAGGATATACCCGCCCGAAAGTAGCCCTGTCATTTGCCTGTTCTGCGGTATAATCTACTTCGGGATCGATAGGAATATCAAGCTTATCAAACGTCAGCAGGTTTTCCCCGGTCAGGAATACCCTGGCGGATTTGAAGCGGGCCTTGCTGATGATGGATTGTGGCAATCGGTATCCGATAGTGATGTTCTTCACACGGAGGTAGCTCATATCCAGCAAATATTTGGTTTGCCTGTTGAAGTTATGGATGCTTTCATTCTGCGCATGGTTCGTGGGGCGGGGATAGTAAGCCTCTGTATTTGTAGGCGTCCAGTAATCCATCTGGTGCTCGAACCATGATTCCGTATTCCGGAAACCAGGGATGGCAATCGGGCCGCCGGGCCAGAGTTCACGCTTGCCTACACCTTGCAGGAATACACTCAGTTCAAATCCTTTCCAGTCAGCTCCTACACGCAGGCTGTACTGGTAGCGTGGAGTGGAGTTACCGATCACAGAAAGGTCGCCAAAGTCGTCTGCAGTTTCAGCACCCCAATCTACTTTTCCATCTCCATTACGGTCTACATACTTAATATCACCAGGACCGTAGCGGAACCATATGCTGCCACGTTCCAACGCGGATTGATCGGGAATCCCTCCCTTACTTTCGTAACTTCCATCAGGTTTTTTCGTAAAGTCACTCTCCTGGAAAATACGGTCTGTATGATAACCCCAGATCTCTCCGATCATCTTCCCTTCATAGTTAGCATTAATGCCTCTGGTAGGGCTGATGTATTTAGTCAGTTGTTCCTGGAAATCGGTAAGTGAAGCCATAACATTGATGCCCAGCCCATTCTCAAACCGCTCGCTCCAGTCTATCGATAGTTCCCAGCCTCTGGTTTCCAATACGCCGAAATTAAGCAAAGGAGCACCGGCGCCGAGTGTGGAGGGGGCGGTTACGGTGGGTCCTATCATATCGGTCGTTCTCCTCCTGTACCAATCGAAGGTTACCCCAAACCTGCTATCGAAAAACCGGGTATCCAATCCCAGATCCAGCGTTTTAATCGTTTCCCAGGTGAGTGATTCGGAAATCAGGCCCGGCACAGAAAAGGTTTGTTGATTAACACCGCCAGACAGCCAGTTTGAATTACTGGGAGACATAGTGGCAAGGAAGCGGTTGTAAGTATTACCTAACTTTTGGTTACCCACTTCACCGTAAGACCCGCGGAATTTCATAAATGAAAGGGTAGACTGTATTCCCTTCATGAAATTCTCTTCCGTTACCACCCATCCTGCTGATACCGACGGGAAGAAAGCCCATTGGTCTTTACGCGGGAACCAGGACGAACCATCGTACCGGGCGTTCACTTCCAACAGGTATTTGTTTTTATAATCGTAGTTGATACGGCCAAAATAACCATTGGTAGCCCAATGCCCGGCGCTGCCATCAACGAGCTGATCACCAATTGCCAGTGGCAACTGGCCCATATTCTGATCTATCAGGCCTTTCCTTTCCGCAGATTGATAACCTCTTTCAAACAGATCCACATCCAAACCGGCCATGGCTTTGAAGTGGTGATCCTTCCGAAGGTCATATTGATAGGTTGCAAATCCCCGGCCGGTATGCATCGTATTGAAGGATGATGACTGCCGTACTGTGTTAAAGGAAACGTTCTGGAAGTTCTCCCTGTAAATGAAGCTGCCACTCCAGAAATCTATACCGGAAGTAGTACCGCCCACTTCGTGGTTACGGGTATTGGTAGTTGAATAGGTATAATCCAGGTCCACTGTTAACCCTTTAATGGGGCGGAGAGTAGTCCCGATTTGTACCCGCTGGAAATTTGAAGTCAGCTTATTCATGTTGGCCTGCTGCAATTCGGTAACTGCATTACGGAAGCCTTTGCCCTGGTAGGTACCGTAGGGGTAAGTACGCGGCCAGCGATAGAGGTAATACCACGGGTTATATACCGCAGCTGCGAAGATGAAAGGAGTGCGCAGTGTAGATTGGGAGAACATCATTTTCCCACGGATATCCATCCACTCATTCACTGTAGAATTCACATTGAGTGATGCGTTGTAACGATCAAATTTATCTGTTTTAAAATTCAGCATACCTGTCTGATTCAGATAACCCAGCCCCAGGTGATATTGCGTTTTATCTCCGCCACCACTGAAAGAGAGGTCGTGCTTCTGCAATAATGCATATTTCTTCATGTACTTTTTAACCGGGTCAAATGGCCGGTAGGGGTGAAATTCACCACCGATCATTTCATAGTCACGGCCTTCTACCATTTCGTCCCCTAAATCTTTATCACCATATAAACGTTCCCATTCACGGATTTTCCGAATGCTCGCAGTATCGTACCGCATACCCACAACGAGGTCGGGGAAAGAAACGATATTAGAATTTCTGCTGGAACGGCGAAGTGTTTCAAGTACAGCCTCTACCCATTCCGCAGCACCTGCTACTTGCGGTAATGTGGTAGGCTTACTCCATGAAAATACATTGGAATAATTGATGGCTGAAGGCGCGCCTTTCTTCCCGCTTTTGGTAGTGATTAATACTACGCCCCATGCGGCACGGGCACCATAGATGGAAGTAGAAGCAGCATCTTTCAGTACTGAGATAGATTCAATGTCTTGCGGATTTACCATTTGCAGGCTGGGTATTTCCACGTTATCTACCAGGATGAGTGGTTCTGTACCACTGCCTCCGGTATTGAGTGAACCGGTCATGCCACGCAGGCGGATGCTGGGGTTACGGCCAAGATCGCCACTGGCAGTGGTGATGGTTAAGCCGGGAACAGCCCCCTGCAGGCCACGGCCCACATCAGAAATAGGGCGCGCTTCCAAAGAACGTTTCACATCTACGGTAGAAACGGCGCCGGTAAGGTTCGCTTTCTTCTGAGAGCCGTAACCTACGATTACCACATCTTCCAGCTTACGGTTATCCGCCTTCATCACTATGGAGAGGGCAGCCGTACCTGCAACGGTATGCTCCTGCTGGATCGCTCCGATAGAACTGAACACGATCACTTCACCATTGGAAGCCTGAAGATTGAAAGCCCCGGTACCATCGGTATAAACACCGCGGGTAGATCCTTTAACGCGGACAGATACGCCGGGCATAGGACCACCGGTTTCATCCAATACCTTACCACGCACAGGCTTCAGTGAGTCTGCCACTACGGCTGGTTTAGCAGGAACCGGAGTAGCTCCTTCAGGCTGGGGCACAATCATAATGGTATTCTCCGAATAACGGTATTCCAATCCCGTTTGGGTAAGCAGGGAATGTAACGTGGCGCTCACGCTACGAGTGCCCATAGGCATAAATACCCGCTGATGGCGCAGTACTTTCTCTGTCGCAAAGGCAACCCTGAACCCGGAGAGTTTCTCCACTTGTACCAGCGCCCTTTCAAGCGTGATATTGGTGGCTTCCATCGTGATTTTCTTATCATCCAGTGCCTGGCCCTTTAATGGGGAAGCTACCAGAAACTGCAGCCCCATTGCCATGAACAGGATGAGTGAGAGACTAAATCTCATAACAAAACGCATTTGCGTGGAATAAACCGCTTTGTACAGTAACGGCATAAGCCGGCCAGTAGCAAAAACCGCTGATTTTTGCATAACTTGCAATAGTTTAAAATGATGAAGAATCAGCCTTTCAGGCTGTTTACGTTTTAGACGATCCCCTCCCGACCTGCCACAGTACGGAGGGGTTTTTCGTTACAGGCCCAGGCACGGGGGCCTGGGCAAGATCCGATTCATGATAAATGATTTTGGTTACCGATCGATGTTAGCTTCCTTCTTTCTTTTTCCTGATTTGTTAGTTGGCGGGGGCATCTCCTTCGTACTGACAGCCTTCTCCGCTGATTATCACCGTGTTGCCACGATGGGTATAGGTTGCATTGCGCACAGTGCATAACACAAACAGCACCTGATCCAACGTTTCCGTTCCATCAAATGTGGCGCGTATCCTGCAATTGCGCAGCTCGTTGCTGGCAAATTCTATTTTCACCTGGTATTGTTCTGAGATTTGCTGAGCAATGTCCCCGAATGGAACGGAATTGAAATCCATTCCCTTTTTTAGCCATGCCACACTTTCTTCCGCTTTCACCGGGCGGGTTTCCGCCACGGATGCCGCGTTTTCATAAACGATCTGCTGATCCTGCCCGAGAATGCCCAGCAGCCTGTTGCTTTCCTGTTCTTCAATCTTCACTTTTCCACGGCTAACAGTCACCGTTACATGCTCCTGCCCGGGATAGGCTTTGATGGAAAAGGCGGTACCGAGTACCGTGGTCAGCAATTTGCCTGACCGTATACGGAAGGGCTTACCGGGCTGCTCACGCACGTCGAAGTACCCTTCGCCGGTGAGTGTTACTACCCGCTCACCATCACTGAATTCTGCGGGATATAAGAGGGTGCTGCCCTCCCGTAGTACCACGGTACTACTGTCAGGCAGCAGGATGAAACGTTTACTGTCAGGCCTGGTTGGTACTTCTGCCAGCACCGGCCCGGAAATGGCAGTGGTGGCCGAGGGGCGGCTCATCCACATAAATGTGCCGATACCGGCAAGGGGTATTATCACTGCTGCGGCTTTCCACCAGTTGCTCCGGCCATTACTACGGAACAACTTTTCCTTGCGGCGCTGCATCTCCTTAAAATCCTGCATGAGCGAAGCCGTAAGCACCTCGTCTGCCTCCCATTTCATATCAGCTACATCGGGATGACGAAAGTTTTCGTACCACGCTTCCAGCGCTTCCAGCTCCTCCGGCGTACATGTGCCAGCCTGATATTTTTCCAATAATTGCCTGATGTCGGTCACGCTCATAAAAGTGGTTTGATGCGTCGGTTACCGTATAGGACAAACAATAAAACATCTGCCGTTATCCGCTTTAAAAAAATATTTTTCCCGGGTTTCACTTTGTAATTAGCGCTTATTTTTACTTACATTTAACTTGCGCTAAACTCCCCGCTTCTATTCCACATACATCGCAACATAACGATACTCTTCTCCTGGACCGTTGGAAACACGGCGACCAATCAGCGTTTGAGACGTTGTACGAAAGGTATGCAGTGATGTTATTGAAGAAAGCGTACGAAAAAACCGGCGACCGTGAAATGGCCCGGGAATTTGTTCAGGAAGTATTCCTCGAACTACTGGAAAGAAAAGACCGGCTCGAAATACACACTTCCTTTAAGGCATATATCTTCACCGCTTTGCGCAACCGGGTACTGAACTACATCCACCGCCAGTCTATCCACCACAGATACGAGATCTTCCAGGAAACACGCCCTGCCGCGCAGGGTAACGATGTGGAATCCTACCTGTCTCATAAAGAACTGGCGCACCAGTTGTCAGACGCCATTCAGCAACTACCTGATAAATGCCGCCAGGTATTCCTACTTAGCCGTGCCGAAGAACTCAGTAATAAAGAGATTGCCGAGCGCTCAGGCATTTCCGTCAACACAGTAGAGCAGCATATGCGCAAAGCCTTACGCATGCTCCGCAGTGGGCTGCAGCGCACTATCTTGCTGGCCGGGGTGTGGCTTTTTCCGTGGTAAGTCCTTCATTTTCCTTTAATGCCAGCAGGTATATCAATACCGCCGTACCATCCATGGTAGGCTCATTGGTACTGTAATCACCGTAATCATCGTGGTACACTACCAGGCTGCTTTGAAACGCGGCGTATTCATCCTCCTCTGCCAGCCTTATCCCGATCAGATTACCGTAAATGGTGCCATACACAGGCCCATCTACCAGGCCGCCATCTATCGGATATTTGCCGATATGCGTAAAAGCGGAATGCGGATCTACAGGAGTATCTCCATTTGCAGGAAGCCCATACACCATACTCGTACCCCAGGGATTGCAGCCAAACAGCCAGTCTACGTTCGCCTGTGCAAGTTCTGCATACTGCCTGTTTGCAGTTAGCTGGCCATACCAGTAGCATTGGATCGCGAAAGCAGTGGTGAGGTTATTACTGCACCAGATGAATGGTACGCCGCGATAAAATGCATTCTTTTCTGCTTTGCGTTTTACCTTTTCAATGCCATCTGCAAGATATTGCGTCAGCTCCTTTCGGGCATCACCTGAGGTGCGTTTCGCCAGTTCGAAATGTCCAGGGTTTACAAAAGGGTACCATTGATAGTGATTTGCAGTGTCTTTACCCAACCATGGCGTAACCGGTTCCATAGCAGCGTACTGCCTGCCGTCCCTGAAAAATTTCATATCCCGGGAAACACCATATAGCTCTGCAGCAGCAAGCTCCATATCATCCGTCCAGTTGTCTTCCGCATAAATATAGGGAGACATGACTGATGCCGTTTGCTGTACACCGGGCTTTTCCACCCCCAGCCTGTAAGCGGAATGGGCTTTCCGCAGCAGGGAATCCGCATAAGCAGCATCCGTTTTCCGGAAGAGGGTATGCCCCAGTGCAAAGGCACTGGCGAACTTCCCGGCGGTAGATGCCACACCCGTACTGCGGTTCATCTTTTTATGTTTCACACCCTGCACCTGCGGCTCACCTGAGCAGAAGTACACCGGCCGCTCATAACCACGTCCGTAAAAGGAATCCAGTTTGGGTAATCGCATCCCCCGATGATCGCGGTCGTCTGCTATCTGGTTAAACAACCAGTCTGACTGCGGATGCATACGCATGAGCCAATCCAATCCCCAGCGGGCTTCGTCAACAACATCCGGCGTATTGTTAGCTCCTGAGAGTCCGGAGGCGGCATGCTGGTCGCCGAACACAGCAGGAAAGTCGCGGTAAGCAGCCAGCAGATGATATACGGTATTTGCGGAGGTGGTGGAATACTGGAGGTAATCGCTTGCATCATGCCAGCCGCCAATGGCGTTCATGCGTGTACTGTCGGGCATGGGTCCGTACAGGGTATAACCGTCGAAGGTATGGCAGGAATCTTTGAGGAATGGGTTGAAGCCGCAACGCTGCTGGCGGAGGTATCGGAGGCAGAAGTCGGCCGCCCCTTTATACACATCATTACCTATGCGAAAGGAAGGGGACTTTGCGGTAGCGGTTTCGATGAAGTAAGTACCCGGTGTCCGGAAAGCGGAAAAATCGAGGCGGTACGACTCTCCGAAAGGGCCATATGCCCCGAAAGACTTACCCACTTTACCAGTATAAACGGTTTTACCATTTGAAGCATCTATCAGTCTGAATTCCTTTTCCTTTACACCACCCGGGCCACCCCATACCGCCACCTTTATGCCGGCAGGCAGGTAGCCGATCTGGTTGATCCGTACTACGGCGGGCACCGCACGTAAAGAAAAAGCGGACGACGCCGGGATGTTTCCGCTGCGCGATCCGCTTGTTATGTAAATAAGTGGAATACTGATCAGAAAAAGGGTAATACGCTTCATGGTTACCGGCTGTGTTTATCTAAATATAGACAATCATACCGGTATAAGCCGTTACGCTGTGGGTCGGAGTACGCGGCTCGAAGCGAGGTACCCGCGGTCGGGACTGTATATAAACAGGCAAGTACCGTTACGGATGCTGCCAATGATCTTCCTGTGCATGTTTACCGGAATGGCAGGGCAACCCAGGCTTCTGCCAATATACCCCTGTGCACGGCCCAGTTTATCATTTACATAATCAGCCGCATGCATCACGATGCCGCGCTCCATGGCTTTATCATTTATACCCCGCTCAGTACCTTCCAGCCGGAGAGAGTAGCCATGTGCACCCTGGTAGGTATCACCGGTTACATAGAAGCCGAGACTGCTTTTAAAGCTTTCAGGCCTGTTGGAAAACGACGTTGCCATTGTTTTACCGGAGTTCCGGCCATGCGATACCAGTGTGTTATACAGCACTTTCCCTTCTTCCAGATCCAGCACAAACAAGCGCTTCTGGGTAGATGGCAAACTGAAATCAATTATGGAAATGATATTGTCTTTCCGGATCTTCCCTTCTTCCACGAGTTTATTATAACCCGTCATTGCCCGGTCAAATGCTTCGCGCGAAAGACCAGCTTCGGCAAGCCCCATACTGGCATACATCATACTTTCGGCAGACGTTGTGACGTTTACCGGATTTACTACCCCCGTGTGCTTTTTACCAATAGAAGATACCTTCAGGCTAAATAGGGAAGTAAGGACTACAAAAGGAAGTATGTATGCTTTTTTGCTTAAACGTTTTTTCATCCACCTCATATTAATTCTCACAAATGTTTGTTCAAAAATGATTTTTCAAAATCGGCTAGTTACAAAAATACTAAATTTTCACCATTCGTATTGTTGTTAATATCACTGAATTGTCGGGAAGCAGTCAAAAAATAAGTATTGAAAATCAATTCTTTGTAAATGTCAGAAATTCCGCACTGGAAGCATTATCATCCGTCAGCCTGATCTCTTTACTGTTCACTGAAATCACCTTCCAGTTGTCGGAAAGTTCCCCTAGTGGCTTATTTGCGTCAGTTTTGGGTCCGAAATCTATGTTAAAACGGGTATTGTTGTTCAGGGACCAGGTGCCGTTCCTGCTGGCGCCGCTTTTCAGCGCAGATGCCTGCCCATTTTCGGCAAAGCTGAAGGTATAACCTGAAAAATCTCCCGTTTCATCGGATCCCCGCTCGGAAAAGGTGCTTACCCTCCAGCTTCCGGATGTAATGCCCGCGGGGGAATTATCGTCGTTACGATCTGATGAACAGGCCGTTAGCAGTCCAAATGCCAGTGGTAATAAGATGGAAATGATACGCATAGTCTGGGTGTTTTCGATTGGGTACGTATTTTCAGGCTCCCGGGTTGCTGAAATTACCGGTTCATCGGATTTAAAATGTAAGTAGTTACGAAAAATAAGTAGTTTACCGGGTACACGGCATTTGACAATGGCTTTATTTTGCTTGCATAATAATGCGTAATCCCATGCTTACTTTTCAAACCCCAGTCCCCGATATCCGGGACATCGCGCAAATGCTGGAACAACTGTTGAAAAAACAGGCTTACAAAGAACGGTTCGCCATCAAACGGGGGCAAACCATCATCTCCGTACCTGTCCAGGACATTGCTTACTTTTTCTCCCGCGACAAGATCAGTTATATCAAAACGCACGATGGCAAGGAATATTATCTGTCCATGTCGCTCGGTGAGATCGAAAAATGTGTTTCTCCGGAATACTTCTTCCGCGCCACCCGCCAGCTCATTGTGAGCTACCCCGCCATTATACGGATCAATGTATGGTGGAACGGCAAGCTGAAGCTGGATCTCCGGCCCGAACATCCGGCCACGGAGATCATCATCAGCCGGGAAAAGGTAGCCGGCTTTAAGGCCTGGCTCGGAGAGTAATTAAAATACAAAAAGGGATGACGTTAGCCGACGCCATCCCTTTTATCCTGAACCGGATTTATTTGCCGGATAATATCTCCATCGCTTTCTGCAATACTACGTCCCGCTTCTCCAGTACATCGCTCACGGAAGGAGACACGGTTATATCAGCAGGTACACCGCCCAAAACATTTGCCGTACCCGCCTCCATGTAATAACCAAGGAGCGGCACCGCCATGGTTAGCTTTGTATTGGGTAATGTCACGATCGCGAAGCCTCCGCTGGTATTGCCTTTTTGGCCGGCACCGCTTTCTTCTCCGATGGTTTTAATGCCGAGGCTCCGTGCAGCTGCGGCAAATTCCCCACTCACCGAAAAACTACGCCCATTTTGCAGAATACACACTTTACCATAAAACCCGTTTTGGGTGGAAGGCTGCTGCAAACCCAGTCCTTCCTTGGCAGTAAATAAGAATTCATCTCCCTGCTTCACCACGTATTGCTTCAAAAATTCCAGTTCCGGAGGAAAAGTGGCATGCGCAGCGAAAGAATAAGGCCCTATACCTGCTACAGTCAGCTTATGATAATAGGAGAAAGGCCGGCTGGCGAGGTAAGACAGCAACTGAAGTCCAAGTTTATCAGTCCCTCCTTCATTATCCCGCAAATCAATAATAAGCTGCTTTGCCCCCTTACTACGGATTTCCGCGAATGCAGCAGGGAGGAAGCCCTTCATTTCATGAAATCCACTGATACGGAGAAGGGCCGTTTGAGGTGCAGGCCAAAGCAGCCTGAAAGCAGGAGTATCCAGCGCAGGGTTCTTATAAAGCTGGCCTGCATTTATGGCCGGGATCGTAACCGTAACCCGTTTCCCCATCACTTCTTTATACTGAATCTCGAATTCCTGCTTTGGTCCGAAAAAAGTAGCGTAGTATCCCGGGAAGTATTGATCCAGCTCCCGGAGCTTTGCACTTTGGCTGCCGCCATCAGCCAGGATGATGGCCGATAGTTTCGCGATAATATCTTTCATACTGCGCCCGTTCACACGCAACACTTCGGCACCTGCTTCTATACCTCCCGCTGTAACGAAAGCTCTCCCCTCTCTGAAATACAGACGGAGCGGAAAAAGACCGGTTTGGTAAAATGCATACCAGTCATCCGGCCGGCCTTTGCGGTGAAGCTTCGTATGCCCGTCCTGTACTTTAGCCAGCAGGGGATATAAATACCGGAAAAACTCCAGTTCAGTCATGCCTTTCCGGATACCTGCGGCCGCATTATCTAGCACGGCATCCATGGAGGGTCGGTTAGTATAACGGTACAGGCCTGCATGAGCTTCCTCAAGGGCGCTGCGGAAAACCTGGAAGTCTTCCGCCAGTTGTCCCGGGCTGTATACCGATGCCGGCACCGGTTTAATAAGACTGTCGTTTAGTATCGGGGTTGCTTTTACCCCGGTGGCCGCCATCAAACAGGCGGCAATGATCCAAATTCTGCGCATTATCTTTTTTTATGCAAAACTAGCTGCCATGGAGTGTTCTGTCGACCGTACCCATTGGCTCATACCTCTAATCGCAGGGATTGTTGCCATGCTGAAGGGGTAGTACCGGTTATTTTCCGGAAAGCGGCATTAAATGTGGCTTTGCTCTGGAATCCGCATTCCATGGCGATGCCCAGTATGCTGAGGTGTTGCTTTCCCGGATCGGCCAACATACGTTTCACTTCCTCCACGCGGTAACTGTTCACGAATTCGAAATAAGTGCCGCCGGACTGTTCGTTGATAACCTGTGAGAGGTTATGCTTCTGAATGCCCAGCATATCGGCCAGTGAAGCATGTGTAAGTTCCGGATCGAGGTATGGGCGCTGCTCCTTCATAAGGTGGCATAACTTACCATATAGGGCTGCCGGAGCAGCAAGGCCAGATTTCCGGTATTTCTTCTCCTCCTTTTGCTCTTCCTCGGTAAATAGCTCCGGCACCGTCTGACACCTGGCAGCCAGCCAGTAAACGAGCAATACAATAGCAGCATAATTGTAATGATAGAAATGTGTGATACCCGGGATATTCCACTTACGGCCAAAGAACCCAAGTGCAGAAATCCCCAGGATTAGCAGCAAAGCCCCCAGGAAGCGGCGCATCCATTGCATGCGTAGTGTCTGTACAGTATGCGGGCTTGCGGGCAGACTGCGTTCCCATTGTTTTAGTCTTACAACCGAAGCAAGGAGATACATGGTGATCAGGCAGAGGTTAGCCTGATTGATCCACCCAAAGTCGAGTCGGGAAAGACCGTCGAAGTCCTGCAGCAGCCTGCGCTTTGCCTCCGCAGTTTGCAGAAACCATGGCGCCAGGATAATGGAAGCCGTGAGGAAAGGGAGGATATGCAACGCATCGGCCCATCGAAAGCGGGGACCGCCGCCGGTCATTTTACGGGTAAACAGGTATACCAGTGGACCTACCAATGTCAGGTTCAGCCACGATACACGGCTAAGATGGGGGAAAGTGAGGAAGAAATCGCGGTGATCGAATGCATTGAGCAGCGCCTGGAATGATACAAGTACCATCAATGCCAGCAGCAGCATAGAAGGCGCAGCCTGCCGGCGGCGCGATAACAATAGCACCGCAAACACAGCGGTATTGATGAGGCCTGCCACCACAAAATATCGGAAGAGCAGGGCGGGTTGGATGGATTGCATAGCAGGGGTTTTGCTACAAAATGATCAATTGAATTCGTCCTAAAGACGCACATGGATGCGGGAAGTTGCATACTTCCGCACGAAACTTTCGCGCAGAAGATGTGCACCGCTTTTAAATATCCAAAATTCGTTTCATCTTTGCATCATCAAATAAATAACCGCAGTCATGCAACTCAGTTTTCAACATACAGGCATTCAACATCCGGCACGCTTCTCAGCGGCGGAGGGCCTTTATGCGGAGCAGGTTATGCATGGATAATACGATAAAAAGAATCCAATATAACTGAGGCCCCGCAAGCAATTGCGGGGCCTTTTTAATTTTCACGGCTAATGCTATACATAAGAATTAGACATACACAATGGACAAATGGGGATGATTCTTCATCCGCACGACAAACGTAGCTTGTCACCTTTAAACGGTGACGGGTTTTCCGGCCCGGTCGTGCAGCATGCGCGGCCGGGCCTTTTTTATGGTGCCTGTAGTTCAGTGGCAGAACGTCCGGTTGTGGTCCGGATAGCGAGGGTTCGATTCCCCCTGGCACCCATGTGTTAACCCAACACCTGTGAATGGGTGTGCGTCGTATAGTGGGATTACGCCCGGTAAAAGGCCGGGAAACGCAGGTTCGATTCCTGCCGGCTTTCATCCTTGTTGCCTCTTTAATATGGCGCTATAGTTATAACGGAAGTACCCCGGTTGATTCACCGGAAGTGGAGGGTTCGATTCCCCCTGGCGCACTTAAAACAGGACCTGTAGTATAGTGGGATTACAGCCGGTACAAAACCTGTGAAACGCACGTTCGATTCGTGCCTGGTCCACCATTGTTTGTTTACCCTACATACACCAGTAGTTCAGCAGTAGAACGTCCGGTTTTGGTCCGGAAGGCGAGGGTTCGATTCCCCCTGGTGTTCGCTTTTCTTAGCCTATACCTGTGAATGGTTAGTTTCATCCTGTTAACCCAACCCCAGAAGCCCGGGCCGTCTCACTTGTTTGAGATGGCCCTTTTTGTGTCCTTAAATCAGGCACTTCTGCCTCATGGGAGCCCATTTTAGGGTAACACTCCGGGAAATTCCGTGATAACCTGCCATTAGCCTATTTGATAATCATAGTTAAGGCCACAAATACTGTCAGTTAATTGTCATGTGAGCTACCTTTGAGATACCTTTGAGCCACCTATAAGCCACCTTTGAGCCACCCTTTAAAAGGGTAGCTTTAAGGTGGGTTATAGTTGTTTTTTAGATATCTTATTCCAGGATTAACCAGAAAACAAGTACAGTTGAAGTAATAATCCTGATGGGATAAAATAAAAAGGCCGCCCCATGTAAATGGAGCGGCGTCTTTACTTTCCTTACTAAAGGAATTATTCCACGTTTATAGTTATGGACTGATTATCGTTGGCCAGCGTCAACGTTTTTACAACGCATTTCACGACAGGATTGGCCACTCCCTGCGGATCGAAGCGCGATACCGGCTGTACTGCCACCCAGCCTCCCGCATCCAGCTTTCTTTCTGCCCCGTTTACCTTCACCACATCTTTTCCAAATCCATGCAATACGAGTTGTATATGCCGGAAGTGAGAAGCCGTGCCGGCAAGGGGCTTTTCGAGTAATAAACTGTTTTCAGCAGGCCGATATTCAATTACCCGCCGGTAGCTCGCGCCTTTTTCATAAGCATATGTTTCACCATCATCTTCATAATATTCAAACCTGTTGTTGCGGTTGCCCTTATAGACATGCAGGAACAGCGTGTCTGAAGGTTTTTCCGCCGTGGTTTGCACCAGCGACTGCATGGGTATAATACTGCTTTCCCGGATATATACCGGAAGGGTATGCATCCCAAGCGTCAGCATTTGCTCCTGTCCGCCGGTGGCAACGGTATCGTTGTAGAGATTATACCATGTGCCGGGCGGGAGGTATACCGGGGCATAAGGCTGCTTACTGTCGAAGGGGGCCACCATGATGCCATCTCCCAGGAGGAACTGGTTCTGGAACCGGGGATCGTACACAAGGGGTTCATGCGTCCAGCCGATGGCGAGGGTACGCATAAGCGGCATACCGGATACGGAGGCTTCATGAAAACCGGAATAGAGGTACGGCAGCAGCCGGTAACGCAGGTTGATGTAGTTCCGCGCAATCTCCAGCACTTCTTCCCCGAAAGCCCATGGCTCGGCAGATTTGGTATTGATACCAGTGTGACTGCGGCAGTACGGTAAAAAAGCCCCCAGTTGAATCCAGCGGGCATAGAGTGCGGGGGAACCATTGCCTGTAAACCCGCCAATGTCCATGCCGGAAAATGCAACACCGCTGAGACCGAGACTGTTCATCAGCCGCACACCCAGCAACATATGGTCATCTTCCGCCCGGTTATCGCCCGTCCAGATGGCGGTATAACGCTGCAGGCCGGCGTATCCTGCACGGGTGAGGAGAAAGGGCCGCCTGCCCTGCATAGAGGCACGGGCACCTTCATAACTGGCCTGTACCATGGCAAGCCCGTAAACGTTATGCGCCTGGCGGTGTGTAGCAGTTCTCCCTTCAAAATCAAACAACACATTATCGGGCATGTTCTGCCCCCAGGTAGCGATCTCATTCATATCGTTCCACAATCCATCCACACCGGCCGCCGTAAAACTTTTCACCTGCTCTTTCCACCAGTTGCGGCCTTTCGGACCAGTGAAGTCCGGGAAGTGGCACCAGCCGGGCCATACCTGGCCGGTGTAATACTGTCCATCGGAATATTTGATGAAAACATCTTCCTTCTTCCCGCTTTCATAAGCATGATATCCTGCTTCGGTTTTAATGCCGGGGTCAACGATCACGGTAGTGCGGAAACCCATTTTACGCAGCCGGGCGTTCATACCTGCGGGATCGGGGAAGCGTTGTTTGTTCCAGGTAAATAATTTGTACGCATCCATATAGTGAATATCGAGCGTAATGCCATCTGCAGGTATCTGCTTTTCCCGCATGGTTTGCGCAATCCGCATCACTTCCGCCTCCGGATAGTAGCTATACCGGTTCTGCTGGTAGCCAAGGCTCCATAACGGCGGCATGTGCATACGCCCCGTAAGCCAGGTGTACGCAGTGATGATACCCGATACTTCGGGTTGATGGATGAAGTAGTAATTCATTTCGCCGCTGTTGGCGGAAAAGGATGCGAAGCGGTTATTGCTGGCGCCGAAGTTGAAATTCGTGCGATAACTGTTATCGAAAAACAGGCCGTAGCTTTTGCCGTGATGTATGCCGATGTAAAATGGGATAGTGGCGTAGATGGGATCCTGATTAACGGTGTACCCGAACGCATCGGTGTTCCAGTTGGTGTAGGAACTGCCGCGCCGGTCGAGGTTACCGGTCTTTTCTCCAAGCCCGATAAACCTTTCTCCATCCTGCATGGTTTTGTAGGCAGTTACTTCTTCTCCTATCCAGGAGGTGCCAAGGCCCGGCTCATCGGCCTGCAGTACTTCTCCTTTTCTCGTGAGGAATGTGATGGAAAAAGGTTGCTTACCGATGCGTGTTACGAGGGAATCGGTTTCCAGCCTTATCTCATCAGCATTCTGGGTGATGACGGGTGCGAAGTTTTGTGGTGTGGCAACCACGGCGTAGGAAAAATCTTTCTCCAGCGCCTGCCTGCTCATCCGTACACGTACCACGCTGTGCGACCATGCGGTTACTTCCGCCCGGGCATTGGCCGCCGTGATGCGGATGGTTTGACCCGAGATCTTCACATCGGTCACATTTCCAGGTGTCACCACCTGCTGCGCCGCTGCAGTAACGGCTACCAGGAGGCAAAAGCAAATCATTCTGCCGGTCATATCTCGCTTGTTTTTGTGCAAAAAGAATCCAGCAGAGGGCGTCATTACCGCCCCCTGCCTGGATATTTTCCTGTTCAGTCTTTACTTAGTATATCCCGGATTCTGTTTCAGATTGGGGTTAACAGCCAGATCGTTTACAGGTATGGGAAACAGGAGGTTTCTGGGATCATCGGTTGGCTTGAGCTGCCATGGATCGAGGAACTTACCGAACCGGATGAGATCCTGCCGGCGCCATCCTTCCCAATACAACTCACGGCCGCGCTCATCGAGCAGGTTAGCCAGTGTGAGGGTAACGAAAGGTGTGGCACCACGTTTTACACGCAGCTGGTTAACAATGGCCAGTCCTGCTGCACTGCCGGTACGCAGTTGCGCTTCTGCTTTCATGAGCATCACATCACCCAGTCGGAAAAACACCCAGTCGTTGCTGGCGTTATTACTATTATGCCCGCCATCGGTCACCATATCGGGTGGATATTTTACCACGCGGATACCTTTAATTTCCAGATCTGTTCCTGCTTCGGAAAGCTTCAGATCGCGGGTGAATGCGAGGTTGTTGCCTTTACGGTCTTTCAGCGCAGTGCCGTTTTTATCGAATTGCTGACCAATGAGGAATCCAACACGCGTACCGCTCACATCCGTTACACCAGCATATGCCACGCCACGGCGGGTATCTGTTGCTTCAAACTTATCATAGAAGTCAGACACGGTGGCGAAACCATTCCAGCCACTGGGCATTTGATGATAATGCAATGTGGGTGCCCAATGGCAGAAGGCCGCATTGCCACCGCGGATGGTGCTCAGGCCGGGACCGTTCTGCTGCGTGAAAATATTCTCGGTACCAATTACATCATTGTTGTAGGCCAGGTTATCGAAGTAATTATTTGCAAGGCTATACCTGCCGGAGCCAATGATCTGATCGGCGAGGGTGATCACCTGCTGCATATCTGCCGCATCAAATGTGGGAGCGGCCCTGTTCAGGAAAGCGCCTTTGTTGAGGTAACATTTCATGAGCAAAGTGCGGCCCGCATCTTTATTGGCCGTCCATGCCTTTACCGTGCCGGAACGCTCGGGGAGATCAGGTATAATGGCATTCAGTTCAGCGATGATGAAAGTGATAGCGTCTGTTGCACTCAGCACTTTAGGAGGAAGCAGCAGGTTCTCATTAGGCTCGCGGTAAGGTACCTGCCCCCATCCGTCGAGTGTTGAGAACATGCAAAGCGCGCGGATGAAGCGGGCTTCAGCAGCCTGTTGTTTCGAAGGCTGGAAGTTGAGCACATTGGTAGCAGAAAACTGCAGTAACAGCAGGTTTGTAAACGAAGCCTGGATCATGGAATGCTCAGGCGTCCAGGTATGAAGCTTCAGGGACCGCCACACACCGTTATCGTCCCAGTCGCCACCGCGTGTGGGAGCCACAGCTTCGTCAGACGGCATTTCCTGCAGCGCCCAGAAGTTGGACTGATCCTGATAGGGTAGCTGCATATCATTATAAGCATTGATCAGCAGTGAGTTTACTTTGATCACTTTTTCGGCCTGAGACCGCTCCAGTGTGGAGCCCAGTTTCTCGTCGAGCTTCGTGCAGGCGCCAAGGGAAAGGGCAGACAGGGCGAGGATGGATATCTTTTTATGTAGATGCATGATAATCTGTTTTAAAGAACTGAATTAGAAGGAAACACCGATACTCATCATAATGCTCCGGGCAGTGGGGTACGGGATGTACTCGATACCGAAGGAGTTTACTCCATTTACATTTTTATCCGTATTCACTTCAGGGTCGAAGCCGGTGTATTTGGTGATCACGAAAAGGTTCTGACCAGTAAGGGAAAGACTCAGATTCTTAAAGTTTTTGCCAATATCCCCGAAGGAATAACTGATGGTGGCGTTTGTCAGTTTCAGGAAATTGCCGCTTTCGAGATAGCGGGTAGAAGTAGCGATGGGGTTGGAAGTGCTTTCGTTATTACCCATCAGCTCTTTCGCGATGTTGCGGGAAGAAAGGTTGTTGACAGTAAGTACGGTGTTGGCGGTGTTGTTATAGATCTTATGACCAAATGCACCGTTGAAGTTTACCCCGAAATACCATTTCTTAATGCTGAGATCGGTGGTGATGCCGAGCAGGGTGCGTGGGTTGGGATCGCCGCTGTAGAACATTTTATCGGCACCGCCTTCATATTCGCTGATACCATCTTTATTCAGCCCGTTCCATTTCCTGATGTAGAACACATTGAGCGGATACCCGTTGGCGAAGCGCTGCACCGTTGCACCGGAAACACCTTGTCCGCTGATAGCACCTGTCAGCACATCCGGACCTTCATAATTCTGCAGTTCGTTTTTCATGAACGCAGCATTTACGCCGAGGTTCCATAATACATCTTTACCACGCACAATCTCTCCGCGCAATGCCAGCTCCACGCCTTTATTGAGGATCTCGCCGGGCATATTACGCCATACATTGGCTGCCGGGCCGGGACCTGTGGCGATGAAGTTGAACAACAGATCGGAGGTCTTTTTATGGAAATAATCCACGCTGCCTGAAACACGGCCGCTGAGAATGGAGAAGTCGATACCGGCATTCAGCTGAGCTGACTTTTCCCATTTAAGATCAGGGTTTGCGGCATTCACCTGGCGTGAACTGCCACCGCCACTCAACAGGAACTGTTCCTGTGCGGCACCTGCGGGAAACTCCTGGTTACCCGTGATACCCCATCCGGCACGGATAGCCAGCTGTTGAATAAATGAATTGCCTTTCAGGAAATCTTCTTCAGAAAGGTTCCACTTGGCTGCAAAAGAAGGGAAGTAGCCATAACGGTTGTTCTCCCCGAATTTGTTGGAGCCGTCGGCACGGATGGTAGCTGTCAGCAAATATTTATCGTGCAGGTTAGCTGTTACCCGGCCGAAAATGGATTGCAGTTCAGACTTAGGCTGCACATTGGCAGATATGAAAGTATTGCTCTGCAAAGGGTCTTGCAGAATGCTTGTATAAGGCAGCGCATCGGTACTGAAGCCCAGTGCGCCGATATCGGTGGTTTTGTATTGGAAATCCTGGTATTCATACCCTACTACCGCTCCCAGGTGGAAGGCTTCTGTGATCTGCTTATTGAAGTTGAGGGTGTGAGAGAACAGTTTGGTGATCAGTTCCGCATTGCCATAATAAGCCTGTCCGAGGTCTTTCACACCGTTGATATTGATCCACGACTGTATTTGTGTACGGCGGATACCGGTTTGGCGGTTAATCGAGAACAGGAAGCGGTACTCCAGGTCGTTGGTGATCTTGAAGTAAGGGGAGATGTTGCCGAGCAGATAGTTAACATCGGCCTTATCGTCCCAGGCTTCAGACATACCCAGCGGATTCACGGCACCGTTGGACCCCAGGATGGTAAGCTTCCCATCGGGCTGGCGCAGGTTGAGGGTGGGGTTCCACTGGAGGGCCTGGCCTATGAGGGAGCCGGTGAAACCGGCGTTATTAGAGATAGGGGCCATTGTTTCCACGGTTTGTGCTGCCATCAGGGCAAAATCGAGACCGAGGCGGCGGCTTTCCAGGAATTTGAACTGGCCGGTAAGGTTGCCGGTATACTTCTTCAGGCCTGATTTCAGGATAATACCGTCCTGGTTCATGAGACCGAATGCTGCGCGGTAACGTGCGTTTTCAGAGCCGCCGCTGATACCCACGTTAAAGTTATGGGTGATGCCCGTGCGGAGGATAGAATTGAGTCCGTTAGCGGAGCCACCTTCGTCACCAGCGGGGAAATTATAGTTCTTAAGGGTTTGCCGGAACTCATCAGGTCCCAGCACCTTGAGCTTTTTCATGGCAGAGCTGGCCCCGATGGAGTAATTAACATCCAGTTTGGCAGGACCTTCCTGTCCCTTTTTGGTGGTGATGATGATAACGCCGTTTGAGCCACGTGAACCATAAATGGCGGTGGCGGAAGCGTCTTTCAGCACGTCCATAGAGGCAATATCGAAGGAGTTCACAAAGTTGAGGGGGTTGGCAGAGGGAGTTTGACCGATGCCGTTGGCATTGATCTCCGGCCGCGCCACCCGTCCGTCGAGTGGTACACCGTCGATCACATACAGGGGCTGGTTGCCCGACCTAACGGACGATACCCCCCGGATGCGGACAGTGGCTGCGGCGCCAGGGGCACCGCTGTTATTAACGATCATGAGACCGGCCACTTTACCCTGAATGAGTTGGTCGGGCGCGGCAACAATACCCTTATTGAAGTCTTTGGCTTTCAGTGAGGTAACTGCGCCGGTGAGGTCTTTCTTGCGGGTGGTGCCATAGCCTACCACTACCACGTCTGTAAGGGTGGAGCTTTCCAGCTTAAGGGCTACGGTAACCTCTGATGAGTTTGTGATATCTACTTCCCGGGGGGCGTAGCCGATGAAGGATACTATAAGGGTTTTGGATTGAGCGGGTACATTCAGCTTAAAAGCGCCTGTTGGGTCCGAAACCGTACCTATGTTGGTGCCTTTGGCCTGAACGCTGGCGCCGGGGATACCCTCGCCTTTTTCATCGGTGATCTTGCCGGAAACTGGTTTTGTCTGGGCTAATGCTACCTGGGATAGAAACAGGAGCGGACAAATCAGTAGCGCGCTGAGTAGTCGCATTTTGATCATAACGTAGTGTTTAAGAATTACTGAGATGGTTTTTACGGAGAAAGGACGAAACGTGAAATCCAATTTTGGTTGAACGATTCAAAGTAAGGGGGTTCGCAAATCGTGGCAAACTATTATCATCCCGATATAGATATTATTGCCGGATTATAGGGTTTTCTGAAATTTAAATGGCTGATTTACAATTGGGTAACAATAAATATAAATATCCTTAATATAAATGGATTCAGATCTTAATTTCCATGATCCGGTCCTCAAATTCATCATTGGGGACGATGGATTTGTTCCGGATCCGGGTTTTATAGGCGTAAATGGTGTTTACGGAATATTCGAGGATGCGGGCTATTTTTTCGTTTTCGGAGATGCCGATCCTGATGAGGGCGTAGATGCGGAGGTCGGTATTCAGGAGTTCGTTTTCCTTTAACCTGATCTGGTCATCTTCCCGGAAAAAGGAGTTGAACTCGGAAACGAAGTTGGGGAAGATGCGGAGGAAGATGCGGTCAAAGTTGTGGAAAAGCTCTTCTCTTTCCTGTTTGATATTGATATTGTTGACGATATACCGGATATCGCCATGTTTGTGATCAGCCAGTTTGGTTTCTACCTGGTGTTTGAGTTTCTCGATTTTTTCGATGTAGGCGGAGGCGATGTGGAAGCAATAGCCGATATATTCTTCCTTGATCCGGTTGGATTCGAGGAGTTTGTCATTGATTTCCTGCTGGCGGCGGTGGGCAACGGTAATGATTTCCTTGGCGGCCTTGAGGCGGCTGATTTGCTTGAAGATGATAAAGGCGAGCAGAATGAGGGCGAGTACGAGGAAGGTGGCGATGGCAGAGTAAACCACCAGGCGGTTTTTCTCGTTCTCGATGGCATTATACCTTTCCCCTTCGATCATGGGGAGGATGGCGCTTACCTGCACCTTTCGCTGGCGCGCACCATAAAACGTGGCGTCCTGCACGGCCCGCTCAATATATCGGGAAGCATTTTTGATATCACCTGTCTGGAACAGCAGTGAGGCGAGGTTAAAGGCGGCCGTGGTTTCCTTAATAGAGCCGCGGGTATCGGCCATGGCCGACTGGGCAAACATGACTATGGCGGAGTCATATTGCCTTCTGCTCATATATATGGAGCCTACGTTTGCCTTGATCATGGCCTGCTGGTGCCAGGAGAGGTTGGGCAGGGCCATGGTACGGCGTAAATAGTGGAGGGCAGAGTCTGGCCGGTTTTCTTTGAAATATTTGTATCCCAGGCAGGAAAGGCGTTCAAAATGGTTTTCCAGGTAGCAGGCGGCGGCAGAATCGGTATATAGCCCGGCAAGGCGGAGGTATTTCGGGGAGTAATACCAGTCGTTCACATAATCGGCAAGGTCATAATAATAGCGGCGGATGAGCACGTAGTATTCCGCGCGCATGGAATCGGAAAGGCTTGCAGCACTGATCGAGTCGAGTACCGTTGCCGTTTCACGGAACATACCGGATGAAAGGAGGATAAACCCCAGTTTTATATCCGCGTAAGCGGAACGTTGCGGGTCGTTCATACCCGCGGCAATTTTCTTCAGCTGAAGGGCGTAGGAAAAAGCGGTATCGTAATTAAAAGATTTGTATTCGTTATAGAGCCGGATGCATATCTCGTATTGATTTACGGCACCGGGAGCAGCGGCAAGTTGTTGCTTGAGCGACTGCAGAAGGGCATATTTCTGATTATCGAAATCATGGGACAGGCGGATGGTTTCGTCCAGTTGCCTAAGAATATTCTCTTTACCGGATTGGGCCGTGGCAGCGGCGTACCGGAGAAATAAAATGCTGAACAGGATCCACTTCATAATATAGTGCTGGCTACTATAAAGATATCAGAAATAGGGTAGTTCAGAAAAAAATTGAAAATAGATTTTGCAGAAATAAAATTTTGCCTATTTTTGCAATCCCAATCGAGGGAAACACTCCTCCTTAGCTCAGTTGGTTAGAGCATCTGACTGTTAATCAGAGGGTCGTTGGTTCAAGTCCAACAGGGGGAGCAGAAAGTAAAGCAGTTATAACAATCGTTGTAACTGCTTTTTTCATTATACCCTTTTGACAGCATATCCGGATCAGATAAAATAACTTACATAACTGCGCCCGTTGACCTCCACATGATCCGCATGGTTGCAATTACAGGATCAAGTAAAATTCCTGGGGGATTTAAAAGTTAAGCATACAGTTTAGCCAGTCTGAAAAGGAAGAATTGAATATCTCTCACCCCTCTCATACTATTCCTAAACGCTTTTACCTTCGCATTGAATGATTCTGCAGCAGCATTGGTTGCCCTGTTATTGAAGAAGTTCAGTATGCCCAAATAATGGTTCTGTATCGTCCTGGCAAGGGTTCTGAAGGAGGCAAGCCCTGCTTCTTCCACGTCATTATACCATAACGCCAGCTTCTTAAATGCCTGCTCCTTGCAGGTGGACAACCGATAAACTTCTCCCAGCCGCAAAGACAGTTGATACGCTTTCTGAATAACAGGATAGCGGCTAAAAAGGAGTTCGCCCCGTTGCTGTTGCTCCCTTGTCCAGAGCCGGTGGTGTTTGAACAGCAGATACCTGCTGCGGGCCAGTAACTGCTTAAGCGTATCTCCGTTAGGTAAAACCTCGGGATGATAAGTCTGTTGCAGCTTACGGGCCTGTTCATAAGACAGATTTTCCTGCTCGAGCGCTTCCCACCGGTAATGGATCCGGGTCTCCTGTACAGCATCAAAAGCCAGTTGTTGCACATGAAAACGATCGGTTACCCGGTGGGCATTGGGGAAACATCTTTTGACTGCAAGATTTAAACTCCCGGACATATCCAGCGTCACCTCCTGCACAGTATTGCGGAGGCGTTTGGGTATCTTTTTTAGGATATCTATCAGGTAATCAGCCTGAGTGCCCTTGATCATCGCCACGATCGAGCCTTTGCGGCCCTTAGCCAGCTTATTGGTCACAATCGTATACAGTTCTCCGCTGGAGAATGCTGTTTCGTCAATGCTTAAATATGGGCTGATATTCTGCTCGAAAAGCATCCAGTGTTCAGCATGTTCTTTCTGTTTCCAGTCATGAAAGTCGCTGAGATGATGCTTGTATTGCTGCTGGAGCTGTTTGCCGTCAACTTGGAAGAGTTGCCCCAGTTGGGTCGGGCTAATGGGATAGTTATCTAAATGTCTTCTTTAAAAAAAGACCGAACTCATTGGTAATTCGAGTTCCGTCGGCGACAAGGTTCCAGTCTCTGCTGATGGTTTGACCTGTTTCTACAATTTCCCAGCGTCGCCGTTTGATGACCAGGGTCACCTTCTGGCCCCGGATAGGGAAATCCTGCACCCTGATCTCGTCCAACAGTCCTTTGGAATGCAGTTTTACATCCTTATACTCTTCAGGAACCTCGTTACGCTCCTCCAGGTAAATATGAAGCCCATTGGGCGATTGAGTGGTTTTGATCAGGTCAAAATATTCGAGTATGCCGGCTGGCAAAAGGAGTTCGATGAGTTGTTTATAGTTCTGGTCCACGGAGATCATTGAAATAGCATGCAAAAAAACGATTTTTTTAGCCTTCCCCCAACTTTTCAACTTGATCCCAATTACATTCCGAAAGTACACACACCCGGTTATATCAAAAAAGCAAAGGGGCCAAAAGTTCCGATTTGGGTTGTTTTGGGGTCATTTGTTCCGTTTTGAAAAAGGTACTGAGTGCATGAAAAGTGCTTGTTGAGTGCTTGTTGAGTGCTTGTTGAGTGCTTGTTGAGTGCTTGTTGAGTGCTTCTCCAGCCGTCAAAAACCCTTTCTAATTACCTTGTCCTTAACTTGTCCTTAGCTTCATACTACCTTGTAACTGCATTAATACGGTTTCTATGAAAAATCCCCCGGATATATTACCATGGCCCTCCATTTCTGAATGGATGACTACCGGCAGGCAGGCTTTACAATGAAGTATTTTAAACCTACCTTTATCGATCAATAACCGGTAACGATGAAAGTCTATTTTGATCATCAGATTTTTTCGCTTCAACGCTACGGAGGAATTTCAAGATACTTTGCCAACATTTACAATTCCCTGCAGGATAATGGTCATACCGGCTGTAAGCTCACGGTGCTTTACAGCAGAAATCAGTATATACAGGATGTAAAGTTTCCGTTACCCACCTTTCTTGGCGAAAGGTTATTAAGAAAACAGCGCAAGCTGGAGAAGTGGAACAGAAAATACTCCGGCTACCTGATTGGTAAGAATGATTTTGATGTACTCCACCCTACTTATTACCATCCTTACTTTTTAACGAAGCTGAAAAAACCCTTCGTCATTACGGTCCATGACATGATCCATGAGCTTTTCCCGGAATACTTTTCCCCTCATGAACAATACGTGCCCTTTAAGCGGGCAACAATCACGAAAGCCGATCACATCATAGCCATCTCCGAATCCACTAAGAACGATCTTCAGAAAGTCTTTAACATTCCTGATCATAAGATTTCGGTAATCCATCATGGATACCAGTCAACCGCTCCGGCATTAATGTCAGGAACAGACCATGCATACAAGTCTCCTTTCAAAGACTACCTCCTGTTTGTGGGCGACCGATCCGGTTATAAAAACTTTAACCGGTTTATTCAGGCAGTTCAGCCATTAATGAGCCGTTACGATATCCGGCTCATTTGTACCGGAGGCGGTGAGTTCGGTCCTGCAGAAAGAGAAATACTGATCAGAGCAGGAATTGAAGATAAGGTTATGCAGATTTCCGCCACGGAATCGCAACTTAACACGCTATATCAGCAGGCTATGGCATTTGTTTATCCATCACTTTATGAAGGGTTCGGATTACCCATCCTCGAAGCATTCAATAACCAATGCCCCGTTATCACAAGTAACACCAGCTGTTTTAAAGAAGTTGCCGGTAATGCCGCCGCATATTTCGATCCATATCAGCCCGAAGACATGACCCGCGTTATAGACGCGGTTATCAACAGCAAAGAAACTTCCGGTCTTCTGAAAGCCGAAGGCACGCGGCAACTTACTCGTTTTCCCATGGACCTGTGCATGCAGCGCACGCTGGATGTTTACCGGCACCTCGTGTAAAACGCCCCATTGGTCATCGCAAACATGTTATACATCAAATGGTTTTTATGCCCTGTGCATACTGACGTTGTTTTGGCGCATAAACAATAAAATTTGATTTGACATGACAAGACAAAAAAACTTCCGGGTATGGATGACCGCCCTGTTTCTCATAACCTGCCAGATAGTTATGGCTCAATCCGGTCCCGATCTCCGATTTGGTGTAAAAGCCGGCGGGCAATTCAGCAAAGCTTCTGCCCCACAGGATATGTCGTCTAAATTTTCCGGTGGCTGGCATGCTGGTGGCATGGCGCGCCTGGAACTGGGACGGCTTTACTTCCAGGGCGAAACCCTGCTGGAAAGGCAGACCATGACCTTCAAAAGCGGTAAGGTGGAAGATATCAGGTATAAATCTTATGCGGTTGGTATCCCCGTAACAGCAGGTTACAAAGTCTGGAAATCAGACGCTGCAAGCCTGCGTATCTTTGCAGGAGGTGTTTACCGCTACAGCTTCAAAGGAAATCAGGCAGTGCTCTCCGGTGTTCAATCCGGCCTGAAGAAGTTCGACAAATCCAATATTGGGGCTACGGCAGGCATCGGGGCAGACTTTAACCGGCTTACCCTTGACCTCCGGTATGAGCAGGGGCTTTCCAAATACAGTAGCGACTTTAAAGCCCGTCCGCAGACCCTTTCCCTCAGCGTGGGCTTCTTTCTTTTTTAATACCGCTTCAGGTCCATAATTTTGACAACCGCAATGCCTGCAATTGCGGTTGTCTGTCGTTCATCACTATTCCATCATCACACCATGATATCGCCGAAATTTCAAAAGTGGCTTTTCCTTTTATCCTTCTGGATGCTGCTGGCTATCACCGTCTGGCTCCAGATCAAACAAGACCTGCCGCTGTGGCCCTCTATCACCATTACTGCACTTACCATTGCCGGATCCATCGTTTGTGCCCATATCCTGAGCGATCTTATGCTGGCCCATGCTCTCCGCAAGCGGAACCTGAAGCGCTTCTACAGCTATGCTTTCTTTATGCTACTGCTCCTGACCGTTTACCTCGGCCTCCTCAATACCCTTTACCTGCTGAAATACCGGCCTGATATGATTAATGGAGATACAGACTTCCTGTCTGTTTTCTGGGTCCGGTTTTACATCTCCATTCCCTCCTCCCTGCTCATCAATGGCACGCTCTGCGGCATGCGCTTTTACCAGGAGCACGTCCGAATCGAAAAGAAGCATGCCCAGCTCCAGCAGGCACACCTGGAAGGTCAGGTGAGGTTCCTCCAGAGCCAGATCAACCCGCATGTGATGTTCAACGTATTGAACCATATTTTTATCCTGATGAAGAAAGATGTGGAAATCGCATCCTTCCTTCTCCTGAAATTCTCCGATGTGCTGCGATACCAGTTATACGAATGCAACCGCAATCAGGTGAAGCTTTCCAGGGAGATCCAGTACCTGCAGGACCTCGTGGCGGTAGAGCAACTCCGCTGGGGCAATGAGCTGGACGTTTCCTGTAACTGGGATATAGAAGACAATGAAACGCCTATTGCCCCGCTATTGCTGGTCCCGTTTGTGGAAAATGCCTTTAAGCACGTTTCCCGGCTGGAAGGGCATAAGGGCTATATTAAAATCCATTGCAGTGCACAAGGCGGATTTCTCCGGTTTTATATAGAAAACCCCTACACTATGCTCAGCGGTAAAAGACAGATGAATGCACATGGGATAGGCCTGCAAAATGTCCAGAACCGCCTCCAGCTGCAGTATCCTAATGCCCATGAGCTTATTATCGATCCGTCGGACCATGTTTTTAAGGTAACTTTGGTGCTGGATCTGGGAAAAATCATCATTTAACAAATAGTGCCCTGATGGAAAAGATGAAGTGTTTAGTAATTGACGACGAACCCCTGGCCCGCGACCAGATACAGGAATTTGCCCGCCAGCTCGAGTTCATGGAAGTAGCAGGCGCATATGCCTCAGCCCTGGCTGCCACTTCCCGAATTACACAGGGCGGTATCGATCTGCTTTTCCTCGATATTAATATGCCCTATTTATCAGGCCTCGACTTCCTTGAATCCCTCGAAACTCCGCCACTCTGCATCTTTATAACTGCCCATTCAGAATATGCGCTGGAAGGCTTCCGCCTCCAAATCGTAGACTACCTGCTTAAGCCTATTGCATTCCCGCGGTTCTACCAGGCTGCCAGTAAAGCCTATCAGCAATTCCAGCTGCTGGAGAAAAACAAAAACAACCTCCCTGCGGAAGATGCCATCTTATATGTAAAGCTTAATGACCAGTTCGTAAAAATATCGTGGCCCGATATCCTTTTCGTGGAAGGCATGCAGAACTATACCAAGCTGCATTTTAAAGATAAGGTACTCACCATACATCAAACGCTCGTGGCGCTGGAAGAATCGTTACCAGCACAACAGTTCTTCCGCATCCACAAATCCTACCTCGTTAATATTTCCCACATCGACATGATCTCCGGAGGCCGCGTGTTTGTAGGTAAGCATGAGCTGCCAATTTCCCGCGCGAAGAAGGAAGATCTCCTGAATCAGGTGGTATATAAAAAACTCATCAGCCGCTAACCACTGTATTCTTATATTAAAAAATCCTGTATCCCCAGGGTTTTAGGCCCGGCAATACAGGAAGTGTATGAACGATCAGGATATGGATGATCAGGGCATGTTTAGCTTAAGCGATATGGCGCCATAAAAGGTGGTGGTGAACCGGGGATCAACCTTATTCATCCCGCTAAATATCCCTTTCAGAGAGCGTTCACTTTCCTTGAACGACCTTGCCAGTGTGGTGCCGGCAGTAAGCCCTACCGTCCAGGATTTATTCAGTCTCACTTCAGGGCGCAATCCGGCAGTGATCTGCTGATAACCCAGCAGGATGGATTTTCCGTCTTTTTCCTTCTCCACCGTCATACCACTAAGCCCCAGTACTGCTTTCAGTCCCAGGTTTGGATTAAACTGGTATCCGATGTCTGCGCCTTCGGGCAGGTTTACGTTTACTTTGAACTTTGTTCCGGTGGTCCAGCTAAAGTATAAACCCGGCATTACCATGGGTACGCCGAAAGCATTGGACACTACCGGACCGAGGCCCGCTGCGAGGCGGGGGTTAAATTGTTTCACAAAAATAACACCGCCCTGGAGGAGCACATCATTCCTGTCTATCTGCATCAGGTCTGTGTATACACCCACACCGGCCATGGTATACAACGACCAGTTTTTCTTCATAGGAATTATATGCTTCAGGCCTACCTGGGCATTGAGCATTTCAGTGGGGAAGAGGGGCTTCTCGTAATCGCGGTTGGTCATTTTGGCGTAGGCACCATCCAGCACCACAAACCATCGGGCAGCCTCATCTGCTTCCCGCTTGCGGAAAGAGAAGGGTATCATCACCGTCAGTTTCATGCGTTTAAAATCGCTCGTACTGCCGGTTTTGAGACTGTCTTCGGGACGAACGTAATTAGAGAACGGAACGTATTCGGCAGTGAGTTCCGCCGCTACTTTATTCTGCGCATTGGTGATATGGGTTACCAGCATCAGGGCGCCAACACAGCAACAGGTTTTAAATTTCATCAGACTTAGTATTTAAACGCAAAGGGAGCCTATTGCGATGGCGCCGGGAAATCCTTTTGACCATCTGTCGGTTTGGACGGATTACCTGCCGGTATAGCCGGACAACTTTTCCCAAATTGCTTAAATCCTAAGCCTGCTATAAATCAAAAGTGCCTCCAAACCGGAAGCACTACCAGTTAATACCGTTTCATCACTTTTACCAGCATCTTTGTGATAGCCTTGTATCCCTCATCGGAAGGGTGCAGGCCGTCGTACGTCATCCAGATAGCCTCCGGGGGATAAGGGTAAGCTTCGTTAGCGGGATTCCAGGGCTTATCACGATAAGCGGGCCAGGACTCCTTTTGGAGCGCTCCGGTTACGGAATCCTTCAGAAGCTTGAAACGGACCATGTTCTTCATGGTGATACCGCTTTTATGGTACAGATCTATCAGTGCGAACTTTTCATACCTCGCAATTGAATCTATGACACGTACGATAGCCTCCAGCATATGCCCATTCTTATTAGGCCTGTAAGAACCCCAAGCATTGTTATGGGAATTATTCAGATAAACGAAATCACCCCGCTGCATGGGCGTTATCAGTATAAAACGGGCATTGGGATTGAGGTGCTTCAGTTTATCGATTATAATCCGGAATGAACCGCTTACGGTTGCATTACCTGATGCAGATAAATAATCTTTCATATTGCCCGGCTCCCGCCCCTGCCACCAATCGTTTGTACCCAGGAATACGGAATAAATATCTGCTTTAACGATGTTCAGCTTGTCGAATTTATCTGCAATTCCCCCGGCCGTCCAGCCATTGTGGCCCTGATTAATGTACGCAATGTGAGGGAGGCGCTCCGTCACCATCGTCATGTAGCCTTTGGTAATGCGATTATTGGTTTCGTTTGGATGATCATTGAGATACGTGATAGAGTCCCCGATTGCCACCCAGGTTAATCGCGGAGGGATGAAGGACGTGCAGCTTAGTAATATGAATGCGAGCGTGATCGCTTTAATGATGGAATTCATGGTTTATTATTTCTCGTAACATGGAACCTTGAGGACTATTGACACAAAATAACAGATTAAATGCTTTTTTAAGCTCCCCCTAATACAAAAATCGGCCGCAGATACCTGCGGCCGACGAATCCAAGACTAAACTCAAAGTATACGAAGACTAAATCGCCTGGTACACGAAGTTGTAATACGGGAACGTTCCGCCCGTAATGCCATTCAGGTAAATGGAAGTGATCTGCATTTTCCAGAGTGTGGTGCCTGTTTTCACGATAAGCGTTCTACCGGCTACAGGGGTTACCGTGTGGCCTGCGCTCCAGTTGTAGGTGTACCAGCCTTTGCCATTCGCATAAGCAGATACACCGGGAGGCACACCTGTTCCGGTAACATTGTTCATACCAATTACATTGCTGCCTGCGGGAGATGCTCCGGGTAATGTGCCCAGTGCCCAGTCGGAGGAAACTACGGATGCAAAAGCCTTGTCGATGAACTTGATGGAGTCACGGGGAATGATGTCTCCCGTAGCAATACCGGTGAACTTCACTTCCTGCGTAGCCGGACTTCCGGCTTCATTCACTGAAAAGCGCCAGTAAAAATTACCATCAGCAGGCTGACCAGGGCCAGTGCTGTAGGCTTGCTTGAAATTGGTAACGGTATACAACGCACCACTGCGCGCAATAGTACCAGAGGTTACGCCCGGACCGGTAATCGCCTGGCTGGTGCCATCGGGGATTACTACAGACGCGCCCACTCTTCCGGCGGCAATACGGCTCGCTTCTGGAGTTACCACATCACTGTTCTTGGAACAGGAAGCCAATAAAAGGGCTACTGCAAGGATACCACCTGCAGGACGAAGGGTTTTCTTCATGGAAATCATAGTTAATAAACGGATTGAGGGTGAAACAATATTAATTGGGTTTCAAAAAAACTTAAGGCGCTACTGTAAATGCAACGTATCCGGGGATTTCAACAAAGTTTTTAGGCGCTGTTTCCCAGTTCCACCAGCCAATGAAATTGGTAATGCGCATGCGAATGCCTATAGCATTTGGCCCCCAGTCTCCAAACTGGTAGGTTCCTGCCGGGAAGTTGGCGGGGATACGATAAGTGGCTGATGTAGTCGTGAAGCTCACCAGCGGAAGTGGCATTATTTCCTTCTCGTTATAGTTTTCATCGTAAGTGTAAGCAATCGCATCTTTCAGGTCAAAATACTTCTGCCCGGCGAAAGTGATCGTTTCTCCCCGCTTTACTTTAACGGGTGCATCCAGCGAAGCAGGTACGGGTTTTTCTGATGAGGGATACAAAACGCCGAACACATAATTTTCAGTAGTATGGGTGAGCATGCCGCTGGAGATCCTTACCCGATAACCTCCAATCTTCACCCCGGTGGCGGGTACTTTTACCCGCATGGAAAGGGTGCCATCGTGCTGGGTGAAAAATTCAATATTCATCTCGGTAGCATTCCCCGATGTATCTACCAGGTAAAACTTCGTAACTGCAGGATCACGGTCGAAATAGCGCATGGCTGCTCCGTTGTCGATGATCGCTTCTCCTCCCAGAGCTGCCGTGTAAGAGGCCCCTTCATGAATCTGAATGGGCGGCTGGCTGATTACAACTTTCAGATAGAACTTCTTTTCCCTGCCGTTTTGCGCTTTTACGATGTAAGCCGTACCGGTTTTAAATACCACAGCTGTACCGGAGGCAGGTGATATTGCTGCCCCTTCAGACACCTCGATCTGAGGCTGAATGGTACCTGGCTGTGGGAGATGGGATGGCCAGTATACCAGAATGCTGTCGCCCGACATGGCGGCTGATACGGTTGCACCTCCGGCTTCCAGTGTGAAATTAGCGATGCGGTTATAAGGCGATGGCTCCTGCTCCGTTTCCTTTTTGCAGGCAACGGCCAGCAGAGATATAGCGATGATAGATACGAGTCTCATTATTGCATTTTGTTAATTCGGATGGGGAATTGCAGTGTTTTCACGCGGCCGTAACAATACACACGTAAACGGTAAAGCCCAGTGGCAGGAAGCGCCTGTACCAGTGGTGAAAACGGCTCCTGGTACTTTTCGCAGTGAATGGTAATACGGGTAATGTCTCCCAGATTGGTGATCCCCAGCATAAAAGGAGGAAGTTCTTTACCGTCTGCATCCACCGGAACTACCCGCATGAGATCATTATTCTCCAAAAAACCGCTCCCCTGAATGTTTACGGAAAAACTGGAATACTGCTCCTTCATGTTGATGGAAAACACTTTGATATCATCGGGAGTGGTCACTTCTTTAAGCACCAGATCGGGCTGGAGTACCATCAGCTGAAGCTTATATTCACGCTTGCTGCCGTCTGCACCGGTAACAGTGTATGTAGTTTTTCGTTCGGTGCGCAAGGCTTCAAACACGTTTTCTACCAAGGTGCCGGAGGCAGGTGAAATACTGGCCCCGGCTGGCAGGGTAATAGCAGGCTCCAGGATGCTCAGCTGTTTATAAAAAGGCAAATACACGGTGATGGTATTCTCCTTATCGGAAATTGCTGCTTCCAGTGGATCGCCCTGTACGTTTACGATACGGAACGACTCAATCCGGTTGCCAGGCTCCGGCTTAGGAGCAATCGTTTCTGTTTTAGTGCAGGCAAACAACCCGCAGGTCAGTAGAATGCTGTTGAAATATTTCATGGAATGTTGAGGTTGGTAGAACCATCCATCTGGATGGAATAACGGAATGTGATATAACCAGGCTTGTTGGTTCGATTCGGGTTATCCGGACTGTCTTTATAAATACTTTCCATCATCACCTTGGCGTAATGTCCTTTATGTGTTTTTACGATCACTACACGCGGCATGGTATATACTACGTGCGACTTCTGCGGATCTCCGGGGAAAAGGCGTCCGTAAAAATCATAATATCCCCACCCGTCGAAGCCACCAAGGAAATGGTCCAGACCAATGTCGCGGGTAACGAACTTCAATCCCGCCGGCACCTGTGTCACTTTAGCATATGCTTCGTTCCATAGCGCAGCCGGCACCGGGATCTGAGCAGGTCTGAAATTGATAGTATCGTAATACTGCGCGTCGAACTTACGATCCACAATCACTGCGATCTCCGCTTTGCCGGGGCCACCATAGCCAGGTGAGCCTGGTGCAGCGCCATTATTGGGATAAATACTGCTGTTGTAGATTCCGTAAAACACGATATCCCAGTTACCCGTTTGCCTTTGCGAAGCGGGCACCACCTTGTTCTCTTCCAGACTGTAATAGAGCGAAACGGCATCACCGGCGGAAGTTGCGCTGGTATCGGCCACGAGGTTCACTACACGGTAGGTCCCTGTTTTCACTGTATTCCCTCCGCCACCAGCAGGTTCATCAGGCTTAACTGGCACATCGTCTTTCGAACATGCCATCAGAAAAGTAAGCGCCAGGATACTTGTTAATTTTGTTTTCATGGTTTTCGTTAGTTGGAAGTGTTGAGCCGACGGCTGCCATCGGTTTGCACGAAGTATTTGAAAGTGAGATAGGGAGCGGGCCAGAAGAGGTCCGTTACCACAGGAGGATTGCCTTTGTAAATATTAAACAGGGCCAGCTTGGCGTATTTACCATCGGCCGTCCGTAATACGAACGTGCGGTTTTTAATAGGCACGCAAATATGGTTGCTGAGAGAATAGAAGAACCAGCCATAGCCATTACCACTATCCCAGCCCACGCCATGCACACCTTTGTTCTCGAAGTCTTCGTCGGAAGGGGCATCGGCTACCTGATCGTATGGCTTTTCAATAATGATCATGGCGCCTTTACCCGGTCCGCCTGCGCCGGGAGTACCGGCATAGCTGCCATTATTCACCACTACATAGGAATTATACTCCTGTGTGAATGCGATGTCCCAATCCGCGTTTTTGAGATATTGCGCAGAGTCGGCTTTGGTTTTAATGAGGCGCGACTGTTTGGTGGAGAAGCTGAATATGAGCGTGTAAAAAGGACGTTTCTCTTTGCCTTCGCCGGCATCGTCACCTACGGAAGCGCCGGTATCTGCCTGGAGGTCAGAAATGGTGGTACTCGGAGGGCCTGTTGGAGCAGGCTTATCGTCGCCGTCTTTTGTGCAGGATGCAAGCAGTGCGCTTGCCGCAAGGATCCATATTCGTAATTTCATTGCTGGCCGTGGTTAGGATGCAAAATTGAGTGCATCCGTTGACCACTTCCGGAAAAAGACCAACCTATTCAGGAAAAGGAAGAATATTCCGTTTAGGGTAAGCGAATTTCCGCCAATGAGCTATGACAATACAATGACATGACTACCTTTAGTTCGACAAAAACAAACAAAGCCATGACAAATCACTATGTTGCCATTAACTACATCCAATGCAACGAAGACTTCCGCGAGCGTTTCGAACAGATGTTCGCTACCCGCGCACATGCTATCGATACAATGCCAGGGTTCGTGAACATGCACGTACTCCGTCCTGAAAAGGCGGGAGATGCTTATCTCATCGTCAGCTATTGGGAAACAGAACAGTCGTTTAAAGACTGGATGAAATCACCCGCCTTCACCGCTGGTCATCAGCGTGGGTTTGCCGAGCTGGCCAAAGCCAAAGAAGAAGGCCGCCCAGCACCTATGTCCAGCGATTTCAAAATCTACCGGATTATCAGCGAATAAATGAAAGCGCCCAACAAAGCAGCCATATTGAAATGGCTGAAAAGACTTGGCTTCTGGGGGTTCGTTTTCTTCCTCGTTAAAGGCCTTGTTTGGCTCGCCATATTCTACTGGCTGGCCACTTAGCCCTGGTACGTATATAGCCGCCAAAAATGCCGCGGTGCGGGAAATCTGACCATTTCCTGTACTGCGGCCTTTCTGTTCTAGCCTTTTATTCTTCCCGGCGCATAGCCGAAAAATTTCTTGAACGCACGCGTAAAATGCGCGGTGTGTTTATATCCTGATAAATATGCCACTTCCGAAACCTGCTTTCCCTGCCCCAGCAGCTCCCGCGCATGCGCCATTTTGATACCCTGCATGTAACCGTATACAGTGGTGCCGAACACTTGTTTGAAATGACTTTTCAGATAAGCATCATTTGTACCTACCTGATGTGCCAGATCGATCAGCGTACAGGGACTGTGAATGTTGCTGACAATGATATCCCGGGCCAGGTGCATACGTTCCACATCCTCCTTCCGGAGTGAGCGGGTAGTTTCCTGTGGCTTCAGCCCTGCCATCTGCTCATACTGCGACAGCTGAATAGCCAGCAGTTCGATGGTTTTCGCTTTCAGAAAAAGCTGCTTATAACGCCCTTCCAGCGGACAATGCAGCATATCATACAAAATTGTGCTGATGGGAGCCTGCATAGGCAGGTTCACCGAACTGATGGCCACAGGCGCATTGCGCTCTATACTGCCTGAAAACACTTTGTATAACGGATGCTCCCGCGGCATAGCCTGCAATACCAGATCCGGACTTACACCCAGCTCAAAGGTTTCCAGCTGCTCATCTGCCGGCCATTGCAAACGGATATCTTCCTCCGGGAAAAACAGGTAATTATATTGATGCCGGTCAAGCGATGCCAGTTTACCGGAACTGCTTTGGGAGGAGTAACTCTTGCTGCCGCTCACGGTATAGCTCATTTGGAAAAATGGTGCTGAGTTCCGGAACACGATCTCTCCCGCATTGAGGGAACGGAGATTGTAGTAACCGAAATTAATACCGTCGGGACTCAGCATTTCGAAGAGTGATCCGGTATGGCCATCCTGCGATAACTCGCGACGGCGCTCGCGGAACGCTTCGGAATGCCGGATATCGAACCGGCAGGAAGGGATGATATGTACTGGCTGGGCAGGCAAATGGAGAAAAGTTGAATCAGGCAATATTAACCCATCGATCCAACAAAATGCCCCGCAATCGGGAATGGCAATTGATCGGATCGGGAAGATGCCCGCTACTGCCACCCCTTAGGATTTCGATTTTCCGGATATGGTAAATCTTTTTCCCTTCCTGAGCTGAATTCTTCCCGTTCAGGTAATCATTTCTCCCATACGGATCAGCATTATGCCGGAGCTTTGCATGCGATATGCACATCCGCCCATCTCTCCTGTTCCCATGCCTTCTTGCCATCGCCACCGCTTCGGCACAAGGGCCCCGGGCCGACAGTTTACCTGCCGTACGCACCCTCCGTACCCATGAAGTAACAGACCATTCGCTGCGCAAATCCGACGACCTTATTAACATTGGGCGGCAAACAGCACCTACACTCGTAATTTCCCGCCAGTCTATTCAGTTGGCCGGCAGCCGCCGGCTCGATGAAGTATTGCGTGAACAAACCGGGATGGCCATTGTTCCGGATCTTGGGAGCGGCAACCGCAGTGTGGGCATCCAGCTACAGGGGTTTAGTTCAGAATATGTGCTCATCCTCATTGACGGGCAGCCAATGACGGGGCGCCTCGCCGGCAACTTCGACCTGTCGCGAATTGGCGTGGCCGATGTTGAAAGGATTGAAGTGATCAAAGGTGCGGCCAGCAGCCTGTATGGTTCCGAAGCGCTGGGGGGCGTCATCAATATCATCACCCGCCAGGTGGTACGGCAAACCGCAGCTACTGCCGGCATCCGGTACGGCACTTACCAAACCATTGATGCCAACGTAAACGCCGAAGCACCGTTCCGGAATAACAAAGGCTTTGTTTCTGTTTCTGGTAATTTCTACAAAACCGACGGATTCAACGCCAACACCGAATACCTGAAAGAAGGGAAAACATCACCACCTTACCACAGCGGAATGATGCAGCCCCGTGCCCACTGGCGTATCAGCGACCGTACAACCCTGCAGGTCCGGCTGCGCGCTGCAGGCAGAAGTTCAGAAATGTCCCGCAATTATGGCGCACAGCCATTCAATGACAACCTCCGTGAGCAGGATATAAATGCAGGATTTGGCCTGCGGCATCAGGCGTCCCGCACCTTTACATTGCAGGCAAGGTATTATTATACCGGCTATGATACACGGCAAACAGTAACCTTACAGGAAAATGGCAGGTTACTGCAGGAGAACGACTTCTTTCAGCAGATACACCGGCTTGAAGTTCAGGCAGAGAAACGCCCGGAGCAACTACGGCTGGTTTTTCTTGGCGGCATTGGGGGCGACCGGCAATCGTACCGCACCCCCGGTTCAGACATCCGGCGGTCGATGAACGGATACTTCGGTTATCTGCAAACAGAATACTCGGCCACAGACAAATTCAAGCTTACTGCGGGCCTTCGCTATGATGGCAACAGCGACTACGGCGGCCGCCTTAACCTTAGTACCGGCGCCCTTTACCGCCCTGTACATTGGCTGGGTATAAGGGCCTCTATGGGCAATGGCTTTAAGCCACCCACCTATGCCCAGATGTACCAGGTATTCACCAACATCACTCAGGGCTACACGGTTATCGGCGCACATAATTTCGCTGAAAAAGCCGCACAACTGAAATCCGCCGGTACCGTAGCACAAATATGGGATAACGCCTCACAGATAAACATCCTTCAGCCGGAAACTTCCACATCCTTTAACACCAGCATCACTGTGAACACCGGAAGCCGAATGGAATGGCAGGCAGGGGCATTCCTGCACCGTATGCGCAATCTCATTAACACTGAACAGGTAGGTATCATGCGTAACGGACAGCAATTATTCTCATACATTAATATAGACCGCGTCACCTTACGGGGTATTGAGGCCGGATGGAAGTATTCCATTACGCCTAACCTTCAGATTTCCGCAGGCTACCAGCTGCTGGAAGCCCGCAATCCAGCCATACTGGATTCTATCCGTCAAAAATCTCCACGCTATGCAAGAGTGCGCACACCTGATGGCATACGGCCGGCAACTTCGAAAGATTACTTCGGGTTACCCAACCGCAGCCGTCATATGGGTAGCCTTCAAACAACATGGGCATACCCTCGCTGGGAACTCAGCGCTTCATTTCGCGGAACTTACAGAGGCAAATACGGCTTCCTGGATGTTGACAACAATGGATATATCGATCAATACGATGTATTTGTAAAAGGCCATGTGCTGCTATATGCATCAGTTCAAAAAACACTGCTGCAAAAAAGACTCACACTCCATATAGGCGTCGATAACCTTACGGGGCATACAGATTATCTGATGCCATCCCAACCCGGCCGAATGCTAATGGCAGGTGCGGAATGGCATTTTTTCCGCAAGAACAGTAAGCACTGATTATTGCAGCACAGGGGCGCTCTCCGCAATCTCCGGGCGGGAGCTGCTTCCTGTGGAAGCCAACGGCTCTTTACGGCGATTACCATGCATGAGGTACAGGGTTAACGCGGTGAAGATCACCCCACCGGCTATGTTACCCAACGTTACCGGCAACTGGTTCAACCACCACCATTGCCCCATCGAAACCGGCGCACCCAGCAGCATACCTGCAGGAATCACAAACATGTTCACGACTGCGTGCTCAAAACCCTGTGCAAAAAAGATGAATATCGGCAGCCAGGCAGCAAGTATCTTACCCAATGTGGAAGTAGATGTCATGGCCATCACTACACCCAATGTCACCATCCAGTTACATAAGATCCCTTTCACAAATACAGTGAGCAGGCCGGTTGTTCCATATTGACCATAGCCGGTTGTTTTGGCGACGGCGATATTGGTGATCAGTTTCCCGATGGCGCCCCCGTCTACCTTCCCGAACTGGGTGAGTGATGCCCAGAAAAGCCCCGCGTACAGTAATCCGCCTGCGAGGTTGGCCAGGTATACAACTATCCAGTTTTTCCCCAGCTGCTTCAGCGATATCTGACCCGCAAACCATGATAGCGACATCACTGCAAAGTTCCCCGTTACCAGCTCATACCCCAGCAGCACCACGATGATAAAGCATGCGGGAAAAATAGCTGCCCCGATAAGCGGAAGGCTCGTTTGCACGGTAGCCGTTAGGGCGAACGTAGTGCCAAAGCCCAGGATTGCGCCGGAAAGAATGCCTTTCACGATCATATCGGTCATACTCATGCGGGTTTTATCGATACCGGCCTGGATCATGGCGCCGGATACTTCCGATGGTTTTTTATAGTCCATTGTTGAATAGTTTAGGTGAGTGAAGAATTATTTCAGTAATAAGGAGGGTTTGATATTGATCATGAGGTAAGCCCACTGGTTACTACGGGCTGCATTGACAACTGCTTTAGCCGCTGCCAGCGCAGGCGTAGTACGGTAATAGCTATACCCCGCTTCGAAGCCTATAACTGGTGTAAGGGCAAACTGCGCATTCAGGTCAGCTTCCCAACCGTAATCGCGGTTATGCATGGCAATGGAGCTGGCAGAGAAGAAGCGGTGCCCGTCGGCCAGCAGACTCCATTTGGCGCCAGGCTTGAAAAGGAAGCGGAGGTAATAATCCTGGAGGCCCGTGGCACCGAAAGTATTACCGGCATAGAAGTAATCCATATGCCCCCAGAATTTATGTGGTGTTCCGTACAATGGATCAAAGGCCTTTGCCCTGCTGCCCGATTTACCGCCGGTAGTATAATCTGTTCCCATACCCGCTTTCAGTTTTGGCGTTATAGCATAGAGCGCCTGTCCCGAAATGAGCCATCCTTCCACTTTACCACCATCAGCATACTTCCCGCCCTGGTAAGCCATATTACCAGTAAGCGACAACCTGCCGAAAGTTTGCTGTGCATATACTGCAGCCGTAAACCTGCTGTGGACATCGGCATCGTAAGTTTTAACCGGCTTCTGCTCAATAGTGTCTGTATGAAATCGGGGAAACTGATCTGCCAGTGCGAGCAGCGAAATTTGACCATGGGCATTTTTCCGGGAGATGTGCAGATACTGCAATCCTTTATACATAGCCCCGCCATTGGTGTTGGCCGGGTAAGCTCCCGGTGGCGTACCCTGGTATAATGTGCCCGACCCGGCTTCCCGGTTCTGCGAATAAGCAAAGCCAGCATCTGCAGACCAGGATCCGGATGAATACCGGAACACAAGTGCATCGTGCCGGCGGGCCTGTTGTAACCAGTCGAGGTTACCCAACAGTCTGCCATCATCATAATTCAGTTCCTGCCGGCCGATCTTAAAACTCAGGTTATGGAGAGCCGTCGTATCTGTCAGTCTTACTTCAGCCCAGGCCTCATGAACCATGAGCCCGTTATTATCCTGCGTACTGATCTTATTGATGGTGGAAACATCCTGGCCCCAAACCCGGACGTCCTGAACAGACAGTCCGAATTTGAGGCGGTTTGCGGTAAACCCTGCCGAGAGGCGGGTGCGTTGTGACGTGAAGAATGCCGGCTTTGCGGATCGCGGGATCGGCGCCCCCTGCCCATCGCGGAACTCTGTACGGGTGCGTAACTGCGCCGAGAGCGATAACTGGGCTTTGCCGGCCAGCGGGAAGCCGCCCAGCAACAGGAGCATGGCCGTCCCGCAGCGGGAATGCATTTTATTGTACATTTGAATGATTTTAATTCCAGCAATTGAAGTCACGAAACCCGGTTCGCCGCCAAGCCACCGGGTTTCACCTTATCAGGACTTCATCCCGGTATAGGATGAACACCGATATAAATACGGTCGTCTTCCAGCTTTACAGGATATACTTTAATGGCACATTCATGTTCGTCGGAAAGACACCGCCCGTCTGCCAGTGAAAATGTTTTCTTATGAAACGGGCAGGCTACCTTAGGCTCTCCCTGCTGCGCACCGATCATCCCGCGGCTTAATGCCATCTGTTTCCGGTGCGGACAAAGGTTCTGCGAAGCATACCATTCGCCACGGCGGGCAAAATAGAACAGTGCAATCTGCCCGTCTTTATACTTCACGCAAACACCGCCATTGGCAGGTACATCTTCCACCTTACAGGCAAAAAACCAGGACATTTTTTCTTTAGTGATAGTTGACATGCGTATCGTCTTTTTTGGTTGATGATGCGTTATTTCCACTCCAGCGCTTTCTTCTGTCCGCGCAATGTTTCGAAACGGACGTTAGGGTCTTTGTCTTCAGGAGCGTTTACGAAATGACTGAACCGTTTGCGCAGTGCCGGTGTTTCCACTACTTCACGCCATTCGCATTTGTAATTATCTACCAGCAATTGCATTTCACGCTCCAGTTCTTCCGCGATGCCCAGGCTGTCTTTCACCACCACGTTCCGGAGGTAATCGATCCCGCCATCCATCTTATTGAGCCATGTTGCGGTACGAGTAAGCGGGTCGGCAGTTTTGATGTAGAACATGAGAAAACGGTCGATGTAGCGGATACAGGTTTCGCTGTCGATATCCGCAGCCAGCAGATGCGCATGTTGTGGTTTGGAACCACCATTGCCACACACATAGAGGTTCCAGCCTTTTTCAGTAGCAATAATGCCGAAGTCTTTGGATTGCGCTTCCGCACATTCCCGGATACAGCCTGATACGGCGGATTTGAGTTTATGCGGTGCCCGCAGTCCGCGGTATCTTTCTTCGACCCTGATGGCGTAACTCACACTGTCGTGCAGTCCGAACCGGCACCAGGTAGACCCCACACAGCTTTTGACCGTGCGCAGGGCCTTCCCGTATGCATGGCCGCTTTCGAAGCCCTCTGCGATCAGTTCTTCCCAGATCAGCGGCAGATCCCCGACGTGTGCACCGAACATATCGATGCGCTGGCCGCCGGTAATTTTGGTGTATAGATTGTACTTCTCCGCAATACGGCCAATGGCCATGAGTTTCTGCGGCGTGATTTCCCCTCCGGGAATACGGGGCACTACTGAGTAGGTGCCTCCTTTCTGAATATTAGCGAGATAACGATCATTGGAGTCCTGCGCGGTATCGTTCCCTTTAGCAAGGATCATATCATTCCATAAGCTGGCAAGGATAGATGACACGGCAGGCTTGCAAACCTCACAGCCATCACCCTGCCCGATATGATCCAGTACATCATCGTATGTACGGAGGTTGCGGAGCCGGATGAGATCGAAGAGTTCCTGACGGGAATATCCGAAATGCTCACACAGTACGTTCCTCACATATTTCCCCTGCGATTTCAAGGTATAGGTGATCAGATCCTTCACCATAGGGGCACATCCGCCGCAGGAAGTAGAAGCACCGGTACACTTCTTTACCGAATTGAAAGTTTCGTGACCATCTTCCACCGCTTTACAGATGGCGGCTTTGGATACGCTTTCGCAGGAACAGATCATAGCATCGGGCGGCAGGCCCAGTACCCCGGCAGCACTATCTCCGGAAGAGCGGCTGCCCAGCAGTTCATCTTCCGGCTTACCCGTTACTTTAATTTTATTCTTGACCTTTTGCAGCAGCATGTTGTAAGACGATGCATCGCCGATGAGAATGCCACCGAGGATGTACTGCCCGTCGTCGGTCATGTTTATGCGCTTGTACACGCCCGCCACCTGATCTTCGAAAACGATCACACGACAAGTATCCGGAGGAGGGAAGGGGTCTCCGAAGCTCGCTACATCCACTCCCACAAGTTTTAGCTTGGTACTCATGTCGAACCCGCCGAAAGAGCGATCGCCACCAAGGATGTTATCGATGGCGATATCCGCCATTTCGTATCCCGGGGCAACCAGACCATATATCGTGTGATCATACAATGCACACTCACCGATGGCGTAGATATTGGCATGGGAAGCCTGCATTTTGTTGTTCACCACTATGCCGCCACGTGAACCCGTTTCGAGACCGGCTGCGGCTGCGAGTTCATCACGTGGACGAATCCCTGCCGAAATAACGATCATATCTGCGGGAATGGAAGTGCCGTCTTCGAAACCAATGCCGGTTGCCTGCCCGTCGCCCCGGATAGATGTGGTATAAGCGTTGGTCCGGATTTTAAGCCCGAGTGCCAGGAGCTGGCGCTGCAGTATCTCGGAACCGTTCTGATCGATCTGACGGGGCATGAGGCGGGGGGCGTATTCTACGATGGTGGTGTCGGCAATGCCGAGGTCCATGCAGGATTTAGCCGCTTCAAGGCCCAGGAGACCACCACCTATGACGGCTGCGCGGCGTGCTTTGCGGGCGGCAGACTTCATGAGATCGAGATCATCGAGCGTACGATAGACAAATACGCCTTTCTGATCGGTGCCGGGCATGGGCGGTACAAAAGCGGAGGACCCGGTGGCGAAAACAAGCACATCGTACGATTCGGTGATACCGGATTTTGAGGTGACTGTCTGAACGCCGGGGGAGATGTGGTGAACAGGATCTCCGAGGAGGAGGCGGATGCCATTGTCGGCATACCAGTTTTTAGGAGCAAGGAGCAGATCGGCGGTGGATTTACCTTCGAAATAGCTACTGAGGTGGACACGGTCATATGCCGGGTGGCGCTCTTCGCCAAAGACGACGAGTTGTAGCCCGGGGATCTGCCTTTCGGTGATTTTGCGGCAGAATTTGAAGCCGACCATGCCATTTCCGATGACGACGATTTTCATGGGAGCATATTTGGTGATAAAACGAATAAAGTCACATTAAATTAATTTCTATACAGCATTTAAACTGGTCAGGACAGCAATTTCACCTATTGAACATCAAAATAATCAAATCAAACTATGATTCATATCATGAATTTACACTTAGATCTATTATTTTTATAGTGTTTCTTATATTTTATGTCAGATATAATTATTATTAATCCGTTATAGTATGTTACAGCCTATGCTTAGCCTGGTGGGGGCCGGACCGGGAGATCCGGAGCTTATCACCCTGAAAGCCATTAAGACGCTCCGTGCAGCAGACGTTATATTATATGATGCACTGGCCTGCGAGGAACTGCTGCAGTACGCCAGTCCGGGCACACTTTGCCTCTCAGTAGGCAAAAGGCCTGGCCACCATGCCGTTCCGCAGGATGAAATATGCCGCCTTATTGTTCATTACGCCCACTCTCATGGCCATGTGGTACGCCTCAAAGGCGGCGATCCTTTCCTTTTCGGGCGGGCCGAGGAAGAGATCAGGGTTGCCCGTGAAGCGGGCATCCCCGTTCAAACCATACCCGGCATCACCAGCGCCATTGCCGCGCCGGCCTCGCAAGGCATACCTTTAACGGCCCGCGGCCTCCACGAATCCTGCTGGATCACTACCGGCACTACCCGGACGGGCACCATTTCCGCCGATATTGCCCTGGCGGCACAATCTACCGCCACCGTGGTGATCCTTATGGGCATGAGCCGCATCCGGGAGATCATGGATATATTTATCACCAACGGCAAATCAGGCATTCCTGCCGCTGTGATCCAATCCGCCACCACCGGAGAAGAGCGCTGCGCAACCGGCAGCGTTGCTGATATCGCGGAACTGGCGGAAGAAGCCGGCATAGGAAGCCCTGCCGTTATCATTATAGGCGAAACCGTGCGCCTGCATCCCGCATTATGGAAAGAATACGCTAACTTGACTGCCCACTCAAACGAGCCGCCATTATGAAGCCTGCCCGACAATCGTGCGATATGGATGCCTGCCTGCTATGCCGCCTTTGCCTGCCGTCCTGGAAGTCAGCCATCGCGGTTAGCAAAAAACATTATGCGCTCAAAAAGGGCGAGCTGCTTTTCTCCGAAGGCGATCCTGTAACGGGTATTTATTTTATTGATAAAGGGAGGATGAAAGTCCATAAACACTGGGGCAGGGACAAGGAACTCATCGTACGCTTCGCCGCTTCGGGCGATATAGTGGGGCATCGTGGCATTGGCACCGATCACAACTATCCCGTTTCTGCTACCGCGCTGGAAGCCACTACCGTCTGCCACTTCGATCTCTCCTTCTTCCAGGATTCGTTGCAGGTTAACAATACTTTGCTGTATGAGCTGATGATGTTTTACGCCCGTGAATTACAGGAATCCGAGAAGCGCATGCGCAACCTCGTGCATATGTCCGTAAAGGGCCGGATAGCGCAGGCACTACTTCATTTAGAAAAGAAGTTCGGTACTAAAGACGGGTTTATCAATTTCCCGCTTTCCCGTCAGGATATGGCTTCTTATACCGGCACAACTTACGAAACCGCCCACCGCATGCTCCAGGAACTTGTTCACGAAGGCTGGGTTAGCTCGGAAGATAAGCGCTTCACTATTATGCAGCCCGCACCGCTACAGGCATTTGTGACGGCACAGGAGGAGGGGCAATGAGCATCCCCGGTTTAACTTCAGCCAGATCCCGTGGATAAGGAATATATACAGATAACATACTGTAATGGTACCTTATAGTATATAAACAGCTGCTATTCCTTTACTGTATTGGGTTTTGATGGCTTTTATATACAGTTTATATACAGTAACCCTTCTTTAAACAAGGATTAACCCAACTGTAAAGCCGGTTTTTATGGCACAAATCCCCCCCCGACTGCCCATAAACAGGAAAGGCACCCCATTCAGGAGCGCCTTCCGCTATACTCAAACTAACCAGACAAATTTATACGGGAATCCGTACCAGCAACGTCCCTTCCGATTCCTGCAAGTCAAAGGTACCACCCTGCAGATCTGCCAGATACCCGATGAGCCTGCACATACGCTGATCCAGCGCCGGGCGGCCCGGCACGGGAACAAGTCCCGAAATTTCGAAATGATCATCCTGTACAGCAAACCGCAACTCCGGTCCCGCTCCGGGGGCTGCATTACGATTCAGGCACCAGGCTACATTCAGCACCGTTTGGCGGAGTAACTGTTCATCTGCATAAACAAGCTCCCGCTCTTCACGCATATCAAAGGCCACACCTGCCGGAAATATATGTGCATAACGCTCATCTTCCACCAGTTGCTCCAACATATGCAGGATATTAAAATGATTACGGTGAATGATCTGAGAAGCATTCAGCATGTCCTGTATCACTTTCACGTTCTGCAACTGGAATTCAAGTTCCATTACCTGCAACTTGATGGAGCCTGCCTGCCGGCTGATGCGCCCTCCGGAATCGGGCTTGGCAGCATACATTTCAATCAGCTCCACACTGCTCAAAATCGCAGACAGCATACTCCGCAGTTCATGAAACACATCATTGATTAACCATTTATCGGCAGGGAGATCGCGTACTCCTGTGGAAGATTTCATTGTTAGCCCCTTGGTTTTTGTATTCAGTTTCAAAATAAAGATACTGGCCGCCTCAGCGGTTTTTCGCATGTCGCTATACAAAATACTGTTTTTCCTGTAAAGAAAAACCTGTCTACATCTTTAATCTTATAACAACGCATTTCTTAAATTGTTGACTGCCAACATCTTCCCCAGCAATTTCCTGAAATCGAACTGCGAAAGTGCCTGTAAATGCCGCTGGTGATGCAGGTCGGTTCCGGCGAAATGTATCAGTCCCTCTTCCGCCAGCTGCAGCGCTGCCGCCTGAACACGGCTGCCATAATATCCTGTAAACGACAGCAGGTTGGCCTGCAACAGCACCCCGGATGCATGGATCTCCCGGTAAACATTGAAATCTTTATGCAGGTAATGATACCGTTCGGGATGTGCCAGCACAGGCTCGTACCCTGCTACTTTCATGTTGAAGAAAGTACTCCGGTAACCTGCCGGCAGCCCTACCCACGAAAACTCTACCAGCACATGCTTACCACCGATAGTTAGTAACGGGGCACGCTCTTCCAGCAGTGATTCGAAGTAATCGTCCAGCAGGTATTCCGCACCGGCATCCAGTTCAATGGGAATACCGGCTTTCCGGACTGCTTCACGCACTTCCTGAAGCTTAGGCAGGATCGTATCTGCACCATTGTTATACACCCCGCACATGATATGAGGTGTAGTGGTAAGATGCTCATAACCCAGCGCAGAAAGCTGCCGGATGAACGCCAGGGCAGTTTCCAGGTCCTGCACACCGTCGTCCAGCCCGGGCAGCAAATGGGAGTGCATGTCGTGTTTAAGAATATCAAAATGCATTCTTTTCTCCTTTCATCGTGTTCGCCACGGTTAAAAATATGATCCGTAAGTCCAGATAAACAGACCAGTTTTCCATGTACCAAATATCGTGCTCCACCCGTTTACGCAGATGTGCATCTTCCGTAATCTCCCCTCTGAAACCATTCACCTGTGCCCACCCTGTAATGCCTGGTTTCAGGAAGTGCCGCACCATGTACTGTTTGATGATCGACGAATATTCTTCGGTGTGCTTCAGCATGTGAGGGCGCGGGCCTACTACAGACATATCGCCCAACAACACATTAAAGAACTGTGGCATTTCATCCAGGTTCGTTTTGCGGAGGATTCGTCCAACGCGCGTGAACCGCTTATCGTTTCGGGAAGCCTGCTTGGAGTTGGCATCGTTATTCACATACATGCTACGCATTTTCAAACAGCGGAACGTTCTGTTATTACGGCCCGTGCGGTGCTGCACGAAGAATACCGGCCCTTTCGATTCCAGCCTGATGAGCAATGCCAGTAAGGGAATCAGCCAGCTCAGGAGGAAAACACATACGAGCGTACTGAAGATCAGGTCAAAGATGCGTTTACGGATTCTGTTGGCAATATCATCGAGTGGTTCGGAACGCAGGCTGATGATGGGGATGTTATTGAAATAATCCACATGGATCTGCCGGTTCACAAACATTTTAAAGTCCGGCACAAAACGAAAATGAATAAAGTGCCGTTCCGCTTCGTATGCGAGTGTGTAGAGATACGGAAACTGTTCAGGGGATAGTGTGGAGTAGATTTCACGGATGTTATTATCGCGCGCATAAGGCACACAATCCTGCAGATTACCGATCACGGGGTAATACGATAGTTCCTGCACTTTACTATACTCTTCGAAATATCCTTCAAACCGGAGGTTGCTCTTCTCTGACACCAGGTTATCTGCTAACTTCTTCGACATTTCGTTGTAACCCAGGATCACCATCTTTCTTTCAATCCCTTTCCTGCTGCGAACGTGATCGGTGATCCAGTAAAACAGGAGCCTGTTAAGCACCACGGCAGAGATAAAAAGCGAACAGTACATCAGTACAAAAAACCGGCTGTAAAAGTGTTGATACAGGAACAGAAAGCCCAATAAGATGAGCAGGTACATCAGTACTGACTTCGCGGTTTTGCGTGCCATTTTTTCGTAAGACAGCTGGCTGCTTACGGAGTGAAGTCCTGATGTATATAGTGCAATGGCCCAGGCAATGTTTGATACCAGTAAAAAGGCATCGGCACCCTGGTGCGATTGAAGATCATATTGCCGCAGGCCCATGCCCGCGAGGAAAAAAAGCCCGTTCAGGCAAATGAAATCCAGTACAAAGATCTGGATGAGAAATATTTTCAGATACCGGTACAGCATGACTAATTTTTTAAAACATTTGCTTCAAATCGGCGCATGACTTTATCGATGGATAAATACTCCACTGCATACGACCGTGCATTGCCGCGCATACCCACATGATCTTCCGTTACCGCTTTCCGGATTCCCCGGTTTAGCGCATCCTGATCTTCTGCCGGTACCACAATACCCAGCTGATAGCCGTCTACAAGCGTATGCAGGCTCGATCCGGGATTGGCGGTTACCAGCGACAGTCCGCCTACCGCCAGTATGGCTGTTAGCTTGGAAGGCATTACCAGATCGGAGGCTCCGGACTTCTGAATCACCAGGTGCAGGTCGGCCATATTGAGAAAGCGGTTAAACTGATCCAGCGGCTGAAGGGGGAGGAAGTGTACGTTCCGCAAGCCCATTTCGAGCGCCTTCTCGTGCAGCTTTTCGCGGTAAGGACCGGAGCCGCAGATGACGAATTGTACATCCGCTCTGTCTTCCAGAGACCTGGCCGCATGCAGTATTGACTCCAGCCCCTGCTTTTCTCCAATAGCTCCGGAGTACAGCACTACCTTATGACCGGACTGAAAGCCGAATGATTCTTTCAGCGACATGCGCCCTGGCAGCGGGTGAAATTTGTCCACATCGGCCCAGTTGGGAAACAGCTCTATCCGCCTTTCCAGCTTTCCGCTTATCTGTCGGATCATACCGTCGGAGATACTGCTCACCCGGTCTGATTTCCGGAGGATGTACTTCTCCAGTTTCAACATGGCGTTAATCATCTTCCCGCTCCTGATCATATTCAGATCGCGGGCTGCATCTATCTGGAGGTCCTGGATGTGGTACAGGGCTTCTGCACCCCGGAACTTTTTATACAGCAGCGCCAGTAAACCCAGGTGAAACGAGGGCACCACGCTCATGACGAAATCGTATTTCTTCGAAGGGAGAAGCTTTATCATCTGTATGAATGCCGCCATGGCAAAAGTGGCATCCATCATCATCCGTTTTTTACCACTGGGTTCCGAGGGTACATATTGCGGGCAGCGGTATACTTTCAGCCTCCCTTCGTGCGATACCTCGCAGCGGAACCAGCGGTTTTTCCGGGAGTAGGGTTCCTGTACTTTCCATTGGGGATAATACGGATAGGTGGTGATTACGGTGCATTCATACCCGTTGTTCACCAGCCAGCCGATCATCTCACCGTTGAACTTCCCGATGCCGGTTGGCTCGGGTGCATAATTTCCTCCTATCAGCAACAATCTCTTGGGCATGTGTCTTTATTATTTTTTCATGACGCGATCGCGTACATAGGCCGCCGGGTTACCTGCATGGATCTCCCAGGGCGCAATATCACGTGTGGCTACCGAGCTAACGGTAAGTATGGCATGACTAGCGAGGCGTACACCCGGGCACACTACCGATTTCGCACCTACCCATGAACCGTCTTCCAGCCGGATGGGGCCGAGGCGGTAGGGAAAGTCAGAAGCGGTGTAATCATGATTACCCGTCAGCAGCAGGGCGCCCTGCGAAATGCAGACATGATCTCCTATTGATACATTCTCGAGGTTATCTATCCATACATCTTCACCTATCCAAACATGATCGCCAATTGTGAGGCGCCAGGGGTTCTTGATCCGTACGTTCGTTTTTATCACCAGCCCTTTCCCCACCTTTGCACCAAACATCCGCAGAAGGCTGGTTTTCAGCCGATATGGCCAGGGCAGGGAGCTGTAAAAAACCCAGTAGTTCACGAAGTACCAGGAAAGCACTTTCCATCCCGGCCCCGCAGAGTAATCTCCGGTACGGAACTTCGACAGGTCTGTCCGGATGGCTTCAGATCGCGATGTTGTAATCATTTTTTAAAATTTCTTTCAGTTTAGCCGCACTGGTATCTCCTTCCAGCTTGGCTTCGAATTCCTTAACGTTTACATCTACCAGCAGCCGGTACCAATACCCCTGCATGAAATGGAATATAAAACCCCGGTACCCATCCAGAAATCCCAACCGTACGAAATACCGGTAGCAGAAATACAGGAAGGCGCGGCCTCCGGGAGGAATGGTGGAATACACTTTCTCTTTCAGGAAGCGCTTACGCCGGGCATTCCCGTTGGTAGAACCCAGCAGGCGCTGATCCAGCTCCATAAAACGGTACTTGATGTTCAGGAGGTCGATCATTTCCTTGATGGCATAATTGTTATGCTTGTTAACCCACCAGTGAATGGAATTAAGATTGTGGTCCACCAAGTGCTCTTTCAGCATAAGCGTATCCCCACCTTTCACAACAATATGTTCATCCATCCAGCGCTGCTCTACGTTTGCCTGACCGTTCCGCCATATACGCATGAGTACATGCGGATAGAATCCGCCATAGCGTATCCATTTCTCCTTAAAAAGCACCTTTCTGCGGATATATAATCCCGTTATGTTATCCGGCATGGTATCCAGGCGCTCCCGGATTTCCCTGATAAGCCCCGGCTCCGGGTATTCATCCGCATCGAGGCGCATCACCCAATCTGCTTCTATACCACAATTATCCATGCCCCACTGGAACTGGTCTGCATGATTGGTCCATTTACGCTGCACAACGCTGGCACCGAAGCGTTCCGCGATGGCTAGCGTATCATCTGTAGAGTAAGAATCCACGATATGTATCTCCGAGGCGATAGCGCGCACACTTTCAAGGCACCGCGCAAGATGGAGCGATTCGTTATAGGTTAATATGATAACTGCTAGTTTCATACGGCGGTACGTTTATATGGAAGGTTGTTGACATTGCGGTACATATCCGCGTAATCGGCTGCCAGTTTTTCTTCATTGAAATCTTCCCGGATAATAGGAACGGCATCTTTCCGGATACGGAAACGCTCCTGCTGTGCGCGATAGGCTTCTGTAAGCCGCGCACGCACCTCTTTCAGTCCCAGTGTTGTTACCCATCCCAGGTTCCGTTCTTTCACATAGCGCGACAGTCCAACGTTTTCGCTTACCAATACCGGTGTTCCCACAGACAGTGATTCAATTACCACCACAGCAAAATTTTCGTTATGAGAAGTGAGTGCGAAAAGATCCACATCAGCGAGGAAAGAGAATTTCTCTTCTCCCTTCTTCCAGCCTACCCATTCCACTTTTGCTTCCAATCCTTCTGCAACAATCAGTTCCCGCAGTTCATTCATGTAGGCCCCGTCACCGGAACCCGCTATTTTCAATACGAAAGGGAAATCCACCCCGGCCAAAGCTTTGATGAGGATATCCAGTCCTTTCTTAGGATCTACCCGGGAAAGGAAACCAATGGTAAATGCCGGATTACTTTGATGTACCGGTGGCTGGCCGGTATCGTAAGGGAGGTCCACGATATTATGAATGAGTCCTCCCCGCCAGTTTTCATTGAGCTTCAGGCAATCGTTCCATTCCACATGGGATGTAACATGCAGGTAGGTTCTGGAAAGCAGATGTTTACCTACCGTATGATGGAGCAGCTTCTTTTTGAACTGGTTCTTGTTGGTGAAAATATATTCGCACAGCATACCCCGGGGGCTGAGTACGGGCTTTACGCCCTTCATGGTGCATATGAGTGAAACGCCCATGATGAGGAAGTTCCACCAGGAATGGATGTGTACGGCATCATAATCTTTCACTGTGGCCCAGGTGGCTTTCCATAAAGCAGGCGATACATGGGTATGATCTTTCGTAATACGGCGGAAGAATTGTACACGTACCCCATCCATCATCACAGGTTCATTGAGCGGCATATCCAGCTCATCCGGCCCGTTGGCGGTGGTGGTATAAACTGTTACCGTATGCCCTATCTGCACGAGGCTTTCCGCCAGCCGTGCCACGGACACGATGGGTCCGCCGTAGATATAAGCGGGTTTGTAACTTGGTACTATGAATAAAATGTTCATGCTTCGTTTTAGAATTTCGTGCCTTTATAGGTCATTTTCTTATAGATACCGCGGGCATTTACCACTTTGGTGATCATTTCATAGAAGTATTTCCGCAGCTTGTTATGCTTCAGCGGCAGGGCGTTCCGCATCCGGTGATTCTCTGCGATCATCTTTTCAGTAACTGATACCGAGAAGGAGTCTCCATGCATACGGTACTCTCCCAGCACAGCGGGGATATATCCTTTCCGGATAAGCGGATCGAGGCAGAGGGTGAGCAGGAACTTGGAATCGGCGGAATACTTCATGGACTTATCGAACCCACCGGCTTTCCGGTAAGCCTCCTTCGTCCAGAATGCACTCTGCTGCGCAAATGGCACCCGGTGTAAGTAGCTGATGGCATCGCGGCTGAAGTTCACACCTTTGTAGGAATAGGCAATTTCCCCGGTCTCTGAGATAAAATTATGGTCGCCAAACACCAGGTCATATTGCCCATGTTCGAATTTGCGCACCACTTTCTCAAGGGTATAAGGCAACAGGCGGTCGTCGGAATTAATATAACAGAGATACTTCCCTGAAGCCGCTTCCATACCCTTCCGCAATGCGTCGTACATACCTTCGTCCTTCTCGGAGATAAGCACATCCACGGTTTGCAGGTGATCTTTCACCAGCTGCACCGTCCGGTCCGTAGAGTTACCATCCACCACTATCAGCTCGAAGCCCCGCCAGGTTTGGCGTAACAGACTGTCCAGCGTGTCATTGATATATTTCTCCCCGTTGTAAACGGGTACGATCACTGAAATAAGTTTTTCCATCATACTCTGAATTTTTTAATAACTGCCGGGTTACCGGCAACAACGGCATATTCAGGAACGTCTTTCGTTACCACTGACCCTGCGCCAATAATGCTGTGCGATCCGATCTTTATACCGGGGAGGATAATGACCCGGGTACCGATCCAGACATCATCGCCTATTACTACCGGCTTCCTGTGCGTCGCGCCCTGTTCCCGCATGGGGATGTCTGTACGCTCGAAGTTGTGGCTGCCGGAAAGGATAACCACTTCCGGGCCGAACATAACATCATTACCGATGACCGTATCGTTCCCGATCCACCCGCCGGTATTCAGACCTGAGAAGTCTCCGATCTCCACCTTTACACCACTGCCGAAGCGCGTATTTCTGCCTACTTTAATATTCTTACCGGCTTTCAGGAAAATCTTTGAGGCCAGCCAGGTACGGAAAGAAAGACAGATGCCTCCTATTGGCCTTGGCGGATCCGGCAGCCATATGGCCACGCTGTAGTAGAGGTACAGCATGATGCTTTTTTTCAGTGAGATGTTGGACCGGCGCAGGAAATACAGCGGATTATCGCGGTACATTTTCACCTTCCCGGTTCGTGCATCGGTCTTTTCCTCAAATAATTGATCTGTCGCCATGGTGAACAGTATTTAGTTCCGCTTTAAGTGCGGCGATTTCATCAAAAAAACGGTTGTTGATTTCCTGGATGGCGGTGTCTGTCGACAGGCTGAAGTTGCGAATGCCTGCCAGTTGCTTCACCAGATCTTCCCGCACTGCACGTTTTACCAGGAACTCGGTATTGAGTACGTTACCGGATACCTTTTTAAGCCAGCCATGCAGGAAGGATTTGCGGTAGAGCTTGATGTGTGCAGTGTCTGTTCCGGTTTGCCCGATGGAGAACAGCCAGTCCATCCATTTAAACTCCGACACGCCGCTCCCTTCCGTGAAAGGGGTACTGAGCACAAAGCGGCTCCAGGGCACACGGAGGATATCTGCGATAATGGCACCATGCATCGCTTCCGCAATTACCACTTCGGATGCAGCAATCTCCTCCAGCGTATGCTCAATTCCTTGCTCAGCAGTAGGCGATATGTAATGAAAACCCAGTTCGTCACACACCTTTTGCCAGTCGAAGTACTGCAGCGACCTGAAATAGGGGATCACACTTACTTTATATTTCTTGGGTGTGGAGGCAATACGGCCAAAGCTGGCGGAAAGCCCCAGGGCATATGCGGCATCAGCAATAAAAGGATGCTCGTTATTGAAATAATGGGCGGATAATGGTCCCCGCAGGAAGCGGACATCCCATTCATTATCGAATGTAAATGACCGGTAAGCCGGGCGCACACCCGTACCAAACACGATCTTCCGGCGGCCCGGGAGGGACCTGAAAAGGGGGGAATCGTGGCACAGGATAGATCCTATTCCTACAAATGCATGTGGCGATGAGGCGTTGTGCGGCCCAAAAAACTGAGGCCACAGCCAGGCATTGAGATCATCACCGAAATTGCCCTTTGCGTCTTTATAATAAATATATTCCATTCACTAACTGGTATAAAGGAGTTCAGAAAAATCCGGTTCTTCGGAATACACGAAATCATAATACGCACTCATGATAATTGCCCCTGTGGCAGGTACGCTAAAGCGCAGATGCTGGAAGGGGGAGAATGCGAACGTCCATATCAATCCTATCGTCATCAGTACGATCACAGGGTAGAGCGCGAGGTGCTGCCCGTTCCTGATGAGGTAAAAACCCATCTTCATCAGGAAGAAAAAGACCAGCAACACCGATAAAAACCCTCCTATCCCACAGTTGATCCATGCCCCCATGAGGATGGAATGGCTGGGAATAAGCTGCTCTTTTGAATAGGCCTTTTCGAGATTGAAATCCTCGTCGTGGAACATGAGCAGGATCTGGTAATACTTGAGGCTATGATCCTTTGCCCAGGAGCCATGCCCGAAAACGGGAGCGTCATTAATTGCAGTTACTGCTGCAAATGTTTCGCCCCGGCCGGTCATAAGCAACTCCAATGGATTGTATGGATTATCCAGCCGCTCAATCTGTGCACGGGCATGATCGCCACCAAATTCTCCGGCCTTAACAGCATCTACATAAAAGACATACACGATCTGAAAAAGGATAATACCGATGATGGCGAAAGCCGTGATCTTGGCTTTCGTGAGTTTAAGCCCGGTGTTAAAAAAGTAGATGATAATGGCAGACAGAAAGAAGACCACGGCCGTGGATCGGGAATCGAATGAAACGCAGGTGATGGAATAACCGAAAAGCACGGCCATTACTGCTTTGATATTTCCCCGGCGGTAGAAATACGCGCTAAGGAGGTATACCAGAGACGATAAAATGGGCACCATTTTGAACTTGAAATAACTCATATCAGACGTTACGATGTCGTCTGTATAAAAGATATTCTTCACCATTATCATCAATATGTAGATCATGATACCTTCGTAGCTGTTGAACAGTTTGAAGAGCACCACAAACGAAAGCATAGACATGAGGATGGAAGCCCATCCTCTGAAGTAATTCTGGGAAGTGGTGCCTACCACCATATCCGTCAGCACCTGGAAAAAGAGCAATAGCGCCAATGCCAGAATAATTTTCCGCAGATAGGGATATCGCGAGAAATCGTCTTTCTCGATGACAGAAGGTGCCAGCCCAATCAGCAGTATTTCGCTCAACCGCATGGAACCCACGAGGTTTACGTTTATCGTGCTGAGCAGGGCATAGAGCGATATTTTTATCTTATTGTACATGTTGCGCGAAATGAATGGCTTCCTGCAGTCGCTCCCGGTTTACGGAGGCACTGTATTCCTTCATAAAATCGGCCCGTAAAGCATCCCCGCGTTGTGGAGTCCCCTCAAAGCGCAGGAGGGCTGTTTTGAAATCGGCCGCAGTATCTGCCAGAATGAAATGGTGGCTCTGCACACCTTCCACGCCTCTTGAAGTGGCGATAATGGGTGTGTTCAGGGCCATCGCTTCCAGGCACTTCAGGCGGGTGCCACTGCCATGCAACAGCGGTATCACTACCCCTTCTGCACTGGCGATGAACTGCTTCACATCATCGACCCTGCCCAGGGCGATGATATTCTCATATTCCTCCTGCCCGGTTATTTTCCGCAAAGCTTCCTTTGATCCGCGGCCCACCAGCTGCAGCCTGAATTTATCCGCCAACCGGGCATCCCATACTTCCTGTACAAACCAGCGAAGGCCTTCCAGGTTCTGGTATACGGTAAAGTTGGCTGTCATCACAAGGAGGCGTTTCTGGCGGGGGGCCTTTATGGCATACTCTCTTTCATCGAGAAAGTTGGGAACGAGAAATAGTTTTTCCTGTTGGATAAAACGGCTGTGGTAGCTGTGGTCGTGCTCGCTAACCACCAGCACGGCATCGGCTTTGGCGAAATAGTTACGCTCATGCCATTGCTCCATTGTAACCAGCTGTATTTTCCTGATTTTCTGTACCAGGCTGCGGGCCGGCAGTTGTCGTGAAATTTCAGGCTGTGCATTGTGGGTACCCAATACCACCCGAATGCCACGGCGCCGGAAAAAGCTGATGTAATGCCCCACGTATCCGTAATCCAGTACTGCCGCATCTATTTTGTGCTCCCGGCAGATTTGTTCAAACAACTCCATTACGGCGGCGGATTTTGTGAAATAGTGGCTGCCGGTCAGCCTCTCCGTTACGGCCAGCGGCTTTTTCGGATGGATATGGTAAGCAACGTTAGGGAGCGGATATTGCGAAAGGTCGGCCTCCTCCTCATTGCGGATCACGGCATGTACCGTGTGCCCCAGGTCAGAAAGAGCCTTCAGGAGGTAATAGCTCCTGATTTTTTCACCACCGTTGTATGGGAAGGTGGATATGTTGGTAAAGAAAATAATATTCATCACACAGCTTTTTTAATCACAGCCAGGCGCGGGTGTATCCGCGTCAGTACTTTCGTCATCACATCCCGGATCTTGCCGGTTTCATATGCGGAAAGGCCTACCCAGTTCAAGGTGCAGATCAATCCAAGGGTACTGGCCGCACAGGTTACAATCAGCCTTGTCCATCCTTCATCCATGGCCCTGTATGGCAGCAGGGCAATACAGAATGCCAGCAAAACGCTGATCACTGCGCGCATAACAACGCCGCTCAGAAATGATTTTACCGGCAATCCGATCAGTTTCTCTGCCGCACCGATCCGATATGCACAGGTTATAATTTCTATCCCCAATGCTGCAGCCAGTACTGACCATGCCGGCATACCCATCTGCAACAGCAGGTAAGCCACCGGCAGGTTAAGCATCAGCAGGGCGCTTACAGATAGCTGATACTTCCGGATCTTACCTACCGACTGTACCCCAACCTGAATGCCGACAGACAGCTGATTAACCATCGTACTCAGCAGTATCAGCCGGCAGAAAACAATGGTGTATTCCGGTACATCCTTCAGCCAGAGTCCTAATACGAAAGGCGTTTCCAGGATGAGGGGAATAGAAAAGAAAGCCAATAGCGAAAAGGAGAACTTGCTGGCAATCATCGCCAGCTTCAGCATCCGCTCCCTGTTACCCTGTCCTTCACTTTTCATTATCTGCGGGTTGAGTGCCTGCATCAGTGTTACAGAGAAGAAACTCAACTGTGCATTTACCTGATTGGCGATACCGTATGCAGCATTTACAATGGTCCCGAAAAAGACATTCAGGATCATGGCCAGGCCCTGGTTGCGCGTAACCACGCTCACTGCTCCAAACATGTTCCATCCGCCATAGAAAAGCATTTCTTTCAGCAGGGCAGCATCCTTATATTTCCCGATCCGTATCCTGCTTTCGGGATATTTCAGGGAACAGTAGATCCGTTTGAAAAGAAGCAACCCTACTGCAGTAGCGGCCGTGAGTCCTGCAAACAGCACCAGCCGGTCGGTTCCCGCATTTTGCAGCGTAAGGGCCACACCCAGCTTCAGTAATGCTTCGGCGATACCGGTGAGCGCTACCAGCAGCATATTCTCCCGTGCATTAATAGTGGCATCATATGGCACGGAAATGATGGTAAAAAATGCGCTGACCACCATGAAATGGTAAATGATCCTTGCGGCAGTGAGGCGCTCCGGCGGGATGTTCAACACATGGCCCAGGAGGAAATAACCTGCTACTTCAAATACAATTACCAATCCCAACCCCAGCAGCAGGTGGAGGAGGATGCTGGCGTTGAAGATCTTCTTCAGCCTTTCCATATCCCCGCCTCCCAGATGAACGGACATATACCGCTGGGTAGAAAGCGTCATGGCCATATTGAGAAAAGACAACATGGCAATAACGCCCGCGATGAGATTAAATATCCCAAAGTCGCGGGCGCCCAATGCGCTTAGCACAAGCCGGGTAGAGTACAGGGAGATGAAGATGGTGACCAGCATTTTCCCGTACAGCAAACCCGTATTCATTACCACTCTGTTCGCTGCCTGCATGCTATACTTAGTTTTATCCGATCAGGTGTTCCAGGTGAGCTACGTCTTTCTTACGGAAAAGCTCCACGTCGGCCGCTACCATTTCTTTAACGAGGGCGGGCAGGTCGTATTCCGGCTCCCATCCCAGTTGCGTTTTGGCTTTGGTTGGGTCGCCGATGAGGAGTTCCACTTCAGTAGGCCGGAAATACTTCGGATCCACAGCTACCACTTCTTTACCTACCGGCAGTACAAATTCTTTATTCCGGCAGGCGGTAACTACGGCGGTTTCATTTACGCCGGTACCGATAAAGGCCAGCTCCACACCCACTTCCTCGAAGGCCATACGCACAAAATCCCTTACGGTGGTGGTAATGCCGGTGGCTATCACGAAATCTTCCGGAGTATCCTGCTGGAGAATGCGCCACATGGCATCCACATAATCTTTGGCATGGCCCCAGTCGCGCTTGGCATCGAGGTTACCGAGATATAATTTATCCTGCAGCCCCAGTACGATGGCCGATACGGCACGGGTGATCTTCCTCGTCACAAAGGTTTCGCCACGGAGGGGCGATTCGTGGTTGAAGAGGATGCCATTGCAGGCAAACATCCCGTAGGCTTCACGGTAGTTTACCGTGATCCAGTAAGCGTACATTTTGGCCACTGCATAAGGTGAGCGCGGGTAAAACGGAGTGGTTTCGCGCTGGGGCACTTCCTGCACCAGGCCATACAGCTCGGAGGTGGAAGCCTGGTATACGCGAGTTTTCTGCTCCAGCTTCAGGATGCGAAGGGCTTCCAGGATGCGGAGGGTACCGATGCCATCTGCATTGGCAGTGTACTCCGGTGTGTCGAAACTAACGCGAACGTGGCTCATGGCCGCGAGGTTATAAATTTCGTCGGGCTGCGTTTCCTGGATAATACGGATCAGGTTGGTTGAATCCGTCATATCCCCGTAATGCAGCTTGAAGCGTACATTCTTCTCATGAGGGTCCTGATACAGGTGATCGATCCTTTCAGTATTGATCAGCGATGCGCGGCGTTTGATGCCGTGCACCATGTATCCTTTCTCAAGTAAAAGTTCGGCGAGGTATGCGCCGTCCTGGCCATTAACGCCGGTAATCAATGCGACTTTCATATGGTTATCATTTTTTGGATGGAGGGTTGAATGGTTCCGATGCCGTAATAGGTGATGCCGTTTTTATGCAGCAGCACATCGTCGTAAATGTTTCGTCCGTCGAACATAACGCGTGCTCCGATCCGTTTCCAGTCGGGCAGGCGGAATTCGTTCCATTCCGTTACCAGCGCTACAGCATCTGCGCCTTCGGCGGCGTGGTACAGATCGGAACACCATTCCACGGCACTGCCAAGTGATTTCTGTGCTTCGTGCATGGCCACGGGGTCAAATACCCGTACGCTGGCGCCGGCGTCCAGGAGGGAGGCAACAAGCACCAGCGACGGGGCTTCACGCATGTCGTCCGTGTTTGGTTTGAAGGAGAGCCCCCAGAGGGCGATTGTTTTGTTTTTTAGCTGTCCGTCGAAGTGACGGTATATTTTATCGAACATAACCTGCTTCTGGTCCTGGTTAACAGCTTCAACGGCTTCCAGGATGCGGAGGCGCCGGTCGTGTTCAAGGCCCGTCCTGATGAGGGCTTTCACATCTTTAGGGAAGCATGATCCGCCATAGCCAATACCGGGATATATGAACCGGTTGCCAATACGGGGATCGCTGCCGATTCCCTTGCGGACCTTGTTCACATCAGCACCTACCAGCTCGCATAGTCCGGCGATATCGTTCATGAACGATATTTTAGTGGCCAGCATGGCGTTGGCGGCATACTTGGTCATTTCCGCGGAAGCCACGTCCATAAAAAGGATCGGGTGGCCATTCAGGAGAAACGGGGAGTAGAGGTTCTCGAGCGTTTTAGCGGCGCGTTCGTTGTTAACGCCAACCACAATGCGATCGGGCTTCATGAAATCGGCTACAGCCGCCCCTTCTTTCAGGAACTCAGGATTGGACGCCACGTCATAATCGATTTGTGTACCTCTATGCTGCAGCGCTTCTTTGACGGCGCGGTTCACTTTCACAGCGGTACCCACCGGTACGGTGCTCTTCGTGACGATCACGAGGGGTTCCGTCATGTATGTTCCAATTTCCTTCGCTACCTGAATAACATATCGCAGATCTGCCGATCCGTCTTCCCCCGGAGGGGTGCCCACGGCAATGAATGCCACTGCCGCGCCGGGGATGCTAAATTCAAGGCTGGTGCTGAATTTAAGGCGGCCATTACGGTAATTACGGGTCACAATTTCTTCAAGGCCCGGCTCATAAATAGGCAATATGCCTTCTTCCAGCCGTGCTATTTTGGCTGCATCTACGTCTACACACACCACGTCTGTACCTACTTCGGCCAAACATGCGCCTGTAACCAGCCCCACATATCCTGTTCCTACTACAACTACTTTCATGTCTTACATTTTTATTGATGCATGGCATTCATATGCTGATATTGTTTCCGCAGGAAATCGCCGTATGCCTGGGCAATACCCTGCCGGAGATCTGTGCGGTGCTTCCAGCCAAGGGTGTGCAGTTTAGACACATCCATCAGCTTTCGGGGCGTACCATCGGGTTTGGTGGTATCGAAAACAATATCACCTTCATAGCACACCACATCGCGCACGGTTTCTGCGAGTTCGCGGATGCTGAGATCTTCCCCGGCTCCTATGTTCACCAACTCGCGGCCATTGTAATTTTCCATGAGGAAAACGCAGGCTTCCGCCAGATCATCGGCATACAGGAACTCACGTTTGGGTGTACCGCTGCCCCATACGGTTACGGCAGATTTCCCAGCCTGTTTCGCTTCATGAAACCTCCTTATCAGTGCGGGGAGTACGTGCGAGTTCTCCGGGTGGTAATTATCACCAATGCCGTACAGATTGGTCGGCATCACGCTGATGAAATTGCAGCCATATTGATCACGGTAAGCCTCACACAGCTTGATGCCCGTGATTTTAGCAATAGCATACGGTTCGTTGGTGGCTTCCAGCGGACCGGTCAGCAAACTATCTTCCGTGATGGGCTGCGGTGCCAGGCGCGGATAAATGCAGGAGCTTCCCAGGAACATGAGCTTTTGTGCCTGTTGCTCATATGCCGCATGAATGATGTTGGCGGCAATCATCAGATTGTCGTACAGGAATTCCGCACGGTAAGTGTTATTGGCATGTATGCCGCCAACTTTAGCAGCGGCGAGGAATACATAGTCAGGCTTTTCATCTTCGAAGAATGCCTGTACCTGATCCTGCCGGCGCAGATCCAGCTCACCAGATGTGCGGGTAATGATATTCCGGAAACCGTCTTTCTCCAGTTTCCTTTTGATGGCACCGCCCACCATTCCACGATGCCCGGCGATGTATATTTTAGATGTCTTTTCCATGAACGATTTCAGTTACAGCAGTTCCGGACGGTTTTCTGCCACCCAGTTATGCAATTGTTTAATAACCTGGCCTTTCCCTTTTTGCATGATGAGCAGGGCGCCCGGCGTATCCACCACCACCATATTATCCACCCCCACGAGTGCTACCAGCTTACCGGTACCTATTACGGTGCTGTTTTGCGGGTTACTGTCGATATACACCGCCTGATCGTTGGAGTACCTGAATTGTTCGGTGAGGGCCTGCGTGAGGGCTTCGTAGCTGCCTACATCGCTCCATTCCATATCGCTGGGCACTACTTTCACGCGGCTGGTTTTTTCCATGACAGCGTAGTCTATACTGTCTGAGGGTATGGCCGTCATCGCTTCGCGGGAGATAGCCCCTGTGCGGACAAGCTCACCGGCAGCGCGGGAAGCGGCGTGGTAGATGGCAGGTGAATGCAGGAGGAGTTCATCGAGCATCACGGATGCTTTCGCGCAGAAGATCCCGCTATTCCATAAGTAATCACCGTTGCCGAGCATAAAAATTGCCGTTGCAGCATCGGGCTTTTCCACGAATCGCAGCACTTCATTACCATGGTGATGGATGTATCCGAATCCGGTTTCCGGGTATGTGGGTTTCAATCCGAAAGTGACGATGTATCCTTCTTCCGCCAGCTGTTGTGCTGCTGCGATCGCTGCTTCGTAACGGTCCGGCGTACCAATGAGGTGATCGGAAGGTGTGATGAGCAGAATATCGTCCGGTGCGGAAACGAACGCGGCAATAGCGATAGCGGCGGCGGTATTGCGCCCTACCGGTTCTGAGATGCACCGGAGTGCCGCCCCTTCATCAACGAGCTGGCTCGCGATCAGATCTGCCTGTGCGGCGCCCGCAATAGCCAGTACGCCTTTACAGGCAGGGCGGTTGCGGAGATACGTCAACTGCAGGAGACTTTTCCCTTCGAATATGGGAAGCAGCTGTTTGGGGGTTTGGCGGTTCGACAATGGCCAGAGCCTGGTGCCGGATCCACCGCACAATATCACATGCTGCATGCGGTTATTTTCGGAATTATGCATAGCGGTAATCGGCTTTGAGAACGTTAAGGTCATGAGTAGGCGCAGCAGCTACCAGTGCGTATCCCAGGCTGGAAAGCACGGCTCTTACTTTATTGCGGTTCGCCTCCTGAGATTTGCCCCTGTAATACAGGAGCTGGGTGCCGGGAGCGCCTTCCGCATGAACCTGGCGCACGGGGATCTTCTCCAGCCCCGCAGTACGGTGCTCACGGAGAAAGCGGCGGATCAAATCGATATCCGCATCGTGAATAACAGCGGGCTTGCCCAGCCAGTACACGAAGTTGACGATACCTTCCGTTTCACGGACGAGACCCATCATGTTTTCAGGAATGCGGACGAACACATAAGAAGAAAACAGCGGTTCTTCGGTGTACTTCCGCCGGTCGTTCCATTGTTTTTCAACAACATTCATAGGGCAGTAACTTTCAAGGCGCTTCCGGGTTAACAGATCAGCTACCTTTCTTTCCATTTTAGCCTTGGTATATACAGCATACCAGGCATGCAATTCCTGTTTCATAGTCTAGCTTTTTACGGTGAACGAATCGCAATCGGTTTTCATAGTGTGGAAGTTATAAAGGCAGGAGAAGCAAAAGCTTCGCTCCTCATTCACATGATGATGAGCCGGGTTTTCAATAAAGGCTATCGCAGAATCGGCAGTTGCCGTATTTATTTGAACATGTTTTTTAGTTTCTTTCCAGTACCGTTTTTCTGGTCTTCCATATAACCATACCCATAGCCATAGCTGTGGTTGGCTACGCCACGCGGCTTCACGCCATTGTAAACAAGGCTGAGGCGTCCCATTTCTCCCGTACGGTACAATTCATCGATCTGTTTGAGATACTGCCGTGGTGTAACCTGATGGCGCATCACGTACAGGCAGGCATCAGAAAGCGGTGCCAGCAGGCGGGCGTCGGTTACAAGGCCCACCGGGGCAGAGTCAATGATGATGTAATCGAACATCCCCCGCAGTTCCTGGATCAGCTCTTCCAGCCGGCCATTCAGGATCAGCTCCGTAGGGTTAGGCGGAATAACCCCGGCAGGGATGAGGAACAGATTGTCGTTTCCGGGAACCGGGCGTATCAGGTCACTCATCTGCGCCTTGCCTACCAGGTAATTGGAAATCCCGGGTTCGCGGGTAATGCCCAGCATATTGCTCAGCATGGGCTTACGCAGGTCAAATTCCATCAGCACTACCTTCTTCCGCAACAGGGAGAGGCTGGATGCCAGGTTCAGTGACACGAAGCTTTTGCCTTCCCCGGAAATGGAGGAAGTTACCAGCAGTGTTTTATTATCGCCATTGAGGCCGATGTAAGAAAGTGATGTGCGGAGATTACGGAACTGCTCGGCCACAAGGCTTCTCCTGCCGTCGGCAATTACGAGCGGGTCCTTGCTGTCGTCGTGCAGCAGTTCTGCCACAATGGGGGCCGAAGTTTCCTTTTCTATTTCCAGCCTCGAAGTGATCTCTTTCTTCAGCATATCTTTCAGCGTGATCCATACCGCTACTACCACAATGCCACCGAGTACGGCTATGGCATAGATCATCATTTTACGGGGGCTCACGGGCACACCAGCCGTTTCTGCCCCATCCACGATCCTGCTGTCAGAAATAGCCGCGGCATATGCGAGCGCGGTTTCCTCCCGCTTTTGTAATAAGAAAGTGTAAATATTATTCTTGATTGCCTGCTGGCGGCTCACTTCCAGTAATGCCCTTTCCTTGCCGGGCACACTGCGCAGCATCCCCATGAAACGATCGTTGGCGGTTAGCAGCTTTGCTTTACCTGCTTCGAGGTTTGAGCGCTGGCTCTGGATGTTTTCAAGGATACCGGGCTTCAGCATCTCTGCCTGCCGGTTGAGCGCAGTCAGTGATGGACTGTTTGCCCCTGTTGTTTTCTTCAGCCGCTCTTTCTCCAGTTCCGTTTCATATAACTTATTAACCAGCTCCAGCAGAACTGGATCACTAAGGCCAAGGGTAGCGGGTACCATATTCACACCTTCCGTTTTCCCGGCAACATACTTTTCGATGGATTCGAGCACCGAAAGCTGCATATTGGCTTCGTTGATCTTGGAATCGTTTTCCTGCACGCTGCCCAGGAACATTTTGCTTTGCTCGCTGATATCAACGATCCCTTCAGTGGTTTTAAAACGTGCCACTTCCTTTTCCACTTCGCCCAGCTCGTTGGTCACGATGCGGAGCCTTTCTTCCACGAACGACATGGTGCTTGCCGCCATCCGGTTTTTGTCTTTTACCGCTGCTTCATTATAAACACGGATCAGATCATTAACAATGGCCTCACCGCGGGCGGGGAGCACATCCATATATTCCAGATTGATAACGGTGGCCATCTTGGAAACCGGCATAATCTTCATTCTGTTCAGTATCTGCTGTGTAAGGCTCCGCTCGCCGGTCACTTTCAGGAAGTACTGGCCTACAGCAATGGGTTGCGAGCCGTCTCTCAGGCGGATCACCATCCGGCCCCAGGGGGTGTGCGCAGTATCGTTCACAGGGTATGGCTTGTTATTCAGCAATACCTGCTGCTTCTTTTCGTCGTACCCTACACTTACGAATTCGGATGCGCCGTCTTTAATGGCCCATGGTTCAACAAAGTGGATGGTGGCGGGGGCAGTTTCACCGTAAACGGCCACGTTGCGGAGGCGCCCTTTGGAAAAGAGTTCTCCGTAAAGGTCCAGCTTACGTATCACGTCGCGGATAAGGGTGCGTGAGGTCAGTATCTGGATTTCGTTTTCGATATTCTTTTTAGTGCCGAACAGATCCATTGAGCTAAGGATGTTGGATTCCCCGAGGTCTTTGGCTTCGTCCTTTACGAGGAGGGAGGCGGATACTTTATATACCGGTGTGGCATAGCGCAGGTAGGCCCATGCTCCGCCCGCGGCTATAAGGGCAGCCAGCACAAACAGTGGCCAGTAGCTCAGGTAACGAAACCTGATCATGGCCAGCAGGTCTGCCGACTCTTGCGGCTCCACGCGTTTATGGGCACTTGTCTGCTGCTTCATGGTTTTTCAATTCAATATGGTTATCACTATGGTCTTTCGCTACGGGTCTTCAATGGATATCCGGAAACGGATCGCTTACTTGATCACGAGCCTGTCGAGGATGATGACGAGGAGACTGATACTGCTGAGAATAACGGGCAGTACCTGCCTCGAACGGTCGGCCTGGGCCACCTTCGACTTGGTCGGTTCCACGTAAACGATATCGTTGGGTTGTAAATAGTAGTAGGGTGATGCGAGTATGTTTGCATCATTAAGATTAAGGCGCTTCACGGTACGAGTGCCGTCTTTGTCGCGGATGAGCATCACGTTTTCGCGTTTGCCATACACGGTGATGTCTCCCGCCATGCCGAGTGCTTCCATGATAGAGATCTTCTCACTGGTAACAGTGATCACTGCGGGTTTGGAAACTTCGCCGAGCATGGTTACACGGAAGTTGAGGAAGCGTACATTCACCACGGGGTCTACCAGCAGCTGGCGCTGTTCGAAGCGTGTGCGGATGGTATCTGCCAGCACTTTAGTGGTAAGGCCTGCTGCATGAATGGAACCGAAAACCGGGTACTGGATATTGCCTGCGGCATCTACCAGGAAGCCGGAGCCGGGTGCTGCACCTGTTGTAGCCGTAGCTCCGCTGTTGGCCGCATTGGGTACATTATACAGTAATGCTTCCTGCGGGTTGAGGCTGGTAACGGTGATCTGCAGAATATCGTTCTGCTGTATCGCCGGTTCAAAATTTCCGGCGATGCGTTGCACGGCCGTATCGTTTACATTATTGAAGTAGGTAGCGTTCTTCGTACTGACGCAGGATGCAAACAATCCGCAAACTGCTACCAGCAAGGTTTTCAATAAAGCATTCCGGTTCTTCTTTCGGGTCATAATAAGCACGTTGATATGGTATTTGTTCACTGCTTATGCACAGTTACAATATTACTGCATACCACGCGCCATAAATATTACTGGATAGAGTATAAAACCGGAGATCAACTGAAAAGGTACTACTAGAAAGAGTAACCGGCTTTGCGCACAGATATTTTAGAAAAGATTATTCGACCAAATCTTGGAGATTAGTTCTGATTTTGATGCCACGTTGAGCTTGGAATATATTTTTTTCAGATGCTGGTTCACGGTATGCACCGTTACAAACAGCCGCTCGGCCATTACTTTATAGGAATGTCCTTCCTTCAGCAGGCCCAGTAATTCGTACTCTCTTTTAGTGAGCCGGTCGCGGATGCTTTCAAGCGGATCTTTGGAAATATGGTTAATGAGCATGTGGGCAGCTTTCGGTGAAAGCGTGCCTCCCTGGGTAACTGCATCGAGGATGGAGTGATAGATTTCCATGAGGCGGCTGGTTTTAATAATATAGCCACTGGCGCCGTGCATGATGGACTCAATCACGTATTGCTGGCCGTCATGGCCGGAAAGGACGATGATCTTGGCATCCGGATAATGCTGCTTTAACTCCTCCATACCCTGAATACCGGAATCTCCCGGCAATGAAATATCCAGCAGAATGGCCTTCACATCCGGATCCTTATAAGGCAATGCCCGGAACTCCTCCATGGATCGGCAGGCGAAAACAACCTTACACTCCTGAAAATCTTCCAAAAACTCTTTATAGTTATTGAGTTGAAAATGGTTGTCTTCAATGATACCTATAGTTATCATATTACGGTTAACGTTGATACGGTTTTCTCAATAAAGATGCTTCAGCACCTCGAACAATTAAATAGGATAGTATACTATCAAAGATAAGTCCAAATTTTAAAAATTTATCAGCAGATGTATTAATTTATTGATAGCTGTTCAATATGGAACAGCTATTGCTATATTATTATTTCAAGTAACAAATTAACATTTATCATATGCGATTGAAACGTATATAAGCTTTGCCACAATGTGTAGTGCGTTATATGCAAACATTGGATGGAATATGCGCCGCAAATTGACTATCTTTCTCGTGTGAAAACCCATCCGGTAATTTCCGGAAAACAGAAGAACCATATCGAAGAACCATATCGACAGATTAAGACATGAAGCCTAACCAATCCATCAGGGTAAGCCACATGCTCCGCGGCATAGAGGACCCTGTTTTGATCATTAGTACAGACAGGCAAATTGTTCTGAACGCCAACAGAAAGGCCATAGATACATTAGCCAACGGACGATCCTCACATCTGAGAGGGCTTCCCCTCCAGGCCGGTTATGGCATGGAACAAACTGAACTGTTCCCTAAACCCATGCCCCCCGCCTTCCTGCTCCCTGTATCACAAAACGGCTCCATGGCACTCATCGATTTCCGTGTAAGCCCGCTAAAAATTGAAGGGAAGAAATACTGGCTGGCCATTGGCCGGAAAGTAGAACAGGAAGAAGAATTGCAGATGAGACTGCAGCATCTCGAACAGGAAAAATCCATGCAACAGATGAAAGTTCAGCTCATGTCCATGACATCACACGAATTCAGAACACCACTTACCGCCATCTCCTCTGCAATGGACCTCATCGAAGCGCGCCTGCAGCTCGATGGACAGCTGTCTACCTTCCACCGCCTCCAGTTCCGTAAAATGGCGGATGAAATCTTCCAGCTTAATTCGATGCTCGACGAAGTACTGACACTCAGTAAAATCGCCGGCAACAACTGGGAACCCAACCGTAAGCCCGTAAGTCCGGAACAAGTAATAGAAACACTCCGGTATCAATACTTCTCCCAACGGAAAGACAAACGTTCACTGCGCATCTCCATCGACGGTGAACCCAGGCTCATCCTTGCCGATAAGGATCAGCTGGCAAAAGTCTTTACCAATCTTATCAGCAATGCCTTTAAATACTCCACGCTGAAAAACCCGTCCGTTAAACTGCTGTACCGTAAAAAGAAACTGGTCATTACCTTTAGCGACCATGGTATCGGCATTCCCGAAAAAGACCTTCCGCATCTATTCACCTCCTTTTACAGGGGTAGTAATGTAGATGGTATCGAAGGTACGGGGCTCGGTCTTTCAATTGTCAAAACTTTTGTGGAATCTAATCGCGGCACGATTTCAGTTAGTAGCGGTGTGAATGAAGGGACCACCTTTACATTGGTCTTTGAAGATTTTGCAGACGCCATCTAAATCGATTCTGTGCCAGGTACAAAGCTGAACTGTAATGAACAACACCATCCTGCTTATTGAGGATAAGCCCGGCTTGTCCGACCCGCTCAAATCGCTGCTGGAATTGCATCAATACACTGTTGCCATTGCCACAAACGGTGAAGAAGGCATCCGCACCGCACGCATATTGCGCCCCGACCTCGTTATCAGCGACATCTACATGCCTGTTCTCAATGGCTTCGACCTGCTGGACGGCTTCCGGAACGATCCCATTTTACAAGACATCCCCGTGGTAATGCTCACTGCACGATCTGAGATAGACGATGTGCAACTCGCCATGGAAAAGGGTGCAGCCGGATATGTAACCAAACCTTTCCTTTTCAAGAATCTCCATGCGGTAATTCAGGGCATTTTCGAGAAACAGCTTTAGCGGCGCCCCGGAGCAAACAGCCATTCTACACCCAGCATAAAGCCGGCCGTCTGGCTCATGTCTCCACCATCCAGCCCCACTGCGCCCGTAACTGTGAGGCCCTGCACCGGGGTAACATACCGTACCTGCTGCATAGCGTACCACTGGCTGAGTGCTTCTTTGAAAGGCCCCGGTTCATAAGTGCCGAAGTTGCGTGTATACGTCAGCATGGTTTTACCTTCCAGCACCTGGCCAATGCGGTATAGCGCGCCAAGATGCACTCCGCTCACCCGGTTGTTTATGATGTTCCAGCCTTTACTCCTGATCACGTTCCAGCGCTCACTGTAATCGAACGGTTGAATATTATCGAAATAGTATTGCCCGCGGCTACGATTGGTAAATAGCGGTGTGCCGATAATACGGTTCTCATATTCCCAACCGGTGAGGTATACCCCGTTGTTATAATAACTCTCCCGTACCTGCTTCGGGTGCCAGTTGTTCATTTTCTTTGTAGAGATAAGCTCCAGTGTAGCCCGCAGTAATACCGCATTCTCCCGCTTGTCGCGGAAGCTGAGTCCCATCAGGTGATCGGTATTCCTGATATCGATACCCTGGCCTGTTTCAAACGGTGTTTGGTTATATGCCCTGAAAGCCACGTTCTCATTCTCCCATTCCAGCCCCCCTTCCAGCACACCGCGATGATCGCCCGGGCGGTTAGGGCGGATCTCATCACTGATCACCGTACCATCGTCTGCTTCTTTTACTAACACCACATCGAGGTAATCTTTAAAACTGCTTTTGATCTTCGGAAGATCTTTCCGGTTTCCACCCCAAACAGCGTAATGCTGAATCCCTCCATAAGCTTTGAGCTTCCGCTTCCCGATGCGCAGGTAAAAGTTCTTCTCATGCAGAAATGCATATGGGATGAACTGGTTACGCCCCACCCATCCGTGACTGAATTGCCCCTTTACCTGAACCCAGCCGTTCGTAAAGGGCACAGGCGCGTACGCTTTCAGCCCGATACTTACTTTTGGTATGGGCAATGAGTTTCCGCTAACGCCCAGTGAACCGGAAGACAGTGCCGGATCAACATCCCCTATGATCTCTTCATATCTGCCTGCGCGTAATTCCAACTTTTTGAATGAGAATTTCACATAAGCTTCTTCAAAGAAATTTCGCCGGAAATGGTTGTTATTATAAACACTGATCCCGTATTGGAGCCTCCAGTTATGCTCCGGACCGAACGTGTGTGCATTAGTGGCACGGATATAAGTGGAAAGATCGGACTTCCTGTCTGACAGGGTGCCGAACTTGTTAGCCGTGAGCCAGAGAGGCTGATAATCCTTCGTGGCGATTGTGGCGCGGGTGCCCGTCCGCACCTCGAGCGAGTCAGTAAACTGCGCGCGGATAGCGGAAAAGGGCAGGAGTAAAGATATGGTTATTGCGATACCTGCCGGTTTCATAAATTGAGTATTCCTTACGTGGCAAGTTACCGCGCATACGGTTGGGCACAGGTTACTTAAATCAGTATAAAACCGCACCAACAGCGATAAAAGGATACTTATGGGAGGAAGGGGGACTTAAACATGCTTACTGCCGTACTTTCTGGCAATCCTATAATACAAGGGAGGAATGAACTTTCGCACCCACCACAGCCACTTTTCCTGACCGGCAATTACTACATGCTTCCGCTGCTGAGCAATGGCTTGAATTATTTTGCGGGCACAGGTTGCGGCAGGGATTCCTTTCTCCTGCCCCTCATCCATCCGGCCATGCCGGGCGCCATTACCATGAAGGGCATTGAGGGAAAGATTGGTGCGCACCCGGCCCGGACTGATAATCGTTATACTAAAACCTGGGATCTCATGTTCTACCTGAAGGGATTCAAAATATCCCATCGCGGCATGTTTTGCGGCGGCATAAGCAGTACGGCGCGGAACACCCATCAGGCCGGCCATGCTTCCGGTAACTACTACCTGCCCTCCGCCATTTTCCCGGAAATATGGCAATAGTGCCTGGGTCAGCAATACCGGTGCATAAAAATCCAGTTCCATTATCTGGCGCAGCACAGCTTCGGACGTAGCTTCCGCGGTGGCCCGCTGGCCAATACCGGCATTATTAATCAGTATATCAATCTTACCATATGCAGCCATGGCGGCTTGCACCAGTGCGGGGAACCGGCACGAGGAAAGATCTGCCGGCAAAACCACAGCATTCCCTGTGCATTGAGACTTTACCTGCAAAAGGGCATTTTCGTTCCGGGAAGTGAGTATCAACCGCGCGCCTAAGGCAGAAAGCTGTACCGCCAGCGATTCACCAATTCCGGAAGAAGCGCCCGTGATCCAGATGACTTTTTCGCGGAAGTAATTCATGTGATGAAAGATATACTTTTTTAAGAACGTTTTCCTACTTTGGGTACATGAAACGTCTTTTTTGTATCATAACCGGCTGCCTCGGATGGGTGCATGCTGTAACTGCCCAGATAGATCCTGCCGCGCTTCAGCAGTGGCGCGACCGTAAATACTCCATGTTCATTCACTTTGGCGTTTACAGTAAGCTGGGTGGTGTGTGGGAAAACAAACAGATCAGCCGTGGCCTCAGTGAGCAGATCCGTGCGCATGCGGCAGGACTGTACAGCGATGCCTATGAAGAAGTGGCACAGGGTTTCAGCCCCGACCGCTGGAACCCCGACAGCATCGCATTGCTCGCTAAACGCGCAGGCATGGGTTCTGTGGTAATTACCTCAAAACATCACGATGGCTTTGCCCTGTGGGATTGTGCGTTCACGACGTTCGATATCATGGACGCCACGCCATACAAAAAAGATATTCTTAAAGAATTGTCTGACGCCTGCCGCCGTAATGGAATCGCTTTCGGGCTATACTTTTCGCTGATCGACTGGCACTTCCCCCCGGCCATGCCCATTTCCGGACATAACTCGGACTCCATACCTCCCGCGCACCATACATACAATATGCAGCAGATTACAGAACTGCTGACTAAATACGGCCCGGTATCTGAATTATGGTTCGATATGGGACAGATGACCCGTCAGCAAAGCGAGGAAATGCGTGCGCTGGTGCATAAGCTGCAACCCAATTGCCTTATCGGCAGCCGTATCGGCAACAACCAGGGCGATTTTACCGTGATGGGCGATAACCAGGAGCCCGACTATATCATCGGTGTACCCTGGCAAAGTCCCGCTTCATTTTTCCATGAAACATGGGGCTACCGCTCCTGGCAGGAGCGTGGAGACATCAATGCCAAGATCCGTGAGAAGCTGACGAGCCTCGTGAAAGTTGCTTCAAGGGGAGGCAACTTCCTCCTGAACATAGGCCCTCGTGGCGATGGTACTGTCGTGGAGTTCGAACGGGATGTGCTACTCACCATCGGTCAGTGGCTGGATCAGCACCGCGATGCTATTTACGGCACAACACCCGATCCGTTCCATGTTGCCTTTGACTGGGGCAGCATCACCAGCAGGAAGAACAAATTGTACCTCCACCTGATGAACCGGCCTGCCAACAACACCATCCTCCTGCCCGGCCTGAAAGGCAAAGTAACGGCGGCACAGGTGATGGGCAGCGGAACAAAACTGAAATACACAGCCGGTAAAGACGGGCTGCACATCCGGCTGCCCGAAAGCCTGGACATGAGCGGGCTGTTCCAGGTAATTGAATTGACTTTACCCGGTGGTTATACTGTACCTCCGGCTAACATCCGGATGCTTACGCCGGGCCTTACGCTGGATAATTCAAATGCGTTCCCTTACTTCAGCAATGCCACCATCGATTATAACACTAATTTCACCAGCACCATTAAAAACGCCTGGGCGCTTGAACCTCCACGCAGCGGTACATTCAAGCCTACACTAACATATTCAAAAGAAGAGCAGGGCCGTACCATCGATCTTCAGCTGGGTGGTACCTCAACCGCCGTTCGTCTGGAAGGAGGAAAGGCGGTGCAGCTGAACAATGATACCGCCAGCCTGCAAACGGGACCTATCCATGTGCTGGGTCCCTTGTACTCAGGAGTTGGCGGAACACATGGTTCCCTCACACAGGTAGACCTTTCCAAACCCTGGCCCCGCGAAGATGGCAAGCGCTGGATAGCGCACCCGGAGTGGAAGAACGGTACGGAATATTACCTCGAAGCACAGCGCCCCGGAGGGGCTATGACGGCGCATTACCTGCTGCAGGAAATTACCGCGCCCACCGCGCGCAACGTGCTCGTAAAGATTACCAGCGGCGATGCCATCATGGTGTTCCTGAACGGGAAGCAGCTGCTGTTGCAGAATAATCCGCAGCGTAAACCGCAAATGGATCATTACATACTGCTTCCATTGCAGGCAGGTAAAAACCAGCTGAGCGTAAAACTGTTCAATTACTTCCTGAACGCGGTGCCTTTCAACATCGACTTCAACCTGCCGCAGGAAGTGTATCAGCTTGCGTTGCCGGAAGTACGCCTTCAGCAGGGAACTTACTTCCCTGTAAGCTGGCAACTGCACAACCCTTCCACGCCCCACGATGAAATGGGGATGCCCAACCTGAAACTGACGCTTGAGTAATTAAGCTGGAATAATAAAAAGAAAGGCCTGTGCAGTAATGCCAGGCCTTTCTTTTTGAAAGTCAAACGATTTTCATCCACTTTACCAGCTGAGCCAGCTTTTCTCCATGCCTACATAAAGGCCGTCATCCCGCCGCTCAATGGGATAGGTTTTTAAGTAAAACCCTTCCCCGCTGGAATTGTATCCGTTCCGCAAACTGAATTTATAACGGTGCAGGGGGCAAACCACATTCCCGCGCTCATCGAGGAACCCGTCTGCCATGATGCCACCTGCGTGGGGGCATTTATGTGCAAAAGCAAACAACTCGCCACCGTGCCGTGCCACGCAAATCTTCTTACCGTTCACTTCCTGTTGGGTAATCTGTGATTCTCCCGCCACCGGATCTTCCGCATCCGCCAGCCGGTACCAGTTATATTGCTTCGCCATTAAAAGAAGAATTCGGTTTTATAAGGAAAACGCTCCCTGTAAAGCTCCACCACCTTCTCCATGATCGTTTTCCGCAACTCTTCGATGTTACGGCGTTCGGTCGCGGAAATAAACACACAATTTCCATGCGTGCGGTGCTGCCAGCTTTCTTTCAGCTGATTGAGCATATCGGTTTTCACATCTTCCGTCAGCCATTCGTCGAAGGTCTGCGTTTCGTACAGGTCCATTTTATTGAAGATGAGGATAGTGGGCTTATCGAGCGATTTCAGCTCGGTCAGCGTCCTGTTCACCACTTCAATCTGATCTTCGTACTTGGGATGGCTGATATCCACCACGTGCATGAGGATGTCGCTTTCGCGCACCTCATCGAGGGTGGATTTGAAGCTTTCCACCAGGTGGTGAGGCAGCTTACGGATGAAACCCACGGTGTCGCTGAGCAGGAAGGGTGTTTGCTCGAACACTACTTTGCGGGTAGTGGTATCGAGGGTGGCAAACAGTTTGTTCTCCGCGAATACATCGCTTTTGCTGAGCAGGTTCATAATGGTGCTTTTCCCCACGTTCGTGTAGCCCACAAGGGCAACGCGGATATATTCACCACGTTCTTTCCGCTGGGTGAGGGATTGCTTATCGATTTCCCCGAGGCGTTTCCGGAGGAGGGCGATCTTGTCTTTAACGATACGGCGGTCTGTCTCGATCTCGGTTTCACCGGGTCCCCTCATCCCGATACCGCCTTTCTGGCGTTCCAGGTGGGTCCACATACCCCGGAGGCGGGGCAGGATGTATTGATACTGCGCCAGCTCTACCTGCACCTTGGCCTGGGCCGTACGGGCACGCCGTGCAAATATATCGAGGATGAGATCGCTCCGGTCAATAACCTTCACTTTCAGCTCTTTCTGGATATTGGAGATCTGGGAGCCGGTTAGTTCATCATCGAATATAACGAGCTGGATATCTTTCCCGGCCACGTATTGCCGTACTTCTTCCAGCTTTCCTTTCCCGATAAACGTAGCTCTGTCGGGGTGAGGCAGCCTTTGGGTAAAGCGCTTCACTGCCGTGGCTCCGGCAGTTTCTGCCAGAAATGCCAGTTCGTCCAGGTACTCCTGTACCTGGGGCTCCGATTGCTCTTTGTGGATCAGTCCGATCAGCACCGCCCGTTCGTCCTGGGCTACTGCCTGTGTTTTATCTATCAATGTGCTTGCAGAATTTGTGCAAAGTTAATGAATTAGCCCGGCGTCCGGCATGAGGCCAAATTTTCCTACATTTATGCCTCACCACAACAAAATCTGATCCAATGCGTAAAACATTCCTGTTAGCAGGTATTTTATTCATTCAACAAGGCATGGCACAGCAAACAATGACGCCCGAGCTGCTCTGGAAGCTCGGAAGAGTAAGCGGGGAAACGGTGCTGGAAGACGGAACGGTTATTTTCGGCGTATCCCGTTTTAACCTCAAAGACAATAAAAGTGAACGCAACCTCTACGCCCTCCCGGTTACCGGAGGCGCTCCCAGGCAGCTTACATCTGCCCCCGGAGGCGAGTCTTTCGTAAAAGCCCTCCCCGGCGGCCGTATCCTTTACAGTTATAAAGGCCAGCTCTGGGAAATGGAGAAAGACGGCGCTAATCCCGTACAGAAAACACATGTGGAAGGCGGCATCGCCAATGCCCGCATCTCTCCGGATGGGAAGCATATCCTGTTTTCCCGCGAGGTGGAAATGGAAAAAGTACTGGCGAAAGATAAATACACCGACCTCCCCAAGGCTAACGCCCACATCTATACCAACCTGAACTACCGCCACTGGGATACCTGGGAAGACGGGAAGTACAACCACGTATTCTACGCGGATTTTGACCCCGTTACAGGTAACATCGGTACCCCGGCAGATATTATGGCCGGTGAACCGTTCGACTGTCCGCAGATGCCCTTTGGCGGTGCGGAAGACTTTATCTGGAGCCCCGATGGCAGCCAGATCATTTACGTTTGCAAGAAAAAGCACGGCCGTGAATACGCCGTTAGCACCAATACAGACATCTACCGTTATACGCTGGCTACGCAAAAAACCGAAAACCTGTCTGAAGGCATGGCCGGTTACGACGTAGCGCCCCAGTTCAGTCCCGATGGCAAAAAGCTCCTGTGGCAGAGCATGGCCAGCGATGGTTTTGAGGCAGATAAAAACGATGTAATAGTGCTGGATATCGCTTCCGGCAAAAAAAGCAATCTTACTACAAACTGGGATGGCACCGTAGCCTCCGCCCGTTTCGCGGCCGATGGCAAAACCATTCATTTCCTCGCGGTAACCAAAGGCACAGAGCAGCTCTTTACCGTTTCTGTATCCGGTGGCACTGTGAAGCAGCTCACCAAAGGGCAGCATGACATCAATGGTTTTGTGGGCCAGCACGGGCAAACGCTGGTGGTTACCCGAACAGACATGAACCACGCAGCCGAATTGTTTACCGTAAATCTGAAAGATGGCGCTGTTGCATCGCTTACCCAGGTAAACAGTGACATATACGGCAGCCTCAAAATGAGCCAGGTATCTGAACGCTGGATCAAAACTACTGACGGGAAAGATATGCTGGCATGGGTGATTTACCCGCCCGACTTCGATCCGAATAAAAAATACCCCACCCTGCTCTACTGCCAGGGAGGCCCCCAAAGCGCCCTGAGCCAGTACTACTCCTTCCGCTGGAACTTCCAGCTGATGGCAGCCCAGGGTTACATTGTAATAGCACCCAACCGCCGCGGCATGCCCGGCCATGGCGTGAAATGGAATGCCGATATCAGTAAAGACTGGGGCGGCCAGCCCATCCGGGATTACCTTTCGGCTATAGATGATCTTTCCAAAGAATCATATGTGGATAAAGCACGCCTCGGTGCAGCGGGCGCCAGCTATGGCGGATACTCCGTGTTCATGCTGGCAGGGGTACACGAAAAAAGATTCAAATCCTTTATTGCGCACGACGGGCTGTTCGACCTCCGCAGCTGGTACGGTACTACGGAAGAGCTGTGGTTCGCCAACTGGGATATTGGTGCTTACTTCGATAATGCCAACGCCAAATCCTACGAGCAATTCAACCCCAGCAACTTCGTGAATAAGTGGGATGCCCCCATTATGATCGTGCAGGGCGGTATAGACTTCCGCGTGGGTATTGAACAAGGGCTGCAGGCATTTCAGGCGGCGCAGCTGAAAGGCATCAAAAGCAAGCTGGTGTACTTCCCGGAAGAAAATCACTGGGTATTGGGTGCACAAAACGCCATTACCTGGCAGCGCGAATTCTTCAGCTGGCTGAAAGAAACTTTATAGAATAGTCAAACAATACAGCGGTCCTCCCGGGGCCGCTGTTCTCATTTTTATCGCAAAAAACCATTCCATGTTCAACTCCTTACGCTACGAGGTTCACCAAAACATCGCTACCATTACCCTTAACCGCCCGGATGTTTACAACGCATTTAACGACGAGCTTAGTTATGAATTACAGGATGCCCTTAAGCAGGCAGACAAAGACACTTCCATACGCACCGTGGTGCTTACGGGGGCTGGCAAAGCTTTTAGCAGCGGGCAGGATCTGAAAGCTGCCATGGGGGCAGACGGGAAGCCCCGTAACCTGGGAGACTCCCTGCATAAGCGCTACAATCCCATTATCCGCGCCATCCGGAATATGCCCAAACCGGTGATCTGCCGGTTGAACGGTGTGGCTGCCGGGGCCGGATGCTCTCTGGCGCTGGCCTGCGATGTAATCATTGCTTCTGATCAGGCCTCAATGATCGAGATATTCATCAATATTGCCCTTGTGCTCGATTCAGGTTCATCTTACTTCCTTCCACGGGCCGTGGGTTACCACCGCGCTTTTGAGCTGGCTACCAAAGCCACGAAGCTGACCGCAACAGAAGCGAAGGAAATGGGGCTTCTCACCAAAGTGGTACCGGCAGCTGAGCTGGATGCTGCGGTGGCCGCAGAAGCGGAATTTTACGCCAATGCGCCCACGAAGGCTATCGCCCTCATGAAAAAGATGCTGACCAAAGGCATGACCGAAAACCTGGATGCCGTACTTGAATATGAAGCTTATTGCCAGGAAATCGCCGGAAATACGACAGATAACAAGGAAGGGGTTACCGCTTTCCTTGAAAAACGGAAACCGGTGTTTACGGGTAAATAAATACAACTGAGCTTCTCCACTATCAAAATAAAGGCCCCTTCAATGGGGCCTTTCTGCTAATATCCTACCGGGTTCCTCCATCCAACCTTCTACCATCCTTCAGTGATCCTTCAGTCAAACTACACTCATCCCCAGTAAAATCAAGGGTTCACTGAAGGATCACTGAAGGTTGACTGAAGGATGGTAGTACAATGGATTGATAATAAATGAATTGTGACATAACAAAAAAGGCACATAAGACAGCAGGTCTGATAGTAAATTAACTCAGATGACATGCCGCCCTTTGATACATGTTGTAAAAGCGGGAGGATGAAAAACGGAGGGAGGTGAAACGACCGGGCATTAAAAAGGGCTGTCTCCAATATAGGAGACAGCCCTTTTTCAAATATCTGATATCCTCCGGGATCTTAGAGGCCGCTAAGGGCAAGACCGATAGAGAAAGGTCTTATGTCGAGGTTAGTGGCGTCTTTGAAGAGGGGATTGAAGTTCATGGTGCCGAAGAGGGCGAAGTTACCATACCCGATGCGTGCGGTACCCGCAAAGCGCCAGGGGTTAAAGAAGCGGCGGTTTTGTTCTTTGATGGTATTCTTTTCGCCACCCAGGGTGTTTTTCCCTTTGGTATGTGCATTCACCAGCATCCCTACACGGGCACCGATAGATGCTTTGAACCCGGTGTTCGCGTTTTCGGAATTCTGGCGGTAGCGGAACTCGATGGGGATTTCCAGGAAGTTGGTGGCTACTTTGTATTTCTTGTAAGCTTCCGTGTTCACAAAGCGTACGGCACCGGAGTTACCATTGCTCATATCAATCGCCTGATCGTCCAGGAAAATGCTGCTGGTGGAGAACCCAAGGCCTGCAGCAACACTGAAATGCTCTTTGGTAATAGGCATATCGTACATCAACGCGATGTTGAATCCACGGGATAACCCTTTCGTTTTCACGCTGTCCGGCGCGGAAGCCCAACCATCATAAGAAATACCGATCACCAAAAAGTCCCGGCTCTGCTTAACCTTGTTCACAGGCAACCCGGCCATATTCTGCGCAAACAGGGTTGCGGAAGACGCGAGAAAACCCAGCGTAAAAAGTAATTTTTTCATAATATGTTTAAATGCTTGGCAAAAAGAATATCTAGCAAATTTAATGGAATGCAAATAAATCAAATGGTTAAAATATTGCAAAAAAATACATGGTTCCCGGCTTGAATTCTGTAACGTTTAATTCTGTAAATTGTAAGGATAGATGACCGTCAACCTAAAACATTAGATGTGTCGACCCCTAATACGCCCGATTTAACGCCCGTCTGATTGAAAAAACCTTTCGCCAACGCGTAAGAAAAGAGCCAATTCATGAAAAGAATCAGTAGCCCCGTCATCATCGTATTTGTGGCCGCCATTGTGTCCGTCGCCTGGTTTACCTGGAGCGCATGGATGTCTGACGCCGATTCCCGGCAAACGAATGCCAGTATAAGACAAACATCGGAAAAAATCCGCCTGCTGGAGCAGGTAGTATACCAGACGCGCGCCCTCGAATCGGCCGTACGCGGATATGTGATTACAGGAGACACGGGGTTCCTTGGCCGCGAAGACCTGTCTGAAGCCCGGATGCGTGCCCCTGTTGAAAGCCTGGCCATCCTCACGGCCGGCGATGCTGAAGCAACCGCACAGGTCGATTCCTTACGGACAGCCGTATACGACAGAATGGTATTCAGCCATTACCTCGTACGTACGGCCCACGAATCTTCCGTGATGGCCGGAGCCATGATTCAATCCCGCATGCCCGTTAAAGCCGATCCCCTCAGCCATCTTACCGGCCGCATGCTGAATGCCCAATACGAACAGCTCGATGCACTTACCGGCCCCGGCTGGTACGACCGGCTGCCTTTCCTGCTTTCCGTAGGTGGCGGCATCGTAACGGTGCTCATTCTTACTGGAGGCCTTTTCGGTATCATGCGCAATGTCCGCAAAACCCGGGAAGCAGATGCCATCCTCCGCGCCAGTGAAGAAAAATACCGTCAACTGATCGAAGATGCAGGGGTTACGCTGTTCACCTCCAACCGTGGCGGATATTTTACCTACATCAACTCCAAAGCCCTGGACCTTACGGGCTATACGCCCAGGGAACTGCATAACAAACATTTCACCCATCTGCTCGATTATCCTGAACAGGAGGAACTGGGAACTTTTTACGTGAACCAGGCATTTGACGGGGACCGGGAATCCACAAAACGCTTTCCCATCCGCCGTAAAAACGGAGAAAGGCGATGGGTAGAACAGCATGTGGTGCTCCTCCGGAAAAACGGCATCTTCAGCGGCTACCAGTGTATAGTAAAGGATATTACCCTCGAAAAGCAGAAAGAAGACGAGCTGAAGAAAGCACAGAAAGAAATGGAAACCCTTCACGAAAGGTTTGAATCGGTACTTTCCAATACGCCGGATATCATTTTCATCAAAGACACTGCCGGCCGGTATGTACTGGTCAACCGGCGCTTCCAGACCACCTTTGCCATCCTCCCGGAACAGATCCTCGGCCGTACAGACCGCGACTTCCCTGATAAACTGAGCGCGGAAACCAGTCAGGAAACCGACAGGATGGTGCTTTTAAAAGAAGAAATGGTGGAAGTGGAAGATATGATCGTTATCAATGGCGAAAACCGTTACTTCCACATCGCTAAATTTCCACTCCGCGATCCGCATGGCCGTGTATACGGGCTTTGCGGTGTGGCTACTGATATTTCGCAGCGTATCATCCGCGAACACGAATTAATTGACGCCCGCAGGAAAGCCGAAACCGCGCACGGCAGAATGGAAAATTTCCTGGCCAACATGAGCCATGAGCTGCGTACTCCGCTCAATGGCATCCTGGGCTTTACCAATTTGCTCCGTGAGCAAAGCCTGGTCCCTGAACAGAAGGAATATGTTAAGGACATTATGGATTCCGCACACAACCTGCTTGTGCTGGTAAATTCCCTGCTCGATTTCTCCAGCATACGTTCCGGGAAGCTGCACCTGGAGAAATCTACCTTCGACCCCGCCGGGGTTATCCGGCAAACGGTAGACCGGTATGGCATTCGAGCCAGCGAAAAAGGCCTCCGGCTGGAATGTGAAATGGAAGAGAACCTCAGGGTTCCTTTACTGGGCGATCCCACACGCCTGCAGCAAATCCTGCATAACCTGATCGACAATGCCATCAAATTCACCGATCAGGGAGCCGTTAAACTTACTGTGAAAACCGCCAGGACGGAAAACCAAAAGGTTACCCTCCGCTTTTCCGTATCGGATACCGGCATTGGTATCCCTGAAAGTATGAAAGATAAAGTGGGGCAGGTATTTACACAGCTCGATGAAGGCGACCTCCGTAAATACGGCGGTATTGGTCTGGGGCTTGCCCTCACCCGCGAACTCATCGCACTCCACAATGGAACGATCGACGTGCTGGACAATCCCGGCGGCGGCACCCTCATAGAGTTTTCCTTATCCTACCCGCTTGATGTGCCGGAGACCATCGCCGAAACGTTGCCTCCGGTAACGGATGGACTGCTGCTTCCTCCGCTTTCGGGTAAGCTCATTTTGCTGGCGGAAGACAATCTGCTTAATCAGAAACTGGCCCTCCGCACACTCAGCAGCGCCGGTGCCACAGCAGATCTGGCGGAAACCGGGGCCGAAGCGGTAGCCATGTACCGCCAAAAACCTTACGACTGCATCCTGATGGACATTCAAATGCCCATAATGGACGGGCTGGAAGCCACGCGCATGATTCGCGAAGCCGGTTCTCCCATCCCTATCATCGCGCTTACCGCCTGCGCACTGAAAGGCGACCGTGAGCGGTGCCTGCTCGCCGGGATGAACGATTACTTATCCAAGCCATTCATACCTAAAGATCTCTTTCAGCGTATACTGGAAGTTATCGGAGAACGGTTCACCGATGCAGCCCCTTTTGTAAGCGAACCCTGGGAAGAGCCGGTGCAGCCTTACCGGGTAGATCTCCGGTACCTGAAAAGCGTGGCCGAAAACGACCGTGAATATCTGCTGGAGGTATTGCAGTCTTTCATTGACCGTACCTCCGGCATGCTGGATAACCTGCTTATATCTGCCATTAACGGTGAATGGGACGATGCCAGCCGCCACGCCGGCCTGTTGAGAAGCAGCCTTATGGTGGTACGCATTCATCCGCTGAGCGATATCGTCCTTCAAATAGAGCAGGACGCACGCTCACGCTCGCAGCTGGACATGATCCTGCCTAACATTCATCTGGCTATTAATCAATACAAGGAGGCCCAGGTAGTACTGGAAGAAGAGATCAGGAAAATTTAAGCTTTGGGGAGGCTGAACCAGAAGTGGCTGCCGCGGCCGGGTTCACTTTCCACGCCGATACGGCCGTTTTGTGCTTCGATAAACTCACGGGCTATTGCCAGGCCCAGTCCGGTGCCTTTCTCACCCTCGGCTTCCGGCACACGGAAAAAGCGTTCGAATATCTTTTCACGGAAAGTAGCGTCGATGCCTTTACCATAATCGCGGACGGAAAAGCGCCAGGATTGTCCTTCGTCGCTTACCGTCATATCCACTTTGCTTTTGGGTGGTGAATACCGGATGGCGTTGGTAAGCAGGTTTACTAATACCCAGGCGCTTTTTTCGGCATCCGCCAGCACGGGTGTGGCGTTCTCCGGTATTACTACATCTATATCCACTTCTTTACCCGAAGCTTGTCTGGATACGGTTTCCATGGCATAACGTAAAATATCAGAAGGTGGTACGGGTTGCACCTGCAGCGGAATGTTGCCACTTTCTGCACGCGAAAAATCGAGCAATTCGCTCACCATACGTATCATGCGGCGGTTATCTTCCCGGATACCCTCAACCAGTTCCCGCTGTTCGGCAGAAAGGAGACCGGTGCGTGCATCGTCGAGCAGTTTAAGGCTGAGATCTGTGGCGGCAAGCGGTGTTTTCAGCTCGTGAGAGATGGTAGCAATAAAATGTGTTTTGGCGAGATCCTGTTCCTTGAATGCAGTGATATTCCGCAACACGATAATATGGCCGATGATTTCGCTGTTGTAAACGATATCGGCAGATTCGCGGAGAAAGAAGTTTTCCTTCCCTTCAGAAACGATTTTAACGGGAGCCGGATTTTTATCGTGCAGGAGATGGCGGAGCAGATCATTATGACGGGCCGCTTCCTCTGCCGGCTTACCCACCAGTGCGGCTTCGGGGAGGCTCAGGAGCTGAAGGGCTTCCGCGTTGGCAAAGAGGATGATGTTTTTATTATCGAGCCCGATGGTAGCATCCTTCAGGCTGCTGATCACCGCTTCGGCCCGTTGCTTTTCGAATAATATGCGGGCCAGATTACTGTGATCATACTCGTTAAGCCGCCGCGCCATGCTATTGAATGCCTCGGCCAATTCACCGAACTCGTCACCAGAGCGGAAGTGCAGCCGTTGCTCATACTTCCTGTCTGCGATCTGCCGGATACCTTCCGTCAGTTCATGAATAGGGTTAGCGATATATCCCGGGAAATTATACACGAAAACAATGCCCATCAAAAAGCAAAGGCCGCTGATGATAGCGATGTACATTAATGCCTTATCTGCCGCTTTACGGGTTTTCTCCTGTTTGGACACGATGGCTTTCATGTTTACATCCATAATACCGGCAAGGCTTTCACGCATGGCAGGCAGCTGTGCCGTGTCTCCATTCCGGAAAGCAGTGAACTGGCTGCGCAGGCTTTGGGTGTAGACAGCCTCCCCCGGCTCGGTAACGTTCTTCTCCTGCTTTATCAGTGCGGATTCGAAGTTACGCCTGACAGCATCGCCCTGCTGCCAGTGCTCCGCAGCGCGCAGCATAATGCCCGCATATTCCACGGACTCGTAGTTATCTTCAAGGATAGCAGCGGCAGCCCTGTTTACTTTGTTCAGATAATAATATCCCAGCACTCCCACCAGGAGCAGCATGGCAAAGAGGAAGAGCACCCCGGCCGCGATTTTCGTTTTGAGCCTAAGCCTTGTCATGACAAAATCACCAGGTCTGTTTCGTGAGCAGATAATGTTTTCAATAACTGGTTAAAGATATTGGTTCTCAGTAAGATACCGAAAAGTGAAATATGGGGTTTACCGATACAAACGGTTGTAATATCCTTTTCCTTCGCAATATCCATAATGGCCTCTGCTACATTGGAATGTTGTACCTGCACTACTTCGGCACCCAGTTCCGTAGCCAGTTTAAGGTTGTTGATAAGATGCCTTTGCACAGCCAGATTGATGCGGCCGGTACTTTCCTTCGGAGTTTGAACGTACAATACATACCAATCGCCATGATAATATGCGGCAAGGCGGGCCGTTTTCCGGATCACTTTCTTCGCCACTTCTTCGTTAGAGGAAATGCACGCCAGAAAGCGCTCATGGCGCATCTGCCGGTTACGCGGCACTTCGGTCACTACTTTCCTTTCTACCTGCGAAGCTACTTCCTTCAGGGCAAGTTCCCGGAGCTGCAGTATCTTTTCGGACTGAAAGAAGTTCGTCAGGGCAGTTTCTACTTTCCCTTTGTCGTAAATCTTCCCTTCCTTCAGGCGGGTGATCAGTTCATCGGCCGTAAGGTCGATATTCACAACTTCATCCGCAATCTGGAGCATACTGTCGGGAACACGCTCGTGAACTTCCACGCCGGTGATAACCTTCACCTGTGCGTTGATGCTTTCCATGTGCTGGATATTGACGGCGGAGATGACGTTAATCCCGGCATTGAGCAGCTCCAGCACATCCTGCCAGCGCTTTTCGTTGCGGGACCCGGCTATGTTGGAATGGGCAAGTTCATCTACCACTACCCATTCGGGCGACAGGAGGAGGATGGCGTTGAGGTCCATTTCATCCAGCAGCTTTCCTTTGTAAAAAGTTTGCCGCCGCGGGATGATGGGCAGCCCGGCTACAAGGGCTTCCGTTTCCGTTCTGCCATGCGTTTCTATATACCCGATCTGGATATTAACACCATTGCGCAGCATGGCATGCGCTTCCTGCAGCATGCGGTACGACTTTCCCACACCGGCACTCATACCGATATATATCTTGAATTTACCCCTTCCCGATTGACCGGGATGTTGGATCTGTCGTGCCATGATAGAAAAGTGCGGAACCCTCGGGGGTTCCGCCTTGAATTTTTAAAATGAAAGCGCCAGCGATGTGGCGATGGAAAAGTTTTCTTTCCGGGGCGTTTCCCCCTTTGTAAATATCTCGTCTTTGCTATTATACATTTTACCTTCCAGCCTGAACAAAACCTGGCTTATGGGAGATACATCAAGGTTCAGCGAGTAACCGCTGGTACGGAAGCCATTAGGCGTACCGGTGGAAATGATCACACCATCGGTATCATTATAGTATTCGTACCGGCCTGCCATGGCGATTTTATCGGTGAAGGCGTACCGGGCAATAAGGGTAGGGTTGTACCATGTATTCATATCACTATTGCCTTTTTGTTTTTGTTCCACCCCGATGTCGAAACCGGCGATAAGGCTCAACTTGCTGGTCAATGCGAATGTACCGTAAAGGTTGTTGAAATAGCGCATCTGGCGAACGGAATCCGGTTTATCGTTACCAATAAACGTACTCCAGTTAAGTGTTACCTTGCCTGTAGGCTTGAATGTGATCTGGGTACCAAATCCGGGTGTCTGGTTGGCATCGGGTCGTTTGATCCTTTGCCAGCCGTTGAGGTACATCGCAGCGAAGTACCATTTATCGTTAGGTGTCCAGCTGATTTTGGCCCCGGATTCGTAATACGGTGTGTTTTCTGCTACAAGGCTGCGCGTCAGTGTAAAGTTGTCTTTACCAATGGCACTTTCGAACCCAATGTGGGCCGGCATAATACCAGCGTCTACCCAAAGGCCTTTACCGATCCGCACACCCACGTTAGCTTCGTAAATATGCCGCACCAACTCCTGTTCAGCAGCCATGTTGTACTGAGCGTATGTACCTGCCATGATGGCTACGTTTCCACGAATCTTGTCTGCCGAATAATTGGCCTTCAGGTAGGCCAAGTTGACGTTCAGCTCGTTGTGCCTGGTATGGTTGTAGAGAAAACCCGGCCTTGTGTGATTATCGGGTTTGTTGAAATCAAAAACATAATAAGCTTCCGCATATCCGGAAATCGTCAGTTTCGGTTCCACTTTTTCCGGCACCTGTTGTGCCAGAGATGTCATTGCCCCACCAAGGGCAATGACAGTAAGGATTTGTTTTTTCATTTTATTATTCTATCGTTTGCGCTGTTGATTTATACCTTTCGCGCCGGCCGGGATCCACCCGGCCGCGCTGCAGGTATCTCTTTTCTTCGGGTTTCCATAGGTTGGGTTGAGACTAAAAGGCTAATGTATCTCGTCTAAAGCCAGATTAAGTTGGAGGACATGAACTGTTGCTGGTCCAAACATACCTGCCAGTGGGCCTTTCGTATTTGCCTGTACGAGGTCACGCAGTTTCTGTTCCGGGATGTTGCGCAGCTTTGCGATACGGGGTACCTGAACAAGCGCGCCCGCCGGGGAAAGATGCGGATCGAGACCACTGCCGGAAGCCGTTACCAGCTCCACCGGAATTTCGGACCGCTTTACGCCGGGGTTATGTACAAGAAAGGTATCGATCCTGTCTTTCACCACCTGCAGATAATCGGGGTTGGATGGCCCTTTGTTTGACCCGCCCGAACCGGCGGCATTATAACCCACAGCACTGGGCCGGGTCTGAAAATAGTTATCGCCCGTAAACTGCTGGCCTACATTGGCATACCCCACTACCTGGCCGTTTTTCTCTATCGTTACACCGTCTCCTTTCCCCGGTGCCATTTTCGCGATGCCCGCGATCATCAGGGGATATATGCCGGCAGTGAGGAGTACCAGTACGAGGGTCAGTTTCAGTGCCGGGAAAAAATATCGTTTCATGTTCTGTTCAGTTTAAAAGAATAATGCAACTACCATATCAATCAGCTTGATGCCGATGAAAGGCACCACCACACCACCAAGTCCATAGATCACCAGGTTCCTGCGCAACAATGCGCTGGCCCCTATAGGCTTGTATGCCACACCGCGCAATGCCAGCGGAATGAGCAGGGGGATGATGATCGCGTTAAAGATCACCGCGCTGAGAATGGCCGTTTCCGGACTGTGGAGGTTCATGATATTGATGCCCTGCAGTGCAGGAACCGAAAGTATGAACAACGCCGGAACGATCGCGAAATACTTGGCCACATCGTTAGCGATGGAAAAAGTGGTGAGCGTACCCCGCGTCATGAGCAACTGCTTCCCGATCTCAACGATCTCAATGAGCTTGGTAGGGTCGTTGTCGAGGTCCACCATATTACCGGCTTCTTTCGCAGCCTGCGTGCCGCTGTTCATTGCCACCCCCACATCAGCCTGCGCCAGCGCAGGCGCATCATTTGTACCGTCGCCCATCATGGCCACCAGCCGGCCAGACTGCTGCTCTTTGCGGATGTAAGCCATTTTGTCTTCAGGTTTCGCTTCGGCGATAAAGTCATCCACACCGGCTTTATCTGCGATGAATTTGGCCGTGAGGGGGTTATCTCCCGTCACCATCACCGTTTTAACGCCCATCCTGCGGAGCCTTTCAAAGCGTTCGCTGATGCCGGGCTTGATGATATCCTGCAACTCAATAACACCGGTTACCTTGTCGTTGACGGACACTACCAATGGTGTACCTCCGTTTCCGGAAATCTTCTTCACCATCTCCGCTGTATCTGCCGGAAAATCGTTACCGGCTTTAGCACTCAGGTTGCGGATGGCGTCGAAAGCTCCTTTACGGATGCGGGTACCATTGCTCATGTTGATACCGCTGCTACGGGTTTCCGCAGTGAAGGGTACCAGCTGCGCACCGTTCAGGCTGAGGTTCGAGGTTACTTCCCGGCCGGCCAGCTCCACGATGGATTTGCCTTCGGGCGTTTCGTCGGCCAGTGAGCCAAGCACGCTGTAGCGGATGAACTCGGCCGAATCATAACCATTTGTGGGGTAAAAGTTGGTAGCCTTACGGTTACCGATGGTGATAGTACCGGTTTTATCGAGCAGCAGCACATCCACATCACCCGCGGTTTCCACCGCCTTGCCGGATTTGGTGATCACGTTGGCACGAAGTGCGCGGTCCATTCCCGCAATACCGATGGCAGACAGGAGACCGCCGATGGTGGTGGGGATGAGGCAAACAAACAGAGAGATGAAGGCCGCGATGGTGATGGGAGTTTGCGCAAAGTCTGCAAAAGGCTTCAGTGTCACGCATACGATGATGAATACGAGCGTGAAGCTGGCCAGCAGGATGGTGAGCGCAATTTCGTTGGGCGTTTTTTGCCGGGAGGCACCTTCAACCAGCGCAATCATTTTATCGAGGAAAGATTCTCCCACGCCTGCGCTTACCCGCACCACGATGCGGTCGCTCAATACTTTGGTGCCACCTACTACCGAGCTTTTATCACCGCCGGCCTCCCTGATAACGGGGGCACTTTCTCCGGTGATGGCAGATTCATCGATGCTCGCCAGGCCTTTCACGATCTCGCCATCGGCGGGGATCACATCGCCGGGTTCGCAAACGAACAGGTCGCCTTTATGGAGTTGGGAGCTGGGTACTACTTTTATTTCGTCAGTAAAGATCTCACCAACGGCCAGTACTTTCTTAGCCGGGGTATCTTCCCTTGTTTTGCGAAGGCTCTCGGCCTGTGCTTTACCGCGTGCTTCGGCGATGGCTTCGGCGAAGTTGCCAAAGAGTACGGTGAGCAGCAATACGATAAACACCGTGAGGTTGTACCCGAACGAGCCTTGAGAGACATCGTTGCTGAAAGCGGTGTAAAGGGTTACGATCAGCATCACCAGCGTACCCAGCTCCACCGTAAACATCACAGGGTTGCGGATCAGGAGGCGGGGATTCAGTTTCACAAAGGATTGTGTGAGGGCTACCTTCACCAGATCGGCCGGAAACAGTTTGTTATCTTTCGTTTTCATTTTCTTTAGCATTTGCTTTCATTAGTACAGGGAAAAATATTCCGCGATGGGGCCGAGGGCCAGGGCAGGGAAGAAAGCCAGGGCGGCTATGATGACGATCACGGCGAAGGTCATGATACCGAAAGTGGCAGTGTCTGTCCGCAGGGTTCCTGCAGATTCGGGGACATGTTTCTTCGAAGCCAGGATACCGGCTATTGCCACCGGACCGATGATCGGGAGGAACCTCGAAAGGATGAGAACGAAACCGGTGCTTACGTTCCAGAAAATGTTGTTATCCGTCAGCCCCTCGAAACCGGAACCGTTATTGGCCGCGGAAGAGGTGTATTCGTACAGCATTTCCGAGAAGCCGTGATACCCGGGGTTATTAAGCCAGGCACCCGGCTGGGTGGCCCATCCGGCACCCCATCCATGCGCAATGGCAAATGATGAAAGCGCAGTACCGGCAAGTATCAGGAATGGATGCAGCAAGGCTACGATCGCGGCGATCTTCATTTCGCGCGCCTCTACCTTATGCCCCATGAATTCGGGTGTGCGGCCTACCATGAGTCCGGAGATGAATACGGCGATGATGATGAAGATGAAGTAGTTTAAAATACCCACACCACAACCTCCGTAGAAGCAGTTTGTCATCATGGCGATCAGTTGCATCATGCCTGTCATGGGCATGGTGCTGTCATGGAAACCGTTTACCGATCCGGTTGAAACAATGGTAGTGATCGTACTCCAATACGCAGTAGCTGTTGGGCCGAAGCGGACCTCCTTACCTTCCATGGCACCCGTGGCCTGAGAAATACCCAATTGTGAAATGGCCGGGTTACCACCCGTTTCGGATATGATGGTCGGGATCAGCAGCGCCAGCATTCCGGCAGTCATTACACCAAAAATGACGTAAGCGAATTTCCTCCGCTGTATGAAAAATCCAAGTGCAAAAACCATTGCGATCGGAATGATCAGCTGCGCAATTGCCTCGGTCATATTGGTAAGGTAATCCGGGTTTTCCAGCGGGTGAATGCTGTTAGCGCCAAACCATCCGCCACCATTAGTGCCGAGGTGTTTGATGGCGATCATACCTGCAGCCGGCCCCCGGGAAACCTGTACGGTATCACCCTGCATGGTTACGATCGTGTCTTTACCTGCAAAGCTTGCCGGTGTTCCGCGAAATGCCAGAATTCCGGCGATCACGATACAGATGGGAAGCAATATGCGGGTGGTGGTTTTAAGCAGGTGATCCCAGAAGTTGCCCAGCTGCGTGGTCGTTTTTTGGCGAAGTGCTTTAAATAATGCAACCAGCGCCGCAATACCTGTGGCAGCACTCACAAACTGGAGGAATGTAATTACAAACAGTTGTGTGAAATACGTTAACCCGGATTCGCCGGAATAGTGCTGCAGGTTACAGTTCACCAGGAAGCTGATGGCAGTGTTGAAGGCCAGATCAGGCGTTTGACCTGCGTTTTGGTCTGGATTGAGGGGAAGTTTATCCTGGAAGATCAGCATAAAGAAAGCATATACGAACCACAGCATATTGATGGTCAGTAAAGCTTTCAGGTGCTGCTTCCAGTTCATTTCCTCTTTCGGATCAATACCGCAGAAACGGAAAATACCGCGTTCCAGTGGCGCCATAAAATCAAGCAGCGTCCGCTGTCCCGCAAAAACCTTCGCGATGTAGCGGCCCAGCGGAAAAGCGATCAGGAGCGTGATGGCATAAGTGGCAATAATGCCTAAAAGTTCGGTGTTCATGTAAGAGAATTATTAACTCAGAATTTTTCAGGTTTCAGCAACACATAAACCATGTAGCAGAAAACCAGCAGGGATAAAATGAAGAGTGCGTTCATCATGGCTTTGCGTTTTTAAATCTTGTCGAAATAATCTACCGATGCGAAAAACAGCCGGAAGCATACGAGTCCGGCCAGTAGTAACAGAAGGATCAGCATTGTGTATTGTTTAAGATGAATTGACGACGCACGTTTTGCAGGGATACGGGCAGCAGTGATTTTACGGGAGTGTTCAGCAAAGGCGACAGTCCATACAAAAACACCGACTCGATAGAGTCGCGCAGCATTCGGCTCCCGTTTTTGTATAACACACCGGCCATAGAAAAGCACTTCCGGATTTCGGAAAGCTCTTCGTTGCGGATCATCCGCCGGGTATAAGCCGTAAAAGCCTGGATAATTTTTGCCGGTGCCCCTATACGATCAGCCTCCGTTCGGAGACCAGGGATTTGTTGCGCCAGCAGGAGATGGATTTTAGCATCCGGTAACATGATAAGTGATTTGCACTTTGTAAGCCAGCAGGATGCCAAACATTATTAATCCATCATAAGCACATCATTATCAATAAAATAAGAAACCAGCACATCTTTTCAGACGTACCGGCACCATGCAAAAACGGAAGGGTTGTTTGCAGAATCAGGGTATACGGTTAGTGGATATTATATTCTTTGATCTTGTTGTAAAGGGTGGTGAGACCTATCCGGAGCATTTCGGCTGCACGGGTTTTGTTACCATTCACGGCCTGCAACACCCTGGCAATGTGTTTCTTTTCCATATCAGCGAGGCTCAGGGGTGCAGGGCTATCGTTTTCCGCATGGGAAAATTCAAGCGGCAGCATATCGGTATCCAGCTCCGGCCCGTCGGCAAGGATCACTGCACGCTCGATCACGTTGCGAAGTTCGCGGATGTTGCCCCGCCAGTGGTGGTTCTGGAGGGCTTCCCGGAAGGCGGGCGTCATACCTGTAATGCGCTTATTATTCTTAGGACTGAGGCGGGTGAGGAAATACTCGGCAAGGAGGGGAACATCCTGCCGGCGTTCGTTCAGGGATGGCAGTTGGATCTGGAAAGCGGATAACCGGTAATAAAGATCTGCACGAAAAGTCCCTTTTTCGGATTCCTGTTCCAGGTTCCGGTTAGTAGCGGCGATGATGCGGATATCTACTTTCACGGGTTTAGCATCCCCTACTTTATAGAATTCCCTTGTTTCCAGCACACGCAACAGCTTAGCCTGCAGGTCGAGCGCCATTTCCCCGATCTCATCGAGAAATATGGTGCCGGTATGTGCTTCTTCCAGAAATCCTTTTTTGTCTTTAACCGCTCCGGTAAAGGCGCCTGCCTTATGTCCGAAAAGCTCGCTTTCGAGTATTTCTTTCCCGAAGGCGCTGCAGTTTACCGCCACAAAAGGCTGTGCGGCGCGTGCGCTGGCCCCGTGTATGGCCTGCGCGAATACTTCTTTACCAGATCCCGTTTCACCCAGCAACAAAACGGTGGCATCAGTAGCAGCAACCTTACGGGCCAGATTCACGGCGTCGAGGATGCGGGGCGATTTACCGATGATCTGGCTGAAATCGTGCTTACTTCCCAGCTTATCTTCCAGCGAGCGTACGCGTGATTGCAGGCGGGCTTTATCCATAGCCTTACTTACCAGTGGCAGTATGCGGTTATTGTCATCGCCCTTGGTGAGGTAATCAAACGCACCGTTCTTAATAGCCTGCACCCCATCTGCGATATTGCCATATGCGGTTAAGACAAGGAACTCGGTATCCGGGAATGCCGATTTCAATTGTTGGGTTAGCTCCACACCATTGGCATCCGGGAGCTTTACGTCGGAAAGCACTACATGCACTTCGGATTTCTCCATGACTTTGCGGGCCGACCGGGCGTCCGGGGCTTCAAGGATGTTATAGCCTTCCAGTGCCAGCAGCCGGGCAAGCAGTTTCCGCAATTGTGCTTCATCGTCGATGATAAGGATCGTTCCCTGGGTCATGGGAGCAAATGTAGCGCAAAAAAACCGGGTCAGGCATGGAGTCCTCCCCGGTTCGTTCCCGTAAATAAGATTCGTATTGCCTTAACCGGCATTCTCCGTTTGCTGATTTCTTTTCACGGCAATGGCGCCAATTACAGCTCCCAAAACGCCGAGGGTAATATTTGCGAACAGGACGTTGGTGACCATAAAAATCCAGAACCCCTGCCGCGTTTGTATACTGTATTCATTGATACGCGCCTCCTCGGTGGTAGTATTCAATACCGCCGGATCAGTCGGAACAGTTACCAGGTGGAATAACAGTGTAACAGAGGCTATCATGATCGTAGACAATACTGCCGTGATCAGCCCGGAGAGCCCCAGCTGGAATAAGGAGGCACCTCCTCCGAGGGCATTGTTGGCATGTACTACGGTCAGCATTACACCAATAAAAATGATCCCATTAATGATGTAACCGGTCCAGAGATCAGAGAACCAGTGCGTAAGGTAAAAAACGCCGGCCAGTCCTATACAAATGGCCGTAATGATGAAGGCGTATACCCAAACCAGCCTGAAAATTGAACGTTCGGCTCTTGCCATAGCTTTGCGGATTTGGTGAACAATGGCCGTTTCCGGCTTTTACTATAACTGGTAATCCAATTGGCATGCCATTGCAGTGTTTTCCACAATAAAAACCGGGTACAATCCTTGATTTACTGCCGTTCTATCTATTCTCCGGCTGCTTTCAATATCGCTTTCAGATCGTTCTTTTCATGGAGGATATTGCCCCACAGGTCACCCTTTTTGTCCAGCCTTTTCCCGATGTTGCCCATGTGAAAATCCGTCATCTTTAATTTCTTATTCACCTCTTTCCATTCCAATGGAGCTGATACCGTAGCACCCGGTTTAGGGCGGACGGAATACGGAGATGCGATCGTCTGCCCTTTAGAATTTTGCAGGAAATCAATATATACTTTCTTCTTCCTGGCTGCCTTTGCCCGCACCACACTCGTTGTTTCGGGCAGCATGGTATTCACTTCACGCGCCACAAACTCTGCGAACAATCTGCAGGTTTCATAAGGGTATTTAGCCCCGGCAGGAATGAAAATATGCAGACCCCGGGAGCCGGAAGTTTTCACAAAAGAATTAATGCCCCGCGATTCCAATACCTTCCTTACCATATTTGCCGTATCCACCACATGTTCAAACGCAATGTTATCCGGATCCAGATCTATCACAATGAAGTCTGGCTGATCCGGCTTCCGTAACCTCGACAGCCAGGGGTTGATCTCAATACATCCGAGATTAACCATCCAGGCCAGTGTAGCAGCATTGTTACATACCAGATAGTCGATCATCCTGTCGGTGGAATCGGAATAAACCTCCGTGGTTTTCAACCAGGAAGGGATTGTTTTAACATCCAGATCTTTCTGATAAAAAGCCGGCCCTGTAATCCCATTGGGGAAACGGTGCAAACTTAACGGACGATCCTTCAGATGAGGGAGAATATAATCTGCAACAGAGAGGTAATAGTCTACCAGCTGGCCTTTCGTGATCTTTTCTGCCGGCCAGTAGAGCTTTTGCTGATTGGTAAGTGCAACGCTCCTGCCGTTGAGCTTTATTGCCTTCTCTTTATCGGATGTATCTGGCGGGGGAGATGATTGCTTTGAAGCTCCGGTCTTTTTCATGTTAACAGGTTTTGGTGCCGGCGCATGTTGCGGGCTTTCACGGATTACTGATTTTGCGGGCTTATCGTCGCGAAGAGCAATGAAGATGGGCTGGCGGAGATGGCCATCGTTCGTCCATTCTGAGAATTTTACTTCACACACAAGTTGTGGCTTTAGCCAGGTAACAGGTGTGTTGGTGTTGATTTTTGCTGCGAAAGGCGATTTACCGGTTTCCAGCTGTTGCAATTTTGAGTGTAATGTTTTCAGTCCTGTGTCATTAAAGCCCCCTCCACAATGCCCGATATATTGGAGCTTATCCTTTTCATATACTCCGAGGATGAGCGCACCGATGTTTTTGCGGCTTCCCCTTGGCGCGGTGTAACCGCAAATAACGGCTTCCTGTCGGTTAAGTACTTTCACTTTAAGCCAGTTGAGCGATCTGGCCCCCTCAGCATAGCCACTCTCCCCATTCTTCGCAATTACGCCCTCCCAGCCGGCCTTCTTTGCCTTTTGGAACTGTTGTATACCTTTCCCTTCCACATGCCCGGAAAACCGCACTGCAGGGTCATCCAGGTGTGTCACGATATCATTCAGCAATTCCTTCCTTTCAAGGAGCGTCAGAACTCCCAGCGGGTGACCGTCGAGGTAGAGTAAATCGAACGCCATGTAGGTCAATTTACCTTTTCGGGTAGCTTTGTAATTCTGGAGGGCCTGGAAATCCGACTTTCCGCCGGTACCGGGAACAATGATTTCTCCATCCAGCACTACGTTGTGGGGAATCTTCGCTACGGCCTCTACAATTGGGGCATATACTTCATTGAAAGACAGCCTATTACGGGAGAACAGCTGTGCTACCCCATTCTTTACCTGCGCAATGGCCCGATAACCATCCCATTTTGTTTCAAATACCCAACCGGGGCGGTCGAACGGGGCGTCTACAAGCGTGGCAAGCATGGGCTTATAGAATTCCCTCATCGGCTCACCTTCCTGGGCTTTTTTTTTGACAGAGAGGGGAGATTTTGCGGCTTTCTTAGACGGGGCCGACTTCTTTACTGCTGCTTTCTTTGGACTGGCCGCTTTCTTTACAGGTGTTGCTGTTTCCGTTTTTGCATTATGCGGGCCTTTTCCTTTATTAATAACAGTTTTAGGCGTATGCTCTTCACTGTCATAAGCTTCATGTACCGCATATTTATCGTTGTGTTTTATGAGCAGCCAGGCATTCTCTTCCGTGCCGCCCCGCATTTTAACGAGCGCGAACTCTCCTTTAAGTTTCTTACCATGGAGCACCACTTTCAGATTGCCTGACTTCCATTCTGCCAGCGCAGCTTTATCAAAGGGTTTACCATTACTTTCCAGTAACTCATAGGTTCCTTTATCCCAGATGTAAACATATCCTGCCCCATAATTGCCCGGCGGAATCTCGCCCTGGAAATCTTTATAGTCGTATGGATGATCTTCTACTTCCATAGCCAGCCGCTTATCAGCCGGATTGAGTGAAGGCCCCTTGGGCACCGCCCAACTTTTCAACACCCCGTCCATTTCCAGCCGGAAATCGTAATGGAGGCGTGTGGCATGATGGCGTTGAATCACGAAAGCATGTTTAGCGCCGGCAGCCTTGCCAGAAAGCGGCTCGCTCGTTTTCCGGAAATCTCTTTTCTTCTTATACTGCTGGAGGCTCATGATACACGCTTTTTAGGTCCAAGGCTGGCTTTCAGCTGTTCGAAGAGATCAGAACTCTTTGTACTCGTTACTTTCATCTTCTTCACCACCGCACGTTTACCGGCAGCTTTCGCTTTGATGATTCGCAGCAGTTCCTCCCGGTAAGTATCCTTGTATGCGGAAATATCGAAGTCTTCCGTATAGCTGTCTACCAGTTTCACTGCCATATCCAGTTCTTTTTTGGGAATGGTTGTACTATCGGGTAGTTTCAGTTCATCGGCCACCCGCACTTCTTCCCCAAAACGGAGACGGTGTAGCATAAGGTAGTCACCATTTGCGCGAATAACCGATAAATGCTCCTGTGTGCGGAGTACAAAAAGTGCTACACCTACTTTCCGGGTCTTTCCCAACGTTTTCAACAACAATTGATAGGCTTTACCCCCGCCTTTATCAGGCTCAATGAAATAAGCTGTTTCGAAATACACGGCATCGATCTGATCGGTTCCGGTAAATGACGATATTTCGATGACCTTGCTTTTCCTGGGGCTTGCATCTTCATAGTCATGTTCATCCAGTACTATGTATTTGTCGTTGTAATTATATGCTTTAACGATATTCTCCCATGCAACTTCTTTTCCTGTTTTCTCATTTATACGTTGGAAACGGATCTTGGAATGGTCTTTTTTATCCAGCATATCGAGGTCGAGGCGACTTTCCTGGATAGCGCTGTATAATTTTACGGGAATGTTAACAAGGCCGAAGCCGATGCTGCCTGTCCATATAGCTCTCATAACGGATAAGGTTTAGTCATACAGTACAACAATCATTATACCATGGAAGTTGCACAAAAAAACCGTTCCGGGAACGGAACGGCCTTGTTTCTTCATATGCATAACTATCGGGGGAATTTGTTCAAATAAGATTTGATCGCTTCAGGAACGTTCCGCCAACAATCAGGCCACTTTTTATAGCAGTGGCATAGCTTTTGGGTTTCATTAGTAATCAAATATGACTTTTATGGAAAACCTTAGAACAGATAAACCAGGTGAAATGAATACCCTCTCGCAGATAATGGCGAAGCTTCATTCGAAAGGCTACGACAATGAATTCAAAATGAGTGACCATGGCAGAATGCAACCAGTTGATGGAGATGAGATCTATAACCCTGATGATCTTATGATTATCAAGACTTACAGGTTCGAAGGTGAATCTGACCCTTCAGATAATTCAGTATTGTATCTGCTGGAAGACAAGAATGGAAAGAAGGGCTATGTAATAGACGCTTATGGGGTTTACACATCGCATGATGAGGCAGGATTCGATGAATTCCTGCAAAAGATACCGGTCGAAGATCGCGAAGAACAGCAGATTTTCGGCGGGCTGTGATGGATGATTTTATGAATAAACGGCGGTACCTGTTATGGGTTCCGCCGTTTTTGTGTATGATGGTCTTTGAGGATTTTCAATAGTAGTTTTTCGTCCACATTCCGTCCTGTATATTGCCCCATTTCTCCCCTTTCGAACAAATCGGTAATGGCAGGGTGTACGTAGTATTTTTTACACACCGCGCGGGTATTCCCCAGTTTCCGGGCTACCTGGTCCAATACCTCCACGACTTTTCGTTTTCCTTCCGCCACAGAATCCGCCGCTTCGCAACCAGCCAGCAGGTGTAAGGCCTCAACGGTTCCGGCCCATGTCCTGAGGTCTTTACAGGTAAATTCTTCCCCGGTGATGGCTTTAAGATATTCATTGAGAGCGCCGGAATCGAGGCTTTTCACCTCATCGTTTTCGTAGTACTGAAAAAGCTCCTGCCCCGGGATATCGCGTACTTTACGAAGGAGCCTGGCAAGCGCGGCATGCCTCAGCTCAATTTTGTGCGCTACGCCTTTTTTACCTTTAAACCTGAAAAGGGCAGTATGGCCGTTAAACTGTACATGCCTGTTGCGCAAGGTGGTAAGTCCGTATGACTGATACTTTTTTTCATATTCAGCATTCCCAACGCGCATAAGCGTTTCTTCCATCACACGCATGGCGATGGCGCATACCCTGGGCAGGTCCAGCTCCCGGCGCCGGAGATCATTTGTTACCTGCCGCCTGATTTTCGGAAGCAATTTCCCAAATGCCAGCAGGCGGTAGAACTTCGTTTCATTGCGTACAGCAGCCCAGCGTGTGTGATACCGGTATTGCCGGCGCCCCATGGCATCCGTACCGGTGGCCTGTAAATGACCGTTTGCATGCGGACAGATCCATACATCTTCCCAGGCAGGCGGCAGCACCAGGCCACGGATGCGCTCCAGTACGGCTTCATCCTTAATACGCTTCCCGGCAGCATCGGTATAATAGAAACGACTTCCATTACGCATCCGGGTAATTCCCGGTGATCCAGGGTGTATGTACCGCAGCTTTGCAGCTTGTGCCGCTGCCGGCGCATCAGCTGTTAACAATTTCTCCTCCATTGGGGTGTAATATTTGTCCTGTTATATAGCTCGCTTCCTCAGATGCCAGAAACACATAACATCCCGCCACTTCCCAAGGCTCACCGGCACGCTTTAGCGGTGTATCTGAACCAAAGTTCGCGACATGGTCAGGCGGAAATGTGGCAGGAATAAGCGGAGTCCAGATGGGGCCTGGTGCCACTCCATTCACCCGGATGCCTTTGTCTGCCAGCATCGATGAGAGTGAGCGGGTAAAGGAAACGATTGCCCCTTTGGTAGCAGCATAATCTACCAGGTGTGCACTGCCACGATAGGCCGTCACCGAGGTGGTATTGATGATATTGCTTCCACGGGCCATATACGGAAGGGCATAGCGGGCGAGGTAAAATTGCGGGAATATATTTACGGAAAAGGTTTTCAACAGCTGTTTAGCTGTTATATCACTGATCTTCTTTTGCGGATATTGCACTGCAGCATTGTTAATGAGAATATCGATGCGGCCGTATTTCTTTACAGTTAGCCTGACGATCTTTTCACAATGCTTCTCCCTGCTGATGTCTCCAGGAATAAGAAGTGCTTCCCGCCCCCGTTCCATCACGCCTTGTGCAGTAGCCTGTGCATCTTCAGTTTCATCGAGGTAGGCAATCGCTACATCCGCTCCCTGCGCTGCAAAAGCCAACGCTATGGCGCGGCCGATACCACTGTCGCCCCCCGTTATGAGGGCTACCTTATCCTGAAGGCGGCCACCCGGGGCAGCTTGGGGAGCGGCCTCCGGCAAGGGCTTCATTTTATGTTCGATCCCTGGTTGCCTGAGCTGCCGCTGCGGTGGGCGAAGCGTTCTTTTCTTACTGGACTTTTGCATATTCAGAATGTTCAATCAAAAAAAAGCTGCTGCATAGGCATGCAGCAGCTTTGAATCTGCTGACGTACTAATCTTCCGCCAACGCGTCCTCATTCACTTTCGATTCTGCAATCTGGGTGAGGAGGGAATCTGCTTCTTTCTCTTCGCTGAGTGTTTGTTCAAAAATTCCGGCAGCTTCCGTATGGCCCATATGGTTTGCGAGCGTGCGGAGGCTGCCGTAAGCCGCAATTTCGTAGTGCTCTACCTTCTGTGCGGCAATGATGAGCCCTGCATCAAGGACAGGTGAGGCCTCCTCCTCACTGATCAGCTCCTGTGCCTCAGCAACGAGGCCCTCCATAGCTTCACATTTTTTGGCTACTGCCCGTGTCCCCATCAGTTCGAAAACCTCTTCCAGCCGGCTAACATGGCCTTTAGTAGCTTCAAGATGCTCTGCGAAAGCATCAACCAGTTCAGTGGTAGAAGCCGCTTTCGCCATTTTAGGGAGCGCTTTCACCAGATGTTTCTCAGCCCAATAGATGTCTTTCAATTCGTCCATGAAAAGCTTATGAAAAGGGGAGTTTTCCATCCCGCTGCCATTGCTGCGCGAAGCGGAGGTACGTGTGGCCGGAGATGATTTTTTCGTAGTGCCGTTACTGCGGTTGCTGCCATTCGATTTAGCAGCGCTGCCGCCGCGGATCGTCTTGGTGTTCTTCGTTGCCATAATGTGTGTAGGTTTTACTATTTGTTAGGAAATGGAAAGCGATCCCTTTTGTCGATAATACTGTGATCTTTATCCTCGCGCTGACCATCGATGTCGGGGGATTGCTCTTCAACATCATTGTTCTCTTCGCTCTCGGGGATATCAGGTTTATCCTGAAGGGGGCCTTTTTCAGGTTTGCTCTGAGGCTGTCCCTTTTCGGGTTTGTCCTGACGCGGTCCCTCCTCTGGTTCTGATTGCGGATCACTGGGTTTCCGGTCGATCTCCCGTTTAGGGATCTCCTTAGGAATGTCAGGGTTTTGCTTATCGGGCTCCTGGCCCAGGCCAGGCTTTGGCTGGCCACCTCCCTGCCCCCTGTTTTCATCCGGTGCCTGCGGCCCTGGCGAAGTGGGGTTGGGGCGGGTATTCTTATCATTCTCGTTTTTCATGCCTGGAGTTTTTTAAGGTTTACGATCTTTCTATTAATAGTCCAAACAACATTCCAACCAGAGGCATATGTTTTGTGTAACAGGGCTGGAACAACAATATTAACTGCTACAGGAAATACGATCAGATACCGACACTGCCATTTGAATCAGGGGGTTTTCGTAATTTGAGGGATGTACCGGCAGGAAAACTGCGGCTTTCCTCCGATGCGCATGTAGAAGGGAGTTTTCAGTATGGGGAAAATCTTGCACATCCAAAACCGGCATCCATAAACAGTTTGAAGGACAATGCACATTAGCATACATAAGAAAATACGGGTGGGGTTTTTTATCGCTTTCACTGCTATCATCGGTGCAAGCGTGGTATCGTACCTCATCGCCAAAAACCTCATGCACAATGCCTCCCGCCTCCAACATGCGGTAGAGGTATCCAAGCGCCTGGAGCACATCTCCAGGCACCTGAAAGATGCGGAGGCAGCCATCCGCGGGTTCAATATCACCCATCAACAGGAATTCCTCCATCCCAGCATGACCGAGCGAAGTAACCTGATCGAAAAAGAATACAGAAAACTTCGTCAGATCATTGATGATCCCCCGCAGCAGAAAAACCTTGATACCCTCAAACAACTCCTTGACATCAAATATGGGCAACTCGTTAATGGTGCCGCCGATCCTAACCAGGAAATTTCTGTAAAGGAAGGAGAGTTAGCCATGGACCTCATAGACCTGAAAATGCAGGATATGATTGATATTGAAGAAGTTCAGCTAACAGAAAAGTCGCGGCTGTTCCAGTTTTTCTCTAATCTCTGGATCCCGGTCGTTTTCATCATTTCACTGATCGCCATCATAATCGGCATATATTCTTATGTAACCCTCAACCGCGAATTCCGCCTCCAGCTGCATATTGAGTCGAGGATGCGGAGTTATCAGCGCGAGTTACAGGAAAACATTAATCTGCTCAACAAATCCAACCAGGAACTCGAACAGTTTGCCTACGTAGCCTCGCACGATCTGCAGGAGCCATTGCGAAAAATATCCACTTTCTCCGACCGGCTGCTCCTCAAGTACCGCGATGAGATCCCGCCTGAAGCCGGTCAGCTTATCGACCGGATGGTATCAGCAGTGGGCCGTATGCGCGTACTCATTAATGATCTGCTGATTTTCTCACGTGCCGGGCGCATTACGCCAGAGACCATCGCTCAGGTAGACCTCAACGAGCTTCTCCACGATGTGCTTGGCGACCTTGAAGTGCCGCTGCACGAAAAAAAGGGCACTGTTCAGCAGGACCATCTCCCTGTTATTGAGGGCATTGATACCGGGCTGCACCAGTTGTTTCAGAACATCCTGTCCAACAGCATAAAATTCGCCAATCCTGAGCGATCGCTGGAAATTGCCATCACCGGCCAGATCCTCTCCGGCAGGGATGCCGGCGTGCCCAGTGAAAAGAAGGCAGACGAAAAATACATCCGTATCCGCGTTCAGGATAACGGCATTGGATTCGATCAGGCCTATGCCGATCGCATCTTCCTGATTTTCCAGCGCCTCCATGGCGTCAGCGAATACAAAGGCACAGGTATAGGGTTGGCGATCTGTAAAAAGATCGTTGAAGCCCACCAGGGTTATATTTCCGCAGAAAGCATCCCCGGTGCAGGTGCCGCGTTCATTATCACCCTTCCGCTTAAGCAATTAAGGGAAGACTGATTTTTTGAGCATGTTTCTTGCTGATATGCAGAAATACTATGAACCAGATTATGAAAGAATCCCGTAAACGCATCCTGATGGTAGATGATGATGAAGATGATTTCTTCCTTGTCTCCACAGTACTGCAGGATGTTGCTCCCGACCAGTATGAGCTCACCTGGGCATCTACCTATGATAAAGCACTTGAGGCCATCGGGCGCAAGGAGCATGACCTTTACCTGGTGGATTACCGGCTGGGAATGCATACGGGAATAGACATACTGCGGCATTTCCAGGAAATAGGCTACGAAGCTCCCGTTATTATGCTCACAGGTAAGGGTGATTACGCCATCGATAATGAGGCGATGATTGCCGGGGCTACCGACTACCTTGTGAAAGGCGATATTACCGGCCCTGAGCTGGAGCGTGCCATCCGCTATGGCATTACTGAGTTTAAACACCTTCGCGCCATCGCGGAAAACGAGCGCAAATACTTCGGTATTTTCGAAAAAAGCCACGACATCATTATCCTGGCTAATTGCGACATGAATATCATCGACGCAAATCCCAACGCACGGAAAAAAATACAATACTCCCGCGAAGAACTACTCGAGATGAACATGAAAGATTTGTTTTTCCACGAATCGGAAGTGAAGCGGTTTTTCGAAGAAATATGTACTGAAGATGCCATTGTTCAACAGGAGTTCACTTTTCGAGATAAAGCAGGAAAAAAGTTATCAGTACTCGTAAACGCCAATAAGCTGGACGAACAGCGGGGTACATTTCTTTGTGTGGCAGAAGATATTACGGATAAAAAACGGGAGGAGCTGGAAAAAAGGCAGCAGGAGAAATTCGTAATATCCGGCCGCATTGCCCGGGTGATTGCTCATGAAGTCCGCAACCCACTCACCAACATCATCCTCGCCGTGGGGCAATTCAGGCAGGAAGAAGTGCCTGACCCTGACGATACCAATCTTTACCTCGATATCATTGAACGAAACTGTACCCGAATCAATCAACTGGTCACCGAACTGTTGCAATCTACCCGCATGATGGAATTACATCTGCAGGACCATGACCTAAACGATTTGATAAGCACCTCTTTATCGTTGGCTACTGACCGCCTTCAGCTCAACGGTATCAGGTTAAATATGGAAACAACAGATGAAACCGTAATGCTGACGGCCGACGAGGAAAAGATACAGATTGCCCTGCTGAATATCTTCATTAATGCCATTGAAGCCATGACACCAGGCAAAGGCGTTCTAACAATCAATACCTACCGCGAAGGCAAAGCTGCCATTATTCGCATACAGGATAACGGCATGGGTATTCCGGAAGAAAACAAGGCCCGCCTGTTCGACCCGTTCTTTACCTCCAAAACGAAGGGCACCGGCCTGGGGCTTACATCTACCCAAAACATTATTATTAACCACAAAGGGCATATCCAGGTGGAAAGCGCTATGGGAGAAGGCACCACGTTCATTATTACCTTACCTGCCAATTAAGCTTACTTCTACCACGACCTAACCTGCTTCTTCCCATTACGATCGATAGTGGTAAATGAAGTCTTAAAGCCCTTCAACCAGCGTGCTTTGTAAATTTTGGCGCCCGGCAACCGTAAGATGGAATTGCCCTGCAGGTCATGCACCTCATCAGTCCACCATTGCTCTTTAGGCAATGTGACGATGTTCGGAAAACCCTCAGGAGCTTCAGAAAAGCTCTTGATGTTACGGACAGTTTTGCCGGATATGGGATGAAAGGAATTATCTTTGGTGTGAAACTCCAGTAAGGTATCTACAGTTGTGAGATAGAAAACGTTCTGCCTCGAACCATAGATCATGTCATGCGCGCCATGCCCCGGAATCTGAACCAAACCCGCAGGTGCCAGATCTGCCACACCTTCCCCATTGCCCTCTTTATAATCATACAAGAAAATTTTATCGGAGCCTGCAATGTAGAACCTGTAATCATAGAAATTGACAGCATGCCCATCTGGCACTATAAAGGTTTTGCGCGAGCGTTTCGGGCGATATAGTGTGGTAGTGTCGTATCTGAATACTGTAACCTGGTTTCCGGTACTGGAAGCTACCACTACGGTATTGCCAGGCGCTATGTCCAGTGAATGCGGATTGCCACCCACGGAATCGTACCAGAGCGTTTTCGCATCATTAAGCCTGATAATGGCCGCTCCGCCGCCAGATGCACATGTAAGAATGTATTTACCATCACGGGATGCTTTTACTTCGCTGGGATTACGAAACCATTTCCGGTGCACTTCCGGAATATCGGCCGCACGCCATTCGCGGATCAATTCTCCTGATGGGACCAGCATCAACAGAATACGATGTTCGGACTGGTCGGTTACCAGCATAGGATAGTTAGCAGCATTAAAGTGGAGAGCAAGGAAAATAAAGATGGCATTCATGCATTGAATTAACATAAAAAGCAGGAAAAATGGAAATATCAGACCATTTACTCCTGCTTTCTACTTGTGGAGCGCTAAAATTTTACACAGCCCGTCCGCGGATAATATTGATTAGAATGGCGATGATGGCCAGCACCAGTAAAGCATGAATCAGTCCGCCGGCCGAATACACGAAGAAACCAAGCAGCCAGCCAATAATCAGTAATACTGCGATGAGATACAATAAGGAGTTCATATCATGATTGTTTTTGGTTCATATTTATAGATGTAAAATTCATGCCAGCGCGTAAACAACTGTGGGAGAAGCGGATGGATGAAAATTGTACCCCGGCATATGTAGACGCGTTTCCCCCAAGAGGGGCACCTTATCAGCAAACCAGCTGTACGATACCCTGTAAACCGGCATGGCAACCTTTTTGGGCATTATATACTAAACATCAATTTTACTTCATTGTAAATCAAAAAGTATTATCATGGAACATACAACAAAAACTGCGGCCGTTGTCGAAGATCTCGTGAAGATCAATAACGACCGGATAGAAGGATACGAAAAAGCGGCTACTCAAACCGACGAAGGAGACCTGAAGCAACTTTTCGAAGCGATGATAACCGACAGCAGGCATAATGCTACAGAGCTGAACAAATACCTCCGTGGCATGGGAGAAGAACGCGAACGCGATTCCACACTCGCCGGAAAGCTTTACCGGACCTGGATGGACGTGAAAGGTTCATTTGGCGGTAGCGACCGCCGCGCCATCCTCGCCACCTGCGAGTATGGTGAAGATGCTGCACAGAAATCATATAATACGGCCCTGGAGCATGATTTCCTGCCAGCAGATATCCGCCTCACCATCTCAAACCAACGCGCGCAACTGCGCCGCTCGCATGATCAGATTCGTCATCTGCGGGACCTTGAAACGGTTAATAAAAGCTAGTATCATAAGCTGATACATATAGAAAGTCCCGGCAGGTGTAGCCGGGACTTTCTTTTATGAGCAGGATGATCAAAATTTGGCGCACAAACACAGATGAATGAAATTACAATGGATCAATCTATGACTATTCAAGAATCTTTGCTTTTAAAGGGCTGTCCCGCACCAGAAGGAGCAGGACAGCCTGGCAAGCTTTACGGTTTTAATGATGCTTTAACTGCATTTTAAAACCAATCGAAGCTGCCAATAACTAAAACAACAGCTATGATAAAAGTATAATCCGAATTAGTACTATAGTTCGTCGATCAACTTTTTCACTTCTTCTTTCGACTTTCCGAGTTTTTGCTGAAGTTTACCCAGCAGCTCGTCTTCTTTGCCTTCGGTGTAAGTCAGATCATCGTCCGTCAAATCACCGTACTGTTGCTTCAACTTGCCTTTAATTTCATTCCAGGCGCCTTTCAACTGTAAAGAATTCATACGATAGCTTTTTTTATGATGAAGTAAATGACTCTGCTGATTATGGAACAATTACTATACCACCGGACAGACAGACGGCATGGCGGAGAAAATGATCGGATTGATGGCCATTTTGGGGAAAATTGATTTAATTTTCGTGGAGGAATTTCCACAGACATGCTTGTTGGAACAGGTAAAATGATCCGGCAAACTGTTTGCAGCATTAAGGATTAAAAGACAGTAACATCCGGCCGAAACGTAAGAATGGCAAGCGTTTTTCCGGTATCTAAAATCGGAGCCATGGGAGATTTGATATTAATAATAGACGACGAACCGGATATTTGTCAACTTTTACAGTTAAGCCTGACAAAACACGGATTCAAAGTGAAGTATGTACATGCGTTGAAAGACGGCTTACAGTTCCTCCGGCAACAGAAGCCAGATATTCTGTTCCTGGACATACATTTACCCGACGGTTCGGGGCTGGACATTCTGCCACAGATAAAGGCGGAGTATCCTGATTTACCTGTGATATCCATAAGTGCTTACGACAATGGGATGGAGAAACAAAAAGCCCTGACTTCGGGTGCGGCGCATTTTCTACCTAAGCCTTTTAATGTTGGAGAGTTGACAGACATCCTGTTTGAAATGAAGAAAAACGGTGTAATCCCGCATATGCATAATTAGTAGTAAATTTAACATCCGTCCAACATATTCATTATGAAGCGAATCCTCATTGTTGATGATGAAATAAACATTTGTACCCTGCTTAGCAAATTCCTGAGCAAGCATGGCTTTAAGACAGACAGCACGATGACAGGTGCACAAGCCCTGAAAATGCTGAAAGAATCTCCTTACGACCTGATACTCTGCGATTACCGCCTGAAAGATACTGACGGCGCTCAGCTGTTGAGCGACATCCGCACACTCAGTCCGCAAACCGTTGTAATCATAATAACGGGTTATTCTGACGTGCGCATTGCTGTAGATATGGTTAAGAATGGCGCGTACGACTATATTTCCAAACCTTTATATCCGGATGAGATCCTGGCCCTTGTCAACAAAGCGCTGGAGAACCCTGGGGCAAATGCTCCTAAGCCCGTAACAGCGCCTGCCTCCGAGGCAACTGCAGAAGCTTCGCAGCCGGCTTACAGGCCTCAGCCTTCAGGAGGCACTCAAAACGGAGGACAGTATGTATATGGAGAAAGTGAACCTTCGCGGCAACTGATCCGTGAGCTTACCCTGGTGGCCCCTACCGATTATAGTGTAATTATATTTGGAGAAACCGGTACCGGTAAAGAATCAGTGGCCCACCTCATTCACGATCACAGCAGCCGTAAAAGCCAGCCTTTCGTACCTATAGATTGTGGCGCCCTTTCCCGCGAGCTGGCAGCCAGCGAGCTGTTTGGTCACGAAAAAGGCTCCTTCACCGGCGCTATCGGCACTAAAATAGGCGCGTTCGAACAGGCCCATGGAGGCACTATATTCCTTGATGAAATTACCAATCTCCCATATGATGTGCAGGTTGCCCTGCTCCGCGTAATACAGGAAAAGCAGATCCGCCGCGTGGGCAGTATAAAGGAAATTGCAGTAGATGTGCGGCTGATCGTAGCTTCCAACGAAAATCTGTTCGAGTCCGTGCAAAAAGGCAAGTTCCGGGAAGATCTCTTCCACCGTTTCAACGAATTCACTATCCATATACCACCGCTGCGCGACCGGGGAGACGATTTGCAATCTTTCGTTGGCGCCTTCCTATCACAGGCAGGCCGTGAACTCAACAAGCCCGAAGCAACGCTGAGTACCGAAGTATGGGAATGCTTCAAGAGCTACGACTGGCCAGGCAATATACGCGAGCTGAAAAATGTAATTCGCCGCGCCAGCCTCCTCACACCAGCCGGCAAGGAGATTTCCATGGCCTCCCTTCCCCTCGAAATGAAAGCAGGGAAAATGCATCGCCAACCAGCCTCTTCCATTACCGATGGTACAACAGAAGATCCGGCAGATATGCCTAACCTCCCACAGCTGGATGACAATGATCTTAAATCCGTAGCCCTCAAAGCTGAGTATAACAAGATCATCAATGTGTTGAAGGAGGTGAAGTATAACAAGACTAAAGCAGCCCAACTCCTGAATATAGACCGTAAAACCCTCTATAATAAGCTGCGCCTGCTGAACATTAATTACTAATCATTACTGTATGGACTATAAGGAAGTCAAAAAAGTGCCGGCATTCGAACGATTCGCCGGCAAAGCTGTTTCCGCTACTGGCAGCCCCTGGGCATTTGTCATTGCATTTATGGTGATTATCGTGTGGGCCACAACCGGCCCGCTGTTCGGATTTTCAGATACATGGCAGCTTGTCATTAACACAGGTACTACCGTCGTAACCTTTCTCATGGTTTTCATTATCCAGAAAACCCAGAATAAGGATTCCAAATCCATCCAGCTGAAACTCAATGAGCTGATCGCCTGTACCAAAACAGCCAGTAACCGCCTCATCGATATTGAGGAACTATCAGAACAGGAGCTTAATACGCTGCATACATTTTATTCCAAGCTGGCGCAGGACACGAAGATCCATCTCGATATCCGGAAATCGCATTCAATCGAAGAGGCTATTGAGAAAAGTAGAGACAAGCTCAAGCACATCTAAGCTAGCGATTCAGTTCCTGTAACAGGTCACTTAGGTTGAGGCGTTGCGTGTACATCGTGAAATCCCCATTCTCATCTTTGGGCCATTGTTCACGTGGCCGGTCCCAGTATAATTCCAGTCCGTTCTGATCAGGATCGTTAAGATACAATGCCTCAGAAACCCCATGATCCGCAAATCCGGTAAAAGCAACCCCGGCTGCGGTGAGCCTCTTATAGATCTCAGCCAGATCCTTACGCGTTGGATACAGGATTGCAACGTGATATAGCCCCGCTGCATTCTCCGGCGCGGGCGGCATGCCTTTACTATGCCAGGTGTTTAGTCCGATGTGGTGATGATAGCCACCGGCAGATATGAAAGCTGCCTGGTCGCCAAACTTCGTCATCAGTTCAAAACCCAGTAATCCGCAATAAAAATCGAGGGAACGCTGAAGGTCAGAAACCTTCAGATGCACATGGCCTATGGTAGTGGCCGCTGGTACGTTATAACTCATGTAAAGCTGGTTCGTTTTAGCACAAAGATAAACGGATCCCTCCTGCAAACGGCGTGTGTTTGTCCGCTGAAATGCCGCCAGCGCTCAGGATCCGCTTTGTACATTATAAGATGACCAAAGGGCTGATAATGCCTATAGATGCACGGTAATTATCCGTGTTTGCCATACCGAGATTCGATTTGGCGTAGTCTGTATAAACATACTTCCTGCCGATAAATGTCCCGAAAACTTTGAGATTCAGGTTCTTGAAAGGATACACTTCCACTCCGGGAATATAACCCCATGCCGTGCGCAGCTTGTTGGTACTGTTATTGGCCGGCAAATTTGCATCCCCGGGCTTCCAGTACGCATCATCCATCATACCCACGAAAAAGAGATTGACCTTACCGGAAAGATGCCAGTCGAGCCTTACCCAATGACTCATGTAACGGGCACGCTGGGCCGTTTTAATACCAATATTATCGGTAAACCCGGATATGATGCCTTTACGGTCCAACGATTCGCGGCTCCATTTAAAATCGTACTGGATCTGAAATTTACCGGTTTTGAACTGGTTGCCCAGGGCCAGGTAATTCATGTATTCATTCTCTGCTTCCCGAAAAAGGGAATAGGACCATAACGTGCTGAATTTTCCAAAATTACCCCGCCAGTTAAATACGCCCGCAAACGGGAATCTCGCTTCCCTGATCCCCGGCAGTGCCGTAGTATCGTACAGCTCATGGAAGCTGGCGGTACGACTGTTTAGTACCTGCAGAGTAAACTGATTTTCCTTATCTGGCAACATGTAGGAAACGCCGGCGCCTACGAGAAAGTTATCTGCGTATTCGATGATATCAGAATACTCATAAATCTCAATGGGGTTGGCATCGAACTCAAAGCCGCCCCAATCTGCACACATTTTACCTGCATAAATGCTCCAGCTGTCATTGGGGTCGAAGCGTAGAAATGCAAGGTCGGTACTCCGGCTGATATTATCGATTGACTGCGGAACAACTCCCCGGGTATACCTGTCGCGGAAGCGGAAGTATACTTTATCATGCACCTTCCCCCGGATCTCAAGCCTGAACTGGTTCATCACGAAGCGTGAGCGCTGATAAGTTCCTTCATCGAATTCGTTCTGGAACGACATCTGCATGTTTGCTATCACGTCAATATTAGACAGCAGTGTTTGCTTACTGACCGGAATAAGAGGCTGATTGAGTACGGCGGTATCATCTGTCTGCCGCTCATGCGTCTGCGCCAGTAGCGCAGACGGAGCTGCCAGTAACAACCACAGGAGTATACGGCACTTTCTCATACAAGAAGATTTAGGGTTCTACCAGAATAGGTGTGCAAACAGGAACCCCGCGGCTACGCTTCCCGAAACGGCAACAAGCCCCGGTATCATAAAACTATGATTGATAAGGTATTTCCCGATATGGGTACTTCCCGTGCGGTCGAAGTTGATGGCTGCGAGCAGGGTGGGGTAGCCTGGCAACACAAAATCGCCATTGGTTGCGGGGAACATGGCCACCAGGTTCTGCGGAGCGATTCCCAGCAATACCCCCAGCGGCATGAGAGCCTTGGTGGTGGCAGCCTGGCTGAATAAGAGCATGCTCAGGATGAATAAAGCAATCGCAAAGGTCCAGGGCGCGGCTTTCACCATATCTCCCAGGGCGCCTTCTATGGCTACAGAATTAGCTTCCATGAACGTTGCACTCATCCACACCACCCCGAATATGGATACCACGGCCTGAGCACCTGCAGTAAACAGGCTGGCTTTGGCCACATCGGAGGTATCGGTTTTGGTGAACAGCAGCATCAGGGCCGCAGCACCCAGCATTACCAGCTCAATAACTGCAGCCATTTTAATGGTACCGTTAGCATTCACGGACAGGTTGGGAGAACCCGGGTCAAAGGTGGGCAGCAATCCGGGGAAAGCGCCAACCAATACGATGAGGAGCACCGCTATACCAAAGATGATTACGGAAATCTTTGCACCGGGTTTCAGGGGTGAATTATCGGAAGCAGAATGCTCGTCGAGCTCACGGGCAAACTCAGGATCTTTCATTTTCTCTAAAAAAACGGGGTCATTTTCCAGCTCTCTACCCTTCTTCCACACTACTGCCACACCTGCAAGGATGCCTACCAGACAGGCAGGGATACAAACCTTCAGGATCTGAACCATTTCAATTTGCCCGGCCAGTATGGTGATCATAGCAGCGGTAGCAGCCGAAATCGGACTGGCTGTAATCCCCAGGTGTGAGGCTATTACAGAGATGCTGAGGGGCCTTTCTGGCCGGATGCGCTTTTTGGTGGCTACTTCCGAAATGATCGGCAACAGCGAATAAGTGATATGCGCCGTTCCTGCGAATACGGTAAAGAAGAACGTTACCAGCGGACCCAGTAATGTTATCATCGATGGCTTGCTGCGGAGGATCTTTTCGGCGATGCGCACGAGATAATCCATCCCGCCTGCCGCCTGCATAGTGGCAGCGGTAGATACCACAGCGAGAATGATGAGCATTACATCGATGGGCGGCTCAGCAGGCCGCATGCGGAATACGAACAGGTAAAGGGCCAGTGCCACCATGCCCATCACACCCAGGCCTATGCCTTTCATACGGGCGCCTATAAGAATGGCTACAAGGAGGATGGCAAATTGAATCCAGATCATGTTTTCGTTTTACGTTGATGTATAAAGGGGGAGGATTGACTAGTATTCGAAAAACATTTCCTGGATCTTCTTCGGATCTTTCGTTTTCAGCAAAGCAAGCTGCAACAGTATGCGCGCTTTCTGGGGATTGAGATCGTCGGCGGCGATGGTACCCAGCGCAGCATCGTCTGTTTCTGCGTTCATCAGCACACGGCCACTGCCTGTGCGGGAGGAGCGCACTACCATCACACCTTTGCGTGTGATCTCCTTCACTTTAGCTTCTACCGTTGGGTACAGGTTGCCATTACCTACCCCGGCTATTACGATGCCCTGTACATGATCTTTCACCAGCGCGTCTACCAATACGGGATTCGTATTCGCGTACCCATACAAGATATCGACTTTTGGTAAAGTTTTTACGTTGGTGACATCAAATTCGGTCTGGCTTGTGTGCTTACGGATGATGCGGTGGTAGAATTCTACTTTCCCATCCATTACCACGCCCAGCGGACCGGTATTGGGTGCCTGGAACGTAGCCACATTGGTGGTGTTGGTTTTGGTAACGTCGCGGGCGGAGAAGATGAAATCGTTCATGGCCACCAGTACCCCACGGTCTGCTGAGTTTTTGTTAGCAGCTATAACAATGCCGTTGTAGAGATTCAGGGGGCCGTCGGCGGAAAGGGCCGTTGCTGAGCGCATGGCTCCCACCAGCACTACGGGCTTTGTAGTTTTAACTGTCAGCTGAAGAAAGAAGCCGGTTTCCCCTTCCGTGTCGGTGCCATGGGTAATTACAATACCATCCACATCATCACGTTTGCCCAGTTCGTTGATGCGGTTGGCGAGTTTCAGCCACACGCTGTCGTGCATGGCCTGGCTGCCCACGCTGGCAACCTGTTCACCCCTGAGATTTGCAATTTTCCTTGCTTCGGGTACCGCATTCAGGAGATCATCGATCGGCAGTTTTCCGGCCGTATATGCGGTTCCTACGCTGGATTCTCCTGCCCCGGCAATCGTTCCGCCTGTTGCCAGTATTACTACATTGGGCAGGCGGGCATTCTGGCCGCGGGCAGGGTTTAACATCCAGCAGGTGCTTGCCAGCAATAGGAATAATAGTTTTTTCATAAGCACAATCACATTAACTATTAATGAATTTCGGACGTATTAAATTCTCGAACTGGAATATCTCGTCCCATTTTTCCTGTGTTACCAGTTTCTTTTCTTTTACGGCAATGTCATGTACAGACTTCCCCGTTTCCAGTGCTTCGCGTGCGATGCCCGCTGATTGTTCATACCCGATGATGGGGTTGAGCTGTGTAACAATGCCGATACTTTGCATCACCATTTCCTGTGTGTGCTTTGCGTTGGCGGTGATACCGTCCACACACTTCTCACGGAGCGTATTGCAGGCGTTGGTCATATAAGTAATGGAGGTAAAAAGTGCAAAGCCGATAGCTGGTTCCATTACATTCAGCTGCAGCTGTCCGGCTTCTGCAGCCATTGTCAGCGTAAGATCAGCCCCTATCACATAAAATGCTGTCTGATTCACCACTTCCGGGATCACCGGGTTCACTTTCCCGGGCATGATCGACGAGCCGGGCTGCATAGGTGGCAGGTTGATTTCATTTAAGCCACAGCGCGGGCCGGAAGAAAGCAGGCGGAGATCATTACATATTTTGGAAATCTTAACTGCCGTACGTTTCAGCACACCTGATAATTGAACATAGGCACCGGTATCATAAGTAGCCTCGATGAGGTCGCCCGCCAGCACGAGGTCGAGGCCGGTAATCTTAGCAAGATGTTTTGTTACCAGTTCTGCATAGCCTTCGGGGGCATTAACGCCGGTACCGATAGCCGTGGCACCCATATTAATTTCAGAAATGAGGCGCTTGCTTTCTTCCACACGGGCCAGCTCTTCACGGATGTTTGTAGCGAAGGCCCTGAATTCATCGCCCATACTCATGGGAACGGCGTCCTGCAGCTGAGTACGGCCCATTTTAAGTACCTGCCTGAATTCCTCCCCTTTCTTATCAAAGGAATCAGCAAGAGCCGCAAGGCTTTGTTTATACGACGACAGCTTGTTGATCAGTGCAATCCGGAAAGCGGTAGGGTATGCGTCGTTGGTGGATTGTGAGCAATTCACGTGATTATTGGGGTGGCAAAACTCGTACTCGCCTTTCTTCTTACCCATCATTTCGAGTGCCACATTGGCGATCACTTCATTGGCGTTCATGTTCACACTGGTGCCGGCGCCGCCCTGTATGAGATCGGTGATGAACTGGGAATTGAATTCTCCGCTGGCCACCCTGTCGCTGGCTTTACCAATGAAGTCCGCGATATTTTTATCCAGCGCGCCCAGTTCGGCATTTGCGATCGCAGCACCTTTCTTAACATAAGCGAGTGCCTGAACAAAAAGCGGCTCGGTATTGAGGGGGATACCGGTAATATGAAAATTCTCGATTGCCCTGAGCGTCTGGATACCATAATAAACATCGGAAGGGATCTCACGTTCGCCCAGGAAGTCATGTTCTCTGCGTTGTGCCATAATAAAGGGATTGAGGATGTTGTGTAAAATTCGTTTTCATTAAAACAGTGCTGCGGCGGAATTTGTTTAAGCACGGAGAATGAACAATTTGGAACGCTCCGCATTACATAAGTACATCCAACCTTAAACCGGCAATATGAGTAAGACGGGTCATCTTTCCCTCTCCGCCGCCATATCCATGGGGATCGGCGCCATGATCGGCGCAGGCATATTCGCATTGCTGGGTCAAACCGGCGCCATCGTGGGTTCCGCCACGTGGCTATCGTTCCTGATCGCAGGCGGTATTACCATACTTTGCGGATATTCATTTGCAAGGCTGGGTGCCCGCTACCCGTCGAACGGCGGCGTACTGGAATACCTTGTACAGGCATACGGAGTCAATTTATACTCCGGCGGCATGGGCATATTTTATTATGTGAGTATGATTGTACTATCGGCTGTGGTAGCCAAATCTTTCGGCGCTTATGCTGCCGTACTGCTAGGGTATGGCGGATCGGGCTGGGTACAAAACCTCACAGCCGCAGGGATCGTGGCCGCGCTGGTAGTCCTCAATTTCATCAGTATTTCGGCATTCGCAAGGGTGGAAAAAATCTTCGTGGCCATAAAGCTCATGGTATTGTTTGGTTTCGCCGTTCTGGGCTTTTATACCATCCAACCCGAAAACCTGGCATTCCCAGATCCGTTACCGCCCGGGAGTATCCTTAGCAGCGTAGCCGTCACCTTCTTCGCTTATACAGGATTCAATGTGATCAACGGTGCCGTTGAACATATTCAAAACCCTGAGAAGACACTGCCTAAAGCGATCATGACTACCATTCTCCTGGTAACCTGCGTTTACATTGTACTGGCCATTGTGGTTTTCGGTAACCTGACGGCAGGCCAGGTAGTGGCCGCTAAAGAAACCGCTCTTGCCGAAGCAGCCCGCCCCATGCTGGGAAACACCGGTTTCGTGATCGTGTCTGTTGCCGCGTTGATTTCGAGTATTACTGCCATTAATGCCAACCTCTTCTCAACAGGTAATAATGCCTATGTAATGGCCGCTTATGGAACGCTGCCCAAAACCTTCGAAAAGCACCTGTGGGGCAGGGGCACCGAAGGGCTTGCTATTACAGGCGTCTGTATCATCGGGCTGATTATGTTGTTTGATTTATCCGTCATCGCATCGCTTGGGGGTATGGCCATGCTACTCTGCTACAGTGCGGTTAACATAGGGCACCTCAGGGTGCTGAAAGAAACGAAAGCCAAACCCTGGATTGCATGGCTGGCGGCTATTGTGAGTTGCGGAACTGTAGTGCTGGTGATTATTGTGGATGCAGCCGGTGCGCCACGGCAATTGCTGGTAACCGGGCTGTTCCTCGTTTTCTCTTTTGTCGCAGAATGGATCATCCGTAAAACCACCGGACGAAAAGTAAAGCCGAATATCGCGTATCCTAAAAAGGGGATAGAATGACGGGCGGCTATCTTGGATTTGCAGCAGCGGTTTTCATGGGGTTTTTCTCCATCGTTAATCCCATTGCCAACGTGCCTGTATTCCTTGACCTCAGGGATTACATGACATCTGCGCAACGTAAGCAGATCGCGTTCAAATCCTTGCTGGTAGCATTTATTATCATCGTTATTTTCAGCATCGCCGGTAATACTATCTTCCGGCTACTCAACATTTCTCTTCCTGCCCTCCGCATAACCGGCGGTGTACTGCTCTTCGTGATCGGCTACAGGATGATACTGGAGGAAAAACCGCATCCCGAAAAAGAATTGATACGGAAGAATGCGACCCCGGCCTCTCTGTGGCGGTAACGCATACCCTCATTGTGATAGGAGTATATGGATTGTTGTGCTACATCGCATACCTGTTCTTTTTGTCGGGCGGACATATCGTACGGATACTGGGGAATAATATCATGATGGTGATCACCAAAATGATGGGACTCATCCTGGCTGTATTGGGTGTGCAGATGTTATTGGCAGACATCAATGAAGACATCCGGACGGAGGCCATTAAATAAGTACCGTTTGTGCAGCGCGGCTTTGCTGCAGCTGCTCCTGACGGATCTTTTCCCGCTCCTGCTGCCGGTCTTCCACCTGGCGGTATTTAAAGTAAAAAAAGATGGCCAGGAAGAGGCAGGCCTTGAACAGGAGGAACGCCGCGATGAAGATCCATTTCCAGACACGGTGTACCGTGATATACTGGTTCTGGTTGGGCGCTATATTGATGAAAGTGTAGTTCGGTTTTTTTCCTTCTTTTTCAGCATTGGTATCAGCCCAGTCTAACGGCTGAAGCGTGCGGGAACGAAGGGCCACAGGAGGTTGCACCGCTTCTTCGTTCAGCAGTCTGTGAATGATGCGCTCCACTTCATCCCTTTCAGTTTCCAGTTCCGGATACTCACGCACAAGCTTCCTCATCTCCGCGTTTTCGTCGGGAGAAGAAAGTCCGAGTACGTAACTTTCAACCATTCCATTATCTATATAATTCCTGATATCCATTGGATGGAATATAAAAATCGTTTTAGCGGTGGAGAATTATAATCCCATGTCAGTCTTAAAACCACGCCATTACAGTATAAACTGCAGGCTTCCCCGCGATCATTCATAAAGAACAATTACAGGGACGGCTTTGTTTCTTCGAAATCTTTTAAATCTGAAAATCCACTTTTCTCAATAGGGCAAATGCATCTTACCAGTTAATCAGCCGCCCGCAGCAGGACGGCGCTTCAAATCGATGACTACGAAAATAAGTATAAAACATCGTAACTCGCTCAACATACCCAATTTTACCATTTTCGTGTGAATCGTGAATTAACTAAAAAATGCCATCACATCTCCTGCCTGGTTAAAATAATACCTTGAAATTGAAGAAATCTATGGGATTCGGAAATCCAAACTATTGTAACCTTTTGATAAACAATATAATACTTTATCCTCTTCAGAAGATTTGGCAATCATCCACCCCAACGCCTCTTTTTCGCCAATACCTTTTACGCAATGATTTTCAATCCTGATTACTCCAACTGAAGGTGTACACAATGTGATACCGGGTACCATTAACACCTGTCCTTATCAGGACTATTTACTGCCAGCCCTGATTACTTACATTTGAAGAACGTGCAATTATTAACGTTAACGCGGCCGATCCGGATTTCCCGTTCATCAGAAAAAGTAATAGTACGTGGTCCGATGAGCCACCACCTATTCCCAAACTATCCGTACTTTTCAGGCATGAAACGGACCGTCTTCCTGTTGATAGCCTGGCTGCTGCCTGCCTTTGTAATGGCACAGCGTGCGTTAGTACTACAAACCGATTTTGGCACGAAAGACGGCGCAGTGGCCGCCATGAAAGGGGTGGCATTCGGAGTTTCTCCCGCATTGCCTGTATTCGATCTCACACATGAAATCCCGCCTTACAACATCTGGGAAGCAGCGTACCGTCTTTATCAGACTGCAACATACTGGCCGGCAGGTACCGTGTTTGTTTCCGTGATTGATCCCGGAGTAGGATCCCACCGCAAATCTGTGGTGCTCCTCACCAAAAGCGGGCACTACTTTGTTACTCCCGACAATGGCACACTTACGCTTATTGCAGCACACCTCGGCATCCAGGCATTGCGTGAAATTGATGAGTCGCGCAACAGGCTGCCCGGTTCCGGAAATTCTTATACTTTTCACGGCCGCGATGTTTATGCCTATACCGGCGCACGCCTTGCAGCTGGTAAGATCACCTTCGACTCCGTAGGTCCCCGCCTCCCCGATTCTGTGGTCACTATACAATATCAGAAAGCACATGTACGCAACAATAAAGCATTCGGCAACATACCGATCCTCGATGTTCAGTATGGTAACGTTTGGACTAACATCAGTGAAAAGGAATTAACGGCTTTGGGGATTCGCTATGGCGATCGCATAAAGATTTCCATCTACTACGAAAACCTTTTTAAGTATCAGCAGGCAATACCCTTCGTCACTACATTTTCTGAAGTACAGCCCGGATTCCCGCTGGCATACTACAATAGTCTCCTCCAGCTTTCGTTTGCCGTCAATGAAGACAGCTTTTCTGAAAAATACCAGATTGGCAGTGGGCCGGGATGGAGGGTAGAAATAGAGAAATTCAAATAACCGGAATGACAAACGAATTAAAAATACAGCAATCGGAAACGCGCATCTTTAAGGCCGTTTTCCCTAACACCACCAACCATTACGATACACTGTTCGGCGGCACAGCCATGCAGCTGATGGACGAAGTAGCCTTCATCACCGCCACCCGTTATGCGCGTAAGCGAATGGTAACCGTATCTTCCGACAAGATCGATTTTAAAAAGCCTATACCCGCCGGCACAATCGTGGAACTGATCGGCCGTGTAGTCAGCACCGGCAATACGAGCCTGCAGGTACTGGTGGAGATCTTTGTAGAGGAAATGTACTCCGATGAAAGATACCGCGCTATCAGCGGCAGCTTCACTTTTGTGGCCATCGATGAGTACAAGCGCCCTGTTCCGCTGGAAGCTTAATCCAGCTTCCGGAATACGTAAGGCGTGCTCTCCACGAAACCGGCTACCCGAACAGTAACCGTGGATACCTTTTCTTTTTCAATAGTGAAAGGCGTTTCCTTGATGCCATACATCGGTATGTTGTAGAAGCATACGAACTGGTCTTCCTTCTGAGGGAGCAATGTGCCTGTAAGGTTCCGGTGATGTTCGAATCGCATCTTCAGCGTGTCTTTTTCCAGCCGGATGTTCATCTTCCCGTATACCGGATGTTCGTAGGTGCCTGCGAATGCAGAAAGTGGCACCGGTAATGTAGGTTTGGCGGCGATCTCTTTATTGATCTTTTCCAGCCCAGCTTTAATATGTTGCGTATTCTCCCGGTCGTCGCTGAGCGAGGAGCTGGTGTAGTTGCGAAAAGGGAGCTGAAGGAAAACATCGGTCAGCTCGTCGGCGAGGTCGTTATAGAAGTTGTTGCTTTCCGTGTTGGTGAGTACTACGATACCGAGGTTCTCTTCCGGCAGCAGACGCACTGCAGTTACGAAACCGTTGACTCCGCCCTGATGCTCCACGATCAGGCGGCCTTCGTAGGAAAAGGTAAACCAGCCGAGACCATACAGGCTGAACTGCCGTCGGTTGAACGGATGTCCCCATTCACCGAGGCTCGAATGCGGCAAACGGGTTTCTGCAATCGCGTCTTTAGCGAGTACTTCCCGCCCTTCGTAATAGCCGCCGGAGAGGAGCGCCTTCACCCAATGCGACATATCAGCTACAGACGAACCGATGCTTCCTGCAGGCGCCAGATTATCGATCCGGCCATAAGGCACTTTCTTCAACTCACCGAGAAATACGGAATGCGCTGCCGCAATGTTCTTCATCTTTGGAATATCAGCCGAGAGGGCGATGGTGTTACGCATATCTAACGGGTCAAAGATCCGCTCTTTCAAAAACGCTGCCCAGGTTTTGCCCGTCACTTTCGGGATGATTTCGCCCGCCGCGAGGAAGGCTGCATTACAATAGCCCCAGGTAGTTCTGAAACCAAAAGGCGGCTCGAGGCGGCCCAGTTTATCGAGTACCTGTTCCGAAGTAAGGTCGGTATCGAAAAACATGAAATCTCCCTGAAAAGTATGGAACCCCAGGCGGTGGGAGAGCAGGTCGCGGATAATTGCATGCCCAGCTACCCAGGTATCGTGCAATTTGAACTGCGGCAGGTATTTCTGAACGGGATCGTCCAGCCGGAGTTTACCTTCAGCCTGCAGCTGTGCCAGTGCCGTAGCAGTAAATGCCTTGGAATTGGAGCCGATCATGAACATGGTGTTGGTATCCACTTTCTCCGGTTTACCCGTTTCCCTGACCCCGTAAGCCTTCATCAAAACCGTTTTTCCATCCTTCACAACTGCCACCGATACACCCGGGATCTGCCATTCCTCCATGGCTTTAATTACGTAGCTGTCAAGACTGTCTCGCAGAAAAGTTTCCGTTCGCTGCTGGCCGTCTGCCGGTAAAACAATGACCGACATGATTAGGGATAAGAAGTTCTTCATGTTTTCGTGTTTACCATGCTCGCTGTAATTCTGTCATACAGCCAAGCAATTTCTATATGTAAATACGCTCTAATTACCTGATTCCGAATTATTAGCGAAAATACGCAAATCGAAATATTACCGTTTTATACTCCTAAGACGATCCGGATGAACAAAAGATACAGGAAACAGGAAATTTTGATATGTCAAAATAACATGATATGGAAGTCGGGTTATACGGCTTCTTCGCTCTTGGGATAGTCGAAGAAGAGGAACTTTTTAGGGGCACGGTCAAAATCCTCCCACCGCTCTGTATCTGCGGAGATGGCAAAAACTCCTGCAGTGGGAACGTTGTCGATTCGGATTTCTTCTGTCAGATAATTAGCGAAATCGGTGATGCCGGGGTTGTGGGCGAAGATGGCAACGGTATTAAAATCATCATCGATGCGGGTGATGATCTTCAGAAAAGTGGAGGCATAGCAGAGGTATAGCTCTTCTTCCAGCAAAATAGCTTCGCGGGGATAGTTCCATTCCTTGGCCATGATGCGTGCGGTGGTACGGGTTCTTTTGGCAGGGCTCGAGATAACCAGGTCCGGCGGGATACCGCGGGAAAGCAGCCTTACAGCCATCTCCGGCGCGTTTTGCTTACCACGTTTGTTGAGGGGCCGGTCAAAATCATCCATATCCGGATCGTTCCAGCTGGATTTTGCGTGGCGGATCAATAACAATGTTTTCATATACATTGTAAGTAATTGACTACAAACACTTATCCTAAAATAATGCTTTTTGGCACAAAACACGCCAATTAAAGGAAATTTAACACAGCCTGCCACGTTTAAGACCACACGAAGCATTGAAAATCAAAGGGGCCGGAGCGCTTATATCGCGTTCCGGCCCCTTTTTTAATATCGGTGATGCCGATCGGGATTAATACCCCCTTTCGTTCTTTCCTTCCATATAGTTCATGAATGCCTTGTTCACCACGCGGTTACCACCGGGTGTGGGATAATCGCCTGTAAAATACCAGTCGCCGAGGTTGTTCGGGCAACTTGCGTGCAGGCTTTCGATGTTTTGATAAATCACCTCCACTTTAGCAGAGATATTGGCAGGGGTGATGATCTGTGCGATCTTGGCGGATATCTGCTCCGGAGTGAAGGGTTTATAAACATTCTTCACCACGTTCTGTGCATTGAGGGTGTTGGTACGTTCCAGCTCTTTTGCGAGGCCGTATGCTTCCTGAAGGATGTATTCCTTGCCTTGTTCACGGATAAGCGCAATAGCTGCCTGGAAGGCCACAAACTCGCCCATTTTGCTCATATCAATACCGTAACAGTCCGGGTAACGGATCTGCGGGGCGGAAGACATAACGATGATGCGCTTAGGCCCTAAACGGTCCAGCATTTTGATGATGCTTTCACGGAGGGTGGTACCGCGTACGATAGAATCATCGATCACCACCAGTGTGTCGGTACCAGGCTTTACGGTACCATAGGTGATATCGTACACGTGTTGTACCATTTCATTCCTGCTGGAATCTTCGGTGATGAAGGTCCGCATTTTCACATCCTTGATGGCGATCTTATCGATCCGGACGCGGCGGTTCACCATTTCTTTCAGCTTTTCCTCATCGAAGTCCTTTCCCCAGCTCATGATCCTTTCCACCTTAATCTGGTTCAGATAGTCTTCCAGGCCTTTAATGAGGCCGTAGAAGGCAACTTCTGCGGTGTTGGGAATGAAGGAAAAGATAGTATTGCGAAGGTCGTTATCGATGGCTTTAAGAACGGTTTCTGAGAGGTGATACCCCAATGCATGCCGCTCTTTATAGATCTTTTCGTCGTTCCCGCGGGAGAAGTAGATACGTTCGAAAGAGCATGCGCGGCGCTCACGGGCCGGGATGATCTCTTCGATGGAATATTCCCCATTCTCTTTTACGATCAGAGCGTTACCGGGCATCAGTTCCATTACTTCATTTTCGCCTACGTTGAAGGTAGTGCGGATAGCAGCGCGCTCGGAAGCGGTTACGATCACTTCTTCGTTGATGTAGTAATAGGAAGGACGGATACCGTGCGGGTCGCGGATCACGAAGGAATCTCCTGAGCCGAGGATGCCACCAACATGGTAGCCTCCGTCGAACATGGAGAATGCCTGTTTGAGAATGTTCTTCACATCTAAACCGTTCTGCCGCACTTCATCCTCTTTGCAGAGGAAGTGGTGTACCACTTCGAGCATGGCGGCCAGATCGCTGTTCTTATGCGTTTCGCCCGGTGTCACTTTCGAGAAGTTGAACAACTCGTCTACATTGACCAGGTTGAAGTTACCTGCCATGGCGAGGTTACGGGCGGGGATGGTGTTATATCTTACAAAGGGATGGCAGAGATCAACGTTGTTTTTGCCCTGCGTTGCATACCGGAGGTGCCCCAGCAGCAGCTCGCCCAGGAAACGGACGTGCCCTTTCATCAGACCCGGATACTTGGTGATCTCCGGTTGATACTTCTCAATTTCTGCTACTTCGTCACGGATTTTGCCGAAAACATCACCGATCGGCTGCGGCTGAGCGCTACGGATGCGGTGCATGAAAGGTACCCCGGGCTCGGTGTGTAATTTTACAGTGGCCAGGCCTGCGCCGTCTTGCCCACGGTTGTGCTGTTTTTCCATGAGAAGGTACAGCTTATTCAGGCCGTAGAAAACCGTTCCGTATTGCTGTTGGTAATAACTGAATGGTTTCCTTAATCTAATGAATGCCAGACCGCATTCATGCTTAATCGCATCACTCATGCTGTAAAATTGAAGTCGCAAAGTTACGCTTAAATTTCCAAACGGCCGCATCCTTCAAAACACCCCTAAACCCCTTAACTAAGCAGTGTTTCGGCGGATAAGCACGCCCCGCTTCCGGTTCAGCCGAAAGCAAAAAAAATCCCGGCGCGGGAGGCGCCGGGATCGTATCATGAATTGCAGTATTCCTATTTGCTGGCGATCACGCTGTTGGCAGCCGACCACTTCGAAACGTTGTCACAGCCCTTATACTCATCTTCCACATGCACGTAGAAAGTAGGCACTTTGTCCACCAGCCATTTGCTGAGAGCGTGCGCCTGTTTTTCCTGGAGTGTGCGCTGCTGGATGCGGGAGTAATCATCGCGGAGGTTTTCGCGGTGAGGCTCTGTACGTGTTTTCAGATACACGAGGCGAACACCTTTACGTCCCTGCTCGTCGGTATACTCAATGGGTTTGGTAACGCCACCGGGCTTCAGGGAGTCGATCAGCATAACGATATCTTTGGTGGAAGGGTCGTTCAGCTGGTCTACCGTAATGAAGGTGCTGTTAGTCATGGGGTTAGTGAGCATACCACCGCTAAACTTAGCCATGGGGTCGTCACTGTATTTCGATACTGCTTCTCCGAAAGTAGTTTTACCGGCGATGATGTTTGCGCGGATAGTATCCAGTTTCTGAATAGCATTGGTGATCTCAGTATTGAGCACGTTCGGTTTGATGAGGATGTGCTGCACGGTTACGTTATCGCCCGCGCGCTTGATCATCTTGATCAGGTGGTATCCGAACTGTGATTTCACCGGGTTCGACATTTCGCCCTCACGGAGCCTGAAGCTGGCGGAGAGGAACTCGGGGTCCCAGTTTTTGTCGTAACGGTTAAGGGGATAGATACCGCCGTTCTCACGTACTGCCGGGTCTTCAGAATACAGGCTGGCGTATGTGCCGAACTCGCCTTCTTTCTTTTCCACCTTGGTACGGAGGTCCATCAGCTTGTCATACGCATACTTATCCATTTCACGGCTGGCCTTAGGCAGGATAATGAGCTGGCCGATTTCCAGTTCTGATTCGTAGAACGGGAGACTGTCCTGCGGTATTTTTTCGAAGTTGGAACGAACTTCGGTAGGCGTCACTTTTACGGAGTTTACGATCTTGTCGCGCATGGCTTTGGCAAGCATATTCTCACGAATAGCGTCGCGGAAGCGTTCGCGGAGCTGGTAGATGGTATATCCGGTAACTTTCGTCATGTTTTCGCGGCCGTTGTAGCGCTGTTCGGCCCAGCGGATCTGGGACTCGATACGGCCTTCCACGTCGGATTCGGAGATGGGTAGGGAGTCGCGCTCAGCCTGAAGCACCAGAATTTTCTGCGCGATGATCTGTTCGATGGCCGCGCAGGAGGCGTTGGGAGGAAGGGGTGTGCCTTCGAGGGCCTGCTGCTGCATGTCTACCAGTGCCGATTCGATATCGGACTGAAGCACAATCTTTTCCCCAACTTTGGCGACAATTTTGTCGGCCACGATCTTCTTCTGCTGGGCTACTGCTACCTGGAAAAGGAGCATGGCACCAAAGGAAGATATGACAAATTTCTTCATATAAATGTTACTGTCTTCTCAAAGTAACTGATAAAAAATTAGCCGCACAAAGACGGCTAATGTATTTAACAAAAATTTCGGGATTGCGGCGGGTGTTTAAGCCCGCCGCAACTGGATTTTAGAGGGTGCGTTTAACTTCCACTTCTTCGAAGCCTTCAACGATGTCGCCGACTTTGAGATCGCTGTAGTTTTTGATGGAGAGACCGCATTCCATACCGGAAACGACTTCTTTCACATCATCTTTATAGCGCTTCAGTGACTGCAGTTCGCCTGTGTGAACAACGATACCGTCGCGTACCAGGTTTATGCGCGAATTGCGGAAGAGTTTGCCATCGAGCACGAAACAGCCTGCAACCGTAGCCTTGTCGAATTTGTAGGTTTCGCGGATTTCGACATTCGCGGTAACCTTTTTCTCGATTTTCGGTTCCAGCATCCCTTCCATCGCGGATTTGAGTTCGTCGATGGCGTCGTAGATGATGGAGTAGGTGCGGATTTCGATATTCTCTTTCTCGGCGAGGCGGGCCGCATTGAGCGACGGACGAACCTGGAAGCCGATAACGAGTGCGTCGGAAGCGGTAGCGAGGAGTACGTCGGATTCGGTGATCTGACCAACGCCCTTGAGTACCACACTTACTACGATCTCTTCTGTAGAAAGTTTCTGCAGGGAGTCGGAGAGTGCTTCCACGGAACCGTCCACGTCGCCCTTGATGATGAGGTTCAGCTGCTTGAAGTTGCCCAGTGCAAGGCGGCGGCCGATCTCGTCGAGGGTAATGTGTTTCTTGGTACGGATACCCTGTTCGCGGACGATCTGCGCTCTGCGGTTGGCCAGGTCTTTCGCTTCTGACTCATCTTCATACATCCTGAACTTCTCACCTGCCTGCGGAGCGCCGTTAAGGCCGAGGAGCTGTACGGGAGCAGACGGGCCTACTTTCTCAACGCGTTGACCGCGTTCGTTGAACATAGCCTTGATCTTACCGAAGTGCGAGCCGGACACAATGGTGTCGCCCTGGCTGAGAGAGCCGTTCTGTACCAATACAGTGGTAACATAACCACGGCCCTTATCGAGGGTGGCTTCGATCACTGTACCGGATGCTTCGCGGTTAGGGTTCGCTTTCAGGTCGAGCAGCTCGGCTTCCAGCAGGATTTTTTCCAGCAGAACGTCGATATTCATGCCGCTTTTGGCGGAGATTTCCTGGCTTTGGTACTTACCACCCCAGTCTTCCACAAGGAGGTTAAGCTGAGCCAGCTGTTCCTTGATCTTTTCAGGGTTGGCGCCGTCTTTATCTACCTTGTTGATGGCAAATACCATCGGCAGGCCGGCGGCCTGTGAGTGGGAGATGGCTTCACGCGTCTGTGGCATGATGGCATCGTCTGCCGCGATCACGATCACAGCAATGTCAGCCACCTTGGCACCACGGGCACGCATCGCGGTAAACGCTTCGTGACCGGGGGTATCGAGGAAGGTTACCTTCTTGCCTGTAGCGGTGGTTACCTGGTAGGCACCGATGTGCTGGGTGATACCACCTGCTTCACCGGCCACTACGTTGGCATTACGGATATAATCGAGCAGGGAGGTCTTACCGTGGTCTACGTGACCCATGATGGTCACGATCGGAGCGCGCGGTTCCAGATCTTCCGGTGCATCTTCGATTTCGTCTTCATCATCATCTGTGGCGTCGTCGATACCGATGAATTCCACTTCATACCCGAATTCTCCGGATACGAGTTCGATTACTTCGGCGTCGAGGCGCTGGTTGATAGATACCATGATGCCGAGACCCATACATTTCGAGATCACTTCGGCGAAGCTCACATCCATGAGGGTGGCAAGTTCGCTAACGGAGAGGAACTCAGTAACCTGCAGCTTGTTGCCTTCGGCCCTGTTCTGTGCCTCGCGCTCGGCCATTTCATGGCGTTTGTCGCGGCGGCGGCTGGCCTTGGTGTTTTTACCACCACGGGTGTTACCACCCAGTTTAGCCATTGTTTCCTTGATCTTATTCTGGATCTCGTTCTTGTCGATTTCACGATCCTGAGGACCACGGGGTGCTCCCTGGCCGAAGTTACCCTGGCCCGGGCGCGGGTTGTTACGGTTGTTGGGTCCGCGGTTTCCGCCAGGACCACCAGGTCCGCGGTTACCATGCGGTCCGCCACCGGGACCTCTGTTACCCTGGTATCCTCCGCCGCCTCCGGGGCCGCGGTTACCCTGCTGGTTGCCGCCGGGGCCTCTGTTGCCCTGGTGACCGCCGGGGCCTCCTGGGCCACGGGTACCCTGCTGGTTACCACCGGGACCGCCCTGTTGGCCGGGACCACGGTTACCCTGAGCACCTTCACGGGCGAATTCGCCTGGTTTGATGGGCTCGGGTTTCTTTTCTATAACGATGCGCTTGCGCTTACGTTTCTCGTCTTTATTAAAGCCTTTGTTATCGCGGCGGTCCTGAGACACGGGGAGGTCGATCTTCCCGATGACTTTGGGGCCGGAGAGCCTGGTGGCCTGGATATTCTCGATAACGGAACCGCCTTCGTCTCCACCGGTTTCGGTGGGGGCTGCAGGGGCAGCGGGAGTAGCGGCTTCTGCTGCGGGAGCGGGAGCTGGTGCTTCTTCCTTCGCTGGTTTGGGTTCCGGCTTCGGTACAGGTTTGGGCTCGGGTTTGGCTTCTGCTGCGGGCTTAGGCTGTGGCTGAGGTTGCGGCTCCGGTTTCACTTCGGCGGCAGGCTTTTCGGCCTGGGGTGCCGGCTGTTGAACGGGGGCTTCTTCCTTCACGGCTTTAGGCGCTGGAGCGGGTGCGGGAGCAGGGGCAGGTTCAGCTTTAGGCTCGGGAGCGGGCTGCGGCTTAGGCGCTGGTTGGGCTTCTGCTGCGGGTGCTGCTTCCATGGGAGCGGGGGCTGGTTTATCTTCCTGCTGCTCGGGCTTCGCAGCTTTTTTACGGTTGGCGGGATTGAGGGCATCGAGATCAATGGTTCCCATAACACGGGGACCATTGATTTTCGGAGATTCCGGTTTAACGACCTCTTCCTCTTTCGCAGCAGCAGGTTCGGGGGCCTTTTCCTGGGGTGCAGGAGCGGGTTCCGGCTTAGGCTCGGGTTTGGCTTCTGCTGCGGGTTGGGGTTGGGGAGCGGGTTCGGGCTGAGGGGCAGGCTGCTCTGCGCGTACCTCGGGCTGAGGAGCCGCTTTGGGGGCGGGTTCAGGCTGGGGCGCAGGCTCAGGTTTGGATGCGGGCGCTTCCTCCTTCTTTTTGGCGGTGGCGTCTGCTTCTTCCTTTTTCTTCGCTGCCAGTTCTGCATCTTCCTTCTCCTTCTTCTTGGCTGCGTCTAACACCGTTCCTTTCGGCAAAGCGATCTGGTCGCTTTTTCGCTTGTTGGCCTTATCCTGTTGGAACTCCTGCTGCAGCGCATGGTACATCTGGGCTGTGAGACGGGCGTTGGGAGAACCGAATCCATCCATATCATAGCCTTTATTGCCTAGGAAATCGATCAGCGTTTCCTTGCCAATATTGAATTCCTTGGCTGCGGCCAGCAATCGCGGTGTGTTGTTTGTTACTTCAGGCATATCGTTTTCTCGTCCTTCCCGTTTAATCCCCACCAACCGGCGGAGCAAATCTTTTAACATTTTAACAATAACTCAAATATCTCTGCAATCAAAAAAGCCAACCCTATGGGAAGGGGTAGCGGAAGGCTTATTCTTTTTCAAATTCTTCCTGGAGAATCCTTCTCACTTCTGTTACGGTCTCCTCTTCGAGGTCGGAGCGACGTACCAGTTCTTCCGAAGTAAGTTCCAGAACGCTGCGGGCAGTATCACAACCGATACGCTTCAGCTCATCGATCACCCAGGCTTCGATTTCGTCTGCAAATTCTTCCAGGTCGATATCGAATTCTGTTTGTTCCTGCTCTTCGTCGCGGAATACGTCGATTTCGTAACCGGTCAGCTCGCAGGCAAGTTTGATGTTAACGCCCTTTTTACCGATGGCCAGTGATACCTGGTCGGGTTTGAGGTAAACGGAGGCGTACTTGTTCTCGTTATCCACTTCCATCCGGCTGATGCGTGCAGGCGTGAGGGCGCGCTGGATCAGCAGCTGTATGTTGGCGGTATAGTTGATGATGTCAATGTTCTCATTACGGAGCTCACGCACGATGCCGTGAATCCGGCTTCCTTTCATACCCACGCAGGCGCCTACAGGGTCGATACGGTCGTCATAGGATTCCACGGCAACTTTGGCTCTTTCGCCCGGCTCACGTACGATCTTTTTGATCACAATAAGCCCGTCGAAAATTTCCGGAACCTCGATTTCGAGGAGTTTGGCCAGGAAGGAGGGATGTGTTCTGGAAAGGATAATCAGCGGGGAGTTGTTTTTCAGCTCCACTTTCTTCACAACCGCTCTCACATTTTCTCCTTTCTTGAAATAATCCGTCGGTATCTGTTCGGATTTAGGCAATATTAACTCATTCCCTTCATCATCCAATAATAAAACTTCTTTTTTCCACACCTGGTAAACTTCCCCTGTCACGATCTCACCTACACGGTCTCCATACTTTTTCACCAGAATGTTCTTCTTCAGATCACCGATGCGGGCAGTCAGCGTCTGTTTCGCTGCCAAAATCGCACGGCGGCCAAAATCCAGGATCTCCACTTCTTCATAGAGTTCTTCTCCCACCTGGTAATCCGGCTCAATCAGAATGGCTTCAGAATAAGGCACCTGCGCATTCTCATCTTCCACTGTACCGTCTTCCACGATCGTACGGCGGCGAAGAATCTCAAGGTCCCCTTTTTCAGTATTTACAATCACGTCAAAGTTCTCATCCGAGCCATATTTCTTCCGCAACAGCGTCTTAAACACATCTTCCAGCACCTTCATCAACGTGGGCCGATCTATATTCTCGGCCTCCTTGAACTCGGTGAATGACTCAATCAGGTTAATACTAGCCATGTTATATATAATTTTAAAACACGATGCACACCTTTGTGTGCTTGATTTCAGTTAAAGGAATGTTTGATGTCTTGATCTCTTTCTTCTTCCCGATGGTTTCTTCCAGCGTCAGCTCCGTTTCGGTGGCAGCCAGCAGCTTACCTTCCTTCACAGTACCGTCCAGCATCGTTACCTCCACCTTCCGGCCCACGTTTTTCACAAACTGACGATGCGTCTTCAAAGGCTCATCAAGCCCCGGAGACGACACTTCCAGTGAAAAATCGTTGTCGGGAAATATGCCGGCTGTCTCCAGGTGAGGATACAGTTGCCGGTTAAGCGACACCAGTTTATCGATAGACGCACCGCTGTCTGCATCCACGTAAATCTTTACATTGTTGGTAGGCTTGATCCTGATTTCAACTACAAAATACTCGGGCTTGTCTGCCAGCAGAGCGTCGAGGAACTCCCGGATGCGCGCTATCACTTGTTCATTTGCCATACAAAATAGAAGAAGGGGACTCTCATCGTCCCCTTCATTTGAATCATTTTTCCACTACAAAATTAGCATTTATTTTCATTTCAAAAACTATTTCTTTCTATTTGCCCTCCCTTAAATCCAATCCCAGTCACATAGTTAATATTTGTAATTGGTTATGCCCCGCAATTACCGTAACTTGAATGCACATGATTTCCCGGATTCAGCCCGAACTCGCGGTATGGACAGGTGGCCTGATTTTACTCGCCTGCATGGACCCGCACGCTTCGCTGCCCAGCCTCTGCATCTGGCGCTGGATAGGCTTTGAAAGCTGCCCGGGATGTGGCCTGGGGCACGCTATCTCCCACCTTTTCCACGGCCAGTGGCAGGAAAGCTGGGAAAGCCATAAACTCGGTGCACCCGTGGTGGCCGTACTGCTCTGGCGGATCGGACAGTTAGCCAAAATTCAATATCATTCTTTCAAACATGGATAGTTACTATTATGCCGCCCTCCCGGGCATCGACCACGAAGAGCTGGTTTGGCTCGAAGAGCTGACCAAAAAATTTGACCCCGAAACCCGGAAGAAGTTCCTCTTCCTATACCAGGCGCGCCGTAAAGACCCGCAAACTATCCTCATCACCTGCCTGATCGGCCTCGTAGGTCCCAACGGCATTCACCGCTTCCTGCTCGACCAGATCCTGCTGGGCATCCTCTACGTCATCACCCTAGGGTTTTGCCTTATCGGCACCATCGTGGATGCCATCAATTACCGTAAGCTCACCTGGGAATACAATAAGCAGGCCAGCCTGGAGGTAGCCGCCATGCTCAGCAGAACATGGACAGAGCGTTAAAAAAATCTTAAAGTGAGGCAAAAAAAGAGGGTATCTGCTATCTTTGCAGCATGTCTTTTGTAAAATTAGTCATCTACATCCTCGCGGGATGGTTTTTATATAAGCTGATCTTTCAATTTATCATTCCCGTATACCGCGGCACCAAACAGGTGCGCCGGCAGATGCGCGACATGCAGGACGCTATGCGCCAGCAGTTCGAGCAACAGCAGCGTTATCAGCAGGGCCAGCAGCAACAGCAGCAGGCTCAGCAGCAATCGCCTCCCATTTCCCATGAACCGGCCCGTAAGCGGGACGATGGCGATTACATTGAGTTCGAGGAAGTAAAGTAATCCTTACCCTTTCGGTTTAAAAATATCAAGTATGGTGGCGGGCGCCTGCAGGTGGATCGACCGGATGCCCAGCGCCTCTGCAGCCACTACATTCGGCAGGGTATCATCTATGAAGAGGGTATGCTCCGGCTTCAGCCCGTTTTCCTCCAGCACCATCTGCCATGCTTCCGGCTCCGGTTTGCGGCAGCCCATGAGGTGGGAATAGTAGGCTCTGTCGAAAAACGCGGCCAGTGAAGGGATGCCGCGTTCCTTTTCCAGTATCTTATTAAATGCAGCCATATGGATGGCATTTGTATTGCTCAGCAGGAACAAATCGTAATGATTGCGGAGCTGCTGCAGTATTTGAAGCCGGGCCAGCGGGTAATCGAGCAACATGGCGTTCCAGGCAGCAATGATCTGTTCGTCAGTAACCCCTTCCGGCAGCACACCTTTCAGTTTGTGCACGAACTCCGCTTCCGAAACACGGCCCGTTTCGAGGTCTTCGAACAGCGAATCGGCGTGCATTTGTGAATAATGCTTCCCGAAATCGTCCACGCCGAGCGCTTCAAAAGCACGGCTGGTTCGGTTATAATCGATATTGAGGATGACCCCGCCGAGGTCAAAAATGATGTGTCTGATTCCTTGCATGGCAGAACAAATGTACGCGACACATCAAAAATTTGTGACAATGAAGAAAAAATATTTACTTTTGCCGTCCCCTGGAAAGAAGGGAACCCATCAAAGTTTGTTGATAAATTCTTTGTCCGTAACAGGACCGGTCCTATAGCTCAGTTGGTTAGAGCATCTGACTCATAATCAGGGGGTCCCTGGTTCAAGCCCAGGTGGGACCACCTCCACTCAATAAAAAAGCGCTACTGATGTGGCGCTTTTTTTATTTCCGCGTATTGCAATTTTCGAAATCCTCTAACCCCGATAAAGCTCCCCTTAGAAACTATTCAGCCTGAGTTAGTTTAGCTTGTGACGTCCTGCAAACCGTAATACTACGGCTTTAGATATCCCCCAATCCCCCCGGCCAACGCTCTGTGGCAGATGCTGTAATTTGAACTCCATACTTACCCGGCAGGCCCCTCCGCCGCCAGCCAATGCCATGAGCCGCAGGTACCTAATCTTCACTTTATCAGCCTGCCATCACCATTACACCACCTCCGCTTCTCCTCCGCATCAAGTCCACCTTCTCTCCGTACATCCTTGCTAATTCCCTCGTAGTTCCTACGTAGATACAAGGTAGATGCTACGTAGATAACTACTTCAAATTTCCTTGAAACAGCATTATTGTCATGGTAGGTTATGCGTCCTGTGTAAGGTAATGCCCTTTGTAGCTACATCGAAGTCGTAAGCATACCCGCAGCCTCCGGTATCCGGATGCAGGCGGGCGCTCTGCCGTGATATAGGCATGGCGGGGAAGCGGTTCCTCTTTTTACATGGCAGCCTGTGCTTCGTAAATCATTTCTGCCTGAATACCGGGCCTCAGGCTGTTGGCCCAATTCGTCAGTATCCTGATCTGCGCTTCATCCAGCCGGGCATCGCCATGTGTAATGAGGTACGACCAGAGCGGCATCTCATGATCTTCCAGCTGTTCGGTCGTTTCCTCCAGCTTATGATCCTGCCGCTTGAGCGGGTAACGCAGGAACTCGGAAAAATTGAGCTTCCGCTTACCGTCGCGAACATGCTTATCCAGCCACCATGCCACCGGCTGCACATTCGCATACCAGGGGTATACGGTGTTGTTGGAATGACAATCGTTACAGCTCTTTTGAAGAATGGCCTGTACGTTTTCAGGAATAGGGTATTTTTTGGAAATATCATACTCCGATACTGCGGCAGACAAATTCCTCGCCGGACGGAAAAACTGAATAACAACAAACACAATGAGCAAACCAACTAAAATACGCTTCCGGATCATATGACAGATTTTGGTGACAAATACATCAGAAGTTGATCGCCCCCCTTCCCGACGCGGCCAGGTACGCATCTTTGAGCGTTTCCGAGAAAGTGGGGTGCGCGTAGGAGATCTTGCCCAGCTCCATATCCGTCAGCTCAAACTCCATGGCGGTTACGGCCTGTGTGATCAGATCCGCTGCACGCGCTCCAATAATGTGAACCCCGAGAATTTCTCCGTATTTCGGGTCCGACAGCACTTTAGAAAACCCGTCCAGATCATCAGAAGCACGTGCCCTGCCGCTTGCCATGAACGGGAACCTACCTTTGTTGTAAGGAATATTCTTTTCCTTGAGCTGCTCTTCCGTATAGCCCACACCCGCCACTTCGGGCCAGGTGTAAACAACAGACGGGATGCAGTTATAATTGATATGGTGCGCCTTGCCATGAATGGCTTCGGCCACCATCACCCCTTCATCTTCCGCCTTATGCGCCAGCATAGCGCCTTTCACCACATCACCAATCGCATATATACCTGCTTCGGCAGTCTGCAGCTTTTCATCGGTCTCTATCCTGCCGCGCTCATCCGTCTTCACACCGGTATTTTCCAATCCCAGCCCTTCCGTATACGGACGGCGCCCCACCGCCACCAAACAATATTCCGCAGTAACGGAAACGTCTTTACCGGAAGGGTCTGCATAGGTGGTTGTAACATCCTTCCCATTGTTAACGGCCGATTTCACGGCGCAGCCGGTTAATATTTCGATTCCTGATTTGGTAAGCAGCTTCTGCAATTCTTTCCCCAACTCGCTATCCATGGTGGGGATGAGGCTTTTCGCATATTCAAGAATCGTAACCTTCACCCCGATCCGGTGGAAGATGGAAGCCATTTCCACGCCTATTACCCCGCCTCCGATGATGGTCATCGTCTTGGGCATATCCTTCAGGTATAGTGCTTCGGTAGAGGTAATGATGCGCTGCTTATCGATCGTTATGCCAGGAAGGGTAGAAGGTTTAGAGCCGGTGGCGATGATAATGTTCTTCCCCGTAAGCTCCACCGTTTTGCCATCGGCCTGCTGCACCGTTACCTTCTTCCCTTTCCCGAATACGCCCAGTCCGTAAAAAGTCTGGATCTTGTTTTTCTTCATCAGGAATACCAGTCCATCGTTATTCTGCTTCACTACATTCCGGTTACGGGCCACCATTTCACCGAAGTTTATTTCCATTCCTTTAACCTGAATACCCTGTTTGGCGACTTTATGAGCAATGAGATTGTAGTTCTCCGAACTGTCGAGCATGGCTTTGGAGGGGATGCATCCCACATTGGTACAGGTGCCGCCCAGCACAGGATACTTTTCTATAATGGCACAGGTACTGCCCAGCTGCGCGGCACGGATGGCAGCAGTATACCCTCCCGGCCCGGAACCAATGACGATAACGTCGAAGTTGTTTTCCATGATGTCTGGTTTTAGCGTTCAAATATTACAAACGAACGAATGTATTGTTTTAACCTGCCGCTGGCAATGGACATCTCCCGGTGGTTGCTGTACAAATCACGGGGGCGGGTCATAAAAAAGGCGCCCTGCGGGGGCGCCTTTTAGAGAATTGAAGCTTATCGGTGGCTGCGTAGCAACTAACGGCCTTGATAATCACTGCCAACCGGGGTTTTGCGGCAACAGTTTCGGATTCAGTGTCAGTTCGTTCGTGGGCAGCGGCAGGAGGTAATCCCTGTCTGTACGGAACTTATACCCATTGGCCATGGTAGCTATGTTCCTGAACAGCTCAATGTAGCCCTGTGCATCTACAGGATAAGAACTGAGCTGATTGGCGGGTACGAGGGTGGTCCATTGGTCCTTTTTCGCACCTTTGGGCTTCTTACCTACGATCAGTTCATCAGCAGCTGCCCAGCGGAAGATATCATCCTTACGGAAGCCTTCGCAGGCCAGTTCCACCCTTCTTTCGCGGCGCACTTCATTGATAACAGGGCTAAGGGCCGGGAACTCCCAGTTAGGATCGGCGGCAATGGCACTCAGCACGAGCGGGGCCATACCCACACGCTCACGCAGCTTGTTGATGGTAGCATCCACATCGGCCTGTGTGAGTATCCCCAATTCAGCTTTGGCTTCTGCAAAGTTCAGGAGCAATTCTGCATAGCGGAAGTAAATTACCGCGGTGATACCGAGGTTACCGGCGTTCTGCTGGTTGTAATCGGTAGCATGCCCCTTATACACCTGGTACCCGGTGGAGGGTTTGCCTTCGTTAGCCTGCTCGAAAGAAGGAACTTTGAAAATATTATTGGGTGCGCCCTGCGGCTGGTTGCTGGTGATAATATGTTCCCCGTCAGGCACATACATGGTTTGGGAAAGGCGGGGATCGCGGTTGGCCACTACCCTGATCAGGGAATCATCGCCCATATACAGCGGGCTCAGCGCTATGGGAGCGCCATCGGTACACAGATATGCGTCTACCAGTGTTTTGGTAAGCCCGCGGCCTGCGCCGCTGGAGGTGTAGCGGTGCCAGTTGTGATGGAGGCCCAGCGCCACGTCGAACTTACGCCAAAACATCACTTCCTTACTGCCGCCATGATCGGCCTGGTTAAAGATGCGCCAGTAACCGTTGGCTGTTCCCACGTTATCCAGCGCGAAAAGCCCGCCGGTCATTACCGCCTGTGCTGCCGCAGCTGCTTTCGTGAAATATTTTGCACCGTTTGATCCGGCAACGCCGAAGGGAGTACCGGCATGGTACTTCTCCCAGCTGCCTTCATACAATGCCACTCTTGCCTGGAAGGCGAGCGCGACTTCCTTGTTGATGCGCGATGCCTGAGCTGCGGATTTGGAAGGGAGGTATTCGATGGCCTTATCCAGATCGCTGAGGATGGAATCTGCCACCTGGTTCCTTGGCAGGCGGGCACCAAACAGGATGGTGGTATCGGTGAGGGTAAGTGGTTTACTGATCCAGGGCACTGCGCCGAAGTTTTTCATCAGCGTGTAGTACATCATAGCGCGGAAGAAGAGGGCTTCACCAACATATGGCTTCACGTTATCCCAGCTGTCCTGCACTTTACCATAATTGGCGAGGAAGTAATTGGCATTACGGACGATGCCCCAGGTCCAGTCTCCACTGGTAGCCGGTACGGTGCGCTCACCATTCAGCATACCGTTAACACCCATGTTGATCATGTTGTCACTCCCCTGATCGGCATCCAGTCCATAGATACCGATGGTACCGAAGCCGCCCAGCCCATAGTGCGGTAACAGGGTAGTGTTATTATAGAAGTTGTTGACGTACAGCTTCATGTCGTTGGTACTTTTCCAGAATTCCGCTTCGCTGATGCTTGTTTCAGGCGCGCGCTCCAGGAAATCTTTCGTGCAGGACGTTAGCGCCGTCAACGCCAAGGCCATCATCCCGATGATATTTTTCAGTTGCATTGTCTTCATTTTTTTTGCTTAGAAACTAACATTCAGACCAAGTGAATAGGTACGCTGCAGCGGGTAGATTTTTGCATCGCCGATAGACAGTTCGGGGTCCATCGTTTTTACCAGGTTGGTAAATGTGGCCAGGTTTTCCACGCTGGCATACAGCCGTACTTTCTGTGCTTTAATACGGCGGATCAGGTCGTTTGGCAGGGTGTATCCCAGCTGCACGTTCTTGATACGCAGGTACGAAGCGTCTTGCAGGTATTTGGTCTGCGTCTGGGTATTTTTCCCGTTTTCTCCACTCATATAGTATTTCGGGAAATAACCGTCCGGGTTGGTGGGCGACCAGCGGTCGCGGTGAACCGAGAAGGGCGAGCTTTGCCATTCGTCGCCGGTTACACCCCAGAAGTAGTTGGAGCCTACCCAGGCATCGCGCTGTGCAATGCCCTGCAGGAACACGTATACATCAAACCCTTTCCAGTTGGCTTCTCCGATGAAGCTGTAGGAATACCGGGGAGTGGTGTTGCCGATAATGCTGCGGTCGCCCGTGTTGCCAAGGGTATTGTTTCCCCAGTCGATAACACCGTCGCCATTGAGGTCGGCGTATTTGATATCTCCTGCTGTCCAGTTAGCGGCAGACAGTTTGTTCTGGCGCGGACTTTTGGATTCTTCGTCGTCGGTTTTGAAATAACCAAGGGTGGTATAGCCCCAGATATTCCCCATTTGTTCGCCTGAGTACCAGGAGGTGATCAGGTTAGTGGGGTTGGGGTACCTGAGTACTTTGCCACGGTAATCGCTCACCACGCCGCGCAGGCGGTAGTTCACTTCACCTGCACGGTCGGCCCAGTTAATCATCAGTTCCCATCCGCGTGTTTCGATATCGGTATTGTTGGCAGAAGGTACGCCGGTTCCGAGTACGGAAGGCAGTACCTGCGAAGGCCCTGCGAAGTTATTCGCCTTGCGGATGTACCAGTCGAAGGTAGTGGTCAGTTTGTTTTCTATGAATGATGCATCCACACCCAGGTTGAGGGAGGTGGTGGTTACCCAGGTAAGGCCGGTATTAACGAGTCCGGGCATGTTCACCATCGCCTGCTGTGCACCGCCGAAGAGCCAGTTGGTGCTGGTGGGGCGTGTGGTACCGAGGCTGGGATAGAAAGGATAGTAGTTGGGATTGCCGGGGTCCGGATCTATGAACGACTGATCGCCCAGCGATCCATAAGAACCCCTCAGTTTGAAGGCCGTAATGGCTTTGCTCAGTGGCTGCCAGAAATCTTCGCGATGAAGGTTCCAGCCTGCAGAAACACCGGGGTAGAATTTCCAGCGTACATCATTCAGGAAGCGCGAAGTACCATCGTACCGGCCGTTCAGCTCCAGCAGGTATTTATCATTGTAAGAATAGTTCACCCTGCCGAAAAAGCCTTCCACTGCAAGCTTCCGCACGAAATCGGAAATCGAGGGGCTTACACCGTAAGCGAGGTTAAGGGCAGGGATGTTATCCGAATACAACTGGCTGTTGCTTGCGCCGAAGGAGGTGTAAGAAGTCAGCTCCTTGATATAACCGCCCAATACTTTGAAATTGTGCTTACCAAGGCTATGCTCATAACTTGTAAATGCGTTGATGACGTGGTGCTCGCTGTTGATATCCGACCGGGAAAAGCCATTGGGGAAAGTACCGCCAATGTTACCCGTTGTACCATCCGGCAGGTATTGCAGCACCGTTTTGGTATGGTTGGTTTCGCCCTGACGGAAGCCGTCGAAGGTATAGTTAGCCGTCACATTCCAGCCTTTCGCCAGTTTGAATACAAATTCGCCGGTGAGGAAAGATCCGTCTTTCACCCGGTTGAGCCTGCCACCATTGAGATGCAGCAGCACGTCGCTGGTTTCGGAGTACTGCCCATCGGGGTTAAAGAGGGGAACGGTGGGCCATTTGCGGGCCATCTGGTGCATATAGTTGCCACCGGTCCGGTTACCATAAGTATTGGGAGAATTGAATACTTCGCGGGTGAGGGAGCTGCGGAGGTTGATGGTCATCCATTCTGTAAGCTCGCTGCTCATGTTGGCACGTACGTTGAAGCGTTTGTATTTGTCGTCTCCAAAGTTGTACATACCGGCGCGGTCGTTATAGCCAAGGCCGATGTAGTAGGTTGATTTGTTGCCGCCGCCGGTTACGCCTACGTTATGCTGCTGGCTGAAGGCCACGTCTTTAAAGTAGATCTTGAACCAGTCGTTGTTCGCATTACCTCCTGTCCACGACTGCCAGTTGTTGGCCGTGGGGGATTTGACTGTTTCATCTTTCATGGCACCAGACTGGTAATCCTTAATGCGCTGAATGGTGGCGTCATCAAATGCTTTTGCGCGGTTGGCATTTACGAACGACTCGTTATACAATTCCGCGAACTCAAGGGAGTTGAGCATGCTGGGCATGTTGATGGGAGTTGCCCAGCTGAGGTTGTTGTTATAGGTGATCCTTGGCGCGGCACCTCTTTTACCCTGTTTGGTGGTGATCAGGAGGGCGCCGTAAGGGGCGCTGGAACCGTAGATCGCCGCAGAGGCCGCGTCTTTAATAATGGAAATGCTTTCGATATCGCTGGGGTTGATGGCATTGAGATCGCCACCCGGCACACCGTCTACCACGATCAGTGGAGCGCCGGTGATACCCATCCCTGTAAACCCGCGGATGTTGATGTTCTGCGTGGCATTGGGCGCGCCACCTGCCGTGGTGGAGGTGATATTGAGGTTACCTACCATACCCTGCAACGCCTGTGAAATGCGGGTTACGGGGCGGTTCTCAATATCCTTTCCGTTCACCTGGTCTACCGCACCGGTGAGGTTGGCTTTCTTTTGCGCACCATAGCCCACTACCACTACTTCGTCCAGCTTACTGTTATCTACCACAAGGGTAACGGAGATGCTGCTGCGCCCTTCCAGCGCCACATCTTTGGATGTATAGCCGGTAAACCGGAATTCCAGTATGGCTGTTTTGGGTACATTCCGCAGGCGGAAAATACCGTGAACGTCGGCCGCTATGCCCTGTGTGGTTCCCTTTACAAGTACGGTGGCCCCGATGAGCGGTTCGCCGGTATCGTCGGTCACCTTACCGGTAACTTCGGGGATGATGGAAGTATCTGCCGCAGGGAAATACCGCAATACGGGCAAAGGTTGCCGGCGCAGCACGATGTTCTTTTCCACGATCTCAAATTCCAGCCCGGTGTTCTCCAGCACTGCTTCGAGCGCCTGCTTCAGCGGTACGTTATTCAGCCATACGTCGGCCTTCTGGTTGGCACCAATCAGCTTATCGTCGTACAGGAAAAGGTGCCCGCTCTGCTTCCTGATCTCTTTGAACACTTTGCGCAGCGGCGCCTTGTTCATGATCAGGGAGATGTTTTGCGGCAAAGCATCGCCGCTAACATGTAAAAATCCTATGAGGAGCAAAAAACCGGTCATTCTCATAACCTTCCAGATTTTGGTTGTGGCATGCCCGCGCCTGTACGGAACATGACCATTCAATTTCAAATGCATAAATTTGCAATGTTTGGGTGTTGTTTAATGAATCGCAGCTAATGATGATTTAGGTGATACCCGGACGAATCAAAGTCGGGGGTGTTACCAGCACCTCCGGCTTCTTTATCGGGAATTGCGTACGTTACGTTTTCATGTGGATGGATTTTAGTTGGTGAAAATATCTCCCCTTGCCGCCGGCGCAAAGCCGCAGCGTATATAGATTTGGTCTTATCATGTAATAGTTCTTACCTGCTGCAGGATGGCGTCCGCAGCACTCATGCCTGGTTGTTGGCGTCTTTTTTCTTTACGTAATAATGATCAGCTTTCTGTTCTCTATTCTGAATTGTAACCCTGTTGCTTTCAGCACTGTTAGGACTTGTGACAGACTATAATTTCGATATACTGCTCCATTTAATTTCATATCTGACGGCTTGCCCTGGTACTCGATTTCAACATCGTACCAGCGAGCCAGCTGGCGCATCACGGAGTGCAGGTCGGCATCCTGGAAAATGAACAAGCCATTTTTCCACGCCAGCACTTCTTCCACATCTACCTCATTTACCTGTAATGTGCTCCCTTCTTCCACGGTAGCCTGCTGCCCGGGCTGCAACTGCTTCGCTCCTCCATTCCCTTTCACAATTACGGCTCCCTGTACCAGAGTGGCGTTCACCACTTTTTCATCTTTATATGCCATTACATTGAAGCTGGTACCCAGTACATCCACCGTGGTTTCACTGGCTTTTACCCGAAAGGGCTTCTTCGCATCTTTTTCCACTTCAAAAAAGGCTTCCCCCGTCAGTTCCACTTCCCGCATATCGCCACTGAAAGTGGTGGGATAGGTAAGGGCCGACTCTGCGTTCATCCACACCTTCGTACCGTCGGACAAGATCACTTTGAACTGGCCGCCCCTTGGCGTGCGCAGGGTATTGTAAGCCGTGGCGCCTCCGTTGCCGGAATTGTCGTCATAACTGAGTTGCCCGCCTGCTGCGCGGATACTGGCATCGCCCTGACCGGGGATAACGATGGCACCGGAGCTGTCCAGTTCCATGACAGAACCATCGGCCAGTGTGAGCAGGGCTTTATTACTGCCCGGCAGCACTTCGGCCACAGGCATGCCCGATGGACTTTCCACGCTGTTGTTCTTCAATGCCCTCATGGCAAAAAAAGCGGATATACCACCAATCAGCAATGCCGCTGCGGCAGCTTTGTAACGCCAGGATACTGCTACCCGCATCCATCCCCGTTTTTCGGCAGGGGGGTGCATCAGGGCCTGCAGCACATCGTCCTGCACCAGCTGGTCGAACCTGCCGGAGGCAGCTGCTTCTGCAAAAGCCGCTTCTTCCCGCCTTGAAAGCCTGCCTGTTTTATACCTTGAAAGCAGTTTTAAGAAATCCTGTTCAGTCATTTTCGTGGCATTCACTTTTACGCCTTTGAGATAAAGACATTTGAAAATAAGGGTCGGACTATTCTGTCTGAAAAAATATTTTACAACCCCATCAGCAGCCCGAGAGCGGCAGCGATGGTATGTAAATGCTGGAGGAGGTACAGCCGGATGGATTGGAGCGCCTGAGACATGTGGTTCTTTACCGTAAACCGCGAGATCCTTAATTCATGGGCTATTTCTTCGTAGCTCATGCCTTTTTCGCGGGCCAGCTGGTAAATACGCTTCCGCTGAGGTGGTAAACTATCGATGGCTGTATGGAGGAGGTGCTCACACTCGCGGTTGCGCACACGGTAGTCGGTATCGCTGCCTGCCGTTTCGGAGGCATACAACAGATCTTTATGGACAGCCATTTCGTGGGCTGCTTTCTTAAAACGGTTGAAAATTAAATTACGGGCAATTATGAAGAGGTAATTCCGCATATCACGGACTTCGGATAGCTTATCCCTGTTCTCCCAAAGCTTCCTGAAAACGTCCTGCACAATTTCACGCGCCGCGTCCCGGTCTTTGACATATACGGACGCGACCTGTAAAATGTGGGCTTCATAGCGGTGATACAAGGTAGTGAAAGCATGTTCATCACCCTCCGCTATTTGACGCAACAACTCCAGATCCTGGTTGATCCATAACATGTTATTGTCCACTGCTACTGTTTTCGATGATTATTGGGTACCTGGTACCGAAAGTAATATTACAGAATTAAGCGGAATACGTCCTGAACGTATTTTAACAAACTATGCCAGTATTTTAGCAGCCTCCCCCTGAAAGTCCCGCCCCGGTCCTTCATCAGATGTCTCAGATCCGGGGCGGAATAATCATTACTTCCCGTTTATAAGCGGGAATATGGGGGATTCTATGTGTGCTTCCGTCATTTTTTCCCGAATCGCCTGCGCAATTGCCGGGTAGCTGGCGGCCACGTTGTTCTTTTCGGAAGGGTCCTTTTCGAGATCATACAGCGCTACCGGGGCATCAGGCTGCTTTGTGATCCCGAGCCTTACGCCTTTCCATTTACCCATCCTTACCGCCTGCCGGCCACCACCTTCATGGAACTCCCAGTACAGGTAATCGTGCTTTTGCTGACGGCCTTTACCTGAAAGTGCTGGCAGGAAGGAAATACCGTCGGTATGCCTTGGAGCGGGCGCGCCGGTAATTTCCACTAAGGTGGGCAGTACATCCCAGAAAGCACCGGTGTGGCGGGATGTGGTGCCGGGCTTTACTGTACCATTCCATTGCACGATAAAGGGCGTTTTGATACCGCCTTCGTACAGGTCGCGCTTAGCCCCCCGCAGGCCGCCGCTGCTGTTGAAGAAAGGGATGTCTGCCCCGCCTTCGAAGTGCGCGCCATTATCACTTGTGAAAATAATGATGGTATTCTCCATCAGGTTCAGCTCGGTCAGCTTCGCGATCACCTGGCCTACGTAAGCATCCATCCGCGATACCATGCCTGCGTAAGTGGCACGGGGCTTATCTACCGAAGCATATCCCGGCACGGTGGCCCCGGGTCCGTACCCATTGCCTTTGTGCGGAGTTTCGGGGAACTTACCGTCGTACATTTTAAACCACTCGTCGTCTGGACCCTGCAGCTCCGCATGCGGCAATACAACCGGGATGAACAGGAAGAAGGGCTTCGCCTTATGCTCATCTATGAAATCCAGCGCTTTCTGCTGGATCAGCGCCGGTGCGTAGTGTACTTTATTGGTCAGGTCATTTCCTTCCAGCACCACCTTCTGATCATTGTCCCACAGGTGAGTGGGGTAATACCGGTGCGACTGCCGCTGGCAGTTATACCCGAAGAATTTATCGAAACCCTTGCGGTTGGGGGCACCGGTGGTACCTGCCATGCCCAGCCCCCATTTACCGAAGGCACCGGTAGTATAACCGGCCTGCTGCAGCAGCGTGGCCATACTCTGAACCGTATCTGCCAGAGGCTCCTGGCCTTCGGGCTGTACTTCCTTATTGCCGCGGATGTAGGTATGCCCTGTATGCTGGCCGGTGATGAGGCTGGAGCGTGATGGTGCACATACTGAAGTACCGGCGTAAAAGGACGTGAAACGCATCCCGTTCTTCGCCATCCGGTCGATGTTAGGCGTTTTGATCTTTTGCTGTCCGTATACCCCGAGGTCACCATATCCGAGATCATCTGCGAGGATAAACACGATGTTGGGCTTCCGCTGCTGGGCCACTGTGATTGTGGCCAGCATCAGCATTCCCGCTGTCAGAAAGTGTTTTTTCATGCCGAAAAGATAAAAAAAGGCCGGTTAAATTGATAACCGGCCATGAAGAAATCAGTTTGTTACTTCCACCCGGTGTTCTGATCACGATGGGCAGGCAAGTGCGCTAATTTTTTATAATGGCCGACGGTTATATCGTAACCGGCGTAAACTGTGTGAACAACTGTACCGGGCAGGATACCGGTGAGACTGCTCAAAAAACCCGGATGAATGTAACTTCCTGTAATCGGGAAAGGCTTTGCATGGGAGGGGTTTCGCATTTTTATTGAACTGAAGCTGAATTGCTTAGCTCCTTCAAAGTCAAAAAATTATCAAATTGAGTGAAAATTGGGATGGGGGTATGAAGAAGCAGTGCGAATGATTAATTTAGGCGAACTATGATCATACTTATTCAATCGAAAGACAGGGTTGGACTGGTGGCCGATGTATCGGCAATTCTGGCAAAGGCGGGGTTGAACATCGTATCACTCCGGGAGTTTGTGGATAAGTCAGACAACCGTTTTTTCATGCGGATAGCTGCGGAAAATGAGACAGACGCAGTTTCCCTCGAAGCAGCTATCCGGGAGGTATTACCGGCCGAAGCCCTCGTAAGCATTAACCCTCGGCCCGATAAAAAAATAGTGGTACTGGTAACGCGGGAGTACCATTGCCTGGCAGACATCCTCGTCCGTAACCAGTTCAACACCCTGGGCGCAACGGTATCCTGTGTGATCGGCAACCACCCCCACCTTGAAAACATCTGCAAGCGCTTCAATATACCCTTTCACCTTATTTCCCATGAGGAAGGCAATAAATCGTATTTCGAAACCCGCATCCGGGAGCTGATAGATGCAGAAGCGCCGGATTACATCGTACTGGCGAAGTTCATGCGTATCCTCAGTCCTGAATTTGTGGCGGCTTATCCGGAGCGTATCATCAACATCCACCACTCTTTTCTACCGGCATTTGCAGGCGGGCATCCGTACCGGCAGGCTTTTGAAAGAGGGGTGAAGCTGATAGGGGCTACATCGCACTTTGTAACGAATGAGCTGGACGAGGGACCCATCATCGCACAGCAGGTGATCCCTGTTAACCACACCTATACTGCCAGCGATATGATGAAGGCTGGTAAGGAGATCGAAACATCGGTTCTTGCCCGTGCCCTCCAGTTGGTTTTCAGTGACCGGGTGTTCGTTTATCACAACAAAACCGTGGTTTTCGAGTAACTACTTACGTCAATGGGGTTTACTAAAATAAGGCGGGAAATCTAACACTGTCATATTATTATGTTAACCAGAAAGGCCATATCAAATTCCATGCTATTATTCTCGCAATTACGCTGAAACCCTTTAGGGCAAACAGGATAATCACTTAACCGTTTTGCAAAACTTACTGACACCCTACTGCCATCCTCCATCCATCCTCCAACTATCTTCTGCAGCAGCAAGGGTTTGAAGGTGTTTGGATATAGGATGGAAGAAGGATGGAAGAAGGTTGGATGAAGGATTGATATGCATTTGAGCCAAAAAAGGCCGGATTACTCCGGCCTGCCGTCTGTGACGGTAAATGTAAGCTGTGTTAAAAAAGTACCCGCCACACCATCCTCCCGCAGCGATGGCGGAAACTGCGGGAAGGACGGGGGCGGGGTTGGAAAGGGATAATGTATTAAGCTAACATCCTGTATGTAGGGGAAATGCGGTGGTTATAAGGAGTTTTATCGATTTCCTATTGCTCCGGGTATGGTGCTGTTGGCAGATCAGGAATCTCTGCAGTTATATCCTTACCGTCCTTGTCATATATCTTACGGCTCCCGTCAGGTGCAGTTACCACTCTCACTTCGTTTAACAGGTAACGCTTTTCATTTAATGCCGCTGTTGCCACGGTGTCAGCAGCAATCTGCTTTACTTTTACCGGCTGAGGAATGATAGTATCCTTCACTACTACCGGAGGTGTAAATTTCACCTTTGGCTTTTCATCCTGCTTAACGGGTTCCGGTTTCCCGGCAGGCGGATCTTTCTTAATGACCGGTGGAGCGAACTGAACCTGCGGCTTAGGCTTAGGCTTCGCCGTCTGTTTCTTTTTCGCAGCTTCCTGATCCTGCTTTTTCCTGTAAGCATCATATTCTGCCACCGTCATTGCCTTCTTACTTCCTGCTTCAGGATCAGCGAGGGTGAGTTTTTCTTCCTTTTTAGGTGCTTTGGATTTTTTCTGTAGCTCTTTAACGGTGATTTCCGGCTGGTGTTTGACTGCTTCGGTTACCTGAGGGGAAGAACTTTGGGCTGCCGCGGTGCTGCCGAGCAGCAGTGCGGCCATGAACACAGGAATATTTACATGCATAACGGGAGGATTTGAGAGTAAGATGCTTAACCTCCCGGATTCCATAAAATCCGGTAAGGAAATTTCTCCCGGCAGCGTTATCTTTGTCGGCTATGGACGCAATCGTGCAACAAATAGAAGCTTATAAGCAGGAAATTGCGGCTTTCCGCCCGGAAAATGCGGAGCAGCTGGAGCAATACCGTATCAAATTCCTCGGTACCAAAGGGATCGTAAAGGCCCTTTTCGGGGAAATGAAAAACGTTCCTAACGAGGGTAAAAAAGAGTTCGGCCAGGTGCTGAACGCCTTTAAGCTGGCCGCAGAAGCTAAATATGCGGAATTTGAGCAGTTGAAAGATGAAGCCGGCGGTGCTGCCGACCAGCTCGATCTTACCCTCCCCGGTGAGCCTCACCGCCTGGGTACCCGCCATCCTATCAGCATCGTGCGCAATAAAGCCATCCGCATTTTCGAGCGGCTGGGCTTTACCATTGCAGAAGGACCGGAAATCGAAAACGACTGGCACAACTTCACAGCCCTCAACCTCGACGAAAACCACCCCGCCCGCGATATGCAGGACACTTTCTATGTACACAACAACCCCGACTGGCTGTTGCGTACCCACACTTCCTCCGTTCAGGTGAGAGTGATGGAAGAAGGTAAGCTCCCCATCCGTATCATCTGCCCGGGCCGCGTATACCGAAATGAAACCATCTCTGCCCGCGCACACTGCTTCTTCCACCAGATCGAAGGCCTGTATGTGGCAGAAAATGTTTCGTTTGCAGACCTGAAGCAAACACTGTACTATTTCGTACAGGAGTTCTTCGGTGAAAACTTTAAGATCCGTTTCCGCCCCTCGTTCTTCCCGTTCACGGAGCCGAGTGCAGAAATGGATATCTCCTGCCTCATATGCGGCGGCGAAGGTTGTAATGTGTGCAAACACAGTGGCTGGGTAGAGATCCTCGGCTGTGGCATGGTACATCCGCAGGTACTGGAGAATTGCGGAATCGATTCTTCCAAATACACCGGCTTCGCATTTGGTATGGGCATCGAAAGGCTCACCATGCTGAAGTACCAGATCAAGGATCTACGGCTATTCTCAGAAAACGATCTGCGCTTCCTGAAACAATTCCAGGGCGCACGTTAACATATCTTAATGCGGCCGTTCCATACCGGAACGGCCGCTTTTCTTTTCCGCTACGCTCCCCAAAACGATCTTCCTTATGCAAACCGTTTCCGACATCAAACAGATCGCCGTTTGCGGCGCAGGCACCATGGGTGCAGGTATTGCCCTCGTTGCTGCATCAGCGGGTTTCCCTACGCTTTTATTCGACGTGAAAGCCGAAGCAGTTGATGCAGGGATCAACATGATCCGCAAGAACCTGGAGAAAGCCGTAGAGAAAGGTAAAATGAATCCGGAAGACAAAGATGCCGCACTCCGGCGCCTTACCCCCTGCCACAATATCACAGATTGCAAAGCCGATGTGATCATCGAGGCTATTGTAGAAAAGATACCCGTGAAAGTGGGCCTCTTCCGGGAGCTGGCGCTTCACAATTCCCCCAAAACCATTTTCGCTACCAATACCTCCTCTCTTTCCGTATCCGCGATCGCAGCAGAAATACCCCATCCGGAAAGAGTGGCAGGCATGCACTTCTTCAACCCCGCCCACCTCATGGCGCTTGTGGAAGTGATCAGTGGAGAACAAACATCCACCACCGTCACACAATTGCTGTACGACCTCGTGAAGCATATGGGTAAAACGCCGGTGCATGTAAAAGATGCCCCCGGTTTTATCGTAAACCGCGTGGCGCGGCATTACTATCTTGAAGCCATGGAGATCGCATCTTCCGGTGTGGCAGACATTGCTGCCATCGACCGGTTGCTGGAAGCAGCAGGCTTCCGCATGGGACCATTTGCATTGATGGACCTCATCGGTAATGATGTTAACTACGCCGTTACCCGATCGCTTTACGAAGCATTTCAGGAAGCACCCCGCTTCCGCCCCGGCGCCATGCAGGCAGCACTGGTGGAGAAAGGCGACCTGGGCCGCAAAACCGGCCAAGGTTTTTACAAGTATTGATTTACATTTGTGCCTTCAATCACAATACTTTCGAAATGATCCTTGTCACAGGCGGTACGGGTTTATTGGGTAGTTATCTGCTGCGGGCGTTGGTGAAAGCCGGTAAACCGGTGCGCGCCCTCTACCGCAGCCGCATACCCGATCAAATCAAAGACATCGCCGACAGGGTGGAATGGGTACAGGGCGATGTGCTCGACGTTTGCGCCCTTGAAGATGCATTTGCCGGTATCACGGAAGTATATCACTGCGCAGCCATCGTTTCGTTCGAACCCGGCATGCGCAATACCATGATGAAAACAAATATCGAAGGCACCGCCAATGTGGTGAACATGGCCATCGATACAGGCGTCAGGAAGATCGTGCACGTCAGCTCCATCGCCGCACTCGGCCGCGCAAGGCAGCACGATAACATCACGGAAAACGCGCAGTGGGAAGAAAGTAAGAACAACAGCAAATACGCCGTCAGCAAACACCTCAGCGAAATAGAAATATGGCGCGGCATCGCAGAAGGATTGAATGCGGTGATCGTAAACCCTTCCATCATCCTGGGCAGCGGTTTCTGGCACGATGGCTCGGGCAAGCTGCTTGCTAATGCCTGGAAAGAGTTCCCGTATTATACAGAAGGTGTGAACGGTTTCGTGGATGTGGAAGATGTGGCGGAAGCGATGATTCAACTCATGGAAAGCCCCATTACTGCACAGCGCTTTATTCTCAACGGCGATAACTGGCCCTATCGCCGGCTCTTCAACGAAATGGCCCGCCACCTCGGCAAAAAGCCTCCTCACATAGCTACCAAACCCTGGATGGCGGAGGTGGTATGGCGGATAGAAAAGATCCGTAGCATGTTCACGGGCAAACGCCCCCTGCTCACGCGGGAAACTGCCCGCACCGCTCAGTTAAAAGTTTTCTACAGCAATCACAAGATACAGGAAGCGCTCCCCGGTTTCCGGTTCAGACCATTGCCGGAAACGATCGAAACCATTTCCCGCAACTTCCTCCTCAGTAAACAACAGGGAGCTTCCTGAATAGTTCTTATTGCGGCCTGAACAACAGGCCCAGCATCGTGGCTGCCAGCGTTTCACGCAGGGCAGGGTCCAGCTCTTTCTGCAACCATACACGCGGCTCTTTACCCATAAGTAATGCCGCAACGGGCATACCCTTCAGCTGAAACTCATAACAGATCTTATCCGCACTGTTCACTGCACCATAACGGTTATGTGCCGTTACCTTCAGTTCATCTGCCGCAGAGCGGAGGATGCCGACGGGTTTATTGTCGTTGAGTTCGAGGAAGACGATGTTCCTTTTCAGGATCAGTTCCCAGCTCTTCAACGGATCTGCAGCGTTAGCGCCTACATGTATGTACCAGAGTGGTGCATCGTTACCTGTTACTGGGAACCAGGCGGGAAAGGTGCGTGAAGAAAAGGTGATTCTTGGTGTGCTCAACACCTGCACGGGCAATTGCGACCCGCCGTTTTTACTGGTAAAGGAAAAAGCGTCGGAAACGTTCTTCCATTGTTTAGCCGGTGAACCGGATTGAACTCCATTGGTGCGGGAAGTAGTGGAGTAATCACCGAGTGAAATGGTTTTGGCAGAAAACCAGCCGTCGTCGGTTTTAACTGCCAGCTCGTTGGCGGAGGAATACAGCCCGGGGGCTTTGGCAGTTTTTGTAACACCGCAACCTGCCAGTAGAAGGATGCAGGTTGCAGCGATGCCGGTCAGGGACTTTATCATGTCTTTTACGATTAACCTTTGAGTTTTGCCCACATCTCGGGGATACGTTTGATCCAGGCCAGTTCTTTCATTTTGGTACGTGCTTCTTCCACGGGAGAGCCAAAGTATACTTTACCGCCTTCAATGGAATCTTTCACACCGCTGCCTGCGTAAACAACCGCACCTTTACCGATGGTGAGATCTTTGTTAACGCCAACCTGTCCCCAGAGGATCACGTTGTCTTCGATAATGGCTTTACCGCCTACACCTACCTGGGCAGCGAAGAGGCAGTTACGCCCGATCACGGTGCCATGTCCGATGTGGATCATGTTATCGAACTTAGTTCCGCGGCCGATGATGGTATCGCCACTTACGCCTTTATCGATGGTGCAGAGGGCACCGATTTCCACATCGCTTTCAATGATAACGCGGCCGCAGCTTTCCAGCTTATCCCACATCACTTCCCGGGCAGCCCTTTTCTTGAAGTAAAACGCATCTGCACCGATAACCGTCCCGGAATGGATGATTACGTTATCCCCGATCTCCGTATGGTCGTAAATAACAACGTTGGGGTGAATGATGCAGTTGCTGCCGATGGTAACATGGTGACCTACCACTGCGCCATGGGAAATGATGGTTCCTTCCCCGATCACCGCACTGTCGCTTACGGCTTTATTTTGCGGCTCGTAAGGGCGGAAGCGCTTAACAAGGCTTACGTATGCGGAGAACGGATCGTCGGTAACCAGGATGGCTTTCCCCTCGGGAACTTCCACTTCCTTGTTGATGATGATGATAGAGGCAGGAGATGAGAGGCAGGCGTTGTAGTACTTCTCAAAATCCACAAACGAGATATCGCCAGGCGTAACCTTGTGAATCTCGTTGATGCCCGTTGCCAGCAGCGCTTCATTGCCTGCAAGCTTCGCGCCCGTGAGCGCAGCTATTTCTTTTACCGGTATTGGTGTATCAAACTTCATATGAACGTCGTTAAATCGAAGCAAAGTTAGGGGGCGTTATCCACAATTTTTTTTTGCTTGTGAATAAAATTTCTTGTAAAAATTTTCTTTTGTGATGAAATTCTTTTTAATATTGTGTAGGGAATATTATTTCCCTGTACTTACTAACCCATTCACATAACAAGAAAGTCTGATTGTTCACGCAGTCAGACTTTTTTAATTTAGTCTGAAACCCCTCGCTACACTACGTTTCATCAAACCACTCTTCACACGCTACATACATCGCTATGCATTGTAAGACGCTTAAAAATGCTTTTGAGGCCGCAGTGGGTAGTTAGTCGGCCTGACAGCTTTCCGTTCGATTTTGGCTTTTTAAATGGCTTTAGGAGGAGAAAGTTCGGGATATAAGGGAATCAATCCTGCAGGTTTGCCATTTTTATGAGTTGCTGCAGACGGAGAATGCGGATTTTTTTGCCTGCAAGGTCTATCACTTTCTCTTTTTTGAATTCCGAGAGCAAACGGATGGCAGATTCGGTTGCCGTACCTACCAGGTTAGCGATCTCTTCCCGGGAAAGCATCACGTTGATCGTTTGTTCATCTTCTTCCAGCCCGTAAGTTTCCTTCAGGGTGAGTAATGTTTCAGCAAGGCGTTCACGCACCGGCTTCTGTGCAAGGTGTGTAATTTTCTGCTCCGCCCTGCGCAACTCACTGGACAGGATCTGCATCATGCGCAACGCAAGCGTCGGATCTTTTTGAAGCAACCCAAGGAATACATCGCGCGGAATGAAACACACCGCACTGTCTTCCAGCACCGTAGCTGTTGCCGTATATGGTTCGTTGCTAATGAGCGCCTTATATCCGATCAGATCACCGGGCTTCACAAGGCGCACGATCTGCTCACGCCCCTCGTCTCCGCTGTGCGATAACTTTACTTTACCGGAATTCACGAAGAAAATACCGTACGGGTGGCCGCCTTCCTGGAAAATATCCTGTCCTTTACGGTAGATCTTGCAGGTTTTGGCGTTGGCGATCTCTTCCACATGTTCAGGCGTGGCGGCGGATAACATCTCGCCCAGAAATTTGCCGCAGTAAGGGCAGGGAGTTTGATCGCTTAACATGTCATATGCTATAAAATCGCTAAGGATGCGGCAAAATTACTAATTTACAGGCCCTTAACCAAAGCAGTTGCAGTGAGCCTTAGCTATTTTACCGTTTACAAACCTTACCAGGTGTTAACCCGTTTCGGGAAAGAAGATGGCAAAGCCGTATTGTCTGACTTTTTTAACGTTCCGAAAGATGTGTATCCGGTTGGCCGGCTCGACTACGATAGTGAAGGACTTTTGATACTCACCAATGATAAGTCGCTCAACCATCGCTTACTGCATCCTTCACAGGCACATGAGCGGGAATACTGGGTACAGGTAGACGGGGCTGTTACACCCGAAGCCATCCGCCAGCTCGAAGCGGGTGTTTCCATTACGATAGACGGCAAGCCTTTCCGTACAAAACCCGCAAAAGCATCTTTGTTCGATGCTCCGCCGGAGGTGCCGGATCGTAATCCACCCATCCGTTTCCGCCAGCACATACCTGCTCCATGGATACGCCTTATACTCAGTGAAGGGAAGAACCGGCAGGTGCGTAAAATGACTGCGGCAACAGGCTTCCCCACGTTGAGGCTGATCCGTTACCGCATCGGCCGCCTCGATATCCGCGGTATGCTCCCCGGCGATATGGTGACGCATACCCAAAAGGAAATCGAAGCCGCACTCTTCCGCTAACACGTTGGCCTTCCGGCCGAAATATGACAATAATTGACTAGGTTTGTCACATTAAACAGATAATATGCTGAAATCCATGACCGGCTTCGGCCGCGCGGAGGTAACCCGGGGAGAAACAACCATTGTTGCGGAGGTCAAATCTCTCAATGGCAAGCAGTTTGAAGTAAACCTCAAGCTGTCCCCCTTGCTGAAACCCTACGAATTCGACATCCGCAACATCCTCCAGCAGGAGTTGCTGCGGGGTACTCTTGATGCCACCATCAATATCAAACAAAACGGCGCCACCCGCCCCGTGGTCATCAACACTGAACTGGCACGTTATTACCACGAAGCCATTTCCGGCATGGCCCGCGATCTCGCCATTCCGCAGGAAGATATGCTGAATGTACTCATGAAGCTCCCCGAAGTAGTATCTCCCGCTTCAGAACAAATCACCGAAAACGAATGGAACGAAGTTGCCACCATCGTCCGTAAAGCCGTTGCAGAAATGGACGCACACCGTATGGACGAAGGCATCATGCTGGAGAAAGATCTCCTCCTCCGTATCGACAATATCCTCCTCTATACCGAGAAGGTCCGCGAGCTGGACCCGCTCCGTAAAGACAAAGTGCGTACCCGCCTCGAAACCCTCCTCGCCGAATACGTAGGTAAAGAGAATGTAGACGGTAACCGCATGGAGCAGGAACTCATTTTCTATTTAGAAAAGCTCGACATCTCCGAAGAACTGGTGCGCCTGCAAAACCACTGCCGCTACTTCAAGGAAATCCTCAACGAAGCAGAATCCGCCAAAGGTAAAAAACTGGGCTTCGTGCTCCAGGAAATCGGCCGCGAGATCAACACTACCGGTTCCAAAGCAAATGATGCCGGCATCCAGCAATGGGTGGTGATGATGAAAGATGAGCTGGAAAAAGCCAAAGAGCAGGTCCTCAACGTACTCTAATCAAGCATATGACCCGCAAGACGATATCTCGCTCCGCCTGCCTCGCATTCAGCCTGTTCGCATTCGCGTGCATGCCGCCGAAGCTGGATACTTACGAAAAGAACAGGGACATCCCGCAATCCAGCTGGGAATCGTCCTTCAAACCATCATACGAAGTAACGCTCACGAACGAAGACACGGCGTACTTCTACAACCTGTACGTAAACGTCCGCCACACAGACGCCTATCCGTACAACAATCTCTGGCTCATCGTCAGCACGCAACTGCCGGGCGACAGCCTTCCGCAATCCCGGAGAGTGGAACTGCCTTTGGCCGACAGCTACGGTAAATGGCTGGGCAGCGGACTCGATGATATTTTCGAGCACCGCATCCCCATCCAGCAAAACGCCATCCTCCCGAAAACAGGAACATACCGTTTTACATTCGAGCAAAATATGCGACAGGACCCGCTGCCTTATATCATGAGCGTGGGGCTGCGCGTGGAAAAAACCGCTCCGCGGAAATAGCGCATGAAAAAATCATCGTCTGCCCTGCAAGGTAAAAAGGTGATCACCGGCATATATGTTTTTGTGCTGGTTTATACCGTGCTGCAACTGGTATGGTGGGGCGTTCTGCTGCATCAGCAGTCTAAAGAGATCGCGCACTATGAGCAAATGGAGCTTACACACCAAATGCACCAGCTCAGCGAACCATCACAATTTATGCAGGAGATGCAGCGCCTCCACCATGAGGAACGTATGCGGACGCTGAAGTACATCGGCGAAGGCACCATCTTCCTCATCATCATCCTCGCCGGTGCCTCCATGGTTTACCGGGCAGTATGGAAGCAGATGCGGCTGCAGCAGCAACAGCAGAACTTCATGATGGCCGTTACGCATGAGCTGAAAAGCCCCATCGCCATCGCAAAGCTCAACCTCGAAACTCTCCGTAAGCACCGCCTCGACGAAGAGAAACAACGCCGCCTGCTCGATGCCACCATCCGCGAAACGAACCGGCTCGATCAGCTTTGTAACAACATCCTGCTGGCCTCCCAGTTCGAGCATGAGAAATCGCAGCCCTTCCTGGAGCCGCTGGACTTCAGCCAGGTACTGACACAGGCGCTCAACGAGCTGCGCGACAGAATACACAGTCACGACATAGTGGCAGATATTGAACCGGGGATAGGACTGGAGGCGGATAAGTTCATGATCACCCTCATGTTGAACAACCTCGTGGAGAACGCGGTGAAATACGCACCTAAAGGAACAGAGATAGTAGTGAGCCTCGGGCTGGAGCAGAACGACCTGCTAATGCGGGTTTGTGACCAGGGAGAAGGTATTCCGCAAGAGGAAAAAGGCAAGATATTCATGAAGTTTTACCGCATCGGTAACGAAAACACACGGAAGTCGAAGGGATCAGGCCTCGGGCTTTACCTCACCCGGAAGATCGTGGAACAGCACGGGGGAACCATCGCCGTGAATGACAACTTGCCGAAAGGCACGTGTTTTGAGATCAGGTGGCAGGATTATTCCCCTCAAACTGTATAAAATTAACCGGTTGTACGTAATTTTAGGCAATAACCGGAAAAAGTAATTTACCGTTCACCATTCACCCAATGCATTTATGAAGGAAGCGACGAAAGCATCAATTTTGCTGGTAGAAGACGAAGAGAACCTGCAGGAAGCATTAAAACTCAACCTGGAGCTGGAAGGTTATGAGGTTACGGCGGTAGATAACGGCACCAGCGCCCTTAAAGCCGTTAAAAACGAATATTTCGATCTGATCATCCTCGATATCATGCTGCCCGAGATGGACGGCCTGGCCGTGTGTGAGAATATCCGGATACAGAACAACGAAGTACCCATCCTCTTCCTCAGTGCCAAAAACAGCAGCGCCGACCGTGTGCTCGGGCTTAAGAAAGGGGGAGACGACTATATGACCAAGCCTTTCAACCTCGAAGAACTCCTGCTGCGGGTAGAAAAGCTCATCGTCAAAACAAAAAGATTCAGGATAAAGACAGCGTACCCAATGTGTACCGCTTCGGCAATAATATGATCGATTTCGCTGCGCAGGAATGTGTGGGGAAAGACGGGAAGCATCACGAACTGTCTAAGAAAGAAACCATGCTCCTGAAGCTCCTTATCGAGAATAAGGGCGAAGTGGTGACCCGCGAAAAGATCCTCCAGGTAGTTTGGGGTTACAACGTATATCCCACCACCCGTACCATTGATAACTTCATCCTCAATTTCCGCAAGTATTTCGAGGAAGACAGCCGCAATTCCCGCTACTTCCACTCCGTTCGCGGGGTAGGGTACAAGTTCACGGACGGCTGATAATACCCTTCCGCCACATTTCCCCGCAGGGCTGCCGATTGTCCGGTGCCTCCTGCCAGCTATTACTTCCTTCTTTTCCGGTGGCAAGCCGCTGTTTATATTTGAACGGCTTAGGAATCTGATATGATTAACCCCGTACTTGCCACGGTTCAATCGCATGCTTATCCAACGGTTCCCGCTCAGGGACAAACTGTATTTCCGGGTACGGCTGCTTTGCTGATTATCCTTTTCTTCCTCACAGGTGCCCTCGTTGCAGGTGCATTCTGGTGGCGGGAAAGAAGGATACGGCGGCGTATGGAACAACAGTTCGACCTTCAGGGCGGAAAAGCATCACTTGAACTCCATACCATCCAGACGCAGATGAACCCCCACTTCATCTACAACAGTCTGAATGCCATCCACAGTTTCGTACTTTCCTCCAGTACGGATCTCGCCTCGTCGTACCTCACCCGGTTCAGCCGCCTGATGCGCATGACCATGGAACACAGCAGCCGGGAATGGATCACCCTCGAAGAAGATCTCGAAACCCTCGACCTCTACCTTCAACTCGAATCCCTTCGCTTCGAAGGGCAATTCGATTACGACATCTGCCTGCTGCCCGACAGCCCCCCGCCCTCCGTACTCATCCCCCCGTTCCTCATCCAGCCTTATGTACAAAACGCCATCTGGAACCGCCTTTTACAGCGCGAAGAAGGGAAAGGGTTCATCCGGATCGAAGTAGGCCGGAATGAGGAGGGAATGTTTGTAAGACTGGAAGACAATGGTGTTGCCCGGCACAGTGCCTTTCACCAGCACCAGCAAAAAACGCCTGCCATCGCTGTAGCCGGCGAGCGCCTCCACTGGATCAACCACCGCTATCATACACATGCCAACATCACTACCGGCCACCGGTATGATGAACACCACCAGCGTACCGGAACCTATACCATCATCCGCCTCCCCGATGTCAGGTACGACGAGGTGCTGCACGAAGAGCGGATTTTTAAGTAAATTTGATTACCCCCAAGTCAACCAGATACACGAAGCCATATCTACGCCCAATGAGAACGATCATTATCGACGACGAAGAGCACTGCCGTGATGTGTTGCGTATGCAACTCAACCGCTACTGTCCGCAGCTCAACATCCTCACCACATGTAGCACTGCGGAAGAAGGCCGCACTGCCATAGAGCAACTTCAGCCCGACCTGGTTTTCCTCGATATCGAAATGCCTGACATGGATGGTTTTTGCCTGCTCGAACATTGCACCTGGCGCCACTTCTCCGTCATCTTCACCACCGCCCACGACCGCTATGCCCTGAAGGCCATCCGCCACAGCGCGCTCGACTTTCTGCTGAAACCTATTGATAAAGACGACCTGCTGGCCGCAGTCAGCAAAGCCTCAGAAAGGCAAACCACCACCAGCTCACAGGCCGATACCATTTTACGCCTGCTACGCGAGCAGATGCCTCAGTTCGAACGCGTGGCGCTGCCCACATTCGACGGCCTGCGCATGATACCCGTAAAAGAAATTCTGTTTTGTGAATCGGAAGGCAGTTACACCGGTGTGCATCTCATCCAGCAGCCTAAACCCGTAATGATCTGCCGCTCATTGAAAGAAATGGACGATATACTCCGCGATAAAGGATTCTTCCGCGCACACAACAACTTTATCGTGAACCTGGCCCATATGTTCAAATACATTAAGGGAGATGGTGGCGATATCGTAATGACAGACGGCCGGAGCGTGCCGCTGGCGCGCAACCGCAAACAGGAATTCCTGGAGAAAATAGAGAAGTTATAAACGCCTGAGTTCGTTCACGGCTACCCAGCCCGTTTTTCCGTCAGACAGCTGCACTTTACCAAACTGACTGGTGGCGTCGAGCACTTTCACTTTCATTCCTTCCTTTAGCTCAAAGAGGTCTTTGGCGCCATCGTCAGGAGCAGATTTGGCTTTCACCGCATCGTGCATCACAATGGCGTCGCTGCTGTTGAAAGACTGGCTGTGCGTCCACGCGGCCATGGAAAAGTAACCGAGAAGAAGAATGCCGGTAACAGCGAGGCCCCAGCGGATGTATTTTTTCCCCGGTACAGGAAAGAAGAAGTATGCGATGATGAATGCGGATAATGCCCAGCACCAAACGATGCTCCAGTTGGCCCAGCCTGCCGGCGTATGGAGTTGCTGCCACTGCAGCCACCATCTTTCAAAGAAAAGCAGGGGAAGTGTTTCCGCATTGCTGCCAACTTTCTGATTGGCCAGTGCCAGGTTATGTTCGATGGCTGCGTTGCCGGGTTGCAGGCGCAGCGCTTTCTCGAAACTGAAAACGGCCATTCCCGTTTGATTGGATTTATAGTACGCGTTGCCCGCATTGAAGTAAAGATCGGCTACGAGATAACCGGAGTCTATCAGCTGCTGATACTTTGCAGCGGCTTCGCTGAACTGTTGCTGTTCATAGAGGCGGTTGCCTTCTGCGAACAGTGCAGGACTCTGTGCTTTGGCGGCAGTGCCGGCAAGCAGGATGAGGAGAAAGAGGCGGGCACAGTAGGAGATGAATGGTTGCATATGGCTGTTTTTCCGGCGGATTACGCCCGTCCTTTGATTTCGTTTTCAATACTGGTGATCACTTCCACGGCTTCCTGGTACGCACCCTGGCGCATCTCTACGGAATCGCCCGGGGCATAGAGCGCCCGCTCACAACGGTCGGCCAGTGCAAAGAGTTGTTCTTTAGCGCCTTCGCTCAGCCGCAGCTTCGTCAGCTTTTCATCTACCCGCTGCTTCGACATTTCTGCCATGGGAATGCGCAGTTTATGCCCAAGGTAACCCCACAATGCGCGGGACGTTTCTTCATAAAACGCTTTGTCTTTCCCTTCTTTCAGATAGCGTGCAGCCAGTTCGAGGCGCTTCAGCGCTACTTTATTGGCATGCCGGTGGCGGAGCAGCGCGGCGTTGTTATGGATATAGTTTTCGCGGCGGCGGTAATAAGCCACGCCTGCAATGGCCAGTATTGGTAACAGGAGCAATATCCAGAACAAAGGCTTCCCGAAAAAGAAGGGGCGTTGCTTACTCCATGTAGCCCCGCTGGTGCGGATACCGGCAAGGTCTGTTTGTCCGCTGAAATCAGCTTTCTCTTTCTTCACTTCCTTACCCTGGATCACATGTACATCAAACGGCTCGGACTGCAATGTTTTATACGCTTTCGCAGCAGGATCGAAGTAGGAGAACACTACGGGCAACAGTTTGTAATCACCTTTCTGCTGTGGCATAAGGGCATACTGGAAAGTACGGCTGCCGCTGAGGGGGTTGCTGTTTTTTTCGATATTGTCAGTAACGGTAGGATCGTATTTCTCGAAGGCCGGCGGGATGCTGAGCGGCGGCGCATTGAGCAGGTTCACATTACCACGCCCGCTGATGGCTACTTTAAGCGACAGCGCATCATCGGTACTCAGCTGGTTTTTATCGAGTGAGGCACTGAGGGAGAATTGTCCTACCGCGCCATTGAAGCTGGCCGGGCGGCCCTCGGCAGGCAGAGGTTTCACCTGTACTTTCACTACCGGGCTTTGAATGCGGTAAGGCACTACTTCATATTCAGTTTGCCCGAAGAAAGGATCGTCTGCAAAGAAATCATCGAAAGCATCACGGCCGAATGGATCGTTGGTTGCTGCGCGCTTCCGCTGGCCAAGCTTCACGAAATGCACCTGGTTATCTACCTCAGCAGGGTCCAGCTCCAGCTCGCCCGATTGCAGCGGGAAGAGGAGTGTTTTACGGATAACGAATACGTTGAAGGGAACACCGTTCACCATCTCTTCCGTAGGCCGCGGCGGATTGGGAATTTCCATATCCTTTGCAGAGAACCCTTTAAACGCCGGTACTTTTGTTACACTGGAGTTGGTGGGCAGGCGGGTATACAGTTTATAGGTAGCGGTGATCTGTTCCCCTTCGTAAACATTGGTCTTATCTACATCCACGCGCACAAATACATTCTTCTTCAGTTGCTCTTTGGCATCTTCCCCGTTGCGCAGTACACCGGGATGCGACTCTCCGGGTGCCCTCCGCTGCGGGAAGGGTTGCTGCTGCTGTTGTTGTTGTTGCTGCTGCGGAAGGCGTTGCTGGCCTGCACGGGTTACCTCTATACTGACAGGATTGCTGCGCACGGTTCTACCATCTACCCGGGCGGTGGCGCCCTGGAAAGTAAAATTACCGGGCTGCGTGGCGGCCAGCGTATAGGAAAACGCAACGTAGGTGGTAACACGCCCGTTGTCGTTAGACATGCCCTGGGTGGTGTTAGGCCCCTGCACTACTTCAAACCCCTTAAATGCAGGCGCCTTAAAGTCGCTGAGGTTAGTGGGATTGATGAGCGTAAACTGCACTTGCAGGTACTCGTCCTGCGCAATCACATTGGTGTTTACCTGAGCAGTAAACCGGAACTCCTGGGCGCTGGCGCCTGCCGCCGTCATCAGTGCGGCAATGAGCAAAACGATACTTTTTCTTAAACTGGCGATATAAACCTTCATCTATAACAAATTTAACCAATGCCACAGCGGACTGTGCCGGGAGCAAGTTAAAAGTAAGTTAAAAAAACCGCTTGAAATTAGCCACTGCAAAGGATTTCGGGGTCAAAGCAGCATTTATCCGAGATCACCCAGCTGGGGGCGCATGATAATTTCTTCAATTACTGCCTGCGGGCTTAGCTGATAGGCCGCCCAGATCATGGACGCCACATCGGCCGGTTCCATTAAACGGTCTTCAGGCCCGTCAAACCCTTCCCAGGAAGCAGTCAGCACCGGGCCGGGGCTTACGGAAGTAACCTTTACTCCGTGGGGCTTCATCTCTTCCCGCAGGTTCTTGGAAAAACCGAGCAGTGCAAATTTGGTAATGCTGTACGACCCTCCGTTGGGATATGCCTTATGGCTGGCCGTGGAACACAGGTTGAAAACATGCCCTTTCTTAGCGGCTTTCATAGCCGGGATGAAGGCCCGCGTAAGGTGATAGGCGCTGTACAGGTTCACAGCCATCATCTTTTCGAGATGCCCGTCTTCTTCCTCATGTACGGCACCCGGCACAAAAATGCCTGCGTTATTCACCAGTATGGCGGGGGTATCACCCAATTCCTTTTGCACATCGGCCGCAAACTTCAGCACCGCCTGCTTATCGCCCATATCTACCTGCAGTGCCAGTACTTTCACACCGGGGCTTTGCTGCCTGATGGCAGCGGCCGTTTCCCCCAGCGTTGCTGCATTGCGTGCGCAGATCGCCACATCAAAACCTTCTGCCGCCAGCTTCTCCGCTACCGCTTTCCCGATGCCCTTACTGGCGCCTGTAATGATTGCAAACATACCGTTCGTATTGTTTTAGTGCCCCAAAATAAGGGAAAAATGGATTTGTCGTACCTTTGCCCCTCACTACAGTTAGCCAACGAACGGAGCCATCATGAGATACAAACATATTTTTTTCGACCTGGACCATACGCTCTGGGATTTTGAAGCCAACTCCAATGCCACCATGGCGGAGCTTTACGAAGAACATAACCTCTCCGGCAGAGGCATCCCCTCTTACGACGAATTCTTTACCGTTTACTCGGCTATCAACGAAAAATTGTGGGACCGTTTCCGCAAAGGGTACATTAACCGCAACGAGCTGCGCATCAAACGATTCACCCAAACCTTCCTCGATTTTAAGCTGTGCGACGATGCGCTTTGCCAAACCCTGAGTGAGCGCTTCCTCGTCATCCTCCCCACTAAAACCGCCCTCTTCCCGGGTGCCATCGAAGTACTGGATTATCTGAAGGATAAACAATACCCCCTCCACCTGATCACCAATGGATTTGAGGAAACGCAGAAACTGAAGTTGCAGCATTCGGGGATCGGGCATTACTTTACACACATCGTTACTTCGGAAAGCGCAGGCTCGCTGAAGCCGCACCGGGCAATATTCGATTATGCACTTCAGCTGTCCAACACCACGGCGGCGGAAAGTATTATGATCGGTGATACGCTGGAGGTAGATATTCTTGGGGCGCAGCAGATAGGTATGGACCAGGTGTATTTTGCACCGGGCGATGTTCAGCCCGGAGTTTCCCCGACCTATACCATCAAGAGCCTTGCCGAGCTGAAAAGCATCCTGTAGGTACATAAAAAATCCCGGTAACAATTGCTACCGGGACTTCCCAATATTAATGGCTGCAAATTAACTTTTTACTGCGGCTGCTTTCTTTTTGGCAGTCGTTTTCACCGCTTCTGCTTTGGAAGGCATCGGCATGCAGCAGGATTTGCCTTTGGCCGTAGTTTCTTCCTTGCAGCATGATGCTTCGCTACCCTTATGGCAGGCTTCCTCTTTTTTAGCGGGAGCCTTCTTTTTTGCCACGGGCTTTTCCTGGGCGATTACCGGGCCGGCGAGCAGCGCTACTGCGGAGAGCATGAGAAAAAATTGCTTCATTGCGGTGATTTTGTGTAATTGAAGATACGTTTTCCCTTTTGAAAAGAAACGTTAAAATCAGCTGAGTGTGGCGATAATGGTTTGGCCACCGCGAACGATCTGTTCTTTCTCCACATTTACTTTAGTACCTACGGGCAGGTAAATATCCACACGGGACCCGAATTTAATAAAGCCCATTTCGGTGTTCTGCTTCACGTCCATACCGGGTTTCAGGTAATTCACGATACGGCGGGCGAGGGCACCGGCGATCTGGCGTACCAGGATGTCCGTTTTGCCGTTACCGATAACAACCGTATGCCGTTCGTTTTCTGTAGAAGCTTTCGGGTGCCATGCCACCAGGTATTTGCCGGGGTGGTACTGGCTCAGTTTTACGGAACCGCTGATAGGGTTGCGATTCACGTGCACGTTGGCAGGGCTCATGAAGATCGACACCTGCAGGCGTTTGTCTTTAAAATATTCCGGCTCGTAAACGTCTTCGATCACTACGATCTTACCGTCTGCCGGGGCGATCACGAGTGTTTCATCGAACTTCATGTCTCTGGAAGGGAGACGGAAAAACGATACGATGAACAGGAAAAACACGATGGAAATGCCAAGCAGCGTCCAGCACAGCACCGGCGAGTCGTAAAGGAAAAAGAACACTGCGATGTTGAGCAGCGCCAGTACGGCAAAGGTTAGGGCGATGGTAGCAGTGCCCTCACGATGGATCGTCATGATTCAGTAGATTTTATCTGGCCCTTTAATAAGGCGGTACGAAGGTATGAAGAAAAATAATTATCAGAAGAAGAGCCTCATGTAGATCCATGCGATGGGTGCAGCCACAAGGAGGGAGTCGAACCGGTCGAGGAATCCGCCGTGCCCCGGCATGATGCTCCCCGAATCCTTCACCCCCGCCAGCCTTTTCAGCCGGGATTCCAGCAGGTCGCCCGCTGTACCGAATACCGCAGCGATGGCAGCGAAGGCGATCCAATGCTGCAACGGCATCCACTGATAACCCCAGAAATACCCAAATACACCGGCCGCGGCTACGGCAAGGATCATCCCGCCTACCGTTCCCTCAATGGTTTTTTTAGGGGAGATAGCCGGGGCGAAAGGGGTTTTCCCGATGAGGGAGCCTACGATGTAAGCCATGGTATCGTTGATCCAGATGCAGCAGATCAGGGTGAGCGGGTACATCCAGATATATGCCTGCCCAAATCCGGGAACTACATTTTCGGTAAAGCTCATATCCACCAGCATCCCGAAGGGTACGGTAACATACAACAACCCGAGCAGTGAATAACCGATCGACTTCAGGGAAAATTCTTTCCCCATGAGTATTTCGCCCAGCGGCATAACGAGCAGGAATATGAACGTCAGCACCCAGCCGATCTCTCCCAGCGAAAGCCCTTCATATTCGAACCTCTCGCCGGCAATAGCCATCATCAGCGCACATCCGGCAATCAGCACCCCGTTCCGGTGCCAGGAGGATATTTCCGTGTAGTCGGCATCAATATGGCGGACCAGATTGGCATATTCCTTCAGCGCAAAGAAATTCACCAGAAAGAACAGGATAAAAAAGGATAGGGGTGACCATAAGATGCCTCCCAGCATAATGGCCACGAAAAACAGGGCGGTAATGGTCCGCGTAATAAAAGTCTTCATGAGATGTTTTAAAGTGGAACCGGTCCCAAATGGCCGGTTAATCTATATTCCCCGGCTCGGGGCGGCTTTCAGCAATGAGCTGTTTGGCTTTTTCCTCATTGTCAATATGCACGTATACTTCATCCATTCCGGGAAGCATGGTAACGAAGGAGGAATCCTGGCGGTTTACGATCACGGCGTCTATTTCGTTTTCCGCGAGCATGCCCCGGATGATCTCCGCTTCGTAAGCGATGTTGCTATGGTATACTTTTACCCAGTCTTTTTCCATTATACTAGTTTTTAAGTGCTGTTTCTGCCGTCCGCCAGTTGTACCCGGCCTGCTTTGCCCTTTCTCCCAGTCTCCAGATGAGGAGTCCTGTGATAACGGCGCTGAATATGGCGAGATAGAAAGGAACCTGCTCTTCAGCGGCGGGGTCCTTACTGATCATTTTGCTTTGGTAAAGATAAAACAATACCACCTGCATGCCGTTGTTGATGAAGTGCCCGGCGATGGCCAGCCAGAGGTTTCCTGTTACCAGGAATACCGCGCCGATCACAAAACCGAGGATAACACGGGGCAGGAAGGTGAGGAATTGCAGGTGGATGGCGGAAAAGATGAGGGCGGTGATCAATACTGCTATCCAGCCATTGCGTACCATCTTCTGTACGATACGCTGGAGGCATCCCCGGAAAAACACTTCTTCTGCGATGGCAGGCAGCAGGGCCATGAGGAGGAGGTTTTTGAACATGGTCCATGAGTCGGGCATCTGCAACATGATTTTGGTTTGCCTTTCTGCCATCTTCTCCATGTCGTGGAAGCGCTGCGGGAGACCGGCCAGCTTATTCCATTCTGCGGAAGCCCCTACGAGGTAAAGTGAACACATCAACACCAGTACGGCGAGCAACAGCTGCATGAAGGGTAAACCGCGGTTCAGGCGAAGGTATTGCGCGGGGCGGCCCATGGCCCAGGCAAACAGAACACCGGGCAGCAGGAATACAACGAACGTATAGAAAAACTGCGATATACGAAATGCGGAAACCACGGCAGATTTAGACATAATTGCGGGGTCTTGCGCCTGCACCATCGTATAGCCCCCGCTGATAGCCGGGAAGATGCCCTGAATGAGGACGCCGAATACTACAAAACAAACAGACATCAGTCCTAATAAAATCGCCAGTTGCCCAAACGGGGAAGCCTTCCGTATAAAGTCCATCATCTTTCGCTGTGGTAAATTTGCGTAAATTTACAGGGCATTTGTCAGTTTGCCGGATAAAAATTCTAACTGGCATTAATTATATGGTGAAAATTGGAGATATAGAACTGGGTGAGTTCCCGCTTTTGCTGGCACCCATGGAAGATGTTAGCGATCCCCCTTTCCGCGCGGTCTGCAAGCAGCAGGGTGCCGATCTCATGTATTCGGAGTTTATTTCCTCAGAAGGCCTCATCCGCGATGCCATTAAAAGCCGCATGAAGCTGGATATATTCGATTTCGAAAGGCCCGTTGGTATCCAGATCTTCGGGGGCGACGAAGAGCCTATGGCCATGGCCGCCCAGATCGTGGAAGCCGCTAACCCCGATCTCCTCGACATCAATTTCGGCTGCCCCGTTAAAAAAGTAACCTGTAAAGGTGCCGGCGCCGGCATCCTCAAAGATATTCCCAAGATGGTCCGCCTCACGGAGGCCGTCGTAAAAGCCACTAAGCTCCCCGTTACCGTTAAAACCCGCCTCGGCTGGGACGATGATACCCGGAACATAGAAGAAGTCGCAGAAAGGCTCCAGGATGTGGGCATTAAAGCCCTCACCATCCACGGCCGCACCCGTACCCAGATGTATAAGGGGCATGCAGACTGGACCCTCATCGGCAAAGTCAAAAACAATCCCCGCATTCAGATCCCCATATTCGGCAACGGAGACATCTGTACGCCCGAGCAGGCCGTAGCCGCCAGGGCAAAATTCGGGGTAGACGGGATCATGATCGGGCGGGCAGCCATCGGCTACCCCTGGATCTTCAACGAAATCAAACACTTCATGGCTACCGGCCGGCATATGCCCCCGCCCACCGTGGCGGAAAGGGTGGCAGTCTGCAAAGAACACCTCCGCCGCTCCATTCAGTGGAAAGGCGATGTGGTTGGCATACTCGAAATGAGGAGGCACTATACGAATTACCTGAAAGGCCTGCCCCATATCAAGGAATTCCGTTCACAATTAGTAACTTGCAATACGGCACCAGGCATTGAAGAAGTGCTGGATGCCGTAGCATATCAGTACAAAGATCATATATTTGAGAGGACGATGGCCCCAATGGCTGGCTTAGAAGCAACAGCAACACATCCGGAAAGAGAACTGACATGTGACGTTCCGGACTGACCCCAGAAATGAACCATATAAATTGCTTTCACAATGGCCACAATCAAAAACTTGAAAAACGAGGTCTGGAAAGACTTGCAGATTAAAAACAAATCTGCCCTGCGTAAGCGTTACGCAGTTTCCACCATGGGAAGAGTGATGAGTTACCAGGAAAGCAAAGAAGAAGGGCGGCTGCTCAACGGCTCTACCGTGGAAGGCTACACCGTCCTGAACATCAAGCCCGCAGATACTTATCAATCCCTCTACCTGCACCGCGAAGTAGCGCGCCTCTTTATCCCCAAAACCTCCCGCACACAGAAATACGTTATCCATCTCGACTACGACAAAAAGAATAATAAAATCGCCAACCTCCGATGGGCTACCAAAGAGGAAATGGAACAGCATCAGCAAAACAGCCCCGCCAAGCTCGCTTACAAAGAGCAACAGCGCCACCGTACCAAAGGGCTGAAGCTGAACATTGCCAAGGTAAAAAGCATCAAACGCCTGCTGGATAAGCCGGGGCGTAAAACGATGAAACAGATCGCGGAACAGTTTTCCATCAGCGAAATGCAGCTTTACCGCATTAAAAGTGGCGAAAACTGGAGCCACGTTACCCTGGATTAACGCCTGAGTCATCAGGAATGGTCATATATTTTGATGTTGTCTGACGATGGTCTCCCCCTAACGGAGACCATCGCCTTTTACGGCCGCTTGCAGGAACGGGGGTTTTGGCGTACCTTACTCTTCCAAATCAGTAGACTATGTCAGGCAAGAAAATCGCCATAATAGGCGGCGGCAACCTCGGTTCCGCCATTGCGGAGGGCCTCCTCAAAAGCGGCTTCTCCAAGGCAGGAGATATCACCGTTACCAAGCGAAACGTTGCTACCCTCGCCGCATTACACGAGCAGGGTGTTCATGTTGAAACCGATAATGCCAAAGCCATCCGTGAAGCGGACGTGGTAGTGGTGGCCCTTAAGCCATACAACGTGAAAGAAGTACTCACCGAACTCCGCGCTAATTTCGATACAGAGAAACAACTGCTCATCTCCGTGGTTACCGGCGTATTGCTCGACGATCTTGAAAAGATCACCCTCCCCGGCCTGCCCATCTTCCGCGCCATGCCCAATACCGCCATCGCCATACAGGAATCCATCACCTGCATCTGCGGCCGGAATGTGACCGATGAACAGACGAATTTCGTGAAACAGATGTTCGACCAGCTGGGTGTTACCGTATCCATCGACGAGAAGCTGATGGACGCAGCCACGGTACTCGGCGCCTGTGGCATCGCTTATGCACTCCGTTTCATCCGCGCCAGCATTCAGGGCGGAATCGAGATCGGGTTCGACGCCGCTACGGCCAACCTCATTGCAGCACAAACCGTAAAAGGCGCGGCAGAACTGCTCATCAAAGGCAACCGACACCCCGAAGCCGAAATCGATAAGGTAACCACTCCCAAAGGCTGCACCATCGCAGGACTCAACGAAATGGAACACCAGGGCTTCAGCTCCTCCCTCATCAAAGGCATCACCAGCTCCTACAACAAGATCACCAAGGGATAATTCCCCCATCATATTTGCATAAAAACAACAAGGCCGGGATAAGAATATCCCGGCCATTTTATAGTTAAACCTACAACTGTTACACTGTTTGTAACACTATTGTTACTTATGCAAGTATTTTATCAGTTCATCATCGAAGCAGACTGCAAATCGCGGGATTCCATCTCCTGCTCCGTTGGTGCCACCATCCGCTGACGGATGTAGCGTTTCTTGGAAATACGGCCCATGCCGAACTTCGCCATCGCTTTATCCACCACCATATAAATTACCGGCACTACTATCAGCGTCAGGAACATGGAAGTGATAAGGCCGCCGATGATCACCCAGGCAAGACCGTTCTTTGTCGATGCCACACCTCCTGTTGCCAGTGCGATCGGTAACATACCAATCACCATCGCGATGGTGGTCATCAGGATCGGGCGGAGACGGGCGTGGTTAGCATGGATGAGCGCATCATATGTACTCTGTCCTTCTTCCTTCATCTGGTTGGTGAAGTCTACAAGGATGATCGCGTTCTTGGCCACAAGCCCGATCAGCATGATCATACCAAGGATGGTAAAGATGTTCAGCGTATTGTTGGTAAGCGCCAGTGCCAGCAGTGCACCGATGATAGCCAGCGGGATGGAGAACATTACCACGAAAGGATAGATGTAGTTATCGTACAGCGCCACCATGATCAGGTATACCATGATGATGGAAATGAGCAGCGCCATACCAAGTGTGGAAAACGAATCTCCCTGGTTCTCCGCATCACCACCCAGCAGATAGTTAACGCCCATGGGCTTCGGCATTGTGCTCAGTTTAGCTACGAACTCCTGGGTTACGGTACCGGCAGGGCGGCCCATTACCTGGCTTTGTATGGAAACGGAAGTGCTCTTATCACGGCGCTCCAGGCGGCTCGGGCCCGACCCTTCGGTAATGGTCGCGAACTGCGAAAGCTTCACCAGCTCACCTTTATCGTTCTTAAAATCAATATTGGCCACATCCGCAATGTTGCGGCGGTTGAAGTCGCCATAACGGATGTTGATGTCGTATTCATATTCACCCTGGCGGAATTTCACTTTGGAATCATCCGCAGTTCCGCTGAATGCCGTCTGCATCGTACCACCCACATTTTCCAGTGTGAGGCCGAGGGCCGACATCTTATCACGGTCTACCTGCACATTGATCTCCGGGTTACCTTCTTCAACAGACAGTTTTACTTCCGTTGCACCTTCAATCTTCTGCAGTTCTGCCATACCCGCTTTCGCGAATTTGAACACACTGTCGAGGTCGGTACCCATTACGATCACATCGATGGGGGCGCGTTCTGCAGTACCCATGATGCTCACGGATGTGGTTTTCACTTTCACGCCGGGGAGGATGGCTTTCAGTTCCTTCTTTAAGCGGGTGGCAAGCACATCGGCAGCTTCACGCTCGTGAAGATCTACCAGCTGCACAGTAATCTCCGCTTTGTAGGCGGTAGATTGTGATGCCCCGAAACCATCTTCCGAAGTCTGCCCTACAGTGGTGATCAGTGAAGTAACTTCCGCTTTATTTTCCAGGAAGGATTCTGCTTTCAGAGTGGCCTGGTTGGTTTGCTCGATAGATGCATCTTTCGGCATTTCGAGCATCACGATAAACTGGCCACGGTCACCTTTCGGGATAAACTCACCACCAATGTATCCGCGGCCTACCAGCTGGAAGGAAGCGATCAGCAGTGCAAATACGCTTACGAGGGTAACCGTCTTATTCTTCAGCGCCCATTTCAGGCCACCGGTCATCCACTGTGTGAATTTATCCAGCTGGCGTTCGAACCAGAGAATGAATTTCTCGAAGAAGTTCTTACCGGTGAGGTGCGTCAGCTTACCGAAGCGGGAAGCCAGCAGGGGTACGATGGTGAACGACGTCAGCAGTGAAAGCATCGTGGATATCATTACCACCACGCAGAACTCACGGAGGATCTTACTTACCAGTTCATTCGTCAGTGAAATCGGGAGGAACACCACCACAATTACAAGCGTAATGGAGGTTACGGTAAACCCGATTTCCTTTACACCATCAAATGCAGCACGTACTTTATTCTTACCCATCTCCATGTGGCGGTAAATGTTTTCGAGCACCACAATGGCGTCATCCACAAGAATACCTACCACCAGTGACAGGCCCAGCAGCGACATGAGGTTCAGCGAGAAGCCGAACAGCTTCATACCGATAAACGTTGCCACGAGCGATGCCGGGATGGAGATCATTACGAAGATGGCGTTACGTAAACTGTGCAGGAACAACATCATCACCGCTGCCACGAGCAATACGGCAATCACGAGGTCATGGATCACAGAGTCGGCAGACTCGAGGGTGAACACAGAGTTATCGTTCGCGATCTTGATCTTCAGTCCGGCTGCGGCATATTCCTTTTCAATACCGGCGATAGCTTTGTGCACCTGTTCAGATACCGTTACGGCGTTTGCATCGGATTGTTTCTGTACCTGCAGTGCGATGGCCGCTTCACGGTCTACCCGGGCAAGCCTGTCCGCATCTTTCTGGGCATCCTGCACATCAGCCACATCTCCGAGGCGCACCTGGGTGCCGGTGGAGGTGGTAGCGAGTACGAGGGCGCGGAGCTGCTCCACATCTTTATACTTACCTGCCAGGCGCACGAGTATCTGCTGATCGGTGGTTTTTACCTTACCGGTCGGGAAGTCGAGGTTGGCATTGGTAACCGTCTGGCGTACCTGCATGATAGACAGCTTGTACGCTTCCAGTTTCTTAGGGTCGATGTTGATCTGTATCTCTCTTTCCTGGCCACCGATGAGGGTGATCTGGGCTACACCTGGCAGGCGGCTCAGCATGGGCTGGATGCGCTTGTCGATCAGGTCAAAGAATTTCCGGTCGTCCATTTTCGCGGTAGCGGAAAGGGTCATGATCGGAAGATCGTCGAGGGAGAATTTGTTGAGAGACGGTGGTTTGGCATCGCCGGGCAGTTCAGCGAGGATGGCGTTCACCTTCCTTTGCGCATCCTGCAGGCCAATGTCTTCATCAGCGTCGTTATTCAGTTCCACCGTAACCATGGAGAGGCTTTCGGAGGATTTCGAAGTCAGTTTCTTAATGTTTTCCATGGAAGCCACGGCGTCTTCGATCTTTTTCGTGACGGTGCTTTCCACTTCTGAGGGCGAGGCGCCCGGGTAAACGGTGGCGATGGTTACGATCGGGGAGGAGAACTTGGGCAGCAGCTCATAGTTCAGCGTTTTATAGCTCAGTACCCCCAGGAGCGTGAGAATGGTGAATAGCACCACCACAACCGTCGGCCTTTTTATCGATATCTCTGTAATCTTCATTGTGTCGGTTTGTTAAGTGAAGCAATCGTCTCTTACTTGGCGGCCTGCACGGCTACTTTGGCGCCGTTGGACAGGTTGATCTGTCCACTGATGATAACGGTTTCACCATCGTTCAGGCCTTCGCGGATTTCCACTTTTTCACCATAGATGCGGCCGGCGGTTACTTTGCGCAGTTTGGCAACGTTACCTTCCATTACATAAATCTGGTTGCTGTTCACACCACCTACGAAAGCGTTGCGGGAAATGAGCATAGAGGGTTCCTGCTTAGGCATTTCGAAATTGGCAGTTCCATACATACCGGCTTTCAGTTGCTTGCCGGCGATGTTGATCACTTCCATTTCCACCGGGTAGCTCAGCGTAGCATCCCCTTTGGCAGCGATGAACGTAATTTTACCGGTGTACTGAATTTCTGGATATACGTTAGTAGTCACATTCACTTTATCGCCCAGTTTGAGGTTGATCACCTGCAGCTCGGGCACGGTTACGCGCAGCTTGAGGCGGCTAACGTCTACGATATCGAACATTTTAGTACCTGCGGAAAGGTAGGTGCCTTTCTCAACGTACTTGGCGTTGATGAATCCGGAGATGGGAGATTTCACATACGTATCGTTCACCTTACGGCTGGCAGCTTCGTAGCGGGAAACGGCCAGGTCGTACTGGAGGCGGGCATCGTCCATTTGTTTCTGCGTTACACCACCGGTTTTGAAGGCAGCTTCATATCTGTCCTTATCAACTTTCAGTTGTTGCAGATTGGCTTTTGCGGAAGCGAGGTCGGTACCTACGATTTCATCATCGATACGGGCGAGGATCTGGCCTTGCTTCACCACACTACCCTCGTCTACCATGAGTTGATTGATACGGCCGGCAGCTTCACTGAGGTAGGTCAGTTCGCGGAACGGTTCGAAGTTGCCGTTGGCAGCAAATTGCTGATCAAAATCCACACGGGTCGCTTTCTCGGTGAGTACGGGAATATCGCCGGTGTTGCTTTGTTTAACGAATTCTGTTTTTGCTGCGTTGGCAGCTTTGTTGGCGTTCAGTTTGTACATGATCGCCGCGATGGCTGCTATTGTTATAATGCCGTAGATTAAAACTTTCTTCATGGCTTGCATTAGTTTAAGAGTGAGGGCAGGTTACCGTGTGATTTGATGAGGTCCAGCTCTGCTATTTTATATTGCAGCAGTGCTTCGTTATAGCTGTTCTGTGCTTCGGCAAGGGAAGTTTCTGCATTCAGCAGATCCGTGAGGTTGGCGAGGCCCAGGTTGTAGTTATTTTGTGTGGAAGCGTACACCTCGTCTGCGAGGGCTACGTTTTCCTTTTGCGTTTTGATGGTGGTCAGACTATTGAGGATGTTCAGCCTGGCGTTTTCAAAAGCAGTGGTGAGGTCCAGTTTATTGGCTTCCAGTTGTTTGGATACCTGTGCGAGGGTAAGCTCGGCCTGCCTTACGCGGCTGCGGCGGGCAAATCCGTCGAAGATGGGTATTTTCAGCGTAAGGCCAACGTTGGCCATGCCGAACCACTGGGCGGTAGTGTTACCACCTTTGAAGAGGTCGAACTTATTGCTCAGCCCGTTATAGGAATACTGCGCGTTAAACGACAGCTGTGGGAAGTATTCGGAAACATATGCCTTCTTCTGGAACTGCTGCAGCTCTTCGGTTTTCTTGAGCACTTTAAATTCTGTACGGTTCTCAAGGGAGAAGCTGCCAAAGTCCTGTGTAAGCGCTGCTTTCTGCTCGATGTCGCTCAGTGCCATAGACGGGAATTCGAGATCCTCGGTTACGGGCATGCCCATTACTACCTTCAGGGTGTTCTCATCCACTTTCAGCTGATTGATCAGTTGCGTTTTCTGCGTCTGGTAGTTAACGAGGTTCACTTTGATACGGTCCAGGTCAATGCGTTTGGCCAAACCATTATCGAGCTGGCTCTGGGTGGTAGCTACGAGCTTCGTCATTTTATCGATGTTGCTTTGTACCACGTTGAGTTTTTCCTGGCGTACCAGCACACCATAATAGAGTGCGGATACATTATATATTACCTTCTCTTTGGTTTGCTGTGTTTGCAGGGCATAATATTCTTCGCCTGAGCGGGCAGCCTGGAGGCCGGTGAATACGCTCTGGTTAAAGAGTTGCTGGGTGAGGGTACCGGAAGCGCTGGCGTTCCAGGTGGTACCTATTTCCAAAGCCATGGGTTTACCCGGTTCGTTCTGGTTCATTTCACCCGGGAGTACCATTACCTGTTTTTTGATGTTGTCGGTAATGCTTCCGGTTGCGTTGAGCTGGGGGAGTGCCTGTGCACGGATCTCGGAGGTTTTTTGCTTTCCGATCTGTTCTTCCAGGCGGCTCACGGCGAGCTGCTGGTTATGATCCAGCGCAAAACGGAGGGCATCCTGCAGCGTTAGCTGTTTCGATTGTGCGTAAACGTTCGTGGTCCAGGCAGAGGACAGGAACAGGAACGGTATGATCCATTTTTTCATGCTGTGTATTGTAACGATAGTGTTATGCTGTGATATTGGAAGGAAGATATTGTTCCAGCAGCACCTGCCCTTCCGGCGTGGCGATGCCATTTATATAATGAACGGTGACCTGGTGCATGACATCGTGCATTTCAAACCGGGTAGCGGGGAACTGCACCGGGTTGAAGAGCGCGTCCATTTGCATGAGCCGGAGATACACCATGATATCGGCGCGGAGGTTGCTGCGGTACAGTCCTTCGCGGATACCTCTTTCGAGATTACTGCGGATGATGGAAGCCACCATTTCGTCCTTGAAGTCTTTCACCTTCTTCCAGGCGGAGGGGTGATACTTTTCCAGTTCGAAGAGGAGCACCGGGTTGGTGCTGCGGGCCATCCTTTCGGTATGCCCGATGGAAAGTACCAGTTCTTCGATGGCATCGCGGCCGGCGTTCTGACAATCGGCCAGCTGCGTGCAGTAAGTACCGGTCATGAAATTGGTAACTTCATCGATCAGCTCGTTTTTGTCGGAAAAATGCTCGTACACGGTTTTCTTGGAGATACCGCATTCCTTTGCGATGTCCTGCATCGTGATGCTTTTCACCCCATAAGTTTTGCACAAGCGCAGCGCTGTTTCCAAAATCCTGTCGCGCATTTTACTTTTTTAAAGAATTGATGAATATGTCGGCCAGTTGCACCTGCCACTCTCTCACACGTTCAAACTCTGCGTCACTGATCTCTTCACTAATATCTTTGTTCACCAGTGACAGGCGCAAGCCGATCATAGCATGCATATACAAGGCGGCCACTTTTTCCGGATCTGCAGTTACCAATTCACCTCTTTCGGCGCCTTTTTCTATGATGTCCGTTATTAACTTAATCTCTCTTTCGCGTGCATTTTCGAATGCTTCATGGGCAAATCGTACCAGTTGTTTGTCTTTCAGCACTTTAAACAGTTCCAGCCGGCAAAACCTGCGGGCAAACTCGTGCCTTACTGCGATCAGCTCCATAAGTGCCTGCCGGGCGGTTGCTGCGGCGGTGGCTTTTTCCCGGAGATCCAGGAAATAGGTTTCCCCGGCTTTTTCAAGGGCGGCAATATGCAGCGCCTGCTTGTCGGGGAAATAGTAATACAGGGAGGCTTTGGAGCAATGGAGGTCCTCAGCGATTTCGCTCATGGTCGTTTTCGACGCACCATAGTAAGTGAACCGCTTCAGTGCCGCATCGATGATGCGCTCCCTCATTTCATCCCTGTTTTCAGTCATCATTAACTTTCTGACTTTTTTAGTTACAAAGTCAAAAGTAGAAAGATTCTCCGAATTTAGTAAGCACAGTTGACCATTTAACGCATTTTTAACGATTGTATGACAGTAAAGGGTGTTTGAAGTTTCCGGGGTTCCTGTAATGCAAGTGGTTGAGAAAGAAGGAGGTAACGATCTGCCGGCATATATTCGCGCTATTACACAAAAGGGGGCTTTTATAATTACATATTAAAAACAATTGTGTAAAATCATCATTAATATGGTTTTAGGCGGTTTAACAGCCTGTGTAACGGAATGGGGCAACAACCCTTACATTTAAATTCACCGGCGCAAACAGGCTGATTTTCAATCGATACCAGTCAGGGGTTCATTGAAATAAAAATTAGCATTGCACCGGGTCATTACCTGTCCTTCGAAAAAGAGAAGGCAAAATCAGGGTACTTCGCACCAACTACACATTAAATTTATTTGTGTAAAACTGTAGTTAATAAGGTTTTAAATGGGCAGCAAACTGCTGTAAGTGCTTCACAACCCCGGTAACCGGGAACAAAACGAATTGATTATCAATCCCTTCTTTGTTTCATGCCTTCCGTCGGGAGCAAGCTGCTTCCGCGATGAGAACTGCCTGTAACCGGCGGCCAGGCATACGCTATATTCTATCCAGACTAACAGTTAATTCTTATATAAGCTACCTATAAGCTACCTATAACCTACCTATAACCCACCTATAACCCACCTATAACTTACCTATAAGCTACCCTATATAGGGGGTAGCTTATAGGTAAGTTATATATGTCGTATACCTGATTTATAGGCATCTTATATAAGAGGTATCCCTGCTTTCAGGATAGGTTAACCTAATGTCTGGAGGCAATGAAGCGTAGGGTTGGAGCATAAAAAAGGCCCCGGTGCATGGAGCACCGGGGCCGGAAATACATTTTGTATATGTCGTCTGGACTATTGCAGTTTCTCGAGAGCTGACTTCAGCGTTTCCAGCATGGCGGGGATTTCTTCCTTCACGCAGGTACCTACACTGAGGCGGTACCAGGGGGAGGTGCGATCGGACCCGAAGGCATAGAACGGTACAACAGCAAGTTTAGCCTCATCGAGGATGTAGCTGGTAACCGCTCCCTGATCTTCCAGTACTTTACCATCAGCAGTTTTCTTCCCTTTCAGGTCGAGCTTAATGGTGAGGTATATGGCTGCCTGGGGGGCGATGGCGTCTACAGCATGACCGGCTTTCTTCAGTCCGTCGAAGCCTTCGTAGATTTTCACGAGGCGCTCTTCCACTTCTCCTTTGAAGTGAGCGAGGTATTTATCCACGTTTTCTTTCTGAACGAGGTATTTGGCAGCAGCTTTCTGCTCAGCCATGGGGCTCCATGCACCAACGTGGGAGAGGATGGATTTCATCTTGCTCATCACATGTTTGGGACCGAGTGCCCAACCCACACGTACACCGGTACCGGCGAAAGCTTTGGACATACCATCGATGAAGATGGTGTAATCCTTCATTTCCGGACGGAGGGAAACGGGGTTGTAGTGCTGCGTTTCGCCGAAGGTAAGTACCCAGTACATCTGGTCGAACAGTACGTAGAGGGGTTTTTCACCGGCGCTGCGGCTTTTATTTTCTTCCAGTACCATGTCGCAGATCTCTTCCAGTTGCTTTTTGGCGAAGGTGGTGCCGGTGGGGTTCTGGGGAGAGCAGAGGGCGAGGAGGGTAGCACCTTTGAGGAGGGGCTTCAGCTCGGCTGCGGTAGGCATAAAGTCGTTTTCCACTTTCGTTTCCAGTACAACGTGCTCACCTTCCAGGAAGTGGGTGTAGTGGTTGTTGTTCCAGGACGGGGTGGCGTAGATCACTTTCTCGCCACGGTCTACGATGGTACGGTAAGTAGCGTAAATGATGGGGCGGCCGCCGCAGGAGATCACGATCTCACTGAGGGGGTCGTAGTCCAGTCCTTCCCGCTCGCTGATAAACCCACCTACTGCTTTACGCAGTTCGAGGATGCCATCGGCCGGAGGATAGTTGGTGTATTTATCCCTGTAAGCCTGAATGATCTCGTTTTCAAACTCCAGGGGAATGGGGAAAACCTTGGGATCGAAATCGCCAATGGTGAAATTGTAGATCTTTTCACCCTTAGCCTGCTTTTCCTTGATCTCTCCTGCAAGTTTGATAATTTCGGAACCTATCAGCGTTTCGGCTAAATGAGACAGTTTCATATCCCTTGATTTAATTTTAAATGAATTGATGTTTTTTGCGCCCGCAAAACTAACCGATTTGTCAATAATTTAAAAGAATCCCGGCATTGTTTTCGATATTTTCAATATACGACCATTTTTCATTGATTCCATTCAATAATTGATGACTTTACTGCGTTTTTGACAAGCCGCATTCATCTTTCCCAATTTTGTTTGTGAAAGGCAGATGTGGAAAAGCCGGGGGTGGATCATTGGCGAAACTTTCTATCTTTGTTTGCCTTACATTTGCAACAATTATTAAGTAACCTTATGAAGTTTATCGTTTCTTCCTCCACTTTACTGAAACAATTGCAACAGATCAGCGGCGTGATCAACTCCAATACTGTGCTGCCCATTCTGGAGGATTTTCTTTTCCAGATAGACAGGAATGAGCTGACCGTGGTGGCCACCGACCTGGAAACCGTCATGAAGGTAAAGCTTGAAGTAGAGGCCAAAGAAACAGGCCGTATCTGTATCCCCGCCAAGATCCTCATGGATTCCCTGAAGAATTTGCCTGACCAGCCGCTTACGTTCAATATTGACCTGAACTCTTTTGCAGTTGAGATCACTTCCGACAACGGTAAGTACAAGGTGATGGGTGAGAATCCGGAGAATTTCCCGAAAGAGCCTGCTGCGGAAGATGCAACGAACTTCACCATGATCTCGTCTGCCCTGCTCACTGCAATTACCAAAACACTGTTCGCTGTCAGCAACGATGATCTGCGCCCGCAGATGACCGGCGTTTTCTTTGAGCTGCACCCTGATAATATCACCTTTGTGGCAACCGATGCGCACCGCCTCGTGAAATACATCCGTACCGATGTTAAATGCCCTCAGGCCGATACCTTCATCGTTCCCAAGAAGCCGCTCAACCTGTTGAAATCCGCTATTCCGGACAACGACAGTGAGATCCGTATTGCATACAGCAGCAACCACTTCTTCGTATCCCATCAAAATGCGCAAATGATCTGCCGCCTGATCGATGCGCGTTTCCCTGATTATAAAGTAGTTATTCCGAAAGACAATCCTTACCGCCTCACGCTGGTAAAGAGCGATTTCCAGAACGCCCTGAAGCGCGTAAGCGTTTTCGCCAACAAGAGCACCAACCAGGTAGCCCTGAGCATCACTGGTTCAGAATTGCAGCTCTCGGCACAGGATGTGGACTTCTCCTTCGAAGGTAACGAGCGTATGAGCTGCCAGTATAGCGGGGAAGATATGCAGATCGCCTTCAACGCAAAGTTCCTTATCGAAATGCTGCACGCTGCAGAAGGAGACGAAATCACGATCGATCTCAGCGCGCCAACCAAAGCAGGTATTCTGCGGCCGGTTGAAAAAGCAGAAGAGGAAGACCTGCTGATGCTGGTAATGCCCCTGCTGATGAACAACTAAAGAGCTAAGTAGCCTTACATAGAAAAAGCCGCCTGATATCAGGCGGCTTTTTTATTTCGTATGAAAAACCATTATATATTAAACAATTCCGGCATTTTTCTCAAAACGTCCCCAATCCCTCCACGCTTATATTTTTCTTGTTATATAAATAAATCTATGAATGAAATCCTTCCTTCCACCGGAAGAATTATCTGGGCTGAAATCCGCCACTATTGGGCAAAATGTCGTAATTTCTAAGTGATAACAAGCCTGGTTTTTCATAACTGATCCGCTTACACGACCATTTACCCTGAAATAATGAGTGAGTTTTTTGAACATATACCTTCTCATTACCGCACCGCAATGTTGGTGGCAGGCCTGGTCATTTTATGGTTGATTGAAGGTGTGATCCCACGTATCAGGTTTAGCAATCACCGCATCCGGCACGCCGGCACCAATTTGTTCTTTACACTTACTACTGCTGTTGTGAACCTGGCCTTTGCCTTTGTAATCGTGAAAGTGGCAGACTGGACTACCGCTGAGCCTTTCGGCCTGCTGTACCTCCTGCAACTGCCCCTGTGGCTGCACGCACTGCTGGCAGTGATGATGATGGACCTCATCGGTGCTTACCTCGTTCACCTTATACAGCACAAAACCGCGTGGATGTGGCATTTTCATAAGATCCACCATACCGATACGGCAGTGGATGCCACTACGGCCCTGCGCCACCACCCGGTAGAATGTGTTTTTCGTGTAGGCGCGCTGTTACTGGCCATCCTCATCATGGGGATCCCCATTTGGATGGTAATGTTTTACCAGTCACTATCTGCCCTTATGAGCCAGTTCAACCATGCGAATATTCATTTACCGCATTGGCTGGACAATGGGCTGAGCTGGATCATCGTATCGCCCGACATGCATAAGGTGCATCACAGCCGTTACCAACCTGAGACCGATTCTAATTACGCGAATATTTTTTCCATCTGGGACCGCCTTTTCGGCACGTTTGTGACAGTGAAAGATACCACCAGCCTGCATTATGGGCTGGATGAATACCTGGATGAGCGTTATCAGCAGATCGGGCCTTTGCTGAAGACACCGTGGGAAGATGTGCCAGGTACTAACCAGGCGCGTCAACAGACAGGATTACACCAATAGACAATTTATTTGATCACTTATAATCCGTACAACAATGCACCACCCAACAAGTCTGCCCAAGATTGCAGGTTTTGCATCCATTTTCATCGGTGTAGTCACCGCAGCATTTTCATTTATCAGCAAATCGTCTGAAGCCGCCATTTATATTGGCGCGGCAGGGGTTATGCTTTGCGTGGCATCCATTATTATTGCCCGCAAGAATATTGATGAACTGCAAATGGCCATAGCCGGCTTGTTCCTGTCTGTCGTAGCTACAGGAATTGGAATCTGGCAAATGTATAACCTGTAGGCAAATTAATGCTGAACCGCAAGTTCCTCCCTTCGGGCGCCGGTGCTTAACCGTACCCGCCTCATGATGAACCTCCCGAATCCTGAATCGGGGAACTTGCGTTGCTATCCTGTTAACACCCCGTTTTCGCAGCGCAGCTGCCATCCTGCTACCTCCCTTATATCCTTGAAACAACACAGCGTAGTTATGCCGTTTCCTTTTCCGGAAGCAGTGTACGTGTATTCACGCTCTTCCCCATCTGCAGTGCGGGGAACTTTTCATTGTTGCAAATTGTCGAAGTAAATGTATGCATTAGCCGTGCCGGCCAATGATCTCCAGGTTCCGGAGCAGGGGATGCCATTGCTTTTCGTCAGGTGGGAGATCGGGGTGGTTATTGCTTTTTCTTTTTAGCAGTAGTCTGGCGGGTGAAGGTTTCCACATGATCCAGTGCAGCGTTTACGGGGTGTACACGCAGCGCAGTGTCAGACAGTTCACGGATAAGGAAAGTATCTGTCTGGAGGAAAACGGTGTCTGCACTGCCATACCCTGCGAGGGCATGCAGCAGGAGGGTATCTTTTTTAAGGTTCCAGCTTTGGTATTTGAGGCTTTCGAGCATAATGGAAGCGCCCTTACCTCCCTTTCGGAGATGGAACCCCATCATAAGGGTATCTACCCCTTCGGCGGGCTGTACCCATCTGCCGGGCAGCAGGGTAGAGTCTATATACACGGAATCTTTAACGGGGACCGGCTCCAGCGGCTGATCAATGAAAACCGTATCGCTACCTGTAATGGCTACACTGTCTTTATGCGTTTCGCCTTCACCGCTGTTACAGGCGGTGGCGAGAAGAAGAATCGCTGGCAGGAAGATGCGGGTCATACGAACGGTTGTTTATGATAACATATCAAAGATAGTGCTAAACAGCAGGTTGTGTACCGATGTCACGGATAATCCGGGCAGGATTTCCATTCATCGTTTCCATACCGCTAAAGTTAGTATTCCCGTACTGAAAAGGAAAGATCAGTTATGCAGTATTTGGAAATTGGGAGGTCAACACTTAGATTTGTGGTCACTTTAGGGGTGTTCCGGGGTAAGACCCGGAACTGAGATGATACCCTCAGTACCTGATGCAGTTCACACTGCCGTAGGGAAAAGTAATACTGAACTCCTTCTCACCACATCCTTAAAGTTTATTGTTTCACTTAAATTCCCTGTAAACATGGAAGTGCATGTAAACAATAAACTTTATGCGGTGCAGCCGGAAACCTCCGTGTCTGCCCTCTTACAGTTTATCCAGCTTTCTTCCGGAAAAGGCATCGCCGTAGCGGTGAACCGCCGGGTAATTCCCAGGCCTGCATGGCCCAGTACCCTATTGATGCCAGACGATCACATCACCATTATTCAGGCCACACAGGGCGGGTAACGCCCTTCGCTTACCTGCTGTTATGCGGGAAGCCTTTAATGGTTCTTTGCGCCCAATAATAGCGCAGCCGCCCTGCTATGCCCATACGTAAACAATTAACTCATTTTATTATGCAAAACCTCATCACACGCACGCCCTTTCCTGCATCGCAGAAAATCTATGTTCCCGGATCACGGCCCGACATACAGGTGGCCATGCGGGAAATCTCCCTTTCAGACACCCGCCTCCATGGCCGTCATGGAGAGCAGCGCGCCAATCTTCCCGTTACCGTATACGATACCAGCGGCCCATATACCGACCCTTCCATAGCCATCGATCCCGCAATTGGCTTACCCCGCCTCCGGGAAAGCTGGATCGACGAACGGGGAGATGTTTCCATCCTGCCCGCCCTCACATCCGACTACGGCCGTGCCCGGCTCCTCGACCCTGCCCTTGCTCACCTCCGCACCGGCCAGCCGCCCCTGCCAAGGAAAGCACGCCCCGGCGCTAACGTAACACAATTGCATTATGCCCGCAAAGGCATCATCACCCCGGAAATGGAATACATCGCCATCCGTGAAAACCAGCGGGCAGACAGTGCTTTCCGGGAAGGTGACCCCCTCTGGCAGCAACACCGCGGTACCGGCAATGCGCCCCGGCTCATTACTCCTGAGTTCGTACGCAGCGAAGTAGCTGCCGGCAGGGCCATCATTCCCGCTAATATCAATCACCCCGAAGCAGAACCCATGATCATCGGGCGCAACTTCCTCGTTAAGATCAACGCCAACATCGGGAACTCTGCCGTCACCTCATCCATCGAAGAAGAAGTGGAAAAGGCAGTATGGGCCTGCCGATGGGGGGCCGATACCATCATGGACCTCAGTACCGGTAAAAACATCCACGAAACCCGGGAATGGATCATCCGCAACTGCCCCGTGCCCCTTGGCACCGTACCTATCTACCAGGCACTTGAAAAAGTGAACGGTAAAGCGGAAGACCTCAACTGGGACATCTTCCGGGACACGCTGATCGAGCAGGCCGAGCAGGGAGTAGACTACTTCACCATCCACGCAGGCGTACTGCTCCGTTATGTTCCGCTCACCGCAAAACGCATGACGGGTATCGTTTCCCGCGGAGGATCCATCATGGCTAAATGGTGCCTTGCACATCATAAAGAGAACTTCCTCTATACGCACTTCGATGAGATCTGTGAGATCATGAAAGCATACGATGTTTCCTTCTCTCTGGGCGACGGCCTGCGCCCCGGCTCTATTGCCGATGCCAATGATGCCGCACAGTTCGGTGAACTGGAAACACTGGGCGTATTAACCAAACGCGCCTGGAAGGAGGATATACAGGTAATGATTGAAGGGCCGGGCCATGTGCCCATGCACCTGATCAAAGAGAATATGGATAAGCAGCTGGAGCATTGCCACGAAGCGCCTTTCTATACCCTCGGCCCCCTCACTACCGATATTGCCCCGGGATACGACCATATCACTTCCGCTATCGGCGCTGCCATGATCGGGTGGTTTGGCACTGCCATGCTGTGTTATGTAACACCAAAAGAGCACCTTGGCCTCCCTGACCGCGACGATGTTAAAACCGGAGTGATCACCTATAAGCTGGCGGCCCATGCGGCAGATCTGGCCAAGGGCCATCCCGGAGCACAGCATCGCGATAATGCGCTGAGCCAGGCTCGTTTTGAGTTCCGCTGGGAAGATCAGTTCAACCTTTCCCTCGACCCGGATACTGCCCGCAGTTTCCATGATGCCACACTGCCGGCAGATGGCGCCAAGGTGGCGCATTTCTGTTCGATGTGCGGACCCCAGTTCTGCTCCATGAAGATCTCACAGGAAGTAAGGGAACAAGCTGGCCGTGAGGCTGCCATGGAAGAGATGTCTAAAGATTTCACCGCACGGGGAGGGGAGATCTACGCATGATCTGGCTCATCACATCACCGCAGTTTCCGGCAACGGAAAGCAACCATAATCCGGCGCTGACTGAAATACAGATCATCGAATCTGCCTTCGGCGCCGGGTTACAGACGTTGCTGCTGCGCAAGCCCGGGTGGTCGGCCCATGCTTATGCACAGTGGCTGGAACAACTGCCTGCCCGGTATCACAACCGTGTAATGACAGCCACCCATCCATCGCTGGTAGAAACATACGGGCTGAAAGGCCTGCACCTCAGCGAAGATGCCCGTGCCCGCATAGCGCCATACGAAATACGGAAGCTGCGTGATGCCGGCCGATGTATCAGTGCTTCCATTCACAATGGAACCACTGATACATCAGCTTATGATGCTGTGTTGCTCGGCCCGGTATTCGACAGTATTTCCAAACCCGGTCATAACGCCCGGCAGTTCGATACAATTCCACCCAACGCGCTGGCACTGGGAGGCGTGCATGCCGGGAATATTACTGAAGTGAAGGAACGAGGTTTCTGTGGTGCGGCTGTATTAGGAGCCGTGTGGCAACATCCCGATCCCGTACAGGCCGTAGCGCTCCTGACTGAAATGTTAAACTTATGGCAGGCTCCAATTCCCCTTCTAAACAATACCCATCCATGAAGAATACCCGCTTACAACTGTTTTGCAAACTGATAAAACCCCACGCGCCATGTCTTACGTTATGAGCCTTGCAGGTCTCGACCCTTCGGGTGGTGCGGGCCTGCTGGCAGATATTAAAACCTTCGAAGCCTGGCGCCTCCGCGGCCTGGGCGTATGTACTGCCCTCACTGTACAAACCGACACCGATTTCCTCGGAGTGGAATGGCTCAGTGCAGACAGTATCATCAATCAGGCCCTGCCCCTCGTGCAGCAATACCCTGTGGATTACTGCAAAGTGGGGATCATTTCCCACCCCGATACCCTGGCCGAAGTAATGGCTGCCCTTCGTACTGTACGCCCCGGAATATCATTTGTGCTGGACCCTGTATTACGCGCATCCGCAGGCTACGTTTTCCATACCGCTATCCATGCAGCATGGGCCTCTATCCTGCCATCCCTCACGCTCCTTACCCCGAACTACGACGAAGCAGTGGCGATGAGCGGCCTGCCAGACGGAGAGCTGGGCGCCCGGTCCATGGCCCGCCATTGTGCCGTATTACTCAAAGGCGGCCACCGCCCGTCTAAGCCCGGGCACGATACCCTGTTTCATGCAAACACGGAAACCGACTTTGCACCATCTTCCGCCACCGCTTATGCGAAACATGGCTCGGGCTGCGTACTGTCTGCCGCCATCACTGCAGCACTGGCCACCGGCATGCCGCTACCCGCAGCATGCCGCGCAGGAAAAGATTACACATTCCGCTACCTCATGAGCAGTCCGGCCCTGGTAGGCTGGCACGAAGCGGAGGAGCGGCAAACCATTCACTATTAAACTGATTACCATGGAACGACTATTATACATATCTCAGGAAACGCCCGGCGCATCGCATGCGGATAATATTCTTGCAGCCTGCGAAGCCGGTTGCCGCTGGGTACAGCTCCGTATTAAATCCGGCGACCCTTCTGCTGCAGCCATCGCAGCCATGGAAATATGCCGTACTTACGGCGCCACGCTTTCCATCAACGATCATCCCGCACTTGCAAAATCAGTGGGCGCACATGGCGTGCATGTTGGGTTGAACGATATGCCGGTGGCCGAAGCACGTGCCATTGTGGGGCAGGATATTTTAGTAGGCGGTACCGCCAACACACCTGAAGACGCGCTCACACATGCCGCCGCAGGAGCAGACTACATTGGATATGGTCCTTTCCGCTTTACCGCCACGAAGGAAAAGCTAAGCCCTGTTTTAGGTATAGCAGGATACCGGCAGCTGATAGCTGCGCAACCGGGCATCCCCGTTATCGCCATTGGTGGCATTGTAACTGAAGACATACCGGAACTGCTGGAAGCAGGCGTTTACGGCATCGCCGTTTCCGGATTGATCACCCATGCACGCGACAAGAAATCCACCGTGCAGCAAATCCTCGATTGCATATGGACGAACTCATAATTGCCGGGCAGGCTTTCACAAGCCGCCTGTTTACCGGAACGGGCAAATTCGGAGACACCGGCATCATGGAACAGGCGCTCCTTGCCTCAGGCTCACAACTTGTGACAGTGGCACTCCGCCGGGTAGATGCAGCGCATCAACCCGATAATCTTTTGGCTCATCTCCGCCATCCGCAATTCCGGTTGCTGCCTAACACCTCAGGCGTCCGAAATGCGCGGGAGGCCGTTTATGCAGCAGAGCTGGCGCGCGAAGCGCTGGAAACTAACTGGCTTAAACTGGAGATACACCCCGATCCGCGCTACCTCCTGCCAGACCCTGTGGAAACACTGGCCGCTACGGAAGCCCTGGCAGCCAAAGGCTTTATTGTATTGCCATACATCCATGCCGACCCCGTGCTGTGCAAACGCCTGGAATCCGCCGGTGCCGCTGCCGTGATGCCACTGGGTGCGCCTATTGGTTCCAATAAGGGCCTTTGCACAAAAGATTTCCTGGAGATCATCATTGAGCAAAGCAATGTGCCCGTGGTGGTAGACGCTGGTATAGGTGCACCCAGCCATGCCGCAGCCGCCATGGAACTGGGGGCCGATGCCGTTCTCGTGAATACCGCTATTGCAGTGGCCGGCAATCCTGTGGCTATGGCAGAAGCCTTTGCTGCTGCGGTAGCCGCAGGAAGAAAGGCGTACCTCGCCGGGTTGCCCGCCTCCAGCAATGTTGCCCACGCCAGCAGTCCTGTTCTCGCCTTTCTGGATGAAGCCGATGACTTTAACGCCAACCTGTAAATGATGCATATGCCTACATTCGAAACCATTTTCAGGCAATATGACTGGGATGAAGTGAAGGGAAAGATCTACGCCAAAACCACCACAGATGTGGAAGCTGCCTTCCGTAAAAGCCGCCGTGGCCCTGAAGATTTTATGGCACTCATTTCCCCTGCCGCTGCGCCCTTCCTGGAAAAGATGGCTGCCCTCAGCGGACAGCTCACCCGGCAGCGTTTTGGCAAAACCATTCAGCTATATGCACCTGTTTACCTGTCTAACGAATGCCAGAACATCTGCACATACTGCGGCTTCAGCCTTAACAATCCACTTCGGCGCAAAACCCTCACCGGTGCAGAAATGTTACGGGAAATAGAAGCGGTAAAGAACATGGGATTCGGGCATGTTTTGCTCGTAACGGGTGAGGCATGGCAAACAGTGGGCATGGATTATTTCTCCCGCGCACTGCCCATCTTCAAACAACACTTCCCGCAGATCTCCATCGAAGTGCAGCCTATGGAAGAGGAGGATTACCGTGCCCTTACCCCGCTGGGCCTGCATTCTGTATTGGTGTATCAGGAAACGTATCATGAAGGGGATTATAAAAAGCATCACCCGAAGGGCCGTAAATCCAACTTCGCGTGGCGGCTCGAAACACCCGACAGGCTTGGCCGTGCCGGTGTACATAAAATAGGGCTGGGGGTACTGATTGGTTTGGAAGACTGGCGGACAGACAGTTTCTTCACCTCCCTGCATCTCGATTATCTCCAACGAACCTATTGGCAAACGCGCTATAGCATTTCATTCCCCCGCCTGCGCCCGTTTTCCGGAGGGTTGCCGCCCAAATCCATCATGAACGACCGCGAGCTGCTGCAGCTGATCTGCGCGTACCGGCTTTTAAGTCCGGATGTGGAGCTTAGTCTTTCCACCCGTGAAAGCCCGCGTTTCCGCGACCACCTCGTTCCACTCGGGGTTACCACCATGAGTGCCGGCAGCCGCACTAACCCGGGTGGTTATGCCGTGGAACCAGACTCGCTGGAGCAATTTGAGATATCTGATGAGCGGAGCCCCGCTGCGGTAGCTGAGATGATCCGGCGGCAGGGGTACAGCCCGGTCTGGAAGGACTGGGACGATTTCGGGCATTAAAAACCGCGGGTTTGGACAATTTTATGGAAGTTCCGGTGCGAATTGGTGGCGGGAGGCTAACTTTGCAGCATGGACCAGTCGAGTGGGAAGATCTATACGCTTCAATTCGGGTTGCTTTGCCTTAGCAACCTGCTATTCTCCGCCAGTTTCAACATGATGATCCCGGAATTACCTGCCTACCTTACCAGCCTTGGCGGGGCCGACTACAAAGGGTATATCATCGGGCTTTTCACACTAATGGCCGGCCTGAGCCGCCCGTTTTCCGGCAAGCTTACTGATACCATCGGCCGTATTCCCGTCATGGTTTTCGGCTCTGTGATCTGTGTTATCTGCAGCCTGCTGTACCCCCTGGTGAGCACAGTGGGCGCCTTCCTCTTACTGCGTTTCTTCCACGGTTTCTCCACCGGCTTTAAACCTACCGGTACATCCGCCTATGTGGCCGACATGGTACCGTTCAACCGCCGTGGCGAGGCCATGGGTATGGTAGGGCTGGCCAGCACTATCGGGCTTTCACTCGGGCCTTCCATCGGTGGCTCCATTGCCAATGCGTGGGGCATTGTAACGATGTTCCAGATCTCGGCTGTATTCGCCCTCCTTTCTGTAGTGATCCTCATCGGCATGAAAGAAACCCTGCATAACCGGCAAACCTTCAGGCCGGCACTGCTTAAAATCTCCCGTCACGAAATATTTGAACCGGCGGTAATGGCACCCGTGGTGATCACCTTCCTCACTTATTTCAGCTACGGCGCTTTATTGACGATTATCCCGGATTTCAGTGCCTACCTCGGTTTACAGAATAAAGGGCTGTTCTTCACCTTCTTCACCGCCAGTTCCATTGGCATAAGGCTGCTGGCAGGCAAAACATCTGACCGGTATGGAAGGGTGCCGGTATTGAAGATCGCGGCAACGCTGATGGCAATATCGATGGTGGTGATTGGTTTAGCTCATACGCCTGCAGTGCTGCTGTCCGGAGCGTTATTGTATGGCGTTTCGCTGGGATTGAACTCACCGGCCGTAACCGCCTGGACGATTGACCTCGGTTTACCCGAACACAGGGGCCGCGCACTGGGGAGCATGTATATTGCGCTGGAAGCAGGCATTGGGCTGGGAGCATTTTTCTCTGCAGAATGGTATGGCAATAATCCCGAACACTTTGGGAAGGTGTTTTTCATCATGGCAGGCGTTACCATTCTGGCAACTATCTACCTTCTTTTCGTGTACCGGAATAAATACGTCCGTTATGCGCGTAAATCCATCCGGTCGCACTACCACAAACCGCGTTAAAACCTTACCGCCGATTCGGCAACCCGCTGCAATACAAATTTCACTTTCTCCACTACATCCCCATCTCCGGTAGCACGGATATGCACCGGTATTTTAGCCGGTGAAGCTTCCAGCCCCAGTTTTTTTAGCTGGTCGGTATCTGGCTCCACGATATATTCGCCGGGTGGTAATCCCAGATAGTTGTAAAAACCATCCGGCTCACTGAGAGGAGAGGCCACCAATGTTCCGTCTGGTCTCCGGATATGCACACGGATGCGGCCCAGCCCTTTGCGCTGGTTGGCTTCCTGCAGAAAAACATGGCCGGTAATTTCTCCTACTACTACAACCGGTACTTCCACGAGGCGTACCTGGTTAGGCTCGGCCATCACTTTTACAACAGGGTTCCTGATCTTCCAGGCAAGGTTGTCGAAGTTGCTATTGTTTAAATCGATGAAGTACTGCACATAGGGTTCCATTTCCATGATACAAACAGAAGTGTCCTGCGCGCGGGGTACCAGTCTGCCTCCATTCACGCTCATACGCAGGCCCTGTAGTTTAGGCTCCCCTTCATCGCGACGGCTGTTACCATTCAGGTCGAGGAAAGCATAAATGAGCAGGCCACCGGTACCCACCAGGCTCCGGTTGCTGAAAGCAGTGTATCCTGTTTTCCCTTCATGCACAAAACTACCCCTTGCCGATTGAATGGTGGTAGTGGTACGGTTGCCTTTCAGCATGGAAAGTCCGAGCTGCCCGAATGAGAAATCCCAGCGCAGCCCAACCTGGAACAGCTTTGTATCGCTTCTGAAATTCTCTTCATACGCAACATTGAAATATCCCCGCCGGAAAATGTATTTGCCCACCTCACACCGGGCAGACATTACTTCCTGCCCCTTATAAGCATACTGTACCTGGGGCATCACCAGCAGATTTCCTGGTAGCCGGAAGGTGAACCCGAAATTGCTGTAAATAAATGGGTCTGCATCTCTCACAAATACGGCGTATGTGGAAACGCTGGCACCAACTTTACCGATGGAACCGGAAAGCAATAAATCGGTTGTGCTGTAACGGGTATAGCTGGATATGAGTTGATTGAGGGTAAGCCGGGAGAACAGGGAAAACTTCTTCGCAAAAAAGGGTTTGGCCACCATCACTTTCCGCTCTTCCCGGAAGGAGTAGATGATGGCGCGCTGCCCCTGTTTGTACCGGGTGTATTCAGCATCCAGCTGAATATTGGCCGGCAGGCGGTAAGTTAGCAGCCCTTTGCCGCGAACGCCATGGGCATACTCTCCGCTCAGCAGCAGGTTCTTCGCCAACCGCAGCGATGTGGTTACAAATGGGATCGTATTGGCACCGGGGATGGAGCTTTTATATTCCACACCCGCACCCAGCGTCATGAAGCGGGTGAGTCCGTATGAAGCCTGACCACGTGAAAAGAAACTGTTTACGGTATCTTCCACAAAGCCTGCGCTGGCAGTGTATTCGAATTCTTTATAAGGAAGGAAATTGAACGGGATGCTTACGTTTTCCTCCATCAGTCTTTCTTCTCCCCACGGCCCGTAAAAGCGCAGCCTGACTTGTGAATTGCCATACACCAGCGGCACCTGAAAAGAATACAATCCGTTGGCATCGGCCGTGGTATAATCTACCAATGCGTTGTTGACGTACAGCTCCACCGTCCAGCCCGGTTCGGTGACGTTGGTGAGGGTGTAAGTGCCGAAGGAACGGCGGTAAGTTGTGGGGGCGTTGGTAACCTGCACACCCACCACCGGGTCAAAGATGGAAGAAATGGAATTGGTAAAGATTTTTCCGGCGATGAACTGGCGCATCAGTGGCTGATCATTATCCACATATCGCCAGCGGTAATATTGCTGCCGCCTGTCGAAAGGTCCAATCTGCCGCCGGTCCTTATCCGGCCCGGCAGGTATCTGGTTATACGCGTAGTTGCTGTAGTTGAGGGAAACCGTGGCTTCGCCGCCTGCCAATTGTGCACCGGCACGGATATTGGCCCACACATCATTCCCTCCCGGGTTACGCTGGCTTGCCAGTACAGACCAGTCGGCCATCCCGAAACGGAACAGGGAGTAAGACCGTTTTATTACCGTATCGGCCTTCAGATCGCCCTGCAGCTGCCGGAGATTACGCCGCATGAGCTGGCGGCGCATTTCAGTGATGGCGGGCATCTCCATGGTGGTTTTCATGGCTACGGAAAGGCTCCTGAAATTGAAAGTGGCAGGCAGCCCGAACACAGAGCCGAAATATTCCAGCCTAAGATAAATACCTGTTTCGGCCCGCACCAGATCGTATGGCTTCAACAGGTAGTGCCGGCCTTTATAATGAATACGCCCTCCGGGCAGATCAATGAGGTAGGGATTGGTTTCTTTGACGAAATAACCCGCAACAGAATCACGGCCGGTACTGAGCGTATGACGGATCTTAAGAAAATCAAATACATCGGTGATGGACAAATAAGCAGTATCGTTGTTGATGAGCGCGGGAACTTCCAGCCCTCCCAGCCCTTGTACCGACAGGTATACGGATGTTTCATACAAAATAGGCACATCATCCCCCGGGCCTTTAGCAGCCACACTCCAACACCAGCAACAGACACATACAAATACCGCGATGCGTTTTATGGCTCGCTGCAACAACGTGGTATGTGGGGTATTCCTCATTCCTGGATAAATGTCAGACTGAAGGTTCCGTTATACGCACCCACCGGATTAGAAGGCGGGCTGCCAACCGTCAGGATACCACCAACACGCACCAGGTTACGGGTGGGTGGAGTGGCGGTGGTTACAAAAGTATCAGTAGTGGAAAACTGCCCTATCGTCATCGTCATTGATCCGCCGTTGCTGCCATTCAGCACTATCGCCGGCCCGCGGATGATATGAATTATGGTGCCCGGATTTGCTTCCACTTCAAAAATGGCCGGGGCAAAAGGATATCCCATATTAGCGCCCACAACAGTCCCCATCACGGTACGTGTTCCATCAGGAAAGATGGTAACTGTTCCCCCGGTTGGCCCCGAGAAGAAAGCGCCGAAGATCAATCCCTGTCCCGGATCTACATGCACAGCAATAGGCCGCGGGGGCTGCTCCTGACCGAGTACCGCCGTGGCAGCAGGCAATAATGCCAGCATTGCTATCCATTTTATATGCCCGTACCAGTGCTTCATGCTGTCATTTTTGTATGATCACTTTTCTGGTTTCTTTTTGATGGCCTGCATGGAATGTTACGATATACATGCCGGCACTGTACCCTGAACCCAATGCATGGCGCCCGCTGCCCGACAGTTCTTTCCGGAAAAGTAACTGCCCCGTTATGCCGGAAACGGTAACCATACATCTGTCTCCCGCCACGCGTGCAAATGAGCCGTACAGCTGCCCTCCGCTGCTCCAGGCATTAAACTCACCAGGCAGGTTATCATCCCCGCCGCCTGCGCCATTGCGCGGGCCAAATACGAGGAAGAAGCGGTTGCGATGGTCGCCGGCCGCAACGTCTGTCCGGTATTGCGCACCCGTCACCATTTCGGTGGTACGGCGTGCGGAAGAATCGTAGAGGTAGATGCGGCGGTTGGCAGGCATTCGCTCCAGTGCTTCGGTCCGGAAGGTGAGCATGCCTGCCCGCTCAGTTACCATAAGCAATGCAAGGGTATCAGATGGTTCCGTACGGTTTGGCCATGCACAGATGGAAAGCTCCCTGCCACCAGGCCCTTCCATGATCAGGTTGGGTACGCGGGCATCGGTATTACGCATCTTCAGTGCGTCCAACTCTTCATCATATCCTTTCGTGGCAAGATTGTCGAAATAAAGCACCGCCGGGTCAGATGGAAGCCCATCATCCGCAAACCCTGCAGAAAAGCGGAAGAGCGGCTCTACAGGAGGCGGGCGGCGGTGAAATACCGGTGCCAGATCATTCACCCGCACCGCATTGGTAGCTGCCAGTGTGCCCGTTACAGGATAAGTGCCATCGCTTACATGGATGAAGAAACCCTGCATAGAGGGTACGATGCCATTTGCCACACCATCGCTGGAAATTCCATTGATGTATGAACTGTATGTTCCCACGTAACGGTCTGCCGTTCCTGCGTTGAAATAATAAACTGCATTGTCGATATTGGTGCGCGTCCAGCCGGTAGCGGCATCCCAGTCAATAGGTGAGGGGTAGGGATTTCCCACGAGGTGAAACCCTTTCGTATACACGCGGTTGTTGTTCAGCAACGTAAGACTTACGGTAGTATTGGTGACCGTTCCGCTCAAATCCGCTGTAACAGGCGAAGTGGATACACCCACGTTGGCGGCATATCCCCGCATGGGAGTGAGAGGGTTGGAAGATGTGGTATAAGCCGTCCACCCGGAAGTGGTTTTGTTCTCATCGTAGTTGTACAGTTCGGGGAAAGTGGCACCGAGGTTCACTTCATCGGCCAGCTCATTCACTGTGGCCGACTGGAAGGGCGAAGCGAAGTATTTATATCCGAAACCGGAGGGCAGATAACGCTGCATGGTTACTGTGCCCGTTACCTGTCCGCCGCCGGCACCGTCGATGAGCGCGGTACGTACAGCCGTGGACCCCAATGTGAGAAAGCTTCCTGTGGCTAATGTGCCCGTTGTGGCTTTCAGGACACCGTTTACCAGCAGTGTGCCACCGAGGGTTACGCCTGCCGTGTTATTGATGGCCAGGTTTCTTATTTCGTTACCTGCAAATACAGCCGCAGGGATCGTTTGCGCAGTGGCTCCGTTCAACTCCAGACTTCCGTTGGATATCGTGAATACTCCGCTATTGACAAGTACCCCGCTGACTTTCAGTAAACCGGTAGTTACGATTAAAGCAGCGCCTGATTGAACGGTGAGATCGTTGGTAAGGGCCGTACCGGTAGTAACATCCGGGTAATTAGGGCGGCCTGTGGGAATCACTACATTACTGGTTTGTACAGGCACAACGCCGGTAGACCAATTGCCATTGGTATACCAGTTGGTGCTGAGGTTCCCCGTCCAGTTAATTGCGGCAATCAGCTCTGCTACTGCCAGCAGCCCCAGATCAGTTATTCCGGAAAGTGAGATGGAGGTGGCAGTTACGGATGTAACCGGAGGGAGCGTACGTGTGGCTCCCACAACGCTGAGTCCCTTCAGATTGGCCGTAACCACGCCGGCATCGAGGTCAGAAGCGCTCCAGTTGAGCGTAGCGGAAGTATTAGAGAAAACGGTACCTCCATTTTCTAATGCCCAATACCTGTTTACACTCTTTGCCGCATCCATACCGGAAAGCGACAAATCGGAAATATCGGCACCAATCGTTTTTGCAGTAACACTTCCTGCCGTGTTTACGCTGGCGAAAGTGAGAGCAGCCGGCGCATAAATGAGACTATCACCCACTTCAAAACTCCGCGTTACGCCGGTACCGGTGGCTACCTGTTTCCGCAATCTGCCGAACACCCACCCCGCGCCCTGCGCAGCATTGGTGACGGCACCTGTTGCCGGAAGAATCACCGTGAAATCACTGGTGCGGATGTTACGCTGGATGAAATTGAGTGTGCCGTTTATCGTAAGGTCCGTGACAAGATTCACAAAGCCTGAGGGCTTCTTCACGGTAAAATTATTAAAAGCCCCGGTGCTCGACAGCTGCTGCTCACCGCTGCCGTAAAATACCATGGTGTTGCCTGTGTTGGTGAATGTTCCACTGGTCATCGTCCAGTTGCCACCAATACTATCGGCAAATGCTCCGGGAATAAAGTTGCCATTCGTCAGTGTAAAATCGTTGATCACTTTCAGGATGTTCGCAGCGGTTTTATCACCGGCGGCTGAAATGACGAGGTTGCCATATGTTGTGGCCGTTGATACGGTTTGGGTAGCCCCTGCATATTCCACGGTACTGAGTGTATCCAGCTGGTAATCGGTGAAAAGCGGCAGGGTATTGTTACCGCGGATGATCAGCCGCGCATTGTCTTCAATATTAAGCTGCCCTGCATCTTCCGTTACCGCATTTGCTCCTATGTCCAATACGCCGGACACGATCTGTAAAGCCGTTACCGAAGTAATGGGTTTGGTCAGCGTTACCACGATGCCGTTGCTTTTCCGGATGGTGAGATAATCCAGGTTAAAAGAGGACAGGGTGCCACTGCCGATGTCGCCCGCTAAACCACCGGTCATGGTAAGCGTGCCGGGCACCCCGATATAGGTGCCGTTGTTCGTAAAATTGTGGCTGACGTTGTAATCTGCATCAGCAGTAATCGTTCCGGTGATCAGCACATCATAGAAAGTGGTGGTGGTGCTCCCGGTTATAGCACCCTCCGTGCTGGTTGAAGTGAGTGTGAAATTGGAAGTGCCGCCATTCAGGGTACCGTTACTTTCCACATCTTCACCCACGGTAAATGTATACGATCCTGCATTGAACACGCCTATGCTGCTGATGAGGAAGCTGCCGTTCATCGTCCAGTTAGCATTAGGTGTTACGCCGGAAGAGTTGGTGATAGTTACGTTATTCAGCGATGCCGGTGCACCTGTTACTGAGATAGCACCTGTGCCTCCAAACACCACGTTCCCGTTACTGGAAAATGATGCGCCCGTCAACTGTATAGTACTGGGAGCTGCGGGCAAAAAGTTGATAGTGCCGTTGCTGGTGACGGTACCGTTATTTGTGAAAGTGCCGTAAATATTGTGTGTGCCGTTTCCGCTGTTGAAAGTGGCGCCGTTACTGATATTAAACGCCACCATCACATTCCATCCCACACTGGCAGTAACACCTGCGGTATTATTGATGTTGAGCGTGGCATAAGTGGGCCTGCTGGTGGAATTAAGCACCGGCGCCACGTTACCATTAAAGTTCACGATACCGCTGGAATTGGATACCACGGCATTAATGAACCGGATCGTTTGCAACTGAAGACCGGTAAAGGTAGTGATGCCGTTACTTGTAAGCGACCCGCTGTTGGTGAGGTCTCCATTCACAGTAGCCACACCTGCTCCCGCATCATATGAACCGGAGGACGTAACATTCAGTAATCCGTTGTAGGTGCAGTTGCTTCCATCTACGGCATAACTGCCATAAACAGTTACCCTGTTAAAGATGGTGCTTCCGGTAATGGTTTTGGATACGCCGTTCAGGGTAACAGTGCTGCTACCAGGTGTATAGGTACCGCCGTTGGCCCAGTTGCCGTATAGATTGATAGTATATAAATCACCACTGAAAGTGCTGCCGCTATTAATAGTAATATTGCCATTGATGGTTGCAATGTTCTGGAGTGTTTTAGCTGCGCCGCCGCCGTTACTGAATTCGAGATTGCCATAAGCAATGCCTCCCGGAACCACCTGCGCTGCCGTTCCGTTGAACAGAACGGTACTGGAGGTATTCAGACTATACGTAGAAAATAGTGATGGAAAGTTAGCACTTCCGCCAACCGTGAGCAGGGTACCGGCTCCCATCTCCATGGAGCCGCCGGTGGCAGTTCTGTTGGCAGTAAAAGTGCCAAGCGCCAGGTTGCCTGCCGTCAGTGAAAGATTGCCGGTCATAGTGATATTACCCGTCAGCGATGCTGCTCCCGAGCTTTTATTTACAACGAAATGATTGAATGATGAAGCTGAAATATTCTGCGCTGCGGAGCCGGATAATGTTACCGTGCCCGAGCCGGGGGAGAATGTGCCTGCATTGCTCCAGTTACCCGTAACACCGATGGAGGATGAGCTGCCCAGTAATGTAGCACCGGAAGCGACAGCCACATTCACTGCACTGAGGTTAAAGCCTTCCAGCGAAAACTGCCCGCCATTCACCGTCAGATCACCTGTCATAACCGATGCACCACCCAGCAAAGCGGTGCCTCCTGTTTTCTGAAAAGTAAGATGGTTGTAATTGACGCCGGCCACATTCTGCGTACCGCTGCCGCTATATACTACCGTGCCGCTGCCTCCCGTGAAGGTACCGCCGGTATAATTGTAATTACCTCCTACGGTCAAAGTACCTGCACCAGAAAAGATCAGGGAAGCATTTCCACGCTGCTGTACATTCCCCGACACGCTTACACTGCCGCTGCCAATATTCAGATTAATTGATCTGTTGCTGGTGCCTTCCGACATGAGGAGGTCGCCATTCACTGTTATATTCTGACTTCCCGCGTTGATGGTATGTTGTGCATCCGCCGCCCAGGAGCCTGAAATGTTGCCGCTTGTAGTGAGGGAACCTCCGCTCAGGGTGAGCGTAGCAGCTTTCACACTGGCAAAGTTGAGACCTTTGATAGAAACGTTAGTACTGATAACGGGTTGATTGAGGAAATTGGAGTCGCCAATGATCACGATATCGTTGGCGCCTGGCGGCCGTGTTGGCGTGCCTGAAAGTATAGACCAGTTGGCCAGTGTGTTCCAGTCGCTGCTGATCTTCCCGTTCCACCGAACTATGTTGGCAGTAGAAGATAATGTCCATCGCCCGTTGATGGCTGATAATGCACCTGCAGACACCCAGTTATCCGTTGTACTGTTCCCTGACTTCCCCTGCGAAGCCCAGCTGGCGCCTGTGTTCAGCCACACATTCATCGTGCTTTCCGTATTGCCGTTCAGCTCATCATCTTCATAGTGGAATTTCAGGGTTGCCAGCGCAATATTCAGCAGGCCGGTAGAGGAAACGGTGTATTCCCGGTTAATACTCGCGCCACCGGTGAAGTCCGTTACAGGCCCTTTTTTAACAGTGACCGTTACGGATGTCAGTAATGTAGACAGCGTGATGGTAAGCGTATTGTTCGGGCTTTCAAATTCATACACACCGCCTATCAAAGTAAACCCATGTTGCCGTGTGATGGTACCCATGATGATGCCCGGGCCGGTGCGTGTTGTAGTGATAATAATCGCATTACTCCCGGTATTCATCCATCCCACATTCATATTTACAGTGGCAACAGTTGTTGTGTTCAGCAGGTTAACGGGTGTTGTGCTGCTCGCCTTGGCAAGTGTCAGATTAGCGAATGTATTTGCACCACTGATGTTGGAGGGCAGCGTCCCGGCGAAAGTAATGTTACCGGTTCCGGCTGTAAAAGTGCCTGCCGTTGCCCAGTTACCATAAACAGTATGCGTTGCGCTCCCGGCACTGAAAGTACCGCCGTTGGCAATATTCATATCCCCATTCACGGTGATGGCGCCGGCAGCAGTTTTTGTAGCGCTGCCACCGATGGTGAGGTGATGATAGGCCCCTGCTCTGACGGACTGAGCTGCAGTTCCGTTGTAAATTACCGTGTTGGGTATATTGGAGGTAACATCAAAAGTACCGGCAGTAACAGTAAACACACCGGCAATTCCCAGTACTGCATTGGCTCCCATGGTGAGGGAAGTACCGTTGACAGTTACGTTGAAAAGATTCGCAGCTCCCCTTACACTGCTGGTGCTGGCAAAGGTGGCAGTATTAGCCGTGGCCGTGAAGCTTCCCCCCACATCCAGCGCGTTGTTGATGGTAAAATTACTGGCCGTGGAAATAGTGCCCGTTGCCTGTAAAGTGCCAAATACCGCGGTGCCGCTTCCCAAAAGACTTTTAGACGTTCCGCTCATTACCACCGTACCGCCCGTGCCGGTAAAAGTGCCGGTAACCGTCATATTGCCGGAGACCCTGATTGTAGTGCCCAAGGTGGTGGAAGCGCCGGTGGCAATAACGAGGTTGTCGAAAACAATATCAGGCCCGGTGATGGATTTAGCGGCTCCGCTCATGGTAAATGTACCACCGGTTGCATGCGTAAAGGCTCCGGGCTCCACATCCGCCAGATCGCCGGCAACGTTGATAGCGGCGTCTGCTGTTGCGGTAATATTGCTGGCTGCGAAAGTAAGGTTGAAGTAATTATGCGTACCGGTACCGCTGATGATGCCCCCGGCACCTGCCATACGTATGGTACTCGTTGCCCCGGTAAATGTACCCTGCACTGCGAAGTTCCCGGCGATGTTATGTACATAGCTTCCGCCATTGAAAGTTGTGCTGGTACCGATGCTGACGCTCCCGTTCACTGTAATGGCCGATGCGGCGGTAAAAGAAACCGAAGTGGCGGTACCAACGGTACCGGTAAGATTCCCCTCTACCCTGAAAGCCGTTCCGGGCAGTGTTTTCACCGCTGCTCCTGCATTACCTGTCAGTAAGAGATTGCCATATGTTTGGGACGTTACCGTTTGTGCGCCGCCATAATACTCTACTGTGCTCGACAAACGAAGGTCTATCCCCGCAAAGTTGGCGGGAAAGTTGGAGGCAGACATTCGAAGGGTGGCGCCATTGAAAACCAATACCGCCCCTCCGGTAACTGTAGTACCCCTGTTGGCGGTGAAACCCACGAGGTCTAAGGCGCCTGATTCCACTTCTATCCTCCCGGCAGCGGTTGAGGTGGCATTCATGGCATTGAGGTTGCCTGCCAGTGACTTGATGAACCCCGCTCCCGAAGCACGCAGCGTGGAGTAAGTAAGATTATTACGGACCGTCTGGTTTTTAGTAGTTGCACTATATGCCACTACCGAACCTGCGGAAAGGGAAACAGTTCCCGTATTGGCATAATTAGCTGCGTACGTGGCAGCAGTTACATGTAAAACACCCGTTGCAGCAACGGTTAATGTTCCCGTTCCGGAAACTACCGGTGGCGTGGCATTCTCTGCAGGTATCAATGTACCGCTAACGGTAAGGTTAACGTTCGTTGAAAAGTTCGCCTGCATGGTCACGATACTGCCCGCATTAACGCTCACCCGCCTAAAGGCAGTAACGGTGGTACCGCTAATTGTTTGAGCTGCTCCGGCGAAGTTGACCCTTGTTGAAGTTGCAGTACCGGTATATGCCCCGCTGTTGGCCCAATTCCCTTTTACAGTAACGGTTACGCCCCTGTGAGAAATAGTACCGCCGGAATTAAGGGTTAGGTTCCCGGCAATGGTGAGTGCTTTTGAGATCGTAAGTACCGGTGAGCCGGTGGCACTAATCGTCAGGTTTTTGGTGGCGGCGGAAGCTGAGATGGTGGGTTGGAAGCCTCCGGTAAAACTGGCGTCACCGATTATTGCATCTACCGTAGCGGAAGGTATCCCGTTGGTCCAGTTAGAGGCCGTACTCCAGCTGGTGCTGGTAGTGCCTTTCCAGCTGGTGGTTTGTGCGCGCAGAGCGCCCGTACCTAAAAGGCAACAGGCCAGCGCCAGGTATATCCATCGGCTATAGCAAACGGTTTTCATGCATATGGTGTTGTACCCTTCAGGATTTTATGGGCGTAGCGTTAATGCTGCCCAGGCCAGTGGGGTCTCGGATTTTTCCGGTGCTGTCATATAGGTCACTTCCAGCCTGCCCGTCCTGTAATCGGGACCAGCTGCCAGCGATATCATCAGTTTTCGTTGTGTGGTGGGCGTATAAACTGCCACGCCTTTAATTTCCGCCACCTGTGTACGCTTGCCTTGCGGCGTTAAATGATCTACCCTTACATCGCCATATACGGAGATGTTCCCTTTCCTTTTGAAAGTAATCTGCAATTGTTTCGCGGAAGGTGTTCCGGCCATCAGTAAACTGTCCAGGCCCACTTCCACGTTTTGCTCTCCCGTTCGGATGATGACGGGGATGGAAATACCGAAAACAGGCGTAAGCCGGATAGAGATCCCTCCATCTGCAGATTCTTTCTGATTAGTCTGGTCGCCCAGGGCTGCGGCAACGGGTTCTGCCCGCAGGTAAAGATGAGACCGGTATTCGCCACTTTCCAGATCGCCGGTATTATATACCTGGAGCTTCACCAGCTGGGCCTCATTAGGTGGCAGTACAACACTTCTTGGGAAAAAGCGTACAAACGGACTGGCAAAGCGCTGCCCGCTGTCAGCTTCGGTAATCTGCTCGAACGATCCGTTTTCATGCATTCTGATCTCTATAAATGAAATGATGTAACGGGCGGTATCGGAGCCGGTATTGGCGAGGTTGAGTTCATGCATTTTCTTTTTCCCGTCAAAAACCACACGCATCGGCGTAATGAGCAGATTACCCTGGGCTTTAAGGGGAAGGGCTTTCAAACATCCTCCGGAAAAGAGAACTGCTGTAATGATTCGGATTAGTAAACGGAGCTTGGAAGGCATGGGTCATCACATTTGGGAAAAAATAAGTCCGGGCCGCAGCTACGCAGCAACAAGCAATTGTAAAAACCTCCCGGACGGCTGGGTTTGGCTGAGAATTAGTTATAGTTTACTGTTACGGTAAACGGAACTGAGGTGGCATAGTTACCTGCCGGCTGGCCTGCAGCCACATTCAGGGTACCTCCAACAGTTAATGTCTGCTCTCCATCGGTTAGCAATCCATTCAGGGAAGGTGAGCTGGTGAATGCAGTTACCGTCATGTCCGGTGCGCCTGATAAAACCAGGTTTACCGCGGTGGAAGGCAGGGTAATGGAATAGGCATAACCATCTACCCCCTCTACGAGAAATGAAGCCGCAGTTACCGTACCGGTGGTGGTAGGCAGCGTTACCCCGCCAGAGGGGGTTCTCACCGCTGCGGGAGTCATTACAACCGTGCCGGGCACGGTAGCACTTACCGCTACGTTCCCAAATTCCAGGTCAGTGTTCTTGGTAATTGTAATCGGGGTCACAATGGTTGCCGTGGCATTGGCAGTTGCTGATGCCGATGCCTGTGCCTTGCTCTGGAGAGTAAATCCAACCAGTAATGCTGTAAAGGTCAATAAGAGGGTCGCGTTTTTCATATGCCCGTTTTTCGAGTGGTGAATCAAAGGTATGAGTGAGTTACACCCCAAAGGGGTGACAGTCACAGGGAAAACTATTGCTTAGAAGACGGTTCAGGTACGGTTACAACATTCATTAACATTTCTGCCTTCCGATATGTTCACGAAAGACGGCAGGTAAATGATACTTTCGGCACTGCTGATACGCATTTGTGCCAAACAACCATACTTAAGGTGGGCAGGAGGGGAAGCAACAACAATGGGAAGCGGGGAGGAAAGAGGGGGCTAAAGAGGGGAGCTAGTCGAAAATCCCCCGCTCAAATCGCATCTTACCCAGAAACACCTGGGCTATGGCAGCGGCTTTTACTTTGGCGGTAGCTATCCGCGGGCCACTGAATAATTCATCTGCAGTAGCAGTCCAGAGTTCCATCCAGCGGTCGAAATGAGGCTTATCTACCGGCAGCGTGCGGTGCTTGGCATAAGGGGCACCGAAATACTCTTTTTCTCCCAGCAGCTGTAATCCCCAGAATTTATACATGGTTTCCAGGTGTGCGGGCCACGCTTCCGGCGCTATGCGCTCATTGAAAACTGGTCCCAGCAACGCATCCTCACGGATTTTGTCGTAGAAGGTATTTACCAGCAGCCGGATATCTTCACTGTGTCTGATGTCGTGCATGATACAAAGTTCGTACTCTGTCAGCAATTAAATGATGACGACGGTCAATCCCGCTTACGGATAAATCCGATCTCGTCGCGGGCATCATCTTCCCACTGAATCATTTCTTCGAGGAACTTCCCGATAAACCGGTCTACCGATTCTGCGGTCAGCTCTCCCGGCTCCAGGGTATCGAGGGTTTCGTTCCGGGGCTTTTCCTCCGTCATCCCGTCTATGAAAGGGAAGCTGATCCACACTACGATCTGCCCGTTACGGGTTTGGGAGAACGACAGGAACCCGCCGATCTTCATTTTCTGCACCACGCTGAACGGCGATTGTTCCACAATTCCGCTGGGTTCGTGGTCGAAAAGGAGGTACACTGCCTCGAGGCCCTGCATCATTTCATTGGCGCCGGCCTTCCAGTTGAGCGGGTGGCGGGCAATTACTTCATTGAGGTGCTGTATAAGGAAAGGCTTGGCCTGCTGTTGCCAGGCTGTACGGCGCTCTTTCACTTTCAGGAGTACCGCGGTGTATTGCTCGGTGAGTTTTTTAGTGGGTTCCATGCATCAGGGTTTTAAAAAAAGAGGCTGCATCGCCATAGCGTCCTGCAGCCTCTTTGTATGATTTTCCTTCAGGAAGTATTACAGTTTTTCGTACAGCTTGCGCAGGCGATCGCGGGTCATGAGTGTTTGCCAGTCTTTACCGAGGGCATTTTCCCAAAGCGGAGCCAGGCCCATCGATACGTCGATCATTGTTTCGAAGTCAGCATCACTGAGGCCTTTGGTGATGTGCTGGGGAATTTCTACCTGGTGTTTATCCACCATCAGCTTAAATTCCTTCACACCTGCAGGGTAAAACTCTTCCAGCTTGTCGAATACGATGCAGTTGCCTACGCCGTGTTTGGTACCGAGGAGGTAGCTGAGTCCGTAGCTCACTGCGTGGGCCACGCCTACCTGTGAATAGGCGATGCTCATACCGCCGGCATAGGATGCCATCATAAGCTTCTCGTCGGAATCTTCGTCCCAGCGGTCTTTCTTCAGATAGATCTCCTGGCAGAGTTCCAGTGCCTTTTCGCCATAGGAGCGGCTGAAAGCATTCAGGAATGTACCTTCCAGTGATTCGATGCAATGGATGTAGCAATCCATAGCGGTATAGAAACGCTGGTTTACCGGCGCGTTGGCGATCAGTTCGGGATCCAGAACGATCTGGTCGAATGGAGTGAAATCGGAGTTCATCCCCAGTTTGCGGGTAGGCCCGGTGAGCACGGTTGTGCGGCTCACTTCGGCACCGGTTCCGGAAAGGGTAGGGATGCCGGCTTTATAAACACCGGGCAGTTTCACGAGGTCCCAACCCTGATAATCGGCCGAAGAGCCGGGGTTGGTCATCATGAGGGATACTGCTTTCGCCATATCGAGGGTGGAGCCGCCACCGATACCGATGATGCCGCTTACTTCACCGAATTCGGCTTTCAGCTCATCGCGCAGGCGGTCTACGTAAGTGGTTTTAGGCTCATGCGTTACGTCGATGAAAACAACCTTGTCTTTTCCGCGCAGGGGAATGCGGGAAACGAAGGGCTGGTTGCCTTCAAAGAAATGGTCCACAAAAAATATCATCGGTGCATCACCTTTGCGGCGCGGGGCGATGATCTCATCGAGCTGATTAAAGGCACCCCGTCCGAAAATGACGTATCCTACCAGTTTAAAGTTTCTGAATTTCATGTTTTATCCCAGATTTTTTGTGTTTACGGTTGGTCCAGCAATTTGGAGGCTCTGTCGAGATCTTCCGGTGTATCGATTTCTACGCCCATATAATCGGTAACCACCATTTTCAGGGGGATACCCATTTCCAGATAGCGCAGGCATTCTACTTTTTCCGCGGCTTCCAGCGGCGTCATGGGCGTGCGGGTGAACTGCAGCAGGGCTTCGCGGCGGAAGGCGTAGATGCCGATATGCTCGTAGTAAACGGTAGGCACGTTCTTATCACGCGGGTAAGGAATCACGGAGCGGGAGAACATGAGTGAGTTGAAATCCTTGTCTACCGCAACCTTTACGAAGTTGGGGTCTTCAATATCTTTCCAATCTTTCAGCTCCTGCATGAGGGATGCCACCTGCACTTTTTTGCCGGCTTCTCCTTCAAATACCTGTAACAGCTTTTCCAGCGGCTCGCGGCGGGTAAAGGGCGTATCGCCCTGAACATTCACAACGATATCCACATCGGTAAGGCTTTCCACGGCCTCTGCGATACGGTCAGAACCGCTTTCGTGCTCGCGCTGGCTCATGATGGCTATCCCGCCATTGCGGGTGATTTCTTCATAAATGATGTCGCTGTCGGTTACCACCATCACTTCGTCGAACACACCGGTATCACGGGTAGATTCGTAGGTGCGCCAGATAACGGTTTTGCCGGAGAGCACTGCCATCATTTTGCCGGGAAACCTCGTGGCGGCGTACCGCGCCGGGATCAATGCGATTTTCTTCATGCCGGAAGTTTAATATTACAACACGCTTTTAACGGCAGCCGTCAGTTTCTCAGCACGCTCGCGCACTTCCTCGTCTGTCCATGCAAGACTGATGGGGAAAGAGATGCAACGGCTGATGATGGCGTCCGAAGCGGGGAATTGTTTGGTTTGGTATGCGGCCAGGTCTTTCGCCAGCTGTTCCGGGAATTTGGTGAGGGTTGCACCTTCCTGAAGGTGGTTCCACTTGCGGAAATAGTGCCAGTTATTATCGAACCAGTGGAATGCAGGCAGGCCGGCAGCTTTAATGGCTTTGGCGGCAGCACGGGCAGTATCCAGGTCGGGGAGGAAGAAGGAAAGATGGGTGCAGCTGTCGCCCGCAGGATCGGGGATACGGCGGAACTCCACCTGTGGAACTGTTGCCAGCGCTTCTTTCATGATACCGTAGTTGTTACGGAGGATGGCAAGGAAGCGGTCCAGCTTACGGATCTGCGCGAGGCCCACAGCTGCGTGCAGTTCGGAAATGCGGAAATTGAAACCAAGGTGCGGGTGGCCATCTGCGCCACGGTCTGCCCCGCCGAGGTGGTCGTGACCATGATCGGAGTAAGCATCGCATTTGGTATAAACGTCTTTATCGTTGGTGATGATCGCTCCGCCTTCGGCGCAGGTGATCGTTTTCACGAAGTCGAATGAGAAAGTGCCGGCATGCCCGATGGAACCGAGGGCGCGGCCTTTATGGGTGGCGCCGGTAGACTGGCAGGCGTCTTCCAGCAATATGAGGTTATGTTCGCGGCAGATGTCCATCAGTGCATCCATGTCGGCCATGGAACCGCACATGTGAACGGGCATCACGCATTTGGTGCGGGGGGTGATAGCAGCGCGCACGGCATCAGGAGCCAGCGTCATGGTATCGTCCACATCTACCAGCACGGGTGTAGCGCCTACAGAAAGCACTGCTTCGAAGCTGGCTACGAAGGTAAAGGTGGGCATGATGATCTCGTCTCCCGCACCCAGCCCGAGGGCAGCCATAGCGGTAGTAAGGGCAGTGGTGCCGCTGGAGGTCAGCTGCGCATATTGCACGTTAAAACGCTCGCAAAGCGCCTGTTCCAGTTCTTTCGCTTTCCAGATCCCTTTACGGGGACCGTCGAATCCGTAACGCATGTAAATCCCTGTCTCCAGGACATCGTTCACTTCCTTTTTCTCTTCAGCTCCAAATAGTTCAAATCCGGGCATAATGCAAAATTTTTGTAGTGGTGCAAAGGTAGAACAATCCCGGAATGGAAAACCCATAAAAACCGTTAAACTTTTCTATATAAAAACATACGACTTTCTACTGCTTTGAATATGATAACCAACACTATACATAATTATATAAACAGGAAACCACGGAAACCGGCCACAAAAAAGCCGGAACCTCCGCGGCACTGGCTTCTCTCGTTTTATCCCGCACCTGTTACTTCAGCGGGGCCATCCTTAGAACAGGAAATCGCTGCAAAAAATACCTGCCCCGGCGGGATTTCCTTATTTTCATGCGTACAACCATCAACACATGCGAAAACTCCTTTTATCTGCCATCCTCTTTTTGGCCGTATCGGCAGCTTCCATTGCCCAGGACCCCGCCGAAGCACGCATTCGCCAGCTCATGCAGGCACAGCTCAATGCATGGAACAAAGGCGATATCGTAAGCTTTATGGACACCTACTGGAAATCTGACAGCCTGCTGTTCATCGGCAGTAAAGGTCTTACCTACGGCTGGCAGGCTACGCTCGACAATTACAAAAAAGCATACCCCGGCAAGGAAGGCATGGGCACCCTGGCGTTCGACCTGCTGGAATTCAAAAAGCTCGCTCCCGATGCGTATTTTGTAGTTGGCAAGTGGAAGCTCACCCGCAGCATCGGAAACCTGGCGGGGCATTTCTCCATCATACTCCGCCAGATCAATGGCGAATGGAAGATTATGGCAGACCACTCCAGCTAAACCCGGAACCATGAAAAGAACGTTTATCCTGCTCCCCGTACTCTTTGCCGCACTGGCCTGCCATGCACAGTCTGATGCCGATATTCTCATCCGTAATGCACGCATTGCAGACGGCACCGGTAACTCCTGGTACTATGGAGAAGTGTCTGTAAAGGACGGGCGCATCCTCGCCGTAACCCGCCAGCCGCAAACCCTCCGTGCCAATAAGATCATTGATGCCGGCGGCCGTATTGTGGCGCCCGGGTTCATCGACGTACATACGCATATCGAAGAAGACGAGTTTAAAGTCCCTACCGCCGAAAGCTTCCTCCTCGATGGGGTTACCACCGTGGTAACGGGTAACTGCGGATCTTCCAACACCGACCTCGGCCGGTATTTCCGGCAGCTGGACAGTATGACCATTTCCATCAACGTGGCATCACTCATCGGGCATAACGATGTGCGCCGTGCCGTGATGGGCAGTACCGACCGCCGCCCCACTCCCGGGGAGCAGCTGCGTATGGAAGCCCTCGTGGAAAAAGCAATGAAAGACGGCGCGGTTGGACTCAGCACCGGACTCATCTACGTACCCGGCAACTACGCCCAAACGCCGGAAGTAGTGGGCCTCGCCAAAGCCGCCGCACGGTATGGCGGACTATACGCCACGCATATGCGTAATGAGGGCGATGCCGTGGAAGCCGCCATCGAAGAAGCGCTTACCATCGGCAGGCAGGCCAACATACCTGTGGAAATATCCCACTTCAAGATCGGGGGAAAGCAAAACTGGGGCCGATCCAAAGTCACCATCGCCATGATCGAAAAGGCACGGCGCGAAGGGCTGGAAGTTACCATCGACCAATACCCTTATACCGCAAGCAGCACCAGCTTACGCACCATGCTGCCCGACTGGGCACTTTCCGGCGGGAACGATTCCGTTGTGTACCGCCTCACCACACCGGCTATACGTAAAAAGATAACCGCAGAAATGACGGGCATTTACAAAAAGCGCCGCCTCAAAAACCTCGACTATGCCGTAGTGGCCTACTTCGAAGCCGATACCACACTTAATGGGAAGAATATCTCTGAAATCAATAAGCTGAAAGGAAGGAAGACCACGATCCCCAATGAAGTGGAAACCGTGCTGGACCTGGTGCAGCAAGGCAGTGCGGGCATGGTATTTCACGGGATGAGTGAAGATGATGTGAAGCGGATCATGCAGTACCCTTTCAATATGTTTGCTTCCGATGCAAGCATCCGCGAGTTTAATGTGGGTATGCCGCACCCCAGGGGCTATGGTACCAATGCAAGAGTGCTGGGTAAATATGTGCGGGAAGAAAAAGTGCTGGGGCTGGAAGAAGCGATCCGCAGAATGACATCGCTCCCGGCGCAGAAGTTCCGCCTGTCTCAACGTGGACTGCTGGTTCCCGGATTTATGGCGGATATCGTGATATTCGACCCCGCCACGGTCAAAGACTTATCTACCTTCTCACAGCCGCACCAGTATTCAACCGGGTTCAGCCATGTAATTGTAAATGGTGAGATAACGATAGAGAACGGGAAACATAACGGTACCCGGAAGGGGCAGGTGGTACGGCTGGGCCGCTGATCAATCCATTTTATCTTCCGGCCCGAGCGACATCATGAAGCTGCTGATGAGCGATAGCACCACGCTGAACAGCAGTGCCCACCAAAAACTGTCTACCTTAAATCCTTTCACGAGGCTGCTGGCCCATAGTACGATAAGTGCATTGATCACCAGCAGGAACAGGCCCAGCGTAACTACCGTTACCGGCAGGGTGAGGATCACCAGAATAGGTTTTACGATGAGGTTCAGCAGTCCCAGCACAATTGCAAGCAACAGTGCAGTGGTAAAATCCTGAAGCTTAACGCCGGGAAGCAAATAGGCCGTCAGCAGCGCCGCAAGCGCCGTTACGAGTAGCCGGATAATAATTCCTAACATTGGATAAGGTGTTAGTGCTTTATACAAAATACACAAAAAGCATGCTGATTGTTTAGCAGTGCCGCTATCAAATTACGATCAGTTCATAAAAATCTTCGGGGCTGAGATACTGGCGTGCCAGTTGCTGCAGCTCTTCCGCAGAGATCGTTTTGATGGTGCGGATGTTGTTGTAGAAGTAATTTTCATCCAGGTCGTTCAGGATAAGATTCTTCCACCGCTGTATCACCTGGAAAGCACCATCGAGGTCACCAAGGATGGAGCCGATCATAAAGTTCCTCACGAGGCTCAGCTCTTCTTCCGGTATAGGCTCGTTGCGTAGCTTATCCATTTCAAGATATATTTCCGCTATGGCTTTTTCACATACATCGCGCCCGGCCTCTGTAGTGATGTTCACTGCGCCGGCCTGGCGGAAGTTATACAGCTGCGACTGGATGCCATAAGTATACCCTTTCTCTTCCCGGATATTGCTCATCAGCCTCGATCCGAAATACCCGCCGAATATGGTGTTCAGCACAAGCATCTTCGGAAAGTCAGGGTGGTAGCGGTTCGGGAAAGGCCGTGCAACACGGATACTTCCCTGCACGCCACTTTCATCATTGAAGATCCGGTACTTCTTTTCTTCCGAAGGCAGGATTGGCATTTCCGGACGGATGTTATGCCGCTCACCGTTCCACTGTGTAGTACCAAAATATTGGTTCAGCAGGGGAATAATATTGTCGGGTAAATTACCCGCCAGGAAGATCTTGCAATTGCTGTATGTATAATGCTGCTGGTAGAACCCGCGGAGGCTTTCGGTTTGCAGGGCATCGTACGCCATCATGCTGCTCACGCGGCCGTATGGATGAAATTCTCCGAAGAGGTATTTATCGATATGCCGGTTGGCTACAAACTCACTTTTCTGCAGGTTTACAGCCAGCTTCTGCTTCATGTTCTGGATAAAGATGGCAAGCTCCTGCTCCGGGAAGGCCGGGTCGAGGATCACTTCCTGCAGTGTAGGCAGCAGGTCCGGAATGTGGCGGCTAAGGCAATGAAGGGTATAAGTAGCGTTCTCATGAAAGCAATTGCGGTTCAGGTAAGCACCATAATACTCCGTCATTTCATTGATCTCAAGGGCAGAGTGCGCGCTGGTACCATTTTTCATGAGAAAATTAGTGGTAGAGGCTACCAGGTTCTCTGATTCGTACCAGCTGCCTGCGGGGAACACCAGTTCCAGCTGCAGCGTTTCCTGCTCCGAGGAGCGTACTACGTACACGGGGATGCCGTTATCCAGCCGGAACTGCTCCAGCGGCTTGAGTTGTATATCGAAATTTACTGCGTCTTTTATTGCGGGGGCCTGTCTTCTGTTGATCATAGTCTTAATTTCCTGCGTAATAATGGATCGTGTTGGCATTGCTGGCGGCAAAGATGGCCTGCGCCTGTTCCCGGATATCCGTCACGGTTACTGATTCGTATTTGGCGAACTCCGTGTTCATATCACTGGCATCGCCGATAAGCTCGTAGAAAGCCAGGTTGTTTGCACGGGAGAGGAGACCCATGTCTTCAAAAGCCAGCATGCTTTCCACCCTGTTCTTCACCTTCTGCAGCTCACGTTCCGGAATAAGCTCGTTGCGTAACTTATCCAGTTCTTCTTCCACCGCTTTCTCCGCATCTTTCATTTTCACACCCTTCACCAGCTTGCCTTCAATGGCCATCAGGCCGGCATCCAGACTGCCGAAGTGATAACAATCGATATTGCTGAATAGTTTCTTTTCTTTCACCAGCGCCTGGTGCAGGCGGGAGGAGCCGCCGCCGCTGAGCACATCACTCACCAGATCGGCCGCATAATACCTGGGATCAATGCGCGAAGGCATATGGTATGCCTTATACAAGGCATCCAGCGGCACTTTCGATTTGATCTCGAGTAAATGGGCTTTATCCTGAACAGGCTCTGCCGGCAAGTGGCGCACATAGCGTTCACCACTGGGGATGTCGCCAAACCACTTCTCCGCCAGTTCTTTCACCTGCGCATGCGTTACCTTACCTGCCACTACGAGTATGGCGTTGGAGGGGCGGTAGTGGCGGAAGAAGAAAGATTTCACATCTTCCAGCTTCGCATCCTCGATATGCTTCAATTCCTTCCCGATGGTCATCCAGCGGTAGGGGTGTGTGGAGTAAGCCAGCTCACGCATCTTATGCCAAACATCGCCATATGGCTTGTTGATGTAATGCTCCTTGAATTCTTCCGTTACCACTTTGCGCTGCACTTCGAGGCTCTTTTCTGAGAAAGCGAGGGAGAGCATACGGTCGCTTTCCAGCCAGAAAGCAGTTTCCAGATTTTCTGCAGGCAGCTCTATATAATAGTTGGTAAGGTCGTTCGTAGTATATGCATTGTTTTCTCCACCGGCCATTTGCAGTGGTTCGTCGTATTCAGGGATGTTGACGCTGCCGCCAAACATCAGGTGCTCGAATAAATGTGCAAAGCCGGTCTGGCGGGGGTCTTCGTCCCGCGCGCCTACATCGTACAATACGTTCACCACTGCCATGGGAGTAGTTACGTCTTCATGCACGATCACGCGTAATCCGTTATCCAGCGTAAACTTTGAGAAATGAACCATATGCCGAATATATAAAATTAATGGCGGCATCCGCCGCAATGGCGGGCCGAAACATGCAAATCTACGACAAAAGCCGTTGCTTACAATATACTGCGGATAGGCAGCTGTTTTACCATCAGCTCGTTGTTACGCATGAGGAGCAGCTTGGGGCGCGTGCCGATGTTCTTGAGGATATCGCGGTATAGCTGGAGGTTCGTGGTAAAATTATTGTTGATGGCGAGGATAACATCGCCCACTTTAAAGCCCGCCTTTTCCGCCGGTGAATTGCGGATCACGTCCGTTACTTCAATCCGGTTATCGATCAGGTAAATGATAAGCCCTGTGTAGGAATAATCGAACTGATCACGGTAGTGGGTATTGGGAATGATGTGGATCTCCTTCCTGGAGTAATTGAGGGTAAGGTTGAAGCGCCGCAACAGATCATTACCCACCATGCCCGCCAGCGAAGGGTAGGAGGTAATATTGGTAATATCGTCAAACAGGTATGTAGGTACGTTGCGGAAGTTATAGTTGCCGATCCGGAATTCAGACATGGTGGTGATGTACATCTGCATTTTACCCCCGAGGCCCTGCGCTTCGGTGGGTATCACCTTGGCTTTACGCTTCACGAGCAGCGAGCTGTCTTTCACGAACTGAGTACTGAGCAGCAGGCACATCCCGGCGCCGGTGTCGAAATAATAGCGGTGGTTGATGTTCCGCTTGCCGCTGCGGAGCGGTGCGGTGATAACGGGAATGAAAGTTAAGTTAGGCTTCAGCATATGCCCGCCACGGGGGTATTTGAAAGCGCCGTTGGTATACATGGATATTTCCTCCTTGTCATAATCTACCTGCATGATATAGCGGGAGAGGAGACTGTATCCGATGATGCCATCGATCTGGATGCCGTATACCTGGCTGATGAGTTCGTAATTGTTGATATGAAAATCAAGACTGTCTGCACTGAGGCCGGGCAGGTGCAGGGTATTATCCGCCGCATACACGATATTTTTGCTGGCTACCAGCCCCCGCACCACTTTATCGGATGGGGTGAGTTTGAGGCCGAGGCGGATGCAGGTAGTGGTATCGAGCGAGATGCCGGCGCTACCCGTGTCCAGGAGAAACTGGAGGGTGTCCGGATGATCGTTGAGCCGGGCAGACAATACAACCACGCCCCCGTAATACTGCTTGAAGGGGAAGCGGGTGATCAGCCGTGCTTCGGGTTGTTCTTTGGTGCTTTCGGTATCCTGGGCGGATAATCTACAAGGGACATACAGCAGGCTCAGGATCAGGATGATAACGTGAAAAATGGATTTGGCTCCCATATTGATTTGAGGAAAGGTGCGGGGACGATTGCCGCCCCTTCCTGTTAAATTTAACACTTCCTCCGTTTCCCACCGCGCCGAAATCTTACAAGCGGCAAAATAATTTATGGGGATAGCCTACCTTTGCTGCTAAGATGCAATTACAGGATTTATACGGAAAAGCACAACGGTTCGAATTTCTGACAGCGGAAGAAGGCGTTTTCATGTTTCAGCACGCGCCCCTGGCCGAACTGATGGAAATTGCGAATGAGTTGAGGAAACAGCAGGTACCTTCCGGCAAGGTAACCTGGCAGATAGACAGGAACGTTAATACCACGAACGTTTGTACCGCCAACTGCAAGTTCTGCAACTTCTATCGGATACCCGGTCATAAAGAAGCATATATCACTGATATTGAGGAATATAAGGTTAAGATAGAAGAAACGCTGAAGTACGGGGGCGATCAGTTGCTCCTGCAGGGTGGCCACCACCCCGAGCTGGGCCTCAGCTTCTATGTAAACCTCTTCCGCCAGCTCAAACAGCTGTATCCCACGCTGCGCCTCCACACCCTCGGCCCCCCCGAAGTGGCGCACGTTACCAAGCTCGAAAAAAGCACCCACATCGAAGTACTCCGCGCATTGCAGGAAGCCGGGATGGACTCCCTCCCCGGTGCCGGTGCCGAGATCCTCAACGACCGTGTTCGCCGCCTCATTTCAAAAGGCAAATGCGGCGCTGCTGAGTGGCTCGATGTAATGAGGGCTGCACATAAACTCAACATCGCGTCTTCCGCCACCATGATGTTCGGCCACGTGGAAACCGTGCTGGAACGTTTCGAACACCTCGTCGATATCCGGCAGGTACAGTCCGAAAAGCCTGAAGGGCATTACGGATTCACCGCCTTCATCCCCTGGACCTTCCAGGACGTGGATACCCTCCTCGCCCGTGTGCGTGGTGTACATAACACCTCATCTGCAGAAGAATACATCCGCATGATCGCCATGAGCCGCATCATGCTGCCCAATATCAAAAATATACAGGCCTCCTGGCTTACCGTGGGCAAGCAGGTAGCGCAATTGTGCCTGCATGCCGGCGCCAACGACTTCGGCTCCATTATGATCGAAGAAAACGTGGTGAGTGCCGCAGGAGCACCCCACCGTTTCACCTACCGCTCCATGCAGGATGCTATCCGTGAAGCCGGCTTTGAGCCGCAGCTGCGCAACCAGCTGTACGAGTACCGCAACATCCCGGAAACTATCCAGGAACAGGTGATCAATTACTGATTTTACCAGCATTTATATACACTGCCGGCCACTGCGCCGGCAGTTTTCGTTTTACCCGTTTTATATCAAAAATTGTCCTTTTCACACGCCGTCAATCCGAATTATTTTCCTTATATTTAATTCCCACATAACCTTCACCTTACACCGGATTTTCCCCTGTTTTTAATGAATCTCACCTCCTGATCAAGTCCACCTCAAGTCCACCTCAAGTCCACTTCATCTCCACATCAAGTCCACCTCATCTCCACAGTTTCAGTTATGTTCCAGCATGGTTTCAGTATAGTTTCAGAATAGATTATGCATGTTTTATGCACAATTATTGCTTGATACCAGCTTGGTATTAGCCAGTCCTTACCTGGTAATAAGCTTGAAACAAGCTTGAATAAGCTTGGATTGCATCAATCAACCACTAAGCTTTCATATGAAGCCCGCCCTAACGGAAAACACTCATTTTTATTGTGTTAACCCATTGCATTACAATCATTTACAATACCTTAACAGTTCGGTGAAAGTAATGTTAAAACCCACTGCTGCCTGTATCTTTTGCTTCCCTTTCAACGTCTAACAGGTACTAAAACACCAATACGATGAAGACCAAGATGAAACTACTGAGCGCAGGGATATTAACCGGACTGGTGTTATTCCTCGGCGCCTGCTCCAGCACAAAAGTGACATCTTCCTGGAAAGAACCGCAAACTTCGCTGGATAAAAGCCAGAAGATCATGGTACTCGGCCTCGTAAACGACCGCGAAGGAAGATTGCGTGGGCAAATGGAAAAAGAAATGGTACTCGCACTTAAAAAGCAGGGATACCTGGCCGTTTCCGCCTACGATGAATTCGGGCCTAAGGCATTCAAAGGACTGAAGGAAGAACAGGCTTTGAACAAGCTCCGGAAAGGCGATATCGATAATGTGCTGACGATTGTGATGCTCGACAAATCGAAAGAGAAGAGTTATGTACCCGGCAACAGCGGTATGTATGGCCCGTTCGGCGGACCCTATTACGGCCGCTGGTGGGGTTACTACAACTGGATGTACGGCAGGGTATATGAACCCGGTTATTATACCACCAATACCCGTTACTTCCTGGAAAGCAACCTGTATAGCATCCGCGACAAGCAGCTGCTTTACTCCATCCAGACCGAAACCTTTGACCCCGCCTCCGCCGAGCGTATGGCAGTGGTATATACAAACAAAGTAGTATCGGACATGGCTAAACAACAGCTTTTCAGCAGAAACTAAGCGTAGTACAGTACCGTCATAATCAAAATCAACAGGTAACTTGCCTCCGGGTGGGTTACCTGTTGGTATTTTTAGCCGGTTTTATTATGTTTACCCGCCCTACCATATGCTAGAAATACCAGTCAATACCGATATCCGGCTGCGCCAACTGCAAACGGAAGATGCGCCGGCCCTTTTCCGGCTGATACATGATTCCCGCAAAACCCTCCGGCGTTACCTGCCCTGGGTGGATTACAACACATCAGAAGATCATTCCCACCGGTTTATTGAACTCATGCTCCGGAAATCGGATGAGCAGGAAGCCGTGGCTTTCGGCATCTGGCACCACGATGTGCTCTGCGGCGTTATAGACCTCCATGGCTGGGATCACATCCTGCAGAAAGCAGAGATAGGTTACTGGATCGTGAATTCCCATCAGGGTAAAGGCATTGTAACAGCAGCCTGCCGCGCCCTCATCGATTATACATTTTCCACCCTGCGGCTGAATAAGGTGGAGATCCGCTTTGTCCTCCAAAACGACAAAAGCGCGCAAATACCCATTAAACTGGGCTTTGCGCGCGAAGGCATTTTACGGGAAAGTGCTAAGTTACATGGGCAGTATGTAGACATGGTGGTGATGGGGATGCTCCGCCACGACTGGCAGAAAACCCGCGTCTAGCCCGTCTTAAATATCGCAGATCTGGATGCCCTGGCGGAGGGAGGCCAGTTTATCTTCCCGCTTGGGGACAAACTCCTGCGCCACGAACCCTTTAAAGCCGGTATCTACCACCGCTTTTATGATTGCGGGGTAAAACAGTTCCTGCGTTTCATCAATCTCATTCCGGCCCGGCACACCACCTGTATGGTAGTGGGCTATATATTGCTGGTTCTCACGAATGGTACGGATAACGTCTCCTTCCATGATCTGCATGTGGTAAATATCGTAGAGCAGTTTAAAGCTATCTGATCCTACAGCCTTGCAAAGCTCCACGCCCCAGTTAGTGTGGTCGCACTGGTAATCTTTATGGTCTACCTTGCTGTTCAGGAGTTCCATTACCAGGGTCACCTTTTTCTTTTCTGCATAACCTATTACCTGTTTGAGGCCTTCTGCGCAGTTGATGATGCCCTGCTCATCGCTCAGTCCATTCCGGTTTCCGGAGAAGCAGATGAGGTTGGTGAAACCCGCAGCCGCTGTCTTGTCGATCAAACCCTGATAGAATTCCACCAGTGGTTTGTGGTGCTCCGGGCGGTTCCAGCCGCGGGAAATACCCCAATCTTTATTGATGGCGCCCACCATGGCGCAGGTGAGGTCGTATTTCTTAATCGTCTCGAACTGTTCGGGCGAGATGATCTCGATGCTCTTGATTCCCATGTCACGGGCCGATTTGGCGAGGGTTTCAAGTGGAATGCTTCCATAACACCAGGCGCAAACCGAGTGATTCACTTTACCCTTCAGTGGCGCTCCCACGGCAGCTTCGTGGGCGGAAACGCGCTGGGTAAGGGAGGAAAGAGTGGTGCCTGCCAATGCCATAGTCGCTACTTTTTTGATCGCATCTCTGCGGGATGAAGGTGTTGTCATAACGGGGACGGTTTTACAGAAAGTGAAAGTACCCTTTTTTCCCGCTGAATGCAAGCCGGAAATATTGACTGCATAATAGCGGCGGCACACATCCAAATGACCAGTTGCATTCGTATATACAGGCAGCATGGGCAAGGATTTGGGGGAATTAGTGAAATGTGCCGCCCTGCGAAGTGTAACATTTTGGCGGGCTATTTGATTATATATATAAAACCCGTGCGTATGGAACGAAAATCTACTCCAAATCTCATCGTTTGCGTGGTGATGGACCTGATAGGCCTTGCCAGCTATGCGGTTCCGCTGTTTGGGGAAGTGAGTGATGTGATCTGGGCGCCAATTTCGGCAGTAGTCTTCTACCGTCTTTTCGGCGGCCCTGTAGGCCTTTTCGGTGGCGCCTTCAACTTCATTGAAGAGCTGTTTCCCGGACTCGATTTCATCCCTACCTTCACCATTGCGCGCCTCGTTGTTTACCTCTCCAATTACTGGCAAACACAGGGGAAGAAGCGCATATTTAACGATTTGTAAGGCGCCAGCCCTAACCCCAGAGCCACTCCCCGGATCACATCTTCCGTAATATCCGTGGGCAGGCCGGAGGATTTTTTCCGCCAGCACCGGCAATTCACGCTCCCGCAAAGCCTTTTCCGAATAAAACACATGCATTACATCCGCATCCTGCTGTACAAATACAGCAGTAACCGGCATGCCCGTTAGCAATGTACCGTAATACGCCGGGGCATGGAGTACCGGAGTAGCCTCATCAGAACCGCATGGTCTGCTGGCTGGCGTTTTGCCCGCCGAAACGGTTAAAGATCCAGGTGAAGGATAGCATATAATACCTGCGGAGCACCATGTTCCGCGAATCTTCAATGTAGTTGTCGGCCACCGTGCGGTTCACACTCACGTTCTGGTTCAGCAGGTCGTACACCTGGAAGCGAAGGATGCCCTGGCGCTTTGGCAGGAACGTTTTCGCCACAGAACTGTTGATACGGGTAAACTGCTGATTGTACCCCTCTCCGCGCCCCGTAGTAGCGGTATAATGCACCTGTGAAGCCACTACCACATCCCACGGCAATTGGATGCTGGCATCGAGGTTAAGGTCGTAGTTAAAGTACTTCGCATTGTTCTGGGGGTTGGCGGAGAAGCGGGCATCATTGTAATTCACCCTTGCCTCCGATCCTAAAAAGAATTTGTCTTTCACCGTCATGTTGAAATTCACGGTTTGCCCTACCGTCAGGTTATTCGTGAAATTCTTCTGCTCGTTCACATAACTGGGGTCGCGGCGGTAACCTACCTCTGTCGTAAAGTTAAATGCCAGCTTCTGCGACTTATCCAGTGGCAGGCCCGTTACCGCAAAGGCATTGAGGGAGTAGTTACCGTTCATATTCACCGGCTGCACGATCTGCACCCCGTCTGGCCGAAGGGTATTGCGGTTCACGATCTTGTTCATGTGCATCATCCCCGTCATCCCCACAAAAAAGCTGCGGTAATTTTCTTTGTTGAAAGTATTATACGTGATGTTGAGCATGTTGTTGAAAGAAGGCCTCAGATCAGGGTTACCGAGGCGGATTAGCAGCCTGTTCGTAAGGTCCGGTACGGGTTGCAACTGATCCATCGTAGGCTGCTGTGTATTTCCCCGGTACGACATTTTCAGCCGTTTGTTTTGAGAGAAATTATATGCAAACTGCGCCGTAGGAGAGAAGTTGGTAGTACGCTGCGCAATAGTCTCCCCTTTGGTAAGGTTGCGGCTTTCCAGATTATTCTGCTGTACGTTGAAGCCGAGGGTGTAGTTGTACTTCAGTTTTTCCGTCCGCAGGTTAAGGCCCACCTGATGATAGGCGTTGAGGTTATTGAAATGGTTCGTTAAACTATCATTGAGGATGTCGTATTCCCCGCCAGGCTTGCTCCTGTCCCAGGTATACCGGTCAGATGAGCTGAACGAATTATTGTACCCGTAATTGATCTCGAGGAAACGGTCGCGGAATACAGGCTCCGTATAACTGATGCGCATACCATAATTCCTCGACATATTTTCCGCCTGCACTTTCTGATCGATCGTATCGAGGCGGGTTAGCAGATTCTCCGTAAAACGGGTGTAGGCTTCGTTGAAGGTGGTAACATCGCTGTTATTATACGCTATATTGAAGTTGGCACTGAGCGTACGGCCCTTTTTCCGGAACTTCCTGCGGAAGAGTGCCCCCGTGTTGATGGTGGGCGTTTTCGTTTCCGTAAATGTAGTACTGCGGTTGGTGTTTACGGTATCCAGATTATTATTGAGCGTGGTACTGAGCCGCCCGGACTGGGTTTCGCCGTTATTGAAAATAAGGTTGGGGGTAACGATCAATGAATAGAAAGAATCAATATCCGATTCCACGCGCATGTTTACGTTGTGCGCCGTAGAGGTATTAAGCCCGTTGTTGCTGCCGAACACATAACTGGAGGAATCTTTACGGAAGATATTCTGCCGGTCAGACGAGCCTTCCGATTCCGCCTGATTGTTGTTGACATGGTAGCTCCCGTTTAACCTGAACTTAGGGTTAGTGTTGTTATTGAACTGCAGCCCTCCGTTCCAGCTGCGGGTAATACCGCTGCCACTACCGCCCATTCCGCCCATACCTTCTCCCAGACTGGTGCCATTGGTATTGTTCCCGTTCCCGATGAAAGCGTACTGCTTGTCTTTCCGGAAAGCGTTGATGTTCCCGTTTGCAGAAAACCGGCCATCGGTTCCATAGCCCCCTGTAACCCTTCCGAAGAAGCCCCTGCGTTTATTTTCCTTCACGGTGAGGTTGATGACCTTTTCCGTTTGCCCGTCTGGTATGCCGGTAAACTGTGCCTGATCGCTCTTTTGATCAATGAGCTGCACTTTGTCGAGGATATCGGCGGGCAGGTTGCGCGTGGCCATCTTAGGATCGTTCCCGAAGAAGGGCTTGCCATCCACCAGTACTTTCTTCACGGTTTCTCCACCGGATTTAATGGTACCGTCTCGCTCTACGGTTACCCCGGGCAGCTTCTTCAGCAAATCTTCCACTACGGCATTCTCCTTCGTTTTAAAAGAGCCTGCATTGTACTCGATCGTATCTTCCTTGAGGGTGATGGGCTGCCGGAAGCCTTCCACATCTACCCGGGCCAGGTTAATGCCTTTGGGAACCATGGCGATGTTACCTACGGAAATAGTAGAAGCAGTATCGGACACGAGGAGGTGGCGCGAGTAGGGATCAAAACCCATGTACGATACCACGAGGCGGAGGGGACCGCGCAGGGTGGCGGTGAGGGTAAACCGGCCGAGGGAGTCCGTCACGGCATGTGCAGCCGTAACGGAATCCTTGCCCAACAGGGCAACCGGGGCATTAGGGAGTGCTTCGCGGGTAGACTGGTCCGTCAACCGGCCCGATAGCCGGTACTCGCGAAGCTGCGCACGGGATGCGGATGCCATCCCGATTGCCAATATGGTCAACAGGTATATCTGCCAGAGTTTTTTCATGAGGGGGTGCTGTGTCTTTGTCTTAACTGGGTTTACTCTGTGTCCTGGATCCGTTTCAGCTGTTCATTGTGAAATGCCTGCATGATGGACCGTTGTTTGTCTTTTAATTCCGCAGCTGTTAGTTTATGCGCGTCAGCGGGCAGTTGGGGCGCATCGGCTACGGGTTTCAGTTCTACTTTCTTAGCCATATACGACCGTTTGCTGCTTTCCAGTGCCAGCACCACTCCTTCGGGGGGCCACACACCGTTTACGGGAGAAAACAGCATGGGTATATCTGTCGTATACCAGATCACAAAAGATTCCTCACCAACGTTGGCCGTTGCACGATGGCAGCGGTATCCGGCGATCGTTTTCGTTTTTCCACTCGTTTTTATTTCCGCCGCAGGCTTGTATGCTTCTTCAGAAAACCATACGCCTGTAACAACAGTATCCTTCCGCTCGGTAAGCACCGAAAGGAACCTTTTATTTACAATGTCAATATACGTGGCATTACTGACAGGCAGGCGCAGTGGTGATGACCGGTCACTCATTTGGGGTCCGGGGCTTCCTGCGGCGACCGCAGTAGTCGCGAAAGCAGCCTCTCCGCCACCCCCGGGAGCACCCATCGTCATCCTCCTGACCATATTACCGCCGTTCTCCATTTCCATCCTGCCGAGGCCCCCGGCAAAGGTGAACGTCTGCTTCGTGGTAATGAGGTTCGGCATATCGGGCGGAGGGGTGTTGCTGGTAGTAACCGACCCGTCGGCCCCACGCATCACCATTCTGAATTGCCCCGCTTCTAATTTCGAGTTTACCTCGTATTCTATTACTCCGGATGGCTGCTGCGCCAGGGCGGCAGCGCAGACGGTAAGGCCCGCCGCCAGTAGTACGATCGTTTTCATGGCTTTTTTCTGTAAAGATGACGCAGTAAGGCCGCCCGAAGGGTTAACCACTCATAACGTTTGTTAATTAGTGTTAAGCGTTTCACGGCCGTTGGGGCAGAATGAATAGCTTTACACCCATGCGCCACCGTATCAGAAACATACTCGTACTCATGTCTGCCTGCATCATCGGCATCCTCGCCCTGCAAGGGTACTGGCTGTACCAGTCGTACCAGATACAGCTGCAGGAATTCCAGCGGGATACCAATGATGCCCTCCGTACAGCAGTTTTTCATAAACAGTTCGGTGATGCCGGTAAAGTACTGGGGCAAACCAAATTCACTTTCTCATTTAATACAGACATGGATAGCAGCGTTCCGGCGATGGCCACCATGCCGGTGCATCTGGAACATTTCGAGGGAGACTCCGTTAACCTCGGAATTGCCGGTGGCACCATGATCCGCAAAGGTATTGTTACCGCTGCCCCCGGTGTTCCTGCCACTGCCATGGAAGAGCTGGTGGAAGCCGGAGCCGACGGCAACGTGCGCTACCGCATGCTCCGGAGAGATACCAATGTGAAACGGCTGACCGATACCCTTTCCCGTCAGATATCCGATGTACTCGTACGCAGGAACTTTTACCGCACCACCCTCACCATTGATCAGCTGGACAGCCTGTACCGTGCAGAACTCATCAACCGGGGTATCTATACCAACTTCCGGCTCGATACGCTGAAGGCAATCCCGCAAAAAACGTTGAGCTTCAAAAAATCGCCGCTCCGCACAGGCGTTATCCCCTTCAACCCCGTCAACAATGTTTTCGTATCTGCAGAATTCGAAAGCCCCATGCCTTTCATATTAGGTAAAATGACCGGCAGCCTTACCGCTTCTGCAGTGCTCTTGTTGCTCACCGTATGCTCGTTCCTGTACATGCTACGCACCATCCTCCGGCAGAAAAGATTGTCGGAAGTAAGGAACGATTTTATCAACAACATGACCCACGAGCTGAAGACCCCAATTGCCACGGTATCCGCAGCAGTAGAGGCATTGGAACGTTTCAATGCCCTCGACGATCCGAATAAAACTGCTACCTACCTCCGCATTTCCCGGCAGGAACTTCAGCGCCTCGGCGACCTCGTGGAGAAAGTACTCCACATCGCTGCAGAAGAAAAAGAAGACGTAGCCCTACAGATCGAAACCACTGACCTGAACGATATTATCGCCGATATCATTTCCAACCACCGCCTTAAATCTTCCAAGAAAACAGACTTCACCTACACCCTGCTTTCCGACCCGCTCATCCAGGCCGATCCCACCCATCTTTCTCATGCCATCAACAACCTCGTTGATAATGCCATCAAGTATTCGGGCGAGCATGCCGAAATCACCATACAGGTGGTACGCCGGCCGGGATGGGTGCGCATTACCGTGAAAGATAATGGCATCGGCATCCCCCACACATATCACAACAGTGTGTTCGAGAAATTCTTCCGTGTACCATCAGGAGATCTGCATAATGTAAAGGGATTCGGGCTGGGCCTGAGTTATGTGAAGAAGATCGCGGAAAAACATGGCGGCACCATCAAAGTAAAAAGCGAGCCGGACAAAGGCAGCGAGTTTCAACTGGAAATCCCCGCAGCATGAACCAACAGCCTACGATACTACTCATAGAAGACGAATGGCAGCTTGCCCAGATCGTTAAAGACAGCCTTGAAACACGCGGCTTCCGCATGATCACGGCAACAGACGGGGAGGAAGGCTTACGCCTCTTCCGGCAACAAAAGCCCGACGTTATTGTGCTGGATGTAATGATGCCGCGCATGGATGGCTTTACCCTCGCAACTGAGATCCGCAAAACCGATAAACAGATACCCATCATTTTCCTCACCGCCAAATCTCAAACGGCCGATGTGGTAAAGGGGTTTGAACTGGGCGGGAACGATTACCTGAAAAAGCCATTCAGCATGGACGAACTGATCGTCCGCATACGTTCCCTGCTGGCCCGTTTCAACGGACAGTCGGTACCCATGCCACCGGAGGCAGATGAGATTATCATCGGCCAGTTCGTATTCAGCGCACCTAAACAAACCCTTACCCGTAACGGGTACACGGAGTACTTATCGCACCGCGAATCTGAAGTGTTGCTTAGGTTATGCCGGCATAAAAATCAGGTGATGGAGCGCCGCCCCGTATTGCTCGATCTCTGGGGCGACGATAATTTCTTCAACGCACGCAGCATGGATGTATTCATCACTAAACTGCGCAGGTATCTGAAAGAAGATCCGAAGATCCAGATCGTCAATATCCGTGGGGTAGGGTATAAGTTGATTAGCTGAAGAGGTAGAGCACGTCTTCTTTGGTGAGTTTTTTAATGAACCCGGAATCGTCGGCAATAATGTCTTTCACCAGTGATTTCTTCCGTTCCTGCAGTTCCAGGATCTTCTCCTCCACCGTGTCTTTACAGATCATGCGGTAAGCGAAGATGTTTTTCGTTTGGCCGATACGGTGCGTACGGTCAATAGCCTGCTGTTCCACAGCGGGGTTCCACCAGGGGTCAACGATGTAAACGTAGTCTGCAGCCGTGAGGTTAAGACCCACACCACCCGCTTTCAGGGAAATAAGGAATACGCGGCACTCCTCGTTGTTCTGGAAATTCTGGATGGCGCGCTCCCTGTCCATCGTAGATGTGGAGCCGTCGAAGTATTCATACGGTATCTTCTGGTGCGCGAGCCTGTCTTTAATAAGGCCCAGCATACCCAGGAACTGGCTGAACACCAGCACCTTGTGATTACTGATATTCTCAGAGATCTCACGAGTAAGCTCATGGAGCTTCACGGAGTGGTTGGGATATTTCTCCGTTTCATTGAGGATGGCAGGCGAATCGCATATCTGGCGGAGCTTCATAAGGCCCTGCAGGATGGTGAGCTGGCTGCGTTCCATTCCCTGATCCTCGATCACACCCAGGATCTTAGAGCGGTAGGAGTTGCGGTAAGCGTCGTAAATATGGCGCTGTTCCGGATCCATTTCGCAGAAGATAACGGTCTCAATCTTCTCCGGCAGGTCTTTAGCCACCTGCTCTTTTGTTCTGCGCAGGATAAAGGGATAGATGAGCTTCTTGAGGTGATCTTTCCTTTCCTGATCCTGGAACTTATCGATAGGTGTGGCAAACTCATTACGGAAGAAGTCTACACTGCCGAGCATCCCCGGGTTGAGGAAGTTCATCTGCGCATAGATATCGAAAGTATTATTCTGCATGGGAGTACCCGAAAGCGCGATCCTGTTGCGGGTGTTGAGCAACTGGGCGGCTTTGGTCACTTTAGACTGGGGGTTCTTGATCGCCTGCGATTCATCAAGTATCACATAGTCGAAATCGATCTTCATGAGCAGCTGCACATCGCTGCGGAGCGTGCCGTAGGTAGTGATGATGATATCGAAAGCTCCCAGCTCTTCCGATATACGGAGGCGTGCAGGGCCATGGTGGATGTGATAAGTGATTTCCGGTGTGAACTTCTTGATCTCGTTCTCCCAGTTATAGATCAGCGTGGTGGGGCAAACCACCAGCATGGTAGCTTTATCGTGTGTGTTTTTATAATGCTGGATGAAGGTGAGGGCCTGTACGGTTTTACCAAGACCCATATCATCCGCCAATATACCTCCCCACTTCACTTCATCGAGGTAATTGAGCCACTGGAAGCCACTTTCCTGGTAAGGACGCAGGTTGGCCCTGAGGTTAGTGGGCAGGGGCTGGCTGCGGATCTCGTCGAACTTCAGCAGCTTACGCCGCTTTTCATCCAGCTCTGCAAGTACGGCTTCATCATCAATGAACTCATACAGCTCATCGATCACCGAGAAGTTGTACTTGCTCAGTTTGAGTCCGGCACCTTTATCTTTTTCTTCCCCAATTTTAAAGAGAAGGGAATACTTCTTCAGCCATTCTTCCGGCAGCAGTCCCAGCGATCCGTCTGCCAGCTGCACATAGTTCTGCTTATTGGCAAGCGCCCGTTTGATGTCACGGATACCTACTTTCTGATCGCCATACACTACTTCCACCTGCGCATCAAACCAGTCTATACCGGAGCTGATCTGCAGGTTGGTAACAGGTTTGGAGGCAGAGAACCTGAAGTTGCGCAGCTGCTCGAAGCCAAACACGCGTACGTCCATTTCCTTCAGGGCGTCGAAGAAGAGGAAGAACCAGTTGTTCTTGAGCGCTTCTTTGGCACGGAGGAAGAAATAGTTGTAGTTACTGTTAATGGCAAAGTTGGTATGCAGCGCGCGGATGCGGTTCACGAAGTTATCTTCCGCTTCCTTATTCCGGTGGATGACCAGCACTTTGCTGCCTTCCTGAACAGTAATGCGCGTTTCATCGTTCCACTCCACATCATGCCCATGGTAGGAAAAAGCTGGCTGGATAACGAATGTTTCCCCCATTTCCTTGAGGTACACGCGGCATTCGGGAATAATATCGTCGACCTCTGCCAGCAGGGATGCGTCGTATTGCACGGCGTAATCCTTACCCAGCGGGAGGATGGCTTCTTTGAGAAAATCCTGCCATTCTTCGCTCCGTACACGGAGGGAGTTGTTCTCCTGGTATTGGAGAAGGTGAATGGAGTCTTTAGGATTCGCGAAGTAATAGATGATATTATTGTGAAGGAACAACAGCGGGCTGGCCCACTGGTTGGCCGATACGTTTACGGATTCGCCTTCAATATCCACCCAGGCAGTTACTTCCACATGATCACCGGCATTACCCGCTTTGAAGTAAGGCTTCAGGGGATCACCGGATACCTGCAGCTGCTGGAGGTTCTTGGTTTTGAACGGCTGCCCCTCGCGCAGGATAAACACGAGGCGGTGTTCTGCCAGCATCGGGAACAGCTTGGCCAGCTTGGGCTGGAGGTATTCCACAATGAGTTCCATGGTTTCCATGGGCAGGCCCGATTCGCTTTCGTGCATGATGTTTTCCCAGATACCTGCGAAAGGGGAATTCTTATTGAGATACTTATTGACTTCGGTATGCTGCAGTTTGCGGACAGGAGATATCAGGTCGCGGTCTCTTTCCTTGAAGAGGTAAAAGTCCACATACTTACCAAGATCGATCCTGTTTACCAGCGAAACGAATTCGGTTTCGTCTTCATTGGCATCACCGCTCACCAGTTCCATCTGAAAATAGGGGAACAGTTTGTCGTTGGCATTAAGCACTACGCCCAAACGCCGTGTAACGGTGAGGGTTTCTTCCGGTTCTGGGATATCCATCTTTGCAGCGGCCACCGTCTCTACCTTTTTGATAGTAGGGTCCAGTACACGCAGGAAGGGCTTGCCGTTGAGGTAAGAGAATGCGAATTTACCCGCCAGGTCGTCGCTGAGGGAATAACCGTAAGAAGAGAGCAGTTTGTTCTTTTCTTTGTCCCAGTTACGGAGCGTATCGAAATAGAAAGGTCCGTGGGCGGTGAGGAGCTGCAGGAATAATGCAGTCTTATGAATACAGAGCGGATGCTCATGTTCATCGCAGGTGCAGTGCGTATCGAAATTACGTTCTTCGTTGCGTTGCAGGATGAGGGGATACTTCTTCCCGTCGGCCTTCAGCTCTGCTTCTACTTTTTCGTCTTTGGCGGATTTGATAACAGCCTGTGTTTTACGCAGGATGCGGTCGGCTTCGGAAATTATATGATTGGATGTCAGCAGTTTGATGGTCTTGAGGTCTATCGACTTCATTTTGATCAAAGTATGTTGCTGATCGTATTGTGTATCGAAAGCGTCGAAATGATTTCTGTCCAGCATTTCCTGTAGCTGGAAGAGGGCGGCGGCTTCGTGTCGGCAAATGTCTCCCAGATTATAGGGGCACTGGCAGCGCACACTCATGGTAGCCGGCTCATTATATTTACTGATGGTTACTTTATAGTAGTTGGCATGTGTATCGCTCTTAACCCTGAATGAGGCGGAGCGAAGTACCGGATCACCTTCCAGCAGTTCTACACCGCCGGTGGCAAATATGCGTTTCCCCCTCCGGATCACCTCATCGGTGCCGTTATTATATACATATTTTAATAAGTGGGGTAGCGACATGCTTTTCTTGTGATTGCCTCCTTTTCTATAAGCCGGGGTTATAAGACATTTGGCGCTGCCTGGATCTACACTCGATTCTTCTGTTAAACTTACACTAATCTGTACAATGACGGCTCATAAAAAGGCAATCCACAAAAGTAAGCAAAAAAAATCGAAATGAAAGGCTGAAACGGTCCTTAATCCGGCCATATCACAAAAAAATGTACACCTCAAATGAAAAAATATCCATTGAGTACCGGGGGGTCTGCAGTGTACTTTTGTATAAAATAATTCTATGGGAAACACCCTTTCTATCAACGATTCAAAAGGCCTTAACTGGGGCCTCACAATTCTGCGCGTGGGCGTAGGCGTTCTGTTCTTTATTTTTGGATGGCAAAAGCTGTCTGGCGGTGCTGAATTATGGACCATGATCGGCGGATCCATGAACTTCCTTGGCATTTCCTTCGCTCCAACATTCTGGGGGTTAATGGCTTCCATTGCTGAATTCGCCGGCGGCCTCTTACTGGCCCTTGGCCTCTTCACCCGCTGGGCTTCCCTCTCGCTCGTGCTCACCATGATCGTAGCGGTAATCCTGAAAGCGAATACCGGAAGCGGACTGGCAGATGTATCCTCCCCGCTGATGGCATTACTGATCACACTCAGCTTCGCATTGAACGGGGCCACCAACTGGTCTGTCGATAATTACCTGGCTCAAAAGAAACAATCCGGCGCACTGGCATAACTGTCATTAAACCGGTACCAACCAAAAAGGGTGAGTTTTCATTATGAAACTCACCCTTTTACGTGTATGCTTACCAGCAATTATTTTTCTTTGATCAGTTCGCCGTTCCGTAAGATAGGCAGCACATCGGCACCATCAGGCGTAAGGCAGAAGCGGATATCTTCTTCCAGGCCGTAACGCGCCAGGCGCTGGAAGTGCGAGGCCTTTTTCATGAAGCCGAAAAGATCGCCCTTAGCGCTATGGTACAGCGTTTCCGCAGCCAATGCAGAGTCGCAGTTAACATCAAAATGTTCCTTGATACGGCTCACCACCGCTCCGGCAAACAGTGTATCCTCCATATTCACCCTGTCTTTCCACGCAGCGCATCCCAATATCACATGCTGTCCCTGGGAAATGAGGTATTCGCAAACGGAGGAGATATTCGGGAAAGAGCCGGTAATGATCTGCACCGCGTCTTTCGCCATATGCAGTAGTTTGGTACCGTTAGTAGTCGTCAGCACCAGTACTTTACCTTCAATAAACTCTACCGGGTACTCGAAAGGGGAGTTGCCATGCAGCAGCCCTTCAGCGATCTTACCATCACGCTCACCCGCGGTTATAGCGTTGAGCTGGCGGCCAATGCTTACACATTCTTCTACTGTGGCTACCGGTATCACTTTAGCTGCCCCGTTGTGCAATGCCGTACAGATAGTAGAGGTGGCCCGCAGTACATCAATGATCACCACAATGCTGTTCTTTACATCGAACAGGTGGAGCAGTGCGGGCGACAGGCATACTTCCAGCCTGGGTTTAGTAATCTCGCTCATTCTTCTTTATTTAATCAAGGATCACACGCCACTTTTCGCTCTCTGCGTATTCCTTGATGATTTGATTGCGTTGTTCCAGCAAACGGCGCATGTATTTCCTCAGGTACAACTTTTCGAACCATTTCCCGATTACGCCGTAAGGCGTCCCGAATTCCATGATGTCGATCATTACCGTTCCATTCTCTATTTCTTTGAAGAAATGTTCGTGCTTCATGTGCGTGAAGTCTCCCTGTTCCATTTCATCGCAGAAAAAACCTGGCTTCTGCATAGATGTTATCCTGGTGGTAAGCTCCCGGGTTTTGGCCAGGTGCTTTGCGCGCCAGGTCACCGTTTCATCGTATTCAATCAACCCGTTGGTCCGCCCCCGTATAGCTTCTTCCTTAAGATGCGCCATACTGCGCTTGTGCAGGGTGATGCTCCGGCTGAGGTCAAAGACCCGTGGCAACGGCGCATGAATGACCGTAGTAAGATGAATACTTGGCATAGCGGTTATACAATTTTAAAGATATGGTCTTATGGTTGTTGCTGTAACGCTGCGCCGGGCTGGATTGGTATGCCTCCCGCCGGAATTATCCGAGGAAGGGTACTTTCACCACTTTCGCCTTCAGCGCCTTGTCACGCACAGCAATATAGATATCGGAATCCAATGCTGCAAACGCAGTTTTTACATATCCCAGTCCTACTGCCTTCTGGAGGGAGGGCGACTGCGTTCCGGAGGTTACCCTGCCGATCACGTTGCCTTCAGCATCCTTGATCTCATAGTCGTGGCGGGGAATACCTTTATCCACCATTTCAAAGCCTACCAGTTTCTGCTGCAGGCCGTCGGCTTTCTGCTTTTCGAAAATAGCGCGGGAAGGGAAGTCTTTCGTGAACTTGGTGATCCATCCCAAACCGGCTTCCATGGGGCTGGTACGGTCATCGATATCGTTACCATAAAGGCAGAAACCCATTTCGAGGCGCAGGGTATCGCGGGCACCGAGTCCTACGGGTTTAATATTATTGGAGGCTCCGGCAGCAAAAATGGCATCCCAGATCTTATCCGCCGCACCGTCTTTATCTTCAAAATAAATTTCCGCACCACCCGCACCGGTATAGCCGGTAGCACTGATCAGCACGTTATCCACACCCGCGAAAGTGCCTTTCACGAAGGTGTAATATTTCAGGTTTACGATATCCTTATCGGTAAGGGTCTGCAGCACGCTGGTAGCGTTGGGGCCCTGGATGGCGAGCAGACAGGTTTTGTCGGAAATGTTCTCCATATCAACATTGTTCGTGTTGAACTTGCTGATCCAGTTCCAGTCTTTTTCGATATTACTGGCATTCACAACCAGCATATAGGTTTTGTTTTCCTCGATGCAATACACGAGCAGGTCGTCTACAATACCGCCTTCTTCGTTGGGGAGGCAGGAGTACTGCGCTTTGCCGGCAGCGAGCTTGGAGGCGTCGTTGCTCGTAACGCGCTGGATGAGGTCGAGCGCATGCTCGCCTTTGAGGATGAATTCACCCATGTGGCTGACGTCAAATACCCCTACACTGTTGCGCACGGCGGCATGTTCGTCGTTGATACCCGTATAGGAAATGGGCATGTTATACCCGGCAAATGGGGCCATCTTGGCGCCCAGCGCAATGTGTTTGTGTGTAAATGGCGTGTTTTTCATGTTCAGCTTTTTCGTTTTTGTTGTAACCCTGTTCAGAGCCGGGCAAATTTAGCATATAATTTATGGATTGGCCAACCGCCGGCTCCGGGCCAGACAATCCTATGATAAATAATGAGTTCATCCCGGCTATTCGTCTTATTTTTGCCCAAAATACCATTGGAGTGAAAAAGCTTTATCTCATCCTGCCCCTGGCGGGTATGGCGCTCACCGCTTACCCCCAGAAAAAAGCCGACCGAAAAACCCTCGGCAACCTCCAGGCGCACGTGGCCTACCTCGCGTCCGATAAGCTCGAAGGCCGCCGCACCGGCACTCCGGGCGAAAAGCTGGCCGCTACCTACATCTCCGAACAGATGAAAGTGATCGGACTCAGCCCCAAAGGCTCCGATGGCTACCTGCAGCAGTTCACCGTCCGCGAAGGACTGGAAGCCGGTCCCAAAGCCCGGTTCTCCATCAACCAGCACCCCCTCAAACCCGGCACACAGTTCCTCCCGCTGCCCTTCAGCGCCCGCAAAAGTGCCAAAGGTGAAGTGCTCCCTGGCGTAAATGAGGTGGATAACGTATGGCTGATCAATGTCAAAGCTTCTGAAGATGAGATAAATCCCCACGCTTCCCCCCTCGAATTCTATCTTAAAAAGACGAAAGAAGCCAAAGAAAGCGGCGCCACCGGCATCGTGTTCTTTAATGGCGGAGAAGATCTTCAGACCGTTTCCCGCTGGCTCGACCAGCCGGCCGATATCCTCGCCATCCCCGCCATCTGGGTAGGTGAGGAGGGAAGCAAAACCCTTTCTGCAGACGATGCCAACGGCTTCCAGCTCGATCTCCAGGCCGATCTGGCCCCTTCCAAACGCACCGGAACCAACGTAATCGGTTATATTGACAATGGCGCCCCCGCCACAGTGATCATCGGCGCCCATTACGACCACCTCGGTTATGGGGAAGACCGTAACTCCATGGCGCCCGACGAAAAAGCCATCCACAACGGTGCCGACGATAACGCTTCCGGAACCGCCGCACTCCTCGAGGTTGCCCGGCTGCTGAAAGAATCCAAACTGAAAAATGCCAACTACGCCTTCGTTGCCTTCTCTGGCGAGGAGCTGGGCCTTTTTGGCAGTAAATACTTCGCAGAAAAAGGCCCTGTGCCCATGCAGCAGGTCAACTATATGGTAAATATGGACATGGTGGGCCGCCTCACTCCGGAGAAAGGCCTGCAGATCGGAGGCTATGGCACTTCACCCTCCTGGGGCGAGGTAGTGCCCGGCACCCTGCCAAAAGGATTGAAGGTTACCTACGATTCCTCCGGCATCGGCCCTTCCGACCATGCTTCTTTTTACCTGAAAGATGTACCCGTACTCTTCTTCTTCACCGGCACCCATGGCGATTACCACAAACCGGGCGACGATGTGGAGAAGATCAATTACGACGGCGGTCTCACCATTGTGAAAGTGGTGTACGGCATCGTGGAGAAAACCAATAGCCGCCCCAAACTGGCATTCAGCAAAACCCGCGATCCGCAACCCATGTCTGGCAAGGGCTTTACGGTTACGCTGGGCGTAATGCTGGACTATACCTTTAACGGTGGTGCTAAAATCGACGCGCTGCGTGACGGGAAGCCCGCTAAAGCGGCAGGCATCTTGCCGGGAGACATCATTATTCAACTGGGCAGCCATGCCGTTTCCGACGCCATGAGCTATACCGAAGCCCTCGGTACTTTCAAAGCGGGAGACAAAACCACTGTAAAGGTGAAACGTGGCAACGAAACGAAAGTATTTGATATTCAATTTTAAGCCCGTTTTTATAACTTGCGACATGCGTTATTTATATATAGCTACAGCCCTGCTGGCATTTTCGTGCAATCAGGCGCGTGAGCGGACGGATACCACGAATTACCAGGTGATCACCGAAAAGTGTTATGTGCTGCGCCAGCATCCCATGCAGGACAGTGTGGTGAAAGTGAAGAAAGACAGTATCGTGCAGTTCCTTGAGGGACGCGGGTTTACAGCTAAGTTCATCGAAAAGGACAGCCTTATGTTCCGCCGCGCCAATGGCCTGCAGGTGGAAATCATTCTGCCCGATGCGCAAAGCGCCTGGGAGTCTAACGCCATCATCGTGTTCGACCCGCAGCAGAACCCCTTCTTCGTGAACCTGCACAAGGGCACGGCGCAGGTGGAGCACTATGCCGAAGGAAAATAACTACGAAATCAGACAGTAAGCCAATAATACTACCCTTGAAATATCCCAATCCCTGACCATGCATCAACACATTCGGGTAACGGCAGAAGCCGTTGTACTCCGGTACTCCTCTAAAGAAGGTATGATGGTACTGCTAAGCAAGCGTACCATTCCTCCACATATATTCAAATGGGGCCTGCCCGGCGGGTTCGTCCGCAACGATGAGCCGCTGGAAGACTGTGTGCTGCGCGAGCTGAAAGAACAAACAGGCCTGAAGGCCAATTACCTTGAACAAATGAGCACCTGGGGCCACCCGGACCGTGATCCCCGTGGCCGCGTGCTCTGCGTGGCACACCTGGCACTGGTGAGGCACTCAACCAGTAAGATCGTGCTGGGCACCGGCACGCAGGAGTCGCGCTGGTACCCCGTGCGTGAACTGCCCGCCACCGCTTTTGACCATGCCGATATCGTAGCCGCAGCCATCGACCATCTCCGCGTTCGTCTTCATACCGAACCCCTGGCATTTGAAATGCTGGACGAAAAGTTCCCCGTTTCGGAACTGGAGAAGTTATATGAATGGGTGTACGACCGCTCGGTAGACCGCCGCAATTTCCAGAAAAAGATCAACGGACTGGGTTTGCTGGCCGCGCGTCCGGAGAAGTTAAAGCATCCTTTACAAGGCCGTCCTGCTCAATTATATAGCTTCAACCGGGATAAATTCAGGGAATTGAAGGAAAGTGGTGCTCCGGTAGAGATTTTCTCCTAATAAATTCATTATCAATTTAAATGGATTTTAACACAAAATAGATATTCAGATTATCCAAAATATCTATCTTTTGTGTACAGATTACAGGATTATATACCAAAACCTTACCGGCGCCGGGTTTCAGCGAAAACGACCTAAAGTGTTTGAGAATGAGGGGAATCAGGGCTAACTGGTAAAATTCAGCTGGAAGGGCACTGTAAAAGCTTTGCATCAGACATTAAAATATGTGGGCGGGGATCATATCCTTCAATGACGGCGCTCAACAGATCAACAGTGTTCCCGGTGTATCTTTAGTAAAACACATCCCGATATATTCAATCCCTATCCATGAGCACATCCCGATTCTTCCAAATCTTTAAAAGGCCACACGTGCAGTTATTCCTGCTGGCCATCGCCTGCATTATCTGGGGAAGCAGTTACGCTACCCGTGAGGCATACTTCTCTGAAGTGGCGCTCCATATGTATTGGCCACATGTATATTACTATATGTTCGTGGCTTTGCTGATCGAATCTTTCTTTTACAAGCTGGCGGAGAAAAATCTGTTGTGGAAATGGCCGCAACACTTTCATGTGGTTATCTGGTACTGCTTTGCCCTGCTGATGTGGATTATTGAACGGGTACACGAAGATCCCTTAGCGCCGAGAGCACCATTTACGCATGTGGCGTTATGTGTTGCACAATTCTTTATGCTGGCAGGCCATCTGGCGTTTTTTACATTGCTGACAACAGGATTGGTTCGCGGGTTGCAGAAGGAGCGGGGGAGGTGATAATTATCCACACCCGTTTGCCGAAAGCCTGCATTTGCGGGAACACGGTGTTATTTGTATGCGCAACTTTTCCACAGCATTATTTTCTGATTATTGCGTTTCCCTATTTTTGCTGCCCGCCTTAAAAAAGCGGTGCTGGAAATTTGCCTGCAACAAAACGTATATCCTAACCTATGAAACACATCAAGCCGCACTATTTTCTTCTCTGGCAGTCATACGCCACTTGTCATCAACCTGATCGCCGGATTCGTCCGGGGGCGTAATTCCAATACCCTATGATGCGCAAGTTCCTGTTACCCTGGCGGTTCCTCATCTGGCTTGCCGTCGTTTTCCTTTTAAGTATCGGCTTAGTCGAAAATGTGCATTTAGTTTCGTGGAACTCGTTTGTTATAATGATGTTATACTACTACATCCCGGGCACCATGCTGCTGCTGACAGAAGCACAATTCTACTACATCACGCGCAACTTCAGGCAATACCGGGTACTTCAGTATCTGCACATGGCTATTATGGCGACTTGTGTAGCGATCGCATACATCTACCCCGGGGCCTGGAATTCCATTGACCCTGTTAAGCACTATGATTTTCTGATGACGAATTGCCTGTTGTATGGCACTATCATATTTATCCTGCATCTCCTTATTGGCTTTGTACGGGGCAGGAAAAACTGAATTATGAACAGAACGATTATATCCCGGATGCTCCTCCGGCCGGAGGGCTTATTGACTTTAACCGCAGCTATTCTTCAGGTGAAACACTGGTCTCTCGAAAGCCATGGCCTTCGCCTGCGGGGAAACAATTCCAACTTTGTAACGACTATTGTTTTTGAGAACTGGTATTCACCATTTGCTTTAGCGGCGCTCCTTTTCGCCGGAGGCTACTGGGCAGCAAGGCGGTTTCCGCAATGGGGAATGATGATTTATGTGTGCGGGGTTTCCCTCCTGCTTACTCCTTTGCTGGTATACAGACTGGTAGTAGTGTATAACATTGTATATTTTACAGGCAACCCATCGTTCTTTCTGGCAGGCTTACCTTTCTATACATCCTTATGGAATACCTTGCTGACTCTTGCATTGATAGCATTTGTATTGGGGCAGGTGATCTACATTGCCAAATGGGTGGCCGGGTTTTTTGAAGAATCTAAAGCGAATGCATGAATAGCTTGCGGTGGCTGGTAAAACCTATCGGTTTACTTATTTTACTCACCCTTTTAACCCTGTGGCTACACGTTTCTGTTGTGTACCTGGGGCATACGCAAAGTATATTTTGCTTTTGCCTGCCATTGCATTGGGACGCTGCTGTGATTGTATGGGCTTTTGCTCCCTTAACATTTGCGGGTATCTATTACCTTACACGTAACTACCGGCTAAGCCGCTTCTGGCAATATGTGCATGTGATTGGCTGCTTTATGCTGCTGGTAATATATTATTGCTGGTCGCCGCTAAATACAGATATTCACAATGAATTTTATAGTTTCAATGACCCGGCTTTGAAGTTGAAATGCGAATCCTGCGCCGATCTGTACATGGATCTTTTACCGATAGTAACGGGGGTAATGTTGCTGATTTTTTGCGTTGGACAAATCGCATTTGCAGGAAACCTTACTTTTGGAATATTGCGTGGTAAAAAAGCAAACTATGAATAACGCTACATTTTTCAGGTGGCTGATCCGTCCGGAAATACTGCTGATCATCATGGCAGCATTCTTCGCTACAAAGGGCTTAATATATTCCCATGATGCCATCGATATTCATCTCCATGATACTTATTACATAATAGCATGGCCGCTCTGGGCTTTCCCCGGGCCGCTTGTTCTATTGTTATTTGCACTCATTTACTGGCTGACGCGGAATTTCCGGCAATGGAAAGGCTTGCAGTACTTCCATGTGCTCAGCTTTCTGGTGGTTCCATTCCTGATTGCATCGTTAACCGTGGATAATAACATACCAACATCCGGTTCGATGCCTGTTGATTATTTTGAACCATATAGTAATACTCAACGCCTGGGAGCTATTTTGTCAGGAATATTTATACTTGGGCAGATCGTATTCATAATAAATTTAATCACAGGCTTCATCCGGGGCAAAAAAACCCTTGCAGGGGCACAATAAACGCGGTTGCGCCGCGGTGTTCGTTTTTTTTGCATCTTGCGGCCGTATGCGTAAAGTTGTATCCGTCCTGTCTGTGTGTTTACTGGCCACGGGTCTCAAGGCCCAGGAACCCCATTTGGCATCAAAAGCCGAAGACTCCCTGCTGGCCGCAAGAAAGCGCTCTTTCCTCCCGGTACCTGTCCTGGGATATTCCCCCGAAAAAGGCTTCGAATTCGGCGTGGTGGCTCTATACAGTTACTACGGCGATAAGAAGAACCCTTCACTACTTACCCGCAACTCCTCTGCCAGCGTACTCACCACCTTTACCACCAACAGCCAGTTCAAGCTCGACCTCCGGTTCGAAAACTGGACCCGCGATAACCTATGGCATATTCGTACCAACTTCCGGTACCACGATTTCCCGCTGTACTTCTACGGTATCGGCGATACCACCCATTACGACAACCGATCCCTCGTAGGCAATAAACGCTACAAAGTTTCCGCAGAAGCCGAGCGCCGGGTGAGCCGCCACTTCTACGCCGGACTTTCCCTGCTCTTCCAGCACGACAAATATTCCTCCGACGATCCCAAGGGTGTATACCCCACGGCAGACCTGATCGACAAAACCGGCGGATACTATACCTTCATCGGCGCAACGGGTATTTTCGATAACCGCGATAATCAGAATTACACCACCAAAGGCTCTTTCGTTCGCCTGAACATTTCCTGGGCGCCTGATTTCCTCAGCACGCGGGCGCTGTGGCGTCTGGAAGGCAAAGCCAGTCACTTCTTCCGGCTGACAGATAAAAGTACCCTTGGACTGAACGGCTATGCCGTATCCACACAGGGCGATGTACCGTTTTATATGATGGGGGAAATGGGGAATGATAATATCATGCGGGGTTACTATACAGGCCGCTACCGCGATAAGAACTACATGGCTGCACAGGCCGAGTACCGCTATTTCCTTGACCCCGGTGTACGGGTCCGTTTCTGGTTCATTGATGCGCATCCCACTTTTGCGCTGGCCGGCTTTGCGGGTGCGGGCACTGTATTCTCCAACCGTAATATCGACATCAATCCCAAACCTAACTATGGCGCAGGCATCCGCTGGTTCTATGATAAAAGTTCACGGCTCACGGTACGGTTGGATTATGGGGTAGGAGAGAAAAGAGCCGGGGAGAAACGCCAAAGCGGCTTCTACCTCTCTATTGCCGAAGCCTTCTAAGCTTCTTTCATTTCTCATACATTCAGTGACCAATATGGTGCGACTACTGTTTCTCTATTGTACATAAAATATTGACAATTAGCACCCTAAGTGACTTTTGCATATACCAGGACGCTGGCTTCCATCAGGCGGATCAGGTGAAATCGGAGATCTTGCAAGTTTAGAAAACTCCTAACCCCATAGAAGTTCACCTTCGGATTTATTCAGCCTGATTGCGATGCCCATTCGATATTCTGCAATACCTGATACTACGCCGTTAAATATCCACCAATACACCCCGGCTACCCGTCTGGTGCACCCTTAGTAAATTCAGCTACAACAAAAAACGTAAAATCCGGCTTGCGGCCGGATTCCTATTGCCATAGGGCCACAGGTGCCCAATGCTCACTAAACAGCCTGTTACCTGCTACAACTCAGCTACAACATATTTCCGCATTAAGTCCACCTTATATCCACCTTATATCCGCAATTGACTGCCATTACACGCGGATTTCACGCCTTGTAGACGCGGTGTTCCCTTCCGCTGAACCTGGTCAGGTAATTTCTATCGTCTGCGCAAATAACATCCGGCGGAGGGGGCTACTTTCGCCCGTTTTTCCACGGTTATACCCAACAAAAAGGCAGCCTCCCTTTCGGGAAGCTGCCAGGTATGTAAGCTCTTTAATTTTCTCTGGGAATTACGGTTTCACGTATTTCACCATCGCATACAGGAACATCAGACTAAACAGGATGATGAAAAACCAACAGCCATAGTGGCCGATCTTATTACCGATCTCGTAAAAGGAATTAAGGAAAACAGTCATCAACATGATATACAGTTTTAAGATTTCGACGGCAAGTTAGGGCATATTCCCCGTTTTTAAAAATTTCAAGACGCTTTTATGACAAGAATCAGCTATTTGGATGCCTCCGTTTTCACGGTTTCCACCAGCTTGTACGCATACGCACCAACGTCTTGCCGGGGCGGATCGTGCGGGATACGGCTGATTTTCAAATGATAGACATTGCCCTTCTGAAACTTGAACCCTTCAATTTCTCCCATGAGTTTATCCCAGATGCCGGCGTCATCTTTCCGCTCTCCATACTGCACCTGGTAGCATTTCACTTTACCGAAACCAGGACCATTCTCGCATTCTTCTTCCGACTTCACCCAAACCATCAGCGCTTTGGCCGCAGGTGCAGGGGCTTCTTTCTTTTTGAGGGTAAGTCCGTCAGACCCATAATCGTCGCCCAGATATACGAGCGCTTCGCCATCCTGGCGGAAGATGAGTGTGTCTTTCTGTGGATTACCACTGCCCACGGTTACGAGTGTAATTAATATTTTCCCGCTGTCGAGCGTGCTCCAGTTGCCCATTTGCACGATTTCAGGCGTATAGTTCATGTAGTCGGTAGTCATTTGTGCATCATTAGTGGGCCGTAGCTTCAGGCCAATCAGGCGGCCCGGAGAGGATGCCGCTGGCAAACTGGCTTCGTAGTACCCGTCAGATACCAGGGGGTCTGCGATAGTAGCCGTTGTGTCGGACGAGGCCTGCTTTCCACTATTCTGACAGGCCGAAAATGCGAGCGCTCCGGCCATAAGCAGGGTGATATGTGTTTTCATGAACATGATTTTATGCGATAACAACTGAAAACGGATTGGGTTGAATATTACTTATTGAATGGGGACATTTACCAGCAGGGGACTGTTAAACAAATCACCCGGCGCTACCATCTTCTCATTCAGCGGAATGTTTTTGCCATACCGTTGTTTCATGACTGTTTTTACAATGGGCGCCTGCAGGTTATAGGAGCGCAGCGGCTTAAGGGCGCAGAGATCGATCCCCGCGGCGTGGTAAATTTTCCAGACCAGCTCCGAACAATAAATTTCTGTATCCGACCAGTTGAAATAAATATCGTAACGCTTCCCCATAAATGAACCGCCCACATCGCCCATTTTCTGCATAACGGCAGTTGTGAGCAGGGTATCTGAACCCTTGAGGCGTTTCACGGCAAAGCTTTCCCGGTTACGGAGGCGCCATAGTTCCAGCGAGGTAACGCTTACGGGTTGTACGGCTTCCAGCACCATCCATTTGTCTTGAGACAGGAAGAGGATGCCGCAATGCGTCCATGCTGAGCCGGTAGCCGCCCGGATGGCTTCGCATTGGGCAGACTTACTGTCCTGAAAAACGATATCTCCTTCCCTGAGGTTGCTCTGGGCCGTTGCGGGCTGCAAGGGCAGGAAAGCGAAGATGATAAGCAGGCGTATTAAGTGCAGCATCCGGGGTAATTTAATGAATGACGTGTGTAAGCAGCATACCCGGTTGCACGAAGGCTTTCGGGCAATGGGGAAGCAGGCGTTTCAGCGCAGAATCGGCAGCGTTCTGGCGGGGATACACGCCTGCAATCAGGGCCATTTTATTATCCCGAAGGGCATCTTCTTCCGAAAAGCTGTCCCAGTATTCAATGCTGAAAGATCTGTCGAAAGACATCCGGGGATAATAACCTCCTGCGAAAAAAGTTGGAGAGGGTTCTATGGGCAGGATGCTGTCGCGGCCCGGTACCCAGGTGCATTCGAGGGTATCTACCGCCCATGAGATTTTCCGTGCAGCACGAAGCATTTGGCTTCGGAGTCTTTCGTAAATGTATCCGGTATCAGCAACGAGAAAAAACGCTTCGATTTCAGCGGGCACAACAGTTTCTGCCGAATCAGAAACTAGCCTTGCAGGGGTATTTGTGCCGGAAACCGTAGAAACCTTTTTCGATTCTTCCTTCCGTGGCATGCGGAATACACCAGTAATTAACAGAATCGCCGGTAAAAGAATTGTTTTTATCATGAGATGGATGCATTGAATTCACTAATCATATTCTACAGAATAAAAATACAACAGTAGCTACATTATCCTGTTAGAAATCCCAAATTAACACTTCATATTTATTCAGGTTCGTACAATTACGCGTTATGTATAATTTATATGTTTGTATTGCGGAACTACCAGCCAACTTTACCTATCCTATGAAGAATTGAAAGACCAGACTATGCACAGCGAAAGAACCAGCTTTACATCCTATTAACAATCAATGCGTTAACAAAAATTTTACGGAGTAAACAGTTGAAAAAAGGGTGAACGGGTTTACCTTTGCGTCACACTATTGACCCAGGATTCGCACCTACCTGTTAACCGAATCCATCGTGGTAATTTTTGACCACATTCCGAGAAGCCAACTTTTTTTGACCGGGTCCCCGAAAAGCCAGCATTTTTTAACGCAGTAAAACCATTATTAGTAATGTCAAGACACAAGCGTCCTGCATTAGCGGGAGTATTATTGCTGTGCCTGTTGGCGGCAGCATGTACGAAGGAACCATTGGAACAAATCACGCCACCGCCACCGGTACCAGTCAGAGATACCACATTCACCATGAACAACCCTGTAGATGCTGCTTTGCTGCTGAGCCTCGTGAACGACATTCGTTCCAAAGGTTGCCAGTGCGGCGATACCTTCATGGCTCCGGCACCTCCCATATTCTGGAACCGTTCCCTCGAGCGGGCTGCGTACCTCCATAGTAAAGACATGAAGGACTTTAATTACTTCAGTCACCAGGATCGCGAAGGCCAGATGGCCGGCTTCCGCATCTCCAGTATGGGATACAAATGGGCCGCCTGGGGCGAAAACATTGCGCTGGGTAAGCTCACGGAGAAAACCGTTGTAAGCGGCTGGTTTGGCAGCGTGGTGCATTGTAAAGTACTAATGAACGCGCGATTTACTGAAATGGGCGTAGCCAAAGCTGGCAACTTCTGGAGTCAGGAACTGGCGGCACCTAAAGGAAAATAACCGCTATCACATATAGCAAAACCATCATAGCGGACTGATTATTAATTTATTAATTTCGTTAACATATTTTTTGCAATCCCCCCGTTTGAATTTCAGGGTAACGGCTTACTTTTGAATCCTTGTTTTAGCCCTTTCCTCTGAAAAAGCCAACGTGCTTAACCTCCTCCTATCAAAGACCCAGTACCTGAAAATTCAAACACTGGGATTATGTTACCGAAACTGGTTCGTTTTATACCTGTATATGTCGCGGTATGTATGCTGCTGACTGCCTGTTCAAAAGATGTGGCTGTGGAGCCGGATGCTCCGGATGCCGGAACACCTTCCGATCCGCCAACAGTCATCATTGTAGAGAATCAGGCCAATAAAGATGCTGTGCTGCAGCTTGTCAACAATGCGCGCGCCAAAGGCTGCCAGTGTGGCGATACCTGGATGCCTGCTGTATCGCCGCTCACCTGGAATGTACTCCTCGAGCTGGCTGCCGCACGCCATAGTAAAGACATGGCCGACAGAAAATATTTCTCACACAATACGCCCGCAGGCACTACGCCTTCTCAACGTATCACCGCTGCCGGATATACTTATAACTGGTGGGGGGAAAATATCGCCTCAGGCCCGCAGTCTGAAGCTGATGTGGTAAAAGGATGGCTGAACAGCCCGGGGCATTGCAAGAATCTCATGAACCCCAATTTCCGGGAAATGGGCGTGGGCCGCACGACTAACCTCTGGACGCAGGTGTTTGCCGCACCCTCTGCTCATCAATAAGTCATGGAGGCGGCATCTTTTTCCGCCACATGCGCCACAGGATGTACACGAAACCCACTGCACTTAGTACCAGCCAGGTGTAGAAGATCCCCATCAGCAGGGGAGTGGAGGTTTCCGGAACACCATAGCCCAGATAAAGGCCGAAAAAGATGTTAAACATCATCCAGAACAAGCCGAGAAACACGGTGCGGACGATCCTGATGAGATACATCAACAGCTGCCAGTCGAATTGATCACGGGAATCGTCGTCCATATACTAAAGTTACGGAATACATAGTTTACGCAGCGCGGCACTATCGCCCCGGAACACGTTAAAATCCACCATGGTACGGATACCGTTAACCCGGCCTATATCAGAATGCTGCCAGAACACCCAGTTCCGCGCGCTGCGGGGCTTGTCCTTCTGATAATAATGCGCCACCCACAGCGGGTAATCATCAAATTCTTTTCCGAGATATGTTTCGTAGAAGTGGATATTGGTATAGATAATGGGTTTAACACCGTATGCCTTTTCCATTTCCTCGAGCCAGATGCGGGCTGTACTGCGGATAACGGCGGGTGGCTGATTGTTGTGTACTTCAATATCCAGCACCGGTGGCAGATCGCCCGGCTCCAGCTGTACGACATTCTTAAAATTGATCGCCTGTTTCAGGGGGTCGCGGGTGGAATAGAAGAAATGATAGGCACCACGGATGATCCCTGCATCGCGGGCTTTATCCCAGTTACGGCGAAAAGTAGCATCCTGGCGGGTAATGCCCTCGGTAGCCTTGATGAATGCGAAGGATATTTTAATATTTTCCACTTCCATCTGCTTTACAGCACGCCAGTTTACATTCCCCTGGAACTTGGAAATATCGATACCATGCACTGTATAGTTGATCGGAATATCTATCCCGAATTCTTCGTACCGCACAAATTCTGTACGGGCCTGCTGCCGCAAAAGCCACCATAAGCCGCCCGCTCCTGCCAGCACCAGCAATAATATGATCAGGAAAAACGCGCGGAGGCGTTTCCGGTTCTTTTTAGCCACTGTTTGGGATATTCTATCGGTTGTCCTTTGAAAAATCAGCAGCAAGTATAGGGCAATTTTCGCAAGCTTGCACGAAAGCCGGCTTTGTTGTTGTATTTTTATCGGCCAAACAGGCCCCCATATGCCGAAACCAAATATCGATGATGCGCTCAACTTCCTTTCAAAGTTCACATTCCGCAGGGCATGGAACGCAGGGAAAGTACTGGGCAGTTTTTACTACAGCAAAATGCGGAAGAAGCCCATTCAGTGGGGCTATCCCATTTCAATATCGTTCGAGCCAACCACCTCGTGCAACCTCCGCTGTCCGGAATGCCCCAGTGGTTTGAGAGCCTTTACCCGCCCAACGGGTATGCTCGATAACCAGTTTTTCCGGCAAACGATCGATGAGCTTCATAAAGATCTCATGTACCTCATCTTCTATTTTCAGGGTGAGCCGTACCTCAATACCTCGTTCCTCGACATGGTGAAATATGCTTCATCCAAGGGTATATACACCGCCACATCCACCAACGCCCATTATCTGACAGACGCTAATGCGAAGAAAACAGTGGAAAGCGGGCTGGACAGGCTGATCATTTCCATCGATGGTACTACCCAGGACGTGTACACGCAATACCGCGTGGGTGGGCATCTGGATAAAGTTATCGCAGGCGCAAAGAATATCGTGAAGTGGAAAAAGGAACTGAATTCGAAGAAGCCTTTTGTGTTTTTCCAGTTCCTCGTGGTGAAGCCTAACGAGCATCAGATTGAAGATGTGAAGCGACTGGCTGCAGAAGTAGGGGTGGATGAAGTGCGATTTAAAACCGCTCAGGTATATGATTATGAAGAAGGCAACCGACTGATCCCAACGATCGACAAGTACTCCCGCTATCATAAGAACGACGACGGTACGTATTCCATCAAGAACAAGATGGAGAACCATTGCTGGCGCCTCTGGCATTCGCCTGTTATTACCTGGGACGGGCTGGTGGTACCCTGTTGTTTCGACAAAGATGCCACGCACCGGTTAGGCGATCTGAAGCAGAGTAATTTCAAGACCCTCTGGCACAACGAGCAATACGTGAACTTCCGCACCCAACTTATAAAGGGCAGGAAGCACATAGATATTTGCGCGAATTGTAGTGAGGGAACGCAGGTGTGGGGATAATTATTCCCCGTCGGCTTCGGGATCTGCCCCGTTTCTTTTTCTCCGGTGCCGCCTGTTCCGGATATTATTGACCAGCTTAATGCCCAGTTTTACCCCGATGAATTCGAGGGCACCAATGAGCATGCTGTTCAGCACCGATTTACCGGCTCCTGATTTGAAGGCAGTCTTGGCCATGCCGCCTACAAAGCCAAGAACGCCACTGTTGGCGATTCCCGGCACTACAGAGTTTATGGCCATAGAGCGGTAATTGCCCTTCAGGTGGTCTACCCGTTCGCCCAGCTCATCTTCGAGCCGGCGGCGCTTACGCTGGAGGCGTTCCACCTCTCGGTCGAGCATGTCGATGTCTTTGATCTTAACTTTCGCCATGGGGGAGGGAGTAATATTTAGTCATTCGCAGCCTGTTTTCTTGCTTCTCTTTTTTCTTCCGCACGATCTTCTATTTCTTCGATCTCTTCTACCAGTTCGGCAGCCAGCATATTGGCGAGCGGGCGCTGGATAAGTGATTTACGGCCAATAAGGAGTACTACGAATAGCAGCACAAATACACCTGCTGCACACGAAAAGCCGAGGGTCATACTGCCGGATCTTTCTCCGATCCAGAATCCGAGTACCATTCCCAGAAATACCACAACAAAGAAAAACAGCAGGAAAGCCATGATCAGCGAAAAGAATAATCCCATCGCTTTCGACAGCTTTCCTGCGGCCTGCAATTTGATAATGTCCAGCCGGGTTTCCAGATATTCTCTGGCTACCTTGCCGGTTTCCGAAAAGTAATTGGAAAAGTTATCTTCCATGCAATGATTTTTTTTAGCGCTGAAGCCTCAGGTTAATTCGTTTTCGATCGCATCTTCAAGCTGTTGCTTCTTGTTGCGGAATCTGTCCTTCAGTTTATCGGCCTGATACTTCAGCTTGCCTACAAGTTCGTCCTTTTTGTCGGAATTGAGGAAATAACCAACGGCCACGCCTACAGCGGCGCCCACGATAAAGGAAACGACTGCTTTTGAATTTCTGCTCATGGTATACGCGTTTTTTAAAGTGAAAGAATCGGGTTTGGGAGCCGGGGTACCAATGCTCCATGTTGCATAATGGTTACAAAATTTGTTCCATAATTGTTCACAACCCCATGCCAATTGGTTAAATCAGCATTATTATTGCTGAATAGTCAACGGCAACAACACTTTGCAGAACTGTTAAAATGCCGTAGGTTTGAATAACACCCCCTTTATATATGAGTTACATCGACAACGACCGGCTTAAACAGATCGTTTTCCTGTTGATCATTGCCTTTCTGGGCATTATCCTTTTTAAGGAATTGTATGCTTTTTTCCCCGGGTTCCTGGGGGCTGTAACCCTTTATATCCTTTCCCGCAGATGGATGTTCCGCCTGGTTGAGGTCCGTAAATGGAAAAGGCCCTGGGCTGCCACGGTTATCATGATACTATCGTTCCTGGTATTCCTCCTCCCTATAGGCCTGCTGGTTAACATGCTCACCTCCAAGGTAGGCTGGGCCATCAGCCACTCCTCCGAACTCATCAACGGGATGAAGGGGATGAATGAGCAGCTGCAAAACGCCACCGGCATCAATATAATGGCCGAAGGGCGGCTGGCCAAACTGCAGGAATATATCACCAATGTGCTGCCAGGATTCCTCGGTGCCACGTTCAACACCCTTACAGCGGTGGCCATCATGTACTTCATTTTTTATTTTATGCTGGTAAGCGCCCGCGAAATGGAAGAAGCCTTATACGAATACATCCCCCTTAAAGATGAGAACGTAGAGCTGCTGGCCAAAGAAGTGAAGAACATGGTGGTAAGCAACGCCATCGGTATTCCGTTGATCGCCCTTATTCAGGGTGTGGTATCGCTGGTAGGATATTTACTGTTCGGGGTTCCGGAGCCGGTGTTCTGGTTTGTGGTAACGAGCTTCACGGCTATGCTGCCCGTGATAGGTGCCGCGGCCGTATACGTACCGATGGGGATTTATCTCCTTGCTATCGGTAATACCTGGCAGGGTATCGCTGTACTAGTTTACGGTTTCGGCGTGGTAGGTACCTGCGATAACCTTTTCCGTATGCTGCTCGCCAGGAAAATCGGAGACGTGCATCCGCTCATCACCATCTTCGGGGTTATCATTGGTGTGAGCCTGTTCGGTTTCGTAGGCCTGATCTTCGGGCCGTTGCTCATCTCCCTCTTTATCGTGCTCATCCGTATATACTCCAACGAGTATCTCGTGAAGAAGCGCGAGGTGAAAGTGGTGAAAACACATGCCTCCAAAGAGAAAGTGATGAAGAATGAAAAGGACGAGTAAGCTCCCCGGTTATTTATAATAACTATTCTCCTGAATATATTTCCACACAGCGTCCGGCACCATGTACCGGACGCTTTTTCCTTCCTTAAGCCACTGCCTGATGCGGCTGCTCGACAGATCGAGCAATGGAGCGTCCACTATTTTACAGTTGGCGCCGAAAGTGTCGGTAACCGGGTGATCCGGACGGTTATAAATATATATTTCGTAGTTATCCAGCAGCTGCCGGTAATTCTTCCACCGGGGGATGTTCTGAAAGCTGTCACTCCCCATGATCACGGCAAACTGCTGTGTGGGGAACTTCTCCGTGAGATAGGTAAGTGTATCGATCGTAAAGGATGGCCGGGGAAGTGAGAACTCGATGTTGCTGACGCGGAGCTTAGGCTCGTCGGCCACCGCTACTTCTGTAAGGTGCAGGCGGTGATGCTCGTTCAGTAAAGAGGCGGACTCCTTCAGCGGGTTGTGCGGCGATACGATAAGCCAAACCTTATCGAGGTCAGTATTGTACGCCATAAAATTGGCGATGATCATGTGGCCGGTGTGCACGGGGTTGAAGGACCCGAAGTATAAACCGATTTTCATACCGGCAATATACAAGAAAATGCCATTTTACCCGAGGGGTTTGAAATGCTCGAACACATATCCGCAGTTACGGCAATAGTGAATAGCCCTGCACAATGTAGACCCGAATGGTGAACGGAGGTAAGTATTTTCACTATCGCAATGCGGGCAGGCGGTATGCAATTCTATTTCCGCACGCTCTTCTCCCTGTTGCAGCTGCGGGGGAGCAATGCCAAACTTCTTCAGCTTTTCATGCGCTTCGGCCGACATTCGGTTGCTGTTCCACGTAGCTTCCCGGTCTATTTCTACCGTCACTTTCGTATCCAATTCCTTTTCCAGCGCTGTGCGAATGTTCTGTTTAATATAATCTACAGCCGGGCAGGCGGAGAAGGTAGGGATCATTTTAACAAATACCCCTTCCTCCTCCAGTCTTACGCCGGTGATCATGCCCAGATCTATGACGGACAATACCGGAATTTCCGGATCCATCACCAGTTCGAGGGCTTTGTAAATATCAGATTCGTTGATGTTCATGATGGGTAATTACCAGGTGGCCTGCGGGTCTGACCGGAAAACGGCACCCATTTCTTCCAGCAGCGGCTGAAGGTATTCTGTATGATATCCTTTCCGGCCGCCATAAACCGGTGTCACGGCATCTTCGGCAGGCAGATTAAGCCCTGCCGCTGCGAAGAGGTTATAAATCCTGTCGAGCCACTGTTCTTTTAATTGCTCTTCGCCGGGGTAGATCCCTTCAGCAGTTAATATCTTTCCGGCTTCATGATCGGGTTCGAATATACCGAGCGCCAGGGGGAAGCAGATGTTGAGGGCAGACTGCATGCGGGCATAGCTTTCTTCGCCGGCGCGGCAGAGCTGGGTGATCCAGGCATTGGCGTGGAGCGTATGGTATTTGATTTCACCTTTCAGCTTTTCGGCCAGGGGGCGGAGTGGAGCAAAGGAGCTGTTGCGCAGGTTTTGATACCGGATGGCCTCTGCATGGTCGAACAGGAAATGGCGCATGAGGCTGAAGTCGTATTCTCCATTGGGGAGTTCCACAAAGTGGCAGCTGCGGTAATCTTTTTCGTTACGGAGGAAAGCGAAGGTGTCAGGATCCTGCCCACCGAGATCTTCCTGTAATATTCTGTACAACGCCCATGCGTGGCCTATCTTGTCCTGCGCCATGGAGGAAAAGGCAATATCTTCTTCCATAATGGGACCGAGGCCGGTCCATTCCGAATTGCGGTGCCCCTGAATGAGGGCATCATCGGCCATGGAGGTCAGCAACCGGGCGAGGGCATCATTTTTTGTCATTCGTGGATTTTTTGAACTGGTTGATTTTTTCCATCACTTTAAATCCGCTGGCATCGCGGTAAGTCTTTTCTGCATTGTTGGCAAACATGTCTTCATCTTCGGCATTGAAAGCGAGGATGTCGGCACTGCGCACTACCCAGAGGTTGACGCACTTTTTGCGGCGTGCAAACTGTTCCTTGGCAAAAACGAGGGCCAGCTGGGCGTTGGGTGCGTGAACGCAGCCTACATGCTCGTGATGGGCACCGCGTTTTTCCTGATGGAATACTTCAAAGGAGTTCCAGTTTTCGCCTTCCTGCACTTCTACAGGCTCACCGGATTCACGGAGGTGGAGGCGGTTGACGCGGGGGTCTAAAGACGGTTGGGTCATAGTTGTGCGGTTGTAATAAAATTAGGCTACAGGGGCTACGTTTACTTTCTGGGGCGTCATCAGTGCTTTACGCACCCATCGCCCATGTTCTTCTGCCCATTGGCGTACGCTCAGCCGTTCTGCGTTACAGGGACCGCCACCGTTGATTACTTTCTTGAAAAGATCCCAGTCGGGGTCCGAGAACAGCCACTTGCCGGTAGCCTCATCTTTCTTCAGTTCCGGATCGGGGAGCGTCATCCCCAGTTCCCTGATCTTGGGAACATAAGCGTCGAGGAACTGGTTGCGCATATCGTCGTTACTCGCCATTTTTACTTTCCACTGCATCAGCTTTTCGCTGTGAACGGATGTTTTATCGGGCGGGCCAAAGAAGTGCATAATGGGTTGCCACCAGCGGTTCAGCGCATCCTGCAGCATTTGCTTTTGCGCGGGTGTGCCGGTTGCCAGTTCAATGAAAGCATCGTGCCCCTGTTTGAGGTGAAAGCTTTCTTCATAGCAGATACGCTCGAGGGCACGGCAATACGGGCCGTAGGAGCCTTTCGCGTTGGCCACCTGGTTCACGATAGCGGCAGCATCAATGAGGAAACCGATCACCGTTACGTCTGCCCAGGTTTCTGCCGGATAATTGAAAACATTCGAATACTTGGATTTGCCGCTCAGCAGGTCATTAATCATGGCTTCCCTACTTTTGCCGAGTGTTTCGGCTGCGTTGTAGAGCAGTTGCCCGTGGCCGATCTCGTCCTGTACTTTTGCGATGAGTGCCAGCTTCCGTTTGAAGCCCGGTGCCCGGGTGATCCAGGTACCTTCAGGTAATGCGCCGATGATCTCGGAATGCGCATGCTGTTCAATGAGGCGGATGAGCTGCCTCCGGTATTCAGAAGGCATCCAGTCTCCCGGTTCGATCTTTTCGCCCCTTGCGATGCGGGCTTCGAATTCAGTGAGCTTAACGGGATCGTCGTGCAATTGTTCTTCCTTCAACTGCCGTTTGTTCGGTTCGTCGAAAATGTATCCTCCACCGTACATAATGGTGATTGTTTTGGTATAACGTAAATTACGCTTTTCCCCAGAACCCACCAATTTCCGTTCTCATGGCGGATTTGCCCGATTTTTTTGGGTCAAATTGATTTGCGAACTTTAGGATACATGCGCCCCTTTTCCATCATCTTCCTTTCCGCTGCAGGTGCTGTTTTGCCTGCATCGCCGCCTGCCTTTCCGCCGGAATGGCGGGAGCAGGTGCTGAAAGTTGTTTTTGTGGAAGATCTTCGCCCGGCAGACCCGCTGTCAGACACCCTTTTCTACCACCAGGGCCACGTTTCTGCAGATGATTTCAGGGGTTCTCCCGGCCCCGGGGGCCGTAGTGATGCAGTAAGTTTCACGAGCTTCGGGTTCGACGGTACCACCCGCAGCTTCCGGGACACGCTGGAAGTAAGGCTTACCCTCCAGGTATTCTGGGTGCGGCCTGCCTCCTGGTCGCGCGTGATGCCTCCCTCGGGCCACATCCTCCGCCATGAGCAGCTGCATTTCGACATCACCCGCCTTGTGGCTGAACGCTTTAGGAAGAAAGTACTGACTATGCCCATGACAATCGACGATCACGACAGCCGCATTCAATTCGAGTACCTCGAATCGTTCCGGGAAATGAACCGCCTTCAGGATGAATTCGATGACGAAGCGCACCATGGTGCCAATGGCCTCGCGGAAAACAAATGGATACTCCGCATCCGGCAGGCTCTCCGGCAGGAAGGGGTTATTCCCCCGGAAATGCCCTGAAACTGCCCCGGCACTTCAGACCGGATTCGTACCTTCACAGGATACGGAAACCCCGTTTTATCAACGGAAAAGCATAATTTCAATCCATATTAAACCACGCTTCAAATTAGCTATGAAAAAGCTCCAGACGCTCTCCCGGTACGCCCTTGTGGGCGCAGCAGCGGTTACCACCCTGCTGGCCTGTAAAAAGGATAAAAAAGACGGAAACCCGAATGCCGATCAGAACAAATACGTGAACGAATGGATTTACGCGAATATGAAAGAGATGTATTACTGGTCTGCCAACATCCCGGCATCTCCCGACTATAAACAGGACCCCTCCTCCTTCTTCAGCTCCATGCTTAAAAAGCCCGAAGACCGCTATTCCTGGATTCAGGATAACTTCGAAGAGCTGCTGGCCAGCCTTAGTGGCGTTAGCAAAGAGAGCGGCCTGGAATACGACCTTTTCCTCGTCGGCAACCAACCCTCGTACCTCGCGGGAATCGTGGAATATGTTAAGAAAGGAAGCCCCGCAGCAGCCGCAGGTATTGTGCGTGGCGATATATTCATCGAGGTCAACGGCCAGGCTGTTGCTTATACAGGCAAACAGTCTGAAGTAAATGCTTTCGTGGATAAACTGGGCGCCAATCACATCCTTGGCATCCGCAAAGTCGTGAAAGATTCCAAAGGGGAAGACAGTCTCACCGCCGCAAACGCGGTCCCCCTCATGGTGGTGGAGCTGGCGGAAAATCCGGTATACCTCGATTCCGTTTATACGATAGAAGGGCAGAAGATCGGGTACTTCATGTACAATTTCTTTGCGCCGGATAAAGGCGACGAATCTGCTTCTTACGATAACCAGGTAGATGCAGTATTCGGCCGTTTCAAAGCCGCCGGTGTAAAGCACCTCGTGCTCGACCTCCGGTATAACCCCGGTGGCGACGCCCGCTCTACCATCAACCTCGGCAGCAATATTGTAAAGGGCCTGGATCCTGCAAAGGAATTCTTCCACCGCGATTTCAACCCCACGCTGCAGGCTACGTTGAAAGCAGAATACGGAGAAAGCTATTTCATCAGCAAGTTTACCGCTGAAGCCAACAACATAGGCAACAACCTCACCAGTTTCATCATTCTCACCTCTTCGGGTTCCGCATCCGCGAGTGAGCTTATCATCAATGGCCTTCGTCCATACATGAATGTATACCTGATCGGAGACACTACGGAAGGTAAAAACCTCGGCTCCTTCACGTTGTATGAAGAAAACGATCCGAGAAACAAATGGGGCATGCAGCCTATTGTTTCCCGTGCATTCAACTCACTCAACCAAAGCGACTATTCCAAAGGCTTCGCGCCGCAGGAGAAGTATCTGGAAACGCTGAACCTCGGTGTACTGGGCGATATCCGGGAGCCGATGCTCAACAAAGCGCTTACTAAAATACTGGGTCATCCCCCCGCCAGAATGGCGAAAAACGAAGCCCCCGGCAGCCGTACCATCATGAGAAAAGTTGCTACCAGCCGGAGCTTTAAAGCTTACAGCGGTAAGTTGACAGAACAACTGCCAAGAAAATAACTATTCCGGTTTTAATTAAAAAAGGCACCGTAACCGGTGCCTTTTTTAATGCTATAAACTTTACTCCGGTATTAACTATTTATCCATCAGCCTCACTACCTCCAGCACAGTGCAGGCAGCCTGATAGAAAAAGGACGGATGAATACGGGAAAACTCATCACTGGCCTTGTGATAATCCGGATGATCTTCCACACCGAAGTAGATGAAGGGGATATTCTTTTTATGAAACATGCCCTGGTCGCTCTGGTTAGTCCAGTTCTGGCTGCCATCCTCAGTCCTGTCGTGGCCGGTAAGTAACTTAATTTTCGATTTAGCGGCTGCCGCCTGAATGACCGGTTTTAGCTGCGGATAATGAGATGTACCGCAGGCATAGAGTTCTTTTTTATCATTGCGGCTCACCATATCGAGGTTGATGTTTGCCACTATTTTAGTGAGCGGTACCGGTGGCCTTTCGAGGAAAGCTTTGGCCCCCTGCAACCCCATTTCCTCGGCGTCGAAAGCTGCGAATATAAGGGTGTGGCGGGGAGGGTGTTTCGCGAACCAGGCAGCCATACCAAGGATAGCGGCCACACCTGATGCATTATCGTCTGCCCCGTTAAAAATACTGTCGGCACTATTGCCTGCGCCGTTTACGCCGATATGATCGTAGTGGGCGGAAATAACGATCACACTATCGGTTTTACCGGGGATGTAGCCGTACAGATTAGTGCCCATGGTACGCACATCCCCACGGGTGAAGTAAAACGGCTGCTCATAGGTGCCAGAAATGGGTTTGATCCCCGCCTTTTTAAACCTGTCCAGCAGATAGAATTGCGCAAGACGGTTGCCTTTGGAACCCGTTTGCCGTCCTTCGAACTTATCGGTACTGAGGGTTTCCACATCTTTCAGCAGTTGGGAAGAGTCTATTTGCGCATGAGCGCCCTGCGTTATGGCAGCGCAGCATATCAGGGTCAGGAGTGTCTTCATCCGGATGGCATTTTCCCAAATGTAGCGAATAAGGACTGCTAAATATATGCAGTGCGGCAGGAGGGGCATAAAAAAGCCGGCACCCTGCAGGGTGCCGGCTCCTGTATAAACAATAACCTAGTTAAATGAAGATGTTATAAACGCCCCAGCTGCAGGCATATGCAAGGAGGGTCATGTACACGAACTGGATGATGGGATATTTCCAGCTTTTGGTTTCGCGCTTCACAATGGCGAGGGTACTCATACACTGCATGGCAAAGGCGTAGAAGATCATGAGAGAAAGACCGGTAGCCAGGTTATAAACCGGCCTGCCATCACTCCATTTAGCTGCAGCCATTTTTTCGCGTAAAGTGGCATCGCTCTCTTCCGTATCGCCAACACTGTAAAGGGTGGCCATGGTACCTACGAATACTTCACGGGCGGCAAAGGAAGTGATGAGCGCAATACCGATTTTCCAGTCATAACCCAGGGGCTTCACTACCGGCTCGATGGCGTGGCCGAGGATGCCTGCGTAGCTGTTAGCCAGTTTGGCGGATTGCATTTCGTGGTTAATATCATCGATGCGAACGCTGTCGGTTTCTTCGGCGAGGATCTGTTCGTACTTTTCGGTTACCGCATCCATTCTGCCGGAAGGGCCGTAGGAGGCGAGGAACCAAAGCACTACCGATATCACCATGATCACTTTACCGGCATCGGTGATGAAGATCTTCGCTTTCTCTATCATGGTGGTGCCTACGTTCTTCCAGCGGGGTGAGCGGTAAACGGGCAGCTCCATGATGAAGTAGCTCTTTTCGCGGATCCTGATAAACAGCTTCATTACCGCAGCTACGATAAACGCCATCACAAAACCCAGCAGATACAGCGCCATCATGGCAAGCCCCTGCAGGTTAAAGATACCCAGTACAGGAGTATCCGGGATCACGAGGCCGATCATAATGGTATAAATGGGCAACCTGGCGGAGCAGCTCATGAGCGGGGTAATCATGATGGTGATGAGGCGCTCTTTCCGGTTTTCAATGCTGCGGGCCGCCATGATGGCGGGTACCGCGCAGGCAACACCACTGATCAGCGGCATAACCGATTTACCATTGAGACCCACCTGGCGCATAAGCCTGTCTGTCAGAAAACTGATGCGTGCCATATACCCGGTATCTTCCAGGATGGTGATCAGCCCGAAAAGGATCATGATCTGGGGAATGAAAACTGCGATGCCGCCCAAACCGGCTATTACACCGTTAATGAGCAGATCACTCCAGTTGTTTTCCGGCAATACGCCAGCCAGCCAGCCGCCCACACTGCCGAAGCCGGCTTCGATGAGATCCATAGGGTAGGAGGCCAGCCAGAAAATGCTTTGGAAGAGAAGGAACAGTACTCCCAGCAAAATAAGGTAGCCCCAAACCCGGTGAAGCAGGATGTTATCGATCCGCTCCGTTTGGAGTTGTTGCTGCAGGGGGTCGGTTTCCACAACCGTTCCGTGCATGATATGTTTGATGCGGGCATAACGTTGCATGATCTCGTCTGCCTGCACTTTGGTTTTGTTGAAACGCTGCTCCTGTAAAAGATTGCGCAGCTCGTGTTGTTTTGCAGCATTAATGAAAGGCAGCTCATCGTGGTTGGCAGCAACGTGAAGCGCAGCATAATTGCTTGAAACAGGGAAGATGGCTTTCACCCCGTCGATTACTTCGGGGGCCAGCTGATGACTGTCGATAAATTCACGTGCGGGAGAACTGAACTTCTCCTGTGCGATCAGTTCGATATTTTTCTTCAGTGGCTGAAGACCTTTGTTCTTACGGGGATTGATGGCAACCACAGGCACACCCAGTTCTCGTTCCAGCCCGGCAAGGTCTACTTCAATACCTTTCTTCTTGGCGATATCCATCATGGTAAGGCCAATGATAACAGGCATCTTGAGATCTATGATCTGTGAGCAGAAGAGCAGGTTGCGTTTCAGGTTGGATGCGTCTGCGATCACGAGGATCATATCCGGACGGTCAGGACCTTCCGGATGAAGGAGCACATCGTAGGTCACGTATTCATCTGCACTTTTAGGGTACAGGCTGTACGTGCCGGGCAGGTCGATGATATTCGCTTCCAGCTGCGGCGAAATGCGGGCGCTGCCGGTTTTCTTGTCTACCGTAACGCCGGGGAAGTTGCCTACTTTCTGATTTAATCCTGTCAGCGCATTAAAGAGCGAGCTTTTGCCGCTGTTCGGGTTGCCGACCAGCGCAATATTGATTGGTGCCTTCATCCTTATCTGATCCTCCGGTTTTTTGAATATGCAAAACTAGCAATTAATAAGGGAGGGGAATGATCGGATCGGGAAAAAAGGGCCAGCGGTATCCCCAAAAAGCAAAACCGCGGTAAAGACCGCGGTTTCTCAGGTTTTAGAAACTAAACTTATTGTGACGAATTGCTTTTATTAAGAAAGTACTGTTGGGGTGCGGAACAGGAAGCCGATGAAGCTTGCTGCCGCAGTTGTTTTCGGAAGGGGGGCGGCAACCGGTACGGTATCCGCTTTTGCAGGGGGCTGGTTACCATCCGGACCCTTATAGCGGTAGTTCCGGTTCAGCGAATCGCGATGGTGACGTTCGGTGCCGGGGTCTGCAGGCAGTTCCCGCCTTTCCCAGTTACCGTTATCATTCATTTTCAGGTCGATACGCTCATTTTCATCCCAGTTATGCCCTTCATCCCACCAGCGGCCGTAACGGTATCCGTTGATATGATAGTGATCACGGGCCTTGCGGTCGATAATCAGCTCCTTGCCGGCGGGCACATATATCGTTATTACAACATGTTGCCCACGGTATTTTGAGTGGTGGCGGGGGATGGAGAAACCGGTTGGCAGGTACAGCATGGAATCGTTCTGGTTAACCTGGAACGTGATCTGGCGGGCCAGATCTCTGGCTTCCGAGCTGCTGCCGCCGCGGGATCTTTTTGTGATCTCCATGCCGAACTGATCGTTCGGGCTCTTTTCCATATTGATATGGATGAGGTCGATCACAGCAGTATCGTCCGTGATGTGCAGATGGTCGAAGATATTGTGCTCTTCTATATCCAGCAGATCATCCGCAGGGGATATAATGAGGCGGCCGTTGGAGGGCTGCTGAATGCTGATGGTTTCACGTACGCCGTTGCCGGTTGTAAAGTCGCGGGACAAAGAAACGGCGAGTGTAATGGCGAGCACGATACCGAGTATCCAGAAGAACCCGAGCGTCATGCCGGCATATTTATTCGGCATCTTGTTACCGGTGATTTTGCGCACCAGGAAGAGGATAAGGCCGAGGATGGGAATCCCGATCAGGAGGGCGATTACGGGCCAGAAAAGCATGGCCTGCGTGCCCCCAACGAAAATGAGGTCTTTGATCGGCAGGAGGACCGCGGAAAAGGAGGCAGCGGTGATCAGGCCCGCAACCAGCACGAAAAGCATCACGAAACCGAAGAACAGGAAGAACCCTTTGGCCAGCCAAACGATGGCGTTAGCCAATCCCCGGAAGAATGATTCGATAGCAGATCCGGCATCTCTACCGAACTGTTTTCCGCGGCCCGTAGAAAAATTTCGCATATCGTCCCCCATTCTTTCCATGCGGGCGCGGATGGTGTTCATTTCTTCCTGAACGGTCGCTTTAATATTATTTAAATCCACCTTCTCACCCCGCATTTCCAGCTTTTCAGCGGTAGTTTCCGCTTCAGGCGTTGCAAACCAGAGGATCAGATACAGCAGGATACCACCACCCCACAGGAGCGCTGTGATGACGAAGAGGATGCGCAGCACCACGGGATCGATGCGGAAATAAGCGGCAAGACCACTGCAGACACCACCGATCACTTTATTATCCGTATCGCGGTAAAAGCGTTTACGGGGCCGGATGTACTGGTCGTAATTGAACTGCTGGTTTTCCTGTTTGCCCGTTCCGGAGGTTGCAGATGCATTGCCGGCAGCAGGCTGCTCGTCGCCAAATTGTTCAGGCGTACCCATGGAAGCTTTGATCTCGCTCACATCTTCATCGGTGATACAATGTGCCCCTTTACGGATCTTATCCTGGAACACTTCTGCGATGCGGCTTTCGATATCGCTCACAATCTCATCGGCGCCCTCTTCCTGCGAGAAGTATCGCTTGAGGCTGTCCAGGTAGAGCCGGAGCAGCTCATAAGCCGAATCCTCGATGGGAATCAGGCGGCTGGAGAGGTTTATGTTGATAATCTTTTTCATCACAAAATCTGGTTTTTAGGTTTTGGGTGGATGGTAATTTATTGATTTACATTTGGTTGAGTAAGCTGGTGAACAGCGTTAGCCAGTTCGTTCCAGGTGGCCTCCAGTACTTTATAAAAGGTTTCCCCTTTATCTGTCATGGAGAAGTACTTACGTGGAGGGCCCGAGCTGCTTTCTACCCAACGGTAAGTGAGAAACTCCGCGTTCTTGAGGCGTGTCAAAAGCGGATATAAAGTCCCTTCCAGGATATCCAGCTTCGCTTCTTTCATTTTTTCAATAATGTCTGAAGGATAAGCCTCGCCTTGCTTGATGATGGACAGAATGCAGAACTCCAGCACTCCTTTTCTCATCTGTGATTGTGTGTTATCTATATTCATGGCAAGTGAGCTTTGTTTTTAAGCTGATCATTCAGCTTGACATAACAAAGATATGAACAATTTACTACTATGCAATACCGAATACCGTTTAATGCAAAATAACTTGCTTAGAACATTACCGGTTTTTGACATGAAATTCAATACAGGATTAGGTTTGATGGATATACCGACAGGTAAGGAAGGGAGCCGATTTTTGATGAGCGGTAAATACAAAGGATGGGCTATAGTTCCAATAATCAACTATAAGTAGCAGATTTATAGTGGCTTAAGGGTTATTTAACATTTTTTTGACCCGGAAAAGTATGATTTATGATGTTCCTGGGTTACTTTTGCTTCATCATAAAGTGTGTCATATACAATTCATGAAAAAATTAGTCAGTATTTTTCTCTTTGGCCTGATGTGCATTCAGGTGCTTCCTATCAAGGAAGTAGGGAAACTGCTGTTTAATAATCAGATTGTAGAAGAACATGTGGAGGGCAGTTATGGTTCTAAGAGCATCAGGCTCGCCAGCGACCTGAACTGTCACCGCTATGGAGAAGGAGAAACTGAGATGAACCCGGCCCTTTTCCTGACCACATTCACCTACCGCTTATTTGAGGACATCCCTGCAGGACCCGTGCAGGAGATTCAGACACCGCCTCCGAACGTGCTTTCTTAGTACCGTTCGCGCCACCTGTATCAGGACGGGCGCATTGACTTTTCATTTTTTTATTCTCGACACGGAAAACGCATCTGCATGGCCGGATAAGGCTGTTTCGATGTTTCCCTTCATGATTTCCGCACTGCAGGCGGTACACATGACGCGGCAACTATAGTGAACAGGCCCTTTTCAGGCGCAAAACGTTCCGGCATGGCCTAAATGACTGCGGCCAGCCAGAGCGCGCGATGCTGGCTCCGTATAAAATCTAAGCTACATGAGCAAGCAAATTCCTGCTATGTCCAATATTAAGGGCGACTTCTCTGCGGGTCTGGTCGTATTTCTAATCGCCATCCCGCTTTGCCTTGGCATTGCCCTGGCGTCCGGTGCTCCACTTTTCGCCGGTCTTATCGCCGGTATCCTCGGTGGTATCGTGGTCGGTTCTTTCAGTGGTTCCCATCTCAGCGTCAGCGGTCCTGCTGCAGGCCTGATTACCATCGTGGCCGCAGCTATCCTGAAGCTGGGTACCTGGGAAACGTTCCTCCTCGCCGTATTTCTCGCCGGTGCATTCCAGCTTATGCTGGGCTTTGTTAAAGCCGGTGTTATCGCCAACTATTTCCCATCGAATGTAATTACCGGTATGCTCACCGCTATCGGCATCAGTATTATTATAACGCAGATCCCCCATGCCGTTGGTCACGACGAGCAGGCGGAGGGTCAGCTTGCATTCATCCAGGTTAGCGGAGAAAACATTATCTCCTCCGCATTGAGCAGTATCAGACATATACAATTGGGCGCCGCCATTATCACTGCGGCGTCCATTGCTATCCTGCTTTACTGGTCTAAAATCCCGAAAGTAGGGTCCATTCCTGCCGCGCTGGTAGCCGTTCTTTCCGGTGTTGGTATCAACCAGCTTTTCATTGCTACCGGCTCCGGCCTTGCACTGGAACAGTCTCACCTGGTAACTTTACCGGTGGCAGATTCCGTTAATGGATTCTTCAGCCAGTTTTCCATGCCCGATTTCAGCCAGCTGATGAATAGCCAGGTCTGGATCGTAGCTGCCACCATTGCCATCGTAGCTTCCATTGAAACACTGCTGAACCTCGAAGCAACCGATAAGCTGGACCCCCTCAAAAGATACTCCGATCCTAACCGGGAACTGCGCGCACAAGGCATCGCCAACATGGCCAGCGGTCTTATCGGCGGCCTGCCCATTACTTCGGTGATCGTACGTTCTTCCGCAAACATTAACGCCGGCGGCCGTACTAAAGTGGCAACCATTGCACACGGTACGCTCCTCCTCGTGTGTGCCGCGCTCATCCCCATGCTGTTGAACATGATTCCGCTGTCTACCCTCGCTGGTGTGCTGCTGGTTACCGGATACAAGCTTTGCAAACCCGCCGTTTTCAAGCAGATGTTCGCAAAAGGAAAGTATCAGTGGATCCCCTTCGTTGTAACCGTATTGATGATTGTGTTCACCAACCTGCTGGTAGGTGTGGCCGTGGGGCTGTGCGTAAGCATCCTGTTCCTGCTCTGGGGCAACATGAAAACACCTTACTTATTCAGTAAGGAGCATTACCGCACCGGCGATATGTTCGTACTCGAACTGTCTCAGGAAGTATCCTTCCTCAATAAAGCCAACATCCTGCTTACGCTGGATAAAATGCCCGACAACAGCACCGTTATTATCGATGCCGCTAAAACAACATACATCGATCAGGATGTGCTGGATATTATCCGGGAATTCACCCAGATAAAAGCACCGCAGAAGCAGATCAAAGTTGTGCTCCGCGGCTTTAAGGAAGCGTATAAAATAAATAATACCGATCATCTCTTCATGAACGGGGAGAAAGAATCACCTGTGGCAGTAACACACTCACAGGGCACCCATAAAGAATTGTTAAAAGAACTATCAGTCAATTAAAAAAATTATCGGAACATGAGAACACACAACAAACTCTCCCAGAGCAATACAACGCCTGAAATGGCACTGCAGATATTGAAAGAAGGTAATGAGCGCTTTGTAAGCAACCTGCGCTTCAACCGCAATCTGCTGCAGATGGTGAACGATACAAAAGAAGGCCAGTGGCCGGTTGCTGCTGTGGTAAGCTGTATGGATTCCCGCACCTCCGCAGAGCTGGTGTTTGATCAGGGACTGGGCGATATCTTCAGCATCCGCCTTGCCGGTGCTGTGGTATCAGACAATGTGCTGGGCAGCCTGGAGTACGCATGTAAAGTAGCCGGATCTAAATTCATTGTTATACTCGGTCACACGCATTGCGGCGCTATCAAGGGCGCGTGCGATCATGTGGAAATGGGTAACCTTACCGGCCTGCTGGGCAAAATCCGCCCGGCGGTATTCCAGGAGAAAACCATTACTGAAAACAGAACATCCAAAAACCAGGATTTCGTAGAAGCCGTTACAAATATCCATACCGAACGTTCGGTACAGGCCATTCTCGAACAGAGCATCATTCTCGCAGAGATGATCGATAACGGGGAAGTAGGCATTATCGGAGCCATGTATGATGTCGAAACAGGTGTGGTTACTTTCCACGAGCATACCAGGCGGATCGGGCATCCGCTGGAGGTGGCCGAGAAAACCGCCTGACCCTGAAAAGTCAAAAGCCGGAAGAGCAGTCGCTTCCGGCTTTTTTTATGCAGTAATGTTTTGTACTCCTACATGAACTTGTCGCCTTTGTGGCGCTTCACTTCGGCAACGTATTCTTTGATCTGTTGTTCGTTCTGCTTTTTGCAGATGAGCAGCACATCATTGGTGTCGATCACGATCATATCATCCAGCCCCTGCAGCAGTACCAGCTTATCGTTCGGAGCTTTTACCATGCATTTGGTGGCGTCTATCACCATTACGTTTTTACCCTGTACGGCATTCCCGAGATAATCCTTTTCGAGGTTCTCGTATGCAGAAGCCCAGGTGCCAAGATCGCTCCAGCCGAAGTTGGAGGGGATCACGTATACGTTGTCGGCCTTTTCCATGATACCATAATCGATGGAAATATTGGTGCATTGCGAGTAGATACGCTCGATGGTCTCTTTCTCTTTAGGGGTATTCAGTGTATCCGTACTCTGCACAAACAGTTCGTCCATTTCCGGGAGATGTGAGGCCATTGCCTGTAGGATGGATTTAACGTTCCATACGAAAATGCCCGCGTTCCAGAGGAAGTCACCGCTTTTCAGGAAGGTTTTCGCCAGTTCCAGATTGGGCTTTTCCGTGAACGTTTTCACTTTGTAAACGTTATCAGCTACCTGTTCCGTCTCGTACTGGATGTAACCATATCCGGTGTCGGGCCGGGTGGGTTTAATACCAAGGGTGAGGAGGGCGCTGTGCTTCTGAGCGAACAGGAGGGCGTTGAGGCAGGTGGTGGTGAAAGACATCGCGTCCATGATCAAATGGTCTGCAGGTGCGCAGATCATGCTGGCCTTGGGGTCCTTCTTGTGGATCTTATGGGAAATATATGCCACACAGGGTGCGGTATTTTTCCGCGACGGTTCACTCACAATGTTATCCGAAGGCAGCTTGGGTAACTGTTTGGCCACGGTGTCGGCATACTGGTGATGCGTTACCACGTAAATGTTTTCCTCCGGGATGAATTGCGTGAACCGTTCATAGGTCCACTGCAAAAGCGTTTTACCTGTGTTGAGGATATCAAGGAATTGTTTCGGATAGTCTGTGCGGCTATATGGCCAGAACCGGCTGCCAATTCCTCCGGCCATAATGGCCACGTAAAAATGGTTATTTAACGGTGTCATCGTTTAAATAATTCCTTCTCGGATTAAGTCGTGTAAATGTATAATTCCATGATACTGATCACCTTTCATGACCAATAGTTGGGTGATGTCATTCGTTCTCATCATTTCGAGGGCATTTACTGCCAGCTCATCGAACTGGATCGTTTTCGGGTTGCTGCTCATGATGTCTGCCGCGGTAACGCCGGCGGCATCCATATTTTTCTCCAGCATGCGCCGAAGGTCTCCATCGGTGATGATGCCACGGAGACGGTCTTCCCCATCCACAACGCCGGTAACGCCGAGCATTTTGGAGGAGATTTCCACAATTACATCGCGCAGCCCGCTTTCGAGGCGCACTTTAGGTACCTGGTGCTGACGGCTGAGGTCGCCCACTTTGAGATAGAGCTTTTTGCCGAGGGTACCTCCCGGGTGGAACCGGGCGAAATCTTCAGCGGTAAAGCCTTTCATCTCTATGAGGCAAACGGCCAGCGCGTCGCCCATTACCATTTGTGCCGTGGTGCTGGAAGTGGGGGCCAGGTTGTTAGGGCAGGCCTCCTGCGATACGTACGTATTCAGCACAAAATGTGCCGATTGTGCCAGGTAGGAGTCGGTTTTTCCGACTATGGCAACCAGGGTGTTACCCAGGTTGCGGACCAATGGTACCAACACCTTGATCTCGGGAGATTCCCCGCTTTTGGAAATACAAACCACCACATCTTCAGGCGTAATCATGCCTAAATCACCGTGAATGGCATCTGCCGCATGCATAAAGAGGGCAGGGGTACCTGTGGAATTAAGGGTGGCCACGATCTTCTGAGCGATAATAGCACTTTTGCCAATCCCCGTTATCACCACACGGCCTGTACAGCCCGCTATCAGCTCCACCACACGCTCGAAATCCTCGTTAATGTAGTGTTCCAGGCTCCCGATCGCTGCCGATTCCAGCCTGATCGTGCTTTTTCCTGTTTCCCGAATATTGACGGTTACCTTTTGTTTCATGCGACAAACACAAATTTATCATTTTTTAACCAAGCATCGCGATCCTGTAAATTATATTGACACAACGGGGTTTTTTAAGTAATTTCGTGTCCCCCAAAATTATATGTCAAATATATTTCATCTATGGGCAGCGTTTATATCGCTGCAATTTCACTGGATCTAAATAACAAATGTGATGGCTGTTGCAAAGGTAAGTTTGTTGGATGCATTACACGAACATTTTGGGTTTGATACCTTCAAAGGGAATCAAGAGAAGATTATTAATAGCATACTTTCCGGAAAAGATACATTTGTGATCATGCCAACCGGCGGCGGTAAATCTCTCTGCTACCAACTGCCGGCCCTGATGAGCCCCGGAGTAGCGCTCATAGTAAGCCCGCTGATCGCGCTGATGAAAAACCAGGTAGACCTGGTTCGTTCTTACAGCAGCAAAGATAACGTGGCTCACTTCCTGAATTCCACCCTTACGAAGGCCCAGATCAAAAAGGTTCGTACAGATTTGCAGTCCGGCAAAACAAAAATGCTGTACGTAGCGCCTGAAACGCTAACGAAACAGGAAAATATTGACTTCTTCCGCGAGCTGGAGATTTCCTTCATTGCCGTGGATGAAGCCCACTGTATTTCCGAATGGGGGCACGACTTCCGTCCGGAATACCGGCGCCTGAAGGAGATGATCGAAATGATCAGCCCCAAGCTGCCCGTTATCGCACTCACCGCTACGGCTACTCCCAAAGTACAGAGTGATATCATCAAGAACCTGGAACTGCACGAACCAGCGGTCTACATGTCTTCCTTCAACCGGCCTAACCTCTACTACGAGATCCGTCCGAAACGCAAAAAGGAGCAGACCATCAAGGAGATCGTCAAGTTCATTCACCTGCATAAAGACAAATCCGGCATCATTTACACGCTAAACCGTAAAACCACGGAAGAGCTGGCCGATATGCTCGTTGCCAACGGTATTAAGGCCGTTGCTTACCACGCCGGGCTGGATGCAACTACGCGTGCCCAAAGGCAGGATATGTTCCTCCTCGAAGACGTAGAGGTGATCGTAGCCACGATCGCCTTCGGCATGGGGATAGATAAGCCCGATGTACGCTTCGTTATCCACTACAACATCCCCAAGTCCCTGGAAAACTATTACCAGGAAACAGGCCGCGCAGGGCGCGACGGGCTGGAAGGGAATTGTATCTGCTTCTATTCCTACCAGGATGTTCAGAAGCTGGAGCACCTGATGCGCGACAAGCCCCTATCCGAAAGGGAAATGGGTGCGCAGCTCATCAACGAAACCGTTGCATATGCTGAAAGCGCCGTTTGCCGCCGTAAAGTGATCCTCCATTATTTCGGTGAAAAATACGATACGGAAGATTGCGGAAAGTGCGATAACTGCCGTAACCCGAAAGAAAAGATCGAAGTCAAGAACCGCGTCGTAATAGCCCTTAAGGCGATCCAGTCGCTCGAGGAACGATTCGGCTCCGACTATGTCGTGAATATCATCACCGGGAAAACGAACCCCCAGATCACCACATTCCGCCACGATAAGCTGGAGGTATTCGGAGAAGGGAAGGAGTTCGACGCCCATTTCTGGAACTCGCTCCTTCGCCAGATGATGCTCGAAGGCCTGATCGATAAGGATATCGAAGAATACGGTCTTCTCAAGATCACTGAAAAGGGCCATAAGTTCATGAAAAAGCCCTACCTCATCCACGTGGCACTCAACCACCAGTTCGAAGAGGAAGCGGCAGAAGAAGAAGAAAACGCAGCTGCAGAGCCACAGCCTACTGCTGATCCCGTCCTCTTCGAAATGCTGAAAGACCTTCGCAAGAAGGTAGCGAAAGAAAAAAACCTGCCTCCATTCGTCATCTTCCTAGAAACTTCACTGGAAGATATGGCCACCCAATTCCCCACCAACACCCAGGAACTCGAAAAGATCCAGGGCGTGAGCAAAGGAAAGGCCATCCGCTACGGGAAACAGTTCATTGACGTGATCTCCAGGTTTGTTGAAGAAAATGATATTGTAAGGCCGGACGATTTCGTGCTGAAAAGCGTGGTCAATAAAAGCGGGCTGAAAGTGTTCATCATTCAGAACATTGACAAGAAAATGCCCCTCGAAACCATTGCCCGTAACAAAGAACTTTCTTATTCCCAGCTCCTCGATGAAATGGAAACCATCGTAGCCAGCGGCACCAAACTGAACCTGGACTATTGCATCGACGAAGAGCTGGACGATTACGCACAGGATGAGATCCTCGAGTATTTCAAAGGCTGCGAAACATCGAGCCTTGCTGTTGCGAAAGAAGAACTGGAAGAAGGCAACTATTCGATTGAACAATTGAAATTAATGCGCATCAAGTTTTTAGTGGTTTATGGGAATTAAAGACGTTAAACAACAAATCGGAGACGTACGTTCACTGATCGTACATCACCCTTTATACAGGCATTTGCAGACAATTGAAGACGTACGGAAGTTCATGGAACACCATGTATTCGCCGTATGGGATTTCATGAGCCTGCTGAAAGGATTACAGGGTGCCCTCACCTGCGTATCCACTCCATGGGTGCCCGTGGGGTCTCCCGAAACAAGATTCCTTATCAACGAAATAGTTACCGGAGAAGAAAGCGATGTAGATGCCACCGGCACCATGCATTGCAGTCACTTCGAACTGTACATCCTCGCGATGGAGCAGGCCGGTGCAGATACTTCAAGAATCAAAAACCTGGTGGAAGGAATCCGCAGCGGCAAACCATTGAGCACATTGCTTGAAGGGTTCCCTCCATCTGTGAAAGGATTTCTTGAATTCACTTTCGAAGTGATCAATACCGGCAAACCACACATCATGGCTGCCGTGTTTACTTTTGGCCGTGAAGATCTTATTCCTGATATGTTCTATTCACTGGTGAAAGATCTCAACGATCAGTTCCCCGGGAAGTTCGATATTTTCATCTATTACCTCGAGCGTCATATCGAAGTAGACGGCGATCATCACAGCAAACTCGCAGAAAAAATGGTGGATGAACTTTGTGGAAGCGACGAAAGCAAATGGGCTGAAAGTGCCGCCTATGCTGAGAAAGCGCTGGAGTGGAGAAATAAATTATGGAATGGTATTACTGCAAAAGCAGAAATTTTTGAATAATGTTTTGGAGTTTTCAATAATTGTCCTACTTTTGCATTCCCCTTTACAGACGGGGTGCCTTGGTGCGGTAGCTCAGTTGGTAGAGCAATGGACTGAAAATCCATGTGTCGCCGGTTCGATCCCGGCCCACACCACAGAGAAAGCCTTCGGAATTTCCGAAGGCTTTTTTCATTTACAGCTGTCTCTACAGCATTAATTCTACGCGCTGTTTTCGTTTCAGTTTGATGTTCTGAGCGAAAAGTAAAAGTTGGTTTTCCCGGACATTAAACGGCTGTTCCCACTGCTCCCAAAATATACTCCGTTTATAGACACGATCCCCGTTTTCAATACTTCAAAACGACACTGGAAAATTGAATACTGCAATTTTCGAAATCTTCTAACCCTGATTGAAGCTGCCTTCGAAATTGTTCAAACTCACTTCGATTGCCATTGCACAAACTGAAATTGGGTCGCGGCGGCTTTAAATATCCTCCAATACACCCCTGCCACCCCTCAAATGCATCTTACGTATATTCAGTTTACAACAAAATCGTTCTCTTATGGGAATCATCACTTCAGCTATCACTTTTAGCGGCCGGGTAGGCAACGTTATCGCCTACAAGCGGAACGGCAAGCACTGCCTCCGCTCCATGCCGGAATTAGTCCGGCAAACGGATAATACCCGCCGTGCCGCGAAATGGTTTGGCGCAGCCAGCCGCAAAGGCGCCTTTATCCGCAATGCAGTTGCGCCTGATATCGACATCTTCTGCGATGGAGAGGTCGTAAACCGGATGAACAGTACCATCGTAACCGCGGGCAGAAATAACCATGCCGGCCTGAAGGGCTTCCGGTTCAACAGGCACGCCGGTATCGAAAAGTTCTTCGGCCAGCTGCCGCTTCTCACCAAGGAAGGGAAGCTGCATATCAAAGCACAGAAATTGCTTGGTTATGGCGATGCTGTCAGGATGGAGATAAAACTCATTGCCACCCGGATCGACTTCACCACCCGCACCGTTACGGGTATGGACGCAGATGTGGTGCACATCGACCTGGAGCAGCCATTTACAGGAGCGGACCTGTCGGTTGACGTACCGGGAAAAGGCACCCTTATCGTAACCCTGCAGGTAAGAACCTTCCTCAAAGACGGCATTTCCTACAACCGGCAGTACAATGCGGCGGATATCATTGCCGTGATCGAAGATCAGGTACCTGATAAAGTGGTTGCAAAATCGCGCCCCCGTAAGAAGTTGCTCCTCCTTCCATCGGAGCTTCCCCGCAATACGGCTCCCACTAAAAACGGTCAGGATCCCGTCCCACGGGAATAGCCCACCGCCATAAGAGGATATTTTGTTGTAAGTAATTCATTTTCAAAACATACAGCTCCCAAATCTACCCGGCAGGACCCTCCTCCGTAAGCCATTGCCATGGGCTGGAGGCGCACCATCTTCAACGCACATGCCCGCCATCTGCCAAAACTCAGCTACAGATCAAATGCACATCAAATCCGCATCAAGTCCACCTTTAGTCCAATGTTACTGGTATGCTTCTGGTACCTTTCCGCCATGTTCCAGGCAGGCAACCTAATACTTAGTACCTTCTAATCTGCTCTATACCTGCATTCAATCTGCTCAATACCTCCTGCTAATCTCCTATTTAACCCCTTCCAACCTCCTCAATAACTACTTCTAATCTACTCATAACATGCATCCAATCTCCCCGTTTCATGTATTCAATCTCCTCTTTAACCCTGTGGAATTTTCCTGTTAACAACCTTGTACCCCATGTTTACACCCTGGCAATTTTGGAACTACCACTGCCTGTCTTCAGGTTTAAGACCTGCTAACCCCATCCACGCCGCATACATTCCCCATAACGGAGGCGGGTTCATCCCCATTACACTTCTTCAGCATGGACCCAGGCCTTCTATTACACACGCTGCATCCCTTCCATCTATACCAATCGCACCTTTCCACATTTCAGGTAAAAGAAAAGCCCGGCGCAGGCGCCAGGCTTTCCCGATTCTTCTAACCTTTATTACAAAGGAGCATTCACAGTATATACAAATGTTCTGGCGTTCATATTCAAGCCCGTTGCAGGCACCAGCGACAGCCATATCTTCTTGATAGTAGCCGTTGGCTTCCAACGGATCACGAAATAACCTGATCCAGCCTTCGGTGCAATCTGCACTTCACCTTTAGGCGTTATAAACTCATAGTCCACACCTTCCACCGCCTGGTTAGGCTGCGTAGCCGTGGAGTCATTGACTTTATACTGAACCGTTAATGCTACAGGGAACCGCGCTGCCGCCTGAGTAATGGCAATCCTGATCGTATCATTTGCTTCCACCGCCGGCCGGAAGGTGCGGGAGGTAGGATTGAAATCCATCCCTGCAGCCGTGAAATTGAACGTCATTTTCTTGGTGTTTTCATTTGGTTTCGCATCACCACCGTTCAGTTCCATCGCGAAAGATTTACCTGCAGCTGCCGGCTTCACCGAAAAGTAAAACCGGTGGTGACTGCTGTTTGGTGGAATACTCAACTGTCCGAATGCGCCTTCGAATTCGATATGTGTTGGCGCTTTCGCTGTATTCTTTAACCCGGTGGTATCCCAGGTCATTTTCGTTTCTCCGGAAACGTGTGCGGATATCAGTTGCAGCAGCCCGCTGTCGCGTACAGCCACATTTGCCGTATAAATTGTTTTTGTATTGACGTTCGATGGCGGATTGGAAAACTCTGCCAGTGCAGGACCGCTGTAAATAAACTGATTGTCTTTTTTACAGGCAGTGAAGCAGAGCATGATGGCCAGGATACCGCCAGTGTATTGTAGTCTTTTCATGTTTCGTTTTTTTGCTTGGTCTGTTAATACAAGGGGTTCTGTACAAGTTTCTTGTTTACGTCCAGCTCAGCGAGGGGAAGCGGTGCTACAAGTTTGAAATCGTTATTATCGATCGTAGTCACCCCTTTAATAATTTGCTGACCGGTGCGCAGGAGGTCGAACAACCTGTGCCCTTCGAAAGCAAGTTCAATGCGCCTTTCCCGGAGGATGGCCTGTATAAGGTCATTATCTTCAAGGTTGGCGAGCGCAGGTAACATGGCGCGGGTGTGGATAACGTTGAGGTCTGCCAGTGCATTTGGATCTTTTCCGTTAATACGCGCACGTGCTTCGGCACGGTTGAGGTAGAGTTCCGAAACGCGGATGTACATAATGTCGTCCCCACCACGGTAAGCCCGGGCACCGGGCCACTTCTGCGTCCAGTTAACAGCCTGTCCTCCTTTAGTTCCGGCGATTAACAACGGGTTACGGCGAATATCCTGAGGATAATAAGCATTCAACAACTCTGTCCGCGCAATTACATCACCATAACCATTGTGTACGGGAGAAACATAGGCGAGGTACTGGATAGAGTTAGTACCGAGTGCTTCATACGTTTCAAATCGGGTACCGAAAATAATTTCCGGGTGAAGGTTTCCCCACTTGCTTACATAGGTAGCACTGTCTGTCACAAAATTGATGCGTACGGATGGGGTATTGAATGGCAGCTTACCGAGTGCTGCAGTAGCGGCGGCTTCAGCTCCGGCCCAGTCTCCCTGATAAAGGAGCACCCGGCTCTTGAGGGCAATGGCAGCCAAACTGCTGGCCCGGAAAGGCCCTACCACACCGGCTCCACTCTCAGCACGGCTCAGTTTATTAGCAGCAGAATCAAGGTCTTTTACGATCTGTGCATATACATCAGCCACTTTTGCCCGTTCAGGAAACCCCGGGAAAGAGGGATCGTTGGCATCGATATTAGCTTCCAGTACAATAGGCACACCCAGCTCAAAATCGTGCATATACAAAGGAGGACGCGCATAGGCACGCACCAGGTCGAAGTGATTCAAAGCACGCAGGAAGTAAGACTCACCTTTGATCTGTTCACTCTCCGAAAAAGAAATACCGGGAACACCATCAATGAACTTGAAGATGTAATTACAACGGAAAATATTCTGGTAACAGGTTGTCCACAGCACAAAGTGCGAGCCGCGTGTGTTTCTGGATTCTCCCACCAAACGGTTGGAGTTGGTGGCGGCAACATCCGCATTATCTCCCAGCAACTCAGACTGCAAAATGAAATCGCGTCCGTAGTAGCTGGATACCCGCATGTTGTTGTAGATAGAAACAAGCGTGGAAATAAAAGCGTCTTTGCTTTTGGTAGCGTCGTCCAGATTCACCGCTTCGCGAGGCTTCGTTTCCAGTAACTTTTCGCAGGAAACCGATAAAATGCCGATGCCGGCTATCAGGATATATAAGAATGTTTTTTTCATGTTGTGCTGTTTTAGAAAGTTACCTGGAGGCCGAAAATCACTTGCTTGCTTTGCGGGTATACCCCAAAGTCACCCGTAGTACCGTTAATCAGCTCGGGGTCGTAACCGAAGTAATTAGACCAGGTGTAAAGGTTCATCGCAGTTCCATAGATCCGTGCAGAACTCATTCCCATTCTCGCGGCCGTTTTCTTTGGAAGGGTATATGCGAGGGTCAGCTCTTTGATACGCATATAGTCTCCCTTCTCAAAAAACTTATCCGATGTACTATAGCCAGATCCGGTGCCGGTAATGGCTCCGGGGTAGAATGGTTTGGGAACAGATGTAACATCTCCCGGTTTCGTCCACCGTGCCCATTCAGTGGCCAGTTGGTTACGGTCGATGGTTCCGCCGGAGCGCGAAGCAAATTGTTTGTCCTGGTTATAGATGTAGTTGCCGCCGGAGTACTGCAGGAAAACGTTCAGTGAAAAGTTCCTGTAAGAAAACTCGTTGGTGATCCCTCCATAGTAATCCGGATCCAGTGTGCCGCTGAGGTAAACACGGTCGCGGGCAGCAGTGTTGTAGGTAATATTTCCAAGGGTATCATACCACATGGGGCGGCCATCTCCTGCATTCACACCGGCAAAGCGGTAGGTGAAGATGGAGTTGATGGGCTTTCCGATTACGGTGGAGGTACCGATACGGTCTTGCCCGTCGAGCAGTTTGGTTACCCTGTTCTTTAAGAAGGTGTGGTTGAAACGGGTCTGCCAAACAAATTCACCGTTGATATTGATCGTCCGAAGTTCCAGTTCAAGCCCGCTGTTTTTCAGAGACCCTACGTTCTGCAGTACCGTAGCAAAACCGGATGTATTGGGCAGTGGCTTATTGAGCAGGAGGTTGGTACGGTTAGCGATGAAGTAATCCGCCACGATATTGATACGGTCGTTCAGCAGGCTCAGATCTGCCCCGAAGTTGAAGCTTTTGTTTGATTCCCATGTCAGGTTCGATACGGCCAGCTGGGTAGGCGCAGCACCCGGCAGGCCTTCGTAGGTTCCGGACAGGCCGAAGAGGGCGCGGCTGGCATAGTTACCGATAAGACTATTACCTGTTATGCCATAAGAAACACGCAGCTTCAGATCGTTCACCACCTGGCTGTTACGCAGGAAGCGCTCCTGTGTGGCACGCCACATAAAGGATACGGATGGGAACATACCATATCGGTTGTTAGCCCCGAAGCGGGAAGAGCCGTCGCGGCGAAGGGTGCCGGACAGTACATAACGGTCTGCATATGTATAAGTAGCCTGTCCAAATCCGCTCAGCATTTTCCAGTCGTTAAACCCTGCGCCCACACCCGTAGGGGTGGCCACAGCACTGAGGGTGGTAAAGAGGTAGTTAGGGATACCGGTACCGCTCGCATTAATTCCTTTCAGTACATTATATCTGAACTCTCCGCCGATCAGTGCAGAAATGTTGTGCCTTCCAATCTCCTTATTGTAATTGAGTGTATGGTTAGTTTGCCAGTTCAGGATTTCTGTATCATACACGTTCACACGGCCTACCGGCTCACCGGTCGTGTTCCGCGGGTCATCAAAATCATTCTCTTTGATAGTAGTGTATTCCGCACTCAGTGTTCCTCTGTAGATGAAATCATTACTCAGCTGATAAATGGCACCCAGGTTGCCGATCATCTTCATGTTACGTGCCCTGTATATGTTTTGACTGCCTACCTGAAGGGGGTTGATGTAATAGCTGCCGAATAGACGCTCCCGGTAACTACCATCTTCATTATAGGGAGATGATCCCGGCCATATCAATATCCCGCCGCGGTTAGGGTTGTCAAAAGATCCTGCACTGGCAACACCATTTTGTTGATATACGGAAATCAGCAGCCCGTTGGTCAGTTGCAGCTTGCTGTTTGCTTTATGGTCGAGGTTGAATTTAAAGGTACCCCTCGTAAAGTCGCTGTTCACCACCTGACCCTGGAACTTGTTCAGGGAGCCGGAGAGGTAGAAGTTCGTTTTGTCATTACCGCCGGAAAGATTCAGTTCATAGTTCTGGATCTTGCCTGTGCGGAACAGTTCATCCTGCCAATCGGTATTGGGCAAACTGTCGTACTTATTCGTCGCCAGCCTGCTCAGCATTTCTCTGTCGGCATACGCTCTTTTATCGGCCTCCGGACCATTGTAGGAATGATATAATGATTCCCAGCCCAGCTGGGCTACCTGCACCGTACTCAGAACGGGTACTTTCTTCAGCATGCTGGTGAAACCGGAGTATGCACCTACGCCTATTTTAGTCTTACCCGCTTTACCTTTCTTGGTGGTAACCAGCACCACGCCGTTAGCTGCCTGGGCACCGTAGATAGATGCACTTGCAGGATCTTTCAACACCTGGATGGATTCTATATCATCCGGATTGATGCCCGCCAATGCATTGGAAGTCGGGAAGTTACGGGTCTGGTCTCCGGAGTTGATCTGGATACCGTCTACGATATACAGCGGATCAAGCCCGCCGGTAATGGAACCCACACCCCGAACGCGCACTGAAATGGCACCGCCTGGCATACCATTGCTGGCAATTACCTGCACCCCTGCCATCTTACCCTGCATAGCACGGTCGAAGCTCTGAACCGGCCGGTTCTCGATATCCTTCTTACCTACAGAACTAACCGCCCCGGTGCCATTGCCTTTGCGCTGCACCTGATAGCCGGATACGATGAATTCATTCAGTACCTTATTGTCGGGCGACAATTGTACGTTCAGGATAGATGAAGCCGGAATGGTGTTTTCCTGGGGAGTATACCCCACAAAAGAAAAGTTCAATGCCCGGATGGTTGCCGGTACTTCCAATGAAAACTGTCCTTCTGCATTGGTGATGGTACCGTTACCCGTACCCTTAATGGCGACAGTTACTCCGGGGAGTGGAGCATTGTCTGTCGCGTCCGTAACTTTTCCCCTGATTGTGCGTGATTGCGCAATTGCCTCAGAAAGACAAAGCAGCCACACTGCCAGTAGTAGCATTTTTCTCATAGGTCTCTCGTTTAAATTTCAGTTGATTTTGTTTTTGCAAATTAGTTTGCTGCGACGTTATTTAGTATGCTTAGTTGCATCAGTTATGACATAATTTTATTTGTAAATCATTAATTAGCAAAATATTGCAAAACGGAATGCTGCCTTAAGTACCTTAATCGGGACCTTTTTTTATTTCATTACCCGAATCCGACGCTCCGGTATGGGAAGGTATCGTTTCAGCAAACAGATCCATCCGGAAAAGATCATCATGTTTAGCAAAATGGAAGACTGGTTATACATTAAAGAAATTCACATCCTTTCTCCGGGGTGATTCATAATTAAGGTTGAAAGGTGATTTGATCTCCATTGATAAACAATTCAAACGTTGTAAACGCTGAGCGGCTTGGTTTAGCAGGGTGGGTTAACTACATTTAAACATCCGGCGCAAAAGCTCCCGGAACCCATCCACATGAGAATTGGAAAAACTGTTACAACTGTGCTTTGCGGCCTGGCAATTGTTCTCGCATCCTGCGTTTCTACGGAAAAAACTGCCGGTACAAGCGTTCAATGGAAAAAGAAGAGAGTACTCGTATATACCAAAAACGGTAAAGGGTTTGTGCACGATAATATCCCCGAAGCGGTGAAAGCCTTTCAGAATATGGGTAAGGAACACGGTTTCGTAGTAGATGTTTCCGAAGATCCTGCGGTATTTGATACAGAAAAGCTTCAGGCTTATGATGCGCTCGTATTCACTTCTACCAATAACGATGTTTTTGATACAGATGCACAAAAGGTAGCCCTCATGCGATACATTCAATCCGGCGGTGGATTCATGGGAGTGCATTCCGCCATTGGTACGGAAAGGAAATGGGACTGGTTTAAACGTATGATAGGAGGCACCTTTGCCTGGCATGCTAAATTCCAGAAGTTCCGGCTCGTTACGGTAGACCCTTCCCACCCTTCGCTTAAGAATGTGCCCCGCATCTGGGAGCGGGAAGACGAGTGTTACTTCACGAAAGAAATGTACGGAGGTATTCATCCGCTGCTGGTCCACGATGTATCCAGCTTAAAGGATGTGAATGATACGGTTCTCCTGCGCAACCAGGGTTCCTTCGGGAACTGGTATCCCGCCGCATGGCATCAGGTTTTTGATGGGGGATATGTTTGGTACACTACGCTGGGCCACCGGAAAGAGGATTATACCGATCCCGTGTTCGTGAATCATCTTTATCAGGGCCTCCACTGGCTGGTGGGCCAAACTGCACAACGGAACCCGGCTAAAGCGTACGCCACTTCTTCGCAAACACCGGTAGACTATCAGCGTTAATAATATAATCATGAAGCAATACAGTTACCTGCTGGGTGCATCGCTGCTGATGGCGGCCTGCCAGCCCGGTCAACCCAAAGAAGAACAGGATATGGTTCACCTGATCACACTCGCCCCCGGTCACTTCCATGCCGCGCTGGTACAAAAAACCGCCACACCCGGTATCGACAGTGTAGTGCATGTGTATGCTCCCGATGGTCCGGAACTCGAAGCCCATCTCAATCTCATCAAACAATATAACGGCAGGGCCGATCAGCCAACCAACTGGAAAGAAGAAGTATATACCGGTGCAGACTGGCTGGAGAAAATGAAAGCAGACCGTAAAGGAAGCGTTGTGGTACTCGCCGGTAATAACCGCGAAAAGACGAATTACATCAACGCCGCGGTTAAGGCAGGTATGAACGTACTCGCCGATAAGCCAATGGCCATTACAGAAGCCGACTTCAATTCGCTGCGTACGAGCTTTGCTGATGCCGCCTCCTCCAAAGTGTTGTTATACGATATAATGACCGAGCGGTCTGAGATCACCAATATTCTGCAGAAGGAGTTCCTGCGCGACGCAACCGTTTTTGGTGAAATGCAATCCGGCACACCGGAGCAGCCAGCCATTGAAATAGAGAGCATCCATCACTTCTATAAAATGGTGTCCGGTAAGCCGCTCCGCCGTCCAACCTGGTTCTTCGACCCATCACAGCAGGGCGATGCACTGGTGGATGTGAACACCCACCTGGTAGACCTTACGCACTGGATGCTTTTCGACACTGCCGCCCTTGACTATACCACGGATATCCGGATGGATAAAGCCGTAAAATGGAAAACACCCCTCACGCGTGCGCAGTTCTCCACCATCACCGGAGCAGAAACATTCCCAGACTTCCTGCTTCCTTATGTAAAGGATTCTGTGGCAGGCATAGCGGCAAACGGCACGGTAGACTATACTGTGAAAGGTTTTCACATCCGCCTTTCCGCACTCTGGAACTTTGAAGCACCCACTGGCGGGGGCGATACACACTATGCAATTGCACGCGGTACCCGGGCCAACATCGTGATCCGCCAGGGCAAAGAAGAATCCTGGAAACCGGAACTTTACGTTGAGCCTAACGTTCCCGACACTGCATTTGCCACCACGCTGGAAGCCGCGGTAAAACGCCTCTCCGCACAGCATCCCGGAATTACCGTAGAGGCGCAGGGCAAACGTTACCGCATCCTCATTCCCCAGGAACTGAGAACAGGTCACGAAGCCCACTTCGCGGAAGTACTCCAGCGCTACCTTGGCTTCCTCAAAGCAGGAGCTGTGCCTGAATGGGAAGTAAAGAACATGATCACTAAATACTACGTGACCACCGCCGGTCAGGCGATGGCAACCGAAATCACTAAATAACTATCATGCACGATTTCGATCTGTCTGGAAAAAGAGTACTCATTACAGGTGGAGGTTCAGGCCTTGGGTTAGCCATTGCCCACACCTTTGCCCGGTATGGTGCCGAAGTTATTATAGCCGGCAGGCGTGCCGCTGTGCTTGAAGAGGCAGCAGCCGCTATTAAAGGAAATATCCGAACCATCGCCTGTGATCTCTCCCAGCTGGAAGTGATCCCCGAACTGATCGATGGTATTGAATCTGCATACGGGCCATTGGATGTACTCATCAATAATGCAGGCATCCATCTCAAGAAAGATGCGCTCGACGTTACTGATGCTGAATTCGAGACGGTACTCCGCACTAATCTGCAGGCCGTGTTTGCGCTTTCACGCGAAGCAGCCCGGCGGATGACGGCACGCAATTCCGGTAGTATTGTTATGATCAGTTCAATGGCAGCGAAGTATGGCATTCCGAAAGTGATTGCTTATACCGCCGCCAAATCCGCAGTAGAAGGAATGACCAAAGCCATGGCTGTAGAATGGTCGCCGGCTGGCGTGCGGGTGAACTGCATAGCACCGGGATTTATAGAAACAGAGATGTCTGCAAAGGCACTGAACAACGACCCCGAGCGGAAGAACCGTGTACTGGGGCGTACACCCATGCGGCAATTGGGTAAGCCGGAAGATGTGGCACTGGCTGCAGTATTCCTCGCTTCTCCCGCCGCAGGTTTTATTACCGGAGCCAGCCTGGCGGTAGACGGCGGCAATTCAATCGGATTCTGATCACCTTCAATCATATTCCACATGCGACCCAAGAAAAACGCCGGCGGCGGATCGCGCCGGAACTTCCTTAAAAATGCGCTGGCCGGTGCGGCCGGCACGGTGGCATTGAGCCACATCCCCATGATTGTTCCGGCCCATGTTATTAGTGGCCCCCTGGCACCCAGCAACCGGATCAATATAGGTGCTATCGGTAACGGGCGTATTTCCCGTGAGCATGATATGCCCGGTGTCTGGAAGCACGATGCTGCCCGGATCATCGCCGTATGTGACCTCGACAGTAATCGCCTCCAGAGTGCGCAAAAGCTGGTGAACGATTACTACACTAAGAAGTCCGGTAAAGCTTCTAATGGCGTGAAAGCTTATGCTAATTACCAGGAGCTTTTGGCTGATAAAGATATAGACGCAGTGATCATCAGCACACCCGATCACTGGCACGTGATACCCGCAGTAGCAGCAGTTCGTGCAGGGAAAGATGTGTATATGCAAAAGCCTGCCTCCCTCACTATTTCCGAAGGCCGCTTTCTCAGCAATGAAGTACATAAAGCCGGACGCATCTTACAAATCGGCAGCCAGCAGCGCTCCATGCCGCAGTTCAAAAGAGCATGCGAACTCGTACGCAATGGCAGAATAGGGAAGGTGCATACCGTGTATGTAGGCCTCCCCATCGACGATCCTGCTCAAAGCACCCCCGAAAAAGACATGCCCGTTCCGGATGGACTGCAGTACGACCAGTGGCTTGGTGAAACACCCTGGGCACCGTATACCCTCAAACGTGTTCATCCCACCAACGATTTCAGCAGGCCGGGGTGGCTCCGTTGCGAGCAGTTCGGTGCCGGTATGATCACCGGATGGGGCGCTCACCATTTCGATATCGTGAATTGGGGCCTGGGTTACGAATACACCGGGCCTATAGAAGTTTCGGCAAAAGCGCAGTTCCCTGCAGCTGGAAACCTCTGGGATGTACATGGCCCATTCGAGTCAGAGAACATTTATGCCGACGGCGTGAAAGTTATTGCCAGCAACAGCTATCCCAACGGCGTTAAGTTCGTAGGTTCTGATGGCTGGATATTTGTTTCCCGCGGAAACTATGCCGCTACCGCCAACGATCCCGCCAGTCTTGCTAAAAACAGCAAAGCGCTCGATGCATCTGATCCCAAAATACTGTCTTCTATTATCGGAGAAAACGAGATCCGGTTTGTGGATAGTAAAGATCATCATGGCAACTGGCTCGAGGCAATTCAAACACGGCAGCAGCCCATTACTCCAATAGAAGTGGGGCATCGCGCATGTACTGTTTGCCTGCTTAATCACACAGCCATGAAACTGAAACGTAAGCTATTCTGGGACCCCGTAAAAGAGCGCTTTCAGAATGACGATCAGGCTAATGCCACACTCAGCCGTCCGCAACGATGGCCGTATGTGCTGGATTAATATCTTAAAAGGCGGCAACTGCCGCCTTTTTTTATTGCATTTAGCTAATGGTTATCCTTTGTAAAGTATGGCTTACGCATTTCCGCTGAAAGAGGGTCATTTCTGATACCGCTTTTTGTGCACACGGTTTTTATTATTTTCGGACAATGAACCACGCCGCTATTCTGGCTACCCGTCTCTACCGTCAGTTTCTATCCCGCCCATTTCCCGGGTCACCGGCCGATGTGGCGAGGCACCTGTGCGCTATGCAGGCGCAGGACTTCGCAGCCGCCAAGTGGGCCATCGGTGTACGTAGCCCGGGCACCACCGATGTAGATGTTGAAAAGTTGCTCGAAGCCCGCGACCTCATCCGTATTTCCAGCCTCCGGGGTACGCTTCATTTTATGCATCCCGAAGATGTGCGCTGGATAGCAAGCCTGGTATTGCCCCGGGTGCTCTCTCAATGCAATGGCATGTGGAAAAAGCTTTCCCTCGATAAATCCGTTTTCGATCGTGTTTTCCACATAATGCACAGTGCTTTACAAAACGGTGCCGCACTATCCCGGGCAGAACTTAAAGTAATCCTGGAAAAGAATCACATTCCTACTGCAGACCATCGCATGAATCAATTTCTCACACTGGCCGGGCTTGAACAGGTAATCTGTTGCGGCCCTCGGCGTGGAAAAGAATTTACTTATGTACTGCTGGATGAATGGCTGCCCCCCGTTCAAACAAAACTACCCGGAAACGCTTTAACCGAACTGGCTGTACGATACATGAAGGGGCATGGCCCTGCTACTGCAGAAGACTTTTCCTGGTGGTGCGGTTTCCCTGTAACACAGTGCAGGCAGGCATTAGCCGAAGCGGCCCAACAATTGGAAAGTTTTGTACTCGCCGGGCAGACATACTACCTCACTCCGGGCGAGCGTATCGAAAAACCGGACAGTAAACTGCGATTGCTTTCCGGGTTCGATGAGTATTATATCAGTTATGCAGACCGGTCGTTGGTTGCAGGAGAAGCAGCGCAGGAAGTAATGTCGCCCCAGAACGGGATATTACCATACGTGGTTATAGCTAAAGGAAAAATTGTGGGAACCTGGCGGAGAGAGATCAGGAAGCAGTTAGTGGAAATGGAATATATACCTTTTGAGAAAACGAAAACAGGGGAGGGGGCATTATCAACCGCTGCTAAAACTTATGGTAAGTTTATGGGCTTAACAGCGGAGTGGATTGTATCATGAAGTTAGTCCGGCCAAAGCTTATTGATTCGTTCCATGATGTAGTTCATCCGTTTTACTTTGTCTTTCGACAGTTGCGTAAACTTCATTCTGAACCGCTTCAACTCTTGCGAAAACAATCCAAGGCGGAGTACATGGCGCTCCCATTTCCTAATGTGTCTTTTATTTTGCAACATCCGGCATTATCCGTTTTTACTTGTATACCAGCCGTAAACGGTTTGTTAAGGATGTGCAGGAAATAATTATTTTTGAATCATGACCACCAATACCATTCCGCGGAAAGTCACTACATCCTGGCGCTTGAAAGCTATATTCACCGGCTCTGTCGGTAACCTTGTGGAATGGTATGATTGGTACGCCTATTCTGCATTCGCGATTTATTTTGCGCCGGTCTTTTTTCCGAAAGGTAATGCTACCGCGCAGTTGCTCAACACTGCAGCTATTTTTGCCGTGGGCTTCCTCATGCGCCCGCTTGGTGGCTGGCTCTTCGGTTCCATTGCCGACCGTCGTGGCCGTAAAACCGCGATGACGCTTTCGGTCCTCCTCATGTCTTTAGGTTCTTTACTAATAGCCTGCACACCTTCTTTCGCCAGCATCGGAGTGGCAGCACCAGTAATGTTGCTATTGGCCCGGCTCATGCAGGGGCTCAGCGTAGGAGGGGAGTACGGCACTTCAGCCACCTACCTTAGCGAAGTAGCCGATCCCGCACGGCGCGGCTTTTTTTCCAGCTTTCAATATGTAACGCTCATCGGCGGACAAATACTCGCACTCGGTGTTCAACTGCTGTTGCAACGTCTCTTCCTAACGCCGGAAGAGCTTGCAGAATGGGGCTGGCGCATACCTTTCATTATTGGTGCAGCACTCGCGGTTACTGCATTATTCCTACGCCGTAACATGCATGAATCGGTAAATGTTGAAACTCAAAAGAAAGACCGTGGTTCCGTAAAAGCGCTCTTCCGCCATCATCCCCGCGCAGTATTAACCGTGGTGGGTTTAACGATGGGAGGAACAATAGCATTCTACACATACACCACTTACATGCAGAAGTTTCTCATCAATACCGTGAAACTTTCTAAAGAAGAATCTACCCTTATTTCACTGATCCTTGTTATCATATTCGCATGCATGCAACCACTGTTCGGTATGCTGTCTGATAGAATTGGGCGTAAGCCGCTGCTCATTGGTTTTGGTGTATTAGGAACACTGTTCACCGTGCCGTTGCTAACGGCAATCAGTTATGCCGGTTCTGTTTACAGCGCATTCTTCCTGATCCTTGCTGCGCTTGTTATCGTGAGCGGATATACGTCAATTAATGCTGTGGTGAAAGCGGAAATGTTTCCTTCGGAAGTACGCGCTTTGGGTGTGGGATTTCCTTATGCCATCACCGTTGCTATTTTTGGCGGAACCGCCGAGCCTATCGCTTTCTGGCTGAAAGATATCGGTCATGAATCTGGTTATTATTGGTATGTGACTTTCTGTATCTTCATTTCCCTGCTCGTATATGCATACTCGCGCGACAGCCGCAAGGATTCGTATATGGACAAGGAGCAATTATAAATCCGTAGCTATGATCCCTTTCGCTGGAATGCCCTATGGCTATCCACCCGTTTACTGTTACCCCCTCACGGAAGGATGCATGTACATTTTGTTCGCACTTTGCTTTTCCCATGCATGGAGGAAAGGAACATCAGCCATGGCCTACCTTATAGGTGGCCTGGGTTTCGGGCTGTTGCTGGAGTATGTAAATGTTGCTACCAGTGCCGGTTATGTTTATGGTGAGTTCGGAGTCATGTTCGGTAATCATCCCAACGATATTCCGTTGTGTATCGGGATGGGATGGGCAGTGATCATGTATACTGCACGCCTCATAAGCGATGCAAGCGGACTTCCACTTTGGGGTGCCGCAGCACTCGATACATTGCTCGCAATTAATATCGATCTTTCGATGGATGTAACTGCTTACCGGCTGCACATGTGGCATTGGGACTGGGAGCATCGTGCCGGCATCGAACATTCTCTGACCGGGCAGTGGTTTGGCATCCCTTATGGCAATTTCTACGGGTGGCTGCTGGTTGTGTTCTTCTATTCGTCTTTTTCACGATTACTGGAAAAGGCTAAAGCTGCAAAGTACCGCAGCTGGAAAATAGCTACCCCATTACTGGCCATTCTTGCTTCGCAGGTAGCCCTATACATTGCATTGTTTCCATTATCTGATTGGCTAAAGCGGTTTGGGGTTACCAGTGCACACCGGCTGGTGACATTGTTAATAATATTTTCAGTGATGGCGGTATGGGGTTGGCGCAGGCGGCAAAGGGTAAAATGGGAAAACCTCCCTGTCGTAACCTGGCTGGTGCCGGCGTGGTTCCATATATATTTCCTTGGCTGGTTTTTCGCTGCGGGTTTTTATCTGGAGAATACAGTGATGACCTGGTGGACGTTGGCCAATCTTTTTGCAGGGATAGTTATCCACTTTTGGCTGTTCAGGGCATTGAAGCGGAGACAGGCTTAATTTTGATTATTTTTGTTGGAATATGTACCTCACCATCAAGGCGCTTCATATCATTTTCATCGTAACCTGGTTTGCCGGGATGTTCTACATTGTGCGGTTATTCGTGTATTACACAGAAGCACAGGAAATGGAGGAACCCCGTCGCAGTATTCTCCAGGATCAATACCGGGTCATGATGAAACGGCTTTGGTATGGAATCACCTGGCCTTCAGCCGTGCTTACTTTAGTATTTGGTCCGTGGGTAGCGCTGATGTTGGGAAGTATGCCGGTATGGCTGTGGATAAAACTCGCTTTTGTAGCAGGGCTTTATTTTTACTTCTTTTTCCTTCATGGGATTTATAAAGATCTGCAGGAAGGAATTGTAAAGCGCAGCTCTACTCAGTTGCGCGTCTGGAATGAAGTAGCTACTATTTTCCTGGTGGCCATCGTTTTCCTCGTGGTCCTCAAAAGTTTACTAAGTATGATGTGGGCTTTGGTGGGTCTTACCGTTTTTACTACGGTACTCATGATCGCCATCAAATTCTATAAACGCATCCGCGAAAAGAAAAAGTAACCGTTTACTTTTTCCCCATGGTAACCTGCAGACTCAAACCGGCAGAATACAATTTAACTTCACCCTCACCAACACCGCCGAGTGGAATTTTTACATAAGGTTGTAATCCCCAGTTCACACGTCCTTTTGTGTTTTTCTCCCATCCCGCGCTAATATTTAGTACAGAAAAATAGTGCTGATTCTGGTTGCTAAAAACACGCGTGCGTTTATAATAATTGGGATAATAGTAATCATATTTTTCGCGCAACATGAAATAGGTTGACACTCCTGCGCTCACATTCCACCTTCCGGCCGGGCCATCAGCAAATACATAATGTATATTAACAGGTACATCTATCACATCACAATCCGCATCTATTTTTGTGTAGTTTCCGGGATATGGTGTGTTATATTCTTTAGGAGTGGCTTTGTATAATTTTTTCGTGTAGGCAGCTCCGGTACTAAAATAGACCCTGTTATTCACATGATACCTGAGCAGGAGTCCGCCGGTAAATCCAGTACGCATACTGGTGAAAGAGCGGGTGGTGTTAACATCCGGCCCAAGGTGTATGCCTCCCTCAAAACCTTTGCGGCGCGGCGCTTTCCAGGTATCCCGTTTATTTTTTCCCAGCAGATTCGTATCTGTGTTATCCACATTTACAGGAGTCGTAAGTTGATTATTTCCCGATTTATTAGCATCCGCTAATGGCGGTGAAATCTTTTTATCTTTTTCTGCTGTGTTAACTATAGGTAATACGGGTTTATCCACATTACCGCGCTCGCTTTTTGAAGAATTATTTTCCAGCGCAATATTTGATGTCTTCACCTTTTGGTTATCCACACTATTCGTATCAAGAACTTCATTTCCTGTTTTGCCTGTTTCATTTCCTAAAGTAGGGGCTAACTTATTCACATAGCCTCTCTGCACTAAACTATTACTCCATGTCAACTGTGATAACTGATCACCTGATTTTCTTCCAGGCACTCTTTTATCCGTTGAAGAAACTAGTTCAGCAGGATCTGTTGCTTTATTCACATTCCGATTTCTGCCACTTGTAGCATTTCCATTTTCTAAACTCGGTGATGTGTAATTGCCGGCTGGAAGTTTCGCATTAGCAGAAGGCTTTTGAGAAATTACATTTGCCTGAGCAGAACCGGTATTATTTGTTGGTTCCGTATTATCTGCGGTTTTTTCATTTTGTTTGGCAGCAGCATTTTTGCCGGTGACTTCATTTTTGGAAGCAGGCATGGGGTTATCCACAGTTTGTGTTGCGAAATACCACCATCCGCTGATACCTAAAAATAATACAAGTCCACTCAGCCACCAGAACAGTGGCCGACGGTTGCGGGGTCCATCTAACATTTTTTCCATTCGCTCCCAGGCCATGGGTTCAAATGGTACTTCCGCATCTTGCAGCTTTTTTCGGATGTTATGTTCAAATTGTTCGCTCATGACGTTTGGACAGCACCGATGGAACCAGTGCCGGAAATATTCATGGATGTTAAAGCTTCTATTTTTTCTTTGAGGATCCGTTTTGCCTTAAACAAATTGGACTTCGATGTGCCTTCCGAAATTCCAAGCATCGTTGCGATTTCGTTATGTTGGAATCCTTCCACTACATATAAATTGAAAACCGTCCGATAGGCAGGGGGGAGGTGTTGTACCACCTGTAAAATTTCTTCATAAGTCAGTTTACTGATAGCATGATCATCGGGCATGCCGAGATCATAAACCTGCGTGATGTCTTCCGTGAAAGCGATTTTCTTTCGGCTACGCAAATGATCGATAGCTGTGTTGGCCATTATTTTGCTCAACCAGCTTTTGAAAGGTCGGGACGTATCGTAAGAATCAATGTGGTGAAAAATTTTCAAGAACCCGTCATTTAATATTTCAATCGCCTCTTCTTTGTTATTCGCATATCGCAAACAGATAGCCATGGCATATCCGAAGAATTGCCGGTAAAGTGCTTCCTGGCTGGAACGGTTCCAGCTTCTGCAGCCCGTTATGATTGCTGATATGTCCTGCACTGATTTTTGGTTCGGGTCCCGTATCCGCGGGAAGTCGGATGGCCAAATTTTTTTTCGGGCGTTTTATATCTTATGTACGGATTTTAATTTCTGATAGTTGCCTCTGGTTTTAAAAATGCCCATTTAAACTTCAAATTCACGCTCAATTTTCCACATTCAAAAATACGCCTCTTTTTAGGCTTATATTTCAAGCATCCCCTTTTTTGATATAACTCCCTCATCCATAAGGAGATCTTCGAAATTTGAGTATGTTTTTAATTTATTGAAAATCAATTAGTTATATAACTTAGCCTTCTTGCTCCGTTTTTCCACGTGGAACATAAAAAAAGCGCTCCCGAAAGAGCGCTTATACTTATTTGTTTTTCCTTTTTTCTTAACGACCCATATAAACCATGAGGATTTGGACATCGCTTGGATTCACTCCACTAATTCTGCTCGCCTGTCCAAGCGTCCGCGGTTTAATTCTTGTAAATTTCTGACGGGCTTCATTTGAAAGTGAAACCAATTTGGAATAATCGAATGTTTCAGGAATAATTAGATCTTCCAATTGACTCATCCGTTTTACCAGTTCATTTTCCTTCTCGATATACACATCGTATTTCACCTGAATTTCTACCTGCTCTAAAACTTCTTTTGAGAAATTTTCCAGCACCTTTGCCACCTTCGGTAAATGTTGCCGCATAGACATTATGTCGATACCAGGCCGCAGAAGAATTTGATGTGCACGTTGTTTCTGTGTAAGTGGTGCTGAGCCGCTGGCTTGTAACCATGCGTTTGCTTCTTCAGGCTCGAGCGGTAAGTCTTTCAAAATTGCTTTGATCTTTTCTACACCTTCCAGTTTCTCCTTCATTTTTTCCATACGTTCTTCCGTAGCCAAGCCGATTGCATGACTCCGTTCGGTAAGTCGCAAGTCCGCATTATCCTGGCGGAGTAATGTACGGAACTCAGCACGAGAGGTAAACATACGGTAAGGTTCGTCGGTTCCTTTGTTGATCAGATCATCAATCAAGACACCGATGTATGCTTCACTGCGTTTCAACACGAGCGGAGCCTGGCCGGTAACTTTAAGGTGAGCATTTATACCAGCCATTAATCCCTGGCAGGCAGCTTCTTCATAACCTGTTGTTCCGTTAATTTGACCTGCAAAGAATAGGTTAGGGACCTGCTTTGTTTCGAGTGAAAATTGCAATTGAGTAGGTGGGAAGTAATCATACTCGATCGCATATCCCGGACGGAACATTCTAACATTTTCAAAACCGGCTACAAGACGAAGTGCTTTAAGCTGTACATCTTCGGGCAAAGAAGTTGAAAATCCGTTCACATATATTTCTACCGTATTAAAACCTTCCGGCTCTACGAACAATTGATGCCTTTCACGTTCTGCAAAGCGATTGATTTTATCTTCAATAGACGGGCAATAACGCGGCCCGATCCCCTGGATTCGACCCTGATACATAGGTGAGCGATCAAATCCAGTCTTCAGAATATCATGGACCTGTTCAGAAGTATAAGTAATCCAACAGGAGCGTTGTTGATCCGGCCGAATCTTTTCTACGTCCATATAGCTAAAGCCAACGATTTCATCGTCGCCTTTTTGCTCTTCCATTTTAGAATAATCGAGTGAGCGCCCATCGATACGGGGAGGGGTACCGGTCTTAAGTCGGTCGCTTTCTAGACCGAGGGAAACAAGTTGTTCCGTAATACCGGTAGCTGCTTTCTCCGCAACGCGGCCTCCACCAAACTGTTTATCACCAATATGGATAACGCCGTTTAGGAAAGTACCGTTAGTGAGTACTACAGCTTTGGCAGCAATTTCATGGCCCAATCCGGTAATAACACCTTTGCAAACTCCATTCTTTATGATGAGGCCTTTAACCATATCCTGGTAGAAGTCTACATTAGGCGTATTCTCCAGGGCTTCTCTCCATTTTGCAGCAAATAGCATACGGTCGTTCTGTGTACGTGGACTCCACATAGCGGGACCTTTGCTTCTGTTAAGCATCCGGAACTGGATCATGGACTGGTCGGTTACGATGCCGGAATAACCTCCAAGGGCATCAATCTCACGAACAATCTGGCCTTTTGCGATACCACCCATGGCAGGGTTGCAACTCATTTGGGCGATCGTTTGCATGTTCATGGTAACCAGCAGTACCCGGGACCCCATGTTGGCAGCAGCAGCCGCAGCTTCACAACCGGCGTGGCCTGCACCAACAACAATAACATCGTAATCAGGGAACATATCTGAATTTTGAAAGTGCAAAGTTAAGTCAAAAGATTGATGGACAGGGGAGAAGTTGAACGGTAGCTCAGCCTTTGAAAGAGTTCTGAAGTAAGGTATTAGGCGGGAGTATATGTGAAATATAAGTACCCTCGATACATAAAAATATATCAATCATAAAGAAGCGGGATACAACTTCATAAATACAATTGCCGCTAGTCTCCCGGGTGCTTGCTTTTCGACTACTATACTCTTGATCGATCTAATAATTCCGGGGCTTCATTATGCAACCGGGATCAAATGGGCCATCATGTATACCAAATTCATTGAGAGGGAGGCCGAATATCCTTTACCGGAAAAGCCTAATCACAACGATTTATCATGATAAGGGGATACATCTCCTTGAATTCAGGGGAACATTATGGCATAAAGCATCCTTTCTGAATAGAGATAGTATTGCTTTTAGCTTTCCATGTTGATGCCTCTTCGCTGATATCCAGAAATAATTACAGTTAGTAGCCACACATACCCCGGCATTAGTCAATATAGGATAAGCACTCCCTACCTATGCAAGGTTGAACCATCACAACTAAAACAACTCAGTTTAAGGGGAACGGCTACTAAAGTGTAAGATCCTGGCCGATCCAATAGGTTTTCAATACCGCATATACTTCATTCCAGTTATTTACAATGAGGATATCCTCGCTTTGTTAGATAAATACCCATGAGTTCCTTACAAAGGGATATGGTTACAATTCATCCGGCTTACCAAGGGAGATATTCTCAATTCACATATCTAACGTTACTTTTTCAGGCTTAAAGAATATAAACTGCCTCCTTTTTTTCATATCTCCCCCTTTTACCCAAAGCCCTGAGTGTCTCTATTTGGAACTTCCTTATTTAAGACCCTGCGAGGTGGTTGCCGCCGGAGTTACTCAATAAAATTAAATCCCCAGAGTTCACCTTATCTTCAAAGTAAGCACTACAGTCTATCTAAGCCCAGCTATATCCATTATTTTCAAGCTTTCGGCTATACTCCTGTATCTAAAGTCACTATCAGCTTCTTCCTGACCTAAAAAACTAGCAGGTACATCTATCTCAATTTAGATATTAACAGAGCTGTATTACTTGTAACCTCAGGTGGTAAGGTTAAAATCTTCAATACCCAACTTCATAAACGAGTACTTTAGAGTCCCTTTATACCCGTCACCATCCCCATTTAACGAATTGAACTGAGCAATTCCCTCAAACTATAGCTATCTAAGAATCACATATCCCTTTAGATTGCCCGCTACACCATATTTTCCTTATTAATAAGGGGTACAATGCAGATACACCCTAACCTATAACCTAAACTACCCCTGAATATCCCTTTGTCTGGTTTCAAACCCAATAAACCGATTGAACCGTCCAATACCTCTCAGACAAGGGTACTCAAAGAGCATAAACTCCCTCAGATAGTAAGATTTAGGCGCAAAATGTATGATATAGCCGTACCGGCAGATTCAATTTACCCATATCCTAAACAAGTACCCATGAGTTAGCCTTAATACATATTTCAAGACCTTCCCACCCCATTTAGCCTGTGGATACAGCACAATCAAAGTTCATTTAAGCTTTCAGACTGTCAGTTAACCCGCTTTACACCAGAATACGATAGCAGTACATGGCAGATTCATCCCAATTACTATCATAAGCAAATACCTATGAATACCTTTCACATCATTTAACACCATTATAGCCCTGCAAACGTTCAGATTAGCCCAATAAAAGATCATTAGTACCCTCATAATTCCAATTAGACCTATAATACTGGGTTACCAAGGTTATTAAGCCTGCTGTATCCATTCACTTCTCAAATAAATGCCAATGAAATACTTACCACACTTTCAATCTGATAATTAATACCCCCTACCTTTCATTACAGGAAGAACCCATAATGAGAGTACTTACTTGGTAATCCTCCTTATATACACCCATTGTTCCACGTGGAACATACTAAACTCTACATTCTATCTATGTTCCACGTGGAACATTGGTGGTTTAACCTATAAAGTACCCACTCAGAATCATTTAGCATCTCCAATTCACTTAGAGCTATAGAATGCAACCAACTACTAAATACTACTAAAGATATCGGCCTTATAAGCAGTAGAAGGCAGGCAATTCTGCTTAAAGAGGAGTACCACAAGTAAAACAAAGTTATTTCAGACTATCAGCTCGAAAAAGTATTAAGCAAACACCGAATAATCTCTATCTAAAGGTCCAATTACAAGTAACATAAGCTATACTAAGCCTTTAATACTCCCAAGGGGTATACTATAAGGAAGCTATAGCCAACTAATATGTAGGCTAACACCACGTTACCCTAACAATTACGCAATAAAAAGGGGAGTATACGCCAATAACAGTACTTCCAGCTAGCCAAATACCAATTCTAGTAAAGCCTATAGTGAACATATAAGGAAAGGGCAAAGCCTCAGGCTATGGAGTTTAACACAACGCAGGGAGGGTAAATAGTATCCTAGCCACTCAAAAAAACGTACAAAACCTCTAAAAGCAAAGAATAATGGCTAATTACTTTGAATTTCGTGTAAGAAAAGCCAAATTTCATGCTACTAATGGAGTACTGATAGCCTCTATCAAATCCATACAGTAACTATCAAAGATTCCAAGCCTGATGCTTAGTATACTTCGGCATAGAAACCATGAAACGCTTGTTTGACTAAAAAGGGGAGGGTAATCCATATACGTGGGCTAGCATAAGCGTATTCACAGATCAAATTAGTACCTATGACTAAAAAGATGACCACCTGTTAGCCTTATTGCCTGGTATCGTAGGTTAAAAATCACTCTCAAATACTATCCGTATCGCCAGGGCGCAATGGCGATATAATCACCTTCAGCCAAGTAATAAAAATCTGTATTGAAAAAGGAAATCGAAGTAACCACGATAAAGCAGGTAGATATCCAATTTAAAACCAATAATTATTAATCATAGCGGATCAACTCCTATTGCAATAGGAAAATTCCCCATTGAAATAACACATGAAACCCACATAAAAGAGGAGAGGAGAAGGGCCTATTAAAGAATCAGGGAGGAAGGCAATAGTACACTCTAAAGAAGTGCTTTCATTAAATCTATGAAGTAAGCACAAAGTATATAAAAAAAGCCCCCACAATCGGGAGCCTAATAGAAGAAATGATTATGTTCCACGTGGAACATTAATTACCTCCCCCAAAGTAGGAGTTAAGATTCTCCTCCTCCTTCTTCCGCATCAATAGTTCTTCTTTTCTAGATTTATCTTTATACCCACATAAGTGCAGTGCCCCATGAAAAATAACCCGATGCAGCTCGTACTCTTCAGTTACCTGAAACTGCCTGGCATTCTCCTTAACCCTATCAATGCTTATATAAATCTCTCCCTCAGTAACCTCCGGATCATCGGAAAGCTCAAAAGTAACAATATCAGTATAGGTATCGTGCTGAAGAAACTCCTGATTGAGGTTCAAAAGATACTCATCCGAGCAAAAGACATAATGGAGACTGTTCAGTCCCTGTCCTTCCTTCTTAAACAGATCTTTCAGAAAAACCTTTAGTCTAGTCCTCTCTTTAAGGTGAACCTTCACCTCATGCGCAGTAAAATTGATTGCCATATTGTAAAATTATGCCAAAAAGCATTTGACCCGACCGCTTTTTTTGCATTATGGTCGTTGAGCGGTACCTTTGCCCCGTAATAGCTGGGACGGTAGTCACAGATTGGTTTTAAACTCGCTCAACAAATAGTTATGATTAAACTTTCTTCCCTCACAATTGGTAAAAGTGCAGTAATCCGGGAATTTGAGAAAAGCGATCTACATATAAAACTCATGGAAATGGGATGTATTCCGGGGGAAACAGTTAAAGTAGAGAAAATAGCTCCACTGGGAGATCCGATCTCTATCATCGTTGCCGGATACAATTTATCCCTTCGCAAAACTGAAGCAGATCATATCTGGGTTGAAGAAGTTGCTAAATAACCTGTTCAACAGAAAATAATCCAAAAGCCGTCTCACCGAGATGGCTTTTTTTATGCCATTTATAGACATGAAATCCCCCGTCTGAAAACTCTTTCAGAAAAAATTCGCCTAAATGAAGCATCCAAACAGACTAGGTATTTATTCTCCAGTAAATGCAAAAATGAAATGTATGGTTTTCAAATGCCATTCACTGAAGTACAGACATACCATTCCCAGTCCGAAAATTCATTCAGAAATTAATAAGTGAAACATCTCAGTTGAAGAAACTACCTGCCATTAAATACAGTTGCCAATTGTAGAACCCTCATTAAAACAATTGATCCCTCTGCATAATTGGACATAATAATCCTATTCCGAAATGCTTCAGAAAAAAATGATCCCATATAAATTTTTTGAAACAGGATAGTTATGCCTCCAGGAGATTATTATTATGATCCCTCAATCATAAAATATACTCCATTAAATACATCAACAAACTATAACTGCAGCAAAAAATTTACCGAGTAACCGATCCAAAAATGATCCATGTAAAAGGAGTGTGAAATCTTGCATCTAACGACTAATGCATCCAATTACATTAACATCAACATGCAAACTCTAACAGGCATACCTTTCCCAGTCCGAATCACATTCAGAAAAATTCGCCTTAAAGTATTTTCAATGTAAAGCAGTACAACTATATATGAGATGCCGGCACAAGATCCCTCCATCATTGAGATGACACTCCATATTATATAGATATTCATACACTACATCATTACCACTCCAGGCAACTCCAAAAGATCTCCAGCAGTAAAGAGCTGTCTGCTTGAAATATTGGCTTATTCATCTATCACCTCCTAAACCAATTACATTTCCGTAAAGACATAAGCTCTTCTGTCTGAAAAACATTCAGAAATTAAACACATCGAAAAACAATCAGGGAGGAGGAGCCGGTTTAAAACCGATTCACTTACCACCACCTTCCGATAATCTTTCACAAAAACTGATACCGTTATTCTTATGGTAGAAGAATCTTCTCAAGCAGTTAATCCTGGCTAATCTATCTATCACTATATCGGCCAAAACACTACTGGCAGAAACAAAACATCATCCATCTGAAAACGCTACAACACCATTCCAAAAACCTCCAAACATTCAATGCAGCCCTTCATTCAAAATCATGAAGCGTGAATCTATCAACTCACTCTTCTAACTTCAGGAACGAAAAGACACTAAAAATTCTGTCCGAAAAATCTTTCAGAAAAAACAATCCCAAAAACAATCGGAGTGGATAAAGAATTATCGCACTAAATATGATGTATGAATCTATCACCTCACACATTCCAATCAGAAGCGATCAGACATAATTCATCCAGTCCGAAAATGCTTTCAGAAAAATAAAATAACTCTCAGCGATAAATATGTTCCATTACCCAATGGAGGCAATTGAATGTATGACTTCTTCCTCCTCACATACGGACATACTTTTCTCACTCCGAAAATCATCTCAGAAAAACACAAAACAATTCATCGGCGAAAAGAAACATCACTTCGTAAAACCAGCTGACCGGATCTATTAATCCGTTAGCTATTCGCTCCGATTAGACATACCTTATCCATTCCGAAAAACTATTCAGAAAAATCATGGCCTGCGGATCTCCTCGCGATAGACATCCTCAAACCAATACTTCGTAAATCAAAAAAATCCCGAAACCCATGAGGGAAAGAATCTCAGAATGCGGCAAAAATATTGGTTCCCGGAGCCAGACAAAAGCAATAGTTATTCATGTGGAAAAATCTATCCCTTAAATGCGTAAAAATCAGTAGTTAAAAGGCCCGGTTCTAAAAATATAACCTGAAAGCCTTTACAGAACAGTGTTGATAATATATATAAAATTCTTAGTCAACTATATATCTACAATAATTCACGGTATAAACCACTACGGCATAAAAAAACCGCCCAAATAAGAGCGGTTTTACGAAGTTTTAAGAGCAAGACTTATAGTCCGGCTTGTGCGCTGATCTCCAGCATTCGGTCGATCGGACGCTTTGCTGCAATCCGCAGTGTTTCGTCCATTGTGATCTCCGGCTGCTCATACTCCATGCATAAATACAGTTTCTCGAGGGTATTAAGCTTCATATGCGGGCAATCGTTGCAGGCACAGGCATTGTTAGGTGGTGCAGGGATGAACGTCTTGTTGGGGTTCTCCTTCTGCATCTGATGGAGAATTCCGGTTTCCGTAACCACAATGTATTCCTTCGCATCGTCGCGCTGGGTAAATTTCAGCAGTCCGGTTGTAGAACCCACGAAATCAGCAATGGCCAGGATGGGAGCCTCACATTCGGGGTGGGCGATGATCTTGGCTTTAGGGTGACGGACTTTCAGCTTGGTGATTTTCTCGAGGCTAAAAATCTCATGCACCATACAGGCACCGTTCCACAAAACCATGTCGCGCCCGGTTTTCTTCACCAGGTATGAGCCTAGGTTGCGATCAGGTGCAAAAATGATCGGCTGGTCCCTGGGGACTGACTCAATGATTTTTTCAGCGTTGGAGCTGGTACAAATGATATCGGAAAGCGCTTTAATGCCGGCTGAGCAGTTGATATACGAGATAACCAGGTGATCGGGGTACTGTGCCTTAAAGCGGGCAAAAAGGTCGGGAGGCGCACTGTCGGCCAGTGAGCAGCCGGCTTTAAGATCGGGGAGGAGTACTTTTTTCTGCGGACTGAGGATCTTGGCGGTTTCCGCCATGAAGTGCACACCAGCGAAAACAATGATGTCAGCATCAGTTTTGGCAGCCTGTTGACTGAGGCCCAAACTGTCGCCTATATAATCGGCCACGTCCTGAATATCCGGCTCCTGGTAGTAGTGCGCGAGGAGGATGGCGTTTTTTTCCTTTTTAAGGCGTTCGATTTCAGCAAAGAGATCCAGGCGCACGTCCACCTCTATATCCAGAAATCCCTTTTTCTGCAAATTTTTTTTTGCTTCCGTTAACTCCATAAACATAGCTATAGATTAATTTTTCTTTTTAAAAAAGAAGAAAAGCCCACTACTATTAGGGGTGTGAATTTGGGGGAAACTTGTTTTTTCCCCTTGATACAAATGTAGTTGTTATTATTTTCTTGCGCGCTATTCACAGGAAATTAACAACCAGATTCCGCGCCCACGCTGAATTTGGGCTGCTTTATCCACAGTGTTGACAAGCATTTTACTGAACAACTTTTTCGGCCGGCCAGTATTAAGAAAGTGTTAAAACAATCGGGTTTTACACATCGGAAATCTCCGGACCAGATCGGGCCAGAAAAACAAATTTAGTTTTACCTCCGCGGGATGGTGGCTTTTCCCACAAAAAACAGCCTTAACAACAGGGTTATACACAGCTGTTGTGGAAAAAGCGGCCCCTTTTTCTGAAATCGTCCGCACTACCAATTTTTTTAATATTTTCAGTTTTAGGGGTCGATTAATACACAATTTGTTGTGGATTATATTGATGTATTGCTTATTTTGTGGATAACCGCATCACCCGTTCCGCGAAAAAAATATACCGAAACTGTACATTGGCGGCCGTCTAAACCTGATCTTTAACAACCAATACCTGTGCATTAAAACTTTATGAAATGTGGATAATGTGTGAATGAAGGATAAAAACCACCCCTCCTTAAACCGCTCAAACCCTCTACTGTATTGGCTTTTGGGGTAATAAAAGCTATTTTGCAGTTACAATTAAATTATTCTATTTTTGCTACCTCTTAAAATCAGACTATATATTATATGTCAGTTATTCAGAAAATCAGGGACAAATACGCTGTATGGATCATCGTATTGATCTGTTTGGCCATTGTGAGCTTTTTATTGCAGGACGTATTTTTTGGCAGAGGCAGCATGTTCGGCCAGTCTAATGTAGTAGGCAAGGTGAACGGAGTTGAGCTGAGTAATACGGATTACCAGCGCCGGATTGAAATGACCACGCAGCAAATGCAGCGTCAGTACCCCGGCCAGTCTTTCGATGAAGAAGCACAACAGATTTTCCGTGAACAAGCCTGGAATGGTTTCCTTAGCGAAAATATCATGGATGAGCAGTACGCTGCCCTTGGCATCGTAGTTACCGATGCAGAATTGCAGGATGCTTTCAGCGCAAAGAATCCTCACCCTATGGTGCGGCAGCAATTCACGAATCCTCAAACCGGTGAATTTGACCCTGCCATGATTCAGCAGGTTAACCAGGCCGCCAAACAGGATCCTAATATACGCGCCCAGCTGTTGGATTTTGACCGCGCCATCGTGGAGACCCAGCGTAACGTGAAATATTACTCCTTAATTAATAAAGGTATCTACTATCCTAAATGGCTGGCTAAGCAACAGGAAGAAGATGCTGCTAAAAATGCCAATATCAGTTACGTTCAGGTGCCCTACGTTACCATCGCAGACAGCACAGTTAAAGTAACAGATTCCGAACTCAATAAATTCATTCAGGATAACAAAGGCCTGTTTGAAGTTCCGGAAGGCCGTAAGATCGAATACGTATCTTTCGATGTGTTACCTACTCCTTCTGATTCAGCCGCGGCTTTCGCCGAGCTGAACAAACTGAAGGCAGAAATGGATACCACGCCTGATGTAGCGCAATTCGTAAAACTGAATTCTGAATATAACCAATACGACGGTTTTGTTTCCCGTAGCGCTATCCACGTGCCGAACAAAGATTCCATCATTGATCTGCCCACCGGCGGAACCTTCGGTCCTTATATCGATGGTAACATGGTGGTATATGCAAAAATGCTGGAGCGCAAAAACATGGCTGATACCGTGAAACTGCGTCAGGTATTGATCTTCGCTCAACAGGGTGCAGATTCTATCGCTAAAAACCGTGCAGACAGTATTGCATCTGTAGTACGTGGTGGCGGTGATATCGCTGCGCTGGCAATCGCTTTCAGCCAGGACCCCAGCGCCAAGCAAAATGGTGGCGAAGTAACCCTGGCTCCTCACACCGATGTTCCCCAGGAACTGGCCGAAGTGAAAAAATTCGCTTTTGACGGAACCTCCGGCGAAGTGAAAACTGTAAAACTCCCCATCGGCTACGCTGTGGTAAAAATTACAGAACAGAAAAACATTGGCCCTGCCCTGAAAATCGCATACCTCGGTAAACGTGTAGACGCCAGCTCTTCTTCCAGCAATGACATGCTTACTGCAGCAAACGAATTCGCATCTTCCAACACATCCCGCGATAAATTTGACAAAACCATTCAACAGAAAGGTCTTGACAAGCGAATTGCTGAAAATATCCAGCCGATGGATTTCGTACTGCCGGGCCTTGGCTCTGCACGCGAAATCGTAAACTGGGCTTATAGCGCAGAGAAAAATGAAGTGAGCCGCGTGTTTTCACTGGAAGATCGTTTTGTAGTTGCCGTACTCACCAGCATCCGCGAAAAAGGTACCGCTCCGCTCGACGAAGTGCGCCCTACTGTGGAAGCAGAAGTGCGTAAGCAGAAAAAAGCAGAACAAATTATTGCAAAGCTCGGAACTCCTGCTAACCTCGATGCCGCAGCTAAAGCTACCAATCAACCCGTACTCACTGCCGAAGGTGTTAATTTCTCCACTTCTTACGCTCCCGCGCTCAACTTTGAGCCTCGCGTAATTGGTGCAGCATTCAATAAAGCATGGGGTACCAACAAAACATCGGCTCCTATTCAGGGTCAGGCAGGTGTATTTGTGATCCATGTGAATAATTACACCAATACCGACGCTCCTGCCGCGGATTATACTCAGCAGCGCCAGGCATTCGAAGGCAGCATGCAACAACTGGTACAGCAGCAACTGTTCCAGAGCGTATTGAAGAAAAACAGCAACGTAAAAGACAACCGTGCTGAATTCTTCCGCTCCAACAATTGATTTTAAGAAATTCAATATGTAGAAAGGCCGGGCTAATTGCCCGGCCTTTTTTGTGCCTGCCCGGCAGGAACGGCTGCTTCCCGTAAAATCCGTAAATTTGCAGTATGGACGAAATTGTTAATAAAGTAGCGCAAAGTGCGCTTATCACTATAGATCTCGAACAATATTACCCTCAGGAAGAAATCATCGTTTTTGACCTGAAGGATTACCTGTTCATGGAGCTGATCCTGAAAGAGAAGGATTACCGCGCAGCACTGCAGGCGCACGACTGGGAACAATATCGTGGCAAAGCAGTTACCATCACCTGTACTGCAGACGCTATTATTCCATTTTGGGCTTATATGTTACCCGCAGCTTACCTAGAACCGGTTGCATCACGTGTGGCATATGGAGATGAAACCACTTTGCGCAACACGATATTCCTCGAGAAACTCGCCGCTATTGATGCTAACAGTTACCTCGATCAGCGCGTGATCATTAAAGGATGTGCAGATAAAGCAGTGCCCGAAGGTGCATATGTGGAAATAACACGGAAACTGCGGCCTGTTGTAAAAAGCCTCATGTATGGAGAGCCATGCTCTACCGTTCCGGTGTACAAAAAGAAATAACTGAGTAAATCAGAACCATCCCCGTTTTCTGAAGAATACAATCATTGCAAGGAAAATAAGGATCATCGCCCCAAGGGTTACAAAATAACCGTTGGGGTTTTTTAATTCCGGCATGTGATCGAAGTTCATTCCATAAATACCAGTGATCACTGTCATAGGAGCGAGGAGTGTGGTAACTACCGTCAGCACCTTCATCACTTCATTGAGTTTCTGGTTCATCTGTGCATGATATAGCTCCTGCAGGTTAATAACGATATCGCGATAACTTTCGGCAAGGTCTACCGCCTGTATAATGTGGTCTTGCACATCTTTGAAATACTTTTCCGTATTTTCTTCCAGCAGTGCGTTTTCTGATTTCATCAACCCGTTCATAACATCACGGACAGGAGTAATGTTCCGCTTGAATTCCATCAGTTCGCGCCGGAGATAATTGACCCGTGCCAGCGTTCTGTTATTAGGCTGGCGCGGAATGATATCTTCCATCAGTTCGATACGGTCGCCAAGATGATCCATCACAAGGAAGTAGTTATCCACGATGATATCGAGCAGTGCGTACAGCAAGTAATCGGAACCAGCGAGGCGAAGCTTGGTACCGGTTGTACGTAGTCGTTCACGGATGGGATTAAAAACATCGCGGTTCGGATCGTCCTGGAAAGAGATCACCACATTTTTCCCCAATACCAGACTAACCTGTTCCAGTTCCACAGAGGAGCTTTCCTGTTTAAAATAGCACATGGGTAACAGGCAGAAAAGATTGTCGCCAATCTCGTCCATCTTAGCACGCTGCCCTTCACTCATGATATCCTCCATAAGCAGGAAGTGGATATTGAAATGCCGGCAGATTGCCTCCACTTCTTCACGACGAACGCCGTCTACATTGATCCATTTTTTAGTGTCGGTTTCGGCAAAACGGAAACAGTCGGCCACCCGGTCGGTAATTTCTTCATGAAAGTATCCACTATCGTATTCGTAAATGGTTATGCGGACATTCTCCACCGGTTTGCGGGAGGTGACGGCCGTAACGGGATTAAAATTCATCAACCTTTTTTTACGGACTTTAAAGGGATTGATGGCGTCCGCTATCGGCTGTATCGGATTTTTGGGCATACCGGAGGAATTTATGCTAATGTACAATTTTTGAAAAAGATGAGAAAAGAACAGCCGCCGAAGTGAGTGACACAACGGCGGCCGGGAAAGGTAAAAAGGATGATAAACTAAAATCAATCTTCGTCGGTCAGGAGAAAAATCTCTTCGACCGGCTTCTCAAATACTTTGGCAATTTTCAGTGCCAGAATGGTGGAAGGAACGTACTTATTGGATTCGATGGTATTGATAGTTTGCCGCGAAACGCCCGTCAGGCGGGCAAGCTCATCCTGTGTGAGATTTTTTCGCGCCCGCTCTACCTTAATTAAATTTTTCATGCGGCAGCCTTTTTTTGACGGTAAAGAAGATAATGGAACCGGATAATGAAGATGATCAGGATGGTGAACATGTTGTACATCATTACCGCGAGGAAATCGAGCCAGTGCCAGATTAAGGATGCAATCAAAAGGAGAACATAATTCGTAATTACAGCAATCTGCAACGATTCGAGCCGAAGCCTGCTGATGTATTCATCTTCATCTTTTTCGCGGCTGTAGGAAATGAGCAATAATCCGCCAAACAAGAGGAACATGGTTATTTCTTCCAGCGACTCGCCAAAGAAATTCCGGATCCAGCCAGCCGGGGCAAATGAATCTCCATCTAATGGTGTGTAAAAGGGAAGACCGACAATTAGTGCCGGAATCATGATCCACCAGCCGATTTTCTTGTAATAGTGAGGTAAGAGATACTTAGGTTTCATACAGTAGCGATTTTATGATCCTAAGTTAAGTATTATTTACATAAAGTCAAGTATGTTTTACATATAGACAAATGTATTTTACTTTATAGTACATAAAAAAGCCCTCAAGACGAGGGCTTTTTCTATTTGAAATGTTGGAAATCAGAAAGATGGCAGCTCAATAAGGGGTGCCTTACCAATAGCAGGCCGCTCGAAATTATCCCCCAGTTTCGCATTGGCGGGAACAAATCCTGCCGTCCAGAGGTAGAAAAGGCCATTTTCAGAACCACCGCCGAAATCGAGACGATCTTTAGCCCGGGCGGTAGCATCGTTTGTGAAGCGTGCTTTCGTTAACTCAATCCATTCGCCTTCAGGCGTTTTGATCCAGTGATTACCGAAATAACCCTTACGGTACATATGGCCATTCTCGAAACTGAAGTTTTCGAGGAAGGAGTAAAGATGCCCCATGTACTTCCCGTCTTTCGGAGCGCGGAACGAGGCAATGAGCTTCCATTCGTTGTGCTCGGGTACGAAGAAGTAAGCGGTATATTGAGTAGTAACGCCTTTAGGAACGGCGTGCATCAGGAATTTATAGGTTTGTCCGGCTTTCCAGTCATATACCCAATGGCTGTGACCACCGGTACCTTCACCACCAAAACCATGGGCTACAACAGAGTCGCCTTTGCCAAGGAGAGTTACCTGGTCTTCATAACGCACTTTGGCCCTGTCATCGGGTTCCTTACCCGCGTCCCAAACAGAGAAGATGATCCTTCTTTCTTCCGGCCCATTCACCTGCATACCAAAATAACCACGGTGCCATCCGCAGGACATAAAGTAGGTTCCGATCTTATCCTGCCCTTCAGGAACAGTAATTTCTCCATAGAACCATTCCACCTGTTTGCCTTCAGGCGCAGTATAGTTCAGATGAACGGAAGCGGAGCGGCGCCAGGGTTTGGCATTAAACTGAATGTCTTTGGTAGCGGCACCTTCGAGCGTGATGCCTTTAATGTCAGCGAAATGATTACCCTGTTTGGAAATGCCTTTGATAGCGATATCGTAAAAGCCTGATTTCTTTAGTTTGGAGGAAAGAACGGGGATATCGGCAAACTCACTGCCCGCGGGCACCTGAACAGTTTTCTCAGTACCATTCAAACTAATGCGAAGCGTAGCGGGAGCATCGGATTTTGCCTGCAGCCCCAGTTTGAGCGCACCAGTGTTGGCTGCATGAAACCAAAAATGTACGGTATTGGAACTGTCGGTCCACCGCACAACACCGTTGCGGCCCGAAATATCAACACCGGTTTCAGCGGGGTCCGCGTAAGCGGTAAAACCGGGGATCACCACACGGTCTTGTGCCTGTATGGCGGATGTAGCCAGCAATGCGGCGAAGAGTAAGGAGTAGCTTTGCTTTATCATAAAGGCAAATAAAATCTCCGCAACGCCGGGAAGCAAACCCATTTGCTAAAATTGACAAAATCCAGACGCAGTGGTGGTTGTGGGCTTATGGTGTGTGAATAATGCACTGGCACCAGTCCACAAAAATGAGGGAAAAATGGCGGACCATCCCAGGTACTTCGTGCTTTGCCCATTCATTGGCATCGCAGAGTGCCAGGGATTTAACGATGCCATTTTCCTGAGTGCCGTAGTAGCACCCACCGCGGGAGGCGATGGCGAAACCATTTTTGACAAATCCGGGATGGTCGTGGATGGCGATAGCACCCAACGCATCGCTGTTAAGGAACGAGCGGAGTTCGAAAAGGGGAATAAAAAGTTCGGGGGCACCCATCTTCCGGATGTGAATATGGTCAAACGCACGCGTGCCCTCAGCCATTTCGCGGCTGTGATTGATATGGATTTCCTTTATTTCGTCCACTTCCGCACCTACGAATTTAAGCTTGGAGATGTTGACAAATTCTGCCTGTCGCCAGTCGTCTCCGGAAAGGGTTACGGTAAAATCCGGGTAAGCGGGCAAATTGGTCATCGGAGGGAGTTCATTGGAAACTGTAGGTATTGGGAACCAGTAGTCCATAGGTGAACACGTGACTTTACCCGAATATATGACGAAAATTTGTTAAAAGAAAGGGAATCTCAGCCTTTGGGTTTTTTGTATTTGATTTTGACATTGGCGACGCCTGAATTAACCATACCTATTTTTTTGGCCGCTTTCTTTGAAAGGTCGATGATGCGCCCGGCAACAAAGGGACCACGATCATTGATCCTTACTTTTACGGTTTTACCATTGTCGAGATTGGTGACTTTTACTTTTGTGCCGAAAGGAAGGGTTTTGTGGGCGGCAGTCATACTGCCCTGGCGGAAGGTTTCGCCATTAGCGGTTTTACGGCCCTGGAATTTATCAGCATAGAAAGAGGCTTTTCCCGACTGGGCAATCTGGCGGGCACAGGAACTGAAGCAAAGCAATGCAGCTACGGTGAGTGTTGGCAGGTATTTTCGTTGGATCATATTCAGCGTTACAATTTTTTGGTCATGATAGCATCGTTCATGAAAAAACCGTTGCCGATGTCGATATCTTCTTCACCGGTTTTTACAAATCCGATTTTCTCATAAAACCCGGCTGCTTTATTATCGCGGTTCACATTGAGCGATAACTTTTCCATACCGGCTTCCTGTGCAATACGCTCAACTTCCGCGATGAGGGCCTTACCTACGTTTTTGCCCTGCATGGAAGGGAGTACGTATATCTTGTGCAATTTTGATACCGGTTCGTCCTGGTAGTTAAGTTCATAACAGGCAAAACCTCCGAAAACCCCGTCTGCAGCGGCTAATAGAAATACATTGTTCTTCTTCAGCGTTAGCTCGCGCAATACTTCCAGATCGTACATCATTTTCAGCATGTAGTTGATCTGCTCAGGAGAGAGTATTTCCCCAAACGTATGCGGCCAGGTGTCGTAAGCGATTTGTTGGACTATGGAAAGCTGATCCGGCGCAGCTTGCGTAATGATGACCATAAGATGTGCTGCTAAATGGTGACATTGCAATTTACAGCATATCAACTTTACGCCGGGGTTTTTTGTTAAGTTTGGAAAAAAACACATGCGTGCTCTCTTATGGGTCTTAGCGGCCATGCTCACCCTGCCTGTGAATGCCCAGCTGAAAGCGGGTTTCGATGCCAATGAATACCATGATCTGCTCAGTCTTCACCAGAATGGCGATACGGCAGGAGCAAAGAATCATCCGGCGGCATACCGGCTTTTATATACCTCGCCGGAAGTGGGCTTTTACAATAAATGGATACTGTGGGAAAGAAGTGATGGGGTAGATGTAATCCAGGTCCGTGGCACCATAGCGAAAACCGAAAGCTGGCTCGCGAATTTTTATGCTGCCATGATCCCCGCAGAAGGAATGATTCAGCTCAACGACAGCACTCGTTGGAAATATAAACTGGCCGCAGATTCAGGTAAGTCTTTCGTGCATGTAGGGTGGACGGTAGCCGTTGGCTTCATGTCTGCTGACATAATAGCGCATGTAAAGGAACGGTACGCGAAAGGGACACGGCAATTTATTATTATGGGGCACAGCCAGGGAGGGGCCATCGCTTTCCTGCTGCGATCGTATCTTCATTATCATCCCGACCTTCCAAAAGATATCCGTTACAAAACTTACTGCAGTGCAGCACCAAAGCCCGGCAATCTGTTCTATGCTTACGATTTCGATAACATCACCCGGGACGGATGGGCATTTCGTGTTGTAAACAGCGACGACTGGGTGCCGGAAACACCTCTGTCGCTGCAAACTATCTATGACTTTAATACGCCGAGTCCTTTCATGAATGTGAAAGGTGAGTTGAAGAAGCAAAAATTTTTCGTGCGGCTTTACGGCACAATTATATACAACCGCCTTACCCGAACCACCAACCGCAGCGTACGCCGCTTCCGCAAAACGCTTGGCAACGGAGTGTTTAAATTATCGAAAAGGCATTTACAGGAAATGCAGCAACCAGCATATGTTTTCAGCAATAACTACATGACTTGCGGCTCGCCCGTTATTTTACTAACGGATGCAGAATACCAAAAGAAGCACCCATTCGATGGCAAGAATATTTTTATTCACCACATGCCCGAACAATACTTGTACCTGCTTAAGAAATATTATTCCCTGCCAGACTGAACACTGGAAAAAATTCCCGGATAATCTGTTACCAGGCCGTCGTTATCGACAGTTAGCTCGGCTTTAAAGTCTTTCAGCACTCCTTCGTAGAGGTAACGGTTTTCACTGAGCCGGGTGTAGAATTGGGTAACGGGTTTGATCTCGTTTTTAAAGACATTGATGTAAAGCGCATCAACCTGTGTACGCTCGCCGATGGGAATATTGAGGCGGCGGATGGGGAGGGTATTGGTAAACGGGGTGAGGGAGATGTCGATATCTATACAATGATCCCACTCGTTACGGGTATGCCCTGTCTGGGACCATTGGCCATTGATGTCGCGGTGGAGGGAGATCCAGGAGCAATCGCCATCCCGCTCGATCGCCATTTCCAGGCCTGACATTTGCCAGGCCCGGTCGGCGATGATATCGTAAGAAACTGAAAAGGGTGAGTCTTCTCCAAATCCAACAATGGTTCCATTAATCCGGATGTCGGTTCCGGAGGTATCCATGCTGCAGTATTCCATCATTTGGTAGAAAAGTCCTTTCCAGACGATCTGTCGTTTCATTGTGCGCTGTTAAAAGTGTCTCCCTGGCGGATATCGCCGGTTTCGAAACCTTTTTTGAACCAATACATGCGTTGAGCGGAAGTGCCGTGTGTAAAAGCATCGGGTACTACATGACCGCTGGACTGCTGTTGCAGCCGGTCATCTCCAATGGCATTGGCGGCATTGAGGGCTTCCTCAACATCACCCGGCTCAATGTAGTTGGTTATATTCCTCATATAATGTGCCCATAGTCCGGCATAAAAGTCGGCCTGTAATTCGAGTTTAACTGACAGCTTGTTATATTCTGTTTCGCTGAGGCGGCCGCGCATAGACTGTACCTGTTCGGAAATGCCTAACAGATTCTGAACATGGTGGCCAACTTCATGAGCTATAACGTAAGCCATGGCAAAGTCGCCCGGGGCGTTAAGGTTGTTTTTAAGTTCGTCGTAGAACGAGAGGTCGATATACACCTGATGATCGGCCGGGCAGTAAAAGGGACCTGAAGCGGCAGAGGCGTTTCCACAGGCGCTCTGTACTGCACCGGTGAACATAACGAGAGTGGGTTCCTGGTATTTCTTATCCATTTCTGCGAATAGCTTATTCCACACATCTTCAGTTTCCGCCAGCATGGTTTTGGTGAATTTGGCAGCCTCTGCTTCGCGAGCCTCCTGTTCAGGGGAGAGTTGGCCTTGCTGGGTGGTGGATTGCTGCATATTCATCACCTGTGTGGGATCGCCCCCCAGGAAATAAACCAGCAATGCAATCACGATGGTACCGATGCCGCCACCAACAACCAGGCCTCCACGGCCCGATCCTCTGCGGTCATCTACGTTAGTGCTTTCTCGGCGTCCTTGCCAGCGCATATGGTTTTCTTTTGGTTAGTACTATAAATTTATGAAATAAATGAGTGCGCCGCTGCTTTTCGCAGGTACCGAAGCCTAACCCATCATTTTTTCCGGTGACTGAACGGCAGTTTCCAGCCATATGGAACCGGGCAGTTTATTTTGACTGTTATATACCTGCCAAACCCAGCACGCCTGCATGCAGCGTTCGAGTCCGGCAAAGTGGTGTTCAAGCAGTGCTGCTTTTTTCGGGAAAAGCAATCCGTAAACCTGTACGCGTTTTCGGCAGGTAGCGGTTAAACGTAGATAATCTTCAAGGTAACCCCGAACGATGGTTGTACTCTGGCGGATAATATTTGTTAAAGTGTATGCTCTGCCGTTAAGGGCCAATGCCATCATCAGATTTGTAACGGAGCCGTTGTGGATTACTTCTTTTTCGAAGCAGAACAGATCGTTTGATAATGCACCGAATGCAGCCACTGTGAAATGCAGTTTTCTGATATCCTCATCCAGCCCGGCATCAGAAAGCCACGGCCAGTCGAGGTATTCGCCATTTGCATATTCTACCCACATAACGATGTGATGCATGCCGGCATAATAGATCCGCTGTTCGATGAACTCATCTACCGTAGGGATGCGTACCTGTGTGGAGGTGTTGTTGTTGCGGAGGCTGAGGGAAATGTGTTTGGTATAGAGTTGATGAAAGCGGGTAAACCAGGCTTGGGGCGAAGTATCCCTGAAATCACGGAGTACAATAGTATTGACGAATTCTATCGGCAGCGCCACATCGGGCATTGTCAGTGAAGGATCGTATTTCCCCACCCGCCGTATGTCGCGGCCCGCATTCCGCCCTATTGCATCTTTCAGATAAGATACCACAGTCAGGCTTTTCAATATGTTCAACATATGCAGCGGATCAGCATCCGGATAATGGAAAAGAGCACTGCTGACAGGATGGTGCGCATGGTTGAGCCAGATCCTGTATTGTTCGCCAAAGCTTTCGGCCGCTGCGCTTAGTGCTTCGGCCTGTGGATGAGGATGGAAGTGGCTGCACCAGGCATCGAGCCGGAAGTGATCAGGGCAAAATAGATCCTGCAGGGAATAATGCCGGGTTCCGCGGAGTTCCGTGTATTGATTCCGCACATTGTCAAGAACGGCAGCAGCTGTGTCTGTAGCGGGGTTCGACATGGCAAAGGGTTGTGTATATGGCTAACTTATCTCTCTATAAAAGTTAAGAAGATACACACGTAAATGGGCTGCAGTGCAAACGTAAAGGCCGGGTAAAAACCCGGCCCGGCTGAAGGTTACAACAAAATCTAAACCTGCTTATGAGAAAATTTAAAGTTCAAAGTCAGATGGAAAGAAACATCAGGGAGTGATCTTTGCTTTCCAGTTGGGAAGTACCCATCAGAAACTCGTCCACTTTTCTTGCACACTCTCGTCCTTCACTAATGGCCCAAACCACGAGGGATTGACCGCGGCGCATGTCGCCCGCTGCAAACACCTTGGGAATGGAAGTCTGATATTCTTTTTCGGTAGCTTTCACATTACCACGCTCATCGGTTTCGATAGACAGGTCTTCCAGCATCCCTTTAAATTGAGGATGAACGAAGCCCATGGCCAGGAAAGCCAGTTCGCAAGGCACGGTTCTTTCGGAACCGGCTACTTCCACAAAGCGCCCGGGGCGGCCATCTTCGCCGAACGACCAGGTAAGGTCAACCAGCTGGAGTCCCGTAAGGTTACCTTTATCGTCGCCGATGAAGGCTTTGGTAGCGATAGCCCACTGGCGGTCTGCCCCTTCTTCATGAGAGGAAGACGTTTTGAGTACCATAGGGTAAGTTGGCCAGGGCATATATGGACTGCGATCTCCCGGAGGCTTGGGCATCAGCTCCAGCTGGGCGATGCTTTTAGCACCGTGACGGTTGGAGGTACCCACACAGTCGGAGCCGGTGTCTCCACCGCCGATCACAACTACGTTCTTGCCTTTGGCGATAATATCTTCACCTTCTACTTTAGAATTACCTACGCGTTTGTTTTGCTGCTTCAGGAAGTCCATGGCAAAATGCACACCTTTAAGTTCCCGGCCGGGAATGGCGAGGTCGCGGGGAATGGTGGAACCACCGGCGAGCACAACGGCGTTGAATTCACGAAGAATGTCGTTGATACTAACATTCACACCCACGTTGGCATTGCATTGGAAAGTAATACCTTCTTCTTCCATGAGCGCCACACGGCGGTCTATCACCCATTTCTCCAGTTTGAAATCGGGGATGCCGTAACGGAGGAGGCCTCCGGGCTTATCATCGCGCTCGAACACAGTTACCAGGTGGCCGGCATAATTGAGTTGCGCGGCAGCAGCCAGGCCTGCAGGGCCGGAACCGATCACGGCAACTTTCTTTCCGGTACGGATGCGGGGTACTTTGGCTTTTACCAGTCCTTTATCGAAAGCTATTTCAATGATATGTTTCTCGATTTCCTCGATGGCCACGGGCGGCTGGTTAATGCCCAGTACGCAGGCGCTTTCGCACGGCGCGGGACATATGCGGCCGGTGAACTCGGGGAAGTTGTTGGTGGAAGTCAGCACATCGTATGCTTCCTGCCAGTCTTTGCGGTATACCGCATCATTGAATTCGGGGATTACGTTACCGAGAGGGCATCCGCTGTGGCAGAAGGGTACGCCGCAGTTCATGCAACGGGCCGACTGTTCGTTGAGCTTATTCTCGGGGAAGCGCTCCACAAATTCGTTATAATGTTTTACGCGGGACTTTACTTCTGCCTTTCCGGGCAGTTCCCTTGTAAATTCCAGAAATCCTGTTGGTTTACCCATATCTGTCTCTGCTTGGTCGCTTAGATAAATAATTAGTTACGCTTTACTTTCACACCTTTTGTGGCGGCGGTTTTGAGGGCGGCCTTGTATTCTTTCGGGAATACTTTCACAAAATGGCGGAGCTGATTTTCCCAGTCGCTGAGAATGAATTTAGCCACAGTACTGTTGGTGTACGCATGATGCTTGGTGATCAGGTCATGCAGCTGTGCGGTGTCTTCTTCTCCGAGAGGATCGAGGTCAATCATTTCCGGATTGCACTGATTGGCGAAGTTGCTTTTCACATCGTACACGAAGGCGATACCACCACTCATGCCGGCACCGAAGTTGCGACCTGTTTCTCCAAGGATAACTGCGCGGCCGCCGGTCATATATTCACAACCATGGTCGCCGGTACCTTCTGTAACAACGGTGGCGCCGGAGTTACGGACGCAGAAGCGCTCGCCTGCCTTACCACGGATGAAGGCTTCGCCAGAGGTGGCACCATACAGGGCAACGTTACCTGCGATGATATTCTCTTCCGCCTTGAATCCTGCTTCCGTAGAAGGATAGAGGATGAGCTTGGCGCCGGAAAGACCTTTACCGAAGTAATCGTTTGCTTCACCTTCCAGCTCAAGTGTAACGCCTTTCGTGTTGAAAGCACCGAAGCTCTGGCCGGCAGAACCGGTGAATTTGAAGTGGATCGTGTCCTCAGGAAGCCCTTCACTCTTGTAGCGCTTGGAGATTTCGTTGGAAAGGATCGTACCTACCGTACGGTCGGTGTTCTTCACTTTATATTGACCAAACACACGGGTTTTGCTTTCGAGTGCATCTTTGGCGGCTTTAAGCAATTGCCAGTCGAGTACTTCGGCTAAACCGTGGTCCTGTTCTTCCTGTTTGTAGAGACCGGTTTCATCGGAAGCCGGTTCGCGGTATAGTACGGGAGAAAGGTCGAGATGTTTCAGTTTCCAGTGGTCGATGTTATCGCGCACTTTCAGGACTTCTACCTGTCCCACCATTTCCTGCACGGTACGGAAACCAAGCTCTGCCATAATTTCACGGAACTCAGCCACGAGGAACTGGAAGAAGTTTACTACGGCATCAGCAGTGCCATTAAAGCGTTTGCGCAAATCCGGATCCTGTGTGGCCACGCCAACAGGGCAGGTGTTAAGATGGCATTTGCGCATCATGATACAGCCCTCTACCACCAGTGCGGCAGTAGCCACACCCCATTCTTCAGCACCCAGCAGGGTGGCGATAGCGATGTCGCGGGCAGTTTTAAGCTGGCCATCGGTTTGTACCACTACGCGGCTGCGGAGTTTGTTGCGAACAAGGGTTTGATGCGTTTCCGCCAGGCCCAGCTCCCAGGGCAGGCCTGCGTGCTTGATGGAGCTGATGGGCGAAGCACCGGTACCGCCATCGTGGCCGGATACCAGGATCACATCGGCATGTGCTTTTGCAACACCTGCGGCGATGGTGCCCACGCCGGCTTTTGATACCAGCTTAACGCTGATACGGGCTGCGCGGTTAGCATTCTTCAGGTCAAAGATCAGCTGTGCAAGATCTTCGATCGAGTAAATATCGTGGTGTGGCGGCGGAGAAATGAGACCTACGCCGGGAGTGGCATGGCGAACCTTACCGATCCATTCATCCACTTTATGACCGGGCAGCTGGCCGCCCTCTCCGGGCTTAGCGCCTTGCGCCATTTTAATTTGCAATTCATCCGCATTGGTGAGGTAGTAGCTCGTAACACCAAAACGTGCGGAGGCTACCTGTTTGATGGCGGAGCGCATGGAGTCTCCATTGGGCAGCACTTCATAACGCATTTCATCTTCCCCGCCTTCGCCGGTATTGCTTTTAGCACCTATGCGGTTCATGGCAACGGCGAGCGTTGAATGCGCTTCGTGGCTGATGGAGCCAAAGCTCATCGCACCGGTAGCGAAGCGTTTCAGGATGCTTTGTGCAGATTCTACTTCTTCGAGAGGCACCGGGTTGCGGTTGCGCTTGAAGGTGAGCATGCTGCGCAGTGTAGCGGCTTTCTCGCTCTGATCGTTTACGGCTTTGGAATATTTCTTAAACAAGCTGTAATCGTTCATGCGGGTAGAATATTGCAGCAGGTGGATGGTGGTAGGATTGAAAAGGTGGAATTCACCTTTCCTTTTCCATTGGTACACACCGCCCGTAGTGAGGCGCTGAACGGGTGTTTCCTTACGGCCATAACCCATCCAGTGCTTCGCGAGGGTTTCCTGCGCGATCTCATCGAGGCCAAGCCCTTGTATGCGGGACACGGCTCCGGTGAAGTATTTATCTACAACAGATTTGTTGATACCGAGGATCTCGAAGATCTGTGCACCCTGGTAAGATTGCAGGGTAGAGATACCCATCTTGGAGAACACTTTCAGCAATCCTTCGCAAACCGCTTTTATGTAGTTCTTCTTCAGTTTATCCACATCCAGCTCCGACTGTAACTTACCGCGCAGCCGCAGATCGCGGATGGTGGAAAGCGCCAGATACGGGTTGATGGCGGTGGCGCCAAAGCCCAGGAGGCAGGCGAAATGATGTACTTCCCAAACATCGCCGGCTTCCACCACGATGCCTACCTGGCCACGGTAGCCTTTGCGGATCAGGTGGTGATGCACCGCGGAAACTGCCATGAGGCTGGGGATGGCCGCGTGCTCTGAATCCAGCGCACGGTCGGAGAGGATGATTACTTCAAAGCCATCTTCCACCGCATCTACCGCATAACGGCAGAGGCGTGCAAGGCCTTTCTCAAGGGAGCCGGGCTTTCCGTCGGCCTTGAAATAGGTATGTAAAGTTTTAGCCTGGAAAATACCGGTGTCGATACTGCGGATTTTCTCCAGCTCGTAGTTGGTCAATACAGGGTGCGGCAATGCTACAGAGTGGCAGTGCAGCGGATCCTCGTCGAGCAGGTTACCGTTGTTGCCAAGGAATGTAGCCAGCGACATTACCAGTCTTTCCCGGATCGGATCGATAGGCGGGTTGGTTACCTGAGCAAACAGCTGTTTGAAGTAGCTCGTCAGGTGCTGGGGCTGATCGCTGAGGATGGCCAAAGGAACATCTGTACCCATGGAGCCGATCGGCTCTTTGCCGTCGATTGCCATCGGAGAAATGATCGCTTCCATATCTTCCGTGGAATAACCGAAGGCGCGTTGGTATTTAAAGATCTGATCATGCTCGAGGTGCGTGAAAGTAACGCGTGGTTCGGGCAGTTCGTCGAGACGGATCTTGTATTTATTAAGCCATTCGGCGTAAGGCTGTGCGGAGCAGATAGCCTGCTTCAGCTCTTCGTCGCCAATGATGCGGCCCTGGTCCATGTCTACGATGAACATTTTACCAGGTTGCAGGCGGCCTTTTTCTTTTACGTTTTTAGGATCAATGGGGAGAACTCCGGCTTCGGAAGCCATGATCACCCGGTCATCTTTCGTTACCACGAAGCGGGATGGGCGGAGACCATTCCGGTCAAGGGTGGCGCCGATAATCTTACCGTCGGTGAAGGAGATGGAAGCGGGTCCGTCCCAGGGTTCCATGAGGGAAGCGTGGTATTCGTAGAAGGCTTTCTTCACGGGGTCCATGCTTTCGTTGCCATCCCATGCTTCGGGAATGAGCATCATCATCACATGCGGCAGGGAGCGGCCTGTTAGGTTGAGCAGTTCCACCACGTTGTCGAGACAGGCGGAGTCGGATTGTCCTTCGTCCACGATGGGCGAAAGCATTTCCATTTCCTCTTTGGAAAAGTATTTGGTCAGGAAGGAGTTTTCACCGGCGCGGAGCCAGTTGAGGTTCCCTTTGAGTGTATTGATCTCACCATTGTGTGCAATGAAGCGGAACGGGTGTGCGAGCTTCCAGCTGGGGAAGGTATTGGTAGCAAAGCGGCTGTGGATAAGACCGAATGCGGATACCATACGCTCATCGCGCAGATCGGGATAATAATGGCCTACCTGATAAGTAGTGAGCTGGCCTTTATATAAGATCGTTTTACCGGAGAAAGACGCGAAATAAATCTCGGCTTTATCTTTCGGTATGGAGCAACGCACTGTTTTAGTGATATAGTTACGGAGTACGAAAAGTTTCCGTTCAAATTCTTCCGGATCGGAGATATGGTACGGACAGGCGATGAACAGCTGTTCGATTTCCGGTTCTACGGAAAGGGCGGTTTCACCAATGCCATCGGGGCGAACGGGTACTTTGCGGTAGCCGAGGATTTCGAGGCCCACTTTTTCCGCACAGCGCTGGATGATTTCGCGGCACTCTTCGCGCCAGCGCGGCTCCTTGGGGAAGAAGACCATCCCTACACCATATTTACCAGCATCCGGGAGGCGGATGCCCATTTTAAGACATTCGGCGTACAAGAATTCATGTGGCATCTGGATCATGATACCCGCACCGTCACCCGTGGTGCGCTCGCATCCGCAGGCGCCACGGTGTTCCATGTTTTCCAGCATGGTTAACGCATCGCGGATGATCTGGTGAGATTTCCGACCCTTAATATGGGCGGCAAAGCCCGTACCACACGCATCGTGCTCAAATTCCGGACGATATAAACCTTGTTCTTGGCTCACAATTCGCATTGGCTGTTAAATTTTCCTTTTATCCTTGATCAGATACACTACGCCCACAAGCATCTAAGCCCTGGCTTATGCACCGTATTTTGCTTTGGGAACGGTTTAAAGATACTAAAGGAATGCGGTTTATTTTACAGAAAGTTTGATTAATGCCCGAAAATTTAGAAAAATTTAAAATCGGCAGGTCTTTCATTTGATAAACATAAAAATTGAACCCCGGGCAGGGGCAGGACGGTTCATAAAAAAGGCCGGGGGTACACCCCGGCCGTGAATAACTTGTGTAAAAACAACAATGCCTATGGCGCAAACTCAAAGTGGACGGACCCATTAGCGGATTCAACCCGCAAAGGATCACTGATCATGCTCTCGTTGTGCATACGGTCCAATGCCGTAACGATATAAATATAGTTGCGCCCTTTAATATATGATCTGTCAATGAACACAGGGTCCGGCATCTGCTGAACAATCGACAGGATCTTAGTAGGATCGTTCACATTTACGACCTGCCCTTCTTCAAACTTATATAATACATAACTCCGCGTCTGCTGCGTGGTATCGTCATCCGCCCACCGTATTTCCAGTCCGCCGGCCTTTTCGAAAGCATCAGTAAAATAGGGAGCCTTAGGAGCCACGTCGTCGAGCCAGGGCGAAGTAGGGAGCAGTGCAGGGTACCGGTATAAATGGTTATGGAGGGAGTCGTTTATGCCGAGGGGATTGCCGTTGAAAGACCGGCTGCTGAAGAAAACACTGCCGTGGATGGTCTGGAACGCACGCGTAGCCAGCACCTGGTTAGGCAGTTCACGTGGATTTCTCCAGGCAGCGCTGCTGCCGATGCGGTAGGTGCCATGGCCAATGTACATGTGGCGGCCGTAAGCGTGCTTCGACCACCAGTTTACCAATACTTCATACGCAACAAGGCGGTGCCCGAACTCCCAGTAGAGCTGCGGGGTGAGGTAATCGATCCAGCCGAGGCGCTGCCATTTGATCACATCGGCATAAAGATCGTCGTAGTTAGTGACGCCGGCACGGGTAGGGGAACCCTGGAAATCTTTATCCTGATTGCGCCATACACCGAATGGACTGATCCCGAACTTTACCCATGGCTTGGTTTCCTTAATGGTGCTGCTGAGCATCTGGATGATGGTGTCTACATTAAACCGTCTCCATTCGTCGAGGCCACGGCCTTTATTGTAAAGGCGGTACGAACCCTGGTCGGGGAAGTCGCGGCCGGGGATGCGGTAAGGATAGAAATAATCATCGAAATGCACGGCGTCTATATCATATCGTTTTACCACATCACGGATAAGTTCGGTAACATAGGAGCGGACTTCGGGTATGCCGGGATCGAAATACTTTTTATCGCCGTAGGTGACAAACCACTGGGGCCGGGTGCGGGAGATATGATTGTCTGCCACACTGCTGCCACGGATGTTGGCAACGGCACGATAAGGGTTAAACCAGGCGTGGAACTCCATCCCGCGTTTGTGCGTTTCCGTAATCATGAATTCCAGCGGATCATAATATGGAATAGGAGGCTGGCCCTGCTTTCCGGTGAGATATTCGCTCCACGGCTCGAAGGGAGAAGGGTAGAAAGCATCTGCGGCAGGCCTCACCTGAAAAATGATGGCGTTCATGCCATTCCGCTGATGGAAATCCAGCAGGTCGATAAATTCCTCGCGCTGTTGTTCGGGCGGCAATCCTTTTCGGGAGGGCCAGTCGATGTTTGATATCGTGGATATCCAGACAGCCCTGAACTCCCGTTTGGGAGGCAATTGCGCCTTTGTGGGGGGCAGCAGGCCGCCGAACAGCAATAATCCGGTCAATATGTACTTCACCATTTCCTGTTTCGGTTTACCGTAAACTGCGAAAATAAAGTTCCGGTAGGCAAATCCCAAATGCAGGAAGGATTTGTATTTTGTAAGAAGAATCCACGCATATGAAAACGCTTCTGCTACCAGCACTTCTTTTACTTATCATGATGCCATCTGCCCGTTCACAAACGCCGGAGCGCGCAGCTACCGCATTACTCGCTGAACTGGGTCCTGAGAAATCTGCTAAGATGACCGCCAGCTTTGATGCTGAAGAAAGAACGAATTGGCATTTTGTGCCGAAGGATCGGTTTGGGATCAGGCTGAAAGAGATGACGGCACAGCAACAAAAGCAGGCATTTGCATTGATAAATCTCTGTCTTAGTGCAGAAGGCGCCCGTAAAGCAAAGGGCGTTGTAGCGCTGGAGTCCATCTTACGGGAAGTGGAGAAGCGGCCAATCAATGATACTTACCGTGATTCCGGGAACTTTTATTTCGCCGTGTTCGGGAAGCCGGACGGCAAAGCGCCCTGGGGCCTCCGGATGGAAGGGCATCATGTTTCGCTCAACTTTACTATTTACAAAGGACAAGTGTTATCGGCTGCCCCGGGATTCCTCGGCGCCAATCCGGCAATTGTACCGGAAGGCCCGGCCAAAGGGCATCAGCTGCTGAAGGAAGAAACCACACTTGCCTTTGCGTTGGTGAATGGTTTGAGCGCATCTCAGGAACAGGCGGCCGTAGTGTCCGGGAAGGCTCCGGCTGATATCATCACTGGAAACAAACGGAATGCCTGGCAGCTGGAGCCACCGGGGATAGCCTGGCAGGATCTGAAGCCCGCGCAGCAGCGGCAGCTCCGGGAGCTGATAGATGTTTATATTGGCCGGTACACCCGGCTGATGAAGGACATTTTATGGAAAGAGATTGAATCAGCAGGCTTTGTGAACATCCGTTTTGCCTGGGCAGGCGGAAAAGTATGGGGGGAAGGGCATTACTACCGCATTCAGGGACCTACCTTCCTGATCGAGTATGACAATACGCAAAACAACGGGAACCATGTGCATTCGGTGTTCAGAGAGCTGAAAAATGATTTTGGGGACGATGCCCTGAAGGAGCATTATAAAACCGCACACCATTGAAAATCAATGAACTGAAAGGAGCGACTTCAGATAGTAACCGGATTTATGTCGCGCGCTAATCGCGCTGTAATTGCGCTCTAATCGCGCTCTAATTGCGCTGTAATCGCGCTGGTATAGCGCTGGTATAGCGCTGTAATCGTACGCTATCTATACGCTATCCTTACTGTAACCGTACTGTAATCGCGCTGCATCCTTTTTTTGGACATTATAGACGACAAGGTAGTATCGGTTGATTTACAGATACTTAAGAAGCGTTTTTCAGACAAGCCCGGCTTTTACACTTTCCGGCCAAGGTATTGGCTGTAGTCTGGCAGAATTACGGTGTACTCCTGGTGCATAAGTGGCGAGGTCATGAGGAAATCTGCCGAGGCCCGGTTGCTGGCCATAGGAATATTCCAAACCACACCCAGTCGCAACAAGGCCTTGATATCCGGATCATGGGGCAGCGCCTCCATGGGGTCCCAAAAAAAGATGATCACATCGATACGCCCTTCAGCTACGGCCGCACCGATCTGCTGATCACCACCGAGCGGGCCGCTAAGCAGCTTGCGAACGGAAACGTCCAGCGCTTCTTCTATGATCTTTCCCGTGGTGCCGGTGGCGTATAATTCGTGGCGCGCGAGCACCGTTTTGTTATACACCGCCCATTCCAGCAGTTCCGCTTTCTTGTGGTCGTGCGCGATCAGTGCAATCCTTTTGCGGGCCTGCAGGGTTTTAGTCTGTAACATATTGCAAAAATATGCCTGTTTCCTGAGGATACAAGTTCGGCCGGGCATTCTCGCCAAATTTTGTTAATTTTGCAGGAGATAAAATTGGACTAAAAATGATCAAAACAGGAAATCCCATCATCAGTATCTATACGGAAATGACGCCGAATCCGGAAACGATGAAGTTTGTGGCGAACAAGCTCCTGTATCCGAATAAATCCATCGATTTTCCCGATGCAGCCAGCACCGGCCCGAGCCCACTCGCAGCCGAACTCTTCACTTTCCCCTTCATCCGTGGCGTTTTCATCGCGAGTAACTTCGTAACGCTCTCGAAAACTAACGATACTGATTGGGCAGACGTGATCCCCACCATCCGCCAGTTCCTCAAAGAATACCTGGAAGATAACCGTGCGGTGATCAACGAAGATGAAATTAAAGCGGCTCCGGTTATGAGCGGCGACGAAAGCGACGTGGTACAGCGGATCAAAGAACTGCTGGAAAACGCCGTGAAGCCTGCTGTTGAAATGGACGGCGGCGCCATCCAGTTCAAAAACTACGAAGATGGCGTGGTTACGGTAATCCTGCAGGGTTCCTGCTCAGGTTGCCCGTCTTCCATGATTACCCTTAAATCCGGTATCGAAGGAATCATGAAACGCATGATCCCTGAAGTAAAGGAAGTGGTTGCCGAAACTGAATAAGCCATAGTTGAGTGAATGATAGTGTTAAAGGGGCCGTCTCATACAGAGGCGGCCCCTTTGCTATTTACTGAAAAAGGCAGTCAACTCGTATTGTAGAGGCAGTCTAAAGGCAGTGTACAGGCAGTCTAGACCCAGTAAGGAGGCAGCCCAAAGGCAGTAACAAGGCAGTCAAGAGGCAGGAATCAAAGCAAAAAAACATTCCAAAACGGCCAAAAGCGGCCAAAACGGCTATTTCATTTGGCCACATATCCTTACCTGTCTACTTTCATCATGCAGATGCCCCGTTTTTCGTTTTGTTGTGTAGATTTGGGGCTTTGCACATTTGCACCATCAAACAGTGAATAATGATTAAAGGATTTTTCATCGGATGCACGCTGGCGCTGGCGGGTATTTCCGCAACTGCGCAGCAGACAGACGCCGTGGTGACCTACGGTTTCCGTAACAACGGAAAAGAAGGCCGTGGCGAACAAACCCTCCTCATTCAGGGCAGGCGCGTTACCGTGGTCCCCAACGGGCGGCAAACGGAACTGCAATTTCTCAGCTATGCAGACAAGGCAACGTATCAGCTGCTTCAAGGGAAAGGCAACACTTTTACACTGAAGAAACCTTTCGGGGAATACGTAAAACCGGAGCTTCTCCCGGGTATTGATACGGTGGCTGGCATCCCCTGCAAAAAGGCAAAAGCCATCATCCGCTCTAACACCATCGAGATCTGGTATACAGATGCCCTTTCCATCAAGGGAAGCCCGCAGATCTCCATTGCACCGGGGCTGGGCCTTATCCTCAAGATCGTCCGCAACGGTAACAGCGAAACCTTCGCTAAAAAAGTAGAATACCGGAAAGTAACCAATGATGAACTGAAATGGCCTGCATCCTGGGGTAAACTTGTGTCGGAACCCGCTTATCAGCGCCAGGTGATAGACAGCCGGTACGCTATACTGCCCATCTTCGAACAGGAGCAAATCAGCTGGGGCAATAAGATCGATAACCCTTCCGGCTATCCGCTGAATGCGACCTACCATTTCGCCGGGGGCACCGTAATACTGAAAAAAGTAAACCTCCCCGCAGTGAAAGGCGGCCAGCGCCTCTTTGCAGAACTGGTCCAATATTCCAATGGCGATGCATATGACCGCACAGGTTCTGTATTCGTAATCCCGGCAGACAAAGCCCGCAGCTTCCTGGAAGGGCTGGAGAAAGGTGCCGGCGTATTGCCCTCCTTCAAAGGTCGCAACGGGAAAACTTATCAGGGTTATGTTTCTACAGACGATTACAATGCACCCCTCGAAGTAATGCGCTTCTTCACCCCATTCGGTGTTCGCCAGTTCAACAAGCAGGTGCAGATCGAAGGATACGACTGGGCAGATTCTGCCGTGTTCAAGCAGGATATTACCGACCTGGCTCCCCGCCTGCAGGGCGATGTTTATATCGGTGTTTACATTGGTAACTATGATAAAGGCGGCCACAAAGCCAGTCTTTCCTTCAAATATTACCCCGGGTATGATGGCGGCGAAGGCCGGCCTGAGCCTAAGAAATGGGTACAGCCTGTGTTTAACTCCACCAATGTGATGGAAATGGCGGGGCAGGAATATGCCACGCTCTTCGACCAGGATTCTCTGACGGTAACGGTGAATGTACCACAGGGTGTGAAAAACCTCAAGCTTCGCTACATTACAACCGGCCATGGCGGCTGGGGCGGCGGCGATGAGTTTAATCCCAAGCTCAATGAAATATTTGTAGACGGGCAGCGTGCATATCATTTCTTCCCGTGGAGAGAAGATTGTGCTACTTACCGCCTGCTCAACCCCGCATCGGGCAACTTCGGCAATGGCCTTTCCTCATCGGACCTGAGCCGTTCCAACTGGTGCCCTGGTACATTAACATTGCCGGTTGATGTACCTTTGCCACAGCTCACACCGGGCAAACATACCATCCAGGTAACGATACCGCTGGGTAAGCCCGAAGGCGGCAGCTTCAGTTTCTGGAATGTTTCCGGAGTGCTGATCGGCGATCAGGAGTAAGATCTTTAACAAGGGCCGCCGCCATGGCGGCCTTTTTTACTATATATGGAAACATTTTTTCAGGAAGTAATAAACGGTTTCGTATCGATGTCGTGGCAGGAAGCTACCGGCGTAATTTTCGGGATCATCAGCGTATTCTGTTCGCGTGCAAATAGTATCTGGGTATACCCAACCGGACTCATCAGTACCGGTTTTTTTACATATCTGTTCGCGAAGCCCGCTGTAGGATTATATGCTGAAGCCGGGCTGAATGCTTATTACTTCATCATGAGTGTGTACGGCTGGTATAACTGGACGCGGCAAAGGAACGGCACCGGTGTGGTGGAGATTTCATGGATGAACCGGCGCGACTGGCAGATCGCCATTGGAATCGTAGCAGTGGGTTGGCTGTTTATCTGGTTTGTACTTAAAACGTATACAGACAGTACTGTTCCGGTCCTGGATGCGCTGGTATCGGCCACAGCCTGGAGCGGCATGTGGCTGCTGGCAAAGCGGAAGATCGAGAACTGGGTGCTGCTGAATATTTCTAATCTCATCGCCATTCCGCTTTTGCTGTATAAAGGGCTTGCGCCAACAGCGGTATTAACCGTAATTTTGTTCATCGTGGCAGTCAACGGATATTTCCACTGGCGCCGCATCTACCGCAAACAGCTAAACGAACCAGTGTGAAGAGAATCGTTGTCATAGGCCCGGAATCCACCGGTAAAAGTACCCTTAGCCAGCAACTGGCCGCCCTGTACAATACGGAGTGGGTGCCGGAGTTTGCACGTTCTTACCTGGAAACTTTGGGAAGGCCTTACAAGAAGGAAGATCTGTGGCATATGGCGCAAGGGCAGCTTGCGGCTGAAGATGCTGCCGCAGCCCGGGGAAAAGAACTGATAATTTGTGACACCGATCTTCACGTCATTAAAGTATGGAGCGAAGCCAAATATGGCGACTGCGACCCACGCATACTGGAGCTGATTGCACAACGGAGGTACGATGGATATCTGCTTACCTATATCGACATTCCTTGGGAAGATGACCCACTCCGGGAACACCCTCTGCCCGAAGAACGTACTTATTATTATAACATTTACCGCGATATCGTAATCAATTCCGGAACTCCCTGGGCCGATATCCGGGGTGATCACAACCAGCGCCTCCAATCCGCAGCCGATGCCGTGCGTGGGATGTAACCCTTGCTGCTAAGCTTTCTGGTGATTTTACACAATTCCCCCAAATTTTTAAAAAGCCCATTTTGAAATTAGTGGAAGAAATACACAAATATGGAATTGTGTGGAAACAGGGCCTACCTGATAAGTTCTAAAATGTCAGGATCGCCAATGAGGTTGCGCATTTGTTGAAGGATGCGTTTCTGCCGCCATGCGGTGATACGGGCCGGTGGGTTCACGGTGTACTTTACCGGGTTAGGCAGGCATGCAGTAATCATGGCCGCTTCTTCACGGTTAAGGTTGCTGGCAGGTTTTTTATAGTTGGCCTGTGCAGAAGCCTCTACGCCGAATACGCCTTCTCCGGTTTCTGCAACGTTCAGGTACATTTCGAGGATGCGTTGTTTACTCCAGAGTTTTTCTATCATGAAAGTGAAATAGACTTCCAGTCCTTTCCGGACCCAGCTGCGCCCCTGCCAGAGAAATACATTTTTAGCAACCTGCTGGCTGATGGTAGAACCTCCCCTGATTTTTTTACTTTTCTGATTATGCTTTAGTGCTTTTTCGATAGACTTGAAATCGAACCCATCGTGGTCGGGGAACAGCTGATCTTCGCTGGCGATCACGGCGAGCTTGATGTGCTGCGACATTTCATCGAGCCGCACATAATCGCGCTGAAAGGATTTATCGGTGCCGATCAGGGAAAACCAACTGCCAATCATCGTCATGGTGATCGGCGGGTTTACCCAGCGCAGCAGGATGATGTACAACAGTTGGGCAATAAAGAGAATGAGGAATACTCGTTTGATGATCCTCCACGTCCTCGGGACGATTCCTTTTAATTTCATCCGGTTTAATTTCGAAACAGGGCGGAAAGTTAGCAAGATTATAGATACGGTCGTAATTTACCGGCCAACATTGCCCGGCAAATGTTTGTTATTAATTTAAACTAAAGGAATATGAGACTGGAACTGCATCCGCAAAACCCGAACCCGCGTAATCTGAAAACGATCATTGAATGCCTGCGCGACGGAGGAGTGGTGATATATCCGACAGACACGGTGTATGGCATTGGCTGCGATATTTTCAAGCCGGAGGCCGTAGAGCGGATTGCGAGGATAAAGGGGATCGATCCTAAGAAATCGCATTTTTCCTTTATCTGCTACGACCTGAGCCATCTCACCGATTATACGAAAAGTGTGGATACACCGCTGTTCCGTATTCTGAAGAAAGCCCTTCCCGGTCCATACACCTTTATTTTACCGGCCAGCCGCCAGGTGCCAAAGCTTTTAAAAACGAAGCGTGATACGGTAGGTATCCGTGTGCCCGACAATCTCATCTGCCGTACTTTGGTAAAAGAACTGGGTAACCCGGTAATGAGCGCTTCATTGCCTATAGATGAATATGTGGAAGAATATACCGATCCGGAGATCATCCACGACAAGTTTGGAAAACTGGTGGATATAGTAGTGGATGGAGGACCGGGCGGTGTACTCATGTCTACCGTGATAGACTGTACCGGGCCGGAACCTGTGGTGGTACGCGAAGGTGCGGGTGATTGGGAAGCAGTGAGCTAACTTTTCAGGAAAATAAATCTTACTGCATTAAAAATATAAAAGGCGCCTCCATCAGGAAGCGCCTTTTTCTATAATATCCTTTGGCACGATCAGATGCCCATTTTCTTTGCGAGTGCAGCGGGGATCGCTTTCTTGTTCACCATGTAGCAGGTAGACTTGTATGCGAAATAGGGAACGGAGGCGTAGAAGTATCCGCCGCAGCCGTTGGTTGCACCCCAGGAGTTTTTCACGATGAAGTAGTTTTTACCTTCCTGATCTTTAGCCAGTCCGGTAATGTGCATGCCATGATCGTCCTGCGTTTCGAAGTTATCGAAGGCGATCTGGCGGTTTTCCTGTGTGATAGCTTTTTCCTTTGCGGGTTTGGTGAAAAGCGACTGGCGCTCTGCATCGGAGTAATCAGCCCATTCTTTTTCAGGAACGATGGCGAGGCCATCTTTAAAAGAAAATCCTCTTTCGCTCACATCAGCAGCCCATGCAAGGGTGTAACCATTCAGGATGGCCTGTTCTGCGATCTGGGTAAACTCGTTCAGGGGAACGTTATATACTTTCTCCCAATTCCAGTTATCAGGCACTTCAAGTACAAACTGAGAATAGAAAGGGTGGTGGTTGAAGGAGGAGATGATCACGTAATCGTCGGCATTAAGACCGAGTTCTTTTGCGAAAGTCCGGGGAGTATAAGATTTGCCTTTATACTGGAATTGCTCGGGAGCATCGCCGATATAAGCATCAAGTACCCCGTTGAAGGCTTTCTGCCAGGCGGGGTTTACTGTTTTTGCATCGCCGAGGGATTTTACCATTCCTTCGAGGAGGCCCAGCATTTCGGCATGGTTATAATTTTTCTCCCGCTTGCCGTCGTACGCGTCCTGGGGTACGAGACCAAATTGCTTCAGGCAGAGAAGATCGTCGGGGAACCCGCCGCCTTCGCCAAAGTTGGCCTTGCCGTGCATGCGAACGTAGTTAGCGGCTTTGAGGGGGTACATTTTCCGTACCACAAACATTTCACTGAGGTTAAGGTCTTTGCCTTTACCTGTGCGGAGGAGTTCGGACTCAAAAAAGGAAAGGCCGGAAAAAGACCAGCAGGTGCCGGTTTGCCCCTGGTTTTGTACGGCAAACGCATCCTGGCTTTTAAGGATGGTGAACTGATACTGACTGCCCTCTTTATTCGTAAGCGGCATCGTTTGTGCCATGGCGGCGGTGCTGGCGCAAAGGGCCAGCCCGATCATCCAAGTCTTCATGCTCATATTTCTTGCAGATTTAGGCGGCAAATGTAGGGGTTCGGGTGGAAATGGGGAAAAAGAGGATGGATGAGCGGTTACCCGGCCCCGAACTCTTCCCGGGAGATTTCCCAGCGCCACAGCTCGCCTGCTTCCCGGCCATTGATCTCACCGGCAAAGCGCATCCCTGATTTTTGAAGCACGGTTACGGCAGCGTTGTATTCCTCTTCGGTATGCGCGATAACTTTGGTAACGTAAGGGTGGCTGAAAGCAAAACGGATGAGGGTGCCGGCCATTTCAGTGGCGTAACCCTGCTCACGGTATGCGGTTGAAACCTCGTATCCAATCTCTACAATGCCCTCGGCATTGGGGCGCCCTTTGAAACCAGCGATGCCAATAAGCCGGTTGTCTTCCTTATGCAGGGCCAGGTAAAAGAACCAGCCCAGCAGGGAGGGATCGTTGCGCAATTTGTCGTAGGCCACCAGCACCATTTCAGGGAACTCTGTCCATTGTTCCGGTACATCTGCTCCCAGTAATTGGGCTAATGCTTCATTTCCATGCAAGAGTGCTTCAAAATACTGCAACGTGCAGGGCAACAATTGTAACCTTGAGGTTTGGATCATAAGTGAAAACTAGTAAACGATTTGCTGATATGCAAGGGGTCCGGCTTGCACGCAGGGGCTTCGCTGCCACAGAATAATTTGTTCACTGCCAGCCGGTACGGAACCGGGATTCCGTACCGGCGGTTATCTAGTTAGGTTTGCTTAAAATATATTCAGATCAATGTGCTTCGAGCCAGTTTTTACCTGTCCCGATCTCTGCTTCTACCGGTACATCCAGCGGCATGGCGTTGCGCATGCCTTCGATGATGAGCGGCTTGATGATTTCCAGCTCGTCTTTGTGCGCGTCAAATACCAACTCGTCATGCACCTGCAAAATCATCCGGGAGCGGAAGTTATGCTCGCGGAATGTTTTATGCAGAGAAATCATGGCGAGTTTGATCAGGTCGGCCGCTGTGCCCTGGATAGGCATATTGATGGCGTTCCTTTCCGCGAAGCCGCGAACAACAGCGTTGGAAGAATTAATGTCTTTCAGCCAGCGCTTCCGGCCCATCACCGTTTGCACGTATCCATGTTTCTGCGCAAATTTTACCTGATCCTCCATGTACTGACGGATAGAAGGATATTGCGCAAAGTAGTTGTCGATCAGTGATTTAGCCTCGCTTCTGGGGATGCCCAGATTTTCGCTGAGCCCGAAAGCGCTCTGCCCATATATGATGCCGAAATTCACACTTTTCGCATTGCGGCGCATATCGGGTGTTACATCAGCCAGTTCTACTCCGTATACTTTGGCGGCAGTAGCGGTATGGATATCGAGTCCGCTGCGGAATGCATCGCTCATATTCTGGTCGCCGCTGATGGCTGCGATAATGCGCAGTTCAATTTGCGAATAGTCGGCAGAGAGCAGGGTAAATTCTTCACTGCGCGGCACGAACGCCTTCCGCACCTCGCGCCCCCTTTCGGTACGGATGGGAATATTCTGCAGGTTCGGGTTATTGGAACTGAGGCGCCCCGTAACTGCAACGGCCTGGTTGTAGGAAGTGTGCACACGGTTGGTGCGCGGATTGATCATGGTGGGCAGCGCATCCACATAAGTGGATTTCAGCTTGCTCAGCTCCCGGAACACGAGGATGTTTTCAACAATAGGGTGTTTGCTGGAAAGTTTGGCCAGCACATCTTCCCCGGTAGCATATTGTCCGGTGCGGGTTTTCTTTGCTTTCGGGTCCAGCTGCAGTTTCTCAAACAGCACTTCGCCCAGTTGTTTCGGTGAACCGAGATTGAAGCGTACGCCCGCCTGTTGAAATACGCTTTCTTCTGCTTTCCGGATATCTGTTTCCAGTTCACGGGAATAATCCGCCAGCGCCTGCGTATCGATCTTCACCCCTTCATATTCCATATCGGTGAGTACCTGCAGCAGCGGTGCTTCAATGTCGTAAAACACTTTCTGCACATCGCGTTCCTGCAGCATAGGCTCAAACTTATCTTTCAGCTGCAGGGTGATGTCGGCATCTTCCGCAGCATACTCTTTGATTTTTTCGATCTCCACATCGCGCATGGTGCCCTGGTTCTTGCCTTTCTTTCCAATGAGCGTTTCAATGGAAACGGGCGCGTACTGCAGGTATTGGGCACTGAGCAGATCCATGGAGCGGCGGCCTTCGGGTTCAATAAGGTAGTGGGCCAGCATAGTGTCAAACAGTTTGCCTTTTACTTCTATGCCGTACCACTTCAGCACGATCATATCGTATTTGGCATTTTGACCAATAAACTGGGCATCGGTACGTTCGAACACAGGACGGAATGTTTCCAGGATCTTTAATACTTCATCCCTTACCGGCGGGAGCGGGATGTACCAGCCTTCAGTCGGCTTTATGGAAAAGCTCATCCCAACGATATCAACGGCATTGGCATCGGTACCGGTGGTTTCGGTATCGAAGCTGATAATGGGCGCCTGCATGAGCTGCGCCACGAGGGCGGCATGCTTGTCAGGAGTATCGGCAAGGTGGTAGGTATGCGGTGTGTTTTCGATATTCTTATCGGCTACAAGCCCCGGAGAATCGATGGCTTCGGCCTGTTGTGCGAGGGAGCTGCCGTTCGTGGGCGCTTCTGTAGGATTGCCGAACAGGTCCTGCTGAACCGGCTTCCCGGTTTCCCCGCCAAGGGCGTTAAAGGAATCGCCGAGGATGGTTTTACCCAGACTTTTAAATTCCAGTTCAGAGAATATTTCGGACAGCTTTTCTTTATTCACTTCCGTACAGCAGAAGTTTTCTTCATGAAACTCTACCGGTACATCGGTGATAATAGTGGCCAGTTTCTTGGATAATATAGCACTGTCTGCCCCGGCACGAACTTTTTCCCCGAGTTTGCCGGGGATCTTATCGGCGTTGGCGAGTACGTTTTCGAGGGATTGCCATTCGGTCAGCAGTTTGGCGGCGGTTTTTTCGCCTACGCCGGGGATGCCGGGGATATTATCGACGGAATCGCCCATGAGCCCGAGGATATCGATCACCTGGTTCACATCCGTGATGCCCCAGCGTTCGCAAACTTCCTTTGGTCCCATGATTTCTTCTTTGTTGCCCAGTGCCGGTGGTTTCCAGATAAACACATTGTCCTTTACGAGCTGGCCGTAATCCTTATCAGGGGTAACCATGTACACGGTGTAACCCTGAGCGGCGGCCTGCCAGGCAACAGTACCGATAATATCATCTGCCTCATAACCGTCTACTTCCAGCACGGGTATGTTGAAGCCTTCTATGATTCTTTTGATGTCGGGCAATGCGGCAAGGAGGTCTTCCGGGGCATCTTCCCGGTTAGCCTTATAATCGGCAAAATCGGTATGCCGCTCGGTGGGGGCATGCGTATCGAAAGCCACGGCGATGTGCGTGGGTTTTTCCTTGTTGAGAAGGTGGAGCAGGGTGGTGGTGAACCCAAACTGCGCATTGGTGTTTTTGCCCTTGCTGGTGAGCCTGGGGTTCCGGATCAAAGCGTAATAGGCGCGGTATATCAGCGCCAGTGCATCCAATAAAAAGAGTTTTTTGCCCATTCGTCAAAAGTAATCAATTACCCATAATTCATAATTTTACCGGATGAAGAAGATTTATCACCTGTCTACCTGCGGTACCTGCAAGAAAATTCTCGAAGAAACGGAAGCCGTGGCAAAAGGGGCGGAACTGCAGGATATTAAGAAAGATAAGATAACGCCGGCGCAGCTGGAGGAGATGCATGCACTGGCGGGCACGTACGAATCGTTGTTCAGCCGCCGGTCGCTACAGTATAAAGCACGCGGACTGGCGGGTAAAGAATTAACAGAGCAGGATTACCGTGATCTGATCCTTGAGGAATATACTTTTCTGAAACGGCCGGTGGCGCTGGTGAACGGGAAAATATTTATCGGGAACGATGCAAAGACTACAGCAGCGCTGAAACAGGCGCTCTGATTTAGTTAATCAATTCCAAATTATAGATTTCGTTAAAGTGATTCTGCGAACTTCCGGACGATGGATTTATAGGCATTCATGTCTTCCGGGCGGCCAAAAGAGCGGAAAGGGAAAGTTTTTGCAAACTCGAGCGCTTTTTGCAGTTGAAAGCGGTGTTGCGGTATGCTGATGAAGTACCCTTCCTGCATCAGATGTTTGCCCAGGTATTCCTGTTCAGACTGGCCGGGGGTGGGTATGAGGATGGCTTTTTTGCCGAGTTTGGCGAGGTCCATCAGGGTGGTGTAGCCCGAGCGGGAGATGACCATGTCGCTTGCCTGCATGGCGGCGTTAAGGTCGGCAGCATTGAGGTGGCTGACCTGGGAGATGCCGGGGGCGGTATCTTCTGCACTGGACTGGTCGGGTTTACCGCTGACAATGAGGGCTTTGATGCCGGGTATCTGGCGGAGTTGTTCTTTCAGAATTACTTCGAGCCGGGTGCGCTGGGGTTCGGGCCCGGAGATGAGTGCAAGTACATCGTATTTGCGGGAAACGTCGGGCAGTGGCTCAAAGCGGGAGAGGCAGCCGAGGTACGTGGTGTTTTCGGGGAGTTGTCCGGGGTGGGCGAGGGCGCCGCTGAGGTTGTGCTCGCCCGGGAAATCGGGTACCCAGCAGGCGGAATACTTGTTGATATACCGGTAGTTGATCCGTTGGAGGATGCGTTCGGTAATGCCGCCGAAGGGCGTTTTGATCAACAGCTGATGGGAGATGAATACGCAGGGGATATCGGGGTGGTAGAGGCCGAAGCGGTTATCGGAAATAACGGCATCAATGCCGTGTTCCTGCACCGTTTTGCGGAGCCAGGCCTGTTCAAACCTGATGGCTTTCCAGATTTTAGGGACCTGTCGGATTATTTTTAGGCCGAAAAAGAGGCCTTTTTTGCTGTAAGTGATTTGATAACCAGGGAGTGGGAGGATGGTGATGCCGGGAAACTCGCGGGAAAGGAGTGCGGCATGCTTTCCTTCGGCGGCAATAAGTACCACGCAACCAGCGTTTAGTAACTCACGGATCAGCGGAATGTCGCGCGTGGCGTGGCCAAGACCCCAATCGAGGGGAACTACCAGTACTTTTTTTTGCACAGCAGGTTTTGTGGACAAATAATTGAGTATTTATTGCGAAAATAGATTAATTTAGAAATGATCTCTGTTAAGAAAAGGTAAACTCCCGCAACGACGGACTAGCATTATTGAAGAAGCATTTTATTATTGGGCGATGAAAAAGATTATCTGGATTTTCATTTTCTTGACAGTGGGAAGTTTAACGTGGCAAGGTTGCAGTGTGCTGAAGAAAAACGATTGTGGCTGCCCGCCCATGCAAAAGGGACGGATGCGACACTAAAGCGAACTATCTCCACCTATACCTGCCAGTACAGCGAAAGTTGTGCGCACGTTATCGAAAACACTTGATGTCAACAAATAGCGAAAACAATCAAACGTTATCAGCATGAAGCCTGTAGAGAGGGATTTACTCATTTTATTGCATGAAGACCGCTATAATGAGCAAGAGATCCAGCAGGAGGTGAAGCAAATCAGTGATATGTTGTCACTGGTGGAAACGATGGACTTCCTGGCCGCAGCCACTGAGGTGGCGGATTGCAACAAGCACCGCGTTACAAGTAAACGCCGCGTGCTGGAAAAAGCGTTCTTCCGCAAGGAGCCGAAAGCATTTGAGTTTATTATCCACAAAAATTAACGGGCCCTTATCCGCCCGCCGCACCGGCCAGGCATGCCTGCCACGGTTGCCCGTCCAACAAATCATCCCGTTGTTCCGTAGTAAGTGAAGTAAAGACACAGTTTTAATTCCGGCCAACGCATATTGTCTCTGGTTACTATTTCCACCTCGCAATTTCCTTCCCGGACCGCCTCCCGCGCGGCCCATTATCCTATGCTTGCCGTTCAGTAGTTGAACGGCCCCACTTCATGATTTGTAAAATTCTTGTTGTAGGTTTGCGCACAAATAATATCCGTTGTGATGATAGACTTTTCGCACCTGCAGGATTACCTGTCCCCCGTTTCTAAAGCGGAACTGAACGAAGATGAAGAATATGAAGACCTCCAGGTCGGCAGTCTGATCGACAGCTATGAACAGGGCCACATCCCTGATCTCGATGCCGCAGATATCATCTTCATCGGCGCAGGCGACGAACGTGGAAACGGAAAGTCCAACCCCTCCATCATTGCGCCAGACGTTATCCGTAAAGAATTTTATCGCCTCTTTCTCTGGCACCGCGACCTCCGCATTGCCGACACCGGTAACCTGCTCCCCGGCCGTTCACAGGCCGATGCATATGCTGCATTAAAAACCGTTGTAACGGAATTTATCGACGCCGGTAAAACCATCGTTATCCTCGGCGGCAGCCACGATCTCACCTACGCACAATACCAGGCCTACGCCTGCAAAAAATACATCATCGAAGTAAGTGTGGCCGATGCCCTCATCGACCTGCAGGAATCTTCCATAAAGAAGTCGCAACGCTTCCTGCTCGATATGTTTATGGAGCAGCCCAATTACATCCGCCATTACAACCATATCGGTTTCCAGAGCTACTTTGTACAACCCCGCATGCTCGAAACGCTGGACAAGCTGCGCTTCGATTGCTATCGGCTGGGCAAAGTGCGGGAGAATATTGAAGAAATTGAACCGGTACTCCGTAATACGGATCTGTTCTCCGTTGATATCTGTATGATCAAACATACCGATGCACCTTCACATTCCTTATCCCCTAACGGTTTCAGCGGGGAGGAAGCGTGCGCACTTTCCCGTTATGCAGGCATGAGCACCCAGCTTTCCACCTATGGGATATATGGTTACGATCCTTCAAAAGACCGCGACAACCTTACTGCCAAACAGATTTCACAAATGCTCTGGTATTTCCTTGACGGGCGCTCCGTTCGCAACAAGGAAGCACAACTGAACGAGCGTGAGTCTTTCCTCGAATTCCATATTGTATCTACCGACATCGACACCGTTTTCCTGAAGAGTAAAAAAACCGGCCGCTGGTGGATGCAGCTGCCCGATAAGAATTTCGTTCCCTGTGCTTATACTGATTACCTTATGGCGAGTAATAACGAAATTCCGGAGCGTTGGCTCCGTAGCCAGGAACGCCTGTAATTCCGTAAATTTAGGAGAACGCACAACTCAGATCATGTGACGCAATCCCGCAGAGCCAGGCTCGCACGCCTGAATATCATCCAGAATGCACAGGACGCCGTCCTCATAGGAATCGGTGTACTATTGGCTGCCCTCGGCCTCAAAGCCTTTTTGCTGCCCAATGGTTTCCTGGATGGCGGGGTAACCGGTATTTCCCTGCTTACCAACCGCCTCACCGGCTGGTCGATCTCCGTATTGATCATTATTATCAATGCCCCATTCATTTGGCTGGCGTATAAACAGCTTTCGCGGCTCTTTACGCTTAAAACGATTGCGGCTATTGTGGGACTTGCTTTTGCCCTCGCCCTCATCCAGGTGCCGGTTATCACGCAGGATAAACTGCTGATCGCAATTTTCGGAGGATTCTTCCTCGGCGCGGGCATCGGCATGTCTATCAGAGGAGGTGCGGTGCTGGATGGTACGGAAGTGCTCGCCCTCTGGATATCCCGAAAAACGGTACTCTCCATCGGTGAGGTAATCATGTATTTCAACGTTGTCATATTCAGTGTTGCTGCCGTCCTGATCAATGTGGAAACCGCATTATACGCCATGCTCACTTACTTCTCCGCTTCCAAAACAGTGGATTTTGTGATTCAGGGTTTTGAAGAATATATCGCCCTCACCATTATTTCCCCCCAATCTGAATTTATCCGTAAAACATTAACACTCAAATTGAAAAAAGGGGTTACGGTGTTTAAAGGGAAGAGCGGTTTTGGCAAAAGGGGAGAAGTGGATAATGAGATAGAAATCATCTACACAGTGGTGACCCGCCTCGAAGTACATAAGGTGATCGATGAGATTGAAAAGATCGACGAAAAAGCGTTTATTGTGCAGCATAATATCAACGACACCCGCGGGGGTATGATCAAACGCCGCGCGGGCGCTCACTAAACGCCCATAAATTCCACGCATGAAAAAGTCATTCATCGCCGCCATGCTCACCATTTCCGTTCTCACCGCCACTGCGCAGGAGCGCATCGATCTTTACCCCGATCATCCGGAATGGAAGATACTGGGAGGGAAAGAAATCAATGACGTACCGCATATCGAATACTACGCTGCCCCGGCCAATAAAAAGAACGGCGCTGCCGTACTGGTTTGTCCCGGTGGCGGATATACCCACCTCGCACTTGGCCATGAAGGGAAAGATGTTGCCGAATTCTTCAATGCCAATGGTTTTGATGCCATAGTGCTGCATTACCGCCTGAATGGTGGTCCGCAGGCGGGGGCAACCTTCCCGGCGCAGTATAATGATGTTACGCTGGCGATGCAGATCGTGAAAAGTAAAGCGAAGGGCTGGGGCTTTAGTCCGGATAAAGTAGGGGTGCTGGGCTTTTCGGCAGGTGGCCACCTGGCATCGATGCTGACTACCATGCATGTGGCAGCTGAACCCAATGCGAAATCTGCACCGGGGCGCTTCAGTTCACGCCCGGCGTTTTCTATCCTCGTATATCCGGTGATTTCGCTGAGTGAAAGCTTCCGGCACAAAGGGAGTGCGAACAACCTCCTGGGGGCAGATGCCCCGAAAGAGAAGCAGGACTCACTTTCCACCCAGAACCGTGTTACGGAGCAAACACCACCTACCATGCTCATTCATGCCAGCGATGATAAAGGCGTACCGGTAGAAAACAGCCTTGTATTTTACAAAGCCCTACTGCAGCACAATATCCCCGCAACCATGCACATATACGACCATGGAGGCCACGGCTTCGGAATGGCGCCGAAAGATCCTGTGCTCAACACCTGGCCCGCGCTGGTGGTGAACTGGATCAATGGAATGCTGAATAAATAATAAGTGTACTATCAAAAAGAACCCCGGATCGCAAGGTCCGGGGTTCTTTTATTACGAAGAATATTCTCAGAGGAAATTGTCCGCGTCGCGGTAGGCTTTGATGAGTGCCAGTTCCCCGTCTTTACCGGGTTTCGCGTTGCCGTGTTCCATACCCATTACGCCTTTGTAGCCTTTGGCGTGGAGGTGTTTGAATACGTTGCGGTAGTTGATTTCACCGGTACCGGGTTCTTTACGGCCGGGGTTATCGCCGATCTGAATGTAAGCGATCTCACTCCAGCAACGGTCGATCATGGTGATGAGGTTGCCTTCGTTTTTCTGCATATGGTAGATATCATAGAGGATCTTGCAGGACGGGCTGTTAACCGCGCGGCAGATCTCATAGGTTTGCTCGGAGGTGCGGAGGAAGAGTTCCGGCGTATCGCTCAGAGGTTCCAGTACCATGGTAAGGCCGCCTTTTTCGAGGATTTCGGAGCCGGCGCGCAGCGCGTCGATCACGTTACCGGTCTGTATACCGATGGGCAGGTTACGTTCGAAGAAGCCTGGTACCACGGTAGCCCATTTGGCGTTTACGCGCTTGGCCAGTTCTACGGAACGTTCGCAGGCTTTGAGGAATACGTCAAAGTGTTCTTTTTTGCCGGTAGTGAGGGAAACTTTCCAGTTTTCGCCACCATCGATCACGAATACGCCCATTCTCATATTCAGCTTGGCGAGCAGCTCACCGATTTTATTCTGCTGGGCGGTATCGCGGCCGAGCATGCCGTTATCTTCGATGGAGCGGAACCCCTGATCGTGCATATACCGGATCTGGTCGAGGAAATCTTCGCCACCGGAGTTTTTGAACATGCCCTGATGCGGGGCGTAGTCCATATTGAAGGTTTTACCGGCGGCGGCGGTATTATCAGCCCCTTTGGCTGAGCCGGCCAGTGCGGTGGCGCCGCCGAATGTGAGGGCGGAAATGCCGGCGAGGGTAGACTGTTGGAGAAAGCTTCTTCTTTCCATAGCGTGTACGTGTATTTTAAAATGACATTAGCAATGTCGAAAAATATAGCTTTTAATAAGGAAATCCATATGTATTGAATAAAAAATAGACGAACGGCTATTTCACTCGATTTCATGCAACGCCTATGGGCTTTTTTTGACGTTCATAAAATAAATATTGCATTCCCAGCCCGAAATCGATAAATTCACACGCTTTAATTTTTTGCATGAAGATGAGAAGGAATACCGCGTTATTATTGATCGGAGGCCTCTGCGCTGCCTCTGTTCAGGCACAGACTACACCTTTTGAGGCTTACGACCAGAAGATCGAAGGCAGCAACGTTACCATCCGTATGGTGCCGGTGAAGGCCGGAGAATTTATGCTGGGAAGCCCGGCTAATGAAAAAGGCCGCTCCGAAGATGAAGGCCCACAGAAGAAAGTAACAGTGGACGCTTTCTGGATGGGCGCTTACGAAGTAACGTTCGATCAATATGATCTGTATGCCGATAAAGACAAGGATAAAGCACCCCTTCCTGATGGGATGACGCGCCCCAGCCCGCCTTATATCGACCTTACCCTTGGTATGGGCAAAGCAGGCGGGTTTCCTGCCAATAGCATGAGCCAATATGCCGCGCTGATGTATTGCCGCTGGCTATATAATAAAACCGGCGTTTTCTTCCGCCTGCCCACCGAAGCAGAATGGGAATATGCCTGCCGCGCAGGTTCCAAAACCGCATATCCCTTCGGGAACGAGGCAGCAAAACTGAAAGATTTTGCCTGGACGGCCGACAATTCCGGAGATAAATACCATAAAGTAGGAGAACTGAAGCCCAATGCCTGGGGCCTATATGATATGCTGGGCAACGTGGCGGAGTGGACGATGGACCAATACGAAGCCGAAGCTTATAAAGCTGTTGAAGCGGCTAATCCCTGGCTGAAGCCTACCGATAAGAACCCGCGTTCCGTTCGTGGTGGTAATTACATGGATCTGGCTACGGCTACCCGCAGTGCATCGCGCCTGATGTCTGACATCGCGTGGAACGACCGTGACCCCCAGATCCCGAAGAGCAAATGGTGGAATGCTGATGCGCCTTTCGTAGGGTTCCGCATCGTTCGCCCGGTTCAGCAGCCTACTAAAGCGGAAGCTGATAAGTTCTTTGCGGATATGATCGACCAGTTCGTGGGAGCGCGCTGATCCGTCAAATCTCTGTCAATACATGGATTTTTGGAGGAAGATCCGTATTTTATAATGCTATTGTCTGTTTCATTATACCTTTCACAAACGGCGCTTACAGGCGTCCGGTAAAATACCAAACATGGAAAAGGGAAAATTATCTGCATTCCACGATCAAAGTCGCAGAGACTTCGTTAAGAAAACTTCTATCCTCGCTGGGGGAGCACTGGCAGCACCTATCCTGTCTCAGGCCAATTTCTTCTCCGGTTCTGCCGGCGTGATCAAAATAGCCCTCATCGGCTGTGGCGGCCGCGGTACAGGCGCTGCAGTACAGGCGCTCAGCACTAAACAAAACGTTCAGCTCGTAGCCATGGCCGACGCTTTCCGCGACCGCCTGGACGATAGCTACAACGGCATAGTGGAAGCCATGAAAAAAACGCCCGAGCGCGTGAAAGTGGACGACGCTAATAAATTCGTAGGTTTCGACGGCTATAAACAAGCCATCGCAAAAGCGGATGTAGTAATCCTCACCACACCTCCCGGCTTCCGCCCCATTCACTTCGAGGAAGCAATTGCACAGGGCAAGCATGTGTTTATGGAGAAACCCGTAGCTACAGACCCCGCCGGTATCGCGAAAGTGCTGGAAACTGCAGAAAAAGCAAAAGCTAAAAAACTCAACGTGGTAGTTGGTCTCCAGCGCCACTATATGACCTCTTACCGTGAACTGCACAAGCGTGTACAGGATGGTATGATCGGCGATATTACTTCCATCCAGGTATGGTGGAACCAGGGCGCACTCTGGGTGCGTGAGCGCAAGCCTGAGTACTCTGAAATGGAATACCAGATGCGTAACTGGTATTACTTCAACTGGCTCTGCGGCGATCATATCGTGGAACAACACATCCACAACATCGACGTAGGCAACTGGTTTATGGGTAAAACCCCTGCATCTGCAGTAGGTATGGGCGGCCGCGCCATCCGTACCGGTCCGGAAGCGGGTGAGATATTTGACCACCACTCCGTAGAATACCGTTATGACAATGGTGTGGTTATGAACTCCCAATGCCGCCACTGGAAAGATTCCGTGAGCAAGGTGGATGAAGAGATCGTGGGTACCAAAGGCCGCATCTTCTGCGACCGCGCCCAGATCGTTGACCATAAAGGCAAAACGCTGTATCAGTTCGACCGTAAGCAGCACAACCGTCCGTACCAGGCGGAGCACGATGAGCTGTTTGAGGCCATCGCCAACAACAAGTATAAGTTCCAGGATGCGCAGATGGGTGCCGAAGCAACGCTTTCCGCTATCATCGGCCGTATGGCTACTTATTCCGGTCAGCAGATCGATTGGGATAAAGCACTGAAATCAGGGATCAACCTGCAGCCGTCGCGCTATGCGTTCGATGCTCCGCCGCCGGTACTCCCCGATGCACAGGGCAACTATGCCTACGCGAAGCCGGGCGTTACCCGCTACTTCTCCTGATCACGCAAGTGATAAGGCAGCAATATTGGAAAGGGGCCGTCTCAATAAGATGGCCCCTTTTGTTATTTTACACCAGGGGCGGCAAAAAGCGGTAAAATGCGGTAAAATGCGGCAATAACGGCGTATCAATTTTGCAGGCTATCCCTGTGTGCTTATTTTCGGTTCAGGGAGAAGGAGAATACGTGGAAGGGCAGCTTAATGCTAAGATCAACATTCAAAAACAATAGTATGCCGATACAGAAAAGCAATATTGGAACTCTTCACAACATGAAATGCTGCTTCATAGTTGCAGTAGCAATGTTGACGGGTACCGCAGTCATGGCGCAGCCGAAGAACCTTCGCCTTTGGGCGCAGGAAGAGCTGCTGCAGTCTAAAGAACTGCGCAGCGCCCACATCGGCATCAGCATCTACGACCCTGTCACAAAGAAATACTGGATCCAGCACCAGGACGATAAATTCTTCGTACCGGCTTCCAACACCAAAATCTTTACATTATTTGCAGGGCTTCAGTTACTGGGCGATTCTCTGCCGGGGATGCGCTTCACGGAAAATGATACGGCGCTGTATGTACAGGGCACGGCAGATCCATCATTCCTCCATCCCGATTTTATCTCCCAGCCTGTGCTGGACAAGCTTTTCGCCACAGTGAAAAACATATGGCTGCAACCGGCAGTTATCAAAAACAAACGCTTCGGGCCGGGCTGGGGCTGGAGCGATTATGCGGATTACTATCAGCCAGAGCTGAATGAGTGGCCCATGTATGGTAACGTGGCCCGCGTTCGTATGAAAGGTGCCAGCTATTCCATGACACCGGAATTTGAAACAGAACTGATCTACGAACGCCCGCCCGCAGAGCCGCTGGCCGACCGTGATGAGCGCGAGAATCTCTTCACGCTGCACATCCGTTCGGATATTCATGCTGAACAATTGTATGAAGTGCCCTTCATCACAGGAGGCATCACGCAACTGGCTCGCCGCCTGCAGGACACGCTTCGCCGCCCCGTACGCATACTGAACACACCTGCGGTACTGCAGGGTGCCGTATTACACAGTATTCCCGCGGATACATTGTTTCAGCCCATGATGCACCGGAGCGATAACTTCTTTGCCGAGCAGATCCTCATGATGGCATCCGCACTCAAGTACGATGCAATTGATTCCCGTAAAGTGATCGGGTACCTGCTGGACAGCCTGCTGAAAGATTTACCGCATCCGCCGAATTGGGTAGACGGGTCGGGGCTTTCGCGCTACAATCTTTTTACCCCGCGCGACTTTGTTACGGTGCTCGACAAAATGTATAAAGCACATCCCAAAGAGCGGCTCTTCCCCCTGTTCCCTTCCGGCGGGAAAGGCACGATGAAGAACTATTATCAATCGCTGCCCAACCGGTTTTACGCTAAAACAGGTACCCTCAGCGGCGTGGTGGCCCTCAGCGGATACATCATCACCAGGTCGGGCAAGACGCTTATTTTCAGCGTACTCGTCAATAACCACAATACAACATCCACCAACGTACGCCGCGCAGTGGAACGCTTCCTTGTGCGCACGGCTAACGCGGGATAATGGTGGTTGGCTGAAATAAAAATCCCGGCAGATGATTCGTCTGCCGGGATTTTTTATGTCAGGAACGGAAAAGTTTTACTTCACGATTTTCAGCTCGTTGATGATGTTTTTAGCACCACCCAGTTTATCTATGCACCACAGCACATAACGGATATCCACGTTGATGGTGCGGTTGCTGTTTTTATCGAACTGGAGTTTGTGGCTGAGGGCTTCGTAGTTACCATCGAACGCGAGGCCGATCAGTTCGCCATTGGCGTTGATAACGGGAGAGCCGGAGTTGCCACCGGTAATGTCGTTGCTGGAGATAAAGCCAACCACGAGCGTTTTACGCTTAGCGTCGATGTACTGACCGAAGTCTTTTTTCTTCACGAGGTCGATGAAGTTCTGGTGAAGATCAAACTCGTAATCTCCGGGTTTGTATTTCTCCATAACACCATCGATGGTGGTTACGTAGTCGTAAGCCACGGCATCGCGTGGAGCGTAAGGTTTTACCTGGCCATAAGAGAGGCGCATAGTGAAGTTAGCATCGGGGTAGCGGTTCGCCGTGGGGGTGCGGAGCGCTTCGCCTTTCAGGTAGAGGCGGCCAAGCTCGTTGTTTTCTGCGGTGAACTGCGCGTAGATGGGCGCGTATTTCGTTGTATAATTCTTCACGAAAGCAGAAGCATAGGCATAAGCCGGATCTTCCTGCAGGGCAACCGCATCAGGCTGGCTGATGAAAGATTTCCATTTTGCATCGTTAAAGATCATGGTGTTGTTGAACACATGAGCAGCCCAGGTGCGGTATGTTTTTTCGTCGGTCAGATCGCCGTAAGATTTCATGCCTTCGTAGAAACCAATAGGGTGCTGATCTTTCGGGATATCCTGATAATAACGCATGGCAGTAGCCGCGAGGATTTTCTGATCGGAGGGCTTATTCTCGTCTTTCAGGAAATTGGTGCGTGCAGCATCGGCAGCAGCAGCAGCGGCTTTCACATTACCATTTTTAAGGATGGTGTTTTCGAGCTGCGCGAGGGAACTGGCGAAAGCGGCGAGTGGTGAGCCGAGGGTACCTTCCATGAGATAGAGGCGCACTTTGGCGTAGGGCGACCAGGATTTGTAGATCTTATCGTATTGGGAGAATACGTTCTCGAATTCCGGTTTGCCTTTAGCCCATTGCTGGAAGGCGGCTTCCTGCTGCTGTTTGTCTTCGTACACCTGGTACTTCAGCAGTTGTTTGGTTTCGCCGTCGAAGAATTTCCAGTAGTTGGCGATACCGGCGTAGGAAGATGCGAGCTGCAGTTTAATGGCAGGGTCTTTCTTCATTTCTTCGAACATATATTTCAGGCGCATGTCGCGAAGCGAAACGATGGAAGGGTTTTCCACATCAGTTTTCAGCTTCACGCCAAGGGAAGTTTCGTAACGGTTGGTGCCACCGGGGTAGCCGAAGATCATGGCGTAATCGTTTTCTTTCACGCCTTTGATGGAAACGGGGAGGAAGTGTTTCGGTTTGAGGGGAACGTTAGCAGCAGCGTATTCTGCAGGTTTGCCGCTGGCGTTGCCATAAACGCGGAACACGGAGAAGTCGCCGGTGTGGCGGGGCCATTCCCAGTTATCGGTATCACCGCCGAACTTGCCTACGTTTTCAGGAGGCGTGCCCACGAGGCGCACGTCGCTATAGCGTTCGTATACGAAGAGGAGATACTGGTTGCCTTTAAACATGGGCACTACTTTGGCTTCGTAACCGTTACCTTCGGTAGCGGCTTTAATGATTTCACCATATACGGCCTGCAGTTTAGGAGTGCGATCGGTGAGGGTGGTGCCTTTGATGGCTTCGTCCACTTTAGCGGTCACATCTTCCACCCGAACGAGGAACTGAACGGAAAGCCCTTTGGCGGGGATCTCTTCCTGTTTAGAACGTGCATAGAAGCCGTCGCGCAGGTAGTTGTTCTGAACGGAGCTGGCAGCGGCAATAGCGCCATACCCGCAGTGGTGGTTGGTAAAGATCAGGCCTTCGTTGCTCACGATCTCTCCCGTGCAGCCTCCGCCGAAAATGATAATAGCGTCTTTAATGGAAGATTTGTTGATGCTGTAAAGTTGCTCTTTCGACAACTTCAGCCCTTTCTTCACCATATCGGCATATGTTTGTTGCCCCAGCAGGTAGGGGAGCCACATGCCCTCGTCCGCTCTTACCAGCTTCACAGACAGCAAAAGCAGCAACAGGAATAGATTTTTCTTCATATGTTAGATTTTGTAAGGGCCCAAACCTACCGATTTTTTTCATAATTGCCTTACCGCCCGTGGATAGTCAACAATTGGGGTATGCAGGGCGTTAAAATGGCTTGAAGATTGATAATAGTATAACAACTATAAAACCGCTACTATGAAATTGCAATTACTTTCCGCCTTTGCCGCCATTGCCATCCTGGCCGCCTGCCAGAGCACACAGCAACCCACCGGGGGCGATTCCGCCGCTGCAGCATCCGCCATTACTACCGACGGGCAGCCCGCATGGCCCCTTGCCGGAACCAAATGGGTATTGAAAGAAATCGTGAATGGTCCCAAAGACACGTCTGACTGGGGGAAAGAAATCTACATGCAATTCGTGGACTCTTCCTCACAGATACGGGGCCACCTGGGCTGTAACGGGTTCGGCGGTAAGTTTCTGGCCACCGCCACCGGCGATCTCCAGGTTTCTGATATCATATCCACACAGATGGCCTGCCCTGCTTTGAATGTGGAAAATGCCTTCAGCCAGGCACTCGGCAATACCAATAAATACACCATTGAAAAAGACCTGCTGAGCATCCAGCGGAACGATACGATACTGGCTACATTTACGGCTGCTAAGCCCTGATAACCTTAAAAATCAAAGTATATGCACAAAATTTTCATAGTTCTGAGCGCTGCCGCTATCCTTACGGCCTGCCAGAATCAATCCACCTCCACTGGAGAGGATACTTCCGCCAATGCGAAGATCCACGAAGGCATGGACTCCATTAAGGAGGGGCTCGATGAAAAGGCTGATACCGCCGGAGCTTATCTGCAGCGGCAGAAAGATGCTGCAACTGCCGCCATCAAAGAAAAAATGGATTCGCTTGATGTGCGCATCGAAGAGCTGAAGAAAGAAGGCAGCGCTAAAAGCAAGAAAGCACAGACTAAGCTGGAAGCTGCCCGGCAGGATCTGGCCAAAGCTGCAGAAGATGTGAAGAACAGTACTGCAGAAGCCTGGGATAAAACGAAGGAAGGCCTGGATAAATCCCTGAAAAAGGCAGACAGTGAGTGGCAGGAGTTCAAACGTGATTTCAAGGAATTATTCCGCTAAACAAAGCGTTTCATACAACGAAAAAGGGCGCTCCCGATAAGGGGCGCCCTTTTAGTATGTTGGCTATGCCTTATTTGCCGAGCGTCCAGCCGTCGCGGTAAGTACGCTTCACGAACTGGTTGGCATCGTCGAAGTTGGTGATCTTCATGTTCGGGCCATCCCACAGCAGTTTGATATAACGGCCGGGATAATCGAAGCCTTTGCCATCAGCTTTGGGCTTACGGATATCGTAGCTGCGGATAGCAAGGTTACCCATGAGGATGGTTTCAGTAAGCGGACCGGCGATCTCGAACGGAGCACTCAGTTCTTTTTTACCGTATCCGGCGATGCAGGCATTTACCCATTGTACGTAGTGGCCTTCGGGCACGCGTGCAATGGTTTGTTTTACATTCACTTCCTTGTTGCGGGTAGAGGGCAGCAGGGAAGGGTACATGCCATAAGTACCGCACATCATTTTGCCTTTGGAACCTATGAAGATGGCGCCGTTGCCACCATCGCCCATTCTTTCGTTGGGGCCCAGTTCTTCGGGGCGTGCAGGCTGAATACCACCATCCATCCAGTGGAGTTTCAGCGGGCCGCGCTTAGTTTCGAATGACATGATTACGTGGGAAGACGGGGGGCAGCTTTCCGGGAAATAGCCCTGTTTGAACTCGTCTACATACACACTGCCAACGCTTGCTTCCGCGGAAACAGGATAGCCGAGGTCGAGTACGCGGAAAGGAGGCTCCACGATGTGGCAACCCATGTCTCCAAGGGCACCGGTACCGTAATCCCACCAGCCACGCCAGTTAAAGGGAACGAGTTTGTCTACGAAGTCTTTTTTGGGAGCGGTACCCAGCCAGAGGTCCCAGTCGAGGTGCTGCGGGATTTCTGCGCGGGTTTGCGGCCAGGGAATACCCTGGGGCCATACGGGGCGGTTGGTCCAGCAGTATACGGTGTGTACATCGCCGATGAGTCCTGCCTGGTACCATTCCATGAGCTGGCGAACACCGTCGCCGGAGGCGCCCTGGTTGCCCATCTGGGTTACCACTTTATATTTTTTGGCAGCCTGCGTGAGCATACGCGCCTCATAAATGTCGTGGGTAAGGGGTTTTTGCACATACACGTGCTTGCCGAGCTGCATGGCAGCCATGGCTTGTACGGCGTGGTTGTGGTCGGGGCTGGAAACGGTTACTGCATCGATGTTTTTATGCTCTTTATCGAGCATCTCGCGGAAGTCGCGGTAATACTTTGCTTTAGGGAACCGTTTTACGGATGCTGCGGCGCGGTTATCATCTACGTCGCAAAGCATAACGATGTCGGCCGGGCCGGTTGCGATTTCTCTGAGATCGCTGTCGCCTTTACCGCCAACGCCGATGCCGGCAACGCGTAATCTGTCGCTGGGGGCGGTATAGCCGGGTCCTCCCAATACATGACGTGGAACGATCATGAAACCGGCAGTTGCTGCAGCACCTGTGGTTAGAAATGATCTACGTGAAATCTGGTTTCTTTTGTTATTTTTTCCCTGAACCATGATTTGATAAATTTTCGTTCAATATAGTAGAAAAATCTTTAGCAAAATGAATATTATCTATAAGTGGCATCCTGTACTGTCCTGTGCTAAATCGATTTTTTAAACATTAGCTCTTTTGTGTTTTTGGAGCGTAAAGCCGTATATCACGAAAGTTTGGGGCCAATGGCTATTTTCCCCTATTTTTAGCGCTATCAAAACAACCTGTTACAACATGTCGACTAGCCGCAAGCATCCGGTAGCTTTACCGTTTTTATTCTTTTCCGAGATGTGGGAGCGATTCGGTTTCTACCTGCTCCTCGCCATCCTGCAACTGTATTTAACAGACGCTGAGAAAGGCGGATGGGCAATGGACCGGCATACTGCGGTAGACATATTCGGCACCTTTATCGCATTCGTTTACCTCACTCCCTTCATCGGTGGCCTGCTGGCCGACCGTAAGCTGGGATACACCAAATCCATCATCATCGGTGGCATCCTCATGGGCATCGGGTATTGCGGCCTCGCCGTAAAAGACCTGACGGTATTTTATCTTTCCCTCGCCCTCATCTGCGTAGGTAACGGATTCTTCAAACCCAATATTTCCACCCTGCTGGGGAATGTGTATAACGACCCTCAGTACCGCGAACGTAAAGACACCGGTTATAATATCTTCTATATGGGGATCAATATCGGCGCCTTCATCTGTACGTTCTTCGCAGCATACCTCCGTAATAATATCAACTGGGGCGCAGCCTTCATTGCCGCTGGTGTAGGCATGTTCCTCGGCGTTATCATTTTCGCCGCAGGCCTCAAACACTACCGCCACGCCAACGTACTGAAGCCCGCTCAGCCGGGCGATATGCCGCTGGGTTCTATTTTTGCACAGGTATTTGTACCCGTGCTCATCGTAGGCGCCATTGGCTGGTGGATCCCGGGTAACATATTCGGAACAGACTCTACCGATGCGTTCATCTTCGCCTGCCTTCCCATTATTTACTTCTTCACTAACCTGCTCCGCAAAGCATCTGCCGGAGACAAGCAGCCGGTGAAAGCCCTGCTCGCCATTTTCGCAGTTTCGGTAATGTTCTGGGCTGTATTCAAACAGAACGGTACTGCACTCACCACCTGGGCACAATATTATACTGACCGTGAACTGCCGGCTGCAGTGCAGGCTCCTGCCAAAGCACTGTCCCTTTCCGAAACCGCTACCAACCAAACCACGGAAGTAGTGGCTTACGATGAGGAGTTCCGCGTAATCAAAGACGAATCCGGGCAACCCGTGAAAGAACAGGGAAAACCGGTGTACTTCAGAAATGTGGCGCCGGAAAAAATGCCGGCTGAGGGTACCTCTGTCAACCTGGTGAATACAGAGCTGTTTCAATCTGTGAACCCGTTCTTCGTTATTATACTGACGCCGCTGGTGGTAGCATTTTTCACCTTCCTCCGCAACCGGAAGAAGGAGCCAACAACCATGACCAAGATAGCATGGGGATTGCTCATCTCTTCCCTGTCCACCTTCTGCATGGTAGGTGCTGTGATGGTGTGCAACAATGGTGTGGAAAAGGCCTCGGCCTGGTGGCTGATCGCCAGCTATGGGGTTATCACTACGGGTGAGCTGCTGCTCAGCCCCATGGGCCTCTCTCTCGTGTCCAAGCTCAGCCCTGCGCGCCTTACCTCACTGATGATGGGCGGCTGGTTCCTTGCCACCTCTATCGGGAACAAGCTCTCCGGTGTACTGGCTGCTATGTGGGACGGGTACGATAATAAAGTGAATTACTTCCTCGTGAACTTCCTCCTGCTCGGCCTCGCCGCAGGTGCCATCTTCCTGATGCTGCGCTGGCTCAACCGGGTGTTCAGGGAAAACGTACACGGATAACCGGACTTCCGGTAAATAAAAAAGCGGTCCGGGGTTAGCCCGGACCGCTTTTTTTATGGTTGGAATAGTTATCAGTCTTCCCAGGTCATGATCTTGGTACGGTCTTCCTTTTTCAGGCAAACGGCCAACAGTTTTTCGTCGTAAGCAAGGTTGTACTGCTTCAGCACATCATCGGGCACGCCGTCCCATTCATTGGGGGTGTTGCCTTTGTAGCCGAGGTCTTTCAGGCCCATCTGGCTGGTGAAGAAGCCGGTGGCGGTGAGGTTACGCATGAGGTTGAAGAACGATACACCCTGGCTCATTTCAGGGGCTGCTTTTTCGGGGAAGGCGATCTGGTCAACCATGGCGAGGCGCTTATCGGCTTCGAGGTCAGTAAAGATTTTCCCGTACTGTTTTTGCGACTGCACATCCAGCCAGCGTAGCCCGCCGCGCATGGGCAGCTGATTCTTCGGCTGATCTTTCACGATGAATTCGATGAACTCCGGCACTTTAGCGTCAGTGGCTGAGCCGGAAGTTTCATCTTTCGGGATAATGATATCAACGAGCACGGTGATGGCTTTCATTTCCGCGTCGGTGAAGAATTTATCATTCTGCAGCTTTTCGTCGCGCAGCACCTCGTCGGGTGTGCGGCCGTAATACTGTGTTTTAGGCGATTTCGCGTTGTCTTTGGTGCTGGTTTCGCAGGCGCTGAGGATCACGCCGGAGGATACCGAACCTATGAGGAGTGCTTTGAGCGATTCTCTTCTGTCCATAGTGATCAGAGATTTTGTTTTTTCAATTCGTCTACGATATAGCTGGATGCACGCATGGAGAGTGCGAGGATGGTCCAGGTAGGATTCTTATCAGCCTGAGATACGAAAGATCCGCCGTCTACCACAAATACATTTTTGGCATCGTGTGCCTGGCTGTACTTGTTGAGTACGGAACGTGAGGGATCGTCGCCCATACGGGTGGTGCCCACTTCGTGGATGATCCTTCCCGGGTTTTCGAGTCCGTACATAGATTCTTCGCCGGGTTTGCTGCCGAGGGGGATGCCACCCATCTGATGGATGAGTTCCTCGAAGGTTTCGTGCATGTGACGGGCCTGTTTGATCTCGTGCTCGCTCCATTTGTAGTTGAAGCGCAGTACGGGGATACCAAATTTATCTACCACGTTCGGGTCGATCTCACAGTAGTTATCTGCGCGCGCAATAGCTTCCCCGCGGCCGGCAAAGCCTACGGTGGAGCCATAGAAGCGGCGGTAGTCGTTTTTCAGGCTGGCACCGTAACCGCCAACGGGCTGGCCGCCGCGGTTGGGGTCTTTAGCCTGAAGGCCTTCGATCCCGAATCCGAAACCGTAAGCGGGCATGCCCATGCCGCCCCAGAATTCCAGGTGATATCCGCGGGCGAAATCGAGTTTCTTATTATCGAGCCACCAGGGAATATACATGTGCAGGCCACCTACACCGTCTTCATTATACCGCTTGCGGTCCATCAGCGAAGGGATGAACGCGCCGCGCGAAGCGCCGGTGGAATCATGCAGATATTTACCGACAACGCCGCTGGAGTTAGCGAGGCCGTTTTTATGTGTGGCGGATTTTGAATTGAGCAGTAACCGTGCAGATTCGCAGGCGCTGGCGGCCAGTACAATCACACGTGCATTGATCTGGTGCTCCTGCATATCTTCTTTATCCACATAGCTTACGCCAACAGCTTTACCGGCTGCGTCTGTCACAATTTCGCGTGCCATGGCACCCACATAAAGGTCTACGTTACCGCTTTTCATGGCGGGCTTAACGAGTACGGTAGAAGAGGAGAAGTCGCCATGGATGGTGCATCCGCGGCTGCATTGTGAGCAGAAGAAACACGCACCGCGGTCTTTGTTCACAGAGCGGGTGAGGATGGAGAGGCGGGAGGGGATCACGGGGATGCCCAGCTTTTCGCCGGCCTGCTTCACCATCAGTTCATGAAGGCGGGGTTTGGGAGGAGGAAGGAAGTGGCCATCCGGCTCATTGTAAATACCTTCTTTAGAACCAAATACGCCGATGAGTTTATCTACTTTATCGTACCAGGGCTTTACTTCGTCGTAAGTGATTGGCCAGTCGTCGCCATGCCCGTCAATACTGTAATGTTTAAAATCGTTAGGGCCAAAACGGAGGGATATGCGGCCCCAGTGGTTGGTACGGCCACCGAGCATACGGGAGCGGAACCAGTCGAATTTAGAGCCGTTTTTTTGAGTATAAGGTTCGCCTTCTATTTCCCAGCCGCCATATGCAGCGTCGAAGTCGCCGAAGGGCCGGGTAGTGGAAGCGCCCCTGCGTGGAGATTCATAAGGCCATTTCAGTTGGGTCTGTTGCTGGGGATCAGCGGGGTCGTACTTTGGGCCTGCCTCGAGGAGTGCCACTTTCAGCCCCGCGTCAGACAGCACTTTGGCCGCCATCCCGCCACCGGCGCCAGATCCAACGATGCACACATCATACGCTTTCGCCTGTTTTTTAATCTCAAATGCCATTGTAAGTACGTGGATTTTTGTTGTAAGATTTGACCTGTAAGATTTTAAATCTATAAATTAAATACGGAAAATGAAAGCTGTTTTTTACTTTCGGCCTCTATTCTATGACAACAAAATCACCATATATCCTCGGTGTCGATATCGGAACGGGGAGCGCGAAGACCATCGCGGTGACCACTGCGGGCCAGATTCCCGCATCCCGCAAGCAATCCTATCCCACCCAGGAGCCGGTTCCCGGATACAGTGAGCAAGACCCGGAAGTGGTGCTGGCTGCCATTATACAGACCATTCGTGAAACCGTCGCGGAAATGGGATACCCTCCCGCAGCCATCTCTTTAAGCAGCGCCATGCACAGCCTGCTGGCCGTTGATGCGGATGGTGAACCCCTCACGCCTGTAATGACCTGGGCCGACAGCCGTGCCGAAGCATATGCCGCCGCCCTACGCCATACGCCTGAAGGCCGCGATATTCACCGGGCAACCGGAACACCCATCCACCCCATGTCGCCCCTCTGCAAAATTCAGTGGCTGCGCGAAGAAGCACCGCAGATATTTGATCAGGCTGCATGTTTTGTGGGTATCAAAGACCTGTTCCTTTTCCGCTGCTTTCACGAATTCATTACCGATTATTCCCTCGCATCCTGCTCAGGATTGTTCGATATCCGTACGCTCGACTGGTATGCTCCCGCACTGAAAGTGGCGGGTATTACCGATGAGCGCCTGCCCATCCCTGTGGAGACGACGCGCCTCCTCATTGGTATGGACCCTGCCATGGCGCAGGCCATGGACGTTCCTCCCGGTACGCTGATTATGGCTGGCAGCAGTGATGGCTGCCTTGCACAGCTCGGCTCCGGAGCAGTAGAGCCGGGCCATGCGGCACTAACCATCGGCACCAGCGGTGCCATCAGGGTAATGGCTCCCCAGCCGGCAGATGACCCTGCTGGCAGAACATTTTCGTACGTGCTTACACCTGAACACTATGTGTGCGGCGGCGCTATGAACAATGGCGGTGTGGCGTTGCAGTGGTTTTCGAAAGCATTCCTGCCCTGGTCTGACTACAACGATTTCCTGAAAACTGCCTTTACAGCCCCTCCCGGTAGCGACGGGCTGTTATGCCTGCCCTATATGCTGGGAGAGCGTGCCCCGGTGTGGGACAGCCGTGCATCGGGTGCATTTGTGGGTATGCGGCAGCACCATGGCTCACCGCACTTCCAGCGGGCGCTGGTGGAGGGTATCTGCTTTAACCTGCTGAGTGTGGCGGAAGCCCTGGAAAGCGTAACAGGTAACATCCATGAAGTAACAGTGAGTGGTGGCTTTACGGCATCGCCCTTATGGATACAGTTGCTGGCAGATATATTCCGGAAACCTATGCTGCTGCACCAGGACGAAGACGCTTCTGCGCTGGGTGCCGCTATCTTAGCCTGGCACGCCCTGGAGCAGGCAGACGCTTGGCAGTTCAATTCCGCGGCAGCAGCACGTGTTTTTGAGCCGGATGCCGCGCATAGCGCCATGTATCAGCGCAATTACAAAGCATTTGCCATGCTGTACGATCAGCTGAGGGAAGTTTCAGAGATTCTCAGGGAGAAATAAATTTCCCCTTCACATACAGGAAATGCCGTCTTTTAACTCAAGAGACGGCATTTTTTAATTCCGGGATGTACATCCCGGTAAACTGATCTTTCTGTTAATATTGTATCGGAACCGGGATAATAATCCTTCAGTGATTGTTCAGTGATCCTTCAGTCATCCCTCAGGGAAGCACCCCTTTGACTGGAGGATCACTGAAGGCTGACTGAACAAGGGTAGTGCAATTAATTGATAGTGAATTAATTGTGAAACACCTCGAAACAGGCTGTTTTTAGCTGTTTTGATAGTAAATTATCTCAAATGAAAAGCTTTTGCCTGCCACAGGCTAAAGCGTAAGGTATACCGCATAAAAAGAGCCGTCTCAAACAAATGAGACGGCCCGGGTATTCGGAACAACGGGAGATCAGAATCCCCTGTCGAACATTTTTTCAAGGTCGTTGAGTTTGAAAGAAATAAACGTGCCCCTGCCGCCCGGTGAAACGTTGGGCATGGAGCAGGCAAAGAGTTCATCTATGATATTCTGCATTTCGCGGGTAGACAGTGGTTTGCCGGACGGAATGGCGTTGTTGCGTGCCATGCTGCGCACGAGGCGCTCGCGGCGGTTGTGTTTCAGCTCGTTGCTGAAATTCTTGAATTGCTCCAGCAGGCCTTCTATGGTTGCCTGTTCATTACCCGTCTGAATGTCAGCAGGCGTACCGCGGACAACGAAGGTGTGCTGGCCGAATGGCTCGAGGTCGTAACCGAGTGCCTGAAGGTCGGGGAGCATTTCGTGGACGATCACGGAGTCTGCAGGGAGCAGCTCCAGCGTTTGGGGGAAAAGGCTCTGCTGGGTAGCGATGGGCTTTTCTGCGAGGGCGCGGAGGTAACGTTCGTACAGTATCCGTTCGTGAGCCGACCGCTGATCTACCAGTATAAAGCCTGATTTGATCTGGGAAAGGATGTATTGCTGGTGAACCTGCACGGGGCCTTTCTGATCGGTAGCTGCTTCCTGCCAGCGCTCATCGATCACGGAGGCGGTAGACACGGGCGGGAAATCGTTCTGCGGCATGGGCGGCATCGGGAAATCGTTGTCACGGGCCGGCGCAGTGCCATACAGCTCCTTCCAGTGCTGGAGGTTGCTGTTACTGGATTTGTCGATCACATGGGCCTGATTGGCACTGGTGAAGGTTTTATAGATGGAAGTACCGGCGGATTGTGCTTTCTTTTCATCCGTGAAGGGCTGTGTAAGCGCATCGAGCTGCTGGATCCCGGGATCGAGGTCGAAGTCGAGGGCCGGCGTAACACTGAACTGTGCCAGTGCATGTTTGATGGCAGACTGAACGAAAGCGTAGAGTATGCGCTCGTCATCGAACTTGATTTCCTGCTTGGTAGGGTGTACGTTGATATCAACGTGCGCCGGGTCGAGGTCGATGAAGAGGACGTAAAGGGGGAAGCTGTCCGACGGAATCATTTCCGCAAACGCGTTCATCACGGCATGGTTGAGGTAGCTGGATTTGATGAAGCGGTTATTGACGAAGAAGAACTGATCGCCCCGGGTTTTCTTGGCAGTTTCCGGCTTACCCACGAAACCGTGGATGTTCATATAATCGGTGCTTTCCTTAACGGTAACGAGTTTGGAGTTGTAGTGCTGGCCGAGGATGGAAACGATCCTTTGTTTGAGGGACCCTTTCTCGAAATGGAACATTTGCTGTCCGTTGCTGTTCAGGGAAAACTGAAGCTGGGGGAAAGCGAGGGCGACGCGGATAAACTCGTCGACGATGTGCCTCATTTCTGCGGCGTTGCTTTTGAGGAAGTTGCGGCGGGCGGGTACGTTGAAGAAGAGGTTCTTCATGGCGATGCTGGTACCGGTAGGGGCCTGGCAGGGTTCCTGGCGGCGGATGACGGAGTTGTCTATTTCGATGAAGGTACCCAGTTCTTCATGTTCGCGGCGGGTTTTCAGCTCCACCTGGCTGACAGCGGCGATGGAAGCAAGGGCTTCGCCCCGGAAGCCCATGGTCCGGATCTGGAAAAGATCGTCGATAGACCGTATTTTGGAGGTGGCATGGCGTTCGAAGCACATCCGTGCATCGGTATCGCTCATTCCGCTTCCGTTGTCGATCACCTGAACGAGTTCTTTGCCCGCGTCTCTTGTAATGAGCTGGATCTCAGTAGCGCCGGCGTCTACCGCGTTTTCGAGTAATTCCTTTACTGCCGATGCCGGCCGCTGGATCACTTCTCCTGCTGCTATCTGATTCGCAATATTGTCCGGTAATAAGTTGATGATATCCGCCACTTGCCTGCCTTTTGGCGTAAAGTTAGGGAATAAAAAATATTGTTAAATAGATGAGATGCAACAATCCGGAAGGATATACGTTTCGTACCTTTAATGTGCATATCCGGAGCGATTCATATCCAGCATCTCAATTAACGTTCCGGAACTGGTAATGCGCATATTCAAACTGCCACCATGAAAACGACATGGACCAATCTCATATTGTGCCTGGCTATGGCGTTCAGCCATTGCTCTTACTCGCAAGACGGGACTAAAAAATCTAACATGGAAGAACAAAAGAATCCGGTGTACTCCCGCACGGATACTGGTAAAGTCAACCTTACAGACACAGAGTGGAAAAAAATCCTGCCTAAGAATGTGTATGATATTGCCCGGGATAAGGGAACTGAATGGGCATTTACAGGAAAATACTGGGACAGCAAGGAGAAAGGGACTTACTATTGTGCCGCCTGCGGGAATCCGCTATTTGTGTCGGACACCAAATTTGAAAGCGGCTGTGGCTGGCCGAGTTTTTACCAGCCTGTCAGCAAAACGAGCGTGATTTATACGCCCGACAACACGCATGGCATGCAGCGTACCGAGGTGCAATGCGGCCGGTGTAAAGCCCATCTGGGTCATGTTTTCGATGACGGCCCCCCGCCAACAGGGTTGCGTTATTGCATTAACTCCGTGATTCTGGATTTCGAGAAAGCGCAGGATGCTGCGAAGAAATTCAACGAGAAAGAAGAAAAGTAACCTCATCCAAAAGAATCTGACTGTATGCTGCCGGTGCAACCCCTTGCGCCGGCCATCCGGCTTTATTGCAGTTCTCCCCCGGAAAATCGGTAAATTGTGGAAAACCTGCTTCCCATTTGAGAAAATTCCTTCAAATCACCGCCTGGGCTATCGGCATGGCCGTTGCCCTGCTGGCCATTCTGCTCCTTGTGGCGCCTACGCGTGTGCATATCGAGCAGTCAGTCCTCATTCATGCGCCACCGGCTGTGGTATGGGACCAAACCGTCCGTTTCGACCGTTATAACCGTTGGAACACCCTGAAAGAAAGAGAGCCTTCCGCTCAGTTCCGGATCGACGGGATTGACGGTACTACCGGAGCATCCACGACCTGGACTGGCAAAAAGATAGGCTTCGGCCGCCTGCGTCACCTTACCCTCACACCCCACACCGAGATCCGCCAGCAACTCGAGTTCTTCGAACCCCTCGAATCCGTGTCCGACATCTGTTTCCGCTTTGCCGATACCACCGGCGGAACGCGCGTTACCTGGAGCATGGATGCTACTTACTCCCGCCCTCAGAATATCCTGGGCATGTTCATGAAAGACAATCTGGAAACTGATTTCCGCAAAGGACTTATCCGCCTGAAAGCGGCAGCAGAAGCTTCCGTTTCAGCCGGGAAATGATCAAGCCGGCAGATGCCGGCTCGCGCTCATCTTAATTTTTCTCATTCTGCTTTAGCACGGGTGGGCTATGCAGGGTATGTACCCTTATAGACCAATATTGTAATTGAAAATCAGTCTGTTAGAAATTAAGGTGAGGCATTCAGCCTGATCCCCGGAACGAAGGGGTTCATCAGGTTGTGCGCTGGTGCGAGACAGCGTTGCGGCAGAAAATAAATAGTCAACAGGTTTGGGATGCCCGGTTAAGCAATGCCTGTTCAGCATCAATGATTTAGATATGGCGTGGTCAGTAACTTATCATAGAACCGGAACAGGACGTTTTGCCTGCATCATAACGTGTGACAGCAATATGACTTAGCTCGTAATGAATGTACGAACATTTGGGAAAACCGGCAAATAAGTAAGAGTGGGCGTGAATCAGGAGCTTATGCCGGCCAATTCGAAGGTGTTTGGCTCAAATTCGATGATATCGTAAACGGCGAGCTGGAATTTATCCATGGGGTCCTCGGCGAGGATGGCTTCCACTTCCCTGCGGCTGGAGGCACGGCAAATGATGATGGAACCTGTTTTAGGCTTCCTGCGGCCCGTGAGGATAAAGCGGCCTGCGCGCACCTGCGTTTCAAGGAAAGCGTTGTGCGCGTCAAGATAATGTTCTACGGCCGCCACGGGGCGGATGTACTGTAGGAGGATGAGGTACATAGTCAGTTCAGATATGGTCTTTCAAGAAAATGGTTAAAATACCGGATACCTGTCAAAGGTATGTAAATTGTATAAAGTAATCGAGCCAACATCCCGGGAGGGAACAAATTTAGACGCATTAATAAAAAAGCATGTATTTTCGCTCCTAATTCTCAAATCCATTTTTCTTAACATCTTTCTTTTTATGAAACGATCGATCCAGAAAGCGCTCCTTTTTATGGCAGGCGCCGCGGTGCTTTTGTTAGCCGCCTGTTCCAAAGCCCCTGAACAAGGCAAGCATATTCCCAAAAACGCTGCACTCGTATTTGGTTTCAAATCCAAACAGATTCAGGATAAACTGTCTAAAGACGGCCTCACCATCGATAAGATTTTCGAGACCCTTCAACAGACAGATACCAGCAACAACTATGCTAAAGCCCTGGCTGATGCAAAGAACTCTGGTATCGACCTGGAGGGAGATGTATTCTTCGCCATGGTGCCCGGTGAAACGCCCGGCAACATGTACCTCACTGCTGTGGCCGATATCGCTGACGCCGCCAAGTTCGAAGCTTTCATCAAAGAGAAATCTAAGAAGGAAGTTAAAGCAGGTAAAGATTTTAAATATGTGGAAGACGGTAACAGCATCGTAGGCTTCACCGGTAAAACCATGATCGGCGTTGCAACCATCGATCAGGGTTCCCGCTACTCCGATTCTGAAGATACCACTGCTAAAGCCAATGGCGTAGCTCTGGTTGAAAAACTGCTCACGCTTAAAGCCGATGAGTCTGTAGCTACTGTTGCTTCCTTTAAAGATATCAGCAAAGAAAAAGGCGACCTCCTTTTCTGGATGAGCAGCGAAGCGCTGTACAACATTCAGGGTGCAAACGCTTCCGGTATGGGTGCCCTGATGGCTTCCAACATGAAGAAAATCACTGAAGGCGCATTTACCACTGCTTCCGTTACTTTCGGAACCGGTAAAATCGATGCCGACATGTATTCCTACGCAAGCAAGGAAATGATGGCCATCTTCAAGAAATACCCGATGGAAAAGATCAACACAGAATCCATCGAGAAATATCCTTCCGAGAACATCTTCGGTTACGCAGCACTCAACATCGACCTCCGTGTGGTTGGTGAACTGCTGAGACTTGTAGGTATGGACGGTCTGGTTAACATGGGCCTCGCTGAAGCCCGTTTCACCCTCGACGATCTGCTGATCGCATTCAAAGGCGAAATGGCCCTCATCGGTTCCGACTTCTCCGTTGTTCCTGACCCTTCCGAGTGGGACAGCACCCGCACCAAGCCTAACGTTAAATGGATATTCAACCTGAAAGTTGGCGACAAGGCTGCTTTCGATAAGGTAATGGCTTCCCCCATGGTAGCACAGGCTTTCACCAAACAGGGCGATGAGTATGTTCCTAACATGCCCCTCGGTGAAGTTGCAGTATCTATCAACAGCAAACGCGTACTCGCCGGTTCTGATGCAGAACTGCTGAAAACTTACGATGCCGGTAGCGGTAAAGCCAGGCTGGAAGGCGACGCGCTTTCTTCTGCTAAAGGCAGCATCGGTGCTTTCTACCTCGATATCGAAAAGATCATGGCTAACATCCCTGCAAAGGAAATGGATATGCCAGACAGCATCACCAACGATATCAAAGGTCTGTTCAAAACCGTTTCTGCTAAATCCGACCCGATTAGCGGTGATAAGCAACACTCTTCCGCAGTGCTGACTTTCAAAAACGAATCACAGAATTCCCTCACGCAAATTTTCAACTTCTCCCGCAAACTGTATAACTATACAGAAGGGAAAAGGAAAGAACGCGCTGCTATGTGGGATGAAGAAGCAGTTGTAGATTCCACTGCCGTAGTTGTAGATTCTGCAATCGCCGCACCCGTACAATAAGTTTAATCTTATCAGATATTACGAAGCCGTCTCTTTACCAGGGGCGGCTTTCGTTTTTTGCCTATATTTAAGCTTCACATTCCATTCAACATGCAGATCGAGCTTTCTGCCGTGGTGCCGGTACCCCTGCGCGACAGGATCCGGGAACGGCCTTCAGACATCTGGGACCGTGCGGTCTCCTTCCGGCCCAGACAATTCGTTAAGATCAAAGCACCCTCAGGCACGGGTAAAACCACGCTCGTGCATTACCTCTATCATATCCGGTACGATTATACCGGTACCATTACGGCAGGCGGCAGGCCCTGGGGGCAATATACTCCCGCACAACTTGCCGGCGTGCGTCAGGAAGCCATCAGCGTCGTGTTCCAGGACCTCCGGCTGTTCGACCAGCTGACGGCGGAAGAGAACATTGAACTGAAGCGCGTGATGATCCCCCGGCCATTGTACCCCGCGGATAAGATCCGCGAGTTCGCGGAATTGCTGGGTGTAACGCATGTACTTCAGCAAAGTGCTGCCACTCTTTCTTACGGAGAACGCCAGCGCATCGCCATCATCCGCGCACTCATGCAACCTTTTCAATGGCTTATGATGGATGAGCCTTTCAGCCATCTCGACGAAGCCAATACGGCTAAAGCGGCAAAGCTCATCGAACAGGAATGCAGGGTAAGGAATGCAGGCTTCATCCTCACCGACCTCGATCACGATCAACATTTTACTTACGACGTAACCTATCAGCTATAGCATGCAATTCAACCGGATTTTACAAAAGATCATTCGCACCGGCGTGGGCAAAAGCCGCTACTGGATGGCCATCATTGGCCTCGGCGTTGCCATGCTGCTGATTCTTGTAGCCCTGCAGGTACATACCGATTTCAACGAGCTGCTGCATGGCAGCCGCAACCAGAATGAAAGAGCGGATTACCTCGTTGTCAACAAACTCATCACCAATGATATGATGGGTAAGCCGGAACTGACGGTTTTTACCCCTGAAGAGCAGAAAGACTTCGAAGCCCAGCCTTTCGTGGAAGCATTTGGCGCCATCACCGCCGCGCAGTTTAACGTGAAACTCGAGGCCGATCAGCTGGGCTTTTCCACCCTTGCCTTCTTTGAATCCGTACCCGATACTTTCCTCGATGTAAAAACCGAAGAATGGAAATGGCAGGCCGGTCAGCAGCTGCTGCCTATCATGGTGCCCCGCGATTTCGTGAATATGTTCAATTTTGGGTTTGCACTGGGCAACGGTATTCCGCAGTTTTCCGAAAAAACTATCCAGAGCATGACGCCGCAGGTAGTAATATCGCAGGGCATGCAGCAGGGGCAGTTTATCGGGAAGATAGCGGGTTTCTCTGACCGTATTTCTACCGTGCTGGTACCGCAATCGTTCATGGACTGGGCCAATAAGGCATACGGCACCGGTGAAGTGAAATTGCCCTCCCGTGTGGTAATCCGTGTGAAAGACCCCAGCAGTATTGAGCTGCGCGATTACCTGGAGAAACATCATTATTCTACTGACAACGAGAAAACGAAATACAATAAGATCCGTGGCATTGTGCAAACGATCGTGAGCGTGGTAGGGTTTTTCGGACTCATACTGCTGATGTTTGCCCTGCTGGTATTCAGCATGTTCATACAGCTGGTGATCTCTTCTTGCAAGAAGGAGATCAGGTTGCTGGTGACGTTGGGTACTGCGCCGGCAAGGCTGCAGCGTTATTTGCTGGGGCAGCTCGTTCCCGTGTATTTCGTGACCGGTGTGATAGCCCTTGCCGTGGTAGCCGTTGCCCAATGGTGGGCCAGCGGTGTACTGGAGAAACACGGTATGTACGTGGCCCCCTGGCCGGGTGTAATGACCATCGCAGCCACTGTGGGCATATTGCTGCTGGTATACATCGTGAACTGGAGAACAGTGCGCAAAGAGATCCAGGCTCATACCTGACCGCTATATATGAAATCAATCCTTACCCTCTTCCTCGCCCTTTCCTGCGCAGGCACTGCCCTCGCGCAGCGGACTATCCTGCATTGCGGTACCCTTATAGACGGGGTGCTCGACAAGCCACGGATGAAGATGTCTGTCATCATTACAGGAAATAAAATCACGGCAATTCAATCCGGATATATCACTCCTGCTGCCGGTGATAAAGTGGTGGACCTGAAGCAGCAAACCGTTATGCCAGGGTGGATGGATATGCATGTGCATATTGAGTCCGAAACAAGTAAAACCAATTATGCTGACAGGTTTGTACGTAACCCGGCCGACCTCGCTTTCCTCAGTGTTCGCTATGCCCACAGAACGCTTATGACAGGCTTTACCACTGTGCGCGACCTTGGGGGAACTGGCGTGAACATCGCATTGCGGAACGCTATCGCGAAAGGACTTATCACCGGTCCCCGGATTTTTACGGCAGGTAAATCCATTGCCACCACCGGCGGCCATGCCGACCCAACCAATGGCTACAGCAGAGAGCTGATGGGCGATCCCGGGCCGGAAGCCGGTGTAGCCAACGGGCCGGATGAATGCCGCAAAGCCGTACGGCAGGCATATAAATTCGGATCAGACCTTATTAAGATCACCGCCACCGGTGGGGTACTCAGTGTTGCGAAAGACGGGAGCAGCCCGCAGTTTACGGAAGAAGAGCTGGCTGCCATCATCAGCACCGCCAAAGACTATAACATGAAAGTAGCCGCGCACGCTCATGGTACCGAAGGCATCAAGCGCGCCATCCGTGCCGGAGTTAGCAGCATCGAGCATGGAACACTGATGGATGATGAAGCGATGAACCTTGCCATCAAACACGGCACCTGGTACGTTCCTACTATTACTGCAGGCCGTTCCGTAGCAGATTCAGCTAAGATTCCGGGGTATTATCCTGATATCGTGAAACCTAAGGCAGAAGCCATTGGTCCGCAGATTCAGAAAACCTTCGCCAAAGCCTGGAAGAAAGGGGTGAAGATTGCTTTCGGAACTGACGCTGGCGTATACCAGCACGGCCTTAACTGGCTGGAGTTTGTATATATGACTGAAGCCGGAATGCCGGCCATGGATGCTATTAAATCTGCCACCATCAAAGCTGCGGAACTGTTGGGTGAAGAAGCCCGGCTCGGCAGTGTGGAAGTGGGCAAAGTGGCAGACTTCACCGCGGTAGACGGTGACCCGCTGAAAGATATACAGGCGATGGGTCGGGTAAGCTTTGTAATGAAAGACGGCTTGATTTTTAAGCAGGGAACCACTAACTTGTCTGCCCTAAATCCATCGGCCATGTCTACACAAAAATTCGTGCACGTAGTAAATTTCTATCTCAAGCCCGGACTGAGCGCAGCGGAAATTAAGAAATTTGAAGAAGGCGTGAGCACGCTTGAGAAGATCGAGACGCTGACAGTATTCAACGTCGGAAAGCCGGCGGGAACGGACCGTCCGGTGATCGACAGGAGCTACAGCTATTGTTTGCTCACCGTTTTTAATGACGAAGCGGGGCACGACATTTATCAGGAACATCCCGTGCATCTGGAGTTCATCAAGAACTGCAATGAACTATGGGAGAAGGTTGTGATATTCGACTCCATAACTATTCCACAATAACCCTACGCGAAAGGGAGCCTGATGGCTCCCTTTTTTTATGTTCGTATTTGTCGTAGACATTACTCCACCGTTAGCGCATACACCGCAAACGTAGCCAGCCAGTGTTCGCCGGCATAATCACCGCTGGCCACATGGGGCAGGGCGGCGTGCAGGTGCTGTGAGGCCAGTTCCCGGATGGCAGCGGCATGATTGCCGGCATGGCGGGCTATGCCGTAGAGGCACCAGGCGCGGCTCAGATTGAGGCCGTCCAGATGTACAAGCTTGCCATCGGTACGGTCGTTAACAGTAGCGATGTGGAACAGCGGCTCATTAGTAAAAAGGCCGGGAAGGAAGTTCTTCAGCCAGACTTTGTATTCCTGCTCAGGCAGGATGCGCCACATGAGATCGGCTTCCTCCAGGCAGGGCGAAAGGAAATCATACCCACCGGGTTCCCAGCTGGCAGGACAGTTACGATCGTTCGCATAAAACCGCATGGCAGCATCCCGGATCGAGAATTGCAGGGCGGTATCTTTTGCCGTGGCGGCATAGTCCCATGCTAGTCGCAGGCCAAAAGCGAGGTTGGTGTGCTCACCTACCCGGATGGGATAAGCGATCTTTTTGAGGAAGTCACGCCAGGACACGCTGAAGTAGCGGGCCATGGGTGCAATATTGGCGGAAAGCTCCCGTGCAAAAGGATCATTCCAGGTGAGCAGTTCATTTTGCAGTTGAAGCAGCCAGCTCCATCCGTAAATCCTTTCAAATCCTTTATTCTCTTTATTGGAAAAGAGTTGCAGTTCTTTGCGGATGTTGGCGGCGGTGAGGTTCTGCGCGAGCTTTTCCTTTATCTGTGCGGCATTGGGCAGGGCGGGGTACATCTTCAGCAGGCGCACGAGCATCCAATGGCCATGTACGCTGCTATGCCAGTCGTAACACCCATAAAAGGAAGGGTGGTAGGAGATGGGTTTCTGAATAAGGTTCGAATCGGTGAACACGATACCGGTTTTGTAGGGGAACTCATGCTGCATGCATTTCAGCGGCAATCCCGAAAGGTGAACGGCACCGGCCTGAGTGAGGCGGAGGATGCCGTTTTGCTCTTCGTAATATTTTGTTTGTGCGTTTGATGTGGTAAAAACCAGCAGGGCCGCCAGCAGGAAAGTAGCTCTCATCATAGGTTACCGGTTCAATAACAGTTTGATGTAAAAAGATGGTTTGGTTAATTTTTTACGGAGGTCTACTTCGTAGAACATGCTGGAAATAACATCGCGCAGTTGTTTGTTGCGGGTGCCGGCTTTCATGAGGAGATTGAAAAGCCGCGGGTAGCGTACGAGCTTCTGCAGCTTGGTACTCAGCCTTAGTTCGGCTCCCAGCACGCGCTGGATATTGCCATCGTAAGCGAGCATTGTTTCCGCACTGAAGTCATTTGATTGCAGGCATTGCACGGCTTGTTTGGCGGCGATGCCTCCGCTATAAATTGCATTGCCGATGCCTTCCCCGGTAAACGGATCGATGAGGAAAGCAGCATCGCCAACAAGCATCCATCTTTCGCCGGACAGCCGCCTTTTGCGGGAGCCGAGGGGCAGGCCGTAGCCTTCGATGGCGCTAACAGGTTTGGCATTACGAAATCTTTCCGCGAATACCGGATCATTGGCAAGGGTTTCCAGCATAAGGGCTTTCAGGTTTACCTTACGGCGGCGCACTGCGTCGGAAGGCATATCTATTCCCACGTTGGCTTCGCCATTGGGAAGCGGAAAGATCCAGAGGTAACCGGGCAGGAGGTTTTTCAGGAAATGCAGCTCAATATAGCTGTGGGCATGTGTCCCTGTAACACCGGAGTAATATGCACGAACCCCTGCCGCGTAATGTTTCGGCTCCATACGGATGCCCGCCACATCTTTGGTGAAAGCGGAATGCGCACCATTAGCCACGATGATAAGCTTAGCCTTTATGCGCAGGGTGCCCTTTGCATCGGATAGTTCGTAGCCATCGGGCGTGGGCGTGTATTGGTCAATGGAAACGCCTTCAATCAGTTGCACATGCCTGCACTGTTTCAGCTCATCCACCAAAAAGTTATCGAAATGAATGCGTTTGCAGACGAAGCCGATGGGCGCATCAGCAGCCGGGTTGTAATTGGGCTTGTAAGGAACATCCATGCCCGTGCGGCCGGGTGCTACGAAGGTAACGCCCCAGCTGTTTTCCTTTTCGGCGAGTGACTGCAGCCGCTGCCCGATGGCGGTATCGATGCGGTTGAGACCGGCTATGACTTTTCCGCTCAGCCCGTCGCCACATACTTTATCGCGGGGGAAAACGGCTTTGTCTACTACCACGCAGGAAATCCCGAGCCTGTCGAGCTGAAGGGCAGCTGCAGCGCCTCCGGGGCCTGCGCCAATTATGCAAACGTCCGTGATTGTCATAGCCGGCAAGATACATATTCTGGTGCCGCTGCGGAAAATATATCTTTGCCGCAAATCGGATTATATGTTTGGAGACTTGTTCGGAAAGCTGCAGGAAGCGCAGCAAAAAATGCAGGAAAGCAAAGAGCGCCTGCGTCATATTCTGGTGGATGCGGAAGCCGGCAACGGTGCTGTGAAAGTGGTGGTAACGGGCGGCCGCGAAGTGCGGAGTGTGGAGATAGACCCATCGTTGCTGGTGGGAGACCGTAAGGAAGAGCTGGAGGATCTGCTGATCACAGCATTGAACCGCGGGCTTAAGCAGGCAGAAGAAACCTGGGAAGCGGAGATGAAGGGCATGGCAGGCGGAATGCTTGGCGGAATGGGCCTTCCGGGGATGTAATGATAAAAAAAAGAACCGGGCCATGAAGGTCCGGTTCCGTTATCCTTATTGCGTAATTCTGTAAGTCATTAGTTAACCTCTTCAGCTTTCAGCATCTTCTGGAACTTCTTCCGCTCTTCTTCGTCAAGGATGGTTTTGCGCATACGGATGTGGTTCGGCGTAACCTCGATGCACTCATCCTGCTGGATGTATTCCATGCACTCTTCGAGTGTCATGAGAATCTTAGGTGCGATATTGGTGGCCGCGTCACTTCCGCTGGCGCGCATGTTGGTTAATTTCTTGCCTTCGTTAGGGTTTACCACGAGATCGCCGGGTTTGTTGGTTTCACCGATGATCATGCCACGATATACTTCTTCACCTGCATCTACGAAGAAAGATCCGCGATCCTGCAGTTTATCGAGAGAGTAACCGGTGGTGGTACCAGCTTCTTTTGCAACGAGAACACCATTGCTACGGCCGGGGATTGGGCCTTTCCAGGGTTTGTAATCGTTGAAGCGGTGAGCCATAACAGCTTCACCGGCAGTGCCGGTCAGCATCTGGGTACGCAGGCCGATGAGGCCACGTGAAGGAATTTCAAATTCCAGGTGCTGCATTTCGCCTTTAGTTTCCATGATGAGCATTTCACCTTTGCGGCGGGTAACCAGGTCGATCACTTTGGAAGCGAATTCCTGGGGAACGTCTACCACAAGGGTTTCATAAGGCTCACATTTCTTACCGTCTACCTGTTTCAGGATAACCTGGGGCTGGCCTACGGTGAGTTCATATCCTTCGCGGCGCATGGTTTCTACCAGTACACCCAGGTGGAGGATACCACGGCCGTATACCAGGAAGGAATCGGCAGAGTCGGTATCGAGCACGCGGAGCGCGAGGTTTTTCTCTGTTTCTTTCATAAGGCGGTCGCGCAGGTGACGGGAGGTCACGAACTTACCGTCTTTACCAAAGAAAGGCGAGTTGTTGATGCTGAACATCATGTTCATGGTAGGCTCGTCTACACTGATAACGGGCAGTGCTTCGGGAGCTTCGAAGTCAGCGATGGTGTCGCCGATACCGAAATCTTCCAGTCCTACCACTGCGCAGATATCGCCGGGGTATACTTCTGTAACACGCTTTTTGCCGAGGGCTTCAAAGATGTACAGTTCACGAACACGGGATTTTTTGATAGTACCGTCTACCTGCACCAGAGAAATGGGCATGTTTTCGGTGATCTTACCACGGGTCACTTTACCTACGGCGATACGGCCGAGGAAGGTGCTATAGTCGAGAGATGTAATCTGGAGTTGGAGGGATCCTTCACCGATTTTAGGTTCCGGAACGTGCGTCAGGATACCATCGAGCAGAGGAATGATGTCTTCACGGGGAGCAATGGTATCGTTGAACCAGCCATTTTTACCGGAACCGTAATAGGTCGGGAAGTTCAGCTGTTCTTCGGTAGCGTCCAGGTTGAAGAAAAGTTCAAAAACGGCGTCATGCACTTCATCGGGGCGGCAGTTAGGCTTATCTACCTTATTAATAACAACGATGGGCTTCAGGTTCAGCTGCAGCGCTTTCTGGAGTACGAAGCGGGTCTGCGGCATGGGGCCTTCGAAGGCATCCACGAGCAGGATCACACCGTCTGCCATTTTCAGCACACGCTCCACCTCACCACCGAAGTCGGCGTGGCCCGGAGTGTCAATAACGTTGATTTTCACTCCTTTATATTCTACGGATACGTTCTTGGACAAGATAGTGATACCACGTTCTTTTTCAAGATCATTATTATCCATAATCAGTTCTCCGGTTTCCTGATTGGCCCGAAAAACGTTGGTAGAATGTAAGATCTTGTCTACCAGGGTCGTTTTGCCGTGGTCTACGTGCGCGATGATAGCGATGTTTCTGATTTGCATGACAATGAGTAATTTAGCCGTTTCCGAACCCCGTCCCGGCACCATTTTACACCGGTAAGAAATCGAAAAGAAGGCGCAAAGGTACGAATAAACATGCGGATTTGATGCCACCCCCGTATAAATAACCCGGAAATAACAGATTCCGGACATTTCATCCGAACGTTATCAATGAATTACTTACGAATACTGCAAGGTTTTTATGTGTGAGGTTAAGGAATGATCCTTTGCCCGCCCAGCGCAGCTTCCAGCTGTCGGAAGGCCTGCTGGTTAGCCGGGTTATCGAGCGCCCGCGCAATATCCAGCTTTTCCCGGGGCGTGAGGTGCCAGCTGAGTGCTGCAGCCTTATCGGCCTGTTGGGGAACATACTGGAAAATTAACCGTGAAAACTTACCGGGATAGCTTTCTTCCATATAATTAATGAGCTGATCCTGGTTGAAATCCTGCATGCTGGTCCAATGGCTTTGCATGGAAAACAGCGGTTCAAACAGCAAATCGCCCAGGTCTTTCTGTTGCTTGATAGGACTCATGTCGTTTTTACGCGAATCCCGCAGCTGGATGAAAATCACTCCGGCCGTATTTTCATTGATCCATTTCCGGAAGATGTGCAGGAACCGGAGGCTGGTTTCCTGTCCGAAGTTATCACTGATACCGGCATCCATCACATCTACAATTGGCGAACTGGGCAGGAAAACATTTGGCAGCACATAAGGGAAAGTGGCGCTCATGCGGATGGCGCTGGTTACCCTTAGCTCCTGCGCATCCTGCGCGGCAAAGAACTGTCCGAAGTCCACGCCATCCACATCCCGGATGCTGCGCGTGGGATAAAGGTATTCCGGCGCGCAGAGGTAGCTGACGGGTTGTGGTGACATATACAGCCTTCGCCCATCGGCATTGATGGTGGCGCACCATATCAGCAACGGGATGCGCGCTTCGAATTCTGCCTGCCGGTAGTCTCCCAGTTTCTTGTTTAATATATGATCGGTATTCAGATTCAGCTGCATCTCAAAAGCATACCCACGATCTTTAGCGTAGGCGTTATGGCCGATATTGAAATGGCGGAAAGGGGTGATGACATCGTTTACGGCAAAGGAGCTGAACACGGAGTTCAGCAGATCGCGGGAGATTTTGTCGCAGTAAGAACTGTCATATAAATCGTGCTTTGTGGGCATACGGCCATCCTGACGGCGAAGGTATAGCTCACGGAAATAGGTGGCGCCCATCATACCGCCGGAAGCCCCGGTGATAAGCATGGTATGTTGGAGCAATTTGCCATTTAGCAAACTGTCGTACCGCTGCAGCACATTCATGGTCCAGGCAGCAGAACGGCTTCCACCACCGCTGGTATTGATCACAATCAATGGTGGTTTGGATCCTGGAGGAAAGCGTTTCTTCCAGTTTTCGAGGATCTTTATGGTATGCTCCTGATCGGCTTTGCTGCGGGCGTCGGTGAAAAATTCCTGCAGGTCGTGTGAGCTGTAGGAAGGCCTTCCGTTTTTGTTATGGTAATCGAGACCGTATGCTTTGTTCCGGTTGTCGATCCATTGGTTTTTTACCATCCAGTTGAGGCCGATGATAATGCCGATGAGTACGGGGATGGCCCAGCTTTCGAGCAGGTAAGCATATGCGCCGGCGAGGCCGATGAGGAACGCGAAGAAGATAAGTACGCTCGCTCCGGCGGGGATGCGGAAGGCGGCATAATCCATCAGGTAGGCCATGATCACGAGGAATACCAGTGCCAAACCAATGGTGATCATCGCAGCGAAGTGATGCTGACGGAAGATATTGTCGAGATAATGTTTATTGTAGTGCCCTACGTTACGTGCCCTGCGGATGCGCCATGGACTGGCGAAATAACTTAGCACAGGCAGCGCGTTCTCATCATGCTCCTGGTTGGGAATAAGCACGGTACGAAGGAAGTTGCGCGGATTACCGAATTTCTTCATGAGCCTGCGGCCGATGTTTTTATCAGCATTGAAGAAATAGAAGAAAGACACAAATAAGATGGCGAGGTAACCACAGATAAAACCTTCGGCGAGCAGCAGGATCTGCGGAACGGAATTGAGTTCCTGCCAGCGTTGGTATTGCCATCCGCGCCATAACAGCATAAGCAGGAATGCTGCAGGGATGATTGAGTTGTTGAGGCAATAGCGTGAGAAAGGTTGTGAGGTGGTAGACAGGAATTTAAAGCGCCCGCTGTGGAGGATGAACGTGGTGATGTTCCAGCTCATGGTAAAAATGGCGGCAGCCACGCCCATCACAGTGGTACTGTAGAAATTCACCTTCCCCATGTATTCGGGGGCGAGATAAAGGGCATCGCCCCCGTAAGTTTTCGCGAAGCCGCCATTGATCGTGCTGAGCAGTATGGCCCAGAAGATCAGGAGCACCTGATACTTGCGGAAATGCAGCAGCAGCAGCTGGATGGGAAAGGAATAGAAGAATCTTGACCAATATCTTTTCACCTCAGTAAATTAAGGCAAAAATCGCCAATGGAAAATTAATAATATGTCAATGCCGTACCGGTGCGGTGAGATAATTGGCCCAAACCAGTACCATGAGCAGGGCCATGCCGGTGAACTGGTGAGCGAGTGCGAATCCCAGCGGTATTTTCACGGTGCTGTTGAGAACAGTAAGTACTCCCAGGAAAACCTGCAGCAGAACGGTGAATAATGCGGCGGCGCGGGCACCCTGCAGCTGGGGGATTTTGAGTGATTTAATATACCAGATGGCGATGAGTATGGTAAGGAGATAAGCCAGTCCGCGGTGAATAAACTGGATGGTGATGGGATTATGCGTGATATCTGCCAGGAACCCGCCTTCTGTAAACATGCCGGGAGGCGCCCAGAACCCGTTTATTGACGGCCAGGTGGTGGCGGCCAGTGCGGCATGCAGGCCGGCCATGAAACCTCCATAAACGAGCTGTACCACAAGGATGCCCAGCATCCAGCCGGAGAGCTTCCGCAGGCCGGGCGCTTCGGCACGATGTTCTGCAGGAACGCTCAGCTTGAGGGCAAACCAGAGCACATACCAGAGCAGGCCCAATGCGGCGATAAAGTGGATGGCTAAACGAATATGGCTAACATAGAGGTTTTCTTCATTCAGGCCGCTTTTTACCATGATCCATCCGATGAGGCCCTGGAGTCCGCCGAGAATAAACAGGGTGATCATAGGGCCGATCATGCTGCGGTCTATTTTCTTCTTAATGATAAAATAGATAAACGGTACAAAGAACACGATACCGATGAGGCGGGCCCAGTTGCGGTGCAGCCATTCCCAGAAGTAGATCCATTTGAAGTCGGACAGTGTAAAATGGCTGTTGATATATTTACTCTGGCCGATTTCCTGGTATTTGGCAAAAGCATCCTGCCATGCCGATTCGGTCATGGGAGGCAGGGCGCCCAGGATGGGCTTCCATTCTGTAATACTGAGGCCGCTGCCGGTGAGCCGCGTGATGCCGCCCAGCAATACCTGCACAATGATCATGGCTACCCCGGTATATAACCAGATAACGATGGCCCGGTTCCCTTTTGTTTGCTGCATGTCCATAAAGCAGCAAAAATATGGGGAAAAACGCACCGGAACAGATGATTTTTATCAATTCCGGAATCATTCAGCGGGTTTTTGTAATTTTAGCGCCAACAAAACAACTAACCTTGCTGCTGCCTTATTTTCAGGACGAGCTTACAGAAGCCGGCTGCGATGAAGCCGGAAGGGGCTGCCTGGCGGGGCCCGTTTTCGCGGCGGCGGTTATACTGCCGAGGGACTTCAGCCATCCATTCCTCAACGATTCCAAACAGATGACGGAGGGGGAGCGGTTGGCGCTGCGGCCAATCATAGAACAGCAGGCATTAGCATTCGCGGTTGCCAGTGTGGATAATGAGGAAATTGATAAGATCAATATCCTGAAAGCCTCGTTCAAAGCGATGCACATCGCTTTGGCACGATTATCGCTACAGCCCCAGTTGTTACTCATTGATGGAAACCGTTTCACTCCCTATGGCAATATCCCTCATACCTGCGTTATTCAGGGCGATGGAAAATATGCATCCATAGCAGCGGCCTCGGTGCTGGCGAAAACTTATCGGGATGAATACATGCATCAGTTGCACACGGAATTCCCGAATTATGGCTGGAAAGACAACAAAGGTTATCCTACCCGCCAGCACAGAGAAGCCATCAGGTCGCACGGCGATACGCCCTATCACAGAAGGTCGTTCCGCCTGTTGCCGGACCAGCTGAGCCTGGACGGGGAGGAAAAGTGGTAAAAAGGAACGAGCCATGTTAAAGCAGACGCAACAACAGAAATTATTACAGAAACTGTCGCCACAGCAGATTCAGCTTATGAAACTGCTGCAGGTGCCTACTGCCAATCTGGAAGAGAGAATCAAGGAAGAACTGGAAGAAAATCCCGCCCTGGAATACAGCGAAGATGGCTCCACTCCCGAAGATGAAATGGAAAAACCGGCTGAAGAGTTCGAGAACGGTGAAGATGAATTTGAGCCGGATGGCAGCGAAAGTGAATACGATAACATTGATATCTCAGAATATGTTTCCGAAGGAGACGATGAGATAGCCGACTATAAACTGAGGGATGACAATTACCCCGACCCCGACGAGCAGCGTACCATGCCCATTCGTGTGGAAACCACTTTTCACGATCATTTACTGGACCAGCTTGGGCTGCAAACGCTCGATGAGCGGGAGCGGAGAATAGCTGAACAAATAATCGGATCTATCGATGACGACGGGTATCTGCGCCGCGAGGCTTCAGCGATCGTGGATGATTTGTCTTTTTCCCAAAATGTGGAAACCGACGAGGAAGAAATCCGACAGTTGATCAAATTGATCCAGACCTTCGACCCTCCCGGTGTTTGCTGCGCCGATCTGAAGGAATGCCTCCTGCTGCAGCTGCGGCGCAAAGCGCAGGACGATCCGGGGATTATCTACGCTACCCGCATCCTCGATGATTACTTCGACGAATTTACCAAGAAGCACTACGAAAAAATACAGCGTTCGCTGAACCTCTCAGATGAAGATCTTCGGGAGGCCATCGGGCAGATCATTAAGCTGAACCCCAAGCCCGGTGCTAATCACAGCGTGCTCAACAAGGCAGAAAGCTATGTGATCCCCGATTTCTTTATCCTCAATAACAACGGCAAGCTGGAATTGTCGCTCAACAGCAAAAACGCGCCCGATCTCCGGATTTCCGAGGGGTACCGCGAAATGCTGAAAGAGTACGACAGGGGAGATAAGAAAGACAAACGCCAGAAGGAAGCGGTATTGTTTATCAAGCAGAAGATAGATGCGGCCAAATGGTTCATCGACGCCATCAAGCAGCGGCAGCATACGTTGCTGAGCACGATGGAGGCCATTATGAACTACCAATATGACTTCTTCCTGACCGGCGACGAAACAACTATGAGGCCTATGATCCTCAAGGACATAGCAGACATCACGCAGCTGGACATTTCTACAGTAAGCCGTGTGGCCAATAGTAAATACGTACAAACTGAATTCGGCACTTTTAAGCTGAAATTCTTCTTCTCCGAATCGCTGAGTACAGACAGCGGGGAGGAGGTATCGACACGGGAAGTGAAGAAAATCCTGTCCGATATGATCGGCGGGGAGAATAAGCGCAAGCCGCTGAGCGATGAGAATCTCACAAAGATGTTGCAGGACAAAGGTTACAATATTGCGCGGCGCACAGTAGCCAAATACAGGGAGCAGTTAAACATTCCGGTGGCGCGTTTACGCAAGGAATTATGATGACATTCATGGAAGAGCAGAAAACGACCGTACCTTTTTCGCCCACCGTCAGGGCTGTTGCAAACGTATTTTCTTACGTATTGCACCCATTATTTATACCGCTGCTCGTTACTTTTCTTGCGGTAACGGCATTGCCGGAGTTTTTTACCGGGTTTAAGGGTAACAGTTTCCGCTGGGAATACGACGTGCTGTTTATACGTGTGGCAGTGGCGAGCGTGTTGTTCCCTATGCTGGTGGTTGTGCTGGCGAAGGCATTGGGCTTCGTGGACAGCATAACACTGGGCGGGCAGCGCGACAGGATCATACCTTATGTAGCTTCTATCATATTTTATTTCTGGGCATTCTACACATTCCTCCGCGAGGGGGCGAGTCCGGATTTCTATAATGCCTTCTGGCTGGGCGTGTTCATCGCCGTGGTGATATCGTTTGTTGCCAACAGCTTTGTTAAGATCAGCATGCATACAGTAGGCTGGGGTGGCGTAGTGGGCTTTTTACTGGCCCTCATGTTCGGGATGGGCATGAACGTGGCACTGCCGCTGGCGGGTGCTGTGTTGCTGGCCGGAATAGCCGGCACTTCACGGCTGGTGTTGCATGCGCATTCACCCGGCGAGGTGTGGTCTGGCTTTGTGGTAGGGGTACTGTCGCAACTGGCGGCTTATCTTATATTAGGCTAAGTTTTCCCTTCTTTTCACTTTCCCGGAAAATTATTTTCACTGCGCATATTCTGTGCGTAGCAGTGGTGCAATTTTGTAATGTCAACGGCAGGGAGGATGCTATTAGAATTAGTATTTCGCGAGAAATGCTAATTTTTTTAGGATAATATCCGGAAATAGTTTTACCTTGCAGTACCAAGCAAATAACAACGAACAAACAATAATACTGACTAACTAATTCAAACAATTATGTCAAACGCCAATACTGAAAAACTGAAGGCTCTTCGCCTTACCATGGACAAAATCGAGAAGGATTTCGGAAAGGGATCCGTGATGATGATGGGAGAGAAAGCGGAGGTGCCGATGGAGGTGATCTCCACCGGGTCGCTGGGGTTGGATATTGCCCTGGGTATTGGCGGGTTCCCCAAAGGGCGTATTATAGAAATATATGGACCGGAGTCTTCTGGTAAGACGACGGTTGCGATACATACAATTGCAGAGGCTCAGAAGAAGGGAGGCATTTGCGCCATCATAGATGCCGAGCATGCTTTTGACAGTTCTTATGCCCGCAGGCTGGGTGTGGATGTGGATTCTCTGTTGATTTCACAGCCCGACCATGGTGAGCAGGCACTGGAAATTGCCGACCGGCTGATTCTGTCCGGCGCTGTGGATGTGGTGGTGATTGACTCTGTGGCCGCGCTGGTTCCGAAAGGCGAGCTGGAAGGAGAGATGGGTGAAAGCAAGATGGGCCTTCAGGCACGCCTCATGTCTCAGGCACTCCGGAAGCTGACGGCTACGATTTCAAAAACGAATTGCTGCTGCATCTTCATTAACCAGCTGCGTGAGAAAATCGGTGTGATGTTCGGTAACCCCGAAACAACAACCGGTGGTAACGCCCTGAAATTCTACGCATCGGTTCGGCTGGATATTCGCCGTATGAGCCAGATTAAGGACGGCGACGAAGCAGTAGGTAACCGCGTGAAAGTGAAAGTGGTAAAGAATAAAGTGGCGCCTCCGTTCCGGTTGGCCGAGTTCGATATCATTTTCGGTGTCGGCATATCCAAAGTCGGTGAGCTTATCGACATGGGTGTGGAATACGGCATCATCCAAAAGAGTGGTAGCTGGTTCAGCTACGAAAGCAACAAGCTCGGTCAGGGCCGCGATGCTGTGAAGCAATTGCTGCTCGATAATCCTGAAGTTGCCGCTGAAGTGGAAGCCAAGATCAAAGCGAAACTCGCTGAAGCTGCGGCTGCTGCTCAATGAACGGCAGTAACTGATGGAAGCAGTATAGCTTCCCTCCCGCAGCCACAAACAAAGAAAACAAAGAAGAATTTATAGAACGTTTTTTAAACGTTTGTTTGGGTTAGTTTAGTAGAAGGTCCGTTGTCTAACGGACCTTTTTCATTTGCAATAACCAGGATCATCATTGTAAGCTTCCATTGCAACGTAGATCATCGTACCCTGTCCGTCAATCATCCGATTAATTGACAATGGTCAAAAAAACGCAGCAGGGCATTTCCCATCTTTGTGCCATGAACAACAAAAAGATCCTCCTGATCCTCGGGCACCCGGATAACGAAAGCTTCTGCAGCGCTATGGCGGAAACTTATGTAAGGAGTGCCGCAGCTGCGGGCCACGATATCAGGCTGCTACGCCTCGGGGATCTACCATTTCAGCCAATCCTGCTGCATGGCTATCGCCAACGCACGCCGTGGGAGCCTTGCCTGGAAGCAGCCTGGGCTGATATCCAGTGGTGTAACCATATGGTATGGGTGTACCCCACATGGTGGGGAACCTTCCCTGCCGTTATGAAAGGGTTTATTGACCGGCTTTTTCTCCCGGGTATAGCTTTCAGGTACCGGGATAACTCTCAATTATGGGATAAGCTGCTAAAAGGCAGATCTGCCCGAATCATTACCACTATGGATAGCCCGCGCTGGTACAACTGGTTAGTATACAGGAATGCAGGGCACAATGCGATGAAGCGCGCCACACTGGAATTTTGTGGTGTAAGCCCGGTAAAAGTAACTGCCCTTGGAAAACTCCGCTGGCTCAGTGAAGAAGCCAGGGCCAAAGCCCTCACCAGAATAGAAGCATTAGGCCGCGGAGGAAAGTAAAGAATCATCCGGTTTTGTTTCCTGCCCCAAAACTCGCTTTCGGGAGAACAATGAAGCAATGGCTTCACACAGTAACCAAATGGAAATTAATACTCACTAAGGTGTATATGTATAACCCGCAACTGCCGCGTACCCCATGCAACATTGGGTCTGAGAAGTGAAGATGCGCGGCAAAACCAAATCGGCATATAATCGAGAAAGTATAACCCAAAAGAATGGCGCACTACATGCAAGGTGCGTCATTCTTCATTTCGTCTCACTGTTCTGCACGAATGCGGCTCAGTGTTTCGGCCGACATGCCGAGATATGAAGCCAGATACTGTAATGGTGCTCGCTGTAGTAACTCCGGTTGTTTTTCCAACAGCTCCAGGTAACGATCCCGGGCTGATTTAAACCGCAACGACCGCAGTCCCAGATCCAGTTCAAGATAATACTGACTGATCATGAGCCGTCCCAGCCTTTCTATTTCGTGAAACGCCGTATACAGCCGCTCAAGGTCGGCGTAGGAAATCGAGATAATCTCGCTGTCTTCCAGCGTTTCAATGTTGTAATATGCCGGCTCTCCGCTCAAAAGGCTGTCCATAGCGCAAACAATACATTGCTCCTGGCCGAGTAACAGGGTTACCTCCCGGTTATCGTGCTGGTAGTAGCTCCGCACCATGCCACTGGCTACAATGAATAAATGGGTGGCCGGCCGGCGCGTTTGCTGCAACAGGTGCTTTTTCGGAAAACTTTCCAGGATAAGGCAATGGCTGATCGCGTCGCGTGCAGTTTCCGTTAAGGGAGAAACTGCTTCGAAATGATCGAGTGCCCTTGCGATGGCTGGGGAATATATTGTGTGCTGGCCCATGATATGTGAAGGTATAATATTATGCCGATCGGCAGCTTCATCGTACATTTAAGGAGATAAAGATGCCCACCTTATACCAGATACTCATTGTTCCTGAGAATGCCGGCCTTACGGAAATCAAACGATCATTCCGCAGGCTGTCCATGCAATACCACCCGGATCGTAATCCGGGGGATGCTGCTGCGGAAGCACGTTTTCGTGAAATCCTCGAAGCTTACCGCATTTTATCTGATCAGGATGAGAGGATACGTTATGACAGGCAACTCTCCTGGAGCCGTATTCCGGCCACGCCGCCCCCAGCTACAGGCCGTACACCTCCGCAAAGGAGCAATCCTTATACGGAATACCGTCGAAGTGCACATGCAGGCGCTCCGCCTCAGCAGGGGCCGCCAAAGCCTTTGCCGTGGCGCTTTATGGCTGTCATCCTCAGTGTGATGATATTGTTTTTTGTGGGTCTCTACAAATTCGCGCCCAAGCCAAAAGACAATAATGAAGAGCTGAGAATGCCCGATACGCAAATGTTGCCGAAGAATGTTTCCGCTACCGATAACATTCATTTTACTGATGGTAAGGTGCAGCAATATGAGGATTGGCGTTATTCTTTCAGGCAGTTACCGTTCACAGAATCGTGGGAGCATTTCGGAAATAAAAGTGAAGAAGCGCTTTATGTAACGATTTATTTTAGTCCTGACCGGCATATTTACCAGGATTATGTTTTCATGAGAGAGGAGAACGGCGGGCTGCGGCAAATCTTCCGGTATGAGGGGGGCACCTATAGGACTGGAGCTCAGTTAAAACTTTTTTTTGGCAGGGATGTGGAAGAAGGTGATTGTGATGATTGCGAGTTCCCGGGTTTGCCTAACCCTGGGATTGCGGGCATTTATTTAGAGGAAACGGGAGGTGGATATGCGTTTGAAGCAGTAACTGGTTTGCATGAAAAAAAGATCCGGGAGAACCTTAATTGGTTGCAAACTGCACCATTAACGAAGGATTTTGAAATGGAATACAGGATGCGGGAGTATCTCCGGCAGGTACTTACCTGGCATTTTCTGCATCGTAACGATTCCTCAGCAGAAGCGCTTTTCAGAGAGTATTATCAGCAGGAAGATGCAGATGTGCGCTGGCATAAAATAGAGCGGCTAATAGAGGTATACGAAAACAAAATAGCCTCCGACGTTGTGATGCGTACAGAGGCTATTTGAGCCACCCATCGGAATCGAACCGACGACCTGTTATTTACGAAACAACCGCTCTAACCAGCTGAGCTAGGGTGGCAGGTGTTACAAAAATAATGTCCGGGAGAAAAAATACGATATCCGGCAAAAAAAATCTTTATCTGTTCTTACTTCCCTTCTTCATCTGTTTCTTCTTCTGTTCTTTCTTCTTCACCATTTTCGTCATCTTCCACCATGGGTGCGCGCTGTTGAGCGGCATCAGCGGCTAGCGCTTCCCACAATACATCCTTTAGTTCCTGCAATCCTGTTTGTGTGACGGAGGAAATGAATACGTGGGGTACATCCGCTGGGAGTTCTGCGGAAATAGCTTCCTTCAGTTCTTCGTCGAGCATATCGCTTTTGGATATGGCGATGAGGAATTGCTTATCAAGCAGTTCAGGGTTGAACTGTTCCAGCTCGTTCAGGAGGATGTCGAATTCTTTTTTGTGATCCGGGCTATCTGCCGGGATCACGAATAACAGCACGGCATTCCGTTCGATATGGCGGAGAAAGCGATGTCCGAGGCCTTTGCCTTCGTGTGCCCCTTCGATGATGCCTGGGAGGTCGGCCATGCAAAACGAGCGATCGTCGCGGTAATGCACCATGCCGAGTTGGGGGGTGAGGGTTGTAAAGGCGTAATTGGCTATTTTGGGCCTGGCAGCGGTGATGCTGGAGAGGAGAGTGGATTTACCTGCGTTGGGGAAGCCTACAAGACCTACATCGGCTAATACCTTCAGTTCAAGGATTTTCCATCCTTCGAGGCCTGGCTGGCCGGGTTGGGCATATTCAGGAGTCTGGTTGGTAGCGCTTTTGAAATAGGCGTTACCGCGGCCGCCCTGGCCGCCTGGCATGAAGATAATCTCTTCTCCGTCGCGCATTACTTCTGCTTCCACTTCTCCGGTTTCTTCATCCCGTACGATGGTGCCCAGGGGCACTTCGATTACAATGTCTTTCCCGTAATGGCCGGTACAGTTGTCGCCACTTCCATTGCCGCCGTTTTCTGCGAGCACGTTTTTATACCAGCGCAGGTGCAGCAGGGTCCACAGCTGAGCGTTTCCGCGCAGGATGAGGTGGCCGCCGCGCCCGCCGTCGCCCCCGTCAGGACCAGCCAGCGCTTTAAATTTGGTGCGCATAAAGTGCCTGCTTCCCGCGCCGCCGTGGCCGGATTTACAAAATACCCTGATATAGTCTACAAAATTCTCCATGATCGTTACTGATTTGCCGGCCCGGGCGGTGCCGGGTCCAAAAGCAAAACGCAAAGATCGTAAAGTTTGGCTTTACATGATCTTTGCGTTTTAAATATGGTTCCAAATGGGGCTTGCCTATACGCGAACGCCCATCAGATCGTCGATTTCTTTGCTCAGCAGCTCGAAAATGTTTTCGATGGAGCCATCGCCTTTGATTTTCTTCAATTTGCCGTATTTGGCGTAGTGATCGGCCACAGGAGCGGTTTTGTTATGATACTCCACGATGCGTTTTTTCACCACATCCTCGCTGGCATCGTCTGACCGGCCGGAGGTCTGCCCACGTTCAAGCAGGCGGCGAACCAGTTCATCTTCAGGCACTTCGAGGCTCAAAACAGCAGAAATGGCTGTTTTCTTGAGGGCCAGTAGTTTATCAAGCGCTTCCGCCTGGGCGGTGGTGCGCGGAAAACCGTCGAAAATAAAGCCACGGGCTTCAGGATTAGCGTCCAGCTTGGAAGAGATCATTCCGATCACTACTTCGTCGGGCACCAGTAATCCCTGGTCCATAACTTTCTGCGCTTCCAAACCGAGCGGTGTTTTCGCTGCGATTTCAGAGCGCAGCAGATCGCCTGTAGACAGGTGAATTAATCCGTACTTCTCGATAATGTTGGCACTTTGCGTTCCTTTCCCGCTACCGGGAGGGCCAAATAGAATTAAATTGACCATGTGTTGCTGATAAAATATGACCACAAGCAATAGGCTTGCGCTTTTTTCTGATTTGTTCCGCGACGTTTCTTCTTACAGTAAGCGCACTAAAAAGGTTCATCTTGTCAACGTCCCGTAAGGTGCAAATATAATAAGAAATTGAATGAGTTGGTAATTAATATTGTAATTACTGAATTGTTGCGAATGTATCAGTCAAATTAATAAAGATAATTCAATAAAAGAAGCAAAAACGTAGACGATCATTAAATCGCTCAGGAGGCTGGTTTGCCACCCGTCATAAAGATATATTTGATTAATGCAATGCGTTCGCCGTCAGTCAATTCCCGCTGGCGGATGCACGATATTTTTGTTATGTTTATGACATGATGAGATTATTAACGGTAGCGGGGCTGAGCGGGTTGCTCATGGCTGCTTCTGCCCGGCCGGAATCTATCGGCGCGAAACCATACCCCCCTACGGAAATTACCATGAAGGCTGGTCCCGGACCGGCACAACGCTGGGTAGACAGCGTTTTTAACTCCCTTACCCACGAAGAAAGGATTGCTCAGCTGATCATGATCCGCGTGCATTCTAACCTCGGTGCTGACCATGTGGCAGCCGTGCTGAATGATATCCGCAATGTTAAGGTTGGGGGGCTTGTTACCTTCCAGGGAGGCCCTGGCCGCCAGGCTAACCTTGTAAACCGGCTCCAGGCCACTTCCAAAACGCCACTTCTGGTGGCGGTAGATGGAGAATGGGGGCTGGGAATGCGCTTTGTTGACAGTGTAATCGCATTTCCCCGTAACCTGATGCTCGGTGCCGTTCAGGACAGCGGGCTGATTTACGAAGTGGGTAAAGCCATTGGCGAACAATGCCGCCGTATGGGTATTCAGTATAATTTCTCTCCAGTACTCGATGTAAATAACAACCCTGAAAACCCGGTTATCAACGACCGATCTTTCGGGGAAGATAAATACCAGGTGGCCCGCCATGGCGTTGCCATGATTAAGGGCATGCAGGATGCAGGCATTCTGGCCTGTGCCAAGCATTTTCCCGGACATGGAGATACGGATGTTGACTCACATCACGATCTGCCTGTTATCCGTAAATCCATCGCAAGCCTCGATTCACTTGAACTGTATCCTTTCCGCCGTGCCATCGAAGCAGGGGTAGCCTCCGTGATGATCGCTCACCTTAACGTACCTGCCATCGACAGTAAAGCCAATACACCCACGTCTATTTCATACAAGACCGTCACCGAAATGCTGAAGAAAGATATGGGCTTCGATGGTATTGTGGTGACCGATGCGCTGGAGATGCAGGGTATCCGTAAATACTATAGCAACGGACAGGAGTCGCTTCAGAGCCTCCTTGCGGGTAATGATCTTATGGAATTGCCCTCTACCGCACGCGGAAGTGTACAGGCTATCGCTCAGGCTATTAAGAAAGGTCAGATTTCACGTGAAGAAGTATATAGCCGTGTAAAGAAAGTGCTCCTTGCCAAATACGAAACAGGCCTGGCAAACCTGCAGCCAATAGATCCGGAAAACATTACGGCTGATCTGAATGCCAGTGTACTTCCGCTCCGCCGCCGCATATCAGAAAGCGCTATCACCGTGCTCCGTAATGATAACCGCCTGCTCCCGCTGTCAGGTGTGGAAGGTAAACAAAGGATTGCTGTGGTAGCCGTTGGGGTAGACGGTGGCAGTAACACCTTTCTTTCCGCAGTACGCACACATCGCCCCGACGTGGCCGGATATGTGTTCAGCCCACGGCAAACAGAAGCCCAGATAGCCGGGATGGTTAAAGTACTGAAGAAGGATTACGATGCGGTAATTATCGCACTGCAAGACTACAGCCGCCGCCCGGCCAATAACTACGGCATTACCCGTGCGGAAAGAGCAGTTATCAATCAGATTCAGGAAGAAATGCCTGCGGTGACAATTACATTCGGCAACCCTTATGCTATCCGGTATTTCTGCGGATCGCCCACGATTATCGCAGCATATGAAGATGATAGCATTACCCACCGCGCTACGGCGGATGTGATCTTCGGCAAGTTGCAACCCAAGGGTAAACTGCCGGTAACAGTATGCGAGAACTTCCCCTTCGGTACCGGCCTTACGAGCCTCGTACCCGAAGGTCCGGCAAAAGCGGTGGAGGTTATTGAGCCGGAATCGGTAGGGATGAAAAGCGCTATCCTTCAAAGGATTGATTCTCTTGCCTATGATATGATCGCGAAAGGCGCAGCTCCCGGCTGCCAGATTTTGGCATTGAAGGACGGCAAGCTCGTTTATCACAAAAACTTCGGCTTCTATGATTATAGCCAGCGCGAAATAGTAACGGACAGTTCGGTTTACGACCTGGCTTCTGTGACCAAAATCTGCGCTACCACCTTGTCAGTTATGCGCCTTTATGATGAAGGCAGGCTGCAGCTCGACGCAACGCTGGGTACTTACCTGCCCTGGGTGCGGGGTACCGACAAGGCGAACCTTACGATCCGTGACGTTTTGCTGCATCAGGCGGGACTGGTGTCGTATATCCCATTCTACAAAGAAACACTGATGCCGAGCGGCTGGCCCGATACCATGTTGTTTGGCCCCCATCAGGATTCCCTGCACACGCTGCGGGTAGCAGAAAATCTGTACATGCAGTCGCGTTATGTAGATACGATGTTCCGTCGTATCCTCGACAGTAAGCTGCTGCCATCGGGAAGGCAATATATCTACAGCGATAATGATTTTATTTTCCTTGGGAAGATTGTGGAAGCGCTGACCGGCCAAACGCTGGATCATTATGTACGTGAAACTTTTTATGAGCCGATGGGTTTGGAAACCACGGGTTTTGAACCCAGAAGCCGCCTGGCGTTGACCCGACTTGTGCCGACGGAATTTGAACCGAATTTCAGGGTTCAATGGATCAGGGGAGATGTGCACGACCCTGGTGCGGCCATGTTTGGTGGTGTTGCAGGGCATGCCGGGCTGTTTTCCAGTGCAGGCGATCTCGGAGTGTTGGCGCAGATGCTGCTGAACGGAGGTTCTTATGGCGGTAAACAATACATCCGCCCGGCTACAATTCAGCAATTTACCGGATATCATTCCGGTATCAGCCGCCGTGGGCTTGGCTTCGATAAACCGGAGAAAGACAATGCTAGCCGGAAAGATCCATATCCGAGTAAGTCGTGCTCCCTTCAAACATACGGGCACACAGGGTTCACAGGCACCTGCCTGTGGATAGATCCGCAGGCCAGCCTGGCATTTATTTTCCTTAGCAATCGCGTATGCCCTAATGGAGGGTCGAATTACAAGCTGTCGACCCTGAAAGTGCGGGAGAATATGATGGAGACTTTGTACCAGGCGATGTTATAGTTTACATACCTGTTCTTAAAATACTGCGGGGCCGGCATCAATGCCGGTCCCGCTTGTTTTTGGTGTTAACAAAACAGGCAGCCGGTGATCTGGGTCACGGGCTGCCTGTGGGAAACTTAAGGGCTGGAAGGCCTGGGGTTATTCGACGGACACGGCGCGGTTTACCATGTACTGCGTCTTGATAACAACGGATTTTTCCAGTTTATTTTTTCCATTTCTGATTTCGAAGGTATAGTCGCCGTCTTCCAGCTTTTCGAGGTTGTAACGGCCAACAAACCTGGGTGAAGTCAGGTCAAGGGGCTCTTTGTGGAGCGTGTTGTTGTTCCCGTCTTTGATATAAAGGGTCAGTTTGTCCTGCAGCGGGTTATCGATCTGTACGAGGAAACGGAGGCCTCTGGCACCTTCCTGCTGAATGTCGATTTTGCATCCTCTTTTAGCCATGTAGCTGGCTTCTTCAGGTGCTTTTTCTGTGCGTGTTTCACGGTTGCCCGGCTCAGTGGCATAGGCAAAAGCGCGATCCTGTGCAAATGTTTGAATGGAAATGCCGATTACCAGCAATACTGCCGTAAAGAATCGTTTTGGAGCCGCAACAAATGTCTTTTTCATGTGCTAAAATGTTTAATAGTTAACTTTCCTGGATTGGTAAGTGCTTTTTCTAAATGACACCACAAAGTTCCAGTCTTGTCGTTAAGCCAACATTAAGTGGACATTAAGTAAATGTGAGCAGATCGTTGATTTTGTGTTACCTGTTTTGGGATAATGAATACTCGAACAAAAGAATAGGAATCGGGCCTGGGGATATTCGGACAGTCTGTAAGCTGCTGACGCTCTAGTGTTGTTAATGGTCTGTTAATCAGGAAGACGAAAGTACAACTTAACTATATACAAAAATCAAAGTCCCAGAAATATTTTTTCAGTGGCATAGCGTAATATATACACAAACGCCGCCGGTCTCTTGAACCGGCGGCGTTTTACATGCTATTGTCTAATAATTGATAACGGGTTGTTAATTATATTTGGGGTTTTGCTTCATTTTATCGTTTCTCCGGATCTCTGCTGCCATGATGGGTATCAGATAATGCTTTTCTGAGAAAACACGATCCTGACCGCTGTTCACCACTTTGTACGTCCAGGTCAATGTATTATCCGGATTGAGCTTACCGAATATCTCAATACCATTTGCGGGGCCGGTGAAGACATTTTCCGCAATCAGCCAGCGGCGGGCATCAAAGTACCGGTGCTCTTCGAAAGAAAGCTCATACCGGCGCTCATAACGATATGCATTGGTAAGTGCATCACCTGTAACAGTATTGGGGATTGCGGGCATGCCTGCGCGGGTACGGATTTGATTAATAAGCGGACGCGCATTATCATATTGCTGCAAGCCAATATACGCTTCGGCAGCATTTAACAGGATCTCCGAATACCGAAACCATGGCCATGACTGATCTCCACGAAAGAACTGCGCGTCAAGCGTCAGATCCATGAACTTGCGGATATAATAACCGGTATATGTACCATTCCAGTTTTCAATAGCACTAGCGCGGGTATCCAATCCGGATTGGATAATAATTGTGCCCTGATCATTCTTCTTTTCGAAGCGCCCGGTCTGGATTTCTCCGATAGGATCGAGGGCAATCGCATCGCTGGGGCGTTTCTTCCATTTGGCTCCATTATAAAGGATGGTGGCATAGAAGCGGGGATCGCGGTTTGCGTAAGGGTTGGCGGCATGTGTACTATTTGCCCAGCTGAATTCGGAGCCATCTGCCATCTGGTATCCGGAAACGAAGTTTTCGAGAGGTACATTACCTCCCCAGTTGTGATATCCATTCGGCCCGTTGTAAAGATCATGTGAGGTGCCCTGAAACTGCCGATTGAAGTATCGCGCAAAAATGATTTCCGAATTATCCTTGTCCAGGAATACACGGGCGTAATTGTCCGTAGCGTTGGACGTAGGTTTGTAAATCGAAAAAACATTGAGGTCAATGATCGCTTTAGCTGCATCCAATGCTTTCTGATAGCGCTCTGCCTGCTGGACTGGTGTGCTGTTCACATATCCTCTGTACGATTCTGTTGCGGGGATACCTGGCTTTGCAAAAAGCGGGCTGGCAGCAAATAGAAGGATGCGCGATTTAAGCGACATGGCGGCATATTTGGTGGCACGGCCCGGCTGCTCATGTTTGGGAGGAAGGATGGTTGCGGCTTTGTCGCAATCTTCCACGATGAAATTCACGCATTCCTCAAATGATCCGCGGGCAATAAGCATTTCATCGCGGTCACTGAGTTTAAACGGCTTCTTCACCAGCGGTACTCCGCCCCAGTATTTCACCAGTATCTGATAAAAGTATGCACGCAGGTAATGTACTTCTCCGATAAGCCGCTGCCGCTGGGCTTCGTCGGTAAACGGTACCTGTCCGATCATCTCAAAGAAAATGTTACAGTTCCGGATGGCGCGGTAATACTTTTCCCATTCACCGAACTGGCTGCTGAAAGCTCCGAGATCATCGGGAGATAATGCGTCGGTCACTGAAGTTTGTGTGCCATAATTGTGAATGAACCTGCTTTCGTCAGAAACGGAGCTGAGCATTACTTCATTGAAGCCATGCCGCATTTGAAGATAGAGGTTATTCACGTAGGCAGTCACCAGCGGAGGATCTTTCCAAACGTCTTCATCACTGTAATCATTCAGCGGTTTTTTGTTCAGTATGTCTTTGTTGCACGCGGGCGACAATATTATCATCGCCGCGAGAAGCATATATGTAAGGTGTTGCAATGTTATTTTCATGACGCTGGGTTTTTATAAGGTGAGGTTAAGACCGATGTTGAAGATGCGCGTTTGCGGATAGAATTGTCCGCTGCCGGAAGGGGATTCCGGGTCAAAGATTTTCACCTTATCGAAAGTAATGAGGTTTTGTCCGCTCACATAAATCCTGAGGTCTTCGATACCTGCGCGTTTGCGGAGGCTTTCCGGAATGGTGTATCCAAGTTCCAGTGTTTTCAACCGCAGATAGTCGGTATTCCAGAACCAGAAGGAGTTGGGGCGGCTCACCCAGTATTCGCGATCCCGGTCGTATGGCCGGGGCATGGATGCGTCAGTGTTTTCCGGCGTCCAGCGGTCTGCAGCGATTTTCATGGGGAAGTTCCCGATCAGACCTGATTCCGTCCGGATGTACTGGCTTGATCCTGTAGCACCCTGCCAGAGCATGGTGAGATCGAAGTTGCGGTAGTTGGCCGCCAGGGTAAGGCCATAGTTCCAGGTAGGGTATTCCGACCGGTCGATACGGACCCTGTCCAGATCGTTGATTACACCATCGGGTTTACCGTCTTTTGTGGGGATGTCTTCAAAGATGATATCACCGGGCCGAGCGCCACCAACATGCGGATAGCTGTTAACATGGTTCTGGTCGCGGAAGATGCCGATTGCACGATAGTAGAGTGGTGCGCCGATCTGATTACCGGTTACTTTCTGCCATTCAGGCGTATTCGGCGCTTCGTCCCAGTTCACGATCTTGTTTTTTGCATGGGAGATGTTGGCAACGATTTCGTAAGTAAACTTCCTGATCGTGCGTTTGTGAGTGATATGCAGATCCACCCCTTTATTCTTCACTTCACCGATATTTTCATCGGGCAGCGTCATGCCGGTGTAGAGTGGGATGGAAGCCTGGCGGGGCGCCAGGATGTCTTTCCGATGGGTAAAAAAGAACTCTGCTTCAAGGCCGATCAGGCCGTTGAAAAACTTTGTTTCCACTGCAATATCCGTGTTGTTGGAGCGCTCCCAGGTAATGAACGGGTTGGGGATGGTAGACGGATTGATGGCACTATTGGGAGAGCCTCCGAAAACAGGCCCGTTTGCGATGATGTTATACGTTTGCACATATTGAAATGCCCTGATCAGGTCGTTACCCATCTGGCCATAGGATGCACGTATTTTAAAATAATCCATCGTGGAACCAATGGTCCTTTTCCAGAAAGGCTCGCTGCTGAGCACCCATCCGGCGGATACGCCGGGGAAGAAACCAAAGCGCCGGCCTTCCGGGAAGTTCTGTGACCCGTCGTACCGCCAGTTAAAATCGAACAGGTATTTCTCGGCGAAATTGTAAGACAGGCGGCCGAAGTAATTGAGGCGGGCGTATTCGAAGCCGCTGCCGCTATTATCTTTTTCATCGTTGCTGCCGGCATTGATCTGATCCACAGATCCGGAGAGGTAATATTTCCTTCTCAGCCAGGCAGCGTCACCACGCTGCTCACTGCGTTCTATTGCAAAGATGGCACCCACATTGTGTTTGCCGAATGCGCGGAGATAATTGATTTTACCATTTAGGGTAATGTTCTGTCCGTTATTAAACCACTCGTCAAGCTCCGGGGCTGATACGCCACGGTTACTGCCCGAAACGCGCGGCTGCCCGCCGGCATCGAAACCATTAAAGGAATAGAGGGTCCAGGGCTTGATAAAGCGCTTATTGAAGTTGAAGGTTTGATCGAGGGCAAAGTTACCATCGATGAAGAGGCCTTCAATCTGAGGGATGTACAGAATTGCTCCGAGGTTACTGTTAAGTACATACGTTTTGTCTTTCTGATAACCAATTTCATTGGTACTGGTAACTACCGGGTTGTCGCCGTACTCAATATCGGGTCCGGGGAGTCCGTTAGGCCAGATGGCGGCTTCGGTAGGTCTGCCACGGAGCAGCGCGCGGAAAATGGATCCGGAGCTTCTGGGAGGAAAGTTCCTGTCTTCAAGACGGCCAGCAACATCGAGGCGTACAGTGAAGTACTTATTGACGTTTACATCAAGGTTGATACGGACGTTGTGTTGCCGGTACTTGGTGGCGCTTTCCTTGAAGATGCCGTCCTGATAAAGGGTGCCGAGAGACAGGTAATAGATGAACTTGTCTGACCCGCCACGCAGGGAAAGGTCGTGACGGTTTTGGCTGCTGAGGGGTTTCACCACGGTGCTTACCCAATCGGTATTGGGATGTGTCCATGGGTCTGTGCCGGAGCCAAACTTTTGAATGTCTTCCTGCGTGAAAGGAGCAGTGCCCGCGTTGTTGACGTTGATTTCATTTACAATTTTCGCGTACGTGGGGGCATCGGCCATTTCCGGGATACGGGTTGGTTGGGTAAATGCCTGGTTGAAGCTGTAGCTTAAAGACGGTTTACCGGATTTACCGCGTTTGGTGGTAATGAGGATAACTCCGTTTGCGGCACGGGAACCGAAAATTGCGGCGGAGGCGTCTTTCAGTACCGAAATGTTCTCGATGTCGTTCGGGTTTAGCCGCTGAAAGCCATCGCGGGGGATTCCGTCGATTACCACGAGCGGGTCGGAGTTGTTGAATGTGCTCCGGCCCCTGATGAGGATGCGGGATCCGTCGTAACCCGGTTCCCCGCTGTTGTTAAGCGCCATAAGGCCTGATACGCGGCCTACTAATGCGTTTGAAACGTTCACTGTGGGCGCCTGTTTGATCTCCGAGCCTTTAACCGTGCTGACAGAGCCGGTTTTGGTCACCTTTTTGGTTGTGCCATAACCTGTTACCACATACTCATCTAACTGTTTTTCCGTCTCTTTGAGGGTAATGGTAAGCGTGGAAGCTCCGCCAACCGGGTGCTCCTGGTTTTCATAACCAATGAATTGAAGTACCAATACGGCATTTGGCTCTACCCCCTGTAGAGAGAATGTGCCTTTTTCGTCCGTAACGGTGCCTTTGCTCGTTCCCTTCACCACAATGGTAACCCCGGGAAGGGAGATGTTTTTGGCATCTCTAACCTTGCCTTTGACCGTGATGAGATTGGTGTTTTGGGTGGTGGATTGAGCGTGAGAGACGGGCATGTCTCCTGAAAAGACGGCGAGCACAGCCATAAGCATGGCTCCGCCATAACGTGGAATACTTCGCATAACTGTAACGTGTTGGGTTTGGGTTAAGAAATAGTAACGATTCAGATTTTCAAATTCAAGTTATCATGTTTTTCTTTAAATATTTTCTAAATAAGTGTATTGAAGACATGATATATTGTAGAAAATATCCGGTAACTTAGTAGTGTCACTGCATATTCATGAAAGTAAGATGGTTATTGGCAGCCGCCGTTCTGGCGTTTACAGCCTGCAAAAAGGATAAGAGCGAAGAAAGGCCCTATAAGGGCAATGTTTGCGATTACGCACCTTACACCAATGGTTCGTCGTTTACCTTTTACAATATCACCAGCACGGGAGATACAACTATTTACACGCTTGAAGGCAAAGGTGATTCGCTGCTGAACGGACAGGCCTGGCTGGTAATGCAGGAACAGAGCAGTGGGGAAAAAACACTTTTCCGCTGTGGTAACGGGGATTACGAACAACTGGCAGACTATTCCGGTTTTCCCGGCGGCCCTGCAGATCCGGTGCGTAACGTGTACCTCCGCGAATCCATGAACCTCGGAGGTTCATGGACGGAAACAATACTGGTGGATCTTCCCGTATTCGGAAAGGTCAATCTTACCCTTACCAATACCATCATGCAGAAAGGCACTTCCAAAACTGTTCTGGGCCAGCGCTTCGAAAATGTAATTGGTGTACGCACGGATTTCTCAGTTCCCCCGATCCTGCCGGCTGAAACATTGTTCACAAGATATTTTGCGAAAGGTGTTGGTATGATTCAGGTAGATACGGAACAGGATACTGCTGTTATCTTCTCATATAGTATCCCGCAGTAGAAAATTACTCTCCATCTTTCCAGGCCCAAAGATACCTGCATGCATGTGTGCGGTAGGGCGCCCATTTAGCAGAAAGTTCAAGCAGCTGCACGCGGTGCAGTTTTTTATCGGCGGGGTCCAGTTTGTAGAGGCGCGTCATCGCCTGCTGGATGCCAAGATCGTCGGTTGGGAACACATCTTCACGACCCAGGTAAAACATTAACAACATCTCCACCGTCCACCGGCCTACGCCTTTAATTTGCGTCAGGTAAGTGATCAGCTCGTCGTCGCTCATTTTATGAAGGCGTGCGTCTGTGAGTTTTTCTTCGATTACGAAGCGGGCAACGTTGTGAACGTATGAAACTTTTGCGTTGGAAAGGCCGATGGCCCTCAGGGTTTCAGGTGGGGTGTTAAGGATCTGCTGTGGTTTAGGTTCCTTGTTTTTATAAAGGGCAAGGAACCTGCCGTAGATCACTTCCGCCACGCGGGTGGAAAGCTGCTGGCTCATAATAGAACTGATCAGCTTCAGTGCGATGTTTTTCCGAACTGGTATATCAGCCAGCGGGGCGGAAATGATCTTATGCAGCTTTTTATCTTTACGAAGATGCTGAATATATACTTCGTGAGGTGTCATCCTGATACTTATTCGATGGCGTAAGAAACGGTTCCATCTTTTTCATCCTTGAGCTGAATGCCAATAGCCTGCAGCTGATTGCGGATCTTGTCGGAGGTAGCGTAATCTTTCCGTCCCTTGGCTTCTTTACGGATATCAATTAGCAGTTGAAGTACCCCGTCGAGCTTGCCGGTATCAGCGGTTTCTTCGGAGCGCATACCCAGGATATCTACGAGGTAAGTATGCCAGGTTGTTTTGAGCAGGGCGAAAGTAGATTCACTGATCTCATGCATTTTCAATTGTCCGCCGCGGAGGGAGTTAATGATGGGGGCCAGCTCGAAGAGGTTGGCGAGCACACGTGCAGTGCTGATATCATCGTTCATGGCAGTGGCGCAATCCGCGCAAAATTCACGTACCTGTTTATCGAGTTCATCATTAATGGGCGCGCCATTTCCGGAGTATTCCAGTTTCTGCAGCGTCTCGAATGCGCTCCAAAGGCGGGCAAGTCCTTTTTCCGCGGCCTGCAGGGCTTCATTGGAGAAATCGAGCGTGCTGCGGTAGTGGGTCTGCAGAATAAAGAAACGGATGGTCATAGGGCTGTAGGCCTTCTCCAGCAGCGGATGTGTGCCGGCGAAGAGGTCCGTCAGGCGGATCACGTTGCCATAGCTTTTACCCATTTTCTTACCGTTGATGGTAATCATGTTGTTGTGTACCCAGTAACGGGCCATCATATCGCCATGGGCCACGGTGCTCTGGGCAATTTCGCATTCGTGGTGGGGAAACTGGAGGTCCATGCCGCCACCATGAATGTCGAACTGTTTGCCGAGATACTTGCCGCTCATGGCCGAGCACTCGATGTGCCATCCGGGGAAACCATCGCCCCAGGGGCTGGGCCAGCGCATGAGGTGCTCAGCAGGAGCTTTTTTCCACAGGGCAAAGTCTACCTTATTCCGCTTTTCGTCCTGGTTATCCAGTTCGCGGGTAGTTTCCAGCTGATCTTCAATTACACGGCCGCTTAGGATGCCGTAGTGATGTTTCTCAGAGTATTTTTTGACATCGAAATACACGGAACCGTTGGCTTCGTAAGCGAAACCGTCGTCCATGATTTTCTTAATCATTTCTATCTGTTCCACGATATGCCCTGTTGCGGTAGGCTCTATGCTGGGCTGCAGGTTATTGAACTGCTCCATGGCCCAATGGAAGAGGTTAGTGTATTTCTGCACCAGCTCCATTGGTTCTAGCTTTTCCAGCAATGCGCCCTTGGCGATTTTGTCTTCCGCATCCCTTCCTTCTTCTTCAAAATGCCCGGCATCGGTGATATTGCGTACATAGCGCACTCTGTATCCGAGGTGTTGCAGGTAACGGTACACTACGTCAAACGTAATGAACGGACGGGCATGACCCAGGTGCGACTCTCCTGAAACGGTGGGGCCGCACACGTACATGCCCACGTGGCCGGGGTACAAGGGTGTGAAGACTTCTTTTTGTCGGCTTAGGGTATTGTGTAGTTTAAGCTGTTCTGACATATCTTAAGGTTCGAGCGGCGAATTTCGCATTTTATAACCCTAATTTCGAATTTTTTAACCAAAAGCGGAAGACAATTTTACGAACCCTATTCGTCCTCCCCGAGCCGCAGGTTGGTGATAACAGGGTAATGGTCGCTGAGGTCTGTACGGATGGTCCGGAAGCCATGGATGTAAAATGAGGGGTCGGCAAAGATGTAATCGATGCGGAGAGTGGGTGAGATCCCGGAGAAGGTGCGGCCAATACCGCTGCCTTTTCGCAGGAAGGCGTCCTGCAGGTTGCCACGGATCGTATAGTAAGTGTAGCTGGCAGGGGTGTCGTTGAAGTCACCGCAAACCACAACCGGGTGGGGGCTTGTACGGATAAAGTCGGCCACTACATTGGCCTGGCGGCTGCGGCGGACGTATGCATCCCGCATTTTGTTCATAATACCACGGGTAGCAACAAGCCCGGTGTCCTTCTGGGCTTTTACCTTACTGATCGACTGATAATCTTCTTTATTGAACCGGAAGGATTCCAGGTGCATATTGATGATACGAATGGTATCTTCCCCTTTCAGCACATCTGCAAAAATGAGGCTTTCGCCGAGTGGTCCGGGAGATAACTTAACCTTATCTGATCTGATGATGGGGAATTTAGAGAAGATGATGCTGCCCCAATGTTGCGTGCCATTCCGGTTGAAATCACTCGAAAAGAAGCGATGGGGCAAACTCAGCTCCCGCGAGATATCTTCCCGGTTATTGAAATCGTTCTTTTTCTCCGAAGTATAAAAATCCTGAAGACATAATACGTCAGGTTCGTGACGCTCTATGAGCCGGAAGATGGAATCGCGGACGGGTTTACTGTTTTTTTTGCTGTACAGTCCGAATAAGGCAACGTTAAAGCTCATTACGTTGAAGCTGCCATCGGGCCGGTCGGCCGTATCCCAGTTCTGTGGCCACCGGATGGCCACGAAGGAAGAAACCGATTTCCAGCCGAGCAGCATAGCCACCAGAGGGATGAGCGCATATTTAGGATGGAAAATAAGCCAGAAAACGAGGAAAAGCCCCAGTACGCCAAGGAGGAAAGGGAAGCCAAGGGTGAGGAAACTAATCGGCCAAAACCTTACCGGGGAAATGAAAGGGACCAGGCAGGCAAGGAGGAAAAACACCACAACAAGGATATTCACGGTCAGGAAAAACCCTTTTGTAAAAAGTCTTAAAAATTTCAACAGGTAAAATGTTTGGCTGCTATAAATTTAAAGCATTAATTGACAATACTTTAATTATTGTAAAGGCAAGTTGTAGGACAGCCGGTTTCGTATGTGAAATCTATGTATTGTGTGACAAGCGCTACTGCCGGCGAATAGATAAACGTGCCATCAGCGGAAAATGTTGCAACTCCTTTTTCCGGTAAATGGCTGCTGATTCCACAAGCATCCGTTTGTCTGGCAGAATATAATCGATCCGCAACGTTGGGGCAATTGCAGAAAACGTTCTGCCTAAGCCCAAGCCACGCTCCAGCCAGGCATCCTGCAGCTTATTGCCACGTACGGTATGATAGGTGTAGGAGAGTGGTACGTCATTGAAATCGCCCGTCACAATCACAGGGTCGTCCGTTCTGATAGTTTCCTGCTGCAAAATATTCGCCTGTTCGGCAATGAGCCGTTTGGTAGCCCTGCGCCCGGCATAAGGGAAAATGGCGCGTGCCAGGTTGTATTGGTTGGTCTTAAACTGATAAGATGCAAAATGCGCCACTAAGAGTGTAATCGTATCTGTGTGAACCAGCAGGCGCAGCCGTACGAGATCTTCGTTACGGTTGTATCCGCCATGAAAAGGGATGCGGGCGGTATCTATAATCGGGAAGCGGGAAAAGACGATAGTGCCGTAGTACCAGGTAGTCCAGTTATTATAATGAGGTGCAAAGTAATGGTAAGGGTATTTGCCTTTTTCCGCGATGGAAGGCAGGTGCCGGTCGCGCTCTTTTCCTGTATTGGTATAAAACTCCTGCACACAAAGAATATCCGGAGAGGCTTCTGTGAGCACTGCTTCGATCTGCCGGACCACAGGCGTGTCTGTCTTGTAATTGAGGAGACCCATGCTGCTTGAGTTGAAGGTCATGACAGTGAACGATTGGTCAGAGGCTCGCACATCTCCCCGGATGCCACCTGCTGCGAAATATGGAATAATACCGCGGAAAGATAAAACGATCGCCAGCAGCAATATGCGCCATTCTCTTCTCCGGGCTGCCAGCCATGAGAACATTGCAATGATGCAGAGGACGAAGAAAACGGGGTACAACAGTCCTGCAAATCCCAGCGGGAGGTATTCCAGTGGTCTGAACAGCGGCAGCCATGCCGAGGCTACAAGCATTCCGGCAAGAATGTACGTTGCTGTACGTAGAAAACGAAAACGGGGTGGCTTCATGTCAGGCATAGGGGTTAGATCCGTTTTATTCTTCTTCGCGGCTGGCGCGTATCAGAATTTCCCTGTCTTCAGGCGACAGGCTTTCTATGCCTTTATCATTGATCTTATCCAGTATTTCGTTGATGCGATGCTCCGGTACGTGACCGATCTTCACGAAAGGAAGGGGCGTGCTGCGGTTAGGAGGTTCGGGGAAAGTGGCAGTTTCCTCATCCTTCCGGCTCAACTTTTTTTTTGGATGGAAAATATGGGAGATATTATAAAAGAAGTCGAAGATGCTGTCTGCAAAGCTGGGGCCGTTTTTAAAAGCTACAGACAGTAAAGCTCCTGTAACAGCACCACCACCCATGTATACGAGGTTGGAGAGGCTGCCTTCGCCTAATCCTACCGATGCGGCGTGCAGTATGAGGAATATTCCGAAGAAGATCCAGATGGGAACCCCGCCGCGCCATAATTGGGGGAAAACGCGAAGTCCCGGGGATAGGAATGTAATACCGGTAGCCATAGCCATTACCCCGGCGTGTGCGCCCATGATGCCGGACCCGGCCGTCACGGGAGGTAAAACACCTGGTAGAAGGTTCATGGCTGCTATATAGGTGATATATCCGGCAAAACTGCCGAGCATGTAGGTAACGGGTATCTGTTTGTAACCAGCCTGCTGTTGGAGCACACTGCCGAAAACGAACATCCAGACCATGTTGCTGAAGATATCCCAGAAATCCATATGTGCGAACATGGCTGTGAGCAGGGTCCAGGGCTTGGAAAGCACGGTGGCGGGCGATGCGGAAACGATTGTGTTAGACAGGATGTCTCTCACAAACGCAGGCTCGCCGTACTCTTCCATGAGATAAATTATCTTGATGAAGTACAGGAGAATGAAAACGGTAGTATTTATGAGCAGAAGCTGGGTTACCATGTTTTTCTCTTCGCCCAGGGACAATCCCGGTGTCCGCTCTTTTTCTGCTACTTCCATGGCACTGGTGTTTGTATGCAAAAATACGATTTTTTAAAGGTCATTAACTGCGCGGGTCGCTTCTTTCCCGCCATATCTTCAGCATGATGAATCCGAACAATGCACCGCCGAGATGCGCGAAATGGGCTATGTTATCACTATTATTCTGGAACCCGACATACAATTCCCACAAGATATACCCACCGATGAAATATTTCACTTTTATCGGGAAGGGAATGGGAATGATGAACAGGTATTGGTTGGGATAGAGATACCCAAAAGCCAGCAACACTCCAAAAACCGCACCGGAAGCCCCTACGGTGGGTACATTTTTATATTGCTCCACAAAATCGGACACAAAATGCTTGGTTTGCCATACAAGCATATCGGAATCGGGGGGCAGGCGTCCCCAGGCTTCCACGAAACCATGCAGCCGGTCCAGATTATACTTATTGACGATAAAGCGGAAGTTGTCGAGCGTAGGCTGGTCGTAGAATCGCTGTGCTTCCTTTGCCAGGGTCATGTTATCGTACGTGAGTACCGCTTCATGGCAAAGAGCGGCACCGAGGCCACAAATGAGGTAGAAATTGAGGAACCGTTTAGGTCCCCAGCGGTTTTCGAGGGTGGCGCCAAACATCCAGAGGGCGAACATATTCGAGAACACGTGGAGGAAATTGCCTTCGTCGTGCAGGAACATGTGAGTGATAAACTGATGTGGCCGAAAGAATTCGGAACCCCAGTATCGCAGGCCAAGGTAATCGGACAGGCTGAAGCCATACATCTTGCTTAGCCCTACCTGGGCCAGCCAGATAACACCGTTGATGATTAACAAATACTTGATGACCAGTGGCAGATACTGGAATTTTCCGGGTCTCATCTCGCTCATGACCGTTACTTATTCGTGATGGTTACTGTCAATCTCTTACCTCGTTCTTCCGCTGCAATATTAGTATCTGCGCTGCAGCAGCGCTACATTTTCGATATGGTGGGTATGGGGGAACATGTCCACCGGGCGCACCCTTTCGATAGTATATTTTTCAGCCAGGAGGGCGAGGTCGCGCGCCTGGGTGGCGGGGTTGCAGGAAACGTATACAATACGCGGTGCTGCTACTTCAAGCAGTTTAGCTGTCAGTTTCTCATGCATGCCCGCACGGGGAGGGTCGGTGATGATAACGTCAGGCGCGCCATGGGTGGCGAAAAATGCATCGTCAGCAATATCTATCACATCTCCGGCGAAGAACTCAGCGTTAGTAACCCCGTTGGCTGCCGCGTTCTCTTTTGCGTCGGCAATGGCTTCCGGAATCAGCTCTATACCCACCACTTTGCCGGCCTGCGGCGATACGAAGATGCCGATACTGCCGGTTCCGCAATAAAGGTCATATACGGTTTCCCGGCCGGTTAACCCGGCAAACTCCCGCGTTACCTTATAAAGGGCTTCGCCCTGGTAGGTATTGGTCTGGAAGAAAGACTTCGGGCCGATCTTAAAGGTGAAATCTTCGAGCTTCTCTTCTACATATCCCTTGCCAAACCAGATTTTTGGCTCAAGGTCAAAGATAGTATCGTTCTTTTTGGGGTTGATGGTGTAAAGCAGGGTGGTGATGGCCGGAACCTGTTCCTTCAGATGATCCAGCAGCCCTTTCAGTGCTTCATCTTCATGATGCACCACAAGGTTGGCCATTACTTCGCCGGTGGTGCAGATGCGCAGCACGAGGTTGCGCAGCCAGCCTTCCTGGCGGCGGATATCATAATAAGACAGGTCATGCTTTTCTGCATATGCCCTGATGGTGTTTTTGATCAGATTGGCCGGTTCCTCCATAAGGTGGCAGGTCTGTATGTCGAGCACTTTATCGAACAGCCGGGGTATGTGGAAGCCCAAGGCGTTGCGGCGGGGAATTTCGTCCCCTTTTGCAGGCATTTCGGCATCGGTGAGGTAGGCTTTGTTGGAAAAGGTGAATTCCAGCTTGTTGCGGTAACGGCGGACTTTTTCCGCGCCCAGGATAGGTTCCAGAGGAGGGAAGTTCAGGTGGCCGATCCTGCGGAGGTGGTCTTCTACCTGCTGTTGCTTATAAGCCATTTGCTGTTCGTAGGGCAGCATCTGCCATTTACAACCTCCGCAGAGGCCGAAATGTTCGCAGAAAGGTTCTGTGCGTTGGGGGGAATAACTCCGGATAAGGATCGCTTTCCCTTCTGCCCAGTCTTTTTTGTTTTTAGACAGGCGAACGTCCACCACGTCGCCAGGCACCACGCCGCCTTCAATGAAAACGACTTTGCCATCTACCCGCGCCAGGGCTTTGCCTTCTGCGGCATAGCCGGTTACGGGCACATTTTCAAGTACTACATTTTTTTTCCTCACGGGTGCAAAGGTAGGATGGTTTTATTTACTTTTATTGCACCTATGCAAAAACTGCTAACTCTCCTGCTGGGCTGCCTTTGCAGCTATTCATCCCTCTGCGCGCAGGGCTACCAGATCTCCGTAACCCTCCGCAACTACCAGTCGGGGACTCTCTATCTCGGCCATTATATGGGTAAAACCACATATGTTATGGACTCTGCACAAATCAATGCTCAGGGCACTGCCGTGATTTCCGGAAAGGATGCCCTGCCCGGAGGCATCTACCTGATCGTGATGCCCGGTAAGCAAAAGTATTTTGAGATACTATTGGATAAAGACCAGCAGTTCTCTATTACTGCAGATACCAGTGACCTGGTTGGAGGAACTACTTACACAGGTAGCGCCGACAATTCACTTTTCTCCGAATATAACCGCTTCATCCAACAGAACAGCAGCGATTTGCAGCATAAAGCTGCCGCAGCCCGTACCGCACAGGACTCGGCAGCACTGAGACCGCTCTCCGAGGCTTTCGGGCAGAAGCTCCAGGAATACAGGGAAAACGTGATCACTAAACATCCCGCTTCACTCCTTGCCAGCCTGTTTAAAGCCATGAAAGAGCCGCAGGTGCCTCCAATGCCCATGAAGGCCAATGGCACACCAGATTCTACTTTCCCTTACAGATATTATAAAGGTCATTACTGGGATAACATTAATGTGGCCGATGGCCGGCTGGTTCGTACCCCGATTCTGGAAGCGCGCCTCGACAGGTATTTTAAAAATCTGGTAGCTCCAGTACCGGATTCTACAATTTATGAAGCCGATCTTTTGCTCGCCAAAGCAAAGAAAGACAAGGAATCATTCAAGTTTGTACTCTGGTGGCTGACGCATACTTACGAAACATCCCCTGTAATGGGCATGGATGCTGTGTTCGTGCATCTTGTTGAAAAGTACTATGTACCCGGGGATGCTTACTGGCTTTCTGCGGAACAGCGTGAAAAAGTAATCAGCCGCGCGCTCACCATTGCCCCGAACCTTATTGGCCAGCAGGCGGCACCCATGGAGCTGAAGGATACATCTTCCCGGAATGCCTCCCTGTACGATATCAAATCCAAATACACCGTGGTAGTTTTCTGGGACCCCACCTGCGGCCATTGCATAACGGAAGTGCCCAAACTCGATTCCGCCTGGAAGGCTAGCTGGAAAAATAAAGGCGTAACCATGATTGGTGTGCGTACCGATGGAACCCGTGAAGAATGGATAAAGTTTATCAAAGAACATAAAATGTCGGGCTGGATCCACGCCTGGGACCCCGATAATCTGACCAACTACCGCAAATTCTACGATGTATACGCAACTCCCGTCGTTTACCTGCTCGATGAGAAGAAGAAAATACTGGCGAAACGCCTCGGTATGTCCCAATTAGATGAGTTCCTGCAACGGGAAGCATCTGCGGATAAACGGAATTAATCGAGCGTATAATTTTGATTTACAGTTGGTTAAAACTACTTTGATATGCTTTGGCATAGTCTTTGGAATTGTCCTGTCATCACCAAAACTTAAGGTTATGACGAAAAAGATGATTTTAACATGTATGGCGATCGGAGTTTCCGTAGCTGCGATGGCCCAGGTAAGAGTAGGTGTAAAAGGCGGTTGGAATGTTGCGAACATTTCCGATGCCAATAGCGGTTCGGTGGATAAAAGCCGTTCCGTGAACTCATTTAACGTCGGTGCGATTGCGGATATACCGCTTTCTCCCATCCTCTCTTTACAACCGGGCGTGTTCTACACCGGAAAAGGCACCAAACTCGAAAGAGGTGAATCTGGCAGCCTTGCTTACTTTAAAACTACTACCGGTCCCCGTTACATAGAAGTACCTGTTAATTTAGTAGGTAAGATCCCTGTTGGTAACGATATGCGCATATTCCTCGGAGCCGGTCCTTACGCGGCTTTCGGCGTGGCGGGTAAAAACAAATGGGAATCTACTGTGGCAGGCGCTCATACGAGTGGAGAAAACAATATCAAATGGGATGATGACACTCCGTTTAACGACGGCGATCCCAACCAGGGTTATGACAAGTATAAAAGATTCGACTACGGTGGTAACCTCATGGCCGGTATGGAGTTTGGTAACTTTCTTGTATCTGCACAGTATGGACTGGGCTTCGGTAAAATACTCTCCGGAACCGACAATAGTTCAGATGATAAAGGTAAAAACCGCGTATGGAGTTTTTCAGTAGGTTACCTTTTCGGTGGCAGCAAATAAACAATTTACAATACCGCAGAGTTTATTTAGTTAATCATATCCTCCAAACAGCAACATTTTCCTAAAACAACAAAAACATAACATGAAAAAAGTTCTCTTGTCCGTTGCTGCCATGCTGATGGCAGGCGCCACCTTTGCTCAGGTAAAGTTCGGCGTGGTGGCCGGACCTCAGTTTTCCAGCCAGACGTACAAAATCAACGGCGATAAGGAAACCAGTGATCTGTTGACAGGACTCCGTGCCGGGGTTACCGTAGATCTTCCGCTGGCCGATGAGTTTTACATCCAGCCCAGCCTGCTTTATTCAGGTAAGGGTGGTAAGGAAAAGATCAACAATCTTACCCTGAAAGAGCGTATCCATTACCTCCAGCTTCCCATCAACTTCATGTTCAAACCTGAAGTAGGTGCAGGTAATCTGTATCTGGGTGCTGGTCCGTATTTCGCTATGGGCCTGGGTGGTAAATCAGAAGCAATTGTAGGCGGTAATGTGATTAGCAGCGACATCGACTGGGATGATTACCGTAAAAGATTTGATGCAGGTGCCAACCTGCAGTTTGGTTATGAACTGCCTATGGGCTTCAACTTCGGACTGTATGCCGATCTTGGCCTGGTTAACATCCGCCAGAATGGTGATAGCGACAACTCCCGCCGCAACACCTCTTTTGGTGTGACCGCAGGTTACAAATTCGGCGGCCGCTAGTTAACAAGCGCATCGCAAACCCCGATATACGATAAGGGTCAGACGTGAAGATTGCTTCATGTCTGGCCCTTTTTCTTTGCCTTTACATCAAATTATCATGTCCGATTAGGTCTTCAAAATGCAGGATTTAAGTTAATTATTGGTTATTACAAACAGCCGTACAACTAAAGACAATCTTCTTTGTTGTAGGTTTGCGACTGCATATTTAAGGACAGTTGAGACGACACAGGACCCCCGAACCGGATACACTACTAATATTTGGATTTTGCCAACTCTTGCCGTTCGTCGACCCAAAAAACAGGTAATTATATGATGAGAGTTTTACTCATGTGCATGTTATTGTATGTGGCCCCCGCTGCATTTGGACAAGTTAGTATAGGCGTGAGAGGAGGTTATAATGCTTCCAACATTGAGATCAGCGGAAACGCTCCTGCCGGCATGGGCATAGGTAAGGGTTATATGAAGCCCCTGCACAGCTGGCATGCAGATTTTATGCTGAACATTCCCCTGATTGAAAGATTGTATTTACAGCCTTACATCCGGTATATCCGGAAAGGAGCAGTTATCCGTGATCAGTATTTAGGAAAACCTGATCTTTCAGGTATGCTGATTACTAAAGGTACCCGCCTGGAGCTGGATTACCTGGAGCTGCCGCTGAATTTGGTATATAAGCTGCCGGTCGGCAATGGCCGCCTGGTAGGAGGCGTTGGGCCATATGTGGGTTATGGTATAAGGGGGAAATATTCCTTCACCATGGAGCGCGACGGAGAAGAAGTAAGTCGCGATGTGAGAAAAGTACAGTTTTCAGGAAAGGCCGATGATAACCTCGCCGTTATCAGGATGGCGCCCTGGGAAGCTGGTGCGCATTTATCCGTGGGGTATGAGTTTTTCAGCAGCGTTAACATCGCAGTCAACTGTAATATAGGACTTACCGATACCGATCGCAGCGAACTAACGCGCAGCCGTAACCAATATGTGGGACTCAGTGTAGGATTCCTGTTTAACCGGGAAGATTATTGATTTTTACGATTACTATCAAACATAAAAAATGGCACTTCCTCAGGAAGTGCCATTTTTTTTTATATCCCGGGTAGGGGTAAGGTGATTGTCGGGCGTCATAATAGCAGCAATACATCACCAATAAGTTTTCTAAACAAAGGTGTGACAGTTATAGGGAAACACAGCCATTGCGTATCGACGCAATGGTTTTTCCATTTTTAGATGATGGCCGAAACCACCTGCTGCACCACTTTGGGTTTGCCGAGCGTGTAATAATGCAGTACGGGAACACCTGCAGCTTTCAGTTCTTTCGACTGCTGGATGAGCCATTCCGTACCTACCAATTCCACATCCTTGTCGGTCTTGCATTTGAGTACCTCGTTGGCGAACTCATCGGGCATATCCACATGGAAAATGCGGGGGAGTACCGTCAGTTGCTTCTTGGAAGTGAGGGGCTTCAGACCGGGTATAATAGGCACATTGATGCCATTTTCACGGCATTTGGCCACGAAATCAAAGAATTTTTTATTGTCGAAGAACATTTGGGTAACGATGTAATCGGCACCGCCTTCCACTTTTTTCTTCAGGTAGTTCATGTCTGTCTGCAGGTTTGGAGCTTCAAAGTGCTTTTCGGGATAGCCGGCCACGCCGATGCAGAATTTGGTTTTGATACCGCCCTGAAGGTCTTCTTCGAGATACATGCCATTATTCATGCATACTACCTGCTCCAGCAGCTCCAGTGCATAGCGGTGGCCATTGGGGTGTGCTTCGAAGAAGGTTTCGTTTTTGGGCGCATCTCCCCGGAGTACGAGCACGTTGTCGATTCCGAGGAAGTTGAGGTCGATAAGGGCGTTCTCGGTTTCCTCTTTGGAGAAGCCACCGCAGATGAGGTGGGGAACAGCGTCTACCTTATAGTGGTTCATGATGGCGGCGCAAATACCTACCGTACCGGGGCGCTTACGGATCTCCACTTTGTCAAACGAGCCATCAGCCCTTTTCTTGAACATATGCTCGCTGCGGTGGTAGGTCACATTAATATATGCCGGATTGAATTCCATCAGCGGGTCCAGGTGGTCCCAGATGGAATCAATGCTCTTTCCCTTCAGCGGAGGCAGGATCTCGAAGGAGATCAGGGTGTCTTTCGCCTGGGCGATATGTTCGGTAACTTTCATGTTGATTGCGGCTTCATTTAAAAAGCCCCGCAAAAATAATATATCCCCCAATAATTAGCTAATAGCCAATAAATGGTTAAAATCCTTCATTTGAAAAGGGTAAAACCGTTGTCCATTCGCTGATTTTGTTATTTTTGCCGAGATTCTAACTATGGCATTAAGGATACATACGCAGCAATTGGTAAAGCGTTACCGCAGCAGGACTGTGGTAAACCACGTTTCCGTAGAGGTAACGCAGGGCGAGATCGTAGGGCTGCTGGGCCCTAATGGCGCCGGTAAAACAACCACTTTCTACATGGTTGTCGGGCTGATCAAGCCAGACGAGGGGGAGGTGTTCCTCAATGAAATCAACATCACAAAGCTGCCCATGTATAAGCGGGCGCAGATGGGCATTGGCTATCTGCCGCAGGAAGCCAGCGTTTTCCGCAAGCTCAGTGTGGAAGATAATATCTCCGCCGTGCTGGAAATGACGAAGCTGACGAGGGCGGAGCAGAAAGACAAGCTGGAGAGCCTTCTCAGCGAGTTCCGCCTGCAGCATGTGCGTAAAAGCCCCGGCGATGTACTCTCCGGAGGCGAACGGCGCCGTACTGAAATTGCCCGGGCACTGGCCGTAGATCCCAAATTTATCCTGCTCGATGAGCCTTTCGCCGGTATCGACCCTATTGCCGTGGAAGACATTCAGGGAATTGTAGCAAAGCTCAAATACCGTAATATCGGCATCCTTATAACCGACCACAACGTTCAGGAAACCCTTTCCATTACCGACCGTGCATATCTCCTCTTCGAAGGTAAGATCCTCAAAGCCGGATCTGCCGAAGAACTGGCGGAAGACGAACAGGTGAGAAAAGTGTATCTTGGCCAAAATTTCGTGCTTCGGAGAAAAGATTATCTCGACGAAGCCGCTAAACAAGTAGAATAACCTGTCAATAAAAACCCTGCTATAAACCGGTATGAAGATATTAAGTCCAGCGCTGTCGCAATTGGCCAGACTACGGATGGGGCGCATCGAGCACTTTATGCAGTACCCCCTGCAGGTACAGCAGCAGGTTTTTCAGAGCCTGCTCAGCGCCGCGCAATACACCGAGTTCGGTAAACAGTACGGATTCTCCAAAATTTATAAGATAGACGAATTCAAGCAAAGGGTGCCCGTGCATACCTATGAAACCATGAAGCCCTACATTCAGCGCGTCATGGAGGGCGAACAAAACGTTATCTGGAACACGCCCATCAAGTGGTTCGCCAAATCATCAGGCACCACGGCCGATAAGAGCAAGTTCATCCCCGTTTCCGTAGAAAGCCTCGACGAATGCCACTACCGCGCCGGCCGAGATGTGTTCTCTCTGTATTATAACAACTTCCCGGACGCTGATGTACTCACCGGCAAATCCCTCGTTATCGGTGGAAGCCACCAGGTCAATAAACTCTCGCCCGACAGCGACAGCTATTATGGTGACCTCAGCGCCGTGATGTTACAGAACATGCCCTTCTATGGCAACCTCCTCCGCACACCAGACCTTTCCATTGCCCTTATGGACGAGTGGGAAGAAAAGATCGAACGGATGGCTAACGCCGTGATCCATGAAAACGTGACCTCCATTGCAGGAGTACCAACATGGACCATCGTACTCATCAAACGGATATTCGAACTCACCGGGAAAGACAATCTGGCCGACGTATGGCCTAACCTGGAAGTATACATGCATGGCGGCGTAAGTTTTACTCCTTACCGCGAGCAATTCAAAAAGCTCATCCGCAAACCTGACATGAACTACCTCGAATCGTACAACGCTTCCGAAGGCTTCTTTGCCGCACAGGACGTGATCGGGGAAGAAGGGCTGTTGCTGTTTTTACAACATGGCATTTTCTATGAGTTTATGCCGATGGAAGAACTGGGGAAAGAATTCCCGCACACACTGCAGCTGCATGAAGTGGAAATGGGTAAAAACTATGCAATTGTGATCAGTACCAATGGCGGCCTCTGGCGCTATCTGGTTGGCGATACCGTACAATTCGTTTCACTCGCGCCCTATCGCATTCGTGTGAGCGGCCGCACCAAATCCTTCATCAATGCATTCGGGGAAGAACTGATCGTTGATAATTCTGATAAGGCCATCGCAGAAGCGGCAGCAGCCACCGGCGCAGTGGTCAACGATTATACGGCAGCACCTATCTATTTTAGTGATGGAGCAACGGGTGGGCATGAATGGCTGGTGGAGTTTGAACAGGCGCCGGCAGACATGAATGCGTTTATCGACATGCTCGACAGTACACTCAAAACCATCAATTCCGATTACGAGGCCAAGCGTCATAAAGATATAGCGCTGGCCAGGCCCACACTCCACTCCCTGAAGCCGGGCACGTTTACGGAATGGCTGAAAAGCAAGGGCAAACTCGGCGGACAGCATAAAGTTCCCCGCCTCAACAACGAAAGAAATGTGCTGGAGGAAATCCTCCGGTTTATTGAAAAACAATAGGGAAAGGCTTACATTAGATATACCTTCACCCAATCAGACTAAAGTTAAAACTACACAGTTACAATGAAATTACTCGACAACAAAGTAGCCATCGTTACGGGAGCAAGCCGCGGCATCGGAGAAGCGATCGCATTGAAATTTGCTGACCATGGCGCACATGTTGCTTTTACGTACGTGAGCTCAGACGAAAAAGCAAAAGCACTCGAAGCCAAACTGCTGGGCAAAGGTGTGAAAGCAAAAGCATACAAGAGCAACGCCGGCGTGTTCGAAGAGTGCGAAGCGCTGGTGAATGATGTGGTGAAAGAGTTTGGCACTGTTGATATCTGCGTTAACAACGCCGGGATCTCTAAAGATAACCTGCTGCTCCGCATGAGTGCAGACCAGTGGGATGAAGTGATGGACGTTAACCTGAAGAGCGTTTTCAATATGACGAAACTGGTGATCCGCCCTATGATGAAAGCCAAAAGCGGCAGCATCATCAATATGAGCTCTATCATCGGGATGAAAGGTAATGCCGGCCAAAGCAGCTATGCGGCTTCCAAAGCAGGTATCATCGGCTTCTCTAAATCAATTGCTCAGGAGCTGGGCAGCCGCAATGTGCGTGTAAACTCCGTTGCTCCCGGTTTCGTGGAAACCGACATGACCAACTACCTGAAAGATGGTGAGGGTGCAAAAGCCTACCTCGATAAAATTCCCCTGGGCAAATTCGGTTCCCCAGAAGATATCGCCAATGTATGCCTCTTCCTGGCATCAGACATGAGCGCCTACGTAACCGGCCAAACGCTGAGCGTGTGTGGCGGTTTGAATACCTGATACAATTTCAACTTATTGATAGAGCAAAAGGCCGTCTCAAACGAGACGGCCTTTTGCTTTTATGGCACGCCAGCCGTACGCTTCCCCTTTCTTATTCCCCCGGCAACCTTATGCTTCACGCCCGTTTCAAGGCGGCTACCTCCCAGGATGAAGTTGATATAACTAATCTATAACCCAGGTATAAAACATATATAAGCTACCTATAAGCTACCCCCTATATAGGGTAGCTTATAGGTAGCTTATAGGTGGGTTATAGGTAGCTTATAGGTAACTTATATAGGTATTAAGGCTTACCCGATCTGGTACTAACTTAGGGCCTGGAGGATGTTAACACCGCGATTAACCGGAATCTGTCACAATGTGGGTAACAGGGTGAAAATGATGCAGTGTTTTAAAGGGTATAAGTGGTTATATGTATGACTTAATGTTGGAATAGCCGTCACCGGTTAGTATCTTGCCGGTGTATGAAAAGCATCTGTACTGCCATTGCCTGCGCCCTTATGCTGGGCGCGCTTCCGCTGAAAGCGCAGCGTAAGCCTAATATTGTGCTCATAATTTCTGACGATCATGCCTTCCAGGCTATTGGAGCCTACGGGGGGCGTGAGGCCCGCACGCCTAATATTGACCGCCTGGCGCGTGAAGGTGTAAGATTTAACCGGGCGTATGTCACCAACTCAATTTGCGGACCCAGCCGTGCCGTGATCCTCACGGGGAAGCACAGCCATAAAAACGGCTTTAAAGACAATGAGCATTCCCGGTTCGATGGCAGCCAGAACACCTTCATCAAAGAACTCGGTAAATCGGGATACAATACCGCATGGATCGGGAAGTGGCATCTGGAAACGCGGCCGGAAGGGTTCTCCTACTGGCAGATCCTCCCAGGGCAGGGGCATTATTATAATCCGGACTTCCAGATGATGGACGGATCTCGCAAAAATTTCGAGGGATATGTGTCAAACGTGGTGGAAGATGAAGCGGAAAAATGGCTCAATGGCCGGGATACCTCCAAACCATTCTGTCTCGTGATCGGCCATAAAGCCACACACCGCACCTGGATCCCTGATACCACCGATATGGGTGCTTTCGAAAACACTACATTCGAACTGCCCGCTAACTTCTTTGACAAGTACGAAGGCCGCGAAGCCGCCCGTATTCAGGAAATGAGCATATCAGAATCCATGCGGATGGGATACGATCTCAAAATGTTCGGAGATAGTGCAGAAGCTAACAGGGAAGGCAGTATCAAACGTATGAACCCGGCACAGCGGGCGAAGTTTGATGCCTTCTATGGTCCCATTTCCGATGGGCTTAAAACCGTCCGTTTCACCGCCGAAGGCTTTGCACAGTGGAAGTTCCAGCGTTATATGCGGGATTACATGAGTACGGCGCTATCGCTCGACCGTAACATCGGCCGTACACTCGATTACCTCGATCGTAATGGTCTTGCGGAGAACACCATCGTAATCTACATGTCCGACCAGGGGTTTTACATGGGTGAGCATGGCTGGTTCGATAAGCGCTTCATGTACGAAGAGTCTTTCCGTACACCCATGATCATCCGCTATCCCGGCAACCTGAAACCGGGAACAGTGAATACTGATTTCGTCATGAATCTTGATATTGCTCCTACTTTACTGGATGCTGCCGGTGCTGCAATTCCTTCAGATATGCAGGGTAAATCATTCCTGCCCGTGCTGGCACGGAAAGAAAATGCGCGCAAGGCGATGTATTACCATTACTACGAAAATGGAGAGCATGCGGTATCTCCTCACTTCGGAGTACGCACGGAGCGCTATAAGCTTATCCGCTTTTATAAGCGCGTAAACGGCTGGGAGCTGTATGATCTGAAAAAAGATCCTTCTGAAATGAAAAACGTATTCAACGATAAGAAATACCGGAAGGTAAAGGATAAGATGATTGCGGAACTGCTGGGACAGATCGGAAAATATGATGATGCCGATGCCCGCGCCGTTCTGGGGGCAAGGTTATAGTCCTTTCCCGGCAATATCGTTGCGGAAAAACTCCATACATTTCCTGTCCTGCAGGGTTACGAAAATGGTTTTACCATCGTGCCCGCCAAACACAAGGTTGCTGCAGGATTTACCTTTAAGGGGGATTTCGCGAAACACTTCGCCTTCGGGCGTTAGTACTGCTATGGTGCCTTTACCATAACGTGTAACATAAACATTACCCTCGCGGTCACATTTCATACCATCGAAACCGAAGTCGGGGAATTCGGCGAAGAGCTTTTTGTTGGAAATATTCCCTTCCGCATCTACTGCGAACTTCCAGATCTTACGCTGTACGCTTTCATTGACGTACAGCGTTTTTTCGTCGGGGCTGAGGCATATGCCATTGGTGGTACCCATGTTACCATCCAGCAGTGTGGGTGTGCCGTTAGGATCAATGCGCCATATCTGGCCCGTCCCGTTCTTCCAGCTGGGGTCGGAAGCGAAGAGCTGGCCCTTTTCATTGATACAGAAATCGTTGGGCTGATTGAATTGGTCTGAATGGCAGAAAACGGTGATATCACGGGTTTTCATATTCACTTTCAATATGTTATGACCTACAAAGTCGGCCAGGAGCATATTGCCGTTACGGTCGAACACGATACTGTTGGCGATACTACTGTCTGGCAGGGTTACGAAAACATTGCCCCGGCCGGTATGCGGACTGATGAGTCCCACCGTTCCATCCTGCTTAAAATTGACTACGAACAACCGGCCTGCCTTATCAAAATTGGGACCTTCGATATTGGTGGAGAACATGTTTTCTTTGGTGAGATCACGGGCTGTAAAAGGCAGGTTCTGACCAAAAACGGCCGCTGTGACAAGAGAAAGGAGCGTGGTAAGGATGGATTTCATAGTGGTAAATTAATTTTTTTGACGGAAAACGGGAAATGCCCCTAATTTGCAGCCCGTATGATTCATGTATCGGATATAAAGGACCTGGAAAGGCTCACTATTCACAAGGTGGGCAACGGAAATAATGACGAGCCGCTTGTGCTTTCCCAGCAACCGCTCGAATTGCAGGACGAAACCATTGGCACCCTGCTGCTCAGCTATTTCATCCAGCCGTTTACCAACAATGCTGAGTATTTCCGCTTCACCCACGAAGCTGATATTCAACTCAATGAGGTATACAAGTACTGCAGCCTCATCTTCGAGAACAGGGATAACTTCCAGGATCAGTCTGTCAACATCGCCAAACATCTCTATAAACACTCTACCCACCCTAAAATCAAGGGCGGGGAACTGTATATCACCCACTTCAGCAAATGCCAGGTAGATGGGGAGGAAGTGGAGGCCATCGGCATCTTCAAATCCGAGAACCGCGATACTTACCTGAAAGTATTCCTCAACGACGATAATTACCAGCTCAATTACGACGATGGTATCAATATCAACAAGCTCGACAAGGGATGCCTCATTTTCAATGTAGAACAGGAGGATGGGTTTAAGGTCAGTATCGTAGACAGCATCAGTAAGCAAAACGAAGCTGTATACTGGAAAGATGCATTTTTACAGGTGCAGCGCCGGGAAGACAGTTATCATCAAACCGAAACGATGGTGAACCTTTGCCAGCAGTTTATCCAGAAGAAACTGCCGGAGGAGTTCGAAATGTCGCGCATCGACCAGATCGAGCTGTTAAAGAAATCAGCGACTTACTTTAAGGAAAAGGAAGAGTTCAAGGTAGAAGAATTTGCGGAAGAGGTGCTGGGGCACCCCGATGCCGTGGATGCTTTCCGTGATTACCGCGACCATTACCGTAATGAATATAAGCTGGATGTGCCTGACGAGTTCGAGATCAGCAATCCGGCATTTAAGAAAGGCCAGAAATTCTTCAAGAGCATTCTTAAGCTCGACCGCAACTTCCATGTGTACGTTCACGGCAACCGCGAACTGATCGAGCGGGGGTATGATGAGGAACGGAGCATGCATTATTACAAACTCTATTTCGAGGAGGAAAAGTAATTATCAGTAATCCAGCTGCTGTTGCAGCTTGTCAAGCTCTTTAAGGGCTTTGAGGATCTGTTCATCGTAGGGGTTATGCCCTTTTGCGAGGGTATTGTAGTTCCATACGAAGAGCTGCTTTTGCGTGGAATATATCTTCCGTAAGATCCGGTTTTGTTTCCGGGAGTCTGGCGACAGGCGCATCTGATCGATCTCGTCCATGATACGCAGGTTTTCGTCCATATAGTAAATGGCATAGTTCTTCAGCCATTTCATTCTTTCTTCGTTGGTACGGGCGCGGTAAGCACCGGATGCCAGCAGGTAATTCTGATCCATTTGGGACCGTTTCTCCAGGTATTCCTTCACATCGCGCGGTGCAAAGATGAAAGCCATGGTGAACAAACCTGCACATACCAGTAATCCAATAGTGATGAAGATGGTTTTTCTTTTCAGGGAGGTGCGTGGCCGGAGGGCGGGCAGCCACAGGAGCCCGAGGAGCAATCCGGAGAAGAGGCCTCCGAAATGTGCGGCGTGGTCGTAGTTGGTGGAAAAGAAGATGGATGCCAGGTTCATTACCAGATAGATACCGATGCTGACCAGGAGGGCTTTCCGCTCGCGGGGTTCAATAAACTTATGCAGTAGCAGTGCGAGGATAAAGCCGAAAAGACCGAATACTGAGGCTGAAGCACCCAGCGAAGGCGTAACATCGTACCACCAAAGGCTGGCGAGTGCCCCACCAATGCCGCAAAGGAGAAACACAATGGCAAACCTGACCCTTCCCAGCAGCGGTTCCAGGTATATCCCACACATCATTACCGCGTACATATTGAAGAAAAGATGGAACCCGTCTGCATGAAGGAACCCTGCCGTAACGAGGCGCCATGGTTCTCCGAAGAGGGTGAGCGGCTTGTAATTGGCGCCTATCCGTTCCAGCGCTGTGCCGGAGGGCGTCCAGCCACCGCTGTCGGGGAACAGCCATTTGTTGGTCATGATGAGGAAAACGAGGGCATTGAGGACGATGAGGATCGGCGTCACAAAATAGCCGTTCACCGGTTTAAATACCTGGGCAAATCCATTCACGACGCGGCGGCTGCGTGTAAGGTGGACCGTTTCTTCTTCCGGAAGGATGAGGGGGGCGGCGTTCTTCCATGGCAAACTGCAGTGCTTCGGGGGATATAGCGGCGTCTACGGTATGGAGGGCGCGCAGGAGGCGGATTACGTTTTGGCGGTTTCGTCCGAAATCGAGGATCTGGACGCCGGTAGACACGCTGAAGAGTTCGATATTGTCGTTAGAGAAGTCGATAGACACCTGTTCGTTCCAGGATTTTAGGCTGAAGTGGGTGAAAGCGGTCAGGGTTTCGGGCGTGGCGGTGCCAACTTCCCAATCGAGGCTTTCTGCTGCTAGCCAGAAAAGGATAAGTCTTTCCTCCCGGGTGCGGTGAGGGAGGGAAGCGTAGGTGCTATATCGGGGTGGGAGGCCGATCATGTATGATACAATAAAAAGAGAGACGCACGAAAATGTGCGTCTCTGCTATATTACGAAAGTAGTTACAATTTATTGTTAGTTTTCCGGTTTGGGATCGCGTGGTTCCCTTGGCTCACGTGGTTCGCGGGGCTTTTGATCGCCGCCACGGTTTTCTCTTGGGCGTTGATCTCCACGCGGCTCACGGGGTTTCTGTTCACCACCGCGGTTATCCGGACGCGGCTCACGTGGTTCGCGGGGCTTCTGTTCACCACGGTTCTCGCGTGGCTTTTGCTCTCCGCCACGGTTGTCCGGGCGTGGCTCACGAGGCTTCTGCTCTCCACGGTTCTCGCGGGGCTTTTGATCACCACCGCGGTTATCGGGTCGTGGCTCGCGTGGTTCGCGGGGCTTCTGTTCACCACGGTTCTCACGGGGCTTTTGTTCGCCACCACGGTTGTCTGGACGCGGCTCACGGGGCTTCTGTTCTCCACGGTTCTCGCGTGGCTTTTGATCGCCTCCACGGTTGTCTGGACGTGGTTCGCGGGGCTTTTGTTCACCACGGTTCTCACGGGGTTTCTGTTCACCGCGGTTTTCTCGTGGTTTCTGTTCTCCTCCGCGGGCATCGGGGCGCCGGGTCTGGGGTTGTTCACCACCTTTGCCTTTATCCTTTTGCTGATCTTTCTGCTGCTTTTCGCGGGTTTTAGCTTTACGCTTCTGCGAAGCCTTTTCGAGGGAGCGAAGGCTGATCTGGCCAACTACGTCGGCAAATCCGAGATCGGCTTCCTTGTTCGGCTTCGAGCTTACCACTTCCACGGCCTTCAGCTCATCAGGACGGATGCCCTGAGCGTTGAGCTGGCGGATTTCTTTCACGCGAACGATGGTGAGGGGGTATTGCTTATTACTGTTGTCGTAGGAGTACCACATCAGGTTCTTGAAGATATCCCTTTTCTGCAGGGAGGCCCTGCCGGTAGACGTTTCGATTGTGTCGCAATCGTCCGGGAATTCTTTCAGGGCATCCAGATAGGTGTCCAGTTCGTAGTTAAGGCAGCATTTCAGACGGCCGCACTGGCCGGAAAGCTTTGCCTGATTGATGGAGAGGTTTTGGTAACGGGCGGCAGTAGTGTTTACCGATTTGAAATCGGTGAGCCATGTAGAGCAGCAAAGTTCGCGGCCACAGGAGCCGATACCGCCTACTTTCCCTGCTTCCTGGCGGGCACCTATCTGGCGCATTTCCACCTTCACACGGAATTCGGAAGCATATACTTTGATGAGCTCACGGAAATCGACGCGATCGTCTGCCGTGTAGAAGAAAGTTGCCTTACGGCCGTCTGCCTGTATTTCTACTTCAGCCAGTTTCATTTCCAGGCCCAGGTTACGGGCGATGGCGCGGGCTTTGATGAGTGCGTCTCTTTCGCGGTTCTTGTTCTCAGACATGCGGTGCATATCGTCGTTAGAAGCGCGGCGGAGCACTTTTTTCACTTCAGGTGTATCTTCCACCCTCCGCTTTTTCATCTGCAACTTTACCAGTTCCCCGGTTAGGTTGACCATGCCTACGTCGAAACCGCTTATGCCTTCCACTGCTACCATTTCTCCCTTTTCGAAGAATTGTTTGGTAGAGTTTCTGAAGAAATCCTTGCGGCTGCCGTTATTAAAACTTACTTCTAAAATATCGAATGGTGCTAAACTATCGCTCAAGGGAATATTGGAAAGCCAGTCGAAGACGTTGAGGCGGTTACAACCGCCACTACTACAGCCTCCATTGCTTTTGCATCCCGACGGCTTCCCCTCTGCACCCGTACCACATCCGGCACAAGCCATATTATTCAGTTTATTTATTTAAAAAATGTTGATCCCTGGCACCCCAAGTCACTAAAAGTACATATTTACTTTCAGATTCGAAAGGGGCGTATAGGGAAATAGCCGGACAAAGGTACATTAATTTGTTGACAGCTAAACAGGCAGGGATCGGCCTTTGAAGATGTACTGAAGCCTGATGGACAGGGCATGGAACAGGATTTTTCCGTTAGCATTCCTTTCGATGTGGTAGTATGCATTGTCCAGCTCATCCATGATCTTTCCCATTTGCCCGAGGTTGGCAAGTTTCTTCAGCTTCTCCGCAAAGTCGATCTCTTCCGGAGAAAAGGCCAGCTGGGCGGGGTCCATATATTGGACCCGGAGGCTATGTTCCAGCACGTTGATGAAATACCGGATAAACTGCTTTTGGTTTTCGCGGCCCATTTTGGCGCTGGACATATTATCTACCCATTCCTGCAGCCCGGCCCGGTTTTGCATGAAGATGGCATTCAGCCAGTTACGCAATAATTCGTGGTAGTCGTTATCGGAATGGTTGAGCAGGTGCATGGCTTCACGGTAATTACCGGATGCGATGGTGGCGATTTGCCTTGCCCGGGTTTCAGGCACCCCGTTCCGTTGGACAAGGGCTTTCACGATCTCATCTTTACCCAGTGGGTGTACCTTTATCAATTGCGTACGGGAAAGGATGGTAGCCAGGATCTGCTCCTGGTTTTCCGCCACGAGTATGAAAACTGTATTAGCCGGAGGCTCCTCGATAAGCTTCAGCAGCCGGTTGCCCTCGTTCCCGAGGTACTCCGGCATCCACATGAGTAATATCTTATACTTGCTTTCGAAGCTTTTCAGGTTCAGCTTGCGGATAATATCCTGACACTCATGGGCGGTGATGTTCCCCTGCTTGTTTTCCGCACCTATGAATTGCAGCCAGTCGTAAGCATTGCCGTAAGGCTGTTGCGCAATAAAATCCCGCCATTCTGCAGCGTAATCTGTACTTACGGGCTTATCACCTGACTTGCGGGGGATAACGGGATAGGAAAAATGGATATCGGGGTGGATGTACCTCCCGGCTTTCACGCAGGCCTGGCATTTCCCGCAGGCATCATTTTCCTGACGGTCTTCACAAACGAGATACTGGGCAAAAGCGAGGCCCATGGGTAAACCGCCGGCACCTTCCGGAGCCAGCATGATCATGGCGTGGCTGAGCCGGTTGTTTTCAACCGCATGTAATATCTGCGTGCGTGTTCCTTCCTGTCCTATGATATCCGCGAAAAACATAGCCGTAAAAATAAGGCATAATTATGGGATCGACAGCAAACAAACCTCGCTGAATTCCCCGGAGATCACCATTGCGGGAGAAACCGTACGGAGGTAATAGCGGCCGGTCACGGTCCGCCGTTTTACATCCACTGCACTGATGGTAATTGTGGAAGAGTCTGTAGGAAGCCATTGCAGCTGCGTTCCCTGCCTGAACCCTGCAATTACCCGGCCCAGGGTATCCTTACTATTGCGAACGTACCGGTAAGTGCCTATGGTAAGGCTGTCGTGCCCCTGTCCGCCCCCCGCGGCCCAGGCGGTGTCGGTAACTTTGAGGAGCAGCTTAACCGTGTCGCCGAAATAGGCTTCCTGGCTCAGAACCTTTGCGCCAGGCTGGCGAACGAGCGTGGCGCTGAGCATTTTAAGGGGTACGTACTGGTTATTGTAAATTACATTGATGGATGTGCGTTCGCAATTGTCGAGCAGTGTTTTGTCGTAGTCAGAGCAGGAGGGGCACAGGCTTGCCGCACAGCTAAGCGCTGCGAAGGAAATCAGTAGGTGTTTCTTCATGTCGTATTATTTTTCTATGGCCTCCAGCACTTCATCGGAAGTAGGGGAGGTACGGGGCTTGAAAACGGCGATCAGCTCACCCTTTTCGTTGAGCAGGTACTTCTGGAAGTTCCAGGTTACTTCTTCCGGGGCGAGTTGTTTGGCTTTGGCTTCTTCCGTCAGCCATTTATAAAGCGGATGGATGTCGTTGCCTTTTACAGATATTTTGGCCGCCATGGGGAATGTAACGGCGTATTCCTTCGAACAGAATGCCTTGATATCAGCATTAGAGCCGGGCTCCTGACCGCCAAAGTTGTTGGCAGGGAAGCCTATGATGACAAGCTTTTTCTGGTATTTTTTATACAGTTTTTCCAGTTCAGCGTATTGGGGTGTATTGCCGCACTGGGAGGCCGTATTCACAATAAGGATCTTTTTGCCTTTGTATTTGGAGAAATCGATCTTCCCGCCTTCGAGCGCGTCCACTTTAAAATCATAAACATTGCCGAAAGCGATGGAGAAAAATGCGGAAAGCAGCATTAGTTTGAGCATGATCTGGCTGTTTAAGGGGGTGAAATATGGTTAAAACCGGGTGTAAAGATAAGCCGCCCTTCCGGAAATACAAGCTTATTTGCCCTGCTGGAGATAGTTTTCGAGCGGGAGGCGGTTCGTGAGAGACCGGGCCAGCGTCATTTCATCGGCATATTCCAGTTCTCCTCCGAAAGCGATGCCACGCGCAATGGTGGTCACTTTCACAGGATAATCTTTCAGCTTCTTGGATAAATAGTAAATCGTAGTATCGCCTTCGATGGTAGGGCTAAGTGCCATAATCACTTCTTCCACACCATATTGCTGCACCCGTTCTACCAGAGAGTGGATCTGCAGCTGATCGGGCCCAATGCCATCGATCGGGGAGATGATGCCTCCCAGCACATGATAAACACCATTGAACTGCTGGGTGTTCTCGATGGCGATCACATCACGGATAGATTCCACAACGCAAACCACTTTATGATTACGCGAAGCGTTACCACAAATGGTACAGATATCTTCGTCGGAAACGTTGTGGCAGGTTTTACAGAATTTGATCTGCCGGCGCATTTTAGCGATTACATCCGCAAACAGTTCCACCTGGGCTGTATCCTGCTTCAGCAGGTGAAGCACCAGCCGTAAAGCAGTTTTCTTGCCCACGCCGGGCAGGCGGGCAAACTCGCTGACGGCATTTTCTATCAATGCGGAAGAGAAGATCATACGGCAAAATTACGGATAATGGCTATAGTTTGACGTTAGTGGGCACCGTCCAGTTCTTTTTGACGTTGATGGGCTCTTTGAAGGTAAATACGGTTTCGGGCTGCTTTTTCGGGTTGCGGTAATAGATGCCGGTATCCCACTGGCCATTGAAGTTGCGATCCACAATCACACGGATTTCATACTCACCGGGCTGGATAAGCCCGCGTTCCCATTTACCATTTTTCACCACACCGGTATATTTCACTTCTTTTCCGCCGGTAACCAGCTGTACCACAAACTGATAGCTGCTGTCGCTTTCGGGGAGCAGTACTTTCGCACTGTCGCTGATGCTAAGTTGTACGGTAACCGTTCCGTAATCGTCCAGCATTTTGGCTTCAAAACGAACGGTGTCGGCCTTGGCTGTCTGCAGGCCGGTGGTATCGGTTGCGAAGCCTGCGGGAAGGATCAGTTGGTAAGGTTTACCCGGTTTCCAGTTATAGGCGAGTTTAAACCGTTTCTGCGTAGTATCGGCCACACTGACGCCAAAGCGCACCGGGCGGAGCGTGGTGTCTTCCAACAGGGATATTGCACCGGAATCGAGGCTGCGGAGCGGGAAGTTGAAGGACAGTATTAGGCTGTCACCCAGTTCCTGCCGGCCACCATTCAGTTCGGCACTGGCCAGCAACTTGGGTTTTTTCTTGTCGTCTTTCTTCTTCTCCTGCTTCGGCTGTTCCGGCTCGGCAGGGAGGTCCAGCTCCTCGTACTTGGGGCGGAGAGAGTCCGGCTCTTTGAAAAGCGACATGTTAATATCCGTCATGGCTTCCTGAAGGTCGATCGGCTGATCTCGGAAAGCGATCAGTTCATCGGCCTGGGTATATTGAAAATCCCGGTCTTCTTCCTTCAGAGCGAAGATCTTGTATTTGCCTGGTTTCAGGTTTTTGAAACGATAACTTCCATTCCCCTTTGTTTTAGCGAGGTACAGTGGTTTTTCCTTCGATACCACACTGTCTTCCAGGATGTTAGAATATAACATTACCGCCACGTTACTGTCGGGTTTGCCGGTTTCTGCTATGAGAATAGTGCCAGTAAGGGTAAGGGAGTCGAGATAATCGCCGGTAGACACTACATATTGGAAATCCTCGATGGGGTTGCGTTCGTTCACGTCTTTCACAGCGTCACCGAAGTTAAAAGTGTAAGTGGTATTGGGCTGCAGAGAGTCCTTTATGACCATGGTTATGGTACGCAACTTGGCAGTAATGGAGGGTGTTCGCTTCAGCGTAGGTGACACGATCAGTTTTTCCAGCACGTTTTCCAGCTCTACATACTCATTGAACCGGAATGTAACCTGCTTTTCATTGAAACCGAGGGTAGAATCGGGCGGTGATATACTGAGCACTCTTGGCGCAATGGTATCCCTTGGCCCGCCACCGGGCGGCACAATATTGGCGCAATGCGAGAAAAACATGCCGAACACTGCCAGTATTATCCATGAGCCAAACCAGCCCAGTTTATATTGATTCATGATTCCTTTTCGCTGAATTTATAATTTGCAAACTTACTGCTTGTTGGCCATTATTTACTCTTCCTCCTCCACCAGGGTGTGCAGTGCCACCTCCAGTTTATTGTCTTTTACGAAGTTGCACCAGCGGCAGTCCTCTTTGCCGCAGCCGGTATAAAAGTCCTTATTCTGGATATGGATCCAGGTTTCGCGGATTTGCTCGCTTACGGTGGTAATATCTTCGGGCAGGATGTCGATCTTTTCTTTAAAGTATTCCTTCTGCTTGTTCGGCTCCACGAAATCGAACTCCGTACTCACCACATGCCAGTTCTTCTGTTTGTAATTGTCGAGCAGGATTTTATAGAAAACGGCCTGCCGCCAATAGTCGCCACCGTTGGGGTTGCGGTCGTTGGGCCGGTCAAACTTCCGGAGGTCTTTCTTCGTTTTCTCATAATCCCCCGTTTTGTAATCCACCACATTTATTTCACTGCCGTTGAATTCGAGCTTGTCTATCTTCCCTTTCAGCGGCACACCGTTCACTACCACGTTCCTGATGTTGCGTTCAATGCTTACAATGCGGTTCCAGTGAGGGAGGTATTTGTTGTAATAATTGGTCAGGATGTCTTCCCCGTATTCCATCCGCCGGTTGAAGGCCTCTTTGGTAAAGGCTTCCCGGCTGCGGAGCATGCTGTAACGGAAGTCTTTGATAAACTCTTCCTTTGGAGGGAATTCGTTTTTCTCCTGCATTTTCTGAAATAGCTTCTCCAGTGCAAAGTGTACCGCAGAACCGAATTCTGTGTTTTCGGAGCGGCCCGAAGGTACGCGGAGCAGGTTCTGGTAAAAGAACGCAAGCGGGCAATGCAGGTAATTATTAAGCGCCGTTACGTTCATGGTAAAGCCGCTCAGGAGGGTGTCAATAAACAACTGATCTACTTTTTCGATCTCCGGCGCCTGTTCCTTACCATATTGCAGGATCTCGAACTGGAACATGGTTTCATCATCCATGGTTACCGGAACTACGTTCAGATTGTGATATTGCTGGATCTCAGCCACGAATACACTGGGCACCAGTGGTTTCCCGTCCTGCTTATAGTCGGGGTAGGAGATATACAGATGCTTTTCTGCCCGGGTAAGGGCAACATAAAAGAGGCGCCGCAGTTCCTGCTGATCGGTGGAGGTGGCTTCCGTGGTAAATACCGTATCGGGGAAGGAGAAGCCACCGCTCATTTTTTTCTTGTCTTCCCAGATGTTGGAAGTAACGCCCGTCAGGAATACATATTCGAATTCCAGCCCCTTGGAGCCATGGGCAGTGAGCAGATTAACACCCTTTTCGTTTCCTGAAACCTGGATGAGGGGGATCGACAGCCCGTTGGATTCCATCAGATCGATGGTTTCGAGGAGTTTTACGATATTCATGTCAGGATGGCGGCGGGTTTCTTCTTTCACGAAGTCGAACAGGGCCTGCAGCACTTTCATGAGCGATATCTTTTCCGGACTGGCAAGGATGTAAGAAAGAATACCGCCTTCACTAATAATGGAAGAAAACAACTGCTGCAGGGTAATGTTATGTGCATCGCCTATCCATTTCTCGAGGAGGCGCCCCAGTCGTAGTGCATCATCGTGCGGTGCGAGGGAAAACAGGGTTGGGTTGCGGGTATTCACCCACTCCTGCAGGTATTTGCGGATAGAAGATTTTTCGCTGTACCCCTTTTCCGCTACTTCAATACTGATGCGCGCGGTTTCGATAGGGGGCACTTTGTAAAAATCGTAGTGCATCAGCTCGAAAAGAATATCGTCGCCGCTGTAAGGCGTTTCCAGTTCACGAGCGATATACCGGAGGATCTGCAGGATTTTCCGGGCAAACGGGATTTCGAATAAATTCTGATTCCTTTTGGAAAAGAAAGGCACGCCTTTCAGCCTGAAGTATTGTGCCAGCTCTTCACCGTACTTATTCTCCTTGTAAATAACCGCGATTTTCCCGGGCATAACTCCTTTGGCGAGTATACGCTCTACTTCGAGCGTTATATGCGCCATTTCGTCGCGGGGCGTATTGTACCGACGGATCAGCGGGGGAATATTGAGGGGTGTGAGCTTGTCGTTAGCTGCTTTCAGTTGCTTGCTGAGGCCGGGCAGCTTATCTACCAGCCGGGAGCCTTCGTTTTGTGAAATAACGGACATGGACACGTCGAGGATGTTTTGTACAGAGCGGTAGTTTTCCGTCAGCACCACCGTGCGCAGGTCGTGCGCAAGATGATCATTGGCGAATTGCTCCATGTTTTCCACGTTGGCACCCTGGAAGCGGTAAATAGACTGATCGTCGTCACCCACCACGAATACGTTCGGTTTTTCCTCACCGCTGGTGAGCAGGCCGATAAGGATGTTCTGGGTACCGCTGGTGTCCTGATATTCATCCACCAGTATGTATTGAAACCGCTCTTTATAATCGAGCAACAGGTTGGGGTTTTCACGAAACACGCGTATCACCCAGTTGATCATATCATCGAAGTCGTAACGGTTGGCTTTGTGCATCAGCTGCTGAAACACGTCGAACTGTTCAACAGCAGCCAGTAGCCGCGCCATCTTTTCCTGTTCATTCGCCATCTTATCCTGCTTCAGGTCGCCTTTCTTAAACCGGCCCTGGTTACGCTTGTAGATGTATTCTTCCCGCTCAGGCAGGCTTTCCACATATGCTTCCACGCGCTCACGGATAAAAGGAACAGTCCAGCCCTCGCGCTTCATGGTAGAAAACAGACCGGCGAGGTTGCGCATGTCATAATATACATCGCCACGGTAGCGTTTGAGCGGATTTTCTTTGGTAAACCCGTCGATGAGGGTTTTCAGCAGCTGGATCTTCTCCAGATCAGAAATAGGATCCAGTACGTTTTTCTCAAAAAGCGACAGGTTATCCTGGATCACTTCATTACAAAACGAGTGAAATGTATGGATATTGACGCGATAGGCATCCGGCCCGATGAAATCGGTAAGCCGCTTGCGCATGGCAACGGTACCTGCGTCGGTATAGGTAAGGCAGAGAATGTTGTGAGGGAGGAAGTCGGTATCCCGTAAGATCTTGCCGATGCGGGATGCCAGGATCTGTGTTTTACCCGTTCCCGGGCCGGCAATTACCATTACAGGCCCTTCAGTATTGTCTACCGCCTCCCGCTGTGCGCTGTTAAGGCGTGCGTATACTTCGTCGTATCGTTGATTATATTGTTCCTGTTGCGGATTGCTCATGGTTTTGGTAAATATGTGTCCTGTAGGATGGCCCGGATGTCGCTCCAGGGTACGAACAGTGTGATCTGTCCTACGGCGTAGCTTGCTATCTCATAAGGGAGGAAGTTGAAAACAACGCCTTTGTCGGTCAGATAAAAATTCTCGTTCGGCTCGATGTGTTTTTTGAACAGGTAAGCTTCATCGAGTGGTTTAGTGGCCGGCACTTTATACAGTTTGCGGAAGGATTTTTCAAGTGCCGCACCCAATGTGGGTTTATAACCGGGCTTGAAAACGTCCGTAACAGAGAGTTTTTTCTTTGCAGCGAGGTCGTAAGCTTCAAAAGAAGTGCCATAGTTGCCATGCGCCCCTCCACTATATTCGTATCCCAATTTGGCAACGGCGAGTAGCGGAAACTTGTTCCAGGTAATGCTGGCAGAGGAATTTGTTTCCCAGTTCCAGGATGCCCCGGGGCCAAATTCATTGTCGGAAGAATCGAGGTCTTTGGCATTGTCCTGATAACTTTCGAGGTATGCCAGCACGGCAGTTTTGATGGACTGAACGGGCATATCCCCCGGTTTAAGTTCAGGGTAGAGGGAGGTCCGCAGAAATTCAATGGTAGCCTGGTCTGCCCCGCCAGTGGGCCACACCATACTTTCAGTGGCCCTGCCTATGGGGGAGTTGGCTTTGTTGGGAAGCAGTTTGGCAGAATCTTCGAATGTATGCACATCAAAGGTAATAGCACTATCCATGTTCTCTGCCAGTTCAAATTCAAATGTTTTACCATTGCCGGTCCAATTACCACGGTACTGCACGCCGTTGAAAGCCCCGCTCAGCATATTCTCGTTATCGATACCGGCATATTCCGCCAGGGTCAGACTGTCGCCGGTTTCGCGAACGAAAGACAGGCCGATGGGTTCACCAACTTTGTCGTATACATACAAGGCTTCATATCTGCCCGGGTTGTATTTGATCAGTTGCAGGGTAACGGGCTGACCGGCGAGGGTACCTTTAAATTGTTTATAAAACGAATGGGCAACGGTCACCTGTACCGGCGCTATGGTAGCGGCGGTTGAACTGTCGGTTGTCTCAGCGTTTTTCTTTTGCCCGGTCTGGCAGGCAGAAAGGCCTCCCCAAGCCGCAAGCATACAAATCAACATTCTCATGATAGCCGGTAATTACGGGCGTAAATTACCACAAAACCGCGAATGTGGGCCTTAACGGATGTAAGCTTCCTGCACAACCGGCCTGATATCTTCCCATGGGAGGAAAAGCGTGATCTGTCCTGACGCATAAGCAGCAATCTCGTAAGGCGTATAACTGAAAACGGCACCGTGAGACGTTAGGAAGAAGTTTTTGTTAGGCTCGATCTTCTTCACAAAAAGCCCGGCTTCTTCGAGGGACTGCCCGGCCGGAACGTTGTATTTTTTCCGGTAAGCCTTTTCGAGGGCGCTGGTGAGCACGGGTTTGTAATTTCCTTTGAAAACGTCCTGGATGGAGAGTTTCTTATTGCGGGAGAGGTCATAGACGGAAAAGTTAGATCCTCCGTTGCCGTGTGCCCCGCCTGTATAGTCGTACACCCATTCTTCGATGGCGAGCAGCGGCCACTGGTTCCAGGCTACTACGTCACCAGACTGAGCACTCCATCTCCATGAGGGACCTTCGGCCATATGTACGGTGTCCACATCTTTGGCATTGCTTCTATAGTCGGAGAGAAACTTTTCCGATCCCTTTTTGAGATATGTTGCGGCCGATTCACCGGGCTTGAGGCCTGGTGCGAAGGATTGTTGCAGAAAAGTGATAGAGGCTTCACCTGCGCCTGCGGTGGGCCATAATATGTAGGAAGTGGAAGTGGCAACGGGTGAGGTGGTATTTGATGGAAACAGCCGTGCCGAATCTTTGTATGTGACCAGAGAGAAAACGATGGCACTATCGTTGTTTTCCGGCAGGTCAAAATCGTAATTATTCTTAGGGCCGGTCCATTTACCCCTGAAGTGCCCGTCAGTGGTAACCATGCCGCGTAAGGAATTGTCATCGGGTCCGTATCCTTCCATGAGAATGATACTGTCGCCGGGATTGCGGCCATATTCAGGGGTGAGGGAGACAGGGGCACCATGGGTATCGTACACATACCATCCGCGTGCGTCCGAAGAATCGGACCGTTGCAGGAAAACAGTAACATACTGTCCTGCAAGTAAGCCTTTGAATCTTTTAGCCCAGGGTGGTGGGAGCGGGGTAGATGTAGTGGAAACGGCTGCGGGACCGGAGGTACTGTCGGCCGACTGGTTTGATTTCGGGCTTTGCTGGCAGGCCGCCAAAGTGAGGATGGAGGCGGAGAGGAGGTATTTATGCATGGAGGTGTTGTTTACTTGTTGATGAAAATTACCCGTTATAGAGACAAGCATCAGCCTCATAAGGTTCAATAACCCGTAATTTTGCAAAAAAGGAGCCAATATGATCAATCAGAAGATAGCAGACCTGCGGCAGGATTACAGCCGCGCCTCGCTCAATGAGCGGGAAGTAGCCGCGCACCCGGTGAAGCAGTTCGAACACTGGTGGCAGGAAGTGCTGGCCGGTGAGATCGATGAGCCTAATGCGATGACGCTTGCCACCTGCACGGCCGGCGGGCAGCCTGCAGCCCGGATCGTATTGCTGAAAAGCTTCGATGAGCAGGGATTCCTCTTTTTTACTAACTACGAAAGCCGTAAAGGCAAAGAGCTGGAGGAAAATCCCCGTGCTACGCTGCTTTTCTACTGGAAAGAGCTGGAACGGCAGGTACGGATAGAAGGTAAAGTGATGCGTGTGCCGCCTGATGTGAGCGACGAATATTTCAATTCGCGCCCTGTGGGCAGCCGTATCGGGGCTATTGCAAGCCCTCAGAGCCAGGTGATCCCCGGCCGGGAAGTGTTGGAGGAAAAGGTGAAAACCCTGGAAGCACAGTACCTCGCACACGCTCCGCAGCGCCCTGCGCATTGGGGTGGTTATGTAGTAGTGCCCGAAATAGTGGAGTTCTGGCAGGGGCGCAGCAGCCGCCTGCACGACCGCCTGCGTTATACACGGGAGGCCAATGGAAGCTGGAAGATAGAGAGACTGGCGCCCTGACCCGGGCGTATATAACAAGGGGGATACCGGTCATTGGCCTGTAAGGGCGCATGTCCGGAATCCCCCGTTATTGGCTGCTGATAATTAAGCTTTCTTTTTTGCAGCGGCGGCTTTCTTGGTTTTAGCCGGACGGCTTTTACCAAAAGATCCGTTAGAGATCTTGCCTTTCTTGGTTTTGATATCACCTCTACCCATGGTCGAATGATTTTTTATTGATGAATGATAATCGGAATATCGCCCCGGAGGGATGTCTTCCGACTGCAAAAATAAAAAAAGCAAGAAACATTTGATGTTCCTTGCTTAATAAAGTTGGGTCTCCAACTATTAGATCTTGTCAGACAGTGCTTTACCGGCTTTGAACTTAGCCACTTTTTTAGCCTTGATCTTGATGATCTGGCCGGTTTGGGGGTTTCTGCCGTTACGAGCTGCACGCTTAGATACGGAGAAAGTGCCGAAGCCAACCAGGGTTACTTTACCACCTTTTTTCAGGGTGTCGGTAACTGCTTTGGTGAAAGCATCCAGAGCGTCGTTAGCCTGGGTCTTGGTAATGTCAGCGTTCTTGGCAAGATTTTCAATCAATTCGGCTTTGTTCATAGTTAGTTAAGATTTAACTAGTGAGAAAATGTTTGATGTGAGCAAATATAAAGCCTTTTACAAGATTACCAAATTTCAGAAATTTTTTTCGAGGGCTGAAAAACCCTACAGGTAACGTTTACAGCAGATTCAGGTACTCAGTTTGATGAATTGATACGGATGATAGTTTTGCTGAAATGCGCTACTGCGTTGAGTTTGAATGCTATTTGCCCTGAAACGCCCGCCTGTGCCAAGTTTTGTGCCAAAACAACACCTCATTTAAAACAGTGGATTTCCTGTGGATAAGTTATGATGGTTATACAACCTGCATCACGGTTCTAAAGGCTACAAACTGGTCCCCAAACAGGTCAAACGCATGCTGGCGCATACGTGGAGCGTGTTCCTGGAGGTATGTATAATAGTTCTCCAGGGTATCCATAAAGTATTGCGTGGCATAGGTAGGTCCATCCGAATCGTCCTGCTCCAGCAGCCGGCATATACGATAGTCATGAAATAGGCCGGTGGCCATGATTTCAGGAATATGTTCTTCCTTCATCCACTGCAGCCAGCGGTTGTTGATTGCCTGGGTTACCTTGGTGGTAACGTTATATATTATCATGCCAGTTTCAGTTTTAGGAATACGGGACAGTGGTCGCTTTGCTTCACCTGCTGCCAGATGGCAGCGTCTTCGAGGCGTGGGCGCAGAGGTTCCGTAACGTTGATATAATCGATACGCCAGCCTTTATTATTGTTGCGGGCGTTTGCCCGGAAGCTCCACCAGGAGTACTGGTCTGCCGCCGAGGGATGGAAGTTGCGGAATGAGTCAATGAACCCGTTATTGAGCAGCTTGGTCATCCAGGCACGTTCTTCAGGGAGAAACCCGGAGGAATCTTTGTTGGAAGAAGGGTTGTGGATATCGATGGCTTCGTGTGCGATGTTGTAATCACCCACAACTACCAGGTTAGGCCTTTCTTTACGGAGGAGCTGCAGATAATCGTAGAATTCATCCAGCCATTGGTATTTATAGGTCTGTCTTTCCTCTCCGGTAGTCCCGGAAGGGAAATAGGCGTTTATGACGGTGATATCGCCGTAATCGGCTCTGATTACCCGTCCTTCCGCATCACTTTGCATATAACCGTTGCCGTATTGAACATGATCCGGTTTGAATTTGGAGAGGATGGCTACACCGCTGTAACCTTTTTTCTGGGCGGGATACCAATAATCGTGGTAGCCCAGTTTTTCAAACTGCTGAAAGTCCACGTTTTCGCGGTGGGCTTTCACTTCCTGCAGGCAAATGATGTCTGCGGGGTCTGACTGGAGCCATTCGGTGAATCCTTTGGTCATGGCCGAGCGCAGGCCGTTGACGTTGTAAGTGACGATCCTCATGCTGTTGATGTTTGCGACAAAAATACAGGTTTCGGTGAAATGGGGGCGCAGGGAAAGAAAGAAGGGTGGGGTATATGCGGGAGGAGGGGAAAAAAGAAGTGGCTGACACCTGTTGGTAGCAGCCACTTGCATTGCATGAAATTAAAAAGTACCGGTTTTCGGCTTACAGCGGACGAACGACACCACCGAGACCACCAAGGATGCTGTTAAGCAGGTTAGTCACGGTGGATAGAAGCCCGCCTACGGGATTGCCTTCTCCGCCGCCAAGGATGCCGCCGAGTAAGCCATTAAGGAGGCCGCTGAGGTCAACGAGACCGCCTTGCGTGTCGATTGATTCGAGTTGGGTCAGTTCTTCACAGCCCAGTTCCTGGAGATTCAAGTTTTCCATGATAGGATGGTTTATGGTTAAAAGAATAGTGGCGCCCAGTACCGAGGGCGCCACCAGGGTTCAGGTTACGACTAGCGCAGGAGGCCACCGCCCAAGCCACCAAGGAGGCTGTTGAGCAGGTTGGTCACGGGAGCCAGCAAAGCGCCCAGACCGCCGAGGCCGGGAAGGCCGCCGCCAGTTCCGGGGAGGCCGGGAAGGCTACCCAGTAATGCGTTGGTGTCCAGTTGTGCTCCAACGGTGATTTGTCCGTTGTTGTTAGTAAGGCCGAGGGAAAGGAAGCCCCCGTTCACTTCCTTTGCGGTAGTTGTGTCGAGTTCCTGGCAACCGAATTGTTGAACTTGCAAGTTTTCCATGATTATAGGAGGTTTGGTTAAAAAGCGAGATAGTTGTGTTTTTGGTCTGTCAAATTCCTTCTCCCGGATGCAGACTTCGGTAACTTCCTGAATCGGTCATACATCTGACGGGGAATACTATTTCCGTTAACGGCCGTAAATTACGGTGATGCAATCGATCGACGATCGTTCATTTCTGTTCATTTTCAGGCTAATAGCATAGGGTTCTGTTCATTTCTTGAACGGACGGGGTGTTTACAAGTTATTAACATAGAATCCGGCTGTCAAACCACATATTGATGTGCCGGATTTTGCGTATATTATATAAGCAGCGCCATGTTTCCCGGCCGGATTTACCCCCGGAAACTCACAACGATATGACCAGCGTCGCCCCTCTTCCCTCCAACAACCCCGCCCGACCCTTCTTAAAGGGCCTGTTTATTATCTTTTGCCTGATGATAACAGCCATTACTACCTCCGCTCAGTCCCCTCTCATCAACCGGCTTAAAAGCCGCCTGGTTCATACGGCAGACAGCAACCAATACAACGATGCCCTTAACGAAATAAGCGCACTCTATCATGTCACCCATCTCGATTCCTGCCTCCGCTATGCAGAACGTGCCCGCGACCTTTCCCGCCGTATCCAGTACCCCAAAGGACTGGCAGACGCAAGTATCAACCTCGGCGCCTGTTTTACTTTCCAAAACAATTCCTCCGTTGCCCACCGTCTCTATCTGGAAGCCCTCAGTCTTTATAATTCCCTCGGCGACTCCGCCGGCGTTTGCACTGCGCTCTATTGCATCGGAGGGTATTACCATTACGAAGGCAATAAACCCCTGGCACGCCAGTATATGGAATCTGCCATGGGAGTGGGCAGCAGGCTGCTGAAAGACTCCGTTTGGTCTACCATGCTTGCCAATTATTACATCGTATTCTCCGGCGATTCCGCCAAAGCGGACTCCGCACGATGGGCACTCCATAAAGCGAGAGACATTGCTGTGAGGTACCACGACGACCGCATGATCACCTATACCGGACTTTTCATTGCACACGAAAAGGTTCGCGGGAATAAACTGGACGAGGCCATTTCTGACCTTAAAATGCTTACCGCACACGCCGCTGCCGGGAAAATGCATTACCTCGGTCTATATGGCAATGCACAAATGGTTATATATGCATCCTTTGCGAAGCGGCCTGATTCTATCCTTTATCAACAGCGGATGCTGGATGCCGCACAGGCTGGCGGATATAAAAAGCTAATGATAAAACCAGTTATTGCCCTGTACGAATATTATAAGAAAACCGATCCTGCTGCCGCCCTCCGCTATGCCGATGTTCTGGAAGAAATCGCCTCACACCAGGAAAATCTGCGCTCCCGGCAGGAGCAGGATTATATGGAATCATTCCTCCGGGATCAGGAACTCAGCTATCTCCGGCTCGACCGTCAGATGCGGGAGCAAACGGAAACCTACGACCGTATGGAAGGCCGTAACCGGATCGTAATACTTGCTTTTATGGCGCTCTGCCTCATATTGTCCGGAGTATTGTTTTATACTGCTTACCGCTCCCAGCGCGATAGCAGAATCAGTAAAAAGCGGATCAGCACAGTACACCGTATGGTAATTGAAAAGAACCAGCTGTTGCATCATCACGACGATTTCAAGAATAAACTACTGACAATTCTGGCGCACGATTTCCGGTTGCCGCTGAGTCATATAATAAATGTTGCGGAGTTGTTCAGGCAGAAAGACCTGCGCCCTGAACAGTTCCGGGAGATTGCGAATACAATCGCTTCCATGGCGAGTGATACGCTGCAATTGTTCGAAACTGTCCTGAGCTGGATTCGTTCACAGCTGACGGGGTTCGAGTATAATCCGGAGTCTTATTCGCTGGAAGAATTGTGGCAGGAAGTGGTGGAACTGTACAGCGCCGATATCCGTGATAAAGGCCTGGCGCTTGAGGTATCGATCCCGCATGGTTTGCGGGTGAAGGGAGACCGGGAGATGATGCAGTTCGTACACCGCAACCTCTTGCATAATGCGATCAAGTTTTCCCTGAAAGCCAGTCCGGTCAGCATCCGGGCTGCAGCACAAAAGGAACGGGCAGTAATTGCCGTCACCAATGGCGGTTCAGGGATTTCTGAGCTGGATATTTATCACATCTTTGAATATAAGGTACCCGGCAAATATGCACGCGAAAGTGCGAGAGGAGCCGGACTGGCACTGATTATCTGTAAAGATTTCATAGAGAAAATGGAGGGTTCAATATCTGTCAGCAGTGATGGAGCATCCTATACCACCTTTGAATATACTTTGATGTTGGGCGAAAATGGAATAAATACCATACCAATAAACTGAATAAAATGAACGGCCATTTTTTCAGAATTGCCTCCTAAATTGCACTCATTGTTTGAGACGCCAGGTTTCACAATGACATTTAAAATCTCGTCAGGTGAAATTTCAAGAGCCATTCACGCAGCCCCGTTGAGTGCTCGCCGGCAAAAGATCCGATAAGGGTCAAACTAAACAGTCTTTTACTTCAAGCCTTGCGCTTACCTGAAGTCCTGCCTGCGCAGCGGCATGCCTGATGCATGTTCTGTAATGGGCATTGAAACCGGGCAGGGAAAGCTATGCAAGACATTTATAACAAACACAAACCAGTAAGTATATGCGTTTTATCCGGAAAATATCACAACTATATAAATGCCTTTCTTCTGTTGATTTGTTTGTCCCTTTAGATGCATCATGGCTGCATGGCTGGAGCGGATCGTCTCCGCCATGTAGCAGATGCTCCTGATGAGTGAAGGGGTATCATACCTGCGAATTGATTGATTGTAAAGTTATTCAGTAATGAAATCCATTAGTAAATGTTAAACCCAAATCCTGCTGAGCGAATTGACAAAGTGCAGTTGATTACTGCCTACTGTTATAATAACAATTTAATGTTGAGAGATGATCACAATAAACGGTTTGTACTGGAGAGCCTGGCTTTCCTGGTAAATGCTGAGAGAATCTGGTTGTATGGATATGTGTTGCTTGAGAATCAGTTTCATGCCATGTGGCAGCAACGCCCTCCGTGGGATGAGCGGAACGTCCGGCAAACTATGTTACGTTTTACCGCGCGTAGAATAAAATATAATCTCCGTGCAACAAATGAAGATGAGCTGGAACATTTCCGGAGCCGTCTTCCGGACCGGAAGTATCAATTTTGGGATAAGGAATCTGTGCGGGTGACGATCTCCAGTCTGGATGCGGCTTCAAGAATCATGGAGAATATGCATGTTGCTCCTGTGGAAATGGGGCTTTGCAGAGAGCAACAGGCATATCCGTATTCCAGCGCATGGTTCTATGGCAGCGGAGAGCCTGTGGCAGGGCTTCCGGTACCGGTGATTACTCATTACCAGAAAGCATTCGGTCAATATAATGAACTGGAATCACCAGCGATTTTATTAGCGCCGTATTGCCTGCCATCCCGGGGCACGGTTGTAGAACGGAAATCAGGGAGGCGGAGTGGAAAGTCTCCGTTTGGGTAGCCTGAACAGTTTTAGTTTTTCATAGCAATAGTTAGGAAGAAAACCTACCCGTTTGCCGTTTGCAATCGGGATCGGGGAACCTTTATCCGGATGTGCCGGCTTCCTGTTCACTGGGCATATTGGGTGATGGGAGGCGGCCTCCGGGAAAGGAGGAGGGGTACTGAAGAAGCGAATAGTATTGACAAATCTAGCCGGAAACGCTGATGAATAAAAGAATGTGCAGCTGTGCAATCACGCATCATAGCATTTACGGTTACCGGAAATATGTGAGGGATGTGGCTTGACCGAGAGATTAATTTCCATTACGTGAATTTGGAATTGTAACCATTTGAAAGGTTAAAAACGGGGTGAAGATTCTTCTTCTGGCCCCAGTTACTTCAACTGACGTAAGATTTGTACTACTATTTTCTATTTAGGATTTAATGGATATAACAAAGGAAGGTAGTAAAAGCGGACATGGCAAAAGATTATCAGGGCTACAATTAAGGATAGCACCTGGTAGAATAAAAGATGATTTTTCAAATCTGAATGCTTCGGCATTTCAGTCTGTAGAGATAAACGAAAGGGTTTTTGATGTGGGTATTAACTAACCCATGCAGATGGGGATATATTAATGGCCGGGGGATTCTTCCCCGGGCAACATTTTAAGTATTGTAAGAAAAAGTTCTTTGACAGTTGGGGCAGCTTTGGATCTGAAGATATTATTGGATTGTCTGATGCAGAATCCTGTGCATATGAAATCCGGCCGGGGGATTCCTCCCCGGGCATTTTATAATCAGACAAACTTTTTCATAAAACACTTAGGATAGATCAAATACATACATTTTCCATTTTTACCGGTCTGGGGATTCCTCCCCGGGCTCATTTTAAGAACGAATCAAAAACTAAGAATTTACAGGGGTTGTAAAATTCTTAATGTTTAACAGACAATCAGGCCAGGAGATTCTTCTCCGGCAATTTTTATAAAGAAGAATAATTGGAACGGAATGACAAAGTGGTAACTAATTATTTACGCAGTCAACGACGCAAATGCCAGAGATGTAAAGGCCCGGAGATTATTCTCCGGGCAATATTACCCTGAATGTTTCAGGACTATGCCTGAATCCCGATCAATAATCAGCTGAACAATGAGCATCAACATTCCGGATTATTATTTATGACGATGCTACTGAAAGATGAAAGAGAAATAGATCAGGAGATGATTGCTTGGGTATACCCGAAGTTGGCAGATTGCGTAAAATGAATTTTAAATAGCTGATGAATGCAGAATAGTTCAATACTGATTCTTTGACTTTGATTGAAATGACACCCGGGGATTCTTCTCCGGGTAATAATTAGTACCTGAAAGTCAATTGGATCTTGCTTCAGAGAAAACATTTTTTGTTCACGGAGTGTCATATCGATTCCGCTGTACATACTGACTCATATCGTTTGGATAATAATACGGCCCGGGGATTCTTCCCTGGGCTTATTAAGACGATAAAGTGAAAACAGATATGGGGCATTCTTCCTGAAATATAAGACGTGAAATGTTCGCGGTAATGATTGCATAACAAAAGATGTAAAGTGCAAGTAGACAGCTAACTTAAAAAGTAACAGGAGATTTTCATAAACACGCTACAATTCGATTTGCTATCGTTCAATTGGTTCTGATGAGGCCTGAGGTTTCATATCCAGGCAACTCTTACACATGTTTAGTATGGAGATGCAGTAACAGATGTTTTTTAATAATTGAATTGGCGGGTTAATTCAGGAATTTGATGGCGAGGAGAAAAGGGAGAAATGGGTGGGCTGCATATGTAAACGTGAAACAGGTTGTTACAGGTTATTCATGCCTATTGAAGAAAATATTTGTTGGAGGTATTTCAGCAGCACAGCATTAATGGGCGCTTAAGTTACTAAAGTCATATTGTGAAAGGCGGTGGGTATTTACAATACATCCATATGTTTAAGTGAACGTTGTTAAGTATCAATTCCAATAAACAAATTATTAACGGAAACAATTCAATTGCGATGCGAATAAGATCGAGTAATCGGTCCATAGACCTGGGGATTCTTCCCCGGGTATGTGTTTGTTTCGGTGGTTGAAGCAAAAAGAGTTAGCTGCATCCATTCCTGCACATGACTTTTCTCGCAGTACAGTTTCAATTAGAAATACATAACAGGCTTTACAGGTTATTTTCAAACAGTCGAATCCTTAAACATTGGCACCGGGACTCCTCCCGGAGCCCTTATACATTAAACAGAAGATTATCGGCTGAATGATATTGGATGTTTATTTCCACTTTGGTTTAATTAGTTGTGGCCCAGGGAATCCTCCCCAGGCATATTGTTTCAAAGGGCTGTTTCCAGCTTAATGCCGGGGGGATGACCTGGGAGAAAGCATGAATTGTTTAAAGCGGCCTTTCCAGGGTGGATTTGAGTGGAGAGAATAAGTTAATTCAATTGGTGAGGTGTTGTAATGCGTAATATATAGTTGGGTTATCAGGGATGTACCTGTTGTGTGCATAAAGAGGTATCATTTCCCTGTGGACATGGAATGTTCACTTTAAATAGCGGCTGGCTGGCTTTTGCCGGCTGCCTTTTACTAAATCCATACAGGTGTTGGTGCATCAGAGAAAGTGTCTGTAAAGCGGTGTAAGGGGTGATTATTGGGATTCTGATCCCTGGGCCGCCAGGGGCCCCGTTTAAAATGGCATCATCTGTTGTTCTTTTCATTCAATTACCGATACTACTATTCTTAATATGACTAACAATATAAAAGCCGGGAAGCAACTGCTCCCCGGCTAAATATGTCAAGCTCCGTTCTTGTGTACGGACGAGTTTACCAGAATTAACCTTTTACCAGCGTTCCAACATTTCGGCCCATGATCACATGGAGCAGATTGCCTGGTCTGTTCATGTCAAAAACGATAATCGGCAATTTATTTTCCTGACACAGGGTAAATGCCGTCATATCCATGACATTCAATGACTTCTGATATACTTCGGAGAAAGTAATGGTTTCGTATTTGGTGGCATTAGGATCCTTTTCAGGATCGGCTGTGTAAATGCCATCTACGCGGGTCCCTTTAAGGATAACGTCCGCCTGAATTTCAATCGCGCGGAGTGATGCGGCGGTATCCGTAGTAAAGTAGGGGTTGCCGGTGCCTGCACCGAAGATCACGACCCGGCCTTTTTCAAGGTGGCGGATGGCGCGGCGGCGGATATAAGGCTCTGCAATTTGTTCCATCTTAATTGCGGATTGAAGCCGGGTATACATACCTTCTTTTTCCAGGCCGCTTTGCATAGCCATTCCGTTGATCACGGTGGCCAACATACCCATATAGTCGCCTTGTGCCCGTTCAATTCCGGTTTCTGCTTCATTCATACCACGGTAAATATTCCCGCCACCTATCACGATGGCGACCTGAACACCCAGGTTGGTCACCGACTTGATATCTTGGGCATATTGGGCAATTACCTTCGGGTCAATTCCATAATTACTATCTCCCATCAGAGATTCACCACTCAGCTTGAGCAGGATTCGTTTGTACTTTGGCAACATGTCAACTATGATTATGAGTATTCGCAGAATTTGTTAAATATACAAATCTGCCTCAAAATTATCCCCTGTAAACGTAAAGGCAAAAAAAAGGAGAGAAATTTTCATTCTCTCCTCTATATTTTGCGAATTGCGATTATCCTAATGCTACGCGTTTGAAGCTGGAAACTTTCAGCTCGGCGTCAACAGACTTCAGGTGATCGGCTACGGATTTGTTGCCGTCTTTCACGAAAGCCTGACCCAGAAGGGTGCTTTCTTTCAGGAATTTGTTGATTTTACCGGCAGCAATTTTCTCGGCCATTTCGGCGGGTTTGCCTTCAGCTTTGATCTGCTCGATAGCGATATCTTTCTCGCGGGCAATTGTTTCGGCAGAAATACCATCCGCATCAACGGAAAGTGGGTTCATAGCCGCGATTTGCATAGCGATGTCTTTACCTACTTCTTCAGAAACAGGTTTGCTGAAACCTACCAGTACGCCCATGCGGTAGTTACCGTGGATGTAAGCAGTAACGCTGGCAGCTTCCACTCTTTCGAAGCGGCTGAGGGTGATTTTTTCACCGATCTTAGCTACCTGGTCGTTTACCTTATCGGCAACTGTTGCACCGTCAAGGGGAGCTGCGTTGAGCTCTTCTGCGGTTTGGGTATTGTTCGCCAGCGCCAGGTCAGCGATGGATTGTGCAAATTTCACGAAATCTTCGTTCTTGGCCACAAAGTCAGTTTCGCAGCTCAGCAGTACCACAACACCGGCTTTGCCGTCAGCTGCGGTTTTAGCGATTACTACGCCTTCTTTGGTTTCGCGGTCGGAACGCAGGGCAGCTACTTTCTGGCCTTTCTTGCGGAGGTAGTCTACTGCTTTTTCAAAATCGCCATCGGTTTCAACCAGTGCTTTTCTGCAATCCATCATACCGGCTCCGGTTTGCTGACGGAGTTTGTTCACATCAGCTGCTGTAATTGTTGCCATTGTATATAAGTAGTTTATATGTTAACGTTTGATGAAATTCCCTCTCGGGATATCTTATAACCGTGAATCGTGAACGATGGTTTTATCATTCACGATTCACGCTATTATTGTTGACGAAGTCAGCGATTATCTGGAAGGACCAGGTCTGCCTGCACCGGAGGGACGGAATCCACCGCCACCGCCGCCAGGACGATTGCCACCGCTACGGCCGCCACCGCCACCGGGACGGTTACCGCCGCCGCCGCTGCGACCACCACCGCCGCCACCAGGACGGTTGTTACCACCACGGCCGGGTCCGCCACCGGGACCACCAGGACCACGTTGTCCGCCGGGGCCACCAGGTCTGCGACCTCTTTCACCGCGTTCGTCGCCACCTTCAAGTTCGAACTTGCGAATCTTGTTGTCAGCTTCTTCTTCTTCCACGTCGTCGGTTTTCTCAACAGCGCGCTCAGCCAGGCCTTCTGCGATAGCTGCAGCGATGTAGCTAACGATAATGGCGATGGATTTGGTAGCGTCGTCGTTCGCAGGGATTGCGAAGTCTACTTTGGTAGGATCGGAGTTGGTATCCACCATACCGAAAGTAGAAACACCAAGGCGTTTAGCTTCAGCCAGTGCGATGTGCTCATGGCTGATATCTACGATAAACAGGGCAGCAGGAACACGTGCCAGTTGAGCGATACCGCCCAGCACTTTTTCCATTTTGTCCTTATCGCGGGAGAGCGTCAGACGCTCTTTCTTGGTAATGTTATCAAAGGTACCGTCAGCCAGCATTTTCTCAATGCTCTGCATTTTCTTCACGCTCTTACGGATGGTGGCGAAGTTGGTGAGCATACCGCCCAACCAGCGTTCAGTCACATAAGGCATGTTCACGCGCTTGGCAGCTTCAGCAACGATTTCTTTCGCCTGCTTTTTAGTAGCCACGAACATGATCTTTTTACCGCTTTTGGCGATGGATTTCAGCGCTGCGGCTGTTTCCTGCAGACCTTCTACGGTTTTGTTCAGGTCGATGATGTGAATACCTTTCTTCTCAGCGAAGATATAAGGCAGCATCTTGGGGTTCCACTTCTTCTTCAGGTGACCGAAGTGTACACCGGCTTCCAGTAACTGCTGCTGTAATGAAGTATTATTTTCCATGTTGTTTTTGTCGAATTGATGGTCAAGAATTGAATGATACAATCATTAACGTTTAGAGAACTGGAAGCTTCTTCTAGCTTTAGCTTTACCGGGTTTCTTACGTTCAACTGATCTCGGGTCACGTTTCAGCAGGCCTGCAGCTTTAAGGGCAGGGCGGAACTCGGGGTTGATCTCGCACAGTGCGCGGGCGATACCCAGTTTCACTGCTTCAGCCTGACCTTTGATACCACCACCTTGAGCATTCACCTTAACATCGAACTTGTCCAGCGCGTCAATGGTCTTGAAAGGCGCTTCAACCTGGTTCTGCAGGTAAATCAGCGCGAAATATGTTTTATAATCTTTGTCGTTCACCAGGATGGTGCCGGTACCTTTGCTCACGTATACGCGGGCAACTGCTTCCTTACGACGGCCGATAGTATTTTTTTGTTTTTCCATTATGCAGGGAATATTAGAAAGTTAAAGACTTCGGTTGCTGAGCAGTATGCGGATGCTCGGCACCGGCGTAAACGAAGAGTTTCTTGTACATGGCACGACCAAGACGGTTTTTCGGAAGCATACCTTTAACAGCACGCTCAATCACCACTTCAGGACGACGTTTCAGCAGGTCTTTAGCAACTTCTGCTTTCTGACCACCGGGGTAACCGGAATAAGTCAGATATTCCTTGTCGTTCATCTTGTTGCCGGTAAATACAACCTTCTCAGCGTTGATCACGATGATGTTATCACCACAGTCAGTGTGAGGTGTGTAATAAGGCTTGTTCTTGCCTCTCAGGATAGCAGCGATCCTGGCGCTCATTCTGCCTACTGTTTGGTTGGTAGCGTCAATCACGTACCAGTCACGCTTTACGTAAGCGTCGTTAGCAGATTTTGTTTTGAAACTTAAAGTATTCATTGCTTATTGATAATAAAATTAAAGTCTCGCCCATTAGGGAGTGCAAAGCTAAGTGGATATTTGATAATAACCAGCAAATGGGAAGGCTTTTTTTGGACGGGCCTTTGTAACTAATTGATAGTCAATAAAGAATTTGTATCATTCATTTCAATGGTTACCTTTCCCCGCGCCTTCAGGGCGTTTTGGGGCAACAAAAAGGGCCGGATGCCCGGCCCTTTTGCTATTGCTGTAATACGTTTATATATTAATCACGGCTCCTTGCACCAAGATATATCATCAAATATTGCAATAAGATAACTACGGAAGATACCGCAGCCACCACATAGGTCATGGCAGCCCACCAAAGGGCGTCCTTCGCCTGGTCGTGCTCTTGCTTATAAGTAATCCCCGCACTGTCCAGCCATGCCAGGGCGCGCTTGGATGCATCGAACTCAACCGGCAGCGTAACAATAGAGAATAATGTGGTTACCCCGAACAGCAGAATGCCGATCAGCAGGAGGTTCGGGAACATATTTACCATCAATATGCCCGCTATCAGCACCAGTTGTACCGCATAGGAGCTGAATTGCACCACCGGCACCATTTTGGAGCGGAACTGCAGCCACGGATAGGCGGTAGCGTGCTGGACGGCATGCCCGCATTCGTGGGCGGCTACCGCTGCCGCTGCTACGCTGGCGGAGTTGTATACGTCCGGACTAAGGTTTACCGTCTTATTTCCCGGGTTATAGTGGTCGCTGAGGAAGCCTTCCGAAGACAATACCTTTACATCAAAGATGCCGTTGTCTTTCAGCATCTTCTCTGCTATTTCACGCCCGGTCATCCCGGAAGATGTAGGTACTTCGCTGTATTGCTTGAACTTGCTACGCAATCGCCAGCTGACCAACGCACTGATCCCTACGAAAACGAGGGAAATTATCATGATTCCTGGTGTCATCTGAGTCTTGGTTTGTTTTAATGCTGTTAGTAAATGTACGTTATTCCTATCAAATCCCTTACCAGCCGGCCCCGGGGCTGCCATTCGGTTGCGGGGATGAAATTTTAGCCGGTTTTGTCCGGAATTTAAAAATTAACACTGACAGTTTGGCGCAAAAGAAAGGGTTTTCCTGCTTTTCACAGCCTTACATGCAAATTAATTTATATTCATAATATATTCAAAAAATCATATGTATTTATCCGCTTTAGCGTACCTCGCTATCAAGGATTTACGAACGTTGCCCGAAAATGAACTGCAAGCGAAATAGGCACCAATAGGGGCTTCCAGCCGACTGACTGCCAAAAGAATTAACACTTTAAAAGTTATCAACATCCATTAAATAAACTTTTTTATTCTCATCCCATTTAGTAATTTAGTCCTGAATTTAATGGGTTAGTAAGTAGAAAGAGTCAGCGGAATCTTCCGTTGGCTCTTTTCTCATTTATGCCAAAATCCATTTTCTCTTCGCTCAATATTTTTCCCATTATTTTTGTTAAATGAGTAAAATCAAAACTGCTTTTTTCTGTCAGAACTGCGGATATGAATCAGCGAAATGGACCGGAAAATGCCCCGCATGTAATCAGTGGAACACATTCGTTGAAGAAAAAGTGCAGAAAGAGTTGCCACTTAGGCAACAAGGCTGGAAAACAGAAGATGCAAGACTGCCGAAAACGGTGCATTTATCGGATGTGGAAGCAATAGAAGAAAAGCGACTGCATACACCCGATAATGAACTAAATCGTGTACTTGGCGGAGGCATCGTTGCAGGATCACTCGTACTTGTCGGCGGAGAACCCGGTATCGGGAAATCCACGCTCTTCCTGCAAAACGCGCTATTACTCAAAGGTGTGCGAACACTCTACGTGAGTGGAGAAGAAAGTGAACAGCAAATAAAAATGCGGGCAGACAGGCTGAAGATTCAAAACGAAGAATTCTATCTGTTGACAGAAACATCCACACAAACTATCTTCCAGGAAATAAAGAAACTTGAACCCCATCTCGTAATCATCGATTCAATACAAACGCTGCAGTCACCACTAATAGAGTCGGCACCCGGCAGTGTTTCTCAGATACGCGAAACTGCCGCAGAAATGCAGCGCTTTGCGAAAGAAACCAACACGCCTGTTTTTCTCATCGGACACATTACGAAAGACGGCTCCATTGCCGGCCCTAAAATTCTCGAGCATATTGTAGATACAGTACTCCAGTTTGAAGGCGATCAGCACTACGCATACCGGATTCTTCGCACCATCAAGAACCGCTTTGGCTCTACTGCTGAGTTGGGTATTTATGAAATGACCGGAGAAGGGTTGCGCCAGGTCAGCAATCCATCGGAGATACTCATTTCCCAGCGCGATGATATGTTGAGCGGGGTTGCCATCGCCGCCACAATTGAAGGGTTGCGCCCCATGCTCGTGGAGGTGCAGGCCCTCGTGACGCAATCAGTATATGGTACACCACAGCGTACCGCTACAGGATTTGATCTGCGGAGATTACAATTACTCCTTGCCGTACTCGAAAAGCGGGGTGGGTTCCACTTTGGTATGAAAGACGTATTCCTGAATATAGCCGGTGGTTTACGTGTGGAAGATCCTTCAATAGACCTCGCGGTACTTTGTGCCTTGTTATCGTCTTATGAAGATGTGGGTATCTCCCATAAAGTTTGCTTCGCTGGCGAAGTAGGTCTCAGTGGGGAGATCCGTGCGGTTAACCGTATTGAACAGCGTATAGCAGAAGCGGAGAAACTGGGCTTCGAAAAAATATTCATCTCCCGATATAACAAAAAGGGTCTCGATTTCAGTAAATCAAACATTGAAGTAGTGCCACTCGGCCGGGTGGATGAAGTCTACCGGTTACTATTCTAACCAGGCAGAAGATATGATTTGTTAACCCAAAACTCACCTTTATGTTGCGTTCCGTATTGCAACTGTTGTATCCACATGTTTGTGAGATATGCAGTCAGGAACTTACTTATGCTGAGCAACTGCTGTGCCTTAGCTGTTCCATGCGCCTCCCGGTGTCGGGGTTTCATGACATCCGGGGCAACCCGGTTGAAAAAGCGCTCTGGGGCAGAGTTCCTCTTGAGTTTGCTTCGGCAGGTTATGTTTTTGGCAGGGAGTCGGGCTTGCAATCGCTCATACACTTGTTCAAGTATGGTGGCCGCCGCGATGTTGCCGTACACCTCGGCCGTTTGCTGGGGTTGCAATTACAGGCCCATCCCATGCGGGAAAACTGGACAGGCATAGTGCCTGTGCCGCTGCATCCATCAAAGCTCAGGAAACGCGGATATAACCAGTCGGAAGCGCTGATGGAGGGAATGGCTGGTGTTAATGGCTTTCCTCCGGGTATGCGTGGGCTGGTACGCACTGTAAAAGCAGGTTCGCAAACAAAGCGTTCGCGTATAGACCGCTGGGAGAATGTTGCTTCAGGCTATTCCTGGGCAGGTCAGCAACTGGAAAATGAACATCTCCTGCTGGTAGATGATGTGTTGACAACAGGCGCTACAATGGAGGCATGTGCCCGGGCTATCCTCGAAAAAGCTCCCGGTGTGAAGCTGAGCGTTTGTTGCCTTGCCTGGACCGACAGATAGCGATGGACGTATGGTATAAAAAAATACAGGTGTTCGAAAACACCTGTCTCTGGTAACTATTCCACGTTATGAATACGCAATTGTTGCATTATGTCAACTACAGCTTAAGAGGAAGATTTCTTCACCTGCTTGTCCGGCCGGAACTTGCCCTTCGTCTGCGAGGCAGACGCATGAGGGTTCACATACACGATCCTGAATCCTCCGCCGGTAGCGGTGCGCTCAGCTACAACCTGTTCGAGGCCAAGCTTCGCGAGATGCCGGCTTAGCTGCCGGATATCATTGTTGTTCATTTTTTTCGGATTTACCTGTTGCTGAATATGTTTCTGATGATGTGGGTTGGCATCAGCGGCACATATAACAACAGCCAGCTGCCGGCCGGCAGTGGTAGGAGAACGCCCTGTGGCGTGTGCCCGGTTCCGTTGATCTTTCCTGTAAAAGCATCGTTCAATGAGTTTTAATGGTTGGTTCCTGTTTTGATTCCGTTGTATTACCCTACAAATATAGTAGACTAATCAGATTAACCAAAATAAATTTTTACCAAGAGGTAATAGTACGTTCGTATTTGTTTGTAATACAATGCTTTACGATGAGTAAAAAAGTTCCTTTATGCAATAGTCCAACAACTATCCGTAGTGTATCATTTATTATGTAGGAGTTTTCTATCTTTGCAAATGCCCGGAGGTGGATTTGTTTATTGTTCGGCCCCGGGTTTCATCTCTTAAGTGTAACTAATAAACGTACAAGCCATGAAATCTTTGCATCAGTGCGCCGCAGAGCGCATTCTCATCATCGATGGGGCCATGGGAACCATGATCCAGCGATATAAACTCCAGGAATCCGACTACAGAGGGGAGCGCCTTGCTAATCACCATTCCGACGTGAAGGGTAATAACGAGCTGCTTTCCATCACAAGGCCCGATATTATCGAAGCCATTCATCGTGAATACCTGGAAGCCGGAGCAGATATTATCGAAACCAACACTTTCAGCGCAACCGTTATTGCTCAGGCCGATTACGACCTCCAGCATCTGGCCATTGAAATGAACACCGCTTCCGTGAAAATAGCACGGATTGCGGCAGACGATTATACTGCCCGCAACCCCGACAAGCCCCGCTTCGTTGCCGGCGCCATTGGTCCGCTCAACAAAACGCTCTCCATTTCGCCTGACGTAAATAACCCGGGTTTCCGGTCAGTTACGTTCGATGAGGTGGTAGATGCTTATTACGACCAGGTGAAGGCATTGGCGGAAGCCGGAGCGGATATTCTGCTGATCGAGACCATCTTTGACACCCTCAATTGTAAGGGAGCCATCTTCGCGATCAAGAAATACTTCCGCGACTCGGGCCGCCCAACGTTGCCCATTATGATCTCCGGTACCATCACCGATGCCTCCGGACGAACCCTCAGCGGCCAAACCCTCGAAGCCTTCTATATCTCCGTCATGCATGCCAAACCCTTCTCCATCGGACTCAACTGTGCCCTCGGCGGCAATCAGATGCGCCCGTATGTGGAGGAGCTCTCCCAGATATCCAGCTGCTATGTATCATGCTATCCCAACGCCGGTCTCCCCAATACATTCGGGGAATACGACGAAGAACCGCATGAAACTGCCTGTATCCTGGAAGACTTCGCACGCGAAGGTTTTGTAAATATTGTTGGAGGATGCTGTGGCACCACGCCCGATCACATCCGCCATATTGCTCAACATGTAAAGGACATTGCGCCCCGGCCCCTCCCGGTCGTGGAAACAACGCTCGCATAAGAACGGGGATTCACCATCATGAGTACAACACATACGATCCGGCCGTTCCTGCGGCTCAGTGGCCTCGAACCACTCGTCGTGAGGCCAGAAACCAACTTCCTCAACGTCGGAGAAAGAACCAACGTTACCGGCTCCAAAAAATTCGCGCGCCTCATTCGCGAAGGATTATACGAAGAAGCTCTTTCCGTTGCCCGCCAACAGGTGGAAAACGGCGCACAGATACTGGATGTGAACATGGACGACGCCCTGCTGGACGGGGAAAAAGCCATGAACACCTTCCTGAACCTGCTCGCTTCCGAGCCGGACATTTCCCGCATACCGGTAATGATCGACTCCAGTAAGTTCACCGTTATCGAAGCAGGGCTTAAATGCCTTCAGGGTAAATGTATCGTTAACTCCATCTCACTCAAAGAAGGTGAGGAGAAGTTCATCGATCAGGCCATCATTTGCCAAAGCTACGGCGCATCCGTTGTGGTAATGGCTTTCGATGAAAACGGTCAGGCCGATACGCTCGACAAACGCGTTACCATCTGCCAGCGTGCTTACGACATCCTTGTTCACAAGGTTGGGTTCGATCCGCAGGATATAATATTTGATCCAAACATCTTCGCCATCGCCACCGGTATCGAAGAGCACAATAACTACGCGGTAGATTTCATTGAAGCCTGCCGCCAGATCAAGCAACGCATGCCACTCGCCAAAATCAGCGGCGGCGTCAGTAACGTTTCATTCTCTTTCCGTGGTAACGATGTAATGCGGGAGGCTATGCACTCCGTATTCCTCTTCCACGCTATCCGCGCAGGACTCGACATGGGTATCGTGAACGCGGGTATGATCCAGATCTATGATGAGATCAATCCCGAAATGCGCGAACTGGTAGAAGATGCTATCCTCAACCGCCGCGACGATGCTACGGAAAGGCTTATCGCTTATGCGGAAACCGTGAAGGCGAAAGGAAAAGTGATTGAGAAAGATGAAACCTGGCGCAAGGGTACGGTAGAGGAACGCCTCAGCCATGCCCTCGTAAACGGCATCACAGATTACATTGAAGCTGACACAGAAGAAGCCCGTCAGAAATATCCCCGTCCGCTCGAAGTAATTGAAGGCCCCCTCATGGATGGTATGAACATCGTGGGAGACCTGTTCGGCAGTGGTAAAATGTTCCTCCCGCAGGTAGTGAAAAGCGCCCGCGTGATGAAAAAATCCGTGGCCGTACTCACGCCTTTCATCGAGGAAGAGAAAGCAAGAATGGTAGCGGAGAATGGCGGCGAGATCAGATCTGCCGGAAGAATCCTGCTGGCCACCGTTAAGGGCGATGTACACGATATCGGTAAAAACATCGTGGGCGTAGTACTTGGCTGTAATGGTTACGATATCATAGACCTCGGCGTTATGGTGCCCGCGGAAAAGATTCTTCAGGCTGCCCGTGAACAGAAAGTTGATATCATCGGTTTGAGCGGACTCATTACCCCCAGCCTTGATGAAATGGTTCACATCGCACGTGAACTGAAACGCCAGGGCTTCGATATTCCGCTGATGATCGGCGGAGCCACCACTTCCAGGACGCATACCGCAGTGAAGATTGCTCCGGAATACGATAATGGTGTGGTGCATGTACTCGATGCGTCGCGTAGTGTAACTGTTACAGGTAACCTGCTTAACAAATCGCTGCACAAGAACTTCCTGAATGGCGTAAGAGAAGAATACCACAAGCTCAACGAGCAATTCAAGAATAAAAAGCCCGTCAAGCAATATCTCACCCTTGCTGATGCAAGAGCGAATAAAGTTGCAATTGACTGGAACGAATTCAACCCGGTAAAACCCATTAAGCCGGGTATCACCGAGTTCCAGGAGTATGACCTCGGCGAAATCGCTGCGTACATCGACTGGCAACCCTTCTTCATAGCCTGGGAGCTGCATGGGAAATTCCCTGCTATCCTGCAGGATGAAGTGGTAGGAAAGGAAGCCACGCATCTCTATAACGATGCACAGGCCATGCTGAAAAAGATCGTTGACGAGAAGTGGCTCATCGCCCGTGCAGTTATTGGTCTGTTCCCCGCCAACTCCAATGGTGCAGATACCGTTAATGCTACTGCATTAGACGGTGCACAGGTGCCATTGGAATTCCTCCGGCAGCAGATCAAGAAGGCCCCCGGCCAACCCAACATTAACCTGTCCGACTTTATTGCACCAGCCGAAACCGGCAAGCAGGACTGGATTGGCGGCTTTGCCGTAACAGCAGGGGAAGGCATCGAAAAGTGGTTGGATAAGTTCAAGAAAGAACACGACGATTATTCCAGTATTATGCTCAAAGCACTGGCCGACCGCCTTGCTGAAGCATTTACGGAACTGCTTCATGAAAGAGTGCGGAAAGAATTCTGGGGCTATGCTACAGAAGAGCACCTTTCCAACGAGCAGCTGATTGCAGAAGAATATCTGGGCATCCGTCCGGCACCGGGTTACCCCGCTTGTCCGGAGCATACCGAAAAATATAAACTGTTCGATTTGCTGGGCGCCACCGCGTCTACCGGCATTACCCTTACGGAATCGCTGGCTATGTACCCGGCGGCGAGTGTTAGCGGGTGGTATTTCGCGAACCCGCAATCCAAGTATTTCGGATTGGGTAAAATCGAGAAGGATCAGCTGCAGGATTATGCCGGGCGCAAAGGCTGGGATCTCGATACTGCTGAAAAATGGCTCCGTCCTAATCTCGACTAGGTAAGGAACGGAACAAATATATTGAACGGCGCAATCCCAAAGGATGGCGCCGTTTTTTTTAATGCTTCACATGTACATCCTGTGCTGCGGGAAGGTCTGCAGCATTAAAGGAATGCAACAGGCGATCGCCTGTGTAAAAGCGGATATGCTTAACATCTCCAGGTTTCGGAATCGCACCGAGCCAGGCCATTGCCTTAGTGTAGGTGGTTTTCGGGGTATCTACCCGGATTGCGAAATGCAGATCCATATTGTCGTCACTCACATAGCTGCGGGTAAGTTCGATGTGTTGGGTAAGATCACTGGGCTGGAGCACAACCGCGGCCAGTAGATTTTGACTGAAATCGATCGTGTCGATTGTATTTGTCATCGTTTTAGCCATTCCGAAAACCTTCTTCATCTCTTCCGGATTGTTGATTACCCAGCATTGCACACTATCAGTGAATTTAACAGTGTTGTTGACGAAATAGCCACTTAAGGGGCGGATAACGACATCTTTCTGCATCACTACGTTTGCGGGAGCCGCATTGGTACTGTCTTCAGAAGATGAATGTTCATCTGATCGGGAAGTGTTAGGCCCGCAGGCAGCGAGGAACAGCAGTAAACCCGCTATGGGAAGGCGTTTCATGGTAGTTGTTTTGGTGGTTTGATGTGATGGTACTACAAACGCAGTACCGGAAAATACTGCTTCCTATAACATTTTCATGACAGAGGTGGTTGACAAAAAGGGAAACCACGCAGGAAATTGCGTAGTAGTACGCTTGATTATACCCTCTGGAGGGTATTACCTTTGTGCTATGCAATTAGATCGCATATAGCCCCAAAAAAGCAGTTCAGAAAGTTAAGGTACACACTGTTCAGTTAACCCCAGTTACAGTTTTAGGGCCCCGGCTAAGCCAGGGCCCTTTTTTATTTGCAAAGATGTTTGAAGGATTATTTCACATCCACCCACATTCCGTTATCGCGAATGAGGTTGATGAGTTCAGTAACAGCTACCTCGCTGCTGAGGCCACGTTTCACCACTTCTTTCCCGCGGTAAAGCGTGATTTTACCAACCCCGCTGCCTACGTACCCGAAATCTGCATCTGCCATTTCTCCCGGACCGTTTACAATGCACCCCATAATGGCGATTTTTACGCCTTTCAGGTGGTTGGTTACTGCGCGGATGCGTGCAGTGGTTTCCTGTAGATCAAACAGTGTGCGGCCGCAGGATGGGCAGGAGATATATTCTGTTTTGGAGATACGTGAGCGGGTGGCCTGGAGGATCCCGAACGCCACATTGTTGATCGTGGCCGGGGAAGATGATCCCTCTGCCGCCGTGAGCCACAGTCCATCCCCGAAACCATCCAGCAGCAGGGCGCCGGTTTCGGTTGCGAAATGGATAAGGTCTTCATCTGCATTTTGCAGTGTACTGTTGCTCTGAAGGATTACCGGCAGGGTAATCTTTTGTTCCATCATCCCTGTCAGCAACCTCCGGACGGAAGCCATGGCGTGGGCATTGCCCGACGCAATTACAGGCACTACGTTGTCTGGAAGGCCTTTCAGTGATGCCAGAAGCCCTTCATTGAATTGTGCCGCATCCACCTGCACAAAACGCAAACCGGCTGGCGTATTCGACAGTGATGAGATATCCTTGAAGTAAGGATGGTATTTCGATTTATCATCTGCGGATTGCCAGGTTTCGTAGCTGGTGATCACCTGCAAAGTACCGGGCAGCGCAAATGAAAGGATCTGATCGGCCGTGTAAATATAATCGGCAGCACCATCGCTGATGTTCCATTTATCGGTAGCCTCGTCATACTGATAGCCTATGGCTTCAAGGTTTTTGGGAGTAATAGCACGGATGTGACGGAAGTCTGCCACCACAACAGGCACCTGCTTTCCGCCAATATTGCCAATGGCTGCAGATTCGCGCTTTGCGAACTGGAAAGGAGAGTAAGGGAGCTTTTCCGGATCAGTAATGGGTGTTATGGGTGCGTGGTTGGTACGTTGCTCGTACCGGCGCAACAGATCGCGGCACACGGGCAGTTCAAGCTCCGGATCTTCGGTGAGGGATACACGGATGGTATCGCCCACACCATCTTCCAGTAAAGTACCGATACCTGCGGCCGATTTAATGCGGCCGTCTTCCCCGTCGCCCGCTTCGGTAACACCGAGGTGGAGCGGGTAGCAATGGCCAAGCTCCTGCTGCATGGTGCTTATGAGCAGCCGGTAAGCCTGTACCATCACCTGCGGATTACTGGCTTTCATGCTCAGTACGATGTTGCGGTAATGAAGGTCTTCTGCGATGCGCAGGAACTCCATTGCGCTTTCCACCATACCCATCGGGGTATCGCCATAGCGGCTCATGATACGATCGCTGAGGGAGCCGTGGTTGGTGCCTATGCGCATAGCGGTCCCATATTCCTTGCAGATGTTTACCAGGGGAGTGAAACGGTCGCGGATGCGGTCGATCTCCTCCAGGTATTCGGCATCGGTATATTCCAGCAGTTCGAATTTCTTTTTGTCGATATAGTTGCCGGGATTCACACGCACCTTTTCAACAATGCGGGCGGCCACTTCGGCTGCGTTGGGCGTAAAGTGAATATCGGCCACCAGCGGGGTTGTGTAACCGCGTTTCCGCAGTTCATTTTTGATGGGGAGCAGGTTGTGGGCTTCCTTGATACTGGGGGCAGTTATCCGCACCAGCTCTGCACCGGCTTCGATGCAGCGGATAGACTGTTCCACGGTGCCCATCGTATCCATCGTATCGGTGGTGGTCATCGTTTGTATGCGGATCGGGTGGTTATTACCGATGATGAGGTCGCCCACTTTTACTTCCAAAGTGGCCAGTCTTTCGTATTTCGTCAATGATGGGCAATATAATTGCATGAATGCTTGATGTTGATCCTTTATAAACGATGGTAATGTAATCAGTGCCTCCTTACAGGAAGCGAATTCAAAATTAGCAAATAATTCCCCGTTCGAGCTAACGGTGCATTTTGTTATTTTATATGAGCGGTAAAGCCCTCGCAGGATAATTTGCCTAGTTTTAGCACGTTTAGCAACCGCCCAGTTTGTAACCGGCGAATGACCATTTCGTCTACGGGCCTGACAATCAACAATCTGTCATTCATTTTGAACAATATTGTGGATACCATACCCTACCAGCAGCTTCCACTTAAAGGGCAATTCAGCGTTTTCGAAATGGAGAGTTTCCAAACGGAGTTTGCCGATGTGCCTCATCGCCATCATGTATTCCAGATTCTCTGGTTCACAAAAGGCAGTGGAGATCATATTGTGGATTTTGTGAAGTATGAGCTGGGTGATAATATCCTTTTCCTCCTTCGGCCCGGGCAGGTGCACCAATTGCCCAAATCCGGCTTTTTCGGATATAGTATCACATTTACCGAGCAGTTTTACTGGGAAAATAAACACGAACGCCAAACCTTATACGATTTTACCACGCTTTTTGATGATTCACAGGAATATGCCCCAATCCATATCAGTCAACCGGCGGCAGAATCCCTCAGGAAGATTATCACCCTTATGCAATCCGAGCAATCCGCGCAGATAGAGGGGAGCAGTACGAGTGTCATCAAGCACTACCTGAATGCATTTCTGTTACTGGCCGAGCGGGAAAAGAAGCATAATGCGGCCAATAGTCCGGATGTTCACAATCACGATGCGCGGATCATACAGTTGAGAAGACTGGTGGAGAAAAACTTCCGGCAGGAGCATCAGGCAGGGTTTTATGCCGTCCACTTCTCGCTGACAGCCAAGCGATTAAACGAAATTGCCAAAGAGGCGATCAATAAAACCGTGACAGATATGGTACACGACCGCCTTATTCTGGAAGCGAAACGGCAGCTGGCGTTCAGCAACCGCAATGTGAAAGAGATCTGTTATGAACTGGGTTTTGAAGATCCGGCTTATTTCAGCCGGTTTTTCCGTCATCATGCGGGTGTTTCGCCACATGAATTCCGGGAATCGGTGTTCAAATAATGCAACGGAATAGTCTTTTTGTCCAAACACCGGGGAGAAATACGGACCTATTTTTACATTTCGATAAACGGAAACCATGCATTATGACGCGTTTCAGGCGCGTTTTTTTTCATTTGGAAAGGAAAGTAAGCTAAAAAGCCGCCCTACGACCAGGGTGGCTTTTTCTTTGTATCCCCGCACGCACTCAATTATTGTCATTTCGGTCATACTTACTGACATCCTCCTGCCATCCTTCAGTGATCCTTCAGTGGTGTTCAGTGGTGGTATAGGTTTGAGGGTGTTTGACTGAAGGATCACTGAAGGTTCACTGAAGGATTACTGAACAATACCTGCTGAAATCCTACTGCCATCTTCAAATTATGTTTGATTGGTTGGATGACCATAATGAGAGGTTCGGCCGGTTGGCACAAATACCCCGGGTGGTCAATTAAAGGGAGATACAGATGTAAAGGGGATGTTTATTTACCGATGGAGAAACCGCGGCCAAGTACTTCGTGTACTTCGTGGATCACCATAAATGCTTCCGCATCTACATCTGCCACCACTCTTTTGAGTTCCATCAGTTCCTGCTTGCCGATGATGACATACAGCACTTCCTTGGGTTCTTTCGTGTATGCGCCATGCCCATGGAGCACGGTTGCGCCACGGTTCATATTGTGGGTGATTTTTTCAGCAATGATGGCAGAAAATGGAGAAATGATGGTAACGGCACGCTTGGTGTTAAAACCATCCACAATGAAATCCACTACTCTTGCGCCGATGTATACGGCTATGAAAGTGTACATGGTACGCTCGATGCCGATCATGAAAATACCGGCAGTAATTACCACCACATCAAACATCAGGATGGCATTGCCAAGCGACCAGCCGAAGTATTTATTCAGCACACGGGCTACGATAGATGCACCACCAGTAGTGCCGCCGCTGAGGAATACAAGTCCCAGACCAATACCCACGAGTAAGCCCGCGAAGATGGCGGCCAATAAAGGATCTTGTGTAGGAGGCTGCCTGTTGCCCTCGGAGAGGTAAAGGAAGAGGGAACAAAAGAAAATAGACATCAGGGTATAGATGATGGTGCGGCGGTTAAGGAGGCGCCAGCCAACTATCATCAGTACGGCATTCATGGCGAGGTTTACTGCCCCGGCCGACCAGCCCCACATGTAATGCGTTAATATGGAAATACCGATAACCCCGCCCTCAGAGAGTTGACTGGGTATAGCAAGAAAGTTGATACCGATAGCAAATATGAATGATCCCAGTATGATCAGGAATATGTTCCTGGCGTGCAGTTTCATGCCGCAAAGGTACAGGGCTGGCGGGACATTACCAGTCCTTTTCCACCCCCACAGGCGAGCCTTTGACCTTCTTCATTTTATCTTCCTGGAGTTTCTTCTCCTGCTGGGCTAGTGCCTGAAGCAGGCGCTGGGCCTCTTCCTGCGACAGCTTACTGGGTTTGGGCTTGGGTTGCTGCTGTTCTTTTTCGTCTTTCTGATCTTTCTGATCCTGTTGGTCTTTTTTATCCTGCTTGTCCTGTTTGTCTTTGTTCTGCTGATCCTGTTTGTCCTGTTGTTTATCCTTGTCTTTTTGTTCTTTATTGTCTTTACCACCGCCTTGCTGCTGCTGTTGTTTCTTTAGCATTTCCTGGGCATAGGCGAGGTTGTAACGGGCCTGTTCATCAGCGGGATTGGCTTTGAGGGCCTTTTTATATGACTGGATGCTTTCTTCCCATTTTTTATCTTCCATGAAAGTGTTACCGATGTTGTAAGTAGCATCAGCGGCAGTTTCTTTCCGGGTGGGAGTTTTGATGGCGTTGGCGTATTGCTGGCGTGCGGCGTCGTACCGCTTTTGCTCATAGAGGGAGTTGCCGAGGTTGAAGTTGCCTTCCATTGATTTGGCGTTACGCTCAAGGGCTTTTTTGTAGCTGGCTTCCGCGTCGGCGTATTGTTGCTTTTTATATTGGGCGTTGCCCTGGCGGATCAATTTAGAAGAGCCTTCCTGTGCGGCCGCCGGGAGGGCGGTTGCCAGGGTAACTGCAGCAATGATGCTTACGGTATGGAGGAAGTTCTTTTTCATGCGGCCTCCGCTTTTTGTATCCCGGGCAGATTGTTAGCGTTGCTTTTGCGGGTGGTTCCTTCAGGGATGAAGAATTCCAGTACAAGCAGCACCAGGCAAATGCCGAGGAAATATTGAAAATAACTATTGTAATCAGTGAACACGTTTTCTCCGAACTCTTTCTGTTCCATTTTATCGATACGGTCGGAGAGGGCTTCTACCACTTCATCGGTGTTATTCAGCAGGTGCAGATACATGCCTTTACCTGTAGAAGCGATTTTTTTCAGCTCTTCTTCGTTGAGCTTTGAGATAACTGTATTACCCTCATTGTCTTTTTTCAGGCCGCCGGTTTCCGGATCGGGAAGGGGAGAGCCGGTAGGGGAGCCAATGCCCACGGTGTAAATCACAACGCCGTTTTCGAGCGCTTTTTTGGCTTCGGCAGATGCCCCGGCCTGATGATCTTCCCCGTCAGAAATAATGATGAGGGCTTTATGTTTACGTTCTTTTTTATTGAAAGCTTCGTCGCTCACGCGGATGGCTTCACCGATTTCGGTACCCTGGCGGGGAATGAGATCCGGCGTAATGCTGCCGAGGAACATGCGGGCGGCGGAGTAGTCCACCGTCAGTGGCATTTGCAGGTATGCGTTACCGGCAAATACGACCATGCCGATTCGGTCGTTATCCATTTGCTCCATCAGCTTGGTAATAAGCTGTTTGGCACGGGTAAGCCTGTCGGGCTTGGCATCGGTGGCGAGCATGCTTTTACTCACGTCCAGCGCAATGATCACGTCTACCCCTTTCCGGGTGATCTTTTCGACCCGGCTGCCTTTCTGGAGATTGGCCAGGCCAATAACACCGAAAAAGAAGGCGAGGAAGATGAGGATAAACTTCAGGGTGAATAGCTTACGCGAATATCCGCTGAACAGTTTCTCTACCATACCGGGATCACCGATACGGCGGATAGACCGGCGCTTCCACCAGGAAACCCATACAAACGCAAGCGCCAGTACGATGAGGAGGGCAAACGCCCATAAATACTCTGTATGTTGGAACCTTAACATGTTTTAAAACGCCACTTCCCGGGCAAAGGCCGGGAAGTGCTTCAAAAATAATTTTTTTATAACGTATTACAAGTGCCTGAAGAAAGGTTTTATCAGTTTTTTAACAGCCTATTTTTCTCCTTTGTAGAATCCTTCGCTGATCAGGATGTTGCGGGTAAGCTCCATTCCCAGTGATTTGAGTTCTGCAGCAGGGTCTTCTGTCTCAAAGTTGAGTACAAAAAAGGAAGGATGGCGATTTTCTTCGATCCAGCCGGTCATCCAGCCGATCCTTTTACTACCGGATTTACCTTCACCGGCTTTCCAGGCAAAAATATATTTATCCGTTTGTTCCATGATCATGAGTCCTGCGGTGAGTTCCTGGGCGCGCCGCTGGTAAGGCAACTGGTTGAAATAGAGCTGTTTGGTGAAGCCGAGCATTTCATCTGGACTGATCTGCAGCGAGTTATCGAGCCAAAAGGTATCTACCCGGCTGATTTTATGGTTCCCGAATCCTACGGTATCCATCCAGCGTTGCAGGGTATCTTTCCCGATGGTGCGGGCCACTTCCTGGAAGGCGGGGAGGGAGGAATTGCGGAACGCCTGGCGGAAGGGTTCACCGGCGGTAATCATATTGGTATCGCTGATGGCGCCCGTTTGCAGGCCGGTAATGGAAAGGAACGGCTCGAAGGCCCCGGCCGGTGTAAAACGCTCTTTGGCGCGCTCGATATTGTAAACCCGGAAAGTGCCCTGGCCGTTATCAAACACCATAAAGCAGCCTTCCAGCTTATGTTTTACGAAGTGTTGCTGCCACTCTTTCGCGTCTTTCACGTTGTTGGGCGTACATGCGCCGAACCCAAGGGCGGCGGCGATCAGGAAAAGGCCGAATCGTTTCATCAAGGCGTAAATTTTTTAATCAGTGAATGCAAAAGTAATGCTTCGGGTGGAAAAGCAGGGCTGATGCATATCAGGAATTCGGGAGCAGGGGCATGAAAATTTGTTAGAACAGGGTTCTCCAATGTGGATGAAAGTCGTTTAAGCAACATTACCGTGCAAGGGGATATAGTTTTGTAATCGTACGCTAATCGCGCTGCAATCGCGCTGTAATCGCGCTGTAATAGCGCTGTAATCGCGCTATCATCGCGCTGTAATAGCGCTATCATCGCGCTGTAATAGTACGCTAGCCATACTGTAATCTTACGCTAGCTGTACTGTAACCGTACTTTTAAGTTGTTTTAGACCGGGGCTAATTCTTAGTACCCTGATTTACCGGTACTTAACATAGACTTTAAAAAAAAGGCGGCCGAAGCCGCCTTTGAGGTTGATATATATTTCAATAATTATACCTTTTCGACTGATTTCAGGACGCCCAGTTCCTTACCGACCTTTGTAAATGCGGCAATTGCCTTATCAAGATGGGCCTTGGTATGTGCGGCACTCAGCTGCACACGGATGCGCGCCTGGCCTTTGGGCACTACAGGGTAAAAGAATCCGATCACATAAATACCTTCAGCCAGCAGTTTGTCAGCGAATTGCTGGCTCAGCTTGGCGTCGTACAGCATTACGGGAACAATTGGGTGGTCGCCCGGCTTGATGTCAAAACCGGCTTCAGTTATCTTTTCACGGAAATATTTGGTGTTAAACTCCAGCTGGTCGCGCAGTTCTGTTGTTTCACTCAGCATATCCAGCACGGCGATGGATGCCCCAACGATGCTGGGCGCCACTGAGTTGGAGAAGAGGTACGGACGGCTGCGCTGGCGCAGAATGTCGATCACGGCTTTGGGACCGCTGGTGAAACCGCCGGAAGCACCGCCAAGTGCCTTGCCAAGGGTGCCGGTAATAATATCTACCCGGCCCATAACACCACGGTATTCGTGGGTGCCACGCCCGGTTTTGCCGAGGAAACCACTGGAATGGGATTCGTCGCTCATCACAATGGCGTCGTATTTATCGGCCAGGTCGCAGATTTTGTCGAGCTGGGCAATGGTACCGTCCATGGAGAAGGAGCCATCGGTCACGATAATACGGCTGCGGCAGCCCTGTGCTTCCTGGAGTTTGGCTTCCAGGTCGGCCATGTTATTATGTTCGTAACGGAAGCGCTGGGCTTTACAGAGGCGTACCCCGTCGATGATGGAAGCGTGGTTGAGTGCGTCGGAGATGATGGCATCCTGTTCGCCGAAGAGGGGTTCAAATACCCCGCCGTTGGCGTCGAAGGCGGCAACATACAGAATCGTGTCTTCCGTTCCGAGGAATTTGGAGATCTTCTCTTCCAGCTCCCGGTGGATGTCCTGGGTGCCACAGATGAACCGGACACTGCTCATGCCGTACCCATGGGTATCAATGGCTTCACGGGCGGCGGCTACCACTTTTGGGTGGGACGACAGACCGAGGTAGTTATTAGCGCAGAGGTTGATGACAGTATTGCCACCCACGGTGATTTCGGCGCCCTGCTCGGAAGTGATGATCCTTTCCCGCTTGTAAAGGCCGGCGTTTTCGATCTCATCCAGTTCCAGTTTTAAACGATTGACAAAGTTCTGATTCATGTTGCACCTTATTTTAAGCTCTATCTAACAAAGTTAGGGCAATAAATGTATTGAGGATCGGGAAGTAAGAAAGGGGGAATCGGCCGGGGAGCAAAAAGTTTGACGGAGGTGTAACATTTAAAACACGGTTTGCGTCATATAATTATCACAGACGGTTGGATTATGACGAGACGAACTGTTTGCTGAGGTATCCGGCGGGCTTTATGACGGTTTTTTACCCTTTAGGGCGCTTTGCGCCGGGTAGAACGGTCATTTGGGTGTTGGTCCTTCGTGCATACGATAGAATTGTCATAGGGCTGGAGAGCTGCCGGGTAAACGGAGAAACAGCACTATTCAACAATTTGTCGGAACTTAGCACGCTAAAGAACCTATCGCCGGATGACGGAAAAGGAGTACAACAAATGCGTAGATCTGTACAGCGATAATCTCTTCCGGTTCATCGTAAAGAACCTGGGGCATGCAGAAGATGCCAGGGACGTAGTACAGAACGCATTCGAAATATTATGGAAACACGTTAGTGATGTGCCTTTTGATAAGGCCAAAAGCTATCTGTTTACCGTTGCGTACCATAATATGATCGATCATGTACGCAAGGTGAAGCGCGTTTCGCTGGTAGAAGAGTTCAGGGAAGAAGCAAAAATTACCGATCAGAAGATACATAACGCACGGGCAATCATAGAAAAAGCCCTCGACCGGCTGAGTGATGTTCAACGATCGCTCATCTTGCTGAAGGACTACGAAGGGTATAGTTACGAAGAGATAGGAGAGATCATGCAACTAAATGCCTCGCAGGTGAAAGTTTACCTCCACCGGGCCAGGGCACACCTCAAAGAATATCTCGTGAAAATGGAAAACGTGATTTAGTAAAGGTATTCAAAATCAGGATCTTATGTCAATAGACATTCACATATCAAATTACGAGGAGTTTCTCTACAGTTATGTAGACGGGGAGCTTAATGCCGAAGAATCCGCAGCCCTGGAAGCTTTCGTGGCCACGCACCCCCAGGTGCGTGCTGAGCTGGACCAGCTGCTGGCTGTCAAACTCACCCCAGATAACCCCGTATTTGATGGAAAGGCATCCCTTTACCGGCAGCCCGCTGCTCCCGAAAGGAATTATTCCTCCGTGTTGCTCGAATATATCGATGGCGAACTGGCGCCTGCTGAAGTACGCGCTTTGGAGGCATTCATGGAAGAGCATCCCGCCCTTCGCGCAGAACTCGCCGTTTGGGAGAAAACACGCCTGCAGGCCAATCTGACAGTTTCTTATGGTGACAAAAGCGCGCTTTACCGCCATGCGGAAAAACAGAAAGTGGTACGGATGGATCGCCGTTACTGGTGGGCTGCCGCTGCCATGCTCGCAGGGTCACTCTTCCTGCTGCGTAATGCCTTTCAGCCGGATGATACCGCCGTTTTACCTCCGGCACCCATGGCAAAGGTTCAGCCTGCTGCACCTGCTGCCCAGCCACAGGCTGCCACTGTTACACCGGTTACCCCGGCTGAAAACATAGATGTTGCAGCCTTAGCAGAAGCCACAACCGCAAAGCGTGCCGCTGATGCAGCCAAAACGGCTCCGGTGAAGAATGTAACCGTTGCTGATACCCGCTCTGCGGTAAACACCACTTCGCCTAGCGGAAATGAGGCTTCCGAACCGGTATCAAACAATGCACTTGCCGCATTGAACACGCTTGAGCGTTCCGCTCCCCGGCAGGAAGCTCCTGTAGTTAACGCAGGGATTAGTTCCAGTGTTACCGGAATCCGGGAACAGGCAACCACCCCCGTTAAAGCATCCATCGATGTACAACATACCGCTTCACTGGCAACTGCCGCCCCTGCCGAGCCTCCCGGAGAGCTTATTTTGTCGGTAACGGGTAATGGCATCGAAAGTAAAGTACTCGATAAATTCACCAATGTGGCGAAGATTTTTGCCAAAAAACGTAACAACAGATAGTGATCCAACTAACCGGTAAAACGGGATAGATATATGAAGTATAAAATTTTACTCAGTTGCTTACTGGTCTTCGTTTGCTCCGCCACCATGGCGCAGAAACAGGCGATTGACACCATTCAGATAAAGGGGCTGGTGATCATCAAAGGCCGCAATGCCGATGGAAAGAACGTGTTCAGGGCTTACCAGGATACGGCTTATGCCCGGCAAAAGCTCAAAAAGAACCTGCATACCAGATGGCTGGTGTTCGATCTGGGCTTTAACAATTACCGCGACCGGAGCGATTACAATGGCGCACAGGTAATGTCTCTTCACCCCGCAGCCAGCAACTCCAGCTTCCTGGGAACATCTTATGCAAGCCCCAATTACTACGGTAAAAGCTTCGATTATTCGGGTGCCGCCCTCAATAACTTCGCTCCGCGGATGGCCAGCCAGCCATTATCGCTTTCAGAGTTCAAGCTCATGCCCGGCAAGTCGGTGAATTTCAACCTCTGGATCCTTATGCAGCGGCTGAACCTGTCCAAGCATAAGTTCAACCTCATTTATGCGGCCGGACTGGAAATGAACAACTACCGTTTTGCCCGGAACATCAGCTACGTACCGGGTTATCCGACCACGATCATTCGTGATACCGTGAACTTTTCAAAGAACAAGTTGTTTGTACAATACCTGACTGTTCCATTGATGCTGAATTACACAGGCAATCCTGCCAGGCCCAACCGCTCGTTTAAGATGAGCTTAGGCGTATCCGGCGGATATCTGTTGAAGGCACGCACCAAGCAGGTAAGCGAGGAGAGAGGCAAAGTACGGTTGACCGACGAGTTTAGCCTGAATAAGTGGCGTTTTGGGCTAACCGGAGAAGTAGGTTACGGACCTATCAAACTTTATAGCAATTTCGCCCTGACCCCCCTCCATGATTACGGGCTCGAGCAGTATCCATTTTCAGTTGGTTTTAGGTTTAACGGATTCTAATTTGTAATTTTGGACCCGATTAATCACAATCACGGAAACTTGGTTTCTTTAGGTTTTATGGCAAAGCAAGCCTGAAGAATGTATCCTATAAAACTGAATCAAACTCCCAAAAAGTAGAGAAGTATGCGTTCTATCCTAATGTTTCTTGCAGTGGTAGGCGGAATAGTGACGATGCACGCGAGTAATCTGAAATTACCGGATACCCCGAATGTCACCCGCACAGGCGATGATGCAGCAGCATCCGTTAAGATCCCAGGCAGCGCCCCAGCCCTCCCGGCTCCCGAAGCTACAGAGGAAATGGTGTATATGCCCGACAGCATTTTTCATGAGCATCAGGCACACAATCTTTACGTAACAGACCACTATCATGTGCTGTATGTGAAAACGGACACCGTTTTCCTGACCACCCAGAGCCCGGAAAAACGCCGGAAGGTGATGGCTACCAATATTTTGTTCCAGTAATCCTTTCCAGCGGAAATTTTCCGGATAAGCCATGCCTGCATGGCTGAGGGTTCGTTATATTTGGCGGATAAAACTACCAACCGCCTTATGAGAAAAATGTTCCTGCTCCTGGTATCCGCATCCCTGCTGTGCCAGGCAGCCTTTTCGCAAAGCGCTCCACCTGCCTGGAAAGAAGCGCAATCCGGAGGCTACAAGTACCGCTACATCCCGGGCGATCCAATGCAGGCCAGGTTCTACACCCTTCCCAACGGACTATCCGTTATTCTCAGTGTAAACAAGAAAGATCCCCGCATCCAAACGCTCATAGGCGTAAGGGCCGGATCCAACAGCGATCCTGTCACCCACACCGGACTCGCACATTATCTCGAACACCTTCTCTTCAAAGGCACTTCCAGATACGGAAGCCTCGACTGGGCGAAGGAAAAGCCCTATCTCGACAAAATCGAGAAACTCTACGATATCTACAATCACACCACCGACGAAGCCAAACGGAAGGTCATCTACCGGCAAATAGACAGCGTATCCGGCATTGCCGCCACATTCGCTATCGCCAACGAGTATGATAAGATGATGACCAATATGGGCGCTCAAAACACCAATGCCCACACCTGGGTAGAGGAAACCGTTTACCAGGAAGATATCCCTTCCACGGCCATCGATAAATTTCTCGCCGTTCAGGCAGAGCGCTTCCGCGATCCGCAATTCCGCATCTTCCATACCGAGCTGGAAGCCGTGTATGAAGAAAAGAACCGCGGGCTGGATAACGACGGCAGAAAAGTATACGAAACCACCCTCACCACCCTCTTCCCCACTCATAACTACGGCCAGCAATCCACCATCGGTACCGTAGAACACCTGCGGAACCCCTCGCTTATCGAGATCCGTAAGTTCTATAACAAGTATTATGTACCGAATAATATGTCGGTCATCTTTGCAGGGGATTTTGATCCGGATTATGTGATCAAAAAGGTAGACGCGGCTTTCAGCTTCATGAAGCCCAAACCTGTTACAGAATACACCGGCCCTAAGGAAGCGCCGATTGCCCAGCCAATTGTGAAGGATGTATTCGGACCAGATGCGGAGAACATCAGCATGGCCTTCCGCATGCCAGGGTCTAACGACACGCGCAATACCGTTTTGCTTAACGTGGTTGCTTATGTGCTCTCCAACGGCAAAGCAGGCCTGCTCGATCTCAATCTCAACAAACAACAGAAAGTACTCCGCGCATCTATCAGCCTGTATCCCTGGAAAGACTACGCCGTGTTCACCCTCAACGGCCGCGCCAAACAGGATCAGTCGCTCGATGATGTGAAAGAACTGCTCGTTTCCCAACTAACAGCACTCCGTAACGGCGACTTCGACGAATCCCTCATCAAAGCCATTGTGAACAACATTAAGCTCGATGAGATACAGGGCCTCGAAAGCAATGAAACCCGCGCCAATACACTCATGGATGCTTTTATCAAGCATAAGGGTAAAAACTGGAATTATGATGTGGGCATGATAGATGCAATGAGTAAGGTCACCAGGAAAGACATCACCGATTTCGCCGCCCGCTTCCTGAACAACAATTATGTATTGCTCTATAAGCGCAAAGGCGAAGACAAGAACATCGAGAAGGTAGAGAAGCCGCCCATTACCCCGGTAGCCGTTAACCGCGATGCTCAATCCGACTTCCTCCGGAATGTAGCGGATATGCCGGAAACACCGGTTAAGCCCCTCTGGCTCGATTTCCAGAAGGATATCCAAAAAGGCAAAGCCGGTTCTGCAGAACTGCTGTATGTCCAGAATAAAGACAACAGCCTCTTCCGCCTCCATTACCGGTTTGACATGGGTAACTTTGCCGACCGCCAGCTGGCAACTGCACTTGAATACCTGAAATTGACGGGTACCGATAAATACTCATCCGAAGAGATCAGCAAGCAGTTTTACCAGATCGCCTGCAACTTCAGCACAAATGTTGGCAATGAGGAAACAACCGTCACTATTTCCGGTCTCCAGGAAAACTTCGATAAAGCCGTTGAGCTGTTCGATCACCTGCTCACACAGTGCAAGGCCGACGAGCAGGTGCTCGCCGGATTGAAGAACCGTTTGTTTAAAACCCGGGCAGACAATAAGCTGAACAAATCGTCTATCCTTACAGGCTTGCGCAGCTATGCCACTTATGGCGCCAAAAACCCTTTCAATTCGCAGCTCTCCAACGATGAGCTAAAGGGGCTTACAGCAGCAGGACTGGTACAGCAGTTGCACGACCTGGCTAACTACCGGCATAGCGTGATTTACTACGGACCGGCTTCCCAATCGGATGTATCATCATCCGTGGCACGCCTGCACAGGCAGCCCGCATCATTCAAAGAAGCCAAACCCGCCACGCAGTTTACCCGTACGGTAAGCGCCGGTAATAAGGTGCTGTTTGCCGATTATGATATGGTGCAGGCCGAGGTAAGCTGGGTGCGTAACACCGATGCTTACGATCCTTCCCGCACGGCAGTAGTGGATTTGTATAATAACTATTTCGGTTATGGAATGGGTTCTATTGTATTCCAGACCATCCGCGAATCCAAAGCGCTGGCATATTCAACGTATGCCTATTACGCTTCACCCGTGAAGAAGAACGATCATTATTCCATGCTCGCTTATGTTGGCAGCCAGGCCGATAAGATCAACGATGCCATTGTGGGGATGAATGAATTGCTGACCACGCTTCCTGAATCTGATAAGGCTTTCGAAACAGCCCGCAGCAGCATGCGCAAAGGCATAGAAACCGAACGCATTACGCAGGATGGAATCGTATTCAATTATATCAATGCCCAAAAGCTGGGCCTTGATACAGACATCCGCAAATCAGTTTACGAACGGGCAGCACAACTGCAGTTCAGCGATCTGAAGCAGCTCCACCAGCAGGAAGTATCTGGTAAGCCTTACACTTATTGCATTGTGGCTTCCGAGAAAAAGCTGCAGGCCGATGAGCTGAAGAAATACGGAGAAGTACAGAAACTTTCCCTTGAAGAAATTTTTGGATATTGATCCGCATTGATATTAAATCACTTGAAAGAGCGCTCCCGGGCGCTCTTTTTTGTTTGCACAATATTCGGATGTAGCCTGCGTTAATCCAGAAAATAACCTACTGTATATCCATGTGGCGCTTTTGTTGTCTGTCCATCCTGTTGCCGCTTTTTGCGTTTGAGCACAATAATTCCGATCTCTACAGCGTTCGGCTGAACCCTTCCCGTATCAATGCGGAGAAAGTTTTTTTGCTGATCGATAAAAGTGATTACCGGATGTATGTGTATGAGGATGTTACTTTGCTGAAAATCTATAAAGTGGTATTCGGCAGTAACGATCAGTCGGATAAGTTTGTGGAGGGAGACAAGCGCACACCTAATGGGACCTTTCGCATTGCTCAGAAGCGGGTAGATAACCGGTGGAGCCGTTTCATGCTGCTGGATTATCCCAACAATGAATCGATGGAGAAACATGCACGCCGGGTATCGCGCGGGGAAGCACGGCCGGGGGCTGATCTTGGCGGCGGCATCGGGCTGCATGGTGTGGAATATGCATCCGGTATAAGGGATTATTATGTAGATCAGCGTATCAACTGGACGCTGGGATGCGTCAGCCTTAAGAATGGAGATATCAATGAGATCTTCGAAGTTGTGAAGGTAGGCACACCGGTTGTGATCAGGCCATAACGAGATACCACGTTAACCATATAAAAGAAAAGAGGGATACCATGGTATCCCTCTTTTAGTTGGTATGTGCAGTAAGTTATTACAATCTGGTATGCTTGATTTCTTCCACAACTGAAGGGTCGAGCAGTGTAGAAGTATCGCCCAGGTTGTCCAGCTCACCTTCCGCGATTTTGCGGAGGATGCGGCGCATGATTTTGCCGGAGCGCGTTTTCGGCAGGCCGCTTACAAACTGGATTTTATCCGGCTTGGCGATGGGCCCAATGATACGGGCTACGGTTTGCATAATATCTTTCTTCGTCAGCTCGGGATCTTTCACATGAAGTTCCGCGATAACGTAAGCATAGATACCCTGTCCTTTAATCTCATGCGGGTAGCCAACCACCGCGCTTTCCACAACGCCGGCGTGCATATTGATGGCATTCTCCACTTCGGCGGTACCAATACGGTGGCCGCTTACGTTAAGCACATCATCTACACGGCCGGTGATACGGTAATATCCGTCTTCATCGCGAAGACAGCCGTCGCCGGTGAAGTAGAGGTTTTCGTATGTAGAGAAGTAGGTGGTGCGGCAGCGTTCGTGATCGCCGTAGGTGGTACGGATCATACCCGGCCAGGGGTACTTGATACAGAGGTTGCCGTTAACACCGTTGCCGGTGATTTCCTGTCCGTTCTCATCCACGAGGATGGGTTGTATACCCGGCAGCGGGAGGGTGGCGTAGCCCGGTTTTTCCGGAGTAATACCAGCAATAGGAGCGATCATGATGCCGCCCGTTTCCGTTTGCCACCAGGTGTCGGTAATGGGGCATCTGCCTTTACCGATCTGATCTTTATACCAATGCCAGGCTTCTTCGTTGATAGGCTCACCCACGGTACCGAGGGTAGTGAGGGAGCTGAGATCTTTATGATTCACCGGGCCAAGGCCAAAGCCCATAAGGCTGCGGATAGCTGTTGGTGCGGTGTAGAGAATATTAACACGGAACTTGTCAACGATATCCCAGAAACGGCCGGCGTCAGGGTATGTAGGCACGCCTTCGAACATCAGGGTAGTAGCGCCTGCGCTGAGGGGACCATATACGATATAGCTGTGGCCGGTGATCCAGCCAATATCCGCCGTACAGAAATATACCTGGCCGGGCTGATACTGGAATGTATTGATGAAAGTGTAATTGGCGTAAACCATGTATCCGCCGCAGGTGTGCACCACGCCTTTGGGCTTGCCGGTAGAGCCGGAAGTGTAAAGGATGAAGAGCATATCTTCCGCATCCATTTCTTCGGCCGGCACGGGCGGGTTGCCCATGGTTTCAACTGCTTTGATCTCATCTTCCCACCATACATCACGGCCTTTGAGCATGCTCACCGGCGTACGGGTACGGGTACAAACGATCACTCTTTTTACTGAAGGGCAAGCCATCAGTGCATCGTCGATCACGGATTTGAGCGGAATATCTTTAGCGCCGCGGAAAGCACCGTCGCAGGTGATCACCAGGCTGGCCTGTGCATCCTGGATACGATCTGCGATAGACTGTGCGCTGAAGCCGCCGAATACCACGGAGTGGATGGCGCCGATGCGGGCACATGCCAGTATGGCGATTGCCAGCTCGGGGATCATCCCCATATAAATACATACACGGTCGCCTTTCTTCACACCATTATTCTTCAGCACATTGGCGAACTGGCATACCTTATTGTACAGTTCACGATAAGTCAATACACGGTGGCGCTCTTCCGGATCATTGGGTTCCCAGATGATCGCGGGCTGATTGCCCAGTGTGCCCAAGTGCCTGTCGAGACAGTTTTCAGTAATGTTCAGCTTAGCTCCGGTAAACCATTTTACGTCCGGCTGCTTGAAATCCCACTCCAGCACCTTATCCCACTTGCGGCGCCAGTAAAAATGGTCCGCCACGTTGGCCCAGAATCCTTCAGGATCCGTTACACTGTGCTGCCAGGCCTGCTTGTAATCATCAAAACTCTTGAGTTGGTACGGGTACGACATGATACCAGATAAATTAAATGTTTAATACAGTTTTTTTAACGGGCCTTAAATTTAATCAATTAAGTTTGAACAATATCAAATAATGCTTAAATAACATTGGAAGTATTTCAATAACGCACAACGCCCGTCTTGCATGACGGGCGTTGTAGATTTCCTGAAACCCTTGTTACTGGAGGGTTTTAACCCGTTCTTTCACATAGGTATGAATATCCTTCTCATTCTTCGATTCCGGCTTTGCGCTCTTTAGATAAAGCTGGTAGTGCTTTCTGGCCCGCTGGGGGTCTTGAATTTGCTGGTCATAAATCCGCGCGATGCCATACTGCCGCATGGGGTCTTTGAACAAATAATACGCGGTATCATAATAGCTGATGGCTGCGCGATATTGTTTCATTTGTTCGAAATTGCCCGCCAGTGCGGCATAGTAGCTGTCGAGTGATTTGGATTTGGCACTGGAGATGCATTCCAGCAAAAGAACATTGCTCTTCTCATAATCTTTTAAACCGGCATAAGACATGGCGGCATAGAACTTCACCGTCTCAGGTGCATCGCCAATTATCTCCTTCATAAAATCATGCACTTTTATACAGCTGTCGAATTGCTTCATTTGGTAATAGGTAACGGAAAGATATATGTATGCCATCGGAGCGTATGCCCGCTCTTCCATGATCTGTGTGCCAAAACGCACTGCGTCTTCAAAGTGGTTGAGGTTATACGATGTTTTAACGAGCATGGCATTGATGGATATATTTGCACTGTCGGTCAAATAATATCTTTTCAATACACTGTCTGCTTTCGCGAAATCTTTATCCCCCATGTATTCATCCGCAACAAATGATACAATGCCGGGGTCATTGGGTTGCAGCGCATATGCTTTTCCCATATACACCCCAGCAGAGTCCTGCAGGCCAACCACGTTCGTGCAGGCCTTGGCGAGCTGTTTCCAGTAAGCCGCCTGTGAGGGGCGAACCTCAGTCAGTTTCAGGAAATGCGGAACCGCAGATGCATATTGCTGCTGCTGAATGGCGATGTTGCCCAGCTGCTGATGGGCAGTGATATGTTCCGGCGCAATGTCGAGGATCTTCCGGTATTGTACGGCCGCTTCGGGCAGCTGCAGGTTCTGGTATAAAGCATTCGCGAGGATAACAAGGCCGTTCGGGTGTTGTGGCTGCACCGTGGTTTCCATATAACGTATCACCTGGTCATATTGCTGCTCCTGGAGGTAGCTCATGAGGAGGTCGTTGTCTACCTTGTCTTGCGCGGAAACAGTGGCCGATATCATGCCGGCTAATACAAGAAATATGTGTCGCATGGATAGGAATTTACTTAAAACTAAGTATTTAGTTTATCAATAGGAAATTTAGTTTCAGCCATCAGGGGATGCAGGTTTTGCTTCTTCAGTCAGGGCCGGGCCACTCCGCAGGTGAACATCCTGCTGGGGGAACGGGATTTCTATTCCATTGCTATTCAGGGATTCGTAAATGTGCCGGAGGAGTTCGGATTTTATTGTCAGCGTAACATTGATATCAGTCCAGAAAAGCACGCGGAAGTCCACGGAGCTGTCGTTCAGCAAATGGATCACCACCAGCGGGGCCGGGTGCTGCTGGATGGTTTCCTGTGCTTTTACAGCGGCTTCCAGCAGGGATTGCACCTGCTTCAGGTCAGATCCGTAAGCTACGCCTACAATGAGTTCACTGCGCTTCAGTTGGGTGGTGAGCGTCCAGTTGGTAATGTGTTGGGAAAGGAGGTCGCCATTGGGGACGATCACTACAGAGCCTTCCACAGTGGCGATCTTGCTGGCGCGTATGCCGATTTCCTTTACCGTGCCGCTCTGCGCCCCCACGTCTACCACATCCCCTATTTCCACGGGCTTTTCAAAAGCCAGGATCACACCGGAAACGAGGTTGTTTACGATGTTCTGTAAGCCGAAACCGATACCCACACTAAGCGCCCCGATGATAATGGTTAGCTTATCCATGGGGATGCCCGAGGCAGTAAACGCCAGCAGGATGCCTGCGCCGAGCACGCCAAGGCGGATGAGCAGCACGGCGCTGTTCCACCGGTTCTTTTTCACGGAGCCGCTGCCATCCTGATGCCCGAAGATGAACATCATTACCTTACTGATCTGGAAAGCCACCCATATCACCGCAATGAATATGAAGATGCTGGAAAAGCTGAAAGTAGTGTTTCCCAGCTTGCGTTCTGCTTCCAGGAAAGCCAGTACTTCGTCGCGGATAATGGCATAGATGTTCAGGTTGCGCAGTAAGATGACAAACCAGGCTATGGCTGCAAAGAGGTACAAAGTAGAGCGGAGGCTTTCGCGGATGCGGTTGAAATCGAGGAAGGCGGCAAACCTGCTGTTCGATTTGCTGGCTTCGAGATGCAGGTAGAATGTTTCGAAAAGCAGTTGTACCAGTACAAGCAATGCCTGCGCCGAAATAAGGCCGAATACGGCGCTGATGCCGAAAAACTTGGCCAGCATTACCCGCCCGAAGAAGTTGCACAGCATAGCCGCAACGATCATGGCAATGGCGAGGTATACTACCAGCCGGGTGTATTTGGGCCAGTTGTAGCCCCCTTCCTGCTCATGCCGTTTCAAAAAGCGCCAGCATACAAACAGCATCACGGCCTGCAGGCCGAACTGTGCCCACCTTTCGAGGAAAGAATTCTGGAGGAGGAGGTTGAGGAGGGCATAGCCGATATATACCATTAGCATGGCGCCCCATAGCCAGCGCATCCACACGGGCATTTCGCGCGCCTGCAGCAGGCCCACGCATATGGCAAGCACCGTCCAGAGGATAACCATGAAAATGATCGGAGGGTTGGTGTACAGGAACGGACCGATGGTGAGTACAAAGATCAGCGATGTTAATATCGGTTGCCGGGCTGCGTAGCGGGTATTCCCGAATATGCCCTTTTTATCGTGATGGTACTTCTTAATACGGTAAATGCTTGCCAGCAGCCAGCCGAAGTAGACGGTGAAAAGCACAAGATTGAGCAAATGCACATCCCAGTTATAGCGGAGGTAAAATGTAAATACGCGGTGCGTGGCCAGGATGGAGTTGTTCAGTACCTGCGGGAAGCCGTTTTCATAATCTCCCGGCCGGGCGCTCCACAGGTTATTTTCTTCGCGGCTCCAGATGTGCCGCTGGGCATTATTTAGTTTGAAATCCACTTCATCCAGCATATCCGTGATGGCGATGTAGTTCATGGCCACACGGTTCTGCAGGAGGCCAAGGCGGAGGAGGCTGTTGCGGTTGGCGGTATCGGCCTGTAGCCATTTGCGGTTGAGCTGCGAAAGCTGGTTAACATACAGGGATTGCAGGCCGGGGTCTTTTGGGAGCTTTTCCAGTACAGTATCGTGCAGTATGTTGTTGATCTCGGTGCTCATATCGGTCACCGTGCGGCTGTACGACGACAGGGATTGTTGCCAGCGGTTGTGTTCCTGTTCCATTTCCAGCAGGATTACCTGGAGGGCGTACAGGCTGCGGATGTTGAGTAAGCGCGGATTAGTGAGGATGCTGGTGTGGAGTATTTTCACGAGCCTTTCCGATTCCGGCAATTCGGTGGATATCTCCAGCGTATCGAACCCGCGGCGAAGGGTGTTATTGACCCGGTTGAGCATTTTGGTGATATTCTCTACACGTTGAACTGCGTCGGTTACAACGGTATCGGACGGTTTTTGCTGCGTATCCGGAGTGATGGCTGTTTTGACAGACTGTGCAGTGGCGCCGGCAAAGCACAGGATTAAACAAAGTAGCGTGTAAACACGGATTTTCATGCCAATGGGTTGTTACTGAAAGTTAACTTAAATGTGGGCGTTGCGGTTCATTTGCGGGCATAAAAAAGGCCCCGGAGGGCCTTTTCGTAATGAATAAAGTTGATAAAGTGTTGATTATTGAGATACTTCCGGCTCCAATGCAACGAGCATAACGGTATTTTCTACCGGCACATCCAGTGATGTTTCCTGGTATGCGAGGGCGGTATGGCCTTTCATGCGTGTTACCTCCAGCCGGTGTACCTGCCGGCAGGGGCGGAAGTGTGATTCGGTGCCGTGAACTGTAACGGTCACGTGCCGGATGTTCCGCCCTTCCTGTTGGTGGAGTTCTGAAAGAAAGCGGGAGATGGTGGTGTAAATGGGATGATCTTCCTGGTTCGTAGCTGAGATGTTTGACAGCATGGCTTACTGTTTTTGGGTGTTTGACAATGGTTCCGCCGGCCTGGCGGAGTGGAATTGCCGTGACGGTTCAGGGTCGGGCAAAAACGGGAAACATACGGTTAACGGGTTTTGAAGCGGTTGTTAACATTGCTGATGCTCTTCAGCAGTTTGTCGCCTACGGAGATGATTTTATCTCTTTCGGCGTTGCTCAGCGGATAGGTACCTTTGGCTTTCCTGTAGAAGGTGGCATTGCTCCATCCGCACTCCCTGCATACGTGGTCCCGGAACGATTTTGGCAGTTGTGCCAGCTCGCTGTGCAGGTAAACCAGTAGGTTGTGTGACGTAATCGGCTTCGTTTCCATGCGATAAATTTTATCATTTTGATTGAACTTGGCACAATTTGTCAATAAAAATGTTATATTGATATTGTCCGTATCACATTTATCATTGACAACGATTACAAGTATAACAAAATATATTTACATTGGAGTCGGTTTCAAAAAATATAATTCATGAAGGCGCGCGTCTGAAACAGATCGTTCGCGACAAAGGCATGAAGATCCTGGATTTCGCCAGGCAGGCCGGTTTCAGCAACCAGATCGCACACTATTATTTCCGTAAGGAAGCCATCAAGCGATCCACACTGCTGGAGTTCTGCACAATGTTGGGCATTAGCCTCGATGAGTTCTATGGGTGGACGCACCCCCGCCGTGCCCTTCCCCAACCGGCACAGGAACAACATCATGGCCGCCGCCTCGATGAAATGATCGAAGAGAAAGGCCTCAATAAAACACGCCTCGCCAATCGTATGGCCCTCAGCCGGAGAGCACTCTATAACCTCCTCGAAAAGCCCGTATTCACGCCCGATCAGCTCAAGAAAGTGTGCCAGGTGCTGGAAATCAGCCAGAAAGAATTCGTAGGTGGGAATAATGTAGAAGATGGCGGCGCAGAACTCGTGGAAACCGAATCCTGGAAAGATAAATACTACAAACTGCTGGAAGACTATAATCTCGCACTCCTCGAATTAGCCCGGCTCCGGGAAAGCGCAACCGCCAACTCCTGAAAAAAGATGCCGCTGCCCTGGCGGCAACAGCATCCCTAGGGTTTCACAGGTCAGGAACTTGAGGGCTTGATGTTAACAATCACCAGACGAAATCTTATAGCTATTACGGTACAAAAGTATTGGTACTGTGTTACCTGTATATTGCGGATCCGGAAAATTTTCTCCTCAATGAGGAAAAAAACGTCCATTTTATATATATTAGCAATCCTATATCTATAAAACTATCCGATCCCTCTACTATGAAACACTGCCTATCCGCCTTGATCATGTGCCTCATCCTGCTGGTGGGGAAAGCTCAGCAGGCATCCGCTCCCGAAGTAAAAGAGTTTGAACTCTACTGGAGAAAAGTGCATGCCGCTATCATGAAAAAAGATTACCCCGCCGTTTCCCGGTTCATCGAATTCCCACTCGTAGTCCGTAAAAGCATCTCCGATACGGCTGTTACCACCGTTGATGCCAAAGAATTTGCCAATTTCTTCTCCGGTTATCTCGACATGCCTGCCCGCGACAGCTTCATTAACAAGTATGGACTCCTTAAAAACCGCCGCGATCTCAATGATGACGATAAGTCTATGATTTCAGAAGAATCCGCCACCATGGAGGATTTCGAGTTCCAGAAAGTGGACGGGCAATGGAAAATGGTATACGTTTATGCCACCCAGCCGGAGTAATCTGGGTATTATTTCAAATATAAAATAAATCGCCACCAAGAAAATAACGGGGCATCTCGCATTTTTTTGTCCATAAAACACAATTATTCCCTTAATTTTGCACGATTTTTTTGTGCGCTCGCAGCGCATGAAAAATCGGAGGTTTTTCATTAAAAACAGCTAATTAAGAAGATGCCCAGAGACACATCAATCAAATCGGTCCTCATTATTGGTTCCGGTCCCATTATTATCGGTCAGGCTTGCGAATTTGACTATTCCGGCTCCCAGGCGGCCCGCTCTCTGCGGGAAGAAGGGATCAAGGTGATACTCATCAACTCCAATCCGGCCACAATCATGACCGATCCCATGATGGCCGACAAGGTTTATCTGTTACCGCTCACCGTGGAAAGCATAGAACAGATTCTTGAAGAGAATGAAATAGACGCGGTGCTCCCCACCATGGGCGGGCAAACTGCACTCAATCTCTGTAAAGAAGTGGATGAGCTGGGTATCTGGGAAAAGTTCAATGTCCGCCTCATCGGGGTGGATATTAAGGCGATCGATAAAGCGGAAGACCGTGAACAGTTCCGCCAGTGGATGATCCGCATCGGTATCCCCGTTGCTTCTGCCCGCACCGCCAACTCCCTCCTCGAAGGAAAAGAATTTGCTCAGGAAATCGGCTTCCCCCTCGTTATCCGCCCCAGCTTCACGCTCGGCGGTACCGGCGGCGGCTTCGTACATGACCGTGATGAGCTGGACGAAAAGCTCGACCGCGGCCTCAAAGCCTCCCCTGTTCACGAAGTACTCGTGGAAAAAGCAGTACTGGGCTGGAAGGAGTACGAACTGGAACTGCTGCGTGATATGAACGACAACGTGGTGATCATCTGTACAGTTGAGAACCTCGACCCTATGGGCGTACACACAGGTGACTCCATCACCGTGGCCCCGGCCATGACCCTTTCCGATACCGCTTTCCAGGACATGCGCAATAAAGCCATCATGATGATGCGCGACCTCGGCAACTTCGCCGGCGGTTGCAACGTGCAGTTTGCCATGAACCCGGAAAACGAAGAGCTGATCGCCATCGAGATCAACCCCCGCGTAAGCCGCTCTTCCGCACTGGCCTCCAAAGCTACCGGCTATCCCATCGCCAAGATCGCTTCCAAACTCGCCATCGGTTACACCCTCGACGAGCTGGAAAACCAGATCACCCGCACCACCTCTGCCTACTTCGAGCCTGCGCTCGACTACGTAATAGTAAAAATGCCCCGCTGGAACTTCGATAAGTTCAAAGGGGCAGACGATACCCTCGGCCTCCAGATGAAATCAGTTGGCGAGGTAATGTCTATCGGCCGCACTTTCACCGAAGCCCTTCAGAAAGCCTGCCAGTCGCTCGAGAACGATGCTGTTGGCCTCGGCTACTACGGCAAATCCCTCATGAAGAGTGAACAACTGCTGGAGAAACTGAAGCGCCCCACCTGGGATCGTATTTTCCGCATCAAGGATGCGCTGATGGAAGGTGTTTCCGTGAAATCCATCCACCAGGCCACACTGATCGACCGCTGGTTCCTGCACCAGATCAACGATATCGTGACGCTGGAAAAGCAACTCATGGAGCACGACCTAGACTCAGTGCCCCTGCACCTCCTGAAAGAAGCCAAACAAATGGGCTTCTCCGACAAGCAGCTTGCACTCATCTTTACCAACTGTGAAGAAGAGGAAGTGTACGAAAAACGTAAAGCCGCCGGCATCACCCGTACTTATAAGATGGTAGATACCTGTGCTGCGGAGTTCGAGGCTAAAACACCTTATTTCTACTCCACTTTCGATACCGAAAACGAATCCATCCCTTCCGAAAGGAAGAAAATCATCGTACTTGGCTCAGGTCCCAACCGCATCGGTCAGGGTATTGAATTCGATTACTGCTGCACCCATGGCCTCCAGGCCATCCAGGAGTCCGGTTTCGAAGCCATCATGGTTAACTGTAACCCGGAAACAGTATCTACCGACTTTGATATGGCCGACAAGCTGTACTTCGAACCGGTATACTGGGAGCACCTTTGGGAAATCATCGAACTGGAGAAGCCGGAAGGCGTTATCGTACAGCTCGGTGGCCAAACTGCCCTGAAGCTGGCTAAGCGCCTCACTGAAAAAGGTATCCGCATCATCGGTACCTCTTTCGATAACATGGACATTGCGGAAGACCGCGGCCGCTTCTCCGACATGCTGAAAGAACTGGGTATTCCTTATCCGAAATACGGCACTGCCTATAACACAGACGATGCTATTGAAGTAGCGAAGGAAGTAGGTTACCCCGTGCTGGTACGCCCGTCGTACGTACTCGGCGGCCAGCGTATGCGGATCGTGATCAACGAAGAGGAGCTGGAGAAATCAGTACTTAGTCTGCTGAAGCACCTTCCCGGCAATAAGATCCTCATCGATCACTTCCTCGACCGTTGCCAGGAAGCTGAAATCGATGCGATCTTCGACGGTGAGAATTTCCATGTAATGGGTATTATGGAGCACATTGAGCCTGCAGGTATCCACTCCGGCGACTCTAACGCCGTACTGCCAGCGTTCAACCTCACCGGCATGGTGCTGGCAACGATGGAATACTACGCGGAAAAGATTGCCCGTGCGCTCGATATCCGTGGCCTCATCAACATCCAGTTCGCCATCAAAGACGGCAATGTGTTCGTGATCGAAGCCAACCCCCGCGCATCCCGTACCACACCGTTCATTGCCAAAGCATACCAGGTACCTTACCTCAACATCGCCACCAAAGTGATGCTGGGCGTTAAAAAGCTCACCGATTTCACGATCACCAAAAACCTGACAGGTTATGCGATCAAAGAGCCGGTGTTCTCTTTCAACAAGTTCCCCGGTGTGAACAAGGAGCTGGGCCCTGAAATGAAATCTACCGGTGAAGCCATCCGTTTCATCAAAGATCTCCGCGATCCCTACTTCCGGACGCTTTATAAAGAAAGAAGCATGCACCTCAGCAAATAAGGGCATGTATACCATACCGAAAGCCGTATCAGTTTTTCTGATGCGGCTTTTTTTTGTGTATTGATTTCTTCCGTAAATTGAACCTGTACCATTGTTTGTAACCGATGAAAAACCACGTCTGGAAAGCCGCGCCTTTCCTGCGCCTGCTGCCGTTAATGGCATTGGGCTCCCTTGCGGGAACATACTTCCCGCAGCTTCCCTGGATATTGATGTGTTTGTGTTTAACGTGCTGGGCATTGCCTATGCTGCTGCCGCTCCGGATACGTTATGCATTGCATCCGCTGCAGGGTGCCGGTGTGCTGGGCACTGTGTTTTGCGCAGGAATGTTATTGCCCGGCGTTACAGACATCCGCCAGCACCCGCAGTGGATAGGGCATTACGGAAACGATACCCTGAAGACGGGCGTTACGCTGTTGGAAACACCTCAGCGCAAGGCCCGTTCCTGGAAGGCAGAATGCCGCATTGAAAGTGTGATGGCGAATGGACATCCGCAAACTGCAACTGGCAGTATGATCCTCTATTTCGCGGAAGACCCCGGGCTGATGGCTGGTGCCCGCATCTTCATCTGTGCAGGTGCAGACCGGATACGTAATTCAGGAAACCCCGGCAGCTACGACTATGCCGCTTATTGCGCGCATCGCGGCATCTACCACCGCGCTTTCCTCACTAAATACCAATGGCATCCACTTCCCGGTAACGGGTTTTCGAAACCGGAACAATGGCTGTATAACGCGCATGCTTACACACTGCAGACACTGGAAGCCCGTATCCCCGGGAAGGAGAATGCGGGCATTGCAGAAGCACTGCTGGTGGGCTACCGCGCCAACCTCGATGCGGATGTGATCCGCGATTATACGAACACCGGTGTAATACATATCATCGCAATTTCCGGATTACATCTGGGGCTGATTTACCTTGGCGGTGTACAGTTGCTGCGATGGTTGCCCAAACGGCGATGGACAAATATTTTGCGCGCCATACTCCTGATTACCGTACTGTGGTTCTTTTCCCTGCTCACCGGGGCTTCGGCTTCGGTACTCCGTTCCGCCGTGATGTTCACAGCTATCGCAGCGGGGAGTTACCTGGTAAACAGGCATGTATCTTCATATAATAACCTGGCTGCAGCGGCTTTCTTATTGCTGGCCTTTTGCCCGGCATTTCTGATGGATGCGGGGTTCCAGCTGTCGTTCCTCGCGGTGGCGGGGATACAGATCTGTTACCAGCCGCTATACCGTTGCTGGGCACCGCGGTGGGTATGGCTCGATAAAATCTGGCAACTGGTGGCGGTTTCGCTGGCGGCACAGGTTTTCACACTGCCGGTTTGCCTGTACTACTTCAGGCAATTCCCTGTGTATTTTCTGCCGGCCAACCTGGTAGCGGTGCCATGGAGCACCATGCTTTTGTATGGAGAGTTGCTGCTGATGGCGGTGTCGTGGTGGGAGGCCGGGGCGCATTGGTTAGGGTGGGCTATAGGGTGGGGGATAGAAGGGATGAACCTCGCTATTGGCTGGCTCGGTGCTTTGCCCGGGGCCGTTTGGGGCAATATCCGCGTCTCCCTTACCGAAACCTTTATTCTCTACGCCGTACTGTGCAGCGGCGCGGCGGCAGGGATGTTACGCAGTAAAAGATGGCGCTTTGCAACCTGCATGCTGGCATTGATATGGTCCGCAATACATACGGTTGAAAAGATGAACGCCTGTTCGCGCAGGGCGCTTGTAATAATGAACATCCCCAAATCAACCGCGGTGGCCTGCATAGGGGGAGCAGCGATGCGCTGGCATGGCGATAGCTCCACTCAGGTTTCCTCCGCTTTGCAGAGCACGGCATGGTTTTATAACACGGGCGGGTTTAGCCGTATGGCCCCGGAAAGGATAGTACGTTTCGGTGGCAGGTGCCTCCTCATCCTTAACGGCCGCCTTCCTGCCAGGCCTCCCGCCAACAAAATCAAAATCGATTATATTTTGTTGTCACATAAAGCAGAGGTCAATATCAGCAGGTTGAAAGATTATTTCATATATGACTTACTGATTTTTGACGCATCTGTACCGCCTTTCCGGCTACAGGAATGGAAAAATGCGTGTAAGGAGCTAACTTTGCGCAGCTTTTCGGTTCCTGATATGGGAGCCTTCGTTGTAAATCTCTAATTATTACTGTGCATGCAGAAGCAAATCAAATCCGCTTTGATCTCCGTGTTCTATAAGGACAACCTGGAGAATATCGTCAAGGCATTGGGCCAGCAGGGCGTAACTATTTATTCTACCGGCGGAACGCAGAAATTCATCGAAGACCTCGGTGTGAAATGCGTAGCGGTGGAAGACCTGACCGCGTATCCGTCTATCCTCGGCGGCCGCGTGAAAACCCTTCACCCCAAAGTATTTGGTGGCATCCTTGCCCGCAGGGATAACCCGCAGGATCTGGAGCAGCTCGCCCAGTACGAGATCCCCGAGATCGACCTCGTGATCGTGGACCTTTATCCTTTCGAAGAAACAGTGAAAAGCACTACAGAAGAACAATCCATTATCGAGAAGATCGATATCGGCGGTGTTTCCCTCATCCGTGCTGCCGGTAAAAACTATAAAGATGTGGTGATCGTTGCTTCCAAAGATCAGTACGGTTCACTGGAACAGGTGCTGGTAGAAGGCAAAGGTGCTACCACGTTGGATCAGCGCCGTCACTTTGCTGCCAAAGCATTCGAAGTGTGTGCGCATTACGATACCGCCATCGCATCGTGGTGGCTGCGTAACGAAGAAGAGAAGGATTACTTCCAGCTCTCCGTTCCCCAGGGCCAGGTTTGCCGTTATGGCGAAAATCCCCACCAGAAAGGTGTTTTCTTCGGTAACCTCAGCGAACTGTTCGATAAACTACATGGTAAAGAGCTTTCCTATAACAACCTGGTAGATGTAGATGCCGCCATGCAGCTCATCGCCGAGTTCAACGAAACTACTTTCGCAGTTATCAAGCATACCAACGTGTGTGGCATCGCAAGCCGCGCCACCCTGTCTGAAGCCTGGGAAGCTGCCCTCGCCGGCGACAAGGAATCCGCTTTCGGCGGCGTACTCGCCTGCAATAAGGTGGTAGATGCTGCCACTGCACAGTCTATCAACGAAATCTTCTTCGAGATCCTCATTGCCCCCGGCTTTGAGCCGGCTGCACTGGAAATCCTGCAGGCTAAGAAGAACCGCATCCTCCTCCTGCAGAAACAACCCCTGAAGCCCGCGCATATGTTCAAGAACGTGCTGAACGGTGTACTGGTACAGGATAATGACGAAGGCAGCTTCAAAGAATGGAACGATACCGGCGCTCAGCCTGCCACCGATGCACAGCGTGCCGACCTGGAATTTGCCAACATCGTATGTAAACACCTCAAATCCAACGCTATCGCATTGGTGAAAGACCGTCAGCTTGTTGGTAAAGGTTGCGGCCAGACTTCCCGTATCGACGCACTCCGTCATGCCATCGAGAAGGCTAAACAGTTCAACTTCAGCCTCGAAGGTGCAGCCATGGCATCAGACGCCTTCTTCCCCTTCGATGATTGCGTACGCATCGCTAAGGCCGAAGGTATCAATGCCGTGATACAGCCCGGTGGCTCTATCCGCGATGCCGATTCCATCAACTTTGCCAAAGAAAACGGCATGGTGATGATCGTAACCGGTATGCGCCACTTCCGTCACTAATCGCTCCGCGATAGAAATTCATAATGAAAGGCCGCCTTGTAAGGGCGGCCTTTCCTGATTTCCTCCTGAAATGCCTCACGTAGGGCAAAATTTTGTACTATTGCCGGACGCAAATGCCCTTTTTACAGCAACATACCATGCAGGAAGCCGATGACGCCTCTCTGGTCCGGGAATACAAGGAAACCGGCCGGCTGGAGGTATTGGCTGCACTTTACGAGCGTTATATGGACCTCGTGTATGGTGTTTGCCTTAAATACCTGGACGACGATAGCGCCAAAGATGCCGTAATGCAGATATTCGAAGAGCTGATCCCGAAAGTGAAACAGCATGAAATTCAGGCATTTAGGGGCTGGTTGCATGTGCTGGCAAGGAACCATTGCCTCATGAAGCTCCGAAAGGAGAGCACCCGGGGCAGAATTGTGGCCCTGGAAGAGGAAGGATTTATGGAATCGGACCATAATTTTCATCCGGATAGTGGGAATGGGCTGGAAGATAACCTCCAGGCCATGGAGCGCTGTATGGAAAAGCTGCCCGCGGAACAGAAGACAAGTGTAGACCTGTTTTACCTGCAGGAAAAAAGCTACCGCGAAGTAGCCGAAATTACCGGCTTCGACATGACCAAAGTGAAAAGCTACATTCAGAACGGAAAGAGGAATCTGAAGATCTGTATGGAGAAAAAATAAATGGCAACGCCGAAAAAACATATCGAGCCTACGGCGGATCTGATCCGCAAATACCTGGCAGGCGAGCTGGACGATAAAACCATGCATGCCCTCGAGCGCCAGGCGCTGGACGACCCGTTCCTGGCCGAAGCGCTCGAAGGTTACGGTAAAAGCCCGCAGCGCCGGGAGCCTGTGTTGGATGATTTGCGCGCCCGTCTGCAGCAAAGAGTAGCCCCGCCGGCTTCCGGTGGGGTGGTACGGCGTTTAGACCGCCGCTGGCTGGCCGCCGCAAGCATTCTGCTGTTGCTGGCCATTTCTGCTGTGTTACTCCTGAAACGAGGGCCGGCTGTGAAAGAGGTGGCGCAGGAACTACCCTCTGCTAAAGCCAAAGATACCCTTACGCAACAAACCCCTTCTGCCGCCACACGGCAGCCGGATACCGCCGCTCCTGCAGTAGCTCCGGAGGTTGGGAACTTAGCACTGGATAAAGCCCCGGTTGCTCCTGAAAAGAAAGCTGCTCCCCGCCCGGCTGCTGAAGAAGCAAAGCTGGCCAAAGCATCCGCCCGGAATGAGGAATTGAGTGACCGTGCCGCCAGATCCGTAGCATCCGCTCCGGTTGTTGCTGCTGCCCCGCCGCCTCCACCGCCAGCGGCTGTGCTGGAAAAACAGCAAAACGATAACGCCTTTTTTCAAACGCAGGACGCAACAAAGAATGATACCATTTACATCGGCCGTAAAACCTCACCACTAGCCCGTCAGAACGCACAATCCGATCCGGGCCAGCAGCTGGAAGGTAAAGTGGCAGGTGTGGAATCGAAATACTCTTCGTATCATGAATCCGGGGATCTGCGCCTCATCAGTGGCAAAGTACTCGATGCCACTACCGGAGAGCTGATGCGCGGCGCCATTGTTCACGAGCGTTCTACCAACAAGCGCGTGGTTACGGATAGTACGGGCACATTCGCGCTCACCGTTAATGCCGGTGCCCGCACCAGCCTCGATGTGTCGCTGATAGGGTATAAAAACACTGTTGTGCCCGTTCCACTGGATAAAAGCAACCTGAACATCTACCTGCCCGTGAACAACCAGAGCCTGGCAGAAACTGTAATTCTCACGGGTGGAAAAGACAGGATGCAGCCGCAGCCCGCCATTGGCCAGAATGCCTACCTGCAGTTCATGATCGCCATGCCCCCTGTGCCTGTTGCTGGTTTGCCGGATACATTGTCTGGTATGGTAAGGGTAACCTTTACCGTGCATGCAGACAGTTCGCTGCACAACATAAAGGCCCTTCAGCCCTTCCACCCTGCAGCAGGTGCAGTAGCAGAAAAGCGTGTGGAAGAAGGCCCGAAATGGATGCCTGTAAAAGGCCGGAAAGCGAAGGTTGAAACCTTCATCCCCGTTAAACTCTACCCCCTCCCATAAAAACTTGCCTGAACACGGTTCATAAAGTGGATGAAAGCCGTTTTACGGTAGTGATCCATAAAAAAGGCCGGCAATACGCCGGCCTTTTTTCAAATATCTGACAGTAAGATTTACTTCTTTTTTTCCTTCCAGAGCTGGTTAAAGGATTTGGGTGCGAAGATGGGTAACCCGCGCTGATCGTCGCCCCAGGCACTGCCGAACAGTTTCCCGATCACGAAGTTTTTGGTTTTACCACCCACCAGGTTCATCATCCTGCGGCTAAGGCATGCCTGCTTCCAGCCAAACCAGCCCAGCTTCTCGCCACCACCTGTATGATGCTCTTCCACCGCTTTGTGGCGGTTATGGAGCAGCAGCTCGTGCAGATTGATGCGAACGGGGCAAACCTCCGTACAGTTACCGCAAAGCGATGAGGCATAGCTCAGGTGCATATATTCACCCACGCCCTGGAGGTGCGGGGTAATTACGGCACCAATAGGGCCGCTGTAAGTGGTTTTGTATGTATGGCCGCCAATATTCTTATAAACAGGACAGGCATTGAGGCAGGAGCCGCAGCGGATGCAGTAAAGCGCCTCGCGGGCTTCCACGTCTTTTAGCAGGTTGGTACGGCCGTTGTCGAGGAAGATAACGTACATCTCTTCGGGCCCGTCCGTTTCGCCTTCCTGGCGCGGACCAGAGAATACTGAGTTGTAGGAAGTAATTTGCTGGCCGGTTCCGTATGTAGCCAGCAGGGGCCAGAAGAGTGCGAGGTCGGAGATAGATGGCAATACTTTTTCGATCCCGATCAGTGCAATGTGTGTTTTAGGGAAAGAGGTAGTAAGCCTGGCGTTGCCTTCATTTTCGGTGATGGCGATGCCGCCGATGTCTGCGATAACGAAGTTGGCTCCGGTAATACCTACTTCCGCGTCGAGGTACTTCTGGCGGAGTTTGTCGCGGGCCACGAGCGTGAGCTGTTCCGGCGTGAGCGAGGGGGAGGAGCCGAGCTTTTCATGGAAAAGATCCGCCACCTGCTGCGCGCTTTTATGCATGGCCGGGGTCACAATGTGGTAAGGAGGCTCGTCATCCAGCTGCTGGATGTATTCACCGAGGTCCGTTTCTATGCTTTCGATATTATTTTCGTGGAGGAAATCGTTCAGATGAATTTCTTCCGTGGCCATAGATTTACTCTTTACCACGGATTTGCAGTTCTTGGCCTTGCAGATGGCGAGGATCTCTTCTCTTGCCTGTTCTGCAGTTTCTGCCCAGATCACTTTGCCGCCTCTTTTGATGAAGTTCATCTCAAAATCTTCGAGATGCTTATCGAGGTTCTCAATGGCACGCCATTTCACGTTCTTGGCCCTTTCACGGGCAGTGGTAAGGTCGGAAAACTGTGTCTTGCCGTTCTTCACTGCGGCGTTGTATTTGCCAATATTGAAGTTGATGGTATTACGGTGGCCGAGGTCCGCCGCTTTAACTTCACTTTCGCTGAGAAATGTGCTGGCCGTTTTATTCATGGCTGTAAATATAGTCAAAATGTCCACTGGTGGACCTGTTACAGAAAGATTGAGCCTATTGTATAGGTCCCTGCAAATATGCTATCAAAGTTTTATTCTTCTGCCCTGTACTGTCCTGTTGCGATCTGGTCAAGTACATTGTAAAACTCCTCTCCGTACTTCCTTACGATGGCTTCATGCAGGAATTTATACACTGGTACCTGCAGCTGGTTTCCCAGTTTGCATGCCGGTTTACAGATGCTCCATTTGTCGTAGTTGACGGCCTCGAAGGTTTCGTATTTGGTGATGCGGATGGGGTAGAGGTGGCAGGAAATGGGTTTCCGGTAATCGGTAGCCCCGGCTTTCCAGGCTTTTTCTATACCGCAGCCCACATGCCCGTTTTCATCGATGGAGGCGTAAGCACAGATGGCGCCGTTGATAACGGGCGTTACATGGCCATGCTCATCGTCCCACGTATGCAGGCCGGTGGCTTCCAGTTCGCGGATGCCTTCTTCACGAAGAAAGGGTTTGATGGATGGGTAGATGCGGCGGAGTGTTTCCAGTTCGGATTCCTCCAGCGGTGCGCCGCAATCGCCCGCTACACAGCAGGCGCCTTTACAGGCGTTAAGATTGCACACAAAATTCTTTTCGACCACATCATCACTGATGTATATGTCATCAATCACTATCATCTTGCTCTCAGTTTGGTCTCCATTTCAGAGTATTGACCATATGCCGGATATCTTCCTCCACAAACCGGTGTACCGGGGCCAGGGAGTCGGCATTGGGCTGGGCGTAAAAATACAACGCTCCACGCAAAAAATGGTTGGAAGAATCTGTGGCAAAAAATTGCTTTGCGGAAGCAGCATTGCCCGCTACCTGATAATACAGGCCGGAAACCCCGTTGGGGGTTGTAAATGCTTCTTCTTCAATAGATTCTGCTTTATAAGTATGCTTATAGCTGAGTTTAAAAGCGTCATTAATCAGTTCATCGAGTGCATTTTTCTTCCCGATCACCTTATAGCTCATATAGATTTTACCATTGAACTGGGGAAACTCAATATTGATCCACCAGGGGTTTTCGGTTTCTTCCCCGAAAAAGAGGGAATCTTTCACCACATTGGCATACACGGGGTATTCGAAGGTGTAAGGGTACCCGGCACTATCAAACAGCCGGTATTGCCGTTCCGGCAGATCGATCCGGAAATAGCCCCGCGGTTTGGGCGTATGGCCTTGTTGCTGGCAGGCGGCGAAGAGGAAAACGAAGGTCAGGAGCGGGAGGAGGCGTTTCATTCCGATTCTATGTCTGATTTGATGCTGACCTGTACTTTCTGGATGCGCATTTTGGTGACTTCCAGGATGGTGAAATCGAAGTTGCCATAGCTGATAACGCTGTTTTCTTCGGGGAATTTACCCGAAAGCTCCAGTATGAGGCCGCCGATGGAATCGCTTTCGCCTTTCACCTGCTCAAAGGTATCGGGGGCGATGTTGAGGATGCGGCAAACATCGTTCAGCATGGTTTTGCCTTCGAACACATAGGTATGGTCGTTGACTTTATTGTAGTTAAATTCTTCTTCGTCGAACTCATCTTTGATATCCCCGATCACTTCTTCCATGATATCTTCGAGGGTAACGATGCCGGAGGTGCCCCCAAACTCGTCTACCACCACCGCGAAATGCATATGGCGGGTCTGGAACTCGTTGAGGAGATCTTCGATGAGCTTGTGTTCATGCACAAAGAACGGCTGGCGCATTACTTCGTGCCAGTCGAACGAATCGCCCTTACCGAGGTGTTGCAGCAGATCTTTGGTATGGATGACGCCTACGATGGTGTCGAGATTGTTTTTATAGACAGGGAGGCGGGAATAGTGAAGGTCGGCTACTCGCTTGGTGACTTCGCTGAAAGGGAGGTCGAATTCCAGTCCATTTACATCGAGGCGGGTGCGCATGATCTGCTTTACGGCGATATTGCCGAATTTGAGGATACCGCGCACGATGTTTTTCTCTTCCTGAGAAGCACCGGGTTCTACGCTCATCTCAATCACCTCATCAATTTCACGATAGTTGATGGGGCGGGAGTTGCGGTGAAATAGGCGGGCTTCAATGTTTTCGCTGAGGTTTACGAAGAAATTGCTCACCGGTTCCAGTGTGGCGTGGATGAGGTGAATGAGCCAGGCGAAATAGGTGGCAAAGCGCATATTGTTCTGCGTAGCCCATACACGGGGGAGGATCTGCCCGAAGAAGAGCAGTACCAAAGTGATAATGGCGATGCGTACCACAAAGGAAACGACGGCCAGTTCCTGGAGGGACTCTACCTGGTAAATGAGGTAGTTCGAGATAAAAATGAAGGCAATGTTGAAAAGGATGTTGGCGATCTGAAGGGATGCCAGCAGGGATTTCGGTTTTTCGAGCAGTCTGGTGATCATGCGGCCGGCATTGTTTTGCCTGGTTTTGAGGACGTTAAGGTCCTTGTAATTCAGGGAAAAGAATGCGACTTCCGCTCCGGAAACGATAAAGGTTAGCAGGAGGAGCATAAAAATGACCAGCAGGAACACCAGTACATTCACATCAGGTGCCGCGGCCGGTGCCGGGTTTTGCAGGAATACATTCAGTAACGGTAGCATGCTATCCGGGAAATAAGCCAAGTTGTTGAAGCTTTGATCAAAAATAAGGGGAAAGTAATTCAGGTCTTGATGAGGTGAATCGCTTTCCCACGTGCAAATATAATAGAATGTCCCGTTACGGCAGGAAAAAGGGGCGGGTCCTGCCCGGGTTGGTTTTCTTTAGAATGGAAGATCGTCGGCTGCTTCACCCATTGGGGGGATCTCGATGCCGGGATATCCTTCGCCGTGATGGCCCGGTCCGCTTTGCGGGCTGCCGGAAGCGGATCCTGAACCGTGGGAAACGGCATGGTCGCCATTACCTACATCCATGCGCTTGTCGAGCATCACGAGATTGTCTCCCACCACTTCGGTGGCGAATTTCTTATTACCCTCCTTGTCTTCCCAGCTGCGGGTACGGAGGCGGCCTTCGATATAAACGAGGCTTCCTTTGTGGAGATACTTCTGGGCCAGCTCTGCGAGGCCCCTCCAGAGCACTACTGTGTGCCATTCTGTCTGGGAAATCAGCTTGCCGGCGCGGTCTTTGAAAGTTTCCGTAGTGGCCAGTGAGAATTTAGCCACTGCTATGTTACCTTCCAGGAACTGAACATCGGGGTCTCTGCCAAGATTGCCAATCAGGATTACTTTATTAACACCTCTCATAATTGTAGGTTTTAACTTCTGTCCTATGTTTAAAAAATCATCTCACGGTCAACCTTATTAAAGTTAATGTTTTTTCCAATCGGCCCCATAAAAATTTCTGGCGCATGGGCACGAATATTTTATATAAGTCGTTATAAATGAATGGTACCGCAATGCGGGTGGCCCGTCAACCTTTGAGGAAGTCAACGATGATCTTCGGAAAAGCGAGATGATCCAGCTCCGCTGCCGGTACTGCCCGGAAGCCTTCGGGTGGTTGCATGGAGGCGGCCGGGCCGATGTGCAGGAATCTGGCGTGGATGGTTTGGTGAGTGAGCTGCTGCTTTTTTTCGGGGGATGTGCCGCTGACTTTGAAGTTACCCGCTCCCATGAGGGAAAGGAAGGCAGGGGAGGCGAGGAGTTCCGATTCGGTGACGGGACCGGGCGTCTCGATCATGGGGAACTCATGGAGGTTCTGCCAGATGTCTTTCCCGGTACGCTTGCGAACGAAGCGCAGTGAATCGTTGTCTGGCAACAAATAATAGAAATATCTTTTTTTTATGCGTAATTTTTTGGATTTTACAGGTACAAGATCTGTTAATCCTTTCTGATAAGCCTCGCAGCGGGGTGCCAGCCGGCACAATTTGCAGAGTGGTTGCTGCGGTTTGCAGACAACGGCCCCGAAGTCCATGATCGCCTGATTATAAGTGCCGGCCTGTTGTTCAGGGAGTACGTCCTGAGCGAGTTGAGTGAAAAGTTTCTTGCCCGCGGTAGTATCCGTTGGCGTATCGATACCAAAGAACCGTGCCAGTACGCGGTATACGTTGCCGTCGAGTACGGCGTGCGGTAGGTTATACGCGAAGGAGGCGATGGCGGCTGCCGTGTAGGCACCAACACCTTTGAGTGCGGCAATACCGGGGTAGTCTTTCGGGAAAATCCCTGCATGGTCCTTTGCGACGGTTCTGGCGGTGGCCAGCATGTTTTTGCAACGGGCATAATACCCGAGGCCCTGCCAGAGGCGGAACACTGCTTCATCAGGGGCGGCGGCCAGGTCGGTGATGGTGGGGTATGCTGTGATGAAGCGTTCGTAATAGGGGCGGCCCTGTTCCACGCGAGTTTGCTGGAGAATTATTTCGGAGAGCCAGATGCGATAGGGGTCTTTTTCTTTTTTCCAGGGCATGGATCGGTCGTTCTGAAACGTGTTCCAGTTGAGAATACCCTCGGTAAAAAAATGTTTCATATCGGTCATTTGGACAAAATAATTTATATATGTCGAATCATTTGTATATATTCGCCTTCCCGAATCTTTATCTGTATTGAGTTGTAATGATTTACGGGTTGGAAAAGAACGCAAATAAACGTAATTTTATAACCTGCTATCTATAATAAAAAATAGTAAATTTTATTCGCTTGAAAAATAGCGCAATTAAAATTTTTTATTTAACTTTGAAAACAAGTAATCCTCCGCTTCATTATGAGAAAAGCTGATTTGATTAACAACATTGCTGAAAAAACCGGCATCCCGAAAGTAGATGTGTTAGTAACACTCGAAGCCATGTTCAAGGAAGTGAAGGAGGCGTTAGCTAATGGCGAGCATATCTACATCCGCGGATTTGGCAGTTTCATTACTAAGAAAAGAGCTGCTAAGATCGGGCGCAACATCAAGAAGAATGTGGCTGTGGAAATTCCGGAGCACTACATTCCGGCGTTTAAACCGTCGAAAGAATTTGTTGCAGAGGTAAAGAAGCTTAAAAGTTCGTAGATTCGCATCCTAATTTGGAAAAGGGTGCAGAGAAATCAACTTTTGCTGATAGGCCTCGGTATTGCCGCAGTTATCGCTTTGTTCGCATTCGGCAGAATTTCGCCGAAAGTGCATGATCACGACCATGCCGCTAAAGGTATGGCTATGCCACAAGGAAATGCCGCTGTAGCAGCGGATTTCAAGGACTTATTGCAGAAAGCCAGGGAGCGTGTCCCGGCCGATAAGCTGGGCGAGATTTCGCGCCTGGAAAATGCGGTTGTGCGCGGCGACGTGCAGACCCAGCAGATTGCAGCTTACAGACAATTATACCTGATCTGGGACGGCCTCAACGAGCTCCCCATAGCCGCCCATTATGCCGCCGAAGCGGCTAAGTTGGAAAATTCCGGAAAAAACCTCACCTTTGCAGCCAATTTATTTTTGGACCACCTTTCTCATACGCAGGACCCTGCGGTGAGAATGTGGGAAGTTAACTCGGCCATCGAGCTGCTGGACAGAGCGATTGCGCTCGAGCCTGCCAACGATACGCTGAAACTTAAAAAAGGAACCCTCCTCGTGGATTATACCGGCGAGCCTATGCAAGGCATCGGTTTACTTCGCGAAGTGGCAGAGAAGAACCCGGATTTCCTGGATGCACAGCTTACCCTGGCAAATTTCTCCATCAAATCCGGCCAGTTCGATAAGGCAGTAGAACGGATGCAGAAAGTGCTTGACCGTACGCCCGACGAACCTAAAGCACTCTTCCTGATGGCCGCTGCTTATCAGAGTAAAGGTGAAAATGATAAAGCCATCGAACTGCTCAGGCAGTGCCGGAAGCTGATCAAAGATCCCGGACTGGCGGCTGAGATCGACGAGTATATCAAGAGTATTAAATAATATTTCATAAAACATTAAAAAAATTACAAGCGTATGCCCTGCGGAAAGAAAAGAAAGAGACATAAAATCGCAACTCACAAGCGTAAGAAAAGACTGAGAAAGAACCGCCATAAGAAAGGCAAGAAATAATTCTCCCGTTTCCCCGCCATTTATACAAATCAGATATAGATAGCCGAAGGGGGCTGCGCGATAAATTTTTTAATGCAATCCTGCATGATGTTAGCATTAATCATTAAATTGCTAGTGTCATGCAGGTTGTTTTCGTAAGTTCGGCCGCACAGACACCACGGATACCTGTATATCACTGAACCCTTTGCAATCCTCTCTCAATCATGTACCGTTAACCATCGGTTCATCTGGGAATGCTGTACCCCCTTGTCAACCCACAGAGCACCGAGAGGAAAGCACTAAAGTGAAAGTATTTATGGATAAAATTTTGACGCTTGAATAAGGAATTGATAATAAATGCAGCACCGTCAGGTGTTGAAATTGCATTGCTGGAAGATAAGAAGTTGGTAGAGCTGCATCACGAAAGCGGCAATCCTAATTTTGCAGTGGGGGACCTTTATTTAGGCAAAGTAAAAAAACTGATCCCGGGACTTAATGCGGCTTTTGTGGATGTTGGCTTCGAAAAAGACGCCTTTCTTCATTACACCGACCTTAGCCCTTACATCCGTTCCATCCTCAAGTTCACCAATCAGGCCATCTCCGATAAATCCGGAACATTCGAATTCGGTAAGTTCAAAAATGAACCCGAAATCATCAAAACCGGAAAAATCACTGAAGTACTCGGCGGAAAACCCAACATCCTCGTTCAGATTCTTAAAGAACCCATCTCTTCCAAAGGCCCGCGCCTCAGCTGCGAAATATCACTGCCCGGCCGGTTTATTGTTATCACTCCCTTTAATAACATAGTGGCCGTCTCCAAAAAGATCCACTCCTCGGAAGAAAGGAAAAGACTCCAGAAGATCGTTGAAGCCATTAAACCACCCAATTTCGGCGTGATCGTCCGCACAGCGGCCGAAGGCAAAAAAACCGCAGAGCTTCATGAAGATCTGACCACCCTGGTGTCCACATGGCACACCATTCAGGAAAACCTCCGTGGCTCACAGGCCCCGCAGAAAATCCTGAGCGAACAAACTAAGACCACCAGCATTTTGCGCGACCTGCTGAACGAAAGCTTCAACAGGATTGTCATCAACGACAAAAACATTTACACAGATACCAAAACGTATATTCAGAAGATAGCGCCTGAAAAGCAGGACATCGTGACCTACTATCACAACGGCGCTCCCATCTTCGATCATTTCGGAGTTACCCGGCAGGTGAAAGCCTCCTTCGGCAAAACCGTCAACCTCGACTCCGGCGTTTATCTTATCATCGAAGCCACGGAAGCACTCCACGTTATCGACGTGAACTCCGGTTATAAAAGCTCCAGCAACAACCAGGAGCAAAACGCCCTCGCGTCTAACCTGGAAGCCGCAGCAGAAATAGCCCGGCAACTTCGCCTCCGCGATCTCGGCGGTATTATCATCATCGATTTCATCGATATGAAACTGCCCGAGAACAAAAAGAATGTATATGAGGCCATGGAGAAATTCATGGCGCCCGACAGAGCCAAGCATACCATTCTGCCCATCTCTAAGTTCGGCCTCATGCAAATCACCCGCCAGCGCGTTAAGCCGGAAATCACCATTTCCGTGGCGGAAGATTGCCCCACCTGCAAAGGCACCGGTAAAATCGGCGCCTCCATGCTTATCGTGGAAGACATCGAGAAGAACCTCCAGTATCTCCTCAACCACCAGCACAGCGGACTCACCATTCGCGTGCATCCCATTCTCTACGCATACCTCACCAAAGGATGGCTCCGCAGCCGCCAGTGGAAGTGGTATTTCGCCTACAAGAAATGGATCAAACTACGTGCAGATACCAACTACCATCTCACGGAGTACCACTTCTTTGATGCCAACGACGAAGAAATCAAATTCTAATATGTTCAGGGCGCACCTCACCGGATGCGCCCTTTTTTTAACGGCGCCGCTTTCCGGTCCCGGGTTTGCAACATACCCGCAGGATTATTGTTATACCTCCTAAATGCTACTTCACTATGCTGAAAAAAACCTTTTTGCCCGCTTTGATCATCCTTACCCTCTGGGCCTGCCAGCAAGGACAGAAACGCGTACCTGGCGAAGGGATCAATCGTGATACCACGCACTACACCAAAGAAGAATATATCGCCGAAGCGATGGACAGCAACCATGTCGTGGCTTTTCTTGACCAACATGCGGAATTTGCTCCCTATCGTGAAAATATCCTCGACTTCTACCGCAAACGGGCTTTCCATTTCGCATGGATCGATAGCGCCGGACTCACCGAACAGGCTGGCGGTTTCATGAATATGATGCGCAGCGACGAAAAGTCGGGTATCAGCGACAGCTCCCTCGAAAAATCGCGCGCCATGATCTTCTTCGACTCCCTCAGCGCAGAAGGCAGCGACTTCAACCGGAAGGACTCACTGGTACGCATGACCGAAGTATCCCTCACCGGCCAGTTCTTCACCTACGCCGATAAAGTATGGGGCGGAATGACAAGCGCCAATTCGAAAGACCTCGAATGGTTCATCCCCCGGAAAAAGATAAATGTGCAAAGTCTCCTCGACTCCGTAATCCGTTATCCTAAAACTGCCATCGCCAACAATGAACCCGTGAACAGGCAGTACAAACTGCTGCGCGACGAGCTGCAGCAGCTGGCAAAGCTGGCGAAGGATAACCCCACACTGGATTCTATCCGGATCGAAAAGAAGAAAACGTATAAGTCGGGGGATTCGTCTGAAGCGATTGCTGCGGTGAAGAAACGCCTGCATATGTACGGCGATCTTAAAGATGCGGATACCACTTCGCGCTTCACGCCGCTGCTCGACAGCGCTCTCCGTAATTATCAGATCCGCAACGGACATAAGGCAGATGGCATTATCCGTGAGCAAACGGTGGCCGCACTGAACCGTCCGCTTCAGCATTACATGCACCAGATCCTGCTTAACATGGAACGCATCCGCTGGGTACCGGTGGAAGTGACGACGGATTATCTGCTCGTCAACATCCCCGAATTCCGGCTGCATGCTTATGAAGACGGCAAACTGGCCTGGAGCTGCAATGTAGTGGTGGGCACACAGGGTAACAGCACTGTGATTTTCAGTAAGGAAATGAAGTACGTAGTGTTTAGCCCTTATTGGAATGTGCCTCCCGGCATCCTGAAAAAGGAAGTGTTACCTGGCATCAGGAAGAGCGGTAATGCATACCTGGCACGGCACAATATGGAAATGAGCGGTAGCGGCAATAATATTTCCGTGCGGCAGAAACCGGGTCCCAAGAACTCATTGGGCAAAGTGAAATTCCTGTTCCCTAACGAATACAATATTTACCTGCACGACACGCCGTCGAAAGGCCTGTTCAATGAAGCCAGGCGTTCGTTCTCCCATGGTTGTATCCGTGTATCAGAACCTAAGAAACTGGCAGAATGGGTGCTGCGGAAAGATTCCAGCTGGACTTCGGCTAAGATCGATGCGGCTATGAATGCAGGGAAAGAGAAATATGTGACGGTGAAAGAGAAGCTGCCCGTGTTTATCGGGTACTTCACTGCGTGGGTAGATAGTGATGGCCGTCTTAATTTCCGTGATGATGTTTACGGACACGACGCCAAGCTGGCGAAAATGATGTTTGGAAGATAATCGATCATCAGGCTTTTTCCGGATGCAGCAGCGGCTTTCCTTGCAGGGGAGCCGCTTTTGTTTTAGGAAGGGGGATGCGCTGCATAAGCACATAACCACCTGCCAGTGCAGCAATGCACCCGGCTACCATGATGTAATAAGCGAACGGGGAATCCTGCGCGAAATGCTGGCTGCCTACATTCAGCAGGAGGGCAGCAGCGGCATTATAGGAAATGTGCAGGAGCATGGAAGGGCAGAGGTCGCGGAAACGGAGGTACAAGGTTCCGCTAAGAAGTCCGAGCATAAAAGCGCCGGGCATCTGGGCAGGGTCCGGATGTGCCAGCATATACAGCAGGGAGCTTTGCAAAAGGGCAATGCTGCCAGAATACCGGTAAAGCAGGGCTTCCATAATGATGCCCCTGAAAAGTATTTCTTCCATCATGGCCATAAGTGCCACGGTGCATATGATCGAAACTGCAGAGCCGGTTTGAATGGAAGTAAAACTCATGTCAGACCAGATAGGAAGGGGAAGCAATGTACCCAGCCCGTCTTTCACTATCACAAGTGCAATGGCCATGGAAATACAAAGGACGAACAGCTCGGTGTTCATGAATAGCCTTGGTACGAAATGAAAATTGTCGCGTTTGCGGATGAGGGCACAGAGGATGACGCTGACGCCGCCCAGCAGATAAAGCCAGGAAAGCATAACGGGGAATTGCAGAAGATTGAGGCCGGATGCCAGAAACACCACCACGCAGGGAATAATCCAACCGGCGAACAGCGCGATCTGCATACGCCAGGCGCCATTCAAAGACAGACCATGCCTTGTTTTGACATACATAATAGTGCAGCTAAATTTACTATGGGTAGAGTTGACTAGTCTCGGTTGATACGTTGAGCTAATATAAGCATTTTGCTTGCTTAAAACCTTATTTTTGCGGCATATGGAAAAACAAATCATCAACGCCACCACCGCGCCGGCACCTATTGGTCCGTACAACCAGGCTGTTCAGGCGGGCAATATGCTCTTCATTTCCGGCCAGATAGCGCTGAACCCGGAAAGCGGGCAGATGGAGAAAGACGACATCATCGCGGAAACGCACCGTGTGATGCAGAACCTCCGGAACATTCTGTCGGAAGCAGGTATGGACTTTTCCGATGTGGTAAAAAGCACCATCTTCATTATGGACATGGGAGATTTCGGGCAGATCAACGAGGTGTATGGTAAATACTTTACCGGCTACTTCCCTGCCCGTGAAACTGTACAGGTTGCCGCATTGCCCAAAGGTGCCAATGTGGAGATATCCATGATTGCTATAAAATAATTGTTCATGGACATTATTGTAACCGGCGAACAACAGCGCTGGGAAGCCTTCCGCAATGCCCGCAGCACCGGAAGCCACCAGGTGCTGTATGAGCCTGAGCTGCAGCCGCTGAAAGGCGGAGCGGATCTGGTGATCGACCTATCGCTCGATGAGCGGCCGGAAAACCTGCTGGTGTATGCCCTGCAGCCCAACCTCCCTGTGCTGGGATGCCTCGTGAAAACACCATCCGCAGCGTGGGAAAACTATCCCAGTATGTACGCCTGCAACTGGCTGCCCGGCTTCTTTGGTATGCCCCGGCTGGAAGTGGGGATCTCTCCAAATGCGGATAGCGAACAGCTAAAAGCGGTGATGGAAGAACTGGGGTGGGAATACGATTCCGTGAAAGCATCGGCAGGGTTGGTTACGCCCCGCACTATTGCCATGATTATTAATGAAGCCTATTTCACGGCTGCAGAAGGCACCGCATCGCGGGAAGACATCGACATTTCCATGAAGCTGGGTACCAATTATCCGTTCGGTCCTTTCGAATGGTGCAACCGTATCGGCATCCGGAATGTATACGAAGTGCTCCGCGCCGTGCATACTGAAACAGGTAATGAGCGTTACCGCATATGCGCGGCACTCGAAATAGAATACAACGCATTTATTCAACAACCGGACTAATTCCCACATTGGCACAGATCCTACATATCGACACTGCAACATCCAACGGCTCCGTATGCCTCTCCCGCAACGGCCTGGCACTTGAAACGATTCATAACACGGATCAGCGCGACCATGCGGCTACCATCACACAACTGATCCGTGAACTCATGGAGCGCCATGCGGTAACGCCCGCAATGCTCGATGCCATTGCCGTGAGCGCTGGGCCGGGTTCATATACAGGACTCCGGGTAGGTACTGCCACTGCAAAAGGATTGTGTTATACCTGGCAAAAGCCGCTCATCGCCATATCTACCCTGCAAATGATGGCGGCAGGTATGCAGGATTTAATGCCGGATCAGGATGTTTTGTTTGCCCCTATGATAGATGCAAGGCGGATGGAAGTGTTCACCGCCATATATGATACCCGCCTCGAGGCCCTGTTGCCACCCCAGGCTTTGATACTGGAACCAGGCTCGCTGGATAACTTTATTACGCAGAAAACTGTCATTTTCTTCGGGGATGGTGCCCCAAAATGGCATGAATTGTTAGGAGAACGCACCAATACACAATTTCCTTCATACCAGATATCGGCCTCGCATATGGTGCGTTTGGCTGCGGAAGCCTTTGCTGCAAAGGACTTTCAGGATGTCGCCTACTTCGCTCCCCACTACCTTAAAGCCTTCTACCACCCGGGTAAAAAGTAACATCCGTTGATTTTTTAGCAGATTTTTAGCATTTCCCGGCATCATATTACGCATAGAAACACGTTTATATCTGAAAGGGTGTTCACGGACGGCTAAATATGCCCGGATATGTCATGTAAGCGTCAAATTGTGGAAAAAAGAGGGATATTCCGGGCTATATATTAAAAAAGAAGGTATAGAAATTTTTTTTATTGTGACAGATATTATAATTTTGTATAATCAATATCCGAGATTATTGTCTAATAATCGCGTTTTTACTGTCCGTTGATCCCTGTCATTTCATTATTATTTAAAACTATTTTGCGATGGAAAAACAATTATTAACTACCTCTTCTAATACTCTTATTATTTCTAGAGGTAACAATGAAAAAGATCAGATCAAATTGGATTACATTGCCGTTAAGAAGGCCGCGATGGTGTTGAGAGCAATCAACCATAAGCTTCGCCAGCAAATGATCAAGTTGCTGGAGGACCATAAGCGCATGACTGTAACGGAGATTTATGTGAAACTGCGCCTGGAACAGTCTGTAGCCTCCCAGCACCTCGCCATCCTGCGCCGCGCCGGGATCGTGATTACCGAAAGAGACGGCAAGTTTATCCATTATACCATCAACAAGCAGCGAATTGCCGAAGTGGCAAAATTCGTTGAGGAACTGGTGGGATAATACCAGCATCTTTCTTTTTCATAACCAAGTCCCGCTTTGGGCCACCTACGATACTGAAAAGACCGTCTTCCCCCGAAGGCGGTCTTTTGTTTTTTCCGTCTTTGACAAGGGACTGACACCCGCCCGCGCTCAATTTGTGACTTCTTCGTATTTTTGCCGAAATCAAAAACCATTATGTACATTAAGCAGTTGTATACCGGATGCTTATCGGAAGCCGCCTATTATATCGAGTCGGAAGGAGAAGCCGCCATTATCGATCCCCTGCGCGACATTGAGCCCTACCTCACCCTGGCACATGAAAGAAACGCCAACATTAAGTATATTTTCGAAACACATTTTCATGCCGACTTCGTTTCCGGTCACCTCGACCTTGCTGCGGCTACCCATGCCCCCATTGTGTATGGTCCTGAAACGAAAACCGGTTTTCCCGTTCATATTGCTACAGACGGAGAGGAGTTCCGCATTGGTAAACTGACCGTGCGCGCCCTTCACACTCCCGGGCACACCCTGGAAAGCACCTGTTACCTGCTGATCGACGAAGCAGGGCAGGACCATGCCATTTTCACGGGCGATACCCTGTTCGTAGGCGATGTAGGCCGCCCCGACCTCTTTAGCGGTAACCTCAGTAAGGAAGAATTGGCCGGAATGCTGTTCGATTCACTGAATACAAAAATCAAAACCCTGGCCGACAATGTGATCGTTTACCCGGCGCATGGCCCCGGCTCATCCTGCGGTAAAAACCTCGGTCCCAATACATCTTCCACCATCGGAGAGCAGAAACGCGACAATTACGCGCTGCTGGCAGATGATAAAGCCAACTTCGTTAGCCAGGTTACCGAAGGCCTCAGCACGCCTCCGCAATACTTCCCCATCAACGCACAGATCAACAAGGAAGGTTACGATACCATGAACAAAGTAATGGAACGCAGCCTGCAGCCTTTATCTATAGCGGCTTTCAAGGAAAAGACCGATCAGGGTGCCGTGATCCTGGATACGCGCCACGCCAATACATTCACCGAAGGGTTTGTGCCGGGTTCCATCAGCATCGGTCTCGAAGGCCGCTTTGCCGAATGGGCGGGCAGCCTCCTGCCTTTCGATAAGCCTATGATCCTCGTTACCGCCGCCGGACAGGAAGAAGAAACCATCGTGCGCCTCGCGCGGGTGGGCTTCGACAAGGTTGAGGGTTACCTGGAAGGTGGTTATGAAGCCTGGAAAGACGCGGGAGAAAACATTGATATGATCATTTCCGTAGATCCGGACGAGTTGGCCATGGACCTCCCGCACGACGAGCACCTGCTTATCGTGGATGTACGTAAACCTGCAGAATTCGCAGACGGGCATGTGGTAAACGCCATGAACCTCACCCTCAGCGAACTCACAGACCCCGGTTCCATGGCGGATCTTGACGAGCATTTCAACCTCTATGTGCATTGCCAGGGCGGCTACCGCAGCGTAATCGCCTGCTCGATCATGAAGCGCGAAGGGGTACATAACCTCCGCAATGTAAATGGCGGCTTCGCCAAGATGAAAGACCAGGAAGGCCTTACCATCGAGAAGGAGAAGAACGTGCTCAACTAAGAAATGCAACGAATATGTGATAAGAAGCCGGGGCCATGGGTTCCGGCTTCTTCATGTCTGGCAGGTCTTTTGCAGCTTTAGGGCATATTATCCATATGCCCGACACTTTCCAGATACCCCGGGAAATTGTTTCCCTCTTCGACCACACCCGCAGCCGTCCCGCAAGGATGCTGCTGGAAGATTTCTTCAGCGGAGCGGCGCCTTCCCTGCCGGAGATCCTGCGACGGCAGGAGATACTGAAAACGTTCGTCCGCCACTGGACGGAGCTGCAGCATTTTTCCTATTCCCGCTACGATTTCGAAGAAGTGATGGAGTTTACCATGCAGGCCGATTACTTCGCTTATGAGGTGCCCGGTGTGCTGGTGTCACTCTTTCCCTCGGCTACCCGGCAGTCTGCACGGGGGAAATGTGTACAGGTATTGTTTTTCTTTGAGCGGCTGGATGCATACTACATGCCGCTGCTGGAGAAGGTCGCATTCCCGGAAGCATTCCGGGAAAAGGTGGACCGCATCCGTAAACTCCTGTCGCGCCTCAAAATTAGAAGAGGGGTGGAGGCAGTGCATAAAGACCGCTTTGGCGACCGCCTTGCTTCTCTCATACTCCGGGAACTGACGGATATGAAGCAGCGCAAACAGCTCGAGAAGTGCTGGGAAGCGTTTCATGAGTTTGAAATGTACTGGTCACTGGCCAAAGGGATCGTTACCCTGCAGCTCACGTTCCCGGAGTTTACAGGTGAACCGCTGCGGCTGGAGGGCTTCTATCATCCGCTGGTAGCCAACGCCGTCCGGAATGATTTCACTGCCCGGTCAAACATCGTATTACTGACGGGGCCTAACATGGGCGGTAAATCGACTGCCATGAAAAGTATAGGTTTGTGCGTGATGCTGGGGCATCTTGGGTTGGGCGTTCCCGCAAAGCAATGTGTGCTCCCGGTATTTGATGCTTTCCTTGCTGCAGTGAATGTTACCGATGACATCACCGGTGGACTGAGCCATTACATGCAGGAAGTAGTGCATCTGCAGCGCATCGTGAAGGAAGCGGTGGCGGGTAAACGATGTTTTGCACTGTTCGATGAGTTGTTCAGCGGTACAAACACGGAAGAGGCCGTGGCGCTCATCTTACAAACCGTTCACGGTATGCAGCGTTTCTCTTCCGGGTTGTTCATCATCTCCACCCATCTTCACGAAATCAGACCGGGCCTGGAAGGCGTGCAGTTCGATGCACTGCATCTCGAAGCAGAAATAGAAAACGGCATGCCGCGGCATACCTTTCGGCTAAAGCCCGGATGGTCTGACCTGAAGTTTGGCCGTCTGCTTTTCGAAAAGGCAGGGCTTCATGAATTATTGGGCAGTAACCCATCAAATTAATTTCCCCAATCTAAACATCTCTGCACCCGCGTTGTTGTACTAAATACCCTCTTTATCCCCGCCGAAAGCCAGGCATATCATCTAAAAGGGTTCTACCCTGGGAAATGCCACGTTAAGGTTGCCTAACATATTGATTATTATATTTTTAAATAGAAAATAAATGTCCGTTCGGGCAGGAGTTTTTTACATTCCTTTAAATTTTAATCGTATGAAAAAACGCAAATCCTTGTTACTCGCCTGCCTCGTAGGTATGGGCGTTTTCCTGTACGCTTGCAAGCCAAGCGATGCCAAACTTCAGAAAGAAGTAAATGACAAGCTGGCCGCTACCACTCCCGGTGTGATCGCCGAAGTGAAAGGCGGTGTAGCCACCCTTAGCGGGGAAGTAATGGACGATGCTACCAAAGCAGCAGCGGAAGCTTCGGCCAAAGAAGTGAAAGGGGTTAAATCTGTGACCAACAATGTAATGATCACCCCTCCCGCACCTCCTCCTCCGCCCGTAGTAATAAGTCCTGATGATTTGCTGAAGACCAGCGTGGACTCAGCGCTGAATGCCCACAGCATTACCGGAGTAACAGCTACCATTGCCAATGGTGAAGTTACTTTGACCGGTACCATTGCAAAGGCCGATCTGAAGAAAGTAATGCAGGCCGCAGCAGAGGCGAAGCCTAAAAAGATCAACAACAAGCTGACCCTGCAATAACCGGCTGATCATCCATTTATCACGCAAAAAACTACAACATGGCATTACAGGAAAAATATGCATCTCTGATCCAGGCTGCCAACAGCGGCGGCGTTTCCGGATTGCAGGTAGCAGAGCAGAGCGGGGTACTGTATGTTACAGGCACCGCACCATCCGGAGCAGTGAAAGATCAGCTCTGGGGTATATATGAAAAGTTAGATCCGGAAATGCGCGCCGGTGATCTGGTATTGAATATTTCTCTCGCCGAAGGCGCGGAGCAGGAATATGAAGTACAATCGGGCGATAACCTCAGTAAAATCGCCAAGAAATATCCGGGCCTTACGTGGCAGAAGATTTTTGAAGCCAATAAGGATAAGATTAAGGACCCTGATATCATTCAGCCGGGCTGGAAGCTGAAGATCCCCACTGCATAGTTGTTATCGGTATTTATAATGAGGGTGCCTCCTGCAAGGGGCACCCTTTATTTATTCATTATGCCCGTTTCCAAATTCGGGCTTCCATTCGTGTTTCCAGCGGCGGTGGCTCCACACCCATACTTCGGGTTGTTCGTAAATGTTCTTTTCGAGGAAATTCACGAAGCTTTCCGTTATTTCTCCCTCTTTTGTTTGCGCGGGGTGTTCGAAGGCCAGGGTTAGCCGGGCTTCATAGAATCCGCGTTTCTTTTTCCTGATGTCAGCAAATACCACGGGGATATCGTTGCGCCGGGCGCTCATTTCAGGGCCTTTGTAAAAGGCAGTCATCTTATTAAGAAAAGGGTACCAATAGCAGCGGCGTGGATTGCCGGGGTTCTGATCTGCCACCAGTGCCAGCAGGTATTGCTTCCCCATCCAGGGAGCCATGCCGTTGCGCATATCGTTGGCGGGGATGAGTACTGTGCCGAACTTTTCGCGGAAATGCCGGAACATCCGGTTCATGGCCTTGTTGGTAAGTGGCATAAACACCACGAGGAAAGGGAATTTAACGCCCTGTATACAGGAAAGATTGGCCCATTCCCAGTTGAAGTTATGCCCCAGGTGCAGCTGGCAGCTTCTGCCTTCGGCGTATAGTTTGTTGAAGACGGAAAGGTCGCAGATGAAGCGTTTGGCAAGGGAAGATTTGCTCATGGTGAGCAGCTTGATGGTTTCTACCATCATATCCGTCAGGTTGCGGTAGTATTTGCGGGCCATCTGCCTGATCTCGGCTTCGGGCTTACCGGGGAAAGCCTGCCGGAGGTTTTCCAGCGCCACGGTGCGGCGGTAGCGTATAATGTGGTAAACGAATACATACAGCACATCGCTGATGAGGTACAACAGCCACAGGGGCAGTATGGAAATGCTGTAACAAAACGCAATTAGAATATAATACATATCCGCTCTCTCTTTTCTCTACAGGATAATATTCTGAACCAGTTCGCTTTTTGACGGGTAATCGGTATTGTAATGGAGGCCACGGCTTTCTTTCCGGAAGGCGGCGCCTTTCACGATAAGATAACCTGCGGTAATGAGGTTGCGCAATTCACACAACTGCGGTGATACGGCAGTTTCGCGGTATAGCGCCTCCGTTTCGAGGTGCAGCATATCGAGCCGGCGCATCGCCCTTTCGAGACGTACATTGGTACGCACGATACCTACGTAATCGCTCATGATCTGCTTCAGCTCTTTCAGGCTCTGCGTGATGAGGATCATCTCTTTGGGGGCATTGGTGCCGAGGGTGTTCCAGTCCGGAACATCCGGCCGGATGGCGGTATGCTCAATTGTTTTGATGGCATCGAGGTAGCAGCGGTGTGCAAATACCATGGCTTCCAGCAGGGAGTTGGAGGCCAGGCGGTTGGCACCATGCAGGCCTGTACTGGCAAGCTCGCCACAGGCATACAGGTTGCGGATAGAGGTGCGGCCGTACTCATCGGTCTTAACACCGCCGCAGCTATAATGGGCTGCCGGAGCTACGGGGATCATGTCTTTCGAAATGTCTATCCCGATAGAGCGGCACTTTTCGTAAATGTTGGGGAAGTGATGGATAAACTTCTCCAGATCCATATGCCGGCAGTCGAGGTACACGTGTTCGGTACCGGTGATCTTCATTTCAGAGTCTATGGCGCGGGCCACAATATCGCGCGGGGCCAGTGAAAGCCGCTGGTCGTATTTATGCATGAAATCTTCCCCGCTGGCATTCCGGAGGATGCCCCCATCGCCACGAACGGCTTCGGTGATGAGGAACGATTGTCCGCTAACACCTACCTGATATAATGCCGTAGGGTGAAACTGGATGAACTCCATGTTTTCGATACGGCCTTTGGCGCGGTACACCATGGCCACCCCGTCGCCCGTAGCGATGGTAGGGTTGGTGGTGGTACGGTAAACCTGTCCGTTACCGCCGGTGGCAAGGAGTGTAACGCGGGACAGGATTTTTTCGATCTTATTGGTCTTGAGATTGAGGACATAGATGCCGTAGCATTCTATGTCGAGGGTGGATTTGGTAACGAGGTAGCCCAGGTGGTGCTGGGTGATGAGATCGAGTACGAAGCAGTGGGTGATAACTTCGATGTTTTTGCTGCGGCGTACTGCTTCGAGGAGTGCCCTTTCGATTTCGCGGCCGGTTACATCTTTATGATGGATCACGCGGAACTCGGAATGGCCGCCTTCTTTGCCGAGAGAGAGGTCTCCATCGGGCGATTTATCGAACTGGGCGCCCCAGGCGATGAGTTCGTTTACCCGGTCGGGCCCTTCTTTCACGACGATTTCAACGATCTTTTCATTGCAGAGTCCGTCGCCGGCGATCAGTGTATCTTCAATATGTTTCTCGAAGCTGTCGTTTTCCAGGTCGTTCACCACGGCTACGCCACCCTGAGCGTATTTGGTATTGGTTTCATCCTCCCGTGTCTTGGTTATGATGGTAACCTTTTTGTCCGGGAACTCACCGGCCACTTTCAGCGCATACGTAAGCCCTGCGATGCCTGAGCCTACTACCAGAAAATCCGTTTGATGCATAGACGGTAAAATTAGGCAATAATCAGATTAGTTGGTTTCGGTAAATGATGGCATTCATACCCTTATTTGTATTCTCCTGCGTAACGTATAGCCGGAGCGGTCAGGCTGGAAGTGCAGGGTATAGCTCCCGGGTTGCATGTACCGGAGGCACCAGGTATGCAGTGTTAAGAGGCGGGCAGGGGAGAAGGAAGACGGGCGATGATCAGGTTGGTTGATTAACATGCTTTCAAGCTTATTGAAGTTAGTATGTAGTTAGTATGAAGCTAAGGTGAAGCTGGTTAGAAGCAGTTATCCCGCATAAAAAGTACGGAAACGGTACGGAAACAGTAGGGAAACAGTATGGGAACTATACGGAAACCATGCTATAAGCATGCGGGAACAATGCCGGAACCGTGGAGATAAGGTGGACATGAGGTGGACTTGATGCGGACTTGATCTGGAGGTAAGATATATCAGAAGCCATACATATTACAGAGGAGTCAGATGCCTATGCTGAAGGGGATTCTCTGCTTTCATATTGATAACGAATGTTTTACAGAGGAATTGTATTGTTAGGGCATCTGGTAGTTTGGCTGAATTGAAGGTACGAAAGAAGCTTCAGAGTGAAAAGCCCGGCATGATAAAATGTTTTCCTACTAAAAAGGCCCGATCCTGTTCCGCAGATTATACAAACTCCCCGATACCAGGAGCCATTGCGCCACGCCGTAAGTAGCCATTACCAGCACGCCGCTGTAAGGGAAATCGGCATAAAACAGTTGAAATGCGAGTACAGAATCGGATACTACGAACAGGAACGCCCCAAAGATGCAGCGCCTTCCATACCAGGGCGCGCCGAACCCGAAGGCCCTTACAGACAGTATAAACATCGCCGTAATGACGGCCGTATAAGCGATAACAGGGATCTTCATGGCGCCTGCAGTGGGCAGCAATATCCAGAGCATGATGCAGGCATAGCCCAACGCGGCGATCATCGCCATAATTTCAACAACCCCGATAAGAGGGCGTGGCTTTAGTGTGGCGAAATACCCGATATACATAATGTGTGCTACGAGGAAGCTGACGAGTCCGGGGAGGAAGAACTGAGGGAATAGCAAAAACACATCGCCCGACCAGGAAAAGATCACGGCTGCGAAAATGAAATTACGGGAACGGTAATGCAGCTTCCCGGCCAGCACCCATCCGTACACCCCGAGCAATATCATCAGCAGCGGTTTGGTAATAAACCGGACATGCGGAAAGTCAAAAACGATCATCCCGATATCGGCAAGCAATAGGAGGAAATATACTGTTATCCAATAGGCAGGCTTCATGTTGTGGAATTGTACCCTCAACTTACACCCTTTTTAATTGTTGAGCAATACGTAAAAAGTTGTACCCTTTTCAGGAATGCTGCTGAGTTTGAGCTGCCCGCCATGCATCTGTATGATCTGCTGGCTGAGGCTCAGGCCAATGCCGGAGCCTTTCTTTTTCGTGGTGAAGAAGGGAATGAATATTTTCTCCTGTGCATCGGGATCAATACCGGGACCATTATCGGTAATTTCGATAATAACCTGTTGGCCGTTGAACGATCCTTTTACCGAAATAGTTGGCTGGTCGGTTTGATCCAGCGCATCCATCGCGTTTTTAATGAGATTGATCAGCACCATCTGCAGCTGCGTATCGTCTGCATGTATTTCGATATTTTCCGGCGAAATGCTTGAACGGTATCGTATACCCGCAGCTTTGATTTCAGGCAGCAACAGGTTGCTCACGGAAGTAATGAGCTGTTTCAGATTGATGGTAGTGAACTGTGGCTTGGGAAGCGTGGTATAGTCGCGGTAGGCGTTTACGAAATTCATGATGCCTTTACTCCGGCTCTCGATGGTGTCGAGGGCTTCGCGAAGATCTTCCACCGCAATGTTCTGATCGTCTGTAGCTGCGAGGTCGTACTGTACAATATCCTGCATGGTGCCGATCAGGCTCACGATGGGCGTAACGGAATTCATGATTTCGTGACGCAGGATCTTAGTGAGGTTCTGCCAGGCTTCCAGCTCTTTCTGTTGCAGCTCGGCGTGGATGTTTTGCAGGGAAATGAGCTTCACCAGCCTCCCCTGAAGGCGTACGCTGGCAGCGTGGATGCTCAGCTGCTGGCCGTTTTGGGTGGCATACAGCGTTTTTTGCCCCGCGGGTAACTGGAGCAGCAGCCCGGCAAGATCGGGATGCAGGTTCTTCAGCTCGTCGATATACCGCAGGCGGTAAATGCCCAGCAGGCGGAATGCGGCCGGATTGATCAGCTCTATCTTACCATCTGCATCAAAAGAAAAAATACCAATGCTGATATGCTGAATGATGGTATCGATGTACTTTAAATTCGCTTCTCTTTCTGCACGGGTTTGGCGGAATGCCTCCAGTACTTCGTTGAACTGATGGTTTAACGCACTGAAGCTCTTACCCAGCTTATTGTCTGCACTGAAGCGGATTGAAAAATCTTCGTAGCGGATGGCTTCGAGGAACAGCGTGAGTTTCCGGTTAACCCGGTTGAGATAATGGTATAAAGACAAGACCTGTGCAATAAGGAACGGCACCACCAGCCAGATAAGGAGCGGGTAGCCCAGAGACCATACCACAAAGCCCGCCGCCACAGTGGCGATGAGCAGGATGAGGCGCAGCAGGATATTGACGCTGAAGCGGTTCATTTTACAGGTTGTATTTTTCCATACGGCGGTAAAGCGCAGCGCGGCTAAGGCCCAGCTCACGTGCAGCATCGGTAATATTTCCGTTGCACTGTTTCAGCGCCTGGGCGATCATATTCCTTTCCATATCTTCCAGGTTAAAGCCGGTATCCAGCTTTTCCGAAGAAGAGGTGGATTTCACGAATACATCTTTGGGCATGAGTGTTTTGCCCTGGCAAAGGATCACTGCCCGCTCAATGGCGTGCTGTAATTCGCGGATATTACCCGGCCATTCGTAATTCTCCAGTTGAGTGATGAGTGTTTCGTGCAAAAAGGCAACCGGACGGTTATATTTCTTACGGTACATTCCAAGGAAGTATTCCGCAAGGGGTACGATATCTTCCCGCCTTTCGCGCAGGGGCGGCAAATGCACTTCTATGGTATTGATACGATAGAGCAGATCCTGCCGGAACTGTCCGGATGCGGCCAGCTGCTGGATGTTCTTATTGGTAGCAGAAATCAGCCTTACGTCTATTGGCAGCAGTTTATTGGAGCCTACGCGGGTAACCTGGCGGTTTTGCAGTACTGTGAGCAATTTAGCCTGAAAGGGAATGGAGATGTTCCCGATTTCATCGAGGAAAATGGTGCCTCCTGCGGCTTCTTCGAATCGGCCGGCACGGTCGTCGCGCGCGTCGGTGAATGCGCCTTTTACATGGCCGAACAGCTCGCTTTCGAAAAGGGACTCGCTGAGCGCGCCGAGGTCTACCGGCACAATAGGTTTCTCCTTCCGCATGCTGAGTGCGTGGATGTGCCGGGCAAGCAGATCTTTACCGGTACCGTTTTCACCGAGGATGAGGATGTTGGCGTCTGTTCCGGCAACCCGCCCCACGGTTTCAAGAAGCTCCTGCATGGCAGGGCTATCGCCAATCAGCACATTATCAGTATGCAGGGTAGCGCCCCCGGCTTTCTTTTCCTGTTTAGCCTGACTGGCGGCTACGGCAGTTTGCATGGTAGCCAGCAGTTTATCGTTTTCCCATGGTTTGAGTACGAAATCTACCGCGCCTGCTTTTATGGCACGCACGGCCATTTCCACATCGCCATAAGCGGTGAAGAGTACTACTGTGGCTTTGGGATTGATATCAAGTATACGGTCGAGCCATTCGAAGCCTTCTTTCCCGCTGGAGAGGTCGCGGGTGAAGTTCATATCCAGCAGGATAACGTCGTATTCGAAATTGGTAACCAGATAGGGGATTTTCTGCGGGTTCTTTTCGAAATCCACCTGTGCGAAATGCCTTTTAAGCAGGAGTCGTGCTGCACGAAGAACGTCCGTATCATCGTCTACTATAAGAATTTTACCTTGCTGGATGCTCATGATGTAGGATTAATGCTTTTGAAAGGACAGACAGCAAATCGTATTCCGGTCGTGCTGCGCTCCCGTGCCGGGATATGCTTTTTTCCGCCGGAACTGCCTGCTGTGGCAATATTAAACAATGATTTCGGATCACCCCGGGATATTTTAAGGCCTTTTTCCGGAGGGGGCTGCTGTCCGGAAACGGACACCGCCTGTCCGCTTTGGAACAGGCCATGCTCTGGTAGGGCTGGCTACATCCGCCATGGAGGCGGGTTTTGCGGTTTGGCATGGCTTGGCACATGGATTGACTTTATACCGCCAGCAATTATAGTCATGGACAGACAACTCAAAAAGAAATATTGGACCAAGCAGCGCCTCTTCATTTACGGAGGCGGTGGTGCGGTAGTGCTTCTGCTCCTCTGGAGCTTTATTTTCGCGGACAAGCGTAGCAAGCTTAACGTGGAAAAAGATAAGATCACCGTTTCCAAGGTCACCAAAGGCACCTTCGATGAGTACATCTCCGTAACCGGAGTGGTGCATCCCCTGAAAACCATCCGGCTCGATGCCATTGAGGGCGGGTATGTAGCCCGCAAATTCATGGAAGGCGGTAGTATGGTGAAAGCGGGCGACTCCATTCTCCGGCTTGAAAACCAGCGCCTCATGATGGATTTCGTGAACCGTGAAACCGAGATGTACCGCCTTATCAATGAGCTGCAGAACACCCGGCTCCGGCTGAAACAGGACCGCTTCTCCCTGGAGAAAACCCTCAGCGACCTGGATTACCAGGTAGATCAGGCGAAGGATATCTTCGAGCGGAACCATAAACTGTTCAAAGACAAAGTGGTGGCAGAACAGGAGTACCTTAAAACCAAACGGGAGTATGAGCGCCTGAGCCGCCAGCGCCAGATAGAGGTACAGTCGCAGGAATACCAGCTGGAGAATGCGAAAACCCAGATCGCCCAGCTCGAAGGCACCATAGCGCGCACGCAGCGTAACCTCACCCTCATGAAGGATAACCTGGCCAACCTGGTGGTACGCGCCCCGGTAGACGGGCAGCTGTCGTCCATCAACGTGGAAGTGGGTACCAGCATTCAGGCGGGGCAGAACATCGGACAGATCGATGACCTTGATGGATTCAAAATGCGTGCAGAGGTTGATGAACATTATATCAACCGCATTTTCTCCGGCCTGAAAGCCAATTTTGATTTCAACGGGAAAGCCAATGAAATGGTGATCTCCAAAGTATATCCTGAAGTAAAGAACGGCCGTTTCGAAGTAGACATGCAGTTCCAGCAGGCTGCTCCGGAAGGCATCCGCCGCGGGCAATCCTCTCCTATCCGCCTTGAGCTGGGAAAATCATCCGAAGCATTACTTTTGCCTGCGGGCGGCTTCTTCTCAGATACCGGCGGCAACTGGGTGTATGTTGTGGAAAATGGTGGTAAAAGAGCCGCCAAACGTAAGATTACCCTTGGCCGTAAAAACCCGGTATATTTCGAAGTGCTGGATGGCCTCCAGCCCGGCGACCAGGTAATCACTTCCACATACGAAAACTTCGGGAACAAGGAAGTCCTGGAATTTTGATCCACCCAAAATCATTACATCAACTTCAATCCGAAACAAATGATCAGAACAGTCAACCTGCAGAAATTATTCACCACAGAAGAAGTGGAAACCACCGCACTCAATGGCATTAACATGGAAATTCAGGATGGTGAATTTGTTGCCATCATGGGCCCTTCGGGCTGCGGTAAATCCACGCTGCTTAATATCCTCGGTTTGCTCGATAACCCTTCCCACGGCGAATATCATTTCTGGGGGCAGGAGGTAGCGCGGATGAGTGAGCGCCAGCGCGCCCAGCTCCGCAAAGGAGCGATCGGATTCGTATTCCAGAGCTTCAACCTCATTGATGAACTGACTGTTTTCGAAAATGTGGAACTGCCGCTGCTGTACCTGAAAGTACCCGCCAGCGAAAGAAAGGCAAGGGTAGAAGCAGTGCTGGAGCGTATGAATATCATGCACCGCCGTAACCACTTCCCGCAACAGCTTTCCGGCGGCCAGCAGCAACGTGTGGCTATTGCACGGGCTGTAGTGGCAAAGCCTAAACTTATTCTGGCGGATGAGCCAACGGGTAACCTCGATTCCACCAACGGTGAAGAAGTGATGAAGCTCCTGCAGGAACTGAATGATGCAGGTACTACCCTCATCATGGTAACCCACTCGCCTTACGACGCCGGGTTTGCACATCGCATCGTTAACCTGTTCGATGGTAAGGTGGTGACTGAAAACATCAAGGAACAGTTTCACGTATAAGCTGTAGCCAAAAACTTTAAACTGATTAACTATGATACCGCATTACCCTGAACAAATAATCCAGCTGCCGCGGCCAGGCGCCCTGACAGGAAGCTTTTCCTGCGAAAGCACCGCCACGGAAGGATTGCAGGGCATGCTGCTTTTCCCTTCCATGTTGTTTCCCCTGCTCCTGATATTGTTTGCCGGAATGTGCCTGTTAAATCAATACCGCCGCAGACAAGTATTCCCTTCCCGGCCATCCGGTAACGATTAATATCATCACCTCCTTATTCAACATGTACATGTTCAGAAATCATATCAAGATCGCATGGCGGAACCTCTGGAACAACAAAGTGTTCGGAGCCATCAATATTGCAGGACTCACCATTGGGATGACCGCCTGCATGTTCATCCTCCTTTGGGTGGCCAATGAGTTCAGTACAAACCGGTATCATGAGAAGCTGCCGCAGATCTATCAGATATATGAACATCAGTACTACTCCCACAATGAGATGCTGACCACTACGGCTACGCCAGGCCCGTTGGTGGATAAGCTAAAGACCGAAGTGCCGGGCATCCGTGATGTGGCATCCGTGAGCTGGAGTGCGGATAAGTTACTTTCTTCCGGTGATAAGAACCTCAAATTCCAGGGGCATTATATCGACAATTCGTTTTTCAACATATTCACTTTTCCCTTCCTCGAAGGCACAGCAGCAACTGCGCTTGTTCAGCCGGGGAATATTGTGCTGACTGATAAATCTGCCGAAGCACTTTTCGGGGATGAGAAAGCCCTCGGTAAAACGATTCGACTTGAAAACAAGCAGGACTACACAGTATCCGGCGTAGTGAAAGCTCCCCCCTCCGGGAGTTCACTCATGTTCAACTTTCTGCTGCCCATGCAGGAGCTGAAAGCAGAAAACAAATGGCTGGAATCCTGGACTGCTAACGCACCGCGCACTTATGTGCTGCTGGATGCACAGGCCGATCTTGCGAAAGTAAACGCAAGCGCGAAAGATATCATCAAACGTAATGTAGAAGGCTCCTCCACGGAGGTTTTCCTTTATCCCTATTCCGACGTTTACCTAAAGGGGCAGTTTAAAGACGGAGTGCTGCAGCCGGGTAGAATGGAATATGTGAGGCTGTTCATCATTGTGGCCGCGTTCGTATTACTGATCGCCTGTATCAATTTTATGAATCTCTCCACGGCACGGGCTGTACAGCGTAGTAAAGAAGTAGGGGTGCGTAAAAGCATCGGTGCGGGAAGGTTTTCTCTGATTTCTCAGTTCCTCGGAGAATCTTTTGCACTGGTGTTTATTTCATCCATCCTCTCTGTAGGACTGGTTTGGCTGCTGATGCCCGTGTTTGAAAAGATGGTGAATACCACCATGATAGTACCGGTGTTTACCTGGTATAATTTACTGGGGCTGCTGTGCCTGGGAGCTTTCACCGGTTTGGCGGCTGGCAGCTATCCTGCATTTTACCTTTCTTCCCTCAATCCGGTATCTACGCTTAAAGGCGGGATGCTGCGGCTGAAATCGTCTGCCATATGGTTACGGAAAGGACTGGTAGTGTTTCAGTTCAGCATCTCAACGGTGCTCATTGTGGCAGCAACACTGGTGTACCTGCAGGTGCAGTTTATCAAAAACAGGAACCTTGGCCTGAACAAGGATCAGGTAGTGTTTTTCAATAAGGAAGGCGGGGTATCCACCAACTTGGATGCCTTCCGGCATGCGCTGGAAGGGAAGCCCGGTATTGTATCATCCATGGTTGCCAACCAATTGCCCATAGATGTGGGTAATAGCGGGCAGGGCGTGTCGTGGCCGGGCAAATCAGAAAATGAAACCGTGCTGTTCGATAAGCTTGAATCAACTGACGGGCTGGATGAAACGATGCAGCTCGATGTTGTAGAAGGGCGTGCTTTTTCTGCAGATCACCCCACAGATAAAGATGGTGTGATCATCAATGAAACGGCGGCTAAAATCATGAAACTAAAAAAGCCGATTGCGGGACAGAACTTATCGGTAGAAGGGAGGCAGATGCCAATTATTGGTGTGGTGAAAGATTTCGCCAGCAGGCATTTATCCAATAAATCCGCCCCCATGCTCATCACTTATATCGATGAACCGGGAGGTAAAATACTTGTGCGCATTCAGCCCGGTAAAACGGACGAAGCATTGGCCAGCCTCGAAGCAGTGTATAAACAATTCAATCCGGAGTATCCTTTCGAGGTAAAGTTCATGGATGTATTCTTCGAAAGAATGTACCGGAGCGAAGCAGTGATAGGCCGGCTGTCGACCGTATTTACCGTACTGGCGATCTTAATAGCCTGCCTGGGCCTCTTTGGGCTGGCGGCCTTTACCGCACAGCAGCGTACGAAGGAAATCGGCATCCGTAAAGTGCTGGGGGCTACTGTTACCCAGATCCTGGTACTGCTGAGCAAGGATTTTCTGCGGCTGGTACTGGTGGCTGTTGCCATTGCATTGCCGCTGGCAGGGTATTTCATGCATGGGTGGCTCGAGAAGTTCGCAGTTCATATCGAAATCAGCTGGTGGATCTTCGCAGGCACCGCGGTATTATCGCTCGTGATGGCGATGATGACAGTCAGCTACCAATCTATCCGCACGGCACGGATGAGCCCGGTGAAATCGCTCCGGGCGGAATAACATTCAACTTCAAACCACGCAATTTATGTGGAAGACATATATCAAAATCGCATTCCGGAATATCTGGAAAGCCAAACAGATAACATTTGTAAATGTTGTGGGGCTTTCTGTCGCCATCGCAGCGGCTATGCTGTTGTGTATGACGGTGTATAAGGAGTTTTCCTACGATAATTTCCATGAAAAGGGAAGCCGGCTTTATAGCCTAAGCAAAGAATTACGTGAGCCGGAAAAGGTCACCGTCATGCCGAATATGCCGCACCCCATGGGGCCAACGCTGAAGGCGGAAGTGCCCGGTATAGCGAATGTGGTACGGATGGGGAACAACTCGGTTGCATTGCGTATAAACGGGGAGCTTAAATCTATTTCGGCTATTTATACGGAACCTTCTTTCTTCAATATGTTCAGCTTCCCTATTGTGAAAGGAGAGGCAAAGCTCGGGCTTACAGACATCGTATTGTCTGAAAAGAGCGCTGCCAATCTTTTCGGGAATACCGACCCTGTTGGCAAACAGGTGGAACTGAAAACAGGTGATACCTGGAAAGCGCTGACCGTTACCGGTATTATAGAAAATGCACCCGACAATTCCAGTGTTGGTTATGCATCCCTGATACGGCTGGAGAACCATCCCGACTATACCGTCAATAACAACAACTGGTTTAACGTTAGTCTCGAAACTTTCGTAGAGCTGCAACCCGGTACTGATCCTGAAACAATCAGGCGCGCCAGTAAGGCCTTCCTTGAGAAGTATTTCGGGGAAGATATTACCCGGCAAAAGAACGGCGGCGCCAAGCCCGGAGAATACGGAGCATACCAGCTGCTGGGACTGATCCCCATAAAAGACGTGCATTTTTCCCCGCACAGCAACCTGGGTGGTGAAAAGAAAATGCTGGTACTGATGCTGCTCTTCATCGCAGCCTTCCTCCTGTTTATTGCCAGCATCAACTTCGTGAACCTTACCCTTGCCCGCTCGTTTACCCGTGCCCGGGAAGTGGGCATGCGTAAAGTGATGGGGGCGGGTAAATGGCAGCTCAGCCTGCAGCTGTGGGGCGAAGCCCTGTTGTTGTTCCTGATTTCGCTGCTTATCGGATCGCTGATCGCATACCTGCTGCTGCCGGGATATAATGCACTGTTCAAATCAGGTGTGAGCTTTTCTCTGCTGCTGGAGCCGAAATTCATCGCCGGTATCTTAATCACCCTGCTGGTGGTAACGGGCCTGGCAGGCGGGTACCCGGCGGCAATTATGGCAAGGGCGCAAACGCTGATGGTGCTGAAAGGGAAGATGACCACCGGCAAAACAAATTATTTCCGCAACTCGCTGATCGTAACCCAGTTTGTTTTCTCCTGCCTGCTCATTATTGCCACGCTTATCGCCTGGCGGCAGATGACCTTCCTGCGGAATAAACCATTAGGTTATAACACCAGCGAAGTGATAAGCGTGCCGGTAGGGCCGAAAGAGAACGGGAAAGCAGTACTGGAACGCCTCCGGGCCGATCTGAAAGGCCAGCCGGGGATCATTACCATGACGGGCGCCAACGCCAATTTTGGAATGGGGCTGGACGGGAGTTCGCAAACATCCATTATCACCTGGGATTCTGAAGGCAGGGAGCTGAGGGCGCACTGGCTGGGAATAGATCATGATTATGCAAAAACCATGAGCCTCCAGCTGATAGCCGGGCGCGATTTTTCTACCGCCATGGCTTCAGACTCCAACGGTTTCGTGATCAATGAACAGATGGCGCGGCAGTTTGGTCCCGGCAAAGGCCAGGTAGGCTTCCGTTTCCATCTCGATGACGAGGATCCTACGGAGTACCACGTAGTGGGCATCGTGAAGGATTATCATTTTAAATCCCTCCGTCAGGAAATAGAACCGCAACTCATGCATGTATTGAGTGCGGACGATAACGTACGCTATATATTCGTGCGGGTAGCACCCGGCGGACTTGCTGCATCGATGGACAGGGTGGCAGCTGCCTGGAACCGTGCCGCACCCCAAACACCCTTCATCGGCTCGTTCGTAAATGAAAATACCGACCGGCAATACCGTACGGAAGCCACGCTTACCAAAATCTTCATCAGTGGCGGCGTGCTTACGATCATTATATCCTGTATGGGACTGTTTGCCATGGCCGTGCTCATCATTGGGCAGCGTACCCGTGAAATAGGCATCCGTAAAGTGCTGGGAGCCAGTGCGGCGGGTGTGGTGGCGCTGATCTCGCGCGACTTCCTCCTGCTGGTAGGGCTGGCCATCCTCATTGCATCGCCTGTTGCCTATTTTCTCATGAATCAGTGGCTGAAGGAGTTTGCCTACAGAACGGATATTCACTGGAGCGTATTTGTACTGGCGGGTGGAATGGCGATGCTCATTGCCGCACTAACGGTGAGTTTCCAAAGCGTAAGGGCCGCATTGATGAACCCGGTGAAATCCCTGCGGACAGAATAGTATTTACCGAAAAAAAAATTACATTCAGATCATGATACAATTGCGCAATATCACAAAGCATTATCCTGTAGGTTTTGGCAAGCACGAAATTTTGAAAGAAGTGAACCTGGAAATAGGGCAGGGGGAGTTTGTGTCGATTATGGGTCCGTCCGGCTCCGGTAAATCGACCCTCCTGCATATATTGGGGATGCTGGAAGATGCGTCTGAAGGGGAATACCTTTTCCAGAATGAACCGGTGCATAAGATGAACGACAAGAAAAGAACACAGCTGCACCGTGGCGCTATCGGGTTCGTGTTTCAGGCCTATCACCTGATCGATGAGCTGACGGTGTATGAGAATATAGAAACGCCGCTTTTGTATAAAAATGTGCCTTCAGGAGAGCGGAAGAGCCGCGTTGCGGATATACTCGACCGTTTTAATATGGTGGCCAAGAAAGACCTTTTCCCTACCCAGCTTTCCGGCGGGCAGCAGCAGCTGGTGGGAATTGCACGGGCCATAGTTGCCGAGCCGTCTGTTATTTTCGCGGATGAGCCTACGGGTAACCTCCATTCAGACCAGGCACGCCAGATCATGGAACTGTTCTCAGAACTCAATAAAAAGGACGGTATCACCATCGTCCAGGTAACCCATTCAGACCTGAACGCCGGCTACGGCAACCGGGTTATTCAGATTAAAGACGGGAAGCTTCAGTAACCCGCCCGATATTTTTCCGGAAGCTAAAAACTCATCATATGATGTTTTGCCTTAAATTCGTGTGGCCCGTTGCCGCACTCAGGAACCTTGTGCCTCTTTATCAGGAAACCGGCATGGTATCACAACAATTCAAATATTCTCGTCCGGCTATGAAAACGACGTTCGTTACAACCGCCCTGATTGTGGCATTCTTAATAGCAGTGCAGCCTGCCAAAGCGCAGGAAGATGCCTGGACATACCAGCGTTGTTACGAATATGCCCTCGCCAACAACCTCACGCTGCAGCAAAGCGTGCTGAACAAACGTTTGGCAGAGCTGACGCTGAAAACCGACCGTATGTCTATGCTGCCCACCCTGCAGGGTTCGGCCAGCGGAGGGTATATCTTCGGCCGGTCTATCAACATTACCACCAACCAGTTCGATAACAAGGCAACTTTCAATGCCAGTCTCGGTGTTTCTGCCGGGGCCGACCTGTTTAACTGGTTTTCCAAAAGGAATACCATCGCGTCCTCCAAATACGAAGTATACGCGCAAAACTACCTGCTGGAGAAGGCACGGAATGATATGGGCGTGAACGTAGCCAATGCGTTTTTACAGATCGTACTGGCGCAGGAGCAGGTGAAGATCAGCCGTGCACAGGTAGATCTGAGCAAGGCGCAGCTGGAAAATACGAAGAAGCTGGTGATGGCCGGCTCTGTTCCGGAAAGCAACCAGGCCGATCTGGAAGCCCAGCTGGCACGCGACAGCTCCACGCTGGTAACCGCAGAGAACGCCTCCATTTTACGGACACTCCAGATGAAAGCACTGCTGAATCTGGGATTTGAAGTGCCCTTCTCTCCCGGTATACCTGAAAATGTAGCGGCCCTCCCCATGATCAATCTCACGGAGAACACACCTGAAATGATTTTCAGCTCCGCCCTGAATATACAGCCGCAATTCCGGTCAGATGAAATGCGTGTTAAATCGGCAGACAAATCTCTGGCCGCCGCCAAAGGAGCCATGTATCCCCGGCTTCGTGCCAATGCGGGAGCCGATACCCGGCTTGCAGGTGGTATGAGGTACGAACAGTTTGGGCCTGATAACTGGGTAACCTACGTTTCCAGCATCGGCTTCCCCAAATCTAACCCCCTCGATACCGTATTCACCTTCGATCGCGTGAATAACCGTGCAACCCGGAAGTATACCGTGGGCCGCCAGTTGTCCGACAACTTTGGTCAGAACATCGGTGTTTCACTCAGCTTCCCTATCTTCAACGGATGGCAGCTGCGCGGCAATGTGGAGCGCGCTAAAATTGAACTGGAAAACAGGAAACTTTCGCTCGATATCAACCGCCTTCAGCTCAGGCAGGATGTATATACCGCCCATGCCGATGCCGTTGGCGCATACCAGAAATACCAGGCAGCCATCACTACGGAAAATGCCTCACAGAAAGCGTTCGACTTTGCTACCAAACGCTTCAATGTAGGCCTCATGAACACCGTAGAGTACGTAACCACCCAAACGAACTTATTTAAAGCGCAGATCGAACGTGTTTCGGCCCTGTACGACTATATTTTCAAGGTTAAACTATTGGAATTCTATCGCGATCAGAAAATTACGCTGTAGTGTTCCAAGACACAGTAATACAAAGCGTATATGAAGAAAAGGAAAAAAGTATTTATATGGATAGGGGCGCTGTTAGCCCTTATCGTCGTTGTGGCCCTTGTGCGCGGCTCCGGAAAGGATGAGGGGCTGAAAGTGGCTGTAGACAAGACCTCGCATAAAGATGTCATCGAAATCGTATCTGCCTCCGGCAAAATTTATCCGGAAGTGGAAGTAAAAGTAAGCTCCGACGTTTCCGGGGAAATTACTAAGCTGCTGGTAAAAGAAGGGGATTCCGTTAATAAGGGCCAGACACTGGCGCATATTTACGCGGATATTTACGCCTCCAACCGCGACCGTCAGGTAGCCTCCCTGTCACAAACACAGGCCGAACTGGCTAATTCCACCGCAGCCCTCGCGGCCTTCAAAGCCCGCCTCGACCAGGCAAAATCCACCTTCGACAGAAACAATCAGCTCTATAAAGAGAAAGTGATCAGCCGTCAGGAGTTCGAAACTGCTGAGGCTACATATAAAGCTGCCCTGTCTGACTACAACGCGGCCAGCCAGCGTATCAACGCCAACAAATTCGCCGTAGCCAGCGCACAGGCTAACGTGGCAGAGGCCAATAAGAACCTCAGCCGTACCACCATTTCTGCACCTACAGGAGGCACCGTGAGCCTCCTTTCTGTAGAGGAAGGGGAGCGCGTGGTAGGAACCGGGCAAATGTCTGGTACGGAAATGCTTCGCATCGCAGATATGTCTACCATGGAAGTGCAGGTAGATGTGGGGGAGAATGATATCCCGAAAGTAAAAGTGAACGATTCCGCTCTTATTGAAGTGGATGCCTATACCAACAGGAAGTTCAAAGGCCTGGTTACACAGATCGCCAGCTCTTCCAAAGGAGCAGCTTCGGCATCCAGTGCCTCTACTTCTTCTGCCGAACAGGTTACCAACTATGTGGTAAGGATCCGCATCCTGCGCGATTCCTATAAAGACCTGCTTGATCCCTCAAATCCACGCCGCTTCCCATTCCGTCCCGGTATGAGCGCCAACGTGGATATCCAGACACGTACCGAGAAAAACGTGCTGTCCATCCCCATCAATGCAGTTACTACCCGCGATTTGTCGGACACTGCCAAAAAGGAAAAGGCTTCGGCTAAAGGCCCTAAGGAGAATAACTCCGGCAATAATGCCAATGGTGCCAACAAAGAAGGTAACCAGCAACGGCAGAACTTCAAAGAAGTTGTATTCGTGCTGCTGCCCGACAATACCGTGCAGATCCGGCAGGTAACCACCGGCATCCAGGACGATGATAATATCCAGATCATTACCGGCCTGAAAGCAGGCGAAAGCGTAGTGAGTGGTCCGTATACTGCCGTATCACGTACGTTGGAAAACGGGAAGAAAGTGAAGGTGGTACCCCGTTCAGAACTGTTCGAGGCAACCAAGTAATAATCACCTGAAGTATAATACGGGGGCGGCTTTCACGAGCCGCCCCTTTTATTTTTGGATACATCGCAATACAAGGCACAGGCCGGCTGTAAGGTTGAATTTCCTTACCTTGCGGCCAATCAAACGGAACAGAAGCGCATGGCTCAACACATCGGCATCATCGGAAGCGGCAGCTGGTCTACCGCAATCGCCAAGATCCTGACAGACAACAATAACCATATCCATTGGTGGATACGCAACGAAGACACCATCCGTCACATGCAATTGCGCCACCATAACAAACATTACCTCACCTCCGTATACTTCGATACCAGTTTACTTTCCCTCAGCAGCCGCGCGGCAGACGTGGTAGCTGCGAGTGATACCGTAATCCTATCCGTACCATCGGCATTCCTGCCTGCAGTACTGGAACAGCTCCCGGCCAATGCGTTCGAAGGGAAGCAGGTAATTTCAGCCATTAAGGGGCTGGTACCGGTTACCAACCAGCTTATCAACGATTATCTCGCGGATCGCTTCAACGTGCCGGCAGAGAAATACTTCACCATCACCGGTCCCTGCCATGCAGAAGAAGTAGCGAACGAAAAGCTGTCGTACCTCACCTTTTCGGGTCTGGACGTGGTGGAAACTGAAGCTATTGCCACGCTGTTTAATAACAGCTATCTGCAAACCATCGTGAACCGCGATGTAACAGGGGTGCAATTCGCAGCGGTACTGAAGAACATCTATGCCATGGGTGCAGGTATTGCGCACGGGCTTGAATATGGCGATAACTTCCTCAGTGTTTTCATCACCAACTGCTTCCGCGAAATGCAGGAGTTCCTCGAAAAATACGAGCAGTTCGAAGCAGGCAGCGGCCGCGAAGCCATGGCGCATAACTATAATGCCAGCGCCTACCTGGGCGATCTGCTGGTGACCTGCTATTCCCTCCACAGCCGCAACCGCACGTTCGGCAACATGATCGGAAAAGGCTACAGCGTAAAAGCCGTGCAGCTGGAACTGAATATGATTGCGGAAGGATATTATGCCAGCAGGTGCATCGCAGAGATCAACGGGCGCATTGGGGCGTATATGCCTATTGCACAAAAAATCTTCGCCATCCTCTGGGAGCAATTACATCCCGAAGAAGCATTCATTGAACTGGAAAAAGGGCTGATCTAAAAGAAAAGCGCGGCGGCAATGCCATCAGCGAAAAACCTGCCTTCGCGTGTGAGGGTAAGGCGGTCCTCCTTTTGCATCATCCATCCCTTCCTGATAAACTCTTTGCTGGCTGCGAGGAGCTGATCCTTTTTGTCTGTACCGAAGCGTTCGCCAACAGTTACCACAGAGCATCCGGCAGATGTGCGGAGAGAAATCATGATATGCTCATTGAGTGCCATGCTGGGACTTAGCATTTCAATTTCGAATGGCACTGCGTCTTTCTTCAGGCTCTGGATATAAAGTGGGTTATTAGCGACGTTCCATTGGCGGGATACGCCGTTGAAGGAGTGGGCGGAAGGGCCGAGGCCGAGGTAATGTTTGCCCTGCCAGTAACTGCTGTTGTGGCGGGAGTGCATGCCGGGGAGGGCGAAGTTGGAGATCTCGTAATGTTCGTAACCTGCCTTTTCCAGCTGCTCCATCAGTATGGCGAAGTGTTTGGCGGCACGGTCCGGATCTATAGCAGGGATCTTGTGGTGCTGGATAAAGTGGTGCAGTGCGGTGCCCGGTTCCACCGTAAGGGCGTAGCAGGAGAGGTGGGGAATATTGAGCGCCACGGCCTGCCGGATATTGGCCTCCCAGTGCTCATCGGTGAGGGTAGGACCTCCATAAATGAGATCGATACTGAAATTATCGAACCCTGCAGCACGGGCTTCCTGCAGGCATTCCACCGACTGAGAGGCCTGGTGGGCACGGTTCATCCATTTCAGATCCTCGTCGAAGAACGACTGTACACCTATACTGAGACGGTTAACGCCGGTTTCCCTGAAGGCCCGGAGAGTATCGGGAGTAAGGTCGTCGGGATTGGCTTCGAGGGTGATTTCCGCATCTGGAAGCACATTGTAATTGGCGCGCAGTACATCCAGCAGGCGTCGGATGGCTGTGGGGCCTATAAGGCTGGGAGTGCCGCCCCCGAAGTAGAGGGTAGACACAGGCTCGTTACCAAGGTAGGCGCGCTGGAGCACCGCTTCAGCCGCCAGGCAATCCACCATTTCATCGCGCAACTGAAGCGAAGTGGAAAAGTGGAAATTGCAGTAATGGCATGCCTTCTTACAAAACGGTATGTGGAGATAGATTCCGGCCATGCGTGCTTAAGAAAGTTTTGAGATTAATTTGCAAACCTCGAAAATACATGTCAGTTTTGTTGATATTTTTGAATCTGGAAAAGTTAATTGCATTATAAAATTTTGACCGTTGCGAACCTGGATGTTGATATGGCTTCTGATAACCGGCGTCCTTCAAACGATGGCGCAGGCAGACAGTGCTGCGAAAAAGCCCGCGGCTGCGAAGCAGGCCCCGGCAGCGGTGCACAAAAGCACTGTACAGAAAGCTTCCACGCACAAAGTTAAGCCAGATTCCGCTCATAAGGCCGTTCTTCCTGTGGCCGACTCGGTAAAGGCCCTCTCAACGGACTCATTGCTGCCCGCTGCGCCTAAAGTGCATGCTTATGATACCGTGATGCAGGCGCTTCTGCAGCAGAATGCCTTCCTTTCCAGAAAAGGGAAAACCGTATTACTGGATATCAACCCCGTGCGGGAAGATACCCGGCAGGACTGGCTGGTGTATCTCGTGGCAGGTGTTATCCTCCTGTTGGGCATTATCCGCAGCTCCTACCTCAAGTATTTTAATGACATGTTCCGCGCCTTCTTCAACCCTACGCTGAGCCAGCGGCAGTTGAAGGACCAGTTGTCGCAGTCGCCCTTCCCCAACTTTCTCCTGAATTTCTTTTTCGTTATCAGCCTGGGCCTGTACCTGTACCTGCTCATGTACCGCCTCAATTACCCGACAGATGCCATTGCCTGGATGCTAATACCCGGCCTTATGGTGCTGGTAGGGGTTATTTACTTTGTGAAGTATGTGGTGCTGAGGTTCTGCGGTTGGCTGTTCGGGAACGAAGAGCTGATAGATGCTTATGTATTCATCCTGTACCTGATCAATAAAGTGCTGGGGATACTGCTGGCACCGTTTTTAGTGGTTTTAGCCTTCTGTTCGCCTGAAATTGCGAGTATTTGTCTCTATATATCGATATTCTTTATAGTATTACTGGTTGTTTACAGGTACGTAAGATCATATTCGCTCGTTCGTCAATATCTCTCCTTCAGCAAATTGCATTTTTTTCTTTACCTTTGCGCATTCGAAGTAGTGCCGGTTTTAATAATCACAAAGGTACTTTTACTTTGGTTAACTGGTAATCCGTAAGGGTTCCGACATTGTTAACACAAGAGCAAATTCGTATGATGAAAGGCGGGCCAAAAAAAGAGGAAAAACAACTGACGATCCTAATTTCCCAACCTAAGCCAGAAACAGAGAAATCACCTTATTTCGACCTCGCAAAGAAATTCAACGTCCGGTTGGACTTTTTTCCGTTCATTCGGGTAGAAGGTGTTCCTGGTAAGGAGTTCCGCAAACAGAAGGTAGATATTGTCAATCATTCCGCAGTGATTTTCACGAGCCGGAATGCAGTAGATCACTTCTTTCGTATTTGTGAGGAACTAAAGGTCAAAGTGTCGCAGGAATGCAAATACTTTTGCATTACCGAAGCAGTAGCCCTCTATCTCCAGAAATTTATTCTTTACCGTAAGCGTAAAGTGTTCTACGGGGCCGATGGTACCACCAAAAGCCTCCTGGAAGTCATGAACAAACACCGGGAGAATGAGAAATTCCTTTTCCCCAGTTCGGACAGTCAGAAGAACGACATTGAGGCATGGCTGAAATCCAGCAAGTGCGATTATGCCACAGCCTCCCTGTACAAAACGGTATCGAACGATGTAAAGGATGTGATGTCGAATACTGAGTACGACATGATCGTTTTCTTCAGCCCCTACGGCGTGAAATCCCTCTTCGAAAACGTTCCTAAGTTTAAACAGAACGGCACCCGCATCGGTGCATTTGGTCCCACTACTTCCGCAGCCGTGGAAGAAGCCGGCCTGAAGCTCGACGTTAAAGCCCCCGCACCGCAGGCCCCCTCCATGGTAGCCGCTCTGGAACAATTCCTGCAGGGACTCAAAAAATAATAAGTCTTTAAATAACTATAAAGGCCGTCTCAACCCTGAGACGGCCTTTTTCTTTTATAACCGTCCCCCTCACTGCCCCGCATTATCCGCTTCACTTACTTCCTCCTGCCATGCCTGTCACCGGTTGGCAGGTGCTCCGTTTACTGCTGTTACGTTCCGGGGAACCCATTGCTTAATGTAAGGTTAACTATGGGATAAAGAACCCTTAAAGAAGGTATAAAGTATATATAAGCTATCGATAGCCGCCACCCCCCGGACGCCCCGGATTCTGGTCACAAAACGAGCAGGAAGGTGGTAAAAATGCAATTTGGGCTAAGGCTGGCGAGGCACAAAAAAAAGGGCTGACTAACACTTTTGAATAGGGACCTGCTTATTTTCGCGTAAAATCACGCACCATGGCAAACAGATTAGCGAAAGAAAGCAGTCCTTACCTCCTGCAGCATGCGCACAACCCGGTAGACTGGTACCCCTGGGGCGAGGAAGCTTTTGAAAAGGCCCGGAGTGAAGACAGGCCCATCCTTGTCAGCATCGGGTATGCCGCCTGCCACTGGTGCCATGTAATGGAGCGCGAGAGCTTCGAGGATGATGCAACCGCTGCCCTCATGAATGAGCATTTCGTGAACATCAAAATAGACCGCGAAGAGCGGCCTGATATCGACCATATCTACATGGATGCCCTGCAGGCCATGGCGGGCCAGGGTGGCTGGCCGCTGAACGTGTTCCTTCTGCCTAACCGCCAGCCCTTTTATGGCGGTACTTATTTCCCACCGGCAGCGGCGTATAACAGGCCCTCCTGGAAAGAAGTACTCCTGGCTGTGTCCGACGCTTTTAAGACCAAAAGGGCGGATATTGAGCAACAGGCCTCCAATCTCACACAGCACCTCGAAAACAGCAACCAGTTCGGCCTCGAAGCCGTGGATAGCCTGATCCCTAAAGAGGAGCTGTTTACCATGGCGCAATGCGATTCCATGGCATTGGCAGTACTTGGACAGGCCGATAAGGAATGGGGTGGGTTTGGAAGGGCACCTAAGTTCCCGGGTACCTTTTCCATCCAGTACCTGCTGCGCTATTACCGGGTGAAAAAGGATGAAGCCGCCCTGCAGCAGGCGCTGCTTTCTCTCGATAAAATGATCGATGGCGGCATCAATGACCAGCTGGGCGGAGGATTTGCCCGGTATTCGACCGACGAAAAGTGGCTGGCCCCACATTTTGAAAAGATGCTCTACGATAATGCACTCCTCACCGATGTGCTCTGCGAAGCTTTCCAGCTTACCGGGCAAACGCGTTACGCGCGGGCTGTGAAAGAGACGCTGGGCTTCATTGAACGGGAAATGACATCGCCCGAAGGCGGTTTTTACTCCGCACTGGATGCCGATTCGGAAGGAGTGGAAGGGAAGTTTTACGTGTGGAGCGAAGAAGAAATGCTCGAAGTTTTAGGGGACGACGGGCCTGCCTGTTGCGCTTATTACGACGTGAGCCGGCATGGTAACTGGGAAGATGTGAATATCCTCTGGATGCCACGGCCGGTTGCCGAAGTGGCCGCGGGACTGGGAATAAGTGTTGCTGAACTGGAGGAAATCGCAGCGCGGAGCCGTCCCAAACTGCTGGAGGCACGGGCTAAAAGGATACGGCCCGGGCTGGATGATAAGATACTGCTGGGCTGGAATGCCCTGATGATACATGCGCTCTGTAAAGCTGCCGGGGCATTGGGCGAAGAAAAGTATGTGCAGATGGCGGAGCGGGCCATGCGGCTGGTGCTGGATAAAATGCGCCGGGATAATACGCCGGCCTTCTGGCATACCTACAAAAACGGAGCAGCACGCTATCCTGCTTTCCTCGATGACTATGCTGCGCTGATCCGCGCGCTCATTGCTTTACAGGAAGTTACGGGAAACCTCGGCTGGCTGCATGAAGCAAAATCTGTGACAAACTATGTAACGGCACAATTCGGAGACGACGCCGGGCGTTATTTCTTTTACACCGAAGCCGGACAAAGTGATGTGATTGTAAGGAAGAAAGAAATTTATGACGGAGCGGTACCTAGCGGCAACGCCGTTATGGCCCATAACCTTTGGCATCTTTCCATTGTTTATGGGGAAAAGAGCTGGGCTGAAAGGGCACTGGCGATGACGGGAGGGCTGGGGCAAACCGTGATGCGGTACCCCACATCGTTCGGAGTCTGGGCAGGAATGGTGCTGCGCCTGGTGCAGGGAGAGCCTGAGCTGGCGGTTACCGGGCCGGAGTACCTGGAAAGGATGCGGGAGCTGAACGGCCTGTACCTGCCTTATAAGGTGATGCTGGGTGCGGAAAGTGATGTTGAGGGGATGCCTTTGCTGGAGGGCAGGGCTGTGGAAGGTAAAACATTGATATACTTATGCAGGGACTATCACTGTGAGCGGCCTGTAGAATATATATCGGAAATCAATAATTTAATATGAGAATTGTTGTAAATTGCATTCCCTTTGATAAATTAGCGTTTAGGAGGAAAAACAGGCATTGAGAATTTCCAAATAAATATTATATTTATTGTAGATGCGTGTTAGGACTTGACAGGTAAGCCTTTACGGTGAAACGTAGGCCGTAAGGTGCCGTGGTAAATTAACAGCGTAAGGGGAGTAAGACATAATAAAATGTTAAAACCTTCGTTTTACTATATTGCGTAGCCTCGAAATGTGCGGTAGAAAAAGTTGGGAGAAAACATACTACGGATTAAAAATAATCATTACATTTGCTATCTTTCTGTGATACAACCAGGTGAAAAGTGTGACTGTAGAAGGTGTCTTGGCGTTTGGCAGAAGCATCTGGCAGGTATAGAAAAAACGTATTCTAATGAAAGTCACCCTTATGAAGCTTAATTATTGTAGTGGGCTGTTGGTTCTGCTGCTGCCGGTGCTCTTGGCCAGTTGCGGTGGCGGGAAGTCCGCCAAAAACGCACAGGGTCAGTTGATAGGCGTTAGTCCCAGGCCGAAGTACACTCCCCCCGTACCTTATGGAATGGTTTATGTTCCTTCAGGAACATTTCACATGGGGCCGAATGATGAGGATGTGAACTATTCTTTCACAGCGAGGAATAAGTCCATCTCTATCTCCGGTTTTTACATGGATGCCACCGAGATCACGAACAACGAATACCGTCAGTTTGTGAACTGGGTGATTGACTCTATGGCCCACGTACTGATGGGGCATGTGAAGAATGATAACGGGGTGGATTATGTGGACTGGAAACAGAAAATTAACTGGAAAGACAAATCGACTTACGAAAAGCTCGACGCGATGATGTATTCCGCAGAGGACCGTTTGTACGGCCGTGTGGAGATCGACGTGCGCAAGCTGAAATATCATGAAGAGCGGTTTAACTGGGACAAAGCGAAGCTGCGTGAAAACAAAGACAAGCCCCGTTCTCAGTTCATCGACCGCAAAGATGTGGCCATTTATCCTGACACACTTTGCTGGATCCGTGACTTCTCTTATGCATACAACGAGCCTATGACGCGTATGTACTTCTGGCATCCGGCGTTCGACAACTACCCGGTGGTAGGGGTGAACTGGCACCAGGCTAATACGTTCTGCGAATGGCGCTCTAAATTCTGGGACGATTATCGCTCTTCGAAGAAACTTTTCACGGAAGATAAATTCCAGCTGCCTTCTGAAGCGCAGTGGGAATATGCAGCCCGCGGCGGCCGTGAACAGGCTCCGTATCCCTGGGGCGGTTATTATATCCGCAACAAAAAAGGCTGTCTCCTCGCTAACTTCAAGCCCGGCCGTGGTAACTACCCGGAAGATGGTGGTTTCTACACTGTACGTGCCGATGCTTACTGGCCTAACGATTACGGCTTATATAACATGGCCGGTAACGTAGCAGAATGGACGCAGGACATTTATTATCAGAACGCCTATTCCTTCACCTCCGATATGAACCCTTATCTGCGGATGGACATTGCCGACAATGCGCCGCCGAAGATGAAGCGTAAAACCATCCGCGGAGGAAGCTGGAAAGATATCGGCCACTTTCTGCAGAACGGTACCCGTTCCTACGAGTATCAGGACAGTGCGAAGTCTTATATCGGCTTCCGTTGTACCATTGCGTTCCTGAGCCGTTCCAAAAACGATTTCAACAAAAGGAAATAGGAATAAATAGCTGAATCTTGGTGATGAAACCTATCGTTAAATCTATCATTATGAGCACAGCAAGCATGCATCGAGCTTTTTACCTTTTAATCACCCATAAAATTAAATTTTAACCTATGGCTATGAATCCTAACACAGCGAAATGGCTTAATTTCTTTGTATGTATCGCCGCATCGGTGGTGATCATCGGAGCGCTTTTTAAACTGCAGCACTGGCCTGGCGCTGACTTTGCGCTGATCCTCGGTCTCAGCGTAGAAGCCCTCATCTTCTTTGTTTATGCTTTCGTTCCCGATAGCAGCGCTCCTGCGGCTCCCGCTGGTGTTGCCGTTGCCGGCAGCCCTACCCTTGCTAAAATGGATAAGATGCTGGAAGAAGCCGACATCACGCCGGTTAACCTGAGCCGCCTGAGCGACAACTTCACTAAACTGGGTACTACAGTTGACAAAATGCGTGATATCTCTGATGTGGTTGCCGCAACAGGTGATTACACACAGAAAACCCGCGAAGCAGCCACCGCTATCGGTTCTGTAACGCAGGCATACACTAATGCAGCCGCTGCCGTGTCTACCTTCAACAATGCTTCCGAATCAACCCGCAATTTCCACGAGCAGGTTCAGTCCATGACCAAAAATCTGGCTTCCCTGAACGCTATCTACGAACTGGAACTGCAGGATACCAATAACCACCTCAAAGCAATGAACAGCTTCTACGGAAACCTGCTCACCGCTTCCAAAGCCATGAGCGGCAGTGTTGATGATGCGAAGAAAACACAGGAGCAAATCACCCTGCTGGCACGCAACCTCAGCAACCTGAACACTGTTTACGGCAATATGCTCACTGCAATGCAAGGCAGATAAGGTAACGCAATAGTGAAATAACAAGAGACATTCAATTCTAAAACTTGTAGACTACTATGGCATTACCTAAAGATCCCAGGCAGAAGATGATCAACTTCATGTACCTGGTACTTACTGCAATGTTAGCGTTGAACGTATCCGCCGAGATTCTGAACGCATTTGATATCGTAAATAACTCAATTATCAATTCTAACGCATCGATCGGTAACAAGAACGATGTGACCTATAAACAATTCACCAAACTGATGCAGTCTGATGCTGCAAAAGTGGGCCCCCTGAAAGACAAGGCCGAACAGGTGAAGAAATTGTCCGCAGACGCCTATACCTATATTGATTCACTCAAGAAAAAAATTATCGATGCAAGTGGTGGGCTGGATGAACATGGTGAAATCTCCAATAAAGGAGAAACCGAAGCGCCTACCCGCATCATGGAAAACGATAAGAAAGGTCCGGAACTGCAAAAGCAACTGACCGATCTGCGCACAAAACTCCTCTCCCTGATCAACCCGAAAGACCGTCAGGCTTTCGATGCCAACCTTCCCCTTCGTATAGTGGAACCCGATCAGAAAGGCCTGGTGAAAAAGAACTGGACTACTTACCACTTTAACTCTGTGCCCGCAGTAGCGGTGGTAACGCTCCTCAGCAAATTCCAGAACGATATCAAGAACTCTGAGGCAATGATCATCGACAAACTGATGAAAGAAGTTTCTGAAAACGACTTTGTATTCGATCAGCTCGATGCCTTCGTATCCCTCAACTCCAAGAACTTCACTCCCGGTCAGACCCTGAAGGCGACCGTAGTGATGGGCGCATACAGCAGCACTGTAAACCCTACCATCGTGATCAACGGCAGCCCTGTTACCGCAACGAATGGTAAAGGTGAATTTAACCTGCCCCTGAGCGCAATCGGCGAGCATACCATTTCCGGTACCGTACAGCTGACCAAGCCCAATGGCGAAGTAATCACCCGTCCTTTCACCGAGTCTTACAAAGTAGGCGCTTCCGCCACTTCCATCTCGGCTGATAAGATGAACGTGATGTATGTTGCACTGCAAAACCCGATCTCCATCACCGCTGCAGGTGTACCCGCAGAAAAGGTGAATGCTACGATCGCCGGTTGCGGTGGACAGATCACCAAAAAAGGTGCAGGTGAATTCGTTGTAACCGTAAACTCTACCGGTAAAGCCACCGTAACAGTGTCTGCCGAAGTGGATGGCCAGATTAAAACCCTTGCTACCAAAGAGTTCCGTGTGAAAAACGTGCCCGATCCTTCTATCAAGGTTGGTCTTTCCAAAGGCCCCACCATGAAGGCTGCTGAATTTAAAGTACAACAAGGCCTCCGTGCCGACCTGGAAGACTTCGTGTTCGACGGTGTACGCTACGCTGTAGTGGGTTACCGTATGGGCATCGAGTCCCGCAACCGCCCTTATTCTGAGGGAGACGCTACTTCCGAATTGTGGCCCGGCAGCCCTGAGCTGCAGGGAGCTATCCGCGGAATTAAGCCCGGTGACCAGGTGTATTTCGATAACATTAAGGTGAAAGGGCCGGACGGCAGGGTGCGTACCATGCCGAACGTAAACTTCAAGATCAATTAACGATTAAAACCGTTACTGGCTATGCAAGCAGTAATATTGAAAAGGATCAGCCTGAGCGCATTATTGGTGGTTTTGTTTGCCGGATCGGCAGATGCGCAGCGCCGCACGGGAAGAAGGACGCAGAATCCTCCCCCCGAGCAAACGCAACCGCAACAACCAGTTACGAACCCGGCTACAGGCAACCCGGTAAACGTTCCGGCGGCTCCCGCAGGTACAGCACCAACATCCCTCCGTCAGGACGGCGTGGGAACACCGGTAGATACGCCGCGTAAATCGCTGCGTATAGACGGGGTATCTGAAAAGAGCCCTATCCGCGACCGTGTGCCCATCGCTTACGACCACATCCGTGAAGATGATAAGTTCTGGGAAAAACAGATCTGGCAGATCATTGATGTGCGTGAGAAGATGAACCTCCCCTTCCAATACAATGTGGAAGATGAGACAGGTGTAAACCAGCTCCTGATCAATATCCTGCTCGCAGCGATCAAAAACAAGGAAGTGGAAGCCTTCAGTCCGATCGACGACCGTTTCAGCACCCTCATGAATTTCGACGAGATCCAGACCAAGCTTTCGGGCGAGGAAAGGACCGTACGGAGCATTGACCCTGTAACCGGGGAGGAAAAGAACGTAACGATCCGGGATGAGTTCAACCCTGAAACGATCAAGCAGTACAAGATCAAGGAAGTTTGGGTGTTTGACCAGGAAGCCTCTGCGCTGAAGGTTCGCATCCTCGGCATTGCACCTATGGTTTCCCGTATCAACGACGACGGGTCCGTACGTGCCACCATCCCCCTGTTCTGGCTCTATTATCCCGATCTGCGCCCTGTTCTGGCCAAATACGACGTATACAACCAGAATAACGACGCTTCTACCATGACCTGGGAAGATCTATTCGAAATGCGTTTCTTTGCCTCCTATGTGGTGAAGGAAAAGAACGCTTTCAACCGTGAGATCAGCAATTATATCAAAGACGGTGTAATGCGCCTCCTGGAAGGCCAGGCCATCAAAGACAAGATCTTTAACAAAGAGCAGGACCTGTGGGAATACTAATCTCCCATTCGTTCAAATCCTGCGAACAATAATGAGGAGCCGCCCCGGGAAACCGGGGCGGTTTTTTTATATCTTGTGCATATGCAGCAACTCCGTTCCGCCATAGAAGCGCTTGTGCCCCTTTCCGATGAAGTCTGGGAAGATCTGGCTGCATGCTGGCACCCGATCACCTGCAAGCGGAAAACGGTGCTTACTGCCGCAGGTGATACAGAGCGGTATACTTATTATGTGACAGAAGGGTTGCAGCGGGCCTTCGCACTGGCGGAAGGGCAGAAGGAAGCCACCCTGATGTTTTCTTACCCCGGTTCTTTTTCAGGGATCATTGATTCATTCTTTCTCCGGCAACCCTCCCGCTACTACCTCGAAACGCTTACGCAAAGTGCCTTTTTAAGGATCTCTTACGACGATGTGCAGCGGCTCATGCAACAGCACCCTGCCATAGCCCGCTGGATCCATCTGGGTACCATGCACGCCATGGCGGGTGTAATGGAGCGGCTGATAGAAATCCAGACCCTGGGGGCGGAGCAGAAGTTCAGGCGGCTGCTGGCGCGCAGCCCGCATGTATTGCAGCTGATACCACATAAATACCTCGCATCCTACCTCGGAATTGATCCTGCCACATTCAGCAAACTGCTGGGAGGTATCCGGTTATAAATCTTGGCGCAGGCAAAGATTTCATCCGGACGGCCGGCTTACCTTTGCATTGGATCATAATTATACTTCTCATGCCTACCTTTCATTCAGCAACCCTGCTAAGCGAGCTTCAGCAGGATGTAAACGAGCTGCGCGCAGCAGCCGACCGCTTTCTGGTTCCCCAACCCCACGATATACTCCTTCAACAGCCGGTCCCCGGCAGCTGGAGTGCCATTCAGTGCCTTGAACACCTCAATGGTTACGGCCGTTATTATTTGCCTGCCATCGATGACTCCTTCCGCAAATTCCTTTCGCAAAAGCGCCCCGTGCCTGAAAATTTTAACAGTGGCTGGCTGGGCAACTATTTCACCCAATCCATGGCGCCAAAACCCGATGGCGGCCTTAAAATGAAAATGACTTCTCCCAAAAATCATCGTCCAGCGCCGGCGCTGGATGCAGCGCATACACTCGATGAATTTCAGGCGCAGCAGGAATGGATGCTGTCGTTACTGCAGGCTGCAAAGAAGATAGATATCGGAGGAATCCGTATTCCGACAACGCTGTCGAAACTGGTGGCGTTGAAGGCGGGAGATACATTTCGCTTCCTCATTGCGCATGCACAAAGGCATATGCTGCAGGCTATCCGCAGTGTGGAAAAAGCGCGTGGTGCGGATGCCGCTGCGGTCACTTTGCAGTACCTCCGGGAGCCTGTCCGGTAACAAAAAATAGCTAACACGAAAACGTTTGAAACTCAATACTGTTGCCGGTTACAGCCAGTTGCGATTTCGTGCTGATAACAAATTCTTAACAACGGTAAAGTCTCATACACATTACTTTAGTAATGTGATAATATACGCCTGAAATATCGCCGGTGAATACCGGTATCAAAATAAAAATCTGTGTCTTTTAATGGTTAACTTGGGGAATAGAGCCTGGTTCTCAAACCGGGCTCTCTCTTTTGTGTGAAGTGAAGAATTTTGATGTGGATGAATGGTGTGTGCTGCTTTTATTAAAGGCCGTTTTAGAAGACAAAGTTCCGGGAAGATGCAGCCTTAAGCATCCAGTTTCCCCTCCATTCCATGGAAGTGTTCCCAGATCAGCGCTGCTTTTTTCTGTCCTACTTCTTTTACCAGTTCCTCTTTGCTCAGCTGCTTTACTTTATTGACAGAACGGTGGTTTTGCAGCAACTGGGTAGCCGTACTTTCACCTATACCCTTAATGCCTTCCAGTTCGTTCTTAAACGTTCCTTTACTGCGCTGCTGCCGGTGAAAGGTAATGCCGAAACGGTGTACCTCATCGCGGATGCGGCGGATCAGTTTCAGGCTCTCACTGTCGTACGGTAGTTTGATGGAATCCTTATCTCCCGGGAAGAAGATTTCCTCCTCATTTTTTGCGAGGCCCACCACCGTCATGCTCCCGATAAGATCCAGCTTACGGATACTGTCCATGGCTGCTCCCAGCTGCCCCTTACCGCCATCGATGATCACCAGTTGGGGTAAGGGTTGCTCCTCATTCAATAAACGGTTATACCGGCGGTACACCACTTCAGACATGGAAGCGAAGTCATTGATGCCTTCCACCGTTTTAATATTGAAATGGCGGTAATCTTTCTTGGATGCAATACCGTCTTTAAACACCACGCATGCCGAAACAGGATAACTGCCCTGAAAGTTGGAGTTATCGAAACACTCGATGTGAAGGGGGAGTTCCTGCAGCTCCAGATCGGCCTGCAGCTGGTATAGCACCTTCTTCTTCTCCATATCGCTCTTCCCTTCGAGGTGCAGGATCTTTTTCTTGTGCAGCTCTTCGCGGAAATAGTTCACGTTTTTGGCAGAAAGGTCAAGCAGCTTCTTTTTGTCGCCACCTTTGGGAACTGTTACTTCCACATTTTCTTCAGGGAACTCTACTTCGAAAGGCAGCACTATTTCGCGGGCAAGGCTCTGGAATGCTTCGCGGAGATAGGCGATGGCGTAAGACATCACTTCTTCGTCAGTTTCTTCCAGCTTCTTTTCCAGCGTCACGGTTTTAGTATCGGCGATGGTGCCGTTGAGTACACGGAGATAGTTCACGTAGGCGAAATTGCCTTCAGAAAGTATGGTGAACACATCCACATTTCCCACGCGGCTGTTCACGATAGTTGAGCGTGCCTGGTAATCCTGCAAACTGGCGATCTTCTTCTTTTCTATTTCTGCTTTTTCGAATTCCATGTTCATGGCATGTTCCTGCATGCGTGCTTTAAAGATATTGAGCACGGGGGAGAGGTTGCCACGGAGGATCTCTTTTACCTGTTGTAATCCGTCGCGGTAATCTTCCAGTGTTTGCAGGCCCTCGCAGGGACCTTTACAATTGCCCAGATGGTACTCCAGGCATACTTTGAACTTACCTTTCTTAATATTCTGTTCGGAAAGATGGAGGTTGCAGGTGCGCAGCGGAATATTGTAGCGGATCACTTCCAGCACTTCACGTACACGGCCTACGGATGTAAACGGACCAAGATATTCAGACCCGTCTTTAATAACCCGGCGGGTGAGGAATACGCGGGAGAAAGGTTCGTGTTTGATGACGATGAACGGGTAGGTTTTATCGTCTTTCAGGTCAATATTATACTTCGGGCGGAATTGCTTGATAAGCGCGTTCTCCAGCAGAAAGGCATCCTTTTCGTTGTCAACGATCGTGAATTCAACATGGTGGATATTCTCCACCAGTTTGCGGGTTTTATAGTTGTCGTGGTTTTTAACGAAGTAAGAGGAAACGCGTTTACGGAGGCTTTTTGCCTTGCCGATATACAGCAGTTCCCCGCCGGCATCGAAGTATTTGTAAATGCCGGCCTGTGTGGGTATGGTGTGCGATATCTGAGAAAATTCCGCTGCGGTCATGGTTGCTCCTGTGTTAAAGGTCGGAAAAAGGCGGCTGTTTCCATGTTTTCCGCTTTCATGAAAATGATTTTCTGGAAGGAGGAAATGCGCAGCTCCCGGTCGCGCGTGTAAGCGATTTCCTGCCGGTATTCGTATACCGGGTTTTTAGTGTGGGAAGAAGCCTGAACGTTTTTAATGCGGCGGGTACTGTCTATTTCCACGATGAGTTGGGCGGGCCATGTTTGTTTGCCGCGGGTACGGTGGATAAAAGTAGTATCTCCCGTGAAATGATTGGGAATGGTATCGATGAAATAAGCGTCTGCGAGGGAAGGGCGGCTGATATCTGCATCCATGAGGGGGCGGAAGAGGGCTTCCAGCCCGGCGCTGTCCTGCACCGGGGCAGTTACGCTGGCTCCGTTTAGCCGGATGGTTTTGGTGATGTGGAAAGGCGACTTTTTCATCCGCGCGATCTCGTCCCAGCAGTAATTGCCTAATGCCCTGTAGCTATGGTCGCGCTCGCCGGCTGGGGCGGGCTGGCCCGAAGGTAACCGGCAGCCTGCCGTAAACATGGCAACGAACCCTGCGATCCTCAATACGATTCTCATACCTGCAAAAGTAATGGCGCCGCCCCAATCGGCCTATAAAAAAAATGCACCGTGAATACGGCGCATCTGATGCATGAGCAAATCTGTCGAGAGCACTAAAAAAATTTATGGGGCTACCAATCAATTTCAGATTGGGGACAGGCCTTTCGGCATGTCTGGTGTTAAACGGAAGAGAATTTCGAAAAGTTACAGGGGGTAGAAAATAAAAAAGGGACCGCCGCAGCAGTCCCTTTCCGATATAACCGATTGGGTTTATACAAGCAGGTTGCCGGTCATTTCCTTCGGGATGGGCAGGCCCATGAAGTGAAGGATGGTGGGGGCAAGGTCGCCCAGCTTACCGGGTTTAACATCCCCTTTGAAATCCTGGCTGATAATGAAGAAGGGCACGGGATTGAGGGTGTGGGCGGTATTAGGCGTACCATCTTCATTGATCATGAAGTCGGCATTACCATGGTCGGCCGTCAGGAAAATGGTATAGTCGTTCAGCAGTGCGGTGGAAATCACTTTGGCTACGCAGGCGTCTACCGTTTCCACGGCTTTGATGGCTGCGGGCCATACGCCTGTATGCCCTACCATGTCGGCATTGGCGAAATTGAGTACCACGAAGTCGGCCGTGCGCTGTTCCAGCTCGGGGAGGATGGCTTCGGCCAGCTCAGGGGCGCTCATTTCGGGCTGCAGATCGTAAGTGGCAACTTTGGGGGAAGGCACCAGGATGCGTTTTTTCGCCATCGAAAGGCGTTTCCCGGCCACCGGAGAAGAAGAAGCTAACGTGCGGGTATTTCTCCGTTTCCGCGATGCGGATCTGTGTTTTTCCGTTCTTTTCCAGCACTTCGCCAAGGGTCATCACCAGATTATCATTCTCGAAGATGACATGAACGCCTTTGAAGGCTTTGTCATATTCGGTCATGGTCGTATAATGGAGCGCCAGCGGCTGCATACCGAAGTCGGGGAATGCCTGCTGGGTGAGTACTTCCGTGATCTCACGGCAGCGGTCTGTCCGGAAGTTGAAGCAGATCACTGCATCACCGGGCTGTATGTTGCCGATGGGCTGCTGGCCGTTGGTGACGATAATAGGTTTGATAAATTCATCGGTCACGCCTTCGGCATAGGATGCTTTTACGGCGAGGATCGGGTCCTGGGTGGGGGTACCAATACCGTTCACGAGGGCATCGTAAGCCAGTTTTACCCTTTCCCAGCGCTTATCACGGTCCATGGCGTAATAACGGCCGGTAATGGTGGCAATGCGTCCGGTGGTGGCGGTAAGGTGCTGCTGCAGATCTTCGAGGTAGCCGAGGCCACCTTTGGGATCTGTATCGCGCCCGTCGGTAAAGGCATGAATCAGCACATTGCCGAGGCCGCGCTCTTTAGCGATGGAAGTAAGGGCTTTGAGGTGGGTGATATGAGAGTGAACACCGCCGTCGCTCACCAGGCCGATGAGGTGGAGGGTTTTATTGTTATTGAGTGCATAGTCCATGGAGTCCTGCAGAACCTTGCTGGCGGCGAGTTCACCACTGCGTACGGCTACGTTAATACGCTGCAGCTCCTGGTACACGATTCTTCCTGCACCGATATTGAGGTGGCCCACTTCGGAGTTCCCCATCTGCCCTTCGGGCAGGCCCACGTCTTCGCCGCAGGTAATGAGGGTACTGTGGGGGTATTGTTCATAGAGACTGTCTACGAAAGGGGTGTTTGCATGTGCGATGGCGTCTGCGGCGGGCACCTGTCCCTGTCCCCAGCCATCCATGATGATCAGGATCGCTCTTTTATTTTCCATACTTTAATCCGTTGTACGTTGTGAATGAATCGGGCAGTGAAATTAATAATACTATCTTTTCCGGGCTTTAAAATTTTATAACAGTACTTATATTTCAAGGAGTTATTTTATATTAAATTACTGTAATCTAAAACAGCACGAGATATAGCACAATAATGGTATATTTATTGAACATCAGCAATTTGGCATAGTTTTGGCACCTTCTACGGTTGATAAAAGTATTGCGATCTAAAAAACGGATAATGAAAAAGTTAATCTTAGTGTTGGGGGTATTGCTCGCCGGGGGAATGCTGACAGCTTTTACGCTGTTTGCCGGTCCTTTCGACGATGTGGTGGGTGCCCTTAAAAAGGGAGATTCAGGAAATCTGAGCAAACTCCTTGACAACACGGTTGAGATCAACATGGCTGGCAAATCGAACTCATACAGTAAGGCCCAGGCAGAGATCATCCTTAAAGATTTTTTCGGCAAGAACACGGTTAAAGCTTTTGAATTGCTCCACCGGGGTGGTCCTGAAGGAGGTTCTCAATTCGGAGTCGGCAATCTCACCACCAGCGGAGGTAACTACCGCACCTCATTTTTTCTGCAGAAGAAAGGAAATGCTTTCGTTTTGAACGAACTGCGTTTTGAAAATAAATAGCAACAGCAGTACAAACTTATATAAGGGCTATCCGCAATAGGCGGATGGCCTTTTTGTTTGTAACTTGCCCATTCATTCCCGATTGCGTTATGTTACAGAAAGAAGCATTGGAACAGTTTATACGTGCAGCCCTGGCAGAAGATATTGGCTCAGGCGATCATAGCACGCTTGCCTCCATCCCCGCAGGCGCTACCGGCACCGCAAGGCTTAAGATCAAAGAAGAAGGCGTACTCGCTGGTATGGAAGTGGCAGAAGCGGTTTTCCGCCTGCTCGACCCCAATACCGATTTTGTCCCTTTCAAAAAGGATGGCGAAACCATGCAGCCGGGAGAAGTAGCGTTTGAAGTGACCGCCGGTGTGCGTACCCTGCTCAGCGCAGAAAGGCTTGTACTCAATTGCATGCAACGCATGAGCGGCATCGCCACCCTCACCCGTACTTATACCGACCGCCTGAAAGGTTACCATACCCGGGTGCTTGACACCCGTAAAACCACTCCCAACTTCCGCATGCTCGAAAAAGAAGCCGTACGCATCGGGGGCGGGGTAAACCACCGCATCGGACTGTATGATATGATTATGCTGAAAGACAATCATATCGACTTCTCCGGCGGCATCATTCCCGCTGTGGAGCGTGTGGCAGCATATCTGAAAGCAAACAATCTGGATCTGAAAATTGAAGTGGAGGCTCGGAGCATCGAAGATGTGCAGGAGATCCTGAAAACAGGACAGGTACACCGTATTATGCTCGACAATTTCCGGCCGGAGCAGATTCCTCCCGCGCTGGCACTTATCAACGGAAAGTATGAGACCGAAGCTTCGGGTGGCATTACCATCGAAAATGTGGAAGCATATGCAAAAACCGGCGTGGATTTCGTGTCGGTAGGTGCTATCATCCATCATGCCGTAAGCCTCGATCTCAGTCTCAAAGCCGTTTTACATCCCTCTGCTTAATCCTTTACCATTGCGGAAAATTCTGATCATTATTAACCGGAAAGCTGGCACCGACCGTGAAAAATCTCTCGGCGCTGCCATACAGCGGCAACTCCCGGCCGACCGGTTTCAAGTGGAAACCACTTATCTCCAATACCTTGGCCATGGCGCAGACCTCTCCCGGGAAGCTGCCAGCCGTGGGGTAGACACTGTAGTTGCCGTAGGCGGCGACGGGTCTATCAACGAAATTGCGCAAGGCCTGATGGGTACGCATACTGCACTCGCTATTGTACCACTGGGCAGTGGCAACGGGCTGGCCCGCGCACTCAGTATTCCGCTGGATGCGGAAAAAGCCCTTGCGATCGTAGCGGAAGGAATTAAAAAGCCCATGGATGCAGGATATGCCAATGAGCACCTGTTCCTTAGTAATGCCGGTGTGGGTTTTGATGCGGTGATAGCAGACCGTTTCCGGCACAGTAAGAAGCGCGGACTCGTCAATTACGCACGGCTCGTGGTAGGCGGTTTTGCGGGATACAAACCTGCAGTATACAAAATCCGGACAGACGATGGCCGGGAAACCGAAGTACCTGCCTTCCTCATGACTGTTGCCAATGGCAATCAGTTTGGCTATGATTTTAAACTGGCACCGCAAGCCAGCCTGTTCGACGGGCAGCTGGATATATGCATGGTGCGCCCCCTGCGCTTTTGGGATCTTCTGCCCCTGAGTATCAGCTCTTTGAGCGGGAAAATCGGAGAGAGCAGGTATATGCAGCATTTTACAGGAAAAGAAATAACAGTGGCAAGCCCCGACCTCTCCTGCCTGCAGGTGGATGGTGATGCGGTGCCGCTGACACAAGGGAAAACCGTTCATTTTAATGTTGTGCCGGGTGCGCTGCAAATGGTAGTGCCCAACGGCCGCTAAAAAACGTATGATATGAGCAAGAAGAAATCCTCCTCCAGCGGGATCGTTTACTCCACTGATCCCAACTATTCGTACCGGGAAGAAGCGCCACGGGAACAGGCAACGCTGGCTCCCGCAGAGCAACGCCTCCGTGTAAAGCTGGATACAAAACAGCGCGCCGGTAAAACAGTGACGGTCGTGGAAGGGTTTGTGGGTATGGAAGCTGATCTGGAAAAGCTGGGGAAAGAACTGAAAACCAAATGTGGAACAGGCGGCAGTGTGAAAGACGGATTGGTGCTCATTCAGGGAGATTACCGGGACAAAGTGCTCCAGTGGCTGAAAGGCTGGGGGTACAATGTGAAGTAAGCCCGCGGAAATAAATGAATTGCAAAAGGCTGCTCCTGCATGGGGCAGCCTTTTGCGTTTATGCATAAAACGTTGTTAACGGTTCACCAGTTTCATGGCGCCTTCGCTGTAACGTTCACCGGAAATCTGGTAGCCTGAAAGGGTTGCTTCTATTCGGGATAGTTCGTCTCCGGAAAGTTGTATATCCACTGACGCAGCATTTTCCTGCAGGTACTTACGGCGCTTGGTGCCGGGGATGGGAACGATATCGTTGCCTTTGGCCAGCAGCCAGGCCAGTGCCAGTTGCGGAAGCGTGCAATGCTTTTCTGACGCAAGATCTTCGAGTGCACTTACGATGCGGAGGTTTTTCTCGAAAGCCTCCTGCTGAAAGCGGGGGAGGTTGCGGCGGAAATCGGAAGGGTCGAGGGTGCTGACATTACGAAGGTCGCTCGTGAGGGCACCCCGGCCCAGCGGGCTGTATGGGATGATGCCGATGCCCAGTTCACGGCAAACGGGGATGATCTCAGCTTCAAGGTCTCGGACGAAGAGAGAATATTCACTTTGCAGCGCGGCGATAGGGTGTATCGCATTGGCTTTGCGGATCGAAGCTGCGGAGGCTTCCGACAAGCCGAGGTAACGTACTTTACCTTCTTTCACAAGCTCAGCCATTGCCCCCACGGTTTCCTCGATGGGCACCTGATCGTCTACCCGGTGGGCGTAGTACAGATCGATTGTATCTACACCAAGCCTTTTGAGGGAGGCTTCGCAGGCCTGTTTGAGGTAGGCAGGTGAGCCGTCGAAGTAAGTAGAATTATCGTCACGGAAGCGGAAGCCGAATTTGGTAGCAAGGAAAACATCTGTCCGGCGGGTGGCCAGCACTTCGGAGAGTTGTTTTTCGTTGAGTCCGTTACCATACATATCCGCTGTATCCCAGAAATTGATGCCGAGGTCGAGTGCGAGTTCAAGCGTTGCGCGGGATTCTGCATCATCGCGCTGGCCATATGCGAAAGCCATGCCCATGCATCCGAGTCCGATAGCGGAAACTTTTTCGTTGGTATTGCCCAGTGTTCTGTACTGCATGTGAGAATGGGATTTGTTAGAAAACAAAGCTACGAAGGGGAAGGTTGATAGAAATTGCAATCGTCAAACCTTTATTTGCAAATTTCCAATCAGCAATTGCAATAGGCAACAGACTGTGTTTGCAGGGAAATGCAACATTTGTTGCACTTTTATATTTGCGTAAGCCGAAAAGAATGTACATCTTGTAAGCCTCCATTTATCGACCAAAATCATGGACTAAGTTCCATGGCTGGCATTTTTGGAGAAGCTACAGATGTTTGTCTTTACAAATTCCACTTCTCCAAAAAGCCAGTTTATACTGGCTTTTTCCAGTTTTAGCCGGCGAAGATATATTCTACTTCACCGAAATTCAGTTCCAATATTTCTTTGTTTTTCTCGAGGCAGATGCGGCCATCGGGGAGTACGTCGCGGATAACGCCCTGGAATATTTCGCCATTGATACGGTAGAGTGCGGGGTCGTGAAGGCGATACAGATTGTTTTTGTATTCCGAAAGCATGGAAGGGTAGGATTCCGCACTAAGCTGGCTGTATCGTTTTTCGAGGTGCAGGCAAAGGTCCTGCGCCAGTTCGATGGAGTCCCATTCGCGGCCGGTGATCTGGCGGAGGCTTACAGGGTTGAGGAGGTGGTCGGGGAAGTGGGGAGTGTTGATGTTGAGGCCCATCCCGGCTATGGCATATTGCCATACGCTACCGCGTAAAACGTTCTCGATAAGTATGCCTCCTGCCTTTCTGTCACGCCAGTAAATGTCGTTACTCCATTTGATGCGGGTTTCGTCGCCGGCGTATTTCCGGAAGAAATCGAAGGCTCCGAGTGCGATGGCAACGCTGAGCATAAACTGTTGATGCAGCCCCAGTGCGGGTTGCAGTACGGTGGTGAGCATGATATTTTCACCAGGGGCAGAAATCCATTGTTTACCCCGTTGTCCTTTTCCTGCGGTTTGTTCCATGGCAAACCAAGTGTAGCCGGGTGCCACGGGGCCTTCGGCGACCCTTGCCATGGCATAGTTATTGGTGCTGTCTACTGTATTGAGCACGTGAAACGGATAGCCTATCACAAATCCTGATTTAACTGTAAAATCAGCAAATTACCATCATTTTAACAATATTTTACCGGCTCATTCGTCTTCTACCATACAAGCGGGCGTTAATTTTGGGCCCGGTTTAGTAATTTTGGAGATTAAAGACTATTTTTAACAAAAACAGCACTTATTGGCACCCTTGACCATACTGAACAGCAGGAAAAAGGCGGTAACCCGCGTTAACAGAAACAGCAAGATTTTTACTTCTATCATAAAGGCCATCCAGGAAAAGAAAGGGGATAACATTGTTTCCCTAGATCTGAGAAAGATCCCTGAAGCGGTAGCCGATTTCTTCATCATTTGTGAGGCCAATTCCAGTAATCAAGTTAAGGCAATAGCGGATTTTGTGGAGGAGGAAGTGAGGAATAACACCGACGAATCCCCGTATAAACACGAAGGCTTCACGGCTCAGCAGTGGATCCTGGTGGATTATGTGAATATAGTAGTGCATATTTTCATGCCCGAAACCCGAAAATTCTATAGCCTGGAAGAGATGTGGAGCGATGCAGAACGCATGGAACACCTCGATCATTGAACAAAACCCCGGGTTTTGTATTAATTACTTATATAAAAGACAACTCTCATTCGTAAAGGAGCGAACGATCATGGAAAAAGGAGGCAATAATAACTATAGCAAGGGACCGGATAAGACACCCAAGAAAGGACCAAAGTTCAATATCTACTGGGTTTATGCCTTTATAGGCATAGCTCTGCTGGCCATGAATTTTGTACTGCCGTTCTCCAGTCAGCCCAAAGAGCTTACTGGTTTCAAGGAGTTTCAGCAGCGACTGCTCCGCACCGGAGATGTTGACAAGCTGGTGGTGGTGAATAAGGCCCTGGTAGAAGTTTATATCAAGAAAGAACGGCTGAACCAGCCTGATTATGCAGAAGTGGCTAAAGGCCGCCTCGGTGCCCAGAACCCCGGCCCGCATTTTCAGTTCACCATCGGCAGCGTGGAAAGCTTCCAGAAAGAACTGGACCGCGCTCAGGAAGGGATGCCCCTGGCAGACCAAATGAACGTATCCTACGTTCCGCGCCAGAACTGGTTCGAACCGCTAATGCAAATACTACTTCCCATTCTGCTGCTTATCGGTATGTGGGTACTGCTCATGCGTAAAATGGGCGGACCATCCGGCGGAAGCGGCGGACCCGGCGGTATCTTCAATATCGGCAAATCCAAAGCCACGCTTTTCGATAAAGGCACCCGCGTAAACATTACATTTAACGATGTTGCCGGACTCGACGAAGCAAAAGTGGAAGTGATGGAAATCGTGGATTTCCTCAAGAACCCGAAAAAATACACCGCCCTCGGTGGTAAAATACCCAAAGGTGCCCTCCTCGTAGGCCCTCCCGGTACCGGTAAAACCCTACTGGCTAAAGCTATGGCGGGCGAAGCGCAGGTACCCTTCTTCTCTATGTCTGGTTCCGATTTCGTGGAACTGTTCGTAGGTGTTGGTGCATCCCGTGTGCGCGACCTCTTCAAACAGGCACGCGAAAAAGCGCCCTGTATCATCTTCATCGACGAAATCGATGCCATTGGCCGTGCCCGTGGTAAGAACGTAATGATGTCGAACGATGAGCGCGAGAACACCCTCAACCAACTCCTCGTTGAAATGGACGGCTTCGGTACCGACAGCGGAATCATCATTCTGGCTGCCACCAACCGGCCCGACGTGCTGGACAGCGCCCTGCTGCGCCCCGGCCGTTTCGACCGCCAGATATCCATCGACAAGCCCGACCTGTTTGGCCGTGAGCATATCTTCAACGTTCACCTGAAGCCAATTAAAACGTCGCCTAACCTCGACATTAAGAAGCTGGCTTCCATGACTCCCGGTTTTGCCGGTGCAGACATCGCCAACGTGTGTAACGAAGCTGCCCTTATAGCAGCCCGTAAAGGGAAGAACGAAGTAGAAATGGAAGACTTCAACGATGCTATCGACCGTGTGATCGGCGGCCTCGAGAAGAAGAACAAAATCATCTCTCCCGAAGAGAAAGAAGTAATCGCCTACCACGAAGCAGGCCACGCTATCTGCGGATGGTACCTTGAGCACGCTAACCCACTTGTGAAAGTGACTATCGTGCCCCGTGGCGTTGCCGCTCTCGGTTATGCGCAATACCTCCCGAAAGAGCAATATCTCTACAATACTGAACAACTGATGGACGATATCTGCATGACCCTTGGCGGCCGTGCGGTAGAAGACATCGTATTCGGCAAAATATCCACCGGCGCGCAAAACGACCTGCAGGTGATCACCCGTATGGCTTATGCCATGGTGACCGTGTATGGTATGAACGAAAAAGTGGGTAACGTATCTTTCTACGATCCGAACAACGAACAATCGTTCACCAAACCGTATTCAGAAGAAACGGCCAAGCTGATCGACGATGAGGTTCGCGCACTGATCGACAAAGCATACCAGCGTACAAAGGCGCTGCTCAGAGACAAGCTGCCCAACGTGAAATTGCTGGCGGAAGAACTGCTGAAGAAAGAAGTGCTGTACAAAGACGATCTGGAGCGCCTCATTGGTAAGCGCCCTTACGATACACATAAAGAACACATCCCTACCAAAGCAGGTCTTGGTGTAGAAGGCGTTCACCCGTCAGATATCATCAATCCTTCTCCGGCTAACGTAACAACTGAACAGGACTAAGGCACTATGAAAGTATCTCCGGCCAAAGAAAACATCCTGAAAAGGGTCCGCAACGCACTCAGCCAGCCCGTGCAGCTCCCGTTTCCTCACGCGGAAGGTAACAACTCCGTGTTTGAAACGGCACACGATGGCCTTGAGCTGAAGTTTGCGGAAGAGTTTTCAAAACTGCAGGGCAAATTTATCTTCTGCTCCTCCCGTGAGGAACTGGCAGACAATCTCCAATCTCTTGTGGAAAACAAAGAATGGACGCACGTACATTGCAAAACTCCCGCTGTTGAGCAAATCCTCAAGCCGTTTAATCCGGCTTTCCTCAACGTGGGTAATATGGAAGCTATGGACGCCGCGATCACCGACTGTGAGCTGCTCGTAGCCCGCACCGGTTCTATCGTAATGAGTGCAGCGCAGCCTTCCGGGCGTGCCCTGCCCGTTTTCGCACCCGTGCATCTTGTGGTGGCATTCACCCACCAGCTGGTGTTCGACGTGAAAGATGGCATTCAGCGCCTGAAAGAGAAATACCAGGGAAATCTTCCCTCCATGATCTCCTTCGCCACAGGCCCAAGCCGTACCGCCGATATCGAGAAAACACTCGTGGTTGGCGTGCATGGCCCCAAGGAAGTATACGTTTTCCTGCTGGATGAATAACAACTTCAATTACAACTGATAACGATACATGTAAAATGCAAAAGGAATTCATCACTTTTGCATTTTACATTTCATAAAGAACCATGAACATCCATCTGCCACCTGGCAAACGTGTATACTTCGCATCAGATTTTCACCTCGGCGCTCCCGATATGGCCCGCAGCCGCCAGCGCGAAAAACTTATTGTACAGTGGCTCGATGAAGCTGCCAAAGATGCGCAACACATTTTCCTCGTGGGTGACCTGTTCGATTTCTGGTTCGAGTACAAACATGTAATCCCTAAAGGCTACACCCGCCTCCTCGGCAAGCTCGCAGAACTGCGTGATAAAGGCATCGGTATCACCGTATTCATCGGCAATCACGACATGTGGATGGACGGCTATTTCGAAGAAGAGCTGGAAATTCCAGTTTACTTCGAGCCACGGCAGTACGAGATCGGCGGTAAGAAATTTTATATCGGGCATGGCGACGGGCTGGGGCCCGGTGATCATGGATATAAATTCCTGAAGAAGATCTTCCGGAATCCCGTATGCCGCTTTTTGTTTTCATGTATCCCGCCCAACTGGGGTATTTCCATGGCTAACTTCTGGAGCCGCAAGAGCCGGGCATCCACCGGCGAAAAGCTGGAAACTTTCCTCGGAGATAACGAGGAATGGCTGGCCATCTATTCCAAAGAAATTTTACAGAAAGAGCATTTCGATTTCTTCATCTTCGGCCACCGCCACCTTCCGCTTGATCTGAAAGTGGGAGAGCATACGCGCTACATCAACCTGGGCGACTGGCTGAATTACAATTCCTACGCCGTATTCGACGGCAATACTACAGAACTGAAATATTATAAGGCAGAGTCTTAACCCAGGATCTCGTGCAGGATTGGCGGGCTTTGCAGTTCCTTGAAATCGGGGAGGTGCAGCCGGTAGAAATCCAGGTACGCGTACAGCAGATTGCGCCGGCGTTCCTTGTTCATGAGCACATGCTCCAGATCAGGGATGTACTGTATGTTTTGCAGTTTATCCGTCAGTTCACTGTTGGTTTCGTCGAGGTAATTGGTGTGATGCGGGGGGAGGTCTACATACGTGCCTTCGGCGAGATCAAGGTATGGGGTGTACTCAGAGTAATGCCCGCCAAAATGGAAACCGAGGTGGGCGGCGAAGCGTAGGGTAAAGTAGAGTGGGAGGTTGGCTGCCACCGCGGTATTCTCCGTATCGAGTGCGCGGAAAACCTTTTCCGTAAAGTGATACAGTTCAGGATCAGGCTCCGGTTGCTTCAGCGATTTCTGCAATAGTTCTATCAGATACAACGCTACAGTATTCTTCACAATATTAACGTGCATCGTTGTATAGATATGCCCCGGTTTAAATTCCGATATGCGCTGGATATTCTTCTGCTCGTGGTGGTACACTACAAGGTCGAGGATGTTACCGGGTTGCAGGATGTTGCCCTTTGCGGCTTTGGGCCGGGCGGAGCGTACGCCGTTAACGATATACGACTGTATTCCGAAGAGTTCGGTAAAGATACTCAGGATCACGCTGGTGTCGCCATATTTAACAGATCGGAGCACGATGCCCGGTGTTTTGTGCAGCATGTAGCAAAAATCGGTTATCAGCGGATAAATACCAGCTTCGTCACGATATTTTCCTTACCGGTTTCATCACTGGCCAGTACGAGGTAGATTCCACTCTGTGGACGGTAGCCTGTGTAATCACGTCCATTCCAGGTAGCCTGGCCGCCCTTAGCCCTCGTTTGATACACCAGCTTCCCGCTTACATCCGTGATTTTCACATACGCATCACGTACAAGACCTCGGATCGCGATCACTCCATCGTACCGGGAAGGAACAGGGTTAGGGAACACCAGCGCCCCCGGCTCCTGCGTGTCTGTCCCTTCAGTTGCATCACCCCGCCACGAAACAAGCCCCGCGCCGGTGGCGAAGAACACTTCGCCTGTTGCCGGGTCAATGGCAATTCGATGAACGGTGTTATGGGGAAGCGGGCTGTTGCCGGTATGGAATTGCTGCAGGATCCGGCTCCCGTCCGCACTGATGAGCCAGGCTCCGTTGCGGGTACCTGCCCATTTGCGATTGGCGCCGTCTGTTACCAATGAAAGTACGTGCTCATTCTGAAAAAGATAACCTGCGAAGTTATCGTTACGTACTACCGGCAGCCAGGCTTCACATGATCCTGCGGAGAATATTTCCGGGGTGCATTGTATCACTCCAATTCCCCGTGCTGTGCCGATCCATATCCACCCGTCACGGTCTTTGGTAAGGCGGTAAACCACTGAAGATGGGAGGTTGCCGCGGCCGGTGCCTGCCAGCAGTTGCTTCCAGCGGTCATCGCGCGTGTCCTGTATGGAAGTACCATGATGCATGACCAGCACACCGCCACCCTGTGGAGAAACGATCCATTTTTGGTCGAGATCGTCGATCAGGATTTGTGAAACGGCATTTTCAGGGAGAGAGAATGGGGTGTTGAGGGCCGTCCATGCACCTTCTTTACTTTTCACCAGTAAATGCTGCTGAGAAGCCCCGAAGGCGGAAGCCCAGAGGTTACCGGCAACATCGGTGGCAAGGCCGGCGATGCGCTCTCGTCCGAATGGACGTTCCTGCAGCGGTGGTGTGCCGTCCCGGAAGGTGAATAATCCGCCTCCAAAGGAACCTGCATATATGGCGCCATTTCCTGCAGCCAGCGCCAAGGCATCCGGTAGAGTTGTTCCTGAAGATGACCATTCGCCTTCACGGAAAATGGAAAGCGGGGTATTGTTTCCGGAAGGCAGCCAGTTTTCATTGACCCCGCCTGAAGCAGCCCGGAGTGTGTTACCGGAGATGAGCAATTCACCTGTTATGGTCCCGGCGGGAGCATCGGGGGTAAGGTTCGAGTAGGTGCCGTTTTGATGAAAGATGAGGCCGTTTTGGCGATCGGTAAGCCAAAGGCCATCCGTAGTTTCTGCCGCACCGGTAGGTGAGGGCAGGAGTGCATGCCCGAAAACTGTTTCTTCAGCACCCCTGAAGCGCAGCACTTTGCCGGGCAGCCCGGCTAAAAGTGCGCCGGGGGCAGCCTGCAGGAAGGTAATGGGGCCACGGTCATGGATCCACTTTTCCCAACCGGTACCCTGCAGGCGAAAGATGGTATCTGCTACCCGGGCTGCGAGCGTGGTACCTGAAGCTGCCAGCGATAATATGGGGCCTGGTAATGGGGGCATGGGCTTCCAATAGCCAGGGTCAGCGAGGTTGGAAGCATTTAACGGAGCGCGGAAAATACCTTGCGGGGTGGCGGCAAAAATATCCGGGCCTAGTATGGCTGCGGTGGAAACGGGGAAGCCCGGCGTCCAGGTATCGGTGATGCGATGGTTACGGAGGTCCAGTACAATGATGCCGTCCCGCAAAGGGATGAGTGCCTTGTCACCAGTCATGATCACAGTACCGGCCGCTTTATCAGGCGTTCCGGGGCGCAGTAGCACATCGGGGATATTGATGACACGGCTGGCGGAAAGGAGGTCGATGTTCCCGTTCCGGTAGGCAATCACCAGTGTCTCTGTCCCTTGGTGCCAGCCTGTGGCGGCTATGCCTGCATCATGCAGGCCTGTGGCTTTACCATAGCGGGTGATGGCATGCTCATCAGAGGAAACAGAGAACAACCCCTGCAGAGTTGTGTAAAAAACTTCATCGCCCCCAATTGTCACTCCAATGGCCGGTTTTGCGGGAAAATGTTCCCGCCATTGGCCAATCGGAATGTTTTGCGACCTCAATCCATTGGAAATGAGAAGTAAGCAGGAAATTAACCAGGTGCGGAACATATTTCAAAAGTAACAATTATGGATTATCTCATATGCATTAATCGCCATGAATGGTTACCTTTATGGCCTTTAACCAATCAAGAATATCTATGTGGCAGCGCCTGGCAGCTTTTGTTTTGAAATTCCGTTTGTGGCTACTGGCTTTGTTATTTCTGGGAACGGGCATCATGGCTTATTTCGCGAGCAGGGTAGAGCTCTCATATGAGTTTACCGGCGCTATACCGCGTGATAATCCCAAGTGGCTCGTTTATCAGCAGTTCAAGCAACAGTTCGGGGAAGACGGCAACATGATGGTTATCGGTATTGAAACCGATAAGCTTTTCCAGCTGGAATTCTTCCGTGATTATGTAGCCTTAAACGATGCGCTGCGGAAGGTGCCCGCCGTTGAAAATACGCTCAGCATCCCGGTGGCCGTCAATCTCGTGAAAGACGACAGTTCCCAGAAGCTGAAGGCCATGCCCTTGTTCCAGCCATTACCACAAACCCAGGCGGAGCTGGATAGTCTTTCCAAAGTATTCTATTCACTACCTTTCTACAAAGGACTCCTGTATAGTGCTAACGCCAATGCTTATCTGCTGGCGGTACATATCAACAAGCAAATCCTTAATTCAAAAGAGCGCATCAAAGTGGTGCAGGCTATTCAGCAGATTTCGGAAGAGTTCGGGAAAAAGCACCAGATCGATGTGAAAATGAGCGGGCTTCCCATGATCCGGACCATCATGGCAACTAAAGTGGCAGATGAGTTGAAGATGTTCCTGAAGATATCTTTCGTACTGACAGCCCTGATCCTCCTGCTGTTTTTCCGTTCTTTCAGCGCTGTGCTCATGAGCATGATTGTAGTGGCGATAGGTGTAATCTGGAGTGTGGGCACTATTGTAATATGCGGTTATAAGATTACACTGCTGACGGGTTTGATTCCTCCATTGATTGTGGTAATCGGTATTCCCAACTGCGTGTATTTCCTCAATAAGTACCATACGGAATACGCGGTTTATGGCGATAAAATGAAATCACTGGTGCGGATGGTGCAGCGGATGGGTATTGTGACCCTTTTCACCAACCTCACCGCAGCTATTGGTTTCGGGGTGTTTTATTTTACCAACTCCGAAATCCTGAAGCAGTTTGGGGTTGTTGCGGGTGTGAATATCATGCTCATCTTCCTCATTTCCTTTATTTTCCTTCCCTCGGTATTAAGCTACCTGCCACCGCCTAAAACGAAGCATACCAGCTATCTTGATAATAAAGCGTGCCGTTGGGTACTGGAGCTGCTGAACCGCCTTGTGTTTAACTACCGGCCGTGGGTATACGCATTTACGGTGATTATGGTGGTGATGGCAGTTGTGGGTATGATGCGCCTCCGTCCGGTGGGTTTTATAGTAGATGATATCCCGAAAGAAGATAAGCTGTATAAAGACCTGAAATTCTTTGAAAAACGCTTCAAAGGTGTAATGCCGCTTGAAATCGCGGTAGACACAAAAAAGAAGAACGGCGTGGTAAACCTCCGTACGCTGGAGAAGCTGGATGAACTGGGCAAAATTATTGCTGAGCAACCTGCTTTCGCGAGGCCGCTATCGGTTGCAGAAGGGATCAAATTCGCGAAACAGGCATATTACAATGGCGACAGCCTTAACTACGCAGTGCCTAACCAGTTCGACATTGGATTCCTTGCACCATACCTCCGTATGAAAGGCGGTGCAGATAAATCAGTGTTTACGCAGCTGGTGTCATCGTTTATGGACAGTACACGCCAGGTGGCGCGTATGAGTGTGAATATGGCTGACGTAGGCTCTGTGGAGCTGCCGCGCCTGCTCGATTCTTTGCGTCCGCGTGTGAACGAGATTTTTGACACAGCCCAGTATAATGTGACGATAACAGGGTCCAGTATAATATTTCTTGAAGGCAGCCGGTTCATCATCAATGGTCTTGCGGAAAGTATTGTATTGGCATTTGTGCTGATAATATTCTGCATGCTCTACCTGTTCCGCAGCTGGCGGATGCTGATTATTTCACTGGTACCTAATATTATTCCCCTGTTGGTAACAGCCGGAGTTATGGGCTGGATGGATATCGCGATCAAGCCGTCGACTGTACTGGTGTTCAGTATTGCGCTGGGCATTGCTATCGATGTAACGATCCGTTTCCTGGTGAATTTCAAGCAAGAGTTGCCGCTGAACAATTACGACATATCAGCTACAGTGAAGCACACGATCAATGACACAGGTTTGAGTATAATTTACACATCCCTGATATTGTTTGCCGGCTTTATGATCTTCAGCTTTTCGGAGTTCCAGGGCACTAAAGCGCTGGGCTGGTTAACGAGCCTTACGCTGGTAATGGCTATGGTGACCAACCTGACGATTTTGCCAGCCATGTTGTTATGGATGGAAAAAGCATTGCAGAAAAAAGCGAGGAAGAAGGAATTATGGAAAGCCCTGGATGATGAAGCGGATCTGGAGATGAAGGAGATCGGGCTGGACGAGCAGAAAGACTAATACGCTTATCCTGTTTAATGACCGTTTAAAAAAAATCATATTAGCCGAACTAGATAAATATTTTATAATCTGTAAGGCGGTAAAATTAAACCCGTGGCTGTTTGTCACGGGTTTTTTTATGCACACAGAGTAAAATAATCTAGTGGGTAGCGTTCATCACGGGCAATTCGCCGTTTATAATAAAGCATTATATATAGCGGAGAAAAAGTAAGAGGTTTAACATGCCATTTCTAACCTCTTAGTCCATGAAGAATAAGTTCCTAAAGGGCGCTCATTTGTCTGAGCGTAAATTTAAGGAGATCCTAAAGCTGTTCTCCGAAGATTTGACTGCCACCCAGATAGCTAATATCAGTGGGGTCAGCCGGGTAACCATCAACAGTTATCTGAAGAAAATCAGGATGCAGATTGTGAAGTACTGTGAGTCTTTACAATCTGACATACAAGTGGGTGCCTCATCCTGGGGTCACCGCACTCCATCTCTCCATCAGCCGCAAGACATAGCCGTTGCCGTTAAGACCGATGTAGACAGGATCGTTAAGCCTGTGATATTCGGCATTTACAAGAACGACAACAAGGTGTTTACGGAGATTCTCCCTGACGTTAGCCGTTCCATGATTCAGGCGATAGCCCGCGGGCGGTCTGTGCTTGAAACTGTAGGCAGTACGGAGCGGATCCGCCGGTTTAGCGGTGTGGTGGATTTAAGTCAATATCGTTTGTATCACCTGGGCCAGGCGCATCATGAGGCGGAAAACAAGACCGCGCTGGATGATGTGGATGGGTTCTGGGGGCTAACGAAGCACCGTCTGGCTAAGTTCAAGGGACTTAACCGTAACACGGCTTACCTGCATTTGAAGGAGTGTGAATTCCGATACAATTATAGACATGAGGAGCTCTACGCGGTTTTGCTTAATCTTCTCAAGACATATCCATTAAACTTATCTTGACCCGAATTTCTTTCGTGTGACAGTACGCGTGAATTACCGGAAATCCAGTAATTTCACATTACCAAAGTCTGTCGCTTATGAAAAAGAAATCGTTACAACACGTTGTGTGCGGGTATTCCGGCATTGCTTCGTGTGCAAGATCTGGTCGGGGAACTGCGTGTAATCTATTACAGAACAGCATTTCATCGTATAAAAATATTGTGCTTCGCGCCTTTGCGGAGCATCAAAACCATTCTAAAGATCTCGATTTAGATTTTGGTTGATGATAAGCGGGTGATAATCTTGTCGCCTGCTTTTTCTTTTTGTACCAGGCCCAAACCCAGCCGTACAAAGGATACAGGCGATATACATATAGCTTCTTTTATCGTATGGTTCTCTTTGAACTTATCAAGAAAAAAAAGTATTAACCAAAAAAAAATGTATGTCCCCTCCAAAAAAATTACAAATCAATTGCGTTAAAAAAGAGTTAAGTAATTTATATTTGTCTGTTAAAATTCTGTTAAACATCTAAATTATGCTTATGAGGAAAGGTCTAACCGCACTTTTCCTGATCCTGATATGTCTGTCAGGTCAGGTATTGGCGCAGAGCCGAACCATTAAAGGAAAGGTGACTTCCGCAGAAGACGGCTCACCGATCATCGGTGCCACAGTGCTCGCCAAAGGCACAAATGTAGGCACAGTTACCAACGCCGAGGGTGATTACTCCCTGAATGTACCCGATGGTGTGAACGAACTCGTCATTAAGTTCATCGGTATGTCCGATGTAACAGCCAAAATTAACGGAGCTCTTGTAAATGTTGTCCTGAGAACGGACGTAAGAACACTTACAGAAACTGTTGTAACTGCCCAGGCCATACGCAGGGACAAGCGCTCGCTGGGTTATGCTGCTCCCACAATTAATGCTGAAGAAATCACCCGTGGTCAGAGCGTTAGCCCGCTGAATGCCCTTACCGGTAAAGTAGCCGGGGTGAACATTACTTCCACTGCTTCCGCTCCAGGTTCTTCTTCCCGTATCGTTCTTCGTGGTGGTTCTTCCATCAGTGGAGAGAACCAGGCGCTGCTCGTTGTGGATGGTGTTCCCATTGACAACTCCAGTGTTATCGGTGGTGCGGACAGCCGTTCGTCGATCGACTTCGGCAACCGTGGTAACGACATCAACCCGGACGACATCGAGTCTGTATCTGTACTGAAAGGCCCTGCCGCAGCAGCGCTTTACGGTTCCCGCGCTTCCAACGGCGCCTTGATCATTACCACTAAAAGCGGTAAGAAAGGTGGTCGCAGCAAGCAGGAAATCACCTACAACACTGCCGTTACTTTCTCTAACGTACTGAAGCTCCCCGATCTGCAGAGCGATTACGGTCAGGGTTATAACTTCGCACCAGATCCGCTGGAAAACTTTTCATGGGGTCCCAAGTTCGACGGTTCCAACCAACCCTGGGGCCAGTCGATCAACGGTGTTCGCCTGCAGAAACCCTATGTTAACCAGCCCGACAACGTGAAGAAATTCTTCGAACTCGGTAAAGCCTGGAATAACAACCTGTCACTCACAGGAGGTACCGAGAAATCCACTTACTACCTCTCACTGAATGCACTCAACTCTAATGGTGTAATGCCCGGCAACACGGACAAGTACAATAAGTACGGTATTCGTTTCAACGGTAGCACTGAACTGAGTAACAAGTTCTCCACCTCTATCGGTGTAAACTACAATAAGATCAACAGCAACATGGTTCAGGGTGGCCAGGGCGATGGTTCTGTGTATGACAACGTACTGCAGACCCCGCGCGACATTCCCCTGCACCAGATGGGTGATCTGAAAAACCCTTACTACAGCATGGGCGATGTACTGACAGATGCCGACGGTAACCCTGCATATGGCTACTATGGTAACTATACCCTCAGCCCCTGGTGGATTCTGAAGAACTTCTCCAACCTCAACGACGTGGATCGTGTGACCGGTAACTTTACCATCACCTACAAACCGCTCGATTGGTTGACAGTTACCGAGCGCCTTGGTGCAGACGTTTACTCTGACCGTCGCCGTTTGAAACACGCTAAACTTGATGTTGAAGCAATTGATGACGCCGGAAGCGGATACAATCCTAAAGCCGTGCCCGGTCTTTATGAAGAAAACACCATCAACGTAAGTGATATCGTACATGACCTGATGGTGACTGCGAAGAAAGACTTTACCAAAGACTTTACTGCGAGCCTCATGGTGGGTAACAACATCCGCCAGCGTATCGTTAGCCAGCTGAACGCCAATACGAATACTGCCGGTGGTCTGGTGATCCCGGGATGGTATAACCTGGATAACTCCAATGGTAACGTTCAGTCCGACAACTTCCGCAGCATGCGCCGTCTGGTGGGTCTGTACGGTGAGTTGAACCTGGCATACAAGAGCATGTTGTTCCTCGGTGCAACTGCCCGTAACGACTGGTCTTCCACACTGCCTGCGGCTAACCGTTCCTTCTTTTATCCCAGTGTTAACGGTTCATTTGTGTTTACCGAATTGTTGAAAGACAGCAAAGTGGGTGAATTCCTGACTTTTGGTAAGATCCGTGCCAGCTACGCTTCTGTGGGTAATGACGCTGATCCTTACCTGTTGAAGACTTACTATGCCAGAACGCAGATTCTGGGTGGTTTCGCAAATACGCTGTTTCCTTTCGGTAACACCCCTGGTCTGACTATCGGTAACACGATTGGTAACCCGAACCTGAAACCGGAAAGAACCGACGCATTTGAAGTAGGTACTGAACTGAACTTCTGGGATAACCGTCTGTCATTAGACTTCTCTTACTATCAGAACCGTTCCAAAGATCAGATCATCCCTGCTCCAATCGCACCTTCTACCGGCTTTACCGCTGAGATCCTCAACACAGGTGTTGTTGAAAACAAAGGTGTGGAATTAGGACTTCGTGTAACGCCTGTGCGTACTGCATCTGGTTTTACCTGGGAACTGTATGGTACTTATACCAAGAACAAAAACGAAGTGGTATCCCTGCTGCCCGGTGTTGAGAACCTCATCATTGGTGGTGTTGGTGGTATGAGCATTGTTGCCGCCGTAGGTAAGCCTTATGGTACCTTCTACAGCCAGGACATCCTGCGCGACGATCAGGGCCGTACTGTGATCAACCAGGAAACTGGTCTGCCGGTTACTACCGACCAGCCTGTTTACCTTGGTTCCTACAATCCGAAATGGATGGCTTCCTGGGGTACGAACCTCAGCTACAAAGGCCTTAGCCTGAATGTACTGTTCGATACCAAACAGGGTGGTCAGTTCTACTCCCGTACGAGCGATATCATGACCTTCGTAGGTACTACACCGCGTACTACAGAAGGTGGTCGTGATCCCCGCGTAGAGCCCAACACAGTTTTCTGGGATGGAACTAAATATGTGCCCAACACAACTGTTGAAACTTACTGGGAAGATTTCTGGACCAACCAGCAGGTTGTTCCAAACGCCGTTCACGTGCTCGATGCATCTTATGTGAAACTGCGTGAAGTGAGCCTCCTTTATAAACTGCCTAAGACCCTGCTGGGTCGCACACCTTTTGGTGATGCGAGCATCGGTTTCTTCGGCAACAACCTCTGGATCAAAACCCCGAAAGAAAACATGTTCGCGGATCCGGAAGTTAACTCTGGTGGCGCCGGTAACGAGCAAGGCTTCGACTTTACCGCACAACCTTCGCTGCGTAACTTCGGCTTCAATCTGAAAGTAAGTTTTTAATCCAAAGAGGTAAAAGAGAAAGTCATGAAAAGAAACCAATTCAAATCAATCATAGCCGGCTTGGCGGTGGCAGCGATAATGCTGCCTGGCTGTAAGGATTTCCTTGATGTCAATGAAAGCCCGAACAGTACCACCAAAGCCAATCCGCAACAGATTCTGCCTTCTATTCAGGCTGCGGTAGCACACGTTCAAAACTATCACTACCTGCAGTTTGGTAACTTCTGGGCGCAATATTGGACACAATCTCCGAACGCCAGCCAGTTCCGCAGCATCGATGCGTACTCTTCCGGACCTTCCGACTTTGATCGTCCCTGGGCGATCCTTTATGGAAATTCCCTGGCAGATACAGACTCCCTGATTAACCTTAGTCATTTGACCAAATACAAGAACTGGGCTGCTATCGCTTATATATTCCGTGCATATTCCTTCCAGATGCTGACCGACGGCTTCGGTGATATTCCCCTGACAGAGGCACTCCAGGGCCGTGGCAACCGTAGCCCGAAATATGATCCGCAACGTCAGGTGTATGACAGCATCTTTGCATGGATCACGAAAGGCACCGCATTGATGGACAACACGCTGGATGAGCCATATTTGCCTACGGAAACTGATGATTTGATCCTTGCAGGTGATATGGACGAATGGAAGAAGTTCGCCAATACGCTGAAGCTTCGTGCTTACCTGCGTATTTCCGAAACGGCAGACTCCGTTAAATCGAAAGCAGGTATCCTTGCCATCCAACAGAATGGCTTCGGTTATCTGACCAGCAACGCTCAACTGGTTAACCCCGGTGGTGGTGGTAATATGTTCCCCATCTGGGAAGAAGTATTGACGCTGCAGATCCGTAACCAGACTGCTTCTTCTACTGTAATGGACAAGTTGAAATCATACAATGACCCTCGTCTTGGTCGTCTCTTCAACCTGAATACGGGTGCTTATACTTCCATACCTCAGGGTGGCTTCAACGATGTTCCGTCTAATTTCCCCGGCTCCCGCCCAGGTGCCCGGACGCTCGGAGAATTGGTACCCAGCAAGTTAATTACCGCGGCCGAGAGTTACTTCCTGCGGGCTGAAGCTGCACTCCGTGGCTGGGGCAGCGGCAGCGCAGCAGCGCTGTACGAGGCCGGTATCCGCGCCAGCTTTGAGACCCTTGAGCTGACCGAGGCAGAGGCCGATACATATATCGCTCAGCCTGCCGTAGCGCTCACTGGTAACCGCGCGCAACAGCTCGAAAAAATCATCACGCAGAAATACTTTGCTGCCACCGGTATGCAAGGCTTTGAGTCCTGGTGTGATTACCGCCGCCTCGGCTACCCCACCTTCCTTGTAAGGTCGGCTGCCTCTGTGCTTGGTGTGAACAGCAGGCCTCTGCGTTTCGTGTATCCGCAGGCGGAATTGACCCGTAACGCCAACTTTCCCGGTCTGAAAAGGATCGATGAAAGAGTTTGGTGGGACGTGCAATAGTCTTTAGATTTCATCGGAAATTAATAAGAATCCCCCTGGCTCAGCCGGGGGGATTTTTTGTTCTGTCAACTTTAGGCTCTTTCAATTGAGGCCGCAGCCTGCACTGGAGGCGGCTTTTTCAGTGGTTTACATAAACTATCCGGTGACATTTCCAATAACATAAAAGTGTACTGTCATATCAGTTGAAATTCAGTATCTTGTGTTTTATTCCTGTCATAACCTACGGGGCATTAGACACAAAAAGAAATCTCATGAATAAAACGCTATCGCTATGGCTGCTATCCGCCATCAGCATTCCCGGCGTTGCTCAACAAACCGACAACCGGCCCGATACAACTGTTCCCTCAAAACGGCTTCTTGACGAAGTGGTTATTTCCGGGTATAATACAGCCACCAGAAAGCAATACACTGGTGCCGCTACTATTGTATCCGGGGAAAAGCTCCGACAGTCTCCCATTGCCAGCTTCGATCAGATGCTGCAGGGGCGCGCTCCAGGCCTTTATGTGGCTTCGGCCAGCGGGCAGCCCGGAGCAACTGCAAAAATGGTAATCCGTGGTACCGCTACCAATAGCGAAATCAGCGATTTAATCTCCTCCGCACCGCTTTACATCGTAGATGGTGTAGCGGTTGAACGGGGTGTATTTATTGGCCTCAACCCGGCGGATTTCGAATCCGTTAGTATCCTTAAAGATGCCAACGCAACTGCACTTTACGGGTCGCGGGGTGCCAACGGGGTGGTGCTGATCACTACCCGCAGGGGCCAGCAGGGAGAGGTTCGCTTCTCTTTTAATACCCGGCATGGCATATCCCAGCCTTCGCGCAGGCATTTTGATATGATGAATACGCAGGAAAGACTGCGTTTTGAGGAGGAAGTAGGGCTGGAGAATAGTAAAAGCATTGGTGCCGGGTGGATCTTCTCAGATAAGAACCCCGCTAACGCAAGCCTTCCGGCCGACCGGAAAGCCCGCAATAAAGCCATTCTCGACAGTCTTGGCCGTATTCAGACCGATTGGATGGATTACCTCATCCGCGATGCAGCACCCTTTCATGAATATGAACTTACAGCTAACGGAGGTACAGATAAAGTACGTTTCTATTCTTCGGCCAGCTATCTGGCTCAGCAGGGAATCGCTTACCGCTCCGGGCTTGACAGATATACTTTCCGTACCAACCTTGATGCTAAAGGCCGTAAGCTCAGGTTTTCGGTGAACTCTGCTGTAGGTTATACAGAAAGCGATCTCATTGAGAATGAAAATACGCAAGGTAAAGGCAATCCCTTTGCTGCGGTATATTACGCATTGCCTTACGAGCAGCCTTATGTGAACGGTGTGCTGGTGCATAACGGGAATAAGAGCAACTTTGGAGGCGCTTATGATACCCGCGAAGGCTCTGATGCAATAGAGCGTATGCAAACAACATCTTACCGCGTTAATCAACTGAAAGGCTTGCTGAGTTCCTCACTCAGATACGACGTGAACGATTGGTTGTATGCCACTTTTAATATAGGAATGGACTTCCGGGAAAACCACGATATCCGCACAGCGGCACCAGGTTCTAATGCCGGTAAAGCTTCGCCAGGAGGGCAGGGAAGCCACCGGGAAGAAATATCCCGCTCGTTCCAGTTTACTTCTTCTACCGGCCTTACTTACGATAAACTCCTGAACGAGCGCCACAGGCTCATAGTTGCCGGGTTTTATGAGTTCAACCGTATGAAATGGTCGAACCTGGAAGCGACAGGATATGGAATTACACCGGGACTGGAAGGTACCCTTTCGGGTACTACGCCGGGGTCACCCATCAATGGGTTTATACCGGCTGCAGGCGGTAAGAAAACAGGCGCTGCCCTGGCTTCGTGGGTGGGACTGGTAAGGTACCTGCTCGACGACCGTTTCAGCCTTAACCTGAGCTATCGCTACGATGGGTCTTCCACCCTGCCGGAGAAAAACCGCTGGCAGCCATTTTATTCAATTGGTGCAGGATACGATCTGCCCTGGCTTGAAAATGTGGAATGGATCAATACGCTCCGTGTGCGTGCCAGCTACGGAAGCTCTGCAGCTCCGCCAACTTCTTACTTCGCATATGCTGCAGGTTATGGTGCTTCCCGTTACGACGGTCAGCCCGCAATCGCTCCTGTGGCTGCTGGTAACTCCGACTATGAATGGGAGAAAACGCATATGCTGAATGCCGGGCTGGATCTCGCATTTTTCGATCAGCGCCTTCGCCTGGTAGGTGATGTATATAGCCGTACAACAAAAGGTTTTTTCCTGAGTGAGCAACTCTCCTTCACGAGCGGGTTCTCATCGCGCAATATCAACGCCGGTAGTATCAACAACCGCGGGGTTGAACTGGAATTGAATGGAGATATTATCAGAACAAACGATCTGACATGGACTGCAGGTATCAACTTCACATATAACCGTAACCGTGTTACTGATCTGGGAAGTGCAAATGAGTATCAGCAGGGCACGTTCCTCATTCGTGAAGGGCTGCCTGTAAGAGCGCACTACATTGTTAAGTATGGAGGAGTTGATCCCCAGACAGGGAAAGCCCGATATTATGACCGGAGTGGGAATCTAACCACGAATTACAACATTCCTTTGATGAGTGTAGCTGATTTCGGAGGCTCAGAGCCACCGGTATATGGAGGATTCTCCACCGGCGTTCGCTGGAAGGGATTAAGTGCCGATGTGTTTTTTACCTATGCACAAGGTATGAACAGGTATAATTCAATGGATATATTTACTTTTAATAACATCGTATTTGCTTCCAGCAACCAGTCGCGTAAATGGCTGGAGCGCTGGCGTAAACCGGGCGATGTAACAAATGTGGCTTCTTTTGGTGAAACGAGGAATTACACTTCCATGGACATTCAGGATGCATCGTTCATGCGTTTGCGCAATGCACAGGTTTCCTACACGCTGCCCGGACATTTACTGGCTCCATTGAAAGTAGTGAAAGGAGCCACCGTGTATGCGCAGGGGCATAACCTGCTGACATTTACAAAATGGAATGGCTTTGATCCTGAAGACACAAACGGACAGGCATTTTTCGAGTACCCTTCACCGCGCACGCTGGTAGCGGGTGTTCGCATCCAGTTCTGATATAAAAAAGAGAAATGATGAAATGTAAGTTGCAATATACTTTGCTCACTGCCTGGATCGTGGCGGCTTCCTGCCTTGGCGACCTTGACGTGAAGCCTACAGATATAAAAGACCAGACAGTTGCCTTTACTTCGGTGAGTGATCTGAACGCCGGTGTGCTGGGTGTATATGCCGGCCTTAACGGGCAGTCTATTAAAATAAGCTCCCTCGTATCGGATGAGAACATGACGCCTGTAGAAAATACAAGTAATGCGGGCGGACTGGTGATGAGGTGGACGCACGACCCCACTACCCCAGATGTATTGCCTGCCTGGCAAAGCAACTACCAGGTGATAGACAGGGCCAATCGTATTTTAGCCGTTATCGAAGGTATTCCGGCGGTAGCGGCAGACGAAGTGCGGAAGCGCCGGATGAAAGGCGAGCTGCTCGCACTGCGTGCCTATTGCCACCTGGAGCTTATCAGGCATTATGCCATCTCCTATGAGCCGAATGACGGAGGAGTGCCGGTGATGACGGTTTCTGTAGCCGGGAAGCCGGAACGGAATACCGTGGGAGATGTGTTTACGCAAATCCGGAAAGATCTTACGGAGGCAAAAGCCCTCATCCCTGCTTCATGGGATACCATTACCCGCATAACACGTTTGGCAGTGTCGGCCATTGAAGCAAGAACTGCCCTGTACCAGAAAGACTGGAACACGGCCATTGCGGCGGCCAAAGAAGTGATAGATGCTGTGCCGCTGGCTACTGCTGCACAATTTCCTGAAATTTGGAGCGATGTAAAGAAGCATGAGGTGATCTGGAAACTTAAAAGAGAACCGCAGGATGAGCGCTTCGGAAGCTTTTACCGTAACGCATCAGGGATGATTCACTACGCGCCTTCTTTCAAACTTATTGCTGCATTCAATGGGGCGCATGATGTGCGTTTCAGCACCTGGATAACTGATTTAAACCCTGCCCCGGCAGATACACGCTGGGCAGTTACAAAGTATGCCGGCGGACAGCCCGCGAATTTCAACATGGCTGATATTAAGTTGTTCCGTGTATCGGAAATGTATCTTATCCGTGCGGAAGCGGAGGCTATGAAAACCGGAGGAAGCCTCGCAAGTGCCAATGCTGATCTGGAAGACCTGAAGAGTTTGCGTATCGATAATTACGTGCATACTGCATATGGAACTGCCGCCGATGTGCTGGCCGCAGTAGAAGAAGAACGTTTCCGCGAACTGGCATTTGAAGGCCACCGCTACTTCGATCTTCGCCGCTGGAAGAAAGACATTGTGCGTACGCCGCAGGACGTTGCAAATATTGGTGGTGTTATAACGCTTCCCGTTACACGTAAACAATATTTCATGCCCATACCATTAGCGGAAGTACAGGCAAACCGGAATATGCAACAGCATCCGCTATACCTGCAGTGAGGCTATTTCACAGCAAAGAAAACAAGATAAAAAAACGGCCCGGAGTATATACGCTCCGGGCCGTTTTTTTATCTTATTAACATAGTAGATAGACACATAATTAATATTTTGTTATGATTTGATAAACAAATTATTGTAGTCATTATCAGTTAGTATCTACCTACTTGTTTTCCGGTATTTTTATCTAGTGTGTCCGTCATGTTTCTTTTTTGATTAATTTACTGTAATTGCGGTCATGCAGCATTTCCAAATCTAAATCGAGCAGTTAAGTTTTAAGACCCAGGATTAAGCCCTAAGAATTAGCCCGCCAGAACAGCATATTTAAACTATCCGACGGATTGAATCTGCCTGCATTTACTCCCGTACAAGAAAATATCTCATCAACAAAAATCTAATCGACATGAAAGGAATGTTACTTCTCATTCTCTTTTCGGTTATGCTTATGGGGCAATCCCTTGCCCAGTCCCGTTTAGTAACGGGGAAGGTTACCGATCAGACTGACGGGTCACCATTACCAGGTGTGACCATTTCCATTAAAGGAACTTCAAAAGGCACTATCACTAACGCCAACGGCGATTACCGGATTGAGGTAAACGGCCCGAAGGATGTGCTGGTGTATTCATTTATCGGTTTTGCAACCCAGGAGCTGGCCGTCCCGTCCAGCGGGGTGCGGAACGTTGCGCTGGGGGCAGATGATAAAACCCTCAACGAAGTGGTGGTAACCGGTTATGTTGACATCAACCGGAAAGACGCGACAGCGGCCACTTCCAAGATCGAAGCCACGCAGATCAACAACCGCCCTATCCAGAGTTTTGACCAGGCGCTCGACGGGCTGGCTGCCGGTGTGAATGTAAACATGCAATCCGGCGTACTGGGCGATGCAGTGGCCATCCGCATCCGTGGTGTAAACTCGATCTCCAACACATCCAACCCCTTGATTGTAGTGGATGGTATCGTGTTAAACACTGCGCAAAACACCAATATATTTAACTCCGGTAATGGCACGCGTTACAATCCGCTTGCAGACATCAACCCCAACGACATCGAGAGCATTGATGTACTGAAAGACGCTGCTGCCGCGGCGCTTTACGGTTCCCGTGCTGGCAATGGCGTAATCGTTATCACCACCAAACGCGGCAAACGCGGGCAAATAGCAGTGAACTATAACACGCTGTTATCGTGGGCCACGGTGCGCCGTGCGCCCAAGCTGCTGAATGGCGACGAGTTTCTCGTAATCCAGAATGAAAAATCGGGTAATATGAACCAGCCCAATATTGCCGCTGATTTTGACGAAAACGGTGATGGCAAGCCAGACCGTACCGATTGGATGGATGTGATCTTTAAAACCGGTATGCAACAAACGCATCAGCTGTCATTCAGTGGCGGTACTGACAAATCACAGATCTATGGATCTGCCGAATACGCAGATATGAAAGGCTTCCTGGTAGGTAACCGCCTGCGCAGAGGATCTGCCAGGATCAATGCGGATGTTACTCCTAAAACGTGGCTGAAAGTAGGGCTTTCTGTTTATGCCTCGCGTGGGTTGAACAACGGCGTATTGTCTGATGGTTTCCTCGCGGGCTCAACAGTGGGTGGATATAATGCGCCTCCCAATGTACCGGTGTATAACAGCACGGGTGCATATCAGGGTTATTATCTTTCGCCATCCAACCGCGATTTGGGTAATGGAGCTAATCGTGTGAGCGAGCGCTTAAACCGCTTTTTCCACCCGCTGGCAAGCATTAATATGGGTCGCAACGATAATGAAACCCGGCGCGTATTGTCCAATATTTATGTAGATGTTACGCCGCTGAAAGGACTGAAACTTACCTCCCGTTTCAGTGTTGACTACCTTCAGAACTTCGAAGACCAATACAGTGGTCCCGATCAGGCGGGGAACGGTTTTAACCTGAACGGACTTGTACAGGAAAACCTTTACCAGACACAGCTCTGGAACTGGACCAACCTGGCTAATTACAATCTTACATTCAACGAAAAACATAACCTTTCGTTACTGGCTGGTCTGGAGTATCAGTATTCACGCAACTTCCAGCTGTATACCGGGCAGGCCAACCTGGCGGATGATTACTTCAAATATATTTACGACGGGCTTTCTGCAGGTGATGGCAATTCATTTACAGGCGGTGCGCAAACTGCCAACGCATTTGATTCCTACCTCGGCCGTGCTGCGTATAATTATGCGAGCAAGTATTATGCGGAGTTTGTGTTTCGTGCAGATGCCTATTCTGACTTCGGGCCAGATAAACGCAGAGGCTATTTCCCCGGCGGATCTATCGGATGGCGCATTTCGGAAGAGAGTTTCCTGAAAGACAATATTACATGGATCAATGACATGAAGCTGCGTGCCAGCTATGGTCTTGTAGGTAATGGTAATGTGAGTGCCTATGCCTGGAGAACTTTAATTGGCGGTGGCCAGTATGCGGATGTAAACGGCCTGTCTATGAGCCAGCTTGGTGACCCCGGCCTGCGTTGGGAAACATCAAAGAAAATGGACATCGGTATCGATGCTGCTTTCTTCAATAACCGCCTCGGCCTTACGCTGGATTACTTCAATAATGATGTGGATAACCTGGTGCTGGATGCGCCCACACTTCGTACTACCGGTATACCCGGTTCAGTTGTATCGAGGAATATTGGAGAAATGTGGAACCGCGGTATTGAAGTTACAGTGCGCGGTACACATGTGGCCAGCAAGCAATTCGAATGGAACGTTTCCGCCAACTTTACTCACCTGAAAAATAAGATCACGAAACTGGTTGATGGTAGTGATATCATCAGCGGCTCCAACCGTGCAAGCGTTGGCCGGCCCATTGGTGTTTGGTACATGATCGACTGGGCGGGCGTAAATCCTGAAACCGGATATGGCATGTTCCGCGCGAAAGACGGTACGGTGAAGATGTACAACCCATCTCCCGGTGTAGCTACAGCCAACCGCTGGACTACTCCTGACGGCACTAAGGTAGTTTCATCCGTAACTGCTAATGATGCCAATTATCTGGAAGGCAAATCCGGTTACCCCACATGGTATGGCGGCCTTGATAATACGATTACCTATAAAGGATTTTCGCTCAACATTGCCATACAGTTCAGTGGCGGTAATTACATCTTTAACGCCACAAGGCAGGGACTCATGACCAACTTCCTTAACAACAACCTGCATGAGATGACTGAGCGTTGGACACCTCAGAACAAGAATACCGATGTGGCGAAAATATTCCTGCGTGATGCCGTAACCACGCAAACATCCACCCGCTGGCTGGAGAAAGGTGATTACCTCAGGTTGAAAACGGTAGCGCTTGGGTATACCTTCCCGGGTATTAAAGATAAAATGGGATTGAACACCCTGCGTGTATTTGTATCAGGAGACAATCTGGCATTGCTTACCAAATACAAGGGAGCAGATCCCGAGATCAATACGAACCGCACAGCCAACATCGCCTTTGGTGTAGATAACCGTGGCGTGCCGCTGGGCAGAACGATCTCCGTTGGTTTAAACGCATCTTTCTGATCTAAAACTTAATCATCATGAAATCCTTACAAATCAAGTATAGTTTCCGATCGGTTCTAACGTATGGACTTTGTGCCATATTAATGCTTGGATCCTGTTCAAAGGTTAATGAGCAAGACCCATATGAAGGGGTGAATCCGAGCGATGTTTTTAATAATCCCACGCGCATAGAGTCTGCTGCCATCGGTATGTATCATGCATTGCAGAATGCCGAATTCCTTGGCGGGCGGGCGTTGATCTATATTGATCAGCGCGGGAACGATGTGAACGTATCTTCCTTCTTCGGGCAGATTCCCACATTCAATATGCTTTCCAACAACGGTACAGCTTTGCTGGCATGGACGGGAGGTTACCGTACCATTTTCGAAGCGAATAATTTCCTGTTCAATGTAGAAAAGGCAGGGAGTGTACTCAGTGCGGATGAGATCAAACAGTATGTGGCGGAAGCAAAATTTGTACGCGCACTGGTATACTATTACCTCGTAAACATCTATGCGCAAACATATGGTTTTAGTGCAGATGGCAGTCATTTGGGTATACCCCTGATGACCATGCCGCCTCCTCAAACGGGTGCTGAAGCTTTTGATCCGAAGTACCGTGTGGCCAGAAGCACTGTGAAGCAAACGTACGACCTCATCATTAAAGATCTGACAGAGGCGGAGGCAGGCCTGCCGGACGACTGGGGCGATGGGTATTTCAACCATGCACGTGCCACCAAGGCGGCGGCAAACGGTTTGCTGTCGCGGGTGTATCTGCTGACAGAGAATTGGGCGAATGTAAATACCGCTGCGGATAAAGTATTGGCATCTCCCATGGGATATGCACTTGAAAGCGCTCCCTATGCGAATTTCGATAAAGACAAGTATATCTCTTCCTCTGAGATCATCTTCAATGTTGCCATGAACAGCAACGATAACCCTAACACCAATAATGCCATTGGACAGCATTATAGCGGCCAGGGCAGGGGAGATATCACGGTAAGCACTGCCTACCTCAATCTGCCAAATTTTGGAGCGAACGACCGGAGGAAAAGCGCTGATACAATGATTGTTCAGATCGGCAACAACCGATATACCGGAAAGTTTTTCGAAACGCCATTTGATTCATGGGTACCGGTAATGCGGCTTGCGGAGATCATGCTGAACAAAGCGGAAGCATTGGCCCGGATAGATGCGGGTGTGAGTACCGATGCGTTGGATATCATTAACGAGATACGCGCTCGTTCTAACGCAGACCCCATTGCAGTGCCTGCCACCAAACAGGAACTGATTGATGTGATACTCAACGAAAGGAGGATAGAGCTGGCGTTTGAAGGATTCGGGATGGTTGATTTCGTACGCACGAAACGGAATATTCCTGCACGTGGCGCCACCCAGCCTGAACATAGCTGGAACGATCAGTTTACCCCCTGGCCGATTCCTTTCCAGGAAACCCAACAGAATACGAACCTTGCACAGAATCCCGGGTATAATTGATAAAGCCGGCTAGAAGGTATAAAAGAAAATCAGGGGCTGCCTCATTCCTTTGAGGTGGCCCCATTAACGGAATAGTCAGTAAAGCAAAAGGCCGCCTCAATCAAATGAGGCGGCCTTTTGCTGTATGATACAGTAACGACTGTAGATTATTTCAGTACTTCGGCGAGTTTGCTTTCAAGCTGGCTGCCACGAAGGTTAGCCGCAATGATTTTGCCCTGCGGATCTACCAGGATGTTGGTAGGGATGGCGTTGATGCCATACAGCGGTACAACGGACGATTCCCAGAACTTGAGATCGCTAACCTGCGGCCAGGTAAGCTGGTCGTCGGCGATGGCTTTCATCCATGCGCCCTTCTCTTTGTCGAGCGATACGCCGAGGATGGTGAAGTTTTTGCCTTTGTATTGATTATAGGCAGCCACTACGTTGGGGTTTTCCTGACGGCAGGGTCCGCACCAGCTGGCCCAGAAATCTACCAGTACATATTTCCCTTTGAAGGAGCCGAGGCTTACCTGTTTACCTGCCGGGTCGGGGAGCACGAAGTCAGGTGCAACCTGTCCGATCATGGAAGCGGGACCGCTGCTGGCTTCCGGCGCAGCACCTTTTTCGAGGGCGTCGAGTCCGGTGAGGGCATGTTTTACGAAACTGTTATCGGGAAAGCGCTTCGCGATTTCCTGGAAATCTTTTTTATGGGCAAGTTTGTCCTGCGCGTCTTCAAAACCGGCGAGTTCCATTGCGAAGATGGCGGGAACGGGGTTGCGGGAAGCACGTGCGGCGGAGAAGAAATGCTCGCGGAAGGTTTTGGTTTCCTGCTCCATTGCCTGACGGCGGGCGGTAAGCACGCTATCGGATGTTTTGGCAATGCGGAGGCTGTCGATCGTCTGCATTTCCTTGCTGAGCTTCTGCGATTTCTCGCTGTAATAGTTCAGCAGCTGCTGGATCTCGGTGGTGGCTTCGGAGCCTTTCACCTGGATTTTCTCCAGTTCGTTGTAATCGCCGGTAATACTCATATCGCCTGCATCGAGGGCGAGGAAGATATATTTACCGCTTTCGAAGCGGATAGCGTACAGTCCCTGTTCCGGCACCATACCGTCGAGCGTAATTTTTCCGGAAGCGTCTTTAACGGCCGTGGTATCAACGATTTTGGTGGAGCTTTCCATCACTTCTTCAAGATACACTTTCTCAAGGGGCGTATTCGCCAGTTGCACATCGATCTTAAACGCTCCTTTCTCCGGGTGACTGTTGCAGCTTGCCAGTAAGGCGGCCGCTCCTGTCAGCCAAATCGCAAATTGTTTCATGGGCTTTTCTTTTATTTGGATTTTCAATCAAAAATAGTCCTAAATCCCCGGAAGGTATTCCCGGAAATGTTAAAATTATGTAGATGGCAGGAGTCTGCCATCCCCTGAAAGTTCCATTTCCCTGCGGCGCAGGCACCAACGGTGGGGGGGGGATGGGGGAAACAGTCTCCCCACGGGACTTCGCGGGAAGATCGATTCGGGATGAACGGTGATGTTAACCGTTGAGGCGCTTGAGTAGCAGCTCGTTGGTGAGTTTGGGATCGGCTTTTCCACCGCTCAGTTTCATCACTTCTCCTACGAAAAGCCCGATAAGGCCTTTTTTCCCGGACCGGAACTCTGCCACCTTACCGGGATATTTAGCCAGTACTTCCTCGATCACAGGCAAAATGCTGCCGGCATCCGTTTCCTGAATGAGATTGAGGGCAGTGGCTACTTCCAGCGGTGTTTTACCCGGCTGCTCGATCATAGCGGGCATAATGCGGGAAGATGCGGTAGAGAAATTCACCTTTCCGTCATGAATCAGCGCTATGAGTGCGGCGAGGGCGGAAGGCGTGAGGGGGAATTCGGAAATAGCGGCATTACGCTCGTTCAGCCACGATTTCACCGGTCCCAGCATCCAGTTAGATGCAGCCTGAGAATGGGGTGTTTCAGTCATGAGCGACTCGAAATACAAAGTGGTATCACGATCGTCACAGATCACACGGGCATCATATTCACGGAGTCCCAGCTGGCTGGTATAGCGGGTCACTTTTTCTTCGGGAAGTTCGGGGAGCGACTGGCGAACCTGGTCCAGGAAGCCGTCGGTAAGGCGGAAAGGGGCCAGATCGGGTTCTGGGAAATACCGGTAATCATTGGCTTCTTCCTTGGAGCGCAGCGGGAAAGAGCTGCCATTGGAGGCATCAAAGCTGCGGGTTTCCTGAACGATGCGGCCACCCGTCTCCACCAATTCTATCTGGCGTTTGATCTCATTTTCGATAGCGCGCTTTACGTTTCGGATAGAGTTCATGTTTTTCACTTCCACCTTGGTTCCGAGGGCTGTTTCACCCTTGAGGCGGATGGAAATGTTGGCATCACAGCGCATGGAGCCTTCTTCCATGTTGCCATCGCATACATCGAGCCAGCGCACGAGGCGGCGGAGTTCGGTGAGGTAGGCATAAGCTTCGTCGGCAGAGCTTAAATCAGGCTCGGTAACGATTTCCACGAGGGGTACGCCTGCGCGGTTATAGTCCACCATGGTATTGTATGGGTCCTGGTCGTGGATGGATTTTCCGGCATCTTCTTCCAGGTGAATACGGTTGAGCTGCACATTGCGGGCCTGGCCGTCCACAAAAATGGGTACATGGCCGCCAACACAGATGGGCGCGGTATGCTGGCTGATCTGGTATCCTTTGGGCAGATCAGGGTAGAAATAGTTTTTACGGGCGAAAAAGTTCTCTTTCTCGATGGCGCAATGGCAGGCAAAGCCTAATCTGATGGCCAGCTCCACTGCTTTACGGTTCATAAAGGGCAGGGTGCCGGGGTGCCCGAGGGTCACCGGGCTGACGTGTGTATTGGGCAGGCCGCCAAAGGAGGCGGAGTCACTGCTGAATAATTTGCTGACTGTCAGCAGCTGGGCATGCACTTCCAGGCCAATTACCGCTTCATATTTGTTATAATCAATGCTCGCGCTCATAATGTTAAATCACAGCTGATTCGTACAAAGATATTCAAACTGCAAAAAAGCAGGGAATTTTCACGAAATTGGTAATCCAACAATCACCCTATGGCTGCTATTCACGACATTCACCAGGCCCAGCGCCGCTTTTTCGACTCCGGCGCTACCCGTACCTTATCTTTCCGTAAATCAGCGCTTAAGCAGCTGAAAAAGTCTCTGAAACGCCATGAGGGCGAAATTCTTGCAGCCCTGAAGGCCGATCTCCGTAAAGCGCCCGTAGAGGCATTCGGCAGCGAGGTAGGGCTTTTGTATGATGAGATCGATCATACCCTTACTAACCTCCGGCAGTGGATGCGTCCGCAGCCGGTGAGTTCGCCCCTTATGCATTATCCCTCTTCCAGTACGGTATATCGCGAGCCGAAAGGGCTTACGCTCCTGATCGGTCCCTGGAACTACCCCTTCCAGCTGGTGGTAAACCCGCTGATTGGTGCAATAGCCGCAGGCAATTGCGCTATCGTAAAACCTTCTGAACTGGCACCTGCCACCGAAGCGGTGGTTGTTAAAATAATAGCAGACGCCTTTGCTCCCGAACATGTAACTACTGTTACGGGTGATGGGGCAAAAGTAGTTCCGGATATCATGCAGTACCGGTTCGATCACGTTTTCTTCACCGGGAGCATCCCCGTGGGAAAGAAAATTCTTGAACTGGCAGCACCGCACCTCACGCCGGTAACGTTGGAGCTGGGCGGTAAAAGCCCCTGTGTGGTAGATGCCGGTGCGGATATTAAAACCGCTGCAAAACGCATCATATGGGGTAAATGCTGGAATGCCGGCCAAACCTGTATCGCCCCCGATTATGTGCTCGCCGATAAAAAGATATTGCCCGAATTGCTGGAGCAACTCCGCGAAGCCATTCAGAAATTCTATGGAGACGATCCTGCCAAAAGCCCGGATTATCCACGCATCATCAACGAAAGGCAATTCGACAGGCTTTCGGCTTATCTCAACGAAGGGAAAGTTTTTTCCGGCGGCCAAACCGACCGTGCCGATAAATACATCGCACCCACCATCCTCACCGATATTCAACCCAATGCCCGGGTGATGCAGGAAGAGATCTTCGGGCCTATCCTCCCCATTCTGCCATACAGTGGTACGGAGGAAGCGGTAAAAATGATTGCAGCGAATCCCTATCCGCTATCACTATATGTGTTTACGAAAAGCGCACGCACTGCAAAAACACTGGTAGAAAAAGTAGCCTTTGGGGGTGGCTGTATCAATAATACACTGGTGCATTTTACTAACCTTGAAATGCCATTCGGCGGTATTGGTCCGAGTGGAATGGGGCGTTATCACGGGCGCTTCAGTTTTGATGAATTCACACACATTAAAGGTGTAATGAAAACCGGTACCTGGCTGGATGTTCCGGTGAAATACCCTCCCTTCGGCAACAAGCTGAAAATGCTGAAGATGTTGCAGAAATAATCGTGAGAAAAGTCGTTCCAAATTTTTTTAAAAAACAGTGTCGAAAAAGTTTTGCGTTTCGCTAATTGTTATTATTGAACCGAACAATTAAAACGTAATTCTTATGTCGACGAATGATGTACTAACTGTAATATCTGTAGCAATTTTCCTTGCACCGATTTTAATTTATCTCATCAGGTTTCTTGTTTGCTGGATAAAGCCGCTAAGGAAATTTAGAATCGTTAGTAAAAACGGGAAAACTATTGAGATTGATTTAAGGAGGAAAGTAGATGCAGATAGTATGATTGAATTTATGGACGTACTTGAAGGACACAAATAATTATTAGTAGGATGGAAACAAAATTAAGAACACATCCCACCATGACGGTATCGATTAGTTTTGATAGTGTGCTTGGTGTAGGAGGTGGAATGGTATTGATTAGCTTAGCCCAATATTTGCCTGAAGGAAACACATTCAAAACTTTACTTGTTATGTTGGCCCCTCCAATTACAATGTTTTTCAAGTATGTCTGTGAAATTTGTTCTCCGGAAATCAATGAATCCATTAGGATTTTTCGGACAACAAGGGAAAGTAAGGGTTTGTTAAAACGGATTGATGAATGCCTGAAAGATCCAGGTCTGAGTGGCAATGCAAGATTATCATTGATGAAGCATCGGGAAACGGTGAAGTTGTTTGTCGTATATAATAGAATGGAGCGGCTCGAATCATTAATGAAGCCGGGTGAGTAAAGTGAAATCAAATAAAAAAACGGCCCGGGTAAACCCGGACCGCCTCTCTTTGCTTTACACTTAAACTATATCTGCCTTATAATTTACAGGTTTTCGGAGCGCAGCTTACGCGGCACTTTTACCGTCAGTGTTTCGGATTTTCCATTGCGGAGGATACCGAAACTGATGGTGGTTTTGTCTTTCGCTTCACGGTATCCGGCGGATACATCGCGGGCATTTTTGACGGACTGGCTATCAACGTTTTGAATAACATCCCCGGTTTTAAAGCCGGCTTTTTCCGCTGCTGAACCGGATTCAACGGTTTGCACGGTAGCTCCGTCGTTCTCTTCACGGTCCTGTACCTGAAGGCCCAGTTTGGGTTGGGCGTTAGGATTGAAAAGCTCGTCGAAGCTGCGGGGCATCGTGAAAGCGCGAGGCTCTTCATCGAGCAGGCGCGGGCTGCGGTAGCGGCGGCCTTTCATGACATCTTCCGCACTATCGCGCGGTTGAAGTTTCGCTTTTGATTTTTGCTCTTTTTTATCGCGGAGATAAGTAATGGTTACTTCTTCTCCGGGTTGAAGCTTGCCGATTGTTTCAAACAGATCCTGCGGCTCACTGATCTTTGTGTCGTTTACTTTTGTAATCACATCACCCGCTTTAAGTCCTGCTTTTGCTGCGGCGCTGCCTTCGGCTACTTCCGTAACGGTGGCTCCTTCGGCAGTGGCTTTCTCGGTAATTACGCCAAGTACCGCAGGCCCGGGTTTGATTGCATCTTCAAAAGCTATTTCCGGATGATCGTCAGGGAAATTACCATTACGTGGCGTAACAATACGTTGCTTCACGGTGATGTTTTCCCCTTTGAATTCCCTGATCGGCTTACCATCCACGAGTACTTCCCCGTCTTTAATCTCAACGGTTACTTTCGCATTTTGCGAATCGCCTTTGCGTTTGATGATGATCTCATCATACTCTCCCATTTTACCGATCCGCCTGTCCTGTGCGGATACCGCGGACGAGGCCAGGGTAAAAGCGAGGAGAAGAGAGCTGCCGGAAAAGAGGAGTTTACGCATGTTGCATCGTTTTTTAGTGACAGGGCAAATTTACAGGTGGGAAGGGGCAAAGAAAAGTTAAAAAGGTGGCCGGGGAGATAAGGGAATGTTAAAAAGTGAAGAACCGGCAGCAGCAGCAGCTGTACGCTCAGAGAAGATGACAGGTTTGTAAATCGTATACAGAGCAATGAAGCACCCTGTAAATCATAAGCAGTGCTAAGATTGATACTATAAAAGGTGTTAGCATTTTCTAACACAGATGTAAACCAATAGCAAGGTTAAAGAGAGCCAGACAATACCTGGTTCATACCCGTATTACGGGCTGATTTTAGCAGGATGAAAGACGGCGAACGGGCAAATGTATACTTTACCCGTTTCCATGAAATGCTGGATTCGGGAAGGTATTTCCTGACCTGATTTTAATAACGAAATGTTTCGTTCTGACCTGCCTCAACGCCAACATTCAGGCCTGAAAATGACTTCTAAAGGCTGTGTAAGGCAGTGTAGAGGCAGTCTACCCTTAGTGTAACAGAAGTCTAAAGGCAGTAACAAGGCAGTCCGGAGGCAGTGGCCACGTAGTCTAAAGGCAGGAATTAACCATTTCCTCATCAGCATTTAAGGGTTGGCTGCATAAAAAAAGGCTCCCGGAGGAGCCTTTCTATTTAGAGGATGCTTTTCACTTTCTCGATCACCGTAGCGAACTGGCTGGTATCCTGCCCGCCTGCGGATGCGAGGGTAGGCTGGCCGCCACCGCCGCCCTTAATGAGGCCGGCAATTTGTTCTTTGATGATTTTCTGTGCATTGAGGCCCTTGTCTTTCACGAGATCGTCGGAAATGAGGACTGCCACCTGTGCTTTCCCGCCTGCATTAGCGCAAAGCACCACGAGGTAAGGGGCGGTAAGGAGGTCTTTCAACGCAATTGCATATTGCTTAACGGTATCAGCGCTGGAAGCGTCTACCACTGTTCCGAGGAACTGTACACCATTTACGGCAACAGCTTGCCGGGGTAATGTGGCAGCAGCAGCCTGCGCCTGTTTCAGTTCGAGGGCGGCCAGTTGCTTTTCCAGAGCAGACTTTTCAGCCACGAGCGTTTCCACGGCTTTAGCAGGTTCTTTAGGGTTTTTAACGGCGGCCTTTACCTCTTTCAGCTGGGCAATCTGCTCATTGATGTATGCTTCTGCTTTGGCGCCGGTTACGGCTTCAATCCTCCTTACACCGGCAGCTACCGCGCCTTCGGACAGGAATTTGAAAATACCCAGCTCACCGGTGTGGCCGATGTGGGTACCACCGCAAAGCTCAACGGAATAGTTGGGGTCGATGGTTACCACGCGAACGGTTTCGCCGTATTTCTCGCCGAAAAGGGCCATAGCGCCAAGTTCCATGGCAGCATCGCGGGGCATTTCCCGGATGATCACCGGAATGTTCTCGCGGATCTTCTGGTTCACGATGGTTTCAATAGCCGCCAGCTCTTCATCAGTCACCTTTGAGAAGTGCGAGAAGTCGAAGCGCAGGTAGTCAGCGTTCACCAGGGAGCCTTTCTGCGCCACGTGTGTACCCAGCGTTTGACGGAGGGCAGCATGCAGCAGGTGCGTGGCGGAGTGGTGACGGGCAATATCCTGGCGTTTGATAACGTCTACCTCAGCTTTCACGGGAGCTTCCGGATTGGAAGGCAGCTGGTCAGTGAAATGCACAATGAGGTCGTTTTCCTTTTTGGTATCGGTTACCGAGATGGCTTCTGATCCAAAATAGAGGGTTCCGGTATCGCCCACCTGTCCGCCGGATTCGGCATAGAAAGGCGTTTTGTCCAGCACGATCTGGAATTGATCTTTGCCTTTGGCGGAGATGGAACGGTATTTCAGCACTTTGGCATCGGCTGCCAGTTCGGTATAACCAATGAAAATGCCGGAAGGCTGTTCGCTGAGCAGGGTCCAGTCGCCCATATCGAGCTTGGTGGCTGCGCGGGAACGGTCTTTTTGTTTATTCAGTTCGGTCTTGAATCCTTCTTCATCCACGCTGAACCCTTTTTCGGAGGCGATGAGCATGGTGAGGTCGAGCGGGAAGCCGTAGGTATCGTACAGTTCAAAAGCCACAGGTCCTTCGATGGTTTTGGATGCTCCGGAAGTGATGGTTTCCAGTCGTCCCAAACCGCTTTCCAGCGTGCGAAGGAAGCTGTTTTCTTCTTCAAACACCACTTTCTTTACGAAGTCGAGCTGCCCGGCCAGCTCAGGGAATACCTCGCGGAATTCTTCAGCCAGCTTCGGCACGAGGTCGTGCAGGAGGGGTTGTTTGAAGTCGAGGAAAGAGAAATAGTAACGGACAGCTCTGCGGAGGATGCGGCGGATCACATAGCCGGAGCCGGTGTTGGAGGGCAGTTGTCCATCTGCAATGGTGAAGCAGATAGCGCGGATATGATCAGCGATCACGCGGAAAGCGATGTCGGTTTTTTCGGTCTGACCGTATTTTTTGCCACAAAGCGCTTCCGTAGCATGGATGAGGGGCATGAACACATCGGTGTCGTAGTTGCTCTGTTTGCCCTGGATCACACGTACCAGCCGTTCGAAGCCCATACCGGTATCAACGTGTTTGGCAGGCAGAGGCACGAGGGAGCGGTCTTTCATGCGGTTAAACTGCATGAATACGTTGTTCCAGATCTCGATCACCTGCGGGTGGTCGTTGTTCACGAGGTCTTTCCCGGGAACGGCAGCTCTTTCGGCTTCTGTCCTGCAGTCTACGTGAATTTCGGTACAGGGTCCGCAGGGACCGGTTTCGCCCATTTCCCAGAAGTTATCCTTCTTGTTACCCATGAGGATACGATCTTCCGCAATGTGGCGCTTCCAGAATTCGAAGGCTTCGGTATCGGCCTGTAGGTTCTCGGAGGCATCCCCTTCAAAAACGGTAACATACAGGCGGTCTTTCGGGAGCTTGTATACTTCTGTGAGCAGTTCCCAGCTCCAGGCGATGGCATCTTCCTTAAAATAATCCCCGAAGCTCCAGTTTCCGAGCATTTCGAACATGGTGTGGTGGTAGGTGTCGATCCCTACTTCTTCCAGGTCGTTATGCTTGCCGCTAACACGGAGGCATTTCTGGGTGTCGGCCACGCGGGGCCAGTTCGCCGGCTTGTTGCCGAGAAAAATGTCTTTAAACTGGTTCATGCCTGCGTTGGTGAACAGCAGGGTAGGGTCGTTTTTCAGAACTATCGGCGCGGAAGGCACGATGTGGTGCCCTTTGGAGGCGAAAAAATCCAGGAACTGTTGCCTGATCTGGGCTGCGGTCATAAAATATTAGTCGGTATTAATATCTAATTTTATAGTTATAATTGCATCCGTCCTAAAATTGGCGTTATTTTGTAAGGATCGCAAAGCGGCTCGCCTGGAAATTGAGACTCAAAAGGTTGATGTTTTAGCCTAATTCAATTAGGTTTGCGGACCCCGGTTACAACCGTTCAATTTTGGCAGGGTGGAATGCGGTGCAAAAATATCGAAATATTCATAACTAGCTAACCGCCATTTTTCCGGGTAAATCGGCCCGGGAACCGGATTGATAATAAATTTTTAAGGGAAGCGTTCTATCGTACGCTGATATCAACCCACAAAAGGTGCATGAAGAAAGTCAAGTATTTCTATAATACACAAACGCTTAAATACGAAAAGCTCGTAGTTTCCGTGAAGGTGAAAGTCCTCCGGATACTCGGTTTCCTGTCGGCCGCTATTGTGACCGGCATCCTTTTTCTCTCCGTATCCTACCGTTTCCTGGATTCTCCCAAAGAAACGATGCTCCGCCGTGACCTCGACAATATGAAGGAGGAATATAATACGCTCCGCGAACGGATGGGAGAAATGAAATCCCAGCTGGGAGAGCTTCAGCACCGCGATAATGAGATTTACCGTGTGATTTTCGAAGCTGCCCCGATACCGGATAGTGTGCGGGCAGGGCAGAATGTGAAGGAAGATGCCAACCAGTCGCTGGCTGTGAAGCCTGAAAGCGAGATCATCGCCGCCACCCGTACTATGCTGGACGAACTGGGATCCCGCGTGAAGCTGCAGGAAAAGTCGTACCTGCAGATAGAAGACCTGATCAAGAACAAACAGAAGATGCTGGCCTCGATCCCGGCTATCCAGCCCGTGGCCAACAAAGACCTCGACCGGATCGCCTCCGGCTTTGGTTACCGCATCGACCCGATCTATAAAACCGTGAAATTCCACTCCGGTCTCGATTTCACTGCGCCTTCCGGTACGCCTATCTATGCCACGGGGGATGGTACCATTGAGGAATCGAGCCTCAGCGATGTAGGTTATGGCAACCATGTGGTAGTGAATCATGGATATGGTTACAAATCCCTCTACGGGCACATGGTCCGCATCAAAGCCAAGCGTGGCCAGGCGGTGAAGCGTGGAGATGTGCTTGGATGGGTGGGCAGCACCGGTAAATCTACCGGGCCGCACTGCCACTACGAAGTGATGAAAAACGGCGTCAAAGTAGATCCTGTCTACTTTTTTTATAATGATCTTACTCCCGAGCAATTCGACCGCATGCTGAAGATCGCCCGTTCGGGTAACCAGTCTTTCGATTAATGGAATGATTATTGAGAGAAAAGGCGGTTCAGTTCATGGGATGGATTCCGTAATATTGTATCCGTAATCTTTTTCATTATCAATTAGTTTCGGTTATGATGCAGCAACTGGACTTATTCGGCCTCCCGACGCAGCCCCCTGCCGTAAAGCCGCCTGTTAACGGAGATCCCGAAAAGGGAACCGGTACCACCGAGGTGCCAGGTACCCCGCTTTCCGCAGGCGAAGCGCCGGCAAAAGGCAAAAAACGGGGACGAAAAAGTCTCAAAGAGCTGTCCGGCGATCCTCACGTAATCCAGGAACTGGAAAAGCTTACGCTCGACAAACAGTACTACTCCATCAGCGAAGTGGCAAATATGTTCAGGGTTAACACCTCGCTCATCCGCTATTGGGAAAATGAGTTCGACATCCTCCAGCCTAAAAAGAACAGAAAGGGCGACCGCCTTTTCCGTCAGGAAGATATCCAGCATCTCAAACTCATCTACCACCTGCTGCGTGAAAGGAAGTACACCATCGAAGGAGCTAAACAGAAACTGCGGGAAGATAAGCGCATCGCATCCCGCAACTTCGAAATGGTAAAGTCCCTCGAGAAAGTCAGAACGTTCCTGACGGAGTTAAAAGATCAATTATAAAATAGGACATTATGCGTTTACAAACAGTTTTACTGGGATGCGGCTTGTTGCTGTCAACCGTGACCATGGGCCAGAGCCAGCCCCTCAAGGGCAAATTCGAGATGAAACAGCTCATCAACGATTCTTCCTACGCCTGGTTCTACACCGGCGTCAACCGTTACAACGCCAATTCCACCATGGTCAACTATATCAAGACCAACAAAGATAAAATCCAGCTGGTGGCGCTGGTAAATACTGCCGACGAAGCGAGCCGCAAACTGCTCCCCGAATTCTATAAAGTGATGATCCTCGCCAGCGTGCCTGAAGAAAGCATTCACATGTACGGCACCGATAATGCAGGCAACACCGGCAACGAAAAGGCCGATGGTTATAAGGTGAAGAAGTACCCCACCATCCTCGTGATGAGAGACGGTAAAGAAGAAGGCCGTATCTCCGGTGCTGCTAAAGCTACCATTGAAGATGATCTGGCTCAGATCCTCATGAAGATGAACGCTAAATAACATTAGGGTATCTCCCTTATAAAAAGAAATCCCCGCCGGTTTTACCGGCGGGGATTTCTTTTATTATGATTTATGCCTTACATCCTGCAAAGCCCATCATGCGATTACAAGTAGGTTACAAGTTAGTTACATCGACGCATCTATGGTGCATCTACGCGACAACTACGGGAGAACTTAATACAAAACCCGGATAGAAGGTGGAGGAAAGGTGGACATGATGTGGACTTGATCCGTACATGTAGTTGATAATGATTGTGTTGTGATATGATATAAAACCGCACTTTGTTGGCGGTTTTAACGGCTTATGCAGATTCTTTCATGGCCAGCCGCACGCCATTTTTCTCAAGGATTCGCAGGGCTTCCAGGTTCACACGTTCGCGTAGTTCAAGGTACGGAATGCCATCGAGGATGTTGGTCATGTAAATGAGCTGCAGCACAAGGGAATCTTTCCCGAAATCGTGGAGGTTTACGTTAAAACCGGGTTCCACATCCGGTTGTGATTTCAGGTATACCTGCAATTCCCGTACCACAGCGAGCACCGGTCCGGGAGGCGTATCGCCCGCCAGTTCCAGTTTCATGGCCACACGTTGCTGCGTACGAAGCGAAAGGTTGTCGAGCACACTGTCTACCATCTTTTTATTGGGTACCGTAACAAAGGTTTTTTCCAGCGTGCGGATGCGTGTACTGCGAAGTCCGATCTTCTCTACCGTACCGGTTATGTTATCGACTTTCACACTGTCGCCCACGCGGAAAGGTTTGTCGGAGAAGATGATAAATGACCCGATAAGGTTCTCAATACTTTCCTTGGCTGCCAGTGCAAGGGCTGCCGCACCGATACCAAGGCCCGCCACCAGCTTGTCTACCAGCTCTTTCCCGAAAAGTATGTTGATGAGGATCATTGCACCGATGATGTACACGATGGCCTTAAAGAAATCACGGAAGAAGATGACGAACTGATCGTCGGTTTTATCGTTGGTGAGCCCTGCTTTCTTTTCCAGTATAAGTGCGAAGAAATCGATGAGGCGCAGGAGGATCATAATGAACGTCATGCTCAGTACGATCTTCAGCACGAGCGCCAGCAGCATTTTCAGCGTAAATGGTTCGGCACGATTGAAGACCACGATGTTCAGTGCTTCCGGAAACACGAGGTGATTACTGGCCATGATAATGGCAGTCATCAGCAGAAAATACTCGATCGGTTTCAGGAGCAGCTCCACGAAGGCGCGCTGCTCGATGGTGGGCGACCAGTGGCGGATGAGCTTGTAAAGCCCGGCAGCAAGGCTTTTGGAAAGGAAGCGCCGGATGAGGAAAATGAAAAAGATAATACCCGCTACAAGAAGATAGTTGCGGATGGAATTGTCCAGGATCTGTTGGTTCAGGAAATCATTCATAGCGATGCAAATCTACATAATAAGCGCTTTCTGGTCGAGCAGTTTGGTTGCATTATGCAGGATCTGCACAACACCGGGCGATTTGCCTTTTTCGAAGCTGCCGGATGTATCACTGATCCCCAGTGCCTGCGCGCCATTTAGCGTAGCCCATTGCAACATTTCTTCCAGAGGAATTTGCGGGAATTTATGCCGGAGGGTTTCAATTTCGCTCCAGATGGATAGCTGGTGATTGGAAGCGAGACTATCGGTTCCCAAAGTAATCGTTACCCCGGGTGTATCCCTGAGCATAGGAACATCGGGCAGCATGCCTTCGATATAGAGATTCGCGTTGGGGCAGAGGCACCAGTATGTTTCGCCGCTGCGAGCGAGGGCCGCTTCCACATCGCTGCGGGAGGTGAAGGTATTATGGACGAGTATCAGGGTCTGATCCTGGTCGAAGTACCCGATATAGGAAGGGAGGCTGTTGGTGCCGGAGCCGCCTATGCCGGAAGCATCCATGTTAAAATGCCGGTAAAACTCGAGGAAGGGTCCGGATTTGTGCCGGAAGAGTTCGTTTTCGGCCTGCGATTCCTGGTTATGGATAGATACTATGCCGTTGCTTTTCAGTCCGTTAATGAGGCGGAACAGGGTGGGGGAAACGGAATAGGGGGCATGCGGCACAAGGCTGGCCGGGATACCTGCCTGGCGGAACTGGGCCATAACAGACAGGGAGTGCTCCAGCCGGTGGGGGGCGAAGGCATCTGCCACGCCCATGCATTCCACGAAGGTCCGCCATACCATCTGCTGAGCGGTGCGGTGCTTTACAGAGGCGGTGGCAGCGGTATTGGCAATATCACCCACGGCTACGATACCGCTCTGGCGCATGGCTTCCGCGGCACTGTCGATAGCGGATGAAAGCACCTCGGCCGCAGGGGGACGGCGGTTTTCCATGACGGCCGTCAGGAAGGCGGGGAGGCTCGTGCCTTCCGGTATTACGCCTTTCATGTGCGAGAGTTCAAGATGGCAATGCGTATTCACAAATCCCGGGCATAGTACCCCTTCCACTTTAATATAATCCTCCCCGACCCAAGACAGTGGTACAAGCGCCGAAACAACGCCATCGTCGTCCAATACCAGCGCCCGGTCGGGTCCATGAAACTTTCTCCCGTCAAAAATATCGTCTGCTGTTATTTTGATCATGAGGGTGAATTTAGGGAATGTTCGCGGGAAGAAGGGTCTGGGGGCGCTCAAAATAAGCGGCAAAAACGTAATTTTGCATCCCGAACCGGCCGCGCAGCATGCTAAATGGCTGGGAATTAATCCGGATAACCGAGTATGATAGATAAACTGGACGCCATCAAAGGCCGTTACGAACAAGTTTCCATGGCGCTTACCAACCCCGAGGTGGTGAGTGATAACAAAAAATTCAGCAAGCTGAGCAAGGAGTTTCGCCAGCTGGAAAAGATCGTAGTGGCTTACGACGCTTATCGCAAAGTACTGGACGCTATTGCCTTCAACCGTGAAGTGCTCGAAAGCGGCGATGAGGAAATGCGCGAACTGGCCAAGGAAGAAACCGAAGGCCTGGCGGAACAGAAAGAACAGATGGAAGCCGATATCCGGAACCTCCTGATCCCTAAAGACCCGCAGGATGAAAAGAACGCTATTCTTGAGATCCGGGGTGGTACCGGTGGAGATGAAGCTGCACTTTTCGCGGGTGATCTCCTTCGTATGTATCTCCGCTATTGCGAGAACAAAGGCTGGAAAACTTCTATCATGAATGAGAATGCCGGCGGGGCTGGCGGTTACAAGGAAGCTGTTGTGGAAGTGTCGGGCGATGATGTGTACGGAACCCTCAAATTCGAGTCTGGTGTTCACCGTGTACAGCGTGTGCCGGCAACTGAAGCATCGGGCAGGGTGCATACATCCGCAGCTACTGTGGCGGTACTTCCCGAAGCAGAAGAAGTGGACGTTGAGATCCGCGATGCCGACATCAAAATGGACACTTTCCGTTCGTCCGGAGCGGGTGGCCAGCACGTAAACAAAACGGAGTCTGCCGTACGCCTTACCCACATCCCTACCGGCGTGGTAGTGGAATGTCAGGAAGGCCGCAGCCAGCACTCCAACCGCGATATTGCCATGCGCATGCTCCGTACCCGCATCTATGAAGCGGCCGTACGTAAACATGAAGATGCGATTGCTTCACAGCGTAAGAGCCTGGTTTCCACGGGCGACCGCTCTGCCAAAATCCGGACTTACAACTTTCCCCAGGGCCGCGTTACCGACCACCGTATTGGTATGACGGTCTATAACCTTGATGCTTTTATGAATGGCGAGATAGAGGACATGGTGCAGGCGCTTCAATTTGCTGAAAACGCAGAAAAAATGAAGACCGGAGACCAGATGGGCGTGTAAATCGTATGCCTGTTAATTCACCTTCAGCAGCATGTCCCTTTTGCAACAATTTGCAGAAGGGAACTGTTATTATCCTGCATATGTCCTGAATCTGTCGGTTTCTTATATTATCCACCCTAAACTTTCACCAAATGTTAGATCAATTAATGCAACTGGTTCGCGAAAATGCGCAGGATACAGTAGTCGCCAACCCCGCCATCCCCAATGAACAGAACGATGCTGTGATTGGCGAAGCCACCCACACTATCGCGGATGGGCTGCAATCTGCACTTGCCAGCGGTAATGTGAAGGAAGTAATGGGCCTTTTCAATGGCAATAGTGCTCCCGATGGTGCAAACCCGCTTGTGAACGGTATCCAGGGTAATTTCATCAAAAACCTGATGGAGAAGTTTAACCTCAACAGTGGTGCTGCTTCTTCACTGGCCGGCTCCCTCATTCCTTCCGTACTGGGTTCCCTCGTAAACAAGACTAAAGACCCCAACGACAGCAGCTTTTCGCTGGACGGCATTATCGGTTCCCTTACCGGTGGCTCCACAAGCGGCTTCAACCTTGGTGGCCTGCTGGGCAAATTTGGTCTGGATAAAGACGGCGATGGTGATGTAGACATGCAGGACCTTACCGCCATGATATCCAATGGTGCAAAACAACAACAAAGCAGCGGCGGACTGGGCGGCCTGCTGGGTAGCCTTTTTGGGAAGTAAGGATAGGGGAATTCCCCATATCTTTATTACCGTTATCCCTTAATCATTGATTTACACAAATTTACCTGTCGGAAATAAACATTGGCAAAGAATTTGTTTAGTCTAGCATACTCAAACCAATAAAACAAACTAAGATGAAAAGATTGAATGCATTTGTGGCGATAGCGATGGCAGGTATTCTTACTTTAGGCTCATGCAGCACGTGGCAGAGCATGGACAATACCAAGAAAGGCGGCGTGATCGGAGTTGGCGGTGGCGCAGCTGCCGGTGCAGTTATCGGTAAAGCTGCGGGTAATACTGCCCTTGGCGCTATTATCGGTGCTGCAGTAGGCGGTACTGCCGGTGTTCTGATCGGTAAAAAAATGGACAGGCAGGCAGAAGAAATCAAGAACGAAGTGCCTAACGCTACTGTTGAGCGCGTAGGCGAAGGTATCAACGTAACCTTCAACTCAGGTGTTCTTTTCGGTTTCGATAAATCCGACCTCACCTCCACCGCACAAAGCAACATCCAGGAGCTCGCCCAAGTGCTGAATAAATATCCTGACACCCACGTTCGTGTGGAAGGCCATACAGACGATACCGGCGCCGATGCTTACAATTACAGCCTGTCTGAACGCCGGGCAAAATCTGTAGCTAACTATCTCATTGGCCGGGGTGTTGCCGCTAACCGCGTACAAACATTCTGGTATGGTGAAACCCAGCCTAAATTCCCTAACGACAGCGAAGCAAACCGCGCTAAAAACCGTCGTGTGGAATTCTCCATCTTCGCCAACGATAAAATGAAATCAGAAGCGAAAAATGAAGCTGGTCAGCAATAAGCTTTTTAGTTGAATTTTCTCATAAGCAGTTTGAAACGGTCCTCCCGGCTTTCCGGGAGGACTTTTTTTATGCAATAACAAAAGCCGTCAGGGACTATGCTCCTGACGGCTTTTCTATATCTGTTATCTGTAGTGCTACAACGTATCTAATCCGGCGAAGAGGATCTCGCAGGCCTTGCGGATCTCTGCGTCAGAAATGATCAGCGGCGGTACAAATCGAATGGCATTGGAGGCAAACAGGAACCAGTCTGTAATCATGCCATTGGCAATGCAATAATCAATTACTTTTTTAGCGGAGGGGAAGTCTTCCACTTCCACGGCCAGCATGAGTCCGCGTGATCTTACCGCCTTTATTTTCGGATGTTTCAGCAGGCTGAGGAATAGTTTTTCCTTCTCAAAAACGCTGTCGATCATACGCTCCGTGAGGAGGGCTTTCATACCAGCCAGTCCTGCTGCGCAGGCAACCGGGTGGCCGCCAAAGGTGGTGATATGGCCAAGTACGGGCGAATGGGTGAGGCTCCACATTACATCGCGGTCGGTAATGAATGCGCCAAGGGGCATTCCGCCACCGAGGGCTTTGCCCAGCAGGAGTACATCGGGTACGATGCCGTATTGTTCAAAGGCCCATAGGGTACCGTTACGGCCAAGTCCGCATTGGATCTCGTCGAGGATGAGGAGTGTGCCTGTTTCGGTACACCTGGCGCGGAGGGCTTTCATCCATTCAACAGAAGGGGGAAGCACCCCGGCTTCGGCCTGAACCGTTTCTGCAATCACACAGGCGGTGCGCGTGGTGATATTTTCCAGCATATTCATATCGTTATGCTGTAAATGCTGCACATCGGGCAGGAGGGGGCGGTAGGCGTTACGCCAGTATTCATCCCCGATAATGCTCAGGGAGCCTTGCGTGGAGCCGTGGTAGCTGTTTTGGAATGCGATGATTTCCGTGCGGCCGGTATGGCGCTTTGCCAGCTTCATGGCGCCTTCGGTGGCTTCGCTGCCTGAATTCGTGAAGTATACTGAATTGAGCGTTTCAGGGAGATGTTGGGTGAGGTATTGTGCATACTGTACCTGGGGCGACTGCACAAATTCCCCATACACAATGAGGTGCATATAGGTTTCCGCCTGTTCGCGGATGGCTTTTACCACATCAGGATGGCAATGGCCTACGTTGCAGACGCTGATACCGGCAATCATATCGAGGTATTGTTTGCCGGAAACGTCCCACATATACATTCCCTGCGCTTTCACCATTTCGAGTGCCAGGGGGGCGTCGGAAGTTTGCGCCACGTGCTGTAAAAAAAGCTGCCTGTTATTCATTGGGGCGAAGTTAGTGAAGTTCTATATTTGTATCATGCCAGTAATATTACCAGTGAAGGGTATACACCCGCAAATGGGCGACAATTGCTTTATTGCGCCAAACGCCACCATCGTGGGCGATGTAGTAATGGGAAAAGATTGCAGTGTATGGTTCAATGCCGTGGTACGCGGAGATGTGAACAGCATCCGGATGGGCGATAAAGTGAATATCCAGGATGGCGCCGTGATCCACGCTACTTATGAGAAAACGAAAACCACCATCGGCAACAATGTTTCTGTAGGCCACAATGCTATTGTACACGGTTGTACGGTGGAAGATAATGTGCTGATCGGAATGGGGGCTATCGTAATGGACAATGCCCATATCGGCTCCAATACCATCATTGCCGCGGGTGCCGTGGTGCTGGAAGGCACGCAGGTGGAAGCGGGATGCATTTACGCCGGAGTACCCGCTAAAAAGGTGAAAACCATCAGCCAGGAACTCATCCACGGAGAAATAGACCGTATTGCCAATAACTACATCATGTATGCCGACTGGTTCCGTGACCAGGTATAAGTCATGTTATGAATTATCATTATATTGCAGGTCTAATCCCCGACCTATGAAATACAAATGGCTCATTGGCCTGTGGGCGGCCTTCCTGCTTGCGGGCTGCGCCTCTCAGAAGCAAGGTTGCCCCGGCAGCACTTTTTACAATTCCGGCAACGCCAAACAGAACAGCAAGGCCGGTAAGCAAATGAAACTATTCTAAAACCCCTGCCATGCGGAACCTTGTCGTATGCTTGTTTGTGACATCGATGCTGGCAACTGCCTGCAGATCCCAGAAAACGGGATGCCCCACGCCTAAGCGCAACCTGGGTGCGGAGAAAGTGATGGATGAGATGAGCGCGCCTAAAAAGAAAGGGCTTTTCAGAAGAAATTAATCGTATTCTTTTTCATTGATCGTGGCCAGGATGGTGGCATAGCTCACGTACCTGTCCAGATCGATATCTCCTGCTTCAACGGCGGCTTTAACGGCGCAGCCCGGCTCGTCGAGGTGGATGCAGTTATTGAACTGGCATTTAGGGATGTAAGATTGCATCTCGAGGAAGTAATGCGAGAGTTCAGTTTTCGGTATATCTACGATCCCGAATTCCCTTACGCCGGGCGTATCAATGAGGCGCCCACCATTAGGAAGGTCGAACATTTCTGCAAATGTGGTGGTATGCAGGCCTTTACCGCTCCAGCCGCTCACCTGTTTGGTTTTAAGCTGCAGCCCGGGCATAAGCCCGTTGATAATAGTGCTTTTACCTACGCCGGAATGCCCGGATATGAGTGACGTTTTATCTTTCAGTAATTCTCCCAGTTCAGCTATCCCATTTCCTGCCGCAGCACCCGTCAGTAACACGGTGTATCCGATTTCTTCATACACGGCCTGCCAATGTTCGAACTGTTCCATTTCCTTGGCGCGGTACACATCCATTTTGTTGAAAACGAGGATAACGGGGATATGGTAAGCCGCAGCAGTTATGAGGAAGCGGTCGATAAAGCCCTGTGAAGTACGTGGCTCGCGGACGGTGGCCACGAGTACTGCCTGATCGAGGTTGGCAGCTACGATGTGCTTTTTGTGCTTGCCCTGGGGAGAGCTGCGCACGATATAATTGCGGCGGTTTTCGATACCGGTGATGATGGCGGTACCTTCTTCACCCGGCTCCATCTGGAGCGTAACCCGGTCGCCAACGGAGATGGGGTTGGTGGAAGTGATATCCTCATCAATTTTGAATATCCCTTTTATCCGCGCCTGGTAAAAGTCGCCGGCATCAGTTTTGGCGGCGTACCAACTGCCGGTAGATTTATAGATCGTTGCTTGCACGGTGTAAAGATAAAGCAAATCCCGACTAGGGCAGCCGCTTGAAAAGTGTATACCGTAATACTGCCTCCAGCAGGATGCAGGCGAGGGCGATCATGGCCAGGGGGAAGAAGTGTTCCTTGAAGCGTTTATAAGAGGTGATTTCCACTTTGGTCCGCTCCAGTTTATCGATCTCATGATAGATATCCTGCAGGGAAGTATTATTGGTAGCCCTGAAATAGCGCCCGCCGGTTTCGCCGGCGATCTTTTTCATGAGCGGCTCATCGATCTGCACATCCACCATCTGCATCTGAACACTGCCATCGGGCATGGTGGCGGGTGAAGGTGCTTTACCGATGGTGCCTACGCCGATGGTATATACCTTCACTTTATAAGCTTTGGCGATCTCCAGCGCGGTAAGCGGATCAACAAGACCGGTGTTGTTCACCCCATCTGTCAGCAGGATAACAATTTTACTTTTGGCTTTACTTTCCCGCAACCGGTCTACCGACGTGGCGAGTCCCATCCCGATGGCGGTACCATCCTGCAGCATACCGCTGCGGATAGCCATGAGCTGCTGCTTGAGCACGCCATGATCGCTGGTGATGGGGCATTGTGTGAAGCTTTCACCGGAAAAGATGACGAGTCCGATGCGGTCGCTGATACGGCTGTCTACAAAGTCCATAGCCGTTTTCTTGGCGGCTTCCATACGGTTGGGCTTCAGATCTTCCGCGAGCATGGAGCCTGAAATATCGATGCCCAGCACGATGTCGATGCCTTCGCTGTCGATGTTTTCGGAAGTGTTGGAGGTTTGAGGGCGTGCTAATGCTATTACCAGTGCCGTGAATGCGAGGATGCGTAATACGGGTAATATGGGCCTGAAACGGATTTTCCAGGATACGGGAATATCTTTCAGGCCTTGCAGAGACGATACTTTAACAGAGCCTTGAAACTTACGGCCGGCACTCACGCTCCACCAAATAAAGACGGGGATGAGTAACAGCAGCCAGAAGAAGGCCGGGTATGCGAATGCTATATCTTTCCAGAGTTCCGGATTCATGTTTCTTTTTACGGGTTTGTGCCGTTGACCGGCAGTTCGGTTTTAGGCATGGCGGAGGCGCGGGTCCATTCTACCACGGCCACGGCTTTGCGCAGCGTATCCTCATGCTCCTGCGGTGTGGGCTGGAGCCTGGCGAACTTGGCAAGGTCGGCAAGACTGAGGATGCTGTAAATTTCATTGCGCTGTTGGTTCAGGATGGTTACCGGCTTGATGTCGTCCATCAGTTCGGCCGTTGTCTGTTCCAGTGCGGGGATGTTAAACTGCTGCTCAAAATAGGTGCGCAGCACACCGGTCAGTTCGGTATAATATCCTTTGACATCGGTTTGCCAGGGCTTTTCTTTATCCAGCTTTGCGAGGGCTTCAAGCGCCAGCTCAAACGGTGGTTTGGAAGGTACCACAACAATGGGCTTCGGTGCTTTCTTCCGGTTGCGCCAGATGGTGAAGTACAGCACTATCAGTGTTACCAACAGGAAGCCGCCAAGGAAGTAGAACCAGTAATCGAGCCAGTTGAACTTTACCACGCGCAGCGGTTTGATGGGCTTGAAGGCCTTGGTGGTATCTACGGATACGGTAGTAACGTCAATGAAGATGGGTTCGGTGAATACAGAGTCGTACGACCCGTCGGTTACCGAATACACTTCGAATTTCATGGGCGGCAGTTCCCAGCGGCCGGAGTCGAAGCTGGTGAAGGTGACTGCCTGCCGCCAGATTTTCTGGTTTTCGTCGGAGCCGGTGGTATCGAGCTGGCTGCGTTCCACAATCTCGATGTGATTGGAAGAGTCGGGGATGTTAGGGAAAACCACCTTGATGTTGGCACCTTTGAGGGCGTACAGCATTACTTTGGCAGTGAGGTTCACCTTTATGGGTTCCCCGATGCGGATGCGTGTGGTATCGGCCTTAGCCGTTACCTTAAAATAATCCTGGTATTGCTCCTGCTCCTGTTCCTGCGCGAAAGCGCCGGCGCAAAGGCAGCAAAGCAATACGGTCGCGAATATGTTCTTGATGAATTTCATCCGGTCTTGATCGTGCTCGTTTATCGATTATACCCTGTTCAGGAAAAAGGTTTGCAATGCTTTTACGTAATCTTCATCGGTACGGATACTGATCAGTTCGGCCCCGCTCTTCATGAATGCGTTGCGGCAATATTGGGCGTGTTGCTGAAACTGACGGTCGTAGTAAGCGCGCACTTTTTTGTCGCTGGAGTCTACCCACTGCGAGGTACCTGTTTCGGCATCCGTCATGCGGATGAGTCCTGCGTCGGGGAGTTCCTTATCGCGGCGGTCGTAAACCTGAACCCCTACCACATCGTGCCTTTTGCCGGCGATGTTCAGTGCGTCCTGGTAATTGCCGGAGAAGAAGTCGCTCAGCAGGAACACGATGCTTTTCTTCTTGGTGGCGTTGTTGAAGAACCGGAGCGTTTCGGCGATGTTGGTTCCTTTTTTCTTCGGCTCAAAGGAAAGCAGTTCGCGGATGATGAAGAGGATGTGTGACTTCCCTTTCTTCGGCGGGATGTATTTCTCCATGCCGTCGCTGAAAAAGATGACGCCTACTTTATCATTGTTCTTGATGGCCGAAAAGGCGAGTACGGCGCACAGTTCGGTCACGAGGCTGCGTTTGGTTTGCCGGGTGGTGCCAAATGTTTCGCTCTCGCTTACATCTACCAGCAGCATCACGGTAAGCTCACGCTCTTCTTCGAATATTTTGATGTATGGACTGTTGAAACGTGCGGTCACGTTCCAGTCGATGGCCCTTACGTCGTCGCCAAAATGGTAATCGCGTACTTCGCTGAACGACATACCGCGGCCTTTGAAGGCGCTGTGGTATTCACCGGCGAAGATGTGGTTGGTAAGCCCTTTGGTTTTTATTTCCAGCTGGCGGACCTTCTTTAATATTTCTGCTGTATCCATCAGATGACGGGTTTAAGGGATCAGGGCACTTCCACTGCGTTCAGGATCTCGCTGAGGATGTTTTCACTGGTCACGTTTTCGGCTTCGGCTTCGTAGGTAAGGCCTACACGGTGGCGCATCACATCGAAGCAAACGCTCCGTACGTCTTCAGGGATCACATATCCGCGGCGCTTCATGAAGGCATAGGCTTTGGAAGCCAGGGCCAGGTTGATGGAAGCGCGGGGCGATCCGCCGTAGGCGATGAGCGGTTTCAGTTTAGCGAGCTTATAATCTTCGGGGTTGCGGGTGGCGAACACCACGTCGAGGATGTATTGTTCGATCTTTTCGTCCATATACACCTGGCGAACCAGCTTGCGGGCAGAGAGGATTTCCTCGGTGCTAACCACAGGGCTGATCTTGGCCTGGCCTTCAGGGGCCAGGTTCTGCCGGATGATGTGGCGTTCCTCTTCCTTGGTGGGGTACCCGATCACGACTTTAAGCATGAAACGGTCTACCTGCGCTTCGGGGAGGGTATAAGTACCTTCCTGCTCGATGGGGTTCTGCGTGGCAAGCACGAGGAACGGTTCTTCGAGTTTAAAGGTGGTATCGCCGATGGTTACCTGTTTTTCCTGCATGGCTTCGAGCAGGGCGCTCTGCACTTTGGCGGGGGCACGGTTGATCTCATCTGCCAAAATGAAGTTGGCGAAGATGGGGCCTTTGCGGACCATGAACTCGTTCCGTTGCTGGTTATAGATCATGGTACCCACCACGTCTGCCGGCAGCAGATCCGGTGTGAACTGGATGCGGGAAAACCGTGCGTCAATGGCAGACGACAGGGATTTGATGGAAAGCGTTTTAGCAAGGCCGGGCACGCCTTCGAGCAGCACGTGGCCCTGGGCCAGCAGCCCGATCATAAGGCGCTCCACCATGTACTTCTGGCCTACGATCACTTTGTTGATCTCCATATTAAGGAGGTCCACAAAGGAGCTGGCCTGGTGAATCTTTTCGTTGATCTGACGAATGTCGTTCGAGGTATTTTCCATGAATTGTTATTTCAAGGTTGCTAAAATAAGGATTCTGCCATTTAAACCTACTACCATGGCGGGATTGCGCAGTTAAAAACCTGTTAAATCGCGCTCGCGGGAAGATTTCCTGTTAAAGCAGATATGATTTACAAAAAATTCCAATTTAAGAATACGCAGTGATATTTACATCAATTTTTTGCGTAAACCGTACATTTGTCGTCCGTTAGCCCTGCAATAGGAATGCCAGACAGGGAAGGCGGATTAAAAGCCATTGAAAATGAACAACGACGATTTCGATATACGCTGGAAGAAAGTGGAAGACATGCTCACTACCCGGTTCGGGAAAACCCCCAACATGGAAGCTTTGTTACTGATGATTGGGGTGCAGGAGCTGAACAGCCTGAAGAAGAAATTCACAAAGGAGCAGAAACAGGACCTGATGCACATCGCGGTGTGCGTATTGCTGACCCGCAGCGGCTATTTTGAGCCGGAAGGCCGTGATAAGGACGGATGGCCCCACTTCAAAGAATTGCAGCCCGTTCCCAAAATGGGCCTCGAAGAGCAGGAAAGATTCCTGAAAGAGCATGTGATCGATTATTTTGAAGAAGGAGAACTGGAATAGCCCGGTGCTGCAACAATGCCGAAGGGTGCGACGCAACGGCGGCACAGCCCTGAACAGAAGCCGATTACACCAAAAAGCCCATGAATAAAAAGCTACCCCTCTTACTGCTGTTGATCCTGACCGGCATAGCCGCACAGGCGCAACGCAACCGGAAAGTAAAGATGTACACGCCTTACGGCATGATGGTGATCAGGTTGTATGACCAGACGCCGAAGCACCGCGACAACTTCATCAAACTGGTGAAGGCACATTATTACGACAGTGTACTGTTTCACCGGGTGATCAAGAACTTCATGATCCAGGGAGGTGACCCCGACAGTAAAAACGCCCAACCCGGTGTAGCACTCGGAAATGGCGGGCCCAAACACCGCATACCGGCAGAGTTCCAGCTGGACCTCTACCACCGCAGAGGGGCACTGGGCGCGGCACGGGATAATAACCCGGCCAAAGAATCATCCGGCAGCCAGTTCTACATCGTTCAGGGTAAGAAATGGACGGAAGGCGGGCTTGATACCCTGGAGCAAACCCGGCTCGGTGGCAGGAAACTACCGGTAGACCAGCGGGAAGTTTATAAAACCTGGGGCGGATCGCCACACCTCGACCAGAACTATACCGTGTTCGGCCAGGTGGTGAAAGGGTATCATGTGATCGACAGTATTGCCGCACAGCGTACAGGCCCGGGCGACAGGCCGGTACAGGACGTACGGATGAAAATACGGCTCAAAAAGAAGTTCTTTTTCTTCTAGGTCTGTCATTTTAACGTTTTGAAAATGACAAACTTTTTATAATTCTGGACGTAATCTTTATTTTTACCGCTCAAAATCAAACTTGACATGAATTTTCCGTCGAATCTGCGTTACACCAAAGACCACGAGTGGGTGTTATTAGAAGGGAACACTGCAAAGATCGGTATTACCGAATTTGCACAGCGCGAACTGGGCGATATCGTGTTTGTGGACATTGCCACAACCGGTAAATCGCTGGGTGCTGAAGAGGTTTTTGGCACGGTAGAAGCCGTGAAAACCGTTTCCGACCTGTTTCTGCCCGTAGCCGGCACTATTGGTGAAGTAAACCCTGAGCTGGACAGCAGTCCTGAACTGGTTAACTCCGATCCTTACGGAGACGGATGGATGGTGACCATCACCGTGAACAACCCTGCTGACGTAGAAGGCCTGCTCACTGCAGACCAATACCAGGCGCTGGTAGGAGAATAATTGTATGCCTGAATTACAGTCTGCTAATCATAAAGACACAAGAAGCATGAGGATGATCCGATATTATCTGCCCGCTATGGGATGGGTCATCCTCATTCTTTTTTTATGCACGCTTCCCGGAAAAGCAGTGCCAACTGTTGGTTTCCTGGATATGTTGCATATCGACAAAGTGGCGCATTTTTTCCTTTTTGGAGGAATGGTGCTGCTGCTGGCGTACGGGTATTTCCGGCAGAAAGGTTCCATCAGTACGCGCATGCTGGCGCTGATAGTATTATCGGTTACAGGGTACGGACTGGCAATAGAATTCATCCAGAAGTACCTTATTCCCAACCGCAGCTTTGATCTGTGGGACCTCGCCGCCGATGCGGCGGGCGCTATTGCAGGAGCACTGATCTTCCGGTTTATTGGCCGGCGGTTCCTCCAGTAACGAACGCTCATCTTACTGAAAAATGAAAATGTATGCGCCTTACAAAGGGCGCATTTTTTGTACCCCCAAATCTTCGGATTTCCGGGATATTCCCGGAGTTTGAAGTGAACTTCTCAGCTTTTCGGAGATTTTGATCAACGTATTTCTCAGCACCTTAATATTGCAGAAACCATTGTTAACCTTGTACGATTTGAAAAATCCCTTTAGAATGAATTTAGGCAGAACGATCCGGCGTTTGCGGGAGTACCGCAACCTTACGCAGGAGTACATGGCGGCACAGCTGAAGATGGGGCCAACTGCATATGGCAATATAGAACGGAATGAAGTGAAGCGGTTGACGATTGAGCGGTTGATGCAGATTGCAGATGTGCTGGGCGTCCATTTTTCAGAGCTGTTCCAGGAACCGCCGCCACCACAACACCAGCGGAAGCTGAAGCCCGCCCTGCAGGAAAAAGATCTGCAGGACGTACTGGCGTATTTCCGGCAAGACAAGCTGCTGATGAAGGAAATGATGATTTCCCTGCGCGATTCCGTTCACAAAATGGATCAGCTGATGAGTGAGCACATGCGCATCATGCGCTCCATGCTGGGGCCCCTTCGCGAAAACTCCGCACGCCGTGTTGCCGAACTTAAACAGAAGACCGATTAGAATTGTAGACGGAAGCTGCCGAAGATGCCGAACTTTTTATTATCCGCTTCTTCCGGAAGCGGCTTGGGTGCCACCCTCCACACGAAATCGATGCGGATGAATTTGAGGATATTCTCCACACCGGTACCCACTTCAATATAAGGGTTGCCCTGTAAGGTTTTGAAAGGGTAGGCAGACTGGAAGTTGAGCGCGCGGTTCTCATTGCTGAGGCGGCCTATCACCCCTTTGGCCGTCCAGAACTGGCGGAATTTAAGCTTCCGAACCAGCGGAATATAATTAAAGATACCACTGCCAAGGGTATGCTCCAGGTTGAAGCCCGCATATTGATCGCTGATGAACTCATAACGGTTCATCATATTGAACGCATATTTGTTATAATAGTAAATCTCGTTACCGGGGTGTACCTCCAGCAGCGGATAAGGCAGCGTGGCATTGAAGATCTTACCTCCGAAGAAGTTGTAATACAGCTGTCCGAATGGCGCAATCTTCAGGTAGTCAGACACTGTGGCCGAAGCCTTGTGATAAGAATAATTGCTCTTCCAGATACCCTTTACACCCAATGCATATTTAAACTCCACAATGGGGTATTTGCTGCCGAGGCTGAAGCGGTAGTAATTGCCCTCCAGGAACTCTTCCCGGAATGCATACCGCAGTTTCACAGACACCTCCAAATTGGTATAAGGGTCGGTTTTACCGCCGGAATGCGGGAAGATGTTGCCGCCCGGTAACGGGTCGTATGGCATATATTGCTTGTGCACCACCGCAAAGTGATGGGAGAAGCCGCTGTAATACTCTTTGTAAAACTCTGCCCGCTTTTCCTCTATCTGCATGAACTTCTGCGGTACGCCGGGCTTGCGGATAGCCAGGGTAAAAATGTTATCCGTACCCACCTCATCGTAATAGCTCGCACCATTATCAAGGTCACGGATGAAAGACCCGTATACGTACATACGCGGATGGCGGTTCAGCAGGTATAATGCCGACAGCTTGCCTTTAAAACGATCGTCTCCAAAGCCATAGGCCAGGTAGCCATTCAGGTAAAGGTCTTTATGGAACTCGGGAGTAGTACCAAGGTCGAGCCGGGTACGGAAGCCCTCCAGCCGGTTCTGGGAAAAGAGGTACCAGTACGGACCCCATTCGAGCTTACCAAAAGGTTTATACCCGGTGGCAAGGAAGCGGATGGTATTGGAATACTTCTGGAAGAGGGGGATCTTCTGCAGCGTGTCCACCATGTTATAGATCGACTGCTCATTATGGCTGAGCGATTCATGCCGGTGATCGTTCCAGAAAGAATCGGTGCGTGCCCTTGCACTGTCGGCCACCACAATGTTTTGCGGGTAACGCTTTTCGGAAAACAGATTAGTAACGGCGGTATCGTTGTAAACAAGATCTTCGTAAGTGGTGGTTTTCCGGCCTATGAACTCAATGGTTTTAGTGGGCTTGGGACTGGGTGTCCAGAAGTCGACGATGAATTTATCTTTTGCGAGGAACCACCCGCTGCTGTCTGCCAGTTGCTTAAACTCCTGTACCAGTGAGATCTTGCGGACGAAGTTGATATTGGCATCGTTCGGGACGGACATGCTCATTTTCTGAATGGCAAACGTAGAGTCCATCACCCAAAGGTCGCCAATGAAAGCGTTCTCACCTTTGCGGCGCGGCTCAAAGTTCATGCGGATGTAACGCTGGTTGGCGATGTACTGAGTATCCGTGATGCGGTAATTGTAGAAGATGGTACCGCTGGAGCTGATAGGGCTTACGAAGCTTTTATCGAACACGGGAATGTAGTTGTCGTACACGTTGATGTTCTGATACATGCCACCGAGAAACTTGGTCACGCTTTCGTTATCGAGTCCTGAAGTGCGGGAGGCTTTGATGATCTCCTTTGTTTTCTTTGGGTTACGCTGGAAGTAGTAATCCGAAATACTTTCTGTAATGAATACGGGGAGGAAAGGCTGGTTTTCGGTAGTACTGTCAATATTCTTGAGAATGAAGGAGAACGGTTTGGTGAAGCGGTTTTTGGAAAGCTTAACGGTATTCAGGTTTTTGATGTCAAGTTCCAGCTTATTGTAAATTTCGTATTTATAGCTTTGGAGGCGGTCGTAGTTATTGAACGGTTTGCGGCGGACGATGTTGCGAAGGAGAATGATGGCGAAGTTAACGTTGGCTTTGATCTCATATGTTTTGAGGGAAACATCGCCACGGGATATCTCGAAGTTGAGGGTTTGCTCGGCCCGTTTTTTATCGACGAATAAAACGGTACGCTGGTAACCCATTACACGTACGAGCAATGAGTCTGAGGGGATGGAAGGAAGTTCGAAAAGGAAAGCGCCATTGGCGTCGGTAACCATGCCCGTGTTGGTTCCCACAAATTGGAGTGTGGCGAATGGGATCAGTTCCTGGGTGTGCGCGTCTTTTACTATTCCCCTGACTTTATGCTGCTGCGCATGGATGGGTAAGAAGCTGATGATCGTAATTACAAAAGCTATGGTTCGTTTCCAGCCGTTCATTTGCGAGGCAAATTAGATATTTTCGGACGAATTTATGGGACTGTTGTTAAATGGGACAGTTTTATAACAAAGGTGCTGCCCTTTCAAAGACGCCTGTTCGGCGGCTTACCCCTATCCCTGATACAATAACATGCCAAATTTCTCTCAGTGGGCATTCATGCCCCATTTTCCATAAATATGAGTAGCTTTGATGTACAAAGTGCTTTATCTATGAATGAGCAACAACATCTCGATACCCTTAAAGACATTAAGCGCATTATGGAGCGCAGTACCCGGTTTATGTCGCTCAGCGGCCTGGGTGGTATAGGTGCAGGGCTTAGTGCCCTCATAGGCGCCTGGTTTGCCTGGCGTACATTAACAGCGTTCAGGGCGGCCTCGGTATTCGACGGCGGTAGTTACGACCCTGCTACATCTGACCAAACGTATACGGAAGAGGGGATACTGCTGAAGCTGATCCTCATCGCCGCAGCGGTATTGCTGTGTGCCCTTACCACCGGGTGCTATTTTACCTGGCGTAAAGCCCGCCAGCAGGGCCTCCCCATCTGGGACTCCACGGCGCGTAAAGTTACCATCCACCTCGGCATACCCCTGGTGGCAGGCGGCCTCTTCATCCTCGGCATGATCTACAACGGCATCTACTACCTCATCGCACCTACGTGCCTGGTATTTTACGGCCTTGCACTTATCAATGCCAGTAAATTCACGATGCCAGAACTGCGGTATGTTGGTTTCATAGAAACCCTCCTTGGCATCCTCGCCACTTTCTGGCTGGGCTTCGGACTCCTGTTCTGGGCCATCGGGTTTGGACTGGTACATATTTTATATGGCATCATCATGTGGTGGAAATACGAACGCGCTCCCGAAGCGGCATAAACCCCTGTTTGCATGAATCCGATCGAGCATCTGAATAAACTGTTTGAAAGCCGCATCCGGCTGGGTGTGATGAGCATGCTGATGGTCAATGAAGAAGTCAGTTTCAACGACCTGAAGGCTATGCTGGACGTAACCGATGGTAACCTGGCCTCCCACCTGTCTACCCTCGAGGAAAACGCGTATATCAAAGTACATAAAGGATTTGTTGGTAGGAAAACCAATACCACCTATTCCATAACCAAGGTGGGTGAAAAGGCCTTCAAGGGCCACCTCGCCGCACTGGAAGCCATGATTAAATTTACGCAGTGATGAATCGGAGAACAGGTACCGCCTCCAGCTTCCGCCATGCCTTCCGCGGCATCTTCACTGCCCTCCGCAGCGAACCCAATGCCCGCATCCATCTCGCAGCCACTGCGGTAGTAATTGCAGCCGCCTGCTACTTCCGCTGTTCCCCCGGAGAATGGGCCGTACTCGCCATCGCCACCGGCAGTGTATGGACGGCCGAATTACTCAATACGGCCATCGAAAAATCGATGGACCTCCTTCACCCCGATCATCACCCCCTCGTTAAGAACATCAAGGATATGGCTGCCGGCGCAGTACTCATTGCAGCCATTGCGGCAGTGGTTGCCGCAGGGTGCATCTTCCTCCCTAAAATGCTATAAAAAAAGCCGGCTTCATCAGCCGGCTTTTTTGTGTATCGCAAATTCTTATGTTTTAGAAGTCTACCCCCAGTGCAAAGGTCAACTGCGGTTTGCCGCGGAAGAACCCGGTCATGGGCCAGCCTGCATCGAAGCGGGCGAAATAACCCAGTACCGTGGTGCGCGCACCAAAACCATAGCCTCCTACGAAGGGCCCGAGGAACCCGTCTTTAATACGGATCACCACGCCTTCCGCAGTCGTGTATTCGGTATAGTTGGCATCCTTGAATTTCAGCTTCTCGTTCCAGGCGGTACCGATGTCTACGAAAGACATGAGCTGGAAGTTGCGGAGGAACGCACTATTGATCGGCTTGTCAATGAACGTGGTGAACACCGGCAGGCGAAGCTCCGTATTGATCAGCATCACGTTATTACCATTGCGGATATTCTGTTTATAACCGCGCATGTTAACAGCCAGCGTCTGGTATGCATAGTTTTCATTGGGGTTGGGTGCCCGGTTGCCGTAGATATCCGGCTTGATCATCCAGTTGTCTACACCACCGAGGAAGTAGATCAGCTTGCGCGTACCCCACGAAAGATCAGCCGCAAAGCGGGTGGCCCAGATGAAGTTACGGTGGATCTCCACATAATGACGGGCATCAATACCCATGTTGTATGTGAACTTGCCTTTAGGCGTAACCTGGCCGAACAAGGTGTTGCGGTTGCTTTGCACCTGTGCAATCATATCCATATACACCTTGTAACGGGTGCCTTTGTAGATGTTGATGGCGGGGTTGAGCACATTGTCGTGCACATATTCCAGGCGCGCCAGTACAGCGGATTCCTTGTAGTTCGGCTCTTTAAGCGATGCTTCGTCGTTGGCAAGTACCACCAGCTCATCGGTACGGAGTCCGGCCTGCAGGCGCAAGCTGCGTACCTGATCAAACGGATAGCGTACTTCCGCCTGGTAGATGTTGGTTTTGTTCTTGATAGGAAGGCTGCTGCCATCCTGGAACTCAAACGCGGCCTTTTCCACCTTGCGGTAGTAGGTCAGCTTATAATCGAAGCGTTTCTTAAGATAAGAGAAGGAGAACAGGTACTCCGTACCGTCGAGGGCGAGGGGGATACGGAAGGCACCGTTGAACTTGAAGTCTTCCATCAGGTCGCTGATGCCGAGGCGGATGAGTCCATTCACCGGGTCCTGGAGGCGGATGGGCCCCTGCGGCCAGCCGAAGTAAGGCTGGTAGCGGTTCATGAGCACCGAGTTATCGATCTGCGTTACCAGGTAATCGGAACTGAATTTCAGCCGGTAATTACCAAGGCGTGCACTTTTCAGGATACCCGGTTCTTTTTTCTCCCCGCTCAGCAGCGGTTCTGCTTCCGTTTTGGTAGTATCTGCAGGCTCGTTACCAAATTCGTTCTGGAAGAAGTTGGGTTGCTTGGCAGCAGTATCCTGTTTGGCATAGTAACTGGGCAGCCCCAGGCGTAAGGAGTCATCACGCATTTGCTGCAGCCTGAAGTTGGTAGGCCGGGCAGATACATTACGTTTACGCAGCGTGTTGGTATCCACCTTCAGCTTATACAGGCGCTTCCAGTCTCCTATCTGCACCACTTCAGACACCATGCCCTGATCTCCCGCAATCCGCGATTCCTTGATACCGAACGAGTAGTTGGTAACGGGGAACACATACGTAGAGTCGTTGGTAATGGTTATGGCCTGTATGGAATCAGGTGCCGTAGCGCCATAATCCATCAATGCAGAGTCGAGGTCTTCCTTGTCGGGGTTATAGAGTATTTCTGCACCCACGAAGTAAAGAGAATCCACCCCTGCTCTTTCAGCCCTGAAGAAGCCGGCATAGCGGTTGGCGATACCATTGGCATCGCTCACGAAGGTGAAGTGGGTGGTGTTATATTGTACGGGCAGCCTTGCATTGCCATAGGGCAGGTTGGTAAGCTGCGAGATTTGTTTTTCGGAAGATTTGTTCCAGTTATCCACCATGAAGATGTTGTACCGGTTATGCGGCATCACGGTGTCGGAAGTACGGGCTTTGGGGCTTGGGCGGTTGGAGGAATAAATGATCCCGCTTTTACCGGGGAATGCGGCAAAGGAGGGGTCGAGGTCGTCCCAGACGTCGTTCGTGATCTGGTCTACCTTACTATTGGTGATGCTATAGGTAAAGATATCGGTATGGCCATTACGTACGGCGGAAAGCAGGAGGGAGTTATCGAACTCGAAGAAGTACTTCATGTCTATGATCCTTTCGAACATCGGAAGGTCCTGCTTAATGGTGATCTTCGAGATCAGGTCATAAATCATGAGGCGGGTTTTGCCTTCAGATTCATATACTACGGCCAGCCGGTTACCTTTCTGGTTCCAGGCGAGGAGGGGATAGTTAGGGTCCAGCTTGGAGGTCAGCTGTTTTACACCGCTTTTCAGGAGTACCTTCTGGGTGGTCCAGCCAAGGTTGATCTTCACTTTATAGGTGCCTTTGCTGTATTCCACGAGGGCTACCATGCTGTTTTTAGGGTTGGCCTGGAAGCGGTAGTAATCTTTTTCACCTCTTTTACCGAGTTCTTTGGAGATCACCCCGGTACCACGGGTTACCTGCCGGCGGCGGCGCCCGTCTTCCTGGTAACGCTTCCGGAACCACATCATGAAATCGGCCTGGGCAGCTTTGGGTTTCATATGCAGCACCTGCTCGAAGCCTTTCTTAAGGCCACGGTTGATACGGGTGATGTACATGAGGTATGGCACGGCATCTTTCCCATACTTACTTTCCACATAATACCAGAAAGCCTGGCCGGCGAGGAGGGGTTTGTCGAAAGTAAGCTGGTTGAAGGTGTTATATCTTCCGGAGTTGAGGACGGATTTCAGCTGATCGTCCAGCTGGGGATTCCAGTTTTCGGCGGCATAGGCGATAAAGCCGTCGGTGAACCAGTTGGGGAAGTCGATCAATACGGCGTTACCGGCAAATTCACCGATATCTTCACCGAAAAGGAGGGTTTCGAGCATTACCCGGGCTATGCCCTGGCGGATCTGGCGGCGGAGGTTGGCATGGTCGCCATCGAAATAAACCAGCAGTTTGTTACCTACCAGTTTAGTGACCCCGCCGGTATTCTGCCAGTCGACCCCGATGCCTACATTCGACTGTTTAAACTCGGCAAAGTTGTTGTACACAATAATATTTACTTTCTGCCGGAAGGTGAATTCCATGAATTCCTCCAGCTGGGGGAGTTCCTTTTCCGCGCATTGGGCAACATACTTTCCGAGCTCCAGGCCATTCTGGGCGAAGTAGGTGTTGAAGTGCCGGGTGGTATAGAACCGCCACTTGAAGTTCTTGTATTGCACCCGGTTCTGCCCGAATTCCACCGTATTCGTCTGTGCCTGAACGTGAACATAACCTATCAGCAGGAAGAATAAGCATGGAATAAATGACCTAGTAATAAATCGGTTCATACGGAAAGTATTGATAATATTGTGTTGCGAATTAAAATTAGTAAAAAACGTCAACAATGTTTGAAATCAGGTGCTTCACGGTTAATCCTTTTCAGGAGAATACATACGTACTAATTAACGAAAAAAAGCAGTGTATCATTATAGACCCGGGATTTTATTATGAAGAAGAGCGGGCAAAGTTCACCAGGTTCATGACAGACAATGGGTTGACCGTGGCCCGGCTGCTTAATACTCACTGCCATCTGGACCATATATTCAGCAACAGGCTGGTGCAGAAAATGTTTGGTAAAGGCCCTGAAATACATCGTTTAGACCAGGTAGTGCTCGACCGGGCACCCCAATCAGGCCAGATGTATAACATTCCCTTCGAGCCATCTCCCGAGCCGGCCGGCTACCTCGAAGAAGGGGATAAAGTGATTTTGGGAGACGATGAGCTGGAAGTGATCCTTACCCCCGGCCATTCCCCCGGCAGCATCTCTTTTTACTGCGCAAAACAAAACTTCGTAATTGCGGGAGACGTGTTATTTAAACAGAGCGTTGGCCGTTCCGACTTTCCCGGAGGTAATTTTGAAACACTGGCAAAGAGTATCCGGGAAAAGCTTTACAAGCTGCCGAACGATACCGTCGTGTATTCCGGCCACGGTCCCGAAACTACGATAGGGTTCGAGAAAGTACACAACCCCTTCGTACCGGAAGACCCCTCAACCCGCCTTGCGTAACAGCAGCCGGGAAATAATTTTCCTTTCCGGCCAGGCTATAACGGCCAGGTATACACCCATCCCTGCCACACCGGCGATCTGGATGGGCCAGAAACCGAATCCTTCCACACGCAGCAGGTTCTGCAAAACATAAATGCCCCCCGCCAGTGCGAGGTAGCCCAGAATGCGGGATACCTCGTAAGGCACCGGGTAATACTTCTGCCCCAAAAGGTACGACGCGGCCATCATAGACCCATAGCAGGCAAACGTTGCCCAGGCAGAGCCGGTATAGCTGAACTGCGGAATCCACCAGATATTCAGAATGATGGTTACCAGCGCCCCGCCCAGCGTGATCCACACCCCCATCAGGTTGCGGTTGGTTAGTTTATACCAGATGGTAAGATTGTAGTAAATACCCAGAAATACCGTGGCCATGGCCAGCACAGGTACGATATTAATACCCTCGGCATACGACTTATCCGCCCCGCGGGTGATGAACCATACCCACACTTCCTGGAAAAGCGCCACCACAAGGAAGACGGCTCCCAGGAACATGGTGAAGTACTTCATAACCCGGGCATAGGTTTGCTGCGCATCCTGCCGGCCACTCTGGTTGAAGAAGAACGGCTCAGCACCCATCCGGAATGCATTGATACTGATGGTAACCAGTACCGCCAGCTTGTAGTTAGCGGAGAAGATACCCAGCAAACTCATCGATACCTCCCGGGTAGCAGGGTATACCTGCGGGAAAATAAGGCGACTCAGCATCTCGTTGATCATCCCACCGATACCGATGGCTACCAGCGGCCAGCTGTAGAGGATCACCTCTTTCCATAACATTTTATCGAACTTCCAGCGGAAGGCGCTGTATTCTTTAGAAAGGAACAGCAGCGAACAGGCGCTGGCGATCATATTGGCGATCACGAAATACTCCACGCCAAGGTCTGGGTTATACCATGAAAGGTATCCTGCTGCATGGAGCTTGGGCGCATATTTCAGGAGGAACACCGTCAGCACGATCTGCACCAGGATGGTGGCAAGCTTCACAGCGGCGAACTTACGGGGCCTGCCTTCCTGCCGCAGCCGGGCGAAAGGAATAGTGGTGAGGGTATCGAAGAAGAGGACGCCCGTGGCCAGCATCACGAGGTGGCTGCGGCCGGGGAAGCCCAAACCATCTGCCAGCACCGGAGAGCCCACCAGCAGCACACCTGAAAACAGGATCGTGCTCACGATCATGGAAACACTCAGGGTATTATATAACCGGTCTTTATCGACAGATTGCGTAAACCGGAAATAACTGGTTTCCAGCCCATAGGTGAAAATAACGTTGCAGAAAGGGATAAAGGCATACAGCTGGCCCACTTCGCCGAACTTATCGGCCGGGAACACGCTGGTGAGGAAAAGCTGGAGGATAAAGCCCAGGAATCGGTGTAGGATGGTAGGTATGCCATACCAGATCGTTGCTCCTGCCAGTTTCTTGATATTTCCCATTCGTCGGTTTTAATCCAATATAAATAATCGTATCAATAGTCGCCCCCCGATCCCGGGCGGCGGTTTTGTTTCTTCTCGCTGAGGCGCTTCTTGAACTGAAGGCGCTTTTCAATCATGGCTTTGGTAGGCTTCACTTTTTTTCGCTTCTTCGGTACAAAGAGGCCCTGCGCCAGTAAAGCATTCATCTTCCGGATCACTTCCCCTTTATTACCCAGCTGCGACCGCTCCGTTTGCGATTTTACCTGCAGCAGCCCGTCGGCATTCAGCTTACCGCCCAGGTTCTGCAGCAGCAAAGCCTTCTGTTCATCCGTGAGCAGGTCAGATTCCGCGATGTTGAAATATCCTTCCACCATCGTTTCCACCTTATTCACGTTCTGGCCGCCCTTCCCGCCACTGCGGGCCGTTTTGAATTTTATTTCCTGAGTCACGTCAAGCATAACACATTCCTTATCTTTAACCGCAAATGTAAATCCTTCCACTGTATATTTTATGAGAGCTGTGATTCAAAGGGTGACCCGGGCCGATGTAACGATCGGCGGGCAGGTTAAATCCGCCATCGGCGGCGGCCTGCTTGTACTACTGGGTATCGAAGACGCCGATACGGCGGAAGATATTGCCTGGCTGAGTGCCAAAATAGCCAACCTTCGCATCTTCAATGATGAGAACGGGGTGATGAACCGCAGCGTACTGGAAACCGGGGGAGAAGTGCTCCTCATCTCCCAGTTTACGCTCCATGCCTCCACTAAAAAAGGCAACCGCCCCAGCTACCTCCGCGCCAGTAAGCCGGATACAGCCATTCCGCTGTACGAAAGCACCATTGCACGGCTGGAGGCCGACCTGGGGAAAAGCATCGGTACCGGTACCTTCGGGGCAGACATGCAGGTGTCTCTCCTGAACGACGGGCCCGTTACCATCATTATAGACACTAAAAACCGCGAATAAATGACCATCCAGGAAGCGCAGCAGCGGGTAGATCAATGGATCAATACCACCGGCGTCCGCTATTTTTCAGAGCTCACCAATATGGCCATCCTCACCGAAGAAGTGGGGGAAGTGGCCCGGATCATTGCCCGCCAGTATGGCGACCAGTCGTTCAAGCCCTCCGACCGCGATAAGAACCTGCCGGATGAACTGGCCGATGTGCTCTGGGTAATACTCTGCCTCGCTAACCAGACCGGTACCGACCTCACGGCAGCGCTGGAGAAGAACTTTGAAAAGAAAACGGTTCGGGATGCCCAGCGGCACCAGGATAATGAGAAACTCCGGGGCTAAAGCATGAATTTTTAATACAATACGTTGTTTCAAAATAGGATTTTATCTTTGCGCGACTATGGCTACAGATCAGAACAAGTTCCAGGCGATCATTTCGCACTGTAAGGAATACGGTTTCATTTTCCCGTCCAGCGAAATTTATGACGGGCTGAGCGCGGTGTACGACTATGGTCAGTACGGTGCCGAGCTGAAAAAGAATGTGCGCGACTATTGGTGGCGCAGCATGACGCAGATGCACGAGAACATCGTGGGCATCGATGCGGCCATTTTCATGCACCCCACAGTTTGGAAAGCTTCCGGGCACGTCGATAACTTCAGCGACCCGATGATCGATAATAAAGACAGCAAGAAACGCTACCGTGTAGATCACCTGATCGAAGGGTATGCAGATACACTGCCCGAAGCAGAGAAAGATGCCGTGATTGCTGCCATGGAAAATTACCTGAAGGAGAATGATTATGCAGGCCTGAAAACTTTCATCGAAGAAAAGAAGATCGCCTGCTCCGTGAGCGGTACCGTTAACTGGACCGACATCCGTCAGTTCAATCTTATGTTCTCTACCGAATTCGGCGCTGTTGCTGCAGAGAATGAAGGTGATAACAAAGTTTATCTCCGTCCGGAAACTGCACAGGGTATATTCGTGAACTTCCTGAACGTACAGAAAACGGGCCGTATGAAGATCCCGTTCGGTATTGCGCAGGTAGGTAAAGCATTCCGTAACGAGATCGTGGCACGCCAGTTCGTGTTCCGTATGCGTGAGTTTGAGCAGATGGAGATGCAGTTCTTCATCCGCCCCGGCACCCAGCAGGAGTGGTACGCTTACTGGAAAGAAGAGCGTATGAAATGGCATAAGAGCCTTGGCCTGAAACCCGAACACCTCCAGTTCCACGACCACGCTAAACTGGCCCACTACGCCGATGCAGCGGTGGATATCGAATATAACTTCCCCATTGGTTTCAAAGAGGTGGAAGGCATCCACAGCCGCACCGACTTTGATCTGAGCCAGCACCAGAAATTCTCTGGTAAAAAGCTCCAGTACTTCGATCCGGAGATCAACCAGAACTACGTTCCTTACGTAATCGAAACCTCCATCGGCCTGGACCGTTGCTGCTTCATGGTACTTTCTGAAGCATTCGAAGAGCAGGACCTGAGCACACCGGAAAAACAGGATTCCCGCGTGGTACTGAAGTTCCCCGCTAAGCTGGCTCCCATCAAACTGGCAATCCTCCCTTTGACTAAGAAGGATGGCCTGCCTGAGATCGCACAGGAGCTGATGGCTGATTGCAAAAAGAACTTCTACTGCTACTATGAAGAGAAAGATAGCATCGGTAAACGCTACCGCCGTCAGGATGCGATTGGTACGCCGTTCTGCGTAACCATCGACCATCAGACGAAAGAAGACGGTACCGTAACTGTACGTCACCGTGATTCCATGCAGCAGGAGCGTATTCCGCTGACTTCCGTAAAGGAAATGGTGATGAAAGCGATGATGGATTAACTAATGCTTTCCCAAATAACCAGGCGCCTCCCACGAGGCGCCTTTTTTGTGCCTATACCCTTCGAAATGCGCACTTTTACCCCTCCCCGCCCATTCTGGGACAAAATTCCGCGTATCCCGTGCTAACCAGCTGCTAGATAGCATGTTGAAGCAATGTCAACTAAGGGATAATATGGATATAAGTTACCTATAAGCTACCTATAACCCACCTATAACTTACCTATAAGCTACCCTATATAAGGGGTAGCTTATAGGTAGCTTATATAAGTTTCATACCTGGGTTATAGGTTAGTAATATCACCTTCATCCTGGAGGGTAGCAGGAAGGTAAAGGCAGTCTTGCAGGCGGAAAGAATAGGGTACATATAGAAAAAGGCCGCCTCATTGCTGAGACGACCTCCTGATATTGCGATAAATCAAACCGTTTCTGCGATAATTATCAGCCGTACAGTTCGAGGTGTATGTCGTGACGGTCGTAGCCCATGGCCTGTATACGCTGCTTTGCCTCGTCGATCATCACCTTCCAGCCACACAGGTAGAAGTGTGCAGGGCGGCGGTCGGCCAGGAGATCTTCGTATACCTGGTGCACATAGCCGCGGTGGCCCTTCCAATCCGGACTATCTTCCCGGGAAAGGGTGGGGTGGTAGTGGAAACCGGGCATCTCGGCGGCAAGGGCAAGCATTTCCTCTTTGTACAGGATATCTTTCTCATACCGGGAGCCGTAAATCAGGTGTATGTCAGGATGTGCGATCTGGTTCTTGTGGAGGAACTTCGCCATGGATCGGAAAGGGGCGATGCCCGTACCGGTACAGATGAGGAACAGATCGCGGTCGGGTATTTCCGGAAGCACGAAGTTGCCGAGGGGACCACGCAGGATCAGCTCACTGCCTTCCTTAATTTCGTTAAAGATGTAGGTGGTACCTGCCCCGCCTTCCAACAGTACGATCACCAGCTCTATCTCCGACGAACCATTGGGGTGAGAGGCGATGGAATAGCTCCGCCAGCGCTTGTTCTTCTTTTCGTGGATGGGCAGGTCCAGCGTTACAAACTGGCCGGCTTTGAAATGAAATGCTTCCTTTTCAGGGATGTGAATCCAGAACCGCCTCGTATTATCCGTCTCATTCACAATCTTCGTTACCACGCCGGTGTACCATTGTTCGAGCATGCATGAAGTATTTATGTAAGATGAGTAAAGCCAATACCCATAAATTACGCTTTTTCCGGGAAATACAGGCGGCTGGGGTATAAACCTTCAGCGAACCTTCAGTGATCCTTCAGTGATCCTTCAGTCAAACACCCTCAAACCTATACCACCACTGAACACCACTGAAGGATCACTGAAGGATGTCAGCAGGATGTCAGTAGCCTCCTCCGGGGAAACGGTCATAATACCAGGCCGGTATAAAAGTTGAAAATGCCTTATCTTTGCATCCTTCATGAATTTGCAGGGAGTATTACAATTATTTGAGAAAGACCCCCGCCTGAAATCACTGGCGGACGGGATTCTTATGCCCGTTCCCCGGTATTTTCACCTCACAGGCCTCACCGGCAGCGCCGCCGCCTTCGTAGCCACCGCCCTCCGTAACAGCTCCGAAGCCAATCATCTCTTTATCCTGAACGACAAGGAAGAAGCCGCTTATTTCCATAACGACCTGGAAAATCTTTCCCAGGCGCTGGACATTTTCTACTTCCCCGACTCTTTCAAGAAAACCGGCGTGTTCTCCGATTACAACAGCAGTCACAGTATGTTGCGAACCGAAGCGCTGATGAAGCTCACCGGTCCGCAAACGCACCGTAAGGTAATGGTTACTTACCCCGAAGCGCTTTTCGAAAAAGTAGCGGGTAACACAGCCTACAACACCAACATGGTGTCTGTAAAAGTGGGGGAGAACCTTAAAGTAGACGACCTCCTCGCCAAACTGGTGGAGTGGGGTTTCGAACATGCCGATTTCGTATACGAACCAGGGCAATACGCCGTACGCGGTGGTATCCTTGATATATATTCCTTCGGGAACGATAAGCCATACCGCTTTGAGCTGTTTGGTGATGAGGTGGACTCTATCCGGCTCTTCGATCCCGAAACACAGCTTTCCGAGCGCAAGCTCATGCAGGTGACCCTCATCGCCAATATGGATACCAGGGCCACCGCAGTGGAGAAAATGTCGCTGCCCGAATTCCTTCCTGCAAACACCGTAGTATGGATCAAAGATCCGGCGTATGTACAGGGCGTGATCGGGCAGATGGAACAGCGGTACGACGACTGGCTGCAAACCGGCCGCGCCACCGATGTATCTGACGATACTGCCATTCAACTGAAGGAAGAAGATGTTGAAAAGGCCGATGTGCTCATGAACCAGTTGCTGCAACGCCACTGTATCGTGACCGGGTCACATTTCAATTTTGAGCAGGTGCCCGCGGGTGTGGAAGAGATATCTTTCAAAACCATCGAACAGCCGGTATTTAACCGCCAGTTCGACCTGCTGATAAAAGACCTCTCCGCACAAAACGCTGCTAAAACGGCCCTGTTCATCTTCGCAGAAAACCCGCGGCAGCTGGAAAGGCTCCGCAGTATCTTTGAAGACCTCAAAGCCGATTTCCTCTTCTATCCCATCCCCGTACCCATCAGTGCAGGGTTCGTGGATACAGGACTGAAGATCGTGTGCTATACCGATCACCAGATCTTCCAGCGCTTCCATAAATCCAAAGTGAAGCAGGCCTATAATAAAAACAAGGCCATCACCCTCAAAACCTTACAGGAACTGCAGTCCGGCGACTTCGTGACCCACATCGATCATGGTGTGGGCGTGTACAGCGGCCTGCAGAAAATTGAGGTGGCAGGGAAGATGCAGGAAGCGATCCGTATCATCTACAAAAACAACGATCTGCTGTATGTGAACATCAACTCACTGCATAAGATCAGCAAATATACCGGCAAGGAAGGCGTTACGCCGAAAGTGAATAAGCTCGGCAGTGATGCGTGGGAGAAGCTGAAAGAGAAGGCGAAAACGGAAGTAAAGGATATCGCCAAAGATCTCATTAAGCTGTACGCCGCACGTAAAGCGCAGGAAGGTTTCCAGCATAGTCCGGATACTTATCTGCAAACCGAGCTGGAAGCGTCTTTCATTTATGAAGACACGCCGGATCAGTCCAAATCCACGGCAGACGTGAAGCGGGATATGGAATCCCCCTCACCGATGGACCGCCTCGTATGTGGTGACGTGGGCTTTGGTAAAACCGAAGTTGCCGTACGCGCAGCTTTCAAAACCGTGGTGGATGGCAAGCAGGCTGCTGTGTTAGTACCCACCACCATCCTCGCTTTCCAGCACTGGAAAACGTTCTCGGACCGGTTGAAAGATTTCCCCTGTACCGTTGATTACATCAACCGGTTTAAATCCGCCAAGCAGAAAAAGGAAACGCTGCAGAAGCTGGCAGAAGGGAAGATCGATATCATCATCGGCACACACGCCCTGTTGGGGAAGGAAGTGAAGTTCAAAGACCTCGGCGTGATGGTGATCGATGAAGAGCAGAAGTTTGGGGTAACCGCCAAGGAAAAGCTGAAACTGATGAAGGTGAACGTGGATACGCTTACCCTCACGGCAACGCCTATCCCGCGTACCCTGCAGTTCTCCCTCATGGGTGCGCGCGACCTTTCCATCATCAATACCCCGCCACCTAACAGGCAGCCCATCGAAACAGAAGTAATGGTGTTCGACAAGGAGCAGATCCGCGACGCTATTTATTACGAAACAGAACGTGGGGGCCAGGTTTATTTCATTCATAACCGTATTAACGGCCTGCGCGAAATGGCGGGCCTCATACAGGAGCTTTGCCCGGATCTGAGTATTGCCACCGCACATGGCCAGCTCGAAGGGCATAAGCTGGAAGAAGTAATCCTCGATTTCATTGACCGCAAGTACGACGTGCTGGTGTGTACCAATATCGTGGAAAGCGGCGTGGATATCTCCAATGCCAATACCATCATCATCAATAACGCCCATCACTTTGGCCTGAGCGATCTGCATCAGCTGCGCGGCCGTGTGGGCAGAAGTAATAAGAAAGCATTCTGTTACCTGCTGGCGCCTCCCATGAGCACGCTGCCGTCCGACAGTCGCAAGCGTTTGCAAACACTGGAGCAGCACAGCGAGCTGGGCAGTGGCTTCCAGATAGCAATGCGCGACCTCGATATCCGTGGCGCAGGTAACCTGCTGGGTGGAGAACAAAGTGGTTTTGTGGCGGAGATCGGGTTCGACATGTATCAGAAGATCCTCGACGAAGCTATCCGCGAACTGAAACAGACCGACTTTAAGGATCTCTTCAAAGATCAGCTGGAAGAGAAGAAGGATTATGTATCTGACTGTACCATTGATACCGATCTTGAGATCCTTATCCCCGATACATATATTGAAAGCATTCAGGAAAGACTGAACCTCTACCAGGAACTGGATAATATTACGCAGGAGTCCAAACTACTGGAGTTTGCCGCCGGGCTGGAAGACCGTTTCGGTGCCGCACCCGCTCCCGTGGAAGACCTGTATACCACCATCCGCTGCCGTTGGATGGCCATTGCACTTGGCTTTGAGAAGATGATCCTGAAAGAGGAAACCCTCCGCTGTTATTTTATTAATAACCCCGACAGCCCCTATTTTGAATCACCCACTTTCCAGCATATCCTGCATTATATTCAAACGCGCACCAATAATGCACGGCTGAAACAGGTAGGTAAAAACTTTATGCTGATCGTGGATCGTATCGACTCCATGACCAAACTGCACGACTTCCTCCGGAAAATGACCGACGCCCGCAATTAACTTTTGTAACATATTTTTGTTTTAATCGTTACACCGGCTGACACAAACATTTTACCTGACTAAAAATTAAAGAAAAGTTAAAGCCGGCGATCGCATATGGAAACACATCCATTCCCCGCATCCTGCTGGTGAATTTAAAACTGAAAGCAATGAAAAGATTAACCGTACTTTTAATGGCCCTTGTTATGACAGCAACTTCCTTTGCACAAACTACCGACAACAAGCCCCCGGTAAAGAAGATCGAAGTGAACGGCAGTGCCGAACTGGAGATCACGCCTGATGAGATCTATTTTAACATCACCCTGCGCGAATACATGAAAACGAAAACGCAGAAGGTATCGATCTCCGAACTGGAACAGAAGCTGCAGAAAGCCGTGGAAGCTGCCGGTATCCCGAAAGCGGATTTCACTATCGCCAACGTATTTGGTTACAATTACGAGCAATGGTGGAAAAAGAAGAAAGATGCTCCTGACTTCATGGCCCGCAAGCAATACCGTTTGAAACTGGCCCGTCTGGACAAGATCAACAGCATCCTCGCAGCTGTGGATGAAGAAGGTATCGAAAGTGCTAACGTAGCATCTTTCAGCAGCAGTAAGATGGAAGAATACCGCAAGCAGGTGAAGATCGCCGCCCTGAAGGCTGCTAAAGCCAAAGCGGAATACATGGTAGCTGCCATTGACGAGAAGCTGGGTGGCGTAATCGAAATCCAGGAGTTCAATACCGATCAGTACAGCGATGTGCGTCCTGAAATGGCGAACATGATGGCCCGTAAAGCCGTAGCTTATGATGCTGCAGGTGGTGCTCCCGATTCCGATATCGATTTCAAGACCATCAAGATCCGTGCGGAAGTGCGTGCCGTATTCGGAATCAAATAACTAAACTCAACGCAAACGAAAAAAGGGCTGCCGGTTTCACCGGTAGCCCTTTTTCATTGTCTTGATGGTAGGTCACATAACGCCAAAAGGCGTATGACGCTGTCTAATTTCTACTGTCGTTTTAACTGTCTTTTCAGTCTATTTTGCTACTCGCGGCCTTTAGCCGAAGTCAGGTAAGTTGGGATAAATAGGACGGACTTATGTTGCGATGGTTTTTCAGTATTATTTTGTGTGTTTCATCACCGTTACTTCGAACTTTCCGTCGGTCACCGTCTTTTTCTTATCGGCGTCCACATCATGGATCATAATGCCTGAAAAAGTGCCTTTGGCTTTGGTTTCACTTATGGATTCGATGATGATGGTGGCGCTGGCTCCCAGGCCGGTATCGTCGGCGGCATAGCCCATTGCGTCGCTGAGGCGCTGTATCCAGCCAATAGTATTATAGCCGAAATCATTCAGGCGGTAAGTACCGGGCTTCAACTCTTTATTCAGGAAGGAAACATTAACAGTGAGGAACTGGTTGTCGCTGGTCATCCCGCTCACGATGAGGTGGCTCATAATATCGTTGGCGGTGTCGTACAAACTGCCGGTCAGCTGTTTGGATACTGCGAGTTCCTGCCCGTCGATCTTCATGGACAGATAGCCCTGGCTGCGGTTGTCCTCGAAAATATCTTTCTTCTTGCAGGCGGTCAGGCACATGACAGCCGCCATGCCTAAAGCCGGCAGGATGCTTGCGATTTTCATAGGTATACGATTCTAAAGGTACAGGTGTTGCTAGCGAGTGCAATATACGCAGCAAATACAAATTATAAAAATTAATTATAAATAAAGTTTGGGAATGGGGGAGAAGTGAGGGGAAAAAAGAAAGGCCGTTTCCCTGTTTAGCGGAAACGGCCTTTGCTGTAATGTATTCTCTTCGAGCTTATTAAGCGTCGATCTTCGCGTATTTGGCGTGCGATTCAATGAATTCGCGGCGCGGGGGAACTTCATCGCCCATGAGCATGGTGAATACACGGTCGGCTTCAGGCAGGTTATCGATAGACACCTGTTTGAGCGTACGCACATCCGGGTCCATGGTAGTGTCCCAGAGCTGCTCTGCGTTCATCTCACCAAGACCTTTATAGCGCTGGATGGTAACACTGTCTTCTTTACCACCACCTGCGAGGCGGGTAACGGCAGCTTTACGCTGTTCGTCCGTCCAGGCATATTGGAACTCCTTGCCTTTCTTTACCTGGTACAGCGGGGGCTGGGCGAGGTATACATAACCCTGCTCCACCATTTCGCGCATGTAGCGGAATACGAAGGTGAGGATGAGGGTGGCGATGTGGCTACCGTCCACGTCAGCATCCGTCATGATGATCAGCTTGTGGTAGCGGAGTTTGGTGAGGTTGAGGGCTTTATCGTCTTCCGGTGTTCCGATAGTTACGCCGAGGGCGGTAAAGATATTCTTGATCTCTTCGTTCTCGTAGATTTTATGCTCAAGTGCTTTTTCCACGTTGAGGATCTTACCGCGGAGGGGCAGGATGGCCTGGAAGTTACGGTTACGGCCCTGTTTAGCCGTACCACCCGCGGAGTCTCCTTCGACAAGGAACAGCTCACATTTCTTAGGGTCGTTGTCGGAGCAGTCTGCCAGTTTACCGGGGAGGCCGCTGCCGGTCATCACGCTTTTGCGCTGAACCATCTGGCGGGCTTTACGGGCTGCTTCACGGGCCTGCGCTGCCAGTACCACCTTATTGATGATCTGCTTGGCTTCTTTCGGATGCTCTTCGAGGTATGCGTCCAGTACGTTAGCTACAGCACTGTCCACAATACCCATTACGTCGGAGTTACCCAGCTTCGTCTTGGTTTGTCCTTCAAACTGCGGTTCGGGAACTTTTACGCTCACGATGCAGGAGAGGCCTTCCCGGAAGTCGTCGCCCGTAACTTCCACTTTGGATTTCTCGAACAGCTTGTTCTTATCGCCATACGACTTGAACACGCGGGTGATAGCCCTGCGGAAGCCGGCCACGTGGGTACCGCCTTCTATAGTATTGATATTGTTTACGTAGGAGAAGATGTGCTCGTTGAACGAATCGTTGTAGAGCAGTGCTACTTCCACGGCAACGTTAGAGTTGGTGTCGTGTGTTTCGATATAGATAGGAGAAGGCAGCAGCGGGTTGCGGCGGCCGTTCTTATCGATCAGCTGTACGAATTCCACGATACCGCCTTCGCTGAAGAAGGTTTCGCTGAAGATGTTGCCGTTCTCGTCTTTCTCCCGCTCATCGTTCAGTGTGATACGGATGCGGCGGTTGAGGAAGGCCAGCTCACGGAGGCGGCCTGCGAGGGTTTCGCGGTTATACACCGTTTCAGTGAAGATGGTGGTATCGGGCTTGAAGTGAACGATGGTGCCGGTGATATCACTATCTCCGATCTCACGAACGGTATACTGGGGGTGGCCCATTCTGTATTCCTGTTCGAAGACCTTGCCTTCGCGGTGAACGGTAACGTGCAGGGGATCGCTGAGTGCGTTTACGCAGGATACACCCACACCGTGCAAACCGCCGGATACTTTATAGGTGTTTTTATCGAACTTGCCACCGGCGTGCAGAACGGTCATCACCACTTCAAGCGCAGAGCGCTTTTCTTTCTGGTGCATGCCCGTGGGGATGCCACGGCCGTCATCCTTCACGCGGATGGAGTTGTCTTCACAGATTGTTACATCAATGTTCTTGCAGTAACCGGCGAGGGCTTCGTCGATGGAGTTGTCTACCACCTCATATACAAGGTGATGTAAACCCTTGACGCCAATGTCGCCAATGTACATCGCCGGGCGCTTACGCACGGCTTCCAGCCCTTCCAATACCTGAATGTTATCGGCGCCGTAACTATTGTTAGCAGGAGGTGCTTGCACTAATTCTTCACTCATATTTTTAGCTGAAAATCTTTTTTGAACAAATCCATTGAATATCCAGCAAAAATACGGAAAATCAGGCTAATTTCCATGAAAAACAAGCCTAATTTGAGGGGTGTGCATAGCCTGTGGAAAGGTTAGTTGAGGGCGCCCGCGGCAACGTCGGTAAGAACCGTTTCCTTTATGCCCGTAAAGATGGTTTTCCAGACCAGGTTGAAGAACGATTTTTGAGGATCGCGGGCAGAATAGGGCTTTGCCACCCGTAGTGGCTGTCCTGGTGAGGGGTTTTCATTATGGAGTGCCATCAGGTTAGCGATCAGGCTTACCAGCCCTTTCTTCCGCTTTTTCCCTTTCGCCTCCACATCTTTCAGGAACTCAATCTTCAGATCGTCATATCTGAATGTTACCGTGCCCCCGGCAGAACGTTCGTTTCCCCTGATATTGAAATCCAATTCCCGGATCCTGGCCGACCGGATGGCCACATCTCCCAGGGCACGGGTGACGGGGTTCATTTCTTTACCGTCCATATCATTCAGCTTTCCGTTTACGCCAAAGGCGCCCTGCGTGCTGTTAAGCGTAAAGTCGAAATGGGCGCGGAGCTTACCTGTGCGCATGAGGATGGCGTGGAGGTCTATCGTGGCATGCGGGTGCTTTTGCACCACGGAGTCTATATTGGAGATATGCCGGAAAGTGCCCCCTGCCTGATGGAAAGCCATCTCGCCGGTTTGCCCGTTCTTAGGGTTTACCTCTGCATAAGTGACATTTACACCCTGAGCGGTCAGGGTATCGATCCGGAGGGGCATCTCCAGTTTCATGAGCAGCTGGTTAGGGAACTGGCCGTATTTGTCGCCCGGTGCCACAGGCAGTCCCCGGTTGCGGTATACATTCAATTCACCCCCGTCTATATTCGCCTTACGGACGATGGCCTGTTGCAGCAGGATGTGTTGCAGATAGATGCCTTCAGCAGTTAAGTTGTTGAATGCCAGCTGGAAACGGTCCTTTTGTGTGCCAATCTGCTTGTCGAACTGCTCCTTATTATACCTGGGGTCCAGCCGTATGCTGCCCACTGTCAGCTTTTTGGCTACAGCATTAAAAGAGATGTCTGACAGTCGGAGCCAGTACAGGCTGTCGGGTGTCCGGTATTCCCATTTTTTGAGGCTGACGGTGAAGTCCTGCGCATAAAGCACCCGTGAAAGATCGTTCTGGGAAATGGAGTCTATGGCGAGATTGCGTAAAACCACGTCGAGATTGCCAAGTTTCGTGATTTTGAGGCTACTGTCTTTCCCGATCTGGGTATAGGCAAGGCTGGTGTTGGCCAGTTCAATTTCCCCGATGCGGAATTGTTTGATGGAGCGCGATACGGATTCATAGAAGCTGCGCCGGGGTGTGGTATCCTGACTGCGCAAATCGTGGATGATAACGAGTTCAGGGTCGCGGAGGCGGAAAGAAACAGCATCCACTTCTTTATCCAGGAAATAGCGCCATATTTTGAAGCCGGTTACCTGCACGCGGCCCAGTTTGGCGTTGTACAATACTTCCGGTGCCCGCTGCTCTTTCACGAGCCTTTCGTAAACGGCCGAGTCGGGAACAAGCGCAACATGCTGAATAGCAACGCTTCCCGTAAGTAAGTTGAGGTTTATTTTGCCGTAAGCGAGCGTATAGAGGCTGTCTGACCCTTCGGCCACATATCTGCGAAGCTCTTTGTCGAGGAGGTTTTTCCAGTGAGCGCTGAGGTACCATCCCGTAATAAGGAGGATGGCGGTGAGGGTGCCGGCGGTGATCAGGATGATTTTCCAGGATTTCTTCATGTGTAAGCTACTGGTGCTAAATTTATACCAATTCCCCTGAAAGGTCTTTGAATTGTAACGTCTTTGTCAGTATGATAACATAATAACAATCATTCCTTACTTTTGTCGAACTTTTTATGAAAGAAATACAGGAAATATTACAACTCGCGATGGCGCAACCCGCTATGAGCGACCAGCTGGAGCTGGCGGTTACCGAATCGATTGCGGTGCCGGATTGCCTGGATTTCACCCTGCAACGGTATGTGTACGATCGTCCGCTTCCTGTGGAAGATGTGGCGATGGTAGTGTACCAGCCTGCCAAACGTGGCAAAAGCGCAGCTATTGAGCTGCGTTATTGTGTGGCAGGGAACAAGTACTGCAAAAAGCCCAATTGCAGTGACCGTGTATGTGTTGAAGGACATAAAGCGGCCGATTGTTCAAGTGATAAAATGCCTTCGATCGATCTGATCACCGTGCGTTTCCATCCCGGGTTTATTCAGTCTTTACAGAAGAGCAATACCAGCAGCACGTTATTCGAGCTGCAATCGCGCAAGCCTTTCATGAAAACCATTCAGCCTTGTACCAAATCCAAAGCGGTACTGGAGCAGATGGTGCATCATAATTATGAAGGGGTGTTGAAAAACATCTTTTTACAGAGCAAATCACTTGAGTTGCTCCTTTTCAGTTCCGACCAGTTTATCCAGAACGATACGGAAGAGCGCTACGGCTGCCGCTTCCTGACGCAGATGGAAGACCGTGCGAAGATTGATAAAGCCCGTTCCATCCTCCTGGAACAGCTGGATGCGCCTATCACGATCCGTGAACTGGCGCGCAAAGTGGCGATGAACGAATGTTACCTGAAGAAAGGATTTAAAGCCATGTACGGCACTACCATCTACGATTATTTCCAGAAGGAAAGGATGGAGAAGGCACGGGGGCTTCTTTATGAGAAGGGTATGTCTGTTTCTGAAGTAGCCATGATGATGGGATACTCCTGTATTTCACATTTTTCTACCGCCTTTAAAAAACATACAGGCCTGAAACCCTGTGAGTTATTACTTCGCTAAGGCGTTTTTCCCGGTACGATCATTTCTTTTCCCGATTTGACTATTGCATTTTTCAGGATCGATGCATCTTTGTAGCACGATACTGGATATCAATCTGGTTTCCTCATAAGCTTCCTTATCAGATTTGACCTAAATCGGAAGGGCTTGCGGTTAGTAAAGCCATTAATGCGGCGCCTTATCAAACACCACTCACGACAAAGAGCGGGCGCTGCGATCCGTAAGTTTTTTCCACCGTAATTTGCATAAAGCCGTTACTTTCTGTAGCGGCTTTTTTTTATTCCCGCCATCTAAATTTTCCCGAAATAATCATGTGCCGCAAATGAAATTGTGGAAGCGATAGCGGTGTTTTTTTCACAGCCGTGAAATTTCATCTACAGCTGTTGCGGCAACATTTTGGCAGTGATCTTTTTACAAAGTCATTAATAATTGTAGAAATGACAGGAGTGTTGTGCAGTATAGGTTTGTTATAAATGAGTGTAAGAGATGGAACAGGTTGGCGGGGGAGGTATAAAAGTGTTTGAGAAAGCGTATAATACAAGTAATACGGGAGTTATGGGCAAAGAAAAACCCCGCCCAAAAGAGCAGGGTCTGTCCTATTTATCCCTATACCTATGAAATACTTAATTATGTGTTGTAAGTACTACTAATCAACAATAGTGCCAGCATCATTAAGCAGTACCGTTTTGGCAGTGCCATTTTCTTCGATGCTGACTTTGTAGTACGATGCTACGTCTGCTCTTTCAATTTTCCACCCTTCTTTAACAACGGCAGACGGATATTTGTTCTTCAAAGTTCCCAAAACAGTTTCGGGTACGGCGCCATTCGCATATTCACTGCGGGTGGCTACCCAGCTGCCCTCGGCATTGTACTCAACGGCTGTCTTTACACTGTCTTTATTAAAAGACGCGATCCAGTTGCCGCTGGCAGTTTTAGCCCAGGCTGCATCCGCAGTACCCGCATATTGGGCGTTCTGCAAAAATGCTTCTTTAACAGGCGCCGGGGCCTCTACTTTCTTAGCTGTAGTTTTGGATTTTTTGATGGATTTCTGTTGCGAAAACGCTATGCCGGAAGTGAAGATAGCTGCGCAAAGAAGTAACGTTACTCTTTTCATAAAAGATATGGTTTTTCTCTGTTATACGGTCTTCTCTTTCGATACCAAAACCTTGCCAAAAACGCAAAGTAAGTACAGTTTATTGTAAATTACCCAATTTGCCTGTCATTTTTTTTAAAATTCCATTATTTTTTATGGCTGACAGGCCCGCGGGGAAAGCTCCGGCTATTTTCGTAACTTCGCAGAATTTTAAAATCCATTCATTAACAACCAGGTGGGTATCGAATATGGCCAGCAAATATCAGGAATATAACCAGCTGAATTTACCGCAGATAGAACAGGAAATCCGGAAGGAATGGGAACAGCACCAGATCTTCGAAAAAAGCGTGTCTAACCGCGACGGCGCCATTCCCTTCGTGTTTTATGAAGGCCCTCCAAGCGCCAACGGCCTCCCCGGTATCCACCACGTAATCTCCCGGTCTCTTAAAGATCTTGTTTGCCGCTATAAAACCATGAAAGGGCACCAGGTGAAACGCAAAAGCGGCTGGGATACCCATGGCCTCCCGGTGGAACTGGGCGTGGAAAAAGCACTCGGTATCACTAAAGAAGATATCGGCAAAAAAATCTCCATCGCCGAATACAACGAAACCTGCAGAAAAGAAGTATTAAAATATAAAGACGTTTGGGAAGAACTCACCCGTAAAATGGGATATTGGGTCGACCTCCAGCATCCATACATCACTTTCGAGAATGACTATATCGAAAGCCTCTGGTGGTGCATGCAGCAGCTCTATAAAAAAGGACTGCTGTATAAAAGCGTTTCCATCCAGCCTTATTCCCCTGCCGCAGGCACCGGTCTCAGCTCTCATGAGCTTAACCAGCCAGGCACCTATAAAGATGTGAAAGACACTACCGTAGTGGCCATGTTCAAAGCCATTGCTTCCGATAAGTCACAATTCCTCTTCGATGCCGCCGGCGCAGGAGAAGAAGTGTTTTTCCTCGCATGGACCACCACTCCCTGGACCCTCCCTTCCAACCTCGGCCTTACCGTTGGCGAAAACATAGATTACCAGCTGGTTAAAACATTCAACCCCTACACACACCTCCCCGTGAATGTAGTGGTAGCGAAAGACCTTGCCGGTAAATACTTCAAGGCAGAAGGCGAAAATGGAGACTTCTCCGCCTGGACTCCTGAAGACAAAATTATTCCCTGGAAAGTAGTGGCAGGCTTCAAAGGCCGCCAGCTCGAAAATATCCGTTACGAACAACTGCTGCCATTTGCACAACCCGAAGAAGGAGATCCCTTCCGCGTACTGCTGGGCGATTTCGTAACTACCGAAGATGGTACCGGTATCGTACATACCGCACCTGCATTTGGTGCAGACGATAACCGCGTTGGTAAGAAATACGGCATTGGCATCCTCACACTGGTAGACCGCCAGGGTAAATTCACCGATAACGTCGGCGAATTCTCCGGCCGCTATGTGAAGAACTACAAGAACGAAACTGAGTATAAAGACGTTGATGTAGACATCGCGGTAAAACTGAAGAAAGAGAACCGCGCTTTCCGCGTGGAAAAATATGAGCACACCTACCCCCACTGCTGGCGGACAGACAAACCCGTGCTTTATTACCCCCTTGATGCCTGGTTCATCCGTACCACCGCGGTGAAAGACCGGATGGTGGAACTGAATAAAACCATCCAGTGGAAGCCCGCCGCTACAGGTACCGGCCGTTTTGGTCAGTGGCTGGAGAATATGGTGGACTGGAACCTGAGCCGCAGCCGTTACTGGGGCACACCCCTGCCTATCTGGCGGACGGAAGACGGGACCGAAGAGATCTGCATCGGCTCCATTGCCGAACTGAACGACGGTATCCGGAAAGCGAATGAAGTATTGGGCGGAGATGTGAACAAGGCATATCTGCACGACGGTATCCTCGACCTGCATAAACCGTATGTGGATGAGATCATCCTCGTGAGCCCCTCCGGCAAACCCATGCGCCGTGAGCCGGATCTGGTAGACGTATGGTTTGATTCCGGCGCCATGCCATATGCACAATGGCATTATCCCTTTGAGAATAAAGAGAATATCGATAAAGGACAGGCTTTCCCGGCTGATTTCATTGCCGAAGGCGTGGATCAGACCCGTGGATGGTTTTATACCCTGCACGCACTGGGTGTAATGCTTTTCGATAACGTAGCATATAAAACAGTAGTATCCAACGGATTGGTGCTGGATAAAGACGGCAACAAGATGAGCAAGCGCCTGGGCAATGTGGTGGACCCGTTCCAGACCATCGACCAATATGGCGCAGATGCTACCCGCTGGTATATGATCACGAATGCCTCTCCGTGGGACAATATGAAGTTCAACGTGGAAGGCATTAAGGAAGTACAGCGGAAGCTGTTCGGCACCTTATATAATACCTACAATTTCTTCGCGATGTACGCGAACCTGGACGGATTCCGTTTCGAGGAGAAGTACATACCGCTGGAAGAGCGCCCTGAAATTGACCGTTGGATCATTTCCGTGCTGAATACCCTGGTGAAACAAGTGACGGGTAATATGGACGAGTTTGAGCCTACCCAGGCCGGCCGTGCAGTGCAGGAGTTTGTGGATGAGCACCTTAGCAACTGGTATGTACGGCTTTGCCGGCGCCGGTTCTGGAAAGGGGAGTATGAGCACGATAAGATCAGCGCATTCCAGACGTTGTATGAGTGCCTTGAGAAGGTTTCCCAGCTGATGGCGCCGGTATCACCGTTCTTCTCCGACTGGATGTACCGTAATCTGAACAGTGTCAGTGGTTTACGTTCTGAGAGTTCCGTACACCTGTCCAATTTCCCGGCAGTGAACGAAGTTGCGGTGGATAAGGAGCTGGAGGAAAGGATGCAGCTGGCACAGGATATTTCCTCGCTGGTACTGAGCCTGCGGAAAAAGACCAACAATAAGGTGAGACAGCCGTTGCAAAAGATCCTCATTCCGGTTACGGACGAGCATATGAAGGCGCAAATTACGCTTGTTGAGCACCTGATAAAAAGTGAAGTGAATGTAAAAACTATTGAGTATCTTACGGAAACGGAAGGGTTCATCAAGAAAAAGATTAAGCCAAACTTCAAATCTCTCGGTACCCGAATGGGTGCAAAAATGAAGGCTGTAGCAGCCGCGATAGGCGGAATGGAACAGCACGATATAGCGGTATTGGAGAAAGACGGCGAATTTGGCTTAAATGTTGAAAATGAGCGTATTCCGATTGTGCTGAGTGATGTAGACATCATTTCTGAAGATATACCGGGGTGGACAGTAGCCAATAAAGGAATGTTAACCGTGGCCCTGGATATCACCATTTCACCTGAATTATTAGACGAGGGCAATGCGCGAGAGCTGGTGAACCGCATTCAGAAGATCCGGAAGGACAGTGGATTTGAGTTAACCGACAGGATCAATGTTAAAGTGCCGGACGTTCCGGCCCTGAAATCGGCGTTAATGAACTTTAATGACTATATTTGCACGGAAATTTTGGCAGATAGTTTGGAAATAGTGCCGCAATTACAGGAAGGAACAGAAGTAGAAGTTAACGAATTTAAATTCAACGTATTAGTTAACAAAAAACGCTAATCCCATGGCAACAAAGAAGAAGGTTGCTGGTAAGACTATCAAGAAGGCGGCTCCTGCGAAAAAAGCGGTAGCAAAGAAAGTGGCGGCGCCTAAGAAGGCAGCGGCCAAAGCTGCGCCTGTGAAAAAGAAGCCGGCTGCTGCGCCTAAAAAGGCAGCGGCGAAGAAACCCGCGGCTAAAGTTGTGAAACCTGCTCCAAAGAAAGCTGCGGCTAAGAAAGTGGCAGTGAAAGCATCCCCTTCCAAGAAAGTTGCGCCGGCAAAGAAACCGGCGGTTGTTGCCAAAAAAGCGGCTCCTGTCGTGAAGAAAGCGGCTGTTAAAGCTGCTCCCTCAGCGAAAAAGGCCGTAGTGGCGAAAGCCCCCGTTAAGAAACTGGTAAAGGCCGTTACCGTAAAAGCGGTGCCGGTACCTGCACCCAAATCCAAAAAGGCACCTGCAGCTAAAACTGTAGTAGCCGAAAATGGGCCGATTATTGCTAAACCCGTAGAAAAAGTAGATATAATGGCAAAGAGCAAACAGGAAAAATCAGAAAAGGAGCCGGTAAAGAAGGCCAAAGCAGAAGAGCCTGCGAAACGGGTTGCTGAGAGACCTTCTGGAAAAACGACTTCCCGCTCAGCCGGAAGCTCCCGTTCATCCGCTAAAGCCGTGGCTTATGTTCCGGAATTCACGAAATCCGTACTCGATCAGCCCGATGCACCCACAGGCCCTACTTATCGCTATAGTGATCCTGAGCTGCTGGAATTTAAGGAAATTATCCTGAAGAAACTGGAAGCAGCCAAGAAAGAACTGGTTTTCCTCCAGGGTCTTATCACGCGTAAAGACGAAGCCGGTACCGATGATACCGAAAACAAATACATGAGTATGGAAGACGGCTCCGGTTCCCAGGAACGTGAGCAGCTCAACCAGATGGCCAGCCGCCAGATTCAGTTTATCGATCACCTCGAGAAAGCACTCGTACGTATCGAAAACAAAAGCTACGGCATCTGCCGCGAAACCGGTAAGCTCATCGAAAAAGCACGTCTCAAAGCAGTTCCGCATGCTACCCTCAGCATCGAAGCGAAACTCGCCAAAAGCAAATAACCGAAAGCAAAAAATAATGAAAAGGCTGTCCAACCGGACAGCCTTTTTTATTTGACTGCCACCCTGCATCAGCAAAGCAGCACTTTTAATTGTTTGCATTGATCAGGTTAGCCACTACACTTACCATTACATCTTTATCTTCCGGATTACTTTCTGCAATCATCAATGTAAGGGCCACTAAAGCATTATCAGCTATTCGGCGGGAACCATCCTTATTGTACAGGATATCGTTCTTATCCATATACCATACAAACATAAAAGCAGCAATGCGCTTGTTACCATCCGTGAAAGAATGATTCTTTACAATGAAATACAGTAAATGCGCAGCTTTTTCTTCTACACTCGCATATAGGTCCCGTCCGTCGAAAGTTTGATGGATAGCAGCGATGGAACTACGGAAAGATGCATCTTTCTCTTTGCCAAAGAGTGTAGTGCCGCCAACACTATTTCTTAATGCTGCTATTGCCTGCACCGCATCTGCATAAGTCGGGATAAAAGATGGCCCGGATCGTACGTTCTCAAGCGTCAGCGTCCGGTGATCATACCGGTCCAGAATATCCAAAGCATACGCATACGATTTAATTACGCGGATTAAATCGCCGGTTTCATCATTGGATAATTGGTTTGACTCCAGCAATTTCCCCATCAAATGGATGGTGTTCGTCAATGTCGTCAGATTCCCGGGCTGCCTGCGGAGCTGCTGTTCATTCAGAACGTATCCACTTAACATATATGATTTGAGCACTTTGTTTGCCCATATCCTGAATTGGGTGCCCCGCATGGATTTTACCCGGTACCCCACTGAAATGATTACATCCAGTGAATAGCGTATGATTTTACGCTTTACGGACCTTTTATCCTCTAATTGAACTGTCAAGTAATCCTTAACAGTTGCCGACTTCTCTAACTCCTTCTCTAAAAAGACATGCTTGATGTGAAGGCTGACATTCTGTTTGGTCGTGTCAAACAACTGAGCCATTTGTAGCTGGGTAAGCCAGACAGTTTCATTTTCAACAGTTACTTCAAGACAAATATTATTGTCTTCGGTTTGATAAAAAATAATTGATTCGTTTTGTTTCATTTTTAAAGTGTTTGTTAACATGATGGTTGTTCAATTGCTTTCGTTCAATTAGTTCCAATGTTTTCAAACACGTCGTAATCACAGGTCAGCTTATTGAAGCTGTGTTATGGTATGGGCTTTCATTCGTTCACCAAATTTGAATAAGATAGAAAGACAGGGCTGTCCGGAAGAACAGCCCTTTTTCATGCTTCTATTGTAACCCCGGCATATTGCAGGTTTCCGTTAATCGATGCGTAAACAGTAATCTTATTTCTTTCGTTGCAAGAAATCCGAGACCGTGAGAACACGGTCTCCTCAGTTAATCCCATGTTGAGATGAAGGTGTAAGCATTCATCAAAATCAACACAGCGAAACTAACGAGTAATGTAACCCGACAGTGAAAAAAAGGGTGAGAATATCTCAGTGCGGGAAGAGGATTTCTCCGAATTTCGGAGAAACTAAAAAACGCTTCCCCGTTTTGTTGGAGAAGCGTTTAAAAAATATCGATTCAAATAATTGTTATGCGGGCTTTAGTGCTTTTTCATCACAGTCAGGTGAACCACGAAATGCTTTCTGAACCTGCCGTGCTGCGAGGTATAGCAGTCCGGCTGTGGCAAGTGCTGCTAAACTTCCCAATCCAATATTCAATGCTTGGCTTTTCGTTGGCCAGCGTTTAGTTACACGCTCCGGACTTGCCTGCGCAATATCCAGCAACGGCGCCATGCAGTTATCTTCTATTACTTTATCGGCCACCGTTGCGGCTTCTACATATTGTGGATGATACGCCACACCAATGCCCGCATCCTGCAACAGTTCAGCATCGGTTTCACCGTTGCCTACATAGATAATATTCTGTGACTGGATGTGGTATTTATCCGAAATGTAACGGAGGATATTACTCTTGCAATATTGTGTGTTACCGTTTTTCCCGTTTAGGAAATAATCAGGTACCGTGATTTCACCGGTAGCTACGCTGTGTACGAGGTGCATCCGGTTAGCAAAAGCAAAATCTGCCCCCAGCTTGTTTTTCATGTGGTTGGCAACACATTCGAACCCATCCGTAATGAACCCACATATATATCCGCGCCGCTTGAGTTCGCGGATCACATGGCGAATATCCGGTGTTACGGGAATAGCATCAGCTACTTCCAGCAGCTCTGCGAGGTTGCGTCCCTGGAATAAGGCAGCGCTCCGGGTGAGTATGGATAATGGGTCGGTATAATGTTGCAGCACCTGCATAAGTGAATCTTCCTGATCAAACGCAGCGGCAGCGGTAAACAGGTAGTTCTCGCGGAAAATGGTCTCGTCGAGATTGAAGATTACCATCTTCTGCAGCTTGTCGATCGATTCGAGAATGGAATATTCCATCTGCTCGCGGATGATGTTGATATTGCCCAGTGTTTCGAGGTTCTGCTGCGGAATGCTTTCTGCTTTGCGAAGAATGGTACGGCTCACTTCACGGCTCATTTTACTGAGCTGCTCCCATGTTTGCATTGCGTTCTCGAGCCGGCCGATGTTAACTTCACAGATACGGGCACCCATCAGGTGCATATCGATCAGCAGCCCGATGTCTACCCCGTAATCATTTTCAAAATGCACCTGTTGCAGCATATGCCTGCGGGCGGCTATCATGCCACTCAGCGGTTGGTTGAAATGCGCCAGTTCCGGAAAAAGGATACTGAGCAGCGGTTTGGCTACCAGCTGTGTTACACGGCCTGCCTGGCGATCAAAGTAAGACTTGGTGAAATCGGCTTCATCATTTACGATACCGTCTGTCAACAGCTCCACAAGACTATCAGGATAAGTGAGGATATCACCGTCCACATACATGATGATATCATGCTTGGCGGCCATCATTCCTTCGCGCATGGAAATTCCTTTTCCGCGCTGGCTGCTGGTAATAACACGCACCCGTTCCTTGAGGGCTTCATCTACCGTATTATCGGTGGAGTTGTCATCAACTACAATAATTTCTATGGTTCGGGAAGTTTTTCGGATGGTTCGGATAACCTGCCGGATAGTTGCGCCCTCATTGAGCACGGGTATAACGACTGAAATCATAGGCGTCAATAATGGTTTTTGTGAACAATTACAGTGCCCTTTGGCAGGCACTTGTCCCCAAAAATGATACCATAATGGGAGAGGGCCTGCGCGAGAACCGCTAAAAAAAGGCTAATTTTACATCACATCAGGCTTTGGATGCATGGATTGTTCAGCTTAAACGGTGTATATATGCAAGAAACTAAAAGACAAAAGCAGGTAGGACAGCTGGTGCAGGTAGAGCTCAGCGATATTTTCACCCGCATGGGCTTTAACGTAACAGAAGGCGGAATGATTTCCATTTCTTCTGTGAAGATGACGCCCGATTTGCTGGAAGCCCGTGTTTATCTGAGCATGTTCCAGATTAAGAATCCGGTTGAAATGCTGGGGCGGATGAATGAGCGCATGAGTGAAATCCGCCGTGATCTGGGAAACCGGGTAGGCAAGCAATTGCGCCGCGTGCCGGAACTAACTTTCTTCCTTGATGATACGCTCGATCATGTATTTAAAATGGAAGAGTTGTTCAAAAAGATTAACGACGATAAACCACAGCAACCCTAATCCCGCGTTCCCTTCCGCATGATCTGGCAGTTCGCTACACGCTATTTCCGCGCCCGTAAATCCACTACTGCGATCAATATCATCGCGTGGGTGAGTATGAGTGCTATTGCTGTGGGTACCGCAGCGCTTATTACTGTGCTCAGTGTATTCAATGGATTTACCGGGCTGGTTAAATCACTCTACTCTTCTTTCTACCCCGATCTTCGCGTTGTACCCGTCACGGGCAAAACATTTATGCTAACTCCTGAGCAGCTGAAGCAGATAGCTACTGTGCCGGGTGTTGCCCATATATCTGCCACTGTAGAAGAAAAGGCCGTAGTGATCAACGGAGAAAACAAGAAGCAGACCATCGCCGTCATTAAAGGTGTTGATAATAATTTCACACAGGTTGCCAAAGTGCAGGATAAAATGGTAACCGGAGAATACGCCCTGCGCGATTCCAGTGGTCCGCTTGCAGTGATGGGGCTTGGAGTGGAAATGGGCCTTGGCGTGAATGTGGAGCGAAGCCGTGTGCCTCTCAGTATTTATATGCCCCGCCGCGATGAAGCGGCTTTCAGTGCAGTGATGCCCGATCAGTCTGTTGTGTCCGGCACTGTGTTCCCGGCAGGTTCATTCGCAATTCAGCAGGAATTCGACAGTAAGTACGTGTTGGTGGATATTAAGTTTCTGCGAAATTTGCTCGATATGCAGCCCGGAGAACTTACCGCTGTAGAGATAGCATTGCAAAAAGGCGCCCGCGAAGGGAGCGTGCAAAGTGCCCTGGAAGATTTATTGGGGGAAGGAATAAAAGTACAAACACGCGTGCAACAGCATGCCACTATCTATAACGTGATGCAGGTGGAGAAATGGGTGACGTACGTGTTCCTTAGCTTTATCTTAGTGATCGCAGCGTTTAATATGATAGGTTCCCTGTCTATGCTGGTGATTGAAAAGCAGAAAGACATAACTATTCTCAAAGCTATGGGTGCCCGTTCGGCCACCATCAGGAGGATATTTCTCGCAGAGGGCCTTCTCATCGCCGGGGCTGGCAGTATAATTGGATTTACGCTTGCTATTATAATCTGTCTTGTGCAACAGCATTTCGGCCTCATCAAACTGGGTGGGGGCACTTTTCTCATAGATGCATTCCCGGTAGAGATGCATTGGAACGATTTTGTGCTGGTGGCTATAACTATTCTGGTAATCGGAACGCTGGCGAGCTGGTACCCGGCACACCGTGCTGCAAGGCAAACAATCTCCCTCAAAGCAACTTAAGTTGTCATAAAGCCGCATGCAGGGCGGTTATGTGCCATTTTTTACTTTCCCAAATTGTAATTTGATCTAAACCGAGTGCTTGCTGAGTGCATGGATACTGCATGCTGAGTGCATCCTGAGTGCTTGAATAGTGCATAAATAGTCCTTGAAAACCTTTTGAATACTCCTTGTCGTTAACTCGTCCTTAGCATGACGTTAACTTGAATAAGCTTGTAATGCTTTAGGACCATAATCTAACTGTAATCAGTATTTAATGGTTGGGGATTAAAGTAACAGCATCACATCGTTGGATGGTTGGATGTTTTTATTGACTGCTGATTTACAGATACTTGTGATATATTTTCATAAAAAAAGCGTACCGGTTGGTACGCTTTTCTTTTATGCGGATATTGCTATGATATTAGTAATCGCCGAGTGTTTCGGGCAATTGCGCCAGTGCTTTGGCAAGCTGCTCATTATTCGGAGCGATGCCATGCCATTCGTGGGAACCCATCATGAAATCAACGCCTGCACCCATGATTGTTTTCATGAGGATAACAATAGGCTGACCTTTTCCGGTGAGGCTTTTAGCCTTTTCGAGAGTGGCAACCACATCGTCCATATCGTTTCCATTCATGGTGAGTACTTTCCAGCCGAAGGAGAAGAACTTGGCATCGAGGTCGCCGAGGCTCATTACTTTATCGGTAGGACCATCGATCTGCTGGCCGTTATAATCTACGGTAGCGATGAGGTTATCGATTTTGTGATGGGCAGCGAACATGATAGCTTCCCAATTCTGACCTTCCTGGAGTTCACCATCGCCATGGAGGGAGTAAACGATTTTGCTATCGTTATTGAGTTTTTTAGTGAGGGCGGCGCCGCAGGCAACGCTGAGGCCCTGACCGAGGGATCCGGAGGCCACACGAACGCCGGGGAGGTGTTCATGGGTGGTGGGGTGACCCTGCAGGCGGCTGTCCAGTTTGCGGAAAGTAGCCAGCTCAGGCACCGGGAAGTATCCGGAACGGGCGAGGGCGCTGTAGAAGACGGGGGAAATATGTCCGTTGGACAGGAAAAACAGGTCCTGGTTTTTACCGTCCATTTCGAAGGGCACGGGCTGGTGCTCCATAACCTTGAAATACAGGGCCGTAAAGTAGTCAGTACAACCGAGCGAACCGCCCGGGTGGCCGCTTTGTACGGCATGTACCATTCTAACGATGTCCCGCCTGATCTGGGTGGCTATATCTTTCAGTTCTGGCATGATAATTGGCATTTTTTAACTCCGCAAAAGTAATAAGAAATTCCCCGCTTTTTCAGTGATTATACGATTTTTTAAAATTGGACGAAAGTCGGGCCGTGAAATTTCTTGATACACATATCGCTGAATTCAATATCTTTGCACGACAACCCCCCGTATGGAGAATGTAATTATCGCAACTATCCTGAGTTTCGTTATAACCTACTTTGCTATCCCGGTGTTGATCCGGGTAGCTGAACTGAAGCATCTTTATGACGAACCGGACGAGCGCAAATCGCATAAAGTACGAATTCCCACGCTAGGTGGCCTGGGCTTCTTTGCAGGTTTCATATTGGCTTCTGCCGTATGTGTACCTTCCAAAGACAGTTTTCCCCTGCAGTATCTGCTGGCTTCCTTTTTCGTGATCTTTTTTGTGGGAATGAAGGACGACCTTGTTGGGCTGTCTCCTGTCAAGAAACTGGTGGGACAGCTGGTAGCCGCATTTGCTATCATTTACCTTGGTAATCTCCAGATTTCCAACATGTACGGATTCCTTGGAATCGAAGAACTCCCTTATCATTTCAGCCTGCTCCTCACTTACTTCACCTTTATCGTTGTTATCAACGCCTTTAACCTCATTGATGGTATAGACGGGCTGGCTGGTAGCATCGGGCTGGTAGTAGCTGCTGTTCTGGGCGCTTATTTCCTGTTTGCCAACGAGCTGCTGTATGCCGTTATGGGCTTTTCTCTCGCGGCTGGTCTTGCAGGCTTCCTCATCTATAATATTACTCCCGCACGCATATTCATGGGTGATACCGGCTCACTGCTGGTTGGCCTTGTGAATGCTACACTGATAGTTAAATTTATCGATGTGGCTGGTAATCCTGCCGGTGCCATGCCTTTACAGGCTGTTCCTGCCATCGCATTCGCCGTGCTGATTATCCCCCTGTTCGATACACTTCGTGTATTCACCATCCGTATGGCCCGTGGGCGGAGTCCTTTTACGGCCGACCGCCATCACATCCACCATTACATGCTTGCACTGGGGCTGAGCCACCGGCAGGCAACCGGTGTGGCGGTGGTATCCAACATTGCCTTTATTCTACTCGCATATAACCTCCAGGTCATCGGCACAACTGCGCTGCTTTTCCTGGTAGGAGGCCTGGCACTGGGGGGCACAACCGTGCTCTTCGTTCTTAAGCGCCGTAAGGAAATCGCCGCAGAACAAGCCGCCGCAGCGCTTGCCTTTGCAGCAGAACAGGCTGCTTCTGAAGTTCAGGCGGCTATCTCCAAGCCCAAAATCCTTCGCGTCAATACCGAAACTATCATGCAGGACAAATAGTTCTGTTTTTGCTTAGGCTCCATGCTTACGATCGTCGGTCCTTTGACGATTAAAAGATTTCATGTAGGTTTGCAAGCACTTTAAGTAAATATTCTTATGCAAGACGAACTTAATTTAATTCTGGACGACGCGAAAGATTCCATGCAGAAAGCAATTTCCCACCTGGAAGCAGAGCTGTCCAAAATACGCGCCGGTAAAGCCAATCCTGTGATCCTTGATGGCATCACTGTAGACTATTACGGCGCACCCACCGCCCTCAACCAGGTTGCCAACGTAGCCGTTGCGGACGCTCGTACCCTTACCATCCAGCCTTGGGAAAAGAATATGCTTCAGGCCATTGAAAGAGCGATCATCGCCGCCAATATCGGCCTCAATCCGCAGAACGACGGCCTGATCATCCGCCTCTTCCTTCCCCCGCTTACCGAAGAACGCCGTAAAGAACTCGTGAAAAAAGTAAATGGTGAAGGTGAACACGCTAAAGTAGCTATCCGCAATATTCGCCGCGATGCCATTGAGGCAATTAAAAAATTACAGAAAGACGGGCTGAGTGAAGACACTGCTAAAGATGCAGAAGCTGGTGTTCAGGAGTTGACAGACAAGCATATTGTGCTGGTAGACAAACATTGTGCACAGAAAGACAAAGAGATCATGGCTATCTGATGCCATGTGTATCATATTGAAAAGAGACAGGTAATTGCCTGTCTCTTTTTTATTTCCGGTTAACGAGATATACCCCGCTCATAATTACACCAAGGCATACTACCTGCCATATATTAACAGATTCTCCCGCCAATAGTCCCCAGCCAATGGCAACTACCGGCAAGCCATAGGTAACCATGCTGGCGAAAATAGCCCCGGCAGACCGGATCAGCTGATAGAAAAGGAGAGAAGCGATGCCTGTTCCAATGAGGCCCAGGGTACAGCTGGCTGCAAGGCTCATCCAGGGTTGCCCAGCCGCCTGAAATGTAGTGCCAAAATCGCTCAGCAGAAGTATCGGCAGGGCAAATAGCCCCATAAAGAACAGGGAGATCGATACCAGCTGAAGGCTCTGGAACTCTTTCAGGTAATGATGCACCAGTGCAATATTAAGTCCGTAACAGGCGGTGGCCAATATCACGAGGAAGCCATAATACCAGTAAGCGTTTGCACCTACCCCTTTAACAAGGAACAATAAAATCACCCCGGCAAAACCGATCATGAGGCCCATTACCTGCCGCTTCAGGACGGGAGCACTAAATAGCGCAAGGCTGAAAATGAGGGCGAATACCGGAGTAAAGGAATTGAGCATGCCTGCCAGCGAACTGTCTATCCGGGTTTCGGCAATACAGAACAAATAGGCCGGAATTCCGTTACCTAATAAACCGGACAGTATTATCACAGGTATCTTGGCAGTGGGTGTTTGCCGGATAAATTTGAAAAAGAAGGGCAGCAGCGCCAGTCCGGCGGAGATTAGCCGGATGCTCGCCACCTGATAGGGGGAAAAAGAAGTGAGTCCCAGTTTCATGAGGATAAACGAGCTGCCCCATGTGAGTGACAGGAGCAGGAAGATCCCCCAGTTCATTAGACGTTGGTTCATAGTGGAGCAAAGGTACCGATTCCGATTTTTGCCAATGTTAAAGTATATTAAGAAAAATTCAACATATGCCATCGATCCGTCTTGCCGACATCCCGACTACCGCTCCGAAGAAAGCTGACAAGGAGCAACTTAATGAGGAGATGCAACGCATCCTCAAGGAACTCGACGAATTACAGAACCTGCTGTATGCCGAGCACAAGCATAGTTTGCTCGTTGTACTGCAGGGAATGGATGCCAGCGGGAAAGACGGTGTTATCCGTGATGTATTCGGCACTATGAACCCTATGGGTGTACTTGTACAGCCATTCAAAGCCCCCACACCACAGGAGGCAGATCATGATTTCCTATGGCGCATCCACCGGCACGCACCTGCCAAAGGAATGATCCAGGTGTTTAACCGGTCGCATTATGAAGATGTGCTTGTACAACGGGTGCATAAATGGGTGGATGAAGATGTTATTGCAAAGCGCTTTTCTGCCATTAACGATTTCGAAAAACTGTTGCGCGATCATAACAACACCCATATTCTTAAATTCTACCTCCATGTATCGCCCGAAGCGCAATGGGGCCGGCTGGAGGAACGAACACAGGACCCGCGTAAAATGTGGAAGTATAATGAGAAGGATTTTTCCGAAGCAAAACTTCACAAAAAATATCAGAAGGCATATGATGATGTATTCAAACATTGCAACAAGATTCCATGGATTATTGTGCCCGCTGATCATAACTGGTACAAAGAGTACCTGATTGCGAAAACGGTGAGGGATACACTGAAATCGCTGAAAATGAAGTTCCCCCGTTTGCCGAAAAACAAAAATAATCAGGATGTCAAACCATAATTCTGTAAAATTGCAGTGTATTTCAATCCTTTTTTAACCTTCAAAACCTTTGCGTATGTCTTTTTTCGGTGAGTTCAAAGCCTTTGCCATGAAGGGGAATGTGATCGATCTGGCTGTCGGTGTTGTTATCGGCGCTGCTTTCGGCAAGATCGTGAATGCCCTCGTGGAATCGATCATTATGCCGGTTGTTGGTATTCTTATTGGCAAAGTAGATTTCAAAAACCTCATGGTTAAAGTGGGTGAGGCGGAAATAAAGTATGGGCTGTTCATCCAGGCTACTGTTGAATTTATCATAGTCGCATTTGCTATTTTCCTGGTGGTTCGTACGATCAACCGATTCAAGAAAGAGGAACCCGCCCCTGCTGCACCTGCACTTACTACTTCTGAGCAACTCCTTGTGGAGATCCGCGACGAACTCAAAAAACAATAATCTAACGATGTAATATGAACGGTTGGCCGGATCACTTCTGGTCAACCGTTCTCTATAATTGTATTCAACCGACTGTAATATGAAGCATTTTTCCTGTATCCTCCTCCTGGCGCTTTTCGCTTTCGCTGGCACCGCCAGGGCGCAGGACCAAACTTTCAAAAAATTACGTGAAGAATCCGCTAAAGGGATCAAGAACACTGAAAAAGACACGACAGGCCGGCTCTGGCGCAAGGGTGGCTCTTTCGGTCTGAATTTCAATCAGGGATCGCTCTCTAACTGGGCTGCAGGGGGCGATAAACTTTCACTTTCACTCCTTGGCACATTGAACGTATTCGCCAACTATAAAAAAGGCCGTCATTCCTGGGATAATAATCTGGACCTGGCGTATGGTTATGTAAACACTACCAGCCTCGGTACCCGTAAAAGTGACGACCGTATCGATCTTACTTCTAAATATGGGTATGATATTGGCCGGAACTGGTACCTGAGCGGTTTATTTAACCTCCGAACCCAGTTTGCCGACGGTTATATTTATCCTACCGATTCTACCCGCGAATTCACCTCTACCTTCTTCGCACCGGCATATATTGTACTCTCTCCCGGTCTGGACTGGATGCCCAATAAGGAATTTTCCCTCTTTATGTCTCCATTCACCGGCAGATGGGTGGTAATACGGGACGAATTCCTCTCCAATAAAGGGGCATATGGTGTAGATACCGGTAAACACGTAAAAAGTGAGTTCGGCGCCTATGTAACCGTTAACTGGAACAAGGAAATTGCCAAAAACATCACTTATAAGACCAAACTGGAGCTGTTTTCCAACTACAAGGAGCGGCCACAGAACATTGACATGTTCTGGACAAATGTTATCTCATTGAAAGTCAATAAGTTCATTAATGCAAATGTTTCCTGGGACATGATTTACGACGACGATGTGCGCGTATTCGAAAACAAGGAAACAGGCATTATGGGACCTCGGTTGCAGATCAAGCAGGTATTGGGCGTTGGTATCACCGCCAAGTTCTGATCTCCCGGAATTTTGTTATTTTTGATAAACCTGTCGGCCCCTGCCGGCAGGTTTTATTGTTTAATTATGAGTGACCAGGACATTTACAAAATCAGTCTCCCGCAATTCGAAGGCCCATTCGATCTCTTGCTGTTCTTTATCGAGCGCGACGAGCTGGATATCTATAATATCCCGATCACTACGCTGACGAATGATTTTCTCCATTACATCCACCAGATGGAGCATCTCAACATCGAACTGGCCAGTGAGTTTATACTTTTCATTTCCACGCTGATGCGCATCAAGGCTAAAATGCTTATACCGCGTAAGGAGCTGGATGAGGCTGGTAACGAGATCGATCCCCGTCAGGAGCTGGTAGATAAAATTCTGGAATACAAGCGCTACAAAATAGCCGCCATAGAGATGGCCGAAATGGAAGCTGACAGGATGCTGGCCATGAAGCGTGGCAACATCCAGAAAGAGCTGGCTGAGATCGGGGAGCTGACAAGTGAAGGTTCTGAAGTACAAACACTCACGCTCTTCAAGCTGACTAAAACCTTTGAGAAGGTAATGCAGCGCGTAAAAGAACGTTCCAATAAGCCGCAGCACGTTGTTTATAAATATGATTACACAATGGAGGGCAGCCGCGAATATATGCTGGACCTTGCCCGTGCTGAAAAAACAATCGCATTCGAAAAGATATTCGACCATTGTAAAGACCGTGTTCACGCCATTTTCCTGTTTCTTGGTATGCTGGAACTCGTACAGGCCAAGTATCTCAGTATTATGGTAGGTGAAGGACGGAATAATTTTATCATTGACTTTGTGGACCCTGCCGACAGGCCGGAAGAAACAACGGTGGTTTTTGAAGACTAGTGATTATGGCAAGTAAGAAAGAACATATCGAAGTAGTGCCGCTGGCAGATTACTCGCATGTGGCGGATGATGCCAATGAATTCAGCGTATCCACACTATGCAGTTTGGGTCCCGTGTTTTTCGAACATCAGGAAGCCCCCCACCGTCATGATTTCTATACCATATACTGGATCAAGAAAGGGGAACTTACCCATACCATTGATACCGTAACCCATGTGGTGAAAAAGAACACCCTGTTCTTTCTGGCACCCGGCCAGGTGCACCAGCTCAAATCTTCAGAGAAAATAGACGGATATATGATCGCGTTCCATAATTGCATGATGTGCCCCGCCGGCTCGTCTGACATGGACCCGATCAAAAATGGCCTTTTCGTTAACGATGCATTCAGCTCCGTTATCCCCATTTCAGATACCGAAGTGGAAAAGGAAATAGATTGGATGGTGAACAGGATGATGGAAGAAGTAAACGCCCAACGCCCTAACTACGCTTCCGCATTTCGTAACCTGCTTCAGTATTTCCTTATCATTGCCAGCCGTCATGCGCCCAGGCCTGTTTCCCTTACACCGGAATACCAGTCGAAGCATAACAGTGCCTTATTCATGACCTTTAAAGGCCTTATCGAGCAGCGGTATATGGAACTGAAGAATGTCAGTGATTATGCTGCTCAGCTTCATATTAAGCCCGTACTGCTGAACGAAATCAGCAAACAACTGTCGGGCATCACTGCCGGGGAACATATCCGTAACCGCGTGATCCTGGAAGCACAACGCTACCTTTTCAATACCGACCTCTCTGCAAAAGAGATCGCTTATAAGCTGGGTTTCGAAGATCCCCACTATTTCTCCCGCTTTTTCAAGAAATACACCAACCAAACTCCGTCAGAATTCAAGGAACTTGCAAAAGCATAGTTATCCTGAATTGATTAGCTGATAATCAGACAGATACTTTGCCAGTGTAAAAAAGTACACCGATTACATCATTCTATCCATTCTATATAGATGTTGCAACGCTTAATTTTGTGTTGTCTTTAAAAGGAGGCAAATATGACAACAACCACAAAGCAAGTAGCACACATTTACGAAGGCGCACAACCTCATATGGTAGGCGACGGATTCAGGGTTCAAAACCTGTTTCCCAATGGCAACCGTATGATTGGTAAGCAGTTGAGTCCGTTTTTCCTGTTGGATTATGCGGCCCCTCACTATTTCAGTCCTTCGGAAACACCCCGCGGAGTGGAAGAACACCCGCACAGGGGCTTCGAAACTGTCACGATCGCTTATCAGGGTTCACTGGAGCACCGGGATTCCGGCGGTAACAGTGGTAAGATCGGCCCTGGTGATGTACAATGGATGACCGCCGGATCAGGCCTGGTTCATGAGGAGAAGCATGCACACGATTTCACACTTAACGGAGGTACATTAGAAATGGCCCAGCTATGGGTTAACCTGCCCAAAGCGCATAAGATGGATGCACCCCGTTACCAGGAAATCCTCCATGAGAACATACCGGTAATCGACCTTGGCAATGGCAGCTATGCCCGTATCATAGCCGGTGACTTCAACGGACAAAAAGGCGCGGCAAAAACCTTTACGCCCGTCAACTTGTTCGATATAAGGCTCACTGCCGGAACAGAAACCGCCCTGCATCTGCCTGATGGTTATAATACCGGCATCGTAGTGCTGAAAGGAGAAATATCCATCAACGGCACGCACCATGCAAAAGGGGTAGAGATCGCGGTATTCGAACAAAAAGGAGATGTGATCACGGTGAAAGCCACTACTGATGCAACTTTACTGGTGCTCAACGGTGAACCGATACAGGAATCCATCTTCGCTTACGGTCCGTTTGTGATGAATACCAAAGAAGAAATCATACAGGCAATAGACGATTACAATAACGGCAAAATGGGCCGGCTGAATTAACAACAACATCTGAACACAATCATTATCATTCATAACAACACTAAAAAATTAAACACAATGGCAACCTGGAAAATTGACCCCGCACACAGCGAAATAGAATTCAAAGTAAAACACCTTATGATCACCAATGTAACCGGGCACTTTGCTCAGTTCGATGCAACGGTGACCGCTGGTAAAGATGATTTCTCCGATGCAACCATCAGCTTCGATGCCGATGTAAACAGCATCAGCACCAAGAATGCTCAGCGCGATGAACACCTGAAAAGCCCCGACTTCTTTGATGCTCCGAATCATCCCAAACTGACATTTACATCTACAGGAGTAGAGAAGAAAGATGCGGATACTTTCGTACTGAAAGGCGACCTCACCATCCGTGGTGTTACCAAACCGGTGGCATTGAATGTTGAATATTCCGGTGTTACAATTGATCCGTATGGCCAAACCAAAGCTGGTTTTGAGCTTACCGGGAAGATTAACCGGAAAGATTTCGGCCTGTCATGGTCCGCAACTACCGAAGCCGGTGGCCTCGTGGTAAGTGATGAAGTACGCCTGGTAGCTGCAGTGCAGATCATTAAACAAGCATAAACGAAATATAAATAAACTGACAATGGATATTCTCGAGAAACTGAACTGGCGATATGCCGTGAAGAAGTTTGATCCGGTGAAGAAATTGGAAGAGGCTCAGCTGTCAAGGGTTCTGGAGGCTACCAGACTGTCAGCTTCCAGCTATGGATTGCAGCCTTATAAGATTATAGTGGTGAAAGATCCCGCAGTTCGGGAAGCGCTGAAGGCAGCATCATGGAACCAGCCGCAGATAACGGACGCCTCGCATCTTGTGATCTTTGCACGGTACAACGAGTTGAACAACGAGCATGTGGAGAAATATATTGGCCGCATTGCGGGTACCCGGAATCTGGAGGCTAAAGATCTGGAAGGATTTGAAAATGTAGTGAAGGGAACGGTGAATGGACTCGATGAGAATGCCGCTGCTAACTGGACTTCCAAACAGGCCTACCTGGCCCTGGGAACCCTGCTTACAGCGAGTGCGGTGGAAGGGATAGACGCCTGCCCCATGGAAGGATTCGATGCTGCTGCTTACGACAGGATTTTGGGACTGAAAGAAAAGAACCTGCGCACGGTAGTAGTAGCGGCGATTGGATTTCGCGCAGCGGAAGACGGCATGCAGCATGCAAAGAAAGTGAGAAAACCCCTGGAAGATTTCGTGGAATTAGTGTGATAAACAGGTTGTCTGGGGTTTAAGGTAAACCGGGTGGAGCAATTCACCCGGTTTTTTTAATATGGATTCCTTAATTTTATTCTTCTATCGAAACATTTCACCCTAAATAGCTAATCAATGAAAAGATCCGCATCCGCCAACTGGCAAGGAACCGGTAAAGAAGGTAAAGGCACCGTGTCTTCTGACTCAGGCGTTCTGAAAGATACCCAGTATTCCTTCAGCAGCCGTTTCGAATCCGGCATCGGTACTAACCCGGAAGAGCTGATCGCTGCTGCGCATGCAGGCTGCTTCACCATGAAGCTCAGCTTCGTAATTTCAGGTGCAGGCCTTACCCCGGGTAATATCGACACCAAGGCTACCGTAACTTTTGAGAACGGCGCCATCCCCGGCATCCACCTGGATGTTACAGCCAGTGTTCCCGGTCTGGACGCTGCGAAGTTTGCAGAAATGGCGGAAGATGCAAAAGCAAACTGCCCTATTTCCAAACTCCTCAACACAAACATTACGATGGACGCAAAGCTCGTTTAATCGTTTACGTTATTGACTTTACAAAGCCGGGCAATGGTTATAGAAACCAGGCCCGGCTTTCGTTTTGTAAAAATTGTCCACCATTTGCGCCATCGTGTCCATTGCCGGGCGATGCATTTTTCCGGACTTTTGTATAAATAAAAAAGGAGATCAATATTATGAAAACAACCATTCATCGTGCCGACAGTCGTGGCTTTGCTAATCATGGTTGGCTGCAATCCAGCCACACTTTCAGCTTCGCCGGATATTACAATCCTGATCGCATTCACTTCGGTGCGCTCCGCGTACTGAACGATGATACGGTGAAGGGCGGCATGGGCTTTGGCGCGCATCCGCACGACAATATGGAGATTGTCAGTATTCCGTTGAGTGGTGCTTTAGAACACCGCGATACTACGGGTCGCCACAAGATCATCAATCAGAACGATGTACAGATCATGAGTGCGGGAACCGGCATCGAGCATTCCGAGTTCAACGCCAGCAAAACGGATCCTGTGAAATTCCTCCAGATCTGGCTCTTCCCGAAAAAGCGTGATATAGCACCCCGGTACGATCAGCAGACGTTCGAGCCTGCAGACCGCCATAACCGGCTGCAAACCGTTGTAGCACCGGAAGGTAGTAGTGAAGGCCTCCCTATTAACCAGGACGCCTGGTTCTCGCTGGGGAACTTCGATGAAGGACAATCTTTCAACTATACACCTAAGAAAGCAGGTAATGGACTGTACCTCTTTGTCATCAGCGGAACAGTATCAGCAGGCGGAGAAAACCTCGGTCCGCGCGATGCAATAGCAGTTGAAGATTACAGTCAACTCGATGTTGTAACATCCGAAGATGCAGCCCTGCTGCTGATGGACCTGCCTATGCTCGCATAGTCAATACCCACATAAAATACCCTGCCCGGTGGAAAAAATCCACCGGGTTTTTCATGCCCCGCAATTAAAATCGTCGTAAATTAGAAGTGAAGATTACCTGTTGATTGGCATATTGAAACGAAAGCCTGGCCGAATGATGGATACGTCGTCATCCTGTCACTTTAATCAATATAACATGGAAGTACCAACACAGTCCACCGACATCCAGGCACAGTTCTCCGCCTGGAAAGATGAAGTAGATAATGTACGTTCCAGTTTACGTACCATGCGCGGAAAACTACAGGATATCGCCTCCTCACCGCAACCCAATGCTGAAAAATCCCTGGCGATAGAGCATTTTCAAAATCAGTTTATACGGCAGCTGGAAGTAGCCGATGAAATGTACCACGATCTGAAGCAGTCTGCCAAGCACATGGGGCTGGGCAATCCGGCAATCATACATACAGACAGGCCTGTTGATGATTTAGGCAGCCTGCAGGACCGCATGCAGATTTTCCACAAACTTCACAATGAATTAGCTGGTGAGTTTAACCGGTTTGAATCCTACGATTGATTCATCAGCCATATTACCGGTGATTCGTTTCATGTAGCTTATCCTGTATCTTATGCAGAGTAGCGTCCAGTTCTGTGCTGCATTCCCGTAGCATGGAGAGGAGCCTGTTGTTCAATACCGCATCATTTTTATCCAGATCCAGCATAGACATGATGCCGAGGATAGAAGCCACCGGCTTCCGGATCTCATGGGAATTGATCCGTGCAATTTCATGCAGCGTGTCATTGTTATCCTGCAACTGCCTTATAAATGCAAGCCTTTCTGTAATATCCATCTGGATGCAGATATACTGTTGCAGTTGCCCGTTTGCATTGAGTACCGGGGTTATGTCTGACTTCACCCAGTAAGGGGTTCCGTTCTTTTTGTAATTGAGTATCTCTACATGAAAAGCGGATACCCGCGCCATCTTCCTTTCTACTTCCTGTATGGTTTCAGGACTGGTATCAGGGCCGCTTAGTATGTCTTTAACCTGCTTGCCTGCTACATCTTCCTGTGTATATCCTGTCATATTCCGGAAGCCCTCGTTCACCCAGCTGATCTGCCCGCCGGGGTTTAGAATAATTACACTGTTAGCGGTGTAACTGGCTACGAGGCTCAGCATTTCGATTTCATGTTTCTGCCGTGTGCTTTCATCCACATCCTGGAGTACGCCTACCATACGGATCGCCTGGCGCTGTTCGTTGTAAATGATATATCCCCGGTCGTACACATATTTATAATGGCCATCTGCACAGCGGAAGCGGTAGGAAGCTTCCATCCTGTCTTTACAAAGTGTGCAGGTAAATTCGAACAGCTGCATAACACGCGGCAGATCTTCCGGATGTACTCGATCCTGCCACCATTCAAGGGTTTCTCCCACTTCACTGTCGCGATACCCGAAAAGGGAAACGGGTCCATGGTTCCGGGCAATGCGGTTTTGTTTGATATCGTAGTAGTAAACGTAATCCGGTGTAATCTGTGCAAGGAGATCGTATCGCGAACTGATATCTTTCGCTTCTATCATCTGCCGAACCTCCGCATCTATATCCAGCCCCATAACGATCCTGGCCTGTTTGCCCCGGAAGAGGGTGGGGCGGGAGTGAAGCTCTACATAAAACGTGTCTCCATTCTTACGGCGGTGCTGCCATATGCCGCGGTAGGCAGTGGTGAGGTCTGTGCGCTTTACATCGTCCATCATTTCGGGAATAGTACTGGGGTCGCGGATATCCAGCAGCGTCATCCGCCTGAATTCTTCCTGGCTGTACCCATACTTCTGCACGGCTGCTTCGTTAACGGCGAGGAAGCGAAGGCTTCCCCATTCATATACCCACATGGGTACGGGATGTTCGTTAAAGAACAGGCGGTATGGTTCGTACAATTTCTCACCGGAGCGGAATATCCACTGCGCTGCGCAGAAAACAATTATGCAGGAAATGAGAAGGAAAGCGAGAAACAAAATGATGTCTGCATCGCTACCGGGGAAGGAACCGGTAAGCAACGCACGGAGCGGCTTGTAAAGGATCCCCCAGAGTAGGCCTGCTGCCGCCAGGATGCCCGTAATTTTCAGGGCAGGTAAGCGCATCACATGAATTTAATGGAAGGTAACCATTTTTGAGGAATGTCACCATTCAAGCGTCACATCCTTGCTTTGAGCATATCCGGTACAGGTGAGGATCATGCCTTTGGCAAGTTCTTTTTCTGTAAGCACTTCGTTGACTGACATCCAGACTTTGCCCTGTGTGCAGGTTGCAATGCATGACCCGCATACACCGCCTTTACAACTGTAGGGAAGGGCAATGTTTTGACGGAGTGCTGCGTGCAGGATGGTTTCATTACCGGGTACCTCCATGGTTTGGGAATTATCTTCATGCACGAGGTGTACCTGTTTAACGGAAGTATCGTCCGGTACGGAAACTCGTGCAATTTTAGCGTCTGTATTAACCACGAAGTTTTCTTTATGGAGCTGATCTTGACGGAAGCCCATAAAGGCGAGGGTGAACTGGGCCATGCGCATGTATTCCGCAGGGCCGCAGATATAGAATAACGCCTCACTGCGGGGATGCCGCAGGTGTTTGGGCGTAATCATTTCAAGGATGATGTTGTTCATGCGCCTGAAGCCGGGTGCTGCTTCTATAGGATCGCTGAAGATCCAGACCACGGTAAGCCTGTCGGGGAAGCTTTTCTCCAAAGCCAGGATGCGGTTGCGGAAGATGGTGCTTTCCTCATTACGGTTGCTGTAAATAAGTGTTACATGCGCCGCTTTCTCTTCGTACAGTGCCTGCTGCAGAATAGAAAACAGGGGCGTAATACCACTGCCTGCACCCAACAGCAGGATGTCGCGGTCGGTGGAAGGCGCACTGTCCAGCACAAAGCGTCCGGAGGGCAGAAGGGAGGTAATGATGTCTCCTATTTGCCAGTTACGGAGAATGTGGCGGGAGATAGCGCCGTTGGTTACCCGTTTTACAGTAACGGCCAGATCATCATCTATACCTGGTGTGGTACAGAGGGAGTAAGACCGGCGGTATTCGGTGCCATGTAGGTCGATGAGAAAAGTGAGGAACTGTCCGGCGCGGTATTTCACGGGCTTACCATCCGCGCTTTCGAACCGGTAAGTATACGTGTCCGCCGTTTCGCGGATAATGTGCGTGATGCGTAATGATATGTAGAGGTCGCGCATGGTGTGCTATGCGGCCCCGGTGCCGGGAGGCTTTCCGGGGCGCCGTAAACGGCCTTTATCAGCTGGTTTGAACGGTAATTTTACTTTCGAGCATGGCACGTACTGCCGAAGCGATGGCAGGTGCATCGTATCCGCATTCACGGTGAAGCTCTGTAGGTTTGCCATGTTCCACAAGGCGGTCGGGGATACCGAGGCGCTTCACGTCAGCCTTATACTCGTTATCGACCATAAACTCGAGTACCGCGCTTCCGAAGCCACCCTGCAGGGCGCCATCTTCCACTGTGATCACACGGTCGAACCGCTGGAAGATCTCATGGAGCATTTCGGTGTCAAGTGGTTTAACGAATCGCATATCGTAATGTGCAGGCTGCAGGCCGTCTGTCATCAGCTCTTTCATGGCTTCGGTTACATAGTTACCGGGGTGGCCGAAGGAAAGGATGGCTACATCACGACCGTCCTGGATTTTTCTGCCGGTACCGATCTTAATGGGAGCGAAAGGCTTCCGCCAGTCGGGCATTACTCCTTCGCCACGCGGATAGCGGATAACGAAAGGATTCACGGTAGAAGGCAGCTGTGCAGTATACATCAGGTTACGCAGCTCTTCCTCGTTCATGGGCGCACTTACGATCAGGTTCGGGATGCAACGCATATACGGGATGTCGTATGCCCCGTGATGGGTGTACCCGTCTTCTCCCACCAGCCCCGCCCTGTCGAGACAGAACACTACCGGAAGGTTCTGGATAGCCACATCGTGGATCACCTGGTCGTATGCCCGTTGCATGAAGGATGAGTAGATGTTGCAGTACACTTTCATGCCCTGTGTGGCCAGGCCGGCGGAGAGCGTTACAGCATGCTGTTCGCAGATTCCTACGTCGATGGCACGGGAAGGCATTTTCTCCATCATCCATTTGAGGGAGGAGCCGGAAGGCATGGCAGGCGTAATACCCATAATGGTATCATTCTGCTCAGCCAGCTCTATGATGGTATGACCAAATACGTCCTGATACTTGGGCGGCTGTGGCTTCTCGATGGCTTTCTTGAAGATCTCTCCGGTGATTTTATCGAACAATCCGGGTGCATGCCATTTGGTCTGGTCGATTTCGGCGAGGGCATACCCTTTCCCTTTCACGGTGCGCACATGCAGGAGTTTGGGTCCGGGGATGTTGCGGAGGTCATGCAGGGTATCTACCAGTTTGGTGATATTATGCCCGTCGATAGGCCCGAAATAACGGAGGTTAAGACTTTCGAAGAGGTTACTGGATTTGGTAACCATGCCCTTTACACTGGCTTCCAGTTTGGAAGCCATGTCGCGGGTAAATTTCTTGCCGATGGGCATCTTACCCAGCAGGTGCCATACATCATCGCGGAGCTTGTTGTAGGTCTGGGAAGTGGTGATATCGGTCAGGTATTCTTTCAGTGCACCAACGTTAGGGTCGATGGACATGCAGTTGTCGTTGAGGATAACGAGCAGGTTGGCATTGGAAACGCCTGCGTGGTTGAGGGCTTCAAAGGCCATGCCTGCGGTCATGGCACCATCGCCGATCACAGCGATGTGCTGACGGTCGTGTTCGCCTTTATTGGCAGATGCGATGGCCATACCGAGTGCGGCGCCGATAGAGGTGGAGGAGTGCCCCACACCGAAGGTGTCGTATTCGCTTTCTCCGCGGTTGGGGAATCCGGCAATGCCTTTGTATTTCCTGTTGGTATGGAAAACGCTTTTACGGCCGGTGAGGATCTTATGGCCATAGGCCTGATGGCCCACGTCCCAGACCAGCTGGTCATATGGTGTATTGTAAGCATAGTGGAGGGCAACGGTGAGCTCTACCACGCCCAGGCTGGCGCCGAAATGGCCGCCGTGTACACTCACGGTATCAATGATGAACTGGCGCAGCTCATCGCACACCTGGTGCAGCTGCTCCTTGCTCAGTTTACGCAGATCGGACGGGTATTCGATCTGACTTAATAATTGACCTGCCGTAATTTCCATATCACCTTTTGGGTTTAATGCCCAAAAATACAAGTTCTGCTGCATAATTTGGTGTTGGCACCGGTTTTTTGATAGCTGAGCCTGAAGGGGTTATAGCGCAATGATTGATGCAAGAGGTTGAAATTCAGAATTGTATGTAAGAATTTGTCATGTTTCAGAAGAATATCAGATTCGTTGATTTCGGGAATATGCTGCCAATTCCGGTATTTTCAGCGGCGGGGGGATCCTCATTTCCGGCATAGGCCCATTTAACCGCTAAAACCGCCATTGGTAATATTTGGGTACCAATGCGGCGGGCTGCTTGGTATTTTTGGAAGAAGCGGGGTTTTTATCGGAGGAACTTTGCTAACTTTTGCAGAATGTTAAAACGCTTGTCTAAATATTGGTGGTGCCAGTTACTCGGTTGGGGAGCGTGTGCCTTTCTGTACTTTTTCTACGCCATTTTCTTTACCAAGCTGGATTGGTGGATGCTGCCTTATGTGCTGGCCACAGCCGTGCTGGGTATACTGATTACACATGGTTTTCGTGCAGTTATCGTCAAATACAAATGGATCGAGAAGCCGTTTGAGAATGTAGCGATCTACTTCTTTTTCGGCATTGTCGTATGTGCTTCCATCGATTCGTTCATCCTTGCCAGTGTATGGTGGGGGCTGAATGTGGGGCATCAGGACGGGGATTTTAACAGTAACTGGCTGCTTTCATTCCTGCAGCAATCCATTTTTATAGCACTTTGGGCAGTGATATATTTCCTCTGGCATTATGTGGAAGAAAGCAGGAATTCACAGCTAGGGCAGCTGAAGCTGGAAGCAACCGTTCGAACGCTGGAGCTGAAAACGATCAAAAGCCAGCTCAATCCGCATTTCATTTTCAATGCTTTAAACAGCATACGGGCGTTGGTGGATGAAAATCCGCGCCGTGCCCGTACGGCAATAACAGAGCTGAGTAACATCCTCCGCAACTCTATGCAGGCCGATAAGGCTGAAACGGTGAGTCTGGAAAACGAACTGAGTATCGTAAAAGATTATCTTGCATTGGAAAATATCCGGTTCGAAGAGCGGTTAAAGGTGCAGTATGACATTGATCCTGAAACGCTTGAGCTTCCGGTGCCCCCGCTGATGTTGCAAACCCTCGTTGAAAATGCCATCAAACATGGTATTTCCCGCGAAATTCACGGTGGTCTCATCCTCATTGGGTCCCATGTACATGACATGTACCACGAGATCTCCATCCGCAACACCGGGCAAATAGTCGAGAACCAGCATAACGGCGGAGGGTTCGGCCTCGCATCTACACGCCAGCGCCTGGGGATCCTCTTCGGAAAAAGAGCTTCCTTCGACATCAGAAACATCGACCACGCAACGGTAGAAGCAAAAGTGCTGATGCCGCTATTATAAAATCGTCAACCAATTTTGACAGTATGAAAAAAGCTTTGATCATAGACGACGAAAGATTGGCCAGAAGTGAGCTGAAGAAACTCCTGGCCGACCACCCGGAGATCGTGGTGGTGGGAGAAGCGGTAAATGCGAAAGACGGGATGGAGAAAATCGAGTCGCTCAGGCCCGATCTGCTCTTTCTCGACATCCAGATGCCGGATAAGACCGGCTTTGATCTGCTGGCCGAACTGGAAAGAACACCCCAGGTGATCTTTACAACAGCTTATGACGAATACGCCCTCAAAGCGTTCGAGTACAACGCACTGGATTATCTCCTCAAGCCCATTGAGCCGAAGCGGCTGGCAGATGCCATCCAGAAGCTCCATCAGGCCGACGAGAAGGAACGGATTGCCGCAGCTACAGGTATCCGCAATATACTCGGAGAAAATGACCAGGTGTTTGTGAAAGACGGCGACCGATGCTGGTTCGTGAAACTACAGGAAATACGCCTTTTCGAAAGCGTGGGTAACTATGCCCGTGTATATTTCGAAACAAATAAACCGCTGATCCTCAAATCATTAAATGCTTTGGAAGAACGTCTTGACGAACGCGTCTTCTTCCGGGCAAACCGCAAGCATATCGTGAACCTGAGAATGATAGAGCGGATAGACACCTATTTCAACGGGGGCCTTCTGCTGGAGATGCGCGGTGGTGAAAAGATCGAGGTGAGCCGCAGACAGGCCGTGAAATTCAAGGAAATGATGAGCCTGTAAGGCAGTAAGATAAAGTCGCAATACTATAAAGGGCGGCAGGAAGATTGAATTTCTTCCTGCCGCCCTTTACTATTTTAAACCTTCGTTGAAAGGCATGGTCTAATAAACGGACAATTGGACGGAGTATTTAAAAGTTAGGGCTGCCCTGGAGAAGGCAGCCCGCTTTTACTTAATTATGCTTATGAAAAAAGGCCTTTCGGCCGTAAAAACCATAGTAATACGAATACCATACCCTGACCGGGACAGATTACTTTACGTACTGAAATAAATTCTCTGGATATGCTAGTGCAGGTTCACTAAAAACAAGAGGATGAAAAGTAGATGGCCTTCCTTTTGCGCACAATAGTAGTGCGCAAATACTCACGTCAACAAGCTCCTCGTATTCTCAGGGCCGTAGAATTCTATAAAATAATTGGTCGGTTGGTTTCGGGGTGCAAGATATTAAACCCTCCGCAAGTTTTCATACAAATCTTGCGGGGATCAATAAAAAATCTGATAGAGGGATAAGTTTAAGCTGCTGTAATGTAGCTTCAGGTAAGTGAGATGGGTTAACGGGCAGCGTTCACAGGTGCGCTGTGGACGGCATCGGCAATTTCCCGGATCAGGGAAGCATCTTTTTCAATGGCGTTGCCAACAACAATTATGTCGGCACCGGCTTTACAATTCAGATAAGCTTTTTCGGGAGTGCGGATACCTCCGCCAACAATCACCGGTATTTCCACCTGGCTGGATACGCGCTGGATCATGCTTTCGGTGATGGGTTTACGGGCACCGCTGCCGGAGTCCATGTAAATCACTTTCATGCCCAGCATATCACCCGCCATGGCAGTACACATCGCGATATCATCCTTGTCTGCAGGGATAGGGGTGGCATTGCTGATGTAAGATACCGTTGTGGGGGCACCGCCATCTATCACCATATACCCTGTGGAAATCACTTCCAGCCCGCTCTTCTTTACCGCCGCGGCAGATACCACGTGCTGGCCAATGAGCAGTTCCGGATTGCGGCCCGAGATCATGGAAAGATATAATAAGGCATCCGCATAGCGTGATACCTGAGACGGGCTTCCGGGAAACAGAATCACCGGAATGCTGCAGCTCGCCTTGATCTGCTGAACCACATCGTCCAGATGATCAGTAATAACCAAACTGCCGCCGAGGAAGATATAATCTACCTTTGCTTCCGTGCATTTGCCCGCCAGGTCTGCGATCCCCTCAGGCGTAACCTTGTCCGGATCTATCAGAACTGCGAATGATTTTGTACCCTTTGCCTTTCTCTCGATAAAGGAATTGTATATTTTTCTGTACATTAATAATGCATATTCCGGTTGTCGCAAATGTATACAATTTTTCGTAATAAGGACAGCGTGAAATAAATATGCATGGTATTGATTTTGCAATTGATTCCGCTAAGAATCAGACAAAATACCAGCCCCCATGCGGCCGTTTTTGTTAATGCAGGCTTTTCCACAAACTGTGCAAAACAAAACTCGTTTGTGACCCCTTTTGAAGGTAATTTAGTAATCCCACACAGAGTCGAAAAACCAGTTTTGTTAAATCCTGCTAAAATTTTCTAGGGCATGAAAAATCAAGTAAAGAAGAACGGCGGTCTGGCGTTTGCACGGCATTTTACCCGTGAAGGCGTAAGTCCTTTCGATCAGTTCGAGTTTGACCTGCGCACCTCCGTAATCCGGAACCCGGGTGGAGATGTAGTTTTTGAAATGAATAATGTGGAAGTTCCGAAGGGCTGGTCGCAGATCGCAACCGACATTCTGGCCCAGAAATACTTCCGGAAAGCCGGTGTTCCCCAGGCAGATGGTTCCTCCGGAAGGGAAACCTCCGTACGTCAGGTAGTACACCGTATGGCTAATTGCTGGCGTGCATGGGGCGAACGGTACGATTACTTCGCCAGCACCGCCGATGCACAGGTGTTTTACGAAGAACTGGTGTATTGCATGCTGAATCAGGCCTGTGTACCCAATTCCCCCCAATGGTTTAATACCGGGCTCCATGAAAGCTACGGTATCAAAGGGAAACCACAGGGGCACTATTACGTGGACCCCAAAACCGAAAAACTACAGAAATCCACCTCTGCATACGAACGCCCCCAGCCGCATGCCTGCTTTATCCTCAGTGTAGACGATGATCTGGTGAACGACGGCGGCATTATGGACCTCTGGGTTCGTGAAGCCCGCATATTCAAATACGGCTCTGGCGTAGGTACCAACTTCTCCCGCGTTCGTGGCGAAAACGAAAAGCTTGGCGGCGGTGGCAGCTCCTCAGGCCTCATGAGCTTCCTTAAAATAGGAGACCGCTCGGCCGGTGCCATCAAATCCGGCGGTACCACCCGCAGGGCTGCTAAAATGGTGTGCCTCGACCTCGACCACCCCGAGATCCTCCAGTTTATCAACTGGAAAGTGGAAGAAGAGAAGAAAGTAGGTGCCCTCATCAGCGCAGGCTATGCATCCGATTATGAAGGCGAAGCCTATAAAACCGTTTCCGGCCAGAATTCCAATAACTCCGTCCGCATCCCCAACAGCTTTTTCCACGCCCTCGCAGCAGATGGTGATTGGGAACTGACCGCCCGTACTACCGGGAAAGTGATGAAAACGTTGAAGGCCAGCGATTTATGGAACCAGATCGCCTACGCAGCATGGCGTTGCGCCGACCCCGGCACCCAATACGATACCACTATTAACGAATGGCATACCTGCCCGCAGGGAGGACGCATCAACGCATCTAACCCCTGTTCGGAATACATGTTCCTCGACAATACGGCCTGTAACCTTGCTTCCGTGAACCTGCGCCGCTTCTTTGATGAAGACAGCAGCCAGTTCGATGTGAAAGGATTTGAATACACCGTAAGACTATGGACCGTTGTACTGGAAGTATCCGTACTGATGGCGCAGTTCCCCTCCCGCGAGGTGGCTGAGCTTAGCTACCAATACCGTACGCTGGGGCTGGGATATGCTAACCTTGGCAGTATGCTCATGGTAAGCGGGATCCCCTACGACAGTGAGGAAGCACGTGGCATTTCCGGGGCTATTACTGCAATTATGACCGGTGTTTCCTATAAAACTTCGGCAGAAATGGCCGGCCATCTCGGCGCCTTCCCTAAATACGCAGAAAACAGGGAAGATATGCTCCGCGTAATGCGCAATCACCGCGCTGCCGCATATGATGCCACAGAAGCATACGAGGGGCTGGAAATCCGTCCGCAGGGTATTAACGCGCGCTTCTGTCCGGATTACCTGCTGAAGGCAGCAACGAAGGCCTGGGATGATGCAGTGCAGCTGGGTGAGCAGTATGGCTACCGCAATGCGCAGGCAACGGTGATCGCTCCTACGGGTACTATCGGTCTTGTAATGGATTGCGATACTACCGGGGTAGAACCCGATTTCGCACTGGTGAAATTTAAAAAGCTCTCCGGCGGCGGTTACTTTAAAATCATCAACCAATCCATCCCCACTGCGCTGAAGCACCTCGGTTATAAAGACAATGAGGTGAAAGCCATCGTGGATTATGCAAAAGGCTCAGGCAGCTTCAGCGGTGCGCCTTATATCAATCCGCAGTCGCTCAGCGAAAAAGGTTTTATCGCAGACGAAGTGAAGAAACTCGATACAGCGGTTGTTTCATCTTTCGATATCGCCTTCGTTTTCAATGTATATACACTCGGGGAAGAATGCCTGCAAAGACTGGGTTTCAAACCGGAGCAGTATTTCAATATGGAATTCAGCCTGCTGCATGAGCTGGGCTTTACCGATGAGCAGATCGAAGCTGCCAATGATTTCGTGTGCGGAACCATGACGGTGGAAGGTGCGCCGTATTTAAAAGAAGCACATCTCCCGGTGTTCGATTGTGCAAATAAATGCGGTAAGAAAGGAGAGCGTTACATCCATCCGCACGGGCATATCCGGATGATGGCGGCTGCACAGCCTTTTATATCCGGGGCTATTTCCAAAACCATTAACCTGCCTAATGAGGCTGTGGTGGAAGAAATTGCGGATTCCTATAAATTGAGCTGGGAGCTGGGGCTTAAAGCCTGTGCGTTGTACAGAGATGGTTCCAAGCTGAGCCAGCCCCTGAGCAACAAGAGCGATAAAAGGAAAAAGACCGCAGAAGCAGAAGCTCCGGCGGAAAACGGTGCGCAGATCATTGATATGAACCAGCTTACGATCGATGAGCTGCTGGAAGAGCTGAACAAGCGGATGACTGCCAGTACCGATACTTCCCTGAAACGTGCCCTCAGCCGTATCGTAGAGCGTAAAACACTGCCAGCCAAGCGCCGCGGGTTTACACAGAAGGCAAAAGTGGGAGGACAGCCCATCTTCGTACGTACGGGAGAATACAATGATGGTACCCTTGGAGAGATCTTTATTGATCTGGCGAAAGAAGGCTCTACTTTACGCAGTCTTATGAACTGTTTTGCGATAGCTGTGAGTGTGGGCCTGCAATATGGAGTGCCGCTGGAAGAGTTTGTTGACAAGTTCGTATTTACAAGATTCGAGCCTGCGGGAATGGTGGACCATCCGAATATCAGATCCGCTACATCGTTGATTGACTATATTTTCCGTGTACTGGGATACGAATATCTGGGCCGTACGGATCTGGTGCATATCCTCGAAGCGCCCGGCAATACCGGGGAAGATGATTGGGACGAAGTGCCTGCTCCTGCGGTAAAACCTGCGTTATCAAATGTCAGGATTGTAGGCGGGAAAGCGGAAGTACCGGGTCAGAAATCGGTAAAACCGCAATCCGTGACTGCGGCAGGAGGGGAAAGTGGCACGCAGGAATACATGCGTACCATGCAAAGCGATGCGCCTGCATGCAACACCTGCGGGCACATTACGGTTCGCTCCGGCACATGCTATAAATGCCTGAATTGCGGAAATAGCATGGGTTGTAGCTGATTCATTCATGATTATTTAACAAGTATCCGATGTTCAGAGAGATGGAGCCGATTGCTGAAAATAGCCATGGCACAGGGTTTGGGAAGGATAAAGAATGTGGATGCTTTGTTAATTATTTGTTATTCACCGCTTAAAATTTCAAATAAAGTTAACATCGATATACCTTTGTATACAAATAGGGTTTTCATAGGATAGTAACAAATTGAGGGCGCTTTTCTAAGTGCCCTTTTTCTTTTCAAACCCTTGAAGGCGGCGGTTTTCAAAACTGCCGGATATTTCTCACTTCTTTCCATTTTTTCAGACTTTCTTATTGCGTGAATTGCATTTTTTGTGATAGAAAATGCGTGCGCCCATATTTTATCCGATCAGTTTATCTTCAACTTCCGATCATTTCGTTTCGGTTGAAACTTTGCTGCACTATTGCAGCAGTTATTTGAAAGCACCGGTCAGTTTTTCCCCTTAACTCCTAAAAAATAAAGTCCGGCTTTGGGAATGAGATGATTGCGCTTGATAATTTGAAGGGACAGCCCTACAACCACCCCATGTTCATCCCACACTTTATATATGTAAGTTTTTACCTGATGAACTGAATACAGGGATTTTAGCGGTAAGCATGCCCTCTTATTAACAATTGCGGAACTGTAGCAAAACCGTTTTTGTCCAGCCGTTGAAAATTTCTTGAATTTTCTTTAAAAAACGACCATTCAATTTCAAATTCTTCATTTTTTAGCCGCTTTATTGCTGAAATCGAATATTAAAAAGAAACCGATTGTAGTTATTTAATTTATTTTATATTTGTTAAAGTATTAATTTTTTATATGGTTACTGTCCTATGAAAAACCAAAAATTCCTACACCGCGAGAATCTTCTTGCACAGTAAATGACTCTCGAAAGCAATGGATTTTTCCATTGCTTTTGTTTTTTCAGCCGGTTTTAAATCTTCCATTTGTCTATTTCCGGTTGAAAAGGAAAAACTACATCATACACAAAAAAATGGTGGCCGGTTTAGCGCGGGACTGTTTTCCGCATACCCAACCGTAAGCTTACCCTTAGCTAGTCCCGGGGTAAACTGCCTGTAACTTCCTTCCAGGCCTATATATATTTAGCCTATATATAGCCTATACTTAGCCTATATTTAGCCTATGTATAGGGGTATAAGGGGCTAGACATAGGCTATATATACCCTGATTAATCCCTATTCATTCCCCAAAAATTGGTTAAGCTTCCCCCCGCTAACACTTATATTAGAGGCAGGTAACACTATATAACATGAAGGTTTAAAGACGCAATGTGCCCAGGCTTCGGGCTTTGAGATGACACGGACGAAACTCTCCTGCTTAGATTCATGCAACAGGATGACGGGTAACTTATGGCGTTTTCTTAGCCCTTCCCCCAACTTTTCAACTTGATCCGTAAAAGTCAGATTTGCTATATCAACTCCCCCTTTTCTCATGGTTTAATGATGGTTTAAAGAAGGGTTAAAGTAGGGTTAATGTATATCAAACGGGGCTAAACCCAATACAGCAAAGGAAAAGCTGCCAAATATATACATTACAGTACCATTACAGCCTGGTTACAGTATGCTTTCAGTAAGATCTCAGTAAATACGGGTAAAGTCAGGCATAACCCTGTCAATCACAGTACGGGGTGCAGCTCCCGGAAGTGAAAACGGGTATCCCAGGTTTGGGTATCGTCCTTAAAACAGTCCTTTTTAAAGCAATTCTCTCCATCTTCCTCATCCTTATAACAATTGGTTCCCTGATTGCCGGCAGGGGTATAGGTGCGCGTAGTAGTTTCGCCTAAGGCGAAACTCACAGGGGCGCTGAATATAGGGCCGTCGTACACAAAGCTGTGGAACTCACCGTTTTCACCGCAGGGGTCTACGTCGGAGGGCAGATCGGCGAGGAAAGATACATCCAGTTCCCGGCCGGCAAACTCCGCTGGTAAATAACGGTCGTTTACACAAACGATAACTGCCTTAAAGCCCGCAGCAATGAAATCCCTCACCAGCTCAGCACTATCCCGCTTCCAAAGCGGGAAAACACCTTCCATGCCCACTTTCGCCAGCTGGGTTTCCCGGTAAGCCCGCAGGTCTTCCAGGAAGATGTCACCGAATACTGCCTTTTTAATCCCTTCCGCGCTGTAAGCTTCCAGCGCTTCGGTCATAATGCGGTTATAATCCTCCATGGAAGCATTTTCCGGAAGGTATGCCTTTCGCAACGGCAGGCCCGTAAGGCGCGCCTGCTCGTCCAGCAGGGCTTCCTGTACACCGTGCATTGAAACCCGGCGATAGGCCTCGCTAAGGGTCGTAAAAAGTCCGCGTACCTGTACGCCGCCCTGTTGCTGTAATTGCCATAGGGAAAAAGATGCGTCTTTCCCCCCGCTCCAGTTGAGATATGCTTCCATGATAACGTAAAATTATTCCTTTTCCGGCGCATATGCAGGGTGTTCAGGTTATATTTGAAAGCCTAAACCTGGATATCCCATGCGTACCATCCCCTGTATTATCCTCGCCATCCTTCTTTCCTTTTCCGCCACAACTGCCCAGAAGAATGAACTTGTATCAGGTCCCATGACCGGTGCCGTTGAATTGCGGGATGCCATCATCTGGGCAGCAGTGCTGCCTTCCGTAAAGCAGGCTGCCATCCGCTACTGGCCTGAGGGGAAACCCGGGAGCGCAAAGACTGTGGTATACGGCGGAAAGTTGGGTGAATTATACAATCCGCTGAAAATCAACCTAGTTAATCTCGATCCGGGTACGGTGTATCACTATGAGGTATTACTGAATAAGGTATCCGTCAAAAAATCTTCTTTCAAAACCAAAACCCTCTGGCAATACCGTATGCCCGCTCCGGATTTTACTTTCCTGACCGGCTCCTGCGCATATTTCAATGAAGAAGGCTTCGACCGGCCGGGTAAGCCATATGGTAAGGATTCTTCCATCTTCCTCACCATGGCGCAAGAAAAGGCCGATTTCATGCTTTGGCTGGGGGATAACTGGTACACCCGGGAAGTGGATTACAGTTCCGCTCCGGGCCTGTTATACCGCGCACATCGCGACCGCTCGTTGCCGGTATTGCAACCCTTCCTGTCTGCCATGCCTCATTACGCCATCTGGGACGATCACGATTTTGGGCCTAACGATGCCAGCAAAGCCTATATTTTCCGGGAAGACAGCCGCCGGGTTTTCCGGGATTACTGGCCCAACCCCACCTTTGGGCAGGAGGGTAAAGGCATTTATACCCAGTTCAGTTTCAGTGATGTAGACTTCTTCCTGCTCGACGGCCGCTATTTTTCCAGCGGGTCGCGGATGCCGGATAGTATTGGCGGTAAGCCCAATGCGGAAAAGAAGATGTATGGCGATGAGCAGATGGAATGGCTCCGCAACGCACTGTTGCAAAGCAATGCCCGTTTTAAAGTGATTGCCACCGGTAGCCAGGCGCTGAATATTTACTCCCGCTGGGATAGTTTTCATCATTTTCCGGTTGAATATCATTCGTTTATGGATTGGTTGAATGAGGTGAACATCTCCGGCATCGTTTTCCTGACCGGTGACAGGCACCATTCTGAAGTGATCCGGCTGGACAGGAAAGGCAATTATCCCCTGTACGACATTACGAATTCACCGCTAACCTCCGGGGAAGCCGCTCCATCAGGAGCTGAAGTAAACAGTCCGATCCGGATACCCGGAACACTGGTGGTTACGCAGAACTATAGCAGGATCAAGGTTTTAGGTCCGCCGAACGACCGGAAGATGCAGGTAGAGTTTGTGGACAGGGGCGGTCAGGTACTGGGAAAATTCGAAGTAGCGGCAAAAGATCTTAAAAAATAAAAGGCGGTAGTTGCAACTTTTCCAGTGGTGGGTCGTCTTTCTGATACAGGCCCCGGGGCGATGATGGCACCACAAGTGCTGTTGGTACCTTAAAAGTACGGTTTCGTCAAATGGGGTTTTATTATACGAGTTATTTTGTATTTTTAGGTCATTAAACTATTACCCTTATGAAAAAGCTGTTGTTTTTGTTGGCATTGGTAACGGCTGCTTCCACTGCAGCGTCTGCCCACAACGGCGATAAGACTACAAATAACGGCGACAAGACCGACAAGGGGGACAAGGGAACTACCACCGTCACCAAAGCCAGGGCTACTAACCGGCTGGAGGAAATCCTGTGGACGGTACCGCAATCCAAAGTGGAAAAAGTGGATGAAGCGGATATGCAGAAAGCGATGGTAGATCTTTACAAATGGTATTTACAGAACGAAACCCGCATACAAAACGATCCTTCCATGAAGCTGGAAGCAAAGGATCAGATTGTGGCACCTTTTAAGGTTGACCCGAAAGTTTTGCAACAATACATGCAATTCATCAAGAAAAACTTCCCCGGTCTTAATGAAGACGACCTGAGCGACAAGCGTACGGCATCCAAAACCCGCAAAACCGCGCCTGTATCCACTTGCGACGATCTCGACGCACCAATGCCTTTGACTGCTTCGAAATAATTTCGTAAGTTCGTTTAATGCATTTGCTCCAGTTTACGTACAAAAAGGAAGAAGTCATTAATGCATTACGGTTCCATTTCCTGCGCAGGGGCGAAATCAGGGTTTTTCGCAATACCCTGATCGTTTTGCTATTGGCCACCGTGATTGGCTACGTATTCCGTGTGGTGAATTTTAATGCCATGCTGGGCATTGTAGTGATGATGGTGATCCTGGGCTGGGCCTTCTGGTACCTGCTACCCGTTTCCACTTACAACAAGGCCGCCACTTTCAGGGACAGTATCCGTTTGCGTTATAACGACGAAGGCATGGCTATTTATACCGGCCAGGGCGAGCGCAGTATGTCGTGGCGCAACTTCAGCCAGATCGTGGAAACACAGTCTTTCTTCTTCCTCTACCGCGATAAACGCACTTTCTTCCTCATTCCTACCAGTGCATTCGAAAACGACGAAGCCCGTTCACAATTCAGCGAACTGATGCAGCGCACGTTTGCTGACTACAGGCGTAAATTAAACGGCTGATTATAATTTCAGGAACATCTCTACGTGATCGATACCTACTTCGGAGAACTTTTCTCCGCGTACGGAATAGCCGTTTTTTTCATAAAACGGCCGCGCAGTTTCCCGGGCATGCATCATTAATTCGGAAAAGCCCTCCTTCCTCGCCTGCTCTTCCGCAAAGCGCAGCACCTTACTGCCGGTACCTTTTCCCTGCTGATCATCATCTACCGCCATTTGCCGCAACTGTACGGTTGTATCGCTTACAGGGGTGAGGATGCAGCAGCCTGTTATGCGGTTGTTGTCGAAGCAGCCAATGAGGATATCATTCATTTCCTGCTGCAGGTACTCCTCTGAGAAAGTGAGTCCCAGCGGGCGGCGGAGCATCTTATCGCGCAGGGCTACCATGTCGTGATAGTCGCAGCTGCCATATGTTATGAGGCGGATGTCGGGCATGAGGTCATTGTAAGTGGAATCAATTAAACGGGTAAGCTGTCAAAGTAATCGAAAATCACCGGTGCTATGGATCTTACTTCCAGCAATGAGTCATTGATTTCCAGTGCGTTGGGATGTGTGTCTGTACAAATAAGTTTTTCGACTAACCCGCATTCGCGGATGCGGCCGAAACCGTTACCGGCGAAAATACCGTGGGTAGTGATGACCCCGATGGCAGAGGCGCCTGCCTGCTTGTAAGCCTCAGCGGCGTTAATGAGCGATCCACCGGTACGGATCATGTCATCGTATATGATCACCAGTGTGTCCTGCACATTAGCGCTGATGGCAGTTACATGCGTTTCTTCACCCGACAATCTTTTCTTGAACACAAAAGCGGCCTGTACATTCAGGTCATTCGCCAGGGATTCTACCCATTTGGCGCGGCCGGAATCTGTGCTGGCCAGTACAAACGGCCTGCCTGCGGCTATATCCAGAGCAGCATGCTGTACGATGGCTTTGCCATACAGGTGTACGGGGCGCACATTGTTCTCGAAGTAATAGGAAATACCATCTACATGCAGATCTATCAGAATAACCCGGATGCCCATGGAGGTAGCGGGTAGTGCGGAAAGTAAAGTGGCGCGGGTTTTGGCTTTCACTATTTCTCCGTACTGTACGGCTCTTTCCATAGTGGAATAGCCATAGTAGGGAATAACGAGGTTCACGCACAGGGCACCGTACTGGATACAGCCGTTGGCGATATCGAACAGCTCGAGGGTTTCCTTATCATCGATGGTGCCCCCAATGAGCACTACCTCTTTCCCGGTAACGGCAGAGGTTATACGATGGTAATGCTCTCCGTCAGGGAAATCGCGGATGGTAAGAAGCCCCGGCTCCCAGGTATCAGGGGCAATGGCGAGGAGGCGCTCCTTCAGATATTGGTACCTTTGTGTGGAAAAAACAATTTTACGGGCCATGGCTTGAATTTCAGGAGTTTCCCGAAATTATGCCAAAAGCGTCAGGCTTATCAATTATTTTTAACGTTTCATTTGGCCCCGGAACGTTAAATTTGAGAGCATAGTATGAAGCAATTTCTGTTAAGATACGCTGTGGCGGCGGGTGTATTGTGCCTGGTCGGACTGCAGGAGGCAACGGCACAGGCGGTTCGGCTCATGGGTATGATTACCGATGCGGATACGCGTACGGGGCTGCCTGCAGTGAGCGTCTGGAATAAACGCAATGGCATGGGAACCGTTTCCAATGAATCAGGCCGGTATTATATAGAAGCCCTCCCGGGCGATACCATCGAGTTTTCCAGCCTCAGTTACGTGCGTGCCGCTTATGTGGCACCCGGTATTTCCGCCACGCGAAATGTGGAACTGAAACGTCACATCATGGGCCTGCAGGGTATCAGCATCCGCGGCCGTATATATAAGCAGGATTCACTTTCTATCCGCGAGGAATATGAAAAGTATTTTGGCTATAAACGGCCCGGCGCTATGGATGTGTTGAAAACATTACCGTCGAACCCCATTACCGCACTCACTTATCTCGTTCCCAGCCGTGCCCGTAAACGGAAAGAGAAATTCGGTGAACAGCTGAAATACTGGGAAGAAGAAAAGCATATCGATTACCGCTATAATCCCGACCTGGTAGCCAAGGTAACCAAACTGGAAAGCCCCGAGCTGGACTCGTTCATGCTGGCATACCGGCCACCTTATAACTTCCTCCTCAGCGCTACCGAATACGATCTGCTGTTGTTCATCAAGCAGTCGTTCGAAAGGTACCAGAAGCAGAAAGGGATACTTCGCAGAGAAACATCGGAACAGCACTAACGCATTACCCGCATAAATGAAGCCCGTCCTGGTTTAACCGGGACGGGCTTCTTGTTTATCCGAAAGGAGATTATTTCAGGAGCGCGCCTTTCAAACGCATCAGTTCAGTTTCTGCTACTTTGGTATTATACCGTGCCTGAATAAGGCGGTAAGCTGCCAGTTCAAGGCTTTGCTGGGCTTCTTTTACTTCCAGTGTGGTGGAAACACCCTGCCGGAAACGCTCCAGCGCTACCATAGTATTTTCACGGGCGAGGTCTACACTTTCCTGTTCCAGTTCAAGCGACATCTTATAATATTCATAATCCCTGAAAGCGTTGCGGAGTTGCAGGTTTACGAGTGATGCCTGATTGTCGAGCGCCAGTTGCTGGTATTCAATATCCAGCTTGGCGGCTTTTACCTGGCGGTGTACGTTAAGGCCGTTGAAGATAGGCACCGTGGCCGAAAAACCGTAGTTAAAGCCCCGGTTCTGATTGAAGATGGGACTAAACTGGTTAATAGCAGCGCTCGCGCGCGACTGGGTGAAGTTATAAGCAGAGTTGAAAGCAATCACCGGGTAAAAATCACCTTTCCTTTCCTTCAATGTTATGCGGGAAATTTCCAGGTTCTGGCGGGAGATCTGCATCAGCGGATTGGATTGCTGGATGTTTTCAAGGATCTGGCCGTAAGAAAGCTGCGTGTTCAGCGGAATGGAATCAAGCACATCGTAGTTCACGCTTTCATCGGCGATGGCCAGCAGCTGGTTAAGAGAAGCTTTGCTTTGTTCAATCACGGTTTGCTGACGGAGCCAGTTGGCACGCTGGGCGTTGTAGTCCACCTTTGCCTGCAGCCAGTCGGTTTTAGGTGCCAGCCCTGTCTGGAACTTAGCGTCGGAGAGTTTCACCCGCTCGTCAGAAATAGACATCTGTTCGGCGAGGGCACGCAGTTGCTGCTTTTGCTGGGAGATGTTGTAATAGCTGTTGATAATGTTAGCCACCGTATTTTCTACCTGGTTACGCACGTTCATTTCCCCGAGGATCTCGATGGCCTGCACACGCTGGCGGGTGGCGAACATTTTAAGACCGTCGAACAATGTCCAGTTAAGGTTTACGGCAGCCTGCATCTGGCGGTTTTTGATGCCGGAAGTATCACGCTTGGTGCCGTTACCGAATTCCTGTTTAGTGGCGGTATTGGTCCATGTTTTTGCAGCAGTACCGTTGAGGCGGGGAGCAAATGCGAAATTGGCGTAGGCATTATCATTGGCTGCCACTTCCGCATCATTGCGTGCCATGCGGATGTCGTAGTTGTTTTTCAGCCCCAGGTCTATTGCCTGTTCCAGCGTAAGCACCTGTTGTGCTTTGGCGCCGTTGGTTAAGACAAAGATCAGGGAGGCAGAGAATAATATCAGTTTCAGTTTCATTGTTAGCATGTTTTAGGCGTGCGCGGCGGAAGCTGCTTCTTCGGGCACTTTCGATTCAGTTACCGCGTCTTCAAATTCCGTGTTCCTCTTCCTGCGGCTCAGGTAAGTGTACACAGCGGGGATCACGTACAGCGTGAGCACGAGGGAGAACATAATACCTCCCACAATCACGATACCAAGCGGTATACGGCTGGTAGATGCCGCACCAAGGCTCATTGCAATGGGTAATGCACCCAGGGCCATGGCCAGTGATGTCATGAGGATCGGGCGGAGGCGCATGACGGCGCCTTCGATGGCTGCTTCTGCTTTATCCTTTCCTGCATCGCGCATGTGGTTGGCAAATTCCACAATGAGGATACCGTTTTTCGTCACCAGCCCTATCAGCATAATTACCCCGATCTGGGAGAAGATGTTCCACGTCTGATCGAACAGCTTCAGCGAAAGGAATGCTCCTGCAAATGCCATGGGTACTGTAAGCATGATGATCAGCGGGTCTACCCAGCTTTCGAACTGCGCCGCAAGTACGAGGTAGATCAGGATCAGCGCCAGTAACAATGCGAACATGGTATTGGAGCCGGATTCCGCGTAGTCACGCGAGGAGCCGCTCAGTGCAGTATCGAACGAATTATCGATCACACCTTCTTTTTCCAGCTTCATATAAATCTCACCCATGGCGTTGATACCGTCTCCAATGGTTTTACCCGGGGCAAGCCCTGCGGAAATAGTGGCCGATTTCATACGGTTATAGTGGTAGATAACGGGTGGACTGGTTTCTTCCTGAATGGTCACCAGGTTGTCCAGCTGAATAGCTTCGCCACGGGAGTTGCGGACGTAGATGCTCTGCAGGTCCACAGGATCGTCGCGGTCTTCCCGGAACACCTGACCCATTACCTGGTATTGTTTACCGTTGCGGATGAAATATCCGAAGCGGCGGTTGGAAAGCGCCAGTTGCAGTGTGGAGGAAATATCTTCCACGGAAACGCCCAGTTCGCTTGCTTTCGCGCGATTGATATGGATACGCAGCTCCGGTTTGTTGAATTTAAGATCAATATCCACGCCCTGGAAAACGGGGTGTGCGCTGGCTTCTTCCACGAAGCGTGGCACTACGGCAGAGAGCTTTTCGAAGTTTACGTTCTGTAACACGAAAGCAACGGGTAAGCCACCACGGCGGCCTACCTGTATGGTTTGCTGCTCGATAGCGAAAACCTTGCCCTGGGGGAACCGGTACATATTACGGTTCACCATGTTCACGATATCTTTCTGCGAACGGAGGCGCTCATTGGGTTCGGGGAGCGTTACGAAGGAGAAGGCAGTGTTTACAGATCCCGCACCGGAGAACCCGGGTGCTGTCACGGAAAGGATTACTTTCTTTTCCGGGATGGAATCTTTCATAAAGTCTACCAGGTCGGTCACATATTTATCCATGGCATCGTAGGCAGTACCTTCCGGCGTGTTGATGGAAAGTCGGAAAGTACTGCGGTCTTCCACGGGAGCCAGCTCCGACTGGATGTTGGTGAACAGTACGTAGATCATGCCTATACATGCCACGATAATTACCCAGGCAAACCAGCGCACCTGTACGAATGACGAGAGTGTATTCTTGTAGCTTCTTTCCATCCACTGGAAGAAAGGCTCCGTTTTTTCGTAGAACCAGGAATGCTTATGTGTTTTGCGTGCGAGTTTCACGTTGAGCACCGGGGTGAGGGTGAGCGAAACGAATGCGGAAATAAGTACCGCACCGGCCACTACGATCCCGAACTCCCGGAAGAGGCTTCCCACGAAGCCCTGGAGGAAGATGATGGGAAGAAAAACGAATGCGAGGGTTACTGATGTTGCGATAACCGCAAAGAAGATTTCTTCCGATCCTTCCTTAGCGGCACGCATGCGGGGCAGCCCTGCTTCTATCTTTTTATAAATGTTTTCCGTTACCACGATACCGTCATCCACCACAAGCCCCGTAGCCAGTACGATGGCCAGCAGCGTAAGGATGTTGATGGTGAAGCCGCAGATATACATGATGAAGAACGCACCAATGAGCGACACCGGGATGTCCACGATAGGTCGGAGAGCCATGAGCCAGTCGCGGAAGAAGAGGTATACAATGAGGATCACCAGCACCAGTGCGATGATGAGAGTTTCCTGTACTTCGTGGATACTCTTCTTGATGAACGCGGTATTGTCCATCGCGATGTTGAGCGTATAGTCGTCCGGTACTTCCTCTTTCAGTTGTTCATATCTTTTATAGAACTCTTCTGAGATGGCTACGTAGTTGGAGCCGGGTTGCGGGATTAGGGCGAGGGCTATCTGGGGGATGCCTGTTTCTTTCAGCTGTGTTTCTTCGTTCTCCGGCCCGAGTACTGCCTGACCCACGTCGCGCAGCCTGATTTCAGCACCATTCACGTTTTTGATGATCAGTTCATTGAATTCATCTTCCGTATCCAGCCGGCCGAAGGTGCGTACAGTGAGTTCAGTAGCGTTACCGGCTATCTTCCCGGAAGGCAGCTCAACGTTCTCGCGCTGGAGGGCGAGCTGTACATCACCGGGGGTGAGGGAGTAGGCAGAAAGGCGGGCGGGGTCCATCCAGATACGCATGGCGTATTTCTTTTCACCCCACACCTGAATGGCGGACACGCCGGGTATGGTTTGCAGCCGTTCGAGCAGTACGTTATTAGCGTACTCGGTAATTTCGAGCTGGTTGTGGGTGTTGGACTGTACGGTCATGGAAATGATCGCGTCCGAGTTGGCATCGGCTTTTGAAACTACCGGAGGCGCTTCGAGGTCGTTCGGCAGGTTGCGCTGTGCCTGAGACACTTTGTCGCGCACATCATTGGCCGCAGCTTCGAGATCTTCACTCAGTTCAAACTCCACGGTGATGTTACTGGAGCCCTGGGAGCTGAGCGATGAGATATTTTTAATACCGGCCACGCCATTGATGGCTTTTTCGAGCGGCTCGGTGATCTGCGTTTCGATAATGTCGGAGTTGGCGCCGGGGTACGACGTACGGACGTTCACGACCGGAGGGTCGATGGCGGGGAAGTCGCGCACCCCGAGGAAGGTAAACCCTACTACGCCGAAGATCACGATGATGATGTTCATCACGATGGCGAGGACGGGTCTTTTAAGTGATATGGAGGGTAAGCTCATGAGTTTCTTTGTTAAGTTCTGGGAACCGCTGTTTTGATGGGCAGCGCACTATTGCACCTTATTATATTTAAAGGGCATTCCGGGTTTGAGCTGGAGGATGCCGGTGGTAATAACGGTGTCACCGATCTCCAAACCGCTGATAATCTGCACATTGCTTTCAGTTCTGACGCCTGTTTCCACGTTCACGAATTTGGCCCTGCCGCTGTCTGCCACTATCACCTGCTTAAAGCGGGTGCCGGGGATTACTGCCTGGGAGGGGATCATGATGGCATTAGGATTATCCTTCAGCTGAATGGAGGTGCGGGCGAAAGAGCCGGGGAACAGGGTTCCGGATGGATTGGGCACTACGGCACGAATCTTTACGCTGCGGGTGGCCAGATCGATTTTGGGATCGATGGCGTATATAGCGCCGCGGAAGCGGGTGGTATCGCCGGTTACGGTGAAGTAGACAGGCTCGCCTTTACGGATGGCATTGCGGTATTTTTCGGGAGCGGCAAAGTCGATCTTGAGCGGATCGAGCTGCTGCAGGGTGGTCATTATAGTGGTGGGGCCAACAATAGCACCTTCGGATACATTGCGGAGACCGATGGTTCCGCTAAAGGGCGCACGGATCTCAGTTTTCTGGAGCTGGGCACGGTTGTATTCGATATCGGCGCCATAGGCAGCCACCTGGTTGGTGGTTACATCCACATCCTGCCGGCTGATACCGTTGATCTTCAGGAGGGATTCCTGGCGGGCGAGGGTGGTGCGGGCAAGCTCACGCTGCAGCTCCAGCTTGCGGAGGGTGGCCAGGATGTCTCCATCATAGATTTTAATAAGGAGGGTGCCTTTGGCTACTTTGGCGCCTTCTTTAAAATGTATCTGGGTGATTCTGCCGGTGATCTCAGGTTTGAGTTCCACTTCTTCGTTACTCTGGAGTGTTCCGGATGCTTCGATGATTTCGTCGAGTTTAACAGGTTTTACGACATAGGCATCAGCCTGAATGGGCCGTCCGGCTGGCCTGGCACCACCTGCGGCGGGGCCTCCGGCTTTAGGTTCGGTTTTAGCTGTCAGCTTATAAATAAAGAAGCCGGCTATAGCCAGTACGAGGAACAGGATAACGATTCGTAAGGTCTTATTTCGCATGTTTCAGTCTATATAAAGTTTATTTGCCGCTGATCGGGTCCAGGGTTTGCAACGTGGGCTTTACCCCGCAAGATAATGGATTTAGGAGCCGGACAAATGTAATAATTGGACGTCAAGCCGTTCCTGTTCCGGTTTTAAATATGGTTAAGTGGCTGATTCTGCGGTTGAATGGTCAACTTGTATGTCGTAACAGCTAAAAGCAGTACGGGCGGTACCGGAAGAGGCGGGTAAAAGATGGGGGCTTGTAATAGGAGACAGGGTGTAAAAATAGATATGCCAGATGTTGTGTAAGTGGGGAGAAGGTGACGGGAAGATGGGGGAACCGGGGTGGGAGGCAGGGGTTGCGGGATGGTGTAAGCAGGGGAGTGAAGGGGGATAAAACCTGTAAAAAAGGGGTTTGGAAGGATGAAGATGCAGTGTAATATGTTTGCAGGCGTGTATGCAGTGCAAGCGGGAATCCGCTACTGTAGGGCGTTTGCGAAGGCAATGTTGTTAAGCCTTTGGAAAATCTGGGTTAAAATTCCCCCGAATCCTTGGCAATTGAATAAAAATTATATTTTTGCAGTCAAGTTTTAAACCAAAAACACTTAAAATTATGTCAGACATTGCATCAAGAGTTAAAAAGATCATTATTGACAAATTAGGCGTTGACGAAGCCGAGGTAACTCCTGAAGCCTCCTTTACCAACGACCTGGGCGCTGACTCTTTGGATACGGTAGAACTGATCATGGAATTCGAAAAAGAATTCAACATCTCCATTCCTGACGAACAAGCAGAAACAATCACCACTGTTGGCCAGGCAGTAGCTTACCTGGAAGAACACGTTAAATAATCCAACAAATCAGAACTGTTTTAATGCAACCAAGACGAGTAGTCGTTACAGGTTTAGGCGCGCTGACACCGCTCGGCAATTCCGTAGATGCTTTCTGGCAGGGATTGGCGACCGGTGTATCGGGCGCTGATTATATCAAGCAGTTTGATGCTTCCAAATTCAAGACCCGTTTTGCCTGTGAGCTGAAAAACTTCGATCCCGTGGATTTCATGGATAAGAAGGATGCACGCAAAATGGACCCGTTCACGCAAACCGCAGTCATTGCAGCCGATCAGGCAGTAGCGGACGCGAAAATCGACCGCAACTCCGTGGATGTTGACAGGGTTGGCGTGATCTGGGGTACGGGCGTTGGCGGGATGATCAATTTCACAAACGAATTAAAGGAATTTCATTCCGGGGACGGAACACCACGTTTCAGCCCTTTCCTGATCACCCGTTTGATTCTGGATATTGCCGCAGGGCACATATCCATGCGTCATGGTTTCAGAGGCCCTAACTTTTCGGTGGTATCTGCATGCGCATCTGCCACCAACGCGCTGATAGAAGCCATGTACACCATCCGCTACGGAAAGGCGGACGTAATCATTTCCGGTGGATCGGAAAACATCATCAATGAGCCTTGTGTTGGCGGATTTAACGCCATGAAGGCGCTCAGTGAGCGGAACGACGATCCCAAAACAGCCTCCAGGCCATTTGACCTGGACCGCGATGGTTTTGTAATGGGCGAAGGCGCCGGCGCTCTGGTGCTGGAAAGCTACGAACATGCCATGGCCCGCGGCGCAAAAATCTATGTTGAGCTCGCCGGCGGCGGTGCTTCTGCAGATGCCCATCACATCACCGCTCCCCACCCCGAAGGGCTTGGAGCCACCAATGTGATGAACCAGGCGCTGAAAGACGCGAACCTCCTGCCGGAAGACATCGATTACATCAATGTACACGGAACCTCTACTCCGCTGGGCGACATTGCGGAAGTAAAGGCCATTCAGCAGGTATTTGGAGAAGCTGCTTATAAACTCAATATCAGCTCCACCAAATCCATGACCGGCCACCTCCTCGGAGCAGCCGGAGCCGTGGAATCCATCACTATCATCAAGAGTATTCTTGAAGGGCTGGTACCTCCCACTATCAACCACTTCACTGACGACCCCCAGCTGGATGCCCATCTGAATTTCACTTTTAACGTTGCACAAAAAAGAGAAGTGAGAGCGGCCCTTAGCAACACCTTCGGGTTTGGCGGGCATAACGCCTCCGTTATTTTCAAAAAATTTGTTCCTTGATTGTGTGAAACTAATTCCAGGATTCCTATATAAACTGTTATACGGGAAAAAGCGATTGTACAAAGACCTCTACAACCTGCTCGGGTTTCACCCGGGCAACCTGGCACTGTACGAAGTCGCTTTGAGCCACCGTTCCAGCAAGGAGAAATTCCTTGAGAGCAATGAGCGCCTGGAATACCTCGGCGATGCCATCCTCGGTGCCATCATCGGAGACTATCTCTTTAAGAAATACCCCTACAAAACAGAAGGATACCTCACCGAAATGCGGTCCAAAATCGTTAACCGCCAACAGCTCAACGATATCGCCATCAAAATGGGCCTCCGCAAACTAACGATCTACGACAAATACAACTCCTTCCTCAAAATCTCCCAGATATTCGGTAATACCCTCGAAGCACTTGTAGGTGCTGTTTACCTCGACCGTGGCTATAACCAAACCAAACAGTTCGTTCATAAACGCATCCTCGTTCCCTACATCGATCTCGAAGCGCTCGAAATCGTAGAGATGAATCACAAGAACAAACTCTATGGATGGGCGAACAAGAACGGTAAATCCCTCGAGTTTGAGCTTATTGAAGAACAAATGGATAATGGCCGCCGCATCTTCACCGTAGGCGCCATGCTCGACGGTGAACTCATCTGCACCGGCAAAGCCTTTAATAAAAAAGATGCCAGCCAGATCGCGGCTTCTCAGGCCATCGAACTGCTGGGCATCGGGGGCGACGAAAAATAACCTCCCTGCTTTCTCACCCCGCCTTTACATTCAAACGAAGGATCGTTTTCAACTTATCCACCGGAGTTTTCCCCGGATCATTCAGATAAATTTCATGATGTACGCCATTCACCTCGAGGTGATGCTGCCGCATATATTGATATAGCCGGCTTACGGAAGCCTCTTCTTCGTAATAAGAACCCGTATGCAGGATCTGTACAGCCAGTGCCGGTGGGATTGCTTCAAACCGCAGGGCATCGAGGAAGGGGAGGCGCTTATTGCCTGCCAGTGCCGCAGCCTGCCGGCAATCCCCGCGGGAAACGAATGCAGGCATCTGAAGTGCCAGCTTCCAGTTCCACTCTGCTGTGGTTACACTAGGCAATGGATCGCCACTATTGGCCCACCAATAGCCCTCAAGCGCAGGCATACGGAAATCATTGCCCTGTAACTTGCAGATCTTGCGGATATTGAATGCCGTTGCCCACAATGCCTTTATCTTGGCACGGAACTCCCCGGCATACGGATCACCGCTGCCTTCCACCGTTAAAAATTGTCCGGGTGCAATGGTCACCAGTTCCGGTGTGGGCCGCGCCCGGTAATATTGCTTCTGTATTTTGGCTAAATCAGTTTTCTGCATAACAAAGATTTATGCAAAGGAAACCGGTGGGGATGACAACCTTATGTCAGGAGTGATGTCCATTTAATTCAGAAATTTGCTGCCGGATGATAACCTTTAAATCCTCCGGTGCTACTATTGATGCATGTTTTCCCAGCATAAGCAGCCAGCGGGAAAAGTAATGGAGGCTGTGGTAAAGGAAGTCCATCTCCACATAATCAGTTTCTGTTCTCTCCTGTACAAATCCGTAATGATATTTCTGTTGTCCCAGCCAACGCGCGATTTCGTGCGAGATGCGAATCTGTATCAGGCTGGGCTGGTCCGGATCTGCCTCAAATTCTTTTGTAATGTATTCCTGTAAAGTGATGCGTTTCGATTTGTCGAACCCCTGTCCGGTAAGTTGCAGGCTTTTGATACGATCAGCACGGAAGTCGCGGTAATCGCCACGGAGGCGGCACCAGCCAATGAGGTGCCAGCTGCTGTTCATATGGAAGATGCCAATGGGTTCAATTTCCCGGCGGGAAGTACTGTCGTTGTAAAAAGAATAGTATTCCACAGAAAGTACTTTCTGGTTGGCCAGCCCTTCCTGGATATCGCTGAGGAAGCGGTTGGGGAATTGCTGATCATTTGCCCGGGTATCGCGCAACACCGCGATGTTTTCATCGAGCGATTCAAGAAAATCCTTATCGCTCCCCCGAAGAACAGCCCTAATTTTCTGCATGGCATTGCTGAATTGCTGGTGGTTAGACTGGTCGCTGTGTTTTTCCATGAGCTTTTCACCGGTGAGGAGTGCGGCAGCTTCATTTCGGTTGAACATAACGGGAGGCAGATGGTATCCTTCCACGATATAATACCCCGTTCCCGCTTCGGCACCAATGGGCACGCCGGCTTCCATAAGGGCTTTCACATCGCGGTAAACAGTGCGCAAACTAATGTCAAACCTGTCTGCGACTTCCTGTGCTTTCACGATCTTCTTCCCCTGCAGTTGTATGAGTATAGCGGTTAAACGGTCGATACGGTTCATGACTCAAAAATAATGACTATTTGTCCTTGGTTAAACTTTTCCTGCTTTTAACGGTCTTTATGCCGGCAGTAATGTTCCTTCCCCGGTTACCGGAAAATATTTTTGAAAAACATGTTTCAACACGCATGTTTTTCCTTCGTTCAACGTCTAACTATTAAACAGGCGACATAACATATTCAACATATTAAAGATACTAGTTGCTGTTACAGCATATAGTTAGGTTAAATGGTAAAGCCCTGGCAATTCCTTGCCGGGGCTTCTTATTTTATGGAAATGCCGTTAGTAGCTCATTTCATTGAGTTTTACCTTGCCGCGGAAAGTCCAGAATACGAATATGGTATAGGAGATTACGAGCGGGGTACCGATTGCTGCAATCAACAGCATGATTTTCAAAGATTTAGGGGAAGATGCGGCTTCGTAAATGCTGATACTGAAAGCAGGGTTTGTTGTGCTGATAACGATGTTGGGATATAGCCCAATGGCGAATAAAATCAGCAGAATAGCGGTTATACAGCTGGAAAAGACGAATGCCGTGAAATACTTCCTCGCATCAATGTTCCGCTTAATATTGAGCACGGTAAGCACTGCCAGCATGGGTAAAACAAACAGCCAGGGATGCTCTTTAAACTCATCCGTCATATGCGGGATATAGATGAGCGTAACCATGGAAGACAGAATGAAGCAGAGAATGAAGAATTTACTACAGTTGTTTACCAATACCGTAAGCTTGGCATATAACCGGTTTTCCGTTTTCATGACAAGATAAATTGCGCCATGGAGCATGAACAACGATAGGGTGGTAACGGCGATAAGGAGTGCATATGGATGGAAGAATGTGAGCAGCCCGCCGGTGAATTCGTGTTTTTCGTTCATGGGCAGTCCATGGATGAGGTTGCCCAATATCAGCCCCAGCAACAGGGTGATGCCTGTACTGGAAACCATATAAGCCACATCCCACATTTTACGCCACCAGGCCATAGGTTCCTTGCCCCTGAACTCGATGGATATGCCCCGGAAAATAAGCGCTACCAGAAAGAGCATGAACGGAACATAGAAGATGGAAAGGATCGTACCATATACCAGGGGGAACCCTGCAAACAGCGCGCCTCCGGCAATTACCAGCCACACTTCATTGCCATCCCATACCGGACCGATAGCATTCAGCGCAAGACGGCGGCTTTCTTCTTTATTAAAAAACAGATGTAATGCCCCTGCACCAAGATCAAACCCGTCGAGCACACCATAACCCGTAATAAGCCCCCCTATCACGAGGAACCACAGCGTGGGTAAATCCAGACCAAAAATTGTTTCCATAGTTAGCGTTTTAGTGTTCAGGGTTTTGCAGTTGTTTGATATTGCGTTTGGAAAACGCATCGCTTTCATCTTCTTCGTTATGCGTCATAGCCGGACCGTGCTGAATCTTCTTGTTAAGCAGATAGATGAACAGAACGAACAGTAAAGCGTATACGAGGGTAAAGAGTATGAGGCTGAACATCACCTGGTTGGCCTTTACATCCTTACTGAGGGCGTCAGAAGTACGGAGAAGGCCATATACCACCCAGGGCTGGCGGCCCACCTCAGCGGCATACCAGCCGGCCTGATTGGCCACCTGTGGCAGCAGCACTGCCCAAACGAAGAGCGTCATCAGCCATTTTTTATTGAACAGCTGTTTCCGCCACAGGAAATACAGCGCTGCCAGCGTAAGGGCTATCAGCATCATGCCAATAGCCACCATGATATGATATGTCTGAAACACGAAATTCACGGCTGTAGGGCGCTCCGTAACCGGGAAGGCATTAAGCCCTGTAACGGATGCCTGGAAAGATCCGTGGGTAAGAAAGGATAATCCGCCTGGTACTGCAAGCCCGGTAGTTTTGCCGGACTTGTTATCGACCCAGCCAAAGAGATACATGGGAGCTACAGCGGAACTATCCCAATGGCCTTCCATAGCTGCAAGCTTGGCGGGCTGATAGTGGCTGACATATTCTGCTGAGCGGTGCCCGGTAAACAGCTGTGCCAGTGCGGCAATTGCAGCAACGGAAAGACCAACCTTGAACATGGCTTTGGCAGGCTCAACAAAGCGGTTGCGGACGATGTACCAGGCACCAACACTCATCACAAGAAACGCCCCTGCAAGGAAGGAACCTAGGATGACGTGAGAAAAACGGTCGACTGATGAGGGATTAAATACCATTTCCCAGAAATCGGTAATAACGGCACGGGCCTGCAGACCTTCTCCCTCAATCATATACCCGGTGGGTGTTTGTTGCCAGGAGTTGGCGATTACGATCCAGAGGGCAGAAAAGATGGAGCCAAGGGCTACCATGATGGTGGAAAAGAAGTGGACGCCTTTGCTGACACGGTTCCAGCCAAAGAGCAGGATGCCCAGGAAGCCGGATTCCAGTGCGAAGGCGAAGATGCCTTCTGCAGCTAGCGCGCTGCCAAATATATCACCCACGTAGCGGGAATAGGTGGCCCAGTTAGTGCCAAACTCGAATTCCATGACAATGCCTGTGGCTACGCCAATGCCGAAGATGAGTGCGAAAATTTTGATCCAGAAGCGGGTAATGTCTTCATACAGTTTAATGCCGGTGCGGAGGTACATGCCTTCCATGATAACGAGGCATACGCCCAGTCCGATGCTAAGCGGCGGGTAGATGTAGTGGAAGGCAATGGTAAAGGCGAATTGAATGCGGCTGAGTATTTCGACTGATGGCATGCCAAGGGTTTTATTTGTACAAAAGTAGTCGTACGTATTATCCGGGGTTCTGATAAAGGTCAGGCGGCGTTCCTGATATTCATCAAGTTAGTAAAGTAGTGCCAAACGCAAACATATAAGTATTGGGGCCGCCTTCAATAACAATCATTTAACACGTATAGGGGGTTAAGGCATCTAATTTTGGGGCACCATGGTAGGGTTAGGCTTACACTAAGCACCACCATAAAGTTAAATTGGAGCGTATTTAGCAGGTCTGGGGGTCTCCCCGGACTTGTTATTTTACATTTTTCTGTTAACGACTATTTAACAAATCTTACCGGGGTGTCTCGGTAATTTTCGCCAGCATCAAGATCGTCGATACCAGTAAGTTCAAATATAAATTTTGGAGAGTTATCACCCCTGGCCCGATGTTTATCGGGCTAATTTTTTGCAAAAGCCGGATTTGTTAAAGGCTTGTTGCTGTTCTGAAGGGGAAGTATAGTCTTCATGCGCCCATTCTGCACCGGAAAGATTTGTTCCGGGCCTTTTGGGGAAAATTCCGTAAATTATAGAAGAGAGCTTTTTGAATGTTAACGGGATGGTTCAATATCATTAAACGTATAGGGCTTCAGCCAGACCGCAAAGGAGGCGACGTAAAGCGTTTGATGGTGGTAAATTCCTTCAGTTTTATCACCGCACTCCTTTGCGCATTCTGCGGGGTTACACTTGCGTGGATTTCAGGGGACTGGTCCATTCTCTACACCGCTATAGGTTTCGTCTGCGGTTTCCTTTCCATTCTCGCCTTTAACCGGGTTGGCTGGTATGGTACCGCCAAGTTTTCGCTGATGTTCGTATTCTGCATGGTAATGCTGTATTACGGCGCTACTTTCGGTGAAAGCACACAGGTACATTTTCTTGGCCTCTTCCTGATCGGTGTACCACTCCTTATCTGCACCCCTGACGAAAAAGAACTGCGCTTTATGTGCCTGCTCATGATCCTCGTGTGCCTGGCCTTACTTGAAACGAATTACTATTACCAGCTGATCAGCCCGATGGAAATGTCGCGGCAGGAATTGTTCTTTTTCAGATGGCTCATTATGACCGTGGTGCTTACCCTCAATTTCATGGTCATCAGATTCTATCAGTTGAATATTACCGGCCTCCTGAAGCGTTTGCAGAAAAAGAATGAGTCACTTAACCGCAAAAATGACCTGGTACTTCGCAAAGAATCAGAACTGAAAGTGATCAACGCCAAACTATCCGCTTATAATGAACATCTCGCACAGGAAGTGGATGCCCGCACCAAGGCACTCAGGGATGGCAACATAGTAATGGAAGAGATGATCAGCAACCTCAAAAACAGTAACCGTCAGCTGCGTGAACAGGATAAGCTCCTTACCGCACAATTGAAGGAATTGGAAGAAGCCCGGGAAGCACTCATGCAAACCCGGGATGCAGCAGAAAAAGCAAATCTTGCCAAGTCGGCCTACCTCAGAGAGATCAGTCATGAGATCCGGAACCCCCTCAATGCAGTGATCGGGATGACCTACCTGCTATTGAATGAAATCGACAACCGTAACCGCATTCCTCAAAATGCGCTGGCTTATATAGAAAGTATCAGTACCAGCGGCCACACCCTCCTTGAAATCGTTAACAATGTACTGGAACTGGCCCGCATCGAAGCTGGTAAAATTGACCAGGTACAGCCGGAACCATTTAACCTGCGCGACTGGCTGCGCGGTGTTTCAGCCATCTATCAGAATGCCGCACAGGTGAAGGATATCGCCATTCAGCTGCAGATCGATAACCGACTGCCGTCTATTATTTATGGCGACCGTGTCCATCTCACCCAAATCGTTAACAACCTGCTGGGTAACGCCATCAAATTTTCCCCGGAAAAAAAGAAAGTAACGCTGCACTGTTTCCGCAAAGAGTCCATGCAATGGTGCATTCGCGTGTCAGACGAAGGCATCGGTATCCCTGAAGATAAACAGCGTGTTATTTTCCAGCCCTTTGAGCAGGCCGATGCATCCATACAGGAGAACTATGGAGGTACAGGCCTTGGCCTTACCATTACCCGGCGCATCGCGGAAATGATGGGAGGCAGCATATCCGTTTGGAGCCATCCCGGAGCAGGCACTGCTTTCACGGTAACGCTTCCGCTCAATGCAGAGTCCGTTACAGGAGGGTTGCAGCCGCTTGATAATACACCCGGTATGCAGCATGATTATGCTGTCTTTCCTGAAGGGACGCGTGTATTGCTCATGGAAGACAGTGAGATCAACCAGCTCATCATGCAGCGGTTTTTCTCTAACGTAGGGGTTGAGCTGCATATAGCCAATAACGGGGAAGAAGGGCTGATGCTCGCGCGTAAAGTGCATCCTGATATCATTATCATGGATATGCATATGCCACGCATGACGGGGCTGGAAGTAATCGTAGAATTGCGTAAAGACCCTGTGCTCGCTCATATCCCTGTAATCGCTATTTCTGCAGATGCATTTAACGAGCAGCAGGATGAAGCCAAGGCCGCGGGCGTAAATGAATATCTCATCAAGCCCATCGAATTTGACCGGCTTTACCGTGTAATCGGTCAGTACCTGCGCAAGCAATCCAAATACAGGCTGCGTGTTATCAAAGCAAGTTAGTTTCTGTTAAAGTTCACAATGCAGGAAGCTCGGTCCAGTCCGTTTCCGCGATTACGCTTTCGTCGTCGGGTTTGGCTTTACGTACGGAATTGACCGTCCAGTAAGCCAGCTCTTCTGAAGGAATGCTGTAGGAGAGGATGGATTTAATGCCTTCGTCTGACAGGTCGGGGCGCAGCCACTCTTTTTCCAGTTCGCGGGGTAAGATGAGGGGCATGCGTCCGGCATTATCTCCGCCGTTATGGATGCGGCTCATGATGTCGTTAGCATCGCGGGTAATAAGCGTGAAAGTACCCGGGATCTCGCCCGTTTCAGGATTGGGGATGTGAGACCATGCGTACAGTCCGGCAATAAAGAATATCTCACGGTCTTTGACGTGTATGTAATAAGGTACTTTGTTTTTCCATCCCGGAATTTCGCGATGCTCAAAGAAGCCGGTAGCAGGTACGAGGCATCTGTTTTTACGGATGCGGTTCCAATAAGCTTTTGGGTCCAGCACTTTTTCAGCCCGTGCATTTACCATCCATTTCCTGCCTTTCTTTACTTCTTCAGGCGTTTTCATATAGTTCGGAATTACGCCCCATTCGAATTTCTGCAGCTTGTATTCATTATTGTTGTGCAATACCACCGGCCACTTGGGGTATCCCTGCGCCACTTTGTGAAAAGTAGGTTCGAAGTGGAGATCCAGCTGGCCCATATCTTTTAGTTCGGGCAGATAGTCGAACACGGATGCTATGCTGGCAGAGAATGAAAGGTCGTAACACATGGGATCAGGTTTTTTCGATATCGGAGAAGGGTATTTTGATTTCTTCCTGTTTCGTTTTCAAATTAAGAAAAAGTTCGCCAAACTGAATAAAGAGCGTAACGGCAAGGTCTTCTTTCCGGTCGGCCTTCCAGTTGGTATGCACACGGATGTATTGTTTGATGGCTGCTCCGGTGGCCGGGTCCGGGCTCCATTTCTTTTTGGCAAGGAGTGCAATGTATATGTGATAGCCTTCCGGCTGGCCGGCTGCCATAAAGAGGCGTTCCCGGTCTGCCGGGGCTTCGGCATCGTAGAGATGCCGGTGCGGGTCTCCTGCTATAGCTTCCATATGAGCGCGGGCTTCGGTGAGGGAGCGGTGGGGAGAGAGCAGGAGGGATGCTTTCAGCGAAGGGTGCATGCCTCGCGGATAATCCTGCCGTACGAACCACCGGTGCCCCGCATCGAGAAGCCCTTCCAGTACTGCCGGGCGCAATATGGCAAGCGGGTTATGCATTATTCCGGTTTGGCTTTAATGATTTCATGGAGGCGGGTTGTATAGCAGGGTGAAAGGCGCTCCTGCCGCAGTGTCCATTTCTTATCGCCGCCCTGCACGGCAAACCGCAGCACGGGCTTCCCTGCAAAATGCCGTGTGATACCGTCGAGCGCCTGCATCAGTTTTCGCTCCCTGTCGTGGTTGGTCGTCTCGAAAAGGTTTTCCTGCACCTCCGTGTCTGGCACAAGGTCCATTGCGGTAATGCCGGTTTTCTTGTAATTGTATCCCGGTTTAAAGATATGGTCCAGTGCGAGCAGTGCATGACGGATGAGTTCGCGCGTGGAATTGGCAGGCACCGGCAGCCGCACATTTACGGAGCGGTGATACTGCGCATCCTGGCCACGGAAGTTGTTGGTTTGTACGAACACCTGTATAACGGTAGCGCGGGAGTTTTGTGCCCGCAGCTTCTGTGCGGCAACGGCGGCGTAGTTGGCGAGGGCTTCCTGTATATCGGTTTTTTGGGTAAGCAGCTGCCCGAATGAGCGGGCTACACACACGGCCTTTTTAGGTGGGGTAGCTTCTTCCAGTGCTATGCAGGGGATTCCGCGAAGCTCCCGCACGAGGCGGAGGCCCACAACGGTGAGTTCGCGCCGGGCAAAGTCGTCCGGAACGAGGGAAAGGTCACGTGCGTTATGGAAGCCTTTCTGATGGAGCATGGCGGCGTACTGGGGGCCGATGCCCCAGATATCTTCCACCTGCGTGGCAGCTAACACTGCTTCGGTTTTTTCAGGGGAATCCAGCACGAGGAAGCCTTCTGGAAGTTTGTTCTTTTTGACAGCGCGGTTAGCCATCTTGGCGAGGGTTTTGGTGGGTGCTACGCCCACAGAAACAGGCAGGCCTACATCGTGCAGTACCCCTGCACGGATGGCCGCAGCAAGGGTGGGGAGGCTGGTATGGCCGGAAAGGTCGAGGAAGGCTTCGTCAATACTGTAAACTTCCATCTCCGGGGCGAAGGAAGAAAGGACCTGCATGACGCGTTGGGAAAGACTGCCATAGAGGGTGTAGTTGGAGGAGAAGACGGCTACCTGGTGGCGCTGCAGCAGTTCTTCCATGAAAAATGCAGGGGCGCCCATCCGTATGCCGAGGGTTTTGGCTTCTTCAGAACGGGATATCACGCACCCGTCGTTATTACTGAGTACTACTACCGGCCGGCCGAGTACGCCGGGGTGGAAGAGCCTTTCGCAGCTTACGTAAAAGTTATTGCAGTCAACCAGGGCAATCATTTAGCTAATTATATTAGCAAATATAGCTAAATAAATTGGCAATTCAGGCAAAGCGCGCTACGATCGCATCGGCGATACGGCCCACCAGTGCTGCATCCGGAGGTACATCGCCCTGTGAAAGTGCCCTCAGCTGATCTTCTTCATCCAGCTCAAAAACCACCAGCCCGTCGCCTGTATCTACATGAAAAGCCATACCGTACCCTTTCACAAAAGGCTTTACTTCAAACTGCCGGTCGTCTACCTGAATGGTAAAAATGTCCATGCCGCAAATATCGCTATTCCGGGTTTATATACCTGTAGTGCTAACAGATACACGAAAAGGCCGGGCAAAGCCGGCCAAAAACGCGTTCACAATAATGATAGTGACTAAAGGGTTATCCTGCACCGGCGCCGGCCACCAGCTAATAAAAAGCTGTGACCGGAAGGCCGGGATTAGGAATAGCAGGCGTGAAGCGAGAGGGCTTCCATTAAATGAGTGCCTGAATTTTGGCGGTTAACTCGTGTGGACTGAAAGGCCTTATGATGATTTCTTCTGCTTCCATACCAAACCAGGAAGAAATACTTTCCATGACGAAATAGGCAGGCAGCATCATGATGATCGGCAGCAGCTTTTGCTGGCGCTGTATGCGCAGCTGTTCCGTCAGCTCGTTCAGATAAGGGAAAGGCAATTTCAGGTCGGCGATTACCAGGTCGTAATCATATGTTCCTAATAACATGGCCGCTTCTTTTCCGTTATAGGCGAGGTCTGCATGATGTCCTTCTTTTTTAATGATCAACTCTACTACATGAATCATTAATAAATCATCTTCAATTACCAATATCCTTTTCATATACAAGTCGCTGTTACCCACATTAGCATAGGCGCACGAAGCTCCCGGCGCGGATGCGCTGATTTTTGTGATCTATGCTGCTAAAGTGGTAGTTCAATAATAATGGAGGCGAGTATACAGGTATACGTCTGATCTTCTATATGGCTATCCGTTAATATCTAATATGATAGGTATAAGCCGTTACGCACCAGTATTTGCATATACTGTGCCAAAATATTTATTGGTTAATGCCCGTTAACAAAGTAGTTGGTTATAGGTTTTGATGGATGACATTCCTATCTTTGGCCCCGAGTTCTTTACCCGATTCATTCTTTCCATAGTGCGGTAGACGGCGGAAGCCGTCTTTAAAAAGGAACCGTGTGCAAATCACGGGCTGTCGCGCAACTGTAAGTAACTGCTAATAGTTACCGCCCCCAACGTTCATTGTCCTGACCTGAACAGGATGAGAAGAACGGCGGTAATGTTACAAGCCAGGATACTTGCCCGCTATGCAAGATCATGCTTTCGCGATTTGAAGCAATGGTCAGGAACCATAATGGGCAAACTATGCCCCGTTATGCCGTTCTGTGCCTTCTCCCATCTCCTGAAAGCGTACGAAAACCGTAAGGAGCATTAAGTCACTTAATGTTTCACCAAAAAGTTTTTTGCGTATGCTTAAACACACCCTCGGCTACCCACGCATGGGAGCCCGCCGCCAGCTCAAAAAAGCTTGCGAAGATTATTGGCAGGGCCGTATCGGCCGCCAGGAACTATTCGTTACCGCACAACGCCTGCAGGAAGAACAATGGCGACTGCAGGAATCTTCCGGGATGGATCTCATCCCCTGCAATGATTTCAGTTTCTACGATCATGTACTCGACATGTCGCTCCTCGTGGGTGCCATTCCTGACCGTTACGCCCCCGTAGTTACTGACATCCCCCAGAACACGGAAGCCGATCTGGCCTTTGCCATGGCACGCGGGTATCAGCAACACGGACTCGATCTCACCGCCATGGAAATGACCAAGTGGTTCGACACAAATTATCATTACATCGTGCCCGAGTTCAGGAAGAACCAGTCGTTCCGCCTGTTCTCCAACAAAGTGTTCAATGCCTTCGATGCAGCGAAGCATCTGCTCAAAGCTACCCCCAAGCCTGTTCTGGTTGGGCCTGTATCTTTCCTGCTGCTGGGTAAAGAAAAAGAACCGGGCTTCCACCGCCTGGAACTGTTGCCCAAACTCCTGCCCGTTTACATTGAAGTACTGCAACGCCTGCGCGATAATGGTGCTGCATGGGTACAGCTGGATGAACCCTTCCTCGGTACAGACCTGCCTGCCGGTGCGGCGGAAGCCTACCGTTATGCCTATGCAGAGATCGCGAAGCATTGCAAAGGGCTGCGCACATTAGTAGCCACTTACTTCGAAGGTTTGCGTGATAATGCAGAACTTGCTGCGTCACTGCCGGTGTGCTGCCTGCATATCGATCTGGTACGTGCACCGGATCAGCTGAAGAGTTTGCTGCCATTGCTTCCGCCGAAAATGTCGCTGTCTCTTGGAGTGATCGACGGGCGGAATATCTGGAAGAATAACTACAGCCGCTCACTGGAGTTCATTCGTGAAGCAGTAAGTGTACTGGGTGAAAACAGGGTGATGATCGCAACATCATGTTCGCTGTTACATACACCTGCCGACCTCGACCTTGAAACTGAACTGGATGCGGAGCTGCGGTCCTGGATGGCTTTTGCAAAACAGAAGCTCATCGAAACGGATGAGCTGAACAGCATCTTCCAAGGCAATACTTCACTGCTGGATGCGAACAAAACTGCTATCGCAGCCCGGGCGGCTTCTTCCCGAATCCATAAACCGGCCGTGAAAGCACGCGTAGCCGGCATTACTGAAGCTGATGCGCAACGTAAGTCTTCCTTCCTGCAACGGCAGCAGCTGCAGCAGCAACGTTTCCGCCTGCCGCTTTATCCCACCACCACCATCGGCTCATTTCCGCAAACTGCGGATATCCGCTCTTTGCGTGCTGCTTATAAGAAAGGGGATCTTTTAGCTGCTCAATACGAGCAGGCACTGGAAGCTGCTACCCGCGAAACCATCCGCCTGCAGGAAAGCATCGGGCTCGATGTACTGGTACATGGTGAGTTCGAAAGGAACGACATGGTGGAGTATTTCGGGGAAAAGCTGGAAGGGTTTGCCTTCACGCAACACGGCTGGGTGCAGAGCTATGGCAGCCGGTGTGTTAAGCCTCCGGTGATTTATGGTGATGTGAGCCGCGAAGAAGATATGACCGTGCGCTGGTCGGTGTTCGCACAATCTTGTACCAGCCTGCCTATGAAGGGTATGCTTACAGGGCCGGTAACAATTCTGCAGTGGTCTTTCGTACGCGACGATCAGCCCCGTGCCGAAACTACCGCACAAATCGCATTAGCGATCCGCGATGAAGTGGTGGCACTGGAGAAAGCAGGTATCGGTATTATTCAGATAGATGAGCCTGCTATCCGGGAAGGATTGCCCATCCGGCAGTCTGACCGGGAACAGTATCTGTCATGGGCTGTGAAAGCTTTCCGTGTGTCCGCATCGGGTGTGCAGGATAATACGCAGATTCACACCCATATGTGTTATAGTGATTTCAATGATATCATCCGGCATATTGCTGCCATGGATGCAGATGTGATTACGATAGAAACATCGCGTTCGCAGATGGAGTTGCTGGAAGCATTTGCGGATTTCCGGTATCCGAATGAGATAGGGCCGGGTGTATATGATATTCACTCACCCCGCGTACCTACAGCCGCAGAGATGGAATCACTGCTGCACAAGGCTGCTGAATATTTGCCCGCACGCAACATCTGGGTGAACCCTGATTGCGGGCTTAAAACACGGAAGTGGCCGGAGACGGAGGCTGCCCTCCGGAACATGGTGAGCGCCGCACGCGCGGTGCGTGCTGCTTTGAAGGAAACAGTATAATAAAAATAGCCGCGCTGGAAACAGCGCGGCCTTTTTTTCAGCTTCATTGATAAGACCGGATTGCTCCAGCCATACCATCTCTTCATTAGAAGCATCTTTTGTAACTTATCCCGTATGTATGAATAACCTGAACCGAATTTATAATCCACCCACTCCCCGGTATTTATGAAAGGGCCGGTACCCCATCCATTTTGCAGCCACAGCCACCATTTTAAACACCCATTTCTGCAGCACTACCGGAATGCCGGCCATATAACAATGGTCGGGATAATGATGTAAAGTAGTGGCAAGTTGCAGAAAGCATGCACTGCCTTTCCGGTTAAGGGCGCCTTTTTGAGAAAGCGACCATAGGGTTTCCAGTATGCGTTCCCATTGCATGGCCGGAGCGATCTCATAGGTGAAATGCAAAGCTTCCGATTTACTGGCATTGCGCCAGGCATGAGGCATTCCTGCGGGTACCACCACCTGCTCTCCTGCTTGATAAAGCCGGGTTTTACGGCCGATTTCCATCCATAAGCTGCCGGAGTGTACAATAAACCTTTCTTCCTGAACCGGGTGCTGATGGCGGAGAGCACCACAGGCAGTTTCCCCACCGGGCCCTACCACAGCTGCGATCTGCACGTAGGCACCATCGGTGCTGGCATGTGTCTGTAGGAAAGTAAACTGCTCCTGGTTAAAAGGATTGTAAATAACGGAACCCTGCCGGATCATGATCGCTGCTGTTTTGAGGTCTGTTGTATGGCAGCAAAAATAAGTGCGGCAAATAATTTGCCGCACGGTAGTAGTACTTAATTATATAGGTAGTGGTGCTTATGATTTGTCCATCACCCGCCACACAACTGCAGCAGCAATGCCTCCCACTATTGGAGCTGCAATAAACAGCCAGAGTTGCTGAAGGGCATTGCCTCCTGCGAAAAGTGCGGGTCCGAGGCTGCGCGCCGGGTTAACGGAAGTGCCGGTGATGGGGATACAAAAGAGGTGGATACAGGTAAGTGTAAGACCGATGGCAACACCGGCGGTGGTGCCATTGCCCCATTTGCCGGTTGCTCCGAAAATAACGAACAGGAAAAGGAAAGTGAGTACGGCTTCTGCGATAAATGCGGATGCGGTATTATAACCGGCTCCGTAGCCTTCGCCCCAGCCATTGGAGCCAAGTGCCCATTCGCCCGCCTGCCAGCCGGGAAGGCCTTTCTGAATGCACCATAGCACCCATGCGGCAATCACTGCGCCAATACATTGTGCAATGATGTAACCAAGTGCATCGCCAACTTTGATCTTGCCGGCGGTTAACATCGCAATGGTAATGGCTGGATTTATATGACATCCGGAGATGCCCCCGATAGCATAGCACATCACCAGTACTGCAAGCCCGAACGCAAAGGCGATCCCCAGCAGGCCGATGCCCGCCGGACCGGAGGCACTCACCCCCGATACCACGGCTGCGCCGCACCCAAAAAATACAAGGGCAAATGTGCCTATCATTTCGGCAAAGTACTTGGTGGAAGATTTAATTTCCATGTGGGTTTGTTTTAGTTACCTACTAATACAAACCAACCCCAACGATTGTTTGCCGCCGGCCTGCCTTCAGAACCCCGGTTTACTGCCCCCCGTGGCTTCAATGGCAAAGCGCAGGAGACTGTTTTTACCGGAAAGCGATAGTTTTCGGGTGATGTTCATCCGGTGATTGCTGACTGTTTTTTCGCTGATACCCAGCTCATCGGCGATTTCTTTACTGGTCTTGTACCCTGCCACAAGGTGGATGATACGGTGCTCAGACGGGGTAAGGAGGGAGATAAGGTCGCTGGCGCCGGAGGGTGCTTTATGCTTCTGCCGTAGCAGGAAAGTGGACATTTCGGGGCTGATATAGGCATTGCCGGCCGTAACGGAATGAATGGCGTGGATGATATCCACCACTGCATTTTCCTTTAATACATACCCCATGATCCCGATCTCAAGGGCTTTCATGAACGCATCTTTCACCTTATGCATCGTTAACAGGATAACGGGGAGCTCCGGCTTGATCAGCAATGCTTCTTCAGCAGCCTGTAATCCGTTCAGCTCCGGCATGTCGATATCCAGAATAATGACATCGGGGTTTTTAGTGCGTACACCTTCTACGGCATCGCGGCCGTTAACCGCCTGATAGATGACACGGAAATTACCGGCCGACTCAATTACTTCCCGCAAGCCTTTCAGGAAAATCGGATGATCGTCGGCAATAAGGATATCAAGTGGTTTCATGGTACGAAATGGGTATGTTGACGGAGAGCGCTGCACCATCGCCCGCGTCTGGATGAATAATAAACTGGCCTCCCATGATCTGCACGCGCTCACGGATGCTCAAAAGTCCGAATCCGGATACATTCTTGTTTCCCAGCCCCACCCCGTCGTCTGTCACTACAATACGGATGAGCCACACTGCGCGGTGGATGCGGAGGGTACAACGGGTGGCACCGGAATGCTTCACCATATTGTTTAACAACTCCTGCACAATGCGGTAGATGTTCATTTCATTTTCCCGGGAAAACAGCTTGTCGATATTATCAATCCCCGCATCCATCACAATGTTGGCACCATCACCGGTTTCTTCCGCCAGGCTCTGGATGCTTTGTGTAAGCCCCATCATATCCATCTGGTAGGGGCGGAGGGAGTAGGATATATTCCGGATGTCCTGAATTGTTTCTGATACGTTGACGGCTATATCACCAGCCAGGGTTTTAATGTCAGGATCACTGGTTTTGCTGCTGAGTATGAACAGCCGGTTTTTGATAAGTACCAGTTGCTGCCCCACACTGTCATGCAGCTCAGAGGCGGTGCGCTTACGCTCATGCTCCTGCATGCGGATCATTTCTTTAGAGAATGCACTGCTTTGCTCGATCGCCTGGATCTGAAGTGCTTCTTTCGCCCGTTTGTAAAAATTCAATTTACTGGTCAGCGCCCACGACAGTATGATGGCTTCCAGCGCGGTACCCAGTTGGGCGGAATGCCGGGTAAATGTATTGTCGGGCAGCAGTCCGTTATCCCGCAGGTTATACACTATGCCCAGAACGATCAGTAATCCAAATCCCGTAAGGAAGTACACAGCCGGACGAAATCCTTTCAGGTATACCGAAATACCCGCAGCCAGCCAGTATGCGAATGTGATATAAATGGCAGCTTCCAGTACGATGTACATTATAGGCCAGCTCACAAATGCTGCCGCTACCGGAATGGCGGAGAGGAATACTATTAGCGGGATCCGGATGCTAAACAGGATGGGTGCATGCTCTTTTACCCGGAGAAAGGTATTTGTGAACAAGATACCGAAAAGCATTCCGCCCGGCAGTACGGTGGTCATCTCGTTGAGCCAGCCCGCACTGGGGAAAAAGACTGCGATATAGTTGTTCAGTATGAGGGTAGACAGGCCGGAGAACAAGATATACAGTACGTACAGCAGATAGGAAATATCGCGAAGGGTGATAAATGCAAAAAGATTATAGATCATTAATGCCACGAGTATACCATAGAAAATGCCATGGATGAAATCATCTTCATGCTGTGTTTCGAGATGGTATTCTATTGCCGCTGCTTCCATGCGTAAACGCATCACTGCGTTACCGGTTACCCGCAGGTAATAGGTGGTGCGTACTGCGGGAGGGGCATATAGCGGCAGCAGCGGAATGTTGGACTGTATGATCTTGCCGTCACCTGCGGCGCCGGAGCGGTAGCTTACTTTACTGAATTGTCCCGGAATGGATTCATGATAAAGATCTATTTCCTGCAAACCGGGCGAAGCAATGGAGAGATAAAGTGTTTCGTCTACAGGGTTTTCTACATCGAATTTCACCCACCATGCTGAGGAGGTTGCGCCAGGAACTGCAACAGCATCCTGTGAACGCCTAAAATCAATACTGCGTTGCGCAACTTCATTGATCGTTAATTCCTTTCCGGAATCTTCCAACAGCAAAGGATACGCGATCTTTTGCGGAGGGATTCCCGGACGGGGAACAGCCGGGAAAACAGGCTGGGTGATTAGTAATATCGACAGAATGATAAATATGCTACGCAACATGTTGAGGCAAAATTACGATTGGTGTGTATCTGGGGTATAGGTACTGTTACCCATTAGTTGCAAAGGTAAGGCGGACGGAGTGGAATTGGAAGTGTTGTTAAGTAGTTGATAATCAGTTTTTAGAGTTCCTGTTGCTGACATCCGGAATGATTATGGTATAAATAATTATCTTTCTGGCAGAATTGTTTTTCCTATGCCTGAATACAAAGTTAATCCTGTGGCCTTTTCGGCACAGCGGAAGAAAATGTTCATATGGTCGGTAGCCCCCGCTATTGCCGGAGTATCTGCTTACTTCATCTACAGAATTTTTATTAGTCCGGATCAGGATCCCTTTGGTTACTGGTTGAACATCATCCTCTTTCCTCTCCTTATAGGGGTTTTCCTTTTTTATTCCCGGAAGCGTATTATAAAAACTTTGCCACAATTGGAATCCTTTACACTCATCATTACGGATAAGATGATCATCCGGGAGCAGGAAGGTATGGATATGCTGGGCATTCTTTTCACAGACATCAGAAAGGTCCGCAAGTTTAGCAGTGGTGTCATTGTCATTTATGGGAAGCAATCCACGGATAATATATATATTCCGACATATCTCGATAATCGGCCGGCACTGGAAGAAGAACTGTCGGCACTTTCTCCGATCGGAGATGGCGGGAGGTTGCTGGTGAATCAGGCGGGGTGGTTATTATTGGCGCTTCTGATTGGTGGGGCTTTCGTCGGCTTGTTATTGGCTACGAATAAATGGCTGGTGCTGGGATGTATGATATTCTTCGACATCTTCATGATGTATGCATTATATTATTCGTATAAAAGTAAAAATATTCCCGAGCGTTCGAGGAAACTCATGTGGGTGATACTGATTCCTGTGCTGGCGGCCACCATTAATGGTATTACACGATTTCTGGAGTTGTAGTAACCCTAATGTGCAATGAATCAGATTCAGAACTTCTAATTAAATTAACCGAAGTAATCATAAAATCCCTAATAGCTATGAAAAAGATCATCCTGGCAGGAATCTCCTGCCTGTTAACCGTTCACGCATTTTCGCAGGATCAAAACTTCCCAGCTAAAGTTGGAATTTCAATTGGAGCAGCAACCCCACAGGCTAAATTGCATATTGGCGCCCCGGCTGTTGACAGTAACCTGAGTACTATCAGGATCGGTACTGCGGGTGACTTTGGGAGTAAAACAGTTCCATTGAATGGAGTGGCAGGTGCTTATAACATCGACTTCCATACCTGGCGCGATGTAACTACGGATCAGATTGGTGCCCGCATTCGGGCGGAAAGAGTAAACAGGTACCAGGCAAATAACGCTTTGATTCAGGGTATGGACCTGGCATTTCATACTTCTCCGGGATCACTGGTTACAGATCTTGCGGAGCGTATGCGCATTACGCATATCGGTAACGTGGGTATTGGTAATGCCGCTCCCAGTGCCCGGCTTCATGTTAGCTCCCCTGGTGTACTCCTTGCCATGTTTACACGGTCAGATATTCCACCGGCAGACGCGATGTTGTACTTTTCGAGCGCCTCTTCAAACACTGCATATAATATCCCCATGATCCGGGCCCGATCATATTGCCCTACCAAGCCACATGGGCTGGTATTTATTGGAGAAGCAGATGATATTGCAGCTGCTGGTGCTGATCAGAACGCTGCGGCAATTATTTTGGATGGTCGGAGCAAGGTAGATACCCGCTTAACATCGAATAATATACTCGCCATCAATTCCGCCAATACTAATCTCCTCATGGTAAAAGGCGATGGTTCCGTTGGAATAGGGGCTACGGATACGAAAGGTTATAAGCTGGCTGTAAACGGTAATGCCGTATTCACGAAAGTGGTAGTAAAAGCCTTTGCCAACTGGCCAGATTATGTTTTCGCAGATAATTACAAACTCCGAACCATTTCAGAACTGGCGCATTACGTAGACGAGTATCACCGCCTGCCTGGTATGCCCGCAGCAGATGAAGTTGCTGCAAATGGTCAGGACGTTGGAGAAGTAAATAGGAAACTACTCGAGAAAGTAGAAGAACTGACACTGTACATTATTCAGCTGAGTAAGCGGTTGGATGATCAGCAACAGGAACTGAAGGCATTGAAGTCTATAAAGTAACAGGCAATTAATTCGAGGGCCGCAGTGGAGCAGGTTTCATACTGGCTTATTTTAAAGAGTTGCCTCACACTACATCCCCTGAAAAGAATTAACCGCATTAAACTCTGCAAGGTAGGCCCTGGGCGATATTCCCTTCACGCTTTTAAACACCCTGTTGAAATTGGTAAGACTATTGAAGCCCGCTTTGTAGGCCGCCCCGGAAATACCTTCCGGGTGCTCCGCATGGGTAAGACTTTTACACGCTTCATTAATTCTTACTTCATTCAGAAAGGTGACGAAACTGCGGCCGGTATGCTTCTTAAAATACCGGCAGAACGCATGCGGTGTCATAAATGCCACTGCGGCTGCTTCATCGAGGGTAACCTGTGTATGATAGCGCTGCATGATGAACCCCAGAATCTTACTCAGCCGTATACCTTCACTTTCGGAAAGGTCTGCAGAATAATCTGCAGGGCAGAGCGGTGTGGTTTCCTTTATGTCGGGGAGTATGGTGAGTGCCTCAAGGAAGCATTGCAGTGCGTGCAGTCCGGAGGATGCGTGTACCGCATGTATCTTTGATGCCAATGACGGGCAATGGGCCAGATTGGTCTTAAAACCATGTTTGACGGCCAGCAGGAAGTGCTGGAGCATTTTCATTTCGGGCAGGTTAAACAAGCCACCCATGGAGCCTTTTACGTTGAAGTAAAGAGAGCAGGCTTTGATGGACTGAGTACTCCCGGCTTCGAAATATTCCGGGTTACTTTTGAACAAATGCGGGAGGTTGCTGCCGATGAGAAAGATGTCGCCGGCTTTAAAGGTGTGCATATTATTACCTGCCAGCAGCATGCCTTCCCCACGTTCTACCAGCGTAAGCTGATATTCTTCGTGGCGGTGCAGGAACTGGTAAAAGTGTGGTTGTTCTATTTGCTCGGCAATTACACTCTTATTGTCAGGGTACAATATGGTAAACGGTAATACTTTCATAACCAAAGCGCTTCCTTCAATTTACCGTATTTACCCCAATTTTTGATACAAATGCCCCTTTCGGTTAAAATCCGGCTGATACTGGTCAAAATCCGGCATTTCTTAAAACCGTTCGGGGGAGAAGGGAGAGAGGTTGATATCAGGTTTTTGCCCGGTAATTAGTTGTGAAACGAGTAATCCTGTAGCGGGGCCGAGACTAAGCCCCATCATGCCATGCCCCGTGGCTATAACAAGGTTCTTCAGTTTACTGCTATAGCCTATCATGGGCAACCCGTCGGGTGAGGATGGTCTGTAACCATGCCAAACCTCACTGGTGACGGGCATACGTATCGTAAGGTTGGGAAAATAATCCGGTATGGCAGATACAATGCCTTCTACCCGGTTCATGTTTACTTTTTCATTCATCCGCCCCAGTTCCATGGTGCCGCCATACCGGATCTGCCCCTGCATGGGGGTCATGGCTACCCTTGCTTCGCAGAGGAGTGCCGGAATTTGAACGTTGCCGCCGGTGTTGGGTTGCATAAAGGAATATCCTTTGCCGGGCAGTAGCGGCACTTTGATGCCCATTTTACGCGCTACCGCGGGCGACCAGGAGCCTGTGGCCAACACAAACTGATCGGCCCGGAATACTTTGCCATTAGCAATAACGGCTTGTAATACACCATTGTCAGTTACCATTTGACCCACTTCATGATTAGTCAGTATAGTTGCACCTTTTTGCCGGAGGTGTGCCTGCAATGCATCCATCAGTGCCATAGGGGAGAGGTGGGCATCGCAACGGTAATGAACGGCTCCCAATACATTCAGGTCCAGCCCGGGCTGCAGGACTTTGCATTCCGCAGGGTTAAGAACTGCCATATCCAGGCCTAGGGCAGTGGCATCTTGTACGAGGTGCCACTCTTCTTCTGCTGCCTTTTCGGTTTTATAAAATGCGAGGATGCCCCGGTGCTGCAGGCCGATGTTAAATCCGGGCTTTTTTGCCAAGGAGGAATAGAGCTGATGGCTCAGGAGTGAGAGATCGCGCAGGGGAACGGCAGCTTCCTTTACGTGCCTGGCGTTAGCATGTTTAATAAATTGTAACCCCCAGCCGATGAGATCGCGGCTGAACGATGGCCTTACATAGAAAGGACTTTTACTGTTGAACATCCACCGGATGCCTTTGCTGATCATACCGGGTGATGCAAGCGGCACGAAATGGCTCGGTACTATCATGCCCGCATTGCCATAGGAGCAATTACCGGCAATTTCTCCTTTGTCGAGCACGGTAACCCTGTGGCCTTCATTGCTGAGATAATAGGCCGTACTGAGGCCTGCAATCCCTCCGCCGATGATAACGATATCTGCCATGTAGTTGTGTTAAATAACCTGAAACCCGAAAGCATAAGGGTCGTCGCCCTCATCGATTTTTATGGTATTATATCCGTACACCCTTGCCCAGCCTTCGATGCTGGGAATGATGGCTGGTTTCCCGCCCAGCTCTGTCACCGATTCCACTCTGCCTGTAAATTTGCTGCCAATGAAGCTCTCATGCACAAATGCCTCTCCTTCCCGAAGCTTCCCTTTGGCAAACCATTGCGCCATGCGGGCGGAGGTGCCGGTGCCGCAGGGCGACCGGTCGATGGCTTTATCGCCATAGAACACGGCGTTGCGGCCGGTAGAGGTAGCGTCGATGGGCGTGCCGGTCCATTGGATATGACTGCATCCATTGATGGTTGCATCCAGCGGATGTACAAAAGTGTGCGAGGCATTGATCCGTTTCCTGATCACCTGGCTCCAGGCTACCAGTTGTGCGGCAGTATGGTGTTCCAGCCCACGGAAGTTTTCCTGCGGGTCTATGATGGCGTAGAAGTTACCGCCATACGCTACGTCGAAGGTGAGTACCCCAAGGTCAGGACATTCCACCTGCAGATTTTCGGCGGCAAGGTAAGAAGGGACGTTCCTGAGTTTTACGGATTTCACTTTCCTGCCTTCCTGTACATAATCGATGAGGATGAGTCCGGCAGGGGCTTCCATGCGCACAGTGCCCGGCGTGCGGGGCGTAAGCAATCCTTCTTCCAGTGCGATGGTGATGGTGCCGATAGTGCCATGGCCGCACATGGGCAGGCAGCCGCTGGTTTCAATGAATAATACGGCCACATCATTAGAAGGGTCATGAGGCGGGTAGAGGATGCTGCCCGACATCATATCGTGCCCTCTTGGTTCAAACATTAATCCGGTCCTGATCCAGTCATATTCCTTCAGGAAGTGCTGGCGTTTTTCACTCATGGAATTGCCTTGCAGTAATGGGCCTCCGCCGGCAACGAGCCTCACAGGGTTGCCACAGGTATGCGCGTCTACACAGAAGAATGTTTTTGATATCATAGCCTTGCAGTGGTTAGATCGGTGGTGCGTAATATATTCAGGGGGTTGCCGGACTGCAGCTCGCCGGGCAGCCATTCGTCTGCGCAGTTCTGCCAGGCCATGGGCCGGGCAAAGCGGTATATGGCTGCGGTGCCTACGGAAGTGAAACGACTGTCTGTACTTGCCGGGAAAGGGCCTCCGTGCTGCATGGCGGCACATACCTCCACGCCGGTTGGTACACCGTTATAAACTATCCTGCCAGCCAGTTGTGATACCTGGCGGATGAGTGGGGCATGCAGGGAAAGTTCTTCTCTTTCTGCCATGATGGTAACGGTGAGCTGCCCGGAGAGTACAGCCGTCACCGCCTGCAGTTCTTCCATATTTTCAGCTACTACCAGCATGGCATAAGGCCCAAATACTTCTTCCTGCAGGTCTGGTGACCGGAGGAAGGTTTGCGCACTGACTTTAGCCAGTCTTGGACGGGTAGGGTATTTTATGGGAGCAGCCGTTTCTCCGGCTTCCGCCAGTAATTCCACTCCCTGCGCAGCTAATTTGCCGGCAGAGTGATGTTGATATTGATGACAGATGCCTTCCGTTAACATAGGCACCGGCAGTGTTTGCCGGATGCCAGCTGCGAGGGTGGTGATAAATGCTTCCAGTCCGGGAGATTGCATGGCGAGCAAAAGCCCGGGCTTGGTACAGAACTGTCCGCCTCCCTGGGTGATGGATGCTGCCAGTGAGGTGGCCAGTTCGCCGGATCTTTTTTCCAACGCAGCGGGCAACAGTAATACCGGGTTAATGCTGCCCATTTCTGCAAATACCGGAATGGGAACATTACGTTCTGCAGCCAGCTGCAGGAGCGCCATTCCTCCTTTATAAGATCCGGTGAAAGCTACTGCTTTGGTGACAGGGTGCTTTACCAGCAAGGCGCCGGTATCATAACCATCGTCATACAAAAGAGAGAATACACCGGGAGGCATATTACACTGCTGAGCCGCGGCATTGATGGCAGCAGCTATGAGTGCACTGGTGCCAGGGTGAGCAGGGTGTGCCTTTACGATTACCGGACAGCCCGCTGCCAGTGCGGAAGCGGTATCTCCACCGGCAACGGAAAAAGCAAGCGGGAAATTACTGGCTCCAAAAACTACTACGGGTCCCATTGCTACCAGCATCCTGCGGATATCCGGTTTGGGCATTGGGTGCCTGTTGGGTTGTGCCGTGTCAATTACAGCCTGTACCCAGGAACCCTCTTCCACCAGGTCCGCAAACATACGGAGCTGCCCGGTGGTGCGGCCTATTTCGCCGGTAAGCCTGGCATGCGGCAGGCCGCTTTCTTCCGAAGCCCTCTTTACTGCAAGGCTGCCCACGGCTTCAATTTCGGTGGCAATGGTGCGCAGGAAAAGGGCTTTTTGATCTTTAGCGATCTGACTGTAAATAACAGCAGCAGCTGCTGCGGCCTGCATGGCTTCGTCAACAGCGCTTTTGCCGGCACGGTGGAAAATGCCTTCCAGCATTTCTCCCGTAGCGGGATTGATGGCTTGAAACGCATCTCCGTTGCCGGGCTTGTATACACCTGCGATACTATTAGCGGTTTGCATGGATATTGAGATAATCCGGCAGTTGCGGACGGGTGGCCAATGCATTGTCTATCACCAGCTGTACGGCTGCAAGTTCTTTACCTTCCAGCGGCAGCCTTGGTGCGCGCACTACAGGGGTGCCTATACCGGTGTTGGTGGCGGCCAGTTTGATGTACTGTACCAGTTTGGGATGGATGTCCAGCTCCAGCAGGGGCATAAACCAGCGGTAGATGGAGAGGGCTGCTTCGATGTTCCCGGATTTAACGAGGCGGTAAATGGCTACCGTTTCTGCGGGGAAGGCATCTACCAGTCCTGCCACCCAGCCATCTGCACCGAGTACGAGGCTTTCCAGTGCCAGGGGGTCTACACCGGTCAGGATTTTATATCTGTCACCAAAGCGGTTGATCATGCGGGTGATGTTGATCACGTCGCGGGAAGATTCTTTCACCGCCTGAATGTTTTTGTATGGCAGCAATGCTTCGAACATATCGAGGGTAACCGCGATCTTATAATCCACCGGGTTGTTGTACAGCATGATGGGTAAACTGGTGGCCTTGGCTACGGCCTGGAAGAAGGCCAGGGTCTCCGTATTATCTGCATAGTAGCGCATGGGCGGCAGCAGCATAAGGGCATTGGCTCCCCAGGCTTCCGCTTCCGCAGCGAGGGTAGTGGCGGCACTGGTTGTTTGCTCAGCGATATTGATGATAATGGGGAAGTTCGCCGGCAGGAAAGCGCGTGCGGTATCGTATAGTTCCTTCTTTTCACTGTTGCTTAATGTACTGGCTTCGCCAAGAGATCCGCCGATGATGATGCCATCCACACCTGCTGCGAGTTGTGCAGCGAGGTTGATCCTGAACATATCAAGGTCAGGCTTGTCTGTAGTAGTAAATGGAGTGAGTAATGCAGGGAAAACACCATTCCAGTTGAAATTGCTCATAACGATTGTTTGTTCAAAAGTACCGGAGGCAGGATACAGTGCTATTATTGAAATTATCCGCAAGTTGACGGATATTGACCGTTTTACTCCGCGAAGGGCAATTGGGTATTTTTGGGTAGTTTTATGGGTATAAGCCTTCTTGTATATGCTCACATTGAAGAATTTTGAATTACAGGTGAATGATGCTATTGTGCGTCGGGGACGGGAGTATTTTGAGAGCCAGGCAGTTACGGGCCTGGAGGAAGCAGAAAAGGATTGCTGGTACGCCACCGTGAAGGGGAACGAAACGTATATGGTGGAGATAAGACTGGTAAAGAGGAACAATATAGAATCATATTCATGTGACTGTCCTTTCGAGGGAGGCATCTGCAAACATGTGGTGGCTGCCTTGTTTTATATGAAAGAGGCATTTAAACAGACAAAACCCATCAGCGAAACTGATTTGAAAGCTGTTGCCGGTTTGGCTGTTAATATGAGTGAAGGGGAAATCTATACAGAACTAAGCAGGAGAATAATACGAGACAATACAAAAGGCGGTTTTATTGACCGCAGTGCTGCCAATAAACTGGCCAAAGAAATAGATGCGCTGATCGGAGTTGGCGAGCATCATATTCAGCAGGGTGATTTACGGGATGCATTTATTGTAGCGAAATCGGTACTGCCTGAAGTGATAAAAGTAATTACGCATTGTGATGATTCCGGAGGGAATATAGGAGATGTCATCTTTCAGACAATAGAACTTATTAAGGTTATTGCAAAGGCAGAAGGTGTAACTACAGACCTGCAGGAGGATATCTTCAGTTTTATAAAGTCAGCAGTTAGCCGCCCGGTATACTTTGAGTATGGCGACTTTGGATATGAGTTGACAGACCTCTATCAGGCTTTGGCATTAAAGCTGGGCAAAGAAAAGGTTTATTTGAAGTATGTTGACGGACAGATAGAATCCGTATCTCCGGATGAAGATACTTACAGGAAAAAGTATTTCCTCGTCAGGAAGATAGTGTTCCTCAAAGCAATCGGGAAAGGAGCAGAGGCGCAATTGCTTATTCAGCAGCATTTGGAAATTGCAGATGTGAGGAAGGAGGAAGTTAACAGTTTGATAGACCGGAAAGATTTTTCCGAAGCGAAGCGGTTATTGTTTGAAGGGATTGAAATAGCGAAGCAGAAACGCTTCCCGGGAATTGTGACAGAATGGGAGAAGGAGTTGCTACGCATCGCAGAACTGGAGAATGATATCAACAAGATCAGGCATTATACAAAACGCTTTGCTTTTAACATGCGGTTCGATCTGGCTTATTATCAACAATGGAAAAACACCTTCGACGCCGCGGAATGGAAAAAAGAAATTGAAAATTATATAGCAGAAGTAACGAAGAACGTTGAATTGCAGTATCAGGAGAATAAAGGGAGTGCCTGGTATTTCCCTGATACAAGATTGCTGGAGTTGCTTTCCCCTATGTTAATTGAAGAGAAATTCTATGACCGCATACTGGCACTGTTGCGATCGGAAACGGATCTGAACGTGGTGCTGAAGTACCATAAGTTTTTAGCAGATCAATATCCTATGGAGTTACTGACTATCTATCTTCCGGCATTCGAGCGTTATGGCGATGTCTCCGGAGGGCGCGGTCACTTTCAGGCGTTGGCAAACTATATGAATATGGTGATGAATGCCATTCCTGAAGGCCGGCAGGAAATTATTGCGTTAGCAAAGAAGTTAAGCCGGAAATACCCCCGCAGGCCCGCTATGACAGAAGAACTGCAGGCAATCGTCCAAATGGGAGAACAGGGATAGCGTAATTTTGGTTAACTTGTATAATACATGAATTTTGGGGTGAAATGCTCCGCCTGTCCCCAACAGGTATCCCGATTTTAGCTAGCTTCCAATTGAAATTTAATAACTATTAAACCCAACTGGCATGCGATTAAACGAAAATTACGGCACCTTATCGGAAACCCTGAATGAATTGAAGAAACAGGGGTATACCATCGACTTCAATATCCATTCAGAATGCCTGGTTTGCCATCAGACCAACATCGTTTTACAGCCTGAAGAGTTCCAGATAGATATGGTTTACCGGTTTGAAGGGGCTTCCGACCCTGATGATCAATCAATCGTATACGCTATATCTTCCCCGAAGTTTAATGTGAAAGGTTCGCTCGTGAACGGGTATGGTATTTTTGCAGAAGAAATGCCTTCTAAGCTGATAGAAAAACTACAGACACATGCAGCACCCCATAGTACAAAAGAGAAATCTATCGATGCAACTCCTCAGCGGAAAGAAGGCGGACGGGTAATTGAAGCCCCGCTTGTTGGAATCAATATCCCTGAGTTTATTGAAATAATCAAAAGGGAACCAACCTGGAAGGATAGCGATCATAACTCTGTTACTGTTTTCAAGTCAGAAAGGATGCGCATCGTACTCATGGGGCTTCATAAAGGTGGGCAGCTCAAACCCCACAAAGCGAATGGCGTGATCAGTGTGCAGGTATTGGAAGGAAGTATTGAATTTGTAACAGAAGAAGATAAAGTGACACTAAGGAAAGGCCAAATGATAGCCTTACAGGAGAATATCACACATAGTGTAGTGGCACTAGAGGAGTCGTTCTTTTTACTAACGCTGGCGAAAGGGTAAACTTGCCGGGAAAGTAGTTTTGTTATCTTTATACCGTTATTTCATAGCTAATACGGAGACGATATGAAGAAGGAGGCCGTTCTCAACAATACCAACATCTGCAAAACACGGATACTGGCGATCAAAGACTCGATGGAGATTCTATCCGGTAAATGGAAGTTTCATATTCTGGGAACGCTCATGCAGGGCGGAAAGATGCGTTTCATGGACCTGCTCCGGGAAGTGGACGGTATCGCACCTAAAATGCTGTCGAAGGAGTTACAGGATCTGGAAGTGAACCAGCTGATCAGCCGGACTGTATGTAATACCAAGCCGGTTACGGTGGAGTATGAGATCACCGGATTTGGTCAAACGCTGTCTCCCATCATCGAAGAGATCGCCCAATGGGGCATTTCCTACCGAAGTGCAATATTGAGGAAATAACGCACCCGCGGGGTAGTGATCCCGCGGATGCGTAAATATAGTAAGGACTATTTTTTGTACCAGATTGCGCCGTTCTTCGTATTGCTGACACTGATGTGCCCTTCCTTTACCAGTGTATCTAATGCAGCATCCGCTGCTTCGAAGGAGATCTCGCCCAGCTCCGCGAATTCACGTAAGGTGAGGGAAGGATATATGTTGAACAGGCTCTTCCCGTCTTTAGGATAATCATTTTTAGCAGCACCGGCATATACTTTCCTGATGCCATTCTCCAGATTCATATACGGCTTAAAGCCGTAGATCAGTTCTGTATCTCCACCGGTATTACTGATAAAGAGCGTTGGGAATCCTCTTACCCCCATCTTCCTTGCCAGCTGCAGATCCTGATCGAACAGTTCTTTTGCTTTCCCTTCATAATCTGTTTTGAGTTGGCGGGTATCGAGTCCTGCCAGCTGGCCAGCCTGTTCTATGTGTTCCCATTTGGTGATGTTTTTCTTTTGCAGGAAAACCATTTCACGAAGGGTTCTCAGGAATGAGATGGCTTTTTGTTCGTCCTGCAGCTGAGCGGCTTTGAAAGCAATGGAAGGCGGGTAGGAGGAAGGGAGCGGGTCTGTAAGCCATACATCACCATCAATAGGCATCTTGTAATGCTGGCTGACCTCATCCCAGTGATGGGCTACGTCGGAAGGTTTGCTGATTCCGCCGCTGTTATAACTCCAGTCTGGCAAGAGGCCTCCCATGTGATAGCTTATTTCCACATCCTTCCCATATTCCAGTTTCAGCTTCCTCAACTGCGGTTCAATTCCCCAGCAGGTAGAGCATATCGGATCTGTGAAGTAAATCACCTTAACCGGTTTCTGTTTGGAGGTAATCCCCTCTAAATTCGAGCTGTTGCCTGATGCAGGGATTTCACATACCCCGGTTACGGGATCACAAAGGAGCGGATTGGAGGTTGTGGTATCTTTTTTCATGACTGTTTTGTTTGTTTGGCCATGGCACTGTATGAAGGCCACCGTTAATAATAGGGCGACTGTTACATTGAGCGTCATATTATTCCTTAACTGTTGATGATAAGGCAAACATACTGCACATGAAAGGATCAGACATTATGACTTCCCTTTGTGTAAGTAGTTACCTGGAGGGAAGTGCTTACTGGTTGCCGGGGATTTCCTACTTTTAAACCTGATGAACGATATAGAAATATTAGCTGCTTTCCGGGACAGGCGATCGCATTACGACGCTTACCTTCAGTCAAACGGAATTCCTGTACATACTTGTCCCGGGTGTGGTTTTCCCACGCTGGAAGAGCGCGGTGCTTTTGAGATATGTATTATATGTTCCTGGGAAGATGACGGGCAGGATGATAATGCTAGAAGTATGTTAGCCCGGCTGGAGTTATCAGGTATTAAGATTTCCGGTCCAAATGGCGGCTTAACCCTGATGGATAACAGGACGAACATTGGCAGGATATTGGAAAGTAATGCAGCATTGATAGCAGGAGAAACGGATTTTGATGTGGCGCGGGTTTTAAAGACAATAGCTTTTTATCAGGAGCGCAGCAAGGATATTGAATCCAGAATAACGGGCGAGGAACACCTGCAGGACCATATCTGGATGGAATGGAAAGAGGTGAAGAGGGATTTGCTGATGGCGCTGGTGGTAAATCCGTAATTTCATACCGTTGTAAAATTGACCCATGATTGAAAGACCATATCATCCCGACGAAGTTAAAGTCCTTAAAAGAGGAGCGCCACCGCAATTTGGGAAAACCGGCTCCGGTGATATCTTTGGCTGCTTCATCCTATTCCTGATAGTTCCTTTATTTGGGGTAACCGGCTATATCGCGCAACTATACGTGTCCCTGTTCTGGGCGACTGTCATCCCCCTGGGTATCTTTATTGTCTTATTTTTCGCATGGCATTACCTTGAGCATACTTTGATGACCCGCCGGTATGGACATGCCGTTGTTGAAACCATGAAGCCGGATGATATACAGATCGATTGTGATGGAAACATCTATACTGTAACGGTAAGCTACGGGAACGGTGCCTCTGTCAGCTGGACTGGTCCCACCGCATTAATGCTGTATAATGCTCCTGAATCAGCATTCAGGGAATCGCTGGCGCTGTATGCCGTAGGGGAAGACGGTCAAACCATATATAAAGATGTTCCACTGGAAGCTATATTCTGGAAACAGCATCTGGCCCGGCGATGGATCCAATTTGAAGTGAATAAGGCCACGGCGCGGTTCTGGCTGGAAGATTGGTCGCTGGAAGATTATCTGCGGACGGAATATAATCTGGTTCGTAGCAGCAAGTCGGGCGAGCTATTGTTCGTCCGGCTAACCAGCGGTGAAACCACAGCCGGGCTGAAGGTTACATTTAAAGATGCTGACATCCGGTACATTATGCCGGGGGAGGGTTGACAGGGGGCCTTTCTTCACTTATACACCCACAATACCACCGGGAGCTTAGCCCTGTCCAGGTACTGCTGTATCGTGGCAAAATAGGCCGGGTTAAGGGTAGGGCAGCCATCACTCCGGCAAATACCCTGCATTACTTCCACATCAGGCACACAATCATGACCATGTAACACTACAAAGCGTTCAAAAGCTTTATTGTTGGTGGCATCGAGTCCGTGCAACTTGTAAGCAGTGCCAAAGCGGCCGGTGTACTTTGAGCCAATACTGTATTTACCGGGAGAAGAACATTTGCTGCCCGGAGCGTTGGAGAATGCAACGGTCTCGGTCCGGTAATCGGCCCCCTGCCCATGGGCTACAAGGGAGCAACTGATAATCTTATCGTTTTTCAGGTCATAAAAAACGAAGCGCCGCTTTCCGGAGTGAACGCTAAAATCTATAAAGCAAGCGTATTGTTTGTTGAATGGCCTTTGTGCGACAAACCTTTTTAACTGTTCCGCTTTCTGCCGCAGGAGCACCTTGTCGAGTTCTGCAGGTTGAGCAGCGGGAGTTGGGGATGGTTTTGGAGAGCGGGGCTTTTTCTCGTTACATGCGAGGCAGCAGAGGTATAGGAAAACAATAGTTATGGCGCGCATGCTATAAAGATGGGAAAAATTCTTTTTTCCATATACAATTACGAAGTTATTAACGGGGGGATGTAGTAGCATGACAAGTTTTCAGCAATGAAAAAGCGAAAAGAAGTGCATCTTTTCGCTTCCTCGGGCTGCAGAGGGCAATTCCGATCTATTTATCCATTAACTTAATCCATTCCTTCACTACCTTTTGGAGACCCGGTGTATATTTCCTGACATCCTCCATCGACCGGAATTTTGCATATGCTTTTCCTTTGGGTGCGGCTTCCAGAAGGCCGGATTTATCCTGCAGCAGCTCACCTTTATGGAAGATCAATGCCACAAATTCGGTCATCCGGGGATTGAATGTGGCCATGGGTTCCTTGTAGTCAAAACTGGGGCCTCCCCATTTTACATCCTCATCCATTTGTGGGCCTGCGGAGCGTAAGATTTCTATCACGGCCTTCATTTCTTCTTTTAGCGGATGTTGGAGTTTGCTCATAAACTCATCAACTTTACTTTTCTTGTTCATGGTGAATGTTTTTAGACTTGATGAAGAAAGAAACTATAGCGCTGAAAACAACTCCGGTAATTAAACCAGCCACTATACTGGTGATGATATAGTTCCCAATATTAAATTGTTGAAGTGCCTGCGTCTTTGTCATCGCACCCTTTTGAATAGTATATCTGATTAAGTTTTCAAAATAGTCAGGAGTAATCAGGTAATGGGTGATGAGTTGGTTCACAGGACTAAGCACTACAATAAACAATGAAAGAAAGCACCCGCTCAGAAAGCGCTGTTTATACGTTATACTCCCGGAATAGGCATTCCTTTTCTTGTCTGATAAAGCGAGTATATAGATTACGAAAGAGGGTATAAGAATCAACGCAGTGATGAACTGCTGTTGCTCGAGGTACTTGTCATGCAGTCCGGCTAGCTTTTCCAGCAACATCCATAGCAGGTACATAGCTGCAGATATCAATGCCCATTTGAATTCAATTTTACGGTTTTTCATGATCTCGTAAATTTTGAGTGAGCTTAATTAGGTACCTGAGATGCGTCCATGTAAACGAACTCCCATTGGTGGCCATCGAGATCGGCAAAGCTGTGCTGATACATCCAGCCATGGTCTTGCGGTTCTGTGTAAATGTGTCCGCCGAGTGCCTGCGCTTTATTTACCATTTGTTTCACCTCTTCTCTAGATTGCGTGTCGAGCGCGATCAATACTTCGGTGGCCTGTGCGGCATCGCAAATTGCTTTCCGGGTAAAAGTCTGGAAGTAGCTGTTGGTAAGCAGCATCACAAAGATGTGCTCGTTTATAACCATGCAGGCTGCTTTCTCGTCGGTAAATTGTGGGTTGAAGCTGAAGCCAAGGTTTTTGAAGAACCTCATAGATGCGTCGAGGTTGCTGACGGGGAGATTAATGAAAACTTTTGTAGCCATCGTAAACAGTTTAATTGTTATTGATGGTACAAAGATGAGATGGCAATTTCCCCTAACCTTTTACATATGTTGAGAAACGGAAAAATTATTTATTGGCAAAAAAGATCCTGCTGAGCTGGGTGGGGGTAATGCCAAGGTAAGCAGCGATGTGATGTTTTTTTAGTCTTTTCACCAGCTGCGGATATTTCATCAGGAACGCATCATAGCGGATCTTAGCCGAATCGCTCCTTAGTGAAATCTCATAGGGTTCTTTATCAATCACCCAGTGCTGCTCCAGGTAGCTGACATAAAACGCCGCAATATCGCAATGTGTGGAAACCAGCTTTTTAAACTCATGGTAGTTATACTCCAGTACGATGGTCTCCTCTAATGCCGTTATGGTAAAATGGCTTTCTGATTTTGTAAGCGTGGCCGGGATGGATCCCGCAATCCTGCCTTCCGGAAAGAAATACTTAATAACCGTTTCTCCATTATCAGCAATATAATATTGCGAGAAAAGCCCCTTGGTGACAAAAGCCACTTTCTGCGGAATTTGACCCGTGCGAATAAAGTTTTCTCCTTTGCTATAAGTTTTTCCCTTCATCAAAGCCAGCCAGGCAAGCTCAGCTTCCGTACTGAGATCGGTGTACGACCGCACCATTTGAAAGAATTGATCCGTGTGCATAGTATGATACTATTATACATCCTGAAATTACGTATAACTTTTGCTTTTTCATATAGGGCTATCCCCGTGGGGGATGCCTGATGCCGCAAAGGCGGTTGGATTGTACCAGGGTTGTCAGCCAATGAAATGAGACATTGCTATTGAAAACAGCGTTGTAGTTTATTTTACAGAAACTTAATGTTCCGGTAATATTAAAGGAGGCAATTTTGTAGCGTAAATTCATTGCGTATACATGTCTCTGAAACAATTACCGGATCATGAGCTGATTAAGCGGTATCAGGCAGGTCAGCAGCAGGCATATAATGCGCTGTTTTGCCGGTATGCGGAGAGTGTATATCGCTATACCATGAAGCACATCCGTAACCATTCTGTAGCTGAGGAATTGGCGATGGATGTTATGTTCCGGTTCTGGCAAAAGTTTGACACGCTGCCCGCTGATACCAATATCCCGGCTTATCTTTTTACAGCAGCAAAAAATGCACTGGCAGATCACTGGCGTAGAAAAGAACTGGCAACCGTATCCTTGTTGGATGAAAACATCCTCTTACAGTCCCGGCCCGCGGATTACCGGCTTGCCACAAAAGAGTACGAGTACATGTACGAAAGAACGGTAGATAAGCTCAGTCCGCAATGCAGGGAAGTTTTTGTGCTGAGCCGGGAACAGGGAATGACCTACCAGGAGATTGCAAGAGAAATGAACCTCTCTGTCAATACGGTTAAAAGTTATATGGCAACCGCACTAAAAGGGATACGCACAACCTTACAGCACCAAACAGACCATACCCTCATCATTACTTTACTGTTCCTGACTGTACGATAAAAATATTTCCATCTCACCCCACCCTCCCGCCAAATTTTTACGTTATGCCTGATGAGTACCCAATTTATGGAATTATCAGACAAAGACATTCTCAGGAAATACATCAGCGGAAACTACACCTCGCAGGAGCTGGAACGGGTTCAGGCTATCATGCAAAGCCCCGGATACCCGGCTTTGATGGAGGAGCTGTTACATGAGGAAAGTAACCCTATTCAGGCTGGTGATGCCGGAGTAACATCCATTCACATGCAACATTGGCTGGAGAAAATTGACCGGCGCATTGCGGATGTGCAACAGGAACAGTTATACCCTAAACGCCGTATACCGTTTTACCTCCGCTACGCTGCGGTATGGCTCCTCGCCATCGGAATGGGTGTTTGGGGAGTACGGCATTTCAGCCAGCCAAGGCAGGAGGCGGTTTCCCAGGTATGGAAAGAGCAATACACCCCCAAGGGGAAACGTATCCGCATCACGCTGCCCGACAGTTCCATAGTCACGTTGGCGGCAGATAGCAGGCTGCGCTTCCCGGATAGCTTTAAAGATTCCACACGAACCATCTTTTTAGAAGGCGAAGCTTTTTTTGAGGTAGCATGCAATCCCGATAAACCATTTATTGTACACACGGCAGATATCCAAACCCGTGTACTGGGCACCTCATTCCGGATTACCACTTTTGCAGGAAGCACCACCGTAGCAGTAGCCACGGGTAAGGTGAGTGTGGATCAGATGGAGGCCGAACAGCAGCAATCGCTGGCTATACTAACCGCCGGGCAACAGCTGAGCTATGCGAACGGAAAATCGGAACTCACTTCAGTATTGGTAGATGAACTCACCAGTTGGAAAAACGGGCAGCTTGTCTATACCGGAAAACCCCTCAAACGCATAACCGATGACCTCGGCCGTTGGTACAACAAAACCATCACCTATCAGAATTCCGGAAAAGCCTCCATCCCTATGGACATCAGCATCAATACCGGTCTTTCTATAGAAAAGATTATGAAGGTGCTGGCAGCATCAGGAGGATTTACCTATAAGATGGATCGGGATACTATTATTATTTACTAATCACATTAAACAGCAGGAGCCATGATATAGTAAACAGACATAAAAAAACGCTCCCGCTATTGAAACGGGAACGCATTTTATTCGGGAAACGGTATGTTTTGACGGACCCACCGCCCCCGCTTATCCATGCTGCCGCAGGGCGGAAGCATGTGCAGCAGATCAAACTCAGCATTCAATCCACAACATTCAAAAATATGCAAAAAGGATTAAAGCAGTGTGCTTGCCTTCAGGATTTATTGACAACAGCAGGCATGCGCATAATGCTGCTTATACTCTTCGTAATAGCCGGACCGGTGCACAAGGTTTCGGCGCAGCACCTCGATCAGCGGATCAATCTTAAACTGGAGCAGGCCAGCCTGCGGGAGGCCTTTACGGCTATCGAGAAGCAGAGCGATGTACGGTTCGTTGCACAGTCGGCTTTCCTGCAGAGCAGTAACAAGAAAGTGAGCCTTACAGGCACCGGCATTTCCATCCGTCATGCCATCAACACTATATTGGACAACACCTCCCTGCGGTACCGGCTGGTGGAAGGGCATGTGGTGATAGAACCCAAACCGGCTCCGGTCCCTGAAAGTAAACAACAGCAAAACGGCCGAATCTCCGGCAGGGTGCTGGACGACCGGGGCGAACCCCTCATTGGTGCATCCATCCGTATTGTTGGAAATAATACCCTGGCTACACAATCCGCTACAGACGGCAGTTTCTCTCTCTCCCTGAAACCGGGCATGTACACATTGGAGGTGAGCTATATCTCTTACCAGACACAACGTATTACCAATATAGCAGTAAAGGAAAACAGCACAACGCCGCTCAATGTGGCTATGAAGACAAAGAACAGCACCCTTGGCCAGGTGGTGGTTACTTCCGGGTATAAGAAAGCGTCGGTTGCAGGCTTATACGCCCGCCAGAAGAATGCGGCATCGGTGACCGACGGCATCTCCGCCGAGCAAATTGCCCGTACGCCCGATAATGACATGGGGCAGGTACTGAAGCGGGTAACCGGTCTCACTACGGTGAACAACAGGAGCGTGATTGTCCGCGGTATGTCCGACCGGTATAACCAGGCTATGCTGGATGGGGTGGTTGTTCCCAGTACCTCCCAGAACCGGCGCGATTTTTCTTTTGACATCATTCCTACAGAAATGGTGAGCTCGGTAGTTGTGAACAAAACTGCCACGCCGGATGTATCTGCAGAATTCTCCGGCGGACAGATCTCCGTGAACACCATCGATATCCCTGAACAGAATTTTACCACTATTCAATACGGAATGGGCGGTAATTCCCGCACCACCGGTAAAGACTTTCACCGGATGGGGGAGCGCCATAACAGTGAGTACTTCGGCTTTTTTGATAAATCAGCCAGGATGCCCACCGGCATCAAAACCTGGCAGTGGAACAACCGTGCATCCCAATTGGACGCACCTCCGGGTTACAACCTCACAGACCCCGAGTTAAACGGCACACCACTCAACATTGGTGAATTTGGAGAAGGCGTAAAATACAATGAACTGGATGCCATCGCTCAATCCAAAAGGCTGAATAACGATGCCATGAAGCTCAACACCTACAAAGCTGCTCCCAATCAAAATATGCGTTTCTCACTCGGGCGTATCTATGATTTTAAAAACGGCACCCGTTTTGGATTTGCGGCATCTGTTAATTTCAGGAATGAGCAGAACATCGTGTCTTTTAATAATGTCAGAGGTTCTACTTCCGGCAGTTATATGGACAGCACCGGCCTGGGAGACAATGGCGCAGGTACTTCCTACCGGTTTAACAGCAGCGGCGGACTGGTGGCAAATATGGGTTGGCAGGGACAGCGTTTTAAGATTGCCCTGAAGAATATGTATGCCCGTACGTACAGCGACAACTACAACGAATCTATCCAGAATCGCCGCGATGAATCCATTGCCATACCGGTTAAACTCATCTACCAGTTGCCGGAGGCCATGTCTTTACAGCAGCATCAGTTAACGGTTTCCTACCAGCTGCCGTGGAAGATAAAAGCCGAAGGTATGTTCACGGTGAATAAAATCAGGCAGCAGATCCTGGATGAGCGTAAACTATCCTATCGCCTCACTACTACCATTTCCGGCAAACCCTATTTCCAGACTGCAGGATTAATGACCCACAGCAGTGCCTCCACCGGTGGCAGCTTCAAAGACTGGCGTATGTGGACAAGGATCGATGAAACCGATTTTAACTGGAGCGGTGCATTCTCCCGGAAGTTTGGTGAAACAAAGGCTGTATCAACCCTGGTTAAATTCGGATACCAGGCCTGGACAAAACAAAGATCGCTGGACGTAAATAAAATGGTACCCTGGACGCGGTCCTGGAAAACAGGCACCACTTCTCAATTGGCACCGCCAATAGAGAAGAGCTATGATCAGCTGTTTTCCCCGGAGAGTATCGGAAATGGGGATGGACAGGCCTATTATTATGCGGATGCACTGGGTGGCCGGTTCTACGATGGTAATATGAGCTCTCACGCACTCTTCCTGATGGCCGACCAGAAGCTGTGGAAGAACCTGCGGTTAGTGTACGGTGTGCGTGCTGAATATTTTGGATTGAATTCGAAACAGGAAGAGCTGTACAGGCGCACCTTTAAAGATGAGCCTGATCCCAATGATGTAATGCGCCACCGGTTCGGGGTAAAGGAAAATAACTGGCGTTTGCTGCCATCCATTAATGCCACATACGGTGTAACGCCCGAGCTGAATATCCGGGGAAGTTATTCAAGAACCGTCATCCGGCCAGACTTCAGAGAGGTTGGGATGTTTGGCATGTATGATTTTGAAATAGACGGGTACGTATATGGAGAGCAGGTGAAATCCACATTAATAGATAATATGGATGTACGCCTGGAATGGTACCCTTCCCCGGGAGAAATCATTTCATTAACCGGTTATTACAAGAAACTGGATAAGCCCATCGAATTGATACATTCCGGCAATGGTTCCAATATATACACGTTTGCCAATATGGAGAATGCAACGAATCTGGGGCTGGAACTGGAGATCCGTAAGAATTTTTCATTCCTGTCCGACAGGGATTGGGCAAAGAACCTGTTTGTATCTGCCAATGGATCATTGCTGAAATCGAAGGTGAATGTGTTAAGTCACTGGGAATGGATCAACAATCCTGTAACACAGGTGGCAGAACGTGTACAGCTGCGTTACCCGAATCAGGACCGTCCGTTGATGGGGCAGTCGCCCTGGCTGTTGAATGTGGGGCTTGGATATTGGGGCGATTATATGGGAGCTACTGTAAGCTATAACCACCGCGGCCATCGTACTAATCTGGCGAATGTAAGTCTGGCAAGGGTGGAGTACGAACTGGCGCCGAGGCAACTGGATGCACAGTTGTATGCCCGCTTTTTAAAGAAGAAGCTGGAGGTGAAGATCAATTTAGCTAACCTGTTAGACGACTGGACCCGTTACTACATGAATATTCATGATTATGAGCAGGACGAAAACAAGCTGAGTATACTGAAGGAAGGGAAATCCATCAGGTATGATAAAGAGGAAGGGGATATTATCACTTACCGCCGGAAAGACGGACAGCGGTTTAGTTTTTCAGTGACTTATAATTTCTAATCATCCTGCAACGCACAGATAAAAACAAACAGATGAAGAATCAGTCAATATTAATAGCATTGTTCTTATTGTCAACCGTACTGTTTTCCTGCGGCAAGGAAGAGTACGGGGAGCCATTCGCCACGTTCGTGGATGTGTATTTTGATGCGGATAACACCGCACTGCGGGATAACACAGGTGTTTTTATTGCCGCCAAGTACAATGGGCATCCCATAGATTGGAATGTGGCTTTGAAAAAGATGAGAGTTTTAGCAGGTGAGGGGAAATTCGAATTTTATGATACCCGCAATGGGAAAACGGTAGCGGAGAAGCTGATCAATGTACAGCCCGGTAAAGCAGAAACCTATATGTTATTTCAGCCCACGATAGATGCCCCGGTGGTTTTTGTTGACCCGGAGCAGAATAACACGGAAGAGCCCGCTCCGGATGGGCACATTAAAGTGAAAATAGCCAATTACGCCAAAGACCTTATCCCATTCGAGAACCTGGACCTCAAAGTATCGATAAGTTATTTCGACGCAGACTTTAATACAATAGTAGAGGAAATTGCCACAATCCCCAACGTAAAGAATACCATTGATGTGGCCGGGTATCAGTTAATGTCCGATGGTTTACCCGACCCTATGCCGGAGTATGGTTATAACTATGTATTCGAATTTGTAGACAGCAATACCGGCCAGCCGTTACTCAATCATGGTGGCGAAAAATATTCCAATATGGCATTTTCCCCAGACGGAATTAATCCCTTACCTGTGAAAAAAGTGTTCACGTTGTATTTGGTCTCCAATAAAGCGTGGGGAGAGGCTCCTGCGTTTATTAAGAAGGGAGATGATTTTTACGAGATCGCTACTAAGGTGCTTTTTTCAAATTAACGTAATAAGCATCGTTTTAAAAGCCATCAGCAGGTACATGAGAGTTGCCTGCTGGTGGCTTGTAGTGTGGTCGCCCTTTTTATGTATTAAATATTGATTTTATGACCTAATTGACGGTTTTATGTCGTAATGAATGGCTTTATGTCGTAAAATTAAGGTATAGACATTTGAAATGGCCATGATCCTGAAACCTGGTTTGTCCTTCCTCATTGAAGATGCGCACCACAAGAGACAGCATAGCTTAAGTATAAGTACTAAAATCTCAAACAATTGAATATCAAGCTATAGTACTAATAAATTGCATGAAAAATCAATTTATATTCTTGCAATTAGAAGTTAAATGGCGTATCTTTGTAAAGAGGATATTTAAGCATGAAGAAGCTACGGGAACTCAAAAGGCATTTGAAACAGGGCGGTGTGTATCGTCGTGCTGATTTGGTTCAATGGACAAGCGCTGTTGATCGCCATCTTGCTATGCTTTTGAAAGAGGGTTTTTTAGAGAAATTATCAACTGGCTTGTATTACGTACCGAAGGAAACTGTTTTCGGATCAGCGCCTCCGGATGAAGTAGCGTTAGTGCGTGCATTTCTAAAGGAAGATGATTTTTTACTGACCACTCCTAATGCGTATAATAGTTTAGGCGTTGGCACAACCCAATTGTATAACAGGCGGGTTGTCTATAATCATAAAAGACACGGTGAATTCAATTTAGGTGGGAGGAGTTACTTTTTCCACGCTAAACATCGTTTTCCCAGGAAAGCTACTCAAGAGTTTTTACTCGTAGATTTAGTAAATAACTTAGATACACTGGCAGAAGATAAAGAGGAGCTTTTGAATAATGTTTTGAAGAAGGCAATGACAATGAATTCGAAACAATTAAAGCAAGCCATATCTGCCTACGGCAACATGAAAACAAAGTCGCTGTTATCACCTGTATTTAACAAACAAAATGTAGTTGTTCATGCCTAATTGTCTTCATGAGCATAAAGATTTCCATAGTCTTTTAAGAATACTGGAAAAGGAAATGGGGATTCTTGCAGGCCTCATTGAAAAGGACTATTGGATTATGCACGTACTGCATGCTCTGAAAAAACAGGGTTTTTTGTTTGTCATGAAGGGCGGTACTTCTTTATCAAAAGGCTATGGCATCATTGATAGATTTTCTGAGGATATTGATATTCAAATTTATCCGCCTGAAAATTTGGGAGTTGTATCTGATCCCGGTAACAAATCAAAAGAGGCTATTTTATCAAGGAAGAAGTATTATGATTGGCTTGCGGAGCAAATCAAGATTGAGGATATTACTTCAGTCGTACGCGATACCAGTTTTGACAATGTGAAAACCTATAATAGCGGTGGCATTAGATTGTTGTATGAAAGCGTTGCCGATAAGGTACAGGGAGCTAAAGTTGGAATTCTACTCGAAGTCGGTTTTGACACCGTAACTCCCAATAGTAACCTGACCATTGGTTCATGGGCTTTTGATCGCGCCGTTAATGCTGGAATAAGTATCGAGGATAACCGAGCCATTGATGTAGCTTGTTATCATCCCGGTTATACTTTCGTTGAAAAACTTCAGACAATCATAACAAAGTTTCGTGTTGAAAAAGAGAAAGGGCTGGAGAAGCCAAATTTGATGCGGCAATACTATGATATCTATAGCTTGTTAAATCATCCGATCGTGCAGAAGTTTATTGGTACAGACGAATATAAGGCGCATAAGGAGGCCCGATTTCTCGGTAAGGACAAAGGAGTCAATATCGCTGAAAATGAAGCATTCCATTTAAGGGATCCTGCAGTGCGGAAAAAATTTGAAGCGCGATACAAGGCGACTAAAGACCTCTATTATAAAGGGCAACCGCCATTTGATGACTTACTGAAACGAATACATGAGAATATCGAGCGATTGTAAACGCCATACGAAACATATAATCAGGTAGGGACTTTAAACGGATATATTAGAAGAAGTAATAATCATTTTGGGAGAAAATTAGAAGCGAATGTAACATATACAAACGTAGACGTCTACAATAAGGGCGAAGATGGAAATTGAGTTCATACTATGACTGAAATGCGAACATTTATAACAATAAAATGACGAAAGAACATATCATATTTATTTCGGCATATTATACCTGCTGTATTTTGCTGTTAGGTTTAATAAAGATCATTTTTTCACTGTACTCAATTGAAATATTTTCATATTTCTTGTTGTTTTATTTGGAAGGGTTTTTGTTGGGGATAGTATTATTCCCACTGCTGAGGATGTTGCTTAAATCTGTTTATACCCGAAACACAGCAATGATTGTTGATGGAATAGTACTGGTAGTGCTGTTGAATTTGGTATCCTTAATTTTTGACCAACAAAGTTTGTCATTAAATCTGATAAAGAATATTAGCACGAATGGGTTTAGTTTATATGATAACATTGTAATAGTGCACTTGATTTCGATGTTTGCCTTTATAATAACTGTTTTGCTGGAATGCAGAAAGAAATCGGGTGGACTATATCAAAGCATTCAAAATCCGACGGTATAGAGTTAAGCAGTATTTTTTTTCGTGCTTAAGAACATCTGTAAAACCTTGCTGGTGGAAATAGTTCAGGCACCCAGCATAAAAAGCCCCCAAACGTAGAAACATTCAGGGGCCATTCTCAAAAGCGCTTTATTGAATCAGGGCAATCCGGCGGGATGGTTATTCATCCTTCTGGGCGGCCTGCCCTATGCCTGCCATTACGGCTCCTGCGATGGCCATTGCACCTGCGATATCGCTGACGCAAAGGTGGACCTCCACCGGGAGGGAAAGCACCGCCGAAGCGATTGCCGTAAGGAGGATGCCTGTGTTCCGCACTTTCTGGAAAAAGGGCGGGGTAGGCGCGGTGAGGCGTGTGATAATTTCCGTCATCTTAGATTTTTAAAGGTGAAGAAATCACTGCCATCATACGGGGAAATCCGCCGCAATCATTCTCATCAGGTTGAACCTGTCGCCACCTATAGGAATGGCATCATCTCCATCCGTCTGAATGAATTGGATGGTCAGCGCAGTAAATACCGCAGTGGTGGCATTTGCCCCGATATCTGCCGTGAGCGTGAGTGCTTCTGCCTGTCCTGCGTTCAGCGCCAGGTCGGCAGATTCGGTAAAGTGCAGATCGAACGTTTCTCCCGTGAAGTCCACAGTGGCGACACCCAGGGTCAGCCTGTAATGCGTGGCCTTGGCGGGCGCATTGAGCATTTTTGCCGGCATCAGGGCTGGCAGTCCTACGGTGACGTTGCCGGTGGCTCTGTCAAACGTGTAGGAGGGCTGAGCGTAGAAGACGCTGCTGAATTTTGCATCTGCTGTGAAATCAAAATTCCGGAAAAGACCAGGGTCACCATCGATAACCTGACGGTATCCCTTTTCATGTGAGCGGTCCGACTGCAGGACTTCCCTGCATTTCGCCATTAACCGCTGGTATACGCCGGTAACGGCATGTCCCGGAAGTACAGTGATGAAGGCGCGTTTCAACAGGATGGCCGCTTTGCAGGCGGTGGTAAACTCCATGTTTACTATGCGCATCTTTTCGTAATTCGGATTGGAGGCGTATTCTTCGGGTGTGATGCCACCTTTTCTTTTCATGGCATACTCGCCATTTTTCTTTTTGTAGAAGGTCATTCTTTGGGTTTCTCCTGTGAGTTGGAGAAAGCCCGGTTGTTTGTTCGTAGACATTATTGAATGAGTATTTAAATTTTTGTGATAGACACTTACGTAGCCGTGCCAGTTGGGCTTCACGTGATCAGCGTGGATGTAATTACGATTCGAAATTATACACGCTGTGATGTTGCATAAAGTCAGAGGGTACAGTTGTTCCGATTTGGGTCGTTTGGGGTCATTTGTGCCGCATAGAAGTTTGTGTTGAGTGCTTGCAGAGTGCATGAGAAGTGCATCCGGAGTGCATGAAAGGTGCTTGATGAGTGCATGCCAGGTGCATTCCGAGTGCATGCAGCGTGCTTCTCCCGCCCATGATACCTTCTTGACATTAGCTTGATATAAGCTTCATATCAGCTTGGAATACTATTGTTCCGGCTTCGGACAGAATTTTTTCATGGGATTAATATTTTTTCTACATTCGTTTACGCTATAACGTTTTCTACCAACATCTTTGCCCCAAGTTGACCGCAAACCATAAAAAATTAAACGCTATGAAAAAGAACCCCAAACGCGGAAAAGAGCTTCCATTTGAGTTCCCGTTTAAACAAGATCACGAAAGAGCAGCATTTGATGGGCTGGTCAGTGGATTAAAGAAATTCAGTCCTGATTTATCAGAGGAAGTAATGCTGGAAGTAGCATCGTATTGTTCCTATTTAGAGTTCGAGAAAGATGCGGTATTAGTAGACTTTAGGGAAGTCTGCGACCATGTTTACTTTACTTTGGATGGAACGTTGACGGCTTATAAAGTCAGAAAGAATGGAAAGGGACATTACTGTTGGTTTATGACGGCGGGTGATGTGGTTATTTCAGTGGAGAGCTTTTATTCACAGTATCCAAGTAAAGAACGATTGTTCGCATTAACAAAGAGTGTATGTATTGCGCTGCACGTAAAGGATCTGCATGCGTTATCGAAAAAGTATCCATCAGTATTGGAGCTGGATTTGCAATGTACCCGTCACTATTACATATTGACATACTTGCGCGCCGAAATGATAGGCATGACCGGTCGCGAGAAGTTTGAGACGCTGCTGAGAGACTATCCGCATCTTTTAAAAGAGGAAAACGTCACTAACGAAGCACTGGCATCATTCCTGGGTATGACCCGGGAGTATCTGAGTAAGATTAAGAAGGAATTTGGGGAATGAGAATTATTTCACATTTATGAGACAGTGAGTCGCATTAGTTTTGAAGTGTTACCCCGCTGGAACATTTAGCGGCATTTACTAACCACGTGAAAAACTGTCAAAAAATGAATGTGAATTTTATTCACCACTTAACTTGTTTTTTATTTCTGGCTGATCGGGATCAAAAGATGCGGCCCACGCATATCAGCCTGTATCTGGCGTTGTTCCGGCAATGGAACTCATTCAGGTTTTGCGAAACCATGTCTGTAAACCGATTGCATATAATGGCTTCCAGTAAGATCGGTTCCCGGGACTGTTACTACCGGGTATTGAAAGACCTGCACGACTGGGGCTATTTAGAGTACCATCCACCCAACTATCCGCGGGATTCTGCCATGGTTAGGATGAAAAAGCTCTCCGTAGAGGATGCTGGTACATCACTTTCCGCAGGTAATCCGAAAGAAACCGGTACCATAAACGGACAGGAAAGTGAACAACAAACTTGCACTAAACCAGGACGCTTTAATAAAACAACTAAAGCGAAAACTAGAAACAAAGGATTACCCCCTACCCCCGAAGAGGTGCAGGCATATTTCGCAAAGCGAAGAAAGCCGGAGGAGGAAGCCACGAAATTCTACCTGTACTACGAATCAACCGGCTGGCAGCAGGGTGGAGGTGTCCCAATCGTTAACTGGATGGCCGTTGCAGACTGGTGGATGACGCGCAAGCCTTTCAAAAAGTGGCGCAACCGCCCCAATCAGGATGACTCCGAAACCCCCATGGATTATGGAGCACCTCTTTGATGCTGCTGTTTATCAGCAGATGATTGAAGAGAAAGGTTCGCAGTTGTTTGGAAAGCGGTACAGGATACACCCCATAGATGAGCCACTGGTGCACAGGATGATTGCTTACTTCATCCAGGACGAGCAAAGGGCCAAGGAAGAGGGGATTTCCCTCGGAAAGGGCCTGATGCTGACGGGACCGGTAGGCTGCGGTAAATCGTCCCTAATGCAGATTTGCGCGGCCATGAGTGGCGGACCGTTTGCGCCGAAGGTGGTAAATGCCCGGCAGGTGGCCATGGAGTTCAACAAGTCCGGCTACGAGGTAATAGCGAAGTATGGCGACCTGGCATTTGACAAAGACACCGGTTTCCCCATCGTGTATTGCTTCGACGGACTGGGCTCCGAAAGCCCCACAAGCCACTATGGCCAGAGCTGCAACGTTATGGAGGAGATCCTGATATCCCGGGGCGATCTTGCCCGTCCGCGGCAGATGCTGACCCACGTCATCACCAACCTGGATGCACCCACACTGGAGAAGCGGTATGGCAAGCCGGTAAGGAGCCGGATGCGGGAGATGTTTAATTTGATCAGCTTTAGTCCTGATAGTCCGGACAAACGACAGTAACAAACCGGCCGGGGTAATTACCGGCAACAAATTTAACGTAACGATGATTAAAACTTTTACAAGGTAAAAAGATGCGGGCGTTTGCCTGACCTGTCAGTTTCGCTGATGGCGTTGCCTGCGGTGTTCGGGCAAACTCTCCTTTACAAAGGAGTAACAGCATTTGGCCAAAGAGGCCTTTACGTAAAAGTTAATCATGGTTAATAAAATCCCGGACAGGGTAGTTATTTATACGAAAGATATTCAGAACATTTTGGGCAAAAGCCCGCGGTCGGCAGGGAAGTACATGCTAAAACTGCGCAAGATCTTAGAGAAGGAAGAAGAGGAGTTCGTGACGGTAGATGAGTTTTGTATGATTACAGGGGTGCCGTTGGAGTTGGTGAAGGGGTTTTTGTAGGCCCTCATTATATGAAGGGTTATGCCCGGAATAGCTATTATATTCGGGAATGACTTGTTGCCATTCCCGAATTTGTTGCGTTGGATTGCACAATTAACCTGATAAAGCAATGGATGAAAGACAGGTGCTTCAGGCAAGGACCGCATCCTTAGAAACGGTATTATGGTTGGTTTCTGATTTTATGAAACGGGTAATATGGACAGGGTGCGGCTTGCGAATGGAGATTTGAGGTGGATTTTGGGCAAGGTAAGCCAAGTGGTTTATAATGATCAGGTTAATCCTTTCCCGATCTTCCCGGGTAAGCATCTCCGGATGCCTCATGTAAAATTCAAGTGTGGCTTCTTCCCAACCCAATTCAATACAAATCCGGGTTTGGAATATATCGCCGATCAGATTCAGAACGGCAACGGCTTGTGGCAGGGTGTAACAATGGTTCGACATGGTAGGTGGTTTTATAAGGTAAAGTTGGTTGGTGAATTAAAGATTATGATAAGCAATTTACTGAAAATAAGTGACTGTATCGCTATAGCGATGCAAGTATTTTATAGACTTTCTTCAAATTGGTGATATGCAAAGTTATACACCTGAAGAATTGTCGAAGAAAGTTGGAGAGCGGATCAAGGCTCTGCGTGTTGAGCGTGGGATAACGACTAGGGATTTTGCAGATATGGCGAATATCAGCCATAGCTATCGACACGAAATTGAATCCGGATCGGTAAATCCATCATTGAGTACATTGTACTCGATTGCGATGGCATTGAAAATGCAAATTTCCGACCTACTCAAAGATATTTGAGGGTGTATTTAAAGTCCAATACTAAACTGTCTTTAGTTTATTGTTTGGCATTCAGAACACTATTGTTTATTTTCATATTTCAGTCAGATGACCCCAGTGCATTTTGAAGTGACTGATCTAATAATTTGTCCCATATTTAATTACCTATAGTGTTTCTCATTTTAAATTAGTGATTTAATTATCGCATCCCATTATTTAATCGCATTTGCAAAGTATCTCTGCAGGTAAATTCTAAATATGAATGAGAAGATATTTTAGGCAATTTAGATTGTTGAGGTGCGTTCTAACTATTGATTTAGTCGCACCATGAGAAACGCTATTTAGTGCATTTTCAACAATTATTTTATCAGTATTCGTTGGAATGCAATGTTGAAGCGAGATCTTATCACGCCAATTATTCTGTTTTAAAACCTATAAAGAAGTTCCTGTTAATTAGATTCATAATGGTGATTATTGGTATAAGGTGTTGGGAATCCTCAGTTTAACTTGGAAGGAATAAGAGAGACGAATTAGGCCTAATTATAAACCTTCGTTTGCCAAACACGTAGACTATTGAAAAAATACTTACACTGGATTGAAATTACATTACTGATTGTATTACTAATCGACTTGGCTTTTTTAAGTACGATAATGAAATGGTGTTGTGTAATTGATTAAAGGCGCAAATAGAGGGTGAAATTTTAGAATGTGGTTGGGGCAGGAGTTATACGAGAATAGCATTGCACTAATGTATTTATCGGTTATACATAGGGGGAATTATTTTTAAGTTACTGGCATATTTTAATATTAAAAAGGTAAAGAGAATTCTATGTTGTTTGGATCAAATAAACTTTTAAAACAAACGCAGGAAGAAGTAATGGTTCTTCAAAATGAATTATTGCATTCGCAGTTGAAATTTCAAGAAACATCGACCGCTTTGCAAGATTTAACTTTGAAATTAGAAAGTTGCATGCAGCAGCAAAGAGGCCTTGAGAAAGAGAATTCGGAACTATTAAGTAAGTATGCTGATTTAATAGACTTGGATAATGAACTAGATGTACGTGAGCAACAATTAAATGAGTGCAGGATAGCTATAGATATACTTAATGATAAATATTCTAGTTCGATGTCAGTATTTGAGTCTCTTGAAAAGAGAATTCAACTATATACTGACACGCTGGATTTAACAGAATATGGCCTTTTTCAGCCAAAGTTTTCATTTGAACATTCGCAGCAATATCAGCTTGAACTTGAGCATGTTTATCAACAAGTGAAGAAGTTAATAGCTGATGGGACAGCGGTTCATTGTGGAACAGAATGGCAGGTAGGAGGCAGTTTAGTTGAGGGGCGGAAAATGACTAAGCAATATTCAAAGTTAATGCTGTATGGCTTTAATGGAGAATGTGATGCCAATATTGCAAAAGTTAAATGGAACAATGCGGCAAAGATTGAGCAGCGAATTAGTGATGCGTTTACCACAATAAACAAGTTGGGTCAGTCGCATAACATTTCTATTTCTATCGAGTTCTTGCAGCTTAAATTAAAAGAACTTTCTCTTACATATGAATATGAGCAGAAGAAATATGAAGAAAAGGAAGAGCAGAGGCGCATTCGAGAGCAAATGAAGGAGGAGGAGAGGGCGCAGAAGGAATTCGAGCGTGCCCAAAAGGAGGCCGAAGATGAAGAGCGGAAAGTGGAGAAGGATTTAGAGAAGACAAGGAGGCAATTGCAAACTGCAGAGGGGGATACAACTGTAAATGAACTAAATGAGAAAATAAAGCTGCTTGAAAAAAGTTTGCTGGAAGCGCATGAGAAAAAGGAAAGAGCTATTTCAATGGCGCAATTGACCAAAGTGGGGCATATTTATGTAATTTCCAATATTGGATCATTTGGCGAAGATGTTTATAAGATCGGGTTAACCAGGAGGTTGGATCCTCAGGACAGAATACGGGAATTGGGTGATGCATCTGTTCCATTCCAGTTTGATGTGCATGCAGTCATTTACTCTGATAACGCCCCGCAGTTAGAGTACGAGTTACATCAGAAATTTAAGGAACGTAGGTTAAATCGCGTTAACTATAGAAAGGAATTCTTTAGAGTGACACTAGACGAGATAGAAAACTTTGTGATTAAACATACTAATGCTGAGATTATTTTCACGAAGCTGGCTGAGGCACGCGAATATCGGGAAACATTATCTTTGTTAGAGAAGCTCCAAGATTTAAATTTAATCGTTGAAAAGGTACCAGAGTTTCCTAAAAGCTTAGTATAGCTACTTGCTGATTCGGTTTTTTGCATATTGCTATGACCTGATAATGGAGGGGATTTTTGCCTTTTAAGCATTGATATCGATTATATGGCAACAATGCCCCACCTATAAGTATGTTTTTAGCATCATTCTTATCATTTTCATATAGATCGAATATTTGGTGTTATGCCATATTTCTTGAATGGACATGTGCTATTGGGGAATTTTTCAAGTTGAATATTAGTATGCCCTCATCATGGAGTTTGCATCCAACTCCGGAACTTGTGAAAAACCAGTAGTCTTCCCAAATTTCATATTGTGTTTGAAGTTCTTTAAACAATCGGATGGGTCGATTGCATCAAAGTTAATGTGATCAAGTTGTTCACGATATACACATACAGATAGTATGGTTTGATTTTCACGTCTCCCGATGCTGGAATTAAACAGGTCGCTTACTGCGTTGATGACAACGAGATTAACAGGAAGATATGCAAAACATTCTCTAGCAACACGTAGAATAGAGCTGCAAATATGATCTTGATATAACTCATTGAATTTAGAGATTGGCATATCTTTCTTGCTTAATTTACCTCTCGCAGTTTGATTTAAAATGTATTTAGGTATTACTGTTTCATTATTTACATATAGTATAACATTGACAAACTGAGCAGAAAAATTTAATTCAACTTTAGTGCCAAGCTCTGAAATTTCCTGTAAGGGACTGAAGTATTTAAAAGCTTCACCATATGCCTCTGCTTCGTTATTTAATACTCCTTTGGAAATATTTTGTAAACGTAAAAAATCTTCCAATTCAACTTTGAACTCTTTTTGCTTTAATTCAAAAGCTTTTTTGTCCTTTTCTATGCCATCATTAATTTGAGTTTCAAGCCTTATTATTTTCTTATTTGTTGCGCCAAATATTTTATCCAATAAGCTAGGACGATATCCTTTCCTTTTCATTTTTGCCAGATGCTCATGATGGTCAGTGTAATTGGGTTCCTCTGGAGCTTTTTCATTTGCAATTTGTGGCCAGTCAACTAAGTCAGTCACGTCCTTATGGACCGATAACAAGGCAGTTAGATATTCATTGTAATTATCCACAGCTTGTGCTGCATTTACAATTTCTGCTTGCAATTGTTGCGCTCTGAAGAGTTTGGCTGCTTCTCTCGCATTGCGCTGTTGGGTACGCTCCGCTCTTTTTACGGCTGCGGAGTAAGATTTAATTGCACCACTTAATGTTGTCATGTTTTGATTTTGGGTGTTTAATAGGGATATTTAACGGTTAACTAGGGTTGAAGTAGCAATCTCGTAAAAAATTACTAAAAATCAAATTATTAATAGGGTGTAAATAGCTTCATGTGAAGATACAACTGAGAGAATACTATTGTAATGCTCATAGAAGGCGACGCTATTCTTTCGCCTTAAATGAAATGACGAAAGACACTTTCCTGAAACTTGCCATCTGGTATGCGAAAGAGCGGGACGAAATCAGCCTCGAGCTTGGAAAATTTCAGGTTACAATATCGAACCTGGAAGAGAGGGTAAAATCAATCGTAGAATTTTGCTAAAAACTCCCTGCCACATGGCTCTATAGCGAAATCGACAAACAAGAAGAACTGCAAGAACTGATCTTCCCACCCGAAATTTTCTACGACCGTAAAACAAGGTTATCGACCCGAAAACATCAATCTGCTATTCGTCCGAATCGCCCAACTACAGCGGGGCGTGACAGGGAACGTGAAAGGGGGCAAACACTTTTTAAATGATTATCCCCTTTCTGCAGGCTGGGAGGGGCAATTATCGAACTTTAGACTATTATCTATGTAGTCAATCATTACATAAATAGATTGATTTTCAACATATTAAAAGACCATCAATTGCCTCAGATTTTAGTATGCTGAATTTTGATATTTTTACATAAATGATTAATAATGATTCCAGAAGCAAACTTGAAAATATCATTAGAGGAGTTATCATCGAGGGGGCAACAGATCATTGCACAACAACCAGAAATCACTTATGCCGAAGCTTTAGCACAAGTACAACGGTTAAGAAAGATTTCGAAAGTAAAGCAATCATCAAAGAAGAGCAGGCCCAATTCCTAAAGAATTTCGCCAAAGAAAATAACCTTTGGATTGAAGAAGACCCTAACCCCAATAACTTTCTGGCCAGAGGAGGCGAATCTGTAGTACAATATGATTTTGAAAGCAAAAGTGTAATTAAGTATAATGATGGAATTTATTATGCTACTTAGCTAGAACTTTTCAATAGCATATCCATCCATAACCTTCTTTTTAAAGATACAGCATACGATTTACTTGGTTTTATGAACACAATGGTGTTTTATGTGCAGTGCTTAAGCACCCATTTGTAATATCAGGTGCACCTATTGATCTGTTAGACGTAACAAAATTGTTGGCCCATAATGGGTTTGAAAACAGGAAAAGGAATGGGGTTGCAACTAATAATTATTACAACGAGGCATCAGGAATTTTACTTGAAGATATACACGATGAAAACGTGATTGTTAATTCCAATACCCTTTTCTTTATTGATACGGTGTTCTATACCGCTTTCCTGGAGAAATAAATATTCAGGTCATTCCCGACAGGTTGCAGAACAAAAAATCCTATGCAATATGCATGATTTTTATGATGTTGGGCTGAGAGGGACGATTATTGGACTTAGTTAGATACAATACCTATTCTGTAATTAACATTTTCGATTTCAAGCATTCGCTCTTCAGTATTTAGTTTTTTAGATTGATGAGAAGTATTGACAATGAAAAGTATCCCTTGAGTTGTATTTGAATGTCTCAAATATGCGAGAAGTTGAGATATCAAGGGGTCAATTTTTACTGTGTTGAATATTTTTTTAACTTCTATAATCACTTTTTCTTTTTGAAGTTCGATAATAAAGTCAGGGCGCAGATTTCCATTTAGTTTAACCTCTTGATGAATTTTTAAAACGTCAGGGAAAATAGAACTAATGGTTGCTTTAATTTGCCCCATCAATTCGGCTTCAAAAGTTTTAGATTCGTATTCTTTGATTTCAACTTCCGATAAATACATTGTTAATATTTCAAAAAGGCCTCTGCCTACCTTTATTCCACTCGGCCCAATGTGTGATAAGATTTTTCTCGGTGAAGCTGCAATCTTTTCTTTTTCATACTCATATGCCAGTCTCTCAATAATTTGATCTAACAATAAATATGTAAATGATGAGACGGATGATAAAGCCATGAAAGCCTCATGCTTGTCAAAATATAATTTGTAGTCATGAGCTGATTTATTTCTCCACTCACTTCTATAATTTTTAAAAAGCTGTAAAATCCTTTCCTTGAATATGTTATTAATCTCAAAGTAATTTTCAATCTTATATAGAGATTCTTTTGTTACATCATCTTCGGATTTTTGCGCTAATACTTTGAAAGCTTCTTTTAATGCACCTTCATATGCTTGGTTAGCACGGTATATTACGTCATTGTAGTAATCCGAATCTTTTTCGCCAAGATTAAAGTAATTCTCAGCTCTTTCCAGATGTAACATAATTGATTCTAGGAACATAGATTTTTCTGACAACCTAAGTTTTCGAATTTGCTGTCTTATTTGTACGATCGTATCCATGCAGTAAAATTTAAACTTAACCTTTCGGCAATCAATTTTAGTTTACAGTTTCCCGGACGGAATTTATATATTCTATAAGATAAACTTTGCATTTGGGGGTAACTATGTGCATTGGGATGAATATTTTGGAATTGATTTAAAGCGAAAGGCTGGTAGTCGATATAGATATTAATGGCTATTGCTCTTCGTTAAAGTTAAGGAAGATCATGGAAAACTAAGGAGAACTGACATGAAAACAGAAAACCCGCGCAAAGCGCGGGTCTCTAAAATTCTGCGGGCTGGAAGGGACGATTATCGAACTTCCCAGCTTGATCCTTTGATCGGTTATCGAACTGAAAATATCACCCCACTAACTTGTCCGCATTACCAAATTACAGCGGTACATGACTAAAAGCGAAAAGGAGGTTAATCATTTTACATTGTTGGTCTCTCTTTTTGCAAGCTGGGAATGACAATTATTCTGTATTAAATCTAATTAATTGATATTCAATTGAAATGTTCGTTCAATTGATTAGGGTAAATATTGCCTTTGTAGCGCTTACGAGGGCGAAAAATCGTTATATTCGCCCTCATGACTTTAGTTAAAGGTAACATTTACTATAATTTAATAAATGCACGTATGTCATATAGCCCAGATTTGCCATATAATGATCTGCCTCTTTTACCTCCAGGTGCCGTAATAGAAGACAATACGGTACTTAAGAAAACAATATCTGCAAGCAGGACTCTGGCAGAACTTAAAGGGGCAATTACGAATCTCCCTAATCCCGCATTGTTTATTGATACTATAAATCTTCAGGAAGCCCAGGCAAGTTCAGCAATAGAGAATATTATAACCACACAAGATGAATTATTCCGGGCTTCAATAAATGAAAAAATTGGAGGGTCTTCCGCTACAAAGGAAGTAATCCATTATAAAAACGCCTTATGGTATGGTATAAAGCATATTCAGCAGAAACCGGTATTAACTACAAATCTTTTTATCGCAATAATGCAGATTATTAAAGAGAATAATTCCGGAGTCCGGAATATACCAGGTACGCAATTAAAAAACCCTTTAACAGGGCAGGTTATCTATACGCCCCCAGATGGTGAATCTATAATCCGGGAAAAACTAAAGAATCTTGAAGATTTTATTCATGCTGACGACGGAACAGATCCATTGATAAAAATGGCCGTTATTCATTACCAGTTCGAAGCAATACATCCATTTTTTGATGGTAATGGCCGAACAGGTAGAATAATAATCTTACTGTATCTCCAACTTTCTGGCCTGTTGGATTTACCGGCGCTATATTTAAGTGATTATATCATCCGGCATAAACATGAATATTACCATCATCTAAGAAGGGTGACTGAAGAAGGGGACTGGACTGGCTGGATCTTATATATGCTGGATATGGTTGAACAGACAGCATTAAAAGGGCGTAATCAGATTATCGAAATCGAAAGATTGATGGAGAAGATGAGTGCTGAGGTACAGGAGGTGCTACCAAGATTACATTCGAAAGATTTGATTGAGGTACTTTTTAAGCTACCGTATACTAAACGTTCGCAACTTGAGATAGCCGGTCTTGGAAATATAAAAACTGTTGGCGGCTACTTAAAATCTTTAGAGGAAAAAGGGTTTCTTAAAAGCGAACAAGTAGGAAAGGAAAAATTGTACTTAAACTATCGCTTACTGGCTTTACTTCAACGCGAAGGCAACGCTTAATTTCATTTATTCACCATTAGATATTCGACTAAAAACAGAAAACCCGCGCCTAGCGCGGGTCTCTAAAATTTCTGCGGGCCGGGAGGGCCAATTATCGAACCTGGAGGATGCACCATGATCGATCCCCACCATGCCGCCTGTATACCATCTGTAATAATGATCCTGTATTAAATGTAGAGGTGTATAAATGCTATGTGCTTCCCTAAATAAAGGTCTTATCCATTAAAGGACTTTTCCCGTTTTTCAGCAAATCATCCGCTATCGCGATCATGCCTGCATTGTGAGATGCACCCGACAATGCCCTTCCGTACACATAACTTGCGGTGTAGTCTTTCCAGGTTTTACAGCAATTTTTCAAACCGTTATAGCTTTCTTCCAGATACTGTACAAGTTCATTTGCAGACAAATAATTCATATCAAAGCAGCACCTGGCAATAAAAGAAGCCCGTCCATAATTCCAACCTGCATCCTTTACCTTTTCCAGCGCGGCATAGTTTTCAAATAATCCAGATGAAACAGCATCCGGGATAGCGGCGCTGATAGCTCTGTACACCTGGAGATACCGCTGAAACAGATGTTCATCTTCCGGCAATCCGGATTTTAGTATTTCCACATAATTCGCCTTATTGGCATATGCAGCGTATACAACGGCCAGATATGGATCATTGTTCCTTGTTATCAATCCGGAGAGTATGCTTTTTGCGTCTTCACTATTGTCAATACCCCAATGATCCTGCAGCAATGTCTGTATTTCTCCCTTACTTAAACCTGTTTCAAAAGCGTTTAAGTAGGCCGATTGCTGGGCGGCATACATGGAGCTTACCAGTACATAATCCAATTGCTTTCCATACAGCGGTTGTTTGTCATTCAGCCGCAAGCCCGAGAATGCGCGCATTATTTTCTTCAGGAAACTCATATGGGATTATGCCGTTTTCAAATGAGAAAATCCGGCTTTCAATTCCGTGAGCAGTCGCTCGCCAACTACCTGGTACTTTGCCCTGTCCTGCAGTTGCTTTTTGACGTTCATCATATCCGCAGGATCCACCGCATATCTCAGCCTATCGTGTACTTCGAGCGACAACTGTTTCCCGTCAACGTCAAAAGTGATGACCTGCACTTTGGGTAGATATTCCTCTGCCTGCTTTGCATACAATCCGAATTGCGCCTTTAATATGCCGCCATCGTGCATCCGGGCTTTTTCCAGGTGAAAATTATCAAATACTAAATGTTCCTCCATTTCACCAGCTGCATCAGTTGTAAAGAAATGCAGATACTTCCCACTAAGTACCCAAAATGCATCGGTATCAATCCGCTGAAGTTTTACGCCGGTACCAGACAAGGCAAAATTCTTCAGGCCATCGCCCAGAAGGTTTCCCACTTTGTCTGCGGTGCTTTGAGGAATGGACCCGGCACTGAAAGCATCAATTGCCTGCCCTTTCATCCAGCCTTTAAGAAAAGAGAAATCCTGCAATAGGAGTTCATTTTTGTATGCAGCGTAATTTCTGCGTTCCTGATCCATATCAATGTCGGCTTTAGCAGCTTTCTGGCGTTTGTTCATGATCACCATAAACACGATGCCGCCTATTACCAGGGCTCCCGGAATTAAAAACAGTGGGTTCATCTTTCTTGATTTTTCAGTTCTATTTTTATTTAAATGAATATGCTTATGTAATAAGGGCGCGAAATAGAGATTTTATAATAATGCCCCGCAACGGGCGGTGATTATTTCAATACGTTATCATAAATCTGGTTCAACAGGTTTTGTCTCATTTTTGAGTTTCTTTGGTCTAGCAGGATGATGATGCCCCAATTTTCAGCCCTATTGTAGCATATGATTGAAGATTGCCCCATAGAATCACCTGTTTTCATATAGAGAGTATTTTTGTCGTCCGATACGATATTCGTTCCAAGTCCCATTTCTCTTTTTTCATCTTTATAAAAGATTTTTTCGGTGACGATGGCAGCTTTACCTATGGCTGTTTCCTTATTTAAGACTGCTTTTAAAAAGGTGACCATATCAGATGAGCTGGATTTTATCAATCCGGCAGATGCTGTGATATTCCAGTTGAAAAATTCCTGCATACCTCCATTGGGATTGTGGCCGGTTGTTCTGTTTTTTACATTGAAATCTTTGGTAAACGTATGGGGCATCCGTAATGGCGCTATCATTTTAGATTTAAAAATTTCATCATAACTTTTACCGTATACTTTTTCCAGTATTTGCCCGAGTAAAGTATAGCCAATCGTAGAGTAACGATATTTACCATAATCTTTCAGTTCACTGCAATTATTGATAATATCGGTCAGTGTTTTTTCAGTGACATTGCTTACCGGTTGCTGAGGGTTTAGTTCAATTAACTTTGCAAAATCTATATCAGGTAACCCAGATTGATGAGAGGCCAGATCTGAAATCCGGATTTTGTTCTTGATATTATTATGTAATATGTATTCTTTGGGAAGGAAGTCGTCAATATAACTTTCTACATTTATTTTCCCCTCATTAGCCGCTTGAGCAATTAAATTAGCGGTTAGAATCTTGGTGATAGATGCAATTTCGAATATGGAATTTTTATCAATTCTGGTTTGACTTTCAGCATTCAAATTGCCATAAGCGGTATAGAATTCCTCATTGTTTTTGATAAAACCCACACTTAACCCTACTTCAGGATTTTTTTGGTAATTGTCTTTTATTATTGAATCAATTTTTTGGGTAATGTCTTGCCCAAAAGAAAAGCTGCTGATCAATAACAGTACTGCTAAAATTTTTGCACCCATTTTCATTGTATCGTATTTTATCATAAAATTTTACTTCGATACAAATATGGGGAAGACGTTGAACCTATACGACCGGGTAAATGTATTCGGTCTGATTTGTTCAGAAAAATAGGTGCGAATCTTTTCAGGAAAGCGTACGAGTAATTACAAATTACTGTTTTTCAATTCTTTACGATATGATGTTGGGGTGTTGCCAGTATGCTTTTTAAATGCAGTGTTAAAGGAAGATTTTGAATTAAAACCAACTTCGTATAGGATTTCAAGGATAGTTACCTTACTTTTTGTATCATCTTTTAACAAGCTCATAGCATGCTCTATTCGATAAGTATTAACAAAATCATAGAAATGCTGCCCTATCTGATGATTAATTAAAAGCGACAAATCCCGGACAGGGATTCCCATCTTACCGGAAATATCCTGTATGGTTAGCGAGGGGTTCAGAAAAGGCTTTTCTTCGATCATGTATTTTTTTAATCTCAATATATCCTCCTGCCATTCTCTTTCACCTGCAATAGATTGTTCTTTGCTCTTTTCCTCTGCAACAATCTCGGAAACAAGTTTTAGTGATGAATCAATGTTTCTGAAAAGGCCAGGGTTATTTAATGCTTTAAATAAGTACCAGCAAATATTAAACAGTACCAGTACCAGCAGTCCGCTCTTTATCCATCCAGAAATATGTGGATAATCAGAAAATTTGAAAATGTTTTTCGCAAGTGCTATCAGGTAGACAATAGCTAACAGAATGGCGAACTGGAGTAACCAATTGTAAGAATTAATATTTTTCCCTGCATAATTTTCGAGATATAGTTTTTTTGATTTCCTTAATACCCTAAAAACCGCAATACCATATACAATCATTTGTACATGTATTATAACATGATTAAACTGCAGCTCAATCATGTTTTGACGATTTATGATAAAATTAATTTTGGAAGCAACATCTACAGAATAAAAGCGCGGCAGCAAAACCAGGTTAGCAATTAAAAATGGCAGTAGATGTAGTAAGTGTTTGAGTTTAAGTTTGAAATCCGAGTAACAAACGGATAGTACATATAGATAAAAAACGGGAATTTGCAGGAAAGCGAATAAAGTTCTGAACATCCCGAGGTTGGATGGACCATCAACCATGGTATTAAACAAAGGTTCACTAATGTCTATCGCAATTATCAATAAAAACAGCGCAAACAGAGAATTACTTAGTTTGTTCTTTGTTTTAACGGTCATTAGAAAAACTCCGAGAAACAGCGAAATGAACAACGAGATAGTGCTTACAATAACTAATAAATTTATATTATCCATTCCTTACGCTTGTTTGTTTATCGCTATTTTCAGGTGCTTGATCAGCATACTGGTAATGCCTTCGAAATTCAATATCCGGCCCATGCAAATGTAGAATTTAGATTGACATCACCAGCACAGTTCATATTAGGTAGCATTTGGAAGAGAACCCCTACTAATGCTCTGAGGGTCAGAATGGAATAGTGGTATTAATAATAGCGGCAAGAATCGCCCAACTACAGCGGGATATGGCAGGAAACGAAAAAGGGGACAATCATTTTTTAGATGATTTGTCCCCTTTTTGCGGGCTGGGAGGGACGATTATCGAACTTAACACTAATAAATTATTAGGTAAGGAAAAGGAATTACCGCTCTCCATTCAGGAAAACACCTCGGTAAGCGCTATTCTAGGTAGCCAGATTTAGACCGGTAATTCGACATCTCTATCCGCAGCCCTCAATAATTAGGCGGAAATTTATTATGGAGGTTGCAAATTTAATTATAGATTTATACTATTGAATGTTCGTACCCGGATCAAAAATAGTGTAGAGCCGATACCCAAAATGGAAGTTCATTATCCCTTCTTCTATTTAACTGACATGAGAGTTTTTTATTTTTTCCCTGTACAACATCACCCGGCTATTTTTCGATCATTTACAGTTAAGTGAACAAGGCATAGCAGATAACCCTGCCTATCCGGGCAGAGATTGGCCATGCAGGTTAATTAACTAGAAAAGCATCCCTTATACCTCCCGTCTTGCATTGATTCAGGCGGGATGAATTAATTTGTATGAAAAGCATTATCTGTTTGGTATTCTGCTGGAGTGTGTTCATGACCTCCTTTGCCCAAAACGCAAATTTACTGAAGCCGGCGCCGGCACTTCCTTCCTCAAGCGGCGTCAGCAAATTCGATGACATTCCTGTTGACCTGCATACCGGGATCGCCAACGTCTCCATTCCACTAATCAATATCAATATTTCCGGATTCTCTATGCCCGTCAGTATTAATTACCATGGCGGTGGCGTCAAAACAGAAGATATTGCCTCCAATGCAGGCTTGGGCTGGGCGCTGGTAGCAGGCGGACAAATAAACAAGCTGGTTGTCAAGTACCCGGACGAAGGAATGAAACCTGCTGTGGCAGACAGCATTCAAACCATCGAAGACGGTTTCGGCAACCGGCTTAAAAGAAACCCGAGCAATACAAAGAACTGGAAGTATGAGAATGACATTGCTGACGTTTTTCGGGCTTCGGGGCCTAACCTGAGCTGCCGGTTCAGCGAACTAACCGTGCATTCGCCGAAAGAACTAATTAAGGTACAGCACCCGGCAGACGGTTCCTTCCTGCTGACCAATACAGACGGCACGAAGTACCGGTTTGGCGGCAAGGCAAATCCATCGACCAATAAGAGTGCCATCGAAGACAGTTCTGTATATCACCTGACGGAAATCGAACTGGCAAACGGACAAAAAATCAATTTTATATATGAGGCCATTAGGTTAAACACCGGAAAATCCTTCGGCAGAGAGTTTCACTATATAAACAGGGATACAACTAAACTAAACGACCTGATAGATGATGGACTGTCGGCTATCTTTGACCAGATAAATGCCGACACAACTTTCCGTATCTCCGTTATCACATATCCCGGTGGGAAGATCGAGTTCGTTTATGGGGCCGCCCGGAAAGACCTGCCGGGAGCCAGCGTGCTGGCAGGCATCCGCCAGTATGACCTGATCGGCAGCACCTTGATGCGCCTGACAAAAGAAGTCAATTTATATCAGTCCTATTTCGAATGTTCTACATTTGACGTACGGCTAAATGCCAGCGCGGATCCCCGGTTCAAATCACTTTACTACAGGCTGCGGCTGGATTCGGTTGCGATCAACGGCACCCTCCATCCGGATACGTATACGTTCGAATATAATAACACTGAAATGCCGGAGCAAGGGTCACTATCGCAGGACCATTGGGGGTATTATAACGGAAGCCCCAACCAAAGCCTGGTAGCTCCTTACAAAATGGTACGCCAGCGCGGTACCCTCTGGGAACACACCGTCTATTCCTCCTATAGTAACCGGGTATGCAACGATTCCCTGGCGCAGGCGGGTATATTAAAGAAAATTACGTACCCCAACGGAGGATCTGCAAGCTTTGAATATGAGTTGAATACAACCTCCGTCCAGTTCCCCGGCTACGTCTCTTACCCCAATGCTGCCGACGACCACCAGGCAAAACGACAAAAGCTTTTTCCATTGACCGCAGGCTTGAACACAACTCATCAAAATGAATTGCTCACCGGATGCAACTTTGTCGTGAATTCAGCCACTGCTATAGGCGGCGTAAAAGGCGAGACCGTAACTTTTAATTTTAGGAAAATCGGGAACGGAAACGTCTACATCCAACTCAGGATCAGCCCGCTGGCAGCGGGAACGACTACATCGACCGCGGCCCTGTTTGATACCGTGCTTAATATCCCGGCGGGGCAGATCAACCTCACGGCGATATACTCCCGATTCTTGCCGAACGGTTTATATCGGGTAACGACGCAGAAAGTCCCATTTCCGAACGGATGGGAAACCCTTGGCGCCGATGTACTGTTGCCGGTTGCGCTGACCTTCTCCTCCGGCACCTCAATCATGAGCCAGGCGCTTACTTCCGGTGCACCCGGCAGGTACGCAGCCGGTGGTCTGAGGATTAAAAGAATGTCCATTTTCGACGGGAGCGATCACAGCAAAGACATAATCAAGCAATTCAAGTATCATAAATTCGGTGACACAACCACCTCCAGCGGAAGCTTAGGCCAATTGCCGGAATACCGGGAAGAACAGGCCACGCTACATGTGCCAGTGCTGGCGTTCCAGGCTGTTGTGGGCTCAAAAAATGAATTGTACACCTTCTCAGAAGCTTTCTGGGATATTTACAGTGTGCTCGATCCCGATGGCACAACCTGGCACGAAACCGAGTTTCTAAACACCCAGTTCAAGCAATATGAGATCGAAACACCCGCATACTTAGGGGCATTCGATTATGATCAGGCGGATTTCAACGTAAAAATGGCGATGAGTAACAAGACGGCCATCCGGCCCGTTGAGTCTTACGTCGGCTATTCGAACGTAACTGTTGAATACGGGACCAACGCAGCCGGCGGAAAAACCGAGCTAACATATCATAACATCGGAGCCGATTGGCAAAGGCCATTACCGGTGAAAGAGAAATCGTTCCGTAAAACCGGAAGTGCCTTTTTCCCCGTAACCGAAAAGAGCAATACGTTTACTGTCAACGCAGACTGGTATTACCTCCAAAGCCAGGTTTCGAAAGAATATGCGCAGGATGACACGACCCAAACGCTGCAAACCCGGATGTTCCACAGCTATGCTTTCCCCTACCTGTCCATCCCTACCCGTACCGTGCTCCTGAACTCCATGGGCGACAGTACGGTATCAGAATCCATACTGGTAGCCGGATTCTCTGCCATTACACTGACGGACAACATAAGCCTTGGTATCAAAAACCTATACAGCAAAAATATGCTCGCCCTACCAGTTGAAACCACCAGTTATACCAAAAGTACCACCGGCCGGGGGAACCTCGTTTCAAGCTTCACTGCATATGCAACCGACAAGCCGTACCCGGAAACCATTTTCACCACCGGAGCCGTGAGTAGCGCAACTACATTTACCAATGCAGCCGTTACAGGCGGAGCGGTGGTTAAAAGCAGCCTGCATAAGCCGGAAATGAAATTCGTGAAATACGATGCTGCAGGCAATTTGCTGGAACAGCAAAAACAAACCGGCATTTCCTACGCATATACCTGGTGCCATAATAACAGGTATCTCGCCGCCGAGGCTACGAACGTAAAAAGCGGCCAGTTCTTTTACACCAGTTTCGAAGAAGGAGATGGTTTGTTTGATATGAATTCCAAAGCCGGTGCCCAATGTTTTAACGGTAATTACACCGCCACATTTTCTCCGTCACCCATGCCAGCCGCCCCGATGAAAATTGGATACTGGAGCCGTACCGGCGCCGTGTGGACCTATTTCAACTTGAACTATACCCCCGGTATGGTACTTACCGGCGATAAAATCGACGAAGTACGAATCTATCCGGCAGACGCGCAAATGGCGACCTATACCTGGCAACCTGGCATCGGCATGTCATCCAAATGCGATGCAAATAACCGGTACCTGTTCTACGAATACAATGCTGAAGGAAAGCTGATCGCGGTGAGAAACGAAAACCGGGACCTTATCCAAACTATTCAATATCAACCCGAAGTAAATTAATCCCTAACGCCTGCAATAATGCGCCAGATAAATATAATTGTTTTACTCTTGCTAAGCCTTGCTTTGCTTGGACCGGCCTCAAGTAATGGGCAAAGCACCCAGCCGCCGTACGTTTGCTATGACGGATCCTGCGTAGAAATAACTTCGCCCCATATCTTTACCGGGAATACCCTGAGTTATACCTTAAAAACAAGTGGGCCTTCCCTTAACAGATTCAGAGTATTCAAACACAGGGTCAACGTTGCCACCGCAAACGGACTATCCTGGTTTAGTAACGGCGTTACACCGATCATGCTGGACGATCCGCAATCGGTATACATCCCCTTGAATTTCAGCGGAACAACCGCTTATATCACTATCGCCATCACGCTGGAAGTCTATGAGCCGGATGGAACAACTTATATGCTCAATCGCACCATTGAGAGAAACGTCATTTCAAACAATACCACATTTCTTCCCGGAACGGCGTTGACACCGGCTTTAACCAATGCACTGGTCAACAGTTACAGTGATACAGTTAAAATGAATGCACCTTCGGGAGGCATCTCCAAAAAATACAAGTATCAGTGGCAGCGAAAGAAGAATTCCACTGATTGGGAAGACATACCAAATGAAACCGCTCCGTATCTTAGTCCCCGGCTGGTGGATTGCACAAGGAATTTCAGACGCCAGGCTATTTCAGACACTGCCCTGGTCCTCGACAGCAATCTCGTAGCCACAGGCCCGGAATTCACGATATGTGCACTGGATAACCCACAGATTACCGCCGTCAACAGAATCATACCCTATAATACATCCGGAAGCCTGAATGGAGCGGCCATCAGCAAACTGGAAACCTGTCTCCAAACGGCCCCTGCCCTTACCGTTAGTTACCAATGGCAAAAAAAGAACAGCAGCGATGTGTTCACAGACATTGGAGGCGCTACAGCCAAAGACCTGGCAAGCACAGGTAACCTCACAAATGATGGTATTTTCAGGCGCAAATACACCTGCGGCAGCCTCACCGCTTACTCGAACGAAGTATATATCAGTCTGCTGCCGCAAACCTTGCAGGGGCTCGTGGAATTGACTAAAGGGCCCAACACGCATGTGCAGTCGGTGGTGATCAATACCCCCGGTATCAATACGATGACGCAGGTATATGGTCTTACGCCTGCTAACAGCGTCAAAACCACCCAATACTTTGACGGCCTCGGGCGGTCCATCCAAACCGTCACGCACAAAGGTGCCCTCGAAACATCGGCTCCCTCTGCCGCCAAAGACCTTGTAACACCGGAAGTGTACGATGCATTCGGGCGTTTGCCGCTGCAATACCTCCCTTATGCATCACCGGGTAATACCGGATTATATAAAGCCGATGCGCTCAACGAACAAAAGACTTTTTACAATACACTGCTGAGCGACCAGCCGGGCGAAGTGAGCGGAACTGCCAATTGGGCTTATGGCCAAACGGTGTTTGAAAATTCACCGCTCAACCGTGTAACCGAAAGCTTTCAACCCGGCGTCAGCTGGGCGGGCACTGCCGCACAGGCGCTCGAAGCCAACCGGCGGTCCGTCAAGCAATACTCCCGCGTCAATACAGTGGCAGACAGCGTACGTTTATGGAAAGTAACCAACAGCGCCACCATCGGGGTACTGGGAACTTATGCTACTACCGCCATTTACCCGGCCGGCCAACTGTTCAAAAGCGTAACGGCAGACGAACAGAGCAAACAAATCGTAGAATTTAAAGACCAGGAAGGAAGGGTTATCCTCAAGAAAGTGCAGCTGACGGCCGCCAGCGATGCCGGTGCCGGCAGCGGGCATGTTAGCTGGCTCTGTACCTACTATATATATGATGATCTCGGTAATCTCCGTAGCGTACTGCCTCCCAGGGCGGTGGAAATCCTCGCCGGCAACAGCTGGAACACTTCCGATGCGGAATTCAGGAAGCAACTGCTCTTCCAATACGCATACGACAACAGAAACCGGATGATCATTAAACAAATTCCGGGCGCGGATACTGTAGAAATGATTTATGACCTGCGCGACCGGCTGGCACTCTCCCGCGACGGAAAACTGCGCACCACAGGTAATCAGTGGCAGGTTACGTTGTATGATGACCTTGACCGTCCGGTGATGTCAGGCTTTCATACTACCACTAAAACTTCCGCCCAGCTGAGAGCTGATATGAATTCTGCAACCGCAGGCCAAACAATCGTCACCAACATTCCCGCCATTTCTGATCTGGTGGTGAATGCCCATGATGGCCGCAGACAATACATTGCGCGGTCAACTATTGAATTTGTAGATGGTTTCGACACTGGCGCAGGCGGGACTATGGAAACCGTTATCGACCTTAATGCCACTTCAACCTCGGATACAACAATCTTCACCAACACCATTCCCGGTCTGACGGCAGCTAACCTGGAGCCGTTAAGCTATACCTATTATGACAGCTACACCTATCCAGGTAAAAAGGACGTGGTTTTCGCGAACCTTTCCATGACCGTGATAGGCTCACCTGTAATAGACGCACAGCCCATCAGCCAACAGATAATTGGACAGGTGACCGGTTCTAAAGTAAAAATGCTGGACGGCAGCAACCAATGGCTGACCACCACTACTTATTACGACCTGAAGGGCCGGGTGCGCCAGGTACTGTCCGACAACCTGTGTGGCGGAACGGATATCCTCTCCACGTTGTATAGTTTCAACAACAAAGTACTGAACACATACCTGGTACACAATAATCCGCGTAGTACGGCCACCCCCCAAAGCCGGGTCCTCACCATGACGGAATACGACTACCGCTACCGGCCCATCAGGATCAGCAAAAAACTGAACGACAGCCTGGCGGTCGACATCGCCACACTCAGCTATAATTCACTGGACCAACTGAAGGTAAAGTCGTTTAAGCGCAACAACAACACCGTCCTCGAAAGCCTGGAATACGACTACACGATCAATGGATGGCTCCGTGGAATTAACCGGTTATATGCAAATGGTGGAACGGGGCATTATTTCGGGCAGGAACTTCATTATGATCAGGTATTTTCCACCATCAGCCCGCTATACGATGGCAACATCGCAGGTATAAAGTGGCGGGGATATAACAATGCCGCCGTCAAATATGCCTATGGATACAGCTACGACAAGGCGGGCCGGCTGATGAAGGGGGATTTTATCCAAAGCCCCTCCGGTGCAAACACCTGGGCTAAAAACAGCGCCTCGCTCTTTGATGTAAGGATGGGGGACGGCATGAACCCCACCACCGCTTATGACGCCAATGGCAACATCCGTGAAATGAAGCAGTATGGGATTAAATCGCCCGGCGTTAGCGGATTGATTGACAGCCTGTTCTACAACTACAAGAACAGCCAGGTCAGCAACCAACTGGCAGGGGTACTCGATAAGGCCAACAACCCCACCAGCACTCTCGGCGATTTCTTAGAACCTGCGCCGGGCGGAAATACGAATGACTACGACTACGATGCCAACGGCAACCTCACCCGAGATGCCAACAAGGCGATCTCGCAAATCACCTATAACCCCCTGAATTTACCCGTACAGATAACTGTTACCGGGAAAGGCACCATCACCTATGCGTACGACGCTGCTGGCATCAAACACCGCAAAACTGTTCAGGAACAGGTGGGCGCATCTACGAAAACCACTATAACGGACTATATCGCGGGAAATATTTACCAGGGAGATACCCTGCAACAGATCGGACATGAAGAAGGACGCATCAGGGCGATGTATGCTACGGGGCAACCGGTGCGATATTATTATGACTATTTTGTAAAAGACCACCTCGGCAATGTAAGGATGGTGCTCACCGAGCAAACCAACCTCAGTTCCTATGCCGCGTCCATGGAACCGGAGAGTGCTCCCCTGGAAACCGCCCTGTTCAGTAACATAGACGAAAGCCGGGCCAACACGCCTTCCGGATATCCGGATACACTCCAGAATACCGCAGTCGCCAGGCTTAATGGGTCTGACGCCAACCGGCGGATAGGTCCCAGCCTCGTTTTGAAGGTAATGGCTGGCGATACTATCCGTATTGGCGCAAGGGCTTTCTACAAATCTGAATCTGGTAACCATCCGGCCAACAAGCTGGCTCCTGTAGCCGATATGGCAGGCGCATTGGTGCGGGCTTTCGGAAATCCTGCCGCCGCCACAGCTGCAGACCACGCTGCAAGCACCTCCTCCAATGGCACGCCCTTCACCAGCGACTTCGTCAACGATTCCTGGCAGCGGATGAAAGAAAAGGAAGAGAAATCTAATCCCAATCCCCAACGCCCCCGGGCCTATCTGAATTTTGCACTATTCGACGAACAGTTTAAATTAGTGCAGGATAACAGTGGTGTTAAGCAAGTGAACCAACAGCCAGACGAGCTGCAGGCACTTACTACGGATAACATGGTGATGGAGCAGAGCGGCTATCTCTATGTTTACACCAGTAATGAAAGTCCGCAGGATGTGTTCTTTGATAACCTGATCGTTTTGGCTTCTACTGGGCCAGTATTGGAGGAGACGCATTATTATCCGTTTGGGTTAGTGATGGATGGGATTAGTGGAAAGGCCTTGTACCGGTCGGAGAATAGGTTTCAGTTTAATGGGAAGGAGTTACAAAATAAGGAGTTTACTGCTAATGGGATTAGTGGTTTGGAGTGGTATGACTACAAGTCGAGAATGTATGATCCTCAAATAGGTCGATGGTTCGTTCCCGATGCTGCAGCAGGATTAATGAGGCAATATTCCCCATATGCTTATGCATACGATAACCCTATACGATTTGTTGACATAGAAGGATTGATTCCCAAACAGGCAACTGAAGGTGATCCAAAAGACTTATATAAAAATGCGGCTAGGATAGATATGACAAATGCACCGGCAACCTCTAAGCCAAATGCAGCCGGTCATCCCAGAAATGGGCCTTGGTTCTGGCGTGAAATGCTAAAACAGCATCCGGAAATGTTTGACGCGGAAAATGTCACTCGTATTCGCCAGGGTCTATCTCCTGAAGCAAATGCTAAATGGATTGAATTTAACCCAAATCACGCTGCATATAAAGGCAACAAATTGATACATCATCACATTGACCAAGGCAATATGGCAGCAGGTATTCCTGAAAAGGCACACCAAAAATTCCATAAGGAGTTACATGCAAATAGCGGGGGAAAAAAAACTGCACGAGTTGGAACAAAATTGGCAGGATTTGCTGTAGTTTTTGATATTGCGGCTGCTAGAAATGGCAATCCTCATTCTTTATGGAATCAAATTGGAGGGATTTCAACCAGTGATATTGGAAAAATAAAATATGATGAGTCTGAGGGAATTTACTATACTGTTGATGTTATTACCCCTAACAAGGATGCAAATGGTAATGTAATAAGTACTACATACATGTTTACATCTTACGCAGATTATGAGTGGGATGAAAAAAAAGGGCGATATATCGGCGTGAAACCTCAAAAAACTTACACTCAAACATATGATAACCGAACCGGCAGAGGAATGGCTTCAGAAGTTATTTAGTTAAAATTCGATATAACTTTTAACGGTCACTATTGGCATTTATCATTAGTTTCATTTTTAAACCCAAAAATTAAGCAAAGATATGACGCATAAAGAATTTGCAGAAAGTCTAAAAAAAGTCCCATTTGATCAAGAAGTCTATAAACAACATGGCTGGTCAGATAATTTCATTGAAGACACTTTCAAACGGCATACATTTTTGCCAAAGGAACAAGATAATACCATCGCGGAAAGTGATGATCCTATCCAGAACCTGATTCGTTCTTTTAATGTGTCTAATGTGGAAATTGGGATGGTGCAGTTCAATGATAAAATCGTCAACGGGAAAGACTACATCATTTTCGGAAGGGTCGAAACGGATGACCTTGTAATAAGTAGAATTACAAAGGAAATACTTCTACTGGAAAGCGGAATGGAACATATCCTTTACCATTGTGCGTCCAACAGTACAACTTTTCTAAACGCATTATTGCAAATTGCCCCATTCTTACAGCAAAGAGGCATAGATGACGCTCTGTTTGAAAACGCTGATGCACAAATCCAATTCGCATCAGAATGTGGCGAAACTGCAGGCGGCGAAAAATATAATGATTTCTATAAAATGTTACTAGGCATATAGTGAAGCTCGATCTTTGATATAGTACATAAATATCCAGCATCCTGAATATCTCCGTATGTGCTTCTTAATAGACATGAAAATTCACTTGTTACCCTTTGTAAAGCTCATTGAAAAAATGAAAATTGACAAAAAAAAGAGACCCGCGCTTAGCGCGGGTCTCTGAAAAGTCGTTCGGGTTGGGAAGGACAATTATTAGACTTTTCTTTTTGCAATTCATTTAATTCTTTAGCAATTGTACTTCTTTCTGGCTCCTTGAGTAAATAGAATTTTCACCCATTATTTCATACTAATTAAACATTTTTTAACGTGCGGTTGGTCCTCACTCTCAGGCATAAAACAATAATTCACTTACATCAAATTACTTCTTTCCAAATAGTGCCTTATGAGCACCGGGGCCTTTCCTCTTCAACCCCATCTCAATCAAGTACAAATCTGGGATATGGTATCTCTTTTCCTTGTTCTTAAGGGTAAATTTGTACTCATATAATACACCAATATCTTCTAGCCGTTTGATAATATTAGCTGGGGCCATTTCTGCTAAGGCAGTATGATCCTTAGTCAGTTTTGCTAATGCAGTATTCAATGCCGATTCTTCAATTGGAAACTGTTGGTGATAATCTTTTAAGTTGTCAAAAATAGGCTTAAGATTAGGATACTCTTCTTTAATATCTTCTACTCTATGTTTAGATACCAGGTGCATTGCCATTTCCATGTTTCTCGGCTTCAATGGGAATTCCCCAGGCACATCGTTGGGATCTTCAAGCTGTTTTTTTGACGCTTCACTAAACAGATTTAATAGACTCCTTGGTTGAATTTGCCTTTTCGTGTCACTAATATGATATAGTATCCAGTTATATGGGAATGCTTTATTATTGCCTCCCATATATTGTCCAAGTAGGTTCTGAAGGAGAAGTCGGTTCTCATTCTCGGTTAACTCTGGTACTATACCTAGTGAATCCGAAATAAATTGATCTTTCTTAATTTCCTCGATTATCCATTTGGGCTTTTCATACTGAGAATGGTACAGTCTTTTCCAAATAATATTTAATAATTGATCATATTCCCAACTAATAAGTGAACTGTGATTATTGAGTTTGACTTTATCTGTCAAACTTACCTCTCTTTCAAAAATATCATTTCGCATGAAAATCTTCGTACTTAACCTTGACTGACGAGATTGAATGCTTCGCCATATTTCTAATAGGGCACTTAATATTTTTCCTCTCGAGCCACTATCCTCTCTTATCAATACATCCAAGTAATCATATATAATGGTAATGTATTTGTTCTCTTGATTAAGTTTTTCACATATTTTATCGATTTCCCCGTCTATTGCAATTGGGTTAGCTTTTCTAGCTTCATTTATAAAGGTGACCCAATCTCGTGGTGTTTTCGACAAATCAGTTTCAATGCTCCTAATTAATAACAACTTCCAAAAATTCCTATAGGTTTTTTCCGTTTCATCGGATAGGCTTTCAAATACTGATTCATTAGGATGCTCCTTAGTGTTATCTAAGCCTTTAATCCATGTCGTACCCTCTGTTTCATTACTCCCTGCCTCACAGAACCTTGCCAAATCTTTAGCGTATTCATTATTAGACAATACTGCATATAATGCAGTCTTTCCTGCACCCTTTTCCCCTAAGATGAGATACTTATTCCGGTCAAAAATAAATTTATAGTCTTTCCTCGGATAAAAATTAGATTTAAGCTCTAAAATTGAGCCAAACTCATATTCACCAGCAGCAGATTTATTCGGTGATATAGAATTAAATGCGCGTAACAAATTCTCTACTTCACCCGCTGAATCCGATTGTGCTTTCTGAATTTCAGAAACTGGACTTCCTGCTATCAATGTTGAAATATAATGATAAACATTTCCCGTTCCGCTATCTTCTGCGAGAAGTGATTTAAGCTTTTCAGAATTATTCAATAATACAGCAAGACTATTATATGGAACTTCAATTGGAAAATGAGCAGCCGTTTCATCATAGATATAGGGAGCACTTTCGTTTTCATAATATAGCTCCGTAAATAGAGTGTAGGATTTCTCCAAAAAATAATCTCGCTCTTCTTCTGCTAACGGCGAAGGCGGAACTGGTGAGTTAACTAAGTAGAATTTAGAGTTTATCGCCCTTAACTTAGGCAAAATCGACTCTAATCCAAACATGTTTTGGCGGTTACCGTAAAAAAACAAAAACGATTGAGTAGCATATCTAGTTAGGAATAGACCACCCAAATCATTTAAACCTGTACGAGTATCAATCAATATTGCGTCAGGTTTAAGATTATTCTCTATTCTTCTTAAAAGGTAATCAATCGGAAACTTTACATTACTTTGAAAATACGAATTTACCTTAGAGAATTTGCTCAAATACAATTTCTCTTCACCATTTGTGATTGTGGCTGGGAAGATTAACAATTCACCTCCTTGGCTCCCAACGATATCTTGGCGAGCTATACTACAGTAGTAATCATTAAGATCTAGATCTGCTTCGTCATACTTATTAGCTAGTAGGTCAACTATATAATCAGTTACTCCCTTAAAACTATCAATCTGAGGGAAATCATTAGAAAATAGTGTTGCTAACCCCGGAGCTTCAAGATCAAAATCTATTAGTACAACTTTTTTTCCTTGCCGTGCAAGTTGAATTCCACTCAGGACCAAACTAGTCGTCCTTCCAAGTCCGCCTTTAAATGAGTAAAATGCAGTTATTGGCACATTGGAGTTATATTTATTTACAATTTCCCAGTTTTGCATTCCAATATGTCTATCAACGTAGAAAACATTATCGGATAAACGTATAGGAGGGACAAAATCTTTATGGTTTATTTCTTGTAATAGTGGACTGTCCTTTTCAATAATACTGATCCTTTCAACGATATCTGCTAGTTGATTTTTCAAGACATCTAAACATTCATCGGCAGTTTCAACTAGCAAAATCGAAAAACGAGCAAATACAGAACAAACTATATAAGCTCGTCCGGTTTTTACAACATCGATGGCTTCCGTTTGAATAAATCCCTTTATGTCTTCAAAACTCTTCATCAGTATTAAATTTTTGAATCAACAATCATTTTTTGAATCATGTCAAAGCATTTCTGCTGCTCTATTATAAACTCTACACTTTTTGCCTCAACCCAGCAATTTGTACTTTCGATATATCTTTTGATAGGTTCCCATTCTTGAAAAATGTTTGGGCATTCTACTTCAATGTCGATTAAGTATGCTCTATTTGCACCTGCAGTTGAAGAAACAAGAACTTGAGCTGCCAATTCATTCCTGAGTCGCTGAATATCATGACTATATCGACTTGCTGATAGTCCTGTTGGAATTAAGCCAGCTGAAATAAAAATCTTTTGATATGATTCAACTACATAACCTGCAGTGTAACATGAGTTATGCCAATGTTTGATATTATGCAGCTCTTTGCAACTCGCATTCATTCTTGTCGCGGTATCAACAAAATTATCGGCCATTAAACTATTTTTATTTAAAATCGTCTGTATTAAAAAAGTCCGAAAAAGACGTTTCAAGCGCAGAGAGTACCCTCACCAATGTATCCAACTGAATAAACGTATCTCCCCTTTCATACCGCCCAAACTGGCTAGTGCCCATATCATGCTTATAAGCGAAATCCTCATAACTAGAATACCCTTTCGCAATCCGGAGTTCCCGGATGCGGGCGCCCACCAGACGGGCCATTTCTCTTTGACGATCTTCGGGTTGACTGGGTTTTGCCTTTTCCTTCTCTGACATACTGTAAATCTGCTCTTTCCTACCGAATTACACCAGACTCAATTAGATCGGCACTAATTAGGTAGATTCAAAAAATCCCCATATATTGCAGTAATAAGGAAAAAATTCACCCTGTATGAATACATCGTAATTTTTACATTTGCAATCCATAATATAACAAAGCGAATTTGCTTTTACACTCGCGCCTGAAACTACGACCTTCTGACCGTACGAGAGTATAAGGTAAATCGCCTGCATCATACTGGTGTGGGCGTTCTTATCTCGTACGGGGTGTCGTAGCCCTCAGGCCGGTAGGAACTAACCCACGCCATTTTTTTGTTCGTTAGTTCCTAGGCACCCCATTTCTTCACCCATTTATTTCCACTATTTATGAATGTCAAGTTGACCGATCAGCTAGGCTATTGCCTTTCCGCGCAATACACTTTCTTCCTGGCGCATAGCCAACTCGCGCGTAGATTTAAAGAGAATATCTGCATGGAATTAGGCTGGAGCGATCAGACCTTCCAACGGTATCTCAAATATTCCAGACCAGCCACTAAAGCAGAGGAAGAGGTGATTTTTAAGGTAGGATACTCCTTACTGCTTGAAATGCAATTATTTACCGAGCAAATTATCAAAGAAAGGAAATCAGAAAACACTGCTTTTAACACCTTAATCATTGGTTATGACAAACTTAATCATTAAAAACCGGGAGGAGCTGGAGCTAGTGATGAGTGAAATGTTCAAATTACTCCAGGAAGTCAATCCATCTATAAAGAGCGTGTTCCTCACCCTCCATTTTGAAGCTACCAGTCCACTGGTTTTTCCCGGGATACCTATCAGTTACGAGTCGGTTAGTCTCCCGTCGCCATTATGGAACTCGGTCACTTATGCAATTTCGCCTCCCAAGAACGCTGCGAGAGGAGCAAATTGATTCAGTTTCGATTTGAAATCTATTTGCGCACCAGTCAAAAATGTTTGAAAATGTTTGCCGATGTTTAAAAATGATTGAAAATGTTTCAAAACACTATTGGAGTAAGTGGCCAATATGATAAAATATCGAGGATAATCGGGAAAAAGCCGGACAATCCCGTCCATTCCCGGAACCGACAATTTAAGATGTGGCATCTTGCTTAAAAGATATGCCATGAATCCAAAGAACCTTACTCCCAACTGGACCGAATCCCTCCGACAAAATCCCTCCTTCGATCATTTGACAGATGAGCAGAAGGAGGGATTTATTGATAGTATCAGACTACTCGCTAGCATCTTATTAGCGCTTAACGTTAGTAGCACGGTTGTAACTATGCCAAATGAATCTATCAGAACTGCCGCATAATCACTTTTACCTAAAACTAGATTGACATGACCTCCCTAAACTCCTTCTCGAAGTTCGCAAAACCCTCTAGAAGTAATGCTCCTGCCGTACTGGTAAATAATAGCATCGCCTATACGCGGGTTTCCTCAAAAGAACAATTTGAGCATAATATGAGCCTGGCTACCCAAAAAGCCCTGATTGACCGGGAGGCCGCCAAGTTAAATATCCCGATTGTCGAATATTTCGGAGGCACTTACGAAAGTGCGAAAACCGACGGCCGGAAGGAGTTTCAACGGATGCTCAATTACATCGCTGCCAATAAAGGGAGGATTAAATCCTTGTTTGTCTATTCTTTCGACCGGTTCTCCCGGACAGGCGGCGGAGCCATCAAGTTGAAGGACGATCTATTAGAGCAGTATGGAATCAATGTCATTTCGGTTACCCAGCCCATCGACACCTCCAATCCCAACGGCTCTTTCCAACAGGATATTCATCTGATCTTTAGTAAACACGATAACGTAGTCCGGCGGCAACGTACCATCATTAATATGCGCCAGAAATTTGAAGCCGGTATCTGGGTAACACGACCGCCCCAAGGCTACGAAATCGTGCGGGTAGGTGGAGAGCGTAAAATCCGGGTGAATGATATCGGAAAGAAGATCCGCAAAGCTTTTGAGTGGAAGGCAGAAGGAATGAAAAACGAGGAGATCGTTGCCCGATTAAGGGCAATGGGGGTAAAGATGTATAAGCAGCAACTAACCAAAATCCTGCAGAACCCATTTTACAGTGGTATCATCAATCACAGTATGCTGGACGGAAAGGTGGTAGAAGGGAAACACGAAAGGTTGATATCGCAAGAGCTATTCCTAAAGATCAACGGGATCAACGAGAAAGCTCAAGGTTATGGAGTCCCACACAAGAAGGAGGACGCCGCTTTACCCCTGAAGAACTTTATCCGCTGCGGGGAATGTGGTGTCCCCTTTACTGGGTACGTCGTAAAGGCTAAAAACCTCTGGTACTACAAATGCAACAAGATCGGATGCCGCTGTAACCGTAGCGCCAAACTGATGCATGACGACTTTGTAAAACTGTTAGAAGAGCTTTCCGTAGATGAAGATTGCATACCATACGTAGAACAGGCACTAATCGAAGCCTATCACGAATCAACCGAAGGAAATAGAGAGCAAGAGAAAATCTACACCGACCGCTTAAAAGAAGTGGACAAGAAGATCGACGCCATCGAGGAGAAATTCTACGCTTTAAATGAAATGACGAAAGACACTTTCCAGAAACTCGCCTTCCGGTATGCGAAAGAAAGGGATGAAATTAGCCTCGAACTCGGAAAATGTCAGGGAACAATATCGAACCTGGAAGATAAGGTAAAATCAGTCGTAGAATTTTGTTCCAAACTCCCTGCCACATGGCTCTCTAGCGAAATCGATAAGCAAGAAAAACTACAAAAACTCATCTTCCCAACCGGAATTTTCTACGACCGCAAAAAACAGTGTTATCGAACCGAAAACATCAACCCGCTCTTCGTCCGTATCGCCCAGCTACAGCGGGATATGGCAGAAAACGAAAAAGGGGACAATCATTTTTTAGATGATTTGTCCCCTTCTGCGGACCGGACGGGACTCGAACCCGCGACCTCCGCCGTGACAGGGCGGCATTCTAACCGACTGAACTACCGATCCATTTCCGTTAACCGGGTTGCAAATATAGCGACAAGTCTTGTAATTTTACAAATCAATCTCAAAAAAAATATGCCGCAACCCGACACGTCCCTCACTGCAACCCTTACCCGCCTGGCCCCAACGCCCAGCGGATTCCTGCATGTGGGTAACCTGCTGTCGTTTGCGGCTACCATTGTATTGGCGGAGCACTTCAATGCCCGCGTCCTTCTCCGTATCGATGATCTCGACAGGGAAAGAGTGCGCCCGGAATATCTGGATGATATATTCCAGACGCTGGAATACATGCAGATCCCCTGGAGCAACGGCCCCCGGAATGCAGACGATTTCTCCGCAAACTGGTCCCAGTCCCTGCGAATGGAGGAGTACCACCGAATGCTGGGGTTACTGGCGGAAACGGGTCGCGTATTCGCCTGCGACTGCTCCCGCGCCCAATTGCAGAACGGAGTGTACGATGGTGCATGCCGCCACAAAAACATCCCCCTTCACCAGCCGGGCGTAGCCTGGAGGTTACGCACTGAGCCCGATGCCCTGATTACCATGCGCTCCCTCGGCAGACCGGTCCCCCCAATGCCGCTGCCCCCTTCCATGTACGATTTTGTGGTACGTAAAAAGAACGGCGACCCGGCTTATCAGCTGGCTTCCGTGGCAGACGACCTTTTGTATGGTGCCGATCTCGTGGTACGGGGCGAAGATCTCCTGCCTTCCACGCTGGGACAGCTATACCTGGCATCCATGCTGCCCCGAAATCCGTTTCCTGATACCCTTTTCTGGCATCATCCCTTAATCGAAGGCCCGTCTGGGCAAAAGCTCTCTAAATCGGCAGGAGATACCTCTATTCGCCATATGCGGGCATTGGGAATGCCTCCCGCAGCCATCTGTACTGCTGCGGCAAAGGTGTTTGATAAGACCGCAGCGCCGCAGGATGTGCGGGCGCTGGGCAAATTATTGCTGGAAAGGGAAGGGGTGATTATTTAATCGGCTCCCGGAGGATGGTTTTCAGCTTGTCTTCCGCAGTTTTCCTGAAGTCAGATAAGTAAATTTCATGATGTAACCCGTTGTGGGAGAGGTTGTGCGCTACCATATAATCGTGCATCACGGCCAGGGTTTCCCCTTCCCGGCTAAACGCTCCTTTATGCATCATCTGCAGGCTTTTACCTTCGTGCATCTCAAACGGCTGAATATCCGCAGCCAGCGAAACACCTTTTTCCTTAGCGGCGGCAATACCTGCAGCAATGTCTTCCTCAGTCACGAATTCCGGCAGCCGGATGAGCAACCGGTACGACCATTCACTGCGAGGTACTTTTGCAGGGGCGTCGGCCATGGTAAGCCCGGGATGCGCCCCATGGTCGAACCACCACTGGCCTTCCAGTTTGGCTACGGTAAAATCGTTACCACGCGCCTTACAACGGAATTTAATAGCATAGGCAACAGGGTAGAGTGCCCCTACATGGTTGGCGAAATCTTCGCCGGAAGGGTCGCCGGTGCCGGTGAGGGAAAGGTAGCGGGCGGGGCCAATGTCCACTATTTCGGGTTTGGAAGCGGCATTATAATAGGTCTTGTACTTTTTAGTAAGGTCCAGTTTTTCCATAAATGGGTGCTGTTTGAGTGCAAGTAAATTCAGGGGGCTGACAACCTTATGTCAGGAGCAATGGTAAAATATTTTTATTAACTTCCATTTTACTAAAACAACATCCTATGAGCAAATTCGTCATCACCAAAAGATCTGACGGTGAATTTCAGTTTAACCTGAAAGCCGGTAACGGGGAAACCATTCTCACCAGCGAAGGGTATTCCTCTAAAGCAGCCTGCCAGAACGGTATTGATTCCGTAAGGAACAACGGCCGCCTCGATGAGCGTTATGAAAAGAAAACCAACGCAGGAGGTAAATTCTACTTCAACCTCAAAGCCGCCAATGGCCAGATTGTAGGCACCAGCCAGCAATATGTATCAGAAGCCGGCCGTGATGGGGGCATTGATTCTGTAAAGAAGAATGCACCTGATGCGGAAGTAGATGATCAGTCGGCTTAATTCAACCGAAAAGCTATTACAACAAAAAGGCCTGCAGTGTTTAGCTGCAGGCCTTTTTTGATTATTTTACTTTTCCAGTTTCCTTAATCGTTCTTTAATTACTGTATTTTCTTTCTTAATTTCTATTAAGTAAAGCGCACGCACTGCCATTTTCTACCGCACTTTAGAAGTGTTATCTCCGAGATCAAGGCCGCCTTGGGGGGCTCAGTTTTATCATCCCCATATCTTATAATAGACCAAACTGACAAATTAAATCCTATCTACTTAACTTAATTCGTTTCAATTACATCTCAATAAATTCTGCGACACTAAGAAATATATCAATCTCACTATCCTCAGTAGTCATTTTTTTCATATTTATTTCCAGTAATGGCTTTATTTCTTCTACAGCAGGAGGATTTTCCATGTGAAACTTAAAGTTAGCATTCATTTCATCTTCGTTATTATAAAATGATTCCTCACCTACAACTTTGGTGAAATGCTTCCTTTGTTTGATTCCTTCAGCCATTTTAGTTAATTTGCCATGAGAAAAATATGCCTCAAGTGCAAATATGTCAACTATGGGGATACCACCTAACTTGAGTCCAGTAAAGCAGGGGTAGTTTGTCACAATAATTTCCACTATTTCCTTGTTACTAATATCTCCTAATTCACCTGCAAATATTCCTGAATTTTCTGAAATAAATTTACTCTTCCTTTTAATCTGCTCTCCTCCTTTACTCAAACGCTTAATTGCATTATGTTCATCTCTGATTTCCATTGGGTACTTAATGCATTTGACTTCAGCAAGGATAACGATTGTTTTAAGAACAATAATTAGGTCTATTTCTTCAAACCTATTTTTTGATACTTCAAACTTCGATATTTTAGGTATTTTGCATGAATATCCTTTTTTAACTATTACACCAAGTAGTGTGTTTTTTAAATAAGTTTCTAAAAGTTTCCCTCTCGTATCTAGGTCAATTCCCCCTTTGTCAATCCAATAATCAATTAAATTTAAAATATTTGGATGAACACTCGTTAATAGTGGTATATAGCATTCTCGACTTTCAGTTCGATAAATAGGGGTGTTCCAGAAGTTAATCCTTTCTCCTTTTCTCGTTGAAATTACATTGATAAACTCCTTAATTTGTTTGCCGGAATAATCTGATCTTCGTGATAGATATTCAAACAATGAATCTTCTGATATTTTAAATGGGAATTTCCCAAAATCGTTTAGATTCATCACAGAGTCATCTTCAGTAAAAGAATCAATAGAGGCCTGTCTCATTAAATGTTGAAAAAGCCAATATAGTCTAGCTAAATCTAGTAGACTGAAACCTGTGAAATTTGGCAATTGATTAAATTCAAGAAATGGATAGTATGTAGCAACAGCACTTTGGAATTCCAATTCAAGGAGAATTTCTCTTTTATCTATTCCCTTCGCCAATTCGTACTTGACTACTCCATTTTCAATCTTTGTCTTCTTAATTCTGCGTTCTGTTTTATGCTCATTATGAATATTTCTCATTAATTGAGCTGTTGGATGATTGCTATTAATTTTTTCTGTTGCAACGAGGGTCATCGCCATAATATTTCTTCTAAGCCTAAAAAAACCAATCCTTCGAATCTTCAAAAACTCCTCATCCTTAATGATCAATGACACTTCAGATTTGTCCTCAGATACTTTTGCAATACCCCCATGCCAAATGCAATCGTCGTAGCAGGATTTGAGATTTACCAAATAGTTGGAAACTAGGAACATCTTTAATAATGTTGAAACAACTTTAAGTTCATTCTCCTCCTTTCCCCTATTTGCATTTATTTCAGCCTCAGAGTACTTTAAAAATGTAAACAACCAATTAATTGTGTCTATAGATATTTCTTGTGCTGAATTAATATCTAGTTTACCCATTGTACTGTCAACTGAATCAATCTTTACTCTGTATAAATCAGAATAGTGAACCTCCTTTTTATTTTCAATATTCTTTTCTACTATTTCCTGCGCGAGCATCGTTTGCCTGTTAACCATTGCAATTAAGTAGGCAAGAGTATCATCAAAGCCTGTTTTATTGGCTTTGACATCTGCTTTAATTTCAGAATAAAAATTACCTATTCCAGAAAAATATTGAGTTGCCAAACAAGTGAAGGCAAGCTCTTTGGTTTCAATATTATTCTCAAATTCATCTTCCCCAACTTCTTGAGCGAACACTGCCAGATGCTCACAAATCTCCTTGAAGTCAAATTTGTCATTAAATGGGTTGAAGATGGGATTTGACATTAGCTCTTTGCGAAGAGGATGTAAGGCCATTATTAGTATACTTTAGTAACCTGATTTGTTTTTTGGGGTGTTGTTTTGAAGTACCCCCTGTTATACATTCAAGGGAGAATATAATATTTAATTTCAATCCTTATATAACAAATTGTAAATTTTGTATCCCTTTACTTCACATAGCATTTAATTCAATTTGAAGTCTTCTAGTTTGATCTAAATAATTAGTGGAATGAATGTGCTTTCTCGATTTTTCGTGAAATTCGAACGCCTTTTCAAGTTAGATTCTAGCATTCTCTTGGTATTGCTTTGCAATAAAGTAACCCTAAAACAAAAAATGCCCAAAGACCGAAGTCAATGAGCATTTAAAGCTTGCGGAGGAGAAGGGATTCGAACCCTTGATAGGCTTTCACCTATACACACTTTCCAGGCGTGCCAGTTCAACCACTCCTGCACCCCTCCGGCGGTTGAATTATTCAATTCAGGGTTGCAAAGATACCTTTTTGTTGAATATTTCCAATTATTTTACGCATTTATTTGCGAAACCAGCCACCACACTCAATTTTCACCATTTCTGGCTGGCTTAAACAACCGTTTCAGACGGGGTAAGCTCACCACGCATCGGCTCTTCTATCAGGCGCTTGATTTCTTCAGGCGGTATGTTTTGCCCCAGCAGGAACATCAGTTTGGTTGTAGCCGCCTCAAATGTCATATCATGCCCGCTTACCACTCCAATCTTCTGCAGGTGAGTGGAGGTCTCGTATTTACCGAGCTCTACTGATCCACCGTCGCACTGGGTAATGTCGACCATAATTATCCCTTTGTCTGCCGCCTTCTGCAGGCAGTCCGTGAACCACGATTGGGTAGTGGCATTACCACTGCCGAAGGTTTCAAGGAGCAGGCCGCGCATACCGGGAGTATTCACGATGGCTTCTACTGCCCTGCGGGTAATACCGGGGAATATTTTAAGCACGCCAATGTTCGGGTCCATGCTCTTGTGCACTTTCAACTCCTTTACTGGCGCGGGTAAAATGTAGTTCTGCTTGTATTTGATATCGATGCCTGCTTCTGCAAGGGCAGGATAGTTCATGGAGTAGAACGCTTCGAATTTCTCAGCGTTGTACTTCTTGGCACGGTTGCCGCGGAAGAGCATAAAGTCGAAGTAAATGCATACTTCGGGTACCATACAATGCCCGTTGGCTTTGGTACTGGCTATTTCCATGGCAGTGATGATGTTCTCTTTCGCATCCGTACGGATCTTGCCGATGGGCAGCTGACTGCCGGTAAGGATCACGGGCTTGGAAAGATTTTCAAGCATATAGCTCAGTGCAGAGGCGGTAAACGCCATGGTGTCCGACCCGTGGAGGATCACGAAGCCATCGTATCTGTCGTAACGGTCTTCGATAATACCTGCCAGCTCCGACCATACATCCGGATGCATGTCTGACGAATCCATCGGGGGATTGAACGCGTAAACGTAAAAATCAATTCCCATCCGGTAAAGCTCGGGAAGGTTATTCCTGATCTCATTAAAACCAATGGGCCGCAGCGCGGTCGTCTTTTCGTCGTAAATCATCCCCACGGTGCCCCCGGTATAGATGATGAGAATTTTCGTCATGTAACACTATAAGAATTGCATGCAAATGTATCGACTAATCAGTTAGAGCATTTTGAATAATTTTTGTGCATTGGCAGTGGTAATCGCAGCCACATCCTCAATTTTTAGATTTTTTACATCTGCGATCCTTTGCGCTGCCAGCGGGAGGTAGCTGCTTTCGTTGCGTTTGCCGCGGTAAGGAACTGGTGCGAGGTAGGGCGCATCCGTCTCCAATACAAGATATTCCAGCGGTAAATCTGCCACCAAAGTATCCAGCCCGGCTTTCTTGAATGTTACCACACCGCCGATGCCGAGGTAGAAGCCCATCTCTATAATTTCTTCCGCTTCTTCCCGGGTGCCGGAGAAGCAGTGGAACACGCCGGTGAGGCTTCCGTTATGCAGTTCCTTCACCACATCTATACAGGCTCGGGTAGCTTCGCGGCTGTGTATGGCGATGGGCAGCCCAAATTCCAGGGCCATCCCTATCTGCCTGCGGAAAGCTTCGTATTGCTGCTCCCGGTAGGTCTGATCCCAGTAAAAATCCAGTCCTATTTCTCCCACACCCCAAAAATTCCGGGCTTCCAGCCACTTCCGCACAATAGCCAGCTGTTCTTCCACGTTTTCTTTCACGTAAACGGGATGCAGCCCCATCATAGGGAGGCAATGGTTCGGAAAAGCCGCTTCCAGTGCCAGCATACCCCCAATGGAATCTTCGTCGATATTGGGCATTAACATAGTGCCTACGCCCTGGCGGATGGCGCGATCCACCATCTCGGGGCGGTCTGCGTCAAATTCCTCGGAGTATAAATGGGCGTGGGTGTCAATCCAGTTCATTATATATTGTTTTTTTCAGTTAATTGATTATCTTTAATTTCGAGAAAATCCTAATATCTGGACTTAAACCTTCCATCAAAGGTACAGTCTCATAAAGCCAATACCTATAAAACCTTCAATGATGAAACACTATTTTAACACAAACAAGGTGCTGTCCATCACCGCTCTCGCCATCGGAGCCATCACTATTTTCTTCGCCTGTAAAAAGGACGATGCCAAAACAGGGGGCGATGAAACGAAAGACAACGCTACCATTTTCGCCGCAACTTCAGAATCTACCGTAAACGCTATATACGAAGACGTATTCTCTTCCGCCCTCGATTATAACTCACGCGAACTGCCTCCCGGTGGCCGTAAGGCTCCCGTTCAGGCTGATGTACAGGTTTGCTATGGCGATGTCGAAATGGTGCCGGGCGATCTGACCTCATTTCCTAAAACCGTTACTATCGACTTTGGCGCCGGTTGCACCGATGGCAATGGCATAACCCGCAAAGGGAAAATCAAGATTGCCCTCAAAAAACTCTTCTGGTTCCTCAATTCCGATGCTACCGTTACTTTCGAGAACTACCATGTAAACGGTATTAAAGTAGAAGGTACTGTTACCATCAGAACCGAAGCCTTCGGCACCGGAAAGGATAAATACCATTACACCGTAGCCAACGGTAAAGTTACTTTCCCCACCGGCTACACCGCTACTTACAGCGGTACCCGCACCATCACCCAGATCGAAGGCGGCAGTACCCCTGCCCTGAGAGATGATAAGTATGAAATGACCGGCAACGCTGTTCTGACAGACAGCCTCGGCGTTTCCACCGTTACCATCACCAGCCCCCTCCAGCGCCAGGTGATCTGCCACTGGATCCAGGCCGGTGAAATCACCGTAACACTCAACGCGCACAGCGGTAAACTGAACTATGGCACCGGAGCATGCGACAACAAAGCACTCCTCACCATTGGCGACAAAACCAAAGAAATCATCCTGAAGCACTAATCCAACAGGCTTCACCGGTATAACAACGCCGCATGTCCCGAAAGGCATGCGGCGTTGGCATTTATATCAGTTGCTGGTTATACGATGGCTTTCACTTCCCAGCCCTGCCGTTTGCAATGTTCCAGGATGCGGGGAAGCGCATAGCTCATACGGTCCCATGCCTTTTCACTGTCGTGGAACACCACAATGGAGCCAGGCTGCAGCTTAAACACAACATTCTGAAGGCAGGTCTCGCCGGTGATCTCCGTATCAAAATCCCCGCTCAGCACGTCCCACATAATAATGCGGTAATCCTTCTTCAGTTCCTTTATCTGGAAGGGGGAAATACGCCCATATGGCGGCCTGAAGAGGTTGGAGCGGATGTACTGGGCTGCCTCTTTAATGTTGGCCACATACTTATCCGTAGCGGTTTTCCAGCCGTTAAGGTGGTTGTGGGTATGATTCCCGACGGAATGCCCGTCGAGCAGTATCTGCTGGTAGATCTCCGGCTGCTCCACCACATTCTTGCCTATACAGAAAAAAGTGGCTTTTGCGCCGTATTTCTTCAGCTGCTCCAGCACGAAAGGCGTGGCTTTGGGATGCGGGCCATCATCAAATGTGAGGTAAACTGCCGGTACGACGGGGGAGAAATTCCAGATACAGCTTTTGTATAGCGACTTGAGAATTCCGGGTGTTTTCGTAAAATAGAACATGTTAAGAGGATTAGCGTGATCGTTCCCTGCCCCGAAATTATTATTTTTGCGCCGTATGAGTCAGAATAAAGTAAGGGTGCGCTTTGCGCCAAGCCCTACGGGCGGACTTCACCTGGGCGGCGTTCGCACAGTGCTGTTCAACTACCTCTTTGCCCGCCAGCATAATGGTGAGTTTATCCTCCGGATAGAAGACACGGACCAGACGCGTTTTGTGCCCGGTGCCGAAGAATACATCGTGGAATGCCTCCGCTGGTGCGGACTGGAACCGGATGAAAGTCCGCTGAAGGGTGGTCCTTACGGCCCATACCGCCAATCCGAACGTAAACCCATGTACCGCCAGTACGCGGAACAACTGGTAGCTGCCGGGCATGCCTACTATGCCTTTGATACCCCTGAAGAGCTGGAAGCCATGAAAGAGGTGGAACGTGCCCGCGGCAATCACTCCCCCCAATACAACCATACCGTGCGCGCCACCATGCGCAACTCCCTCAATATGGAAGCGGCAGCAGTGAAGGAACTCCTCGAAAAAGGAACCCCTCACGTTATCCGCATTAAAATGCCAACCAACGAAGAAGTGACTTTCACCGACATGATCCGTGGAGACGTTACTTTCCAGACCACTTTAGTAGACGATAAAGTACTGCTGAAGGCCGATGGCATGCCTACTTATCACCTGGCTGTGGTAGTGGATGATTATCTGATGAAGATCACCCACGCCTTCCGTGGAGAAGAATGGCTCCCTTCCGCCCCTGTGCACATCCTGCTCTGGAAGTACCTGGGCTGGGAAAAGGAAATGCCGCAATGGGCACACCTCCCGCTCATCCTCAAGCCCGATGGCAATGGTAAGCTCTCCAAGCGCGATGGCGACCGCCTCGGATTCCCGGTTTATGCCATGAACTGGACCGATCCTAAAGAGAATACGCTTACACAGGGCTTCCGTGAAAATGGTTTCCTGCCCGAAGCATTCATCAATATGCTGGCTATGCTGGGCTGGAACGATGGCTCCGGTCAGGAGATCTTTACACTGGAAGAGCTGATTGAGAAATTCTCTATCTCCCGTGTACATAAAGGCGGTGCCAAGTTCGATTACGATAAAGCCAAATGGTTCAACCACCAATGGATCCAGCGTACCCCTAACGTTCGCCTGTCGCACCTGTTCCTGCCTGTTCTCGAAGCCAAAGGTGTGAATGCAGAACCGGATTATGTTGAGAAGATCGCCGGCATGGTGAAAGAACGCTGCCAGTTTGTAAACGAGATCTGGGATCACGGTTTCTTCTTCTTTGTTCGCCCTTGGCAATACGACCTCGATGCCGTTAAGCCTAAATGGAACGCGGATAAGCAGGCATTTTTCAACGAATGGACTGCAGCCCTGCTGAACCAGGAAGACTTCTCTTCCGCCACGCTGGAAGAAGGCTTCAAGGCACTGGCCGCAGCCAAAGGCATCAAACCCGGAGAACTGCAGTTGCCCTTCCGCATCATGCTTTGCGGTGGTAAATTCGGCCCTCCCGTATTCGATATCGCAGCTACAATCGGGAAAAACGAAACGATCGACCGTATTGTACTGGCACTCGATCTGCTGAAATAATTCAATGCATTCGCCTATACGAAAAAGGCCATCCGGTGAGGATGGCCTTTTTTATGCAGTATGCTGAAGATTATGCTTTCTTGACTTCTTTAGCCCAGGTATCTTTCAGGGTTACGGTTCTGTTGAACACCGGGCGCTCCGGTGTGGAATCGTAATCAGCCACGAAATAACCTTTGCGGAGGAACTGGTAGCGGTCGCCCGGTTTAGCATCAGCCAGTACCGGCTCTATGTAGGCTTTTTGAATGATTTCCAGCGAATTGGGATTGATCATATCCTTGAAGTCACCTTCTTCTCCCGCAGGGTTTTCTACAGTGAAAAGGCGGTCGTACAGGCGTACTTCTGCTTCCTTAGCATGCTCGGTGCTCACCCAGTGGATGGTACCTTTCACGGTCATAGCACTGCCTTCTGCTCCGGATTTGCTTTCCGGGATATGGGTAGCGAATACGGTGGTTACATTACCATCGGCATCTTTCTCGAAACCGGTGCACTCTACGATGTATGCGTATTTCAGGCGCACTTTCAGGCCTACACCAAGGCGGAAGAACTTCTTGGGAGGATTCTCCATGAAATCTTCCCGCTCAATCCAGAGGGTTTTGCCGAAGGTAACCTTACGGGAACCTGCGGTAGCATCTTCAGGATTGTTTTCTGCATCCATTTCCTCTGTTTGTCCGTCGGGGTAGCTGGTAATAACCAGTTTGATGGGGTCATGTACCACCATCACGCGGTTGGCGGATTTATTCAGCTCTTCGCGGATGCAGAATTCCAGCAGGCCCAGCTCAATCATGTTATCACGCTTCTGGATGCCTACTCTTTCTGCAAAAGTGCGGATGCTGGAAGGCGTATAGCCACGGCGGCGGAATGCGGCAATGGTTGGCATACGGGGATCGTCCCAACTGGTAACGATGTTCTCATTCACCAGTTGCAGCAATTTGCGTTTGCTCATTACGGTGTAGGTGAGGTTCAGCCTTGCAAATTCATACTGGTGCGATGGGAAGATGTCCAGCTGCTGGATGAACCAGTCGTACAGCGGGCGGTGGGGGATAAATTCCAGTGTGCAGATGGAATGGGTGATCTGCTCGATGCTGTCGCTCTGCCCGTGTGCGAAGTCGTACATGGGGTAAATGCTCCATGCATCACCGGTACGGTGGTGATGGGCATGCTTGATGCGGTACATGATAGGGTCGCGCATATGCATGTTGGGAGACGCCATGTCTACCTTGGCACGGAGTACCTTGGCGCCATCGGGGTATTTGCCTTCCCGCATTTCGCTGAACAGGCGGAGGTTCTCTTCCACGCTGCGGCTACGGTAGGGGCTATCCTTCCCCGGCTCGGTAGGCGTGCCTTTCAGGGCAGCTATCTCAGCGGCAGTGGAGTCATCCACATAGGCAAAGCCTTTTTCGATCAGTTGCACGGCAAAGCCATACAGCTGCTCAAAGTAATCGGAGGCATATAGCTCATTGGCCCAGTCGAATCCGAGCCATTTAATATCTTCTTTGATGGAATCCACGTACTCCGTGTCTTCCGTAACAGGATTGGTATCGTCGAACCGGAGGTTCGTTTGCCCGCCATATTTTTTAGCGAGGCCGAAATTGAGGCAGATGCTTTTGGCATGCCCGATATGGAGGTAACCGTTAGGCTCGGGAGGGAAGCGGGTGTGTATCCGTCCGCCGTTAACACCGTTGGCAATATCTTCTTCTACGATCTGTTCCAGGAAATTCAGTGATCTTTCTTCGCTCATAATTGGCAATTTATCCGAAATGCAAAGGTAATATAATTGAAAACACGCTTTTGCCGCACTTTCGGGGAAAATACTACATTTACAATCCAATAATCCGAAATATGGTCAACCCGAATCAACGTCCCATCCGTGTACTGGTAGCCAAAGTTGGTCTTGATGGCCACGACCGCGGCGCCAAGGTTATTGCCTCCGCCCTCCGCGATGCGGGGATGGAAGTGATCTATACCGGACTGCGGCAGACTCCCGAAATGGTGGTAAACGCTGCCCTGCAGGAAGACGTGGACGCTATCGGCGTCAGCATCCTTTCCGGTGCGCATATGACCGTATTCCCCAAGATCATCGCCCTCATGAAGGATAAAGGGATGGATGATGTGCTACTCACCGGCGGGGGCATCATCCCCGATGCGGATATGAAAGAATTATACGCCCTCGGCGTAGGAAAACTCTTCCCTCCCGGCACCCATACCCGTGAAATTGCGGATTATATCGACAGCTGGACCCGTGAGCACCGGGAATTTTAACTTTTTTTGAAACTTTTCATAAACACGTTCGTCTTCATTACGGACGGCAGCATAACAGGCGCAAAAATGCGGCAGTCCTCCATCCTTAACCAGTAAAGTAGAAACCATCATGAAAATTGTCCGCTACGCAATGCTTTGCCTGCCCCTTACTGCAGCAACTACCCTTTATGCCCAGGAAGAAACAACCACTTCAAAGGCAGATACCACCGTGGTAACCACCGAAACCAAAAGGAAAGTGAGCTACCATTTCCACATCTACGCTCCACCCAAGCCCGGTAAAGGATATGTGACCGCCGGCGGCAACGGCGCCCTGCTCTCTTTCGCTAATGTGAAAAACAACGATGAGCGCGTGCGTAACGTACCCCGCTTTACCCTGTTCTTCAATATCGGAACCAACTACAACTACGACTTCAATAATAACATCGGGATATTCAGTGGATTGAATATCAAGAATATAGGTCTTATTTCCAAGCCTAACGACTCCGTGAAACTCAAGCAGCGGGTTTATACCCTGGGCGTTCCCGTAGGTATCAAGATCGGTGACCTCCGCAGCGGTACCTTCCTCTTCTTTGGCGGGGAATACGACATGGCATTTAATTACAAGGAGAAGTATTTCCTCGACGGCGATAAGAAAACCAAGTTCAACGAATGGTTCAGCGACCGTACAGACCTGTTCATGCCATCCCTCTTTGCCGGCTTCCGCTTCGGCCCTGCCTTTGGCGTGAAAGGCCAGTATTACCTGAACAATTTCTATAATAGTGACTTCACCGAAACGGTGAACGGTGTAAAGACGCAGCCGTATAAGAACCTGAAAGCCAATATGATGTTTGTGACGCTGAGCTATAATTTCGGCATCAAAAAACATCACAAAACGAAGAAAACCACCACTACCGAGTACCGCAAAGGCACCAGGGTGATCATAGAAAAGAGAACTGAAATCGTTGATTAACAGAATATTAGCCAACTATTGAGTTGGGCGGCGCCTGTATGGCGCCGCCTTTTTTATTTCCCGATACCCTCCAATAAACTTAAATTAGCCGGATCATACCGAATCAAAACATCTTGCCATATGTATAATACTATCAGCACCGAAATTAACAACGGCATACTGGAGATCACGATCAACCGGCCCGACAAAATGAACGCCCTCAACCGCGAAGTAATGAATGAGCTGGCGCTGGCGGTAGACGAAATATATAAGAACGACGGGGTATTCGCCGCAATCATCACCGGCAGCGGACCCAAGGCGTTTATTGCCGGGGCCGACATATCCGAGTTCCCCAAGCTGTCTACCGAGCAGGGAGAAGAGCTGTCGAAAGTAGGGCACACCATTTTCCAGCGTATTGAAGACTGTCATAAGCCCATAGTGGCAGCAGTGAACGGGTTTGCCCTCGGGGGCGGGTGCGAGCTGGCGATGGCCTGCCATTTCAGGCTGGCAAGTAACAACGCCCGCTTTGGACAGCCCGAGGTAAACCTGGGGATCATCCCCGGCTACGGAGGCACGCAGCGGCTCACAAGGCTCATCGGAAAAGGGAAGGCCCTGGAGCTGATGCTCACGGGAGATATGCTTAACGCTGATGAAGCTCTGAAATGGGGACTGGTAAACCATGTAACCGCCCCGGAAGCGCTGTTGCCCAAAACAAGGGAACAATTGCAGAAGATCCGTGGTAAAGCCCCGCTGGCAGTAGCCCGCGTGATCAAATGCGTGAATTCTTACTTCCGGTACGACGAAAACGGCTTCGAGACAGAGATCACCGAATTCGCCGCCTCCTTTGGTACAAAAGACCTGAAAGAAGGCGCTACCGCATTTATTGAAAAACGTACACCCAATTTCAAAGGAGAATAAACCGCAGGTTCTGTAACTTTACGGTCCAAAATAAACAGTATTATGGATTTCAGGATAGAGAAAGACACGATGGGCGAGGTGAAAGTGCCTGCCAATGCATATTTCGGCGCACAAACCCAACGTTCCATCGACAATTTCAGGATAGCCCAGGACATCAATAAAATGCCGAAGGAAATCATCAAAGCCTTCGCTTACCTGAAGAAAGCCGCTGCCCTCACTAACCAGGACGCTGGCGTACTGCCCGCAGAAAAAGCCGCCCTCATCGGTAAAGCGTGCGATGAAATACTCGAAGGCAAGCTCGACAATGAGTTCCCCCTCGTAGTATGGCAAACCGGCTCCGGCACCCAGTCTAACATGAACGTGAACGAAGTGGTAGCCTACCGCGCTCACGTGATCAACGGCGGCCAGCTCACCGATAAGGAAAAAGCACTGCATCCCAATGATGACGTGAACAAATCACAGTCTTCCAACGATACTTTCCCCACCGCTATGCACATTGCGGCTTATAAAATGCTCGTGGAAGTAACCATCCCCGGCATCACGAAGCTCCGCAACACCCTCGCTGCCAAGTCGAAGGAATACATGCACATCGTGAAGATCGGGCGTACCCACTTCATGGATGCCACCCCGCTCACACTGGGTCAGGAAATCAGCGGGTATGTTTCCCAGCTGGATCATGGCCTGCGTGCTATCAACAACACCCTGGCGCACCTGTCTGAACTGGCACTGGGTGGTACCGCAGTAGGTACCGGTATCAATACACCCGAAGGTTATGCCGTAAACGTAGCAAAGAAAATCGCAGACCTTACCGGCCTGCCTTTCGTTACGGCTGAAAATAAATTCGAATCACTGGCAGCACACGATGCCATCGTGGAAGCACACGGCGCACTGAAAACAGTAGCGGTGAGCCTCATGAAGATCGCGAACGATATCCGTATGCTCAGCTCCGGTCCCCGTTCCGGTATCGGTGAACTCTTCATCCCCGATAACGAACCCGGCTCTTCCATCATGCCCGGTAAAGTGAACCCCACGCAATGTGAAGCCCTCACCATGATTGCTGCACAGGTACTCGGTAACGATGTAGCCATCAACATCGGCGGCGCCACCGGCCACTTCGAGCTGAATGTTTTCAAACCCATGATGATCTATAACTTCCTCCACTCTGCACGCCTCATTGGCGACGGTTGCGTGAGCTTCAACGATAAGTGCGCGGAAGGGCTTGCACCCATCGAGGAAAACATCAAAAAGCACGTAGACAATTCCCTCATGCTCGTAACCGCCCTCAATACAAAGATCGGTTACTACAAAGCCGCCGAAATCGCACAAACTGCGCATAAGGAAGGCACCACGCTGAAGGAAATGGCCGTGAAGCTGGGTTATGTAACACCCGAAGAATTCGATGCCTGGGTTATCCCCGGTAACATGGTTGGTAAAATCGACTAAACATATCGAACGAAATAAAAAAGGAAAGGTTGTCTGCCGTGGCGGACAACCTTTTTTTATGAATCATAAGCAGAGAAAGCATAGCATACCCGGCCCGCTCCTGAAGGAGAAGACTGGATTATCAAAACAAGCATCTGTTGCCGGAATAAAAAAAGTTCATGAAGACCTGATAGGTATTGGGTTAAGGGATACGGTACACAAGATATGACGAACTAATTCGCCAAACATGATATGTTAGTGTGATGTTAGAGCCGGAAAAACGTAAAGTGACTTACTTCATAAGAGCGAGAACGATGGTGCGGAGGCTCATGGCAATTACCAGTACTGCCACCAGGATCATGAGGGGTTTGCGTTTCATCTTCTTAACAAGGATCGCGGCAAAGGGAGAGGCGATCACGCCGCCGAGGATAAGCCCGATGATTACCTGCCAGCTGTCTACCCCATTGAAGAACAGCAGAGTGCCTGCGCTGGAGGCTGCAATGAAGAATTCGGCTGCATTCACGGAGCCGATGGTATAATTAACGGTACGGCCTTTAGCCAGTAAGGTAGAAGTCACGATTGGTCCCCATCCGCCACCGCCGATAGAGTCCATAAAACCGCCGAAGAAAGCAAGAGGGCCAAGGCGCTTGGTCTTGCTTTTGGGTCTCCGTTTCTGTAAAGCTTTACGGAGGATAAGGAGGCCGAGGATCATGAGGTAAGCACTCATGAATGGCTTGATGATATCACCGTCGATCACATCAGACAGGAGCCAGGCGCCTGCAATAGCGCCGATCATGCCGGGGATGAGGAGGTGGAGGAATAATTTCTTGTTGACGTTGCCCAGTTTAAAATGCGCGATGCCACTGGCGCCGGTAGTAAATACTTCGGCCACGTGTACACTGGTACTGGTCATGGCGGGTGATACGCCCAGGCCCAGCAGGAGGGAGGATGAGGTGGCGCCATAGGCCATACCCAGTGCCCCGTCTATCATCTGTGCCATCAGCCCCACCCCCATAAAGAAAAGGAGTTTGCCGGTAAACACATTTTGTATCCCCTGCGCAATACGCGTCTGCGCATCATGCGATATCCCATAATGGTAGGTGAACCAAAGCCCGGCTGCCACCGCAAGCACAGAAACACCAATGGCCACCCAGATCCAGTAACTCTTTTTGTTATCCTCATTTACGAGGTCTATGAGTACCTGCTGTGTGGCATCGGTAGCAACGCGCTGTTCCGCTTTATCGATCACCTCATTATGCGACATATAATTATTAATAAAAGTCTATAGGAATTGTGGACTAAAAATAGATGTAATCCACGGTATCTCCAAATATTTCTACCCCATTTTAAAAAATTGGCGGAGTCCTGAGTGGTCTCCGCCTGGCAGGTTGGTTTTTGTGTAACAGGGTTTCCAATAGTATGGTAAAGCGGCCGCAGCAGGCTGCGGAACGCTGTCAGTTATTTGGTAAGCAGGCCCTCCAGCGTTATGGAAGCATAGTACAATCCGCCGAGTGTTGGGCCGGCAGCGTACTGGATGTACCGGTGGTTGAAGAGGTTGGCGCCGCCCACTTTCACCGTTGCCTTGTATTTCGGGATGCGGTAGTTCACCTGTGCATCTACTGTGCTGAAGGCGGGTACCTTGCCATTGGCGAGGGGGCTTTCCCACTCGAAAGTGTTCTGCCAGCGCCATACCACATTGAAGCCGAAATTCTTAAACAGTTCACGGTTACCGAAGCTCAGGTTAGATACCCAGTCTGGCGTATTGAAGCCGGTGGCGAATACATCTTTATCCTTATTATCCACGATGTCGTTGTAGTTCAGGTTACCGGCCACTGTCCATTTTTTGTAGAAGTTGTAAGTAAGCCCGAGGGAAGCGCCATAGTTGTCGTAAGTGTTCTTGGCGTTGGTATATACCCGGTAGCGGGTTTGTTTGCTGCGGTTAGCTGCCAGCATGTCTGTCACCGATGCATCGGTACCTACTTTATCGGTGGCAGGTACGGCTACTTCTACCTGACCGAGGAACCCGTCGTAACGGTTGTAGTAGGCGTCTGCATCAATTACGAATTTATGCCCGAGGAGTACGCTGCGGTACCCTACTTCGAAGGAGTTGATACGCTCCGGACGGGTAGGACTGAGGTTCGTTACATCCAGTATAGCCCTGTTCTTAAGTGCAGCATCGTTGGCAGTAAGTCCATCGGCCACATCTTTGTTAACTGCATTGTTGAAGTTGTTAACTGATGCAAGTGTGTAGGAGTTCTCGAGGTAACCAAGCCCGTCGTTGATATACGAAAGGCCACCCACACGGCGTACGTTGCCGTTGTTCACGAAGGAAAGTGCTTCGAACAGCGCGGGGAAGCGGAAGCCGTTCTGCCAGCTGGCGCGGAAGTTATGTTTCTGTGCAAGGGTATATACTGCTGCAATACGGGGATTGATTTTGGGATCAAACTCCGGGTTGTAGTCTACACGTAAAGAGCCTACCAGCTTCAGTTTATCTTCAAAGAAGGTTTTGCTTACCTGCGCAAAGCCGCCGAATTTCTTGTAATGTACGTTCTTGCCTCCGGGGGTAGTTCTGTCTTTCACCGGCTTGGTGAAGTCCACGAAGTTGTTACCATCGGGGATCACTTCATAAAGGCGGCCATCGGTACCAATGAGCAGGTTAAAATGCTTTACATGGCGGGTAAGGTCCCACTGTGCATCGAAGTGGTATACGCGGCTATGCTGATCCAGCCAGGCGCCTCCGGTGGCCGGGGCACCTGCTACGGCAGCGGCGTGGTCCCAGTTATTGATACCGATGATGGTGTTTTTCAGGGCATCAAACTCCGGTGTACCGGGCTGTACGCGGCCCTGATCGGCGGTAGAACGTGCGCGGCGCATGGCTTCAGCGAGTTCTGTACCACTGTTTATTTCCGATTGCAGTTTGGCCTTAAAGGCATCGCGCCAGGCGTTGTTGCTTTTATTGGTGAGGTCGAGGTTATCGGTGAGCGGCTTGAGGTTGTAGGAGTCACCGGTATTTTCCAGCATCACATATCCGCGAACGAAGTAATCGGCACCACGGAGTTCGAGTTTATGGTTTTGCACTACCACACCGTCCAGCTGAATTTTGTTACCCCGCTGGAATAATCCATCCATTTGTCCGCGGCGGTAGGTATAGCTGAGTTCCGCCTTGGGGGTGATGCGCCAGTACAGGCCAAGGTCGGCCTTGATGTTTTCCACTACGGGGTTTACGAGATCTTTTTCCCAGTAACCGGTGCGGCGTACATTGAAGGTTTCGTTTTTACCATTGAGTGTTACCCCAACAGATACGTTGTTGTTATTCTCATCACCGTATTTATTCCAGGCGTCGTAAGCGGGGTTGTTGGCTGCACCGTTAAGGGCAGGGAAGCGGCTGTTGGCGGCACCGTTCTGGTCGGTAGGGGTGCTGGCGCGCCAATCGGTACCGCGGAGATAGCTAACGTTCACTTTGAAAGCGAACTTATCGCGGAAGGATTGTGCGTACCGGATGGCAGTTTCAGTGAGTATGCTGGGGTCGTAATCGATCCCGTCTACATGGTTTACCCCGATCTTCTGATATACGCTGAGACCTTTATACAGGAAAGGACTTTTCGTTTGCAGATTGGCCATGCCGTTAATGGCATTCATCCCATAGAGGGCAGAGGCGGCACCGGGCGTGATCTCTACGCTTTGGATATCCAGTTCAGTAGGGCCGATGGCGTTACCCAGTGGCACCCCAAGGGTGGCGGCCTGCATATCTACCCCGTCTACCAGTTGCATGAACCGGAAGTTGTTGGGGATATTGAAGCCGCGGGTGTTGGGTACTTTAAAGGTGAGACTGGAGGTGGTCATCTGTACGCCTTTCACATTTTCGAGGGCATCGTAAAAGCTGGGGGCGGGAGATTCCTTAATGGCGCGGATATCGAGCTTTTCAATGGCTACGGGTGAGCGGAGGGCCTGTTCTTCCACGCGGGAAGCGGTTACTACCACTTCTTTACCGAGCAGCGTTTGGGTGGCTAGGGCAATATCCAGCTTAGAGCCTGTACCCGTTACCAGGAATTCCTGCGATTCAAAACCAATGCTGGAAAATACGAGTGTGAAGGGGAATTTAAGGCGGCTTTTGATTACAAAGGTGCCGGTATTATCCGTGGTGGTCCCGGCAATAGTGCCTTTCACCTGGATGCTCACACCCGGTATTGGTTCTCCGGTCCCCTGGTCTTTTACCTTCCCTGATATCTGCATAATACTGCTTTCCTGGCCGCTGGCAACGGTCACAGCCAGCAAAAGTGGCAGGGCAAAGAGGAAACGGAAGCGTTGTAATACTGTTTTCATATAGTTTTATAACTTAAGTAATACTAATAGTCTATAGGAATTGTAGACAAATGTAAAAGGGAAATTGGAAATTTGCAAGAAATGTGGAATGGAATTTTTGAAATACAATACAGTGGCTGGTTTGGGGAGATTCGTTACTGATATGTAACCGCAGCATACCGTACTGCTGCGGTGTAAGTACTTTGCTCAGCAGGCAGAAGTGGGCGGAAAGATAGCGGCAGGTTGCCCTTAAACAGGAAAGGTCTGATCTAATGGTATTAGGGAATAATACACGGGCTACAGGTATGGATATGGCAGTGATGTAATGGAAGCCAGGATTATTGATTAAATGAGTGGATTTTATTAAATGCAATTGGTTTTCAGCTCTTTGGGTTAAGCTAAAAGAAAAAAGCCGCTTCCGTAAGGAGCGGCTTTTTTTATAAAGTATTGCGGATACTATTAAGCTACGGGTTCGTCCAGCGCGGGCTGGGGACCTACTGCTTTTTCCTTCTCTTCTTCCGGTTTGTGGAGGAAGCGTTTCTGGAAAATGAGGATGGCGATCACACCCACTGAAATAGCGGCATCTGCGATGTTGAATATCGGGCGGAAAAAGATGAAGTGCTCTCCTCCCCAGATGGGCATCCATTTAGGGAAATACCCTTCAAACAGGGGGAAATACAGCATGTCTACCACATTACCATGGAGGAAAGTACCGTAACCGCCACCGGGAGGCAGGAACTCTGCTACCACATAAGGTGTGCTTTCGGAAAAGAGCATTCCATAAAACATACTGTCTATGAGGTTGCCCGCTGCACCCGCCAGAATCAGCGCGCCGCAAAGGAGCAGCCCATTGTGATATTTTTCACGAACCAGCTTCTTTATATAAAAGAACCCAACGATCACGGCTACGAGGCGGAAGAGGGTAAGGGCAATTTTGCCAAATTCCCCACCGAACTTCAAGCCATAGGCCATCCCTTCATTTTCGATGAAATGAATCTGAAACAGGCTTCCGATCACCGGAAAATGTTCTCCCAGCGTCATATTCGTCTTGATCCAGAATTTCACGATCTGGTCTATAAGAAGGATCCCGATCACGATCCATACAATGTGCCGATATTTCAAAACTTCAAATTTTTCCAAAAATAATGTATTATTTCAAAGTTGTCTCCCTCCACTGCTATTCCTGGAAATAAACGCGCTTCACCCGCTGGGAAATACCTGTCAGAATTTCATACGGAATGGTACCGGCCCATTTGGCCAGATCCTCTACTGGCAGGCCTTCGCCGAACACGATCACTTCATCGCCCTCGGCTACATCGGGGATATTGGTTACATCCAGCATGAGCATATCCATGGCAATTACCCCGGCTACGGGAGCCAGTTTATTACGGATCAGCATTTTGCCGTTACCGTTACCCAATGCGCGCATATATCCGTCGGCATATCCGATCCGTACAGTGGCGATCAGTGAAGGAACTTCTGCCTTCCAGGTGGCGCCATAGCCTACAGTATCCCCTTTGGGAATACGCTTCAGCTGCGCTACGGTGGTCTTTAAAGTGCTGACATGCCGCAGTTTATCCTGCAGGGTATGCGCACTGTCTACCCCATACATCCCGATGCCCAGCCGTACCATATCCAGCTGCATTTGCGGATGCCTTTGAATGGCAGCGCTGTTAGCAATATGGCGGATCACCGTGTACCCCAGCTGTTGCTGCAGTGCAGTGCTCATTTTCTGGAAGCGGTCGAACTGTATTTTAGTGAAATCGTCTTTCCCCGGATCTTCACTGGCTGCAAGATGACTGAAAATAGACTGCACCCTGAAAAGCCCTTCGGCATTGAGCCGCAGGGCCAGCGCCGGAAGGTCCTGCTGTTCGAAGCCCAGCCGGTGCATCCCGGTATCGAGTTTAATGTGTACGGGGTAATTGGATTTATTCGCATAGCGGACTGATTCTTCGAACATTTCCAGCAGGTGCATGGAGTACAGTTCGGGTTCCAGGTTCCACTGTAAAATAGCGTCGAAGCTGCTGGTTTCCGGGTTCATCACCATGATGGGCAGGGTGATGCCGGCGCGGCGCAGTTCCACGCCTTCATCCGCATATGCCACGGCAAGGTAATCGATGCCATGGAATTGCAGCAGGTTGGCAATCTCGAAGCTGCCACTGCCATAGGCAAAGGCTTTCACCATGGCCATGAGCCTGGTGCCGGGCTTCAGGATAGACTGGTACGCTTTTACGTTTTGGGCCAGCGCGGTAAGGTTGATCTCGAGGATGGTCTGATGGGCTTTCTGTTCCAGCAGTTTGCCGATACGCTCGAACTGGAACACGCGGGCGCCTTTCACGAGAATAGACTCGTTCTGGAAATCCGCCATGTTCACCTGTTGCAGAAATTCTTCAGTGCCGGCATAGAACTCGCTCTTCACGGCCCCGAAGCTCTTCCTCTCGCGGGAAATATTTTTACCGATACCGATCAGCTTGTTAATGCCTTTGCTTTCCAGCATACCTGCCACCTCTTCATACAGTGAGCCTTCGCTTTTCCCGGATTGCAGGATATCGCTGAGGATGACGGTACGGGTGGGGTGCTGGCGCTGCTGCTGGAGAAATTCCAGTGCAATGGCGAGTGAGCCGAGGTCGGAGTTATAACTGTCGTTGATAATGCTGCAGTTGTTAATGCCCTGCTTCATTTCCAGCCGCATGGCAATGTTGCCGAGGTGATCCATCCGTTCCTGGATGGTTTCATGTGCTTTACCGAGGTAGAGCATGAGCGCCCAGCAGTGGATGGCATTTTCGATAGATCCTTCATCCACGAAGGGGATGCGGATGAAAACAGGCTCCTGTTTGTACAGCGCATCGATGCGGGTGTGGTTGTCGTTCTTATCGACGGAGATAACGCGGAGGTCGGCATCCGTTTTACGGCTCCAGGTAAGGAGCTGCAGGGCGTTGTCGATCTCTCGTTTCCCTACGAGGTTATGGAAGTTATTCACGCACTCGTTGAGGGCGAGGTAATCCTTGCAATAGATCAAAACATCGCTGCGGGTGAAAAGCACGAGCTTTTCATTCACTTTCTGCCGGATGTTGAGGAAGCCTTCGTTATGGGCTTCGCCGATATTGGTGAAGATGCCGATGGTGGGGCGGATGATCTTTTCCAGGTTCACCATTTCGCCGGGCTGTGAAATACCGGCTTCGAAAATAGCGAGATCGTTTTCTGGTTTCATCTGCCATACGGACAGTGGTACCCCGATCTGTGAATTATAGCTTTTCGGACTGCGGACGATGTTGTTATCTTTCTCCAGCAGTTGATAGATCCATTCTTTCACGATGGTTTTACCATTGCTGCCGGTGATACCGATAACGGGGATGTTGAAATGCTGGCGGTGCCAGGCCACGAGGGCATGGAGGGCCTGCAGGGTGTTTTTGACTAAAATGATGTTGGCATTCGGGTAAAGGCCGGTTGCAATAGGCTCACTTACCACGAAGTTGCTGACGCCTTTTTTGTACAGATCATCGATGTACTGATGCGCATTGCGGCGATCGCTCACAAGGGGAATGAACAAGGAAGTTTCGGCAACAAGCAATTTCCGGCTGTCCAGCAAAATGTGTTCGATCTCCGGATGCCCGGTCTGTTGCAACAATTCTCCCTTCAGGATCTTACTGATACTCTCTGCTGTATACAATGTTATATGGTTTTAATCGAAAAGCGCCCGCAGACTCTCATGTACGGGCGCTTTTAGTTCGGATCAACTAACTCTCTGTCGTCTCGGCCGGTTTAACCGGTAATTTCTTATCGAATAATATAGAATATACAATGGAACCTGCAAGGCAAAGCACGATTACTACGAGCGATACCCATACCGGGAGCTTGAAGTGCCATATCTCGGCCAGCATTTTCAGACCAATAAATACCAGCACAATGGCGATGCCCTGCTGCAGGTAGTCGAACTTGTCTACCGCGCCTCTCAGTAAAAAGAACAGTGAGCGGAGACCCAGTACGGCGAAAATATTGGAAGTATATACAACAAGCGGTTCTTTCGAAATAGCGAATACTGCGGGGATGGAATCCAGCGCAAACACGATATCGGTAAATGCAAGCATTACCACTACAACGGAAAGTGTTGTGAAATAAATACGGTTATTATGGCGAACGGTGAATTTGTCCACGTTCGGCTGATTGGAGATGCGGAGGTATTTCTGCATGATGCGGTATGCAAAATTCTCTTCCGGTTTAAATTCCTCGTGCTGGTCTACCATAAACATCTTCACCCCTGTGTAAACGAGGAAGGCGCCGAAGATATAGAGGATCCAGCCGAACTGTGCGATGAGGGCTACGCCCACGGTAATAAATATGGCGCGGAAAACGATGGCCATGAGGATACCGATCAGCAGCACCCGTGCATAACTCGATTCCTTAATCTTAAAGAATCCGAAAATGAGAATGAATACGAAAATATTATCGATGGATAGCGACCATTCCATCAGGTAGGCGCTGAGGTACTCAACGGCCATCCCGGAGCCGTTTTCGAACCAGACGAATGCAAAGAAGCCCATGGAAAGCGCAACCCAGAAACAGGTCTGGATAAGTGCCTTCTTAATGGACATTACTTCACCTTTTTTACTTAATAACCCCAGGTCGAAGATCAGGGCCAGAACGATGACAATTCCAAAAACTGCATACGTCCATTGTTGCGGTGTCATGTAAAACGGAAAATTTAATGAATGGCAAAGATAATGGTTTCCCGCAGCTTTATTTTGCATACTTGCGCTGCCGCAGGTACTGGAACACCATGGCAAACAGCAATATCGCGCCAATAGGTACGGCAAAAGCGATGATCTGCCAGGTAGTTTTTTCTTTGCGCACCTTCTCCGCATCGAGCAGCCTGAGCGTCAGCTCTTTGTTGCGTGTTTCCATTACGGGGGAGTGACTGGTAAGGTAATCCATCCCGTTCAGGAAAAATTCCTTGTTGGCAAACTGGTAATCGGGATTGAACTCGTTGACGCCCATTTGCATAGGGCCATTCTTGCGTGACACGGCATTGAGCACCAGGTCTGCATCTCCCGCCACAATCATTTTACCGGCGGTATCCGCCTCCGGGCGGAAGGGTTTACCGGAAACCGACTGCCACTCCCTTTGCGCTTCCACACCTATGCGGTTGCGGAAAAGAGAAGGGAAGCGCCCTTCCAGTAATACGGCCACGGGGATGAACCGCTGGCGGAACTCGCGCGGGTTAGGTTGCTGCTGCACGCTTTCCAGGCTGATCTGTACCGGGGCACGTACCTTACGGCTATGGTCCGAGGTGGTGAGGAGTACGGTTTTCTGAATACCGCCGCCCGCCATCGTGTCTACCGATCCGGCAAAGCGGCTCATGGTATAATCAAGGTTCTTGACGATAGGGTGGGCGTTGGTGGAAGCGAGCAGCGGGAAGTAAGGGAAGGGCACCGGTTCGATCTGCGGTTTGTCGCCCATATGCCCTACCACGAGGGGGATGATATCGGCCCGGAGATCCTGCAACAGGTCCTGATTCACGCGGGCGCCATATTTAAAAAGTAGATCTTCCAGCTGGAGGTTACGGTCGAATGCCACAAAGCCGCTGCCACGCAAACTGTCGGTTGAAGCCGTCAGGTTATCGAGGAACCAGGCTATGTTACCGCCCTGCATCACGTATTGATCGATCTTCAGTTTATCTGAATCGGTGAAGGTTTGAATGGGCCTTACGAACAGCAAAGCATCAAATTCTTCGGGGATAGAAGGGGTGGTGGCGAGGTTCACGGTATCTACCTGGTACAGTTCATGGAGTGTTTTAAGGGCATCGTACACTTCCGGGCCTTCCGGCTCGCCATGCCCCAGCATATAACCGATGAGCGGCCGGCGGTTCTGCTGCAGCTGGTAAATAGCGCTGGCGAATTTATATTCAAGGAGGGCTTCGGAGCTGTTGAGCGCCTGCATGGGGTCCATGCCACCCTGACTTTTCAGGAGGTTGACGGCCGTTTCACGGTCTTTGTACTTCACCACTGCCCCGGGGAAAATGAGTTTTTCGGCGTAGCTGTCTTTCCCGTCGTCCTGCACCTGCAGGTTGAAAGGGAGGATGCCTCTGGCCATGAGGGTATCCTGGAAAGCGGCGCGCATGGAGTCGGGGAGGTCCGATCCGGGATTGAGGAAAGTGAACCGTATGTTGGTTCCGCCATATTGCTGGAATTCTTCCAGCAGCTCACGCGTGGCGTCAGACAGTTGGCGGAAGCCGGCGGGGTATTTTCCTTTGAGATATACTTCTATCTGCACGGGCGCATCCAGCCTGCGGAGGAGATCGCGGGTGGCGGGGGCGAGGGTATAGCGCTGCTCGGCCGTAAGATCGAGGCGGGCATGGAAGTATCCCGCGGCGATATTGATGGCAATGATCACGGCCACCAGTGCCAGTGTCCGTTTCAGGTATTGTTTGCGTTTGTCCTTTCTCGTTAGTTCCATAATCAACCCTGCCAGATTTTCCTTTCCAGCGATATTTTGGTAAGATATAACATCAGTCCTGCCACACTGGCGAAATACACGATATCCCGCGTATCTACCACACCACGACTGATGGAAGTATAGTGGTACCGTATGCCGGCCATGGCGAGGTAGTAATCTGCACCGCCTTCGAATACGGGCAGTTTACTGAGTGCGTCAAACCCGTTGTAGAGGATGAAGCAGGTGAAGATGGCTACAAGGAATGCCACTACTGCATTGCCTGTTAAAGAGGAAGCCCATACTCCGATGGCGGTGAACACGCTCCCCAGCAGGAAAAGCCCGAGGTATGAGCCGAGGATGCTTCCGGTATCGGGCCCGTTGCCGGCTGCTGCCAGTTGTGCAATGGCGAGGTAATACACGGCAGTAGGTATCAGCGCAATGAGCACTATGAGGAGGCAGGCCCAGTATTTCCCCCACACGATCTGCCATGCGGTAACCGGTTTGGTACTGAGGAGTTCCATGGTGCCGCTGCGGTATTCGTCTGCAAGACTGCGCATGGTTATGGCCGGGATCAGGAGGAGGAAGATCATAGGTGCCAGCTCAAACAGCCCGTCCAGGTCGGCATACCCGCCTTCGAGCAGGCTGGTATCCCGGAAAATGAACAGGAATAGCCCGTTGGCAAGCAGGAACAGGATGATGGCTACATAACCAGTTATACTGCTGAAGAATTGGTGGATGTCTTTTTTGAATATCGCGTACATGACGGAAGCAAATATAATTCAATTACGTTTCCACAATATTTGAATTTTTACTCATCCGTAAGCGGTTCAATAAAAAAGCCGTCCGGTTAGGTAACCAGACGGCTGTAAAGTCGCTATCGTTGATGTGCCGGGGGCTATACAGCAAAGCTGTCGCCACAGGCACAGGTGCGGGCTGCGTTGGGATTATTGAAGTAGAAACCTTTCCCGTTGATGCCTTCGGAGAATTCGAGGGTGGTATTGCAGAGGTACAGGAAGCTTTTCAGGTCTGTTACCACTTTAATGCCTTTATCTTCGAACACCTGGTCTTTAGGTTTGGTTTCGTTATCAAAATCGAGTTTATAGCTGAGTCCGGAGCATCCTCCGCCCACAACGGACACGCGCAGGAAGTAATCCGCGGCCAGCGTGCCTTCGGCCCGGAGAGCGTCTACTTTTTGCTTGGCTTTGTCACTGATATATATCATCTTATCCGTTTTTTTAAAGGTTATATATGGCGTGCAGCGATCGCACGATATGGTTTACTGTCTCAATGGCACGGTCTATATCACTTTCGGTGGTAAACCGTCCTAATCCAAATCTGAGCGAAGAATGTGCCAGTTCTTCCGGCACTCCCATGGCGAGGAGCACATGGCTCGGCTCCGGATTGGCGGAAGTGCAGGCTGAGCCCGAAGATACGGCTATTTCGCGGCTTACGCCCCTCAGCAGGTCAGTGCCTTTTACTTCCTGGAAGCGTAAATTGGTGACATGTGGCAGTCTTGTAGCGCCCCCGCCATTCACAATGGCTCCTGTTTGAGCCACCAGTGCGGTTTCCAGTTTATCGCGGAGGGCCGCCAGCCGCAGGGCTTCCCCTGCCATTTCGTCGGCTGCCAGGGCACAGGCTTTACCCAGTCCTGCAATGCCGGGAACGTTCAGGGTGCCGGAGCGCATACCGCGTTCATGACCTCCGCCATCCATCTGGGCAGTGAGCCGCACCCTGGGCGATCTGCGGCGTACATACAAGGCTCCCGCGCCTTTGGGTCCGTACAGCTTATGTGCACTCATGGCCAGCATGCCGATGCCTTCTTTAGATACGTTCAGGGGGATCTTCCCCACTGCCTGCGTGGCATCTGTCAGCAGCAAAATATCATGTTCTGCCGCAATACCGCAAATTTCGGGAATGGGCTGTATAACCCCTGTTTCATTATTAGCGTACATAACCGCTGCCAGAATGGTATCCGGCCGGATGGCCCTTTTCAGATCGTCAGGGCTTACAAGGCCCTGTCCGTCTACCGGGAGGTAGGTAATGATGGCACCCAGCTTTTCGAGATGGTGGCAGGTGTCCAGCACGGCTTTATGCTCCGTTTGCACGGTGATGAGGTGTTTCCCTTTCACGGCATAAGCTTCGTATGCGCCTTTGAGTGCCAGGTTCAGGGCCTCGGTGGCGCCGGAGGTAAATACGATCTCCTGAGGGTCGGCCCCAATGAGGACAGCCACTTCTTCCCGGGCCTGCTGTACCGCTTCTTCGGCCGCCCATCCCCAAGCATGGTTGCGGGAAGCGGCGTTTCCGAAATGGGTGGTAAAGCAGGGCAACATGGCTTCCACTACCCGCGGATCGCAGGGAGTGGTGGCGTTGTTGTCGAGGTAAACGGGCATGTGCTGCATCATCACAAAATTACGATATAAGTTCTACTTTTACCCGGAACCGCCCTGCCGCCCGGGTAACCGCCGGGTCAAACTTTTGGGGCATTAAATCATACACCTATATGTTAAAAGTTGAGCACATCGGCATCGCCGTAAAGTCGCTTGCAGTATCTGTTCCGCTATTCGAAAAACTGCTGGATGCGGAATGCTATAAAACCGAAGAAGTGGCAACGGAAGGGGTGGCCACGGCATTTTTCCGCCAGGGAGATACGAAGATCGAGCTGCTGGAAGCGCTTTCCGCCGCCAGCCCCATTGCAAAGTTCCTTGAAAAGAAAGGCGAAGGAGTACATCATCTGGCGTTTGAGGTCAAAGATATCCGTGCTGAAATGGCCCGGCTGGAAAAGGAGGGTTTCGAACTGTTATCGGCCGAGCCAAAACCCGGTGCCGATAACAAACTCGTGTGCTTCCTGCATCCCAAAAGCACGAATGGCGTACTGGTAGAGCTTACGCAGGAACGGCCGTGATAGAAGGAAATCAGTCTGTTATGAAAAAAGCGCGAAAAAGATCGTCGGTATTTAAACCTTTTATTTAATCGCGCGTTGATATTGGTATAAGTTAGAGCAAATGCAAGCCACACGGCTTTCACACAATACTCTAAAGTTGGCATAGGTTATGAAAACCTGTGGGTTTTTTAACTCGCAGGTTTATTTTTTTTAGCCCAATCCATGTATTTCGAATGTAATAAAGATGCATCCGGCACCGGTATACAGGTTTACCCCCCGTTGCGTCGCACACTGCCTCTTTTTATCTCCCCCGTACATTGCTTTGTCCACGTAAGGCCTATAAATGGCTTTGGGTAATTTGAAGTAAGGTTGCTGTATAAAATATCCTGCTAAACCCGAATATAATAATCATGCATCCGGAACCTGTTAACAGGTTCTGCCGCCATTGCGTCGTACACTTCCCTATGCACAATGCTTTGTCCGCATAAGATCAATAAATGGTATCTGGTTACTTAAAGTAGGGTTAATGTATATATATACTGTATATAAAACCCGGCTAAACCCAATGCAGTATTGGGAAAAGGGGGCTTTTATATACATTAGGGTATATTATCAGTATCTAAGCAGTAACTTTTAGTTTGATATACCGGGAGGCATCCGTACTCATCATTCAACTATTCTACCATGATCCAGCAACATACCGGAGCAAATGGCCAGACCATTCCGTTTTACATCCTCTTTTGCCTGTTAGTGCTCATAGGGAAGCCTGTTTCGGCTCAGCAGCCGGGGATGATGGTGCGTATCGCGGAAATTGAAGTCAGGGCCGGTTTTATGCAGGAATACAGGGCTATCCTGCAGGAAGAGGCAGCGGCTTCCGTAAAACTGGAACCGGGTGTTATCGCCATCTTCCCCATGATTCAGAAAGATGATTCTACCCGTATCCGAATTCTGGAAATCTATGCCGGCAGGGAGGCGTATGAGCAACATCTGAAAACCCCGCATTTCCTCAAGTATAAGAATTCCACGCTCCACATGGTAAAATCCCTGAAACTGCTGGACATGGATGCGATAGATCCCCAATCCATGCCAGCTATATTCTCAAAGCAGTTTTAGCCCGCCACTTTCTCCATCCCCACACTGCGGGAGCCTTTCACGAGTATGTGCGCGTCTTCAAACTTTTGCAGCTCCAGCCATTGGCGGGCTTCGTCTGCAGTTTCGAACCATATGTACGGATGTTGGGTTTGGGAGAATTCTTTACCTACAAGTACTACGGCTTTCCAGTGGCTTGATTGCAGGAGGTCGGCCAGCGCCTGATGTTCTTTGGCGCTGTCGTCGCCCAGTTCCTTCATGGCTCCCAGCATGAGTACTTTCTGCTTAGCATCGAGTCCCGCAAAGTTTTCCACGGCGGCTTTCATGCTGGAGGGGTTGGCGTTATAGGCATCCATCACATAAGTGTTGGTGCCTTTTTGCATTACCTGTGAGCGGTTGTTGGAAGGTACATATGCTTCCAGTGCGGTGCGCAGCTTGTCTGCCGGTACTTTAAAATGCAGGCCGGCGGCAATGGCGGCCATCACATTGGGGAAGTTATAAGCGCCCACGAGGTGTGTGCGTACATGCCCGGCTTCCACGGCTTCCAGTTCGAGGAGGGCGGTGCCGGGGAATGGAGCGCCGGCATAATCTGCCGGTTCATGGCCGTAGGTGATAATGGTACCAATGCCTTTACTCATCTCCACGAGGTACGGATAATCTTTGCAAACGAATACGGTTCCACCATTCTCCCGCAGGTAATCATACAGTTCGCCTTTGGCCAGCCGTACGCCTTCTTCGCTGCCAAACCCTTCGAGGTGGGCCTTTCCGATGTTGGTGATAAGCCCGTGGGTGGGTTCCGCCACTTTACAGTATCCTGCAATTTCATGCCGGTGGTTAGCGCCCATTTCTATTACAGCCATTTCTGCATCCAGGGGAATGCGGAGGATGGTGAGGGGTACGCCAATATGATTGTTGAGGTTACCTGCCGTGGCATATGTGCGGTATGCGGCACCCAGTGCGGTACGCAGCATTTCCTTCGTGGTGGTTTTTCCGTTAGTGCCCGTAATGGCGATAAAAGGGATTTGGAATTGCCGCCGGTGATGGCGTGCCAGGTCCTGCAAAGTGGTAAGCGCATCTTCCACCAGAACCATTTTGTCTGGCTGGGTGTTGAATGTAGGGTCATCGATCACGGCATAGCTGGCGCCCGCTGCCAGTGCGGCAGAGGCATACTGGTTGCCATTGAAGTTAGGCCCGCGCAGGGCAAAGAAGATATCGCCGGGCTGCAGCAGCCGGGTGTCGGTCTGTACAGAAGGGTGTTGGCGGTAAATGCTATATAGTTGTTCGATATTCACGGTGCGGTTATTTTGTATAAAAATACATTGGTACAAAAATACAATTGTACAAATGTACGATCGCAAAAATAAGGAATGGCGGCCCTCGTTTTCTTTATTATCTTTCGCAGGCAACCTATGTAAGCCTATTACCGTAATGAAAACTATGCAGACCCTTACACCCATACTCAGGCCGCAACGGTGGTACTTCCCGGTTCTCCTGGCGGCCAGCCTCCTGGCAGCCTGTACTTCTGAACAGGCACCGGAGCCAACGTACAATACCGATTGTGCAACTGTGGAGGTTAAAACCGCCCGGATTTACGAACTCGTGCAGCAGCATTGTACGAACCGCAGCTGTCACCCTGGCACCGGCTCCCCGCTGCTAGCAGATTTCTCCACACCGGTTAAGCTCAAAAGTTACATTACCGCCAATGGCGCTTCCTGGGCCTTCAGGGTAACGGCTTCCAATGCCGATATGCCCCAGAGCCAGGGTTACCCTACGCTTCCCCGTTCAGTTCGCGACTCTATCGCCTGCTGGGTTAGCAAAGGAATGCCGGATTGATTCACCCAAATCCTGTTGCATGAAACGCATATTCATCTTCATCGCACTTATCGGTCTCTCTGCTTCGGTTGCGGGGCAGGACGTACTCTCGTGCCGCTCGGTGAGCCTTCGCTTCTTTTCCAGTGCTCCGCTGGAAGATATAGAGGCTAAAACTTCCCAGGGCGTTTCGGCCATCAATACCGCCTCCCGCGCCATTTACTTTAAAGTGCCCATCACATCCTTCCGGTTTAAGAAAAAGCTGATGCAGGAGCACTTCAACGAAAATTATCTCGAAAGCGATAAATACCCCTACGCAGAATTTAAAGGGAACATACTGGGCGATTCCGACCTCACGAAAGACGGTACCTACGCGGTAGAAACGGAAGGGGTGCTGCAGATACACGGGGTGTCTAAAACCTACCGGGTGCCCGGTACTATTACCATATCGGGGGGTAAAACCACCGTGGAAGCAAAGTTCAATGTGCGGGTGGCCGACCATAAAATAAAGATTCCGAGTCTGGTGGTAAGGAATATCGCGGAAGTGGTAGAAGTTACCATGACTGCCGAGTACCTCCCGGCTGTAAAAAAATAATCATCCAATACGATCAAACCAGCAAATATGTTGCATCTCCGCTTGCTCACCGTTCTGTTGTTACCGGCCTCCATGGCCATGGCGCAGGAAGATCTGGGGGCCATCTTCGGTAAGGATTCCGTTCGCCGCGATCCTGTAACCGCTACTTTTAAAAGTACCCGCATTATCAATGGCCAGTCCAACGAAACGCTGGCCAAACGCGACCTCGATTTCAGGGTGGCGCACCGTTTCGGGGATATTGGCGGCTCGGGCGGCGGCTCGTCCACCTTCTTTGGGCTGGATAATTCTACCGACATACGCATTGCTTTCGAATACGGTATTACCGACAAGCTTACTGCCGGCGTGAGCCGTGCCAAAGGCAGCGGCAACTTTTCACAGATGTGGGAAGTGCTGGGGAAATATAAGCTCCTGCAGCAAACGCACGACAACCGTATTCCGGTAGGGGTTACGCTCTTCGCCAATGCAGTGGTCTCTTCCATGAAAAGCAGTCCGGATAAGGAAGATGTGTATTACTTCGATAAGTTCAGTGACCGTGCGGGCTATGTGGCGCAGGCGGTTATTGCGCGTAAGTTCGGTAATGCCGTGAGCCTGGCGCTTACCCCGTCGTTCGTACACCGCAACCGCGTGGGGTATAAGGATATGAATAATATGTTTGCGCTGGGCGTGGGCGGCAGGCTGCGCTTCAGCAACCGCGTGGCGTTGGTGGCCGATTATTTCTATGCTTTCCGCGACGAAGAGTCGAAAGATTACTACGCGGCCCGTGGTACGGATTTTTATAATTCGCTGGGGGTAGGTGTGGAAATCGAAACCGGCGGGCACGTATTCCACCTGAATTTTACGAATGCCACGGCGGTGCTGGAGAACCAGTTTATCCCGGAAACCACGTCTACCTGGCGTAACGGACAGTTCCGCTGGGGCTTCAATATCTCCCGCCGTTTCTCGCTGGGCGGCCGTTAGCCGGTTAACGAAATGTGAATGGGTACGATTGTGCTGTTTCTGGACGGAAGCGGTTAAATTGCAGTATGGCAATACTGAAATGCAGTATCAGGGAGGGTTCCGGGGTGGCACGGCTGGCGGCGTGGAAGATGAAGAGCAGCCGGATAGCGATCGTTTTCGGCAGCGTGATCCACCTGTACGGGGTATCCCGGAAGGAATTTCTGGCCAATACGGCCTGGGTGCGGCACGAGGTGCGGCATGTTCGCCAGTACCGGGAGGCCGGACTGTGGCGGTTTTGGTGGCGATATGTCACAGATTGGGTGCGGTACGGCTATTATAACATCCCATATGAGCGGGATGCCCGGGAGGCAGAGGGTAACCCCCTGGAGTTAGAAGGGGTGGAAATACGATAAAGATTCGTTAAAACGCCACCACCGGGGTAAAAAAATGTTACAACGCGGTTATTTTCCTTATTTTTACCGTAAAGGCTGAGTCTATGGTCAAGAAGGTCACAGAGGGAATCACGATAAGCGTGGAAACGTTTTACCAGCCGGATTATTCTAATCCGATCGGCAGTGAATTCATGTTCGCTTACCGTATTACCATCGAGAATAATAACACTTTCCCGATCAAGTTGCTGCGCCGCCATTGGTACATCATTGATTCCAACGGCTCGCATCGCGAAGTAGAGGGAGAGGGCGTTGTAGGTGTTCAACCGCTACTGGCGCCCGGCGAAAGCTATCAATATGTGTCCGGTTCCAACCTCCGTACGGAAATCGGCAAAATGTACGGTACCTATCAAATGGAAAACCAGCTGAACAAGAAGCTCTTCGATGTGAAGATCCCCGAGTTTCAGATGGTGGTTCCTTTTAAAATGAATTAGGGCCTGTACTTCGCTCCGTTAAAGATGAGCATCGCGTCCTGCGTACTCATGAGCTTTTCCAATGTATATTCCTTGTGGCGCTGCATGAATGCCTGTACGATCCTGTACCCGGCAAATGCGCCAATCTTTCCCGGCGCTTCGGCAGGCAACCCCTGGGTAGACGGGCCTTCGCCGGTATAACGTGCAATCACCTGTCCTTCCTGATTGTACAGTAGTTTATTCTCCACGAAATACTGCCAGATCATTTTTTCACTCTTATTACAGAAATCCAGCTGCCCGCGGGTATACCCGAGGCGGATGTGTTCTTCCGTTTCAGGCAGGGTGTGCTCCAGGAAATACTGCTGCTTGCCCTGATACACCAGCTGCGCCGCCAGCGTACCGCCATCTTTCGGAGCATCCAGCTGCTGATACAGTACCGTCATCACGTTAACGGGTATATTTTCAGGGGTGAATTTGCGCACCATATACTCCGGCAGGTCGGGCAGCATGCGGTATACGGGGAAGTCTGCCCCCATATACATATCCAGCCCTATCCCCAGTACGGAATCAATCGTAATGGCGCCGTAATTGTTGATCGCGGAAATAAACGTCAGTACCTGCGGTGCATGGAATTTAGGGACGTAATACTTCGCAAGGCGGAATGCCTGTGTGAGTTCATTTTCCAGCGGGCGTATATCTGCGAACTTCTTTCCAACTGAATCCTGCAAAGCACGTATATCGGGATTAGTAAGGAAAGTTTGTACCATTTTAGCCCATATGGCGCTATCAGCCACGTTTTCAAAGAAAAGGACACGGGTAAGATAATCATTCGTGAAAGTGGGATATTGTTCCTGCAACAATTTTAATCCCGGTAAGGCGTTCAAAGTATCGATACCGGCAAAGGCCCGGTCGAACCTTTCGATCTTTACCGTGATAGGGATATTGCTGACATCGGGGATTTGTTTTTTGCCTCCGCAGCCCGCCATGATGGCGGAAATCAGGAATAGGGTAGAAAGGATGTGATTTTTCAGGTACTTTTGCATCGCCTATAATAACTTTAGAGATGGTAAAAATATTGTTTAGCAACGTATTCCGGAAATCCATTATGGTTTCCGCGGTTTTGGTGGCCATGGTTTCTGCAGCATCTGCACAGTCTTTAAGCGAACGTGTGTCAGATAAAGCCGGGCGTAAGGTCCGGTTTGGTTTTAAGATCGATCCGGGGGCTTCTTTCCTCAGTCCGCAGGATGCGGGCGTATCCCGCAACAGCGGCCGCTTCTATTTCAGCTACGGCGTACTGGCCGATCTGTTTATCGATGATCAGGAGCGTTATGCCTTTTCTACCGGCCTTCAGATCACCCACCTCGGCAGTGTGATGCAGTACGATGCGGGTAAAGGTCTTTCCGAATTCAGGGATAACTCCGCGGAATACGACATCCGCCTGCAATATATCGAAGTACCACTTACGCTGAAGCTCAAAACCGCTACGGCTAAAGGTTTTGATTTCTACGGCCAGTTTGGCGGGTTTGTGGGTGTGCCCATCCGTGCAAGGGCTAACGTGATCAGCAATATGACCCGGTTCGATAAGCAGAACGTGCTGCGCGAAACACAGCCCTTTACCGCAGGCATGCTCCTCGGTGCAGGCATGGAATACCCCATCACCGAAACCCTTACCGGCGTAGTAGGCTTCAATTACCAGAATAATTTCGTGGATGTGACCCGTAACGGCAAATGGAACGACGGCCGCATCACCGGTAATCACTTCATTTTGCGCCTCGGGGTTTATTTTTAACCCCCTTTAAGCCGTACCTTTGGCAGACAAAAAAAAGTACGGATGAACATCTTTCTCGCCCAGCAGAACTATCACATCGGGAACTTCGAGTCCAATACGGCCCGAATCATCGAAGCCATCCACGCGGCAGAAGCCCGTGGTGCCGACCTGGTGGTGTTCTCCGAACTGTGTGTATGCGGCTACCCCCCGAGAGATTTTCTGGAGTTTGAAGACTTCATTGCCCGGAGCTATGCCGCCCTCGACGAGATCAAGGCCCATACACAAACAACGGCCGTACTCGTTGGCGCCCCGCAGCGCAATCCTCACCGCGAAGGGAAAGACCTTTTCAACGCCGCGTTCTTCCTGTTCGAAGGAGAGATCAAACAGATAGTGCAGAAAACACTGCTGCCTACTTATGATGTGTTCGATGAATACCGGTATTTCGAGCCGGGTTTCGAATGGAACGTGATCGAATACAAAGGCAAAAAGCTGGCCGTTACCATCTGTGAAGATATCTGGAACCTCGGTGATAACCCGCTGTACAGGATCTGCCCGATGGACCGCCTCATACTGCAAAAGCCCGATGTAATGATCAACCTGTCTGCCTCACCGTTCGATTACGACCACGACGAGAGCCGCCGCGAGATCATCCGGGAGAATGTGAAGAAGTACGGCCTGCCCATGTATTATTGCAATACGGTGGGTTCGCAAACGGAGATCGTGTTCGACGGGGGATCAATGGTGTTTAATGCAGACGGGGAAATCGTGGAGCAGCTGCCTTTCTTCGAAGAAGGTATGGCGGGCGTGGAGCTGGATACCCTCGGCAAAAAGAAACCCGACCTCGATGCAGACATTTTACCGAATACGGTATTAACGGAGCTGGTGTTCGACCATAACATCGAACGCATTCGCCAGGCCATAGTGCTCAGCATCCGCGATTACTTCAGGAAGATGGGCTTCAAACAGGCCATTCTCGGTTCTTCCGGGGGGATAGACAGTGCCGTTACACTGGCTCTGGCCGTGGAAGCACTGGGTAAGGAGAACGTCCGCGCCATCCTGCTGCCCTCCCCATATAGTACAGACCATTCGGTGGATGATGCCGTGGCCCTGTCGAAAAACCTCGACAATCCTTACGACATTATCCGCATCAATGATATTTACGAGAACTTCCTGCAAACGCTGGAGCCGCATTTTAAAGGGCTGCCGTTTAACGTGGCGGAGGAGAATATGCAAAGCCGCATCCGTGGAAACCTGCTGATGGGGCTGGCCAATAAATTCGGCTACATTTTACTGAATACGAGTAATAAAAGCGAGCTGTCTACCGGTTACGGTACTTTGTACGGCGATATGGCCGGCGGGCTTTCCGTACTGGGCGACCTTTACAAGATGCAGGTGTACGCGCTGGCGCGGCATATTAACCGCGAAAAGGAGATCATTCCCGCGAATATTATCGATAAAGCGCCATCGGCAGAGTTGCGTCCTAATCAGAAAGACAGTGACAGCCTGCCGGATTACGCCATTCTGGACCGCATCCTTTATCAGTATATTGAGCGGCGGCTGGGGCCTAAAGAAATAGTGGCGCAGGGGTTTGATGCTGCGCTGGTGGCACGCACCCTGAAGCTGGTGAACACCAATGAGTATAAAAGGAACCAGTTCTGCCCCATTATCCGTGTATCGTCCAAAGCCTTCGGGATAGGGCGGCGTGTGCCCATTGTAGGGAAATATTTGAGTTAAGGGAGAACCCCGTTATCTTTGTCCAAATTCAATAGTCATTATAAAATGTTACAGGTACAATTTATCCGTCAAAACAAGGAGCTGGTACTCGAAAGGCTGGCCGTGAAGAATTTCGCGGACGCAGCCACCCTCGTGGAGGAAGTACTGGCGCTTGACGAACAGCGCAAGAAGCTGACGCTCGATTATGATGAAACCCAGGCCAAGGTAAATTCCGCATCGAAAGAGATCGGAAAGCTGATGGCTTCGGGCGACAAATCGGGTGCGGAATCACGCAAGCTGGAGGTAGCTGCCTTCAAGCAGGCGCTGGGGCCCATCAATGAACAGCTGGGTGCGACGGAGAAATTACTGCACGATACCCTCGTGAGGCTCCCCAACCTGCCCGGCAGCACCGTACCCAAGGGGCGTACCCCGGAAGAAAATGTGGAAGTGCGCCGTGGGGGTGTAATACCCACACTGGCAGCAGGTGCCGTGCCTCACTGGGACCTGGCGAAGCAATACGACCTGATCGATTTCGAGCTGGGTAATAAAATTACCGGCAGCGGCTTCCCTGTGTACAAGAACAAAGGTGCCCGCCTGCAGCGCGCCCTTATCAGCTATTTCCTCGACTTCAATACCGCCGCGGGTTATAACGAAATGCTCACGCCGTTTATGGTCAACGAAACATCGGCCTACGGTACCGGGCAGCTGCCCGATAAAGAAGGGCAGATGTACTATATGCCCGAAGATAACTTCTACCTGATCCCCACTTCCGAAGTGCCGGTAACTAATATTTACCGCGATGAGATCCTGAAAGAAAGTGAGCTTCCGGTGAAAATGACCGCTTATAGCCCCTGCTTCCGCCGCGAAGCCGGTTCTTATGGCAAAGATGTACGCGGGCTGAACCGCCTTCACCAGTTCGAAAAGGTGGAGCTGGTACAACTGGTACATCCCGATAAGTCGTATACCACCCTCGAAGAGATGGTGGCGCATGTGGAGAAGCTCATCCAGAGCCTGGGCCTTCCGTACCGTATCCTGAACCTCTGCGGAGGCGATATGAGCTTTGCTTCGGCCCAAACTTTCGACTTCGAGGTATGGTCTGCCGCACAGCAGAAATGGCTGGAGGTATCTTCCGTATCCAACTTCGAAACCTTCCAGACCAACCGTATGAAAGTACGTTACAAGGATGAGAATGGTAAGAACGTGCTGGTGCATTCGCTGAACGGCAGCTCCCTTGCCTGCCCGCGTATCATGGCAACCCTGCTTGAAAACAACCAGACGCCCGATGGCATCCTGCTGCCGGAAGTACTGCACAAATATTTCGGGACCGACCGGATTGCATAATCCACCGGGATGATAATAAAAAAGCGTACGGAGTATTTTCCGTACGCTTTTTTTATGTGGGTGACCGGTTATTAGTAGAGGTAATTGAGGGCAACGATGTCGTTACCATTGAAGGTGCGGTTGCCGCCATTAGAGCAAGCCAGCATCCAGGATGCATTGTCAGGGCCGGTAGGGGTGCCGGGGATATGTACTGCACCAATATTGGACGCGCCTTCGTTACCGCCTGTTCCGCAGCTGAAAGCGCGGTTCATATAGTCGGTATGGCGGAAGCCGATGCAATGGCCCATTTCGTGCTGGATAACGGAGCCTACATAATCAACATTGGGGTTAGCCCCATAAGCCAGCTCATGCGTGTTCATGGAAATGGTGCCATAGGGGTTACCGTTCCGGGTGGGGAAACCGGCAGAGCCGAGGGTGATGAACCCGCCGCTGGGCCCCTGGTAGAAGCCTTTGATGGTGATATCCGCCTTGCCGCTGGTGATCCTGCGGAAGGTGAGCTGCAGGTTCTGGGCATTGTAGCGTGCAATGGCCAGATCGGTTCCGGAAACAAATGCAGCTCCCAGGTCCATCACTTTAATCGTGATCTGGCGGGGCAGGCCCTTTACAAGATTGTTGGTTCGGTACTGCTCCGTTTCCGCGATGCGTAAATTAGCGGAAGTGGCCGCTTCGTCGAGGTTCTCCTGTGTAAGCAGGATGTCGCCTTCCACCAGCCATCCGCCTTCAACGGTTCTTGCGCCGGAGGTCGAAAAGCCGAGGGCTTTGATTTTGGCCAGCACGTCTTGCGAAACGGCGGATTCTGTGTCTCTTTGCTTTACCACAGCATCTTTCTTGCAGGAATAAATAACGAAAACTAAAGTGGCGCCCAGTAGCAGGGCAGCAATGGTGTTCTTTCTCATGGAAGATTAGATTTTGGATTAAGAATGATAAACGTTAAATGGAGCAAATAAGGGCCTTTCCGGTATCCCGGATTCCCTCTATGGGCTATCAACAATGCAGTTGCAGGCATGCGGGCCAACGCAGGCATGTTTAGAATATGCTGTTACGGATGCTCTCTATACAAATTTACTTTTCAGGTTCAGATGTAATTGATGGACGATGTACTTAAATGGAAGTTGTTAGTGCTCGTGAGATTCGGTGACTTATGTTACGTGAAAATGGTTATGCTCTTCGGTCAGATCTGGGCTTTTCGTATCCAATAATAGGTATTTTTTTTCACGCAGAAAAAAATTTATAGCTTAGATACATGTCCTCCCGTTATGCAATCCATTTCATTTTACTGCTTACCATACTGGCCACCATACCGTATTTGGGAGTAAACGGGCAGGATAGTGCCCTGGTGCGCAGGTATGCAATGGGCACAGCGGTGACTGCCGCTCACCGGCAGAGCACTGCGGCGGAAGAAATTTATCTGGTAAGGTTCCCTAACTATCCGGGCAGCAGGGTATTGTCGGCACTTGGCGTTATAAAATCCCCTTCCCCTCAATTTCACATCGTCCGCAAAATGCCGGCAGATACTACGGTTACAGTCTGGATAGCAAACAATAACTGGAAGGCATCCCCGAAATTGCTGGATAAACTGGAATTGCTCCGGCCGGCAGACAGTATTACCCTGTTCGCCAATACTTCTGTAGAAGGTCCCTTCCATATTTTGGCGCATCCTGCTGTGAATGTGTATGAGGTGCGCCTTGCCAAGAAAGACTGGCCGGAGTTTACCATGGCTCCGCAATTACATGCTGCTGATGTTAGCCGTGTACCCCGCACAGAGGCTACTGTTGCCAATTCGGACCTCCGCGTGAACCGCCTCAGCACGCTGCATGCTAATATTCCTGCTCTTCGGGGAAACGGCATGCGTATTTCCCTGAAAGAATCGTTGTATGATACTACTGACATCGACCTCAGGACCCGCTATATCCCCACAGCTGCTGCGCCGGACAGGGTGGATGCCCATGCCACACTGATGGCTACCCTCATTGCAGGAAACGGGAACAGTGGTCCGCAGGGTATGGGGGCTGCACCGCTGGCGGGCATTGCTTCCTCCGATTTCACCCGCCTGTTGCCGGATGCCAATACTTCGTTTACAACCTATGGATTGCAGGCGCAAAATCATTCCTATGGAACCGGCATAGAAAACTATTACGGACTGGAGGCAGCCGCGTACGATGCACAGCTGTTTGAAATGGATACTTTCCTGCATGTATTTTCTTCCGGTAACATCGGCACCGATGCCCCGGGAGAAGGTATCTACGCCGGGATAGCTGCATTTGCCAACCTCAGCGGCACCTTTAAGCAGGCTAAGAACGTACTGGTGGCAGGAGCAACAGACGGATCATCCAATATTGCGCTGCTCAGCAGCCGTGGTCCCTGTTACGACGGGCGCATCAAGCCTGAGCTGGTGGTTTATGGCCCCGGCGGCACTTCCGACGCGGCCGCACTGCTTTCCGGCATCGGGTTACTGGTAAGGGAACAATCCCGTTTACAAACCGGTGAGGCGTTACCCACAGCGTTAGCTGCCGCTGTTCTGATCAATTCCGCTACAGATGTGGGTGCTCCGGGACCTGATTTTACTTCCGGTTTTGGGGCTGCAAATGCGTGGGAAGCCGTGAAAACGATCATGGAACGGAGATATGTGATGAGCGCCGTTCAGCAGGGGAGCAGCTATACTGTCGGGATTACCGTACCACCCAATACGCATTCCCTTAAAATTACATTGCGTTATACCGATTTGCCGGCAGCTGCCAATAGTGCCCAGGCATTGGTGAACGACCTGGACCTTTGGGTGACCGATGCCGCAGGAAGGCGGTATGATCCCCTTACCTTATCCGCGTTCCCGCATCGTGACAGTCTTTCCCGCCACGCCCTTCCCGGCCGCGACAGCCTCAACAATACAGAGCAGGTAGTACTGCACCTGCCCGCAGCGGGGGATTATACCGTGCATGCGGAAGGGCATAGGGTAATGGGCACACAACGCTTTGCCCTTGCCTGGCAACTGGCCGCCGCAGGCGCATTCGGGTGGGATAACCCCGCTGCATCAGCAACACTGGATGCCGGCGTGCAGCATACCCTCCGCTGGAGTACCACGATATCCGGACCGGGGAAAATATATTATCGCCCGGGTACAGGCAACTGGCAGCTGGTGGCGAACGTAACAGATGTGGCGGAAGAAAAAGCCGAATGGGCAGCCCCTCCGGCTTTTGGCCTGGCTCAATTAAGGATGGAAGCTGGTGGGAAGATGTTCGATAGTCCGCTGTTCCTGCTGGCACCGCGAGTGAAGCCGGCTACGGGATTTATTTGTGAAGACAGTGCGCTGGTTTGGTGGCCTCCCGCAACCGGGGCAGCCGCTTACAGGATATACCGGCTTAACGGCGATGCATATATGCTATTGGCGGAAGTGAGGGATACTTTTTTCGCCTTCAGGCCTTCAGTTGTGGCATCGGGCATTATTGCCGTGAGTGCAGTGGGTGTTGAGGAAGGTCTCCGGAGTGAGGGGCACCTGTTTTCGGCCGGCGCTCCGGGGTGTTATATCCGCAACTTTACTGCGGATCTGGAGGCATCAGGAGAGGTAAGGCTGCAACTGGAACTGGGAACTGCTGTAGGCCTCAAGGCCATACGATGGGTGAGGCAGGGGACCGGACTGGGAAGTGCCACGTCTGCAAACAGCCTGTATTATTCAGCAATTGATGCACAACCGCCGCAGGGGATCGTTTATTACCATGCGGAGGTGGAATTGCAAAACGGCAGGATAATTGTGTCTGATGCTGTTCCTGTACAGGTGACGGGAGCGGCCGGTTTCATCGTATTCCCCAATCCCGCATCCGGAAAGATCATGCTGATGTCGAAAGCATTACGAGGGCAGCGGATCGTGATAACGGATATGCAGGGCAGGATATGCAGGATATTGCAACAGGAGGCCCTGCTGCAGGAAATATCACTGCATGGGCTGCCTGCCGGTACCTACTGGTTAGGGGTATACGAAAACGGAAGCAGGATGTTCCATACCCGGTTTGTAAAAGTGCAGTAACGCTAAATAGAAAAAATACCTTTAATTTGTTACAGGTCAAAAATGCAAATTATGAAAACACTCATCCAGTTATCACTCATCGCTATTGTGTTGTGGGGATGCTCCAAAGGCCTGAATCCTAACGACACGGCCAAGGTAGACGCGGCTTTTGCGCAATATGAAGAGTCGGACGGTAAAGCCATTTTCCGGCAGAAGTGCGCGAAATGCCACCACTTCAAGCTCCCTGAAACCAAAACTGCCGAGAAATGGCCCGGTATCATGGACAGGATGGCCCGTAAAGCGAAACTGACCGATGATCAGAAATCCGCCGTGGTAGCGTTTGTGACCAAACATGCCAAAGCGTCTTAACAACAAAGAAGTATGCAATGTACAGGCGGCTGAAAGGCCGCTTTTTTTATGCCCCGAAGCCGGAAGACTGTATATTTGTTGCATGCGACACTTTCTTCCCAATGGCAAACCACTCGTAATCCGTCCACCGCTGGTAACGGATGCACAGGCCTGCCTCAACACCTTTCAGGAGGTGACCCGGGAAACTGATTTTCTGCTGTATACCCACGAAGAATCTCTGCAGATGGATCTGGCGAAGGAAGAAGCCTTTATCCGGTCGTACTCCGGCAACCCAAACAATATGTTCCTGGTGGCGGATGTGGAAGGGGAAGTGGCCGGGATGGTGAGCCTGCACCAGGGCCGTACACGCAAGCAGCACCATATGGCATTGCTGGGCATAGCTGTATTGCATAAGTACTGGAACATGGGCATCGGGCGGCGCCTGCTGACATCGGCCATCCGGTGGGCCGAAGCACACCCGCGTATTGCCATTATCCATTTCGAAGTACTGGCCAACAACGAAAGGGCCATTCAATTGTACCGTAATTTCAATTTTACCGAACATGGCCGCATCCCCAATGGCGTCATCCAGCCCGATGGCACAATGGTGGATCTGGTGGTTATGTCCAAACGAATAAAACCCATATAGCAACCGATGAAAACTTTTCAGGGTTATTACTCCTATGAAACGCCAGACCATATTGAGGGCGCAGATATTACCGTCACCAACAAACGTATAGAGATCCACCTGAAAGATGCGCATGGCAATCCACGTACGGTATTCTGGTACTGGGAAAATGTGGTGAAGGGCCAGGAGCGCCCCGGCGGTTGCGTATTGCATCATACCGGCCTGCCATTACAAACACTGATTGTTCCCAGCGGAGCGTTTGCCACACTGGCAGACGGGCAGCTGCAAAAGAAGCGCCGCGTATTCCCCACGGCATGGGTCACTTTCATTACCACGGGCGTTATTATCATCGGACTCATCCTCGCCGCATTCTTCTGGATTGTGCCATGGATGGCGGGTAAGGCGGCTAATGCTTTGCCGGTGGAATATGAAGTATCAATGGGAGAAGAAGCCTACAAATCACTGATTAAAGAATACAAGATACTCCCGAAGCAAACGGAGCAGGTGAATGCCTTTTACAAACAGATGGGCCTGTCGTCTCCCTACCCCATCACCATTACCGTGGTGGATTATGACCAGACGAATGCCTTTGCCGTTCCGGGCGGGCACATCGTGGTGTTCAGCGGGTTACTGAAGCGCATGAAGCAGCCGGAAGAGCTGGCTGCACTGCTGGCGCATGAAAGTTCCCACATCAACCTGCGCCATACCACCCGTTCCCTGATGCAGAGCCTCGGTACTTTTACCATGGTGAGCCTGATATTCGGGGATGTAACGGGTATTAGTGCGGTTTTGGTGGAAAATGCCAGTTCGCTGAAGCACCTGGAGTACTCCCGCAGTCTGGAGAAGGAAGCGGATATGAACGGCCTGCGGATGCTGCAGGAAAAGCGCATCCCCGGCAACGGATATGTGCTGCTCTTCAGTACCCTTGGCGAATCCGGCGGCGGAGCACCATCAGAATGGCTGAGCTCTCACCCCGATCTGGGGCGCCGTTCTGAATATGTGCAGGAAAAGCTGATCACACCGGCTCCGCCATTTCCTGCAACATTAAAATCTGTCTGGGAACAGATCAGGGCTGGGTTGAAATAAAAAAAATCACGAAATTTAAGCAAGCAAAACGGAGGGAAAATGAACCGCTACGACCGACAGATCAGACTGGAAGGATTCGGCATCGAAAAGCAGGAAATGCTGCGTAATGCCGCTGTGCTGGTAATAGGCGCAGGTGGCCTCGGTGTACCGGTATTACAATACCTTACCGCCATGGGAGTGGGGAAGATCGGCATAGCGGAAGAAGATACCGTATCGGTTACCAACCTGCAGCGGCAGGTGATCTATACCACTGCTGATGAAGGAAAGCCCAAGGTACAGGCCGCCATTGCACGGCTGGAAGCATTGAACCCAGACACCGTTTTCATACCCCATCCCAATTATCTCAGTACGGCCAACGCGCTCGAAATCATTGCACCATACGATCTTGTTATAGATTGCTCCGATAACTTCGGCACCCGTTACCTCATCAACGATGCCTGCGTTATACTCTCCAAACCATTCATTTACGGCTCTATTTTCCGCTACGAAGGGCAGGTGAGCGTACTGAACCATCAGGGCAGCGGTACATACCGGTGCCTGTTCCCTGAGCCGGGCGATGCGCCTGACTGTAATGATGTGGGCGTACTGGGTGTACTGCCCGGCATCATTGGCTGCTACCAGGCCTCTGAAGCCGTAAAAGTGCTCACCGGCATAGGCGAGCCGCTGGCTAATCAGCTGCTTACGGTGCAACTGCTCGATAATACCCACCAGGTCTTCTCCTTCCAGCCGCAACCCGGCAATCATGATATTGCTGCCTTGCAGGACAGCTACGGTAATTCCGTGTGCGATGCCCGTACCATGCAGCTGTTAACCGTACAGGAACTAAAGGATTGGCTGGATGAAGGCCGTGATTTTCAGTTGATTGATGTGCGGGAGAAAGATGAATGGGATTACTGCCATATCGAAGGGGCAGTACACATCCCCATGCGGCGGGTGGCGGCCTCCCTCTCTAACCTTGCCCGTAACACCCCCGTAGCCATGATCTGCCATCATGGGATGCGGAGCCGCGCCACTGCCGAACTGCTGCTGCAGGCAGGCTTCTCTGAAGTATACAATGTGTCGGGCGGCATACACGCCTGGGCAAGGGAAATTGATACCACTATGGCCGTCTATTAACCTTATGGAACGGTATTTGTCCTTTTTTTGGCCGTGGGTGCATGCCCGGTTAAACTTTGGGCATCCTGCACCCGTCTTATTCTAAATTATTTCCACATATGCCAGTTGTTCCGTTACAGACACAAATGCAACACCTGGGCTGGAGGGCCGGCTTCGGTGAAGGCCTTCCCGAAATAAGGTCCTGGATGAAGAAGAGGCGAAAGGAAGTGGTGCGGAAAGTGATCTTAGGCCCCTCGGCAGCCCCGGCCCCCATCCGCGTGATGGATGAAACCGATCTTCCCGATTATCAGCGCCAGCGCAATATGGGCGCAGAAGAGCGTAAAATGGTGCAGAAACTGAATACAGACGGCATCAAAGACCTCAATGTGCTATGGACGCATGCCATGATCAACAGCGCTCATCCCCTGCAGGAAAAAATGGCGCTGTTCTGGCACGGGCACTTCGCCTGCCGTACGCAAAATGTACTCTTCAACCAACAGTTATTAGAGATCACCCGGCGCCATGGCCTCGGGAACTTCGGGACACTGCTCAGTGAAGTATCCAAATCTCCCGCTATGCTGGCCTTCCTCAATAACCAGCAGAACCGCAAGCAACGGCCTAACGAAAACTTCGCCCGCGAAGTAATGGAACTCTTTACCCTCGGCCGTGGCAATTATACAGAAAACGATGTGAAGGAAGCCGCCAGAGCTTTCACCGGATGGGGATACGATCAGATAGGGCAATTCCAGTTCAGGAAAAACCAGCACGACGATGGCATGAAAACCCTGCTCGGAAAATCAGGCCGCTTCACGGGCGATGATGTGATCGCTATACTCCTCGAACAAAAACAAACCGCAAAATTCATCACCGGTAAAATTTACCGCTACTTCGTTCATGAAGATGGGAACGAAGCACATGAGAATGCACTGGCGGAGAAGTTTTACCAAAGCGGGTACGACCTTCGCGCACTCATGGAACACATCTTTATGGCCGACTGGTTTTACGATGATAAGATCGTAGGCAGCAGGATCAAGTCGCCGGTAGAACTGATTGTTGGCTTGCGCCGCGCTGTGCCCATGCGCTTTGAACAGGAAGAAGCCATGCTGGTATTTCAGCGTGTACTGGGGCAAACGCTCTTTTATCCGCCCAATGTGGCCGGCTGGCCCGGTGGTAAAAACTGGATAGACAGTTCCAGCCTTATGTTCCGCCTCCGGGTACCACAGATCATCCTGTATTCGCAGGAATTCAATATCCGTCCGAAAGAGATTACGCCGGAAATGGGAGAGGGGCAGAATTATAAAATGACGATGCAGGTAAACGAACTGCTGAAGAAACAATACGCCCGTAAAGTGAATGCTGATATCGACTGGCAGCCATATGTAGACGGATATAAGGACGTGAAACGGGAAGAGCTGGCGGAGTCCATTGCACAGTCGCTGCTGGTGCGTAACAAAGGCATAGACCGGCAGCTGCTGGAGAAATACTCCGATGCTTCCTCTCGCGACAACTACATCAAAACGGTAACGATCGACGTGATGAGCACGCCGGAATACCAAATGTGTTAATTCAGAAATCCATCGAAACATGCTAATACACAGACGGCGGTTTTTACAGGTAGGTTCCCTGGCATCGGCCAGCCTTATGCTCCCCAAATTCCTCAAAGCCATGGAGCAGGGGAAGTTCGTACCCCCGGGCAATAAAGTACTGGTAGTGGTGCAGCTCTCCGGCGGTAACGATGGGCTTAATACCGTGATCCCATACCGCAACGATATTTACTATAAACTGCGCCCGCAGCTGGGCATCAAACGGGAAGATGCGCTGGCGCTCAATGATGAGCTGGGCATCCACCCTGCCCTTAAATCATTTAAAAGCTTTTATGACGACGGTGCGCTGGGTGTGCTCAATAACGTGGGCTATCCTAACCCCGACCGTTCTCACTTCCGCAGTATGGATATCTGGCAAAGCGCCAGTGATTCCAAGGATTACTGGGGTACGGGATGGCTGGGCCGCTACCTCGATGCGCAATGCAAAGGCTGTGATAAGCCCACGCAGGCACTTGAGATCGATGATACGCTTAGCCTTGCCATGAAGGGTAATGAAGTGAAAGGGCTTGCGCTTACCGATCCGCAACGGCTATACGGTGCCAGCAACGACCGCTATTTCCGCGACCTGCTCGCTAAGCAGCAGCACGACGATGAGCATCACAACGTGGATTACCTCTACAAAACCATGGCGGAAACCATCTCGTCTGCAGGCTACATCCAGCAGCAGTTCAAGACATATAAAAGCAAAGAGAATTATCCGGCTACGGAACTGGGTAAGAACATGAAGACCATTGCCGAGCTGATCATGACGGATATCAATACCAGCGTATACTATGTGTCGCACGGTAGTTTTGATACGCATGTAGGCCAGCAGAATCAGCAGCAGCGGTTGTTCTCTCAGCTGAGTGATGCACTGGCTCCCTTCGTAAGCGATCTGAAAAAGAACCACCGGTTCGATGATGTGCTGGTGATGACCTTCAGTGAATTTGGCCGCCGTGTGGCACAGAACGCCAGCGGTGGTACCGATCATGGTACTGCGAATAACATGTTCCTCATTGGCGGCGGACTGAAGGAGAAAGGCGTGCTGAATAACGGGCCAGATCTTTCCAGCCTCAAAGATGGCGACCTTCAGTACAAGGTGGATTTCAAAAGCGTTTACGCCACGCTGCTGAAAAAGTGGCTGGGTGCAGACGACAGGGCCATCCTTCAGCAATCATACGAACATCTCGATTTCATCTGATCACCGGTATAGTTTTACGAAAAGCGGCCATCTCATTCAATTGAGATGGCCGCTTTGTTATTATTTCAAGTACGCTAAAGGCAGTGGAAGGCAGTGTAGAGGCCGTCTACCCTTAGTGTAAAGGCAGTCTAAAGGCAGTGGCAAGGCAGTCTGGAGGTAGTAACGAGGCAGTCAGGGGGCAGGAATCGTACCTGGTTTAATTGGCCAAAACGGTCAATAGCGGCCAAAGCGGCCATCCCGTTTCTCGGTGCTTTTCTACCGGACTATTTTCGGTACATGAATACATTGCTGCACATCCTGTTATTTGCCATAGTGGTCGTAAGCTGCTTTGGCGATTTTGGCAATCACGCCTTCGCGCACTGCTTCGCTGGCGGTGCTGCGGGTAACGAATACCACTACGGCGAGGGGCTGTCCGTTAGGGAGGGTGATAATGCCGGCATCGTTTGTGGCGGAATACATGCCGTCTTTAGCGCCGGAAGTGCCTGTTTTATGGGCAACGGGCGTTCCGGCAGGCAGGAGCCCCGGCAGGCGTTTGGGGCCTGTAGTGGTGCCCAGCATGGTTTGCATGAGGAAGTCGTTGCTGGATTTAGACAGCGCGGTGCCTTTATACAGGATATCGAGCAGTTGGGTGTAGGCAGAAACATTGCACCAGTTGGTAAACTGAACGTCCCATCCGCTGTGCATCTCCTGTTCAGTAGCAGCGATGGAGATGTTCTGAACGCCAAGGCTGTGAATGTAGTCGTTGGCTACTTTGGTGCCGCCGATGGTTTTCAGCAGTACATCGCAGGCAATGTTATCGCTTTTTGCCACCATGAGCCTGATAAGGTCTGCCACTGTTTGGGTATTGGTTCCTTTGGGGAAGCTATCCTGCAGCGGACTGTAGGTTTTGAACAGATCGGCGGTGGTTACGGGAATGGTTTGATCGAGGCGCAGCTTACCTTCATCCACCTGCTTCAGCACGGCCATGGCGATGGGGAATTTATAAGCGCTTTGCATGGGGAGGCGGGCAGTATCGTTCAGCGTAAGGGTATCGCCCGTATGCAGGTTACGGATGGCCACGCCTACTGTGCCGCCGGATTCGGTAGCTATAGTGGCTATATTTTGCCAGAAGGTATCGACCTTTTCCTGAGAAACTGTGGTAAGACTGTCGGCAACCGGCGGGCGTGATGTGCTCTGGCAGGCACAAAAAAACAATATCGCGGCGGCGGGTAATAAGATGGGTCGCATGAAAAGTAGCGGATTTAGACCGGCAATTTACTCCATTTGTGCAAGCCTGCCATCAATCCGGCGTGTTTTTCACATGCTCATGAAAGCCCACCAGGTACATTTGCTTCCGGTAATCACGGGGCGCCATTCCGGTCGTTTTTTTGAAGGCCTTCGAGAAATGAGACAGGTCACTGAATCCGAGGCGGGAGGCTATTTCCACATAAGTCATCCGGGTAGTGGCCATCAGGTATTGGGCGCGTTCTATCCGCTTCCCGAGGATGTGGGTCTGGGGCCGCGTTCCGGTATAAGCCTTGAATTGCCGGGAAAAATAATCGGGATGCTGATTGATCCTTGAAGCAAGAAAATTCACAGTTAGCTCTGCATGCATATTCAGCTCAATATAATCCAGCGTTTCCGCCAGTTTCAGAGGTATCATCTTTGCCCCGTGGCTGTCCGGCACATTAGGACTGAGGAATTTGGCCGTCAGCTGCCAGAGGATGCCCTGCGTTTCCATAGACACTGAAATGTTCTGCAGGTTATTCAGTTCCTGGTATTCCTTGTAAAACACATCCTTTTCATAGACCTTCGGATTATCGGACCGGTTAATGCCGCGGCCGGGATTGATTTCCAGCAGCCGGTTAAACAGCAGGCGGTCGGTTTCCGTGGCGGCTACCTTACTGATGCTGCGGTATTGTGCGAAGAGGGAAATACCGTCTGTTGAATCTTCGAAGAACTGCACGAAATACTGATCGAGGTGCGTGTCGCAGCGCATATTGCATAAAGTGAAACTGGGGATGATGTAGAGGAAGCCAGGCTCCAGCTGCACACTTCCCCCTGCACCCGACAACGATCCTTCTCCGTCGCCTATATAATAAATCCGGTTATATGGACTGATGACGTGCTGATAATTCCAACGCGAGTCCAATGCTACCCGGTCCACATTCATCAGTGTAAACGTATGCTGGAATTTTCTTTTGATCATAACGGCGAATGTATAGTTACCAAAGTACCGCAACCCGCTGAGAGTTACAAAGGCTATATTGACCGAAAAGTCGGATTTGTACAAAAAAAAGTCAATTTAAGGCAAGTTTTTGCAGGGGTATTCGTAGTAGGTTTGGATATCGTTATTCCTGGCTGATTTTCACGTAAAGAACTGATATGAAAAGAAGGACTCTGGTAAAAGGCGCCTTAACTGCTGTACCCTCATTATTCCTGTCTGGCGTATTTGGCCGCAGCACACCGTTTTCCGGAATGCTGGCATACGGCATGGCCGATAAGTTTCAGCCCGGCTGGGATTCCCTCGCACAATATGAAGTGCCGGAATGGTACCGCGATGCCAAGTTTGGCCTCTGGGCACACTGGGGTCCGCAATGCCAGCCTGAACTGGGCGACTGGTATGGCCAGAGCATGTATCACGAAGGCAGTGCTGCTTACAAATATCACTGCGAAAAGTATGGTCACCCTTCTAAGTTCGGGTTCAAAGATGTAATTAACCTGTGGAAGGCAGAGAACTGGAATCCTGACGAACTGCTGTCTTTATACAAACATGCCGGCGCAAAATTCTTTGTAGCCATGGCTAATCATCACGATAACCTTGACCTCTATCCCAATAAATACCAAAACTGGAACTCCACACGTGTGGGTCCCCGCAAAGATATTGTAGGAGGATGGGCCAAAGCGGCCAAAGCAAACGGGATGCCGTTTGGTGTAAGTGTGCATGCCTCTCATGCCTGGACGTGGTTTGAAGCCGCCCAGAAGGCCGATAAGAGCGGTCCGCTGGCAGGAGTGCCCTACGATGGCAAACTCACTGCGGCCGACGGGAAAGGCCAGTGGTGGGAAGGACTGGACCCCCAGGAGCTGTATGCCCAGAACCACCCGCTAAGCGCACCGGGAGGTGATCACCTGAAGAAGTGGGATTGGAGCGATGGCGCAGCTATTCCTTCAAAAGCCTATGCAGAGAAATTCTACAAGCGCACCCTGGCGCTGATCGATAATTACGACCCTGAGCTGGTGTATTTCGATGATACCGTTTTGCCATTATGGCCAGTGAGCGACGTAGGCCTGCGGATTGCCGCCCACCTCTATAACCGCAGCATCAAAAAGCACGGGAAGCTGGAAGCGGTGCTGACGGGTAAAGGACTGAACGAGCAGCAGCGGAAATGTATGGTATGGGATATTGAGCGTGGGCAAAGTAATGCCATTGAACCGCTGCCCTGGCAAACGGATACCTGCATCGGCAGCTGGCACTACGACCGCCGGGTGTACGACAACAACCGCTATAAATCCGCCAAAACCGTGATCCACACGCTGTGTGATGTGGTGAGTAAGAATGGTAACCTCATGCTGAGCGTACCGGTGCGTGGAGATGGTACCATTGACGAGAAGGAGCGCGCTGTTGTGGAAGGTATTGGTGACTGGATGCGGCAGAACGGAGAAGCCATTTATGGCACCCGGCCCTGGAGCACTTTTGGAGAAGGGCCTGCTATCGCAGCAGCGGCTTCTCTCGGCGCCGGGAACTTCAATGAAGGAAAAGGTAAAGCCTTTACCGCGGAAGACATCCGGTTTACCAAAAAGCAACATACATTATACGCCATCCTGCTGGGCTGGCCGGAAGGAAACAAGACAATCATCAAAAGCCTGGGTAATAAGGGTAGTATCACTGAAGTACGCCTGCTGGGGCATGGAGATGCACTCACTTTTAAACAGGCTCCGGAGGGACTGGAAGTACAGCTGCCAGACCGGGCGCCCGGTAAGGAAGCCTTTGTACTGCGAATAGAAGGCGCAATCGTATAAAATTAGTACAGGTCGGATATTTACAACAATACGCCGGAGCTAAATAACCGGCAGGGGAAGCATTTGCCATTACATGAGAACATGCAATCAAAATCGATAATTCATATTCCACGGCGGTTCCGGAAATACTTCCTGAGAGAAGATTCCGCACATTTCATTCTTCAATTCATTTAAAACGTACGTTATGAAAAATTATCTGCTGAGGATGATCCCTCCCGGCATTACCATGTATGTAAAGCATTTACGGCTCCCATTCGCCGTAATGTCTTTCTTCATTTTTACTTCGCTCCACGTATCTGCCCAGCAAACAGTGCGGGGCCGCGTAACATCTGCAGACACTGCTGTGAGCGGTGTCACCATTCAACTGAAAGGTACCAGCACCGGTACCCAAACCAACAATAAGGGCGAGTTCAGCATCAATGCCCCTGGTAATGGTACGCTGCTGGTAAGCGGCATTGGCTTCGCCAGCCAGGAAGTACCTGTTGGCGGGCGTTCGGCTATTACCATTGCCCTGCAAACTGCCGACCAGCAGCTGAATCAGATTGTGGTGGTAGGTTACGGCACCCAGTCTAAGCGGAAACTCACCAGTGCGGTGGTTACCGTATCCGGGGAGGAACTGAACAAGCGTATCGCTACTAATCCCACCACGCTGCTACAGGGGCAGCTCCCCGGCTTACAGGTGGTGCAGGGCTCAGGAGAACCCGGTGCTGAAAAGGTAAGTCTCCGCATCCGCGGTGTCAGCACATTCAGCGGTGCGGGTAACGACCCGCTGGTAATCGTTGACGGACTGCCGGGAAGCCTCGCTTCACTGAACCCCAACGATATCGAATCCGTGAGCCTGCTGAAAGATGCGGCATCCGCAGCTATCTACGGCTCCCGCGGTGCCAATGGCGTGATCGTCATCAAAACCAAAAAGGGTAAAGGCGGAGGCTTTTCGCTGACGTACAATTTCAATCTCGGAATCTCCAACCCCACGAGCCTGCCCGACGTGGTGACGAATTCCGCAGAATACATGCGCCTTTCCAATGAAGCATCTGCCAACTCCGGAAGGCAACCCATCTACACACAGGCCCAGATCGACCTGTACGAAAATGCTACCGACCGGGTGAAGTATCCCAATCACGACTGGCTCGATGAGTTGTTTGTTACCGCATATACCAAAAATCATTACCTGAACCTCACCGGAGGAAAGGATAACACCACTTACAACCTTGGCGTCGGATACACCGATCAGCCCGGTACGATGATCGGGTTTGAATACAAGAAATATACTGTAAACCTCGGGCTGTCGTCGAAAGTTAACAAGCGGGTTACACTTGGTACCAACATCCTGCTGAACTACAGCAATAAGCTGAATCCGCGGCAGGGTGCGGACGATGCCTTCCTGTCTACCCTTGCGAAATCTCCCCTTTATCCGCCACGCTCACAAGACGGGCGCTGGATTGCCACGGCTTATAATAACGAGTCGGGGAACAAGAATATTCCTGCTATCGTAGCTGAGAACGTGCGTGCGCGGAGCGAGGATGTATTTATCCAGGGTAATATTTCGCTGGATGTGGAGCTGTTCAACGGTCTTACCTGGGAAAACAGGGGAGGCGGTAACTTCGACGCTTTCAAGTTCAGTGATTTCCGCCCCGTAGTGCCCATATACTATTACAGTGATATGAGCTACGCCACTAATCTGGATGTAGGTCCTCCGGGACTGGACGTTAGGCGCACAGATAATGCATACCTCGTGTATTACAGCCAGCTGAATTTTAAAAGAACGTTTAACGAACATTCCGTTTCTGCACTCGCAGGTTATCAGCAGGAATACAATAAGGGCAGTGAGCTGTCTGCTTCCCGTCTTACATTCAACACGAATGTTGCGAAAGAGCTGTTTGCAGGGCCACTCCCGGGTATGAAGAATAACGGAACATCGTCGGAATGGGCTATCCGTTCTTTTTACGGTAACCTTAACTACGATTTTCAGGATAAGTATTTATTCGGTACCAGCTTCCGGTACGACGGTACATCGCGCCTGCCGAGCGACACGCGGTGGGGGCTGTTTTATTCCTTCTCCGGTGGATGGCGTATATCGAAAGAGGCATTCCTTCAGGACGTATCATGGTTGAACGATCTGAAGCTGCGCGGGTCCTGGGGCAGATTAGGTAACCAGAATATAGGGATGTATCCTTACCAGGCAACGCTCGATCCCCGCGACTATTCGTTTGGCGGTAAAGTAATGCCCGGCTATAGTTCAGCCATGCTCGTGGAGCCGTCGCTTACATGGGAAACCACTCAGGTGCTGGATATTGGTATAGATTTATCGGCATTCGATAACAAGCTTTCCCTGACGGTAGACTGGTTCAATAAAAATACGTTCGACATCCTCAGGAAAGCGCAAATTCCTCTCTGGCTGGGGATGGAAGCGCCTACGATCAATAACGGGGCTGTACGGAACAAAGGTATTGAGATCGGAGCGCAGTATAGGGGGAACATTACGAAAGACCTGAATTTCTTCGTTGGCGGCAATTTCCAGGCGTATAAAAACACATTGGAAACATACGGCAAACGTGAAATCAATGGTAACCTGATTCGTGAAGAGGGTAAACCACTCGACGAATTTTACCTCTATATCTGGGACGGTATTTTCCAGAGCCAGGCGGAGATCGACCGGTCGCCCAAGCAGCCCATTACACCAACACCCGGTGATCTTAAAATCAAAGACGTAAATGGCGATGGAATTATCAGTGACGCAGACCGCACCTTTGTAAATGGAAAGTATCCCAGTTTCCAGTATACAGCCAACCTCGGCTTAAACTGGAAAAACTTCGATTTCTCCGCAATGCTTTATGGCTCTCAGGGGCAGAAGATCTATGTGAACGGCTGGGGAGCGGAACCTTTCCGCCAGGGCTCTTTGCCTACTACCGACTGGCGCAACCGCTGGACGCCTTCCAACCCTACGAACACGATGCCTAAGATCTACATGGCAGACGGTTATGCACCGGTGCAGGGCTACCCTTCCACCTATTTCCTGAAAGACGCATCGTTTTTGCGGATGAAGAATTTGCAATTGGGCTACACGCTGCCAACGCAATTAACCAGGAAAGCGGCAATGAAATCCTTCCGCTTGTATTTCGCTGCAGACAACGTGTTTACCATCAGCGATTATCCGGGGCTTGATCCGGAAAGAGCCGGAGATGGCCTTTACGTAACGTATCCGCAGATCCGCACTTTCACCTTCGGTGCAACCGTACAATTCTGATTCCAGCGTTTTTAAAACTATTATCATGAAAAGAATTATCAGAAGTATATATCTCACGATCGGGTGCACTGTACTTTTCGGTGCCTGTAAAGATCTCAATGTAACACCCACAGATAAGCTGCCGAAAGCTATTTTCTGGAAATCGGAGCAGGATGCGGATTTAGCATTGACCGGGCTGTACGGTTTCCTCTACATGCCCGGTGGCAACTGGGCCTGTTCCCAATACAATATTTACGCCTGGGATACGTATACAGACGATGCGTATGGCCAGCACGACTATGGCGGAGGCAGAAGTGCCGGCAGTTCAGGTCTTACACCAAATACCGGCGCATACGTCCGCAGCTATTACGAAAACAACTACAAAGCAATAGCAGCAGCCAACCACTTTCTGGCGAACGTAGATAAGGTGTTGAGCGGCGACAAATTGAAGGTGTACAAAGCAGAAGCACACTTTCTCCGTGCATTCAACTATTTTTGGCTGGCGCAATTGTACGGAAACGTTCCTATTGTAAAGGCAGATCCCTTTACGATCGATTATAACAGTGTATTGGCGAAGTCTACGCGGGATGAAGTACTGGCATTTGTTAAAGAAGACCTCGATGTGGCCATAGCCGGTTTGCCCAATGAAGGATATACCAGCGGACATGCAGTGAAAGGAACCGCACAAGGGTATAAGGTAAGAGTACTCCTTTTCGAGAAAAAGTTTGCAGAAGCTGCTGCGCTGGCAAAACAGATTATCGACGATAACAAGTTCTCCCTGAACCCGAATTATTCCGCTAACTTTTACAAGCCGGATCAGAACAGCAGCAGGGAAATCATGTTTTCCGTGAGGTACCTTTTACCCAACATCGGCCACCAGGATGCCCCGCTGGCAGCTACTACCATTGCCTGGAAAGGGTATATGGGTACACAGGATCTTATCAGTGAATATGAAGCCAACGATCCGCGCAAAACGATGACCTGGTACTTCCCGGGCGATAAGATAGAGCAGGGATGGCCGTTTACGGGCGACCTGTCTGTTGCTACACCCGGCAAAGGCGGATGGATTGAGGGGTATTATACCCCCAAGAAATGGTACACACCAGGTACCGTAAACCCGTCTTCCAGTACCCTCGATGATAATGACTTTGTGCTGCTCCGTTTCGCTGACGTGAAACTGATGTATGCTGAAGCCCAGAACGAAGCCGTGGGTGCGGATGCATCCGTATATAAGCAAATCAACGAAGTGCGCGACAGGCCGGGCGTTAACATGCCTGCACTGCCCGCAAATCTTTCACAGCCGCAGATGCGCGAACGCATTCGCCACGAACGCCGGGTAGAATTTGCGCTGGAAGGGCAAAGGTACTTCGACCTTCGCCGCTGGGGCATCGCCACGCAAAAGCTGAATGGTTTTGTACTTAATCCCCTCGCGCCGAACATTAAACTGAAATACGAAGACAAATATCAATTCTGGCCCATTCCACAAACTGAAATAGACAGGAATACGCCCGCATTGAAACAAAACCCGGATTATTGATGAAAACACTGACATGTACGACTCCCGGCCAGTTGAGCTATGGTGAGTCCCCGAAACCGGAACTGAAGAAAGGCCACGCAATTATCCGTATTCGGCGGATAGGCATCTGCGGAACAGACCTCCATGCATTTGAAGGTACGCAGCCGTTTTTCAGTTATCCCCGGGTGTTGGGGCACGAGTTGTCCGGCGAATTAGTGGAAGCGGATGGTGCGCCGGATTTTACAGCCGGAGAGTCCGTAACATGTATACCTTATTTCAACTGCGGGCAATGCATTGCCTGCCGCAACGGCAAGCCCAATTGCTGTACGAACATCGCGGTATGTGGTGTGCATACGGATGGCGGAATGGTGGAGTATCTGCAGGTGCCATCCACTGCATTACTGCGCGGCAACGGGCTTTCGTTCGATGCGCTGGCACTCGTGGAGCCCCTCGCAATTGGTGCCCATGGCGTGCGGCGGGCCAACGTTCAGCCCGGAGAATTTGTGGCCGTGATAGGAGCCGGTCCCATCGGGCTGGGTATCCTCGAATTTGCAAGGATAGCCGGTGCACAGGTGATCGCGGTCGATATCCATGAAGGCCGCCTTGATTTCTGCAGAAGTAAACTCAACATCGCACATACTATCAACGCCTCCAAAGAGAACGTGGCAGAGGCGCTGAAAGGGATCACCAACGGCGATTTTCCAACGGTTGTAATTGATGCCACCGGCAGCCAGCGCGCCATCAATGAAGGATTTCATTACCTCGCACATGGTGGCCGTTATGTGCTGGTGGGGTTACAGCGGGGAGAGCTGATCGTGAGCCATCCCGAATTCCATAAAAGGGAAGCCACCCTCATGAGCAGCCGTAACGCCACCCGGCAGGATTTTGAACATGTGATGCAGGCTATGATGAGCGGAGCGGTAGATCCAACTAATTACATCACCCACCGGGTAAACTTCGATGAGGTAACAGCACATTTCGCTTCCTGGATAAACCCGGCCAATGGTGTGATCAAAGCCATGATAAATTTCTGATGATGCTACTTTTTATTGTTTGTTAAAAATGGAAAAGACGCAATTACCCGAATGGATTTTTGGTACCAGCGGCCTGGGCAATCTGTACGTGGCGATGCCGGAAGGCATCAAGATGGAGATTATTGCTGCATGTGCGCAGCATGCGCCCGGGCCGCTGGTTTTTGACACAGCCGGTAAATACGGTGCAGGCCTTGCGCTGGAAGTGCTCGGTAAAGGACTGGAGCTGGCTGGCGTACATCCCGCTGATGTAATCATCAGTAATAAGCTGGGCTGGTACCGCACGGCACTCACAACGCCCGAACCAACTTTTGAACCGGATGTATGGAAGGAGTTGCAGCATGATGCTGTACTGCGGATCAGTTACGACGGTATCATGGCCTGTTACGAACAGGGAAATGAACTGCTTGGCGGTTACCGTGCAAACTGGGTATCGGTCCACGATCCGGATGAATACCTTGCCGCAGCAAGATCGCAAACAGCACGTGCCAACCGCTTCCGTGATATCATAGCAGCCTATGCTGCTTTGCATAAGCTGAAAGAGGAAGGGAAAGTAACGGCTATAGGCATCGGCGCCAAAGATTGGACGGTGATCCGGGAAATATGCATGGCTGCGGAGCTTGATTGGGTGATGATCGCCAACAGCATGACCATTCACAGTCACCCCGCAGGGCTCATAGATTTTATGAACCTCCTGCATGCGCGTGGTATTCCCATCATCAATGCGGCCGTATTCAACGGCGGTTTTTTAACCGGACTGGATTACTACAATTACCAACCTGTTTCCCCGCAAACCCACCCACGGCTTTACCGCTGGCGGGAAAAGCTATACCGGGTTTGTGAAGCATATAACATCCGTCCGGATGCTGCCTGTGCTGCCTTTGGGAGGCGTGCACCCGGTGTAAAGAGTGTTGCCCTGAGCATTACCAGTGTACAGCGGGTGGCGAAGAACGCGGAAATGGCCAAAGCAATCATTCCCCCGGCATTCTGGCAAGCCCTGGTAACAGAAAATCTGATAGACGCGGGTTTTGCCGAAGCCTTTCTTTATGAATAGTTACCATTATGAAAAGACAATGTTATGCGCTGGATCTGAAGAATGATCCCGCCCTGATCGCCGAATACGAACACTGGCATAAAGCAGAGAACGGCTGGCCCGAGATACGTAAAAGTATCCTCGATGCCGGTGTATTGGATATGCAGATCTACCGGACGGGCAACCGGCTGTTTATGATCATGGAAACGACTGACGATTTCCGGAGTGAAGACAAAGCCGCCCTCGACGCCGCTAATCCTACAGTACAGGAATGGGAAAAGCTGATGTGGAAATTTCAGCAGCCACTGCCCTGGGCCGGGGGTGATGAGAAATGGGTAAGCATGTCCCGCATCTTTCAGTTGTAAACCTGCCTGCTTCAAATTGTAAAACCAGTTTTAAGCAGTTACAAGTTAGTATGAAGATAAGGACTAGTTAACGTGAAGATATTATCTAAGGGTAAATAAAAGGGTTTTATGCACTTAACAAGCACTTATCATGCACTCAGCAAGCACTCAGCATGCATAAATCAAGCACTCAGCATGCACTCAGCATGTTTTTTATAACGGAACAAACGACCCAAACTGACCCAAAACGGAACATTTGGCCCCTTTGACTTTTTGAAATAACCGGGCGGTGATACCTTTGAATCGTCGTTACAGCTATGCAGTTCATGTAACGTCCAACCGGAAGGGCACGACGTAATTGCCTGTATCAAAAGATAAGCAGATGGAAGCGCCTTTGGGAGAAGCATCGCCCTCATGTCCAAGACCCGGCTCAGGCGGGGTATAGCCGGGCAGGAGTGATGAGGAATACTACAAATGCAAAAGGCCGCCTCATATGCTGAGGCGGCCTTTTGCTATGCGATGCGTTAGTATTTCAGTTTGAAGTATCCTGCTGTAATGGGATGGATGGTGCCCATGTCCTGCGATACTGCCACGCCGGTGAACTCCCCGATGGCCAGTCCGTCTTTCACCTGATGAATCGTAACGCTCCAGGAGCCGGTAGTTTCATCTGCCTTGATCAGTTCAATGGTGCTGAACTTTTCCAGGAGGAAAGCATTGCCGGGCTGGTCGCTGGTGTACACACCGGGAGTCAGCTGTTCGCCGGAACCCGTGATCTCGATGCTGATCACATCTTTACCATAGGTAAAGCCCATAATGAGCAGGTTAGCCTGGTCATTGGTGGGATCGGTATCTGCGAGGTTTCCGGGCCTGTAGGCGGCCTTGTTACGTTGTTCAGACAGCATTACTTTACCGTTCATCTGGAAAGAGATAAAGCGGCGCTCGGGCTGCACATCTTTGTCGCTGCTGCAACCTGCTGCGGTAAAGAGCAGGGCGGCAAACAGCGCTAGTTTGGAGGCAGACTGGTACATAGGATAGGTTATTTAGAGTTTTTCAATTGATACCTGTTTCTGACGGCCAATGCGGTAAAGCATATAGCCCATGGCAGCGAAGAACAGTACACCCAGCAACTGGTAACCACCAGCCCCCAGCGCACGCTCAAGCCCTGCATGAGCGCTTACTTTGGCAAGCCCTGCCGATATATTCTCGTTGACCGACAGGATGGCTACAATCACCCCGGCAACTGCACCGCCAGCCACAAGGCCTGTGGCAAATAAATTGCCTTTACCCAGTTCCTCTTCTTCGGCAGACAATTGAATGCCCGAACGTTTCTGCTTCCAGTCTACCAACCCGCGGATAGCGCCACCGATAAAGATGGGCAATGTGGTGGAGAGGGGCAGGTAAGCACCTACTGCAAAAGAAAGCGATTTAACACCGCACAGCTCCAGTGTGATGGCGATAAATACCCCAACCAGTACAAACTGCCAGTCGAGGTCGCCGCCGAGGATACCCTTGATCAGGGTGGCCATCAGGGTTGCCTGAGGGGCTGCGTAGGTAGGTGAGCCAATGGCGTGGGTAATACCCTGGTCCATCATGGCTTTGGTGGGGGTATCGAGGTAATGGACGGTCCAGCCGATTACCAGAGACGAAACGATGGCGCCCACGAAAAGCGCGATCTGCTGGTTGCGTGGTGTTGCACCTACGATATAGCCCGACTTGAGATCTTGCGAGGTGGCGCCGGCATTGGCTGCTGCGATACAGATCATACCTCCTACTACCAGTGCCATGGGTTCATACACCTTGCCGGTCCAGCCCACAGCAATGAAGATCAGGCAGGTGCCCATGATGGTGGCGATTGTCATCCCCGAAATAGGGTTATTGGAGCTGCCGATGAGGCCCACGATGCGGGAGCTTACGGTAACGAAGAACGCACCGAAGATCACCACGAGGAGGCCTACGAGTAATTTATTCAGGATGGATTCTCCCGGCAGTTGGGGGAGGAACGCCATGAGCAATACCAGTGCGATGCTGCCGATGATTACATATTTGAAAGAGATATCCTTTTCAGTACGGGGAACCTCGCCGGTTTCGCCTTTTTCTTTCAGGGAACCGATGCTGTCTTTGAAGGAAGAAACGATGGTCGGGATCGTTTTGAGGAGGGTAATGAAACCACCTGCCGCTACGGCACCAGCGCCAATCTGTTTTACATAGGCCTGGTAGATGGCTGAAGACCAATCGTTGAACGAATGTGCTGCGGGGTCCCATGCTCCGGGGCCTCCGGGTGTTTGAAGGTTGGCGAGCATACCGAGCTTCACAAGCTGGGCAGCCACGATGTCGCCGGGGATAAGTGATGCGAGGAGGGGGATGAGGCAAAGCCATGCCAGCACACCGCCAGCAACCAGCACGCCTGCGATCTTAGGGCCGATGATATAGCCCACACCAAGGTACTCAGGCGTTATTTCGCCGGAAAGTTTGGCTGACGGGAAGATCTTGTTAGCCTGTTTGGTCATGTAAGCCGGCGTTTCCGCGATCACATGCAGTACTTTCTGCAGCATGGCATAGAGCAGTGCCACACCCAGTCCTATAAAGGCTGTTTTGGCGAAAGTGCCACCCTTTTCCCCGGCTTTTAGTACCGATGCGCAGGCAGTCCCTTCCGGATAGGGAAGGGTTTCATGCTCTTTTACGATGAGTGATCGCCTCAGGGGGATCATCATCAGTGTACCCAGCAAACCGCCGAATATGGCCAGTACGAGGATAGTGAGGTAATCGAAATATTGTTCTCCGCTGCTGATACCCGCTTCGTTAGCGGATAAAAACAGGAACCCCGGCAGCGTAAACACCACGCCTGCGGCGATGGATTCACCAGCCGAGCCGGTGGTCTGGATGATGTTATTCTCCAGGATGGTGGTTTTGAAGAATTTTCTACCTAACGTAATGGCGATCACCGCAATAGGGATGGACGCTGATACGGTGAGTCCGGCTTTGAGCGCCAGGTAAACGGTGGCGGCGCCGAAGATAACGCCGGCCAGGCAGCCAAGGAGGATCGACTTGAGCGTCAGCTCTTTCATCTTCATCTCCGGGGCTACGAAAGGTTTAAATTTTGACGACATATGCAGTGGTTAGGATGTTGCGAGGCCTAAATATAGTGTTTTATCGTTTTGTGTAAATAAATAAAGCATGCAGGGCCGGGGCGCTGCATGCTTTATTGTATCGGGAATAATGGCGCGTTTTACTCCGCAGCCATCATCTTTTGCAGTTTTTTGGTCAGCAGGAAGAGGATCAGTGCTGCCAAGCCCGACATGCCTACGAAGAGCATGAAGAACTCGTACAGATTGCTCATCTGGTAACCGAGGAAAACGGTGGTTTTGCCATCGGGGTACAGTGCGCTGAGCTCGCCTGCCAGTTTATTGGCGATAGCGTTGGCCAGGAACCATACTGCCATCAGCAGGGAGGCGAACTTGGCAGGGGCCAGTTTGTTCACCAGTGCGAGGCCGATGGGCGAAAGGCAAAGCTCACCCCAGGTATGCAGGGCATACATGCCGATGAGGTACATCATGGTCACTTTAACCCCGGGAGCCACATCTTTCACGCCAAAAGCGATTACAAGGTAACCGATGGCGAGCAGGAGCAGGCCAATGGCCATTTTGGTGGGGGAGGAAGGCTCGTATTTACCGAGTTTCAGCCAGAGGAAGGCGAACACCGGGGCAAAGGCTACCACGAAAATGGAGTTGAGCGACTGGAAGGTAGAAGCTGGAATCTCGTTCAGGTAGATGGTGGTCTGTCCTTTTACGAAGAACCCGATATTAACGTACAGCAGGTAACCAACGCAGGCTGCCAGCAGGATATAAATGATATACCGCACACCGGGAGGGTCTTGCTGAAGGTGCTTCCGGGCGCCCATGTACGCCTTGGCCAACAGGTAGATAAGGCCGGCAGAAAGTACAGAAATAAGCCATACGGGGATGTTCCAGTTCAGCTGGCGGTTGGTTTGCTCATCAGCAAAGAAGGTGAGGGAGGCGCCAGCCTGCTCGAAGGCAGACCAGAAGAAGATTACGAAGAAGGCTACGATGAAGATCACCAGAATCCTGGTTTTCTCTCCCTTCGTCAGCTTTTTATCGGAGAAGATCATGTAACCGATGGCCAGTACAGCCAGCAGCAACAAATAAGTTATGAACGGGAATATACGTGCGTCTGTAAACAGCATGCCGATCATGGCGGCAGACATTACGAACAGGCCGATATACATCAGGATAGCTTTACCTTCTTTGGCATCTTCCGGACGCACACCCAGCGGGGAGCCGTCAGGACGGCGGATGTAGTGATCTTTCAGCCATTGGAATACGATTACGCTCAGGAGCATAGCAATACCTGCGGCGAGGAACGACCATTTAAAGTCAGACGGGTCGCCGGTATCACCCACGGCGCCACAGATGGCAGGGCCGAGTGCACCACCCACGTTGATACCCATGTAGAAGATCGTGTAGGCTGCATCGATCCGGCGGTCGCCTTCAGGATACAGTTGTCCTACCATGGAAGAGATGTTCGGTTTGAAGAATCCGTTACCAGCGATCATGAAGCCGAGGCCGGAGAAGAAGAGGAACGTGGAAAGTTGCGGGGAGGTACCGTAGAGGGATGCGCATCCGAACAGCAGGAATTCGCCCAGTGCCATGAGAAGGCCCCCGATGATGATGGATTTGCGGTTGCCCCAGTAGCGGTCGGCAACAAAGCCGCCGATGAGCGGGGTCAGGTAAACGAGACTGGTATAGCTGCCGTAAAGGCTGGAGGCGAAGGCTTTATCGAATGCCAGCGCTTTGGTGAGGAACAGCACCAGGATGGCACGCATCCCGTAGTAGTTGAACCGCTCCCACATCTCCGTTGCAAACAACACATACAATCCCTTTGGGTGCCCACTCTGAGTAGCCCGTTGATTCATAAATGGTCAGTTTAGTTTTGCTTTCTTAGCGATAATACAGTTACTAAATACAGTTACTTTTCAAAAATAGGCGGAAAGATAAAGAAAATCAGCCTATCGCGTCCAAATAACGGTTTTTTTGACCTTACTTTGCAAAAATTTCCGTGTGCTTTGTGCACCACACGGCAGCGGGAATCTCCTCATATATTACGTCTCAATCCATTATGAACATTTTACTGTTAGGTAGCGGTGGCCGGGAGCATGCCCTGGCCTGGAAAATGGCTCAAAGCCCTTCATGTTCGAAGCTTTTCATAGCCCCGGGCAATGCAGGAACGCCGGCTTATGGCGAGAATGTCAACCTTTCCGTCAGTGATTTCGAAGGCATCAAAGCCTTTTGTATCGATAATAAGATCGATTTACTCCTGCCCGGCTCCGAAGAGCCGCTGGTAAAAGGCGTATTTGATTTCTTTGCTAATGACCCTGCCCTGCAGCACATCCCGGTGATCGGACCCTCGCAGTCGGGTGCCCGCCTGGAAGGCAGCAAGGCTTTCGCCAAGGAGTTCATGCTCCGGCACAATATTCCTACTGCTGCTTACCGCGAGTTCAGCGATGCCAACTTCGAAGAAGGCCTCGCATATATCAGCGCTCATGCCCTCCCTGTTGTGCTCAAGGCCGATGGCCTGGCACTGGGTAAAGGCGTAGTGATCGCCACCTCCCACGAAGAAGCACTTACCGAATACCGGGAAATGATCAAATCCGCCAAGTTTGGAGAAGCCTCCAAGAAAGTGGTGGTAGAGCAGTTCCTGACGGGTATTGAAATGTCTGCCTTCGCCCTCAGCGATGGTAAGAACTACGTACTGCTGCCTTCTGCCAAGGATTACAAACGTATTGGCGAAGGAGATACCGGACTCAATACCGGCGGTATGGGAGCTATTTCCCCTGTTCCCTTTGCGGATGCAGCCTTTATGGCGAAAGTGGAGGAGCAGGTGGTACGGCCTACCGTAAAGGGCCTGGCTGCTGAGGGTATCGTATACCATGGCTTCATTTTCTTCGGTCTCATCATGGTGGGTAACGATCCTTTCGTGATCGAATACAACTGCCGGATGGGTGATCCTGAAACGGAAGTGGTGATGCCCCGCCTGCAGAACGATCTGCTGGAGCTGTTTGCCGCTATGAAGGGTCAGCAGCTGGATCAGATCAGCGTGACCGAAGATCCCCGTGCTGCCTCCACCATTATGCTGGTGAGCGGCGGGTATCCCGAGGCCTATGAGAAAGGGAAAGAAATTACAGGTATCCCCGCACCCACGGCGGATCAGATCGTTTTCCACGCCGGTACTAAAGCCGAAGGCGGAAAGGTACTGACCAACGGCGGGCGTGTACTGGCTGTAACATCTTTGGCAAGCGATTTGCAGCAGGCACTGGCGCATTCCAAAGCAACTGCAGACAGCATTTCGTTCGGGGGCAAGTATTATCGTCGCGACATTGGGTATGAATTCAGCTAAGTAATTCGTCGTACAGGGTTCACGGATAGTGAAAATATGCATATAGCATTTCTTTTATTTATTTCCGTACAAACTCTTGAATAATCCAATAATTGCATCGTATATTCGTTAGAATTATTCATTTTTGCATTCAAATATTTTTGACCGTATCAAACAATGGGCTTCTTTAACTTTTTAACTCAGGAGATTGCAATAGACCTTGGTACCGCCAACACACTGATCATTCACAATGATTCGGTGGTGGTGGACGAACCTTCCATCGTAGCCATAGAAAGGGCCAGCGGGAAGATCGTTGCCGTAGGTAAAAAGGCAATGATGATGCACGAGAAAACGCACGAGTACCTGCGTACCATCCGTCCTTTGAAAGACGGTGTGATCGCGGACTTTAATGCGGCAGAGGGGATGCTCCGCGAGCTGATCAAGATGGTTTATCCCAAGAAGCCGTTGTTCGCCCCCAGCTGGAAAATGGTGATCTGTATCCCATCCAGCATTACGGAGGTGGAAAAGCGTGCGGTACGCGACTCTGCCGAACAGGCAGGCGCCAAGGAAGTGTATCTCATTCATGAACCGATGGCTGCGGCCCTCGGTATTGGTATAGACGTGGAAGAGCCGGTGGGTAACATGATCATTGACATCGGAGGTGGTACCACCGGTATCTCGGTGATCGCCCTGGCAGGTATCGTGTGCGACCAGTCTATCCGCATCGCGGGAGACGAGTTTACCGCCGATATCATGGAGGCCCTCCGCCGTTACCACTCACTGCTGATCGGTGAGCGTACAGCAGAACAGATCAAGATCCAGATCGGCTCCGCGCTGAAAGAACTGGACAATCCGCCGGATGACATCCCGGTGAACGGCCGTGACCTTGTGACCGGTATTCCCAAACAGATCATGGTATCCTACCAGGAAATAGCCGAAGCGCTGGACAAATCGATCTTCAAGATCGAAGAAGCCATCCTGAAGGCGCTGGAAACTACCCCTCCTGAGCTGGCATCGGATATCTACCGCCGCGGCCTTTACCTCACCGGTGGTGGTGCTCTGCTCCGCGGGCTGGATAAGCGCCTGAGCCAGAAGATCAAACTGCCCGTTCATGTGGCAGACGATCCGCTGCGCGCTGTAGTAAGAGGCACCGGCATTGCCCTGAAACACATCGGCAAGTATCCTTTCCTGATGCAATAATATCAAACGCCTTCCGGCATGCCCCCAGGGTATGCCGGAAGGCTTTCCGGAATCCTTAGACTCGTATCCAGTGCGCAATCTGATCATTTTCTTACGGCGGTATTTTAACTTCTTTCTGTTCTTACTGCTGGAAGTGATTTGTTTGATTTTCGTTTTCAGGAACAACAATTTTCAGCGCACCGTTTACCTCAATTCTGCCAACGGTGTTTCCGGTAAACTGTATACCCGTTATAACGACATTCAGTATTATTTCCATCTCAAATCCACCAACGACAGTCTGGTATCCGAAAACCTTGCATTGCGCCAGCAACTGGCCACCAGCTTTGATGTGCGCGATACTACTACCAGGATCGTTATGGATACCCTCCGGAAATTCACGAACGACACGGCCCGCAAGCTCCTCAGTACGGAAGTGCGCAAGTTCCTTTACCGGGACGCGAAAGTGATCAACAACTCCGTTAACCAGACCACCAATTACATTACCATTAACCGCGGGAGTAATGACGGAATCCGTCCCAACATGGGCGTGATCGGGCCTAACGGTATGGTAGGGGTGGTGCGTACTGCCAGCCCAAACTATTCGGTTGTCATTTCCCTGCTCACCAAATCCAACGGGAGTACTTCCTCGTTCAGCTTCAGCTCCCGCCTGAAAAACTCCGGCGAGATCGGAACGGTGTACTGGGACGGGTATGATGCCGGGTATGTAACGATGAAAGACGTGCCCCGCAGCGCTAAACTGCATAAAGGCGATACCGTGATCACCAGCGGTTTCTCCGCCGTGTTCCCTGAAAACGTGAATATCGGATACATCGATACCGTTTACGTCGGTGAAAAAGCGAGTACATCGTTTACTATCCGCCTTAAACTGGCCACTAATTTTTACAACCTGCAATACGTGTACATCATCGAGAACCTGCTGCGCGATGAGCAGGTAAGACTGGAAGATTCGACACGCAAAATGTTGAAATGAGCATACTGTTACGAAATATTATCCGATTCATCCTGCTGATCCTGTTCCAGGTATTGGTGCTGGACCGGATTCTCGTGCACCAGATGGTGAACCCCTATCTTTACATGCTCTTCATCCTGCTGCTGCCCTTTAACCTGCCGCGCCCTGCCCTTCAGTTGCTGGGCCTGATGCTGGGCCTTACGCTCGATATGTTCTCGGATTCCATGGGCGTTCATGCCGCTGCCTGTGTGTTTATCGCGTATCTGCGGCCTTTTGTCCTTAATATCCTCAGCCCGCAGGGCGGCTTCGAAGGCCCCCAGCGTACGCCCTCCGTTACTACCATGGGTGTTTCCCAGTTCGCGATTTATGCGACCGTAATGGTCTTGTTGCATCACATTGCGTATTTTTGTTTGTCCGTTTTCAGTTTTTCCGATCCCCTGTACCTCCTGATGAAGATTTTGTTGTCGACCGCGGCCAGTTTATTTTTGATATTGATATACGAGCTGTTGTTCTTCAGCAGGAAATAGGGAGCAAAAAAGTATAAATCCAGGAACCTGCCATGTCTGTTTTTAATCAGTCCAGAAAGCGCGTCATCCAATTCATCATGCTCGGCACCGTACTGGTGATCGTGGCGCGACTGTTTTTCCTGCAGGTGGTGGAAACAAAATATTCCAAACTGGCAGATGCCAACGCCCACTTGCGCAAAGTGATCTACCCCAGCCGCGGCATCGTATATGACCGTCATGGCCGCGCTGTGATGCGTAATGAGGCGTTGTACGACCTCATGGTAACCCCTATCAACGTTAAGAATATCGATACGGCCTATATGTGTGAGATCCTGGAGATCGAGAAGGAGGAATTCCTTCGCCGCATCCAGGTAGCACGTAACCGCGAAGGTCCAAGAAGGCCCTCCGTGTTCGCCAACCTCCTTTCCCCCGATATGTATGGGCGGTTACAGGAAAGTATGTACCTGTTTCAGCCCGGCTTTGAGCTGGTACAGCGCCCCGTACGTTCGTACCCTTACGGTGTTGGGGCCAACTTCCTCGGTTACATCAGCGAAATTTCCCCCGGCATGCTGGGCGATACCAGCGGTAAATACAACTCGTATCAGCAGGGTGATTATATTGGTATGACTGGCCTGGAACGCACCTATGAGAACATTCTCATGGGGCAGCGCGGTATCCAGTACCTGGTAAAAGATAACCTGAACCGTCCGCAAGGCTCCCTGGAAGGAGGGATTTTTGATACGGCAGCCATCGCAGGTAAAAACCTCCGGCTGGCACTGGATATAGAATTACAGGTGCTCGGTGAAAAGATGATGGCAGGTAAGATCGGCTCCATTGTAGCCATCGACCCTCAAACCGGTGGTATCCTCACGATGGTGAGCGGTCCTACTTTCGACCCGAACCTGCTTTCCGGATCCTACCGCGCTCGTAACCTCGGTATCCTGTTTACGGATACAGTGAAGCCCATGCTCAACCGTGCCATTCAGGCGGCTTATCCTCCCGGTTCTACGTTCAAGCCCATCACGGGACTCATTGCCCTTGATGAAGGAGTAATAACCCCCGACTTTGGTTTTAACTGCCGTGGCGGGTATGGACTTTGCGGCCGCTTCTCCCGCTGTATGCATAGCAATCCCGGCCACGCCGCTAATATGCGTGCCGCCCTCGCCAACTCCTGCAACAGTTACTTTATGCACCTCTACCGCTTGTCGGTAGACAGCAAAAAATGGGGCAGCACCAAACTTGGACAGGCTAAATGGGTGGAATATCTCAATGCCATGGGTATGGGCCGCCGCATAGGGATCGATATTCCTTCCGAAGCGGGTGGGGTAGTACCTGATACCGCACGCATGAACAGGGTATATAACAATGTATGGAACTCCTGTTCTGAAATGTACGTAGGTATGGGCCAGGGGCAGCTGATCCTGACGCCGCTCCAGCTTGCCAACGCCATGGCCATCATTGCCAACCGTGGTCACTATTATATTCCGCACTTCGTGGAAAGCATCGATAACGACAATTCCGGCATCCTGAAGAAATTCAAGGAAAAGCAGACCGTTGCACATATATCTCCGGAATCCTTTAGCTCCGTGATCCTCGGTATGGAAGATGTGGTAACCCATGGTACAGCCAGAAAGGCCCAGATAGACGGGATTGCCGTGTGCGGTAAAACCGGTACTGCCGAAAACAAAGCCCGCATTAACGGGAAAGTAGTGCAGCTGAAAGACCACTCCCTGTTCGTAGGGTTTGCTCCGAAAGATAATCCGAAGATCGCCATCGCCGTTGTAGTGGAAAACGCAGGTTTCGGCGGTACCTACGCTGTACCCATTGCACGGGTACTCATGGAAAAGTACCTGAACGATACCATTTCGGTGAAAGGCAAACCTTACCTCACTGAAATGCTGAAAACAAATACATTCTCTGCGGAGATCAAAAATAAATCCAAACTCGACTCCCTCAACAGTGTAAACTACGCTGGTGCAGAAGGAGCCGTGATCATGCGGAAGATACTCGGCCAATAAAATATAAAAGCGCAAACAGACACCATGAACCGCTCACAGGCGAAATTAACAGCAGGTATTGACTGGCCCATCTTCGGGATGTACCTCGCGCTGGTATTTATCGGCTTCCTCGCGATATTCGCTGCGGAATACCGGGAAGGTGACCATGTGATCCAGAACCTCCTTTCCCAGAATAAGAACTGGGCGCGGCAGGTACTGTGGTTCGGCGTGTCTATTGTGCTGGCTACCGGCATCTGGCTGACGGACAGTAAGTTCTTTACCGCCACCGCCAACCTGTTCTACGCTTTCGGTATACTGTTATTACTCGTAGTATTGGCCATTGGTACCGGCGTAAAGGGTTCTAATTCCTGGCTCGAGCTGGGCGGCTTTCGCTTCCAGCCTGCCGAGTTCACAAAGCTCTGTACCTGTCTGGCACTGGCCAAATACCTGTCGGCCATGGAAACTGATTTCACGAAACTGCGGTCGCGCCTGATCGCAGTGGGCATGGTCATGTTCCCCCTCGGTATTATCATTTTGCAGGATGAAACGGGGCTTGCGCTCGTATACCTCGCCTTCTTCCTTGTGATGTACCGCGAAGGCCTGCCCGGTGTGCTGCTCGTAATCGCCTTTTCAGGCATTGTGCTCGTACTGAGCGCCCTGCTGGTCGATAAATTTATTCTTCTTTATATTTTTACCGGCGTTGCCGCCGTGGTTATATACTTCAACCGCTACCAGATCCGGCGAAAGAAATCACGGCTGGTAACCATCATCGCTATCTGGGCCTTTTGTGCCTCGTTCGTGATGTACGTGGTGCCTTTTGTTTTTACCAACGTCCTGAAAGATTACCAGGTACGCCGCATTTACGTAATGCTTGGTCAGGAAAACGACCCCAAGGCCACGTATAACACCCGGCAGTCCATGATCGCAATCGGCTCCGGCGGCTTCTGGGGAAAAGGTTACCTCAAAGGCACACAAACCCGGTTCGACTTTGTACCCGAACAATCCACTGACTTTATATTCTGCACCATTGGTGAAGACTTTGGCTTCGTGGGCAGCCTCATATTCCTCGGTATTTACGTGTCCCTGCTCTTACGGATCATCTTCATAGCCGAGCGACAGCGGTCTACCTTCAGTCGCGTCTACGCATACGGCGTAGCATCCATCATTTTCTTCCATCTGGCCATCAATATTATGATGACCATCGGTCTGGCACCCGTGATCGGGATCCCGTTGCCATTGGTGTCTTACGGCGGATCGTCGCTCATGACGTTTACCATGCTCATTTTCATCATGCTCCGCCTCGATGCGGACCGGCAGATGGTTTTGAGATAGGGGCTGATTTGTTACATTTGTACAATGGCACGCATTATCCCGCTTTCGGAAGGAAGCTTTACTGTAGACGGAACCAAGCAATTCGTACCCTTCGATGAACGGAAAGACCAGCTGAAAGAAAGGCCTGCAGGCTCCCTGCTGGTAGAGATCCAGCCCTTCCTCGTGATTACTGACCGTGATATCATTCTCCTCGATACCGGTCTCGGCTTCCGTAATGCAGACGGTATTCTGCAATTACATCAGAACCTTATCGACAATGGGATCAACCCTATGGAAGTGACGAAGGTGCTGATGAGCCATTTGCATAAAGACCATTCCGGCGGTGTGATCGTTACTGATCCGGTAACGGGCGAACGCAACCTCAGCTTCCCGCATGCTACTTATTACGTTTCAAAACCAGAGCTGGATTATGCTTTTGCGAACGATGGTAAATCCTACCATAAAGAAGATTTCGACCTCCTCGCGCAGCGCGATAATGTAGTTTTTACCGAAGGGGAAGGCAGCATCGACGGCTATATCCATTACGAATGGTCGGGCGGGCACTGTCCGCAGCACCAGGTATTTTTGATTGATGATGGAGAAGATAAAGTGTTTTTCGGGGGAGATGAAGCACCGCAGATCTCCCAGATGCGGAGCCGCTTTGTGGCGAAGTATGATTACGACGGGAAGCGGGCGAGCGAGCTGCGGCAGCAGTATATGGAAAGAGGAAAGGCAGACAACTGGACGTTTTTATTTTATCACGATACCAAACAACCCACAGCAAAATTCCAACAATGAGCCAATTAGCAGAAGCCTGGGTGCAGGCGTGGAACAACCACGACCTCGACGCCATTATGGATCACTATGCCGACGACATCGTATTTTATTCTCCCATTATTCAGAAACTGAATAACGATCCACTGGGCCGTGTAACCGGGAAGGCAGCACTGAGAGCCTATTTTGAGAAGGGGCTTACAGCCTATCCCGATCTGCACTTTGATCTGTATCATGTGCTGGAAGGGGTGGATTCCATGGTGCTGTATTACAAGAGTATCAACAACCGCCTGTCTGCCGAAATGATGGTGCTGGGACCGGATGGAAAGGTGAAGGAAGTGAGAGCACACTATAAAGAGCAATAAAGCAAAAAGCCCCGGCGCTATGCCGGGGCTTTTTTATTAGTGTTGCTTATTGCCTTTTCCGTTGAGGGCGCGGTTCTCCCGCCGCTCTTTTAGTTGCCGGATCATCATAGACCTGAATTCCCTTTCGGCGCGGTATAGGTTGCCGACCTTGCGGGCGGGTAGTACTTTAAGGAACTCCTGCTTATAACGCGTCTTGATGTCAAGCATGCGCTTTTCGTATCCCAGCTCCCGGTCGAGGGCTTCATTAGCCAGCTGATCGGTGCGGGGCTGGGTTTTGAGTTCTTTTACCTTTTTACGGCGTTCGGAGATGAGGGTATTTACTTCCTCGGAATATTTCTTGTATACAGGCCAGAACTTCTGCGCTTCTTCGGGTGTGAGATCCAGCTCACGGGAGATAAAGAGGATTTCGAGGGATTTCACCTTGTCTTCCCCGCTGGCGGGTGCTTCCTTCTGCTGTGCCTGTACCGGCCCGATAAAGGCCGGCAGCAGAGCGCTGCTGAAGCATGCGAGTAAAATCCCTATCAATCTGATCCGTTTCATCTGTTTTAGTTATTGAGTTGTACTTGCTGCAGAATATTCTCTTCCAGCATGTTATCAATCTGTTCGTTACTTAATTCCTCCGGCAGCACGCTGGGCATGCTTTCTTCGAGGGATACATTGGCAAAGATATTCTCATCATCGAAATCATCCGAGCGGTACTGGAGAAAATCGACAATTTCCTGATCGCTGATCTGTGAAAGCCTCCGGTCCATTGCGGCACCAGACCATTGTTTAGCACCCCAGATGGCAGAAACCACGATCACACCGGCAATGGCTGCAGCTGCAAGGCAGCGTTTAAAAAGACGGATCTTTTTACCGATGGGGATCACTTTACTAACCGGTTCGTTGCCGCTGCCGGCAATCATATGGCGGTCCAGCCCTTCAAAATACTTGTAGGGTGTGGAAAAAGGAGCGGTTTTACGGGGAGCAGCGGATAAGAAAGGAGCGATGGCTTCCAGTTCATCCGTCACTTCCATATTCCGTATCCTGCCGATGAGGGCGGAAGGGAACTGATCAAAATACCCATCGGGTATTTCTACCTCCGGCATGCCTCCCAGATCGGGAAGATCAGGTGAAACCCCTTTCAGTTCATCAGCGATATCTTTTCCTTTTTGTGACATATAAGTAAGACCCTATAACCACGGGATGGTTTAAAAGTCAATTATTTTTTAAATATTCTTCTACTTTTTTTACGGCATGATGGTAGGATGCTTTCAGTGCCCCTTCCGAAGTTTCCAGCACTTTGCTCATGGCTTCGTATGGCATTTCGTCGTAATACCGGAGACTGAACACGGTTCGTTGCTTTTCGGGCAGTGCGAGGATGGCATTCTGGAGCTTCCATTCGATTTTGGAGGCATCATAGCCGGGATCTGCATGGAGCTTGTTACTCAGCCCGGATTCCACGTCTGACAGCGAGAGGGCGGCCTTGCGTTTGAGACTGTCGATAAAAGAGAGGCATTCGTTGGTCGCGATCTTATACAGCCAGGTATACAGCTGGGCATCTTCCCGAAAGTTGTCGAGGCTTTTCCAGACTTTGATAAATACATTCTGGAGTACGTCGTTCGCATCGTCATGATCGATGACGAGGCGGCGGATGTGCCAGTAAAGCCTTTCCTGATACTTTCTGACAATGAGGGTAAAACCTTTCTCCCTTGAGTCCGGATTTCCGAAGAGCGCCAGTAATTCTTTATCTTCTTGCGTAACAGCCATAAGCGGTTGTACAGTAAATGAACGGAAACCTTTGGAGTTCGGGCCGGTTTTAACACCAATATAACCAATATCCAGGGTTCCGGTTGCTGTAAAAACGGAAAAAACCATCATTAAGATGGTTTTTTCCGGCGAAGGTTTAATGTACGCTATAAGATTTTAGCCTTTTTTACGGGCAATGGCTTTTTCTGCTGCTGCAACGATCTGGGGTGTGTCCAGTCCGTATTTCTTCAGGAGTTCCATGGGCGTACCGCTTTCCCCGAATGTATCGTTGGTACCGATGTATTCGATGGGGATAGGGTTGTGGCGGGAAGCTACCTGTGCGATGCTGTCTCCCAGTCCGCCGAGAACGTTATGTTCTTCTGCGGTAACGGCGCAGCCGGTTTTTTTGATGGATTTGATCACGGCTTCCTCATCAAGGGGCTTGATGGTGTGGATATTGATAAGCTCCACGCTATAGCCTTTTTCTTCGAGGATGCGACCCGCTTCCACGCATTTCCATACGAGGTGACCGCATGCGAAGAGGGTGATATCGGTGCCTTCGTTGAGGATCTGGGCCTTTCCGATCTGGAAATCCTGGTCTTCAGCGGTGAAGTTGGGCCATTTCGGACGGCCGAAACGGAGATATGCAGGGCCTTCATGGTCTGCGAGAGCTATGGTAGCCGCTTTGGTCTGGTTAAAGTCGCAGGGTACGATCACGGTCATACCGGGGAGCATTTTCATCATCCCGATATCTTCGAGGATCTGGTGGGTGGCACCGTCTTCCCCGAGGGTAAGGCCGGCGTGGGAAGCGCAGATCTTCACGTTTTTGCCGGAATAGGCAACGGACTGGCGGATCTGATCATATACACGGCCGGTGGAGAAGTTGGCAAAAGTGGTGGTGTAGGGGATTTTACCGCCGATGGTAAGGCCGGCAGCCACACCGATCATATTGGCTTCCGCGATGCCGCATTGAACGAAGCGGTCGGGGAATTCCTTGATAAAGGCCTGCAGTTTCATGGAGCCAAGCAGGTCGGCCGTGAGTGCCAACACATTGGGATTCCTTCTGCCTGCTTCCAGGATGCCCTCGCCGAATCCGCCACGGGTCTCCTTTTCGTTCAGTACTTGTATGTCTTTTACCATAATGCCAGAAATTTGTGTCGCAAAACTAGAAAATAAAATAGATTAATTCTGTAAAACACGGTCGCGCAGCGCTACTTCCCACTGCCAGGCAGTACGCATCGAATCTTCGATAGTCAGCTGCGGGTCCCATCCCAGCTCGGTCTTCGCTTTACTATTGTTTGCGTAGATAGCGATCACATCACCGGGGCGCTCGGGGCCGATTTCGTAGTTCAGCTTCATACCGGATACTTTTTCAAAAGCCTGGATAGCTTCGAGAACGGTTACCCCGTTACCTGTACCCAGATTGAAGACATCCAGATTGCTGCTGTTGCGTTTTTCGATGAGGTATTGCAGTGCTTTGGTGTGGGCATTTGCGATATCCATTACGTGGATATAATCGCGGATGCAGGAGCCGTCGCGCGTATCGTAATTGGAGCCGTGTACGGAAAGCTTCGGGATTTTACCGATAGCGGTTTGCGTGATTACCGGCACCAGGTTATCCGGCTTGCCGATAGGCAGCTCGCCAATAAGGGCGGAAGGGTGTGCGCCTACGGGATTGAAATAGCGGAGGAGGATGCTGTTGGCGGTATTAACCCGTGCAAAATCTTCAATCATCTGCTCACCCATCTGCTTGGTGCGTGCGTAAGGGCTTTGGGCTTCGCCAAGGGGCGTGCTTTCTACCACAGGCAGTTCCGTAGCATTACCGTATACGGAGCAGGAAGAAGAAAATACGAAGTTAGGTACGTTGAATTCCTTGATGCACTTCAGCACATTGATGAGTGAAGTGAGGTTATTCTGAAAGTAAAAGAGCGGCTCGTTCACGGACTCGCCAACACTTTTGAGGGCTGCAAAATGGATTACCCCCACGATGTCGCGGTTTTCGTGGAACACGGCATGCGTGTCTTCCATGTTGCAAAGGTCCACCTTATAGTTCCGGATCTTGCGCCCGGTGATTTTTTCCACTCCTTCGAGGAGCTTGGTGGAGGATCGGATATTGCTGTCTACCGACACTACATCAAAACCATTGTTGATGAGATCTACGATGGTATGGGATCCAATGTATCCGCAACCGCCCGTAACAAGGACTTTCTGCATACTGTGAAGTTATTTTATCAGATTCATCAAATAGGCGCCATAACCGCTTTTTACGAGCGGCTGGGCGAGTTTATGGAGCTGTTCGTTGTTCAGGAACCCTTTCCGCCAGGCGATCTCTTCGATACAGGCGACTTTAATGCCCTGGCGCTGTTCTATCACCTGTACAAACTGGGAAGCCTGCATAAGGGAATCAAAGGTGCCGGTATCGAGCCAGGCGGTGCCACGGGGGAGGATAGAGACCTGGAGCCTTCCCGCTTCGAGGTAAGCCTTGTTCACGTCTGTTATCTCATATTCGCCGCGGGGGCTGGGCTTAAGGTTGGCCGCAATATCCACCACCTGGTTGTCATAGAAATAAAGGCCGGGCACAGCGTAGTTGGATTTGGGCTTTGCCGGCTTTTCTTCGATGGAAATGGCTTTCATATCAGCGTCGAACTCCACAACGCCATAGCGTTCCGGGTCAGACACCTGGTAAGCGTACACGATGCCGCCTTCCGGATTAGTATTGTTAGCCAACTGGCTGCCGAGGCCGGCACCATAAAAGATATTGTCTCCCAGTACCAGGGCCACGGGATCTTTACCGATAAAATCTTTCCCGATCACGAAAGCCTGAGCAAGGCCATTGGGTTCGGGTTGTTCGGCATAAGACAGGCTCAGGCCGAACTGGCTGCCGTCTCCAAACAGGCGTTGGAAGGCCGGAAGGTCATGCGGGGTGCTGATAATGAGAATCTCCCGTATCCCAGCCAACATTAGGGTGGAAAGCGGGTAGTAGATCATTGGTTTATCATAAACAGGCATGATCTGTTTGCTGATCGCGTAGGTGATGGGGTGGAGCCGGGTCCCGGAGCCTCCTGCCAGAATAATTCCTTTCATGGCTAATTATCAAATTTTTGGAGGCACAAAAATAGTCGAACCTTCCTATATCCCCTATTATTTTGTGATTTAATGCAATTTTATAACCCTCCCGGCCCTGTTTCCCCTGGTTTTGGCCCCCTTCCGGTCGGTGATTTGTCATGCGGATGCCGGAAAAACATGCACGAACAAGGGCTAATAAAGAGAATACTATTTAATTGGGCTGCAATCGCGCTGTCTGTAATCATATAGCAGTATAACAGCAATTTATAGTATCAGCTGATTTACAGGCACTTAGAACTGGTTTTCAAAAAAAAAGCCGCCCTGTGTAAGGCGGCTTTTAGATATTCCGATTGAAAATCAGCTATTTAACGAAGAGGTTCACGATAAAGAAGACCACCGCAGCCAGGGCTGCACTGATCGGAATCGTAAGTATCCATGCCCAGAGCAGGTTTACCGTTACCCCCCAGCGTACGGCCGACAGGCGCTTGGTGGCACCTACACCGATGATGGAACCCACGATGGTGTGGGTAGTGCTCACGGGGATACCGAGGCTTTCGGTCATATACAGGGTAATGGCGCCCGCAGTTTCGGCACTCACACCTTCGAGGGGTGTCACCTTCGTGATACGGGTACCCATTGTTTTAATGATCTTCCAGCCGCCACTGAGTGTTCCCAGCGCAATGGCCGCGAAACAGGAGAAAGGTACCCAGTCCGGCACATCCTTGAGGGTGCCGATGCTGCCGTGCGCCACCATAGCGGCAGCGATGATACCCATTACCTTCTGCGCATCGTTACCACCGTGGCCAAGGCTGAATGCTGCTGATGAAACCAGCTGCAGGCGCTTGAACCAGTTCTCCGCTTTGTAAGGGTTAGCCTTACGGGAGATGTTTACGATGATCACCGTAATAATAAATGCGACCACCATACCGATAAGCGGAGCCAGCACAATGAAATACACCGTAGGCAATACTTTTGCGAAGTTGATCACGCTGAAGGCGCCATGAGAGTTGGCAACTGCTGCTCCAATGAAGCCCCCGATCAGGGTGTGAGAGGAGCTGGACGGGATACCGTACCACCAGGTCAGCAGGTTCCAGATGATGGCAGCTACAAGACCCGAAAAGATCACTTTCAGTGTAATGAATTCCTCAAACACCGATTTAGCGATGGTATTACCCACCTTGAACTCCCCGTAAAAATATTTGGAAACGAAAAACGCCGCAAAGTTGAATAACGCGGCCCACAATACCGCCTGAAAAGGCGTCAGCACTTTGGTGGACACGATGGTGGCGATAGAGTTGGCCGCATCGTGGAATCCGTTTATATAATCGAAAATAAATGCCAGTATAATAATGACTACCAGAAATGTCATGAGTTGTCGGATTAGCGGCTACGCATATTTAATGATGATGGTTTCTATCACGTTGGCGCAATCTTCGCACTTGTCGGTAGCGATTTCCAGCGCCTGATAGATTTCGCGCATCTTGATCAGCTCTACCGCATTGCTTTCCTGGTCAAACAGGTCGGCAATCGCACGGTCATAAATATCGTCCGCATGGTTTTCCAGGCTGTTGATCTTCACACAGGCATCGGTGATAGCCCGCATGTTGCTCATGGTACGCAGTTCAGGAATGGCACGCGCCAGTTCCAGTACACCCTGGTTGATCAAATCCGCCAGTTTACGGATGCTGTCATTGATCTCCACCACCTTGTACATATCGATACGCTTGGCAGAACCATGAATGTAATCCGCCACGTCATCCAGCGTAGAGGCGAGATAGTGAATATCTTCCCGGTCGAAGGGAGTTATGAAGTTTTGACCTAATTCTACGAAAATACGATGCGTAAGGTCATCGTTTTTATGCTCCAGCCGCTCAATCAGGTGAACTTTATCTTTCCGGACTGTCGGATCCTTTGTCTCCACCAGTTCCACCAGCACTTTGCCCATCTCTGTCAGGTTTGCCGCCACATCCTCGAAAAGAGAATAGAACACTCTGTCTTTCGGCATGAACAATTTCACAATAGAATTAAAGCCTCCCATAAAAGTTTGTGTTAGTTGAAAATTTGCCGCAAAATTAGCTTTCTGAAAGAAATAGTACCTGGAAAAATTGAGAATTAATGTTTTGGTAACATTGAATTAATATAAGAGTAATATAGCATTTTTTCCTTTGTAGTGGAATTCAGGGCCTTACCGCCACATCATATATGTAACAATTGTGATGTTAAAAAGTTGCAGAAAGCCCTCTTAAACGATCAAATGTCAGACAAACGACCACTGGATATTGTAGTAATTTCCGACGTCCACCTCGGAATCTACGGCTGTCACGCTAAAGAGCTCGCCCAATACCTGGACTCCATCCAGCCCAGGATCCTCATCCTCAACGGTGATATTATCGACATCTGGCAGTTCAGTAAGCGGTACTTCCCCAAGTCTCACACCAAAGTAATCCGCCGCATCCTGAAAATGATGGGCAAAGGAACGGATGTGTATTACCTCACCGGTAACCACGACGAGGCCCTTCGTAAATATGCAGGCTTCGGACTGGGCAATTTCCTCATCGATAATAAGCTGATGCTGGATGTGGATGGTAAAAAGCACTGGTTTTTTCATGGAGATGTATATGATGTAACCATGAAGAACTCCAAATGGCTGGCCAAGCTGGGCGGAAAGGGTTATGATCTCCTCATTATCCTGAACCGCCTCGTCAATCACCTCCTCGAAAAGATGGGGAGAGAGAAGATGTCGTTTTCCCGGAAAATAAAGGCAGGTGTAAAGCAGGCGGTTAAATTCATTTCCGATTTTGAGCAAACGGTAGTGGAAATAGCAGCCGATAAGGAAATAGACGTAGTATGCTGCGGGCATATCCACCAACCGGTGATCAGGGAAGAAACCGTGAATGGCCGGAAGGTAACCTACCTCAATTCGGGCGACTGGGTGGAAAGCCTCACGGCCCTGGAGTATGCCAATGGCGAATGGCTCCTTTACCAGCACGCGGAAAAGAAAGCCCCCGTAGTGGAAGAAGAGGATGAATCGCTGTTGCTTGAATGGAGTGCTGTTGCCCGCTCAGTTTCCTTCACCCGTTAATTTTCACACATTTATAACGTTTGCTTAATATTTACATAACCCTGCGGCTGTAAGTTTGGGTAACCGATCCGATGATAGATGAAGACGCTCAAGCTACACCCACTCATGACGATATCCCTTTTACAGATGCAGATACAGCGGTTACTCCACTGTAATGCAGCCGTTTATATCCGTCATACCCTTGCAAATGGTTTCAATACACTCCGCGAAGCAGGACTGGAAGAAGACGAGATGGTGGAATTCCATATCGATGAAACCCTCAGTCTCCGCGAGTTCGAGGAAGAGCTGGAAGAGAAGTTCCATTTCTCGCTCGAACTGTGCAACATGAACCAGAAACCCTTTATGAACAAAAGTCTCCGCCTGTTTCAGTTACCGCCTATTTCTGATAACCCTCCGCCCGCCCGTGGCGTGGATCTCTCTATTGAATGGCTGCTGCGCCAGGGAGGTAACCCTGCGATGTAATACCTGCATCCCGTTGAAAGCATCTGCAGCAACAGGTTTCCCTGTGTTGTTAATAATTCTTTAATGATTTCTTAACAATTAACATTCTGGTAATATTGGCTTAACATTGGCGTAATGGCACCATGGTAGTTTTGCAGCCGTAATCAATACACAAATCGTGAAACGCATTATTACTGCTGTACAAATTATCGGGATTTTATGTGTCGCCTGCCTGCCGGCCTTCGCGCAGGATGGATCCGGGAAAGTGACCGGCAAACTGTCAGACAAAAAAACAGGCGAACTCCTGATCGGTGTGACCGTGATGGTTCAAAACACTGCCAAAGGCGCCGTAACGGACGTAGAAGGCCGTTACATCCTCCAGCTTGCGCCGGGTACTTATACCCTCGATTTTAAATACATGGGCTACCAGACCAAATCCATCTCCGAAGTGGTGGTGAAAACCGGTCAGGTTACCAATCTGGATATAGCGCTGGACGAACCCAAGTCCAAAGACCTGAAGGAAGTGGTGATCCGCGGTTCCTACAAACAGGAAACCATCAACGCCCTTTATGTTGCGCAAAAAAATAACCCCAGCATTTCCAGCGGTATTTCCGGCGAAAGCATCCGCCGCAGTCCGGACCGTAATACGTCTGAAGTGCTTAAACGCGTGAGCGGCGCCAGCATACAGGATAATAAATACATCATTGTACGTGGCCTGAACGACCGTTACAACTCGGCCACCATCAACAACGCCATGCTCCCCAGCACCGAGCCGGATCGTAAAGCGTTTTCCTTCGACCTCATTCCTTCTAACCTGATCGATAATATCATTATCAATAAGACCGCTTCTCCGGAAATGCCTGCAGACTTTGCCGGCGGTCTTGTACAGGTATATACAAAAGATATTCCCACCGAAAACTTCCTTTCCTTCAACATCGGTATGGGCTATAACACCCAAACCACTTTCAAGGAAACGCAGAGCATGGAGCGTGGTAAAACCGACTGGCTCACTTTTGATGACGGCTCACGCAAGCTGCCTTCTTCTTTCCCGTCTACCCGCGCAAAATATGCAGCACTGAGCCTCGACAATCAACTGTCGCTTTCCCGTGATTTCAAGAACAATTGGGCTGTCAGCAACCAGGGCAAAGCATTGCCTGCGCAAAGCTACCAGGTTACCTGGGGCAACCGCATCCGGTTGAAGAAAGACGGATCTTTCGGCAGCATCATCAGCGTTACTTACCGCAATTCTGAGAACATTCAGAAAGGCGAGCGTTCAGATTATGAATCCGGCAAAGTACGCAGCTTTAACTTCGGGGAAGAATTATATAAGTACAATACCAGTCTTGGTGCCATTGCCAACTTCACTTATGTGAAGCGCAACAATAAGATCTCGTTCAAGAACATCTTTAACCGCATCCTCGATAACAACTACATCTTCCGCTCCGGCAGCAACAACGATATCAACGGCGAACAGCTGAGCTACGGTCAGGATATGACCATCAAGACGATGCTCAACTCCCAGCTGGAAGGCAGCCACAAACTGAATTCCCGCGACTGGAAGCTGGACTGGAACGTGAACTACTCGCTCACTAACCGCGACCAGCCCGATATGAAAGTGCTCACTTATAAGCGCAACTTTAACCCTGCAGACACTTTCAAGGCCATGATCCCTGTTAACACCGCAGCGCGTAACGTTTCCCGCTTCTGGTCTTCTCTCGAAGAGTATGGCATTGGCGGTATGGGTTCACTGACCGTTCCGTTCAACATCTCCGGTGTGAAGCAAAGCGTGAAGGTAGGTGGCCAGAAGCTCTACCGCCAGCGCGATTTCAGCGCACGCATCCTCGGATATGTGGGTGTTAATACCGGCTACGATCAGGAAATACTGAAATTGGCTCCAGGCGAAATCTTCGCGCAGAACAATATCCGTACAAACGGACTGCGTATAGATGAGATCACCAACAACTCCGACAAATACAGTGCTACCTCTGACCTCATCGCAGGATATGTACAGTTCGATAATAAGATCGGTGAAAAGGTACGTGTAGTTTGGGGAGCGCGTGGCGAGTCTTACTACCAGTTTATCCGCACGGCCGACTTCTCCGGTAAAAGAGTTAAGCAGGACGTTACTTTCTTTGACCTGTTGCCCAGCGCCAATATTTCCTATGCACTGAACGATAAGTCGAACCTCCGCCTGAGCGGCAGCAGAACGGTATCCCGTCCTGAACTGCGTGAGCTGAGCTATTTCTCTTTCTACGACTTCGTGACCTACAGCAGCATGATTGGTAACCCGAATCTGAAGCGCGCACTGATCACCAATGCCGATCTGCGTTATGAGCTGTATCCGGGAGTAGGGGAGGCGATCACGGCTTCCGTTTTCTTCAAGCATTTCCAGGATGCGATCGAGCAGGTAGTAGATCCGGGATCTACCCCTAACCGCCGTCAGATCCTGTTCCAGAACGTACCCAAAGCACAGTCTTACGGTTTTGAACTGGAGTTCCGCAAGAAGCTGGACTTCATTTCCAGCGAGCCTTTCTTCGATAATACGACTGCATTCGCCAACTTCTCCTACATCCATTCTTCTGTAGACCTGCAGGGGCTCACTTCAGACCAGCTGGCACAGCGTGGCCTGCAGGGGCAGAGCCCTTACCTCATCAATGCCGGTATCCAGTATGTACAGCCCGAAACGGATCTCACATTCGGACTGCTGTACAACAAAATGGGGCAACGTGTATACCTCGTTGGCTTCGAAGGATACGAACACATTTATGAGAAAGGCCGCGACCTGATCGATTTACAGATCGGTAAGAAGATCCTGAACAAGAAAGGAGAACTGCGCCTGAATGTGAGCGACCTGCTGAACCAGAAGGTGCTTTTCTATCAGAACAACGACAGCAAAAAGGCTTATAAAGAAGGTGTTGATCAGATCATCAACTCCCTCCGCCCGGGCACAAATATTTCGTTGAATTTCACATACCAGTTTGGTCTGGGAAAGAATAAATGAACGAGGTACAGTAACAATTTCATAACGCTGCGTTAAAGTATGCATAACATACACTCAGCACTTTTGCACTGCAATTCAATCACTGAAAATCTGTTCGAATGAAACTTGTAAAATTCTTTGCTTTTACTTTAGGTACAGCGGTAGCGCTCTCTTCCTGCCGTAACAATAATACAGACGATGACGATCTGACGCCGGACCAGCCTACCACGCTGAGCGGAGAACAGACCACGAGCAAGACGCTTACAAACGATAAAGTATGGACCCTGAAAGGATACGTGTACTTTAAAGAAGGCACTACCCTTACTATTCAGGAAGGTACCATCATTAAAAGTGATGTCACCGAAAAAGGCGCGCTGATCATTGAGCGTGGCGCGAAGATCTACGCCACCGGTACTGCCGCCAAGCCTATCGTATTTACCTCCGGTAAACCTGCAGGCCAGCGTAACCCGGGCGACTGGGGTGGTATCATCATCCTTGGCCGTGCCAAAACCAACCGTAGCACCGAACCTCAGATCGAAGGCGGTGTAGGCCGCCCCTATGGAGGTAACGATGACGATGATAACTCCGGTATCCTGAAATATGTTCGTATCGAATACGCAGGTATCGCCGCTCAGCCTAACTCTGAGATCAATGCCCTCACAATGGGTGCTGTTGGTCGCGGTACAGTGATCGATCATGTAATGACTTCTTACGCTAACGACGATGCTTTCGAATTCTTTGGCGGCACTGTAAGCCCTACCCACCTGGTAGCTTATGGCACTGCAGACGATGATTTCGATTTCGACTTCGGATACCGTGGTACCGTACAGTACGCAGTAGCCCTCCGTATCCCTACTTTCGTTGATCCCGGAGATGCCGGAAATGGTATCGAGTGCGATAACGATGGTTCCAGCACCCAGGCCGAGCCTTTCACCCATCCGGTGATTTCCAATATGACTATCATCGGACCCAATAATGCCGCCGGTACTGCCTCTAACCACAACTATGGCAACCGCTGGAGAAGGTCCACCCGTTTCACTTTCGTGAACTCCATTATCCTGGGTTCTCAGAAAGGCGGCCTGTCAGTAGAATCTAAATCCTCTTACGACGCTTTCAACGCTGGTACTTCTTCTTTCAAAAACAACGTAGTGTTTGCAGTAGCCAAGCCATTCACTACCGACTCTGCTACTGCCCGCATCCTGACCGGTGCCCAGTTCCCCGCAGATCCGATCTCTAAAGATGTACAGGGCCAGATGATCGCCGCCGCAGCGCTCCTCATTAAAGCGAAAGCAGAAAGCGCAGGCCAGTTTAACCTGGTAGCCGCCAGTGCAGATGCTGTGGGCCTGAACGATCCCTTCAACCTGACCACTCCCAACTTCCTGCCTAAACCGGGTACTCCGGCCCTTACAGGTACATTCCAGGCCGCTACCGGCATCAAAACGGAGACTTTCCGTGGCGCTTTCGGTATAGACAACTGGATGGCTGGCTGGGCTATTTTCAACCCCAATCAGCAGGCATACTAATCTTTCATCTGTCGAATCGTTATAATTTACAACGCCCGGGCCTAAAGCCCGGGCGTTTTGTTTGCAGGGATCGGTTCCGTATTTTTGCGCGATGAAGGTATTGCGTACAACGGTTCGGACAGGGTTTCTGGCATTATTTCTCAGTTTGGCGGCTTTTTCCGTAAAAGCCCAGTTCCTGATGGATATGATCGATACCACTACCAGTCTGGGTAAGGGGATGATCTCCATCTACAAGCGGTATGATCACCTCCGTATCAGCGGGTATATGCAACCCCAGTTCCAGTACGCTTCCCATAAAGGGATAGAAAGCTATGCCGGCGGAGACTTCAATAAACAGACCGATAACCGCTTTATGCTTCGCCGCGGCCGCGTGCGGTTCGATTATGCCCACTTCAATAAACGCAACCTGCCCACCGTGCAGTTCGTATTCCAGTTCGACGGAACCGAGCGCGGGGTGAATATCCGTGACTTCTGGGGCCGTGTATTTGACGGAAAATGGGATGTAATGGCCCTTACCATGGGGATGTTTGCCCGGCCATTCGGGTATGAAGTAAACCTCTCTTCCGGCGACCGTGAAGCACCGGAGCGTGGCCGTATGAGCCAGATCCTCATGCGCAGCGAGCGCGATATGGGCGGAATGCTCACTTTTGAACCACGGTCGAAGTCGCACCCGCTGCACTACCTGAAAGTGGATGTAGGCTTGTTCAACGGCCAGGGCCTCTCCGGCCCGTCGGACTTCGACAGCCATAAAGACCTCATTGCCCGAGTGGCCATGAAGCCCAAGGCCATCAACGCCAGCGGCTGGCTGCTCTCTTTCGGTGGCAGCATCCTCTATGGAGGAATGGAGCAGTTTACTAAGAAGATCTATAAGATGGAAGGCGGGAAGGCAGACTTTACCGTTGATTCTACTGATACAAACGTAGGCGCCATTGCCCCACGTCAGTATTATGGGGGAGATGCCCAGCTGGTAATCCCTAACGGGGAGAAGCGCGGCAGTACCCAGTTCCGTGCCGAGTACATCCGCGGGCACCAGTCCTCCACACAAACCGATACGGAAACACCCGGCACTATTCCTGTGGATAAGAACGGGGCTTTCGCACCTTTATACATCCGTCCGTTCGACGGCGCATATTTTTCCTTCCTGCAGCACCTGGGTAACCCCAGGCACCAGCTGGTGTTGAAATATGACTGGTACGATCCTAACCGGCAGGTGAAAGGCCGCCAGATAGGTGATGCCTCAGCCAAATACCTCACGCCTGCAGATATCCGTTTCGATACCTTCGGTTTCGGGTATGTGCTTTACTTCAATGAAAATATGAAAGCCACCTTCTGGTACGACCGTGTCTGGAACGAAGGCACTTCGCTGGAAGGGTTCGAGGATGATATTGCCGACAACGTGTTTACTGCACGATTGCAATACCGCTTCTGATTTGCAGGCCGGGTTTTACTTACGGTCCCAGGTTAATATGCCTGTGCTGAACTGTTTATCAGTCACAAAATTTACTTCTATGGTGCGTACGGCACCGCCATTGGGCTTCAGCGTTATGGTGTAACGCGGTTCATTATTTCCATTCCACTTCATTGTGTAAGGCCCAGACTCCTTTTTGGGCGCGTTTTGCATGCCTTCGAGGTAAGTGAATGCTTCGTCGGTAAACGTGTATTCCGGTACAATGGCACCCTGGGCCAGGTTCACATTAGCGGTATTCATACTCCATTTGCCGTTAAGTGGGCTGCCGGATGCCGGTGGACAAATAATTATCTCTGGTTCGGTTCCTTCTTTTTTGCACGCGGATAGCAGTGCTCCTGCGCTGAGTACGCAGGCAATAAGCATGTGTTTCATTCGGAATTAATTTAAGAGTACGGCTATCTGTAGAAGTAGCGCTGCAGATTAGGCGCTGTGCCTGTATAAATAACTTTGTCCGTGATTTTCGTGAAATGGATGGTCATGGTATTGCCTGTGCGGGGTGTCAGCGTAAGTGTATATCCGGCGGCGGTTTGATCAAGGGTATAAGTGCCACGCCTGATATCAGGCTCTTCCACGGTACCGGATACTATCTCATACCTGTTATCGGTCCCGAATCCATACCGGGGTGCCAGAGCAGCGCCGAGGAACGCGCCTGCAGCAGTCTGGTCTAATGTCCATATCCCGCTGATGGCAGTAGCGGTACCGCCATAGTCAGGACTTTTATCTTTTTTGCAGGAAAACAGGCAGGTACATGCTGCGATGGTCAGGAACAGGAATAATGGCTTCATAAAGGGAATTTGGGTACTTACCTAAAGATACACTTCCGCAGGCAGAAAAACATACCGGGAATGCGAAGTTTTACCTCCTGAAATAGGGGAGGGGATGTTCCTGGTAATTGCCATACCGGAAGAGGGCAGTACTGTCCTTAAATTCCTTTAAATCAATGGTATACTCATTGCCGCCATTGGGTTTCAGGATGATGGAGTGTGCATTGGGATTTTCCGCGGTGAGTATGGAATATGTACCCCTTTCGATGTTACGGTCATTTGTTTTGCCGGAAACCTTTTCATATCGGTAATCTGTACCAAACGCGAATGTAGGGATGATAGTGCCGGGCATAACGGATATGCTGGAAAGGTCGGGATGCCAATTACCACTGACAAGATTGGATGGACCATCGAAGTGGGGAGCTTTACTTTTTTACAACTGGATACCGTTGCAATACTGACTGCAAGGAATGCGAACAGAAGCATGCGTTTCATAAGGGAGATATTTTGGTTGTTTCCCTGTTAAACGGCATTGGGGTGTAAAAGTTACAGGTTAGCTCTCCCTGCCCAGTTCAAGGGTAAAGCCGAAGGTGGAGCCTACTTCTACCTTACTGCGCACATTAATGGTTTGATCATGCGCTTCCACGATATGTTTCACAATGGCGAGGCCAAGGCCGGTACCACCTATGTCGCGGCTGCGGGCACGGTCTGTCCGGTAGAAGCGTTCGAATACCCGGGGCAGGTGTTCTTCGGCCATGCCGATGCCGGTGTCGGAGATCTCCACCAGCACGCGTTTGCCGTCCATATTGTAAATGCTGGCAATGGTTTGTCCGTCGGGCTTACCGTACTTAACGGAGTTTTCGATGAGGTTAATCAGTACCTGGCGTATCTTCTCCTTATCGGCATATACCTGGATGGGTGCTTCGCATCCTTTCTTGATGCCGAATTTGATTTCTTTCTGTTTAGCCTTGATGGAGAGAGTGTCGAATACATCACGGATAAGATCCTGTATCACAAACTGTTCCTTCGTGATGGTCATTTCCCCGCTTTCGAGCTTGGAGATTTCGTCGAGGTCATCTATCAGGCGGCAAAGGCGGTCGATATTCTTGGTGGCGTTTTTGAGGAACACCTTGTTGACGTTGGGATCGTCAATAGCTCCGTCCAGCAACGTATGGATATAACCCTGCACGGCGAAGATGGGGGTTTTGAGTTCATGGGAGAGGTTCAGGAGGAACTCTTTCCGGAAGGCCTCGTTGCGGCGGAGGTTTTCCAGTTCTTCCTTCTTCTGCGAAGCCCATTTCTCCACGTCTTCACTTACTTCCTCGATGGTTTTCAGCGGGAGGATGTTCTTATTGAAAAAATCTTCCCGCTTGGAAGCTTTGGTCTGGTAAATGAATTTGTAGATGAGCTTGATCTTCCTGTAGATGAAGTTCTGCAGGGTATAGAGGTAGAGGAAATACGCCACCAGGAATGTAAGGCCGAGGGCGATGAGGGTTTCCTTGAGGGTGGCGCCGATTACGAAACATCCAAAGGCCATAACGATGGACAGGATGGTCGCAGTAAATGCGGCGAGCTTTTGTGGCGACAGGTTTTTGGCTTTCAGCATACTCCAGAGAGCGTATAGGTTGTAATAGCTGGAAGTTAGATTATTTTTTTTACTTGTGCTTGCCATAATTCACAGGGCCGGTTGCCACACAGGTGCGGATACAGGAGTTGGGAAAAGAATAAAAAAAGTGTTTACAGTTCGAATTTGTAGCCTACGCCTTTTACGGTAGTTATCAGGTCTACCCCCAGCTTCTGACGGATCTTGCGGATATGCACGTCAATAGTACGGTCGCCCACGATTACTTCGGTACCCCAAACCTGGTTGAGGATCTCATTGCGGAGGAACACGCGGCCGGGCTTGGAGGCCAGCAGCTGCAGCAGTTCGAACTCTTTTTTTGCAAGGATGATCTCGGTGCCTTTGTAGGTAACGGTGAATTTTTCCCGGTCGATAATAAGATCGCCGAGGTGGAGTTGCTGCTCTTCGGTTTTGTTGAGCCTGCGGAAGAGGGCGTTGATGCGGGAAACGAGGAGCCGGGGTTTAATGGGTTTGGCGATGTAATCATCTGCGCCCATATTCAGGCCTTCTATTTCACTCTTCTCATCGTTGAGAGCGGTGAGGAACAGTACCATGGTTTCCTTGAACTCAGGGAGACGGCGCAACTCACGGCAGGTATCTATACCGTTTTTGTTGGGCATCATGATATCCAGCATGATCAGGTCGGGGCGGAAGATTTTAGCCTTCTGGATGGCCTCAAGGCCATCTTTTGCCGTCACTGTCTCATACCCCGCGCTCTTGAGGTTGTAGCTGATGATCTCGAGGATATCCGCTTCGTCATCTACTACCAGGATTTTACCTACTGCTACTGCTGGTTCCATCAACATAATTTGGGTGTTTAAAGACGGCACAAAATTAATCAGCTCATTCCCGTTTCATGAAAAGATAACATTATGTAATTGTTAATTCACTCCGTCCCTCAAATCGCCTATACGCCTGCAAGGTACGCATTTTGACCCTTTACGGGGTACCGTGTACCAGACATTCCGGCAGGCTCATTTTTCCCTTCATAATTCCTGCATCTCTCAAAAAGGCGCAAACATGCCGGTGTGGTACCTATGCGGATGGACATTTAACGAAAAACACATATAAATTGTTCAATATGCCTGCGATGGCATTGCTTATTCGGTAGAATTGGTAGTAAATTTGCAGTATAGCATAGGCGTAACACACATATATGAAAAAAGCATTACTAATCATATCTTTAGGCATTATCTATAGTGGTTGGAGTTATGGTCAGAAAGTACAGATCCCCATTAACAGGCAGGGCTTCCATGACAATATCGACAAGGAGCAGCTCAATGCCGATAAGCTGGACGGTAAGCAGGATAACTACGTGAAAGTCGGTGACGACGAAAACATGAACCTCCAGGTAACCAGCGCGCTCACCAAACTGGTGGATGATATGCAGCTGGAAATTGAGAAGGATACCTCCCTTGACCACCGGCTGAAAGTGAAGTACCTCTCCGGGCTTCATCAAACCCTCCGCGATTACAACGTAAAAAGGGCATATAACAGGATCGACGCTGAAGAAGCGCCGGCCATGCTGCAGGCATATCATCAGATGATGAAGGCCGATATCAAAGGGAAAAGCATTTACCCCATCGCCAGAACACTCAGCTTTGAGGCGGGAGAAAGGGTGATAGACGCATTCCAGGATAACCCCGGCTATAAAGAGTCGAGGGCAGAAATGTTCTCCAAGTTCGCTTTCAAGAACCTGGAAGAAATCATGCCCAAGCTCGGCCCTTACCTGGAATACCCGGTGACCGACTCCATTGTGGCTGCAGTAGCCAAAAAGTACCCCAATCAGGTGCTTACCTACGCCACTTCATACACGCCCACCGCTTCCGCCATCCGCCGCAATCAGGACCCCCTGGTGCAGCAGATCGTGGCCATTGGCAAAAGCAGCCAGTCCACCAAACTCATGCCTTTTATCGATCAGCTGCTGGATGGCTCTGCTACCATCCCTGAACTGGAAAGGGCAGTAGAGAACGACGATGCTTATTTCCGCCTCATGGTGCACACTTCCATCGTACTCCAGAAGAAAAAGGCAGAAGGCGCCAACATCATGGGCCTCAAATCCATGCATGAAAACATGCGGGCCAAATCACTCCGGTACATCCGTGAAATCAATGACCTGCACGACGAGAGCCATGCCATCCGCTTCCGTATCGTGAAAGACTTTACCCCTGAAGAACTGTATTACCTGATCATCAACGGTCAGGAAGAATTATATACCTCCAGCTACACCAATGCCGCCAAGCAGGGACTGTACGACCAGATGATGATCCGTATGAAGCCTCCCCGGGGCGATAGCCTGTTGTTGCTCGTGAGCTTCGACCGGTTCAAGAAATTCATTGCCATGGCGGCAGGCTTCAATACCCTCGATAACTTCCTGAAGTCGATGGAAGGGGAGAACGCCAATTACCTCATGGTGAAGTTTGTGCGCAGTCTGGAGAAAACGGAAGATCTGGAAGATGCCGTAGACGTAGCCAACTCGTTTGGCTCCATCCGCGATCCCAAGCTCCTGGAGTTCCTCCGGGAAGAAGTTCGGAAGAACCTCAGCTTCGTTCAGTCTAAAAACGACAAGCGGGGCGTTACCATTTATTCCCTCCTCAATAGCATTTTCATGGAAGAAGGGCATGGGAACGACAGCTCGTGGGCGTCTGACATGAGCTCCAAGCTGCAGCTGCCTCCCATCAATTACGTGGAGTTTGCCACGCTGCCCAGCGATAGCGGGCGTATTTACCAGCAGGTATTTTTCTATGGGGATGAAGACGGCATCAGTTCTTTCGCCAGCTTCATGGGCAATTTCCCGAAAGGGGAATGGAATGTGACGAAGAATACCTACTGGACAACCATTACTTCCGCCAAGGGCAAGCCTACTACCATTTTCGCCAATAACCCGCTGAAAGAGCCGGAAGATAAAACTGCCATCGAGAAACTGGGTCAGTACCTCGATGAGAAGGATATTCACCCGACTATATTCATTCACCGCGGGCACAGCTACCACGTGAATACCACGCTGGATAACCTGCAGAGCACCGCACGCATTGTGGTCCTGGGGTCCTGCGGTGGTTACCACAACCTGGCTACCGTGTTGGAAAAAGCGCCTGAAGCACACATCATTTCCTCCAAACAGGTGGGTACCCGCTGGGTAAACGAGCCTATCATCCGCAGTCTGGAAGATGTGATCCGTGCAGGTAAGAATGTAGACTGGGTACAGATGTGGGCAGGCCTCAGCCGCAAGTTTGCTGCAGACACTGCCAACAAAGCCCTGTTCGATGACTATGTGCCGCCGCATAAGAACCTCGGCGCCATCTTCATCAAGGCTTACCGCCAGGTGATGAAAGACGAAAACTAAGCAACCTTATAAAGCTAAAGAGGCCGTTTCACTCGTTTGAGACGGCCTCTTTTTTATGCAGCCAGTGTGGCGCGTTCGCCACCATCTTACCCGGTTCGTGTCAATATTTAAGGGGGTACAGTACTATATTCAGGGTATATGGGCATTATCCGCATGTTTGGGTATGGGTTAAAGTGCTGATAATTAAGGAGTAAAATGTATGTTCTGTACCCTTAAAGAACCCCCTGATATACATTAGATATACAGTATACCTACAGTAAACCTACAGTAAGGATACTTTAAGTAACCATAAAGGACGTTTTAAGAACTCTGAAAGCGGTGGCAAGTGGCGGGATGATGCCGGGAGATGGGGCTTTTTGCGTTCTGGGAATTAGCGTTTACTTTTACATGGATGAATAAAGACAAGTCCAGGCGGGTTTTTGACTTCAGTTTGCTGAAGCGCGTATTCTCATTTGCGGCGCCTTACCGGCGCTATTTTTACGTATCCATGTTCCTGACGGTACTGCTGGCGCTCATTTCTCCGGTGAGGCCCTGGCTTATCCAGCAAACGGTGGATAAGTACATTACCAACCAGTGGACGCAAATGCTGGTGCTGATCACCATCGTGCAAATAGGTTTGTTGCTGGTGGAAACTGCGGTAAGGTTTTTCTTCTCCTACATCACCAACTGGCTGGGTCAATCCGTCATCAAGGATCTGCGGGTAGCGGTGTACCGGAAAGTGGTACGCCTGAACCTCGGTTTCTTCGACCGTACGCCCATAGGTACCCTTACCACGCGGACCATCAACGATATTGAAGCCATCAACGATATATTCTCGGAAGGGATCATCTCCATTGTGGCGGATGTGCTCATGATCATGGCTATACTTGGGGTGATGTTCGCGGAAGACTGGCGGCTGACGCTGGTGAGCCTCAGTCCGTTCCCGGTGCTGATATTGGCCACGTACTGGTTCAAAGAGGCAGTGAACAAATCGTTCCACCGGGTGCGTAACGCCGTGGCGGCACTCAATGCCTTTGTGCAGGAACATATTACGGGGATGACGGTGGTGCAGGCCTTTTCTGCAGAGAACCGGGAGTTCGGGAAGTTCCGGACCATCAACAAAGACCACCGCAAAGCCAATATCGATGCCATTTTCGCCTATTCCGTCTTTTTCCCGATCGTGGAAATCATCCTCGCCATTTCGCTGGGGCTGATGGTATGGTGGGGCGCCAACATGGTGCTGAACTATGAAGTAACGCAGGGGGTGATGATCGCATTTATCATGTACCTCAACATGCTGTTCCGCCCGCTCCGCATCCTGGCCGATAAGTTCAATACCCTGCAGATGGGAATGGTGGCCAGCGAAAGAGTGTTTAAGCTGCTGGACAGTGAAGAATTTATGCCAGACCACGGTACGCACACCGCTAAGGAAATGAAGGGCGATATCCGGTTCGACAGGGTTTGGTTTGCCTATAAAGACGACCGGCATGTGCTGAAGGACGTTAGTTTCCATGCTAAGCCGGGGCAAACCATTGCATTGGTGGGGCATACGGGGAGTGGTAAAACCACCATCATCAGTATCCTCAACCGGCTGTATGAAATACAGAAAGGGACGATCACCATCGATGGGGTAAAACTGGAAGATTACCAGCTGGGGGAACTGCGGAGCCGGATAGGGGTGGTGCTACAGGATGTGTTCCTGTTCTCCGGGTCTATATTCGACAATATTACCCTGCGCAACCCCGCCATTACACGGGAGCAGGTGGAAGGGGCCGCGAAGCTCATAGGGATGCATGATTTTATCCTGCAATTGCCCGGCGGGTACGATTACCCGGTGATGGAACGTGGCAGCACCCTGTCTCTGGGACAGCGGCAATTGATCTCCTTCATCAGGGCGCTGTTGTACGACCCGGCGGTCCTCATCCTTGACGAGGCTACCTCGTCTGTAGATACCGAATCGGAGCAGCTGATCCAGCATGCGATCGAAAAGCTGATTGCGGGGCGTACGGCAATCGTGATTGCGCACCGGCTGAGTACGATCAGCAAGGCCGACCAGATCATCGTGCTGGATAAAGGTGAGGTGCGGGAGGCCGGAACGCATGACGAGCTGCTGAAGCTGGAGGGGTATTACCACAAACTGTACATGATGCAGTTTCAGACATCGGGGAGTACCGCTTGAAGCATGATTTAATTTCTTAATAAGAATAACCAAAAGACTTATTGTCGATTATACGCTAAGGGCCGGATGGTGATAAAAAATGCCATCGGGAGGGCTGCAAAGAAGTGGGAGGGCCTGCCTTTACGGTGGGTCTTCGTTGTTTTACTGACTGATAATGAATGAATTGGAGTGGAAGGGGTGGGGTAACATGATCCTCGTCAGTTTTTTTATCGTCCCATACTATTTAATATAAAATCGGTTACCTTTGCACAAAATTTCAGAAAAACGTGGTTTCCTTGAATCGGTTCAAATATAAGCTGGTAGCCCTGATAACGGTATTTTTTATGACCGTTTGCGGTACATTTACCACTGCGTATGCATCAGAAGGTCATGAAGAAAAGAAAGGTTTTAACGCCAAAGAAGTAATTCTTGGCCACGTGAAGGATGCACATGACTGGCATATCCTGGATGTGGGAGATGTTCATGTAACGGTTCCTTTGCCTGTGATTATTTATAATCAGGCACGGGGCTTTTCCATGTTCTCGTCTTCCCAGTTCCATCATGGTCATTCATCTTATGACGGATACCGTCTGGTAGACGCGCATTACCTGGAGTCCAAACATCTGACAGCTGCGCAGTACCCTGAGGGTAGTGTGATTGCGGTGGATGCGCAGGATAACCCTACCGGGGAGAAGATCTACGACCTGTCTATCACCAAGAACATTGCATTCCTGCTGTTTGGCTCGGCTTTGCTGGTGTTCCTGATGCTGCAGGTTGCCAAGGCGTACCGCATCCGCGGCCACCGTCAGGCGCCAAAAGGCTTTCAGAGCCTGGTGGAGCCGGTGATTCTCTTTATGCGTGATGAGGTTGTTCGCCCGAACATCCCCGGCGCTAAAGGTGAGAAGTACACTCCATTCATTCTGACTATTTTCTTCTTTATCCTGATCAACAACCTGCTGGGTCTGGTACCTGGTTCGGCTAACGTAACGGGTAACATTGCGGTAACTGCTGCACTGGCACTGATCTCTTTCATTGCCATGATGGCTGCTACCAACCGTCACTTCTGGGCGCACATCTTCAACCCCCCGGTACCCGGTGGTGTGAAGATCATCCTGGCTCCGGTGGAGCTGATTGGTGTGTTCACCAAACCCCTGTCGCTGATGATACGGCTTTTCGCCAACATCCTGGCAGGCCACATCATTATCCTGAGCATTATCTCCCTCGTGTTTATTTTCGGATCCCTGAGTAAAGTTGCGGGTTACGGCTTCCTTCCCATCACGATCGCATTTAACATTGTGATGATGATGCTGGAGCTGCTGGTAGCTTTCATCCAGGCGTTCATCTTTGCCAACCTTACCGCTGTATTCATCGGTCAGGCCATGGAGCATCAGGGCGATCATCACTAATCAAACGTTTAATCTAAAATTCAAATACACAATTCATCATGGAACTTTTAACTGTAATGATGCAGGCTGCTGAATCAGCTTCAGGCCTGGCTAAAGCTGGTGGTGCTGTTGGTGCTGGTATTGCTGCTATCGCAGCTGGTATCGGTGTAGGTAACATCGGTAAGAGCGCTCTGGAATCCATCGCTCGTCAGCCCGAAGCTGCTAACGAGATCCGTGCTAACATGATCCTGGCTGCGGCGCTGGTAGAGGGTGTTGCCCTGTTCGGCGTTATCGCTGGCCTGCTCGCAGTAGTACTGTAATCGCAGAACTTTTTACTGCATCCCGCGCAAAGGGCAAAGGATGCAGTAATCTCTATTTTACGCAAAGCACAACTCATAAATAACTAGATATATGGATCTGTTGATTCCCGGCTTAGGCTTATTTGTCATCTCATTCGTGATCTTCATTATCGTTCTCCTGATTCTGAAGAAATTTGCCTGGAAGCCCATCCTCTCCACCCTGAAAGAAAGGGAAGATTCCATCTCCGAGTCTATCGCCACCGCAGAGCGCGTGAAAGAAGAAATGGCGCAGATGAAAGCCGAGCACGAGCATGTACTGGCAGAAGCGAAAGCAGAACGCAGTGCTATCCTCAAAGAAGCGAAAGACGCGAAAGAGCAGATCATCCGTGAAGCGAAAGAACAGGCACAGGCACAGGCGAAGAAGATCATCGCCGAAGCTGCTGTTGCCATCGAGAACCAGAAGATGGCTGCACTCACCGACGTGAAAAACCAGGTGGGCGCCCTCGTGATAGAAGTATCCGAGAAAGTACTCCGTAAAGAACTGTCTGACAGGGCTAACCAGGAAGCTTACATCAAGCAACTGGCCGGAGAAATCAAAATGAACTAATTAAAACGGCTGAATAAAAGAATATGCAGAATCCCCGTTTAGCTAACAGGTATGCGAAATCGCTGATCGACCTGGCGGTGGCACAGAATGAACTGGAAGCGGTGCATGGCGACATGCTGCTGCTGCAGTCCATCACCCGCAGCAATGCCGATGTGGTAGCGCTGCTGAAAAGCCCCATCATTAAGGCCGACAAGAAGATCAAGATCATGGGCGCCATCCTGGACGGTAAGATCAGCGGAATTACTTCCGCCTTCATCCGTCTCGTAACGCAGAAAGGCCGCGAAAGCGTGCTGGCTCAGATCGCCGGTGAGTTCGAAAAACAGTATAACACACTGAAAGGCATTTCCCGTGTGAAACTGACTTCGGCCGCTCCGCTGGATGCATCCCTGCTGAACCTGATCCGCGAAAAGGTGGAAACTTCCGCCGGCCGCAAAATAGAACTGGAAACGCAGGTAAACCCTGAACTGATCGGCGGCTTCGTTCTGGAAACGGGCAACGATCTGTTTGACGCTTCCGTACTGCGCGACCTGAAAGATATTAAGAAGCAGTTCCTCCAGAACATCTATGTTTCCAATATCCGCTAATTAAGCAATTGATACAGCAGCCGCTGCGTAACCGCAAAGCTGTTGTCGTTATAACAATAAACCTTAACGACTCTTTAAAAAATCATAACGATGGTTGACATTAAACCAGATGAAATTTCGGCGATATTACGCCAGCAACTGAGCAACTTCAACGCTTCCGCGGAACTGGAAGAAGTAGGCACGGTACTGCAGGTGGGTGACGGTATCGCCCGTGTATATGGACTGAACAATGTTCGTTCCGGTGAACTCGTAGAGTTCGAAAGCGGCGTGAAAGCGATCGCTTTGAACCTGGAAGAGGACAACGTGGGTGTGGTATTGATGGGTGAGTACAGAAACATCAAAGAAGGTGACACCGTTCGCCGTACCGGTAAAATCGCCTCCATTAAGGTAGGTGAAGGCATGGTAGGCCGTGTGGTAAATACCCTCGGTGAAGCGATCGACGGTAAAGGTCCCATCACCGGCGAACTGTATGAAATGCCCCTGGAACGTAAAGCTCCCGGTGTAATCTACCGTGAACCCGTTAAAGAACCGCTGCAAACAGGTATCAAGGCGATCGATGCCATGATCCCCATCGGCCGCGGCCAGCGTGAGCTGGTAATTGGTGACCGTCAGACCGGTAAAACCGCCATCTGTATCGATGCCATCATCAATCAGAAAGAATTTTACGAAGCGGGCAAACCCGTTTATTGCATATACGTAGCTATCGGCCAGAAAGCCTCCACCGTTGCAGGTGTTATGAAAACCCTGCAGGAAAGCGGCGCTATGGCCTACACTACCATCGTAGCAGCTTCTGCAGCTGATCCGGCTCCTCTCCAGTTCTACGCTCCGTTCGCCGGCGCGGCAATCGGTGAGTTCTTCCGTGATACCGGCCGCCCTGCACTGATCATCTATGATGACCTGTCCAAACAAGCCGTAGCTTACCGTGAGGTGTCCCTGCTGCTCCGCCGTCCTCCCGGACGTGAAGCATATCCTGGTGACGTATTCTACCTGCACAGCCGTTTGCTCGAGCGCGCCGCTAAGGTGATCGCGAAAGACGACATCGCTCAGCAGATGAACGACCTCCCGGATTCTATCAGGCACCTCGTGAAAGGTGGTGGTTCACTGACCGCTCTGCCTATCATCGAAACACAGGCCGGTGACGTATCTGCTTACATTCCCACGAACGTAATCTCCATCACCGACGGACAGATCTTCCTTGAGAACAACCTGTTCAACGCCGGTATCCGTCCTGCGATCAACGTGGGTATCTCCGTATCCCGTGTAGGTGGTAACGCGCAGATCAAATCCATGAAGAAAGTATCCGGAACCCTGAAGCTTGACCAGGCGATGTACCGCGAAATGGAAGCCTTCTCCAAATTCGGTGGTGACCTCGATGCTGCCACTAAATCTGTACTGGATAAAGGTGCCCGTAACGTGGAAATCCTGAAACAACCGCAGTTCAGCCCGTTCTCCGTGGAAAAAACAGGTAGCTATCATCTACCTCGGTACCAACGGTCTGCTCCGTGAAGTGCCCGTTAAGAACATCCGTGCTTTCGAAGACGCTTTCCTGAATGAAATGGAAGTGCGCCTGCCCGAAGTACTCGGAGAGTTCAAGAAAGGCAATCTGCCTGAAGACGGCATCAAGAAAATGGTTGCCCTGGCCGACGAGCTGAAGCCCCGCTTCGCTTAAGCCATTGCTCATATAATCTGAAAAGGCCCCCTGCATGCAGGGGGCCTTTTTTATTGGGTAATTACCCCCGGAACTAAAGAATTTAAGTATATGAAAACACTGCTGTAGCTTTGGCAGGAACGATTGCAACAGGAGGCGCCCCTAAGTAAGATAGATGTTTTAACTTATAATATAATTTAGTGTGTAATTTGGTTTATAAAATAAACTGAATTAGTTTTGATCCATCATTCCTGCCTGACTATATGATGTATAAGCCATTTATAACTCTGATTTGCCTGTTATTTCCGGTATTGCTGCATGCGCAGACTGTTATATCCGGAAAAGTGACTGACGCCCGAAAAAGGCCCCTTGCAGGCGTAAATATTGCGCTTGTAGGTTCCTACGACGGGGCTACCACCGCGAAAGACGGAACTTTTACCTTTACCACTTCCGAAAAGGGCGAGCGGCTCATTACGGCATCACTTACCGGCTATGGTTCCATTGAAGTGAAGGCCGACCTTTCTTCTTCAGCACCCTTACTTCTCATCCTTAAAGAAACGGTGAACGAGCTGAAGATGGTGACCATCTCCGCCGGGAGCTTCGAAGCCAGCGACGAGAAAAAAAATACCGTGCTGAAGCCGCTCGATATTGTGACCACCGCCGGTGCCAATGCCGATATCGTAAGTGCGCTTAAAACCCTGCCCGGCGCACAGCAGGTGGGGGAGAAGGAAGGGCTCTTTGTTCGTGGGGGAACCGGGTACGAAACACAAACCTTCATCGATGGTATGATCGTTCGTAATCCCTTTAGCAGTGGTATGCCCGACTTTGCGGCACGCGGCCGTTTTTCTCCGTTCCTTTTTAAAGGCACTACTTTCAGCAGTGGCGGTTACTCCGCCCAATATGGTCAGGGCCTCAGCTCTGCACTCGTTTTAGAGTCGATAGACCTGCCGGAGCGTTCGTCTTATACTTTGGGCATCGGTTCAGTAGGGCCTGCTGTAGGTGTGGATAAACTGTCTAAAGACAAAAAGAAAGGCTATGGTTTCGAATTGGATTATGTGAACCTCTGGCCGTATTTCAAACTGATGAAACAAAAGCAGGATCCGGTAGTATCGCCGGAGTTCGTGAACTCTTCCGCCAATTACCGACTCAAGACATCCCGCAACGGCATGCTCAAGATCTTTGTGATGGGTTCCTGGGGCCGTTTCGGATTCAGGGGCGAAAGTCTTGAGTACCCGGGGAAGGACGAAGAGTTCAGGCTTACCAACCAATACCTCTATACGAATGTGTCCTGGAAGGAAAGTTTAGGTAAAGGCTGGAAGATCCAGCTGGGAACATCTTACAGCACCAACCGCGACCGTATTTCCATGGATACTATTGGCGTGCAGCTCAGCCCCACGCGCATCCGCACCCGGCAGGATCTCTCACAGTTCCGGGCAGTGCTTTCGAAGAACCTCGGTAAGTTTTCCGTGCTCCGCCTCGGCAGCGAATATCAGTATGGAACAGAAGGTTCGAAGTTTAATGAATTACAGGCCGATTATGTAGACGGCTACACCGCATCTTTCGCGGAAGCTGATATATATTTTACACCTCGGTTTGTAGGGCGGCTTGGTACACGGTATGAATACTCTTCGCTGCTCCGTTCTCCCAACATTGCCCCGCGTGCTTCCATCGCCTATAAAGTGGATGCAAAGAGCCAGGTGGCGCTGGCCTATGGGGAGTTCTACCAGAAACCGGAACAGCAATATCTCCGCTTCGATCATAACCTCGGTTACATGCGTGCCACGCATTACATCGCCAGCTATCAGCACATCTCACAGTTCCGCGTGTTCCGCACGGAGTTTTTCTACAAACAATATCACGACCTTATCAAAACAGTACCGACTTTTAATAACAGGGGCACCGGTTATGCCAAAGGAGCGGAGCTTTTCTGGCGCGATAAAAAGCTCATCAAGAATGCCGATTACTGGATCTCTTATTCCTGGCTCGATACCAAACGCGATCACCTGAATTACCCGTATGAAGTGCAGCCCGACTTTGCGGCAGAGCATACCGCTACGCTGGTGTACAAACATTACATCCCTGCATGGCAGCTTAACCTGGGAGGTACATACACCTTCGCAACAGGGCGCCCTTACTACAATCCGAGCCGCCCGGAAATTGAGTTTATGAAAGACAGGACGCGCAATCTCAATACACTCAGCATCAATGTCAACTACCTCACTACTGTAGGCAAGGCGTTTACCGTTTTTGTGTTCACCATGAGCAACGTGCTCGGCACGGAGCAGCAGTATGGCTTCCGGTATTCGACAGATAAACTGCGCAGCAGGGTAGTGGAGCCAATGGCGCCCCGGTTCTTTTATGTGGGTATGTTCATGAGCTTTGGTATGGACCGCCGCCAGGAAATGATAGACCGTCAATAACAATATCTCATCATCAACCCTTTAATCCGACAATATGAAATCCATTCTTGCTTATCTTTTACTGCTGGCCGTTGTAACAAGCAACGCTTCCGCGCAGGACCGTTACGAGACCGCCATGCAGCAGCAGGTATCGCTGCTGGACAGTTTCAGCACCTTTAAGCCCGCGAACCTGCACACGCTGGCAAATACCTTTGAACGTATCGCCGAAGCCGAGAAAACGCAATGGCTCCCGTATTATTATGCTGCTTATTGCCTCGTGAACGAAGCCTTCATGACAGAAGACAAAACCAAAGTAGATCCCATCTCCGACAAAGCATCTCTGCTGGCAGAAAAAGCAGTAGCGTTGAAAGGGCAGGATTCCGAACTTTCCTGCCTGTTGTCGCTAATCGCATCTTCGCGCATCGCGGTAGATCCTATGTCGCGCGGTATGCGGTATGGAACTGAGTCTGCCGAGCTGTTGGAGAAAGCACGTACGCTGAATCCGGAGAACCCGCGTGTGTACATGCTGCAGGGGCAAAACCTGCTGTTTACGCCCGAAGCTTTCGGCGGCAGCAAGGTGAAGGCGAAGGAAATGTTTAATCTGGCATTGCAGAAATACACAACCTTTAAGCCGGAGAGCAATATTGCACCGCGTTGGGGTGAAGCCTATACGAAGGAGTTGCTGAAAATGGTTCCTTAATTTTTTATATTTTACGGGCGGAACATGCTTTCCGCCCGAAGTTATTTTTTGTAATCCAAACGATCGTGATGGTGTTTAAAGAACTGGACCCGGTGTTACACTCCCAGTTGCGGCTGGCCGTAATGTCTGTGCTGATGCGTGAGAAAGAAGCGGAATTTACCGTATTGAAGGAGAAGACGAACGCAACGGCGGGCAACCTCAGTGTGCAGATCAATAAGCTGAAAGAAGCGGAGTATATAGAAGTCACCAAGCAATTCAAGGATAATTATCCACTCACCATTTGCCACATCACCGCAAAAGGAGAAACGGCATTTCAGGACTACGTCAAATCCATCCAAACTTACTTTCATACCGGCCGCAAACCCTGACCCCTGTTGGTTTTGCAACTGAAGGGCCGATGCAGCGCCGCGTGTTATCTTTAACGTCCGCCCGGAGCGGTGTTGATAACCCTTAAAGGACACGCGATGGAAGAAGAACTGCTCGATCACAAACTGAAAGTGGCGCCCACTTCCGCCATGGTACTACTACAGGCACAGCCATTGTACCAGGCAGGCCTCGCCGGCGAATATTTTTCCCTGCTCGATTTCGGCGATGTGCAGGATATTTCTGCGAAACTGAATCAAACCTGGCAACATTACGGAACAGCGCTGCGCTACCGCAAGCTGTTTGTGCGTTACCTGCTGGAGCAATACCTGCAGGAGGGCAACCCCATTCAGGTGTGCATCCCCGGTGCGGGGTTAGACCCGCTTTCCCTTTACATACTCGAACACCACCGTTCTGCCGTGAGTGCCGTTTATGAGATCGATGCGGCACATATGCCCGTTAAATCAGCCCTTTACAACCGGTTGCTGCCACCAGGGGAACCCATACATTTCATTCAGGCGGATATCACAGATACCCTGCATCTGCTGGAGCGGCTCCGGGATGCGGGGTATTCTCCCGAAAAACCTACCCTCGTCATTTATGAAGGGGTGGTGCATTATGTGACGGACGAATTATTCCTCAATACTATGCAGATCTTCCGCACGCCTAATAAAACGAACGTGGTGCTGATGGATTATAAGCTACCGGAAGATAAGATCCCTCCTGCATCCCGTCCGGTTTACCGTGCGCTGGTTGGGTACCTTGAACAGTTTATAGGCGGGGCCACCTACCGGTACGACCGTCAGCAGATGTTCCGGCTGATAGGGTTATTGCACGGAGAGGTGGCGGGGATAGATTCCCTGCAGGACATAGAGTTTAAGCTGAACGGCCGTAATGAGCTGTTCTACGAAGAAGGAGATGGATTTCTGGAGATGATTGCGTTTTACCTCTAAAACCTTATACGGCGCCTCTTTCGGAAGTAAGCTCCGTTTTCTTGAGGGGATTGCGGGTGTTTTCGGCATATTCCTTCCGCTGGGCAATGATGTCGAGACAGGAAAATACGGCCTGCCGGAAAGATGCTTCGTCGGCCACGTTCTTGCCTGCAATGTCGAAGGCGGTACCGTGATCGGGTGAGGTGCGTACGATGGGGAGGCCGGCGGTGTAATTGATACCTTCGCCGCTGGCGAGGGATTTGAAGGGGATGAGGCCCTGATCGTGATACATGGCCAGTACGCCGTCGAACTGCGCGTACATTTCACGGGCAAAGAAGGCATCAGCACTATAGGGGCCAAAGGTGAGTGTGCCACGCTGCTTAGCTTCACGGATAGCAGGAGTGATCTGCTGGATTTCCTCGTTGCCGATCAGCCCTTCGTCGCCCGCATGGGGGTTGAGGCCTAATACCGCGATACGGGGATTATCAATACCGAAATCGCGGATGAGGCTGTCTTTCATCATGGCGATCTTGGAGAGGATGTTTTCTTTGGTCACATACTTCGCTACTTCCGAAACGGGAACATGCTCGGTGAGGAGGCCTACACGCATATTGTCGGCCGTCATGAACATGAGTACGTCTTTACTTGCGAAAGCATTGCGGAGGTAGGGGGTATGTCCGGTAAAGTCGAAATCTTTCGACTGGATGTTCTTTTTGTGAATGGGAGCGGTAATAAGCCCTTCGATATCACGGTTTTTAAGGCTTTCCACTGCCACGGCGAGGGAGCGGGCGGCATATTTACCACCGATCTCGTTCAGTACGCCCGGCGTGATCTGCACTTCTTCCTCCCAGCAGTTGAATACGCTCACCTGCTTGGGGTTCAGTTTCGTGAAATCCTTGATGCTCTGGTAATTGAAATTGTTCTCGTTGAGCAGTTTGCGGTAAAAGTTGATCGCCTTGTTAGAGGCAAATACAACTGGGGTGCACAATTCAAGCATACGGTTGTCCGCGAAAGTCTTGATGATGATCTCCAGGCCGATGCTGTTCAAATCCCCTGCGGAGATCCCGATCACGGGGCGGTGCGTATGTGCGTTTGCTGAGCTCATGAGTATTCCGAAATATCCTACAAATATAGGAGTTATAGTTGAGAGATGGGCCGCCGGGAACAAACTGCCGGGGATTCCGTAAATTTGCGGCTTATTCTGTTTCATGTACACGCTAAAGAAGTCATTAGGCCAGCATTTCCTCCGGGATGAGAACATGTGCCGTCAGATTGTGGATGCACTGCCCGTTACCCCGGGAATGCAGCTGCTGGAGGTAGGCCCCGGCGCGGGAGCTATCACCAAATATCTCCTTGAAATCCCGGATATCAGCTTCAAAGCCGTGGAACTGGACACTGAAAAGGTCCAGTACCTGGAGAAAACCTACCCCGCCATTCAGGGGAAGCTGATCAACGAAAACTTCCTGGAAACGCCGCCGCCGTTTACAGGCTCTTTCGCTGTTATCGGTAATTTCCCATATAATATTTCCACCCAGATCATGTTCCGTGTACTGGAATGGAAAGCGCAGGTGCCCCTCGTAGTAGGCATGTTCCAGAAAGAAGTGGCACAGCGGATAGCTGCCGGGCATGGCAACAAGGAATACGGCATCCTCAGCGTACTGCTGCAATCGGAGTACAAGATCGAATATCTCTTCGATGTGCATGAGAACTGCTTTAACCCGCCCCCTAAGGTTAAATCAGGCGTGATCCGCCTTACCCGGCTCGAACAGCCTTATGAAGTGAAGAACTGGAAAAAGTTCATGCTGCTGGTAAAAACCGCCTTCGGGCAACGCCGCAAGCAATTACGGAACCCCCTGAAAGGGCATTTTAAGAAAGAGTTTTTACAGGAACCAATATTTACGAAACGGGCGGAAGAGCTGACAGTAGCTGATTTCGTTGCCCTTACCGAACATATGTTATGAGCAAGCTAGTAATCATTACGGCCAAAGTACACGAATATCTGATCAACGAATTACAGGCAAAGGGCTTCACCGTTGATTACCGGCCTTCCATCTCCTACAACGAACTGTCAGATTCCATCCATACAGCTTCCGGACTCATCGTGACCACCCGCATTAAAGTGGATGCCGCGATGCTGGACCGCGCCACACAGCTGGAATGGATAGGGCGGCTGGGTTCGGGGATGGAGCTGATAGATACGGCGTATGCTGCATCCAAAGGCATCCGGCTGGCGAGCAGCCCTGAAGGTAACCGCGATACCGTTGGGGAGCAGGCAGTGGGTATGCTCATTATGCTCATGCATAACCTTCTGAAAAGCAGTCTGGAATTGCGTGAGGGCATCTGGGAACGCGATGGCAACCGGGCCTGGGAGCTGGGCGGACGTACAGTGGGCATCATAGGTTACGGGCATACCGGCGGTGCTTTTGCACAGCGGCTGCGCGGTTTCGGGATGAAAATCCTCGCTTACGACAAGTATAAAACCGGTTTCGGAGACGAATTTGTACAGGAGGCCACCCTTGAAGAGCTTTACCACGAGGCAGATATTGTGAGCCTGCACCTGCCGCTAACGGAGGAAACCCGGCATCTGGGGAACATGGACTTCTTCCGGTCTTTCCAAAAACCGGTATACCTGCTCAACACTTCGAGGGGTAAAGTGGTGAAAACGGCCGATGTGGTGAAAGCGCTGGAAAACGGTACGCTGGAAGGTGCCGCACTCGATGTACTGGAGAACGAAAAGCTGGAGACATACAGCGAAACCGAACAGGCGGAGTTTCAATATCTGCTGGCCTCTCCCCGGGCGGTAATTACCCCTCATATTGCAGGCTACAGCCATGAAGCGAGCATTAAAATGGCAAAAGTAGTGCTGGAAAAATTGCATCTCTAGCATAGGGGAAACCCTCCATATTAAGCATTTTAATATTTGATGCAGGGGGTGGTCCGGAACGAAAAAAAGTTATATTTGCAATACTGATACTGATTGACGTCTTTGCGCAAGTGAGGACGTTAATTTTTTTTTCTGTCTAATAAAAACAATCAGGTATGTCTGGCGTAAATTATGTTACCAAAGCGACCCTTGAACTAATGAAGGATGAGCTGACGCAACTTAAGACCAAAGGAAGGGCTGAGATTGCGCGTGCGATTTCTGAAGCGCGTGAGAAAGGTGATTTGAAAGAGAATGCGGAGTATGACGCGGCAAAGGAAGCGCAGGGCCTTCATGAAGCAAAGATCGCCGTGCTGGAAAACGCCATCGCCACAGCACGCGTCGTGGAAGCTGATGAAATTGATACTTCTAAAGTATCCATCCTCTGTAAAGTGACGATAACCAATGTGGCCAATAAGAAAACCATCACTTACCAGCTTGTTTCCGAAAAGGAAGCAGATCTGAAGCTGGGCAAAATCTCTGTTACTTCTCCCATTGGCAAAGGCCTGCTGGGAAAGAAGGTAGGTGAGGAAGCTGATGTGGTAGCGCCCAATGGCAAGTTCCGTTTCAAAATCGATCACATCACCGTGTAATGCGGCTGAAAGTATATAGAAAAGGCCCCCGCCGAAACGGGGGCCTTTTTTTATGTCAAAAATTGTAGTTTTATCACGGCTTAAAACATTTCCTATGACTATCTTCTCAAAAATCATCAACGGCGAAATCCCCAGTTACAAGATCGCGGAGAACGACCGCTTCTACGCTTTCCTGGATATCTTCCCTATGATGGAAGGGCATACACTCGTGATCCCTAAAACGGAAGTAGACAAATTCTTTGATGTGGACGATGTTTACCTGGCGGAATGGCTGCTTTTCGCACGCCCCATTGCCCGGGCCATTGAAGCCGTGGTGCCCTGCAACCGTGTAGGTATCAGCGTAATGGGGCTTGAGGTGCCGCATGCACATCTGCATCTGGTGCCGATTAATTCGGCAGACGATCTCAACTTCACCCGCCATAAGCTGAAGCTGCAGCCGGATGAACTGAAGGCAATCCAGGAAAAAATAGTAGCTGAACTGGCACGTAACGCTTAAAGCGTGGGAACATAAAACTTGAACCCGATGCCGTGGAGCGTTTCGAGCTTCACGTCTTTATCGTCCAGGAAGTGTTTACGGATTTTGGTGATGAATACATCCATGCTTCTGCCGAGAAAATAATCGTCTTTTCCCCAAACGTGGTAAAGGATTTCTTCTCTTTTCAGGGTTTTATTGGCATTCTCGCAGAAAAACTTCAACAGGTCGGCTTCCTTCTGGGTAAGGCTGGCTTTTAATTTGCCCGCACTGTCCATCAGTTTCAACTCGCCATAATCGAAGGTGGTTTTGCCTACGGTATAGGTAGTACGCTTGTCTGCATTTAGTGGTCGGGTGCGCTTCAGGAATACTTCAATGCGAAGCAGCAATTCCTGCATGGAAAAGGGCTTGGTAACGTAATCGTCAGCACCATGCTTGAAACCGCTGATCTTATCTTCGTCCTGCGATTTAGATGTGAGGAAGAGAATCGGGATCAGGTCGTTCTTTTGCCGTATCTGCCTTGCCAGCTCAAAGCCGTTCTTCTTAGGCATCACAACGTCCAGCAGGCATATATCGTACAGGCTTTTTTGAAACGTTTTCCAGGCTATTTCCCCATCAGAGCAATGGGTAACCTCGTATCCGGATTCTTCCAAACGTTTTTTGGTAATAGCACCCAGGTTGTAATCATCCTCCACTAGTAAAATTCTAGCCTTCGTATCCATCTACGAAAAAAATTAGGGGTGATAAAAGGTAAAAATTTCATGAGTAACACATTGTAGTGTGCGCCAAGCGGTACTAATTCAGGGCGCCTCCATCAGAATTCAGTTCAAAATAAGTACAATTTCTCAATTAACAAACATCGGCCGGGCGGTTTATGTTCAATTAACCTTTTGCCTTGGTCAGCCTTTCAGGGTTTTGCTGCAGAAATTTATCCCAGCCTTTTGATTTACCGGTAGTTAAGAGCGGGCTGCTGTCCTGGAAGTGATGGCATACGGCCACGGCCAGCGCATCGGTGGCATCAAGATATTCCGGCACTTCCGTGAATTTGAGGATACGTTGCAGCATTTGCCACACCTGTTCCTTATTGGCGTTACCGTTGCCGGTGATCGACTGTTTTACTTTTTTGGGGGAGTATTCCGCTACGGTAAGTCCTGCCTGCATGGCGGTGGCAATGGCCACACCCTGCGCTCTGCCAAGTTTGAGCATCGACTGCACGTTCTTCCCGAAGAAGGGTGCTTCAATGGCACAGCAAACTGGTTTGTGCTCCAGAATGATCTTATTCATCCGTTCGTGGATAGCCTGGAGCCTTTCGTAGTGATCTTTTTTGGGATTGAGTTTAAGCACATCCATTTTGATAATATCCACCTGCTGGCCTTTTACGGCGATAAGGCCATAGCCCATAATAATGGTGCCGGGGTCTATCCCAAGAATTATTTTCGTATTGTTTGCCAAGCGGAGAGTATTTTTGCCAAAATGTGTGAAGTCTGAACAAAAGTACCAAAATAATCCTCAATTACGTCCTCGGCGGCGCCCTCTTCACCTGGTTAACCTTTGCGATTGTTAGGCAGATACGGCATCAGGACAACCTTCCGGCAGCCTGGACGCATATTCAGGAGATCGTGGCAGACAGGGGGTGGATGCTATTGCTGATGGTGGTTTTCATGATGCTGGTGAACTGGGGGATTGAAGCACGGAAATGGCAAATACTGGTTAGTCCGCTGGAAGAAGTGCCTTTCAGGAGGGCTTTTTCGGCCATCTTTACCGGAGTGTCGGTATCGGTGAGTACACCCAACCGCATCGGTGAATATGGCGGCCGGATGCTTTATCTCAGCAACGCCAGCAAACTTAAATCCATTGCGGCCACCATAGTAGGCAGCTTTTCACAGATTATCGCCACGCTTCTTTTCGGCCTTGCAGGGGGGATATATTACATCTCCCGGTTCGATGTTACGGGGCTGGCTTCATCCTCTCCCGGTTTTAGGGAAAAATTAACGCTTGCTTTACTTATACTCGTTTGCGTCACCGTTTTATTCCTTTATTTTCGGCTAAGGATCATCATAACACTGGTAGACCGGGTGAAGTGGTTACGGAAAGTGAAGGTTTTCATCATGGTGATCGTGCGGTATTCCCCAGCCGAATTGCGGACCCTGCTATATCTTAGTGCAATCCGTTACATGGTGTTTACGGCACAATATTTGATTTTATTATATGCGTTGGGAGTTGCATTTGTGTGGTGGCAGGGCTTTTTCATGATCAGTGTAATTTACCTCGTCATGGCAGTGATCCCCACTGTGGCCATTGCGGAAATTGGCCTCAGGGGTAGCGTCAGCCTCCACTTCCTGGGCCTCCTCAGTGCCAACGCCGCAGGCATTCTGGCCGCTACTGTGGCCATTTGGCTTATAAACCTGGTGCTGCCCGCCGCCATCGGCTCCGTGCTGCTCCTTGGCGTGAAGATTTTCAGAGATAAATAGCGATCGATCGATGAAGTATTTTTTACTGTTGCTTTGTGGCCTGGCGATTTCCAACGCATCTGATGCGCAGACTAACTTCTGCGGGATCGTCAATACCAGCTTCAGGGCCGGCGAATCCATCACCCTGAAAGTCTTTTACAATCTCGGTAATGTATTCGTAGGTGCCGGCGAAGCCACCTTTAACTGCTCTCTTGTTAAATACAATAACAGAGACGCATATCATGTGGTGGGCGATGGTAAAACATACCGCTCTTACGACTGGTTCTTCAAAGTGCGCGACCGCTACGAAAGTTACATCGATACCGCCACCCTGCTTCCCATGCGATTTATCCGAAATATCAACGAAGGCGGTTACAAGAAATATAATAACGTGGGCTTCAACCGGGAAAACTCCACCGCCGTGAGCACCACCGGCACATTTAAGGTCCCCGCCTGCATTCAGGACGTTATTTCCTCTATCTATTACGCCCGTAACATCGATTTCAATAAATACAAACCAGGCGATAAGATCCCCTTCTCCATGTTCCTCGACGATGAGGTGTTCGATATTTACATCCGGTACATCGGCAAGGAAGAAGTGGATACCCGCTACGGCAAGTTCCGTGCTATCAAGTTCAAGCCCCTGCTCATCAAGGGCACCATCTTCGAAGGTGGTGAGAAAATGACGGTTTGGGTAAGCGATGATGCCAATAAAATCCCCCTGCGGGTAGACAGTCCTATTTCCGTGGGCAGCATTAAAGTGGACATGATCAGCTTCTCTAACCTCCGCTGGGCGCTTTCCTCTCTCATAAAGAAGCGTTAAACCCCGAACCGGATTCATCTTTATCTGTTATATTTGTTTCAGACACAATTAATTTTAAATATGGAAGAACGCAAACCCAAGATCCTGCTGGCCGAAGATGATACCAACCTCGGGATGGTATTAAAGAACTACCTGGAACTCAACGATTACGATGTGGAGCTTAGCAGGGATGGTATTCTGGCACTGGCAGCCTTCCGCAGGGACAAGTTCGACATTTGCCTGCTCGACATTATGATGCCTAATATGGACGGTTTCAAGCTGGCAGAAGAAATCCGCGACGTGGACCCCGATATTCCCCTGTTTTTCCTCTCTGCCAAAACCATGAAGGAAGACATTATTCAGGGATATAAACTGGGGGCCGACGATTATATCTCCAAACCCTTCGACTCTGAACTGCTGCTGCTGAAGATCAAAGCGATCCTGAAACGCAACCAGGAGCTGAATAATAAAGAAGAGGAACAGTTTGAGTTCAATATCGGGCAATACCATTTCAACTCCCGCCTGCGCACCCTCACCAAAGGAACGGATGCACATACGCTTTCTCCCAAAGAAAACGAACTGCTGCACATGCTTTGTGAGCATAAGAACGACCTGCTCCCGCGCGAAGTAGCACTGAAGAAGATCTGGGGCAGCGATACCTACTTCAATGGCCGTAGTATGGACGTGTATATCGCCAAGCTCCGGAAATACCTCAAAGACGATTCTAATATCGAAATCGTGAACATTCACGGTAACGGCTTCCGCCTTGTGGTGAAAGACTGATGCTGAATGTTTTACTATAATGAAAGGCCGGTTGATATACTCAACCGGCCTTTCTGTTAATAATATATTGGTTTATAATGTATTAGAACAGGAGTTGCGACCCTCTGCTATTAGGGTTCCTTCCAAGGTGGATGTAGGCTTTTTCTGTCACTTCACGGCCGCGTGGGGTGCGTTTGATGAAGCCTTCCTGGATAAGGAAAGGCTCATATACTTCTTCCAGTGTACCGGACTCTTCCCCAACGGCAGTTGCAATGGTAGTGATACCAACCGGTCCGCCTTTAAAATTGTCGATAATAGTGGAGAGGATGCGGTTATCCATCTCATCAAGGCCATATTCATCCACGCTCAGCGCTTTGAGGCTGAACTGGGCAATGCCGAGGTCAATGACACCATTGCCCATTACCTGTGCGAAATCGCGTACCCGGCGCAGGAGGCCGTTGGCAATACGGGGGGTACCCCTGCTGCGGCGGGCAATTTCCGAAGCAGCATCAGAAGTGATCTTGGTGCCCAGCAGGCCGGCCGCGCGCCAGAGGATGCGTTGCAGCGTGTCGGTATTATAATATTCCAGTCGGCTTTTGATGCCGAAACGACTGAGTAGCGGGGCCGTAAGGAGGCCGGAGCGGGTGGTGGCACCTACCAGCGTGAACGGGTGGAGATTGATCTGTACGGTTCGGGCGTTGGGTCCTGAATCAATCATAATATCGATCCGGTAATCTTCCATGGCAGAATACAGGTATTCTTCCACAACGGTACTGAGGCGGTGAATTTCGTCTACAAACAAAACATCGCGCGTTTCCAGATTGGTGAGCAGGCCGGCAAGGTCGCCGGGTTTTTCGATTACAGGGCCGGATGTTTCACGGATGTTTACACCCAGCTCATTAGCCACGATGCGTGAGAGGGTAGTTTTACCAAGGCCCGGAGGACCGTGGAAAAGAATATGATCGAGGGCCTCATCGCGCATTTTCGCCGCTTTGATGAACACTTTGAGGTTTTCGATGATCTGATCCTGCCCGGAAAAATCTATGATCTCCCTGGGCCGGATGCTGTTCTCGAATTCTTTCTCCGCAGCGCTCAATCTGTTCTCCTCTGGTCTAAGGTTCGGATTGGACATGTCTGTAGCCATTCAGCGTCAAAAGTAATGAGAAATTGGCGAGGATATGAATATCGTTTATTTTTAAGCAAATCTTGACATCTGCCTATGACCAGAAAAATTATCGCCGCCGCCCTGATGCTCTCTGCCAGCCTGGGTGCCAGCGCACAGCAGGCCGACGTGAAAGAGGTGAGCCGCATTATTTCGGCGCTTGCTGCCGACAGTATGATGGGCCGCATGACCTTTTCTCCCGGTATTGAAAAAGCATCCGTTTTCATTGAAGCGGAATTTGCCGCCAGCGGACTGGAGAAGTTGCCGGGAGCATCCAGCTACCGCCAGCCTTTTGCCATGAAAGGCCGCACCATTTACCCGGCAGATTCCCTGACGCTCGTGCCCGGGGCAAAATCGCTCCACAATGTGGTGGGCCTTATCCGTGGCCGCAGCAAACCGGATGAGTTCGTGATCTTCTCCGGCCACTACGATCATATCGGTGTACTGAAATCCGTTTCGGAAGACAGTATCGCCAACGGTGCAGACGATGATGCTTCCGGCATTACGGCCGTGATCCTGCTCAGCCGTTACTTTAAACAAAACCCTCCTGAGCGTACCGTAATTTTCGCCGCATTTACTGCCGAAGAGATTGGCGGTTTCGGTTCCCGGTACTTTTCCCGCGAAGTGAACCCGGACCAGGTTGTGGCGATGTTTAACATCGAAATGATCGGCAAGGAATCTAAATTCGGGCGTAACAGTGCGTTCATTACCGGTTTTGAGCGGTCTGATTTCGGGCCTATCCTGCAACGCAACCTCGAAGGCTCCGCATTCCGGTTCCATCCCGATCCGTATCCCGAACAACAATTGTTCTACCGTTCAGATAATGCCATGCTGGCCAAACTGGGCGTGCCGGCTCATACCATTTCCACTACACAGATCGATAAAGACAAACTGTATCACAGTGTAGATGATGAGATCGAATCGCTGGACATGCAGAACATCGCGGATATCATCAATGCGATCGCTGTTAGCTCGGGTACTATTGTAGGTGGTAAGGATACCCCTACCCGTGTTACGAAAGAATAGAAGTACAGAAATGATATAAAACGCAAGGGCGGGCCATTACGGTCCGCCCTTGTTTATGATGGGTATTATAGCAATCAGAGCTGGAGCTTCGCAACCACGGCAAAATGGTCGGAGGCGAAGAGGCCTTTCCATGTCTGGGAAATGGTGGCGTGCTGCAGCACTTTCCACGGGCCTTTCAGGAAAATGTAATCAATGGGTTCGTCGCCGGTTTCATGTGCGCGGAAGCCATTGAAAGTGCCTGTGGGACCATAGTGCGGTGTTTGGCTGATGGCTTTGGCATCGGTGAAGCGGAGCGGATTTTGGGTGTCTACGATTACGCGGATGGGTTCATCATTGGGCGTGGCGTTGAAATCGCCGGTTACAACTGCGGGCAGTTTTCCGGAGATGGCGGCTACTTTTTCAAGCAGGAGCTTCGCGCTTTCGCGGCGGGCAATTTTGCCCATATGATCAAAGTGGGTATTGAAGTGGTAGAAGATCTTACCGGTTGTTTTATCCCGGAACCTGCCGTAAGACACGATGCGCTCAATGGCGGCATCCCAGCCTTTGGCGCCTATTTTATCCGGTGTTTCCGAGAGCCAGAAGGTGTTGGATTCGAGCAGGCGGAGGCGGGTGGTGTCGTAGAAGATGGCGGAGAACTCCCCTTTTTTATCGCCATCGTTCCGTCCTACCCCAAGGTATTTATATTGCGGGAGGGCATTATTGAGGTCGAGCATTTGATCCCACAGGGCTTCCTGGACGCCGAGGAGTTGCGGGCGGTGGTAAAGTACCTGCGAAACGAGGCGGTCTTTACGGTTAGGCCATGCATTGATGCTGTCTTTAGGTGAGTTATAACGGACGTTGAACGTCATAACCTGGATGCTGCGGTCTTGTGCGGAAGCCTGCATGCAGGAAAAAGCTGCGAAGAGAATAGTCAAAAACCTTTTCATGCAATTAAAATACGTCACAATCTTTGTTTTTCGGAGATATTCCCTGAAACTCGGAGATATCCTCACCCTTTTTTCATTTCCCGGGTCAACTTTCCCTTTAAATTTACTCCACAGCGATGCCGATTGCTGTAAACAAATCCATGATTACGAAGCGTATTGTTTTTGATGGGCCGGGAGCTTGCCGGTTGCGTGCGGCCGGGGTATTGTTCCGGGATGCGGGAGGCTGCTGGCATGCGCATGTACCATCATTGCGGGTAACAGGATATGGCCGCAGCCGCAAGGCAGCATATGATTCGCTGGAAGTGATGGCGGGTGTATTGCTGCAAACGGTTTGGAAGGAGGGAAAACTGGAAGAGGCGATTCGGGAGAGCAGATGGATGGAAGAAGCAGGGATCTGGTATTCTCCGATGATCCGGTTTCAGGAGTTGCAGGAAATAATGGCCTGTCTGAGGACGGGTTCGGTAATGCGGCCATTCTGCTTACGGCTGGAAGTAGGTACTTCCGTCAGGTAAATTCAAACAAACGATATGATAATGTAAAGGAACGGACGTATCTCAATATACGACCCGGGGGAGTAATGCTTTTTAAGTGATGGAGTTGTGGTTGCTGTGGTAGTTTCCATGAAAGTAGCGGGTGTATTTAAACTTGTGTTCCTGATTAAAGTATAGGCCCCGGGAATGTTGCGCTTTCAATATGGAAATCGTTGGAGACGTTGGCAAATGAGATTTCTTATTAGTTGTAAATCATACAACATACATGAAACAGCAGTCAGATTATAGTGAAGTCGTATCGCTGGATACGTTCCGGACATTTCTTATCCGGAAAGGTTACCGGTTCAGGCTGCTGTCAGGCGGTCACGAGCAATGGACGGGCCGCGAGGGTATGAGGCCTGTAGTATTATCCCGGCTTACAGATCCTGTGCCGCCCTTCATCATCCGGCAGGCGCTGCGGGCAATGTGTGTGACGCAGGACGATCTGGAAGATTATCTGAATGGGGGATGATGATCCGGGTAGTGCGCCGGGCCGGCATATGACATAATTGGGTTCGTAGTTTTCCGGGAGGTATACCGGTAAGCACGGGGCATTGGCAGGCTGGGTTAGTTACATCGATTACGCAGCAAAAAAAGGACCGGCATTCCTGCCGGTCCTGCTATAAAAAAATTACATGTTGAACATATTAGCGGATGCTTTTCAGCAGTTCCTGTACAGCACGTTCCAGTTGAGGATCTTTGTCATCCAGCCTGTCAGTAAAGCTGGTTTTAACATAGATATCCGGGGCTACACCTTCCTTCTCGAGGTTTTTACCATCGAGGGTATAGCAACCCCAGGAGGGGAGGCGGTAGAAAGAACCGTCTACCAATCCTTTGCCGGAAGTGAAAATGATCCAGCGGTAAGATTCTGTACCGATGATTTTGCCAAGGCCCAGTGCTTTGAAACCTGCAGCGGTCATTTCAGCATCGCTGAGTGATTGCTCGTTTATCAGCAGCACAATGGGTTTGCCTGCCGGTGCAAAGTTGGGCTGAGGCGAAGGTTTACCTTCGCGGTACTGCCATTGCAGATAAGGGCGCTGCGACAGGAATTTCAGTACTTCATCGTGTACGTTTCCACCGGTGTTGTAACGGAGGTCGAGGATGAGCGCATCTTTGCTGCCGATCTTGCCGGCCATATCAATTAAGAATTTATCCAGTTCTCCACCGCCCATATTCTTCATATATGTATAAGCGATGCGATTATTGCTGAGCTGGTCCACTTTCAGTTCGTTCCCATAGATCCATTCATCGTATAGCTGACGGTCGAGATCGCCGCTGCCCTGAGGATGGAGGCGTACGTCAAAAGGTGTACCTGCACGTTCGAAAGTGAGGGTGATCTCACGCTCGAAGCCGGGGCGGGTGAAGTATTGATCGCGGCATTGTTTCGGGTCCACCTTCTTCCCGTTAACCTTAGTGAGTACATCACCGGGACGAATGTCTATACCTGTTCTGTCTGCATTGCTATTGGCAACGATGCGGCGTACGGTGTAAGGCTGCAGCTCTTCATAGAGGATACCGGTTTCCATGGTCTGGTAGCTGAGGTTGATGCGCTCTTCATCACCAAAGGAGTTAAACCCGAGGTGCGAAGAGTTCAGTTCGCCCAGCAAGTCATTGATCAGTACGCGCAGATCAGCACGGTTATTTACATACGGCAGGTAGCGGCTGTAATCGTCACGCAGTTTGGTCCAGTTGGTACCATGGAAATCTGCGTTGTAGAAGTTTTCTTCCACGTTGGCCCAGGTTTCAAAGTAGATCTGCTGGAACTCGTCGTGCAGGTTGCGGTAGAAAGTCTGGCCAATGCTGATGGGGTCGATCTTGTTGGCATCCGGGTTCAGTTTGCAGATGTTACCACCGGCAAGGGCATAGAGCTTACCGTCTACTTCCACAACATTGCCATTGATGTTTTCGCTGCCATTGATACGCTCGGTCTTGGTATTTTCAAATGGCTCGGATACGGTTTTATACAGACCATATCTTCCTTCATGGTTGGAGCTGAAGTAGAAGGTAACCTTATCTCCTTTTCCGGAGATATGGAAAGGACCATATTGTGAGCCGAAATCAGGAGACACCTGCTGGATGCGTTGCATCAGGCGCGAAGTGTTGAGCACAATAGTGCCGGAAGCGGAACCGGATGCATCATCTTTTTTGCCGGATGCTGCAACAACCGGTTTGTCGGTTTTGTCATCCTTCTTTTTGTCATCTTTCTTATCGTCCTTCTTCTCCTCTTTTTTCTCTTCTTTCTTCTCTTCGAACAGATCATTGAACTTCGCGGAACGGAAAGGATCGTCGTTCTTGTCGAGCGCCAGGCGGTAGATCTTCGGGTTGGTCATACCGAAAGGATAAGCGGGCCTGGTGCGGGAAGATGCGAAGTAGATGTACTTGCCATCGGGCGACCAGAAGGGGTCCACTTCAGAAACGCCGGTGTTGGTGAGATTGGTGGTGATATTCTTTTTAAGCTGATGTACCAGGATGTCTGTCTCGAAATTACGGCGAACGTTGAATACGATGTATTCACCATTAGGAGAGAAGCGTGGCTCGGAGTTCTGGAATGCCCAGATCTCGTCTTTAACAACGGTGCGCGATTGCAGTGTTTTGAGATCGATGATTCTTACTTCATCGCGGCCACTGAGGTATACAGCTTCGGTACGGTTATGATTGAGATTGATGCTGCGGTTGTTGCGCTTGTCACTGGTATGTTGTTTGGCAGTACCGTTACCATCTGCAGCAATGGTGTAAATGTTGAGGTATCCATTCAGCGTTTGGTTGAAGAGCAGGGTCTTATTGTCAGACAGCCAGCATACTTCCGTTACTCTTTCGCCGGACCCTTCGAGCTGACGTACAAACTTCCCTTCAATGTCGGATACGAACAGTTCGCCGCGGGAGATGAATGCGAGCTTTTTGCCATCGGGCGATACATCAAAGTTGGAGATGCGATCACGCACATCGAAGGCCTGCTCTTTATTGAGCACCGGATTGCGGAAGAGCTGGAGGGCGAGTTTTTCCGATTTGCCGGAAGCAACGTCGTACACCCATACCTGGTAATCCTTTTCAAATACGATGCGGTTACCGGTAGCGCTGACAGACGGGCGCTTTATGGAAGTAGGGAATTTGGTAAGCGCTTTTTTCTGTCCGCCGGTAAAGGTGTAGAGATTGTATTCCCCGTTTGCCTCGTCGGAAGCGAAATACACATTGCCTTTCCGGTCGATGGTAGTCCAGAGGTCTTTACCGCGGTAGTTGGTGTACTGCTTGTATTGTTTGGTAGCTGGATTGTAGGATTGGATATCGGGATTGAAGTCGCCCTTATAACGTTTACGGTTAGCGGCGAAGCTGCTTTCCCATGTATCGTTAAAGAAGAGTTCACCGGTGGAGGGGTGTTCGGAGAGGTTGTGTATGAGATTAAAGTAATGGTTGAACACACGAACAGGTGTTCCGCCATCGATACCTACTTTGTAGGTAGTGGGGGCACCACCGCGGTTGGAGGTAAAGTACACTGATTTGGAATCCCAGCTCCAGGAGTCCATGAGATCATTGGCATCATGAACGGTGAGCTGCTTTATTTCACCGCCGGCGATGGGCATGATGAATACATCGGCCCGGCCAAACTGGGTGCCGGTGAAAGCGATCCATTTACCGTCGGGGGATACTTTCGGGAGGGATTCGCTGCCCTGCATCGCCGTGAGGCGGGTGGCCTGGGGTTGTTGGATATCGGCTTTCCAGAGGTCTCCCTCGAAGCTGAAGATCACGGTTTGCCCGTCTGGGGTGAGCGTGGGAGATGTGGTGAAATAGGTGTCTGATTGTTGGGCATAGGCAGGCATCGACAGGGTTGCGGCCATAATACCCAGTAATAATGGTCTCATAATAGCAGGACAATTTAGGTTAGGAAAGATAATAAGGAATCCGTGTACCCGGAAACCATCTATCACGGAAGAACAGTGTTTCGGAACATTTTTCCATGACCGTGGGTGTTGATATACCGGGGAGAGGGGGCAGTTGTAAACTTATTTCAGGACAATGTGCAGGAGATAAAGCCAGGTTAACAGGGAGATGAAAGGCAGACGAAGGGCAGACGAAAGGCAGACGAAAGGCAGATGAGCCCTAACCTCCAGGGGTATAAAATGACTCCAAGCCGCCCATTATGACCCAAAACGACCCAAAGTGGAACTATTGCCCCCCGAAGCAGAGAAAACGAGAATAACAAATGGATATTTGGTGAGGATTCCGTATCTTATTCTACTGGAATTGTCGATGTAGAAAGGCCACCAAGGCCCGATACACTTATTTTTCACTTAAAATAAACAACGTTATGGCAAGCACGCAAAGCGGCCTCTTGCAGATGCTGGGGCCAACGCAAAACATGAGTATTTACCGGAAGCGAAACGGTGAATACGGACTTAGAAGAAAGGGGGGACCAACGGCTAAAAGGTTCGCCAAAGACCCCAATTATGCACAGGCCCGGATCAATACAAGCGAGTTTGGCCAGGCAGCCAAAGGCAGCGCATTGATACGCAAAGCCTTTCGTACCATGATCCCCAGGGTTGCGAATGATGTGCTGCACAGCCGGCTCACCAGGGTCTGTAAAGCCGTTATCAATTCCGACTCCGCTCAGCCCAGGGGCAGCCGCATGCTCATGAACGGAGACCTTTCTTTGCTGGGAAACTTTAGCTTCAACCCGGAAGGGAAGTCAGGGCTACCCGCCAGTATACCTTTCCACCATACAACTGACCGTAGCACCGGCATCGTTCGTATCGGAATGCCTGCCTTTGCACCGGCCGGCGTTATCCGGTTCCCGAAGCATGCCACGCATGCCAGGCTGAAGATGGGCGTAGCTGTGCTGGACTTCGGACAAGAAACGTTTACGTTTACATCCGCCAGTTCCACGCCTTTTTCGAAGGGGAACCAACTCGTCAAACCGGAAGAGCTTACTGTGCAGATACCGGCCGGCACCAGCTCCCCCCTGTTTATCGCGATGGCAATAGAGTTCATGATATGGGAGAAGGGAGCTTTCATCCCTATGCTGAACTGTGAGGATAACAGAATGCAGCTGACGGGCGTAGATGTGGCATTAGCCGCCGCCGCACAACCTATCCCCGCGCAGGAGGAAAAAAGCGCCAGCCCTGTTCTGCACATACGCGCGGAAAGTGAGCATTCCGCAAAGCTACATACCTGTAACCTGCCGGAGAAGCCTCCTGTGCAGGATACGCAGCAACCATCGGAAAAGAATGTGTGCAGGAACACGGATCAGCTCCCGGACCATCACACCCGCCCTGACATTCGGAGGAAAATCAGACCTGAACGCAAAACCCGGGCACAACATCCAGATAAGCAACCGGGCGAAAGGGCCATGCTATTCCGAAAGCACCGGGAATCTATCAACGATTCTTCATGGCCGGCATATGAGCCGGAGCCGTATGGTTATCGCATAAGAAGAGGTGAAACGCGCACTTTGACAGAACATCGATCAGGCGTAACCAGGATATTGAGAAGAAACCCGAGGATACCGGACAGGCGGAGTATAAAAAGGCTTTTAACGCAGGAAACATAAAACCCGCGGTGGCGTGCGGGGAAACAGTGCGATAAAAAGAAAAACCGGCCTCAGGGGGCCGGCTTTTCTCAATATCGGTAGTGGGTATTACACCACTATATTGATCATTTTACCTTTCACGAAGATGATCTTCTTGGGCGCTTTGCCTTCCAGCCACTTCTGTACTATTTCATTGGCCAGTGCAATCTGCTCCACTTCCGCGGGATCAGTATCCAGGCTGATATTGATGGTAGTGCGGAGCTTACCGTTAACGGAAACAGGGTATTCCTTTGCAGATTCCACCACGTATTTTTCTTCGAATACGGGGAAAGATGCATCCAGGATGGAGCCGCTGTTGCCGATGGCGCTCCATAACTCTTCGCACATATGCGGCGCGTAAGGCGTTAGCAGCACGAGCAATTGTTCCAGCACGGCTTTCTTGCTGCACTTCTGATCGGTCAGTTCATTCACGCAAACCATGAATGCGCTTACGGCAGTGTTGAAGGAAAGGCGCTCAGAATCGTCCTCTATCTTGCGGATGGTACGGTGGAGTGTTTTAAGCTCTTCTGCAGCAGGGGCTTCGTCCTTTACGATGAGGCCTTTGTTTTCGTCGAAGAACAGGCGCCAGGTTTTCTTAAGGAAACGGTGCACACCTTCAATACCCTTGGTTTCCCAGGGCTTACTTTGCTCTACCGGGCCGAGGAACATTTCGTACATACGGAAGGTATCCGCACCGTATTTGTCCACCAGCATATCCGGGTTTACGGTATTGAACTTGCTTTTGCTCATTTTTTCCATGAGCGTGCCGCAAACATATTTACCATTTTCAAGGATGAAGGTAGCCTTGGCATAGTCCGGGCGCCACTTTTTGAACGCTTCAGTATCCAGTTCCACACCATCTACAATGTTCACGTCCACATGCAGTTCATCGGTTTCGTATTTGTCAGCAAGGCCGGCGGATACGAACTGATTAGTGCCGCGCACGCGGTACACGAGGCGCGAGCTGCCGCCGATCATGCCCTGGTTCACGAGTTTCTTGTAAGGCTCATCGAACCCGATATGCCCCAGGTCAAACAGTACTTTCGTCCACAAGCGGCTGTAGAGCAGGTGGCCCACGGCGTGCTCTGTACCGCCGATGTAGAGGTCTACCTGTCCCCAATAGTCAGATACTTTACGGTCGCAGAAAGTGTCCTTATTCTGAGGGTCCATATAGCGGAGGAAGTACCAGCTGGAGCCGGCGTAGCCGGGCATGGTATTCGTTTCGCGCCGGATAGAAGTACCTGATTCGGAAGGCAGGTTAACCCAATCGGTCACATTAGCAAGGGGGCCTTCGCCTTCATCACCCGGACGGTAATTTTCCACATGCGGCAGTTCAAGCGGCAGCTCGGAAGCGTCCATTGCTTCAGGAACACCGTTACGGAACACGATAGGGAATGGCTCACCCCAGTAGCGCTGACGGCTGAAACCGGCATCACGCATTTTGTAATTGATCTGGCGTTTGCCGATACCCAGCTGCTCGATCTTGTCGGCCACAAGGTCCATGGCTTCGCGCATGGGTTTACCGTTCAGGAAATCGCTGTTCTGGAGAATGGCGTCTTTCGTGGCATTAGCTTCTTCACCGTTGAAAGCGTCGCCAATAATATTGGTGATGGGAATATTGAAATGTTTCGCAAAGCCGAAATCGCGTGCATCACCACAGGGCACCGCCATAATAGCGCCGGTACCGTATCCGGCCAGCACGTATTCAGAGATCCAGATGGGGATCTTGCGCCCGTCGAACGGATTTACGGCATAAGCGCCGGTAAAGCAGCCGGTGATTTGTTTCACTTCGGCCATGCGCTCGCGCTCTGAGCGGCTTTGTACATATTCGCGGTAATCGGTAATGGCCTGCAACTGTTCGCTGGTGGTAATGCCTTCCACGAGTTCGTGCTCGGGGGCCAGCACCATGAAGTCTACACCGAAGATAGTATCGGGGCGGGTGGTGTACACCACAATATTATTGAGGCTGCCGGCAACGTTGAATTTAATCTCCGCTCCCTGGCTTTTCCCGATCCAGTTGCGCTGCATGTCTTTCATGGCTTCGCTGAACTGGACTTTTTCGAGGCCTTCGAGCAGGCGGTCTGCATATTCGGTGATGCGCAGGAACCACTGGCGCATTTTCTTTTTGATTACGGGGTGGCCGCCACGTTCGCTCACGCCATTGATCACTTCATCGTTGGCTAGTACAGTACCCAAAGCAGGGCACCAGTTCACTTCGGCATAAGCGAGGTAAGCGAGGCGGTACTCCATGAGGGTTTGCTGCTGTTCTTCATACGTCATACCGTTCCAGGTGTCTGCACTGAAGCGGATGCTGCGGTCGCCGGGGCATTCCTGGTGGATGTTGCCTTCCTGCTCGAAGATGCGTACGAGTGTTTCTATGGCTTCAGCTTTGGCGGCATGGCGGTTATACCAGCTGCCGTACAGCTGAAGGAAGATATGTTGTGTCCATTTGTAATAATCCGGCTCGCTGGTGTTGATCTGGCGCGACCAGTCGAAGCAGAACCCGATATTATCGAGCTGCTGGCGGAAGGTGTGGATATTGGCAGCTGTGGTTACTGCGGGGTGCTGGCCGGTTTCAATGGCATATTGCTCTGCGGGCAGGCCAAAAGCATCGTACCCCATGGGGTGCAGTACGTTAAACCCCTTCAGCCGTTTAAAACGGGCATAGATATCCGAAGCGATGAAGCCAAGGGGGTGCCCTACGTGCAGCCCGGCCCCGGATGGGTAGGGGAACATATCCAGCACATAACATTTGGGCTTATTGCTGTCGTTACTAACCTTGTAGGCGCCGGTTTTCACCCAATGGTCCTGCCATTTCCGCTCGATTTGCCTGAAATTGTACTCCATAATGATCGAAAGCCCGGGTTAGCCGGGCATTTATTGTAAATTACTTATTCACAAAACATTTTCCAACCGGCGTTTATGCATATAATAAAATATGTTAAAATACCGTTTGGGATGGCAAAAGTAAACATAAGTCCCAATTTTTATTATTTTCGCCCATAAACTATAGACGAATGGCTCAACCCGGGAAAATGTCAGCAAAGAAATCGAAGCCGTCTTATATATATTCGATCATCGGTGTCACCCTCGTGCTCATCCTGTTAGGTGTGCTCGGGCTTTTCATGATCAATGCCAAGAATCTCAGCGAATATTACAAAGAAAATATTGAGCTGCAGGTGATCCTGCGCGATAATGTGAAGGAAGATCAGGCGCTTCTGCTGAAGGATTCCCTCGCAGTAATGCCCTATGTGAAGAAAATACAGTATGTGTCGAAAGAAATGGCGGCGGAGAAGTTCAAACGGGAGAACCCGGAAGAAAACTTCGCAGTACTGGGCTTCAACCCCCTGTATGCCAGTATCGATATCAGCCTGTATGCCCGGTATGTGCAGCCAGATAGTCTGATGGCTATCGAGCAGCAGATCCAGGCCCGGTCTACCGTTCGTGAGTTGTATTATCAGAAATCACTTGTGTCTGAAGTACTGGAAATCGCCAAAAAGATCGGGATCGTATTGCTGGTGATCAGTTCACTGATGGCCATCGTGGTACTTTTCCTTATCGATAATACCATCCGCCTCGCTATGTACAGCAACCGCTTCCTGATTAAAACGATGCAGATGGTGGGTGCTACCCGATGGTTCATTGCCAAACCGTTTGACCAGCGCAGCATCATTAACGGGGCGATTTCTGCGGTATTGGCCATCGCCACCCTAATTGCCCTTATATATTTCGCGGAATCCGCCCTGCCGGGTCTTCGTGGTATGCGCGATTACTGGCTGACGGGCCTCTTGTTCATAGGTCTCATCGTACTCGGAATCGGTATTTCCTTCATCAGCACCCACCGCTCGGTGATGAAATATCTCAAACTCAAACTCGACGATTTATATTGATTTAAACTTAATTCACCGATATGTCTAAAGAAGTTAACAAACCATCTGCCTCCAAATCCCTCTTCGGGAAAGGTAATTATCAGCTGATGCTGGCCGGCGCGGTACTGATCGTGATCGGCTTCCTCCTGATGATGGGCGGCAGTTCCGACGATCCGGCCCGTTTTTCACCGGAAGAAGTGTACAGCTTCCGCCGCATTACCCTGGCTCCCATCGTGATCCTCCTCGGCCTCGCTGTGGAAGCATGGGCTATTATGCGCAAACCGAAAGACTAATTCAACACCGTAACCCGAATTTCTAACATAGCGATGAAAGCCTCATCGCTTTTCTTATTTGAATCATGAGCACATTAGAAGCCATCCTTATCGCGATCATTGAAGGACTCACCGAATTCATACCCATTTCATCCACCGGCCACATGATCATTGCCAGCAGTCTCATGGGCATCAATGAAGACGCTTTTACCAAGCTCTTCGAGATCGCCATCCAGCTGGGCGCCATTCTGGCGGTGGTAGTATTGTACTGGAAAAAGTTCTTTGATTTCGGAAAATGGCAGTTCTATGTGAAGCTCGCCCTGGGCGTAGCGCCGGCACTCATCCTCGGTTACCTGTTCGACGATTATATCGATCAGCTGCTGGAAAGCCCCCTCATCGTGGGCATTACCCTCCTGCTGGGAGGTTTTGTATTGTTGTTCGTTGACAAATGGTTCCAGAACCCAACTATCAAAAGCGATGAGGAGCTGGATTATTTCCGCGCCATCCGCATCGGTCTCTTCCAATGTATCGCCATGATCCCCGGTGTGAGCCGCAGCGCCGCATCTATCATAGGCGGTATGCAGCAAAAACTGACCCGCCATGCCGCGGCAGAATTCTCTTTTTTCCTCGCCGTGCCTACCATGGCAGCAGCTACCGGATACAAGATCCTCAAGAATCACGAAGTGCTCACCAGCTCGCCCGATAACATCCGGCTGCTGCTGATAGGTAACGTAGTGGCGTTTTTCGTGGCTATGCTTGCCATTAAATTCTTTATCGGCACGCTGCAGAAATTCGGATTCAAAATGTGGGGATACTACCGCATTGTGGTAGGTTTAATTATCCTTGTTACTTTATTTATCCACCGTTAATCTTACTTTTTTATCTCCTTTTTATGCGATCCCTTACCTTACTGTTGACTTCGCTTTTGTTGACCACGGCAGTATTTGCGCAGCAGCGCTTTGTGCCGGCTACTATTTTACTTCCACAGGGCGACAGCCTCGTTGGCGAAATCGATTACCGGAATTGGGACAAAGATCCCCTGACTATCATTTTCCGTGGAAATGGCAACACTACCACCTTCACGCCGGAAAAGCTTGCGGGGTTTCGTATCCATGAAAACGACGAACAGTATATTACTGTTCCCGGGGAAATGGATATAACATATGAAACAACTGAAATCCTGTCGGTAGAAAAGGTACGTGTTGTTTCAAATGGCCCGCATTTTTTCAGAGTGATCATGAACGGACCGGTTAAATTGCTGCAGCATACCGATAAGAATAACCGGCAGCATTTTGTAGTGCAAACACCCGATACTGCGGTTCATCTTATCCGTCAGGTGAAGTATATCGACAATCAGGAATCTGCCAACTACGGTAAGATGCAGACACTTAATTTTTACCGTCAGCAGCTGGATATACTCATGAATGATTGTGCGCGCAAGCCCAACGTGGATGTGCTGGATTACCGTGCAGAAGCGCTTTCCCGCGTACTGCAGAAGTATACCGCCTGCAAGTACCCCAATCAGCAGGTTGCAGTAGCTAAAAAGGACCCCCAGATGCGGGCGATGTATGGAGTGATGGGTGGTGCATCTGCAGAGATGCTGAGTGCTGAGGGGCAGCACCGGATTGTGAAGAATAAATTTAAGCAAACCCTTACCCCGGTGGTAGGTGTATTCCTCGACCTTCCATTATCGCGCCGCAGGCAACAAATGGTCCTTAACATCGAAGGGGTATATAGCAGCAAGAAAGTGGTTTCCAAAGGTCCGGACCCGATAGATTTCACCTACCATTTTCTGAGCCTGCAAACACTGATCCGCTATACTTATCCGGTTGGTGAATTGCGTCCCTATGTTAGCGGAGGTTTTGGTATGATGGCTAAAATCGGGGGAAGTGATCTCTACACGCCACAGGGCTGGTCTCAGCAGGATGAAGCGCTGGGAGGTGGAAGAGAACTGACGCTGCCTGTCCTTGTAGGGGCCGGCCTCCGGTATAAGAGACTGAATGGTGAACTCAGGTGTATTTTGCCGCATGCGCTGGATAATTATACCATGATGGACGTAAGGGCTACTACTGTACAGCTTCTGTTCCGTTATGTGCTCCGCCAGTAATGGCTTTACACAATATTAAAAAAGGCTGTCTCAAGGGTATGAGGCGGCCTTTTGCTTTCCTGCCTCCAACCCTCATCGCAAGCCACGGCTGGAGGGAGTTTGGTAAAAAGGCGCCAGTGCAATTGATTGATAATAAATGAATTGATATTTTTTGATGAGAGTTAATATTTTCACATACCTGATAATAAATTAACTCAAATGAAAAGCCCGGACTGAGCAGCCCGGGCTAATGTTTATAAGTTAACCGACATCTATCCTTTCACGGCCAGCAGCAGTTCCAGGTCGGTGTATTTGAGCTTGAATTTTTCACTGAGGTGATAGTTGGTAAGGGCGCCTTTGTAAAGGTAGATCCCGTTTCTTACCCCGCGCTTGATCCAGACGAGGTTTTCGAACCCGCCATCGTCAGCAGCTTCCAGCAACAGGGGCATGAGCACGTTGCTGATAGCCTGAGAGGCCGTTCCTGCGAAGCCGGATGGAATATTGGGAACGCAATAGTGGATCACGTCATACTTTTTGAAAACGGGGTTTTCGTGGGTCGTCACTTCCGAAGTTTCGAAGCAGCCGCCACGGTCAATGCTCACATCAACGATTACAGCACCTGTTTTCATGTGGCTCACCATTGATTCGGATACTACGATAGGCGTCCGGCCGCTTTGGGAAGACAGTGCGCCTACTGCCACGTCGGCCGTCCGCAGTTGCTCTGCAAGTACCCGGGGCTGAATTACGGAGGTGAAAAGGCGTACACCGATGTTATTCTGCAGCCGTTTCAGCTTATAAATATTGTTATCAAAAACCTTCACGGAAGAACCCAGGGCGAGGGCGGTACGTGCGGCAAATTCGCCTACGATACCCGCTCCGATGATCACTACCTTCGTTGGCGGGATGCCTGTAATGCCACCCAGCAGAATGCCTTTTCCGCGGCTGCTGGTACTGAGGTATTGCCCGGCAATCAGCATTACGGCTGAACCGGCTATTTCACTCATGGCACGAACAATTGGATAGGTACCCGCATCGTCTTTCAGATTTTCGAAAGACAGCAGGGTGATCCGCTTGTCCATCATCTTCTGCAACTGCTCTGCTCTTAAAACGGAGAGGTGGATGGGGGAGATGACGATCTGGTGAGGGTGCAGCAGTTCAATTTCTTCATCATTAAGCGGGGCTGATTTGACGATGATGTCTGCCTTAAACACTTCTTTCTTTTCATACACTATCTCCGCACCGGCTTCTGAATAGTCGGTATCGTAGAAATGCGAGCCGTCGCCCGCTTTGTGTTCCACAACAATGTGGTGCCCGTTATTGGTAAGGATACTGACCGCGTCGGGCGTAAGCGCGATGCGGTTTTCCTGAAAGGATGTTTCCTTGGGTATCCCGATAAAAAGGCGGGAATTTTTCTGCGGGATGTCCAGTGTTTCCTCGAGCGGTGAATACGTGAAACCAGCACTCACAACAGGTTTTGGCCTATGCTCCATAATTAATGACAGTTGTATGTTAGGGTCGCTTCCAAAGTTACGTTTATTATTGCAGGGATGGTCTGAATTCCCCCGGATCGGCCAAACCCGCTACCAGCTTGCGCTGATGGCCGGGGGTGACAGAAAGAAATACGTGTACCGTATCGGCCGGTAATATCCCCGTTACCACATCCGGCCATTCCACAAACGATACTGCGGAAGGGTGGTAAAGGCAGTCTTCCACGCCGGCTTCCACGGCTTCCTCCAGATTTTTGAGCCGGTAAAGGTCCAGATGGTAGATGATTTTATCCTGCTCACGGCCGTCTTTGAACCGGTATTCGTTGATGATGGAAAAGGTGGGACTGGCGGTGGCGCCGTTTACGCCTTTCACCGCACAAAGGGCTTTAATAAAGGTGGTTTTACCCGCCCCCATTTCGCCATTGAGCGCAAAAACGCGCGCTTTCGGGAAACCGGCCCAGAACTGGCGGGCCACTTCCGGTAATTCATCCAGTGAAAAAGTCAAATTCATACGTGTCTGCCCTTTACAAAGCCTAAATTTAATACTTCCCGGCCACTTACTGCCGTTTTATGGCGTTTTCAGGGGATTTGAGGGCCTGAAAAGCACCTTTGTTGCAATAATAACTGCTGTATTGGGAAATGCCCTGCCGAAGCCCGGAATGGCGCGTCCGGCGTGGTAAATAGCAAGGTTGTTGCATTAAAAACCTATGGGTTTGCGGGCAGCCATGGGTAATTTTGTATTACATATGGAAACGATCAGTTGTAAAGTAAAAGGCATGAATTGCACCAGCTGCGCGCTTACCATCTCCAAATACCTCGAAAATAAAGGCATGGAAGATGTGGCGATCAGCGTGGCTACGGAAGAATTGCGTTTCAATCTTCCACAGGGCACCAGTGCGGATGAAGTGATCACCGGTATCAACAAACTGGGGTACGAAGTGGTACTCCCCGGGGCAGAAGCCCGCGTGCAGCCATTCTACAAAACGCTTACTTTCAAATTCATTTTCTGTGCCATCTTCACCGCTCCCTTGCTGCTGCATATGTTGGTAAGCTGGCATTGGCTCCATAACCCCTGGGTACAGTTTGCCCTTACCCTACCGGTATTCCTCGTGGGTATGGCGCATTTTGGAACCAGTGCCTTCCGCTCCCTGCGCAATGGCGTTGCCAATATGGATGTGCTCGTAACCCTTGGCGCTACTGCGGCTTTCGCTTACAGCCTCATAGGTGCTGTGCAGGGCCTTGGAGAAGATTACCTGTTTTTCGAAACCACCGCCGCCATCCTCACCCTCGTATTCCTTGGCAACCTCCTCGAAGAGCGTTCCGTCAAATCAACCACCACTGCCATCGCCGAACTGGCGAGGCTGCAGCATACCACCGCCCGCAGATTACATGTACATGAGAATGGGGAAGAACATGTGGATGAAGTGGACAACAGCGCACTCCGTACCGGCGACAGGGTACTCGTTAATACCGGCGATAAAATTCCCATGGATGGCACCATATACTGGGGCAGCGGGCATGTGAACGAATCCATGATCACCGGGGAAAGCGCGCCTGTTGGTAAGCAGGAAAAAGATAAAGTAATAGGCGGTACCATCCTCGAAGATGGCAGCATCAAAGTATACATTACGGCAACCGGGAAAGACACCGTGCTTTCCTACATCATCGACCTCGTAAAGCAGGCACAGGGTAATAAGCCGCCCATGCAGAAACTGGCCGACAGGATCAGCGCCATTTTTGTACCGGTGGTACTGGGTATTGCAGTGGTTACGTTTTTAGGATGGTATTTCATCGGCGGTACCGATGTGTCGGTTGCCATGATGCGGGCCATCGCCGTACTGGTGATCGCCTGCCCCTGCGCAATGGGCCTCGCCACCCCGGCTGCTGTTATGGTAGGCCTGGGCCGTGCTGCGCGCAACGGTATCCTCATTAAAGGTGCCAACACGCTGGAGCAGTTCCGTAACATCCGTCAGATCGTATTCGATAAAACCGGGACCCTCACCACAGGCAAACTCAGCATCGGCCAGTGGAAAGCCATTGGCATTGATGATGACACTTTCCGCTCTCTCGTTTTCAGCCTCGAAAAATATTCTTCCCACCCCATAGCCCGCTCTATCAGCGCCACCTGGAAAGGAACACGGGAAACAACCCTCCGCCAGGTTCGGGAAATCAAAGGCCTCGGTATGCAGGCCGCAGATCAGGAAGGTAACGAATGGAAGCTGGGCTCGTACCTCATGGCGAAAGCACTTACGGATGATGATTCGCATAACATTTACCTCCTGAAAAACGGTACCCTCGCCGGCTGGCTCGACTTTACCGATGAGCTGCGCCCCGAAGCCGTACAGGTGATCCAAAGCCTGCATGCGTCCGGTATCCGAACCATACTGCTCAGTGGAGACACTACCCGCAAATGCCGCGAAATGGCGGCGGAGCTGGGAATCGATGCATGGTATGCCGAGCAATCGCCAAAGCAGAAGCTCGATATGATCGGAACGCTGATGAACGAAGCGCCTACGGCAATGGTGGGGGATGGCATCAATGATGCCCCTGCACTGGCGAAAGCGACAATCGGCATTTCACTCAGCGATTCCACACAAGTGGCCATGCAAAGTGCAAACGTCATTTTACTTAACAACCACCTGGGCGCGCTGCCGCTGGCCATGGGCCTCGGCAAGCATACTTACCTTACCATCAAACAAAATCTTTTCTGGGCATTCATTTACAACGTGGTGGCCATTCCCGTGGCTGCACTGGGGTTTCTTAATCCCATAGTGGGCGCATTGGTAATGGGGCTTTCCGATGTAGTATTGGCGGTCAATTCCGTAAGGCTGCGCTTCAAGCGTGTAAGCCATTAAAAATTGTCGTTAATTCGTATATCGAAATCCATTCGTGAATGATATACTGGTTAGACCTCATCGGTACCTTTGTGTTCGCTATTTCCGGTGCACTGGCCGCCTGGGACAAAAAGATGTACCACGACATATTCGGGGTAAGTTTCACCGCCTTCGTTACTTCCATTGGCGGTGGTACCATGCGCGACCTGATATTGGGTACCCGCCCGGTATGGGTGAACGATTCGCGGTACGTGATCGCCATCGTTCTCGGTGTATTGGTTACACTGTTATTGCGCAGGCGGCTCTTACAATACCGCCGTTCCATTTTTCTGTTCGATACGCTGGGGATCGGTTTCTATACCGTGATCGGCCTGCAGAAAGCCCTCGCCTTCGGCGTACACCCATGGGCCGCAGTGATCCTCGGTATGATCTCCGCCATATTCGGAGGGGTGATCAGGGATATGATGGTGAATGAGATTCCCCTCATCTTCAGCCGCCAGATCTATGCCACGGCCTGCCTCGCCGGCGCGGCACTGTACATCGGGCTGAATCATCTGGGCGTAGATCAGGATTGGAACATGGTAGCCAGCATCATACTCGTTATAACAATCAGGCTTACGGCTCTCCGCAAAGGGTGGTCGCTGCCATATCTGGAGAAGAATTAATACATGCAAACGTCACAGGAGATATTGAAGCGGTTCTGGGGCTATTCCGAATTCCGGCCTATGCAGCGGGAAATCGTGGAGGCCGTGGCATCGGGGAAAGACGTACTGGCATTGCTGCCCACAGGTGGTGGCAAATCTATCTGCTTCCAGGTGCCCGCCATGATGCGGGAAGGGGTTTGCCTCGTGGTAACCCCACTCATCGCACTCATGAAAGATCAGGTGGAGAACCTTAACCGCCGCGGCATTCCCGCATTCGCCATTTATGCGGGGATGATGGCGAAGGATGTGGAGAAAGTGCTGGCACTGGCGCGGGAAGGAGATATCAAGTTCCTGTATGTATCGCCCGAAAGGCTGCAAAGCCGCCGTTTCCTCTGGTATTGTGAAGTACTTCCCATCACGCTGATTGCGGTAGATGAGGCGCATTGCATCTCGCAATGGGGCTATGATTTCAGGCCGGCTTATCTGCAGATATCCGCCGTTCGCGAACAGTTTCCCAACGCCCCCATCCTCGCACTTACCGCTACTGCCACACCTGCCGTACAAAAAGATATCTGCATACAGCTGGAGCTGAGAGCACCGAATATTTACATCAAAAGCTTCGCCCGTCCCAATCTGTCTTATAGCGTACTGGAAGAAGAAAGCAAACCGTTGCGTATCCGCAATATGCTGGAAAGGGTGCCCGGCTCCGCATTGATATATTGCCGCAACCGCCGGCAAACACAGGATCTGGCAGGGCTGCTCACCGCACAGGGCATTTCCGCCAGCTATTACCACGCCGGTATACCTAACGAACAACGCAATCTTCGCCAGGCCGCATGGATCAAAGGAGAAACGCGGGTGATGGTTTGTACCAACGCCTTCGGTATGGGGATCGATAAGCCGGATGTGCGTTTAGTTATTCACGCCGATGTGCCCGACAGTATTGAGGCGTATTACCAGGAAGCCGGGCGTGCCGGCCGCGATGAGCATAAAGCCTTTGCGGTATTGCTCTTTACGCAGTACGACCTCGATCAGATGAAAGCCCGGCTGGAACTGCAGTTCCCTTCACTGGAAACCATCCGTGAAGTGTTCCAGTGTGTGGTGAATTACCTTCAGGCACCGGCCGGCGGCGTGGAAGGAGTATATTTTGATTTTGATTTCAATGAGTTCGTTCAACGTTTCAAGCTGAATGTTACGGTAGCACACAGTGCCATTCGTGTTATCGAGCAGGAAGGGGTGTGGCAGCTCAGTGAAAGTGTATACATGCCCTCAAAAGCGGAGATCATTACCAACAGGGAAACGATCCTGGAATATGAAGACATCAACGAGCGGCTGGATCAGCTGATAAAAACCTTATTACGTACCTACCAGGGTATTTTCGATTCGGCAGTTCCAATCTTCGAGAAACAGATTGCCCGCATCCTCCGTTGCACGGAAGATGAGATTGTAGATAACCTGCAACAACTCCACCGGCAGGCAGTGATCCGATATTACCCGCGGAAAGACAGTCCACAGTTATCCTTCCTGCAGGAGCGCCCATATGCACAGCAACTCCGTATCGATATGGAGAGCCTCAGGCAGCGGAAGAAAATCATGGAAGCGAAGATTGAAGCAATTACCCGCTATGCGCAGAATTCGGAAGTTTGCCGCACACAGCAGCTGGTAACCTACTTTGGGGAAAAAGATGCCGACCGTTGCGGCGTTTGCGATGTATGTGTGAAGCAGGATAAAGGAAAGATGAAAGCCGGAGAATTCGGTACATTGGCAAAGGCGATCCTTTCGTTGCTCAGTGAAAAATCGACTGTGCAATCCCTCATGATTAAGCTCGACGCCGAGGAAAGCAGGGTATTGGATGCCCTGCAGTTCCTCATCGCCGAAGGACTCGTGTTGCGGGATGCAGACGGGCTGCTGGTTGCCGGCACAAAGTCCTGAAAATATTATAACGTTACCACCCGGCGCTCCGCACTGCTGAGGAAGCCGGCTTCAATTACCTTAACTACATTCAGGCCCTCTTCCGGCGTTACCGGATTGGGTTTTCCTTCGCGGATAGCCGCATACACTCCTTTGTAAAAATCGAGGTAGTTGCCATTGCCTCCGGGAAGGTATTCTTTCACCGTTTTACCATCGCGCTCGGTATGGAGCAATCCCCATTCAGCAGGAGCCTCTGCCCCCCAGTCGGGCGTATCAGGCAGTACGCCTTTCATGAGCAGTGCTTCCTGTATGTCGGACTTGCTTTTGATGAACGAACCCTTACGCCCATGCAGTACATAAGCCGGAAGGGCTTCTTTTACGAGATAGCTCGATTTGAGGCGTACCCGTAAAGAAGGATAGTAAAGCAGCAGTTCAAAATAGTCATCCACCACAGATTCCTTCCGGATAATACGCACATCACCGAACACAGCCTCCGGCATACCGAAAATGGTGATTGCCTGATCGATGAGGTGCGATCCAAGGTCGTACAATGCGCCGGTACCCGGAGAGGCTTGCTCCTTGTGCTTTTTGTAGCTGAGTTCTTCCTTGAAACGGTCGTAATGGAATTCAACTTCCAGCACATCCCCTATAAGGCCTTCTTCCACTACGCGGCGTACGATCTTGTAATCGCTGTCGTAGCGGCGGTTTTGATATACGATGATGAGTTTGTTTTGTTTCTTAGCCAGTTCTATCAGCTCTTCTCCCTCAACGGAAGTAACGGTAAAAGGCTTCTCTACTACCACATGCTTACCGGCCAGGAGCGCGGCTTTGGTGTATTCGTAATGGGAGTAGTTGGGGGTGTTGACGATGATCAGTTCGAGGGAAGGATCGTTGATCATGCTCAAAACATCGCCAAAGATCTTCACATTCGGATAACGCTGCTGCGCAAGATGCTTGCTGCGTTCGGTAACGGCTGTCAGTTCAAATCCCGGATGCACATGGAGAAATGGAGCATGGAAAGCATAGCCGCTGTGCCCGTAAGAGCAAAGCCCGGTTTTAATGGGTGTAGACATATCTTTAGTTTGTTTGTTTCGGTTCGCCTTTGTCGTCGAAATTCTTTTTAAGGTAATTTTCAGTTTGGATAAGGATGACCGCCGTAGGAATAACAGTTATCAGAATCGGGATGGCTACCACCCATTCAACGGGCACATACTTTAGTTCCATCCCACTCGTCAGCCAGGCCGGAATGCTAAGTGCCATGATCAATAATCCCGCATTGCGAGTTATGTTGGCGGAGAAGCCCTGCGCCTTATCCCACGACGCCTGTGATTTCATCGACCGGCTGCTGCGGTATCCATAATGAGGATTGATCTTTTTGGGCGGGCGCTTCAGGAAAATATGCCCGATGATGGTAAAAACCAATCCGATCAATAGAATTATCAAACCCATATACTTCGTTTTTGAATAATCCCTAACAACCATTATCCCGCGCTTTAAAACCAGCTGGTCCCTTTCTTCTTACTGCTGCGCCCGCCCAGGCCCAGGGCTCCCAGCAGGCTGCGTGTGATGATATTGGCGGCAGTGCGGCCTGCCTGCCTGGCTGCAGAGCTGGTAACGATCGTTTCGAATATGCCTTTCTCTTCCTTCTGCCGGCCTTTTGCTGGTTTGGCTTCCTCTTCCTCTTTCGATTTTTCCGCTGCTTCTTCCAGTTTCGCAGTCAGTATCTCGTATGCGCTATCGCTGTCTATTTCCTGATTGTACTTACGGACGAGCTTTGATTTTGCAACCAATGCTTCCATTTCATCGTCACTGAGGATATCCATCCGGGAACGGGGGGAGGTAAGCATGGTAGCTGCCAGGGGAGTAGGAGTGCCTTTCTCGCTGAGGCAGGTAACCAGTGCTTCACCAATCCCGATCTGGGTAAGCAGTTCGTCCGTTTTGTAATAGTCCGACAACGGATAGTTTTCCGCAGTTTGTTTGATGGTTTTACGATCGTTGGCCGTAAATGCACGCAGGGCATGTTGTACTTTAAGACCCAGCTGGCCAAGTACAGACGGGGGCACGTCCATCGGGTTCTGTGTACAGAAGAAAATGCCCACGCCTTTTGAGCGGATGAGCTTTACGATGGTTTCGATCTGCTGCAGCAATGCATCGCTTGCTTCCTGGAAAATGAGGTGTGCCTCGTCTATGAACATCACCAGCTTGGGTTTATCCATATCGCCTTCTTCAGGGAGTGTGGCGTACAGCTCTGCGAGCAAACTGAGCATGAACGTAGAAAAGAGTTTAGGCCGGTCCTGAATGTCGGCCACGCGCACGATGGAGATCACGCCACGGCCATCGTCACCAATATGCATAAGGTCGTCTACTTCAAAAGATTTCTCCCCGAAGAAAACAGTGGCGCCCTGTTGTTCCAGTTCAATCACTTTACGCAGGATGGTGCCGGTGGAAGTGGTCGATATTTTCCCGTAATCCTTTTCGAGTTCTTTCTTCCCTTCGTCGCTAACGAACTGGAGTACTTTTTTAAAGTCTTTCAGGTCGAGGAGGGGTAGTTTATTATCATCGCAGTATTTGAAGATCATGGCTACCAGCCCGGCCTGCGTATCGTTCAGCTCCAGTATTTTGGACAGGAGCACGGGGCCGAATTCGCTGACGGTGGCGCGGAGGCGGGCACCTTTCTCATGGCTGAGGGTGAGCAGTTCCACGGGGTAGCCCGCGGAGGTCCAGGAGCCGCCGATTTTCGCGTACCGTTCTTCGATTTTAGCATTGGAGGTACCCGCTGCTGCTATCCCGCTGAGGTCGCCCTTGATGTCCATCATGAGAACGGGCACACTGGCGTCGCTGAGTCCCTCGGCGATTACCTGCAGGGTCTTTGTTTTACCGGTGCCCGTGGCGCCGGCAATGAGACCATGGCGGTTGAGGGTTTTGAGAGGCAGAAAAACATCAGCCCCTTTTACCACTTCGCCATCAAGCATGGCGCATCCCAGTTTGAAATGTTCACCTTTAAATGTATACCCGTTGTTGATGTATTGTAAGAATGCTTCCTGTTTGGACATTGCAGTTCGGTTTTCGTGAAGATAGCAGTTTTGAGCGATCGGTTTATTGTTCTTTCAGAAGCGCTTTGGCATCATCGATGCTTTTGAGCATGAGGGTTTTGACCTCATCGATCTTGGATTTCTCAGCCGAGAGATAAGTTTTTTTCTGCGCATTATCTTTCCCGGTCAGTTCCATATCGTAGGCGCGCATCCAGCCGTCCATCGCGCTGTTGGCACTGTCGAGCATCACACCTGCAGTGTGATAGGCGGCAGTGTCGGCCTTCGCTTTTCCAAGGGAATCGGAAACTTCCGCTACGCGGGTGCGCAGGCGGCGGATCACCATCATTTTGGTCATGGCATCGTCGTGTACAGCCATCACACTATTGCTGAGAGAATCGATAGCGAGGGAGTCCTGTACGGCAGCATTATCTGTATTGCCACCGGTAGTTCCACTCTGGCAGGCTGCGAATAAAAGTGCTGCGGCTACGGGCAGCGTACGTAAGATGTTCTTGTGCATATGTTTCGGTTTAAACGGTTACAGGTTCGATAATGGGAAGGTTTCGTGTACGCGGATGCCCTTTTCAGTGCTCTGCAGTGTGCAGCATTCCACGGTCGGGTCGTGCTCGAAATAGAGTACGTAATTACGTTCGTTAGCCTCTATCAGGAAGCGTTTCTTCTCTTCCAGTGTAGTGAGAGGGAACATATCGTATGCCATCACATAAGGCAGCGGCATGTGTCCGACAGACGGCAGCAGATCGGCCATGTACACAAGGGTATGCCCATTGTAACGAATTTCCGGGAGCATCATGGCTTCGGTATGGCCAAATGCGAAACGGACGCGGATATGGTCGGTAAAAGCCACGCCGTCCTGCTGGTCAATGAATTTGAGCTGGCCACTTTGCTGGATGGGCAGGATATTGTCGCGAAGGAACGATGCCTTCTCGCGGTCGTTCGGCTCTGTCGCCCATTTCCAGTGTGCTTCATTACTCCAGTAATGAGCGTTTTTGAAGGCAGGAACCAGCTTGTCGCCCTCACGTTCAATACTTCCGCCGCAATGGTCGAAATGGAGGTGCGTGAGGAAAACGTCCGTGATATCATTTCGGTGATATCCCAGGGCAGCGAGCGATTTATCGAGCGTATCGTCGCCATGGAGATAGTAGTGACTGAAGAATTTGGCGTCCTGTTTATTACCAATGCCGTTATCGATCAGCACGAGGCGGTTGCCATCTTCCACGAGCATGCAGCGCATGGCCCAGGAGCAAAGATTGTTTTCGTCGGCAGGGTTCAGCTTATTCCAGATGCTCTTGGGTACAACGCCAAACATGGCGCCGCCATCGAGCTTAAAATTGCCGGTATTGATCGTATGTAATTTCATGAATCAGATTGTTTCGGTGACGTGTGCAGGTTTATTTTCTGCTACTGCTAATCTACGTTGTTTCCGCAAAGCGGAGAACAGCCATATGAGCCCGATGGCGAAGAAGCCGGTCAGCACGAGCACAGAGCTTCTCATATCACCGGTCATATGCTCGATATAACCGAAACTGAACAGGCCAAGCACGATGGATATCTTCTCCGTTACATCGTAGTAGCTGAAGAAGGAAGCGGTATCGCGCGTTTCGGGGATAAGCTTGGCGTATGTGGAGCGGCTGAGGGATTGTATACCACCCATTACAAGCCCTACCCCCACAGCCAGCAAATAGAATTGCTTTTCGGTGGAGATGAAATACGCACACAGGCAGATGCCGATCCAGAGCAAAACTGTGAGGATAAGTATCCGGAAGTTGCCATATTTTTCTGACAACCGGGCCATACCCCAAGCGCCAAGGATAGCCACTACCTGAATAATTACCACGCAGGCAATGAGGTTGCTCTGTTCCATCTTCAATTCCTTCAACCCAAAAATAGTAGCTACCATCATCACGGTTTGCACGCCCATGGAATAGAAGAAGAAGCCTCTGAGGAAGTGTTTCAGCACGGGCATCCGGCGCACCTGCGCATATACTTTCTTCAGTTCTTCAAAACCCACGGAAAACACGCTTCCCTTGTGCAGGTCCACGGCGGGTTGCGATTTTGGCAGGCGGATGAAGGGTATCTGCGCGAAGCCGATCCACCATACCCCTACGAGCAAAAAGGTGATCCTGGGGGCGAGATCGCCGGGGAGGCCTTGCGCTTCAAAGGCCAATACGAGGGCAAAACCGAGGATCTGCAGTAACACGCTGCCCATGTATCCAAAAGAATATCCGCGTGCCGATACCCGGTCGCGATGTTCAATGGAAGCGATTTCAGGGAGATAAGAGTTGTAGAATACCAGCCCGCCGCAATAGCCGATGGTTGCCAGTACGAAATACAAGACAGCTAATTCCAGCGACGAATCTTTAGTAAACAGAAAAAACGCCATACAGGAAAGGCCGCCGAGGTACGTAAAGAAGCGCAGAAAGTTCTTTTTATTGCCACGGGTATCTGCGATAGAGCCGAGGATAGGCATCGTAAATGCGATCAGCAGATAAGCGAAGGCGAGGGCGTAGTCGTATAGCACGGAGTTTGTCAGCTTCCAGCCGAAAAAGTCTACAACGTCTCCACCAAATTTGGCGTTGGTGACGGAGATAAAGTACAGGGGAAAGAAGGTGGTCGTGATTACGAGGTTATACACCGAGTTGGCCCAATCATACATGGCCCAGCCGTTCACGACTTTTTTGTTTGGAATGCTCATAGGGAGTTTTTAATCATTCACAATGATGCCCTGAAAATACAAATTTATTACTTGTAGTCGCTGATGCGGATATGCTCCTGGCAGAAGGAGTATTCAGCGGGGTCGTTGGAAGATACGATGATGAGGCGGTTGCCGCCATATTCGCGGATCAGCTGCTGATACAGCGCGATGCCGGAGGCGTCGAGGTTAGTGCAGGGCTCGTCGAGCAGGAGGGTGCGAACGTCGGAGAAGATGGCCAGGGCCAGTCTTGCGCGCTGCTTCATGCCGGAAGAGAAGTGGCGGACCTGCTTATTCCAGGCACCGTCGAGCCCAACAATACCGGCGATTTCGCGGGGCTTGAAACCGGGGAGGAACGTTTTAAATTCGAGATGGAACTCAAAGCATTCCCGCAGGGTCAGCTCTTCGACCACTTCCAGGTAGGGGGCTACAATGGCGCAGTGGCTGAAGAACTGGTCCTGCGGGAGCAGTTGATCGTTGAAGAAGTATTCCAGCTTGCCTTCACTGTGATGGTGATGGCCGCTGATGATCTGCAGCAGGGTACTTTTGCCGGAGCCATTAGGCCCTAAAATGGCAAAACCGCCCGTACCGGAGAATGTGTGGCTGAAACGACGGAAGATCCAGTCGTGGTTATACCTTTTGCCGACCTGATTAAGCGAGATCGTCATTCGCCCGGGTGCTATATCCTCTCATGATGCCGCGGCCAGAGTCGCGGATGAAGGAAAGGATCTCGTCCCTTTCGTCCGTGGCGGGGAATTCGGCTTCGATGATGCGGATGGCTTTGGAAATATTGTTGCCTTTAACGAAGAGGATGCGGTAGATGTCCAGGATGTGGTTGATCTTTTCCAGGGAAAATCCTCTGCGTTTGAGACCGATTGAGTTTACGCCAACGTAAGACAGTGGTTCGCGTGCTGCTTTCACATAAGGCGGAACGTCTTTACGAACGAGGGAGCCGCCGGTTACGAAAGCGTGGTTGCCCACTTTGCAGAACTGCTGAACCGCAACCATTCCCGCCAGTACCACGTGATCACCGATGGTGATGTGCCCGGCGAGGGTGGTATTGTTGGAGAATACGCAGTAGTTACCAACGGTGCAATCGTGCGCGATGTGGCTGTATGCCATGATCAGGCAGTTGTTTCCGATGGATGTTTTCCAGCGGTCCTTGGTACCACGGTTAACAGTAACGTATTCGCGGATGGTGGTGTTATTGCCGATTTCCACGAGGGTTTCCTCACCTTCGAACTTGAGGTCCTGCGGAATGGCGGCGATCACCGCTCCGGGGAAGATGCGGCAGTTTTTGCCGATACGGGCCCCTTCCATGACGGTCACATTCGAACCGATCCAGGTGCCTTCCCCGATCTCTACATTTTTATGAATAACGGTAAAAGGATCGATTTTTACGTTGGGCGCTACTTTGGCGTCCGGGTGGATGTATGTGAGCGGATGAATCATGCTTTTATTTTATCCTTCGCGTTTTACAATTTGAGCTACCATGTCTGCTTCCGTAACAACTTTGTTACCTACGAAAGCGGTTCCGCGCATTTCCACCAGGCCTCTGCGGATGGGGCTGAGCAGCTCCATTTTCAGTACCATGGTATCTCCGGGAAGTACTTTTTGCTTGAATTTGCAGTTATCGATCTTAAGGAAATAGGTGTCGTAGTTTTCAGGGTCCGGCTTGGGGTTGAGGGCGAGGATGCCGCCTACCTGTGCCAGCGCCTCGCAGATCAGAACGCCGGGCATAACCGGGTTGTTGGGGAAGTGCCCCTGGAAGATCTGCTCGTTGAAAGTCACGTTTTTGATACCTACCACCTGCGTGTCGCTCAGCTCAATGATCTTGTCTACCAGCAGCATCGGGTAACGGTGCGGCATGGTTTTTACGATACGGTTGATATCGTAGATAGCAGGCTGGTTAGGATCGTAAATGGGAACGTCGCGGTTATGCTTGTTCTTTTTGATATAAGCCTTGATCTTACGGGCAAACTCCACGTTGGAAGCGTGACCGGGACGGTTGGCAATGATATGTGCCTTGATGGGATAGCCGATGAGTGCCAGATCGCCTACGATATCCAGCAGTTTGTGGCGGGCCGGTTCGTTGGGGAAGTGGAGCTGGGCGTTGTTCAGGATACCTTCGCGCTGGTGAACGGAGATCTCTGCACGGTCGAACGCTTTGGCGAGCCTGTTCAGTTCGTCCTGGCTTACCGCACGATCTACCACTACGATAGCGTTGTTGATATCGCCTCCTTTAATGAGGTTGTTCGCCAGCAGGTATTCGAGTTCGTGGAGGAAAACGAAGGTGCGGCAGGGGGCGATGTCTTTCTTGAATTCAGCGAGGCTCTTCAGATTGGCATGTTGGGTGCCGAGTACGGGAGAGTTGAAGTCGATGAGGGTGGTAATGCGGTAATCCACTGCAGGCAGTGCTACCATTTCCACTTTCTTTACTTCGTCGTAGTAATTGATATTGGTATCGATGGAGTACCAGATCTTTTTAGCGTCCTGTTCCTGAATGCCTACTTCTTCGATCAGTTCGATGAAGGGGAGGGAGGATCCGTCCATAATGGGGATCTCAGGGCCGTTAAGCTCGATCAGCACGTTATCTACGCCCATGCCTACCAGTGCTGCGAGGATGTGCTCAACAGTACTGACGCGGGCGCCGTTATGCTCGAGGGTGGTACCGCGTGCGGTATCTACCACATAATCCACATCTGCTTTAACGATAGGCTGATCCGGAAGGTCGATGCGTTGGAATTTAATACCGAAGCCGGGCATCGCCGGCTTGAGGGTCATGTTCACATGCGCGCCTGTATGCAAACCAACACCTGAAATGGTCACAGGGCCTTTCAGGGACTGCTGGTTCTGTTGCTGAGTGTCCATCATTATAGCTACGTATTCAGTTTCGTTTTATAATTACACACCGGCTTTTTCGGCCAGCAGCTGTTTCACCATATCTTCGAGTTCTTTAACCCGTTTTTCCAGTTCCGGCAAATTTCTAAAAATTGCCTGACTTTTCAGTGAACTTTTATAATCATACGCCGGAGAGCCGGTAAGGGCGGTATTAGGCGTGGTGATTGACTTGGAAAGCCCGCTCTGAGCATTGATCCGGGTGCCGTCGGCGATCTGGATATGCCCTACGATGCCAACCTGCCCGCCGATAACACAGTTCCTGCCGATCTTTGTACTGCCGGAAATGCCCGATTGAGCTGCAATTACCGTATTCTGCCCGATCTCCACATTGTGGGCGATCTGGATCAGGTTATCGAGTTTCACACCGGAAAGGATCACGGTGGAGCCCATGGTAGCACGGTCGATGGTCGTATTCGCTCCAATCTCCACATCATCATGGATCACTACGTTCCCAACCTGGGGCACTTTTTTATAGGAACCGTCGGCCTGCGGGGCAAAACCAAAGCCATCTCCCCCGATTACACAGCCGGCATGGAGAATAACACGATTACCCAGCACACAGTTGTCATATACTTTTACGCCGGGGTACAGTACGGAATTGCTGCCGATCTTCACCCCGTCGCCCAGGTAAACCCCGGGATAAATCTTCACATTGTCGCCCAGCTGCACATTTTCACCGAGGTAGGCAAATGCGCCGATGAACACCCCGGTTCCCATTTTTACCGTGGCAGGCACATGAGAAGGCTCCTGGATGCCTGTTTTAGCGCCCGCGCCTACCATTTGCTGATATTTCTCCAGCAGCAGGGCAAATGAGCTGTAAGCGTCCTTTACGCGGATAAGCGTAGGCTTCACCGGCCGGTCGATCTCCAAAGTATCGTTCACGATGAGGATAGATGCCTGGGTAGTATAAATAAACTCTTCATACTTAGGATTGGCGATGAAACTTAACATGCCGTCCCCTGCCTCCTCTATCTTGGCGATATTGTGCACTTTCACTTCCGGGTCCCCCTCCAGCTTACCGTTCAGTATGGTAGCCAGCTGTAATGCGCTGAATTGCATAGTTATAATTTGAAAAAGTTACCTTCCAGGCCGCCTCCGGCTAATATGAATGGATTCACTAACATGTTAAGTTCGTATAAAACGTTGTTAGCCTAGAATTTTGGATGACAAATGTAGAATTTTTTTATCGGTCTTGCTAAAGTATGCGATACGAGTGCATTGTCTATAGAAGAAATATCCCGCACGTTGCCGTCCTTATATAATATGTTAATCTTTTCATCTTCAGCATCATACGCTTTCAGGCTGGCAGCGTCGGTAAATACGAAATATTCCGCTTCCTTCGGGGTAAGCCCCATCACTTTCTGTGCTTTTTCCCGTAAGGCAGCCACTTCTTCCGCCCCGAAAGGGTCGTTCCGGAGTGTTACCTTGAAAAGTTGACGGTTTACCAGCCAATGGCACAAGGTACTGAGCGTTTTGTCTGAATGCCCGGCCCAAACCTTCACCGCTCCCATGATATCGTAATCATCCAGCAGGCAGAATTGCGCCAGTACAGCCGGGTCACGTTCAAATTCCTGCCGGCCGGTTTGGCTGTACAGGAAGTACCGCAGGGCTGGGGAGGCAAATAATTCCGCTCCCTGACCCGCAAGCTCCTTGGCCCGCTGCAACACCTTCACCAGCATATTTTCCGCGCTCAGTACCGTTTTATGCAGATATACCTGCCAGTACATGAGCCGCCGCGCCACAATGAACTTCTCTATGGAATAAATACCCTTTTCCTCCACCATCAGTTCTCCGTTTGCCACCGTCAGCATTTTGATGATCCTGTCGTAAGAAATTACGCCTTCGGAAACTCCGGTGTAAAAGCTGTCGCGGCTCAGGTAATCCATCCTGTCTACGTCTAACTGGCTGGAAACCAGCTGGTGCAGGAATTTTTTATGATACCGGTCGTTAAATATCTCCAAAGTAAGGTTCAGGGCGCCATCCATTTCGCGGTTGAGTTCCTGCATCAGCAACTGGGATATTTCTTCGTGAGAAACGCCCTCCACCAATGTATGCTCCAAAGCATGGGAATATGGCCCATGGCCTATGTCATGCAATAATATGGCCATTTTTGCCGCCACCTCTTCATCCTCCGAAATATCTACCCCTTTTCCCTTCAGTTCAGCCAGGGCACAGCTCATCAGGTGATAAGCACCCATACTGTGATGAAACCGTGTGTGCATGGCGCCCGGGTATACCAGGTGAGCAAGTGCCATCTGGTGTATCCGCCGCAACCGCTGGTAATACGGGTGCGAAATGAGGCTGAAAATCAATGGATGATCAATTGTGATAAACCCGTACACGGGGTCGTTCACAATCTTGCGTTTACGGTCAGTCATTCAGTTATTTTATAATCGGACGGTACAAATCTACGCCATCCCTGCTAACTTTCGCTGAACCGGAAGCCTCTGTTCCGCGTTTTAATGCCGCACGGGTACGATTTTTGACCGTATCCAAATAATTGCCAATATATTCTAAATTAATTCGTAATTCGTATACATGAACCAAATCAACATACTCTGGGTCGACGATGAAATCGATTCCCTCAAATCGCAGATCATCTTCCTGGAAAATAAAGGATACAAGGTTTCCGCCCTCACCAACGGGTACGACGCGCTTGAATTCCTGAAGGAAAACATTGTGGACGTGGTACTGCTCGACGAATCCATGCCGGGTATTACCGGACTGGAAACGCTGGGCAAGATCAAAGAGATCAACCAGCAGATCCCCGTTGTCATGATCACCAAAAATGAGGCGGAAAACGTCATGGATGACGCTATTGGTTCGCAGATCACCGATTACCTCATCAAACCGGTGAACCCTAACCAGGTGTTGCTCTCCCTTAAAAAGATCATCGACAATAAGCGGCTTGTGGCAGAGAAAACCACCACGGCATACCAGCAACAGTTCCGAACGCTCTTCATGGCCCTGAACGATAATCCTAACCATGAAGAATGGGCGGATATCTATAAAAAGCTTGTGTACTGGGAAATGGAAATGGCAAAATCGGACAGTCCGGAAATGCTGGAAGTACTCCAATCGCAGAAAGCGGAAGCCAATACCGAATTCGCCAAGTTCATTAACCGGAATTATTCCGACTGGATGGCCCCCAACGCCAAAGGTGCTCCCATCATGAGCCATACCCTTTTCTCAAAGAAGGTGGTGCCTCTGCTGGATCCTGCTGTACCCAACTTCTTTATACTGATCGATAACCTGCGGCTGGACCAATGGAAAGCCATTCAGCCCATCTTCTCCGAAACGTTCCGGCTTGTGGAGGAAGATACGTTTTACAGCATCCTCCCCACCTCCACCCAATATTCCCGCAACGCCATTTTTGCCGGTATGCTGCCTATAGATATCGAAGCAAAGTTTCCGGAAGAGTGGAAGAATGATGATGAAGAAGGAGGGAAGAACCTGTACGAAGAGTCATTCATGGCTGCCCAGCTGGCCCGTCTTAAAATGGACCCGCGGTTTTCCTATACCAAGGTGACCCATCATGCAGACGGACAGCATCTCGTCAATAACATTCATAATATGCTGAACTATCCGCTCAACATTGTCGTTTATAACTTCGTGGATATGCTCAGCCATGCCCGTACGGAAATGGAAGTGCTCAAAGAACTCGCGGGCGACGAAGTGAGCTACCGCTCCATCACCACCAGCTGGTTTGAGCATTCGCCGCTGCATCAGGCATTAAAGAAGATTGCCGATAAGAAGATCAACCTGATAATAGCCACGGATCATGGATCGGTACGGGTAAAAACACCGGTGAAAGTGATAGGAGATAAACAGACCACCACTAACCTGCGCTATAAGCACGGGCGGAATCTGAACTACGATCCAAAGGAGGTGCTCGCATTCCGCGATCCGAAAGATGCCGGGCTGCCGAGGCCTAATGTCAATTCTTCTTATATCTTTGCCCGCGAAGACGGATACCTCTGCTATCCGAACAATTATAATTATTTTGTTAACTATTATCGCAACACCTTCCAGCATGGCGGTATTTCACTCGAAGAGATGATTGTGCCGGTAGCGCGGATGGTGAGCAAATAGAAAAACAACGGGAGAGAACATATGAACCTGAAGAGTACCCCCAACAACCTGGCGAAGCTGGAAAAGATATTTGACGAGGCGAAATATATCATTCGTTTCGAAAAGGGAACGTTTAACTCCGGCTACTGCATTCTGGAACATAAGAAAGTAGTGGTGGTGAACAAATTCCTGAACGTGGAAGGGCGCATCAATGCTTTGCTAGACATCCTGCCGGCCATCACACTGGAAGAGGGTTTCCTTACCCCGGATTCACAGAAACTCTACCGCCAGGTGCTCGACAGCAAGGCGGAAGCCCTGAAGGAAGAAGCTATCAAAGCAGGGAAGGACGCCGCCGCGAAAGATGAGGCCGGGGAAAAAGATACAGACGAAACTGCTAACGAAAACCCGGAAACACCACAGCCGTGAAAGTAACTTTCCTTGGCACAGGCACCTCGCAGGGAGTGCCGGTCATCGCCTGTCCATGCCCGGTTTGTGCTTCCAAAGACCCGCGCGACAACCGGCTGCGCAGCAGTATCATGATCTCCGACGAAACCGCCGGCAATATCGTGATCGATACCACTCCCGATTTCCGCTACCAGATGCTCCGCGCACAGGTAAAGCGCCTCGATGCCGTGGTTATCACCCATTCCCATAAAGATCATATTGCCGGGATGGACGATATCCGCGCTTTCAACTATTTTCAGCAGCAACCCATCGATATTTACGCCTCAGAATATTCGCAGGATGTCATCATCCGCGAATTCTCCTATGCTTTCGCGGATTTCAAGTACCCCGGCATTCCGGAACTGAACCTCCAAACCATTGGCGGCGAAGCATTTTCCGTGAACGGACTGAGATTTACGCCCGTAAATGTCCTGCATCATAAAATGCCGGTACTGGGCTTCCGGTTCGGCGACTTCACCTACATTACCGACGCTAATTTCATTGCACCTGAAGAAAAGGAGAAAATCCGCGGTTCGAAAGTGCTGGTACTGAATGCGCTGCGTCGTGAAAAGCACATCTCGCATTTCACGCTTGATGAAGCCATCGAATTAGGCCGGGAGTTGGAAGTACCGACAGTCTTATTTACACACATCAGCCACCAGCTTGGGTTACATGCAGAGGTGGAGCCTACATTGCCGGAAGGTATGCACCTCGCATACGATGGGCTTGAAGTAATTTTGTAATCAAATAATCTTTACATTCGGCATAATAAAACCATTGTTTGTGCCGGACTCCTTTTTTGATTTTTCCCGCCGGGAACGGCAGGGCATAGCCTGCCTGCTCATCCTCATTCTTATTTGTCAATGTTTACCGGCCGTGTGGCCACATATCCGCCCATCGCCACCTGCTGAAGATACTGTAGGCCTGGCGCAGGCGGAGCTTGCCGTGGCAGCTCTTCTGGCTGAAGGTGCCCGGGAGAAAACACGGAAGTATGACAGTATGCGCGCCAGCTGGAAACGGCCGGGGTATCGCCGCGATAGTACTTTCAGCAAATCCCGGTGGCGGGATAGTGCTTTTCGGAAGACGTGGCAGGGCGATAGTGCATGGAAGAAAAACCGGCTTAAAAAAGCGCATGAAATAGTAAATATCAACACGGCAGACAGTGCGGAATGGGAGCGGTTACCATACATCGGTAGTGGCTATGCTGGGAGGATTGTACGCTTCCGGGAGCGGCTCGGGGGCTTCCATAGTGTCATACAAGTGGGTGAAACCTACGGTTTGCCGGATTCCGTATTTAATAAAATTCAACCTTTACTGATACTGGGTAACGAATCTCTAAGAAAGATCGATGTCAACGATACAGATGAGAAATCTTTGGCCGATCATCCATACATCAACACGAAATTGGCCCGTGCCATCATCCGCTTTCGCAGTGCCAACGGGCGTTTCAGGCAGGTCGATGACCTCCGCAAACTGCCTTTGGTGAATGACTCCATTTATCGTAAAATTGAAAAATACTTAATCGCCCCTTAAAACACGATTTCAGGTTATGAATTTTCAGCCAACGGACATGCAACTTCAGATTGCGCAAGTGATTAAAGATTTCGGGAAAACGAACATCCAGCCGCATTTAATGGAATGGGACGAATCGCAGACTTTCCCTGCCGACCTGTTTCGTAAAATGGGAGAACTGGGGTTAATGGGCGTGCTGGTACCGGAAAGTTATGGCGGCTCCGGCCTCGGATATCTCGAATATGTGACAGTGATCAGCGAAGTATCGCGGATATGCGGTGCTATCGGGCTGAGCCTTGCAGCGCACAATAGTTTGTGTACAGGGCATATCCTGCAATTCGGGAATGAAGAGCAAAAGCACCGCTGGCTCCCGAAGCTCGCCACCGGCGAATGGATCGGAGCGTGGGGCCTCACGGAACCCAACACCGGGTCCGACGCTATGAACATGAAATGCACCGCCCGTAAGGAAGGCGACGAATGGGTGATCAACGGCACCAAATGCTGGATCACACATGGCAGAAGCGGCAACGTAGCAGTAGTAATTGCCCGTACGGGTGATGTGCGCGACAGTCATGGTATGACCGCCTTTGTTGTTGAGCGCGGAACACCGGGTTTCAGCGGCGGGAAGAAAGAAAACAAACTCGGCATGCGTGCATCAGAGACAGCTGAAATGATCTTCGATAATTGCCGCATCCCTGCTGCTAACATGCTTGGCAAGGAAGGTGACGGATTCATTCAGTCGATGAAAGTACTCGACGGCGGACGTATCTCTATTGCAGCATTGGGGCTTGGCATAGCGAAAGGTGCTTACGACGCGGCTTTGAAGTATTCGCAGGAGCGCCATCAATTCGACAAGCCGATTTCCAGCTTCCAGGGTATTTCATTCAAGCTGGCGGATATGGCCACACAGATCGCAGCAGGAGAGCTGCTTACCATGCAGGCTGCCGATATGAAGAATAAACATATGCCTATGACGAAGCAGGCCGCCATGGCCAAATACTATACTTCGGAAATAGCCGTATCCATCGCAAATGAAGCCGTTCAGGTGTTTGGTGGTTACGGCTACACCAAAGACTTCCCTGTAGAAAAATACTATCGCGACGCGAAGCTGTGTACCATCGGTGAAGGTACCAGCGAGATCCAGAAGATCGTGATCGCCAGGGAGGTTCTCAAAGCATAATATCGTATTAAATGGTCAATCCGTATAGTCAGCGGCTGGCTCCTGTTAGGGCCAGCCGCTGCAGTTTTATAGCGCCGGTACTATTTTGCCCTGAACTGTTGCTTGATTCACATCACAGTTAATATATAATCAATCGATTGCAATATGGTAATAGGTTGATAATGATCTGCTTATTTTTTTATTTATCTTTTATATCTTACGCGCCATTAGAATCCTAACTTATGACCTTTGAAGACCAATTAAGCCATCTGTTCCCGGACGCAGCCGCTATTCCTGCGGAGTATAACTTGCCCGGTGAAATCCATCAGCGGAGCTATCTGTCAGACGGCGTTATGAAAAACTGGCATGGCGACGTGCATACTGTAGTGTCACCCATTTGTATTAAGACTCCCAGCGGCCTGGAGCGCCGCGTGATCGGGTCGTATCCTTTATGCGGACAGGAAGAGGCCAAGGCTTCGCTCGACGCAGCTGTTCGCGCATATGCCGACGGCAGGGGAGAGTGGCCTACCATGTCTGTAGCGGAACGCATTGCCTGCGTAGAGAAATTCACCGGCAAAATGATCGCGAAGAAGCAGGAAGTGGTACAACTCATCATGTGGGAGATCGGCAAATCTTATGGTGATTCCGTAAAGGAGTTCGACCGTACGGTAGAGTACATTCACGCCACCATAGACGCGCTGAAGAACCTCGACCGTAAATCATCTTCCTTCGCCATTGAGCAGGGAATCATTGGCCAGATCAGGCGCAGCCCCCTCGGCGTGGTATTATGCATGGGACCGTTCAATTATCCGTTGAATGAAACGTTTACGACACTGATACCGGCACTGATCATGGGGAACACACTGCTCTTTAAACCTCCCAAACACGGAACTTTGGTGCATTTCCCATTGCTGGAAGCTTTCCGTGACTGTTTTCCTGCAGGCGTGGTAAACACTATATATGGCCGCGGAAACGTCATCATCCAGCCATTAATGGAATCCGGGAAGATTAATGTGCTCACACTGATCGGGTCCAGTAAAGTGGCTGATCAGCTGAAGAAAATGCACCCGAAGGTGAACCGCCTTCGTGCAATCCTCGGTCTGGATGCCAAGAATGCCGCAATTATCACTGAGAAGGCCGACATTGACCTTGCCGTGAAGGAATGTGTGCTGGGCTCACTTTCGTTTAACGGCCAGCGTTGTACCGCTATTAAGATTATTTATGTACACCGTAGTGTGGCGGATACTTTCCTTGAGAAGCTCACGGATGCAGTTGGTAAACTGAAGTTCGGTATGCCGTGGGAGAAAGATGTATTCCTCACCCCGCTGCCGGAACCCCAGAAGCCGGGTTACCTCCAGAGCTGTGTGGCGGATGCAGTGGCGCACGGCGCTAAAGTGATCAATCCCAATGGCGGTGCGGCAAACGCTTCGTTTGTTTATCCTGCCATTGTGTACCCGGTTAACGAAAAAATGAAGTTGTACCGTGAGGAGCAATTTGGTCCGGTTATACCTGTGGTACCATTCGATGATATTGAAACGCCTGTCCGCTACCTGATCGAAGCTGATCACGGGCAGCAGGTGGCAGTGTTTTCTAACGACGCAGCTGAGCTGGCCACACTCATTGATCCTTTGGTGAACCAGGTTAGCCGCGTAAACATAAATTGTCAGTGTCAACGCGGTCCCGACATCTTCCCTTTTACCGGAAGAAAGGATTCCGCAGAGGCAACACTCTCCGTTTTTGATGCTTTACGTGCGTTTTCTATCCGCTCTTTAGTGGCTACAAAGCAGACGGAAGAGAACAAAGCACTCATAAATGAGATCGTAAGTGCCCAATCCTCGAACTTTTTATCAACAAAGTATATATTTTAATCAACTGTAAATATGCTGTCACTTTATAACTTAGTGATTATCTGCATTCTTTTTTACAGTTTTTTGAATATTTACACCTTAGTGTGATGGAAAATTGATAACAGAAAGTTAAATTTGAGTTAATTACTTTCCTTACCAATTTATCAACCTAAACATTAAGAAAGATCGAGAAAATTTTACTCCAAAAAGAAGCCGCCCCCCTCGGGGCGGTTTTTATTTGCACCAAACCCTACATCTGCCACGCTTTCAGCTTAGCCGGCGAAAAGCCGTATAGCCGCTTGAATGCAGCTGAGAAGTGATTGGGTGAGCTGTATCCAAGGAAATCAGCTACTTCATTGATGTTTTTCTTTTCTTCGATAATGAGGCGCCGCGCGGTTTTCATCCGCATTTCCTGCACATAGCCAAACACGGTGTTGCCGAATAACTGTTTGAATCCTTTTTTTAGTTTGAATTCATTGAGGCCAAAGCATCGGCAGAGATAGCCTAAGCTAAGGTGCTCGTCGAGGTAGTGCTCACGCAGAAAATCCTTGACAGATTGAAGGCGTGCCACATCGGCCGCGGGAATTATACGCCCAGGCTCAGGCTTTACCTGAAAGTGAAGTAAGGCCTGCAGCGGGTCCCAGTCGCCCGGGTAATCCTGTTCCGCAACGGCGGCATAATCCATGAAAAATGCATGATTAGCGACTGCGCTCTGCGCGTCGGTTGAAGCTTTTGGGGTCATAACGTAATCCGTTTATCGTATTGATTTATCCGTTTCCCGTACCACCGGGGTTATTAGCGGTACGTACTTTTGATGCCATAAAAATAATCAATCTAATGTTGCGGAAAATACTGAAATGGACAGGCGGTATCATCGGAGTCCTCATCGCCGGCATACTTATTTTTTATTTCACCATGCATATTAAGGTGAACAATAAGAAGGACAAAATCTATAGCGTAGATGTACGGATGTTCGATATTCCCACCGATTCCGCGACTGTAGCGGCCGGTGCGCATATCTACGCTACCCGCGGCTGTGCAGACTGCCATGGGGCAGAACTGGCAGGACAAATTTTTATCGACGAAGGTCCTATCGGTACCCTCTACGGCACAAATCTGACCCGTGGGAAAGGTGGCCGTCCTGCTGACTACAGCGACCGCGACTGGATACTTGCCCTGCGGCACGGCATCCGGAAGAGCGGTAAATCGCTGATGGTGATGCCTTCTTATGAGTATTACAAAATGAGCGATACGGATCTGGGAGCGCTGATCGCATATTGCAAATCAGTAACACCGGCAGATCATGTTACGGCTGAACCCCGCCTCGGGCCATTAGGAACAGTGCTCGCCGGCATTGGCAAGCTGCCACTGATCCCTGCTGAAAAAATCGACCATGCCTACAAACCGGGTGCTGTTATTCCCAAAGGCCCCACTGTGGAGTACGGAAAGTACCTTTCCATGTCGTGTACCGGATGCCATCAGCCTAACCTTAAAGGCGGCGACAGCCCCATTCCCGGTGGTACTTACGTCCGTGATATTACCACAGCGGGCAACGTTGGCAAATGGTCCGAGAAGGATTTTATTGCAGTGCTTCGTACCGGCCAAACGCCTGAAGGCCGTGCCATTAAGAACGAAGACATGCCCTGGCAGATGACCAACAAGTATTCCGACGAAGAGCTGACCGCATTATACCGTTATTTAAAAACCCTGTAACTATGTCCCTCCCCAGAACGATATACAATCCTATCATCGGTGATAAAGTCACTTTTCTCGAAACTTCGGAAGAGACCGGCGGAGAAAGGGTAACGGTGGAAGTGGAATTGGCACCGGGAGGGAAGAATGGGCTTCATTACCATACTACTTACCGGGAGCATTTTGAGGTGATAAAAGGGGAGCTGGGCCTGCAGGCCGGAAAAGAAATTTTGTATCTGCGTAGGGGTGGAACGGCAGATGTCGCGTTATATGTTCGTCACCTCTTCTTTAACCCCAGTAAAAAGGAGCCGGTAACTTTCCGGGTAACGATTTCACCTGCGGGTGGTTTTGAGGATACGCTCAGGATCGCATACGGACTGGCGGCAGACGGGAGGGTGGATAAGAAAGGGATACCGCTGAAGTTCAGTCATCTGGCAGTGTTGCTGGATATAGGAGAAACTTATCTGCCATTCATGCCTTACTGGTTCCAGCGCCGGTTATTCAGGTACCTGGGTAAAAGGGCACGCCGGAAAGGGGTGATGAAGGAATTGGAACCGTATTTTAAACGAACAGAGACGCCTTTTGGCGCCTCTGTATAAAAAAGATGAATATGTTATTGTTGCTAGTGTCTGCTGCGCAGAATTCGCGGGATTTCATTTACTGCCTGGTGTCTGACGCCTGCCGCAGCATCCGCCGCGCGGCTTGAGTTAATCCAGAAAATCTTCTGCGGCGTCCGGCTTATTGGGTTGGGCGCCGCCTGCCATTCCGGCAAACCACACATCCACATTACCCGCAATCATAGGGGGCAGTTTGCTTTTCACAAATTCTTTTACGGCTTCGATGGCCTGTACGGCCTGTTCGTCAGAAATGCCGGCTTTATCTTTTACCTGCTGAATGAGCTCTTGCATCGGGTTTGATTTTATCGTTTAATGAACGGGTGATCAGGCAACTTTGAGGGCTACCAGCGTGCTCTTTTCGAGCTTTTCCATGGCATATGCACGGGTAAGCACGAAAGATTTTTCATTTGTGCTGGGAAGCTGGAACATGGCTTCTGCCAGTACCACTTCACAGATAGAGCGGAGGCCGCGGGCACCCAGTTTGTATTCCAACGCTTTTTCCACGATATAATCTACCGCATCGTCTTCAATATCAAACTCAATACCTTCCACCTTGAACAGTTTTTTGTACTGTTTGATGAGGGCATTGCGTGGCTCGGTGAGGATCGCTTTAAGGGCATCCAGATCGAGCGTGTTCAGGTAGGTTACCACCGGCAGGCGGCCCAGCAGCTCGGGGATAAGGCCGAATTGCTTCAGATCCTGTGAGTTTACATAACGGAGGATGTGTTTGCGGTTGGCCTCTTCCTGCTCTTTGTTCACGGTAAACCCAATGGAATGGGTCTGCACACGGCGGGCAATGATACGGTCTACCCCATCAAACGCACCTCCGCAGATGAACAGTATATTTTGGGTATTTACTTTGATAAGCTTCTGTTCGGGGTGTTTACGCCCACCTTGCGGGGGAACGAGTACTTCGGTGCCTTCCAGGAGCTTCAGGAGGCCCTGTTGTACGCCTTCGCCGCTAACATCACGGGTAATGGAAGGGTTATCGCTTTTACGGGCGATTTTGTCGATCTCATCGATGTATACGATCCCTCTTTCGGCAGCTTCCACGTCGTAGTTACAAACCTGGAGGAGGCGGGTAAGGATGCTTTCCACGTCTTCTCCCACATAACCCGCTTCGGTAAACACCGTAGCGTCTACAATGGTGAAAGGAACGTTGAGGAGGCGTGCAATGGATTTGGCAAGGAGCGTTTTGCCCGTACCGGTTTCACCCACCATGATGAGGTTGCTTTTTTCGATCTCCACATCATCTTCCGTAACCTGCTGGTTGAGGCGTTTGTAATGGTTATAAACTGCAACGGCAAGGATCTTTTTGGCATCGTCCTGACCAATTACATACTCATCCAGGAAATGCTTGATTTCCACAGGTTTAGCTACTTTCGGTACAAAATGTGAAGGAGCGGCTTTACGGGGTGTTTCCCCGGCGGGACTCAGTTCCTGCTCAATGATCTCCTGTGCGTTGGCCACGCAGTTTTCACAGATATGGCCGTCCGCGCCTGCGATCAATATCCTCACCTCGTCTTTATTCCGGTTGCAGAACGAACAGCGTATCTTGGATTCTTTCATTTATCTGGTTTTTAATGTAAGGCTGTTAGGGCCTGATTTACAAGGTTACAAAATTACGCTTTTTTCCCGGGTTATGGAAGGGGGAATCGCAGTGTGCGTAACAGGAAACAACAGTTGCCATTAACATCACAAACCCGCTACATGCCGGAAACCAGCGCAGCCGTTTTACTGCTTGTTTGGGAATGCAACCGTACAAAATTTGCTGAGTGCATGAAAAGTGCATGAAAAGTGCTTGCTGAGTGCATCAAGAGTGCATCTTGAGTGCATGGAGAGTGCTTGCGGAGTGCATGTCAAGTGCTTGTTGAGTGCATGGATAGTGCTGGACATTAGCTTGATACTAACTTGTAATAAGCTAGTAATAAGCTTGGAATACTATAGTAAGCATATTCATCCTGTTCTCGGTGAACATACCTGAATCGCGCTGTATTCGAGGGGAGGTGCGTAATTGTCTGATTTGTAACATTATATATGCTATTGCGCATAAAAAAAGGCGCTTCCTTTTGAGAAGCGCCTTTTTTTATGCGTTTATCCGGTAGATTACTGGGGGGTGGTGTTACCACCTTCCGGAGCTTTCTTACGGGGATTCTTGTCCAGAACGTCGTCGATGATGCCATATTCCTTGGCTTCGTCAGCAGTCATCCAGAAGTCGCGGTCACCGTCTTTTTCCACTTTCTTCACGGACTGGCCGCAGTGGGAGGCGATGATCTCGTTCAGCTCTTTTTTCAGCTTTACGAACTCACGTGCTGTGATCTCGATATCGGAAGTCTGACCTTCCGCACCGCCATGAGGCTGGTGGATCATTACACGGGCGTGCTTCAGTGCAGTACGCTTGCCTTTGGTACCGGCAACCAGCAGTACCGCGCCGAAAGAGGCGGCCATACCGGTGCAGATGGTAGCAATGTCAGGCGATACGATCTGCATGGTATCATAGATACCCAGACCGGCGTAAACGGAGCCACCGGGGCTATTAATGTACATCTGTATGTCGCGGTTACGATCGGCAGACTCCAGGAACAGTAACTGTGCGGTAATCACGTTAGCCACATAATCGTTCACGGGGTCGCCCAGGAAGATGATACGGTCGGCCATAAGGCGCGAAAACACGTCCATCTGGGTAACATTCAACTGGCGCTCCTCAATGATGTAGGGAGTAAGCGAGTTGATCTGGTGACGGGCATAACTATCTACAACCAGGCTGCTGATTCCACGGTGTTGGATCGCATATTTCCGGAATTCGTTATTAATGTGCATGATGGTGATGTTTATGAGGTAATTTAACGAAATCTTCTGCAGTAATTTCCTCTGATTTTACGTTCACCTTTCCTTCAGCCCAGTCAAACAGCTTTTGGGTGATCAGTTCGCGATAAGTCTGGTCAACGTATTTCTCGTCTTGCAGCAGGCGCTCCAGGTAGCTGTCCATCCACTCAGCCTGTTCTCCGCCAAGGCCGTAGTAAGACATGAGTTTGGTGCGTGCATTGTCTTTCAGTTCCTCGAAAGAAACGTCGAGTTGATTATCACGGATCAGTTTATCGCTGATAAGCGTCCAGCGCAGCTGATGGTCGAAGTTCGGGTATTCTTTTTCGGCTTCCTCTTCCGTTTTAGGATTTTCGCCGCCTTTCTGGAGCCAGCGTTTGAGGAAATCTTTAGGAAGCTCGATGGGTGTTTCGTGCACAAGTGTCTCAAACAGATCGTTGTGCAGGTGGTTGGTGGCTTCCTGTTTCCAGTACTTACCGATCTCTTCGCGCAGTTTTTCGCGGAAAGCTTCGGCAGTAGTGATGTTCTGACCGGGGTATACTTCATTGAAGAATTCCTCGTTCAGTTCACGTTTGTCGATCAGGCTTACTTTGGTGATGGTGAGCTGGAAGTATTTCTTCGCAGCATCTTTATCACTGGCAAGGCCCAGGTCTTTAATGATGTGATCGAGACGGTCTTTATCGAATGCTTTAGACAGCTGGAGCACTACGGTATCACCGATTTTTTTTCCCATGAATTTCTCCTGAGCGGCAGCTGCGAAGGTTTTCACCAGCAGTGAGTTTTCTTTCTTTTCAGCGCCTTCAGTGATATTGCCTTTGCTGTCTGACTCGAGGAACTCGAGGTTCAGCACGTTATTTTCGGAAGTTATGGTTTCTGGCTCGGTCATTTTGCCGCCTTTCAGCTGGAGGCGGTCCAGCTCCTGATCAACGATCTCGTCGGTCACCTTAACATTGTAGCGGGTGAGAGAAGTTTTGTTCAACAGGGGATCTACGTCGAAAGCGGGCTTCAGACCTACTTCGAATTCGAAATCGAAATTCTCGGGCTTATTGTAATCGAAATTCTTCGCTTCGTTCTCCATAGAGAGGGGCTGGGCAAAGATTTCCAGTTTTTCGGTCTGGATGTAAGACATCAGTTCCTTTTCCACCGTTTTCAGGATTTCGTCCGCAAACAGTGCCTGGCCGCTCATTTTCTTGATCATACCGGCAGGAACCTGGCCTTTCCGGAACCCAGGGATGTTGGCGTTTTTGGAAAAATGCTTTACAGCTTTCTCGAAATTCGGAAGGTAATCTTCCTGGCTCACTTTCACAGTGATCTTATCATTTAATAAACCAATGTTCTCTCTGGTTACGGTTGCCATTTGTTTTTTGTTATTATTTAAACACAGAATATAAAATCTCTTTGTTCCGTGCCCAATCCTGTCAACCAAGATTGTGCCACGTGCCCGCAGTGCGGTAAACCTGCCTTTTTTGCAGGGCGGGCGGGCCGTAAGACCGACAGAATATCACTTCCGCGGTCCGTTATCGGACGTTTGGCCCTGGCTAAAGGGGTAGACTTCAACGGTTTGTGAAAAAATGCCACTACCGGCGAAGCGCGAAGATAGTGCGTTTTCGTGAATTTTGCGCCCGTGGCAGTCATATGTGAAAGTATCGGAATGGGTGCCCTCAGAGCGAGGCCCGCAGCGTAACCCGGAAGGGTACCTCCACCTGAGACAGTGCCCCGTCAAGGATCATACCGGCCGCCAGCTCACCCATCAGCTGGAAGTCTGTCGAGATCGTAGTAAGCCCGTTGAGTATAAAGGGTTTCAGGGGTGTTTCGTTATAAGAAATGATCCCTGTGTCTTTTCCCGGCATCAGCCCCTGCGCCCTCGTTTTCCCGATCAGCTCTACCAGGTCGCTTTCCCGAAGGTTAATATACACTTCTCCCTGCCGCACATCTTCCGCAGCTACATCGTGCACCACCCGGGAAGGAAAAGCATAGTCCTGACAAAACTGCTGGAAGCCGTCGAGGATCTCATCGGGGTAATAGGTGTTCTCCGGAAAGATGAGGGTCAGCGCCTGATAATGTTCCAGCCGCTCGCGCAACGCCTCCAGCGCTTCGTAAATGTTCTCCCGGAAGTTTTCGTATACCGCCCCGTATGGCCCGGTCACACCTTTGAGCTTCTTATCGAGCAGCAGCAGTTTCTCGCGCGGGATGTCATTCAGCAGCTCATCGACCTGCACGCGCTCCCTAAAATGCGGCAGCACCACCACATGGGTGTATTCAGACAGATTACGTTGTAACAGTTTTTTGAACAAACCGAAATCGCTGTTGTAGATATAGAAATCAATGCTGGCGGCATCGCCCAGCTTACCGGCGAAGGCGTCATAAATGATCTTTTTATGTTCGCTCAGTTTGTTGAAAAGCAGCAGGATTTTAAACTGCTGGCGCAGCCCAGTCTGCTGCACGAAATATCCTTTCCCCGGTACGGAACCCAGTATTCCGCGCGCTTTCAGCAGCTTCAGCGATTTCTCAGCGGTATCGCGCGAAATGTCGAGCTTATAAGAAAGCTCGTTGATGGAAGGGAGAATATCGTTCTGCCGGATTTTCCCCTCGCCGATTGCCTGCAGCAAAGCATCCGCCAGCTGCTGGTATTTTGGCGTGGCAGAAAAGTCGTCGATGGCAATATGCCGGAGGATGTCTGGTGTTTTCATAACGTCTCCCAAAGTAGTGAATAAATTGAAAAAACACAGGCAGGACGGGGCATGACAGTGATTCGGAGGGGTTTGCATATTTTGTGAAGCACTTACAAAATCCACGTTTATGAACGCTATCCTGGGATTGTTCTTCCATTTACTGGGCGGGTTCGCCTCCGGCAGTTTTTATCTGCCTTATAAAAAAGTCAAAGGCTGGAGCTGGGAAAGTTACTGGATCACCGGCGGCATGTTTTCCTGGCTGATCGTTCCATTCATTGCGGCATGGATCACCATACCGGGTTTCATGGATATCATCCGGAATACGGATGGCGCCACGCTTTTCTGGACGTACTTCCTCGGTGTGCTGTGGGGCATCGGAGGGTTAACCTTCGGATTGTCTATGCGTTACCTTGGCATGAGCCTCGGTATGGCAGTGGCACTGGGTTTCTGTTCTGCATTCGGCGCACTGATCCCGCCTATATACCGCAGCATCATGGCAGAAGGCGGAACAGACTTCGGTACAATGGTCAGCACTCACGGAGGATTGTTCGTACTCATCGGTGTGGCAGTTTGTCTCCTTGGTATCATGATCAGCGGGAAAGCGGGTATGCGGAAGGAACAGGAACTGACCGATGATCAGAAACAGGAGAACATCCGCGAGTTCGATCTCAAAAAGGGTTTAACGGTAGCCAGTATTTCCGGGATACTCAGTGCATGTATGAGCTTCGCCATCTCCGCCGGCGGATCGATGGCAGAGGCTGCGGTGGCCAATGGCGCCAATCCGCTTTTCGCCAATAACGTAACATTTGTAGTGATCATGCTCGGCGGACTCACAACGAATTTCATCTGGTGTATGATACTCAATGCACGCAACCGTTCTTTTAAAGATTATACGAATAAAGAAACGCCTCTGGCTGCGAATTACTTCTTTTCGGCGCTGGCCGGTACCACCTGGTTCATGCAGTTTTTCTTCTATGGCATGGGCGAAAGTAAGCTTGGCAATGGCGCCGGCTCATGGATCCTGCACATGGCTTTTATCATTCTCATTTCCACGTTGTGGGGTTTTGCGCTGAAGGAATGGAAAGGCGTATCCCCCAAAACCTACCGGACGGTGCTGGCGGGCATCGCCACCATTATTTTGTCTGTCATGCTGGTAGGATACGGCAGTTCACTTGAAAATTAATTGATCGATGACGAAGCAATTTAAACATGTAAGTTACTTATGGGATGAGGCCAAAGCTGCCGCGATGGCGGGCGATGAAGTGGCCCTGCTGATTTACCGTTCCAACCTCCTGGGTGCCGACCTCCGGCTCACCAACTACGGAGGCGGTAATACCAGCTGCAAGGCTACGGCTCCCGATCCGCTCACCGGCAAACCCGTGGAGGTAATGTGGGTAAAAGGCTCTGGCGGCGATCTTGGTACTCTCCAGCGCAGCGGACTCGCAGCGTTGTATGTAGACCGCCTCCGCTCCCTGAAAAATATCTACACCGGTATGCAGATGGAAGATGAAATGGTGGCGCTGTTCGATCATTGTATTTACGATCTCAAATCAAAAGCCCCTTCCATAGATACGCCCCTGCACGGGTTCCTGCCTTTCAAACACATCGACCACCTGCACCCCGATGCGGCCATTGCCATTGCAGCGGCGAAAGACGGGGAGCGGATTACCAAAGAACTTTTTGGCGGGAAGATAGGATGGGTGCCCTGGCAGCGTCCCGGCTTCGACCTCGGCCTGCAGCTGAAACAATGCCTCGATGAAAACCCCGGTATCCGCGGTATCATGCTTGGCTCTCACGGGCTTTTCACATGGGGTGATACTGCGTATGAAAGTTATATCAACACGCTTGAAGTAATAGAGCAATGTGCAGAATACCTGGATAAGAACCTCGGAAAAGCGCGCCCTGTATTTGGCGGCCCCCGCATGCAGGCGCTTCCCGAAGAAGAAAGGCTGGCCAAAGCTGCGGAACTGGCGCCGGTATTGAGAGGACTCGCTTCTTCTCACCAGCGAATGATCGGCCATTTCACGGATGATGAGCGTGTATTGCAGTTCATCCATTCCAACGACATGGAGCGCCTCGCACCGCTGGGCACTTCCTGCCCCGATCACTTCCTTCGTACCAAGATCAGCCCATTGGTGGTGCATCCGGAAATGGCGGGCGACCGTCTCAAACTGGAAGCAGCATTCGAAGCATACCGCAAAATGTATGCGGCATACTACGACAGCTGTAAGCATCCCAACAGTCCTGCCATGCGCGATCCTAATCCTGTTGTGATATTATGCCCGGGAATTGGTATGTTCACCTTCGCAAAAGACAAGCAAACAGCACGGGTGGCAGCGGAGTTTTATATCAATGCCATTAACGTGATGCGGGGTGCGGAAGCAGTATCGTCCTATACCTCGCTGCCACACCAGGAAGCGTTTGATATCGAATACTGGTTGCTGGAAGAAGCGAAACTGCAGCGGATGCCGAAGCCCAAAGCCCTCACCGGCCGCATAGCATTGGTAACAGGCAGCGCCGGTGGTATCGGTAAAGCCATCGCCCGGAAATTTGCACAGGAAGGCGCAGTAGTGGTGCTCAGTGATAACAACCCTGACCGCCTCGCCGAAGCAAAAGCCTCGTTCGATAAAGAGTTTGGAAAGGATACCTGCGCTTCCGCATTGCTCGACGTTAAAGACGGACAAAATGTAACCAGCGCATATGGCACAGCAGCACTGGCATTTGGTGGTATCGACATTGTGGTAAACTGCGCCGGGTTGTCTATTTCCAAACCACTGGAAGAGCATACGGAGAAAGACTGGGACCTGCTGTACGACGTGCTTGTAAAGGGCCAGTTCTTCGTAACGCAGGCAGGAGTGGAAGTAATGCGTAAACAAAACCTCGGTGGCGATGTACTGAACATAGTAAGCAAGAACGCCCTTGTCTCAGGGCCCAACAACGCAGCTTATGGTTCCGCGAAAGCCGCGCAGCTGCACCTGAGCCGCCTGAATGCGGCGGAGCTGGGGAAAGATCATATCCGCGTTAACGTGGTAAACCCTGATGCCGTAATTGCCGACAGTACCATCTGGGCGGGGCCATGGGCCGAAGGGAGAGCGAAAGCTTATGGCGTAACGGTGGAAGAATTGCCTGCTTATTATGCGAAACGCACGCTGCTCAACCAGGTGATACTGCCGGAAGATATCGCGGATGCATGCTTCGCTTTTGTGGGAGGATTATTACAGAAAGCCACGGGCAATGTGCTGAATGTAGACGGTGGCATAGCCATGGCATTTGTCAGATAAAAATAGAACACCATGCAAATCGACCAGAACATAATTGACGGATATAACAGTCAGTCGCTCCGCAAACACGAGCGGGCAATGACTTACCTGCAGGGCGAGATCCCCCATGCAGACGATATCATTCAGCAGCTGGGTGCGTTTCAGATCGCGATTCCCAGCTGGGCGCTTGGTACCGGGGGCACCCGCTTTGGCCGCTTCCCTGCTGGCGGTGAACCCCGCAACCTCGAAGAAAAGATCGAAGATATTGGCCTCCTCCATCGACTCAACCGCGCCAGCGGCGCTATCTCCCTCCATATCCCCTGGGATATCCCGGAAGATCCCGCGCACATCCGTGCCCTTGCTGCTGCGCATGGCCTGAAGTTCGATGCGATGAACTCTAATACTTTCCAGGACCAGCCGGGGCAGGCACACAGTTATAAATTCGGTTCGCTGCAAAACGTGAACCGCGATGTGCGGAAGCAGGCCATTGAACATAACATCGAAGTGATCCGTCATGGCATTGCCCTGGGTTCAGAATCTCTCACCGTTTGGCTGTCGGATGGCTCTTGCTTCCCCGGTCAGCTCAGCTTCCGGAAGGCGTTTGAGAATACGCTGGAGGGGTTGCAGGAGATCTATGCCGAACTGCCCGATAGCTGGAAGATGTTCGTTGAGTATAAAGCTTTCGAACCCAACTTCTATTCCACTACCGTGGGCGATTGGGGCCAGTCGTATCTCTACGCCTCCAAGCTCGGTGATAAAGCATATACACTGGTAGACCTCGGTCATCACCTCCCCAATGCCAACATCGAACAGATCGTTTCGCTGTTGCTGATGGAAGGGAAGCTGGGCGGTTTCCACTTCAATGATTCGAAATACGGTGACGATGATCTTACCGTTGGCAGCATCAAGCCTTACCAGCTGTACCTGATTTTCTGTGAACTGGTAGACGGAATGAATGTGCGTAGTATGCAACACGCAACAGACCTCGGCTGGATGATCGACGCTTCGCATAACGTAAAAGATCCCCTCGAAGATTTATTGCAATCCGTGGAAGCGATCCAGATTGCCTATGCACAGGCTTTACTGGTAGACCGTGCTAAGTTAACTGCCGCGCAGGAGCGGAACGATGTAGTGGCCGCGCAGGAAATCCTGCAACAGGCATACCGTACAGATGTTCGTCCGCTGGTGGCTGAAGCGCGCCTCCGTTCCGGCGGTGTGCTGGATCCGCTGGGTGTGTACCGCGGTGAGCAGGTGCGTGCCGGACTTATCCGCAGAAGAGGGCTTGTTACCATCGCTACAGGATTATAGATCATGCATTCAATTCCCGTTATCGCCGTACTTGACATCGGCAAAACCAATAAAAAACTTTTCCTTTTCGACGAAAGTTACCGGGTGGTGCATGAGAAAAGCGTGCGGCTTCCGGAAACGGCAGACGAAGACGGGGATACCTGCGAGTTCATCCACAGCCTGCGGGATTTCGTACACGCCTCGCTGGAAGAAGCGATGGCGCTTCCCGGGGTAGATGTACGTGCCGTGAACATATCGGCCTATGGCGCCAGTTTTGTTTACATCGGTGACGATGGCCGCCCGCTTACGCCGCTGTACAATTACCTGAAACCTTACCCGGAAGCTTTACGTGAACGGCTGTATACGCAATACGGCGGAAAAGCAGCCTTCTCAAGGCAGACCGCTTCTCCTGCACTCGATAGCCTCAACTCCGGCCTGCAACTATACCGCTTGCTGGCAGAGCGTCCCGCGCTTTTCGATCAGGTAAAATATGCCCTGCATTTACCGCAATATGTGAGCTGCCTGCTCACAGGTATGCCCTGTACGGATATTACCAGCCTTGGCTGCCATACTGCCTTGTGGGATTTTGAAAAGAAGGATTATCACGATTGGGTACATGGAGAACAGCTTACGCGTGTAATGGCGCCATTGCGCGAAGCAGGAGAGGTTATGAATGGGCGATCCGGAGGGAATGAATTCCTTACAGGGCCTGGTCTACATGATTCTTCCGCAGCACTGATCCCTTACCTGATGCAGTTCCGCGAGCCTTTTGCACTTATTTCCACGGGTACCTGGTGTATCAGTCTCAATCCGTTCAATTCCACGCCGCTTACTGCGGAAGAGCTGGAGCAGGATTGCCTGTGTTATCTTTCCTACGACGCACGCCCCGTGAAAGCCTCGCGGCTGTTTTCCGGATTTGTACACGAGCGCGAATTAGCGCGGATCGCAGCGCATTTCAACCAACAGCCTGCCCATTACCAGTGGGTAAGTTTTGTGCCGCAGTTAATGGAACGGATGGAAGCTGGCGGAGATTTCGCCACGCGCGATTTAACCCGCTTCCGGAGCGATATCCAAGCGTATCACCAACTCATATACGACCTTGTTACTGCACAATACCATTCCACATCACTGGTACTGAAAGGCGCACCGGTAAGTAAGATATTTGTGGATGGAGGCTTTGGAAAGAATGATGTATTCATGCAGATGCTGGCGGCCCAATTTCGTGGTGTGGCAGTATATGCGGCAACAGTTCCGCAAGCTACGGCATTGGGAGCAGCACTGGCATTGCATAACGCCTGGCAGCAGGGTCCGCTGCCGGAGAAACTGATCGAACTGACCTTTTATCCCGATCCCTGCACTGAAATTCTTGGATGATAGACTTCACGATGCACCTGATCGGCAGCGAATGTTTGTAATAATTGCTGATTAGATACGTGTTAAGTGAATAGCATACAGCGTGCAAATATTTATTTGCCGCTCCATTTATTTAATCGATCAGTGCAAGCAACCTGTCGCGCACCAGCAGGCAGGCGCCAGACATACCAGCTTGTTCTCCCTTGCGGGATAATACCAGCCTGGTATCGTTATTCACCAAAGTCAGAGAATATTTATTGATGGCACTGCGGATAGGCAGCATGATGTAATCGCCGGTGGAAGCAAGCGCTCCGCCCAGGATCACCAGCTCCGGGTTGAGGATATTAATGAGAATGGCGATGCCGCGGCCCAGCTTTTCACCGATCTGAGCAATAAGCTCGATGGCCAGCATATCTTCCTGCTTTACGGCTTCGAGGATGTCTTCCAGCTGAATGTCTCCCGGATTGGGGAAGCGTTTAGCTACAATGCTGCTCGCTCCTTCCCTGATGCGTTGAATAAAAATGCGGGTGAGTGCCGCGCCGGAAGCTTCCGTTTCAAGGCATCCCTTTTTACCACAGTGACAAAGGATTTCGTTATCGAATACAGGAATGTGGCCGATATCACCGGCAAAGCCCGATTTACCATAGTACAATTGTCCATTCAGCAACAATCCCATCCCGATGCCATGCTCGAGGTTAATGAAGAAGGCATTTTTTTCATGGGTATAGCTGCCGCTGCTGAACTCACCATATGCCACGGCGCGGGAATCGTTTTCCAGGAAAGTAGATATGCCCAGCCTTTGTTCGATCACTTTACTGAGCGGGTCTTCCTGGAAATGAAAGAAGCTGTAACTATATCCTGATTTGAAGTTGATGCGGCCGGAAAGGTTAACCCCGATGCCCAGTACCTTCCGCTTGCCTTTCCCGGAGGTTTCGATGAACTCACTGATGATGTCGCAAAGGCGATTGAGTGCTTCAGGGGTGTTTTTGAGATGGAAGGGCACCTTTTCCTGTGTGCGCACCAGGTTGTTCCGGAAATCGCCCAGGCCGAGGTTCACATAATATTGCTTGATATCGACCCCCACGAAAAAGAAGGAATCAGGTTCAAGCCCATAAACGTTAGGCCGGCGGCCGGCAGCAGCTTCAATTTTGCCGTAGTCTTTTACCAGTCCGTCAGTAATCAGTTCATTCACCAGCTCACCCACTTTAGGTACACTGGCATTCAGCTCCCGGCTCAGGTCTGCGATAGTGGCATTGCCGGTATTCACGAACCACGACAATATCTGCTTCTTGAGCTGAAGATTCTTATACGCCACCCCCGTTATTTCGCCATTACGGAGGTCTTCAAAAAATGTGTGACCGGTCATCCTCGAAAAATAGCATAATTCATCTTCCGGTTATACTCCTTCTTAATTAATAAAATAATTAATTAACTACTTGCAAGAATGTAAAATAAATCTTTATTTAGCAGTCGAAGGATTTGTTCTCCATTCGAAGCGGGATATGAGGACAATACAGCATCGCCCCGGCAGCCACTTTGGCCCGGAGGTGTTGGTTATTTATATCATCACAAACCGCTGAAACATGCTTATTCGTTCCGCGTTTATTCCATAACCGTATTTCTTGAGTTCAATTATTAGCAGGGTGGTGCACACCGTGCTGATATGGCATTCCTGTAGGCAGTAACGGGCAACTGGTTCCTGTTTCCAATACTGCATTAGTGTGCAATGGCCGGCTTTGTAGTAGATGCAGCAACATCCTTTGCTGTTAACCCGATTTTTAAAAACTGACAGACTATATGAACCTGATACAATACGCAGGACAATACCGAAATAACCTGCTGAATGATGTGATCCCTTTCTGGCTGAAGCACTCCATAGACGAAGAGTCTGGCGGATTTTACACCTGCCTTGACCGGGACGGGAAAGTATTTGATACCGATAAATTCATCTGGCTCCAGGGCCGCCAGGTATGGACGTTTTCCATGCTCTGCAACCGCCTCGGCATGCGGGAAGAATGGTTGCGCACTGCTGAACACGGGGCCGACTTTCTGCTACGCCATGGCCGGGATGCCAATAAACAATGGTATTTCAGTCTTACCCGCGAAGGGCGCCCGCTCATACAGGCATATAATATTTTTTCTGACTGCTTTGCCGCCATGGCCTTTGCGCAATTGGGTAAAGCCACGGGCAGTGCGGAGTATAATCAGCTGGCGCTGGACACTTTTCAGAACATCCTAACGAGGTTCAATAAGCCTAAGGGTAATTATTCCAAAGCCGTACCCGGTACGCGCCCACTGAAGGGGTTGTCGCTGCCCATGATCCTCTCTAATCTTGTGCTGGAAGTGGAGCATGTACTTCCTGCAGAAACGGTGGATAGCACCATTCGTGAATGTGTGCGTTCGGTGATGGAAGATTTCTATGATCCGGCTACAGGGCTAATTATGGAAAATGTAACGCCAGACGGGCGGTTGTCTGACTCATTCGACGGGCGCCTTGTATCGCCAGGGCACAGTCTGGAATCCATGTGGTTCCTCATGGATATTGCAGACCGGCTGAAAGATGAAGCGCTTATGCGCAGGTGTACAGACATTGCATTGAACATGCTTGATTTTGGATGGGATAAAGAATTCGGCGGGATTTTCTATTTTATGGACGCGAAAGGGCGGCCTCCGCAACAACTGGAATGGGATCAAAAGCTCTGGTGGGTGCATCTTGAAGCCATTGTGGCTATGCTGAAAGGCTACCACTATACGGGCGATGCACGCTGCCTCACCTGGTTTAAGCGCCTGCATGAGTATACCTGGAAGCATTTTCACGATCCGGAATTCGGGGAATGGTTTGGTTATCTTAACCGCAGGGGAGAGGTGTTGTTGCCACTGAAAGGCGGTAAATGGAAAGGATGTTTTCATGTTCCGCGGTCTTTGTTCCTCAGCTGGAAAACACTGGAAGAAATCGCCGTTTCGCAAACTGTAACCGTACAACCTTAAACGAAGAATATGGCCAATGTATTGATGCCTGAGATGTCTGTCCGTAACGAAATCCCGGCCGGAAAAAGTTATCTGCCTGCACTGCTTTCCCTCGCGGTGCTGTATTTCATGCTGGGTTTCATCACCTGCCTGAACGATACCCTTATACCGTATTTTAAGGAAGGGTTCACGCTGAGCTACACGGAATCTTCGCTGGTGCAGTTTTACTTTTTCGCTGTATATGGCATTTTCTCAATTCCGGCAGGGCGCATTATTGGACGGATCGGTTATCGCAAAGGCATGGTTATCGGGTTCCTCGTTGCGGCTGCCGGTGCTTTGTTGTTTTACCCTGCTGCTTTGCTGCATGCTTATTATCTTTTCCTTGGTGCACTCTTCGTGGTAGCCGTGGGCATCGTATTCATGCAGGTATCTGCCAATCCGTATATCGTTGTGCTGGGCCGGCCGGAAACGGCTTCTTCACGCATGAACCTCATCCAGAGTGTTGGCTCCATAGGTACGATCGTAGCGCCGTTGTTCGGTGCTGCGGTAATACTGCCAAACATGACCGCTGGTGGTTCTTCGGCAGTTAAATACCCTTACGCAGGTATTGCACTTGTACTGGTAGTAATCAGCCTTATCCTGTGGAAGATGAAGCTGCCGGAAGTGAAGCCCGCCATAGAAGAATCATCTGCAGGTGGCGGCAGCGCTTTAAGCTTCCGTAACCTGAAGCTGGGTGCACTGGCTATCTTTTTCTACGTAGGGGCCGAAGTAGCAGTGGGATCTTTCCTTACTAATTACATCGCAGATACGCTGGCCATTACAGAACAGGAAGCTAACCGCTATGTATCCTTTTACTGGGGCGCTATGCTGGCAGGAAGGCTCGCCGGGGTAGGTATCCTTCGTTTTGTACAGCCACAGAAGCTCCTGGCGCTGAACGGAATGGCCGCTATCGCCCTCATCCTCATTTCCATCTTCAGCAGCGGCACGCTCGCAGTTTGGTCACTTATCAGCGTTGGATTGTGCAACTCCGTGATGTTCGCCATTATCTTTTCACTTTCTGTAAATGGATTGGGCAAGCATATGACGCAGGCGTCCGGGATATTATCCGCCGCTATTTCAGGAGGGGCAGTAATCGTAGTGCTGCAGGGCTGGCTGATCGACAGTGCCTCCTGGGCTACCGCCTTCATCATCCCGGTTTTATGCTATGCGTACATCGTCTTCTATGGACTGAACGGTTTTAGATCACGCTCCCGTATTGCAAAATCGGTTTAGTTGATAAAATAAATTAAAAACCTCTAACCTCTTGATAATAATTAGCATAAAATATTCCTTAAGGACTTAGTATTTTTAAAATAATTTTATATCTTTAGCCTACACGAGAAAAATTAATATTAATACCACGTTACAGGAAAGCGCACATACGGATATGACACAAGTGAGAATGATCGTTGGTTTCCGGTGCAAGAGACGGATGGGGGAAGGCTAAACAGCGCTTCCCGGCTATTTCAAAAGTAAGTTTAGCAGGAACAGATAATGAGCGTTCGTTTGTGCGACGGCACAGGCGGGGTGGTTTATTGTCTTCCCGGAAAAAATCAGCATACAGTCAGCCAAAAAGAAAACTACGCAATGATCATGCAGTAACCGCTATTTCACATTTCTGTTACCGATAACCAACCTGGTGCGCCCGCTTCGCGCACAGGGATTGTATTGCGGTAACAGGCCCTCGTACCGATGTATTAAATCACTTAAACACGCAACAACCTACGCTATGTTATTTCCACAAAAGGTCAATTCCGGCTTTATTGCCGAAGGTATGCCCTACCGGGCTGCCCTGCGCGTGAAATTGACGTTGGGTCTGCTCTTTGCCGGAGGTGCCGCTATCGCGGCCATTCCGGAGGAAAGCTACCCGGAGCATGCGAAATCCAGTATCCATGCATACGCATATCCCGCCATTTCTCACACGCTGCGCGATACCGGTATCGTTATCAAAGGGCGTGTAACTGATACCACAGGGATGCCTCTCCCGGGTGTGTCCATCACCCTCAAAACTGATCCGCTCAAAGGAGTACAAACAAACGGCTCCGGAGAGTTCACTATCAAACTCACCAGTCCCGCCACGCTTGTGTTCTCTTTCATGGGATATATAAAACACGAACAGGCAGTTTCATCTTCCGGCTCCGTTGAAGTGCAATTGAAAAGCTCCGACAAAATGCTGGGTGAAGTAGCGATCGTGGCTTTCGGTACGCAAAAGAAAACCACGATGGTAGGCTCGGTAACCACCATTAATCCTAAAGAACTGAAAGGCCCTACCAGTAACCTTACCACCATGCTGGCGGGCCGTCTTGCAGGCGTAATCGCCATGCAGACTTCCGGCGAGCCTGGCAAGGATAATGCAGATTTTTTCATCCGTGGCGTAACCACTTTCGGCAGCGGTAAAGTAAATCCCCTGATCCTCATTGATGGCCGCGAAAGCTCGCCCAGCGATCTGGCACGTATTCAGCCAGACGATATTTCCGGATTCTCCATTCTTAAAGATGCTACTGCTTCCTCGCTCTACGGTGCCCGTGGTGCCAATGGTGTGATCCTGGTGGCCACTAAATCAGGCAATATCGGCGGCACGCGCTTCAACGTTCGCGGTGAGAACTCCAATTCAAGGAACACGCAGCGCATGAAACTGGCGGATAATATCACCTATATGCGGCTCGCCAACGAAGCGGCGATCAATTCCGGCGCAATGAACCGTCCCTATACGGAAGATGACATCCGCCACCGTGTCAATAAAGACAACAAATACGTATATCCCGACAATGACTGGATGGGGCTGCTCCTGAAGAGCAGTACCAACAACCAGCGATATAACTTCAATGTCAGCGGTGGTGTGGAAAGGGCGCAGTATTATGTTTCAGGCACTTACAATATCGATAACGGGCTGCTCCGTACGATAGACGACAATAAGTTTAACAGCAACATCAAGGCGCGCAACTACGAGATCCGATCGAACATAAACGTGAAGCTCACCAAGACAACGGAAGCCATCATCCGGACAACAGGCCGTTTCTATGACTACCGTGGTCCGCAGGGAGGTTCCAACGCGCTACTCACGAATGTAACGCGTGCCAACCCGGTGGCTTTTCCGGCCTATTTCCCGGCATCCTTCGCGCCTGACGAACGGAACCCATTATTCGGCAGCGCCCGCATGCCCAACAGCAACCTGATGATGAACCCATTCGCCGATGCAGTGTCTGGTTTCACACAGAACAATAACTCCACGCTCATCGCACAGCTGGAGCTGAAGCAGGACTTCGGCTTCTTCCTGCCTGGCCTCAGTGCCCGCGTTATGGCATATACTTCACGCTACTCCGAGTTTTCATTGAACCGCCGGTTTTACCCGTTCTATTATTCGGTAACGGTGGACCCTGAGGAAGGTGTTCGCGGCCTGGAGCCTCTCAATCCCGGCGGGGGCACCAATTATCTCGATTTCCAGGGTGGAGATAAGACCGCGAGCATGTACACCTACATGGAAGCTGCACTGAATTACAACCGGACGATCGGTGAGAAACATAACGTAGGGGCAATGCTCATTACCCTGCTGACCAACAAGTCCGACGCCAACGCCGGCTCTCTGGCACTTTCACTCCCGCGCCGCAACCAGGGGATTTCAGGACGTTTTACTTATGACTACGACTCCCGGTACCTCATGGAATTCAACTTCGGTTACAACGGCTCCGAGCGTTTCGACAAAAGGAACCGTTTCGGATTCTTCCCCTCTGTGGGTGGTGGCTGGAATGTGAGCGAAGAGAAATGGTTCGAGCCATTTTTGAATGTGGTAAGCCGGCTGAAGTTCCGTGGAACCTACGGTGTAGTCGGTAACGACCAGATCGGTGCTGATTGGGACCGCTTTTTCTACCTGCCCAACCTGTCGCTCGGCGGCGGGCCGGGGTACATGTTCGGTGACAAGTGGAGTTACGGTGGCGGTGGTACCATCATCTACCGTTATCCCAACCCGTTCATTACCTGGGAGCGCGCTTACAAAGCGAATATCGGAGTGGAGCTGGAGATGTTTAAGAACTTCAATCTGCAGGCAGATATCTTCAAAGAGCGCCGTACGGATATTCTCCTCTCTCGTGCCAACATCCCCAGCACAATGGGATTACGATCCATACAGCAGGCCAATGTGGGCATCGGCGAAGGAAAGGGGATAGACATGACGCTGGAATACAAGCGCAATTTCAGCCAGCATTCCTGGCTCAACGTGCGGGGTACTTTCACTTACGCAACAACGAAGATTATTGAAAACGAGGAGCCGGAATACGGAAAAGACCTGCAGCACCTGCGCCGTGAGGGGCATTCAGACCAGGTGAGATGGGGATATGTTGCTGAGCGCCTGTTTACGGACGAGCATGATGTGGCCAATTCCCCGCGGCAGTTTGGCATCGCCGGGCTTACTGGTGGCGATATCAAGTATGTGGACATCAATGGCGATGGGGAAGTTAACGAACGTGACTTGGTGCCCCTCGGGCATCCCGTTCGCCCGGAAATCAACTACGGATTCGGCTTTACCTTTAAATACAAAGCTTTTGACATCAGCACCTTCTTCCAGGGTTCGGCACGCTCGTCTACTTTCATCGACGCCGGCGGTATCGCTCCATTCATACAGCAGGAAAATACACAGCGCGGTTTGCTGAAGGTGATCGCAGACGACCACTGGTCGGAGTCTAACCAGGACCCATATGCCTTCTGGCCCCGCATTCGTTCTGTTGGCTGGCCTAACAATACGGTGATGTCTTCCTGGTGGTTACGCAATGGCAGCTTCCTTCGCCTCAAAACGGTGGAGCTGGGCTACGAATTGCCAGACCGCTATCTCAGAAGGATGCATCTCAACGCGCTCCGCTTTTACGTGAACGGACTCAACCTGCTTACTTTCAGCACCTTTAAGCTGTGGGATCCCGAGATGGGCGGTGTTCAGACGAGCGGATATAACAATGCCTTCAACTATCCCGTGCAGCGGGTGATCAACGCCGGTATTAACATCGGTTTCTAATTTCCTGACACAAGAACGCAATCATCATGAAACGAAATTTCAGATTCATTCTATACGGCGCAGTTCTGGCAACCGCCCTGGGAACGGCCTCTTGCGAGAAGGGATTCCTGGACGTGGTGCCCGATAACGTACCTACACTCGACGACGCTTTTTCGAATAAAACGGAAGCGGAAAAATATCTCCGCGCATGCTACTCCTTCCTGCCATCTGTAGATCCTGTGAGCAATATTCAGTTTTTCGGGGCAGACGATATGTGGACCTACCGCTATAACCACTATTCTTATCAGTCTCCCTGGAAAATTGCCCTTGGTGAACAGAACGCCGGCGATCCCTGGGTGAATTTCTGGGATGGCGGTAATCATGGAATGAGCTATTGGGTGGCCATCCGTGAGTGTAACATCTTCCTTGAGAACATGTATGAGAATGGCACCACCCGCCGCATACCTTACCTCAGTCCTGAAGACCAGAAACGCTGGATCGCTGAGGTCACCTTCCTGAAAGTGTTCTATCACTTCTACCTGATGAAGCTCTATGGGCCAATCCCCATTGTGGATGTGAACATCCCCGTGAGTGCATCGCCGGAAGAAGTAAAAGTGTTCCGCCAACCGGTAGATCAGGTGGCGCAATACCTCATCAATGAACTCGATAAAGTGATCCCCATGCTGCCGCCTGTTGTGAAGGACAGGGCCGAAGAGCTGGGCCGCATCACGAAGCCGGCGGCCATGATGCTGAAAGCACGCATCCTCCTGGCATGGGCCAGCCCGCTGTTCAATGGTAACGCGGATTTTGCCGGTTTCAAAGATAAAAAGGGCAGTCCCCTCATTAACCCCACTTACGATGCCAACCGCTGGACCCTTGCCGCCAAAGCTGCAGAGGAAGCGGTGGCGGAATGCGCTGGTGCGGGTATTCAGTTGTTCGGATTCAGCTCGCCGTTCGTGACCATTACCAATGGTACCCGTGTGCAACTGAGTACTTCCGGCGCACTCAACACACGCGAAAATCCGGAAGCCATCTGGGTGCTGACCGGTCGTGCAGAACAGACAGGTACGCTACAGACGCACTGCGCACCGAAGTACCTCATGTCCAGCAGGAACAATTATGCAGGTGCTTACATGTCGCCCACGATCAAAATGGCGGAAAGCTTCTATACAAAGAACGGGGTTCCTATTTCGGAAGACAAGACATGGGATTACCAGGGCCGTTACAACCTTCGCGTAGCTACGCATGACGAACGCTTGCACATCCAGGAAGGTTATACAACGGTAAGTATGCACTACGACCGTGAAGAACGTTTCTATGCCAGCCTCGCTTTCGATGGCTCCCGCTTTTTCCTGGAAGGCAACAAGTCTGATGACCTGGCTTCCAACATACAGGCCAAGTTCGGGCAAACGCAGGGCAAAACCAGCGAAGAGTTTTATTGTGTGACGGGGTATTTCCCGAAGAAGATCATCAACTATAAATTCAACCAGACCGATCAGGGTGTAACTACCGAAAAATGGCCCTGGCCCGAAATGCGCCTTGCTGATCTGTACCTCATGTACGCAGAAGCGCTCAACGAAGCCGGCAACGGTACGCGTGCCATCGAGTATCTGGACAAAGTACGCGAAAGAGCGGGCCTTAAAGGCGTAGTGGAGTCGTGGTCTAACTTCTCGAACCAGCCTGCCAAATTCACGACCAAAGAAGGGCTGCGGGAAATCATCCGCCAGGAAAGGCTCATCGAGCTGTCGTTCGAAGGTCAGCGGCTTTGGGACCTCCGCCGCTGGAAGAAAGCCGTGGAATACTTCAATCAGCCGGTTGAAGGATGGGACATCGTGCAGAAAAGTGCTGCAGATTATTACCGGAAGAAGCAATTGTATATGCAAAGATTCGTGGCGCCGAGAGATTATCTGTGGCCGATTAAACAGAGCAATCTCATCATCAACACTAACCTTTTGCAAAACCCCGGATGGTAAATTTCCAAACGCCAAAAGCAATCCATCATGAAAAAATTCCCGATTATACTTTCGCTGGGCGCTTTACTTTTTTCCTGCAAGGAAGAGAAACCGCTCACTCCCCTGGCAAACGATCCTAATCCTCCCGGTCAGGTCGCTAATGTACAGATCAGGCCGGAGCCGGGCGGTGCAAGCATCAGCTACGCGTTACCCAAAAGCCAGAACCTTTCTTACGTAACGGCTGAAGTAACAACCCGCCAGGGTACGGTACGCACTTTCAATTCCTCTTTTTACACCAACCAGATACGCATCGAAGGGCTGGGCGATGAAAGTGAGTATGAAGTACGCCTCTATTCTGTGAACGGTGCAGAAGTTCGTTCCGAACCGGTAGTGAAGAAGTTCACACCCACACTGCCTCCCTACCTCAAAGTTTTCAGAACGCTGCAGTTGCTGGGCGACTTTGGAGGTATTCGCCTTACTTACCTGAACCCAGACAAGCAATCGCTGCAGGCGATCCTCATCGCTCCTGATTCATTGGGCCGCATCAAACAAATCAACGCTGCCACACTCGGAGAAGAGGCCGGCAGGGTGAACTTCAGGGGACTGAAGGATGAAGAAACCCGCTTCGGCATGTATCTCGAAGACCGCTGGGGGAACCGTACAGACACTTTGTTCGCTAACCTTACGCCGCTGTTCGAGACACAACTCGATAAATCGAAATTCCGCAATTACCGCATGCCCAACGATTCAAAACTGGTAGACCAGTGGAACATTGCAGTAGCCTTTGCTTTCGACGGTAAATGGTCGTCTGTCTGGGGATCACCCTACGACGGTAATGGTAACAACTGGCTGAACATATCTACCGATCAGCTGACTGTTGACCCTACCTGGATCACGTTTGATATGGGTGCGAAGAGCAAGCTGAGCAGGTTCCGCATCAACCATTATTACAGGTTCATCAACCGTGGGATGAAGAAGTATGAGATATGGGGATCGAATGATCCGAAGCCCGATGGTAGTTGGGACAGCTGGACGAAGCTGATCGATTACGAGCAGAAGAAGCCATCCGGATTGCCGTATGAAACATACAACGATGCTGACGCAGCGGCCTGGCTGCTGGGCGACCAGGCAGATTTTCCACTGACCGCCCCGGCTGTGCGTTACCTCCGCATCCGCTGCCTGGAGAACTGGCAGGGAACAGGTGACCTGAGCTTCTCGGAAATCACCTTGTTCGGACAACCGATGTAATCGACAATTCAAAAAATTGCACATGAAAAAACTAATGCTCTCGATATTAACCCTGGCTGCGGCGTTGGCCTGGGCCGGTTGTTCGAAGATCGACGACTACCGGGATTTCGCCGCCGGCAAAATGCAGAAGTACGCCGGGAAGGTGGATTCACTCAAGCTCTTTCCCGGAGACGGCCGCATCGTGCTAAGCTGGTTATTGATCGCCGACCCGAACGTGAATAAAGTAGTCATCAAATTCAATGGTGCCGATTCAGTTACAGTACCAGTCAGCCGTACGGAGAAGCCGGATTCCATCACCTATGAATTCTCTCCGCTGCAGGAAGCTACACACAACTACACGGTAATTACCATTAACACCTTTGGTGAACGGTCCGTACCAGTGTATATTTCCGGGAAATCGTACGGCGAGAATTACACCAAAACCCTTCTCAACAGGCCGCTCGAAGATGCCTGGCTTGCAGAGAACGGTAATGCAACACTGAAATGGGGTTCTAAGGAAGAAACCTGTCTGGGGGTAAAAATCTCCTGGACCAAAAACGACGGCTCCAAAGCAGAGCGTTACCTGGCAGATGTCACGCCGGAAATAGTGCTGGAAGATTATAAACCCGGAACACCGTTCACTTACCGGACGCTTTTCAAGCCTGAACCCCTTGCCATCGATACTTTTTATGCAGCACCGGTCTCAATGCTGCTGAAGCGCGAAGTGGTAACGCACAAGTATCTCAAAAATTTCCGCCGTCCTTTCGCTATTGGCGAGTGGGATGGTGAGCGGTGGGGTACTCCTGCGTATTGGAACGTTTCCGCATCTGCCAAAACCCGCGGAGGGCTATATGGTGGGTTCGACAACCTGAGCGGCTCAGCGGCATTCGGTTTCGAAAAGTGGGATGGCGAAACTGCGATCAATAACGGAAAGACATCGCAAACCGTTACCCTGCCTGCAGGAACATATGAAGTTGTGCTGAGCCTGGGCGCAGGTGAATGGTATCTGGGTACCCGGGGAGACGATGTGCGCTATCTCGCAGCGGCCACCGGCAACACATTACCAGATCATAACGCTATGAACACCGCGCTCGCGTATAAGAATTTTTCGGGATTAACGCGTTCCAGTATCAGGTTTACGGTGGACGGGACAAGCCCGGTGACAATCGGGTTCGTGATGAACTGGGTATCCTATGCGGCGCAGTATTTCCGCGCACAGGAAATTATTTTATACCATTTACCCAAATAATTCTGAAAGATGATTAAACTGACTATTAGTGGGATGATGGCATTATGGATGACGGTGGCCGGTTTGGCCACCACATCCTGCCACAAGGCAGCTCAGGAAACCACCACCACAAAACTTCCTGAAGCCGGGAAACCTGCACCGGCCCCGCTGCCTGCATATTACATTTCTGATCTGGCGCTCATCTACCAGGGCGGTACACACCGCTTTCCCTGGACGGCCGACCAGCTGAAACCCTACCTTTTCCGCAACAGCACTGCCGGATTCGAATGGCTGTACGATGGCTTCCTGTTCATTGAGTTCAAAGACAACCTTGGCTACGAATATGCGGAAGGTTATGGACAGCAACCCGCCGGCAAGGCACAATGGCTCTGGCTGCTGCAGCGCAACTTCGAACAGGGCAAAGCCATCCATGCGCTGGAAGGCATGCTCGACAGCCTGAAGGCTAATGGACAAACGCCGAAGCGTAAACGAAAAGTGGTGCTCACACTGCCGGAACCCATCGGCGCTACCGCTAATTGGGGCGAGCTGAACGGGCGCCAGCTGAACTTCGCCAATATCGCAGACCGGGTAGCGGCCTGCCAGTGGTACATCGATACGGCCATGACCATGTGGAACGCCGCCAACCTGGAGCACCTGGAACTGAGCGGTTTTTATTGGGTGGCTGAACAGAATACCGGCGCTGTGGAGATATTACCCACGGTTTCAGCAAAGATCCATGAACGTAACAAGCGCTTCTACTGGATTCCCTATTACGGCGCTGCCGGAGCGGCACAATGGAAATCCATGGGCTTCGATATCGCCTACCAGCAACCCAATTACTTCTTCGATCTCAATTCTCCCTACAGCATCCTTACCGGTGCCATCCGGTTCGCAGAACAAAACAAAATGGCGTTGGAAATGGAATTCGACAACCGCCTCCTCACCAATACCGGTTATCAGAAAAAATATACCGACTATATAAACGAGTTTGAAAAAGCCGGTGCGTGGAGTAATTTACCAGTCGCTTATTACGAAGGCGGGGGAGCATGGTACGAAATGAGCCTTCAAACGGATCCCGTGATTGTTGGATTATACAAGCGGCTTGCAGATATTATCGCCAAAAGACATAGAGACACCGATGCACGGTCTCGGTAAAAACATAGACACACGTTAATGAGAAAATTATGGATGTTCGGGTGCATGCTGGCATTAGCAGCCTGCTCACGCAAATCGCCCGGAAACAAAGTATTGCTCCTGCAATCTGCCGGCAGCACGGAAACCATTATCAGCGCCACAAAAGCCACGGCAGAAGCCAATGGATGGGAAATAGTGGAGGGAAATAAATACTCCCTCCACCCGGATTCCTTACAGGGAGTCAGAACCATTGTCAGCAACTGGTCGTACCCGGATAGTCTGGATCACCGTCAGCTCAATGCTCTCCAGCGCTTCCTTGAAGCAGGAGGTACCTGGGCGGTGGCGAAAGATTCCGTGTTTAAACTGAAAGGATGGCCCTGGCTCAATGATCTGGCAAATAACAAACAGGTCTTTATGAGCGAAGCATCGGCCATAGATGCGGCCATTCTTAAAGCGGGCGATGAAGCTGCCGGGCTTGACTATGCTGCATGCACCACAACCGTCATCCCTGAAAATAACCGATACACCTACACGATGCTGGCGCAGGGGCTTGATGAGCCGCTGCAGCTGGCCGTACTGCCAGGTAACGATGTCATGTTCGCAGAAAGGAAAGGGGCCGTACGCCTCTACCGTGCAAAGGAAAAAGATGTAATCACCCTCGCCCAGTTTGACGTGTACAGCGGCCTGGAAGATGGATTACTCGGTGTTGCACTCGATCCTGAATTCGATAAAAACCACTGGATCTATTTCTTCTACGCAGTAGGAGGGGATGTACCGGTTAGCCGCCTCACCCGCATGGAAATGCGGGATCAGAAGCTGCTGCCCGAAACAGAGAAAACTCTTCTCGAAATACCTACCCAGCGTAAGCATTGCTGCCACTCCGCCGGGTATATCGAATTCGGTTCTGATAATCTGCTTTACCTCTCCACCGGTGATAATACCAATGCGGAAGAAACAGAAGGATATACTCCGGTAGACGAGCGTCCGGGTCGCGAACTGGCCGATGATCAGGCCACTTCTGCTTCCTCGGCAGACCTCCGCGGGAAAATCCTTCGCATCCGCCCCAAAGCTGATGGTACTTATGAGATCCCCGAGGGTAACCTTTTCCCGAAAGACGGTTCCAAAGGCCGCCCCGAGATCTACGTGATGGGCTGCCGCAATCCCTTCCGCTTTTCGGTAGACCGTAAAAACCAGTATGTATACTGGGGAGATGTAGGGCCTGATACCAAAGTGCCCGGCAGCGAAGGTACCATCAGCTATGATGAAGTAAACCAGGCTCGCAAGCCCGGCTTCTTCGGATGGCCGTACTTCCTGGGCGAAAACGAAGGATTACCGAAGTGGGACTTCGCTACCAAAACCGAAGGCCCGAAGCCCGATCCTGCAAAACCCATGAACACATCGCCCAACAATAAGGGTGTGAAAGAACTGCCGCCCGCGCAGCCGGCCATGATCTGGTTTGGTGACGGTCCTTCCGCTAAATTCCCCCTCGTAGGCAAAGGCGGACAGAGCGTTATGGCTGGCCCTGTTTATTATGCCGATCAGTTCAAAGATGCGGAGTACAAATTGTCTGATTACTATGATGGCAAGCTGTTCATTTACGACTGGGTGCGCCGCTGGATCATGGCAGTTACGCTCGATAAAGATCACAACTACGTTCGCATGGAGCCTTTCCTCGATCACCTGGCACCCGCGGCACCGATTGATCTGCGCTTTGCGAAAGATGGATCGCTCTACATGCTGGAATACGGTACCAACTGGTTTTCCCGTAACATGGATGCGCGCCTCGTCCGCATTACTTATGCCGCAGGCAATCGCAGGCCGGTAGCTGGTATTGCAGCCGATGAACTGACAGGCCCCGCGCCCATGACGGTGAATCTTTCCGCAAAAGGCTCTGCTGATCCCGACCGGCAGGATAATCTGCATTACAAATGGAATATTGAAGGCAAGGAATACACCGACTCAGCAGTTGCACACGTCTTCGGTAAACCCGGTGTATACAAGGTGATGCTTACCGTTACAGACGATCACGAAGCCTTCGATACTTCATCCCTCTTCATCAAAGCCGGTAATGCTCCACCCACCGTGGAAATTGAAACTGACGCGAATAAAACCTTCTATTGGGACAATTCGATCTTCCCATACAAGATCTCCGCTTCCGATAAAGAAGACGGTACGGTGCCGCCGGAAAAGATAAAGGTGGGCTTCAGCTTCATTCCCTATGGTCGAGATATGGCCGGGGTGTTTACACAGGGAGGTACATTGCCATCCCCGAAAGGGAAGGAACTGTTCTACTCGCAGGATTGCAAAGCGTGCCATACCGAAAACACCGTATCTGTTGGCCCAAGTCTGATGGATATTGCCGGGAAGTATGCCCATAATGAAAAGAACACGGCTTTATTGGCTTATAAAGTGATCCACGGAGGCAGCGGCGTATGGGGCAACCGGTCCATGAGCGCACACCCCGGTATGCCGGTGGAAGAAGCGAAGATGATTGTGGATTATATTTTGTCGCTAAAGTCAGCAGGTACCACCCTCGCCACACAGGGCACCCTTGTGTTGAAAGATCACATCGGCAAACCCGCTTCCGGCGTGTATCTGATGAGTGCCCGCTATACCGATGGCGGTGCCAATGGCATCGAAGCACTCACAGGCCAGCGGTACATTATGCTGCGCCATCCCAAACTGGAGGCGGAAGACCGGGATTTCGACCACAACATGCATTTCCTGAACTACATCAGCCAGCTGCTCAGCTATGGCAATGCGAAAGACGGGAGCTATTTCATGTACAAAAACATTGACCTCACCCGCGTAACCCGTGCCCGCTTCCGCGTGATGCTGCAGGGAGCAGGCGGTACTATTGAGCTGCGGGTATCTGCCAAGGATGGTCCAAAGGTCTGCGAATTGAAGGTTCCGGCGGGTAATAAAGGCGAGTGGGTAGAACTGGAGGCTCCTGTGCAGAACAGCACTACACCCCAGGATCTCTACTTTGTATTCAGCAATCCCGGCCAAACCTACCTCTTCAGCCTCGACTGGACGTTTTTCATGCAATAAAGTTATTTCCCTGAGCGCGCTGGCAAGAGCCGCTCCCCTGATAAGGTCAAAACCGCCCCGGGAGGGGCGGTTTTGCTGTTTAACGGCCTTTAACTTCCCTCCAACGCCCCGGTTAAAGGAAAGTTAACACTAACATAAAATACCCTTAATCCATTCATGAAATACATATAAGCTACCTATAAGCTACCCCTTAAATAGGGTAGCTTATAGGTAGCTTATAGATGGGTTATAGGTAGCTTATAGGTAGTTTATAACCGAATTGACTGACAGGTAAATGACCTTCAAACTGCTGTTTGATTGGGGTAATGTGGTCGTTTATGAGAAGGGAGTTCCCGGTTGTAGGAGGCGGAATTGAAAATAAATATCTCCCGCCAATCACCCTTTTTCATTTTTCGATTACCAATTACAGGATGGCGCTGCTGGAATCAGCTCAGTGCTACCAGTCAATAACCTTTTTAAAAGATAAATTCATGAACAAGCGGCGGCGCATTATTCCTGTTCTCCTTTTAGCAGGGGCCATTTGTAGTTTGTTATTAGGATCGTTTACCGGTTGCCGTGTATTCAAAAAGCCTGAGCCAAGGTTGCCCGCCAGGTTAGTGGTTCGGGTTTTTAATATCACTCCGGAAAGGGCGGCGCTTAAAATTGATGGGGCGTATTACAATCCCAACAACTATGCATTCACCTTTAAGGGAGGTGACCTGGACCTGATGCTGGACACTTTTCATCTGGGGCGCGTTCATCTGGACACTGTGATTGAGGTACCGGCCCACGCGGTATTCAATGTACCGGTAGTCATAGAACCTGATTTTGAAAAGCTCGGTCAGTCGGGCATAAACCTGGGCGACTCGGTGCGAATCTCATTTAAAGGAGATATGAAAGGAAGCGTTGGTGTTTTCTCCCGCACTATTCAGATAACATACGAAGGTATCCATTACCTGGACCTGCAGTTGCCGTAAGCTTTGCAGGAATAGTAAAGCCGCCTTTAATCGGGCGGCTTTTGTGTTGTCATTTTTCTGTTTGAAGGCATCCTGTCAGTCGGGCAATTTTTCTGAAAGGATGGATTGTAACAACCGCAGATCTATGTCGGTTCCTTTGAGATTGTTGTAGACTACATGGCCTGTTTTGTCGAGCAGGTAAAGCTGGGGAATGGGAGTGTATCCCATTGCATGATACAACCGTAGGTCTCCATGCACCTGTGTCCAGTTCATGGCATGTTTAGTGATGGCGGTGCGGAAGGCCTGCGCGTTTTGGTCGACACTGATGGAGAGTATCTTGATCGGAGCCTGGCGGTATTTTTCATGGATGCCTTTCAATACAGGCATTTCCTTGATACAGGGCATGCACCAGGAGGCCCAGAATTGTATCAGCACGTACTGTCCCCTGAGGGATTCCGAGGTAATGGTATTGTTGTTGATATCCGTTACTGAAAATTCGGGGAAGAGTGATTGGGTAGTGATGGCGATTTTATTGTGAAGCACAGTTACCATGTATTCCGCCGCTTTGGATGTTTTGTACTTTTCCGGAAAGATCTTATTGTATGTTGCCAGCATTGAGTCGGGACTAATCACTTCGGTCCTGGATATATTGGTCATGAAGTTCCAGAAAGAAGCGTACAGGCTGGGGTGCTGCCTGATGAATTCCAGTTTTTTGAGTAGGACGGTATCACCCAGGTCGAACATTTGCTGGACAAGATTGCCATCCGCCCCGAACCTTGATTTATTCCGGTAGTAAAATGCCATCTGGCTGTCCACCTTTTCTTTCACATAGGCGTCCAGTTGAGCACCACCCATTTTTTCATAAGAAAGGATGTTTTTCGAAACCTTTTCGTCTATTTGGAAAGGTTCATTTACCGAATGGCCTGGAGTTACCGATACTATGGTATTGCCTTTACTGAAGAAAATTCTTTTGACGAACCCGGCAGTGTCCTGCCCGGGGTATGCCACGAAAATATGGCCATACGGACTAAAAAGCCTGCCGCTCCAGGTATGTGTTTCATTTAGTTTTAACCGCTGTTCCTGAATACCGTCATGGACGGAAATGGTGAGCTGGTTGCTGTCCAGCCCCGGATGCAGGATAAATCTGATGCGGGAGGAATCATTGGCGAATGCGGTGGCGCTGCAACAGAGCAGGATAGCGGACAGGAGGATTCTCTGTATCTGATGAAAGGAGGTCATGGGCAATTGGGTGTTTATGGTTAGTGATGGGGAAGCCTATACGCACATTTTGTTGCCCGGTAAATTATAGCATTTGCAGATGCGCGGTTTGAAATGCTTTGTTAAAAATGAGGGGGCGTACTCGAACCTACATACCTCGCAGAAAAACAAAAAGGGAACACCTTTTACAGTATTCCCTTTAATCGTGCGGATGATAGGACTCGAACCTACATACCTCGCGGCACCAGATCCTAAGTCTGGCGTGTCAGAATCAAATTGCAGCCGCATCAATTGTGTAAAGCCTTGGAAAAACAAAAAGGGAACACCTTTTACAGTATTCCCTTTAATCGTGCGGATGATAGGACTCGAACCTACATACCTCGCGGCACCAGATCCTAAGTCTGGCGTGTCAGAATCAAATTGCAGCCGCATCAATTGTGTAAAGCCTTGGAAAAACAAAAAGGGAACACCTTTTACAGTATTCCCTTTAATCGTGCGGATGATAGGACTCGAACCTACATACCTCGCGGCACCAGATCCTAAGTCTGGCGTGTCAGAATCAAATTGCAGCCGCATCAATTGTGTAAAGCCTTGGAAAAACAAAAAGGGAACACCTTTTACAGTATTCCCTTTAATCGTGCGGATGATAGGACTCGAACCTACATACCTCGCGGCACCAGATCCTAAGTCTGGCGTGTCTACCAATTTCACCACATCCGCTTTTTCGAAGGATGCAAAGGTATTCTTTTTTAGGAATTATAAAAATTATGGATACCGGGGAAGACAAGTGGAATGTTAAAATATTGATTATCAATATTTTGTACTTGTCTTGTTTTAGAAAAAAGCGGGGTAGATAATTTTACCTGCCGCTATGGCAGCATATACCCGTGTGGTCTCCTTTTTGTACTTTTACGCTTAGCATGGATACAGTGACTGTACAAAAATATAATCTCGACGAAGAACAGGAAAAAAAGGAGATCGTCCGCCATTACCGCGCCCTTTTACGTGCCCTGAAGCCCCGCCTCAAAAAAGGCGACCGGGAGCTGGTACGTACCGCCTTCGAAATAGCAGCTGACGCCCATAAGGATATGCGGCGTAAATCCGGGGAACCCTACATCCTCCATCCCCTTGCCGTTGCGCAAATTACCGTGGAAGAAATAGGACTGGGTGTTCGCTCCGCCATTTGTGCCCTCCTGCACGATACCGTGGAAGATACCGAAGTAACCCTGGAAGATGTGGAGCGCGAGTTTGGTACCGAGATCGCCCATATCGTGGATGGCCTTACCAAGATATCTACGGTCATCGATTCCAATACCAGCACCATGCAGGCGGAGAATTTCAAGAAAATCCTCCTTACCCTGGCAGACGACCCTCGGGTGATCCTCATCAAGCTGGCCGACCGGCTGCACAATATGCGTACCCTCGATTCCATGAGCCGGGAAAAACAGCTGAAGATCGCATCGGAAACGGTGTTTATCTATGCTCCGCTGGCGCACCGCCTCGGGTTGTACAATATTAAGTCCGAGCTGGAAGATCTCGCCATGAAGTACACCGAGCAGGACCACTACCGCGAAATAGCCCGCCGCCTGAAGGAAACCAAGCGCGAACGCACCCGCTATATAAACGAATTCATTAAACCGATCAAGGAAGTGCTTCAGGAAGAAGGCTTCCAATTTGAGATATACGGCCGCCCCAAGTCGATCCACTCCATCTGGAACAAGATTAAGACCAAAGGTGTCCAGTTTGAGGAAGTGTATGACCTCTTTGCTATCCGCATTATCCTCGATTCTGCCGTGGAAAAGGAAAAGGCCGATTGCTGGAAGGTATATTCCATCATTACAGATTTTTACCACCCCAGCCCTGAACGTACCCGCGACTGGCTCTCCAACCCCAAGGGGAACGGCTATGAGGCCCTGCACGTAACGGTGATGGGTCCCAACGGGAAGTGGGTGGAAGTGCAGATCCGGTCGAAGCGGATGAACGACTATGCCGAGAAAGGCGTGGCCGCCCACTGGCGCTATAAGGAAGGTAATTCCAACGTACAGGAGTCCAAATTCGAGCAATGGTTCTCCCAGATCCGGGAGATCCTGAGCAGTCCGGATACGAATACCCTCGATTTCCTGGCCGATTTCAAGAGCAACCTGTTTACGGAAGAGATCTATGTCTATACCCCGAAAGGGGACCTGAAGATCCTGCCCGTGAGTTCCACAGCCCTGGATTTCGCCTATTCCATCCACTCAGCGGTGGGTAACAAGTGTATTGGCGCCAAGGTTAACTATAAACTGGTGCCGCTCAGTCACAAGCTCCGAAGTGGCGACCAGGTGGAGATCATCACCTCCAATAAGCAGAAGCCGTCTGAAGACTGGCTGAACATCGTGCTTACGGCCAAGGCCAAAGGCAAGATCAAGGATGCGCTGAAGGAAGAGAAGCGGAAAGTGGCCATGGACGGGAAAGATATCCTGCACCGTAAGCTGGACCATATGAAGGCCAGTGCCAGCCAGTATAACATCAATGAACTGGTGCAGTTCTATAAACAACCTTCGCCGCTGGACCTCTACTACCAGGTGGCAGTAAAAAACATCGACCTGCGCGAGCTGAAGCAGTTTAACGTACTGGGCGATAAGCTGGAGCCACCCAAGCCGGTGAAGCCTGTGGAAGTGGTGCACCCTGAAGAACATCACAAATCAAGGGAGAAGGAGTCAAACAAGAAAGACGCTGAGCTGATCATTTTCGGGGAAAGCTCCGATAAGATTGCCTATAAGCTGGCCAACTGCTGCCGTCCCATCCCGGGAGATGACGTGTTTGGCTTTGTAACCGCCAGTGAGGGGCTGAAGATCCACCGGACCAACTGTCCCAACGCTGCACAGCTGTTGGCGCACTACGGGCATCGTGTAGTGAAAACGAAGTGGGTGAAAAACCGGGAGATTTCCTTCCTGACGGGTCTTAAGATCGTGGGGATGGATGATGTGGGGGTGATCCACAAGATCACCAATATCATCTCCGGAGAGCTGAAGATCAACATTGCCGGGCTTACCATTGAGTCTAAAGAAGGGCTGTTTGAGGGGCTGATCAAGGTTTTTGTGCATGATAAAGATGAGCTGGAAGAGCTGGTGAACCGGCTGAAGGGGCTGGACGGGATACAGAGCATCAACCGGCTGGAAGATTAGAATATTTTTATTTCTCTGCATTTTCAATCAATCGCCTTATTTTTGCCACTTCTTTAAACAATAATTAACTTTTCAACAATGGTAGATGTTCTGCTGGGGCTGCAATGGGGCGATGAAGGCAAAGGCAAGATCGTAGATTACTTTGCCGGTAAATATGATATCATCGCACGCTTCCAGGGCGGCCCGAACGCGGGCCATACGCTGTATGTCAATGGCCAGAAAGTGGTGTTGCATACAATCCCCTCCGGCGTATTTCACGGTAATACCCTGAACCTGATCGGTAACGGGGTAGTGCTGGACCCGGTGACTTTCCGTAAAGAGTGCCAGAAAGTGGCGGATTTAGGCATCGACCTGTCTAAAAACCTCTTTATTGCGGAAAAAACACATATCATCGTTCCAACCCACCGCGCGTTAGATAAAGCTTCCGAGCTTTCTAAAGGCCAGGAAAAGATCGGTTCTACCCTGAAAGGGATCGGGCCGGCTTATATGGACAAAACGGGCAGGAACGGTCTTCGTGTTGGGGATGTGCTCAGCAAGGACTTCCGTCAGCAATACGAGAAGCTGAAGGCCAAACATCTGCAGTTGCTTGCCAATTATAATTTCAGTGAAGACATCGCAGAATGGGAGAATGAATTCTGGGAAGCGGTGGAGTTCCTGTCAAAAATGAATATTGTTAATGGAGAATACTGGCTGAATGGTTACCTGAAAGCCGGGAAAAAGGTACTGGCCGAAGGTGCACAGGGCAGTATGCTCGATGTGGACTTTGGTACATACCCCTTTGTGACTTCTTCCAATACCATTTCCGCCGGCGTTTGCACCGGCCTCGGTTTAGCGCCTAAATGGATCGCAGAGGTGATCGGTGTTACGAAAGCGTACTGCACCCGTGTGGGTGGTGGTCCGTTCCCTACCGAGCTGGAAGATGAAACAGGGGAAAGGCTGCGCGTGGCAGGAAGTGAATTTGGTGCCACCACGGGCCGTCCCCGCCGCACCGGCTGGATCGACCTGGTTGCGCTCGACTACACCTGTATGCTCAGCGGTGTTACCCAGCTGGTAATGACCAAATGTGATGTGCTGGACGAATTTGATACGGTAAGTGCCTGCACGGCGTATACCATTGATGGTCAAACCACACGGGAAATGCCCTATAACATCTGTGGTGCTGCCATCGAGCCGGTACTGGAAAGCTTCGCAGGCTGGTCTGAACCTACTGCAAAAAGTGAACGTTACGACGCTTTACCTTTGGAAATGAAAAAATTCTTATCTTTTGTGGAAGACTATCTGAAGGTGCCTGTGCAGTACGTGTCCAATGGCCCTGGAAGAGATCAGATATTGGAGAAATAAAGACAAAAAAGTACGAAAAAAACAGTCAAAAAAAAATTTGGCGAATAAAAAAAACTGTTAAAACTTTACCCTTAGAATCTAATTGTAACGTACCATTATGAAATCAAAATCTGATAAAGAGAAAGAGACTAAAAAGACTACTTCGCCTCAGACTGACAAAGCCTCTGAAAAGAAAGCCGCAGCCAAGACTAAGAAGGAAGTAGACGAGGATGACGATGAGGATGAGGAGGAATCTCCCCGTAAGTCTGCTGCATCTAAAAAATCAGATAAGCTTACGGCAAAGTCGAAGAAGGAAGACGACGACGATGATGATGACGATGAGGAGGATGACGACGCTCCCAAGAAAGGACGTAAACCCGCCAAATCCGGCAGCCGTAAGAAAGATGACGACGATGAAGATGAGGATGACGAAGACGGTGGAGATGACGACGATGATGCATGGGAAAAAGGAGAGGACGAAGATTATGATCCGGACTTCGAAGAATTTGACATGCCGAAGCCTAAAAGCAAACGTGGCCGTCCTTCCAAGAAAAGTGCTGATGATGACGACGATCTGAGCATCGATGATGAGTTTAAGGACATGGATATGTTCAACGACCGTTTTGATGATGACGATGATGATTTCTAATTGATAAACGTGCTATCATACAGTTTTCCTGTTAAAGATATAAGCGCAATTAAACAGCAAATGTTGAGCTGGGGCAACCGGTTCAACATTTGTTGTTTTTTGGACAACAATAATTACCGCCTGGCCGGCTCCCGCGCTGAAGCCCTCCTCGCTGCAGATGCTGTTGAAACGCTGGAATGCCCCGCGGGCGCTGCGTTTGAGAAACTGCGCTGTTTTCACGACGAAAACCCCGGCTGGCTCTTCGGGCACCTCGCCTACGATCTCAAGAACGAAACTGAAAAACTCGAAAGCCATCGCCCCGATGGTATCGGTTTCCCCGATCTTTCCTTTTTCAGGCCCAGATACCTGCTCCGCCTTACGGCTGAAGCACTGGAGATTTCCGGGGAAAACATCAGCGAAAAAGAAGCACGGGACATTTACTCCGATCTTATTACACAGCCACGCATCGTTCCCGCCGCTCCGCCGCCCTTTGTATCGCAGGCGCGCATCCAGCGGGCGGAGTACCTGAGTGCAGTGCGTGCCCTGCAGGAACATATCCGCAAAGGAGACTGTTACGAGATCAATTTCTGCCGGGAGCAATACGCCCTGGCCCGGCTTCCTGAACCGGCAGCCATATTCCTGCGGCTCAACGGGTTAAGTCCTGCCCCCTTTGCCGCTTATTACCGCCGCGGCTCCCGCTACCTGGCCTGCTCCAGTCCCGAACGCTTTCTCCGGAAAGAAGGGAGTAACCTCACTTCCCAGCCTATCAAAGGCACCATCCGCCGCGCCGCCAGCCCGGAAGAAGATGAAGCGCTCCTGCAGGCACTACGCAACAGTCCGAAGGAACAATCTGAGAATGTAATGGTGGTAGACCTTGTGCGGAACGACCTTTCCCGTACTGCAGTGCGCGGCAGCGTACACGTGTCTGAGCTATTCGGGATCTACAGTTTCCCACAGGTACATCATATGATATCTACCGTTACTGCTACACTTGATCCCGCTTTTCACTTCACCGACGCTATTAAGAACGCCTTCCCCATGGGCTCCATGACCGGGGCGCCCAAGGTGAAAGTGATGCAGCTGATTGAACAATATGAGCAAACACGGAGAGGATTGTTCTCCGGCGCGGTGGGTTATATTACACCCGAAGGGGATTTCGACTTCAATGTGGTGATCCGCAGCATCCTCTATAATGCAGACAACCATTACATTTCCTTTCAGACAGGATCGGCCATTACCTTTTACAGCAACCCTGAAAAAGAGTGGGAGGAGTGCCTCCTGAAGGCACGTGCTTTACGCACCGCCCTTGGTATTTAAGGCATTAATCGCCCGAAGTCACCAGCTGCGCCAGTGCATCGGAGATGCGGGGGTAGGAGAACTGGAAGCCTGTAGTCTGGATTTTGGCGGAAGAGGCTTTCACGCTTTTCAGCACTTCCACACTCATTTCACCCATCGCCAGCTTCAGTGCGAAAGCAGGGATATTGACCGTGATGAAACTTTTACCTTTCACTGCCCGGGCCAGCTGCGTCACAAGCTCCTGGTTGGTAACGGGGAAAGGTGATACTGCGTTATATATGCCATTGAGCTGATCGTTAGCCAGCGCATTGAAATACAGGCGCACAAGGTCCTGCAGATGGATCCAGGAGATAAACTGGTGGCCGCTGCCCATAACGGTGGCAAAGCCGAGCTTTACAGGGCGTATAAACTCTTTTAACGCACCGCCTTTGTTGGACAATACGATGCCCGTACGGAGGATGATGACCTTTTTGCCGAGTGATTCCATCTGGCGGACGCTGTTTTCCCAGGCCACGCAGGTTTTACCGAGGTAATCCTGTGCCGGAGGATCGGTTTCGGTGAAGGGTGTACCTTCGAATTCGCCATAAAAGCCTGTGGCAGAGGCGCTGATGATGGTGCGGACCTTATTGGGGAGGTGGGAAAGCTGTTCGAAAAGGAGCTGGCTGCTTTGTACTCGGCTGTCGAGGATCTCCTGCTTGCGGGATTCGGTCCACCGCCCGGTAGCCACATTGGTCCCGGCAAGGTGTACGATCTGGTTGGCTTCCTGGAGAGCGGTGGTGTCCAGCGTTTTACGGGCGGGGTCCCACAATGCAAAACGGAGATTGGGATGGGTGGAGTCCCGCATCTCCCGCGTATATACGATTACCCGATACCCCCTGTCGAGCAGGAAGTCTGTTAATGCCCTGCCTATCATGCCGGTGCCGCCTGTAATTAATACCGTGTCCATCATGTTAAAAGCCGATTGTTCCTTTGTAAATTTACGCAATAAATCCCGGCCCTTCCCTGCACTTGGCAATAAGATATTTTTCATGTAGGTTTGAACCGGATCTATGCTAAAACCGCCGCATCAGGCGTTTATCCTGTAGATTACCTTAAACTTATGCCCATGCGCTTCCGTCATATCCTTCCTTTTTTTGCGCTGATGCTCTGCGCTTCCCTTGCCATGGCCCAGAAAATCACCTATTCCGAACCGGAAAGGGACGATTATAAGACCACCGAGTTCGAAATCGTGGGCAAAGTTTCCGGCAATATTCTCGTGTATAAGGCGGACCGCGGCGATTACAACATCTCCGTATACGACAACGGCATGCAGCTGGTAGACCGGGTGAAGCTCGACTTCCTCCCCAAAAAACTCATTAGCGTCGATTTCGTGTCTTATCCCGACTTCGCCTACATGATTTACCAGTTTCAGCGCAAAGATGCCGTATACAGCTTCGTAGGCCGTGTAAACGGGAAAGGACAGTTCCTCGAAGCACCCGTAATGGTAGACTCTACCCGCATCGGCTTCTATTCCAAGGAAAATAAGATATACTCCGTGGAAACTTCGGAAGATAAAGGGCGCATCCTCATCTACAAAATTAATCAGGATAAGGAAGACAACAACGTTTTCTATACTTTCCTGTACGACAGCTCCTTTAACCTCATTAACAACAGCCGCGTAGGCCTCCCCATGGAAGGCAAGAAGCAGTTCCTGAATAACTTCCATCTCAATAACGACGGCGACCTGTTTTTCACCAAACTGGAAAGGGGCGCCGGCCGGGATTATATTACCAACGGTTTCGTGATCGTGAAACGCGCCACAACCGATGCTTTTGAGACAGTGCCCTTCGAAATGAAGAACCTGCTGCTCGACGAAGTAAAGCTGAAGCTGGATAATGCCGACAAGCAGGCCCTCGTAACCGCGTTCTATTACAAACAGAAGCGCGGTAATGTGGAAGGCATGTACCTCCTCCGCCTCGATTATGCCAATAACCAGCGCCTGTTCGAGAAGCAGGTAGTGTTCAGTCCTGAACTGAAGCAGCAGGCCAAGGGCGATGCATCCACCAACGCAGCTTTCAACGATTATTTCATCCGTAAGATCGTGAATACCTCCAACGGCGGCTTTATGCTGGCGGCGGAAGCCTATTACACCACCTCACGCAGCCAGCCCTGGAACCGGTGGAATTACATGTACGGCGGTTATGGCGGTTATTACCCTTACTATTATTCGCCCTACAGCCCGTATTACTATAATCCCTATGGCTGGAACGACGGGCAGGGTACCCGTTACCACTACGACAATATCGCTGTTATGGCGTTCGACGATAAGGGCGACCTTACATACAGCAACTTCGTTCATAAAAGTCAGTTCGACGACGGTGCGGACCTTTACCTGAGTTATATGCTGGTGAACGTGGGCAGCGAACTGCGTTTCCTCTTCAACGAGCTGGAGCGCCGGCAATATGTACTCACGGAAAATACCCTGGGGCCGGACGGGAAAGTGAACCGCAAGCCCACACTGCGGAACCTCGATAAAGGATTTACCTGGATGCCCCGGTATGGCAAACAGATCAGTGGCCGTACGGTGCTGGTGCCCTGTATTTACAGGAATTATATTTGCTTTGCAAAAATTGACTTTTAACCCCACCTTTGCAGCGTGATAAAATTTTTCAGATCAGGCAACCCCCTAACGGTACTGTTGCTGTTCCTGTACATGTTGTTCATCAAGTTTTACTACCTGCTCCATCCGTCCACTTATCTGGCAGACGGGTCGGAGGGCTTGTTGTACAAATGGCTGGTTAACTGGCTGGCCGGGATGGTTGGGCCGAGTCCTGTGTTTTTCACTTTCCTGGCGCTGATGCTGCTTTTTATCCAGTCGCTGCTGCTGGCCCGCATTGTGAATAACCACCGCCTTTTCGCGAAGGATACTTACCTGCCGGCGATGTCTTACCTGCTGCTGACGTCTCTTCTGCAGAGCTGGAACGTGTTTTCACCCGCGCTGATCGTGAATACGGTGATGCTGTGGATCTTTTCGAGCATTACCGACCTGTATATGCGGAATTCCGCACGTGATGTATCGTTCAACATCGGGTTTGCCCTTGGCATCTGCGGATTATTCTATTTTCCCTCAGTTTTGTTTGTTGCGTTGCTGTTCCTGAGCCTGCTCATTATGCGGGCCTTCCGGCTGGCGGAGTGGATCATAGGGTTGATGGGCATTATTTGCCCGTTTTACCTGCTGGGTACCTGGCTATTCCTCACAAACAGGTGGGAGCTGATATCGGATTTATGGAACATCCGGGCCAATTTACCGGTGATCACGGATTATAAAGTGTGGGGCGCACTGATAGGGGGGATGTTGTTTTTTGTGACAGGGTGGCTGATGCTGCAGCGTACATTCAAGAAAATGCTGATACAGGGCCGGAAAATATGGGCAACGGTAGTGATTTATGTGGTGGTGGCGATGCTGGTGCCATTATTCAGCGGTCACTTTTCACCAACGTATTGGATACTGGCGGTGATGCCGGTGTCGCTGTTTGCGGGGAATGTGTTCTGGACAATTACCAACAATACGGTTGCCAATGCGGTACACATATTAGTGCTGGCATATGTTATTATAATGCAATACTTTAGCAACTGATGGGGTGTTAGTATATTCATAAATCTGATGAATGGTGCTTGTAAATTCCCTAATGGTCAGTAATTTTGTTCTTTCCTGAAAATATTCAAATCGATAAATAGATGAAATTCGGAGTTGTTACATTTCCCGGTTCTAATTGTGACCAAGACATGATCGATGCATTGCGCACCGATTTGAACCAGGAAGTGATCGCCCTGTGGCACAAAGACAAGGACCTGAGCATGTTTTCTACGGAAGACTGCATTCTGATCCCGGGAGGTTTTTCTTATGGCGACTACCTGCGTTGCGGGGCTATTGCCAAGTTCAGCCCCATGATGCAGAGTGTGGTGGAGTTTGCGAACAAAGGTGGCCGGGTGATCGGCGTATGTAACGGTTTCCAGATTTTGTGCGAAGCGGGCCTGCTTCCGGGTGCGCTGCTGAAGAACGAGAACCAGCAGTTTGTTTGTAAGAACGTGTTTATCAAAAGTGAGAATACCGTAGCTTCCCTTACAAAGGAAGTAACCGGCCGCCCGCTGATGATCCCGGTAGCACATGGCGAAGGGAGATATTATGCAGACGAGGCTACGCTGGATGAGCTTTTCGCTAACAACCAGGTAATTTTCAGGTATTGCGATGAGTTTGGCAATATTGTTGATTCTGCTAACCCGAACGGTGCTATCCGCAACATCGCAGGTATCTGCAACAAGGAAAGAAACGTTTTCGGAATGATGCCGCATCCTGAGCGTGCTACCAGCGAAGTACTGGGCAACCGCGATGGACAGCTGATATTCCAGAGTCTGTTAAATAACAACTAGGCAAGAGGCCTGGTGAACCATCAAAACAACCAACCAGTTAAAAAAAGAAAGTATGAAAAAGTTGCTCGTAGCCATGATGCTCTTCGCGCTGCCGGTTTTGGCCCTGGCGCAGGACATGAACCCCGTTAAGTGGGAATTCACCTCCAAGAAGGTGAGCGCCCAGGAATACGAAGTGATTGCCAAAGCCACTATCGATGGCGGATGGCACCTTTACGCCCAGGAAGCCGGCGAAGGCCCTGTACCCACCAGCTTCAAATTTGCCAAGAATCCGCTGGTTGCCCCCAAAGGCAAAGTAGCAGAGTCCGGTAAGCTGCACAAAGCTTTCGACAAAAACTTCAATTCCGAGCTGAAATACTATGAAAACACCGTGACCTTCATCCAGAAAGTTACCGTAAAAGGTAAAGCTGTGACGAAAGTGAAGGGTTCCGTTGAGTTCATGGTTTGCGACGATCACCAGTGCCTTCCCCCAACCGAAGTAGAATTCGCTGTGAACGTGGGTGGGAAATAATCGCCTGATTACAACACATCATCATAGGAACGAGTTCTTTCATTCGAAGGAACTCGTTTTTTGCATTTTGTTTTAATATATTCTGTTAAGTCTATCGTACATATGAAGTATATCGTTTCGATGATCTCCGCATTCCTGTTGCTTTTCGGCACCTCCGCCATTGCACAGGAACCGGGAGCCGCTCCAGTTCACGCCAAATGGGAATTTTCCGCAGATAAGAAAGCCCCCGGCGAGTATATCCTTAAATTCACTGCCAAAATAGAGCCGGGGTGGAAGCTCATGGCCGCCTCCATGGGCGACGATGATCCCAATACCCGTATCGTTTTCGACAGCCTTAGCGACAGCCGCGTGCGCATACAGTCTCTTGCAGACGTGACCGCCCCCCTCACCGCTAAAGAACCCATGCTTGAAGACATGGAAATCAAATACTTCGAAAATGAAGCAGTCATAACCGCCACGATAAAGTATGTCGCTGATTCCATCAAAGACCTTCGCGGTAATGTGACCTTCTTCGTTCTCAAAGGCGAAGAGATCCTCCCGGAAGAAGCTCCCTTCACCTTCAAAGCCGACGCTGCCGGTACCCTTACCGGAACAACAGGCGGGCTGGAAGTGAATAAGGAAGCTGCAGATGGCCTCAAACGTAAAACCATTGACCTGAACAATCCGTTGGTAAAAATCGGAGGTATCGGTAACGAAGGGCAGTCCAGCATCTGGCTCATTTTCGTACTCGGTTTCCTCGGCGGCCTCGTGGCACTGGTTACACCATGTGTGTTCCCAATGATCCCGTTGACCGTATCGTTCTTCACTAAATCTTCGCAAGACCGCAAAGCCGGCGTATTCAACGCTGTGATGTACGGGTTCTTCATTTTCCTGATCTACGTACTTTTCAGCCTTCCCTTCCACATCGCGGGTAAGGCCGACTCTGCTATCTTCAACAATATTTCCACTAACGTATGGCTTAACCTGATCTTCTTCGTGGTGTTCGTGGTGTTTGCGCTGTCCTTCTTCGGACTGTTTGAGATCACACTTCCCAGCGGCCTGGCATCCAAAGCGGATTCCAAAGCCAATAAGAACAGCCTGGTGGGTATCTTCTTTATGGCGCTTACCCTTGTGGTAGTATCGTTCTCCTGCACCGGACCCATCATGGGTTCCCTGCTTGCAGGTGCAGGTTCTGCCGCCAGCGGAGGTTCCGGTGCATGGATGCTGACTGCCGGCATGGCGGGCTTCGGTATTGCCCTGGCACTGCCCTTCGCCCTGTTTGCCCTGTTCCCGAACTGGTTGAACTCCCTGCCCAAATCCGGCGGATGGCTCACCTCCGTGAAAGTGGTACTCGGCTTCGTGGAAGTGGCACTGGCTATCAAATTCCTGTCTAACGCCGACCTCGTTACGCACTGGGGCATCCTCCACCGCGAAACGTTCTTCCTGATCTGGATCATCATCTTCGGTCTTACCACAGCTTACCTGTTTGGTCTGATCCGTTTCCCGCATGACAGTCCGATCAAGAAACTGGGTAAAGTACGCATCTTCTTCGGGGTGCTTTTCGGAGCCTTCACCCTGTACCTTATCCCCGGTATCACCAACACCAAATACGCCCGTCTCCGCCTCATGAGCGGCTTTGCGCCTCCCATGTCGTACAGCTGGTATGGCCATGGCACCGCTGCTGAAAAAGGTGCGGTAGAGCCGGATATCATCAACGAATACGAAAAAGGCCTGGCGCTCGCTAAAGAGAAGAACAAGCCCGTACTCCTTGACTTCACCGGCTGGGCCTGCGTAAACTGCCGTAACATGGAAGAAAATGTGTGGACCGATCCTGAGGTACACAGCCTCATCAAGGATAACTACATCCTGATCTCACTTTACACAGACGATCGTAAGAAGCTGGGTGAAAACGATCAGTTCCTGTTCCAGTCCGACGAAGGCTGGTCTAAAAAGATCGTGACCATCGGTGATAAATACGCCACTTTCCAACGTGTGAATTTCATTAACCAGTCGCAGCCGCTGTACGTACTCATCACCCCCGATGAGCAGCTGCTGACCCTGCCCGTGGCTTACACACCCGATATCCAGGAATACGCCAACTGGCTGAAAGCTGGTCTGGATGGCTGGAAGAAAGTGAACACCACTGCTCAGAAAGCGAATTAATCCGGTATTACCGAAACATAGAAAAGGACGCCTCCGTAATGGGGCGTCCTTTTTTTATCTATACACACGAACAATCTTAGAATAACGACTGGCCACAGCCGCGGAAGGTTTTACCATCCACAGTTATCGTTACGGAGAAAGGGTACTTCTTATCCCCATCATCGGTACAAACGATGTTGTCGAATTTAGCGGTAAGTGTATGGCCGTTTGCGCTGGATGTAAAAATAGTAGCGTCTTTATCGCCCTTTTGAGCATCAGCAGCGGGGAACTCTATGATCTTTTCGCCGTAATCGCCGGTGTACACGATCTTTTTGTGGGGGATAACGGCCAGGTGCCAGCCGGGTTCGTTACCTACAGCCCAGTGGGAAGCCCCCAGCTGACGCAGCTCATTAGCTTTGGGGCTAAGGTCTTTCCGGTCTATTTTAAGGGCTACGGCGGCTCTTTCGGCCAGGAGGTTTACTTCGGCAGCGCTGAAACGGTAATCGGTTTTCCCGAAGGGAGACTCATACGCAGTGATAGTGGCAGTTTCCAGTGCGGGGAGGTCTTTTGCCTGGCGGCTTTCCGAGCCTACCAGGGTATCGGTATCAAAATAAAAAGTGTTTTCGATGACACCTGTTTTAGTCGTGATCACTTCGCGCAGCATTTTCACTTCCACGGTCACCGTATCGAGGTAAAACCAGGTTTCGATGCTGGAATCGCCCGGAGGGCCTTCGGGGAAGATGTAGAGGCGGATGGGCGTGTCTTTGATGGAATAGAGGCCAATAAGGCCGGCGGTGTTGTCGCCATTCACGAAGTTATGTGCGGCCATCACTTTGTTGGTGGCAACCTTTTCGTCGATACTGGAAACATAGGCGCTGATGGCGGTGATCCTCGCTGCTTCGGCGGCATCTTCGGCATCGGCCTTCTTATCGGCCCCGCCGGAGCAGGCGGCCAGCAGCATTACAAAAGGGAGAAATAAAGCATATGGTTTCATAAGAAAAGGATTTAAAACGGCCATTAGTTGCCAAAGGCGTGCCAGTTTTATGAATGGTTGTATGTCAGTCAGTTACCTCATAAGTGATAACACTCCTGCCGTCCAAAGGGTTCGCTGCTTCAGAATTGCTTCAAATTTGTGTGTAATTTTGCCGGATTATGAAAGTCTTGCTGATAGAAGATAATGTGGAGCTGGCCAGCAGCATTTCCGCCTTTCTGGCGCGGGAAGGCTACATCTGTGAGATCAGTTATAATATCCGTGATGCACAGGATAAGCTAATCTCTTTCCAGTACGATTGTGTACTGCTGGACATTATGCTGCCTGATGGGAACGGCCTGGAGATACTCCGGTTCATGCGGCAGGAGAAGCTGCAGAGCAGCATCCTCATCCTGTCGGCCAAAAACTCGCTCGACGATAAGATAATAGGGCTGGAAGAAGGGGCTGATGACTACCTGACCAAGCCTTTTCATATGCCGGAACTCAATGCCCGCCTGCGTGCCATCTACCGCAGGAAGACGCTGAACGGCAGTAACATCATCGCATTTAACGAGATCACGCTGAATATCGATACATTCGAAGCCTGGGTGAACGGTACGCAGCTGGATATGACGCGCAAGGAATTTGACCTGCTTATGTATTTTATGGTGAACAGGAACCGCGTACTCTCCCGGCAGTCGATCGCCGCTCACTTATGGGGCGATTATACCGATAACCTTTCCAATTTCGATTTCGTGTACCAGCATGTGAAGAACATCCGCAAAAAGATCAGCGCCGCCAGCGGCACCGATTATATCGGAACAGTTTACGGGCTGGGGTACAAATTTCATACTTCCCGTCAATAACACATCCGGATGAAGATTGTAGACAGATTTACATTGTGGTTCCTGGGCGTTACGTTGCTGATCATCCCGATCAACAGTTATATTACTTATAACAGTATCAAAAAGGAAATTGATAAAGCGGCGGTGGAGCGGCTGAAGCATGTAAATGCCCGTGCGGCCGAGCAGCTGGCGAGGGGAGAGGCCGTTGGAGAGTTTATGCAGGGGTGCCGGATTAAGGCAACCCCTTCAGATTCCACTATGCCGGCAGATTTCTTCCTCATCACCGACCGCGATGTGAAGCACGATCCTGATCTGGAGGATTACGACCGTAAGATCACCGTGGCATCGTGGCACCAGATCAGCGGCGTGAGCTATAAGATCATTTCGGGGGATTACGTGACCCGGTCCGAACAGATCCTTGCAGGGCTGCGGGTCAGCATATTCTGGAAACTTATTATACTGATAGGCCTGGTGGTACTAACCGCCAGACTGGCTTCGCGGCTGGTGCTGGCGCCGTTCTATAATACCCTTAAAAAGCTCCAGCACTTCAACCTGCGCTCGCGGAAGAAGCTGGAGTTCAAACCCACCCGCACGAAGGAATTCAATGAACTGAATTGCTTTGTGGGAAAGATGACGGACAAGGCAGTGGACGATTACATCTCACTAAAAGAATTCTCAGAAAACGCCTCTCACGAGCTGCAAACCCCGCTGGCCATCATCCGCAGTAAGCTGGAACTGATGTCTGAATACAATATTGAAGGGGAGGAGGCCGTGCTGATCTCCGACATGCAGAACGCGGTGGATAAGCTCACCCGTATTAACAAGAGCCTCGTACTCCTGGCGCGCCTCGAGAATAACGAGTACGAATCGCAGGAAACGCTGAACTTCTCGCGCTTCGTCAGGGAGTCGGTGAATACCTTCTGCGACCTTGTAACGCTCAAGGGGCTGACGATGGAATACAGGATCGAAGAAAACGTAGATGTGAAACTGCATGCGGCTTTGGTGGATATCCTGCTGAATAACCTTGTTGGCAATGCCATCCGGCACAACTATCCCGGTGGGCATATTTCGGTGGAGCTGACTGCCGGCAAACTGGTGATCTCCAATACAGGCCACGAGCCTCAGGAGCCTGTGGAAGAAATGTTCAGGCGCTTCCGGAAAGGTGCCGGTTGTCAGAATTCAGTGGGCATCGGGCTTTCTATTGTGAAGCAGATCTGCGACATGAACGGCTTTACCATTAATTACCGCTTTCAGGCCGGTCATCATATAATAACGGTTGATTTTCCTCCTGCTTCCGTTTCTTCAAAATTGCTTCAGAATGATGCGCGCTCTTTGCATGAGAAAACTCAGCTGTAAGGCTGCCATGCTTTAATTCGTTCATTTTGATTCAGATGACATTACGCTATCCGGTTCATCTGCTGTTGTCTGTTATCCTTCTCTCCGGTTTCACCGGCGCCCGTGCGCAGGTGCTAACCCTGAAAGATGCTGTACATACGGCACTGAACAACTACGGTTCCATCAAGGCCAAGGCCAACTACGTCAACGCTTCGAAAGCTACTGCTGACCAGACCCGGCGGGATTACCTGCCTAACTTCAGTATTTCGGCTCAGCAGGACTATGGCACTATCAATGGCCAGAACGGTCCGCTCTACGGCTTTGGAGGCCTGGGCGTGGCCTCTTCCGGTATGGCTATGCCGGAGCAAAACTGGAACGCCGCATTCGGGGCGCTCTATCTCGCCAATATAAACTGGGAATTCTTTGCCTTTGGCAGAATGAAGGAAAAGGTGAAAGCTGCCGAATCGCTCGTTCGCCGTGATGAGTACGACTGGCAGCAGGAGCAGTTCCGTCACGAAGTGAAAGTGTCTGCAGTATACCTCAACCTGCTGGCTGCCCAGCGCCTTACCAAGGCCTGGGAGCGCAATCTGGAAAGGGCCGATACCTTCCGTTCCGTAGTTACCCGGCGTGCCAAAAACGGGCTTATTGCGGGAGTAGACTCTTCCCTTGCAAATGCGGAAGTAGCCAGTGCACGTATTTCCCTCACCCGCTCGCGTGATCTGGAGCAGGAGCAGGGCAACCAGCTGGCGCAGCTCATGGGTGTAGCTCCTTCGACCTTCGTGCTCGACTCTCTCATTCTCACACGCCTGCCTGTAGTGGTGACCGATACGGTGGCCCTCCGGCCGGAAGGGCATCCTGTTCTTCAATATTACCAGAGCCGTATTCAGCTCAGCCAGGAGCAGGAGAAATACATCCGTACACTGCAATACCCGGCCTTCAGTTTGTTCAGCATCCTGCAAACGCGGGCATCGGGCTTTAAAGCGGAATATATCACCGACCATACTGCCTTTACCCAAAATTACTGGGATGGGGTAAAACCCAACAGGACCAACTACCTGCTGGGTGTAGGTGTAACCTGGAACCTCACCGGTATTATGCGGGTGAACCGGCAGAAGCTGGCGCAGGAATACACTTCAAAAGCATTGCAGGAAGAAATGGAAGTGGCCGACCAGCAGCTGAAAGCGCAGCTCACCTTGGCCGATACGAAGATGAAGAACGCGCTGGACACCTACCGCGAAGCACTGGTTCAGATTAAATCGGCCTCCGATGCATACCTCCAGAAAACGGTGATGTATAAGAACGGACTGAGCACACTGGTAGATGTTACGCAGGCAATGTATACCCTGAACCGCGCAGAAACCGACCGGGACGTGGCATACAGCAACGTATGGCAGGCACTGCTGCTGAAGGCTGCGGCAGCTGGTAATTTCGGACTATTTATCAACGAATTTTAATCATAGCATCAACATGGGACTCATCAGAAGCGCACTGGACAAACCGATCACCATCCTCGTACTGGTGGCCGGGCTGTTTTTCTTCGGCGTCAAATCGGTGCAGGAAGTGAAAGTAGATATCTTTCCCAAGCTCGACATGCCGGTGCTGTACATCGCACACCCGTTTGGCGGTTATACACCCAACCAGATGGAAGCCTTTTTTGCTAAGCAATACGTGAATATCCTGCTCTTCGTGAACGGTGTGAAATCCATCGAAACAAAGAATGTTCAGGGCCTCACGCTCATGAAGCTTAACTTCTACGAAGGCACCAATATGAGCCAGGCCGCTGCGGAAGTATCGGCTTTCTCCAACCGCGCACAGGCTATCTTCCCGCCTGGTTCGCAGCCTCCGTTTATCATCCGCTTCGATGCGTCTACCTTACCCGTGGGCGAGCTGGTACTCAGCAGCGATAAGCGGACCAACAACGAACTGATGGACATGGCCAACGTGTACGTCCGTGCTTCGTTTACATCCATCCCCGGGCTGGTGGCACCGCCGCCATTCGGAGGGAACATCCGTACCGTGGTGATCAAAGCTGATCCCGAGCTGCTGCGTATCCATCACCTCACGCCCGACCAGCTGGTGGAAGCACTCCGGTTCAACAACCAGGTAGCCCCCTCCGGCAATGTGCGTATTGGCGATAAAAACTATATTACTCCTACCAATACCACCGTTAAGAACATCAAGGATTTCGAGAACATCCCGCTATTTAAAGGCGGTGTGCAAAACCTCTACCTGCGTGACGTGGCTACGGTGGAAGACGGTGCGGATATTGCCGCGGGCTATGCCCTGGTAAACGGCCGTCGTTCAGTGTACCTCAACGTTGCCAAATCGGCCGATGCCTCTACCTGGGAAGTGGTACAGAACCTGAAGAAAGCGATCCCCCGCCTGCAGGCGCAACTGCCGGAAGACGTGAAACTCAGTTACGAGTTCGACCAGAGCACGTACGTAATGAATGCGGTGAAGAGCCTCGTCAGCGAAGGTATCATCGGTGCAATCCTTACCGGGTTGATGGTAGTACTTTTCCTGGGCGACCTCCGCGGTGCGCTCATCGTAATCCTTACCATACCTATTTCCATCATCTCCGGTGTGCTGTTCCTGCATCTGTTCGGCCAAACCATCAATATCATGACCCTTAGCGGTCTTGCCCTCGCCATCGGCATCCTGGTTGATGAGAGTACGGTAACGATAGAGAACATACACCAGCACCTGGATATGGGCAAGCCAAAAGCCCTCGCCATCTGGGATGCGTGTAAGGAAATAGCCTTCCCTAAACTGCTGATCCTGTTCTGTATCCTTGCCGTGTTTGCTCCTGCATTCACAATGACGGGCATCCCCGGATCACTGTTCCTCCCGCTGGCGCTTGCCATTGGTTTTTCCATGATCACTTCGTACTTCCTTTCGCAGACGTTTGTGCCGGTAATGGCCAACTGGATCATGAAAGGCCATAAGAAAGGACATGTGCCTGCCAATGAAGACGATACCTGGGATCAGAAGAAGGTACTCGTGGAAAGAGCAGACAGTAACAATGATGGAAAGATCAGCCGCTTCGAGAAATTCCGGGGGCGCTTCATGGTGATGATCGAAAAACTCATGCCCATCCGCAAACCCGTGGTAATCGCCTATCTCGTTATCATCAGCGGACTCGCCGCGTGGCTGCTCGCAGGCATCGGGCGCGATGTATTGCCCCGTACCAATGGCGGCCAGTTCCAGATAAGGCTCCGTGCGGAAGAAGGTACGCGTATGGAAAGAACGGAAGAGAAAACACTCCGCGCCATTCGTACGATCGAAGAAATTATTGGTAAAGAAAATATCAGCATTACATCGGCCTACGTAGGGCAGCACCCTGCTTTATTTTCTGTAAGCCCGATCTATTTGTTCATGGCCGGGCCGCATGAAGCCGTGCTGCAGGTGAGCCTGAATAAAGATAAACACTTTGAGCTGGAGGAGCTGAAAGAGCAGTTGCGGGCCGGACTGAAAGATAAAGTTCCTGACATGACACTCTCGTTCGAGCCAATCGAGCTTACCGACAAGATCCTCAGTCAGGGATCGCCCACACCGGTGGAAGTACGCATCTCGGGCAGGAATAAAAAGCTCAATGAAGAATACGCGAACAAGATTATCGCTAAGCTGAAGGATATCCATTACATGCGCGACGTGCAGCTGCAGCAATCTACCAAATACCCCTCGATCAATATTGAGGTAGACCGTACGCGATTGGCGCAGCTGGGAGGAGATATGACCGATGTAACGCGGTCGCTCATCGCCTCCACCTCCTCCAGCCGGTTAACGGAGAAGAATGTGTGGGTAGATGAAAAAGCAGGACTCAGCTACAGTGTGCAGGTACAGATACCTGAAAACAAGATGAACAGTATAGACGAGATCGCAGAGATCCCGCTGATGAAGAATGCATCGCGCCCTGTGCTGGGTGACGTGGCCACCATCACGCCCGGCACCACATACGGAGAGAATGATAACCTCGGCGCCATGCCCATGATTTCCGTGACGGCGAACCTGTATGATACTGATCTTGGAACGGCGAGTGAAGATGTGAAAGCGGCGATTGCTACGCTGGGTGAACTTCCACGCGGGCTTACCATGGAACCGGTGGGGCTTAGCACCACCCTCACAGAAACGCTGAGCAGTCTGCAAAGCGGCCTCATTGTGGCGATCCTCGTGATCTTCCTGATGCTCACGGCAAACTTCCAGTCGTTCCGCGTATCTTTTGTGGTATTGACGACGGTGCCCGCCGTAATCCTGGGATCGCTGGTGTTGCTGCGGATAACAGGCAGCACGCTCAACCTGCAATCGTACATGGGCATCATCATGTCTGTAGGTGTATCGATCTCCAACGCAGTGCTGCTCATCACCAATGCGGAGCATTTGCGTAAGCATAACGGCGATGCGATAGCCTCTGCCAAAGAAGCTGCGGCATTGCGCCTCCGCCCGATCCTTATGACGAGCCTTGCGATGGTGGTAGGTATGATCCCCATGGCTATCGGGCATGGCGAAGGTGGCGACCAGGTTTCGCCTTTGGGGCGTGCAGTGATCGGGGGGCTGATAGCCTCCACGGTAGCCGCCCTGGTGATCCTCCCGCTGGTATTTGGCTGGGTAATGAAGAAAGCATCCAATCAAAGCGTTTCCCTCAATCCTGAAAACAAAGAAAGTAAACACTATATACCCTCCCTGTATGATCACAATCAATAAAACATCGGGCCTGGCCCTTGCAGCAGCTGTATGGCTGGCCGGTTGCGGTGTTTCGCAGAGCAAACCGGAAAATGTAAAAGCAGAAACGGCTACGGCAGTTACTGCGTTTCCGCTGGGGAAAGAAATTTTCTCCGCTTCCCTGAGAACGCCGGGAGAGCTGCAGGCATTCCAGCAGGTAGATCTCTACGCGAAGGTGAGCAGTTTTGTACGCCGGCTGAATGTGGATGTAGGTTCCACTGTACAGGCAGGGCAGGTGCTCGCTACAATGGAAGCCCCTGAGCTGGGCTCGGCCCTGGCCGGGGCGGAATCGCGCCTCCGTTCGCAGGAAGCAGTTTATCTTGCCAGCAAAGCTAATTACGACCGCTTATATCAAACGAGCCTCACGCCGGGTACTGTTTCCCAGAACGATCTGGATATGGCATTCGCTAAGCAGCAGAGCGATTTTGCGCAGAAAGAATCTGCCAAAGCCGCCTATCGTGAAATCACCGACCAGCGCAATTACCTGGAGATCCGCGCCCCTTTCGGCGGCGTTATCTCTGCCCGTAATGTAAGTGCAGGCGCTTACGTAGGCCCTACCGGTAAAGGCGCTGAGCTGCCACTGTTTACCCTGCAGGAACAGAAGAAGCTCCGCCTCGTAGTTTCCGTTCCGGAGGCGTATACCTCTTATCTGAAAGCAAACAGCAACGTAAAATTTGTAGTACGCTCCCTTGGCGGCCGTGAGTTTACAGCAGTCATCAACCGCCTTGCCGGTGCGTTGGATTCCCGCCTCCGCTCACAACGCGTAGAGATGGATGTAAACAATGCTGACAAACTCCTGCTCCCTGGAATGGTCACGGAAGTACATATTCCGCTATCCACCGCCGACAGCGTGTTTGTAGTACCATCCACTGCCGTGGTAAGCTCCACGGAGAAGATATTTGTTATCCGCGTGAACGGACAAAAATCGGAATGGGTAGATGTAAAGAAAGGACGTGAAGCCGATGGTAAAACTGAAATATTCGGAAACCTCAATGAAGGAGATATGCTTGTGGAAAAAGCCAACGACGAGATCAGGAACGGCGCTGCCGTTTCCATAAAGAAGTGATACGAATCAATGAGTGGCAGTATGACCGGGAACAGCGTTGTGATAGGCGCTGTTCCCTTTTTTATTTGTACATAAAAACCATGCCATGGCAGTTGGGTTGTATTGATTTGAAAATCAAACAATTGAGTGTAGAAAAGAATCTACAGTTCCATTGATTGAAAAAACTATATTTTACCCCTGTTTATGAGATTATTATGATACTAATCGTTGATGACAGGCCTGAAAATCTCTATTCCCTGCAGCAACTTCTGGAACTGAACCATTTTAAAGTAGACACGGCCTCTTCGGGTGAGGAGGCATTAAGGAAGATTCTGAAGAATACCTATTTTCTGATCATCCTCGATGTGCAGATGCCGGATATGGACGGTTTTGAAGTGGCGGAAGCGATTACAGGCTACAGCAAGTCGAAAGATATTCCCATTATATTCCTGTCTGCGGTTAGCGTGGAAAAACGGTTCATCACGCGGGGCTACTCGTCGGGCGGACTGGACTATATCACCAAGCCTGTGGACCCCGACATTCTCCTGCTGAAGGTGAGTACTTTTTACCGGCTCCATCAGCAAACTACAGCGCTGCAGGCCGCACAGGAAGCGTTGCGGCAGGAAGTGGCGGAGCGGAAGCTGGCTCAGGAAGCCCTGTCTCACAGCCTTGACGAGTTGCGTTCCATCCTCGAATCCATACAGCAGATTGCGTTTACGCTGAACGCGCAGGGAGATATTGAATTCGTAAATAGTTACTGGCATAAATACGCAGCAAACCTGCAAATACTCCCTGCCACACAGGAAGGCGAACTTTCTGTTGCGGAGTGCATCCGGATTGCCATTGCGGGTAATGCACAGCAGGTATTCGAAGTAAGTATTAAGCCCATTCTCGATGGCGACTTCAGGTATCACCAGCTGAGTCTTACCCCGGTTTGGAAGGACGGCAGCATAGCCAGATGGGTCTGCATATTTACGGATATCCACGAGCAGAAAATGATGAACCAGGTGCTGGAGAACCGGGTGCAGGAAAGAACCCGGGAACTATGGCAGGCCAACCGCGATCTGGAATACAGTAATCACGAATTGCAGCAGTTTGCCTACGTGGCATCACACGATCTGAAGGAGCCGCTGCGAAAGATACAGGTATTCAGTAATCTCATCAGCAGCAAGTTTGGACCTGAACTGCCTGAGGCAGAGTACTATCTCAATAAGATTGTATCGTCTGCCGCGCGGATGAACAGCCTGATCACCGATGTGCTGGAATATTCCCGTATATCCATCGGCGGGCAATTCCGTGAAACGGACGTTAACACCATATTCCGCGATATACTGGACGATATGGAATTGCTCATCCGGGAAAAAGGTGCCGTTATTCATATGGCGGATGTGCCTGCCCTGCATGCCATACCTTCCCAGATGCGCCAGGTATTCCAGAATATCCTCAGCAACGCAGTGAAGTTTTCCCGCAGGGGCATTGCGCCTGAAATCACTATCAGCGCAGAGCGTACAGCGGATATGGCATTCGTGGGTGCGGGAAACCCTGTAGGTGCATTCTGCCGCATTACAGTATCCGACAATGGCATCGGGTTCGACGAAAAGTACCTCGATAAAATCTTCGTCATTTTCCAGCGGCTGCATGGGCACAACGAATTTGAAGGAACTGGCATTGGCCTGGCCATTGTCAAAAAGATCGTGGACACCCATGGAGGCCTGGTAACGGCCAGCAGTAAGGAAGGGGAGGGTACCACTTTTACCCTTGTGCTTCCTGTATTTCAACATCAACACGAAAATCAATTACAAGACAGCGATACATGAAATCTAATTTCCAACGGAACCTCATCATCGGTTTCGGCTTTTCCCTTTTTCTATTGATCGTTGGCTCGGGTGCATCTATTATCAGCATCCGCAATCTCATTTCCAGTGCGGAATGGGTGGAGCATACCAACCAGGTGATCCGCCATCTGGATGATGTTATATCCCATCTGAAAGATGCGGAAACCTCTCAGCGGGGATTTATCATCACGGGAGATGAAGACTTCCTTTCCCCTTATCAGGGTTCGGAAGACAGTATTATGCGGCACATACGGATCACGAAGGAAATGACGGCTGATAATCCCCGGCAACAGGCATCCGCTGAAGAACTTACAAAAGCCATCCGCCAGCGGCTGGCTGTGCTGAATAATAATATTGTTAAGAAGAAACGTGGCCTTGAAATTACTGCGGAAGATATTGAGCGGGGAAGGGAACAAATGAACCTGGCGCGTATGATAATATCCGAAATGAAAACTTCGGAACAAAAACTGCTGGCAGAGCGCACCAGCCAGATGACCAACTTTGCCAACAGTACCCCGATTTTTGTGCTGATCGCTTCCATCCTCGCTATCATCATTACTATTATTTCATTCATCAGGGTAAATGGTGATTATAAACAACGCAATGCTTTACAGCAGGCGCTGGAACAAAAGGATGCGGACATTACCAACCGCATCCGGATGACGCAGGAAGTGGCGTCCAGTATTTCTGAAGGCGATTACACGGCACGTATTACCGATGATGCGGACGATGGACTGGGGCAGCTGACAGTTTCCCTGAACCGGATGGCGGCAGCCCTTGAGAAGTCGTTTACAGATCTGTCTTCACGGGAATGGCTGCAAACCGGTGTGGCGGCACTGAACGATAATATGATCGGTGAATATGAGCTGGAGGAACTGGCGCAGCGTGTGCTGGACTTTGTAGTGCCTTATACTAATGGCAACACCGGTGCGGTATACATCATGGAAGAAGGAACGCGGCTGCGGCTATATGGCAGGTATGCGGCGGAGAAAGATCAACTGGAAGAAGTGCTTGCATTCGGTGAAGGACTCGCAGGCCAATGTGTGGCCAGCCGTAAAACCATTGTACTGGAAGATGTTCCGGAGGGACTGCTTCGCATGCAGGTTAGCTGCGGGACCATTCAGCCAAAAACTATTATCGCAGTGCCGTTATTTCACGAACGGAAAGTGATGGGGGTATTGGAACTATCATCTCTCCGCCATTTCAATGATAACGAAAAAGCATTTCTCGAATCGTCGGTACTGAACATTGGTACTGTTATCCATATCCTCGAGAACCGAAAGCGCCTCCAGGAATTGCTGGAAGAAACACAAAGTCAGGCCGAAGAATTACAGGCACAGCACAGTGAACTGGAAAACGCCAACAGTGAACTGGAAGCGCAAACGGAGAAGTTGCAGGCTTCGGAAGAGGAGCTTCGTGCCCAGCAGGAAGAACTGGTGGATGTGAATTCCGAACTGGAAGAGCGGGCACGGCTGCTGGAGGAAACCAACCGCATCGTGAAAGATACCAACCGGGAGATCCAGCGGAAGGCAGAAGAACTCGCACAAAGCACAAAGTATAAATCGGAATTCCTCGCGAATATGTCGCACGAGCTGCGTACACCGCTGAACTCCATCCTGCTGCTGTCGCGGCTGATGGTAGAGAATAATGAGCGGAACCTTTCCGAAGAACAGATTGAGTACGCCCGAGTGATCCAGAACTCAGGAAAAGGCCTGTTGATGCTGATTGATGAGATACTCGACCTTTCTAAGATAGAAGCCGGGAAAATGGACCTTGTTTATACGGAAGCCGGTGTGGAAGAAGTGGTAAGAGATATGCGGGGCCTCTTTGAGCCGCTGGCGCGCGAAAAGGGAGTGGCATTCGAAACTGAGATCGCGGAGAATGTACAGGGTGTATTCGAAACAGACCGGCAGCGCCTGGACCAGATACTCCGGAACCTACTCAGCAACGCTATTAAATTTACCAATGCAGGAACCGTTACCCTCCGCGCTTACCGGCCGGATGACTATGCCAATACCATTGCATTCTGCGTACGGGATACCGGTATCGGTATTTCTCCGGATAAACTGGAAGTGGTATTCGAAGCCTTCCGGCAGGAAGATGGTTCTACCCGCCGCCGGTTTGGCGGTACGGGCCTGGGACTCTCTATCAGCAGGGAACTGGCGCGGCTCCTTGGTGGTGAAATACGGTTGAATAGTGAACAGGGGAAGGGAAGTGAATTCACCGTACTGCTGCCTGTTGCTTCAGGGATAGGGAAGGTAGAGAAAATGTCTGCCTCAGAACTGATGCCTGTGAAAGAAAGAAGTGTGTACCGCCAGCGGTTTGTGAGTGACGCTATTCCAGTTGGAACAGTGGAAGACGACCGGGCAGGTATCGTTCCCGGAGACAGGTCTATCCTCATCGTGGAAGACGATCTCAACTTCGCACGGTCGCTGCTGGAGTTCACCCGTAGTAAAGGGTACAAAGGCATTGTGACGGTACGTGGTGATGAAGCACTGCCACTGGCAGAACAATATATTCCGGCCGGCATCCTGCTGGATATTCAACTGCCAGTTAAAGATGGCTGGGAAGTGATGGAAGACATCAAGAACAGTGCAACAGTCCGCCACATTCCTGTTCATTTTATGTCTTCTTTCCAGGGCAAATTCAAGAGCCTTTCCAAAGGTGCGGTAGACTTCATGGATAAGCCGCTGACCATCGAGAAGATGGATGACATCTTCCGGAAGATCGAGTTCATGCTCCATCAGAACCCCCGTAAGGTGCTGATTGTGGAGGAGAATCTGCAACATGCGAAAGCACTCGCTTATTACCTCGAAAACTATAAAGTCAATACTGAAATCCGGGATACTATTAACGGGAGTCTCGAATCACTGCAGAAGAAGGAAGTGAACTGCGTAATCCTCGACATGGGTGTATCACATGCTAAATCTTACGAAACCCTGGAGAGCGTGAAAGAGAAGCCGGGATTAGAGAATGTTCCCATCATTGTATTTACGGGAAAGAACCTCAGCCGTGAAGAGGAATCGAAGATCCGTAGCTATGCGGATTCGGTAGTGGTAAAAGTGGCTAATTCCTATCAGCGTATAATGGATGAGGTATCGTTGTTCCTGCATCTGGTGGAAGGAGAGAAGAAGGAGATTGAGCGCCCGGGTAACGGGCTGGGACGCCTGGCGGAAGTGCTGAAAGGCAAAAACATCCTGCTGGCCGACGATGATGTGCGCAACATATTCTCCCTTACCCGTGCGCTTGAAAGCTTTGGTATGAAAGTGATTTCCGCGACCGATGGCAGCGAAGCGCTGGAGCAGCTGGCACAGCATACAGAAATTGATATCGTGTTGATGGATATGATGATGCCTGAAATGGACGGATACGAATCAACCCGCAGGATCAAAGCAAACCCTGCTACAAAGCATTTACCCGTGATTGCGGTAACGGCCAAAGCCATGAAAGGCGATCGTGAAAAATGTATTGCTGCCGGAGCATCTGACTATATCAGTAAACCGGTGGATATTGATCAATTGTTATCCCTCCTGCGCGTTTGGCTATATGATGCAGGAAAGTAAAGCAGAATTATGCAGCATGCGGACATGAATGATGATTGGCTGAACGGGTTCCTCAACGATGTATTCGAAATTCACGGATATAATTTCGTCAATTATGCACGCCTTTCGCTAAGGAGGCGTATTGGAAGGCTGGTGGCGCTCGACCGTTTCGGGAGTCTCGAAGCGTTTCGGTTGAAGGTGCTGGAAGACGAAACGTATTTCCGGCATTTCGTGGAAGAGGTAACGGTGAATGTGACAGAGATGTTCCGCGACCCGGGCTTTTACCAGTTGCTCCGGAAAGATGTGCTGCCTGTTATTGCACAGGCTCCGCTGATCCGCATCTGGCATGCAGGCTGTTCTACAGGGGAAGAGGTGTACAGCATGGCCATCCTGCTGAAGGAAGCGGGGTTGCTGAACCGGTCGCTCCTATATGCAACAGATATAAACCCTACGGTGCTGGAAAGCCTCCGCAGCGGCATCTTTCCGCTGCGTTTCATGAAACAGTATTCGGAGAATTATATCAAATCGGGAGGTATGCAGGATTTCAGCCAGTATTACACCGCCAAATACGACTTTGCTAAGTTTGGGGGCGACCTCCTGCGCAGGATGGTAATTTCTCCACACAACCTGGCTACAGACAGGTCGTTCAATGAATTTCAGCTGATCCTTTGCCGTAATGTGCTGATCTATTTCGACCGGCATTTGCAGAACAAAGCGCTTCAATTATTCGACGACAGCCTTGAAACAGGCGGTTTCCTTGCACTGGGTGTGAAAGAAAGCCTGCGATATTCGCCTATTGCACCACGTTACCGGCAATTACCGGAACGGATGCGTATATGGAAAAAGCTTAATTAAAGAAACGGCGGAGAATTTCCTTCAGTGAAGTGATACTGTATTGCTTTACAACATAATCTGTTGCACCGAGGGCCTGGGTATCCTGAATGTCTTTAGGGTCGGAAGAGGTGGAGTAAATAACTACGGGGATACCGGAAAGCGTGGGGTGCTGCCTGATAGCTGCGAGGCAATCTTTACCCGTCATCCGGGGCATATTCAGGTCAAGGAAAATGAAATTGGGACGGAATTGCTCTTCGGACTGGAGGAGGGCCAGGCCTTCCACACCATCATCTGCAGCGCGGAAAAGCACGTTTTCGTTTACATCCTGTAAGGCGAGTTTAAAGATCTCCTGATCATCTCGGTCATCATCAATCAAAAGGCAGCTAATAGTTTGCTTCATCCAGGAGGGTTTTTGTCTGTGTCATAGCAAATGTAGCAAAAAGTACAGATAACGCCTAACAGGGCAGATTAAACGGCAAAGGCCGGAAACCCCGGCCTTTGCTATGTTTTATCGGTTAAAATACTAATTCTCCAGTCCCCTGTTTTTCAGGAGGAATTTCACTTCAGGTGCGCGCATGCGGAAGGCTTTGTATAAGTCCATCGGCTCGGCGGTGCCACCTTTTTCCAGTACATTTTTGCGGAACGATTCTGCAGTGGCCGGATCGAAAATATTGCCGGTTTCCTTGAACGCGGCGAATGCATCGCTGTCGAGTACTTCAGACCATATGTAGCTATAGTAACCAGCTGAGTATCCGCCGGCGAAAATATGCTGGAAGTAGGTGCTGCGGTAGCGGGGTGCGATCTGGGGGATAAGGCCCAGTTTGTCCATTTGCTGCTTTTCGAAGGTGAGCGGGTCTACTTTAACGCCGGGAGCCAGCGTATGATATTGCATATCCAGCAGAGAGGCGGCGAGGTATTCCACGGTCACGAAGCCCTGGTTGAATTTAGAAGCGTCGTCCATTTTCTTTACCAGCGCCTGGGGCAGCTGTTCGCCGGTTTTGTAATGTTTGGCATACATCTTCAGCACTTCAGGCTCAAATGCCCAATGTTCCATGATCTGCGAAGGCAACTCTACGAAATCGCGGGGTACGGAAGTACCGCTCAGGCTTTCATATTGTACGTTCGACAGCAGGCCATGCAATGCGTGACCGAATTCGTGGAAGAAGGTTTCCACTTCATCCGGAGTGAGCAGTGCGGGCTGGTCGCCGGTGGGTTTGGTGAAATTGCATACGATAGAAACTACCGGGGCAATGCGCTTCCCTTTTTCGGTGGCCTGTTTGCGGTAGGAGGTCATCCATGCACCGCCGCGCTTGGAGCCGCGTGGGAAGAAGTCCATGAAGATTACACCAATGTGCTGGCCATTGGACTCTTTCACTTCATAAGCCACCACATCTTCCTGGTAAACAGGAATATCTTTCAGTGGGGAGAAAGAAATGCCATAGAGTTTTTTCGCAACTGCGAAGATCCCTTCGCGCACGTTCTCCAGCTGGAAGTAGGGGCGAAGCTCTTCTGCGTCGTAGTTATATTTTTCCTTGCGTACTTTGTCTGCATAATAGGACCAGTCCCACGCTTCGAGTTTATCACCTTTGCCTTCACGATCCATTACTTTCTGCATTTCTGCGGCTTCGTTTTGGGCTACAGGCAGTGCTGCGTTCCAGAGGCGGTTCAGGAGTTCGTTGGCCTGTGCAGGTGTTTTGGCCATGTTCTCTTCCAATACAAAATCTGCATGGGAAGTATACCCGAGCATGCCGGCTTTTTCTGCACGCAGGCTGGCCAGCTGTGCCACAATCTCTTTGTTATCGCGCTCGTCGTTATTGTTACAGCGGTTGATGTATGCTTTGTATATTTTCTCGCGAAGGGGGCGGTTGGCGGAATATTGGAGGAAAGGCATCACACTTGAATTGTGCAGCGTGAAGCGCCATTTGCCTTCTTTACCAGCTTCCTTCGCGCTGATAGCAGCGGCGGTTTTAACGGAATTGGGAAGCCCTGCCAGGTCTGCTTCTTTGTCTACGATCAGCTCGAACTGGTTTGTTTCTGCAAGGAGGTGCTGGCCGAACTTGACGGTGAGGAGCGACAATTCTTTGTTGATCTCGCGCATGCGGGATTGTTTGGCTGCATCGAGGTTGGCACCGCTGCGAATAAATGCTTTATAGGTCTTTTCGAGCAGGCGTTGTTGCTCCGGATTCAGTTTAAGTGTTGCACGGTTTTCATATACTGATTTTACCCGGCTGAAAAGCATGGGGTTCAGGTAGATGTCGTCGCTATTCTGCGCCATTTTAGGAGCGATCTGGCGGGAGATGCCTTCCAGATCGGGGTTGGTATTGGCGGAAGTAAGATTGAAGAATACCGCGCTCACATTACGGAGCAGCTCTCCGCTCTTTTCGAGGGCGGCTATGGTATTTTCAAACCCGGGTACACTGCGCTGCATGGTGATGGCACCGATGCGTTGTTGTTGCTGTTTAATGCCTTCTTCGAAAGCGGGCATAAAATGTTCCGCCTTAATTTCCGCAAAGGGCGGCACTTTGAAGGAAGTGTTATAAGCCTGCATCAACGGATTGGTTTCTGCGGGCGCCTGCGCCAGGGAGGCGGTTCCTGTAGTCATACTCACTGCTATTATCAGGTTTCGGGTAAAAGATGGTATCCTCATGTTGTAACTAGTTGGCTAATGAGTAAAAATAGGGAAAAAAAAGTAAAGCCCCGTCTGACGGAGCTTTGCACGTATTTTCATGGGGTTGGGAAACTATCTTATCCGCTTCAGCCTGAAAATTTCCCGTTCGGTAGGACTGATTGTATTGATCAGTATCAGTGAGTCGGGTTTAACAGTATACACATATTCGCGGTTAAGTTGCTGGGCCGTGGGCAGCAGTAATTTGAAAGTGATCTTGTCTGGTGCCGTGAGGAAAAACTCTTTGCCGAGGTGGGAATATGCCGGGTAATCCAATAAATCCGATATGCCGAAATCGTACTTATAGCCATCGAACCGGAAACTCACATTAGAGAGGTTGTAACTGACCCCGCCCTTATCCACATAAAACTCCCCGAAATACTTTCCGCGAAAAGCTTCCGGCGGCTCGTCTTTGTCTTTCTTGCAGGCAGAGAGCAGGATGATGGAAAAAAGGCAAAAGTAAAAAAGCTTCATCTGTAGGGATTTGATGTAAAACGGGTGGCTGTCTGAATATGTTACCCGGGGGGATTAAAATAGGCATAAAAAGCCCGTTCTGCGAAAGGTGCAGAACGGGCTGGTAAAGTTTGGGGCTGAAGGCCATTTTATTGGACTTCAATGGATGTCAGGGGTTAGGTTACATGGATTTTCGGGGCTACCTGGATGATAAAGGGGTAAAAACGTTTTGGGGTTATATGGATGTTTGGGGCTGGATGATATGCTTTGGGGCGGATGAATATTCTTACAGATCATGTTTTAATGAAAAGTATCCCTGAATGCTTCCTTTGCCGAGCGGATCCTGATCATCGGTGAAGAAGATACCGCCGCCGGTCATATTGAAGCTTCCGCTGACATATTCGCCTTTGGCACCCAGTTCCGATACCTGCAGGAAGCCCCCGGCCGGAATGTAGAAACCAAGCGCTTTATCGTAGTATATGCTGGCATAGTTCTTTTTGCTATGACTATCGGCATATACAATGGCTACCTTCTGATCCCGGTCCCAGGCCATGCCGCCTGTTCCACCGGGCCATTGAAGGGCGATAAAACGCCCGTCTTTATGGCCAGACATTTCGAAGCCTTCTTCATTGGCACCGGAGTGTGCCGGGAAGGTTACCCATTCTCCGCCGTCCAGTTTAAAGGTGATCCCTTCCGGTACTACGGTAATGGTGCTTACTACCATCAGCTGGTGCTTACTGTCTTTCAGCGTAGCCGTCACATGGGCGATCTCCGGTTTGGCAACGGTGGCAGGAGCGGTGTACACGGCTTGTCCGCCATTTCCTTTAACGGTCCCTACGCCGCCTGCCGCCCAGGATTTGATAAAGACGCCCGGCAGCGGACGGCCTTCTCCCAGTGTAACGTCTTGCCCGTCAGCAGGTACGAGGGGCGATAGCAGATCGTCGCCACCAAGCGGGATGTAGCTCAGCACGGTGAGGTTGGCAGTTCCGCCGGTTCTTACGGTAGTGGCGGTGGGGCTTAGTTGTAACCATTGCAGCAAGGCCCAGTTAGAGAAATGATCGGTCTGGATGGAAACTGTTTTCTGCTCTTTATTGATGACAGGCGCTTTCGTTAGGCGCCAGAAATCTTTTTCGTCCTGCCAGGCAACACCCAAAGCTTCGGGGATGTTTACCATACTTTCGTGACCCGCATAGGAAAACTCGAGGGTAACGGGTTTTGCGAAGATCTTACCGTGGGGGAGTAACTGAAAGCTTCTGCCAACACCACCCTGCGCGGTATTCCGCACTTCCTGCAGTTCGATATCGATGTTTTCGGTAACCGCACCAACAGGTATCCTCACTTTAAAGGAACCATCTTCCGACTCAATGGTGGCTCCGGCAGGTGTAACCTCTGTAATGATCAACGCGCCGATAGGTTCACCAACCGGTTTTGCTACCGGCTTGTTGGGAATTTCCTTAGGAATTTCCGTTCCCGGCTCCTGCGGTTTATCCCGGTCTTTTTTACATGCTGCCAGCAGCACCAGGGCCGGCAGGAATACGCTAATTATCCTTTTCATCTTTGGGGTTAATTTTGATAGACGCAAAGGTATAGCGCGGAAAATTTTTGCCTATAGGTAGTGCTACCTAGAGATAAAAATTACGGGGATGGCCGGTTCGGATAAAAGAAAAGGGCCATCTCATAGTGGTGAGACAGCCCTTTCACAGGTGAGGGATTTTCGATACAGGACAGGTTATTTTTTCTTCGCAGCTTCGCGTACAGCTTTGAAGAGTGCTTTAAATGTTTCCACATTATCTTTTGCCAGCTGGCGGTATTCGCCACGGCCGTAGTAAGCGTCAATGAATTCTTTTGAATTGAACCACATCGTTTCAAATACGCCCTGCATCCTTTCTGCTAAAGGTTGTGCCCATTCTGCACGGGTACCATCTTTGCGGATGGCGAGTACCTGGTTGAGCTGATCAATCGCTACGTCGGTTTTTGAACATGGACTGGCCAGTACATTGAATCCTTTCAGTGCAAGGTATCCCGGTGTGGGAGGGGCGCTTTCATATTTCCAGTCGCAGATCACAATGTCTTTGGAAATATGATCGATGGCTCGGTGGGTATCGTTCATGCTGGCCTGCCAGGCGAGGAGGTTGGTAGTTTTGCCATCGATGAGCCGGTCGCTCCACATCCACATTTCCACACCTTTCGATTGTAAATGGGTATTCAGCTTATTGACGTATTCAGCGAAGATGGCTGACTTATCGCCTCCGCCGCAGCGCGGGCATTTGTCGTACCCGATGATCCATACTTCATCGAGTCCAACGTGCAATGCATCTGCTTCGCATACTTCCACCAGCTCATCCATCATGGGGAAAAGTACTTTCAGCAGATCGGGGTGGCGGGGGCAGAGGCTCTTGCTGTAGAAATCATACATACCGCCGCTTACCCATGGTTTGGGTGGGTTCAGGTCCGGCGATTCATCGAACTGGGGATATGCTTTCAGCAGCAGGCCAATATCGGAACCTTCGGATTGGTGGGCCAGGAGGTTCATCATGGGGATCAGCCTGATCTTTGCATCTTTACATGCTTTCACGATCTGCTTCATCTCGCTTTCCGACAACGCATTTTTCTCTGCGAGTTCCGGATGTGATTTGTATTGATACATGGTTTCAATACGGATGGCGAGTGTATTGACGCCTTCTTTCGGCAATGCGTTCCGGATAAACTCACAGAACACGCCAACATCCTGTTTGGCCGGTACGCTCATCATCAGGCCATTCACGGGCAATTCGTTCCACTTGAACTTCGGGACCTGTGCCCGGGAGGAAAAGCTGGCGGCTGCAAAGATGCAGGCCGCCAGCAGATGTTTTATAATTCTCTGCATTATCAATCTATTCTGCGATTACTTTTCTTACACGGTTATTTCGTCTGTCGAGCACATACACTGCACCATCTGCCCCAACTGTTACGCCTGTAGGGGCGCTGAACAGTGCAGAAGATCCGGTACCGTCCGCAAAGCCTGCGGTACTGCCACCGGTGAAAGTGGTTACTTCCCAGGAGGTGGTATTTACAAAACGGATACATTGGTTAGTGTTGGTAGCGGAACCATCCCAGCTGCCGTTGCCGGCAATGAAAAGGTTGTCGTTAGCATCCACTGCAACTGCCCAGGGCTGGTCGAATTTGGCGGAAGCGGCAGGGCCGTTTACAAGACCATTCTGGCCGCTGATACCAATGGTAACACCAGGTTCCCAGGAGGTAGCCTTATACTGGCGGATGGTGTGGGTACCGTTTATCACCACGTACAGATTTCCCTTGCTGTCTACCGCCACGTCAGACGGATAGCTGAGGTCGGTAATGATTTTTGTGGAGGCACCGGTGGCAGGATCTACCTGGTAAACGCTGCCAGCTGCGCGGGCATCGCAATAGTAAAGCATACCGTTTCTCCGGTCGATGCCGAGGCCCCAGGCTTCGAACCATCCAATGAGAGAAGTAGTGCCGTCGGCAGTTACTTTACGGATGGTCCAGGCGGCGGGGTCAGATACATAGATCTCACCATTTCCTGCCGTTACCACATCGAAGGGCATATAGAATTCTGCCTGCGTGGCAGTGCCTTCATTGTAGCCATTGTTACCATTGCCGGTAAAAGTAGTTACCGTTCCGTCAGGCGCAATTTTGCGCACACGGCGGTTGCCTGCTTCAGGAACGTAGATGTTCCCGTTTTCATCAATATCGATACCGCAGCGTGCGGCGATGTTGAACGATGCTTCAGCACCTTTACCATCCATGTAACCTTCGTTATTGTTGCCGGCTACGGTAGTTACCAGCGTGGAGGGCTTGTAGGCAAATTCCTGTGTGCTGGATGATTTATTTCCGCGGATGTTCACCTCGATCTTACCGCTTCCGGCTTTCGGCGGGATGGTGATGAGGATACGGTCTTCCACTACTCCGGCTACGAAGGCGGGAACGCCGTTTACCGTTACGGTAACACCGCTGGTATCCTTCGTGAAATTGTTGCCGTAGATGAGTACTTCCACACCCGCGCCACCTGTTGCCGGCGTGAATTTCTCGATCACCACGGGGGCGTTGGGATCATGCTCGAAGCCCTTGTCTTTTTTGCAGCCGGCTACTGTTACCAACGCCAGCAGTGCCATGAGGCTGAATGCAATATGTTTCATGTGTGTTGTCGGTTTGATTGGTTTTACCATCCCTGATTTTGCTTGAACTGGTCGTTGCGGCCGGCTACTTTGTCTATTTCATTCTGGGGAATGGGCAGCCAGTAATCACGGTCTTTATTTTTGTTGAATGTGCGTTTCTCCACCACGGGGTATTCGTATGTTACGTTACCCTGGCCTATCACTTTTACGCCATGCACATCTTTGTTATCAACGATTTCGGCAATTCTCCAGCGGCGTACGTCCCAGAAGCGATGGCCTTCCAGTGCGAGTTCAACCCTTCTTTCATTCCGGATCTTTGCGCGGGTCTGGTCTTGCGTTCCGCCGAGGTATTCGGGCATGTTTACTCTTCCGCGAACGGCGTTGATGGCGGCGTTCACTTCGGTAGCTGAGCCACCTGCTTCGTTCTGCGCTTCGGCGTAGTTGAGGTACAATTCTGCGAGGCGGATCAGTACCCACTTACGGTCGGTAGCGCCGGTTAGGTTGAAGAGGTTCACGTTTTCGAGGAGGTATTTCCGGGGCCAGTAGTTGGAAACGATCTGTCCGGGCCGCGGTGCATCAGCGCCGTTAGGGTCCAGCTGGCGGCCTTTCCACATTGCACCGGGGTAGAGGATGGTATATGCGAAACGGGGATCGCGGCCATCATAGGGTCGCTGCGGATTGTATTCAGATGCGGGATCAGTGATGGGAAGACCGGTTTTCTTCATTTCATAATCATCCACCAGCTCCTGCAGGGGAGTGATGTTACCGTATCCACTCGCTCCACGGGGATTCATTTCCTGATCAATACCACCATCGCGGTAAGCACCCGGGGCCGGACGGCTCCAGATTACCTCGCGGCTGAAATACTGGGTGAACGCATCGTTGTATTGCGCATTGAGGATGTAGCCATTATTCAGGGCAGTATCCAGTGCCGCGCGGCAGGCCTCGGCGGCCTGTGCCCAGCGGGTGGTAACGTTGCCGGGGTTGAAAAGCGGGCTGGCGTTGTACAGCAACAAGCGTCCCTTCAGCGCAAGTGCAATGGTTTTGCTGCCACGGCCCCAGTTGTTGGGCCTGTCTGTATATCCTGCAGGCAGCAGCGTGGCTGCTTCGTTCAGGTCATTTACAATGGCCTGTACCACTTCCTGAATGGAATTACGTTTGTAATAAATGTCTTCAGGATTGTCGAACGGATTCTGTACCTGTGTGAGCAGCGGAATATCGCCCCAGCGGATCACCAGCTGGAAGTAATAGAATCCGCGCAGCAGGAGCACTTCTCCGCGCATACGTGCTTTGCGACCCGGATAGTTCGGATCGTTGGGGATGTTGTTGTAGTTGGCGAGGAAAGTATTGCAGGAACGGATCTTTCCATAATATTCCGCCCACAGCCCCTGCATGGGAAATGCCATGGGACTCATGGAGCTGGTATTAAAGCTGCCGGCATCGGGGGAGGTAGCCGTAGCGTCGATAGACTGATTGGTTTCGTCTGTAGCGCTGCCAAGTATCCAGGCACCTCCGGGTTGGAAGAGTCCGGGGAGGCTTTGATAGATCACGTTTACAAACTTTTCCGCATTTTCGATATTCCTGAACACTTCTGCCTCGGTAATCTTATCGCTGGGTTTGCGGTCCAGGAAATTCTTGTTGCATGCAAAAAGGGCGGGCAGCAACAGCCATATGAATCGCTTTGTTATGCTAGTTATTTTCATGTTGCCAGTTTAGAGATTGATGGTAATACCTGCGTTATATACGCGCATGATAGGATAAGGCTGCCAGCCCCAGCGGTCGCCGGTGTTGGATTCCGGATCAATTCCAAGCTCGCGTACATTATCCCAGCTGATGAGGTTCATACCGTTTACATAAATGCGTGCATTCTTGATCTTCACACGGCTGGTCCAATCTCTGGGAAGCCGGTAGCCTATCTCCACGTTTTTCAGTTTTACGTAATCGGTATTGCGCACCCAGAAGCTGGAGTTGATGAAGTTATTACCCATGTTGCTTTCGGAATAGTGCAGTGCAGGGAAGGTGGCGTTGGCGGCGTTCTCAGGCGTCCAGCGGCCTTCATGGAAGGGGCGGTAGCTTTCACGGTAGTTCCACGTCAGCTGTGCAGAATAGATCTGACGGCCGCCAAGGGCACCCTGGAAGAGGGCACTCACATCCAGCCCTTTGTAATTAATACCAAACGTAGCACCGAAGTAGCTGGTAGGTACGTTCATCATCGGCATCATAACACGATCGGCTTCATTGATCACTCCGTTACCATCGTAGTCTTTGTACTTGAGATCACCGGGGATAAGGGGGGCGAATGTCTGCTTCGCGTGTTTGTTGATATCGTCCTGCGACTGGAAGAAGCCTTCGGAAATATATCCCAGTTCATAACCGATCGGGTAACCGGCTTTGCTCTGATGGGCGTATTCCAGTTTGGGTTCATCCATGTCCAGTATCTTGTTCTTTACATACTGGTAATTGATCTTGGCGAAAACACCTACGCGGTCGATATCCATGTTGATATGCAGATCGGTTTCGATACCACGGTTCCTGATACGGCCGCGGTTACGGTTGATGGCTGCGGTAATGCCGAGGTAGGACGGGATGGTACCGGCAGGCGTGAGGATGTCTGACCGCAGTTCACGGAACAGGTCCACATTCAGCTTGATCCTGTCTTTCAGGAATCCGGTTTCTATACCGAGGTTGGTTTTGGCGGCTTTCTCCCAGGTAATGGCTGTGTTGCCGATCCTGCTTTCGTAGTAACCACCTGTGCCGGTAGCCACGTTACCAAAGGTGAACCCGTCGGTACGGGAGTAATCGGACATGTACAGCCAGCGGCCACCGCCGATCTGGTCGTTACCCACATAACCATGCGAGAAGCGGAGTTTCAGGAAGCTCAGCGCGGTGCTCTTCGGCATGAAGTTTTCGTTGCTGATCATCCACGCGGCAGAAGCGGCAGGGAAGAAGCCGAAGCGCTTGCCGGTAGGGAAGTTTTCAGAACCGTTATAACCGGCGTTGAATTCGAGGTAGTATTTTTTATCGTAGTTGTAGGTTGCCCTGCCAACATAACCTTCATACACATATGGCAGATCGCCGGCCAGTGCGCGATGGTTGCGGTTGAAGAGGAACAGCCCGCCCAGCGAGTGTTTACCGAAATCACGGTCGTACATCAGTTTCAGGTCGTAGTAATAGTAACGCTGACCAGAGGCTGCGCCGGAGCGTTGCAGGCTGGTGGCAGTGCGGTGCTGGAAATACTCACCGTCGTGCGTACCGGGCTTGGATTTGTAACGGTAGGAATCAAACTCCTGGTCGAGGGCTGTAATGATATCACCGAAGTTCTCGAAGGTGAAAAGTCCTTTCACTTTCAGGCCCGGTGTGATGAAATCCAGTTTACGGGTCAATGCCACGGAACCGTTGGTACTGTGCCAGTAGGCATCGAGGTAACCATTCTGGGTAAGCATACCGTACAGGTTATAGAAATCCTCCCGCATATTCCCGGAGGCAATGCTGCCGTTGGGGTTGCGCACGGTTGTGAGGTTGTTAGTCATCTGCGACAGTACCACCCAGTACAGTTCACCACCGGCACGGTCCAGGGAAGGACTGGTACGGTTTTCCAGGCGGGAGGCCAGGTCTACCTGCAGATCTGTGTTTTTGTCGAGCGTGATATCAATGTTAGAGCGGAAGTTGAACCGGTCGTACTTGTATTTAACGCCGTAGATGTTCTGGCTGGCATTTTTGTACAGCGGTTCCTGGCGGATGTATGATCCTGAAACAAAATACCGTACATACTTGGAACCTCCGCTGATATTAACGTTGGCCGTTTTCTGGGGCGAATAGTCGCGCACCATTTCGGTGTACCAGTCGGTATTGGGATAATCGTATGGTTTAAGTCCGGTACGGAAGTATTCCAGTTCCTGTTCAGACCAGCGGGGTGCCATGCCATCGTTTTTAGCAGCTTCGTTCTGGAGCTTGCCGGCGCGGTAGGAATCCAGGAAGCGGGGGAAGGCAACGGGCTGCTGTAAGGCAGATTGCAGATTGATCTGGATATTGGGAGGCCCGTCCTGTCCGCGGCGGGTGGTTACCAGTACGATGCCGTTGGCACCCTGGATACCGTAGAGGGCTGTGGAGGATGCATCTTTCAGGATGGAAACGGATTCGATCTCGTTGGCATCGAGCTGACCGAGATCGGCGTTGCCACGGGGCAAACCATCGATCACCACCAGCGGGTTGGAGTTACCGGTGGTATTGATACCGCGGATGAAGAGCTGCGAATAATCGGAGCCGGGGCGGCCGCTGCGCTGTGTGGTAATGAGTCCGGGAAGACGGCCGGCGAGCGCGTTGGTGAGGTTGGCTACCGGGCTCTGCTTCAGTTCCTTGGTCTGAATGCTGCTGATAGCCCCCGTAACGCTTTGGCGCACCTGCTTCTGGCCGTAGCCGAGTACCACTACTTCGTTCAGTCCTGAGCTGGAAGATTTGAGAATGACGGTAGGCAGCTGGGTGCGGCCGTTAACGGGTACTTCCACCGGTTCGTAACCAATGTAGGAGATGATGAGCACACCGTTGGGAGGGGTGGAAAGGGAGAAGTTACCCCGTTCGTCGGTAGAGGTACCCTGACTGGTGCCTTTGAGCTGGATGCTCACACCGATCAGTTCGGTTTGTTCTGCCGAGGTAACCTTGCCTTTAACGGTAATTTTTTCATCCTGACTGGCGGGTGAGATCACCACCAGCCCGTCTTCAAGGATGCGATAGGTAAGGGAGCGGCCCTGCAGCACACGGTCGAGCATGGCGGGGAGGGTGGCATTATCGAATTTGACATCCACTTTTTCCGCGGCAGGGAAGGTTTTGATATTGTAAAGAAAGCGGTAGGTGCTTTTTGTTTCAATCCACTCCAGCAGCTTTTTCAGTTCTATCTGCCGGCTTTCGATAGAGAACCGGTTTTGCGAATATCCCACGGCGGCCTGCAGTTGCAGAACGGTTACGGTCATGAGAATCAGGCATAGCTTCATAAACAGTAATGTTTTTCGCAAGAAATGCTTGGGTAATGCTGGTTTTGAACGCAGCGATTTTTTCATAAATTTGGATTGAGTGTTAGACAATTTGAAACAATAAGTTTCCCGCACGGAATCCTTGTTTCTTTCCATGTTTAGCATAAGGGGGTAGTGTGCCAGCACTATCCCTTTTTTAATTGAATGGCGGCCGGAGAGTGTTTAGCCTGACGTGTTTGCTGGTGTGAATCCTTCCATAGCTGTAATTTGTTGGTTGACGTTATTGCTGAATAAAAACGGTGTCTCCTCTCATGTCGTACGTGAAATTAGCGATGAGCTGCAGGGCTTTAAGGGCCCGTGTAATGTCTTCTTTGCGAAATTCCCCTGAAAAACGGTTGTCGTTAAGGCTGGCATCCCGGATGATGATACGCTTGTCGTACCACCTTTCCATGGTTTTGGCCAGTTCTGTGAAAGACTGGTCCCTGAACTGAAGGCGGCCTTTCCGCCAGAGCGATTCGGTAACGATGGTATCTTTTATTGTGTTTGGTGTGTTTTCGAGCAGTGCATAGAAAGCGCCCCAGTCTTGTCCCTGTGCGCCCGGCGTGGCTTTCCTGGTGAGGAGCAGCTTTTGGCCGGGGGAAAGTAGCTGGCGTTGGGCGGGCTGGTTACGGAGGGCTACGGCTATTTTACCATCTACGAGGGTAGTTTCGAGGGCAGCATCTTCGTCGTAAGCCTTCAGGTTGAAGGAGGTGCCCAGTACCTGAACAGACAGGTCGTGTGTATGAATAATGAACGGCTGCTTTTGGTTAGGCGATACTTCGAAATACCCTTCACCACGGAGGTATACCTCGCGGCCGTTCTTCCCCATATCTTTTGCATATTCGAGTGAACTGCGAACGTTGAGCCAAACGCGGCTGCCGTCCGGGAGTTCCACGAAGGAGCTGTTGCCTGCCGGGGCGGTAGCCACAAGCATGGCAGGCTGGCGGGTGAACCAGAATGTTGCAGTACCAGCGATCAGGATCGCTGCAGCAGCTGCGGCCTTCCACCAGCGGGGAGCAAGGCGGCGGCCGGGAGCCGGCTCCGGAACGGGGAATTCCCCTTCTTCCCGCAGGCGGGCAGCTATGCTGTCGTATACCGCTGTGAGCCGGGGAGCAGGTTCGGGGGCTACGTCTCCCAGTGGAGATTCGTACCGCTCGTACCAGCTTTCAAGAAGCATTTTTTCTTCCGGTGTGCACGCGTTACGGAGGTATTTATCCAGCAGTTGCAGCAATTGTTGATCGTTCATTCGGGCGCTTGTGTTTCTATAAGACACGGCAGGGCATCCTTACCCTACCTCTTTTGGGCACAAAAATGGGGATCGTCCTGATTTTTCTCCTATTTTTACTGCAGATCATGGGATATACCGCACTGTCTGATAAGGAACTGGTGACGTTGCTGGCCGGGAACGATGCACGTGCATTCGAGGCGCTGTATCAGCGCCATGCGGGTGCCATGTACCAGTTTGCCTATAAGAAAGTGCCGGTGCAGGCTATCGTAGAGGATCTGCTGCAGGAAGTATTCACCAACCTGTACCGCCGCCGGGCAGAGCTTTCCCATATCGAAAACATCCGATCCTATCTGTACAATGCCCTGCGTAACCGGATCTTCAACGAGTTACGGAATTCACTTTTGCACGAACAACATCACGCACAAATGCCGCCCGAACAGGTAACGGGCCTTCACATCAATTACGATCTGCAACAGCTGGAAAAGGTTTTTGCTGCGGCGCTCGACAAGTTAACGGAACGCAGCCGGGAAATCTTTTTACTGTCCCGCAGGGATCACCTTTCTTACAAGGAGATCGCGGAGCGGCTGGGTATTTCCGTAAAGGCGGTGGAGAAACATATGAGCCGGAGCCTTGGCGTGATGCGGGAAGAACTGAAGGATTTTGGCGTGCTGGGTATTGTAGCCGTAATGACCGTTCTCAACTGAATTCACCCTTTCCATATTATCACTTATCTCTATATTAATAATATACTGTACATCAATTGCCGGATGCGGCAGTAGGGTGGATGGTAAAATGATATAGGATATGAAGCTTACCGTTGCAGCCGGAATCGGTATTTTTTCCCTTTTACAATGTTTTATTGTTCAACTGCATGCGCAGGATGCCCGTTCTGCTGCTAAAGGTTTTGTATTGAGCGGGCACCTCAGTGGTTTGCCCGACGGGGCTGAGCTGTATCTGACAGGCGCCGGGGAGGATACCCTGTACAAAGCCATTTCCAAAGGGGAAGATTTCCGGTTCATTGGCAGGATGCCTTTTGGAGCTGATTTCTGTTTTCTGAAAATAGATCCCGCTTTGAACCCCATGCATAAAAGTAAAGCATTGTGGTTAGAGAATTCGGGGATGACGCTGGCTGGCGATGTAATTGACCTTGATGGCATAAAGCTGACAGGCTCCGCTGCGCACGATGAGTATCTGCAATATCTTGACATACTGGCAAGGGCAAAAGACAATGATGTAACGGAGGTAACTGCATTTATCAGATCCCATCCGGCATCATCCTTTATGCCCTTCATTATTACCCGGCTGATCAATCATTACCCGTTAGACAGTGTGAAGGCTTTCTACCACAATATGACCCCTGCTGTAAAGAAGAGCCAGTTTGGATCGAAAGTGCATCTGGAGATAACCCGGCGTGATAATTTTCCTGCGTTTTACAGAGATGGCCCTAAAGGCAATGTGATACCCAATTTTGGGATCATAAACCCGGGAGGAGGGGCACAGGCACTGCATGATGTGCTGGCAAAGCATACACTTACACTGGTGGATGTATGGGCCAGCTGGTGTAAGCCCTGCCGGGAAGCCATCCCGGAATTGAAGGAAGTTCGGGAGAAAATGAAAAGCAGGGGTTTTGATATCATAGGACTGTCTGTAGACGACAGTGAAGCTGCATGGAAGAAAGCAATTGCGGAAGATAAAAGGCTGTGGGAGCATTTTATCGATAAATTTTCTGATGGCGCCAGCGGGGTGATGGGGGTATGGAATTTACCGGCTTACTTCCTGATAGACAGGCAGGGGAAAATATTGTTTTTGCAGAATATGGTAATACAGCAGGCAGGAGAAAAGCCGCTGTCAGATAAAGCTTTCGTTGGAAATAACCGCCTGATGCCACTGGTAGACAGTTTGCTGCATGAGATTGAATTGCGTGAACCTTCCTGAGGCAGAAATCAAGTTATGGAAATGGCGAAAGAGCTGTGTGTACAGCCCTTTCGCATAGTAAATGTGAGATATTAATTAAAGGTAGGCTTATACAGTATTTCATATACTACCCATTTTGCAGTAATACCGCCTATGGTGTATTGGCTGACATTCGGGAGGTTTTCCAGCGTTTCAGTCAGCTTCAGGCAGCAAAAAAAATTACTGTTGGCGGTACCCATGGTAGCGATGGTGGAGGGGGTAGCATCCAGGTATTTGATGGAGTTGGTAATGATGGCAGCTTCAACGGTTGCCCTGGCATCCGATATAAGCGGAACATAGAAGTAAGTAGCTGCAGCGTTCTGCAGTGCCACATTACGGAAACAGGAAGTTACAGTGCGTTTTCCAATTGCATTGGCATTGAAGGCAAGGGTGGTACCAATTGTCAGGATAGCAACAGCCATAGCTGAAAATTTGAAGTGTTTCATTTTGTCTTTTTTAAATTGTTAACGAGTATACAGTCTGTTTTACAAGTAAGGATCAACTAGCTTATCACGTAATAAGAGGATTAATTTCAACTCGCTTTTTCTTTCCGGTGAAGAATGAATGTGCTACCAGCCATAACCGTCAACAGGGCGTTGAATACAATGTGCTGCGGCCAGCTCAGCCAGGCTACTGCCCCGCCACAACTACAGGGCAAATGCGGTAGTGTAATCATCATATAAACTACGTATCCTGTAAAAAAAGCCATCAGTGTCGCAGCTGCTGCGAGGCCTGCCTGCCGGGTTTTGTTGAAAATAAGGGCAATCGCAATTACAATTTCCAGTATAGGGGCGCCATATGAAACCAGTGGCGCATATGCACTGAATATGGAATGTTGCTGAAGGTTGATCTCAAAACTGAGCCTGTCGATTAGCTTGGAAATACCTGTGTAGAAAAATACAATCAGAAGGATAGCTATAAATATTTCAATTAAGACCGACTTCCATATGGTAGGTACATGGTTAGCTGGCAAGTGCTCATGCTGCTGTGTCATATGTATGCGTTATTTAGGGAATAGGATAATCATGCTTAATTACAAAAGCAGAGACAAATTACAAAGAAGCAAAAAGGAATTTTTTACACTACACGATAGATCGCATGTCGTTATTTGTTTTTTCAGATCAAGGGAATTAATGTCTAAATGTATGGCGTGCCTTAGCTTTAATGCTCCAAAACTATTACAAGCCACTGCAAACAGGGCGCAGTGGCCGATAAATTTAAAATGTGTAATATTTGATAGTTGATAACAATATAACATATTGATAAAAAGCTTTTTATGTGTTTAGTGCCAACGGGTTTTAGTAGTATATCCCCCGGAATGGCAAGTTCGAGTTAACAAACTAATAACATATATTGGCGGACGTTTTCATTACTTTATTAAAGTATAAATGACATGGATCTTTTCTCTTATTTACGCCTGCAATTATCTCCCTTCCCTCCAATTTAACGTGTTCCCCCGTTTCATGAATAATGTTACCGATACCGGTTTACAATTAAAGAGATCGCCCATGTATAAATTCTACATCAATGCGCATTGTTGTAGCAGATGGTTGTTTTTTATTGCAATAATATTGCTTGCTCCCCTTGCATTATCGGCAAAAGATCTACAGGATACAGGCCGCATCAGTTTACAGGTAACGGCACAACCCGTGGAAGCAGTGATCCGGATGATTGAAAAGCAAACAGGCAAAACATTTTATTATGGTGCCAAAGCCAGGCCGGAGAATAAACCAGTTACCATTCATGTTAAAAATGCAGCACTGCCCGAAGTGCTGGGCATGCTGTTTCAACATCAACCCATACAATGGAAGATCGGGAAGGATTATATCGTGCTTACACCTGCGAAACCACCTGCATCCGGTGCTAACGATCTGTCCGGGGATAGTCTATCTGCAATGCCGCTGACCGGAAGGGTGGTCGGCAGAAATGGTGAAGCTGTAATGGGTGCCACTGTGTTATCAAAGGCTAATCATGCAGGAACGATCACGGATGATGATGGCCGTTTCGTCATAAGCGGAATAGGGCATAATGAAGTACTGGAATTTTCATCGCTGGGCTACACTACCCGCCAGATGAAAACGGGTGGTAGAAGCTACCTCCATGTTACACTGGATGCTGCTATCAGTGAAATCAAAACGGTGGAAGTAGTATCAACAGGTTATCAGAGTATCCCCAAAGAACGGGTGACAGGCAGCTTCGTTCTGCTGGACAGCAGAATCCTAAACCGCACACCTTCCGTCAATATACTCGACAGGATCAGGTATGTAACCAATGGCCTGAACTATGTTACGCCGCAGATGCAGGGATTTACCAAAACCAGCTACATTATACGTGGCGTAAGTACCATCAACGCCGGAAGAAGCCCCCTCATCGTTATTGACGGTTTTCCATATGAGGAAGGCGATAATCCGGAAGAGTTGATCCGGAGACTGAACCCTAATGATGTAGAATCCATTACGGTGCTGAAAGATGCGGCGGCAGCTTCTATCTGGGGTGCCCGGTCGGGGAATGGGGTTATCGTCATCACCACCAAAAGAGGTAAATACAACATGAAGCCTGAATTCAATGTTTCCGCAAACCTGACCGTTACGGAGCGGCCGCGCCTGACCCGGCTGCCTGTAATCAGTTCTGCTGATGCTGTTGATTTTGAGAAAAGGCGTTTCGCTACCGGCTTTTTCAATAATTATGACGACAGCTACCCTGCCAACAGTTACTTCCCTGTGGCATCTCCAGTCGTTGAATTAATGCTGGCCGCGCGGCGTGGAGAAATGACCGGGGCAGAACTAAATGCAGCGTTGTCAGAAATGGCTAACCACAGTGTATGGGATGATGTATCGCAATACATGACCCGGCCTGCGTTTAATCAGCAATACAGTGTCAGTTACAAAGGGGGAAGCGACCGCTCTTCTTATTATTTCTCCGGTGGGTACGACCGCGTAAGACAGGATGCTGTCAATACTTTCAACGAGCGGTTCACATTCGATATTAATAATTCCTATAAAATCAGCAAGGTTGTTGAAGTGGGGTACATAGTCAATTATGCCAATACTACCGACCGGCAGCCTTACCTGAACTACCGGCAACTGATCCCGGTTACGGCTGGTGATAGATGGCTGGCACCCTATACTGCGCTGGCGGATGAGGCTGGGAATGCGTTGCCGGTTCCGTTTACCGGCGGGCTTAGGAAAAAGTATATAGACACGTTAAGCGCACCCGGAATATTAGATTGGAATTATCGCCCGCTGGATGAGTTGAATCATGTCAGTTTCAAAACAAGAGGGGATAACCTCAGGGCAGGTGCGAATATCCGGATAAATATTATAAAGGGATTATCTGTAGATGTAAAAGGGATGTTACATAAGTTGAACAGCAGAGAAGATCAACTGTTTTCGCTGGCATCATTTGATGCCCGTGATAATATCAACCGGTTTTCTTTCCAGGATCAGATCACCGGAAATATTGTGTATCCTTATCCTTTGGGAGCAAGGCTTGTCATGCGGCATACAAAACAAAACTCCTTTAACTTACGCGGACAATTAAACTATGAAAAGCATTGGAGGCTCCACCAGGTGAATATGCTGGCTGGGGGCGAGATCAGTGAAACCAAAGCGGAAAGCAATATATCTACCCTGTATGGTTATAATGAAGAAAACCTGACGAATGCACCGGTCGATTTTACACGCACTTACCGCACACGGCCTTCAGGTGCAATGGCCATGATTTCATCCGGCAATGGAGTTACCAGTTACTTAAACAGGTTCCTTAGTTACTACGGCAACTTTTCTTATGTATATGGACAGCGGTATACACTAACAGGTAGCATAAGATGGGATGCCGCCAATCTGTTTGGCGTGAATGCGAACGACAGAAGAGTGCCTTTATGGTCTGGCGGGTTGGCATGGAATATCCTGAAAGAATCCTTTATGCAGCCGTCTTCAGCACTGGATCAGTTAAACCTGAGATTTACTTATGGCTGGAATGGTAATCTGCTGAATTCTGCTTCTGCTCTGCCAGTCATCTCCTACCGCAATACCGTGAATGCATACCAGGCTATCCCGGATGCCATCATCCTCAGGCCGCCTAATCCCAATCTTACCTGGGAAAAGGTAAAAACATGGAACATAGGACTGGATTTTTCTCTGCTTAACCGGCGATTGAGTGGCGTAATTGAGTATTACCAGAAGAATGGGGAAGATCTGATCGGACCCATTGTCAATGATATTACCAAAGGGTTCTCGAATTATCTGGGGAATTATGCAGCTGTTAAAAGTAAAGGGATAGATGTTCAGCTCAATGCAGTGCCGGTGGAAACTTCGCAGTTGCATTGGAGGAGTATATTCAACGTCAGTTTCAATACCAATAAGACCAGCAGATACGACTATACAAGTCCGGGTATTCTGGAAGACGCAGGTACTTACCTGGTAGGTTCTTACCCAATAGTAGGCCGGTCGTTATTTGATATGTATGTCTACAAATGGGGAGGGCTAAATGGGAAGAATGGTGATCCGCAGGGGTATCTGGCGGATACGCTGGCATCGTACGATCTGGTGGTAAAAGGCAAAAATACCCGGCCGCAGGACCTTATCAGGGTGGGTTCAAGAGTGCCCCGGATCTTTGGTAATTTCATGAATAACATTGCATGGAAAGATCTCGTTTTGTCTTTCAACATCCGCTATAATCTGGATTATTATTTCCAGCGCCCTTCTGTTTTCTACGATGATCTCTTGAATAACTGGACAGGTCATAGTGATTATGCAGACAGATGGCAGCAGCCGGGAGATGAAAAGATATCAAACATTCCTGCTGAGTCGCTCAGGAATAATGCACTCAGGGATTTGTTTTACCGGCAGTCTTATATCCTGGTAGAAAAGGGCGGCAACATCCGGCTGCAGGATATCGTATTGGAATATACACTACCTGATCGCCTGATTAGCAGCAGTATTGCAGGGGTCACTTTAAGGGCCATGGTTTCCAATGTAGGCATTATCTGGCGTGCCAATGGGAAGGGACTTGATCCGGAAAACATGCATTATCCTGCATCGAGGAGTTACACCTTCAGCGCCAATGTCAGATTATAAATTTTGAACGAAGATCATGAGGACAATCATTCGATACACTGTAATAGCATCCGGACTTTTGATAGTTACCGCCCTGCATGGGTGTATGAAGGAATGGCTGGATGCAAAACCGGATAGCGCAATCGCCAGTCCGGCTACAATTGCCGACTTCAGGGCAATGCTGGATAACCCGGATAATCTGTATCTGAATACCGGGTATCTGGCGGAAGTGGCTACGGACCATGATACTTTAAGTGAGGACTTTTGGACTTCTTATGAACGCTCGTACTTTGGAAATGCGATGAGCTGGACTGAAATTGTGCCGTACCAGGAAAACTACGATTGGTCGGCAATGTATCCGGGCATCTTTCATACGAATGTAATTCTGGAAGGACTTAATAAACTGGCTGATGGACCGGCTGTAAGGAGTCTGAAAGGAGAAGCACTGTATCACAGGGGGTACCTGCATTATTGCCTGGCTTCGGCTTTTGCGCATCCTTACGATCCAGCAAATCAGGCCAATGAATTTGGTATTCCGGTAAGGACGAGTGATGATCTTAGTATTCCGGTACAGCGGGCTACGGTAGGGGATACTTATAAACAGATACTGGAAGATGTAACAACTGCTGTTCAGTTGTTGCCGGAGCAATCGGCAGAAATTTTCCGTCCTACCCGGCGATCGGCCTGGGGGTTACTTTCCCGGATCTATTTATCCATGCAGGTTTACGACAGCGCCCAAAAGTATGCGGATCTGTATCTTGCAAGGTATCCTGCATTGCTTGATTTTAATACCTTAAACCCTTCCCTCCCTTATATAGAGTTGAATGTGGAAGTGGGTAGTTTACATTACTTTCAACAGGGTTCCGTGTATTACTTCGGTATATCGAAAAGCTTATACGAAAGGTATGAAGCAAATGATCTGCGTTCCATTATATACTTCCAGGTAGTGGATGGCATAGCCAATTTCAAAGGCAGTTACAGCCGCTCTGATACAGACTGCTTTGCGGGAATTGCTACGGATGAAATGTACCTCAATTCGGCAGAGTGTCTTGCGCGGAAAGATGAAGTGCTTAAAGCAATGCACTACCTCAATACGCTGCTCCGTACGCGATATAAAGTTATTAACGGCGTAAGTACCTATGTCAATAAAACTGCTGTCAATGCAGATCAGGCGCTGCGTATTATTCTTGAAGAAAGAGAGAAGGAGCTGGTAAGGAGAGGAACGCGGTGGAGTGATCTCCGCAGACTTAATAAAGATCCCCGCTTCGCTAAAACCCTGAAGAAAACATTGGGAGGTGTAACCTACACCCTTGCGCCAAACAGTGACAGATATACTTTCCCCATCCCCCGAGATGTGATCACTAAATCCGGTATTAAACAGAACCCCGGCTGGTAACTTTTCTTCTGCCATAAATAAACTGAACCACCTTGCATATGATTGTAAGGTGGTTTTTAGTTATGTACATGCTCCATCTCAGGAAACTTATTGGTAGCCCATACCCAAATCACATCTATACTCCACCACGGGTTTACTAAGCTCATCTATGCTTATTCGTGCTTATTTGAAGCAGGTATGAAGCAGGGAACCAGATTGCATCTCGGGGGGAACTACAGGTAAAACAGCAAGGATGTGCGTTGAGAAGGTGGACTTGATGCGGAGGTGATGCGGATGTGATGCGGAGGCGGTGTGAAGGTGATAGCAGGCCTGTAAAGTGAAGATCGGGTGCCTGCGGCCCATGGTAATGGCTGGCGGAGGGGTGGCCTGCCGGGTAGATTTGGGTTCCAAACTGTTTGATAATTAATTCCTTATAACAAAATCTCTCAATTATGGCGGTGTGTTATTCCCGCTGGATGGGGGCCTGTTCGTTTTGAGCGGGCGCGGTGTTGCGGACAGGTGCTGTTGTTATGATGGGTAGTTCCTTACCGGGTTTTGCTTTGGTGAGGAGCGCTTTCTGCGGCTGGTTTTCCTCAACCGCAATGATGTCTGCTACTTCGAACTTCCGGTCACGGATATCAAAATCTTCCCAAAAGAACTTTAGCTGTACAACTACTACCAGGGTGCCTTTACCGGGTACGTTGACCCACAGGTCTGCGCCTTCGAACTGATGGAAGTGCTGGCGGGGCTGGTTCAGATCGATGTTGATCCGGGCAGTATCTGTACCTGTAACGGTACGGGTACTAAAGTCGATCCGGGAGGCGATCACTTTTATCTCCATGCGAACGGCTTCCTCACATACAGGCAAAGACTGTGGGGGGATGTGCAGCTTGCCGTCTTTGGAGAATACAGGCCGCTGTCCGAAGAACTTACTGAGACCGGTGTGTCCATTAAAGCGGAAGTTGACCAGGCCTGCGTGGTTGTTCCTGCCGGCCTTTACAATGTAGCTGTTCAGGCGGTTTACGAGGAACTGATCCGGGTGGATGTCCAGTTCAGGAACGAAGGCACTGCGGATAAGGGCGCCTTTACGGCTGGCAGCGCCGAACCACTTCGCAGCGCGGCGGGTGTTATCCGTCTGCCGGACCTTATCCGGCACCGTGCGCAAACAGTGCTTACCATTGCGCTGGTAGGAAATGATATTACCGAGCCTGCCGGTAAATGGAATTAAAGAATTTAAGATGGCCATAATATTGAGATTTTATTAAGCCTGAAAATACAGAAACCGCAAGGGAGCGTTGGCCGGGGGGATTGAAGGATATCTAATGCCGTGGTATTGCGGTTTGCAGGATGACGAAAAGCCGAAGCAGTCTGGCTGAATAATTTCGAAGCTAACAGTATTATGGGGTTAGAAGTTTTCGAAAAATGTAAAGCGCAGAAATAAGATGGCCATAGTGAAGAGTTTTGTTGTACCTGAGATGCATAAGCCGTAAGATAGTAATGGAGGACAGCTGGAGGAATTCAAAAGGTAAAAATGTAGGTAGGCTATAAAAGAAAAAACCTGCCGTAAGGACAGGTTTTTTCTTTCGTGGAGGATAGCGGGTTCGAACCGCTGACCTTTCCGAAAGCGTTCGGAACGCTCTATATAAACTACTTAAAAACAAAAAAGCCTATCAGAATATCTGAAAGGCTTTTTTCCTGTGGAGGATAGCGGGTTCGAACCGCTGACCTCTTGCATGCCATGCAAGCGCTCTACCAAACTGAGCTAATCCCCCGTTGAATGGAGTGCAAAAATAGGGGCTTTTTCCAAAATTCAAAAAAATACTTTGAGAATTTTTTCCCGGCAGGGGAAAGGCTTATATCCGGCAAAATATTCATATATGAAATTGAAGGCTTCAGCCATCTCTTCTTTCACTTCCGCGGATTTGCCTGCCGAATTGCCGGAAATTCCCTGTACTTGAAGCTCATTTAATGAAAATGTAGCTACAACTATGAAACACATTACCACTGTATTAAAGAAATTCACCGACTTTAACGGTCGCGCCAGCAGGGCGGAATTCTGGACATTCTCCCTGTTCAACATCATCCTTTCCTATGGCATTACACTGGGACTGGGCGCTATTCTCGGGCAAGTAATTGCCAGCATCCTCAACCTGATCGTATCACTGGTTTTACTGCTGCCCGGTATCGCCGTGGCTATCCGCCGCATGCATGACGTGAATAAAAGCGGCTGGTATGTACTGATTCCGATTTATGGTTTGATCCTTGCCCTCACAGCAGGAGATAAGTTCGTTAACGAATACGGTCCCGATCCTTACAGCGACGGCTCCCCGGTTTTTGACTTCGAAAATCAAAACCAGCCTAAGTAATACATACCTGATATTATACGAAAGCCCTGCCACCGCGGGGCTTTTGCATTTCATAAACGCGCAAGTTTCCCTGCTCTCTCTCTCCCTTTCCCTTCCGGCTAAATTCCGTATTTTCATCACGGAATTATGAAGATCCTCATCATCGAAGACGAAAAAGCCCTCGGCCAAAGCATCGCCGAGTATCTCCAGGCAGAGTCCTACACCTGTGAGCTGGTCGCTGATAAGCACACTGCGCTCCAGCGGATAGAATCGTTCGATTACGACTGCATCCTCCTCGATATTTCCCTGCCCGACGGTAATGGTCTGCAAGTGCTGAAGGCACTGCGGGATAATAACAAAACGGATGGCGTCATCATCATTTCTGCCCGCGATGGTATTGATGACCGTATCACCGGTCTTCAGCTGGGGGCCGATGATTACCTCGTTAAACCATTCCATCTCTCCGAGTTAAGTGCCCGCATTGCTGCTGTTATCCGCCGCCGCAGATTTTCCGGATCTTCCATACTCGAAGCCGCCGGCCTGACGGTAGATACCGCCGCCAGAACTGTACGTGTCGGGCAACAGCCGGCAGACCTCACAAGGTCCGAATACGATCTGTTACTTTATCTGCTCACCAACCGTAACCGCGTCGTTTCCAAACATGCCATCGCAGAACATCTTTCCGGAGATGGTGAAGGACTGTTCGATAACTACGATTTCATTTACGCCCACATGAAGAATCTTAAAAAGAAACTCATACAGGCCGGCTGGACAGACCGTATCAAGGCGGTATATGGTATGGGATATAAACTCGAAGCTTCTTAATAAGGTATAAACTGATCACTGATGAAGCTGCTGAATAAAACATTGCAATATTACTTCTGGCTGTCCATAGTACTGCTTATGGTAGCCATTCCCGTGTTTTATTTCGTGCTGCAGCGCATTGTAATTTCCAATATCGATGCGAGCCTTGTAGCCTCTAAAACCGAGCTGATACCCAGGCTGCGTGTGATGGAAATTCATCCCGGAACACCGCAGCCAAGGCTGGAAGATGGGGTTACTTTGGAGAAGGCACCTCCGCAACCCGGTGGGGATTCACTGTATACTACAGACAAATACCGGTTGCTCACTTCCTACCTCGTGATCAATCAGGAAACATACCGGCTGCAGATCAAATCATCACTGGCCGATCATCAGCGGCTGATCGGGAGTATTATTATTCTGCAATCAGTATTACTGATCCTGTTGCTTTCAGGCCTTTTACTCATTAATCAATCTCTTGCGCGCCGCATCTGGAAGCCGTTTTACCAAACGCTCCGGAAGCTGCGGGCATATAAAGTGGATGATCCCGGGCCATTGCAGCTTGCGCCCTCCGGCATCACTGAATTTGCAGAGCTGAACACTGCGGTGGAGCAACTGGCAGAAAGAAGCCGCCAATCCTACCTTTCGCAGAAAGAGTTTGCAGAAAATGCATCGCACGAACTGCGTACACCGCTGGCAGTGTTCCAGGGTAAACTGGAAATGCTCATGCAAACCAGTCCGCTTTCCGAGCAGCAGGCCACCCTGATCACTGAGCTGGCGGATGCCAGTCACCGTATGGCCCGGCTTAACAAAGGACTTTTGCTGCTTACGCGTATTCAGAACGGGCAATTCCCTGAAACTGCGGAGGTTTCTGTACGTGATACCGCAAAGCACCTCCTTGCCCAGTACGAGCCTCAGATTGCGCAGCAGCAGCTGCGTGTGGAGGAAGACTGGTTAGACGAGCTAAAGGTGACCATGAGCCCTAATTTGCTGGAAGTACTGCTGGGTAACCTGCTTTCCAATGCTATCAGGCACAATGTGGCAGAAGGGAAGCTGGTTGTGAAAGGCGCTAATGGAACACTCACTATCAGTAATACCGGCCAGCCATATCCATTGCCGGAAGAGCGTATTTTCCAGCGCTTTGCCAAAAACAGTAAAGATGCGGAATCGATGGGACTGGGCCTGGAGATCGTCCGTAAGATCTGCGACCTGTATGGGTTTGAAGTGAAGTACCGCTGGGAGAACACACTGCACAGCTTTCAGGTGATAATGAAAAGTTAAAATCCACCCCCTTTCCCCCGATATTCAGAATGTATTCAGAATGCCATGGCAGTTTTACGTCATAAAACACTGGATACAATGAATACAAAGAAACTCTTCACAGGCCTCCTCATTGCAGGGGCCGTGGTAGCCGGCGGTTTCGTCCTCAGCGGCAAGGCCGGCAGAATTTCGGAAAGTATCGGCATCGAAAATCCCCAACCCCTCATTCAAACAGCATATTCAGGCCCGGCTACGGCCCAGCCTACTGATTTTGAAAAGGCGGCGGGGAATGCGGTACCCTCCGTTGTGCATATCCGCACGGTTGTTAAATACAAACAATCTGCACAAACAGACCAATTCGAAGGAATGGACGACGACATCTTCCGCCGCTTCTTTGGCGAAGGCGGTCCACGCAGGCAATTTAACCGTCCTGATCAGAAAGCTTCCGGATCGGGTGTGATCATTAGTCCCGACGGCTTTATCGTGACCAACAACCACGTGGTGGATGGCGCTTCCGAGATCACCGTTACACTTACCGACCGTAAGAATTACAAGGCGGAGGTAGTAGGTACAGATCCGAATACCGACCTGGCGCTTATTAAAATAGACGCTAAGAACCTGCCTGCTATTCCTGTAGGTAACTCCGACGATGTACGGCTGGGCCAGTGGGTACTGGCGGTAGGTTATCCGCTTAACCTCGACGTAACCGTTACACAGGGTATCATCAGCGCTAAATCCCGCAGTATCGGTATCAACCGGCAGGGTTCCGCTCCGGTGGAAGCATTCCTGCAAACAGATGCGGCAGTGAACCCCGGCAGCAGTGGCGGTGCATTGGTGAACACCAATGGTGAGCTTATCGGTATCAACTCAGCCATTGCCTCGCCTACAGGCGCATATGCCGGGTATGCCTATTCCATTCCATCCAACCTTATGAAAAAGGTGGTGAATGATATCAAGCAATTCGGCAGCGTTCAGCGCGGGTACCTTGGCATCTCTATGGCGCCAGATAACCTCGATGACGCACAGAAGAAAGAGCTGGGTATTGCCGGTTCAAACTCAGAAGGTGTGTATGTGATAGGCACTGATCCTGCCGGTGCGGCTGCAGCAGCTGGTGTGAAGAAAGGTGATCTTATTACGGCAGTAAACGGCAGTGCGGTACACTCCGGCTCCGAATTGTCTGAACAAATAGCAAGGCTGAAACCCGGCGACAAGGTTGCGCTCTCACTGCAGCGCAATGGCGCAGAAAGCAAGGTGGAAGCAACATTGAAAGGTAAGCTTGGCAATATGACCGCAGGTAATAATGCTTCGGTAAACGCACTGGGTGCTGAATTTGCAGCGCTTTCCCGTCAAGATGCAGCCCGTATGGGTATTGCAGGCGGGGTACAGGTACAGTCAATCGCAGATGGCGGCCTGCTCGATGAGCAAACGAACATGAAGGAAGGATTTGTAATAACCCGTGTGGGTGGTATTGCCGTACGCACGGTGGAAGAATTGAAAGCAGCCCTGGCGCGCCAAAGCGGTAATTTCCAGATTGAAGGGATGTACCCTGGCAGTGGAAAAACGTATTATTACGGAATTAACGACTATTAAGCAGGAATTGTAACCAGGGGGTCCGTTTTCCGGGCCGCAATGCCCGGGAAACTTATATGGCTTCTTCATCTCGCATGAAGAAGCCTTTTTTTTGTTCTAAAGGGGATCGCGGAAAATGCCTTCGATCACGTCTTTCAGCTCTTTGGGCTGCAGCGGTTTCTTCAGCAGGCGTATCACCATGGGGTTGGCATTGGTCCGGGAAATATCGCCGAAATCGAGTGAAGAGGAAACCATGATGATATAGCACTGATTCTTGATCTTCTGCGGGTAAGAGTCGAAAGACCGGAGGAATTCGAAACCATCCATTTCCGGCATCTGGATATCGAGGAGGATAACAGTGGGAGGGATGTGGGGAAGGGTAATGTTGCTGGAAAGGAATTCCAGCGCTTTGTTGGCATTGCTGAATGAAAGGATCGTTCTGCTGATCTGCTGAATGGATATTAACCGTTCATGCAGCAGCAGATCGATGTCGTTGTCGTCGATTAGTATTACGCGCAGATCAGGTATCGAATTCATTTCTGTTCGGAATGGTAATTTCAAATTGCGTGCCTTCTCCGTAACGGGAATCTACGCCAATGGTGCCCCCGATTTTATTGAGGGCTTCTTTTACAATATACAGGCCAATACCGCTTCCGGGCTTGTTGTTGTTCTTGGAGCGGAAGAACATTTTGAATATGTTGCTCAGGTGCTCGCTGAGAATCCCGATACCATTATCTTCTATACGGATTGTTGCCTTATGAGGTTCCACTTTTACAGAGAGATTGACCTGCGGGACGGCTTCGTCCGGCTTCTGATACTTAACGGCATTGCTGATAAGATTGTTCAGGATAACGCTAATCCGGAAGAAATCACCCTTAAATGGCACCGGCTGGTCTACATTCACATTGAAGTTGATAGCGGTATTCTGGTGTTTAAAAGTATCAATACAGTCATTCATCAGGGCATTGAAGTCGATTTTCTCGTACTCCAGATCCAGCCGTGAGTTGCGGTAATATTCTATGATTTTCTGGATAAAGCTATCCAGCCGGGTAATACAAACCTCGATCATGCCCATATACCCCTGCGGGTCGGTCATGGTATTATCGAGCCTGCTGAGGTTGATGATCCCCTGTACGCTCATGAGGGGAGCGCGGAGGTCGTGGGAAGTGGAATAGATAAAACGGTTCAGTTCATCGTTCGTTTTTTCCAGCTCCAGTACTTTTTCCTTCAGCAGCTTGCGGGCGGAATAAATCTCGTAGGCGTTGTTGATGGTTTTGAACAGCTCGTGCTCATCCCAGGGCTTTTTAATGTAGGAGTAGATATGTCCTTTGTTGATGGCGTCAATGATATCTTCCACGTCCGTATAGCCGGTAAGGAGGATGCGGATGGGGTCGGGCAGGAGGTCCTTGATTTCGTTAAAGAACTCAACCCCCGTTGTAGTGGGCATTTTCTGATCCGCGATGATGATATGTACCTCAATTCCTTTCAGTACCTGCATGCCTTCAGCCGCAGAACTCGCGGTGTATATCTCATACGTTCTGCGGAAATTGGCGCGGAATGCATTAAGGTTATGTACCTCGTCGTCGATGTACAATATCCTGATACGGTTATTTTTCATGTAGGGTTCTTTCTGCTTTTATTTACGCATGACTCTGGGCGATAGGCACATTCTGGGGTAAATATATGATAAATTCCGCTCCCTTGCCGGGTTCCGAATTCACCGCAATTCTCCCCTGGTGCTTCTCGATAATGCTAAAAACGATAGACAGCCCGAGGCCAGTGCCTTCCCCGACATCCTTGGTCGTGAAGAACGGCTCGAAAATCTTTTCCTTTACCTTGTCCGACATACCGATACCGGAATCTTTTATACTGATGCTCACCATCTTATCCTCTTCGAGGCGGGTTTTTATCGTAAGGCTCTCGTCGCCCTGTTCGGGTTTCATTTTGATGGCGTTCAGTGCGTTGTTGATGATGTTCAGGAACACCTGGTTGAGCTTCCCTGCGAAGCATTCTATCTTCGGCAGTTCACCATAATCATAACGCACGGTCACGTTCTTGGGGATGTTGTTGCGGAGCAGCACCATGGTGGAGTTAAGCCCTTCATGGATATCCACGAATTTGAGATCGCTTTCATCGAGACGGCTGAAAGTACGCAGCCCTTTCACGATCTCGGCTGTACGGTTGGCCCCGTCTTCTATGCCTTTGATCAGGGTATCTACTTCTTCGTGGAGGTAATTGATATCGATCTGCTGCTTATACCGCTCGATCTCCGCCAGCTGTCCTGCCACATCCTCACCCGGCCTGATGGTTTCGTACTTCCGCAAGAGGGAGCGGATGTCTTCGAAATCGAGTTTCAGCGGTTTGATATTGGAAGTAACGAAGTTGATCGGGTTGTTGATCTCGTGGGCGATACCGGCAGTGAGCTGACCAAGGGAGGCCATCTTTTCCGCTTCCACGAGCTGGGTTTGGGCGCTTTTCAGGTTGGTGAGGGCTTTGTTCAGCTCTCCATTGGAGGTTTGTAACGCCTCGGTACGCTCAGCCACCTTGGCTTCCAGTATCACGTTCTGCTCACGCACCAGTTGCTCGTTTTCCTGCGCCATACGCAGCGCCACGGCCTGTGACTCTTCTTTTTCCTTCCGGTAAATATTGATCTTATTGGCCAGTGCGAAGGAGAGCAGCGTAACTTCCGCGGCAGACCCTACCTGCAGGGCGTAATAAGTAAAGTCATTATAAGGCAGGATGTTGAAGTTCCTCAGTACAAAAATCACCACGCTGCCGAGGAAAATACCCCAGGCAATGAGGAAGTAGGCAGCCGGTCCGTACCCATTCCGCCACACCCTGATACCTACAAAAATGGCGAGGATAGAGGCCGTCATGGCGATGATCTGGGTCATCATGTTGGCCACGAAATGATTATCGAGGAAAGTGGGTATTAAGGCCAGTGAGTATGCCACAACCACACCGGTGAGGAGTTTATGCCCCAGCTTATATTTTTCGCGGGTGTGGAGGAACGACTGGATGAAGAATGCTGCCGTAATACCGTTCAGCACAGGAATGATGAGCGTATCATGCATGGCCAGCCATGGACTGTTGGGCCACAGGAACCGGAAAGTATAGCCCTGTTGGGAAGCCTGAGTGAGGCCCACGCAAATGATATAAGTAACGTAAATGAGGTAGCTGTTGTCGCGAACGGTGAGCCAGATAAAGAAGTTATACAGCGCCATCACGAGGATGATGCCGGCGTACAGTCCGAATATGAAATTACGTTCGGTGTTTTTGGCGAAGAGGGTGGTTTCCGCACCGAGGTAAACGGGTAGCTGGGCCTGTTCTCCGGCGCGGATCTTCAGGTAGTATTCCCGGGTCTGATCCTGCGGAATATCCAGCGGGAAAATGTAGTTCTGGTGATTGACGGGCCTCATTTTATAGGGCTGGTATTGCCCGAGGTCCACTACTTTATAGCCACCTGAAGGGAGTACTTCGTAGAGGGAGATCTCGTCGATAGTGGGGTATTCCACTTCGAGGAGCAGCCGGCTGAGGTTGGTGTTATTGGAGATAAGGATGCGTGCCCAGCTGGTAAAGGGGGTGATCTGGAGGTTAGGGACCCTGGAGCCGGAGGGCTTGAAGGTCATTTTCCTGACCTGATCGATGGTGAGGTCGTTAGTGCTGTCGATATACAGGTCGAGGAACTCGCCGACCTGCATAAGTTTGGCGCTGTCCCGGAAGGCGACGGGCGTCTGGGCGCGGGTCGTCATTTGGGCAGCAAAGGAAAGCAATAGCAGGGCGAAAAAACGTATAGACATTTGAGTTCTCGGTTGTTATATAGTCAGGCCGCAAAATACGCAGCAAACATAATGGATTTTAGGGAACCATTTGCGGGAGGCCGAGCAGGTAATTTACTTCGAAAGTACCTTTAGGGCCGGTTTCGGTGCGTATCTGGTTGGGATTTGCGCGCAGGTCGCGGATAAGGGCCTGCTCGGAGGGGTCGGCACTGGCCAGCTCGTGATTATCGCGGATGATCATGGCCGTGGCCACGAGATCGTCTTTCGGATAATAAAACACCCCTTCATTTCCGAGGGAGGTGTCGATAACAGCACCTACCCTTTTGGCCCCTCTTACAGTAACAGGGGCGCAAAGTACGTGTACGTTGCCTACGGGCAGCTGGGAGGTAAGTGCTACGCATACCCTGCTGAGGATAAGGCTTCCGATGCCCATGCCGGCTACCTCTTTGGAGTTCCACAGTCCGCAGATTTCGGCACTGCCGGGAACCACGTCTGTATGCACTTTAGGGTCGTATTTGCCAACCGCCATTTCGATGGGGAGGGGCAGCACGCCGTCTGCAATCTGAACACGGGCTCCGCCGTAAGTTTTGGTGCCGGTCTCGTCTTCCACGATCACCACCACAGTATTCCTGTGGTTGATCCAGTCCACGTTGCCGGATGTGATTTTGTGAATGCCAAAGTAAATCTGCAGCAATTTACTGTGACCCTCGTAAAACCGCATACATGCTTCCGGGTCGTCTGGTGCGAAAAAAGCCCTAACGTTGATCGGTGCGCTCATTGATTGCTTCGTTTAGTTGAATTGGGCGTTATTGAATGAGTTGATCGAAATCCACATAATACCTGCCGGAGCTGCGCAGCTGATCCAGCAGGATTCTACGGCAGGTATCCGTCACCAGCGCTCCACCCAGCATAACGGAAGACGCCAGTTGGGGCCAGGTGGTGATGGTTTTGCCGATTTCTCCAAGCGAGTATTTCATTCTGGGGCTCATATGGGCGATGCCGGCCATGGGTCCCAGGATCGGTATTTTTTCTTCGTTTGTCAGGTGCTTCAGGGTCCCTAAATCCTCTATGGGAGGGATAAGGCCATGGAGCAGCGGGTATTCCGGATCGAGGTCGAACCGTTCGATGTCGAGCATCCCGCGGTCATTTGTATCCATCACAACGGGGATGCGGTGTTTCCGGGCCTTCTGGCGGCTGAGGATCTTCACGTCTATACCGTCGCACTCTTCCACCAGGATATCGAGCTTGCCGCCTTCGGTCAGGAAGCTGTCGAGGTTCTCTTCCGTGGCGCCGTCGGTAAATACCTTAACGGTGATAAACGGGTCCATTTCCGCAATTTCCCGGGCCGCCACAATTACTTTAGGCATCCCGAGGTTATCTACCGTAGTACGCAGGCGGTTCATATTCGTCAGTTCCACATCGTCGAAATCTGCCAGTCTGAGTTCTCCGCATACCCGCTCCATGGCAAGTGTGAGGGCGATGGTCTGGCCAACGGAAAGGCCGATTACACCTATTTTCTTTTCCAGCAGCACAGTTCGCTCTTCCGCAGTGATCTTATGCATGTTCCGCGATGTGCGGAGGTAGATAAATTCTTCTTTTCCAAGGAGATGCACCAGTTTGGCACTCCAGGGGTAATATACCCATACGCCGTACTGCCCGGGAGGCACACCATTCAGATGGGCGGTTATCGCCGCTGCAGATTCTGCTTCACTCAGTTTGCGGGCAGGGTGCTGGCATTTAACCAGTTCCCGAAGCTGACTCTCCAGTTCATCGTATACCCGCAAATGCGGTGTTTCCTCCAGCAATTGCTGAAGTTGTTCCTGATCCTGGCTTTGGCCCGGGTGATAAAATACCGGGGTAAAGACGTCAGGCGCTGATTTTGTCTCCTGTATGCGATCCTTAAATGTCATACTGCCGCTTCGCTCGATTTTCTTTTAATGATTATTGTGCCTGTGCTCTAATTGTCTGCTTAAAATCAAATATCCGCCCGGCTTCACTACGGCTGCCGGCCGGTTCAATCGATTTCCCAAATCATCCGGCCATTACCGGCGGACTAATAGAAAATCCTGTCTTGCCTGTTTCCCGGATCAGGGAAAAGCGTTTTTAACGAATGAACAAGAATGGAAAAGAATGGCGCTTGAATAGAACTTTAAGGGGGGATGGACGATGCCCGGCTTAAACCGGATTTGGCTGTCAGGCCCGCCTGCAGCAATACTTCCGTATCGTTGCCGGCTTCTCCTGGCACCAGGGATAAATGGCTTCATCTTTTCAAAATGATTAAGTACACTACAGCTTACACATGAATATAAAAGTAAAATAGCAATTTATTTCAAATTAAACGATTATCGATGGCATTATTTTGAATTAAATGTAAAATCCTGCCCCGTGTTGGCGCAATTTAATAAAATGGTGGTCATTGGTGTAATATTTGCATGGTTTTACGTTGGAAATAATAGATTTGTAATAATAATATGTTCATTATGAATAAGAGAGAATTCATAAAACTGGCCGGATTGGCCGGCGTGGCAGCCCTGGCCAACCCTACCGGGCTTTTTGCAGCAGGGGAGCAGAATAAAGAACTCCTTTCTCTGAAAGCACCTTTTGAGCTGCCACCCCTCCCGTACGCTGCAGGTGCACTGGAGCCCAATATCGACCAGCTCACTATGGAAATTCACCACGGTAAGCACCATGCAGCCTATGTTAAAAACCTGAATGATGCGCTGAAAACAAGCCCCCTTGCTTCCGCCTCCCTCGGTCAGATACTCGCCGGAGTTACAGCAGAGCAACCTGCTATCCGTAACAATGGCGGCGGTCACTATAACCACTCCCTTTTCTGGACCCTGCTGTCTCCCGGTAAATCCGAACCTTCCGATAAACTGAAAGCTGCCATCACAGCAGCCTTTGGATCAGACGAAGCCTTCCGTCAGAAATTCGCTGACGCGGCTAAAGGCGTATTCGGCTCCGGCTGGGCGTGGCTCATCGTGAAGAAAGGTGGTAAACTGGCCATCACTTCCACCCCCAATCAGGACAATCCGCTGATGACCAAACTGGCTAAAGAACCCGGCACACCTATTCTGGCACTGGACGTGTGGGAACATGCCTATTATCTCAAACATCAGAATAAGCGGCCCGATTATATCGCCACTTTCTGGAATGTGGTAAACTGGGAAAAAGTAAACGCTCTGTACGAAGAGGCACTCAAAAAATAACTAAGAAGCCCGCTCCGTGCGGGCTTTTCTTTTTAAGGGACCTTTACAGCAACAGCCACCGCTTCCTGCGGCGGCTGTTGCATTTTAGGGCCGAAGCAAATCGCCGCAAAGGGTATCAGGATCATACTGCCTGCAAATAATATCAGCAATCCTTCCTGCGCCCGCTTCTTCGCCAGCAATGTAGTGCCTGTGGCAGTAAGGATCAGGAGCACAATCCCGAAAGCGGCTTCGGCCAGGTGCCAATGTGCATCCGCCCGGAAACAGGGGGGTAATGCCGATGGCCGGTAGATGCCCGCGATGGGAAGTAATGTGAGCAGCAAACCGGTGCCAAGGCCCATCACCAGCAGGATGGCCACATTCCACCGGCGGAGCCGCAGCCGCCCTTCCAATATCCGGTTCACCTGTACAACAGCCAGGTAACTGAGGGGTAAATGCAGTAACGATGCCGCAGCCAATGGCACGCGCATCACGGAAAAGACCAGCAGTCCCGTCCAGAAAAGGGCCCACATCCACCAGACGAAATCTTTGTTCTCCGCGGTTTGTGCGAGGTAAATGGAACGGGTGCGGGCAGTTTGCAGCCAGGTAAACAGGAATGCTACCGCGGGAAAGCAGCCCAAAAAGGCAACCCAGTGTGTTGAAAAACTAACGCCTCCGGTGGGAAACGGCTGTATGTGAATGGCAGTACCCCGCCAAATAAGATAAGCATAATACCAGCCTGAGGAGACCACAGCGGCCATTACTATAGTAAGCAGGTGCGGCCATTTCATACCGGTATGGAAACGCTTCCATGTCCAGTAAACAAAGCCGGTGAGCAGGGCAATGATTAAAGCAGAAGGACCGGTTGCCAGCGTAGCCAGTCCGAAAGCGATACCACTGCATATGGCAGCCCGGAAGGGAGAGGTGCTCCAGGAAACGCGGTAAGTCAGATAGATGGAAAGGAACAGGAAATAATATCCCGGCAGCATGGGGGCATTGCTGCGGAACAGCAGTTGCGGCAGCATGGAACCGGCCAGTATCAGCGCCCACCACATCCCGAAGCGCTCATCTTCCCGCCGCTTCCCGATCACAAAGCAGGTTAATATCGTGAGTACACCGGTAAGCGCATTGGGTAACCTGGCAGCAAATGGCCCTGTGCCAAATATGCTTTCAGCCAGCCATTGCAGCCACCCGTACAGCGGTGCTTCCGCAACAGGCATCAGGCCTGTGTGGTAAATGAGGGGGAAAGGAAGGAAAAGCAGCCCAGCTGCCAGTACTGTCAGGATTTGCTTCATCGGGAGATATGGTTTGCCGGTCTGGTTGTTCAGTTGTAATAACGCTGTTTCACCTGCCGGTAGTGCCCGGCATGGGAAATCGCAGTTACCACATCAACCGTGCCGCAAACTAAGATGCTGCCTTTTCCTTGCTGAAGCGTTTCTGCCATTGCTTCTTCACCTGCTGGAAGAAGCGGTAATAGTATTCTTTGTTGAAAAGCTGGCTGTCGTTCATGGCCTTGTATACGAGGAACGCCGCAATTGGCAGCAGCGCGATATTGGCGAGCCACATCCCGCTCCACGATGCCATTACATCACGGCGGGCCATTTTTTCGCCGGTCATGAAGAAGATGTTGAAGATCACAAAGAAGATAACTGCGAACACCAGCGGTGTGCCCAGTCCGCCTTTGCGGATAATGGAACCCAGCGGTGCCCCGATCAGGAAAAGCACGACACAGGCCGCAGCCAGTGAGAATTTACGCTGCCATTCCACTTTAAACAGGGAGATCTTTTCTTTATTGTCGATGTAATCTTTTGACGAGGTAGCAAGTGAGGCTTCCGTTTCGCGGATATTGGATTCTACGCGTTCTATTACATAACGGCGGTTGGATTCGGGAATCACATTAAAGAAGGTATCCGTCTTCAAAGGTGCCACGCCGGCAGCCCAGCCCGTATCATTCCATTTGTAGAAAGCGAGGCGGGAGGTCACATAGGCGTTTACGGTACGGATCAGCGAAGAGTCTATCCGGCGTAGGGAATCGATACCGTAATCCAGCTGGCGGATGTTGAGCATTTGTTGGTTGCCGGCAAAGAGGTCCATCGGCAGACGGTCAAATGCGAACGACTGCAGGTCGAAAGGTTTGATGTATTTTTTGAAGCCCAGGCGGATCAGTTCATTGCCTTGTTTGCCCCGGGTGTTGCCGCGCTCTTCGTACCGCCAGCCATTGTAAAGCGTGAAAAGGAGGTAGCGCTTATCGGCAGACAGCTCCATGGTGCCTTTTTCTGCAAGGATGATACGTGGATTTTTTTCGCCAAGGTTGTTTTCATAGATCATCACCTGGTGGATGGTCTTGTTATCAGCTTCCTTCTTCGCAACCTTGATCGTATACCCGGGGATATCGCTGTAGAACACGCCCTGCTTGATATTAAACGCCGGTTTGGAGTTGGTGATATCGTACAGGAGGGATTTGGCCCTGAGGTTAGCGATGGGGATGATATAGTTGGCAAAAAGGAAAGCGCCGATGGCGATGAAGGAGGAGAATACAAACAGGGGGCGGATGAATCGGAGGAGGGAGATGCCGGCAGACTTAATGGCTACCAGTTCGAAGCTTTCGCCGAGGTTGCCGAAGGTCATAATGGAAGAAAGGAGTACCGCCAGCGGCATGGCCAGGGGTACAAGGCTGGCGCTGGTATAAATGAGCAGCTCCATGATCACCGGTGTGTCGAGTCCTTTACCCACGAGATCGTCGATGTATTTCCAGACGAACTGCATGATGAGCACGAACAGCGTCACAAAAAAAGTGGCGATGAAAGGGCCTACGAAGGTCTTGATGATCAGTTTATCGAGTTTCTTCACAAATCGGCGAATGAAAAATAAAATGGTAAAATGTGAAACGGCCTGATTTTCAGTTTAATTTTGAAAAGCGGCCGCACAAAGTTAACACGAATCCGGACAGGAGAAACAGCGGGCGGCCCAAAAATCCGTTAATATTTTTTTGGGTATGAAAGACTATCAACTTACGGCGGCAGAGCTGTCGCTGGTGGCAGATGCAGAATGGATACTGGCAAAGAACCGGGTGATAGGCAAGGTATATGCCTTGTTTGGTGTACTACAAACGGCCATGGCAGCTGATCCTGTGATTGGAGGCTATTCACCGGAAGGGGAGCAGCCGCCAAAGATATCCCGCGGGGAGCAATATAAGGGCCTGCCGTATGTGATGCTCGATTACCCCCGGGCGTTTGGGCGTGAAAGTATTTTCGCCTGCCGCACTTTTTTCTGGTGGGGGCGTTTTTTCAGTTTTACACTGCACCTGGCAGGGGAGGCGCTGGAACGCCGCCGGGAGGTGCTGACAGGTATGCGCACACGGCTTTCCGCTGCCGGATGGCACGTTTGTGTGAACGTTGACCCCTGGCAGCATCATTTCGACGAAGATAACTATCGCGCTGTAGACTCCCTTTCACAAACGGAATGGGAAAGCATCCTGCGGAAGCCCTTCGTTAAAATAGCTAAACAGTGTAAGTTGACTGATTGGGAAAATATCATGCCCCTTGCGGCGGATCAGTATGCTGCGCTGCTGGGCTGGCTGGTAGACTCTTCAGGTAGTTAGTTGCCGATACGGTGGAAAAGATCCTTGATCTGGTAATCCCAGAGCTGGCTTTGATCAGCCACTTCCTTTTTCTCTGCAAAATCTTTAATTACCAGAATCGTCATATTCGTTACTTCAGAAATACGGATTCTGAATTCGAAATATTCGTTTTTGGGAGCGTGTGTCCAATGTAGCCGGATATACTCATCTTCCTCCTGTTCCAGCACTTCTGCTTCCTCTGCAGAACCGTTCCAGGAAAAGGAAAAAACATTATCCCGGAAATCTACTTTATCTGCAAACCACTCCTGCAAACCTGCCGGGGTGGAAAGAAACTCATAGAGAATACTTGGAGAGCACCGCACCGGATATTCTAACTCATATTGCACTTTCTTTGACATCGCACTGTATTATTATAGAAATCTAAACATCTGCCTGCAATTATAGAAAAATATTTATTCTATCAAAATAAATTTTGAAAATCTTTTTGTTACCTAAATCCTTCATTCTCACGATTTATAACTAAATGGAATATAAAAATATTTAATTATGTATATTGCAACGGATGACAGAATTAATCCATTTTCCCTTATAATCCTTTACCACCGCGGGTGAATCCCGTATCAGACCCGGTTAATGCGGTATAACACGAACGGATTATTACCAACAATCGATTTTGCTTGAAAAGGATTCAACAGGAAGTAATTTTTTTTGGGTCGTATCTAAAAAAAGTTATTTTTGTTGGGCATTCTTCTAAATTAATTCATTTATAACCTGTAACTGTTCCCGTGCTATGTCAATGCGCCAACTAAAAATCACGAAGTCCATCACGAATCGTGAGTCCCAGTCGCTAGAAAAGTATTTGCAGGAGATCGGCAAAGTGGATCTCATTACGCCGGAAGAAGAAGTAAACCTGGCTATCCGCATTAAACAGGGCGACCAGCGGGCGTTGGAAAAGCTGACCAAAGCCAACCTGCGTTTCGTGGTATCCGTAGCCAAACAATACCAGAACCAGGGATTATCCCTATCTGATCTTATCAACGAAGGTAACCTCGGCCTCATCAAAGCTGCACAGCGCTTCGATGAAACCCGCGGCTTCAAATTCATCTCATACGCCGTTTGGTGGATCCGCCAGTCGATCCTCCAGGCTTTGGCAGAACAATCCCGCATTGTACGCCTTCCCCTTAACAAGGTTGGCCTCTCCAATAAAATCAGTAAAGCTTATTCCCAGCTGGAACAGGAATTCGAACGCGAGCCTTCTCCCGATGAGCTGGCCACTATCCTCGAAATCAATACCGAAGAAGTGGAAGCCACCCTCGGGGTTGCCGCCCGCCACGTGTCTATGGACGCACCGTTCATCGACGGGGAAGATAACTCCCTGCTCGACGTACTGGCTAATCCCAACGCAGTGAGCGCAGACGAAGAGCTGGATCACCATGATTCACTCCGCCGCGAGATCGAACGCTCTCTTTCCACCCTTACCGACCGCCAGAAAGACGTAATCATGCTTTATTTCGGCATCGGTGTGGAACATCCCATGAGCCTCGAAGATATCGGTGAGAAATTCGGTCTTACCCGCGAGCGTGTTCGCCAGATTAAGGACAAGGCAATCACTAAACTGCGCACCACTTCCCGGAGCAAACTGCTGCGGAATTACCTCGGCGGCTGATTTATTTTAAACGAACTGTCTAAATACGTATTTTTGCAATCCAATGGTGAATATTCGATATATTCACCATTTTGCATTTTTTAAAGATCATACCAGCTTAAGTATATGTTTGAATCATTATCAGAGCGGCTCGAGTCGGCCTTTAAACAGCTAAAAGGCGAAGGGCGCATCTCGGAAATCAATATTGCTACTACCGTGAAAGAGATCCGCCGCGCACTCGTGGATGCGGATGTGAACTATAAAATCGCAAAAGACTTTACCGATAAGGTAAAAGACAAAGCGCTGGGCGAAAAGGTACTCACTGCCATCTCTCCCGGCCAGCTCATGGTGAAGATCGTGAAAGACGAACTGGTGGAGCTGATGGGCAACACTGAAGTGGAGCTGGAGCTCAAAGCCAATCCCACCGTGATCCTCATCGCGGGCCTGCAGGGTTCGGGTAAAACCACCTTCTCCGGCAAACTGGCCAATTACCTCAAAACGAAAAAGAACAAAAAGCCCCTGCTCGTAGCAGCGGATATCTACCGTCCTGCGGCGATCGACCAGCTGCAGGTGCTCGGCGGACAGATAGGGGTGGAAGTATATAGCGAACCGGAAAACAAGAATGCTGTTCAGATCGCGGAAAACGCCATCAAACAGGCGAAAGCCAACGGTAATAACGTGGTGATCATTGACACCGCCGGCCGCCTGGCGGTAGACGAGGTGATGATGGCCGAGGTGAGCAATGTGAAGAAAGCCGTTCAGCCACAGGAGATCCTCTTCGTAGTGGATTCCATGACCGGTCAGGATGCAGTGAACACTGCCAAGGCGTTTAATGAAAAGCTCGACTTCTCGGGTATCGTGCTGACGAAGCTCGATGGCGATACCCGCGGTGGTGCGGCGCTGACCATCACCTATACGGTGCAGAAACCGATCAAGTTCGTATCAATGGGCGAAAAGCTCGATACACTCGACGTTTTCTACCCTGAGCGTATGGCGCAGCGTATCCTCGGCATGGGTGATATCACCACCCTCGTGGAGCGTGCACAGGCACAGTTCGACGAAGTGCAGGCGAAGAAACTGGAGAAGAAGATCCGTCAGAACCAGTTCGATTTCGACGATTTTAAAGAACAGCTTTCCCAGATCAAGAAAATGGGTTCCATCAAGGACCTGCTGGGCATGATCCCCGGAGTAGGCAAAGCAGTAAAGGACCTGGATATCAGCGACGATGCTTTCAAGGGCATTGAGGCCATGATCAATTCCATGACGCCTGCCGAGCGGGCTAACCCGGATCTGATAGACGGCAGCCGCCGCCGCCGCATCGCGAAAGGCGCAGGCAAGGAAATTGCGGACGTAAATCAGTTTATGAAGCAATTTGAGCAAATGCGTCAGATGATGAAAATGATGAATAAGATGCCTGGAGGAGCCAAAGGCCTGAAAATGAAGTAATTAAAATAGTGGCAAAAGCATGAAGTGAACTTTTATTTTGTAAAATTCATTTTTAGCTATACATTTGCTGCCCCAATAGAAACAATTTTTTTTCACCACTCGCAAAAAATAATTCGACTTATTTATGCCAGTTAAGATCAGATTACAGAGACACGGCGCCAAGAAAAGACCTTTTTACTTTATCGTAGTGGCTGATGCCCGCGCGCCCCGTGATGGTAAATTCATTCAGAAAATCGGTACCTACAATCCGCTGACTGTACCGGCTTCTATCAACATTGACACGCAGAAAGCACTCCGCTGGCTGCAGAAAGGTGCTCAACCCACCGACACTGTTCGTAGAATCCTGTCTTTCAAAGGCGTACTGTACCTGAAACACCTGCTCCGCGGTGTGAAGCTTGGCCTGTTTGACGAGCCTACTGCTTACACCAAATTCGAGCAATGGCAGGCTGATCACGAAGAAAAAGTGACTGCCCGCCGCGAAAGCCAGAAAAGAGTAGTACGTGCTGCCACTCCGGTAGTTCGTAAAGTGGAAGATGTTGCTCCCAGTGCTCCCGCTGCTGAAGAAGGCGAAGCTCCTGCAGAAGCATAATCCGCTGCATAACACATTTCAAAAAGGGAAGATTTGCTCGCAAAGATTCCCTTTTTGCTTTTTATCTCCCACCTGTTCATGGCGAATTATTTCCATATCGGTAAACTGGCCGCCGTTCACGGCACCGACGGGGAACTGCTGCTGAAGCACAGTCTTGGTAAGCGTTCCTCCCTCAAAGACGTGACCGCTATCTTCGTTGAAGAGCGGAAAGACAGCTTTTTGCCTTACTTCGTGCAGAAAGCCAAAGCGAAAGACGCGGAGCATATCTACCTCAAACTGGAGGGGATAGACTCGCGGGAAGCCGCCAGGGCTTATTTGCAGAAAGGGATCTATCTCCAGGAAGCAGACTTTCAGGCAGAAGCTTCCAGTAATGCGCCGCTGAGCCTCCTGGGCTTCATTGCACAGGATAAGGAACATGGCGTACTGGGAACGGTAGACGAGATCATTGAGATGCCACACCAGTTGCTGGCACGCGTCATCTACAAGGAAAAGGAGATGCTGCTGCCACTCAATGAGCAAACCATGCTGAAAGTGGACCGTAAAGGTAAGATCCTGCATCTCGAACTTCCGGATGGACTGCTCGACATTTACTTAGGGTAACAGAAAACCATTATGCGGATAGACATCATTACCGTACAGCCCGATCTGCTGGAGAGCCCTTTCTCCCACTCGATCATGAAACGGGCGAGGAGCAAGGGTCTGCTGGAGGTAAACGTACACCAGCTGCGCGACTATTCCACGCTGCGGAACAGCCAGACAGACGATTATCAGTTTGGCGGCGGTGCCGGGATGGTGATGATGATTGAGCCGCTGGTAAATGCCATCGAGTCGCTTCAAAAGGAAGTGACCTACGACGAAATCATTTATATGACCCCGGATGGGCGCACTTTTGATCAAAAAACCGCCAACCGGCTGTCTATGAAAGGAAATCTGCTGATCATCTGCGGGCATTATAAGGGGATCGACGAACGGGTGCGGGAGCATTTTGTGACCATGGAGATCTCTATCGGGGATTTCGTACTGTCGGGCGGGGAACTGGCTGCGGCAGTGGTGGTGGATGCGATCGGGCGGTTATTGCCAGGGGTGCTGAACGACGAGACATCGGCCCTTTTCGACTCATTTCAGGACAATATGCTGGCGCCGCCGGTTTATACCCGTCCGGAAGAGTTCAGGGGCTGGAAGGTGCCTCCGGTGCTCATGAGCGGGGATCACAGGAAGATAGATGAATGGCGGCATGATGAGGCGCTGAAACGGACGAAAGTTCGCCGGCCTGATCTGCTTGACCACGACTGAATCAAATAAAATTTTAAAAAACCGGGAAAAGGCCTTGGTAATTGGATATTGTTCCTTACCTTTGCCGTCCTATAAATAATTGAAAGATGAACGCAATTTCTTTTGTTCACGAGCAGTTGACTGCTAACAAGCAATTTCCGAAGTTTAAAGCCGGTGACAACGTTACCGTTAACTATAAGATCGTTGAAGGAAACAAGGAGCGTATCCAATCCTTCAAGGGCGACGTGGTGAAGATCCAGGGCACAGGCTTTACGGCAACCTTCACTGTTCGTAAGATCTCCGATGGCGTGGGCGTTGAAAGACTGTTCCCGCTGTATTCTCCCAACATTGACAGCATTCTGCTGCACAAAGTTGGTAAAGTTAGAAGGGCTAAACTGTACTACCTGCGCGAGCGTCAGGGTAAAGCAGCCCGTATCAAGGAAAAAAGGGTTTAGTATTTTATACAGGGAAATTAGTACGCGGGAATCCGATTGGATTCCCGCTTTTTTTGTTGGTGTTCAATCCATTGTACTATGTCCGGCAGGGTAACTTTCACCTCGGTTAAACACCTTCCGGCCTGTTCCGCCACGGAAAATTACCGGAGATGGCAGCAGGTTTGGGAAAAGGGCGAATAGTTGTTTAAAACAGCTGTGATCCGGGGGTGTGAAGAAGACCTTAAAACTCGATTAAAGTGCTGCGGCGGGCTTGCGAAAGCCCAAATAAACGTTATCTTTGTTAGCTCGAACATTATAAAAAACTGAGAAATGACTGCTATTTTTGTTAAATCACCTTTCTTACTTTTCCAGGAACTGGGTATGACTGAACTGATCCTCATCGCTGCAGTAGTATTACTGCTGTTTGGCGGTAAAAAGATTCCTGAACTGATGCGTGGCCTGGGTAAAGGTATCCGCGAGTTTAAAGACGCGAAAGACAATGTGCGTCGCGAAGTGGAAGAAGGTATCCGTGAATCTGAAGTAAAGAAACAGGCATAATTCCGGCTTCCGTAAAGGAATAGCAGGTGCAGAGCCGATTTTTACAGAGATCTACCATTGTAAGATTTAAACTGGTTTGGGTTTGACTGAATTCAGCAGTATATCGTCTTTTCAGGAGGCGTTGTTTGCCGGGAAAGCGACCTGCGAGGACACGGTACAGATGTACCTGGGGCGCATAGAGCAAACCCGTCACTTAAACGCATACCTCGAAGTATTTACAGATGACGCCCTCCGGCAGGCACGTTCCCTGGATGAAAAGATCCGTAACGGGGAGCGGCCAGGATTGCTGGCGGGCGTTGTTGTTGGCATCAAGGACGTTATAAGTTATAAAGGGCACGCCGTAAGCGCGGCGAGCCGGATATTAGAGGGCTTTGAGGCCCTCTACAATGCCACGGCAGTGGAAAGGCTCCTGGAAGCAGGGGCTATTATTATTGGCAGACTGAACTGCGACGAGTTCGCCATGGGGTCTACCAATGAGAATTCCGCTTATGGGCCTACGCTTAATGCACTCGATGAAACCAGGGTACCCGGAGGTTCTTCCGGTGGCTCGGCAGTAGCAGTGCAGGCAGGGCTTTGCCATGTGAGTCTGGGTTCCGACACAGGAGGATCTGTCAGGCAGCCGGCGGATTTTTGCGGTATCGTAGGGCTTAAGCCAAGTTACGGCCGCATTAGTCGCCACGGGCTGCTGGCATACGCTTCTTCGTTTGACCAGATAGGCATTTTTGGCTCGAATATTGCAGATGTTGCGGCAGTTCTACAAGTTATTGCCGGCCCGGATGCCTATGATAGTACAGCCTCGCAAAGCGAAGTGCCTCAATATCAGTTAAGTAACGATGTGCACAATAAAAAGCGCAAATTCGCGTACTTAAAGGATGCCCTCCATCACGAGGGCCTGGACCCGGAAATGAGGGGAGGATTTGAAAGTTTCTTTGAACAGTTAAAGGCGGAAGGTCATACCGTGGAAGCGGTTGATTTTGAATACCTTGATTTCGTGGTTGCAGCATATTACGTGCTCACCACGGCTGAGGCTTCCAGCAATCTGAGCCGGTACGACGGGGTCAAGTTTGGCTACCGTACACCGGAAAAGGGGCTGGACCTGACCGATTTTTATATGAAAAGCCGGTCTGAAGGCTTCGGAAAAGAGGTAAAAAGGCGTATATTGTTAGGAACTTTCGTGCTGAGCGCCGGATATTACGACGCTTATTTCACGAAAGCCCAGCAGGTAAGACGGCTTGTGGTTGAAAAGATGCAACAGATTTTAAGCAATTACGATGCCATCCTGTTGCCTACTGTTCCTACAACCGCTTTCAAAATCGGGGAGAAGATGGATGATCCCATCGCTATGTACCTTGCCGATATTTATACGGTGCTGGCCAACCTCACAGGGGTGCCCGCAATATCCGTTCCTTTACTGCGGCATTCAAACGGAATGCCTTATGGCCTACAGATTATCACAGAGGTGTTAGACGAGCAGAACTTGTTAGAAATTGCGCAAACCGTGTTGCAGATGCAACAAGTAGATACAGTTTAAAACAAAACAACGCGTATGACGAAAATCTTTTTACTTCTATCATTGCCGGCATTAGTGGGTAGTACAAGTGCAGTTGCCGCCAGCGTTGAGGTGAATAAGGAGATGGTGTATTCCGTGCAGGATACACCCGCCGATACCTCCGTTACCTTGAAAAAGGCCGCACACCTCCCGAAAGACACAACAGTGCATGGGGCACCGGCTTCACTGTCGGTAAAACGCGCCGCCCAGGCACTCCCGTCTGTTATCCGTACCCCCAAGGTGTACGAACAGATGAATAATAACTTCGTTAAGAATTATATCAGCGATTATGCCACCCGTTACTCCCAGCACCTTGCCGTGATGGTAGAACGGTCTGCTCCATATTTCGTTATGATAGAAAAGGTATTCGTTGACCACGGTATTCCCGAAGAAATGAAATACCTCGCCGTAATCGAATCCAGCCTCCTGCATAATGCGCGCTCCCGTGTGGGTGCCGTAGGCATGTGGCAGTTCATGAGCGGTACCGCACGCATCTTCGGCCTCAACGTAGGTAAGAAAGTAGACGAACGGAAAGACATTTACAAATCCACCGTAGCCGCCGCTAAATTCCTCAACGAACTGTACGACCAGTTCGATGACTGGCTGCTGGTAGTAGCCGCTTACAATTGCGGTGCAGGTGGTGTACAACGCGCACAAAAGATCAGCGGACGCAGCGACTTCTGGGGCATCCAGTATTTCCTGCCCGCAGAATCCCGCAATCACGTGTACAAATTCATCGCCACCGGTTATATCCTCGACAGGTTCAATACCTTCTTTGGCGTAGGCAGCAATTATACCACAGCTAACATATCACTGCCCGCTGCCCGGATGAGCACCGCCGCCGAGTTCAGAAAAGCGGCTCCCATCACCGAAGAAGATATGTTCAACACCGTTGAATTCAATATCTCCGGCAAATACCGCCTCGAAGCCATCGCCAAGAAACTGGCTATGGAAACTAACGAGCTGGAAAGATTGAACCCAGGCTTTGCACAAGCCCTTGCCGGTGAATCCAATAGCTACGACCTCCGTATTCCCAAAGAGAAAATGAAACTCTTCCAGTCAGAGAAAGAGGAAATTCTGAAAGAATCCCTCCAGATGTCGCTGGATGATAAAGCTGCCACTGTAGACAGAAGCAGGTTCCCCGCTCCGGTGAAAAGGCCAGAGGTGAAAGCACCCGTTAAAAAACCAGTTGCCAAAAAAGCACCGGCGAAAAAACGGACTACTACAAGAAAGAAATAAGTTTCTGCAAATATGTTACAAGTGCGCTGACGAACTCAGCGCACTTTTTTTATGCGGCATCAGCAGCCATTCTTAGCGGTGATCAACCAATTCTACATCCCCTCTCGCAATTTCCGATGGCAGCAACTGATGCTGATTACAGCAGGGGTTTACGAGTAGTTTAATCAATTAGTAGTGCTGAGGATCGTTGATCATGAATAATCATTCTGCATGAGTGCTGCGTTGCCGGTCAACAGCCAGACTACAAATTTTTCGTAAGAATAGCAGGTTGCTCCTGCAGCTATGAGCAATAATTGAGCACCGTATTGGTCATCTTATTATTACCATTGATTCTGATAGCTGCCTTCCAATGTTGTAATGCCCCAGCAGTGTATAAACCTGCCGGAAAGCCTGAAATTGTTTTTTGCTCATGTGCTCAATGTGGGTGTACTGATATGATTAACCAGACAGGCTAATTATGTATCAGGGTATATTATGGTTCATTGCACGCATGAATTTAAGTGTGGTATACTTATCATGAAATCGTTTGTGCATAAGGTTTTGAACCGGTTACTGGCAATATTCACTTTGCAGTTGACTATTGGGAATTGCCGCTTTAGCTTTCCTATAATACATTTCAGGCATTATCCGTGCTGAGCTTCATTAATTGTTGCTTTTTTTGCGCATTCAAGCTTCATTTTTTTACTCTTCATCAACGGAAAAATGCATCTCAACCCCAAACCCCTCAATGCCGGGCGCTTCATTGCCTGCCTGGTACTCCTGTGCGGAATTTTCTTTTCCGCATGTAAAAAGAATGATAGTAATTCCGGCGGGAATAAGCCACCTCAGAACAATGGCGGCCCTATTGAACTTTCCGGAAGTATCGTTGGCAAAGATGGTTTGCCGCTTGCAGGGGCCATTGTTAAAGCGGACGGTCAGCAGGTAACTACGAACGACAAAGGCACCTTTATGCTGCAGAACGTTAAAACCGCCGCAGGCAATGTGGTATTGGTGAACTGCTCCAAAGCAGGGTTCCGTACACAGGTACGCCGGCTGAATACCGCCGGAGGAAATAATGCCTCTGTTCAAATAATGTTACTACCCCGGGCTACCACTCACACCATCAGTGCTACTGCCGGAGGAACCGCCACACTTACCGGGGGGGCCACTGTAACCATCCCCGCGGGTGCAGTAGTGAAGGCTGATGGAAGCGCTTATACCGGCGCGGTCAACTTTTCAATAGCACACCTGGATCCTGCAGCACCTGATTTCAGTCTGCAAATACCAGGTGGTGACCTGAGCGCGTTACGCACCGATAACTCCAATGTTGTCCTTTATTCTTACGGAATGTTGCAGGTGGAGATGGAAAGCGCTGCAGGAGAAAAGCTGCAGTTGAAAACGGGTAAATCATCCACCATTAAGTTCCCCATTACGCAGTTTCAGCAGGCTGCTGCACCGAATACCATCCCGCTTTGGCATTTCGACGAAGCAACAGGAATATGGAAAGAAGAAGGCAGCGCCACCCGCCAGGGTAACCTCTATGTAGGCACTGTAGGACACTTTTCTTCCTGGAACGTAGACGCTCCCAGACCTATTGTTACGGTAATAGGTTGCTTAACGGACCCGTGCAGAGGTGATATGAAAATGCGCGGTGTGAATGTAACCATCGGGCAGGTAACTGTGCAAACCGACAAGGATGGCAACTATAAAGCGCTCATACCTTCAGATATGCCGGCTACGCTCCATGTGCAGCCCCGGTTAAACGGCGGGCGTGGTACCAAAAAGGAATTGCCGGCATACCCGCCGGGCGGCAGTACAACACAGAATGTATCACTGCCCTGTGGACCTGAACTTTCCGGGCGTATCACTGCCTGCGATGGTTCGCCTTACTCGGGGATGGTGAGTATGTATCTTAATGGAGAAAACATCGGGAATGCATATACAGACGATAACTCAACTTTCAAGCTGTTTCCGCCGAAAGGAAAAACAATTACCCTGAAAGTATTCGACCTCCTGGGGAATGTGACCGCCAAAGATATTACGATGCCCAATGGAGATAACGGAAAGGATATCGGAGATGTGAAAGTGTGCCCTGGTACGGAACTGCCGCCTACACAATTCATTATTAATGGAAGCGGTTTCAACAATCAGCCGGTGCAGATCGGTGGAGGTACCTCAGGGAAACCGCTGGTAACAATTGGTATTTACGATGAACGGAATAAGGAAACACTGTTAACGGCAACGCAGGGAACTACGCAGCTTAGCTTGCAGTTTGCCGGGCAAGGTCCGGGGAATTACATTGATGTAGTGATGATTTTGACCCTGAACGGTAAACGGTATATTTCTGAAGAAATGCGTGTAACAATTTCCCGGTACGGGCAGGTTGGCCAGCTGATTGAAGGAACCTTCTCCGGAGAAGGAACGATTCAGGGAGGAACCGGTAAAGTGCAGATCACGGCGGGTAAATTCACCATCTTCCGGATACAGGGATAAGTAGATTGAAGTGCCCATATAACCCATGGCCCCGGTATTATGCCGGGGCTTTTCTCATATTGGGAAGCGGATACGCGCCTCACAACTGACGGGGGAAAGTTGAATCAGGAATAATTACATCTCAGAAGGAAAATGTTGAACCGGACGCACTTTGTTGGTTTCTTTGATCCTGAAAGCTTCATTGAGATCTGATAATTCCTTAAAACCTATTGAAACCATGTCAGTCCCCCAGTTAATCATGCGCCATTATTTATGCCGGGCATTACTGATCGTTTTGTTATGCTCAGCCTGTAAGAAAAGCAATAAACCCGGTCAGGATACTGAACTTCCCAACACCGGAACTACCATTTCGCTGAAGGGTTCAGTGGTAGATGAATCAGGCCGCCCCATTGCCGGAGCCATTGTGAAAGCCGACGGCCAGCAGGCCACCACGGCAGATAACGGCAGCTTCTCGTTACATAATGTTAAAACCAATTCCGCCAATGTGCTGCTGGTAGATTGCGCTAAAACAGGGTACCGCAGCCAGATACGCAGGGTTACCACTATAGGAGGTAACAACGCTGCGCTGTATGTAACTCTGCCATATAAAGATGCCACTATGACTTTTAGTGCGGATGCCGGAGCGTCCGCCTTCCTCCCCGGTGGTGTAAACGTACAGATCCCGGCGGGGGCAGTGGTGAAGGCAGATGGCAGCGCGTTTAGTGGTACGGTGAATTTGTCGGTACAGCATATTAGTACGGCAGACCCCGATTTTAGCCTTAAAATACCGGGAGGTGACCTCAGTGGGGTACGTACAGACGGCACACCGGTAGTGCTTTACTCCTTCGGTATGGTGGATGTGGAAATGACGAGTGCTGCGGGCGAGAAGCTTCAGCTGAAAAGCGGAAGATCATCCACCATTAAATTTCCCATAACCGGCGACCAGCTGGGCCGTGCTCCCAACCAGATCCCATTATGGCACTTTGATGAAGCAACAGGGATTTGGAAAGAAGAAGGTCTTGCCTCACGGGAGGGTAATGTGTATGTGGGAAATGTAAACCATTTTTCTACCTGGAACGTAGACGCTCCGCTGCGTACCGCCCTCGTTAAAGGCCGGGTTACAGACGCCTGTGCTAACAACGTGCCCCTCAGAGGAGTGCTGGTTACGGTTGGGCAGATCACCGTCCAGACTGATAATGATGGCAACTATTGGGCGCGTATACCCGCAGGCGTACCATTTACCCTGAGTGTGGAACGCCGGCTGAACATCGGCAGGACATTTACGAAAGAGGTGGCTGCTTTGGCCGAAGGGTCCACTAATGTGCAGGATATTGTATTGGGTTGTGGTGCCTCAGTTGCAGGGCGCATCACTAACTGCAGCGGAGTAGACTATGCCTCGTTCGTGACCATGGAACTCGATGGCAATATGATCGCTAATACCTATACTGATGCAGAGAGCAGGTTTCAGCTGTATGGCCCTAAAGGAGCAGATGTACAGATAAAGTTATACAACCCTTCCGGGGAAATAGTGATGACTTCTGCAAGTGTGCCGGAAACGGATGTGGTGAATAACATTGGCGATATTCAGTTCTGCGCTCCTGACCAGAACCTGGAAGCGTATTTCCTTTGGCGCGACAGGGGGCATGAACAAGGGTTTATCATCCATGGCGGCACAGCAATTGGTGTAACGGATAATGGAGGTGGTAAAACCACCTGTGCCGTACAATCAGGACAATTAAGGGTTTCGCTGACCATCCCGGGTATGGCCATCGGGAATTATCAAAGCGGGCATGTGGTGCTGGAAGTAACCGGAACGCGGTACATCGGTGACAAGATGGAAATAAAAGTAACTCGTTTTGGAGTCATTGGTGAGATAATAGAAGGTACTTTTTCCGGTATGGCATCTCCTGTTGGTGGAGGCGATAAAGTGGAGATCATAAACGGAAGATTTACTGTGCGCAGGATTGCAGGTTAATGTGTATTACACTTAAATTTTAAATCCCGTCCGGCATTGCCGGACGGGATTCTTTGTAAAATTAAATAGTATCATGAAACTACTCTGGCTTTGCAGCCATTGTGGTGCCTGCTGAAGAAATCAGAGAGAAGTATCTCATGAATACAATGGCAAGAGACATGCACACCAGCATGGTGAAAACCTGTGAAAAGAGTGTGGATGGGGATTGCGTGTAACTGATCCAAAAGTACGTGGGAGTTTATCGTCATCTCCTGTTGGTGGAAGTGATAAGGTGCAGATTATGAACAGAAGATTTCCCGTGCGGAGGATTGCAGGATAGTGTGGGTTACACTTAAATTAAAACATCCCGCCTGGCATTGCCGGGCGGGATGTTTTGTTGAATAGCATTATATCAGGAAACTGCTCTCGCTTTGCGGCCGTGGAAGAACCAGCCGAAATAATCGAGCAGGGGACCTGTCATGAAGGTAGTGGCGAGTGCCATAAGTACGAGCATGGCGAAAACCTGGGGTGTAAGGATGCCGAGGTCGTACCCGATGTTGAGTACCACCAGTTCCATGAGTCCACGGGTATTCATAAGGGCGCCAATGGAAAGGGACTGCTCCCACGACTGGCCCATGAGGCGTGCGGTGAGCGCTGAGCCTACGAATTTACCGGTTACTGCCACCAGCATGATCACGGCGAAGATGCTCCAGAGGTGCCCTTCGTTGAGCAGGCCAATGGAAGTACGCAATCCGGTAAATGCAAAAAAGATGGGCAGGAGGATGACCACACTTACATCTTCCAGTTTATCGGTGAGTACCTGTTTGATATTGGTTTCTGCAGGCATGATCACCCCGGCGAGGAAAGCGCCGAACAGGAGGTGGATGCCAATTACTTCTGCAATATATCCCGCAATGAGCAATACGAAGAAGCCGAGGGCTACTTTGGTCTTGTTGCCATTGAGGGTGCTCATGCGGCGCTTCAGCCAGGGGCGTACCAGCAGGAGCATACCGGCAACAAAAACTACGGCCAGTGCAATGGTGACGAGTGCGCTGATGAGCCCGCCTGCTTTTGCGATGGCAACCACTACTGCGAGGATGCACCAGGCGGTGATATCGTCTGCCGCGGCACAGGTGATGGCCATGACACCAAGGGGAGTACCGGTGAGACCGCGCTCCTGTACGATTCTGGCCAGTACGGGAAAGGCGGTTACACTCATGGCAATACCCATGAACAGTGCGAAGCTCAGGAACCCAACCTGCGGCGGGGCATACTGACTAAAAGTGAAGTAAGCGAGGCAAACGCCCAGGAAAAAAGGTATGATAATACTGGCATGGCTGATCATGACCGCATCATGGGCTTTTTGCCTGATCTTGGAAATGTCGAGTTCCATACCTACGATGAACATGAAAAAGGCGAGACCGATCTGACTGAGGAACTGCAACGCCGGGAGAGACGTTTTGGGAAAAAGGCCGTTCATGACTTCCGGAGCAAATAACCCAAGGAGCGACGGGCCTAATACAATACCTGCAATGATTTCACCAACAACTGCAGGCTGCCCTACTTTCCGTGCCATAAACCCAAAGGCGCGGGAAACACAGAGGATGACGATGATCTGCAACAGCAGCATGCTGAGCGGATGTTGCAGGTGATGGGCCAGATCAGTGAAAATACTGCCCTGTGCTACAGCTGGTGCCGCAGCTGCCGGGATGGGCTGCAGAATTGGGCTGGTGGCTTTGGGAAGCGGTAATTGCTCGCCCTGGGCGATGATGAACCAGGTCAAAAGCCCGAAAATGCCAATGATAAGGGGGTAAAGCAGGTGCCGTTTTTGCATTTGAGCAATTCTTATTAAGGTTTACAAGATACAAAACCCCTGAGAAATTTTTCCATTACCGCCCGGGCGGGTCAGCGTAACTGCCCGCTGAAGTGTGCGACGCAACGGCTGCCCGGCTGTGTACCAAAGCCGGGCTCCCCTCATCACAACCCCGTTCATCAGGCAGGGAAGCTAAAAACATAAGCCGCGGATAACCTGCCGGTAACCCGGGGTTATCCCGTAGATAAGCCGCCTTTATATAGGGGCGGCTTATGGGCGGCTTAAGGGCGGGATAAAGGCGGCTTAAGGGCGGCTTATCTCTTATTTTGGAGGGAAGTAATATGGCTGTATGGTGGCAGTATCCAGGTTGCTGTATCCCGGGAATATCTGGACCGGGCTGCCGGTTGTTGCGGCATGGATAATGCTGTTGAACCGGTTTGCATGAAAGTATATTGCTGATAATCAATTTGTTTTGCCTTGCTGCCGGCCGGGTGGAGATTTATCCGGCTCATAACGCAACGGGCCTGATAACTGCAATACGTCAAACAGGGTGGTGAACGATGCGCGCGTTTTGTATTTTTGCAGGATGACAGCTGAAAAACTGCGTGTAGATAAGTATCTCTGGTCCATCAGGGTGTTTAAAACCCGCTCTGCGGCCGCTGCCGCCTGCGAAGCGGGTAAAGTGAAGCTGAACGGAGTATCCGTGAAAGCCGCGAAGGCCGTAAACGTGGGGGATGAATATGAAATCCGCACCGAAACACGGAAGTGGAAAGTGAAGGTAACCGGCCTGCTGGCGAACCGCCAGGCATATGCCGAAGCCATTAAATACTATATAGACATCACTCCGGAAGAAGATCTGGAGATGAATAAAAGGGTGGCTTCCAGCTTCGATACGGGGAAAAGACAGAGCAAAATCGGCCGTCCTACCAAGAAAGAGCGCCGCAACCTTGACGATTTTATGCAGGAAGATTAAAATCTTATTATTTTCGCACATTCAATTTATCCGAAACAAATGGCTCAACAAAGCGACGTACTCAGCGCGGACTTTCTGGTGAAAACAGCGCAGGAATTCGGCACCCCGGTGTATATCTATCATGCCGAGAAGATCAAGACACAGTATGAAAAGCTGAAGAATGCCTTCAGTAAGGCCGATGCGCGCTTTTTCTACGCCTGTAAGGCGCTCACGAACATCAACGTGCTGCGCTACATCAACTCCATCGGCTGCGGGCTGGATACGGTGAGTATTCAGGAAGTGCAGCTGGGGCTGAAGGCCGGTTTCGATCCCAAGAATATTATTTTTACCCCCAACTGTGTGGACCTCAGCGAGATCATTGCTGCGAAAGACCTTGGGGTGAATATCAATATCGACAATATTTCCATCCTCGAGCAGTTCGGCAACCAGTTTGGCGACAGCTACCCGATCTGCATCCGCCTGAACCCGCACATCATGGCGGGCGGCAACTTCAAGATCTCAACAGGGCACGTAGACAGTAAGTTTGGTATTTCCATTCACCAGATGCGCCACATCGAGCGTATCGTGAAAAGCACGAAACTGCGTGTTACCGGCCTGCACATGCATACCGGTTCCGAGATCAAGGATGTGGATGTGTTCCTGCGCGGGGTGGAGATCATGTTTGAAATGACGGAGCATTTCCCCGATCTGGAGTTCATTGACCTGGGCAGCGGCTTTAAAGTGGCTTACCAGCAGGGTGATCCCGAAACGGATATTGACCTGCTCGGCAAAAAGCTCAGCGATGCTTTCAACAAGTTCGCCAAGGCGTACAAACGCCCTCTGCAGCTTTGGTTTGAACCAGGAAAGTTCCTGGTAAGCCAGTGCGGTTACTTCGTGGTAAAGGCCAATGTCATCAAACAAACCACTGCTACGGTGTTTGTGGGTGTAAACAGCGGTTTCAACCACCTCATCCGCCCCATGTTCTACGATTCATTCCATCTTATTAAGAATATCTCCAATCCGAAAGGCACTGAGCGCATTTATACCGTAGTGGGTAATATCTGCGAGACGGATACTTTCGGCTGGGACCGCAAGATCAGCGAGGTGCGTGAAGGCGACTTCCTGGTGTTTTACAACGCCGGTGCCTATGGCTTCGAAATGTCGAGCAACTTTAACTCCCGCCTGAAGCCTGCCGAAGTGCTGGTGAAAGACGGGAAGGCGCAGCTGATCCGCAGGCGCGATACCATCGAGGATCTGCTGAAGAACCAGGTGGAAATTACCCTCTAACATGACAACCCTGCGCGACGATCTTCTGGCCCGCGGGTATACGGAACTTACCAGTTTCCGTATCAACGAGCTGATGGCACCCGTTAAGGAAGGTACGCGCAGGGGTTCACTTTTTTATTGGATGCTCATGCTGGCCATGAGCGTAGCCGGCGTATTGCTGGTGTTTGGCATCCTCCATTGGAAGGCTTCCGGACTCCTGACAGTAGGCCGGTTTTCTATGTGGTTTTCCCTCGGCGTGGGGGCGGTAATGTTCCTTATTCCGCTCCATGAAGGCATCCATGGCCTGCTGTTCCGGTATTTTGGTGCGAAAGATGTGCGGTATGGGGTAGTTTGGCGCAAGCTGATGTTTTACGCCGTGGCACACAACTTTGCGGTGAGTTACCGGCAGTTCCTCATTATTGCTTTGGGTCCTTTTATCCTCCTTTCAACGGCCATGGGCATCGTGGCATTCATGGTTCCCGCCGGTGGACAGGCCTTTCTGTTGGGCATGTACGGCTTCCATACCCTGTGCTGTATTGGTGACTTTGGGCTGTGTGGATATATGCATCAATTCCGCCATCTTAACCCGCTTACCTTCGATGACGCTGATAATAGCGTGTCTTATTTTTACGTAACTTCGCACTAGCAACTATTCCCCCCATACTATTCTGTTATCCTGCACTGTCGCTGTTTGCCTAAAAGGTTTAGAAAATTATGAAAATACTTACAGCACACCCGGATCAGTTGATTGAGGAACACCTGATAGACAGCCATATCTCGTTCGTCCCGTTCGTCCGGTTTATGAAAGATAAAGCGAGTAAGGCCAAGGGTGCCCGGGCTGCATTCTTTACTGAAATCGTACGCCACTTCGAAAGCAACCCGGAACTACAGAAGCCACTTGCCAGCGATGTGGAAATAGGCCGTTACCAGGAATACCTTGACCTTGTTACCGCCACCGTTTTCCCTGTTACCATCGACGATACGAGGGATATCTTCGGCATTGGGGTGCCTTACCGGTTCGCCATTTTCTATTACTCCGATAAGTTTCAACAGATCTTTTCCGAAGACGGGAAGGAGCTGCTGGCCATGCCCAAAGGAATGTCTGCCGAAAAGATCCGTCGTGATAAGCTTTCCTGGCTTTACAAACTGATCCTTGAACGGTGGTATAACCTGCAGATCAATTACGATACAGACATCATCCATACCGTTAACTTCCCGGAAGACGGTTTGAATAAATACATCAAAGTAAATATAGACGCCCGTTTTGTGGATGTACGCCTCAAAGGTGAACTCCCCAAGCTGGATTGCGGCAGCATCTGCGCCGGCGATTTCAGGGCGCAGGACCTTTCCACCCTGCAGCAGTTGGTGCCGCTGGAATCGTTTGAACTGGAAGGGTTCGTGATCTGGACCATCCAGGATGTGACGCGCGATTATGTGGTGGATGGCATGAAGAGCCTGGTGCTGAATATCCGGAAAGATAATGAGCTGAAAACGTATACCCAGGCCCGTGAGTACCTCAAAACCCTCACCGGCAGGGCAGATCTGAATATCCACCTCATTCCTTTCCTGAAAGTGAATAACAGGAGCGTGCTCGAAACCACTTATGTGTCGCAGAGCATCATCTTCAGCAGTGCCCGCAGTGATCAGGAGCGGTTAGCGCTGAACGATCAGCTCATGGATTTCCTCCGTGCTAATCCGCGGCCGCTGGTACTGCAGGAAGTATCCCGCCAATCGGTAGAGCTGTATCCCTTCCTGAAGTACCTGCCGTTACACGGTATCAAAAGCTTTATCCTTTTCCCCATCCTGCACGAGAATAACCTGCTGGGAATGCTGGAACTGGCCACCTCCGGTCAGACACCGCTGGATTGGGAGATACTGTCGCACCTGCAGCCGGTGTATGCTTTGGGTTCCATGCTGCTGGGCCGCACCGTGGAGCTGGCCAATGAGCGTATAAATGAAGTGATCAAAGATCAGTTCACCGCCCTGCAGCCTGCCGTGGAATGGAAATTCACCGAAGCCGCATGGGAATACCTGCATACGCCGAGGAACGTAAAGCAGAAAGATATCGGTAACATCGCTTTTGAAGATGTATACCCGCTATACGGTGCTGTGGATATCCGTAACAGTTCCGTGGAAAGAGGCACTGCTATCCGCGACGACATTCGTGAGCAGCTGCAGCTCATCCAGCAAACATTCAAGAGTATTAACGGCAGTTTACACCTGCCACTGCTGGAAGAACTGCAGTATAAGAACAACCGCATGCTCAACAGCATGCACGATACGCTGTTTGCAGAAGATGAAGTGAAGATCAACGAATTCCTCGACCACGAGATTGCACCTACCTTCCGGCATTTGTATGATAGTGAAGAGAATCTTAAACCCCTGCTCAACGAATACTTCACAAAGATCGACAAGCATTCGGGCCATATCTATCATCACCGCCGTGAGTATGAAGACAGCCTGCGGGAGATCAATTCCGCCATCAACCGCTTCCTTGAAACAGAGAAGGATGAGTTACAGCAATCTTATCCCTGCTATTTTGAGAAGTACAGGACAGACGGGGTGGAGTATAATATTTACATCGGCCAAAGCATCGCGCCCGAACGCAAGTTTGATATGATGTACCTTCGTAACCTGCGCCTGTGGCAACTTACATCAATGGCTAAAATAGCGCGCATCACGAATGACCTGGTGCCGTCCCTTAAATTACCGCTGCAAACCACACAGCTGATCCTCGCGCATTCCAACCCGATAGCCATCAGCTTCCGGAAAGATGAGCGGCGTTTTGATGTGGAAGGAGCTTATAATATGCGGTACGAGATCATGAAAAAGCGGATCGATAAAGTACGTATCCGTGATACAAATGAGCGGCTGACCCAGCCCGGTAAGATCGCGATCGTATACTCCTACACCCGCGAAGCGGAAGAGTATCGCAAGTACATCGATTTTCTGATCGATAAAGATGTGCTGTTGCGCGATATTGAGCAGCTGGACCTGGAAGAGCTGCAGGGCGTAAGCGGCCTGAAGGCCATCCGCCTCACCGTGAACATGGGGAGAATGTTACCTGCGGGAAAAGCATAATCACAACTTACTGCACATAAAAAAAGGCTGTTCATATTACTGAACAGCCTTTTTTATATCCAATTATGTGAAGGTCTAAAACTTGAAACCGAACGTTACGTAAGGCAATGTACCTTCTTTTGAATACCCCAGCACGGCAGTGACTACTACGAGGTTAACGGGGGAGAAGTACAATCCGCCGCCGAAGCCGTTATGCCATTGCCCGGAATCTTCCCCACGGTACCATACACGCCCCACATCGTTAAATGCAATCATACCAACGGAACCGGGAAGAATGTAAGAAGTGAAATCAAACAACTTTATACGCAGCTCCATATTGTTGTAGAACATACCATGCCCGGCGAAGCGGTTGTTGCGATAGCCGCGCAGGTTGGCTGTACCACCAAGACTGAGCGCCTGGAAGAATTCCGGTTTACCCCAGGTATATCCGCCACCAAGCCGGGTAACAAGTACAACGTTGGGAGGGAGACCGAGCGAGGCGTAAATACTCATGTCTGACCGTACCTGCAGCATATTGTTACTGGCACCAGTAAGACCTTTACTGCCGAGAACAGAGGTATTCCATAGCAATCCGCGGGTAGCTACGAGCTTATTATCGCGCGTATCGATACTGAAGTTACCCCTCAGCCCGGCGTAGCTTTTATTGGCGAAGATGCGCGCAGAGTCGGGCTTGGCGAACTCATTCAGGTAACGGCCGTAGTTGTTCTCCGCTTCCAGCTTAGCTGCTGTGATGGAGGGGCCAATACTGAAATGGACATTCTGTGCGAGGTTGGTACGCAGCATCACCTCTGCCGAATAAATATCGAAACGGCTGCGGTAGTAACGTATAGCAGGGTCGGTTATTTCCTTATTGTATACTGATTCGTTACCAAAGCCGAAGAAGTTAACCGTGTTGTGCGGTGCACGTGCCATGCCATGGAGTAGCAGATCTGCCTTGCCGATCACATCGTTGAACTGTCCTTCGTACCTGAACTGCCATGCTTCAGTTGCAAGGGCATGCATGCCGGTGAGGCGGTGGCGTACGGCAAAGGAATCTTTACGGAAGCCCTGGCCGGTATATTCAAGGCCCACGCCGAGTAATAATCCATCGTCGAGGTTATAGCCTCCTGTAATCATCGGCATGAGCTTGTTGTATTTAAAAGCCATGCGGTTGTAACGGATCACATCGGGGTGGGAGGAAAGGCGAAGGCCGGTGCGGTTGCCTACAGCAAAGCTGTCTTCCTTATGCTTCAGGTCGTAGATGAGGGCTTTCTTACCACCTCCGCCGGGAACACTGTCTATATAAGTGTCTTTATCCGCACCGCCGATGAGGCGCACTCTTATGCGGGGATTACCGGTGCCGGTGAGTATAAAACGATCTTGCCCACCAAGGCCATATACTGCTACTTCTTTGGTATCTGCGGGGTCGAAAGTGCGGTCGAACAGTGTTTGCTCCAGATCGCCCGACTTACTGATTTTCTGAGAACGTACATGCACCTTACCATCTTCGAGGCGTGTGATGGTGAACTGTTCATTTTTCAATGAGCCTGTTACATCTACCCCTTTAGCGAGGAAGCGGTAGTATTTGAGGGCTTCGCTTTTAATGATTTCCCTGCGAGCTTTCAGCCGCTCCACCATCATGCTTTCCGTAAGGCGGCGGATGGAATCCGGCAGCTGGCGAACGGCTTCTTCGATGGTTGCATCGGTCATCAGTTTAGAGAACGCTTCTGCCTGCTGCGCCCACTGTTCTTCAGAGAGGTTGGTGAGGAAGTTGCGATCGAAGTAACGGGGGTTGAAGTTAAGGCCGTTGATGTTAGGGATACTCTTCCGGAACCCCTGTATGTTGGGCATTAGCCATGCACGGCTGGCCATCCGGGGGATGATGCCTTCGTTGACGAAGAATGCCTGATCGCGGTCGCGGGGGATGGGGTTGAAGATCTTTTTCTTCTTATCTTTTTCCGCCCACCAGCGCCACTGATCGTCGTGCCGGTCCCAGTCACCGATAAAGAAATCGAGCAGGCGGGCCTGCAATACTGCAGTTTGGTTGACGGAGTTATCATTGTCTTCCAGCAGGTTCTCGAGGACTTTAAGGGTGTTATACGTTTTACCGGCGGTTACCGGTTCGCGTTCTTCAAACAGGTATACCCCACCGGCAAAATCGCGGCGGTAGATGCCCAGTGCGGTATCGTCCGGCAGATAAACGAAGGTGGGATTGGTATGCGGCACACCGGCTTTTTCTGCCAGTGAGGAAACTACAAGTGGTGCGTATGGGTTGGATGCGGATATCTGATCCTGCACAATTTCCCTTGCAAAGGTTTCGCGGAGTGGTTCGGGAACAGCGGATGTTGGGTTTTTCACCAGCGAGCGCAGTACCCATTCGCGGCCTGAAGTGTCTTCGAGCCGCAGAGAGCGGGTTTGCATACCGCCGCCGCGCTTGGTTACTTTCAGTCCGCCTTTAACGGTAGCGAGATCGATGGTAGGGAAGGTGAGCGGTGTTGCCCATACTTTCCGGTAGTTTTCGCCCAGCATGAGCCGGTGGAAGCCGTTGATGCGCACATACCGGGGATCGGCTGCCATGTTGACGGAACCGGGCTTGGGTTTGGCAGCTTCCTGTGCAAGACGGCTGCGATGCCCTGCGAGGTCGAACAGCTGATGGGAGAAGATGGGCGTGGGATCGTTTTCGTTATAGAAGTCCACTTTCACTTTCCCGTTCTTCATCACGGTAATAACGCTATAGCCATAATATTTGCTGACGAATAATGAACCCTGGCCATGCCTGACGCGGCTGTCTTTCGCACCGGCACCGCTTACGAGGTAATACCGGTTGCGGTCCTGCATGAGCTGCAGGGTATGTTCATGGCCTGCCACAAATACGGTGGGCGATTCTTCCGGGATGGCTTCTTCGATACCACGGATCATGCGCTTATACAGCGGATGGGGCAGATCTTCCCTTGTACCGAAAACGCCCCGCACCAATGGATAGATACTGCCGATGACGGGCAGTGGCAGGTAGAGGTTCGGTTTAGCGTCGGTTAGGGGGAAGATGTGTTGTTTGATGGTATAATAACCGCCATGGATACCATTGCTCCGCAGCGGGTGGTGGGCTGCAAACACGAGGAGCTTTCCCGGGTTGGCGGCTGCGATGTCTTTTAATTCTGCCAGCACTTCATCTTCCGTTTTCTGATCGCATGACGATTCGAGGCCGGGCTTGGCGCCGGGGTAGAGCCACCATTCGGTGTCCATCACAATCAACATTACATCTTCTCCCATTGGGATGGCGAGGGGACCGGGGCATCCGTCTTTCGGGAGAAAATCCACATTCGGGAGCTTTAGCGAATCGATGTATTGCTGCTGGTTACGGATCTGCCGCCAGCCATCGGGCCGGTGCTTTGACCAGTCGTGGTTACCCGGTACAAAGATGCCTTTGGCGGCGGTTCCTTTTACGAGGTTCACCTGGTAGTCGAGGATGCTTTTGGCTTCAGGGAAGTTTTTTGCCAGCGGACTGGGAAGCCCTAAAGGATATACATTGTCACCGAGGAAAAGCACGGTGTTAACGCCCTTGTTCAGCTGGAAGTTCCGCTTCACTGCATCCACTACCGGATTGATGCCATTGCGCATTTCACCGGCATCACCGATGAGGATGATGCGTTGCTGAATGCTGTCTTCCTGCGCGGATGCCTGCAGCGCAAAACAGGTGAGGAATATGAGTGCGAGGTATTTCAATTCTTAGGGTGGTATTTGAATTTGAGAATATCGGCCGTGTGATCTTCGTCGCCTTCGTTAGAGATATACATGTCTCCGTTGGGAGCGAAGGTGATGCCTTCGGGCTGGGAGAAATTTTTCCGGGGGAGGCGGTGTGTTTCCATGATATTGCCCTGAAGGTCGGAAATGACAAGCAATTCATTCACAGACGCCACGATATATACCCTGTTTTCAATGGGATGCACAGCGGCGGCTGATGGGCGGAAGTGCTTGGCGGAACCTTCTTTGAGGCGGGGGATACTGTCGTACGGGAGCACAAACAGTGGGTCGGCAGACCAGTTCATGGAATCGGGCCTGAAAGCATAAGCACTGGTACGGCGCTGCCCTTTGTCGGCTTCGCAGTTCTTACAGATGGCAACGATCTGATCGGTACCCCGGTCATAATACGCGGCTTCGAACTCACGTTTCCAGGTGTGGGGGAAATGTGCTTCGGTGGAGGAAACGGAATCGGAAAACATCCCGTCTATCCGGTACATGGTACCATTGCTTTTAAGCACGAACCAGTCTTTACCGGTAAAAACAGTCTCTTCATAATCCCCGCTCTTCCCGAATTTCCAGGAAGGGTATGGGGCGTTGGTGCGAAGATCTACCTGGAAGAGCTTTCCCTGTTCATCGTTGTTGGCGATGAAATGGGCTTCGTCGCGGTGAAATACCAGGCCGGAGATCTCCTGAAGAGACTCGCGAACCCTGAAACGTTCAAATTGTTCCAACCGGTAACCTTCCGGGGAAGTTTGTTGCCGGCCGCCGTTTTCGCCTGCAGACTGGCAAGACAGCAGCAGGATTACGGGCAACAGACGAGGAAACATCTTCATAAGCCATTCTTTATAGGATAAAATTAACGCAAAAAATGCCGTAATTTGGAATATAGTAAATACACCACCAGATGGAAATTAGTTCAGTGATAGCAGCCGCGCAGGCATATGTGACCCGGCAGTACGAATCGCACCCCAGCCCTGTGCTGGTATACCATAATCTCGTACATACCAGCCAGGTAGTGCAGGCGGCCGATCAGATAGCGGCTTATTACCGCCTTTCAGATGCCGACCATCTGGTTGTAATGCTGGCAGCCTGGTTCCATGATATGGGCTACCTGGAAGGGGAGCGCAACCGCCATGAAGCTTCCGGAGCAGATGCGGTGCTTTCTTTTGCCAAAGAACATAACCTCCCCGATGATATGGCCCGTGCAGCAGCAGATTGCATACTGGCAACGCATATCCCCCAACAGCCGAAGAATCTGTTAGAACAGATCGTTTGTGATGCCGACCTTTTTCACCTCGGCAGCAAAGAATTCTCCAAACGTAATAAACTGCTCCGCAGTGAAGCAGAACTGGCCACCGGTAATAAGATCAGCGGCGCCGAATGGACGCGCACCAGTATCCATTTCCTCGAAAGCCATCAATACCATACTGCCTACTGCCGCACCCTGCTTAATTCCCAGAAAGAAGAGAACCTGGAGAAACTGAAGATAAAGCTGGAAGAAAAGCAGCGCGAAGCCATGGAAGAAAAATCCGGCAAGGCCCCTGCGGAGAAGAAAGCAGAGAATGCCGGGAAGGATGAAAAGAAGAAACCCGGCGTGGAAACCATGTTCAGGACAACAGGTACCAACCACATCAGGCTTAGCTCCATGGCAGATTCCAAAGCGAATATTATGATATCGGTGAATTCCATTATCATATCAGTACTACTGTCTGTACTACTCCGCAAGCTGGAAGATTATCCCAGCTTTACCCTGCCCGCTATCATCTTCCTCGCCACCTGTGTTACCACTATTGTGTTTGCCGTATTGGCTACAAGGCCCAATGTAACGAGCGGGCGCTTTACGGAAGAAGACATTAAAAACAAGAAATCGAACCTCCTTTTCTTCGGTAACTTCCACAAGATGTCGTACCCGGAGTATGAAGAAGGCATGGAAACGATCATCAAAAACCCGGATTACCTCTACAGCAACATGATCCATGATATATACAACCTCGGTGTGGTGCTGGGCCGGAAATACCGGTTGCTGCGCCTGGCATATAATACTTTCATGTTTGGCATCGTGGCATCTGTGATCGCATTCACAGTGGCGGCGATATTCTTCAATGCAAAAAGCTAAGCATTGGAGCAACAAACCATACCCCTGAACGACAGAGACCTGAGCTGGCTGTATTTTAATTACCGGGTGCTCACCATGGCGGAAGATAAGGCCGTTCCATTAATGGAACGCGTCCGGTTCCTTTCCATATTCTCCTCTAACCTCGATGAGTTTTTTCGTGTACGCATGCCGGCTTTGCTGGCACTGCATCAATTGCACGAAGCGGAACAAGGTGCCCTCGCTGCTGCGCAGCAGGAAATAGCCCGGCAGCTGAATGAATACGGGCGCATCTTCACACAGTCCGTTATCCCGGATATGCGGGAGAAAGGCATCCGGTTGTATTATGGGGAGCCTCCTGCAGCGGAACATCTTCCGGTCATCCGCGAGTATTTCTATAATACGATCCTGGCCTACCTGCAGCCTGTAAAACTCCATTTCGGGCAACCCATGGAGCTGTTCCTCGAAAACAACGCATTATACCTCGTGGTGTGCCTTGAAGACGGTGGCACAGGGATCGTCAACATCCCGTCCGACCATCTGCCACGCTTCCTCCGCCTTTCCGGTAACGATATCCTCTTCCTCGACGATGCCATCCGGCAGCACCTCGATTTCCTGTTTCCGCATGTAGGCATTAAAGCTGCCTACAGTATTAAGGTTACGCGGGATGCGGAGATTGATGTGGACGAGTTCAGCGGTCACCTCCTGCAAAAGGTGGAAGATATGCTGGTGCAACGGAACATGGGTGTACCCACCCGTTTCCTGTACGATGCGGCCATGCCTGTAACATTGCGCGATCAGCTGGCGGAGCATTTCCGCATCGCCGCATTGGAAATGGCTGCAGGCGGGCGTTACCACAACCTGCGCGATCTGGCCGACCTTCCCCTGCCGTCCGATCCTTCGTTCTCCTATCCGAAGATGCCTCCTGTGCATTGCAATGCGCTGGAAGCAGAAAGCAGCCTGCTCGGTCAGATCCAGCAACGCGATGTAATGCTGCATATACCATATCAGCAATACGACTACATCCTGAGATATTTCAATGAAGCCGCCGCCGACCCGGATGTGCGGGAAATATATGTTACCCTTTACCGCGTGGCCTCCACATCGCGCATCGTACATGCGCTTATGAGCGCCGCCAAAAACGGGAAGAAGGTAACGGTGATGGTAGAATTAAAGGCCCGGTTCGATGAGGCGAACAACATACGCTGGGCCAAGCGCATGAAAGCCGCAGGCGTCAAGATCCTTTACAGCATACCCGGGTTGAAGGTACACGCCAAGGTAGCACTGGTGAAACGTAAGCGCGGCATGCACTGGGATCATACCGCCCTGCTGGCAACAGGTAACTTCAATGAAAGTACCGCGCGCTTTTACGCGGATCATATATTATTCACCCGTCACCAGGGGATTACGCAGGAGCTGGAGTTGCTGTTTATTTATATGCAGACAGGCATCCAGCCCGGGCGTTTCAATTTTATGCATTTTGAGCATTTGCTGGTGGCGCAGTTTAACCTGGTAGACCGATTCAAATCACTGATACATGCCGAAGCGGAAGCTGCCCGCAACGGGAAGCCCGCCCGTATCACCATTAAGCTGAACAACCTGCAGGAAAAGAGTATGATAGCGGCGTTATATGACGCTGCGGATGCCGGAGTAGAGATAGACCTGATCGTCAGGAGCATCTGCTGCATCGTACCCCGTAAAGGCATTCGTGTGCGGCGTATTGTGGACCGCTTCCTCGAGCATGCCCGGGTTTTTATTTTCCATAATGGTGGCAACGAAGCCATATTTATGGGCTCGGCAGACTGGATGAACCGCAACCTCCACCGCCGTATAGAAGTGTGCTTCCCTATCTACGAACCCATCTACCGGCAACAGCTGAAAGATATTATAGCCTTACAGCTGGCAGATAACACAAATGCCGTAATATTGGGGGACGACGGCCGGAACCTCCCCATCCATAGGGAAGAAGGAACGCCGGAAGTGAACGCCCAGCGAGATACTTATACATACGTCCGGAAACTGTAAAACCCTCATCAGTATGGATACGTCCCGAAGCACTGCCCAATTTTTCAAACGTGTGAACAACCGGTTCAGCTTTTCGTTGTTCCTGTTGTACAAACTTCCCAGCGCCTGGATCTCGGGTGTCAGGGCAAGTGCAGCTTCGGAAGAATCATGTACCACTTCGGTACCTTTCGGGTGGCTGTCGCAGAACCCTTTCCGCAGTACCTACTTCGCCTGCCTTGCCATGGCTGCAGAAATGAGCAGCGGCGTACTGGCAATGGGGCATATCAGCAGCGCCCCCGCGAAAGTATCGATGCTGGTAACGGGGATGGAGGGCATCTTTCTGAAGAAGGCCAAAACAAGAACATATTTCACCTGCGATGCCGGTACGCAAATCCGCGACGCCATCGCACACACGATAACAACCGGCGAACCCGTGGCCCTTACTGTAGAAGTAACCGGCCGCAGTAAAGACAATGTGGAAATCGCCCGGTTCAAAATTACGTGGAGTTTTAAAAAAGCAACAACATGAAGATCGCATTTCACGGAGCAGCACGCACGGTAACAGGGTCCAAGCACCTGATTACCCTGAGAAAAGGATTGAAGATATTACTCGACTGCGGTATGTACCAGGGGATGGGCCGCGAAACCACACCCCTCAACCTCGACTTTGGTTTTGATGCGGAAGAGATCGACCTGATGATCCTTTCCCATGCCCACATCGACCACTCCGGCCTCGTGCCGCGCCTCAGTAAGCTGGGCTACCGCGGTAAGATCTATTGCACCCCGGCCACCAGAGACCTTACCGAGATCCTCCTCCTCGATTCCGCAGAGATCCAGGAAGATGATATCAAATACGTGAATAAGAAGAACGCCCGTGAAGGGAAACCATATATCGAACCGTTATATAAAATCGACGATGCCAAGCGCGCCATTGATCAGCTCACACCGGTAGACTATGGTAAATGGTTTAAGATCGATGAAGACGTGGAAGTGATGTTTACCGATGCCGGTCACATCATCGGCAGCGCCTGTGTACACCTCCGTATTCAGGAGAACGGTAAAACGGAGCGTATCACTTTCAGTGGAGACATCGGGCGCTATGGCGATCCCATCCTGAAATCTCCCGAAGAGTTCCCGCAGGCAGATTATATCATCATGGAATCTACCTACGGCAGTACGCTCCATCCGCATATTGCTCCTGCCGATGAAGAATTGCTGCGATATATCAATGAAACCTGTGTGATGAAGAAAGGGAAGCTCATTATCCCTGCCTTTAGCGTAGGCCGCACACAGGAGATCCTGTATGCACTCAACCGTGCCCAGCTGGCCGGTAAGCTCCCGCCAGTAGAACTTTTCGTGGATAGCCCGCTATCCCTCGAAGCTACACAGGTAACCCGCATGCACCCGGAGTGCTTCAACCGCAAAGTGGCCAAAATGCTGGAAGTGGACGAAGATGTGTTCAGCTTCCCCGGTTTGCGTTACATCAAAACGGTAGAAGAATCCAAGATGCTGAACTTCCGTAAGGAGCCTTGTGTAATCATTTCCGCATCGGGCATGGCGGAAGCCGGGCGTGTAAAACACCACATCGCCAATAACATCGACCAGGTGAGGAATACCATCCTCATTGTCGGATACTGCGAACCCCAGTCACTCGGCGGCCGCCTCATGCGCGGCGCTACAGAAGTATCTATTTATGGAGAAAGACATGAAGTGAAAGCAGAAGTAGGTATCATCCGCGCCATGAGCGCACACGGCGATTATGAAGATATGAGCCAGTGGCTTGCCTGCCAGAACCCGCGTGATGTGAAGAAGCTGTTCCTCGTACATGGAGAATACGAAGTGCAGACTGTTTTCAAAGACTGGCTGCTGAAGAAGGGGTTCCAGGATGTAGAGATCCCCGAACGCCATACGGAAATAGGCCTTGGCTAATCTTCCGTGAGCGGGAACCAGAGGTTAACCCTCGTGCCCGCAGCATTACTATTATCATCTTTAAGGTCTTCGATATCGAAAGACGCATCCATATTGTACCGGCTGTTGTATATCTGCAGCCGGTCTTTTGTTATTTGCAGGCCCCGTGAAACGTGGGCGGGGTGGCTGTGTTGCTTTAATGTAGTGGCGGCTTCCCGGCCAATGCCGTCATCTTCTATCACACAATGGATCTGCTGACCCTCCCGTTTGAAATTAATATACAGCTCCCCATTTCCTGACTTATGCTGCAGCCCGTGCCAGATAGCATTTTCTATGAAAGGCTGCAGTACCATGGCGGGTATCTCGGTGAAATCCTGATCCAGATCCGGATCTACGGTAATGGTGTAATTGAAGCGCCCGTCGAGGCGGAGGCGTTCCAGCTCGAGGTAGTTTTCCAGCATCTCCGTTTCCCGGGTGATGGAAATATTGTTAAGCTGGGAATGGTCGAGCACGTTACGGATGAGCTTTGCAAAGCGGCTGAGGTATGCCAGTGCTGTATCGGTCTCATTCTTCAGCATGAATGTCTGAATAGAGTTGAGTGCGTTGAAGATGAAGTGAGGGTTCATTTGTGCACGGAGGGCCTTCATTTCCAGCTGCGACAGCTCTTCCCGGAAAGCGGCTCTGTTACGGGCATCCTTCTTTACGAGGTACATCCGGAAGCGGAAATAACCGTAAACCAGTCCCGCTGCCAATACAAACAACAAGACCCTGAACCACCATGTTTGCCAGAAAGCAGGCTGAATAATGATTTTCAATGACGTGGTGTTGCGCGAGAATATACCCGCCATGTTCATTCCCTTTACGCGGAAAGTATATTCACCGGGAGGGAGGTTGGTGTACCTGGCAGAGAGTACATTTTCCGCAGCAATCCAGTCATCATCCAGTCCTTCGAGCTGGTAAAAGTATTGCAGTTTTTCCCCGTGATATTGCAGTGATTTGAAATCGATGCCTAAGAAGTTCTGGCCATGCTTCAACAATACCGGCCGGTTAAAGAACAATGCAGAATCCACCATGATGGGTTGGTTCATCAACCTGAACTCTACGATCGTTACATCGGGCGGGGCGGGTTTTACTTCCAGCTTATCAGGGAAAAAGGCAACGGCATGATCGGATGCGCCTATGAGCAGGCGGCCATCGGCGAGGCTCACGATGCTGCGCCGCACCTTACGCGAATCTGTTATGATATCATTGTTCTGCACAAAGGCAGTGAGTGAGCGGGTAGCACTGTTCAGCCGGTAAAACCCGGAGGTTGTTGTGATCCAGAAACGGCTGCGGCCGGCGGGAGCCATGGAAAGTATCCATTCATCGAACTGCCGGTTATTCACCATCAGTGTTTCCCAATTGCCGGAAACAGGGAAGTAAAAGTATATACCATGATCGGTACCGGCGATGAGTGTGGTATCGTTGAGCAGTTGCAGTGCAGTTATGTTACGTACCGTATCGGTACCGCCGCGCATAAACATGGCAGCAGAAGATATCTGCCCGTCGCGCTTCCGGAAGCGTACCACTCCGCCCCGGGTAGATCCCAGCCACAATAGACTATCTCCCCCCGGAACAATGGAGGTGATGGCGGTATTCCGCCGGATGAATTCGGTCAGTTCCGGATAGTTCACTACGTTCCCGGTTTTGGGGTTCCATTGTGCCAGTCCGTGTTTATAGAGTCCGGTCCATACCGTGGTATCGTTTTCGGGGTACATGGTTAGCACGGGCTGGTCGTGGAAGCCCGGAGGCCTGTGGTGGCGGAAGCTTTGTATCCGGGGATCGTATTCTGATACCATCCCGTTTTCCTGCCCTACGAGAATATGTCCTGACGGCAGTTCTGCGAGGCTCCATACCAGGTTCCTGTCTTCCGGGATACCTCCGGGGCCATATGTATAATGTTTAACCGGAGTGAGATCAGCACGCAGGTGCGAGAATCCAGCACCCCAGTAAGCCATAAATACCTCGCCGTTTTTGGCGGTTAGTAAGCCGGTCATTTCAATTTCCTGCCCGGGCTTGGGAGGAAGGTCGAGGCGGATGAAGCCTTCGTTGTGCAGACTGAGGATGTTCACTCCTTTGTCTGTACCCACCCACATATGCCCGTCGCGGTCGGGAAAGAGGCAATTGGTTTCGTAACTGAGGTGCAGCCCCAGCGGAGATTTTGAGGCGGAAATATGCAGTGAGAATTTGCCGTCGGCATCATTGTACCGGTATAGCCCGGAGGATTGCATGCCCGCCCATATATTGCCGTGATGATCTTCGGCAAGCTCATACACCTGATCAGGGCCTTTGTTGCCGTATTGGAACTGGAAACGCCGAAGCCCGCTACTGTCGGGCACCCAGCAAAGCAGTTCGTTCGTACCCCGGGTGGCTGCCCAGAGGCGCTGCCGGTGATCTTCCATAATTTCTTTAACGCTCGTTTGAATGTTGAGCAGGGGGTAATTATGCGGGTTGTTATGTGGACTGTATATCTGACTACGGTCTTGCGGGATCATGTATATTTCTTTCAGTCCGCTGATCCACAGGCGGCCGAAGGCGTCTTCCATAATAGCAGAGCGCATTCTGGAAGCAATACTGTCGGGGATGTTGTTGGGGCGGCGGAAGCGGTGCAGCACGGGGTCGAGTTGGAGGAGTCCTGCGTCAGCAGTCATCCAAAGCTGGCCTTTATGATCCTGCAGAAAGGCGTAGCAGCCGATTTCTGTACCGGGCTTAATGGTGGCATCTATGGGGATGGTAGTGATGCGGGCAGTTACCGGGTCGTACATCCGGATATTGTCCGGTGCACCGATCCAGATGCGGCCCTGATGGTCTTCATACAGGGCAATATCGTCGTAAAAGATAGAACCGGGCAGCCGGTCGAATTGGGTAACGGTAATGAAATTCTCCCCATCGAACCGTTGCAGGGCGTTACTGGCAATCCAGATAAAACCTTTTTTGTCTTGCAGGATGTTGGACACGTGATCGCCGGTAAGCCCGTTCTCCTTGGAAAGGTGGGAAAAAACATAGGCCTGCCGCGAAGTTTGTGCTTTTGCGGTAAAGAGTGTGAACAGTAAGGCGAGCAGGGGGAGAAATTTCATGCAGGTGTTGTAACTGCCGGAAAGCAATTGGCGGCTTTCCGGCAGAGGGTATTTTTAGTTGACAGTGAGTTGATAGGCTGTTACGTGGTTTCCGAAGAAGGTAGGGATGTAAACGATGCGTTTTTTGGCATCATATCCGATGTCGGCAGTTTGCAGCTTTTCGGCCTGTGTGTCGAGGATTTTTTCGGAAGTGTTGTTTTTGATATTTACATAATACACATCCCCTTTCCAGCAGGATACGATGTATTCGTCGCCTTTTACATGCTCGATACCGTCTGCACCGGAAGATGCGGGCGCTACTACTGTAAGTGAGCCATCGGCATTTACTTTGTTCACGGAGTTATTATCGAGTACCAGCAGGCCGGCGGGGCTGGCGAGGATACCGTTGGGTCCTTTCAGTCCATTGGCAGGGTAAACGCTGTTGGGTACTTCGGGCACTACTACGTGTACGGTCTTCTTACGGGAATCGGTTACGAACACCTGTCCGTTTTTAGCGACCGTAACATCGTTCAGGCCTTCGGCATTAGCGACTGGGATGCGTTTTTCGATAGCACCTTTGTCTATATCGATAACTACCACTTCGTTCATATCTGCCACATACAGGCGGTTTTTATATACGCCCATGCCTTTGGGGGCGTTCAGGCCCTCTACCCAACGGAGCGTTTCGATCTTACCTGTCTTGGGAGATACGCGGGATACGAATCCTTGTCCATCCTTCCCCCACGGCTCGCCGTCGATGTTGGTGACATAAAGGATATCGCGTTTGGCATCGAAATATACGGATTCGGGTACCTTCAGCGTGGTGTCGGTAGACCATAATTTCGTAAGCGTGGCTTTCTGGGCCAGGGCACTCATACCCGGCGCGCCGGCGAGGAAAAGACAAAGGATGGCATTTTTCATTTTCATAACTAAAGGAGATTAGGCTTTAAATTTAATAAATGTATTTTTAACAGCTATGAAACAATACCTGTGCTTATTCTTCGCGGTATGCTGGGCCGCGTCCGTTTCCGGCCAGCAGCGCAAAGCAGTATTCATTATCGTGGATGGTATCTCCGCGGATGTCCTTGAACAGGCGCAACTACCTCATCTTAAAAGTATTATAAAATCCGGTAGTTATATGCGGGCATTTGTGGGCGGTGAAAAAGGGGGCTATTCCCAAACGCCTACCATCTCTGCCGTAGGCTATAACAGCGTACTTACGGGTACCTGGGTTAACAAGCATAATGTGTGGGACAACGATATTGCTGCCCCTAATTACCAGTACTGGACCATCTTCCGGACTTTCAAAACCCACTTCCCGCAGAAAAAGACGGCTATTTACAGCAGCTGGTTAGATAATCGTACCAAACTGGTGGGCGACCGCCTGGAGGCCACGGGTAACCTCCCGATTGACATTAAATACGACGGATACGAGCTGGATACCGTCCGCTTCCCGCACGACCGTAAAAAGGCATATATGGAGCGGATTGATGCACATGTATCGGAAGAGGCTGCCAAATCCATCCGCCAGCAGGCGCCGGACCTCAGCTGGGTATATCTGGAGTATACCGATGATATGGGCCATATGTATGGCGACAGTCCCGAATTTGCATCCGCAATTCAGAAGATGGATGAGAAGGTAGGCAGGATCTGGGAGGCTGTGCAGTATCGTAAGAAGCAGTTTAAGGAAGACTGGCTGATCGTTATTACAACAGATCATGGCCGGGATGAGCAAACCGGCAAGCACCACGGCGGCCAATCTTACCGCCAGCGCTCCGGCTGGATTATATCTAACATACAGCAACCCAATACATACGCCAGAATATCCTATCCCGGTGTGGTAGACATTATGCCTACCATTGCACGGTTCCTTCAACTGCCGCTGCCGCAGCATGTAAGCCGCGAGTCTGATGGTGTGGCACTGACGGGTAAGGTTTCCGTTGCGCAGCCGGTAGTGAACTGCTTCCGCGATGCACTGGATATTACCTGGGTAAATCCTGACCCCGGGGGAACGGTGAAGATATGGGTGACTGTCACCAATGCGTATAAAACTGGCGGTACGGATGACTACCGTTTACTGGCGGAAGTACCTGCTGGACAACGCCATGCCGTGGTAAGCGTGAAAGATCTGCCTTCAAAGTTTTACAAAGTGGTGCTCGAAGGGAAAGAGAATACCGTAAACCGCTGGTGGATAGGAGAGAAGTAGTTACACGTGCTGGAGGTGTTTTTCCAGCACATGCCCAAGCGCGGTGAATTCGATGGGCTTTACCACATAATCGCTGGCCCCTTCCAGCCGGAAGCGGTCGGCCGATTCAGTGAATGCATCGCCCGATGCAATGATCACGGGGATGTGCTGTAGCTCAGGGTCTTTCTTTAAATGCTGCAGCATTTCGCGGCCATTCATTTTAGGCATATGGGAATCGAGGATGATGAGGTGGGGGTGTTGTTCCCGCGCCAGGGTTAGTCCATCGGTTCCATTTTCCGCCGCCAGTACTTTAATGCCTTGTGCCAGCAGGAAGTTACGGAGGATGACCTGGTTCATCCTGTCATCTTCCACCACCAGCACTGTACTTCCTGTAAAGCGGGGTGTATTGGGTGCGGGGGGCGCCGGTTCAGGGATGGTAACACCTTCAGGAATAGGGAATGTAACCGTGAAAGTAGAACTAACGTTTTCCACACAACTAACCCGCACAATACCACCCAGCAGTTTAGCGAAGTGCTGGGTGATATGGAGGCCCAGCCCGGTACCTTCAATAAAGGAAGATTTTACCGCTACAAATGGTTCGAAAATAACTTCCTGCTTTTCGGGAGGTATGCCGCCACCATGGTCGGTAACACTGATGAACCAATCCTTTTCTGTCACATCGCATTTCACCAATATTTCTGTGCCATTGACAGTGAACTTAATGGCATTGGTCATGAGGTTATTGAGGATCTGGGAGAGCTTTACTTCATCGGTCCTGATGAGGGGGAGCATACGCGGCCCTGTTTCGAGGCGGATGGTGACTGATTTGGTGTGTGCCAGGAGTTCATATATCCGGATGATGTTGTTCAGGAAAGTGTGGGTTTTGACTTCATTGATACGTACTTCATCTCTTTGCCCGGATTCAATGCGGGAAAGCTCCAGCACATTGTTGATGATATCTTTTACATTGAAGCTTGCCACATACAAATGCTCCACGAGGTTGCCCATATCCTGCGGAGTACGGCCGTGCTGAAGATCCATCCGCATCAGTTGTACAATACCGAATATAGCATTCAGCGGATTCCGGATCTCATGGCTGGTTTCCTGCAAAAACAGTTTCCGTGAGTTATTGGCTTTTTCCAGTTCATCCGTTTTATGCTGCAGCTGCTCTAAAAGTGAGTTGTAAGATTTTTTGTAGTGATAGATGCAAAGTAGTGTGATACCTATGTGCCATGCCACATTGATCCAGCGGAGTGAGAGCTGCACGTTGGTTGTTAGTGGGAGCATTGGCGGCTGGCCCTCCACAAAATGCCATTCCATTACTATAATGGCTACGCTAAGCATTACAACGGCCAATATCTGCCGAACATGGTTTTCGATAGTCAGATAAGTAAGGCTGATCATGGATATGCATGCCGTAATAAACAATACGCCCGGCCCAAGAAGCATATCGTAATACACCGCCCATACCGATTGCAGCAGTACCAGCCATACCGCGGCTATCTGGAATTTTCCTAAACGATTTAAAAGTATAACGCTGCTGAATAAAACGAGGGCAAGTGAATTTGCGTAGAATGTAACAGGGGCGTTGCTGATGAAGTAGTAAATAACACCCAGCACAAACAAGCTTGAACCTATTGCAACTGCGAGGGAGTTAACGATCCTTATCTGGACCCGTATCTCTTTCGGAACGTGTTCGCAGCCAGCATCCAGCAACCGGGTTATCGGGGCAATAATATGCATTGTTTTTCAGGGTGGTTTCGCAGAAAAGAATCCTTAAAATATTAGGGACTGGTGGCTTATTTAACCAGCGCTGATCAAAAGTAATCATTCCGGATATGCAGGCAAAAACATAATATCCACGCTAATTTGTTTGTGTAACTACAGGTGTTTACACAGTAAACATGTAAACTGATGCCCGGATACAGTTAAAAAGGGTTCTAAAGGCAGTGGAAGGCAGTGTAGAGGAAGTCTACCCTTAGTGTAACAGGAGTCTAAAGGCAGTACAAAGGCAGTCCGGAGGCAGTAAGAAGGCACCCAGGATGCAGGAATCGCCCCAGATTCATAAGTGATCCTGTCATGAAAATTGTTTACCTGTGGGATAAAAGAAAGGCCGCTCTGTTGAGCAGCCTTCTTCATTCTTCCTCTCGCCTATCACACTAAGTGTTTATTTTGCGCCAGCCTGTTCGAGGAGGCGTACTATTTCATTTTGTTTTTTCTGACGGGCATGTTGCAGTGTTGTAACGCCGTCTTTATCAGCAATGTTGAGATCTGCACCGCGGTCTATCAGCAGTTGCACGATCTCTATATGTGCTTTACCCCCGTTTCCGAGTATTACAGCTTCCAGCAGGGCCGTCCAGCCAAGGCGGTTGATGTGGTTGATGGGGAATTTTTTGTCTTCCAGGATGGCCTTCACCGTTTCAACATGTCCGCGCTCGCATGCGGGAATGAGGGCAGATCCGCCATAGCGGTTGTAAACGGTATAATCTGCCCCTGCTTTCATACACATCCGAACAATATCAGTCATGCCTTCGGCTCCTGCATACAGGAAGGGGGAGTTCAGTATCTTATCCTGTGCATTCGCACTGGCACCAGCGCCGATCAGCTCCCGTGCAGCATCTGTATGATGTTTGTACACAGCGGTCATCAGTGGTGTGCGCCCGTCGGTATCCCGGAACTCAATTTGCGCACCGGTGCGGATTGCTTCGCGAATGGCATTTACATCACCTGCTGCTGCGGCAGCCTGCAGTCTTTTATTTGCACTGTTGTCCATCTTGCTCATCTCTTTTTCATGCTGTGCGCAGGCGGGCATCGTAAGGCCAAGAGCGAGCGCCAGTAAAATGATCTTCATGTTTCGGTGTTGAATATCAAATTTACCTGCAAAGGGGGGGAAGAAAGGGAGTTTATTGTGCTGATCCGGGTACTTTCTGAATCTGCTGGCGGAAGGCAAGAGGGGCCTGCCCGGTATAGCGGCGGAAGAAGCGGGAGAAGTAGGAGGTGTCAGAAAAGCCCAGTGCGTATGCGATCTCCTTCACGTCCTGCGTGGTGAGGGAAAGCAGGCGGCGTGCTTCCAGCAGCAGCCTTCGCCGGATGAGGTTGCCTGCCGTTATACCGGTTTCTTTCCGGCAAACAATGTTGAGATATTGGGGTGTTACATGGAGTTGAGCCGCATAAAACTCTACGGTGGCATTTTCCCGGTAATTACGTTCCAGCAGCAACAGGAATTGCTTCACCAGGCGTTGTACCGGTGGCTGGTTGCCGGTGGGGTGTGCTTCGTCGTAATGCCGCTCCAGGACAGACAGCAGCGCGAGTAAACGGAAGGTAATGATGCGGACAGACATGAAATCCGCCAGTGTATATTCCTCCAGGATACTTTCGAGTTCCTGTAACACGGGGACCATTTTTGCCGGTGTAAGCTGCAGGAAAGGATGGGCGGAAAATGAGAAGAAAGGCCATTGCAATGTATCACCCGTCAGGAAATCACTGCCGAACATCAGCTGGAACCCCTTCGTGCCGGGAGACAATTCCCAGTCATGCGGCTGCCCGGGTGCGAGGAAAAATACGGACCCGGATTTAACAGGATATGGGGTGAAATCGATAGTGTGGTTGCCACTCCCGCGGGCAACAACGAGCAGCATGAAGAAGTCGTGTTTATGTGGTTGCGGAAGGCTTGCGCGGCCCTGCTCTTCGTGCCGGAATATGCTGAATACCTCTGCTTTCAACGGCGTGCAGATGTCATGTATGCGGATGACGGGCAAGTGGTGATTCGAAGCCATATGCGAATATAAGTGTTATCGTAACAGGGTGGCTGTGCCGCTCAGGAAGAAGTCGGCCCCGAGGAAATCCACCGCACTTACCTGCCATACAAAAACACCGTTGCCCTGCAGCTCTCCATTGATGCGCCCATCCCAACCACGGTTATTTTCTTTGCCGCTGTATACGAGTTGCCCCCACCGGTTATACACCCTGAAGAAGCGGATTTCACTGATGCCCGCGCCGATAGGCCGCAACCAGTCGTTGATGCCGTCGCCATTCGGCGTAAAGGCGGTAGGAACAAATACCTGCGGCAGCGTATTATAGACCTTCACCAGTATGAACGCGGAATCTGCACAGCCTGCCTGATCCTGTACCAGTACTTTTATCCGGTAGCCACTGCCCGGCCTGCTGAATACAGCGATGGGATTGGGTATACGGATATTTGAAATACCTTCCGCCGGCGACCACAGGTAACTGCTGCCTCCCGATGCCTGAAGGTGTAATGGCTGCCCGGTAACCACAGCTGTATCGCGCCCGGCGAAAGCCTGTACTTTGGGTAACACGGTAACCAGTACAGTATCACGCGAGGGCTTGGGGCACCCACGTGTGTCAGTAGCGGTGAAAACATATGCGGTGCTTGACGGTGGCTGTATCAGCGGGTTTAACACGGCAGGCAGCGTGGGAGTCCAGGTAAAGGCGCTGCCGTCTGTCAATGCATGCAGCTGCGCCGGTGTACCGAAGCAGATGATGGTATCGTTCCCTGCCCTGGCCACAGGGTATGGTACGGTGCGTACCCATATATCCCCGCTGGCGGTGCAGGCGCTGATGCCTGCCGTGAGGAAATACCGGGTATCTCCCGGAGGGCTTACCAATGGTGCGGGAGCTGCAGGTGACAGAAGGCCCGTTGCAGGCGTCCAGGAATAGCGCAATGCGTTCGACTGTGGTTGCAGCCTGATGGTGTCACCGAGGCAAATTACCGTGTCAGGAGGCATTTGCAGGGCCACGTGGGTGGTGGTGCGTATCATCACCGAATCACGGTTCAGGCAGCCGTTCTGATCGAGGTCTACATAGTACTTCGTGTCGGCCGTTACATTCACCCGTGGCGTGGGTGTTTGCGCGCCGGTCATATTCACCGTGGGCGACCAGGTGAATACCCCTGTTCCCGATGCCTGCAGTGTGAGCGGGTCGGGTGGACAGATCAGCGTATCCCTGAACGCCAGCAATATGGGTGGCTTGTCGAGTATATCCACCGGTTGCTGCAGCGTATCCTTGCAACCAACGGAGTTATGCGTAATGAGGGTAACGGTATACCGGCCCCTTGCAGGGTAAGCCCATTGCGTATGCTGGTCCGATGACCGGTCTGTTTGCGAAGATGTTACCCCGAAATCCCAGTTCCAGAAATTTACTGTGCCGAACCTGGAGGTGGTGTGGTCGTTGAAGATGACCGGGTTGGCGATGCAACTGCCGGTAGATGAAAAGGCGGGGTTGAAACCGGGGTATACCAGTGCGGTTGCTTCTGTAGAGTCCGGACATTGGAGGCCGCGGTTGGTAGCCAGCTTTACAGTGTATGTTCCGGGTATTGGGAAAGTAAAGTCTGCAGTTTGCGAAGCAGATTCATATACCAATTGTCCGGCAGCATTGCGGAACTCCCAGTTCCAGCGGGCTATGAGGGGGCTGGTAGACTGGTTGGCCACAACCAGCTGCTGCGAGTTACCGCACAGCATGTATTCGGGAAGGAGGGTGGCTGCGGCAATGGTGCAGCCGGTGATGTTGATCTGAAGGTCTTTCCGCTGCGTGGCGATGGCGATGCCGTTGCGGATTTCCTGCACACAAACCGTTACTACATAGATCCCCACATCGGGCGCAATACCGGTGATAAGGCCTGTTACCGGATCTATGGTTACGGGGGAGCCAAGCGGGGCGCTTTCACTGAAACCGAACCCATAGGGCACGCTTTCATAGGGAGGTGCTACCGGAGGCTGGCTCTGGTTACCGCCACCGCCACCCGGGCCTCCGCCGCCGGGTCCACCACCGGAGTATCCTACTGTTTGCCAGGCTTCACAGAAGTAATACCGGAGATCGTCGCCGTCGGTATCATTGGCGGCGAAGCTGTACTGGAAAGAGTTATTGGCACAAACGGTAACCAGGTCGGAGCCGGTAAAGCGGGCGCTGCTATTGGTGGGTCCGGTTGCATGCTGCGCATTGCCGGGTATTTCGGCAGTATAAGTGGCGCCGATGCGGCCATAACCCTGCATGAGGTTGTTAATAGCATCTACCCTGAAGGTAACCTGCGAAGTGATAATGTAGCCATCGGGCGAGTCAGGAACGGTAACATTAAAATCCCAATACCCAACGAAGTAGCAAACCAGCGGCGGGCGTGTAATGCAGGGGTCGGTGCTGGTATGGCTGATCTGTTCCTCATATGTCAGCGGAACATTCAGTTCCTGGAACTTTTCATTGTTCCCGCGGCGGAAAACACCGATGTAGATGGGGTTGTAGAAATTCCTGCCGGGTGTTCCGCAGCTGCGGAACTGTTTAAGGGTAACACGGTAAGTGGAGGAGCCGCCTGATTTAGATACCAAAGTATAATACATTTCCCCGCCGGTGATATGATCCGCGCGAAGGCCTAGTGAAATGGCCAGTATCAGCATCAGGAGCGACAGGTGCTTCATGCAAAGGTATTTGGACAATCGGGATACGGAAATTCCGTACAAGCGGTTGCTCGCTTACGCATGTAGTCAGGCAGAATGGCAAAAAAGTGCGGATATGGAAAATTAACGGGTGGCAGGGTACAGCAGGCCGTGCAGCATGCTTACCAGCTCAGAGAACTTTTCCGGCTTGGTGTAAAACTGAAACGCTCCGAGATCCAGCGCCTGCCGGATAGTTTGCTGGTCGGATGCGGTGGAATAAATGATGACGGGAACGTCCTTCGTAAGGGGGCTTGCTTTCAGCTCCTGTAAAAATTGCATGCCATTCATTACCGGCATGTTCAGATCCAGGAAAATCAGGTCAGGCAATGTTCCTCCGGCAGAAAGGTGTTGAATGCCTTCATGCCCGTTGGCGGCAATTGTGCAAGGGATCGAATTGTCAATGAATGCCAGTGCCGACAGGAAGATCTCCTGGTCGTCAGCATCATCGTCGATCAGTAAAAGTTTGGGTAAAGATGTGGTCATACGGTAGACAGTTTCAAGAGGCTATACTCGCATAAGGTAATAAATGCATTTGTTTATCGCCCGCCGCATATCTCTATCAATTTACTCATTTTAAGTTGAATTATGGGGAATTATTGAGTAAGATTGCTGCCTGAACAATTCTATCCGCATGAAACGGTTACTCTTTTTGTTATTATGCGGCTGTATGGGTGGAAGCGTGTACGCCCAGCAGCGGCCGAATGTCATTATCATTTATGCAGACGATGTGGGATATGGTGACCTGAGCTGTTATGGCGCCACCAAAGTGAAGACGCCGCACATCGATGCGCTGGCTAAAAACGGTATCCGTTTTACCAATGGCCACACCACTTCCGCCACCTGCACGCCTTCGCGCTTCGCGATGCTGACGGGCCGCTACCCCTGGCGGAAAACAGGTACCGGCGTACTGCCCGGTAACGCAGCCATGATCATCCCGCCCGGTTCTCCCACCCTCGCATCCATGATGCAGCAGGCAGGGTACCAAACCGCACTGGTCGGGAAGTGGCATCTTGGGCTGGGCGACGGGTCGCCTATCAACTGGAACAGCGATATCCGCCCCGGTCCTAACGATGTGGGTTTTAACTACGCATTTTTCTTCCCCGCCACGGCAGACCGTGTGCCCACCGTGTTCGTTGAAAATCAGCGCATCATTGGTGCCGATCCCAACGATCCCATAGAAGTTAATTACAAGGAAAAGGTAGGCAATGAGCCTACCGGGAAAGAAAACCCCGAACTGCTTAAAATGCCCGCTTCCCACGGGCATAACAATACCATCGTGAACGGCATCGGCCGCATCGGCTGGATGAAAGGCGGAACACGTGCCCGGTGGACGGATGAAGAGATCGCCTACGCATTTACTGACAAGGCCATTGAATTCATGGAAGCCAACCGCAAAAAGCCTTTCTTCCTCTGCTTCAACCTGAGCGATATTCACGTTCCCCGCATGCCCGCCACCGCCTTCAAAGGCAAAAGCGGCCTGGGCTACCGTGGAGATGCCATTCTGCAAATGGACTGGAGCGTTGGCCGGCTGATGGATAAACTCCGCCAGCTGGGACTGGAGAAGAACACGATCGTTATGTTCTCCAGTGATAACGGTCCCGTACTCGATGACGGGTATGTGGATGATGCGGTAACACAGCAAAATGGTCACCAGCCTGCCGGACCGCTGCGTGGCGGAAAGTACAGTGCATTTGAAGGCGGCACCCGCGTACCCTGGATCGTGAGCTGGCCGGGAATGGTTAAAAGCGGCACGTCTGATGCACTGCTCAGCCAGGTAGACCTCTACGCCACCTTCGCGAAGCTGACGGGGCAAGAGCTGCCTGCGGATGCGGCTCCTGATAGTCATGATCTGTTGCCGGCCATGCTGGGTAAAAAAGCACAGGGCAGATCATGGGTGATATTACAGGGCGGTTCGCTCTCGCTGGTGCAGGGCGACTGGAAGTATATCACTCCCTCCAAAGGAGTAAAACTAATGAAGGAAGTGAACATCGAATCCGGCAACGATGAGGCGCCGCAGCTGTATAACCTCCGCAGCGATATTGGCGAGCGGCAGAACCTCGCAGCGCAGCATCCCGATAAAGTAAAAGCCATGGCGGCTGAGCTGGAACGGTTGAAGGAAGCGAAGCAAACGCGTTAATACAGTATGATCATATGCAAACGGCCCGGAGCAATGCGCTCCGGGCCGTTTGCATATGTAGGAGAAAATGAAAATCAGAAAGCACTGGCATTATTGAGCAGCTGCATATCGTCTATATCCAGTTGAAGTGATATGGCGCGGATGAGTTCATCCAGCTGCTGCAGGTTGGTGACGCTGGCGATGGGCGCAGTGATAGTGGGGCGGTTTTTAACCCACACTATGGCTACCATACCGGGTTTCACCTGATGTTTGGCCGCCACTTCATCCAGCGCGGAGAGGATGCGGGTGCCGCGTTCGTTGAAATATTTACCGAGGAACTTTGCGCGGGGGCTGTTGGCCACATCTGTTTCTGAACGGTATTTGCCGGTGAGGAATCCGCTGGCAAGCGAGAAATATGGAATTACGCCAAGGTTATGTTGTGCAGCATAGGTGGCATATTCAGTTTCGTATTTTTCACGGTCGTGCAGGTTGTATTCCGGCTGGAGGGTCTGGTAAGCAGGATAGCCCTTATCCATACTGATGGCGGCGGTTGCCACAATACGCGGGTGCGTCATGTTGCTGGTGCCGATGTGGCGTACTTTCCCGGAGCGTACAAGGATGTCAAAAGCTTCGAGCGTTTCCTCTATGGGCGTTTCCGGATCGTCGTAGTGCGATTGGTAGAGGTCGATGTAATCTGTCTGAAGCCTCCGGAGGGAGTCTTCCACAGCTTCGAGGATGTATGCTTTGCGCAGTCCTTTCTTATCTTCGCTGATCACACCGCCAACTTTGGTGGCCAGTACGATCTTATTGCGCTTCCCTGATTGGGAAAGCCATTTGCCGATCACCCGTTCCGATGTGCCGGGACTATTGCCGGGTGCCCAGCGGGAGTAGGTGTCTGCAGTATCTACAGCATTAAATCCTGCATCTGTAAATGCGTCCAGCAGTTTGAACGACATTTGCTCGTCGGCCGTCCAGCCAAATACATTGCCGCCGAACATCAGCGGGGCAATGTAAAGGCCGGTAGTTCCCAGTGTTCGTTTTTCCATGAGCATGATTTTTAGGGGGTATAAAGCTAAAACTTAATTTGCGGTAAAATGTTTAAACACTTATCAAATATCATCCCATGAAAGTATTCATCACCCGGCATATACCCGAATCAGGATTGCAGCTGTTGCGCGATGCAGGCATAGCTTATACGGAGCATACGGAGAAGCGCAACCTTACCCCGGACGAGCTGATTGCCGGATGCAGGGAACATGATGCCCTGCTGAGTGTGGGCGGTAATAAGCTGAACGCGGATTTCCTGCAGGCGTGCAGGCATTTGAAAGTGATCGCCCTCATGTCTGCCGGGTACGACAACCTGGACGTGGATACGGCGGCAGCATTGAACATCCCGGTAGGTAATACGCCGGGTGTACTGAGTAATGCCACGGCAGATACGGCATTCCTGCTTATGCTGGCCGTAGCGCGGAAGGCGTTTTACATGCATAAAACGATAGAGAAAGGGGAGTGGGGATTTTTCGATCCTACCGCCAATCTGGGCATGGAGCTAAACGGGCGTACCCTTGGCGTTTTTGGTATGGGAGGCATTGGCACGGCACTGGCCCGCAAATGCCGTGGTGCTTTTGATATGCCGGTTATATATCACAACCGAAAAAGGAACGAAGCTGCGGAAAAAGCATTGGGAGCAAAGTACGTCAGCTTCGAAGAATTGCTTGCCCAGAGCGATGTTCTGAGTGTGCATGCAGCGCTTACACCGCAAACGGCGGGTATGTTTAATGCTGCCGCATTCCGGCAGATGAAACCAACAGCGATCTTCATCAATGCTGCACGGGGAACCATGCATAACGAGAATGATCTGCTGGAAGCTTTACGCGGACACAGGATCTGGGGCGCCGGACTCGATGTTACCAATCCCGAGCCGATGGATAAGCATAATCTGTTGCTGCAATTGCCTAATGTAGCCGTGCTGCCGCACATAGGGTCGGCAACGGAAGAGGCCCGTGGCGGGATGGCGCGTATGGCAGCGGAGAATATCATCGCAGGGTTGAAAGGCGAACCGCTTCCGCATCCCATTCATCCGGTACGCTAACGGCTATACTATGAATAACGATGGAAATATAGTATTATGGGACAAGATTCCACGTTCCCGTTATGTCACATCATATTCCACGCCGAAAATTCATCGGCAGTCTGTCGCTGGCAGCAGCCGGCTTTTTGCTGAACTGGCAACGCTCCTTTGCTGCCATGGCACCGCTGACCGACAAGGCAGCCCTTTCGCTGCCGCATTTCCCTGATACCTATCACGCCTTTGTATGGCGAAACTGGTCGCTGGTACCACATACGGTGCTTGCCCGCCTCGCAGCTACTACTCCTGAAAACATTCTTGCAACCGGCCTTGCGATGGGGCTGGATAAACCGCTGCCCGTCCGTAAAGATGTCTGGAACCGTAATTACATCACCATCATTCGCCGCAACTGGCATTTGCTGCCCCGTACGCAGCTGACAGATTTATTGGGCTGGGACGATCAGCGGCTGGAGTTTACCCTGCGGGAAGATGACTTCCTGTATGAAAAACTGGGGAGCTTCAAGCCGTCGTGCCCTCCGGTGCAATACCAGGCACCGTCTGCCGCCACAAGGCAGGTAGGGGAGGTGATGAAGCGTGCCTTCCCGAACGGGTTGCCGCGTGAAGAAGAGCCGCTTTTTCATTTCGTTAAAGAGCTTTCCGCCCCGGTTCCGGAATCCGCACAAAAGTTACCCGCCACGGGCTTTTCCCCACGGTTGGGTTATTCCTATTTCGCACTCTATGGCGATCCATTGCTGGATGAGCATGCCGATCCGTATCCCGATCATTACCTCGCACGGCTTTCCGCTGCAGGGATGGATAGTGTGTGGATGCATATCGTATTACATAAACTGGTGCCCTTCCCCTGGGATGCTTCTCAGAGTGAGGGGTACGAACAACGGATGCGGACGCTCCGTAAGCTCATCAGCCGGGCGGCAGGCCATGGCATCAAAATATATTTATACCTCAACGAGCCACGTACCTGGCCGCTGTCTTTTTTCGAAAAGTACCCAAAGCTGAAAGGGGCCGAAGCGGGTGGTGTGGCGAGTTTATGTACCAGTCACCCCGATGTGCAGGCCTACCTGCGTAACGGACTTGCGGCCATCACGCGGCAGGCACCCGGACTGGGCGGCTTCTTTTCCATCACGGCATCAGAGAACCGTACCAACTGCTGGTCGCACAACCAGGGTGCATCCTGCCCGCGTTGCGGACCGCGCGGCGGGCCTGCGGTGATAGCAGAACTGAATAATAACTATGCAAAAGGTATCCGTGCAGGAGCGCAGAAGTTTGAAGGAGAAGTACAGGCGCCGGGGCTGGTGGTGTGGGACTGGGGATGGCAGCCCGGATGGGGACAGCAGATCATTCCCGCATTGCCCAAAGAGGTGATGCTCATGAGTGTAAGCGAGTGGGATGTGGCTATTGAAAGGGGGGGAATAAAGAGCAGAATAGGTGAATATTCTATATCCGCGATAGGCCCAGGCCCAAGGGCACGCGGACATTGGGAGGCGGCAAGGCGCGCCGGGATCAGAACGGTGGCAAAGATACAGGCAGGTAATACCTGGGAGATTGCGGCAGTACCTTATATACCGGCCATGCGCAATGTGGCGGAACATGCCGCAAAGCTGCGCGGTGAGCAGGTAGACGGGCTGATGCTGGGCTGGACGCTTGGCGGATATCCCTCCCCTAACCTGGCCGTTGTAGCAGCCATTGGCAGCCATCCAAAACTGACACCCGAGGATGCGATGGAACAGGTGGCAACTGAGCGGTATGGAGCTGCGGGGGCAGCAGTGGTGAAGGCATGGGAGCGGTTCAGTGCTGCATTCAGCGAGTTCCCTTTCGGGGGCGGACTGTACTTCTCACCCATGCAAACGGGTCCGGCTAACTTGCTCTGGGGCAGCGCTACGGGGTATACGGCTACGATGGTGGGCATCCCTTACGATGATCTGGCACGCTGGCGGGGGCATTACCCGCAGGATGTATATGTATCGCAGCTGCGGAAGATAGCTGCAGGGTTTGCAGACGGTTTACAGGCCCTGCAGGGTGATGTGGCAGGGGTGGAGCTGACGGCAGCGCAGCGGGTGCTGTTACGCCGGGAAATGGAGGTGGCGGAAACGGTGGCGGTGCATTTCCGGAGTGCGGCCAACCAGTGCGAGTACATTGCGCTGAGAGACGGGCAGGCGGCTCCTGCGCAGGTAGAGGCTTTACTACGCGATGAATTAGAGCTGGCGAAGCGGATGCTGGCTTTGCAGCGGAAGAATTCCACTTTGGGATTTGAGGCTTCGAATCATTATTTCTATACCGGGGAGGATCTGGCGGAGAAGGTATTGAATTGCAGCTATTTGCTGCGTGCGGGAGGTGCCGGATAATATTTTTTTCTTTCAAGTGAGGGATTTCCTTCCGGCAAACGAATACTATACAGGTTGCGGTGATTTGCTTAACTTAATAGTATTATCATTTTATGAAGCCTGTTTACGTTACCCTGATATGTATATGTTTCACGTTATTTTCCGGTTGTCGTAAGAAGGACGATGCGGCGGCGCCCTCGTCGGGCCGGAAGGAGATGGTGGCTGGTACCTGGAAGCAGAAGGACCTGGTGATAGCGGTGAGTGTGAAGCTGGGTGGTCAGAACATACCTGCCGGTACGAGTATGATGGTGTTGGCGCCGATGTTAGGACCCGGAGGGGCGTTAATAACCTGTACAAAAACGAATACTTATACTTTTAGTAGCGACAATAAGATGAAGGTGTCGGGTTGCACGGAGCTTCTTTTTCCTGTAACCGGAAATGAGGGCACATGGTCCCTGGATATCTATGATGCCGTGCTGCTGTTGAAATCTGCGGAAGGCAAGCCCGATCCTCACTGGATAGATGAATTAACGTCAAATTCCCTGAAAATCTCCATTACGGCGGTTATACCGAATGTAGCCACGGTTCCATTGACGCTGATACTGGAGAAAACGTGAATGATTGCCTGATATTTTTTGAAGCATATGCCATACACCGCGAAAGATATCAAACTGGGTAATATGGACGCCTTCAGGATGGTATATCAGATGTACCATCAGAAGTTGTATTTCTTCATGCTGCGGCATGCGCGATCGGCGTATGTGGCAGAGGAGACGGTGCAGTTGACCTTTATCCGGTTATGGGAGAAGCGGGACACGTTATCTCCTGATGTTCCGATATCCCAGCAGATATTCCGGATTGCGAAGAGTATTATGGTGGATCTGATGCGCAAGCAATTTGTACGGGAAAAGCATATGGGGCAGTATAAAGAGGGGAGCAACGGTGTGCATCCTGCATTTGATCTGGAAGCGAAGGAGGAGCTGGACAGGGTGTTCCATTGCATGGAGAATTTATCGCCCGTAAGGCGGCATGTATTCAAAATGAGCCGCCTGGAGGGATGGTCGCACAAGCAGATTGCAGAGGCATTATCCATATCGCCCCGAACAGTAGAGAACCATATTCTGCGTGCGGTGCATCAGTTGCGGAAAGCGTTGATGTTTTGAGGTGAGAATGGATAGTGTGCGATTAAGTAAGTTGGATAAGAGTGTGTTGTACATGTGTGGCTGGTTAAGGGAGATTGATAGTAACATTGTACCTGATTTGTTGTAGTGAATGGAATGAAGCTCATTTTAATATAACAACAGGGTTAGAGGGCGATGCCGATGAATGATGAAATTGATCTTGTTGTGTAATGTTGAAAGCAGAATGTATAAGTAATGTATAAGTAAAATAATGTTTTATTAAAGCAGTTGAAAGCAGCGGCGTTGCTTATTGCACAGTATAGCTTTCGGTAAAGCCTGAATGGCAGAAAAGCATAGCACATAGCAGGTGTACAGCAAGTGCATAATATAAAGCATAGTATTGGGGAGTAAAGTATAACTCAGTGAAAAGGCAGATGCCGCCATTCGGTAAGAATATTGACATCGGCCCCATGAGTTGAATAAAGTTTAAAGTTGTAATCATAAGCAGTAGAAGGCAGGATACTAATAGAAGTGGAGTCCTAATCAAATAGCAGGATAATACCGGGAATGTCCGGTGCGTATAAAGGAAAATGTACAAATGACAGAAGTAACATCCCATATGATAGAGCGCTACTTCCGGGGCGAATGCCCTGAGGAGGAGGCTGCTGCAGTGTGGGAATGGCTGAAGGAACATCCTGAAGCCCTCGATCATTATCTGACCGATGATAAATGGGAAGCATTCCGGGAAGCAGGGCGCTTACCGGAAACGATTTCCTCATCAATGTACGAGCAGATCGAAGCACATATTCAACAACGGAGAAAACGCACCGGATGGCGCCTGCCTGCAGTAGCGGCCATGCTGGTAGCCATCGTGGCAATTTGGTTTGCAAGCCGTGAGGATGAGCGGTCCCAAATTGTACAGGCACCAGTGCAGCCGGTCGAAGAAACGGGGGTGTTCATTGAAAATGTCAAAGGCCACGCCATTGAATACCAACTCCCTGATGGATCTTCGGTACTCCTGGCGCCAGGGGCAACTATCCGGTTTAAGAAACCTTTCCCTGCCGGCCGGAGAGATGTTGCGCTAACGGGGAAAGCCCGGTTTGAGGTGGTTAAAGATCCTGCTCCTTTCACAGTATTTGCCGGTAAAACAGGGACAACCGCATTGGGCACCGTCTTTGAAATATCGAGCCTGCCGGGAGCATCTACCACCGTGCTGCTCATCAGCGGCAAAGTTAAAGTGCGTACGGATGAAAAAGATGTTGTCCTGCGCCCGGGAGAACAGCTCCGGTACAATGATGCTATGCATACCGTACAGGTAACACGCCCCGATGTACCCCGGCAGAGCATTCCTGCCTCCATCCCAACAGTTCAGCCAAAACACAGCATTCCGGCAACCGCCGCTTTGCAATTCGATAATACACCGCTGGTTTCCCTATTCCGGCAACTGGAGTCCCGCGAAAACCTCACCGTGCTGTTCGATCCCGCTTTGCTGCGCGACAGGTATTTCACCGGCTCCTTCAACAGCGGCAAAGAATCCCTCGGCGATTTTCTGCAAACAATCGCCGTGCTGAACAACCTGCAAATCCGGCTTTCCGGTGATACCGTGAAGATTGATCCCTGATTTCCCAGGTAACATTATTTTATTATTACAATACCGGTATTCCGGGTTGACATATTGAATCTATGTGTGCATACATGCTGCGTAGTATAGCTGCTTTGCGGGTAATAATTGAAGCGTTAAGTCTTTAATAGAATTAAGTAAACACTTAATTAGCCGGGGCCGGATTCACTACTAATGCAATTTGTAAACAGACCTTATAATTGAACAATTATAACGAAATCTTAAGGTGCAGGTAACAATCCGGATGAAGTCAGGGAATTGGTGATTCAGGCTATTTGTAGTGCATGTTGCCTTAACATGGCATAATAAGCAATCGATCAACGAATAAAATCTCCGATATGCGAAAACGATTACGCTCCATTTCGGGAAAGGCTTGCATGGTGATGTTGCTATGCGTATATGGTCAGGCCTCCGCACAAAATACCGTCAGTCCCTCCGTTACCGGCATCGTCCGGAACGAGTCCATGCAGCCGGTGGAAGGGGTTGCCGTGGAATTATTCAACGAATCCTCCCGTGCTATAGCCCATGCTGTCACGAACGATAAAGGCGTGTTCACCATGCCTAAAGTACCAGCCGGTGGTCCTTACCACTTCGTGTTTTCTCACCTTGCCTACATCCGCGACACACTCCGCAACTATACCGTTCAGGAAGCCGCAAGAGCCACCCTCTCCGTGATCCTCAAAGAGAAAAGCCGGGAGCTTGGCGCCGTTACCGTTACTGCCCTCGGCATTCGGAGAGCCTCCCGCTCACTGGGGTACTCGGTAGAAGAACTGGGCGCGAAAGAATTCAACCGCGTTACACAGGAGAACTTCCTCAACGCCATGTCCGGTAAAATGGCAGGCGTTACCATCAGCAGCACCGGCGGCACCGGCTCATCAGTTAATATGGTTATCCGCGGCGCCACATCCCTCAGCAGCGATAATCAGCCGCTCTTCGTGGTAGACGGGGTGCCACTTGCCAACACCCTCAACAACATCAGCGAAATCGGCAGTAACAATAAAGTCGATTATGGCAACGCCATCTCCGACATCAATATGGATAACATCGAAAGCGTTACCGTACTCAAAGGTCCCAGCGCCGCAGCCCTATATGGCTCCCGGGCTGGTAATGGCGTAGTGATCATCACTACCAAAAACGGGCGGCGGCTCGACAAGCTGACGGTGAACGCCGCACAGAACGTAGTCTTCGATATACCCTACAAATACCTCGAATGGCAAACCAAATTCGGATCAGGACAATTCTCCGCCATCCCGGTTTCCCGCAGCGGTAACATGCTGTCTAACCCATTCGGTTCCCTCGTGGTTGAAAACCTCGACGCCACCTACGGTGCCCAGCTGGATATGGGATATGAGGAAGTGCAGTGGAACAGTCCGCTGGATGCAAATGGTAAAAAGATCCCCAAACCCCTGGTGTCGTACCGCGACAATGCCAGGCATTTTATGAATACGGGCATCACGTCTGCCTCCAATCTGTCTATCGCCAATAACAGCGACCTCATTGCCTACCGCATGTCATATGCGAATATGACCAACAAAGGCATCATTCCTAATACTGACCTTTTTCGTAATTCCCTCAACCTGAATGCTACTTTACGCCTCCACCCTAAGTTTAGCGTGAGTGCCAATGTGGATTACAGCAGGAGTAATTCCAATAACCGTCCTGCGGGCGACCGGGGCACCAATCCCCTGCAATGGGTGTACAGCCTCAGTCCGCACATCGATATCCGCGACCTCCGCGATTACTGGATGCCGGGGCAGGAGGGGATACAGCAGCGAACGCAATCTAACGGTGTGTTTAATAACCCCTGGTTCCTCGCGTATGAAGTGCAAAATGGTTTCGTGCGCGATCGCGTTTTCGGGAATTTGCATGCCGACTGGCAGATAACCCCGCGGCTTAACCTCATGGTCCGCTATGCGCTGGATAACTATCAGGAATCACGCGAAACGAAGATCGGCAACAGCTACCTCGATTCCCGAAACGGTGCTTTCGGGATTATCGATATCAGTCATATGGAACGGAATACCGACGCTTTGCTGACCTATAAACAGCGTGCCGGCCGGTTCGACCTCTCGGTGTCTGCCGGCGGTAATCTCCGTTATGAGACCGGTAAAACCGTAAGTAATACCAATAAACCGGGTACCGGACTTATTGTTCCCGGAGTTTACACGCTGCAGAATATCCTTCCGGAGAATCTGGATGCGTGGTCGTCGCGTTACGAAAAGGGAGTGCATAGCATATATGGTACTGCCAACATCGGGTACCGCGATATGATCTACCTGGACATTACAGGAAGGAACGACTGGTCCAGCACATTGCCCGATGCTGCGCCTTACTTCTATCCCAGCACATCTCTCAGTGTGCTGATAGATAAAGTGGCTGGCTGGAACCACCGGAACGTGGGCATGATCAAGCTTCGGGGCGGTATCGCCAAGGTAGGTAACGATGCAGCGCCGTACCAGCTCATGGCAGTACTCAGCAATGCAGGGGCATGGGGCAATATCCCAAGACTGGGCACTTCCGGAACCCTGCTCAATCCATTCCTCAAACCGGAGATTGCCACCTCTTACGAAGGAGGGGCGGATGTGGTGTTGTTTAAAGACCGGCTCCGGTTCAATTTCACCTACTACGTAGTAGATAATAAGAATCAGATCTTCAGTACTAAAATCCCTCCGTCGTCCGGCTTTTCCAGCAAAAACATCAATGCCGGTTTGCTTCGTAGCAGAGGGGTGGAAATAACACTGGGCGGTACGCCTGTACTGAAGAAAGATTTTCGCTGGGATGTGAACCTCAACCTCACGCGTAACCGGACCCGCATAGTACGCCTCACGGAAGATATGCCGTATTACGTGCTTTGGGAAGAAGGCCGTGGCGGAGCGTGGACCTACGTAGGGGAGGATGTCGGGGATATTTATGATGCGGAACTGGTTACGGTGAAAGATGAGAAATCGCCTTACTACGGATATCCTATTCTTGATAATGTGGGTAAATGGCAGGCCATTGATGCACAGAATGCCCGTAACAAGATCGGCAACTTCAATCCGGATTTCATCCTTGGCGGGCAAACCACCATCAGTTATAAACGGTTCAGTCTGGCTATGACGTTCGACTGGCGGAACGGTGGAGACTTCGTTTCGCAGACATACCGCTATGGCGAGGAGCATGGTAATTCCCAGCGCTTCCTCGACAAACTCATCAATCCCGGTAATATGCGGGGCGAAGAGCTGGCGGGATACCTGAAAGCGAACCAGGACCGGCTGATCCGCGTTAACGGAAATTACTTTCCCCTCGTAGGCGGTCCCACACCGGAATACAACGGTTATCCCTTTACCTATGGGCCATATACACTTCCATACGGAGGTGTGTTCATCCCGGGTGTACGGGCTACGGGGTACGATCCGCAGGGGAACCCTACCGGGTTTGCGGAAAACCTTGGCGGGCCGGGTACACTTACTTTACCTTACGCAGGCAGTACCACCTGGTCGTTTACCCGCGCTTTCCTGTTCCCGGCTTCTTACCTTAAGCTGAGAGAAGTGGCATTGTCGTACGATGTTCCTGCGAGTATCGTGAAGCGCATTGGTGCCAGGAGCGCCGGTTTTTCCATCTACAGCCGCAACATCATACTCTGGACGGCGGCCAAGATAGGTGTGGACCCGGAGCAGGCTTACCAGCCCGCAGCAGGCGTACAGGGATCGGGGATACAGTTTAAGCAGGGTATAGAACGGTATAATGTAACGCCCTGGTCCATCCCGCTTGGTTTCAAACTTAACCTGACCTTTTAAAACTGCCGGTATGAAAAGCAGATTCATCATCGCCATATGCTGCCTCCTGATCCTGCCCGGTATCTCGTGCCGGAAGCATCTGATGTCGCTCAACGAAAATCCCAACGGTGCCAACCCCGATAAAACCAATCCGGGTTTCGTACTTTCCACTGTGCTGACGGAAACCGGAAAGAACTATGTGAGCCTCGGCTTCCAGGATCTCGCCGGTGTGATGCAGCACACCCAGAAAGACGGATGGGTGGGTACCCACAATGAATACGACTGGGGTGGCAGCAACAGCTGGACGTCTTATTACGACATTCTCCGCAATAACCAGCTGGTACACGATAAAGCAAAGGCAGCCGGATTCGAACTGCATGAAGGCGTTACACTTGTAATGAAAGCCATGATATTCGGGCTTTTGGCTGATATGTACGGAGATGTACCCTACAGCCAGGCACTTCGTGGTGATCAGGATGGCGCCGGTAACTCCGCCCCCGCCTGCGATCCCCAACAGCAGGTGTATACCGGCATCCTGGCAGATCTCGAGCGTGCCAATCAGCTGCTCTCCAAGCCTAAAAACCAATATTCCGCACCCATCGATCTGGTGGATGTATATTATCAGGGCGATCCCGCTAAGTGGCGGAAGATGGCTAATTCCCTCGCGCTGCGGTACTACATGCGCCTGTCGGAGAAGCTGCCGGGTGTGGCAAAGCCGGGAATCGAGAAGATAGTGGCTGCACCAGACCAATATCCCCTGATTACCAATGCGAACGCTTCCGAAGATGCTACAATGGCTTTTGTGGGTACCAGTGATGCAGACTCCTGGCCGTCTAACGCCACGTACGACCGCGAAGCCGGCAGCCGGTACCGCCGCATCAAAATGTGCCGTACCTTCGTAAAAGCCCTGCAAGACCTCAACGATCCACGGCTGGGCGTTTGGGCGCGGAAAGTGGAATGCTTCCTCCTGCTCGATGATACAAAGCCCGCCGGAACCGGAAATGTTTTCCAGCCACGCGATACGATTGTGAATGGTGAACCGCGTAAAGTACGTTACCTTTCACCCGATGTGCTGGCTTCCCGCGGACTGACGCCTGCCGACATTAATCAGGATGTAAATTACGTGGGATTACCCCCCGCACTGGCCGGCCCCGCGGTTTATAACATGAGTAACGATGCGGCGCAGGCTTCTACTAATGCCCATGTGTCGTGGCTGAATGATATTTATAAAGAAGCAAAAGGCCCGCTGCTGAAGGCGCGCTTTATATCCGCCGCCGAAGTGCATTTCATTTTGGCAGAAGCCGCCCTGAAAGGATGGGCTGCCGGAGATGCCGAAACGCACTACCGCAAAGGGATCGAAGCCTCTTTCAACGCATGGGGAATCGGCGCAGGATACGCGGCTTATATGGCCGGCCCTGCAGGTACCTTTGCCGGAACGCAGCGGCAGATCATAGAGCAGAAATGGATTGCTGCATGGACGAATGCCACCGAAGCCTGGGCCGACTACAAACGGACGGGTTATCCCGTACTCGCCGCAGGCCCTAACGCAAAAGGCCCCGTGGTACCCGTCAGGTTCTATTATATGCTCGACGAAAGGAACCTGAACAACGTTAATATCATGGCAGCCTCCGCGCGGCTGGAGGTAACCACCTATTCCGCTTTCGGTGCCAATGGCCCGCAGAACAGCCCATGGTCCAAACCATGGGTGATCAGCGGTACCGGCAAGCCCTGGTAATTATTTGTAAATTCCGATGCATTATGAGATACAGCAAGCTGAAACCCTTTTTCCTCCTCCTGTTGCTCGCATTCACCACAAGTGATTCGTACGCACAGGTTACGCCAGAGAACGCGCTCCGTGCCTACCTCGATAATGGCGACAAATCGTTTCAATGGAACGTGAAAGACTCTTTTGTGGTAGGTGACATCACCGCCTATTCCGTTGCGCTTACTTCGCAGCAATGGCGCGAACATACCTGGAAGCACCAGCTCATGGTATTTGTTCCCAAAGCGATTAAACACAACGGCGCGCTGCTGTTCATAACCGGCGGCTCGCTGAAAGATGGTGAACCACGGTGGACAGGCGCCAACGACAAACTATACCAGGCCATCGGCATGATAGCGCATGACAGGGGAGCGGTAACGGCCGTGCTGCGGCAAACACCCAACCAGCCGTTGTATGATAGTCTTACCGAAGATGCACTCATCTCCTATACCCTGCATAACTTCAAACAATCGAAAGATTATTCGTGGCCGCTGCTCTTCCCCATGGTGAAAAGCGCGGTGCGTGCCATGGATGCCGTACAGCAACTTACCCAACAGCGTGCCTCATTGCCGGTAGAGCAGTTCCTGGTAGCAGGGGCTTCCAAACGCGGGTGGACCACCTGGCTGACCGGTGCCAATGATGACCGTGTGAAAGCCATCGCCCCCATGGTGATCGATGTGCTGAACATGCCCAAAAGCCTCGATTACCAGATCGAGACCTGGAAAGAATACAGTATCCAGATCGAAGATTATGTGAAGCTCGGCATACCGCAGCAAACGGGCACGCCGGAAGGCAAGGCCATCACCACCATGGTAGACCCTTACAGCTACCGCAAAAAGCTGGATATGCCCAAAATGATCTTTATGGGCACCAATGATGAATACTGGGTGGTAGACAATGTGAAGAATTACATCAACGATATACCCGGTAAATACCTGCTCAATTACGTGCCTAACGCCGGCCATAACATGGGTGATGGTAAGCAGGTAATGAACGGGTTGAGTGCTTTCTTCGGTATTACCTTCAACGGCAAACACTATCCCGAGTGCAGCTATACCATCAAAAAGAAGGGCAATGCAGTAACCCTCAGCATCAAAGCCACTCCGGATCAGTTGAAAGACGTGATCGTTTGGTCGGCCACTTCGCCCGATCTGGATTTCCGGAACGATACCTGGACCTCTAAAAGCCTGGGCATCGCCGGTAAGTCGGCCGTAACAGTATCGCAGGCCCTTCCGGGGGCGGGATACCAGGCTTTTTATGTAGATCTGCAATACAGCCAGGAAAACGGGAAGCCTTATACCGTAAGTACCCGCGTTTTCCTCACCGATACCGAAAAAGTCAGATAAAACTTTCGCAGCATGGATCGGCCACAATCTCGTAATGAGGTTGTGGCCTTTTCTATTATATTGATTATCAGTATGTATGGCTGTCTCAAGGTGCTCGCCACAGACTTAAACCGTTTTGCAAAACCTACTGACATCCTCCTGCCATCCTTCAGTGATCCTTCAGTGGTGTTCAGTGGTGGTATAGGTTTGAGGGTGTTTGACTGAAGGATCACTGAAGGATCACTGAAGGATGGATGAAGGTTGGATGGAGAAATAAGGCTTTCCCCCTGTCATATTGCATGTTTATCTGGCTTAATTGTCTCAACATCAGTTAGTTAATTGATGCGATGAATGTACGGATGGGTATGCTATGGGAAAAATGGATCGTTCGGTATTCAGATGCTATGTAGTGTAATGAATTGATAGTCAAATATATGTGTGGGAATTGATAAGTTTGCATTGATGCGTTTTTAACCGGGAAAATGAATTTGAGGTGATCTTTTAGGCAAAGGGGTGAAATATTGTACCGCATGCTTATATTGTGAGGGAGATGAGTTAAGCAATCAACCAAAAGACAGTGATTACATATATCAGCAGCTATGGAGCAATTGTTACGCCGCATACAGGAGGAAGATGATCAGGCCGCGTTTAAAGAACTGTATCTGTTCCTGGCTCCGCAACTTTTGAAGTTTGCTCACCTGTATATCAAAAGCAAGTTTATTGCAGAAGAAGTAGTGAACGATGTTTTCCTGGGCCTCTGGCGCAGGAGAGACCGCCTTTCCGAAATCACCAACCTGAAAGTTTACCTTTACGTTGGCGTGCGGAACGGGATTTCCAATTACTTCAGCCGTAACCGGGAATGGGAACATGTAGACATCGATACGGTGTCTGACGTGTCGCTGGATTTTACCACCAACCCCGAACAGCTTATGATTTCCGCGGAACTGCGCAACCGGATCGAGCAGGCCGTAGCCTCGCTTCCACCCCGCTGCAGGGTCATTTTTAAAATGATCAAGGAAGACGGGCTGAAGTACCGGGAAGTGGCGGATATCCTCAACCTTTCCGTCAAAACCATAGAGAATCAAATAACCATTGCCATCCGGAAAATCGGGAATGAGATACAAATTTGCACGGGAGACGGTCAGCCAGCCGGGCAATCCTCCAATGTCTGAGCTTTTGGGGGGAAAAGGAAATATGAGTGTCTAAGTGATAGCAGATATTGAATTTTGACAATGACAGAAGATCAGGTACGGGTATATACATTAATGGCCAGGCGGATGGCGGGAGAAGCCTCCCCGGCTGAACTGGAGGAACTGCAGCGGTTGCTGAAAGACCATCCGGAATCGGGATTCGTCGTGGAAGTGCTGAACGCGACCCACTCACTGCCCGCTAACCGGGACGGCGAAACGGTAGACGGTAAAGCATGGGCAGAGAAATCATGGTCGTCTCTCGAGGCATCCATGAAATTGCCTGACCCGGAAAAGGTAACACCTGCCTCACCATCCCGTATAAGGAAATTACGCCCCTGGCTGATAGCTGCCGCAGTAGTGGCAGGCATCATTCTGACCATTCCCTTTTTACTCCGCGAAAGCGGCCGGTCCGTACTCGTGCGGGAGAGCAACAGCATCGTTATGGAAAAAGGCGGGCGCTCCAGCATGACGCTCCCCGACGGTACCAAAGTATGGGTGAACGGAGGAAGCAAGCTCACCTATGGTGATGATTTCGTGAACGGCACCCGTGAAGTATTTTTGGAAGGGGAGGCCTCCTTTGAGGTAGCTCCCGATGCCGCACATCCTTTTAATGTACGCACGGGCAACGTGGATATCCGCGTGCTGGGTACCCGCTTTAACGTAAAAGCATACCCCGGTGATGGCGAAGTGCAAACGACACTACTTAGCGGTAAAGTGAGCACCCTGTTACGTTCCGCCGCCGGACAATCGCGAGAGATCATACTCGAACCGGGGCAGAAACTATCTTTCGATTATGAACAAAAAGGGGCGATCGAAGACGGTATTACCTTGAGCCAGGTGATTCCGGCAGATTGTGAGGAAACCGCCTGGATACAGAACCGGCTCGTTTTTCGCGACCGTCCGTTCCGCCTCCTGGCCCGCGATCTGGAACGGTGGTACAATGTAACCATCCGTTTTGAAGACGCCAGCCTGGAGAATGAACTGTTCAGTGGCGCGTTCGACCGCCAGCAGATCGGAGAAGCTTTGAAGGCCTTGCAGATAGCAACGCCATTTACCTATACGCAAAATGGAGCGGACATCCTGATCCGCAGGGCCAGAAAGTAGTTTTATCAGCCAAAAGAATCGTATGAAGATGCGTGTATTGATATGCATGCTGCTTTTTGTGATGCTATGCTTCCGCACCAAAGCACAGGAATGGTATTCGTTTTCAATACGTAAAACGCCCATGGCCGGCATCATGAAGGACATTGAGAAAAAGACGGGATACAAATTCCTGTATAATGTGCGCAACATCCCGCAGGCGCCTATAGACTTCTATATCCGTAAAGCAACCATACCCCAGATCCTCCAAAAGCTTTTCGGCAACAACCTTCCCTATCGTATTCTCGACAACAAACTTATCGTTATATCTCCCGGTTATGACCCTGCCCGGCGCAAAACCATTACCGGTGTACTCCTCAATCCGTATGAACTCCCCGTGTCAGGAGCTTCCATCCATGCCGAAGGCGAAACCGCAGGTGTGGTTTCCGGGGCCGACGGGCACTTTAGCATTTCTGTTCCCGAAAACGCTTTCGTTCGGGTTAGCCACATTGGCTATTTCGATAAAACATTTACCGCCGGCAATAGCGCCTATTACAAAGTAATGCTCGATGAAAAGCATGAAGCCCTCGAAGAAGTGACCGTTACCGCCCTTGGCATTCCCAAAGAAACACGCTCGGTTGGCGTGGCGGCACAGTCCTTCCAGGTAGCGGGTACCGAAATACTCAAAGCCCGGGAACCCAATGCTTTTACTTCACTCTTCGGTAAAGTGGCGGGCCTTGGTGTCCAGAACTCCCATTACCTTTTCAATAACCCGGCCCTTTACCTCCGCGGCCAGCACCCCCTTGTGGTGCTGGATGGCGTGCCGGTAGATACCGATTCCTGGGATATCAATATGGATGATGTACAGTCTGTAGTTGTGCTGAAAGGGCCGGCTGCAGGAGCGCTCTACGGGCAGCAGGGTGCCAATGGTGCCATCCAGATCATCACCCGCCGCGGCAGTGCCAACCAGCGGAAGGTGGAAGTGTCTGTCAACTCCACCACAGAATGGCAAAACAGCAGCGTAGCCTTCCCGCATTCGCAGGACAGCTACGGACCCGGCGACTATTTCAAATACGCTTATGGCGATGGTAAAGGCGGAGGCATCAACGATTACGATTATAACATCTGGGGGCCAAGGATGGAAGGACAGCTTATTACGCAGTGGGATAGTCCGCGGGATGCATCCGGCAAGCTCGTGCCACTGCCATGGCTGCCCCGTAACCGTAACAACCTGCGCGACTTTCTGCGGACAGGCCTGCTGTCTGTCAATAACGTAGCAGTGTCAGGCAAAGGGAAGGATGGCGATTTCCGGGTATCACTCACACAATTATTACAGCGCGGTATTGTGCCCAATACCAAACTCGGCATCACCACCACGCACATCTCCGCCGGACAAAATCTGGGAAAGAAAGCGCGTGCCGATGTAATGATCAGTTACAACCGCCAGTATACACCCAATTACCCCACCATCTATTACGGCCCGCAAAGCCCTATATACGAGCTGCTCATCTGGAACGGCAGCAACTTCGATATCAACGATCCGCGCCTGCGCAACTACTGGCAGCCGGGAAAAGAAGGTATGCAGCAGCAGTGGATCGAATACACGCGCTATAACAACCCATGGTTTAACGCTTACGAGAATATGAAAGCGTTTTATAAAGACGTGCTTACCGGATACGTATCACTGCAATACCAGTTTTTTCCTTCGCTGGATCTGCAACTGCGCGCTGCGTTTAATATGCATAATACCTCGCAACAGCAGTCGTTCCCCGTATCTGGACTGTATTATGGTGCAGATTTTTATAAAGTGGGTGCCTACTCGGAATCGAGTACGCGGTATGCACAGCATAACCAGTCGTTCATGCTTAATTTTAAGAAGCAGGTGGCGGAAGACTGGGAGCTGAAGTTGTCCGGAGGTGGTAACCTGCAAACCATCCGTTACCGCAACTACGGGGCACATACGGCAGGAGGACTAATTACCCCGGGGGTATATACGCTGCAGAATTCCGCGAAGCCGATAAGCAATGCGGAAAATAACCGCAGCCTGATGCAGGTGGCCAGCTTTTATGGATATGCCGATATTGCGTATAAGAATTTGCTTTATCTCGATTTCACGGGCAGGTTCGACCGTAATTCCAACCTGCCCCTGCGGCACAATTTATACTTCTATCCACAGGCCAGCCTCAGTGCTATTATTTCCGATATGGCGAAAATGCCGCAGGCAATATCTTTCCTGAAATGGACGGCTTCAGTGGCAAGGGTAGGGGAAGGATTGGCACCTTATTCCCTCGCCCAAACCTATGAGCGTGTGGGCGCCTGGCTGGGCAACCAGGGGGTGGCATATGCAAGGGATAATGTCATGTACAACCCTGATATCAAACCCGAGTTTCATACCACCATGGAAACCGGGCTGGATGTGCGGCTCTTCAAGAACCGTATCGGGGTAAAAACGCAGTTTTACCGGACGATAGACGGGCCACAGATCTTCAATCTCTCCATTTCCGCAGCATCCGGTTACGGCTGGCAGAAAATGAACGGGCTGGAGCTGGAAAGGCGGGGAGTAGAAATCATGCTCGAGGCAACACCCGTTTGCGTAAAGAATTTCTCCTGGCAAACAGGCATGAACATCAGCAGGAATGTACGGTATCTGAAGAAGGTATATGATTCGCTGAATCATCACATCCGCGTGAATGTAGGTGAGCGGTACGATCAGTTGTATATCAATCCCTTTGAACGCAATCCTAACAACGGTGCCATCTTGTTCCATGCCAACGGTACACCTGTGATCGATAGAACGAAGTATCAGTTTTTCGGTTATACAGATCCCGACTGGATAGTGGGCGCTACACAGCAGCTGCATTATAAGAATTTCCATCTCACCCTCGAGTTCGATGGCAGCTTCGGCGGTAAGTTCATGAATTATGTGAATTACAAAATGTGGCAGGCAGGTTCCAATCCCGCATCAGACAATGAATACCGCTACCAGGACTGGCTGCATCGAAACGATCCCGCATACCGCGGCACACGCGTTGGTGAAGGAGATGTGGTAACCGGTGGTGCCATTACTTACGATGCGCATGGTAATGTGGCTTCTGATACAAGAACATTTGCGCGCAATACAACACCGGTGCTGGAACAGGACTGGGCCAGTACTTATGAAACCAGCGACGAGCAGAGTTACCAGTCTAAAACCTGGTTCAAGATGCGGGGTGCCACGCTTACTTACCAGCTGCCGCAAAAGTTCCTGCGCAAGGTAGGCGGGCTGCATGCCGGGAGTGTTTCGCTCGTGAGCCGTAATGTGATGTATTTCTCTAAGCAAAAACAAATTGACCTCGACCATTGGTCGTACCGTACCAGCAGCGATCTGGAAGAGCCGTCTATGCGGAGTGTGGGGGTCAATATTCAACTCAAATTCTGACGCATGAAACGTTGGCTGACATTCACCGTGATTATTTGTTTATCCGCCTGCATGAAGCCGGAGGATCTGCAAAAGAATCCCAACAAGGCAAATACTTCTCCGCCGGGCAATGTGCTCACAGGTGTGGAGATGGATATGTTCTATTCGCCCTGGGATTATCCGCAGCGGAGCAGCCAGTATCATTGCATGACCAACCCTTATTACGGCGGGCAGAGTTATAATTTCGGTTCGGCATCACATCGCTTTTATCAGATAAGGAACGTGATGCAGATGGAGCGGGAAGCGGTGCGTACCAATGATCCGGCGCGGCGGGGATATGCTGCCGTAGGCCTATTCCTGAAGGCCTGGTTTTATATTCAGATGACGCAGCAAATGGGGGATATTCCCATGAGCCAGTCCATGATGGCGGAGCAGGAAATTATATCTCCGGAATACGATGCGCAGAAAGATGTGTACCGCCAGTGCCTGGAGCTATTGCGCCGTGCCAATGATTCACTGGATGTGATCAATAATACTGCTACGCAGCAGCTGGCTGGCGATATCTTTTACCGGGGTGATCTTGATAAGTGGCAGCGGCTGGTGAATGCCTTCAGGCTGCGGGTGTTGATTAGTCTGAGTAAAAAAGCCCATGACCCTGATCTGAAAATACCCGAAACTTTTGCAGCGATCGTACAGCATCCGGAGCGTTGCCCCCTGCCGCGCGATAACCGCGATAATCTGGAGGTTACCTATGGTGAAGATGATGTGACTAACTACAATCCCGGTTATTCTGCCACTCCGGAAGCCAGCTCGCGCAACAATCCTTTGGCGGCCACCTATGTATCACTGATGACGGGGCTTCGTGATCCACGCCTTTTTGTAGTAGCGCAGCCATCCCGGCAGTCCGATTCGCTGCCGGATAATAAAAACGACTTCCGCTCCTATCGTGGTGCCGGTACCGGTACATTACAAAAGCTCATCAGTGACTCCGCAGCAATGGGATACTACGCGCATCCCGATCCGGAATACTGGTTCAGTTCTAAAACAGGCCGGCCCACTATCATGCTGGGATTCCCTGAAACGCAGTTCGCTATCGCAGAAGGTATCAACAGGGGTTGGGCCGATGGTGATGCGGAAGCAGCATACACAGCAGGTATCCGTGCTGCCATGAAGGCGTACGGGCTGGAAGGTAAAGTGGTGGATAATTATCTGCAGCAGGCGGTAGTACGGTATGCGGGTGATAATATGCAGGGGCTGGTGCAGATACTTCACCAGAAGTATATCGACTTCTTTCAGATGGGCGGATGGGAAGCTTTCCTGAATCAACGCCGCACGGGTATCCCTGTATTTCACATAGGGCCCTCTAACGAGAATAGCGGGCGTATTCCGCTGCGGTGGAGCTATCCGCCATATGAGTATATCGATAATTTAAAGAACCTGCAGGCGGCGCTCAGCCGCCAATATCAGGGCCTCGACCAGCTCAACGGTCGTATGTGGTCCTTACAATAATCCTTTCTTTCAGGCAATGAAAAATATTTTTGCTCCGCTTTGGGGGGAAAGCATAAATGCCGTGTCCATTATGGTAGATCGCTTGCATTATGCTCGTAAGTTTTCGTTATGAATTGTATGTAGAATTTCCGAACAGTTGAATATTGCCGTCAGGTAAACTGAAAAATGCGCTACCCTGCGCATAACGTGATTGTATTGTCTTTTCCGAAAAAGACGGATTCATCCGAATGGGGTAGTCATGCCTTTACCTGTCTGCATGCATTAGAAAATTAGTTATTCCATACTGATGATATCATTTGTACACCTTCACCGGTCAAAGTTGCTCCCCGTGCTATTTGCAGCAGTGTGCTGCACTGCGGAAAGCCGTGGCCAGGCGCCCGTATCCGATTCTCCGGCCGTGCGCTCGCTCTGGAAAAAGCCGGCTCATTTTCCGGCAGGGGCTGACAGCCTGCGGTTCAGTACCGTCAGGGAATTGCCGTATACGTATACAGGGCAGCTGCTGGATGGGAGGATTGCCGGCGTATCGGTCATGCGCGCTTCCGGAGAGCCGGGCGTAGCGCCAATGCCCGTTATCCGCGGCCTTTCCATGCCTCTCGGACAGGCAGCTGACCAATACGCCAACCGGCCCCTGTATGTCGTAAACGGTATTCCGCTGATCCGGAACGACCACCCTTACGCACTGGCGCTAAAAGACCACGACTTCACTGACATTGGTTCCGGCATCGATGTGGCGGAGCTGATCGATATGGAGAACGTGCAGGAACTTCACGTACTGCGTGGCCCCGAAGCAGTAGCCATGTATGGCACACGCGCAGCATCAGGCGCCATTGTGATCACCACCCGCAATCCCGAGCTGGGGCGTTACCACCTTGGCCTCAATGTATATGGCGGCGTAGCGGCAAAGCCTCAGGTGAAAACGCTGAACGGATATTATCAGCGCGATTTCCTCCTGCCGTTTTACCGGCAATACGCGAATTCAAACCAGTGGACTAACTTCCCGGTATACCTCGCGGATTCAACGCAGAAGGTGTATTTCGGGCCGGCCAATTGGGATGATCTTTATTATAAGAATGCCATTCAGCACGGCGTTGGGCTCAATATTACCGGTGGCAGCCAGCGCGCCAACTTCCGGTTTGGCGTAGGTGAGCATACCGAAAACGGAGTGGCTGATGCCACATCGCTGAAGAAGTACAATGTGTTTTATGATATGAACATCATACCGGTGGAAGGCCTCAACATCCACACCTATATTCAGATGTTCACTGCCCGCCGCGATCGTAACCGCTCTCTCACCGAACGGCTTGCAGAAGAAGAATACATTACCGACCAGCAATCCCCCCTGTCGCCTAATAAAGCCTATCTCGGCAACTATTACGGTATTTTGAATGAGGGCACCGAGCGTAACATCGCTAACTCCATCCAGGGTATGCTGGATATCGGCATCCGGCTTTATAAAGGACTGGAGTTTCACTCCCAGTTCAGTATCGATTACAACGATAACGACCGCGACTTATTTGTGCCGGCCGCACTCAATGATAACAACAGCTTCAATTCCTATTTCACCGGTGTGAGCCGCCGCGTGCGGATGAACAACTATCTCACATGGGATAAGGCATTCCGCGGCGGGCATCAGTTCAGCTTCCAGCTGGGCCAGTCTATGGAAGAAGATCAGATGAAGTACGATTACATCCGCGGCTGGCGCGGGCCATCCGACTTCATCAAGATCATCCAGGTAGACCCTTCGGACAACGAATGGGTAACGCATGAAAAATCGCTCGTGTACACCTTTAAGGATTTCATGAAACAGCGCACCTTCTCGTTCTATGGCAATGTGGGTTATACCTTCAATCGCCTGAACGTATTGCTCTCCCTCCGCAACGATGGTACTTCGCTGTTCGGGAATGGTTACTGGTGGGCATTTTCCCCGGTAGTGAGCGCAGGGTATGATGTGAAGAAAGCCGGAGAGGGCAGCGGCGCTGTCCGATCTCTGAAGCTTCAGGCTAATATAGGCCGCACTGCAGTCATGCCATCGGCAGACTACTTCGGATATGGCCCTTACTTTACGGTAGACGCTGGTTTTGCCGGCGCTATGAAAGTATCTACCTACAATTCCATGGCTACCCTCAACATGCCCTTTACCCGTGGTTATACCGGCGGCGGCATCCGCTGGCCGTATAACGATCACCTCGACTTCGGCATGCAGATGGGGCTCTTCCGCAACTGGAACATTGAATTAAATCTGTATACCCGCACCGGCCGGAATCTGCTGGCACAGGTGCCGGTGGATGCCGCATATGGCTTCAGTTCCAAAACCATCAATGGTATGGATGTGAACAATAAAGGCATAGAACTGCAGCTGCAGGGTAAACTGCCGCTCACATCCTCCCTTACCTGGACCACCTCACTGGCACTGGCTTACAATACTAATAAGGTGCTGACGTTGCCTTACAATTCCGGTAAAGACCTGTCTCATACCGGCGGCCGCACTTCCATAGAATACGGTATCCGCCATCTTGAAACCGGCAGGCCTATGGATCAGTACTGGCTCCTGCAGAACGAAGGCATTTACCGGACCGATGACGATGTGCCTACCGTAAACGGGAAAAAAATGACTTACAACGGTATTGCCCTGAAAGCAGGCGATCCCCGCTGGAAAGATGTAAATGGCGACGGTGCCATTACCGATGCCGACCGTGTAATGGAAGGGCGTACCATGGCGCCTTTACGTGGCGGGTGGAACAATACGCTGCAATACCGCAAATGGACGATGGATCTTTCCTTCTCCTTCGCGGCAGGTAACCATCTGCTGAACGGCGATGCGGCCAACCGCTTCAACTTCGCCAACCGCGAAGGTGTCAGCAGTCTGGATGGTGTGAAAGAAATTACCTTCTGGCAGTCGAATACCAACCTCGATAAATACCCCCGTTACAACCCCTGGAGCCTCGTAAACCCTTACCAGACCAACCAGGACCTCTGGCTGGAGAAAGCCTCTTGGCTGAAGCTGCAGGCGTTTACGCTGCGGCACGAACTGGCGGGATATGGATTTGTGAAGAAGACGGGGCTGCGCAAGCTGCAGGTATACGCTACAGCCATGAACCTGTTTACGCTGACGCCGTATAAAGGCGGCGACCCATCACTGATGAGCTTCACCGGCATTCACTACGGTGTAACCCAGCCATTGCCCCGCACCTTTACCATCGGCATCAACGCAGACCTTTAAACGCATCGCTACATGAAGAATTACAAACTGAAGATATCGTTCTGGATGCTGGCCGGGCTGCTGCTTACAGGTGCCTGCCGCACCAAGCTCGACGTAGCCCCCTCGCACCTGGTGCCTGAAAAAAACATGTGGACCACCAAGAACGACGCACGGGCCGCAGTATTCGCAGGATATGCCCTGCTCCGCTCAGCCCTGGCCGATAATAACGCCTGGCTGGCATATGGGGAACTGCGTGCGGGAGACTTCACCGGGGTATCCCGTGGAGATCTTGCCGCAATTACCGGCAACCAGCTCACCGCATCATTCACCTCCCTCGACCAATGGAGCAACTGGCGCCGGTTTTACGCAGTAATATATCAGGCCAATTTATGCCTCGAGAAACTGGCCACTGTTAATAAAAATGATTTCCGTTATACGCCGGAAGAAATGAAAGTGGATCTGGCGCATTGCCGTTTCCTCCGTTCCATGGCTTATTTCTACCTCGTACGCATCTGGGGCGATGTGCCACTGATGAAGATGGCGGTAAGCGGCGACTTTGTTCCCGTAGCCCGTACCCCTCAGGCCGAAGTGCTCGCATTCGCAGAACAGGATGCACTGGCTGCTGCCGAAGGGCTTCCCTGGCGCTACGATCAACAGAGCCCTGAACTGCTCTCCCAATACTGGGGGCAGCCTGCAGCTTTCTGGCAGGGTGTGGTAGCAGCAAAAGCTCCGGCGTATGTATTGCTGGCACACATAGCAGCATGGAAAGGCGATTACCTCACCACGGATAAGTATACCCGCATGGTGCTGGATAATCGCGTGAAAGGAGGGTATAACCTCGTGCCCACCTCCACACTCACGTCAGCTACCGGCACTTTCACCGGACAGGCCGATAATATCATCTTCGCCATGCCCTTCAATAAGAACTACCAGGAGTCATCAGCTTCCGGGCATATTGAAGAATGGGCGCTGGCGCAGCCTTTTATCGCAAAGCCGCAGCCGGATATCTTTATTTCCAATGATTCTATCCTTAGCATTTTCACGGAAAAGAATGATGAGCGTTTCCGCGTAACCGAATCAGGCAGCGGAGCAGGCACTTACTTCACCGGCTTCGGCAATCCCGTTCCGCTGTTTTCCAAGATCAGGCTGCTGAGTGTATCCGGGGCCGATCCGTTACGGAGTTACCAGTCGGCCATCGTGGTATTCCGCTACGAAGAATTAGTGTTACTGCGTGCAGAAGCACTCATGTTCCTCGGCAAATCAGCAGAATCGCTGCTGCAACTGAATGCCGTGCGCGGCCAGCGGGGTATAGGGGATTATACCGGTAATGCAGCCGGACTGAGCAACGCTATACTTCAGGAAAGAAGGAGGGAACTGCTCGGCGAAGGCTGGCGCTGGTTCGACCTCGTACGGTTCGAGCAGCTGCCACGGTACTCCCGCTTCAGTGCGGCAGACGTAGCTGCCGGTGCGCAATACTGGCCGGTATCGAAATCGCTGCTGGGCGCCGGCTCGGCCATTACTCAAAATAAATTCTGGCAATAATGATAACCACCAGCATGAAACGCATTCAACCGATCCTCCTGCTTTGCCTGGCGGCGTGCCTGTGGAGCTGCCGGAAAGACGATACCTACCGCCATTCGGAACCGGTGTCAACATTCGACGGTACCACTTATGCCTACCTGCAATCGCAGCCCGATAACTTCAGTAAAGTGCTGCACGTACTGGAAATAAGCGGGCTGGCAGATCTGCTCAAGACCGATACCATCACCTTATTCGCCCCTACAGATCAGAGCCTGGTAGCCGCGATGGAAAGCTATAATGTTTACCGTAAGAGCCAGGGGCTGGCACCTGCGGAGATCGATGACATAGATCCATCCTCATGGCGCGCCGTGATGGGTAACTACCTGTTTAATGGTAAGTATGCCATGAACGATTTCGCAAGCCAGGATGGTATTATGCTCCTGAGCCACTCCCTCCGCCAGTTCAATATGCTCCGTGTTTCACGCTCTGCCGCCGGAGCGCCCGGGCTTGGTTCAGAAATGATCCGCTGCTCGTACCTCAACGGTTCACGCTTCACCAAATACTGGCTGGCCGCTAACGCCGGTACCACGAACATTGCCACCAAAACAGGTATGGTACATATCATGGAAGCACGGCATGTACTGGGCTTCAACACCTTTGTGTCGAAAGCACGGGCGATGCAGAACCGCTGGTCGGAAGCGAAAATATTTGCTGACGGATCATGGACAAAACCCAATGGTACCATTACCCTCTGGAACTTCTATGCCAAAGAGATCAAAGCCGTGGATGAATGGACGGTGGATATGGAAGCACTCACCAATGGAGTGAACGGCGATAAGATCCGGATTACTGTGCGGCCCGACTTTACCGCCGAAGTAAAATCCGCCCCCGGTGCCGCAAACCAGACGGCCGTGGATATGGGATCGGAGTATGACCCTGCCAACGTCACCTTCAACCTGAAATACAAGTTCACCGACGCGCAGGGTAAAGAAAACATTGTGGAAGAAGTGATCCGTTACATCGCCATCCGCGAGCAATAAAATCAGCAACATGAAAAAACTGAACCAGATGAAATGGAATGGTTCCCGGATATACATCGGGCTGATGGCCCTGGCCCTGGCGGCTTGTAAAAAGTTGCCGGAGAAAAAGGATTATCTCAGCCAGGATGCCACTTTCAACAAGAAAGCTATTTACGAGCCAATCCTCGGCCGTACTGCGCTGGAGCTGACACAGTTCAGCGCCGACGGATCTACCTACCCACTCGTGTTCTCTATCGAGAATGCGCGCAGTAAACAGGGGCACCCGGCACCGGAGCTTTTCCAGAAAATTAAAGTACGCGAATGGCAGCGGGATTATACCGGGCTGGAAACATCGCTCGATGAAATAGAAGCCAAACGCGTGTGGGTGGATGCTCCATTCCTTGAAGTGCGCCGCGGCTCGGGAGATCTCATTTTCCGCAACGCACCTTCTTCCATCATCCGCGCCTATCCCGACTCAGGATATATGTTCGATATAAAGATCCAGAACAAAGGAAACGAGCGTATTATTAAGGACTTCTGGCTCCGCCCCATGCAGGAGGTGCCTTATGAGCCATACGAATATGACCTCCGTACCCGGGAGCGTAAAACTGAAACGCGGCCCCGGCCTAATAACGGAGGCTCCAATACCGTGCCTTTCACCATCCACCCCGTGAACCTGGAGAAGATGTATTACACGAAAGACAGTCTGTTCAAAGACACGCTCATTTCTGTGTATTTCACCAAAGCAAACGCCACCGGCCACTCCCTCACTTTCAAGTTCCTCGGTGAAAACCTGGAACCTATTGATCCCGCGAAGTTCAACAATACCAAATGGGATAAGCTGGTACACGGCTTCAACCGCAGACAAACCGCAACGGGCGTCACTTATGATGTAGGGTATCCTGTTCCGCTCACAGCCCTTAAAACGCTGTTTGCATCCGAAGGAAAGGCGAATATCACTTTCGGGTACAGCAGGAGAGGCTTTGGCGGTCAAAGACTGGATGCCTCTTTCAGCCTCAACTTCGCCATATACGAACCCGGCGACTGGACCATCACCTTCGCCTTCCGCAGGAATCCCATTTTCAACGACGATTAATTACCGCAGACCATGAAGCTATTTTTATACCGATTGATCCCTGTCCTGCTACTCATGCTATTGGGAGCCGGCGGCCTGCAGGCACAGCAGGTTACGGTAAAGGGAAGGGTGATTGCCGCCGGAGAGCGCGATCCGCTGCCGGGAGTATCCGTACTGCTGCAGCAACCCGGCAAAGCTGCCAAGCCCATTGCCGTAACAGACGGTACCGGCGCTTTCTCCGTTACCGTACCGGGCAACGCCAAACTGGAGTTCCGGTTTATTTCTTACGAAACCACCGTGGTATCTGTTAACAACCGCACCACGCTGAATGTGTCCCTCAAAGCGTCGGCAACGTCGCTGAAGGAATCGGTGATCGTAGGGTACCAGAAAAAGACCCGCGAAACCGTTACCGGCGCCGTAACACGCATCACCGGTAAGGAGCTGCAGGATGTTCCCGTATCCAACCTGGAGCAACTGCTGCAGGGCCGTGTGGCGGGTTTGAACATCCAGCAGAATACCGGTGCCCCCGGCTTCAGAGGTTCGTCCTCCATCCGCGGCCTCTCCAACATCATGGTGAGCGGCTCCGGTGATAATGCCTACCTCACTCCGCAATCACCCCTCTATGTGATCGACGGGGTACCGGTAGATGCCAACGCTGGTTTTGAATACGGCTTTCAGTCCATGGGGCCGGGTACCAGCCCGCTGTCTCTCATTCCTCCGGAAGACGTACAGTCGCTCGATGTAATGAAAGATGCCGAAGCCACCTCCCTCTACGGTTCCCGCGGGGCAAATGGTGTAATCGTAATCACTACCAGAAGAGGACAGTCGAACGTGCCGATCGTACGTTACGCCGGTAACCTGTTCATCAACTTCCCGCCATCGCTCCGCAGCACGGTGGGCGGTAAGTCTGAACGCGACTACCGAATAGATATGATCAACGCTACCAACAACCTCAACGAAATATGGAGGATCGGCCGCACGCCTTTCCTGTCAGACTCGCTGAATGCTTTCTTCAACAATTCCACCAACTGGCAGGATATCTATTACCAAACCACTTACAACCACACCCACAACGTGTCGGTTTCCGGTGGCGACCAGCGGCTGAACTATAAAACGAACCTTAACTACTACACGGAAAAAGGCGTTATCAAAAACACGGGCTTCGACCGGTATTCGGTTAACCAGAATATCAACTTCAATCCTAACCCGCGTCTCCAGCTCTCAGGCTTCCTCTCCGCAGGTTTGGGTAAGAAGCTGAAAGGCAGCGGTAACGGGTTAACCGATGTGGGTGCGGGTAAAGACGTAAGTTCTTCCCTGCTGCCCGGTCCCTCTTACTTCAACAACGTAGGGCATTTTACCAGCAGTATCTACCGGGTGAATGATACCCGTACTTACGACATCCGCTCGTACCTCAACATCATGTACGAACTGATGCCTTACCTGCAACTGTCTACCAACACCAGCTATAACTATACCTCTGATCAGGAAGACACGTTTATTCCTGCACTGGCCAATAACGACCGGCCGGCTGTGTATGGCTACTCCGGCCGCAAGAGCAATCTGTATAACCGCAGCGCCATCAACTACAACCGTACCTGGAACGATAAGCATACTGTATATGGCTCCGTTTTCTCCGAAGCCACCATCATACAGGTGCAGAATAAGATCATTAACCAGAGCAACGGCCCGAACGATTACTATCATGGCCCTTTCGGGTTCAGCCCCTGGTTCTCTACCATCAGCGGTACGCCCAGCAACGGAGGTTTCAGTGAAGTGCATAGTGTGGGCTTTGCGGCCAACCTCAGCTACGACTACGATAAGAAATACGTGATCAACCTTAACTACCGTGCAGATGGTAACTCCTATGCCGGTGAGAACGAGCGCTGGGCTAAGAGTCCTTCCATTGGTGCGCGCTGGAACTTCAACCGTGAGAAGTTCCTTGAAAATGCCAAGTGGCTCGATTTCGGTGACTTCCGTTTCAGCTATGGCATCAACCTCCGCCCCACTACTAACGTGTACGCTTCACTGGGCTGGTACGATGTGAAAGGGAACTATAACGGTGTTACCCGCATTGCGCCCCACCTGGGCCAGATGCCAAACCCGTTCCTTTTGCCTGAGAAAGTGGAGCAGTTCAACTACGGCTTCGATATGAGCGTGTTTAACGGCCGCCTCGGGGTGAACTTTGATGCATATACCAAAACGGTGTACAATATGCTCTATACCCGTTACCTGCCTACCAGCACGGGTTTTGAGAAAACCTTCACTAACGACGCATCGCTGTATAACTACGGATATGAACTGAACCTGACCGTTCGCCCGTTCAAATCCACGAGCAAAATTAACTGGACGATCAGCGTGAATGGTGCCGTGAACCGCGATGTGCTGCTGTCGCTGCCGGGTGGTGCGGCCCAAATGATGTCTGACGACAAAACGATCATTAACCGCGTAGGCTACGGCGCCCTCAGCAACTACCTCTATATGTACGAAGGGGTATACCGCGATAACCGCGATGTGCCTGTAGATCCCATTACGGGCCTGCGCCTGCGTAACGAAGGGGCCGACTACTTCAAAGGCGGTGATGCCAAGTTCCGAGATGTAGACGGTAACTATGTACTCAATGATGCCGACCTTCAGGTGGCGGGTACTCCGGTAGCACGGATCACCGGCGGCTTCTCATCTTACTTCACCTACATGGGATGGAGCCTCAACCTTAACGGTACCATCCTCTTTAAGCGCGATCTGCTGAACAAAGCCCTTGCGGAACGTATGGCCAAAGTACGCTCTCCTTTTGGGGACAGCACTTTCGTGAATATCTCTGACCTCGATTACTGGAAAAACAACGGCGATGTATCCAAATATCCCAATCCGTACGATTACTATTCTACAGCAGGGTCGTACCGTGAGTATCAGACGCTTTTCCAGGAAGATGGCAGCTACATCAAGATCAACGCCATTACGGTAGGTTATTCCATCGACCGTAAATGGCTCCGCAAATACCGCATGAATGCCTTCCGCATGTATGCCACGGTAACGAACCCTGTCATCTTCTCCGGCTACAGCGGGCCTAACCCCGAAGCAGTAACAGATCTGGGGAGAGACAGGCTGGATACCTACCCGGTATCACGATCACTGTCTTTCGGATTGAATATTGAGTTTTAAAATGATTGCCGTATGAAGAGATTACTTACCATCATAATAACTGCTACGTTGCTGCTGGGTGCAGGCAGCTGCAAGAAGTTCCTCAGCGTGGCGCCGCCCGATCGTATGAGCGATGCATCGTTCTGGAAAACGAAGGGCGACGTGGAGTCTGCTATTGCCAATGCATACGGTTTCCTGTTCGACATTCTCACCAACGGGCCATATGTGCCCGGGAACGGTGATATCCGTGCCGGAGAATTCGACGGGCAGGGCTTCGATGTATTTAATGCCGTAGCGCAGCAGGACCTTACCAACAACGCCCGGCTGTCGCCCTATAACATGAAGGCCTTGTCTGACTGGTATCCTTTTTTCCAGTCTATCGCCTCCTGCAACATCAGTCTTGACCGTATTCCGAAAGTGGAAGCGCTGTCTGCAAAAGAGCAGAAGCAATACATGGCAGAGCTGCGCTTCCTGCGTGCCTTTACTTACTTCTATATTTCCCGGATATATGGTGATGTGCCGTTGTATAAAGAAGCTTACGACCAGCGGCCCTTACCCCGCACACCTATGATCGAGGTGCTGGAGTTTTGCCGGCAGGAGCTGGATGCCATCCGGGAAGATCTGCCCTGGCAATACGATGAGCCTACCAAATGGGGTGTACGTGCTGCCAAAGGAGCTGTATACGCCCTCATCGCCAACCTCAACATGTGGATGGCCGGGTTTGATAAAAGCAACCAGCGTGAATACTGGAAGAATGCTGCTGATGCTATCCGTGATCTGAAAAACTCCGGCCGTTTCGAATTGCTGCCACTCGAAGATTTCAGGAGGATGTTCAAAGGGCGTACCCGCGAAAGCCTGTTCGAGTTTTCCGTGAATACCAACTACGGCACCACCACCCGCTACGTAAGCATCGGGCAATGGACGCTGCACTCTCCACTGGTAGTGAACTATGCCACAAGCGATTGCTTCTTTATCGCAGATTATGTGAAGAAGCTGTACCCGGTTGATAAAGCCGATAAGCGCCGCGATCTCTGGTTTTACCTGCCATATGCCAGCAACACGCAGTCCATGTTCGTGAAATACAGCAACGTGGTGAATATGATCACCACTGCCTCCTGGCTGCTGGACGATGATCTGATCATGTTCCGTTACGGCGGTGAGCTGCTGACAGGTGCAGAAGCCATGGCCTACCTCGGCAATGAAGATGAGGCGCGTGAGCTGCTGAACCTCGTACGCCTCAGAGCAGGAGCCGAGCCATTCCATGGAACGGGCGATGCGCTGAAAGATTTCATTTTCCTCGAAAGGCAGCGGGAGCTGATCGGTGAAGGCGTACGCTGGTACGATCTTATCCGCACCGGCCGCATCATGGACCCCGCGCAGGTGAAAAGCTTCATGACGCAGGACCAGTTTAACCGCGGCGCCTGGACATGGCCCATCGACGCGAAGGCCAGAAACTTCAATCCCAACATCACCTTAAACACATATTGGACACGATGAGAAAGCTTGCATTGCTGATCGCGCTGGGCGCCATTGGGATGGCGGCCTGCAAGAAGGACTACTACGAAGACTCCGGGCTGCAACGCGGAGTGTACGATATGTCTGGCTACGATTGGCTTAAAACCAATCCCATGTATTTCGACAGCCTCGTGACCATCATCCGCCTCGCCGGACTGGAAAACGTGGTGAAGGATTCCACCATCACTTTTTTCGCTCCTACAGACAAGGCTATTAAGGAAGCCATGGACATTGTTCATGAGTGGCGTTACAATGAGTTTAAAGACACGCTGAAGCTGGAGGAAGTGCCGGCAGAAGTATGGAGGAAGTATTTGTCGCGCTACATCTTTAAAGAGAAATACCTGTTGAAAGATATTCCACGCCTTGCTCCCTCCCTGCCCGATCTGTTTCCGGGCATGAACATGGAGTCGTGGGAGGGATACATTCTGAACCTGGGCGTGCTTTATTCCGATTACAATGGTACCAAGGATGTGGGACCACGCACGGTAGTGATCTGTGATATTGGCAGTCTCGACAACCCGTTCTACGAAGTGAACCGGGTAGCCACTTCAGACCTGCAGCCCCGTAACTGTGTGATACATATACTCAACAGCGATCACTCATTCGGGTTCTCGAAGTTCCGATTCCTCAATACTGTTAAAGAATATATTCCGTAAACCATTGATCACCGGCAAATGAACAGCAAGCATACACAACGTTCCCGGCTAACCTTACAGGCACTTGCGCTCCTCGCGCTGGTAGTATCCTGCAAAAAGGAGCCATACGAAGGCAAAGACCCCTATGCCGGGGCAAAGGAGCCTGTCAGTATTAAGATAGATAAGTCGCAGGCAACCCCTGCATCAGGCGCTACCGGCTCCTCGGTTACCATTAAAGGGCAGGGTTTCTTCAAATATAAAGACAGCGGCCTTGCCGTAATGTTTAACGGCGTACAGGGTGTCATCACTTCCGTGACGGAGAACGCGCTTTCCGTGAAAGTACCCGAAGGTGCCAGTACTGGGCTGATTACATTATCCGTTCAGCGGCAGGTATTTCCCGGTCCCAAATTCAGGGTTCTCGGGCCTGTTACCATCGATCAGCAGTTTGCATCGGTACCCGGTGCGGATAAGAATGGCATCTCTTCCATCACCTTTGTACCCGGCGGTAAATACCTCATCGGCGGCAACTTCGAAGACTACGATAATTCCGGTGCTAAAGACGGATATCACGGGCTGGCAAGGATTAACAGCAACGGGCACATCGACCGCGATTTTAAAATCGGTAAAGGCTTCGATGGTAATGTGACTGGTACGGTAATACAATCAGACGGAAAGATCATCGCCGTAGGTAATTTCTCCGACTACGACAGCCGCTACGGCGGAGGTCTCCTGTCGCGCATTGCACGGCTCAATGATAATGGCAGCATGGATAGTATCCGGGTTACCGATGTATCCGGCAAGAACCATGCTGTGCCTGCGCTGAATGCGTATTTCGACGGAGAAGTAACACATGTGCTGCAAACTGCAGACAGTGGTAAGCTCATCGTGTTCGGCAAATTCAAATATTTCATGCGGAAGAATTTCGCAGGTATATCTGTAGATGGAAAACGGGATTCCACGATCGTGGACAGCGTACGGACGGAAGGCCTCGCACGGCTGAATGAAGACGGCACCTTCGATCCTAACTTCCATCTCAACCCCGCCACCAATACCAGTTTTGCAGGGCCTAACGGCGAAGTGAAAGATGTGCTGCTGCAGGACGACGGGAAGATCATCATGGCAGGTACATTCACCAAATTCCGTGATCAGCAGACCGGCCGCATTGTTCGCCTGAACCCGGACGGTACTATCGACGGTACTTTCAACACAGGAACCGGACCCGATAATACCGTAGAAAGCATCGCTCCGATCAACGGCGGTAAGATGCTGGCAGTAGGTGCATTCATGAACTTCAACGGCAAGGAAACACGTAAGGTAGTAGTGCTGCAGCCTAATGGTACTGCGGATCCCGGATTCACAGTTGGCACAGGCGTAAATGCCGGTCCGGATGGACTGGTACATTTCGGTGGGCAGCTGAAGAACGGTAAGATCTTTATCAGCGGCGGCTTTGGCAGATTCTCCGGGGTGAAACGCGAAGGTACGGTGATACTTGATGCAGATGGTAAGGTAAGCCAGGGTTATAACACCATGGGCAGCTTAGCCGGCCGCATCAGCAGGATGCTCCATGTGCCCAATTCCAGCGCTACGGTAGCAGTAGGCTATTTCTCGGAATACGACCTGATCCCCGTTAGCCGGATCATGTTATTGCGGTATTGATTTCAAAAACTCGATCATGAAAAGACATTATATCAGTTTGCTGTTGGGAATGCTGGCGCTGACGGGCTGTTTCAAAGACAAGCTCCTGACGGTGGGGCCTCCCAACGATATAGACCAGGGCAGTATTACCACGCCTCCCGGCGCCAATGACGTGAAGCGTAAAGTACTCTTCATCGGCATTTCAGGCCTGCGGGGCGATGCCATGGAAGCCGCCGCCGCGCCGGCCATCAGCGGGCTTTATCCCCATGCCATTTACAGTTTTGAAGCACAAACCCAGCAACCCACCACATCCGGCAGCGGATGGGCCAACCTCCTGAACGGAGTCTGGAGCGGGAAGCACGGCGTGAAAGACAATTCTTTCACCGGGTACAACAGCGCGAAATACCCGATGGCATTCCGTTATGCCAAAGCATTAGCGCCGCACCTCCGCACTATTTCCGTACAGGCATGGCCTGCGGTGAACGATCTGCTGATTAGCCAGGCCGATGTGCGTGTGAGCCTCCCTGACAATGACGCAAGGGTACGCGATACCATTGTGGCACGCCTCGGGCAGGATGAACCGGATGTATTGCTTGCCGGGTTTACCGGCGTGAAGAACGCCGCCCACCAGTTCGGCTACGGCCCGCAGGTTGCGGAATACATGCAGGCCATTGAACAGACAGACGGTTTTGTGGGAGACATCCTGCAGGCTATTTCCAAACGCCCCAATGCCGCGAAAGAAGACTGGCTCGTGATCATCGCATCCGACCATGGGGGAGTAGATCAGGCAGAAGGGGGCAGTACCCCGGAAGAACGTAACATCTTCACCCTGTTTCATAACAAGGCATTCAACGGTAAGAAAGTAGAGCAGCCGCTCTCTTCCCTGAAAACCGCACGCTATGCCAATTTGAATCAATGGGCCGGTACCACTGATCCTTTATACAACTTCGATCAGCTCAAACAATTTACGGTATCACTTGCCATCCGTAGTAACGGCTTTGATTCCGATCCACCCTTTGCCGGCAACAAGGATTGGGACCGCGGTATAAATCCGGGATGGCTCATATGCCCACGGGGTGCCGACAAATGGAAATTCCAGGCGGGTGATGGTAATGGACGGGTAGATATTAACTCTACCGGACCCATCATCACCGACAACCGCTGGCATACCCTCACCATCACCATCGACCGGCGAAGCGGTGCAGGTGAGTTACAGATGTACCAGGATGGTGAACCCTGCGGCTCCAGCTCCCTCAACAACCTCTCGCCATTTGCACCCGTGCATGCCGTGAAATTTGTTATAGGTGATGATATCACCGGTAATTACCGCGCAAACTGGGGCGATGCCGACTTTCAGCTGGCCAACGTGCGCATATGGGATTCTGTATGGACGAAGGAAGACATGAAGAAATACGCCGCCTGCGATACTGTACAGATCAATAATCCCTACTTCAGCCGTATGATAGGCTGGTGGAAGGCCACTGGCCCTGCCGGAAATATACTGGAAGACTCCAGTCCTAAAAACAAGCCACTTACGCTGAATGGCGGACCCAGCTGGATAACTCAGGAACTTGATTTCTGTAACGTAGCGCTGCCTGCCGCGGTACCACAGTCGGTAGACGTTGTGCCTACCATCTTTGCCTGGCTGCGCATTGCCACAGATTCAAACTGGAGCCTCGACGGCATTAACCGCATTCCATAGCCCATCACCACAAGAATCAGTAATACCATGAATAAACTGACAATATTCTCCGCCTGTGCAGCCCTGCTGCTGGCAGCCTGTAACAAACCCGCGCTTTTCGAAGAGCGTAAAGGGGCAGGTGGTACAGATGCGGAGCCTGTGAAGAAGAAAGTACTCGTGATCGCCATTGAAGGTGCAAGGGGCCAGGTGGTTAAAGACGCCGATATGCCGCAGTTGAAGGGCCTGTTGCAGCATTCCATTTACAGCTGGGATGCCGTGTGCGACACTACTTCGGGCGATGCGGCCAGCTGGTCGGCCCTCTTCACCGGTGTTGCCAATATTAAAAACGAGATACAGGGCACGCATTACGTCGGCCATCAGCTGGCCGCGTTTCCTTCGTTCCCGCAACGCCTTGCTGCCAACACGGCACTCGATATCACGGCTGTGTCCAGCAGTCCGTCCCTGAACGATACCCTGTTGAAAAAAGGCAATGCCAATACCTGGGTGAATACGGGAGGGAAAGACGAAGCCGCGCGCGACAGTGCCGTGAACCGCCTCAAACTGCAAAACCCCGATCTGCTGGTAGTAGCTTTCAACAGCGTACAGCAGGCAGGTAAAGCTGAAGGCTTCAACGCAGCCGCTCCCGGCTATGCAGCCGCGCTTAAAACGGTAGACGGTTATATCGGTGATGTACTCAACGCCATGCGCAACCGCCCTACCTTCGCGAATGAAGACTGGCTGGTGATCATTACTTCTAACCACGGTGGACTGGAAACCGGCGAATACGGCGGCAACAGTTTCAAGGAAAGGAACATCTTCCTCCTGTACTATCATCCCGGTTTCACCTCCCGCCTCGTTGAAATGCCTGCGGTAAACGTTCCGTACGACGGGCATTACATGTTCTTCGACCGCGCCGCCAGTCAGGACCGGTCGGCTTATACCAACAACCCGGCTTACCGTTTTGGGGCAGAGCAGAATTTTACCATCGAGTTTAATATCCAGAGCACGTACACCGGTGGTACGGATCATCCTGTCATCAGTAACAAGAACTGGGGCAGCGGTGGCAACCAGGGGTATGTGATCTACAAACAGAATGGTAACATCCGCCTCAACTATAAAGGTGCAGCTGCCTCCCGGATAGATGTCCGGAATGGTCCCAATGTATCCGACGGAAAGTGGCATCGCGTAAGTGTAGTGTTTAACCGCCTTGGAACCGTAGATTTTTACCTTGATGGTAAGTTCTTCATCAACGGGCTGAGCATAGCCGGTAAGGGGAATATTGATACAGGGCTGCCATTGGCAGTGGGTACCGATGGTACGTTGAACTATGAAGACGGTGGTACCAGCGGCTCCGGTCAGAACTATATAGCCGACATCAGGGTATGGAATTCAGCCCTAACACCAGCGGCTATCGATGATTGGGCTTTCCGCCCCCTCAACGCCGCGCACCCTGCTTTCCTGTCCCTCATCGGCCATTGGAAGGCGAATGAGCTGCCAACGGGCAATGCAATTAAGGATTTCAGTCCTACAGGCGCCGATCTGACCATTCAGAACAACCCGCGCTGGGACTTTAAAACGGATGTATTAAATCCGTCGTCGATAGATGCTACTCTCCTGGTGCCACGCTCCATGGATCTCACATCCAACGTACTTGCCTGGATGGGGGTGAAACTGAAAGCGGAATGGGCACTCGACGGGAAAGTGGAGATTGCGCAATAACTATTTGGTTTTCAATTACCTGAAATAGCGCCATATCGATGGCGATTCACTGCAATCACTGTTCAGGCGGGCCTTCGGTCAATATTGGCCGAAGGCCCGCCTTATTGTATAGTTAATTTAGCGCCCGGGCCCGGGTACAGATACCTTCCGGTATATCAACCTAAAAGTTACTGAACAGATACTGCAAAGGTGCCGTAATGTATATGCATTTCCCCCTTTCCCTTTACTGTATTGGGTTAGGGTGTGTTTTATATACAGTATACATACACACCCTTCTTTAAACCTCCATTAACCCTGCTGAAAGACATTGGTAGAACATATGTCCGCTATGAGAAACCGCAGGTTCGGACACGGGCTGTCCGATGGCGGACATTTATTTTTCAGATGATGAATATTTTCTATTCATATAGGTTAAATTAGTAATGATTTGGCTCCATGGGAGGATCTGGCAGTTGAATTGCGGAGAGAAAGCCAATCTTTGCACACATGTTTCGGAATTACTTTCTCCTGGCCTGGCGCCGGCTGCTTCGTAACAAAACCTGGACTGCTATCAACCTCGCGGGGTTGGTGTTGGGTATAACGGGAACCATTGTAATTTTTGCGCTCGTTCAATACCATCAGGGGTTCGACAGGTTTCATCCGGATAGTGACCGGATTTACCGCGTATTGTCGGAAACCTCCGGTAGCAACGCAGGGCGTAATGCAGGGGTGCCTCCGCCGCTGGGGCTATCTGTAAGGGAGGATTTTGCGCTGGCGGAAAAGACGGCACGTATTGCCACGTTCAGCAACTTATCCGTTGCTCTGCCTGGTACAAAAGATCAGCGAAAGTTCCAGGAAGAGAAGGGGGTATCATTCGCGGAGCCTTCCTTCTTCGAAGTATTTGATTTTCCTTTTGCGGAAGGGAGCGGGGCAGGGGTGCTGGATGAACCTTTTACTGCGGTTATTACCGAAAATGTGGCGAAGAAGTATTTCGGGGAAGGGGCTGCCATCGGCAATATGCTCCGCATCGTTAACCGCTTTTCCAATACCCGGCTCGATTTCAGAGTGGGCGGGGTATTGCGTAACCTGCCTGCACAAACTGATCTCCAGCAGGAGGTTTTCCTCAGTTATCAAAACCTCCCGGAATTCCATCCCGCATTCAGGGACGATAACTGGTATCTCTATTCCTACATACAGCAGTTGTTCATAAAGCTGAAGCCATCAGCCACACAAAGCGCAGCGAATGCCATGTTCGCAAAGATTTCGCGAGACCGTTATGGTAACTCGCCCACTGCGGCGCATTTCAGTTTGCAGCCCTTGCATGCCATGCATGTTGATATGCAGATCGATGGCAAGATATCCGGCAATCACCTCCGTGCCCTTTCCTGGATAGGGTTTTTCCTCATCGCCACGGCCTGCATCAATTTTATCAATCTTGCCACGGCACAGGCCTTGCGGCGCAGCCGGGAAGTTGGGGTGCGTAAGGCGCTGGGCAGTAAAAGGCATCAGCTGTTCTGGCAATTCATGACGGAATCGGCACTGCTCACCACAATGGCTGCAGTGGTAGCACTGGGACTGGCATTTATTTTATTGCCGGAGATCAATGCGCTATTTGGTACCCGGCTGCATGCGGGAGACTTCGTTCGCCTTGGTCTCGGAGTGTTCATCCCCCTGCTGATGCTGGCCATGGCTTTCCTGTCTGGGGCTTATCCTGCGCTGGTATTGTCCGGCTTCCGGCCTATTGCCGCATTGAGCGGGAAGGCAGGGCGCAATGCAGGAGGGTTTACGCTGAGAAGGGGCCTTGTGGCAGCACAGTTCGCCATCTCACAATTACTGATCATTGGTACGCTGGCTATTGCCCAGCAGATGAAATACGCCCGCAACATGGATATGGGCTTCCGTCAGCATGCAGTAACCATGCTGCCCGTACCCGTGCGCGAAGCCAGTGCTATCGGTTCGCTGAAGGCACGGCTGGCAGGGATACCCGGTGTGGAAAGCGTGGCTTTTTGCAGTGAGGAACCAGCAGGTACGGAAACCTACATCACCGGCATTCGCTATGCCGGGCGTGATGAGAAGGAGGCTTTTGAAATGCATTACAAAGCCGGAGATGCGGATTACCTTTCCACCTTCGGCCTGCAACTGGCTGCAGGGCGCAACCTCGCCATATCAGACACCAGCCGCGAATATCTCATCAACGAAACCACTGTGCGCAAACTGGGGCTTGCCGCGCCCGATGCCGCAGTAGGGCAAACCACTGTTATCAATGGCCGTAAAGGCATCATTGTGGGCGTGATCAAAGATTTCCATAACCGCTCCCTGCACCAGCCCATTCAGGCGCTTTCACTGACTACCAACCTCAGCTGGTATGGGCGTTGCGCTGTGCGTCTGCGGCCTGCCGACATCGCTTCCGCTATGCCCGCCATTGAGAAAGCCTGGAATGCAGTGTTCCCGGATCATGTGTATCAGGCCGATTTCCTGGATGCACGCATCGCGCGGATGTATAAGGCTGATCAGACATTGCTTTCCCTCCTGCAAACATTTTCCATGCTGGCCATCCTCATCGGTTGCCTCGGACTGTATGGTCTCATTTCTTTCATAGTAGCCAACAAAACCCGGGAAGTGGGCGTGCGGAAAGTACTTGGTGCCAGCTCGGCAAGTGTACTGTGGCTTTTCGGAAAAGAGTTCCTGCAATTGCTGGTAGTGGCCTTTTTGATAGCGGCTCCGCTGGGTGCCTGGCTGTCTGTGAAATGGCTGGAGAATTTCACGTACCGTATTCAACTGGGTCCGGGTTTGTTCTTTGCCGCAGCAGGCATCAGTTTCATCATACTTACCGTATCAGCAGGTTATAAAGCATTGAAAGCATCGCTCGCCAATCCGGCACGGTCACTAAGAGCGGAATAAAGTGGATTGATTACTTTTAAGTATGATTTCCGCAGATTCCCTTACCGTCGCTTTTACCGAAAAAGGATATGCCATCACAGCTCCCATATTCAGTCATAAGGAAGTGCAGGCAATGATCGATGTAATTGCATCCGCTAACCAGTCGTCACCCACATTCCGTAAGTCGGCCGATCTGTTTGCCGTGCGCCGCTTTTTGCTGGAGGTGCCGGAAGTACAGGCGATCGTTCTCAAAAAGGAATTATTGCAACTGGTGGAAAGTGTTGACGGGGGCGATTATGTACCGGTTAAATCTATCTACTTCGATAAGCCGCCTGCTTCCAACTGGTATGTGTCTTACCACCAGGATCTCACCATTTCCGTAGATCAGAAAAAGGAAGTGGAAGGATATGGTCCCTGGACGGTGAAGCCCGGGCAGTTTGCCGTGCAACCACCGTTGCCTGTTCTTGAAAACAATCTCACCCTCCGCATCCATCTCGACGATACCACGGCAGAAAACGGTGCGCTGCGTGTAGTGCCCGGTTCTCACAGGAAAGGTATTTACCGTCCTGAAACAATAAACTGGCAGCAGGAAACGGAAGATACCTGCCCGGTACCTGCTGGTGGAGTAATGCTCATGCGCCCCCTGTTACTCCACGCCTCCGGCCGTACCACCAACCACCAGCGCCGCCGGGTTATCCATATCGAGTTCAGTAACCAAACGTTGCCAGAGGGCCTGCAATGGTCTGAACTGCTTTCGTAAAACTGCGCCTGGCTGCCGGCTACGTTGTGGTGATGCTGCAACACTGCAGTTCTCTTTTCCTGTCTCCAAATAAAAGAATTAATTCCGGAACTACTGGTAATCAATGACCTGCATGGGGTAAATGCCTACGGCTGTTTGACTGGCCTGCTTTGTGTGACGCATAATGGGCTATATCATTCCATCACACTTTAAATCCGGAATTATGCCCATTGTGAAAGTAATTGAGATCATCGCATCCTCAGAGAAGAGTCTGGAAGATGCTATCCGCAATGCTGTATCGGAAGTCAGTAAAACGATCCATAACGTGGATTCGGTGTATGTAAAAGATATTAAGGTTCATGTGAAAGACGGGCAGATCACAACATTTGGTTGTATCTGCAAAGTGTCTTTCCGGCTGGACGATAACCGGTAACTGAAACCGGTCAATACAAACCGGGGAGATCGCAGTAATAGAAAACGGCCGGTCCGTTTACATGGACTGGCCGTTTTATCCTGCTTAGCGGGGAGGAGATTTATTGTGCGGCAGGCGGGGCATACGTTACAATATCGATCCCAATGCCATTAGGGTCCTGAATGGCGAAGTGCCTGTCGCCCCATGGCTCGTTGCGTATTTCTATCTGAATGGGTACCCCTTTCGCTTTGATGGTTTTGTACATCTTGTCTACATCTTCCACTTCGATGGTGAGGTACATGCCTTGTCCGTTAAACGGTTTCTGGAAAAGCGGTTGCTGTGAAGGGTGGTTCGGCAGCAGGAAGCTGATTTCCGCGGCATGGTTGGGTGTGTGTAGTAAGAGGTAGAATTCGTTTTCGAAAGTAACGCCGAAGTTCAGCGTTTTAAGATAGAACTCTTTGGTTTCCGCCATTTTGGTGGTGGTGATGCCGGCATTCATTTTCATGGTCAATGGTTTTGCAGTTTTTTGTGCGATAAGGTGAAAGGAGAAGAACAGGAGGGCGGCCATGGTGATAAGCTTTTTCATGTGTTACGTCCGTTTTAGATGACAGTACAAAGGTCGGGCAGCCCCGATCCGGAACATAGTATAAAACGGACATAATGCTACCGCCCCCAGGCCTGGCCAGGCGTAAGGCCATAGAACCTTCTGAATTCACGGATGAAATGCGACTGGTCGTAGTACCCCGCATCGAAGAACAGTTTGTTTTCCCGAAGGCTCATGGAAGAAGGTTTGGCCTGCAGTATGCGCTGGAAGCGTACAATACTGCTGAAGGCTTTAGGGGTATCGCCCACATACTGGCCGAACATGCGGCGGAGTTGCCGGGGGCTGATGCCCGTCTGCACTTCTTTATCCAGCAGTATAGTGCCGTTGTGGCGGAGGATGAGATCGAGTGCATCATAAAAGCGGCCATCAGGCCGGAAGATTTTGCCGGTGATAAGCTCCAGGAAAATTTCATCGAGCAGCAGGCTCATGGCTTCATGGCTTTGTACACCGGCACAGCGGTTGGCGAGTTGTAATGCCAGCTGCGGGTCTATATTGGAAAGTGCTTCGGTGCGGTTGGTCAGTGAATCGGCCCCGATGTGATACAATTGCGGGAAGATGCCGGGGAGGAAGCGGATGCCGGCATAGTGAAATGCGCCTGTAAGCGGGAATTCCGTAAAAGCATCCGAAATACCCATCACCCATGTTTCCGACACATTGCCCGGTTCAAAGAAAATATCCATACACCCATCGGCCACTACACGGTAGGGGAACGGTTCCGCCACGGGTGTGGTGGCTTTCAGCTGCCAGTAGCAATAAATATAAGGCTGCAGGGCGGGGCAGGGGAGCATTTCGGTGTAGGTAACCGTATCCCCGGCCGCAGATGCGGAGGGCTGAATGGGTTTGTATAAATCCCGGATATGGGTAAACACTTGCATGCTGCAGATCTGGTTAGTGCCCCGAAAGTAAAGAATCCCGGCAAATTATCCCCGGAGCACCATATTTGAGGGGCATGACAATCCTGTGAAACGGCAATTATCCGGTTCGATGAAATGAAGGTATTGATAATCAGGGGTGTACTTATGTAAAAGCGTGGGTAAAAAAGATCAACGACAATTATCTAAATGTCGATAAATTTGTCGAGACCAAATATTAAGGGGATTATTCACGTTGTCAACGTCTATGCAATACGAGAAGGAGTGGCTGGAAATGGCTGCAGGTGGGGATGAATTGGCATTTACTCATCTTTTCCACGCATACAAGTTCAAGCTGTACGGGTTTATCAGCAAGCTGACCGGTTCTCCGGCCACGGCCGAAGACGTGGTGCAGGATGTATTCCTGAAGCTCTGGAAAGACCGTACATCGCTCCGCGACGTGGAATCTTTCGGCAGTTACCTTTTCCGCATGGCGCAGAACCATGCCATCAATGGCTTCCGTAAAATGGCCCGTGAGGTGGATATGCTGAAAGAAATGAACACGGGCGACCTTCCTGCCCACAGTACCCCCCAGACTCACATCGCACTTAAAGAAACCCGTGAGATCCTTCACAGGGCTATCCAACAGTTACCACCCCGGCAGAAAGCCATTTATCTCCTGAGCCGGGAAGAAGGCGTTAAGCACGAAGAGATCGCCCGCCGCCTCCGGATAACCACGGGTACCGTTAAAAATCACATGATCCAGGCGCTCCGCACCCTCCGTGAGCAACTCAGCCAGCACCCCCATTCCCTCGAAATTTTACTGCTGCCCTGCCTGGTGTTTCCTTTTTGTTAAATTTTTTTTGAAACAGACTATGCCTGTTTCTTTTGCCAGTTGTCTTTAATGTAGCATCGCCACGGGCGGGCTCACGTTATCTTAATTTCAACCATATGTCTAACGCAAGGATCCAATATCTCGTCAACCGCTATTTTGAAGGCGCCTGTACAGGTGAGGAGCAGGAGGAGCTGGCCGACTGGGTAAACCAGTCTGGCTCAGATGCAGACCTGCAGACGGTGCTGGCAGAGGCATGGCGTAACTACCAGCCTGAGGAGGCTGGCCGGGAAGCAGGTGCTGCAGCCATGGAGCGGGTATATTACCGCCTTTCCGACGAAATGGACAAGCCCCGTATGCGTATTGCCTGGTGGAAGCCCGCCGCCGCAGCTGCAGCCATCTTTATGGCCGGCCTGGGCATATGGCAGGGCATGAAGCCCTCCCCCAACGCCTCCGTGGCAGAGGCAGGTGTGGTGGAAGATGCGATGCCCGGTGGTGAAAAAGCCGTACTCACCCTCTCCAACGGCCGGCAGATTGTGCTGGACAGTGCAGCCAACGGCCTGCTGGCACAACAGGGTGGTGCCAGCGTCAATAAATTAGCTAACGGTCAATTGGTGTACGACGACGGGGAAGGCCCAGCCTCAGGTGAAATCCTGTATAATACCATGACCACTCCCCGCGGCGGACAATACCGGCTTACCCTGCCCGATGGCACCAAAGCCTGGCTCAACTCCGCCTCCTCCATTACTTTCCCTACCGCTTTCGCAGAAGCCACGCGCGGTATCACCATTACCGGTGAGGTGTATCTGGAAGTGGCGAAAGACGAGAAGAAACCCTTCCGCGTAAAAGCCAATGGGGTGGAAGTAGCGGTATTGGGTACACATTTTAACATCAACGCTTACCCCGATGAAGGGGCTGTACATACCACGCTGATAGAAGGGAAAGTGAAAGTGACATCCGAAGCAGGTACCCGAACTATTGCCCCGGGCGAGCAGGCACAGGCCGGTAAAGGCAGGCTGGACGTTCAGCGCAATATTAACCTCGAACAGGTTATGGCATGGAAGAACGGAAGGTTTGTGTTTGAAGGGGAATCCATCTCCCGCGTAATGCATCAGCTTTCCCGCTGGTACGATGTGGAAGTAGCAGATACCGAATCTATAGATGACCGCTTTTTCCTGGACGTTCCGAGGAGTAAAAAGCTGTCAGACGTGTTGAAAGCACTGGAGCTGACGGGTAAGGTGAAGTTTAAAATCGAAGGGAAGAAAATAATCGTTATGCAATAAAATACCACGTAAAGGTGGCACCGGAAATAGAAAACGCCCTGCCTGGTCCGCAGGGCGCCGAAAAGTTCGGGTGCCGTTAAACAGTCCACTCTGATAGAAAGTTTATTGATTCACTCAAACTATGCAAATCTATGCATTTAAAGCTCCTTTGTGCCTTCCTGACGGAGGGTTTTAACAAAAAAATGCGGATCATGAAAATCACCGCTCTACTCTTATTGTCTGCCTGTATGTGCGTTAGCGCCAAAAGCGTTAGCCAGCAGGTGACCATATCCGAGAAAAACGCTCCCCTGGAAAAGGTGTTCCGGGAAATCAAGCGTCAGACCGGGTATTCTTTCGTGTATACAGCCAAACAGCTCGAAAAGGCTGCGCCTGTTACACTTTCGGTGAAAAACACGCCTATCCGCGAAGTGCTGGAAGCATGCTTCCGCAATCAGCCCCTGGTATTTACGCTGATGGACGATATGGTGATCATTAAAGAGAAGAACACCATCGCTCCCCGGTCTGAGCTTCCCGCGGAAAAGCCGCTCATGAAAGTAAAAGGTAAAGTGACGGACGACAAGGGCCAGCCCCTTCCAGCCGCTACCGTACAGATCAAAGGCACCCAGCGTGGTACCCTTACCGATGGTGAAGGTAACTTTCAGCTGGATGCCGATGCCGGCGCTATTCTCCTGTTCTCCCTCATGGGGTTCGAAACTGCAGAACTGCCGGCAGCTGAGAATATGAACGTAGTACTGAAGGTTAAACAATCTGACCTCGAAGCCGTAGTAGTGGTAGGCTATGGTACGCAGAAGAAAGTAAACCTCACCGGTTCCGTAGCCACCGTAGGCTCCAAGCAACTGGCCGACCGCCCTGTGACCAGCGTGGCCAATGCACTCCAGGGTACTATGGCCGGTGTAGCCGTAACCGCTGCCAACAGCGGCCAGCCCGGTAAAGATGGCGGTACCATCCGCGTTCGTGGTATCGGTACCATGAACAACGCCAATGCCATGGTGGTGGTAGATGGTGTGATTTCATCCATGAACAATGTGAACCCCGACGATATAGAGACCATTTCCGTATTGAAAGACGCGGCCTCCGCATCCATTTATGGTTCCCGCGCTGCCAACGGTGTGATCCTCATCACTACCAAGAAAGGTAAGAAAGGCGTACCCCAGGTGGTATTCAACTCTTACATCGGTAAGCAAAGCGCTACTGCCCTTCCCGACTTCCTGCCTTCCTGGGATGCGGCTACCCTCTACAACCAGGCCCGTGTGAATGAAGGCGGCGCCCCCCGCTATACTGCACAAGAAATTCAAAAGTTCCGCGACGGCTCCGATCCTTACAAATATCCTAACACTGACTGGCTCGACCTCGCCTACAATGGCAGCGGTCTTCAGCAGAACTATTACCTCGGCGTTAGCGGCGGCACCGATAAGAGCCAGTACGCTTTCTCCCTCGGTATGTTCGATCAGGACGGCCTCATGGAAAAGACTAATTCCAAACGCTATACCACCCGCTTCAACATCCAGCAGCAGATCAACAAGCGCCTTACCCTGAGCGGTAACCTCGCTTATACCCTGAGCCGTATGAAGGAGCCGCAATCCAGCTACCCCGATGTGCCTGCCTTTACACAGATCGTGCGCCAGTTCAACCGTATTTCCCCGATGGTTCCTTACAAACAGGCCAACGGTCATTACGGTTACATCGGTGACGGCAGCCCGGCAGCATGGCTGGAATCGCCCAGCCAGCGTAATGAAGATTATTCCGATCTGTTCGGAAACGTATCTGCCGATCTGGAAATCGTGAAAGGTCTCCACTTCCGTCCATCACTGGCTATTACCCAGCGCTTCGGACAAACGAAAGCCTTCATCTCCGATATTCAGTATTATAACAGCGACGGCTCCAAGAGCATGTACCAGGGCCCCATCAATGTTACTGACGGGCAAACGACCAATATGGTTGTTACGCATCAGGACCTCCTCGAATACGGTACCTCTTTCGGTAAGCATAACCTGAAAGCCCTTGCAGGGTATTTCCAGGAGTATACCAAATACACCTGGAACGAAGGTTTCCGTAAGAACCTGCTCAACAACGTACTGGATCAGGTGAACCTCGGATCTTCCGACGGGCAAACTTCTAAAGGATACGCTTACGAAGGTGCATTGCAATCCTTCTTCGGCCGTATCAACTACGATTATGATGGCAAGTATCTGTTCGAAGCAAACATCCGCCGCGATGGTTCGAGCCGCTTCCGTCCGGATAACCGCTGGGGTACTTTCCCGTCTTTCTCCGCAGGCTGGAACATCGACCGTGAGAATTTCTTCGTACCGCTGAAAGACATCGTTAGTTCCCTGAAGCTGCGTGCTTCATGGGGTGAGCTGGGTAACCAAACGATGAGCGATGATGTAGATTATCCCTCATCTCCTTACTACCGTTACCTGCCCATGTATTATACCAACCAGGATTATACCTTCGGCGGCCTCAGCGCAATTGTTGCCCCCGGCTTATCTATGGTGAACGGTTATAATGCCGACATCCTCTGGGAAACTACCGCAGAAACCAACTTTGGTCTGGACGCATCTTTCCTTGGTGGTAAGGTGACCTTTACTGCAGACTGGTTCAATAAAAAGACCCGTGACATCCTCATCGAAGTACCCGTTGGTGCCGTGTATGGTCTTAAACCTCCTACGCAGAACGCGGGTATCGTTTCCAACAAAGGCTGGGAATTTACCGCAGGGTTCAATGATTCCAAAGGAGACTTCACTTACAGTGTAGCAGCGAATGCTTCTTTCATTAAGAACAAGATCGAGAAGTTCATTTCTCCCGGTCCGAGCGGTTACACCATCCGTCAGGAAGGTTTGCCCATCAACGCACTGTGGGGTTACATCGCAGAAGGTTTGTTCCAGACGAAGGAAGAAGTGGCAGCACACGCCAAGCAAAATGCCAATACCGCACCCGGCGATATCAAATACAAAGATATCAACGGCGATGGTGTGATCGATACCAAAGACAAGACCTACATCGGCAACTACTATCCGAAGATGACCTATGGCGTAACGCTGAATGGTTCATGGAAGAACATCGACCTCACTTTGTTTGTACAGGGTGCAGCCGGTGTTAAAACCTACATCGACCAGGGTAAGATCGGTAACATCAGCACTTCTACCGGTAAGCCAACATCAGCCATGCTCGATAGCTGGACGCCGCAGAACCCCGGAGCATCCCTGCCCCGCGCGCTCTTCGGATGGAAGCAGAACGATCAGGGCAGCATGCCATCTTCCTTCTGGGTGGATGATGCATCTTACCTGCGTCTGAAGAACCTGCAGGTAGGTTACACCTTCCCGCAGGCATGGCTGGACCGCGTAGGCATCAAACGCGCACGCCTGTTCTACAGCGGCCAGAATCTCCTCACGTTCACCGGGCTCTACAAGTGGATTGATCCTGAAGCTCCCAGCAGCAGCTCCATCTACTACTATCCCCAGGTTAAAATCAACACCGTTGGTCTTAACGTAACATTCTAAGGTTGGTATCACTTAAAAAAACTGAACATGAAAAGGAACTTAATCATATTGACAGCGATCGCGGCAGGCAGCTTCTTCACGGCCTGTAATAAGGATTTCCTGGACCGGGAGCCGCTGGATGCATATAACAACGAGAATATCTGGAAAAACGAAGCCGACCTTACAGCAGCACTGAACGGCTGTTACAAAGGCTGGGAAGATGTTTACAACATCATTTACCTCGACTGTGCTACTGACAATGGTTACAACCAATGGCCCTGGGAAGGTTATACCAGCTATGGCAACGGTACTATCACCGCATCCGATGTAGACGCAGCCAACCGCTGGAGCTACACTACCATTCAGAAGTGTAACTCTTTTCTGGAAAACGCAGATAAAGCGCAGATGGACGAAGCGAAGAAGAACCGCATGAAAGCGGAAGCCCGTTTCCTCCGCGCCTATCAATATTTTACGCTGACACAGCTGTACGGCAACGTGCCCCTGGTAACGAAAACGGTTACCATGCAGGAAGCCAACACAATCAAACAAACCCCCATCGGCGAGGTCCGTCAGTTTATCCTCGATGAACTGGCGGCCATTGCTCCCCAGCTGGATGTATCGTACACCGGTAAGGACGTAGGCCGCATCAGCCGTGGGGCTGCCCTCGCACTCCGCGCCCGTCTCAACCTCTACATGAAGAAGTGGGACGATGCCATCACAGACTCCCGTGCCGTAATGCTGCTGGGCTATGAGCTGGATACGAGCTATGCCAATGTTTTCCGTATCACCAACGAAAACAAAAGCGAAGTGATCCTGGATGTGCAGTACATGGAGAACATCGTTCCCAATACCGTGTTAGGCATCATGCCTTCTAACGGTTATGGCGGATGGGGTTCCATCGTTCCCTCACAATCGCTGGTAGATACCTACGAAATGAGCAACGGTAAACCCATCACCGATCCAGCCTCCGGGTACAATCCTAATGATCCGTACACCAACAGGGACCCTCGCCTGCAACTCAGCATCGTTACTCCCGGCCAGCGTTATGGCGGAAGGATCTATGATCCCATGGATCCCGATTCTGACGATTACTACCTCGGTGATAACAACTCCAAAACCGGTTACCTGTATAAAAAATGGACGTCTAATTTTGATGACTACGCCAATATCTGGAACACCGGGCTGAACGCCATCATTATCCGTTACTCCGAAGTGCTGCTCACGTATGCAGAAGCCATGACTGAGAAAGGAACGATCGACGGAACAGTATACGACGCCATTGACCTCGTACGCAAGCGTGCCAAAATGCCGGTTGTAGACCGTGCAGTGTACGCAGGACAGGTGAAGATGCGTGAACTGGTGCGCCGCGAAAGAAGGGTGGAACTGGCACTGGAAGGACTCCGCTGGTATGATGTTAAACGTTGGGAAATTGGTACACAGGTTAGCAATGGCAAGCTGTACGGTATGCGTACCGGTACCGTAGACCCTGCTACCGGTAAGCTCACCCTCACCGGACCTAATGTGGAAGTGGAGAACCGTGTGTTTGACGCAGACAAGAACTATGTATGGCCCATTCCGCAGAAAGAACTCGACGTAAATAAAAACCTGGACCAGAATCCGAATTATTGATAACCCGTTAGTTGCTACTCTTTATTATCAGGTTGCAAAGCCCCGGCGTAATGCCGGGGCTTTTTTTTATGCCGCCGGTACATGAAATCAGCCGTATGTCAGCCCGGGTAGTACACATCAGGCTGCAATTGCTATATTTAACCATCATGTATAGTTTCCGGAATCTCGTTGTGCTGCTGGCTGGCGCCCTTATGGTGGCGCCCGTGTCTTCATCTGCTCAGTCTTTCAGTGAAAAGCCGCGTGTGTTTAAGGAAACACCGCGCCACTATGTTTGTCACAGAACTACCATCCCCATGGTGATAGATGGCAGGGATGGGGAAGCAACGTGGAAGGAGGCTGCCTGGACCAATGATTTCGCGGATATAGAAGGCGCTGCCAAACCGGCTCCTTTCTACCGCACCCGCGTAAAAATGTTGTGGGACGATACCCATCTTTATGTGTTCGCAGAACTGGACGAACCGCATGTATGGGGCACCCTTCGCCAGCGCGATACCATCATTTATGCCGATAATGATTTCGAGATGTTCATTGACCCCGATGGCAATGCCCATGAATATTTTGAGATTGAAGTGAATACCCTCAATACCGTAATGGACCTCTTCATGCCCCGTGCCTACCGCGCCGGGGGGCGGGCCATGCTCAACTGGGATGTACAGGGCCTGCGTACGGCAGTGCATATCAAAGGCACGCTCAATAATCCACGTGATACCGATACGGCCTGGACGGTGGAGATGGCCATACCCTTTCATGCGCTGGCAGCTTACCATACCCGCTCCCGGCCCCGTGAAGGCGATACCTGGCGCGTTAATTTTTCGCGGGTACAGTGGCAGCACGATGTGGAAGGCGGGCAGTACCGCAAGCGCAAGGGCACACCGGAATATAATTGGGTATGGTCTCCGCAGGGCATCGTAGATATGCACGCCCCGGAAAGATGGGGTATGCTGCAATTCACGACTGAGCCGGCAGGTAAAGGCGTGGCCTTCAGGGAACCGGAATGGGCGGAAGCGGAAGCGTATTTGTGGGAGATCTATTACCGCCAGCAACAGCATCGGCGGAAGTCAGGGAAATATGCCGGAGATTTGAGTGAGCTGCAGCTGGAGAAAGGGAAATGGGATGTGGAGATGGAAGCCACGAAGCGGCTGTTTGGCGCTGCTATTAAGCAGGGCCGCAGAACTATTGTAATTGATCACGAAGGAAAAATCACCCGATATGAATAAGCGTCATTTTCTGAAATCCCTCGGGCTGGGCAGCCTTGCACTGGCAACGCCCGCTATATCCATGGCCGGAGAACGGAAGGAAGGTATTGCCCCGGCAGGCCCGGTGCGCCACCGCATCTGGATCAACCCCAGTGAAAAGGATACCGATGCAGCACTGAAGCAGCGTTATGCAGATTACCGTGCAGCAGGGATCGGGGTGATTTATTTCGAAGAAGACAGTGAACGCCACTTCCGCGCCGCAAAGGCAGCCGGCATGGAGGCGCACCGCTGGTTCTGGACTATGAACCGGAATGAAAAAGAGCTGCGCGAAAAGCATCCGGAATACTTTTCCGTGAACAGGAAAGGAGAATCCTGTGCGGATAAACCACCTTATGTAGGATATTATCGTTTCCTCTGCCCCAATCATCCCGGCACATTGGAATACCTGAAATCAAAAGCGGAAGAGCAGGTAGCGAAAGATTATATCGACGGCCTGCACCTGGATTATGTGCGTTTCGTGGATGTTATCCTGCCCGTTAACCTCTGGTCGAATTACAAGATCGACCAGTCGAAGGAGTTGCCGGAATATGATTTCTGCTACTGTAAGAACTGCCGCGATAAATACGCCGCCCAATACGGGAAAGATCCGCTGGAGATGGAGCATCCCGATCAAAGCCCTTCGTGGCGTAAGTTCCGGTACGACAGTATTACCAACATCGTCCGAAACCTTTCCGAAGTAGCCCATGCGAAGAAGAAGCCCATTACGGCAGCAGTGTTCCCCACACCGGAGATCGCTAAACGCATTGTTCGGCAGGATTGGGTGAACTGGCCGCTGGATGCGGTATGCCCCATGATCTACCACGGATTCTACCGCGAAGGCGTACAGTGGATCGGTGACGCAGTGGCAGAAGGAGTGAGCGCACTTAATGGAAAATTCCCGTTGTATGCAGGGTTGTACCTGCCCGACTTTAACGGGAATAATGAAGACATCCGCAAGGCCATTCAGCTGGCGGTGCAGAACGGTGCGGCAGGTGTATCCATCTTCGGATCGGTGAGTCCTGCGTTATTGAAAATTCTCCGCGAAACGGCCGGGTGAGTTATTACACACCCCAGGCCAGGAAGAGCCAGGGCAGGCCTATTGCAACGCCGAAGCCGTAAGCCAGATCCAGCCAGAACATGGAGCCCAGTGCGCCGAGGTAAATGAACCCTACGATGGGGGCCACCAGTGCTTTTACATACCACGGTTTGTTTTGCTCCTTTACGGCATTCCACAGTACTTCGCCATCAGTAGTGCTGGGGAAGGCGTGCATGGCAATGGAGATGCCGAGGTACAGCATCAGGTAATTAATGAATCCTATATCGCCACCCAGTCTTAGTAAAATTGCGGAAGGCAGTGCAATGAAAAATCCCAGCAGGGTATTGATCATGAATGGCCCGCAGGAAATAAGGGCGGTATGAACGACAGACTTCGGTTTTTCATGCACCACGTAACCAGCGGGGTTCCCCACCTGGAAATACACAACTTTGAATACGGGAACTTTCAGCCAGCGGCAATATAGCTGATGGGCCAGCTCATGCACAATAACGCCGGGAAAGGTAAAGAGGGATATAATTTGACCGGGAATAAACATCTTTCAAATCAATTTAACGGTAAACAATAACACCATCCAGCACTTTGCGGAGGTGTATGGCAGTAGAGGAATCACCGCTCAGGGCGCCCATTTTTGTCACGGCAGACAGCAGTTGCCGGCTCTCTGCTTTCTTCCCTTTAGTATGGAGAATGAGGGCCTGAGATGCCAATGCGTGGTCGGACATGGGATCGAGCCGGATGGCTTCCATTGCCAGATCTTCCGCTATATCCAAATGCTGCAGCCTCATTTCTACCCGCGATTTAGCTGACATGGCGTAAGCATCTTCATGGTTGCGGTCCAGTATCTCATCACACAACTTATTTGCCTTTTCCAGTTCGCCCAATTGCCGGAGCGTACTGATGTAGCTCATGGAGGCAGCGTAGTGGCCGGGAGAAACGTCCAGCGACTTTTCAAGAATACGGCGCGCCTGCGGCAGCTCTTCGGCATCCATGAGGTTGCTGGCAACGAACACGCCGCAATACGAGATATTGACAACAGATTCGTCGTTAACGGCCACGGAATCGAAGAAACGGATCTGCTCGTTCAGTGGCAGCTCCATCGCGAGGTGAAGTTTTGGCAGTAAAAGCGTATCGGTAGCAGCAATCGAAGTAATGTAATCTGCTGCAACATTCATCTTTGCGAACAGATCCTCATCTTCAATGGATTTGCCCTGCAGATAAATGGCTTCATTTGCAAAGTCGGTCTGATCTATTTTGTAGGCGGCAGCAATGAGGCGGTAGGAATGGGCTTCCATATGCTCCGGAAAATCCTGCAATACTAAACCGGCTTCCCTGTATGCGGTATGATAATTACGATCATGCACGCCCTGTTCTGCATAGGTGAGGTGGAGGGCAGCATTCAGGTAACGGGGGAGTTTTACGATGTTATATACCAATAGCAGCGCAATTCCGGCTGCAAAGAGCCAGAGCCAGCGGGGGATGGGATATTTGATGAGTGCCTGCCGGCATTCAATACACAATGGTGTGGCATGGCCGTGCTCCACCTGTGGATTGTCACAGTTGGCACAGGCAGTGGATGTTGAAGGCGGGGCTTCAGGGGTATAGGTATATTCTTCCATCAGCGATGGTTTACGGGTAAAGGGAATGGGGCGCAAAATAGGGTAAAAATCGCCTGCAGATATGGCAATTTCGTGTTAGGGGGCAGGCTGTGCCGTTTCCAGCTGAGCAAGTGCGTCGCGGAACTGGCGGATACTTACAGAATCGAGCTGGTTGCCAGGTGTGGCGAGGAAAACCTTCAATGCCTGGCGGTACTCTTCCCGGAAAGCTTCGTTGCCGGGACTGGCCGCCAGCTGGTTGCGCGCCACATCTACCACCGTCCTGTTATTCGCGATTTCCTGCATCTTGCCGTACAGTGATTCGTCGGCCATGATAACAATATTTTCTTCATTCCCCGGGATGTAGCGGGTAACGAAAGCCTGCCCGGCAGGAGGGAGAAGCACCTCGTTCCGGATGGGCCAGATTGCTGCGGACATGCTCGAAAAGCTGGTTTTTACATCCTTTCCATCGGCGCCTTTAGCGATCACGGCATAATCGAAAATATACTGATCGTTAAAAGTAGAATTGGTTTGCGTTGCCTGTATAATAACTGCTGTACCCGCGGTGCCCCAGGCCTGCAGGAACCAGGCATTCAGAAAAGGAGCCGTAAATATATTGGCCAGCGCCACAACAAAACCCGGTATCAGCCAATACAGCCGTTTTGTAAGCAGGGCAATGCCAAAGAAAAGAACTACAATGATCAAAAACGACCAGGCCGGATGCTGGCTGAGGAAATGCAATAAAGTGGATATGGCTTTCATAATGCTCGATTTACCTGTTTAAAGACACCCATCCGGGTGACTGGGTTAAAATTTTCTCCCTCGCTGCAAAAACTGTGCGAATACTGGATTTTATTTCTGTATCTTGTTTTTGCAATCGAATGTAATTTGGTATGATAAACAACGAATATTCCCGGAGGAGGTTCCTCCAACAGGCCATGCTGGCCTCTGCTGCTCTTGCTACGCCCGGAATTCTCATGGCCCGCGGCGCCATGCAGCCCCGTAAGATCGGAGCGAATGAAAAAGTGAATCTCGCTGTGATCGGTATCGGTAACCGCGGCGCAGAAATCATCCGTGAACTGCACAAAACCGGTCTTGCCAATATCGTAGCCCTCTGCGATGTGGATATGGGAGCACCCCACACAGAAGGCATCATGAAAATGTTCCCTGATGTGCCCCGCTTCAAGGACTTCAGGCAGATGTTCGACAAAATGGGCAAGCAGATCGATGCCGTGTCTGTAGGCGTGCCCGACTTTGCACACTTCCCCATCACCATGATGGCCATCGGCCTCGGCATCCATGTATATGTGGAAAAACCCATGGCACGCACTTTCCAGGAAGTGGAGCTGATGATGAAAGCCGCTCGTAAAAACCCTAAAGTGGTGACGCAGATGGGCAACCAGGGCCACTCCGAAGCCAATTACTTCCAGTTCAAATCTTGGACGGATGCGGGTATTATCAAAGACGTTACTAAGATTACTGCTCATATGAACTCACCCCGCCGCTGGCACGGGTGGGATACCAATATTAAATCCTTCCCTGCAGGCGAACCTGTGCCGTCTACCCTCGACTGGGACGTTTGGCAGATGCAGACCAAAGGACATACTTATAACAAAGACTTCGTGAATGGCCAATGGCGTTGCTGGTTCGATTTCGGTATGGGCGCACTGGGCGACTGGGGAGCGCATATCCTCGATACCGCACACCAGTTCCTTGACCTGGGCCTCCCTTATGAAGTGAACCCTGTTAAGCTCGACGGGCATAATGATTTCTTCTACCCCATGTCTACCACGCTGTCATTCAAATTCCCTGCCCGTAAGCAAATGCCGGCGGTGGAAGTGATGTGGTATGACGGGGTCGACAATCTGCCCCCCATCCCTCCGGGTTATGGTGTATCAGGACTCGATCCTAATATTCCGCCTCCCAGCACCGGAACCATCAAGCCCGCGAAGCTGAACCCGGGTAAGATCATTTACGGTAAAGACCTCACTTTCAAAGGAGGATCTCATGGCAGCACGCTGTCCATCATCCCGGAAGAGAAAGCGAAGGAAATGGCCGGCAATCTGCCTGAAGTACCCAAGAGCCCTTCCAACCACTACGCTAACTTCCTCCTTGCCTGCAAAGGTGAAGAGAAGGCGCGTTCTCCCTTCGAGATCGCCGGCCCGCTCAGCCAGGTATTCTGCCTCGGTGTGCTTGCACAATGGACAGGCCGCAAGCTTGAATTTGACCGAGAAAAGAAAATTATCACTAACGACAAAAAAGCCAACCAGTTGCTCGCGGGGCCTCCTCCGCGCAAAGGATGGGAACAATACTACAAGGTGTAGCACTTGAAGAGACGGTCCACGGGCCGTCTCTTTCTTTTTAAGGACCCATATTCAAACGAGTAACAGGCCGTTCGCAGTATCCCCGCCACACTACTTGAATAAGTAAACTTTTGAAGCGCCGCCTGTCGGTAACTTTCGGTCCGGTAATAAATGCCGGATCGATAATATGCAGCTGCGAAGAATTTTGCAATGGACAGGGGCAGGGGTGGTGCTTATGATAGCAATAGCCTGGGCCTTTCCGTTGCTGAACGGAAGCGGTCCGCTGGCATCTCCATTGCGTAACCATGGCAAAGTGCATATCCGGCAAGCAGGTGGGAAATATACACTATACCGGAATGGGCAACCTTTCTTTATACAGGGAGCAGCAGGCAGGGGGAGCCTTTCCGCACTCCGCGAAGCCGGTGGCAATACAGCCCGTACTTACGATACCTTACAGCTGGGCGCATTCCTTGATGAAGCGTACCGCAACGGCATTGCTGTTATTGTGGGGCTGCCGGTACCTTCCAGCGCTTATGAGCGCTTTTTCTACCGCAACAGTGCCAAAACGGATACCCTGTTTGAGAACCTGCGCAGTGCAGTGCTGCGGTATAAAGACCACCCGGCACTGCTGATGTGGTGCCTGGGCAATGAACCCGTTATGACATGGCGGCCAGGCCACAGTGCGTTTTACAATACTTACAACCGTTTGCTCGCAATGCTTCATACGCTTGACCCCGATCATCCTGTTACCACAACTATTCCCAATTTCAATATTGCACAGATCTGGATGATACGGCAGAAAGTTCCCGGCCTTGATCTGATTGCTTTCAATTCTTTCGGAAAGCTGCATGAGCTGGGCAGCCGGCTGGAACAGTTTTCCCGCTTGTGGAACGGCCCATTCCTCATTGCGGAATGGGGAGCATATGGGCCCTGGGAATCCGGCATCACCACATGGCAGGCACCGGTAGAAAACACGAGCAGTAAGAAAGCAGATCACCTGCGGAATATGTATGCAAAAGAGCTTCCCCTGAAAAGCCCCCGTTGCCTGGGCACCCTTGCTTTTTACTGGGGCAGCAAGCAGGAAGCCACCGGTACCTGGTTCAGCCTGTTTACAGAGAACGGGCAACCTACCGAATCGGTACAGGCCCTGCATGAAATGTGGGGAAAACCCCTTCCCGGTGCGCAGTGGCCTAAAGTGAAATACATGCTGCTCAGTGGTAAAGGCGCGCGCGATAATATTTTATTGTCATCCGGCAGCCGGCATACCGCCACATTGCTGCTGGATTCGTTGAACACTGCACAGATTGCTTCGCTGCAATGGCGGGTGATGCAGGAAGACTGGTACCATGAACCCGGCCGTGGTAAACGGCCCGTTAGCCTGCTGGATACGCTGGTGCATGTGGAAGACGGGTTGGCACTGGCTTTCCATGCGCCCCGGCGCGGAGGGCCTTACCGCATTTTTGTAGAAGTGACAGACCGGGAAGGGCGTGCAGCAACTGCCAACACGCCGTTTTATGTAGTAGAATAAAGTATGCCTGAATTGAAACAAGCTCCCCAACCCACCCGGAGCGAAATGCTCTCGCTGCGGCTGATGATTATCATCGGCACGATTTGCCTGAGCTGCTTCCTCATCTGCCTGCTGCGCCCCTCGCATATCGGGCATCCGCTATTATATTGGCTCTTCGTGAGTGCCACCCTTTTCGCCTGCCTGCGCATCCTGCACGAATGGTATCACTATCTTTTCATCTCCGTTCCCAAACCTCAGCCGGGGAATAAACAATTCACCGTTGATATACTGACCACTTTTTGCCCGGGAGAGCCTTACGAAATGATTGTGGAAACGCTCGAAGCCATGCAGGCCGTTACGTATCCGCACACATCGTGGTTGTGTGATGAAGCCGATGATCCTTATCTGAAAGCAGTATGCAGCCGCCTTGGCGTGCGCCACGTAACCCGTAACCACCGCCGGGATGCCAAAGCGGGCAATATCAACAATGCTTTGCAATATGCTACGGGTGATCTTTGCGTGATCCTCGATCCCGATCACATACCCGCACCCGATCTGCTCGATCCCATCGTTCCTTTCTTCAACGATCCCAAAATCGGTTATGTGCAGATCGTACAGGCGTATTATAATCTGGGCGACAGTCTCATCGCTAAAGCTGCTGCGCAGCAAACATTTCATTTCTATGGACCCATGATGATGACGATGAACCGGTATGGTACGGTGCTGGCCATCGGGGCCAACTGCACCTTTCGCCGCAGCGCACTGGATTCTATTGGCGGGCATGCTGCCGGCCTTGCGGAAGACATGCATACTGCCATGCAGCTCCATGCAAAAGGCTGGAAATCGGCCTACCTTCCTGCGGTGCTTACGGAGGGGCGGGTACCTTCTACTTTATCTGCCTACTACAAGCAGCAGTTGAAATGGGCACGCGGAAGTTTTGAATTGTTATTCGTTACCTATCCTAAGCTGTTCCGGCAATTTACATGGGCACAGCGCTTCCATTACGGCACCATACCGCTGCATTATTTTTCAGGTGTTATTTTCCTGTTGAACTTTTTGGTACCGGTACTATCGCTCTCGCTGGGGATCATTCCGTTTAAGATGGACCTGTTGCTATTTGCGCTGGCAGGCCTGCCATTTGTCTGCAGCGTGCTGGCCGTGCGGCACTTTGTGCAGCGTTGGGTAATGAGGAGGGGGGAACAAGGGAACCATGTACTGGGGGGCTTCCTCCTGATCGGTACGTGGTGGGTACATATCGTGGGACTGGTCTATACCATCATCCGGAAAAAAGTGCCTTACATACCCACTCCGAAAGACGATCAGGAGAAAGATAACTGGGTCCTCAACCTGCCCAACATCCTCGTGGCGGTATGTACGCTGGCGGCTATCGTGTTTGGATTGTACATAGACTGGAACCCTTACACCTGGATTATGGCGGGTATAGCAGGACTTAATTTCATTGTGATGTTGTTCAACATTGCCATCAGCAGGCAGAAAGATGTGCAGGAGCTGCGTACGGAATTCCGTGTATTGCGGAACAGTTTTGTGTATTACCGGTTGCTGAAGCAATATTTCTGGGATTTCCGGCACGGTATCTACGCCGGCTTGCGGCAGTTCGCATTCCCGATGATGTTGATGATGGCTATTTCCACGCTTTACCTCTTCGGCAGCTCACAGCGCGCGGCCCGGTCTGGTGATCCGGAGCAGTCGCGGGCCGAAATTTTTTATACCGGCATATTTAATCCGGACACTGCGGGTGGTATAACCCGTAAGGCAGGCTGGCAGGCGTTTCAACAGCAGTTTGCCGTGCATGCTGATATTGTATCGTTATACATTCCATGGGGCGATGCGCCGGCATCAGAAGTGCCGCAGCAACTGGCGGAAGATATTTTCCGGAACGGGGCTGTGCCTATGATCACCTGGGAGCCATGGGCTTCGGGGTTTACCTTTTCTGCTGCAGATCCTGAATTGCGGGAAGAGCGAAAAGTGATGACGCATATCGCCAAAGGCAGGTTTGATCTGTACATTCAGAAAATAGCCCGGCAGGTAAGAGTGCTGAACCGGCCGGTGTTTATCCGTTTCGCTCATGAAGCGGATAATCCTGCGTACCCATGGTCGCCTGCTGGCGGGAATACGCCTGAAGAGAACAAAGCCGCCTGGAGCCATGTGCATGATGTATTTCGGCATGAGCGCGCTTATAATGCCATTTGGGTCTGGAACCCATGGAAGCCCGGAGCGGTGGAGACTTATTTTCCCGGAAGGCGGTATGTAGACTGGCTGGGTGTAACCATGCTGAATTACGATACCATCGGCACGCAGGCAAAGGCATATTCGTTCATGGAGTTATACGAGCCTTTCCGACGCAAACCGATCTTCCGGTCGGGCTTGCCTGTGATGGTGGCAGAAGGCGGAGCGGTGCGTACCGGGCAGCAGCGGGAATGGATGGAAGGTGCGGCAAAGAGCATTGCAGGCTGCCGTGAAATACAGGCATTCGTTCTCTTCCATTCGGGGTACGATAAAAATGTACCGCCGGGTGGGAATGTGGAAACGATCGACTGGCGGATGACAGATGTTGGTGATTTCTTTAAAGTGACAGCAAGGGGAAATAGTATTGCTACTACGCCGGTTAAGCAATTGCGGTACATCAGTGCAGGTACTGCAGTAACACAGCAACATCACTGGACGGATACATTGAAAGGCATGCATTACCAGAAAGGCGGCAACTGGTTCCGGAATCTGCATACGCTTACAAGGCGCGAAGTGGTGGGGGATTTTCGTGAAATGAAGGGCGTGGGTGTAAATACCGTCCGGCGGTACGGGCCGGGCGCCTACGACCGGAATGTGCTGGTTGCAGCGAGGGAGACGGGTATGGGATTGCATTATGGCTTCTGGCTCCCGCCTGTAGTGGATGCAGTGGCAGATGCAGCAGTATTGAAGAAGAAAACTGCGGAAATCGTTGCAAATGTAAAAGCGCTGAAGGGAAACCCGGAGATCCGTGCATGGAGTATCGCTAATACAGCATACAAATTATTGCAATACCGCTTTGTGAAACCAGCCTATTTATATCAGCAGAAAGCGTACACAGCGTGGTTACGGCAGCTGGTAAAAGAGATCCGGGAGGCCGATCCGGAAAGGCCGGTAACGATAGATGTGGATGGCGTGGCGGACATTACGGGATTACTGCAATACCTGCACGATGAACTGCCACAGGTAGCAGCCTATGGTGTGGTACTGCCTCCGGGTGGGGAAGGGTTGGTGCAGTTGAAAGAAGTGCCCGTTCCCTGTTTCATCAGCGGTGTTGCTGTGGAGTTATATGCAAACGCAGGTCCTGAAAAAGGGGGTGTGTTCATGGCTTCATGGCAGGATGAGGAAGCAATAAACCGTATCAGCTTCAATGGGATACTCGATCATGAAGGCCGGCATAAGCCGGGGTGGCACCGGTTACAGCATTTATGGAAAAAGGTTCCGCTGCGCGAGCCGGTTCCCTCCGTTCGTATCCTGCGCCCTGCGGTTACGGTGCGGGAAAACAAAACACTGGAATACCGGGCACTGATCCGGAAGAATGAGGAATGGCTATATGCCGCAGGGGATGACCCGGAGTTTGAATGGAGCCTTATTCGCCTCGACAGGAAAGGCAAGCCTATACGCAGGGAACACCTGGGGAAAGGAGCTGTTATGAAAGTGGAAATTCCCTTTAACGCGGCTGCCTACCGTTTGCATATTACCGCCATAAAAGGAAGAGATGTGTCAGTAGCAGAAGCTACCCTGAATACGCCGTTGTAATACTGCAGGATGCATTTCAGACAATGATATGGCTGTATTGCAGTAGCGTGAAAATCTGTGCGTTGATGCGTTACTTCAACTAAGCCGTGTCGCGTATTTCCGGCGTACGTGCTGATTAATGTAAGTATTGAGGCCGATGCCCAGTAAGGCAAGGCGTTTCATTTCTTCAACGCTGGCGCGGCCGGGCACCACATAACTGTAATGATAAACCGTGCCATCTTTAAAGCGGATATTGATGTAGCGCTCATCGATCTCAAAAGCCTCCACGGCAGAGATGCCGCTGAGGTTGCTGTAAGGCTGCATGCCGGTCATGGTTTTGGTGTGCATGAAAGAGTAGTTTTTCGGGGTCTGGGGTGAATTAATTCACTATTTGCTGCTGAGGCGGGTAACGTGTGCGGCAATTGCCATCCAGCGGCCATCACGCTTCTCATACACGTCCATATAGTTGTTTTTTACGATCGTTTCTTTCCCGTTCACCATCATGGTGAATTCTACTTCCGCCGTAACGATGCCGATGTTTCCCCTGACACGGATGTCTACATTATCGATCGTTGCGGAGGTGATAGGGTTAACTGGTTTTGCCACGTTGCGGATCAGTTCCTTCTTCCCCATCCGTGTGCCGGTGGCGGAAATCATTATCATATCATCAGCCGCGATGCGGGCAATTACCGAGGTGTCTTTTTCAGGATATGCCTGAATCCAGTCTGCATTATGATTTCGCAGGGCATTCTGATCTGCGTCCTGCGCATTGGCGGTAAATATGCACAGGGTAAGGAAACATGTTGTTAATAGGATGGGATGTTGCATAAGGGTGGAATTGTTGGGGATTGTTTCCTGAATTTACGAAAAATTCCTGTATTAACCCTGCAGTTGTTGAGTTCTTTGTCATTGATTAACAATTACTTGGGTAGACTCTTTATAATGATTGCCAAAAGCAACTAAAATGCATAGATTTGATATAAGAATGATTGAGTAGAAAAATACAGTACATGGAATACGGCATCACTTTACAAACCGCGGTTTCCCCCGAACAATACGACGCAGGCCGCTCGATTTTCAGGGCATATGCAGCCACCCTTGGTTTTGACCTTTGCTTTCAGGGGTTTGAAGAAGAGCTGGTAAATATTGCAAAACAATACGGTCCCCCGGAAGGAGCGCTTATCCTGGCATATAATGGGCAGGAAGTGATCGGGTGTGTGGGTGTGAGAAAGTTTGCGGAAGGGGAGTCGGAGCTGAAGAGAATGTTCGTTCTCCCGGATTTCCGGCGGCATAAACTAGGGGAAACGTTACTCCTGGCAGCGCTCCGCGCGGCTAAAGAGCTGGGCTATTCTAAAATGAAACTCGATACCCTGCCTGCCATGAACTCCGCTATCAAACTATATGAAGCGCATGGGTTCAAAAAAATCGCGCCTTACCGGTATAACCCGGGGGAAGGCGCGATTTATATGGAAGCGGAGTTGTGAGTTAATGCTTCTGCTCCATTACTTCGTTTCCACCACAATCTCCCCACCATTCTTAAACAACGCATGCGGTACAAACCATCCCTGCTGCGGTTTCCCATTTACGCGGATGCTCTTCAGATCCCGGCTGTTACCTTTTTTACGGATCGTCAGCCATTTACCGTTTGCTGCTTTCCAGCGCACTTCATCGAACAGGGGAACGGTTACCAGGTACTCCGGATCGGTAGCAGAGAAGGTGTATAACCCTGCGGCACAGAATACGTACCAGGCAGACATCTCTCCTGCATCGTCCATCCCGCAGAGCGCAAGACCTTCATCGCCGATGCCGTAATAGTGATTAAGTATCGTGTCGATGATGCGCTGTGACTTCTCCGGTTTGTTGATGAAGTAATACGCAAAAGGCGCTTCATGGTCGGGCTGGTTGCCATGGCAGTATTGTCCGATCATGGATTCCACGTTACGTGCTATGTGCTTCGGGTTCCAGGGGAGCGTGAATAACGAATCCAGTTTGGATTCGAAACCGGCAGGGCCACCATAGAGTTCGATCAGGCCGGGCATATCGTGCGGGGCGTAGAACGAAACCTGCCAAGCATTGGCCTCGCGGTACATGTATTCGTAGTAAGGGTATTGCGGATTGAAGGGCGTTATCCAGTCGCCGTTTTCAAGACGGCCACGCATGAAGCGGGTAGCCGGGTCGAACATATTCCGGTAATTACGGGAGCGCTGCATGAGTGTGCGGTAATTGGCAGAGTCGCCGAGTGCGCGGGCCAGCTGAGCCAGCGAGTAATCGTCATAGGCATACTCCAGCGTTTTGGATACACCGGCATTGGCTTTGGTTTCCACATGGGGTTTGTCTACATGCGGGTCGGGTATCCATCCTTTTTCGATATATGCTTTGATATGGGGGCGTGCGCCGCCTTCCACATTGGCGTTTTTCAGGAGTATTTCATAAGTACCTTTCACATCAAACCCGTCGATACCACGGAGGTAAGCGCCGGCAATGGTGGAAGCACCATGATCGCCGTGGAAGAAGGTGGGGATGAAGCCTTTTTTATCACCTACATCTTTCATGGACTTTATCACATCCAGCGCCACGCCGGGGGAAAGGAGGGAGAGGAGCACATCCTTATTCCGGTATGTGTCCCACAGGGAGGGTTCGGTATAATAGCGGAAGCCACGGTTATCTTTTTTGCGGGAAGCATCTGTGAAATCTCCATTGGCATCGCTGCGGAGGGCGGGCCAGAGAAATGAACGGTAAAGACTGGAATAGAAAAGCATCCGTTGCTTATCGGTGCCGCCTTTCACTTCCACTTTGGAGAGCAGTTGCTCCCACTCCGCTTTAGCGGCGGTGCATATGGCAGTGAATGATTTATCCCCTATTTCCTTTTCCAGATTGGCTTTTGCATTTTCCACGCTTACAAACGAAAGGCCGATTTTCATTTCCACAGGCCCGTTTCCATCTTTCAGCCAGGCGATGGCGTTGCCGGAACGTTTACCTTCTTCTGTTTCTTCCAGTCGCTCGATGGATGTGTTGAGAATAGCGTAGAAGTATATCCGTTCGCCGGTTTGCTGATAGCCATGGAGGATGTTATCTCCTGATTGGTTGATTTTCCAGTCGCCCACGCGGTTGTTGGACTTTGCGAGGTCGAACAGGATGCGGCGGTTGAAGGGTTGACGGAAGAAGTATTGATGGAAGCCACAGCGGAGGGTGGAGGTGAGTTTAACATCGATATGGTAATCGCTGAGGAAAACCTGGTAATATCCCGGCTCGGCGGATTCGCGTTTATGGGAGAAGCGGGACCCTGTGGCCGGGGCACTACCCGAAACTGGCAGTACGGGAATGTTGCAGAGGTTCCAGTGCCCTTTGTTGGTATGGGTGAATGAGAGGATGACGGAATCTTCGTATTCATAACCCGCGCCGGAGCCATATTCTGTCATAGGACTGAGCTGAACCATGGCATTGGGCAGTGAGCTGCCGGGGAAGGTGAGCCCTGCCCAGGAGCGCCAGCCATCCGGCAGCCTGTAACCTACAATGGCAGCGTCGTTGAGTGGCTCCGTGCCAAGGAAAGTGTTTACATACCGGGTAAGGCCATTGGATTGTCCAAAACTTTTTGAAGCCTGCAGGGCCAGCAACCCAAGGAGGCATATCAATAGTCTGTTCCTTTTCATAACGTTTGCTAAAACGATTCAGTAAATCTGGTAAACGTTGTCAATATAGTTACGCAATGCGGAAATTCTAAGAATTTTGGACCAGCGGTAAGGGAATATTTGTTTTCGTAGATGCCCTGCCATACGACAAATTCACCAGCATATTTCAGGATAGTACCACGATTGTGCCTTAAATACAAACATCCGGGTAATCTGCCATGCTATGAACTACAGTTTTCCCGATTGGATCAATGGTTTTCCTTTATTGATAAACTCCGGTTTCGTATATGGCCGACCTTTGCCCGTCGAATAAAGAACCACCATCAATGTTCAAGCTCATTAGACTACTCATTATCCCGATCGTATGTTGCTGTGTTTCCACGGGCGTACTAGGGCAATCAACTTCCGCCATCACCGGCCAGGTTCGCTCCGCTGCAGGGCAACCGCTCACCGATGCCGCTGTAACCATACAGGGTACTAACACTGGTGCTTATACTAAGAAAGACGGGCGTTTCCGCATAGGAGGCATCAAACCGGGACAATACACCCTCGTAGTGTCTATGCTCGGCTTCTTCCGCCACGAGCAATCCATCGAACTCGGCAGCTCCGACCTCACGGTAGAAGTTGTACTCAACGAAGAAACCCAAACCCGTGAAGGGGTTACGGTAACCGCGAAAGGACAAAGCCGCCAGCTGAAAGAAAGCGGCTTCGCCGTGAATGCGATCGATACCCGCCGCTTCGCCAACTCATCTTCCGATATCAACACTATCCTCAACCGGACTACCGGTGTGAAAGTGCGTGAGTCCGGCGGGGTAGGATCTGATTTCCATTTTTCCGTCAACGGTCTTTCCGGCAAAGCGATCCGCTATTTCATCGACGGAATCCCCATGGAAGTAATGGGCAGCTCCATGACGCTGAACAACGTTCCCGTGAACCTCGCAGAAAGAGTAGAGATCTATAAAGGGGTACTCCCGGTTTCCCTCGGTGCCGATGCACTCGGCGGCGCTGTGAACCTCGTCACCAATCAAAACATAAAGAATTACCTGGATGCCAGCTACAGCTTCGGCTCCTTCAATACCCACCGTGCGGCGGTTACCGGACAGGTAACCGGTAAATCAGGCATCGTAGGCCGGGTAAGCGCCTTCCTCAACTATTCCGACAACGATTATAAGATGAAGGCCATGGAACTGTACAATGAGGATAAAGGGGAATATGAACTGAGAGACGTGCGCCGTTTCCATGATCAATACCGCTCTGCCATGGTACAGGGTGAAGTTGGTGTTGCCAATAAGAAATGGGCAGATGTATTCTTTGTAGGTGCCGGTTTCTCCAATACCGACCGCGAGATCCAGACCGGTTCCAATCAGGACAGAGTGTATGGCGCCGCCCTGCAGAACGGCGAGGCTTTCAACGCTACCCTGCGCTATAAAAAGAACAACATCTTCATTGACGGGTTAGACCTGAACGTGTTTGCTTCCCATACCCGCGACAAATACGTGGTAACCGATACAACAGGTTACCGCTACTTCTGGGATGGTTCCCGTGTTCCGCTGAACCAGGCGGAAATGAGCCAGATCAAGGTACTGACCAATGTTAGCCGTCCGCGTAACTATGCCCGCGCCAACTTCAGCTACACGCTGAACGCGCAGCACTCCTTCAACCTGAACTATACTTTCGACGAGATGTCGAACAAAACGTATAACGGACTGGTGACCGACAGCGATGATAATCCCGGTAAGATCGGGAAGCACATCCTTGGCCTGGGTTACCAGCAGAACCTGCTAAATGCCCGGTGGACCAACACCTTCTTCGGTAAATTCTACGGTATGCAGCTCCGGCAGGATGAAATTCTCCAGTCTAACGGTGAGTATGTTTCCGGAAACGATTCCAAAAGCTATTACGGTTACGGTGTGGCTTCCCGGTTTAAGATACTGCCCGACTTTGGTGTGAAGGCATCTTATGAAAAAGCTTACCGCATTCCGGAAGTGGGTGAAATGTTCGGCAACGGGTACGATCAGATCGCTAACCCGCTGCTGAAACCAGAATCCAGCAACAACGTGAACCTGGGTGCCTATTATGGTAAACAGCATGGTGATCATCGCTTCTTTGCGGAAGGCGGATGGTTTTTCAGGGATGCGGCAGATTTCATCTACGCGAAAACATACCAGTCTAACTCCCAGGTGATCCGTTACGAAAACACTTCCAAAGTGAAAGTGACCGGTGCGGAAGCTGAGCTGCAGTATGATTTCCGTGAACTCTTCCACTTCACCGTGAACGCTACTTACCAGAACGCAATCAACAACACGAAAAGGGGCGCTGGTAAGGATGAAACGGAAGAAGCATCTTACCGCAACAAAATCCCCAACCAGCCCTGGCTCTTTGGGAATGCGCTCGCCAGCTTAGGTAAAAACAACCTGCTGGGTAAAGGCACCCGCATCCAGCTGAACTGGGATATGCAGTATGTTCACCAGTTCTTTTTGACATGGGAAGATTTTGCGGTTAACAAAGATTACGTTCCTGATCAGTATATCCAGAACCTCGGTCTTACTTATTCCATGCAGAACGGGAAGTACAACATTACTGCCGAATGCAGGAATTTCACCGATCAGCGTGCTTACGACAACTTCCGCCTGCAGAAGCCCGGCCGCTCCTTCTTCGTTAAACTGCGTTACTTCATTCACTAATTCTGTCATCTTAACGATATGAACACTTTACTTACAAAATGGAGCCGTGCAGCCGCCCTTGTGATGGGAATGGCTACCCTCGGCGCCTGTGTGAAATACGACGATAAAATCTCCATTGGTCCCGGTAACGGTTCCGAAAACTTCGCCATCTGGATCCAGCTGGGTTCCTGGCCCAATACCGCACAATATGTGGTGGGTGCAGAATCACTGCTGAAAGGGGCAGTAAGCCTGAAAGGCAACGGGGTAGAAGTAACCGGTAAGGCAGATTATGGTGTGGTGGGCCGAAACGGGTTTTACTATTATCCCAGCACCAGTTCCAATAACAGCAAGCTTTCGAAGTTTTCGCTGAAAGACAATCAGCTGTCTACCGTAAAGCAGGTACCATTCACGTATCAGTCCAGCGTTTCCAGCTACTGCTGGATTAACGATACCACACTGGTATTTGTTGGGACCGATGGTACCCGTACGAAAATGCTTTGCTCCGTTGTGAATACGAATGATCTGTCTGTAAAGAATGCCGAGCTGCCTGTTAATCCCATACCGGCAGGGTATGCATCCCTTGCTGCCCGCAGCCTGGATTATGTAGACGGTAAGCTTTTCCTGACCATGGCCTATACCGCCACCTGGCCGGACCCTGCATATCCTAAGGCTATTGTTGCCATTTTCGATTATCCTTCTCTTACACTGGTAAAGCAGCTGGAAGATAACCGTTCTGTTGGAGCAGGTATTTCCAATATGTGGATGTCGGCTACCGCTGTCGATAACAAAGGTGATTACTATGCACTGTCTTATCCCGGATGGCTGTCTGCCACCATGCCTTCGGTGCTATACAAAATAAAGAAGGGTACAACTGAATTCGACGCGTCGTATTTTGTGAACCTTGACCAGTTGCTGGGGGGCAGTGGTGTAGCACTTTACGGATTGGGCAATGGCCGTGCGCTGGTGAAATACAAAGCCGCGTTCGACGATGGTACCGATGCTAACCACATTATGGGATACGCGGTGCTGGATCTGGCGAAAGGTACCGTGGTACGCAAGCTGACTGAGCTGCCGCTCGATAAGGGCGAAATGCTGCAAACCGTATCGCTGGATGGCAATAACGCTTACATCATGGTAAACTCCCAGACAGGGAAAGACTATATCTGGGTATACGATATTGAACGCGACGCGATCACTCCGGGATTGGAAATCGCCGGTGGGTACGATTACCTGCTGCGCGTGGATAAACTGAAATAATCACGTCCCGCAAACGGACAAGGCACTTTCCCGTACTCCGGGAAAGTGTCGTTTTTTATGTACGACAACTATGAAATCTGCATTATTGAAATTTAACGCCTGGTTCCACCTCTGGATAGGCATTGTAACAGGGGGCATCGTGTTCATCGTTTCCATCACCGGTTGTATACTGGTATTTGAATCCGATCTGCGCGACTGGATAAACCCGGAAAGGATGGCAGCAGCACCTGCTGGAGCGCAACAGCTGCCACCATCGGTACTGGTACCCGCTGCGGAAGCGGTAATGCCCGGCATGCATGTGCATTCGATCCAATATCACATTCCGGGAAAAGCAGCGGAAGTAACATTTCATTCCGATTCGGTGGTGTATGTGAATCCTTATACCGGGAAGGTTAATGGCATCGTAAAAAAGATAGACTTTTTCAGCTATATGGAAGACGGCCATGTGCATCTTTGGATGCCCCTCGAAATTGGAAAGCATGTAGTGCTGTGGAGTACGCTGATCTTCCTTTTCCTGCTCATTACCGGACTTATCCTGTGGTGGCCGAAGAAATGGAACCGTCATAATATCAAAAACGCTTTCACCATCCTCTGGAAAGGAAAACTGAAACGGGTGAATTACGACCTGCATAATGTGCTTGGTTTTTACACCCTGCCCGTTACCATCCTCATGGCATTTACAGGTATTTACATGGGCTTTGGCTGGATATCGAAACCATTTTACTGGCTAACCACCGGCGGTGAACCGATGCCTGCTTATTACGAGCCGCTTTCCGATACCACACGTGCAGACGCACTTCCGAAGTTGCGGGTGGTGGACGATGTTTGGCGCAAGTCGGTAAACGAACTGTCTGTCCCAAAAAGTTCTGCAGTACTGATCGGTATTCCGGAAGATGATGAACCAGCAGCAGCCGTGTATACTTATGTGAATATGGAAGGTGCCTTTTACACAGGATATTTCTTCGATCAGTATACCGGTAAAAAGTTACAGGCCGGTGGGATAGATGCCGTACCGTTTGCAGAAGCGAACTTTGGTACCAAGTGGCGCCGGATGAACTATTCGCTGCACACGGGCCTGATCCTGGGGCTTCCTTCCAAAATCATTTACTTTATCGGTTCCCTCATCGCCGCCAGTTTACCCATCACCGGGTTTATCATCTGGTGGGGAAAGCGGAAGAAACAGAAAAAGAAACCATCGAAGCGACCACAACAAGCCGTGGCCCAATAAAGAAAAAGGCCGTTGCCGCACCTGCGACAACGGCCTTTTTCTTTTAAAGCTTTTTATTATTCGGCACCTTTCACTTTCACATCGTCGTTACTGATCTTCTTACGGGTTTTCTGTTCGAACATGGAACCAAATTCCCAGTTGAGCGTCAGCTTCAGCGACCGGTCGTAGTAGCGGTTCAGTACCCTGGAGCGGAATGCTGCAGTTTCGATTACTTCGGTTTGACTAAGTGTAGTATTGAAAGGATTGATGGCAGATAGCGTGACGGTCAACTTTGCTTCTTTCAGTTCCTTTTTAGCGGAGAAGCTGTAGAAGTACCACGGTGTACGGTGCCCCTGGAAGGTAACCTTGCGGGTGGAGTATTCTCCGAATGCCTGCAGCGATACATTGCCGGGGAGTTTATACATTGTATTAATGTTCACATCCGTAGCCCAGCCTTTATTGGCCACCATCAGTGCCCGACTTTCATAATTGAGACGGTTCACATTAAGGTTACCATTCAGGTTCCATTTGGGGGTAAGCTGGTAGGAGCTGCTGAAGTTGAGACCGTACATACGGTTACCCGCGAGGTTCTGCTTCTGCGTGGTGGCAATGCCATCGATATCGGTAGTGGTGAGGTCGAAAATGGATTGGTCGGTTTGTTTATAGAATGCTGCGATGTTGAGGAACAATCCGGAAGTTGGGGTGTAGGCATACGAAAGCTCTCCCTGATGCATGATCTCCGGTAAAAGCGAAGGATTGCCCATCACGATGTTGCTGGGATCGCTGGCGTCTGCATTAGGATTGAGATCCCAGATGTATGGACGGGTCAGCCGTTTGGTATAGCTAAGACTGAGCGATTGGGCGTCATTCAGTTTTTTGGAAACAGTGGCGGTAGGCACAAAGTTCAGCAGGTTGTTACTGAATGCATCTTTCCCGCCGCGGTATTTTCCTTTCATATCCGTATGCTCGAGGCGTGCGCCGGCTTCTGCGTACCATCCATGTTTCATTTTCATCTTCATGAGCATATAGCCTGCCAGCACGGTCTGCGAATAGCTGAACCTGTCCGACCGGTCGGGTTGGAATACCAGCGCAGCAGGAGGAGGCACATCTGCAAACCATACATCATAGTTGTTATTGGCATCCCGGAAAATGGATTTAACACCGCTTTCGAGGGAGAAGGCGCCGTCTGCAGTGAGCGGATGGCTGTAATCGGCCTGCAGCGTGTATTCGGTGTTACGGGTTTGACTGTTGTTCTCTTCACGGGAACGGAACTTACCGTTTTCAGTAGTCTGACTGCTGTTGTAAGATGAATTGCCGCCGGTGGGAGATACCTGGGCCATGGCGGTGAACTCCTGCCCGGGCCGTTTTAGTTTGCGGGTATAACCAAGTGAGATGTCGGCACCGTGGAAGCGTTCTTTTTTACGGGCATCCTGCAGGTAGGCATCGGCGTAAGTGCCGTTGGCCATACGGATGCGGGTTATTTGTGTGCTGCCATCGGGCCAGGAGCCCAGCCATGCGTTCACATTCAGGCTAAGCTCGCTGGCGGAATCAGGGGTGAAGCCAATAGTGAGTTCACCGGAAGTGTGGGGCATTACGTTATTCTGCCGCTTTTCCTGGAAAAGGGTTTGCGTGGCGTGGCCTCCCTGGTTCAGGGATGTACGTTCCGTAATAGCGGCAGCTTTGTCCTGCAGGCGGTGGAAGTGGCCGTGGAAGCTCATATTCCATTTGTCGCGGGATAATGAAACACGTGGGTTGATGGCCTGTTCCCAGTTGCTGGCCGTTACTTCGAGCGCACCGCTGAAGCGTTTGCTGCCTTTTTTAGTAATGATATTGATCACACCGGCTGCTCCTTCCGCATCGTAGCGGGCAGAGGGGGCGGTGATGATTTCTACAGACTGGATAATGTCTGCCGGCATCATATTCAGCGCATCAGCGGCACTACGCGCCATCTGGCCGGAGTATTTACCGTCTACCAATATGCGGAGGGTACCGCTGCCACGCATGGAAACGTTGCCCTGAGGGTCCACATTAAGGGCGGGTGCCTTGCGGAGTACATCAGCCGCAGTTCCTCCTTTATTGCCGATATCATTACCTGCATTGTAAACGAGCATGCCCGGCTTTTGCTCGATGAGCTGCTTGCGTGCCACGATCTGCACTTCTCCCAACTGCCGGGTGCTGCCGGAAAGGAAAAGCGTGTCGGGCATGGAAACTTTGCCGTTTATGGCCGAAATGGCGAGTTGAAGGGGGCGGTGGCCTACGGAGGTAATTACAAGCCGGTAAGATCCGGGGCCGGGAAACTGTATGCTGAAAGCACCATTTTCTCTGGAATAAGCTGCTGCTACAGGAGCATCTTTGTCATTCATCACTCCGACCGTTACATACGGTAGCGCCTGCCGGCTGGCAGAATCTGCTACCACCGCACGGATCACAGGAGCTCCGGGAGCCGATTGTGAAAATGCGGAGGGGAGGCCGCTCAGCAGTAAGCCTGCAAAAAGCGGAAGTATTGCACGATAGTTGGTTAGCATGGTCCGTTCTAAATTGTTATGGGTCGCAAAACTCGTCTTTAACTAACAAGGCTGTTTATCAAAACGGGAGAATGATTTGCGAAAACGGGAAATGCTTTGCATTCTGCCTGCACCGGCAACCATAAATATCGGTTAGTTTTGTAAGCAGATTTCGATCATTCACTTAAACTGCAGGTATTGTATTCGAAAGAGGAAGCATCCCGGATCAGAGAGGAATTCTGGACCACGTTTGGCCAGTATATAGCGCCGCAGCCTTCGGCCGAAGGGCTACGGATCAACTGGATCAATTATAAAACCGGAATCCGGCACCTGTTCTTTAAAATGGAAGCAGGTAGCCGTGGTGGGGTTATTGCCATTGAGAGCACGCATCCGGATGAGGGGATCCAGGAGCTGGTGATGGAACAATTCACTGTGTTGAAGAATATGCTGGCCGAAAGCCTGCAGGAAGAGTGGATATGGGAACTGCATTTGCAAAATGCACAGGGGAAAGTTGTTAGCCGTATTTACCGGGAGATCGATGATGTGAGTGTTTTCAGAAAAGAAGACTGGCCTGCGCTGATCTCCTTCTTCAAACCGCGGATCGTGGCGCTGGATGATTTTTGGAGTACTGCGAAATATGCATTTGAGATATTTAATGGTTAAAATTAACCCCGTTACCACGGAGAATACGGACATTTTACATGCCTGACCGTCCGGGAGTCATAAATACTATTTCCCGCCCATACTGAATGCTTTTACCAAAACCATCGTGCAATTGGTGGTTGACCTGTGCCTGATATCTTTTACGGGCTGGTATTCCGGATCGTTATAACATTGAAGTGCTGCTTCTTCGGAAGGGAATTGAACGATGGCGTGCATAGTGCGGGCTGTGCCTTCCACGGCCAGTGCGGCAGTGTCCGATACCAATACCTCTGCGCCATATCGTTTAAGAATGGGAAATAACAGAGGGCCGTAAGTTTTAAACAATTCCGGATCAGTGATATCGTAACTGTTGATGTAATAGACTGGCATGTTGATTCGGTTTTGGGTAATGAAAAGTTAGGTGTTTGGGTTTAAAGTTACACAGGGATGTTTATCCCGGCTTAAGAATAATTGCGGTTTGTTAGGGGTTGGTTCAAAAAGGGAGGGAAACTGCGATTACGCCCGGTTATAACCAGATCATACAGGGTACCTATATTCCATTGGGGTTCGAATAAGGTATAAAGCAGTATCAAGCTTGTTTGAAGCAGGTATCTATGTAGTATCTATGTAGCGTCTACGCGACAGCTACGGGTGAACCTGCAATAATGTTTGGAGATGAGGTGGACTTGATGCGGAGGTGATGCGGAAGTGATGCGGAGGCGGGGTGTTAGTGATAGCAGGCAGTAGAAGTGAAGGTCGGGTGCCTGTGGCCCATGGCATTGGCTGGCGGAGGAGTGGCCTGCCGGGTAGATTTGGGTTCCATATTATTTGATAATGAATTACTTATAGCAAAAACTCTCTATTATGGCGGTTTGCTATTCCCGCTGGATGAGAGGCTGTCCGTTTTGACCGGGAGCGGTGTTGCGGGTAGGTTCTGCTGGTATTTGGGTTAGTTTCTTACGGGGCGCTGTTTTGGTAAGGAGCGCCTGTTGCGGTTTGTCTTCCACAACGGCCAGGATATCTGCTACTTCGAACTTCCGGTCACGGATATCAAAATCTTCCCAAAAGAACTTTATCTGTACCACTACTACCAGGGTGCCTTTGCCGGGTACGTTTATCCACAGGTCTGCGCCTTCGAACTGGTGGAAGTGTTGGACGGGCCGGATCAGATCGATGTTGATCCGGGCAGTATCTGTACCTGTAAGGGTACGGGTGCTGAAGTCGATCCGGGAAGCGATCACTTTTATCTCCATGCGTACGGCATTTTCACAAGTTGTCAAAGCCTGTGGGGGGATGTGGAGCTTACCGTCATTGGAGAACACGGGCAGTTTTCCGAAGAACTTACTGAGACCGGTGTGGCCATTGAAGCGGAAGCCTTTGAGGCCTGCGTGGTTGTTTCTGCCGGCCGCTACAATGTAGCTGTTCAGGCGGTTTACCAGCATCCGGTCGGGGTGGATGTCTAATTCAGGTGTAAAGGCGCTGCGGATAAGGGCGCCTTTTCGGCTGGCAGCGCCGAATGTTTTCGCAGCACGGCGGGTGTTATCCGTTTGCCGGACTGTTTGTGGTACCGTGCGCAAACAGTGCTTACCGTTGCGCTTGTAAGAGATGACATTACCGAGTTTACCGGTGAACGGCATCATAGCATCTAAGATTGCCATAATAATAAGTTTTTGTTATAGCTGAAATTACGACAACCGTATCTGAGCGCCGGCCGGGGTAATTGGAGGATATTTAATGCCGGAGTATTACGGATTGAATAACGACGCAGGCTAACAGTATTGAGGCTTGAATAATTTCGAAGGTGAGAGTATCAGGGTTTAGAGGTTTTCGAAAAATGGGATATGCGTTGGGGATTTCAGCTTTGCCCCGATAATCAAAGCGGAATAGGTTCCATAATAGGCTTGGCGTAGGTGCTGTACATTATGATTAAAAGGCCCAGCGCTATTTTTACCCAGTATTCATTACCATAGGTAAGTATGAGCAATCCTAATGGAATGCCCAGCATGGCATACAGGATCAGCCATTTGGCGCTGTTAAAATGTATCTCCCTGTGATCCTGCGCAACCACTACCACTGCTGTGAAAACAGACATCAGTACGGATAAGGGAACTGCTATGTTAAGGGGGATGAACGGTACGAGCAATGGAAGGGCCACCAGGGATTCTCCAAAGCCAAAGGTTGAGCGTACCAGTGTTGCAAGAAAGCTAATGCCTATTATGCATAGAACAGTTGAAAGCATGATCTGATCCAAAATGGTTAAGTGAAGATGTGCAAGGAGCCGGCAAAATTCATGCTGAAAATAGAATAGGCTGAAATTTCTTCCAGCCTATTTTCTCATAGTATTTCGGATGTTTAAAAGCCGGTCACTTTCCAGTATGCTTTTTTAGGCTTAAGCTTTTCATCGAATAGCAGAGGATAGTTTTTCCGGCCCCTTACCGGAAAATTGTCCAGCCAGCTCGAACGGTCTGAAAGGTTCCAGAAAGTAATGCCGGTGATGTATTGACGGTACTTCCTGAATGTCTCGAAAAGCATGTTGTATTGCTGCTCCTGCAATAGCTCCTGTTCCGGAGTTAAACTGCGTTGTTCGGGTATTTTGTCGTTGGTAAAAACAGAAACGTCCAGCTCGGTAATCTGTATTTTGATTCCAAGTGATGCATATTGTTCGATAGCAGCAGTAAGTGATGCGCTTGAAGGATCTTTAACGGACCAATGGCCTTGCAGGCCAATGGCATGAACCGGTACGTTTGCATCGCGCAGCTTTTTAAGCAGGCGGTGAATCTTGTTTCTTTTTACCGGATCTTCGGTATTGTAATCATTATAGAATAAAATGGCATTGGGGTCTGCTTCATGTGCATACCGGAATGCGTGTGCAATAAAGTCTTCCCCGCATATCTGGTACCATAGGGAATTGCGGAGAAACTCATTCGGATGGTCTGAAACGGCTTCATTTACCACATCCCAGGCATAGATTTTTCCTTTATAACGGCTTACTACATCGTGGATGTGTTTGCGCAATCTGTTCAATAAGGTGTCTTTGCTCACCAGTTTGCCTGTTGCATTGTAAAACATCCATTTTGGAGCCTGGTTATGCCAGCAGAGCGTATGGCCCCTTACCTTCAACCCGTTTTCCGTGGCAAATTGAACGATAGCATCGGCACCGCCCCAATTATACCGGTCTTCATCCGGATGAATAGGTTCCATTTTCATCACGTTTTCAGCCGTGATGCTGTTGAAATGCCTTAGGATGAAGGAGGCGGTGGCGGAGTCCTGCAAATGGCGGGGTGTGACGGCTACACCCACCGGAAAAAGGTTTTTGTAATAGTCTTTTAGCCCTTTATCAGATTGCTGTGCGTTTGTTGCAACTGATGTACATATAAGTATAACTGAAACGAACAGGCGTTTTGGTCTTATCATAAGATATCTAAAATACAAACCCTTAACTGCTTTTCGAAATAATTAGGGAGAAACGGTAAGGAAACATCATTCAGCCGAATACGCTTGTTCACATCAGATTGGGCATTTCTCTGCCTGTATCCTGCACGCTGACAGGTGTTGTCTAGATACAAAGGAAAAAGGGCTGCTCAATGAACACTACTTCCTTTTTGTACCGTGATTGGGAGTTTATTGGAACATCTCGCATCCTTTTTTCTAATAACGCAAGTTTAACTTTTTCAGGCAGGAAAATTTGATAATTAGCGATTGTTAACCTGCCGAAAAAATTCTCTTTAATGATTACGAATCTTCAACTGCTAGCTGGAAAATACGTGAAACGAATACTTACTTTCTTAATAAAGCATATAAGCAGGTAAATACAGCGTATACTATATGGAATTGGATAATAGGCTACTATTTAGTTGAGTATGAGGAGGATGGAGAAGATAGAGCAGCATATGGCCAACATTTATTTGAGCGGTTGTTTCAAAATTTGAAGGTAGCCGGCATTAAAGGAATGTCTGCAACTAACCTGAGATTGTTCAGACAGTTCTATTTGCTCTATCCACAGATTCATCAGACAGTGTCTGTTGAATTTGAAAATATTGGATATCAGATATTTGTAGATTCTCCGGTATGCAAGCCGCCGGAAATTGGCCATCCTGCAGGGGATTTATTGGATCGGCTATCCTTTTCTCATTTTATTGAATTGTTTAAGGCCAATTCTGATGCCAGCCGTTTCTTTTACGAAGCCGAAATTCTTAGGAACAGCTGGTCTGTACGAGAGTTGCAACGTGCAATGAGCAGCCTTTTATTCGAAAGAACAGGTTTGAGCGAACATAGGGAGATTCGTTGCGAACAGACGAATGTTGATACTTTGGTGCCTGCACAATTTTTTCGGGATCCCTATCTGCTTGAGTTTCTTCAGCTGGAAGAGAAAGCGCAATATACCGAATGTGATCTGGAGGCAGCTATTATTGGTCATTTACAATCATTTTTATTAGAACTTGGAAAGGGCTTTTGTTTTGAAGCAAGGCAAAAACGCATCACTTTTGATAATACGCACTATCGGATAGACCTCGTTTTTTATCATCGTATTCTGAAATGTCATGTGTTGGTAGATTTGAAGCTGGGCGATTTTTCACATGCTGATGCAGGTCAGATGAACGTATATCTAAATTATTACAGAGAGAACGAGTTCGTCTCCGGGGATAATCCGCCTATTGGTATCATACTTTGTTCTGGGAAGAATGAAGCATTGGTAAGGTATGCAACCGCGGGTTTGGCTCACAAATTATTCGTGTCAAAGTATCTAATAAATCTGCCGAGTGAAGTTGAACTTGAAAGGATTTTGAAAGAGGAGAGAGGAAAGGTGCAAAAACAAAAGAGACGGCTAGTTAGACCGTCTCTTTTGTTTTGTACCGCGTACGGGAGTCGAACCCGTCATTCCTCCGTGAAAGGGAGGCGTCTTAGCCGATTGACCAACGCGGCATCGTTGTTTATTTGGGATGGCAAAGGTAGGTGTTTTCTCTACATTTCCAAAAATATTCTAAAAAAAGCTGAAAATTATACTTTGCGGTGCCTGGCTCCCCACGCCGAAATCTCCCGCAGCATGGGTTCTGTAGATCTGCCAAAATCCGTTAATGCATACTCTACCCGGGGCGGAACTTCCGGGAATACGGTACGTTCCACCAGTCCGTCGCCCTCCAGCTCCCGCAATTGCGCTACAAGCATCCGTTCCGAAATACCGGGTATGTCTTTCCGCAATTCATTATATCGTTTCCTGCCTTCTGTAAGACTAAATAATATCGAAGGCTTCCATCGGCCCCCGATCACAGACAGGGCGTGTGACATGCCGCACAACAGGTTCAACCGGGTCTCATTAAGGCTGTTCGTTGAATTCTCTTTACGCATACTTACTTAAAAGTTAGTACTTGACAATCGCGTCAGTACATACAAAGATAAAGGGTCCGGAATATTTTTGCAGTATGAAAAATCTACATCAGCAATCAGCATTCATTACCGGCGGAAGCCGGGGTATAGGCGCAGCAATCGTAAGAAGGCTTGCGCAGGAAGGTGCCAACGTGGCATTTACTTATCAGTCATCTAAAGAAAAAGCGGAAGCACTGGCCGCGGAAGTGAGCGCGCTGGGTGTAAAGGCCCTGGCCATTGCGGCCGACAGTAAAGATCCGCATGCCGTGCAGGCTGCGGTGAATCATGCAGCGGAGCAATTCGGACGGCTCGATATTTTGGTGAACAATGCGGGTGTTGGCAATATCAAACCCCTGGAAGAATGTTCTCTCGAAGATTTCGATGATACCATGGCGATTAATGTTAGAGCAGTATTCGCAGCATCGCGCGCAGCAATTCCCCACATGAAAAATGGCGGCCGCATTGTGAACATTGGTACCTGCCTGGTAGACCGTATTACTTTTGGCGGATGTGCGCTGTACTCTACCAGTAAAGCGGCCATAACTGGTCTCACTAAAGCACTGGCGAGAGAGCTGGGGCCGAAGAAGATCAATGTGAATATTGTACACCCCGGACCTATTGATACCGATATGAATCCGACAGACGGGCCTTCGGCCGATTACCAGCGCTCCATCACAGCATTGAATACTTTCGGGAAAACGGAAGACATTGCTTCCATGGTGGCATTTCTGGCCGGGCCTGAGAGCGGATTTATCACCGGCGCAGGATTTACGGTGGATGGGGGTACTAACATTTAACCCGGCTATTACCTACATCAAAAAACCGCTCTTACGGGAGCGGTTTTTTGATAGTCTAAGCATCCTTGGAGGACGCTATCGTTATATCTACACAACTTTTTAGTTACTATTTTAGCGGCAGTGGAGCATGCCATTCTTCCAGTAAAATTCCACTTCGTTTTGCGTGTTCATAGTATCAACAAATTCGGAGAGCGTTTGGTTGCGAAAAAGTTTGCCATTTAATAAAATATTTTCTGCCTCCGGTGTATCGATGTATAAAGTAGTATTAAACCACCGTGCTATCATATCCCGCAGTTCTGTTGCGGGTAAATTATTAAAGTACTGTTCTCCGTTAATCCATGTTACGGTGTATTGTTCCTGCATGTGGCTCAACCGTAAAGGACTGTCTGTTGCTGCGGTTACTTCTTCTCCCGGCTGTAATGTAACGAGTCCGCCAGAAGCTCTCACTTCCATTTCTCCGCTAACGAGGGATGCAATTACTTTGGTGGAAGTATATGCGTTAATGTTACATACGGCATCCGTAATATGGATGTCTGCCTGTCCGGCATGGATGATGAAAGGGGGGCCATTTGTGGAACGGATACGGAAATACCCTTCACCTTTAAGATATACTTCCCGCGGGCCGGTGCCAAAGCGGAAGGGGAACTGTAATTTCGAAGAACTGTTCAGGATCACTTCCGTACCGTCTGCCAGTAGTATGGTGCTTTCCTTGCCTGGTGGTACATTCAGGCTGTTCCATCCCGGTGCGGCCTGAGGAGCTGATTCAAAACGGAGCCTGCCTTTGTCGAAAAATATGCCGGTAGATTGTACCTGATATTGTTGCGGGCTGCCATCCTGAAACGGTATCATTTCTCCGTTAGCGAACTGTAGTGTTACTGCCTGAATATCCGAAGGGATAATTACGGGAGGCGGAATATGTGGCGGATCATTCGGCCAGATGAGCCATGTTGTAATAATGGCTCCTGCTACCAGCCCTGCGGCTATCCGCCAGTTCCAGATCCGCTGCATTTTACGGTGGTGATTCCGTTGCTGCACTGCGAAGTAATCTGCTTCCAGCTCCTCTGCTGGAAAAACATGCTGGCCATCGAACGGTTCATCATTTCTTATCTCACTCCGGATGGCGCGTGCCTTTGCACTGCTGGCCAGTAAATCATTCAACGCTTCCTGCTCTTCGGGTGTAATTGTACCGAAGAACTCTTTGTTGAGAAGGAAGCGTATGTGATTTTCGTTTTCCATCTGAATATATAGATACAGTTTTGAGGTGGCCGGGGTGAATGATTACGAAAAAAAACAGGATATTTTTTTCTGTTTGTTAATAAAACAAAAAATGAACAGGCAATACGGACGCCGAAACCCGCTGTTTTGTTAACAGATGCACTTTCCGGCTGTCAATTTCCATAGTTGTTAATTCACCCTTTCAGTGATTGCTCACATCTCATATACATAATTGATGTTACCCTATAGGAAGCCCCCCAATTCTTTGCAGCCAAATAAACGCATTCGTCATGGAAAGATTGAATCAGCTCGTGTACGCCCGGCTTATGCCGTCGCAGCTCACTACCCATTCTGCCGACCTTTCCGGCCTGCTCGGTGAGCTTCGTGCAGCCAAACTCAGAACAACGGCAGAACTGCTGGATATAGACGGGCACACGGATAATCCTGCCATGACGGCCGAAACAGTCCGCCGGCGCCAGGTACAGTTCGTTGCCATCGTAGATGTCATTCATCTTTTCCAACTCCAGGCAGGCCCCGCTTTCCATACTTTTTATCAGGAAGCTGCCATCATGATGATGGAAGTCATCATGGCACTCGAACAATACTTCCCCGAACATCTCGCCAAAGATCTGTTCCTGCCCGGGCCTTATGCCAGGCATATTATGTCGCAACAAAGTTCCCGCATGCAGGAAACTGAAGTAACACTTCAGGACCGCCTTATCGACCCTCAGCTCATCGAACTGATCTTTCGCCCCATGCGCAGCACCAACACTCCGCTCACCTTTGGTACCGCTCATTACTTCCGCCGCCTCATGCGCGACCTCCGTGAGCAGGACCATCACTACTACATGGACCCCGAAGAGCGCACCTTCTTCACCCTCTTTGCCCATAACTTCAACTGCCCGGATCTCCTGCGCTACGCCGCCACCTGCCTCCGCAAAAGAACTTCCCGGCTGCACACCCTTCAGGAAAAGAAAGGACTCCTGTCCTGGTACGAAAAGGAATTAAGACACCTGTCCTCAAATGAGTATGTATTATACCCCGGCAAAGGCTCCATCCGCGATCAGATCCTCCAATGGATCAAAGAAGAAAAACAATTCATGAATAACCTTTACACCACCTCGAACTCATAAATGTTTGCGTATTCGCCCTGGTTAACCCCACCCGGGCCGGCATGAGAAAATATTTCCCACCTGTGAAAGCGGAACCCGGCATTTCACCATTTTCGTATTGCATGGCTGCATATCAACCATCAGCACCAATCATTCACCTGCTATTTCCATGTCATGACTTTGCTCAACCACATTGTAACCCTGCAACTTTGTCCGCAGGCCCTTTCTGCAAAAAGCGATACCATCCCCCAAAGCCTGGAACAGTTGCATGCAGAAAAGAACCGTATCACCGCGCTGATGCTGCGCCTGTCAGACCTTCCGGCCGGTAACTCCCGGCGCATGGCAGCAGTATCCTTCTGGCAACGCACCATCGTAAGGCTGCTGGATGTATTACACAGCTATGAGGAAGTTTCCGGCTCGCGCGCTTTCTCGGCACATTATACCACTGCAGCAGCATCGCTCCTGCAGGTGATGACGGGGCTGGAACAGCATTTTGGGGACGATCTTTCACCCGAATGGCTCCTTCCGCATGCCTACGCGCGCGCGGCACGTACCATGCTGCTACCCCGGTTACTGCAGGCCGATCGTGAGCTGGGGCGCCTGTTGCTGGAAGCTCCATTACGCCGCATCATCCTCGAGCCGGTATGGAATTTCCTGGAAAGGCCGGAAGAGCGCATCAGTTTCGGGGAACTGTTATTCCTGCGTAACCTCATTACAAAGCTGCTCCTGTTTGCCCATCCTGCTCATGCTACTGCCGAAAATGCCCGGCTCAATATTCATCATCTGCTCGTGAGCATCAATTTCAATTCTGCCGGCTATTTCGTGTATTGTGTGGAAAACGTGAGGCTGCATATGCATGCTATTCCCGGATTGCGGGAAAGAATGAAACTTCTTGGCTGGTGTATGCGGGAACTGAAGAATATCCCGCCGGGCAGCCGGGAAAACGGTCTCCGGCCGGGTTGCTTTCCTATACGCGAACAATTACTGGTGTGGTTGAAAGAAGAACGCATCTTTATCCGCCATCTTATGACTTCTGCACTGCCGGCAGCGGCAGACAACCCCTGGACTACCCGCCTTACCGTGCCCCAGGCTGCATTAATGGCGCGGGTATATATGGAAGAAGGGCTGGTGAAGACCGCTTCCCTGCAGCAGGTGTTTGCCACCCTGGCCGGTATACTTCACCTTCGGAAAGCCGACACCGGAGAGGAAGATGCGTTCCGGATTAAATTCCAGAACCCCAGCCTCTCTACCGTTACCGCCTGTAAACAATGGATCGGTAAAGTGCTGGACAGACTGAACGATTATGAATCGCAGCTGCGCACGGGCGCCGACCGCTAACCCATTCTCATATCCGGAAAAACTACATGCAAATGAAAACCGATTTCAGGCAAATCCTGTCTAAACTGGAAGGAGAGCTTTCGGCCATGGAAGCCAGTATCCCAAATCTGTTAGAACGATTTAAGTCCGGCGCCCTGCTGGCAGATAAAGCCGTAACCCACCTCAAACCCCTCGTACCGGGTAACTTCGGCAATACCCGCGATGAAATTTATTTCTTTAAACACATCCAGCCGCATATCCTTTCCAAGAAGATCTATTACAGCCAGCTATTCCGTATTGAGGCCGACCGGCCTAAGAGCATCCGGGACGACTACCGCAAATTCCTTGACCAGGAATTGCAGCGCATCACCATGTTCTTCGAAGTACATAACGCACTTTTCCTCTACTTCCGCGGCGGTGCTACCGAGCGCGATGAGCAATACTTTCTCCGCAACAGTACGTATAACAATGAATACCCAGTGGATCTCGACGGGATGCTCGATACCCATTTCTGCACTGTTACCTCTTTCAAACTGGCAGAGCTGATAGCGCTGGAGGATGTCAGCAAATACCTGATCACAAAACTGGAAAACCTGTACGCCCTTCCGCGTAATCTGCAGTATAAACCGCGCCTGCGGTGGACTGAATCCAAAACCGACCTCGTGGAGCTGGGCTATGCCCTGCACCTCGTTGGCAGCTTTAACAATGGAGAAGCCGATATCAAACAGGTGTTTGAATGGCTGGAGAACTCATTGGACGTGGATTTTGGGAATGTTTACAGCAATTTCCGCGACATACGAATGCGGAAGAAAGAAATGGCAACTTTCCTTACCCGGTTGAAAGACGGGTTGCTGAAACGGATCGAGGAAATGGACTGATCAGGTAAGCTCCGCGATGGCGCGGAGCGCTTCCGGCAGGTTGGGTGCATCGTAAGCCCCACCAAGTGCTACCCGGATATATTGATCGTCTGGTGTGAGTGAAAACATTTTCCCGCTGCTGATATCTATCTGATGACGCTGCATGGCGGCGGCGGCTTTTTCCGGTGCGCTGCAGGGAATCCAGTAATGGAAGCTGTTAGGGTGACTACGGTAATCTTTCGCACTGAAATAGTTTTCCATCAGCAATCGCGCGGCAGCAGCAGCTTCCCGCTTTTGTTCCGCCAATACATGCAACATGCCGTTGGCCATGAGATAGATCCCGAATTGCGTGAAGAGGGTGGATGTACCGCTGCACGTCATTTTGATGTGGTTGGAGGCACCTTTCAGCAGCTGTGGCGGATGGATGATGTAGCCGGAGCGCAGGAGCGGGTTGAAAGGTTTCGATAAGCTGTAAACATGCAACGTTATATCCGGCGCCAGTTCGAGGAAGGATGGCGGGGGATCGGCATGAAGGAAACGGTATGCATCGTCTTCTATGATATATGTTTCCGGGAATGCACGTACTACTGATGCAATGGCCATCCTGCGTTCAAGGCTCATCACGGCATTGGTGGGGTTATGAAGGGTGGGTTGTAGATAGATCAGCTTACAACCAAAGTGCTCCAGGCATTCTGCCAGCTTTTCGGGCAGCATGCCTTCCTCATCACTTTCCACCACCTGCAGATTAAACCCTGCATCTTCTGCTACCATCCGCCATCCGGGGAAGGTAAACGGCTCAATGGCCACATGCTGCGTAAGCGGGCGGTGCCATTTCGCGATGGTGAACAGTCCACTGTTGGCACTGGGAACTGGTGTAGTGGCCATGGCTGCAGGGTCGTACCTGAGGTGTTTACCCAGTGTGGAAAGGCCGAACTCGTCCAGCGGCTCGTAAGGTGGGTGTAGTAACGTAAATTGCTCCTGAGGGGACAGCTGATTACAGTAATCCCTGAATATCTCCATTTCTTTAGGTACAGACGGGTAGTTGAGGCTAAGGTTCAGCATGATTGTGGCGTTTGAAGAAGGAAGGTAGTAAATATGTTCCTTCGGATTAGATGATTATCTTTAAAACTTCAATCAAATGCCACGCTTAACCATGTTCAGATCGCTCCTTTTCATTACCACGCTTAGTATCAGTCTGTATTCCCGTGCGCAGGACGTTTGCCCGGTAATCCCGGCGCCGGTGACTGCCAAATCCACCAACAGTAATTTCCTGCTCAACGATCGTACCGTGATCGTTTTACAACATCCTTCCTTCCGTAAAGAGGCGGCCCTGTTACAGGAGCAGCTGCTGAAATACACCGGCATCCGTGTTCAGATGGCTGCTGCCGGTATGAATACTGCGTACCTCAGTGCCCGGGCAACGGATAAAAACAAGTTTCCGGCGCTCATTGTACTGGGAAAGAAAAGCGGGGAGGAAGATGCCTATACGCTCAATATGAACGAAGGCGGGGTAACGATTGATGCCGGTGGCGAAGAAGGATTGGTATACGGCATCATGTCTTTCGTTCAACTGGCGAGATTATCAAACCCGAAGGACCAGCATGCAACCATCGCCGGCTGGCGTATCGAAGACAGGCCTGTGATGAAATGGAGGGGTTTCATGCTGGATGAATCGCGTCACTTCTTCGGGAAGGAAACCGTAAAGATGCTGCTCGATCAGATGGCATTGTATAAACTCAATAAATTCCACTGGCACCTGACAGATGCCCCGGGCTGGCGTATCGAGATCAGGCAATATCCCCGACTCACGCTCGTGGGTGGTATCGGTTCCAGTACGGATTCTCTGGCACCCGCAGCTTATTATACACAGGATGAGATCAGTGAGATCGTAGCTTATGCTGCTGCCAGGCAGATCACCGTAATACCTGAAATAGATATGCCCGGCCACGCCACGGCTGCTAATAAAGCTTATCCCGAATTCAGCGGGGGCGGCACACCTAAATATCCGGAGTTTACATTCAATCCCGGCAAGGAAAGTACGTATCAGTACCTGACCAATATCCTGCGCGAAGTGAACGTTCTGTTTCCCGCTGGTATGATCCATATCGGTGGCGATGAAGTGAGCTTCGGCTCCGCCAGCTGGAATACCGATGTGCATGTGCAAAAACTTATGAAGCAGGAAAACCTGAAGTCGCTGGTGGATGTGGAACATTACTTCATCCGTCGCATGGCAGACTCGCTGCAGGCTATCAACAGCAAAGTGCTGGGCTGGGACGAAGTGACGGCGGCCAAACTACCTGTAGCAGAAACCATCGTGTTCTGGTGGCGGCAGGAAAGGCCGGAGCAGTTGAAAAATGCGCTCGATAAAGGGTATAAAGTAGTGCTTTGTCCACGTTTCCCTTTTTACTTAGATTTCGTGCAGGACAGTACGCATATTTCCGGCCGCCGCTGGGGAAAAGAATTCAATCCGCTGCGCCGGGTGTATGAATTCAACATGAGTAACTATCCGGAGATAAAGGATAATAACAGATCGCAGATCATCGGTTTTCAGGCCAACCAATGGACTGAAGTGATCAAGTCCGCTGAGCGCCTGCACTTTATGACCTTCCCCCGACTGTTGGCCATGGCCGAAGCGGCATGGTCTGATCCGGAAAAGAAGGATTTTGCCGGATTCGAGAAAAGATTGACGAAATTCATCCCTTTATTACAACAACAGGGGCTTTACGTGATGGAATCGACAAAGACAACACCGGAGCCGCTGCGCTAATAACCACATCCTTACCAAAACAAACCTGCATTTATGAGATACGTATTGTTGGCAGGGGCGCTTTTTGCCGCCGCCTGTCAAACCACCGGAGACCGGAACCCTGCTGAAGAGAATGCTCAGGCGAAAGATCTCCACACCCTTTCTAATGCCGACAGCATCCTCGTTCGCCGCCTGGCACTCGATATTGCCGTGGATTTTACCGCGCACCGTATCGATGGCGCTGCAGAATGGCGCTTTGATAACCCGGGCGAGCTTCCCATATTTTGTCTCGACACCGATGGTCTCACGATCGATAGTGTTACTGCCAACGGCCGTAAGGTTCCCCATACACTCGACTCTGCCATTGCTTTCCTCGGCAGCCGCCTCAGCATACCGGTGAAAAAAACAGATACTATCGTGCGCATCTGGTATAAAACCGGTAGCCATGCCACGGCGCTGCAATGGCTGGAGCCTGCGCAGACGTTAGGTAAAAAGCAACCTTTCCTCTATACGCAATCAGAGCCGACTTATGCCCGTACGTGGATTCCCGCACCTGACGGGCCGGGCATCCGGTTCACCTATACGGCCCGGGTTACCGTTCCCAAAGGCCTCGTGGCCCTCATGAGCGCAGAAAACCCGCGTATGGCGAATGACAGCGGTGTATACCACTTCAGGATGGATCAGCCCGTGCCGGCTTACCTGATGGCGCTGGCGGTAGGGGATGTAGCTTACAAGGCTATAGACGGCAGAACGGGCGTATACGCCGAGCCTGACATGCTCGATAAAGCGCATTACGAATTTGCAGAAGTAGGTAAAATGGTGACCACAGCGGAAGGACTGTACGGTCCATACCGCTGGGGTGTGTACGATGTGCTGGTACTGCCTCCGGGCTTCCCGCTGGGCGGCATGGAAAATCCGCGCCTGACGTTTGCCACCCCCACCATCATTGCGGGCGACCGCTCACTGGTATCGCTCATCGCACATGAACTGGCCCACAGCTGGAGTGGTAACCTCGTTACCAACGCCACCTGGGAAGATTTTTGGCTCAATGAAGGCTTTACCGTGTATTTCGAACGCCGCATTATGGAAGCCATGATGGGGGCAGATTATGCGGATATGCTATGGGAACTGGGATATCAGGATCTGGAAGAAACCGTGACGAGTCTCGGTAAAGACAGTCGCGATACCTGGCTGAAGCTGGCGCTGAAAGGGCGTGATGCGGAAGACGGGTTAACCGATATCGCATATGAGAAAGGTGCGCATTTCCTGCGCAGGGTAGAGGAAACTGTCGGCCGCCAGAAAATTGATACGTTCCTGTATCAGTATTTCAACGGCAATGCTTTCAAAACCATGTCTACCGAACAGTTCCTCCGCTACTTCAACGAAGAGCTGCTGAAAGGAGATACTACGCTGGAAGCGAAGATCAGGGTAAAGGAATGGGTGTATGGCCCTGGGATACCGGATAATTGTCCGCGTGTACCGCAAACCCGTTTTACCAAAGTGGATACCGCACGGGAGAAGTTCCTGAAAGGCGAAGCGCCGGGTACGCTGGAAACAGCTGGCTGGACCTCACACGAATGGCTGCACTTCCTCCGCAAAATGCCCAAGCCACTGGGCCTGCCCCAAATGGAGCAGCTGGATGCCACGTTTAAGTTAACGGCCACCGGCAATAGCGAAGTGGCGAACCAGTGGTTCATCATGTCTGTTGCGGCAGGGTATAAGCCGGCCTTCGCAAATATGGATAAGTTCCTCAGTCAGGTAGGTCGCCGCAAGTTCCTCACGCCCCTTTATACCGAAATGATGAAGTCGGACGAGAACGCTGCCATGGCGCGCACCATTTACGGAAAGTACCGCGGTAATTACCATCCGCTGGCACAGGAAACGCTGGATAAGATCATCAATAAGTAATCAGTTACCTGATATAATCACGAAAGGGCGGCCTTATGGCTGCCCTTTTTTTACACTAAAATTCTGTTAAACTGACTATAACTGTCTGATAAAGTTAGTACTGCGGGAGGCGGTGGACAAGCAAATTGGGACGACCGGCTCCGGCATTACTACAGTTTTCAAAAACGGACATTGCATTTCAAAACCGGACAATGTGCAAGAAAAACGGGTGATTTTTGGTATTTTTAAGGTTTCGTATCGAGATTAAAACAACCGGGAGGGCTTTATCAAGGGGAATGCCTGCTAACAGATATACAGACAGGGAATTGCTGGACAGGGTGGCCCTGGGAGATCAGGAAGCTTTCAGGACGATTTTTCAGCAGCATTACAAGGCGCTTTGCTATTATGCCGGTACCATCGTGGATAACTGGCAGGAGGCGGAAGACCTTATCCAGGAAGTATTCTCCAAACTCTGGGATAAAAGACCTGAATTCCCCAATGCTGCGGCCCTCAAATCGTGGCTGTACATTTCTGTACGCAACGCCTGCCTCAACCACATCAAACTCAAAGAGCGCCAGCACGAGCGCGACCGGGACTATGCCTACCTGGCCGGCGAAACATTACCCGATATCAGCACTTTCGACCCCCGCCTGGCGGAAACGGAGATCATTGCCGGTCTTTACCGCGAAATTGAAGAACTGCCTGCCCAGTGCCGCCGTATCTTCAAAATGAGCTACCTGGAAGGGAAGAAGAACGAAGAGATCGCCGGGGAGCTGTCTATTTCCTATAATACGGTACGCACCCAAAAGCTCCGCGCCCTCAAACTGATCCGTGCAGGGCTTCTCAAACGCAACCTCCTGCCCGTTTTTTACGCCTGGCTGGCGTTTACCCGCTACTTCTCCTGAATTATTTAAAGTTTTTTCAAAAAAAGGCTGCATTTCTTTTCATCGAAATAACAAACCTGTTGTTTCTATAGTAATCCATTTAATAATACTTGATGTTGGACCCACAACTGATACAACGATTTGCTGAACTGATCCTGAAGGAGATGCGCGGCGAGCTTACGGAGCCGGAAGCCCGGGAGTTACAGGAATGGCAGGCTGCCGATCCGCAGCATGCTGCTTTTTATGAGCGGATGCACAGCGTACCGGAGCTGCAGGCCCGGCTGTTGAAGTTCGGCGAGCCGGACGAAGATGCCGCCTGGCAACGCTTCGCGCAAAAACACTTTCCCGCCCCGGCGGAAACGGAAACTGTGAAAGTGAGGCGCATGCATTACCGTTGGTGGGCTGCCGCAGCAGTCACCATCGCCGCTGCAGCAGCCGTATGGCTCTGGAAACCGGAGCCGGGGCAACCAAAAGGGAACGCACCCGTGGCAGAACGGCCAAAAACCATTATGCCCGCCACCAGTAAAGCGGTACTCACTTTGGCAGACGGGTCTGTCATTCCGCTGGACAGTGCCGGAAGCCAGACTTTCGCACAACAGGGTACCACCGCCAGCCAGAACGGCGGATCGCTGGTGTATCAGGCAGGCCAGCCCATGGGAGAGTTGCAATACAATATGCTGCGTACTCCGCGGGGCGGACAGTTCCGCATCTCATTGCCCGACGGGTCGCAGGTATGGCTGAACGCAGCATCGTCTCTACGGTTTCCCGTTGCCTTTGGGAATCATGAAAGGAAAGTGGAGCTGACAGGGGAAGCCTATTTCGATGTGCGTCCCGATGCTGCAAAGCCTTTTAAAGTGGCCGTAGCCGGGGAAGCAGAAGTAGCCGTGCTGGGAACGGAGTTTAACATCAATGCATATACTGACGAGCCGGCCATCCGCGCCACACTGGTGAAAGGCTCGGTAGCGGTAACGGCAGCAGGGGCTACCAGGAAGCTGGAGCCCGGCCAGCAGGCAGCCATCTCAGGGGGTGCTCCTGTAATAGAACTCCGGCCGGATATAGAAGAAGCGCTGGCATGGAGAAATGCCGTCTTCTACTTCAATAACTCCGATGTGCGGGCAGTAATGCGCCAGCTGCAGCGCTGGTACGATGTGGAAGTGGAATACAGGGGAACAGTACCCAACAGGCGCTTCGACGGAGAGATTCAACGGAACCTGCCGCTGCAGGATGTGCTGGAAGGACTGCGGGTATCCGGACTGTCGTTTACAATAGAAGGATCGAAGATCATCATACAACCATTATAAAAAAACAGAAACCGGAGGTGATTGGACCCACCCCCGGCGAATGTCAGGCATCTTAGCAACGAACTTGATTTACTATTAACCAGACAATGCAAATCTATGCAATTGACCGATTATGCCGGTCCCTGTTTTTTGAAGGGACTGCTCTCAACCAAACTCAGACGAATCATGAGATGGACAGCATTTCTTATTCTGGCGGCGTGCCTCAACGTATCAGCCGCAACCTATGCCCAGCGGGTGTCCGTGAAGCTGAACAACGCTTCGCTGGAAGAAGTGTTTACAGCCGTAAAACGGCAAACCGGTTACCTGTTTTTCTATGACAGGGAGCTGCTCCGTAATGCGGGTAAGGTAACCATCTCGGCCAGCAACCAACCATTGGAGTCTTTCCTTGTGGCGGTGTTTAAGGACCAGCCGCTGGATTATTCCGTGAAAGACAAAACGATTTTCATTAAGCCGAAAACGCAGGTTCCCGCCGCTCCTTCCGCCACAGAGATCCGACAGGAAATTACGGGTACCATTAAAGGTACCGATGGCACACCGCTCCCCGGGGTAACCATTCGCATTAAAGGCTCCCAGCTGGGTGCCACTACTGATGTAGACGGTAAGTTCAAACTGAATGCCGAACCGGGCGATGTGCTGGTGATCAGCTATATCGGATACGAAGCACAGGAAGTTACTGTAGGCAGCGGTTCCATCAGTATCAGCCTCAGGCCAGCCGCCAGCGCGCTGGACGAAGCGGTGGTGATAGGTTATGGGTCTGCAGTGCGTAAGAGCCTCACCGGCTCGGTGTCGTCTGTGAAAAGCAAGGATCTCTCTACCAGTCCGGTTACTGACCCGCTGGCAGCTATGCAGGGCCGCGTTCCCGGGTTGTTCATTTCATCTAACAGCGGCCTGCCGGGCACCACGTTCAATGTGACCCTCCGCGGGCAGAACTCCCTGTTGCAATCCAGCGCTCCATTATATGTGATTGACGGTGTTCCTTATCTGGATGCGCCCTTGAATACGAGCATCCCTGTTGCCGGTGGATTTCAGAGTCCGCTCGCAGCACTTAATCCGGCGGATATCGAAAGGATAGACATCCTGAAGGATGCTGACGCTACGGCTATTTATGGTTCACGTGCCGCCAATGGTGTGGTGATGATTACGACAAAAAAAGGTCGTTCCGGCAAACTCACCGTAAATGCCAACGTTTACAGTGGTGGCAGCAAAGTAGTGAATCGGATGCCTATGCTCAATACCCAGGAATACCTGCAGATGCGGAAGGAAGCTTTCGCAAACGATAAGGCAACGCCGAGTACCGATAATGCGCCTGATCTGCTGACCTGGAGCCAGACGGAGTATACAGACTGGCAGAAGCGACTCATCGGGAATACGGCTAATCAGACAGAGGCGCAGCTTTCAATTTCCGGTGGTACTGAGCAAACGCGTTATTTGCTGAGCGGTACTTGGAGAAAAGAAACTACCGTACTGCCTAACGATCTCGCATATAACCGTGGAACCGGGCACTTTAGCATCGATCATAACAGTAAGGACAAACGATTCGGGGCAAGGGCTTCTGTAAGCTACAGCGCGGAAAAGAATAATTCCATGCCAAGCGATATGTCATATGTCTTCAATATGGTGCCGAATTATCCGGCGTACAAAGAGGATGGAAGTTTTTACTGGTTCGCCACTGATCAGAACCCGTTTGCCCCGCTTGCTCGGACCTATCTGTCAAAAACGCGTAATCTCATTGCCAACGCTGAAATCCGTTATACGATCATTCCCGGACTGGATGCCAAAGTAACCGGCGGTATCACTAACAACAGGATGGACCAGACGCAGATCACGCCAAACGCTTCGTTGAATCCTCAGACCGCTAACGGCAGCTTCACCTATTTCGGGCAGACAGATGCGAACTCCTACGTAATAGAACCGCAGCTGGAATATAAACGTAAGATCGCCAAGGGGGACCTTTCCCTGATGGCAGGAGCCACCTGGCAGGAAAATGTCCGCGATGCATTACGAACCGACGCCAGTGGCTTTCCAAATGACAATGTTCTTGATAAATTGGATTCCGCCCGCACACGCGCCAGTTTCTGGTCGTATGGAATGTACCGTTACAATTCTGTGTTTGGCCGCGCCACTTACAACTGGGACGGAAAGTACATCCTGAATGCAAGTTTCCGCCGGGATGGTTCCACCAAATTCGGGCCTGGCAACCGCTGGGGCAACTTCGGGGCTGTAGGTGCCGCATGGATATTCTCCGACGAACCCTGGATGAAACAATTCTCCTGGCTCTCTCATGGTAAACTGCGCGGCAGTTATGGTACTGTGGGTAGCGACAATATCGGATATACCGATTATCTCGCCAGTTGGAGCAATGCCAATGCTGCATACGTGTACGACGGCGTGATGGGGCTTACACCTTCCCGCCTTGCCAATCCCGATTACCATTGGGAAGCAACGCGCAAAACGGAGGGCGGTATCGAATTAGGATTCCTCCGGAATCGTATCCTCGTCAATGCCGGGTATTATTATAACCTGACAGACAATCAGCTGATTGACCGCTCTCTCACCCCACAGGTAGGCTTTGCCAGCATGCGCGACAACTTCGACGCTGTGGTACAGAACTCGGGCTGGGAACTGGATATGACTACCGTAAATATCCAGCGTAATGATTTCACATGGAGCACCATGTTCAACATCACACTCCCTAAAAACAAACTGAAGAAATTCGACGGTATCGAAAAATCTACTTACCGGAATACTTATGTGGTAGGGGAGCCGCTTATGATCGTGAAAGGCTACCAGTTCCTGCAAGTAAATCCCGACAACGGTGTGGCGGAATTCTGGACTGTGGGCAACCGTGGCGGAAGACCGATTGAGTTCACTGATTTCGTGATCCTCGGATCCACTATGCCGGACTTTTACGGTGGATTGCAAAACTCGCTGCGTTACAAGAAGCTGGAACTGGACTTCCTGCTTCAATTCGTTCAGCAGGAAGGCAAGGAGTATAACTATGGCCGCGAAGCCAACGTTTACGGATCGCGTTTTAACCAGGGCCGCGAAGCGCTGGACAGGTGGCAACAGAAAGGCGACGTCACGGACATTCCCAGGGCTACGCTCACGCCCAATACTACAAACTTTGATCTTTACAGGCTGTCGACCGCCGTATGGGGCAATGCCAGCTACATTCGGCTTAAAAATGTATCGCTGCGCTACGACCTTTCGGAATATGCCCGCAAGATCAGGATGAACCGGCTTTCGGTGTACGTAAATGCGCAGAATCTGCTGACGTTTACGAACTATAAAGGTATGGATCCGGAAACGCAGGGCATCCGCCTGCCGCCCGCAAAAACCATTACCGCAGGTATCCAGCTGAGTTTATAACAATCATCAAAAGCAACACGATGAAACGATTTTCTCTTTTAATAATATTGGCCGCAACATTAACCGTCTCCTGCAATAAGTACCTGGACACACCAACGCCCAAAACGGAAGTGGTGGATGAACTCGTATTTTCCAACGATAAAAACGCACTGTCAGCGGTAACAGGGATCTATATTACCATGAACGCGTCCAATTATCAATGGGCTAACGTCATGATGAATTATATGTCGGGTATTCATGCCGACGATGTATACTACACGAGCGCGTTTGAAGATTATGACGTATTTGGCCAGGCACGCCTGTTACCCCAAAGCACATATGTAGAACGTTTCTGGAATTCGATTTACGGATATCTATATACGGTAAACGCCTGTGTGGAAGGGTTGACGGCCTCCGCAACCATTACGCCTGCACTGAAGAACCAGCTGCTGGGTGAAGTACACTTTATGCGTGCTTATTTCTATTTCTACCTGGTGAACATGTATGGTGATGTACCGCTGGTGCTTTCCACCGATTATCGCGTTACACAGGTTTTGCCACGTGAAAAAACGCAGGTTGTATACGACCAGATCGTGAAAGATCTGAATACTGCCAAAGAGCTGCTGGTCAATAATTACCCTACCGGCAACCGCGTACGCCCTAACAGGGTGGCTGCCTCAGCCCTGTTGGCACGGGTGTTCCTCTATCGTCATGAATGGGCGCTGGCCGAATCGGAAGCTACTTCCGTGATCGGGAATGGAAATTACGAACTGCTGAAAAACCTCAATAGCGTGTTCCTCGCCAATAGCCGCGAAGCTATCTTCCAGCTGCAATCCGTGAACATAGCAGGAGGAAGGAACACCTGGGAGGCCAATGTAGGTATACCCGCAGGTGCAACCGGCGGGCCATTATTCCGGCTCGATACGCTTAACCTGATTCCGAAATTCGAAACTGGCGATGCCCGGCTCGCCAACTGGACCGGCACCCGCGTACTTGCCAATGGCGCTACCATCTACTGGCCTGCCAAGTATAAAGTACGTAACGCTACACCTGTGCAGGAAAACACCATGCTCCTCCGAATAGGCGAGCAATTCCTCATCCGTGCCGAAGCACGCATCCGGCAAAATAAACTGACAGACGGCCGGAGCGATCTTGATTCCATCCGCATGCGTGCTAATCTGCCTGTACTGAATACTGCACTGGACCAGGGCCAGCTGTTGCTGGCGCTGGAGAAAGAAAGGAAATTCGAATTATTCGCGGAATGGGGCCACCGCTGGTTCGATCTGAAACGCACCCAGCGCTCTAATACAGTACTCGGTCCTATTAAAGGAGCGCACTGGCAGGTAACAGATACACTGTATCCTATCCCTTCCAATGCCAGAAGCACCAATATCAATCTGTCTCAAAATGAAGGTTATTATTAGTATGCGTATTGTAATCCTCCTCCTCATAAACGGCTTCACCGCGCGCTCTCAGGAGCGTGTGGTGCTCTCGCCGGCCAAACCGGAAGCAGGCCAGACGGTGACGGTAACACTGGACCCCTCCATAAAAGGAGGCACCATCCCGGCAAATGTTTCTGCCGTTACGCTGCAATTTACCACCTCCAATTTCTACGACCTTCCCTACCGCATGCCCATGCGGCTGGATAACGGTAAGTGGACCACCAGCTTCAAAGTAGCGCCCTATGCCGCCTTCGCCAGCTTCACGCTGAACAGTGGCGATGTGGTGGAGAAGCCTGATGCAGATAAACATTTTGAGGTAATGGTTTACAGGGATGGTAAGCCCGTACGCAACGCGCTGCTGTACCGTGGCGGAAGTATGACCACCCAGATGGGTAAAGGCACTGCGGCAACAGCTGCTCAGGCAAAGCTATACGAACAGGAGCTGAAAGCTTTTCCCGACAATTACGAAGCCAGACTCCGCCTCCTGATGTATAAGGAAGCACAGGCCAAATCCCTTTCGGACAAAAAGAACTTCCGCCGCCAGGCACACGAAGTGATTGCAGCTAAATGGATGGAAGCGCCTTGTGACCGCGGTAATTTGAACCGGGTAACGATGGGCTACCTCATCATCGGAGAACCTACCCGCCTCGATTCCATTCGTAAAGAAGTTGGCGTCCGCTATCCGAAAACACCGGTGGGCAGAAGCCTGCAGGCCGATTTCTTAGCGAGGGAAAAAGATTCGGCCCGCCGCATTCGACTGCTGGAACTGGCTTTGGAAGAAGAAACGCCCGGTAATCAGGCAGATTTCTCTCCCATTCATGATAAGCTGTTCGATCTCTACGCTAAAGCGAAAGACTCCGCCAACACTGTATTGCATGCGGGAAAGATTCAACACGAATTGGAAAGTCCTCACCTGCCACGTATCTATAAAGGAATGGCAGAAACGCTGATCGAAAATGAAGTAGCCCTGCCACTGGCGCGTACTTACACCTCGCAGGCGCTTGCCATGGCAGATAAATGGCCGGCAGGACTGATCCGTTTCTTCCCGGAAACCGGATATATCATCCCGCTGGTAGATGATTCCACCCGAAAAGCCGTGACATCCACCGCCCGGGGCAACCTGTTGTCTATGCTCGGCGTCATCGATATGCTGGAAGGAAAAGATGCAGCAGGAGCGGAGCATATGCGTGCCGCACTGGCAGCATCCCATGATCATGAAACGCTGGAAAACGTAAGCCGCTTTTACCGGACAACAGGCCGTGCGAAAGAACTTGCTGATGTAGACGCTTTGCGCCTCGAAGAGCTGAAAGCCGCCGTGGCCAAACAGATGATCAACAAACCGGCTCCTGCACTGAATTCTTTTGTGGACCTGAAAGGCAACCCGGTGCATCCGGACAGCTTGCTGGGAAAAGTGATCCTTATTGATTTCTGGGCCACCTGGTGCGTGCCCTGTATGCAGGAAATGCCCTACGTACAGAAGTTGTACGACCAGTTCAAATCCAATCCTGATGTGGTATTCATGATCGTTAACAGTGGTGCTAAGAACACCCTGGCCGATGCGCAGAACTGGAAAGGCAACAAAACCTATTCTTTCCCCGTGTATTACAACACCGATTCCGCTATCGGAGAAAAATTCGGTTTCAATATTATTCCCGCTACTTACGTCATCGACAAAAAGGGCAGGATACGATTTGCCAATATAGGATTCGAAGGACCGGAGGTGGAATCTCGCCTTCGCGTTCAACTAACGATGGCATTAACACCTTGATACGGAAACTATGCTAATTGAACTACCCCGGCACCTTTGCGCCGGGGTTTTTTGTATCTTCCCCGCATGCGCTATATCCGGTATTTTCTCTATCTCGCCTGGCATTGGGACCTTGAATTGGCATGGTTTATCATTCGCCGTGAAATAGCGGGTGAGAAAAAGTATGGGATACGCACCATTGGCACCCATTACCTCGGAGATGCCATCTCTTCCGAAGCCAAAGCACAGGCCACACAATACGAACCCGTCAATTATTACACGGCCGAATGGCTGATGGATCATGTTACCGGAAAAGAAAAGCTGACCGGCTTCCTCGATGTAGGTTGCGGCAAAGGCCGTATGCTGGCCGTAGCGGAAGCGTATGGGTTTAAAGAGATTATTGGCGTGGAGTTTTCACCGTCGCTATGCGCTGCTATACCGCCGGAGAAATATACGGTGTTATGTGTGGATGCGCGGAAGATGGAAGTGCCCGATACTGTCGGCATCATTTTTCTTTTCAATCCTTTCAACGAAACTGCGATGGCAGATTTTGTGGAGAGAGTAAAGGAAAGCCGCAGGCGCCGGCCACGAAACATTAAAGTATTATATGCTAACCCACAGCATAAAGAGCTGTGGCTAAAGGCGGGCTGGAAAGAAACCGGCAGCTTCGAGAAGCTGCGTTATCTGAAAGGATCTGTACTGGAATAAAATGCCTGATCACCGTTTGCCGTAATACTGCGGGTCGAGCTGACTGCGGTATTCAGGATGCCGCTCTACGAACCCTGCTACAAACGGGCAATACACCATTACCAGCTTCTTCAGGGAAGTGGCCAGCCGGAAGGCTTCCTTCGCCAGTGCGGTAGCTACACCTTTCCCTTCCAGTTCCGCCGGTACGGTGGTATGCATGAATGCAATATCTTTTTTATAGAACCGGTATGTAAGCGTGGCCACAGCACCATCCAGCCATACTTCCAGCTGCTGGTTGGCCTCGTTATTCACCACGGTATATGGCGCGCTTTCCATGTCTGCTAAAGATTATTAGCCGATGGGTCTACAATGCGTTTCCATTCAGGGTGGCGTTTCAGGTAGGCCACTACCAGCGGACAGAGCGGTACCAGCGAGTATTTGTTTTCTTCGAGGTAAGCCAGCGTTTTCTCGATCAGCGCAGTAGCTACGCCTTTGCCTTCCAGCTCAGCGGGAGCTTCGGTATGGATGAGCCATATCTTCCTGCCACTTTCTTTATAATCGATAAACGCCGTATGGCCTTCCACTGTCAGTTCAAAATGGTGAATGGCTTCATTCTTCACGAGGGGGAGCCCTATGTATTCTTCTTTCATGCTGTCAAGTTAGTGATAAAAATAACACTGTCCGTTTGCCGCTTGTTCACGTACCGGGCAGCCAGGGAATGGCGTTGGCAGAACTGGTGAGATAGAACAGTTTGTGGTCTGCATCGGTAACTGCATACGTCCGGAAGCCTGTTTTCTGATACCATGCCACGTTTTCACCCAATGGCCTGCCATACCAGCCGGATGTCCAGCCAAAGGGTATAAGCATTTTCAGGCTTTCTTTCGGGGTAGAGGAGGAGGGCGCAGCCTTGTCCGTCAGCAGAAAGCAGCACATCGCCATACCGGATGCAGAGGTTGAACGCATATGCCATCAATCCCCGGATGTTCTTTTCCGCATCGCCATGCCTCCGCACCGCGGCCAGCACACTCCGGTTTTGCGCGAAGGCGCGGGTGAGTATATTGACTACCGGGGTAAGGCCATGTAAAGCCTTGTCAAAGAATAGGTTTATACGCATATCCCCTGCCTTCTATCCGCAGACATACCGCCCATAAGCCGCCTCTATATAGGGGCGGCTTATGGGCGGCTTAAGGGCGGCTTATCTATTCCTGAAACAGGGAGTTGATCTGCCGTATCCCTGCCGTTTACCGGCATACAATATTCAGGAAGGGACGCAGGCGCTTTGCGTGTTGCGCCTTGTAACCAGTTGGTTCCTGATTGCCATTGTTCCCAGCGCCATTAATGCAAAAGTTGCCCCTGCCCAGGGGGAGCTGGCAATGCCATAATGGGCAATTACCCATCCGCTCGCGGTAGTACCCACCACAATGCCCAGGTTGCCATAAGAAATAGCGAGGGTATTTGCGAACGCTACGGCATGAGGTGCGGCGGAGGTGAGGTAAGCGGCAGCCGTGAGGTAGCAGGGGGCGTAAAACAGGCCCCAGAGGGCCAGTATCACGGCATTAACCACCCAGCCACCACCCACAGACAGGCTCAGGAAGGGAATGAACAATGCGCCGCTGAGAAATACCGCCGTGGTAAGAGAGAGGTTTTTACCCAGCAGCCGCCCGGCAATCCAGTTGCCGGGAATGCCTGCGAGGCCGAATACCAGCAGCATGTAACTGATCCGCTCTTCATCCATCCCTTTTACTTTACCCAGAAAATCGGCGAAGTAGCTGTAGGTGCAGAACCATGCGGCAATGAGCAATACATTGGTTACGCTGCTGGTAATAAATACCGGATCACGGAGTATGGCCGCCTGGCTGCTGAAGGATTCGTTTTCGCTTTTGGGCAATTGCGGCAGTCCCCAGAGCATGGCAAGCAGCGCAGAAAGACTGATCACCGACTGTGCCCAGAAGGCGGCCTGCCAGTTGAACCTCCCTGCGAGCCATGTTGCCAGCGGTACGGTAGTCACCATCGCAATGGCGATGCCTCCCAGCACAATGCCCATCATCCGCGTGGCTTCTTTGGGTGGTGCCGCCTGTATGGCTGCGGCAATAGCCGATGAGATCAATACAGGATGGAGAATGGCAGGAAGCACCCGCACCGTGAGCAGCAGCCAGAAAGGCGGTGCCAGTGCCGATACTACCCCGGTGATGATGAACATGCCCATGGCAATGCTCATGATGAGCTTCCGGTTTACCCGCGAAAAGAGCAGGGTTACCACCGGACCGCAAAACGCAATTACCGTTGCAAAGGCACTCAACAGCCAGCCCGCTTTTTCAATGGGGATGTTATAGTGAGCCGCCAGCTGCGGCAATATCCCGATAACCCCGAATTCTGTTGTGATGATGCCTATTATTCCAAGACATCCGATATATGCTACTTTTTTCATGTGCTATTTTTCCAGCGAGGTGTAGAATGCGTTTTTGAAAAGGAACCCAAGATCCCAGAACGAGGCGGGGAAATACTCCTGCGTCAGGATGATGCCTGTCACATTGTTAACCGGGTCAACCCAGTAATGCGTGTTGAATGCGCCACCCCAGAAAAATGATCCTTCGGGCAGGGGCCCGTTCGATTGGTTTTGAGGCGTTATGAGGCTGAAGCCCAGTCCGAATGCAAATTCCGGCCAGTCCCACTTTGCAGGTACACCCGCAGGAATCTGTGAGGCGGTCATGAGGCGGATGGTTGCGGGGCTGATCAGTTGCTTACCCTTGTACTTGCCACCATCGAGGAATAACTGCAGGAAGCGGGCATAATCTTCTGCGGTGGAACTGAGCCCTGCGCCGCCGGAAGGAATGATGCCGCCGCGCAGCGGATACTCCGGGTCGGTGCCTTCGTAGATCGGGGTTTTACGCAGTTCGAAGCGCCCGTTTACTAAGGAGAATACCGGCGCAAGTCGTGCGGCTTTGGCTGCGGGGATACGGAAGTAGGTATCGTGCATGCCAAGGGGGGAGAAGATGCGCTCACGGAAGAAAGTTTCCAGCGGCTGGCCGCTCCAGATCTCAATGAGCCGGCCCAGTACATCGATGTTGAGTCCGTACGTGTAAGCCTCACCGGGGTGATGCGACAGCGGCTGCCGTGCGATGAGTTGCACGAAGCTGTCGAGATTGCCCGCGCTGCCGATGCCGGTAGGCACTTTGTGCTTCGCATAAATAGCATTATGCCGCGGATCTGCAGAGAAAACGGGGTAGGAGATGCCCGAGGTATGCCGCAGCAGATCGCGCACTGTAATGGCCCTGTGGGGTGCCACAGTAGTATAGCTCGTGTCTTCCGGATGGTAGGCGTCCAGCACGCGGGTTTCAGCGAATGCGGGAATGTAGCGGGAAATGGGATCGTCGAGCAGAAAGCGCCCTTCTTCCCACAGCATCATCGCGGCAAGACTGGTTATTGCCTTGGTTTGGGACGCGATGCGGAAGATATCGTTCGTTTGCATGGGGCGGCCGGCAGCTGCCTGTCCGAACGTTTTGCGGTATATGATCTTTCCGTTACGGGTGAAAAGGAGGTTGAGGCCGGTTACGCGGTTTTCACGAACGAGGCGCTGCGCCAGTGTATCTATTTTAGCTGCCTGAAATGCAGCAGGATCGGATATTTGGGAGAATACTGCCTGTGTAAACAGGGAGGCTCCCAGGGTCAGCATGGTGATCTTTTTCACGGATTAAGTAATTTAGCGGAACAAATGTAGGCCGGTTGCCCTTACATCCGTGGGCAGGCAACCTGTTGTATGGTACTAACAAAAATGTAAGTAATGAGCAAGCGTAAGGAAACCTCATCGAACAGCATCAATAAGGAATACATCATCGAATGCGATCTCACCTATGCTATCAGCATGGTAGGCGGCCGCTGGAAGCTGCTGATACTTTGCCGGCTGGAAGATGGTGCGCTGCGTTTCAGTGAACTGCGGAGGTCTATCTCCAACATCACCGAGCGGATGCTTACCCTTCAGTTGAAGGAAATGGAGAGTGACGGGCTGGTGCGCCGCACCGTGTATGCCGAAGTACCGCCCCGGGTGGAATATGAACTCACACATACTGCGAAGGAACTCATCCCTGTCTGGAAGCAACTGAGCGATTGGGGTGCCCGGCACCGCGGTTGCCAGATGACCGTCGTGAAGGCCGGTTAATATCCCGTTAAGTTTCATCTGAAAGGTGTCATTTGTTGTTCCGGAGCCTCCGGGGCACGGTTATTTCCTGTATTTTCTATCCGCTACAGCATTAATTATAGCTTGATAACCAATTGTTTGATTGGTTATTTGGAGCTGTTATGTCATACCCCTTTCACTATATTTCATATTTGGTTGTAAGTATTTACATCTAATTTAATTTTGTTTAATTTCCTTTTTGTTCTACTTTAGCGATATCCCTTTGAAGAAGTGTAAGTTCCACGATCAACCCGGTTATCTCCGGTTGAATCAATAGCAAGGTTTTATGGGAAAAATCCGGCGGCGCCGCCGGGAGCTGTCAATCAAGAATTAAAAGCTGGTCGGGGACCGGCGCGGAAGATCTATGTCCGTAAGTGGCCGGCCAGTGTGCATCGTTAAGTTCCAAAATCATCCACCGTATGAAAAAATCATCCTTCCGCTAATCCGTTGCTGTGCCTGTGCTGCATAAGAACGGTATAACGGCTATCCATACACTATATAATAATTGCCACGGTAAGTTTCCGCAAGATGCTGTGCGACCAGTATGTTATCCAGAACATGCTGCAGCCAATGCCGTGTCCCATACCAATGCCACAAGGGGAATCATTACTTTATAAAACTTGTTGAATGAAACACTTTTTCTTACTCATTGCCGGTCTGCAATTAGGCGCTTACGCCCATGCAGCCGCGGAGGATGCAGCGGGGAATCCTGCAGTACTCCCGCCGGCATCCTACACTAAAATTACTGCAAGGCCGCATCTGCTGCGGGATACGGATATTGTTGTCCGCGGGCGTGTAACCGATGTGAACGGCGAGCCGCTCATCGGTGTAAACATCAAATCTAAAGGTACCAGCAAAGGCACTGTGACCGATGCAAAAGGCAGCTATTTCCTCAGCATAACCTCCGATCATAATGTGCTGGTTTTTTCTTACGTAGGGTTCATCACCCGGGAAATTGCCGTGCAGAAAACACAACAGCTAAACGTACAACTGGCTGCCGATCCTAAAAGCCTCAATGAAGTAGTGGTAACCGCGCTGGGTATTAAGCGCGATGAAAAAGCCCTCGGTTATTCCGCCACCGTTGTGAAAGGTGAACAACTTACGGAAGCCATTTCCAGTAACTGGACGGATGCACTTTCCGGTAAAGTAGCCGGAGTGAACCTGGTGCGCTCCAACAGCGGGCCAACCGGCTCCAACAAGATCATCCTCCGGGGAGAAAACAACCTCACCGGTGAAAACGATGCGCTCATTGTGGTAGATGGTGTGGTGATCAATCACGGCTCAGGCCGCCGCTCCGCCATCAGCGGTGAAGCCACCTACGGAACGGGTAGCGATAACATGCCGGCCGACTATGGCAGCGGCCTTAACGATATTAATCCGGAAGACATTGAATCGCTCACCGTGCTGAAAGGCCCCGGTGCTGCGGCGCTTTATGGCGGGCGCGGTGCCAACGGTGCTATCATCATCACCACCAAAGCCGGTAACAACAAGCGTAAAGGCATCGGTGTTTCCCTTAATTCCAATGCTTCGGTAGAACAGGTCAACCGCTGGCCCGATCTGCAGTTCGAATACGGACAGGGGACAGACGGTGCGGCGCATTACTCCTACCTCGCCGGTCCGGATGGTGGTAATACCGCCGCTACCAGCTCTGCATACGGCCCGCGCTTTGAAGGGCAGATGTTCTACCAGTTCGACCCCGTTACCCAAACACAGGCAAAGGAAAGATCCCTCTGGAAGCCATATACCAATAAACTGAATTCGTACTTCGACGATGGTAAGACGTTTACGAACACCATCAGTCTGGATGGTGGTACCGATAAAACAACGGCCCGCTTCTCCGTCACCAACGTACACAACACCTGGATACTGCCTAACACGGGGTACGACCGTAACACTGTGGCGTTTTCCGTGAACGCTAAGATCAACGACCGCCTGCAGGTATCCTCCAAAGTGAATTACACGCATAAGTACAGTGATAACCTGCCCGGCGCGGGCTATGGCAACCAGTCTGTTATGTACTGGTATATTTTCTGGCAGCCCAGTGCGGATATCGACTGGCTGAAGAATTATTGGGAGAACGGGCAGGAGCAACTGCGGATCATGTTTCCCTTCAGCAGCTTCCCTTCCAACCCATACGCCGTGGCGTACGAATACCTGAACAAATCGAGCCGCCACGGGGCTACAGGTAATGTATCCGCCACTTACAACATCACTAAAAACCTGAGCCTGCAGCTGCGCACGGCTATGGACTTTTCGTATGAAGACCGTGGTCAGCAACGCCCATATGATGCAGGGGCTAAATTTCAGAAAGGCAGTTACCGCACGCAAAACATCATGTCGCAGGAATTCAATTCCGACTTCCTGCTGCGTTACAACCTGAAGTTCGGAAAGGAGGTAGAGCTGAACTTCACCGCAGGGGGAAGTGCGCTCCGCAACCGTTATATCCGCGACGAAGTGCGGGCAGACTCCATGGCATACCCGGGCGTTTATTCCCTCGCCAATAACCTCGGCCCCCTCGTAACCATGCCATTCCGCTCCTCATACCAGGTGAACAGTTTCTATGGTATGATCTCCGCCTCTTACAAGAACTTCCTGTTTGCGGACCTTACCGGCCGGCAGGATTGGAACAGCGTACTGGCCACGCCCAGCAGAACGGTTAATTCCGGTTTCTTCTATCCCTCTTTCAACGTGAGCTTTGTAGCCAATGAGGTATTGAAACTTCCGAAAGTGATTGATTTCGCGAAGCTGCGTTTTTCAGTGGCAGGCGTGGGCAGTGGGGGATCATCTCCCTACCTCACGGAATTCACTTATCCTTCTGCAGGCAGTTTGTACTCCGGCGGTTTGAGGAACCCTTCGGTACTCGCCAATCCTGAGCTGCTGCCGCTGCGCACCGTTACCTATGAAGGGGGGCTGGCCATGAAGATGCTGAAAAGCAGATTGGGTTTCGATCTGGCTCTGTATACCAGTAACACCCACGATCAGATACTTTCCCGCATCATCGACCGGGCCAGTGGCTGGTCGCGCGCAATGATCAATGCCGGTAAAGTAGGAAACAAAGGGATTGAGTTAGCGGTGAACGGTACGCCTTACAAGCGCGGTAAATTCTCGTGGAATACCAGCGTAGTGTATTCTGCCAACACCAACGTGATTAAGGAACTGAACGATAGTTCCGTAGTACTCGCAACAGGTCCTGTGGGTGGCGGGCAGATCGTGGCTAAACCCGGCGGCAGCATGGGGGCGGTATATGGCCGCGGTTATCAGCGTGCCCCGGACGGACAGGTGATTTACGATGCAAAAACCGGCTGGGCCAAGCTGACGGAAGAAGTGATCTACCTCGGTAATACCATTCCGAAATATAAAATAGGCTGGACGAACGAGTTCGCTTATGGCCAGTTCCGGCTCCACCTCCTGTTTGACGGGCAGTTTGGTGCCGTTGCCCACTCGCTAACACACCATAAGCTGGCAGAACAGGGTAAAACAAAGAATACCCTTCCCGGCCGCTACAACGGTATCATCGGCAACGGTGTGATCCAGATGGCGGATGGTAAATTCCGGCCCAACGATGTGCTGGCTACGGATATTGATGAGTATTACCGTTCGCACTTCGGGCAGGATAATGCGGAGGGCAGCACCTTCAGTACCGATTTCATCAAGTTCAGGGAAGCACGGCTGGATTACAGTTTGCCCGCACGCCTCACCAAAAAACTACGGATGCAGAAAGCCACGTTGGGCGTGTATGGCCGTAATCTCGCAATCTGGAGCGACTGGCCCGGCTTTGATCCCGAATTCGGAACCCTTAGCGGAACAGATATCGTGCAGGGCTTCGAGGTGGGGCAGTTCCCTTCTACAAGAACAATTGGTGTAAACCTGGTAATTGGCTTTTAATTTTTTCCAACATGAAGCAGATGAAACTTACAATAACCGGTGTGCTGGTGCTTTTGGGAATGTTTATGCAATCCTGTACCAAAGATTTCACCGATATCAATACAAACCCGAACGAGACACCGATAGCCACCGCCTCTTCGCTGATGGCCCCGGCACTGGTGAATACGCTGACGGCAAATATGCTCCGCAACCGCAACTTCAACAATGAGCTGATGCAGGTAACGGTGGATATCTCCGATGCCGACGGCAAAGTGTTCCGGTACGACTTCCGCGCCACCTGGGCAGATTATTCCTATAACGCCTGGTACACTGAGCTGACCAACTTTAAGGATATGGAAAAGGTAGCGCGCGATCCTAAGAACCTGAACAGGTCGTATGTAGGGATAGCGTTGATCTGTCAGTCGTGGATATATTCCCTGCTGACGGATACGTACGGAGATATTCCTTACTTCAGGTCCAACCTTGCACGGGATTCAGGTGTGTTTGAACCGCCGTTTGATGCACAGAAGGATATTTACATGGATATCTTCAAAAAGCTGGATACGGCCAACACCTACCTGAAAACCGGGACCGGTATCAACTCTAATAATGATCCCGTATTTAACGGGGATGTAACGAAGTGGCGCCGCTTTGGCAACTCGTTGTACCTGCGGTTGCTGATGCGGATATCCGGGAAAGCGGAAGTGAGTGATGAAGTGATCGCAAAATTCAAGGATATCGTAGTAACGAAAAAGGCAGACTATCCGTTGATGACCACGCCGGAAGAATCGGCTGTGCTTCGCTGGACGGGCAGCGGGCCATTGGTATCGCCATTTATAAGTGTGCGCGAGCAGGATTTCAGGGCACCGGGAATAGGCGCATTTTTCATTGGCAACCTCGTTACCTGGAACGATCCCCGGATCGATGTGCCTACATGGGGCAATAACAGCGTCAACAGATGGCGTATTGCAGCTTATCAGGGTGGGTTTTCAGGAGTGCCCAGCGGATATGTATCTGGGCAGGCACCCGCAAAGCAATCGTACTTCTATTCCCAAACCACTACTACACTCTTTAATCTGCAGACCGATGCCATGACCGGTATAATGATGAACAGCGGAGAAGTGAATTTTATACTTGGTGAAGCGGTAGTGAAAGGGTGGATTGCCGGAGATGCAGAAGCGTATTATAAAAGTGGTATTGAGCAAAGCATTCAGCTGTGGCTGCCGAAATGGATCGGACAGGTAGATGATTACATCGATAAGGCCGATATCCATTGGGATGAAGCGGCCCCGGAAGATGAAAAGATGGAGCGCCTCCACCTGCAGAAATACTACTGCCTGTTTATGACGGATATGCAGCAGTGGTTCGAGTACCGCCGTACCGGGCATCCTGTTATTCCGAAAGGTGCCGGCCTGCGCAATAATGGTGTAATGCCCGCACGAATGACATACCCGGTATATGTTCAATCCACTAATCCTACCAATTACAAACTCGCCGTGGCCCGCCAGGGTGCGGATGTGATCTCTACGGAGGTGTGGTGGCAGAAGAAACCGTAATACCGTCATTGTTTAAAAAACGCAACATGAAAAGAATCGCTTTATATATAATAGTGCTGGTGACTGCAGCGGGCTTCTGGGGATGTCAGAAAGACAATACCTATCCCGGAGGTAAAGTGGGCGCCCATATTGCACTTTTTGATGTCCGCTCCATGTACCGGGGAAAGGATGTAACGCTTACCACCGAAAACATGTTCGGGGCCGATCAGCTCCGCTGCATCGTTATCTCCGATCACCGCGAAGGCAATATGCCGGAAGGAATGCTGATCGTTCAGGACTCTAACCGCCTGGCACAGCGCGGCATCGCTATCCCGATAGGGACAGCTGCCGCACAATATGAGGCCGGTGATTCCGTGACGATCCATATTGCCGGGGCAACATTAACCCGGAAGAACGGCATTCATCAACTTGTAGGCGTTAATCCTGCAGGGATTAAAGTATTGTCGAAAGGGAACCGGCTGCCTACCCATGTAGTGGCCTTAAATAAGATACTGGATAAGCCGGAGGTGTATGAAAGCACAATGGCGATAGTGGTGAAAGGGGGATTTGACCCGCTGCCGGGCCCCGGTGATGTGCTTTCCGGCGATAAGATGCTGAGCGATGGTTATGGAGATGTATCGTTGCATACAAATGCCAATGCTGCCTTTGCCAATATGGCCATGCCCGTGATGGCCAATTACAGGAGCATTGTGGGTATGAAGCAGGGCCCCGATGATACATGGGTGCCCGAATTGCGGGTGGCATCCACATCGGACATCGTGCTGCTCAGCTCCGTTGTGGAAATAGCACCTATTGTGATATCGGGTTTCCTCACTGATCCTCCCGGCACAGAGGGGAACTACGAATATATTCAGCTGCTGGCCACGCAAGACATTGATTTCTCCGTGACGCCATTCTCCGTGGTAACCACCAATAATGCGGGTGCATCAACACCCGGAGGCTTACCCGTTAACGGTTGGGCTACCGGCGGACTCCGTTCCTATAAATTCAATCTTACCTCGGGCACGGTTGCTAAAGGAGAATATTTCTATGTGGGTGGTACTGCCCGCCGCATCTTTGGGTCTGGTTCAACAAGTATGAGTACTTCCAAATGGATCCGCGCATATAATTACTCCACTACCGATGGCGAAGGCTTTGGTGGTAAAACCGGTAACCTGCTGGCCAACAGCGGTAACGCTTCAGGGATGGCCGTTTTTGAAGGAACTGCCGTAACGAAAGATTCCCGGCCGGTTGATGTGGTAATGGTGGGGCTGAATGGGGTGATACTTTCGGAAGGTGCTAATCCGGTGGGTTACCGTATTACCAATACCGACTGGTATGATGTGATTCATCCGCTGTCTCAGAAATTACAACCCTTCTTCCGCAGCGGAAACAATACCATTGGCGTTGCCTATGCCGCGGCGGTGTTCTTTAAGCTGGGAGGTATTTACAACCCGGCACTGGGCCGCTGGCGTAAAGCAAGGAGTCAGGTGAATGTGAAAATGGCTGCAGATTCACAGGTATCGGAAATTGAAGGAGAGGGGGCAACCACGCTGCGTTGATCATTTAACCTGCATGATATAAAGAAGGAAGCCGCTCCTGTTTGGGGCGGCTTTTTCATGCCTATAGGCGGTTTGGAGCAAATGATTATATTTACCCCCATAATCCCCATCACCCTATGCTGATGTCACTCATCTTTTTGTTATGCCTGGCTATGCTGATCATAATGATACTGAACCAGAACAGAACTTCCGAGAGATTGTCAGAAATCACGGCAGCGCTTGAACGCCTGCGCCGTGAACTGGACAATAAGGAAGATGTTCAGGCCGTGCAACGTAAAAGCCCGCCCAAAATTTCACTGGATGCAGGAATATTGTACGGCGTACCTCCACAACCTGAACCAATACCACAACCAGCACCTCCCGAACCGGAGCCATGTCCCGTTAAAGAAGAACAGCCGGTGATGGAAACGCAGGAATCGTGGGGTACCATGAGAACGGTTTCTGCCGAGGAGATGAAAAATATCATCGAGGCCACGGAAGAAAAGGCACAACCGAAATGGGAGCCTGCTGAACCGGAAGTTTCTTTCTGGGATAAGTTCATGGAAAAGAACCCCGATATCGAGAAGTTCATTGGTGAAAACCTGTTCAATAAGATCGGTATCGCCATCCTCGTGATCGGTATTGGTTTCTTCCTCAAGTTCGCCATCGATAAAAACTGGATCAATGAAATAGGCCGCACCTTTATTGGTTTCCTTTGCGGCGGAGTGCTGATAGCCCTCGCGCACAAGATGCGCAAATCATTTGCAGCATTCAGCTCTGTGCTGGTAGGCGGCGGTGTGGCGATCCTTTATTTCACGGTAGCCATTGCATTTCATCAATACCATCTTATCAGTCAGACTGCCGCATTCCTGTTATCTATATTGATAACGGCATTTACGGTATTCCTCGCGGTGAGTTATAATAAGGTAGAGCTGGCGGTAGTAGCCATCCTCGGTGGCTTTGGAGCGCCGTTTATGGTATCCACCGGAAAAGGGAGCCTTCCTGTTTTCTTCTCGTGGCTGCTTATTCTTAACTGCGGTATGCTGGTACTGGCGTATTTCAAGAAATGGAATATCGTTAATATCATCTGCTACGGTATTACTGTACTGCTGTTTGGCGGATGGATGATGTCCGGCGCATTGGAAGAAGAGTTCGTGGATTTTGTTGATGTGCGCACGGCCCTGCTGTTTGCTACGTTGTTCTACTTCGTATTCTTCTTCATGAATGTGATTAACAATGTACGTAACGGCATGCGCTTCGGTGCATTGGAGATCGGTATATTGCTTAGTAACACCTTCTTATATTATAGTGCGGGGATGGTATTGCTCCATACGCTTGGCTGGAACAACTGGCAGGGCCTCTTTACTGCCCTGCTGGCGGTATTTAACTGTGTATTTGCGTGGTTCCTGTTCCGTAATAACCGGGCAGATCGTACGCTGGTATACCTGCTCATTGGCCTGGTGCTCACTTTTATGAGTCTGGCCGCACCGGTGCAGCTGGAAGGTAATTACATCACCCTGTTCTGGGCTGCAGAGGCAGTACTCATCTTCTGGCTCTACCGCAAATCAGGAATTGTACAAATGAAGTACGCCTCTATGGCTGTATTGGTGCTGATGCTTATTAGTCTTGTTATGGACTGGGGCCACCTCTATTTCATTGCACCGGTGAAAGTGCCAGTTCTCAATAAAGCGTTCATTACCGGTATGGTAGCCGTGGCGGCAGTATATCTTCTTTTGCGGCAGGTTAGGAGTGTTGCGGAAGATGGGGGTCTTTTCCCCGGGGTATCCGGCAAAATGAGCGCACGGGTATTACAGATCTTGTTTGTAGTGCTGTTGTATTGTGTGGTAATATTAGAGATCAGCGAGCATATGGGTAATTATAACCGCGGGCTTACGGCGCTGGTAACAGGTTGTTTCAACTATGCTTACCTGGCGGTACTGCTATTAATTGCCCGCCGCCGGAACGACAAAGGTGCCGGTGTGCTTGTTGTACTGAGCCTGTTGGCTGCACTGGCTTATCTGGCGTATTACAATCCTGCCATCATTCAGATCCGTACAGCAGTGCTGAAAGGTGAGTTGCCGATGGTGGCGTTCCTGTCGCATTATATACAGGTGGGCTTACTTTGCTGGCTGCTTATTGAATTGAGGAAGGTATTGCCGCAGTTTAAGCAGGATGCGCTGGAAACTGCCTTTAACTGGTTCCTGCCATTTATGGCGCTGTACCTGCTGAGTGCTGAACTCGATCATATCGCTGTTATCCTGCGCGCACCTGAAGTGGCATCAGTTACACTGGCAACGGTGCATCGTACAGGATATGCGTTGCTGTGGGGTGTTTTTGCATTTGCACTGATGTTTATCGGCCTTCGCAGTAAGTCGCGCGATTTACGCATCATGGCCATCGCCGTATTTGGTATTACCTTACTGAAGCTCTTCCTGTTCGATTTACGGGGCCTGGGCGAAGGTGGTAAGATTGCGGCATTTATTTCATTAGGTATCCTATTGCTGCTGATATCGTTCATGTATCAGCGGTTGAAAAAAATAATTCTCACGGATGATCAACCTGTTCAGGAAGAGAAGCTGCCTGATTAGTATCGGGCTTATGGCCTGTGTGCCGGCCATAGCACAAAAGAAACCGGCATTCAGCTGGGAGGCGAAATTGCCACGGGTAGATTCTCCCGGGTTCTACCGCATACCTGTTACGCCAGCCCTCAGTTCGAAAGCTTTCCGTAACGGCGCCTGGGATGTCAGGATCTTCGGTGATTCGGCAGAAGTGCCGTATGTGGCTTTGCAATCGTATAAAACCATTTCTCCGGGAGCATTCAAAGCTTATCCTACCCCGGTGCTGGAATCGCATCCGGGAAAGGAAACGGTTATAATTTTCGAACAGGAGCCGCATGCCACCATCAAGGAATTCGGATTGCGGTACGCCAATACAGCGGTGCCGAAAAAGGTAGTGCTGACCGGCAGTCCGGATAAAATACAATGGTACGCCATCCGTCCGCCCTTCCTGCTCGACCCTCATTCGGCCATCCCTGTTCCGGGGAAAGAAACGATCCTCGAAGAAACGATCACTATACCCGCATCCGGGTTCAAATATTTTAAACTGGTGATCGACGATTCTGCCAGTGCGCCCCTTCAGATCAATTGTGTGGGCTTCCGCAGTGAGAAACAGGAAAGGTCCCTGCTGCAGGAAGTGCCCGGCGCGGCAGTGAAATTACTGGCAGGTAAAGACCGCAGGAGCGATCGCTTCCTCATTACCCTGCCACAGCAATACCCGCTGAAAGAACTGTCGCTTTCTATTGCCCGCCCGCAATTATACCGCCGTGAGGCATCGCTGTATATCCTTGAAAATGGGAAAGAACAGCCAGTGGGCAGTCAAACACTGCGTTCCGATGCCGGGGGCAATTCCTTTTCACTGGATGAAACCATGCAGTACGATAGTCTGGTAATGATCGTGGAGAATGGTGATAGTCCGCCGCTGGAGCCGGAGCAGGTTAAAGCCTGGCAAAGCGCCTGGGCCCTCGTAGCCAAACTGGAGCCGGGTAATTATCAAATGAAAGGCGGGGCGCCCGGGCTGCATTCGCCGGAGTATGATGTTACCTACTTCTCGTCCGCCTACCACCGGCAGGCCGGAAGGGACCTGTTGCCTGGTGATCCTGTGCCGGTAAAGGGTAATGAGGCTGTAGAAGCATCACCTTCCTTTTTCACGACGCGGAACTGGATATGGGCGGGGATCATTCTTGTAGTGGGGCTGCTTGCTTTTGTGGTAAGAGGTATGCTGAAAGACATGAAGAAAGAGAAAAACTAGCCTGAAATAATAAAGCTTAGCCTGTAGGGAACGGTAACAGCCGTTTGCTACAGGCTTTTTTATGCCTGTGCCTAAAGCATATTTCCAATCTCCCTGTTTACTTTATAAGTCGGTTATTGTATACATTTAAACCGTACTTTCGTTTAATACAATTGAAATACAGTGTATTAATTGGGCGAAGATATTTTTTAAAAGAAATCAACCGAAAGGCTAGAATGTTTACATAAAAGTAATATATTTGTTTACATAGTCATTCAGCCAAAAGTAAAACGCAAATTCCACCAGAGGCGTCAGGGGGATACGGGTACGCATCTTATCATTTTCAAATTCAATGACTGATTTATTGATTTGGCCATATGGTCAGACCGGGAATGTTTTTTCCATAACCGGCCGAAGGGGAGGGTTTGCATATAATAGCCTATGACACATCATTAGACATTGAGGAAGCGGCAGCCGCATATTTCTCCGTATGTAACGCTGCGGTTATTCAAAGGAGCACACGGTAGTTATTCAAATTATTTAATCTTCTATTTCACTGAAGTATGGATCGTACAATTCATATCGGGAAAAAAGCACGTCAGGCGCCGGCCTGCAATTCGGCGGTGATTAAAGCTGCGGCGCTATGCATTGCGGTGATGGGCATGAGCGCACTCCCTGATGCGGCTAAAGCCCGTCCGGCAGCGATTACTGCCAGCCCGCTTTATGCTGCCATCGTGGTAAGCGGCACCGTAACCGACGATGAGGGCGCCCCTATGCCGGGCGTAGTGGTTGCCATCACCGGTACCAGCAAAGCCGTTATCACAGACGCAGCAGGTGCTTATACCATTAAAGATGTGCCCGAAGGCGCTTCCCTTACCTTTAAGATGGTTGGTTACGTAACCCGCCAGGTGCCGGCTAATCAGGCTGTCATCAACATCAAACTTGAAAAAGACATTAAAACCCTCGGGGAAGTAGTGATCACCGATGGTTACCGCAATTTCACTTCGGCTACCAGCACCGGTTCTATCAACACGGTAAATGGTACCTCCCTCGAGAACAAACCTTTCGCCAACTTCGCACAGTCGCTGCAGGGGCAGGTGGCGGGCCTTACCGCTCCCATTACCAGCGGCCAGCCCGGTGCCAATATGGATATCCGTATCCGCGGCGTAAGCTCACTGCAGCTGAGCAATAACCCGCTCATTGTGATTGACGGGATGATCGTGAACTCCGGTCAGCTTACCACCTATTCCACCACCTCCAACGCCCTTGCCGGTCTTAACCAGAACGACATCGAGCGTATCGACGTGCTGAAAGATGCTGCGGCTACTGCGGTATACGGTTCCCGTGGTGCGGCCGGTGTTATCCTCATCACAACGAAACGCGGAAAGTCGGGCAAAACACAGATCCGTGTAGATGCTGAAGGAGGTGTTTCCAGCCAGATAAAACTGCCGAAAGCAGGCCGCCTGCTGAATGCAGAGCAATACGCGGTAATGTTCCGTGAAGCCCTCACCAACGGTGGCAGTACGCCCACTCAGGTAGAAGATCTCGCCAACAGCTACGGTCTCAACAGCGGCAAGAGCAACGATTGGTATGATCTGATCACCCGCACGGGCAAGCAGCAGCAATACAACGTAAGCCTCAATGGCGGCGGGGAGAAAACTAAATTCTTCGCATCTGCGGGCTACTTCGGACAGGAAGCCACCACCATTGGCGCCGATATGAAAAGGATATCCGGCCTGCTCAACCTCGATCATCAGATTAATAAGCGCCTGCAATTATCCGTAGGTCTTAATATCTCCAACGTAGGGCAGAATACCCCTACCACAACCAACTTCTCGTCGAACCCCATCTGGGCAGCGCGCGGCCTCCGTCCGTTCCAGCTGGCGTATAATGCCGACGGGTCTATCAACAACTCCACTTCCGGTAACACCAACTTCCCCGGTATCTATAATCCGCTGTGGACGACGGAGAACGACAAGCGTTTCCTTTCCATGTTCAAAACGCTGGGTAACGCCAAGCTGAGATATAACATCTGGGACAAGCTGTTCTTCACTACCTACGTGAGCGCCGATTACAATACGCTGGAAGAAACGACCTATCTCAATCCCGTAATGGGTGATGGTGGCGGTACCCTCAAAGGCCGCAGCCGTAACTACTACTCCCGTTTCTTCAACTGGCTTACCCGTAACCAGTTCGATTACCGGTATGATATTGACGCCTCCAACGACTTCTATGTAAACGCTTCTGTTGGTTATGAAGCACAACGCTCAAAAGAGTACAAGATGTCGGCCGATGGTATTGGCTTCCCGTCGTCGCACCCCGGTCTTACGGCTTTGGGCAACGCAGGTACGCCGCAGGGTGTGTATGCAGATTACAGCAACTACTCATTCGTATCTACTTACGGCAATGCCAGCGTCAATTACAAAAACAAATATGCGCTGAACGCATCGCTCCGCAGGGATGGTTCTTCCCGCTTTGCATCCAACAACCGCTTTGCTACCTTCTGGTCGGTAGGCGGTACCTGGAACCTGCATGAAGAATCTTTCTTCCAGAAACAATCCATCTTCTCTGCACTGAAGCTCCGTTCTTCCTACGGTACTACGGGTAATGCCAGTCTTGGTAACTACCAATGGCTGCCGCAGGTTAGCTACGGCCAGGGCTCTTCTTACGGCGGTGTGATCGGGCAGGCGTATAACGTGATCGGTAACATCGATCTCACCTGGGAAACATCCCGTAAGTTCGACGTAGGTGCCGACTTCGGTTTTGCGAATAACCGGTTCATGTTCTCCGTAGATTACTATTATAATAATATCGACGGGCTGATCCGCAGCGTACCTACTTCGCTGACTACAGGCTTCGGTTCTGTACTGCAGAACGTGGGGGCTATGGCCAATAAGGGCTGGGAGTTCATGCTCCGGGGCGATGTGATCCGCACGAAAGACTTTACCTGGAACACCAACCTGAATGCCGCTTTCAACCGGAACGAAATCACCAAACTGCCGGCCAACACGCCTGTGCTGAACGGTAACTTCTACCTGAAGGAAGGTTACAGCTTCAATACGTTCTACATGCGTGAGTATGCCGGTGTAGATCCGCAGAATGGAGATCCGTTATATTATACGGATGAGTCGCATGCTGCCACCACCAACAAACCGGGCGATGCGAAGATGATTCCGCTGGACCGTCTTTCCGTTCCGAAAGCTACCGGCGGTTTCAACAACATGTTTACGTACAAGGGTATTTCACTTGGTGTGGATTTCAACTTCAGCCTCGGCTATTACATCCTCAGTTCGCAGGATGTGTACTTCACGCTGGGTAACTATTACATCAATAATAAATACCAGTACATCTACGACAACCGCTGGACTACTCCCGGTCAGATCACTGATGTGCCGAAGTTCACGACCAAGTCAGACCTTACGGTGAGCACTTACCGCCTCTATAAGGGTGATCACGTTCGCCTGAAGAACATCCAGCTGGGATATGATTTCAATAATCTGGCGTTCGTGAAAAGACTGGGCGTTTCTAAACTGGCGCTGTACGGAAGGGCTACCAACCTCTTCACCAAAACCTTCGACAAGCGCCTGCCGTTTGATCCGGAAGTTTCCTACAGCGGTCTGGACTCGCAGGATATGTTCCAGTACAAGACGTTCACTATCGGCATTAACGTGGGACTTTAAAAACACTGACACATGAAGAAAAGACAAGCATATATCGCCATATTCGCTGCCGCAACACTAACGGCGGCATCCTGCGGGAAGAGCTTCCTCGACGAAGAGCCTTCCACGAGCGTGTCTGTCGGCAATGCCATCGTTTCTGAAGGCAGCATGCTGGAAGCTATGAACGGCGCGTACCGCAACATGACCGGTTCCCTATATTTCGGGCGTAACGTGCCCCTGTTCGGGGATCTGCTGGCAGATAACGTATATCTTTCCAGCCAGAACTCCGGCCGCCTCATCCCCATGAACAACTATACGTTCGTGGGTTCTTCTGCCGAAGCGGCTAATATCTGGTCGTCGGCCTACTTCGTTATCCAGCAGGCCAACCGTGTCATCAACACGAACCTGACTGCCACCAGTAATGTAAACCATATGTTAGGAGAGGCGTACGCTTTACGGGCGCTGAATTACTTCTACCTGACCAACCTGTTCGCCACGCCCTACGCAGTAAATCCTGAGGCAGACGGTGTGCCTGTGGTAACGTTGCCCACCAGCGAAACCGGATCGCTCAACAAGCCGGCCCGTAACAAGGTGAAGGAAGTGTATGCGCAGATAATTTCCGATCTGGACAAAGCATTCGATCTGATGCCGGCCGCCGGTATGTCGATCCACCCTTACAACACCAACTTCCTGTCCAAATACGCCGCCAAGGCCCTTCAGGCCCGCGCCTATCTCTATATGGGCGATTACGCCAAAGCGCGGGATGCTGCGAAAAAGGTAGTGGACGAAGGCGGTTATACACTCGCGGCCACCGAAGCGGCTTTCACTACCTTCTGGGCATCGAATGTTATGCGGACAGATAAGCAGGAAACGCTTTTCGAACTGAATAATAATGCCGCTGCCAATGCCGGTGTGGAAGGGCTGGATGCGATCTACTCTTCTAAAAGCCTCGGTGATATGCTGGCAACAGATGAACTGTATGACCTCTACACCGCCACCGACCGCCGCCGCAGCCTGATCGTAGACGCAGCACGTGGTACCAATACCGTTCACTACGTGAACAAATATCAGAACGTGACCAACACCGACCGGGACGAGATCAAGTTGCTGCGCTATGCAGAGGTATTGCTCATCCTCGCAGAGTCGGAAGCACGCCTCAATAACACCACCGAAGGTCAGAAGTACCTCAATATGGTAGCCCAGAACCGCGACCCGGACCTGACTGCTTATACCTACACCGGACAGGCCCTTGTAGATGCAGTGATCCTGGAGCGCCGGAAAGAACTGGCTTTCGAAGGGCTTCGCCTGTTTGACCTCTTCCGCATGAATGTTACCTTTAACAGGCCCGACATGGGTGCAAAGGCACACTCCTCCTACGTGGAAGTGAAAACCACAGACTTCAGAAGATTGCAGCCCATTCCCGAAACAGAACTGGCCGCCAATCCTAATATGAGGAAGAACCTGGGGTATTGATATAGAAAAGCATTGTAGTGTATGCCGGTTCCCCGGGGGCGCAAGCTCCGGGGAATCCGGCTTTAAATAACGGAAGAGAGATGGTACAGCAAATGCATATGAAAGTGAAAAAAGGTATTGTTCTTTTGGCCATACTGAACTTTGTTTCGGTAGCAGTTTTTTCACAGGCTTATCCGGCCGTGGTGGGAGATAAATACATAAACCGGCAACCGGCTGCACGTGCTAAGCCTGGAAAGGCAGTAGTAAGCGGTGCTGCCGCTCCCGACCTCATCTTTACCATAAAAGTACCTGCCGCGGGGCTGTATGAATTGTCTACCGAAGCTATTCCTGAAAAGGAAGGCACTACGGGTCCGGCGCATGTAAAGATCCAGATCGGTAACCGCCGTCCTACAAAGCGTATCCTGTTCGATGCTTACCATGGTGGCCACCAGGTATCCGGTAAGTTTGAAATGGAGGCAAAGGAAGAGCAGGTGAAGGTATGGCTCCCGCAGGGCATGCGCCTCCGCTACATCGAATGGAAGAATGTCAACGATCCCGCCATTCCTGAAAAGGCTCAGCGGTATTCCCCTTCCATCAAACCACCCGCCGGCCACCCACGTATATGGACAACGCCGCAAACTTTGCCCGCCATCAAAGCAAGGCTTACGCAGGGAGAGAATAAAGAAGCGTGGGACAAGGTATGCGCCACGGCCATCGTTCCCTTCCGCTTCGACTTTAACCCACAGGAAGAGATATTTTACCGGGAAGATGTAGAAAAGGCGGTAGAAACAAAAGCATTCTATTACCTGATGACCGGCGATAAAACCGTAGGCCGCGAAGCTTCGAAGCTCATGCGGGATTACCTTTCCGTGCTGGAGTTCGGGAACGTCACCTACGGTGATATTACCCGTGAAATAGGCCGGTCTATATATGTAGCCGCACTCGTATACGACTGGTGCTACGATCTGCTTTCAGAAAGCGAGCTGGCCGATCTTCGTCATCATATGCTGCGCCTTGCACGGGACATGGAAATAGGATGGCCTCCCTTTATGGATAGCATCATCAATGGTCATGGTAACGAAGCACAGGTGAGCCGCGATCTGCTGGCGATGTCTATTGCCCTGTACGACGAAGACCCTTTGCCATACAAGTACACTGCCTACACTGTGCTGGAAGAGCTGGTGCCCATGCGGAAGTTCGAGTATGCATCTCCCCGTCACAACCAGGGAGTGGATTATGGCGCTTACCGGCTGGGTTGGGAAATGCATGCCGTATGGCTCTTCTACCGCATGACAGGGCATCCTGTGTTCGATGATAACATCAAACATCTGCCTTACTACTGGCTCTATATGCGCCTGCCCGACGGTTACATGCTCCGCGATGGAGACATGTTCTCTGTTAAAGGCGGTACCAATGCACCATTATACTGGAAGCAACCCATGCAGATGCTGCTGAGTTATGCTTACGCCAATGATCCGTTGCTGAAAGCTGAGTTCCAGCGCCAGGGCGGGCTGCCCGATAATCCTGTATTGTTTTTATTGGTGAATGATCCGGCACTTCCGGCAGATCATGACCTGTCGAAGCTCCCGCAAACCATGGACTTCGGCAAAGTGCTCGGCGGTGTGGTAGCGCGTACAGGCTGGAATAATAAACCGGAAAGCAAAGATGTAATTGCAGAGATCAAAGGTGGCGGGTATCATTTTGCCAACCATCAGCATGCCGATGCCGGTGCGTTGCAGATATATCACCACGGCATCCAGGTGGGGGATATCGGGTTGTATCTTTCTTATGGACCTCCGTACGATTTCAACTTTAATAAAAGATCTGTTTCCCACAGCATGATGCTGGCGGTAGATCCGAATGAGAAGCTTCGCTTCCGCACAAAGCTGCAGGATGGCGGTACGCGTTTCAATCAGCGGTTTCCGCAAACGAAGGAAGAAACGACTACTGATCCCTGGTTCGATAACGGGAAGGTAATGGCTGCGGATTTTGGTCCTTCGCAACAGAAGCCGGCATTCAGTTATTTCAAAGCCGACCTTACGGGAGCATATTCTTCTAAAATGGCACAGTATTCCCGTGGGTTTATGTTCCTGAATCTTTTCCGGGATGATGTGCCTGCCATTATTATCCTGACCGATGATATGACTACGGCCGATCCGGCGTTCAAAAAATACTGGCAGATCAATACCCTCAACAAGCCACAAACTGATGGGGATGCATGGGTGCTGCGCAATGCGCTGAACGGACTGGAGGGTAAAACGCATGTACAAATGCTGCTCCCCGCTGCCGGTGATCGTAAGCTGGAAGTGCTCGGAGGGCCGGATGCCAATAGTACATTTGGAACCCGGTTCGAAGTGAAATCATCAAAGCCGGAGGCGAATGCATTCCGGATGATGGTGACGCCTGCCAAAGCCAATGCGAAAGATCGCTTCCTGACGGTATTCCAGATGGCAGAAGGGGGCGCTAAGCCGCTGCCGGTGAGCTTCCGGGAGAGTATTGGTGTATACCAGATTACGGTGGCCGACCGCATTGTTTGTATGAGTGCAGGGGCTGATTTTTCGCATGAAGCATTTACCGTTGAGGTGCCTGCAGGTGCAGCCTGGCAGGTGGTGCTTGCAGGATTGAAACCCGGCTTCTGGAACATCCGGCAGGAGGGAGGTCGGTTGAATTTGAATACGAATGTGGTGGATGGTAAGAATACCGTGCATTTCACCGCTGGTGCCGGAAAGTATATTGTTACTCCCGGAAGAGTGTATGGTGCGAAGGATGTTAAGTAGATTTATTTCCTTGCCATTAAATCGTATCGTCAGATTCCCGTGCTTTAACTCGATAGGATCGGCTTAATATAGCAGTGGTAATGTCTATACCTGCCTTATATGCAGGAACTGCGATGGAAGGAGCGGCATTGGTTAGAAAGTCATACCTGTAATAAACATATACTCCGAATGCTATGGAAAATATCCATTTTACGGTATTGTTTTCAGTTTGGGCATGGCTCGGGCTTTTTACGAGATATGCTATAGGGTCAAGTACCAGATATACGGGGAGGATACAGGTGAAGCCAACGCAAATGATAAAAGGAAGTATCCATACAATCCGGTTATTGCTTTTAAGGCAAATGAGTATTCCTTTTATAAAATAAACTAAAAGGTATAGAATAAAGCTAACCAGCAATACGATTGACAGTCCTAACAGGCTGGTAATCTCCTTTTTCATTATCGATGAAACGATAATGAAAGATGTGAAGAAAAGCGGGAAATAAACGAGGGCTTTCAATAACCATTTGGCTACTTTCCACAAAACACTAATGTTGCGGTCAAACATTTGTTGATCATCCATGGAATATCTTATTAGGGTGAAACAAAGGGTTTGGGTTGACATATTTAATATAATAAAAATTTGGGAAAGTTGTCACAAAAAAATTATGGACATGCTGCCGTGAGTTATATGTTTAGGCATTTGTTACGAGGGGAATCAGCTGGGTGGAATAAAACGCAACAGCCGGACGGTATCGTCCGGCTGTTGCGTTTGGATATGCATGAACTATGAAGCTTTAAGTGTTCTGCTACTTAGGTTTCGGTAATCATACTTTTTATATTCAGATCTTATGTTCTTTTCCTTATTAATTTCAAGTAATTCATTTTTCATTTCTATCCTAAGCCAATATTCAGGATTTGTATGTGAAAATGCACTTAGTTTCATTAATACTTGCTGATTAAGTTTGCGCTCACCTACCAAATACTTATGAAGGTTGCTGTTTTGCATTTCGAATAAATCAGCCAGGTTTTTCTGTGTTGAGTTTAATACCTGGAGATACATTTTCACAAAATCATGTATGCTGATTTTCTTTCGGGGGCTTTCGCTTTCTATGTAATCTTCGATTTTGTATTGAATAGAAAGCAGTTCGTTCCTGAGTATTCTTTCGTTAGATTGTTTTGATGACTGGGAAAGGATAAATTCATTTAATTTCTCCTGCTTCCCCTTCTCCCAAATGGATTCAGGGAGCATTTCTTTATTTCTTTTCTTCATGACTTACTGCTTTAAGTATTCATTTATTAGTTTTTCACCAGCTTCTGGTGAAAATACCATAGTAGTTGTGGATCCGGCATGCGAATGCAATAAGGCACCCTGCAGCTCGGTCGTATATTTGATTTAGCCCCCGGTTATGAGGAGCTAATTCTATATAGGCCATATAAGGTTCTGTTTTGCTCTTCATTTTAAAACTAACGCAACCTTCGATTAAATCTGGTGTTTCATCAGCAATTAGCACATAAGTCATCAATTTTTCTTTTTGTGTATTGCTTTTGAAATTAAACCGCCATCCATCTGTGAGTGATGGTAATTGTGCGGTTTTTGCAGGTATTATATGAGCATTTGTTTCCTGATTGTTTCTAACCTTTAGAATTGAAACCTGCATAAGGCGATGCAATAAAGTTACGAAATAATTATACAATTTGTATAATGATGTGCTCGGTTAAAAGAATTGCATTTGGTCCTCACGGTAGCAGCAAATCTATTAATGATGAGAAAGACAGTTGTTCCGCAGGGAAGGGTGAATGGATTTGCCGTGTGTGCCGACAGGTTTTGTCAGGAGGAATTGTTTAGAAGACTTGAGCCGCTTTAAACGGACTGCAACATACAGGGGACTTGACCTGAAATACGCTTGGATATGCAAGGATGTGTGTTGAGAAGGTGGACTTGATGCGGAGGTGATGCGGATGTGATGCGGAGGCGGTGTGATGGTGATAGCAGGCCTGTAAAGTGAAGATCGGGTGCCTGCGGCCCATGGTAATGGCTGGCGGAGGGGTGGCCTGCCGGGTAGACTTGGGTTCCAAACTGTTTGATAATTAATTCCTTATAACAAAATCTCTCTACTATGGCGGTGTGTTATTCCCGCTGGATGGGGGCCTGTTCGTTTTGAGCGGGCGCGGTGTTGCGGACAGCTGCCGCTGGTATGATGGGTAGTTCCTTACCGGGTTTTGCTTTGGTGAGGGGCGCTTTCTGCGGCTGGTTTTCCTCAACCGCAATGATGTCTGCTACTTCGAACTTCCGGTCACGGATATCAAAATCTTCCCAAAAGAACTTTAGCTGTACAACTACTACCAGGGTGCCTTTACCGGGTACGTTGACCCACAGGTCTGCGCCTTCGAACTGATGGAAGTGCTGGCGGGGCTGGTTCAGATCGATGCTGATCCGGGCAGAATCTGTACCTGTAACGGTACGGGTACTAAAGTCGATCCGGGAGGCGATCACTTTTATCTCCATGCGAACGGCTTCCTCACATACAGGCAAAGACTGTGGGGGGATGTGCAGCTTGCCGTCTTTGGAGAACACAGGCCGCTGTCCGAAGAACTTACTGAGACCGGTGTGTCCATTAAAGCGGAAGTTGACCAGGCCTGCGTGGTTGTTCCTGCCGGCCTTTACAATGTAGCTGTTCAGGCGGTTTACGAGGAACTGATCCGGGTGGATGTCCAGTTCAGGAACGAAGGCACTGCGGATAAGGGCGCCTTTACGGCTGGCAGCGCCGAACCACTTCGCAGCGCGGCGGGTGTTATCCGTCTGCCGGACCTTATCCGGCACCGTGCGCAAACAGTGCTTACCATTGCGCTGGTAGGAAATGATATTACCGAGCCTGCCGGTAAATGGAATTAAAGAATTTAAGATGGCCATAATATTGAGATTTTATTAGCCTGAAAATACAGAAACCGCAAGGGAGCGTTGGCCGGGGGGATTGAAGGATATCTAATGCCGTGGTATTGCGGTTTGCAGGATGACGAAAAGCCGAAGCAGTCTGGCTGAATAATTTCGAAGCTAAAAGTATTATGGGGTTAGAAGTTTTCGAAACTTTGGATAGTCCGGAATTCAAATATGGTAATGCGGTACTTCTTCAGGTTTTTGTATGGCTTTGGCCTGAACGGATCGTTTTGCCGATGTAATGGGGTAATACTGTCTATATACCCGCAGACTTAATCTTATTGATTATCAATGGAATTAGCGGTAACTTTAGTTATAAAGTGCCTGATATGCTTAAACAGAAAAGGCAAAGGGAATATCTTATCAGAAGGCGGCGTAAAGTGAGCAGCAGCTTATGTGCTTTTGCCCGCTCCGGAGAACAGCAGGAGTTACATACACTGCGTGTAGAGCTAAAGAGAATAAAGGCATTCATAAAGTTGGTACAGCTGTACAGGGGAAGGAAACAAGTTGCCGTACAGCTGCGATCCATCAGGGAATTATTTCAACACGCAGGAATGATCAGAGAGGCAGATCTTAATCTGCAAATGATGAAACAATTTCATATCAGCCAGCCGGTTGTTGTTGCCAGGGCTGGGCTTATACTTCGACAGGAGCCGGCAAGGTTCCGTTCTCTTGTAACTTATTATAATGAAATTATTAAAGATTTGGTTAAGTCTCTTCTGAAGTTGTTGCGCCCTTTACGGGATAGAAAGCTGAAAGGTTGGGTTAACCGGCAATTAAAAAAGATTGCCGCGGTGGTAACAGTAGTGCAGGCAGACCAACTTCATACAGCCCGAAAGAGAATAAAGAATCTCAGATATATTTATGAGATATGTTCTAAACGCCTGAAGACTAAACTTGCCTTAAATGCTGACTATCTGGACCAGTTGCAGGATGTTATAGGTAAATGGCATGATGCAGATGTTGCGATCAGGTTGTTGGATGCACATAATGCAGAAAGTAAAAAAGGTCTTAGTAAGCTACGGGCGCAACGCGATGAGGCAAGTGCTGCTATTTTCGATATGAGCCATGATTTTTGGGATAAGGTAACAATAGTGACAGATTTGAGGCCACAGGTCGCCCATAAATAAACCGACGGGCCCGCCGGGGTTTTAAATGAATACGCTCCGGGGATATTGGGTATTTTAAATATGTTCCAACTTGCGCAGGGATTACCCCAAAATAAAAACGGAGACAATACTATTGTATTATCTCCGTCTGTGTTGGTACCGCGTACGGGAATCGAACCCGTCATTCCTCCGTGAAAGGGAGGCGTCTTAACCGCTTGACCAACGCGGCATTTCCCGTTTGGGATTGCAAAGGTAATCCCCATTTTGATAATTCCAAAATAAATTTGTGTAAAGTAAATATCTATTGATTAATCCCCGTTAACCTTGTAATTTCGCTACTCAATTTTTCATCTACAAACTACAGTGTAAAATGGGAACTTCTCTTAAAATTGGTATTAATGGTTTCGGTCGCATCGGCCGCCTGGTATTCCGCCAGATTTACAATATGCCCGGCATTGACGTGGTTGCGATCAACGACCTGACCAGCCCCGCGGTATTAGCTCATTTGCTGAAATATGATTCTGCACAAGGCAGATTTGGACAGGATGTGAAGCACACCGACAACGCGATCGTTGTAAACGGCGAAGAAGTGAAGATTTACGCACAGAAGGATCCCTCCCAAATTCCCTGGAAAAACCACGATATCGATGTGGTAATCGAGTGCACCGGCTTCTTCACAGATAAAGCCAAAGCAGAAGCACACATTACTGCAGGCGCTAAGCGCGTGGTAATTTCCGCTCCCGCAACCGGTGATCTCAAAACCGTTGTATTCAACGTAAACCACGATATCCTCGATGGCAGCGAAACCGTGATCTCCTGCGCTTCCTGCACCACCAACTGTCTCGCCCCCATGGCGAAAGTAATGAACGACCAGTTCGGTATCATTACAGGCCTGATGACCACCATCCACGCCTACACCAACGACCAGAACACCCTGGACGCTCCGCACCCGAAAGGCGATCTCCGCCGCGCCCGTGCCGCAGCCGCCAACATCGTGCCTAACAGCACCGGCGCTGCTAAAGCCATCGGCCTCGTTCTGCCCGAGCTGAAAGGTAAACTCGATGGTAACGCACAGCGCGTTCCCACCATCACCGGTTCCCTCACCGAACTCACCACCATCCTTAACAAGAAGGTGACTGCGGAAGAAATCAATGCCGCCATGAAAGCAGCTTCCAACGAATCTTTCGGTTATACCGAAGACGAAATCGTTAGCTCCGACATCATCGGTATCCACTTTGGTTCCCTGTTCGACGCAACACAGACCAAAGTGATGACGCAGGGCGACGTTCAAATCGTGAAAACCGTTTCCTGGTACGATAACGAAATGTCCTACGTTTCCCAGCTCGTACGCACCGTGAAGCACTTCGCAGGCCTGATCTCCAAATAATCAAGCCGCCGAACATATCAGCCAACCCTCCGCATCATGCTGCATCCCAGCCTGCGCGGAGGGTTTTTTGTCTTACTCTCCTAAAACTCACCCAACATGAGCCAATTCTCCCAGCATAATTTTAAAGGCCAGAAAGCCGTGGTGCGCGTCGATTTCAACGTGCCCCTCAACGATAAGCTCGAAATCACGGACGATACCCGTATGCAGGCCGCCGTACCCACCATTAAGAAAATACTGGCAGATGGTGGCGCCGTAATCCTGATGAGCCACTTTGGCCGCCCGAAAGATGGTCCCGCCGATAAATATTCCCTCCGTCACCTCGTGAACCGCCTCATCAAGCTGCTCGACGGTACTACCGTGAAATTCTCGGAAGACTGTATCGGTGAAGCTGCTGAAGCTGCGGCCGATAACCTCCAGATGGGTGAGGTACTCCTGCTGGAAAACCTCCGCTTCCATAAAGAAGAAGAGAAGGGCGACAAAGCTTTCGCAGAAAAACTCTCCAAACTGGGCAGTGTGTATGTAAACGATGCATTCGGCACTGCACACCGCGCGCACGCCTCTACGGCCGTGATCGCTGAGTTCTTCCCGAAAGACAAAAAGATGTTCGGCCTCCTCATGGAAGCAGAAACCGCCAGCGCCGAAAAGGTGCTCCACAGCACGGAGAAGCCCTTTACCGCCATCCTCGGTGGCGCTAAGGTGTCTGACAAGATCCTCATCATCGAAAACCTGATGTCCAAAGCCAATAACATCATCATTGGCGGCGGCATGGCATATACTTTCCTGAAAGCCCAGGGCAAAGAGATCGGTAACTCCCTCGTGGAAAACGATAAGCTCGATCTGGCAAACGAACTGCTGGCGAAAGCCAAATCCCTTGGTGTACAGCTGCTCATCCCTGAAGATTCCATTGCGGCAGATAAGTTCGCACCCGATGCCAATACGCAGGAAGTGTCTAACGACAGCATCCCTGCCGGCTGGATGGGCCTGGATATCGGAAAAAAAGCCATCGCTCAGTTCAGTGAAGTGATCGCCAACAGCAGAACCATCCTCTGGAACGGTCCTATGGGTGTTTTTGAAATGCCTGCTTTCCAGGGTGGTACCAAAGCGGTGGCTGATGCTATCGTAAAAGCCACTGAAAGCGGTGCTTTCTCCCTCGTAGGTGGTGGAGACTCTGTTGCGGCAGTAAACCAGTTCGGCCTGGCCGATAAGGTGAGCTACGTATCTACCGGTGGCGGTGCTATGCTGGAGTTCTTTGAAGGTAAAGAGCTGCCCGGTATTGCGGCAGTTAGAAAATAGTAAAAGGTTTACAAACCATAAAAAAAGCCCGGCAAGGATGATCCTGCCGGGCTTTTTCGTTTACGGGATTGTTATTTACCGCTCATTTCCGCAAAGAACTTGTGGAAGTAAGGGATGGTTTCGATGCCTTTATAATAGTTATCGAGTCCGTATTTCTCGTTAGGAGAGTGCAGATTGTCGCTGTCGAGGCCAAAGCCCATGAGTACCGTTTTCAGTCCGAGGGTTTTCTCGAACAGGGCTACGATGGGGATGGAACCGCCTCCACGAACCGGGATGGGCATTTTGCCGAAGGTGGAGTTGATGGCTTCGCATGCAGCTTTGAATGCCACATGGTCTGTAGGCGTTACATAAGGCGCGCCGCCATGGTGGGGCGTTACCTTCACTTTAACGGATGCCGGGGCAATAGATGCAAAGTGTTTGGCGAACAGGTCGGAGATGGTTTCCCAGTCCTGATTAGGAACGAGGCGCATGGAGATTTTCGCAAAAGCCTTGGAAGGCAGTACGGTTTTAGCGCCTTCGCCGGTATAACCGCCCCAGATACCATTTACTTCGCAGGTAGGGCGGGTGCCGGTGCGCTCGAAAGTGGAATACCCTTTCTCGCCCCAGAGTTCGCTAACGCCCAGGTCCTCTTTATATTCCGCTTCGTCGTAAGGCGCGCTGTTAAGGGCGGTACGCTCGGATTCGGACAGCACCACCACATCGTCATAGAAGCCGGGGATGGTGATGTGGTTATTTTCGTCGTGCAGAGACGCGATCATTTTTGCGAGGATAGTGGCGGGGTTACCTACTGCGCCGCCATAAACACCGGAGTGCAGATCGCGGTTGGGACCGGTTACTTCCACTTCCATATAAGCCAGGCCGCGCAGCCCTGTGTCGAGGGAAGGCGTGTCGAGGCTGATCATGGCGGTGTCGGAGATCAGTACCACGTCCGATTTCAGGCGGTCTTTATTTTCGGTGAGGAATTTACCCAGGTTGCCGGAGCCTACTTCTTCCTCGCCTTCGATCATGAATTTCACGTTGCAGGGAAGGGTATTGGTGCGGAACATGGTTTCAAATGCCTTTACGTGCATGTAAAACTGTCCTTTATCGTCGGCAGAGCCGCGGGCATAGATCTTACCGTCTTTGATCACCGGTTCAAACGGCGGGCTGTCCCACAGGTTGAGGGGATCGGCTGGCTGTACGTCATAGTGGCCGTAAACCAGTACGGTAGGGAGCTTGGGGTCAATGATCTTATCACCGTAAACAATAGGATGACCGGCAGTTGGGCATACCTCTACGTTATCAGCACCAGCTTCGATGAGCCTTTGCTTTACGGCTTCGGCACAGCGTTTCGTATCATCATTATGGCGGGAGTCCGCGCTAACGGAGGGGATCCTCAACAATTCCAGCAACTCGTTCAGGAAACGGTCTTTGTGCTGGGCCTGGTAATCTTTCCAAACTTGCATTTTTGAGCTATTAAACGTTCACAATGGACGCAATTTAAAGGAAATAGGCAGACGGCCCGTTTCCGCGGCAGGAAAAATGATGATTGGAGCCGGCAGGTGAGCAGAGTATTACAGGCTGTGGGGCATAAAAAAAGGAAGGGCGTTTACCCTTCCTCATTGGTATATTGAAATTGTTTGCCTTAGGAAATGAGCTTCTGGCGGAGCAGGAATTCGAGTTGTTCGTTTACGCTCAGGAGCTTTTCAGTCAGTTCGCGGTTCTCTTTACGGAGGGCGTACACTTCATATGCCTTCTCGATATTGTGCCGAAGTTCTTCATCATTCCAGGGTTTGGAGAAGTATTTATATACCTGTCCCTTGTTAATCGCGTCGATCACCGCGTTGATATCGGCATATCCGGTGAGCAAAATCCGGATGGGTTCCGGGTATTTGTTCAGGATCGACTCGAAAAACTCAATTCCCGTCATTCTGGGCATCCTTTGATCCGAGATAATGATGTGAAACTCATGATCTTCCAGCAGCTTGTATGCCTCTTCGGCCGATTCTGCGGTCTGCACCGTATAAATTCTTCTGAAAGAGGCTTTAAAAGCATTCAGATTGTGGATCTCATCATCTATATAGAGGATGTGAATATGTTGTGCACTCATTCTGTATGCGGTAGACTTTTAGTAAGTTAATAAAAATAAGCGAGTTAGCAACAACGAACTGTTATGCCTGTGTCAAAATATTGTACACAGTTTTAAGCATTCTCCGGCAATTTCCTGCGGCCGTTCCTTTCAGTGGTGTCGGCAGGAAAACCAACCCAAACATAGATATTTTTCGTAATCCCGGTTCTAACTTTCTGACGATCGCTGTTAATGTTTTCGTAACCGCTGGAAGTTGGGCAGTAACCGCTTTTACACTAAACCTATTTTTGCGCTTTCCGTTATTTCTTGTAGGTTTGAGCATACCCGTTATTTTCATTTAAAATAGAATCAATATGAAAACTGGAATCATTGTGATCATTCTCCTGGTACTCCTGGGTTTTTTCGGTTGCAGCAAGTACAATGGAATAGTTAAGAGCGAAGAATCAGTGAAAAAAGCATGGGGCAACGTGGAAAGTCAATACCAACGCCGGGCTGATCTGATAGACAACCTGGTAAGCACGGTAAAAGGCTCCGCCAATTTCGAGCAGGAAACCCTTACCAAAGTGATTGAAGCCCGTTCCAAAGCTTCGTCTGTTCAGGTGAATGCAGATAATCTGACCCCTGAAAATGTAGCCAAATTCCAGCAGGCCCAGGGCGAGCTTGGCGGCGCACTCAGCCGTTTACTCGTAACCGTGGAGCAATACCCTCAACTGCGTACCACCGAGCAATTCCAGACCCTTATGGCTCAGCTCGAAGGCACAGAGAACAGGATCGCGGTTTCCCGCAACGATTTCAATACTGCCGTGAACGATTTCAACAGCAGTATCCGCACCTTCCCTAATAACATCATCGCCGGACTCGGCGGGTTCAAAGAGAAAGGATACTTCAAGGCGGCCGAAGGCGCTGAAAAGGCACCCAAGGTCCAATTCTAGATCATAACGCCTCCATAAAGGGCGGCCCGGGGGCAGCTAACACTGCCCCCGGCCGTCTTTTTACCGGATGCCTAACATACGTTTCTTATGAAACTGTTCCCCTTTAAGAAAAGAGAATTCTTTACCGACGATGAGAAGAACCGCCTCATCGGGGCTATCCGCCATGCCGAAAGGCTCACTTCAGGTGAAATCCGCCTCTTCGTGGAAAGCCATTGTGAGTATGTAGACCCGATGGACCGTGCCCGCGAAGCTTTCCTTTCCCTCGGTATGGAAAAAACAAAACAACGCAACGGCGTACTCCTGTACATCGCCCTGCGCGACCATCAGTTCGCCATCCTGGGCGACCAGGGGATCCACGAAAAAGTGGGAGACGACTTCTGGAAGCATGAAGCCGACCTCCTCCGCAGCCATTTTTCCGGCCAGCGCATCGTGGAAGGCATCGAGGAATGTGTAAAAGAGATCGGGGAATCCCTCCTGCGGTATTTCCCATACGAATCCGGCGATTCCAACGAGCTGCCGGATGATATTGTTTTTGGTAAGTAGATACGGATAATGATGCATAAGCAACGAAACATATTATTGCTGCGCTGGTTCCTTGCTCTGGGGCTTGTATGGCTCGGGCTTGGCGCTTCCGCGCAGGACATCCCGCAGAAACCCGTGCCGCCCCGGCTCGTCAACGATAATGCGGGTATCCTCGTTCAGTCAGAAATAAACGAACTGGAAAGGAAACTGGTGGCGTATAACGACAGTACCTCCACCGAGATCGCCATCGTGATCGTGAAAACTACCGGCGATTACGATATCTCCGAATATGGCCTGAAAATCCTTCGGGACTGGGGTATCGGCAGCAAAAAGAACAATGGCGTGCTCATCCTCGCCGCTATGGACGACCGCCGCATCCGGATAGAAACCGGTTACGGTATGGAGGGTTCCATCCCCGATGCCGTGGCTTTCGGGATCATTAATAAGATCATCAAGCCCGCATTCCAGCAGGGGCATTATTACCAGGGGCTGGATGAGGCAACGGATAAAATCATTGCGGCAGCAGCCGGTGAATATAAAGGTGTGCCCCGCAGCTCCCGCGAAGGCAAAGGAGGTGGCAGCATCTTCGGTATTATCATCTTTATTATCATCATCCTCATCATCTTCGGCAGCCGTGGCGGCGGAGGTGGCAGGGGAGGAAGGGTAATGTCCCGCCGGGGCGATAGTGTATTCGGTGGTATCCTCGGAGGCATGATCGGCAGCAGCCTTGGCGGCGGCGGTGGCAGCAGCTGGGGAGGCGGTGGAGGCGGTGGCTTCGGCGGCGGCGGATTTGGCGGCTTTGGCGGCGGGTCCGGCGGCGGAGGCGGCGCCAGCGGAAGCTGGTAACCCGGATTAAATTATTCAACGGATTTTCGGTCGGCGTATAGTGAAAGAATCGTTACATTCGCTATCTGACTGAAAATCCGTTTTTTATGTTACTCCAAATCCTAAACGGCGACGCTACGCGCACCATCTTTGATAAAAGTGGTCTCCCCGGAGAAGCGCTTGTATGGCGCGAAATGCTCAGCGAAGGCCTAACCCCGCCCGGCTGCGACATGAGCCTGTTTTTTGAAAGAAGAGCGGCTTACCTCCATGAAAAGTACGGGATCAACGCAGCGGCATACCAGGCAGATATCGCCGGTGCCCGTAAAACCATCCAGAAAGCGCCCAATTATGAGGAGATCGTGCTCTGGTTCGAATTCGACCTCTTTTGCCAGGTCAACCTCATCTTCCTCATCACTTATCTGCTCAAACTAAATACACCCATGCCCCGCGTAAGCGTGGTGCAACCCGGTAACCACCCCGAAGTTGCTGACTTCAAAGGGCTGGGTATGCTGAAACCGGAACATTTGCCGGCACTATTCGAAAAGAGGAACTACCTTGAAGCAGCCGACTGGCAGCTGGCATCTGCAGCCTGGGAAGCATATACAGGCCGGGACCCCCTGGCGCTGGAGGCCCTTACCCACCGCACAGCCCCCAATCTTCCTTATCTAGGCGGCGCCCTCCTGGCCCACCTCCAAAGGCTCCCTTCCCAGGAAACGGGCCTCAACAGCATCGAACACTTCTTCCTCGAAAAAATAACGATCGGGCCCCTTAGCGAACGTGCCCTTTATAACCAGTTCTGGAACGAAAAGAAGATTTATGGCTTCGGAGACTTCCAGCTCGACGTTATCCTGCAACGCATGGCAAGGGCCGGTGTGCTGCAGCGAGATAACGAAATGATCCGGCTCACAGATCTTGGCCGCGAAGTGCTGCGGGGAGAACAGGCGTTTCTTGCCCATGCACCCGCAGATAATTCCTGGATCGGCGGTATATCCCTCGATGGTACGCCGTGGCGCTGGAGTAATATAGAAAGCAGGGTGGTGAAAGCTTAACACAGGCAACCCTTTGTCTGCCGGCTGCGTATTCTCCGAAAACGCGATATGAAAAACTTGAAAGCCTGGGCATTCGTGTTGCTCGCCGCCTGCTGCCTGCCGGCACTGTCCTGTAAAAAGGATAAAGATGATAACCTCTACACTGTTAACAACGCACCTATGAGCGGTGCGCAGGAATTCCCTGCCGTAACTACCACTGCCACGGGCAGTTTCGATGCCTCTTACAACCGTGATTCCAAGGTACTTACCATTACCGTGCGCTGGCAGGGCCTCAGCGGTAATGCTACCCTGGCTCATATTCACGGTCCGGCAGCCAAAGGGGCAAATGCAGGTGTGCTGCAGAATTTCACCCCTATCCTTTCCCTCACCCCGGCCGGATCCTTCTCCACCAGCTTTACCCTGAATGGAACAAACCAGAAGGAAGAAGATCTGCTGGGCGGAAAATGGTATGTGAATATTCACACTGCAGCCCATCCTGGCGGAGAGATCCGTGGACAAATCGAACTTACTTACTAACACATCGCCTATACCATTAAAAGACACGTCGGTAACTCGAAAAACAGGTACAAACCCCAAAAAAGAAAAGGGGACTGAGCTATTCAGTCCCCTCTTTGTCTTATCGGCATGCGTTTTACTTATGCATCCAGCGAATCGGCGAATGCCCCTATCGCCCTGTACATCTCCACAGGATTATCATAAAACACAAAATGATTACTGTCCGGGATTTCTGCCACCGTCATATCTGCTGCACTCAGTTGCGGGAGATAAGAAAGCGTGTGGTTTTCACTGCCGTAAATAAAGATGCGAGGTACCGGGAGTTGCAGGAATTGCTGGAGCAATGCACCGTCAGCAGAATACTGCACCGTCTGGAAGGAATAGTGATAGTACGCTGTGGAATTTGTATTTAACTCCAGGTTATTGGCAATAATATGAAAGCCGGCGTTCCCCCGCTTTTTCATTTCTGTGATTGTTTGCGGGAAAACTGTATCTACGAATGCTGCCTGTGGGAATTGCACCACTTTACTGGAAAACATACAATCTTCCGGTAAAAGGTTCCCTTCGATGTTCACATATCCTTTCACCCGGGAAAGCCCTGGCGTGCGGAGGTACAGTAATGTAGTGAGGCCGCCCATACTGGTGCCGGTGAGAATAAACTGCTGCAGCCCTGCTGCATCAATGAACTGTGCCGTGATGTCTGCAAGGTCATCGACCTGTAGCGGCATATCGTTATAGTAAGTGCTGTTACCGGTACCCGGGTTGTCGAATGCCGTGAGTGAATATCCTTTCAGTGCGGGGGATTTACAGGCTTCCCAGTAATTTTCTTTTGCTCCGCCAAGGCCATGCACGAAAAGGATCTCGCCCTTGTGCCCCGGCCGGTGGAAATACTCGATCTGGAAAGGTTTGTTGTTGAAATGGACGGTAACAGTACCGATCGCCGGGGTAGTTGACATGGTTTGAGTTTGGGGATGAAGAAGAACGGCCATGCGGTGAAGCATGGCCGTTGCAAGTAACGTTATTTCCAGGCATCCAGCAAAAACCGGATCCAGTTTTTATGCATGATATTGTCGATGTCGGTACTCTTGTATCCGCGTTGCCGCAGTATGTCGGGTACTTTCTGCAGACCGGCGATAGTGCCGAGGTCTTTGGGAGATTGCTCGGTACCAAAAGCCCCGTCGAGATCAGAGCCGATGGCGGCATGCCGGCTGTTACCGGCCAGCTGGCAGATACGGTCGATGTGGTTGGCCACATGTTCCAGCGATACGCCCGTGCTTTCCGGCGTACTTACGCCACGCTGCCACCCGGGGATGAGCATCCACGCATCAAAAGCAGTACCTATCACAGCGCCACGTTGGATGAGGAGGGAAAACTGCTCGTCGCTGAACTGGCGGTTATGTGGCACAAGGGCGCGACTGTTATGATGGCTGGCCCAAACCGGGCCGGTATAAATATCCATGGCTTCCGAGAAGCTTTCATCGCAAAGGTGGGTGGCATCGAGGATGAAGCCGAGGCGGTCCATTTCTTTTAGTAAAGCGCGGCCTTTGGTGCCGAGTCCGCCGGTGGAATCGGTGCCGTATGCATACACACCCGGCCCGTAATGCGCAGGGCCGATGGCACGCAGGCCGTAAGCCCAGGCTTTTTCCACGCAGGCCAGTTCATAAAAAGAGTCGGCACCTTCGAGGCTGAGGATGAAGCCCACGGGGAGTGAGCTGGTATCTTCCGCGTTTTCCCACAGTTTGATATGGGCGGAAAGCTCGTCGGCATTGGTGATCTGTTTCATTTCGCCGCGTGCAGCCATGGTTTGATACCAGGCCAGCTGCCCCTGCGTTTGCGCCCATGCCTGTTCCTGCGAATGCCAGCCGGGGAGGGGATTATCCAGTCCAACATACCGTGCTATCTGTGTAGCTACACAGAGGCCAACGCGGCCTTTGCGCATTTCGGGCAGGGAAACGGTGCCGCGGGTGCGGTCGGGTTTATCGGTAAGGCCCTGTTCGCGGTCGCGGATGGACTGTACAGATTTGGTAAGGTCGCGGTTCCACTCCAGGGCATTCATGCTCAGGTCCAGGTGCGCGTCGAAGATCAATGATTGCATAGGTTTATGAAGGTTGAAATATTGTCTTAAATAAGTTTTCGTCCGCGTGCGATAGGCCAGGTGTTGCTGTATGCGCCGTTTTCGATCACGATGGCTTCGTTGTACAATGCTACGGTGGGGCATACATGCCAGGGGGTTCCGTAGAGTATATCGCCTACCTGTAACGTAGCGGCGGCCGGTGTTTTCACGACAAGGTGCTCCTCGCTCTGTGATATCACTTCATAATCTGGCAGGCCGTGGAAGAAGACGCGCCTGGTGATCGGGTTCTCGGCTGATACGGCTTTGTGCCCCAGGTCGAGCGTAATATATCCCTCCTGTGGTTTGGAGATCACGCGGGTAATGAGTTGTGCGGCTACGAGGAAAGGCTGGTCTGGCAGGCCGGTGCCATATCCTTCGTCCCATAACAGGCAGGTGCCGGGGCTGCAGGTCACATGCTTCCGGCGGGCGTGTATGGGAAAAGTAGGAGTGCCTCCGGCAATGATTTCCGGAACTTTCAGTTCGGCAGCCAGTTTTTCTACCTGCGCAAAGGCTTCGTCGCAAATGCGGGTACGTGCAGCAAGGTCTGTATCGCGGATATGACCATCGTATACATGGAGACCAGCAGGCAGTACATTGGGGAGCGACTGCAGTGCGCGCCAGAGTTCGGCCGTTTTATCAGGTGCGATGCCTGTGCGGTGCATGCCGTTGTCTATATCAATATAAAGGATGGCTTTGCTGCCCGGGTAAGTAGCATGGAGGTCGTTCATCAGCCGGGCCGAAGCAATATTATCAGCCAGTGAGGCAAACCGTATATCGGGGAAAGCGTGCTGCAGATCCACGAAAGCCGTTGCCATTGGAGCATTGAGCTGATAGGCGAGCAGTATGTCTGATGCGCCGGCTTCGGCAAGCATACGGGCTTCGGCGAGTGTGGCGCATTTAAAACGGGTAATGCCCTGCTCCAGCTGCATCTTTACAACCGGCGCCATTTTATGGGTCTTAACATGCGGCATGAGTCTTTCCGGGCCGCCTGCCATGTCAATCATCCTGCGGATGTTGGCAGCGATACGGTCAGGAAAAACGAGGAGCGCCGGGGATGGAAGTTCCGCGGGAGTATTTACTGGTAGCTGTTCGACAGGTTGCATGAAACGATTAGTCTGATAATTCAAAAATAGCTTCAATCTCAACAGTGATGTTATCGGGCAGTGATCCCATGCCTACCGCACTGCGTACGCCAATGCCATTTTCCGGTCCCCAGATTTTGGCAAACAGTTCACTGCAGCCATTGATGACATGGGGATGCGTTCCGAATTCAGGGGTAGCGTTCACCATTCCCAGCACTTTAATGACCCGCTTGATGCGGTTGAGTGAGCCGAGTTGAGAAATGAGCGTGGATAAGATGGTGAGGCCTACCTGCTGGGCGGCCAGTTTCGCGCCATCGGCATTTACGTCAATACCTGCTTTGCCGTGCAAAAGTGAGCCATCTGGTAAAACAGGGCCATGACCGGAAACGTAAACGAAGCGGTCTACGATCAGTAATGGCTTGTAAACTCCTTTGGGCGCGGGTGGAGGTGGTAAAACCATACCCAGTGCGGCGAAATTGTCAGCTGCAGTCATCACGAAATTTGTTTAAAGTTAACTTAATATTATTTGCATTTCCAATGGAATTATTTGCAGTATTTGCAATAGTTCTGCCCTTATCTCGAATCATTTATTGCAACTTTGGCAAGTTTAGGGTCAGTGAGGTAACTTTCCGGTAACTCCTGATATACTAAATATATAATCCTTACCTGCTGTAATGCATATGTTTCATAGCTGTAGCCAATTTTGACAATACTAACCGCAATTCCCTGCAAGCCGGTGCGGCAGTTTACGCCGGTAAAAACTGTTGCAGTACCAGTACGCCGAGGAGTCCGCAAACGGATACGATCGTTTCCATGACCGACCAGGTAGCGAAGGTTTGTTTGAGGGTGAGGTTGAAATATTCTTTAAAGAGCCAGAAGCCGCCATCGTTCACATGGCTGAACATGAGGCTGCCGGCGCCGATAGAGAGTACCATCAGCTCGGGGTGTACATGTTGCTGCTGGATAAGGGGGAGGAGGATGCCCACAGTGGTGAGGCCTGCTACGGTGGCTGATCCTACACAAACCCTGATGGCGGCGGCAATGAGCCAGCCGAGTACAATGGGTGATAAAGACAGGCCCCGCATGGATTCTCCGATGTAGGTATTGATGCCGCCATCTTTAATCACCTGCATGAAAACGCCGCTGCCGGCAATGATGAGCATGATGGGGGCTACATCCTTGAAAGCGGTTTCAAGTGATTTCATGACCTGCTTCATGGGTTGCCCGCGGCGCAGTCCAAGGAAATAAATGGCTGCGAGTACAGACAGGAGCATGGCGATGTTAGGATCACCTATGACGGATATGGCGGGCCTGAGCGCACTGTTGGCTCCCATAATGGGGTCGAGTGCGGTAGTAATGGTAAGGAGTATGAGCGGGAGCAAGGCCGTGAAAAGACTGATGCCAAGGCCGGGCATCTCCGCATTGGTTCGCGGAGTGATTTGCAATAAACCCTGCTCCGGCGTTACCTCCATTTTGCGGAGTGTACTGCCGAATAACGGGCCGGCTATGGCGATGGTAGGTATGGCGATGATAAGGCCGTATACCAGCGTTTTGCCGAGATCGGCCCCCAGCTGCTGGCTGATGGCAGTGGGTGAAGGGTGTGGCGGCAGGAATCCATGCGCGGTGGATAAGGCGGATATCATGGGGATGCCAAGGTACAACAGTGGCAGCCGGGTGGATAGTCCGGTGGCGAAGATGAGCGGCACTACAATTACGAAGCCTGCCGTGTAAAACATAGGGATGCCCACCAGCAGCCCGGCCAGTGCCATACCCCATTGAATATAGCGGGTTCCGAAAATGCTGACCATGGAGGAGGTGATGCGCTGTGCTGCTCCACTGTCGGCCACCAGCTTGCCCAGCATGGCGCCGAAGCCAAGAATAGTGACCAGTGAACCTAACGTAGCGCCTATGCCGCCTGTGATGGACTTCCCGATGGCGGGTCCATTCAGTCCGCAGGCCATGGCCAGCAGGATGCTGACGATGATAAAGGATATGAAAGTATCGAGCTTGGCCCACATGATCAGGAGGATCAGCAGGAGGATGGATAGCAGTACGAGCAACAAGGGTGATAGCATCAGCCGGTGGAATTTATTGCACTGAAGATAATAATCGCCGGGAAGAAATACCATAAAAAAAGCAGCTCCCCGGTGGGAGAGCTGCTGAATAGTAAGGAGAAGGCAGAAGGGAGTATTAATCTTCCTTCGTGCTTTCTTTGATTTTCTGTACGGTTTGCAGGATGTGCGTAGCCTGTTTGCTAAGTTCGTTACGGAGTTCAGTAGTGGAGGCTGCTGCGGCTTTTTCCTGTTTCTTCTTGGCGATGGGCTGCATCAGGTTTACGATGTAGTTGTTCACCCAGCTGTTGTTGAATTGGGTGATGCTTTCGAATACCTGGTCTACCCCTTTATTCACCAGTGCGGTATTATCTACCTGGCCAAGGATGCCGAGGTAAAGAATAGCGGCGCCGATTTTTTCCTGGCCTGTGCTGTTGGCGAGGTTAGTGGCGAAATAGGCAACGTCTTCCTCGCTCCCGTTCTGTGCGTACACATTAGCGATAGCGGTTCCCAGTGCGCCACGGGCATCTTTTTCCATGGCTTTGGCAAGCGGGTAGGCCTTCTTAATGTCGAGTTCGGCCAGGCCAACGAGTCCGGCGCCTTCCACGAGGTAAGAGCGGTCTTTCAGTGCGGCTTCAAAGAGTGCGGCGTATTGTGCGTCTTTCAGTTTGCTGATCTGCTTGAGGGAAGCGGCACGTACGGGAGCTGCAGGATCGTTTTTCGCGAGGTCGAGCAAAATAGGAATAGCGGCGGTTTTAATGTCGTTATTATCCATTTTGATGCCTGCAATGGTGAGTGCGCGGAGGCCTTCGTACTTATCCTTTATGGCGGCAATAACAGTGGCGCGGGCGTCTGCATTGCTGGTTTGCTGCTTCAGGCATTCCTCGATAGCCTCGCGGCGGTCGCGGTAGGTAGGAGCGTTTTTATACTGGAACACATATGTGGCCAGGTTGCGGCGGTCCGTTTTTTCGAGGATGAGGATCTTGTCGGCATCCACATTCACGAAATCGGGCTTACCGCTAACGGGGAAGCTGAACTGGTTAGTTTTTTCATTGATGCGGATGGAATGGCGGGTCTTTTTACCACCTTCATACAAATCAACGGCAATGGGGAGGTCGAAGATCTTATCGCCCTTTTGCTCGATGTTCACTACGGCCTGCCCGGCTTTGCTGTAATCGTAGGAGATATCGAGCGTAGGGTAGCCCTGTCCGAAATACCATTGGTTGAAGAACCAGTTCAGGTCCTGACCCGATACTTCTTCGGCAGCCAAACGGAAATGGTGGGATTCGGTGGCTTTGAAGGCGTTCGTTTTCAGGTAAAGGTTCATGGCTTTGAAGAATGCTTCGTCGCCGAGGTAGTTGCGCAGCATATGGAGGATGCGGCCGCCTTTCTGGTAAGTGATGGCGTCGAACATCTCTTCCTTGTTGCTGTAATGGAAACGTACGAGGTGGTGATCTCCACGGTATTGGGCAGTTTCCATGTAGTTATGCATGGAAGCATATCCATGCTCATCAGCCGCGTCTTTCCCAAACTTATGTTCGAACCAGAGGTATTCGCTATAGTCAGCGAAAGACTCGTTCATGGTGAGGTTGCTCCACGACTCACAGGTGGCGAGGTCGCCGAACCAGTGGTGGAACAGTTCGTGTGCGATCACAGATTCGCCGAGGCGGTCGTCATCATCGAGCAGCTCGCGGTCGGTTTTCTGAAGGAAGTCGCCGTGAATGGTAGCCGTGGTGTTTTCCATAGCCCCGGAAACATAATCGCGTACTACTACCTGGCTGTATTTCACCCAGGGGTAGTCGTATCCGAGGATTTTGGAGAAATAGGTCATCATTTCAGGCGTGTTGCCGAAGATGGCTTTGGCGTGGGGAGCGTACTCCTTTTCCACGTAATAGTTCACTTCCTTACCGCGCCAGCTGTCTTTCACAACTGCAAAATCGCCTACCGCCATCATAAAAAGGTAGGGGGCGTGGGGGAGTTCCATGCGCCAGGTATCGGTACGGGTACCGTTGGCGTTGGGTTTCTGGCTCACCAGTTTACCATTGGAGAGGGTAACATACTTCTTGTCTACCGTCATGGAGATCTCCGAAGTGGTGCGCTGGTTGGTTTTGTCGATCGTGGGGAACCAGGCAGAAGAAGCTTCGGTTTCGCCCTGAGTCCAGATCTGAATAGGTTTCTTGGGATCGGTGCCATCGGGGTTGATGAAGTAAAGTCCTTTGGCATCGGTGATCGCCGCGCTGCCTTCGGCTTTCAGCTCGTCGGGCTTGGCGGTATAATCTACGTATACAATATAGGAATCGTTGCTGCTGTATGTTTTATTGAGCTTTACGCGGATCTCCTGTCCGTCGTACTTGTACTGAAGCGGCGTAGTGCGCGCGGTTTTAAGAAGTCCGTCTGAAGGGAACTTTGCTACAGTGCCGCCTGCCGTTTGAACGAGTGATACGGAGCGGATGTCCATGCCTTTTGCGTCGAGGGTCAGGCTGTCTGTCGGGTAAAAGTGGGGTTTAAGCGTAATCCATGCCTTGCCGATGAGGTGGCGTTTGGCATAATCGAAACGTACGTCAAGCTTGGTGTGGACTACATTGTTGATTTTGGTAGGGGATGCCCGGTAGATTTTGAGTAACGGATCCTCTTTTTCGGGGGCGGATTGTGCGAAGACGGGTGAGTAAAGTCCCATCATGGCGATTCCGGCCACAAGAAGAGCAGGAATTTTTGTTGTTTTTAAATACATGCAAAACGATTTGATCAAAAATAAGCGCCCTCCGGGAGGGCAGGGGTCAAATTTAAACAAATGGCCCAAAAACGACGCAAGCGGTTAAAATTGTTATTTTTGTACAGATAGGACCTGTTTTTTATATGATCAAAGCGACAGTTAACGGCCGCAAGCCGTATGAAATAATCCCTTCCGGCGCAGAAGGTTCGCCTGAATGCGACGGAAAGGCCGTAACCTGGAGTGCGGAGCCTTTGCCATCGGGCGGGTTCAGTGTTCTGATGGACGGTAAGAGCTTCGTGGCGGAAGTGGTGAGTACCGACGGCGCGGAGAAGAAAGTAACCCTCCGTATCGGGCAATCCGTTTACGAAATAGGGCTGGAAGGGCCGATGGACCGCCTCCTGGCATCCATGGGACTCAGCGAAGCCGCCACCAGGAAGGTAAACGATATCAAGGCGCCCATGCCGGGTATGGTACTAAAAATCCTCGTAGTACCGGGGCAGTCGATCCAGAAGGGAGACCCTGTTCTGATACTGGAAGCCATGAAAATGGAGAATGTATTTAAATCCACTGCAGATGCGGTGGTGAAGGAGATCCGGGTTTCCGAGCGGAAAGCCGTGGAAAAAGGGGAAGTCCTTATTGTGCTGGAATAATATTTGTATCAGACATCATTATGCAATCAATCAAACTGAAACTGTTGTATCTGGCGTGCGGCCTGCTGACTTGCACGGGCCTTGCCGCGCAGGATGCGTCGTATTTTGTATATATACAGCACGAGAAGCAGCAACCATTTTATGTGAAACTGGAAGGGAAACTGCATAGTTCCTCCGTGAAAGGGTATGTGATCCTTCCCAGGCTGGAAGCCGGTAAGGTGCCGGTTACCATTGGTTTCCCTAAAGGGGAAGGCGGGGAGCAGCAATTCACCATCCGCCTCGCCGGCAACCGTGATTATGGTTACCTGCTGAAAAACACCGGGGATAAGGACTGGGCGCTGTACGACCTGCAGACGTTCGCCTCCCTTAAATCCGCCGGTGCCGGGGGTGCTGAACCGGCAGAAAAGCCTGCCGAAGGAGAAGCGGTTGCTATCACCCGTATCTCCAGCGACAGTGCCACGCCTGAACAGAAAGAGCTTATTAATAACGTACAGGCCGATGTGGAAGCAGCCCTCGCGAAGAAAGCGGAAGCTGCACCTGCTGAAGAAAAGCCTGTAGTGGAAGCGCCTAAAGCCGAAATGCCTGTTGATACTACACCCGTGGTAGCGAAAACAGAGCCGGGCAGTGTGCCGAAGAAGAAAAACAGCTTCGCTGAATCGCTGGATAAAGTGGTGACAGACGACCGGCCGGCAGAAATGGAGCTTCCGAAGCCCAAGCCTGCAGTGGTTACGGAAGTGCCTGTAGATGCTTCGGTACCGGTTGCTGAAGCGGAAAAACCTGCTAAGAAGCGGAAGAAAGGAGAGCGGGAGCCTTTGACAGAAGAGGAAAAGGCCCTGCTGGGTACCGTGCTGGAAGATGAAAAGCGTGCCGCTGCGGAAGAAGCGCTGAAAGAAGCAGAAGCTGCACCTGCAGTGGAAGATTCGGTGAAAGAACAGCCTGTTGAAGAAAAGGTACCTGAAGAGAAGCTGAAGAAGTCCAAAAAGAAGAAGGAAGGCAATGAGCCTGAGTTTATAGATTTCGGTACTGCACCGGCCACTACTGTGCCGGCTACCGCACCCGCCACAGTTCCTGCAACCATTCCGGCTGCTGAAGAAGTAGTTCCGGAAGAAGGAGGAAGCAGTGCTAAAGAAGCGCGGGAAGCCCGTAAGCAGCAGCGGAAAGCTGCCCGTGAAGCGGAAGACCGTGCAGCCCTGGCACGCGACAGTGTGGCGAATGCAGGCTGGCACGAAACTGCACCTGCAGCGAAAGATAAGCGCGCGGAAGAGAAGAGGGATGACCTGAAGATGGTGAACAGCGATTGTCCTAAAGTATTGGAAACAGAAGCGTTCCGTAAGTTACTGCGTACCATGAACAGCAGAAAAACGGATGCGGATATGGTGGATGCCTTCCGTAAAGGCACCCGCAATACCTGTGTAAGTACGGAGCAGGTAAGGGCGCTGACACAACTGATCTCAACTGATGAGAACCGATATCAGCTGATGGATGCGGCTTATGCGCGGACGTATGATTCCGATAATTTCGCCAAACTGGCTGATTTGCTGACGGATAGTTACTATAAGAACCGGTTCAAAGCAATGTTGAAACGGTAGTAATGATAAATGAATTTTGCAAATGGTGAGCGGAGGTATCTGTTCACCATTTGTCTTTTTAAAAATGTCTACTTTCGCGGATTATGGCCAGGTATTTTATTGAAGTAGCTTATATGGGTGCCCGTTACAGCGGTTTTCAGGTGCAGGAAAACACATTGACGGTGCAGTCGGAGATCGACCGCGGGATCAGTGTGCTGATGCGGGAGAAGGTGGAAACTACGGGTTCCAGCCGTACGGATGCGGGGGTGCATGCACGGCAGAATTTCCTGCACTTTGATATGGAAAAGCCGCTGCATCCGCAGTTCGTGTATAAGATGAATGCGATTTTACCGCCTGATATTGTGGTGAATGGGGTATACCCGGTGGGGGACGAGTTGCATTCCCGGTTTGCGGCAACGGGGCGGGCGTATGAGTATACATTATATACCGCGAAGGATCCGTTTCTGCGGGATCGGGGTTATTTCTTTCCTTACCGGCTGGATATGGGGTTGTTGCAGGAGGCTGCGGGGATATTGACGGAGTATATTGATTTCAGTACGTTTTCGAAGCGGAACACGCAGGTGAAGACGTTTAACTGTACGATCCGGGAATCGGAGTGGAGGGAAGAGGATGGGCGTATAGTCTATAACGTGAGTGCGAACCGTTTTCTGCGCGGGATGGTGCGCGGGATGGTGGGAACGATGCTAAGGGTAGGCAGGGGGCGGCTTTCGGTGGAGGGGTTTCGTGCGGCGATAGAGAGTAAGGATTGTACGCAGGCAGATTTTGCGGTGCCACCGCAGGGGTTATGTTTGATGCAGGTGCAGTATCCTGCGGGTTCTTTCGGAGAAAGTTTGTGAGTGTAATCCTTTGTGGTGGCTGGTTCTGATAAATACTTAGAGAAAAGGGTTAAAAACATTTGGAAAGAAGGAATAGAACACGCTATCTTTGCGTCCCGTTAACACGGAAAACAAGTAGTTCTTTTCGAGGCATTTTACGAAAGCATTCTGTTGAAACTCAATATGGATGTGGCTTACAGGATGAGGGAAAATGTTCTTCAAAATGAAAGCTGAAAAAAGTAAAAGATAAATTTGGCCGAAAGGAAAAACTTTCGCTATCTTTGCGCCCCCAACAACAACGGAACACACAAGTTCTTTACATCGTTTTTTATTGTCCGCCGGATCGCTGAAAGGCAGGAAGGCAAAGGTTTTCAAAAGAAAACGCATCTTCAAAAAAGATGAAAAATTTCTTCACAAAAATTTGGACTGAATGAAAAACATTT